>CAVYPY010000013.1:0-855606 GCA_963770525.1 uncultured Acidobacteriaceae bacterium | reverse complement strand
GCAGGCGAATGCGGGTCGAGGCCTTTTCCGTGATGCGCACCATACTCAAGCAGCCCGAGCCGCAGGTGTGCATTCTCCATTGGCTTCGTCCTCCTTCTTCGCCAGGCGTCTCAGTCAGCTTCAGCGTTCTCCCATCGGCGTAGACCAGGTACAACTCGTTGGCCCACCGCTCTCGGTGGTGGATGATCTCGGCGTCCTCCGTCCTGTTCCACAAATGTCGTTACATGCTTGACCGAGCGCCAGCGGGCGATGTGCCGGTCGTCTCCCTGGCCGAAGACACCATTCAGCAACCCCGCGGTGCACAGAAGCCCGACATGGCCGCCATGCAGCGGTGTGATGGGCCGGCCAGTCGCAACGTCCTCGTGCGGCATCAGCAGCGGCGCCGCCTGTTTCCCCGACGCCCGATTGCGGCAACAAGTCTTCCAACAAGTCGTACGGAAGGCCGCGATAGCTCAGCTCCGCCTCGCCAGCACGGAGGAATGGAATAGGGTGGGCACGCGCCTGGCTGCAACTCGGGGAACCCCTTGGAAGCTGCCATAGAGTCCAAAACATCAGAAGTTGCCGTTTGTTGTTCCTCAACGGCCGCTCCTCTGACGTCCGCGCCTCAGGCCAAGCACCGCGATTTGCCGGTACTTGGCCGATTCCTCATCTGTCATGCGGAAGAACGGCGAGCTGGGTGAAGCGGGAAAGCAAGGATGCCGGAACAGTCAGTGCAATCGCTCGTATGGAATCACTAGGATCAGAACGCCTTCCATCACCAGCCAGCGGTAGGTATGTTCCAGGAACACCGGCCTCCATTCTGCGATTCGCGAAATGGAGCCGATCTCGGAATTGTAGGGCGGATTCAGATAGAGCAGCGAAAAGGACTCCGGCTTGGCGACGGCGTCGAAGGCGTTGCCCTGGATGGTCTCGATGCCCTTTGATTGAGCAATCAGCCGCTCGTTCGGCATCGAGTTCGACGCCGTAACGGCGCACATCCGCGTCATGCGTTACGATTTCGAGCGCCGCTCCTTGCCCTACACAGGGATCGACAACCGACGCCTGGCCAGCAAAACTGAGCAGTGCGCGAAGCCGCACGGCTTCGCTTTCCGGAAGCGGGTAAAAGCCCATCTTCAACCGCGCCGCGTCGCTGGCCATGGTTCCTCCCTGGTCGATGAACTCTGGGTTTTGAATCAGGTCGTGTATTCTTCTGGGGGAGGTGCTACGCGCACCATGGTGAAAGATATTCTTGCCGCAATCGACACGAGATCGCTTGCCTTGAACAGGCCAAGGCTCTATTGAGCGCATCGGGCGCAGTTGTCGCCAAGCGCAAGCCCGGCCGGCCCGCGAAGGTTGCTACTGTTGTTGCTCCGAAGGTTCAGAAGACCAGGAAGCGCCGCAAGATGAGCGCAGAGGGGCGGGAGCGCGTCCGGCAGGCGCAGATCAAGCGATGGGCCGCATTGAAGGGAGATTCAAAGCAAACATGAACGCCACGGTTGCGCCACTGCCCAAGGCGAAGAAGAAGGCCGCAAAGGCTGCTTGATGATGAACACGCTTTCGTTCCCGACCCGGCTGCGAGCCTGAACAGAAAAATGCAGACAATCACTGCAACTTGATCTTGCCAGCAATCTCTTGGGTGGATTTTCGCGATACGTCTGCCTGTTCGGCATAGCGGCGCCAGTTGGCCACGGCCGTTTTTACCTTTGCCAGAATCTCCTGCGCGTTCTTTATCCCATGCTGTTTGCCCAATGCCTGAAGTTGGGCTGCGCCGGGATTCCTTCCCTCTCCCATGACGAGCATGCTTTGCTCTCCGCCCGGGCCATAGGAAAAGGTAAGGTCATAGGCAGGCGCGAAGATCCACTCGTTTCTTGCGTTCAGCAGGAACGAAAAATTCTTCACGTGATCGTCGCGGTTATGAGCAAGAACGTTGAAGCAGGCCAGCGCATAGACCTTTTCTGCTTCCTGGATATTCCTGGTCAACGCCAGGGTCACGCGCAGAACCATGTCGTAGTCGAGGCTGGGACGTGCGATGATCGGCATGGATCAAGCCGCCAAGACTATGCATGTGGATGCGGGCATCTCCGTCCCGGTCGAAGCGTTTTGTGCCGAAGTATTTGTTCCTTTTCGTACGGAAAAGATGAGTCTCAGGCATCTCCACGCCTGCATCCTTTGCCATCAGGCTATAGGCGTATTCGATAGCTCCCGCGTCCCGCGCGTCCTGGGAAGACGGAAACTTGATCATCCAGTGCGCGAAGCCCGGTTGCAATTCCTGCTGGCCGTGAATGATCCTTTTCTTGTCGGTGCTCACTTGCGCCACGATCTTGGGCCGGGCGCCCGAAGAAGAGCCATTGAGCCGCAGCAAATCTTCGAAGACCTCTTCATTCTCTCCGGCCAGAACGACGGCTGATTCCTCAGCAAGTTTGTCGAGTGCCAGCGGAGCATCGTCGGCGGTTTGCTGGCTCAGCTCCGGCTCATAGCTGAGAGCGCCCATGCCGTGCCGTCCCACATAGGCCAGCCGGTCGAGCGGATTCAGTTGGCCGCGATGGACACCGTATTTTTCCACTGTGCGGTCGAGCAGAAGGCGGCCCCATCCGTCCGGCAGACTGTCATTGAATACGCCGAACAGGCCGTCGAAGATCGCAGTGTCGGCAATGGATACGCCGGGCCTGAGAGGAAGTTTGATCGGCGAAATCTCGATGCCCGAAGCGATGAATGAGGCGTCATACTCGAAAAGGATCTGCCTGTCCTTGAACGCGAGGCGTCCAACCTTGCGGCGCTGGCTTGGTTCGCGCGTCCAGATAGACAGTCAGCAACTCTGTCGGCTTATACGCCATGGCTGCGTCCTTTTCTGCCCGTTGCTCCGCGCCGCCGCGCCGGCGTGGCCAGCAGGGCGTCGAGCGATTGGGTGGCTGAGATGGGCTGGCTTTCCGCGGCCAGCTTGTCGAAATCGTCAAGGCAATTGAGCACCAAGGCCAGATTCAGAAGCGAGTCCAGCGCAATCAATCCTTCGCGCTCAAATCGCTTCAGCGAACTGAAGGTCACGCCCGAGCGCGCCGCCAGTTCGCTCTGTGTCAGGTTCATGGCAAGACGCCGGGCCTTGAACCGCCCTGCAATTCCTGTCTGTACCTCTTGCACGGTCCTGAGATATACAGCCAATATGTTGCCTCTTTATCTCCATTATACGACAAAAAAGGCAATATATTAACCATATCGTTTAAGAAAAATTACCCGTCTACTTGTCGCTGAGGTATGCTCTGGCGGCGCTCAGGATGGCTGGCGCCACCGCATCAATCTCATTCTCGCGCATCAGGCGCAGCGGCACTCTGTCTCCCAGTTCCGGATTCACGCCCGTCAGCCAGGCCTGCACGACGGCGGGCGAATCGTGCTCGCTCAAGGTGCGCGCCACCTGAAAGGCGAACCGCAACCGGCTCTCCGCGTCGCCGTAGATCTCGCCTCCGGCGATCCAGCGATCGACAGCCCGCGCATCCTTGACGCCGCCGATATACGCGGTCAGTTTCCGCCCAACGATCTCAACCAGCTTCTCGACCACCTTCGATGCGGGAAGCCGAAGCGCCTCCCGGTGGGCGAACAGGTCGGGCCTGGGAAGCAATGGTGTGTCCATGGCGGACCTCCTGATTGAGCCTCCATAAAGAGCGATGGGCAGCGTATCCTATCGGGTCCACTACGCCGCTCTGGCCAATTCGATTTGCATCGTGGGTGCAAAGCGCCGAGCCGATGCCGAGCCGGAGTGCGGCCCCATCGGCGGCTGCGGCACCAACTCGGCCAACGGCCAAACGGAGATGTTGCCACATACGCCGCAACATCCCCCGCTGGAGTTCGAGACCGAGGCGCAACTCTCGCAGTAGACGGCTTCGACAACCGGAATACTGACGAGGCTGCGCCGCGGACGCAGAATGCTGATCTCTCCCATGATTTCCTCCCGGCTGCTGAACTGCGCTCGCTAGGCGACCTGCTGGTTGGCCACGGATTCGAGGTCCTCGACCAGTTGCTTCAACGCCGCCAGGCTCGGCAGTTCGGTGACCGACGCGATCTTGAAACGCTCCGCCACGGCGAAGAACTGCGCGTCGCCCGCCATCTCGGCCAGTTGGCGCAGCCGCTCGAAACCGCGCGCCGCAGCCTGCATCTTTTCGATGGTCTGCTTCTGCCGCTCCGCGTTGGGGATGGTCCGCGCGTCGGCGCTGTGCCCGGCTCGGCGCAGAATCTCCGCGTAGATCGGCTCGCCCAGCGTCCCGCGAAAGCCCTCGATCTCGGCCGTCAGCCGTTGATCGACCGGGCCGCGCGTATCGCCGGCCAGGCCGTTCGCCTGAGCCATGGTCATGCCCGGCGGCAGCGCCCACTCGGGCAGGATGGGAATCGCAATCGGCTCTCCACGGGAATTCAGCCGCACGCGGGTCTCCCCGAAGCGGTAGAGGTAGCGGCCCAGCCCGAAACAGCTACAGGCCCGCTTGAAGGCCTGGGCGTCCGCCGCCGTGACGGCGTTTTCGCGGTCGGCCCACTCCTCGCCGGTGCCGGTGTGGCTGCCCAGCCGCGTGATCGTTACGGCGGTCGCCACCAGCACCTTGCTGGTCACGATCGCCTTGCCCCGCTCCATGCGGCAGAGCGACGGCACGGTCGAGATCGTGTACTCGCGCGTCCATCCCGACGGCGTGAAGAGTTCGTTGAGCCGGTCCGTGTAGGCGCGCGGATCGGCGAAGGGCAGAATGACGCCGCTCCGGCCATCGTCGAAGGTGCGCATCACGCGCCACTTGATCAGCGCCGGATCGAATGGCGCTTCGAGCTGCGCGAAGAGTTTCTCGCGCTCGGCTTCTGTAAACTTTGTTGCGGCCATACCTCACCTCCTTTGGCTGGGAGCTTCGCTTCCAGACCAAATCATTGAGAGTGCTCCAGCGGGCGCTCCCTATGATTGAGGCCATAGATTTTTGTGCGGTTGTTCATCGCATTTTCCGCGCTTGGACCATATTTCCAATTTCCAAATTGGAAATATGGGGCTACAATGGACATATGCAAGGACAAGACGTTGCGCTTCTCCTCAAACTCGCCATCCAGAATGAGCCGCAAGTGCCCTCGAAAAACCTGGCGGAGAGCCTGTTCATCTCTCCTTCCGAGGTATCGAAGGCTCTGAAGCGCTGTGCGGATTCAGGCTTGCTCTACCTGTCCAGTGGAGAGAAAAGGGTAAACCGATCTGCGCTCATGGAGTTTCTGGCGCATGGATTGAAGTACGTCTTTCCACCCGCAAAGGGATCTCTCGTTCGAGGAGTCCCCACGGCCGCTGCGGCGGAACCTCTCAAATCGCGCTTTCTGGAGGATGGCGAGCCTCCAGCGGTTTGGCCGTATGCAGAAGGAAAGGTTCGAGGAATGTCGCTTGCCCCACTCTACAAGGGAGCGCCCAAAGCCGCGTTGCTCGATCCAAAGTTCTATGGCGTTCTCGCTCTCTGCGATGCAATCCGCAGTGGAAGAACGCGGGAACGAAACCTAGCGGTCGAACTTCTCGGAAAGGAGATCAATGCCTGATCCGAATCTGCCTCTGTTGGAAGATGCTGTCCGCAAACTCGCACCATTTCTTGACGAGATTGTTTTCGTCGGTGGAGTTACGCTCGGGCTGTTGATTACCGACAAGGCTGCCGCTCCGATTCGCGGAACGAACGATGTCGATGTAATCGCTGAAATTGTCACGTATGCCGATTACATCGCGTTCTCGGAACGTCTTCGCAAGGCCCACTTCACGGAGGACGAAGGGGAAAACCCTCTTACGTGCCGCTGGCACAATGGTGGCCTGACGTTGGATGTGCTGGCGCTCAACGAAGAGGTGCTCGGGTTCACCAACATCTGGTATGAGCCCGCGCTCAAACATGCGTTCACGGCTACTCTACCGAGTGGACAATCGATCCGTGTGATCACCGCACCGTTCTTCCTGGGAACAAAGATGGAAGCATTCAGGGGACGAGGCAAGATGGACTTTCAGGCCAGTCACGATCTTGAAGACTTCGTCGCTGTCATCGAGGGACGGGACACGCTGCTTCAGGAGATCGCCTGCATCTCCGCAATCTCTTCGGCGGTATCTTGCGGATGCAGCGAAGATGCTGCTTGCCGAATCCAGATTTCTTGACGTCCTTCCTGGATTTGTCCTGGACGACGAGCGGGTTCCACTCATCGAAGAACGCCTTGCATCCATTGCAGCCAATATTCTCTGAGATGACCGAGGTATAGGTTGCTTTGGTCTCAGCCGCATTTTGAGTTTGGGTCAGTAAGGCACCTCCTCCTGCGTGATCTCCGGTTCCTCGCTGAACTCGGGCGGCGCAAATCCCTGCCCGCTGACGTAGTGCTCCACATCGTCACTGCCGCCATCGGGCGGAGGCGACAGGAGGCTGATCTCGGTGACGACGATCTCCGAGCGATACCGGCGCTGGCCGGTCTGCCGGTCGTCCCAGGAGCGCGTCCGCAGCGCGCCTTCGATATAGAGCCGCGATCCCTTGCGAACGTAATCGCGCAGGATCTCGCCGACCCGCTGGAAGCCGACCAGGTTGTGCCACTCCGTGTGTTCCTGCCAGTCACCGTGGATGTCCCGGTAACGTTCGCTGGTGGCGAGCGACAGGTTGACGATTGTGCCCGTGCGCAGGATGTGGACCGACGGGTCCTTGCCGGCGCGGCCCAGAAGAATGACCTTGTTGACGCTCTTGTCCCATTTGCTTCACTCCTTCTCATTGGTCGTGGCCGTAGACAGAATCGAAGCGCCTGTCGCCGGTCGATCTCGACGTACTCGTCATTGGCATAGCGGTAGAACTTTCCAGTCACCGCGTCGATGTTCAGATAGCGCCGCGTCAGGCGGTGCTTGTAGAGCACGATGTCGCCAGCCTTGCCCATATACATGAAGTCTTCGCAGTACTCGGGCGGAATGGCATTCTCAAGAGGCCGCCAGTCTGGCTTGCCCACTTCGATGGCGCACTTCATCGCTCACCGCCTTTGTTCGAGGCCGGAGCCACGGCGATGTGCGTGTGCTTGCATCCCAGGCAGGCGACCGCGCCGGTGATCTTGCGAATCGCCTCGTCGAAGCGCTCCGGCAGATCGAGCACCTCGCCGGCCGCGGTGTAGAAGACCGGCGCAACCGTTCCGCGCAGGGCCTTGTTCTCCGCATTCCAGAGTTCGACGGCGAGCGTTCCCTGATGGCCGCGGAAGATCGGCGCCGTGGCGATGGCCGGGCGCGTGTGGCCTTCTTCGGACTTCAGCCAAAGCCGCGTGATGGCCAGTTCATAGGTATGGCCGATGCGCAGCATCTCGATCCGCACCAGTTCCGGCGCGATCACGATGGCGTGGCGGCCGTTGCCGGAGATCGAATCGATCTGTTGCAGCCACGGCGCCGGGTTCCCATCGGCATCGAGATAGGCGCAGTAGCGGCCCATGTCGGCAACCGCGCCGCCGGACTCGACGCCGCGCAGCACATACCGCCGCGCCAGATGCTGGTGCTCGATCGAGACGCTCGGCTGGCAGTAGATGCCGCGCTTCTCCAAGGCGCGAAGCGTCTGCTGAGGAAGCGACAGACCGTATCGCGCATAGCGGTTGGCGTTGTTTGTGACGATCTTTGCTGGGCTCGTCATCGGCATCGCCTCCTCAAACCGCAACCTTGCGGCGGATCGGCTGGCCCAGCGCCGCACGAATCTCTTCCTTCGTGCATCCGGCCCAGCACTTGTAGAGGCGGGGATTCCTGATCTGGATGGCGAGGTTGTCGCCGGAGCGGTCGTGCCCGGCCTGGGCGCACGATGGGCAACGCGCCCACCAGTTGCGGCTGTCCTTGCGCGTCGCGCGCACGTAGTCGAGAATCCGGAACTCGGTGCGAAGCGGCGATGAAGCCGGCGGTATATATGGAGGGGCCACGACCGGCCGGTAGGCTTCCGGCAGCGTCATGCCGCCGGATGAAGGTTCTCAGTTCCGCCTCGGTGAGTTTCTTCAGGCTGTCGAGGTAATCGAGTTGCGCCTCCGGCGTGAGGGCGGCCTCGTAGAACCAGTACCGCTGGTTTGTTTTGCGATGCACGCCGAGCGGCGCGCGGATGGCGTTGCCGTATTCGCCGTCCTCGATCCGGTCCTGGCGAGGGAAAACCTCGATGCCGTCATTGAGGCCGCCGCCTTTGACCGGAACGCCGAGCCGCAGGGCGAGGTTGTAAATATAGATGCGGCACTCCGACGCCAAGAGCGGCGCATCGGCGAAGATCCAAAGATGGCCGCCGCGGCGGGATTGTTCGAGCGCGGCCTCGACGCCATCCTGCTTCAGTTCCCACTGCAACTGGAAGAGCGCCTCGACGGCGCCGTCGAAGTCGGCGTCGATGGCGACCCACTTCGAGCGTTGCGTCTCCGGGTTGATGGCATAGAGATTGATGGTGATGTCGCCGTTCAGGTGCATGCGCACCACGTCGGCGTCGAGAGGCTTCGGCTTCTTGGTCTGCCAATCCCGCGCCAGGTAGTACGGAACCGAACCGTTGGGCAAGGGACGGGCAGCCTGCATTCCGTAGGCGCGCCGGTTGACGAAGAGCTTGATGAACCGGTCGGCCGTCTCGCGGCTTACACAGAAGGTCGTATACATGGATCTCGCTCCTTCCTGAAGTTCTGTGTTTGTACCCCGGTTCCAGAACTCGGTCAAATCGGTGGCGTGCCGGCTGGATGGCTGTTTGCGGGTGAGAAAAATGACGGCCCGGAGCGTACACCGGGCCATCAAAGCAGCGACGAGGTTGGGGTTCTTCAGAACTGGTGGGCGAAGCGCAGCCGGCCGTGCTTGAAGTCAGGCGCGGGTTTGCGGTTGGTGGCGAAGCCGTTGGGTTCGGTGCGGAGGCCGGGAAAGGCGGCGGCCTCGGCCAGTGCGTAACGAGTTGCGAGCGAGCGGATGCGGCCAGCGGATAGGCGCATGGGATTCCTCCTGGTTGTGAATTGGGATTTGGTGCGGTGGGTGGTGTACGGCAGGGTGAAGCGGTCAGGCGATGCCAACTGCATCTGGGAGAGCAGCAGGCCGGGCTGATCGACGTAGCTGAACAACTTGTACTCGGAGAAGACCCGGTCGAACAGTTCGGAGGTGAACCGGTCCTCGCAGCCCTCGAAGGAGAGCATGTACCAATCGTCGCGCAGTCTATCGAAGACATAGATTGCGCCGGATGCGTTGTCGTCGGGAACCATCTGCAGGAGCATGACGCCCTTGCGGGTCTGAATCCAGCGGGTGGCGACCGCCTCGCCGAGTTCGAGGAAGGCTTGGACGGTCTCAAGGATGGTGTTGGCGGCGCGGTCGCGCCAGTTGAACAGCTTGTAGACGGACATCTTTCCCAGGCTGCGGGGCATGGTAACTCTCCTCTCTTTGAGAATTGGGTTGGATGGGTTGGGGGTTAGCGCGGCCGGACAGCCAGCGCCAGATACCAGGTTCTTGCCAGTGAAGCGAACAGGGACACGAAGAGCAGGACGATCCCGGTAAGCCAGATTGGGTGATGGGCGGAGACGCGATAGAGCGTCCCGCCAAAGGCGACAACGGCCCAGGAATCGAGCACGGTGAGCAGGATGCTGATTGCCACTCGTGCCGTGTTGCGCGGGATCAACGCAGGTTCGGCTACGGCGGACGGAGAAGCAATCGACAGGGTTTCGGGCATAGTGATCCTTTCCGAAGGGCTGGTCTTCGATGGGTGGGATGAATTGTGGGTGGGCTTCTGGGAACCAGGGCGGGATGAATCGGCGCTTGGGTTGTGACTACAGACCGGTCTCCGATGGCTTTCGGTGCAGTTCAGACGCGGCTTTCAACGTTGCCTAAAAAAGTGGAAGGAATTCCTGGCCATGGATTTGCTCAGATTCGCTTTGGTTGACCTTCTTCATCCTTCTTCCAACAACTCATCCAACCACCATCCAAAACCACAAACACAAGGGGGTAGTCAGTTATAAATTGCAGATGGCCATGTGGTTGGATGGCGTCGAGAGAAGTCAAATCATAGGCAAAGAAGGTCAATAGAGAGGCAATCGGCGGCCGTAACGATTTCAATACAATGTCAAAACACGCCCGCAGAATGAGCCTCGTCCTCTGCAAGGAACTCCCTCAGCGAAACATGATCACCTGTTCCATTGTTCATAGCCATGTGCGTGTTGAGGGGCGATTGGCGGAAGGAACTGCTGATCGCGAATCCAATGTGCTTATGCACGGCTCTCAGCTCGCAGGCCAGCGTGTAAAGGAGTTGGCCGTTGACCGCAAGGTACAGAATCGTTCCCGCGGTTTGATCCTGGTTGAGAATCTCACGGATTTCGCGATAGCGGGCGATCTTCTTCAAGCTTCGTTCGTACTCGATGGCGATCGAATGGGCCACGCCATCGACCTCAATTTCAGCGATTGCGTCGTAATCCTTGGCCGGGGGGCCGTCGAGAACCAGATTCCGGGAGGCGATCTCCAGTTCGCATTTCCACGCGACAAGGATGCCGGCGCGCAACAGGGCAAGCCGGATATTGACGAGTTCCAGTGCATGAGGAATCTGCAAAGAGTGGATGATCTTCTTCTCCGCCTGTAACCCGGCTGATCATAGTAAGCGCTCATAGGCTTCGACCCAGTGAGAAGTAAAGGAATACGCCGAGCAATGCGAAGACAATGACGCCCACCAGAACCGCCAGCGGGCTTGGCTTCCCGAACACATCAACGAAGCGAAGCCGCCATAGAGCAATTGCTCGAACTGGCCGCCTTTGCTGTAGCGATAGACCGCCGCGGCAAAGAATCCTCCAGCCATAGTCGGCATCATCACGTTGCCGGCCCAGGAGGCGAGGTTCGTGATTGCACCATCGAGACTCATCGCATCTCCTCAAGCCGCCATGGCCTTGAACAACGCCAACAGCCCGCTCAAACTCAAGAAACGCAATCGCGGCAAAAACCAGCCGTACCCACGGCCTGTGCCGTACATAATTGATGACCGCGCCCACGCAGGCCAGTCCCGCTGCGGCCGGCATGATCTGGCCGGCGATGTAGTTCCAGAGCGAGGTGAGCATGTCGGTCGTCGCGTATTCGCCGCCGGAGTTCCAACCTTGAAGCAACTGCATCGTCGCCGAGATCGACATCAGGAAGAGCGCGGCGAGAATCGATGAGAGCGGATTCTCTCCACCTGCCACGTCGAGCGTCGCTTTCAGCACGAAGTACGCCGCGATCACCGGAACCAGCCGTGCGACAACAATCTGGTTCACGAAGTTCTTGAAGACCGTTTCCATGCTGGCGAGCCAACTCGTTCCAACCGATCCGCTCGCCGAAGGAACCTGAATGCCCTGTGCCGCAATCCATGAAAGAAGCTGGGGAATCGTAAGAAGAACAACCGTCCACAGAATCCACTTGCCCGCCCGGCCATTGATGTGGAAGTGAATTCCGCCTTCCTGCCGCAGGCTGACGCCCGCGGCGGCCAGAGTGCAGAACGCCGCGGGAACCGCCAAGTCGAACAGCAGTTGCAACAGGTCGAGAAGGAATTGCGGCACGGGCATCGAGGGCTCCTACTGTATGCCTTGCGCTTGCGTGATGAAGCCCTCGGCCATGCGCCCGAGTCCGGAGATCACCATCAGAGCAACGCCGGTGACTCCCCAGCCCAGTAGCCGCGGCCGCTCTTGAAGTGCCAGCCGGCGACGCCAAGGCAGGCTACGGCGATCACCGGAGCGATGACGTTGCAGCCCCAGTTGACGATATTGAGGACGGTGCCCTCGACCGTGGTCGCCTGCTGGCCCTGGACGGCCTGGCCGAACTGCGGGCTTGTTCCGAGGTTCTGAGCCCTGGCCGCGAAGGGCGCCATGAGATTGCCCAGGAGCATGAAGCTCAAAGCAATTTTCAGCGCGATGTGCAGCCAGTTAATCTCCGCCGGGCGGTGGAGAACGAGTGTGGTGGATGAAGCGGTCGCAGGTCCGCGCCGCCAGAAGGCCAATGCGGTTCTCATACGTTTTCTCTCCTGGACGCGGCTGCTCTTGGCATCCGTGTCGAACGAGAGAATGAGTGCGAATCGAAATTCCGTCAAATTGCCGCGTGAATCCCCGTCAACAAACGTATCAATATCTAAGTGCGTATGGAAAAGTGGTTAGAAGTGATTAGAAACGCGTGTTTTCTGTAGTTCTCGACTCGCCAAAGGGCTAGAATCCTTGATGGAAAGGATTCTGGATCTGCCGCGGCCAGATCGAGGAGGAGAACGATGGCGGCCACTGGACAAGTGATGGCGTATCGGTGCGAGCAGTGCGGTAGCTCCGAGATCGTCGCTCTGTCCCTGCTATACGAGCAGGGGACCCGCAGCTTCTCCGGACGCTTCACCTCCGGCGTCAGCCAGTCCATTCACAGCGAAAGCCGCCTCACCGCCGTCTCCTCGCAATTATGTACGAGCATTTTTCGGGTGGGGATTCGCAATATTCTTTTGTGCCTTTTGGGGTATCGCAGGCTTTCGTGGGATATTGCAGCATCCGCAAAAGACAGAATCCCTTGAAGGCGCAGTTACATTCCTATTTTGCTTGGGCTTCCTGCTTTTCTTGGGCATGCTTTTCCATTTCCGCAGAATCGCCCGCTACAACCGCGAGGTCTATCCGCATCTCCATTCGGACTGGGCGCACACCTTCATGTGCCGCCGTTGCGGAAAGTACTCCCTGATTCGTCCGTAGCCGCTGGAACAAGATCACTCCGCGAATTTGCCTCAAACGCACAATGAGGCATCGGGATCGATAATTCCTCAAATGCGTGATGAGGAATTGAAGGCAATTTGCCTCAAACGCACAATGAGGCATCGGGATCGATTATTCCTCAAGTGCGCGATGAGGAATTGAAGGCATTTTGCCTCAAACGCACAACGAGGCATCGGGATCGATAATTCCTCAAATGCGTGACGAGGAATTTGAAGCAATTTGCCTCAAACGCACATTGAGGCAACGGGAACGATCTTTCCTCAACTAGGCAACGCACAACCGAAACTATCCTCGCCTCTCATCGTCTTCTTCCAGCCATAAAAATGCCCTGGCCGAAGCCAGGGCTCGCAGCGACCACCGGGGTCTTATTGGACAGCCGATGCGACCTTGTGCAGCTCTGCGGTGTTCTCGGTGTGCCTGGTAAAGACGATGTAGATCTTCGTATCGGCAGGCACGGACACGACAACGCGGCTATTGGCGTTCAGGCTCATGATCTCCGTATCGCCGGCTGTGCCGATATTCTCGGCCAGCCTCTCCCGCAGCATGTCGCTTTCGGAAAACGCGGCGCTTGAATTGTTGCCGGCCACCTCGGCAAGCACGGAGCCGATCCCGGACGCGGCTCGAACCAGGAAGTTCTTGCCGGTGTTCTTCCCGTAGACGCTGCCTTTGATCGGCCCGAGATCGAGCCCTGTGCCCACGGCTTCGATCTTCTCCCTGGCGCCGTCCAGCAATTCGACCTCGTCGAACTTCACGCTGACCAGCCCGCTGCGATCGGCCTGTTGAAGCGATCCATAAACGCGCGCACCGGCAGGTATGACGATCCTGTCGCCGATCGCGTAGGTGTACTCGACCACGGCCACAACCGGCGTCAGTACCGCGCTTGAGATCTGCGTTTCGAGCTTCGCCTCGATCCGTGTTCCAGGTGTGAGGTCCAGTTGCGGCGTCGCATCGCCACTGGCGCTCGTATTTGAAAGTGTCCCGGCTGAACTCTGCGTCACGCTTCGCACAAAGACGAGCGATGGCTCCTTCAATGCGTTTTGCTGCTGGCTCTGCGAAGTGGGTTGGTTCGATGCTTCGCCATAAGGCGCCGGATCTTCCCACTTCTGTTGTGTCTCTTCGAATGTCGGCACGCTGGCCAGCGTTCGCCCGGCTCGTGGTTTTGCCGTAGCAGGCTTCTCGGTGGCATCTGAATTCGATTTTGGCGCCGTTTGACCTGTCAATGCGCGCGTCCGCCGGATGTCGCCGGGGCCAAGTTGGCCGGCCGAATTGTCCGGCGCGGCGGTACGCACAGTGTCCATAACAGGCGTGACGCTGCCTTTGGCCGGCTTCGTTTCGGCTTGTTTCTGTTGCTGTGCCTGTGGCTTTGCCGCAATCTGTTTCTTGGGCGTATGGCCTGCAATTGCCGTAATGATGAAGAAGAGAACCGCGACTGCAAGCCCGCCACCAAGAAGAAGCAGTTTTCCTTTGCTCAATCCTTCCGAGCTGCTTTTGTTTGCCCGCGTCGCAAATGCTGACGAGCCTTTCGCAGGCTGTTCTTGATCGATCCCGACTCCTTGAGATACGCCCTGCTCCGCAGCGCCTTCAGCCGGAGCAGTCGAGCCAATGGTGCTGTTTCCGATGCTGTCGTTGATGCTCATAGTCGATTGCCCCTTTCTACTGGTTGTCGGATGAAATTGGTGGAGTGAACGGAAGCCGGATCAGAATCGGCCGGTCGACCTGATCCGCTTGCGCTATCTGGAGAAAGAGTTGTTCGGTGGACTCTTTGAAATTGGGCCGGTCGAAGACGACCACGCCGTCGGCGCGCGCCCCCGGTTCGAGCCGCGTCGTGCTGAGCTTGTAATCGCGTATCTCCATCTGATCGGAGAGAATGCCCTTACTCTTCTTCGATTTCTTTTTGTCCGGTTTGCGCCCGGCAATCTGGATCTGTGGCGGCACAATCTCGACCGAGGCGTCCGAGTTGTTGAAGATCGAGTAAGCGACCACCGTCTCGTTCTTCCACTGCCGGACACCGCCGACCGATGTTTCGATCTGGCGGCCCTCCCACTTCGTCCACTCAGGAGCATTGATCTGCGCCTGTTGCGCGAACACTTCATCGATAGCCGACCTGGGCGCATCGCCGGAGCTGGATGATCGCTCAGCGGCGCGCGAACTCGTCTTCCGCTCCTGGCCTTTGTCCGTGGTCTTCTGCGCTATCGGTCCAGGCGTATCGCCAGCAACCAGAAAACTGCGCGTCGTGCGGTACTCGATCAGGAAGTCAACCGGTGGCGTGTCGCTTGCGGCGTTCGCGCCCGCGCTGATCAACTCGATCGTCACGTGTTGGCCGGATTTGGTTGCGATCAGCAGATTCGATTGCGCCGGTTCCTTGGTGATGGGTTTGACGTAGACGTACTGCGGCTCGCCCTCGTTGTGTTCGGCCTTGAATGCGCCCGGACTGCCCAGGATCACGGAAGTGACCTCCTCGGGCATCCGGATCGACGACTCGAACTCCGGGCGCAGATTCAGGATCGTCACCTCTCTCGGATCAATCGTGAGCGTGGCGACCCGCGCAGGCACAGCGTGATCCGCTGCAAGCACCGGCAGTGGAAGCAACATCACCGCCAGGAACACCTCGAAATGTCTCATTACTCCTACCTCCTTCGCACACCTGTCGATGCACGTTTGCGCATCGTGTATCTCAGCCGAACGGCCTCGACGTAGGCCACGACATCCGGGTTGTTGTAGTTCAATCGCTTTTCGGCAATCCAGCGATCGCCCGCGTAGTAGGCGGCCGACACCAGCCTCATGTCGCCATGAAACTCCCACATCAGCGCCGTGACGTAGCGAGTGCCCGCCGCGATGTTTTCTTCCACGTCGAATGGATGATTGGCTCCGTAACGCCGCGCCGTCGCCGGCATCAGTTGCATCAGCCCCATCGCGCCCTTGTCCGAAACGGCGCGTGGATTCCAGCGCGATTCAACGTCGATCAACGCGGCGATCAACTCTGGCGGAACCCGATAGTGAGCCGCGTACCGGCGCACGCATCGTTCCGCCTGAGATGCGTCCGGCTGCGCGCGAGCGCAGGGCAGCGTGGCAAAGAACAGAAGAAAGAGCGGAAGGATTCTCTTCGTCATTCCGTCGCCTCCGGAACCGTGAGCCTGGCGGCGAACCGCGCGCCATCGTCGAGCAGGCTCTTGAACCCTTCGCGCAAGAGCAGGTGACGGCGGTCCTTCTCCGTCTTCGCCAGGAACGGCAACAGCACGTCGCGCAGGTCTTCCGTCACGTGATCCGTGCCAAGCAACCGAAGTGCGTTGGCGAAGTCGATCATCTCCGAGACCGACGGCGGCTTTTCGAGGGAATAATTGCGGAACGAAAGCGCAATGCCCGCCATTTCTTGATGGAATCTCTCGTCCGCGTCGGGCGTGCGGCTGGCGATGATCTCCGCTTCGCGGGCTGGCGTAGGATGCTCGACGCGCACGTAGAGGCTGCGCCGGCGGATGGGATCGCCCAACCGGCGCTCCTCGTTGCTGGTCAGCACGACAAAGGGAATGCTCTTGGCTTCGACCGTGCCGAACTCGGGGATCGACAACTGCCAGGCAGAAAGAATCTCAAGCAACATGGCCTCGAAACCCTCGTCCACCTTGTCCAATTCGTCAATCAGGAGAACGCACGGCCGCTCGCATTCAAGCGCGCGCATCAGCGGACCCGCCCGGAAGAAGTCGCGCCCTTTGAGGCTCGCCTGCACGCTCTGCCAGTCGGCGTGCTCGCCCCGCGCGAACTCCATATAGAGCCGCTGCAACCCTTCGTCGAACTTCCCGATGGCCTGGTCCTCGGTCACGCCGCGGTAGCACTGCAGCCGCTCGATATGCGTCCCGGCGGCTTTGGCGACCGATACGGCCAACTGCGTCTTGCCCGATCCCGCAGGCCCTTCGAGCAGCAGCGGCTTCTGCATTCTGCGCCGCCAGAATAGACGACCTTGATCATCACCGGATCGATGAAATAGCCGGTTGCCTTGAGCCGATTCGTCAGATCCTCGTTGGACTTAAACATGCAGATGCCTCCACGAATGCAGTTGGAGGATCAATTAAGATCAAAACTCGGTCAAATTCGCGAACGATCAGGCCCGCCGGATGAACTTGGCGAATTGTCAATTTCTGGAGCACGCGGTTTGCAGGGAATCAATTGATTCCCTGCAAACGGCGGTGTACACGTTGCGCGATTCGTTCAGGAATCCGTATTGAGGTGTAACCCCGCTTGGCTCTGGTCCGTTGGCGAGAGAGCCTGATCACTCCCGGTTCCTGGCTGAAAAGCCGCCGTATGGTGTTTTCGCTGAAGAACCAGAGCTTCGCCAATTCCGACACGGTGTAATGCCTTTCAAGAGCGGGAACACCAAACGCGGTCTGCTGGCCAGGAGCCAGAGATGCACTTTCCAGTTGTGGCTGAAGTTCCATATCGCACCTCGCATGTTGTGCAGGCTGTACAAAAAATGCGTGGCCGATTCCGGCGGGAACAGGACTCGCCGCGGTCGGCTTTTAACCCGCGAGAGTCACTTGTAGCCCCGACTCCGGATTCGGTCAAATTGTCTATTGAATGAATGGAAGCGCTGAACCGGCATTCCTTATGCTGTGGCTTTCGACTTCCTGTCGGAGTGGATCAGCTGCCAGCCCGTTCGATTCACCGGACGCGAGGAAACGGTAGGGGGGCTTTCTGGCCCCTTTCCGGTTGGTGTACCAACCTTCCAGGCGTTGCGAACACTTGCCTGCAGCTGAATCTGCCTGGCCTTCACGAAGGGCGCGTAGCTCTTTTCCGTGATCTTAACCGACGCGTGGCCGAGCAAGAGCGAAACCTGATCGATGGGTACGCCGGCGAGCAGCATCTCCACCGCAAACGTGTCGCGGAACATGTGGGGATGGCATCGCTTTCTCTCGCCGTCGGCTGCTCTGATATCCGCCGATTTGAATAGACGGCGATAACTCCGTTGCCAATCGGCAACAGCGCTTTTCGGATCTCCATTGCCGCTCCAGAAGAAGTAGCGGGGATTCGGCTTGGGGCCGGGTGGAATGTCTTCGAGCGCTTCCACTACGTGCGGGGGGAGCGGCACATAGACAGGTGTCCCGGTCTTTGCCTGATAGAGCAGAAGGCTATCGCCATTTAGGCGATGCCGTTCGAGAGTCACCGCATCGCGGATGCGTAGCCCGCTCCAACGCATCAGCAGGGTCATGGTGCGAAGCCTCGTCTGATTCGCCTTTACATCTCCGCCTCCGCGATCGCCCCGGCGGATGTAGGTTGCGGCGATGATCCGCTCGAATTCGTCAGGTGGGAAGTAGTCGGTCGGGATCTGCACGACCTTGATCTTCCCGAGACCGATGGCGGGGTTCTCGGTCAGGTAGCGCCGCCGCACGCAGGCCCAGAAGAACCCAATCACGCGGCTCTGCTTTTTCTGCTTGGCGAGGGGACCGTCTTCCCAGGTGTTGCGGAAGTTCAGCAGAGCGTCCAGGTCCAGTTCATCCAGGTATTCGATCCCCTCGATGCGCGTCCAGGCAAGAAACTGCTTGCGGAAGATGGTGGTGAGCTTGGTGAGGGTAGCGGGCGCCACACCGCGGCTTGTCGCGTCGGCCAGGTAGGCTTTGACCGCAGCCTCCACCGTTACCCGCGGCTTTCTCGGCCGTTCGGGATCTGCAATTGGCGGCGGTGCCGGTGCGGCAACAATGGCCGGGACGGGCACTGTAAGCGGACGACTGGCCGACACAAGTCCCTCGCTGAGCTGACGGCGAAGTTCTTCAGCCTCTTCCCAACGGTGGGTCCGAGCGCTCTGGCGAATGAATTTGCCGTCGAGCGATCCCCATATCCACTTGGGGCAGCCGCAGCGACGCCAGGTTTTGTCGTCGGCGTTCTTACAGTCTGGATGGTGGCGGGTATAGACGGAAAGCATGAGCACCCCGACTTCAGCGAGATTCTGCTCGAATCGCCGAATTGGGGCAAATTTTGGAGGCGACTGTACAGTGACTGTACAGTTTGGCCTCAATTTTTCCGTCCGAATCTGTAAGCTTATGAAATAAAACGACTTAAAGTTGGTGGAGGCGGCGGGAGTCGAACCCGCGTCCGAAATCGCTGTCAGCCGGGAGAGTCCATGCTGTGTCCGGTTCGATTGATTTCGCTCCACGGCGCTTAAGAACGGACAAGATGCGCCGGAAGCTAGTCCGATGATCTCGCGCAAAACGACACGGACCGAGCCGTTCACGCCAGCCTGCTGAATGACGTCCGCTCGCAGCCCACAGGCAAAGCCGCGGAAGACGGCTGCTTATTTAATTAAGCAGCAAGTGCCAGTTCTTGGTTGGCAACTTTAGTTTTGCAGGCGATTACGGGTGCCCACACCCCGACATGCCTCCCATGCCGCAATCGATCCCGTCGAAACCGTGACGCCCCCACAATGCGGCTACTCCTTCGATGATTGCGGAGTGCCGGTGGGTGCGAGCAACGGGCCAACCGGCTCGTGCTGCATTGTTTATTTTACACTGAATCGGGAAAAAGGCAGGGAATAGGGAATAGGGAATAGAGTACCTTTCAGGAATCGAAATCCCGAACCGCAGATCCTTCGACCGCGTTCGCCACGGCGACCTTCGCTCCAGATGACATTTCAGTTTTATTTATCGATCACCGTACACGATGTTGATATTTCTACTCCGGTGGCGGGTAAAACGGCAGCTTATCGTTTTTCTCGTTGGCGCGGCGCACGGTGGCGTCGTCAAACAGCAGCGCGGGGGCGAGGACGGTGATTGGCGGGTCGCCAAAGGTGTTGGTTACCCACAGATCTTTGCCCGCGGCCTCGATGCTGGAGCGGAGGGCGCGTTGGTCGACCTCGGCGAGAACGGCGCCGCGCACCAGTTGACGCTTTCCGTCCGGGGTTATGCGATAGAGCAGGCGGGGCGTGCGCGGGCCGCCCATAGTCTGCACAAAATAGACGCTTGGCAGGCCGCGGTCCCTGGCCATGTCGAGCAGTTTCTTGTTGAGTTCGACATCGGATAGGCCATTTTCAGCGGTGATTTTAAGCACGCCTATCATAGGGCGCGCGACTCCTGAGATTCCGGCGCGGCTATGGCCGTTGGATTGGGGAAAGTCGCGCACCGGCTGGCGGCCGATGAGGTAATTTTCGAGGCGGCCCGCATCAACCAACTTGACGTCCTGCGCGGAAACGCCTTCATCGTCGACCGAGTAGGCGCCCAGGAGGCCCTTGCCGTTGAGAGCCTTGAGGCCGGGATCGTCGACCACACTCATGAAGTCGGGCAGCACGCGCGCGTGATAGCTGGATGCGAAGGGGCCGTTGGTGCGCGCCTCAGTGCCCAGGTCCGGCCGCGTGGCCGTGACTGCGCCGGCGAGCAGATTCTGCAGCGTATCGGCTGCGGCGTCGGCGCTCATGAGCAGCGGGCCGTGATACTCCTCTTCGACGAGTGGGGCTTTGCGCAGATCGGCGAGCGAGGCGATCTCGTCCAAAGCGTGCTTGTTGGCGGCATCCTCAGAGTCGAGGTCAGCGAGCGAAGGACCGGTCGAGGCGAAGGAGCGGTCAAGATGCATGCCGTCGGCGGCCTGCGTGCCCACGGCAAATACCTCCTGGTACTCGCCCGAGGACTTGCGGACGATGGTTCCTTCGCTGGTGACAAGCCAGGTGGTGGCGGAGCGGGCGTGAAAACCGGCGTTTGAGTATTCTATTTCTCGCTGATTTGCGCTCGCCGTGGCGTCGGTGCGGTAAACGCCGCTCAGGCGCGCGACGCGATCGACCCAGGCATCTTCGTCGAGGTGGAGGGTGGCCGGTTCGGCGAGAGAGACGATGGGCTCTTCGTGGCTGAAGTCATCAGCCTGCGGCAGGGTTTGCACTTGTTTGAGTGCCGCCTGCTTTTGCGCGTACGCGAAGAGAGCGATCTTGTAGGCCTGATCGGTCGCCGCCCATAGCGATGTGCGGAGCGCGATGGGATCGTTGTCGAGCGCAGCGAGCTCGATTGAACCGTCGCCGCGGCCACCGGAGCTATCGGTTTTGTAGTCACCGACACGCACGGTGACGCGCGCCACGCGCTGACGCTTGTGTTGGGAGCCCTCGCTCGCGCCAAACTCCGCCCTGGTCTCGAAGTCGTCAACTTCTTCAATGCGGTACTGGATGAAGAATGGCTTGGCGAATCCCGGCAATTGCAATTGGCTCATGCTGCGGTCGAGCTCAGTGAGCATGACAGCGAGAACAGGATCTTTTTCAGCGTCAGCACGGGTTTGCTGGGCGCAAAGATGGGTCACGAAGAGGAAAAGTGCGAGAAGGACCGCCGCAGAGAATTTCATGAATGAGTCCATTGGGTTTCAATGTTAATAAGCCCTAGACCAGGTGCGTCAGGTAGTACAGGGCAATGACCACAAAGACGGCCGAGGCCTTGATGCAGGTAACGGCGAAGATGTCCTTGTAGGCCTGGCGATGGGTGAGGCCGGTGACGGCGAGCAGAGTGATGACCGCGCCGTTGTGCGGCAGGGTGTCCATGCCGCCCGAGGCCATTGCCGCCACGCGGTGCAACACCTGCATGGGAATGTGCGCGGCATTGGCGGCCGCAATGAACTGCTGCGCCATGGTCGCCAGCGCGATACCCAGGCCGCCGGAGGCCGAGCCGGTAACACCGGCAAGAACGTTGACGCTGATAGCTTCCTGCAACAGCGGATTGGGAATGGCCTTGAGCGCATTGGCGATGACGACGAAGCCCGGCAGCGCAGCGATGACCGATCCGAAGCCGTACTCGGAGGCCGTGTTGATGCAGGCCAGCATCGCGCCGCCGATGGCCGATTTGGTGCCATCGATAAAGCCTTTCGAAATGGCCTTGAAGGCGAAGATCACCACCATGATGATGCCTAGCACGAGGGCAATCTCCACCGCCCAGATGCCGACCAGGGCGCCGATATTGGCCACCACCGGGTCTTTCATGCCGTTGCTCAGCTTCACCGAGAAGACGTCGCCGTACCAGCGGTGGATGAAGACCTTGGTGAGGAAATAGTTGGCGAAGCCGACGGTGAGGAGCGGCAAAATGGCGATGACCGGATTGGCCAGCTTGCTCATGTCGATCGGAGCGGGCTCGTTGATGTGACCGGTGCCGTAGCCTTCGCCGGCCTTGGCAGCCTTGCGGCGCTGGTACTCCAGGTACACAATGCCGAGCACGATGATGTAGATCGCTCCGAGGGTCCCCAGCCAGGGCGCGGCATAGGCATCGGTCTTGAAGAAAGTCGTTGGAATGATGTTCTGAATCTGCGGCGTGCCCGGCAGGGAGTCCATCGTGACCGAGAACGAGCCCAGCGCGATGGTGCCCGGGATAAGGCGCTTGGGGATGTTCAATGCGCGGAACATTTCGACCGCGAAGGGATAGACGGCGAAGACCACCACGAAAAGCGACACGCCAAAATAGGTGAGAAGCATGCAGACCACCACGATGGAGAGAATGGCGCGTGAGGCGCCTACGATCTTCACCACGGCGTGGACGATGGACTTGGCAAAGCCCGAGAGCTCGATCAGCTTGCCGAAGATGGCGCCCAGCATGAAGGCCGGAAAGTAGTTCTGCACGAAGAACACCATCCTGGGCATGAACAGGCCGCTGTACATGGGCAGCACGGCTTTGGGATCGGTGATCAGCACCGCGCCCATGGCCGCGATGGGGGCAAAGAGAATGACGCTGAAACCTCGGTACGCCATGAACATGAGGAAACAGAGTGCCGCGATGCAGATGATGAAACTCATGAATTCCTCCCAATATAACGAGGCTAGGAATCAATCCGAATCTGTGCACACGTAGAGTATCTGAGCGGCGAGCTGGCCTTCGCGCAGCCATTCCGATGTGCCGGTTTTGCAGGAAACGCCAAGTTTGGCGCGGAGCGAACGGGGCGCTCGGACGATTCATTGCGCCTCCCTGGTTGCGGGCGCTTGTGATCCCGCGCCGGGGATGGGCAGGATGGGCGGACGCGCGGTGCCCTGCGGCTGGCGCTGCGTCTCTATCTCGCTGACCAGCACGGCGGGAGCGACGGCGCTGACGGGAATGGTTCCCGACTCCGCTCCGCACTCGCCGTTGAAGACTTCGCTCTTATCGCCGGTGGCGAGAATGCGCTTCAAGGCTGCGAGCGGCGTGCCGACAATGCTGACGCCGCGCACCAGTTCGTCGGGACGGCCATCGACATAGACGCGCCACACGACAAGCGGAATGACTTCGAACGCCTGCGGCGTGCTGCGCTGCGTGACGGCGAAGCCGGAAGAGATGTCTTCAAAGTAGAGGCCGTAGGGTTTGCCCTGTTTTTTGGCTTCTTCGATCAGTTGCTTGCGCAGTTCGGCCTCGGAGACGCTTTTGGTAGAGGTGACGATGAGGTTGCCCTGGCGGCCGGTGGGAATGTGGCCAGTTTCGGCGCGGCCGTGGCCGTTGGACGAGCTGAAGCTGGCGATGGGCAAACGCGACATGAGAAAGGTTTTCAGCACGCCGTCCTGAATGAGATCGACGCGCTCGGCTTTCTGGCCTTCGTCGTCGTACTGGTAGCTGCCGCTGAGCCAGGTGTTGCCGAAGGTGGTAACGGTGGGGTCGTCGGCGACGGAGAGAAAGGCGGGGAGGATCTCTTTGCCGATGTCCTTGGTAAAGGTCTGGCCCTCCTCGTCGCCGCGCTGGCGCTGGCCCTCGAGGCGGTGGCCGAGCACCTCGTGGAAGAAGACCGCAGCGGCGCGGCCGGATAGAATTGCGGGGCCATCGAAGGGTTCAGTAACCGGAGCTTTGCGCAGCGATTCAAGACTCCTGCCCAGACTGCGCATGGCCGCTTCGAGGTCGGCCTGATTGGGAAGGCCGTCGACGGTTTCAGCCTCGAAGGTCTGCTCGCGGAAGAGATCCATGCCATCGTCGGCGCGCGTGACGGCGACGGCCACAAGCCGCGCCCGCAGATGCGGCGCGACGATTTGCGAGCCTTCGGAAGAGACGAAGTAATCGGTCTCGTTCTGCGACTGTGAGCATGACCATGTTCTGATACACGTCAGGGTAGTCGCGAAAGATCTTCGACAGTTCCCTCACCCGCTGCTCCCACGCCGCGCGGTCGATGACGATGGGCGGAGCCACGGCGCCGATATGCGTTTGCGGGGATTGCTGGCTGAAGTCGGGCGAGGTGTCTTCTTCCCTGGCGCGCACCTGGGCTTCGGTCTTGACGCGGAGATAGTTGTCGAGCGCGTTGCCGTAGCCGGTGTTGGTGGCCAGCCAAAGCGAGCGAGCCAGGGCCTCGCGGTCGTCGCCGAGCGGCAGTTGCAGGCTGTTGACGGCCGAGGCGCGATGTGTGTCCGTGGGTGTTGTCGAGCGAGGGCTAGCCGACGCGGACCTGCACGTCGGCCACGCGGGCGCGGCCTGTGGAGCTGTCGGCCAGCGCTCCGTACTGCGCGCGAATGGAGACCTAGCTGGCGTCGGCTGACCGAGTAACTGAGGAAGTAAGGCGGCAACTGCTTGTCAGCGCCTGGGTCGCGGCCTTGCCGAGCGAGGTGAAGGCGCGATGCAACTCGGTGGTCATGGCGTCGAGGAGGACCGGGGCCTTCGCGGACGGATTGATCGAAGATCCGGGGTCAGAGGGTTGGGGGATTGGCGTGGACTGTTGCGCGCGGGCTGCGGCGGGACAACGAGCCAGAAGACAAGACGGCGATGATCGCGAGGCGAAAGCGCCAGAGAGCGGGGGTGCCATGGGGCGGCCGAAGGTGTGGCTGGCATAAACTGGGAAGACTCAGGTGAAAGCATCTGTATGCCTCGATTGTCGCAGAGTTCGGCAAGGAGAAATCTCATGAGATTTGCCTGCCGCGTGCACTGTTGATTGTTCGGCCTTGCGCTGCTGCTCACGGGCCTGCGCGCGTCCGCTGGTCCGCCGCCGAGCGTGCGCCGGCCGCCACCACTGCGCCGACGGCCGCCGCGCACCCGCCGGCGCAGCAGGCCTACAAGTCTGCCGCCGGATAAGCTGGCCAAAGCGATCGCCCTCAGCCGCATCCGCAACATTCTGAATATTGCCGGATCGATTTGGGGAATTGTCGTGCTGTGGCTGCTGCTGGCTACGCGCGGCTGCGCCGGGCTGGAGGGTTGGGCGCAGAGGATTTCGAGGCGAAGATGGATTCAGGGGCTGGTCTTTTTTGCCGCCTTCTTTGTCATCACGACGTTGGCCGGCCTGCCGCTGGATTGGATCGGGCACCACTATGAACGCGCTTACGGAATCAGCGTGCAGGGATGGGGAAGCTGGTTTGGCGACGAGGCGAAGGCGCTGGGGCTGACGCTTGTGTTCGGCGCACCGATGCTGCTGCTCTTCAACTGGATTGTGCGGCGCTGGCCGCGGCGCTACTGGCTCGGGATCTGGCTGGTCACGCTGCCGATCCTGGTTCTCGTTCTGTTTTGCCGAGCCCGTTGTCTCGAGCCCCTCTTCGACAAGTTTGAGCCGCTCTCTAAAAGCAATCCCGCGCTGGTGCAGAACTGGAAAAAGTGGTTGCGCGCACGGGAACCAATATTCCGCCCGATCGCATGTATCTGATGAAGGCGAGCGAGAAGACCAACGGCCTGAATGCGTATGTGAGCGGGATCGGAGCCACCAAGCGGATTGTGGTGTGGGATACCACGGCGGGCCGCATTCCCAATGACGAGGTGCTGTTCATCTTCGGCCACGAGAGCGGGCACTACGTGCTGCATCACATCTGGAAAGGATTTGCGGGTACTGCGATCGCGCTGTTCTTCATCTATTGGGCGTGCGCGGCGTTTGCCGCGTGGATGGTGAGGCGATTTGGGGCGCGATGGGGTGCTGACAGACAGCTCTCGTCGCGGGCCGGGTTTGTGGTGCTTCTGTTCACGATTTCCATCGCAAGCTTTGTTCTGGAGCCGGCCGGCAACGCCTTCAGCCGCCACTTTGAGCACCAGGCCGATGTGTACGGGCAGGAAGCGATTCACGGGATCGTGCCCGATCCGCAGAAGACGGCGGTTGCCGCGTTCAACGATTTGGGAGAAGCCTGGCTGGAAGATCCGAATCCAAATCCGTTCATCGAGTTCTGGCTTTACAGCCATCCCAGCATCGAACACCGCGCCAATTTTGCGCTGCATTACGATCCGTGGGCGAACGGAGGGCATGGGGAGTTCTTTAAGAACTAGTTGTCAGGGATCAGGAAAAACAAGCGGCGCAATTCACTTAGTGCAGCAATTCACCTAGGTCTTTGACAACTTGATTTTGCACCATCCTAGGGTGCCCCAGGTCATCGATTTTGAGACCTGGGATACCAAGATGCCAAGGTACGAATTCAGTGCTGTCAGAACCCTAATGCAGCTCGAAGATGCCGGCGGCGCCCATGCCGCCGCCGACGCACATTGTGACCATGCCGTAGCGGGCCTTGCGGCGCTTTCATCTCTTGGAGAAGCGTAGCGGTCAGTTTAGCGCCAGTGCAGCCGAGGGGATGGCCGAGCGCGATGGCTCCGCCGTTGACGTTGATGCGGGCGGGATCGAGGTCGAGTGCGCGGATGATGGCCAGCACTTGTGCGGCGAAGGCCTCGTTGAGTTCGATGAGGTCGATGTCGTTGAGCGTGAGGCCGGCGATCGCGAGCGCTTTGGGGATGGCGGTGATGGGGCCGACGCCCATCTCTTCAGGCAGACAACCGGTGACAGCATAGGAGGCGAGGCGGGCGAGGGGTCGAAGGCCGAGCTCGCGCGCGTGAGCGGATTCCATGAGGACTGCGGCGGCGGCGCCGTCAGAGGTTTGCGAGGAGTTGCCGGCGGTGACTGTTCCCTGCGCGTGGAAGGCGGGCTTGAGCTGAGCGAGAGCTTCGGCGGAGGTGTCGGCGCGCGGGCCTTCGTCGGCGGAGAAGATTCTTTTCCTGGATCATGTGGCTTGCCGGCTTTTGATCCTGGGCGTGGCGGTCGTGACGGGGACGGGGACGAGTTCTTCGTGGAAGCGGCCGGCGGCTTGCGCGGCGAGAGCTTTCTGGTGGCTGCGGAGCGCAAAGTCGTCCTGATCAACACGCGAGATATCGTAGTGGCGGGCGACGCGCTCGGCGGTGAGGCCCATGGTGAGCAGAGATGCGGGATAGTTGGCGGCGAGCCATGGATTAGGGCTGGGTTTGTTGCCGCCCATGGGAATCAGGCTCATGGATTCGGCGCCGCCGGCCACGATGACATGCGCGCCGCCGGAGCGGATGCGCTGATCGGCGAGCGCGATGGCTTCAAGACCGGAGGCGCAGAGGCGGTTGACCGTGGCGCCGGGGATCTCGACGGGCAGGCCCGCGCGAAGAGCAGCCATGCGGGCGATGTTCCAGCCCTGCTCGCCCTCGGGCTGCGCGCAGCCGAGGATCACATCGTCGATTTCGGCTTTATCCAGGCCTGGGAGCTGGTCCAAAGCCTTGCCCATGGCAAGTGCAGCGAGATCGTCGGGGCGAACGGTGGAAAGGGCGCCTTTGGGGGCACGGCCAACGGGGGTGCGAACGGCGGCGACGAGGACGGCTTCCGGCATGAAGACCTCTTGTCTATTTGATATATGCCGGAGGGCCGTAGCGGCAAAAAAAAACCGCAGAGGCCGGATGGCGCTCTTGCGGGTTCTGGAGGCGGACAGGCGGCGTTTTCACGGTGAAAGCGCCGCCTGATGTCGAGACGTCCGGCTTACGGCAACTGAACATGCGTCACACGTATGCCGGCTGCAGTGAAGGTTGAGGCGCGCATTCACCGAAAGACACGCCATGGTTGGGGCAGGCTGGGGCCTCGCGCATCAGCCCCTAAGCTATTCGAGTTCTACAACAACCTGATTGACTTTGACGGAATCGCCTGCCGCAAGCTGCACGTTCTTCACTTTTCCGGAGCGCGGCGTGGTCACATTGGTCTCCATCTTCATGGCCTCGATCACCATGAGAACTTCGTTTTCCGCAATGTCCTGCCCGGGAACCACGTTCACCTTAACCACGATGCCCGTCACAGGGCAGCGGCAGAGTTTATCTTCGTCGCCGGTCGGCTCTGAAGCACGAGATTGAGCCGGGGCCGGCGGTGCGGCAATCGACTGCACCGTTGAAGGGACCAGAGGATAGGACATGCCGTAATTGGGATGAGCAGGAACCTCGTCGTCTTCGATGACTTCGACTTCCAGCTCGTAAGTGTTGCCGTCAATTCCGATTTGGAGCTTCAAGTGATTTATCCTTCTCGCGGAATATCTTCCTGCGTGCTTACCGTCTGATGAAGTGAGAGGCCTGAATGAACACTCGGCCCTGTTGCGACCAGGGATTGACAATCTCATAGGGCGATTGCAGCATCTTAGCCGTACGGATGCGGACCTGTTTGCCGAGATACGATGTGGCGGCTGCGGCCAGCATTACGAGGATCTCGGGAGTGATCGCTACGCGAGCCGGCTTGGCAGGCGCGGCTTGCGGCGCTTTTGCCGTCGCCGTTGCCGTCGCCGTTGCCGTACCACCCCCTGCGGGCCGACTGAGTTCTGCGATCCTGGTCTCGAGAGCCTTGATGACGGCGCTCAGTTCTGACAATCTGCGCTCGGCCGTTTGTTGCCGGTCGGATAAAGCCTGAATAATCTCTACTACATTCTGTTCCACGCGCCTCCTCCTTATAGTGGGATCAATCCGTGCTTCTTCTGGGGACGCAGTTCGCGCTTGGTGTGCAGAGCGCTCCAGCGCCTGGGCCAGACGCTTGCGGGTCTCGGCGGGCTCAATCACGTCGTCCACCAGCCGGCGGCCGGCCGCCACATAAGGATTGGAAAACGCATCGCGATACTCATCGATCATCTCTTGCGGCGAGCTGCTCTTGTCCTCCGCAGCCGTCGATCTCGTTGCCGGAATACGATTTCGGCGGCGCCTTCGGCGCCCATCACCGCAACTTCGGCCGTAGGCCAGGCCAGCACCCGGTCCGCTCCCAGATCCTTGGAGCACATCGCCATATACGCGCCGCCGTAGGCTTTGCGCAGAACCACCGTAGCTTGGGAACGGTGGCCGCGGAGTACGCAAACAGCATCTTGGCGCCGTGGCGGATGATGCCGCCGTACTCCTGTTCGACGCCGGGAAGGAATCCCGGAACGTCCACGAAGGTGACCAGCGGAATATTGAAGGCATTGCAGAAGCGGATGAAGCGTGCCGCCTTGTCGGACGCGTTGATGTCCAGCGCCCCGGCCAGCACGTTCGGCTGGTTGGCCACGATTCCGATCGACCGGCCCTGCATGCGCCCAAAGCCGATCACGATGTTCGGCGCAAAGCCCGGCTGCATCTTCCAGAAGTCCTGGTGGTCCAGAACGCGGGTGATTACCTCGCGCACGTCATAGGCGACTCTTGGGATCCACGGGAACAATGTCATTCAGCTCCGGATCGGCTTCG
Source organism: uncultured Acidobacteriaceae bacterium (assembly GCA_963770525.1). GTDB lineage: Bacteria > Acidobacteriota > Terriglobia > Terriglobales > Acidobacteriaceae > Palsa-343. Next base: position 826,648 of record CAVYPY010000013.1, on the reverse strand, counting down.
ACGCGGCCATTGTAGGGCAGCCGCGGCGGATCTTCCAGGTTGTTCGAGGGCATAAAGCTCAGCAGCTCTGCAGCAGATAGCATCGCCTCTTCGTCGTTTTCGGCGATAAAGTGAACCACGCCGGAGTTGTTCATCTGCGCCTCCGGGCCGCCCAGCTCCTCCGCGGTCACCACTTCGCCCGTCACCTGCTTGATGACCGGCGGGCCGGTGATGAACATCTGCGCCTGCTTGGTCTGGATGATGAAATCGGTCAGCGCCGGACTGTAAGCCGCGCCACCCGCGCAAGGGCCGCAAATCAGCGAAATCTGCGGCACCGTTCCCGACAGCATCACGTTGTTGTAAAAAACGCGGCCGTAGCCGGCCAGGCTGTCGATGCCTTCCTGCACGCGCGCGCCGCCGGAATCGTTGATGAAGATGAACGGAGTGCCGGTCTTCAGCGACAGGCTTCATCATTTCGGCAATCTTGTCGCAGTGAACCTCGCCGGCCGCTCCGCCGGCCACCGTGAAATCCTGGCTGGCCAGATGCACCAGGCGGCCGTCGACCGTGGCGCATCCGGTCACCACGCCGTCGGCCGGCAGCTCCTTCTCTGCCATGCCGAAATAGGTGGCGCGATGCTGGGCGAACAGCGCCGATCTCCTGGAAACTGTCCGGGTCCATCAGCTTGGCGACGCGCTCGCGCGCGGTCAGCTTGCCGGCGGCGTGCTGTTTTTCGATGCGCTTCTTGCCGCCGCCGAGTTCGACTGCGCTCGCGCCTGGCGCGCAAGCTCCTCGATGCTGCTCGTCCATTGTCTTCTGCTTTATGCGCTGATCTTGCGTAGCCATTCTTGCTCCTGGATTTTTCGGTCTGCAATGGAACCCGCGTCTACTTTTGCCGGAGCGACGGTGACGCGGTGCTCTCTCCCGTTGATCGTGATCTCGTACTTCACGGTTGCGCGAAGCGGTTTGCGCTGCCTGCCGCCGCAGCCGGCCGGAGCCTTGCGGCTCGGCTGCTTCGGCCGGCGACGGGATCTTTGCCCAGGTTCTTGCGGCCCTCGCTGCGCGTCTTGAAGAACTTCGGCGCCACCTGCGGGAACATCGCGAAGGTCAACACGTCTTCGTCGGTGCCATTGCAGCCCTCCAGCGCCATGCCGTCGCGCGCAGGTTCTCCCACTCCGGCTTCAGCAGATCCGCGGGACGGCAGGTGATCGCCGGCTTCTTGGCGTGCTGCCTCGGCCATCTTCAGCACCTCGGGATCCTTCTCGCCGATCGTGCTGCCGTAGTAGCCCAGCATCAGGTCGGCAAACTCACCGGTCATCACCTTGTACCGGCCCATCAGCACGTTGAACACCGCCTGCGTGCCCACAATCTGGCTGGATGGCGTAACCAGCGGCGGATAGCCCGCAGTCCTTGCGCACCCGCGGAACTTCCACCAGCACCTCCTGCAAGCTTGTCGCCGGCGCCCTGCCGCTTCAGCTGGCTCTCCATGTTGGAGATCATGCCGCCGGGAATCTGGCTCTTGAAGATCTCCGTTTCCACGCCCGTGATGTCGCTGAGGAATTCCTTGTAGCGCGGGCGGATCTTGGCGAAGTGATTGCGCACGCGTCAGCAGCCGTTCCATGTCCAGCGCGGGTCTCGTAGCCGGTGCCTTCCAGCATCTCCACCAGGCTCTCGGTCGGATTGTGTCCCGGTCCCAGGCGAAAGCGAGCTGATCGCGGTATCCACGATGTCGCAGCCCGCTTCGATCGCCTTCATCAAGGTCACCAGCGTTACGCCGGTGGTGGCGTGCACGTGCACATGGACCAGCGTGTCCTGCCCGCATTTCTCCTTGATGCCCTTCACCAGGTCGTAGGCCGGCTGCGGCTTCAGCAAGCGCCGCCATGTCCTTGATGCAGATCGAATCGCAACCCATCTCCTTCAGTTTCTCGCGCCATCTCCACAAACGCTTCGACGGTGTGCAACGGGCTGACCGTGTAGCAGATCGTTCCCTGCGCGTGCTTGCCCGTCTTCTTCACGGCGGCGATCGCTGGTCTTGCAGGTTGCGCACGTCGTTCAGCGCGTCGAAGACGCGGAACACGTCCATGCCGTTTTCGGCCGCCTTGGCCACGAACCGCTCCACCACCGTGTCTTCGTAATGCCGGTAGCCGAGCAGGTTCTGGCCGCGCAGCAGCATCTGCAGCCGGGTCTTCGGCAGCAGCTTGCGGAACGTGCGCAGCCGCTCCCAGGGATCTTCGTTCAGAAAACGGATGCAGGAGTCGAACGTTGCGCCGCCCCAGCACTCCAGCGACCAGTAGCCGGCGTTGTCGAGGTCCTCGCAGGCGGGAACCATGTCTTCCATGGCCATGCGCGTCGCCAGCAGGCTCTGATGGGCATCTCGTAAGGCTAATTCAGTAATCTCAATCAAGCGGGACATGAGTGATTCTCCCTCGCGGTGAATTCTAAATTTCAGGTGCGGATCGTCCGATTTCCTGGCGGCTGGAGCTCTGTCTCCGGCGCACTGACAATAAGAATCGGCGTCATACAGCAAACATAGTCTGCCCTTTTGCCGTTCTCTCGAACCATTTCGCCATCATTATCTTGACGTTACCGAAAATGCCCGCGGATAAAGGTGACCGTGGTCACGATTGCTCGTGTTTCTGCAAATTTTTGCTGATTTCCTGCCAAAGCAGCCATGACGGACAGAGTTGCAGTCTGACCAACCGATTCAACCCCAAGGCATTCAGTGCCAAAATGTTTAGCAAGCTTATGATTTTACACTACACTAGATGGCTTCATTCACCTCAAAAACACGTGCCGATCGGTCAGGGCATCGGCGGGGATCGAGGTGACCAGCGTAGCCGGCTTCATTGCAGGCTGTCTCATGACTCGGCTGCTCGGAACCGAGTTGCTGTATTAGACCTGATGATTCTCGCTCGGTTTCGATCCAACCCTCGCGCCTGCCTTTCCTCGCTTTGATATCCGGAGTTCATGAGCGATAATTCAAGCATTACATGTTTTGAAATAATTGAAAGCGCATCGGCGTGGATTCCGTAAGTCAGAACCACGAGCCAGCCCGATTTAGCCGTCTTACAGATGAATCACGCGGAAAAACGTTCGATTATGATTGCCGTGCTTGTTGCGGGAACCTTCTATATGGAGTTTCTCGACGCGACGGTAATCGCCACTGCGTTGCCGCAGATGGCTCAAACCTTCCACACAAGCCCCATCACCCTGAGCGCCGGAATGAGTGTGTATATGCTGGCGCTCGCCGTGTTCATCCCCATCTGCGGCTGGATGGCGGACCGCTTCGGCAGTCGCAGCGTGTTCAGCGCAGCGATTGGCGTTTTTACGGTCGCTTCTATTCTCTGCGGAATCAGCAATACTCCTTTTCAGTTCATCGCAGCCCGGGCTTTGCAAGGCATTGGCGGATCCATGATGGTGCCTGTGGGACGGCTCGTCGTGCTGCACAGTACCGAAAAGAAAGATCTGGTCCGGGCTATCGCCTATCTCACATGGCCGGCTTTGCTGGCTCCCGTGATCGGCCCTCCGGTCGGTGGATTCATCACCACTTATGCGACATGGCGCTGGATTTTCTTCCTGAACGTCCCGTTAGGTGTAGCTGCGATTATCTTCGCGCTGATACTGATTCCCAATACGCATCCCGATAAGAAGCCCCGCCTTGACATCCCCGGATTTATTTTCGACGGTGTGACTTGCGTTGCTGTGATGTACGCCATGGACTTGATTGGCCGGCGCAATGCGCCCTGGCTGCTCATCGCTCTGATGTTAGGCATCACGATTGTCTTCGGTTACCTGGCTGTATGGCATGCCAAGCATCATCCTCAACCGCTGCTGGAGTTTTCTGCGCTCAAGATACAGACTTTTGCGGCATCTATTTGGGGCGGATCGTTATTCCGAATGGCTGTGCAAGCCATCCCGTTTCTGACGCCGCTGATGTTTCAGATCGCCTTTGGAATGAACGCGTTCGACTCCGGTCTAATGGTGCTGGCCATCTTTTTAGGCAATGTCGCCATGAAGCCGCTAACCACGCCTGCCCTGCGTCGCTTCGGTTTCCGCAAGCTTCTGATCTGGAATGGAATACTGCTCGCAGCCGCGGTGCTGGCCTGCGCCTTCTTGAACCCAGGGACACCTCGCATTCTTATTCTCATTATTCTTTTCTGGGGTGGAATGTGCCGATCCATGCAATTTACGTCGATCAACACGCTTGCGTTCGCCGATGTTCCCGCGCCACAGATGTCGACCGCGAACACATTGTTCAGCATTGCGTGGCAGATGTCCAATGGCATGGGAATTGCGGTCGGGGCAGTGGCGCTGCAGATGTCTTCTCTCATCCACGGCGGGCATAGCATTTTGACGGTGAGCGACTTCCACCTTGCTTTCATCATGATTACGGTGCTCTCCGCCGCGTCGCTTTACGATGTTTTCAGTCTCCATCCGAAAGCGGGAGCCGCAGTCACCGGACACGCTGTCGAGCCGGCGGACGCAGTAGCGAAGTAACGCGCGTGGCGGCAGAGAAACCGAACCCGTTCCCGTCAGCCGGGTACCGGCGTTCCATAATTCCGCCCAGGTTTGCGATGTGAAGAAGAGCTCCGCTCCGCGTGCCCAAATCGGCGCCGCCCAGACGCCAACAGCACCCGGCACTACTTAACCATCACCAACAAGGCTTCGATCGAGCCTTGAAGTTATTCCCGCTTCCGGGTGCCAGCCAGCAGCCCGGAACGTCCAACGACCGTTCTCGGGTTTCGTACGTACGGGCATCCTCAAGGAGACGAGGTTCCCAGGCGCTGCATCTAGCGTGTAGGCCATGACGCACCGGAAATCGCCTACCCGCTCAGAACCTCCGATAATGAGCATGATGCTCAGTTTGCTACCTCACTCCGCTCACGTCGCAACTCATCAAGCGTGCCCGACATCCCAACCTCGTTAAGGCACATTTCCATGCCAAGCACGACGAGGACGGCCAACAGCTTGCGGGAACCGAATTCAGTCACCTGTCCCCGCTCGAACCGTCGATCCTTGAGCTGCAGGACCACATCAGGCCCTATTGTCGATCTGGAAGAGGAAATCTCTCCAATTCCATCTGCGAAATACTTCACCATCGGCACGCTGTCAGCTCGACACAATCACCGATGACGCAACGCAGTTACTTCCAAGCTTTGAAGGTGCTTCGAGTAGGAAGCTGCGCAAATACTCTGACCGAAACGGCGAGGCGCCGTTCGAAGATAAACTCGACTACGAAGATATTCGCTGGTGGCGAAATCTCGATGATGTCTTGGCTGGGAGGAGAAATGAGTTCCGACACTTAGTGGTATACCGGCGAGGTAAGAGTTTTGGCTAGTTTTCTGCAACACTTCTGCTAAGTCGTTGAGCTTTCCGTGTGCGAGAAAAGAAAAGTCTCATGGTCCGCGATGTGAACCATGGCCGTCCTCGGCCCAGCAAAACCGCTGCCACTGCAGCAATCATTGCCATTATGGAGACCCACATCGCAGCGCGTCGCAAGCGGGTTTGACGGAATTGCAAGACGAGTCGGTGCTCCCCAGGCGGGATGTCAATAAGCATCGTTCCGCTGACTGGCCGAATTGTCATCCTACTCGGCGCGCCATCGATAGTGGCTGTCCACCCCGGGTACATGAAGGTGGAGGCTTCGGCTACGGTAGGCGCAGATGCATACACCGAATATTCTTGTCGGATGCTCGATCGCGCTACGATTTCCACTCCCAGTGGAGAACCAAGTCCGGATAGCGCTTGAGAACTGTATGGAGGACGAGCCGCAACGGTCTCTGGTTCGTACTCTTCGGCTGTCAGGGTGTTCAGCCCTTTGGTTGCAATCGACTCCGGCGCATAGTACTCATCATCAAAGGTCAGATAGCCGACCGGCTCGGTGTGTGGCAAGTTAAAGCCGACAAGCAAGAGGACTGCAGCTACAGTCCATTTCGCTCCCAGGCGGTTGAATGCAAATAATGCCAGTACCGGCATCATCAACCCCGGCAGTACCAGGGTGCGCCAGGGGAATTGCAGGTACTGCAAGGTGGCTGCGCGCTGCCAGACCGCGCTCGCCCACGTGGTCGAAAGCCACGCTCCCAGGATTGACGCCAAGCCGAACGCGATTGCGTAAGCTCTGAGCTTCCAGTCACGGGAGCGCAGGACGAGAATCAAGCCGAGAATGGCCAGTGCCAAATGGACAGGGCCCAGTGCGAAGGACATCCCACTCTTCAGTCCCGAACCAGAAAGACCGTATCCCCAGGGCGACCACAACAGTTGTCTGAGCCAGACCAGATGGTTTCCCCAATACAAATACCCCGTCTGCAATCGCTCCATGTGCACATCGCGTTTTTCGATGAGTGCCGGCAGCCAAAAGAAAGTGGATAACGCAAGTCCTAAGGCCATACTTGCCGCGCCCGCAATGAAAGGCGCTATGCGTCGCGCGATCTTCTTCCGTTTCTCTTGCTGCCAGGTCACAGCACCGCGCAGTACTACCATAAGGGCCAAAGCCGGGATAACCAGCAGCGCGATCCCATTGTGCGCCAGCATCAGCAGTGTGATCGGAATAGCACCCACCACAACCCGGACCACGCTGGGACGCTCCATGGCCTCGACCAGGCCCAGTATCGCGATAGGTAGGATGGCGACAGCCGCAGATTCTGCGAACGCTCCACGGACAAACAGATCGAGCGTGAGATACGGAGCGAAGAGCCAAGTCATCGCGCCCGCAGCCGAGACCGTTCGTGAAAACGCAAACTTGCGTGCCATGCGATAAAAAGCTATCAGTCCGAGCAGATGAAGCAAAGCCAGGCCGAACTGATAGGAATCGGTTATTCCCATCCCCACTGCACGAAAAGGCAAAGCGCTAAGGTACACGAGCGGCGGCGCAAACTCGAAGAGCGGCTGCCCATGGCCAGCGCCCAAGTCAGGTGCCCAGATCGGTGGAATCTGAAAATCCTTCAGCACTTTCGCGAACTCGACCAATCTGGCGGGATAGGCCGTAGAGTCGTGCCCTGAGATCAGCTTGCCGCGGAAAAGCGGGTGCAGCGCCACCAGCGTGCCTAAAATAAGCACCGCCGCGACTGCGGCCCTCGGGGTGGTGAACCGCTCTCCGATCTTCACCAATCTCTGCGCAACGCTTGCCTCTGCGCGCGCACAACGCCCGCCGCGCATTGCAACGCACAGACCGGCGAAAAGCGCGATCCCGAGAAACACCAGTATCATCTTCAGCGGACCCGGCCGATAGGCAACTTCAACCTCGTGCACTCCGGCGGGCACTGCCACGGCGCCGAACCCGGGCGTCACTGGAATAAGCGGAGCTTGATGGCCGTCTACGGTGGCTACCAGGTAGGGATGCCAGGTGATCTTCACAAATGCATACGCCGGGCGAACCATCTCCACCTGGGCACGATAGGTTTCCCCGATCTTGCTTTCAGTGAGTATGCGGCCGCGGGGTGTCATATACTGCGGCGCAGGCTGTGGCAGCGCTTGCCAACGCGCCACCGCAGGGCCAATCGGCGTTTTGGAGTCCAGCGCCAGCACGATCCCCCAAGTCAGCAGCCGGTCCTTCAGCCACGCCGCACTCGGCTCATACGTGGTGGATTGCGGGCCGGTGTAGTAGCCGCCGATGTCCACAAGCCCAAAATAGCCTTCTGGCGAAGACTCATATACGGCGAACCTGCCGTGGGTCGAGCGGCACCGCATATACGACGGCATAGGCCGGTCTGCGGGCGCAACCGTGGCCCGGATGCCCAGCGCCACATTCTCTGCCGCGTTGTCCTCGTCGCGCGCCACCATCACATCCGACGCTTTCGACATCGAGTGATACAGGAAGCTCACCTCATCCATGTGCTCGCGCGAGAGGAATGCGTACACCGGCACGGACCCGACTTTGAAAGATCCTCCCCATGTGGCTGCCAATCCTGCCGAAACCCGCCCGGGCCGCTCGGCCAGAATCGCGCGGACGTCGCCCAGCGCGGCATTCAGGTCGGGCGCTTCCTTGTCGTAAGCGGCCAGATTCTCTTCGCCCCACGTCTGGTTCTGGTTGAGGTAATCGGCTCGGTCAACCGCAACCACCAGCACGGCCGCGGCAACGGCCAAAGAAGCTACTACGGCGGCGGCGCGTGCGTGTTTGCCGATCCAGGCAATGAGCAGCGTTACGCCATAGGCGGTCAGCATCATCGCGCTCAATTCGAAGACGGCTTCTAGCCGGTGCATATGCAAATCAGCCGGAACGCCCGCCAGCACCACCAATCGCCCCCAGGTTTCGCGCCCGAAGAACAGCACCAGCCACACTCCGCCGAGAGCGAGCAGTCGCTGCGCCAGGGGATCGCGGCGGCGCACCACGGCCATCACGGCGCCGGCCACACCGGCGGCCAGCAGCAGACTCAACACCGGCAGGCGTCCAAAGTCCAGCAAGCGCCCGGTAAACAGCTCATGCAGGATGAACGGCGCTCCGTACGAATCCCATTTCTGCGCATCCTCCCATCGGCTGTGGTTAACCGTGCCTTTTACCAGGACGAGCGGAATAACGAACCACGCCACCAGCAGCAGGCCGAGCACTGCGGTGGACACCAGCTTCACCAGCCGCTGCGCTCGCTCCCGGCCTGGTCCCACCACCGCCAGCACTGCGGCCGACACGAACGCCGCGTAACCGAAGATGATGTGCGAAAGGGCTGTGAACGCCAGGGCCACTCCCGCACCGGCCCGCCCCTTCCAGCCAACTCTGTCCAGCGCCCTCGCCGTGAGACCAAATCCGATGACCAGCAAGTGGAGGGCAAACAACTGCGTGTACAGCCCCGAGCCGCGCCACGTCACCGAGCCATAGCCCAGGCCGTAGCTTCCGGGGTCGCCGGTGGCCGAGGGCGCGAACGCCAGCAGGGCGGCCAGCCCCGCTGCCGGCGGAGGCAATCCCAGCAGCCGCGAGCCCAGGTAAACGCTCGCCGGAAAAAGCACGATCAGCAGATACACCAGCACGGCAAAGATCGCCGCCCCGCTCCCCAGCCCGTGGAAAATGCGCAGGCACAGCGCGGCAAACAGATGCGGGACCGGCTGATAGCTCTGCCACACCGGATAACCCAGCGCCCACTCGCTCACCCACTCGTCCAGCAAATGCTCGCCCCGCTCCACTCCTGTCAAAAGCCGTTCGGAGGCCGCCACGTGGAAGACCGCATCGTTCAGCGGCACGCGGCCGATGCGCAGCTCGGGCGCAACGTAATAAGTGTTAAAGAGCAGGGCGCAGGCCAGCAGCAGCAAGCCCCACGTCTCGGCAGGAACAAATCGCCGCTTTAGAGGCGGCGCAGTCGCTGGGGGATTCGGTTTTATGCCAGGCCCCGCTGCAGTGGCAACTGCGGATATTGTGCGCCTTGCAGCCCGCGCGGATTTGCTTCGGCTCATATCAAACAGTGCCCAGGGGAACAATATTCACGTGATTGCTTCTTTGCAGCTCAGAATAACATTCATCTTCTTGAGTTTTGCCGGGTCTGGTCGCGGCGCATCGTTACTCTCTTGCGGCTCCCCGCGATCTTTGTGGTAGAGAGGGAGCAGCCCCGCGGTTCCCGCTATCGAAAAAGAAGCGGCGAGGCGATGGTTGCCGCCTTGCCGCTCGAGAGAAGCTTCTTGTGACGTGGTTGTGAGTGGCGGGCCTTTCCACCCGCCGATTCTGCGATGATTCTGCCCGGTACGATCGCTCGAAGCGCTGCGCAAATTACTCCGGCTTCCGGGTTGCCCGCGCGGTTTTGCAGCGTGGACACTGCGCTTCGTCGCTGAAGAACCAGACGCCGCATTGCACGCATGGCAGCCCGAAAAGTCGCCGTCCCTCGTGACTGCCCGTTCCTCTGTCGGCTCCGTTGTCGGCCTCGTTACCAGGCTCTTGTGCTGCGGCAGTGGCCGGGGCGCCGGCCACTGACTTGAGGCCGTCGGCGAAGCCCTCTTTGTAGCCTGTCTGGAACCCGGCTTCATGGCCTCGGGCATAACCTGCCTCATAGGCCGCCTGATGCAGCGATTCCTGATGCAGTGAGCCGCTCTTTTTGGGTTGCGCGTTGCCGTGGCCGTTGGCCTCGCCGTCATGAGGCAAGTAACGTTCGGTGATTGCGAGTACCGTTTCCATTTCCATCATGACCTCCAAAGACCACGAAACCAATCTGGTTGTCGCCTTGTTGTGATATCGCTCCCTTGCCTATTAGCCGCCGTTTTTATTGGGGCGGTCTGGTTTCGAGAGAGTACCGATAATGGTCTGGCCCTTGCGCTTGACCACCGGGATGAGCGGGACCGCGCCATAAGCCGTGTTGCTCAGGGTCGGGCCGGGAAAAGAATACGACATCGTTGAGACGTTGCCGCGTAGCTTCCTGCCCCGCCGGCGCTGCAACCTCCCGATTGGCAGTTTGCGCCTCCGGGGGGTTGCTAGTATCTACTACGTTCCAGAGCGATGTCTGGCAGGGCTGCAGTCGGTGTCATCGTCAAGCTGGCGATACTGACAATCGATTCAACTGCGAGGGTGTCAAATACCACTCCCCCGTTCCCGGCGCAGCGACCGATACACTGGTGCTGCTCACCGCATCGCCGCCCTTGTGGGTTTGGGTCGCACAAGTTCCGAGTGAGGCCACGTTGGTAAACACGACCGCGCCGGCCTGGAACACGGTACTTCCGCTGAGCGTGATTACGACGGTGCTGGAGGTGGCGGAGGGATTTTGCAGCGAGTATATTGCCATGCTCACCCAGTTACTCGAACTGGCGCTCTCCTGCACCGTGCAACCTGGCTTGAGAGGCCCCGCTACTCCCGCCCCACTTGACGCTGCTGACCGTTGGAGTTGTGGACGTAAGGCCAACCGTTGAAATGCCAACCAGCAACGTGTTGTGGCTGCCGCTGAGGCTTGCAAGGTTCAGTGAAATGCTGCCGGTTGTCGATGCCGAAGTGACGTTGACGTTACTCGCGGCAAATTCGGTTACCTGCGCCCGCGCCGTGCCGCCCACCAGGGCCAGCATCAGGAACAAAGCTAGGAATGCTCGCCGCGTCAATTCCGGGCCTCGCTGCGTGCGTCGTTGTAGTTCGTTGGTTGCAGTTGTCCCACAATCACCTGTCCTTTGCGCGCGGGCGGCGCGGGACTGACGGCCACTGCTACGTACGCAAAGCTGGGGCTGCCGGACAATGTCCATGCCATGGTGCCCGAAGCGGACTTACCTGATCCCGAGGCGGGCTCGGTGCTTCCGCATCCGCTCATATTCTGGCCACTGTTTTGATAACACCATCGCTCCGTCTGACCTGATCCTGTAACTGAAATGGTGGAGCTGCCGCTGGTTGTAAGGGTGTCGACGATCAACGATCCTGCATCAAGACCGCTGAAGGTCTGGCTGATCGTACCGCTGTCTTGGGTCTTGGAACCAGCGCTAACTTGGCCTTGGCTCGCACCAGTCAGAAAAATATATCCCGCTGAAGCGGCTGCGGCCGTTCCATGCAGCGAAACTGTGAGATTAGCCGCAGTGGCTGTAAAACTTCCCAGGGCAACACCCCAGATCTCGACACGATAGGCATGTGATGAGTCGCCATTTTTACATGTGGTGTCACCCCCAGGGGTTTCCGCGACCAAGCAGCTGAGTGTGTAGGTCCCTCACGTGACGCCCGTTACATAACCGCCGTCGCTGCTTTCGGTTAGCGACACGCCAACAAGCAAGACGCCATTCCCGCCGGCGTTAGCGGGCGCCACACTCGCCGCAAGGGACGAACCGGTGCCGCTGAAGTAGCTGGGCGTTCCGTCGACAGCCACCTGAGCATGCGCGGAGACGCACCAAACTGCTGCAGCGGCCGCCAGGGACAGCGTCCGGAACAGCGTCGTTGGTGGAAACGCTCGTCGCATCAATTCACATTCCTCGCGGCAAAACTTCGTCTCTGTTCGCGGAGCCGATAATCACCTGGCCTTTGCGGCCAATCGCGGGGTTAAGCGGAACCGCTCCATGAGCCCAGACGCTGGTGCTGGTGTTCCACGAGTCTGACATCGACGACACCGGCGCCAGTTTGTAGCTTGCCGCCCCAGCCGAAGTGCTTGAACTGAGGTTAAGCACACTCGTCTGACCGGATCCGATCGTTATGGTGGCTGTACCTATGGTGTTGACCGCCATTGTGTCGAAGGCGGCTCCGCCGGTGGGCACAGTCGGACTTAAACTGCTCGATGTGCTACCGGTACCGCCGCTTCCTTTCACGCAAGTTCCCAGCCCCAGGACGTCGGTAAACCCCGCGGCCCCGGCATAGACAGTCTGGTTGGTGCTGCTGCTGATCGTTATGGCAACGGTGGAGCTTATGTTGCTGGGATTTGCCAGACTCCATATCTCGAAGTGAGCAGCATTTGCCGAACTTCCCGTTGCGGAACAGCCGCTGACGAGCGTCAGCGCGGTTCCAGAGCTTCCTCCCCACTTCACGCTGCTGACTGTCGCCACAGACGTCGAAGTGGAATCAACCACGATGCCCACCAGCAGCATCGTGTTGCTGGCAGGGAGGGTGCTCAAGTTCAGATTGATGCTGCCGCTTGTAGTTCCCGAAAAGGTGCCGTTCCCCGATGCCCCGAAGGCCACAGCCGCGCCTGCCTTGCCGGGAAATACGGCGGCCAGGAAAAGCAGAAATAGCGTGGTCGCCAAAAGCGCTCGTCGTATCGGTGAGCCGCCCGTGCGGCTGGAGGCGTGGATCAGTGCATATCTCATAGCGAATCTCCGGGTCCAGGGCACAGCGCGCCCCTGGTGATGAACGTTGCGGCTGAGAAAAAAGCGGTGGCCACCACGAGTACGACCGGCGTTGCTGTCAGTACTCGTGTCATTGCGTGCACCTTTCATCGCAATCTGTGGCCACCACTCGTTTCATTCGTTGCTACCGTTGCTTCCGAAAGTGCTCCTTTCCGTTATTGCACCGTCACCTTGATGCAGGCCGAAATACGGGTTGTTCCGGTGCCCGGGGTAACGATAGTGAAGTTTAGGGTGTCCCCTGCGGCAATCGTCGCCGCAGTGGTCGTTACGTTCGACGCCGTCGTTCCGCACGATACAGAGGAGGCGAAGGTCGTGGACGTGGTCGCGTCTGTAATGCTGATGGTGGACGTGCCGACGTTGGTCTGGCACCAAACCGACCCAGACGTTCCAGAACCGGCAGCCACGCTCAACCCACCAATCATGTTGTGGAAGAAGCTGGCCTGGCTGTCGCTGGTCGTCAGCACTGGCTGCGTGGTTGTGTTGTCCGAGCCCGCGATGTAGCAGATGGTCCTCACGTTATTGTTGCCAATCGCGGTGTTCACGTTCGCAGCCGTTGGAGTTGTGACTGTCGCTCCGTTGCCGTACAGGAGCCCAGTCAAATTCGTAGTGGTTGCGGTGGTCACCGTGTTCGGACCCGCCGAACCCGTCACACCTGTTGCGCCCGTCGCGCCCGTTGCACCCGTTGGACCCGCAGGACCGCTGGGACCGGTAGGACCAGCTACGCCCTGGAGGCCAGAAGCACCTGTCGGACCGCTGGGACCGCTCGGACCTGTCGCGCCCGTCAGACCCTGAACGCCCGAAGGACCTACCGGGCCGGTTGCGCCCGTCAGACCCTGAACGCCCGAAGGACCTCTGGACCGGTTGCGCCCGTCAGACCTTGAACGCCAGAAGGACCTACTGGACCTGTCGCGCCCGTCAGACCCTGAACGCCCGAGGGACCTACCGGGCCTGTTGCGCCCGTCAGACCCTGAACGCCCGAGGGACCTACCGGGCCTGTCGCGCCCGTCAGACCCTGAACGCCCGAAGGACCTACTGGGCCGGTTGCGCCCGTCAGACCGATGTCACCCTGCGGGCCTGTGGGACCGCTGGGACCTGTCGCGCCCGTGTCGCCCGTCAGACCAGTTGGGCCCGTGGGGCCGCTCGGGCCTGAAGGACCGCTGGGGCCGCTCGGACCCGTGGGGCCTACAGCGCCGATCGTTTGCGTTTGCGGATTCAGCAATTGCCATTCCGCCCCGTCGTAGATGACCTTGGCGATCGCCGTTGCCGAAATATCGCCTGCTGAGAGCGCCACCGTTCCGTTCTTGGTGATGTTCGCTGCGCCAAGCCCATTCACGTTCAGTGATGCCGCACCGGTATTCGGGTTGGTGACGCTGAAGTCCACCTCTGTACCGGCTGTCAGCGCCGTCGCCGCCGGAGTCAGGGTCAGCGCATACGTATTCGTATCGGTAGAGTCGGCTCCATAGACCTCTGCTCCAAGATCCGTCACCGAGGCGATCGAAGGTGTGCCGGAAATAATCTTGAGCACACCGCTGCCGAGCGGAGCAAGGGGGGTGCCGTTGATCGCGCCCACTACGGTCGCACTCTGCGTTCCGGTTACGTCACCGCCGAGCGAGCCGGTGAAGCTGCCCGCCGTGCCGGCCGTGGTCGCATTGACTGCATTGGTTGCATTGGTCGCGTTGGTGGCGTTGGCCGCTGTACCCGTGGTGTCCTGGTTCCAGGTAGGCACCGTGCCTGTCAAGCCGCTGTACGGCACACTCGACGCCGTCGTCGCCGTCGCTGCGTTGCCCGTGGTGCTGACGCTGATTGGGTTGTTCAGCGTAACCGTCACCGCTCCCGCGCTGGTGTTCGCGGTGATATTCGCGTCGCCGGCCACCGTCAGCACGCCGGTGTTGTTGATCTTGTTGCTGCCGTCGATGTTGATGCCCGTGCCGGAGGTGAGAGTAGCGGAGCTGACGTCAGAGACGAACGCCAGTTTCTGCATCGCGCTGGTCTGATCCACGAACTGCGGGTGGTTCTCGCCCGCGGTCAGCCACACGTCACCCGCAACCGGGGCCAGCGGCGCAAGACCAACGGGCACGTTCATTGAGGCGTACCCCTTGCCGTCGCTGTTCACCTGATCCACCGAAGGCGCCAGCGTTTGCTTGCCGCCCGTGTAGGGTTGGCCTGGTTGTTATAGACCACGTCATTGGGCAGTGCGCTCTGCTGGATGTTGGTCAGCCCCGCGCCGCTGCCGTTGAACTGCGTCGCCGTCAGCGCGCCGCCTAGCGTGCCGCCGGTCAACTGCAGGAAGTTGGTGTTGGCGTAAGTTTCCGCGTTGCTCGTGGCCGTCACCAGATCAGCGGTCAGTCCCGTCACCTGGGTGTCGGCAACGGTCGCCGTAGGCGCCAGCGCGTTGGCCGTCGTCGCCGTCGTCGCCGTCGCCGCGTTGCCCGTGGTGTCCTGGTTCCAGGTAGGCACCGTGCCTGTCAAGCCGCTGTACGGCACACTCGACGCCGTCGTCGCCGTCGCTGCGTTGCCCGTGGTGCTGACGCTGATTGGGTTGTTCAGCGTAACCGTCACCGCTCCCGCGCTGGTGTTCGCGGTGATATTCGCGTCGCCGGCCACCGTCAGCACGCCGGTGTTGTTGATCTTGTTGCCGCCGTCGATGTTGATGCCCGTGCCGGAGGTGAGAGTAGCGGAGCTGACGTCAGAGACGAACGCCAGTTTCTGCATCGCGCTGGTCTGATCCACGAACTGCGGGTGGTTCTCGCCCGCGGTCAGCCACACGTCACCCGCAACCGGGGCCAGCGGCGCAAGACCAACGGGCACGTTCATTGAGGCGTACCCCTTGCCGTCGCTGTTCACCTGATCCACCGAAGGCGCCAGCGTTTGCTTGCCGCCCGTGTAGGCGTTGGCCTGGTTGTTATAGACCACGTCATTGGGCAGTGCGCTCTGCTGGATGTTGGTCAGCCCCGCGCCGCTGCCGTTGAACTGCGTCGCCGTCAGCGCGCCGCCTAGCGTGCCGCCGGTCAACTGCAGGAAGTTGGTGTTGGCGTAAGTTTCCGCGTTGCTCGTGGCCGTCACCAGATCAGCGGTCAGTCCCGTCACCTGGGTGTCGGCAACGGTCGCCGTAGGCGCCAGCGCGTTGGCCGTCGTCGCCGTCGTCGCCGTCGCCGCGTTGCCCGTGGTGTCCTGGTTCCAGGTAGGCACCGTGCCTGTCAAGCCGCTGTACGGCACACTCGTCGCCGTCGTCGCCGTCGCTGCGTTGCCCGTGGTGCTGACGCTGATTGGGTTGTTCAGCGTAACCGTCACCGCTCCCGCGCTGGTGTTCGCGGTGATATTCGCGTCGCCGGCCACCGTCAGCACGCCGGTGTTGTTGATCTTGTTGCCGCCGTCGATGTTGATGCCCGTGCCGGAGGTGAGAGTAGCGGAGCTGACGTCAGAGACGAACGCCAGTTTCTGCATCGCGCTGGTCTGATCCACGAACTGCGGGTGGTTCTCGCCCGCGGTCAGCCACACGTCACCCGCAACCGGGGCCAGCGGCGCAAGACCAACGGGCACGTTCATTGAGGCGTACCCCTTGCCGTCGCTGTTCACCTGATCCACCGAAGGCGCCAGCGTTTGCTTGCCGCCCGTGTAGGCGTTGGCCTGGTTGTTATAGACCACGTCATTGGGCAGTGCGCTCTGCTGGATGTTGGTCAGCCCCGCGCCGCTGCCGTTGAACTGCGTCGCCGTCAGCGCGCCGCCTAGCGTGCCGCCGGTCAACTGCAGGAAGTTGGTGTTGGCGTAAGTTTCCGCGTTGCTCGTGGCCGTCACCAGATCAGCGGTCAGTCCCGTCACCTGGGTGTCGGCAACGGTCGCCGTAGGCGCCAGCGCGTTGGCCGTCGTCGCCGTCGTCGCCGTCGCCGCGTTGCCCGTGGTGTCCTGGTTCCAGGTAGGCACCGTGCCTGTCAAGCCGCTGTACGGCACACTCGTCGCCGTCGTCGCCGTCGCTGCGTTGCCCGTGGTGCTGACGCTGATTGGGTTGTTCAGCGTAACCGTCACCGCTCCCGCGCTGGTGTTCGCGGTGATATTCGCGTCGCCGGCCACCGTCAGCACGCCGGTGTTGTTGATCTTGTTGCCGCCGTCGATGTTGATGCCCGTGCCGGAGGTGAGAGTAGCGGAGCTGACGTCAGAGACGAACGCCAGTTTCTGCATCGCGCTGGTCTGATCCACGAACTGCGGGTGGTTCTCGCCCGCGGTCAGCCACACGTCACCCGCAACCGGGGCCAGCGGCGCAAGACCAACGGGCACGTTCATTGAGGCGTACCCCTTGCCGTCGCTGTTCACCTGATCCACCGAAGGCGCCAGCGTTTGCTTGCCGCCCGTGTAGGCGTTGGCCTGGTTGTTATAGACCACGTCATTGGGCAGTGCGCTCTGCTGGATGTTGGTCAGCCCCGCGCCGCTGCCGTTGAACTGCGTCGCCGTCAGCGCGCCGCCTAGCGTGCCGCCGGTCAACTGCAGGAAGTTGGTGTTGGCGTAAGTTTCCGCGTTGCTCGTGGCCGTCACCAGATCAGCGGTCAGTCCCGTCACCTGGGTGTCGGCAACGGTCGCCGTAGGCGCCAGCGCGTTGGCCGTCGTCGCCGTCGTCGCCGTCGCCGCAGTACCGGCGAAAGTGCTGCCGGAGTTGCTGAAGGTGTTGCTGCCGGAGAAGGTGTTGCTCCCCGCCAGGGTCGGAACCACGGCGGTGTCGAGGTTGAGGGTGATGTTGCTGCCCAGCGAAACCATTCCGCCGCCGATCAACCCGGTTCCCGCCAGGACGGTCACCGAACTGTGCGCCAGGCCCGAGTTCGGAATCGAGCCGTTGGTGATGTTGCTGCCGTTGACGACCGTAGTCGCGTTCTGCGTTCCGGTCACGTCGCCAGACAGCGAACCGGTAAAGCTCGCCGCGCTGCCGCTGGTGTTGCCGCAGCCTGCCGCCTGCGGGTTCTGCAGTTCGAAGTACTTGCCGTCGAAGACCGCATATGCCACGGCCGTCGTGGTCAGATCGTTGGCCGCCAGAGCCGTCGCGCCGCACTTGGTGATCGTTGCGGCAGTCAGGCCGTTCACGGCAAGGGTTGGCGGCGTGACACCATCGTCGGCTGCCGCGGGAAGCCAGCTCACGACCAGTCCGGACGTAAGCGCTGTGACGGGTGGGTTGAGCGTCACCACAGACGCATCGACGCCGCCAGCGTCAGTCCCATACACCGGCGCCGCGAGATCCGTCGCCGTCGCCGTTGCGACCGTCGATCCGTTGCCCATCAGGATTCCCGTCAGGTTCGTGGTGGTTGAGGTGGTCACAGTGTTCGGGCCTTGTGGGCCTTGTGGGCCTGTTGGACCACTTGGACCCTGGATTCCCTGGATTCCCTGGAGACCAGACGGACCGCTCGGACCAGTTAAACCCTGCACACCGCTGGGACCGCTGGGACCTGTCGCGCCCGTCAAACCGATGGGACCTGTTGGGCCGCTCGGACCCGTCAGACCCTGTACACCGCTAGGACCGGCAGGACCACTCGCGCCCACCTGGGCCAGTAAAGCCCACGACGTCCCTAGAGTGAGGTCAGGCTCGTTGCCAGTATTGATTGCCGCCAGCGACAAGTACGAAGAGCCGACGTAAGAGACCGCGTCATTGAGGTTGTAGACCGTTCCCCCCGCCCACGGCGCGCTCTGCCAGTTCAAGCCCGCTGGACCGGTAGCACCTGTTGGACCGCTGGAACCCGCCGCGCCCGTCAGACCCTGGTTTCCTTGGATTCCCTGGAGACCAGATGGACCGCTCGGACCCGTTAAACCCTGTACACCGCTGGGACCTGTTGCGCCCGTCAGACCAGTTGGGCCTGTGGGACCGCTAGGACCGGTCGCACCTGTGGCGCCTGTCGCACCGGTAGCTCCGGTCGTTCCTGTCGCACCGCTTGGACCACTAGGACCACTAGGTCCGCTTGCACCTGTCGCGCCCTTCAAACCGCTCGGGCCAATGGGGCCCGTCGCGCCCGTCAGACCCATCGCACCGCTTGGACCACTAGGACCACTAGGTCCGCTTGCACCCGTCGCGCCCTTCAAACCGCTCGGGCCAACGGGGCCCGTCGCGCCCGTCAGACCCATCGCACCGCTTGGACCACTAGGACCACTAGGTCCGATTGCACCCGTCGCGCCCTTCAAACCGCTCGGGCCAATGGGGCCCGTCGCGCCCGTCAGACCCATCGCACCGCTTGGACCACTAGGGCCACTAGGTCCGCTTGCACCCGTCGCGCCCTTCAGACCGCTTGCGCCGCTTGGGCCACTAGGACCGCTTGCACCCGTCGCACCCTTCAGACCGCTTGCGCCGCTTGGGCCAATGGGACCGCTGGGACCGGTCGCACCTGTTGCACCTGTCGCGCCCTTCAGACCACTGGGACCGCTCGGGCCGATGGGACCGCTCGGACCTGCCGGCCCGACTGAACCGGTCGGACCGCTAGGACCCGCCGGACCAATCAGGTTGATCTGCAGAAGCACCGGATGACTGGTGTCGGTGTCTTCCTTTGAGTTAATTGCCAGAGAGGTCAATGGGTGGCCGCCGTTGGCTTCAATCACCAGACCGTTGTTTGCGCTGGAGACTAAAGGGCATCCACTGGCACTGGTCAGCCAAGCCTGAACCGCGGAGGTCACAGGTATGGTGATGTAATCATCCGCGCTGCTCACTGGTACGTCGGAGGCGACTGTCGCACCGGTTCCTGGGGCATTGTTTGCGGTGATCGTCGATTCGCTCCACTGACCGTAGGCCTCATCGACGTCGATCGCTCCCGCCGTGTACACCGGATTCACGAAGATCGTCAGGGTTGCGCTGGAGACTTCGGACGCTGTGGTGCTGCACGGGAGCGCGGAAAGATTGAAGTGGATATATACCTGATTATTCGGTCCAGTCGGTGCCCCGCTTGAGCTACTCAACGCACCGGTCACGTATAACCACTGAGATGCGCCGTAATTTGTGTTTGCGTGCTGCGGAGATATATAGGAGTCGTCGGTTAGTGTCATCATCTGCGCAGTGGCAGGCACGGCAGACAAGATTAATGCTGCAAGAAACGCTGGGAAGCTGCGCCGAACATGGACCATCTCGATCTCCTTGGCAACCGAATTGCTTCAAAATACACTACGGCAGGAGCACTGCTCCTGCCTTCCAGAAAGCTGTCGAAGTTAGTGGCTGGCTTGGTGAGCACCACGGATGTGGTTGCATGAAAAAGGCCGCCCAGCGGGACGATGGTGGCGTCCGGCGTCTGGGTAACTGTGTGGTTATGCCCGAGACAAATAGAGGGAGCAAGAAGGAGGGAAAGTGCTGCTCTCCAGAGGGCCGGCGCCACTTCAGCCAAGGAACTTTCACTTTCACACGTACCTTGCTATCGAAATTTAAGGGTCGATCCCGGGGAAAAACGGGAGCAGATCGAGCTTATGAACGAGCCGGGAGCGGTGTCAATGTGCCATCAGTACCAAAATGGAGCAATTACCATAGTTCTGTTCCCACTCTGGTATTGAATGAACTTACAGTGAATTCAATTGATTTACGGATTTCTGTTGCTGATGCTCCAGTGATCATTTCGTTTTTCGTATCGGATATGTTGCGAAAAACGACAAGCAGGATGCGACGTACCGCACTTAGGCGGCGAAAAAGAGTAACTCTTTAGATCGTGCACCTTAAGTGCTTGATCTCATTCCTTTTGTATCGGCTTAAGGAATTCCTGGAAGCAAAGATAAACGGATGCTGATGGGCCGATGGGCGCACGGAGTAGTGAATTCAGAGGTAGCACCTAAGTCACCGATCTAGAGTGACCTGCGAACAGAAAACCAACCTTCACTTGAGTACTTATATTCAAGATCCTCATGCATCCAGCCTGTTTTTCGTACATGAAATTTTAATACAACCTTCGTGCTATCAGCCGGGCCGAGAGACGTGAGTCTATCACGACAGAGGCGAGCCGTCAGGCGATTCTGAAAGCCATCGCTCGCGCACGGTACGAGCAGATCACAACGGGCAAAGCTACGAATATCGCGCAATTGGCCGCCATCAACGGCGTGTCGCCCCGCTTTATCCGTATGCAGATGAAGTTGGTTCAACTGAGCCCGCAGTCAATCGAGAATCTTATGACATGGCCCGAATCGCTACCCCTCTCGCTCAACGATCTGCTCGCTGCGATACCACTGGACTGGCGCGAGCAGGCCATAGGCCTGCCTACAAAGTCCGCGTGATGAGTACGCCAATTCTTCAATCTGCCAACCCCTCAAGCAGCCATCGGGCTGCTTGAGCTTTCCGAAACAATTTACGCCGCGCTAAGTCTGAATCATGCAATCGCCGAAGAGTCAAATTTCTCCTATGCCGCAGAATGTCAGCCGCGGAGTGCAGGAGCACTTTCCGAAGTTCCACGCGACTACGCCTCGCTCTTCGCCGAACTAATTCCCCACATGCATTAGCATGTAGAAGTCTGTTCCTCCCGCTGTCACATCTGCACTGTATCCCGCATCGCCCGTCAGAATGGCGTCTGCCGTCAGCGTCCGCCATTAATCAATGATTTAGATGAGATTCACTGAACGGGATGGGACCGGAGAGAACCGGTAAGAACTAGTTTTTGGCTGCCCCCCAGGGATTCGAACCCCGATATGCTGATCCAGAGTCAGCTGTCCTGCCGTTGAACGAGGGGGCAAAAAACGCACCTGACGGCTCGTCTTGCTGCCGTGTGACTCACCGTTGCGCGTGAAAGGCCAACATACTCATCTTAAGTGGCATTCGCGGGCGAGGTCAACGCCGCCGATGCAACGAAGATCGTTACGCATGGAAGGGAGGAGCGGAAAGAAGAAAGCTGCCTGCCGGCAATGGGCAATTCAAGCGCGTGCAGGTGGAAGGCGGCGACATGTTGCCCGGCGGCCAGGAGGAGGTTCTCTTCGGCCTGACGCCTTTGACACCGAGTACTTCGGGGGCCTGAAGCCGAAGAAACAGTGGCGGCCTATCTTCCACGAGAACAAAGACAACCTGATCGCCTCGATGAACCTCGCACCCAAACAGAAGTTTCCCGGCGTGGTATGGGGCTTCTCGCAGCCCATCGAGGACAACATGGAAGAGGCCGTGAGCGGAGTGAAGGGCGAGCTTGCGACCAAAGTCTACGGGGCGGACCTCGTTCCCTTGGTCGCCTTGGTCCCTGTCTTTCTCACTCTTCGCGCAGCACTTCGAGCGGACGCAGGCCGAGAATCCTGTAGCTCGCGATCCAGCCAGTGGCCGTGGCCAGCACTGACGTTCCGACGAGCGCCATCAGCGTGGCGCCCCATTCGATTTGAAAGGCCACGTCGAGCCGGTGCAGAAGCACGCGCGTAAGCAGGTTGGCGAAGACGACGCCGACCGCGCCGGCCAGCAGCCCCAGAACAGCTGAACTCCACGCTGAAGGTGCGGACGATTCGCATGCGGGTTGCGCCCAGCGTCTTGAGCACGACCGCCTCCTGCATGCGGCGGAAGCGCGTGCTGGCGATGCTCGATGCCAGAATCGTGAGCCCGGCAAGAATCGAGAAGCCGGCCAGCAGCCGGACCACAAATGTGATCTGGTCGACGACGTTTTCAATTCGTTCGAGCACGTCGGCAACGTTGATGACGGTGATGGTGGGATAGGCCGCGAAGAACGCCCGCTCCATTGCGGCCACCTGTTTGGGATCGATGTGCGCGCCGCCGTACCATGTGGACGGCTGGTCGGCGATTTGCCCCGAAGGCAGAACAAACTGCACGCGCGCGCCGAGGTGCTGGCCATCGGAGCGATAGATCGCGGCCACGGTCAGCGCCCGCGTGGCGCCTCCGGTTTCGAGTTCCACTTGGGAGCCCACGCCGAGGTGCAATCGTTTGGCCACGCCGTCGCTCACCGCAAATTGCGCCGCGCCGCTGTTCGTCCACCACGCGCCCTCGGTCACTTTGTCGCCCTCGGGCAGCGCATCGGCCCAGCTGAGTTCAGCGTTCTCCAGCATGCGGCGCGGATAGTGCTCGCCTTTCATCTCTTCCACCGGCTGGCCGTTGATGGAGATGAACCGGCCCATCACCACGGGAATCAGCTTCAGCGGCTGGCTGACGCCCTGCTGATGCGCGAAGAACTCCTTGACGCCCGCAACCTCGTCGGTGCGCACGTCGACCAGAAACACATTGGGCAGCCTGGGCGAAGCGGTCTCGCGCAGATCGCGCAGGAGACCCTTCTGCATGAGAAAGACCGCGAGGATGAGCATGACTCCCGTGCCCAGCGCCGCCAGCACCGCGGCGGACTGATTTCCCGGCCGGTAGAGATTGGCGAGGCCGTGGCGCAGCGACGAAGGCAGGCGCAGGCGCGTGCGATCGAGCAGAAAACGCACGATGCGCAGCGCCACAGCCGCCATGGCCAGCAGAACCACCAGCGCGATGGTGAACAGCAGAGCAAACCACGCGCCCACTTTGGCTGAATCGGAAAGCGCCCATGCGATGGCGCCCAGCGCGGCCACCACCGCGGCCGCGATGCCGAGTTGCAGGCGGCGCGCCCACCAGCGCGCAAACCAGCCGCCGATGCCCGACGGTCCCTGCTCGACAAGCCTGCGCAGTACCAGCACCGGCCTCACCGCGCGCACGTCGAGCAGCGGCGGCAAGCAGAAAAGCAGCGTGGTCAGCAGCCCGGTCGCCATGCCGGCCAGCGCCGACTGCCAGGGAAACTGAAATGCGAGATGAAAGGTGAGGAGATTGCCGAACGCCGCCGGCAACGCCACCATGACGCCGACGCCCGCGGCCACGCCCAACAGCGCTCCGGCCATGCCGAGCGCGAGCGTCTGCAAGAGGAAGATGCGCAGCAGATCCGAGGAATCCGCGCCCATGGCCTTCAAAATCGCCAGCATGTCCATGCGCTGTTCGAGATGCGCGTGCATGGCCATGGCCACGCCGATGGCGCCCAGAACCATGGCCACCAGGCAGATGAGGCTCAGGATGGAGGTGGCATTGTCGAGGCCGCGGGTGAGCGCGGGGTTGCCCTCGCGAAAGTCCATCACCTGCGCATCGGGCAGCGCGGCTTCAAGTTGCGTGCGCACGGCGGCGGTCTCGGCATCGGCGGTGAGTCCGCGCGGCGGCATTCTGTCCGGCAGCTTGACCAGCAATCGCCAGCTGGCGCGGCTGCCCGGCGCCAGCAACCCGGTGCGCGCCAGCGCGGCCTGCGAGATCATGACGCGCGGCCCAATCCCTATGCCGCCGCTGATCCGGTCCGGCTCCTGTTTCAGATCCGCAGTGATGGTGAAGTTTCTGCCGCCCAGCCGCAGCGTTTGACCCACGTGCGCATTCAGCCGGATGAGAAACTCATCCGCGACAACGGCCGAGTCGCCCTGGAGGGCCTGCTGCAGCGGCATCGCCGGCTCCAGCTCGGCGGTTCCGTAGTAGGGATATTCGGCGGGATCGACGGCCTTGAGCGAAACCAGCAGCGGCACCGGATCGGGCGGAACGGAGGCCATCGAAATTGTCTCTGTGGTCCAGGTGGAGCGAATTCCGCTGCTCTGGGCTGGCAATCGCCGCAATCTTGCTCAACTCGTCGGGCGTGGGCGCATGAAACATGCGCGCGCTCAGATCGCCGGCCAGCAGCGAACGCGCCTCGGTGCTCAAGGATTGGCGGAAGCTGTCGCTCAGCCCGCGCACGCCCACCAGCGCAGCCACGCCCACGGCGACCGACAGAACGACAAAGCCGAACTTGCCGGGAGCGGACTTCAAGTCGCGCCAGCCGATGGCTGCGGCGCGTTTCCAGCTCAACGCGCGCTTAGCCATTTTTCTCCCTCGATTTTCCTGGTCTGGATTGTCTGATCGGAGCGGCATCGCCTGAGCCAGGCAGCGTGTCTTCCACCACGAGGCCGTCTTTCAGCACAATCTTGCGGTCGGCGCGGCCGGCGATTTCGGGATCGTGCGTCACCAGCACCAGCGTGGTTCCCGCCTTGCGATTTCGTTCGAGCAGCAGATCGAGAACCATCTTTCCATTCGCTGAGTCGAGGTTGCCGGTGGGCTCGTCGGCCATCACGATGGGCGGCTCGGCCACAAAGGCGCGCGCCAGCGCCACGCGCTGCTGCTCGCCGCCCGAGAGCTGCACGGGATAGTGATCCATGCGCTCCTCGAGACCGACTTCGTCGAGCACGCGGCGCGCCTGCTCCAGGCCGCTTCCTTCAACATTCAGCTCGTACGGAAGCAGCACATTTTCGAGAGCCGTGAGCGTTTGGATGAGTTGATAGGACTGGAAGACAAAACCGATCTTGCGTCCGCGCACCGCGGCCAGCTCCGCTTCCGCCAGATTGTGGATGGGCACGCCGTCGAGCCAGATTTCGCCTTCGCTGGGCGTATCGAGCCCGGCCAGCAGACCCAGCAGCGTGCTCTTCCCGCTTCCGCTCGCGCCCAGGATGGCCACAAACTGCCCGGCCGGAATCTCCAGCGAGATCCCTTGCAGAATCTCCACGCGCCGCGCGCCGTTCTGGATCCACTTCTTCGCGCCCTTGACTTGAATCAATGCGCTCTCCCGTCACTCGCAGTGTAAATGGCCGGTCTTCGCATCTTTGGGGCCTTTGCGCGCACTCGCGCGCAGCTACACTATTTACGTGGACGTTCGGCGCACGCTTCTTGTTGCATGTTGGCTGCTGATGCTGGCCGGCCCGCTTCGTGCCGCCGACCGGCCGATCCTGGTTTGCTACGGCGACAGCATCACCGCAGGGTATGGCCTTCCCTATGGCCAGTCCTATCCCGACTTTTTGCAGAAAAAGCTCGATGCGCGGGGCTACCGCTACAAGGTGATCAATCAGGGCACGAGCGGCGCGACCACCAAGGATGCGCTGGCCGGTTTGCCGTTCCTGTTGCGCCTGCACCCCGCAATCGTGATTGTGGAGTTCGGCGGCAATGACGGCCTGCGCGGCCTGCCCGTCGAACAATCGCGCAGCAACCTGGACCAAGTGCTCACGGCCCTTGAGAGCGCACATGTGAAGATCGTGCTGGCCGGCATCACGCTTCCGCCGGATTACGGGCCGGATTACATCCGGTCCTTCGATCAGATCTTTCGCGATCTGGCAGCGAAGCACCACGTCGCCTTTGTGCCCATGCTCTATAAGAATCTGATTCGCGTTCCCGGCACGATTCAGGACGACGGCATCCATCCCACAGCCAAAGGCTCCGCAATCATCGCCGACACGCTTTTTCCCGTGCTCGCGCCGCTGCTGCACAAGGGACCGTGAGGCAGTTCGGTGCCTATCCGCGCTGGCGAATTGCGGCCGCGCGCTGACTCGCACCTATAATCGGTACAGCATTCGACCGCAGCCCATGCAAACCAGCCAGAATAGCAAAACCGCCGAGTACATGGCGTTTTTTCGGGCCATGGAATCCCTTCGCCCGCCTCGACAGCGGTTGATTTCGGACCCATTCGCGGCGTCGTTTTTACGGCCGGGTCTAAGACGCGCAATCCGGCTTGCGAAAATCTCCGGACTGCGCTGGCTGATAGAGAAGTATGCGGACCAGCGTCTACCCGGCGCCCGCACGTCCGCGATTGCGCGCACTCGGCTCATCGACAACGCATGGACAGACGCAATTCGGGACGGCATCGGCCAGATTGTGATTCTGGGCGCAGGCTCCGACTCCCGTGCTTATCGTTTGCCTGAATCTGGCCGCGCCGCGGTGTTTGAGGTCGACCACCCCGCTACACACGCGCTCAAAAGAGAGCGGCTGACGCGGATGCTGGCCGATATCCCGAAGAATGTCCGCTTTGCCGCGATCGACTTCAACCGCGAGGGACTGCCGGACGTGCTTGCGACAAACGGCGTCGATGCTGCGCTTCCGGCACTGTTTCTCTGGGAGGGCGTGACCAACTATTTGACCGAAGAGGCTGTCGACGCGGTGCTCCGCTACGTGGGCATGTGCGCACCGGGCAGCCGCATCGGAGTCGCAGTTGGTGCTTACGGGAGTGCTCGATCAGGCGGTGAATTTCTTCGGCGGTGCGCGGATTTGGCGCGATGTGGCCAGGCTAGGCGCCACGCCACCGACGTGGTCGACATGGGCCTGGGTGGTGATGATGTAGGGGGTGGGCCCGGGACAGACGGCGTCGAACACCCGCTTGTGATGGGGCGCCTCGTACCCCAACCCGGTGTTCACGATCACCCGACCGCCGTCGGATACCAGCATGTAGGCGGCCGTCGCTCCCCCCGAGCGGTAGAGAAGTCGGTCAGACGATAGGCCGGGTCGTCGTACACGGGGGCGAGGAGCTCCTTGCCCGGTCGCTCGTCGATCAAGCGGTCGACGTCGGCCTCGCTCATCTGACCTCCTCCCGCACCCCGACGGCGTCCTGGTAGAAGCCGAACCGGGCCCGGACCTCCTCGGGTTCCACGCCGAAATCGGCCCGCAGGTCGTACTCGACCTGGCCCTCCCTGGCCCGGGGATGGTCGGCCATGTACGCATATCTGGCCCCGGGCCTCGTCGGTCAGCCGGAGGCCGGCCACTGTGTAGATCTGCTCGACGGTCGCCAGCTCGTCAGCCATGAACCGGTCGAAGTGCACGTCCTCGCCCGGTCGGTGGGCACCAGGTGGCGGTCCCGCAGCGACGCTTCCAGTAGCAGACCGATGCGGTCGGTCCAATAGGTGAGGTAGAAGTCGGGATCGGGGCGTCCGGTAGCTCATGCGGGCCGCGTAGGTCATCATGGTGGCCGCCGACTGCACCACCGACACCGGATCGCGGTGGGTGACCACCAGGATGGCGTCGGGAAAGACCGTCGAGCAGCGGCCCGAGCTGCTCGAGGTGCTGGGGTGACTTGAGCACCCACCGCTCGCCCGGTCGGCGCCATTGCAGAATCTGGAGGACCGTCTTCAGGTACTGGTAGTGCGGGGTCTGGTCGTGGGCCAGGTAGTAGTCGCGCCACCCCGGCACCCGGGCCACCCATTCGAGTTGGTAGCTGGAGAAGTCGGGCAACTGCAGCTCCAGCTCCTCATGGATGTGGTCGGGCCGCATGGGGTGCATGGCCGCCATGTACGGCAGCATGGCCTCCATTGCCTGCCACTGTTCCTCGGCCCGCCGGTAGCGGGGATCGGCACCGGCGTCGGCCGGTCGCCTCCTCGGGACCGCCCGGAACGGGCTCATAGCTCTCCCACAAAGGCAGCGAGCGCAGCCGGGTGTCGGCGGCGATCAGGTTGACCAGGTGGGTGGTACCCGAACGGGGCAAGCCCGACCACGATGATGGGCGCGGCGATCTCCACCTCGACCGATCTCCGGATGGCGGACCAGCAGGTCGTGGATGCGCAGTCGGTTGCCGGCGTAGCGGACGCAGTCCCGGAACAGCGTCATCCGCCCGAGGCCGGTCCGCTCGGGATCGCCGTCGACCTCGGCCAGCCACAGGCCAGGCGGTCCCGGAAGTCGTCGGGCCCGAAGTCCTCCAGACCGGTGCGGTCGACGGCGGCGGCGACCACCGCCTCCACCGTCAGATCGACCGGATGCCGTTCACCGTGGTCGAGCGCCATCCGCTGGATCTCGGTCAGCTGGGGATGGCGGAGATCGGTGATGCGGATGGGAGAGCCCACCGTCATCCCTGCACGGAGAAGCCCACCGTCCACGGGGAGGGTCTGCCCCGTGATGTATCGGGCGGCCGGGACCGGCCAGGAAGAGAACCACCGGGGCCACGTCGGCGGGGGTGCCGAACCGGCGCATGGGGGTCCGCTCGAGGATGGGCCCGGTCAGCTCGTCGAAAGCCATCATGGGGGCGGTCATGTTGGTCTCGATTATCCCCGGGGCCACGGCGTTCACCCGGATGCCGTGGCGGGCCCAGGCCACGGCCAGGGTCTTGGTCATCTGCACCACCCCGGCCTTGGCCGCCCCGTAGGCGGGAACGATCTCCATGCCGAAGAAGCTGGACATCGAACCGACGTTGACGACGCTCCCGCCACCGTCCATGGTGCTGCTACCGAGCAGGTCCTTGCAGGCGGAGGCCATCCGGAAGGCGGAGAAGAGGTTCACGGCCACCACCTCCTCGAAGACGTCGGGGTCGTACTCGCTGCGGCCCCCGGGCAGGTTCTGCCCGGCGTTGTTCACGAGCACGTCGAGGCCGTCGAGGGCCCGCGGCCACGGCGGCCACGGCGTCGGGGTCGGGCAGCCGGCACGGGCGGTAGTCGAAACCGCTCAGGTCGTGGTCGTACTCGGTGGCCGATTCCCGCCTACCGGTGATGGTGACCTGGGCACCGGCGTCACGGAAGGCGCGGGCCACCCCCAGTCCGATCCCGTTGGAGCCACCGGTGACGAGGACCCGGGCCCCCGTGTAGTCGAAGGTGGTGGCCACCTCGGGAGTCGGTCTGACCATCAGCGGTACCCTACGTGGGCCCTATGGGACCTGCACGACCACGCGCCATCCTCCCCGGTCCCGTCAGGCAGAACGGCTATGTCGTCCGCCACCTCGAGGAGGCCATCGACGCCTGGCTGGCGGTCGGTGTCGGACCGTGGCTCCTGCTCCGTCATCTGACCCAGACCGGCTCGGTCTACCGGGGTGCACCGACCGAGCCGGTGGTGTCGATCGCCTTCGCCAACTCGGGCGACCTCCAGGTCGAGCTCATAGAACAAGAGGACGACTCCCCCAGCATCTACCGCGAGTTCCTCGACGCCGGGCGCCAGGGGTTCCATCACCTGGCCTGGTGGGTCGAGGACTTCGCCGCCGTCACCGGCGAGGCCGACGCCGCCGGCTGGACGTCGGTCCACGCCGGCGACACCGGCGGTATGGCCCACTTCGCCTATTACGACCTGGGCGGTACCACCAGCACCGTCATCGAGGTCATGGAGTTGACCGACGCCACCCGCTGGCTGGTCACCACCGTCCGCGCCGCATCGGTTGACTGGGACGGATCCGACCCCGTCCGCAACCTGACCTGAGACGGTCCGGCCCGTCCCTGCTCACGGCCCGACCCGCTCAGAGCGAACCGTAGAGGGAGTCGATCAAGGCTCGGTTGCGCGAACTCTGCCAGCGGGGGATCACGTGGTTCATCACGTAGCCGAAGGCAACGGCGGCATCCGGATCGGCGAATCCGACAGCACCACCGGTGCCGAAGTGTCCGAAACTACCGGGATGGGGCCCGAAAGGCCGCCGGGGTGTCGTCGGCTTGAAACCGAGTCCGAAGGTTGTCTCCTCCTCGAGAAAGGGGCAAAAGCCCTCGGACTGGGGGGCGGTGGCCTCGGCCAGAAGATCGGCTGACAGGAGCTTTCCCGGCGCCAGCAGTGCGGCGTAGAAACGGGCCAGCCCGCCGGCGGTGGCATGAGTGTTGGTGGACGGGACCTCGGCCAGACGCCATGCCTCGGTGTTCACCACCCCCATCGACGAGTAGCCGGCGGGGTTGAAATACCCGAGCGTCGTCATCAGGGCGTCACCGGTCAGGCCGGTGACATCGACCGTCCCGGTCGGCTCGGGGCCGACGAACACGACGTCGGCACAGCGACCGTGCAGCGTCTTCGGGACGCCACACCACAGGTCAGCCTCCAGGGAGGCGGCCACGGCGTGCAGGCGATCGCCATATCCGGCCTCACCCACCCGCCTGACCACCTCACCGATCAGGTGACCGTAGGTGTTCACGTGGTAGGCCAGTCGCCTTCCCGGCTCCCACCGCGGCTCGGTGGCGGCCAGCGCGCCGGTCATGCGATCCCAGTCCCACAGGGCGTCGTTGGTCAGTGGCTCCCGAATGGCGGGGACCCCGGCGCGATGGGACAGAGCATGGCGCAACGTCGCCTCTGCTTTGCCCCCTGTTCCGAAGGCGGGCCACACGGAGCTGATCGGATCGTCGAGGTCTATGAGGCCATCGTCGACGAGGCCGAGCGCCAACGTGGCCACGATCGGTTTCCCGGCGGAATAGATGTCGACCAGGGTGTCGGGCCGCCACCGACGGGTGTGGTCCCGGTCAGCCCAGCCTCCGACCAGGTCGATGACGACACGGCCGTCGAGGATCACGCACACCCCGGCACCCAACTCGCCGCGTTGACTGAAGTTCTCTGCGAATGCATCGCCGACGGCGCCAAAGCGACTGTCGCACACACCGCTGATCGGCAGATCCACCACCGTTCAGTGTCCCACTGTCGCTCGTGCCGGCGGAGATCGACGGGGGCGACCCAGTGCCGCCACGACCCCCCACGGCGGTCGGGCCGATCATCCTCCCTTCCCCGCCAGAGGTCGGGTAGACGATGCTTCGTCGACCGGGTTCGGTTCTGAGCGATACAGCGGGGCGCTACGGTCGAAGTGGACGTCCAGAACTGCGAGGAGGCGGTCCCGCGTGCTCACGCCGGCCGAGAAGGAGAGCCTGAGGACGTTCGTGGGGTCGGCGACCTTCACCCGGGGGCGGGCCTACGCCCGCCAGGGGGCGGTCCGGCGGGTCCGCTGGACGGAGGACGGGGCCTGCGCCTTCGGCGAGGTCCAGGGCGGGGCCCGCTCCCCTTACGGCGGTGACGGCCCTCGTCCGGCGATCGACGTCGGGCCGCATCGTGGGGATCGACGCCGTCTGCACCTGCCCGGTCGAGATCAACTGCAAGCACGCCGTGGCCCTTCTCCTGGCCGGCGAGCGCCCGACCGGCCGCGGCAGACGAGGACACCTTCGTCGCTGCCTCGGGCCCGGGCCCGACCGAAGCCGGCTCCGAAGGGCGGGCGCCAAGAGCGCCCAGCTGGGAGACCCCCCTGCAGGCCCTGGCTGATGGCGGACGACCCGGGTCCGGTCCCGCCTGGTCCGGTCTGGTCACGGCCGACCGAGATCGGACTCCAGTTCGAGCTGGTCCTGACCCCGCCCAAGACCGCATCGCTCGCCGTCGGCGTCGGGGATCCGGGTCCGACCGGTACTGCGCAGCCACAGCGGCAACTGGGTGAGGACCGGCATCTCGTGGTCCGACCTCGAGTACTTCTCTTTCCGGCGATCGGTCACCGGCCGCGAGCGCCGCCCATCTGACCGTCCTCACCGAGCTCCTGGCCCTGAGCCGGGTGGCCAGCCGTCACGCTCCTACTACGGCTCGTCGGCCGAGGCCGTCTGGCTCCAGGCCATCAACAGCCGCCGCCTCTGGGACCTGCTTCTCGAGGCCCGCGACCTCCAGTTGCCCCTGCTGCAATCACGGGCGCCCGGCGGGGCCGGTCGACCTCCGGGTCGGTCCTGCCTCTCGTCACCCTCGACGCCACCCGGGGCGACGGCGGACTCGAGCTCCGGCCCCGGGTGGGCCGTCGACGACGGGGACGTCCCCCTGGCCATCGTCGCTCCTGATCGGCACGCCGGCCCACGGCATCGCCTGGTGGGACGGCCCAGCCGATGCGCCCGGCGGCACCGGCCGGTCTCGGCCTGGCCCCTTTCGCCACGCCGGTGGACGAGGGCCTGCGCCGCTTCCTGGCCCCGACCCCTCTGCGGGTGCCCCCGGCCGACGAGGAGCGGTTCCTGCGCGACTTCTACCCGACGGTTGCGGCGTCGGATCGAGGTCGGTTCGAGCGACGGATCGGTCGACCTTCCCGAGCTCCACCGCCGGCCGGCATCGTCCTCACCGTCACCCACGTCGAGGGCCACCGCCTGGAGCTCGAGCTGGACCCGGGGGGCGGCCGGATCGGGACCGGGGAGTCGCTGTGGGACGCGTCCGAGGGCACCGGCAGCCACGCTGGCCGAGAACGCCATCATCGACGCGGTCACGGCGGTGGTCGGCTCCGTGCCCGAGCTGCTCGAGACCACCCTCTTCGGTGAGCGCCTGGCCCCGGACGTCGTCCTCGCACGACATGGCGGCTGTCCACTTCGTCTCCGAGCTCCTCCCCGCCCTGGCTCTGGATCGACGGGCTGGAGATCGAGCAGGACGGCACCGTCCTCGAGCTACCGGGAGGTGGTCGACGCACCGGTCGTCAGTCTGGGTGGTTCCCCGTCCGACGACCGGGACTGGTTCGACCTGTCGGTGACCGTCACCGTCGAGGGCGAGGACGTCCCCTTCGCCGAGCTCTTCGTGGCCCTGGCCGACGAACGGTCGCATCTCATCCTTCCCTCGGGGACCTACTTCTCCCTCGACCGCCACGAGCTCCGCCAACTGGCCGAGCTCATCGCCGAGGCCCGGGCCCTCGGCGACGACCCGGGCGACGGCATCCGCCTCAGCCGCTTCCAGGCCAGCCTGTGGGAGGACCTCCAGCGCCTCGGGGTGGTCACGGCCCAGGCCCGGGAGTGGGAGGACGTCGGTCCGGGCCCTCACCGAGGCCAGCACCAGGATCGAGCACCCCGTGCCCGACGAGCCTCCACGCCACCCTCCGGCCCTATCAGCTGACCGGATTCAACTGGTTGGCCTACCTCTACGAACACCGGCTCGGCGGCGTCCTGGCCGACGACATGGGCCTGGGCAAGACCATCCAGGCCCTGGCCCTCATGTGCCACACCAAGGAGCGTGGGCTCACCGACGCCCCCTACCTGGTGGTGGCCCCCACCAGCGTCGTCGGGAACTGGGCGGCCGAATGCCGGCGGTTCGCCCCCGGACTCCGGCGCCGTCACCGTCACCGAGACCGAGTCGCCGCCGGGGGGTGGCCCTGGAGAAGATGGCCGGCCGACGTCGACCTGGTCATCACCTCCTACGCCCTCTTCCGGCTGGAGTACGACGACTACGCGGCGCTCGCCTGGGCCGGCCTGTTCCTCGACGAGGCCCAGTTCGCCAAGAACCGGGCCTCGCAGGCCTACCGGCGGGCCAAGATGCTGCCGGCCCCGTTCAAGGTGGCCATGACGGGGACACCGATCGAGAACAACCTGATGGAGCTGTGGTCGCTGCTGTCCATCACGGCACCCGGTCTCTTCCCCAGTCCCGACCGCTTCACCGATCACTACCGGACGCCGATCGAGAAGAAGGCCGACGCCGAGCGTCTGGCCCAGCTGCGCCGGCGGGTCCGGCCCCTCATCCTGCGCCGGACCAAGGAGCAGGTGGTCCGGGACCTGCCCGAGAAGCAGGAGCAGGTCCTCGAGCTCGACCTCAACCCGCGGCACAAGAAGCTCTACCAGACCTACCTCCACCGGGAGCGCCAGAAGGTCCTCGGTCTCCTGGGCGACATGCAGAAGAACCGCTTCGAGATCTTCCGCTCTCTGACCCT
This sequence comes from uncultured Acidobacteriaceae bacterium, assembly GCA_963770525.1. Taxonomy (GTDB): domain Bacteria; phylum Acidobacteriota; class Terriglobia; order Terriglobales; family Acidobacteriaceae; genus Palsa-343. Next base: position 792,910 of record CAVYPY010000013.1, on the reverse strand, counting down.
GCTGCGACAGGCCAGCCTCGACATGTCGCTGGTCGACGCCACCCACGCCGACGGTTCCCTCCACCAAGCTCGACGCCCTCATGGAGATGCTCGAGGACATCGTCGGCCGACGGGCACCGGGTCCTGGTCTTCAGCCAGTTCACCCGGTTCCTCACCCTGGCCCGGAGCCGGATCGACCAGGCCGGGATCGACTACTGCTACCTCGACGGCCGAACCCGCAAACGCGACGACGTCATCGACCGCTTCCGGACCGGGACGGCTCCCGTCTTCCTCATCAGCCTCAAAGCCGGCGGCTTCGGCCTCAACCTGACCGAGGCCGACTACTGCATCATCCTCGACCCCTGGTGGAACCCGGCCACCGAGGCCCAGGCGGTGGACCGCATCCACCGCATCGGCCAGACCAAGAAGGTCATGGTCTACCGCCTGGTGGCCAAGGACACCCTGGAGGAGAAGGTCATGGCCCTCAAGGCCAAGAAGGCGGCGCTGTTCGCCAACGTCATGGACTCCGGTGACTTCGAATCGGGGGCCATGACGGCGGCCGACATCCAGGAGCTGCTGAGCTGACCGGACGGTCGAGGTCAAGCTCTCTTCCCGGCATGACAGCTGTCCTTGCCGGCACGGCGGGCCGATGTTTAAAGCGGCTGATCGGTCGCCCGGCGCCTCTATTCCTGGCTCTGCTCCTGCGAGGAGAGCTCGGTCGTCCGGTTGGTGGCCAGCTTCTTGAGCTCTGCGATATTACCGACCGCCCCACAAGTCGACCAGAGACGTACGACCCATGACTGCCGGCGGTGAGTATTTCGGTGCCGCTCAAATGAACACCGCCGAGTCCATCGCAGCCGGGAGTGGGCCGGGGATCGGACCGAGGACGCTGACCTGAAGGCCATCTTGCACGTCCCAGATTCGAGACGTCCCATCGTCTCCAGCGGTAACGACGTAGTTATCGTTGATCGGGTCGAAGGCTGCCGTATTGATCTGCCCTGTGCCTGCATTCAACGGGGACCCGACCCGTTGGCAGCTGGTGGTGTTGAAGATCGTGGCGTCGCCCAAAATCTACAGCCGTGACGACCCGTGTACCTGATTCGTTGAATTGAGCATCGAACACCACGGCGCTGGCCCGTGGGGGGCCGTAAACACGCACTGCGCACGGGCCTTGGGATGACCGGAGTCCGGCTTGGAGGCCAGCACCTTTGTCGGCCACATGACCGCTCGTCCACCTGGGTATTGCGACAGGCCCTGGTAGGAGGCAAGAACCTCGGTGCCACTCTTGTTGAACGCCAGGCCGTTGATGGTAGAGCCCGCCACAACCTTCGGGTTTCCAAATTCTGCCCCGTATCCGTTCGGGTAGGGGACGATGAACGCCTCTGAGCCGCTGGCCACCGCCATGTAGCGCCCATTGGGACTAACGGCCACCTCATCGATGCCATTCCCTTTGGTGAATTGCGACGGCTCTGAACCTTGGGCGAACGACCACTCGCTGACACCACCGTCGAGGTTGGCCACGACAAAGTAACCGCGCGGCTTGGCGAAGGAGGCGCTCTCGACCCCGGAGATCGTCGTCTTGGCGTTGGTGTCGACGTTCCAGAAAGCCTCCTGGTCGTCGTCGGTGCCGGTTGCGATCACATCGGATCCCGGTACGAAGACAGCCGGTCCCACTCCCTTGTTGGTCACCGTACTCGAGCGTTCCAGCTGACGCGGGTCCGAGTCCCACAACCGCAGCAGTTCGTCCTGACTGCCGGTTACGATACGAGGAGCGCCAGAAGGGTCGACGGCCACGGCGTAAACGACACCGCAGTCACAATCGAGGTTCGTGAGCTGCTGGTCAGTCGACGGGTCCCAAACGGTCGTTTGTCCGTCATCATTGCTGGTGACAACGTCCCCGTTCTGGGTGAACAGTGCCAGCGACGTGAAGCCCACGGTGTCAAGATCGCCCACCTCGGTAGGAGTGGCCCCACTCACGTCCCACACGCGCGCCGTACCGTTCCCACTCGCCGTCGCGACCTCGGTGCCGTCGGGGTTCACCGACGCGTCCTCGATTTGTTCGTAGGCCGGTACAGGAACCGAAGAAACAGGACTGCTGAGATCGGCGGCGGACCAGATTGCCACCTGGCTGAAACTACCCGCCGGGTCGTAGCTACTAGTCACCAGCCGTGATCCATCACCACTTATCGACACCGTGTTCAGCGCCAAGAACTTCGTCTGCCCCGAGGCGAAATTCGGGTTCGGTATTGCCGGGCTACACGGCACTTGCGGCGAACCGTCGAGAGCGTACAGACACAGATGCCCATCCTCGTCCACGGTGGCGATGCCCGCGCCATTCGGTTCAAACACCACATCGTTCACTCCGACGTCAAGCCGTTCATCGTTGTCGATGGAGAACGTGCGAGGGTCCGACACCCGCCCGGAGTCGAACGGGTAGACATCAGCCACGCCCTTGCTTCCGACCGCGACGAGGGTCCTCCCATTTGGGCTGAAGGCCACCGCAGTCACAGAGGGGTTACGAATGGCGGTGACGGCATCGGCACCGCCGCCGATTCCCCAGATGTCGATGTCTCCCGCCGACGTCACCGCGGCCACGAACTGGCCGTTCGGGCTGAAGGCGACGTCGAAGACGATACCATCCGCTCGGGTCGAAGCCTCGACCTGCACATGTTCGTAAGCCTGATGTAGAGCCTGTTCAGCCACGGGAAGGTCACTGGCACCGACGGCCTGCAGGGCCAGGGACAGACTCAACTGGGGATCGCTACTCATATCGTTCATAGCGCTGGCCGCCAGTTGGCGTGAGTGCGCGGCGTCCTTCGCCCCCACCGCACTCCGCCATGCGACAATGGCAATCACGACGGCGACCAGCGCCCGCGGCCAAGAAGGCGAAGGCGATCTTGGCCCTCCGATCTGATCTGACCGCCTGCTCCGATCCGTGCGGGCACGTTCTTCTGCCTCTCGCTTCTCCCGTTCAAGCCGTTCTTCATCCCTGGCGGCGATCGAACGGTTGATCGCCCCGGCAAGCACGTCGTGAAATATCTCGAAGCGACGAAAGCGCATGGGGTCCAAGCCAGGAGCCGCCGGAACCGGCCTGAGGATACGTTCAGGATCCAGCCGGGCCAGCACACCGGCGACGGATTCCTCATCGTGCGAGGTCCGTCTCGCCAGATTTGGGACAGCTTCCGCTATTTTTCCCCCGGACGGCGTTACGAGATGATCAAAGCAATCGATGGCGATCTGGCGCTCCTCCTCGGTCAACTTGCTGAGTGCTTTCGCCAGGTGGATATCGACGATCCTCTCGACTCCCTCGAGTTTCTCGAGAGTTACCAGACGCATGACCCACGATCCCTCGGCACGCTCTTGATTCCAGATGGTCTCCATGACCAGCTGCAATAGAGGCGTCGCGATCCGAGCACTTTCATCACTCCCGTGGCCGTTCCGATCGCTACCGCTTGCTCCGGGCTCAGGACTATCGCTCTGCATCTGGGCCGGAACCTGATCGAGCACCGCATCCACCAGTGCCGGCTCGATGTCTACCGTCTCGACTCCAACCTGTGTTGTAGAGATCGAGTGGCTTGAGAATTGCGTCACGAGCGTCTTCTCGGTCGAGGTAGTCGATGTGCAGATAGTTGCCGTACACGGTGGCGATCTTCCCCTTGAAGAGATCGCCGAGACCGGCGTAGGCATCCTCACGAATGGCAATGAGAAATTGGAGGTCGCTGCGATGCATTTATGCAGCGGGCGAGTTCTTCGGCAAAATGCTGGGGGTTCGACTCGCTGCCGGCATAAAGGAAGTACTCCTCAAACTGGTCGAGGATAAATAACAACGTAGCGTCGAGTGCATCCGCCGCGATTTCGATCGCTTGGTAAGGCGATCGGTGGGCAACTCAGGGATGGGTCCGCCGCCTCGCAGCATCTCGATCTTCGTCCGTATCACATCGATCAGCTGGGGGACAGTATCATCCTTCCAAGAGTTAAACACGATCGGGATGTAGCGCACGACACTGCGACGCGCATTCTTCTCGGATAGAAGATTGCCGAGCTGCCAAGCGACGCCGGCACGCAACAGCGAGCTCTTTCCCACTCCGCTCTCAGCATGCAAAAGCGTCAGGCGAGCGGCGCGAAGGTTGGTGATAATCCGGTTGCGCTCGACTCCCGTCCGAAAAACCAATCGCCCCATTCTTCGGCGTAGTAATCGAGACCGAAATATGGGCAGTCCCGGTATTTGACGGCGCGATCGGACACGATCACACCGCCAGCTCTTCGCGGTGGGCCACCAGGAATCGATCAAGACCCTCGACGTAGTCGGTCAGCGAGGTGGCAAAAAGTTGCGCCCCGGCGTCGTGCCAGAGCTTTCTCTCGAGCTCGGTGGGGTCCTTCTCCACGGCCCAGTACAGCGCACGACCGAGCTTTTCATCCTTCCAGATGCGCTTGAGGAATACTCGCAAGCGCCAATCAGCCATGGCGTAGCCGAGGAACGAGCAATTCGATTCGCGCAGCTTGGCCAGAATCTGGCCGGGAATGTGGTCTTCCGTGGTTCCACCGCTCAGGTAGTCGATGTAATTGTCCTCGGTGATTATGTAGTTGTCCTTCCAGGTGAAACCGGCATCAATGTCATCGACGGTGCCGTTAATCCTGACAATGACGGTGCGCATCAACTCGCCGTCATAAGCAATGGGAAGCTGGTCGTATTTGTTGGGCTCAGTGATGACGCGGTTCCCCTTCCCATGGGATATGCACAAATCGTCCGCGCTGGTCCTCAGGGGTTCTTGGTCCCATATAGACCGCCACATCGTACGGCTCATGGTCCTCTCTGAAGGCGCGTTCGAGCGCGGTGTCGTACTTGGTCGTTATGATCATTTGGTAGTGCTTCTGCAGGCCCAACTCTTCAGGCGCCTCGGAAAGTGGGCGAGATACCTGTGTACGGGAGTTGGCTGGGATCCGGCGGCCAGTAACGCCTTCACCCATTTGAACATCCTCGGCTCGCCCCTGAGCGTGCTGGCGCGCTGCGCTATTTCGGCCAAGTTATCCATCAGTGATGGGTCCAATTTGGCCTGCTCGATGAGGTACTTCGAGAGGTCGTTGTCGTCAGGGAGATGATCGTCGGCGTTTACCCCTGCTCCGAGGAAAACCACCATGTTCTCGGCCTCTTCTTCGACGACCACCCGATAATGATCCTGGTCGGGTGGCGGCGCCGACGGGCGCTGGGCGGGCGGCGACGTGTCCGGGTTGACCTCGACCGTAGGCGGCTCTTCCCGTGATCCGCTTTCGGGTAGGTGGCGCACCTCCGACGGGGAATCACGAATTTCCTCGAGTCGCTCGATGAGGTGAGCGATGTCATCGAGCAAGTGCGTCGGACGCAGCCGCTCCCCATGGCAAGAAGGCAGTGATCGGAGGTTGGGAGGAGGTGGCTCGGCTCCGGCGGCTCAGCGTTGTCGACAAAAACGGGAATCACCGTCAGGCGTGCGCCGGCTTGGAAGGCGAGGTCGATCTCCTTGGCGACAAAGTCGTCGTCGCCCCGCCGCCTGTGCTCCTCCACAAGCCCCGGGTCGCTTTCTTCCGCGGCCATCTTCGGGTAGTGATCGCGGATCATGGCGACGCACGAAGACGAGGGGATGCAAACGGCCTCGCTGTCGGCGAAGATCTCGACGAAGCGGCGCATCAGCGGCATCGCCTCCTGTTGGTAACCGGTGTTGTAGTGCATCTGGCCGCAGCAGGTCTGCTCGAAAGGGAAATCGATCGTGTGCCCCAGCCGCTCCAGCAGGCGAACGACCGCTCTGCCAGTTGCGGGGAAGAGCGTGTCGTTGTAACAGGTGATAAAGAGCGATACGCGCACGAGGGCCTGACTCCGAACTCCCATCATCCCACCACAGGATCAATCGAGGGGCAAATTTCCTATCCAGCGGAACTCTCCGGTAAGGTGTTGTTGCCGCGATAACCGATCCAGCGAGCGCAGCGAAGAAGGAGCAGGAATGAAAGAGCCAAAATCGGATACGCGAAGAGACTTCTTTCGCCTGGCCGGCGCAGGTGTCACAGGAGCCGCCCTCGGAGTCGCGGGCGCCTCGGTTCCGGCCTCGGCGCAAACTTCCACAGGCCACACTACCGGCGCCCTGTCGGTCCGGGAATTCGGCGCCACGGGCGACGGCCAGACCATCGACACGCCGGCCATCAACAAGGCCATCGAGGCGGCGGCAGCCGCCGGTGGGGGCACCGTCCTTTTTCCGGCAGGAACGTATGCCTGCTACTCGATTCATTTGAAGAGCAACGTGGAACTGCGTCTGGAGCGCGGCGCCACGATCCTGGCCGCGGAAGGCGCGCACTACGATGCGGCTGAGCCCAACCTGCCCTGGGAGCCGTTTCAGGACTACGGCCACAATCACTGGCACAACAGTCTGCTGTGGGGCGAAGACCTCCATGATGTGTCCATCACGGGGCCGGGACTGATCCATGGCAAAGGCCTGACGAAAGCAGAGCAAGGACCAGAGCGAGCCCAGAACCCCGGCATGGGCGACAAGTCGATTGCGCTGAAGAACTGCCACAACGTTCTCCTGCGCGACTTCGCCATCCTTCAGGGAGGTTGGTTTGGCGTTTTGGCCACCGGCGTCGACAATCTCACCATCGACAACCTCCTCATCGATACCAACCGCGATGGCATGGATATCGACTGCTGCCGCAACGTCCGAGTCTCCAACTGCACAGTGAATTCGCCCTGGGACGACGGTATCTGTCTGAAAAGCTCCTATTCGCTGGGAATCCCCCGGGCCACCGAGAACGTCACCATTACGAACTGCTATGTCTCGGGGTCGTGGGTGATGGGAACGGTCATCGACGGCACATGGCAGAAATTTGGCGAGGACGAGAAGGTTTCGCGCACCGGCCGGATCAAGTTCGGCACGGAATCCAACGGTGGTTTCATCAACATCACCATCTCGAACTGCGTTTTTGAAGGATGCAACGGGTTTGCGCTTGAGTCCGAAGATGGCGCGTGGCTCGAAGACGTGACCATTACCAACATCACCATGCGGGATATCGTCACGGCGCCGATCTTTGTGCGCCTGGGTTCGCGCCTGCGCGGGCCGGCAGCATCGACGAAGATCGGATCGATCCGGCGGGTGATGTTCAGCAATATCGTCTGCTGGAACACCTCATCAAAGCTCTGTTCGATCTTCAGCGGCGTGCCCGACGCCTCGATCGAGGACATCAGCATTCACGACATGCTCGTGGTTTGCCAGGGCGGCGGCACAGCGGAACAGGGGACGATCCAGCCTCCCGAGAACGAGCAGAAGTACCCCGACCCACCGATGTTCGGCCCGATGCCCGCTTTCGGGTTTTACGTGCGCCACCTGAACGGGCTTTCCATGAGCAACGTGCAGATCAGGACCATGGCCCCGGATGCGCGGCCCGCGATCGTCCTTCAGGATGTGCAGAGCGCGAACTTCTTCCGCATCGAGGCACAAACGGCAGCCGGTTCGCCGGTCTTCGCGCTGCATCAGGTGGAGAACTTCGCCATTCGTTACAGCGAACCCGTGCCCGACACGCGCCTGCCCACCGCCGTCAACATGACACTGCCGGAGTCACGGATGGCCTGATCGATCCACCACGTCTCTGGTAGAGTGTTGGGTGCTTTGAGTACAGCGATTTACCTTGGAGAAGCGCCGTGTTTTTGGGAATGGATGTGGGGACGGGCGGAACGCGCGCCGTTCTGGTGGATGAGAAAGGCAAGCTAATCGCCTCTGCCTCCAGCGAGCACCAGCCGTTTCGCACGCCGCATCCCGGTTGGGCCGAGCAGGACCCCGAAGACTGGTGGCGCGCCGCCCAGCAGGCCATCCGCGAGGTCGTCGCCGCCGTTCCCGGCGTTCGCATCGAGGCCGTCGGTCTCACCGGACAGATGCACGGCGCCGTCATGCTCGACAAAGAGGGCAAAGTCCTGCGGCCATCGCTCATCTGGTGCGATCAGCGGACCGGCCCGCAGTGCGACTGGCTCCACGATCAGTTCGGCGGCGGGGAAAAGGGCAGGGAAAAGCTCATCGAGCTGACGGCGAACCCCGCCCTGCCGAACTTCACGCTGACCAAACTGCTGTGGGTCCGAGACCACGAACCGGAGATCTTCGCGAAGATCGCGCACGTCATGTGCCCCAAGGACTATGTGCGCTACCGTCTGACCGGCACCTATGCCATCGATGTTCACGAGGCTTCCGGAACCCTGCTACTCGACGTGGCGCATCGGCGCTGGTCCCAGGAGGTCGCAAAGGTCGCGGGCATTCCGGAAAGCTGGCTGCCGGAGCTATTCGAGTCCCCCGAGATCTGCGCGAAAATCAGCGCCGAGGCCGCCGGGCTCACAGGCCTGACTGCGGACACGCCCGTCGCCGCCGGAGCCGGCGATCAGGGAGCCGGTGCGGTCGGCATGGGCATCCTGCAGCCGGGTTCGGTTTCCGCCACTATTGGCACCTCGGGTGTCGTCTTCGCAGCCACGGCGGCGCCCACCCGCGATCCCCACGGACGCCTGCATACCTTTTGCCACGCCGTCCCGGGCCGCTGGCATGTGATGGGTGTGACTCAGGCCGCCGGACTGTCGCTGCGCTGGCTGCGGGAAACGCTGGCCCCGGACCAGACTTACGATCAACTCACCGCTGCGGCAGCACAGGTCCCGGCCGGCAGCGATGGCCTGCTGTGGACGCCCTACCTCCTCGGTGAGCGAACCCCGCACCTCGACTCGACTGCCACAGCGGCCTTTGTCGGAATCACTGCGACCTCCACCCGCGCCCATTGCACTCGGGCCGTGCTCGAAGGCGTCGCGTATTCCCTGAAAGACACCTTCACGCTCTTCGCAGAACTCGGAATTCCGGTGAAAGGCGTCCGGCTCGGCGGCGGCGGCGCCCGTGGCCCTCTCTGGCGGACCATTCAAGCCAACATCTACGGCTATCCCTGCGAACGCCTCACCGCGGAAGAAGGCGGAGCCTTTGGTGCAGCGCTGCTGGCCGGAGTCGGCGCGGGTCGCTGGCCCGATCTGGATGCGGCCTGTGCCGACGGCATCGCAGTCGCCGAGACAATTCAGCCCGACCTGCAGCTCGTCCAGCGTTATGCTGAAGGGTATGCAGGGTTCCGCCGCGTCTACCCGGCGCTAAAAGGCATCCACGGGTAACGCGGCGCCAGCGAAGCAATCCCGATGCTGCAGGTTGCCAAATTCTTCGGTCTTGCCGGAAGCATCCTGTCGCTGTACGTGCTGTTCTGGCACGCATTCTTCATTCCGGGCAGCGGCTGGCAGGATCGTCTTATCTCTGCCCTGGCCACTCTGGGGCTCGCCGCCAGCGTCTGCTTTGCCAGCGGCCTCCTTTTCGAGATTCCCAACCGCAAATTCGACCCGGAGCCCGTCCCGCCCCTGATGCGCACACTGCCCGTCCGCCTCTTCTTCTGGGGCGCGAGCCTGATGGCGATTATGTTTCTGCTCTCGTGGTTCCTGGCGAACTACTTTGTCCCGCTGATCTGGAAAAACCAGCCGTATTAGCCCTGGACGGGTTCCGAAGAAGCTTTCTTCCCCTTGAGCTTCCCCCAGATCCACCATCCCAGGGCGCCGAAAATCAGTACCAGCAGCACCAGGGTCAGGACCAGGTGTTTTTTGGCCAGATCGCCGACCACATTCACAATCTGTGGCCCGTACTCGATGACCAGCAGGCTTTCCACCCCGAAGCGGATCAACCTGCCCACAAACACCGCCAGCACAAAGGCCAGGGTGCGCATTTCGAAGACGCCGGCCGCGAAGACAAAGAGCTTCCAGGTCGTCGGCGGCGGCATCAGCGACGGGATCAAGATCGCTAGGAATTCCTGCTTCTCAAAACGATTGCGGAGCGCCTCAAAGCGGGCTCGGTCGATCCGTTTCAGCAGAAACAGCTCCCCTCCGGCGCGGCCCAGAAAGAAGGGAACCAGGCCGCCCACCGCGGAGCCGGCCGCCGCCAGCCCGGCATAGAGATAGAAGTGCCGCCGGTCCGCCCAGGCCCAGCCAGCCATCAGCACATCGATGGGCAACGGAACTGAAGCCGAATCGATGAACGAGGCCAGCAGAATTCCCCAGGGCCCCAGGGGCAGCAGGACGTGCTGGATCCAGTGGGTGAACTTGAAAAAGAGAGATTTCAGGCGCGTTCAACCTTTCTCTCATCAGCAGATTCGGATGCCGCGGGCTCGCCGTCTGTTCGATGCTCCGTTTTACCCTCCAGCAGATCAACGGCGTGCGGCAGGATCAGCAGTACCGCCTGCAGCGAGTTCACGGCTCCAGCCGGACTGCCCGGCAGGTTCAGGACCAGTGATGTTCCCAATGTCCCGCAAAGTCCCCGGCTCAGAGTCGCCAACGGAGTCTGGCGTCGGCCTTCGGCCCGCATCAACTCCGGCACCCCTTCCAGTAAGCGGTCGCAAACCGCCCGGGTTGCCTCGGGAGTTACGTCTCGCTCTGCAATTCCCGTTCCGCCGGTGGTTACCACAAGCCTTGCCGCTTCGGCCGCGCTCCGGATTGCGTCTTCGATGACCTCTTGTTCGTCAGGAACCATAACATGCAGCACCGTTTCCCATCCGGCACCGTCTAACGTCCGAGTCACCGCGGGGCCCGAAAGGTCCTCGCGCAAACCTTTTGAGCATGCGTCACTTACTGTGATCACTCCGGCGCTTCGGGATGGAGAGGTCGTGGAATCGGAAGTCACGAATTCGATTGTACAAACAGGCAAGCTTCCGCCATTTTGATGAGAAAATAGCCTCAAGGAATCCCGTGCGTTCCCGCTTCACCCTGCTTGGCTGTCCGACAGCAGCTCAGGGCCCCGGTTGGAGCCGCGCATTAACTGAAGTCACCCCGGAATGCCGATTCGTATAACCCCAACTGAGCCGCTCGACCCGCTGGTGGAGGACTTTGCCGACGAGAGCGAGTCCCAGGAATCGCCGGATTCCAGACCCCCTGGCAGCCCGTCCGAAGGTCCCAATAGCTCCGGTCTTCGCAGGCCTCTGCTCCGCAGCCGCTACGAAGGTCTGGACCACACGGACCTGCTGCACGTCATCGATGAGCTGGAGGGCAGCCGCAGCTGGGGCAGCCTGCGCGAGAAGCTGTGGATAGCGCTGATCATCCACATGCTGGTCGCCTGGTATCTGCTTTACGGGCCGAAGTACATCTACCACGTCCGGGTCGTCGACCCCTCGGTCATCATGAAGCAGCGCGCGAAAGATCTCACCTTCCTGGATCTGCCGCCGGACGCGTTGAAGAAGGTCAAGCCGAAGTCGACCAACATCATCTCCGACAAGGACCGCATCGCTCAGTCGCAGCACCCGACGCTTGACCGTAAGACCCTACAGGAACTGGAGGCCATGCGCCGCGCCGGACCGCCGGTTCCCGCGCCTGCCCCGGCGCCGAGCGAGCAGCCGGCAGAGCCCGCGCCGCCGCAGCCCGAGGTCGCCCAGCAGAAACCGCCCACGCCGCCCGCCCAGCCTCTGCCGGATAACAACCAGGCGCATCTGGAAGCCCCGCCCATGGCGCCGCAGCCGAATTTCCGTTCTGGAGCTTCCAATCCGAATGAGGCGCTCCAGCAGGCCATGCGTCAGGCCATGCAGGGCCGCTCCGGGCAGTATGGCGGCGATATGGGGCAGGGCGCTAATCCTCAGCACCAGGGGATGCAGGGAGCGGTCGACATTCTCAGCGATACGATGGGCGTTGACTTCGGCCCCTATATCCAGCGCGTCATCTGGGATACGAAGCGCTCCTGGTATCCCCTCATCCCTGAAGAGGCGCGCTCGCCGATCAACAAGCAGGGCAAAGTCCTCATTCGCTTCCGCATCATGCCGGACGGCAGCGTCCAGAGCATGCAGCTGGAGAGCCCGTCCGGCGACGTGGCGCTGGACCGCTCTGCATGGGCGGGCATTACCGGTGCTTCACCGTTTCCGCCTCTCCCGAAGGAGTTCAAAGGCCCATTCCTGGAGCTGCGCTTCTACTTCCTCTACAACATTGAGCCGGGTGAGGAATGACCGCCTCCCGGGTGCGCCGCCAGCAGGCCGCCGGGATCCTGATCCTCGCCGCGCTCATCCTGGCGCTCACGCTTCTGCGCGCTGACTGGCACGCGATCCTTCCGCCTGGCTGGTGGCGCTGGTAGACGCGTCCATCGCATTTTTCAGCGCCGTGTCTCGCCGTCTGCCCCGCAGAGTTTGCCGGCAATTTCCGGAGTGTCCACCAGTGCCGCCTCTGTCATGCTCGTTTTCGAAGGAGACGAGTACGATGATTCCAGCCGTCATGCTTCCCGAAGATCAGGCCTGGGCCGCGGTTCTGGCCCGTGATCCCGCCGCCGATGCGGAGATCGTTTACGCCGTGAAGACCACCGGCGTCTTCTGCCGGCCCACTTGCCCCAGCCGCCGCCCCGCGCGGACCCATGTGGTTTTCTTTCCCGATTCCGATACCGCAATTGGCGCGGGCTATCGGCCCTGCCGCCGTTGCCGTCCGCAACTCCCCCATGCCGACGCGGCTTTGGTCGAAGCCATCTCTGCGAAGCTTGGCACGGATCGCTCGGTAACGCTTGAAGAGCTAGCCCGCAGCACCGGCCGCAGTCCTTTCACCATCGAGCGCGCATTCCAGCGCGTGCTCGGCATCACGCCAGCGCAATACCAACGCCAGCGTCGCGCCGCCTCGTTCCGCGAGGAGCTGGCCACCGGCTCGGCGCGCGTAACGGATGCCATCTACGACGCCGGCTACTCCGGTCCCGGGCGCGCCTACGAGAACGCCCAACTGGGCATGGCTCCAGGAAAGTTCCGCGCGGGCGGCAAAGACGCGCAGATCGGCTATGCCATCGGCGACGGTGCATTGGGCAAGGTCCTCATTGCCGCCACCGATCGAGGGCTCTGCTCCGTGATTCTTGGCGACACCGACTCGCAGCTGACACGCGAGCTGCGCGCGCAGTTTCCCGCCGCGAAGATCCATCCTGAGCCGAACCTCGAGCCTCATCTGCGCAAGGTGCTCTCGCAGTTCACCGCTCATCCCGCAGCCCTCGACCTGCCCCTGGATCTGCGCGCCACCGCCTTCCAGATGCGCGTCTGGGAAGCGCTCCGTCGCATCCCTCGCGGCGAAACCCGAACCTATACGCAGGTCGCGCAGTCCCTGGGACAACCCACCGCGGTACGCGCTGTGGCCCGGGCCTGTGCGACGAATCCCGTTGCGGTCGTCATCCCCTGCCATCGTGTGATCGGCAGCGACGGCAAGCCGACAGGCTACCGCTGGGGCATCGAGCGGAAGGAAAAACTTCTCAAGCTCGAAGCGAGGGCGGCCGCGCGGCGCACCGGCTGACCGGCCCGGCCTTCGCGCCGATACTGCAGTAACTCCCCACTTTTGTGGGAGTTGCATCTCCTGGCGATCCTGCTACCGTCAACCTTTCGCAGGATCGCCAGGGAGTCTCTGTGGCTACTGTAATCTCGCCAACGCGGGTCATTCCGTTCGCGCCCCCGGTGAGGTCCTCCAGCATTTCTCTGGCGGAAATTCTCTCCGCGCTCTCTTTCGCACTCGATCTCACCGAAGGAGCCGTGCCTGGTCATGCGCTGCGCAGCTGCGTCCTCGGCATGCGCATCGCCGAAGAGCTCCGCCTGCCCGCCCAGGAGCGCGCCCACCTTTACTACGCTCTGCTGCTGAAGGACGTCGGCTGCAGCAGCAATGCAGCCCGCCTCTGTCAGATCATCGGCGGTGGCGATGAACGGAGCGTCAAAGCGGGCGTCAAGCTGGAAGACTGGACCCGGCCTTCCCATCCAAAGGCCTCCACTCTGCGGTTGCTCTGGACAAGCGTCCTTCCCGAGGCTGGCGCCTTCCGTCGGGCCGCAGGCATTCTTCGCATCGGACTCACCCAGCACCGCAACAACGAGGAAATGATCACGCTGCGCTGCGATCGCGGCGCGCATATCCTGCGCAAGCTCGGCCTTGGCGATGCCGCCGCCGAAGCGGTCCGGGGTCTCGATGAGCATTGGGATGGCAGCGGTTATCCGGAAGGGCGCACCGGCAAGAACATCCCTCTGGGATCGCGGATTCTGGCCATTGCCCAGCACCTCGATGTCTTCGCCTCCGAGCTGGGAATCCAGAAAGCTCTTCAGGTGCTTCACGAGCGGGCGGGCCGCTGGTTCGATCCCGATCTCGCCCGGGTGGTCACCCGCCTGCACCGCAGCCACGGCCTTTGGGCGCATGCGCTGCCGACGACGCCGGAACGCGAAACGCGAGCTGCGGCTCTCGATCTCGCTCCGGATCAGGTGCACCGCCTGGAAGCCGCTGACGTCGACCTGATCTGTGAGGCCTTCGCCGACGTAGTGGACGCCAAATCATCCTTCACCTTCCGCCATTCAATGGGGGTCACCGCCGCCGCGCGCCACATCGCCCGGCGGCTGGGTCTCAGTCCCGAGCGGCAACAGCTGGTGAATCGCGCCGCGCTGCTCCACGATCTGGGCAAGCTGCGCGTTCCAAATTCCATCCTCGACAAGCCCGGCAAGCTCACCGCATCGGAGTGGCTGGTGGTGCAGGAGCACCCGCAACTGACCCAGGAGATTCTCTCCCGCATTGCCTCATTTCGCGAGCTCGCGCGAATTGCCGGGGCGCACCATGAGAAGCTCGACGGCTCCGGCTATCCACGCCGGCTCACCGCCCGGCAGCTTCCGCTGGAGGCGCGCATCATTGCCGTCGCCGATGTCTATGGCGCGCTTACCGAGGACCGGCCCTACCGCGCCTGCCTCACCCACGAGGACGCGCTGGCGCTCCTCTTCCGCGAATCGCCTCAGAAGCTGGACCCGGACTGCTGTGAAGCGCTGATCCCGGGAGTTTCGAGCGACCGTCCGGAGGATTGAAGCGGGACCGTCTCAGACATCAGCGTGCTGCAGATTTCGACTGTTCATGAGGCCAACGCCGGCGCGCGCCAGTTGCGCCTCCATCGCTGCTACCGATCCATCGGCGTCGATCCCGCGGCAGGCGTCCCGGATGACCACCGCCTCATAGCCGCAGCGGCGCGCGTCCAGCGCCGAAAAGCCAACGCAGAAATCGAAGGCGAGCCCGGCCAAGAAGAACCGCCGGAATCCGCGCTCCTCAGCGTACCCATCCAGCCCGGTTGGCGTCGTGTGGTCGTTCTCGAAGAACGCCGAGTACGAATCGACCTTCTGGCGGAAACCCTTGCGGAGAATCAACTCCGCCCGAGGCAGTTGCAGAGCGGCGTGAATCGCCGCTCCGTGCGTCCCCTGCACGCAGTGGTCCGGCCACAGACGCTCGCCTGAGACTGGATCGAGATCGAAAGGCTTCCGCCCAACATGACTCGAGGCGAATGAGCAGTGGTCTCGAGGATGCCAGTCCTGAGTCAGCAGAATGTGCTCAAACCGGCCGGCAATGGCCAGAATCACCGGAATCACGGCATCGCCCTCCGGGACCGGCAAAGCTCCGCCCGGGCAGAAGTCGTTCTGCACGTCGACGACGATCAGCGCGTCCTGGCCGGTGATTTCCATCCAGACCAGAATGCCACGTTCGGGTTGAGCCCATGCTGGACCTGCGTGCGTACGCCGACCCTCAGTTCAGGTCGTCGCCGATCGTGACGGTGACCGGCGGACTCGTCGTCAGCTGCGCGTCCATGATCAGCACAGTTCGTACCTGATCCCCACTGAACTGCAGCGCCTCGCTGGTGTAGACATCCTTCGCGTTCGTGTCCCCGGCTGGCGCGATTACCAGGGTGTAGCTTTCTGCCTGTACATTCACATAAGCCGAGACCGTGCCCGTGGCCACATCGCTGAGCAGCGGCTTGGCGCCGGCCAGGGTCGCATTGCTCGGCAGGAGATATATGTCGACCGCACCCGTTTGGACCGCCTGCTGCAGAAATCTCAAAGAGACATACCCAGCGGGCGGATTTACAGCCTGATCCGTCAGCAGCGTCGCCTGATAGCCTCCGCTGGTATCCGTGACGAATACCGAATGCTGCTGCCCCACCAGGAAGGCGCCGGCTACAGACGCGGTTGCGGTGGTCGTCTTTGTCGGATAGACGTCGGCGGTCGCATTCTCCGGCGGCAGAAAGGCATAGTTCGTAAAGGTGGCCGCTCCAATGTTCACGGCAATCGGCGTGGCGCCGATCTTCACATCGATCGCCGGGGCATTGTAGGAGGCGTCGATCACCCGGACCAGCGTTTGGGCCGGGTTCGAGTTCTGGATGTTCTGGCACCCGCTCAGACAGACGGCCGCCAGCCCCAGCAGGGCCGTCGCCGCCTTCATGCCTCGTCGCGCTTCCAGCTTCCTGATCGGCAAGGACCCTTATCTCAGTTCTTCAGGAGAATCGTCCTCATCTTAACTGCGGCACTGGGTGTACCGGCAGATCATTGCGGTCACATGCCTGTTACCAACGGATATACCGATCGAGCCTCTCAGGCCGCGCTGAGCTGAGAGAAGAGCCTGGGAATCCGAAACACAGAGACCGATCGCTGCGTATACTGCTCTGCTATGTTCTTCACGGTCCGGTGCGCCCTGCCGCTCCTTCTCGCTCTTGCCCTTCCAGGCCTGGCGCAGAACTCCAGCGCTCCCGCCTCGCCCGCCTCGGCTCCGGCAGTGAAGGATCAGCAGCAGGACAGCTTCACGGTTGTCGGCCTCACCGTGCGCACCACGAATGACAAGGAGGCCGGAGGCCAGGGTCTGATCCCGCAGCTCTGGCAGAGCGTCATGGGGAGCGATCAGCTCTCGCAGGTTCCCAACCGGGTCGGCGACGACCTGGTCGTGGTCTACAGCGATTACGCCTCCGACTCCAGCGGCGAATACAACTACACCCTTGGCGTCCGCGTGTCTTCGGCAGACAAGGTGCCCGACGGCTTCGTGGCGCGCAGGATCCAGGCGGGCAAATACGCCGTGATCCGCTCCGATCAGGGACCACCGCAGGAAGTTATCCCGGCCCTCTGGCAGAAGATCAATCAGATGTCCCCGCAGCAACTGGGCGGCGTACGTGCTTACCGGACGGATTTCGAGACCTACCCCGACACTACCGACTGGGGCAGCATCCAGATGGCCGCCCACGTCGGGCTGAAGTAAAGCACGCGCGCCGGATCTATAGCGCCCGGATCGCCATCGTCTCCAACGCGGCCTCCGCGGCACTCTCGTGATGTGGTGCCGGAACCCCCGACTCCGTTAACCTGCTGCATATGAGTTCCATTCAGGTTCAGCTCCCCGATGGTTCCCAGCGTGAGGTGCCTGCCGGCACGACGCCGCTGGCCATCGCCGAAAGTATCTCTCCTCGTCTTGCCCAGGCGGCTGTCGTCGCCCGCATCCGGCCGCTGCGCGCCGCCGTCCCCACTACCGCAGCCAGCGATGGCGCCGAAGCCTCTATGTATGCCGCCGAAGACCCCCATGCGGAGCGCCTGGTCGATCTGGGCACGCCGCTCCAGGAGGACGTTGCGCTGCAACTCATCACCGAGAGGGATCCCGAAGCGTTGAAGGTGCTGCGCCACTCGGCGGCGCACGTCCTGGCCACAGCTGTTACCGAGCTGTTCCCTGAGACGAAGCTGGGCCATGGACCGGCCACCGATGCCGGCTTCTTCTACGATTTCTGGCGGCCCACGCCGTTTACACCCGAAGACCTGAAGCTCATCGAGGGCCGCATGGCCGAGGTCGTCGCCCGCAACGAGAAGTTCGTCCGCGATTTCGAGCCACGCGAAGAAGGTCTCCAGCAGTTCAAAGCCGGCAACGACTTCATGAAGGTCCACTTCGTGGAGAAGTTCACCCATCCGGGCGAAGCGATCTCGCTCTATCGCAACGGCAAGTTCGTCGATTTCTGTCGCGGACCGCACGTTCCTTCTACGGGCCGCGTGAAGGCCTTCAAGGTCATGAGCCTGTCTGGCGCCTACTGGCTCGGAGACGAGAAAAACGCACAGCTCCAGCGCATCTACGGCACCGCTTTCTTTTCGAAAAAGGACCTTGACGAATATCTGGAGCGCATCGAAGACGCCAAACGCCGCGACCATCGCCGTCTCGGCAAAGAGCTGGAGCTCTTCACGGTCAGCGAAGAAGTTGGCGCCGGCCTGCCCCTGTGGCTTCCCAAAGGCGCCACCATCCGGCGGCTGCTCGAGGAATACATCCTCGGCCTCGAGCGCCAGTTGGGCTACGAGCACGTCTACACGCCCAGCCTGGCGAAGGTCGATTTATACGTCCGCTCCGGCCACTGGGAGCATTACCACGAGGACATGTTTCCTCCCATGGACCTCGAAACCGAGCAGATGGTGCTGCGGCCCATGAATTGTCCGCACCACATTCTTGTTTACGAGGCGAAACTCCACAGCTATCGCGACCTGCCCGTGCGGCTGGCCGAGCTCGGTGCCATGTATCGCTACGAGCGATCGGGGGCGCTCAGCGGCCTCAGCCGGGTGCGCTGCATGACGCTGAACGATGCGCACATCTTCTGCACCCCGGAGCAGATTAAGGAAGAGTTCTCTGGTGTGATGAAGCTGGTCGAGCGCGCCTATAAAGACCTTGGCATCACGAAATACAGCTACCGCCTCTCGCTGCGCGATCCGGCGAACAAAGAAAAATACGTCGACAACGACGCTATGTGGGAGCTGGGCGAGCGCGTCCTGCGGGAGGCGCTTGACTCGCTCGGTCTCGCCTATCGTGAAAGCCGAGGCGATGCCGCCTTCTACGGTCCCAAGCTCGATATCCAGCTGGCCGATGTCATGGGCCACGAGGAAACTTACTCCACCGTGCAGCTGGATTTTCACCTGCCCAGCCAGTTCGGTCTCAAATACACGGCCGCCGACGGCACGCAGCCGCGGCCGGTGATGATCCATCGCGCCATCATCAGCACGATGGAGCGCATGGTTTCCTACCTGATCGAAATGTATGCAGGAGCGTTTCCTTTGTGGCTGGCGCCGGTGCAGATCGGCCTGGTGCCGATCAGCGAGCGGCATCATGCCTACGCGCAAACCGTGCAGGAGCGCCTGCAGCAGGCCGGCTTCCGGGTCGAGACCGATGCGCGCAACGAAAAGATGAACGCGAAGATTCGCGACTTCACCCTGCAGAAGACCCCCTACGTTCTGGTCATAGGGGACAAAGAGGAATCCGCGACCGCGGTCAGCGTCCGGACTCGCGGCAAAGGCGATCAGGGCTCTGTGCCGCTGGAATCGTTCATCGCGCAGGCGCAGGAGCGGGTGGCAAGCAAAAGCCTCGAGCTTTAGGGTCTTCCGGCTGTTCCAGATCGAGACAGCCGGTGCCCAAAGTATCCCGGCGCACGCCTCTGCGGGGCATAGTTCAAAGAGTCATGCCCTGATTAAAATCGGCAGCAGAAGAAGAGACTTTAAACTTGGCGGATACCGACGATGCGAACGATACGCCGACCCCTGTGCACCTACGAGCCCTTTCACGTCAGCGCCCGTTTCCGTCTCACCATGGAAACCGCCATCCGCGATCTTGAGGCGGGCGCGGCGCGCGACGAGCAACTTCTCCCGCTGATCGATGACCCCAGTCACCGCCGCCGGCATCAACTCCTCATCGAAAGCCAGCTCGAGCGGGCCTTTAAGCTCCATGAATTGCTCGCCCACACCTGCGTCCGCGCTGACCGCGCCGCCTGACTTTCCCCTCATGCCTGCGGGTGCGGCTCGTCCGGCTTCTTTTCCGTGCGCGGTTGCGGCTTCGCTTCCGGCTTGCGCGCCGGCGCCGGACGCGCTTCCGGCCGAGCTTCCGTATGGGGCTGCGTCTGTGGCCGCGACTGCGGTTGCGGCTTGGCAACGGCCGGCAAATTCGGCCTCGGTTCCGTCTGCGCCGGTGGACGTGCTGGCTCACCGCGCGGCTCGGGCCGCGTTGCCGGCTGTCCATGCGGTGCGGGCACACTCCGGTTCTCCGGACGGCTCGCCGCAGGGGGCTGCGCAGCTGGTCTGGACTCCGGCCTCGGTTCGTTGTGCACGGCCGGACGCCCGGGCTCCGGACGCGGCACGTTCAGCGGAGCGGCATTAGGACGGTTCGCCGCTGGCGCAGCAGCATGAACCTCCGGAGCTCCATGGAAATCCTCAGCCCGCGGAGCCGGCGCAGCACCGGCGCTGATGGGGCGAGTCTCGGCCACCATCTGCGGTTTGCCGTGATTCTGTTGCGCGAACTGGGCCCGGTTCTGCTGCGCGGTTTGCGCCAGCGAGTGCTGCACGGGCAGAGGAGCGAAATGCCGCTCCTGCTGAGCGGCCACCTGCTCAGCGCTTGGCCGATAATTCAGTCCGCCGCGGCCGCCGTTGTAGGCGACCCGCGAATTGTTGTACACGGTGGTGACGCGGTAGTTATAGACGTACTGGATCTGATTGTTCACGTGCGTGACATCGCGGTTGTAGTAGAACCGGTTGTCGCGCCAGTAGCCGCCTTCGTAGCCGTTGCCGTTGTATCCGGAGCCATAGTTCACGCCGCCATAAAAGCCGACGTGAGAGCCCCAGTAGCCGGAATGCCAGTAATAATGGCTGTTGTCCCAACCCCAATAACCCGGCGTCCACAGCGCGCCCACAAACGGCGCCATCACCCAGGCGCCAGGAACCCAGTAATAGCCCTCAGAGGCATAACCCCAGTAGCCCGGCGTCCACTGATAGTTGTCGCCAGGAGCTGGCGGCTGATCGTAGTCGGGAATCTCGGGCGGCGGCTCGGGAGCGACGTCTTCAGCGGTTTCGGAATAATCCTGGCCGTATTGATCCTCGTCCGGTGGCGGCGCTTGCTGGTAGCCAGACTGATCCTCGGGTGGAGCGGGCGGATTCCCCTGCGGAGCGGGCGTTGTATCGCTGGCCGGAACCAGATTTGCGGAAGCGGGATCGCTGGCTGCGGGTTGGGACTGATCCTGCGCCTGATTCTGGTTGCTGTGGCAGCCGGAGAGGACGAGGGCAACCGCCATCGTGGGAAAGAGAAGGGAGCCGATCCTTTTCATGGCAATCTTGGATGCTAACAGCGTTCATGGCGCAGTGCTATGCTGGCCGGAAGATGACGAGAATCAGCGGACCTTTCGACGTTAAGGTGATACCTCAGAAAGCAGATAACCCTGAGGCCGAGGCCGCTGGCCTGGGCCGCATGTCGCTGGACAAGCAGTTCCACGGCGAGCTGGAGGCAGCCAGCCAGGGCGAAATGCTCAGCGTGCTCGATCGCTCGACAGGCTCCGGCGCCTACGTGGCCATGGAGCGCGTGAGCGGAACGCTGGCTGGACGAAAGGGCAGCTTCGTCCTGATGCATCATGCCACGATGAGCCGCGGCACACCTGAACTCACGATCCAGGTGGTTCCCGATTCAGGAACCGAAGAGCTGGCTGGACTGCGCGGCACAATGGACATCCGCATCGAGGACAAGCAGCACTTCTACGACTTCGACTACGAACTGGGCAGCTGACCCCACCCCCCAGGGGACTGTGGCATGTCGCTGATACTGCATGTCTCGCCGGAGACGTGTGCACCTTTAGTTCTCCCGCTCTCCGCATCGATTAACCGCTCGCAGAACCCCCCGCGCTCCAGGTGACGGGCATCACTGATAGCACCCTTGGGCGAGGCGTACCTTCATCGGTTTTGGAGGTGGAGCGCCCCGGAAGTGTGCTGTGCGCGGCGCGGCCAACGAGCCATTGATCCCATGGCGTTTAGCTCCACCAGAGACCATGACCGGACCGGGCGCGCCGGCAAAGACGGGAGACCGATGAGCTGGAAGGACGACTATCGCTGCAAATGCATGTCCGCCGCACAGGCCCTGGCGGCCGTCCGTTCCGGGGGGCGGGTCTGGATTCAGTCGGGGGTGGGCACGCCGTCTACGCTGGTGACTGCGCTGGTAGCGCGCGCGCCGGAGCTGCGGGATGTGGAAGTCGTCCACATGATGACGCTGGGCACCGCCGACTACACGAAGCCGGAATATGAAGGCCGCTTCCGACACCGGGGGATGTTTCTGGGCGCGAATGTGCGAGAGGCCGTGGTTGCCGGTCGCGCCGACTACACGCCGATCTTCCTGAGCGAGATTGAAGGGCTCTTTATCAGCGGGCAGCTGCCGCTCGATGTCGTCCTGATGCAGGTGTCGCCGCCTGACGAACATGGCTTTGTGAGCCTGGGCACGACGGTGGACTGCACGCTGACCGCCTCGCGCTGCGCCACGACGGTGATTGCTGAGGTGAACCAGCAGATGCCGCGCACCCATGGCGATACGTTCATCCATATAAGCCACATTCACGCGATCGTCGAAACGGATCGGCCGCTGCTGGAGCTGAAGACGGAGCCCTTCACCGAAATGCACCTGCGCGTCGCGCGCAACGTCGCTTCGCTGATCCCGGACGGGGCGACGCTCCAGACCGGCATCGGCGGCATTCCCGATGCGGTGCTCACGTGCCTGGACGGCAAGCGGGATCTGGGAATCCACACCGAGATGTTCTCCGATGGAGTGATCGAGTTAATGGAGTCCGGGGTCATCAACGGCGACCGCAAGTCGCTGCACCGAGGCAAGGCGGTGGCGGCGTTTGTGCTGGGGACGAAGCGGCTCTTCGACTTCCTGCACGAGAATCCGACGCTGGAGTTCCGGTCCATCAGCTACACGAACGACCCATTTGTCGTGGCCCAGAACGATCGCATGGTGGCGATCAATTCGGCGCTGCAGGTGGATCTGACCGGGCAGGTGTGCGCCGACTCGCTGGGGACCAGGCCGTACAGCGGCTTTGGCGGCCAGCTCGACTTTATCCGCGGTGCGGCGCGCTCGAAGGGCGGCGTCCCGATCATCGCGCTCCCATCGACGGCGAAGGAGGGACGGATTTCGCGGATCGTTCCGGTTCTGGAGCCGGGAGCCGGGGTCGTCACTTCGCGCGCCGATGTGCATTACGTGGTCACCGAGCATGGCATTGCGTATCTGCACGGCAAGACGCTGCGAGAGCGGGCTGAGGCACTGATTGCCATTGCCGATCCGCAGTTCCAGGCGGACCTCGAGGACTTTGCCGTGCGCGCGCATTATTTGGAACGCAAAACAGCGGTGGCGTTGGTCTGAGAAGGGCTACCGAGAGGAGGGCACGATGACGAACGCCGGCAAACGCGATCGCGGATCGCTGCGGATCGATACGGACGAGTGCAAAGGCTGCGGCCTGTGTATCGAAGCCTGCCCGCCGAAGGTGATCGAGCTGAGCGAGCGGCTGAATGCTTACGGTTACCGGACCGCGACGTACCTGGGCGCAGGCTGCACCGGCTGCGGCATGTGCTTCCTGGTTTGCCCGGAGCCAGGAGCGGTCACGGTGCTGCGCCTGGTGGCTTCCGCATCTGCGGCAAAAGGAGCCGAGTCATGAGCCGCCAGCTGATGAAGGGAAATGAAGCTATCGTGAAGGCCGCGGTGCTGGCTGGGTGCCGGGGGTTCTACGGCTATCCCATCACGCCGGCCAGCGAGATTACGGAAGCGGCTGCCGAATATCTGCCTCGGGCCGGCGGCGTCTTTTTGCAGGCAGAGAGCGAGGTGGCTGCGATCAACATGCTCTATGGGGCGTCGGCGGCCGGCGTGCGGGTGATGACCGCCTCCAGCGGGCCCGGGATCAGCCTGATGCAGGAAGGCATCAGCTACATGGCGGGCGCGGAACTGCCTTGCGTCATCGCCGACATCACACGCGGCGGACCGGGTCTCGGCAACATCGCTTCCGAGCAGAGCGACTACCACCAGGTGGTGAAAGGCGGCGGCCACGGCAACTATAAGACGATCGTCCTGGCGCCGCATTCGGTGCAGGAGATGGCCGACCTGACCGCTCTGGCCTTCGAGCTGGCCGACCGCTATCGCAATCCCGTAGTGGTGATGGCCGATGGCTTTATCGGGCAGATGATGGAGCCGGTCGAGTTTCCGCAGACGGCCGTCGAGCCGCAGCTGCCGAAGTGGGCGGTGGCCGGGACTGAGGAGTCCCGCAAAAATCTGATCAGCTCCATTTTCCTCAGCACGGATGAACTGGAAAAGCACGTTCGCCAGCTGGAGGCGAAGTACACCATCGCCGAGCGGCTCGAGGCGCGCGCGGAGGAGTGGTACGCGGAGAGCTCCGATGTGGTGCTGGTCGGCTACGGGATCGTGGCCCGCGTTTTGAAAGCCGTGGCCGCGGAGGCGCGCGATATGGGGTTGAGCGTCGGCGTGTTGCGACCGATCACGCTCTTTCCGTTCCCTACAACCTTCTTCCAGAAGCGAGCCGAGCGGGCGAAGGTCTTCCTGGTGGTGGAAATGAGCACCGGCCAGCTGCTCGAAGATGTGAAGCTGGCTCTGAACGGAGTGCGACCGGTGGAGTTCTACAGCCGCGTCGGAGGCAATGTCCCGGCGCACGCGGATGTGCTCGCGCTCACCCAACAGCTGGCGCATCGGCACGCGGAAGTGGAACAGGTGGCCCATGTCTAACGAACCGGAAGTGAGCTACGAAGTGGCGCAGTCGCGGCCGAAGGCGTTCTATACCACCTTCGAGCGCAAGGACGAGCTGCAGCACCAAACCCACTACTGCCCGGGCTGCGGCCACGGCATGGTGCACAAGATGCTCGCCGAAGCCATCGATGCGCTGGGCGTTCAGAACCGGACGATTCTGATCAGTCCCGTCGGCTGCTCGGTTTTTGCCTACTACTATTTCGACGTCGGCAATATCCAGGCCGCGCACGGACGCGCGCCCGCTGTCGCCACTGCGGTTAAGCGTAGCCGGCCGGAGAGCATCGTGGTCAGCTACCAGGGCGACGGGGATCTCTCGGCCATCGGATCGGCGGAGATTCTGCATGCGGCCAATCGCGGCGAAGCCATCACGGTTCTGTTCGTGAACAACGCCATCTACAGCATGACCGGCGGCCAGGTGGCGCCGACTACGCTGCTCGGCCAGATCAGCACGACCACACCTGGCGGGCGCAGCGCCGCTAACGAAGGCTACCCGCTGCACATGAGCGAGCTGCTGGCTACGCTGGAAGCGCCGGTCTACATCGAGCGGGTTGGCCTCGGCGACAACAAGCAGGTCGCGCAGGCGCATCGGGCGATTCGCAAGGCGCTGGAGAACCAGGTGAAAGGCCTGGGCTTCTCGCTGGTCGAAATTCTCTCGCCTTGTCCGACCATCTGGAAGATGTCGCCGGTGGACGCGCAGCGCTGGGTGAAGGATGTGATGGAGAAAACCTTCGCTCTGGGCGTACTGCGCGACCGCACGAGCGAGGCGCAGGCACGAAAAGCATCCACGCCCGCACCCGAGAAGGAGCAGATCCCGAAGATACTCGGGCTGCCCCAGGATGATCTGGCGGAATGGCGTGCGACGCCCGCGGTGAAGCCGCCGATGAGCGAACTGCAGGTGCGGGTTGCCGGCTTCGGCGGCCAGGGCGTTCTGCTGCTGGGCGAAGTGCTGGCGGAAGCGGGTTTGGATGCCGGGCTCGAAGTTTCCTGGCTGCCTTCCTACGGGCCGGAGATGCGCTCTGGCACCTCGAATTGCCACGTGCGGCTGGCGCGTCATCCCATCGACTCGCCGCTGGTGGTGTGCCCCGACGTGCTGGTGGCGATGAACGAACCTTCGCTGCACAAGTTTTATGAAACGGTGCGGCCCGGGGGATGGATTCTCTACAACGGCGAGGCGCTGCCGGACGGCTGCGACCGCAGCGAGGTGCGTGTGCTGGCGCGGCCCTTTACTCATATTGCTGACGAGCTGGGCGATGCGCGGGCGCAGAACATGATCATGCTGGGCGCGCTGCTGGAATGCACCGACGTGCTGACCCAGGAGAGCGTCGACGAAGCGCTCCGGCGTTTGGTGAAGAGCGCCAGATGGCTGGAGCTGGACGACCGGGCGATCGCGCGGGGCCGGCAGTTGCTGCGCGAGTCGCTGGATGAGGTGAGCCATGAAGGCTAAAGCGGATCCGAATCTGATTGTCTATTTCGGCGGGGAGTACATCCCGCTTCGCGAGGCGCGCGTCGGCATCCTGACCCACGCGCTGCACTATGGCACCGGCGTCTTCGAGGGCCTTCGCGGCTACTGGGACGATGCAGAGCACCAGCTGTTTCTCCTTCGGCCGCTGGAACACTACCAGCGCTGGAAGAATAACTGCGGCATTCTGCGGATCAACGTCCCCGCCAGCGCAGGCCATCTATGTGAGATCACCGCAGAGCTGGTCCGGCGCAATGCCTTCCGCACGGATATCTACGTGCGGCCGCTGGCGTACAAATGCTCGGAGCGGATCGGCGTAGCCACTGACGACCAGGACGCCTTCGCGGTTGTCGCGCTGCCTTTCGGAGACTATCTGCCCAGTGACAAGGGCCTGCATGCCGGAGTAAGCTCCTGGCGTCGCATTGAGGACAATGCGATTCCGGCCCGGGCCAAGATCTGTGGAGCGTATGTGAACAGCGCACTGGCCAGCGACGACGCGCGCCGTGCAGGATTCGACGAAGCGCTGCTGCTGAATGAGAACGGGCAGGTGGCCGAAGGGGCGACCTGCAACCTGTTTATGGTGCGCCAGGGGCGTCTGATCACGCCTCTCATCACGGAAAACGTGCTGGAAGGCATCACGCGCGACTCCGTGATGGAGCTGGCGCGGCGCGAGATCGGGCTCACGATTCACGAGCGCCCGATCGACCGCAGCGAGCTGTACGTTTGTGACGAACTGTTTCTAACCGGGACGGCGGTGGGCATTGCGCCGGTGGTCCGTGTGGATCATCGGCCGGTGAACGACGGATCCATAGGCGCGATCACGCGCGAGGTGCGGCGTTTGTACTTCGAGGCGGCGCGAGGACACTTGCGGGCGTACCGGAAATGGGTGGTTCCGGCGCTCCCGTCACAGCAGGAAGCGGAGCCGCACGCGGCAGCGCTGGCCGAGTCGATGGTCGAGCGGTAGCGCCCAGCGGGCTGCGCAGGATCTGCTTCCCCGCAAGGAAGGGGAAGAACATGATCACAACAACGGTGCAGGAAAACGCGTACGACGTTGCTCTGGCCAACTTCGACGCGGCGGCGGATGCTCTCGAACTCAGCCAGGACACTCGGGAGATGATCAAATATCCCGAAAGGGTGCTCACCGTCTCAGTGCCGGTGCGCATGGATGACGGGCACATTCATCGCTTTGAAGCGCATCGCGTGCAGCACAGCTCGGCGCGCGGTCCGTCGAAGGGCGGCATCCGCTACCACCCCCGGGTCACGCTCGACGAAGTGAAAGCGCTCGCCACCTGGATGACCTGGAAATGCGCCGTGGTCAACATCCCCTTTGGCGGCGGCAAAGGCGGCGTTACCTGCGATCCCAAGCACATGTCACTGGGCGAGCTGGAGCGCATGACGCGGCGCTATGCCAGCGCGATTCTGCCGCTCATCGGTCCGGCGCAGGACATCCCGGCGCCCGATGTCTACACCAACTCGCAGACGATGGCCTGGATCATGGATACCTACAGCATGACCAAGGGCTATTCCATCCCAGGGGTGGTCACGGGCAAGCCCATCAGCCTGGGCGGATCGCTGGGGCGCAACGAGGCCACCGGCCGCGGCGTCTTCTACACCATCCTAAGTGCGTGCGATCACCTCGGCATGGTGCTCAAGGGGTCGACGGTCGTCGTGCAGGGCTTCGGCAATGCCGGTTCGATTGCCGCGCAACTGCTGCATGCGGCCGGCGCGAAGGTCATCGCCGTCAATGACTCGATGGCCGGCGTGTACAACCCGAAGGGGCTGGACATTCCGGGGCTCATCCACATGAAGGCGCTGACCGGACACGTGGAAGGCTTCCCGGACGCGGAGCCGATCTCGGCTGAGGAAATTCTGCGGCTCAAGTGCGACATTCTTGTGCCCGCCGCGCTCGAGAACGCCATTCACGCCCGCAATGCCGCGAGCGTCAACGCGAAGATCGTCGCCGAAGCGGCGAACGGTCCCGTGACTCCCGAGGGCGACCGGATCCTCGAGAATCATGGCGTCTTCCTGATCCCGGATATTCTGTGCAACGCCGGCGGCGTCACCGTCTCCTACTTTGAATGGGTGCAGGATGAGCAGCATCTCTTCTGGGAGGCGCAGGACGTCTATAACCGGCTGGAGCGGGTCATGAAGATATCGTTCCGCGACGTGTTGAAGATCCACGTGGATCGCAAGGTGCCGATGCGTATCGCTGCCAACATGCTGGGCATTGGACGCGTAGCGGAAGCTGTGCAGATTCGCGGCATCTACCCCTAATCGCGCCGACTGAATCAACTCAACGACAAAAGCCACCTCTCTCGGGAGGTGGCTTTTGTGCTGCAGGAACACAAGGCAGGGGATCTTTCCGTTCAGGGACTGATCACGGGCCAGTCATTGGACCAGGTCAGGTTCTTCAGCCACAGATACAGCGCGCCGTTCTGAGTCATGTTAAGGGCGTGGAAGACGATGAGGCTGTCGCCATTGGTCGGATCGAGATACGCCGTGCCGCCGCCGGGGGCATTCCACGTGCCGTCACCCTTCAGCAGCACCGTGCCGCCGCCGTTCATCATCGGCGTGCCATCCTCGTCGGCAAAAGGGCCATGCGGGCTGGTGGAGCGGCCCACGGCCTCCTTGTAGTCGTCGGTGTCAATGTTCCTGTTACAGCAGAAGTCGATGGAGACGAAGAGATAGTAGTAGCTGCCGTGGTGGACGAGAGAGGCGCCCTCGATCGGGTCATACTGCACGCCGGGGCGTGTGGCCAGGTCATAGCGCGTGGGATTCGAGGCCAGCAGCATGCCTGTGGCGGGATCGATCTGGCGCTGCTTGATCCCCGTCCAATAGCTGCCGTAGGTGAGCCAGATGCTGCCGTCGGTGTCGATGAGGATATTGGGATCGATGGCGTTGAAGTCGTCGCCGGGCTGCGATTCCAGCACCTCGCCGCGGTCCACCCACTGATAGCTGGGATCCGAGGCGTCGAGCGTGGTGTTGGTGACCAGGCCGATCACCGATCGCTGCGAGCCCAGCGTCGAGCCTGCGTAGTAGACGTGGTATTCGTCGTTGAAAAATGAGACGTCCGGCGCCCACAGGCCCACGATGCCGGGAACTTTCGCCACCACCCACGCGGGCATCGCGTTGGGGAAGATGCTGCCGCAGGCGGTCCATGCGACTTTGTCCTGGGAACAACGGATGGGCAGGTAATTCCCAGGCGGCAAACCGAGGACATCCGTGGTGAACGCGTAATACGTGGACGTCTCGCGGATGATACTGGGATCGTGGACGGGCTGGGTGTCGCCGGTGAGCGTGTAGGAAGCGAGGGGGTCTGCGGATTCGGCGGCGTACGAGATGGTGCCGGAGCCGGAGCCGGTGGATCCGGCATGCACGGTATCACCGCAGGCGGAAATCCACACGAGAGACGCGGAGAGCAGACACAGGCCCACACTCCGCCCTGGGCAGAGCATAAAAAACAAACAGCCTTTCCGGGAAATCTGACGGAACAATACCCCAGGTTTACCGAAGAAGCAATAATTATTTTTAAAAGTGCTGCCGGAGGTAACGCCCCGTTATTCCGCCGCAGAGGGAGCGACGCGACGCCAGCGCCGCAGCCCCGAGACGATGCCCGCTGCCGCGACCACCTTCAGAACTTCGCCGGGCACAAACGGAGCCACGGCCAGCATCATGACGGTGGTAGCGGACTGGTGGGTGAGACTGGCAAGCCAGGCGGCTCCGGAGAGCAGGATGACGCAGTCACCTACGGCGGCTGCGCCCAGCACGGCCGTGAACCCGGAGGCGTCCAGCCCGCGGAAGCGCCGGAACAGGCTGCCTGTGAGCCACGCCACCGTGGGGTAAGCGATCAAGTAGCCGGCCGTCGGCCCGAAGAGATGCAGCAATGTGGGCGCGCCGACCGGGGCGAAGACCGGCAACCCGGCCGCGCCTTCGGCGAGGTAGACCAGCATCGTCACCGCGGACCAGCGCGGGCTAAGCAGCAGGGCCAGCAGCAGCACCGCGAACGTCTGCAGCGTGAGCGGCACGGGCGTGAACCAGAGCGGGATGGATACGTGCGCGCAGATGGCGACCAACAGCGTGCCCAGCAGGACCACGGCGGTCCGTTCGGCAATACGGCGCGCGCGCGAAGGCGCAGCCAGAGGCGCGGCGGAGACAGCAGAACCGGCAATGCTCTTCATTCGTAGCTCCGAAAGTTACACAGGATCGTCGTGGTGTTCAGACTCGGAACGGATGGCCCGGCGGTGCTGCGCGATGTGGCGGGCCACCGCGAGGGCGACCCCCACGATCGCCATCGTGGACAAAAGCAACGCACCATACAGAACACGCACAGGGGCCAGAATAACAAACCGGGGCGCGCAGAGTGGCCGCCGACTGGCTGAACGGCCCGGCGTGAGCGCACTACGCATCGACTGCTTGCTCTGGCTCATCTGACAGAGGAGACTTTCTGCGGGAGCGAATCAATGAAGATTGCATTTCTGGGGTTGGGGAAAATGGGTAGCGCGATTGCCCGTCATCTGCTGAAGAGTGGCGAAACCTTAACGGTGTGGAATCGCACGCGTTCGCATGCTGAAGCGCTGGCCGGGGAGGGTGCGCAGGTCGCATCCACTCCGGCAGAAGCTGTTAAGGATGCCGAGGTCGTCTTCACCATGGTGATGGACGATCCCGCGCTGGAAGACCTTCTCTACAAAGGCAACGTGCTGGAGAGCCTGCCTAAAGGCGCGGTGCATGTCGCGATGAACACGGTCAGCGTCGCACTCTCAAAGAGGCTCGAGGAAGAGCACCATCAACGCGGCCAGCAATACGTCGCTGCTCCGGTGTTCGGACGCCCTCACATTGCCGAGGCCGGTAAGCTCTGGGTCGCGGTCGGCGGCGCGAACGAGCCGGTCGAAAAAGTCCGCCCGCTGCTGGAGAAGTTCAGCCGCGGCATCACCGTCGTCTCCGAGCATCCCTGGAGCGCGCACGGTCTGAAGCTCGGCGGCAACTTTCTCATCACCGCCATGATTGCCTCGCTGTCGGAAGCGTTTATTTACGCGGAAGGCATGCAGATCGATCCGGCGATTTTTCTGGAAACCGTCAATAACGCGCTTTTCCAGTCAAAGTTCTACGAAATGTATGGGAACATCATGCTCCATCCGCCGGAGGTACCGGGCGGCACCATCGCACTCGGCGAAAAGGACACGCGTCTGTTTCGAGAGGCGGCACGGTCGGCGCATGTGTCTACGCCGCTGGGCGACCAGTTCCTTGCCAACTTCGACCGCGCGATTGAAGCGGGCATGAAGGATCAGGACTGGGCAGCGGGCTACCTGCAGCTGCAGAAGGGCACGAGCCAAAAGACTAGAGCCTGAACCTCGGGCGCGGCTCCGCGATTTACGATAGGGGCATGTCCAAAACCAGCCTGAAGAACAGCGTTGTTTTCATTACCGGAGCCAGCGCCGGCATTGGCGCCGCCTGTGCCCGCGCCTTTGGCGCCGAAGGCGCGCGCCTGCTGCTCGCCGCCCGCCGGGTGGAGCGGCTGGAGGCGATGGAAGTGGATCTGCTCAATGCCGGGGCGGCCGCTGTCCACGTTTTCGCACTCGACGTTCAAAAGCGCGACACAGTGGAGAAATCTCTCGCCGCTCTTCCTGGCGAATGGCGCGCGATCGATGTTCTGGTGAACAACGCCGGTCTGAGCCGCGGCCTCGACAAGCTGTGGGAAGGGAAGACCGAGGACTGGGAAGAGATGATCGACACCAACATCAAGGGTCTGCTGTGGGTCACCCGCGCCGTGATGAAGGGCATGGTCGAGCGCGGGCGCGGCCACGTGATTAATCTCGGCTCAACCGCCGGCGAGCTGGCCTATCCTGGCGGCAACGTCTACTGCGGCACGAAAGCTGCGGTGAAGCTCATCAACGACGGCCTCCGGCAGGACGTGATGGGCACGCCGGTGCGCGTGACCTCTGTCGATCCGGGTATGGTCGAAACCGAATTCAGCGAAGTGCGTTTCCGCGGCGACACAGGACGCGCGTCGAAGGTCTACCAGAACATCACACCGCTCACGGCCGACGATGTTGCCGACGCGATTGTCTGGGCCGCGACGCGGCCCGCGCACGTGAACATCGCCCACCTGCTGATGACGTCGACCGACCAGGCCAATTCTCTGGTGTTCAACCGCAAGGGCTAGCCGGTTCTACAGCGCCGCTAGCTTTGCCTCGATCTCTGCCAGCGCCGCTTCGAGCGCCTTGCGACGAATCGGGCTCGCTGTGCGCTCGTCCAGAATCCGCTCGCGCTGCAGTTCCAGCGCCTGCTGTTCGCGCAAACGCGCGGCGCGCGCCGCGGCGGTCTCCGGATCCTGACGCGCCGCAGCGCCGGCGGACGCCTCCGATGATCGCTGCTCCACCTGGTCTTCGACGGATTTGCTTTCCCATCCTCGTGCCATGTTTCTATCGTAGTCCCGCCGGAAGCCCGTCAACAGTTACAAAGGTGTTGCTGCATCTGTCCGTCGTGCCATAGCATCCTTGACACCATGCAAGCCTGGCGCATTCCCCGGTTCGGCCTCGACAACCTCGAACGGATCAACCTGCCTGATCCGCAGCCGCAGCGCGGTCAGGTGCTCGTGCGTGTGCACGCGGTCTCGCTCAACTATCGCGACCTGATGGTTGTGCTGGGCCGCTACAACCCGAAGATGCATCTCCCTCGCATCCCCGCCTCCGATGGCGCCGGCGACGTTGTTACCGTTGGCGATGGCGTCACCCGCGTGCGGGTTGGCGATCGCGTAGCCGGCATTTTTATGCAGAACTGGATCGAGGGGGAGCCCGACGCCGCGAAGATCAAAGGCGCGCTCGGCGGCGACATCGAGGGCATGCTTGCCGAACTCGTCGTCCTCCGCGAAGAAGGGGTCATGCTTGTTCCCGAGCATCTGTCCTACGAGGAAGCGGCGACTCTGCCCTGCGCCGGCGTCACCGCCTGGCACGCCGTTGCGGAAGTCGGCAATGTGCGGGCTGGAGAGACCGTTCTCATCCAGGGAACGGGCGGCGTCTCGATCTTTGCGTTACAGTTTGCGAAAATGCTCGGCGCGTGCGTGCTGGGCACGTCGAGCAGCGATGCGAAACTCCAGCGTGCACAGCAGCTTGGCCTTGATGCCGGCGTGAATTACCGCCAGCGCGAAGACTGGGACGCCTGGGTGATGGAACAAACCGGCGGCCGCGGCGTCGATCTGGTAGTGGAAGTCGGCGGGGCCGGCACGTTTATGCGCTCGATCGCCTCGGTCCGCATCGGCGGGGCTGTGGCGCAGATTGGCGTCTTAAGTGAGTCGACAGAAGGGATCGTAATCTCCAAGTTGTTATACAAGCAGGTTCATCTGCGCGGGATTTATGTCGGATCGCGGGTTCATTTTGAGAAGATGAATCAAGCCATCGTTCAAAACCAGCTGAAACCCATGGTGGATGAAGTGTTTAGCTTCCATGACGTGCCTGCGGCGTTGCGCAGGATGGAAACGGGAAGCCATTTCGGCAAGCTTGTGGTGCGTGTAATCTCGTAGAATTTTGGTAACTTGGCGTGACATTTTCCACGGGCCTGCATCTGAAGGAGTGCTAACTGCCACTGGTACGGAAAGGAGAGCAGTTCCCATGAACGTTCTGATTGCCTGCCTGCGTGCGGTTCTCAACTTTTTCACCGAAATTCTGTTTGGCTGCAACCATCCTCGGGTGACGCGCCCCTTTACCCTGGGCGCACAGACCTACAAGGTTTGTCTCGACTGCGGCAAGCAGATTTACTACTCGGCGCAGGAGATGCGCCCGCTCACTCCGTGGGAAGTGCATCGCATGAAGGCTGCCCAGGCCGGCGAACTCAAGGTGGTACCGATGCCTGCCGGACCGCAGCTGCTCCCAACGCCCGAGCATAAGTCCAACCTCGCGGCCTGAGCGCCCGATTTCCCATCCTGCGAGGAGCGCGGATTTTTGCGCTCCTTTTACTTTTGGGGGAGGGACGGCTCCGCAAGCCGGCGTCTAAGATAAAGCTTGTCTCTCCTGCGATGACGCGCTTTCTTCAAAGTCGCTGGCTCCTCTTGTGTTTGGCGCTGGGCGCAGCGGGTTGCGGCAGTGTCACCGGGCCGGCCCTCGCCGGCAGCGGTGATCTCACCGTCAGCGCGTCGGCCGCCAGCATCGCCACCAACGGCCAGGTAGAACTGCGCGCTTTTCGCGCCACCGGCGAGGCTGCGCCCGTTTTCTGGAGCATCGTTTCCGGCACCAACGCCGCCACGCTCGGCCAAGGACACATCGACGCAACCGGACTCTACATTGCGCCGGGTTCGCTCTCCGCCGACAGCATCACCGTGCGCGTCGAGGCCTCGGCCCAGGGCGATCCCAACAGCACCGCTTCGCTCAGCCTTACCGTGCATCCTGGCTTCGTGCAGCCGCTGCTGCCGCAGAACGTCGCCCTCACGGCGGGGGCCAGCGCCGAGGTGACCGCGCAGATCGCCGAAGTGGATGCTGGCAGCGTGAAGTGGTCGGTGGCCGAGGCGCCCGGAGGCGCTGGCGCATCGACGAATGGCTCTCTCGGGACGCTGAGCGATCTCGGATGCCGGCGTAGCTCCGACCACTACACCATCTGCGCAGCGACGTATTCGGCCCCCAGCACGATGCCCGGGCAGCCGGTCTACGTCATCGCCTCAGTCAATGGCAGCGCGGTCACCTCGCCTCTGCGCGTGCTTCTGAACAATCAGGGCATCGTCAGCGATCCTGTCAATCACCAGGACATCCAGACAGACCCCGCGCTGCTCGGGACCTCCGGCGGCAACGACGGCGATTACGATACCTGGGAAGACAGCAAGGGCAACTCGTATGTGGCGGACTGCTGCGGAGGCACGCTGGGCGCTCTCGTCAAAGACAGTCAGAACAACGACTACATCCTGAGCAACAACCACGTGCTCGCGGAAAGCGACCAGGGCCACGTGGGCGACGCCATCGACCAGCCGGGGCTCATCGACGGCGCCTGCACGCCGCTCAACCGGCCCGGCTCCACGCTGCGCCCCATCGGAACCCTGAGTTCTTTCGTGCCGCTGGCCTCGCAGCAGACCAACGTCGATGCAGCGCTGGCCGCAGTTGCGCCGGGAGCGGTCGATCCCACCGGCAGTATTCTTGGACTCGGCGCGCCGCAGCAGGGTCAGACGATCGGGGCCGCTCCCCCGATGGCCGGTCGCGGCGAGACGCTCAGCGCTGCCAACCTCAGCATGGATGTGGCGAAGAGCGGCCGGACGACGGGGCTCACCTGCTCCAGCATCGACGCGGTCGCGCTCACGGTGAAGGTGGACTACTACAAGGACTGCGCCGAGACGCAGCCCTACTATACGAAGACCTACACCCATCAAATCGGAATCGGCGGCGCGCACTTCACCGACAGCGGCGACTCCGGCGCGCTCGTTCTGGACGCCAGCAACTCCGAAGCGGTCGGCCTATACTTTGCAGGAGGCACCGACGGCGACGGCCACGGGCTGAGCGTCGTCAATCCCATCGGCGATGTCCTCAATGAGCTCGGCGCCCAAGTGGGTTCTTCGCTTAGCCTGGTCGGCACCGATAACGCCCACCCGATTGCCTGCCTGCGCTACGATCCCGCGGTGCCCACCTCGGCTCCGTTTGTGGGGACGAACGCCATGGCCCGCGCGCAGAATATCGCCGAGCAGGCCGCGGATACGCTGCACGGCCAGGGCCTGCTGGGGACCGCAGCAGGGAAGAGCTTCGACAGCCCCGGCGATGCGGCGGTGATCGTCTATGTGGACCATGCCACGGCCGGCGTGCCGCAGACGATTGGCGGCCTGCGCACCCAGGTAATCGTGACCGATCCCGACAAAATCGCTCGCGGCGACGCACCCACTTCGCCGGCCCTGGAGCCGGGAATTCATTTGACCGCCGCGCAGGTCGCGCAGGCCCAATCCGTCGAACAGCAGGTCGCGCCGGGCCTCATGAGCGATCCGGCCATCTTCGGCGTCGGCGTCACGCAAAGCCAGGACAACCCGGCGGAGGCCGCGCTGCTGGTCCTTGTCGATCTGGGCAAGAACCCGCAGACCATGCCGGTGACGATGGACGGTCTCCGCGTCCGCTATCTGCGCCTGCACCGCTTCCACACCACGCTGTCGAAGTGGGCCACCGGGCATCGCGGGTCGGCGTGCGAAGTCGAGCAGGCGGCGGGCAGGCCCTGACCCCAACGGGGCATCTCCTTCAAAAATCAGCACAAAAGGTCATCCGACCCGGACAACCCAGCCTCCACCCGGCAGCATCGAAGAACTGATTTTCTGCCTGCGTCTCAGAAATATCCCGCCCACACATGCTGCGCCCCGAGCGCATGGGGCATAGGAACATGGGAGGCCGATGCTCTCGTCGCTCGCTCAGCCAGGCGGATCCGCCGCGCGATCCTGTCTATCTGTCTGCGTCAGCGGCCGATCCTCCCTGGCTAGCGCACGACGCCATGACCGGCATGGAACAGCGCTGCGGTGCCTCGCTCTTGCCGCGTTCTGTGGTCCTGATCCGTCCGGGGTTCTGCAGTCAGACAGCCCTGGCCGCCGGGCAAAATCAGTTGAAGGGGCTGACCCTGGAGCAGCTGGGAAACATCGAGGTCACGACCGTTTCGAAAGAACCGGAGGCGGTCTGGAAGACGCCCGCGGCGATCTACGTGATTACCCAGGACGATATCCGGCGTTCCGGAGCCACAAACATTCCTGAAGCGTTGCGGCTGGCGCCGGGCGTTGAGGTGGCGCGCATCACCAGCGACGAATACGCCATTGGCATTCGCGGGTTCAACAGCCGCCTCTCGCGGTATGTCCTGGTCCTGATCGATGGCCGCACCGTGTACACCCCATTAACCGCCGGCACCTACTGGGAAACGCAGGACACCTTCATTCAGGACGTCGATCGCATCGAGGTCATCCGGGGTCCGGGCGGGACGATCTGGGGACCCAACGCGGTCAACGGCGTCATCAACATCATCACGAAGAATGCAGGGGAGACCCGAGGCGTGCTCGGAGCGGCCGGCGGCGGCAATGTCGAGCAGGTCTTCGGAGATACACGCTACGGCTCCGGCAACGGTCAAGGATTCAACTACCGGGTCTACGTGAAGGGATTCGGATGGGCGCCGCAATACCACGCCGATGGCGACAACTACGACGACTGGCACAGCGGCCAGGGCGGGTTCCGGATGGACTGGAACAGCAAAGGCCACGACGCGTACCGGCTGCAGGGAGACGTCTATGGGCAGGATTTTGGCGAGCGCGCGGCGGCGGCTACCTACAATCCGCCGGCGAACCTGGATCTTTCCGGCGACGCGTCTCTTTACGGGGGCAATCTCGTCTGGAGCTGGAGAAGAGTGCAGGGCGAGGGCCGGGATATTGAGCTGGAGGCCTACTACGCTCACGATACCCGCAATGAGCTGAACTTTGGCGACCACCGCGACACGGTGGATGCTGACTTCGTCGATCGCTTCCCGTTGTCACGCCAGGAAATCTCGTGGGGTGGAACCGTGCGGGCCAGCCACGGAAACGAAACCGAGGCCTTTTCCGGACTCACCTTCACGCCCTCCACGCGGACCGACCAGCTTTACCAGGGGTTTGTTCAGGACCAGATCGCGGTGGTTCCGGACCGGCTCTCGTTCGTCGCCGGGACCAAGGTGCTGAAAACGAACTACACCTCAGTTCTCGCGGAGCCGAGCGGCCGTCTGCTGTACACTCCCACGTCGACGCAGACACTTTGGGCGGCCTACACGCACGCTTTGCGGACTCCCGCTGATGTCGAGCGCGATTTCAATCTTTCCAGTTTCCTGGGATATACGGATGGATTGCCGCTCTTCGCCCGCTTCAGCGCGAATCCCCATTTCCGCTCGGAGCAGATGAACGGCTATGAACTCGGCTATCGCACCCTTGCCGGGAAAAAGCTCTACGTCGATCTGGCCAGCTTTTATAACCACTACGGTGACGCATTCAGCGAAGACCTTGTCGGTCCCATCCAGCTCGAGGCGAACCCGGCTCCCGCGCACATTCTTATCCCTGCGCAGTTCGGGAATGGGCTGGTCGCTTCGACCACCGGAGGGGAAGTTGCTCCGGACTGGCGCCCTGAGTCCTGGTGGCGCCTGGGCGGTTCCTACACCTTCCTCGAAATGCATGTGAAGAAGGGCACGAATTCGAAGGACATCGGTAGTGCGCCCACCGTCCAGGGATCGAGCCCCGAGCATCAGGCCATCATCCGCAACGGCTTCGATCTGCCCCGGGCGGTGAGCCTCGATACCCAGGTGCGCTACGTCAGCGCGCTGCCCGGCATCAGCGTGCCTTCGTACTGGACAGGCGATGCCACCGTTCAGTGGTCTGTGAGCCATCACATCCGGTTAACCGTTGCAGGCCAGAATCTGTTTCAGCCGCACCACGTCGAGTTCTCCTACGACCCCGGCCCTCCGGTGGGAATCCGGCGCAGCGTCTACGGCGAGATAACGCTTAACCGGTGATCCTGATCGAGGAATTCGCAGGCCTGGTTCAGAATGTCTGGATCAGAACGTCTGAATCGGTCCCGGATAGCGCGCGACTGCCGGATCGACGGTGAGCAGCAGCAGCCCGTCGGCGGTGGCTTGCGCGATGAGCATCCGGTCGAAGGGGTCCTTATGCAGAGGAGGCAGTCCCGCGACCGCTACTGCGTGCCGTCCGGTGATCGCCAGTTCCGTGTAGCGATTGTCGAG
The DNA here is from genome assembly GCA_963770525.1 of uncultured Acidobacteriaceae bacterium. Taxonomy (GTDB): domain Bacteria; phylum Acidobacteriota; class Terriglobia; order Terriglobales; family Acidobacteriaceae; genus Palsa-343. The sequence continues at coordinate 754,439 of CAVYPY010000013.1, read as the reverse complement.
AAGGCCTCGGCGGAGCAGGGCAGTGTCGGCGCGAAAGTCCGAGCGGCCGAGACCATGCTTGATAGCGATCTCCCACAGGCTCGCCGCGCTGAAGATCAGCTGGTTCAGAGGGTCTTCAATCATGGTGCGGGCGGCGGCGGGCAGTTGTTCCGGCTGGCCTGCAGCCCAGAGCAGCAGATGCGTATCGAGCAGGAGTTTCATGGTGCTTCGTCGAACAGGTCGGCGATCGTCTCGACACCCATCTGATCGAAGTCGGCGGGGACGGAGATCTGACCGGTGAGGAAGCCTGTGCGCCGGACGGCTGGCGCCTCCGGCGTATCAATCGCGGTCACTTTCACGACGGGCTTGCCGGCTTTTGCGATGACGAAGGGCTCGCCCTGGACCGCTTCTTCGATGAGCCGGGAAAGGTGGGTCTTGGCTTCGTGGATATTGATGGTGCGGAGTGATCTCACAGTTAACTAAGTCTACTTAGTCTAGTTTATAATGTCAAGGATTGGATTCACGTTAGCTCCCCAGCGCCGCCACCGTCTCCGGCGACGGCGTCTCCGTGCGGAATTCGCCCTCCCACTGCGCGACCACGGCCGAGGCCAGGCAGTTGCCAACCACGTTGATCGTTGTCCGGCCCATGTCCATCAGCGCATCGACTCCGAGAATTACGAGGATGGGCTCGGTGGGCAGCCCGAAGATCGACGAGGTCGCCAGGAGAACGACGAGGACTGCTCGCGGAACGCCGGCGACGCCCTTGCTGGTCAGCATCAGCGTGGCCAGCATGGTCACCTGTTTGCCGAGGCTCATGTGAATGCCCGCCGCCTGTGCCGTGAAGATCGATGCGAGCGCCAGATAGAGTGCCGAACCCGCGAGATTGAAACTGTAGCCGGTGGGAATCACAAAGGCGACGATCTTGCGCGGCACCCCGAAGGCCTCCATCTCCTCCATCGCGCGAGGCAGAGCGGCTTCGCTGGTGCTGGTGGCAAAGGCGATCGTCGCTGGTTCCGCTATCGCACGCAGGAATCCGCGTATCGGGATGCGCGCCAGCAGCGCCGCCGGAAGCATGCCGATCAGAGTGAAGACCACCAGCGCGACGTAGAGCGTCAGCAGCAGCTTGCCCAGGTTGAACATCACGCCGAGCCCCGACTGTGCGACGGTGAAGGCCAGCGCCGCGCCTACGCCGATGGGCGCCATCAGCATCACGATGTTGGTGAAGGCGAACATCGCCTCGGTCAGCGACTCAGCCAGCCGCATCATCGGCGCGCGTTTCGCCTCGCTTAGCCGGCCCAGCGCCAGCCCAAACAGAATGGCGAAGACGACCACCTGCAGGATCTGGTTCTCCGCCACGGCGCTGGCGATGTTCTCCGGGAAGACGTGCACGAGGAACTGCTCCCACGAGAGTGGTGGCGGCTGCGTCGCCGGTGCGGCGTGGGAGACAGCCGCGGCCGGCGCGGCGCTCATATTTAAACCAACGCCGGCTTTGGAGAGGTCAATCGCCGCCAGTCCGATGACCAGCGCAATCGTGGTCAGGACTTCGAAGTAGACGAGGGACTTCAGCCCGAGGCGGCCGACGGTCTTCGCCTCAGCGTGGCCGGCGATGCCGGTGATCAGCGTACCGAGGATCAGGGGCGCGACGATGACCCGGATCAGCCGCAGGAAGATGTCGCTGAGGAAACGGCTGGCCAGCGCGGCATGGGGCGCATCGACGCCGAGCTCGATGCCGGCCAGCATGCTGACGAAGATCCAGCCGGTGAGGGAGCGGCGTCGCCCCGCAGCCCAGGCGAGCAGAAGCACGCCGACGATGCGGACGGCTTCGGCGATCGGTCGTGTCGCCGGCGCGTAAGCCTGGGCTGTGCCCGCCACACCATAAAGCGCCAGCCCGGCGATGACGGGGAGCAGCACACTCCGCTTGCGCGAATCAGTCCGCGAATACATACGCAAGGTAGGCTATCGCGGACCGCCAGCCGTGTGCAGGAAAACTCCGCGAGCAGCGCGACAGCAGCCGAGTGGACTATTCTGCGGTCATGTTGTCAACGATGCGTTGCGTGGGTACCACGCTTGTGTTGAGTGCAGGCCTGTTGCTGAGCGGCGGCCTGCGAGCGCAGATGCTGCAGCCTCCGTCGTCACAGCAGCAGGCGAATCCGGAGGGAAATCCGCTGACGAATCCAGGGCTAACGCCGGGAGCGGAATTTCTCTACCAGCTGGAGGCGAAATTCGCAGCCGATACGGCGAAGGGAGGTGGGCGCGCCTTCAGTTCGTGGTTCGCGGCGGACGCCGTGACCCTGGCCAACGGGAAGGCTCCCGTGGTTGGGCATGACGCAATTGCCGCCCAGGCGACGTGGACGCCGGAGAGTTACCAGCTGCTGTGGACCCCGGAGGGGGCGCGGATGGCGCCGTCGGGGGACATGGGCTTTACCTGGGGCCATTACGAAGGGGTTTCGAAGGATCAGGAAGGAAATTCGGTGAAGACCAGCGGCCGCTATATGACTGTATGGAAACGACAGTCCGGCGGGAACTGGAAGGTGGAACTGGACGCCAGCAACGATGGCCCCCCGGCGGACTGCTGCCGGATCCAATGACCTTCCCTGACCCGAACAAGGTTACGGTTTTGGTACCTTTGGAGATGACGCAACCGTACCATTACGTTACCTCCGTTGATTACCCGTAAAGTGTAGTAAAGACAGGGACTTATATCACCCAAACGGGGCAGGGCGGAGGCCGAAAATCTCTGCAACAATGCCCATGATTCCCCCCATGGGGCGCTCCGGCGCGAGCGACCGCGGCCACGTAAGCCCAGCCGACGCACGCGTCACCTGGGTGGCCGCAGACTGGCCGGAGTTTGCGGAGAGGCATGAGTCACGTGGCCACAAACGCGCAGTGGAGCGAAGGCGAGCGCCTGAAGTCTCTGCTGGAATACGACATTCTCGACACGCCCCCCGACCCGGCGTTTGACGAGATCGTGCGCGTGGCCGCCGAGGTGACGGGAGCGCCGTGCGCCTACTTGGGATTTCTCGACGCGAATCGCCTGTGGCTGAAGTCGCGTTTCGGATTTCAGGCAGCGGAGATTCCGCGGCTGGCGACCGCGGACCAGTACACAATCCTCGAGCCGGAGCCGCTGCTGATCGCCGATGCGGCGATGGAGCCGCGCTTCCCGGTGCGCGGCATACCGCTCACGCGGGCCATCTTCTGCCGCTCGTATCTCGGCGCGCCGCTGGTGGGACCGGATGGTGCGATCGGGACGCTGGCCGTTCTGTCGACCAGGCCGAATCAGTTTTCAGAAAAGCATGCGTCGATTCTGGCCGTACTGGCGCGGCAGATCATGATGCGCCTGGAATACTCGATTCATTCGCGCTCGCAGGACCGCTCGCTGCGCAGCCGCCAGCGCATTGAGCGCGCGCTGACGGTGGAGCGCAACTTCGTCTCCGCGGTGCTGGACACCATGAGCGCGCTGGTGCTGGTCGTGGACACCTCCGGGCGCATCGTGCGCTTCAATCGCGCCTGCGAGGAGATTTCCGGCTACACCTTCGCCGAACTCGCCGGCCGGTCGTTCCCGCAGGAATTGTTTCTGCCCGAAGAGCACGACAAGGGCTTCGATCTTCTGCAGCGCGCGAGCCAGGAGGGCCGGCGCGAGCCGGTGGAGATGCACTGGCTCACGCGCGACGGCAGCCGGCGGCGCATCGCATGGACCACGACCACGCTGACCGACGGGACCGGCGACATCAACTTCATCATCATGACCGGCGTTGACGTCACCGAACAGTGGGAAGCGACGACGGCGCTGCACGCCAGTGAGGCGCGCTACCGGCAGCTGATCGAGGGCTCGCTGGGTATCGTCTTCACGCACGATCTGGAAGGCCGCGTCCTCTCAATCAACGCCAACGCCGCGGAAAGCCTGGGCTATCGCGCCGAGGAGATGGTCGGTACGCGGCTCATCGACTTCGTCCCCGACGAACAGAAGCCGGCGTTCCAGGCCTATCTGCGCAGCATTGCCACCACCGGCGAAGAGCAGGGGATGATCAGCCTGCGCCATCGCAACGGCAGCATCCGGTCGATTGCCTGGCGCAATCGCCTGATCGATCTGCCGGACACGGCGCTGTTCGTACTCGGACACGGCATCGACGTGACGGAGAAGACCGACGCCGAAAATCGTCTGCACGCGGTGATGCGGCAGCGGGAATCGATTCTGGAGTCGGTGGGCGACGGCATCTACGGCATCGACATGCAGGGGCGCATCGTCTTCGTCAACCAGGTAGGCGCCCGCATGATGGGCTATACCCAGGAGGAGATGGAAGGGAAGGATCTGCTGGCGCTGCTGGGACACACGCGCGCCGACGGCACGCCCTACCGCATGGAGGAGAGCCCCATCTATGCAGCACGGCGAGCCAGTGCGCCCATCCGCGCACGCGACGAGGTCTTCCATCACAAAGACGGCCACCCGATTCCTGTGGAGTACGTGGCCTGCCCCATGGTGTCAAATGGGCGCGTGACGGGCGTCGTGGTCGCGGTGCAGGACGTGACGGAGCGGCGCCGTCTGGATCGGATGAAGGACGAGTTCATCAGCACCGTCAGCCACGAGCTGCGTACGCCGCTGACCGCTCTGCGGGCCGCGTTGGGTCTGATTGCCGGCGGCGCGCTGGAGAAGCGTCCGGAGAAGCGCGGGCAGATGATGGAGGTGGCCATCGGCAACACCGATCGCCTGGTGCGCCTGGTCAACGACATTCTCGATTTCGAGCGGATGGGCGCGGGCCGTGTGCCCATGCGCTTCCAGGAAGTCGAGGCCAAGGATCTGCTGCGGCGCGCAACCGATCTGCAGCACCCCAACGCGCAGAAAGCCGGCATCGCCTTCCAGATCGACGCGGGCCCGCTGACCCTGTGGGTGGACGAGGATCGCATTCTGCAGACGCTGGGCAATCTGATCAACAACGCGATTAAATTTTCGCCGCGGGGCAGCGACATCCTTCTGCGAGCGCGGGCTCAGAACGCGACCGAAGCCATCATCTCCGTCGAAGACCACGGACGTGGCATTCCGCCGGAGAAGCTGGACATCATCTTTGAGCGCTTCCAGCAGGTGGACGCTTCCGATTCACGCGATATGGGTGGAACGGGCCTGGGTCTGGCCATCTGCCGCAACATCGTGCGTCAGCATGGCGGGCGCATCTGGGTGGAAAGCACGGTCGGTAAGGGCAGCACCTTCTACTTCACCGTGCCCCGGACGGCCGCACGCGGCGATGGTGGCGAGTCTACGAACCCGTCTCCACGCTCACCGCGGCTGCTGTAGGCTTCGGGACTGCGGCCGGCGTCACGGGACGAGGCAGAGCCGCCAGCTGCGGCGTCATCTGGTGCATGGTGACAATGAGCGCTACAGCGGGGACCACTCCGGCGCAACGATAAGCGTGGGGCGTTCCCGCGTCGAAGTACACGCTGTCGCCCGCCTCCAGTGCGTGGGTGCGATCGCCGTGGCGAATTTCCAGCTCACCATGCAGAAGGTAAAGGAACTCGTAGCCGGGATGCACATGCGGCCGGACCTCGGCTACCTTCTTCGAAGGGACGAACTCGGCGTAGTAGGGATCCAGCTGGCGATCCGGCACCATGTAGGCGAGGCTTTCGAAGTAGTAGCTCGGGTCTTCGACGCCCGACTGTGGCAGGCGCACGCGTTCGGTGCGGCGATGCACGCGGAAGAGCGGATGCGGCTCCGGCTCGAAGAAATAGGAGAGATCGCGGCCGAAGACCATGGCGATGCGGGCCAGGTTGCGCAGCGTCGGAACCACGCGGCCGGTTTCCAGCTGGGAAAGAAAGCTGGCGGAAAGCCCGGTGTGGCGGCCAAGCTCCACCAGCCCCATCGACCGTTTCAGCCGAAGGCGCCGGATGCGTTCGCCGATCCGCTTTTCCGCGATAAAGGACTCAGCGGAGGGAGCTGGGACCGAACCCAATTCGTCGTGGGGCGTGGAGAGTTCAGGCTTGCTTTCCATAGGACTGCCCCCGTTCCGGTGAAAGCGATGGCTAGAGTTTAGCGAAAAAAGTGTTTCCCGAATCCAACGATTTTTTCATGGTGTGAATTTGTGGGCGCCGGCGCTATGCAGTCACCCCGAAGGGCCCTCTTTCATCAGATTGGATAAGTTTATGATTCTTAAGCTATTGGTCTGATAGGCTGAAGGGTCAGGTTGTTATGAGCGAGAAGAACAAGCGGCTTCTGATCAGTGGAGCCTCGGGGCTGATCGGGTCGGCGATGCGACAGGCGGTCAAGGAGCGCGCCACGGATGTTACCGCCCTGGTCCGGCGCCACAAGCAGGTGGTAGGCGGGACCATTTATTGGAATCCTAGCAAGCCGGATACCGCGATTCATCCGATGGGCCTGGAAGGGTTCGACGTTGTGATCCACATGGGTGGCGCCTCTGTGGCTCGGCGCTGGACCGAGAAGTATAAGCGCGAAATTGTCATCAGCCGTGTCGGCAGCACGAAGGCCCTTTCCGATGCGCTGGCCCAGGTGCACCGGCCGCCGAGGGTGCTGATCTGCGCCTCGGCGATTGGAATCTATGGCGATCGTGGCGGCGAAGCGCTGACCGAAGCCAGCGTGCCGGGAACGGGTTTTCTTGCCGAGACCTGCGTGGCCTGGGAGAAGGCCGCGGATAAGGCGCGCGCAGCGGGGATTCGCGTCGTGCACGCGCGCTTCGGTGTTGTCCTTAGCCGCAAGGGCGGTGCGCTCAAGAAGATGCTGCCGGCGTTTCGCGCGGGCCTGGGTGGAAAGCTCGGTTCGGGGCGGCAGTGGATGAGCTGGATCAGCATGCGGGACACGGTGCGGGCGCTGCTGTTTCTGATGGAGCATGACGATCTGGCGGGCCCGTTCAACCTCACCGCGCCGCAGCCAGTCACGAATGCGGACTTCACGCGAAGCCTGGGAGCGGCGTTGCATCGGCCTGCCTGGCTGGGCATGCCCGCTGCGGGGCTGCGCGTGGCCTTCGGCGGCTCGATGGCGAATGAGACGCTGCTGTCCTCGGCCCGCGTGCAACCGAAGCGGCTGGAAGAAGCGGGCTTTCATTTTGAGGATGAGGAACTCGGACCGGCCCTGCGCGCTTTGCTAGGCTAAATCTTCATGGTTGCGGGCGAACGACGAAGCGGGCAAACGATAGGGACGGCTCGAGCCGGGCAACGAAGGCAGGCCTGGATTCACCGTCCGCTCTGTCTTGCAGCCTCGGCCTGCCTGGGATGGCTGGCGGGCTGCGCCCTCGCGAGCAATCCCCAGCCGCCGACGCTCTGGCTGCCCGCTCCCGTAAAGGACCTGACCGCGGTGCGCGCGGGCGATGAAGTCCACCTCCACTTCACGATGCCGCGCCAGTCAACCGACAAACTGACCCTTAAGGGACCGCAGCGAGCCCATTTTTGCTGGATCCCGGTGCAGAGCACGGGGACAAATAGTGCAGCCGTGCCATGCAAAGCGGCAGGCGATGGCAGCTTCGCCCCGCAGAAGCCGGTGGATTTTTCGCTCCCGCTGCCCGGGGATCTGACCTCCGGCGCGCCTCACGCCGTGGAGTTCGTTGTGGAATTGCAGAATCACGCTGGAAAGACAGCCGGTCCGTCGAATCCGGCGCTGGCGGCGACCGGAGCAGCGCCGCCGGCGGTGACTGGATTTGGCGCCGACACCCACGCGGAAGGCGTGGTCCTGCACTGGGATCCGTCACAGCCGGAAGCGGGACTGGTGCTGCGCATCCACCGGGACCTGGTGAAGATGCCGGGCGCATCGCAGCCGAACCAAGACCAGGGCGCTGCGCCGCCCCCGCAGCAGACGCTGGAGGTGGATCTGGATCATAACGATTCCGGGCAGTCCCTGGATCACGATGCGTCTCTGAATCACACGTGGCGCTACACAGCGGAGCGGGTTCTGCAGGTGAAAGCCGATCAGCATGAGCTGGAGATCGCGGGAACGCCCTCCGCGGCGGTCACCATCGACGCGAAGGATGTGTTTCCGCCGAGCGTGCCCCGTGGGCCGGCCGCGGTCGCGGACGCACAGGCGCATGCCATCGACCTGTCGTGGCTGCCGGATTCTGAGGCGGATCTGGCGGGTTATTTTGTATATCGGCGCGATGTGACAACAGGCGGGATTGCGGAGCGGATTTCCGGCCCGAAGCCGGTGGTGCCGCCGTCGTTCACCGACACGACCGCTGTGGCGGGACAACGTTATGCGTATTCGGTGAGCGCGGTGGATCGCGATGGCAACGAGAGCGCGCGATCGGGAGAAGTCGAAGAACAATTCCCCGAATGAGAGAGAGGAACGATGCGATATTGCCGATTGCAGACGAGCGAGGGGCCGCAGTATGGAGAAGTCGTCGAGCGCGGGGGCGAGCTGTGGATCGAGCGTCTGCTGCCGCCGTTCGAAGAAGATCCATGGACGCGGCCGGCGCAGGGCGAGTTTGAGCCGCTGCGTTTCGAAGGAGCGCAGCTGCTGGCTCCGGTGGTGCCGCGGAAGATCGTCTGCATCGGCCGCAACTATCGCGAGCACGCGGCGGAGCTGGGCAATGAGGTTCCAAAGGAGCCGCTGCTCTTTTTGAAGGCCCCTTCGGCCGTGATCGCACCGGGCGACGCGATCCGCATTCCTGCGCTCTCGCAGCGTGTGGATTTCGAGGGCGAGCTGGCCGTGGTGATCGGCCGCCGGGCATCGCAGATCGGCGCTCAGGAAGAAATTCGCCCGTACGTCCGCGGCTACACCATCGTCAACGACGTAACCGCCCGCGATCTGCAGAAGTCCGACGGCCAATGGTCGCGCGCCAAGGGATTCGACACATTCTGCCCCATGGGCCCGCTGGTGACGGACGAAATCGATCCGGCGGCAGGACTGGCGGTGGAAACGCGGCTGAATGGGCAGGTGAAACAGCACGGCACGACGAAGGATCTGATCTTCGATGTTGCTGCGCTTCTGCGGCACATCACGGCCGCCATGACCCTGCTGCCCGGCGACATCATTCCCACCGGAACCCCGGCGGGCGTGGCGCCGATGGTGCCGGGGGACCGGGTGGAGGTGATCGTGGAAGGCGTTGGCACCCTGGCCAGTCCGGTAGTTTGACAACTGAGGCCGAACTCGCGAACCCGGCATCTAACAGGAAGCGGTTCACGAGATTTTCGCAGGGAATCGGGCCGGAGGCGTTCCAGCGGGACGGCGGGATGCCGGATAATCGAGAGAGCAGGAGGAAATCATGGCAAAGACGTTGCTCGCGCAGCTCCGCAGCATGACCACAGTGGTCGCCGACACAGGCGACATCGACGCGATTGAGAAGGTGCGGCCCCAGGATGCAACCACGAATCCGTCGCTGCTGGCCGCGGCGGCGCAGATGCCGGCCTATAGCAAGATTGTGGACGATGTCCTTCTGGACGCGAAGAAGCAGCTGGGAGAGGACGCCGAAGACGCGAAGGTGACGAAGCTGGCCTTCGAGAATCTGGCGGTCGCCTTCGGCAGGAAGATCCTCGCGATCGTTCCCGGACGCGTATCGACGGAGGTCGACGCCCGTCTGTCCTATGACACGGACAAGACCATCGAGCAGGCGCGGTCGATTATCAAAAAGTACGAAAGCGCCGGCGTCTCGCGCGAGCGGGTCCTGATCAAGATTGCATCGGCATGGGAGGGAATTCGTGCCGCGGAGAAGCTGGAGAAAGAGGGAATTCACTGCAATCTGACGCTGCTGTTCGGCTTCCACCAGGCAGTGGCCTGCGCTGAAGCCGGCGTGACGCTCATCTCGCCGTTTGTGGGCCGCATCCTCGACTGGTACAAAAAGGACACCGGCAAGGACTACCAGGGCGCGGACGATCCGGGTGTGCAGTCAGTGACGAAGATTTACAACTACTTCAAGAAATTTGACTACAAGACCCAGGTGATGGGCGCGAGCTTCCGCAACACCGGCGAGATCCGGGAATTGGCGGGCTGCGATCTGCTAACCATTTCTCCGCACTTGCTGGAAGAGCTGGATGCGACCCAGGGTGATCTGCCGAGAAAGCTGGATCCGGAAAAGGCGAAGTCGATGAACATCGAGAAGGTGCATATCGACAAGGCCACCTTCGATAAAATGCATGCGGCCGATCGCATGGCTCACGACAAGCTGAAAGAGGGCGTCGAGGGCTTCACCAAGGCTCTGGAGCAGCTGGAGCAGCTCCTGGCGAAACGGCTTGCCGAACTGGAAGCACGCACTCCCAAAGCAGTGGGCGCCGCGCACTGAACGATCCACCGTACGCAGTCAGAGAGGCAGCCTTGCGAGGCTGCCTTTTCCTTTGTGGCGTACCTCGGCGCAACGGACGTTGCCGAGCACGATACTCGTGTCTTGACGAGACGTTTCCCCGGCGTGCATGATCGGGGGTCACAGGGTCGCCGCTCTCTGTCCCTGTCTCACCCATTGGCTCGTCCATTTTTGCGAATTTGTCAGGAGAATCCCTTTTGGCCAGGATGTTGGTCCCGTCCAGCCGTGTCCTCCGAACGCAAACGATTGGATATGGCGTCGTCCTCGGGATGTCGGTTTTCTTTGCCGCTGGATTGCCGGGGCAAAGGATCGCTTCGTCTTCCGACACGACCGCAGCTCTTCCCGATGCTCCGCTGCCCTGGGCGTCGAGCACGGTCGTCGCGGCCCCTTCGCCGGCAGCATCCGAGCCGTCGCGGACGTTCCTTGAGGACTGTGCGCAGGACACGACCCATTCCCCCCACTGCCGTGTCCACTGGCATCAGCTCATCATCTCCGCCGCGCTCTTCAACACATTCCAGGACGCCGGCAATCTGTACACCGGCTACTGGTACCGGTGGGAGACGACGAACGGCGACTGGTGGGATCGCTACATCAATTCGGCTGCCGGGTGGCGGTGGAGTGTGTGGGCCGACCAGAATCCATTTCTGGACGATTATGTTGGCCACCCGATGATGGGCGCCATCACCAACGACCTCTGGGTTCAGAACGACCCCAGGAGCATGACGGTCGTGCAGTCGAACACATGGCCGTACTGGCGGCGCATGCTGCGCGCCGGCGCGTTCTCCACCGCCTACAGCTTCGAGTGGAAGCTGGGACCCACCGGGGAGGCGGCGATCGGCCACAATGGCGATCACCTGGAGCCCGCTGCCAACGGCGGCCACACTAACGAAACCGGCTGGGTGGAGCTGGTGACCACTCCGGTAGGCGGCGCCTTGTGGACCATGGCCGAGGACACCCTCGACAAGCACGTCGTCGCACCGGTGGAGGCGGGCGGACGAAACCCCTTTGCGCTGCTGGGTCTCAGCTTCCTGGAGCCGGCGCATGCCACAGCCAACATCCTGCGCTTCCGGCCGCCGTGGTATCGCGATGACCGCGTGGTGAAGGCCAGAACCTTCTGGAGCGATCCGCCGGACGAAAATGCGGTGACCTTCGCCCGACCCGGCTCTGCACCGGTTGCGCCTTCGGGCGGCGAAGAAGAGGAAGAGTCCGCCACCGTGGTGGCTTCTTCGCTCAACAGCGCCGCTGCCGCCGTTGAGCGAAACCCGAACCCCGCCCAGGAACTACCCGTATGGCCGCGACCTGGAGGCGTGCACGAATTCGGCGCCTGGTGGGGATTTTCTCTGATGAGCGGGCACATCTGGGGCTATGCCAAAGATGTGAAGTACATGCCCATCGACGTGCGCTACACCTATTTGTTCACCGAGCACCCATACTGGACGATGCGCTACGCGCCGGAACTCACAGCGCTGGCCATGCTGGACGGGCCGGTGCAGGGCGCCGTACCCACCCAGGCGCAACCAGCGGCACAATACCTGCGCCAGCGCACCTACGGTAGTGGTGTCAGTCCGGTGGGCTTCGAGTCCGATTTCCTTCCCCGGAGCCGTGTCCAGCCGTTCTTCAGCACCAACGGAGGATTCATCTATTTCGACGGTCGCGTGCTCTCGCCCGAAGGTTCGCAGTGGATGTACACGATTGACTTCGGCACCGGCATCCACATCTTCCGCAAAGCGCGCCAGGATGTAACCATCGGCTACCGCTACCAGCACTTATCAAACGCGAATATCAGCGAGCACAATCCCGGAACCGACGCGAACACGTTCTATATCGCGGTCTCGCGTTTCCGGACGAAGGGCTACCGGTAAAACAAGTGTCGTATCCGGCTGAGCGGCGCTCTGCCGTCCGTACTCGCGCCAGGAGCCCGCGCAGCGCGGGCTGGTGTCTCACACGCGCGGCGGCATCATGGTGGCTTGACTCACAGGAACCACCTTCCACTCCGAAAAGGCCAGCACGTACAGCATGATGAAGTTCAGCATCGGCACGAGCATCAGCAGGCTCAGCCACGGCGAAAAGCCGGCCTTCTTCCAGATCATCCAGTAGGGGATCATCACAATCACGACGAAGATCAGAAGGAAGAGGGGAAGGACGGCCATCATGGCCGTGAGCATATGCAGGGTGTGCGGATCGACCATGGTTCACCTCCGAAGTTCCGGGAATCAGGGATATTCGCGCCAGATTAGCCTTTCTCCCCAGCCGAGGCAAGGGCTTTGCAGGAGGGCGAAACCGGCCCGGACAATCCAACTAGCACGCCGGCCCGCGAGAAAAAAGTGAACGGCCGCCGCGGGAACTCCGTCATTGCGTGTGAAGGGGCAGGGAACTTAAAGGAGCCGCAGGGGTGCGACCGGAAGACGAGGCGGAGTTCGCAGGTCTGGTCGAGCGCCAGTGGCGGTTTGCCTGCCGCGTGGCCTGGGCGGTATTGCGCCAGGCGCAGGATGCGGAAGATGCGGCGCAGGAGGCGTTTCTGAAGATATGGCGTGCTCAGGGATGGCGGGATCTCCGCGATGAACGCGCCTATGTCGCGCGAATTGCCTGGCGAGCCGCCGTGGATCGACTGCGGGACTCGCCGTCCAGGCGTACGCCGCTGCGCGGCCCAGGCGGGCATGATTTTGATCCCGAGGAACTGGCGGATCGGGCACGCGGCCCGGAGGAGGTCGCAATGGCGTCGAACTGGGAAGCGGCGGTGCATCGGCTGATCGACAGCCTGCCGGAGGAACTGCGGCAGCCGCTCGCCTTGTCCGCGGAGATGACCTCGCGGGAAATCGCAGCAACCATGGGCATTGCCGAAGGCACCGTGCGGACGCGGCTGATGCGAGCACGGCAGATATTGCGCGAGAAGATCACGGCCATGGAGGAACGGCGCTATGCGGGACAATGAGCGCATGGTTGGGGACGAGCTCGACAGCCGGATCGATGCTGCGCTGCGAAGCTACGCGGAACCCGGGCCGACGACGGAGCCGCGTGTCGCCCTGGTTAGCGTCATGGAACAAGTGCGGAGGGAGCGCCCGGCGAGCGGGATGAGGGGGTGGTTGTGGGGCATGGCAGGAACATCGGCGTCCCTGGTGGCTGTGGCGTTCGCACTGTGGGCATTCACGGGGCCGCGCGTGCCCGAGATCGCGTGGTCTCCGAAAGCACCGGGCGCAGTGGCAGTACCGATTCGTCCACTGCGTTCAGCGGTTGCCACGAACACGGTTTCGGTGTTCCGCCCGACGGCGCAGGCCCGACGCACTTCTGAGGTTAGGGAATTCGCGGCCAACAGGAGAACCCTGCCGAAGCTGGACGTCTTTCCCACGCCTCGGCCGCTGACGCCGGAAGAGCAGGCGCTGGTGGCGTTCGCGAAGCAGGGACCGCCCGCGGTGCAGCGTGCGGTCATTGAAGATCAAAAGCACTGGGATGACCCCGTCATCGTCGCCGAACTGCAGGAGAAGTCGTCGTCGGCCGGCAATCAGCAGGATCGATAACAGGAACAGGAGCCTCTATGAAAACCGTCGCCACTCTCGTTGCCGCACTCACGCTGTCTCTGCTCCCCGTCGCCGTGCGGGCGCAGAATTCTCCTGAAAGCACGCCACCGCCGGCCCCGCAGCACTTCTACCGTCTGCATTTCGCCGTGGAAGAGCTGGATGCGGCCGGAAAGGTGACCAACACCCGTACTTATGAGGAAACCATTGCGACCGGAAGCGGCCCGGATCAGCAGATCAAGACCGGCTCCCGCGTCCCCATTGCCACAGGCTCCTATGCGAGTGGAGCGAACGCGAATCTCGCCAACACGCAGTTCCAGTACATCGACCTGGGCGTGAATCTCGATGTTCGCAACGCGACGGAAAACGGCGATAAGCTCAGTTTTCGCCTCAAGGCGGAGATCACCAGCATCGCCCGTGAGACGGAGATCGCCGGTATTGGCGAACCGGTCATCCGGCAGAACAGCTGGGATTCCACGTTGACCGTTCCCATCGGCAAGCCGACCGTGGTCTATTCCTCCGACGACCTCGACAGCAAAGGCAAAATGCAGGTCGAGGTGACGGCGACAAAGGTGGAATAAGGCTATTGCTTCTGCATCCGATTTCGGTCGAGCTGGCGGAGCTTGATCGGGTCGTAGTCGGGATCGAAGTCGATCGTGCCGAAAAGGTCGAGAATGGCAAGCTGTTTGCGGTGCCTTTCCTCGTCAATGCGCGTAGATGTAACGTGCCCATTTTCGGATGAAGAGACGGAGCGTTGACGGTCTCGGATTGCCTTGATCCTGCTGCGGAGGCCGGTCACAAGACCATTGTAGGGTGACTTGGTGAAACTGCCTCGCATCGAGGGAGCAAATCCAGATACAACCCCAAACAAACAAAAAGGCTGCGGATCTCTCCGCAGCCTTCCTCTGCACCCTGAACCCTGCTTTTTAGGTGACCAGCAGGGCGCCTGCGGCCTTCTCTTCGCCTTCCTTCACCACGGGGCGATAGAAGAGCTGGTTGTTGTCCAGATAGACCTCCAGGAACGCCGGCCGTTCGCTGATGCCGCCGGCGATGAGAGCCTCTGACAGCGGATCCTCGACGTAGCGCTGCAGCGCGCGACGCAGCGGGCGTGCTCCGTAGCTGCGATCCACCAGCGTCTTTTCGAGGATCCACTTCTTGGCGTCTTCGGTGACCGAGATGGTGATCGCCTTCTGCGCCAGGTTCGCGTTCAGCTGCTGTACGAGCAGTTCGAGAATCTGGATCAGATCGGCATCGGTCAGCGACTGGAAGAGGATGATCTCGTCGATGCGGTTCAGGAACTCGGGATTGAAGGTCCGCTTCACCTCGTTCTTCACGAGATCCTCGATCTTCTCCATGACCAGGTCTTCGCGGTCGCTCTGGAAGCCCAGCCCCTGCTTACGCTGGAGATGGCGAGCGCCGATGTTCGAGGTCATGATGATGATCGTGTTCTTGAAGTCGACCGTATTGCCGAGTCCGTCGGTCAGCTGGCCGTCTTCAAACACCTGCAGCAGGATATTGAACACGTCCGCGTGCGCCTTCTCGATTTCGTCGAGCAGAACCACCGAATACGGCGAACGCTTCACCCGTTCGGTGAGCTGGCCGCCCTCCTCGTAGCCCACGTATCCCGGAGGCGAACCGATGAGCTTCGAGACCGAGTGCTTCTCCATGAACTCCGACATATCGAAGCGGATCAGCGATTTCTCGCTGCCGAAGAGGAACTGGGCGAGGGTGCGGGCCATTTCCGTCTTGCCGACGCCGGTGGGTCCGAGGAACAGGAACGAGCCGATCGGCCGGTTCGGGGACTTGAGTCCGGCGCGCGACCGGCGGATGGCACGCGCCAGCGCCGAGATCGACTTGTCCTGGGAGATGACCCGCTTGTGCAACTCCTCTTCCACGCGGAGCAGCTTCTGCGTCTCCTCTTCCTTGATCGAAGTGATCGGCACGCCCGTCCAGCGGCTCACCACATCCTCGATGTCCTCGCGGCCAACGATGCCCGCTGTGGAGTCGTCTAGGTGGTACTTGTCGCGAAGCGCGCGCAGACTGTCGCGCTCCTTGCGCTCTTCATCGGAGTAGAAGCGCGCCTTCTCGAACTCGTGATTCGCGATGGCGTTCTCCATCCGGTGCACGATGAACTTGATCCGCTTCTGGACCTCGGTGATCTCCTCGGGCAGGGAAGTCTGGCGCAGTTTCACGCGAGCCCCGGCCTCGTCGATCAGGTCGATGGCCTTATCGGGCAGGAAGCGGTCCGAAATGTAGCGATTGGAATGGGCGACAGCGAAGTTAATGGCGTCGTCGGTGTAACTGACTGCGTGGAACTTCTCGTAGCGATCCTTGATGCCCATGATGATCTTGATCGCATCTTCTTCATTGGGCGGGGGGACCTTGACGGCCTGGAAGCGGCGCTCCAGCGAGCGGTCTTTCTCGATGGACTTGCGGTACTCCGCCGGAGTCGTCGCGCCAATGCACTGAATCTCACCCCGCGACAGCGCGGGCTTGAGGATGTTGGCCGCATCGAGCGAGCCCTCTGCCGAACCGGCGCCGACCAGGGTATGCAGCTCATCGATAAAGATGATGGAGTTTTGATTCTCCATCAGCTCCTTCATGATCGTCTTCAGCCGCTCTTCAAACTGGCCGCGATACTTAGTGCCGGCCACGATCAGCGACAGATCCAGCGCCAGCACCCGCTTGTCGGCCAGGAAGCTCGGCACGTCGCCGTCAGAGATGCGCTGCGCCAGACCTTCGACGATCGCTGTCTTGCCGACGCCCGGCTCGCCGATCAGCACGGGGTTGTTTTTGGTGCGGCGGCACAGGATCTGGACCACGCGTTCCAGCTCCTGATCGCGCCCAACGAGCGGATCGAGCTGCGCGTCCATGGCCGCCTGGGTCAGGTCGCGCGAGAACTCCGACAGCAGGCTCGACTCGCGATTGCGCTGCTGCGTCGGCGCCTTTTCCTGCGTCGCGCGCGCCAACTCCTCGCGCACCGCCAGCAGCTTCAGCCCGCGCTCGTGCAGGATCTCCGACGCGAAGCATTTCTCTTCGCGCAGCAGGCCCAATAGCAAATGCTCGGTGCCAATGTGCTTGTGCGAGAGCCGCTCCGCCTCTTCGGCGGCATAGGCGAGCACGCGCTTGCACTCATTGGAGAGGGGAAGGTCGACGGACGTGGAGACCTTCTCGCGAATCGTGGTGTGTCCCTCAATCTGCTTGCGGATGGATTCAACCGAGGCGTGCGAGCGAAGAAAGCGATTGGTGAGTGCTTTGTCTTCGCGTAACAGGCCCAGCAGCAGGTGCTCCGTTTCGATATACGGAGAACCAAACTGGCTGGCCTCATACCGGGCGAAAAAGATTACGCGCCGCGCTTTTTCTGTGTAGCGTTCGAACATGTTCCCTCTGAGAGGCTCCGTTTCGCCCCGGGGATGCCAGTCCTGAATGCCGGCAGCCCCTGGGAAACCCGGGACTCTTCGTTCCACAGAGCCTGAACCTGGGATTCAGACTCATCCAGCCGCCCAGCCAGAAACCGGGGCAATTCAGGGCGGCCCTGAGGGTGGTGCGCTCCTTTGCATCCAACCCGAATTTCCAGAAGCACCGGTCCATCCTTACATCTACCGGTCCTCCTGTTTCTTACAAACCCCGTTACCAGCGATCCGTTTCAAACCGCCAACGGAGAAACCTCGTCGAGGCGGCCCTTCTCGAGCCGCAGAATCCTTGTACATCGGCGCGCCAGCGCCAGGTTGTGCGTCACAATCACGGAAGTCAGCCGGTGTTGCCGGTGCAGCCGCTGGATCAGCCCAAAAACCATCTCCGCCGTTAGGCTGTCGAGATCTCCCGTGGGCTCATCCGCCAGCAGCACTTTGGGCTGCGTCACCAAAGCCCGCGCCAGCGAAACCCGCTGCTGTTCACCACCGGACAGTTCGCCCGCGCGATGGGTCACCCGGTCACCGAGTTCGACTTCGTTCAACCACTGCTCCGCGCTTCTGAAGGCCTGGGCCTTCGAGTCGCCCCTGGCCAGCAGGGGCATCGCGACATTCTCCAGTGCCGTAAATTCCGGCAAAAGATAGTGAAATTGCCAGACATACCCGACCTCGCGATTGCGAAACGTGGCTGCCTGTCCGGGCTTTAGCGATTGCAAATGAGTTGAGGCGCAGTATACGTCACCCCCGGAGGGGGTATCAAGGGCGCCCAGCATGTGCAAAAGCGTGCTCTTACCCGCACCGGACTGCCCCACAATCGCCAGCATTTCGCCCTCGGAGATATCGAAAGCGAGGTTCTCAAACAGCACCAGGCGGCCACGTCCCGTCAGGTATTCCTTTCGGAGCTGCCGCACGCTGATGACAATTGGATGAATGAGCTCCCCGGAAGGACGCAGCGAAGGCGGAAGTGCGGCTTCCGCAGTGAGTTGTGAGGCGGGGAGCGGTTCCATATCTACCTCTACCACTCCCTTTCCCAAAAAGGAAGATGGGAGTTACTCCTTTGGACGCGCAATAGAGGAAAAGCGGTACAGGAGTACCGCTGCCGTTATTACGAAGTGGCCATTGGCGCAAGATTGCGCCATCTGGCGGGGCCTGTGGGGCAAGCTTCGGGCGAATCGAAGAGGGCATCCCGGAGTCCCTCCAGCGACCGCAGGGGAACGCCAGGGAAGCATGACGAAAGCAGTGCTACCGGCTACCGGCCACAGGCTACGTCGCAGCCATTTCACACGGCGCGGGCCCGGCCTCCACGCCGGTGATCGTCGCGCGGGCCATCCACACGATCCGCACCCTTGCCCTGTTTTCCTGCGCAGACGCAGTTCCGTCCCAGCCGCTTGGCGCCATACAGCGCCTCGTCCGCCCGGTGCACCAGATCATCCGGCGGCTGCCCCTCGTCATATGCAGCCACGCCCACGCTGCAGGTGATCGCGAGCTGTCCGGCGGCCGTAAACACCGGCCTCGCCGCGATGACACGGCGGAACTCTTCCGCGCGCTGCACTCCATGGTGCGAGGAACAGCTGGGCAGAACCACGAGGAACTCCTCGCCGCCGTAGCGGCCAATGAAATCGTAGGGCCGCATGACTTCGACGAGGCGGTTGGCCGCTTCCCGCAGCACCTCGTCTCCGGTCGGATGCCCGAACGTGTCGTTGACGTTTTTGAAATGGTCCAGATCGATCATCACGACGGTGACGGGACACCGATCGCGCTGGGCGCGGTAGATTTCCTTCTCCAGCATCGAGAAAACCGCTCTTCGATTCCACAGGCCTGTCAGCCCGTCCCTCAGAGCCTGCTCCTTAAGCGCTTCCTGCGCGTCGCGTGCTGTCCTGGCGGTCAGGGTCAGTTCGGCTCGGGTCTGGTTCACCGTGTCCTGCAGCTTCCGGTTATGCGTCTTGAGGTAGCGAACCCGCAGCCGGTGAAGAAACAGCACCAGCAGCAGCAGGATGAATATGCACAGGCTGCGAAACCGCGCGGTTTGCCAATAGGGCGCGGTCACCGTAATCGGAATGCTGTCGACCACCGAGCCCCGCACGCGACGGCTCTCCGCCTGGAAATCGAACTCATAATGCCCCGGTGCCAGGTGGTAGTGGAGAACTTCGCCCACCTCTCGTACTTCTCTCCACTGCGATTCGAAGCCGAGCAACCGGTAACGCATCTGATCGTAGGTACCGGATGCAGGAGCCGCGAATTGAATCTCCAGTTCGCCGCCGCCGGGTCCGACCGTCACTCCCTGTTCGAACGGGATCGGCCTTTGGTTAAATCGCATCTGTTCGATCAGAGACTCAAGATGCTCCGCCTGCGTCTCGCCGCGCGGGCGGTTGCCATTCTTCGCGACCGCCAGTGCGAAATGACCGTCAGTCCCCTCGTCGGGATTGCCGGCTGCGGAGCTGATCGGTGCCAGAGCGGCAATCAGGAAGCCGGAGAGAATAAGGCCCAGGAGAAGTCGGGAGGGCAGACGGCCACGCCGCCTCACCGGAGGCGATCCGGCAGCCGCCGGTACTTTCTGTTCCTTAGCGGCTCGCCGACCTCGATCGTCGAACCGCACACTTACAGCGCGCATATGGAAGAGCCGATCTGGTGCCAGGTTCCTTGTCGTGATTCCATTGCGGGCGGGTTCGCGGACGCGAATCGATGGGGCTTCGAACCAGCCAGGCAGTCAGGGCTCGAGACGTGGCGCGACCCACGATCCGAGCCAAAGGGTCCAATTGCATTGCATACGGCTACGCACGCCTGTTTCTTTTTGTAACGACCTGTTTGCGGGACCGTACGGGTCCGCAAAAGGGGCTGTGTGAGCGTGCGAAAGCTTTTATCTAACTCATTGAGGAGAATAGGAAATAACACAGAGACGAGCCATCCCCGAAAGGAGGAATTACCACAGGTGTGATTCAACGAAGGAAACTTCGCTGCCGCCGGCTCAGCCGAGAGGCTTCTACAGCGAGGTGAAACCGCGGAGGATCCGCCTCGCCGAAAGCCTTCACCACTGTCGAACGAGCTCTCCCGAATCCGGAACGAGAATCAGCGTCCTGCTCAACGGAAATCGTGGGCGACTTTGTCTTTCACCGCCAACTGCTCGAGTATGAAGACGGAGGCATTACGAGCATCATTCGGGTTCGTTCTGCCGGCTTCGACCGACAGGCGCGGCTTGCCGGGCGGTCCTAGTGCTGCAGCTTCTGCTCAGCCATCAGGTGGGCGAAGTCCGCGGTCTTGCGCAGTTGAGCGAAGACGGCGTCCTGCATCAGCCGGTTGCGATCGTGGAAGCCTTCGTCGAAGGCCCTGCGCAGATAGTCGATCGCGCTCTGCTTCATACCGGCCTGAGCGAAGAGTTCGGCCAGACAGTAGTCCTGCTGAGCGCGATCCTCCTCGGTGGTTCCACCACGAACGGTCATCGCCTGGTCGGAGAAGACGGCCGGGTCCAGCTCAAAGGCCTTGCGGTAGGCGACAATGCCGGGCTTATATTTGCCGCGTGCAAAATAAGCCGTGCCGAGATTCGCTGCAATGACAGCCGATGTGGGCATGAGCTGCATCGCGTGACGGTAGAGCTTGATGGCCTTCTTATAGTCCTTCTGCTCGAAGTACGCCGCACCGAGATTGTTGATGGCCTCGGGATAGTTCGGGCGGATCAGCAGCGCGCGCTCGTAATCGCGCTTCGCTTCATCGACGGCGGACAGATGATGCCACGCGATTCCCAGCTTGTTCCACACAATCGCCGTCATGGGAGACACCTGCCGATAGGCATCGACGGCCTGCACATACTGGCCGCGGGCCATGAACAGGTCGCCGCGCAGTTCGGGCGGCATAGACTCGAGAGCGACGCTCGAGGTGGCCTGCGGAAGGGATTCAGCCGAAGCAAACGGAGCCGCACCGGCGCAGAAGATCGCGGAAGCCAGAATGAGGGCCCCTGCGGAAAACGCGTAAGTTCTCATGACCGCACCTCCGGGGAGAAAGGCGATGGTCTGAGTGTGGGCTCGTTTGAAGACGGGTTGCCATAACCACTCTTCCTGGATTCGTCATAACCAGTGCCCGCCGCGCGTGGTCGAATCAGAGGGCCAGAACCAGGCGCAAATGCCGGACCTCGGCGGCCATCTGATCCTCGGGGGTATTGGCATAACCGAGGAGGAAGCCCTGCCGGTTCGGGCTCCCGGTGTAACAGAGCGACAGGGGCCAGAGCCAGAGCTTCTCCCGGGCTGCGGCAGTCGCGACCTCGACGTCACTGAAGCCCGGCGGGAGGGTGACAGTGAGATGCATACCGGCTTCGGAGCCGTGGATCTGCAGCAGGTCGCCGAATTCGCTCCGCAGGCAATCCACCAGAGCGGTCCGCCGGGCCTTGTAGAGGGTGCGCATCCGGCGTATGTGCCGGCCGAAATGGCCTGCGCGCATAAAGTCGGTCAGCACTTCCTGAAACAGGTAAGGGGGGAAGATATCCATCGCGTGGCGGACTGCGGTGAAACGGTCGACCAAATCGGGTGGAACAACGATGTAACCGAGCCGGAGCGATGGACGGAGAACCTTGCTGAAGGTGCCGATGTAGATAACGCGCCCGTCGGTGTCGAGGCCCTGCAGGGACGGAATAGGCATGCTCTCGAAGCGGTATTCACTGTCGTAGTCGTCTTCCACGATCCAGGAGGAGGATTGCCGAGCCCATTCCAGCAACTGGAAACGCCGGGAGGCGCTCATGGTGACGCCAAGCGCATAGTGGTGCGAGGGTGTGACAAAAGCGACGCGGGCTTCGGAACCGAGGCGTAACCCCTCGTTCACATCCAGGCCCTCCGCGTCGACCGGCACCGGAACAGGCCGGCATCCCGATCCAAGCAGGAGGGCGCGCGCCAGGGGATAGCAGGGCTCTTCGATCCATACGGCATCGCCGGCATCGAGGAGGACGCGAGCGGTGATGTCGAGCGCCTGCTGGGAACCGGCTACGACCATAATCTGGCCGGGATCGCAGCGGACCGCGCGCGCCGTGCGGAGGTAGGAACAGAGCGCCTCGCGGAATGCGGGCAATCCGAGAGGATCGATGCGGTGGATGACGTTGATGCGCGGATCGCGGGCGTGGCGGGCGACCAGCCTGGACCAGATCTCGTAAGGGAACTGATCCAGAGCCGGCTGGTGCACACCGAACGATCCCCACCCACCCCGCCACGGGACCGGCTTACTGAGCGGATAGAGGAGAGAACGCCGCGATGTGGGCCGCGGCGTGAACGTAGGCGGGACATCGTTGGAAGGCTGAGAACGCTGGGCAGGCATCGTGGCGGAGACGAAGGTTCCTGCGCCGACACGAGTCTCGAAGTATCCTTCCGCCAGCAGCTGGGCATACGCGTCCAAAACGGGAAATCGGGATATCTCCAGTTCCGCCGCAAGCGAACGGCTGGAAGGCACCTGCTGACCAGCCGCCAGGTCGCCGCGGAGGATGGCGTTGCGAAATCCTGCATAGACCTGACGATGCAAAGGCATGTCGGCCGCACGGTCAATGGGGATAACCGGAAGGATTCCTGAAGACATTTCACCCATTGGACGGATGGTAGTGGCTATGGTAATTCCGCCGCAAGTGGTCCGGATGAGATGCCAATCTGGCGCAGAAAGTGGTTATGGCGGAAGCGGTCAGGACGAGTGGGGTGGTCTTGGCTTGCGAAGCGAAGGCCACTGCGGGTCGCGCTTTTCCAGAAAGGCGGTAACGCCTTCCCGGAAATCGTCGGTGCTGCGTGCCTGAACGCTGGCGCGGACGGCGGCCTCGATGTCATCGGAGAGATAGCGGTCGGCGAACCTTCCGATCAGGCGCTTCGTCGCTTCCATCGCTGCGGGGCTGTTGCGCTGGAGGCGGCTGGCGAGGGCGCGGGCTTCCCGCATGAGTTCGGCCTCGGGCACGATGCGGGTAACGAGACCCAGAGCATGGGCTTCCTCGGCGGAGATGAGGCGGCCGGTGAGAAGCAGGTCGCGACTGCGCTTATCGCCAATTTGTATGCGCAGGAACGCGGAGACGATGGCCGGGATGAAACCGATGCGGACTTCGGTATAGCCAAATTTGGCTTCTGGAACCGCGAGCGTGAAATCGCAAAGGGTCGCGATGCCCATGCCGCCGGCGATCGCGGGTCCATTCACGGCCGCGATCGTGGGCACGGGCAGGTTATAGAGCGTACGCAGCAGCGTGGCGATGCGTTCGGCGTCGGCCTCATATTCGTCGGCAAACGACTGCTGGCCGGATTTCTCCGCCATGGTGCGCAGGTGCTCCAGATCGAGACCGGCGCAAAACGCCGAACCGGCCCCGGTGAGAATGATGACTCGGCAGACGGGACTGGAGGCTGCGGACTCGAGGGCGTCTGTCAGATCTTCCATCAGTTGATGGGTGAGCGCGTTGCGCTTCTCGGGCCGGTTCAGAAGGATGGTATGAGTACAGCCTTCGGGATGGATATGGAGAGTTGAATAGTGGGTCATGGCGTTCCCCAGGGCGACATTGCATAGTAGTGCATTCGCACAACTGCGTGCATGGGGAGAGTTCCCGTTCGTTTTATGGGAATCGCGCCTGGGCAGACCCGACGATCAGACGGCCGTTGTTTCCAGCTCGCGACTGCCGTATCGCGTGCGCACGTACTCGTCGAGGATTTTCTGGAAATCCTGGACGATGGTGTCGCCGCGCAGGGTGGTCATCAGGCGGCCGTCGACGTAGACCGGCGCTTTGGGCTCCTCGAAGGTGCCCGGCAGCGAGATGCCGATGTTGGCGTGCTTCGATTCGCCGGGCCCATTGACCACACAGCCCATGACGGCCAGCTTGAGCTCCTCGACGCCGGGGTACTGGGCGCGCCAGACGGGCATCGAGGTGCGGAGATAGTCCTGGATCTGCTGGGCCAGTTCCTGGAAGAAGGTGCTGGTGGTGCGTCCGCAGCCGGGGCAAGCCGTGACCTGCGGCGTAAAGCTGCGAATCCCGAGCGACTGCAGGATCTGCTGGGCGGTCAATACCTCCTCTGTACGGCTGGCGCCGGGCTTCGGCGTGAGGGAAACGCGGATGGTGTCGCCGATGCCTTGCAGCAGGAGGGGCGCCAGGCCGGCAGTGGAGGCGACGATGCCCTTCATGCCCATGCCGGCTTCGGTGAGGCCGAGGTGCAGCGGATAGTCGCAGCGGGCCGCGAGCATTTCGTAGACGTCGATGAGGTCGCGGACGCCGGAAACCTTGCCGCTGATGATGATCTGATCGTGGCGGAGCCCGTAGCGCTCGGCGGCGGCGGCTGAATCGAGGGCGGAGCGGCACATCGCCTCGAGCATTACGTCGCGCGCAGGAGCGGGATTGGTGCGCTTTGAGTTCTCATCCATCATGCGCGTGAGCAGGGCCTGGTCGAGCGAGCCCCAGTTGACGCCGATGCGGACGGGCTTCTGGTTCTCGACGGCGCACTCGATCATGGTGCGGAAATTGTCGTCGTCCTTGCGGCCGATGGAGACGTTGCCGGGGTTGATGCGGTATTTTGCCAGGGCCTGGGCGCAGGCCGGGTACTTCCTCAGCAGCTGATGGCCGTTGTAGTGGAAGTCGCCGATGATGGGGACGCTGATGCCGCGCTTCGCGAGGCCTTCGACGATATGCGGGACGGCCTGAGCGGCAGCGTCGTTGTTCACGGTGACGCGAACGAGCTCGGATCCGGCCTCGACGAGATCGGCGACCTGCTGGATGGTCGAGGCGGCGTCGGCTGTGTCGGTGTTGGTCATCGACTGGACGACCACGGGGGCGTCCGAGCCGACGCGAACATGGCCAATTTTCACCGTGACGGTCTTACGGCGCTGGGTTTCGGGCATGGGGACCTCCACTACAGTTTACAAGGCACCGGGACCAGGGCACAGGTACAGGGTTTAGAGGAGCACGCCGAGATCAATCGAGATCCAAAGCCATCCCGAGTGACTGATTCAACTCGGCCAGCTTACCGCGCGCCAGCGAGCCCACATAATGGGTCAAATCCGTCTTACGGAGGCTAACCAGGTTGTCGCACATGATCCAGCTCTCGTGCTTCAGGCCTTCGTCGACGCCGACTGAGACCTGGGTGGAAAGGCCTTCACCGGAAGTGAACACGGGAGCGCAGATTACGGTTGAAAATCTGGAGTCGATCAGAGCTTGCCGGCTCACAACGACAAAGACGCGAAATTGCTTCGGGTCACCGCCCGGCTTCGAAACACGATAGAGTTCGCCTCGTCTCATTACGGTCCATCAGTCCGAGACTTGAAATTCGAGAGAATCCAGCGCCTCTTTGTTGAGGCGATCGGCTGCTGCATTAATGCGGTTCAGATCGCGCGCGTGGGCGAGGCGGCGAGCACTGGAGCGAAAGTATTGGCGAAGGACCTGCTCAATGAAAGCCGAACGGGAACTGTCCCGACCAACCACCTTGTCGATTCGATCCAGGACGTCGGAAGAAAGGGTGATCGATGTTTTTGCCTTGGACTTCATACTCCGATTGTACTACCGCAGTAGTATATCCATCCTACCGTCTAGCGCAGGGGTTCCAGATTGCGGCGGAGTTCGCGAAGAGGATAAAACGTGCCGCGCCAGACGACACCGCCTCGGGTGAGGGTGAGGATCATGGAGCGGAGCATGGCATAGAGAATTAGCGCCAGGGCTACGGGAAACGTGAAGACCCAGGCAAGACTGACGCGAGTGTAGAAGCGCGACGCCTGCTGGTAGAGCAGGGCGATCATCAGCAGAGAAAGGATGCTGATGATGCGAATGACTGTGGTGGGGGCGAAAAGTCCGGCGAGAGGAACGCCAAAGAAGATGAGCAGGCCGAGCCACGCCCCGAGGAGGAGCGCCGGGCGGAAGCGGAAGGTCGCGTAGATATTCTTGGTCAGATTGTTCACCATGCCGAACGCGCCGGCGGCCCAATGCAGGCGGATGAGATCGCGACCGAGGACCATGCGCTGATGATAGCCGTGGTGCTTGATTTCACGGCCAAGGCGCAGATCTTCGAGGATCTCCATGGGGAAGGTTTCGAATCCGCCCGTGGCCCGGTAGGCCTCGGCGCGGACGAGGTTGAAGGCGCCCATCCCAATGGATTCGCGCGTGGCTTTCGGGTCGGCGATTCTCCATGGACGCCACGCGAGCAGAGTAAGCGATTGAAACATGGCCGACATCATGCGCTCGCCTGATGACTTCAGGATCAGCGTCGGCAGCAGGACGACATGGTCTGCGCCGGAATCGTCCGCGAAACGCAGGGCCCGCTCCAGGGTGTCTGGACGAAAGAGGACGTCGCCATCGGTGAACAGCAGCCAGGGCGTTCCGGTTTGCCGCGCGGCCAGGGCCATCGCGTGGTTCTTGCCGATCCAGCCCGGCGGCAGGGAACTGACGTGAATGACTGAGAGGAACTTGCCATTGGGCAGGGAACCCACGGCGACGCGATCCATGATGGCGCCGGTGTCATCTGTCGATCGGTCGTCGACGGCGAGGATTTCGAGTGGGATCGTCTGCGAGAGGAGCGAGCGCAGGGTGGCCTCGATGGTCGGGGCTTCGTTGCGGGCGGGGACGATGACGGTGATCCGCCGGTTTTCGGAGGTGGATCGCGCCGGCACAGGATCGTAGCGCGAATCGAGCAGGTTGGGAATCCGTTGCAGATGGCGCTGGGCGCCGACAGCGCGCTGGGTCCAGACCGCGAGAATGATGCCGCCGGGAGTTGTTGTGATCAGGAGGGGCCAATGCATCGGTTTAATGAGAGGTTGGCGCTGAGCCGGGTTCCAGGTCCGGCAACCGAGGGGCGAATCGCGATCCGGCCAGAAGGATGACTCCGGAGGCGGCGAGGGCAAAGAGTGTCGAGCCGAGTCCGATGCGGAGATTGGTGGCGTCGGAAATGCGGCCGATCAGGCCGGGTGAGAAGGCATCGCCCAGGAAGTGAATCGTGAAAAGGTTCACGGAGATGGCTGTCGCGCGGATAGGGGCCGCGACGGAATTGACGATGGCGGCATTCAGAGGTCCTGTATTGAGGAAGATGAAGAACTCAGCAACAAAGGCCCCGGGCACGAGCCAGCGAATGGGTCCAAAGAAGACGGAGGCAGCAAAGGGAACGGCGAGCAGGGAGCCCCACGCGGAAACGAGGTAGAGAGCGCGGTGATTGCGTTTAAGCCACATCTGCGCCAGCCAGCCACCGGCAATGGTGGCCAGCAGGCCATCGATGGCGGTGATTTCGCCGGCGGTGAGGCCGGCGCCTGCGACGGAATATCCGGCAAAGCGGCGCAGGAAAGTGGGCAGCCAGGTGGAGATGCCGCCGACGGCGAAGGTCCACATCGCCATGCCCAGGGTGGCGGCCCAGTAGGCGGGATTGCGGAAGAGGCCATGGAGACTGGCTCGGGCGGAGGTGGCCTGCAGCGTATCGGCGCTGCCGCGTTGAGGCTCGCGCACGAAAAGCCAGAACAGGAGAGCGATGATCACTCCGGGCGCGGCGGCGACATAGAAGGGCATGCGCCAGCCGAAGTGCTCGCCCAACTCGCCGCCAAGGAGATAGCCCAGAGCGCCGCCGACGGGAATCGTGATGTAGAAGATGCTCAGCACGCGGTTGCGATCTTCTTCCGGGTAGAAGTCTGCGAGAAGCGCCGGTGCAAAGATGCTGAAGGTGGCTTCGCCGATGCCGACGGCAGCGTGGCGAAGGAGCAGCGTGTCGTAGCTGTGAACCGTGGCCGTGAGAAGGGTGGCCGCGCTCCAGATCAGGGCGCCGGCGACGATCAGCGGCTTGCGGGGAAACCGGTCGCCGAGCCAGCCGGTGAGCGGCGCAACGCACATGTAGGTGAAGAAGAAGGCCGAGGTGAGCAGGCCGGCGTGCGCATCATCGATCCTGAAGTCGTGCTGGATGAGGGGCTGGACGCCCGGCAGAACATAGCGGTCGATGAAGTTGAAGAGGTTGAGGGTGGTGAGAAGAAAGAGGGCCAGACCCGCGGTGCGGACAGCGTGGGTGCGCGAAAGCGTGGCAGCTACGGGCGAATCCGGCATGCAATTGAATGCAGGATAGCAGTCCGGAGTGGCGTCAGCCCTTCAGCTTCTCCAGGTGGCGGAAGCCGTCGGTTTGCACGAGCAGGCCGGCAAAGAGGGTGAAGTTGTAGCAGGCGTGCACCACAAAGCCCGCCGCGACGGAATCGGTCGCGAGGCGGATAATGCACAGGATTACGCTGACCATCCCGATGAGGAGCAGCGGCCCCCACGAGTCTGAGACTTGCTGGGCGTGCACCATGGCAAACGGGATCGAGGTGAGAACGACGGCGATGGGGATGCCGATGGCGCGGACCGAACTCTCGCTCATCGTGCCACGGCGGCCCATCCAGCGGAAAACGTTCACGAGGCTGGGGAGAAGAAATCCGCGGAACGCCAGTTCTTCGGTGAGCGGAGCGAGGGTGATGCCAAACGCCATCAGCATCCAGGCGCCTGCCGTGGAGTTGGTGAGGTCGTTCAGAATGGGAGGCGCTTTGGGCATGGGCAGGAAGTTGCCGGCCAGCGTGATCACCAGTCCGGTGGCAACCCCCAACAGGGCCAGGCGCAAAAACGAACGGCCGGCAGCGGCAAGGTTCCAGTGGACGCCGCGGGCCAGCGAGCGGCCCCACCAGAGAGAGAAGACCAGAGCTGCCAGAGCCCACTGGATACCGTAGGCGACGGCCTGGGCGGTGATGGCATAGCGGACCTCATGCCCCACGCGAAGGATCACCGCCTGGGTGGGAACTTTGTGGAGTACCAGGCGCAGGATGCCAAAGGTGACGATCCATCCGCCGAGGAAGGCGGGCACGAGAAGGGCGAAGAAGACCAGCGAATGACCGAGATTGGGAATCAGCTTCGGCGGCGGAGGCGCCGGCGCAGGTTCGATAGGGGAGACCGGCGGCTCCATCGGGCGCCACAGATAGCTGGGACCGTCGTCAGGTGCGCCAGAGGGCTGAGACTCACCGGCGCCGGGTGACGGAGAAGCGTGTGTTTCGGAGTCGGAACCGAGGGGCGGTTGTTGACTGAGGTCGGCGTCGTTCATTGCACCGTCTCTTTTTTCCTTTCGGCGGTTAGAAGGCGCCGGCGGCGGTTTCCGTTGGCAGGGGCGGACGAAATGCGGGTTTGGGCCGTGGCACCAGCATAAAAGGGCCGAAGAAATTGGCCAGTATACGAATGGGGGATAGCCGCCACCTGTTCCGGTGGGCCCTCGGCAACGATACGGCCGCCGCCCTCGCCGCCCTCGGGGCCCAGATCGATGACCCAGTCGGCATTGCGGATGACATCGAGATTGTGCTCGATGATGATCACCGTGTTGCCGAGATCGGTCAGCCGGTGGAGGACTTCGAGGAGCTTGCGAACGTCATCGAAGTGGAGTCCGGTCGTGGGTTCGTCGAGCAGATAGAGCGTACGGCCGGTTTGACGCTTGGAGAGCTCGCGAGCCAGTTTCATGCGTTGCGCTTCGCCGCCGCTGAGCGTGGTTGCGGCCTGGCCCAGATGAATGTAGCCGAGCCCGACGTCGACAAGGGTTTCCAGCTTTTGCCGCGCCTGAGGAATGTCGGCCAGCACCGGGAGGGCATCTTCGATCGTGAGATCGAGGATATCCGCGATGGAATGACCGTTGAATTTCACCGCCAGCGTTTCCTGATTGTAGCGGCGACCGTTACAGACCTCGCACTGGACATAGACATCGGGGAGGAAGTTCATTTCGATGCGGCGCTGGCCTTCGCCCTGACAGGCTTCGCAGCGGCCTCCCTGCACGTTGAACGAAAAGCGGCCTGCTTTGTAGCCTCGTTCGCGGGACTCCGGGAGCATCGCAAACAGATCCCGAATCGCAGTGAAGACGCCGGTATAGGTGGCGGGGTTCGAGCGTGGTGTGCGGCCGATGGGCGACTGATCGATGCGGATGGCCTTGTCGAGCAAATCGAAGCCTTTGATGCGTGTGTGCTCGCCAGGAGCTTCGCGCGAGCCGTAGAGTTCCTTCGCCAGAGCGCGGTACAGAATGTCGTTGACCAGCGTGCTCTTGCCGGAGCCGGAGACACCGGTGACGACAGTCATGACGCCGACAGGGAACTTAACGGTCAGATTCTGCAGGTTGTGGCTGCGCGCGCCCTCGACGGTGATCCATTTCCCCGTGACGGCCCGCGGGAAAAGACGGTGGATCGTGGAGATTTCTCCGGCCAGGTAGCGTCCGGTCAGCGAAGCCGGTGTGCGCATGATGGACTCCGGAGATCCCTGCGCGACGACCTGACCGCCCAGGCGTCCTGCGCCCGGGCCGAGGTCGAGAACGTAGTCGGCATGGCGGATGGTCTCTTCGTCATGCTCGACGACAAGGACGGTATTGCCGAGGTCGCGCAGCGACTCGAGGGCATGGATCAGCCGCTGGTTATCGCGCTGGTGCAGTCCGATGGAAGGCTCGTCGAGGACATACAGAACGCCGCGGAGCCGGGAGCCGATCTGAGTCGCAAGACGGATGCGCTGGCCTTCCCCGCCGGACAACGTGGCCGCGTTGCGGTTGAGCGAGAGATAGCTCAGGCCGACGGTATTGAGGAACTGCAGCCGCTCGACGATCTCTTTGCGGAGGCGCTCGGCGATCAGGGCTTCCCGGGCGTTAAAGCTGATGCCGCGAGCGCGATCCAGCGCCCGCTCAATGGGCAGAGCTGTGAAATCCGCAATCGACATGCTGTCGATTTTGACGGCGAGGGATTCCGGACGCAGCCGCCGGCCGTGGCAGGCCGGACACTCCGATGCCGACATGTACTGCATCATCCATTCGCGGTAGGAATCGGAGCGGGCTTCTTCGAGTGAATCGCGAAGATAAGCCAGAATTCCGTGGAACCCGGTGCGTGGGGCTTCGGCCTGGGGCGGCCCGTGGAGCAGGAGGTCCTGCTGTTTCTGCGGCAACTGCTCGAACGGCTTCTCCAGGTCGATTTTGTAGCGGTCCGCCGCGATGCGAATGAGGCGGTGCAGATACTGAGAAGCGGAGCCAGGTCCGAGCGCCCCGTCGAGGAGCGGCTTGGACCAGTCAATGATGATCCTGGCCGGATCGAAATCGTAGATGCTGCCGAGACCGTGGCACTCCGGGCATGCGCCGTAGGTGCTGTTGAACGAGAAGCTGCGCGGCTCCAGCTTCGGCACGTCCAGGCCGCAGTCCGGGCACGCCATCGACGAGGAGTACAACTGCTCGTCCTTCTGGGTGGCAACGAGCACCAGGCCGTTGGCCATCTGCAGAGCCTTTTCGACGGATGCCGCCAGAGCCTTCTCAATCCCTGGCTTGAGGACAGCGCGATAAACGATCGCTTCAATGGTGTGATTTTTGCGCTTTTCCAGGTTCAGCGGCTCAGCCAGATCCCGGATTTCGCCATCGACGCGAGCCCGGAATCCTTGCTGGTCGAGCTTGTCGAGCAGATCCTTGAATTCTCCCTTGCGGCCGCGAACCACGGGAGCGTAGATGGTAACGCGTTCGCCGGGCGCGAGTGCCAGGATGCGCTCCACAATTTGCTCGGCGGACTGGCGCGAGATTTGCCGGCCGCAATTCGGGCAGTGGGGCACGCCGACGGAGGCATACAGCAGACGCAGGTAATCGTAAATTTCGGTGATGGTGCCGACGGTGGAACGGGGACTGCGGCTGGTGGTCTTTTGCTCGATGGAAATGGCCGGGCTGAGGCCCTCAATGGAATCGACGTCGGGCCGTTCGATCTGGTCCAGAAACTGGCGCGCGTAGGCAGAGAGCGTTTCGACGTAGCGCCGCTGGCCCTCGGCATAAATCGTGTCGAAAGCGAGCGAGGATTTCCCCGACCCGGACAAGCCGGTGACGACCGTCAGCGCATTACGGGGAATCTGGACGCTGATGTCGCGGAGGTTGTGTTGGCGGGCGCCGCGGACGGTAATTTGTGTGATGGCCATGGACGACGAAGGTGACTTTGGTAGTATGACGACTCCGCAAAAGTTGCAAGCAAGCGGCTCGTTGACCAGTTGCAAAACGGGACACTCGGGCTAAAATCAGGAAAGATAATCCTTTCGGTATCTTATTGGGCAACAGAAAAGTGGGTCAACGTGTCGACTTTTCTGTTAAGAATGACATCGGAACGATCATCGGCCGATCACGTGTCGGCGCATCTTAGTGCAGGAGATCCGGGCACCCGGGTACGTTTTCTGATATGCAGGACGCAATCAATTTGCTGATGCTGGTATGCGCAACCCTCGCTTCTCTGGCTTTTGGAGTTCTTCTGGCGTATGGCATTTGCCGAGGGGCATTCGCGATGCTGCGGCAGCATGCCGGCCTGGTGGCCGCGGAGCGGGCCAAAGCGAACATGGCCCCGGTATCACAGCAGTAACCTTTTCCTCCTGATCCTGGCGCCAGGTTCGGCGCGATTGCCTTTGCCAAATTAATTGTTAAGAGGCGGATGGCTCTGTCCCGATGTTACTCGGTCCGGAGAGCCTCGATGGGATCGACGCTGGCAGCGCGCCGCGCGGGCCAGTAGCTGGCTGCCACTCCGCAAAGGGCCAGGACGAGAACGACAAGAACAATCGTGGCCACATCGTAGCCGGCCGCTCCGAACAGCCAGGCGCGCATGACGCCGCGCGCGATCCACGCCACGAGCAGTCCGATTCCCGTGCCGAGCAGAAGCAGCACCAGCGCATGGCGCAGGATCAGCCAGATAATATTGCCCCGCTCGGCGCCGAGCGCCATGCGAACGCCGATCTCCCGGGTGCGCTGGCTGACGGAATACGCGAGCAGACCGTAAATGCCGGCAACCGCAATGAGGAGCGCCGCGAGGCCGAAGATCCCCAGCAGACGAGCGGCCAGCGTTTGTCCGCCCAGAGCGTCATCGACCACCTGCTGCATCGCTTCGAGATTTTCGACGGCGATCTGCGGCTGCAGGTCGTGCACATCGCGGCGGACCGTGTTCTCGAGGAGTTTCGGATCGAGGCGGCTGCGGACAGCGATATCCATGTGGAATGTGGCCAGCAACGGATAGAACATATCGGCGGGGGTGAGCTGTTCCAGGTTGATGTCCATCTCGGGAACGGCAGGCTCGCCGGGGCTGTTCTGCCTGGCGTCCTCGACCACACCGACGATCGTTCCCCATTCGCGCGGCTTGCCCTTGTCGCCGACCTCGATTTGCTGGCCGAGAGGATTCTGGTGAGGGAATTCGGTGCGGGCGAAGGTCTGGTTAACGATGATGGCAATGGGCGCAGCGGGCCCATCGTCCTGATCGAAGAGGCGACCGGAGAGGAGGCGGATGCCCATGGCCTGGAAGAAGCCGGTGGTTGCCGCGCGGACCTGCGCATGAGCCTCCTGTCCAGGCGGTGGCGTGGGCCGGTCTCGCACCTCCACGTTGTCGTCGAAGTTCCATTGCGGCTCCAGTGGCCGTACTGTGGTGAATCCGGCCGCGATCACGCCGGGCGTTTGCCGGAACTTCTGCGCGAGGGGATCGTAGAAGGTCTGGATCATGTTGATTCTGGCATTCGCACCTGTGGGGAGCGTCCACCAGGCGCCGTGGGTGGGCACGTACAGGGAGCCGGTCAGGACATTCCCGGTATTGAAGCCGAGATCGGCGTGTCGCAGACTCAGCAGCGTGCGCATCATCAGGCCGGCGGCAATCAGCAGAGCCAGCGTCAGGGTAATCTCGGTGACCACCAGTCCATCGCGCCAGAGTGCCTGACGACGGCTGGTTCCCGCCGCAGCCGTTCCTTCGCGCAGACCTTCCTGTGCAGGGACGTTTGCCGCATGCCATGCGGGCGCCCAGCCGAAAAGCAGTGCCGAGATACAGGACGCTAACAGCAGAAACGCCAGCACCTCGCCGTTGATGTGGATGTCTGCACCATTCAGAACGGTGTCGGCGAGGAAATGGCGAAGGAGCCGCAGGGCGAGCACCGCAACCCCAAGACCGAAGACGGCTCCGCCGAGGCTGATCAGAAAGCTTTCGGTGAGGAACTGCTGCAGAATGCGGCGGCGAGGCGCCCCCAGCGCGCTGCGGATGGCGATCTCGCGACGGCGGCTGTTGGAACGAGTCAGCATCAGCCCGGCTACGTTGGCGCAGGCGATGAGCCATACAGCGAGGACCGCCCAGTCGAGTGCGAAAATCGCGGCGCGGGAGTGCTGCGTGATGTACGAGTGGTAATCGACCAGGCGAACCGCTTCGCCTTTGCTTTCGGTTGTTGGATAGTCATGGAGCAGCTGGGCGTGAATCCCGGTCAGCTCGGTCTGTGCCTGCGCCGCGGTAACACCGGGACGAAGCAGGGCCACTGCCTGAAGAACGCCGCTGTTGCGGTCCTGCAGCGACGGGTCTTCCAGATTCAGCGGGCTGAGGATCTCCTGACTGGCTCCCATGGGAAAGAGAACATTGGGAGGAAGAACGCCGATGACCGTGTAGGGGTCGCCATTGATCGGAATCGACCGGCCGATGATGGACGGGTCGGCGTGATAGAACTTCCTCCACGTCTCGTCGCTCAGCACCAGCACTCTGTTTTGGCCAGGCTTGCCGTCGGCGGGGGTAAAGCCGCGCCCCAGCTGCGTGTGAAGGCCCATCACCTCGAAAAGGTTCGGCGTCACCATGAGCTGGGGGACCAGCTGAGGATTGTCGGTGCCGCCCAGCGTCGGCAGCTGGACAGTAAACGCGGCAATCCCCTGAATGGAGCGCGCGCGGGCGGCATAATCCTTCAGGTCGGGCAGGGAGAAAGATTCAGAAGCGCCGGAGGGGCCATTCTGACGGATATTCTCCATTGCGACCAGACGATCCCGGTTGCCATAGGGTAAAGGGCGAAGAACAACCTGCTCGATGACAGAGAACATGGCGGCATTGACGCCGATGCCCAGTCCGAGAGTCACAATTGCGGTGACGGCGAACAGCGGTGTCTTACGGAGTTGCCGCAGCGCGAAGCGGATGTCCTGAACCCACAAGTTCATGGCCGTCGAGTCTCCTCATCGGATCAGGAAATTGTATAGCGGTGACGGTGGCAGGCTGGGAGGGTTCTTCGTTTTGCCTCATCCTGGCGCCTGGCGGATCCATCCTCTCGGCAAGGTCGAAATCCAGAATCCTGGCGTGGCCGCGGTTTCGCCGACCCTTCCGACTGGGCGGCTAGATTCCCTTGATTTCGCCGCCGTCCATTCGCACCGAGGCCCCTGTGAGCCAGCGCGCTTCTTCGGAAACCAGATACGCCATCAGTCCGGCAATCTCTTCCGGTTCGCCGTAACGCGCGATGCCGGCCTTTTCGGGAAACTTCTTCATCGCCTCCTCCACGCTCATGCCATGGTCGGGGGCCCAGTGTTCCATGAATGAGCGGCGACGTCCCGTCATCACCGCGCCGGGCACAACGCTGTTGACCTGCACGCCGTCCTGAATGCCCTGTTCGGCGAATGCCTTGGCCAGCGCAATGATCGCAGCATTCACGGCGGCGACGGCGGCAAAGCCCGGCTTGGGATCGAGCGCGGCGCTGCCGGAGATCAGGACGACGGAGCCATGCGAAGCCTTCAGGGCATCCCAGGCGTGCACGGTCAGGCGGCGCGCTCCGTGCAGCTTGAGGGCGAGGCCATCCTCCCACTGGGCGTCGGTCATTTCAAAGAGGTCAATCTGCGGCACAGCCCCGGCGATATTGAGCAGAGCGTCGACTCTGCCGAGGCGATCGAGCGTTTTGCCGATGAGCACCGCCGCCGACTGAGGCTCGCGCAAATCGAGTGCAACAGCCAGCGGCTCAGCGCCCGCCGACTTTACGCCGGCTGCGGTTTTTTCCAGTTCGTCTTCATTTCTGGCGGCAAGGACGACCGCGGAAAAATCACGCGCCAGCCGCAGCGCCGTCGCACGGCCGATACCCTGGCTCGCACCGGTCACGACAGCGACTTTGCCATTCTTCATGAGATCCTCAGCTCAGTTGGAAACCGTGGCTCTCGCCGCTTCCTGGATGACGTCGATGACAAGTTTTGGGGCGGTATACATGGGAGAGTGGTCGACCGGGTGCGAAGTGACGGTTGCTCGCATCCGACCCGCCATGAATGCCTGCGTCTCGGGATGAATCATGCGATCCTCTTCGGCGATGAGATACCACGATGGCTTTGTCTTCCAGGCCGGCGCCGGCGCTTTCTCCTGGATGCATCGCACCGAGATCGGACGCTGGAGCACGCCCATGATGGCCAGCTGATCCTCCGACGCGTTGTGCGCAACGGCGCGGCCGAAATGCTCTTCCGGCATCCAGATCCACCCATCGGAATCCGGCTGGAGATGGGGGGCCTCGGGGTGCGGCGCGGCGCGATAAAAGACCTCCGCGACGGTCTCGCCCTGATCGGGCGCCAGCGCTGCGACGTACACCAGCGATTCCACCCGTTCATGCTGGGCCGCAGCGATCACGGCGCCGGCATAGGCATGTGCTACGAGAGTGACTGGCCCCGTGGTTCTCTCGATGACGCGCCGGAGGGCCGCCGCGTCATCAGAGAGAGATGTCAGGGGGAGGGGTGCTGCAATGACCTTCAAGCCGTGACGTCGCAGCGGCAGGATGACGTTCGTCCAGCATGACCCATCGGCCCACGCACCATGAACCAGAACGACGGTTCCCGTGGGGGATCTCATCGTGCCGCTGCCTTCTCCCGCGGGGCTGAAACAGCGTTCGCTTCGAGGAAATCCTTCATCGCGCCGGCGATCTCCGGAGCATGGGTCTCGATGGCGAAGTGGCCGGTATCGAGGAACTGCACGCGGGCGTCGGGAATGTCCTTTCGAAATGCCTCCGCTCCCGGGGGAATGAAGAAGGGATCGTTCTTCCCCCAGATGGCGAGCAGCGGCGGCTTCGACTGGCGGAAATATTCCTGAAACCTGGGATAGAGCTTCACGTTCGACGCGTAGTCCAGGAACAGATCAAGCTGGATGTCCTTGTTGCCGGGGCGTTCCAGCAGGGCCGCATCGAGTGTCCAGGACTCGGGCGCAACGGTTTCCGGATTTGCGACGCCGTGGGTGTATTGCCAGCGAGTTCCTTCCAGATTGAGGATTGCCTGCCGGATCACTTCCCGGTTTGCTGCTATAGGTTCAGCCCAGTATTTCCTGATCGGCGCCCAGGCGTCGCCCAGTCCCTCTTCGTAGGCGTTGCCATTCTGCGAAATGATGGCCGTTACACGTTCCGGATGACGCGCCGCCAGACGGAAACCGGTTGGGGCACCGTAGTCGAAGACATAGATCGCATACCGTTTCAGGCCGAGCGCTTCGGTGAAAGCCTCGATGGTGCCGGCCAATGCGTCGAAGGTGTAGGTGTAATTCCGCCAGACAGGAACTTCAGTGAATCCAAATCCCGGCAGATCGGGCGCGATCACGTGGTACTGATCGGCGAGCCGCGGAATGAGGTCCCGGAACATGAACGACGACGAGGGAAACCCGTGCAGCAAGAGCACGACGGGAGCTGCAGGATCACCGGCTGAACGGTAAAAGACCTGGACGTCATCGGCCTCCACTCTCTCGATGGACACAACGGGAATGCCGGACTGGGTCGTCCCCTCCGGCGTTTTTCGTTGCTCCGGCCGATTGGCGATGCTGCTGACTTTTTGCTCTGACGAGATTGGACTCATGTGAATATCTCCCTGACTTCTGGTGTGGATTCTCCTGGTGGTGTGCCGACACTCATCCGAGTGCAACCGCAATGCCATCGGCGGGTGCGCGAATGCG
Organism: uncultured Acidobacteriaceae bacterium; assembly: GCA_963770525.1. Taxonomy (GTDB): domain Bacteria; phylum Acidobacteriota; class Terriglobia; order Terriglobales; family Acidobacteriaceae; genus Palsa-343. Next base: position 716,702 of record CAVYPY010000013.1, on the reverse strand, counting down.
CTCAGAGCTAACTCCTTGCCGCTTTGCGGGATTGATCCGGGAAGGCGTCGATGGTCCCTGTCATTGAATGACAGATGGGTGACCACCGCCCAACACTGACAACATTTGGTCATGACATTCGCCAGAGCGCAATCAGCTGCCGCGCCACACCGGGAAGATCCGGAGCTACGGCCTGCGGCTGGGGAACCCATTGGGCTCCCTCAAACAGCCAAACGGATGCCGGTGAACTGCCAGCGCGTTGTTGGCGGGAAGAAATTGCGGTATGTGGCGCGCACGTGGCCGGCGGGCGTCACGCAGGATCCGCCGCGCAAAATCATCTGGCTCGACATGAACTTTCCGTTGTATTCCCCCAGGGCATCGGGAAGAGGCTTGTATCCCGGGTAGCCGGTGCAGGGGCTGGCCGTCCATTCCCAGCAATCCCCAAAGATTTGACCGAGGGTCTCTTCGGTCGCGATTGCCGGATGCAGTCTCCGGGTATCCAGAAGATTCCCGGTTCGGGGTTCGGGACTGGCGACGAACTCCCATTCAGCCTCGGTTGGCAGGCGGCAGCCGCGCCAGCGTGCGAAGGCATCGGCCTCGAAGAAGCTGATGTGGCAGACAGGAGTATCGAGGAGCGCAGAGAGTCCGTGCCATCCCCGCAGCGTGAAGATGCGCCAGCCGGTTTCGTCGCACGGATCGCGCTCCCAGTACAGCGGAGCGTCCCAATCGGCGTGCCTGAGTGCATCCCAGCCTTCCGAGAGCCAGAGTTCGGGACGGGTATAGGCATCATCCGAGATGAACTCCAGATACTCTCGGCAGGTAACCTCGCGGTTCGCGATTTCGAAAGGCGCCAGAAAGACGGTGTGACGCGGAGTCTCGTTGTCGAAGCAGAAATCCTGCCAATCATCCGTGTGGAGGGAACGGCCGATTTCGATTTGTCCGCCCGGGAAACGCCGCCACTGCAGTTTCGGGACTTGCCGGCCGGCGCTGGAGACGGGAGAATCTTCATACGCGGGACGCAGAGGATTCGAGAAGAAGGCATGTTTAATGTCAGTCAGCGCCAGTTCCTGGTGTTGCTGCTCGTGGTTCAGACCCAGCAGGATGCGTCGTGAGGCGTCCTCACCAGTGGAATGCGCCAGCAGGCTCCCGATCGCCAGGTCGACGTGACTGCGAAAAGAGAGAATCTCATCGAGCGAAGGCCGGGAGAAAGACGCGCGCAATTTCTTCTCGGGAATCTCCTGGCCGAGAGAAGTGTAATCGCTGTTAAAAAGCCGATGAAATTCCTGGCGGAAGGGTTTGTAATCCGCGAGGAACGGGAGCAGGACGAACGTTTCGAAGAACCATGTGGTGTGCGCCTGATGCCACTTGACCGGGCTGGCTTCAGGGCAGGACTGAACCATCTGATCCTCGGCGGAAAGGTTCGCTGTGAGAGAGCGAGTCATGGAACGCACGGCTTCGTATTTCGACTGGAGACTGGACATTTGGTGGAGGGTCACCTGCCGAGACCGTTATCCCTTTGGACATGAGAGTGCCCGGGAATCTCAGGCAAAACCTTTCCGAGCAACTCTCCTGCCAGGACCGGGGCCCCTGGAGGGGACGAGCAAGTGCTGCGCCTGCACCACGCTGCGAGGAAGGGTTCAGGAGAGTGGACGGCTTCCGTGACGGAATCCTGACCGATGACCGCCACTGACGGATTCCCGTCGCGGCCGTTGTCGGCAGACCGGGCGCGGGAGAAAAGGTTCAGATGCGGCTGGCCCGGCTCTCGGAGCCGTACGCCTCCCGGGACGAGACGGGGCGAAGGATGCGAAATTTCCGCATTTTATAAAGCAGGGTTGTCCGTTTCATGCCGAGCCGCTCGGCCGCGCCATTGCGGCCGCCAACCACCCAGTTACTTGCCTCGAGAGCGCGAACAATATGGTCACGCTGAACTCCTTCAAGGCCGGTCATGGGCAGAACGCGATCGTTCGCGACGCTGAAGGGCTCCAGCTCGGAAGTGGGCGCCCGCAGCACGGTATGAGGAGAGAGGATGACGGCGCGCTCTATGAAGTTCTGCAGTTCGCGAACGTTGCCGGGCCAGCGGTAGCGCACGAGCGCATCCATGGTCTCTTCAGGAATGGAATCAATTTTCCTGTTCATACGGCGTGCATACAGCTCGACAAAGTGCCGGACCAGTTTCGGAATGTCCTCGGTGCGCTGGCGCAGAGCGGGAACATTGACGGGGAACACCTTCAGGCGATAGTAGAGATCTTCGCGAAAGGTTGTCTGCCGGACCATGGCTGACAAATCGCGATGGGTCGCCGCTACCAGACGCACGTCCACCTTGTGTGTGTGGTTGCTGCCCAGCCTCTCGAATTCCTTTTCCTGCAGGACACGCAGCAGCTTGGCCTGGAGATCGAGAGGAATATCGCCGACCTCGTCCAAAAACAGCGTGCCCTTATGGGCGAGTTCAAAGCGCCCTGTTTTCTGCGCGATCGCTCCGGTAAAGGCGCCTCTTTCGTGTCCGAACAGTTCGCTTTCGAGGAGGCCCAGAGGAATCGCTGCGCAGTTGAGTTTGACAAACGCTCGTTCGCGCCGGCCGCTCAGATTATGAATTGCGCGGGCAATCAGCTCCTTGCCGGTCCCGGTTTCGCCCTGAATCAGCACGGTCGAATCGGTGGGCGCAACCACAGATACCAGATGTAAAGCGGATCTTAACGCGGGGCTTTCACCGACGATGGTCCCGAATTCGGCGCGGGCTTCCTCTTCGAGATAGATTCGCTGCTTCCGCTCGATGACTCTGTCTTTGATGACTCTTTCGAAGTCGAGAGCGTTCTCGACGGCAACGGCCACCTCGCGGGCGACCTGCTCGAGAAACCCAAACTCCTCTTGAGAGAAAGCCCTTTCCGAACGGCTGAAGGCTCCCAGCACTCCGACGACGCCTTTTCGACCAACAAGCGGCAGTTCACAGCCGGACTTCAGACCCTCCGCCATGACCTTTTCAAAGAACCGGCGCCCTTCCGTGCTGCCGAAGGTTTCCGGGTCGTCGATGAGATCCTCAAGACGGTTGATATGCTCGTTCGTCCCAATCAGGAAGGCTTTGCCACAGGGGGAACCCTTAATCGGGACCATGGTGCCGTCGACGATCGCGTTCCGGCTCTCCGGGTTGTAAAGAATGGTGACGCGCAGATGCGCACCATCTCCATCCGGAAGCGCCAGGCCGCAGAAGTCACACCGCGTTACTCTCAGCAGATCCGTGGAAAGCGTCTCTACCAGGCGCTGCAGGTCGAGCTTTGAGATCATGCTGTTGGTGATTTCCAGCAGGAGACGCAGCCGATCGCGTTCGAGCCGCAGACTTTCTTCGTTGAGGTGCCGCTCGATCGCGATTCCAGCGATGTGGCTTGCATGCTCAATCAATTCAAGGTCAGCGGCGTCAGGACTGCGCACGTCGCGATAGTGAATGGCGAAAGTCCCCAGGGTCTTGCCTTCACCGGTAAACAAGGGTCGCGACCAGACTGCGCGGATTCCATAAGGCGCGAGCCGATGACGGTACTGATCCCAGATGGGGTCGGTGAGGATGTCACTCACATAGACAGGCTCTCTTCGACAGACAGCGGCGCCGCAGGATCCGCCCTGGGGACCAATCAGCATGGACCCGGCGCCCTCGCAGAAGCCAGGAATACCGGGAGCGGCCGCGCAATAGAGATGTTTTCCTTCATTGTCCGGCAACCAGAGGGTGCAGAGTGTCCCATCGCCCCGCGATTCCACCAATCGCGCGATGACGGTCAGCACCTCGGATAAGGGAGATCCGGCCACAATCAATTTGAGAATGCTCAGTACCGATTCGCTGTCCATGGGTGCCTCCGCGCAGAGTCGGCTCGAAGATTGATTGTCGCGAGGGATCCCTGCTTACGTGTCGCGACACGGCCCTGCGCTTACAGGTCAGCCATCGCGCGGACAAGCCTGAATTGCCGGTACATCATCAGGATTGAGGGGCCTCCCGGGGAAAGCCAACGTGGGAATCGCGCACGCGAAAGCAGCCGCCTACACCGACGATAAACCAACGCTGGCAGGGTGTCGAACCTCGCCAGCAGGTTCTGCTTGCCGATTTGTGGCAGCCCTTGTTTCACGATTTCGAAATGGCTTCACAGGCTGATGCCGCCTTCTGTGACGCTGACCTGACCCGTAACCTGGCGTAATCCAGCATCCCTGAGCAGGAATGTGTCACCGGCTCGTCATGCGAACGACAGTCCGTCGAAAACGCGACGGGATTCTCACAGCCTGGATCGGTTCCGACGGAGACAGATTGTTGCAAACCAGTCACTTCACGCTCGCAACGCCTGTGGCACTCGAAATGCTTACCGAAGTCGCATCACGAACATTCGGGTCTGCGCTACGGCCAGGATGTTTCGTTCATTTTTCCTCGGAAGGGAATTCTCCATGGGAACGATCACGGCAGAGGTGCATGGCTCGCAGGAGGCCCTGGATGCCTTTCGCGCTGACCCGCTCGCTGAAATGACCGCGCTTATGTCCGAGCGGCTCCCGTACTTTCACAGGATTGCCCTTCGCCGCCTGAACAACCTGGCCGATGCAGAGGACGCGGTACAGAACGCCTTTCTGTCTGCGTGGAAGAACCTCGACAAGTTCAAAGGGCAGGCGAAGATGTCAACCTGGCTGACCGTCATCGTCATGAATTCGGCTCGCATGGTCGCGCGAAAACTTCCTTACCCTCCGCATGCGTCGATTGACTACGATGACCCGAATCAGGAGAATGTTCGCTTCTCAGAGACGCTGCCCGATGGGCGACCCGATCCGGAGGAGCAGGTTCGCCGCAGAGAGCTCGATCTGCGGCTCAGTCGATTGTCTCGCCATCTGGCGCCGGGCCTGAGGGAGGTTATTCGACTGCGGGGTGTTGAGGGACTCAGTATTCGCGAGACAGCGGATGCCCTCGGACTGACCGAAAGTGCGGTGAAAACACGAGCGGCGCGCGCTCGCCAACAACTGCGACAACTTGACCGAATCCATGCAGCGAGGGTCTCAAATCCTGCGGAATCTCAGAGCGGCCGGCGGCGCCATCGCCGAGTGCGCGTCTTCCGTGAGGAGGGTCTGATTCCCGGTTAGCCACGCCGTGAACCGATACAGATCAGGAACCGGGCAGACGATTTTGCCCGGTGCCCAGCCATCGCGAAATCAGCACTTCAATATCGCTTCATCGTCAAATAACTCTTTCAGCGCCTGCATTGCGCCTCTCACCCTCGACTTTACGGTTCCCAGCGGACTGCCGGTCCGCGCCGCGATCTCGGTCTGACTCATCCCTTCGAAGTACGCCAGCTCTACCACTTCCTTTTGCTTCAGCGGCAGGGTCGCCAGGGCCTCGCGCAGTCTTTGGCTCAGCTGCGTCCGCATGATCTCATCCTCAAGGTCGTGCGGCGAGGGTACCGCCTCAAAGGAAAACGCCTCAGGGTCCTGAACCTCCCGGCGCCTCCTCATCCGCAGTCGGGAGAGCGCCCGGCTGCGCCCCATCACCAGGAGCCACGCCGCCAATGTCCCGCGGCTCGCGTCAAATCGTCCGGCTGCCCGCCACACCTGCAAAAACAGATCCTGCAGCACTTCCTCAGCCGCGCCTGTGTCCTTGAGGATGCGCAGGAGCATGGAATACAGCATGCCTTCGTACCGATCGTAGAGCGCCGCCAGAGCGGATTCGTCTCCCAATAGGATGTGCTGGACTAACGTCGAATCCTGTACCGTCATCTTCGCCATGGAGAAAGACTCACTGCATCGGTGGAATCTGAAGCGCCGCACCTGACCCTCGAAGCCACACAAAATGCTCCGGAGGCTCTTCGCTGCCGAACCATCGACAATGGGGGGCGACCGTGCCGCTGGCCGGCCAGAATCGCTGTTTGCCCATCAAGGAGTCCATGGAAACGGCTGCCCGGGCCCAGATGCCACCGGTCTGTCCGTTTGCACGCAGGCGACCAGCGGCGGGGGACTGTCCGCTATCCGGAAGTATCTTCCGAATGACCGTGGTATCAGGCGCCCGGGGTGTCCGTTGTGGCAACGAGTGTCGGTTCAATGTCGTAAGGTTGCCGGGGTGTTCAGATGTTGACAGCGGTTCAGATCTGCAGCCTTTGCCAGTGGTATGCGGCGGCCGGCATTTGCCCAGGAACTGCAATGCCCGGCGGAACCGTCGCAGCCGTCGATTGTGGTCCCTTTCGTGCTTGTTCATTGGCTGGGAGGACGCTCGCGTGAAACCCAGGAACATCATCCTCGCTCTTGTTGTGGTCGTTTTTATCGGCGTAGGGTACGCCTTTCGGCCTGACCGCCTGTTCATCAACCGAACGGTCGACGAGTCGTTGCCTGCGAACTTCACAGCGGGAACGCAGGATCTGGCAACGGGGACCTTCCACACCGTTCTCCATCCCACCCAGGGGGATGCTTCGATCTACCGCAACGCCGACGGTAACCGCATTCTTCGCCTTACCGACTTCAAAACCACGAACGGTCCTGACGTGCACATCTACATGGTGGCGGCTGAGCGTCCCAGCGATAACGCGAGCGTCCGGAGCTCTGCGTTCATCGATCTGGGCGAGATGAAGGGAAATGTCGGGGACCAGAACTACACTCTGGGTCCAGGCGTTGATCTGTCCAAATACCGCTCCGTGGTCATTTGGTGCAAGCGCTTCAGCTTTAATTTCGGCTATGCGCCGCTGACGCTTTCTCAAGTCTCGCGGAATTAGGGTCAGAGGGGTTCTGGCATTTCACCGCGGCCCCGGTTGATGGCGCAAAGGATCTGCTTTGGGCACAGATGACGGACGCAAACCCGAGCGCGTGAAATTTCCTGGGGATGGCCTGTCCCGCGTGGAGAACAGCTCTTGTGTCGAATACCTGCAGCGGACCATCGCCCGTTTGCTGATGAAGAATGAGGTCATGCGGTTTGAGCTCTTCGCCGTTCGGCAGAAGATCCGCGAAATCGATCGAACTGTATTTGGCGCGAACTCGCAGGATTTGCAAGTTCGGCTGCCGTCATATCTTATGGGTGCATTACGAGATCTGTGCCGCTGTGCGGCCGCCGGAGCCGAGCCTCCGGCTCCGACTCCGACTCCGACTCCGACTCAACGGAGCTCCGAGAACGAGTGGGAATTTAGAAAAAACTAACCACTTGTGACTCGGGTGCATCAGATTGGAGATTCCCCCAGGAGGCAGGAAAAATGGACAACGTACACTCCGACGCCCTGGTCTTCTTCGGCGCAACCGGCGATCTTGCCTACAAGAAGATATTTCCGGCCCTGCAGGCCATGGTGAAGCGGGGGCATCTGAATGTGCCCGTAGTCGGTGTCGCCAAATCGGGCTGGACCATCGACAATTTGCGCGCTCGTGCGCGCGACAGCGTAGAGAAGCATGGCGGCATCGATGCCGCAGCCTTCGACAAGCTGATGAGCCTTCTTCGCTATGTCGACGGCGATTATAAGGACTCAGCCACGTTCAATCAGATTCGCCAGCATCTCGGCTCCGCGCAACGGCCCGCCCACTATCTGGCCATCCCGCCGGTGCTCTTCGAGACAGTCGTCGAGCAGCTCGCCAAAGCCGGCTGCGCCGTTGCTCCCGGTTGTACCGCAGGCGCCCGCGTTATCGTCGAGAAGCCGTTTGGTCATGATCTGGCTTCGGCACAGGAGCTCAACCGGATCCTGCACAGCGTTTTTGCTGAATCGGCGATCTTTCGCATCGACCACTATCTCGGCAAGCAGCCCGTCAATAATGTGGTTGTTTTTCGTTTTGCCAATACCTTCATGGAGCCTTTCTGGAACCGCCATCACATTCAGAGCGTGCAAATCACCATGGCGGAAGACTTCGGCGTCGAAGGACGCGGGGGGTTTTACGACCAGACCGGCACCATCCGCGACGTCGTGCAGAACCATCTCTTCCAGATTATTTCGAACCTCGCTATGGAACCGCCGGTGCGTTCCGGCAGCGAATCAATTCGTGACGAGAAGGCCAAGGTGCTCAAAGCTATCGCACCTGTCGAAGCAAAGAATCTCGTGCGCGGCCAGTTCCAGGGCTATCGCCAGGAGAAAGGTGTCGCTCCTGGCTCCACAACGGAAACCTTTGCCGCTCTCTGTATCGAGATTGATTCCTGGCGCTGGAAAGGCGTCCCCTTCTACATTCGCGCCGGCAAATATCTGCCCGTCACCTGCACTGAGGTCATCGCCACTTTCTTTGATCCCCCCAGCGCATTTGAGGATGACGCGGCAACCCGCAATTACCTGCGTTTCCGCATCAGCCCGGAGATGACGATCGCCATAGGAGCGACGATCATGGGGCAGAGCGAGACCCTCAAAGGCGAGGCCGTGGAGATGGTGGCGAGCCACCGTCCCGGCCCCGAAGAGATGGAGGCCTACGAGCGGGTGCTCGGCGACGCCATGGCCGGCGACTCGAGCCACTTTGCGCGCGAAGACTACGTCGAGGAGGCCTGGCGCATCGTCGATCCGGTGCTGAAGAACCCGCCGCCGATTCAGGAGTATGAGAAGGACACCTGGGGACCCGGCCAGGCGAACGAATCGGTCGCGCCTGCTGGCGGCTGGCGCAACCCGGTCGTCACCGAAGCGGGCGCCTCGTCGGAGGCAGCCAAAGCGGCGTGATTTCGCCGGGATGACCTGTCGATGAGCTTCGCAAGGCTGAATTGCCCATCGTCACCGTCGCTGCACATCGCGAAGGATCCCGATATGAATATCCAAGGCTGGCGAACTGTTTTTGCCTGGATAGTCATTTTGGCTGTCTGCGAGCCTTCGCTGGCACTCGGCAGCGATCTGCAGATCACCCAGTTCGCCCATACTGCGTGGGGAACACTCGAAGGCGCCCCGCGACGCATCGAAGCGATCGCGCAGACACCCGATGGCTATCTGTGGCTCGGATCTGAGGATGGTCTCTTTCGATTTGATGGAGTGACATTCGAACGAATCCAGGCGCAGACTGATCCTCCGCTTCCCGCCGATCCTCCTTTGTCCCTGCTCGCACTTCCTGATGGAGATCTCTGGATCGGGTTCGATTCCGGCAGAATCAGCCTTCTGCGCGACGGCCATGCGGTGAATTATGGAAAACGCGATGGCCTTCCCAGAGAGGCGGTTTTTTGTCTGGCGCAGGATCAGGCAGGCATTCTGTGGGCCAGTTCTCACGAGGGCCTGGTGAGGCTTGAGAACAATCGGTGGGGCGAAATCGGACGGGCGTGGAACTTCCCCGGCCCGGCTGCGCGGGCGCTTTACATCGATCGAGCCGGAACCCTGTGGGTCGCCACGGACAAGTCGCTTGTCTTCCTCCCGAAAGGAGCCAAAAGGTTTCAGCCAACCGGAATACATGTCGGTTTGATACCGCAGATCGTCGAAGCTCCAAATGGAAAGTTGTGGATGGCGGAAACGACACGATCGGTCCGGCCGGTTCCCCTGTACACAGACCTCGCACCTCCCGATAACACAGAAATCCGCGTGGGATCGCAAGGCATTCTCTTTGCCCGTGCGGGAGGTTTATGGATCACCACTCTGGGCGACGGATTGCTTCGTGTCCCTGATCCGGAAACGCTAAGAGGAAAACCTGATGAGTTCAGCCACTCCATCGAGCGTTATACGGTGCAGGATGGCCTGACCAGTGATATCGTCGCAAGCATCTTTCAGGACCGGGACGGCAACATCTGGGTGGGGACGGAAGCGGGGCTCGACCGATTTCGCCTGAATCCATCCATGGATCTGCGCGGAGGATCAGAGAAGGTCCAGATCCCTCCCCCTTCCATTCAGTCGATCGTCGGAGATGGGAAAACCTATCTTCGCTGGACCGATCTGAAACTACCGGCCGAGACGAGGAACGTCGAAATCAATTATTCGGCGGTAACTCTGACCGATCCGCGATCGGTCCATTTCCGGTACCGGCTGGCCGGAGTTGATTCGCAATGGCAGGACGCCGGTACACGGCGGACCGCCTACTATACGAGCCTTCATCCTGGAAAATTCACATTTGATGTGATGTCAGGAAACGAAGCGGGTGTCTGGGATCCTGATGCTGCGGTCGTTAACTTCACCATTCCAGCGTTGTGGTTTGACGCGGCGTGGTTTCGAATATTCTGCATTGTTGCTTTCGTCCTGATGCTGTGGACGCTTTATCGGTTGCGTCTGAGACAACTCGAGCGCCGGTTAACCCTGGCTCTCGGGGCCCGGCTCGACGAACGCACGCGCATCGCAAGAGAGCTTCACGACACCCTCCTGCAGAGTTTTCACGGCCTCATGTTTCGCTTTCAGGCAGCCCGCAATCTATTGCCACAAAAGACAGAAACGGCGATCCGGATCCTGGACGAAGCGATCTCTGCTACCGAGCAAGCCATCGTCGAAGGCCGTGACGCCATCCGCGATCTGCGCCCGGAACCGGGGGACCGGCGCGAGCTTGCGGAATTGCTGACGGCTAGCGCGCAGGGTTTTGCGGAACCTCAGGGTGTAAATGGACGCGCTCCCGACTTTCGCGTGATCGTCGAGGGCAAACCACGACCGCTCTCTCCGGCCCTTCAGGGAGAAGTCTACCGAATCGGCAGGGAAGTGATTCTGAATGCCTTTCGCCATGCGCTTGCCAGTCGCATCGAAGCAGAGATTCTGTACGATCAGGATCAGTTGCGATTACGTATCCGGGACGATGGCAAGGGAATTTCCCCCGCAGATCTCGAGGCGAGCGGACGGCCCGGCCACTGGGGCCTGCCGGGAATACGGGAAAGGGCGCGGCGCATCGGAGCACAACTGAAATTCTGGAGTGAGTCGGGAGCCGGCACCGAGGTGGAATTAATTGTACCGGCTGCGGCCGCTTACGAGAAACAGCGCGGTGGGCGGGGGTTTCGCCTGTTCCGGCGTGGAGGAACCAATGGCGGGCGTGCCTGACATCATCCGAATCCTCACCGTGGACGACCACCCGCTCCTTCGCGAGGGAATCGCCACACTGGTCAATGCAGAAGCCGATATGAAGATCGTTGCTGAAGCGTCGACCGGAGAGGAAGCGATTCAGCTATTCCGGAAGTACCGCCCGGAAATAACGCTCATGGACATACAGATGCCGGGTTTGAATGGTATCGACACCATCCGTGAGATTCGCAATGAATTCGCCAACGCCCGCGTCATCGTCCTGACCACCTATGCCGGTGACGTTCAGATGACAGGCGCCCTCAGAGCCGGAGCGCGGGCTTACCTGTTGAAGGGACACGTCCATCGGGAACTGCTGGCCACGATTCGCGCGGTTCACGCGGGGCTGAAGAAAATCCCTCCCGAAGTCGCTGTGGAGCTTGCTGAGCACTTCTGCGACGAGGACCTGACCGCACGGGAGGCCGATATACTGCGACTTATCGCAGACGGCAACGGAAATAAGCAAATTGCCGATCGGCTCTCCATCGGAGAGGCGACCGTCAAAAGCCATGTTACAAATATCCTCGGCAAACTCCATGCGAATGATCGCACTCACGCGGTCGCGATCGGCCTTAGGCGCGGAATTATCGAGTTGCGCGCCCGCCCAAAGTAGTACGTTGTAGCTCGACCGTTTGGTCTTTCGGATTCCCGGCGCTTCCTATAGCGTGTGATCGAGGGTAGTCGTGCAGCGTCTTTTCTCCACCTTCGCCAACGGACTGCCCGGCGTGGGACTGCTGCTGCAACGAGTATTTGCCAGCGGCCTGCTGATTCAGTATGCGATCGTCCATCTGAAAGCATCGGCAGGCGTGTTGGAGTCGCTGCCACAGGTAATCGAACTGGCCACCGGGCTTTTGCTCCTCCTCGGGTTGTGGACTCCTGTCGTAGGATCGGTCATTGTCGCACTCCAGCTTTGGACTTTTGTCTCGGGAGTCACCGATCCCTGGATTCCGCTGCTGCTGGCAGTGTTGGGAACCAGCCTCGCCCTCATCGGGCCGGGTGCCTGGTCCGTCGATGCGCGACTTTTCGGCAGAAAGCAGATTCGTGTTCCTCAGCGTCAGAGGGGAACGGGCTCCCCCTAAAGTCGGAGTGCTGCCCCTTGCAAAATACCAGCCCTCGGCTGCGACCTTTTAGGATTGCCGAACAAAGGCTCCTGCGGCAGAATCCAGTTATCCGGCGGAGGTCGCAGTCGCAGACCGGATGCTGATTCGAAACGGCCGGCCCTGCTAACGGCGGCCGGGTGTGATTCGGGATGAAAGGGGGCAATAGTCCCGCTTGTCACACAGGAGCCAGAGTAATGGAGCATATGGCCAGCATCGTCACTCGAGCCGAGACTCATCGCGAGCCGGAACGTCAGGCAATCATCGGCAATAGCCCGCCTCTGCGGTCTGTACTCGCCGATGTAGATAAGGTCGCGGGGACAGACTCGACCGTTCTGATTCTGGGAGAGACGGGCACTGGTAAAGAGTTGATCGCCCGCGCCATTCACACCCGGAGCCAGCGCCGAAATCGGCCGTTCATTCGGCTCAACTGTGCCGCCATTCCGTTTGATCTGCTGGAAAGCGAACTGTTCGGCCATGAAAAGGGGGCATTCACCGGCGCCATCGCGCAAAAAATTGGCCGCTTTGAAATGGCGGACGCCGGGACTCTGTTCCTGGATGAAATTGGTGATCTTCCGCTTGCACTGCAGCCCAAGCTCCTCAGAGTGCTCCAGGAACAGGAGTTCGAGCGGCTGGGCAGCGGGCGGACTCATCAGATCAACGTCCGCCTTGTGGCGGCAACGCACCGCGATCTGGCCGAGAAGGTTGCGTGCAGTGAATTTCGCAGCGACCTCTATTATCGTCTCAATGTCTTTCCGGTCACACTGCCACCATTGCGGGAACGCCGCCAGGATATACCGACGCTGGTCTTACATTTCGTCGAAGTATTCTCGCGCCGCATGGGCAAGCCGATCGATCATGTTCCGGAAGAGACTCTGTCAGCATTCATTACCTATCCCTGGCCTGGGAACGTCCGAGAATTGCAGAACATCGTCGAGCGGGCCGTGATCCTGTCCAGTGACGGAGTACTGCCGAACCCACTGCCGCAATCCAGGGAACTGGTCCGGTGCCCGGTGCCGATCTCCGGCACGTTTCGTGATTCCCAGCGGGCCGCCATCTTACAAGCGTTGCGGGAGACAGGCTGCGTCGTCGGAGGTCCTTCCGGGGCGGCAGCGCGGCTTGGCCTCAAGAGAACGACTCTGATTGCCAAGATGAAAAGGCTCGGGATCTCACGATCGCTCCCCGGCAGGAGCATCGCCATGTTTCCTTCCGCAGGAAATGCCCCCTGGCTGCCGCCCGATTCAAGCCGCGGTTACGGAACCGCCTGACTTTCGAACCTCCTCGTCCAGCGGAATTCAGGCGGCGCCGACGCGGGCGTGGTTGGGAGATGCGGCGCGGTGCTGGTCATGTTTGTATTTCCAGATGCCGAAGAGAATGCCCGCGGCGACCAGACCGAGGAAGGTATAGAGGATGACGTTGGACCATCCGGCGAGGTACTTGTTGGCCCAGTGCAGGATACGGTGACCGTAGACGAGGGCCAGGGCGGCTTCGACTCCGTAACGGATGGAACGAGCGGTGCCCAGAGCGATGACGATCTGACGTCGGGTGACGCCAAGCGCCCCGGCGGCCAGCAGGAAGGGCAGCAGCGGGATGGGCGGAGGCAGCAGGGCAGCGAGGGCGACGGTGAGGATGCCGTGTCCTTTGACCCAGCGTTTGACAAGGGCCTGGTAGCGCCCGCTCACATAGCGTTCGAGCATGGCCTCGCCGCCTTTTTGGCCGGTTTTCCAGGTGAGATAGCCGCCGATGACGCTGCCGAGGACGCCGGCGAGAGCGAGAAGCCAGGGCATTTCGCCGTGAGCGCCAAGGATGAGGATGAGGATGTCGGTGCTGCCTGGGACGGGCAGGGGGATGGGCGAGGAGTCCACCAGGGCCACACCGAAGACCCCGAAGACGCCAAAGTGGAGGAGCCATGGAGAGATGAGACGGTGGGGCTTGCCTTTGGCCGCGAAGATCACGGATGGTTGGATGGGGGAAACAGGGTTTACGGTCTACAGTTTACGGGTTAGTTATATTGAGGCCTCGAGGAAACGGAGCGCAGGCGCGGCAGGAAGAGCGCCGCATTCGGCCCCATAGCGGTAGAAGAGGTCGAGACCGGCGAGGGCGGGATCGTCGAGGTGGTACCAGATGTTCTCTGACAGATAGGTGTGGATCGTGGCGCGCGGGACGGCGATGCGCTGGGCCCATTCGTCGGCGAGGGCGTCGAGGTGGGCGAGGCCCTGATCGCGGGAGTGCTGCAGGTCCTGGATGAGCTGAGCAGCGGGAACGGTGGCGGCGGCGAGGGCCTCGGGGCGGACGGCCCAGAAGGCGGAGACCCAGACAGTTCCTGTGAAGGTGTGCCACTCGTGGGCCAGGTCGAGGTAGAGGAGGCGCTCGCCGGTGCGCTGCTCGCGGGCTGCGCGGTCTTCGACGGCGAAGAGAGCGGGGTCACCGATGAGAAGGGCGGCGTCGGCGCGCTGGAGCATGGCCTCAAGGTCGGGCGGATGCGGAATGTACTCGGGCTCGGCATGCCAGAAGCGCGAAAAGAGGATGCGGGTGTAAGCGGAGGAAGTGCGGGAGGCGGTGTCAAGGGCGACCCGGCGGACGCCGCCGAGGCCGTCGGGGTGGCGGACGACGAGGAGGATGGAGCGGACTCGATCGCGAGAGGCGATGGCGCAGCCGGGGACGACGGCGAGCGAGGGCGTGTAGGCGGCGACGGGGACAAGGCCGATGTCGGCGGCGCCGGAGGCGAGCTTGGCGGCGCACTCAGAGGGGGTGTCAGAGGAGAGGGTGTAGCGGGTGGCGAGTTCTCTCTGGTCGGGGTCGTGATCGAAGGACCACATGAGCGGGGCGGGATTGAGGAAGTGAATGGCGGAGACACGCAGCGGGGTGAGGGTCACTGGCCAGTATAGCGGGGTGGCGTTCGTAATCTTGACCTGCCAAAGGGCAGACCGTAAGCTCCGGGCAGTTCCGGAAAACAGGGAACGGGGCCGGGACTGCGAATTAGACAGAGGATGCCACCTGCCACGCGGCACTCAGGATGGAGCGTTTGTTTTCGCTCGCGTTGAGATGACAAGCTTTGAAGAAAAACACGCATGGGTGGCGCTGGCGATGACGCCGGGGCTGGGTCCGCGGCGCATTTTGCGGGCGGTGGAGCGGTATGGGAGCGCGGCGCGGGTGCTGGCGCTTCCACTGACCGAACTGGAGGGGCTGCAGTTTCCGGCGCAGGCGGCGCAGTTCATCGACACAGGCGAGGCAGGGAAGGCGGCGGACGAGGAGCTGGCAAAGGTCGCAGCGACCAGTGCGACTCTGATGACGTACCACGACGAGGCGTATCCCGAGAGGCTGCGGGAGATTTACGATCCGCCGCCGCTGCTGTGGGTGCGCGGCGATGCGTCGCTTCTGGCGCGGCCGAGCCTGGCCGTGGTGGGGACGCGGCATCCGACGCCGTACGGAACGGGGATCGCCGAGAAACTCTCGCGGGAGCTGGCGGAGCGTGGACTGATCATTCTGAGCGGGATGGCGCGTGGGGTGGACACCGCGGCGCACAAGGGGGCGCTGGCGGTGAAGCGGCCGACGATCGCGGTGTGGGGTACCGGCGTCGATGTGATTTATCCCAAAGAGAACAAGGGACTGGCCGAACAGATCGTAGCCGGGGGCGGGGCGATCATTTCTGAACTGCCGCTGGGTACGTTTCCGGCGCCGCAGAATTTTCCCAAGCGCAATCGGATGATCAGCGGAATGAGCGTGGGCGTGCTGGTGATCGAGGCCGCCGAGTACAGCGGTACGCGGGTGACGGCGCGCTGCGCGCTGGAGCAGAACCGGGAGGTGTTTGCGGTTCCGGGGAATGTGACGACGAAGAATGCCTGGGGGCCTAACCTGCTGATAAAGCAGGGCGCGAAGCTAACTTCATGCTGGGAGGATGTGTGGGAGGAGCTGCCGACGACGATCCGGGCGGCCCTTGAGCAGACAGAGGGATTTGCATCCGAAGGGACATCTGAGGCATCGTTATTCGAGGAATCGCCGCTGCCGCCCTCTGAGGCGCGACTCTACAGCGTGCTTCGACCTGATGAAGCACTGCAGATGGATGAGATCCTCGAAAAGCTGGAACAGGAGATGAGCTCTTCGGAGGTTTTCACCGCGCTGTTCGAGCTGGAATTGTCCGGGCGCATCCGACAACTGCCTGGGAAGAATTACGTCAGGAGCCTGTGAGGCGACCGAAACCGTTCGGATGCACCAGAGGGAACCGCTCTCTGGATTCAATGCGGGGTGACGTGGTAGCTTCCGAAAGAAGAACGCAACATCTATATAGTTGCCGTGGCGAGGCCCCAGGGGAGTCGCCGCACGTTGGTAAAGGAAACGATGGGTAAATCGCTGGTTATCGTCGAATCGCCCGCGAAGGGCAAGACGATCAATAAATATCTCGGGAAAAACTACCAGGTGGAGGCCTCGTTCGGCCACATCATGGACCTGCCGAAGCGCGATCTCGGCGTGGAGCTGAAAAAGCGGACATTTGAGCCGACGCTGATTGTGACGCCGGATAAGGAGAAGGTGGTCCGCCATTTGAAGAAGCTGGCGGAGACGGCGGACGCGGTATATCTGGCGCCCGACCCGGACCGCGAGGGCGAGGCCATCGCGGCGCATTTGTCGATGCAGCTGATGCCGGTGGTGAAGGACAAGAGCCGGATTCGCCGGGTGACGTTTAACGAGATCACCCAAAAGGCGGTGCGGGCGGCGTTCGAGCATCCGCGGGATGTGGATGAGAACCTGGTGGACGCGCAGCAGACGCGGCGCGTGCTGGACCGGATCGTCGGCTATCAGATTTCGCCGCTGTTGTGGGATAAGGTGCGGCGGGGATTATCGGCCGGGCGCGTGCAGACGGTTGCAGTGCGGCTGATCGTGGAGCGCGAGCGCGAGATCCAGGCGTTCCAGCCAGTGGAGTATTGGACGATTGACGCCGCGGTGGCGCCGGTTCCGGATGGACAGGAATTTGTGGCCCGGCTGGTGGCCATCGACGGCGCGAAGGCGGAAGTGCCGACGGTGAGCACGCCGAGTGTTCCGGATCAGAAGACGGCCGACGCGATTGTGGCCGCGCTGCCCAGGGCTCGCTGGAGCGTGAGGAGCGTGGAGCGGAAAGAACGGCGACGGTCGCCGGCTCCGCCGTTTACGACCAGTAAGCTGCAGCAGGACGCCTCGCGGCAGCTGGGCTTCAACGTGAAGCGCACGATGGGCGTGGCGCAGAGGCTGTATGAAGGCGTGGATCTGGGTCCGGATGGATCGGTGGGCCTGATCACCTACATGCGTACCGATTCGACGCGCATTGCGCCGGAAGCGATCACGGCGGTGCGTGAATTCATCGGGCAGAAGTTGGGAACGCAGTATCTGCCGGAGCAGCCGAATGCGTATCGCTCGAAGAAGGATGCGCAGGACGCGCACGAAGCGATCCGGCCGACGAATCCGGAGCTGCATCCGGACGAGATCCGGCGATTTCTGAGCGACGAGCAGCATCGGCTGTACAAGCTCATCTGGCAGCGGTTTGTGGCGTCGCAGATGGTGCCCGCAGTCTTCGACCAGACGACTGTGACGATCGACGCGCGGGCCGACCGGTCGTATGAGTTCCGTTCGACGGGATCGGTGTTGAAGTTCGACGGGTTCCTGAAGGTCTATCACGAAGCCAGCGACACGGTGGACGAAGACGAAGAGGAGATGAAGCTCGTTCTGCCGTCGCTGAACGACGGCGATCCTCTGAAGCTGAACCGGACGATGCCGGAGCAGCACTCCACGGAGCCGCCGCCGCGGTACAACGAGGCGTCGCTGGTGAAGGAGCTGGAAGAACGGGGCATCGGGCGGCCGTCGACGTATGCCTCGATCATCACGACGATTCAGGACCGCGAGTACGTGACGAAGATGCCGCCAACCGGACGCGGAGGGCGCTTCTATCCGACAGAGATTGGGACGGTGGTGACCGATCTGCTGGTGGCGAACTTCCCGTACATCTTCGATACGCGCTATACGGCGCGCCTCGAAGAAGAGCTGGATGAGATTGAGGAAGGGAAGGAGAAGTGGACCGATCTGCTGAAGGGCTTCTACGGGCACTTTGAGGAAGAGCTGAAGCATGCCGAGAAGCACATGGAGAACGTGAAGCGGATGGAGAAGCCGACGGATGAGAAGTGCGACCTGTGCGGCTCGCCGCTGGTTCTGAAGTGGGGCAAGTTCGGCTCATTCTATGCATGCAGCGCGTACGCGAAGGAGAAGCCTGTCATCGTGGCGGCGACGGCGTGGAAGAAGGAGCCGAAGAAGGTCATCGCGAAGGTCGAGGGCAAGCTGAAGTACCCGATGCAGGTGAAGACGACCGAGAAGGCGACGAGTCGACCACCGTGGCAGAGGTAAAAGACAAGGCTGCGCTGAAGTCCGCGATTGAAGAGGCTCTGGGAAGCGGACGCAAGGTCACGGTGGAGCAGGTGAGCTGCGGTTTCACGAAGGAGCATTTTGCTCCCAAGCCGGATTTGCAGGCGAACGAGGCAAACGGGGCGCAGGCGGAGGAGTACTGCGAGAACTGCGGCAAGGTGATGGTTTTGCGGCGGGGTCCGTTTGGCGCGTATATGGCGTGCCCTGACTACAACGCGGATCCGCCGTGCAAGACGGTGCGGCGGCTGAGTCAGAAGCAGCAGCAGAAGCCGGCAGTGCCTCTGGACGAGATGTGTCCCAAATGCGGCAAGCAACTCGTACTGCGCACGGGCAGCTACGGTGAATTTGTCTCGTGTTCGGGCTATCCGAAGTGCAAGTACGTGAAGCAGAACCTGGTGGAAGGGCTGAAGTGTCCGAAGTGCGGCCAGGGCGACATTGCCGAGCGCAAGGCGCGGACGGGGAATGTCTTCTGGGGGTGCACGCGCTATCCGAAGTGCGATTTCACGTCGAACCTGAAGCCGGTGGCGAAGAAATGCCCGCAGTGCGGATCGCCGTACGTGGTGGAACGCGCCGTGGATGGCGGGCTGTATCTCGTGTGCCCGAACAACAAAGAGATGATGCCGAAGCGGCGGCCGCGAAAGGGCCAGAACACTGAAGCAGAGAACGCGATCGAGTGCCACTTTGCGGAGAGGATCGGCGACGCGCCAGCCCCAACCGTTCCCACGGCAACGACGCATGGGCCCGTGGTGGAGGAAAGCCAACAGGCCATCGCCAGCCGGTAGCCGGATGCCGGAATTAAAGGCGGCTCAAATGAGCCGCCATTTCCCTTTAATGCGTGGCGGCAAGGGCGCTGGCCTGGGTGGGATCGGTGCCGGTTTTGGTTGTGGTCACGCTGGTCAGCGCACCCGCCGTCGTACCGGTGAAACTGAAGATCTGCAGGTCGGGATTGCCTCCCGCGCAGATAACGGCGATGTAGGTGTCGGTTTTGTCTTCCACCATGAGTTCAGGGAGGGTGCCGGTACTGAAGGGCGAGCCGGTGATCGGCGTCAGGGCTCCCGAGTTCGACAGCAGGAAGCCGCTGATGGTCCCGTTGGTTCGGTTGGTGACATAAGCGTAGCTGCCGGTCGAATCGACCAGGACACCGAAGGGGCCCGTTCCGGTTTTGACCGGGGATCCCGTGACTTCGCTTAGAGATCCAGAGGATCCGATGGAAAAGACCCGAACCGAGCTGATGCCCGTTTCCGCAGCGAGGAGGAAACTGCCCGAGGGGGTAACGGCCATGCCGTAGATGGCGTCGCTGCTCTGTTTCGGGTTGAGCACGCCCTGGACCTGGGCCAGCGCGCCCGTGCTGGTGTTGAAGGTCATGGTGTAGATGCCGGCTGTGCCGCAGGAGACGAAGACGAGGCCGCCGCCCGGGGTGATTTCAAGATCGTTGGCGGGCAAAGAAGCATTGAGGGTGATGAGCGATGAACTGATGGCGGTGAGCGCGCCGCCGCTGCCGATCTGAAAGACATAGACGTTGCCGACCAGGGCGTCGGCGCCGAGGAGGAAGTTGCCGGTTGGATCGACGCGCAGGACCGCGGGCGCCACGCCGGTGGCGACGGGCGATCCATTATTGGCGATGGTGATGGCGCCGTCGGTGCCGATCGTGTAAACGTAGATGCCGCCGGCGGCGCTGCCGACGTAGAGGTAGCTGTCATTGGGCGTAATAGCGAGGGCGGTCGGCTCCAGTTCCACAGACCATGGGGAGCCGGAGATGGCGGTGAGCGTGCCGCTGGTCGCAACCGAAAATCCCGCGACACTAAGGGGATCGGTGCCCAGGTTGGCCACATAGAGGCTATCGCCGGCGGACGTCGTGCCACTGCCTCCGCTTCCACTGCTGCTGAGCGGAGGGAAGAACTGGCCGCAGCCGGTAAGGGCCAGCAGAACGGCACAGCCAGCGGCGAGCCATCGGCCGTGACACAACGTACGGAAAGCCATCGAGGTCCTCAAAGTCATGGTAACGGTTCGCGCGACGAGCGGCATCCTGAGAGACGCAAAAGGAGGGCGGGACGCTCCGGGTGGTGGCATTTTCCTGAAGCGAACTGCGACGCGCTCAGACACTAAGCTGTCTGCCTGATGCCGGAAAACCCACTCCAGACGGTACAGAGGCCACAAAGGATCACCGGTTGCGGCAACAAATTTGAGAAACGGTGTTCGGGGAGGGAGCTCCTTGCATCTCAAACGGCTGGGCCTGCCGGCGATGCGGCGGGGCGATTCGGATTGCGGAAAGAGGAGCGATGAAAGCAGCGACGATAGTGGGGATTCTCCTGATTGTTCTGGGAATTATCGGGTTTGCCGCGGGTGGTATCAGCTTCACACACGAAAAGAAGGACGTGGATCTGGGCCCGCTGCAGGTGCAGCACAAGCAGACGAAGACGGTGCCGATCTCGCCGATTCTGAGCACGATCGCGCTGGTGGGCGGGATCGGGCTGGTGGTTGTGGGAGCGCGCTCAAAGGCGTGAAAAAAGCGGCCGGTAGCTGGTAACTGCCGGTTCGATGGAGTGACGGTCAGCGAACGTCGGGTCAGCGGAGAACGGCTCGTCGCTAGATCTCCCAGCGAAAGAGAGCAGCGCCGACGGTGAATCCGGCGCCGACGCTCGCGATGAGGATGAGGTCGCCTTTCTTCAGCTTGCCTTCCTCGACGGCCGTATTGAGAGCGAGCGGGATGGTGCCGCAGGTGGTGTTGCCGAAGCGGTCGATGTTGATGATGACCTTGTCGTCGGGGAGACCGAGGCGCTCGGCGGTCGAAGCAATGATGCGTCGATTGGCCTGGTGCGCGACGAAGCAGCCGAGGTCGGCGCCGGTAATGCCGTTTCTTTCGAGGATGGTTGTGGTGGCTTCGACCATCTTGCGCACGGCGAACTTGTACACCGCCTGACCGTCCTGATGGACGTAGTGCATCTTCTTGTCGACGGTTTCGTGCGTGGAGGGATGCAGGCTGCCGCCGCCGGGCATGTAAAGCGCGCAGGCGCCGGAGCCGTCGATTTCGTGATGGAAATCGATCATGCCGGTCTCGCCATCCTGGGCCGGCTCGATCAGGACCGCGCCCGCTCCGTCGCCGAAGAGAACACACGTGGCGCGATCGGTGTAGTCGATGATCGAGGACATAGTGTCAGCGCCGATGACGAGGACGTTCTTCTGGGCGCCGGTCTCGACGAGTTTGCAGCCCATCTGCAATGAGTAGACAAAGCCGGAGCACGCGGCGGAGAGGTCGAATCCCCAGGCGCCTTTGGCGCCGAGACGGTCCTGCACCAGGCAGGCGGTGGCGGGGAAGAGCATGTCGGGCGTGACGGTGCCGACGATGATGACTTCAACCTGAGACGGATCGAGACCGCGGGCGGCGAGGCAGCGCTTTGCCGCTTCGACGGCCATGTGGCTGGTGGCCATTCCCGGCTCAACAATGTGCCGCTGCTTGATGCCGACGCGGGAGGTGATCCACTCGTCGGAGGTCTCGACCATTTTTTCCAGATCGGCGTTGGTGAGGAGGCGGGGCGGGGTCCAGGTTCCGAGGGCGCTGATTTTGGCACGAGCGGACACACGCGGGCGAACGGAAAGGCTCAATCCATATCTCCTGAGTAAAGGATTATTGTCGCAGAAAGAGGCGGTTAGCGGTCAGTGTTCGGCGCAGGAGCGTTGCCCGATGCAACTGTCGCCTTGATGCTGTCGGGCCGCGCTGGGTAGCGCATGGCCCATGCATGACTCAGGCGTGAGGCGCCGAAGCCACGACGTTCCACTTCCGCAGAAATACCCGAATAGCGGCGAAACTCTCGCTGAGCTGCGGTGATCTTCATGCCGATCTCCGCTGTGGTTTTCATGGAAGGAAAATTCAGTGCACCGGGTGACCTGCTGCGCACGCACTGGCCCGTTACCGTTGCTTCCTTCCGGACCTGGCGGGGTTGGCGGGATTGCGTCGCGCAGGACCCGGCACACAGCTGATTCTAGCATTCAGGGCCAGTGGATTCTCCCGCGCAGATCGGGCGTTTGCGCCAGCGTGAAAAAAGCATCGGGTAGCCCTGGACCCATCGTGGAATAAAAGAAGAGGGCCGCCGAAGCGGCCCTCGTAAGAGAGCGAAGCCGAGGCTTCGCTCAGAAGTAGATCTTGCCGGCGAGCTGGATGGCTCGACCGGGCTGAGGATCGCCGGCGCCTCCATCCACCACGGGCGTGACGACCGAGGTGATGCGGCCGAAGGTGCCTCCCTGGCTGGGCAGACCGTCGGCCAGGTCGCCATCCGGTGAGAGGAAGTTCGGGTGGTTGAAGAGGTTGTAGCTCTCCAGCCGCAGCTGAACGTAACGCGGACTGTCGGCATGGCCCACGGGGAAATTCTTGAACAGCGTCATATCGGTGTAGTTGTAACCGGGGCCGCTGAAGAAGTTCCGCTTGACGTTGCCGAAGGTGCCCAGCGGTTCAGGCGAGAAGACCGTCGGATCGAACCAGAGGTTGTTCGCGCCGCGGGGGTTGAGGTGGGGAATGCTGAAGGTGGAGGTGCTGGCGTTATCCGGGCAATTGTAGAAGGAGAAGCTCGCATCGTTGCACCACAGGGAGCGGTTCAGGCCAGTGTCGCCAATCGAAACTGGATTGCCGGACTGCAGCGTGGTGACGCCGGTGATGTTCCAGCCGCCCAGCACTTCGTTCACCAGGTAATGTTGTTTCCAGCTGGAGAAGATGGGAACGACATAACCGTAGCCTGCGCGGAAGATGTTGCGGGCATCGAATTCCGAATTGCCGTAGCTGAGATTCTGGAACCCGGGCACCCAGTTGGATCCGACCAGATCGCCGCCACCGACGCCCACTGAACTTCCCTCGCCAAAGCCCGAGCTCTCGAAGCCGGATCCATTATCCAGAGAGTGGGACCACGTGTAGGAAATGATGTAGTAGAGCCCGTGGGTCACCTGCTTGTTCAGCTGGACCTGGAGCGAGTTGTAGTTGGAAGAGCCGTCCGTGTAGACACGGCCGACGGAGAGGAAATTGCCCGAGGTGTCGGTGAAGTCCTGAGGCTCATTGAGCGAGAGGTGGGAGGCCATCGTCAGGCAGTCGGACGTACTCATGGAGTTGCAGGCAGACACGAGAGAGGCATGATCGGCAACGACCTCCCTGTCGGCCTCATAAGCGCGAACAAGGTGACGGCCGAGGGAACCGACATAGCCAACCGTCAGCACCTGGTTACCGGGCAGCTGCCGCTCGACGTTCAGGTTGAAGTTGTAGACGTACGGAACGTCATAGTTCGGCGCAATGCCGCTGAGATCGTAGGGCGGGAAGGGCGAGAAGTTAACGGCCTGACCCGGGGTCGGGAAGGTGTACGGAAACTTATTCGCTTCAGAGAGAGCGGGGTTTCCGCTGACATCCGCGTATGGATTGGCGAAGGAAGGGCTGCCACCCACGTCGTTAGCTCCGGTACTGGTGAGGCCGTACGGCGGATCCTCCAGGTTCTGGAGCTGCTCCTCTTCAGCGTCGCGATTGAAATAGAGGCCTGCACCGAGACGAACGGCGAGTTGATGCTCGCCCTGGGGACCGGCGAGCCAGCCCCACGAGCCGGAGCCGGAATCAGGAGACCAGTCGAAGCCGATACGCGGCGCAAAGTGGTCGTATTTGGCCGTTGCCCCATCCTGGTTGTTGCAGCCGGGATCGCCGGGATAGAGCAGACCTTCCTGTGCCGTGGGAAACACGGTGGACTGAGCGCCAGGCGTAAAGCAGATGATCGCCTCGCCGCCATACTGCTTGTTTGAATTGGGAGTTTGGATGTCGTAACCCATGCCGTAGTTGAACGTCAGGGATGGGCTGACCTTCCAGTTGTCCTGGGCGTACCCGTAAATCTCCCAGGAGTAGGCGTCGATTTCGGCGCCGGAACCCTGCTCGTAGGAGGTGGGTACGCCCACCAGGAAATCGAGAAGCGGATCGCCGGAAGTATAGGTGCCGGAACCGCTGAAGCTGTAGCTGCCGTTGTTCGAGGCATAGAACGGGTTGTGAACTCCGAAGCGCTCCACGTGGGCACCGAACATCATGTTGTGGTTGCCGACGATTTTCGTGAAGTTATCGGAGTACTCCTCGTTCTGATCGAGGCGGGGCTGGGGGCCGTTATCGCTGAAGCCCAGGGTGAAGTAGCCGGTAACGCCGATGATGGGAACAGAAGCGGCGGCTGCATTCTGCGGAGTGATGGAAAAGCCGAGCGACGAGGGTGGAATGATCTGGGCGGGCTCGACAGCCGCGTAGTCGAAACGATAGTAGCCGGCACGCAGTTCGTTCAGCGTGTCGGGATTGAAGGTGTGCGTCCAGGAAGCGTTGAAGATCTTGAAGTGCCGGGCATTGTTTTCAGGAAGCCCCGGCAGATCGGTGCCGGTGAAGGGCAACGCCGCGCTGTTCGGGCTGGACTGGAAGATGCCCGAGGCCCAGAGCAGGTCGCGGTGCGTGGCCTGAACGTCGGCGCGCAGGATGCCCTGATCTTCCGCAGCAGTATCCAGGGCATTGAAGTTGTAAAACTTCCCGTTATTGGGAGAAGGGACGTACTTCGAAAGCAGATTGGAGGAGATGGAGTTGAAATCGGAGGCGGGCAGCTGCACGGTTCCACCGCTAAAGCAGGTATTCCACGTGGTGGCAGTCGTGCCGGGACCGCAGGGTCCGGTTGGGCCCGTGATCGCGAAGGGAATGGGGTTAGTGCTAAGGCCACTGGCGTTGCTCGCGTTGCTGATTTCGTTCGCGTCGTTGGTCAGATCGGCATAGCCGGAGCCGTTGCGGGCGAGCTGCGCGTCTGTCGGAACCGGGGTCTGCGTCGTGGATGCGGTAGCGTTGCGAAATCCCTGATAAGCGGAGAAGAAGAACAGCTTGTTCTTGATCACCGGTCCGCCCAGGGTGCCACCGTAGAGATTCTGGTGGAAGACCGGCCGTTCTCCGGGCAGCGAGAAGTAATCGCCGTTGTTCATGAAGGTGTCGCGGTAGAACTCGAAAGCGTCGCCGTGAAACTGGTTCGTGCCGCTCTTAATTGTTTCGTTGACAATGGCGCCAGAGTTACGGCTGTATTCCGGATTCTGCGAACTGGTCACGAAGGTCATTTCGCTGAGGGCATCCGGATTCACGATAAATGCCTGCTCCTGCAGCGCTCCGTCGTTGATATCGGCGCCGTCCAGAAGATAGCTGTTCATCTGGGTCTGGTTGCCGTTGGAGGAGTAATTGCCAAATCGGTCCGCAGACTCGACGGTGCCGGGAGTCAGCTTTTGCAGGATCGATGCATCGCGGCCGAGCAGCGGGAGTTGCTCAATCTGTTGCGCAGTCACTGTGGCCTTGAGCTGGGTGTCGGAAGTATCCACCTGCACCGCATTCGCGTTCACCTGGATGGTCTGAGAGACCGAGCCGGCAGTCAGCTTTGCGTCGGCATCGCGGTTCTCATTTATATTGAGCGTGATGCCGGTGGACTGAAAGCTCTGGAAGCCGCTCTTTTCGATCTTGATGGTATAGGGACCGCCAATGGCGAGCTGGGGAAACACGTAATAGCCTTTGCCGTCGGTTGTCTGCTGGGAACTGATGCCGGTGCTCGTGTTTGTCACGGTCACGCTCGCGCCGGGAACAACAGCGCCGCTGGCATCGGTGACCGTGCCGTGGATGCTGGCGTAGGTACTCTGCGCGTGAGCGGCCGGCATTCCGCAGAAGGGGAAAAGTACGATCAACAAGACAGAGAGCCAGGTGATGCGCTTAAGCGACATAGATCCTCCCAAATACACAAAATGAGTTCTCAGTGGGTGACTGCCAGGGGCGGAAGAGCGCCGACCCGGATTTCGCATAGTGGGAAATCCTGGGAGAAGCGTCACAATTGCCCGAAAGAAAGCAAATCAGGGGAATTCGACTACACATTCGTACAGCAAACATAAGCAACTTTTCGGAGAAGCTGCATTTCCGAGGCCAGACACGCCAATGCCATGGCATCCGGAGACGTTGCTGTGGATAACTAAAGAATTAAGTAATCGACAAAAGTACTGTTTTGAAAACGATAAACTAAGGAACCACCGCCCCATTTTTCCTTGCCGTTCGCCAGGAAAATGCGTTGCCGCGACCCGCCTGAGCAATGCGAATCTGATTTCTCATAGACCCCAAACCGGAAGCTATGGAAAAGAGAAGAGGCACGTCTAAGAGCTCGACGATGACCGGAGTCATGGCCCCGGAGGCCATCAGATGCCCAGTTTCTTGACTTCCTCGTTGTAGTACTTGCGATAGAGGATGTCCCACTCCTGGCTGCCTTCAGGGATGATGCGGCGCTGGGATTCGATCTTCTGGCGGGCCGCCTGATCGATGCGCAATTCTTCGAGCAGCAGGTGTTCCAGCGCCTTGCGGGCTTCCTGACGGATGGTATTGCGATCCTCGAGGAAGTCGCACTCCGGCGTGTCGGCGAGGGTATCGGCCACGACGTGGGCAAGCTTGTTGAGTTTGTCGCGGGAGATTCTCACAGGACCGCCTTATATTTGCGCGCCAACTCCGTCTTCACCTTCTTGAACATCTCGGAGTAGCTGGCGCCGGTACGGCGCATCTCCTCCTGATAGGCGTCGAGGATGACGCGAACTTCGTCGTTGATGCGGTCCTCCAGCGACAGCTCTTCGAGCAGGCCGTTGTAGACGCGCTCCTGCACAGCGGCCGGTTTCGCGCTGTGAATCATTTTGGCGTCGATAAGATGCCTGACAGTGTGGCGCGCCAGATAGCCAACGTACTCACGGGAAAAGATCATCGGAACTCATTTGGAATATAGCACATGAGAGGCGATGGCTCGAGCGCCTCAGGCCGGGCGATCAAGGCCTGAGAGTCATCGGGTGGAGCGCTTCGAGGCGCGAATGCGGCGGACCTCGTCCATGCGCTGAGCGAGCAGCTTTTCGCGCCCTTCCTGGGTGGGAAAGTAATAACGGCGGCCCGCGAGGGACTCCGGCAGGCACTCCATATCGGCGACGTGGCCCTCGACGTCGTGGGCGTACTCGTAGCCCTTGCGTAGTCGAGTTCCTTCATCAGCCGCGTGGGGGCGTTGCGCAGGTGCAGAGGGACGGGCTCCTGGCGCGTGGCTTCGATGTCGGCCATCACCTGGCCGTAGGCGGCGTAGACGGCGTTTGATTTCGGCGCGAGAGCGAGATAGACGACAGCTTCGGCCAGCGCCAGATCGCCTTCCGGTGAGCCGAGGAAGTCGACCATGTCGCGCGCGGAGAGGCAGAGGTTCAGGGCCTCCGGCGCGGCGAGACCGATGTCTTCGACGGCCATACGCACGACGCGGCGTGCGATATAGAGCGGATCCTCGCCGCCCTTCATCATGCGGCCCAGCCAGTAGAGCGCGGCATCGGCGTCGGAGTTGCGCACGGATTTGTGCAGGGCGGAGATGAGGTTGTAGTGCTCCTCTCCCTGCTTGTCGTACATCAGGACGCGCTGTTGCAGAGCCTCCGTGGCGATCTCGCGGCTGACCGACTGGCCGTCAGGGCGAACCTTTGTCAGCTTTGCCGCCACCTCGAGCGAGTTGAGCGCGTTGCGGGCATCGCCGGAGGCATAGGAGGCGAGGAGTTCGAGAGCTCCTTCGCCAGCGATGAGGTGCTGCGATCCCAGGCCGCGTTCGCTGTCGGTGAGTGCGCGTTGCAGCAGGGTGAGGATCTGCTCATCGGTCAGCTGCTTCAGCGTGTAGACGCGGCACCGGGAGAGCAGAGCGGAGTTGATCTCGAAGGAAGGATTCTCGGTGGTCGCGCCGATGAGGCGGATCGAGCCGCGCTCGACCCAGGGCAGGAAGGCGTCCTGCTGGGCTTTGTTGAAACGGTGAATCTCATCGATGAAGAGGATGGTGCGTGTGCCCCACGACGCGGCCTTCTCCGCGTCCGCCATGACCTGCTTGATTTCCTTAATGCCGGCGAGAACCGCGGAGAACTCGATGAAGGTGGCCTTGGTGGATTCGGCGATGATTTTTGCCAGGGTGGTTTTGCCCACGCCGGGAGGTCCCCAGAAGATCATCGACGAGGCGTCGTCGCGCTCGATCTGAACGCGCAGAGGCTTGCCCGGACCAAGGAGGTGCTCCTGCCCGAGAAAGTCATCGAGGGTGCGGGGCCTCATGCGCTCGGCGAGGGGCGCCGCAACCGGCGACCCTTTAGTGTCCGAAATGGGATTGAAGAGGCTCACGCGACTGACCGTATCCATCATCGCTCAGGAAGCGGCCAGGGGCGAGAGAAACGATGGAGTGGAGCCGCAATTGGGAAGGGAAGCCGGGAGTGGGTTGGGGCACTTCGGGAGGTTTTGCCGGAGTGCCCCTGCTGTGTGTTGCGATTATTTCGGAACCACGATCAGAGCGTTATAGCCGTAGGGTTTCGCGACCGTGTACGGCGAGCCGGCAGCTTCCGTGATGCTGGTGGAGGTGACGGTATAGACGTACAACTGACCCGAGGAGTAGCTGAGGGCGTAGAGGTGGTTGTCCTTGTCCCACGCCACCCGGTCGATACTGATCTTCGGCAGCAGCACGCCGCCGAAGGCCGTCGCCGGCGCCGCTCCGTTGAAGTGGAAGATCTGCAGTCCGGGACCTCCGCCGACGGCGACAAAGTTGCCGCCCCAGGACATGCCGATGTCGTCGGCATAAATCTGCAGGACCGGCATGTTCTGGTAAGTGTTGGTCGATGAAATGGCGCCGGTTTGGTCGTTGATGCTGTAACTGGCCAGCTGGAAATAGCTGCAGCAGTTAGGTCCGAAGGGTTCGTTCATTACGACCGCCAGGTGACTGGCATTATCGGCCGCGACGAGCCACGGTGCGTAATTACTGTCAGAAGGATCGGGAGTGGGATCTTTTTCAGTGAAGCTCCCGTTGACCACCAGGTCGCCTGCCGCGCCGCGTTGGTAGGCCAGGAAGGCGGTTGCTTCCTGCTGGCTTTGCACACCGTAGGCAAAAAGATCGTTGCTGCTGTAAGTCGTGACGTTCACTTGGTAGGGTGTCGAGTGAACACCGTTGGTGCTCACCGCATCGCCAAGAAACGTGAATTCTCCGTTGGAGGCGAGCTTGTACGTCTGCAGAGAACTGCAGTCCCCGGACGTCGATCCATACAGACCCACGGAAAAGAACTGCCCGTTGTGGTCCAGAAGCGAGGGGCCGGCAGTACCGCCGCACTCGTAGCCTGCATAACTCTGGGTATCGATCTGCGCGGCCTGCGCGCCAATAGCTCCGTTGGATTCGACCTTATAGGAGTGCAGGTCATCCGTGCCGACATTGATGAGATAGCCGCTGTTGATACCCTCCATCTGCCCGGGCTCATAAAAGGGCGAGCCTTTCACCAGCGTGAGCTGGCCGGCGGCATTCGCGTTGTAGACATTCAGACCTGACTGGGTCTGGACATAGATATCGGCGATTGGCCCCGTTGTGGCTTGCTTCGTTGCCTGGGGGAACGCGGTTTGAGCGAAGGCGGGCCCTGCAGCGAGCAGGGCAGAAACCAGGGCGATGGCCAGGGGCGCAGTCTTGTGAGGCATAAGGAAGGATCCCCCTCAGGGACCTGAGATTTAGGTGGGGAATGCTCGCTGCGGGTTGCTCGATGAGTTATTACAATACCGGGTTTGTTACCCTCCCGGAACACGGACTCAGCTTCAAAGACTCCGCTGCCGTGCGGCTTCGTAGAGGAGGATGGAAGTGGCGACGCCGGCGTTGAGGGATTCAACCGGCCCGGGCATTGGGATCGATACGAGCCGATCGGCGCGATCGAGCAGATCCTGCGATAGACCGCTGCCTTCATTGCCGATGAGCAGAGCGGCCGAGCGGGTCCAGTCCACCTGGGAACAGGGCAGCGCGTCCCCGCCGGAGGAGCCGGGCACGGCCGCAACCACGGGGATCCGGCGCTCCGCGAGAGCGGCGAACACCGCCGCCGGCTTTTCTGCCAGCACCGGTACGCGAAAGGCCGAGCCGGCGGAGGCGCGAAGGACCTTGGCATTCCAGACGCTGACGGTGCCGGGCAGGGCCACCACGCCGCTCGCTCCAAAGGCTTCAGCTGACCGGATCAGCGTGCCGAAGTTGCCGGGATCCTGCAGGCCGGCCGTCATCACAATCAGCGCCGCTGTTGGTTTGAAGAGATCGCTGAGAGAAAAGCGCGGCGGATCGACCAGCGCGGCAATCCCCTGGGGGGACTCGGTTTCGACGGCGCTGTCGAAGACCGGAGGCGTGAGCTCCACGATGGGAACAGTCGGCGGAATCCGCAGGCGGTCGAGGAGGCGCAGGCGCGCATCGTGGCGGCCGGGATCGCGGCGCACGAAGACGGTACGCAGGCGCAGGCCGCTGCGCAGGGCCTCCGCGAGCAGGTGCTCGCCTTCCAGGGCGATGACTTCGGTCGGGTCGCGGCCGGAGCGGGCGAAGGCGGCGCGCAATTCCCGGACACGGACGTTCTGGCGACTCTGTACAATGCTGATGAGGCGCGAGCGCTCCGAAGCCGTCGGCATGGGTGGATTCTAACCCGCCAGCGGGCCTGATGGGCTCATACAGCTTTCATCCAAACCAAGTTCGCCGCGATGTTCCTCAACAGGAGAGGCCTTGGCTGCAGAGATTCTGCGCGTGCATCCGGACGAGCCGGAGCCGGACCGGATTCAGTACATTGCGTCCTGCATCCGCGACGGCAAGGTCGTCGGCATGCCCACGGATACGTTCTATGGGCTGGCCGTGGACCCCGTGAACCTGCACGCGGTGGAAAAGATCTACGAGATCAAATCGCGGCTGAAGCACAAGCCGCTCTCGCTGCTGATCGCTAATCTGGCGCAGGCCTATCAGCTGGTGCGGGAGATCAGCTTGTGCTTCGATTTGCTGGCGGAGCGCTTCTGGCCCGGCCCGCTGACCGTGATTGTGAAGGCCAGTTCCAGGCTGCCGCTGCGCAGCACAGCGAACACCGGCAACGTGGCATTGCGGATTCCCGATGCGGCCATTCCGCGTGCCGTGGTTTCCACGCTGGGCCTGCCCATCACCGCAACGTCAGCCAACCTGGCCGGCTTGCCCGAATGCACGTACGCAGCCTGTGTGCGCGATCAAATCGGGGAAAGGATTCCGGTGATCGTCGATGGCGGTCCCACGGGGCGCAGCGTTGCGACGACCATCGTGGACCTTTCCGGGCCCGACGGAACCTGGCAGATCCTGCGGGAAGGAGCGATCCCCACGCACGCCATTGCGCTCGCGCTGCAGTCACGATGATTCTTCCGGACGATAATTTGCGGATGGCGCGGGCATTCCCGCTGCGGGCTGCCGGATCCCGGCGACGCCTGTGGCTTTCCACCGCCGGCGTTCTGGCAGTAGGCGTCGTGCTGTGGGTTCTGTGGGTGGATGGAAGGATCCAGGCGTACGCCCATCGCGATGAGGCGCGTCGCGCGGACGCGATCGCGGTGTTCGGCGCCGCGGAGTACGACGGCCGTCCCTCGCCGGTGCTGCGGGCGCGGCTCGCCCATGCGCTGGAGCTGTATCAGCGCGGTCTGGCCCCCATGATCATCACTCTGGGCGGCGGCGATCCCAGCGACCGGCACTCCGAGGGTGGCGTGGGGCACGATTACCTGATCGCCCACGGCGTTCCGGAAGAGGCCATCATTGCCGAGACAAAGAGCGATGATACCGAGGAGTCAGCGGAGCGGCTGGCGGTGATTGCCCGCAAGAACGGCTTCCGCTCCATCGACGTGGTCAGCGACGGCACGCACCTGTTTCGCATTCACGCGATTTGCGAGCACGACGGGCTGGCGGTCTACACGTCTCCGCGTCCGGTGGGGCGCAGTATCCCGTGGACCCAGCGGGTGCAGCGCCTGGCGCATGAAATTGCGAGTTACACAGCCTGGCGGCTGCACATGCACTGAAACCCAGACGGACAACCCCTACTACCTGCCGGCATGCGTTCCGATTCCCAGTTCGCGGGCGACCTGCCCGTCGCGCAGCATCCCGGCCGCCTTGTTCAGGTCCACGCCCTCAGGAACATGGTGAAAGTCGCTCGTGACTTCGTCTTCCTGATCGCCGATGGTTTTGAAGAAGAGCGCGTGGCCGGAGATGTGGACATGCGTCTGAGTAATCTGCCAGCTGCCGTCTCCGACATCCGACCTTTCGATGCTGAAAGTGCCGCCGGCATCCAGGTGACCCAGCAGCCCCCAGGCAAATTCCACCGGCTGGTCGAGACGGCCGCGCAGGCTCTGAAGGCGCATCGCCTGCTCATCGACCACCATCGTCCCTGACATGTCCGCGAGTACCTTCGCATTCATGCTGCCAGGAGAGAAGTTCGGATTGGGATGGAAGGACAGCGTTACATCGCCGTCGCTTTGGTTCACGATGGTCCAGACGAAGGCATCGGGGAGCATGCCGAGCATGTCGCGTGCCTGCTGGCCATCGTGCAGCTCGTTCTTCTTCTGCTGCGCGCGGAAGGACGGATCGTCAACCATATGCTGGATGCGGGTCAGATCGGTCTGGCGCTCCTGCGCACTGGGCGGATGGCCATGGTCCTCGACGAGCATCGAGAGGTTGCCCTGGGGCGTTTCGATGACCAGCTTGACGATGTCTTTGTCGGGCGACTTGTACGCGTCCCGATACATCCAGCGGGTATGGTCATGGCCGTCGGCCCAGAGCTCATTGCCGACGACCTTGCGGACGATCTCCTCGGCAGACTGACCGTGCGCGGCATGCGGAGCGGCCAGTATCGCCATGGGGACCAGGAGCAGGAGACCACGAAGGATCCCAAACTTTCTTCTCATGGATCAGCTTTCAGCGAAGGGCCCGGAGAGATGGGGTCGATGAACATAGGCAGAAATTCTTTATATGCTCTGCGGCAGCCATTGACCAGCAGCGCGGGCGCAAACGAACCTGTTTTATCCGAGGCCGGAGGCTTTTGCGGGGTTGCCCGGTGGGGTCGTTGCCTGGCAAGAGGGAACCAGCCGGTACAATATCTGCAGAGACCGACGAATATGCCGCACATGGTTTTTTGCGCACGCTACAAGCAGGAACTCGAGGGGCTGGACGAGCCGCCTTTTGACAGCGACTTTGGCAACAAGGTCTACAACAACGTCTCGAAGAAGGCCTGGCAGGAGTGGGCCGAGCGGCAAAAGATGCTGCTGAACGAGTATCGGCTGCAGCCGTGGACGCCCCAGGCGCAGGAGTTCCTGGTCGAGCAGATGGATCAGTTCTTCTTCGGCGAAGGCGCCGCCCTGCCGAAGGAATACGTGCCGCCGTCGGGTCACTGAGAGCCGACGGTTTTCTCCGCAGCCGCCGCTGAGCCCGGCCGACCTGCCATTTCGCCTCGCGCGATAATCTTCCCCTTGCGTAGTACCAGGCGCTCGCCTCCCCAGGTGACCGTGTCGGCGGCGTAGCTCCATGCCCACAGGGCAAGGGCGACGAGGTCGCGCAGCAGGATCAGCCAGAGGTCGCGCAGGACCTGGCGATCGCCGAGAATCCCCACGCCCACGCCCAGCGCCAGCGAAACCCGGACGAGCAGCGTAAGACTGAAAAGCGCCACGCTCGTCACGCTCAACCCGGTGGCGATGAGGTTGAGGAAGGCCCAGGCCAGCCCATAGGAGAACACCAGTCCCAGATAGCCGGCCCGGCGGGAGTCGCGCATACCCCGAGCCCAGCGCAGCTGATGATTCCAGAAGCCGGACAAGCTCCAGGCCGGGACCTCCGTCTCCACAACTTCATTGGCGAGTTCCACGCGAAAACCAGCCGCGTCGATCTGGACGCCGAGCTGATAATCGTCGGCGAGGTATTCGGCAACCGGAGCAAGGCCGCCGATAGCGTCGAGAGCCGAGCGAGTAACGGCCAGCGTGGAGCCCAGGCCGAAGCGTAGGCGCCGATCGAGAAAACGCGCAGTAAGAACGCCCGGCACGAACTCGGTGGAGATGCCCAGCGCTTCGAGCTTCGAGCCAAGCGTGCCATGGGTGCAACCGCGGTAGAGGGCGGTGACCAAACCGGTGGGCGGTTGGCCTTCCACCGGGGCAAAGGGCTCCAGGGTGCGTGCAAGATACTGCGGCCCGACGTGGATGTCCGCGTCGTCGATGACCAGATGCTCATAGAGAGCGTGCGGCACGAGCTGAGCGACATTGTTGGCCTTGCCGTTAAGGCCGAGGACCTCCGGCGTGTGCATCAGCCGGATGCTGCGCTCCGGGAAGTCCGCCTGGAGCTGATGGACCAGCGGGACGGCTGAGTCGTCCAGCGAGGAGACGCCGAAGAGAATCTCGTAGTCGGCGGGATAATTCTGCCGGCAATGACTGGCAAAAGCCTCCAGCATTTCCGGCGAGGCGCCGTGCAGCGGCTTGAGGATCGAGACAGGTGGCGCGAATCCGGCAGGGAATCGCGAACGGCGCAGGAAGCTGCGGGCGCTCCACAGCGCGAGGAGATAGTAGCCGAGCCCAGCCAGGGTCAGCAGAGTCGTGATGGACTCGATCACACTGGCAAACATCGCGATCCTTACTCGCCCAGCATCGGCATATCGAGCGGCGGCTGCGTGAGCCATGACGCGTGCGCGATGCGGTCCAGAGCGCGGCGCAGTGCGGAGGCGGCGCAGGGCTCGACGGTGACGACGAAGGGCAGGCTGCCTTTCTCGAAGCCGGGTCGTTGGAAGAGGGCGTCAATATTGATGTGCTCGGCGGCCAGTGCGCCGGCGATCTCGGCGACGATTCCAGGGTGATCGTCGACGACGAAGCGGATGTAGTGCCGCACTTCGAATTCGCCGCTGACGGTAACGGCGCGGCTGGGCAGATCCACCGGCCGCGAGCCGTGCGCGAGCGAGATAAGGTCGGAGACGACGGCGACCGCCGTGGGATTGCCCCCGGCGCCGTGGCCGGAGAAGACGATGTCGCCGCCATACTGTCCGGATACGAGGACCATGTTCTCAGTGCTCCGCGACCAGGCAAGCGGCGAGCGCAGCGGGACGAGCATCGGTCCAACCGCCGCGGCAACACCGCCAGGACGAATCTCGGCTTTGGAAATCTGGCGGATGGTGCAGCCGAGATCGCGCGCGTAGGTGAGATCGATAGCGTCGACTGCGCTGATGGATCGGCAGGCGACGGTGTCCACGTCGAGGCCGGAACGCAGCGCGATGCGGGAGAGAATAACCAGCTTGGCGCGCGCGTCGTAGCCGTCGACGTCTTCGCTGGGATCGGCTTCGGCGTAGCCGAGCTGCTGCGCGTCTTTCAAAACGTCGGCGAAGGCAGCGCCCTGCTCCATCCGGCTGAGGATGTAGTTGCAGGTGCCGTTGAGAATGCCTTCGAGGCGGGTGATGCGGTCGCCCGCGAATCCCTGGGTGAGGCCGGGAATGACGGGAATGCCTCCGGCAACGGCCGCTCCATAAAGGAGATGGCCGCCGCTCAAGCGGGCGAGGCGGTCGAGCTCGACGCCGTGATGGGCGATGAGCTTCTTGTTGCCGGTAACGGCTGATTTGCCGGCTTCGAGAGCCCGGCGAACCCACGTTCCGGCCGGCTCGAGGCCGCCGACCAGCTCCACGATGACGTCAGCGCCGGAGTCGAGGACGTCGTCAAAGTCCTCCGTCCAGAGGACCGAAGAGGGAACCCAGTCCACCTTCTTGCGGGCCACGCCACGGTTGAAGATGACGGCCAGCTCGAGGCCGTCCGGCCGGAGATCGCAGAGGATGCGGGCGACGGAGCTGCCGACCGTGCCGAATCCGAGGAGTGCCACTTGCATGGAACCAGAGTAACGGATCGGTGAGTGATACCTGTCACCGACGGGCTGGGGGTGCGGCTGCCAGACTGCAAAGATCACGGCCCGCGATCCGATGGAGAGCACGGTCGCAATCACGAACCACGGGGGCTGGATGGCGTCGGAGTCTCTTTTCATGCCTGATCCTTATGGCGATTTGCGGCGCGTGACCTTCGAAACGCTGCTGGCCGAGGTGTTGATAGCCACCCAGACGCTCGAGAGGCTGCCCCGCCGCGATTCGTCGGCGGAGGTTGCCGGAGTGGTGCAGACGGCGCGGGCAACCTGCCGGGACATTCTGGATCGGCGATCAACCCTGGATTTATCCCGCAGGGAGGCGACGCTCCTGCAGGACAAGCTGGACCGGCTGCAGGCGCAGCTGCGGTTTTTTGCACAGAATCCTGGCGGGTACGAAGTCTAAAGACTGCGGATAGCGTTCAGCGTATAGAAAAACAACGTCAGACTGCAGTTTTTCTGCGGTAGTCGTCGATGTGTTCGAGGATTGCCGTAGGGCGAGCGGGCACACGCTCAGAGCGGGAGCCGACCGGTTCGCAGAGGGCGTCAGAGACGACCCACGCGGCGGCCGCCAGGGCAAAGTTGATCGCGTTTCCAGACCAGGCAAAGTGGACATGGGGAGCCGCGGCGAGTCGGGGCGCCCAGATCAGCGCTCCAAACAGCAGGATCATGACGGTAAGCAGGCGGGCAGCGAGTCCGGCGAAGATGCCGGAGAGGATGGCTGCGGCGGCCATGAAAAAGAAGACGGCCGTGGCGACGATCCAGAACCTCTGACTGGGCGGGATCCATCGGGGAACGAAGGTGGCGGCGCCGGCGAGATAAACGAGGTGGTCGGTGCCGAAGGAGATGGGACAGATGCCGTAGAGGCGGGCGAGGACCCGTCGGCGTCGAGACCAGGTTGATCCGGCAGGCGAAGCCATGGCGAACACCACGAGCCCGCCGAAGACCAGAGACAGCTCCTCGAAGACATTGCCCCAGCCGTCGTAGACCGTGGGATGGGCGATGACTTGCGGGATCCAGCACAGGACATAGACGGCGTAGAGGGCGGTCAGCAAAAGAGCGGCGGCGCGCGCAGTGCGCCGCCCAAGGAGGGTGAGACCGCAGCCCAGCTCGATGAGGGCAGCCAGGCGAGCGAGGGCGAGGTGGTGCGGGACGCCGGGGCTGACGCGCTGCCAGCTGACGGCGAAGTCGGACCAGACAAGCCCCAGCAGGCCAAGGAGAATCGCAGCAGCAGCGAAAACATAGAGGCCGAGGGAGAATGGGCTGCGGTGTTCGGGCATGCGGATCCGGGCCCGGGAGGCGACCTGCCTCGCTGCGCGACAGCTCGGAGGCCGCCCATCGGGGAGCGAGGCGCTATGGGGACGAGTGTGGGGCCGGATGGTAGGGAAGACCATATCCAGTTCGCTACCCGCGGAGATAGCCAGTGGCCGGCCACACCCTCCTCCCCTCAGCTAGTGGTCGTAGTTCGCCCAGACGCGGGTGACTTTGCCGGCGTCGTTGAAGAGCATGACTTCGGCGGAGGCTCCGCCACTGACGCTGTTGAGGTAGCGGACGACGAGGGTCTCGATGCCCCAGAGGACATCGAGGAAATCGAAGCGCATGTCAGGGTAGGCCTGGAGGCCCTGGCGGAAGTACTCGCGGAGTTCGGCTTTGCCGTGAATGGTGTCGCCACCCTTCAGGAAGCGGCGCGCGACGGGCGAGGTGAGCTGAACGGCGTCGTCGTAGTGGGCGAGGATCCGCTCGAGGTCGTGGGTATTCCACGCCTCGATCCAGTCCTCGGCGAACGCGCGGGCAAAAGCGGATTGCAGGGGCAGATTTTCCATGGTGTGATCCCGGGGCGACTCAGGGGGGTCAGACATCGGTGGCCCAGTCTTCGAGGCCCGCGAGGCCAGTGACGTGGCGGAAGGCTCGATCGTGGCTGACGAGAACAGCACCGAGGGCGAGGGCATGAGCGGCGATCTGGAGGTCGTAGGGGCCGACAGTTTTGCCGCGCTTCTCCTGGCGGGCACGAAGCTGACCGTAGGCTTCGGCGGCGGCCTGATCCCAGGAGAAGATCGTGATCGTCGAGAAGAAGGAGTCAACAGCTTTGCGCCGCTGCAGACCGGCTCCGATCTTCTCCATTCCATAGTGAATCTCAGCCACGGTGATGGTGGAGATAGCTGCCTCCTGGTCTTTGCGTCGCTCCAATCCGTTCGAGACGCGCGCGGGCCGCGGGCGACTTGCCTTTAAGGACGTAGCTGACCGTGTTGGTATCGAGCAGGTAGAGGGTCACAGGGGCTCACGAGTTTCCGGAGTGCCCTGGTCGCGATCTTCCATGAAGTTGTCGGGAAAGCCCGCTGCGTCAAGGGCGGCAAAAACCGCTTTCCAGTTCTTGGGAGCGGGGGAGAGGATGAGGTCGCCGCTGCGCGGATCGCGGCGCACGTAGACTTCATCGGTCGCGAAGCGAAACTCCGCGGGGATGGTGACGTGCTGGCTGCGGCCACTCATAAAGACACGGGCTTTGGCGAGTTTCGGCATCGGGGTGCTCCTGCTGTATAGCATAGCTGGATAGCAAAAGAGGGGCAAGGCCGAAAATTTGAGATCTCCCGGAATAAACATTTAGTAACTGGCGTCCTCGTGCGAGGATGGGTGGCCGGCAAGCTTCAGACGAGGATACGAAGAATGATGAGCGGTTGCGGATTTAATTATTGGGGTTGGCATCTCTATGAGATCGGTGCCGCATTCCTGAGCGCTTATATGTTTGGCGTCTTCTATGCGGGACTACGGCGGCTCCGATCCAAAAGATGTGGCGGCACCGTGTCGGATGCCGCGATAAGCAGGTTGATATCGTTCATGCTCTTATGGGGCGCCACGGCAGTTCTTGTGATCGCTCCGCTCGTTCCTGTTAGGCCGCTCTATGACTTCTTCGAGATGCACATGGCGGCGGAATTGGTGCTGGGGATACCGAGCGCCTTATTGGCGCCTGTCACGGCCTTTTATCTTGGGTCGCTTGATAAGGAGGTCAAGCAAGCTGCGTGGATTGGCATTGTCTCTCTTTTTGGCCTGATTCTTTTTGGCGGATTGTGTGTGCATGAAATGGCCGCTGAACTGTGTGCGCCGTTTCGTTGAAATGTGTTGACCCTCATCTTTCGAATTGCGTTGAACGGTTTCGAATGGTTACGATGGCTGCGTCGTGAACAGGGGTGTGCGATGCGGCGTCGGGCGTTTTTGAAGAGCGGACTCCTGGCTGGAGGGTCGCTCCTAACCGGCGGAGCGGTCACGGAGCAGGCTGCGCGGGCGAGGGCTTTGTCCCGGCGCACAACTGGGGTGGATACGACTTCGGCCTCGGGCCGACCGTCCCGGATCGGCTCAACCAGGGGCCGTTTCCGCAGTATCCCCCGGACGCTGTGATCCCGAACGACGACGTGGTGATGACGACGACGCCATCCGACGATGTCGTGCCGAACTACGGCAAGGGGCTCATCACCTACATCACGGCGGACAAGGGGACGGAAAAGATTCAGGGGCCGGACGGGAAGCCTGTGCAGGAGCAGGGCGCGGCGGCCGTCGAGAGGGCCATTGAGGAGTTGGTGGAGTTTCCGCTGGGGGAGAAGCTGTACGTCCGTCCCACGTGGCGGGAGGTGCAGCCGCGTCCCGGGAAGCTGGAGCTGCCGCCGTATCTGCAGCAGGTCTTCGCTCTGGCGAAGTCCAGCGGGAAGCGGGTGGCGTTCCGGGTGCAGATGGTGGCTCCCGATTACACGCACGCGCCGGCGCTGCCCGATTTTGTGCTCAACACTGTGCCTTTTGTTCCTCTGGTCCTGACGGACACCTCGGAAGCGAAGGAGGCACGGCGGTATCTGGACAATCCGTGGTCGAAGGCCATGCCGCGTTTCGACGCTCCGCTGTTTCCAAACTGCCTTTCGCGGGCTCGTGGACGCGCTGGCGGAGGCGTTCGACGGCCATCCCGACGTGGAGTTCATGGACACCTTCATGTACGGATTCTGGGGCGAGGGGCATACGTGGCCGTTCGCAAACAATCCGTTCCCGGATTATGCGACGGCGGAGCGAACATGGGTGCAGATGTTGGAGACGCAGCTGGGGGCCTTCAAGAAGACGCCGCTGGTGACGAACACGCAGCCGGACTTCAGCCGCGTAGGCAACACCGAGGTGCTGGACCGAAGCGTGCGGGCGCACGAGTGGATGCGATCGGACACGATCTTTATCGAGAATGAGCAGATCGAGGCGCTGAGCAATCGTCCTGCGTGGGCAGCGGCGGTGCTGGAGCAGGGAATTCCAGCGCAGGCTCCGGCGTCGGCTGGCGAAGAAGGCATGACGCCGGCAGAGAACATGATCCAGCATGTGATGGATGTGGGGGTAAGCTACTGGTCGCTGTGGAACTTTCACGCAATCGGAGCGTGGAATCTGCGGCGGTATCAGGAGGCGTATCCCGAAGCGTTTGCGCGGATCGCACGGCGGGTGGGGTATCGCGTGCGGCCGTCGTTTGTGTGGAGCTACAGCGAAGGCGCGCGGTGCGGGCTGATTGTGGGTCTGGCGAATGACGGAATCGCCGGCGTCCCGGGAAATCTGCGCCTGGCAGTGGCGCGGGACGACGGGACGGTTCTGGCCGAAGGCGGCCTGGACGCGGGGTACCCGGTGCCCGGAAAGATTCGGCAAGCGCAGCTGGTGCTGCCGCCAGGGACCCAGTGGGAAGGGCTGCGGCTAAGCGCTGCGATCCAGGTGAAGGGGATCCGGGTTCCCGTGCGCTGGTCTTGCCGGGAGAAGTGCAATGAGGACGGGTCGCTGACGTTACGGGGAAATTTGCGGCGGGGGTAAGGCGTTCCACATCTGCCAAACCCGGCAGATGTGGGACACCCGTACCCGTCATTCGTGTGATTTACGCGTGCGCGTGAGCCGCGGCGACCGACCGGACGCGGAATTTCCGCGTCTTGATCGCAAGCTTGCGTTCGATCCTGTTGAGCTCGTGCGTTTCGTCTGGAGCGGCGAAGGTGGAGGCCATGCCGTGGGCAGAGGCGCGTCCGGTGCGGCCGACGCGGTGGACGAAGTCCTCGGCTTCCTTGGGCATGTCGTAGTTGACCACGTGGGCGACGTCAGCGACATCGATGCCGCGAGCGGCAACGTCGGTGGCGACGAGAACGCGGTGGTGTCCCTGAGCAAAGCTGCGCAGCGCCGCGTTGCGCTGCGACTGAGAGCGATCGCCGTGGATCTGGATGGCCTCGTGGCCGGCGCGCTTGAGGCGGCGGGCAACGCGGTCGGCTCCATGCTTGGTGCGGACGAAGACGAGGAAGCTGCCCTCATGGGCGCCGAGCAGGTGCTCGAGGAGCTCCTGCTTCTTGTCGGTCGGGACTTCAAACGTCTGGAGCTTGACGTTGGGCGAAGGTTTGAGGACCGAGCCGATCTCGATGCGGACCGGGTTGCGGAGGTAGTCGCGGGCGACGTCGCGGATCTCGTTGCTGAGAGTCGCGGAGTA
Source organism: uncultured Acidobacteriaceae bacterium (assembly GCA_963770525.1). Lineage (GTDB taxonomy): Bacteria > Acidobacteriota > Terriglobia > Terriglobales > Acidobacteriaceae > Palsa-343. Next base: position 675,196 of record CAVYPY010000013.1, on the reverse strand, counting down.
GCAGAGGGTCTGGCGATCAGAGGGCAGCGCGCCTACGATGCGGCGGATGGCCGGTTTGAAGCCCATGTCGAGCATTCGGTCGACCTCATCGAGGACGAGCATGCGGACGCCACTGAGGTTGACGAGCCTGCGCTCGAGGTAGTCCTCGAGGCGCCCCGGCGTGGCGACGATAAGACGTGCGCCGCGGCGGATGGCTTCGAGTTGGGGGCCTTCATTGAGGCCGCCGCATACGAGCGCTGCTGTGCCCTGACTGCGGGTGAGGTGGCGGTAGGCTTCGAGAACCTGCATGGCCAGCTCGCGCGTGGGCAGGAGAACGAGCGCGAAGGCGCCTTTGTGATTCTTCGGCATCCGTTCGATGAGCGGGATGAGAAAGCTGAGGGTTTTGCCGGTGCCGGTTTGCGCGGTGGCGAGGACGTCGCTGCCGGCAAGCGCGGGCGGAATGGCCTGGGCCTGGACCGGAGTGGGCGTAACAAAGTTGGCGGCGGCAATCTGCTGCTGCAGCGCGGCCGAAAGGGGAAGTTCAGAAAAGGTGTTCAAAGTGTCCTGTGCTCGGGCTCGCTGTGAATCCCTCTGGGGAGCGATCGCAATGATCGCTGCGTTCATCCAGGGATCCAGCGCCAGTTAAGGGACGCGGGCGGCCGGAGATGCTTTCTTTCCCGAGGCGCCGGCCTGTCAGGCGCAGCACGCGGGAAGATCTTCGATTGTATGCAGGGAGATTCCTGGGAGCGCTTGCAACGCGCTGATTGGGATTCGACCCACACTCTACGTTTCGGCTGGGATGCGCCGGACTTGAATCGCCGGAGCGCTGCAGCCTGGCCCGGTCACACACTTGTGACCTCTTGGGGGCCATCACGCTGAGAGGGCTGGAGGGATTACGAGAGGACGGTCTTGCGGATGAAGGCGAGAACGGCTCACAACCAAACAACTGAGCGTAGCTTGATTGTAGCAGAACGGGCTGGGAGAACAACGGAGAGGCCCTCCCCCGAAGGGGGTATCCGGAACCGAGGAAGGAGGAGCGATCAGGAAGCGCTGGATGCAGGCTTTGGCGGCGCTGGTGGTGCTCTTATTGGCGGCACTGAGCGTGTGGCTGGTCGTGGCCAGCGCGGGCGGCGCAATTCGAGTACGGGGGCCGGGAACAAGGCCGCAGATCGGCTTCGCGTGCTGCGAGCACGGGATGCCCGAGGCGCAGAGTCTGCTGGGGGACGCCGCGGTCGTTGCAGATCTGCGAGTACTCGGGGCAAGCGTCGCGATCCCCATCCAGGATCTCTCGCCCGAGCGGGCGGCGCTGGTGCGTCGTCTGAACCAGGAGGCGATTCCGGTGGTCGCCTGGATCGTCTTGCCGCCGCAGCAGGGCTATTATCTGACGGCGGACAATGAACCGGAGGCCGCGGCGCGGGTGGCGGCTTTCGAACAGTGGACCCGCGAGCAGGGGTTGCATTGGGTCGCGGTGGGGCTGGACATCGAACCGAACTTTGGCGAACTGGCACGACTGCGGACGCACCGGTTGAAACGGTTCGAGACCTTGCTGGCGCGCGCGGTGAACGGTGGCAGGATCGAGCGGGCGCAGGCGTCTTACGAGGAGCTGATTCGCCAGATCCGGGCTCATGGTTGGCCGGTGCAGATTTATCAAATGCCGTTTATCCCCGCCGAGCGCAGCGTGCACTCGACGTTACTGGACCGGCTTCTGGGAACTGTGGACGCGCGCGGCGACGAGGACTATCTCATGATCTACACCAGTTTTGCGCGGCCGGTGGACGGGGCGATGATCTGGAAGCTGGGCAAGGGCGCGTGGGGCATTGTTGTGGGTGTAACGGACGGTCCCGGCCCGGCGGGCGTGGGCCAGGGGCCGCTGGACTGGGATGAATTTTCGCGGGACCTGATTGTCGCGAGCCATTTTACAAGGCATATCGGTGTATACGACCTTGAGGGGTGCGTTCAGCAGGGGATGCTGCCGCGTCTGCTGGCGATGGACTGGGCCCGGACGGTGACCATTCCGGCGGCATCGTTGCAACGGGCGCAGTGGATCGGGCTGGGCTCGCGGTCGGTGCTGTGGGTGCTCACGAATCTGGGGTATCTGCTGGGTTTGGTAGTGCTGGCGCTGGTGGCGCTGACCCTGTGGCGGCGGCGACGCAAAGAGTGATCGATCGCCGCCGGGCGGAGGATGAGAAGCGGAACGCATCTCAATAACATTGCTGAAAGGGGAAGGCAATGAAGAAGCGCTGGGTGCGAGTTGTGCTGACGGTGGTGGTGCTGCTGGTGGCGGCACTGCTGATTGTGCCGGTATTTGTGAACGCGGACGCGTTTCGCCCGGCGCTGGAGAATCAGTTGTCGAGCGCGCTGGGGCGGAAGGTGACGCTCGGGCACCTGAGCTTCTCGCTTTGGTCGGGGAGCCTGGTGGCGGACAACGTGGCGATCGCGGATGATCCCGGGTTCAGCACGAATCCGTTTCTGCAGGCGAAGTCCTTTCGGATAGGCGTGGAAGTGGCGCCGCTTCTGTTTCACCGTCAGGTGCACGTGACGAAGTTTGTGGCGGAGTCGCCGGAGGTGCAGCTGATCTCGGGGAAGAATGGGACATGGAACTTTTCCAGCCTGGCGAAGGGTGCGGGATCGGGCGGCGGATCGAGCAGTGGATCGGGCGGAAGCAGCGCGCCGCAGGTGACGGTGGGGAGATTTGAGATCAGCAATGGGAGCGTGGTGGTGTCATCGGTGCCGGCGACCGGACCGCCGTTCACATACAGCGACGTGAATGTGACAGTGCAGAACGTGAGCCTGACGCAGGCGATGCCGTTCACCATTGCGGCGAAGCTGCCGGCGAACGGATCGGTATCGCTCAAGGGAACAGCGGGCCCGCTGAACCAGCTGAATACTGAGGCGACGCCGGTGCAGGCGAGCCTGACGGTGCAGGGTTTCGATCCCGTGGCGGCCGGAGTGGTGCCGGCGAGCGAGGGCATTGGCATGGTGGCCAATGTGGATGCGCAGCTGCAGTCCGATGGGCACACGATGACCAGCACCGGGAAGATCACGGCGACGCATCTGCTGCTGTCACGGGGCGGAACGCCGGCCGCGCAGCCGGTGAATGTGGATTACGCGGTGAATTACGACCTGCAGACACAGACGGGGACGGTGAAGGACATCGCGGTGCATGCCGGGCCGGCGGCAACGCACGTGACGGGGACCTTCCAGACCGCGGCCGCGGAGACGGTGCTCAATCTGCAGGTGTCCGCGCCGCAGATGCCCGTGGATGCGGTGGAGAATCTGCTGCCGGCGCTGGGAATCCGGCTCCCGAGCGGGTCACAGCTAAAGGGCGGGACGATGACGGCGCAGCTGGCCATCACCGGAACGACGCAGGCTCCGGAGATCAAGGGGCCGGTTGATGTGGAGGGTACGCAACTGCAGGGCTTTAACCTGGCGCAGAAGATCGGGGGGATGAACATTCCTGGAGTCTCGGGGAATGCGACGGAGATTCAGACGCTGAAGACGGACGTGGATTCAACGGTGCCGCAGACGACGCTGACGAACATTGATGCCGACGTGCCGGCGGTTGGGACGGCGACCGGTCAGGGAACGGTGACGGCGGCGGGCGCGCTGAACTTCCAGCTGACGGCGACGATGAAGGGAGGCGTGGCGACGATGGCCAATACGGCGGCCTCGGCGCTGGGTGGCATCGCCGGCGGGCTGCTGCATTCGGCAGTGAGCAGCGGCGTGCCTCTGACGATTACCGGGACGACGGCAAATCCGGTGATCCGCGCAGATCTGACGAAGATGGTGAAGGGCGGGCTGCTGGGCAATCAGCCGGGGCAGAAGAAGCAGAACCTGGGCAATACGCTGAAGGGCCTGCTGGGACCGAAGTGAAGCAGGTTGCAGGGGTATAGGTTGCAGGTCACAGGTAAGTGGTCAATTAAAGTGCGCCGGTGCTGGTCACTAATATAAATATCTTGCATGGTTAGTCAGAAAGCTGGATTCCGCGCGGTTCAACCTGCACCCTGTACCCTGCCTCAGTTCGCCAGCTTTATTTCCGCTAAGGTGCGGAGGGAGAGCAGGTCTGCGGGTTTGTGGACCATGAGGCGGATGCCGGTGCCTTCGGCGCCGTGGGGCGCTTCGGCGATCGCCTGCGTCACCGCGGGCGGGAAATGCGTCTGGCGGACGATTTCCATCGCATCGGGCCCGAGGACGACGGAGACGCGGAAGCATCCCTGGCAGGGTGCCAGGTAGACGATGGTGCGGTCCTTCTTTTTCAGGCGCAGAGACCAGCCATAACGCAGCGAATCGGATTTCCATTCGTGGATGAGGACGCCATGAACGTCGGTGAGCCAGTCGATGAATTGCGTCCACGTGGCGGCGCTGGGGCCGAGAGCGGTGGCTACTTCGAGTGATGACGGCCTGGCGGTGTGCCCGATGAAGGCATTCTGGGTTGGGGTCTGGGCTTCCATGGAACACCTCCTGCGGGCGAGCCGGAGGCCGGTGAGGATGGGAGCAGAGCGGACGTCCTGCCGCGGGCGAAACGGGATCGACAGGCGATTGTAGCGCGGAGCGGAGCGGCGAGCGCTGCGGAAAATTGTAAGGATTTTGGACAGACTTTCCGCCTTTGCAGCAGATGGACCCCCGGGACTCACACACTGAAGTCGCGGCTCGGGGGTGGGCGGATGGGCACTCAAACCCACCTTGTCCGCGATGGAGCCGCGGACAAGGATGGGCACCCGTGTTTATGGCTGGGGCAGAGAGGCGACACTCACGATGGCGCCATGCATTTCGGGGTGCGGCTCGTGTTCGAGCTGGTCGAGTTGTTTCTGCTGGTCGTCGGTGAGCACGGCGCGAAGCTGGTGATCGGTGGCAAGACGCGCGCCGCGGATCTTGTCGAAGCGCTCCTGAGGCGAGGCGTCTGTGTCGTGGACGGCCGCGACCGTTGTGGTGTGCAGGCGCTGGAGGATGGGGCGGACCTGGACCTGCTGATGGCGGGTGAGATCGATGCGGGTGGTGATGAGGTGCATCTGGGCGGCGACAGTGGGAATGCCATCGGCGTCGGTGACCGAAGCGGTCTGCTGAGCGAATGCAGGACAAGCGAGCAGCACGACAAGGGCGACGGCAGGGACGAAAGATGCGGATCGGATCGCGGTGCGGTTCATGGGGTTCCTCCGTTGGCCTATGATTCCCCGTGCAGGGGGCGGCGTCGAGAGCTGCGGCGGCGGTTGCTGAACACAGGGGCGGCCGCTGTTCAGAAACCGGCGCGGAAAAGAGGAATCGGCCTTGGCGAGAGCGGTGAGGGCGGAAAGAATCAGGACGGAGAAACTCCAGGCCATGCCACAACGCACCTCTGATCCGCGCACTCGCCGCACCTGCCAGCGGCTGGGCCAGGCCCTGATCGAGCTGATCGCCGAGAAGCCGATTGAGGCGATCACCGTACAGGAGGTGCTGGATCGCGCGCGTGTGGGGCGATCCACGTTCTACCTGCATTACCGGGACAAGAACGATCTGCTCTTCAGCCAGCTGGAGGGGTTTCTGGAGATTTTCAGCGTGTGGTTGAGCGCCCACCGCGATGGATCGCGGCGGGTGGCGGCGGTGGAGGAAATCTTCGAACACGTGGGCGGGCAGAACCGGATGTACCGGGCGCTGGCGGAGTCCGGGCACCTGCAGGACTTTTTCGATCTGGCACAGGATGCGTTTGCGCGCGGGATTGCGCGGCGGCTGCGGGAGCTGGGCGTGGCGGGGCGCATGTCACGGGGTGAGCTGGCGGTGAGAGCGACGGCGTTGGCGGGGAGTCTGCTGGCTCTGCTGCGGTGGTGGATCGACCGCGGGGCGAAGGAGTCACCGAAGGCAATGGACGCGATGTTTCACCGGATGGTGCTGCCCTGGACAGAGGTAGACCGCTAAGCGGGCTTTTTGTCGAATCGAATTGCCCTGCTCCGGACCAGCAAAATCCCGTTCACCGGAACTCCTGGTCAGCCAGCAGGATTTCCGGGATCGTTCCAGGCCTTTGCATCACAAACAGGGCAAGTGAGGGTAATACCAGAAAGGTATTACCCTCCCGCTCCCGCAAAATGAGCGACTTGCCACATACCCCCTCCCAGGGGGTATGCCCCTGGGCTCGGAACCGTTCACGAGCGGCTGCGTTCGGCGATAGGCAGGCGGACTTCGGCGCGGCAGCCTTGAGTGTTGGGGCGGTTGTGGAGGTCGATGGAACCGCCGTGGGCTTCGACGATCTGACGCGCTAAGGCGAGGCCGACGCCTGTGCCGGATTTCTTGGTCGTGTAGAGCGGCACGAAGAGGTTGTCGGGATTGGCGAGGCCAGGTCCGTTGTCGTCGATGGCGATCGAGACGAGGTCGCCTTCTTCAGCGGCGCGGATGGTGACGTCCGGGGCGCATCCCCGCCCGATGGCGCTCCCATGCCCGCGTGTTGCGCTCGCGAGGTTGCTCGGGTCGGCGGCTTCAGTCGGCGTGAGGCGGGCGCTGTCAGCCAGATGCGTGGGGGCCTGGTCCTCATCCATGCAGATCGTAGCGGCTTCAACGGCGTTGCGGACGAGGTTGATGAGGAGCTGCTCGATCTGGTCGGGATCGGCGAGGAGATCGACATCGGGAGCGCCGAGGAGGCGGATGTCGAGGCGGATCTCGAGGCTGATGACGCGCTCCAGTAAGGGAACGAGCGGCACGCGCCTGACGACGGGCGCGGGAAGCTGGGCGAGCTGGCGGTAAGCCTGCACGAATCGGTTGAGGGACTCGGCGCGGTTTTCGATGACGGAGAGCCCGCGCTGGAAACTGGCCGTTTCGGGCGGGCTCAGCGATCGCGGCAGGGAGGAATCGGTGGTTGGTTTGAGGAAGCTGTTCGCGAATTCAGACGTGCCGATGGGGGGGCGAGGCGGCGCAGGCAGCAGGCGCGAGCGGAGACTGCCGGCGATGGACTTGATGGGCGTGAGCGAGTTGGAGATTTCGTGTCCGATGACGCGGATGAGGCGGCGCCAGGCGAGGCGCTCTTCTTCGCGGAGAGCGGCGCTGACGTCGGAGAGGACGATGAGAGAGTGCGGGACGCCGCGCTGGCGGAAGGTGCCGCGGCGGATCATCCAGCGAGCGGCCTGTTCGGTGCCTGGTCGGCCGGTGGAGGCGGAGGTTTCCAGTTGAATGATGGTTTCGGCGGGCGCCTCAGTGGGTTCGCCGAGGAGGTTGGCGAGGTTGAGCTCGCCTGCGGTCTTGCCGAGGTCTTTGGCGGGCTCGAGCCGAAAGACGCGCTCGGCAGCGGGGTTGAGGAGACGGAGGCGGGAATCCTGATCGAAGGCGAGGACGGGGGCGTCCATTTCGGCGATGACGCGGCGGAGGAGGGCGACGGCTTCGAGCGAGGCGACGCGCTGGGCCTGGAGAGTGTCAGCGAGGGCATTGATTTCGAGGGCGAGCTGGCCGAGGGCGTCGTCGCGCGAGGCGCCGCGGGCACGGAAGGAGTAATCCTCTTCGCGGAGGGCGGCGACGACATTGGCGAGCGTCTGGATGGGGCGGACGGCTTCTTCGATGACGGCGGCGAAGACGAGAAGCAGGATAAGGGTGAGGATGGCGAGGGTGGCGAGGAGGGGTCCGGCGGAAACGTGAAGGAGAGCGAGGAGCGCGGCGGCGAGTCCAATGACGCCCAGAGCGGTGAAGGTGCAGAAGATGCGCAGGCGTACCTCGAAGGAGACGCTCTGGCGAGTGGGCTTGCGCGAGGTGGGACGGTGCGGCATGTCAAGGTACAGGGCGCAGGATACAGGGAGCTGCGCTGCGCAGGTGTCCGCAAGACGCTTTCACCACGGAGAGCACAGAGGACACAGAGATTGGCCGTGTGACCGGGCGGGCAGTAATTTGGGATGGGCGGCGAGATCGATGATCGCTGCTGCGTCCGCTAGATGCCATACTTTTCCATCCGCCGGTAGAGCGCGCCCCGGCTGAGGCCGAGGGCTTCTGCCGCCTGGCTCACGTTGCCGTTGCAGCGCGAGAGGGCTTTGCGGATGAGGATACTCTCGACGGACTCGAGGGACATCTCTTCTAGGGCCTGGGTGGAGACGCGGGCAGGGGAGAGGCCGAGGTCGGAAACTTCGATGACGTCCTCGCGGGACATGAGGACGGCGCGCTCGATGGTGTGGTCGAGTTCGCGAACGTTGCCGGGCCACGCGTAGTGGAGCATCAGTTCCATGGCGGCGGGATCGATGCCCTGGACGGGCTTGCGGTAGCGTTGAGAGTAGCGGGAGAGGAAGTACGCGGCCAGAGCGGGGATGTCTTCGCGGCGCTCGCGGAGCGGCGGCAGATGAATCTCGACAGTGTTGAGCCTGAAGAGGAGGTCGGCGCGGAAGCGTCCCTCTTCGACCTCCTTGCGAAGATCAGCATTCGTCGCGGAGATGACGCGGACGTTGACGCGCTTTGTTTTCGAGGACCCGACGCGCTCCATCTCGCCGGTTTCCAGCACGCGCAGGAGCTTGGCCTGCTGGCGCGGAGGGACGTTGGCGATTTCGTCGAGGAAGAGGGTCCCGCCTTCGGCCAGCTCGAAGCGGCCGATGCGCTCGGTGCGCGCATCCGTGAATGCGCCTTTGACATGACCGAAGAGCTCCGACTCGAAGGTGCCTTCGGGCAGGGCGCCGGTATTGACGGCGACCAGCGAGCGCGAGGCTCGGGAGGAGAGCGCGTGCAGGGTCTGCGCGACGACTTCTTTGCCTGTCCCGTGTTCGCCGGTGATCAGCACGCTGGCGTCGGAGGGTCCGATGCGGGTGATGGTAGCGAGGACGGGTTGCATGGCCGCCGCGGTGGCGATCATCTCCGGGAGATTCTGCGCGCGGAGGAGGCGGTTCTCGGCCTCGGCACGCGTGGCGCGGCGGACGGCGTTATTCAGCTCGATCTGGGTGTGCAGGACGGTGAGGAGACGGGCGTTGTCCCAGGGCTTCTGGATGAAGTCGTTGGCGCCGCGGTGCATGGCTTCGACGGCCAGTTCGACGTTGGCCCAGGCGGTCATGACAATGACGGGGAGATGGGCTTCGCGGGAGCGGATCTCGGAGAGCAGGTCGAGGCCTTCGCGTCCGGAAGTGGTGTCGCGGGTGTAGTTCAGGTCGAGGAGCAGAGCGTCGTAGGTGCCGGACTTGAGCGCGTCGAGGACCATAAAGGGCGAGGTGGCCTTCTCGATTCGATAGCCTTCGGGCTCGAGGAGGAGCTCGAGGGCGTCGAGGATGTGGGGCTGATCGTCGGCGATGAGGACGCAGGGCGGCAGCTTGTCGCTGGCGGTCTCGGTCGGCACGGGTTGGGCGGCGGTGGACATGGAAAATCAGCGTATAGCGATTAGCGTATAGCGTTCAGATGAAAGCCGGTAGCCCGTAGCCGGCAGCACGCGCTGCATTCTAAGGCCCGTGGGTGACGACGCCGGATCTGGCGTCATCGACGGAGACGTGGGTGCGGTCGAGGGTGGTGCCCGTGGCCCGGTCCAAGCCGACTTTTGCTTCTTCGAACTTCGCCTGGGCGGCGTCGAGCGCAGATTCGGCGACGGCCAGGAGGTTTTCTGCGTTGAGGGTGTCGACGCTGGATTTCGCGCCGAGCTGCTGTTCCTGTTTGGTGATGTTGAACGTTTGCTCAGCGAGGTCCCGGGCTTTTTGGGCGGCTTCAACGCCCGCCTGCTGCTGTTCCAGCGCGTAGAGGGAGTTGCGGACGTCCAGGCGGATGGTTTTCTGTTGCTGCACGTAGGCGATTTGCTTCTGACGATATTCGAGGACAGTGCGGAACTGATCGGCTTTGGCTTGGCGATTGCGCAGGTTGATCTGCAGGGTGAGGCCGACCTGATACTCCGGGGAGGAGTAATTGAAAATGTTCTGGAACTCGCCCGGGAATCCGCTGGGCAGATCGCTAGCGCACTCCGCGCCGAGGGTGCAGTAGGGGTTGGGCGGTCCGGCGATGCCAGCTCCGGCGTACAAACCATACATGTTCAGGCTGGGCAGAAGTTCGCTGTTGATACCCTTCAGGTTCTCCTGCGCGACCTGCATGGAAGCCTCGTCAATGGCGACGTCGGGGCGATTCTTTTCGGCCGCGGCGATGAGATCGTCCATCGGCTTGTCGGCGTTGGGATCTGGAGGACCCTTAAGATCCAGAGGGATGACAGGCATCGCGTCGATCACGGGGTCGTCAACCTTGGTAACGGCATTCTTCATGAGAAGTTCGTTGAGACGCAGGGTGGCGCGGGCCACGGTAAGATTGCCCTCGGCGGTGGCAACCAGGGATTGGTCGGTGAGGACCTGCAGGGCCGGAATGGCTTTGAGCTGGAGTTGCTTTTGGTCGTCCGAAAGGGTCTGGTTGGCAAACCCAAGCGCGCTGGATTTAATTTGTTCATCCTGGTAAGCAGACACAAGATCCCAGTAGATGTTCTCGACCTGAGTAATGGTGGCGATGACCTGTGCTTTGAACGCGAGGTCGGTGATCTGTGCGTTGCGCTTCGCGATGCGGATGAAACGCTCGTTGCTTGACCTGCCGAAGCCGGCGAGTAGAGGCTGCGAAATCTGGATTCCGAAATTGGAATACAACTCGGGATTGATGCCGTTGTAGGGTGAATTGCTGGTGATGCGCTGTCCCAGGTATTGGGCAGAAATGTTGGTGCCGAGGTGGAAAGACTGGCTGTAATTCGCCAGGCCCTGAATCGTGTTGACTCGCAGTGTGGGGGTGCCAACCAGGAACTCGTTGGCTTCCTGGGTGACCGTGTGGTCGTCGTACCCCTTGAAGGTGAGGAAGGGGTCGAAGGACGGAATCGCGGCGCCCTGGCCGAGCGTTGACTGCACGAGACCGCCAGCGCCAGCAGCAGCGCTGGCACCTCCGCCGCCACCGCCACCTGTCGCGGTCGTGCCGCCAATCCCGCCTTGGGTGTTTTGCACAATGCCAGCGTTCACGCCATTGGCGGGTGCGCCGGATTTGGTGCGGAGGATATCGGTCTGGGCGATGGGGAAGTTATAACGGAAATATGCCAGATCCAGATTGTTTTCGATTGCGAGGGAGATCGCGTCCTGGAGCGTGATGTAGAGCTTGCCATCGCGGATGAGGTCTTCAAGACGCGGCGAGTTATGAAGGTCGAGAGGCGGAGCTGTGCTCGGCCGATAGGGAGAAAGGGGGTTGTGCGAGCGAGGTATTTGCACGCGGAAGGGCGTGGGGGCCGAGATGGAAAGTTGTTGCTCCTGCTGGGCCTGTTGTGCCAGGGTGCGGGTCTCCTGCGGCGGAACAGTGGCCGGCGTGGGCGCGACGGGATTCGACTGCGGAAGGTTCGCCGGAGGCGGCGGAGGCGGTGCCGTCTGGTTCTGGGGAGCGGTTTGCTGGGCGAAGCCGGTGGGCATGAGGAGCAGGCAAAGAGCGAGAGCCGAAAGCTGCCGGGAGCAGGACGAGCGAGTCACGATGCGCTGACCTCCAAGCCGAGATTGGGATTGGCGGTATCGGCAACGAGCCAGCCGTCGCGCAGCTCGATAACGCGGGAGCCATAGCCGGCGTTGGTCTCAGAGTGCGTGACCTGGACGATAGTGGTGCCCTGCTGGTTCAGTTCGCGAAACAACTCCATGATTTCCTTTGCCTGGCTGGAATGGAGATTGCCGGTGGGCTCGTCTGCGAGGAGCAGCGCGGGCTTGTGGATGACGGCGCGCGCGACTCCGACGAGCTGCTGCTGTCCGCCGGAAAGCTGGGAAGGGAAGAGGTCCTTTTTGCCGACGATGCTGAAGCGGTCGAGAGTATCGGCGACCAGGCCCTGGCGCTGGGCGCGAGGCATGTCCTTATAGGAGAGCGGAAGGTCGATGTTCTCCTGGACGGTGAGGTCATCAAGGAGGTGGTAGCTCTGGAAGACCATGCCGATCTTGCGCTTGGCGAGGTCGGCCCGCTGGCGGCGGTTCATCTTGTGGGCGGCCTCGTCCTTGAGCCAGTACTCACCGAGCCATTGGTCGTCGAGGAGAGCGAGGACGTTCAGGAGCGAAGATTTTCCCGCTCCGGAGGGTCCCATGATGGTGAGGAACTCGCCTTCCTGTATGTCGAGATTGATGCGGCGCAGGACCCAGGTTTGGCCAGCTCCGGTTTTGTAACTGCGTTCGACGTTGCGCAATTGAATCATAGTTTTAAGCCTGCAACCGGTAGCCTGTGACCCGTAGCCTTTCGATGGGCAGAGCAATCCCGGAAACCGGCGAGCACTGAGGCCACCGGCTACCGGCTACAGGCTGCCGGCTTCGTTACTTGACTTCGAGAACCTGTTCGAGCGACTCGCCCTCGGCGACCACTTTGCCGTCGAAAAGATGAATCTGGCGGTCGGCGTGGCGCGCGAAGCGCGGATCGTGCGTCACCATACAGATGGTGGCGCCTTCGCGGTGGAGGTTCTGCATCAGTTCCATCACGGCCTCGGCGTTGCGCGAGTCGAGATTTCCAGTCGGCTCGTCGGCCAGGAGGATGGACGGCGCTCCAGCAAGGGCGCGCGCTACGGCAACGCGCTGCTGCTGACCGCCGGAGAGCTGGGAGGGATAGTGGCGGATTCTGTGTGCCATGCTCACGCGCTCCAGCGACTCCTGCACCCGCCGCTTGCGTTCGGCCGACGACATGCCGGAACGATAAGTGAGCGGCAGCTCGACATTCTCGTAGACGGTAAGGTCGCCGATGAGGTTAAAACTCTGGAAGATGAAGCCAATCTCCTGGTTGCGGATGCGCGACCGCTGCGAGAAGTTGAGGTTCTCGACGGAGTGGCTGTTGAGGGTATAGCTGCCGCCGGTCGGCGTGTCGAGGAGTCCAATGATCGACAGCAGGGTGGACTTGCCGCATCCGGAGGGACCGGAGATAGCGACGTATTCGCCCTTGTCGATCTTCATGTGGACGCCGGACAGCGCGTGCGTCTCAATCTCGTCGGTGTAGAAGACCTTGGTGAGGCCTTCAATTTCGATCAACGCCTGAATGTTCTCCATCCTGCTCTCCCCACTGTTGAGAATTTTGAGGCCTGACTATTCCAGCCGAACTTTATCCGTAGCATCGTACCGCGACATGTCAGACAGAATCACGCGGTCGCCTTCGTTGAGTCCACTGAGGATCTGAATCTGGGTAACGGACGCCTTGCCAACTTTCACTTGGACCCGGGTGGCGGTTTTGCCGTTGGGGTCGATGCGGAAGAGGCTGATCGTGGAGTCCGGATTGCCGAAAGCCGGGCGCCCCACGTACAGCACGTCGTGGAGGTGCTCGAGGTCGATGGTGCCATCCACACTCAGTTCAGGTACCGCGCCTGCCGGTAACGGGCCGTCCAGTGATACGTCAACGGTACGCGTTCCGTTCAATACGGAAGGATCAATTCGGGTCACGTGCCCGGGAACGACGCCGTTGTGAGTATCGATTTCGGCTGGCTGACCCAGGAGAATATCGTGGGCCTGGGTTTCGGCGATCTGCAAAGAGGCTTTGAGCTTGGTGGGGTCGATGACCTCAGCGACGGAGGTGCCGGCGGTGACGTGCTGGCCAACCGACACGGGAGTAGCCAGAGAGGCAAGGACTCCGGAGATACCGGCCTTGACGTGGAGAGCGTCTTCCTGGCTCTGGTAGAGGGCGAGCTGCGCCTTGGCCTGGTCGGTCTTGGTCTGCGCGGAGGCCAGCTGAACCAGGATGGCTCTCTGGTTGACGTCCAGTTGCTCAACGCTGATGGAATGCTGCGAGGTGAGCTGCTCGGCGTTGTTCTTCGACTGGTTGTACTGGATGCCGCTGATGACGCCGAGGGCGTAGAGCTGCTTATCGGTATTGGACTGGAGTTCGGCCTGGCTGTATTGCGCGTTGATCTGGGCCGCCGTGGATCTCTTATCCATCAGCGTGCTTTGTAGCGTGGCCTGGAGGCTCTTGTAGTCGGCCTCGGACTGCTTGACGGCGAGCTGCGCGTTGAGCAGCTGCTGCTGAAGCTGCGGATCCTCGAGGTCCATGATGATGGTCTCGGGCGTGACTTTGGCGCCCGGCAGGACGCGGATGCGGACGACGGTGGCATCGGTCTGAGCGGGGATGAGCTCGATAGAGTCTTCGCGGGGTGTGAGGGTGCCGAGGCCGCGGACCTGGACGACCATGTCGCCGCGCTTCACGGTTTCTGGCCAGATGGTGCTGGCATCGACGCTGGGAACGGCCGGCTTGAGGCGCATGACGCCCCAGGCGGCGGCGGTCACGGCGACGGCAACCAGAGCCAGCACGATGATCTGCCGGCGGAGCTTTTTCTTCTTGATGTCGGGCCGAGAGATGTCCATTGCAGGAAGGAAGTTGCATGTGCCGCGCCATTCGCGGCCGGTGGTCAGCGCATTGAAAGGAGGGGGGTTGGCATGAGTTTGAAACGAGCGCACAGCGACGCGGCTGGTCGTTTGCGGAATATCGTGTCCATTAACGGACAGTTGCCGCGCGGGATGGCAGCAGCCCGGCGGCGTGGAGTTTTTCCTCTACGCGGGCGCGAATCTGGCGATGAATCTCTCCGATGGAGCGATCTCCGTCAATGATCGTGACGCGACGCGGCTCGCGGGCGGCGATGGCGCGGTACTGATCGTAGACACGGCGGTAGAAGGCCTCGTCCTCCTTCTCGAAGCGGCCTTCATCTTTGCCGGCGGCGGCGCTTCGGTCGTTGCGGCGGCGCGCGCGGGCGAGCGAGCGGTCGAAGTCAGGGAGGAGCAGGAGGGTGAGATCGGGGTTGAGGCCGCGGCACATCACCCTATGCATCCGCAGGACAACCTCGCTGCCGAGCTGGCGTCCACCCCCCTGGTAGGCCTCGGTGGAGTCGGTGTAGCGATCGCACAGGATGACGCGACCCTGGTCGAGGGCGGGGCGGATGATCTCCGCGATGCCCTGAGCGCGGTCGGAAAACATCAGGCCGAGCTCGGTCATGGGGGCGAGGGATTCGGTCTTTGAGTCGAGGATCAGCGAACGGATGCGGTCGCCGATGTGCGTGCCGCCGGGTTGGCGGGTGACGGTGACCGGGACACCGAGGGATTCGAGGTGGGCCGCGAGCTTGCGGAGCTGGGTGGACTTGCCGGAGCCGTCCAGGCCTTCGAAGGTGAGGAAGAATCCTCGCATAGAGGCAGGTTACAGGTATCAGGTTACAGGCGGACAGAGCCGTCCGAGCGGGCGGTCGATGCGCGGGACTTAGGCCGGACGGCGTAGACTGGCGGCAGCACGGATTCATGAGATGAGCGACCGAACCCATTTTCTGAGTTGGCGAAGCCTGGCGGGGCTGGGTGCGGTACTGCTGCTGCTCGCGCTGGCGGCGATTCCCACGACGGCGATAGTGGTCGCGGCGGCGATGGTTCTGCTGCCCGTGGCGCTATTTGGGTTTGTGCTGGTGCCGCTGTCGCTGGATTCTGCCACAGATTGGGAGCCGCGCCTGGCGGTGCCTGTCCTGGTCCGCGCGCGGCTGTTTCAGCGACCTCCTCCGATTTCCCTCCGGTAATTTCTTTTCCCATTTGAGCAGGTGATGCATCGGGCTGCGGCTGCGGTGCGCCTCTGCTTTGTTTCCGCGGAAAGACGAGCCGGGAGGGATGCAGATGATCGGCGCGCTTTTAATCAATGGTTTTGTGGTGTGGTTCGTGGTGCAGGCGGTGCGGTCGCTGATCCGCGAGAAGCGTAAACGCGCGGAGAGAACGCGAAATCAGGAAGAGTTGGTGGTTTCGTCGATGGCCGGGTTGGCGATGGGGGCTATGTTTCTCGGGCTGCAGGCGATCGTGCAGCCGGAGGCGCGGCACGCGATCGTGGAGATTCTGGAGGAAAAAAGCCTCGACGACGGGAGCGGGGAAGAGCCGCCGGGCGGGAGGGCGTTCCACGAGGGGCTGCGGCGGATTCGAAGGGGAGAAGAAGTGGAGGATCTGACGGTCGCTTTGGGTCGGATTACGCCATGCCAGGCAACAAGCGATCTTCAGGAAGAGACGAGATCGAGCTGAGTGGTTTCGTCTGCCGACGACGCGTGGAGCGAGGTGACGTGGGCGATGGCCTGGGTGAGGCGGGCTTCCTGCGGGCGCGCATTCTTGCGGTGAACGCGGGTATAAATGTGCTCCACGCGATCGACGCGCCAGGCGCCGGTGGGAACCGTGTCGGTGTTGACGCCGTCGCCGGGGAGGAAGACGATGTCGCCGGGATGAGGCAGGGTGCGGAGGGTGTCGAGGGGAACGAGGTTGACGCAGGCGCCGTCAGCGGTGATGAACTCGAGGCAGTTCGCGCTGTCGACGACGACTTCCCGAGAGCGGCGGAGTTCCTGGCGGGCGCGCAACGCCTGGTACCATGTGGCCGCGGTGATGGGCAGCGCGACGAGGAAGGCCAGGACGTTGGCGATATAGCTGAGGGTGGCGATCTGGATTCTCATAGTGGATCTCCGCCCCGGAGGGGTGCCGGGCCCATGGTGCGTGGATTCTTTTTACCAGAGGTGGAGAGCGTCGGGCGAGAGGCGCAGCCTCAATAGCAGAGGGACGCCCAGAGCAGCCATGATCCCGCGAGCAGAAGTGCGGGCGAACTCAGCAGCCCGGCGAGCGGGCGGCGATAGAGGAGCGATCCGATAAGGTGAAACAGGGCATTGCCAAGTCCGACAAGGACGGCGAGGGGAAGGGCCACGATGCGGATCCAGGACGCTCCATGGAAAGCGGCGGGCGAGAGGAGCAGTAGCAACGCGATGCCCGCGATGAGGCCGCCAAGCCAGGTGCCGTACGTGAAAACGGGCGGGAAAGGAATGTGCAGACGGCGGCGGATGGCGAGCGCGTTGGGATTGTAGGTGGCGAGGAAGTCATGCGCGGCTTCGTCGGCGACGTGAAGGGCGACGGCGACGGCAAAAGCGATCCAGGCGAGGCCGAAGTTGAGGTTCGCGGTCGGAGAGGTCATGCGAGCACCCTCCCGCTGCGCAGTCTACGTCGAAAATCGCGCATGGGATCCAGACAATCTGCGGCGATGACGGGGGCGGTTACACTGTCAAATTGCGGCCCAGTCCTCCCAGGGCTGGTCGCCGCATCTTCAGGAGGAATATGTCCCTGCGTTTTGCCCCGGTGGTGGGGCTCCTTGCTGCCGCTCTTGCTGTTCACGCCCAGAGTGCTTCGAATCCCATCAAAATTACGGCTGACCTGACCGACGCGCCGCGCAAGTTGATCCACGCGCAGATGACGATCCCGGTCGAGCCGGGGCCGCTGACGCTGCTTTATGCGAAGTGGATTCCGGGCGAGCATATGCCCGATGGACCCATCGACAACCTGGCGGGGCTGTTCATCACCGCGAACGGGCAGCAGCTGCCGTGGGTGCGCGATGACGTGAACATGTACGCGATCCGCGTGACCGTGCCCGAGGGCGTGCACGAGCTGGATGTGAAGGACGATTTTCTGGCGACCGCGCCACCCAGCGGATTCTCCGCGGGCGCTTCGACCAGCGCGAACCTGGCGCTGCTGAGCTGGAACGAGGTGGTGCTGTATCCGGCGGGGCACAAGGACGATGGGGACATTTATGTGCAGTCCTCGGTGGTGATCCCGCAGGGTTGGCAATACGCAACGGCGCTGCCGCGCATGGCGCCGGGCATGGAGTGGGATACGGAGCCGGGAGCGGACGGGTTGGTGCATTTCCAGACCGTCAATCTCAAGGAGCTCGTCGATTCGCCGCTCCTTTCTGGGCGCTACTTCAAGCAGTGGGATCTGGCGCCGGAGGTGTCGCCGAAGCATTATCTCGACGTGGCCGCGGATGGTCCGGAAGATCTGAAGCTGACGCCCGAGACGCTGGCCAGCTACAGCAATCTGGTGCGCGAAACCGGCGCGCTCTACAAATCGCGACACTACACCAGCTATCACTTCCTGGTGACGGCCAGCGATCAGGTGGCGCACTTTGGGCTGGAGCACCACCAGTCGAGCGACGATCGGGTGCCGGAGAAGACGTTTGTCGATGACAATATGCTGCTGCTCTCGGCGGATCTGCTGCCGCACGAGTTCACCCACTCCTGGAATGGGAAGGATCGACGGCCGGCGGGGCTGACGACAGGGAACTTCGAAGATCCGATGATCGGCAACCTGCTGTGGGTCTATGAGGGGCTGACCAATTACATGGGCAATGTGCTGGCGGCGCGCACGCATCTGTGGACCGACGCGCAGTACCACGATTACCTGGCCGAGGATGCAGCGGAACTGGACTACCGGCCCGGGCGGACGTGGCGCGACCTGCAGGATACGGCGACGGCGGCACAGATTCTTTACGAG
Organism: uncultured Acidobacteriaceae bacterium; assembly: GCA_963770525.1. Lineage (GTDB taxonomy): Bacteria > Acidobacteriota > Terriglobia > Terriglobales > Acidobacteriaceae > Palsa-343. Next base: position 657,047 of record CAVYPY010000013.1, on the reverse strand, counting down.
GCGAGCGACCAGTGGGACAACTGGCGGCGCAACACGGATTATTACGGCGAGGGCGATCTGGTCTGGCTCGACGTGGACACGACGATTCGCAAGCTGACCCACGACAAGAAAAGCCTGAACGATTTTCTTGGCGCGTTCGAGTCGGTGGGTGGAGATAATCCACCAAAGGCGGTGCCGTACACGTTCAATGACATCGTGAACGGCCTGAATGCTGTGGTGCCGTACGACTGGGCCGGCTTCCTGCATGAGCGGCTGACAAGCAAGTCTCCGCACGCGCCGCTGGGTGGGATCGAAAACGGCGGCTACAAACTGGTGTTTAACGACCAACCCAACGAGCTGCTGCAAGCTCGTACTGCGCTGGGCAACTCAGCCGTTGCGTGGTGGTCGATCGGGATCAACATTAGCGGCGAAGGCAAGATCGAGGATGTGCTGGTGGGCTCGCCGGCGGACAAAGCAAAGCTGGGCCCGGGGATGCAGATTGTCGCGGTCAACGGACGGCAATACAGCGCGCAATTGCTGAACCAGGCGATCCAGGACGCGAAGGACAACAACAATCCGATTTCGCTGATCGTGGCGAACACGGGCGTCTACACGGTGGTCGGCATCGATTACCACGATGGATTGCGCTATCCGCATCTGGAGCGGGTGGAGAGCGTGCCGGATCGGCTGGACGAGATTCTTAAACCGATGACGACTGCGCCGAAGGGCTAGCGATTAGAGTTTGGAGTTTAGAGTTTGAAAACCTACGAGGCCGCTTCCGAAATGGGGGCGGCTTCTCTTTGTTGCAAGGACTTCAGGGCGCTTTCCGCGGCCTGCTGGCCGGTGCGGATGCAGTCGGGAACGCCGATGCCTTCGTAGGCGTTCCCCGCGAGAGCGAGGCCGGGCAGGGAAGCGACGGCTTCGCGGACGCGCTGCATGCGCTCGAGATGGCCGACCCCGTACTGCGCCATCGACTGGCGCCAGCGGGCGATGCGGACGAAGTTCGGTTTCGCTCGGAGGTCGAGGACTTCGGCAAGCTCCTGTTCGACGATGGCGGTGAGGTCGGCGTCGGTCTGGTCGAGGAGAGCGTCGTTGCCGGATCCGCCCAGGAAGCAGCGGAGCACGCCTTTGTCCGCCGGAGTGCGGCCGGCGAATTTGTTGTGGACGAAGGTGCAGGCGAGCATACGCCGGTTTTCGCTCGTGGGGACGAGATAGCCGAAGCCGAGTGGAAGATTGCAGAGATCGTCCCGCTGATAGCCAAGGGTGACGGTGATGGAGGAACTGTAGGGCACGCCCTGGAGCGCTTCGCCGAGAGTGCGATGCGTGGGGCGCAGCAGGCCTCCGGCGGTCCAGGCGGGGAGCGCAAGGATCAATGCGTCATAACGCTCTCGTCCAAAGGCGGTTTCGACGAGCCAGGAATCATTCTGGCGGGTGACGGACTCGACGGGCGAGCTGAGATGGACGGAGCCGGGGATGAGCTGGGCGGCGATGCCGTCGGTCATCTGGCTCATGCCGTCGCGGAGTGTGGTGAAGAGGGAACGAGCGGGTGCCGCGGATCTGCCGGGCTTTGGTGCGGATTTTCGAGCCGCGAGCATGGCGCGGGAGAGGCTGCCGTGCTTCTGCTCCATCGTGACCATGCGGGGCAGGACAGCGCGAACGCTGAGCTGGTCGGCATTGCCGCCGTAGACGCCGGAGAGCAGCGGCGAGACGAGTCGGTCGACCGTTTCCTGACCGAAGTGGCGACGGGTCATGGCGGCGACGGATTCGTCTTCGACGGCGGCCGCGGGCGGGAAGAGAAATTCCCGCGCCATGTGGAGTTTGGTCTTCCAGGAAAAGAGCGGCGTCAGGATCGTGGGGATGAGCTTGGTCGGCACCATGAACATAAGGCCGTCGGGCAGGGGAATGAGGCGGTTCTTAACGAGGATGTACGTCTTGCGTTCGCGGTCGTTCGAGGGGAGCAGCTGGTCGGCTATGCCGAGTTCGCGGCAGAGCGCGGCGGCGGCAGGCTTCTCGGAGAGGAAGGAGTCGGGGCCGCCTTCGACGACGCAACCGTCGACGATCTCGGAGCGGATGACCCCGCCGAGACGGCCGGAGGCTTCATAGAGGGAATAGGCTACGGCCTGGCTGGCGCGGCGAGCCTTTTCGAGAGTCCACGCGGCGCTGAGGCCGGCGATGCCTCCGCCGAGGATGGCGATTTTTGAGAGCCGTTCTGCCATTCAGGTTCCGTCGTCCCCCCACTTCGTTCGGGGGGGTCCTTCGGCTACGCGCACTTATGCTTCGCCCAGGGCGCTTCGTTCAGGATGACATTCCTTCGCTACGAGTGCGCTACCTCTAACTGAATCAGATTATGCGATTCGCAGCCAGGCGTCGCGGCGGTGGGCTGATTTGGGTCAGGGTGGTAGCCGCGCGGCTGGTAGATGCAGCAGGGCTCCTCGGCCATGATGTCGCCGGTGACGGCGTAGGCGCGGGCGCGGGATCCGCCACAGATGTTGCGGAACTCGCACGCGCCGCATTTGCCGTGGAGCTGGTCGGAGTCGCGGAGCTTCACGAAGATGGGCGACTCCTGATAGATGTGCGCGAGCGTATCGCTGTGCAGGTCCCCGCCTTCGATTGGCAGGAATCCGCTGGGGTAGACCTTGCCGATGTGGGAGATGAAGACGAAGCCGCGTCCATCGTTCACGCGCTTGGTGGCCCAGCCGACGGCCTTGTCCTCGGAACCTGTACCTGGATGGCTGGCCCAGCCATGATGTCCGGTTGGCCGCGCGCCTGCGTCATCATGCACGCCAACCGTGGGGCGGCCTTCAATCATGCGCTGCTGGATGAGGTAGCGGCGGTAGTGCATCGCCTCGGTGGTCTTGATAGCGAAGGGGACGCGCTTGGTCAGCTCCCACATCTTCGCGAAGACGTCTTCAAATTCCTCGCCGGTGAGCAGATCGGCGAGCTGCCCGCGGCCCACCGGGACGAGGAAGAAAAAGCTCCACATGACGATTTGCTTTTCGGTCAGGAGCACCGACAGGCGGTCGAGATCGGAGATGTTCAACCGGCTGACGACGGTATGGACCTGAATGGGGAGGGCTGCTTCATTCGCGTATTGGATGGCGTCAACCGTGCGCTGCCAGGTGCCGGGGATGCCGCGGATGGAATCGTGAATTGCGGGGACGGAGCCGTCGAGCGACACGGCCAGGCGCGATAAGCCGGAATCCTTCATACGGGCGATGGCGTCGCGGGTGAGCAAAGGCGTGGCGCTGGGGGTCAGGGCTGCGTGAACGCCTTTCTTCGCCGCGTGCTCGATGAGCTGGAAAATGTCCTGGCGCTTGAGCGGATCGCCGCCGGTGAAGACAAAGAGGGGGACCTGAAGGTCGGCAATCTGATCGATGAGGTTGGTGGCCTCGGCGGTACTGAGTTGGCTGGGGTGGGCCAGCGGCTGCGCGGAGGCGCGGCAATGCTTACAAGAAAGATCGCAGGCCTGGGTGGTTTCCCAGATGGCGAGGAACGGGGCGCGATCGTAGTCGAGCGTGGTCATGGCCTGGCGGATGTCCATGAAAAGAGAGTGGCAGGACGGGCGGGGAGGCGGATGTGATGGGAGTCACAAAGCAGAAAAAGCGCGAAGTTGCGCCCCGATATATGACGCCATATCATTGCGTTACTGCTTGCAAAACAGTTACCTGCTCGCCGGTTCCGGCCGGCCAGAGGATGGTGCGTCGTAGTGGATACCTCTGAAGTGATCGAGTCCCGAATCAGAGACCGGAATCGGGTCCTGGTTGCCATCGCCGCCGCGGCCGGGGTCGTGGTTCCGATTCTGTATTTCTATTGGGTCCTGGTTCGGGAGGCGATCAACGCTCCCTTTCTCGACGACTACGACACGCCGCTAGGCTACCTGATCACGCTTACTCATCTGAAGACCTTTCATGAAAAGGTCGTCTATGCACTCACCATGCAGCATAACGAGTACAAGCTGATCTTCGAGAACGTGATCTTTGCTGTGCAGTACTACCTGTTTGGGCACCATGTGAACATACCGATGCTCTTGTTTCTCGGCAACCTTTTTGTTCTGGGAGTTTTTGCAGTTATTGTGTGGGACTGCTACCGGCCCTCGGAAGCGAGCAGCGAGCAACTGCTGTTACTGCTGCCTGTTGCCTGGCTTGTTTTTCAGCTGCAGTACGCTTCGATGCTCGACTTTACGATGTCCGGGCTTCAGAACGTTGCGATCGTACCCTTCTGCCTCCTGACGATCAAGCTTCTGGCAGAAGAGAAACCAGCAGCCTTCTGGCTCGGTCTTCTGAGCCTCTGCCTTGCAGTCTTTACCTCGGGCAATGGGATCTTTCTTGTGCCGGTCGGAATCGCCATGCTCCTGCAGCAGAAGCGATATCGGTACATCCTCCCATGGGCGATCGTGACCTGCGCCCTGTGTGCTGTCTATCTGTGGGGATATCATTTCGGTGTTTCTCCGAAGCCGCAAAATTCGGCAATCGGAGCGCGCGCGGCCGCCTATTGGCTGTTTTTCCTCTCTTTTCTTGGATCTTCGGCCGCCCGCATGGTGTCCTATACGCCCAGCGTTCTTCTGGGGATCGTCTTTTGCGGGTTGTTGGCCTGGTCCGTCCGGGCTCGCGCGCACCGGAATCACCAGGCGATCTTCTATTCGATCGTGTTTATCTTTGTCACGGCTTTAGGCGTCGCATTTACCCGATCGGGTCTGGGAGTTGCCGAAAGCCTGGCCTCGCGCTACCGGATCTATTCGAATCTTCTCATCGTTTTCTTTTATATCCTCGGCTACAGATCCCTGAACCGATCCACCAACCGCATTCCGGTCCGGCTGTATCTGAACGCAGTCATCCTGTTTTCTGTTTGCTTCAACGTCGTCAGCAATCACGCGGGACAGAGGTTTCTGCACGAGAGAAAGACGGCGATCATGTGCGGGATGGCGGAATGGGAAGGGCGCTCGGCGGGCCTGTCGCTTGCGAGTTCCGAGGGCATGAGCGAGGTCACGAGACGTCACATGGAACACCATCTCTTCGATCCGGACGGCGAGGTTTTGAAGAGTGCGATGGAATCGGGAATCTATACACCGCCGCCATTCAACTGCCGTGTCAGTCCCTGATAACGATGCGTCGGCCACTCTGGCCGCGATCCTGGCCGGGGCCCCGCATCAGAAAGACCAGGACCAGAAAACTGACACGCCATGATCGACGGGACGGCTCGGATGCCAGGGTCTGCGGAGCGTAGCGGTGGGCTCAGGCTCGCGGCGCTGGATACACCGTTCCTCCTGCAAGGTTCGTAACCTCCATCCGCCCCCACGCAAAATCTTCGACGTCCCGCGCCTTTCGTCCGAAGTATTCACTGCCGCAATAGAGGCCGCGGATCGGTTGATACCGAATCGACTTATGAGCGAGGGAGGAAAATCGGCCGACGATGGGGTCTGACATGCTGGCCGCAATGCATTCGAAGCCAAGCGCCTCCGGGAAGAGCACTCTCAGGCCCATGTCGCTGAACTGGAAAAAGTTCCATGGTCGCTCGTGGGTGGCATAGGAGAAATGGGTGGCTATATAGAGATAGCCTCCGACCTTCAGCGTTTTCGCGATCTCCTGAGAGACGATCCACGGCATGGCGAAATGTTCGAAGCATGCCTGGCTGAAGACGAGGTCAAACCGCTCAGAGAAATATGACGACAGGCGGTGCGCGTCGCCGACAACATCGACATTGCGTCCCGGATAGTAATCGAAGCCGGTATAGCGATGATTGCGGAAGGTCTCGCGGGCTGAAGAAGGCCCGGTGACCTCTCGACTGCCAATTTCCAATACGGACAAATCGTCGGGAAGATGCTTGATGAAAGCCTGCCAGACGGGTTTCGCATTATTCGGGACATCGTCGGCGAGATAGGTGCGATCGAAAATTGATTCGAGCCGGCCAATAACACTAAGAGCGCGCTTTCCTGCATGTTTTATCAGCCTGTTCACCGGTCCCCCTTCTGGCCTGACTGGGAGTGTACCGCGTTCGCGGCCCGCAGATATCCATGGAAGAGAGTGGCAGGAAGAATGGAGGCGGGATATATCGGCAGTTAAAGCGAAGATAGCCCGTAGCCTGGGCGACTTAGGCAGCGAGGCGATCGCGAGCGGCCACGCGCCCGCGGAGATAGTCAGTGAGAGAGCGAGCCTCGCGCTCTAGGATGGCGCGGAGTACCAGCGAATTACCGCCGGGCAGGCCGTGGCGGTCGAAGTCCTCGTACATCTGCTTCAGGCCTGTGCGGCGGGGGCCGGGCTTGAGACCCGTGGCATCGGCCCAGTCCTCAAAAGGCAGCTCGATGGCGCGTACCCGAGAGCCGAGGGCCTCAGTCATGAGCGCAGCGACGTCGATACGGTCGGGCATGCCTCGGGCGCAGAGCTCGAAGGTGCCATAGTCGAGTCGATCGGTGGTGAAGGCCAGGGCGGCCGCTTCGGCGACGTCGCGATAATCGACCCAGGCGGTGCGGGCATGCACGGAGTACGGCATGGCGTAGCAGCGACGATGCAACACGCCGTCCCAGGCGTTCTCCAGGGTCTGCATGAAGAGGCAGGGCTGAAGGACGGTGAAGTTCATGCCGGATTCGTAGAGAGCCTCTTCGACGGGGATCTTGGCAGCGTGGTGGCGAAGGCCGAGGATGGGCGGATGAATGATGCTGGAGAAGACGAAGCGGCGGACGCCGGCGGCACGGGCAGCGTCGACCATCGCGATGCCCATGTCAATTTCGTTGGGGCGAAGCTGGGGTTGATGTGAAAGACGCCGTCGACGCCCACGACGGCTTTGCGGAGGCTGGCCGGATCCATCAGATCGCCGACCACGATCTCTGCGGCGCCACGCTGGAGCACCTCAGCTTCGCGGTGGTGGTCGCGGAGCAACGCGCGCACGGTTACGCCGCGGCGGTGGAGTTCCGGTACAACCAGGCCCGCGTACCGGCCGGTAGCACCGACCGCCAACACCTTCATGCAGATCTCCCTGGTGATCGCTCATAAGACGCTCGGGCAGGGAAGTCAGACGTATGAGAGAGCGACCTATTCGATGCGAAAAAAGCGGGACGATCGGTAACCGGGATTGCACCAGAAATGGTGCAGAGCAGGAACCAGCTCTGGCACGGTATGGCGGGACCGCCAGCCGGGGGTAATCGGCCATTCACGATATACTGAGAGACGTGACTGCCATCACAACAGACATCGCCACGACTATCCCGCAGACCGGAAATACCGGTGCGGGTAAGCGCGTCCTGCTGCTCAAGCCCCGCGGCTTTTGCGCCGGGGTGGTGCGCGCCATCGATATTGTGCGGATCGCGCTGGAAACCTTCGGCGCGCCGATTTACGTTCGCAAGGAGATCGTCCATAACCGCTTTGTGGTGAATGAGCTGGCGGAAAAGGGCGCGATCTTCGTGGACGACATCCACCAGGTCCCGGAAGGGGCGCGGGTGATCTACTCCGCGCACGGCGTGTCGCCGGCGGTACGCGAGCAGTCGAAGGAACGCAAGCTCAAGGTGATTGACGCGACCTGTCCGCTGGTGACGAAGGTCCACGTGGAAGCGGTGAAGTTCGCGCGGCAGGGGTATTCGCTGGTGCTCATCGGCCACCGCGACCACGACGAGATCGAAGGCACTCTGGGCGAGGCTCCGGACGTGACGCAGGTGGTCTCCAGCGTGGAAGAAGTGCAGACGCTCGAGGTGCCGGATCCGGAGCACGTTGCCTATTTGACGCAGACCACGCTCTCGCTGGACGAGTCGCGGGACATCATTCAGGCGCTGAAAGTGAAGTTCCCGAAGATTGTCGGGCCGCACTCGCAGGACATCTGCTATGCGACGGAGAACCGGCAGGTCGCGGTGAAGAACGTGGCGCACAGCGCGGACCTGGTGCTGGTGGTGGGCTCGAATAACAGCTCGAACTCGAACCGGCTGGTGGAGGTCTCGCGGAACCTGGGGACCAAGGGCTACCTGATCGACCATGCTGAGGCGATCGATCCGGCCTGGCTGACGGGCGTGAACAACGTAGCCGTCACCGCCGGGGCGTCCGCGCCGGAGATTCTGGTCGAGGGCGTGATCAGCTATCTGAAACAAAACGGTTTTGGCACGGTGGACGAGGTGGAAGTGATGCCGGAGAATGTGCGCTTCGGGCTGCCTCCGGAAATTGTCCAGGCCATTCATTCCGCTCCGGCATCCGTCTAAGGCAGGCGTGCGGGCATCGCATGAACAGAGGGGGATTCGCTGACACCTGTTGACGTCATGAGTACACCAATCGAACCCGTGCGGGGGCGAACCACGACGAAGCTGGGCGAGGCCTTCGTTCCGGGCGCGGATGGGGCCGGCGGCGGAGTGCAGTCCGTACGATTCGGGCGCATCGATGCGGCTCCGGAAGACGTGACGCAGGCGATCGAGCGAGCGCGGGAATGCGTTCTGGGGCGGCAACACGCGGAAGGCTACTGGAGCGGAGAGCTCGAAGCGGACGCCATGCTGGAAGCGGACTATATCTTCCTGCATACGCTGTTGGGCACGGGCGACGCGGGGAAAATGCGGCGCGCGCTGGCGGAGATCATGCGCTACCGCAACGACGACGGCAGTTGGTCGCTGTATCCGGGCGGACCGGGCAACGTCAGCCTGGCGGTGAAGTGCTACTTCGCGAACAAACTCATGGATGTTTCCGCCGACGAGCCGCACATGGTCCAGACGCGGGAGTGGATTCTGGCCCACGGCGGCGTGACCGCGTGCAACACCTTCACCAAGATTTATCTCTGCGCTCTGGGGCAGTACGAGTACAACTCGGTGCCGGCCATTCCGCCGGAGATTGTGCTGTTTCCGAAGTGGTTCTACTTCAATATCTACGAAATCTCGTCGTGGTCGCGGGGCATTCTGGTGCCGCTGTCGATTGCCTATGCAAAGAAGCCGTTTAAGAAGATCCCGCATGAGCATGCAATTGATGAGCTTTTCGTCGGCGGCCGGGAGAATGCCGATCTCGGACTGAAGTGGAACCGGGAAAAGCTGATCAGCTGGCGAAATTTCTTCATCTTTCTCGACCGCGTGACCCACTGGTTCGAACTGGTGCACATTCGGCCGCTGCGCTCCCTGGCGCTGAAGAAGGCGGAGAAGTGGATGCTGCAACGCCTGGAGATGTCCGACGGTCTGGGCGCGATCTATCCGGCCATCCTGAATTCGATCATCGCGCTGCGCTGCCTGGGGTATTCGCTGGACGACCCGCAGGTCATCCGAGCGATGGACGAATTCGAAAAGCTGGGAATCGACGAGCCGAACGGCACCGCCGATTATGCGGAGCCGACCTTCCGGATGCAGCCCTGCATGTCTCCCGTGTGGGACACGGCGCAGGCGATGTTTGCTCTGGGCGAAGCCGGACTCGACCGCAAGGATCCTCGGCTGATGAAGGCCGCCGACTGGATGCTCTCGAAGGAAGTGCGCCACAAGGGCGACTGGGCGGTGAAAGTGCCGCGGACGCAGCCGGGCGGCTGGTACTTCGAGTTCAACAATGAGTTTTACCCTGATGTCGATGATACGGCGCAGGTTTTGCTTGCTCTGAATAAGGTCGATAATCCCCGGGAACGGTATCAGTACGACGTGTGTCAGCGGGCGATCGAGTGGGTCTTCGCCATGCAGTGCAGGAACGGCGGGTGGGGCAGCTTCGACAAAGACAACACGAAGATGATCTTCCAGCACATCCCCTTCGCCGATCACAACGCGATGCTGGATCCGCCGACGGCCGATATCACGGGACGCATTCTCGAGATGCTGGCGACATACGGCTACACGCGGAAAGATCGGCGCGTGGAGAAGGCGATCAAGTTTATCTACTCCGAGCAGGAACCGGACGGAAGCTGGTTCGGCCGCTGGGGCGTGAATTATCTGTACGGCACCTACCTGGTGTTGCGCGGCCTTGAAGCGATGGGGGTCTGGAACCACGAACCCGAGATCCAGCAGGCTGCGGAGTGGGTGCGCAGCGTGCAGAACGCGGACGGCGGCTGGGGCGAGACCTGCGGCAGCTACGACGATCCAACCCAGCGTGGCGTGGGCGTGAGCACGCCTTCGCAGACGGCATGGGGGCTGCTGGCCCTGCTGGCCGCCGGCGATATCCGGAGCGATTCGGTAGCCAAGGGCATCCAATGGCTATTGAGCCACCAGCAAATCGACGAATATGGGCGTGGGTTCTGGGACGAAAGCATGGGCGACGGAAAGACCCGCCAGGCGATCATCACCGGAACCGGGTTTCCGCGGGTGTTTTATCTGGCCTACACGCTGTACCGGGATTATTTCCCCCTGCTGGCGCTGAGTACCTATAAAAAGGCGATGGCTGCGGGGAGCGACGCAGGGTCTAAAGCCCAGGCATATTGAGCTGCTGACCGGCACGACGGAAGTCGTGCCCTGATACGAAGCATTGCGGAGGGAAGGACTGAATGGCGGTACCTATTTCACAGGCGTGGACAGTTGCCACCTACGTTCTGAAGCAGAAGATCAGAGGGCGGAAGCGGTTTCCACTGGTGACGATGCTGGAGCCGCTGTTCCGCTGCAACCTGGCGTGCGCCGGGTGCGGCAAGATCCAGTATCCGCCGCACATTCTCAAGCAGGAACTGACGCCGGAGGAGTGCTTCCGCGCCATTGAAGAGTCGGGCACGCCGATGGTGTCGATTCCCGGCGGCGAGCCGCTGCTCCATCCACAGATCGACAGGATTGTCGCCGGACTGGTAGAGCGGAAGAAGTACGTCTACCTGTGCACGAACGCGCTGCTGCTGAAGGAAAAGCTGCACCTCTTTAAGCCCAGCAAGTATCTTTCGTTCTCCGTGCATCTCGACGGGCAGCGTGAGCACCATGACTTTTCCGTGTGCCGCGAGGGCGGTTACGACATGGCCATGGAGGGCATCAGGGCCGCGGTGGCGGCGGGCTTCCGCGTGACCACGAATACGACGCTTTTCGACGGGGCCGATCCCAACTCTGTACGCGGGCACTTCGATGACCTGATGGCGGTGGGCGTTGAAGCCATGATGGTGGCCCCGGGCTATACCTACGAGAAGGCGCCGGACCAGAAGCACTTCCTGGGGCGGGCGCGCTCGCGGCGGCTCTTCCGCGCGATTCTGTCGAACCGTAAGAAGACCTGGAAGTTCAACGCGAACTATCTCTATCTGGAATTCATCATGGGCAAGCGGGAGTTTCGCTGCACGCCCTGGGCGATGCCCACGTTCAGCATCTTCGGCTGGCAGAAGCCCTGCTATCTGCTGCAGGACGGCTACGCCGACACCTTCCGGGAGCTTCTTGACTCGACCGACTGGGATAACTACGGGACGGAGAGCGGCAATCCCAAATGCGCGAACTGCATGGTGCACTCCGGCTACGAAGGCACGGCGGTCAACTACACCTTTGGTTCGCTGAAGGGTTTGCTGGAGACGGCGAAGGCGATGATGAATCGCTATGTGGACAAAGGAGCGCAGGATCTGCTGAACGAGCCGGTCCGGCCAGCGCACAGCTTCAATCCTCTGGTGCAGATTGAGACGCAGGTGCGCGTGGAAGAGGAAACGCACGCATGAGCCAGCAGACGATAGCGTCGGGAACTCCATCGAAGACGAAGATCGATCCCAACTCGGTTGAGGTGATGGAGGGCCGCGAGCGCGAGCAGCTCGAGGGCTCGATTCCTTCGCTGGCCAGCGAAGATGAGATCCACCAGGCGCTGGAGAAGGCCTTCGATTATCGCGGCGACGTGACCCTGACGCTGAAAGATGGACGCGTTGTCCAGGGGTATGTCTTCGATCGGCGCACGGGCGCGACGCTGGCGGATTCCGCGGTGCGGGTGATGCCGTCGGACGATCGAACGAAGCTGACAATTTCTTACTCGGAGATTGCGGCGCTGGCGTTTACCGGACGCGACAACGCGGCGGGGAAAACCTTCGAAGCGTGGATCCGCAAATACTGGGAAAAGAAAGCGGCCGGCGAAAAGAACATCGCGATCCATCCGGAGTCGCTCGAGGGCTAAGTCGAAACCTTCCGGCGATCCTGCGCGGGGAGCCATCCCTCCGGATCGCAACCAGCCAGGAACCACGTCTTTCTGCGCGCGCGAACGTCTAACTCTCTATTACGACAATTGCGATTCCACTTAGTTGGAGGCAGTTTTTTGCGATCGACTTTTCTGGCCGGTCTGGCGCTCCTGTTGTTCGCGACCGGCTCCTTCCCCCAGCAAATGTCCACGAGTTCTCAAACAAGCCCGCAGGCTCAGCCAAAGCCGCCTGAAACGCCCGCCGGCACCCCCACGCTGCCCAACGCTCCGGCGCCAACGCCGAAGCAGGACATTCCGAAACCCAGGCCGCAGCCGAAACGTATTTTGGGAGTGATGCCAAATTATCGAGCGGTGAGCGCGGGATCGATTCCACCGCCTCCGCGGCCGAAGGAAGCCTTCAAAATTGCGACCGAGAACAGCTTCGACTACTCGGCGTTCGTCTTCGTAGGGATCACCTCGCTGCTGGCCGAGGGAACCAATACGCATCCGCAGCTGGGCAAGGGGATCCCGGATTCTGGGGCTATACCTGGCGCGGCTTTGTCGATAAGACCGATGGCAACTACATGGTCGATTTCCTCATGCCGACCATCGTGCACGAAGATGAGCGGTATTACGCGAAAGGCACGGGGCCGGTTCTCAATCGTGGAATCTATGCGGCTACGCGGATTCTGATTACGCCGAATTATCACGGGAAGAATGTTTTCAATTCGGCGGAGATTCTGGGCCGGGCCATCTCGCAGGCGGTTTCGCTGACCTACTACCCCGCGGCGGACCAGACGTTCGGTGCGTTCAGCGAGAAGTACGCGTATGCGCTGGGGCGCGATGCGCTGACGAATGTCTTCCGGGAATACTGGCCGGACATTGCCGCCCACCTGAAGCGGCATAAGTCCGGATAACCGGCGTCCTCCGGCGGTTCCGGTAAGAAATCTCAAAGCTTGCGGAACAAATCGGCGCTTCCTGACACATGCAGACAAAGGGCGGGTGAAGCAGGAAGCAGCAGCGGGCGGCAGGGTTTTCACGCTCCGGCAAACCAAACGGAGAGTACCGGAACCCTCTTTACTTGGCGGACAAAGCCATGCTATCTTCCTGGTCCATCCCCCGACCCCAGTGCTGGAGCGTTTCCCGTGTTCTGCACCAAGTGTGGATCGGCGTGTCCCCCGGAGTCCAAATTCTGTAAGAACTGCGGCACGCCAATCGTGCGTTCCGCGGCAAACCCCGCACCTGTAGCCATGCCTCAGCCGGTGGTCCAGGCACCCTATGTGGCAGCGCCCGCCGTTCCGCCCTCCGTTTATCCGGGGATGCCCGCCGGCGTAGTTCCGAGTGCGGGGCAACCGGTGTATTACACCAGCCCGATGGCGGCGGTACATCCGCACACTGTGCAGCAGATCAACCTGCTGCAGAGTCTGCGCACGCGGATCCAGCATCTGGCGTCCACGGAGGAGTTGGAGGGCTTCAGCCTGAAGGAAATGTTCTCCGAGGTCTTCCGCAGGCACAGTGTGGCGGAGGTCGAGGACTACATCCTGGTCGGTGGCCCGAAGACGACGCCTCCCATCGATGTGGTCCAGACGGGCTGGCCGAAGCCCTGGCTCTTCTTCCGCGTGCTGGTGACCCTGGTTGTCGCCTACGTGGCCTGCACCTTCACGCTGATGCACCTGTCGGATGCCGGCAACATGATCCCGGCGGTGATGATCCTCGGGGCATTCGCGGTGCCGCTGACGACGCTGACGTTTTTCTTCGAGATGAACACCCCGCGCAATGTCTCGATCCACAGGATCGCGACGCTGTTCCTGCTGGGCGCAGTGGTTTCGCTGGTGTTTGCACTGGTCGGTTACACGCTCCCGGTGCTCGGCTCGATGGGCAACATGGCCGCCGGCATCGTGGAGGAAGTCGCCAAGCTGCTCACGGTGGTGATTGTGGTGCGGGGCGTGCGCTACAAGTACATCCTGAACGGGCTGCTGTTTGGCGCGACGGTGGGCGCTGGCTTCGCCGCGTTCGAGACCTCCGGCTACGCCCTCAACCAGGGGCTGCTGAATGCGCCTTCGCTCCATGGCGGAATCGTCCTGATGCTTCAGGTGCTGCGGACCCGCGCATTCCTCACGCCGTGGGGCCATGTGGCGTGGACAGCCATCGCAGCCGGCGCTTTTTGGCGGCTGAAGGGTGCTCAGCCGATGCAGCTCTCGATGCTGTTCGACAGCCGTTTCCTGAAAGCCTTCATGATCCCGGTGGTACTGCACACGATTTGGGACGCTCCGTGGCAGCTTCCGTTCGACGGGAATTACATCATCTCTGCGCTGGTGAGCTGGTACGTGGTCTTCGGTCTTGTTCAGCAGGGGTTGCACCAGGTGAAAGACGAACAGAGAGTGCACCTGCAGACGACGCTCGATAAGGTGGAGGCTTCGTTACAGCCTCCGGGTACGGTTGCAGTCTGATCCAACGTTTACCCTGCGGCTCCGGGAGAGCGGCAGGTTGTCCGAGGAGAGTCAGGTTATGGCATTCTGCAGCAATTGTGGCAAGCCGTTAGAGGGCAGTGGACGTTTCTGCATGCACTGTGGCGCGGATACCGCATTGGCGCCGGGTTCCGTGCCGGGTCCTTTCCCTGCGCCGCTGCCGGTCCCAGGTGTTCCGCCAGCCCGGCCGATGGCCGCTGTGCCGGTGCAATATGCGTCACCGGGAGGTGTGGCCATGCCAGTGATCGTTCCCACGGAGCCACCCGCCGCAGCGCAAAAGCGAGGAGGCATGACAGGCACTCTGGTGGTGCTGGCTGCCATCGTCGCGGTCGGCTATTACTACTACAACCATGGAAAGGCGCCGGCCCCGGCGCCGACCCCACCGCAAACCACCAGCCAGGCGCTGGTGCAGCAGCAGTCGTTCAACGCGCAGTGGCAGGCCGAGGGTGGGATGCTGGTCCTCACGTCGGCGAAATGGACCAACAGCGCGAATGTCACGCTGTCCGCAGCCACCGTGCAGTGCGAGCAGTACAACGCCGACGGAACGGATCTGTCGCAATATCGCCTGACGCTGAACGGTCCCACCGAGCCGAACACGGCCAGCACATACAGCAATATTCAGATTGGCGCGGTGGCCAGCGGGATGAGCAAGGTGAATTGCGACGTGGTCCACGTGAAGCAGTAGCGCGGGAAGCGCTGTAGAGGAAACAGGGAACTGCCGGCTCCGCGCGATGAACTGAGCGCAGATCGAGCGCTTTTCAGTGGAGCAGGTTCATCAGGCTGCCGCCGGCGAAGGGCTCCGGGGTGATGGTGAGCAGGAGCAGCGCCAGCGCCGCCACCGCAAGCCAGACGCGGCGTCCCATTTGCGCGGGCACGCGCGGCACGGTGGGATGTCGCAGGCTGGGCAGCAAAAAGCATCCCCAGACCAGCCAGCCTACCCAGAGCATCGTTCCGGCAAAAAAGAGCAGGAAGATGACGGCGCTGGTGATCCATCGGTGCACGCGTGGCGAAAGCGCATAGAGAATGTGTCCGCCATCGAGCTGGCCCGCCGGAATGAGATTCACAGAGGTGATGAAGAGGCCGATCCACGCCGCGACAAGAATGGGGTGCGGATTGAAGGCGCCATCGAGCGGCGGCAGGGAAGGGTCGAAGAGACGCAGGATGCCGTGGAGGATCGAGAGTCCCAGCGGCACGCTGACGCTGATGCTGGCTGCGGAGTGAAAACCGGCAGGTGCGACAGGACGGGAGAGCAGCAATCCCGCGATGAGAACCGGCAGTGTGATGACCATGCCGGCCAGGGGTCCGGAGACGCCGATATCCATCAGGGCCGTGCGCGAAGGAACCCGCGAGCGCAGGCGGATGAACGCGCCGAAGGTGCCGATGAGCGTGGGCGCGGGGAGAACCCAGGGCAGCGAGGAACGCACGCCGTGGAAGCGGCAGGCCAGGTAATGGCCGGCCTCGTGTGCGCCGAGAATCCCCAGAAGGGTCAGCGCAAAGGGCCATCCGCCGGCAAACTGATCGGGATGGCGCCAGATCCAGGCGAGCGGGAAAAAGCCGGCGTTGGCGGCGAAGGGCGGGTCCCCGTTGCGGAAATTGAACATGAGGACGGCGCCGGTGCTGACCGTGGTCAGGAGGCTCACGACGAGCAGGGAGATGGCGACGCCGGCCTGCTCCAGCTGCGACGCCGGACGCTCCGTCGCCTCCCGCGGCGCGGATTCGCCGAGCGGAGCGGGCATCTGAATCGCGGGGTGACCCATGCTCTGCGGTCCTACGGGCAAAATCTTCGGGACCGCTCCAGTGTACCGGCGAAGTTGTGAACGAGACGGGAACTTTATTGGTTATCGAGCAGGTGCAGTTCTTTTCCGGGCTTGAAGCGAACGGCTTTTCCCGGAGCGATACTGACTTCGGCGCCAGTGCGGGGATTGCGGCCGATGCCGGTTTTCCGGGGCCGCACGTTGAAGACGCCAAAGCCGCGGAGCTCGATGCGCTGGCCTTCAGCCAGAGCGTGCTTCAGCGTTTCGAAGACGGTATCGACGGCAGCCTCGGCCTTGTTGCGCTGGAGGCCGGTACGCTCAATCACCTGGTGAATAATGTCCTGTTTTATCAAGGTGTTCTCCCGTCGGACGGATGCTCTGACCTATGGCTGATCGTAGAAACGTTTTCCTCCATTGTCAATGCGGCCAGCCTCTCGTAAGATGCAATTTCAGCGCCATTTGCGGGGATTCGGACCGTCAGGTCGAAGGCGTTTTCGGCGGCCGCAGCTGGCGCAACCACCACCGTCCTGGCTTCCCGGCGAGGACGGCAAGGAGCGAAATGTCTATCAAGAGCGATCGCTGGATTCGGGAGCAGGCCCAAAAGGGCATGATCGACCCATTCAGCGAAAAGCAGGTGCGGGAGGGCGTGGTTTCCTACGGCCTTTCCTCGTACGGCTACGATTTGCGCGTTTCCGACGAGTTTCGGATCTTTACCAATGTCAACAGCGCTATCGTCGATCCGAAACATTTCGATGAGCGCTCCTTTGTTTCCGTGCAGGCAGAATCGGTCCTGGTGCCGCCCAACAGCTTCGCTTTGGCGCGCTCGGTAGAGTATTTCCGGATACCCCGGGACGTTTTAACCATCTGCGTGGGCAAGTCAACCTACGCGCGTTGTGGCATCATTGTGAATGTCACCCCGTTTGAGCCGGAGTGGGAGGGCTTCGTGACGCTGGAGATTTCCAACACGACGCCGCTGCCCGCGCGAGTGTATGCGCACGAGGGGCTGTGCCAGATTTTGTTTTTCCAGTCCGACGAGCCGTGCCAGATCAGCTATGCGGACCGTCAGGGCAAATATCAAAAACAGCAGGGCATTGTCCTGCCGAAGTTGTAGGGAGCCATGGAAGCTTTGAAGCAGATCGCAGAGATCACGCGCATCGGGTTGGTGGACTTTGAGCCGATCCGGGTCGCGGGCCTTCGCGAGATCTTCGGGTCGCGGCCGGATATGGAAGTGATGGCGATCGACTGGGCGGGCGCCTTCCGCAATCCCGATTTCGATCTGATCGTCTTCGTGCTGCGCGATATGGCTTTCTCGCTGGCTCTGCTGGCGCGTTTGCGGACGCGGCACCCCGGGCTGCGGGTGATCGTGATGAGCCGCGCCTCCGACGAAGACAGGATCGTTGAGGCGATCAGTGCCGGAGCACGGGGCTGGCTGGACGAAACGGCGTCGCCGGATCAGGTAATGCGGGCGGCGGAGGTGGTTCTGAGCGGAACCATCTGGGCGCCGCGGCGGGTCCTTTCCACGGTGGTGGAACGGGCCGTCGAAGGGACGGCGCTGCGGCCGAAAAGGCACAATCCGCAGTTCACCGAACGCGAAGAGGAAGTTCTGCAACAGTTGGTGCTGGCTCGCTCGAACCGGGAAATCGCCCAGGCGCTCAGCATTCGCGAGCAAACGGTCAAGTCCTACGTGGCGCGCCTGATGCGCAAGGTGGGCGTAGGGAACCGTATCGCGCTGTCGGTGCATGCGGCCAGTGGAGACTTCGGCAGAAATCACCCGTAGGCCGCGCCACTCTTCGAGTTAACAGAATATCTGTTATCAGACATAAGCGCTGCAGGGTAAAGCTGCAGCCTTCTGCGGTGCCGCCTTCTTCAACGCCTTCCTTTCGCAGTTCTCCCCACGCAAGCCAGACGGCAACCTTCCCGACCCCACATACTCCCGTACACCTCTCCTGTGCGACCCGGTAACTGCAGCGAGCCGAGAGCGGCTCCTCGCAGAGGATGTATTTCCCTCCCGGTCTCGCCGAAAATTTCCCAGCCATCCGTGCAGAATTTGCCACAGACGGGAAAAGGATGCCTCTGTCCACAACTTTTTCTTTTTTCCTCTTTCGAAAAGGGTTGCCTCATAAAAGGTGCTGTGTATGATCCACGGAGTAACACTTCCAAATTTTGCTTCTGATGTTACTGAAGTCACGGGACTTCGGGGCCAGCCTTCATAGAGGAGCCATGCACTCCGCGGTCGGCCCCCGGTCCGCATACGAGGTTGTCGAGTTCCGTTCGGCGCACGTTGTCCGCGGTCAGATCAGCCTACCTGAAGCACGCGCACGTACTCGACTCTCTCGTCTGACCTGATGCAGCGAGCAGAGCCCCAAACCCACCCTTCAGCGAAGTCCCGAGGCACGGGCACGATTCCGATTCGTGGAAGGTCTGAGGCATGTCAAGGTTCCTGTTGGTTTTTCTGCTCCTTCCCCTCGCGGTTACCCCTTTCGCCCTTGCTGATGTTTCCGTCGGCAGCCCGGGCAACGGTTCCCAGGTGTCTTCTCCATTTCAGCTCTCCGCCAGCGCAACGACGTGCTCGAACGAGCCCGTTGTGGCTATGGGCTACTCGCTCGACAGCAGCCCTGACAACACCATCGTCGACGAAACCTCAGTGAGCGCACAGGTGCCCGCATCCCTGGGCTCTCATACCATCCACGTGAAGGCGTGGAATAGCCAGGGCGGAGTTTGCGTCACCGATGTCGCGGTGACGGTGGTGGCGTCCACCCCCACAAACCCGGTCGCGGCCAGCACCACCTCAGCCGGGATCACGGTGAGCAGTCCGGCCAATGGCGCAACCGTGGCCTCGCCCTTTGCTCTGACCGCGTCGGCGTCGAGCTGCCAGTCCCAGGCAATCTCCGCCATGGGCTATTCGCTCGACAGCAGCGCGGATACGACCATCGTGGACAGCACGACAATAGGGGCGACGGTGAGCGCGAGCGCCGGCGCGCACACCCTCCATGTAAAGTCCTGGGGTTCCGGCGGCGGCGCCTGCGCGGCGAGCGTCGCGATCACCGTAAGCACATCATCGACTGCGGCTGTCTCTTCGGCTGCCGAGGGAATCACGGTCAGCAGCCCGGGCAGCGGCGCCTCGGTATCGTCGCCGTTCTCCCTTTCTGCCTCCGCTCCGACCTGCTCGTCGCAACCGGTCACAGCGATGGGCTATTCGCTCGACAACAGCTCAGACACCACCATCATCAGCGGCACCTCGATGAACACACAGGTCACCGCTGCCAGCGGAGCGCATACCCTGCACGTAAAATCCTGGGGGAACGGCGGCGCCGGATGCGCAGATGCCCTCTCCATCACCGTAAGCGGCGGCAGCACGGCGACCAGCAGCGGCCCCACCGTGCCGTCCAGCGCGCTGAGCGTAAGCAGCTTGCAGACGCTCTCTGACTGGACGGCAACGCACGATACCGCAGCCACTGGCAGCGCCAGCGGATCCACCAGTATCGTGACCTCTCCCACGCTGAGCGGCAACGCCCGCAAGTTCGTCACGACGTTCTCCGACAACGGTAACGAGCGGTACTCCGCGAGCTTCTCCGATGACACCACATCCACCAACTTCGTATACGACGGATGGGTCTACATCCCAAGCGGGACCGGAACCATCGCCAATATCGAGATGGACATGAACCAGACCATGTCCAACGGCGAAACCGTCATCTTCGGCTTCCAGTGCGACGGCTGGCACGGCACCTGGGACTACACCATCAACGCAGGCAGTGCGAGCAGTCCGGTGGACAAATGGGCTTACACATCGCAGGCGTGCAATCCCGCCAACTGGAGCCGCGACACCTGGCACCACGTCCAGGTCAGCTACTCGCATACCAGCGGCGGAACGGTCAGCTACAGCTCGGTGTGGCTGGACGGCGTGCAGCAGACGCTGAACGTCAGCGGGTTCTCCGGATTCTCCCTGGGCTGGGGGCCGTCTCTGGTCACCAACTTCCAGGTGGATGGCAAGGGCTCCGGCACGGCAACCGTTTATCTGGACAAGCTGACCGTCTCACGCTGGTAAACGCTGGAACGGCTCCTCCTGGTGGTGGAAAGTCCGGAGGAGCCTTTCCTTCACCAGCCCGGCCAATCCGCCATTCTGCGGCACAATGCGAGACCGTTGCGCCTCGGTCCCTCAGACGCGGATCTGCGAAGCATGTAATTCCCTCCCGTGGCTGTGACATATTGCCTGGCGGCCCGTGCACTATTTTCAGCATGCGCGGAAAAGATGCCCGCAGCGGCGATTTTTTCTTTTGCGCTCTTTCGCAAGCGGTTGCCTATGTTAGCTAACTGTGTATGATCCTCGAAGGCAACACTTCCACCTTCTGCCTGGAATGTTTTCCTGGGCTCCGGGACTCGGGTTCATGGACCGGAGGAGCCTTGCGCTCGCCGTCGGCCCGGGTTTGCCATACGAGGTTGTCAGTTCCGTCCGGCGCACGCTGTCCGCGGCCATCAGCCCACCCAACAATTGCTTAAGACCTGACTCCTTCGGCTGGCCACGCGCAGCCAGCGGAGCCTCCACGCCACCCTTCAACGAAGTCCCGAGGTACGGGCAAGATTCCGATTCGTAGAAGGTTGATGCTGCATGACCCGGTTTGCGTTCTTCGTACTGCTCCTTCCCCTCGCACTTACTTCCTCAGCCCTCGCCGATGTCACGATCGTCAGCCCTGGCAACGGCGCTCAGGTTTCCAGTCCCGTCTCCCTCTCGGCCAGCGCCTCCACCTGTTCCAGCGAGCCGGTCACGGCCATGGGCTACTCGCTCGACAGCGAGACCGACACGACCGTGGTTGACAAGGCGGAGCTGAACGCTCAGATTCCAACCTCCACCGGCAAGCACACGATCCACGTGAAGGCGTGGAACACCAAAGGTGCGGTCTGTGTGGAGGACGTCACGGTAGATGTGACCGCGGCGTCCACCTCGTCCGATCCGCAAGCCGCCAGCGCGGTTGCAGCTCCAACGGCCAGGGCGGCAGCGACTGAAGTCTCGACGCAGGGCATCACCATCAGCAGCCCCTACAACGGCACCTCGCACACATCGCCCTTCACGCTGACGGCCTCGGCATCCAGCTGCCAGTCCAAATCGATCACCAAAGTGGGCTATTCGCTCGACAGTGGCGGCACCACCATAGTGGACAGCTCCACGATCGGCGCCACAGTGAGCGCGGCTACCGGGGGCCATACAGTGCACGTGAAGGCCTGGGGCACCGGCGGCGTGGTTTGCACCGCCGCTGTCTCCATCACCATCACCGGATCCTCTGAGGGGGCCACAACCAGCTCCGGCGGCATCACCATCAGCAGCCCGGAAAATGGATCGTCGGTCTCGTCGCCTTTTTCCCTGGTGGCGAAAGCGTCGACCTGCTCCGGACAGGCCATCAGTTCCCTCGGCTATTCTCTGGACGACAGCTCTGACACGACCCTCATCAATGGAACGTCAGTCGACACGCAAGTCTCGGCGGCCGCCGGCGCACACACGCTGCACGTGAAATCGTGGGGGAAATCCGGAGCGTCGTGCGCGGACAGCGTGTCGATTACGGTTGCTGGAACCACCGCGGCCACCAGCGCGTTATCGGCGCCGGCCAGCGCAACGAACGTGAGCAGTGTTCAAACGCTGTCCGGATGGACCGCGACCCACGATACCGCAATGAGCGGCAGTGCCAGTGGTTCGACTGCTGTGGTGACATCGCCAACCCTGAGCGGCCACGCTCGCAAATTCATCGCACACTACTCCGGATCCGGAGGCATGCGTTTTTCGAAGTCGTTTGGCGATGATCGAACGTCGACCGAGTTCCTTTATGACGGCTGGGTTTACATATCCAGCTCGAGCGGTTCCATTGCGAATATCGAGATGGATCTGAACCAGACCATGACCAACGGAGACACGGTCATCTTCGGATTCCAGTGCGACGGCTACAAGGGCAAATGGGACTACTCGAAGAACAAAGGCAGCGCGGCCAAGCCCTCGGGCGAATGGGTCAGCACCAGCGTCGCCTGCAATCCCAGCAGCTGGACCCGCAACAAGTGGCACCATGTGCAGATCGAATATTCCCGAAACAGCAGCGGCGACATCACCTATAAGTCGGTGGCGCTGGATGGCGCCACCCACACACTCAACATCACCGCCTTTAACGCTCGGGCGCTGGGCTGGGGCTCGTCGATTGTGACCAACTTCCAGATCGATGGCCGCGGTTCCGGAACAGCCACCGTCTACCTGGACAAGCTAACTGTCTCATTCTGGTAGATGCACCTGGGCGGCTCGCTAAGGCGGGCCGCCTTTTCTCTTCGGGATTCAGGGTGTGGCGGGACTTGTATCCGGCTGGCGGCCGGCTCCTCGCGATTCATCGCGAGCCGCGTTTACCTGGGAGAGCGCGCTCACGATCTGCCGATGGACTTCCGGCACCGGATTGGGCGGAATGATCGTCAGGCCGCCGATTAATTCGCTCAGGGTCAGATACGATTCCCGGCAGTTGTAGAGGAACTCCAGCGGATATTCCGGCTTGCGCGCCCGGGCCTGGATCGGATCCGCGTCCAGGATATAGCTGACGTCCGGCCGAGGGACGAGTTTCATCATCAGCCGAACATAAAGACGCATGAACGGATTGCGCAGATTGAGGTTGACGAACTCGTCATACGCATAGCGGTCGCATATAAGGAATCCCGCGCCGGAGCGGAGCGCCCTGCGCACGACGAAGCGCAGCGAAAGCGAATCGACCGTATAGAGAAACAGGCGGACGAGGCTCATCGTGCGGGAGCGGACGTTCTTGTCTCGCCGCTCGATGGGGCGTTCCGGCGAGCCAACCCCTTTATCGCCCTTGAAGATTTTGTGTCCGCTGGTTTCGCGCAGATTCTTCAGGCGCGCTACTTCATCCCAGAAGGGAATGACGCGGACCTGAACGCCGGAACTCGCCATCAGCGCGCGCAGGGCGTCAATCTGCGTGCTCTTCCCTGCCCCGTCGATCCCCGAAAAACTGACCAGCGTCGGTCGTGGCGTTATGGAACCCGATGGCATCGTCTTCCTCCTGCAGGCGGTGTGCGATTAGTGAGGCGTGCTGGGGCTGGCGCTGGACAGGGCTATTACCGTTCCGACCGCAGCGGCGGCAGCGATCAGAACACCCACCCGAATGATAAGCGTGCGCGTTCGCCGCTGCTTGGCTGGAGCGATCGCTGCACCCGCCGGACGCGAAGCGGTGATCCCGTTGGGTTGTTCGTACGGTGCGGCGGCCGTGCCCAGAGGTTGCTGCTGCGCCGGCTGCTGTTGGGGCGGGTTCGACTGCTGCTGCGCAGGCGCGTTTTGCGGCTGGGGCGCATCCGGAGTTGTCTCTCCGGAAAAATCCAGCGGGAGCAAGGAGGTCGAGGCCACTTCCGTGGCCGGCGCGGGAGCCTGCGTCCGAGTGCTCGCGGGCGAGGCCGGCGGAGGAGCAGGCGCTTGCTGGGCAAAACTCGTGGCTGTTCCGCTCAACGGAATCGCTATCAGCACAATGAGCACTCGGCTGATCTGCCGGGTTGTCCAGGAAGTGTGCGGATGGTCCGAGTGATCGGGCCGCAGAGATTTCTTACCGAGTACGTGCATGATCGTTCCTTACGCTATCGACACGGCCTGCAGCGAATCGACTGTCGCCGCCGGAGCTGCGCTTGCAGCCGGGGCCAGATAGAAGCTCGCGACGGCTTCGGCAGTCGTACCGTAGACATCGAAAAGGCGCCCCAGTTGAGCAGCGGAAAAGGCGCCCTCCACGGCGGAGGGAAGCCCCGCCAGCTTTACGTCGCCATTCCTTTTCAGCGCTGCTTCCAGACAGTGCAGCATCAGGTGAATGGCGGTTTCATCCAGTTCCTGCAAGCGCGAGCAGTCCAGCACGAGGCTGGGCCGGCGCTGCGCGAGGGAACTTTCCACTTCCTCAAGGAAGTGCGCGTTCTGACAAGGATCGAAGGAGGACGGCAGCTGTTTCACAACGATGTTTCGTTTTCCGATGGTCATGATTGGGGCCCTGCAAAATCAGGCATTGTTATTAGATGCGTCAAAATCAGCCCGCGCTTTGCAAAAGTCGTGCCAGTTCAGCCTCCGGATCGGTGGCGACATGGGTGACGATGTTCTTGCCGTAGCGGAACAGGGTGAAGAGATTGGTGTTGTACCAGCAGCAGGAGGACATGCGCGGCGAGAGGCCGCACAGGACCCGCAGTTTTTCCACCCGCTCGGGCGAGGCCGTCATCGCCGCCAAAAGCCGGTGATTGCCGTCGAGGACGGTCATCGGCTCATTTTCATTCAGGCCGATAAGGATGACCGTGCCGAGGCCCGGTTCCTCTTCCATCAGGCGATCGCGCAGCGCGTCAATCTTGGCCTGAAATCCGTTTTCCTTCCCGCTGGGCAGGTTTCGCACGCGGTCGGCAATGCGCGTGATCGAGAAATCGCCCTTGGCCAGCCGGCGCCACTGAGCGCGCGGGAAGACGCGGATCTGGCCGAGATCCTCGGCGCGCAGTTGCATTTCGTACCACTCGGTTCCGTGGGGCAGTTCCTTCCAGAGCGAAAAGTGCCGAATGAAGAGCAGCGCGCGCCGCTTGGCATTCTCCATGGGATCTTCGCAGTTGGGGGAGACGATGATGTCGTGCAGCGTGTCCTTATAGCCATGAAAAGCGGGATTGTTGATCTCGCCGAGCAGGAATGCGGCGATCACTTCGTCTTCAGAAACGCGGCGCACAATCCGCATGGGGGGCGCAGGCTGAGCGAGCGCAGAAGACGCTTTGGGCCGGATGGCTGCGATCGCAAAAGGCACCGCCACCACCAGAAGGAGTGCCATCATCAGGACCATCTGAACCCAGATGACCTGATGCAGCGAAGCGTGAAAGAGGCAAATGCCGGCGATCATCGCGCCGCTGAAGGCAAACTGAACCCAGCTGGTGTTAGCGATCTTGTAGGCCATCTCGTAGGTGATGAGAACGACGCTCAGGCAATAAAAGACAGTCGTGATGCCGTACATCTCCATGAGATAGGAGAGGCCATAGCGTCCGGGGAGGGCAAAGCCTTTCCCAAAGAAGGTCGTCCAGATCCAGGGCGGAGCGAGGTGCAGGCCCAATACGGTGACCCCGCCAATCGCCAGCACCAGCAGCATCGAGGTGACAATGACGCGCGAGCGTCCCTTGTCCCCGGCGCGCGTTGCGGCTACCAGCGGGAACATCGAGTTCACCACCGACCAGGAAGCGGTAAAGATCACGCGGCCCACCATAGCCACGGCAGCGTAGAGGCCGGCACCCTTCGGCGCAAAGAAATGCTTGACCAGAACGATATTCCAGTTGCAGATCAGCACCTGGCCGGCGAAGAACACCAGAGCCTGCGCCGTTTCGCGCAGAGCGTCTTCACGGAGGTGTGCATGGCGCAGCACCGGTCCCCGGTCAGGAAACAGCAGCAGATAGGCGACAACCACGGCGGCTGAGTTTGCCGCGATGACTCCCGGCACGCCCAGTCCCATTTTGATCAGCAACAGCGATCCGCCCAGGCGGCCGACTCCTTCGATGACCAGGCTGGTGGCCAGGGAGCGGAAGGAGCAGATGCCCTGAACATAACCGCGGCGGCTGCCCAGCGGAACGTAGAAAGCGGCTCCCACCGCCATCAATGCGACCAGCGACGGACCGGGAAGGTTCAGGTAAGCCGCGATGGGCCGCTGAAAGAGCAGCAGAGCGAGCCCAATGGCGATGCCAGCGGCCCAGCCGGTCCGATGAAAGAGACGATAGACGGCTCTCTTCCCTTCCGCCGTGGCCTGCTGTGCCACCATCTTGGCCGAAACAATCTGAAGCGACAGCGTGACCGCAGAGATGAGGATGAGCAGCGTGTAGACTGCCGTCGCGTGACCGAAACCGGCGGGTCCCAGAAAACGGGCGACGGCAATGTTGTAGGCGAGATTGGTGGCCGTGGCGAAGCCGGAGCCCGCCAGCAGCACAAAGCTGCCGGAGACCAGACGGGAATGTAATGTACCAGGTTGATCGATGGTCTGGCTCTCCACGCGATTGGCGCTCCAGGGCAAAAAGAATCCTTACCGCAACAATACCGGTCGGCGGGAATTGCCGGCGGTCGCCGGTCCCGCAAGTCTTTTTTGTGTCAGAACATTCGATGCGAAAGGGGCGCTTCCTGCTGCTTCCTTTGGCACGGGTTCGACAGGTGGCGTACAACCTGAACTATGGCATCGCGCGTCCAAAACATATCTCTGTGATGGAACGTTCAACACTTGCACTGCTTTCCCTTTTTCTTCTTTTTCGGGGTTGTAGCTCCCAGCCAGCACCACAAACTCCACCCCGCCACTGGGCTACAGGCCAGCAGCCGCAGCTTCTGGCCGTCTACGAGCCCTGGTGGGGCCACCCTGCGCACATTTCCATCGGCTATTCCTCGCACGATCCCAAAGAGGTAAAGAAGCAGATCGACCAGGCGAAGAAGATGGGAATCTCCGCCTTCGTCGTGGACTGGTACGGCGATCGCGATCCCTTCAACGACATCACCTACGCTCTCGTCCAGAAGACCGCCGCGAAAGAACACTTTCACGTGGCGATGATGTACGACGAATCGAACGCGGAGGTAGGCGCGACCGATGAAGCTCTCGCCGACTTCAAGATGTTCCACGATACGTATCTCGCGCCGAACGCGCCGGGCCGGGATGCCTACCTGACCTACGACGGGCGCCCGGTCATCTTCATTTTTCCCAAGGGCTACCATACCGACTGGGACCGGGTGCTCCAGGATCTGAGCCAGTGGAATCCGCAGCCATTCCTGATCTACGAGAACGTGCCGGGCACCTACGCAAAGGATTTTGAGGGCTTCTACGCCTGGGTCAATCCCGGCAAAGGCGGATGGAAGTCTGATGGCAGCGACTGGGGAAAGGACTACCTCGAGGATTTCTACAAGACCATGGCCACGAAGTACCCGGACAAGATGCCCGTCGGTGGTGTCTGGGCGGGCTTTGACGACAGCAAGGCCTCCTGGGGGCTGAACCGTCACATGGATTTCCGCTGCGGCCAAACCTTCCGGGACACTTTCGATCTCTGGAAGAAGTTCTACCCGCCCGACAATCCGCTGCAGTACCTGCTGATCGAGACTTGGAACGACTACGAAGAAGGAACGGCGATCGAGCGAGGCATCCCCAGCTGCGGACCGGGTGGCCTGCAACCGGCGCTGCCGCTGCACTGATTCGACATGCGACCGGCCCGGACGATGAAGCCCCCACACGATTAGCCAACACTTCCCTTTCGGGCCCCGGCTTTCGCTGAGATGCGGAGGCTACGAATGCCCGCTTCCACTTCCTCGGAGAAGAGCGATGTAGAGGGGAGATGCGAGCCTCCGGCCGGAGGCTCGCTGTTTCAGGCGACCCGGTAAACCTTTGCCCCGGTCTCCTCGTCCAGTGCGGTGGCGACGTCGGTGACATCGTAATCCGGCACCGACCCGGCCGCCAGCGCTTCTGACGGGTAATGCACCTTATTGATGATGGAGAGCGGCCGCTGCCGGACCTCGTCGTAAACACGCCCGAGGTACTCGCCCAGAACGCCAAGGCAAAGCAGCATCGCGGCTCCCACAAGGAACACCGCTGCGGAAATGCCCATGCCCACGGATGTCAGCCCAGAGCTGGCAAACAGGATTCCGAGCATCAGGAGCGCAGCCACACAACAGGAGGCAGCAGAAAGCACAAAGCAGAGACGCAGAGGCTTGTAGCTGAAGCTGGTAATGGCGTCCATCGCGTACTTAATACGGCTCAGGAAAGTCAGCTTCCCTTCACCGCCGGCGCGATCCTGCCGGTCGTAGTACACGACAGAGTTCCGATAGCCCACCCAGGCGCGCAGCCCCGGCAGATACCGGTTGTTCTCGCGCATGGCGTTGATCGAGTCCACCGCCTGCCGATCGAGCAGACCGAAGATGCCGGCGTTGAGCGGGATCGGGTAATCGGAGAGAGCGCCAAGCACGCGGTAGAAGAGAGGAAAGAGGAAGGCCAAAAGCCTCCGGCTTTCCTGGCGGCTTCTGCGGACGGCAACCACCACCTGAGCGCCCTGACGCCAGGACTCGACCAGATCGGGGATGGCTTCCGGGGGATCCTGAAAATCGCCGTCCATCAGGACAATCGCGTCACCGCGTGCCGTCTGCAGACCGGCGGAGATGGCGCCCATGTGGCCCCAGTTGCGCGAGAGATCGACAACGACGACGTGCGGGTCCTCGCTTTGCAGACCGCGAAGCAGCTCCAGCGAGCTGTCCCTGGAGCCGTCATTGACGTAGACAACCTCCCATTCTTCCCCGATTCTTCTGAGAGAAGCCGCCACAGCCGCATGAAATGCGGTGACAATCTCCTCCTCGTTGAAGATCGGAACGACAACGGAAATCATCGAAGACCCTCCTTAGAGTCCGTGCAAAAAGTCAGAAGTGCCGTGCGGGCCTGGGTTCTGAACTTGCCTTGCTTTGTCGTGCGGGTCGTACCGTTCTTACAGGTCTTACAGATCTTGCAAATCTGCTGGTCTTGCCATTGTTCCGGGTACCGCTTTTCCAGCAAACCGGGCTATTCCGAAACTGCCTGGAACAGCCGCACTCTCCATCGCACTTCCGTCGGAGTCAAAACCGCAATGTATCGTGCATGCACTTGCTGTGCCGTGAAGACCTTGTTTTGATCCAGGATCTGCACATCGTATTCGATGTTGTCTACCAGCTGAATGGATAGCCCCTCGGGGGAGTAAAAAATTATTTGAATACTGTGAGAGACGGGCTGATAGCGGGTATGGATGCCCAGCGCCGCCTGCTGCTGGATGGTCGTCGTCAGCTTGTCCCTGGCCGTACCCGTGAAATCCGCGTCCAGCAGGCCCGCCTGGTTCTGCGCCAGGGCTGCGTCCATCGCCTGCCACGATTCCAGATAGTCCCGAATCGCTGCCTCCCGGGTCGTGTCGTTGAGCGGCCGCGGGGTGTCGAGATGGGGGGGCTGGACGTGGACCTCGGCCTCGTCCGGCGTCAGCGCAAAGGCCACGCTGCCAACCATGAGCGCCAGCAATATCCCCCGTAGAATCTTCATCTTTCCCACCGAATCTCATTGCCCAACACAACTCCGGTGGCAACGGTGATCCGTGCCCCGTCATGCGCAGGCACTTCCGCCTCCGCAATATCCTTTTTTACCGGAACGTCGACGGTGGTCTGCTCCCCGTCAAATGTCTCCGTAAAGGTGACAATCGTTCCGTCCGGAACCGGATTCCCGCTGCAGTCGCGGATCGGATCCGTACTAAGGGCGATCTTCTGCCCGTCTGGATGTGCACTTAACTTAAGAGTACACGGGTCGCCCGGAACCTGCTCGATAATTCGGGTGCTGGAGACGTCGCCGGCCGTCGCCACAAATTTAGCCGCGCCTTCCCGCGACGAGGAGTTCATCTGGGTCCAGGCAGCCCCATCGTGGCTCTGTACGGCGCGGGTTTGCGTGCTGCCCGTCGGCACCGACAGGGCAAACGTCACCGGCAGCGACCGGGTGATGAGGTTGTGGTACGTATCAAAGATATATACAGCGCCGGTGATGCCGCCCTGCAGATCCACAGGCAGCCGTGACGGCTTGGCCAGGAAGGCCAGGCTCTTAGGCTCCGGTGCAGGGACGACGTCCAGTTCCCCCTGGTCCGTCGACCCGCCATGTTCCAGGAAGACAACATAGTGCCCTGCATTGTCCAGCTCGCCGGCCGCGATCGGCACCGGATCGCCCAGCTGCACCTGACGCCGCAGCGCTGCGCCCATCCCAACGACATAAAGAGTGGCCGGTCCGCTGCCGCTGGTCTGAATCGAGAAAGCCGATCCGGCCACGGCCTTTGCCGGCAGGCTCAGGCTCCCGGACTGGCCCATCGCCATCGGCGCCGTCCCCAGCAAGGCCCCGCATCCCAGCAACGTCAGCAGTGATGTGATCGGGTGCCTCATAGGTTGTTGTTCTGGCTGTAGGTGGCAACGACAGCGCGCTCGCTGCTGATCTTGCCGGCCAGATCCTGAGGAATGGGGATGGTGAACGAGACCGGGCTCTGCGGCAGCAGCGCGCGGTCCACGTAGCGATCCGCCACCCACACCAGCTGCCCCGTCTTGTCGTAGAACGTCCCCAGCACGTGCGCGATATTCACCGTCTGTCCGCTCTGATTCACCAGAGCACCGGTGAGCGACGGGTCCGGCATCGGATTCAGTTTCTGGTTCTGAATCTCAATCACCGGGTCGGCCGAGGCCGCCACCAGCGTCGCCGTCGGCTGCATGTTGATACTGGTCACGGCGGAGAGGGTCGCATTCGGAAACAGAATCAGGAACGGCGTGACCTGCTTGGGCAGCAGCAGGTGCTGAATCTTGTCGAAACTGGTCTCCGACCCGATCTCCTTCCCGTTCTTCGCCATGAGCGTGGCTCTCACGTTCACATAGGCCGGAACGACGTCTTCATTCAGCAATTCGCCCAGAACCACCACGCCCGCGGCGCGCTCCAGCGGATGCATGTCCACGATTCTCACGTGAGGACTTTCCACGTCCTGCGCGGCCCAGTCATCCCCGGCTCCGCGATAGATCACATCCCAGCGCAGATAATTCACAGCGATCACCTGCGGCGGCACATGCGGTTCCTGGACGATCGGCCAAACCGGCTTCCAGTGATCGCCAACCCGGACCACCGACACATCGCGGTTATCCGTGAAATTGCCCACCACCGTGGACCAGTGCATTTCCAGCTGCATCTCCGCGCGATCGTCGGATTCGTGCAACGGGCGAACCTGGAACCCATCCAGATCGGCAAACGTGCGCAGGCTGAACTGAGCGCCGCTCAGATCGCTGATGAAATCCTGCTCGTCGAACTGGCCCTTGTTGTCGAGGCTGGCATACGCCTGGCCCCACTCGTGGGCGCCGATATCGTGAGCCAGGCTATCCACCGAGGCCTGGGCTGTGGACCAGTTGTTCGCGGCGCCGGAGGTTTGCCCGGCGTAGGCCGCGGCAGAGGGAACCGGCCACAGCGTCCCAATGACCACCAGACCCGCGGTGGCAAGAATGGTGACGATCGCAATCAGGCGTCCCATCGTTACGAGGCCATCCTTCCGTGGACAACTTCTTCTTCCTGCTCTTCGGGCTCAACATCGGAGACGGCCCGGATCGGCTCTCCCGGAATCAGCACCAGCAGAAGCGCAAGCAGGCTGCTCCCGAAGGGCAGCGTCCCCCACCAGAGTCCCTGCCACTGCGGCGGCCTCTGCGGAGCGTTGATCGCCGTTGCCGGTGGGATGCTGTCGTTGCCCCACACGTAGATGGTGTTGTTCTCCAGAGTGTCCACGTGCCGCCAGCCCGCGAACGAGAGCAGCGGATCGTAGTAGTGATCCTTCACGAAAACCCAGCGGATCCCGTACCTGCCCGCGTGGTGCAGGATGGCACGCAGCGCCTCGAGGCCGGTGTCACCGTAATATTTCGAGTCGGTCAGCGGACCCGAGCCGTGCGCCATCAGCTCCGGCAGCATGCGCCCGGAGTTCCACTCGCCGTCCACACTCCCTGCATCGGTCAGCATGGCCAGCCTGGCGATCTGGTTCCCGAATCCCAGCGTGAGGTACCGGTAGCGATCGTGGCCGTCGCGATTGAGCCACTGCGCGCAGGATTCAACCTTGTAATTCGCGCCCTCCGGCGGAAAATACGTAGACCAGCAAACCGCCAGCGCACACGTAAACGCCGCGGCCACGCCCAGCGGAATCGCCGCTCGCAAACGGAAGCGCGCAACCAGTTCCGAGGCCAGCAGCCCGATCAGCGGCAGCGCCAGCAGACTGGCCCAGTAGCTGAAGCGCTCCATCGTGATCACGTTGAACGCGCGGCCCAGCATGTAGTAGCCGACCGGTGTGGTGCCGCCCAGCCCCAGCAGAAACGCCAGCCAGAAGCCGAACAGCAGCGGGCGCAGGCGCGCATTCGCGGCTCCGCGGAAGATGATGAACGGAAGCGCGAGAATCATTGCCCCATACGGAACGAGGAAGTAGTTGACCCCCCAGTGCGGGCTCAAAATATAGTTGGCGCGGCTCGCATGCGGAATCGGCACTTGCGTCACCGGATAATGGATCAGCGCGATCCAGAACGGCAGCAGCACCGCCGCGATCGCGATTCCGGTTGCCACCGTGATCGTCACCGTGCGAACCACCAGGGAAGAAACCGCAGGCCGCTCGTCGCCTTCGCGGTCGACAAACGCCAGAGCCACCACCGGGAGGGCAAACAGCAGCGATCCAAAGACGAGGGTGGCGCTGTGCGTGGCTGCAGCCGCGGTAAACAGCACCAGTCCCTTGATGAAGCCCTTCCAGCGCCCGTACCGAATCCACTCAAACAGAAACGGCAGCGCATTCAGATACAGCGGGGCTGCGCAGGTGGTTGACAACTGGCCGGCCGCGTAAACCAGAAAACTCTCAGCACCGACAAAAACCGTCGCCAAAGCAGCGTAAGAAGCCGCCCGCTCGCTCACCCAGAGCAGGGAAAATCGATACACACCGAGAACCAGCAGAAGAATGGCTGCCAGCTGCACCAACATGTAGCCCATGACCAGGCCGGTAATATGGGAAACGACCGCAATCCACTGCTGGGGTACAGGCAGATACGTGGTCTGTGAAAATCCTGCGTACCATTTGGTGTTCCAGGGATCAAACCAGTGATGCAGATAATGCGACGCGAAGAAGATGTGCAAATTCGTGTCGTAGGAGCGCAGCGGCAGCTCCATCAGCAAAAGCGGCAAATGAACCGCCAGCGCCGTGGCAAAAATCAAGCTCAGGGGGATAGGCCGTGCTCCCGGCGCGACTGGTTCAACTTTCTGCAAGGATGTCCTCTCGAAAATGCATTGGATTCACTGGGCACCGCGTGGGTTGCTCGATTTGCCGGCCGTCCGGGCGCCGTATCGCCTTTCATAGCCAACGCCGCCAACCCTCACAGCATCAAACGCCCAAAGTGCAAGAGCAGCTAGTTCGTATGCCCAAAGTCCGACCCTGGTTTTTTTTGAAGATTGCGGTTCTGCCTGTTCTCTTCACCCTCGTTTTGATGGCTCGCGGACAGACGTATCAGGTAGGCCCCAATGGTTCAGCGCAACCGCAAAAAGGGACCGGCCAGGCGGCGTCTCCGGGTCAATCTCTGGGGTGGGGATCGAACATCCAGAATGCGCGCCTCGCACGCGCCGCGGAGCTGGCCCTGCAGCACGGCAACCACGCGGAGGCGCAGGCGCTCGCCCAGCGTGCCGCCCAGGGCGCGCCCGGCGATCCTCATCTCTGGTTTCTGCTCGGTTATGCCGCCCGCCTGAACCACAACTTTTATTTGTCCATCGACTCTTATAACCATGGGCTGCGTCTGCAGCCGGGCGCCGTGGAAGGTCTCTCCGGGCTCGCGCAGACCTACGCCGAGATGGGACGGAGCAAAGACGCGGAGAACCTCCTGCTGAAAATTGTGGCCTCCAACCCCAAACGCGTGGACGACGAAGTCCTGCTGGGAGAGCTGCAGCTGCGCACCGGCGACGATACCACCGCGCTCCAGACTCTGGGCACCGCCGAGCGCATGGCCCCCAACGCCCGTTCCGAAGTCCTGATGGCTATCGCCTACCAGCACCAGAAGAACTACGATGAGGCCGGCCACTACCTGAACCTGGCGAAGCATCGCGCCCCCAATAATCCCGACGTGGAACGCTCCCTGGCCGGCTACTACCGCCAGATGGGCCAGTACGACGAGGCCATTCGTGAGCTGAAGGCCATTGCCCATCCCACCCCGGACATCACGGCGGAGCTGGGCTACACGTATCAGCTCAACGGCAATATGGACGAAGCCGCGAAGCTTTACACGGAAGCCGCCGACGCGATGCCGAAGAACATGGATCTGCAGTTGTCGGCGGCCCAGGCGGAAGTAGCGGCGGGCTCCGACGATCGCGCCAATGATTTCCTGGAGCGGGTCGCGAACGCCGAGCCCGACAATTACCGCCTCCACGCCATTCGCGGCGAGATTGCCGAGCTGGAGGACCATCCCGAGGACGCTATTCAGGAATACAACACGGCTCTGGCCCACGTGCCGGCCGCTCCCGAGGAAGGACCTCTCTACGCGATCCAGATGCACATGGACCTGGTGAGCCTGTACCGCGGTCTGGATCAGGACGATGCCGCGCAAAAGCAGCTCTCTGTAGCCCAGAGCGCAATCGGTGCGCTGAACGAGCAGGGTGCGGACCGTGTTCCCTTCCTGCGTCTGCGCGCCACCATCCGCCTGGCCGCCGGCGATCTCAGCGGCGCGCATGCTGATATCGAGAGCGCGCTGGCGCTCAGCCCCAACGATCCCAACAATCTGCAGCTCTCGGGCGATGTGCTGATGAAGCTGGGCCAGCCCGAGGAGGCCATCGCGAACTACAAAAAGGTGCTGGCGCAGAACCCCTCCAGCCGCTCCGCGCTCACCTCTCTGGGCTACGCCTCGCGCACGGTCGGCCGCGACAAGGACGCGGAAATGTACTTCGATCGGCTGGCCAAAGTCGATCCTCACCTCTACGTTCCGTATCTGGCGCTGGGCGATCTTTACGCTTCGCGCCACGACTACACGAAGGCGGAGAGCGATTATCGAAGGGCTTACGCGCTCTCTCCGCGGAACGCTTCCATCATCGCGGGCGGCCTGAACGCCGGCATTGAAGCGCACAAGCTGGACGGGGCCGGCGTGTGGATGAAGCGCGCCACTCCCGCCATGCAGAACAACCCGCAGCTGCTCCGCGAAGAGGAACGCTACCTCAGCTTCAAGGGCAATTATCAGGAGTCGGCCAGCATCGGCGAAAAGGCCATCCGCTTCCTCCCCAAAGACCGCGATGTGGTGGTCTACCTGGCCTACGACTACCTCCATTTGAACCAATACCAGGCCCTGCAGCAGCTGACGCAGAAATACAACACGATTCTGCCGAAGGAGCCCGACATTCCCCTGCTCGCCGGGTATGTCGAAAAGCACGAAGACAATCTGAACGAGGCGCGCGCCGACTTCACTGAAGCCATCGAGCGCGATCCGAATGTGACCACCGCGTACGTGAACCGCGGCTACGTTCTCCACGACCTGCATCAGCCGCGCGCCGCCGAGAACGACTTCGAGGCAGCCCTGCGGCAGGAATCCAATAACTCCGAAGCCCACCTCGGCCTCGCCTATACCAGTCTCGATCTGCATAAGCCGCAGGTGGCACTGCGCGAAGCCAACCTCGCCATCGTGGGCCTCGGCGATTCTCTTGCCATTCACCTGATTCGCGCAACCGCCTACGGCGAGGAAGGCGCATTATCCAAATCCGCGAGTGAATACCGCGCTGCGCTCAAATTCGCGCCCAACGACGGCGAGCTGCACATGGCTCTGGGCAGCATCCTCTATTCCCTCCGCCACTATCACCAGTCCCTCGACGAGCTGCAGGTCGCGAGCCGCCTTTCCCCCTCCGATCCGCTCATCTATGCCTGGATGGCCCGCTGCTGGGCGGAACTCGGCGATCGCGACCAGACCCTGCGCTTTGTCCAACTCGCCGAAGAGCGCGCGGCGCAGATCACCCCTGCTTCCGAAATCAAGCCGGGTGACGAAGCGAAGCCGCACTTCAGTAACAGCGATGTCTATGTTTTCACCGGCGATGCGCTGGCCGAGCTGGGTGATCAGCGTGCCGCCATGCTGCGCTTTCGCCGCGCGCTCGTGATGCCCGACAGCGACCGCATGGAAGTACGCCTCGCCGTCGCGGAACTCGAAGCGCGTCAGGGGCATGCGGACGACGCCAGCCGGCAGATTGCGCTGGCTCTCATGGAAGCGGAAGCCGGCGTCACCCCGCCTCCCACCGGCCAGCAGCTCATTGCCGCCGCCGATGTCTTTCGGCGCCTGCATGATTACCAATTATCGGAAACTTACCTCCAACGCGCTCAGGCAGCCGGAGCATCCGATACTGCTGTGCATATCAGCCTCGCCAATACGTATCTCGCGCTGGGAGACACGGCCCGGGCTCAGGGCGAGCTGGACCTCGTTCGCAAGTCCGCCGACGAGGAGCCGGACTATCAATTTCTGCTGGCGGAGGCCGGCGTCTATCGCCAGGAGCATCAGAACGCCCAGGCGCTCACAGCCTTCGCCCAGGCCGTCGATGCCGCCGGCGAAGACCAGACCGCAGAACAGAATCTGCTCCAGGCCGGAGCCGACGAGGGCTATCGCGTCAATTCCCACGTCAGCCTGCTGGACGACGTGTCCATCCAGCCCATCTTCGAGGACACCCCAGTCTACGTGCTGGATTCCAAACTGGATGCGACCTTCCCGGTGCCTCCCACCGACACTTCCCTGCTCCCGCCGCCCCGCTCCTCCATCGATACCGAGTGGACCAATGCCTTCCATCTGCATCTAAGCTATTTACCCACGGCCAGCGGATTTTTCCAGCTGCGCAATGCGCGCGGCACCATTTCCGTGCCGAGCACGAATTCGATCGTCAACCGCGATACCACCGATTACTCGTTCAACATCGGCCTCAATCCCACGGTTCATCTGGGAAACAACGTGATCACCTTCAACAGTGGAATTCAGGAGACCATCCGGCGCGATTCTCTGGAGCCCGCTGCGCTGAACCAGAACATTTTCCGCGAATTTACCTACATGTCCACGAGTTCGTTCTTTCATCTGATCTCTGCCAACGGTTATGTGCTGCATGAAAGCGGCCCCTTCACCGAAATCAACGAGCATTCGCACGCCTTTGCCTCTGCTCTCAATTTTCAGGTAGGCGCGCCCTGGTCGCGCACCGCTTTCATCACCGGCTGGGGCGAGAACGACCAGACCTTCGATCCCGTCGGCATCGAGGATTACTACACGTCTTCCTACGCCGGGCTGCAGCACCAGTTCGGCCAGACCCTGAACATTAAAGGTATCGTCGAAGACCTTCGCGCCTGGCGCGTCGTCAGCCCGCGCTCCGGCATCGCCCAGGCCCTCGTTCCCTCCACGGTCATCAACTGGTCTCCGGCGCGCAACTGGCAGATTCAGGGCAACGCCGCCTGGTCCAGCACCCGCGGCTTCCATATCTACGACGACGTCACAGGAGGAGCTAACGTTTCCTGGGCCCTGCCCTTCCATCGCGAGTTCCACGACGAAAGCGGCGACGTGCTCCTGCAGTATCCCATTCGCTTCACCGGCGGCATACAGCAGGAGACGTTCTACAACTTCACCGGGGCACAGAACCACCAGTTTCGCCCCTTCGTAGGCATCACCATCTTCTAAAGGCGGATCCGATGAGAATTTGTTTAGTAGCGACCTTCCCTCCCAGCGGACGCCAGCTGAATGAGTATGCCTACCATATTGCTCGCGAGTTGCAGCAGCATCCCGACATCCAGCTCACCATCCTCGCCGATGAACTGACCGACTACGCCTTCGCCACCGACGGAGACGGCCAGCCGCTGAAAGTCACCCAGCAGCCGGAATTGCCCGGCTTCGATGTGGCCCGCTGCTGGAACTTCAACAGCATCGCCACCCCCGTCCGGCTGCTCAACACCATCCGCCGCATCCGCCCCGACGTGGTCTGGTTCAACCTGGTCTTCTCCAGCTTCGCCACCCCCGACTTTCCCGTGGCCGCGCTCGCCGGGCTCTCCACACCCGCTCTGGTACGCGCCATGGGGTTCTATACCCACATCACTCTGCACCACGTCCTGGAGCACGTGGACTTCGGCGCAGCGGGCGTGAAGCAGGAACGCCTCTATCGCCTCGGCACTGATGTTGCGACCCGCGCACTGCTGCGCGCCAACTCCGTCTCCGTTCTCCTGCCCGGCTATCAGCGCACCCTTATGGAGAAGTACGGAGCGAAGAACGTCCTTCTGGGAACCCACGGCACCTTCGCCGCCGAACCCATCCCTCCGGACTTTTCGAAGCGCGGCAATCCCGATCAGCGCATTCTCGCCATCGGACACTGGGGCACCTACAAGCGCCTCGAGACGCTGATGGAGGCTTTCCCTGCTGTCTTAAAGGCTGTCCCCAACGCGCGGCTCATCGTGGCGGGAGCCAATCACCACACCCGCGCTGGTTACTGGGAATCGATCCGCGCAGCCCAGCCGCCGGACCTGCCCATTGAGTTTCGCGGTTATGTTCCCGAGGAAGAGATCGCCGAGCTTTTCCGCACCTCCTCGATCGTCGCCCTGCCCTATGACTCCGCCACCGGATCCAGCGGTCCCGCCCACCAGGCGTGTGAGTATGGCGTCCCCGTCGTTTCCGCCGATATTCCTGACTTTGTCGACATGGCCGCGGATGAAGACATGGCCATCAGCTTCTACCGGCGCGGCGATGCCGATGATCTGGCGCACCAGCTCATCACCATCCTTCAGTCTTCTTCTCTGCAGCGACAGATGGCGGAGCACAATTACGCCGCCGGTGTCCGCATGACCATGAGCAACGTCGTCCGCGACTATCTCCGCTGGTTCGAGCTGCATCGGCGCCGCAGACAGCTCGGCGCTCTGGCCTGCGCGCCCCTGCGCCGTCGCGCGTGGCTGCAGTCGTTATTCCGCTCCCGCCGCTCCCGGCAGGAATTGTCCCCTGGAACCAGTCTGCCCCCCTCCCCCGACGAAAGCGTCACCACCGATTCGCTCGAATTCTCCGAGGATGGAAATCAACCCGCGGCATCCCGCAAAGGCAAGCACACCGATGGGGCGCGCGGTTCACGAAATTCTGACACCTATTCTTCTCATCCATCGCTCGAAGGTGGGTGCTGACATGAATTTATGGTTCTGCCAGTTCGCGGTCACCGCGTGACGGCTGAGTTCAGGAAGGAGTACGCCTTGCGACGTGTCCCAGGTTCCTGCTTCTCCAATCGGGTCCGGCTTCTCATGCTTGTGGGCTCGGCCGTTGCCTTTGCGGTTTTAACCAGTGGCTGCGGGTCCTCCTCGGGAACCCAGGCGGCTCCGACGCCGACGGTCACCATCGCTGCCAATCCTACTTCGGTCTCGGCAGGTAACAGTTCGATGCTGACCGTGACGGCCACCAATGCCGGCTCGGTAACGGTCACCGGCAGCGATGGCAGCAGCTATACCCTCGCCACCTCCGGCGGCACGCAGTCCGTCACCCCTAAAGCGACCGTCACCTATACGGCAACGGCCGCCGCCATCAGTGGATCGGCGACGGCAACCGCCACCGCTACCGTCACCGTCACCACAGCCGCGCCGCCCACGGTGACCATCATGGCCAACCCCACGACCATCACCGCAGGCGGGTCGTCCAACCTCACCGTCGCAGCCACCAACGCCACCGGGGTCACCCTCACCGGATCCGACGGCAGCAGTTACACGCTCACGCCCACCGGCGGCATGCAGGCGGTGAGTCCCACCGCGACCACGACCTATACGGCGACCGCTACCGGCGCCGGCGGCAGCGTCACCGCGACCGCTACGGTCACTGTCTCCACAGCCGGCACGCCTCCCACCGTCACCATCACGGCGAACCCATCCAGCATTGCCACTGGAACCAGTTCCACCCTCACCGTCGTCGCCACCAACGCCACCGGGGTCGTCGTGACCGGCACTGACAACAGCAGCTACACGCTCGCACCCACCGGAGGCACCCAGTCCGTCAGCCCTGCCGCCACCACCACCTACACGGCAACGGCGACTGCAGCCGGCGGGGCAACGGCCACGGCCCAGACAGTCGTCACAGTCACTCCTGCGGGTAACGAGGATGAGATCACCCATGTGATCTTCATGCTCCAGGAGAATCACAGCTTCGACGACTACTTCGGCATGCTGAACCCCTACCGCGCGTCCAACGGCTGGAATGTCGGCGCCGACGGCAATACCTATAACGTGGATGGCATTGACGACAAGCTAACCACCATCTCCAACACAGACGATCAAGGGGATGTCTATCCCCTCTTCAAGCTCACCAGCACCTGCATCGACGACCTGACCTCAGCCTGGCTGGCCAGTTACGGCGAGACAGACACCTATAACTTCACGGCAACTCGTCCTATCCTGATGAACGGTTTCGTTCACAACGCGGAGGGTTACGCCACGTCCTGCAACGCCAGCGGCACCTGCTCCGGCACCTTCAACGACACCACCGGCCGCCGCGCCATGGGCTACTACGATCAGGGTTTTCTCAAC
The DNA here is from genome assembly GCA_963770525.1 of uncultured Acidobacteriaceae bacterium. Lineage (GTDB taxonomy): Bacteria > Acidobacteriota > Terriglobia > Terriglobales > Acidobacteriaceae > Palsa-343. Next base: position 616,817 of record CAVYPY010000013.1, on the reverse strand, counting down.
TACTACTATTACATGGCCTCGCAGTTCGCTCTTTCCGATCGCTGGTTCTCGCCCATCTCCAGCAAGACCGTCGATAACCGCCTCGCTACCATGACCGGCGGCACCACCCAGGGCTTGGTGAAAGACCCCAGCGCGGACGACAAGATCACAACCCAGCTCAACATCCCCACCATTTACTCGGAACTGGATCAGAACAACGTCTCATGGAAGATCTACTACACTTCCACCCTCGGCTACTGTATCGCCGATGACGGCGGAGACTGCACCGGCTCATCGGACGCCAACTACCCAGCGATCTGGTTCAGCTACTTCGCCTACTCGCACCAGTATCTCTACGAAAATCCCACCGGCGCGGCCTGCACCGGCACCACCGTGTCGTCCACAGCGGTCGGCGACACTACCGGCTCCTTCTGCATCGACACTAACCACATCGCGCCCTTACCCCAGTACTACACCGATCTGACCAACAACACTCTGCCCAGTTACGCGTTCATCATGTCGGGCTCGGGCATCAACGACGAGCATCCCGGCTCGGGCCAGTCCGTCCTCACCGGGCAGTATCAGGTATCGAAGATCATCAACGCTCTGATGGCCAGCCCCTCCTGGAGCAGCTCCGTCTTCTTCTTTGCCTACGATGAAGGCGGCGGCCCTTATGATCACGTTCCCCCTGTGCCTGGCCACAGCAACGACTTCACTGACTCCGCCGATCAGAGCCTCTATCCCGAGCTCAGCTCGAGCAACATTGACGTCAACCCCGACTCGTACAACCCCTGCGTGGACCCGACTCCGTTGGGCAATCCACCCAACCTCCACTGCGATCTGGTTTCCGGCGATCCCGGCTCCAGTCCCGACGACGCCGCGGCCGAGCAGGGATTCGCCGCTCAGCTCGGCTTCCGCGTCCCCGATTTCGTGATCTCTCCATTTGCCCGAAAACACTATGTCTCGCACGCTCCCATGGATCACACTGCGATCATCAAGTTCGTCGAGAACCGCTTCATCGGCCCCTCCGCGGACCTGACCAATCGCGACGCGGCCCAGCCCAATCTACTGGATTTCTTCGATTTCACCGGTGTCCCCTGGGCAACGCCGCCCACCCCGCCCACCCCAAACACAACCTCCGGCACCTGTAACCCCGATAACATGGGGCCATAACTCGAGACATAATGCGGCCATAACCCAGGACAAGAACACCCGGCATCGCAACTCGCACCGCAGCGGCGCAACCGGACGCTTCACCTAAGCGTTCTTTGCGCCGCTCGTTTTGTTTTCCGCTGAAGGTGCCGTTTCGGCCGGAAGCACAACATAAGGACGCATCATGTCGTTGTCCTCGTGCTCCAGCATGTGGCAGTGAAAGACGTAGCGGCCGGTGTAGCCCTCAAAGTGCACCAGAATCGTCAGAACCTCTCCCGGGTAGACGACCGCCGTGTCTTTCCTGCCCACTTCGTTCGGCTCCGGAGCGCGTACCATCCCAACCAGCTGCAGCTTGCCGCTGGACAGCATCGTCCCGGTATCGTATCCCTGCCTTTCAAGAATTCGAAACTGCACCAGGTGCAGATGCATCGGATGCGCATCGTCGGTGGTATTGATGAAGCGCCACTTCTCCACCGAACCCAGCCGCACATTTTCGGTCACCGGGTCGTCGTAGCCCTTGTTGTTGATCCGCAAACCGAGAGAGCGCCCCTGCGCGTCGAAACGTTCCGAGAGATAAAAATCCCGTACCGGAATGGAAGGACTGTCCCCCGGCGGAGGCACCGGCTGCGCCGGTGGTAGCTCGAAAACCGTCTTCGCTCCTTTGAGCGGCCGGGTCACCCGGAACTGCATGAACTCGTGGAGCATCGTGTGCGGTACCATCATCGACGACCAGCCCGGGAAAGGCGCGGCCGCGTCGTTGGCCAGTGTGACCGTCTTGCCTTCGAGCCCGGAGAAATCAACGATCAAATCCGCGCGCTCAGCCGGACCCAGCAGCAGCTTCTCCATGCCAACCGGAGCCGGCAACAGCCCGCCATCGGAACCGATCTGGTGGAACTTCACCAGATGCGGAATATCCGTCGTCAATTTTGCGAGATTCAGAAACAGCCGCACATACCGCGCATTGCACCCATTCAGCACACGGAAGCGGTAAGGACGCGGCTCGACTTCCAGATACGGAAAAATCGACCCATTCACCACCGGGAATTCCCCAAAAAACTCCGAGCCCCACACTCCTGGCGGAAGCGGCACAGCGTCCTCGAAGGTCGGCGCATAGACCAGTTGTCCCTGCGTATCGACGGTTCGATCCTGCACCACCAGCGGGATCTCGTAATCGCCCCCAGGCAGGTTCAGCGCCCGCTCCTGCTCGTCGCGCAGCAGATAGAACCCGGACAGTCCCGCATAGACATTCAGCCGCGTGATGCCCAGCGCGTGATCGTGATACCAGAGCGTCGCCGACTGCTGGCCGTTGGGATAGACGTAACGCACCGACTGTCCCGGCGTGATCCAGTTTTCCGGCAAGCCGTCGCTGAAAGAAGGCGTGCGCGCCCCGTGAAGATGGGTCACCGTTCGCACCGCGGGGGACGGCGGCATAGCCCCGTGAATATGCGGATCGACCACGAACAGGTGCCGTGTCGGCAGATGATTCTGCCATTCGGCCACCACCGGGCGTCCCCGCCACACATCGAAGGTCGGCCCGGGATATTCTCCGTCGAATCCCCACAAGCGCGTCGGCGGCAGCTGCGAATGCAAACGCCGCGAAAATTCCAGCAGGCGGATGACGTATTCGTCGCCCTCTTTGCCCGATCGAACCGGCCGCAGCCGGCGCGGCACCCGCAGCGGATCGACGTACCGTTCGAGAATCGGCAACGGTAGAGACGGCCTCGACGGTCCCGGCGACGGTTTCGGAGGCGGTCCCGTCGGCGGCCCCAGCTGCACCGCGCTGGCCTCGACCGCTGGCCCCAGGATCGCCCTGGAGACGGACGCGAGGCTCAGCTGGAGGAATTCCCTCCTGCTTCGAAATCTCATTCTTTCTTCAGATTACGCGGAGCACCAGGACCGGCACAAACGCTGCATGAAACCGACCGAACTAACTCCGCTGTCTACTCCCTACCAGATCCCCTTGTCGCTCCCCGTCAGCTTCATGCCCACCAGAGCGGCAGTCGCCAGGGGCGGAAGCAGTCCCAGGCGCGCGCTGCTGTGCAGCTCCCTCTTGCGGAGCATGCCGCCCAGCTGTTGGCGGTAGAGCGTCGCCGACTGGGGAAAAATAGGCACGCGCAGGAATTCCTTGGAGTAGTAAACAAGATTGCCGCCGAAGCGCGCCGCCGAGCGCACCGCTCGCGGCAGATCGAGACCGGTCCCTCGATACTGTTGAACGTAGTCCGAGACGATGACCAGATAAGTGGCCACGCCTTCCCAGATGTCGGAACGCTGAGCTGCTCTCTGCAGATCGTCGTAATCAACGAGACCGTTTTCGACGAGTCCGCCGCTGTCCAGGATGTCGCACAGCCGGAAATAAAAATGCCGATACATGCGCTGCAGCGTCGAGATCATGATGCGGTCGGAAATTGCGGTCAGACGAAACGTCTTTCCACCTACCTCTGCCTGCCGCGAACGCGGGTAAATAGAAGCCGCCATCGCGGCCTGCTCACCGGTTTGTCCCAGGCGGCCCATGTGGATCTCGACGGCTTCCGGCAGACCTGGAATTTCGAAGTTCCACTTGCGCGCCAGCCGATCGCCCCAACTGCGCGCGGCCAGCTGAGCATAGAAGCGCCGCCCCATCAGCTCGCCGACTTTCACCGGATCGGCGTTGGTGTAGAGATCGAGATCGCTGCCCAGATCCGGCCAGTGGTCGAGCGACTTGATCACCGTCACGTCGAGCCCTTCCTGCTCGAAGGCCGTGCAGATCCGCTTCAGGAAGGAGAGCGCGTTCTCGATGCGCGCGCCTTCCGCCGCCTGAGCTTCCTCGGCCCAGCTGGCGCGCTCTTCGTCGCCTGCTTCGCGCATCATCGCGACAATCAAGTCCATGGCGCGAATGATCACGTGATTCGAGCTGGCCAGCGCAACCAGCTCGTCGAAGCGCTCACGCGACGTCCCACTCAGCGTCGCGACCAGCGCGCGATGCTGGCTGGCTACGCGGCCCTGCTGTGGCAGCAAAAGCTGCGAAAGCAGGACCATGAACTCCCCGGAAGGTGCAATGACAGTTGATTTGGACATAGTGACCGAGATTCCTGATCTATTGAGGACTGGGTGGAAGCTGAGACTGAGGCGGCGTTGGCTGAGGCGGTATCGCCCCGTTGGGCGGCTGCGGCGAGGGCTCGGAAGTCGTCACCGGCGTTCCGTTGCGGTGGAGCAGCTCGATCGGACCGGTCTGATGGCGGCGGCGCTCGCGGTTCTCATCGAGCTTCTGCTGGGTTTCCTGATCGTTGTTCGTTGCCACGGCCATCAGCGGATTGCCTTCCGCGGCCATCTGGGTCGCCAGACCGACCCTGGCCGCGGCGTCCCCTGCCGCGCGCGCTTTGGCATAGAAGAAATTCGCAGTCTCCACATCGCCTTCGCGTTCAGCAACATAGCCGGCATTGTTCAGGGAGAAGGCACTGTTCGGATTCAGCCGATAGGCCTGCAGAAAGTCCTGACGCGCGGTCGTCCAGTTGTTTTGGTTGAGCGCTGTGACGCCGCGGGAAGCCAGCATCGCTGCCCGTTCGGCCGGCAGATCGATCGTTCTCATTTTCTGCTGCAGCAGCTGAGCATTTTCCGCCGCAACATCGCTGACCGGTTTGCCACGCCAGCCGCTCGCCGCAGTCACAATCACGGGTTCACTGGATCGAGCACTGGCCGCCGCGTCATAGTACCGCAGGGCGGCCTCAAGATCGCCGATCGACTCTTCGGCGACGCCCAGGTTGTTCAGTGTGAAGCTGTTGTGCGGATCGAGGCGGAGAGCCTGTTGCAGCAAAGTCTCGGCCTCTTCGCTGCGACGATCGGCGAGCAGGTTCATCGCGTCGAAGTTCATCCGGTTCACCTGCATCGGCGTGTCGCGCAGGTTGTTCAGAGCGACGCTCATGCGCTTGCCCTCAAACTCCTTCTCGCTGCTCAGGGCGATGAAGGCGTCGGTTCCCTGCTCGGAGGCAAGCTTATAGAAATTCTGGGCTCGGCTCAGTTCCCCCTGCAGCTCCGCGATGTATCCCAGATTGTTCAGCGTAAACGGGTCGGAAGGATCGTAGAGATAGGCCTTATAGAAGAGATCTTCTGCCCTCCCATAATCGTGCTTGCGGACCGCGTCCACACCATCCCGGTTCAGCCGCTGCACGGGCGTGAGCTGGCTGTGCCGTGGCAGCGTGATCCTGATTCCCTGTGCGTGCGCAACAAGGGCCGAAAAGGCCAGAACCGTGACGGTTGCCAGCATGGCCGTGCTGCTCCACATGCCTCTGAGCGGCGTGCATTTTGATCTGGGGCAGGAAAAGTTCATTGTCTGCAACACCATTGGATGCAATTGGCGCCAAAATGTTGCCGCTTAGGACTCCTGGTTTCGGGCCACCTTAAGGGGCGAAGCTACATCCAATGACTGCCGTTCTTTCGCACGGTGAAAGGTGCCCTGCATGCGTCGTTTTCTGTTGCTTCTGGTGGTCAGCGCTCTGACGAGCGGATCCTGGTGTCTGGCAGCCTCCGGCCCTGACCCGAATCACCCCGGCATTGATCCTGCAAATGCAGCCGCGAGCGCTGCGCCCAGTCCCAACACATCGACCTCGGTTACGTCGTCTCCGAGCTACCTGCCGCCCATGCCGGGTGCTCCGCAGGGCAGGAGCACGGTCATTGGCGGTGTTATCCGCGATGTGGATCCCCTGCAGGATGAGATGTCGCTGAAGGTCTACGGCGGCCATCCGATGAACATCCTCTTCGATGAGCGGACCAAGGTCTATCGCGACGGCGTGCAGGCGCCCCTTAGCGATCTGCATCCGCAGGAGCACGCTTCGGTTGAGACGGTCCTCGACGGTGACAGCATCTTTGCCCTCAGCGTCCACATGCTGACCCATTCGCCCCAGGGAGATTGCCAGGGACAGGTCCTCGGCTTTGATCCGCGCGACGGAGATCTGACGGTTCGGAACTCGCTCTCCGGCCAGCCTGTGCATCTGCGCGTGCCGGGGAACACGCCGATCGAGCGCGTGGGCCCGCCGTCCTTTACGTCGGCCTCGCTGGGCCGGTCGGACCTGATGCATGGCGCGCTGCTCTCCATCCAGTTCGAGGCAGACAACCAGGGCGGTGGCGTTGCCAGCCATATCGCGGTTCTTGCCACGCCGGGCGCGGCCTTCCAGTTCGCCGGGGACGTGACGTATCTCGATATGCACGCAGCGGAGCTGGCCATCCGCGATTCGCAGGACCAGAAGAACTACACGATTTACTTTGACCCGGCGCGCTTCCCGCAGAGCAGTCAGCTGCAGGTTGGTTCGCACGTGATTATGAGCGCGAGCTTCGACGGCCGGCACTACGTCGCGAACACTCTGACCGTCCGTTAACCGCGGCCGGGGCAATCAGCTTCCGTCCGGGAAGCCGCCCCGGTGCAGCACCATGGGAAAGTGCGGCAGGGTGGTCGCAGCCGGGACTTTGGCTCGCCAGCCTTCCGGATACGGATTCAGCCCCTGAAACAACGGCGAGCCCTCACGCGTCCCGTCGCCGGTCAGCGTCTCGAGCACAGCCCGAAGATTGGCCAGCGCATCGGCACCAATACGCGCCTTCCACCGCTCTTCCTGGAAACCGAGCCGCTGCGGGTATTCCGTCTGCACCTGTGTGCCGGTGGAGTTCAGCAGAACGATGCGGCCGCGCTTTGCCGGCATTTGTGAAAGCACCTGGCCATAGCCGTGCCTCTGCAGAAAGCCAACCGCCATGGCAACCGCTTCTTTAGAGACGCCGCTCATTGCCGGTACCCTGGCAACAAGCGTCCCTTCCGATTCCAGCACGCGCAGAATGTTGGCACAAATCGCGAGCGAGAGTGGCGATTCCTCTTCGAACTCCAGGGCCAGCGTCAGGAGAATGCGAGCCAGCAGGACGGGCAGCGGCAGGTTTTCGAGTTCACTCTCCTGGGGCGATCTTCCGCGCATCTCCGGTTCCGGGCCTTCGGTGACCAGACCGTAGTGCAGGATCGGCATGCAATCGGGGAGACCCTCGGGTAGCATGCGCAGCATCGCCGTCAGAGCCTTGCGCAGGTTTCTCACGGTCAGGTCGCCGAATCGCGTCCGCCACCGCTCCTCGATCTCAGGAAGCAGGGCCCGCATCGACTCTTGAATGATGCGGCCTTTGACGGTGGGCCGCACAAGCCATGCCGACTGCGGCGGGCGCGGACGAGGATCGCCGGGATCCGGCTCGAGATAAATGTATCCCCAGCGCCGCATACCATCCCAGTTGGTCCGGGTCCGAGCCTGACGCTCGAGTTCCCGCTGAGCCGTTCCCTGTGCGGAGACGAATTGCAGGCAATTCAAAAACATCGCCATCGACACCAGCCACGGCGCTGAAGCCGGACCACCGTGGTCCGATGTGCGGTACGGCTGGCGATGTTCCGCTTCATTGTCGAATTCGATAGTGAACGCAACCAGAGCGAAGGAGAGCAGCGTGGTCAGCGGAAGGCGGCGAGCCATGCCAAGGATGATTCCACGGCGCACGCTGCGAAAACAATCAGCGGCCGCGTGAAAGGAAAAAGTGAGCCTCAAATGGAAACGCCGCCCGAAGGCGGCGTTGAATCCTGGGGGATGTCCGGGGGAATCACAAGGTGGATTCGATCTCGAAGCCCCACGCTTCCAGCAGCGACTCGGGGATGTACTTCGAGTTGCGGTTCCGGCGAGCCCACTCGCGGAGTCGCGTGGAGCGGACATACTGATCGGGAGTGAGCTTGAACTCCTTGACGACCTGCTCAAAGGAAGTCACGGTGGGCACTACCGGGCCGATCGGCTCGGGTTTGCCCCAGTTGGGATTACCACGACGCTTTGCCATGAATGATTTACCCTCTGCGATTGATATGTGACTTACTGAAATACCCGAGGCCTACACAGACTGCACCGGATGGTCACAAACTTTATTATTCTAGGTATTTTTCCTATGAAAATCAAGAGAAAAATGCACTTAAACCGGGTGAATCTGATTGCTAAACACCCCTCTTTCAATTAGATGAAAGAAGCGCCTTCCGGGTTCGACCCCTCCTGCAGCCTTCCCAACCCCTCCGGAACCGACTTGCCGAGCTGGATACCCGCCTCCGGCTCAGAGGCCTCAACTCACGCTATCCTCATGAAAGACAAACCAGTTCGGAGAGTTCCCGTGGTCACCAAATTTGAGCGCTTTCGGCCCGTCGCGTCCCTGATCGGCCGTCTTGTATTGGGGGCCGTGATGCTGGCCCATGGCTGGATGAAGGTGATCCCCCGAGGATCCCTGTACAACTTTGCCCACATGGTGGCCCATATGGGACTTCCTTACTGGCTCGGCTACATCGCCGCCTTCACGGAATTCTTCGGTGGAATCGCACTGATTCTGGGGCTGCTCACGCCCATCGCTGCGATCGGCGTGGCCATCGACATGGGCGTCGCGATCGTCAAGGTTCATCTGCGCCACGGCCTCACCGGGCCAGGCGGTTTTGAATTCCCGCTGAGCCTTCTGGCGCTGGCTCTCCTGCTGCTGGCGGACGGCCCAGGTTATCTCGCCCTGGATCGCGCCCTCTTCCGCGGCAATTAGCTCTCATGCCGGAAGCAACGCCAGGAATTCCGCTGCGGTCATCACCGTGCCCCGCCGCGGAAAGAGCTTATCCAGCAGCGCCGCATGCAGCTCTGGCTCGCGATCGGCGCAGCAATTCCGGATCACAATCACCCGGTAGTCGGCGTCGCCTGCGTCGAGCAGCGTGGAGAGCACGACTCCGCTGGTGGCGATCCCGAAAAGCACGACCGTCTCCACCGACTGCGCGCGCAGGATCATCTCCAGATCGGTTCCCGTGAACGCGCTCACCCGATGCTTCACGATGACGATGTCGCCGTCCTTCGGCCCCAGCAACGGATGCACAGCACCGGCTTCGCCTTCGAAGAGCTTCTGGTGCTCTGGTGAATTCCGGATCGCTCCAAACAACGGGTTTCGTTCGCTGACCTCCGGCATCCCCGGCCGGAAGCCCACCTGCACGTGAATGACCGGCAGATGATTCGCGCGGCAGCGGTCCAGCAGCGCAGCCGCGAGGCTGACCAGAGACCCGTCGTTCGCATAAACGGAGACGATGCCCGCCTGCATGTCCATGCTCAGCACCGCCGTGCGGGCGAGATCGAGGGTGATGGGATCGCTCACTGCGCCTTGTCCAGAGAGAACTGGTACTCGATGATCTTCTTCAGTTGCTCGTAGGGCACAGCGAGCATCGGCACCGCGCGGCCATCGATGAAGAGAGTCGGAGTCTCATCGACGTTCAGCTCCTGGCCCAGGCGCAGCGAAGCTTCGACCGGGGCCTTCCCTGCCGGCGAATCGGCACAGGCAGCGACTTTATCCGGATCCGCGCCAGCCGCGGTGGCCGCATTACGAAGAGCCTGATCGGCTCCCTGGCCGGCGAGCTCGCCCTGCGCGGCAAAGATTGCATTCGCGTATTTGAAAAACGCATCGTTCCCGCCCTGCTGATCCACGCATTCTCCAAACGCCGCTGCCTTGAAGGCCTGGGCATGAACATTCACAAGCGGAAAATTCTCAAAGACGTAATGCGCCTGGGGAAAATCCTGGAGGAGCTTTTCCACGATGCTCTGCGCATCTTTGCAATGGGGGCACTCGAAGTCCGCAAACTCCACTAACTCGAATTGCTTTGCCGTGGCGCCGCGCGAGGGGCCGTTGGCCCGCTGCTGGAGCGTGCGGTAGTTGTTCTCGTAAGGCCGCGGACCAAAGTCCAGCACCGCCTCCTGCGAGATGAGGTGCTTGCCGTCCGGCGTCACGAAGAAAGTAAGGTTCGCCACCTGCCGCGGGTTATGCTTCTCCGCAACCAGCACGGTCACCTTGCTCACGCCCGGGGCGATCGTCTTCTGGATGCCGAAGACTTCCCACACGCGGTTGGGATCGTAGCCCCAGGAGGTTTTCAGGAAGGCTTCGACGTCTGCCCTCGTCGGCGCAGCAGCGGTGAAATTGGACGGCTCCACGGGAGGAAACCGTACCTCCTGAGGTTCCGCCGAAGCACCCGGCGCACCTGGCATCGGCCGCTGAACGGGCGCGGCGGGCGGCTGAGTTTGCGCTGAGCCTGGGGCTGCAGCAAGAGACAGGGCGAGCAACGGGATAGCGATAAAGCACCTGTACATAGAATCCTTTCGGGGATATTTCTAAACCTAAACCTGAACCTGAACTGCGATGGGGAAACGCCGGCCCATGCCAAAGGCCTTGGGTGTGACCTTCAGAACGGGCGCGGCCTGCTGCCGCTTGTATTCGCTGCGCTCCACCATCCGCACGACGGCGCGAACCGTGGCCAGGTCCAGTCCGCGATCGGCGGCGATGGCCTCGGGCGGTTCGTACCGTTCCACATACGCTTCGAGGATCGGGTCAAGAATCTCGTAGGGCGGCAAGGAATCGGTGTCCTTCTGGCCGGGGCGCAACTCCGCAGAAGGCGGCTTCTCGAGGATTGCACGAGGAATGATTTCCCTTTCCCTGTTGATGCACCGGCAAAGATCGTAGACCCGCGTCTTCAGAACGTCACCAATCACGGCAAGCGCGCCCACCATATCGCCATACAGCGTACAGTAGCCCGTCGACATTTCGCTCTTGTTCCCGGTGGTCAGCACAAGCGCGTTGAACTTGTTCGAGAAGGCCATCAGCAGCGAGCCGCGGATGCGCGACTGAAGATTCTCCTCGGTAATGTCCGGCTCGTGGCCAGCGAAGACAGGCGTGAGCGCATGATTGAAGCCAGTAAAGATCTCGTCGATCCCGATGACTTCATAGCGAACGCCCAGGTTTTGCGCCAGCTGTCGGCTGTCGTCGATCGAACCTGGCGAGGAATACGGGCTGGGCATGCCCAGCGTGGTGACGTTCTCTGCGCCGAGAGCGCGCACGGCAATGGCGGTCACCAGGGCAGAGTCGATGCCGCCGCTCAGCGCGACGACGACTTTGGAGAACCCGCATTTGCGCACATAATCGCGGGTGCCGAGAGTCAGCGCTTCGAGCATGGCCTCATCTTCATCGCCGCCCTGATCGTGAACATCGCCGGTCAGCGCATCGAGATCGGCGAAGACCAGATCTTCTTCAAAGCTCTTCCCCTGGGCGATCACGTTGCCGTCGGGGCCGAGCACGAGGCTGGATCCATCAAACACCAGGCTGTCGTCGCCTCCGACCTGGTTGACCATAGCAACGGGCACGCGATGCCGCCGGGCAATGGCCGCCAGCATTTCGCGCCGAAACGCCCGCTTGTCGTGCCACCAGGGTGAAGCGGAGATGTTCAGGATGAGCGAAGCGCCCTGCTTCATCTGCTCTTCCACGGGATCGACCGAGTACAGGCGGTTCTCCCAAAAGCTCTTGTCGTTCCAGGCATCTTCGCAAATGGTGAGAGCCACGGACTGGCCGTCCAGATGGCAGATCCGCTGCCGCGGTGCGGGGGCAAAGTAGCGCTGCTCGTCGAAGACGTCGTAATACGGCAGCAGCATCTTCGACTGCACAAACTCAACGTGGCCATCGCGCACCAGGGCCGCGGAGTTCATGACATGCTTCCCGGCGCCATGCTCGGCCGCCGTCACATACCCGGTGATCACCGCGATGCGGTCGCCGGCGGTAGCCCGGGCAATCTCGCACAGCGCCTCTCCGCAACGAGCCACAAAGGCCGGCTTTTCCAGAAAATCCGCCGGAGGGTATCCGCAGATAGCAAGCTCCGGAAAGAGCACCAGGTCGGCGCCGCCCTGCTGAGCGCGCCGGGTAAAATCCAGAATCTTTGAAGTATTCCCGCTGAAATCTCCGATAGTGGGATCGATTTGCGCGAGCGCGATCTTCACTCCTTTAGTTTAGCAATGCGGCAGCTACGGGCTGGGTGCAGGGTCCCGTCGAACATTCGGTAAAGGGAAGGGCCACCGAAGTCTGTCGCGCCCGCGACGTACCCCCGACACCCGGCTCTACCTGGCGGCGACAACCGGCGTGACTTCATCGAATTTCGGATTCTTCCAAAGCTCGCCGCGATACTCCAGGATATTGGCCGTGACCTGCGCGACATCCTGCCCGTAATACCGGTCCACGACATGCAAGGCGAGGTCAATGCCCGAGGTCAGGCCTCCGGCAGTGGCCACCTTTCCGTGGTCGACGAATCGGGTTCCGCTCACGAAGTGCACGGCAGGGTATTGTTTTTGCATGCCCGCCGCGAACATATGGTGCGTGGCGGCGGTCAAGCCGTCGAGCAGGCCATACTGGGCGAGCATCGAGGCGCCGGTGCAGACCGACATCGTGATGTCGTCCGTCTTCGAATTCGACAGCAACCATGCTTTCTGCGCATCGCTGCGGCCGTCCTGCGCCGGGATGACAATGACCTGCGGCCTGGGCGCAGTCTCAAAACTATAGTTGGGAACGATAATAAGTCCGTTGGAGGCTTTCACGGGCTTGAGCGAGTCCGAAACCGTGTAGGTCCTGAACGGCATCAACATGTCGTCCATCCCATCTGTTTCATGCCATGGCTTCCCTTTGGACGTGAGCATGGCGTCACTGAACACTTCCCAGGGACCCGCGATGTCCATGACATCGGCGCCCTCCGAGATAACAAACGCGACATTGATCGGCCCGTTCGCGGGCGGCTTCAGAGGCGTGGTCTGTATGGTTGAGGAAGCAGTTTCCTGCGCCTTGGCTGCCCGGCTCACACAGACCGCGCAACCCAGCACCGTGGTCGCGGCTACAGCAATCCGGAAAAGCTTCTTTGCGCTTGCCATGACGGTCCCCCTTTACAACTTCGACTTGCTCATAGCAGCAGAGTACGTGCAAAACGGAATGTCTCAACGGACATTAATCCGGCAATCTGAGACATTCTGGGTTGTCATCAGGTGATGATCTGCCGGTGAATGTCATAATCCGACAATCACCTCAACGCTATTCCGGACCGTCCCAGGCTATGACACCGAAGCACATCGCCATCGTCGGGTACGACAATCTCACATCGCTCGACCTGTCTGGCCCCCTGGAGGCGTTCAGCAGTGCGTGCATTGAAGATTCAAAGGGAAATCGTCGGGCTTGCTACAAGGTAACGATCGCCGCTCTGGGTGCAAAGACATTCTGTTCCGTGTCGGGATTGCGCATGACGGCAGCGTGTCACCTGGACACGCTGCGTCACCTGGACACGCTGCTCATCCCCGGCGGCAGCGGCATGCGGAACTCGGCCGCCGGCCAGAACCTGGCGAACTGGATCAGCCGGCATGAGCACCGCATACGCCGTATTGCGTCGGTCTGCACCGGCGTTTATGGTTTGGCGCCCACCGGATTGCTGAACGGGCGCAAGGTCACGACGCACTGGAAATACGCTGCCGACCTGGCTGAGCGCTATCCCAAATTGAAAGTCGATGACAAGCCGCTGTACATTCGCGACGGGAAGTTCTACACCTCAGCGGGGGTCACGGCGGGAATCGATCTCTCTCTGGCGCTCATCGAAGAGGATTTCGGTGCACAAGTTGCCCTGTCGGTTGCACGCGAACTGGTGATGTATGTGAAACGCCCAGGAGGGCAGGAGCAGTATTCCGAACCCCTGAAATTTCAGGTCGAGTGCAGCAGCCGTTTCGCCGAGCTCTCGGCATGGATGGTGGGACACCTCGATGCGGATCTTTCAGTCGAAGCGCTGGCAGGGAGGATCAATCTCTGCCCTCGTCAGTTTACCCGCCGCTTCACGGAGGAATTCAAAAGCACCCCGGCGGCTTTCGTACAACGGCTACGGCTCGATGAGGCGCGCAAGAGGCTTGCCGCTGCCGACTACACCGTTGGAAACATCGCCGACTCCGTGGGTTTTCGCAATCCAGACAGTTTCCGGCGCGCGTTTGTGCAGCTGTACGGCGTCGCTCCTACCGAGTACCGCAGCCGCTTCATTTCTGGCAAATGATTATGGGAGGGCGCAGTGATCGCAGGCGCAGCCGAGGAACCTGCTTTCTCGAGGCTTGGCAGCCCCGACAAGGTCCGCCAAAAGCCGCTGCCCCAGAAATGGTGCACAGAAAGAGGGTAATACCCAAAAGGTATTACCCTCCGCTAATTGGAAACAAAGTACTTGTCGAGGTCCTCAACCAGGGGGGCGGGGGTAGAGGCCGGAAACGGGCTCACAGCTGCGGCAAAACCAGCGTGTCCAGCTCCAGGAACTGGCGCAGGATCTCGTCGTCGGAGCGCTTCATCTCCTCCATGGTTCCGAAGAACTCAGCGCGTCCCTGATGCAGGAAAAGCACGCGGTCGGCCAGCCGCTCAGCGAATCGCATATCGTGCGTAACCACGATGCTGGTCAGATGGAGCTGATTCTGCAGCTTCTGGATCAGGTCGCCGAGCAGCCGCGCAATCAGAGGGTCAACCATCGTGGTCGGCTCGTCATAGAGGATCGCCTGCGGCTCGGCTGCTAGCGCCCGCGCGATCGCGACGGAGCGCTTCATGCCAGTGGAGAGATCGGAAGGCAGAAGGTCGTACATTTCGGCCACACTGACCATCTCCAGCAGACCGCGGACGATCTGCTCGATCTGGTCGTCGGACAGGCCGCGCCCTTCGCGCAGAGGAAACGCCACGTTTTCGCCCACGGTGAGCGAATCGAAGAGCGCCCCATTCTGAAAGACCATCGTGACTTTGCGCCGCACGGCCTGCATCTGCTCTTCGGTGAAATTGGTGATGTCCTCACCGGCAACGAGGATGCGACCGGAATCCGGGCGGAGAAAGCCCATAATGAGCTGCAGGGAAACGGACTTACCCACGCCCGAGCGACCGAGAATGCACAGGGTTTCGCCCGGTGTCACGTAAAAGCTGATGTCGTTGAGCACCTGCAGACTGCCGAATGACTTGGAGACATGCTCGAAGGCGATATAGGGCTGCCGGTCGCCGTGACCGTTCGATTCCGCCTTCACCTCGATGGGAATCTCGGGGGATATGCTCACGCGTGGGGTGCCCTCGCCTTGTTCCAGGTTACGTTCAGCTTATTGGATGACTGCCTTTTGCTCCAGTCGCACCGGAGTGACAGTGCACGAGGCGCTCGTAGTCTGCCGGGGTATTCACGTTGCGAAAACACTCGATGATCGGCGGTGAGGAAGGCCATTCGCCGGTTCCGAACGTTGCTGCGATCATCTCCACATCGAACAGGTCGACTGGTTCTCGAAGATCTGCGGCAGCTGTCTGGATGCCTTTCATCACCTTGTATTCGCCGGCAGCGAGGGAGCGGTGAATGCCATCCAACAAGCGGTCGCTGTAAACCGCGCATAAGGGCTGGGGGCGATCGGCAATGACGGGAATCGTCCCCACAGCCTCGCTCGCCTCGGCTCGCGTCACCAGCCACTGAATGAACGTGGCGTGCAGGAGTGGCAGGTCTACAGGAAGAAAAAGGTTCAGCTCCGCATCGGAAACAGCCAGAGCTGCTTCGATCCCGGCGAGAGGACCGCACTGCGGATAATTGTCGGGAATGACCTCCGCGAAGCGCGCCAAATCTGGCCGGGAGCCGCAAATGCGCGGAGAAAGTCCCAGGCTTCGCAACAATTCCAGAGCATGCGCAATCAGCGGGGCGCCGTTCAGGGGTAGCATCGCCTTGTCGCTCTCCATGCGCGTGCTTTGCCCACCCGCCACCACGAATGCGTTCATCCCACAGGGCCCTGGCAATGCGGCTGGATCATCTGCACAGCCGCGGCCGGATCGGCCACCTCGACGATCAGCTCAGCGTACCGTTCATGGCGAAGGTCGATGACGATCGTCTTTTCGGGATCATGGACGTCCCAGAAGATCCTCTTGCCGTGCTGGAAAAAGGTGCCCGCCCACAACACGCCCGGCAGATCCGTCCCAATCAGCTTCAGACCGTGCCACCATCCGCGTGCAATCTTCGGATCGGCGCGCACCCCGGCCAGATGCTGTAGGGGAATCTCCAGAGTGCTCTTCAGAGCCCAGAACTTATCCGCGCCGCGAACATGGAGAACCAGATTGCCTTCCCTGACTTCCAGATCGACCACGGGTCACCTCGCCTGAGACGTCTCAATTTTAAAGGGCCACTCGCCGCGACGGCGCGCCCGCGCAAAGTAAAGCACACTGCCCAGCAGCGCAATGGCAATTGCGAAGAGCAGCTCACGCAGACCCTGAGTTCGGGAGAAAAGGATGAACAGGAAGCCGGCAAGCGCGAGCAAAGGCGGCAGAGGATAGAACCAGAGGCGAAACGGGCGCGGCATCTCCGGCCGGCGGATGCGTAACACGATGACTCCGACCTGTTGCAGCAGATACTGCAGCACGATGCGAATAACGACCAGGGCGGCAATGATCTGGACCAACCGGAAAAAGCAGAAGACGATGGCCACGGCGCCCAGGGCCAGGAGCGAAAAGTCGGGAAAGTTTCGCTTCGGATGCAGGTGCGCAAAGATGCGGAAGTAATTGCCGTCCAGAGCGGCAGCATACGGAACGCGCGAGTAGCCCATCAGCAGTGCGAAGACCGATGAGAAGGCGGTCCACATAATGAGACCCGTGACGACAACGGCTGCGGCAGGGCCGAGTGTGGCCGCGACCATACGCGAAACGACCGTTTCGGCAACCGCGCCGTTGCCCATCGCGTGAGCCGGAATTACACCCAGAACGCTGACGTTCATGCAGATGTAGAGAACGGCCACCACCGCGATCGAAAGCAGAACGGCCCGAGGAATCGTCTTGCCCGGTTCGCGAATTTCGCCGCCGATGAAGCAGACGTTGTAGTAGCCCCAGTAATCGTAGGTGGCGATCAGCGTGGCGGAGCCGAGCCCGGCAAAGAATCCGGGCGAGAAGCTGAAAGCGTGGGGCGGCATGCGCAACAGCGAAGGGTGCAGATGAGTCAGGCCGGCCAGAATAACGATGCCCATCGCCGCCATGACGCCTGCCCACAAAACCCAGGCAGTGCGGAGGATCGCCCGGATATCGCGATACAGCAGGCCAACGATCAAGGCGCAGGCGCCCGCCGCCAGAAAACTCGTCCAATGAATGCCGTTCGGCCAGGCGGCGATAACAGGGGATCTGAGCCGGGGAAACAGGAAGGACGCGAACTCCGCGAAGCCGATGCACCCGGAGGCAATGGAGAGCGGCGCACTGAAACCCAGCTGAAAGATATAAAGGAACGAAAAGTACCGGCCTGGACCGTCGCGGCCGTAAATCTCGCGCAGAAACGTATACGATCCGCCGGCCTCCGGCATGGCCGCGCCCAGCTCCGCCCAGGTCAGCCCGTCGCAGACGCCGATGAAAGCGCCGAGCAGCCAGCCCAGCAGTGCCTGCGACCCGCCCATGGCGGCAACGATCAGCGGCAGCGTGATGAACGGGCCGACGCCGATCATGTACATCATGTTCAGCGTGATGGCGCTCGGCAATCCGATCAGCCGCTCCAGATGCGGCGCAGCGGCGTTGCCGCCCGGCCCCGATGCAGGCGGCCCAGCAGGCGCGCCATTCTCCGCAGGCGGCGCTGTGGGTTCTGAAGCCATGTTCAGCCCTTTGTATCAGATCGCGTCACGATACACTGGCAATTCATGACGCACCCGTTACTTCCGCTCTGCCATCGCGCTCGCAGCCTGATGTCTGTTGCCTTTCTGGTTGCCATTCTTCTCTGCATGACTGCGGTCACCGCGGTCGCGCAGGTCGTGCCGTGGCGCACCCAGGTTACCGCCTCGCCCGACGCGCAGACGCTGCCGCAGGACCGCGGCGCCGACGGTCTGGCGCAGACGCTGCGCAAGCTCAACACCTGGGGCAGTCTGCTCTTCATCGTCGCTCACCCGGACGACGAAGACGGCGGCATGCTTGCCTACGAATCGCGCGGCGTCGGTGCACGCACGGCGATTCTGACGCTGACCCGCGGCGAAGGCGGACAGAATGCGATGTCGAGCGAGACCTACGACGCGCTGGGGCTGATCCGGACGAACGAGCTGCTGCGGGCAGACGAATACTCGGGTTCCGAGCAGTACTTCGCACGCGTCATCGATTATGGGTTTTCCAAGACCATCGAAGAGGCTCACCAGCAATGGGGACGGGAGCGCGTGCTCTGCGACGTCGTCCGCGTCGTGCGGATGGACCGGCCGCTCGTGCTCGCTTCAACCTTTACCGGGAACATCACCGACGGACACGGCCACCATCAGGTTTCCGGAGAAATGAATCAGGAAGCGTTCGCCGCGGCCGGTGATCCGAAGGTTTGCCCCGATCAGATCGCCGCCGGCCTGCGCCCGTGGTCGCCGCTGAAGGTTTACGCCCGGCAGCCGTTTTTTGCGCCGAGCAGCAAGGGCATCTTCGACTACGCGACGAACAAATGGTCCCCGGTTCGCTTCTACGACTATGTGTCCAAGCAATGGAATACCAGCTACCCCTCGACAACCCTCGAAGTTCCGGAGGGGACCTGGGACCCAGTGCTGGGCGAATCGTATTTCCAGATGGCGCGGACGGGATGGAGTGAGCAGAAGTCGCAGAACGGCGGCGGTACGATTCCCTTCCCTGGTCCCGTGAGCGTGGCTTACCACCGCTACGGCTCGCGCGTATCGGCGCCGGATCAGGAGGACTCTTTCTTCGACGGAATCAACACCTCGCTCGCAGGGATGGCCTCTCTGGTTCATTCCGGAGACACCCTCTTTCTGGTTGCCGGTCTGAAGGAGGTCCAGCAGCACGTGACGGCGGCGCTCAACGGTGATTTGCCCGCGCACCCGGAGAGCATTGCTCCGGAGCTGGCCGAAGGATATAAGGCCACACAACAGCTGATCGAACAGGTGAACGGGAGCACGCTCAACGCCGACGACAAAGCGAATCTGGTCCACGAACTGAATATCAAGCTGGCGCAATTCAATACCGCTCTGGCGGAAGCGTTTGGACTGCATGTGAATGCCGCCGTGATGCCGCGGACGGCCACAGGCGTCAACGCGGCTCCGTCGATTGTGCCCGAGGAGACGCCGACCACTGTCACACCAGGCTCAGAAATCGATGTCCGGCTCCATGTGACGGCCGCGGGTGACTGGGGACCATCGCCCGATGGCCTGCAACTCGCGCGGACCTGGCTGGCCAATCAGGATGGCGACTCCTGGCAGATCACCCGGCTCGGGGCACCCGGTCTTGACGAGCCCCAGTCCAGCGCCGGCGACGTCGTTTTCCGCGTTTACGTTCCCCGCAGTGCGCACGTCACACGACCCTATTTCACCCGGCCCAACACCGAACAACCGTACTACGACATCACCGATCCGCGTTGGCTGAGCCTGCCCTTCGCGCCGTATCCATTGGCGGGCTGGGCGGAGTTCCGCTACATGGGTGTGCCCATCCGCGTCGGGCAGGTCGTGCAGACGGTACATCGGGTGCATGGAATCGGAGGCGTCTACCAGCCGCTGGCGGTGGTGCCGCAACTTTCCGTGAACCTGCCGGCGGAGGCTGGCGTCGTGCCGCTGGGAACCTCGACGATCCCCTTCTCTGTCTCGGTCAGCAATCAGCAACAGGACGATGCCGACGGCAAGTTGCACCTGGAACTGCCCAGCGGATGGACTGCGGATCCTGCCGCGCAGAATTTCCATCTGGCGCCGGACACCCGCCAGGACCTGTCGTTCACGCTGCATCCCAACCAGCTCAGCGGGCAGGCCTACGAGATACGCGCGGTTGCCCAGAGCGGCAATTACCAGTTCTCCGAAGGGTTCACGACCGTTGGATATCCAGGGCTGCGTCCTTATTATCTCTACCGGCCGGCGGATTATCGGCTGCGCGCGGTGGACGTGAAGGTTCCGCACGATCTAAAGGTCGGCTACATCATGGGAACCGGCGATGAGGTGCCACAGGCCCTGACCGAGATCGGGATCCAGCCGCAGCTGCTTTCGCCCGCAGATCTGGCCGAAGGCGATCTCTCGACCTACGACGCCATCGTGGTCGGTATCCGGGCGTACTCCTCGCGGCCTGACCTGACTGCCGCAACCTCGCGTTTGCTGGCCTATGTCCGCAACGGGGGGACCCTGCTGGTGCAGTACCAGAGCGTCCAGTTCCCCGCTCCGTACGACCTCTCCCTGGGCCGCAACCCGGAGAAGGTGGTCGAGGAGACGACGCCCGTGGTCCTGACCAGTCCGGGCAGCCCACTGCTGAACTGGCCGAACAAGATTACGTCGGCCGATTTCGACGGTTGGGTGGAAGAGCGTGGCCATTCGTTCCTTGCCTCCTGGTCGCCGCAGTACACGGCGCCGACGGAGACGCATGACCCTGGACAGGACCCGCAGCGGGGTGGGCTGCTTTACACGCGCTATGGCAAGGGCAACTGGATGTATCTCGCCTATGCCGTGTACCGGCAACTGCCGGAGGCGGTGCCTGGGGCGTATCGGTTACTTGCCGACCTGATTGCAGCGGGAAAAAATCCCGGGCTGCACTAGCGCCGGGCGCTCCCCGGCCTGCTTACCTTGGTCACCGTCTTCTTCGGAGAGCCGCCGGCACCACGGCCCAGACCTCCAACTAGTACGTAACTATTGTCGGCTCATTTGGTTTCTTCGCCCTCTTTGGTGCTGGTGATGCCGGGCTTTTCCCCGAACATTCACGTCACATTCTCCGAATGTTCACAATCGCCTGCGACGATGCGCAGTGGGTATCTGGGACCGCCTGAGGGAGTGGCTCGTTTTATCGCTGCCTCTCCTGCGGTTTCCGACCCGGGATCATTTTCCCCCACCGGCATCATCTTTCACGCAATTCAGCTAAGAGAGGCTCAATGACGAAGAATCTGAAGGCGCTCGCCACTCTGGCGCTGGCCGCGACCGTTACAGTCGGCTACGCGCAGTCCACGGCCGGCTCCCCTGCTCCTAAACATACGGTTCATCATCGCCGGCCCGTGGAACGGAAGCCGTCGGTCGAATCGCAGATCGATCAGCTGCGGCAGGAAATGGAAAACCAGCGCGGCCAGATCGACACGCTGAAGCAGCAACTGTCGGATCGCGACACCCAGCTGCAGCAGGCGCAGCAGGCCGCCCAACAGGCGCAACAAGCGGCGCAGGCGGCGCAGCAGGCTGCCAACGCGGAGCAGCAGACGCTTTCAGCGAACACGGAAGCCGTCTCCAGCCTGCAGAGCTCGGTGAGCGATCTGAAGGCGAGTTCCAGCTCGATCGTGAGCACCATCAAGGCCAACCAGGCCGAAGTGAAGAAGGCGATCGAGAACCCCGACACCCTCCATTACAAGGGCATCACCATTTCGCCCGCGGGCAGCTTCCTAGCGGCTGAAACGGTGTGGCGGCAGGGAGCCACGGGTGGCGGCATCAACACTGCGCCTACCAGCATTCCCCTGGACATGGCGGATGATGCGCAGCTGAGCGAGTTCCAGGGCACCGGCCGTCAGTCCCGGCTCGCGCTCAAAGCCGTCGGCAAACTCTCCGACGTCACGATGACCGGCTACTACGAGATGGACTGGCTGGGCGCCGGCATCACCTCCAACAACAATCAGTCCAACAGCTACGTGATGCGCCAGCGCCAATTGTGGGCGGATGCGCTCTTCAGCAACGGCTGGGACGTTTCCGGCGGCCAGGGCTGGTCCCTCGCCACCGAAACGACCAAAGGCGAAACTCGCGGGACGGAAATTCTGCCGGCGACCATCGACCCCCAGTACGAAGCCGGCTTCGTCTGGACTCGTCAGTACAGCTTCCGTGTCACCAAGGACTTCGGCAATAAGTTCTGGCTGGGTGCCTCGGCCGAAAATGCTGAGACACTGAACCCGGGTGGCAGCAACCTGCCCACCAACATCCTCATCGGCTCCGATGGAACCGGCGGCGGTCTCTACAACAACACGGCCAACTACTCCTTCAACTACAGCCCGGACTTCGTCGCCAAGATGGTTTTCGAGCCCGGCTGGGGCCACTGGGAAGTCTTCGGCATCGAGCGCAATTTCCGGGATCGCATTTACCCCAATGAAGTGTGCTCCGGGACCACCTGCACCGGTACCACAGCAGGGGCTTTTAATGACCTGGCTCCGGGCGCCGGCATCGGCGGCGGCCTCCGCGTACCCCTCGGAACGAAGAACTTTACCGTCGGTCTCAAGGGCTTGTGGGGCAAAGGGATGGGCCGCTACGGCGACTCCACCCTCGGCGATGTAACCGTCCGTCCTGACGGCGAGCTGGATCCGTTGAAAGGGTTCTCGGCTCTCAGCACCGTGGAAGCCAATCTCAGCAAGCGCCTCATGATCTACCTCAACTACGGCGGCGACTACATCTATCGCGATTACTGGGGCAAGGTCGGCTATGGCTCGCCTCTGACGTCGATGACCGGCTGCAACACCGAGCCGCCTCCCACTACGGCACCCACCTCCGGCTTCGGTGGCGGGACCGGCTTTGACCCCTCCACGCCGAGTAGCTGCGGCAACCAGAACAAGGATACGCAGGAGTTTACGGCCGGGGAGTGGTACAACTTCTACAATGGTCCCAAGGGCCGGATGCGTTTCGGCCTGCAGTACAGCCGCTGGGAGCGTGATCTCTGGTCGGGCGTCGCTGGGCCAAACAACCCGAGCGGCGAAGCGAGTGGTGCTGACAATATGTTCTGGACCTCCTTCCGCTACTATCTGCCGTAATTCCTGTCCAGTCCAAAACTCCAAGGACCCGCTGCGGCGGGTCCTTTGCTTTGGCGGTGTGCGGCACCCACGGATCGCATGGTATGCTGACGAGTTTTCTCCCCCACGCGCCCTCATGACTGATCCCCAATCGCCCGAGTCGTCCAAACTGCAGAATCAACTGGCTTCGAAGCTGAACGCGAACCATCCCCGCGCGCAGAGCCACGCGCAGAAGATGGCGGCTCTCATGGCCGAGATTCGCGCCCAGGAAGCCGAGCTCCGCGAGGGCGGAGGCCCGAAAGCCATCGAAGCCCAGCACGCGAAGAAGCGCCTCACTGCCCGCGAGCGCCTTGACCTGCTGCTCGATCCCGGCACCGACTTCTTCGAGCTTGGGCTGTTTGCTGCCTTCGGCATGTACGAAGAGTGGGGCGGCGCGCCCTCTGCCGGAGTTGTCGCAGGCCTCGGCCGGGTCAGCAGACGCCTCTGCATGATCATCGCCAACGACGCCACCGTGAAGGCCGGTGCTTTCTTCCCGATGACCGCCAAGAAGGTGCTTCGCGCGCAGCATATCGCGATGGAGAACCGGATCCCCACGCTCTATCTGGTCGACTCGGCCGGGATCTTTCTGCCGCTGCAGGAGGACGTCTTTCCGGATCAGGACGATTTCGGGCGGATCTTTCGCAACAACGCGGTCATGTCTGCGCAAGGAATTCCGCAAATCACCGCCATCATGGGCATGTGCGTGGCCGGCGGCGCGTATTTGCCCGTCATGACCGATCAGGTGCTGATGACCGAGGGCAGCGGGCTCTTTCTCGCCGGTCCGGCGCTGGTCCAGGCCGCCATCGGCCAGAAGTACTCGGCGGAGGAGCTGGGCGGAGCGGCCATGCATGCTGAGATCTCCGGTACCGTGGATTTCAAGGAGCCGAACGATCACCTCTGCATCGCGCGCCTTCGCTCCCTTGTTTCGAAGCTGGGCCACCCAGCGCGCGCACCCTTCGACCGGGCCGAGTATGACCCGGAGAGGGACGCGCCTCGCTTCCCTGCCGCCGATCTCTATGGACTGCTCGATCCCGATCCCGCTCGCGCCGCTGTCAACAGCTACGACATGCATGACGTGCTGGCGCGCATCCTCGATCGCAGCGAATTTGATGAGTATCGCCCCGGCTACGGACGGACGCTGCTCTGCGGATATGGGCGAGTCGGCGGCTATGCGGTGGGGATCGTCGCCAACCAGAAGCTGTCCCAGCCGCAGACCAGCCACAGCGGCGAAAAGCGTGTCGAATTCGGCGGCGTGATCTATGCCGAAAGCGCCGACAAAGCCGCCCGCTTCATCATGGACTGCAACCAGAATGCGATCCCCCTGATCTTTCTGCACGACGTCAACGGCTTCATGGTCGGCCGCGATGCCGAGTGGAGCGGGATCATTCGCTCGGGGGCCA
This sequence comes from uncultured Acidobacteriaceae bacterium, assembly GCA_963770525.1. Classification (GTDB taxonomy): domain Bacteria; phylum Acidobacteriota; class Terriglobia; order Terriglobales; family Acidobacteriaceae; genus Palsa-343. The sequence continues at coordinate 592,775 of CAVYPY010000013.1, read as the reverse complement.
AGATGGTGTCGGCCGTCTCGAATTCTGTTGTCCCGAAGATTTCGGTTATCCTCGGCGGCTCTTTCGGAGCCGGCAACTACGCGATGTGCGGCAAAGCATACGACCCGCGCTTCATCTTTGCATGGCCAACAGCCCGCTATGCGGTGATGAGCGGGAACTCCGCGGCGAACACACTGGTCGAGATCCGAATTCGGCAGCTCGAGCGAGGCGGGCGGCAGCTCAGAGACAGCGAGAAGGAAGAACTGGTCTCCTCCATCAAAGCGACCTACGAGGCGCAGACGGATTGCCGTTATGCCGCCGCGCGCCTCTGGGTGGATGCCATTCTCGACCCGGCGAAGACACGCGACGCGCTGCTGCTGACGCTCGAAGCTGCATCGCTGAATCCGGAGTTACCGAGGTTTAATCCGGGGATTCTCCAGACGTAACGAAGCTGATTCCGATCCACATCCCTTCACATGCGGCGAGAGTATTCTCAAGCCATGCCTGCATCGTCAGCCGCGGTTTCGCGCCGAAAGCGCGGCACCCGGAAGTCTGCTCGCGGCGGCTGGACCGCGATCGTCCCCCTGCTGCTCGGACTCCTGATCACACCTTTTGCTCTGCGCGCGGCCAGCATTGTCGCGCTCGCCGGCCCCAAGGCTTTTGCGCTGCTATACCCCTGGGTGGAGGTGCTGCGCAGCCGGGCGCTGCATCTGCCAGCCGGCCTCGTCGGAACCGCGTCCGAATGGATGATGTACCTGCAGTTCCCTCTTTACGGCGTCATCATCATGCTTACCTGGCGCGCGGGACGCTATCTGCGCGCTTTCATTACCGGTCTCATTTTGCACTTCAGCGGCCTGGTCGCGGTAGTAGTGCTGGCCTGGCTGGGACAGTAGTTCGATGGTCGGCCCTGAGAGACGAGCGACCCCATGACACGGCACCGGATGCTGACGCGGCTCGTTGTCACGCAGCTCCGGCTGCGGTTCCTGTTGGCTCTTCTGGCCCTGCTGCTGGTCTGCGGCATTCTCACGATTGTCTTCCTCGTGGATTGGCATGCGCGGGGCGATTCGTTTGCGATGGCGTTCGGCGCGCTGCTCACCTTCTTTGCCTCGGTCATCACCGCCATCGTCACGCTCACCTACCTGCATGTGTCGCGGCGCTCGCTGGCCGCGGCCGAAGCGGCCATTGCACTGCAGCGTGAACAGTGGGAAGCGCGCATGACGGTGCAGCCGCGGTTCTGGATGGGCATCCGGTCGGAGTCGACCGATCGCTTCGCGCACCGGCCGCTCACGGTCACCTATCGGCGCGACCGGCCTGAGGATGGCCGGTCCTTTTACGACACGGTGACCTGGCCGCAGATCATCGTGGATGTCTGGAACGATGGCGAGCGATCCTTCCGGCTGGCCGGCTACCGACTGTGGGTTCGCGATGAATCGCATCTCGCGATCGAGCGGTCGCTTTCCGGTTTCGTGGTGCCTCCCAACGAACTGCGGTCGTTTCCGACAACGGAGGAGGTGATCGCTCTGAGCGTTCGCCAAAGGCAGTTCCAGGAGCGCTACGAACGGCCACCCTGTGAAGAAACAGTTCTGGGGCTGCGTCTGCAATACTCAGACTGGCGTGAGGATAACCGCTCCAGTCGCGACGATTTCTACCTGGTGCTCACGCCGCCACTTTCCAGGGAATTCAACATCCAACGGATCGAGAGACATGTCTGATTTTTCCCGCCCCCAACGAGTTGATCGGTCGTTTCTCTTCCTGCTGATGCCGCTGGCAGTGGCCTCTGTGCCTTCTCTGCTTTTCTGCGCGCTGGAGATCACGCTGGCTATCCACGGCAGCCGCCATGGCAGTCTTCTTGTGTTTCATCTGCCGCCGCGCACCGCGTGGGATCGCCTGCTCGCGCTGCAGTCGTCTGTCTACGGATGGGTGGCACGCTGGAATGCCTTCGTAACGCTGGCTGCAACGGCGCTGTTCGTCGCAACCCTGCTGCTCCCACGCTGGCGGCACTGGATGGTGGTCGCCCTGATACCCTTCGGAGTGCTGCTCTGTGCCGACTTCAGTCTGCATTGGCGCGCAGCGCTGCTGCCATGACCACGCCGGTTAAGATCATCGAATGTCCCCGCGACTCCTGGCAGGGGTTGCCAAAAACAATTCCCGCCGAGGTCAAAGCCGATTACCTTCGGACGCTGATCGCAGCGGGGTTCACGCATCTGGATGCAGCATCGTTTGTTTCACCAAAAGCTGTCCCGCAGATGGCGGATTCCGAGCAGGTCCTGAAGTATCTGGATCCACCGGATGACGTGGAGATCATCGGAATTGTCGTGAATCAGAAGGGCGCAGAGCGCGCGATCGAGACGGAAGCCGTTTCCACACTTGGCTTTCCGTACTCCGTCTCCCCGGAGTTCCTGCTTCGAAACCAGAACCAGAGCCCGGAACAGACACTGGAGGCCCTCGAGGGTGTAGGTCAGGCGGCATTCCAGGCCGGCCTGGGGATGGTCGCTTATATCTCGATGGCCTTTGGGAATCCCTACGGCGATCCCTGGAGTGTGGACGAGGTTGTGACGGCCTGCGATCTGCTGGCTGATTCGGGCATAACTCAGATCTCGCTGGCTGATACGGTTGGCCTCGCCGGCCCGGCGCAGATTGCCGAACTCGTGGAAGCGGTTTTGGGGTCCGTGGATCCGGCAGTCGAAGTCGGCGTGCACCTGCATGCACGGCCTGGCGAAGCAGCGGAAAAGATTGCGGCTGCGTATGGCGCCGGCTGCCGGCGCTTCGACATGGCAATTGGGGGATTGGGCGGTTGCCCGTTCGCGCAGGACACCCTGGTCGGCAACATTCCGACAGAGATTGCCCTGGCGGAACTGGAGCGACTGGGAGCGTCGTTGCCGCAGCTGCAGCCGCTCGACGGGCTGCGCGCCGCCGCTGCGGAGATCGAGCGGCGATTCGGGTCGACGGTCCAGTAAGTAAGATCAGCGGGCGCGGACAGAATCGATCGAAGGCGCAGCCGAGGAGTCGGATTCCAGAAGATCGACCGGCCGCTGGTGGAATCCGGCGGCTCGTCTGGGGACGAGGTACTGCCTCCCACACTTGGCGCACTGCCAGGGATAAAAGCCGAAGATGGGAAAGACGTGGCTGCGGAAAAAGCCCTCGCGGGCGACCCGCACCAGTTGCTGCTGGCGGCAGTTGGGACACCCGAGTCTGATTCGGCCGGATGAGCGACTGTTGGGCATGGCAGTATTTCGCTGTCCTCAGTGCACCTGAAGGGGCCCGTTTCATTTCCTGGGGATTGGAGCAAACGACCAGCGGAAGATGAGCAACAGGGTAATCGCGCGCGGCCGTTTGCGGAACAGGAAAATTCTCACACCCGAACCAGAGGCACGGCAGGGCCGGCTCAGCGAGCCCGGAGAGTGTCGTTCGGCGACCGAGCCGGGCGGTCGACTCCCGCAACCCGGGAAGGCTCCCAGTAGCCAGCTGAGCGTTTACGGATAAGGCACTGTTTGCGGCAGATCGCGCACTCCCACGGGTAAAGGCCCAGGATGGGATAGATACGGTGGCGGAGGAAGCCGTGGCGGGCGATGCGCGCTAACTGCTGCTGATGGCAGTTAGGGCATTCCAGTTTAACTCGGACTGATCGTTGTTTGCGGTCCCTGGGCATTACGGTTTTCACTGTCCTGTGCACGAATGAAAGGTCCCGGTTCGTTCGAGTGGAAAACCGGTGAATGTTAGCAACAGGTTAACCGTACCCGAGCCGCCCGGCTATTACTTTTTTCCACAGCCAGCCGAATTTTGGTAACCACAATTGCTCCTGGGCCGATTTTGGCCTTCGAAACGAAGCCCATTACACTGAAGGCGATGATCCCGACACTGGAATGGACTGCGGACGGCGTCCGATTTCTCGATCAGACCAAGCTGCCTCTGGAAGAAACCTATGTGCTGGCAACCAGCTATCAGCAGGTTGCCGATGTGATTACCACCATGGTGGTCCGTGGAGCGCCGGCAATCGGCGTAGCGGCGGCGATGGGGCTGGCGCTGGGAGTGAAGACGAGCCAGGCGGCGACGGTGCCGGCGCAGACGGCCGAGTTCGAGACGATGTGCACCACTTTGGCAGCCACCCGGCCCACAGCGGTGAACCTGTTCTGGGCTATTGAGCGGATGAAACGCCGTTTCGAGGAGTTGGCAGCGGTTTCGGGAGCCACGCCTGGATCGATCCGGACGGGACTGATCGGAGAGGCGCAGCGGATGTACGACGAGGACATCGCGGCATGCCGGCAGATGGGTGCGCATGGAGCTTCGTTGCTGCCGCAGATGGGCGGGGTGCTGACTCATTGCAACGCAGGGGCGCTGGCCACGTGCGGTTACGGAACGGCGCTGGGCGTGATTCGGTCGGCGGTGGAAGAGGGGCACGAGATTCACGTCTATGCCGATGAAACCAGGCCGTTCTTGCAGGGAGCGAGGCTGACGGCGTGGGAGCTGATGCATGACGGGATTCCGACGACGGTTCTGTGCGACAACATGGCGGCGAGCATGATGCGGGCAGGGAGGATCCAGGCCGTGATCGTTGGCGCGGATCGGATCGCAGCCAACGGCGACGTGGCGAACAAGATCGGAACTTATGGTGTTGCGGTGCTGGCGAAGGAGCACGGAATTCCCTTCTTTGTGGCTGCACCCTGGTCGACGATCGATCTGCGGACGCCGAATGGCGATGCGATCCCGATCGAGCAGCGATCGGCGAGAGAGGTGACGCATCATGCCGGCACGCAACTGACTCCGCATGGAGTTGGGATCGAGAATCCCGCGTTCGATGTGACGCCTGCACGGTACGTGACCGCGATCATCACCGAGCGCGGAGTGCTGCGAGCACCGTATGAGGAGTCGCTGCGCGGGATGGAAGAGGCGGCGACCGCTGTCTGATCGACGGCGAAACAAATTTTCTCCCAGTTAACTGTCGATAAGTGTTGTACCTTCAACTCTTTACGTAAATCGCGAGGAACCCCCTGCGTGTAAGTGTTGAAAGTAAATTACTTCGGAGGGGGCTCCTCGGCTTCGGATTACGCCTCTGCCTCAAGGAAAAAGCCCGCGTTTGCAGGCTTTTTCTTTTTTCACTCTATAACTTCAGTATGACGGACTTGGAGCGATTTCCTGCCAAATTTCCGGAGGAATTTTGGTCTGGAAGTCATTGTGTATCAAGAATTGTTACTTTAGTCAGGACTGGAGGAGGCTTGACAGGATTTCCACAGAGCGGCGGGAAATGCGATCCATGCCGGATGGGTCATCGATTGACAGGAGGCCGCTGGTTTGGGTTCGAGGCTTCACTACAGAGGACACGGAGAGCACAGAGGACCGCGGAGAAGCGAGTGTCCTATGGCATGCGCGGATTGACGATGTAGACGAGGCCCAGGTAATCGTCGCTGAGGAGGAAGGTGTCGGGCGCGATCTGCAGGAGGCCGCAGGGGCGGCCGTGGACGATGGGGCGGCCGTGGGCGTGGGTGAGGAATCCAGTGATGAAGTCGCGGGGCGTGCGGTCAGAGGGGGTGAAGCGAACGACGCGATAGCCGGTGCCGATGTGGGGATGGCTGGCTCCGTGAAGAGCCACGAGGAATGTGTCGCGGAGAAGCGGGTTGGCGGGACCGAAATACGCGAAGCCGAGAGGCGAACTGTGGGCGTAAAAGGCTGTGTAGGCGGCGGGCACATGTTCGCAGGAGGCCAGAGGGGGTGGGGCGTGGCCGAGGGCGGCATTGGGGTCGGGAGCGAAGGCGTGGCCTCCACCGGCGGTGAGGTTGGTGCCGGCCGCGGCGACGCCGGATTGGGAGCCGTAGACGGAATCAGACGCGGCGGCGGGTGGGACGGGAGCGATGGTTTTGGGGTTGCTGAGGGTGGGGAGCGGCGTGGTGTCGTGGACGGGCTTGCCCGCGGCGAAGTAGCAGGTGGGCCAGCCGTAGTTGATGGGCGTGGAGGGATCGGGATCGACCTGGAAGAAGGTGTCCTGGGGAAGCTGGTCGCCGAGATGGTCGTCGCCCATGTTGGTGGCGAAGAGCGCGCCATTGAGGTCGGGGACGGCGTGCAGATCGACAGCGTTGCGCATACCCTGCGCGATGAGTTTCGGGTTGCGGCCATCGGGGTCCATGCTGACGATGGCGGCGCGGAGGACTTCGCGTTCCTGACAGTAATTGCAGGATGAGCCGGCGGCAACGAAGAGACGCGTGGCGCCGTTGACCTGGGCGATAGCGACGGTGCGGGTGAGGTGCCAGCCTCCATATTTGTAGCTGAGGCCGTAGTCGGGGAAATGGATGAGGGTCTGGGGCGCGGAGGTGGGCGCTTCGTCGCCGGGATTGTACTTGTAGCGAATGAGGCGGTCGGTGAGGGGGATGTAGATCCAGCTTTGGCGGGTGGCGGGATCGGTCCAGAAGGCGATGTTGTTGGGATTGCGGAGATGGTCGAGGTAGTGGGTGACGCGGGTGTAGCGGTGGGTGGACGGGTCCCAGCCTTCGAGGATGAAAATCGAACCGAGGCGATTGTCCGAGAGGTCGTGCATGCCGGTGACGAAGACGCGGTGGTCGGGCGAGAGAGCGAAGAAGCGAACGCGGCGAAGGCCGGTGGCGGCGATGTGGATGTCGAAGGTGTCGGGGAGGGTGAGGGTGATGGATTTTCCTGGAGCGTAGGGGAGGGTGTGCGGGGTTTGGGCGGCAACGAGAAGAGGAAGGAACGCGAGGATGAGCAGGAGGGCGGAACGAGGACCGGAGCGGGACATGCTGGAAGTAGATTAACCGGGGAGATGCCGGGAGGCAGGAGCCCGGAGCCGGGAGGCGGCCGGGCGAGCGGGCGGATTCGTTTCAGGCTCGGGCCTGGATTTGGCGGCGGAGGCGGGCATTCTCGTCTTCGAGAGCGGCGAGACGGCTGCGGACCGGGGCGAGGATCTCGGTGAGCTCCTCTTCGGTGAAGCGGGGCGTGATGTGCTGGGGACAATTCCAGTCGAATGCCTCGACGCGGATGATGACGGCGCGCTCCGGGCGGGAGCCCTTCTCGGGGATGTAAAGGCGATCGATCCACTCCTGGGCCTCCCGCGTGCCTTCATGGATGGCGACGTGGCCGAGAATCTTGAGGCGGGTCTGGCGCGCGTAATCCATGAGGAAGAGGGCGACGCGATCGTCGTGCAGGAGATTGCCGGTGCTGATGTACTGCATGTTGCCGCGCAGGTCGGCGAAGGCGAGGGTGTGCTCGTCGATGATGTGGAGAAAGCCCTGGGGACCGCCGCGAAACTGGATGTAGGGCCAGCCGGTTTCACTGACCGAGGCGATATAGAAGCCATCGCGGGCGCGGATGAAGGCCTGCTCGTCAGGACCGAGTTCGGCGCCGGGGATTCCTTCGGTTTCGACGCGATGATACGACCCGCGGCTGCCGTGGAGGGTTTGCTGGTTTTTGACGGCGGGGGTGAACGCGAGTTCGGCGAAGCGGCGGCCCATGCTGTCTGATGGATTCCGCGGGGGCGGGTTTGGATTCAGGCCGAGGGCCGGGAGGGACTCGCGAGGGTTCCGGATGGCCGGTGATCCGGAAGTTTCGAAAGGGCCGCAACCCGCCGAGGAGACTGGCCTCAGGGGCTAAAGCCCATATTTTTATCGCTCGTTAGGGCACGACTGAAGTCGTGCCCTGATACAAAAACGACCGATTGAGATTTGGGCTTTCCCACCCTGTCGCTCCGAACAGCGCGAGGCGACAAGGATGGGGCACCCGGCATCGGTGCAGGGTTCTGGCTGTATTGGCGGCTACGCGAAACATTGGGGCCGGGGGAAATAGAAAAGCAGCTCCCATTCGACTCACCGCTTGCGCGGACTCGCTCAGGGCAGGCTCTCGGCTCCGCGCCGGGAAGCTTCCTGCACCGCTGGATGGCTCTTCTCGGCGCTTCGCTCGGGATGACATTCCCAATTATTCGTAGCGCAGGGCGATGATGGGGTCGACGCGCGTGGCGCGGCGGGCGGGGATCCAGCAGGCGATGAGGGCGACGGCGATGAGCACCAGAGCGACGGCGGCAAAGGTGAAGGGGTCGCGGGCGGAGACGCCGTAGAGCTGGCTGCTCATGAGGCGGGTGAGCGACAGGGCGAGGACGATGCCGAGAGCGACGCCGGCGAGAGCCATGCGAATTCCCTGCCCCAGGATGAGCCGGAGAACGTCGCGGCGCTCGGCGCCGAGGGCCATGCGGACGCCGATTTCGTGCGTGCGCTGTCCGACTAAATAGGCGATGACGCCGTAGATCCCGATGCAGGCGAGGATGAGCGCGAGAGCGGCAAAGATGGCGAGCAGGATCATCGACGTGCGCCGGGCGGCGAGGTTATTGGCGACGACTCCGTTCATGGTGGAGACGGCGTAAACGACATAGTCCGGATTGAGCTGGGCGACGGCCTTGCGGACGGGACCCATGACGGCAGAGGGATCGCCTTCGGTGCGGAGGACGACGGCCGTGACGTCGGCGAGGAGGGGCATGAGCTTCGCCGGCGTCTGCATGTAGGGATAGAAGAACTGCGCCTGGATGGCGGAACGGGGATCGCCGCCGGGTCCCCACTGGCGGACGTGAGCGACGACACCGATGATCTCGGCTTCGGTATCGAACTGGACAAGGTGGACGTGCTGGCCGATGGGGTTTTGGTGGGGAAAGAAGGTGTGGGCGAAGGCGTCGTCGACGTCGATGACGGTGGGAGCGTTCTCATTGTCCTGATCGGTGATCCAGCGGCCGCGCAGGAGAGTCATGCCCATGGCGTGCTGGAAGCCGGATTCGACGAGGTAGAAGAGCGACTGGGGCATGTCGTTATCGGTGGCGGGCTTGGGGCGGCCTTCGATCCAGAACGGCAGTGAGGAGTCGTGGATCATGGGGCGGGAGCCGAGGGTGACGGAGACGGCCTGAACGCCGGGGATCTCGCGCATGGCGGTGTCGAATGCACGGAGGCGGGCGCGGGTTTGGGCGGCGGTGGTTTTGGCGTTGCTCGGGAGGGACATGGAGAAAGTGATGGCGTGGTCGGGGTTGTATCCGAGATTGACGCGCCAGAGAGCGGCGAGGGAGCGGAGCATGAGTCCGGCGCCGATGAGGAGGACGAGGGCCATGGCGACTTCGACGGCGACGAAGAGCCCCTGCAGGCGATGGCGGGCGCCGCTCGAGCCACGGCCAGCGGAACGGAGAACATCCTGGAGATTGGTGCGGGAGGTGCGGAGGGCGGGCGCGAGTCCAAAGACGATGCCGGCGAGGAGTGAGACGCCGAGGGTGAAGAGGAGGACGTGGACATCAATGGTCACGTCAGTGGCGCGGGGGAGCTCGGCGGGCAGAGCGGCGGCGATGGCTTTGGTGGCGACGACGGCGAGGACGAGTCCGAGGACGCCGCCGAGGCCGGCGAGGAGGAGGCTCTCGGTGAGGAGCTGGCGGATGAGGCGGGAGCGGGCGGCGCCGAGGGCGGAGCGAAGGGCGAACTCCGCGGAGCGAGCCATGGCGCGGGCGAGCAGGAGGCTGGCGACGTTGGCGCAGGCGAGCAGAAGGAGAAAGCCGACGGCGGCGAGAAGGACAAGGAGCAGGGGCTGGATGTTGCCGATGATGTCCTGCTTCATGGTGATGAGGGTGATGCCGGCACCGAAGCCCTTGTCGACCTCGGGGTAGGCCTGGGCGAGGTTGTGGGCGATGGTGTCCATGTCGGCCTGGGCCTGAGCGAGGGTGACGCCAGGGTCGAGGCGGGCGACAACGTGGGCACTCTCATCGATGCGGCGATCGCGGAAGGAGGGGTCGTTCCACTGGCCGAGGGGGACGTAAACATCGCGGTCGACGCCATAGAAGCGGAAGCCGGGAGGCAGGATGCCGACGATGGTGTAGTCGGCGCCGTTGAGGGTGATGGGCTTGCCGAGGATGGAGAGGGATCCGCCGAAGCGGCGATGCCAGAAGCTGTTGCTGAGGAGGACGACCGGGGCGGCGCCGAGGTGGTCGTCTTCAGAGTTGAAGTCGCGACCGAAAGCGGGGTGGAGGCCGAGGGTGGTGAGGAACTGGGCGGAGATCATGAAGCCGTCGACGCGCTGGGCAGGCCCCTGCTGGCCGCTGAGGTTGTAGTCCTCGTGGCGGTACATGGCCATGGAGGAGAAGGTGCGGGTTTCCCGCTGCCAGTCGAGGAAGTTGGGGTAGCTGATGGGAATCTGGGCGACATTTTCGTTCGCGTTGATGGCCACGAGCTGGCCGGAGTGGGGATAGGCGAGCGGGTTGAGGAGGACGCCGTTGACCACCGAGAAGAGGGTGGTATCGGCAGCGATGCCGAGGGCCAGGGTGAGGATGGCAATGGCGGCAAAGCCGGGCGACTGCCGGAGCAGGCGAAGGGCGTAGCGGATGTCCTGCAGGAAAACGCTCATGGGGCACTCCGGCGCGAGGCGGGGTGAAATGCAGGGGACGGACCGCGCTCGCAGATGGGAATGACGATAGCAAAGATTCCACCAGAGAGGACACAGAGGGTGGAACGGGAGTGGTATTCTCCGAGTTTCTATGCGACTGAATGCGATCCTGGTACGTAGCACGCTGGTGGGGGCGCTGGGCGGACTGCTGTTCGGGTTCGACACAGCGGTTATTTCAGGAACGACTCATCAACTGACCGAGGTGTTTCACCTGAGCCCGGGGGCGCTGGGGCTGACGGTTTCGATTGCGCTGTGGGGCACAGTGATCGGCGCGATCGGGGCGGGGCCGCTGGGGCAGCGGATCGGCGGGCGCGAGGCGCTGCGGATCATGGCGCTGCTGTACCTGCTGTCGTCGGCGGGCTGCGCGCTGGCGTGGAACTGGCCTTCCCTGCTGGGATTTCGTCTGATTGGGGGGCTGGGGATTGGCGGGTCGTCGGTGCTGGGGCCGGTGTATCTGGCGGAGCTGGCACCGGCGCGGCTGCGGGGGCGGCTGGTGGGGCTGTTCCAGATCAACATTGTGGCTGGGATTCTGCTGGCATACGCCTCGAATTACGGAGTGGCGACCCTGATTGGCGGGGACACGGCGTGGCGGTGGCAGTTTGGGGTGGCGACGCTGCCGGCAGCGGCCTTTGCCCTGCTGCTGATTGGAATTCCGCGGAGCTCGCGCTGGCTGGTGACGCAGAACCGGATTGACGAAGCGCGGCAGGTGCTGGAACTGGTGGGGACGCCGGACACCGAGGCGGAGCTGAAGGAGATCGTCGCGTCGATTCACCTGGAACAGGCGGGAAAAACGGAGCCGCTGTTCCAGAGGAAATATCGGCTGCCGATATTCCTGGCCGTAACAATCGGGATGTTCAACCAGCTGTCGGGCATCAACGCGATTTTGTACTACGCGAACGATATTTTTTCGTTTGGCGGGTTCAGCAGCCTGTCGGGGGACAAGCAGGCGGTGCTGCTGGGGGCGATGAATTTTGTGGCGACGCTGCTGGCGATGTCGGTGATCGACAAGCTGGGGCGCAAGTCGCTGCTGCTGATCGGGTCCGTGGGGACGGCGGCGAGTCTGGCGGGGGTGGCGGCGATCTTCAGCATGAACAGCCACCAGGGCGATCTGCTGTGGCTGCTGGTCGGGTTCATCTTCTTCTTCTCGATCTCACAGGGATCGGTGATCTGGGTGTACATCAGCGAGGTGTTCCCGACGCGGGTGCGGTCGAAGGGGCAGAGCCTGGGGAGCTCGTCGCACTGGGTCATGAACGCGGTGATCTCGGGGTTGTTTCCCTGGGTGGCGAAGCATTCGGCGGCGGCGCCGTTTATGTTTTTCTCGGCGATGATGGCGCTGCAGTTTGTGGTGGTGCTGCTGGTGTATCCGGAGACGAAGGGGGCTAGCCTGGAGCAGCTGCAGCAGAGGATGGAGAGCAAGACTTAGGGGTTAGGGATTAGGGGTTAGGGATTAGGGGTTAGGGATTAGAAAACCTAATGGCCATCGCGGCTAACAGAGCGGCGGCGAGAGTGGAGAGGGCGTTGACGGCGTCGTTGTTGAGCCAGCCGGCGCGCTCGGGGCCGGCGCCGAGCAGGCTGTCAATGAAGAGGCCGGCGATGCCGGCGGCGAGAGCGATGAGGGCGTCAGTGCGCGGGGGCGCGAGGGCAAACGCGCCGGTGAGGATGACGATGACGGCAGCGAGGCATCCGAGGAGGGTGCCGATGGGCGTGATGCCGCCGTCGGTGCCGGGCGCCACACGGCGGAACGTAGTGATGAGGCGAGGCTGACCGCCGAGGACCTGGCCGAGTTCAGAGGAGACGGTATCGGCAGTGGCTTCGGCCATGGCGGCGAGCATGGCGACGAGCGCGAGACGGCCGTAGTCCTCCGGAGAAAAATCGAAGAGGCGCATGGCGATTTCGGGGATGCCGGCGAGGGCGGCGACGCCAAGGTTCGCTGCGACCTGGGAGGCAGTGCGGCCGCGGCGAGCTTCCGCCAGGCCGAGGGCTTCTTTACGGCGGCGGCCGAAGCGGGTGGCAGCGAAGGTGAGCAGCAGGAGCGCGAGCAGGGGCCAGAGGGCGGTGCGCATGCCAGGCGTTGCGAGATACAGGGCGGCGGTGAAGATGCCGCCGGTGATGGCGGCTCCAGCGGTGGCGGCTCGCAGGGACAGGACGAAGAGGGTGAAGGCTATGCTGATGAGAATGGTTTGCCAGAACAGAAGCGACGGCCACTCGATGCCGACTCGAAGGCAAACCCAGGTTCCAGCCACCGGGACAAAGGCGAGGAGAACGGCTTTCGATTGCCACCGGAGTGCGGAGCGGCGTGCGGGCTGAGGCTCGGTGGTCGGGGTGGCGTTTGGGCTGGACATGGACGGGAGGGGGCATCGCACAAACGCGATGCTCGTACAGTACAATCATCTTTCTACCAAGAATCAGATGAATCCGTGCCGCAACCGCGGGCGGACTGAGGAGTCAGGTACTTGCGAGTGTGGAGCATGGCATGGCTGCGTCGGCTCAAGGGCGGATGGAGCCAGAATCGGGACCGGGTCCTCGAGGGAGCCGGGAGCAGTTTTCGTCGTCATCGCAGTGGAACCGCCGGGCTCGTGGGGCTGATGGCTCTGGCGCTGGCGGGATGCGGGAATCAATATCGGCCGGTGGTGACCCCGATTAATCCCACGGGACCGGCGGCGTTGCCGACCGCGAATGTGGTGCTGATCTCGCAGCCGGGCTTCTCGCCTCTGCTACCGGGGACGACGGGCCCGTGCGCGGGGGTGGTCTACGGGACGCCGAGCGTTTTCAGCCTTGTGAACTTTTCCGGAGACTCGCTGATGAACCAGGCGAACGGCGGCAACGGACCGCTGACGTTTTCCCTGGACACGAGCGGGACCAGCGTCTATGCGCCGAACTGTGACGGGACCCTGACCAATGCGACGGCCACGACGGGAGCGCTGGTCACCAAGTCGATTCAGACGAGCACGCTGGTGCCGACTTCATGGAACTGGTTGCCGACCAACACGCTGCTGGCGAATGGCAATTTGTATTTAACGGAGGTTTGTCCCGGTGGACTGACGTGCGTTTGCCCCAACGGGGGCACGACGTGCAACAACTTTGTGGCGCAGCTGACCGGTTCGCCGGAGGCGCTGAAGCAGGAGATTCCGGTGGCGCCGTCGCTGATCAATCTGACGGGCTACAGCACAGGCGAGCGAATTTACGCCATCAGCCAGGGGAATTCCGGGGGAGGGACGCAGCCGGCATGGGGGGACTGCGCGAATCCGTCGACGGTAACGGTGAACGGCGAAGCGGACGCGATCGAGACGACGACGAACACGATCTCGGCGACGCTGCCGCTGGGGATTTGCCCGGTATACGGGTTCATGACACCGGATTTGCAGCGCACGTTCATCGTGAACCGCGGAAGCGGGACGGTGACGGTGATCAATTCGCAGCTGAATGCGATTGACGCGGCGCACCCGTCGATCACAGTGGGGGCGGGACCGGTGTATGCGGATTACTACCGGCTGGGCCAGGTGCTGGTGACGGCAAATTACGACTCGAACACGATCAGCATCATCGATGTGAGCCTGGATCAGTATGGAAACGACAGCACGACCTTCGGAACCGTGCTGGCGACGGTTCCGGTGGGGCTGCATCCGGTGGAGGTCACGGTCCTGCAGGATGGCAGCCGGGTGTATGTGGCCAACCAGGGGGATCTGACGACGACGCCGGCGACGCCGGGGAGCGTGTCCATCGTGAACCTGTCCGATTACACCGTGGAGAAGACGATTGCGCTGACAGCGAACCCGCATGCGATTGCGTCGGTCTACAACTATCCGATTGGCAAGGTGTATGTCGCCTCGCAGAACAGTCCGTATCTGACGGTGATTCGCACGGACACCGATGTGGTGAGCGCGACGCCGGAGATGCAGGGCAACATCGTGGAGATGCGGGTGAGCGCGCAGTATCCAGGGCAGAGCTCAACCGGGAATTCGAATTACCGGACAGAGAGCCGGTCGGTGGGGTCGGGGGCGCCTTAGGGGCGGAGTTTAGGGATTAGGGATTAGGGGTTAGGGGTTAGGGATTAGAAAACGGAAACGGCAGGGGGGATCCTGCCGTTTTTGTTTTTGGGCCGTTACGAACGAAGGCTCGGGATCTGTCGAACGCACGCACCCGCGGCGGGCCGGCTGCCTAGAAGGCTTGTACTCACCACAGAGGACGCGGAGTACGCTGAGGAGTTGCGCCGCCGATTTTTCATTTCCTAATCCCTAATCCCTATTCCCTGCTCTCACGGCATGACGCCGGTTTCGTAGTTGAGCGTGGAGAGAGCCATGCGGTACTGATAGCGGGCGCTGGTGTCCTGAATCTGCGCGCTGGTCTGCTGGAGCTGGGCCTGGCTGAGCTCGACGATGGAACTGAGCCCCAGCTTGTAGCGGGTCTGGGCAAGATTCATGGCGAGGTCGGCCTCCTGAACGAGTTGGGCGGTGACGGCCATGCGCTGCCAGCTCATGTTGGCCTGAAGCCAGGAGGTGCGGACATCGCGCACGATGCGGTCACGGAGGTCACGGCTGTTCTCTGAGGCGGCCTGGGCGCGATAGCGCGCTTCTTTGGCCTCTGCGGTGTAGAGAAATCCGGTGAAGATGGGAATGTTGATGTTGCCGCCGATGGCGCCCCACCAGTTGCTGGTGTAGTAGGTGCCGGGATGAACGGGGATGGTGCCGACGGTTCCGGCTGCGGAGAGGGAGGGCAGGAGCTGATCCCACTGGGCGCGCTCGAACTTTTGCGCCGATTGGGTATCGAGGGTGAGCGCCTGCAGGTCGGGGCGCTGCAGAAGAGCTTCCTGAATGAGAGGCTCCGCGGCAGTCGGCGGCGGTGGCGGTGCGGCGGTGTCCTCAACGAGGGTGTACTGGACGTCATGATCGAAGCCGAGGACGGCATCAAGGACGGCCATGGCGGAGTCGGCGTTGTTCTGAGCGTCGAGCTGGAGGAGTTTGGCCTGGGAGAGATCGACGTCGGCGAAGCTGAGATCGAGGGTGGACTTGAGCTTGTTTTTGGTCATCTGCCCGACCTGGGTTTCGGTGGTCTGGCGGGTGGAGACGGTTTGCTTTGCGACATTCAGCTCGGCCTGCGCGATGAGGGCGTTGTAGAAGGCCTGATCGGTGGCGAGGATGATTTCTTCCGTGGTGGCCATAGCATTCGCGTTGGCGGCCTTCTCAGCGAACTTGCGGGAGAGGACCAGGTTGTGGGTATGGCCGAAGTCGTAGAGGAGCTGGGTGAGGTTGGCGCCGGCGCCGACGTGTTCGAGGAGGCGCGAAGAGGTGAGAGAGCCGGCGCCGATGCGGCTGGCCTCTTCGCTGTCCATGGCGGTGATGGAGGCGATGGAGGTGGGCAGTTCGGCGGCGCGGGCTTCGCGATAGACCTGATGCTCAGCCAGGGCTTCGAGCTTGCCAACACTGATGTCGGGGTTGTTACGGATGGCTGTCTGCTCGGCCTGGGCGAGGGTGAGGGTGGGTTGGTTGGGGTTGGCGGGTGGAGGGGTCTGGGCCGCAGCCGGTGACGCCATCGCCTGGGGCTGCTGCAGCGAGGAGAGCAGCTGCGGGCCGGGGGCGGTGGGCAGGGTGGACTGCGCCGAGACGAGTCCAGCGGAGACGAGCGCCAGGGTGAGGAGCGTTATGGGTCGGATCATGCTTCCGCTCCCAGGCGCGCACTCGCTCGTTCTTCCTGCCATCTGTGAATGACAAGGTAGACGGGGGGGACGAGGAACATGGTGAGGACGACGGAAACGCCCAGGCCGCCGATGATGGCGCGGGCCAGCGGGGCGTATTGTTCGCTGCCGGCCTCGGCTCCGATGGCCATGGGGATCATGCCAAGGAGGGTGGCCATGGTGGTCATGAGGATGGGACGGAGGCGCATTTTGGAGGCTTCCACCGTGGCTTCGAGCAGGGGAAGGCCCTGACCGTGGAGGATGTTGGAGAAGTCGACGATGAGGATGCTGTTCGACACGACAATGCCGGTCATCATGATGGTGCCCATGAGCGACATGATGTTGAGGGTGCTGCCCGTGATGAGCAGGAAGACGACGACGCCGGCGATGCCGGGCGGAATCGCCAGGAGAATGATGAACGGATCGATGAAGGAGGTGAACTGGGCCATGAGAACGAGGTAGACGAGGGCGATGGCGACGAGCAGGCCGAAGCCGAAGTCGTGGAAGGAGGTGTTCATATTGACCACCGCGCCGCGCAAGGTGATGCGGGTGTTGCGATCGTGATCCGTGTGGTCGATGAGGTTGGTGATGCGGGCGCCGGTCTCGCCCAGGGCCTCGCCTTTCGTGGCGACATAGACGTCGATAACGCGGCGAATCTGGTAGTGGTCGACCTCAGTGGGTGTATTGATGAGCTTAATGTCGGCGACTGAGCTGAGCGGGGTGTAGCCGGAGCGGTGATCGCCGACGCCGAGCGGGGGCGGCATGTCGCCGGCCAGGCGGGCTTCATCGATGGGGCTGTAGCCGGGCGGATGGGTGCCGCGCAGGGGGATGTTCTCAAAATCCTGCATGGACATGTGCTGAATCCAGCGATTGGCGTACTGGACGGTGACCATGTAGTTGTTGCCGGTTTTGGGATCGATCCAATAGCTGGGGGCGACCATGCCGTCGGAGGTCATGGCGGTGATGACATTGTCGACGACGTCTTTGGCGGAGAGGCCGATGAGGCTGGCCTTTTCGCGGTCGATGTTGAGGGCAATGCCGGGGTAGTTTATGTCCTGGGGGATGTAGGTGCTGCTGACGTTGGGGAAGGTGCGGATTTTGGCGGCCAGTTTCTCGGCCAGATCGTAGGCGCCGTCCATGTTATTGGAACTGACCTGGACATCGATGGGAGCGGGAAGTCCCTGGTTGATGACGCCGTCGATGAGGCCACCGGCCTGGAAGTAGGTGGTAAGCTCCGGCATCTCGCGGGACAGGCGTTCCTGGACGCGGCGCATGTAGGTATAGCTGCCGATGGAGTGGCCTTCTCTGAGGCTGGTCTGGACGAACGCGGTATCCATGGAGGCGTTGGAGGTGAAGATAGCGGAGAGGTCCGGATAGACGCCGATGTTGGAGACGATCATGTCGAGGTCGGAAGGTTTGACCTCCTGGCGAATGATGTTCTCGACTTTGGCGATGTACTGGTTGCTGACTTCAAGACGGGTGCCGCTGGGCATGCGCACGTTGATGACGAATTGTCCGGGATCGGTGCGCGGGAAGTAGGAGCGGCCGAGGAACGGGAAGGTAACGACGAGAAGGACCACGACGGCGCCGAGGATTCCGCCGGTGGTAAGGATGGGGCGTTCAAGGGTGCGGCGCACCAGGCGTTCGTACCAGTCCACCATGCGCTGGAAGTGGAAGTTGAACTTGTCAACAGTGGGCTGAAGTCCGAAGCGGCGCTTTTGCGAAGGCTGCGGATGGGCCGCAGTGCCCTCCTCTGCAGGTTCGGCCGCGTGCACGTGCGGCTTGAGAAACATGGCGCAGAAGAGAGGGATGACAGTCATGGCGAAGGCGTAGGAGGCGAACATGGAGAGCACGACGCCGAGCGCCAGAGGGGTGAAGAGGTATTTGCTGACGCCAGAGAGCGACGCCACGGGGAGAAAGACAATTGAGGTGGTGAAGGTGGCGGCGAGGACGGCGAGCGAGACTTCCGTTCCGCCTTTTTCCGCGGCGATGCGCGGGGGCTCGCCGAGTTCCATGTAGCGGAAGATGTTTTCGAGGACGACGACGCCGTTGTCGATGAGGCGGGAGAAAGCCAGGGCCAGCCCGCCGAGGATCATGGTGTTGATGGTGCCGCCCATGGCGTTATCCATGAGCAGGCAGGCCAGGGCGGAGAGGGGGACGGAGAGCATGACCGCGACGGTGGCGCGGGGGCTGCCGAGGAAGAGCAGGATCATGAGGCCGGTGAGCACAAGGCCGATGGTGGCTTCATTGACGAGCTGCTTAAGGGCGAGTTTGACGAAGACAGACTGGTCGAAGACGACGGCGGTTTTGAGCTGGGGCGGGATGTCGACCAGATGCTTGATTGCATTCTTCATCCCGTTGACGATGGTGATGGTGTTGCTGTTGCCGCCCTGCTTGAAGACCGGGACGTAGACAGAGCGCTGGCCGTTGATGCGGACGATGTTGTACTGGAGCGCGCCGGAATCCTCGGCGTGTCCGATATCAGCGACGAGGATCGAGCCATTGCCGACGGACTTGAGCGGCATTGCGTTCATCGACTTCGCGTCGGGGAACTGGCTGTTGGCGTAAATGTTGAAGTCTTTGCTGCCGATGCGGACGTCGCCAGCGGGCAGGATGAGGTTGGAGCTGTCCACCGACTTGACGACGTCGCTGAGGCTGAGGTTGCGAGCCTCCATCTTGAGCGGGTCCACGTAGACCTGGATCTGGCGGTAGGTGCCGCCGTAGGGCTGCGGAACCGACGCGCCCTGGACGTTGGAGATCTGGTTGCGGACCTGGAACTGGGCAAGGTCCTTGAGCTGAACTTCGTTCAGGCCCTTGCCTTCGAGAGTGACCAGGCAGACGGGCTGGGAGGATGCCGTGAGGCCGAGGACGACCGGCGGCAGCGTGCCTGGAGGCAGACGGCGGAGGTCGGCCATGGCCAGGTTGGCGATGTTGCTGAGAGCGGCGTTGGGGTCGGTGCCGGGCTTGAAGTAAATCTTGATGAGGCTGACGCCGGTGAGGGAGCGGGACTCGCTGTGATCGACGTTGGCGGCGAGGGTGAAGAAACGCTCAAAGGTGTCGGTGATGTCGGCCTCGATCTGCTGAGGCGGCATGCCGTTGTAGAAAGTGGCCACAACAACGACAGGCATGTCGATGTCGGGAAAGAGGTCCACGGGCATGCGGAACATGTTCACGATGCCGATGAGGGACACCATGAGGCACAGCATGAGGATGAAGTAGGGGAAACGGAGGGCAAACTTCGGCATGCCTACTTGCCTCCGTTGTCGCCAGCGTTGGCGTCCGCGTTCATGTCGATGACCCCGCCGGACTGCGGCGCGGTTTCTGAGGCGGGCGTTCTCTCGAGAACAGGGGTGACTGCCTCGTCCGGGACGTATTTGCCCTGGGCGCCGACTATGACGCGATCGCCGGGCTGGAGGCCGCTGCGGATCGCGGCGAGCTGATTGCCTTCGATGCCGACGCTGACATCCCGAACGTGGACGCGATTATCGCTGTCGAGCGCTTCCACCTGCTGCTGGTTGCCGCGGAGAATCAGCGCAGCGACGGGGATGGTGACGATGTTGTCGGCGTGGTTCAGGCGCAGGAGTGCGTTGGCGTACATACCGGAATCGATGGCGAGATCGTGGTTGGGAACGTCGATCTCGGTTTCCATGGTGCGGGTTTCGAAGTTCAGCTCGCGAGTGAAGCGAACGACTTTGCCGTCGAAGGAGCGGCCGAGGGCGTCGACGCGGACGCGAATCGGGTCGCCGATGTGAACATAGCGGACATACGCTTCCGGCACCGGGAGGCGGAGGCGCATGGTGCCGCTCTGGGCGAGCTTCACGATGGGCAGGTCCTGGCTGTTGGAGCTGACGCCGGACTGGATGAGGGCGCCGGTGTCGGCGTAACGCCAGATAATGACGCCATCGAGCGGGGCGACGACGTTGGTGTAACCCTCCATGGCGCTGACGCGCTGATTGTCGGCACGGGAGACGAGCAGACCATTTTGCGCACCGGCGAGGGCGGCTTTGGCGGCGTCGACGTCGGCGGCGGAGGAGAGATCCTTCGCCTGGGCGTCGTCGAGTTCCTGCTGCGCGACGAGACCGGGTTGGGCGTTTGAGGTATCGAGGAGGCGCTGATAGTCGGCGTGGAGGGCGGAGTGGGTGGACTCGGCGCGCTGGACTTCATGCCTGGCGCGAACGATCTCGTCGTTGCTTCGGGCGACTTCAGAGACGGTGCCGGCCAGTTGCGCGGTCAGCTCGGGCACCTCGAGGATGGCGAGGGTTTGTCCCTGGTGGACGCGGTCGCCGATATCGACGTAAATGTGGCGAATGAAGCCGGAGACCTTGGGGTGGACGTCGACAACCTGGTACGGCTGGAACTGGCCGGCGAGCGTGAGGACCTGGTCGATGCTGCCGCGCTGGGCCCGAGCGACCTGAGCGGCGGGCGGCCCGGGAGCAGCTTCAACGTCTTCGGGCCGGCGATGGCCGCGCCAAAGCAGAAAGACAACCGCGACGGCAACGATCGCAGCGGAAATGAGGATCCACAAACGCTTTCGCATATCCGAATTTCACCAATTCTCTGGAGTCCAGGCGCTGGCCTGGGGGGCCTATGATGCGCGAACAGCCGGACAAAGGACGCTAAACCCTGCGCCAGAGCGAACGGCGCAAAGGAGCGGCTGGCGCAGATCCTGAGGAAAAATCAGTGACGGCGAGGAGGAGGACGGATGGAAGAAGTCAGACGTGGAACGGATTGCGGCGCTCCCCGCGGATCGGCGAAGACGCGCAGATAGAGGCGCTGGTCGATCGATGGCATCACGGCCAGGGCCAGGAGGAAGGCGAAGGCAGTGGTCGCGAGAACCAGGGGCGGTTTCGTGTTGGCCATCTGGCGGAGGTCGACGGCCACCAGCGCGGCTCTTTCCTTGCCGCTCAGCAGCTTCGCCTCGGGCATGTGGCGATTGACGGAGTGAGGCGGATCGTAGAGGGAGAGCTTATAGCGCAGGCCCCAACCAAAGACACAGAAGCCCAGCATCACCAAGCCAAAGGCGAGGCCGCGCAGGCCTCTGCTTCGACCGAAGGTAAAGCGCTTCTCTTGTTTCGCTGAATTGGGTTCCGGAGAATTCAAAGCTCTCGTAAAGATGATGCCACAGGGGTTGGACGATTTCCAAACGATCTCTGTGAGCAGGCGCTGGCCAAATCGCAGTTTTGACGGGATTTACAATCCTTTTATGCAATGTGCTGAACTGGCGCGCGTGCTGGAAGCCGAGTTGCGGGGCGACCCGGAAGGGGAGATTACCGGGGTGGCCGGCCTAGAGGAAGCCGGCCCGGGCGAGATCACGTTCGTGGCGAATCCCAAATACGCAGCCCTGGCAAAGACCACGCGGGCGGGGGCGATCCTGGTGACACCGGACTTCCCGGAGGTTCCGGCGACGACGCTGCGGCTGAAGAACCCTTACCTGGCCTTTGCGCGGGCGGTGGATCTCTTTTACCAGCCACCGCCGGCGCCGGCAGGGATTCATCCGACAGCGGTGATTCATCCGACGGCGAAGGTCGGAGCACGGGCGCGGATCGGGGCTTACGCGGTGATCGGGGAGAATGTCACGATCGGCGACGATGCGGTGATTTTGCCGCATGTGGTGATCTATCCCGGGGTGCAGATCGGCGACCGGTTTTTTGCGCACGCGAACGCGGTGGTGCGGGAGCATTGCCGCCTGGGAAGCGACGTGGTGCTGCAGAACGGGGCGGTGGTGGGGTCGGACGGCTTTGGATTTGCGAAAGACGAGACAGGGAGATGGCACAAGATTCCGCAGTCGGGGCCGGCGATTCTGGGCGATCGAATCGAGGTGCAGACGAATGCGTGTATCGACCGGGCCAGCGTGGGGGCCACGCGCATCGGAGACGGCGTGAAGGTGGACAACCTGGTGCAGGTGGGGCATGGCTCGTCGGTGGGAGAAAACACGCTGCTGTGCGCGCAGGTGGGGCTCGCGGGATCGACCCACGTGGGACGGAATGTGATTCTGGCAGGACAGGTGGGCGTGGCGGGACATTGCCATATCGGCGACAACACCGTGGCGATTGCGCAGGCGGGATTGCACGGGGATATTCCGGCGGGATCGATGGTGGCGGGGTCGCCGGCCTTCGACCACAAGCAGTGGCTGCGCGCGACCGCGCTGTTCAGCCGGCTGCCGGAACTGATCCGGAAGTTGCAGCGTCCGGGCAAGCGCGAAGAGTAGAGTAGGGTATGGAATTGGGGCCGTGCGGCAGCAATGCGGCAGAATTGCGCATCTAAATTACACTTATGCCCTCGAACGATCAGGAATCTCCGCTGACTCTGGTGCAGACGCCGACGGCACCGATCCGGGTGCTGCTGCTGGACGATCACCCGGAGAATCTGTTGCTGCGCTCGACCATTTTGCGCAAATACGGTTACGTAACCGAGACGGCGAGCACCGTGGAAGAAGCCGAGCGGCTGCTGGATGAGATCGATATTGCCGTTCTGGACTATCACCTGGGCGCGGGAAAATTCGGAACGGATGTGGCGTCGGATCTGCGGGCGCGGCGGCCGCAGGTGCCGATCATCATCTTGTCGGCGACCCTGGAGCGGCGCTTTGGCGGTGTGGAAGACATGCACCTGCTGAAGGGCTACAGCTCGATCGACGATTTGGTGACGGCGCTGCGCTCGTTCGAGGCCAAGCGACGGGGCAAGCCGGTGGTGGTGGATGCGCGGGACTTCTTCTATTCGCGCATCAACATGGCCATGGGCGACGATGTGGTGCTGGAAATCCTGGACGGTGACGGCGGCTGGCAATACGTGAATGAAACCTGCGCCCGCGTGATGGAGAAGCCACGCGACTGGTTCCCGGGACGCAACATGTTCGAGGAAATGCCGGAGCTGGCCGCCGACTGGGCGGACATTC
This sequence comes from uncultured Acidobacteriaceae bacterium, assembly GCA_963770525.1. Taxonomy (GTDB): domain Bacteria; phylum Acidobacteriota; class Terriglobia; order Terriglobales; family Acidobacteriaceae; genus Palsa-343. The sequence continues at coordinate 569,832 of CAVYPY010000013.1, read as the reverse complement.
TGCGGACGGTGGCCGAGACGCGGGAGACCTACATCGACCGGACGTTTCGCGGGGTGCTGAACCTCCCGAACACCGGCAACCGGTGGGTGTGGAACGTGCTGGCCTTCCCGATCACGCTGCACACGCGGGAAACCGGCGTGGTGCTGACGGCGCGAGCCCTCGAGCGCAAGTCTGTCCTCTAAGGCGTGGGATCGTGCCCCATTACCCTTCCTTTATCGGCTGGACAGCACGAACTGGTTGCCGTCGGGATCCTGAAAGATGGCCGATGTGCCCCAGTGCTCCTTCTTCGGATCTTTGGCGAAGATGACGCCCTTTTGTTTGAGGGCCGCGGCGGTGGCAAAGACGTCATCGCACCAGAAGGAGATGGAAGTGAACTGGCCGACGCGATCCTCCTGCCCGGGCGGAGTGAAGGGGGCGATGCCGGTTTCGGCTCCGGGGAACTTCAGCTCGATCCAGCGCTGCTTGTCGCTGAAGGGCTGATCGGTGACCACCTGCATCCCGACGGCTTCGGTCCAGAACTTCAGGGCGGCGTTCTGGTCGCGGACGGGAACGCCAACGAATTTGATGCCTCGAATCATGCGGATTTCTCCTTGCTTGAGGGAGGATAGCGACGGCATGCAGCCGGCGCAATCGTCCAGGGATTGCTGTAGTATCGATCGGTATAGCCATGCCGATGCTCGACGATTACGTGACGGACGTGCTGATGCGCGATCTGGTGGGTCACGATCACCGGCCGGTGAGTTTTCTGGTGTATCTGTGGCTGGCGGCGCGGCATGCCCGGAGCGGGAAGCCGGTGCAGGTGAGCTTTCAGGAGATGGCGGAGTCAATGGGCGTGTCGAAGAGCTCGACGCAGGCGGCGGTGCGATGGCTGGTCCGGCGGAGACTGATATCCGCGCGCAAAGAAAACGCGACCGCAGTTCCCTTCTATACGGTGCTGAGCCCGTGGAAGCATGGTGGGCGGCATGGCTCGTGAGTTAGTCTGAGCAGGGATGATGGGAAAAGGTGGTTCTTTCCTTCGAGCTCTGTGTGCGGCCAGCGTCTTGCTGGCGCTGCCGGCCGGGTGCCACTCGCCGTGGATTCAGTGCACGATCGTGAATGAGCAGGCGACGCCGGTGTCGCTGGTTCAGATGAGCTATCCCGGCGGCACATTTGGGGTGCAGACCATCGCTCCGGGGGGCAGCTTTCACTACCGCTTCCGTGACCTTGGCGACGATCAGGCGAGCATCGACTTTACCGATGCGGGCCACCACGACCACAAGGCAAAAGGACCACAGCTGAAGAAGCGACAGGAGGGCACGCTGCGGATTACGATCGAGCCGAACGATCAGGTGCGGTGGGAGCCGGTGCTGACCGAGGGGCATTAGACTGGTTCGGAAGACGCTGCCTGTCGGATATTCAGCGCAGCAAGGCATAGCCCGAAACGCCGGTTTCTGGCAAACTGGATCACTGTCCCTATTCCCAACTAAAGCCGGGAGGTAATCCCTTTGATTCGGGTGGAAAACCTGACGAAGACGTTTGACCAGTTCACGGCTGTGAAAGACATCAGCTTTCAGGTGGACTCGGGAGAGATTTTTGCCTTTCTCGGGCCGAACGGCGCGGGCAAAACGACAACGATCAAGATGCTGACCACGCTGCTGCGGCCCACAAGCGGGCGAATCCATCTGGATGGGTTCGATCCGTGGGTGAAACAGCGGGAGGCGCGGCAGCGGTTCGGGATCGTGTTCCAGGACCCGAGCCTCGATAACGAGCAGACGGCGTACGAAAACATGGAGCTGCACGGGATCCTGTATCACATACCGCATAAGGTGCGGCATGAGCGCATCGAACAGCTGCTGACGCTTTTTGAGCTGTGGGAGCGGCGCAACGATCTTGTGAAGACGTTTTCCGGCGGCATGAAGCGGCGGCTGGAGATTGCGCGGGGGTTCCTGCATACGCCGAAGATCCTGTTTCTCGACGAGCCGACGCTGGGGCTGGATCCGCAGAGCCGAAACCAGCTTTGGACGCACGTGAAGGCGCTGAACGCACAGGAGAAGACGACCGTTTTTCTGACGACGCATTACATGGACGAGGCGGATCGGGTGGCGCATCGGATTGCGATCATGGATCACGGTTCGATTGTGGCGATCGGGACGTCGGCGGAGTTGAAGGCGCAGACGAACAAGGAGTCGCTGGAAGAGGCGTTTCTGTCGCTGACGGGGACTTCGCTGCGCGACGAGGCGGCGAGCTCGGCGGACGCGATGCGGCGGTTTGCGCAGATGTGGCAGAAGCGGTAGAGGCAGGTTACGGGTTGCACAGGGTGCAGGGCTGCAGGCTCGGAGGCAGGAGCCGGGAGCTGCGAGGAGCACAGGAATGGGCGCGATTTACATCATGTGGCTGCGCGAACTGAAGCGGTACTTCCGGTCGAAGGCGCAGATCATCGTGTCGCTGGGGCAGCCGACGCTGTATCTGCTGGCTCTGGGGTTTGGGTTTGGGCCGGTATTCGCGAAGGCGGGCGCGGGCAATTACATCCAGTTCATGGCACCGGGCGTGATTGGGATGACGGTGCTGTTCAGCTCGATCTTTTCCGGGATGGCGATGCTGTGGGATCGGCAATTTGGATTTCTGAAGGAGACGCTGGTAGCGCCGGTGCCGCGGTTCAACATCATTCTGGGGCGGACTCTGGGCGGGGCCACGGTGGCAATGCTGCAGGGACTGCTGATGCTCGTTGTGTGCCTGATTGCGGGCTTTCGGCCGGTCTACAGTCATGCGCCGGGAACACCGGCGACCTATCACTGGTTGGCGATTCCGGCGTCGCTGATTTTTGTGGCGATGATTGCGATTGTCTTCGCGGCGATGGGTGCGTCGATTGGGTCGTCGATCAAGGACATGCAGGGTTTTCAGATGCTGATGAACTTTCTGGTGCTGCCGCTGTTCTTTTTGTCGGGGGCGTTGTACCCGCTGAAGAATCTGGGACCGGTGATGACGTGGATCACGCGATTCGATCCGCTGGCGTATGGCATTGACGGGCTGCGGGGGCTGCTGATCGGCAACTGGCAGTTCGCGTTCACCTGGCAGTTCAGTTTCCTGCTGGATTTCGGATTGCTGGCGGTGCTGGCCATGGTGTTTCTGGGCACGAGTGCGTGGCTGTTTTCGAGGATCGAAGTATAGAGAACCCTGATGCCAGGGTGGGTACGGGGGGTGCGTGCAACCCCCCGCGGGGTTCCTGCTTCTGGTAACGTGAAAGACAGGCGATGATCTATCTCGTTTTCACTGCAGCATTTCTTTTTTTCCAGGACGCGAATCCGGTTGCGCCGCCCCCGGTGAATAACGGGAGCGAAGTCCTGGAGATGCTTCACAACAGCGGTCCCGTCGCGATGACGGTACTGGGCGTCCTGCTGGTCGGGAGTCTGTTCTCGTGGGCGATTATCCTGGGCAAGTGGGCCAGCTTCCGGCGCGCCCGCGGGCAGAGCAAGCGGTTTCTGCGGGCTTTCCGCAAGGCCAGCCGGCTGCAGGAGATTGCCGCGGTGAGCGAGCAGTTCAAGCCTGCTCCGCTGGTGAACGTCTTCGATGAGGTGTACGAAACCTACCGCCGGCAGACGGGCGGTTTTGGTCCCCCGCGCCACATTACGGCCCTGGAACGCGCCGCGCAAACGGCGGCCAGCGAGACGCTGACGGCGATGGAGCAGCGGCTGACATGGTTGGCCAGCATCGGGGCGATTTCCCCGTTCGTTGGGTTGTTCGGCACCATCATGGGCATTGTCGACGCCTTTGCCGGCCTGGGCACCGAGGGCACGGCGACGCTGCGGGCGGTGGCGCCGGGTGTTTCCGAGGCGCTGATCACGACGGCGGCCGGACTGCTGGTGGCGATTCCGGCGGTGATTGCCTACAACCAGTTCACGGCAAGCTGCCGCGATTTTGCCGCGCGCATGGACGACTTTGCGCGCGAGCTGCTGAACAGCATGGAAGAAGCAGCACTCGCACCGGGGCAGGATCCCGGGGAGGTCGGTCGTGGCCTTCACAAGTAGGGGCGGCCACACCCAGACGGCGCTGGCGGAAATCAACATTACGCCGCTGGTGGATGTGGTGCTGGTCCTGCTGGTGATCTTTATGCTGACGGCGCCGGTGCTGCAGTCGGGCATTCAGGTGAACGTGCCGAAGACGAAGACGGTGCGGGAGATCACCGAGCAGCGCACCGTGGTGACGATCAACAAGGACAACGAAGTTTTTCTGAACGACAAGCCGGTGAACCTGAACGATCTGCCGAACATTCTGCGCTCGCAGAACACCGACACTTCGAAGCAGGTGATTTACCTGCGCGCGGACGAGAAGGTTTCGTTCGGCGCTTTTGCTTCGGTGATGGATGCGGTGAAGCAGTCGGGGATCACGAATGTGAGCATCGTGACGCAGCCGGCTGAGAGCACGCCGGCCAAGCCGTAAGAAGGGTTCTACTACTGCGGATTCCCTTCCCTAAAACTGATTGAATCATTTGAGGAATTGAAGTGGTGGGAACACAGCTCCCAGGGGCTGAAGCCCATCTGTTTGGCGATCTCTTACGGCACGACTGAAGCCGTGCCCTGATACAAAAGCGGCTTGGCAAGATTCGTGGTTTCCCACCCGAGCTCCTCAAAACCGAGGAGCCAAGGATGGGGCACCCGAGGATCGTGCCCTGATACAAAACCAAAAGAACATCTATTTGAACGCGCTTCAGACTCAGGACACCCGGGTGTCAACCCTGAGGGCTGGTAAGCGTGCGCAGGAAGTCGTACCAGAACTGGACGCCTTTCCAGTAGGACTCCACGGGCAGACGCTCGTCGCGGCCGTGGGCGCGGACATCGTTCGTTTCCAGTTGAATCGCTGACCAGTCGTAGCTGGGAATACCGGCGGCATTGGTATAGACGCTGTCAGAGGCGCCCTCCGCCATATCGGCGATGACCGGAGTGCCCGGCCAGTAGATAGCGACCATCTTTTCGAGCGGCTCCATCACCTCGGGCTTGAGAGCGACGGGGGGCAGAGCCTTCGCGTCGGGCGCTTCAGGGTGGATGGTGCCGGTGTTATCGACGTAGTTGACCGTGATCTTTGGATCGGCGATGACCCGGATGAGGTCCTGACGCACCTCCTCGCGTGAGTGTCCGGGAAGGATGCGGCAGTTTACGTTGGCCTGAGCCATTCCGGGCAGAGCGTTATTGGCGTGTCCAGCGAGGAGACGGGTAGCCACGCAGGTGGTGCGCACGGTGGCATTCCACTCCGGCGTTTCAGAGAGGCGGGCGATGGCGGCGGTATCGGGCGGGGTCGCCAGTATGGCTTTCATGTCCGCTGCGGATTGTCCCTGCTCGATGGTGCTGAGCTTCTCAAAGTAAGCGCGGGTAATGGCGTTCAGCTCGAAGGGAAACGTGTAGTTCTGCAGGCGCTGGAGTGCGTCAGCGAGATGGTAGATGGCGTTGTCCGGCACGGGGAGCGAACTATGGCCGCCGGGATTGGTGGTAATGAGCTGGAAATCGGCATAGAGCTTCTGGCTGGCGTCCACGTCGGCGGTGATGGCCTTGCCGTTCTGGAGATCGACTCCGCCACCGTCCGGGTTGAAGGCATAAGCGGCGTGGATCAGGTCAGGGTGGTTCTTCAACAGCCAGTCGACGCCGTTGGATTTGCCGCCTTCTTCGTCGGCGGTGAGGGCCAGAATGAGATCGCGGTCGGGGCGGTAGCCTTCCTTGTGCAGGCGCAGGAAGGTGGTGACGAGGATAGCGTCGGCGTTCTTCATGTCCTGGGTGCCGCGGCCGTAAAAGTAGCCGTCCTTCTCGATGAAGTGGAAGGGATCGACGGTCCAGTCAGAGCGGCGGGCTTCGACCACGTCTTCATGGCAGATGATGAGAATGGGGGGCTGGGCGCCGGTGCCGTGGTAGCGAACGACGAGGTTCTCTTTGCGATCGTTGGGACCGCCGAGGTAGAGATCCGCGGCAGGAAAGCCGGCATCGAGGAAGCGCTGCTGCATGGCTTTCGAGGCGGAGGTGACGCTGCCGACTGAATCGGTGGTGTTGATATCGACCAGTTGCTCGAAGATGCTGCGCGCGAGAGCTTTGGTGGCGGGATCGGGCGGGGTCCAGCCGGGCGCATCCTGAGCGAGGACGGAAGTGGCCGTCAGGGCCGAAGCGAGAACTGCGATCGCGGAGCGAATTCGCATGCGAGCCAACTCCTGATTTTGGGTGAACAGCCAAGGTAACAGATTGCGGGCACGGCTCTCCCCCTGGCATTGCGGCCGAGGTTTGCGTAATCTGAATCGCGGACATCGCAACGACGAGGACGAGACGTGAACCGAATTGCTGGGTGGTTGAGTTGTGTTGTGGGTGCCGGGGTCATGATGACGAATCCGGTGATAGCGCAGAAGACGAACAGCGTTCAACCTGCGTTTGTGAATACGCTGATGCCGGAGCCGGCCCAGTTGACGGTGGGCAGCGGCGTGCTGCCGATGGGAGCGGGGTTCGCGATCGGCAGCAACCGGCAGGACGATGCGCGGCTGAACGCGGCGATTCGGTGGACGGTGCAGCGGCTGAAGATGCAGACGGGGATCACCATTCCAGAGACGCCCGCCAGCGGAGTCGCGGCGGTGACGCTGATGGTGGATGGTCCAGGCGAAGCCATACAGGGGCCAGATGAGGATGAGTCGTATTCGCTGGAGGTGACGCCGCAGGGCTCGCATCTGCACGCGGCGACGGATGTGGGGGCGATGCACGGACTGGAAACCCTGGTGCAACTGGTGCAAACCGACGGGCATGGCTCGTGGATTCCCGCGGTGTCGATCCAGGACTCGCCACGATTCCGCTGGCGGGGACTGATGATCGACTGCTCGCGGCACTTTGTGCCGGAGGACGTGATCCTGCGGACGCTGGACGGGATGGCCGCAGTGAAGCTGAACGTCTTTCACTGGCATCTGACGGACGACCAGGGATTTCGGATCGAGAGCAAGGTCTTTCCCAAGCTGACCGGCGAGGGGTCGGACGGGCTCTATTACACGCAGGAGCAGGCGAAGGAAGTTGTAGCCTACGCGCGGAAGCTGGGCATCCGCGTGGTGCCGGAGTTCGATATGCCGGGACATACCACGTCGTGGGCGGTCGGGTATCCGGAACTGGCCAGCGGTCCGGGGCCGTTCTCTATTGAGCGCCACTTTGGCGTATTCAACCCGGTGTTCGACCCAACGAAGGAGAGCACGTACACGTTCATCGACCAATTTGTCGGCGAGATGGCGGCAATTTTCCCTGACCCGTACATGCATATCGGCGGGGACGAGAACAACGGTGTGGAGTGGAGGGAGAATCCCAAGATTCAGGCATTCGCGCGGGAACACAATCTGCATGGAACGGCGGCGATTCAGGCTTATTTCAACCAGCGGCTGTTACCCATCCTGACGAAGCACGGCAAGAAGATGATCGGTTGGGACGAAGTGCTGACACCGGGACTGCCGAAGAACGTGATGGTGCAGTCGTGGCGCGGGTTTGATTCGCTGGCTGCCGGCGCGAAGCAGGGATACAGCGGCATTCTCTCGGCCGGCTACTACCTGGACCACATGGATTCGGCGGCGGACCACTACCGCGTGGATCCTCTGCCGGCCAACAGCGATCTGACGCCGGAAGAGGCAGCGCGCATTCTGGGCGGAGAAGCGTGCATGTGGAGCGAGTATGTGGACGGGCAAACGATCGACTCGCGCATCTGGCCGCGGACGGCAGCGATTGCGGAGAGGCTGTGGTCGCCGCGTACGGTGGACAACATCGATGACATGTACCGGCGTTTGTGGGTGGAGAACCTGCGACTGGAAGGTCTGGGGCTGACGCAGATTTCGCAGGAAGAGGCGAGCCTGCGCGCTCTGACCGGCACAGACGAGATCGATTCGCTGGAGCCGCTGATGTCGGTGCTGGAACCGGTGGACTTCGATACGCGGGCGAACTACGCGGAAAAGCATGGGGTGACGACGCTGTCACCGCTGGACAACCTGGTGGATGCGCTGCCCCCGGATCCGCCTTCGCGGCATGATTTTGCCAACGTGATGAGCACCTATTTGCAGGATCCGATGGCCCGGCCCGATCTGGAGGCAACGCTGATGTCCACGTTTCGATCCTGGCTCAGTGGGACCGAGGAAATGGATCTGATGACAGCCTCGCCGCAACTGGAAGTTGCGCTGCCGCGAGTGCAGCAGTTGACGGAACTGGGCACGCTGGGACTGGAAGCGGTGGGCTACTTGTCGTCCGGAATGCCGGCACCGCTGGGATGGAAGGCGCGACAGCTCGCCCTGCTGGACGAGGCGGAGGCGCCGGTGGCGATGACGCGGTTCACGGTGCTGAAGCCGTTGCGGGATCTGGTGAATGAGGTGAGGTGAGAGAGGCGGGGATTAGGGGTTAGGGATTAGGGCGGACCTGCCCCGGGGAAACTCGTGAGAAGGGCGACGGTTGCGCCTTCAGGCAGCGATCCAGCCGCCGCCGACTACTTCGTCGCCGTCGTAGAAGACGGCGGACTGCCCGGGTGTGACGGCGCGCTGCGGCTCGTCGAAGATGGCTTCGACTTCGTCGTGACCGGAGATGCGGAGCGTTGCCCAGGCAGGCTCGTGACGGTGACGGATCTTCGCGCGGACACGCATCTCGCCTTCGAGGCGCGGGATGGAAATCCAGTTCAGATCGCGGGCGCGGAGAGTTTTCGTAGTGGCCTCGAGGTCCGGGCCGACGGTCACGCGGTGCGTCGCGTTGTCGATCTGGATGACGTAGAGCGGATCGGGAGAAGCAACACCCAGTCCCTTGCGCTGGCCGATGGTGAAATTGTGAATTCCGCTGTGGCGGCCGATCACGTCACCGGAACTGGAAACCAGCTCGCCGGTGGTGTCAGGGATGGACTCGCCCTGCTCCTCGAGATACGCGGAGATGAAGCGCTTGTAGTCGCCGCCGGGGATGAAGCAGATCTCCTGCGAATCGGGCTTTACGGCGATCGCGAGGCCGTGGTCGGCAGCGATGGCGCGGACCTCGGGCTTGCGATAGCCCCCGAGAGGAAACAGCGTTCGGGAGAGCTGCTCCTGGGTGAGGCCAAAGAGGAAGTATGTCTGGTCCTTGGACTGATCGACGGGGCGGGACAGAATCCAGCGGTTGCGCGCGGGGTCGTACTCGTTGCGGGCGTAGTGGCCGGTGGCGATGCGGTCGGCGCCAATCTGGCGAGCGCGCACGAGGAGCTGATCGAACTTGAGGTGGTTGTTGCAGAGCGAGCATGGGATGGGCGTGCGGCCTTTGAGATACTCACGGACGAAGGGACGGACGACGTCCTGCTCGAAGCGCTCCTGCTCGTTGACGACGTAGTAGGGGATGTCGAGGGCCTCGGCGACGCGGCGGGCGTCATAGACATCGTCGAGGGAGCAGCAGCGGCCGGTGACCTGCTCGGGAATGCCCTCCTTACCGGCGAGACGGCGCTGGTTCCAGAGCTGGAGGGTGAGGCCGACGAGGTCGTAGCCCTCGTCGCGCAGCATGGCCGCGACGGTCGACGAATCGACGCCACCGGACATGGCTACGGCGATGGTGTTGTTGAGCATGGTCCTGTCATCAGTTTACAGGGGTGGAGAAGGGAGTTCGCTGAGGAGCGCTTAGCTTAGGTCCGGTCCGCTGAAATCCGGTCAGCTATGAAGCGGGTAGCGAAAACATTCCTCAGGGGCTAAAGCCCGCCTCATTCTGAGCTGGTTACGGCACGAGTAATCTCGTGCCCTGATACAAAAGCGCATTTTTCCGCGAGCTGTGAAGCCTGCCCCTTCGAAGCGCTGGCGCTGCCGAGAGCAGGCAGACCGTTCCCGAACTACCGGCTACTCGCACTGTTTTATTGATTCACGCCGCTGGCGAGGAAGCCCCCATCCACGACCAGGACCTGGCCGGTGACGAAAGAGGCGGCGTCGGAGGCGAGGTAGACGGCCGCGCCGACCACTTCTTCTGTTTTGCCAAAGCGGTTCATTGGGGTGCGCATCTGTAGTTCTTTGCCGCGCGGTGTGTTGTCGAGGAGGTCGGCGTTGAGCGCGGTGCGGAAGACGCCGGGAGCGATGGCGTTGACGAGCACGCCCTTCTTCGACCACTCGACAGCCAGGGAGCGCGTGAGCGAAGCGACGGCAGCCTTGCTGGCGGCGTAAGCGGCGACTTCGCTGAGGGCGACGAAGGAGTTGAGCGAGGCGATGTTGATGATGCGTCCGTAACCGCGCTCGAGCATGTGCGCGCCGAAGACCTGGCAGGCGCGGAGGGTTCCGGTGAGGTTCGTGTCGATGATGTCGCGCCACTCGTCTTCGGGGAAGGTGAGGGTGGGCGCGCGTTTGATCTTGCCGGCGGAGTTGACGAGGATGTCGACGTGGCCGAGGTGGGCGACGGTTTCAGCCAGCAGGCGTTCGAGGGAGGCGCGGTCCTGCATATCGCAGGCAAGGCGGAGCGTTCTTCGGCCACGAGTTTCGATTTCAGCGGCGGTGGCGTCCACTTGCTCCAGGCGGCGGGCGGAGGCGACGACATCCGCACCGGATTCGGCCAGGCCCAGGCTGATGGCGCGACCGATGCCGGAAGTTCCACCGATGACGACGGCGGTTTTGCCATCGAGCTGCAGCGAGGCCAGGGTCATCGCGCCTCCGCGTGGACTTCGGTTGAGATCGGGGAGGGTTTTCCGAGAAAGACCGGGGCGATGTGGCGGTCGAAGAGATTTTGTGTGACGTTGCGCGCGATCACGGCCTCGTTGGCATCCAGCAGATTCAAATAGCGGCTCCCCATTTTGGCTGCAACTTTGAATCCTACATGGAGGAGCTGGCGCAGGCTGGGATTGTAGGCCGGATTACGAGGATCGTGGCGCAGGGCTGAGGTGTACTGCTCGGAAGTCCAGTGGGCCACGACTGAGGGCTGCGGCAGCTGGGCTGGAGAGATGTCGATGACGGTGGCATAGGGAGCGCAGAGTTCGGCGCGATGGTCGTACGCTTCGGCGTAAATCTCCTTCGCCAGAGCCAGACCTTCGCCATCCCGCTTCGGCGAGACCGATGAGTTCTTCGAGCCAGGTGGTGCCGGCGGTTTTCAGGTGGACGCCGGAGTCTTTTGTGGCATCGTGGATGGCGGGGTAGATGGAGAACTTGTCGCTGCCGGAGTGGATGCTGAGCTTGAGGTTCTTTGGCAGACCGAAATTGCGGACCGCCCAGGCGATGGCGGCGACGTCGAGATGTGATCTCGCGGCGGAACTGGGCGACGTCGCCGACGTAATCGACGCCCTTGTTGAAGCGTCCGGTGAATTTCGGCGCGATGGTCTGAATGGGAATGCCCTCGTCGGCGATGGCGGCCAGAATGATGAGCAGCTCCGCGGGGGTTTGCGCCGCATCGGTTTCATCCATGGAAATTTCGGCGATGAAGCTTCCCTTCCCTTTTGCGGCTTCGATATGGCGGTAGACCTGGCCGGCTTGCTGAATGGCGGCGAGGAATTTTGTCGCGGTGGCATCGAGCAGATCGGGGGTGATCTCGAAGGTTTCGCTCACGCTTTCGAGGCGGACGGCGCCCTTGAGATCCGAGCGCCGCTTCAGAAATCGCTCGATGGAATCGGGTTCCGCGGGTTTGCCGATGGCATCGGCGACATCGATGGTGAAGAAGTCACAGGGAGCCAGGAAACGGTCCACTGTCGCCAGGTTGATGTGGTCGGCGTCGCAATAGTAGGGGTGCTGCCAGCCGAGGGCCTGAACGGCCGCATCAGCCGCTGCACGCGTGGATTGCGGTTCGGAGCCGATGATGAGGTGCTCGCGATTGGATTTGTTCCAGACGGGGACGACGGTGACGACGGAGCGAGCCGCTTCCATGCAGGCGCGGAGCTGAGCCCTCGCCTGGTGGGCGAACCGATCGCCGACGCCGATGGAGTATTTGGGGAGAAGGTACGGAACGGGAGGCATCGTGGTCCTCTAGCTCTTGAATCGGTCGCGATGGGCCCAGAGACCGAGGCCTGGGTTAGGAACGAAGAAGATTTCTTCGCCGCCAACTGTGTTGTATCCGGCTCGCAATTGGGTGGGGTCGTAGCGGCTGAGCATTGGGTTGAGGTCGCCCCACGCGAAGCCGACGCCCTCCACCTCCTCGCGAGTGAGATGGCCGGGGCACCAGCGGATCGTGAAGCGGCCCTCCGACGATCCGTGGATGAGGTGGGCGGCGGCGCTGAGGTCGTGGGCGAGGTCAGGGTTGTTGGCGACGGCGTCCAGAGTGGCAGGCGTGCCGCGGTAGCCGTATTTGCGGATGAGGGCGTCGATGGTGCGGTCTTCTCCGAACTCGCGAACGGCGGGGGCGAGGATGATCAGCTCGGCGCCGTCAGCCAGGGCCATGCGGGTACGGTAGACCGCTTTGTTGCCCAGCCAGGTGCTGTGAAACTCGTGCGGTTCCAGATAAACGACGGCCTTGCGGATCGGCTGGTCCAACATTTCGAAATTGACCTGTAGGCTGAGGTCGGCGGCGCGATGGAAGCACTCGATGTCGTCTCCGATGAAGAGACCGCGCGTGACGAGAGCGCCGTTGGCCGCGCGAGCGACGACGGTGTGGACGTAGACGATGGGCAGATGGTGCAGGAAACGCTCGGAGGCGTAGTTGAGCACGCGGCGAACAGGGTTGTCAGCGCGACCCATGATGCGTTCCATACCGTAGACCGCGCCGAGATAGTGACTGCGGTTGATGCCTTCCCTGCCCCCGGTACCGATCAGGATGTTCTTGTTGTAGTTGGCCATGCCGATGACCTCATGGGGCACGACCTGGCCGATGGAGAGGATGAGATCGAAGTCGGCCTCGGCGATGAGGGTGTTGATCTGGGCCGGCCAGGCGTAGTCCAGCTTGCCTTCGGACTGCTCACGAATGAACGCGGGAGGAACTTCGCCGAGGGTTTCGATATCCGTGCGCCAGTTGTGGATGCGGACGAGGTCCTGGGGGAGATTGCCGAACATTCGGGTGAGCTGTTCGGCGGACATGGGAGCGTGGGTGCCGAGCGCGGGCAGAACCGCACAGAGGCGCTCGCCGTAGTATTCCCAGGCAAGGCGGGTGAGCTCGCCGGCGCGGGAATGCAGGCGGGTGATGTCCGGGGGAACCGCGAGGACACGGCGGCATGAGCCGAGCCGGTCGAGTGCGGAGAAGAAGAGGGCTCCGAGATCGGCACTCGAGAGAACCGCCTCGGGACCACCGTGGGCAAGCAGGAGGCTCATGCGGGCAGCTCCACTTTGCGCAGACCTGGCGCAAGCAGCGTGATGATGAGAAGCGCCAACAGGTAGACGCTGGAGGCGAGGATGAAAAGGCTGACGTAGCTGTGGGTGATCTGCAGGATCCATCCGGCACTGGCGGCCAGGAGCATACCGCCGGTGGATCCGGCGCTGGTGCCGATGCCAACGACCGATCCGACGGCGCTTTTGGGAAACATATCGGAGGCGGTGGTGAAGAGGTTCGCCGACCATCCCTGGTGCGCGGCGGTTGCGAGACTGAGGAGGCCGATGGCCGTCCATTCGGAATGAAGATGGCCGGCGGTAAAGATAGGGACGACGCAGCAGGCGCAGACAAACATGGCCGCGATCCGGGCCTTCTGCGGAGAGAAGCCGAGCCGGCGAAACGGTCCCGGGAGCCATCCGCCGCCGATGCTGCCGACGGAGGACATGGTGTAGATGATGATGAGCGGCAGTCCGAGATGGGCGAGGTTCAGGTGGAAGCGGCTGGCGAAGTAGGAGGGCAACCAGAAGAGGAAGAACCACCAGACAGGATCGGTGAGAAATTTACCAATGGCGAAAGCCCACGTCTGGCGAAAGCTGAGCAGGCGGAGCCAGCGGACGCGAGGGCCCATCTGAGCGGCGGCTTCTTCGTAGATGTGACGCAGCTCGACGCCGGTGAGCGTGGGATGGTCGGCGGGCTTGCGGTAGTTCCTGTACCACCAGAAAATCCACGCAAGACTGAAAACTCCGGTGATGAGGAACGCGGCGCGCCAGCTGTAGTGCAGCGCGACCCAGGGAACCATCAGCGGCGCCAGGATTGCGCCGACGTTGGCGCCCGAGTTGAAGATGCCGGTGGCCAGCGAGCGTTCTTTCTGCGGAAACCATTCGGCGATCGTTTTGATGGCGGCCGGGAAATTGCCGGATTCTCCGAGACCCAGGCAAAAGCGGGCAATGCCGAATTCGAAAGCGCTGTTGGCCAGCGCGTGGCCCATCGCGGAAAGGCTCCAGATGCCCATGAACACGCAGTAGCCGATGCGCGTGCCGAGGCGATCGATGAGGCGGCCGGCGGCCAGCACGCCGATGGCATAGGCCAACTGGAAAGCGAAGACGATGTAGCCGTAATTGACCTCGGTGAGCCCGATGCTGTGCTGGAGAGTCGGCTTGAGGATCGCAATGACCTGGCGATCCATGTAGTTGATGGAGGTGGCGGCGAAGAGCATGGCGCAGATGGTCCAGCGCACGCGGCCGAGGCGTACGCGGCCGGTACTCTCCGGTTCACTTCTGTCTTCCACCGCGGTGCCAGCGTTTCTCATGCGGAGACGTGATTCCCTTAGAGTCGATACGCCTTGCGCACCAGGTTGTAGGTGAGATCGCGGGCCACTTCGACCGCCTCGTCCTCGTCGAGGCGGTGTTCGGCGACCAGGCGCGCCAGCCAGACACAGTCCATGCGGCGAGCGACGTCGTGACGCGCGGGAATGGAGAGGAAGGCGCGGGTGTCGTCGTTGAATCCGACGGTGTTGTAGAAACCGGCGGTCTCCGTCACCTGCTCGCGAAAACGAAGCATGCCCTCGGGGCTGTCGTAGAACCACCATGGAGGACCCAGACGCAGGCAGGGATAGTGACCGGCGAGCGGGGCCAGTTCGCGGCTGTAGGTGGTTTCGTCCAGCGTGAAGAGAATGAGGGTGAAGTCCTTTTCATTGCCGAAACGCTGGAGGAGCGGATGCAGCGCACGGACATAGTCGGTGGGCAGAGGGATGTCGGCGCCGATGTCCCGCCCGTAGCGTTCGTAAAGCTGGCGATTGTGGTTGCGGAAGGAGCCAGGATGGAGCTGCATGACAAGGCCGTCGTCCACGCTCATGCGGGCCATCTCGGTCAGCATCTGGGCGCGGAAGAGCTCTTTCCCGCTTTCATCGGCGCCGCCGGAGAGAATTGCGTCAAATAACCGCGAGGCCTCAGCCGGGTTCAGGTCAGCGGTGCGAGCACTGGGATGTCCGTGATCGGTCGCGGTACAGCCGAGGGATTTGAAGCGGGCTCGCGTCTGTTGCAGAGCGTTCAGGTAGCCCTTCCAGGTTCCGGTGTTTTCGCCGGTGAGCTGGCCGAGCTTAGCGAGACTGTCCGAGAAGCCGGAGAAGTCCGGGTCGACGACGGAGTCCGGGCGAAAGGTGGGCAGGATGCGGGCGTTCCAGCCGGAGTCGCGGATGGTTTGGTGATCAGACAGCGAGTCAAGGGGCGAGTCGGTGGTGGCCAGGACTTCCAGGCGGAAACGCTCGTAGAGGGCACGAGGCAGGAATTCCGGCGTTTGCAGGCGCTCGGAGATGAGGTCGTAAAAGAGGTCCGCTGTGGCCGCTGAGAGTCGTTCTTCCAGGCCGAACAACTCGTGAAAGGCATAGTCAAGCCAGAGGCGTGTCGGGGTTCCGCGGAAGAGAAAGTAATTCTCGGCGAAGAGGCGCCAGACGCGGCGCGGATTTTTCAGCTCGTCGACGCCGATTTCCAGGTCTTCCAGAGAGATGCCCTGGCTGTACAGCATGCGATAGACATAGTGGTCGGGCTGGACGAAGAGCTTCGCGGGGTTTGGGAAGGGCTGATTGCGGGCAAACCAGGCGGCCTGGGTGTGTCCGTGAGGGCTGATCAGGGGAAGGTCGCGCACCTGCGCATAGAGATGTCGGGCCAGGCTGCGCAGGGTGGGATCTGAAGAGAAAAGCCGGTCATCGTGGATGCGTGTCATCGTCCGCGCGGACATTCAGCCACTCGCCTCCTGGGAACCGCGTTGGCGGATTTGCGTCGCAACAGAGGTCCGACCACCAGAATACGCCGAAGGCGGGGCGGAAAAAGACACGGACACTCAGCACGATTGAAAAGCGCGCGGAAGAGGGGTAACCGAAATCAGAAGGCGAAGCGTGCAGCGCTCAGGAGCCGGTGCGGACCGAGCGAGTGAGAACGCGTGCCGAGCGCACGGGCTTCTTCTGCGCGCCGCGGACGAGTTTGGGCGCCGGAACTTCTTCAATCCCGGACGAACGATCCATCCATTCATCGAGACGGGATTTGCGGAAGCGCCAGCGGTTGCCGAGGCGAAAGGCGGGAATGAATCCCGAGGCGGCATAGCGGTAGAGACTGTCGGCGCTGATGCCGAGATAGTGAGCCGCCTGTCGAATGTCCATGACTTCACGCACTTCGGCGGGTTGGGATTGCGAGGGTTTCACGGAGCCTCCGGCCAGAGCAGCACGCTCTGTATACCATACGGAGCAACGGGAAAGAAACACCCTTTTAGTGGAGTACTCAGGTATCTAACCCATCCTGCTCAATCATTGTAAAAAGAGCAGGATGGGACGTATGAGTTAAAGTTTCGGTTCGAGACCGCTGACAATGGACAGAAAGGTGTCGTCGACGGTGCGATTTTTGGAGATCGCCTCGGCCAACGGGATGTCCTCGATCTTCGTGCCGCGGAGGACGACGAGCCGGCCGAACTTGCCCTGGTGAACGAGGTCGATGGCAGCCAGACCGTAGCGGGTGGCCAGCATGCGATCGTAAGCGGTCGGTGTGCCGCCGCGCTGGGTATGTCCCAGGGTGACGGAGCGGGTTTCATAGCCGGTCTTCCTCTCGATCTCCTCGGCAAGGTGGTCGGCGATCCCGGTGAGACGGGCGTGACCGAAAGAATCGAGCTTGTCTCCTTTGGTGGCTTGCTCTCCGGAGCCGGGGAGTTTGGCGCCCTCGGCGACCACGACGATGCCGTATTTCTTGCCGTGGTCGTGGTTGTGCTTCAGGATGGCGCAGACATGGTCGAGATCAATCGGCTTCTCAGGAACCAGGATGACGTGTGCGCCGCCGGCCACACCGGCGGTGAGGGCGATCCAGCCAGCATCGCGCCCCATGACTTCGCAAACGATCACTCGGTTGTGCGACTCGGCGGTGGTGTGCAGGCGATCGACGGCCTCGGTGGCAATCATGACGGCCGTGTCGAAGCCGAAGCAGACATCGGTCCCGTTCAGATCGTTGTCGATGGTCTTGGGGACGCCGACACCCGGGACGCCCGCCTGGATGAGCGCGTTAGTGACCGACTGGGTGTCGTCGCCGCCGATGGCGATCAGGGCATCAAGCTTGTTGGCCTTCAGCACCTGAACGCATTTTTCGATGCCTCCCTCAATTTTGCGGACGTTGGTCCGGGAGGTACGCAGGATCGTGCCGCCTTCGGTTAGGATGCGGTCGACTTTTTCCAGAGTCAGCGGCGTCGTGTTGTTGTCGAGGACCCCGCGCCAGCCTTCGAGAAATCCGACGAACTCGTCGCCGTAATGGACGATGCCTTTTCTGACAACCGCACGAATTACCGCATTCAGACCAGGGCAGTCTCCGCCGCCCGTCAACACACCGATACGCATCGTCTTCTGTCTCCTGATGAAAAATTTGGCTGAATCTGTCGAAAACCGATGAAATTTGAGGCGGGAGCAGCCCTCTCTCCGCCGGATTGTCGCCGCTCAAACGTGTGAGCCTTCACGCTCATGATACCGGCCGTGTGGGAGCGGGTTCAAATGACGAAAATAACGTGGACTTCGAACGATGGGGAGCGGGATAAATCCAGGAGTGAACCCGCCGTGTCAACGGAACGGCAACATAGCCCCGGTAGAATCTCCGCATGTCCCTCCTCAAGGTGATTGTGCTCGCTGTCATTCAGGGGCTTGCCGAACTCCTGCCGATTTCCAGTTCCGCCCACGTGGTGGTCGCAGAGAAGCTGATGGGGCTGGACCCCTCTGCCCCCACGATGACGTTGCTGCTGGTGATGATGCATACGGGGACGATGTTCGCGGTGATCGTCTACTTCTGGAAGCAGTGGAAAGAGACCTTCTTTTCCGACGGCGAAGCCCTGAAGCGCTTTGTCTGGCAGGCGATCATCGCAACGATTCCTACGCTGATTATCGGCTATGCGCTGATGAAGATCATCGAGCACACGCTGTTCCGCGGCGCACCGAAAGCGCAGATTGAGGATCTGTTCGGCCATCTCGAAATCGTCGCTCCTGCTCTGCTGGCCGCCGGTATTCTGATTCTCATCGCGGGTCTCGCCGAGGGCCGGCGCCCCGACACTGAAGAGTCGGATCAGATCGGCTTCGGGCAGGCGGCCATGATTGGCGCCGTGCAGGGCCTCTGTCTTCCCTTCCGCGGATTCTCCCGCTCCGGCGCCACGATTTCGGTGGGGATTCTCCAGGGCATTAAGAAAGTGCGCGTCGAGTCGTTCAGCTTTGCGCTGGCGGTGATCATCACACCGCTGGCCATTGGCCGCGAGGCGTGGCGGCTGCGTCACGCGGACACAACCGGATTTGCGCATGCGGCCTTTCCGAGCCTGCTGGGCGCCCTTTTCGCGTTTCTGGCCGGACTGCTGGCGCTGCGCTGGCTGAGTTCGTGGCTGGAACGCGGGCGCTGGTATTACTTCGGGATCTATTGCGTGCTGGCATCGGTTGTGGTGTTTTATCTGCACCACCGCGGTTACTGACCGCGCCTGGCCGACTCACTCGAGGATTTGGGCCGAGGCTTGCCGGCCGCTGGGCAAAACCGGTGACTGTTCTCTTCCGGAACCATCGCCCTCATCCTTCACATCCCGGCGACTATGTTACGTGGCTGACGGTGGGGTCTGCGGTTCCGGGTGCGGCTGGGATACCAGCGAATTTGCTCGCCGCACGGCTCTGGCAGTAGGGTTTCCTGCATGTGGATTCGCAAGCTGCGGGTTGAACGAATCGCCGCGGATGGTTCGGAGCACCCCTGCCCCATCGCCTGGATCGACAATTTTGCCATGCGCAATTTCACGAACGACGCGGTCTTCGACGACACGCTTCCGGTCGCTGATGGTTGGCTCGAGGCAGGGCTGCGCATCCCGCTCGATCGGCTGCGGCCAGCGATGGAAGACTGGTTCAGGCGTAAGAATTATCTGGCGCCGAGCGAACGCCTGCGTATTCAGGAACGTCCGCGTTGATTCGGGTTACTGGAAACTCGGCGAGTGCTGGACAAACATATACTGCTGAAAAGGAACCGCAAGACCGTTCTTCGTTTGTGGTGCGAATTTCAGGCCCCGGGCGAAGTGCTTCGCATCGCCGATCAGGTCGTTGTCGTCGGCATCGATGGCGTCCGCCTTCTTCACCTTGCCATCGGTGTCGACAGACAGCTGCAGGAGCACATTGCCGTACAGTAAATCCGGGCTCAGGGGTTTCATGCTGACTAACCGATGGGGGACGCTGTCGTCATTTTCGGGTTCGCCCATATCCGGCTGCCCGGCTGGGATGGCAAACAGATTGGGTGGGAAGGTCTTCAGCTCCTCCGCTTTGCCGGATGCTTCGACGATCAGGCGATCGCCATCGTAGATGCGGAAGCGGCGCGGCACGCTGTGGGTTCCGAGCAGCTGCCAGTCCTCCCATGTGACGGTCTGGTTCATGATCTGCGCAAATGCCAGGACATGAGCGATGGGATCGAAGCAGATGCGCATCTCGATGACCTCGGGGGTGCAGTCAAAGGGCGAACCGTCGATTTGCTGAAAGGTGACCATCGGATCCGGGTTCAGTTTTCGGTTGCTGAAGAAGGCGACCGGCACGTCGGGCTTCGCATAGTTCTGACGCAGATCAAAGAGTTTCAGCGGCAACATGTAGTCGAAATGCCGCCACTGCGTGTGGTGCGCCAGATCGTCGATGTGCGTGTAGTGGAAGTCGCCGGCGATCATGTCGGTGCGCACGTAGTGCTGCGGGTCGCGCCAGATATCCCACGTTCCGGTGGTGAGTTTGTGGTGACGGTCGTAAAGCTTCAGGTCGTAATGGACGTGGTGGGGAATGTCCGTCGCGGTAGCTCCGGCTTCCAGCGCCAGAGCCCGCGACAACTCAGTCGCAAAGGGATGCTTCGCGAGCACCTGCGCGTTCAGCGCTGCTGATATCAGGAGAAGGAGAACCGCCGGCAGAGACTTCAGCATGGCGCAACACGGCTTTCGCGTAGTCGCGACAGGATAGCAGACCCCAGGGTGACGGCGGTCGTATCGGAAAGGCCTCAGGGAGTTGCAGATGTTGAGGGAACAGATGACCGGTGGAGCCGTGGCGCGCGGCTCCACGGATCAATTAGCGACTTGCCCAGCGGACCTGTTGACTAGTGCTGGCCCCAGACTTCCGGAGCCGCGGTGGCCCATTCATCGGCGGCGTAGCTCTCCTTTGGATTGACGACGAAGAGGTTGGTCTGGACCGACTCGATGCAGGCAGCGGCGAGTTCTCCGGCGTGCTGCATATTCGCGTCACCCTGGGCGGTATAGAAAGCCTTGCTGTCGGCCATTCCCTGGTCGGCTTCGGCGAGGGAGCGCATGGGGTTGACGCTGACCCAGACGCCGCCATTGTTCTCTCCCCATTTGCTCTCAAAGAGGGCCCAGTGCGCATCGGGAATCTTGTTGAAGCCGTCGACGTACATTTTGACCAGCTCGCTCCATTCTTTGTCGTGACCGGGCTTGATGCGGAACGAGGTGAACTCCCAGTAGCGTTGATGGGGAACCTCGACGGCCGCGTGGACGCTCATTTCCGGGTGGTAGATAAAAGTCTGGCTCTCGTAACGAGTGAGGAGCTCGCCGTCGGTCTGGCTGGCCTGATCGATGGCCTCGGCCAGGGCGGGGTTGGCGTTCTGCGCTTCCTGGTCCTTGCCCCAGGCCGCGAGGGAGTCGTAAGCAAATACGAACAGGGCGCGGTTGGGGCCGGACATGGAGTCCATGGCGATGTAATGGGTGGACCATTTGGCGGCCTGCTCGGCACGAACGAAGTTGGCTTCGGAGCGGGCGTGGAGGCTGCCGGCCATGCCGGGCTTGAGGTACTCGCGCTGAATGACGAGGACGTTGGGCGGCGGGGTTGGGCCGGCGTCCTGGGCGATGGCGATGGCGGCGGACAGGGCAAGGCTGCCCAGGGCTAGTGCACTGAAGGTGCGATGGTTCATGGGATGTGAGCCCTCCTCGGGCTGTGAAGACGCGAACGGTGAGTGACGAATATGCGGCGGGGCATTCGCGGTGGGAGCCGCCGGGCGCGGTCTTTCAGGGAAGTGCGACGCGGATTATCGAATCCAGCGCAGCTTCTTCTGTTTGAGGGGAACAAGGGCCTGGCTTCCGGCAGGAGTGGAGCGGGAAGGTGAGGGCAGTAAGAACTGGCTCCTGGAGAGGCTGAGTCATCTTTCGCTTCGCAAGGGGGATTGTCAAGGGAGCAGGCGAGGCCAGACCGGGGTCCTGGACCGTCAGGTCACATCCACTTAATGCCTTTTTCGCCAACCACCGTGAAGACGTCGAGCATGTGGGTGATGCCGAGCAGATTGCGAATCTGCTTGTTGAGGTGCATCAGCTCGAGGCTGCAGCCGGCCGATTTCGCGGCGACATAGAGACGCGCCAGCGTGCCGAGGCCCATGCTGTCCGTGTGGCTGAGGTCGGCGAGATCGAGGACGATGCGGCGGGTGTTGGGGATCAGCTCGCGCACCGGCGTGTAAAGGATGTGCGTGGCGCCAGCCACCAGGCGACCGTGGCAGCGGACCGTGACTTCGCGGGCGGAGCAGCGTTCCACCTCAATAGTGAGGACAGGCGATGCGGTTGCAGGAGACATTCGGATCCTCCTGTTGCTGGTTCGAAGATGCGGGGATGGGTCGAGCGATTATCGCACAGGGGCGCTGGCGGTGCGTTGCGGATGCCTGAGCGCATCCAAGGGCATCGTTCGGGATGAAGCGGATAGAATGCAGCAGAGTTGACGCGTGCTCACGTGGTTGCGAACTGGATCCTGCGGAGGCGTCATGAGGGCTGGAACGGGCGAGGAAATACGGATCGGTGGGTTGACGATTCGATTTGTCCTGGAAGGGGCAGAATCGGGCGGCTCCGCCGCGATGTTTGAATTCGACGTGGAAGCACAGGCTGCCGTGCCGGCGGCGCACAGCCACGACGGGTATGAGGAGACGATCTACGGACTGGGCGGCGTGCTGACCTTTACCGTGGAGGGCCGCCGGGTCGAGATCGGACCGGGCGACGTGCTGTGCATTCCCCGCGGAGCGGTGCATCGCTTCGAGAATATTCATGCAGAGACAGCGAAAAGCCTGGCGGTGATCACGCCCGGCATTTTGGGGCCGGATTTTTTCCGTGAGATCGCCGCGATTCTAAAGGCAGCGGCGGGCGGGCCGCCGGATGTCGCCGCGATCGGGACGGTGATGCGGCGGCATGGCCTGACGCCGGCTCCCCAGGGGGCGGGATCGGCGGGGGTGCACCCGTCGGTGGCTGCCCGCATCTGAGATCACAACGACGTTTCAGCGATCACGGGAAGAGACGCAGCGTCCCAGGCAGCGAGGCCGCCGGTCATTTCTACCAGACGAGTAATTCCCTGCTGCTGCAGGAGACTGGCGGCAATGGAGGAGCGGTAGCCCCCGGCGCAGTGGACGACGACGGGGCGATCGCGAGGGATTTCGCTCAAATGATCGCGAAGACGGTTCAGCGGCAGATTGCAGCTGCCCTGGATATGACGCGCGGTCCATTCGCGTGGGGCGCGAACGTCGAGCAGAAAGGGCGGCGCGGACCTGGCCAGGTCTACGGCAACTTCCGGAGCCATGACACGCGGGACAAACGCGAGAAGGTCGGGACGGGCCGCGAAGGCGGCCATCCCCCCGTCGAGATAGCCGCGGACGCGATCGAAGCCGATACGGCCGAGGCGCAGAGCGGCTTCCTGCTCGCGGCCCGGGTCGGCAATCAAGAGGATCGGGTGGGCAGGATCGAGGACGGTTCCGGCCCAGGTGGCGTACTGCCCGCTGAGGCCGATGTTGAGGGCGCCGCGCAGGTGGCTGGCCGCAAATTCGTCAGGCTGGCGTACGTCGAGAACCTGCGCGCCCTCGGCTGCCAGGACAAGGAAGGCTTCGAGGACGAGGGGCTGGAGTTCCTGCTCGAGGGTCGCATCCAGAGTAGGACGCTCGCGGGTGTTCAGGACGGCGTCCATGGTGAAGTAGGGCGGCGCGTCGGGCTGATCCGCGGTGACCAGGGCAATGAACTGTTCGCGAGTCATGGGGCGCAGGGCGTAGTTAAATCGGCGCTGCTCGCCCATGGTCGAGACCGTCTCTTTGGAAAGGTTCTTGCCGCAGAGAGAGCCGGCTCCATGCGCCGGATAGATGAGGGTGTCGTCGGGCAGCGGGAGGAGCCGGCGATGGAGCGATTCGTACAGGTGGGCGCCGAGTTCCGCGGCGGTCCATCCGAGCGAGGCGCGGAGATCGGGACGGCCGACATCACCGATGAACAGCGTGTCGCCCGTGAGGACGGCGTGCAGGCGGGTGGCGTCGCGCTGGAGATCGTAGACCAGAAGGCTGATGGATTCAATCGTGTGTCCAGGAGTCTCGATGACCTGCAGGCGCAAGCCTGGAAATTCGAGGACGGAGCGGTCCGTCATGGGGACGAAGGCGTATTCGGCCTGGGCGCGAGCGCCGAGGTGGATGGCGGCGCCACAGCGGTCGCGGAGTTCCAGGTGGCCGGCAATAAAGTCGGCGTGGAAGTGGGTGAGGAAGACGTGGCGGATGGCGAAACCGTGCGCGTCGGCGTCAGCGAGGTACTGCTCGATGTCGCGCTGCGGGTCGACCACGATGGCCGTGGCGGTGGCCTCGTCGGCGAGGAGATACGAGGCGTGCGCGAGACAGCCGAGGTAGTACTGTTTCAGGAACATTTGGGGGAAGATTCTGCTATTTCGGCCCTGCGGTCAAGCTGCGCCGAGCGACGGGCCTGGCTAGTTGCGAACGTCGGCCATGGCCGCGGCCACTTCGGCTTTCTGTTCGGCGCTCAGGGGCAGGAGCGGGATGCGGGGAACGCCGCCGTAGTAGCCATTGAGATCGCAGGCGTGCTTCAGACCGGGGATGCCGTACTTCCCTGCCACCAGACGGGAGGCGGCGATGAGGCGCTGCTGCTTCTCCGCCGCGATGCGCGAGTCGTTTTCCTTCCACGCGGTGTAGACCTCCTGGCAGGCCTGGGGCGCGGGGGCGGCAAAGGCGAGGACGGCTCCGGAGACGCCTGCCTCGAAGGCGGGCAGCAGATTTTCGGCGGAGCCGGAGAGAACCTGGAAGCCAATCTCTTTTTTGCGCATGGCTTTGACACGGGGTGCGGCCATCACGGCCGCGTCAACCGGGCTACCGGCGCCGAAACCATCAATCGAAACCAGCTCGGCGGCGAGGGCAGCACTGGCTTCGGTATCGGCCGTCATCATGCGGTTGGTGTACGCGGCGAAGACCGGGGTGACTAAGACCGTGCGCCTGGGTGCGTTGCGGGTGGCCGCGATCAGCTGGCTCAGGCGCTCCAAGCTGCCGGAGGATTCCTTAATGGCGACGATGTTGGGATGCTGGGCCAGCTCGGCGGCAACCTCGACGGGAATGTCGAGATGGGTGAATTTGGGGATGCTGTAGAGGATGACGGGAAGCGGCGACTGGTCGGCGAGCGTGCGGTAGTAGGTCAATAGCTCCGGGGCGCGCATCAGCGGGCCATAGTAGTGCGGCGTGCGGACCAGGACGGCGTCATACTGATGGCCAGCGGCGTACTCGGCCAGGCGCGCCGTCTCGCTGAGGCTCTCGCGGCCAATGCCGGCGACGAGCACCTTGTCCGGGGCGGCGGCGCGGGCGGCGTGGCGCAGGACATCGCGGGTTTCCTCATCGCTGAGCATCACAGCCTCGCCGGTGGACCCCAGAACCACCAGACCCGCAGCCATGGTGCGGGAATAGCGCTCGACATTGTGCTCGAGTTTGCGGAGGTAGAGGCGCCCGTCGGGGTAGAAGGGCGTGGTGATCGCCGGGAAGATGCCTTCGAGGAGCATAGTTCCATGATAGGTGGGTCCCTCAAAAGCTGCAGGAAAAAGCTGCGCGCGAGCGCGCGGGCACGATAGTCTGAGGGGTGATACGTCTGGGTCCAGGAGCGAATTCCCGAACGGCGGAGGCCCTGGGGCCGACGGAGACCCGGGTTCTGTATCAGGCGCTGTGGTTCTTTTTTCACCTGGCGGTGAGCCTGGTGGTATGGGGGCTGGCGCTGCTGGCCATCACCATGTTCCATCCGGAGTTCGTGCCCCCGGCGGTGACGCTGGCCGTTTCGTTCGCGGCGCCGCTGGCGGTGGCGTTTGGTGTGGTGAAGATGTATCCCAGCGAGAGCGCGACACTGCCGTGGATGATGGGGCTGATCTGGTGGTTCCTGTGGGCGCTGCACGTTTTGGATATGCCGACGGGTCCGCTGGCCTGCTACCACTGTGGCGCCTCAGAGAAGCTGTGGCTCACCTTCTTCAGCCTGGACCATGACAGCGGCCTGCTGGATGGGCAGGGGCGCTTTATTGCGACATGGCCGGCGGTAGCGATGATCGGATATTCGATCGGGGCAAAGCTGGGCCTGCGCAACGCGGATATCCCATTCGAGAACGAATAAAAAAAGCGGGCTTGCGGAGGTCCGCAAGCCCGGTGAGGTAGATGCACCCAATCGCGGTACGTGCCGCGACCGGATTCGAATGTTGGTAGCTGTTGTTTAAGCCGAGCGGCGATCGCGCTCCTGCTGTTTGTAGGCGTCGATTTTCTCGTTGGCGCGATCTTTCGCGTCTTCGACTTTGTTGCTGATGTTGTGGCGGGCCTGGTCCGCGTTATGCTCGGCTTCCTTCTCGCGAGTCTTGGATGTTTCATGGGCGGCGTCTTTCACATTGCCCCATGTTTCCTGGGCGGCGCCCTTCACCTGGTCAGCTACTCCCTGATTGGCGAGCCGGTCGCTGCCGGTCGCTTCTCCGACACCTTGTTTCATTTTGCCAACTGCCTGGTTGGCCTTGCCCTTCACCTGATCTGAATTCATGGAACCCCCCTTGGGTGGATTAATACCGAGCCAGCAAACTACCAGCAACGAACTGCGTTCTAGACCACGGGCCTTCGCCCGCTAATCAGCTGTATGACGAGCACCACCAGCGCCAGGATGAGCAGAATATGGATGTACCAGGCGACAACGTGGAAGCCAATCAGGCCGACAAGCCAGGCGATCAGCAGGATGACGAATAACGTCCAGAGCATCCGTTGATCTCCTTTCCGTTCGATCTCCAACGCATGGATAGGAGGCGCGCGGGACGCCATAGGTTGCCGTTGGGATACAAAGGAAAGCGGAGGTGGAATCCAGTGCGTATCGCGATTCAGGGAGAGCCAGGATCCTTCAGCCATGAAGCCGCACTAAAAGCCGATCCCGAAGCAACCCTTCTTCCCTGCGCCATGTCGGCAGAGGTGTTTGCGGCGGTGTTAGACGGGGCCGTGGATGCAGCTGTGATTCCGATCGAAAACTCGCTGGCGGGATCGGTGGTGGAGCACTATGATCTGCTGCTGGCTCACGAAGTCGGTGTGGAGAGTGAGTGGCTGCTGCGAATCCGGCACAACCTGATCGGCGTGCGGGGGGCCCGGCTGGACAGGATTCGGCAGGCGTACTCGCACCCTGTGGCTTTGGCGCAGTGCCGGCGTTTCTTTGTGGAGCACCCGGAAATCGAAGCGGCTCCGTTCTATGACACGGCGGGGAGTGTGAAGCAGCTGATGGAACTGCGCGATGCCGGGATCGCTGGAATCGCGAGCGCGCAGGCGGCGCAATCCTATGGCGCGGAGATCCTGGTGGCGGGCATCGAGGACAACGCGGAGAACTACACTCGCTTTTTCCTGATTCGGAAACGGGAGCAGGTGCAGCCGAACGCGCAGCCGAACAAGGTCAGCCTGGCGTTTGCGGTGGAGAACCGGCCGGGGACGCTGGTGGCGGCTCTGAAGGTCTTTGCGGAGACGGGCACCAATTTGACCCGGCTCGAATCCAGACCGGTCCCGGGACGGCCCTGGGAGTATGTTTTCTACGCGGATTATCAGCTGGCGGATCCGAAGATTGCCGATGAAGCCTTAAAGCGACTGCCAGCGACTTGCTCCATGGTACGGGAGCTGGGGCGGTACCGGGCGGCCACGGCAGCTGCGTAGGCAGCCATCGGGTGCCGCTTGTGGGGTTGAGACAGCATCTGACCGCCGTAAGAGTGGGCTCCCGGCTTTGGGAACGGAAGCGGCGTCGGCCGCGTACGGATGTGCGAGGAGCATCCAAGTAAAAGAGCAGCAGGGATTTGCACGGCATGCAGGGCAATGCCGGCGAGGGCCGGAGGGCTCGACTGAGACTTTTTCAAAGTTGCTGAATCCAATGAGTAATTATTTGATATAAGGACACTCATGGCTAGCGATTTCATCAGCATCATTCAACCGGGCGATCCGAGCAAACGGGAAGGCGGGGAGGGGCGGGTTCTGCCCATCCTGCCCGTGCGGGATACCGTTTTGTTTCCCCACGCCGTGCTCCCGCTGACGGTGGGACGGGAAAGTTCCATCCAGCTCATCCAGTCGCTCGGCGAGGAAAAGAGCATTGTGGTGGTCGCGCAGCGCGATGCGCGCGTGGACGCCCCGCAGCCCCAGGATCTGCACACGTTCGGCACTCTGGCGACGGTTCACAAGGTCGTGAAGATGCCGAACCAGAGTCTCTTTGTCTTTACCGAAGGCAATGAACGGGTCCGGCTGGGCGAGTTTTCGAAGATCGAGCCCTTCATGTTGGCGTCGGTCGAGACGGTTCCGGAGACGCCGGCGGCGAAAAATCCGGCGGTCGAGGCACTGCAGCGGAACGTC
This sequence comes from uncultured Acidobacteriaceae bacterium, assembly GCA_963770525.1. Taxonomy (GTDB): domain Bacteria; phylum Acidobacteriota; class Terriglobia; order Terriglobales; family Acidobacteriaceae; genus Palsa-343. Next base: position 542,042 of record CAVYPY010000013.1, on the reverse strand, counting down.
GTAACGCAATTCCAGCAGATTGTCACAGCATCGCCGACCTTATCGGACGAATTGCAGACGATCGCAATGAATATCGACGAGCCTGGACGGCTGGTGGACTTCATCGCCTCTTCCCTGCCGTTCCTGGCAACGACCGACAAGCAGGAGTTGCTGGAGACGCCCGATGTGACCGCGCGGATGGAGCGGATCAACAAGCACCTCGCGAAGGAGCTGGAAGTCCAGCAACTGCGCAACAAGATTCAGAGCGAGGTCCAGGACCAGGTGCAGCAGTCGCAGCGGGACTACTATCTGCGCGAGCAGCTCAAGGCCATCCAGAAGGAACTCGGCGAAATGGACGAGGGCCAGAAAGACATTGAAGAGCTGAAGCAGAAGATCGAAGCGGCGGGAATGCCGGAGGAGACGAAGAAAGAGGCTCTGAAAGAACTGAACCGGCTCTCGCGCATGTCGCCGATGGCAGCCGACTACTCGCTGACGCGGAACTATATCGAATGGCTGGCGGTTCTGCCGTGGTCAAAGTCGTCGGGCTCGGAAGTGGACATCACCAAGGCGCGGGAGATCCTCGACGAGGATCACTACGATCTGAAGAAGGTGAAGGACCGCATCCTTGACTATCTGGCCGTGCGCCGACTCAAGGCCGATATGAAAGGGCCGATCCTCTGCTTCGTCGGACCTCCGGGTGTGGGCAAGACGTCGCTGGGGCGCAGCATCGCCCGGGCGCTGAGCCGGGAGTTCCGCCGGATTTCTCTGGGCGGCATGCACGATGAGGCTGAGCTGCGCGGGCACCGGCGGACGTATATCGGCGCCCTGCCTGGTCAGATTATTCAGAACCTGCGGCGCGCGGGGGCGAACGATCCAGTGTTCATGCTGGACGAGGTGGACAAGCTGGGACGGGATTTCCGCGGTGATCCGGCGTCGGCGCTGCTGGAGATTCTCGATCCGGAGCAGAACAATACGTTCCGCGACAACTATCTCGACCAGCCCTTCGACCTGTCCAAGGTGCTGTTCATCTGCACCGCAAACGTGCTCGATACAGTGCCCGAGCCGCTGCGCGATCGCATGGAGATCATCGAGCTCCAGGGGTACACGGAAGAAGAGAAGAAGCACATCGCCTTCCGGTATCTGATTCCGCGGCAGATCAAGGAAAACGGGATCCAGCCGGAGAACATCGAGTTCCCCGAAGATTCCGTGAACTACATCGTGCGGCACTATACCCGCGAGGCGGGCGTGCGCAAACTGGAGCAGCAGATTGGCACCATCTGCCGCAAGCAGGCGCGGCGCATCGCGGAGGGTAACACCGAGAAGCTGGTGATCACGCGCGAGGTGGTCCAGGAATTTCTGGGCGGAATCAAGATTCGCGTGGACACCGAGATCGCCGAACGGACGAAGCGCGCCGGCGTAGCGGTGGGGCTGGCCTGGACTCCGGCTGGTGGCGACGTCCTCTTCATCGAGGCCAACCGGATGAAAGGCAAGGGCGGCTTCACGATGACGGGCCAGATTGGCGAGGTCATGCAGGAATCCATGCAGGCAGCGCTCACCTGGGTCCGTTCGAACGCGAAGTCACTCGGGCTCGAGGAGGATCTGCTGAAGGACACCGATCTGCACATCCACGTGCCGGCAGGTGCCATTCCCAAGGATGGTCCTTCGGCCGGTGTCACCATGGCGACGGCGCTGGTGAGCCTGCTCACCGATCGGCCCGTGCATCCGCTGACCGCGATGACAGGCGAGATCACGCTGAGCGGCAACGTGCTGCCGGTGGGCGGGATCAAGGAGAAATTCCTGGCCGCCAAGCGCGCCGGCGTGAAGGATGTGATTCTGCCGGCGGAGAATCGGCTGAACGTGGAAGAGGATCTGATGCCGGAGCAGGTCGACGGTGTCACGATCCACTACGCCAGCCGGATCGAGGACGTTCTGGCAGTGGCTCTTCCGAGCTCAAGCGCGGAAGAACGCCACGACGAGGTGGTGCGCGAAGAGGTACTGCAGCACACGGCCTAGAGAAGGCAGGGGTTAGCGTTTAGGGATTAGAGTTTAACCAGTCCAAAATGGGGCAGGATGATCGACGATCAACCCTGCCCTTTTCTTTTGCGCCGCAGAGCGGCTTACCAAATGCGCACTCGGTTCTCCGGAGCAAGGTAGAGCGTTTCGCCTGGCTTGACGTCGAAGGCCTTGTACCAGGCATCGGAGTTACGGACCATATCGGCACGGAACTGGCCGGGCGAGTGGCTGTCGGTGAGAACCTGGCGGCGCATCGCGGCTTCACGTGCCTTCGATGCCCAGTTCTGGCCGAAGGAAATGTAAAACTGCTGGTCGCCGGTAAAGCCATCCTGCATGGGCGGCTGTTTTCCGTGAAGCGAGGCGTGATAGCCGTCGTACGCGGCGGCGACCCCGCCCAGGTCGGCGATGTTCTCGTCGATGGTCTGCTTGCCATTGACGTGAACACCCGGGAACGGCTCATAGGCGTCGTACTGGTCGATGAGCTTCTGCGCCTGCTCTTCAAAATGAGCATGGTCGGACGGTGTCCACCAGTTGCGGACCCGTCCTTTGGAGTCGAAGGCGCTGCCCTCGGCGTCGAAGGTGTGGCTGATCTCGTGTCCGATGACGGTGCCGATGGCACCGTAGTTATGCGCGGCCGGCGCTTTGGGATCGAAGAACGGCGGCTGGAGAATCGCTGCCGGAAAATTCAGTGCATTCTGCAGAGGCAGATTGACGGCGTTGACGGTCTGCGGCTCCATCGACCACTCGTGACGGTCGACGGGCTTGCCAATGCGGCCGACCTGGTCGTGGTAATACCAAAGGCCGTGGCGCCATGCATTGCCGAAGGCATCGTCGGTATGCACCTCGTAGCCGGAGTAGTCCTTCCACGTTTCGGGATAGCCGATACCCACATAGAGGGTATTGAGTTTTGCCTGGGCTTCGGCGCGCGTGGACGGCGCGAGCCAGGTGATAGCGTCGATGCGCTTGTGATAGGCGGCGATCAGGTTGGCGACCATCGCCTGCGCTTCCGCCTTCGCCTCCGGAGAGAAATATTTCTGTGCGTAGAGCTTGCCAACGGCGTCGCCGAGGTATCCATTGACGGCCCCGACCGCAAGCTGCCAGCGTGGGCGCTGCTGCTGGATGCCGCTGAGAGTGGTGCCCGTGAAGGCGAACGCCTCGGCGGCGATGGGCTTCGCGAGGACCGGGGCATAGTGGTCGATGAGGTGGAAGGTGAGCCAGTCTTTCCAGGTGTCGAGAGGAGTGGACGAGACAAGAGCGGCCTCGCCGGTCACCGCCGTGGGCGTCCACACCATGAATTCCTGCTGATGCGCGAGGCCGGCGCCTTCGAAATACGCGCTCCAGTCAAGGCCGGGAGCTTTCGCAGCAAAGTCGCTGCGGTGCCAGAGATTGTTCGCTTTGGCGATGTTCTCGATTTCAGAAAGAGGAATCTGCACTTCGGCGATGGCGTGTTCGAGGGCGACAATGCGGGCGGCGCGCGCATCGACGTCGTCGAGTCCGGCGAGCTTCAGCATCGCGGCAACATGCGTCACGTACTTCGCCCGGATCTCCTTCATGCGCTCGCTGTCATCGAGGTAATAGCCGGGGCTGGGCATGGCGAGTCCGCCCTGGAGCAGATACGGCATGTAGTGCTCGGAATCCGAAAAGCCCGGCGCTACCCACAATCCAAGAAAATTCGGCGTGGAGAAGACGGCGTTGTTCAGCAGGTCTACATCGGCGCGAAGCGTGGTGCCGAGATAGCGGGCCAGGCCGTCCTTATCGTGAATGGCGGCGATGGCATCGAGATGCGGCTGGAGAGGCTTGATGCCGAGCGCGTCAATGGTCTTCTCATCCATGTACGCGTTGTAGACATCGGCAATCTTGCGGGCGTTCGAACCGACAGGCGGCCTGGATTTGGCGGCGTCTTCAATGATGCTGGCGACTTCTTTGTTGCTGCGGTCGAGCAGGACGGAGAAGACGCTCAGGCCGGCGCGGTCCGCCGGAATCTCGGTGCGAGCGATCCAGCCGCCGTTGGCATAGAGATAGAAATTGTCGCCGGGCTTCACCGAGGGATCCATGTTGGCAATGGCGATGCCGTGGGTTTCGCCCACGGAGGGCGGAGCGGCTGATTCCTGCGCGGGAGCGACGACAGCGATGAAGAGGAATAAGGCGGCTGAAACTGAATACGAACGCAGGGAGAACCTGCGTGTGACGGGGAGGATCATTGCAACAGCTCCTTCAGCAGACAGATGGGAAGGCGCGCAGGGCGCTCCTCAAACGCGAAGGGGGATGATAGCACGCGGAAACCCCGCGGTCAGCTCACCGTTGGGCGTGCTCGGCGGTCGCCTTGTCGAGCTCGCGGTAGATCTCCTCGTTGCGCAGAATGGCCTGGACGTATTCGCGGGTTTCAGTGAACGGGATCGATTCCACAAACTCATCGATGCCGTGATAATTGCCGATGCTCTGCCAGTCGGTAACGCGATCGTCGCCGGCGTTGTAGGCGGCAAAGGCATACTCCGGCTGATTATTGAACTTCTCCAGCATCTCGCGGAGATAGAGTGTGCCGAGACGGATGTTGGTCGCGGGGTTCAACAGCTCACTGGTCTCGAAGTGGTGAATGCCTTCTTCGCGGGCCATCGCGCGACCCACAGACGGCAGAAGCTGCATGAGACCGTAGGCGCTCTTGTTCGAGACAGCGCCAGGGTTGAATTCGGTTTCCTGACGTATCAGCGAGGCGACCATGTAAGGATCGAGGCCGTTCTTCTCGGCATCGGCTTTGATGTCGGACCAGTACATCTCCGGGAAGAGGATGCGCCAGTAGGCGATGGGAAGGGCTTCAATCGGCGCAGACGTGTAAAACGGGATGGCGCGCTTGAGAAGGCGCATGGCCCTCCACGCCTCTCCGCCGGCCGCATAGATATCGGCTTCAGCAAAGGCGCCCCACTCGTCGCTTCCATCCGCTGCCTGGATTTCCGGTGCGATGTACTCGTTGAGGCCTGCATTGGCGAGAAGTCGCGCTTTCACCACGTGCGGATCGTCTTCGGGGACGTCGTCGCTCAGCTCGGGGATGGGCTCGGGCTGGAGCGCGTCGAGAGCGACGATGGAATCGGCGGTTACAGTGCCCAGTTTGTTCAGGCGGTCCTGGGCCAGCATCGCATAATAGTAGTGCGGGTAAACGCGGAGGATGGTTTTGTAATAGGCGGCTGCGGTCGATAGCCGGTGCTCCTGCTCCTCGTCTATGCGGCCCCGCCAGTAGAGGGCCGACGGAATCTCTCTGCCTCCCGCGTAGAAGCGAATCTGTTCGTCGAAGAGCCGCGCGGCTTCCGGGTACTGGCCCAGGCGGTAGTTCAGCCAGCCGGTGCGCCAGTGGGCGCTGGGCGCGTATTTGCTGGTGGGGTAGCGTTTCGCCACCTCGCCGTAATAAGTGATGGCGTTGGGATAATCCTTGAGCAGCAGGAACATATTCCCGCTGGAATAAAGTGCCTCGGTCAGCCAGGGACTGGAAGGAAACCGCGTCTCCATCTGGCTGTCGATCGACTGCACGGTGGCGGTATCGCCGTCGTCGCGGGCCAGTTCCATCAGGAGATACATGCGGCGGGCGCCGGCTTCGTCGTTCGTATCGGGAATCGCGTCGAGTTCCCTCTTCGTCAGGCGCTTGAGTTTCCAGTCGCATTCCGCGGCCGCGACGAGCAGTTCGGTCTGGACGTCCGCAGGAATGTTCGCTTCGCCTGCCAAAGATCGATATTCGACGGCCGCATCGGCATAGTGACCGGCGCCGTACAGAGCGTCGGCATGGCGGCGCCGCTCCGCTGCGGCGATCGACTCCAGCACGCCCGAGAAAGCCAGCTGCGCGCGGGCAACGCCGGCTTCAATGCTGAGCGGGTAGCCGAGGTAGACGTGCTCAAAGAGCTGCTGGGCTTCGCCGGTCTGCCCGGCCAGCTGCTCGGCCTTCGCCAGGGCGAGCTGAAAATCGGCATGCCCGGCGATGGCGTCGGAGCGATGACGATCGAGGATTTGGAGAGCCGACTGCGCATCGCCTTCCGCGACGAAGAGGTTGGCCTGAAGGACAGGAATACCGGGCACAAAGATGCTGTCCGGGTACTTCCGCACGTAGCTGCTGAGAATTTTCTCGGCCTGCGGATATTGGTCGCTCTGCAGGTAGGCCTGCGCCGTCAGGTAGTCGGCGTAGTCGGCCAGAGGGCCATCGAGGCTGCTCTGCGTGGCATCGGTAACGTGTGCTTCGTGCAGCGCGGTCACCGCATCGGGATATTTGCGGTCGAGCAGATAGGCATGGCCGAGCGCCAGGTATGCGGCTGCGGCAGCATCGCCGGTATGGCGATGGGCAAAGGCGGAAACGCCGGCGAAGGCGGCCGGGGTGGGTTCCTGCGCGAGCTGCTGGGCCATAGGACGCAGCTCGGAGGAGGCCACAAAGGCACGGCGGTAGCGGCGGCTGCGCGCGATTTCGCGCGCGGTGAGGCGGTGGCGCCGCCGATGGTGGGCGACGGTCCGCGCATGGTGGTGCGTGCTCACGCTGGAGACCCGGTTCGACGCGTGGGCATTGCTGGGAAGGTGGCGATGCTTCGTCCTGACGTGATGGGTCGTCTTGGGCGGGTTCTCCTGCCCGCCGTGCACTTCAGCAAAACCTGCCGCCGGCAACAGCAGAAGAGCGGCCAGGGTCACAAAGCAGATCCACGCAGCTACCGGACTGCGGCGGCGCGATGCGGAGAAGGGGGAATGCAGGCAAAGCTCGGGCACGAAAACGATTAGCCTCTCTGATTACTACTGTAGGACGAAACGGAGGACGTTTCGGAAACGAAAATACCACCGAAGTCCTAAAGTTGCTTACTTGTGTACTGCAACGTTTGGGGGAGGCGTGATGACGATCACACCCGTCATCTTGTCGTGCCCCCGCCCGCAAAGAATGCTGCAGTGCATGGGGTAAGTCCCCGGCGTTTGTGCGAAAAAGCGGATGACCGCCGGTTTGGCAGGCTGCACGGGCTCGTTGATGCCGAGGCCCGGGACCGCGAGCCCGTGCTCCACGTCCGTCGAGGAGACGACGAGCTCGACGCGCGCGCCCTGGGCAACCACGACGCGGTTCGGAACAATCGCCCATTTTTTCATCACGATGGAAATAACCGTGTTCGGCGGTCCCGCGTAGGTCGGAGTCTTTTTGCCACAGCCGGGAATCAAACAGAGCAAAGGCAATGACAGCAGGAGTATTGCTGTGTTTTTTGCCCCACGGCGGCATCCCCGCTTATTATGGAGGTTGGGCTCGTTGTCAGCTGCTACCACAATTCTGAAGCCATTCATGTCCTCTTCCATCCAATCACAAGGAACGGCTGAAGTTCATCCTGACGTCCTGCTTGTAGAACGGGCGCGGCAGGGCGATATAGCCGCATTCGAGAAGCTGGTGCGTCAGTACGACCGCCAGGTTTTCCGCATCGCGCAGCATATCGTTCAAAACCGCGAGGACGCCGAGGATGTGGTTCAGGACGCGTTCCTGAAGGCGTACGAGAAGCTCGACCAGTTCCAGGGAAATTCGAAGTTTTACACCTGGCTGGTGCGGATCGCGGTCAATGAAGCCCTGATGCGGCTGCGCAAGCGGCGCACCGGCAAAATGGTTTCCATCGACGAAGACGTCGAAACCGACGAAGGTTCGATGCCGCGCGATCTGGCGGACTGGAGCCCCGACCCGGAGGCACTCTACGGGCAGTCGGAGATGGGCGACATCCTGCGCAAGACGATCCAGGGATTGCCACCCGGCTTTCGCGTGGTGTTTGTTCTGCGAGACGTCGACGGGCTTTCGACGGAAGAAACGGCAGAAACGCTGGGGCTGAGCATCCCGGCGGTGAAATCACGATTGCTGCGGGCGCGGCTGCAGTTGCGGGAGCGGCTGAGCCGCTACTTTAAGCGGCGCGACTCGAAACAACCCCAGGGTGGTGTGAAGTGACGTGCACGGAGTTTTTGGCGCAGCTGGACGATATGCTCGATCAGGATGCGGCGATTCCGCTGCGGGCCGATCTCGAGGAACATCTCCGCAGTTGCGAGCACTGCGAGATCACGCTGAACACGACGCGGAAGACCATTGAGATCTACCGCAGCCACGAGATCTACGAACTCCCCGACGACCTGCGCGAGCGGCTGCATCAGGCGATTGTGGCCAAATGCCGGAAGTGCTGATGCCCGCCTGCGGGTAACCGTTTCGCTTCTGCTCCCCGAAAGGTGCCATCGGCGCACCCCTACAGTCTTCGTAGAATGGCGGCAATGGATGCCGCCAGCTCTTCCAAACGGGAAAAGCCGAGGAACGACTTTGCCGACATCGCGATCGTGGTGGCGTGTGCGCTGGCGATCCTGTCGACAGCGCTCTTCCTGACCGTCATGTCGTTCGATCGGCACCTGGCGGGCGGACGGGATTTCGTCGTCTACTGGGCCACCGGCCAGCAACTCGCGCATCATGCCAATCCCTTCGATCCGGCCGCGATGGGCCAGCTTGAGCGGGCAGCGGGCTATAGCGGCAAAGGCTCCTTCTTCATGCGCAACCCGCCCTGGAGCCTGCTCCTGACGCTGCCCCTGGGCTACTTCAGCGCGCCACTCGCAGCCCTGCCCTGGTCGCTGCTGCTGCTTGCCCTGCTGGTGCTCGAGGTCCGCGTCATCTGGGGCGTTTTCGGGCGGCCGCGCGCGCCTCTGGAATGGCTCGGCTACTGCTTCCCGCCGGCTTTGGTCTGCGCCACGATGGGCCAAACTTCCCTTTTTGTGCTGCTCGGCCTGGTTCTATTTTTACGGTTGTATCGTATCCAGCCCTTCTGGGCGGGCGCGGCGCTTTGGTTCTGCACTCTCAAACCGCACCTGTTCGTTCCTTTCGGGCTTGTGCTGCTTGTGTGGATCGTACTCGGGCGACATTATCGGATCATCGTGGGGCTGGTAGCGGCACTGGCGGTAAGCTGCGCCGCTACTTTGGCCGTCGATCCAGCCGCGTTCCGGCAATATCTGGCCTGGGCGCAGGCCTCGGGTATCTCGCAGGAATTTCTTCCCTGTATCGGGGTCGCTTTGCGCAACTGGGTCAACCCGCAGGCCAGGTGGCTCGCATTTGTGCCGTGCATCATCGGATGTATCTGGGGCCTGGCGTGGTTCTGGCGCAAGCGTGCGGTATGGAGCTGGCTCGACCATGGCCACCTGCTGATGCTGGTGTCGATTCTGGTTGCCCCTTATGCCTTTTTCTACGATCAGTCTCTCGCGCTTCCCGCTCTGCTCTGTGCAGCCGTTCGAACCGAGTCTCGCCGCCTGCTGGCCGTGCTGGGTCTGATCTGCATTCTGCTCGAGATCCAGCCCCTGTATGCTGCGGGTCCTGAGACAGCGGCATATTTGTGGACCGCACCGGCATGGCTGGCATGGTACCTGCTGGCGCGGCACACGGAAAAGGCGGCAGGTGCGCCTGTTCCCTCCGTCGCAGCCGCCGCTGCGGCACCCTGAGCCAGGCCAGGCAGGACAGGGGTCATGACGGATATCGAAAGAGGCATTGCGGGGAACTGCGGGTTGCTCCGTAAAATGGCCGTGTGGCCGAGCCCGTTTTTCAATCCAGCACCAAAAAGAAGGCCGACTACGCGGATCTTCTGATCGCTTTGGCCTGCGGCCTGACGATCGCTTCCACCGCGCTGTTCCTCGCGCTTCTGCCGCTGGCGCAGCACCTGGCCGGTTCGCGTGATTATGTTGTCTACTGGGCCACCGGGCAGCAGCTCGCACATCACGCGAATCCTTTCGATACCGCCGCCATGGGCCAGTTGGAGCACGCCGCGGGATTCACCGGAAAGGGCTCCTACTTCATGCGGAATCCGCCGTGGAGCCTGCCCCTCGCGCTGCCTCTGGGTTATATGAGCGCGCGGGTAGCCGCGCTGCCCTGGTCGCTTCTGATGCTTGGCCTGCTCTTGCTTTCCGTTCGGGTGCTATGGAAGATGTTTGGCCGCCCCGGGACGCACATCCAGTGGCTGGGCTACTGTTTCCCCCCGGCACTCATCTGTGTGATGTCCGGGCAGACGGCCATTCTTCTCCTGACCGGTCTGGTGCTGTTTCTGCGTCTGCATCGCTCGCGTCCCTTCTGGGCCGGAGCCTCCCTCTGGCTTTGTACGCTGAAACCGCATCTGTTCCTGCCCTGGGCCGCGGTGCTGCTGGTGTGGATCGTGGTTTCCCGCAGCTACCGGATTCTCGCCGGAGCCGCGACCGCGCTGGCCGCGAGTTGCGTGCTGACAGCGATTATCGACCCCGCCGCGTGGAGCCAGTACATGCACTGGGCAGACCGCTCGGGGATCACGCATGAGTTCATGCCCTGCTTTAGCATCCTGCTCCGCGATCTCATCAATCCCGCCGCGCAGTGGCTGGTCTTTGTTCTGCCGGCCATCGGTTCCGTGTGGGCGCTTGCATGGTTCTGGCCGCGACGCCACGCCTGGGACTGGCTGGAGCACGGCAACCTCGTGATGCTGGTTTCGATTCTGGTCGCGCCGTATTGCTGGCTGTGGGATCACTCGCTGGCGATTCCCGCCCTGCTGTACGGCGCCTGCCGGACGCCATCGAGAATGGTGCTGGCCGGCCTGGCCGCACTTTTCATCGTGCTGGAACTTGAGCCGTACGTCTTTCAGGTGGGCCTGAACTCGAAGATCTTCGTGTGGCCGGCGGTGGCGTGGATTGCGTGGTACGTCATCGCGATGCGGTCCGCCCGGGCGAAACGGTCTGTCGCTGTTTCGGAATCGGCTCCTGTCGCGTCGACCGTCTAAACCGGTGCTCCTCAAAATCCAGACGGATGGGCGAGCTCGTCAGGGCCTGCGCTGAACGAGCACGAGACGGCGGATCTGGTCCACCTGAGCGACCGTCGTCCAGCTGTAATGCGGGTTGTTTTCGATGGCTACGTGGAACCAACTCGCGTCACGGTTGTTGAGGACGAGGAAGGAAGGCTGGCTCAGAATCGCCGCCGGATCGAGAAGCTGCCCGGTCAGATAGCCTTCCCGGCGATAGTTCTGCATCAGGCGCACGTCGGCGGTGGTTCCAGGCGGACTGGCGAGAGCGGTCGGCCAGTCCAGAGGGTATTCGGGCAGAGAGGGATGAGCGCTGTAGCGCGTCATCACCAGGAAATCCTTGAGCGAATCGCACACGACTGGGCGCCCGTTCGCGATGGCATCAACGCGGCTTACACTGAGTCCTTCCGGGTGCGCCAGCACCGCCGCGGCGATTGGCAGCAGCAGAACAATGCCGCTGAGGACAAAACCCCTGATTCCCTTCCCGGCGCGCATCCGCTCCGCCCAGCCGGCGGCGAGAATCGCGACCCCCAGAGCCGAAGGCAACAGGTAGCGCGGCAGCAGGACCGGTGTGATCGTGACAGAGACGAGATACAGAAAAACCGGAGCCGCGACCAGGAACAACCCCAGCAGACAGAGGAGCCGGTGTTCCGCCGATGCTGTGGAGAAGCTCCACGCGGCCGTGATCACCAGGATAATGACCACTGCGATGGCGCAGAACCATCCCGCCACAATGAGAGCGGCTGGAGGATGCACTGTTATCTGCCAATAGAGACCGGTAAAAAGCCACAACGACAATGACGATCCCAGATCGGCGAGGGTAGGCACGGGAATCCAGCCATGCGGACGGCCCACCGCCGCGGAGGCGCGAATGGCCGGGATCCACGGAATCAAAGCCAGCCAGCCGGCGATCGCCCACAGATAGAGCCGGGGCCGGAACCGGCGCTGCACAGCGTCAGCCACGAGCAGAGCCAGCAGAAGCAGGCCGGCATAAATGATCCCCAGAACGTGACCGAGAACGAGGCCGGCCTGGGTGACGGCAAGCAGGACAAGATCGCGGCGAGTTGGACGAGCGGTCTGCGCCACTTTAACGAGTTGCGCGATGGCCAGCGCGCACAGGAACAGATACAGGCCGTAACCGCGTGCTTCGCTGTTTTGCTCGACGACGATCAGCGACGCAAACAGCCCGAACGCTGCGCCCAGAAAGGCTGAAGATGGAGCAAAAAGCCGACGCAGCGTGACCAGCATGACCAGGAAGGCGCCGCACACACCCGCCGACGAATAGAGCCGCAGCGAGAGATCGCTGAGTGCGAAAAGTTGTGCCCATGGCCATGCCGTCAGGTAGAAGAGCGGCATGCCGGCTCCGCCAAGCCGGGTGACTGCGGAGAGCAGATGCCTCCAGGAGGGGTCGCTCAGCTCGATGTGGGTGAAGACTTCATCGCCCCACATCTGCCTCTTCAGCGACCAGAGCGCGCACGAGAGCAGCAGCGAGACGACGCCGAGTCCCGGAAAGAGCCAGCGCCAGATCCAGGCATGCCTGGGCGTTTGCTGTTCGGACTGCGACTCATGCGGTAAGGATGAAGTCGCCGGATTGGCCAAAGAAGTCGCCATGCCTGACGGAAGGTTTGGGCCTGAGCCCGAACGCGCACCTGGACAGCTTCCATTCTTCAGGGTTGGAGTGCCAGGAGGCTATGCTCCTTCCGTGGGAGGAATCTGACTTCCCAACGCTCAGCGATTTCAGGGTTTGGACCAGCAGTGGTTCAAAACCTTTTCCCTTTGCCTGGTAGACTGAGAGGGATCCGAAGATTTCTATTCCCAGGAGATTGAAGCGATGGCTGATGAAGTGAAGATCACGGTGCGTCCAAATGGTCCGTATCGCGTGGAAGGTCCGGTGAAGCTGGTGGATGCTGAGGGGCGCGAGTGGGACCTGACCGGCAAACCGGCCATTTCCCTTTGCCGCTGCGGCGCTTCGGTGAACAAGCCGTTCTGCGATGGAACGCATTCGAAGATGGGCTTCCAGGCAGCGGAAGCCGCCGTTAAAGCTGAGGAAGGTACTCCTGGATTTCCGGTGAAGATCTACAGGCCCCCACCCCCCTGGGTGGGGGACATGGCAACTTACTGATCTTACGGGCGGTGGAGGGTAATACCTTTTGGGTATTACCCTCCACCGCCCTGTTCGTGGTGCACTCGACTGCATCGCAACGGTGGCGATTGCTCGGGGTCGAGGTGGGCTGCAGTGGTTGCTATGCAGGCAAGCCGGCAGTGATCTCAAAGAGCGGCGCAGCGGCCGTCAGAGACGGCGATGGGGATGGTTCGCCTGGGCGGACCATCCCCACTGTGTTTCAACGTAGGGGCGCGACGATCCTTAGAGCAAGTGAAATCGAAGGGGAAGACGGTACGGTGGTCATGGGGACCTTCATTCCGGGCGCAATTTGGATTTTGGGGGCAGGAGCCACAGCAACGCCACGAAACTGATGAGGGCGAGAGAGGCAGACGGGCGGAGCCACGCCACGGGAATGGCCGCCGCATAAAGAAGAACCGGCGCAGCCTGCTTGCCCCAGCTGATCTGCGACGGCGTCGAATTCGTGGAGCGGATTTGCGTCCAGAGCGCCATGTATCCGATCCCCGGGAAGATGCTGACCGCCGCATAGAGCGCGGCTGTGAACGAGGAAAGCCCTTTCACGCCCACCCACTCCGTGGCAAACGGGAAAAGGGAGAGGCAGAAAAGGAAAATGAGGTTCGCCCAGAAGATGCCGTGACTCGCGGCCTCCGCCTCTTCGACGAGATAGTGATGATTGACCCAATAAATTCCGATCTGGACAAACGTGAGGAGGTAGAGAAAGACCGTGGGCAGCACGGCGACGAGGCCGGCGACGCCGTTGGCGGCGGGTACTTTCAGTTCCAGCACCAGGATGGTGATGATGACGGCGATGACGCCGTCAGAGAATGCCTCCAGACGGCCTATGCCAGCCTCTTTTCCGGTCATGGTGAATCACCGTAGCACAGAGGGCCGCATGCGGTGGCCGAACGCCCGGGTATGACGGGCCTCTTCTTTATTCGCAGCGCAGGGCCACCATGGGGTCGACGCGAGAGGCTCGGCGCGCGGGCAGCCAGGCGGCAGCCAGGATGACGAACGTTACCAGCATCACGGCGCAGGCCATGGTGACTGGATCCCAGGGGTTCACGCCAAAGAGGCCGGCGCGTACGAGGCGGCTGGCGCCCAGACCGGCGGGCAGGCCCAGCGCGATGCCCAGGGCGAGCAGGAGGAGAGATTCGCGGACGACCAGCCACAGCACGCTGGGCCGTCCGGCGCCGAGAGCCATGCGTAAACCGATCTCGCTGGTGCGATGCACCACGTTATAGCTCATGACGCCGTAGAGGCCGATACACGCGAGCGACAATGCGAGCGCAGCAAAGAAGCCCGCGAGCTGGGAAACCAGGATCGGGACACCGATCTGCTGGTCCATGGCCTCGCTCATGGTCACCGTTTGCAGGACCGGCAGGTTGGGATCGATCTCTGCGAGGGCGGCCCGCACTTCGCCAGCAATCTGCGAAAGGTTTGTGGCGGACTGCACCTGGATACAGTAGGCGTACTGATCATCGCCGGTCAGCTGCGTGACGGCGAGATAGGCCATAGGCTGCAGCTTCTCCGCGGGATTGTTGAATCTGGCGTTGCCGACGATGCCGACAATTTGCCACATACCCTGAACTGAAGGATCGGCGACGCGGAAGGTCTGGCCGATGGCGTCTCCCCTGGGGAAGTAGAGATCAGCGAGTTTCTGATTGATGACGACGGCTTTTTGCGCGCTGGCGGTATCCTGCGCGCCGATTGTGCGGCCACGCAGCAGAGGGATGCCGAGGGTCTCGAAGTAGCGCGGGGCGACGCGATTGAGAAGGGTCTCGGGCGTGTCGGTGGGCGAGGTTGGGCGGCCGGTGATGAAGATAGGCGAGTCCCAGGTACCGCCGGTCATGGGGGGCGCTCCGGAGAGGGTGACGGAGCGAACGCCGGGCAATGCTCCGATACGGTCCATGATGCGGCTGTAGAGGGCGTTGAGCTGATCGGGTTGGTAGCCGGCGAACTTAGGATTGGTAACCACCAGCAGAAGCTGGGTTCGATCGACCCCGATGTTCTCGCTGCGCAGGTTGTGGAGGGTCCGCAGCAAGAGGCCGGCGGTGGTGAGCAATACCAGCGAGAGCGCCACCTGCCCGACCACGAGCGAGCGCTGCAGGAGGCGGCCGCCGCGTCCCGCGGAAGCCATGAGCGTGCGGCCCTGCGCGTTGAGGCCACCGGCAAGGCTGTGGCTGGCGCTGCGCCATGCCGGCGCGATGCCAAACAGGATGCCGGTGAGCGCGCACACGCCCATCGTGAATGCCAGGATGCGGAGATCCGGCAAGGCAGACAGGGCGGTCCAGGTCACGGGCCCGACGATGAACCGAATCAGGAGGCGGGTCGCCCAGAAGGCCAGCCCGAGACCGAGCGCACCGCCGGCAAAGGCGAGCACCAGGGTTTCGGTGAGAAGCTGGCGGACGATGCGGATGCGCGAGGAGCCCATCGCCAGGCGCGTGGCAAACTCGCGCTCGCGGGAAGCCGCCCTGGCCAGCAGCAGATTGGCCAGATTGGCACAGGCTATGAGGAGAACCGCGCCGACGATGCCCAGCAGCACCATGAGCGGCGTTTCGTATGCCTGGCGCAGATACGACAGCCCGGAGGCTGCGGGGACAAGAGGAATGTAGGTTCCGGCAATCTGCTTCCTGCGGAGATCGGAGAGGTGGCCACCAGCGCGATCGATCAGGAAGGTCCTGAACTGCCCGGTCGCCCAGGCCTGCGCCTGGGCGGTGGGCACGCCGGGCTTTTGTCGCGCCATTACATCGATCCAGAACAGGTCGTCAGGCCCGAGCTGACTGGGCTGCAGCATGACCTGCGGCTGCATGGTGATGGGGAGCCACATGTCCGGCGCCTGCTGATCGAGGCTTGCGCCGTAGAAGCCGGGGCGCATCACGCCGACGACGGTGAAGGGGGTGCGGTTCACCGTGATGGTGCGGCCGATGATATCAGGGTCCGAAGCGAGTTCCTGCTGCCAGTAGTGACTGCTGAGGACCACGACGGGATTGCCTCCCGCGGCAGCGGTGTCGGAAGCGGTGAAGGCGCGACCCAACATCGGGCTGGCGCCGAGCACATCGAAGAAAGTGCCCGAGACGAGACGCGAGGAGGCTTGCGTGGCGGGTCCCGGGGCGCCCATGCCGGTGCGGACGCTAACCTGAACGGGAAAGCTGGAGAACGCGCAGATGCTCTGGAACTCGTGCTGGTCTTCGAGCCTGCGGTAGAACTCGTAGGGAAAGATGTCGTAGGGCCCGGGGCTGGAGGATTCCATCATGCCGTTGTCGGTGCCGTCGCCAAAGGAGACGAGTTGCTGCGGGTCGCGGACGGGGAGCTGGTTGAGGAGCAGATCGTTGATGAGGGTGAAGATCGCCGTGTTTGCGCCGATGCCGAGAGCCAGGGAGACGATCGCGACAGTCGCAAATCCCGGCGAACGGCGAATCTGGCGCAAACCGTAGCGGATATCCTGCGCGATGGAATCCGCCAGGGACTCCCATCCCGAGGACCAGACTTTTTCCCTCACGGTTTCCGCGCTGCCGACTTCGGCGCGGGCCGCGCGCTGGGCATCTTCGCGGCTCATCCCGCGACGGATCTTGTCGGCGATCGATGCGTCGACGAAGCTGTTGAGTTCTTCGTGAATTTCCGCATTACGCGCATTGGGGTGGAAGAGCGCCCGCAATCCAGTCGACAGCCTTCTCAGAAGGTTCATGACCGCCTCACGCCTCCAGGATTCTGGCAATGGCCGCCACCTGCCGGCCCCACTGCCGCCGCTCTGCTTCCAGGGCCTTGCGGCCGCGCGCCGTGAGCGTGTAGTACTTCGCGCGCCGATTATTCTCCGTGGCTCTCCACTCGGAGCCGATCCGCCCCGCGCGTTCAAGGCGGCTGAGGGCGGGCAGGAGAGAACCGGGATTCACGCGAAAGACGCCGTCGCTGACCTGCTCGATGCGCAGCGCGATGCCGTAGCCGTGGATGGGCTCCAGGGCCAGGGTTTTCAGGATGAGCATTTCCAGCGTTCCCTGCACCAGGTCTCGGTCTTTCTCGGGCATCCGGGCTTCTCCTCTAGATGATCAAGAGGAATACGCCGGTTTCTCTAGATTGTCAAGAGAAGAAGAAACCACCGCAGGGCTAACGCCTGGATCGCGCCAGCCGAACGAGCTGCGCGAGCTCCTGCTCAACGGTTCTCCCAACCTCCGTCTCCCTGGCGCCGGGGCCCAGAGGGACGGTCATCGTGACGGTGCTGCCTCCCAGCGGACGAGGGATGACCCGCAAACAGGCGCCGCCGCGGAGATTGTTGCCCATCTCACGAACGTAATCTGCGGTGCCGGCGGCGGGGTGCAGGATCGCTTCCAGCCGAAAGTTCTCCCCGCCCTTCGTCACGATCCAGTGCGTGTCATCCAGACGCTGGATGGTATCGGCAAACACCGGCGCCCACTGGGGGATGTTCCTGACTTCGGCAAGAACCTCGTAGATCTCCTGAGGCTCCCGATCCGACTCAACGGCTCGCGTCAGAGTTTGACCTGGCATAGGTCTTTAGATTCGACTCCGAGGCCAACCGGTCCAAATCCCCTACGGCTGCTGCGGGTTTTGGTTCTGCTGCTGGTTGTTGTCGTCGCCCTTGCCGAACAGCTTGGCCCAGAAGCCATGCTTCTTCTTCTTTTTCTGATCCTGATCCTGGTCGGCGGGCTGGTTTTGAGCCGTGACGGGTTGCGCCGGGTTAGCTCTAACCGGAGGCGGCACGGGCTGGGCTACCTTCGGCGGCGGAGGCGGCGGATTCACCGGCCGCTGACCGAAGCCGAAGATCTTCTGGAAGAGGTTGCGCTGGTCGCCTACCGAGTGGTCGCAGGTATCGGTCGGCTGGGTTCCATCAACAAAGGCAGCCGTGTAGTCCTCGGGGCAGGAGGCGTCGGCAAGGAGATTCGTATTGCGATCGAGCTCCACCTGGACGACGCCTGGCGGGGGGACAAACTC
Organism: uncultured Acidobacteriaceae bacterium; assembly: GCA_963770525.1. Classification (GTDB taxonomy): domain Bacteria; phylum Acidobacteriota; class Terriglobia; order Terriglobales; family Acidobacteriaceae; genus Palsa-343. The sequence continues at coordinate 524,225 of CAVYPY010000013.1, read as the reverse complement.
GCGGGTATCGGAGTACTCGGGGAGCTTGACCGCTTCCTTCATGAAGTCGGCCCAGATGGGACCGGCGGCGCGCGACCCTTCGGCGGCAGCGCCCATGGAGTTGCTGAGCTGGCTGTAATCGTCATTGCCGATCCAGACGATGCAGAGCAGGTTGCTGGTGAATCCGGCAAACCAGGCGTCATGCGAGGTGCCGGTCTTCCCTGCCGCCGGGGAACGGAAGCCCAGATTGCGAACGCCGGCGCCGGTGCCGTGGGGGTTGTTCAGCACCTGCTCCATCATGCTGACGGTGAGGAAAGCGGCGCGCGGATCGAGGACGGGTTTGGTGTCGGGTGAGTAATCGGCGATGACATCGCCGTTCGGCGAGCGCACGGAGGCCAGCATCCAGGGGTTGATCTTGACCCCGTCGTTGGCAAAGACCGTGTAGGCCCCCGCCATTTGCAGGGGCGTGGCGTCATAGGATCCGATGGCCATGGCCGGAGTCGCTTCCACGGAGGTGATGCCGGCGTCGCGCGCCAGAGAAGCAACGTTATCCAGACCGACCATCTCGGCCAGAGAGATGGTGGCGTTGTTCAGGGAGAGATAGAGCGCTTCGATGGCGGGAACATCGCCAAGGTACTTGTTCTCAAAATTCCGCGGCGAGTAGATCTGGTTGTTGCCGTAGGTGAAGTCGGTTTGCGCATCGTGCAGGGTGGTCACCGGGGTAAAAACGGCGCTGGTTCCATTGGCGTTGGTGAGCGGGGTACCGGCGAGAGCGGTATTGAACGCGGCGGCGTAGACAAAGGGCTTGAAGATGGAGCCGGTGGGCCGGTGGGAAACGGCGTGGTCAAACTGGCTCAGGCCGTAATTGCGGCCTCCCACCAGGGCCAGCACCTGGCCGGTGTGGGGGTTGAGAGCCACCAGAGCGACCTGCGGATAGTTCGCGGGCGGAATGGTCCTGCCTCTTTTGGCTGCGATGCGGGCCATGTGGTCGTGATGTTCGCGGACGAATTCGTCCACCTGCTTCATGCCCTCGGCGACGGCGTCCTGGGCGATCTGCTGCAGCTGCGGGTCGAGCGAAGTGTAGATGCGCAGGCCCTGCTGGTTGTAGTCGGCGTCGCCGAGACGCTGGATGAGCTGATCGCGGACGAGATCGACGAAATAGGGAGCCTCACCGGCGTCGAAGGCTCCGGCATCGAGGCTCAGCGGCGCTGCTTTGGCCGCAGCGGCCTGATCCCGGGTGATGTCCCCGGTTTCGACCATGGCGTCGAGGACGACATTGCGGCGCTCGAGGGCGCGCTCGGGATGACGGAACGGATTCAGCCAGCTGGGGCTCTGGATGACGCCGGCGAGCAGAGCGCACTCGGGGAGATCGAGCTGGCTGACGTCTTTACCGAAGTAGGCCTGAGCGGCTTCACCGAAGCCATCCACAGAGAAGCTGCCGCGCTGGCCCAGCGGGACCTCGTTGGCGTACATCTGGAAGATCTGCTGCTTGTTGAAGCGATGCTCCAGCTGAAAGGCGATCAAGACCTGGAAGAATTTCCGCTTGAGGCTTTTTTGCGGCGAGAGGAAGAAATCCTTGGCGAGCTGCATGGTCAGAGTGGAAAAGCCCTGACGATACCGGCCGGAGCGCATGTCAGTGAGCATGGCGCCGAAGACGCGCGGATAGTCCACGCCGTCGTGCTGGAAGAAGTGGCGATCTTCAATGGAGGTGACGGCGGGGACCAGATATTTGGGCAACTCGTCGTAGGTGACGAGGCGGCGCTTGGCGTGGTTCTGGTCAGAGAGGCCGGTGATCAGGAGCGGCTCGAGCTCGTAGGCGGCGAGCTGCACGCCGTTGTCGCCGGTGACTTCACTGACGGCGCCGTCGGCGAAGTGGATGGTGGCGCCATCCTGGGAGTGATACGAGGACGGACCGGGATGGATCGTGACGGAATCGTTGCCGGGCGTATAGGTGCCCATGGACGAGGGGGTGCCCTGGCCGTCGACGGTATAGCCAGCCTGCTGGAGCTGCTGCTCGATGTCAGAGGGATTGATTTTCTGGCCAGGCCGCACTTCCTCCGGCGCGGCGTAGATGCTGGCGGTCTCAGTGAAGAGCGGATGCTTCAGCCGGTCGTCAACCAGGTGGCCGACTTTATTCCAGTAAAACGCGAAAACCATGCCGCCCAGGATGGCGGCCACCGCACAGCAGAGACCGGCGGTGATGAGGACATTTCGCCCCGTGATGCTGATGCGAAACCGAGGCACTTTGACTTTGACTACCAACTCGGGTTTACCCCTTCCCTACTATTTCAGACGAATCGGGCCTGCGATTCGACAGTTTGCGGACGGTTCCCTCGAGGGCACTGCCCGGCGGCCCTGCGTGGATTCCGTGCACGAGCTGCTCCGTTTCCGGGCCATTGAAAATAAAGCGCTTCGCGGGGCCACGCGGCGAACGAGCGTGGGTCTGCGGACACGGCGTGTCGAGCGGGACACGTGGCTTGGATGCAGGCGGCCGGTCCACGCATTGCTCCGGGACTCACTTCTGGCTCACTTCTGGCATGATTCCAGGCATTGTCCCGTCAGTCGAGCGAGGCGGTGCGGCGGAGTTCCGCGGTCACCTCGCCGATGGCTACATCGCGCCCGGATGAGGTAGCTCGGGTCACCAGTTCCACTTTGCCTTCGGCGGCCTTCTTCCCGACGGTGATGCGGTAGGGGATGCCGATCAGGTCCGCATCCTTGAACTTCACTCCTGCTCGCTCGTCGCGATCGTCGAGCAGGACGTCGAAGCCGGCGGCCTCGAGATCGGAGGCGATGGCTTCTCCGGCGGCTTTGAGCGCGGCGTCGGCGATATTGGTAACCGTCACGACGACGTCGAAGGGGGCAATGGAGCGCGGGAGCCAGAAGCCGTTCGCGTCGTTGCCCTGCTCGATGGCGGCGGTGAGGATGCGCTCGATGCCGATGCCGTAGCAGCCCATGATCGGCGTCACTTCCCTGCCGTTGGCGTCAAGGACGCGGGCGCCCATCTTGTCGGTGTAGCGAGTGCCGAGCTTGAAGATGTGACCGACTTCGACGGCTCTGGCGACTTTGAGGGGCTTGCCGCAGTTGGGGCAGCCTTCGCCGGGGAGGACGTTGCGGATGTCGGCGACGAGGGTCCAGGCGAAATCGCGGCCGGGGACGACGTTGCGGTAGTGGTAGTCGAGCTTGTTGGCGCCGCAGACGAGGTTGTGCCGGTTTTCGAGGCCGCGGTCGAGGATGACGTTGACCTTGCCGTCGTTGAGAGTCTTTGCCGGATCGAGACCGACCGGGCCGAGGTAGCCGCCGGGGCCGTGCATCCACTGCTCGAGTTCTTCGGCCACCATGGGGCGCAGATCGGTGGCGCCGAGGACGGTCATCAATTTCGTCTCGTTGACGAAATGATCGCCGCGCAGGAAGGCCACGGCTGGAACCAGCGTCGATTTGCTGTCGGCGGATTTTCGGTCGGCAGACTTCGCGGGGACCGTGGCCATGTAAGCGACGCACTTGATGTCAGAGCTGGCTTCGATGTCGAAGAACTTCGTGACGTCGACGATGGAGGCCTGGCTGGGGGTGGAGACGAGCTCGGGCTGGCCATCGCCGGTGGGGGCCATCTCCTGCACGGGAGACAGCTGCGAGGTGGCTTTCTCCATGTTGGCGGCATAGTCGCAGGATGGACAGCTGGCGATCTGGTCTTCGCCGGCGTCGGTGTAGACCATGAACTCCTGCGATTTGGAGCCGCCCATGGCACCGGAGTGGGCTTCGACTGCGACAAAGTTGAGCCCGGCGCGAGTGAAGATGGCGCGATAGGCGGCATCGTGGAGGTTGTAGCTGCGATCGAGACCGGCCTCGTCCAGGTCGAAGGAGTAGCTGTCCTTCATGATGAACTGGCGGACGCGCAGGAGGCCGGCTTTGGGGCGGGGCTCGTCGCGGAATTTGGTTTGAATCTGATACCAGATTTGCGGTAGCTGCTTATAGCTGCGCAGCTCGTTGCGCGCGATGTCGGTGACGACCTCCTCATGGGTCATGCCGAGGCAGAGGTCGGCGCCCTTGCGATCCTTGAGGCGGAACATGTTGTCGCCCATCAGGGTCCAGCGGCCGGACTCGCGCCACAGGTCGGCGGGATGGATGGTGGGCAGCAGGAATTCCTGGCCGATGCGATTCATCTCCTCGCGCACGATGGCGATGATGCGGTTGATGGAGCGCTGGCCGAGGAAAAGGTAGGAATAAATGCCGGCGCCGAGCTGGCGGATGTATCCGGCGCGGAGGAGAAACTTGTGGCTGGCCACCTCCGCGTCAGAGGGAGCTTCGCGGAGAGTGGGGATAAAGAGCTTCGACCAGCGATGCATGCGGGAAAGACGCCTTTGTCTGGACCGCGGCCGCAGAGATTTCCCAGGGATGGGATCGGCGCGGAGTGAAAGCTGTGTAAAGGCCTATTCTAAATGGCCGGCACGGGCGGGCGGTGGAGGAGGCGGGGGCGGAGGGGTCACCGGCAGAGGAGGCAGTGGAACAAGACCTGACGCTGGCTGGGGGCATTCCGGTCCGCTTGCGCTCATGGGCAGCGACGCTGCTTCCGATGCATATTTCGCGGCTTGAGCCCGCTCTGCCCGGCGACCTGCTGGATCCTCGCAACGCGTTCCCGCCTGCAGTTTCGTCACGAGCGCAAGGTAGCCCATTGCATCTCGGTAAGACGGATACAAAGCGATGGCCCTTTTCAGGTGGTCGGAAGCGTCGCGGAGGAGCGGCGCATTGATCGATGCAATCTCACGGCAAAGCGATGGCGAGGCTGTGGGGTAGTCAGTATTACCGAGCACGATCTTTTCCCTTTTCAGTCGGATCGATGCAGCGCGATATGCCTCAGTCCAGTCGATGGCGCCGATGGTGTAGTCGGCCTCAAAATCCATCGGCGCGACAGCGAGGATTTGTCGCTGGGTATCCTTCGCCTGTTCCCACTGTTCGCTGTTGAAATAAACGGATGCCAGTTCTCTCAAAGCAAACCCATCATCTGGACGGAGGCGCAACACATGGGTCAGGGCCTCGACTGCCTGCTGGGCCAAATGCAGATTGTCCGGCGCCATGAGCGTCGGAATGACCTGATTGGCGTATGTAGACCCCAGCATCAGCAGAATCTGCGGATTTTCTGGCTGAATCCTGTTGGCATTTTCGAAATGAACGGCCGCCTGGTCAGGAGCCCCTTTCTGATAGGCTGCCAGGCCGGCGCGGATTTCGGCGGCCGCAGGAACGCCATGGGAGGCGGTTTCCTGGGCATAAGGCGCTACCGAGTGCGCGCACGCGGCAATGAACAAGGTTATGAGAACCAACAGCATTGGCCTGATGGGGCGTTTGGTAACAGCGGGGCCTTTGGGCAAGATCATGATCCTTGAGCAGGTGGGCAATGCTTGCGTCATTATGAATCCCAAAGAGCCATAATGCGAAGCACGAGCGCCTCGATATCCACGGGGCTGGTCGTATCCACCTCGATCACCGGACTCAGGTCAAAGGGCTCAGCGTATTCCGCCATGCGCTCGGGCGACATTTCCGTCAGCGGATGGGCCGGGTGGTGGCGCTCCTGTCGGGCGCGCTGGGCAAAGCGCCGTGCGGCCTCTTCGAGAGGGACGCGGCAACAGACTTCGACCACCTGAGCATCGAGAGCGGCAAGCCTGGCACGCTCCTCCGGACTGCGGGTGCGAAAATTGGCTTCGAGGACGACGGCGGGACAGCGCGTCGCCAGAACCCAGAGCAGATCCATGGCGGCGTCGCCGATGCGGCGGGAGAAAGCGACGTCGCCGGGCGTGCCACCCAGGGAGATGTAAAGGCTTTCCTTGAGGTCGTCTTTCGAAAGCAGAGCAAAGCCGAGCTGCCGGGCCAGCGGACGGGCCAGCGTCGTCTTGCCCGAACCGGGCGGTCCGGAGACGATAACGATCCGGCGCTGAGGGCAGGAAGTCATGCCGAACGTTGGTTAAAGTGAAGAGGGCACAGGGCTACCGGATGCTATGTCCAATATAGTAACGGGCGCGTTTTTGGATGGCTTTCACCGGGTGAATGTGCAATCCTGAATCACAAAATTTTCCCTGTGTTACTGCGCTGTACGGCCACAGAAGCCCGGCTCCCGCAGGAGAAAGGGCTCAATAAGTTGGGGGGGTGCTGAACAAACTTAGCTATGTATACACCGTTCCTGATGTGTGGTTATGCTGCGGCCCTTCTCCTGATGCTGGTGGGATTCAGGGGCGTACGCCGATCCACCCCTGATTTGCATGGTAGCCGGCAGCTTGTCGGTTTCATTCTGTGCGCCCTCGCGTCGATTCTGCTGTTTGGCCTGCGCCCATGGCTGCCCATCCTGATTAGCCAGGTTCTTCCGAATTTCCTCCTTTTCGCGGGCGGGCTTTACCTGTATCTGGCCGCCGCGGACGTTCTGGAACTGCCGCACCGGCTATTTCCCTGGCCTGGCCTGGTGGTCTTCCTGGCGCTGCCCCCCTTCCTCTGGTTCACCTACGCCCATGACGACGTTCTGAAACGGCTGCTGATCCACGCGGTCACGATGGGCATCATCTTCCTGAGCACGGCGGCTCTGCTGTTGCGGGAGAAGGATGCGGCGGTCCGCCCCTCAGCCCGCGCCTGCGCCTGGCTGCTGATCCTCTCCACCCTGCTCCAGATTGCGTGGTTTCTCACCGACGCCCGCACCGGTCCCCTGGCAGGGACGAACTTCATCCATCCGGATCTGGTGAATGTGGGGTTCAGTTACCTCTCGATGATTCTGGCGCTGGCCACGGTGATCGCGCTGCTGTGGATGGCGCTGACCGTGCACCGGCGCGACCTGAACAAGATGGCGCAGACCGACGCGCTGACGGGGCTGCTGAATCGCCGGGCGTTTGAGGAAATCCTCCGCCGCGAATTGCTGCGCTGCGAGCGCAGCACTGGCGTGATGGGGCTGATGATCATCGATCTGGACTACTTCAAGCAGGTGAACGATTCGCTGGGGCATTTCGCCGGCGACGATGTTTTGCGCCGGATCGCGACGGCGCTGCGAGAAGGCACGCGGCCCTCGGATGTTCTGGCTCGGTACGGAGGGGAGGAGTTTGTCGTGTTGCTGCGCAATGCGGCACTGGAGGAGTCAGGTATAGCCGCGGAGCGTATTCGCCAGAAGATCGCGAGTGTGGCGGGGATGCCGGGCAGCGTGACCCTGACCGCGAGCATCGGTGTGGCGGTCAGCGACCCGCGGGACACCACGACCGATTTTCTGCTGCGCGCCGATGAGGCGTTGTATCGCGCCAAGCGCGAAGGACGCAACCGGGTCAGCCTCTATCGGACATCGGATCGCGGAGCTACGGACATCAATGCGACGCGGCGGCGGAGCCTGTCCGGGGCCGAATCGGCGAAATGAAAAGGCTGCGCCTCAGCGCAGCCCTGTCCCTTCCCGTCTACAACTCGTCAAACCGTCTGCTTTGCGCAGAACTCGTTGAACGCCCGCGCCAACTCCTCAGCGATTGCCTGGGGAACGCTGTTCTCGATGATGTAGCGCTGCATGAGATAAACGAGTTTTCCGTCGCGCAGGATGGCGACGGCCGGCGAAGTGGGTGGGTTGCCCTCAAAATACGAGCGGGCGCGCTCGGTGGCCTCGCGGTCCTGACCGGCGAAGACGGTAATGGAATGGTCGGGGAGATGCGGATTGCGCAGCGCCAGGCGGACACCGGGACGCATCTTGCCAGCGGCGCAGCCGCAGACGGAGTTGACGACCACCATGGTCGTACCTGGTTTGGCCAGCGCTGCATCGACGGCTTCCGCCGTCCGCGCCTCGTCAATTCCGGCGCGGGTCAGTTCCTCGCGCATGGGGATCAGCATGATCTCTGGATACATTTGTTTAGTTTCCCTCCGGTCGTCTTCTGGGGATGACCGACATTGTCATTGTACGACGTGGCCGGTGTTTCGCCAGCAAGCTGATATACCTCAATTGGATGCTTCTACAGGAAAAAGTTGCTCTTGCTCCTCGAACGACGCTGGGCGTGGGAGGAGCGGCCCGGTGGTATGCCGAGATTGAGAACGAAGATTCCCTGCTGGAGGCGGGGCGCTTTGCGCGGGAGCGGAGTCTTCCCTTCTTTATCCTCGGCGGCGGCAGCAACCTGGTGGTCGCTGACGAGGGTTTCCCGGGCCTGGTGGCGCATATCGCGCTCCGAGGCGTGGCCCAGTCCGCGAATCGCTTTCAGGTGGCCGCCGGAGAGAACTGGGATGAGTTCGTTTCGCGAGCGGTCGCGCTGAATTTCGGCGGAGTTGAGTGCCTGGCGGGTATTCCGGGCACGGCAGGTGGGACGCCGGTGCAGAATGTCGGCGCGTATGGACAGGAGGTCTCGGGGACGATCGAGCGGGTACGCGTGCTGGACCTGAACAACCTGCAGTTCGCAGAGCTGCCTGCCTCAGCCTGCGGATTTTCCTATCGACGCAGCATCTTCAACTCGACAGAGCGCGGACGTTACGTTGTGACTCGAGTTGATTATCGGCTCGAGCAGGGCGCGGCTCCGACTCTGGGCTATGCGGATCTGCAGCGGTATTTTCAGGACCGTCCAACGCCTACACTCGCTGAGACTGCGACGGCGGTGCGGGAAATTCGGCACGGCAAGGGCATGCTGCTGGTGGAAGGTGAGCCTGACTGCCGCAGCGCGGGCAGCTTCTTCAAGAATCCGGTCATTCCCGTGGCGCGGTATGACGCAATCGCGTCCGAAGCGGCGACTCCGCCGCCCTGTTACCCAGCCCAGCCGGGACACGTCAAACTGCCGGCTGCGTGGCTGCTGGAGAACGCCGGATTCCACAAGGGGCTGGCGATGGGCCGAGCCGGCATCTCAAGCCGGCACACGCTGGCCCTGGTGAACCGCGGTGGCGCCACCACCGAGGAGATTGTGGCGCTGCGGGATCGTATCGTCGGCGAGGTGCAGGAGAAGTTCGGCATCCGCCTCGAAGCCGAACCCGTCTGGCTGGGTCCCGAGCCCCACGGACGCGGCGCTCACTGAGAAACATTCTTCCCGGCGCCGAAGATTCTGCGTAACCGCTTACAACTGCCCACCGGAAATGCAATCGGAACCATCGGCACAGGATGACGCTCTGTCCCAGCGACACGTTTCGTCCCGTACAGCGTCTTTTCTCTGTGTATTACTAGTCGTTTACTTAAGTTTACCGTTAACGCCGATGACTATCGTGGCTCATCCGTCCTGCGGAGCGGGCTCTGTGTCTGCCTTCTGCTCTCTGGCTAAAACTGTTAAGTAGGGACGCATTATCCACACGGTCTCGACCGTGTGGTTTGACAGTGCTGTTATCGGCGCAGTATACATTCTTGTTTTTGTTTTTCGGGCCATACCTACACTTCAACAACAACCATTCGACGCATTTGCATTTGGAGGTTATTCATGCTGAAGCGGATTTGTATGCCGCTCTGCTTTGTGTGCGCAGTCATGCTTCTCGGATTCATGTGGACCGGGACAGCGTGGGCGCAGGAGACATCGACGATCAACGGCACCGTGACCGATCCCAGCGGAGCGGTGGTTCCGAGCGCAAAGGTGACGATCACCAGTGAGGAGACGGGAAGCCCCCAGACCACGATTACGAACAGCGACGGCATTTTCAACATGCCTGGGCTGGCGGTCGGGCACTATGATCTCTCCATCTCGGCCCCCGGATTCACGACCTATAAAAAGTCCGGAATCGTTGTGAACGTTGCACAGACCTACCGCGAAGACGCGCAGCTGTCAGTGGGAACGAATAGTCAGACCGTTACCGTTCAGGCCGCGGCTCTGCAGGTCCAGTCGGAAACGAACGAGGTCAGCACCCTGATCAGCGGCCAGCAGGTCCGCGATATCGCCACGAACGGACGCAATATCACCAGCCTGACGACTCTGGGCGCCGGCGTTTCCGGCAACCTGCCCTCATTCAACGGCGTGATGGCGCAGACCAGTACGGCGACGATCAGCTTTAACGGTATGCGGCCGGACCAGAACAACTTCCTGATCGACGGCGGCGAAGTCTACGATCGCGGATCGGGCGGCAAACTCGATGCGTTGCCCTCGCCAGACGCTATTGCGCAGTTCCAGGTGCTGGCCAGCAACTACCCGCCCGACTACGGTATTTCTTCCGGCGGCACGGTGCTGATCGAGCTGAAGAGCGGCGCGCAGCAGTTCCACGGGGGAGCCTGGGAGTTCAATCGCAACGACGATTTCGACGCCGGCTACTTCTTTTCCAAACAAAACAACCAGGCGAGTCCTGAACTGCGCCTGAACATTTTTGGGGCGAACATCGGCGGCCCGCTGTTCATCCCCCACCTGTACAACAAGAATCATGACAAGACGTTCTTCTTCTGGCAGGAGGAGTGGCGTCGGTTCATCCAGGGCGCTAACCCGACGGTGACGCCGACGGTACCGGTGGCCGATATTCCAACCGCGGGATCGGCTCTCAGCTATGTTCCCTTCAATGGAGAAAAGACGCCTGTCGTTCCCGCCACGTCCGATCCGCGATACTCGGGGCCCGGCGGACTCTATGCTCAGGATGGCCTGACCCCTGGCCAGCCCTTCCCCGGCAACGTCGTGCCGGCGAATCTGCTCGACTCCAACGCCATTGCGTTTATGGGAACCGGTGCGATTCCCGCGCCGAATTCCGGGACGGATAACTACATTGCCTCGCCGAAGCAGCCGACTTACGTACGCGAAGACGTGGTGCGCATCGACCACGTGCTGAGCGACAAGTATCACCTGATGGGCAGCTGGATCAAGGACGCGGCAAGTCAGACCATTTTCCCGACCCAGTGGAGCGGCGACAGCTACGACACGGTGGGCGATGTATTCGGCAACCCGTCGTGGGGCGCGGCGGTCCGCCTGACCCAGGCGATCTCCCCCAGCCTTCTCAACGAGACCGGATTCTATGCCAACGGCAACACGATAAGCGTGCAGCCCGCCGGGATTTACGCGCAGCCCTCGGGCTGGTCAGCCAACAGCTTCTTCCCCGGCAACAACGCGGACAACCGGCTGCCGCAGGTGGGCTTCAGCGGGGGGCCGCTGAACACGACCTGGACGGTCATCTACTGGCCGTGGCACAACGCCTATCTGGACTACCAGCTTCGCGACGACCTGAACTGGACGAAAGGCCGGCACGCGATGCGGTTTGGCTTCTCGTATATGCGCGAAGACAAAAACCAGCAGATTCAGGCGGACACCGAAGGCGATTACGGCTTTAACGGATCGCAGTTTTCCGGCGACTCCTACCTCAACTTCCTGCTCGGGTTTGGAAGTACATACGACCAGTTGCAGAACCAGCGCACCGATCACTGGCTCGACAACACCTATTCGTTCTACGCGATGGATAACTGGCACGTGACCCCCAGGCTGACGCTGAACCTGGGCTTCCGCTACGATGCCCTGCCGCGCGTCTATGAAAAGAACAATCAGGTCGCCAACTTCAACCCGGCTGTTTATGACCCGGCGAACGCGGCGATTTTCAGTTCGGCGGGAACCATCTGCGCCGCAGCCGATCCGACGATTGGCTGCACCGGCCCCAGCCCGGGGCTGGGAACCTACAACGGAGGCACGTTCTATCTGAACGGCATCCAGGAAGCCGGAGCGAACGGCGTTTCGCGCAGCCTGGTGCAGAACGACTATTTCACGGCACAGCCGCGGCTGGGCTTCGCCTATGACCTGTTCGGCAACGGAAAGACCGTACTGCGTGGCGGAGTAGGCGTCTTTTACAACCGCGTGCAGGGCAATGACATTTACAACCTGGATGCGAACCCGCCGTTCGCCTACCAGCCCGGCGTCACCAACGTGTACTTCTCCGATCCGCACACGAGCGACCAGACGGGAGCGACAGCGGCGATCCCGGTGGCAGCGCCAACGCTGACCAACCTCGATTACTACTATCCGAATCCTGGGACCACGCAGTTCAGCCTGGGAGTCCAGCATCAAATCGCGCCTTCGGTGGTCGCGGCCATCCAGTACGTGGGCACGACGGGCTGGGACCAGAACGATCTGCGGGAGATCAACGATCTGCCGCTGGCCGATGTGGCTGAGCGACAAGCCGTGGCAGCAGGCACGGTGAACACCAACCTCTACCGGCCCTATCGGGGCTTCAGCAACGTCCGGCAGGAGGAGAATGCAACCAACTTCAACTACAACTCCCTCCAGGCTGAGCTGCGCACCGATACGTGGCATGGTGTGAGCCTGCAGCTGGCCTACACCTATTCGCACGAGATCGACATCCAGAGCGCCGATCTCTCGACGGACACGCTGGCCGGCTCGGGCGGGACGCTCTCCGATCCGTACGATCCGAAATACGATCGCGGCTCGGGGAACTTCGACCGGCGGCACATCTTCAACGCGAACTATATCTACGCAGAGCCCTTCTTCAAAAACTCGGGTGCACTGATGCGAACGGTTGCCGGAGGGTGGCAATTCTCCGGAGTGACCCAGGCCGAGACCGGATCGCCGCAGAACATCTACTACAACGGGCCGGACACGCTGGGCCTGGGCGGGAATACCGTCAACCGTCCGGACATCGTCGCCCCGGTCAGCTTCCCGAAGAACCAAAAGCAGTGGTTCACGACGTCTTCATTCGCAGCGCCGGTGGCGCCGTGGGCGGGCGGCACGAACCAGGGCTTCGGCGACGCCCGCAAGGACACCATCGTCCTGCCTGGACTGTTCAACTGGAATCTTTCGATGTATAAGGAGTTCCCGTTCAGCAGCCGCGCCGAGGGACCGCGGATCCAGCTCCGCGTGGAGTCATTCAACACCTTCAACCACACGGAATTCCAGAACCTGGATACGGGGACCAACGACAGCACCTACGGGCAGATCACGAGCACCTACGATCCGCGCGAGTTGCAGTTCGGCGGGAAGATTCTCTTCTAGTCCCGGTCAACCCTCGTCAGCGCAGTGGAGCAACCGCTCCACTGCGCTTTTTCTTTGCAAAATCAAAGAAAATCGGAGAGGAGCAGGACCATGTTGCCGAGCGAGAATCGCTATTGAGCAGTTAGCGCAGGGTGGCCAAAATCGCCAAGTTGATCACGACCATCAGCACCGCCGAGGCGGGGACAACCAGCAAAGCCCTGCGCAGACGGCGTGGGTCGCCTCCGGCAACGACGCCGATGACGCGCGAGCTTACGGCAAGGCCGGCCCAGCCGCAGGTGATCACGATGCCGATGGCTGTCCCGGTCATGCGCGGAAAGGCATTACCGACAATCGCGAGGGTTGTGGGAAAGACCGGAGCCATCGAAAGTCCCGCAAGAAAGATCACCACCCAGGCAGCAGAGGCGGATCGGACGCGCAGTAACAGGAAGGTTGTGATGACCATCAGGATGGCGGAGCACAAAGTGACGACAGCCGGCCGCGCGTGAACGAGAATCGGCGACACACCGGCTCGCCCGATGAGCAGCCCGAGAGCGAACCCGAGCGAGAGGATGTTCAGCGCACGCGACTCCGGAATACCCTGCTCCATGAGGTGGCGCACCAGCCAGTTCCAGACATCGACTTCGCAGCCGACATAAAGGAACAGAAAAGCGCCGAGGAGAAACAGGAGCGGTCGCCCGAGGACGGGTCCGGCGTCGGCCAGCAAAAACCGCCCTGCCCCCGTGGGCGGCGGCATCGGCGCAGCAAGCTGAATGGCGAGCGTGAGAACGGTGAGCCCGACCACCAGGTAACAAACGCGTACCCAATTGCGGTGGAAGAGATTGGCGGAGATGAAGGGTGTGGCCAGTCCGCCCAGTCCGAAGAAGATATTGACGAGATTCAGCGCTACCGCCCGGTGGGTCTCCGCGACATCACTCGTGAGAGCATTGGCACCGGTCACGACGATGCCACCGCCCATACCCAGCAGGAAAAGAAGAAAGATAACGCTGCGAAAACCAGAGGCGCGCGGCAGCGCCAGCAGGGCGACGAGGATAAGGGCCAGTCCCAGGCTGATGCCGAATTTCTTGCCGACATCGTCCAGCAGCGGGCCAACGCCGAGAGAGGCGATCATCAGTCCAATTGCCTGCGCGGTGGCGATTGTTCCGTTCTGCCGCGGGGTCAGCTGAAAACGGCTGGAAAGATCGGGCAGGATCGTGCCCAGCATGGCAGCCGTCATGCCATAGACGAAAATCGCAACCACAGCAGCGAGGATCAGCAAGCGGAGAATCTCCTTTGGAGTTGGAATCCCGCCTGTTCAGCCGGCCGGGAGATCGATCCAACTGCGGGTTCGGTAGCTTTCCAGTTCGGCGCCCAGGATCACGAGCTGGCGCAGCCCGTCGGCAAACTGCGGATAGTCGCGCGGCGCCTGGGAGTCGCGGATTGACGCATAGAAGCGGCGGAAGACCTGCTTAAACGTATCGTCATAGCCTTCGCTGTGGCCGCCGGGAAGGTCGGCAAAGCCCTGAGCGCCGGCATCGAGAAGAGACGGATCCTTGATCAGGATCCCGTTGGGGCTGTCGCGATGGCCGATCCACAGCTCATCGGGACGCTCCTGATCCCAGGCAACGCCGGCCTTTGTACCGTAGATTTCGATGCTGAGGCGGTTCTTCCGTCCGGCTGAGACCTGGCTGGCCGTCATGGCGCCTCGAGCGCGCTCACCCAGGCGGAAAATCACGGTGCCGCAGTCTTCGGTATCGACCGGCGTGTCGAGCGTTTCCTGAGCGCCCGCCATTTTGTTGGCGAAGGTCTCGACGGGCCCGCGAGGCTGTTTCCGTGTCCGGTGAAACGTCTGAAGATCCGCGCACAACGACGAAACGCGCAGGCCGGTCACGTGCTCGGTCAAATCAAACCAGTGCGATCCGATGTCGGCCATGCAGCGCGAGGGGCCACCGTCTTTCGACGAGACGCGCCAGTTCCAGTCCGTTTGGTAGAGCAGCCAGTCCTGTGAATAACTACCCTGCGCGACCAGAATCTCGCCCAGCTCTCCTGCTACGCGGAGATGGCGCATCTGCTGAACCATTGGATAACTGCGCAGGTTGTGACAGACACAGTTACGCAAATCTCCGGATGCGGCCAGGGAGGCCAGCTCCTCGGCTTCCGGGACGCTTATAGCCAGCGGCTTTTCGCAGAGCACATGCTTGCCCGCCTCAACAGCGGCCTTCGCCATAGGATAGTGCTGTGCGTTCGGCGTGCAGATGTGAACGGCTTCGATGCTCGGGTCAAGAAGAACGGCGTCAAAACCGACCTGCGGAACGCCGAAGGCCGCGCCCAGCTTTTCCGCGGCGGCGCGGTTGCGCCCGGCAATGGCGGCGACTTCGACACCTTCGACGCGGCGAAGCGCTTCGAGGTGAACGCGGCCCATGAATCCTGTGCCGATTACGGCGGTGCGAATGCGCTGCATCATCTTCCCTTCCCGCTTAGACCCACCAGGCTGCGCCGGGCTGCTCGCGAAGCACGAGGTTGTTGAGGAACTCCGCAGCTTTGCGGAGGCCTTCCTCGGCAGACAGCAGCGAATCCTCGTGCTCAATGGAGAGCACGTGATCGTAGCCGAACATGCGCAGCGTCGAGACGAATTCTTTCCACCACTCGGCTCCGTGGCCGTAGCCACAGGTGCGGAAGAGCCAGCCGCGATTCCGTTCGTCGGTGTAGGGTTTGGTATCGAGAACCCCGGTGCGCGACAGGTTCGCAGGATAGAGCTGCGTGTCTTTGGCGTGGACGTGGAAGATGGCGTGACCCAGGATTCGCACCGCGGCGATCGGGTCGATGTTCTGCCAGAAGAGATGGCTGGGATCGAAATTGCAGCCGACGGAGGGACCGGCAATCGCACGCAGGCGCAACATCGTCTCAGGGCTGTAGACAACGAAGCCGGGGTGCATCTCAATGGCGATGCGGACGCCATGATCGGCGGCAAATTTAGCGTGCTCGACCCAATACGGGGCAACCACCTCTTCCCATTGCCACTTCAGGACCTCAAGGTAATCGGGCGGCCAGGGGCAGGTCACCCAATTCGGGTGTGTCGCCGTGGGCGAATCGCCAGGACAACCGGAAAAATCGACGACCACCGGAATGCCAAGCTTCTCGGCGAGGACAATGGTCCGGCGGCTGACGTCGCGATCGTGGGCAGCGCGGTCCGGATCGGGATGGAGCGCGTTGCCATGGCAGCTCAGGGCGCTGATGGAGAAGCCGTGGTCGGTCAGGATCTGCCGGAATTCCCCTGGCGCTTTGCTGTCTTCGAGCATCGACAGCTTGCAATGCGCGTCCCCGGGGTAGTTGCCGGTGCCGAGCTCAACCGTATCGATGTGCAGTGCCTTGAGGCGGTCCAGCACGGCGGGCAGAGGTAATTGCGAGAGGAGGGGGGTAAAGACGCCAACCTTCATAAGCAGAGCTCCGCGTAGAGTGATAACCGCAAGGAGCCATGATACTGCCCGGCTGAAGGCTGCGCAGGAGGGACGCCTCCGGGAAGGTTCCGCCACCGGAAATCGCCGCAGCCTGTCTCGCCCCTGCGCGGGATCGGCCGTGCGTGGACAATAGACGAATGGACACGATCCGACTCAGGGAAGGCACGGTACGGTGGGACGAAGTCAGCCTCGGCGAAGTGATGCTGCGATTCGATCCCCTGGAAGGCCGCATTCACACCACGCGGCATTTTCAGGTTTGGGAAGGCGGGGGCGAATACAACGTGGCGCGCGGGCTGCGGCGATGCTTTGGGCTGAAGACCGCCATCGCGACCGCTCTGGCGGAGAACCCGGTCGGACGGCTTGTCGAGGACTTGATCCTGCAGGGCGGCGTCGATCCGGCGCTGCTGCGCTGGGTTCCGTACGACGGCGTCGGCCGCACGGTGCGCAACGGGCTCAACTTCACCGAGCGAGGATTCGGCGTACGCGCGGGAGCCGGATGCTCCGATCGAGGGCACACGGCAATTGCCCAGGTCTCGCCGGCGGCGTTCGACTGGGAGAATATCTTTGGACCCGGCAACGGCGCGCGCTGGTTTCACACGGGCGGCATCTTCGCGGCGCTGTCGGAGACGACGCCAGCGGTTGCGTCGCAAGCCATGGATGCGGCGCGGAAACATGGAACGCCGATTTCTTTTGACCTGAACTATCGTGAGTCGCTGTGGAAGAGCATCGGCGGCAAGCCGAAGGCGCAGGAAGTAAACCGTGAACTGGCGCGCAAGGTCGATGTCCTGATTGGCAACGAGGAGGACTTCTCGGCCATGCTGGGGATCGCGCTCAAGGGCGTTTCCGAGGGGTTCCACGAGCTGCCGGTGGCGAGCTACGAGACGATGCTGCGCGAGGTCGCGGCGGCGTATCCGAAGCTGAAGCTGGTGGCAACGACGCTGCGGACGGCTCACAGCGCAACGCGGAATTCCTGGGGAGCGATGGCGCTGCATCAGGATGAAATCGTGCAAGTGCCGCAGCGCGAGATCGAGATTCTGGATCGCGTTGGCGGCGGAGACTCTTTCGCATCGGGGCTGATCTATGGCATTCTCGCGAGCAAACCCATGGAATGGGCGCTGCGGTGCGGAGTCGCGCACGGTGCGCTGGCGATGACCACGCCCGGCGACACGAGCATGGCGACGCTGGCGGAAGTGGAACGCGTGATGCGGGGCGAATCGGCCCGCATCGCGCGATAGGATCGCGAGGAGAGTGCATGTCGGCAAGAACAATGCAGTGGATCGAGCGGGTCGGGATCGTACCGGTGCTGCGGGCGCGCTCGACGAAAGAAGGCCGCGCGCTGGTGGAGGCGCTGGTCGCGGGCGGCGTCACCGTGATTGAAGTCACGATGACCGTTCCGGGCGCGGTGGAACTGCTGCACGAATTGAAGACGGCCTATGGCGATCGGCTGCTGCTGGGTTCGGGCACGGTGACTGACGTTGGTCAGGTGCAGGAGACCATTGCCGCCGGAGCGGAGTTCGTCGTGAGCCCCAGCTTCCACCCCGAGGTCGTTGGCCGGACGAAAGCACTGGGCAAGGTCGCGATTCCAGGCGCGCTGACGCCGACGGAGGTCATCACCGCCTGGAGGGCCGGCGCGGATTACGTGAAGATCTTTCCCTGCTCGGCCGCTGGCGGCGCCAGTTACCTGAAGGCTTTGCTGGCGCCGTTTCCGGAACTCCAGCTCATCCCGACCGGCGGCGTCACGCTGGATACCGCGGCGGACTTCCTGAAGGCTGGGGCGCTGGCGCTCGGCGTTGGGACGGACCTGGTGAATCCCAGGGCCATTGCCGAAGGCAAGCTGGAAAGCGTCACCGAGACGGCCAGGATGTACCTGCAGATCGTCTCGGAATGCCGGCGATCGGGGTAGGTCACTCGTGGCGCAGGGCCTGCATGGGATCGACGGAGGCGGCGCGGCGCGCGGGGATCCAGGTAGCTCCCAGCGCAACCAGAATCAGCAGCGCAGCCGATCCGGCCAGCGTTTCCGGATCCCGGGGCCTGAGCCCGTACAGAAGGCTCGCCACGACTTTGCCGAGAGCGAGCGCACCACCCAGACCCACCGCGGCGCCCAGCACCACCATCCATGAAGCTTCGCCGAGTACGCTGCGGAGCACGCGCCCGGGCGGTGCGCCGAGCGCCATGCGAATGCCGATCTCGTTGGTTCGGCGCGCCACCGCGTACGCCATGATGCCGTAGATGCCGATGGAGGCGAGGATCAGCGCCACGAGCCCGAATCCCGCCGTCAGGTCCGCCAGGATGCGCTCCTGCTGCATCGTGGCGGCGATCTGTTCCTTCTGCGTCCGGACATCCACCAAAGGCAGATTTTTGTCCACCGACTGCACGGCTGCTCGCAAGGACGGGACAATGGCGTTGGGCTTCAGAGAGGTCAGGACCTCGTAGGTCATACCCATGCCGCCCTCCGGATCCCGAAGCTGCCTGTACGGCATGTAATACGTTGGCAGAATTGCGTTCTGGACGCTGTCGTAGTGCGCGTCGCCACAGATACCCACAATCGTGACGGCCTGGGAAGTTCTCTCGCCCGACATAAACGTGTGCCCAAGAGGATTCGTGTTCGGAAAGAAGGCCTTCGCGAGCGTGCGGTTGATTACCGCGACTCTCCGGGAGGTTTCCGTATCGCCATCGTTGAAGCCTCGTCCGGCAATGATCGGAATCTCCATGACCTGGAAGAAGCGCGCGCCAACGCCGTTGTACTCCGCGTTCTGCGGTTGCTCCGTTTTAGGCATATCCGAACGCACAAATGGCCCATTCGAGATACTCCCCGCCAACAGTGGATTCTGGGAGAGTGTCACTCCCTGCACGCCCGGCACAGTGGCGAGCTTCTCTTCCAGCTCGCGCTGCAGGGCAACATCCTTTCCGGTCGGATATCGATTTCCCGGCGGATCGATGTCGAAGAGCAACAGGTGATCGGAGCGGAAGCCGAGCCGCGCAGTGTTCAGGTTGACAAGCGTCCGCACGAAAAGCCCTGCACCGACAAGGAGCAGCATGGAAAGGGAGACCTGCATGACCACGATGACTTTGCCCCCCAGGCCACGCCGGCGGTGGGTGGTGGTCTGCGCCGCCTCCTTCAGGCCTGAGCTCACGTTCACTCGGGTGGCCTGCCAGGCGGGAGCGAGACCGAAGACAAGGCCGGTCAGAAGCGAGACCGCCGCGGTGAAGGAGAAAACGCCCCAGTCGAAGGTTGCGTTGAAGGCGGGCGGTCCCCAGGGATCAGCGAGCAGCCTGGGAATGACGTTCCGCACGCCATAAGCCAGCAGGAGGCCGGCGCTGCCGCCCACGGCCGAGAGCAGCAGGCTCTCGGTGAACATCTGGCGCAATATCCGGCGCCGCCCCGCGCCCATGGCGAGGCGCACGCTCATCTCCCGCTGGCGCGCGCTGCCCCGCGCCAGGAGCAGGTTCGCCAGGTTCGCGCAGGCGAGCAGCAGCACAAAGCCGGCCAGTCCCAGCAGCACGTAAATCGGCTTCGACAGCTCCGCGTTGGTGTTCTGTCCGCGGCTGCCGTCCAGCAGAAGCAGCTGCGGCATTTTGGCGTTCGCTTTGACCGGTATGGTTGCGCGCACCGCCGCCTGGAAAACCGCGTCCATTTGCGCCTGCGCGCCCGCGTTACTCACGCCAGGCCGCACGCGGGCCATCATCATCACCCACCAGAGGTCGGAACTGGTCAGCAGAGATTTCGATCCGAAGGGAGCCACGATGGGCTGCATGCTGAAGGGCAGAAACACCTGCGGAGAGCGCTGCGCCCCATAGGCTCCGGTGAAGCCGGGCGGATTCACGCCGATCACCGTCATCGGCGTCCCATTCAGAAAGACGGTCTTGCCGATCACACCCGGCGATCGCCCAAACCGCTGCGTCCAGAATTCGTTGCTGATGACAACGACCGGACCGCTGCCGGGCGCACCGTCGTCAGGCTCCTCGATGGCCCGACCCAGCGCGGGCTGCACTTCCATCGTCGCGTAAAAGTTGCCGGAGACCATCTGGGCCCTGACCGACTCCGCCACCCCGTCGATGCTCGCCGTCATGGGAAAGGCGTTCTTGAAGGCGCACAGCTCGGCCAGGCTGTGATTCGCCTTCCGCATCTGCTCGTATGCGGGATACGGGAAGGACGTCGTCGCGTGCCTACCATCCGGGATTGCATCCCAGTAACCCCAGAAGCTGTGCGCGACATCCTCGTTGTTGGTATTCCACAGCAGCCGCAACTGCTCCGGATGGGGGACGTGGAGCCGATCGAGGAGGGCGTGCTGCGCTGTTGTGAAAATGACGGTGTTGGCGCCGATGCCGAGGGCCAGGGAGCCGACGGCGATCGCTGTGAAGCCGGGACTCCGGCCCAGCATGCGCAGCGCGTAGCGGATGTCGCCACGCAGCTCGTCGAGCCGGCGGGTGCCCCATGCCTGACGGGCGTTCTCGCGGGCGGCAGCGAGACTGCCGAGTTCCGCTCGCGCGCGCCGCTCGGCTTCTTCACGCGTGAGGCCGCTGCGCACCAAGTCCTCGGCGTAGCTCTCGATGTGGAAGCGCAGCTCTTCGTTGACCTGCGCGTGGACCTCATCGCGGCGGGTCGTGGCTTGCCACCAGGTGCGGATGCGGCTGCTGAGGCTCATAGCTCCTCCGGCACTGTCTTCAGGATGGTTCCGACAACGTCGGCAAACTGATGCCACTTCTTCTGTTCCGCCTCGAGGCGGCGGCGGCCGGAGGCGGTGAGACGGTAGAAGCGCGCCCGCCGGTTGTTCTCGCTTTGCCCCCACTCGCCGGCAATCCAGCCTACGTGCTCGAGGCGGTAGAGCGCCGGATAGAGCGAGCCCTGCTGGATCTCCAGACGGTTGCGGGAAAGCTGCTGAATGCGCAGCAGCACGCCATAGCCGTGCAGGGGTCCGAGGGAGACGGCCTTCAGCACGAGGAGATCGAGGGTGCCCTGCAGCAGATCGAGGGCTGAATCGTTGGGCATCGGCGTTTCCTAGCCAGTCTTGGAGAGTATGGAACCGACTCTCCCAGACTGTCAAGGAGAGAGGCTCACGGAGACGGTCACCGAGACGGTCGGGAGGTATCTGCAGATCGTCTCGGAGTGCCGGCGGTCGGGGTAAACGCCAAATCCGGTGTCTTGACAGGTCTGAGATTGCGGGTCCATGCTCCTATAGTTCTCTATGGGACGAGGCTATCCGTGAAGAAGAAGAAGACAGACACACTTCAGGGGACGCTCGATCTGCTGGTGCTGCAGACTCTGGAGCTGGGGCCCATGCATGGATGGGGGATCACGCTGCATATCGAACGCGTCTCCGATGCCATTTTGCGGGTGGAGGAGGGGTCGCTCTACCCCGCGCTGCACCGCATGGAGCAGGACGGGTGGATCAAGGCTTCGTGGGGGTTGAGCGAGAACAACCGGCGGGCGCGCTATTACCAGCTGACCGCCCTGGGCCGGAGGCAGCTGGCAGCCGAACGGGAGAACTGGAAGAAGATCACAGGCGCGGTGGGGCTGGTGCTGAGTTACGAGAGCGGAAAGGCCTGACCCGATGGCATGGCTCCGCAGAATTCGTTCGCTGTTCCACCGGGACGCCGTCGCGCGGGAGATGGATGAGGAGCTGCAATTCCACCTGGAGATGCGCGCACAGAGGAATGTGGAAGAAGGAATGAAACCAGGGGAGGCGCGGCGGCGCGCACGGCTGCGCTTCGGCAATCCGGCGGTGTGGCGGGAGCGGATGAGCGAGGTCGATCTGGTGCTGCCGCAGACGGTATGGCAGGATGTTCGCTTCGGCCTTCGGATGCTACGGCGGCACCTGGGCTTCACAGTGACGGCGGTCTTCGCGCTGGGGCTGGGGATCGGGGTCAATACCGCCGCGTTCACCGCGTACAAGGCGTTCTTCGCGCGCAGGCTCGACGCACGCGATCCGTCGACGATGGTCAATCTCGCCGTGGTGCTGCACACGGGAGCCATCCAACCGGTCTTCAGCTATCCGGATTACATCGCGTACCGCGACCATCTGCGCTCGTTCAGGGGGGTGATCGCTACCAGTCTGCCGCAGTTCCTGACGGTGAAAACGCCGGGCGGCGTGGCGATGAACGAGAGCGGCGGGGAGGGCCTGCTGCTGGGCCGGCTGGGACTGTTCCCGGGGATGAACAACGACGAGCACGCGGTGACGATGATTGTTTCGGGGAACTTCTTCTCCGTACTCGGGGTGGGTGCGATCCGCGGGCGAGTGTTCCGGGCGGGAGATGCCGAACAACTTCTGGCCGCGCCGTCGGTGCTCATCAGCGAAAACTACTGGCAGAAGAAATTCGGGCGCGACCCCGGGATTATCGGCAGGAAGGTGCTGTTGAATGGCGCGCCGTTCACGATCATCGGGGTGACGCCGCACAACTTCGTGGGGACTTTTGTAGAGGCTCCGGATTTCTGGCTGCCGCTCAGCCTGGAGCCTCTGGTGCATCCGCAGGAAAACTGGCTGACGGATCGGGAGAAGGGGTGTTGCCACCTGCGTGCGCGGCTGGCACCCGGCGTAACGATGCGCGAGGCCTCGGCGGAGATGACGCTGGTGGCGAATCATCTGCGGCAGCTGCACGACCGGCAGTCGGACTGGGCGCAGCCGCTGCACGCGCAGGTGTGGCCCGGGTCGCCGTTCACAATCCCGCTCGACCAGAGCAGCGGCCTGCGCATCTGCACTGGGTTCGTAATGGCTGCGGTCCTGCTGGTGCTGATCGTGGCCTGCGCCAACGTGGCGAGCCTGCAACTGGCGCGGGCTTCGGCGCGGCACAACGAGCTGGGGATGCGGTTGTCGCTGGGGGCCGGCCGATGGAGACTGATCCGGCAACTACTGACCGAGAGCGCGCTGCTGGCAGTGCTGGCAGGGGTTGCCGCGTTCTGCTTGAGCTGGGCGCTGCTGCAGGGAGCCGTGTTGCTGGTGGCGAACGCTTTTCCGGACGAATACGGAACGTTCATCTTTCACGTGACGCCGGACCTTTCTATCTTTGCGTTTGCGCTGGGGATCTCTCTGGTTGCAGGAGTGCTGTTTGGTTTTGCCCCAGCGTTCGAGAGTTCCGGCAGCGCCGTCGCGGCTTCGCTGAAGGCGAATGCGTCCGCCTCGCCCGGCCGGCGGCATCGGCTGCGGGGATTTCTGATCGGGACACAGGTGGCGGTTTCGTCGGTTCTGATGGTGGCGGGGAGCCTTCTGATTCACACGGCCATCCGCTCGCTGAGCATGGAAACCGGCTATGACGATGCGCATGTGGTGAACCTGAGCCTGCAGTTTCCCGAGAGAGCGGACTATACCGGTGCTCGAAAATTAATTCTGTTAGACGAGCTGAAGGCGCGGTTGGCGGCCCTGCCGGGCGTCGTCAATGTAACAAGCAGCCATGCACCGGACGATCCGAACTTTCGGGAAGCGGCAGTCTCAGTCAACGGGCAGTCGCCAAGCCGAAACAACAACAAGGCAACGCTCTTCTACACGTGGATCCGTCCGAATTATTTTGAGACCCTGGGTATTCCGCTGCTCGCCGGTCGCCCCTTGCCGGCGGGCGCGGGGGAAGAGTCCGTGGTGATTAGTCAATCCGCGGCGAAGCAATTGTGGCCAGGAGAAAATCCCGTGGGGAAGGCTCTGCGTCTCGGCACGGAGGGGCAGTACCACGAGAGCGGCGAGCCCCTGCCGGATGGGCCGGTGTGGCGGGTGATTGGCGTTGCGCAGGATACGCGCGGAGTGACGCTGGACGGCAGTGACTCGGCGCAGATTTATCTGCCGATGCCGGCGGAAGCAGCGCCGCAGTATCCGCTTCTGATTCACGCCAACGTCGATGGTGCGACTCTGATGCGCGAAGTGGAGCCGGTGCTGGCGGCGGTTGATCCCAATTTGAGCGCGCACCTGCTGACGCTGGAACAGATGCTGCGGCTGACCGAACCGTTCATCGCGTCGAGCATGGCGGCGACCATTGCCTCGATTACCGGGCTCCTCAGCCTGGTTCTGGTGACGGTCGGCATCTATGGAACGGTGAGCTATATCGTCGTGCAGCGGACGCGGGAGGTGGGGATCCGGATGGCGCTGGGCGCGCGCAGGGGCGATGTGCTGCTGCTGATCCTGAGGGAGAGCGCGCGGCCGGTGGTGGCGGGTCTCGGCGTGGGACTGGTGCTGGCGACTGGAGTAGCGTGGCTGCTGCGGCACCTGCTCTATGGCGTGCCGATCCTCGATGCGGTGTCGTTTGGCGGCGTGTCGCTGTTGCTGCTGAGCGTGGCACTGCTGGCGGCATTGCTGCCTTCCCGGCGGGCGACACGCGTGGATCCCGTGGTGGCGCTGCGGTACGAGTGAAGCAGTCACCGCCTGGAACGAAGCGGCTACAATTTCGCTCATGGCGACGAAGACCGTAGTGAAGAGGACAAAGAAAAGGACTGCGCGGCCGGACAAAAAAGCCGCGGCCACGGTTCTTGCGAAAAAAGCGGGGGCGCGGGCGAAGGCTGCCGGCAATAGGTCGGCGAAGGCCGTACGCAAAGATGCCGGGGTGGAGGTTGATCCGAAACGGATTGCGGAATTACTGCGTCGGCTGGCGGCGGCGTATCCCAACGCGGAGTGCGCGCTGCACCACAGAAATCCCTGGGAGCTGCTGGTGGCGACGATCCTCTCGGCGCAGTGCACCGATGCGCGAGTGAATATGGTGACGCCGGAGCTGTTCCGGAAATTCCCGACGCCGCAAGCCTTTGCCGAGGCTTCCCTGCCCCCTATCGAAGAGGAAATCCGATCGACGGGCTTCTATCACAACAAGGCAAAGTCGATTTCCGGGGCGGCGAAGACGATCGTGCGCCAGTACGGCGGGCGGGTGCCGGAGACGATGGCCGAGTTGCTGCCGCTGCCGGGCGTGGCGCGCAAGACGGCCAATGTGGTGCTGGGCGTGGCGTTCGGAAAGGCCGAGGGCGTGGTCGTCGATACGCATGTGTTGCGGCTCTCGCATCGGCTGGGGCTCACGCGAGCCGAGGATCCGAAGAAAGTGGAGGAGGATCTGATGCGGGTGATCCCGAGGGATCGGTGGATTACGTTTTCGCACGAGATGATCCATCACGGACGGCAGATCTGTGTCGCGCGGAAGCCACGGTGCATCGACTGTCCGCTGGAGACGCTGTGCAATGCCGCGGACAAGACGTGGCGCAGCCACTGAGAAGCGTACAGGGTACAGGTTACGGGTTGGCTGAGGGTTGCGCGGGGGAATCCATGACGATGACGACTTTGCCGCGGGCGTGGCCGGTTTCGAGGTAGTGGAGCGCCTCTGGCACCTGGGCCAGTGCGTAGCAGCGGTCGAGGACGGGCGTGAGCTGGCCTGAGGCCATCCACTCGGCGAGGAGAGAGAGGTCGGAGGCGTTCATCTTCGCGATGAAGAAGGCCATTTTCTTCTTCCGAAACGGGGAAAGCGCGAACATGGCCAGGAGGCGACCCATCAACGACAACATGCCGGTGGTGGGGCCACCGACGCCGACGTAGATGCCGTTGGGCTCGAGGGCGCGCCGGCAGTCCGCGAGCGGGTGGCTGGCGTAGCAGTCGAAGATGACGTCGTATATCCGACCCCCGCGGGTGAAGTCCTCCCGGGTGTAATCGATGGCAAAGTCGGCGCCGAGGGCGCGGACGAAGTCGAGGTTATCCGTGCTGGTAACGGCGGTGACGTGAGCGCCGAGGATCCTCGCGATCTGGACGGCGAAGGTGCCGACCCCGCCGGAGGCTCCGTGGATGAGAACCTTCTGGCCGGGGCGGACGAGTCCTTTGTCGCGCAGGCCCTGGAGGGCGGTGATGCCGGCGATGGGAGCGGCGGCGGCGTGCTCAAAGGGAACGCCTTTGGGGCAGGAGACGACGGCGGTTTCGGGGGTGCAGACATATTCAGCAAAGGCGCCCTGGCAGGAACCGAAGACCGCGTCTCCGGCGTAGAAGCGGGTCACGCCGGGCCCGGTCGCCTCGACCACGCCGGCAACATCGACGCCGCGAACAGGAGCGCGGGGGCGGCCCAGTCCGGCAAAGAGGCGGATAAAGGGGGCGCCGTGCAGGAGGTGGTAGTCCAGAGGATTCATGGAGGCGGCGCGGACTCGCAGGAGGACCTGATTCGGGCCGGGGACCGGACGATCGAGGGTTTCGAGGTGAAGGACGTCGGGGGAGCCGTAGTGGCGAGCCACGATTGCTTGCATCGGGAGCCCTGCTTTCGGACAGGAGCAGCATAGCTCGGCGGCGGAGTTCGTCAACAGGAATCCGCGGGCCCGACGGTGACTTTGGTGGCTTGGATGGCACGGCGGAAAACGGAGAGAGCGCATCCAAATATTGGATGGAGGAGAAGCAATGAAACGTGTTCTTTCAGCCGTTTGCTGTCTCGCGTTGTGCGCCCTTCCCGCTTTGGCTCAGAAGAAGGCGATGGGAGCGCCAATGACGGACCAGCAGTTCGTCGATTTCGCCGCACAGACCGACATGGTGGAAGCCAATCTGGGGCAGCTGGCGCAGAACGTGGCCGACTCCCAGGCAGCCAAGGACTACGGGCAGATGCTGGTGACCGACCACACCAAGGACTTCGGCGATCTGCATAGCGCAGCGCAGCAGGCCAGCCTGACGGTGCCGGACGCGATCGACGCCAAAGAGAACAAGGCGATGATCGATCCGTTCCAGAAGCTGAAGGGCGCGGCCTTCGATCACAAGTTTGCCCGCGAGATGGTCATGGGGCACACCAAGGCGATCGAGGTTTACAAGAAGGAAGCGACAGACGCGAAGAATCCGGCGCTCCAGAC
This sequence comes from uncultured Acidobacteriaceae bacterium, assembly GCA_963770525.1. Classification (GTDB taxonomy): domain Bacteria; phylum Acidobacteriota; class Terriglobia; order Terriglobales; family Acidobacteriaceae; genus Palsa-343. Next base: position 497,175 of record CAVYPY010000013.1, on the reverse strand, counting down.
CTATGCGCAGAATGCGTTGCCGGTGCTGCAGAAGCATCTGGACGGGGCGAAGGCTCTGGAAAGCTCCAAATCGAAGTAAGTAGCCGGTAGCCGGTAGCGAACAAATACGCCGATTTGCTCATGTGTAACAAATAAAGTGCTTCCGCAAGTGCCTCTTGCTATGTTTGGCAAACAGGGTAGTTACGGAGGGATCCACAGCGGACTTCTGCCTATAACGTGGTATGGCATCAAGCCGTGCCCTGATACAAGGCTTCAGAGGGTCAACTCTCTTTGGTGCGGGCTAAAGCCCGCCCCAATATCCCGTATCTAATCCGTCCGCACCCCGCAGAGTCCGCGTCTGGCCGTCCACGTGAGGTTCGCTGGAAGAGGCCGCGCGGGGCAACTGCTCTGGCCAAAGCGGGCCTGGAAGGGTCGCTTCTATAATCGCGATGGGATGCGGGGATTATTGCGATTTCGTGGGACGCTTGCGGTTTCCTTTTTGATGCTGCTGGTTTTTGCGGCGGCCATGGCCAGCGCGCGTGCGCAGGAGCCGGCAGAGGCCAAGCCGGAAGAGCCGGCGGAGGTGCATGGACGCCTGCTGCTGGTGCTTCCTTTTGAAAACAAAAGCGGTGTGGCCAGTCTGGACTGGGTGGGCGAGGCTTTCCCGGAGGTGCTGAACCGGCGGCTGAACTCGGCGGGGTTTCTGACCATCAGCCGGGGGGATCGGCTGTACGCGTTCGATCACCTGGGACTACCGCTGACTCTGGAGCCTTCCCGGGCGACGGCGATCCGGATCGCGCAGACGCTGGATGCCGATTACGTCGTTTTTGGGCATTACACGCTGACCAACAACGCGATCCAGGCGACGGCTGAGGTGCTGGATGTGGGCGGACTGCGGCTGGACGATCCACTCAATGCGAATGGCGACCTGGCGGACCTGTTGCCGATGATCAATGGGCTGGCGTGGCAGGTGACTCGGCAGATCGATCCAACGTACGGCGTGGAAGAAAGCACGTTTGAGGCGGCGGACCGGGACGTGCCGGCAGAGGCCTTTGAGAACTACATCCAGGGTTTGACGGAGGACAACTCGGACAAGCAGATTGCCCACCTGAAAGAGGCTGTACGGCTGGACGAAAGCTTCCAGCCGGCGCGGCTGGCGCTGGGGCGGGCGTACTTCGCCGATCAGGATTACGACCAGGCGGCGACGACGCTGGGCGAGCTGCCGAAGGACAACACCAATGCGCTGGAGGCGGATTTCTATCGGGGGCTGGCGCTCTTCTACACCGGCAATTACCGGGAGGCGGAGGATGCCTTTGCGTTTGTAAGCATGCGTCTGCCGCTACCCGAGGTGGTGAACAACCAGGGCGTGGCGGCAACGCGGCGGGGCGAGGATGCGGTGGCATTGTTCCAGCAGGCGATAACGGCGGACCCGAAGGATCCGGACTACCACTTCAATCTGGCGGTGGCGCTGCAGCATCGGGGCAACCGGGCGGAGGCGCTGAAGGAGATCCAGGAGACGCTGCAGCTGCGACCTGGGGACACAGAGGCGCAGGGGCTGGAGCAGCAGCTGGAGGATCCGGGGGCGCAGGCCAATCCCGACCCAGCGCATGCGATTGCCGATACCCAGGGACCTCTGACGCGGATCAAGCGCGGATTCAGCGAGGCGGGATTCCGCCAGGCGGCGTTTGAGCTGGAGCAGGTGCAGCAGATGCGGCTCGCGGTTTTACCGGCTCCCGAGCGCGCGGCTGCGCTGGTGAAAGACGGGGATTCATTCTTCCAAAGGGGTCTGGTTCTGGAGGCGGAACGGGAGTATCGTGAGGCACTGAAGGCGGACGCGCATTCGGCGCTGGCGCATGCCGGACTGGCGGCGGTGCGCGAGCGGGATGGAGATGCGTCTGCGGCACGCCAGGAGGCGCAGGCCTCGATTGGGCTGGAGCCGAATGTGCCGGCGTATCTGGTGCTGGCCCGACTGGATCTGGAATCGAACCAGGTGGCGGCGGCCGCCGGCGATGTGGATGCGGCGCTGAAGGTCGATCCGGGAAGCGCGGATGCGAAGGGCATGCAGCTGGCGGTGGAGAAGAAAGAAAGCAGCCAGTAGCCGATAGCCTGTAGCGGGTAGCCTGCCAGGAGCTGGGGGCTGGGAGCCGGGTGGCTGAAAGGCGGATCGCCAGAACCGCCGGCAGGGGGAGAGGGCCATGAGAGCCGTGGCACAGGAGACAGGGCACAGGCATCACGGACCGATGTTCGTGCTGCTGCTGATTCTGCTGTTTCTGCTGTGCATTCTGGGGCCGTGTACGGTGCGGGTGGCGGCGCAGATGAATCAGGTGGTGGTGTTGCACCTGGACGACACGATTCAGCCCATCAGCCAGGACTATCTGAAGCGAGGCCTCGACAAGGCGGCGCAGATTCATGCGCAGGCCGTGCTGGTGGTGATGGACACGCCGGGCGGGTTGCTGGATTCGATGCGAGCGATGGTGGGCGACATTCTGGAGTCGCCGGTACCGGTGATTGTGTATGTGGCGCCGGCGGGGGCGCGGGCGGGGTCAGCCGGTTTCTTCATTATGGAGTCGGCGGACATTGCGGCGATGGCGCCGGGGACCGAGGCGGGCGCGGCACACCCGGTGGTGGAGATGGGCAGCGTGAGCGACACGATGAAGGAGAAGATCCTGAATGACGCGCTGGCGTTTCTGCGATCGTATGTGTCGGTGCGCGGGCGGGACGTTGACGCGGCGCAGGAGGCGGTGAGCCACTCGAAGTCGTACACGGCGGCGGAGGCGCAGCAACTGCACCTGATCGATGTGATCGCGCCGAACAAGACGACTCTGCTGGCGGATGTGGACGGGCGCACGATGAAGCGGTTCAATGGCGCGGAACAGACGCTGCACACCAAGGGTGCGGCGCTGGTGGATGTGGGACCGACGATACGCGAGGAGATCATGGACCGGCTGATGGATCCGAACCTCGCGGTGCTGATCCTGCTGTCCGGGGCGCTGCTGATCTACCTGGAATTCAATACGCCGGGAACGATTATTCCTGGAGCGCTGGGAACGCTGCTGGTGCTGCTGGCACTGTTCAGCCTGAATCTGCTGCCGGTGCGGTACACGTCGCTGGCGCTGATTGCGGGGGCGCTGGTGCTGATGTTTCTGGAGGCGAAGTTTCCGAGCCACGGGGTGCTGGCGCTTACCGGGACGGCGGCGCTGATTCTGGGGACGCTGACGCTGGTGGCGGGGCCGATTCCGGAGATGCGGGTGCAGCTGGCAACAGCGATTGCGACGGGGGTGGCGTTTGGGGGGATCACGACGTTCCTGATCCGGATTGCGTGGCGTGCGCGACGCAACAAAGTGCTGACCGGGCCGGAGGCGCTCGTCGGCGCGGTGGGCGTGGCGCAAGAGGAGCTAAAGCCGCAGGGCCAGATCCTGGTGCACGGCGAACTGTGGGAAGCGGTGGCGGAGCTGCCGGTGTCGAGGGGCGAGAACGTGCGCGTGCGCGGCGTGGAAGGCCTGAAGCTGCTGGTGGAGAAGGTACCACAGAGGGTTTCCGCCTGATTTTGCGGGGAATTCGTGCACCGGGGTGGGATACAATCCAGGCGGGCGCAAGGAGCCCGACCCATGGGATATCCCGTTCTCATCATCATCGCTATCGCCTTTCTTTATCTTCTGAACTCCATCAAAATTCTGCGTGAATACGAGCGGGGGGTGATCTTTCGCCTGGGCCGCGCGCTGCCGCAACCGAAAGGGCCCGGGATCATTCTGGTGTTTCGGCCGCTGGACCAGATGGTGCGGGTTTCGCTGCGGCAGGAAGTGATGGAAGTGCCGCCGCAGGACGTGATCACCCGGGACAACGTGACCATTAAGGTGAACGCTGTGATCACGATGCGGGTGATGGACCCGGCGCGGGCGGTGATCGAGGTTTCCAACTACGTCTATCAAACCTCTCAGTTTGCCCAGACCACGCTGCGCAGCGTGCTGGGCGAGGTGGAACTGGATGGGCTGCTGTCGCACCGCGATGCGCTGAACCAGCGGATCCAGACGATCATCGACCAGCGGACGGAGCCGTGGGGCGTGAAGGTGGTAAGCGTCGAAGTGAAGCAGGTGGACCTGCCGGACACGATGCTGCGCGCGATGGCCCGACAGGCCGAAGCAGAGCGCGAAAAGCGGTCGAAGATCATCAACGCGGAAGGCGAATTTATGGCGGCGCAGAAGTTGGTGGAGGCCGCCAATCTGCTGGCCGAGCAGCCGGTAACGCTGCAGTTGAAGTATCTGCAGACGCTGACCGATATTGGAGTCGAGAAGAACACGACGATCGTGTTTCCGCTGCCGATGGAGCTGATTTCGCTGCTGGGGAAGGGATTTACTCCGCAGACACCTGCGGCGATGCCTGGCCCCGCGAATCCGCCCGCGGCGAACCCGGAACCGAAATAATGGGTTCAAGGGTCTAAGAAGGGCGCGGGTCTGAGGGCCGGTCGGAAGCGGCGGGTCGGAAGGAGGCAAGCCATGGCCTATCTGTTCGAGACGGAAGAAGACGAGGAAACCGGCCGGGGCAAGCGGACGCCGAGACGGAACGGGCGGCCCGGACGCCATGGTCGCGACGAGGACGACGACGCGGAGATCACGCTGGGGACGCGGTCGCTGCTGGGGATCTTCTTTGGACTGGTCCTGATTTGCTCGATTTTCTTTGGGCTGGGGTATTCGGTGGGCCGCGGGAGCGCGGCAAAGACGGCCATAGCTTCTTCGGGGAGTGAGACGGCACCGTTGGCAGCGGACGCGTCAGCCGGTAAGCCGTCGCCGCAACAGGCCCTGACGTCGGCGACGGCGAATCCAGAGGCGGATGCGGGAGCGAACCCGGCACCCGGCGAGAACGCGCCAGCGCTGGAACCAGCGGCGACGGACAATCAGGCGGCAGCCGGGGCGGGTTCGGGATCGAATCCGGCTGCGGCGAGTGGATCGGGGGTAAGTGCGGCTGCATCGCCGGCAAGCGCTCCGGCTGCGACGGTGAAACCGGCTGGATTTCCGAGCGAGGAGCCGGGAGCTGTGAATCCGGTGCTGAAGCCTGCAGTCGCGTCAGTTCCTGAGCCGAGCGGGATCATGGTGCAGGTGGCGGCGATCAGTGTGCCGCAGGATGCCGACATCCTGGTGGACGCCTTGAAGAAGCGCGGGTACACGGCGGTGATTCGCAACGAGCCGCAGGATAAGCTGCTGCACGTGCAGCTGGGACCGTTTGCGTCGCGCGCGGAGGCGAATGGGATGCGGTCGAAGCTGCTGGCCGATGGATATAACGCGGTGGTGAAGTAGAGCAGGGTCTACGGTCTACGGTTAGAGAGAGCGGGCTTAGCGCCCGCTCTTTTTGTTTGGAGACCTGACGGCTCAGGACTGTCCACCGCAGAGCGCACGGAGGATACGGAGGAGGATCTTCCCTCTGGGTTCACGAGTGTACGATGAGTGCCCTTGCAAATGATCAGCTGCGCATCCAGTTGGGCAGGCCGGAGGCGATGCTGGTGCGAACGGCGTCCATTAGCTCTTCACGCGTGGCGTAGGCATGGGGATCGAGCGGAGCGTGCAGGATGACGCGCGCGGTTCCCGGGAAGATGCGGAGACTTCCCTTCCGCATCATTTTGTCAGTGCCACTGATGGAGACGGGGACGACGGGCGCACCGGTGTGCATCGCCAGATAGAACGGACCCTTTTTGAAAGGCTGGAGACGACCGTCGCGGGAGCGGGTGCCTTCGACGAAGGAGAGGATATGGACGCCGGATTGGAGGACGCTGGTAGCGGCGTACATGCTCTCGATGGCGCTCTCCGTGCGGCCGTCGCGGTCAACGGGGATGAAGCTGGCGACCTTCATGGCGTAGCCGAGGATCGGGATCTTCATCAATGAGCGCTTGAGGAAGACAGAGATGCGGCCGGGCAAGAGGGGGATGAGGATGGGCGGGTCGAGGTTGGAAATGTGGTTGGCGAGGAAGAGGTAGTGCTGAGTGGGGTCGAGCGGGACCTGCTGGCAGAATTCGATGCGAATGGCCGCCGCGCGGAGGCCGGTGCGGACGATGAACATGCCGGTGCGATAGAGGAAGGCGATGTTGCCGGTGAGGAGGGTCCACGGAAAGGCGATGAGGGCGCCGGGAAGGCCCAGGACGGTCCACGTGGAGAGGAGGACGATGGCGGCGAACATGGCGAGCGCCTCCGCTCAGTTCCTCACGGTATGCGATTCGAGGGCGGCGGGGAGCTTGTGGTAGATATCGTCGAAGCCGCCGTTGGAGAGGATGGCGACGACGTCACCGGAGGCGAGCTGTGGAATCAGATTCGTCACAATGGCGTCGGCATTTTCGTAAAGAGCGGCGGGACGGCCGGCTTTTTGTAACGCCGAGACGACATTTTCCGGATGGAGGCGCTCGGGAGCGGGAATTTTCTCGGAATGGAAGACTGCGGCGAGGATGACGTGGTCGGCGAGGGAGAGGCTGTCCACGAGTTCCCGCTCGAATACATTGCGGCGGAGGGTGTTGGAGCGGGGTTCAAGGACCGCCCAGAGGCGGCGTCCAGGATAGGCAGAGCGGAGAGCGCGGAGGGTTTCGCGAATCGCGGTGGGGTGGTGGGCGAAGTCATCGATGATGGTGATGCCGTCGATTTCGGCGCGCACTTCAAGGCGGCGGCGGACGCTGCGGAAGGTGCGGAGGGCTTCAGAGATGGCGAGGGCGTCAATTCCCTGCCCCGCGGCTAGCGCGGAGGCGGCAGTGGCGTTCAGGGCGTTGTGCTCGCCGGCCATGGGGAGGGTGAGGTCGGCGAAGGGCTTGCCATTGAGAAGGAGATGCCAGTGGCTGGCGCCTTCGGCGTAGTGCAGATCAGTCAGGCGCCACGCAGAGTCCGGCTGGAATCCGTAACGTTCGACGGCACAGAAGGCGTGGCTGACGCACTCGGAGACATTGGGAGCGGCATCGAAGGCGACGATGCGGCCACGACGGGGGACGAGGTTGACGAGGCGTTTGAAGGCGGTTTTGACGGACTCGAGATCGCGATAGATGTCAGCGTGGTCGAATTCGACGTGCGTGAGGATGAGCGCGTCGGGAAAGTAGTGCATGAACTTGGGGCCCTTGTCGAAGAAGGCGGTGTCATATTCGTCGCCTTCGAGGATGAAGGGGCGGCCATCGCGGAGCTGGAAGCTGGAGCCGAAGTTTTCGGCGACGCCTCCGATGAGGAAGGACGGGGCGAGTTCGGGACGCTGGCGCGCGGCGACTTCGTAGATCCACGCCAGCATGCTGGTGGTCGTGGTTTTGCCGTGGGTGCCGGCGACGACGAGGGACTCGTGGCCGGTCACAAACTCGTCGTGGAGGACCTGAGCCATCGAGGTGAAGGGGAAGCGACGATCGAGGACGGCTTCCAGCTCGACATTGCCGCGGGAGATGGCGTTGCCAACGATGACGAGGTCGGGCGTGGGATCGAGATTGGCTTCGGCGAATGGCTCGGCGATGGGGATGCCGAGGGCGCGGAGCTGGTCAGACATAGGCGGGTAAGCGGCCTGGTCGGAACCGGTGACGCGGTGGCCTTTGAGCTGGAGAAGGCCGGCGAGCGAGGCCATGGCGGTGCCGCAGATTCCGATGAGGTGGATGTGTTTCGAATCAGACATGACGAGACTTGAGGACCGACGAGGAGACGGTAACCGCGCGCTCCAAAGAATGTAACAGAGGTTGATCGCTTTCGAGGCAGAGCTCGACGTCGATGCCGAGGGGAAGGGTGACGTTGCCGCCAGAAACGTGTCCCGAGCGGAGGCCGATGGCGATGGGGACGTTGAACGGTTCGAGGAGGCGGAGGATGACCTGCTGGAGAAGATCGGGGTCGGCTCCCCGCGAGCCGCATTCGAGCATTTCACCAAAGATAAAGCCGCGTACTCCTTCGAATTTTCCAGCGAGGATCATCTGGCGCAGCATGCGATCGACCTGGTAGGGCTTGGCGCCGACGTCTTCGAGGAAGAGGAGCTTGTTCTCGGTTTGTGGTGCATATTTCGTGCCGAGGGAAGCGGTGAGCAGGCTGAGGCAGCCACCATAGAGCGTGCCACGAGCGGTGCCCGGGCGGAGGGTGCGCAGGCCCTGGGGAGCGCCGACGCGAACGAGGCCGCCGGTGATTGCGGCGCGGAAGCTGTCGAGGTGAACGCCCTTATCTACGGCGAAGTCGGCAGCCGCCATGGGTCCGTGGAAGGAGACCAGACCGGTTTGGTCGAGAAGCCAGGTCTGGATGGCGGTGTGGTCGCTGTAGGCGAAGAACGGCTTGGGGTGCTGGCGGATGAGGTCGAGGTCGAGACCATCGAGCAGGTAGTTGGAACCGTAGCCGCCGCGGGTGGCGACGATGGCGGCGACGTCGGGATCGGCGAAGGCGGCGTGGAGATCGGCGAGGCGTTCGTCGGTGCTGCCGGCGAAGTAGGGCGGGTGCTTGCCATACGCATGCGCCGAGGCGACGGCCTCGTATCCAAGGTTGCGGAGAGCTTCAGCGCCGTGGGTGATGCGGTCGTGACGGGCGCTGCTGGCGGGCGAGAGAACGACAATGCGTGCGCCAGGAGCGACGGCGCGAGGCTTGAGCGGCTTCACAGGAAAACCTCAGGGGCAATGGCCTCTTCTATTGTCACCGCGGGGAGGATGCGACAGCATGCCACTTTCGTAGCGGGTACGCGATCAGGCAAGGATTATGTCTCCCGCAGCGATGAGCTCGGCGGGACCGGTGAGGATCATTTCCGCGCCGGGTCCGGACCATTCGACGCGCTGGCTGCCACCGGGCGCATGGACGGTGAGCGGTGATTTTGCACCACAGTGGGCAATGGCGGCAGCTGCCGTGGCGCAGGTTCCGGTGCCGGAGGAGGTGGTGGGGCCGACGCCGCGCTCGAAGATGCGGATGTGGATTTCGCTGGCGCTGATCATGCGGAGGAATTCGACGTTGGTCTGGTGCGGAAACAGTTGGTGCGGACTGAGCTCTCGGCCGAGTTCGGTCCAGCCGCGGCCGTGGGCGCGAAAGTTTTCGTCGTGGACGACGAGGACGAAGTGGGGATTACCCATGGAAACCTGGACACCGTAGACGACGGTTTTGTCGGCGAGGGTGACCTGGGCGGGGGCGACTTCGGGGACGCCCATGTCGGTGGCGATCTCAAAGCGACTGCCTTCGACGGCGATGAGGGCGCAGGAACGCGGGCCGGCGTCCGTGTCGAGAAGAATGACGTCGCCGGGAGCGGCAGCTTCTTCGCGGGCGAGAAAGGCGGCGACGCAGCGGGTTCCATTGCCCGAGATTTCGGCGAGGGAGCCGTCGGCGTTGACGAGGCGGATGCGGCCACGGCGGGGGCCGGTGCGCTCGAGAAACTCGACGCCGTCGGCGCCGATGCCAGTGTGGCGGTCGCAGAGGCGCTTCGCGAGGGCGGGATACGAGGACGACGAAAGCGGCGGTGGGCCTTCGACGATGAGGAAGTCGTTGCCGCAGGCGTGGGCCTTGGCGAAGCGCATCAGACTTCCTCCGGAGTGCGGGAGGCGAAGCTGAGATGAGGGGTTGGGACGACGCGGATCACCTGGGGCTGATCGTACCACCGGGGGCGCGGTGGAGGGCAGAAGCGATGGTTATCGCGCGTGGTACAGATCCGATCGATAGAACTTCACGCAGGGCTGGCCGGTGGAGCAGACGATGTTGAGGAGGGTGAGGCCCTGGCGGTGGGCCGCGACGGACTGCGCGACGGCGTCGTGGCCGGCGGCGATGACCCACTGCGCCGACTGGGCGGGATGCGCGAGGGCAGCCTTCCACTGGTAGTAGTCGGTTTCGTTGATGGTGCGGCGGAGGGGGATACCGGCGCGTTGAAAGGCGCCGATGTGGTCGGAGGTCCAGACGAGGATGGGGCCTTCGGGCGGGAGCTGATCGAGGGCGCGGGCGTACGCAGCTTCAAAGGGGATCCGGGTGCGAGAGTTGGCGATGGCTTCGCCGAGGACGAGGGGCGTGGCGCGGAGGAGGCTGAAGGTGTCGAGCAGGATGAGGACCATGGCGGCGAGGAGAATGAGCTGGGCGTGGCGGGGCCAGCGGCGCTCGGCGCGAGTGAGGAACCAGGCCACAAGGAATCCGACGGAGAGCGCGAAGATGGGGAGCATTTCCATGCCGTAGCGCGTGTTGTAGAAGGAGTGCGGCCACCAAAGCGGGATGAAGATGGGCACGGATCCATATGCGATGGAGTACGCGTAGAACGGGAGAGGCAGCCAAAGGAGAAGCATGGGCGCGAGGCAGCGTTTGCGCCAGAAGAGGATGGCAACGCCGGTGCCGGCGACGATAAGGGCGAAGAGGAGGTCCGACCAGCGCGCAGAGACGACGCCGAGTTCAGCGGCCTTGAGAAAGTAGAGAGCGGCGACTGGGATGCTGTGCCAGCCGGGATACATCGGGGCTCCGGGGGTGGCGGTGCGGAGCTCGATGGCTTTGGCGGAGTAGGGGCCACGCATGAAGTCGAGCCAGTCACCGTACTGGCGTGCGTTCCATGCGAACCAGAGAACGGGCGCGGTGACGAGCATCGCGGTAAAGAGGACGAAGGCGCCGCCGGCGCGGGATTTCCAGGCGCGGTGGCGAGCCATGGCGCGGAGGGCGATGAGCCAAGCCAGGGTGGCGAAGATCCACGCGTCGTAGCGGGTGTAGATGGCGGTGACGAGAACGATGCCGCAGGCAGCGAGGGCGCGGCCGCTCAACTTGTGATTCCCTTCTCCGATGGATCGAAGGAACGCTGTAAGGAAAAGGGCGCTCCAGATCATCTGGCATAGAAACAGCGGCTCGTTCATGGCGGTGGTCTGCATGTAGAGCAGACCGGGATTGAGGGCGAAGAACAGTGTGGCGACGACGGCTCCGGCGGGCCGGAGCCAGTAACGCGAGAGGCGCCATAGGCCGGCGACGCTGAGGACGTAGCAGGACATGGAGGGGATGGCGCCGGCAATGCCGTTCTGCCACCAGGCCATGTCGGCGGCAAAGGGCATCATGAGCAGGTGCGGGAAGGGGAGCCAGACGGAACCGATCTGGCGGATGCCGGGGTTGAGCGAATCGAGGATGCGGCGGGCGATGTGCAGGTGCGCGACTGCATCGCCGTAGAGCAGGAGGAGATTACGCGGGAAGCAGTAGCCGAAGGCCAGCACGGAGAAGAGCGCGGCAGCCATGCCGGCGAAGAGGGTTTCGTGGCGAATGGAGCGGACGGGGTCGATGGGCGCCTCGTGACGAGCGACTTTTCCGTCCGGGAGACGGCGGCGGTTAGTGCGTGTCGGCATATCGCAGCGGACGCGTGATTGAGATCCTCAATTCACGAGCCATTCGAATTTTTGAGAAGAGAAATGCAGGTCCATTCGACTCGCGCCTGAATTGATGTTGCGCCAAATGTCACCCCAGCGAGCAAAAGCGGCTCGCCGGGGACCCCGACGTGTTGGGCGCAACGAATGCGGATGCTTCGCTCAGGATGACACATCGGCTAATCGAGGTGCGAGAGCTGCCGGAAGAGCGCAAAGCGGTCCTCGATTTCCTTCTTGTCGAGATGCTGGAGGCGCTCGGTGCCGAAGCGCTCGACGGCAAACGAGCCCATGACACCACCGTAAAACATGGCACGGCGGAAGACGGCGGGAGTGAGTGCGGGGCGGGAGGCGATGTATCCGAAGAAACCGCCGGCGAATGAATCACCGGCGCCGGTGGGGTCGACGACCTCATCGAGGGGCAGAGCGGGTGCGCGGAACGGAATGCTGACGATGGCTGCGTCGCCAAAGGAATGTTTGCCGAAGAAGGCGGTGGCGCCGTATTCGCCATGCTTGACGACGAGGGCTTTGGGGCCCATGTCGAGGACTTTGCGGGCGGCACGAACGAGGTTGTTATCGCCGGCGAGCATCTTCACTTCGGTGTCGTTGATGAGGAGGGCATCGAGACCTTTGAGAACGCGGGCGAGGTTGGCGGCGTGGTCTCTGATCCAGTAATTCATGGTGTCGCCGCAGACCATCTTCACGCTGGGCATTTTGCTGCGAACGTCGGCCTGGAGGACGGGATCGATGTTGGCGAGGAAGAGGTACTCGCTGTCCTGGTATTCGGCAGGAATTTTGGGCGAGAAGCTCTGGAAGACGTTCAGCTCGGTGTTGAGGGTCTGCGCTTCGTTGAGGTTCTGCATGTAGGAGCCGCTCCAGAAGAAGCTTTTTCCGGGAACGTGCTCGATGCCGCGGATGTCGATGTTGCGGCGCGTGAAGACGGATTCTTCTTCGGGACCGAAGTCGTCGCCGACCACGCCGATGACGCGGACGTCGGTGAAATAGCTGGCAGCGAGGGAAAAGTAGGTGGCGGCACCACCGAGGCAGCGGTCGCGGCGACCGGAGGGGGTTTCAATGGCGTCAAAGGCGACGCTGCCGACAACGAGAATGGCCATGAAGTGGGGTTCCTTACTTCTTCAGATATTTGCCGATCAGGAGGTCGAGCTTGTCGCGGGTGGCTGCGGGGACGGCGTCGGGGGCGGTGAGAATCGCGTACTGGAGAGCGTTCGCGCAGCCGCATTTCCGCTCCGAGGGCATGGCGGCGACAGCGGCTTTGATAACGCGGCAGGCGTTAGTGGCGTTCTGATTGAGGACGGCGACAATCTGATCGACGGTGACGTCGTCGTGGCCGGGATGCCAGCAGTCGTAGTCGGTGACCATGGCGGCGGTGGCATAGCAGATTTCGGCTTCGCGGGCGAGCTTGGCTTCCTGCAGGTTGGTCATGCCGATGACGTCGGCGCCCCAGCTGCGGTAGAGATTCGATTCCGCGCGGGTGGAGAACTGCGGGCCCTCCATGCAGACGTAGGTACCGCCGGATTTGACGGTGATCGCTTCGGATTTGCAGGCGGCGGTGAAAGTCTCGGCGACGGTGGTGCAGACGGGATCGCCGAAAGCCACATGCGCGACGAGGCCCTCGCCGAAAAACGTGGAGATGCGATGGAAGGTGCGGTCGATGAACTGATCGGGGATGACGAAGTCGCCGGGCTTGTGCTCCTCTTTGAGGGAGCCGACGGCGGACAGGGAGAGAATGCGGGTGACGCCGAGTTTTTTGAAGGCGTAGATGTTGGCGCGGAAGTTCAGCTCGGAGGGCAGGATGCGGTGGCCGCGTCCGTGACGGGTGAGGAAGGCGACTTTGCGGCCTTCCAGATCGCCGAGGGCGAAGACGTCGCTGGGGTCGCCGAAGGGGGTGGAGACACGCTCCTCATGAACGCCAGTGAGGCCGGGCATGGAATAGAGCCCGCTACCCCCGATAATTCCGATCTCTGCCTGTTGCAAAAGGGACTCCGTGCGTGTGGGTTTTGGATCAGCGCAAGGAATCAGTATAAATGGGCGCCTCCGATCGTCCCGGCAACTGCAGTCAGTTGATGAAGGTGGCTCTGACTCGACGCGAAACCTGCAGATAGGAAATCCAGACGACGGCAGCGAGCAGCCCCTGCAGGACGTTCACGACGAGCTTCCCGTGCAGGTTGGCAATCACCTGCGATGCGCCTTCCCAGCCTGCTTGCGCGCCGACCCGCAGGCTGAGAGTGTACTCGGCCATCCGGGCAGCGAGGGAGATACCCAGCCAGAGCTGATACATGCGGGGAAAGCGATGATCTTCACGGAAGAAAAAAATGATGAGCAACGGAAGACCGAGGACCAGAAACAGGTTCGCAAACAGCTCGAAGCCGATGAGCGACGGCAAACCCGGAAAACGGAGACCAATGAATAAATGACCAGGTCCGGTCAGCGAGCGATAGTCAGTCCAAATGTCTCGCCCCAGAATGAACGGACCCGCGACCAAACCAAGAAGAATAAGAACCAGCCATCCGCCAATTCCGCGAACGTGAGGATCGGAGTCGAACATGGGTGTTGAAAGGTGCAGCGGCGGCGGCAACCCGGCATCAGCACCGTCGCTTGCGTCACCACAGAAGTCACAGCGCGCTGAGTCATCAGGCAGGGTTCGCCGGCAGATCGGACAACAGGAAGCCATCGTTTCTCCTCATCGAGAGGGATCAGCATACGATGGCTTGGCTCAGACCGACTTCCCTCTTTGGTAACCGTCGCCTGAGGTACCGGCTACTGGCTCCAGTGGGGCAGAGCGGCCTTCATGAGGCCGCAGCGGGCCATGAAGTGGACGAGATTGCCGGCGAGATCGGAGTCGGGCGCGGGGCGGGAGGCTTCAGACGAGGCGATTTGTCCGCCGCTCTGCTGCTGCGCGCCAAACATGAGCAACTGGAGCTTGCGGGCGGTGGTGAGGTCGAAGCTTTCGCTCACGAAGACGTCGTTGCCACTGGTGACGATGAGAACCGGTCCTTCGTTGGTTTTATAAACCTGCTCATCGGGACTGGTTTCGTCGGCGGTGTCGCGCTGGACGCTGGAATACTTCTTGGGCAGTTCGTCGGCGTACATTTTGGCAAAGTCGGAGACGGCTGCCGGCGTCTTCCACTGCGAGAGATACAGGAGAGCGACGGACGAGGTGGAATCCTTGTCGGGAGCGTCTTTCTTCTGCGCGGCGTAGTAGAGGCCGCCATCCCAGGCAGGCGTGAGCTCGGAGGAAAGCTGACTGCCGCCGAAGAGGTCGGCGAGGATGCGGACGTCGAGCTCACCCATCACGCCGATGTCGTAGGGGTTGTACTCCGCGTCGATGACGGGGTGAATGTCGGGCATGTTGAGCAGCGGGACCTTCGCGTGGTCCTCGTAGGCGTGGGGATTCATGATCTGGTAGCTGCTGTCAGGAGGATTGTCGAGAACGTCGGCGTAGGCGGCGTTGGGGTCTTTGGAGTCGACGAGGAGGGTAGCTTCGAACTTCAGGCCTTCTTTGTAGGGGAAGAGGAGCGATTCCTGGAGGAGAAGCGGGGCGCGTTCGAGCACGGGCGAGTCGCCATCGTCCGACATGGTGTCGAGAAGGTTTTCGATGAGGGCGGGCGCGGAGCGAAGGCTCTTGTGCATGGGAGCCAGGCTGTAATCGACAAAGACGGCCATGGCCTGGCCTTCGAGGACGGCCTCGCGCGCGGTGTCATCCTCGTCGGTGGCAACGTGTTTGCGATCTTCGGCGTAGCTGTGCGAGATGTCATCGCTGGTCTGGTTCTGCCACTTTTCGAGTCCGACGCGCTGATCCTGGAGGGCGTGAGTGAGCTCGTGGGCCAGGACCGGCTTCTGGGTGTCGGGAGCAATCCAGTCGAGCAGGTTCACGGTCTTCGTCTTGCTGTCGTAGTAAGCGGCGATCTGCTCGTCGAGGAGCTTGACGAGGAAGGTCTGAAGGTGGAAGTCGGCGTCGATGAGGCCGAACTTTTTGAGGACGATTTCCGAGCGCTCCATTCGCTTCGCGTCCTTGTCGTCCTTCATCTTGTCGACGAGATACTTTTCGACCTGGGCGCGGGTGATCAGGTGCGGCTTGACCTCGTGTTTGATGGGAAGCTTCGTGTCGTCGGAGGCGAACTGGAGGATTTGACCTACCGAAGCAAAGAGCTCTTTGGCCTGGGCGGGCGTGATGTGGGTCTCGGGCTTGGGCTGGGCTTGAGCCCTTGGAGGGGTTTGCGGGGCGGAAGGCGGCTGGGCCGGTGTCCCGGGAGGGTTCTGGGGAGTGGTTTGGGCGGCGAGAGAAAGAGTCGCCGAGAGGGCGATCGCCGCGATCCAAATACTGAATTTTGAACGCATTCCTTGTCCTTTTGACTCCTGGGCGAGACTGCCCGCTGTGACGGGCCCTGCTGTGGCGAGACTATAATTTTTTTGAGAGTTCTGCATGAGTGCGATATCCCCGATACCTGAAACCGCCGTATTTGAGACACCTCTGGCCGCCCAGTTGCGGGCAGGAAACGAGTCTGTCTGCCCAGTGGAGATGCATCGGGGAGCGCTGACGCCACAGCGGTTTGCCGATGTTGCCGCCGAACTGGAAGCGCTGGTGCGCTCAGCCGGCGTATTCGACCTGGGGTACCGGACCTTTCTTCGCGCCACGGGCAAAGATCGGGTGCGGTGGCTGAACGGGATGATTACGCAGACCGTGAAGGGCCTTGAGCCTGGGCAGACGGGCTATACGCTGGTTCTGAACCCCCAGGGGCGCATCCAGGGCGACGGCGACGTGCTGTTTTATGAGGGTCATCTGGAACTGGAGACGGACCGCGCCCAGTCGGAACGCCTGCTGGGGCACCTGCGCCGCTTCATCATTATGGACGACGTGCAACTCCAGGAGTTAGACGCAGCGAGGACGGTTCTGGGCATCGCCGGACCGAAGGCGGCTGCGATTCTGGCGCAGCTGGGAGCGACGGTTCCGGAACCGGGGAGGTTCCAAACCTCGCAACTGGCGGGGCTGGAGGTGACTGTGGTCGCCGATTATGGGCCGGTGGCGCCGCGCTGGAAGATTCAGGTTCCGGTGGAGCATGTGCTGACGGTGTGGAATGCCCTGCGGGCGGCGGGGGCGACGGCGTGCGGGGCGGAGGCGCTGGAGAAGCTGCGTGTGCTGGAGGGTGTGGCGGCCTTCAATGTGGATTTCAGCGACAAGCAACTGCCCCAGGAGACGAATCTGCAGCGGGCGCTGAATTTCACGAAGGGGTGCTATATCGGACAGGAGACGGTGGAGCGGATCCGCTCGCGAGCGACACTGCATCGGTCGCTGCGGCAATTTGAACTGCAGGGGACGGTGCCGGCGATTGGGGCAGGAGAGAAGATCGAGCTTCGGGCCGGAGACGCCACGGTGGGCGAGCTGACCAGCGTGACCAGGATTGAGTTGCCGGGGTGGTCGAAGACCCTGGCTTTGGGAATCGGGCGAACGGAGGCGCTGGAACGGAGTGAATCCGGCGCGGAACCGATACGGTACGACGGAGGGATCGCGGCGCCGCTCAAAGAGCCGCCGATTCCTGCGAATCTTTGACCCGCAAGGGGAGTGTTGTTGTTTATGGATGAAAAGCAACCCACATTTACGGTGACCGACCGGCGGAAGTTTACGCTGGAAGGCGAACTGCGCGAGGATGCGCCCGCGGCAGAACGAGAAGAAACGGCTGCGGAGAAACCGGCCACCGAGCCGGCGGCCCCGGTTTCGGAGAAGGTGGTGACCATGCCTTCGCCGGAGAAACGCGAACCCATGGCTCAGGGAGAGCCGGAGGAACCGGATCTGCCGCAGTTCACAGCGCAGGAGAGCGCCGAGCAGGACGCGGCGTATCAGGAGTCGTCGCGGAAGATCGACGACATGCTGCGGCAGGCGAATCCAGGGATGGACAGCGCGACAGGAGCCATCACCTTCGAGCACATCATCCAGTCGTTTTACGTCTCGGCGATGCTGGCGATGGGCGCGGGGACCGAGCCGGGGCAGAAGGCGCGGGTGGATATCCTGGGCGCGCGGCAAAGCATCGACATGCTGGCGCTGCTGCAGGAGAAGACCAGGAGCAACCTGACGCAGAAGGAAGAGGCGACCCTGCAGAACGTGCTGTTTGAGCTGCGCATGATGTTCCTGGAGATCACGAACGCCATTGCCCAGTCGGCGCAGCGCCCGGTCGATGGGAAGAAGAAGTAAATCCTGAACGGATGAAAGCAGAGATCATCGTCCTCGGCAGCGGGACCTCGATGGGCGTGCCGACGCTGGGATGCGGGTGCGCGGTGTGCACATCGGCGGATCCGCGGAACCGGCGGACGCGGCCTTCGATTGCAGTGGTGTGGACCGGTGACGGGCGGGAGCACACGGTCGTCGTCGACACGGGACCGGACTTTCGCGAGCAGGCCCTGCGAGAAAGGATTCGGCATGTCGATGCGGTGCTTTACACGCATGCGCACGCGGACCACATTCTCGGCCTGGATGATTTGCGGCCGCTGAGCTTCCGGCACAAGCCGGGGTTCCTGCCACTCTATGCCGACGGGCCGACGGCGACGATTCTGCGGCGCGTCTTTGAATACACCTTCTCGGTGGATGCGACGTATCCGATGCGCGCGCGGGTGGATCTGCGAGATCTCAAAGGCACCGATACGCTGGAGGTCGATGGAGCACGGTTCCAGAGGATTCCACTGATGCACGGACAACAGGAGGTGGCGGGGTTTCGGTTTGGGTCGGCGGCGTATCTGACCGACATGAGCCGGATTCCGGAGGCGAGCCTGGCGATGCTGCAGGGGCTGGAGGTGGTGATTCTGGACGCGCTGCGCCCGCAGCCGCATCCCAGCCATGCCACGATTGCGGAGTCGCTCCAGTGGGTGGAGCGGATGGCGCCGCGGCGAGCCTGGTTCACGCACATGTCGCACGAGGTGGACCACGAAGAGACCGAAAAGGGATTCCCTGCCGGGGTGCGGCTGAGTTATGACGGGTTGCGGATCCCGTTCGAGCTATAAGCGATGAAGATCTACCGCTCACTCTTCGAGTTGCCCGCGCCGATGGCGCCGACCGTGGCGGCGATTGGGAACTTCGATGGCGTGCATCGCGGACACCAGGAGGTCATCGGCCGTGTGCTGGAACGGGCGCGCGGACTGAGTGCGCAGGCGATCGCGGTGACCTTCGATCCCCATCCGATGGCAGTGCTGCATCCGGAGCGTGCGCCGAAGCTGATTACGCCCATGCCCCAGCGGTTGCGACTGCTGGAAGAGACGGGGCTGGATGCGACGGTCGTGCTGCCCTTCACGCGGGAGTTTTCGCTGCAGTCAGCGCGGGAGTTTGCCGAGGGCGTGCTGTGCCGGGCGCTGCGGGTGGCGGAAGTGCACGAGGGCGATACGTTCCGGTTCGGACACGATGCCGCGGCGGGAATCGCAGAGTTACGAGAGCTGGGGCGAGAGCTGGGGTTCGGCGTGATTTCGCATGGGGCGCTGCGCGTGCGGGGGGTTCCGGTGTCGAGCAGCGAGGTGCGGAAGCGAATTGCGGCTGGACAGCTGGGCATGGCGCGGGCGCTGCTGGGGCGGACGTTCTCGGTGGACTCGACGGCAGCGCGGGGACGGGGTGTGGGGACGAAGTTGACGACGCCGACGATCAATTTGGCGCCCTATAGCGAGCTGTTGCCGCCGCATGGCGTCTATGTGACGCGAGTGCGGCTCGGCGAGGGTGCGGGCGCGCTGTGGCTCGATGCGGTGACGAACGCGGGTGTGCGGCCGACGTTTGATGGAGCTGGGTTCGCGGTGGAGTCGCACCTGCTGGACGGGCTGCCGGCGGCGGAGATTACGGACATGACCCCGGTGGAAGTTTGCTTTCTGATGCGGCTGCGCGAGGAGCGGCGCTTCCCTTCTCCGGAGGCGCTGCGGGCGCAGATTGCGCGGGATGTCCAGCGGGCGCGGGAGTATTTTCGGCGGTCTGAGAGAGCCGCGGCCAGTTTGCGGGGCTGAGGCCTGAAGACTGGCGGTCGCCTTCGAGCGAGTCCAGCCTGGCCGTTAACGGGCGGCGAGCGCGGCGGATTGACGCAGAGGGGAAGGTCGGAGTGACGGAGTCTCTCCGGGGAAGCTCTCGTTCGGTGTGGCAGCGATCGCCGTCTTCATGAAGCTGGTCCAGAGAGGCAGGGCCACGGCTGCGCCCGTCTGCTTGTCGCCGAGAGACTGGCGATCGTCGTAGCCGACCCAGACGCCGCAGGTGATCGACGGCGAGAAGCCGATGAACCAGGCGTCGGTGAAGTCATTCGTGGTGCCGGTCTTACCGCCGAGGGGATGATTCAGTTCGCGCAGGCGGGCCGCAGTGCCTTCGCTTGTGACACCCTGGAAGAACTCCATCATGGTGCGAGCGACCTTTTGGCTGATGACTTCGTTGACGTCGGGAGAAGCTTCGTACAGCGGGACGCCCTCGGCGCTGACGACGCGGCGGACGAGCCGGGGCGCGATGCGAATGCCGTCGTTGGGAAAGACAGAGTAGGCGTCGACCTGCTGCTCGAGAGTGACTTCCGCGGAGCCGAGGGCAACAGGCAGATAGGCAGGGATGTTGCTCGTGATGCCGAAGCGATGCGCGGTCGCGATGACGTTGCGGATGCCGACGCGGTCGGCGATTTCGAGCGCGGGGATGTTGCGTGAGTCGGCGAAGGCTTCGAGCAGCGAGATGCGCCCCTTGAATTTGTTGTCGTAGTTGTGCGGCACGTAGTTGCCGAAGGAGACGGGCTTGTCGACGATAGTGTCCTGCGGGGTCATGCCGCTTTCGACTGCGGTGGTGTAGACGTAGGCCTTGAAAGAGGAGCCGGTCTGGCGTTCGGCCTGAGTGGCGCGGTCGAACTGCGAGAGATTGAAGTCGCGCCCACCGACCAGAGCGAGAACGTCGCCGGTGGTGTTATCGATAGCAAACAGGGCGGCCTGGACGCCGGTGTCTTCTTCGAGGGTGCCGTGGAGGAGACCACCCTCATCGCTGGTGATTTTTACGTAGATAATGTCGCCGACGTGCAGGAACTGGTCGGCGGTATGGAAACCGGTCCAGGCCCAGTCTTCCGCGCTCAGAAGCAGCTGACGGTCGCCGATCTTTGCGGTGACCTGGTAGGGCAAAATGCCGGTGACCAGGGCATGCAGGTAGATGCCCGGTACGGGCGGGATGGACCAGTCGGGATGCTTGAAGGTCTCCATGCTGAGACCGCCGGCGACGACGTTGAGGAGATGGCCGCGCCAGCCCCGCCGGCGTTCCCAGGAGGCGAGACCGTCGAGGACGGCGTCGTTGGCGGCTTTCTGCAGGTCAAGATCGAGGGTGGTGTCGATCTTCAGGCCGGCGGCGTGGAGCTCCTCGGTGCCGTAACGTCGCTGAAGCTCGCGGCGAACTTCTTCGACGAACCAGGGAGCGATGCTGTTGGGGGGCGCCTCGATGTGAAGACCGAGGGGCGCGGATCGGGCGGCGTCCGCCTGGGCGGCAGTGATTTTGCCGTCCTCGAGCATGGCGTCAATGACGACATTGCGGCGGCGGAAAGCGCGCTCGGGGTTCAGGATCGGAGAGAACTCGATCGGGCCTTTGGGCAGGCCGGCGAGCAGGGCGGCTTCCGGGAGGGTGAGCTGGCTGGCATGTTTGGAGAAGTAATACTCGGCGCCGGCTTCGAAGCCGTAGACGCCGCTGCCGAGGTAGATCTGGTTGCCGTAGAGGGTGAAGATCTGCTCCTTGGTAAAGGAGTGCTCGATCTGGAGCGAGAGAAAGACCTCCTGGAGCTTGCGTGAGGCGGTGCGCTCGTTGGAAAGGAAGAGATTGCGAGCGAGCTGCATGGTGAGCGTGGAAGCTCCCTGGGCGCGGCCTTTGGAGAAGAGATCGTGCCAGGCGGCGCCGGCAACGCGGAAGAGATTCACACCCCAGTGGCTCTCGAAGTCGCGGTCTTCGGTGGAGATGACGGCCTGACGCAGAACGGGGGCGAAGTCGTTGTAGCCGACGACGACGCGGCGCTCAAGCGCGAAGGATCCGAAGCTGCGGCCGTGGACGTCGTAGAGTTCGGTGGTCGTGGAGGGGCGGTAGTGCTCCAGCTCGGCGATCTGCGGGAGATCGACGGAGTAGACGAGCATCAGGCCGGTGAGAGAACCGGCGGCGGCTGCGACAAGAACAAGAAAAGCGAGAGCGAGACTGCCGGCGATTTTGCGATTGCCGGCCGGTGGACGAAAGCCGTCCTCCTCGTCGTCATCGCGGCGGTACGAGCGGAAAAGATTGTCGGACGCGTCGTGCTGTTTAGGAGGACCGGACAGATCTAACGGGTTATGGCGCACGGAACCATCCGCTCCTTCGCTACCGCGCTGCCAGCGTGCCGGGCATTCTTTCGCCTGAGAATCCCCGGCGCTGCCTGGTGTTCTTTCGCTTAAGAATCCCCGGCAATCCTAGGCGTTCTTCTGCTTAAGAATCTCCAGCGCCTTGTTCAGCTGATCGTCGGTACGAGGCTCCTGCGGGGCGGCATTCTCCTCTTCATCGAAGATCTCTTCCGCGCTCAGGCCGACGGGGACATTGGGCGTGACGGCGACGTCCTCGATCTTTTTGCCGGAGGGCGATTCGTACTTGGCCACGGTCAGCAGCAAAGCGGAGCCGTCAGGGAGAGTGAAGGTTTTCTCCTGGGCGCCCTCGCCGAAGGTGCGGTCACCGACTACGTCGCCGCGTTTGTTGTCGAGGATGGCCCCGGCCACGATCTCGGCGGCGCCGGCGGTGCCGTGATTCACCAGCACGACCAGGGGCGCAGCGGTGACGAATTTGGAGGATTCAGCCGTGAAGGTCTGCGTGGGAACGGTCTGGCCCTGCAGCATGGCGATGGTGCCGGACTTCAGGAACGCGTTTGCGAGGCGGATGCCCTGTTGCGGATCGCCTTCAGCCACGTCGCGGAGGTCGAGGAGCACCTTCTTGTTGGCGTTCCTGCCCATAGCCTTGAGGCGGGCCACGGTGTCGTCCACGCGATCGCGGGTGAGTTCGCCCGGCTTGAGGTAGAGGATGCTGGAATTCTCATACTGCTGCTCGGCAAGGGGCGGCGGATCGACGGCGGTGCGGGTAAGGGTGATCGAATCCGGCTCCGGCTTGCGCGGGCGCACCAGGTCAAAGGTCACCGTGGTGCCGGGCTTGCCTTCAAGGAGCAGGCGGATCATGGCCACCGACATTTCGCGGGTGGACTGGCCGCCGATAGCCTCGATGAGGTCCCCGTCCATGATGTGTTCCTTGTCGGCAGGGCTGCCGGGGATGACGGTGACGACGCTGCCGTAGCCATAGCGCTTGGAGACGTCCATGCCGACCTGAGCCACGCCCTCGTGCTGGTGGGCCTGGTAGGTGGCGTATTCGGAGGGAGTGAGATAGCTCGAGTCGGCGTCGAGGGACTCCAGCAGACCATGCAGCGCGCCGGTAGTCACGTCCTGGATGTTGGGCTGGGTGACGTAGTCGGTCTGGATCTTATGCAGCACTTCCTCATAGACGCCCATCTGGCGGTAGGCACCGTCACTCTGGGTGGCGCTCACCCCCGGGGGGCCGAAGCCGCCGAAGAGGACGACAAGAATGATGGCAATGCTGAGGACGAGGATGATGCGATTGAAACTTCTGGGCATAAGAAACCGTTTGCGGCCGGGGCCGCCGGGTAATCCCTATGATACAGCAGGAAGGCAGCCGGGAGCCGAGGGGCAGGAGCGGGGAGATAGCTGAGAGCAGGGAGCTCCGAGCGGGACCGATCCATGACGAAAGTGCGACGGGAAGCTGCCGGGCTCTTGCCGTCAGGAGCAGGGTGTCGTCCCATGAAATGAGTATGGAAAACCGGCATTTTCGGGATCTTCAGGTGTGGCAGAGGTCGATGACCCTGGAGCAGGACGTCTACAGGCTGACGGAAAGCTTTCCCGGGAGCGAACTCTTTGGGCTGACTAGTCAGATTCGGCGTGCGGCAGTTTCCGTTCCCAGCAACATCGCCGAAGGACGGGAACGAATGACGCAAAAGAGCTTTGTCGTTTTCCTCAGTCAGGCCCGCGGTTCACTGTATGAGCTGGAAACCCAGATCGAATTGGCGCGCGATCTCGGATTTGCGGGCAAAGACCAGGCCGACACGATCATCGCAGCGGCGGCGGAGATCTCACGGATGCTTCATGGCCTCGTCGCGAAGGTCCGCCAGGGCGGATCCCCGGTCCCTCCTGACGCCCCCGGCTCCTGACTCCGGGCTCCTGGCTACTCGTAGCGCAGGGCTTCGATGGGGTCGAGGGTGGCGGCTTTCCAGGCCGGATAGATGCCGAAGACCAGGCCGATGGCGCAGGAGACGACAAAGCCGGTGATGGTCCAGAAGGTGGACATCGAAGCCGGAAATGAGACGCCGTAACGGACGATCAGCGTGATGATCGTACCGAGGAGGATACCGATCACGCCGCCCAGCGCACACAGAGTGATCGCCTCAACCGTGAACTGAATGAGAACGTTCCGTTTGGTGGCGCCAATGGCCTTGCGGACGCCGATCTCGCGGGTGCGCTCGGTGACTGAGACCAGCATGATGTTCATGACGCCGACGCCGCCGACAAGCAGGCCCACGCTGGAGACGGCAAACATGAAGACGACCAGTCCGGCGGTGATCTGCGCCCAGAGGTCCAGGATGTTGTCGGGACCGAAGATGGCAAAGTCATCGTCCTTTTCGACGCGAACGCGGCGGCGCTCGCGCATGAGCATGCGCACTTCTTCGGTGACCAGCGACTTGTTCTTCGCGTTGTCGTACTTGATGGAGATGATGGTGTCGAGTATTTCAGGGTGAATCTTGTGAAAGGTGCTCATGGGGAAGACCGCTTTGTTGTCGTTGGGGTTGCTTCCGCCACCGAACAGCTGCTTGAACTTGTCGAGGACCCCAATGACGGTGAAGACGTCGCCGCCGATGACAACCTCCTTCCCAATGGGATCGACATTGTCGAAGAGCTTCTGAGCTGTGTCGTGGCCCAGGATGACGACGTCGGCACGGCGAAACTCCTCATCCTCGGTAAAGGGACGCCCTTCCAGGAGCTGCACGTCGTTCACCGTGGCAAAGGTTGGCAGGTCGCCTTCCAGAGTCGTGTTCTGAACCTTCTTGTCCTTGTACTGGACGGCCACATAGCCGACGCCCAGCTGCCAGTTGGAAAACTGCCGGCCGGCGTTGACAGCAGTCACATGGGGCAGCGATTCGATGGCTTTGGCGTCATCGAGGGTGAACTGTTTGCGCGCCAGCATCTCGGCGGTGGGTCGGATGCCGATGAAGTTCCAGCGAAAGAGCCAGAGCACGTTGGTGCCGAACTGGCTGGCAATGTCCTGCACGCGGTTGTTGACGCCGTTGATGACCGAGGAGATGGCGATGACGGTGGCCACGCCGATGACGATGCCGAGGACGGTGAGGCCGGAGCGCAGCTTGTTGGTCCGCAGCGTGTCAAGGGCCATACGAACGGATTCACGGGAATCGGTGAGTGCCATGTCTAGAGCTCCGCCCGCAGGGCCACGATGGGATCGAGGCGAGCTGCCCGTCGCGCCGGGTAGACGCCGAAAAAGATGCCGACCGAAAGGGCCACAAAGAGGCCCAGAAACACCGCCCAGAGCGGCACGGCCGAGGGGAAGCTAACGGCCAGGGTGACGCCCTTGGCCACCGACACGCCGACCAGGACGCCGAAGAACCCTCCCAGAAGCGCCATCGCTGCGGATTCGATCAGGAACTGGAGCATGACGTCCTGCTGCCGTGCGCCCAGGGCCTTGCGAATGCCGATTTCCCGGGTGCGCTCGGTGACGGAGACCAGCATGATGTTCATGATGACCACGCCGCCGACGACCAGCGAGATCGACGCGATGCCGAGGATGACGGCGGCAAACATTCCGGTGATCTGATTGAACAATCCGATAAAGGTCTCGTTGGTCAGGATCGCGAAGTCGTCTTCTTCACCGGGGCGATCGTGGCGATGGGCGCGCATCAGGGCGCGCACCTCATCGATGAGGTTATCCAGGGCGCCTGGAGCCAGGCCTGCCTTCGCGGAGATGTTGAGGCTTTCGTGCTCTCCGTGGGTATGCAGATAGGTGCTGAGGGGCATATCAACGTAGTTGTCTTCGCTCTGGCCGAACACCGCGCCTTTGCGCTCACCCACACCCACCACGGTGTAGACCTCGCCGTCGACACGCAGTTCCTGCCCGATGGGGTTCCGGTTGGGCAGCAGATTATCGACAATGTCGTAGCCGACGATCGCATTATGCGCGCCGGTCTGTTCATCCATCGGTGTGAGTTCGCGGCCCTCAACAACGTTCAGATTTTCGATGTCCACCATGTTGGGAGTCCAGCCATTGATGGTGGTGTTGGTTGTGGACTGCTTGCCGTTGACGACCGTGCCGCTGGTGGAAAGCTCAGCGCCGATCATGAGACAGCGGGTGCAGCTCCGCCGCAGATACTCGTAATCCTCGTAGGTGATGTTCTTGCGTTTGTTTTCGCGAAGATACTCTTCGCCGGTGAAGATGACCGGATTGATGCGCTGCAGCGTCATCACATCCGACCCCTGGTTGGCGATCTTCTTCACCACGTACATCTTGGCGCCGTTGCCGAGGGTAATGACGGCAATGAGCGAGGCGACGCTGATCACGACGCCGATGGTCGTGAGCACGGTGCGCATCTTGTTCGCCCAGAGAGACTGGAGCGCCACTTTGAGGGCTTCGCTGAAGAGCATAGGAGCCGGTTCCCCTTCGTCCCGGGACAGCCAGGGAATACGTTGATCCGGAGTGAACCTCGTCTTAGTGTACGCAGATACTCCGCAGCGGGTTCCGGAGATCCTTCCGGGGCCTCACCGCACCACAGCGGCGTACTGCTCCCGGTACCAGGCGACGGTGCGGCGCAGGCCCTCTTCGAAGGAGACCTTCGGGTCGTAACCGAAGGCTTCCCGAGCGGCGGAGATGTCGGCCAGCGAGTCCTGAATGTCTCCCGCGCGGGGCGGCCCGTAGATGGGCGGTTCTTTGAAGTCGAGGAGATCCGCGAGGATGCGAAAGGTCTCGTTCAGGGTGTGGCGAGCGCCGCAGGCGACGTTGAAGACGCGTCCGGCCACGTTTTCGGCGGGGGCTTCAGCGGCGAGGAGATTGGCGGAGACGGCGTTCTCGATGTAGGTGAAGTCGCGGCCCTGCTCGCCGTCGCCGTTGATGGTGGGACGCTCGCCGCGCATCATTTGCAGGGTGAATTTGGCCATGACACCGCTGTAGGGCGAGTCCGGAACCTGACGGGGTCCGAAGATGTTGAAGTAGCGGAGGCAGACCGTCTCGATGCCATAGACCTGCCAATAGCTCTTCATGTAGAACTCGCCGGCCAGTTTCTGCACCGGGTAGGGTGCAATGGGCATGGGCACCATGGTTTCGCGCCGGGGAAATCCGGGCTGGTTGCCGTAGGCCGAGGAGGAAGCCGCGTAAATGACGCGGCGGACGCCGGCGGCGCGGGCGCCCTCCAGCAGGTTGAAGGTGCCGTCGAGGTTGGCGGTATGGCTGGTACGGGGGTCCTGGACCGAGCGGGGGACGGAGGGGCGCGCCGCCTGGTGGAAGATGACTTCTATGCCGTCGCAGGCCCGGGCCGTCGCTTCGGCATCGCGGAGGTCGCACTCGAGGAATTCGAGGCGGCCGGCGGCGGGGCCGGCGAGGAGCGAGGCCACGTTTTCGCGGAGGCCGGTCTCGAAGTTATCGAGGCCGCGGACGAGGGCGCCGCGCTCGAGGAGGGTCTGGGTAATCCAGGAGCCGATGAAACCGGCACAGCCGGTGACCAGGGTTTTTGGCATCGAACCTCATCGTAATGGATGAGACGTTACGGGGTGCTCGTGCATACTAAGGAAAATATGGAGACGCTTTCCCCGTTTCGCCTCGCGCCGTACTTTCGTACCCGTCCCTGGGGCTTTCAGGACCTGGCGCCCTGGTACGACTTCCACACCGACGGTGAACCGATCGGCGAAGTCTGGCTGACCGGCGAAATGTGCCTTGCCGATACGGGTCCGCTGAAGGGCCTGAGTCTCGCCGAGATCACGCGCCAGCAACGCAGTACGCTTCTGGGAACCGGCGTTCGGGAGAAGGATTTCCCGCTGCTGGTGAAGGTGCTGTTCCCGAAGGAAAAACTGAGCGTGCAGGTGCATCCGGATGACGCCCTGGCGCAGCAATACGGCGAGCCGCGCGGCAAGACGGAGTGCTGGTATGCGCTCGATGCTCAGCCAGGAGCCGAAGTGGCGCTGGGGATCCGCCCTGGCGTGACGGTAGAGCAGGCGAAGGCGGCGGTTCACGATGCCACCCTCGAGTCGCTGCTGGAGATGGTTCCTGTTCAGAAGGGCGATCTGATCCTGGTGGCCGCAGGGACGGTGCATGCGATGGGGCCCGGGGTGGTGGTTCTGGAGACGCAACAGACGAGCGACCTGACGTACCGCATGTATGACTACGGAAGCGCTCGCGAGCTGCATCTGGAGAAGTCGTTTGCCGCGATGCGGCTGAAGACCGCGGCGGGCAAAGTGGCGCCGCAGAGCGTGGATGGGCACACATTGCTGATCGATGAACGCTATTTCCGGATCGAGCGATGGCCGATTCGGCCGGGCACCGGGCTTGCGCTGGTGGATCCCCAGTCTGTGGTCCAGATGCTGTTTTTGGAGACGGGACGGATTCGGATCTCCGGCGAGGGGTTTACGCCGTTTGCCGTGGAGCGCAACCAGATGGCGGTGATCCCCGCTTCGACACCGCGGTGGGCACTGGCGAGCGAGGATCCCACGGACGTGATTCGAATCCTGCCGAACGAAGAGTAAACCGAGGGGTAAGATGAACGTTTGGCTGAGCCGAGGCATCCATAAGAAACCATGGCCGTCACGATAGAGTTTCAACCGGTGATTCTGGCCGGCGGCAGCGGAACGCGGTTCTGGCCGCGCAGCCGAAGGGCACGGGCTAAGCAGATTCTGGCGCTGGACGGCGAGCGGACGATGATCCAGCGGACGCTGGACCGGCTGACCAACCCGGAAGACGGGCAGTCCCTGGCGCAGCCGGACGATGTCTGGGTTGTCACCAACGACCTGCTCTCGGGTACGATCTGCACGCAGCTCGACTGCGTGCCGCAGCGCCAGGTGGTATGCGAGCCTGCGGCGCGCAACACGGCGCCCGCGGCGGGGCTGGCAGCGTTTCTGATCGAGCGGATGCACCCCGATGCGGTGATCGGGATCTTCCCTGCCGATCATGTGATCGCCGATGAGGCGGCCTTTATTGCGACGATCCGCCAGGCCATTATGCTGGCAGCGGGCGGCGACAACATGGTCGTTCTGGGCATTGAGCCGACCCGGCCGGAGACCGGATACGGGTACATCGAGACCGGAGAGACCTTCGAACCGGGAGTGCTGCGGGTGCGGCGCTTTACCGAAAAGCCGAACCACGAGCGGGCCGAGACGTTTCTTGCCGCGGGCAATTATTTCTGGAACAGCGGAATGTTCGTGTGGAGCGCGAAGACGCTGGCCAACGCGGTGCGGCAGCATTTGCCGGAGACTGCTCCGTTGCTGGAAAGGATTGCCGCGGCCTGGGATACGCCGGAGTTCGAACGCGTCTTCGGCGAGCTCTATCCCCAGTGCGAGAACATCAGCGTGGATTACGCAATCCTCGAGCCACGTTCGGCAAAGGGCGAGCATCATTCCAACCTTTACTGTCTGCCGGCTCGCTTCGGCTGGAGCGATCTGGGATCGTGGACGGCACTGCACGAGTACCAGGTGGGGCAGAAGGCGGCTGATGCCGCGGACAACGTCGTCCAGAGCGCCGGTACTGTGGTGATCAACGCGAAGGGCAATTATGTGTACAGCCCGGAGAAGATGGTCGCGCTGGTCGGCGTGGAAGATTTGGTTGTTGTCGAGACGGAGGACGCGCTGCTGATTACCTCCCGGACCCACTCGCAGGATGTGGGCAAGGTGGTGAAGGAGCTGCAGGCGCGCGGAGACGAGAAACTCATCTGATGGCGCAGAAATCCCCGGTGAAATTTGGCACGGACGGCTGGCGCGGCGTAATCGCCGATGACTTTACGTTTGAGAATGTGCGCACGGCGGCCGCAGCCATCGCCAGCTACGTTCTGGCGAAGGAAGACCCGTCGAAGGGCGTGTGCGTGGCCTACGACACGCGGTTCGGCTCGCCGGCCTTTGCGGCGGCGGCGGCTGAGGTGCTGGCCGGCGCCGGCATTCCGGTACAGCTGGCGGATCGGATCACGCCCACCCCGGCGTTGTCCTATGCGGTGAAACATCGCGGCGCGGCGGGCGGGGTGATGATCACGTCCAGCCATAATCCGGCGGAGTGGAATGGAGTGAAGTACAAGGCCAGCTATGGCGGCTCGGGCAGTCCGGGCATCATGGAGGAGATTGAGAGTCGATTGGGACGGAATTTGCCGACAGTGCAGTCGGCAAAGATCGAACGGTTGAACTTTGTGCCGCCCTACGTCGAGGCAATTCAGGAGTTCGTCGACCTGGAGCTGATCGCGCGGTCCGGATTCCGGTTTGCCATCGATTGCATGTACGGGGCGGGGGCGGACATTGTGGCGGGAATCTTCGACCGAATTGGGGTGGACTATGTGCAGATCCGCGCGAACCACGATCCGCTTTTCCCCGGCATCAACCCGGAGCCGATTGAGCCGCACGTGCGGGCCTGCCAGGAGATCGTGGTCGAGAAGAAGTGCGATGCGGGGCTCATCACGGACGGCGATGCCGACCGCATCGGCGCCGCGGACGAGAACGGGAATTTCGTTGATCCGCACAAGATTTATTCGGTGCTGCTGCAGTGGATTCTGGAGCGCAAGCAGTGGCCGGGCGACGTGACGCGGGCGTTCAATACGACGTCGATGCTGGACCGCATTGCGGCGCGGTACGGGCGGAAGCTGCACGAGCACGGCATCGGCTTCAAGTTCGTCTGCGAGCTGATGCTGACCGAGGACATTTTGATCGGCGGCGAGGAGTCGGGCGGGATCGGGATCCGGCGGCACTTGCCGGAGCGCGACGGGCTGCTGAATTCCCTGCTGCTGGCCAACGTGATGGCCGAGGAGAAAAAGACGCTGGGGCAGCTGGTGGAGCGGCTGCAGCAGGAGTATGGCGAGCACTACTACGGGCGGATCGATCTGCACATTCCCGACGCGCAGAAGAACGCGACGATCGCCCGGGCTCGGGCTGGCCTGGCAGAACTGGCGGGGATGAAGGTGGAGAAGGTCGAGACGCTGGACGGCATCAAGCTGTGGCTTGACAACCCTGAGGCAAAATCGAAGCCGAATGCTGCGAAAACCTGGCTGCTGCTGCGAGCGTCGGGTACCGAGCCGCTGCTGCGGATCTATTCCGAGTCATGCTCAAAGGAGAGCGTACAGAGGCTGCTGGAAGCGGCGCGCATATTCGCGATGACGAGCGAAAGCTAGCCATTCCATATTTATGGCACATCTGCCATAATTGGAAACATGAAGCAACCCTCGGTTCGCACAACTGTCGATATCCCCGCGCCTCTCTATCGGCAATTGAAGGAGCAGGCGGCGGCTCGGGGTTGTTCGGTTCGAGAACTGGTGCTCGCGGGAGCCCGCACTGTTCTGCTCAGAGAGCAGCGTTCTCGCCCTCGGCGCGTCCAGTTTCCTTTATTCGGATCGGATGGGCCGCCGGTGGATCTCACGAACGAGCAGATCTATGAATACATTGAATTTCCCTGACGTGAACGTGTGGATCGCGATGATGTGGAAGCGGCACATTCACTCAGAGAAGGCCCGGACCTGGTTCGAGCAGGCCGGCGACGAGCGATTTGTCTTTTGCCGTACCACGCAGATTGCCGTGTTGCGATTGCTGACAACCGAACGAGCCCTGGGACGCGACGTCCAGACGATGGCGGGCGCATGGAAGCTCTGGGACCGGGTCACCGCTGACGAGCGCATATCCTTTGTTGCCGAGCCGGAAGGTATCGAACGTCCGTTTCGTAAGGTCTCCCAGCTGCCGAGCGCCTCACCCAAGGTCTGGGGGGATGCATATCTCCTGGGATTTGCTGAAGCCGCCGGTCTGAGACTGGTGACTTTCGATCAGGCTCTGAAGAGTCGCGGTCGCGATGTCGTGGTCCTGTGATCAGCCGCCCTGAATTCAACTGCTGTTTGCCTGATTTCCACCTGCCCGCGGTACCATGGTTGCGATCCCCTGCGGAGGTCCCCATGGCGCAATCCGTCGCCGATTTTCCCTACGAAACCCGCCTGAACATCCTGCACGGCCCGCTGGAAGTGATCGACGAACGGTCGATCGCGGACACCTGCACGCACAAGTGGTTCAACCAGACGCTCTGCCAGGTGAACGGCAGCGTGGTGCATGGCGGTGATTGAAGGCGAGTACCACTGGCACCAGCACACCGCGGACGACGAGTTTTTCTATGTCATTGAAGGGCAGTTGCTGATCGATCTCGAAGACCGCACGGTCGAGCTGGCGCCGCGGCAGGGTTTCGTTGTGCCGCGGGGGACGATGCATCGGACCCGGGCCCCGCATCGCACCGTGATCCTGATGGTGGAGAATACGGGGATCGTCCCGACCGGCAACTGAAATCAGCGAACAGGTGACAGGTTGCAGGTTATGGACAGGCCAGGATGCGACCGACTGCGCCTGGGACGAATCTGATCTGAGAGCAATCCCGCTGGAGAGGTGTTATGAGCGCAACTGCCGTGTCGACCGAGAAGCAAGCTTCCCTGACTTCCCTTCCCGCGTGGAAGGCGCTTCAATCCCACTACGAGAAAGTTCGCAATCAGAGCCTCCGCGATCTGTTCCGCAGCGATCCGGGGCGCGGCACACGCCTGACGGCCCGGGCGGAAGGGATTTACTTCGACTACTCGAAGCATCGCGTCACGGATGAAACGGTGAAGCTTCTGCTGGAACTGGCGGAGCAAAGCGGCCTCCGTGAGCGGATCGAGGCGATGTTCACCGGCGAGAAAATCAACATTACGGAGAAGCGCGCTGTTCTGCACACGGCGCTGCGGGCGCCTCGGGACGCGAAGATCCTGGTGGACGGCGAAAATGTCGTTCCGGGGGTGCATGAGGTCCTCGACCGCATGAGCGACTTCTCCAATCGGGTCCGCGGCGGCGCCTGGAAGGGCTTCACAGGGAAGCGGATTCGGAACGTCATCAACATTGGTATTGGCGGCTCGGATCTCGGACCGGTCATGGCCTATGAGGCGCTGCGGCATTACAGCCAGCGCGATATGACCTTCCGCTTTGTCTCCAATGTGGACGGGACGGACTTTGCCGAGGCGACGCGCGACCTGGATCAGGAAGAGACCCTGTTTATCGTCTCGTCGAAGACCTTCACCACTCTGGAGACGATGACCAATGCCCAGACCGCGCGCCAGTGGTCGCTGGCCAAGCTGAAGGACGAAAAGGCGGTCGCGAAGCACTTCGTCGCGGTTTCGACGAACGCGAAGGAAGTGACGAAATTCGGCATCGATACGGCGAACATGTTCGGCTTCTGGGACTGGGTGGGCGGCCGCTACTCGATGGACTCGGCAATCGGCCTCTCCACCATGCTGGCCGTTGGGCCGGAGAATTTCCGGGCGATGCTGGCGGGCTTTCATTCCATGGACGAGCATTTCCGCCGGACACCGCTTGCGAGAAATCTGCCGGTCCTGATGGGCCTGCTGACCGTCTGGTACACGGACTTTTTCGGCGCCGAGACGGTTGCGGTGCTGCCCTACGACCAGTATCTGAAGCGCTTCCCGGCGTATCTGCAGCAGCTCACCATGGAGAGCAACGGCAAGCATGTCACCCTCTCTGGCGAGCGTGTAAAGTACGAGACCGGCCCGATTTTCTGGGGTGAGCCGGGGACGAATGGGCAGCACTCCTTCTACCAGCTCATTCACCAGGGGACGCGGCTTATCCCATGCGATTTCATTGGCTTCTCGAAGACACTGAATCCATTAGGTGACCACCACGACCTGTTGATGGCAAACGTTTTTGCACAGGGCGAAGCGCTGGCTTTCGGCAAGACGCCGGAAGACGTCAAGGCCGAGGGCACGCCTGACTGGCTGGTGCCGCACCGTGTTTTCGAGGGCAATCGGCCATCCAGCACGTTTTTGCTCGAAGAGCTAACGCCCGAAGCGCTGGGCAAGCTTGTGGCGCTCTACGAGCACAGCGTCTTCACCCAGGGGGTCATCTGGCAGATCGACTCATTCGATCAGTGGGGCGTGGAGCTGGGCAAAGTTCTGGCGAAAAAGATCATCGGGGAACTGGAGGGGGCTGGCCCAGGGGCGGGTGCGCACGACAGCTCCACGACGGCGCTGATCGAGTATTACCGAAAGCAGCGAGGGTGAGTGGCCATCCCCGTCTTTCGGGCGTAACTTTTCATCTAAATGTGTGTTGGATCAGGCAGAATCGTTTCGGGCGGCACTGCGTCTGATCCCACGAACGGAGATGAAAGAAGCCCGAAGCACGGGGGTTGCCGAAATCATGCGTACCTTGAATCAAAAATCTGGGATAGCAGCGAGCTGGGCGCTGGCTGTTGCCTTCGTTTTTACGGTTCTCGCGGGAACAGCGTTCGCCCAGACCGCCAGCAGTAACGACAGCGCCCTGCAGTCGTCCGTTTCCAGCGTGCTGGCCCACGATCCGGTTTTGAAAGATCAGCCGGTCATGGCCAGCACAGCGAATGGCGTGGTCACTTTGACCGGCACTGTTGAGACGGAACAGCAGCGGCAGCAGGCAGAGACCGACGCCGCCAATGTGACGGGGGTCAGCGGTATCCAGAACAATATTACGGTGACGGGCCAGTCAGGCCCGTCCGCGGAGCAGCCGGCTCCGCCTCCACCCGATCAGGGCCAGCAGCAGAATATGCCGCCTCCACCGCCGGATGAGACGCAGCAGCCCTCCTCCGCACAGACTCCGCAGTCCATGCCGCCACCGCCGCCGCCGGACCAGAACGCTGCGCCGGCACCTTACACGCAGCAGGGCGGGCAGCAGGCAGGTTACAACAACTATCCACCGCCGCAGCCTCCGAGCGGACCGGTGACGGTTCCGGCCGGTACGCTGCTGCAAATTCGGCTGAGCGAGCCACTGGATGTGTCGAAGGTTCAGGACGGCACGGTTTTCCAGGCAACTGCGGCCAGCGATGTGTTTGAAGGCAACGTGCTCGCGATCCCGCGCGGCGCGGTCCTGCAGGGCAAGGTGGTTCACGTGAAAAAGCCGGGCGCACTGGGCGGCAATGGCGAGTTGCAGCTCCAGGTCACTTCGGTGGAACTGGGAGGCCACAGCTATCCCGTCGCAACGGACCTGTGGTCCAGCAAGAGTCCGAACAAGGCAGGTTACACGGCCGGAAATACAGTCGGAGGCGCCGTGTTTGGCGCGCTGATTGGCGGTTTGATCGGACGCGGACCGGGCGCAGCTGCCGGCGCGCTTGTGGGTGGTGGCGCGGGGATGGCGGCGTCGGCTGCCACCAATGGTCCACGGATGTACCTTCCCGCAGAATCGCTGCTCAACTTCCATCTTTCCACGGCGGTGACCGTGCAGCCGGTGTCATGGCAGGAGGCGCAGCGGCTCTCACAGAATGCTCCTCAGTTGGTGCGGCGGCCTGCCTATCGGGGCTATTATCCCTATCCGTACCCTTACCCGTATCCGTATCCCTACCGGGCGTACGGCTATCCCTATCCTTACTAGCAAAATACGACTGATAAGCTGATGGCAGTGGCCGCTCCTTCGAGCGGCCCTGCGCGTTCCCTCAGAGAGGAGAGGACCTTCGCGGCGGAACGGGTGTCTTCCATCCCATGCGCCGCTGGAGCGTCCAACACAGGAGTGGGTCGCACAACTTCAATCGAGAGCAAACAGGAAACCGGCCGGAAATCGTCTTCGTCCCAGGGACGCTCACACTGGCTGACCCGTCGATCATTCCTGACGCTCTCTGCGGCGACAGTGGGGGGGCTGGCGCTCTACTCCGGCGAGATTGCGCGGCACGAACTCAGCGTGGAAGAGCACACCATACAGCTGGCTCGCCTGCCGGACGCCTTTCGCGGCATGCGGATCGCGCAAATCTCCGACATTCATTACCTCGAGTTTACGGAGAGCTTTTTTGTGCGCGAGGTGGTGGATCACGTGAATCGCCTGAAGCCGGACATGGTGTTGATCACTGGCGATTTCGTTACGTATGGGCCGATTCGTTTTCCCCCGACGCCGATCCATAAGGCGTTCGCCCTCCGCCACATGCCGGAGCTGGCCTCGATGCTGAGCAGGATTGAGTGCCCCCTGCGCTACACCTCGCTGGGCAATCACGACCAGATGGTCAACGGGCGCGCGATCTGGCACATCCTGATGGACCACGGCCTTCCCTGCCTCTACAACCAGATCGTACCGCTGGAGCGGGATGGCCAGCGCTTGTGGCTGGTGGGACTGGGCAGCGCCTGCGTGGGTGCGGCGAATCCTGAACAGGCGATTCCTGCGAACCTGGTCCGCGACAAAGAAGCGATGATCGTGATGGCGCATGAGCCGGATATTCTGCCGGAGATCGCCAAATATAACGCCGATCTGATGCTCTCCGGCCACACGCACGGCGGCCAGATCCGAATTCCCTTCCTGCGGCCTGCTTTTCTGCCGCAATACGGCCGGCGGTATATCGAGGGATGGTTCCAGTATGGTCCGACTCACCTCTATGTAAATCGCGGCATCGGCGCGATTGGCTTGCCCCTGCGGCTGAACTGTCCGCCGGAGATTACGGTCTTTACGCTGGCCTGAGGCTCACCGCTCCTGGGCCGGCTCACGAACGCTGATCCCCAGGGCTTTCATCTTGCGATAGAGATGGCTGCGCTCCAGACCCAAAGTCTCGGCAGCGCGGCTCATATTGCCATTGCAGTCGTCGATCTTCTTCAGGATGTATTCCCGCTCATAGGCGTCGCGCGCCTGCTGGAGAGTATCGAAATCGCCGGCGCGCACGGCAGTACGGTGGACGAGCATCGGGAGATGCCGCCGCTCGATGCGATGCACCTGGGGGTTCAGGATCAGGACCCGCTCAATCACATTCTTCAGCTCACGCACATTCCCCGGCCAGTGGTAATGACGCAGCAACTCGATCGCATCGTCGGCAATTTCAACGCGCGGACGGCCATACTCGCGTCCAAAGCCGCGGAGGAACTCGCGGACGAGGAGGGGGATGTCTTCGCGGCGGTCGCGCAGCGGTGGAACGAAAAACGGGATCACGTTGAGGCGATAAAAGAAATCCTCACGAAAATTGCCCTTCGCAATCTCATCCTCGAGGTTCTTGTTAGTCGCCGCGATCACGCGCACGTCCACACTGACAGGCTGCAGAGCACCGACGGGAAGAAAGCGCTGCTCGTCCAGCGCGCGCAGGACCTTGCCCTGCATCTTGAGGCTCATGTCGCCCACTTCATCCAGAAACAGGCTTCCGCTATTGGCGCGCTCGAAGGTGCCCCGCTTCTCCGCCGGTCCGCCCGGCACCGCGCCGTTGCGGTAGCCGAAGAGCTCGC
Organism: uncultured Acidobacteriaceae bacterium; assembly: GCA_963770525.1. Lineage (GTDB taxonomy): Bacteria > Acidobacteriota > Terriglobia > Terriglobales > Acidobacteriaceae > Palsa-343. Next base: position 460,470 of record CAVYPY010000013.1, on the reverse strand, counting down.
TTTCGATAAAGTCTTCGGGAATCGCGGCACAGTTGAGCTCCACAAAGACGCGATCGCGGCGCAGGCTCTCGGCATGGATAGCGCGGGCGATCAGCTCTTTGCCCGAACCGGACTCGCCATAGATGAGAACGCGGCCGTTCGTCGGAGCCATGAGTTTGATCTGCTGCCGCAGGGCGCGCGCCTGCACACTTTCGCCGGTGATCTGCTGCTCGACGGAGAGCTGACGGCGATATTCCAGGTTGTCGGCACGCAAGCGCTTCGATTCGACCGCGTTCTTGACGACGATCAGGGTGCGCTCGAGCATGAGCGGCTTTTCCAGAAAATCGAAGGCGCCCAGCTTGGTGGCTTTCACCGCCGTTTCGATGGTGGCGTGACCGGAGATGACGATGACTTCGGGGCGTGTGTCGGCATCGAGCGAGCGAATCTGCGCCAGCACTTCCAGGCCGTCGCGGTCCGGCAGCCAGACATCGAGCAGCAGGAGGTCGTAGACGGGATCACGGACCTGAGCCAGCGCTTCGCCGGCGGTGGCGGCACTGGAGACGGCATAGCCTTCTTCGCGAAGAATCTCTTCGAGAGTCTCGCGAATCTCGGCTTCATCGTCCACGATGAGGATATGGTTCATCCGGGGGGCTCGGGGTCAAACCGTCCTGGTGAGCGCCGGGGCCGATGGGCTCTCCCGGTAGGGCGACTCAGCCAGCGGCAATTCGATGATAAAGCGCGCTCCGGCGGGCACATTGTTTTCGGCGCGAATGGTGCCGCCGTGATCCTGGACGATCTTGGCGACGATGGAGAGTCCCAGGCCCGTGCCCCGTTGCCGTGTCGAGAACCAGGGCAGGAAGAGGCGCTCGCGCATATCGTCCGTAATGCCGGGTCCGGTGTCGGAGACGACGATCTCGGCCATGCCGCGGGTATCGGCCACGCCGGTGCGGATCGAGAGTACGCGCAGCAGGCTCTCCTGCATGGCTTCGGCGGCGTTGTCGATGAGGTTGGCGAGTGCGCGGCGCAGCGCCTCCGGATCGGCCATCACCGGAGGCAGACCGGGATCGAGACGTTTCTCCAGGCGAATATCGACCATGCGGCCCTCAAAGAGCAAAAGAGCGCTCTCGACAATTTCGTTCAGCTCAGCGGAATGGGGGTGAGCTACGGGAAACTCCGCCAGCGCGGCGAACTGGCCCACCAGGGTGCGCAGCGATTCGACCGAGCCCAGGATCACATCGCAGCATTTGCGAATTACGCCCGGCGATTCCGGCAGGCTGCGATCGACATGGCGTCGGATGCGCTCCGCGGAGAGCGTGATGGGGGTGAGCGGATTGCGAATTTCGTGAGCGACGCGCTGCGCCACTTCCTTCCAGGCAGCCTGACGCTGGGCATGCAGGAACTCCGAGACGTCCTCCATGACCAGAATCGAACCGAGGTCCGGCCCCCCGCGGGCATCCAGCGCCGCCATGGTGATGGAGAGATTGAAGACACCGCGCTGGGCTCGCAGCTCAAATTCCGATGAGGCCGTGCCCATGCGGTGAGCGCGGCGGTCCAGGCGCAGCAGATCCTCCGCAAACTCCGCGGGCAGGAGCGAGTCCAGCAGCACTCCGGTGAGGTTCGGCTGTCCCTTCAGCCGCAGCAATTCAGCAAAGGCGCGATTGCCGAGGACGATTTTGCGCGATGCATCGAGGGTGACGACACCGGAGGGAATCGTCTCCAGGATGGTTTCGAGTTCCTTGCGCCGCGCCTCCACGGCAAGATTGGCTGCGGAGAGATCGCGGGCCGAAGACTCCGCCAGCATGCGGCTTTGTTCCAGATCCGCCGCCATGTGGTTAAAGGAGCGGACGAGCTCACCCATCTCCGCGGTGGCCTGTACTGTGACGCGGTGGCGGTAGTCGCCTCTGCCGATGACGTCCATGGCATCGGCCAGCGCTTCGAGCGGCCCGGTCATTTGCCGCGAGACATAGAGGGCCAGCCAGCTGCTGGCAAAGAACACAAGAGCGGTCAACATCAGCAGCAGCAAAAAGTACGTGCTGCGGATGAGCCGCCGCTGACGGTAGAGCGCCCAGTACTGGCTGGTGCCGCTGCTCAGGTCGGCCATGATGGAGTTGAGGCCGGCGGGCATAGGCAACCCAACAACGATCACGCCACCAGAAGGCAGACTGGCCGCTCCCAGGGCATATTCCGTTCCCGCCGTGACCAGCATGGGCTCATCGGAGCGCTGCGCGGCCTTCAGGATGGCGGGTGGCAGCACGGCGCGCGCGGGAATCGTCTGCTGGTCATCCGGGTCGATCCAGGAATGAACCTGCGAGGGCCCGGAGGTCTGGGGGAGTTCGTAGGTGACGAACGGAGCGGAGTCCTGATAGAGGATTGCGAAGCCGCCCTGCAGGGTGATCTGATGATTGCGCAGTTCATCCAGAATCGCCTGCCGGTTCGCTGCCTGAAGGGGGGCGGACAGTGGCTGGGAACGGGCGATGCTCTCCGCCTCAGCGCGCGCATTGAGCGCGGCGTAGTGGGAAAGCTCCATGGCAATCTGCGTGGATTCAGCCCGCACTTCAACTGCCGGCGTGGAAAACCATCTGTCCAGTGAGCGGTTTAGCAAAAGAAAACTAAATAAAAACATGAACAACGCGGGGACGAAGGAAAGCATGAGCGCCCCGATGAACATGCGCGTGCGCAGACGGGCTCCCAGCACCTGACTGCGCTCCTCCGCCAGGAGCTTGATCAGGTTACGCAGCAGCAGCACCAGAACGGTGACGAAGAGGAGAAAGACCAGGACAGAGAGCGAGGTGAGGAGGAAGATCTGCGCAGTGGTGCGCGGATTGAGCTGGCGAAAGTTAAAGGCATTGAGCCCCACCAGCAGGAGCAGCAGAACGAAAACCGCTACTCCGAGCAGGATCAGCGTCGTTCGCCGGTTCTTTGCCTCAGCCAAATCATCCCCCGAGTACGGGACGATTATAGGCCGGATGATGCACTAAAATGCTGTTTCTGAAAGCGAAAGAGGTTTCGGGGCCTCTGTCGCCGAATCGACCCGCCTCCCCGAGGAAATGAGTATCGAGTCCGCCATGAAAGTGACCCACGTCCCCCTGTGCCTGGCCACCGCGGCCCTGGTAAGCACGTTTGCCGTCACGGGTTGCAGCAAGAGCGCTCCACCCGCCAACAGCCAGAGCCCCACACCGGCCGCTCAGCAGCCCGCCGCCGCGAACAATCCGCCGGCACCTCCGCCGGACAACACCGCACAGGCTCCGGCGCAGCCCTCTTCAGCGGCCGCCCAACCGCCGGCCCCAGCCCAGCCGGCAGCGCCACCACCGGCTGCCCGCGTTACGATTCCAGCCGGGACGCCCATTCGCGTGCGCCTGGATGAAGACCTTGGATCGAAGATCAGCCAGCCTGGCCAAACCTTCGACGCTACGGTGGCAGACAGCGTCGTCGTCGATGGGCAGACCGTGATTCCCCGCGAAGCGCGCGCCGAGGGTGTCGTGATCGATGCGAAGGCTCTGGGCCACTTCAAAGGAGGTGCGCTGCTGGAGCTCCGTCTGGAACGGGTGAAGACGCGCTGGGGCAGCTATCCAGTGGCCACCAGCACCATGGAGCAGGTGGAGAAGGGCAAAGGTAAGAGGACGGGGCTGTTCGCCGGTGGCGGCGGAGCCTTTGGCGCGATCATTGGCGGGATCGCCGGAGGCGGCAAGGGCGCCCTGATCGGCGGCCTGGCCGGAGCGGGGGCGGGCACAGCGGGCAGCGCGATGACCGGGAACAAGGAAATCTTTCTCCCCGCCGAGACGCTGGTGACGTTCCGTCTCGAACACGGCGTGCATATCACCGAGCAGTAGCAGCAGCAGGAGGTCTGCAGGGCGCGGCGGCGACGATGCGCCCTTTTCCTTCTCAGGCCAGGAGGTCGCGGACTGGCTTCCAGGGCCTTTTCTGCGAGACGGCTACGGGCTCGCAGGTCAGAGTGCCGTCGTAGGTGTTCACGCCATCGCGAATACCGTCGTCTTCCTGGATAGCCTTCTTCGCTCCCTGGCGGGCGAGGCGCAGCACGTAGGGGAACGTCGCGTTCGTCAGAGCCAGCGTGGAAGTATTCGGCACCGCCGCCGGCATATTCGTTACGCAGTAATGGACGACCCCATTCACTTCGAAGGCCGGATTGCTGTGAGTGGTGGGCCGGGCGGTTTCGACGCAACCACCCTGGTCGATGGCGACGTCGACAATGACTGCGCCTTTCTTCATCTTCGCGACCATCTCACGGGTCACGATTTTCGGCGCGGCAGCGCCCGGGATCAGCACGCCACCGATCACCAGGTCAGCATCCTGCACCGCGCGCGAAACATTCCAGGAATTCGACGCCAGGGTGAAGATGCGCCCGTTGAAGATGTCATCCAGCTCGCGGAGCCGGTTCAGATTCAGATCGACCAGCGTGACCCGGGCGCCCATCCCCAAAGCGATCTTGGCCGCGTTCGTGCCGACGATGCCGCCGCCAATGATGCAGACGCTGGCGGGAGGAACGCCGGGAACGCCGCCCAGCAGCACACCGCGCCCGCCCTTTTCCTTCTCCAGATAAGCCGCGCCTACCTGCACCGCCATGCGGCCGGCGACTTCGGACATTGGCGTGAGCAACGGCAGCGTGCCGGCGCGGTCGCGAATCGTTTCGTAAGCGATGCCGACGACCTTCTTCTGCAGCAGCTTCTCCGTCAGTTCGAGTACCGGGGCGAGATGCAGATAAGTGAAGAGCACCAGGCCCTCGCGGAAGAATCCATACTCCTTCTCAATGGGTTCTTTGACCTTGACGATCAGGTCCGCGTTGCCCCACACGTTATGAGCCGAGCCGACGATTTCCGCTCCGGCGGACTGATACTCGTCGTCGGTAAGGGCGGACAACTCGCCGGCATGGGTTTCCACCAGCACCTTGTGGCCAGCTTCGGTGAGCGCTTTCACGCCCGCCGGTGTTATGCCGACCCGGCTCTCGTGGTCTTTTACTTCCTTCGGAACGCCAATGATCATGATCCTGGCTGCAGCCCCCAGTCTCGGGAAAAAGTCAGATGCGAACTCTACATCCTATCGCAGAGCAGGCGCCGCAGCTCCCGCGCGAGGCTGCCCGGGCTTACCGGCTTACACAGGAAGACCGTCATTGCATCGCCGACACCTTCGATGAGATTGCCGCTGACCACAATCGCCGGGAGGTTCGGCTTCAGAGCCCGGACGCGCGCGATCAGCCTTTGACCGCCCATCCCGGGCATCTTCGCATCGGTGACAATGGCATCCAGCGCATCGAGATGCTTGCGAGCCGCCTCCAGCCCCGCCGAACCATTTTCGCAACCGATCACGTGATAGCCTGCGGCCTGCAGCACCTTGGTGAACAGCAGGCGCACCGCGCGATCATCCTCGACGACCAAAATCGTCGCGTCTGGAGCCTGGGGTTCCGGCTTTTTCTCGCGCGAACTCAGGGGGAATTTCTCTCTGCAGGAAAGGACCGATGTCTGGATGGCAGATCTGGCCGAGACGTCCGAAACCGATGCGCGGTCCCGCGAAGCATGAACGTATCACGGTGACTTCCTGCAGGACAATGGCGCATCGCGCCGATGCGGTTACGGCGGGAACTTACAACCAACCCCGGGCCCGCGCCAGGCGAGCGGCTTCCGCACGGTTGGATGCACCCAGTTTGCTGATCGCCTCGGAAAGGTAATTGCGGATCGTCCCCTCAGACAGGTGCAGTTCTTCCGCAATTTCGCCGCTCGACTTCCCCTCCCCGGCGCGCCAGAGGATCTGCCGCTCGCGGTCGGTGAGAGGATCGGGGCCGCTGTCCCATGCCTCCAGAGCCAGGTCGGGATCGACCACCCGCAAGCCCTGGTGCACCCGGCGGACGGCTTCGGCCAGTTCCGCCGAAGGGCGGTCCTTGAGGAGATAACCTTTCGCGCCGGCATCCAGCGCCCGGCGAAGGTATCCGGGCCGCGCGAAGGTGGTCAGGATCATGACCCGCGTCTGTGGGTGCCGCTCGCGTACTTCAGCGGCCAGAGTCAGGCCGGTCATCTCCGGCATCTCGATATCGGTCACCAGCACATCGGGCTTGTGCCTGGCCACCAGTGCCAGGGCTTCGCGGCCGTTCGCAGCCCGAGCGCAGACGGCAATATCCGGCTCGGTCTCCAGGAGCGCCGCCAGCGCGCCCAGCACCATGGCCTGGTCTTCGGCCACGAGCACCTGAATCTTCTTCATGACGAGTGAACCGCCCGGGGCGGGATCTCGATCAACAGCCGCGTTCCCTGCTCCGAATCGATGCGCAGATGCCCCCCGATGGACTCCACGCGCTCGCGCATCCCGCGCAGCCCATTGCCTTCGGTGCGAATTCCGCCGCGGCCGTCATCCTCCACCACGAGGGCCGTGCCGTGGCCATTGGATTGAAAGTCGAGGCGGCAGTGGCTGGCCTGCGCATGACGCACGATATTGGTCACGGCTTCGCGAACGATCAGGGAGATCACCGTTTCTTCAGCTGGAGCGAACAGCGGCGGCCTGGCTTCGCACTCGAGGGTGACGCCCGCCGCATCCAGAATCGTTCGGGCCCGATCGATCTCGGCCGCCAGCCCCTCGGAGCGGTATCCCCGAATCGCTTCGCGCACCTCGCCGAGCGCCTTGCGCGCGATCTGTTCGACATCGGCGATTTCTGAACGGGCGCGTCCGGGATCGCGGTCGATCATTTTGCCTGCCAGCTCCGACTTGAGGACCACCACCGACAGCGTGTGCCCGAGCACATCGTGCAGGTCGCGGGCAATGCGCTCGCGTTCGGCTACCTTAGCGAGATGGGCGATTTGTTCCTGGGCAAGATTCAGGCGCTTGTTGGCCCGCATACGCTGCGCAGCGACCAGATTGCCTGCGCCGACAGCAATGGCGATGAAGACGCAGAAGACCCAGGACCACGGGCTCAGATGGAGCCACCAGCCTTCCAGCATCATGCTCGCAGAGACAAAAATGAATGTTCCGACTGAAAAAGCGATCGACTCCGTTACGAACGGCACAAACGCGGCGACGTAAATGAACATGCCGCACGCGCCGGCGTTGTACGGGTAATAGGCCAGTCCAAGCGCAGCCATCGCTCCCAGCAGGACCAGCTGCATTCGACGCGACGTGGAAAAGACCATCGCAATGTAGACGCCCAGAAAAATGGAAAACGCGACGGCAAAGACGATCCACGATTTTCGGCTGTGTTCCTGGATCGGCTGAATCAGAAAGAAAACGGAATAGATGAGCCAGATGAAGTCGTAGACTCGGCCCCGCCAGCCGGGTTTTTGCCGGATCATGCCACCCCGCAGGCCCATCTCCGCCGAACGCAATTCTTCAAGAAGGGACTCGGCTACTGAGGAGTCGCTGCCGCAAACCTGCGGGATCAGTCCCGAATTGGGTTCGCTTTCCCTCACGCCTTTGCCTCGCTGCGCTGGAAGAGGATCCAGGCCGCGCCCAGCATCAACAGGGTAAATCCTGCCAGCGCTTCCCAGTGCAGCATCATCTTGCCGGGCTGAGCGAAACCGAAGATGCTGAGTGCAAGCTGCGCGAGATGGTACGTGGGCAATACCGGCGCCAGTTTCTGGAGCCAGTGAGGCAGGTATCGGATCGGCATCCAGAAACCCGATGCGAAGGACATAGGCAGATAGATGAGGTTGATGATCCCCGGGCCGGAGTTCGGCGGCACCAGCAGAGCGCAGAGCAGCCCCATGGCCGTGAAGGGCACGGACCCAGCCAGGATGACCCCGGAGAGTTCCAGCACCTGCAGCGCCGTGACCTTAACCCCGCCGAGCGTGACGCCCAGCAGGACGAGTAGCAGCACGATGATGAGCGAAAAGGCGGCGCACCCCATCACTTTAGCCGCCAGGTAGAGGATGCGCGGCATGGGACTGGCCTGCTTAACCTCCAGCCAGCCCTGCGCGCGCTCCAGCGCAATGGCCATACCGATGCCGAAGAGGCAGGCGGAAACCACGCCCATGCAGCTGTAGGCGGGCACCAGGTACTGTCCGTATCCGCTGGCGCGGTTGGAGATGCCAAAGAGCAGGAAAAACATGATCGGAAAACCAATAACGGAGAGCGAGAAGGCCTTCGTCCGCAGCATCCGGACGAACTCGTACTGCGTTTCTTTGCGAAAGACTCGCGCGTAATAACCTGCGCCGAGTGTCTGCGGGGCGATGGCGATGGTTTGCGTGGCCATGATGATCTCTCCTCTGTCCTCGTTGCGGGTCAGTTCGTTGTGGAGGCGTCACTGGTGAGAGCCAGGAACGCGTCTTCCAGGGCGGCGGCCGAAATCTCGAGCCCATGCAGGCTTTCGTCGCGCAGCAGCATCTCTCGGACGACACGCTCCGGGTGCTCGGCCAGGATCACCACCGCTTCGCGATCGTGCTGTACCTCAGAAACGGAGGGCAGCGACTGGAGGAACTCCGGAGCCAGCTGCGTGATGCAACGGATGCGCCGGCCCGATACGCGATGCTTGATCTCCGCGGGTGTGCCTTCGCAACGCAGCTTGCCTTTGTTGATGACGACGATCCGGCTGGCCAGCAAATCGGCCTCCTCGAGGTAATGGGTCGTCAGGAGCACGGTCTTGCCCGCCGCCGACAGCGCACGCACCTGATCCCACAAACCGCGCCGGGATTCGATGTCCATACCGACGGTCGGCTCGTCAAGAAAAATGAGGTCGGGGTTGCCGCAGAGCGCCAGCGCGAAGAGCGTGCGCTGCTTCTGGCCGCCGGAAAGCTTGCCGAACATCTTGTTCGCGACCGATTCGAGGCGCGCCGCCCGGATCACTTCCTCGGTGCTGAACGGATGAGGGTAGTAGCTGCGGAAGAGGTCGATGTGCTCGCGGACGCGCAGCATTTCAGGCACGCGGCTCACCTGCAGCATGGCGCCGATGCGGGTCCGGGCGTCGGCGTCGCGCGGATCGCGGCCCAGCACGCGCACACTGCCAGAGTCGGCTCCGACCAGGCCGAGGAGCAGCCGAACCGCCGTTGTCTTGCCTGCGCCGTTCGGGCCCAGCAGGGCGACGACTTCGCCGGCGTGGAGGGTCATCGAAAAGTCGCTGAGGGCGGTCACCGCGCCGTAGCGCTTTGTGACCGAATGCAGTTTCGCGACCGGGCGTCCCTGCGTGAGAGGGACTGGCGCGGCGGTGCGAAGGCTCTGAGGAAACGCTGCGAGGGTAGCGGACATCGATTCTCTCCTGCCGCGATCTTCGGCGGCAGAAACAGAATCGCGCATACCGGAGCCAGGACCCAGTGGGCTTTGTCAGGAAAGCGAGATGACAGATGTCACCTGGGAATCGGCCGGGGGCCTCGTCTAGTGCAGTTTCTCCGGCGCATTGCGCCCGAATCGCGCATCAATCGGCTGGCGGCCGGCGAAGCCGTCTTCGATCCGGTGCCACCAGGCGATCCGCGGCTCGCCGCGCTTCCAGCACAGGAGAACCGTTTCGCCTTCCAGCACACAGGGGAAATCGAGCAAGCCTGTATCGAGGTCCTTCACCTGGACTCCGCTGTCGGTGATCTCCTCAAGGGCATCCTTCGCTCGCTGCACCAGAGCTTCCAGAGTGAATTTGCGCTTTTGCGCTGCGCCAATATCAACGTTCAGACCGCCGCTGCCCAGGATACGCCGGGCCAGAACACCCGCCTCTTCCTGCAGTGCTTCCGCCGCCTCTTTTGCCTCCATGGCGCGGTTCAGCAGGGACTCGATAACGGGCAGCAGGGTCTGGGCCTCGTCGAGCGTGAAGGTCTTCACGCCCGGATCTCCAGCATGCGATCCAGCGCCACGCGCGCCCAGTGCTTCACGTCCTCGCGCACCTGAATCCGATTCACCACGCGTCCCTCGATCAGGTTTTCCAGCGCCCAGGCCAGGTGCTGTGGGCTGATGCGGTACATGGTCGTGCACAGGCAGCCGGTATCGTCGAGGGTGACGATCGTCTTGCCCAGCGGCGCAAAATGCTGCGCCAGTCGATGCACCAGGTGGATCTCGGTCCCGATCGCGAAGTGGGTCCCCGCCGGCGCGTCTTCGACGACTTTGATCAGCCGTTCGGTCGATCCCAGAGCGTCAGCCCTCTCGCAAACCTCCAGCCGGCACTCCGGATGCACGATGACCTGGATCCCCGGATATTTCGCGCGCACTTTGTCGACGTGTTCGGGCAGAAATCGCTGGTGAACCGAGCAGTGTCCTTTCCACAGAATCACCTGAGCCTCCTGGATCTGCTTCGGCGTAAGTCCTCCGTTTAACTGCCAGGGATCGTAGACCACCATGTCGCTCAGCGGAATTCCCATTGCGTGGCCGGTGTTGCGGCCGAGATGCTGATCGGGCAGGAAGAGGATCCTTTTTGCCCGTCCAAAGGCCCACTCAAAGGCCGCTCGCGCATTGGACGAGGTGCAGACCAGCCCTCCGCGCTCTCCGCAGAAAGCTTTAATGGCCGCCGCTGAGTTCATGTAGGTCAGCGGCAGAATGTCCTTCGCCGCGACACCCGACTGCAGCAAAGTCTCCCAGCAGGTCTCCACCTGCCCGATCTCCGCCATATCGGCCATCGAGCAGCCGGCGTGGAGGTCCGGCAGGATTACCTGCTGGCCGTCGTGCGCCAGCAGATCGGCGCTTTCCGCCATGAAGTGCACGCCGCAGAAGATGATGTACCGCGCGTCTGTTTCCGCTGCAGCCTTGGCAAGCTTGTACGAGTCGCCGGTGAAATCAGCAAAGCGGATGACTTCATCGCGCTGGTAATGGTGACCGAGGAGAATTGTCGAGGTGCCCAGCTCGCGCCGCGCGGCTGCAATGCGCTCGTCCATCGTGTGGTCCGGCAGCACGAGATAGTTGTCAAGGGAACAACTCTCCGCTTCTGCGGATGCAGAATCCAGAACTACTTCTTCCAATACGCTCAAACTACGCCGCCTTCAGTCCGTTCGGCCTTGCCCTTCCGGGCTTGTGCCAATGGGGACGGGGATGCTGAAAGCCAAACACGGCTGCAGTTGGCTCGCTGCGAACGCTTCTGAGCACGTTCACCCAGTCAACGGGGATGTTGCAGCCTCTACCTTCTTAGACGTGCCGATCGGAGCACGGGTCGCAAAAACGCCCGATCCCGAGGGCTTGTCGCTGGCTTTAGTCTACTGCAGCAACGCTTCCGAAACACGGCTCTCGCCTGCTTCCCTAAGATCACCTTCGTACCGGGCGCGCCGCGTGAGCGGCATCCCGCTGAGGCCGCGGTCGGGGCAACTCAGAAGCGTCTGGTACACACTGGAAAACCGCCGCGCATCGGGCCGTGTACAGCAGCCAGATGCGACAGGTCGTCTCCGATGCGAATTGAAGCAGCCTCTCCACGCCTCCAGGCTGCGGGCCTGCTCCCACGCCTCCTGGTGACGCAACAGTCGTGATCGGCCAAATTTCAACTCGAGCGTCGCTCCCGATCCCGATTGCCCGCCTTCCTTGTGACCGCCTAATCGCGGCGGGTATCATGGGCTATCCATGCATTTCGGCGACTACACCTTTATCTTCCTGCTGGCGCTTGTGCTGTTCGGGCCCAAAAAGCTGCCGGAGATCGGAAGACAACTGGGCAAGCTTCTCGCCGAATTCCGACGCGCCAGCAACGAATTTAAGTTCCAGATTCAGGAAGAGTTACGGAACATGGAAGACGAGGAGCGCCGCAAGAAGGCCGCTGAACTGGAGGCTGCTCGCGCGACCGCCGCTGCCAGCGATTCTGTTCCGGCTGAGAACGCGCTCCCGGCCAGCACCGGGCCGACCATCCTGCCTCCTTCAACCGGCGCCTCAGTGAGCGCGGCGAAACCGTTTGCGATCCCCGCGGAAACCGCGGACAGCCTTGAGGCCCCATCGGAATCCGAAGTCCAGGTCGATCCTCCCCTGCCGACCGAGACGAGCGGCGCACCTGTGTTGGTCGCCACCGAGCTCGAGAGCACGCTGGATCGCCCGGCCCACCTTGACCTGGTTGAGCCGATTCCGAGCGAGTCCGAAAACGGCGCCCACCCCACCGCACAGGAAGCGGCCGCCCACCATGACTGATCTGGTCGATCGCGCCCGGGCTGCGGTCACGGAGCGCGCGGAACTGCCTGGCATGAGCCTCCTCGAGCATCTCGAGGAGCTGCGCAAGCGCGTCATCCGCGCCGCCATCTATCTCATCGCGGCTTTCTTTCTCTGCTGGGGATTTCACGAACGCATTTACGGATTCATGGAGAGGCCGGTGAAGTTCGCGCTGGCACAGCACCACCTGTCCACGCAGCTGAACTACCTCAATCCCATGGATCCCTTCAACATGTACCTGAAGATCACCTTCCTGGCCGGCTGCGTTCTTGCCTGCCCGTTCGTGCTGTACGAAGTGTGGCTCTTCATTTCGCCCGGGCTCTACCAGAACGAGAGACGCTACGTCGTCCCCTTCATGACGGCGACCATCCTTCTCTTCCTTGCCGGCGCCTTTTTTGGCTATCGCTGGGTTTATCCTGGATCACTCGACTTCCTCCTCGGCTTCAACAAAGACTTCCATCCGGTCATCGAAATCAATGAGTACACCGATCTTTTTCTGACGGTGATTCTTGGGCTGGGCGTCACCTTTGAGCTGCCGATCCTGGTCATGTTCCTCTCGCTCTTCGGCATCGTCTCGCCGAAGTTTCTCTGGAAGAACCTCCGTTACGCGATTCTGATCATCTTCATCATCGCGGCCATCATCACACCCACGCCCGACGTGCTGACAATGTGTGTCTTTGCCACACCCATGCTGACCCTTTATCTTCTCAGCATCGGCGTGTCCTGGTTTGTGCATCCGGCGCAACGCAAAAAACGATCCGCAAAGGCAAACCCGTGAGAAGAGCTGTTCTTCCGTTCCTGACTCTGGTGGTTCTGGTGTCCGCAGCGCACGCCGACACGCTGCCCCAGTTCGACGGCGCCCGCGCGCTCGCCTACACCCGCCAGTACGTCGACGCGACCGGCCCGCGCTGGATTGGCAGCCCGGGGCACGCGAAGGCCGAGGCTTTTCTTAAAGCGCAGTTCCGCCACGACGATCTCGAAGAGGACACGTTTACGACCGACACGCCCGCCGGCCCGATGACGATGCACAACTTCATCGTCAAGTTCCCGGGTAAGAAAGACGGGATCATCGTCCTCGCGTCGCACTACGAGACGAATTACCCGCTCCGCAACATCCACTACGTTGGCGCGAACGATGGCGGCTCGACAACCGGCCTGCTGATCGAGATGGCAAACTACTTCCGCGGGCACACCCTCGACGGCTACAGTGTCTGGCTCGTCTTCACCGACGGCGAAGAGGCCATCAGGAGCTGGAGCGACTCCGATTCCGTCTACGGGAGCAAGCATCTGGCGGCAAAATGGGCTGCCGACGGCACGCTGAAGCGCATCAAGGCTTTCATCCTCGCCGATATGCTCGGCGACAAGGACCTCGATGTACAGCGCGATCTGAACTCCACTCCCTGGCTCGAAGATCTCGTCTACAAGGCCGCGAGCGAATATGGATGGCAATCGTTCTTCTTCCAGCGCTCCACGTACGATGAAGACGATCACATTCCCTTCGTCCATCGCGGCGTACCTTGCGCAGACCTGATCGACCTGGACTACGGTTACAACAATGCGTACTGGCATACGGCCCAGGACACGCTGGACAAGATCAGCGCGCAGAGCCTGACCATCTCCGGCGACACCATCCTCGAGACGATCCGCTTGCTCGACCAGCGGTAGGCGCAAGATGGCCCACCCCTGGCTGCCCTTCTCCATCCTGGTTGTCGCGCTGCTGCTGGTGGATCTCGTCCTGCTGCAACGGCGTCGCGCCTCCGTCAGGGTGGCATGGATCTGGACGGTGGTCCTCGCGCTCACCGCCGGCGGCTACGCATGGGTGATTGCCTCGACCGCTGGCAAGCAACGGGCGCTGGAGTTCGTCACCGGATACGTGATCGAAGGCTCCCTCAGCATCGACAACCTGTTTGTCTTCCTGCTGCTCTTCCGTTCGCTCAGGCTTGATGAGAAGCAGCAGAGGCGAGTGCTCTCGTGGGGGATTCTCGGGGCTATCCTCTTTCGCGGCCTGCTCATTCTGGCCGGGACCACTCTGCTCGAGCGCTTTGCCTGGGTGCAATATGGCTTTGGCGCTATCCTGGCGTTTGCGGCCGTTCGCCTCCTGCTGGTAAAGCCAGGCGTCACTCCGGTGCGCGGGCCTGTGCGCTGGGTGCGTGACTGCTGCCTGCGCTGGTCGGACCCCGCCCATCTCGCTCTCCGTTCGCTGCTGCTCGTCATCCTGGCCGTCGAAGTTACGGACCTGATCTTCGCGCTGGACTCGGTCCCGGCTGTCCTTGCCGTCACGCGCGATCCGTGGATCGCCTTCACGTCGAATATCTTCGCGGTCCTGGGCCTGCGGTCGCTCTACTTCGCGCTCGCCTCCATGCTCGATCGCTTCCACCTGCTCCACTACGGTCTCGCCTGCATCCTGGGCTTCGTGGCCTTCAAAATGCTGGCCGAACGCTGGATCGTTGTGCCGGTCCTCGCGTCGCTGGCGTTCATTGTTGGCATCGTGATCGTTTTCGCCCTGGCCAGCCGCTTTATCCCTCCGCAGCCTCCCGCGGCCAGCGCGGAGTAGCTCTGTCTCCGAACGTTCATGCGGCAGCGCTATAGTGGCTCTCATCAGCTATGAGGAGGACGGCTATGAAGGTGGGCATACTCGGCTCCGGTGTCGTTGGGCAAACGCTGGCAGCAGGATTTCTTCAGCACGGCCATGAAGTCATGATCGGAACCCGCGAACCGGCGAAGCTGGCCGACTGGCTCCGGGAGCATCCTGGGGCGAAGGTGGCCGATTCCCGCGAGACCGCCGCGTTCGGGGAAGTTATTGTGCTCGCCGTGAAAGGCCCGGTCGCTGCGCAGGCGCTTGAAGCTGCTGGGCGCGATAACCTCGCAGGCAAAACCATTATTGACGCCTGCAATCCAATCACCGATGCGCCGCCGGATCACGGCGTCCTGCCATTCTTCACGGGGCCGAACGAATCCCTGATGGAGCAACTTCAGCATGCGTTCGCCGATGCGCATCTGGTGAAGGCCTTTAACTCGGTAGGCACCGCGAATATGGTCAATCCACCATTCGCTGAGAAGCCCACCATGTTTATTTGCGGCAACGACGAAGGGGCGAAAAAGAAGGTGGCCGCCATTCTCGATCAGTTCGGATGGGAGACGGCCGACATGGGCACGGCCGAGGCGGCACGCGCCATCGAGCCGCTCTGCAGGCTGTGGTGCGTTCTCGGTTTCACCAAGAACGAATGGACTCACGCCTTCCGGCTGCTGCACCGTTAGGTACGGCGCGCTTCAGAATTCCTCGAAGGTGACCTCGTCCTGGCGAATGACCGAGTGCCGACCGAATCCTGGATCGTCGCGCTGCGGGAAATCGTTGCGGTAATGCGCGCCGCGGCTTTCTTCCCGCGCCATTGCCGCCCGAAGGATCAGGGCGCCGACTGTCTGCAGGTTCCGGAGCTCCAGGAGCGACCGGCTACATTCTTTCGGGATCTCGCTGGAGAGTCCACGAATTTCGCCAAGCCCGTCCTGCAGCCCGGCAGCCTCCCGTAACAGCCCGGCGTTTCGCCACATTGACCGTTGCAATTTCTGCCGCAGATCAGCGAAATCACAAGCGGGCCCTGGCTGCTTGTAGGGCTCCGGAGTCTTCTTTCCTTTGATCGACTCTTCCCCGCTCATAGCCTCCGCCGCGCGCGCTCCAAAAACCAGCCCTTCCAGCAGCGAATTGCTGGCCAGCCGGTTGGCTCCGTGAACGCCGGTGCACGCCGCTTCGCCGGCAGCGTAGAGGCCTCTCAGTGACGTCCGCCCCTGCACGTCGGTCCGCACGCCACCCATCAGATAGTGCGCCGCCGGCCGCACCGGGATCAGATCGCGCCGCAAGTCCAGCCCATGTTCGCCGAGGAACCTCGAGATTCCTGGAAAGCGAGTATGCGGATCAATATTCGTCACGTGACGCATATCGAGGTACACGGGCAGTGCCTCGCCCCTGGGCCCCATTCCCTCGCGCGTGATCGCCCGCGCCACCACGTCGCGTGGCGCCAGTTCCAGCAGCGGATGGTAGCGCTCCATGAAACGCTCCTCGCGTGCGTTACACAACCAGGCTCCCTCACCGCGCAGCGCTTCCGACAGCAGAAACCGCGGCACACCCGGCAGGCTGAGCGCCGTGGGATGGAACTGGTAGAACTCCATGTCGGCGACGTCGGCTCCGGCCCGCAAGGCCATGGCAATGCCATCACCGGTGGCCACCGCCGGATTGGTGGTATCGCTGTAGACCTGTCCAGCCCCGCCGCTGGCCAGCAGCACGGCCCGGGCTCGGACATCGCTGACCACCCCATCGCGATCCAGCAGGCGAGCACCTGCAACCGCCCCGTCCTCGATTACCAGGCCGACGGTGGTCGTCCACTCCAGCAGCGTGATGCGCTCCATGGCCCGCGCGTGCCGCAGCAGCGAACGGCCGATCTCCGCCCCGGTGGCGTCGCCGTGCGCGTGCAGGATGCGGTTGCGGCTGTGCGCGCCCTCGCGGGTCAGCATCAGCTTGCCGCCCTCGCGGTCGAAGTCCGTACCCCAGCGCAGCAACTCATCGACGCGCAGCGGGCCTTCCTCGACCAGCACACGCGCCGCCTCCCGGTTCACCAGGCCGTCGCCCGCGTTCACGGTGTCTTCCAGATGCAACGCCACGTCGTCGGCGCCGCTCATGGCCACCGCGATGCCGCCCTGGGCATAATGCGTGTTCGATTCGCCGAGGGCCTCCTTGGTCACCACCAGCACTCGCGCACCCTCAGCAGCGAGGCCGCTGGCCGCACGCAGGCCGGCGATCCCCGCTCCCACCACAACAAAGTCCGTTGACTGCAATTCAGCGTTCAATACTCATAGGATTTCAGAGACTGGATTTCCGATTCAACCCAGATCGTCTCCTCGCACGCGCGGCATGGCATTTTCTGCGCCTGCTGCTGCGATCCTCCTGCAGACCAGGAGCGGCTGGCCGGCTGCCCTGATAATGGTTCTATGTCGTTGTTGCCGGAAATTCCGCAGGGCATTCCACCCGGTTCGGCCCTGGAATGGGACAAATTCGTCTCGTTCCTCGGCGTGTACACCCAATCGACGCTGGGCCGTGCGTGGATCGCCGCGCTGGTTCCGTCGGCCGATCGCGACTGGATCGCGCGCCAGCAGCAGCTGACGGGCGAGATGCGCCTCCTGGTCGCCGCCCGGGTGATGCCGCAGCTGCGGTCCCTCTTTGATCCGTCTGAGCTGCTGGCCAAAGCACGCATCGAAGGCGTGGCCCTGGAATCCGAAGAACTGCGCTTGGTGATCGCGCTGGCCGAGGAGATCACCACCTGGACCGAGGTAATGCGAACGCCGCCCGAAAGCACCCAGGACCGGCTGCCGCAGCTGGCCGCGCTGACCCACCCGCTCCTCGGAACGAGCCTGCGGCCGCTGACGGAGGGCATGCGACAAAAACTCCTGCCGGATGGCACGCTGACCGACGATGCCTCTTCGGAATTGCGACGGATCCGGCGCGAGATCGAGCGGCAGCAGCGTTCAATTGAAGAGAGCCTGCGCGCGGCGTTGCGGCGCTTTTCTGAGGGCGGCACGGCGCAGGACGAGCTGATCACAATTCGCGGCGAACGCTTTGTCATTCCTGTGAAAGCGGAGTCGAAGCGCCGCGTCCAGGGCGTGGTCCACGGGGCCAGCTCGAGTGGCCAGACCGTGTACGTAGAACCGCTGGAGACGATCGAGCTGAATAACGATCTGGTGCGGCTGCTCGAAGAGGAGCAGTCGGAGATTCATCGCATTTTCCTGCAGATGACACGGCAGATCGCTCAGCACGCCGCGACGATTTTGGTCGGAGCAACGGTCCTGGCCGAGGTCGACACGCTGCAGGCGCGCGCCCGCTTCGCCCAGGAATACGAATGCGCCCCACCGCGTTTCGCCGAATCAACCGCGCCCGAGTTCCGGCTGAAAAATGCGCGCCATCCGCTGCTGGAGCGGCGTCTGCGGTCGGAGTCGAAAGCGATTGTGCCGGTGAGTCTGGAGCTGGCCGGTACAGACCGGCAGCTGATCATCAGCGGCCCGAACACCGGCGGCAAAACGGTGACGCTGAAAACAACAGGCCTGCTGGCGATGATGGCGCAGGCCGGCGTTCCGGTGCCCGCCGACGAACTGGTCACGCCCCTTTTTGACGCATTCCTTGCGGACATCGGCGACGCCCAGTCGATCGAGCAGGATCTGTCCACCTTCTCGGCCCACGTGACGAATCTGAACCGCATTGCGGCGCAGGCCACGGCGCAATCCCTGGTCCTGCTCGACGAGCTGGGATCGGCAACCGATCCGGAAGAGGGCGCGGCGCTGGCCGTGGCCGTTGCCGAACACTTTCTCCGAGCAGGCGCCTGGTCCATCGTCTCCACACACCTCACTGCTCTCAAGGTCTACGCGGAAAACACCGCAGGCGCTGTGAATGCCGCTGTTGGCTTCGACGAGACGACGCTGGCACCCACCTACGAGCTGCGGCTGGGCGTGCCTGGTGCTTCTGCCGGAATTAACATTGCGCAGCGGCTGGGACTGAGTCCGGAGATCATAAAGGCCGCGCATGCCCGGCTCAGCACGCAGACTCAGGACATCGCGCGTTTTCTCGACAGCCTGCACGAACAACTCGCCGCACTGGACCAGGAGCGCAGCCGGGTACGGCGGCTGGAGCAGGAACTCGCGCAGGAGCGTGCCCGGCTGGCCGCTGAAGGCATGAAGGAGTGGCGCGCCAAGGTCCGGGATCTGGAAACGCAACTGCAGTCACTATTGAAGAATTTCGAATTCCAGACACGCGAGACGGTCCGGGCGATCGAAGACCGCGCAGCGCAGCAGAAGCTCTCCAAGGAGGCCGAGCGCCGCATCGCCCGCCTGCGCCGCGAGTTTTCCGAAAGCTTCAACACGGCTGTGGTGGCGCAACACACAGGTGCGGATCGCGGCGACCAGAACGCCCAGCCGCATATCGTCCGCCATGTGGCTGAGGGGGACACGGTGAAGCTGCGAACGTTAGGAAAAATGGCCGTCGTCCAGCGGCAGATCGACGACAAGACCTTCGAGGTCGCGATCGGCCCGATGAAAATGCGCATTGCGCGCGACGAAATCGCTGAGGTCATCGCCGCGAAGCGTGCCACACCCCTGGAATCGGCTCGCAAACGCGGCATCACGGTTTCCGTTGCCGAACCGGATAGCTTGAGCAGCGAGATCAACGTGATCGGTCGGACGGCCGATGAGGCGCAGGATGCCGTGGAGAAATTCCTGGACCGCGCCTTTCTTGCCGGGCTGCCGCGCATCCGCATCATTCATGGCACGGGGATGGGCATTCTGCGCCGGACGCTGCGGGCGTGGCTGGAGCACCATCCGCAGGTCGCCTCCATCGCCGAGCCGAGCCAGAATGAGGGGGGCGCGGGAGCCACCGTGGTGGAGTTGCGGCAGTAGTTTTTACGGGCGGGTTGCTGTCTGGGATCCGAGTTAGTGCCCGGTCTCTTCCTTCGCGAAAGCCTCGTACGCATCCGCCGTCAGGAGACCGTCGAGCTCCGACGGATCGCTCAGCTCGATCTTCATGATCCACGCGGCGTGCGCGTCGGCGTTGATCTTCTCCGGCGAGGTGGTCAACTCTTCGTTGATTGCCGTTACGGTTCCGGTCGCAGGCGAATAGAGATCCGAAACAGCCTTCACCGACTCGACGCTGCCGAAGACTTTTCCCTTCTCCACCTTGTCGCCGACTTTAGGAAGCTCGACAAAGACGATATCTCCAAGGGAATCCTGGGCGTGATCGGTGATGCCGATGGCAGCGGTCTTGCTGCCGGTTTCGATCCATTCATGCTCGCGCGTATAGCGATAGTTCGTGGGATAAGCCATGCTGACGAAAGTCTCCCTCTTATTGTATGGGCTGCTCAGGACTGTTTCTTTGGCTTCCTGTAAAACGGGATGGGCACCACCCGCGCTTTCACCGGACAGTTCCGAATTTCGACAGCGACTTCGGTCCCGATCTCCGTAAACGCGCGCGGCACGTACGCCAGGGCGATGTTCTTTTTCAGGAAGGGCGCCGGCGAGCCACTGGTGACGGAGCCGATGGGCGTGCCATCGAGATCGAACACGCGATAGCCGTCGCGGGCGATGCCGCGCTCGATGACTTCGAGACCGACGAGCTTGCGCTCCGGGCCGCCGGCTGCCTGAACCTTCCTGAGCGCGTCCGAGCCAAGAAAGGGACCTTTCTCCAGCTTGCAGAAGCGGTCGAGGCCGGCCTCCCACACGTTGATGGTCTCGGAGATTTCGTGGCCGTAGAGCGAGAGCGACGCCTCCAGACGCAGCGTGTTGCGCGCGCCCAGGCCACAGGGCACAATGCCGAATTCCTTCCCAGCCTCGATCACCTCGTTCCAGACCCGCTCGCTGGTGGCCACGTCGGAGGGAATGTAAATCTCGAAACCGTCTTCGCCGGTGTAGCCGGTGCGCGCGATGAGCGTATTCGGCAGCCCGCAAACGGTGCCCCACGTGAACCAGTAGAACTTTACCTTCGACAGGTCGGCGCTGGTCAGCTTCTGCAGCGTCTCCAGCGCGCGCGGCCCCTGAATAGCGAGCTGCGTGTAGTAGTCGCTGTAATCGCTCACGTGGCAGTCAAAGGATCGCGCCTGAGTGCGAACCCAGTTGTAGTCCTTCTCGCGCGTGCCGGCGTTGATGACGAAGAGGTAGTCGTTCTCGCTGAACTTGTGGACGATGATGTCGTCGACGAAGGTGCCCTCGGGATAGAGCATCGCGGAATACTGCGCCTGGCCCACCGCGAGTCGGCCCGCGTCGTTCATGGAGATATGCTGCACGGCGGCGAAAGAGCCGGGGCCGCGGAGCTGAATGTCGCCCATGTGGCTGACGTCGAAGAGACCGACGCCGGTGCGGACAGCCATGTGCTCGGCGATCAGGCCCGAGTACTCGACGGGCATATCCCAGCCGCCGAAGTCGACCATCTTCGCGCCGAGGCGACGATGCATATCGTTGAGAGCCGTTTTGCGAAGCGTGGCGGGGGCGGAGACAGTGGCGTCAGACATAGAGGTTTCCAGGCAGCGCGAACATTTAACGTAACAACCGGGTGGATCACCGGTCAATCGCCGGCGACGCCCTGCCATTAGGATAAAGGCGTGCCTGAGCCTCTGCTTCCTGCGGCGATTGCGCTGGTCCTGCTGCTGGCGGTGCTTCTGGCGTTTGGCTTTGCCGGTGAGGCCTGCGGGCGCACCGCGCAGCGGCTGCCGATGGGCGCGCGGATCGTGCTGCCGGCCGTGCTGGCAATTCCCTGGCTGGCGGTAGCGCTCGGCGCCGGCTGGTTTTCGGTGCGACGGCTCACCGTGTATCTGCTCGCGCCGGTCGGTATTGCAGCTCTGCTGGAGCTTGCTTCGAGGCTCGATCCGGAGCAGCGCGGACACTGGCTGGACTTTTTCGTGCTGCTGCCGCTGGGCCTGGCGGTGGACCTCCGCTGGCTCGAGCCCGCGTGGCCACCACACCTGAGCGTGCTGGGGAAACTCACGCTTCTGGACGCGGGGCTTTACGGCTTCCTGGCGGTACGGCAGCTCAGCGGCGTGGGTTTCGATCTGCGCCTGCGAGCGCGCGACGCCGGGGTCGGTCTGCGCGAGTTCCTGTTCTACGCGCCCATTGCCATTCCCCTGGGCCTGATTCTGGGATTTCTGCACTGGCACGGTGACGTGCGTCAGCCCTGGCTGCTGGCCCCCATGTGGATTTTCACCTTCTTCGCTGTGGCCCTGCCGGAGGAGATCTTCTTCCGCGGGTGGATGCAGAACCTGCTGGAGCTGCGGATCGGACGAACGCCGGCCCTGCTGGTCACCGCGTGTCTGTTCGGGCTCTCGCACTTCAATAAACGGGCCGCGTTCTTCAACTGGCGGTATGTGCTGCTGGCGGCGATTGCCGGAATTTTCTACGGGCGCGCGTGGCGCCAGGATCGCCGCATCGGGGCCTCGGCCATTACCCATGCCACGGTCGACAGCCTGTGGGGCGCGCTGCTGCGCTGACATTTGCGTTACACTGGCGGGCGGCTTCGGCAGTGCGCCCATCTTAGTCGTGAAAGGAATTAATTCCGGTGAGGATTTCGAGGAGTTTTGTAACCGTATTCATTCTGGTGGCGCTCGCCGGCGCCGCGTTCGGACAGGATCCAACCCTTGCGGCGACGCCACCCATGGGATGGAACAGCTGGAACCATTTTGCCGGCAAGGTGACGGCGGCCGACGTGCGTGCCGCCGCGGACGCCATGGTGGCCAACGGCATGCGCGATGCGGGCTATGTCTACGTGAATATCGATGACACCTGGGAAGGCCCGCGCAACGCCCAGGGCGAGATCACAACCAACAGCAAGTTTCCGGATATGAAGGCGCTGGCCGACTACGTCCACTCAAAAGGGATGAAGCTGGGCATCTACTCCGGCCCGGGGCCAAAAACCTGCGCCGGCTATCCCGCCAGCTACGGCCATGAGCAGCAGGACGCCGATACCTACGCAAAGTGGGGCATCGACTATCTGAAATACGACCTGTGCAGCTTTCACCAGATCATGCAGAAGGAAGCGCCGAACGACCAGGCAAAACAGATGGAGCTGATGCGCCAGGCCTACGAGAAAATGCACCAGGCGCTGCTAAAGACCGGCCGGCCCATCGTCTTCAGCCTCTGCCAGTATGGCTGGGATCACGTGTGGACCTGGGGCCCCTCGGTCGGGGGCAACCTGTGGCGCACGACGGACGATATCAACGACACCTACATGCGCATGGCGGAGATCGGCTTTAGCCAGGTCGGGCTGGCGCGGTACGCGGGGCCGGGCCATTGGAACGATCCGGACATGCTGGAAGTGGGCAACGGCGGCATGACGGATACGGAATACCGCACGCATATGAGCCTGTGGGCGATCCTGGCGGCACCGCTGCTGGCCGGCAACGACCTGAGCAACATGACGCCGGAGACGAAGGCCATCCTGCTCAACAAGGAAGTCATTGCCGTCGACCAGGACCGTCTTGGCAAGCAGGGCGATCGCGCCTTTGCAGGTGGCCTGACCGAGATCTGGACGAAACCGCTGAGCGGAGGAGCGCTGGCCGCCGGGTTGTTCAATCGCGATACGGAGCCGCACGCGATCGCGCTGCACCTGGGCGACTTCGGCTTCCCGGCCAATGCAAAGCTGCGCGATCTATGGGCGCATAAGGATGTTTCCGCCACCGACGGCTCTTACACGGTCACGGTGCCAGGACACGGAGTGGTGCTGCTGAAGGTGAGCCGCTAAAGAGCGCTCGAAACAGAACCAATCGGGGCGGTGCCGAGGCTCGTGCGCCGCGCCTGGCTCGCGTCTGGTTCGCTTGCCGGCGGGTACAATAGAGAAGTGAAGCGAACAGTGCGGGCCGGCTCGATGCGGCCCAGGTTCTGACCCCATCCCGGACATTCTCCGGGATTTTTCTTTCACACTGGATTCGTATTTCTTATGTCCCCACAAGCCATTTCGACCGACCTTTCGACATCAACGCTGCGCGCTACGACGCTCGACGCTTTCCGCCGCTGGGGCTATTTGCAGGCCCACCTCGATCCTCTTCAGCAATACCTGCAGCCCGTGACCGTTGCGGAGCTGGACATCGAGAACGAATTTGCCGCCGAAGCGCGGCGGGTCTACTGCAACTCCATCGGCGCGGAGTTCATGCACATTGCCGACCGTGACAAGCGCGCCTGGATCGCTCGAAAACTCGAGGGCGATGCGCCGGCCGTCGATCAGCAGCATGTCCTCGAACTGCTGGCCCGTGCCGATCTCTTCGAACAGGTGATTCAGTCGCGCTATCTGGGAACGAAGCGGTTTTCGCTGGAGGGCGTCACTGCGCTCATTCCATTTCTCGACGAGTTGCTGAACCGTGCCGCGGAGCTGGGCGCGCAGCGCTCGATTATGGGCATGAGCCATCGCGGCCGCCTGAACGTGATGGTGAATACGCTGGGCAAGTCGCCCGTCGATATCTTTGCCAAATTCGAGGACGTGGATCCGCGCAGCATTCTCGGCGGCGGTGATGTGAAGTACCACGTGGGCGCAACCGGCCAGTTCCCTGCCCGCAATGGCAGCACGGTGGCGCTCCATCTGGCGTCGAATCCCAGCCATCTCGAAGCTGTCGATCCGGTGGCCATGGGCCGAGCGCGGGCCTGGCAGGATCGCTACGGCGCTGACGGCATCGATCGCGTGCTGCCCATTATCATTCACGGCGACGCGGCTTTCGCCGGCCAGGGAATTTGGGCCGAGACCATGAACCTCGCCGGCATTGACGGCTACTCGGTCGGTGGCGGCTTTCACATCGTGGTCAATAATCTCATCGGCTTCACCGCGGAGCCGGGAGAAACGAACTCGACGCGCTTTGCGACGGACCTGGCGAAGCGTCTCGACGTGCCCATCTTTCACGTGAATGGTGAGGATCCGGCCGCGGTGGTGCGGGTTGCAGCTCTGGCCGCCGAATATCGCTACGCGTTCCACAACGATGTTGTCGTGGACCTCATCGGGTACCGGCGGCACGGGCACAGCGAAGTCGACGATCCAACGGTGACGCAGCCCCTGCGCTATGCCCGCATCAAGGACCATCCGCCACTCTTTCAGATTTACGCACAGCAAATCGGCACGGACGCTTCGGAGCTGTCGAAACAACTCCACGCAGAGTTCACGGAGGCACAAAAGAAGGCCACCACGACACGAAAGAAGCCGGTGCTCGTGCAGATGCCGGAGTACTGGAGCCCGTATCGAGGTGGCGCCTGGGCGCCGGACCTTGAAGTCGACACCGGTCTCTCGCGCGAGCGGATCCAGGAGATTGCCGACAAGCTGACGCGCTATCCCGACGGATTTCACATTCACCCGAAGATCAAAAAGCTGCTCGAGCAGCGCGCCTCGATGGGCCGCGGCGAACACGCCTTCGACTACGGCATGGCCGAGGCGGTTGCCTTCGGATCGCTGCTGCCGGAGGGCACGCCGGTGCGCCTGAGCGGACAGGACAGCCAGCGCGGCACCTTCAACCAGCGCCACAGCGTCCTCATTGATATCGAGAACGAGCAGCATTGGGTGCCGCTCAACCATCTCGGACCCGGCCAGGCAGCGTTCAGCGTTTACAACTCGCTGTTGTCGGAGGCCGGTGTTCTCGGCTTCGAGTACGGCTACAGCCGCGACTGCCCCGAAGGGCTCATCCTGTGGGAGGCGCAGTTCGGTGACTTCGCCAATGGCGCGCAGATCGTCATCGATCAGTTCATTGCGGCGGCCGAGGACAAGTGGGGCCTGCTGAGCGGGCTGGTCCTCCTTCTGCCGCATGGCTACGAGGGCCAGGGGCCGGAGCACTCCAGCGCGCGTGTGGAGCGCTATCTGCAGCTGGCCGCGCGAGACAATATTCAGATCGCCCAGCCGTCGAATGCGGCGCAGTATTTCCATTTGCTCCGCCGGCAGGCACGGCGCGCCTGGCGCAAGCCGCTGGTCGTCTTCACGCCGAAAAGCATGCTGCGGCATCCGGATGCGGTTTCGCCGATCGAGGACTTCACGCGCGCACGCTTTCTGCCGGTCGTTCCTGAGACGGAGATTCAGGACGCACAACGAATGCTGATCGCGACAGGCAAGATCGGCCACGAGCTGCGCATGGAGCGCGCGAAGCGGAAGGATTCTCGGACGGGAATTCTCTTCCTCGACCAGCTCTATCCCTGGCCGGAGGCCGAACTGAAGGCAGCCATCGCCGCGCATCCCAGCGCCCGGGAGATCGTCTGGGTGCAGGAAGAGCCGGCCAACATGGGCGCCTTCGGCTTCGTGATGCCGCGCCTGCGGCGCATTGCCGGGGACCTGCAGGTGCTGAGCGTGAAGCGCTCGGCGGCCGCCAGCCCCGCAACAGGTTCAGCCAAGGCGCACGAGATGGAGCAGAAGACGCTGATCCAGCTGGCACTCAAAGACAGCGTATAGCGGTTAGCGAATAGCGAACAGGAAGGTCTCGACGACACCCGGCACCTGAACCATCCCTCCATACACAAAAGCGGCCGGATTTTCTCCGGCCGCTTTTCTATCCGCTAAACGCTATCCGCTATTCGCTGTCTTTCCCGTGCCAGTGCATCTCCCAGCCAAGATAGCGGGTGGCTGCTTCGTACACCGGGCTCGCCACGTGGGAGAAGTTGGCCGCCACGTGATGTTCGAAGCCTTCCGTGCAGATCCTGTGCAGCAGCTTCTGCAGCTGCGGAATCTTCGCCACACCGGCGCCGCCAAAAGTTTCCAGCGGATCGTTGGTGAACTCGCCCTCGCCTACATAGCCGCGAATCTTGCCTTTGTAATCGTCGGTGGAGAATCGCACGTAGCTCATTGCCCCCGCCTTCACGCGTCCCACGCAGGTGCCGAAGGTATTTTCCTTGCCCACGGTGCCGGCGATGATGGCCTGGAAGTCCATCACAACATCCGCGAAGAAGTGCTTCGGCAGGTTCGAGCAATGGAAGCAGACGCACTTGTTCTCGTCGTCGCCGTAATTGTTGTTCCAGTCCAACAAAGCGCTGGGCGTCTGGCTGGCCAGAGCCAGAGCATGCATGGAAACGGTGCCCATGACGTCGGTCTCGCAGGCTGCCGGCAGCAGGTTGTCGCTCATCATGCTCATGATCGTGCACGGAACTACACCGAAGTTTTCCTCCAGCGACGTCCAGCACTGGACGGCGGAAACCGTACAGTGTGCCTCCTTCATAAAGCGCTCGATGGCCACGCCCAGCTTCGACATTTTCAGCAATGCCGCGGCGGGGATATTGTCTGTCGGCACATAGGCCTGGATCGCCTTCAGTTTCGCCTGCGCGTCTCCATCGTCGTCCTTCATGCGATGAATGAGGCCGAAGATGTCCGACAGGTCCAGCGTCACGACCGAGATGCCATACCGTTCCAGCAGCTTTTCGCTGTAGCGCACCGTGTTGAATGCCTGCGGCCGAGCGCCGATAGCGCCGATGCGCAGCTTCCTCAGCCCGTTCGTCACCCGGCAGACCTTCGTGAACCAGTCCAGGTCCTTCGCGAACTCCTCGGAACTCGGCTGCACGGTGTGCTTCGCCGTAATCGAATAAGGAATCCCATACTGCATCAGGTTGTTGCAGGCGGACATTTTGCCGCAGAAGCTGTCGCGCCGATCGCTGATCTTCATGTCGTTGCGGCGATCCGGCGTGGCCTGTACCAGCACCGGCACATCAAGCTTTGAGTAGCGGATCGAGTCCGCAATGCCCCGCTCATCGCCGAAGTTGGGCAAGGTGACAAGGATGCCGTCGATCTCGTCGCGATGCGCGCGGAAGAGGTCGCCGCAACGGATCGCGTCGTCGTGCGTCTCCACCGAGCCGAACTTTGACTGCTCGGGCGTCAGCGTAATGGCCTTGATGCCGGCCTTCCCCAGCACGGCAAGCATTTCTTCGCGGCCTTCCTTGGCCAGATGATCCGGGAAAAAGCCCCGATTTCCAACAATCACGCCAAACGTCAGTTCTTTCTTCATAAGTCAATTCCTTTGGGTGGCAAAACGTTAACGATGATGACGAAAACGAATGGTGTAAAAGAGCCCCATGATCAGCATCAGCGCACCCCACCAGATGGGTGCGTGCAGATCGGAGAGAACCGGTGGATGCGCCAGTGGATGGCCAAGCTCCCACAGCCCCGTGCCCAGGATGAGAATGCCGTAGGCGAGCAGCAGGAGACCCGAGAAAAGCCAGATGGAAGAGTGTCCGCGCATCGTGTGTCTGCTCCTCTACCAGAAAATGATGTTCAGTCCGATGAAGATCAAGGCAATGGTCCCGGCCCACACAATGGGCTTCTGGTACCAGTGGTCGTCGTGTTCTTCGGGCAACTTCGTCACCCCGTAAACCAGGCCGCCGAGTTCCTCGATCGGCCTCGGCTGCGTCATCAGGCTGACCACAATGGTCACAATCACGCAGACCAGCCACGACCACAGCGCGCGATACATATCCGCCGCCATCGCCTTCGCGTCCGGCGACAGCGCCACATAGCGCAGCGCCGAGGGATCCTGCTCCACCCAGGCCCACAGCCCGACCGCCGCGCAGGTTCCAGCCAGCAGTCCCCAGAAGCCGCCCGCCTTGGTGGCCCGCTTCCACAGCATGCCCAGAATCACGGTGCCGAAGAGCGGCGCGATGAAGAAGCTGAACAGCGCCTGCACATAATCCATAATGCTGGCCGCATGCTGCACCAGGTACGCGGTGCCCACGGAGATGAGCACGCCGATAAACGTGCACCAGCGTCCCATGGCCACATAGTGGCTGTCGCTGGCCTTCTTATTCATGAACGCGCCATAGATGTCATAGGTCCAGACCGTGGCAAAGGCACTCACGTTGCCCGCCATGCCCGACATGAACCCGGCGATCAGCGCCGTGACGCCCAGTCCCAGCAACCCGGGCCCGCAGTAGCGGACCAGCATCAGCGGCAGCACCTCGTTGTAACTGTGCTGGCCGGTGCGGACCGCGACATCCTGCGGAACCAGATGGAACGGCAGCACCGACAGCGCCAGCAGCCCCGGCAGAATGACGATGAACGGAACCGCCATCTTGAAGGCCGCTCCGATAATGGGCGCCATGCGCGCCGAGCGGAGGTTGCGCGCCGAGAGCACGCGCTGGACAACGAGAAAATCCGTGGTCCAGTAGCCGAAACTGATGACGATCCCCAGCCCGAAGACCAACCCCGTCCAGTGGATGCCCATGGGGTTGTCGCGGAAATGCGCCGTCGTCGACCACAGGTGCGTGTAGTTCGTCGTACCCATACGCGCGGCGATCTGATGCTTCAGGTTCTCCCAGCCCCCGGCTTCTATGAGGCCAAGAATCGGGATCAGCAGCGCGCCCAGCCAGATCAGCAGGAACTGCAGCACTTCATTGAAAATCGCCGAGCGGAGTCCGCCCAGCGCCACATACACGGCCACCGTGATCGACGAGACCCAGATGGAAAAATTGAGATCCCATCCCAGCACCACCTTCATCACCACAGCCATCGCGTACATATTGATGCCGCTCATCAGCACCGTCATGAAGGCGAAGCAGATCGCCGACAGCGCCCGGGTGCCGTCGCCGTAACGCAGTGCCAGATACCCTGGTACCGAGTTCACCTTCGAGATGTAATAGAACGGCATCATGATGATGCCGAGGAAGAGCATCGCCGGAATCGCGCCAATCCAGTACCAGTGGGTCGCCAAAATCCCGTACTGATACGCCGACCCGGCCCACCCCATCAGCTCCAGCGATCCCAGGTTCGCCGAAACGAAGCTCAGCCCGGCGATCCACGCCGTCATTTCGCGGCCCGCCATGAAGAATTCTTCGCTGGTATTCGCCGACCCCTTCAGATAGAAGCCGATGTAAATGACGAACGCGAAGTAAATGGCGATTACCGCGATATCAATGCCGGAGAGATGCACCAGCGAATGCTGTGCGGGCGTTTGAAAGAACAGCGCCAGGGCAGGTGCGCTTGCAATGGACATGCGTCGAGGAGCCTCAGTGTGCCAGCCTGTGCGGGAACGGGAGCGAGGGAAACTCCGATTCCGGGCTAATGTTGCCCGTAAGTGGCTCTCGCCCCATGCTTACGGAAATAATGCCGATCCAGCAATGCCTGCGAAACGCCGCGACAGTCGGGGTTCAGCGTGGTTGTGTAAAACGCCATCCTGGCCACGGCTTCGAGTACCACAGCATGATACGCGGCATCCATCGCATCCTTCCCCCACGTGAAGGGCGCATGTCCGGCGACCAGCACGCCGGGGATCGCCTGCGGATCCAGACCGCGAAAGCGCCGCACGATGGCCTGGCCTGTGTTCAAAACGTAGTTGCCGCCGATCTCCTCATCGGTCAGCTCCTCGGTTACCGGCACCGGCCCGTAGAAGTAGTCCGCGTGCGTCGTCCCGTAGGCGGGAATCTCCCGTCCCGCCTGCGCCCAGGCCGTCGCGAATTCCGAGTGCGTGTGCACCACTCCGCCGATCGACGGGAACTCCCGGTACAGCTCGAGATGTGTGTCCAGATCCGACGAAGGCTTATACACGCCTTCCACGATCTTCCCGTTCAGATCGCTCACCACCATGTCGCCCGGCGTCAGCTTTTCGTAGGCGACGCCGCTGGGCTTGATGGCCACCAACCCCTGCTCACGGTCGATACCGCTGGCATTGCCGAACGTGTACAGCACCAGACCGCGCCGCACCAATTCAAGATTGGCTTCCAGAACCTGCGCTTTGAGAATTTCCAGCATGAAGAGTCAGCCTACATCGAAGCTCCCCTGAAGGGGATATCCCATCGGGGAACCGCGGCAATTTTACTAAATCGAATTAGCCATGTCTGTATTTGGTGGCAATTTTCCGGCACCTCCCGTTACACTGCACGGTCGGCTGTATCCGCTATGAGCCGTCGGCTCTCCCATCCCGCGCCTGGGCCCACGAATTCGGGACGCCAGGAGGACTCCGCTCCGGCCCCGGATTGCCGGCGGAGTCGCCTGCTAGGCCTTCTTATCGGGGATTTGACCAATCCCTTCTTCCCCGAACTGATCCACGCCTTCGAAGACCTGGCGACCGGGCACGGCTATGAAATCCTGCTCGGCTCCACCGGCTACGACACGGAGCGCACCCGCCGCAGCATCCGCCGCATGCTGGAGCGTCAGGTGGACGGAGCCGCCATTCTCACCTTCGGCAGCGAAGGTCCGCTGCGCGAGGAAATCATGCGGCAGCTCGGCGGCCTTCCCCTGGTCTTTATCGATGATGCCCCCCGCGCCGCCCGCACTTGCGCCCTCAGCATCGATTACCGGCGCGGCCTCGACGAAGCGATTCGCCACCTCTCGAACCTCGGGCATCGGAAGATTGCCTATGTCAGCGGACCCATGGGACACCGCTCAGCCCAGCTCCGCCGGGAGGCTTTTCTCGGTGCCATCGACGACACCGACTGCATCTGTCGCGATAGCTGGCTGATCGAAGGCAATCACACCATGGAATGCGGCGTGCGCGCCATGGAGCAACTGCTCCACCAGAAATCTCTGCCCACAGCGGTGATGTTCTCCAACGACATGATGGCCCTTGGCGCGAAGCGGGAGCTGAATCGCCGCGGCATTGACCTGCCCGGCTGCATCTCCATTGTCGGTTTCGACGATATCCAGTTCGCGGAATTCGCCACACCGTCGCTGACCACCATTCGCATGTCGCGAAAGGCCCTGGCCCGGGCCGCGGTTGAGGCGCTGCGCAGCCTGATCGAATTCCCCGGCCAGCCGGTGCCCGGCATCCTTCTCAAGGTTCCCACCAGTCTCATCGCGCGCCAGTCTACCGGTTATGCGCCGCGCACTGCTGCGCGGACGGATGTCAGCACCGTCGCCTCGCTGGCCGCGCGCCGGCCCCGTGCCTGAACCCTACTTCGCAACCGTCAACTCGATGGGCATACTCGGGTCCACCCGGTCGCCGGCCGCCGGGCTTTGAGCCACCACGGTTCCCGGGGTAATCGGGGGCTGCGGCGGCCCTGCCGTACCGACCGGCGCCACATGCGTGTCCTCTTCCTTCACCGGAGCCAGATGCAGTCCGGCATGCGCGACCGACCAGGCCGCGGCGGTAAAGCCCTGCCCGACCAGCTGCGGCATCACCAGAGCATCAGCTGGCTGCGTCTCTGCAGGTGGCGAGGCGACCAGCAGATTCATCACCGGACCTTCTGCGCCCGAGGCGTCCGGCTCCGGACTCTGCGCAAAGACCACCCCTGGCTGCGCATCCGGCCACGGCATCGCAGCGACGATCCCGGTCGCCAGGCCCGCGCGGCGAATGTCGACCGCGGCGAGCCGCTGATCCTTGCCCAGCAGATTTGGGATCGCGATCTTCTGCGTCCCCAGGCTCTCTGTCAGCCACACCCGCCAGCCCCGCCGCACGATCGCTCCTGCTGCCGGCGACTGGTTCGCCACACGCCCGGCGGGTATTTCCGCCGAATACAGACGGTTCTCCACGTGCAGCGTCAGCCCCAGCGAAGCGGCTCGCTGTCCTGACTCGGCGACCGTCATCCCCTTGAAATCCGGGATCGCCACTTCGGTGCCGTGAATTGCAAAGTGCATGGTCACGATGGCCGAGGTCATAGCCACCACCACCAGCAAAAGCAGCACCAGGATGAAGCGAAAGAATCCGATCATGATTCGTATTCGATGGAGTAATCGATGGTCACAGCCTTTTCCAGCATCTTCGACACCGAACAGTACTTGTTCTTCGAGAGCGACACTGCATCTTCCGCCGCCTTCTGCGAGACCGCGCCGCGAATTTTGTATGTGAGGTGGATGTGCGTAAACACGCTCGGCGGTCCCGGCGAACGATCCGCGGCCGCGGCTACGGTCAGCCCTTCCAGCAGCTCCCGCTTTTTCTGCAGAATACCGACCACATCCACCGACGTGCACGCGCACAGGGCGGCCAGCACCATCTGCATGGGGCTGGGGCCGGCAGTGTGCTCCTTCGATCCGTCCAGCATGACCGTCCGCCCACCGTCGGACTCTACCTCGAACCGCTCTTCTCCTCGCCACACCGCAGTCGCGTTCACGTCATCCCCCTATTGCCGATGCTGGTTGTCCGATGCGGGCTCCGGATGAATCAGCACCCGGTCCACCTCCGGACATCCCAGCTTTAAACGATTCTCCAGCTCCGTAATGGATTCATGCACGCGCCGCATCTCCATCGAATCGGGCAGCGTGCAGTGGCAGGTTACATGGAGCCGCTCGCCCACCCGATCCACGTTCACCTCGTGGATGTCCACGACTTCCGGCAGATTGGCCGCGGCGTCGCGCAGGTGCTGCTCGATCCGGCGGTTCTGCGCGACGCGCACCGGAGCCTCAATCGTCGCCATCTCGCTCTCGATGTGCGTCAGCACGGAACCCACCTGCGGCAGTTCCCCGCGGATCTGCTCTTCGAGGCTGTGGACAAATCGATGAGCCTCCAGCAACGACATGGTCTCCCGCAGCTCGATGTGCTGCTCCACATGCAGACCCTCCGGAAAGGACTCGATGCTCACGTCGTGCACCAGCGCGTTGTTGCGCGCTGCCACGGCCCGCACCTGATCAAACACGCTCTCCGCGACGGTTGAGCGCGGCACGGTGTGGATCACCACGTCGGCGCCGGGCAGTACCCGCTGCACCGCCGTCGTGGCTTCGCCGACCAGAGCCTCGGTGCGCTGGAAGGTCAGCTGGCGCGGCAGGGAGAGCGTCAGGTCTGCAAAGTAGGAGCTGCCTGAGCGCCGCACCCGTGCCTGATCGATGCCCAGAACCCCCCTGGTCCGCCGCACCTCCTCAATCATTTGCGTATGGATCTCCGGTGACACCGCGTCCGTCAGCGCAGCCACCGCCCGCCAGGCCAGCCGCCAGCCAAACGTCAGAATCATGGCCGACACCGCGATCGCCGCCACCGGATCGGCGTAGCGCAGCCACGCAATGTGCTCCACCGAGCCCATCCACGAGGCGGCCAGTCCGACAAGGACGGCGACGCTCACCCAGATGTCCGACGCGAAGTGCAGCGCGTCCGCCGCCAGCGCCTCGCTTCCATGGCGGCGCGCCACCTGGCTGAGACGCCGCGAACGCCACAGGTCCACAACGATCGATGCGCCCATCACCACAAACGGCCAGATGGAATACCGCAGCGCTACAGGATGAAAGAAGATCCGTGTGAGCGCCTCCGCCGTAATGCCCAGCGCCGAAGCCGCCATCAGCCCCGTCTCAACAAAGGCGGAGATGTTCTCGACCTTGGCGTGGCCGTAGGGATGGTTCCAGTCCGCGGGGCGGTCGGCCACACGAACTGACAGAAACGTCAGCGCCGCGCCCGCCAGGTCCAGCCCCGAATGCACTGCGTCCGACAGCACGCCCAGACTGCCCGTCAGCAGTCCGACCAGCAGCTTCAGCGCGGTCATCAGGCAGGCCGCCAGCACGGAAACCAGTGCTGCCCAGCGCTTTTCCGCACTGGCTCCGGTCGAGCCCGAAATGGCCGTAGTCGACATGCCTTCTTTCAGCCTACCGCCGCACGCGCGGGCTCACCGGAAAATCTCGCGCAGGCCGAACCCCGCGCCACAATCCGGCAATGCCAAAGCTGTACGGAGTCCACGACACATCCATGAAACCCGCGGCCCGCATCATTTCGAGCATCACCGCAGGCGCCGGAAACCGGCCCACTGACTCCGGCAGGTAGGAATAGGCTGCGCCCACCCCGGAAATCCGCGCGCCGATGAACGGCAAAATGCGGCGGAAGTAGAACCCATACAGTTTGCCGATCCACCCGCCCGGCTCGCTGAAATCGAGGATGCCGACCTCGCCGCCCGGCGCCAGGACGCGAAAGAACTCCTCCAGACCCGCTTGGTAATTCGCCAGATTCCGAAATCCGAAGGCCGTCGTGATCAAATCCAGGGATCGCTCCGCCATAGGCAAATGCAGCGCGTCCGCCTCCAGCAATGTCGCGGGCTTCCCCGCCAGTTTCGCGCGCGCCAGCGCCAGCATCGCCGGAGAAAAGTCCGCTGCCAGCACCGGCGTGCCGTTTGTCGGACGCCGTCGCAGCAATGCCAGGGTCATGTCGCCGGTCCCGCAGCAGATGTCGAGCACCCGGGTCTCCGGCCGCCCGAGAATGCCCCGAAACCGACGCGCTGTCCGCCACCACCACAGGCGGTCGATATTGCAGGAAAGCACATGGTTCAGCAGGTCGTAGCGCGGCGCGATGCTGTCAAACATCGCACGCACGGCCTGCGCGGACCCGGCCTCGTCGCGCGCGCCCGCAGGCCGCGATCCGGGAATGGGATCAGAAGAAGGCAAACGTCAGCATATCGCAGCGTGACCGTGGCCCTCCTTGGAACCAGCTCCCTTCCTTCTGCGTAATAATGTTGTCGGACTGAGGTTTTCGCCATGGCGAAGTTCCTTCTCTTCTGCATTCTTCTCGTTTTCTGCTGGCCGCTGGCTCTGCTGGCGCTAATTGCGTACCCGATCGTTTGGCTTCTGCTGATTCCCTTCCGCATCGTCGGCATCGCGGTCGGCGGCGTGCTCGACCTGATCCGCGCCATCGTCTTTCTGCCTGCCCGAATCCTCCGCGCCGTGTAGCCCTGCGGACCGCGCCTGCCGTGTACCTCGTACACTGAGTGCATGGCAGGCATCGTTCTCGACGGCAAAGCATACGCAAAAGAAATGGAAGCGGAGCTCTCGGTGCGCGTGCACCGGCTCCTCGAAGCACACGGCGGCGAGCCCCCCATTCTCGCCACCCTCCTCGTCGGCGACGATCCCGCCTCGGCCACCTACGTCCGCATGAAAGGCAATGCCTGCCGCCGCGTCGGCATGGAGTCCCTCAGCATCGCCCTCCCCGGCACCACCACCACCCAGGAACTCCTCGCCGCCATCGATGACCTGAACGCCAATCCTCGCGTCCGCGGCATCCTCCTCCAGCATCCCGTCCCCAAGCAGATCGACGAGCGCGCCTGCTTCGACCGCATCGCCCTCGACAAGGATGTCGATGGCGTCACCGCTCACGGCTTCGGCCGCATGGCCATGGACGAGCCCGCTTACGGTTCCGCCACCCCTGCCGGCATCATGCGCCTGCTGCGTCGCTATGAAATTCCTCTTGTCGGACGCGAGGCCGTCGTTGTCGGACGCAGCCCCATCCTTGGCCGCCCCATGGCCATGATGCTGCTTGCCGCCCATGCCACGGTGACAATCTGTCACTCACGCACGAAGAACTTGTCTGACGTTGTCGGACGCGCGGAGATCGTCGTCGGTGCGGTCGGCAAGCCTGAGTACATTCGCGGCTCCTGGATCCGCGACGGAGCCGTTGTCGTCGATGCCGGCTACCACCCGGGCGGCGTCGGCGACATTGAGTTGTCTGCCGCGATCGACCGCTGCTCCGCCTACACGCCTGTCCCCGGCGGCGTCGGCCCCATGACCATCGCTACGCTCATCGCCCACACCGTCGAGGCCGCGGAGAAAGCAGCGGACAAGCAAATGACCATGCCCGCCATGGTCCGCTAACTCGTCCGCGAATTGGCCCCGTAGCCCCAAGGCCTGTCGGCCGTTCCGTGTCCACTTCATGACCGGTTTGTAATCCGCGAGCAAGTTCCGGGCCATTGGCCGGGAGTAGTCTGAGCACAGACACTTCTGCATAACCGTGGACAATATTGCGATTCAGGAGACCGCCGCGGGCCGTCTCGCCTGCACAGAACGCGTGAACCCGCGATGGGCCAGATCTCTGAACCTGCTGGAGATGCAACGCCGAACGATGAGCAACTCCGGGAAGAGTCTCCAGCAAGTTCTGCCTTCGCTTCGACTCTGGCAGAATGCCTCCGTCGCCGGCCGCCGGAACACTCCGCATCTGAGGAGAAAGCATGCGACTACTTGTCGTCGAGGATGACGCCACGATCCGGGATTTCCTCACCCGCGCTTTAGCCGAATCCGGCTTCCGCGTCGACGCCTGCGCCCAAGGCAGCCAGGCGGAAAAGCTTGCTCTGGAAGGTGTCCACGATGCCCTGGTGGTCGACCTCACCCTGCCCGATATCGATGGTCTCGAGCTCATCCAGCGCCTTCGCTCCCAGGGAGTCACTTCGCCCGTCCTGATCCTTTCCGCCCGCCGCTCTGTCGACGAACGCGTCCTCGGTCTGGAAAAGGGTGGCGACGACTACATGACCAAGCCCTTCGCTGTCGCTGAGCTGCAGGCCCGCCTGCGCGCTCTGCTGCGCCGCAGCACGCCGGGTCAGGCCGAAACCACGCGCCTGCGGGTCGCCGACCTCGAAATTGATCTTATCCGCCGCGAAGCCCACCGCGCCGGTATCGAGCTGCAGCTCACCCCGCAGGAGTTCTCCCTCCTCGAATACCTCTGCCGCAACGCCGGCCGCGTCGTCACCCGCGCCATGGTCCTCGATCACGTCTGGAAGATGCGCATCGACACCTCCACCAACATCGTGGATGTACACATCCACCGCCTGCGCACTAAAGTGGATCGCGAGTCGGCCCGACCCCTCATCCGCACCATTCGCGGAGTCGGCTATCTTCTCCGGGATTAGCCAACACTCATGTTTCGTCGCGTCAGCACCTCCTTTTATCGCACCGCCGCATGGCGTCTCGCTCTGCGCAGCACCCTGGTCTTTGCCGTAGGCAGCGCCGCCGTCTTTGGGGTCATGTACATCATGGTGGCGCGCACCGTGCGCGAGCGCGGCGATTCCTGGCTGATGGGCGAAAGCGAAACTCTCCGCCAGGTCGCCCTCAACACACCTCGTGATGCCCTCTACGACCGCATCGTCGAGGAAGTGGCCGAGCTCGCCACCCAGGAGGTCTCCTGGGGCAGCAACGGAGAACACGTCGGTGGCAACACCGTCTTCTTCGCCCTCACCGGCGATCCCTCGCACCCGCCCGTGTGGGTCGGTCCCCGCGACAACCGCAGGTTCCTGGACGCCCTGACCGCCGCCGGCATCCCCCCGCGCAGACCCGTCTCGCTCCACGTCCCAGGATGGAGCGTCCCCTTCCGCGTGGTCGCCGTCGAGATGGGCCCTGGCCGCGGCCGCCTCTACCTCGGCCTGCTCGACTCCGGTGCCATCCAGCTGCTCCGCCGGCTCTTCGCCCGCTTCTTTCTCGGCTGGGTTTTCATGGTCGCCTTCGGCTTCCTGGTCACTCTTTTCGGTCTCCGACGCATGCTGAAGCGCGTGGATGCCATCACCGGCGCCGCTGCCAGCATTCGCACCGGCGACCTGAGCACGCGCGTTCCGGCGGGCCCGCAGCAGGATGAAGTTGGCCGCCTTGCGCGCACGATCAACAACATGCTCGACCGCATCTCCGCTTCGGTCAACCAGCTGCGCACGCTGACCGATTCCGTGGCGCACGACCTCAAGAGCCCCATCACCTCGGTTCGTGGCAGCCTTGAAATCGCGCTTTCGCTCGAGGATCGCGAACAGGCCGCCGAGCTCGTCGCCAGCGCCATCGAGAACCTCGATCGTCTTTCCGAAGTCATCACCACTTCGCTCGATCTGGCGGAGGCCGACGGGGGCGCCCTGCGCCTGCATCGCGATCGCGTCAACCTCAGCGACCTGGTCATACGCGTCGCGGAGCTCTACGCTCCCGCCCTCGCCGAGCGTCAGCAGCGGCTCACAGTCTCCGCCGCCGCACCCGCCGAGGTTTCGGTGGATGTCGCCCTCTGCAACCGAATGCTTTCCAATTTGCTGGAGAATGAGCTGCGCTACGCCGGCCCCGGTGCCGAGGTTTCCCTCGATGTCTCCGCCGATCACGGCGTCGCCTGCATCACACTGGAAGACGATGGCGTGGGGTTCGCGCCCGACCTCCTCCCCCGCGTCTTTCAACGCTTCGTGAAAGGATCGGACTCGGAGGGACACGGTCTCGGTCTCGCGTTCGTCAGCGCTGTCGCCGTCGTGCACGGGGGCCGCGCCATCGCGCATAATCGCCCCCAGGGAGGCGCTCAGATCGTCGTGGAGATCCCGCTGGCGGCTGCAAACGAACCCCAACTGGCATCCTCCGACAATCGGCTCACATCTCGGTAACGATTCGCTGTAACCTTCCCAGGCACCATAAGTCGAATGGACACGCCCATGAACGAATCTTCCCAGGCCTGGGACCTGCACGTCAGGCGCATCGAATCGATTCAGCACAAGTGAACTGCATGCACATCCTTGCTACTTTCACGGCGTATTCGCCGCACTACTACAGCCAGCGCGAGGTCGTCGACGCCCTGCGGGCCTTCGCGCATCGCCCTCACCTCTTTCGTGAAATGCTCGCCGTCCAGATGGGCGAAGCATCTCTGTCTCTCCTAACCCTGCGCCGCGGACCTGAGCTCGGCGCGCTCCTGCTCGCCCCGCGCGTGGCTTGAATTTCCCAATGAGACTTCACCACTTCCGTCGCATCGCTGTGCTCTGCGCGGCTTTCTTCGCGGCCGCGCCGCTTTCGCAGGCCCAGACCGAGCCGAGTCCGATGACTCTGCATTTCCAACCAACTCACACGCAGATCCGCTGGACCCTCGGCGGCGTCCTCCACACCGTGCACGGCACCTTTCAGCTCAAGGGTGGCCTGCTCAGCTACACACCTGGCACCGGTGCGGCTGAGGGCGAACTGCTGGTCGACCTCGACAGCGGCAAGAGCGGCAGCGCCGCCCGCGACCGCAGGATGAAACAGGCTATCCTCCAGACCCAGACCTACCCCGAAGTCATCTTCCATCCGGAAAAGGCCACCGGTACCCTCCGCCCCGGTTCGGCACAACAAGTCACCGTCGACGGCACCTTCACCATTCACGGACACGACCACCCCCTGCGCCTGATCGTTTCCGCGCAGATGACGGACGCCACGCATGTCCACCTCACCACTCACTTTGTTGTCCCCTACGTGCAGTGGGGCATGAAGGATCCCAGCACCTTCGTCTTCCGCGTGGCCAGGCAGGTTTCCGTCGATGTCACCGCGGATGCAACCGTCGAAAACATGCAGTAGCCTCGCCTGGCGACTCGCGCTGCCTGCCCTTCAACGTTTTTCCCCAAACTGTGGAAATCCTGTCAAGCCCCTGCACGCGAATCGAAAGTAACCATCGCTGATACAAAACAACTTCCACGCCACAATTCCTGCGGAAATCTGGCAGTAAATCCCTCTGGAATTGCTATTCTGAGAATAGAGGGTAAATAAAGAAAGGCCGCCATCCAGGCGGCCTTTTCTCTTGCTCAAACCAATGCTTTCCGTCCTTCTCCAACTCGCCCGTCTAAACGACAGCGGCGTTCCCTTCTTTACCCTATTCGCTATACGCTATCCGCTGTTTGGAGCCCGCTATACGCTGTCCGCTGGCTTAAAGGCCTCGACTAAGTACTGCATTTCCGTTCTAAACCGTATCCCGTATATCGTAACCCCTGTTTTGGAGCCTCCAAAATCTACCCTGTTTCCCGATACTTCCCGTTTGGAGCCTCCAAAAGAAAATCGTACTTACCGGCAAACAAGGTACTTATCCGAAAACATACCACCCCGGGGGGGAGGGGTCATCGTCCAACCGGCAGCTTCAGCGCCTTCTCAATCGCCGCTTCGGCCAGCGGCGCCATCACCGCAAATCCGGCCGCATTCGGATGCAGCCCGTCCTCGGTCAGGTCCTTCTTCAGAAATCCCTGCTCGTCCACCATCGCCGAAAAATAGTCGAGATAGACCAGATCGTGATCAGCACAGTACTTCTTCAGCCACACGTTCAGCGCCAGAATCTTTTCCGGCGAACGCTGCAGATAGAACCAAAGCGCTCGCTGATTCATAGCATTAATCGGAGTCACCGACGAGAAAACCACGCGAATCCCGTTCACCCTCGCCAGATCCGCAAAGCTCGCGTAATCGGCCTCGATCTGGTCCAGCGTTTCTGCCCCCGAGTTGCCGGCAATGTCGTTGGTCCCAGCCAGAATCACCACGACTGCCGGATGCAGATCGATCACGTCCTGGCGAAATCGCACCAGCATCTGCGGCGTCGTTTGTCCGCCAATCCCGCGATTGATGTAATGCTTGCCCGGAAACGATGTGTCCAGCTTCCAGATGTCCGTGATCGAGTCCCCAAAGAAGACTACGCGCTGCTCGCCAGGCGCTGGCGAACCGAGGCTCGCATTGGCGTCGTGATAGCGCTCCAGCTGCCCGAAGTCGTTCATGAACATCCGCGCGTTTCCCTCGCGATACAGCTCCAGGCTGTGCGCCGCCTGATAACCGTCTACCGCCGTCGACTGCACTGCCGGAGGTACTTGCGCCTGGACAGCCACGCCGCACGCCGAAACAACCACCATCAATACCAGGAGATTTTTCATGGCCAACACCCTACCATGCAGACCGGCGTCGACAGCCCTCAAAACCTGCCCAAAGCAAAAGGGAGCGGCCCGCAGCCGCTCCCTTTTAAACTCCCTGAGTTCCGTGCCTACGCGACAGCCATCGCCCGAATTTCCTCACGCCTCACCGTCAGCTTTTCCACCAGATCGGTGCGGACCTCGAAGCCTCGGCCCGGCGTTTCCGGAACCGCGATCTCGCCCGTCTTCGAAACCTCAACCTCCGGCTCGATGATGTCTTCCCGCCAGTATCGCTTCGAGGCGGAAACATCGCCAGGCAGAGTAAAGTTGTCGAGCGACGAGAGGGCAATGTTGTGCGACCGGCCAATGCCGGTTTCCAGCATCCCACCGCACCAAACCGGCACGCCCCGCTCCTGCGCGGCATTATGGACGGCGATGGCTTCGCTGAAGCCGCCGACGCGGCCGCACTTGATGTTGATGATCCGGCAGGACTCCATATCGATCGCGGCAAGCGCATCGCGGCGGTTGCGGATCGACTCATCGAGACAAATGGGCGTTTCCAGCCGCTTCTGGAGCATGGAATGGAAGTAGAAATCGTCCGCCCACAGCGGCTGCTCGATCATCAGCAGGTTGAAGTCGTCGAAGCCAACAATGTGATCGGAGTCGTTCAGCCGATAGGCCGAATTGGCGTCGCAGCTCAGCTGAATCTCCGGCCAGCGATTCCGCACCGCTTCGAAGACCTTAACGTCCCATCCCGGCTTGCATTTGAGCTTGATGCGCTGGTAGCCGGCAGCCAATTCCTTCTCAACCTCGGCCAGCTGCTGCTCCAGCGTCGGCTGAATCCCGATCGAGACTCCGCAATCGATCGTCTCCCGCGTGCCGCCCAGCAGGCTCGCCAGCGGAACACCCTTCATCTGCGCTTCCAGATCCCACACCGCGTTTTCCAGGGCTGCCTTGGCCATGCGGTGACCGCGCACCCGCCGGAAAATGCCTGGGCATTTCCCGCCGTGTTCGGGTTCCGCGCTCGCCAGCATCGGCCCCAGCTCGCTCTGGATCACCATCCACGCGGTGTCCACCGTCTCGTCGGAAAAGAACGGGTGTTCTCCGGCGACACATTCACCCC
Organism: uncultured Acidobacteriaceae bacterium; assembly: GCA_963770525.1. Classification (GTDB taxonomy): domain Bacteria; phylum Acidobacteriota; class Terriglobia; order Terriglobales; family Acidobacteriaceae; genus Palsa-343. The sequence continues at coordinate 418,649 of CAVYPY010000013.1, read as the reverse complement.
AACCGGTCAAGCCTTCGCCACGCAACTCCACGAGAAGAATCCGCCGTTCGGTTGTGGTCCCAAAACTGGTTTGAAAGGGTTTGACGAGGGGAAGTCGTATTTCACGAAGCAGGATGGCATCAATTCTCATAGAACTCCCGTTCCGGATTGCTGCAGTCGTGCGAGTTCGAAAGTGCCGTTACCTTGCGAATCCACCTGGAAACCAACGACCGCCAGACCGCGCCCGAACGCATCCAGAAACCGGCGGCGATTCTCAGTTTGCACCGCCGCAGCCCGAGCGACACTTGTAGCCGAAGCCTTCCATTCCGTCACGGCTTTCGGCACCACAATGGTCTCCTGGGTTTCCGGCGGATTATATGGGGTCCCGATGAGGACGGCCTTCACCCGTTCCGAATCCATCCACCACTCCGCATGGAGACGGTCCGTGGGAAGCCCACCCTGCAGACGAGATGAGGATACACCATAGAAATTCGGGCTATAGTTGCGCACGATGACGCCGAGTCTGTGGATATTCAGGAAAGCATTCTTGATCTCCAGCGGATCGAAGGTCCACTCCATCAGTGCTATGCCTCGGGAAAGCGCTTCTTCCCTCTGATACAGCTTGAGATGACGGCCAATTCCGCTGTTCCGGTACCGCGGCGTCACCGCCAGCATATGCGAGTGCAAATAAGGCACTGGCAGAGTGCCATTCGCCTGCGCGGCCTTCACCCCCGGCAAAGACATGGCGAAACCGACGAGATGATCTCCTTCGAAAGCCCCGATTACCTGGCCGCCGATCCGCTGAGCCACGGTAAAGACGCGTCGCGGAATGACGTCACCATCGGCATAACCCCACGTCTCAATCTGCAGACGCACGCAGCCGTCCAGCTCTTCAAAGCCCTGGCAGCTGCGCAGGACTACCTCGGTTCCCTGGGTCGTTTCAATTGTCTTTGGAGTCATGCGCGACGTTCCGCCCTCTTGCTTTGGGTCCAAAGCGCGTCCAGTTCGGCTGCGGTCATTTCTTCGAGCGGCTTCGGCGCAAAGGCCTCCATCGCGGCAAAGCGGCGCCGAAACTTGGCGCTGGCGTCGCGGAGCGCGAGCTCGGGATCAACTTTAATGTGTCGCGCGAGGTTTGCTGCAGTAAATAACAGATCACCCATCTCTTCTTCCGCTGCTTTTCGCTCGCCCGAGTGCACCTCTTCGTCCAGTTCCGCGGTCTCTTCCCGCAGCTTTTCCAGCACACCCTGGACGTCCGGCCAGTCGAAGCCGGCCTTCGCCGCCCGCGATCCAATCTTCCCCGCCTCGGCGAGTGCCGGCATCGCGCGCGAGATCGAATCCAGTCGACCCGTGCCGTTGCTTTCGACCTTCTTCTCGCGTTTCTTGATCTCATCCCAGTTGCGCAGAACCTCCGCCGCTCCGATGCCGTCCGTCTCCAGCCCCTCAGCGCGATTCCCTGCCGCCGCCGAAGCTTCTTCCCCGAAGACGTGCGGATGCCGCCGGACCAGCTTTCGGTTCAATCCCGAAATGACATCGCTGATCGAAAAGTGTCCAGCCTCGGCCGCCATCTCCGCGTAGAAGAGGACCTGCAGCAGCAGATCACCGAGTTCGTCGGACAGATCAGCCCAGTTCTCGCGCTCGATCGCGTCGAGGACCTCCCAGGTTTCTTCCAGCGTGTACTTGCGGATCGATGCAAAGGTCTGCTCGCGATCCCAGGGACAGCCGCCCGGTGCGCGCAGTCGCGCCATGATGCTCACGGCCTCGGCAAACAAATCGCCGGCGCGAACAGGACTTCCACGTTCCGGTCCGTCACTCGCCAGCTTTCCCTCATTTTCCGCGGGCATATCCCTACTCTACAATGCCGTTGCCGGTATGCTGGCCGTACTGCCGCTCGAAGGAGATTCGCCGCGATTCTCGTCACCGCCATCTTCGTCGTTCTTTTCGGCCTGGCTTTTGGGAGCTTTCTCAATGTCTGCATCGCACGCCTGCCGCAGCACGCTTCCCTGGTGCGACCCGGTTCCCATTGTCCCGATTGCAGCGCGCCGATTCAGCCCGTAGACAACATTCCCCTGTTGAGCTGGATCGCCCTGCGGGGGCGTTGTCGCTCCTGCCGCCACGCCATTTCATGGCGGTACCCGGCCGTCGAGTTCGCTGTGGCGGCCCTCTTTCTGCTGAGTTTTCTCCGGCTCGGCCTGACGCTGACCGGCATCGGCATGGACGTCTTGTGCTTTCTCCTGCTTGGCCTCGCGGTGATGGACGCTGAGACGATGCGCCTGCCGGATGTTTTCACGCTAACCGGCATCGGTCTCGGCGTACTCTACGCAGCGGTGCGCCCGGCGGAGTTCCTGACACAGCGCTTGTGGCACGCGGGCGAGGCAGTTCTCTGGGCGTTTCTCGCGGCCCTCGTGTTGCTGCTCATTCGTTGGGGCTATCTCCTGGTGCGGCACGTGGAAGGCATGGGCATGGGCGACGTGAAACTGCTCGCCATGATTGCCGCGTGGCTGGGTCCGGGCCCCACTCTGCTGACCCTCGTTCTCGGTACGCTGGCGACCGCCATCTTCGGAGTTCTCGCGCTGCTGGTGGCGCCGCGCCATCGGCGATCGCTGGCGACGCGACTGCCGCTGGGGTCTTTTCTGTGCGTAGCGGCGCTGTATACGATCTTCGCCGGGCAGCCGATTCTTCACTGGTACGCGAAGTTCCTGGTGTACTGAACGGGTGGCATGACTCAGCCGGCTGCGATCACCCGGCCACGGCACTCACCCAGGCCGATCCGCGGATAGCCTTCGCGTTCACACCAGCCTCGCAGAATGACCTCATCGCCATCTTCGAGGAACTTCCTCGTCTCGCCGTTCGGCAGTTCCAGCGGTTCGGCGCCGCGGCGGGTGCGTTCCAGCAGCGAGCCCACGGCGTCACGGACGGGTCCGGAAACCGTACCCGTGGCCAGCAGGTCGCCGGACTGCAGATTGCATCCGTTGCTCGCGTGATGGGTGAGCATTTGTGCCGGCGTCCAGTACAAATCCTTCATGTTGCCCCGGCTCAGCCGCAACGGCGATTTCCGTTTCGACCGCATTTTTGCGGTCTCCAGCCAGACCTCCAGGGTTATATCGAAGCCGCCGTATTGCTGGTCGCGCGGCGAATACAGGTACGGCAACGGTTTGGGATCGCCCTCCGGCCGCACCATGGCCGGCACGCGATACGGCTCCAGTGCGTCGAGGGTCACAACCCACGGCGAAATGCTGGTGGCAAAATTCTTGGCCAGAAACGGCCCCAGCGGTTGATATTCCCAGGACTGGATGTTGCGCGCCGACCAGTCATTCATGAGACAAAGCCCAAAGATATGCTCGCCGGCTTCGTCCAGCGGAACCGACTCGCCCAGGGCATTTCCCTGACCGACGAAGAACCCGACCTCCAGTTCATAGTCGAGCATGGTGGCAGGCCCAAACGTGGGAGCCGGCATATCCGGCGTTCGGGTCTGTCCCGAGGGACGCCGAATGTCGGTTCCACTCACCACGATCGACGACGCCCGCCCGTGATAGCCAATCGGGACCCACTTGTAGTTCGGCAGCAGCGGCGTGTCCGGTCGAAACAGCCGCCCCACATTCGTCGCGTGGTGAATGGAGGCGTAGAAGTCGGTGTAGTCGCCAATGCGAAAGGGCATGCGCATCTGCGTGTTCTTCTGCGCGACGAGGTGCGGCTCGACTTCGCGGCGGTGGGCATGATCGCTGAGAAGTTCTCCCGCGCGACTCCGTACCTCTCGGACGGCTCCATTGCCTTGCTGAGCCAGTAGGTTCAGATGCTCGGCTCGGCACGCCTCCTGGACCTGCGCAGGCAACGCCTCAAGCAGGCCTGCTTCGGCGGCACTCGTGAGATCGAGAATACGATCGCCAATCGCCAGACCGATCCGGTTCGCACCAGCGCCGTCGAAGACTCCAAAGGGAAGATTCTCCAGCGGGAAATCGCCAGCCGGATCGTTGGCTGAATCCAGCCAGCATCCTCTCCGTTGGGTCGCGTCGCTCGGCTTTCCTATATCCATCCCATCTCTTTCATGTCATCAACCGGTTCGGTGAAGGAACAGGAACCGAAGCTCATGGCGAATTCGCTGCGCACACGTTCGATCTGGTCGGTGATGAGGGTATGGTCGTGCCAGCGAATCAGTTCGTCATCCTGGTGAAACGCCGTTGCGTCCTCTTCGGCGAGCGTGCGAACGATCGCCTGGGGATCAGCACCGAAATACGCAAGCGATGCCGCCAGGAACAGGTTGAGAAAACCATGCATCGTGGCGCGCGGACTGTCGGGGTTGCCGGTTAAGGCGCGTGTTCCCCGAATCGCGTGATGCAGGCCCGCTGTCGCTTTAAAGGCCACCCGCTCCCGGACGCAGGCTGCCAGGAAATGTGCCAAGCTCTCAGCGACCGGAATCGTCTCCGGAGTGACTCCGCCCATGCGAATCTTCGCCCGTGCGCCGCGACCGGCCAGAACCGGCAGTATCTCTGCCGCGCGTTCCGGGCCAAACTCCACGTAACGTGCCCGGGCGGGCGGCAGAAGATCGAGAACCGCTTTAGCCGCGTTCGGATCGGCGGCCCTGGTCTCGAGGCTTCCGATGAAAACGGCACCCTCGCGAAACTCCGCGATGCGCCGGGCATCGCCTGCCGCCTCGCCCGCGCAAACAATGCTCTGGGTCCAGGGATTCTCTTTCTCGCCGCAGCACACGCGTTCGAATACTGCCGCGAACTCGTCGAGACGATGGGCGGAGACGATAAAGGAACCCAGCATCCATCCGTAATCGCCCAGGAGATATTCCTGGTAATTGCGGACCGCCGTCTCCATGTCCAAAGCCGCCGGCGGAAACAGTCCGGCGTAATCGACGATCCGTCGCAGCAGCGCTTCGGCCGCGCTCATGGCGTCTCCTGTTGGCTTATTTCTTCGGAGTTTTGAAGTGTTTCTTCAGGCCTTGCCAGCACTCGTAATACTCATGCTGCAGAATCTTGGTTTCCAGAGCAAATTTCGTTGGGCGCACCGGCAGGCCGGTTTCGAACATGAACGCCAGCGTATTCTCCAGCTTCACTGGCTTCAGCTCGGCCTTGCTGGCCTTTTCCCACGTCTCCGCGTCAGGCCCGTGCCCGGACATACAGTTGTGCAGGCTGGCGCCACCGGGCAGAAAGCCCTCCGCCTTGGCGTCATACTCGCCGAAAACCAGCCCCATGAACTCGTTCATCATGTTGCGATGGAACCACGGTGGGCGGAAGGTGTGCTCGGCCACCAGCCAGCGCGGCGGAAAGATGGCAAAGTCCACGTTGGCAGTTCCGGGTTGTAAAGAGGGCGAGGTCATGACCGTGTAGATGGACGGATCGGGATGATCGAAGCTCACCGTATTGATGCAGTTGTAGCGTGCCAGGTCGTATTTATACGGAGCGTAATTGCCGTGCCAGGCGACGACATCGAGCGGCGAGTGGTCAATTTCCGCTTCCCACATCCGCCCGAGGAATTTGCCGATGATCCGGAAGTCGCCTTCGCGATCCTCATACGCTGCCACCGGAGCCAGGAAATCGCGCGGATTCGCGAGGCCGTTGGCGCCGATCGGGCCTAGATCCGGCAGCCGAAATGTCAGCCCGTAGTTCTCGCAGATATATCCGCGTGACGGCCCGTTCAGGTCGACACGCATCTTCATGCCGCGGGGAACAACGCAGATCTCTCCCGGCGCGACCTCCAGGATTCCCAGTTCGGTGTGAACGGCCAGCTTGCCCTGTTGCGGTACGATCAGCATCTCGCCGTCGGCATTGTAGAAATAGCGGTCCTTCATCGACGTATTGGCCGCATAAACGTGAATACCGACGCCGATCTGGAGTGCCGGGTCGCCGCTGCCGCCCATGGTGACGATTCCGTCGACGAAGTCGGTCTTCTTTTCCGGCATGGGGACCGGATTCCACCGCATCTGGTTCGGCGGTGTAGGCAGCTCGTTGAATGGTCCGCTGCGGAACAATCCGCGGCCGGTTTCCGAGAACGGCTTATGCGTTACCGAGGGCCGAATGCGATACGTCCATGTGCGCCGGTTGGTCGCCCGTGGCGCGGTGAAAGCTGTCCCGCTCAGTTGCTCAGTGTAGAGGCCCAGCGGCGCCTTTTGCGGCGCGTTTTGCCCCTGCGGTAGCCCCCCGGGCACCGCCTCGGTGGCGAACTCATTGCCAAAACCAGACTGGTACTTCAGCTCCGTACGAGCCATCCATCTCCTCCTGTTGAGAACCGGCGCGCAACAACTGACCGCAGACAAACGACGGGTGCGCGAAAACCCTATACGCTACCGGGAGAGACGGAGGATTGGCAACTTTCGTTGATTTCCACCAGCGAGCACGGAGCCGGGGGCTCACTCCTCCGACGACCACTGGAAGCAGAGGCTGTATCCGTCCGGATCGCGCAACGACATCTGCTTCATCCCGTAAGGCGCCACTTTGGGCATGTTCACGGCCACGCCTTTCTCGTGCAACTCCTCATAGGCCGCGTCTACATCCGGACACCCAAAGTACAACGTCGTGTCTTCGTGCGCGGACACCCGCTGGCGATCAACCGGCACGGGCCGTTCGTGATCGAACTCATAAGCGGTATTGAGCATCAGCTCCGCTTTACCCAGCCGCAGCAGCGCCCAGTGGAAGCGGTCTTTGCCCAGCACCGGCGACGTACTCACGATCTCAAAACCGAGCAGATCCCGGTAGAACCGCACCGACGTCGGCATATCGTAGACCTGCACCAGCGGAGTCAGCCCGCGCACCTCGATGGCCATCGTGCACCTCTCGATGGCACCCAGCATAGCGCGCGCAGGCTCAATCCGGACAGGCTGCTTTCGCTCAGGCTTCAGACTCCTGCATCCGCACGCCGGCGTGCAGCCGCTGATCGCCGGAAGCGGACGCATCGCCGGATGCGGCGTAGGCGACCGCCGCGCCAATCAGCGTCGGGACGATGAAAGCGTGTCCACCGGTCGCTTCTGCCACAAAGACCACCGCCGCCAATGGCGTTTTGTAGCCGGCCGCAAGGAACGAGGCCATGCCAACCGCCGCATAAAGTCCGGGGACCGAGCTGTGTACGATCGACTGCGCAAAGGCCGTTCCCAGCGCGCCACCGGTGAGAAAGAGCGGCACAAACATCGCACTGACTCCCCCGACGCCCAGCGTGAAAAGGGTCGCCGCCAGCTTCAGACCGCTGAACACCAGCAACTGTACGGTGGGATGATGGCCATTCAATATCATGTCCACCGCCTCATAGTTCGGTCCCAGTGGCACCAGGGCTCCCGGATAAAGGAAGAGAAAGAACAATCCACATAGACCCGTCAGCAGACCACCGAGTGTCAGCTTTACGAAGTGCGGCCATTTCCGATGGACAAAAAAGCTTCGAACCCGGCGAAAAGTGATCACAAAGATCATCGCCAGCAGCCCGATAAGCAGACCCAGGAGAGCGCTCCAGTACAGATCCTCGCGCGTGAAGGTCTGCGAGCCGCTGAAATTGAACAGCGGTGCTGCACCCAGAAACGAGCTCAGCGTCACATACGCGACGACCGACGCAATCAGGGACGGCACCAGCGCCTCATGTGCCAGATCGTCGCGATAGGGCATCTCCAGCGCGAAGACGATCCCGGTGAGCGGCGCGCGAAAAATCGCTGACATGCCCGCCGCGGCGCCGCAGATCAGCATGATCCGCCGATCTCGCTCATCCAGCGCATACACACGCCGCATCTTCGCCCACAGCCACGATCCAATCGCGCCGCCGCCGTAGATGCTGGGACCTTCCAGCGCTGCGCTGCCGCCAAAGCCCACCGTGGTGATGGCTGCCAGCAGCTTGGGCAGGAACGGCTTCATGTCGATGCCGCCGCGGTGCTCATGGTACGAGCGGATGACCTCTTCGGTGGAGTGCTCGTCCGGATCGGGGGTGAGGAACTGCATGATCAGGCCCGTGACCATAAAGCCAAGCACCAGCCCCGGCACGATCGCCCAGCGGTGATGCAGGTAGTACGCGAGCACCGCCGGCCACATCTTCTTCAAGATGACGACGGCAAGCGCCGTAATGATCAGCCCGGTGATCGCGCCGATAACCGGCGCGATGATCAGCCACTTGCGCAGGTCGCGCGCGTACACCTGGGACAGGTCCTCATGCACGAGGGGCAGGTAGCGCCGCAGCAGCAGATGCCGCACAAACCAGTTGTGAATCCGGCGACGCGGGCCCGGTGTCCGGATATCCTTCTCGGCCCCTTCGCACAGCACTTCGTTTGCGCGCCGGGTCACGCCGTCACCTTTCGTGTCGCCACGTGCGACTGGACCCGGCTCTCGGCGAGGGGCTCGGAGACGTTTCCTGACAGGAACCCGGCCCGCATTCGCTGTACCTCGTCCAGGTGAAGTTCGCTGAGCTTCGCCAGGATCTCCTCACCGCGCGGCGTGAGCGAAACCACCACCTGGCGCCGGTCGCGCGCTCCGCTTTCGCGCCGCACCAGGCCGCCCTGCGCTGCACGCTCCACCAGCCCCACCACGGAGTTATTCCGCTCCTGGAGGAATTCCGCCAGCTCCGAGATCGTTGCCGACCCGCTTTCCGTAAAGCCGGCGATCCCCAGCATCAGCTGGTGCTGTTGCGGCGTCACGCCGCCGGCGCGGGCCGCCTGTTCGCTGAAGCGAAGGAACCGCCGGAGCCGATAGCGGAACCGGGCCAGATCTCGCAGCATGGCCGGGGTCACTCGTCCCGGCAGACGCCTTGTCTCAGAATGAGAGGAGAACGATCGCATCACGATCCATTATACATCGCAATGCGATCTATTGTCGCAGTTCACACTCCTCCTGTTGACAGCCGGCGGAGGACCCATGCACGCCACGCCAAATTGCGTCAGGCCGGTTAGAAACGCTGCTCATGTGATCTGCATCACATCGGCCGTCCCGAGCCCAGGCGAGACTCTGGAGAGGCTCCGAAGACGACACTTGTTGCGGGCCCTTTCCTTAACTCATGTCACACGATTTTTCTGAGCTGACCGCCGAACTCGATCGCATGGCTTCAAGCATCTCGATGGACAAAGGTGCGGTGCTCTTCCACGGCGGTGACCCGGTTTCCGGCGTCTTCATCGTTCGCGAGGGCGGCGTCCTCCTCTCCCTCGGCATTCCCACAGACCTGTACCCACCCCGTTTTCTCGGCCCGGGTGAAATTGTCGGCCTGCCCGCCACGCTGACCGGCCATTACAGCCTCACTGCGGAGGTAGCAGTTGCGGGGACAAAGCTTGGTTTTCTGCCCAGCCAGCGGGTATCGGACCTGCTTGAGTGCTCGCCGCGGCTCTGCTTCCTTGCCATGCGCTTCATCAGCGAGGAGATCGCCCGCGTGCGAACCGCACTCAAGGAAACGCCTTCGTTCCACCCACTCACCTGACTCTCGGTCTGCGATCTCTTTCCGGTCCGCGCCCGCCGGGAAGGGCCTATTCCGTTTGCACCAGTCCCGGCAGAACCTCGCCGGCATGGCCCAGAACCAGTTCCGTGAAGGCGGCCGCATTCATCGGCTCTTCCGGACCGATGTAGTACTTCCGCACCCGAGATCCCGCCCAGCGCACAAAATTCGCGGCCGGATAGACAGCACCCGAAGTCCCCACCACCAGCATGACCGTACAGCGATCGATCTCCTCCCGGATGCGATCCATCTGCAGCGGCATTTCACCGAACCAGACGATGTGGGGCCGAATCCGTCCCCCGCAGGCGCAGCGCGCAATGGTCTCTTCGGACTCATAGAGCGAACGGTCGGAAAACGGCTCGCGGCCACAGGGATTCTCGCAGCGCGATGAGAACAGTTCGCCGTGCATATGTACCAGGCGCTGTGATCCTGCGCGTTCGTGCAGATCATCGACATTCTGCGTGCAGAGAAAGAATCGCTCGCCCATCTGCTGTTCCAACTCCGCCAGAGCGCGATGGGCGGCGTTGGGCTCGGCCTGCCCGGCATCCCTGCGCCGCTGGCTGTAGAAGCGCCACACCCGGACGGCGTTCTCTTCCCATGCCTCCGGGGTCGCTACTTCCTCGACTCGGTGGCCCTCCCACAGTCCACCCTGATCCCGGAACGTTCTCAGTCCGCTTTCCGCGCTGACGCCCGCGCCGGTCAGGACAAAGACGCGATCGTTCCGGGCCAACCGGATCGTCTGGTTCGCCATACCTTCGTTTTACTCCGGCTCCATTTCATTTTTTCCTGTTAACTCCGCGGAAGTGTTGTGGTTTGTGCGAATTATCGATTTCCAGAGGAACCCCCTGGAGCTATCTCTGTTCCCATCATTTACTTCCGAGGGGGCCCCTCGGTCGAGAAGGCTTTTTTCGCCCTGAGGAAGGCTGCTTCATGCGGTGCCGGACTGTCAAAGAGCGATGGCACGCGGCCTGGGCCGCGGCGGTAGTTTGCAAAGAAAAAGCTCTGTTCGCGATGAACAGAGCTTTCCTCATTTCAACGTAGCGAACGGATTCGGACGGAGCAAGGGAAATCCGCTGGTCGCACGGTACGAAGGTAAGGGGAGCGAAAAGGGAGGTCTGGCCGGACTTTCCGCCACAACTTCGCTTCCCGGAGTCCAGCGGTTTGACATAACTATAATAGGCATAGTAATGTTATGCCTATGAATGACAGGAGTGACCATGTGAGCCCGGCCGGTGCTCTGCCCCTGCTTATCCTGCGTGTGCTCCAGTCTGAGTCGCTGCATGGATATGCCATTGCCCAGCGGATTCACCTGCTGTCCCGCGAGATCCTGGCGGTAGAGGAAGGTCTGCTCTACCCGACTCTCCAGAAGATGCTGCGCAAGGGATGGGTCGAAGCCAAGTGGGGTATCTCGGAAACCAACCGCAAAGTTCGCTTCTACCGCCTCACGCGAACGGGCAAAGCCCGGCTGGAGCAGGAATTGTCGAGCTATGAACGGATCACGCAGGCGATCCAGGAAGTCCTTCGCACCGCATAGGTCCCGCATACGAGGTTTCCCATGGGTGAATTTTTTCGACGGCTTCGTTACCTGATCGACCGGCGGCGGCTCGACGCCGAACTGGAAAACGAGATGGAGTTCCATCGCGAGATGGCGGCACGGGCCGGGAACACCAACTTCGGCAATGCGCTGCGGTTGCGCGAGCAGGCCTATGAGGCCTGGGGCTGGACGTGGCTCAGCCGGCTGATCCAGGATTTGCGTTTTGGCACGAGAATTCTTGCCCGGTCTCCGGGATTCACTCTGGTCGCCGCGCTGGTGCTCGCCATTGGCGTCGGCGTGAATCTCTCCGCATTCAGCCTTTTCGATATGGTCGCTCTGAAGCCTCTTCCGGTTCCCGGCGCGGATCGCCTGGTGCGCCTGGAGCGTCGCTCGCCGGATCAGTACTCGAGCGAAATGTCCTACCCCTCGTTTCTCTTTTATCAGGAGCATGCCCACACACTTTCCGCCGCCATGGCAGTGATGGGTGTGCCACCGATGGAGATTGACAACGACCAACAGCTCGCCAGCGCCTCTTTTGTCACGCCGAATTACTTTGTGGAATTAGGAAGCCGGCCGGCCGAGGGACGTCTGCTCGACCCGGTCAGCGACGGCAGCGCGAAGGACGCACCCGCCGTCGTACTGAGCTATGGATTTTGGCAGCGCCGCTTCGGCGGCGATCCAAACGTCGCGGGCCGCGTTATCCACCTGAATGGCAAACCGGTCACGATTGCCGGGGTAACCCCATTTGCGTTTGCCAGCCTGGGCGGCCAGGACCCGGACCTCTGGCTGCCCATCGCCCAGCAGCCGTATTTCATCGAGCGCAGCACCGTTCTCCACGACTGGACGAATGGGAGTGTGCGCATGTGGGGAAAGCTGGCGCCAGGGGTCAGCGCGCGAACCGCCGAGCAGGAGTTGCTTGGACTTACGAACGAGCTGCGACACCAGCATCCGGACGCTGTATGGGATAACGAAGGGATTCAAAGCTCTCCGGGAGGGCATCTGCAGGTGATGCAGCCGCAGATGGTTCGCGTTGCTGCCATGCTTGGGACGCTGGCTCTCCTGATTCTCATCGTCGCCTGCGCCAATGTGGGGGGACTGATGGCGGCTCGGGCGGTGACGCGGCAGCACGAGATCGGGATTCGGATTGCGATCGGGGCGGGCCGCTGGCGCATCTTCCGGCAACTCTGCACGGAAAGCCTGTTGCTGGGGAGCATCGGCTCAGTGGCTGCGTTGGGCTTGTCCTGGGTGGTGCTCAGGATAGTGCTCGCGAAATTCGACGCTCCAAAATGGCTGAGCGCAAGACCAGACTGGCGGGTGCTGCTGTTCACCGTGGCCCTGACGGTGGCGGCAACGGTCTTCTTCGGGCTGATGCCCGCGCTGCAGATCGCGCGTCAGCGGCAGCAAAAAACCTTCGCGCGGCAGATCCTGGTAGGCGCGCAGATTGCAGCCAGTTCCGTACTGCTGATTGTGGCGGCGCTGCTGGTGCACGCGGCGCAGCATGCGCTCTATACCGATCCGGGATTTGGTTACGAGCGACTGGTCTCGATCGATCCTGGGTTGAGCCGCCATGGCTATAGCCCGACCGCTGCACGGGAGTATCTGAACCAGATGGAGACGCGGTTGAGCATGGTGCCCGGTGTGAAGGCGGTCTCGCTCGTGGAACTCCCGCCCCTGGGCCATGTGATCTCCAACTGGACGACCGAGATTCGCGGCAGAAAGGTGACGATTTATCCCAACTGGGTTACGCCGGATTTCTTCCAGACGATGGGCATTTCGCTGCGGCTGGGACGTCTGTTCCATCCAGAGGAGAAACACGTTGTGATCGTGAGCGAGACCTTCGCGCGCCAGCAGTGGCCGGGAGAGAATCCGCTGGGACAGACTGTGGGGGAAGGAGCGAACCGGGATACGGTCGTCGGCGTGGTCGCCGATGCTCATATCAATGCTCTTAACGATGACGACGCCCTGGAGCAGTACTGGGCGGCCCAACCAGACAATATGCCGGATATGGTGGTGATGGTTCGATCCATCGGTGAGCCGGGATCGATTGGGCCGGCGGCCAGGGCGATCGCCACGAGTCTGGATCGTTCCGTGTTTCCGGAGCTTCGGCAGGTCAAGCTTCTGTATCGGGAAAACCAGAAGATGATCGAGGACGTGGCGGCGATCGTGAGCCTCGTGGGTCTGATTGCGGCTTCGCTGGCGGCCATTGGATTGATCGGGCTGGTGGCCTTCGTCGTGACGCAGCGCACGAAAGAGATCGCGATTCGCATCGCGCTCGGAGGCCGGCCCGCGGCTGTGCTGAGCGCAGTCCTGCAGCAGTTTCGATGGCCGTTGATCCTTGGCTCGGCGACGGGCACGCTTCTGGCGGCGTTTGGATCAGGACTCCTGCGCATTGTGCTCTATGGCGTCAATAACCTCGACCCCGCCAGCTTCGCAGCCGCCCTTGGGCTGCTTGGGTTGATGGCGGTCGTTTCCATGCTCGTGCCGGCGATTCGTACTCTGCGACTGGATCTCGCGGCCATTCTGCATTATGAATAGCGCCTTTCGCTCCCTATTGGCGGATTCGAATCGGCTTCCTTTTCGCGATCTTCCTCGACCGCGTCCACGAGCGCCAAATCGCGCATGGAGATTGATTGCGCCGAATTCCCAAGATGCGTCTCCTCAGGCCGCTATCCGGAACCTTCGCTGCGTGGATACGCAGGGGCTAAAGCCCAGTTCCATCTGTGGACGCTATCGGCACGACTAAAGTCATGCCCTGATACAAAACCTCCAGGGCTGAAGCCCGATCTTGTTCGGGCCGCCGATTCCCCGGCCTGAAGGCCGGGGCTTTCTCCGTTGTGCTGCTTTGCAGCACCCAATGCAATGAGAGTTTCCCTGTCAGAACGAATGACCGGCATCGCGGAGTTTTCGAAACCGGAGCCGAGTCCTGAAAACAGACCGGAGCCGAGTCCTGAAAACAGAAAGCGCCCGACTTTCGCCGAGCGCTCTGTTTGGCTACCCTCTACGGGCTGGCGTCTGCCGGCTGTTCTTACGCCGTCAGCTCCGCCGCGATTTTCTCCGTTACGAAGGCCTCGACCGTGTCTCCGACCTTCACGTCGTTGAAGTTGATGCCCACGCCGCATTCCATGCCGTTCGTTACTTCGCGCACATCGTCCTTAAAGCGCTTGAGCGAAGACACCTTCCCCTTGAAGACCGACTCGCCCTCGCGCATCAGGCGCATATCGGCATCGCGGCGCAGCACACCGTCGGTCACACGGCAACCGAGAATTGTGCCCACTTTGGGGATCCGGAAGACGTTCAGCACCTCTGCCTTGCCCAGCGGCATCTCGCGGAAGACCGGTTCCAGCAGACCCAGCATCGCCTTGTGGATTTCGTCCTGCAGCTCGTAAATGATCGAGTGCAGACGGATCTCCACTTCTTCCTGCTCCGCGATGTCAGCCGCTTTGCGTTCCGGCCGCACGTTGAAACCGATGATGATCGCATTCGACGCTGACGCCAGAAGGACGTCGCTCTCGGTGATTGCGCCCACGCCGGAGCGGATCACTTTGATGCGCACCTTCTCGGTCGACATCTTCTGCAGGGAGTCGGCCAGCACCTCGACCGAGCCGGTCACGTCGCCCTTCAGGATCAGTGGCAGTTCCTTCATCCCGGCCTGCTTGATCTGATCCGCCAGGCCTTCCAGCGTGACCCGCGACGACTTGGCCAGCTGCGCCTCGCGCTCGCGCATCCGACGATATTGTCCGATGCCTCGCGCTTTGTCGCGATCGCTGACCACAAGGAATGTATCGCCCGCATCCGGCATGGCTTCGAGCCCGAGGATCTCCACCGGTGTCGATGGCCCGGCTTCTTCCACTGGACGCCCTCGGTCGTCGAACATCGCGCGGATCTTCCCGAACGTGTTGCCCACCACGAAGTTGTCCTGGTTCTTCAGCGTGCCGTTCTGCACCAGCACCGATGCCACAGCGCCGCGTCCGCGATCCAGCTTCGCTTCGATGACCGTGCCGACGGCCGAGCGGTCCGGCGTCGCCTTCAGCGTCTGCAGATCGGCTACCAGGCAAATCATCTCCAGCAGCAGATCGAGATTGATTCGCTTCTTTGCCGATACATCGACGAAGACGGTGCTGCCACCCCAGTCTTCCGGCACCAGGCCGCGATCGCCCAGTTGCTTTTTCACGCGGTCGGGCTGCGCCTCGGGCTTGTCAATCTTGTTCACCGCGACGATCATCGGCACGTTCGCCGCTTTCGCGTGGTCGATCGCCTCCAGCGTCTGCGGCATGACGCCGTCATCGGCCGCCACCACGATCACGACGATATCCGTGACTTTGGCGCCGCGTGCGCGCATCCGCGTGAAGGCTTCGTGGCCCGGCGTATCCAGGAACACGATCTCCCGCCCGAACGCCGGTGAATCCGGCTTGCTGATCTTCACTTTGTACGCGCCGATGTGCTGCGTGATGCCGCCTGCCTCGCCGCCCGCCACATCCGTCTCGCGGATTGCGTCCAGCAGCGACGTCTTGCCGTGGTCGACGTGCCCCATCACCGTCACTACCGGCGGCCGCGTCACTTCCAGCTCGTCCGGGTTCTCGGTCGCGAGGATGCTCTCCATGGCCTCGTTTGCCATCTGATCCTCGAAGCTGATCACCTGCACGTCAGCCCCGAACTGCCTGGCGACGTCCTTGACCAGTTCCCCGTCGAGTGTCTGGTTCACGGTCACGAAGACGCCGCGCATCAGCAGAGTGGCGATCAGATCCTTGGCGCGAATCTCGAGCTTCTCGGCCAGATCTTTCACGCTGATGCCTTCCGTCACCGTGATGGTGCGCGTGATCGGCATCGGTCCGCTGGGGATTTGCGCCGCCGTCCGGGACGGAGGAGCAAAGCCCTTCATCGGGCCTTCCTTCACCTTCGGGTATTGCTGGCGTCCCCGGCCTCTCGGCGGGCCTGGACGCTGGGCGCGGGGCGCCTCACCCGGAGGCGGCAACGCCGGAGCGCCGCCCATGCCTGGACGCTGCCCAAAGCCAGGGCGGGCACCGAATCCGGGACGCGCGCCCATGCCCGGACGACCGCCCGGTCCGCCTGGACCACCGGTACCGCCGGGCTGCGAACGGGTGGGATGCATCGGCCGCCGGCCGGCCAGCGATTGTCCGGGCGCTCCCATACCTGGGCGCGGTCCACCAGGACCACCCGGACCGCCCGTGGGTCGGCGATCAAAAATTGGGCGTCCCCGCTGGATGCCACCGGGTCCTGCTGCCGCCCCCGCAACTGGCGGAGGCGCGCTGTAAACCGGCCGAGGTCCGGTTTGCGGCATGATGACCCGTCGCGGAGGAGGTGCCGCGGGCCTGGCTGCTGCGGGCGGCTCGCTCATCGCTGCCACCTGCGGAATGTCGTCTTTCGGTCCCGAAGCGGGAACACTGGCGCTCATCGCAGTTGCCGGAGTTGCCGCCGCCGTCGCAGGAGCCGGAATCGGCGCTGCGACAGGAGGCTTTGCCGCAATCGGCGCAGGCGCCACTACAGGACGCCCCTCAGCGGGCGTACTTGACGCGGTCGCTGCAGGAGCTGCCGTCACGGGGGGCCTGGCCACCACCGGCCCCACCGGAGGCCGGGAAGCGATCGCTGGAGTCTGGGGGGCAGGCGGCGCCACACCGGGTCGCTGCGAAGGTGGAGCGACCACGACATTGGGCGCCTGGCGGGGCTGCGGAACGATCCTTCGGGGTGCGGGCTTCGCCTCAACAGGAGCTGCGGGGGCCACCGGAGCCGCACTGGCGGCAGCGGCTGGAGCCGGTCGGTTCGCGACCGGTGCCGGCACGCTCGCGGCGGCCTCACGAACCGGCGCCGGCGCGCTCGCTACCGGAGCCGCAGGCCTCGGCGGAGCTGTCTGCGCAGTCGTCTCGCGCTGTTTCTTCTCGAGAATCGCCTTCGCCACGTCTCCGACCTGGTGCACCTGCGACCAGTCGATTTTTGGCTTTGCCTCCGCTTCGTGGCGGGTTGCAGATCCGCTCCCGCGCCCCTTTGTGAGGTGAGCGCGCACACGTTCTGCCTCATCCGATTCAATCGAACTCGAATGCGTCTTCTTCTCGGTAACTCCGACCGCCGCGAGCGCGTCCAGAATCTCTCTGCTCTTGACTTCCAACTCGCGCGCTAACTCATTGATTCGAACTGTGCTCATCCGTCCCCGTGTCGTGTCGACTTCCCACCGGTCCTTAGTTCTTCATACGGACAACTCCTGACATGTGGGTCTGGTATCTCTTTCATTATCTCTGAAAACGCCGCATTCGCGGTTCAATTCGCTCCGCGATTCGGAGAAAATCCGCGCGCGGCCTGCAGCCGGACCCGAATCGGCCCGGCTACCCGCCCGTGCTCTCGTCTACTTTCTTTTCGCCCAGTTCTTCTTCGCGAACTTCTTCCACGTTCCCCTCGAGGACAGCTTCGTTGCTGGCCAGCTCGGGATCGGTCTCGTTCTCGGCTAGCCGTTCGCTGACGTCCTCGCGACCCGGCACCACCGCCTCCGCGCCTTCCTCGTCCAGAGCCGGACCCACCTCAGTGACCTCGGCCAACCGCTCCTCGGCCACCTCGTCGTTGATGAGTCCCGATCCATCCGCGCTCACCGTTTCTTCGCCGCTCTGCGTCAGATCCTGCTCCAGCGCTGCGATCTCTTCGTCCGAAGAAGCCGCCTCGGCACGCTCTGCGGCTGCAATATCGATCTCGCCCGCTGCCTGTGCCCCGGCCGGACGCTCTTCGCCTTCCTCGTACTGGCCAAAGTAGTGTCGAACTGCCACGCTGATCTTCTCCAGTGTCTTTTCGCCGATCCCCGGGATCTCCTCCAGTTGTTCCGGCGTCATGTCGGCCAGGGACTCCACCGTTGTAATTCCGGCCGCTATCAGTTTTTGGATGATCGATTCGCCCAGTTCGCCTACCTGCTCAATCGGCGTGGCCGTTGCACCCGCCATCGCCGTCATTTGCTGCTCCACTTCCTGCCGCTTCTCTTCCTCGCTCTTAATGTCAATCTTCCAGCCCAGCAGCTTGGCCGCCAGCCGGACATTCTGACCCTTTTTCCCGATGGCCAGGGAAAGCTGGGTGTCATCCACAATCACTTCCAGCTGCTTGTCATTCAGGTCGCTGATACTCACCCGGCTCACCTTCGCCGGCTGCAGCGCCTTTTCCGCAAAGGTCGTGATTTCTTCGCTGAATTCGATGATGTCGATCTTCTCGCCGCGCAGCTCGCGGATGATCGACTGCACGCGCATGCCCTTCATGCCCACGCAGGCGCCCACCGGATCCACATCCTTATCGCGCGACATGACGGCGATCTTCGTCCGCTCGCCGGCTTCACGGGCAATGGCACGAATCATGACGGTACTGTCGTAGATCTCCGGCACCTCGCTCTGGAAGAGGCTCTGCACCAGTTCCGGCGCCGCCCGTGACACCACCACCTGCGGCCCGCGCGCCGCGCGATCCACGCGCAGCAGCACCACCCGCACCCGCTCGCCGACGGCAAACTGCTCGAGGCGCGACTGCTCCCGGCGCGGCATACGCGCTTCCGCCTTGCCCAGATCGAAGATCACATCCTGCAGTTCCAGGCGCTTCACAGTCGCGGTAAGCACCTCGCCCACCCGGTGCGCATACTCGTTGAAGACGGTGTCCCGCTCCGCCTCGCGCACTTTCTGGAAGATCACCTGCTTCGCCATCTGCGCGGCGATGCGACCCAGCACATCGGTGGGCTTGTAGTACCGAATTTCACCGCCGGCTTCGACTTCCGGCGCCAGCTGGCGCGCCTCTTCCAGCGCGATCTGGTTCACGGGGTCTTCGATCTGATCCTCGTTCTCGACCACCGTCTTGTAGACATAGGCCCGGATCTCGCCCGTCTCCTTGTCCAGTTCCGCGCGCATGTTTTCCTGGGTCTTGTAATACTTGCGCGTCGCCAGAGCAATCGCGTCTTCCACCGCCGACACCACGATCTGCGGATCGATGCCCTTATCGCGGCTCAAGGCCTCAATGCTGTCGTAAAGAACACTTGCCATGATCTCTCACACACCCTGTTACAGAAATTTTTGATCCGGGCAGCACGGGAACCGAACCCACGCCGTGCACCTGTCTCTTGCCTGTTCCCTGTTGCTCAGAACTCCGGAACCAGCTGCGCTTTCTCGACGTTGCTCAGCGCGATTTGCACTTCGTTCTTCTCTGTGCCTGGAGTCCCGTGCTCTGTGCCCTTCTTCCCGCGCGCCCGGCTCTTTCCCTCGATTTCCAGCCTGACCGCCGTATCGCTCACATCTCTGAGCCTGCCCTGCCAGTGCCGGTTGCCCGCCACAGGCTCAAACGTCTGCACCTTCGCCAGCATTCCCTGGAACCGTCGGAAATCGTTCACTCCCTGCAGCTTCCGATCCAGCCCCGGCGAGGAAACCTCCAGCGTGTACTCGCTTCCCGGGATCAGGTCCTCCACGTCCAGCACCGTCCCGAAATCCCGGCTGAAGGCCTCGCAGTCCTCGTGGGTGATACCGGCCAGTTGATCGAGCCCGAGGTCGCCCGTCCCGGAAGCAGCCCCGATGTTCGACTCCACGCCCGGGTCGTGTTCCATGCGGGCCGCTGCCAGGTTTTTTCGCTCTTCCGCATTCTTTTCGATGTAGACCCGCAGCGTCCGATGCTTCGCCCCGCCGAGGAACTCGATCTCCACCACGTCGAGGCCATGGGAAGCTGCCACCCTCTGTCCCACCGCCCGAATTTGATCGACATCAAACATGTCATCCTGAACGAGCCTTCCAGATTCGCTGCGCGGCTTCTCGCGCAACAACGAACTCCCACGCGAGTCGAATGGATCTCTTGCTTTCCCGGAAATGAGCTACTGTTCTTCAGGCCAAATAAAAAGTGGGCTCGCGCCCACTGTTTTCCCGGAGCGCACCTCGCGCAACCGGACAACCGTGTTCGTATTCAGTGTAACCGTCCTCGCCGCTCCTTTCAAATCCAGCCACAGGCGTGGAATACTGGCCGGAAGATTGGCTCCGTCTGAATGTTACCCATGACCACCTCTATCGACACCCTGAATCCCTACGCACGCTTCCTGGGCGCACAGGATCCGCTCGCTGTCCTGCCCGCGACGCCTTCGCGCCTGAAGGATCTGGCCCGGAGCATCGGCCCTGCCCGCATCACTCAGCCGCCAGCCCCAGGGAAATGGTCTGCCCGCGATATCCTCTGTCATCTCGCCGACTGCGAAATCGCCTTTGCCTTCCGGCTCCGCCAGACCCTCGCCGAAGACCACCACGTCCTGCAGCCCTTCGACCAGGAAAAGTGGGCGCCGCCGTACTCCGGCATCGAAGCCAACGAGGCCCTGGCCACGTTTTCCCTGCTCCGCCGCTGGAACCTTCTTTTGATCGAGTCAGCGCTGCCGAAGAATGCCGGCAAACCGGTCACCCACCCCGAGCGCGGAGCCATGACCTTCGCCACCATCGTGGAAACCATGGCCGGGCACGACCTCAACCACCTGGGCCAGCTGGAGCGGATCGCCGCCTCCAGCGCGTCCTGACGCCGGCGGTCGGCCTCACCGGGAGCTACGGTATACTTTTACAAAGCCGCTCCCCGTCCTGCTGCACCGCACGCCCACGCTGGACCGAGCGCGAGGATTCTCGACAGCATGTCCATCCGCACCCGCCGCACCCTGTTCTCTCTCGTCATCTTCTTTGCCGTCTGCGCGCTGGGCGGCATGGTCCTCAGCCAGCAGGTCGGCGCTCAGTCCGCGGCCGATGAGTCCACCTTCCGTGACGGGCTGAAGTCCTTCGCCTCCGTCTACGACATCGTGGCGAAGAACTACGCGGAGCCGCTTACCGGCGACATGCCGGACAGGGTGATCTACGACGGCGCGATCCCGGAGATGCTGCACACTCTGGACCCCCACTCCAACTTCTACGACCCCAAGGCTTACGCCCGCATGCGGGAAGAGCAGCACGGGAAGTATTACGGCGTGGGCATGTTCATCGTGCCGCAGAACGGCAAGGTGGTGGTCGTGAACCCCATTGAGGGGTCGCCTGCCTTCCGTGCCGGAATCCATCCGGGTGATGTGATTACCGCGATCGACGGGCAGTCGGCTGCGGGGCTCAGCTCCGACGACGTTGCGAACCGCCTCAAAGGACCGCGCGGCACCAAGGTCAGCGTCACCATGTCCCGCCCTGACGTCACCACGCCGATGACCTTCCAGCTCGTGCGTGATGAGATCCCCAACGCCAGCATCCAGCTCAGTTATGAGATCCGTCCGGGCATCGGCTACATCAACATTAAGCAGTTCCAGGAAACCACCGGCCGCGAATTCGACGATGCCGTCGACGCCTTTGGCCCGAACCTCAAGGGCCTCGTCCTCGACCTGCGTGGCAACCCCGGCGGAGTTCTCGTGGAAGCCGTCGCGGTCTGCGATCGCCTCCTCAAGCGCGGGCAGATCATCGTTTCCCAGCGCGGGCGAGCCTTCCCCGAGCAGGTCTATCGCGCCACGCACGGCAATGACGGCGAGAACTTCCCCATTGTTGTGCTGGTCAACCGCAACACCGCTTCGGCGGCGGAGATTGTCTCCGGCGCGCTGCAGGATCACGATCGCGCCCTGATTGCCGGCGAAACAACCTTTGGCAAAGGGCTGGTCCAGACCGTTTACACGCTCTCTGACAATACCGGCCTGGCCCTGACCACTTATCACTACTACACGCCCAGCGGCCGCCTCATTCAGCGCAATTACAACGGCGTCTCGCTCTACGACTACTACTACAACCACGATCAGTCGCAGAGTGACAAAGATCGTGAAGTGAAGCTCACCGACTCCGGGCGTACGGTCTACGGTGGCGGCGGCATCACCCCCGATGTCAAAATCGTGCCGCCTGCGTCCACGCCCTTCGAAGACCAGCTGATCGACCGCGATGCCTTCCTTGGATTCACCGAGGAATACACAGCTCACCACCAGGTCAGCAAAGATTTTCAGGTGGACGACGCTGTTCTGAGCGACTTCAAAGGGTACCTCTCCGCGCAGAATTATCAGTACACTCCGGAGGACCTGAACAAGAATCTCGACTGGCTGAAGACCAACATCAAATCCAAGATCTTCGTCACCGAGTTCGGCGAGACCGCCGGCCTGAAGGTTGAGGCTGGCTGGGATCCCGAGATCCAGGCAGCGATCAACGATATCCCTCAGGCCGCGCAGCTCGAGCAGCACGCGCAGCAGGTTCTGGCACAGAAGGACGCGGCTCTCGGCAGGCCTCCTGTCGCGCAGTAACAAACGATCGCGAGTGGATCGAAGGCCGGCTGCGCTGCCGGCCTTTTCCTTTGGCCGGCACCGCGACGCAGCCGAGCCGACGCATGCTAGACTGCTGACCACTCATGCCGCTCCATCGTGTCTCTCGCCGTAATTTTCTCTCCGTGTCGGCTGCCGCCGCCGGGATCGCCCTGTTGCCGGCCTCCGATTCCTGGGCCGCCGATCTGCCCATGCCGCGCGCCTCCGGAGCCCTGGAAGAAAAGCTCGACAGCTATGTGGCCGCCTACCTGCCAGCCATGAACGCGCCCGGCCTCACGCTGGGCCTCACGGACTTAAAGGAGACACGCCGCGTCGCCTGTTACGGGTACGCGAACCTTGATCAGCGGCTCCCTGTCGCGCCCGATCATCTCTTCCAGATCGGCTCCATCACCAAATCCTTCGTCGCTCTCGTCATCCTCCAGTTGCACGAAGAGGGCAAGCTCGACCTGCAGGCACCCGTCCTCGACTATCTGCCCGATCTGCCCATCGTGACCGAATACGGGACCGTCACGATCCACCATCTGCTGACGCACACTTCAGGTCTGCCCGACAACATCGGCATCTTTACCGCCGATCCCGCCGGCCGTCTGGTGCAGGGCTTCACGCCCGGCCAGCACTTCCACTACTGCAATCCCGGTTTCGCAATCCTCGGCCTCCTCACCGTCAGGCTCGACGGCCGTCCCTGGCGCATTCTCGCGCAGGAACGGATCCTTACGCCCCTGGGCATGTCCAGCACGCGGCCCGTCATCACTACCGCCGATCGCGCCCATGCAGCCATCGGCTATGAGCCCTTCTGGGACGATCAGATCTATCCGCGTCAGGGACGGCTCGCACCTGCCCCGAACCTCGTTATGGACGACACCGCTGGCTGCATCGCTTCCACGCCTGCTGACATGGCTCGCTATCTGCGCATGCTGCTCAACCGCGGACAGGGCCCCGACCGGCGCATCGTCTCCGAAGAGAGCTTCGCCCGCATGTCGACGCCCTGGATCAAGGCCGACGAGTTCAGCCCCACCGCCAGCTACGGCTACGGCATTGCCGTCGATACGCTCGACGGACACAAAATTCTGCGCCACACCGGCGGTATGGTCGCCTTCGCCTCCTCCATCCACGTCGATCTCGACGGCGGCGTCGCGGCCTTCGCCTCCATCAACGCTATGCAGGGTTATCGCCCCACCGCGGTGACTGAATATGCCGCGCGCCTTCTGCGCGCTGAGCACGAATCCAGGACTCTTCCCGCCGCACCCTCCATCGCAGACCCGCGCGAAGTCAGCAACGCCGCCGATTACGCCGGCACCTTTACCGCATCCGACGGGCACACCCTGGTCTTTGCCGCGCGGGAGAGACGACTCCTGCTGATCGACGGCCCGACTTCAGTACCGCTGCAGCACACCGAAGGAGACGATTTCATTTCCACCATCCCCGGCATCTTCGCCGACCACACGTTCGTCTTCAAACGAAAGTCCGCGGCCGCCGGTAAGACGGCCAACATCTCCAACGCGCCGCAGCCGGTCGTTGAGGTTGCCTTTGGCTCCGACTGGTACACCGCTCCGAGCTACGACGGTCCCCGCAGCTTTACCGTCCCTGCGCACTACGCCGCTTTCACCGGCCGCTACCAAAGCGTGAGTCCCTGGGCCGGCGATTCGCTGGTCTACGTGTTGAAGGGCAAGCTCATGCTCGACGGCGAGCCGCTCACGCCGCTGGGTGACCGCCTCTTCCGCATGGGCGACGAAGAATGGCTCCCCGAGACAGTCGAGTTCCAGCACGTGTTCCAGGGCCAGGCGCGCGTGATGCGCATCGCCGGCCTCGATCTCTGGCGCGTCGACGTCGGCTAGCGTTGTCTCTGCGGCCTGTGCGCTGTCCGCTGTACGCTGACTTCATGGATTTTCGTTTCGCCGTTGAATCCGATCTGCCCGCCATCACCGCGCTCGTCAACCAGGCCTTTAAGGTGGAGGCTTTCTTCATCGTTCGCGATCGCCTGATTCCCGAGGAGGCCCATGAGTACTTCGGCAACGGTCGCTTCCTTCTCGCCGAGGAGAACAGCACACTCGCAGGATGCGTGTACGTCGAGTTGCGCGGCGAGCGAAGCTATCTCGGCCTGCTCTCCGTCGATCCCAGCCGCCAGAAAACGGGACTTGGCCGCCGCCTCGTCGCGGCTGCTGAGGAGTTTGCCCGCGAGATGGGTGCGCATGCCATGGATTTGACCGTGGTGAATCTCCGCACCGAGCTTCCGCCCTGGTACGAGAAGCTCGGCTACGCGGTTGTTGGCACCGCGCCGATCCGCGAAGCCATGGTGCCGCGGGTCACCCAACCGTGCCACTTCATCCGCATGTCGAAGCCGCTGGGCAACGGCTGATCACGATTCTCTATGCTTTGACTGATGGCTGCGCCCTGAGCGCTGCGCTCTGCGCCCTCAATTTCAACACCGGTCGCGCCAGCAGCAGCACGGCTAGCACCACGGTGATCTCGAGCGGCGTCTTCACGCCCGTTTTCACGCCCCACCAGTAATGAATAACGCCGGAGATCGCGGCCCCATAGGTCAGCCAGTGCAGACGGTTCCAGTTCTTCCCGCCCAGCTTGCGGATCGACCAGGTGGTCGACGTCAGTGCCAGCGGCAGCAGCATCAGCCAGGCCGCAAGCCCCGCCGTAATGAACCGCCGCTGGCTGATATCGTCCACCATGGCTGCCCAGCTGAAACCCGCATAGAGCCAGACATAGGTCATCAGATGCAGGCAGGCATAGAAGAATGCGTAGAGCCCCAGCAACCGCCGAAAGCGCACCAGCCAGCTGAGTTTGGGGATCAGCCGACGCACCGGCGTGACGGCCAGGGTAATCACCAGCAAGCGCAGGGTTCCCCGGCCGGTAAAGAACGTGACCGTGTGGGTCGGATCCGGCCCCAGCGCATCCGGCTGCGTCGTCACCGACAGGTACAGATGCCACAGCAGCCAGGCTACCGGTCCCAGACACGCCGCATGCGCCGCAATCTTCAGCGCGACAATCCAGCGCTTACTCATCCCTGGAGATTTCCATCATGAAAGGAATCGACTCTCTTGCCCCAGCTACAGGCTACGGGCTAATGGCGGGTCGCTGCCGGCTGCCTCAGTAGTCCTTGATCAGGTTCATCCCCTTGTACAGGCTGGCCACCTGATCGCCATATCCATTGAACATCAGCGTAGGCTGCCGCTGTTTCCAGATGGGCGCGCCAATCACGCGCTCCGTCTTCTGGCTCCAGCGCGGATGATCGCGATTAGGGTTCACATTCGAATAGAACCCATACTCATTCGGGGACAGATCGTTCCACGTCGTGTGCGGCTGATCTTTCACGAATTTCACCTTCACGATCGACTTGGCCGACTTGAATCCGTACTTCCACGGCACCACCACGCGCACGGGCGCGCCATCCTGATTCGGCAGCGCATCGCCATACAGGCCAAAGGTCAGCAGCGTTAGCGGATGCATCGCCTCATCCATCCGCAGCCCCTCCGAATACGGCCAGCTGATGCCCGCGTTCCACGGCAGCAGCTCCTGCTTCGAATCCGCCAGTGACAAAAACTGCACGTACCTTGCCGACGGCAGCGGCTCGCACTGCTGGATGAACTCCGAGAGCGAATACCCCACCCACGGAATCACCATGCTCCAGGCTTCCACGCAGCGGAAACGATAGACCCGATCTTCCAGCGGCCGCAACTTCAGCAGCGCATCGATGTCAAAGGTCTTCTTCTGCTTGACCAGCCCCTCTACCTGGATCGACCACGGCCGCGTGTGCAGCCGCCAGGCATTCCTCGCAGGGTCGTCCTTGTTCACGCCGAACTCGTAGAAGTTGTTGTAGTGCGTAATGTCTTCGAGCGGCGTTGGCACCAGCCCCGGCGTCGAAAGCGGGCTGCTCACGGTGGTCAGCTTCTCTTCGGCGTGTACCGTCGCCGGCCCCAGGAATCGCCGTGCTCCCTCGCCGGCCAGCGCCGCGAGTCCGGTTACAGCGGCCGATGCCATGAAAGTACGCCGGTTCATCCAGACTTCCTTCGGCGTGATCTCCGAAGACGGAATATCGCTCTTTCGCTGGATCCGCATGAGTGTTCCTACTTTACTCCCCTCTATATTCGACGTTCCACGGACGGCTCCGTATCTGGTCCCATCCCGAAACGCCTGTCTATCTAATACAAGTACGCCCTCACCGCGCCGTTTGGATTCCCCGCTTCGCCGCACCCAGGGCCACCGCCTTCTTCGCCTTTCGCCCTTTCCTCCCCACACCTTATACTGTCAGGAGTTCCTGCCCTCAGGACAATTGCCTCTCCGCAACGCCCGCTGACTCAGGCCAGGGTGCCGGAGCGAGGCCACAGAAAAGGTTGTCACCCATCGCATGATTCGCTTCCTGCAGAAAGACACAAAGTTCACCAAGTGGTTGTTCGGCATCATCATCGCCGCCACCTGTGTGCTGATGGTCATCTTCCTCGTGCCCGGCATCTTCAACGACACGACCAACACCAGCACCACCTACGCCAGCATCCGGCACGGCGGCATCTTCGGCCGCTTCCTGCCTGCTGAAGAGCAGATTTCCGTCGGCGACGTCCAGCAGGCTGCGCGCAACATGATGCGCGGGCGCCAGATTCCCGAGATGTATATGCCCATCATCATGCAGCAGGCCGGCCAGCAGATCATCATGCAGCGGATCCTGCTCCAGGAAGCCCACCGCATGGGCATGACCGCTACCGACGACGACGTCCGCCGCTTTCTGCACACCGGCATGTGGGGGCAGTACCTCTTTCCCGACGGCAAATTCATAGGCGATGCCCAGTACAACGACTTCGTCACGCAAAACCTCAACATGACGGTCCAGAAGTTCGAGGGTGAGATCAAGGATCAGATCATCTCCGACCGTCTCCGCGATCTGGTTACCGGCGGTATCACGGTCTCCGACGCCGAGGTTCGCAAGGATTATCAGAACCAGGGGACGAAGATTAAGTTCGACTACGCTGTCCTCAGCGCCGACGACCTCCGCAAGACCATCAACCCCACCGATACCGAACTCCAGGCCTACTTCAAGCAGAACGCCGCCCGCTATCGGGACGCCCTGCCCGAAACTCGCAAGATCGAGTACATCGCTTTCACCGACAAGGATCTTCCCGGCGGCAAGCCGCAGATCACCCCGGCCGAGATCCAGCAGTACTACGACCAGAATCAGCAGCAATATAAAGTCGATGCCCAGGTGAAGGTCCGCCACATCCTGATTTCCGTCGATCCCAACGCCGGCCCTGACGCCGATGCCAAGGCGAAAGCCAAAGCCCAGGACATCCTCGACCAGCTTCGCAAAGATGACGGCAAGAACTTCGCCGAGCTGGCAAAGAAATACTCCGATGACCCCGGCAGCAAGGATCAGGGCGGCGAGCTGGGCTGGCTCAAGCGTGGCGCCACCGTGCCAGAGTTCGACCAGACTG
The DNA here is from genome assembly GCA_963770525.1 of uncultured Acidobacteriaceae bacterium. Taxonomy (GTDB): domain Bacteria; phylum Acidobacteriota; class Terriglobia; order Terriglobales; family Acidobacteriaceae; genus Palsa-343. The sequence continues at coordinate 391,063 of CAVYPY010000013.1, read as the reverse complement.
CCTTCTCGCAGAGCCCCGGCCAGATCTCCGGACTCGTCCGCACCCGCTTCGGCTATCACATCATCCAGACCGAGGAGAAGCAGGACGCCCACATCAAGACCCTCGACGAAGTGAAAAGCTCGATCGTCGACACCCTCACGAAGCAGAGGGATGCACAGGCCGAGCAGGCTTTCGCTCAAGAGCTCGCAACGGATGCGCAAAAAACCAGCCTCGCTCAGGCTGCTGCTGCCCATCACCTCAAGGTCGTCACCAGCGACTACGTCGCGCAGGGCGCCACCCTGCCGGAGTTGACCGACAGCTCCAAACTCATCTCCGCTGCCTTCGGCGCCAAAACCAACAGCGCTCCCCAGCCCGTGTCCACCGGAGACACCGGCTACGCCGTTTTCCAGGTGGCCGACATCCAGCCCGCTCACACCCCAACGTTTGACGAGTACAAATCGCATATTCTCGACGATTTCCGCGACCAGCAGGTAACGGCCCTTCTCGGCCGCAAGACCAACGAGCTGGCCGACCGCGCTCACGCCGAGGGCGACCTGGCGAAGGCCGCGAAGGAAGTTGGCGCCACCATCAAGACCAGCGACCTCGTCGGCCGCGATCAGCAGGTTCCGGACATTGGCCTGCTCAGCAGCACCGCTCCCAGCCTCTTCGACCTCAACGTCGGCCAGGTCAGCAATGCCATTAACAACGGAACCACCGGCGTCGTCGCGAAGATCGATGACAAGCAGGAACCCTCGGCCCAGGACATCGCGAAGAATTTCGATTCCACCCGCGATACCCTGCTCAACCAGCGCCGCGATCAGGCATTCGAAGTATTCGTCACGAACCTGGTCTCAACCTATGAGAAGGCCGACCGCGTCCTGATCAACCGCAAAATGCAACAGCAGATTCCGCTCAGCGGAATGTAATCCCGTCCCAGGGCAACGAAGCCCGCGTTCATCGAATCTTTTTCGATGGAGCGGGCTTTCTCCTTGCTTCCGTTTCATACTGGACTCATCCATGGCTTTTGAACGCTCGTCGGGCCTTTTGCTGCACATCACTTCTCTCCCTTCGATGGGCGGCATCGGCGATCTCGGACCCGCTGCCTATGCCTTCGCCGACTTCCTCGCCGCTGCCAAACAGCGCATCTGGCAGGTGCTGCCGCTCAATCCCACCGGCTATGGCAACTCACCCTATGCATCCCTCTCTGCCTTTGCCGGCAATCCCCTTCTGCTCTCGCTGGAACTCCTCGCAGAACGGGGTTGGATCGCCCATGATCGTCTCGCAGCCCTGCCCACCGCCTCCGGACCCGTCGATTTCGACGCCGTTATCGCGCAAAAGCTTCCGCTCATCGAAGAAGCTGCCCGCAACTTCCTCCACCGGCACACGGATGCCGAGTGGCCCCGCTTCGAAGCCTACTGCCGCGAGAACGGCACCTGGCTCAATGACTGGGCTCTCTACACGGTCCTCCGCCGCCGGTTCGACTACGCTTCCTGGAACCAATGGCCCGACGAGGTCAAACACCGCGATTCCGCCGCTCTCGAGCGCCTCCGCCGCGAGCACGCCGAAGAACTCGCGACCGCCCAGGCCATCCAGTTCGCCTTCGACGAGCAGTGGCGGGCTCTCTGCGAATACTGCGCAGCGCGCGACATTCGCTTCCTCGGCGACATCGCCATCTTCGTCAGCTACGACTCGGCCGACGTCTGGACGCACCCCGAACTCTTCGAACTCGACGAAAATTTGGCCCCCACCCGCGTCGCCGGCGTGCCTCCCGATTATTTTTCCGCAACCGGGCAGCGCTGGGGCAATCCCCTCTACCGCTGGGACGTCATGCAGCGCAATGGCTTCCCCTGGTGGATCGACCGCATCCGCCGCGCCCACTTCCTCTACGACCTGATCCGTCTCGACCACTTCCGCGGTTTTGAAGCCTACTGGTCCATCCCTGCCCAGGACGAAACCGCCGTGAACGGTCAGTGGATCAAGGCTCCAGGCACCGCACTCTTCCAGCGTCTGCGCGACGAGCTGGGCGATCCGCCGTTTATCGCAGAAGACCTTGGCATGATCACAAAAGAGGTTGACACCCTCCGCGAGCAGTTTGGGTTCCCCGGTATGAAAGTCGTGCAGTTTGGATTTTCTGCCCGCGGTGCGCACATCCACCTGCCCCACCAGTTTGTGCCCAACACGGTGGCGTATACCGGCACCCACGACAACGACACTACCCGCGGCTGGTGGGAGAACGGCGTTTCAGACGGCGAGAAAGCTGCCGTCCGCGCTTACGTTCAGTGTGAGCCGCAGTCCCATGGTGAGAGTCCGGTCTGGCCGCTCATCCGCGCCGTTGCCGCTTCCGTCGCCGATATCGCTCTCTATCCTCTCCAGGACATCCTCGAGCTCGGCAGCGAGGCGCGGATGAACGTCCCTTCCCGCGCGGCCGGCAACTGGAGCTGGCGCTGCCCCGAGGGCGCCCTTACGCCGAAGCTCGCTGAGCGGCTGGCCGCGCTCACTGAAGTCACCGACCGCGACAAACACGAACGCGATCCCCAGTGAGCGTGGACTCTCAGATGAAACTGCCGCCGCGAGCCACGCGTTGCCTTTCCGTAACCTGAAACCTGTCTTCACCGCCTTACCAGAAGCGCCACCGGAAATTCCGCGAAGGCCACCCGCAGCGGCAACCGGCCATTTTCATCCACACGCGCAAAGGCTCCGGTGAACACATTCTCCAGTTCCGCGCCCGCCATCTCCGGGACAGTCAGCTGCGCATGTCCCCATGCATCGTCGAGGGGCAGGCGAGCCTTGCCGCCCATCAGCGTGTACGCAAACCGCGGAACGACGGCCAGCACGTCCTGCCCCCGCGCGAACGCGATCACATGCGCTGCCAGCCCATTCGTCGCTTCCACCGGCACGTATTTTCCACGCTGGAACTCCTCCGGCATCCGGTTGCGCAGCGCCAGCGCCCGATGCACGGTCCACAGCTTCACCCGGCCATCCCGAATCCGGTCCAGCACTGCGCGGCAAACAGCCGCCGCTCCTCGATCCTGTTCCAGTGCCTGCAGTTCTTTCAGAGTCGCCTGCCGCGTCGCATAGTCCACCGGCCGCCGGTTGTCCGGATCCACCAGGCTCAGATCCCACATTTCCGTTCCCTGATAAAAATCCGGCACGCCTGGGGACGCGATCTTCAGAACCACCTGGGCGAGCGAGTTCACCGCTCCAAACAACTGGAGCACCGGCAGAATCTCCTCCAGCGTCTCAACAAAGCGCGGCTGCCGCCCCCGCGCATCAGGCATCAGAATCCCCCTCACGAAACTGGCCACCGCATCCACATACTCCGGGTTGGGATTCGTCCAGCTCAGATTGACTTTGGCCTCGCTCAGAGACTTGGTCATGTACTGCTGGATGCGCTCCAGGAATTCCTCCCGATCCTCAGCGCTCGTCATCGTCCACGGCCATGCCCCCGCCAGCGTCTGATACAGGAAGTACTCCTCGTTCGCGTCCGGCGCTACCCGCCCGTCTTCCAGCCTCCGCTTGTACCGCGCGTTCAGCTTCGCCCAGCGCCGGACACATGAGGGCCAAAGATACGTCATCTCCGACAACACATTGAGCCGGTTTCGCACGTCCTCGCTGCGCTTGGTATCGTGCGTCGAGGTCGCCAGCATCGCATCCGGCGAGTCCCGCAGCCGCTCCCGGTTCGCCTCGTGGAACAGTTCGGGCGCAATGCCAAACGCTTCCACTGAGCTGCCCACGTCGTTCGACGAAATGAACCGGTTGTAGACGTAGAAGGTCGTATCCTCCACTCCCTTGGCCATCACTGGTCCGGTCAGCTGCTGGAACTTCAGCGCGAAATAAAGCTCCCGCTCATCGATGTCCTCCCCGGCCTTCTCATGCAGGAGCAGGATATTCTCAAGAAAATCGAAGACCGACGCATCCGTCTCCCGATTCCGCTGCTTCGCCCGCCCAATTGCCTGCCGGATGAAAGCCCGGTCGCGATCCGTATACTGCCCGCGATCGTCGATATAAGTCCGATAGACCGGGAAGCAGGCAATCGTCTCCCGAATCGCCGTCTCCAGCAAATCCTCGGTAAAGTCGCGCGCCCTGCGGTTCGACGAAGCCAGCCGGCTCAGCAGGTTCGCCAGCACATACACCTCGCTGGAAAGCGCATTGCGCATCACATTCAGCTTCGACTGATAAATGATCGTCTGCGGATCCGCCCCGTCCCCAATGAGCCGTTCATAGAAATCTGTGAACCTCTGCTTGTTCTCGCCCAGAATGAATATCTGGTTCCCCAGATGGACAAAGTCATAGCCGGACGTCCCGCTCACCGGCCACTCCGGCGGCAGCGATTCCTTTGTCTCCAGGATCTTCTCCACCACCACATACAGGGGTCCCTGCGCCATATTCCAGGCCGGGCGGCGCATCGCTTCTCTCACCTGCACCTCAATGCCTGTCGGCCCTGTCTCGCCCTGCGGCATTGCTCCCATGCACTGGCTGGCGACATACAGTCGCTGCAACCGGATCAGATACTGTCGCGGATTCAGCATTCCATCGCAGTGATCGATCCGCAGCCCGGTCACTTCCCCGCTCGCCAGCAGCCGCCGCACCAGGCCGTGCGTCTTCGCAAACACCTCCGGATTCTCCATCCGCAATCCAACCAGATCGTTGATGTCGAAGAACCGCCGGTAGTTGATCTCTTCGCTCGATACGCGCCAGAACGCCAGCCGCCATGGCTGTTGCTCCAGCAGCTCGTGCAGCCGGTCAAAACTCCGCGGATCGCCCGCCACCCCGTTGATCCGCTCCAGAGCCCTGCGCAGCGGCTCCTGCATCGATTCGCTCAACAGCGCCGCGCGCAATCGCGGCCGCAGCTCTTCCAGCTGCTGCTGTCGCTGCGCTGTCAGATTTGCATCCGTCGTCTCATGGGGCGGAATATGCGCCGTCTCCCGCAGAACATCGCGGAACGACTGCGGCACTCCCAGCTCGTCCAGCTCTGCATCCGGAAAGACGAACGGCAGAGACCGCGGAGCCAGCGGCATCAGGTGATCGTAGTACTGCGCGCGCAGTTGCCCATCCGCAACCACGATCTGAATTCTTTTTCCTTCCAGCTCATCGCCGTACTGCGAACCCAGTATCGGCAGCAGGAGCTTGTTCCGCATGTCCGGATTCAGCGGCTCCCATTCGATATCGAAATAATTCGCATAGCGCGAGGCTCGCCCGTTCTCCAGCACATCCTGCCACCACACGGAGTCGTTCCCCACCCCCATGTGGTTCGGCACGATGTCCAGCAGCAGCCCCATGCCGAGCTCACGCAGCCGATCGGCAAACCGCCCGAAACCCTCCTCGCCGCCCAGTTCCGGATTCAGCCGATCGTGTCGCGTGACGTCATACCCGTGCAGACTGCCCGGTCTGGCCTCGAAGATCGGCGAAGCGTAGCAATCCCCAATACCCAGGCTCTTCAGATACGGCAGCACGGCCTCCGCGTCAGCAAAAGTGAAGCCCGCATGCAGCTGCACGCGATAGGTCGACAGCGGCGCTCGCGGCTCTTTATGCGGCGTCTGCTCCAGGCACGCCCGCATCTCCTCCGGCGTTCGAGGTTCTTTCCTTGTTTGCATAGGTACGGGCCTTTGGATGCTCTGCTGCCGCAACCGAGTTTGCGCGGAATTCGGCTCTCAGCAAAACAAAATCCTCGCCGCAGCGAGGATTCTCTCCGTCCTTCCGGCTGGCTTAGACGAAGGGGTCGCCGTCTGCGCCCACGTGGGAGTTGCGATCCTTGCTGCGCAGCACATCTAACCCCGCCCGCAACCCGCTCAGCACCGCGCCCACCTGCCGCATTGGCGTCACCACCGCCCGCTGCACGGTCGACGTGGCATAGGCAATGCTGTCCAGTGTGCCGGTCACCATATCGTCCACCCGGTCTACCTGCGCTTCAGCTTTCTTCAGCAGTTCGTCCACCGCCCCGCTCACGTGCGTCGATTCGTGCTTCAGCGTGTGGCTCACCTCCAGCACGTTCTGGGCGGCGACTTTCAGCTTTGGCGAAACTTCGTCCAGCAGATGCCGCGCGGTCGCCAGGGCTGGCAGCGCATGCTCCTGCGCCTGTTTTGTTACTTCATCCAGACGCCCCAGCGCCGCTTTAATCGCGAACAGCATCCCCAGCAGCACCAGCGCCTGCATCACCACACCGGCCGCAGTCACGGCGGTGAACAGGATATACACCCACGCCGGTAAGTCATGATGCATAACGTGTCCCCTTGCTCGGTCCGCCGCTCACGCTGCCGCCCCCGGGCTTGCCCGTCTTCCGCGCTGCGCCATGCGCCCCAAACTCGCTAGCCCTCAGACGGGTTCGCGGACGTACTGCTCTGATAGGCCTGGCGTCCGGCATCCACTGCCGCTGAAACCCTTCCGCCCTGGTCGTTCACAAACTGGCGTCCCTGGTTGACGAACTCATCCCACTGGGCCCGGCCCCGTTCCACATACTCCTTGCCGCGATCCATGTAGTCGTTCACCTGTGCCTTGCTGCGATCCACCAGGTCGCCTACCTGATCCGCTGCTTCGCGACTCCGTTGCCGCAGATATTCGGTTCCCTCGCGCGCGCTGCTCATCAATTCCTCGCGCGTCTCCCGTCCTGCCTTCGGCGCATACAAAACCCCGATCAGTGCACCTAACCCCAAACCCGCAAGAAACCAGCTGAATCCGCTCGACTGCTTTTCTTCTGACATCGCTTTATCTCCTTCGAGATGAACTGCATTCCCGGACACTGTATGGTACCGGTATCCCCAGGCCTGTGCAATAAACTGTTTCGTTTCTGCTTTTCGCCCGGAATCGAATTCGTGAATGCCGGCCGCGCCCGCATCCCGATCGCTTTCCCTTTTCCTCACGACTCCTTCAGTCAGATGCCACTCGAAAACCCGAAGCTGCCAATCCACCTCGGGCGTCTAATATATACATCGATCCGCGCCAGCCGGTTCCACGATTCTCGCGCTTTCGCCGCAGCACACGGAAAGGAAACGTCCATGAGCACTGCAACACGACTCGCAGGTTCGCTCGCCGTGCTTCTGTTGACCGCCATCGGATGTCAGCGCCAGCCCGCGCCTGCCCCGTCGTCGAATCCCTCCCCCGCCTCGTCTTCATCGGTGGCTCCGTCCGACCAGCAACTCACCTCGGCCGTGCAGGCAAAACTGCAGAGCGAAGGCGCCCTCGCCGGTCAGAGCATTCAGGTTGCCGCCAGCAATGGCGTGGTCACCCTCAGCGGCTCCGCCAATGATCCCGCCTCTCGCGCGCTCGCGGGGAACGATGCAGGCCAGGTTCCAGGCGTCAGGACCGTCGTCAACAACCTCGAAGTGCAACCGCCCCAGGTCGCTCTAGCGAAACCGCCCAGCGCCGCGCCCGAGCCTCGCCACTCGGATCGTGCCCGGCGTGAGCGTGCCAAGCGCCACGACACTCCACCACCCCAGCCGCAGCCTGTGCTGCCGCAACCGACCGTGGCGCAAAACACGCCTCCGCCACAACCCGCCACGCCCCCTCCACCGCCCCAGCCAGTCGTTCGCACCTTCACCTTCCCGTCGGGAACCGTCATTCCGGTTCGCGTGGACGATAGCCTCTCCAGCGCGACTGCTCAGGTCAATCAGTCCTTCCACGCCACCCTCGCCGCCGATCTCGTCCGCGACGGAATGGTCGTAATCCCCCAGGGAACGCCCATCCTCGGCCGCATCGCTGACGCCCAGGATGCCGCCCACTTCTCCGGCAGCGCACTGCTCTCCCTCGAGCTCACCCGCATCGACCTTCGCGACCATCACCTTCCTGTCGTCACCGATCCGTGGGCCCAGCGGGGTCCAGGCCGCGGCTCGAATACCGGGAAGAAAGCCGCCGGAGGCGCCATTCTCGGCACCGTCATCGGCGCTCTCGCCGGAGGCGGTAAAGGAGCCGCCATCGGAGCCGTCGCCGGAGCAGGCGCCGGCACCGGCATCAACGCCGCTACCCGCGGTCAGCAGGTGCAGGTGGCCCCTGAGACCCTGATCAATTTCACTCTGCAGTCGCCGCTCACGCTGACCATCACCATCCCCCCGGCTGGCTCACCGTCGCAGGACCAGCAGCCCCAGCCCTCCCTGCAGCAACGACCCCAGCCCCAGCCCCAGTCCCAGCCCCAGCTCTGAACAGCCCTACAACGATCAAGGGCTGGCCCGAACTCCGGACCAGCCCAGCCCTCCCTGTAACCTGCAACCTGTTACCTGCAACCTGCTCTATCCCCCCAAATCCACCAGCCTCACCGCCGGGATCGGCTGCCCCAAAAACCGTGTCCCCAGATCCCTGAATTTCGTCACCGAGTCGGTGGCGAAGAACTCCACCAGCGGATTCCCCGCGTTCTCCTGAGCACCCTCCAGCCGGTGCGCGACCTGTTGCGCCGTCACCTCCGCCGAATCGATCACCCGCACCTCCTGTGGAACCGCCCGCTCAATCGTCTCCCGCAACAGGGGATAGTGCGTACACGCCAGCACCAGCGTGTCGGCGTTCAGCTTCTCAGCACGGGCCTGCTCCATCAGTTCTCCCATGTAGATCCGCACAACCTCATCCGTCACCGGATGCTGCGTCCATCCCTCTTCGACCAGAGGCACCAGCAGAGGACAGGCCTTCTCGATGGCTCGCATCTTCCGCGTTGCGCACGCCGCGGCATACGCATGGCTCTCTACCGTGGCGGCCGTCGCAATCACCAGCACATCGCGCGTGCTCGAGCTCGCGTCGGCTGCATTCGCGCCTGTCTCTACCACGCCCAGCACCGGGACGTTCACCGACTCGCGAATCGCATCCAGCGCCAGAGCGCTCGCCGTGTTGCAGGCGATCACCAGAAACTCCGCCTCTTCCTCTTCCACGAGAAAACGCGCGCTCGACGCTGCATACCGCGCCACCGTGGCCTGCGACTTCGCCCCGTACGGCAGCCGCGCCGTATCGCCCAGATAGGCATAATCGGCGCCCGGAACGTGCCGCAGCAGGGCACGCAGCACCGTCAGTCCGCCGAAGCCCGAGTCAAAGACTCCGATCTTCATCGTCCCGCACCCGTCGGCACCGCGGGGCTCGGCCGTTGCTCCGCCTCCGTCGCCAGATACGTGCGCGTCAGATCCGCGTGGCCCGCCAGCGTCTCTCGCTGCTGGCCGTCCACCAGGAAATGCACCTCCGTCACGTCCGGCAGGTTGGCATGCAGCGTCGCCATCATCGATAGCAGCGTCAGCGTCTCCGGCTCGATCCCCGAAGGCTGAGCCGCTGCCAGCGCTGCGTTCAAATCCACAACCGCCATCTGCCCGCCCGGCCCGCTAACGCCCTTTGCCTGCGGCACCGGCACGAAGTACACATCGTCCACACCCTTCTCCACATGGATGGGGTGTGTCGAATCCGGCGCGCTCCAGGCCTCGATCAGGGTTTCCAGCAGCACCCGAGCCTGGGCATTCTCATCCGCCGGCAGCGGAATCGATCGCTCGACCGCGGTCATGGAATCGTCCAGATCGTTGGGCACGAACAGCGTCACTGTTTTCGGCGGGCTCCCCGCTGGTTCCGCAATCGACTGCGGCGCCGCGATGCCCTGCGCCTGCAGCCGGTCCTGCGCCCGGTTGCGCAGCCGGATCAGAAACGCCGCCATGACCACACACACCAGCAGCAGCAGCCCGAACAGGAATTTATGCGCCCGCGAAATCATGGATTGCGCCCATCGCCGCGCCACTGCTCCAGCGCCGCTGCCACTGCATCCACAATTTGCTTCTGATAGCTGGCGTCCGTCAGCGGCTGAGCCGTTGTCACATGACCGGCCACCAGCGGTGCCACCTCCACCGCGACCGCCGGGCATGCCAGGTTGTCCATCGGCTGTACCGACGCCCGCCCTAACGTCACCGGGATGGCCGCATGTACGAGGGCCGAGTCAATCTCCGACTCCAACTTCATGCTCTGCGTCACAAATGACGCCTGCGCCGTCGTCCACGGCAGGAACGCCGTTCGTGCCACCGGACCCAGAGATGACGTGTACAAATGCACACCGCTTCCCGTCGCCGTGGCGTGCACTACCAGGCACGCTTCTGCCTGCGCTGCATTCGCGGTTTGCGCCCGATCCAGTGCTGTCACGTTCGTGTCCGCCTGCCGCGTCATCACCACGTCCACCCCGCGTGCCTTCAATGCTGACCGAAGCCGCCCGGCGAGTTGCAGGGTGATGTCCTTCTCCAGGACGCCGGAGCCGATCTTCGCGCCGGTGTCGCTGCCCCCATGCGCGGCGTCCACAACCACCGCGAACCGAGGCGGCTGCACTGGCGCCATCGGAGCCGGCGCCGCGATCGGCGGCAGATTCGGTGCCTCCGGCAGCGGACCCTTCGCCGGCGGTCCCTGCGCCGATTGCCCCAGGCCCATGCCCACCATCAGCGCCAGCGCCGCCAGCGCTTCAGTCCAGCGCATAGATCGCCAGACCACTCAGCAGCTTGGGATAGAAATCCGTCGACTTCTGCGGCAGCACTTCCCCGGCAAAGGCCACCTCTCGCAACTGTTCCATCGTCACGGGATTCATCAGAAACGCTGCGTTCGCCTCGCAGCGGCAGACCGCATCGGCGGCTTCCGCCGCATCCCGCACGTAGCGCAGGTGCGTCTGCTCGCGAATCGCTTCTGCTGAAATCCCCAGCAGCTTCTCCAGAATCAGCCCGTGCAGCTGTACCACATCGAGCTTCCTCTGCCGCGCCGGCAGATCCCGCAGCGCCTCTGCAACCGCTTCCGGCTTCGCCTTGAAGAGATACCAGCCCTGTCCCGTGACCGCCACAAACGCGGTACCCTGTACCGCGTTCAGCCTTGCCATGGCTGCGGAAGTATCTCTCTCTGCCAGTCCCTCGATCTCGAAATACGGCTCGGATTTCTCCAGCAACGATCCCATCGCCAAATCCGCCAGCCCGAACACCACCCGGTGCGTCGGCAGGATCACCAGCCCTTCGGAATCCATATTGATAAAGGTCATCATGGTCGCCGCTTCCGGGAACGCAGGCTGCGGCAGCCCCGCACCCATCCGCTCGCAGCTCTCGGCGGTTGCCCCCGGGGCCCGCTCCTTGCGGTATGTCAGCGCCGTTTCATAGCGATGGTGTCCATCCGCGATAATCAGCTTCTTATCATCCATGGCCGCTGCCACCAGGCTGATTTTCGCCGGGTCGCTGACCTTCCACACCCGGTGCAGGACACCGTACTCGTCTGTGACCTCGATCTCCGGCAGCGTCTCCCCTGCCGCTCCGTTTCCAAACAAAACCTCTTCCGCGCTCCGCGCCGGGTCCGAATACAACGTAAAGATCTGCCCAAAATGCGCCCGCGTCGCCCGCAGCAGGTTCAGCCGGTCCGACTTTGGCTTCGAGAGTGTCTGCTCATGCCGGAAGACCACCCCCTGGCTGTAGTCGCAGAGCTCTCCCAGAGCGATGAAGCCTCGCCTCTCCCGCAACACGTCCGGCTGCCCCGGAACCAAAAATCGTTGTGAGTAGGCAAAAACGCAGGGCTGCCATTCCTGTGCCAGGATCCCGGCCTCCCGCCATGCCGCGAAATCTCCGGCCGCGTTCGTATAAGCGTCCCCCTCCTGATCGAACAGCTCCGGCATCCGCAAAATGACGCGACACAGGTTATAGGGGCTCCGCTGGTAATACGCCTGCTGCATCGCCGGCGTGATCTTGTCGTAAGGCTGCGTGACGACGTCCTCGGCCGATACCTGCGCAAGGTTGTAGCGAAGCGCGCGAAAGGGAAAGATGCGTGCCATATCTCTTTGTTCCCACCGATTCTATCCCAGCGTCTCGCTCCATCTTTTGGCGCAGGATGGCTCGCCCTCCAGCCCTTTATCGCGTTCCACACGCGTAACGCTTCCCGGCTTCCCGCATCTAGCTACATCAGTGGCACCGAAAGAGCGTCTTCCCATCCGCCTTTGATTGCGGGTGTTCTCCGGCGTCAGTGGCTATTGCAGAAGTCTCTCAATCGTGCCAGTATTCTTGACACGTGAGGTATGGTCATGGCGTCCAGCGCTGGGCGCGAACGTGGTGCTCACATCACTCCGGGACCCCGCCGGCTTGGCCTCCGAACCGGTTGTCTTCCTCTGCTCTTCCTCCTCCTCACACCCTTCCTCGCTTCTCCGGCTCGTGGCCAGGATGACCCGCTCAATCAGGTCCATGTCAGTTCTCAGCCCGTCGCCGCCAAAACCGATCCCTCCATCCCCCTCACCCCGGGTGCCTCCCTGCGCACCGGCATTCAGTTCCGCGTCGACACCAACATCGTTCTCGTTCCCCTGACGGTTACGGATCCCATGGACCGCCTCGTCACCGGCCTTGAAAAACAGAACTTCGCCATCTCCGAAGACGGCCACTCCCAGATCATCCGCAGCTTCGCCTGCGACGACGCCCCGGTTTCCATCGGCGTCATCCTCGATCTCAGCGGCAGCATGAGCAATAAAGTCGTGCGCGCCCGTGGCGCCGTCATCCAGTTCATGAAGACCTCCAATCCCCAGGATGAGTTCTTCGTCATCGGCTTCAACGACCGTCCCTACCTCATTACCGATTTCACCTCCTCGCCCGACGACGTCGAAGCCCGCCTGGCGACCGTCCAGCCCGGCCATCGCACCGCCCTCCTCGATGCCATCTACATGGGGCTGGAGAAGATGAAGGAGGCCAAGTATCGCCGCAAGGCTTTACTGGTCGTCTCCGATGGCGGCGATAACAACAGCCGCTACACGGAAAACGAAGTCCGCTCCGCCGTCAAAGAAGCTGACGCCCAGATTTACTCCATCGGTATCTTCGATCCGGAAGCCGCAACCATCGAAGAGCGCAACGGGCCTCTGCTTCTTAACGACATCAGCAGCGCCACCGGCGGCCGCCTCTTTCGTGTCGACGACCTTTCCGAGATGGGCGACATTGCCACCCGCATCAGCGCCGAACTCCGCAACGAATACGTCCTCGGGTACAAGACCGACGACCCCCGAATGGACGGCAAGTGGCGCAAAGTGAAGGTCAAGCTCATGCCCCCTCCGGGCCTGCCCCCGCTCACCGTCCACGCCCGAACCGGCTATTACGCGCCGCTCCAGTAGCCGCGTCCTCCATCCCTATCCTTTTTTGCGGTTTCTCCGTCCTATCAGTGGAAGCCGTTGCGTCAAAATCCGCATCGAAGTCCGCAACGGAGCACGATTTGAGTTACATACCCGGCCACCCTGGCGAAAAGAAAAGGCGTACAGTGAAAAGAAAGCTGTCGCCGGCCCCGGGGTCGCCCCGTTCACGGTGCACGCACTTCCCGGAATTTATGCGCTCTTGCCTCTATCGACGTCTGTATCTTGTCGCTTTTCTTTTTCTTGCGGGATCCCTTGCTGTCCCGGCCCAGACCGCTTCAGCCCCACCTCCCCAGCCAGCCGCCTCCCAGCAGACAGTCCAGCCGTCTCCGTTGCAGCCGGAGACCCAGCCCTCCCTCAGCGTCGATCGCGACCCCATCATCTCCCCGGACGCCGCCGACAACGCGGCCGTCAGCCCAGGCAATCCGAACACTGACGAGGAAATCAAGCGCAATCACGGCGTCTACACCCTCACACGCGACGTCGACGAAGTCCTCCTCCCCTGCACCGTCGTCGATCCGGACGGTCACCTCGTCCAGGACCTGACCCAGGCCGATTTCCATGTCTGGGAAGACAATACCCCCCAGAACATCGTCTCCTTCACCCACTCCGACGTTCCCGTCTCCATCGGTCTGCTCATCGATAACTCCGGCTCCATGCGCGACAAGCGCCCCGCCGTCAACACAGCCGCCCTCGATCTTATTCGCGCCTCCAACCCCCAGGATGAAGCCTTCGTCGTCAACTTCTCCGATGAAGCCTTCCTCGACCAGGACTTCACCTCCAGCGTCCCCAAGCTCCGCGAGGCGCTCGCCCACGTCGAATCCCGCGGCGGCACCGCGCTCTATGACGCCATCGTCGCCTCCGCCGACCAGCTTGCCAACGGCGCCAAGCGCTCCAAGCAGGTGCTCGTCATCGTCACTGACGGCGAGGACAACGCCTCGACCCTCAATCTCGAACAGACCATTCGCCGCGTTCAGGATCTCGGCGGCCCGGTCATCTACTCCATCGGCCTCCTCTTCGGCGAGGACAGCCGGGGTGCAGAATCCCATCGGGCCAGGCGCGCCCTGCAACTCCTCTCCGATGAGACCGGCGGCCTCGCCTTCTTCCCCCGCTCCCTTGAGGATGTCGACAGCATCGCCGCCGAAGTCGCCCAGGACATCCGCAACCAATACACCATCGGCTACCATTCAACGAAAGCTGCCAGTCTCGGCGGCTACCGGACCGTCCACGTTGAAGCGGCCGCTCCCCATCACGGCAAGCTCTACGTCCGCACCCGCGCCGGTTACTATCCAAGGCCCCTGGGCCGCCAGTCCGGGCGCAAAACCAGCGTCGCCGAAAACGTCGACCGCAACGCCACACCCCAGTAAACAGCCTGTCGCCTGTAGCTGCCCTCAGGCCCTCCGTGTCCTCTGTGGTGAACGCATTTAGGGCTGACGGTTCCCACGTCAGCTACCGGCCACGGGCTACCGGCTCCCAGCTACCAGCACGTGGCTCCCAGCTCCTGCCTCCCGGCTGCTAGACTATCCAGTCCTATGCCTCCAGCAGCCGACTCCGCCTCCCTCCGCACCGCCGACGACATCGCGCAGCTCATTGGACACACGCCCGTGCTGCGCCTCCGCCGCCTCGTCCCAGACAGCGCTGCCGAAGTCCACGCCAAGCTCGAATTCCTGAACCCCGGCGGCTCTGTCAAAGACCGCGCTGCCCTCGGCATGATCCTCGACGCCGAACGCCGCGGCCTCCTCCACAAAGACTCCACCATTACCGAAGCCACCGCCGGCAATACCGGCGTGGGACTCGCCCTGGTCGGCGTCAACCGCGGCTATCGCGTCGTCCTCTTCGTCCCGGAAGGCTTCGCCGAAGAAAAATGCGCCCTCATGCGCGGATTCGGCGCCGAAGTTCACCGCACCCCCGAAGCCGAAGGGATGGCCGGCGCCATCCGCCAGGCCATAGCCCTCGCCAAATCCGACGCCAATGTCTGGCCCGCCCTCCAGTTCGAGAACCCCGCCAACCCTCAGTTCCACCACGACACCACCGCTGTCGAGCTCTGGGAGCAGATGGACAGCCGTATCGACGCTTTCATCGGCGGAGTCGGCACCGGCGGCACCTTTTCCGGTATTGCCCGCTTCCTGAAAGAGAAGAACCCGCGCATCCTCACGGTCGCCGTCGAAACCGAAGGCTCCATCCTCCAGGGCGGGGAACCCGGTCCCCACAAAGTCGAAGGGATCGGCGTCCACTTCGTCCCGAAGACCTTCGACCGCTCCGTCGCCGACGAGATCATCGCCGTCTCCGACCGCGATGCCTTCGCCACCGTCAAAGCACTCGCCGCCCAGGAAGGACTTCTCGCCGGTTCCAGCTCCGGCGCGATGATCTTTGCGGCTCTGGAGATCGCGAAACGCCTCGGACCCGGCAAACGCGTCGCCACATTGATCCCCGACTCCGCCGAGCGCTATCTATCGAAAAAGATCTTCGAAGGCGGCGTGTAATCGCGCCGGACCCATCGCCGGACGTTCGCCCCTTCGTACCTCGGATCTTAGATAAAGACGACTGCAGTCCCGGCCGAGCGCCGCCGAAACTTATCCAGCGCTGGACAGACTCTCCCCTGACGGAGAGAGCCGCCCCTCGACCAGTCGGCGGGAGTCAACGAGTCGAACGGGGCCCGCAGCGAGGAACCGTTCCCGGGAGTCGGCCATTGGGCGGCAGGCAAGAGGACTTCGGGTGCGACAAGAGTCCACGGTCAGAACGCCGATCGGCACTTGCAGGCCGAAAGACATCGAGTCCGGCAGCGCAAGGGCGGGCCGGTGGAATTCATTCGAAGCGTCCCTGCTATGACTGCTATCTCGGACGTCCGCCGCCACTCGGATGTCCGCCGCCGCTCGGATGTCCGGGCAGCGCGTGTTCATTCGTGGCGGGGTGAGACTCTTTGACTACATGGCCTCTGCCATCTCTTGCCTCATTCCCGTGGAAGTTGTTATTCGCCTCTTCTCCGCGCCCCGGCAACGGCCCCTTGTATCCGTGACGAGGGTCGAAGCGGTTATCGACGTGGCCGCTAAAGTGGGCCGGGCCGTGGAACCAGGGGCCGGCGCCAAGAAACACTCCGCCTACGAACCAATCGGGACCGTAGTAGCCGTAGGGTGCGCAGGGATACGGCGGATACGAGAAGTATCCATAAGGGCACACCGGGGCCACGCCAATGCTGACCGAGATCTGCGCTGGTGCCACCGGGGCACAACACAACAGGCCCAGGGTGAGAGTTGCGATTACAGGAACTGAGAGTTTCGACATAATGCCTCCTCTTTTCGGCTGAACCGGGATCGCCAGCATCGGAGTCCCTTCCCTGCGGGTTACTCCTTGCACCGTGTGGCGCGATTGAGGTGTCGGCGCAGACGGATTTCTGGATCGGAAGAACTATATCAGGCATCCGCTTCCAGCCCCGGCTCGGGTGCCTCGCTCATCCACTCAATGAACTTCGGGGCTAAGCGCCAATCGCCGGCAGGACCGGCAACCCGGAAATAACGCATCAGTCAACGACCGAGCAAACTGTTCCCCAAGTCGTAATTTCCCGATCGAGCACCCTGTTCCCGACTGCACGATCCCCGTTTGCTCTTCCCTCCCGTTTTCCTTGACAAGCCATTCGCTCAAACCTATAGTTCTCGCCTCAATACCAAAGTGAGGTGAAACACATGCGGCGAATCTCTTTGGCAGCACTTGGTTTCGTTTTGCTGTTATCCGGTCTTCCCTCGTACTCCCAAACGAATGCAGGCCTGGAGAAGGCTCTTGAATCCAAAGAGCAGGCTGGCTGGCAGGGCTGGAAAGATCACACTGCGCAGCCGGTTGAAGCGATGACACCGGAGGACGTCATCAACATCGCCGACGGTGTAGTGGCCAGAGGGAAACAGCAGGTTCTGCATCAACTGGCGTCTTCGGGGTGTGACGTCAACAGCTTCGCACTCTCCGACTTTTCCTTTATGTGGCTCGACAAGGACACGGTGCTGATGATTTACACCGCCACGCAGGATGCAACCTGCTCGGGTAAGAAGCAGGCTGGAAAGGTGATCGCTTCTTCCCTGTGGCAAAAGAAAGGCGGCAAATGGGTATCGCCTTTCCACCAGGAAACCGACGCTGACGGGATGTGATCCAGCGATTCCGAACTGCCGGACTTCACGTCCGGCAATTCGGCCGGGCTACCTGCGCCGGGCGAGCCTCTTCTGAGATCGATACGAAGAGGTCGAGATCGGCCCGGAAGTCGGGAAAAAACCGTCGAGTACAACTCTGACCCGTTCCGGGAAATGCCTTCCCAGGGCGTATCCTCCACCCATCTCCAATGTCCGCCCCGAACACCGTCACAAACCGATTCCGCCATCCCTCGGGATGGCTCGGCCGCCTCACCCTGGCGCGCATGAATCTTTCCCACTCCCGTCTCACTGACTGGGGTCTCACCCACATCACCATCCGCCCCGACTCCACCCTCCTCGACATCGGCTGCGGCGGTGGACGCACCCTCCAGAAACTCGCCGCAGCGGCGCCTCAGGGCAAAGTCTTCGGGATCGACCACTCGGAAACCAGCGTCGCAGCCTCCCGCAAAGCTAACGCGCGCGCCATCGCCCGTGGCCAGGTGGAGATCGTCCAGGGTTCCGTCTCCCAACTTCCCTGGCCCGATGCCACCTTCGACCTCGCCACGGCGATAGAAACCCACTTCTTCTGGCCCAGCCTCCCTGGTGACGTCCGAGAGGTCTTCCGCATCCTCAAACCCGGAGGCACCCTCATCCTGATCGCCGAGGTTTATCGCGACAGCGGCCACTTGAGCGCCCAGCTCATGGAGAAGTACGCTCCGGTAACCGGCATGACCCTCCTCACCGCCGACGAGCACCGCGACCTTCTGGCGCAAGCGGGGTTTTCGCAGGTACGAGTCGATACGGATCGCGCCAAAGGCTGGATTACGGCCTTCGGCGTTCGTCCCTGACTCGTCGGGCTCGCAAAGCGGCCTGGGCTGTTCACAGTAAGGTTCGTCCTGAAATTTTTTCCTATGCAGCTCTTCCTAACGCCTTGGCGTCCCTGTTACTGTGATCACGCTCTCCCCGCCGGCTCCATCCCCGATTTTCACTAAAGGCTGTGCCTTATGAACCGCCGCAACCTCTCCGCGCTGCTCGTTTTTGCCCTGCTGACTCCGCTCCTGGGCTATTGCCAGTCCGCACCTGGTGACAACGATCCCGATATGGCTGAGGTCCGCAGCTTTCCGCTCACTATGGATAACGTAGAGAAGCTGGGCGCAGCCATCGACGCTCTCGACCAGCTGGAAGCCTCTGATCCTGCGCTCAAGGCCAAAATGGACGCTGAGCCCAGTGACGACCAAACCATCGATGAAAAAGTGCAGAGTCTCGACACACGATTTCCCGAAGCGGCCGACGTCGTCCATAAAAGCGGCCTGACTTCTCGCGAATACATCGTCGTCAGCCTGGCGTTCCTTAATGACATTGCCTTCGTTTCCATGAAACGTCAGGGTGCGCTCGAGGCATACCCTCCTGGATCCATCACCTCGGCAAACGCTGCTTTCGTTGAGGGCAATTACGACAAACTGCTGCAGCTCTCGCAGAAAATCTCCGGTAGTCCGGACTGATCCCCCCACCCCCCCATGGCGGTGGGTACGTTTTTGTTGAATCCACAGGACTTCGAGGGTAATACCTTTTGGGTATTACCTTGGCCTGTCGGGTCCGAGCCGTCGCGAACGGCTCGCGAGCCGTTTGCGGCGGCTCGGCACAGAATTCTCAAAGAGCGGTAAGGGCCGTCCGGGGAGTGGGGCGCAGAAGCCTCCTAAGACGCCGATGGGGATGATCCGCCTGAGCGGACCATCCCCGTCTTTATCCAGCGTAGGGACTGGTGCGGAGGAGAGCAAGAGAAAACCAAGGGCCGGACGGTACCGAAGTCAGGGGGCCGATTGGCGCCGAGTCGAGCTTAGGGATGCTCCGCCAGCCAGCCCTCGATCCGCAGGGCCTCAGAATCGCTCAGCCGGAAGGTTGCCGCGGGGAGAACGCCATCCACCTGATCCGGCCGACGGGCGCCGACAATGGCCGCCGTGATTGCGGGATGACGCAGGGTCCAGGCAACAGCCACCACGCCCGGTTCGACGCCGTGCTTCTTCCCGATCTCGCCCAGCAGCTTCACGAGCTCGAGATTCCGCTCCAGCTTGGGCGACTGGAAGTTCGGGCTACGCTTCCGCCAGTCGTCCTCGGGCAGATCCCGAACCCGCTCAGCGGTCATCTTGCCGGTCAGCAGGCCGGAGACCATCGGGGAATAATTGATAACGCCGATATTGTTCTGGCGGCAAAACGGAAGGATCTCCTCTTCGATATTGCGGCGGAGCAAGGAATAGGGCGGCTGCAGGGAGGTAATCGGAGCGATCTTCTGCACCCGTTTCATCTGTTCAACATTGAAGTTGGAGACCCCGATATAGCGAACCTTACCCTCTTCCTGGAATTTCGCCAGCGTTTCCCAGGCTTCTTCAAGCTCATCTTCGGGATTGGGCCAGTGGATCTGATAGAGGTCGATGGTGTCCACGCCGAGACGGGTGAGCGAGTTTTCGATTTCTTCCTGCAGCGATCCCGCTTTCAGGCTGCGATAGATCCTGCGGTCAGGAAACCAGCGCATGGAGCACTTGGTGAAGACGTACGGCTTCTGACTACGGCCCTTCAGCGCCTTACCGACGATCTCTTCCGAGTGGCCGAGACCGTAGATTGCCGCTGTATCAATCCAGTTCAGACCGCTGTCCAGCGCGCGCTCGATCGTGCGCAGCGATTCGCTGTCGTCCTGCGCGCCCCACGCAAATTCCCAGTTGCCGCCGCCAATCGCCCAGGCGCCATAGCCGATCGGAGTCAGGTGCAGATCGGAGTTACCCAGGGTTTTCGTTGCAAACTTTGCCGGAGATGTGGTTGTCGCCATAGTCGTTCGATGCGTAACTAGAAAAAAGTGGTGCAGATTTACGGCTCGATCAGAAACTTCCCTTCGCGCATGATCGGCTCGTCTTCAATCCAGATATTGAAGCGCAATCCAACGACATCGATGTGCGTGGAGCTGTGCCATGGCGCGCCGGTGTGCTCGCCATAGGGATTGCCGAAGGCGATGTGAATACCGGGAAATTTTTCGTCCTGGAGAATGTTGCCGATCACCCGGTGGACCCCGATGTTGGTCCCGATGGCAAACTCGCCGACGCGGTCGGAGTTCTCATCGGTGTGCGTGTAGGCGTGAAAATCCGCCTGGAGCGCCTTGTTGTGCGAGGTGCAGCTCACGATGCGATTGCCGCGAATCTCGATGGTCAGCGGCGACGCTTCCAGCAGCCCATATTGCGCGCAGAGGTAGTCGCCAACAACGCCATCGACAACGAAGCTCCCGTTAACTTCGCCGGGCGTCGTGAAGATCTCGCCACCGGGCAAATTGCCCCACTTGTCGCGGGAGATGATTCCCGATGTCTTGAGCCACCTGTACTCAGGATTCATCTCGGCCCGAATGTCGGTTCCGGCCGCGGTGGTCGCACGAACGAATCGCGCTTTCCGGGCCTTCTCAATGACTTTCTGCGAAAGGCGATCGACAAGATCGTAATCCGCGCGCATGCCTTCGCACATAATCTGTGGATTGATGTTGACCATGTGCGCGTGCCGCATGCGACGGCGATTGACGACTTCGGTCATCTGCATGCGCGACTGCAGCTCGTTGCGCTGGACCTGCACAGCAAAAATGCTGACATCCGAGGTCTCCATATCTGCCAGGATTTCGGCAGGCATCGCCGTCAGCGGGCGAGGCGCGAGATCTTCCAGAACGAAAGCGTTCCAGCGGCATCCGTTGGCAGCCAGTTCATGGGCCAGCGAGGCGGCAATCGGCAGCGTCAACCGGTCAGAAATCAAAGTGACTTTTTCCGATGGCTCGACACGAAGGCAAGTGGAAACAGCCGCCCTGGCGCCGGGGGAAAATTCCGACGGAAATGAGGACTCCAGCAGACGGGAGCGCGCCGAGGAGTCCGGAGAAAGAAGAGACGAAGAACCGCTCATCCTGTCAGGCTACCTGAAAAATTCATGACACTGAAATGTTGAATCCAGGTCAGGCGACGCTCTGCGAAGCCATGGGCTCAGCATCAAACAGGCCCGCCTTCGTCTCTTCGGCCATATAGTCGACGACGGCCTTTAGATCGCCGGTCTCCTCGAACTTGCGAAGCTGGCGATCTGCGCCGGTACCGGTCTCCAGAATGGTGCGGATCGATTCGATGGCGTCGCGGCTCCCCAGCTCATCGACAACCGGCTCAACCATCGCGATGTACTCTTCGATCAGGTCGCGAACGGGCACTTCTTCCTGCCGCCCAAAGTCGATCAGCTTGCCGTCGAGCCCATAACGGACCGCGCGGAATTTGTTCTCGGAGAGCAGCGGTCGCGCATACTGCCGGTAATCCTGGTTGGCAGCGTGCAACCGGTACAGATAGGCCGCTGTTGCCTGAATCAGCGCCGCGATGGCCACGGTTTCCTCGGCGCGCAGCGGGATATCGCAGGCCCGCACTTCGATGGTGTTGAAGAACGGATGGGGACGAATGTCCCACCAGATTTTCTTCGCGTTGTCGATGCAGTTGGTCTTGACCAGCAGCGTGACGTAGTTCTCGAATTCCGAATAGCTGGAAAAGGCGTCGGGAATGCCGGTGCGGGGGAAGTTCTCGAAGACCTTGGCGCGATAGCCCTTGTATCCGGTATTCAGGCCCAGCCAGAAAGGCGAGTTGGTGGCCAGAGCCATGATGTGCGGCAGGAAGTACCGCATGGAATTCATGATCCGGATCGCTGACTCGCGGTCCTCGATGCCCACATGCACGTGCAGGCCAAAGATGAGATTCGACCGGGCGACGAGTTGCAGATCCTTGACGACCTGGTGGTAGCGCGGGTCAGGGTAAATCTCCTGGGTGCGCCAGTCGGCAAAGGGGTGCGTGGCGCCCGCGACCAAAACCAGGTTATGCTCTGCGGCCAGCCGAATCATTTCGCGGCGCAGCTGGTAGATATCCGCGCGCGCCTCTTCGATGGTTCGGCATACGCAGGTGCCCACTTCGATGACCGACTGGTGCATCTCGGCTTTGACGCGCTCTTCGAGGCGCCGCTTGCCCTGGGCCAGCATCTCGGTGGCAATGTGCGAGCGCAGATCGCGCGTGACCGGATCGACGGTCTGGTATTCCTCTTCGATTCCGAGAGTGAACGAGGGCCGCATGGTGCCTACCGTTGTAGGCTGAAACGGCCCAGCGCGCAACTGAAAATTTGGCTACTCGATGGCGGAGAGAGTCGCCTCCGGCTGGCCGGATCCGGATTTTGCGGGGCTCTTCGCCGACTTTTTTGCGGGACTTTTTTTGGCTGCCGGTTGGGCGCCTGCTGTCTTCTTTGCCGATGTTTTTGCCGCAGCTGGCTTTTTTTCCGGAGTCTTCGCCGCCTTTTCCGGGCCCTGGGATGCCGCGCCGAGATAGGCGCTCCAGTGGAACTCGGGCACATGCGGTTTGGCGGTCTGCGCTTTGTGGATGGCGAGATCGGCGACGGCATTCACGATCCAGTCAAAATTCGCCTGGCCCACGGAATGAAGGTCGGCGTCGGGCGCCGGGTTCATGAAGTCGATGGCGTAGGGGATGCCGTCTTCGACGGCGAACTCGACGGTGTTCAGGTCATAGCCCAGCGCGCGGCAGAGCTTGAGAGCGTCCTGCTCAACACGGTGCCACAGCTTTTTGTCGGTCGCGGGAGGGTTCTTCACGTAGCGTTCGTGATGGGGGCGCCGCGGATCGTAGTGCATGATGTGGACTTTTTCCTGGCCGACGACGTAGCAGCGGAAATAGTCGGTGAAGTTCACCGCGCGCTGCAGCATCATGCAGAGGTCGCGGCTCTGGTCATAGGCGTGAAAGAACTCCTCACGCGAATGGACGTGAAAGACGTCGCGCCAGCCGCCTCCGTTGACCGGCTTGAGAAACGAGGGAAAGCCGATGTAGTTGAAGACGCCGTCCCAGTCGAGGGGATACTGCAGATTGCGCATGGAGCGGTCGGTGGTTCCCGGCGGATATTGCTTGTGGGGCAGGATGACGGTGGGCGGCGCGGCGACGCCGAGCTTCGCAGCGAGCGAATAGTTGAAGAACTTGTCGTCGGCCGACCACCAGAAGGGGTTGTTGATGACGGTGGTGCCCTGCAGAACGGCGTGCTTGAGGAAGGCTCGATAGAAGGGGATGTCGTGGGAGATGCGATCGACGATGACTGACCAGGCCGGAGGAAGATCGAGGCGGATGGCGCCGATCTCCACAAATTCGGCGGAGAGGCCGTCGAGGTTTTTGCTGTTGATCTTTTCCACCAGAGCGCCGGGAAAGGTGTTTTCCATGCCGAACAGAACGCCGATTTTTTTCACGTTGCGCCTCTCGATTCGGTTGTCAAGACGAGGGATGCGCGCCCGGGCTCACTTTGGCCGCGCCTGCACAGGAGTCTGCCTCAACCTTAGCCGACCTTCCTCCGGCTTTGCAAAAAGCGAGGGTGAAAAATTACGCGGGCGGAGTCCCGTGACTCACGCGGGCTTGCGATCGCCGGGAGGAACGACTTCGTACGGCCGCATCATCTCGTTGTCTTCATGCTCGAGGATGTGGCAGTGCCAGACGTAGCGGCCGGTGTAGCCCTCGAAGGGGACGATGATCCGGGTGAGCATGCCGGGGTCGGCGCGTGCCGTATCCTTCCAGCCTGCTTCGAAGGGCTCCGGCGGCTGGGCCGGTCCGGTGAAGCGCAGAACGCCCCGGTTCATATATTCGAAGACGTCGAAGGGACGGCGGTCGAGGATCTGGAACCGCACCAGATGCAGGTGGATGGGGTGGGAATCCTCGGTGAGATTGACGAGCTCCCAGATTTCGGTGGTATTCAGCACGGGCTTTTCGGTGATCGGAGCATGCCAGGGCGTGTTGTTGAGCAACATGCCCATCGATCGCTGCACGTCGTCGACGTGCTCGTCGAGGGTCAGGCGCCGGGTTTGGACGGCGTCCTTCTCTGACAACCGGACGACGTTCTGGTGGAGGACAGCGGGAAGGGCGGGTGCTGCTCCTGCGGCCGGAGCCTGCTTCGCCACGCGGAACTGGAGGATATCGAAGGAATCGCTGACGAGGCGGACTGTGGAGCCGGCGAGCGGGGTGAAGTCCACGAGGATGTCAGCGCGTTCGGCGGGGGCGAGGGGCAGCCGTTTTGTGGAGACGGGAGAGTGGAGCAGGCGCTGGTCGTTGGCGATGACCTGGAAAGCAGTGCGGTTCGATAGCTCGAAGCGATAGAAGCGGCCGTTGGAGCCATTCATCAGGCGCAGGCGGTAGGGACGCGGTTCTACGTCGCAATAAGGGAGGAGCTTGCCGTTGACGAGGATTGCGTTGCCGAAGACCTCGGGGACCCAGGGCTTCCGCGGATTGGCGGAAACAGGGTACAGAAGCTGGCCATCGCGGGTGAGCAGGCGGTCGGAGATCATCAGCGGAATTTCGTAAGGGCCGGAGGGCAAGGCAAGGGCGTCTTCACGAGGGTCGCGGACGATGAAGAATCCCTGGAGGCCGGCGTAGATGTTCAGACGGTTAATGCCCATGGCGTGGTCGTGGTAGAAGAGCAGCGCGGCGTGCTGCGCTGAGGGGTAGTGGCAGATCTGCGACTGGCCGGGAACGGTCCAGTTCTCCGGATAGCCGTCGCTGTCCGGCGGAGTGCGGCCGCCGTGCAGGTGAACGACGGAGCGGCTTTCGGGCAGGGATGCTTCGGCGCCGTGGAGGGTGTGATCGATGGGGAGGAAGTGATGCGGGGGCAGGCGATTCTGCCACTCGACGATCACGCCTTGGCCACTCTCGGTCTCGATGGTCGGGCCGGGGAAGGTGCCGTTGAAGGTCCACATGCGGGTGGGGGGGAGATCGCGATGGACCCGCATGTGCGCTTCGGTCATGGCGACGCGATAGGACGGCAAAGTCGCGCGGGGATTTTCGGGGTTGGGACGCGTGCCCTCAGGTTGCAAGACTCGGGGAATGGGAAGCGGATCCACAAAGGGGGTCAGGGTTGTTGGATCCAGCGCAGGCGCTACCTCTGCGGAGTGCGCCTGAAGATCGAGACCGAGGCTGGCAGCGGCGAGAGCGGCATCGCGCAGGAAAGCGCGTCTGGAGCGGAAAGAAAGGGACATTCCCTCTGATTGTCTCTTGAAAATTGAGGGTTGGACCGGCTTCCTCTGCGCAAGGCGTCGAAAGCCGGTCCAGGCAGGAGCGTTACCAGCCAGGCTCGCCTGAGCTGGGGTTGAGGAGGAAGGGACGGCGGTTTTCCATATGGCTGAAGTCGAACATGTTGTTCACGGGGCCGGAAACGGCGTCGAAGGAGCCGCTGCCGATCCGTTTGCCGCCGAGCCAGTTGTCTTCGATAAAGCGGATGATGGAAGCCTGGTCGGTGAGGGTGTGATCGACGAAGTTGTGCCTCGCCCAGGGCGAGATGACCATCATCGGAATGCGGGGACCGAAGCCGCAGCGTCCCTGCGCGTGGGCAGCGCCGCTGGGTCCGGGCAGAGCGCTGTCGGTTCCGGCGCCGCACTGGCCGTTGCCGGTGAGCATGTCGTCGGCTGTGGTGGACTGGTTGACGATCTGACCGAGCTGATGGTCATACCAACCGTCTGAATCGTCGTAGTTGATGAAGACTGCCGTGGAAGACCAGTCGGGCGTTGTCTGGAGGAAGTCGATCACCTTCACCACGAAATCCTGCTCGTCGAGGGGATCGGAATAGCCGGCGTGAGCGTCTTCAAAGCCGGGGGCTTTGAGGAAGCTGACGGCGGGCATGTTGCCGGCGCGGACGGCGCTGTAGAAATCGTTGATGTCGTACTGGTGGTTGGCTGCGTCGTCATGCCCGATCATGCTGACGGAAGACGGACGCACGTGTTTGAGATTTTGGGTGGAGGTGTAGTACTGGAAGGGCTCGTGATGCGGGATGTAGTCGGTTTCCGTGACGCCGGTGACCGCGGATGTGGTCGAGCGAGCGCAGCCAGTGGTGCCGTTGGAGTTCTTGAGGCTGAGATTGAACCCGCCCTCGAACCAGCCCCAGGTGACACCCTCAGCGTTCAGCAGGTCGCCGATGTTCTGACCCCCCATGCTGATCTGGGCGCCGGTGGTGGTTGAGCACATATCGCCAATCGGGTCAGCGTCGCCGATATCGGTGAGTCCGCCGCTGCCGTCGTCTACGACCTTACTGCTGGCGCTGATCTGGTCGGAGACGCCATTGGTCTGGCCGGAGATCAGGTTCAGCGCGCCGGTCGTGGAGGGACCGAAGGTCGATCCGTACGAATTGTCGTTGAGCGCATACTCCTGGGCATAATTCCACAGCGCCGTGACGGTGTTGCCGTCGTAATAGCCCATGACCAGGCCAGTTGTGGAGTAAGCGCTGGGCGGTGGACCGGGCGTGCCGGTGTACTCCGGGAACGAGTCCATCAGGCCATTGTGAAAAGCTTCCTGCTCGGGCGTGTAGTTGTGATCCTGATCGGCCGTGGACGCCTGAGAGCGGTCGAGCCGAAACGGATTCATCGCCCCGGCGCCGTTGCTGGCATTCAGCAGGTTGGGATTGATGGTGAGGAGCGCTCCGCTGAGGCCGTTGACGCTGGGCGTATCGGGAGCGGCATGGAACCACGGCTCGCCTTTGGGGTTGGTCGCATAAGGATAGGTCCCGAAATAATGATCGAACGAGATGTTCTCACCAAAAATAACCACCACATGCTTGATGGGGGTGGCCGTAGTGTCCGCCTGGGCGGCAGCTGTGACTGGGCTGACCGCCGGGCTGAAAAGCAACAGGGCGGAAAGCGAAGTCGCGAGGTACTTTTGCATCGGTGCTCCTCCGAAGCCGGGCCGGTATCTTGCAGGAAAAAGGGGTGTCAGTCGTGTGTGGGGAGACAGAACCGTTCCCGAATTCCCGCAGGCTGGGGCCAAAGATCCGAAAACCCGGTCCTACCTGAAATAACGGGGCATTGTGGATCAACGTTTACAACAAGGTTAATATGCGGCGAATCCGTCCACAGGTGCAGAGTTTGGCGCGTGTTGGCGGAGACTTCTCAAGCCTTTACGAGGCGCTGGCTTTCCGCTTGAGCGATTCCAGCTCATCCAGGGTGCGCGGCCAATCCTGCTTGAGGAGACGGGAGAGGCCACGGTCGGCCAGGAGCTTGCCGCCGGTCTGGCATTGCGGACAATAATCGGTCTCGTTGTCGGCATAGCGGATCCGCTGGATTTGGGTGCCGCAGCGCGGACAGGGCTGGCCGAATTTGCCATGGACCGCCATCTCAGGGCGAAAGGCGGTCACCTTTTCCGGGAATTCCCTGCCCGCCTCGGCGCCCAGCCGGTCGATCCACAGGCGCAGGGTGTCCTGGGTCGCGGCGAACAGCCGCTGCCACTCGGCCTCAGCGAGCCGGTGGGTGAGGGTGACTGGCGAAAGCTGCGCCGCGTGGAGAATTTCGTCAGAATAGGCGTTGCCGATGCCGCTGACGAGGCGGGGGTCGGTGAGGGCTCGCTTCAGGGTGCGATTCTCGGCGGTTAATGCCGCGCGAAAATCGGGAAGGCCGCATGCCAGGACATCGATTCCGCCGGGATCCAATGAGAGCAGCGCCTCCTCGCCAGAAACGACGTAGAGCGAAGCGCGGCGCTTCGTGCCAGCTTCGGTGAGCACCAGGGAGCCGCTGGAAAAATCAAAAGCAGCGAGGGCGTTTCTGCCAGCCAGCCTGGCTCCGGCTGGTTTCCAGTGCAGACGGGCGGCAATCATGAGGTGCAGCACGAGCCACAGCTCGCCATCGAGGCCGATGGCAATCCGCTTGCCAATGCGCCGGAGCTCCTGGACGGTGTGACCGGCCGCGGTCTCGAGGGGCGGCTGGGCGGTTCGCAGCAGGGTGAAGCTGTTCAGCCGGACCTGCAGGAGCCGCTGACCCAGAATCCGAGCCTGGAGGGCGCTGAGATACGCCGTAATGTCGGGCAACTCAGGCATTGCACCGTATGGTAGCGTGCCTCGGGCGGCAGGCAACCCGGCCGGGAAGTAGAATCTCTTTGCCGACAAGCTGCTGACTCGACGAGCGCTTTCCGCATCGCATGAAAGAAAAGGCACTCTCCCGTCTCCGCTGTCCCTGAAAACCCATGATGGAATTCCACATTTCGCGTGAAGCTCGCAACCGCTATCAGGTGAGCGACGCCCTGTTCAACTTCGTCGGCAACGTCATTTTCGGCGATCTCGCCTCGTGCCGCGAGCTGGCCTTTCGCATGACCGAAATTCGGGCCGCGAACGGCGACAAGGATAAGGTCGTCAACCCCGGCGCGCTGTTCGCCATGGGCCTGATCGACGAGGTCAGCCACGCTTTGGTGGCGCTCTACCGGCGCAACCGGGACCCGCAGGTCACCCAGGGCGCGCTGACCTGGTTTTCCGAACGCGTGGGCGAGGAGAATGTCGAGCGCCTGCTGCGCACGTTTGTCGAGGAGTTCCCCAACGTCGCCATCTACCGCGGCGAAGAGCCACTCGACAAGTGGCTCGACCGTTCCACCGAGGGCCTGGCGCACCGCGAGGCGGTTTTGGAAGAAATGATGCTGCTCTGGCTGGCCAACCAGAATGCCGCTTTTCGGCCCTTCCGCGAACTGTACGACGACAAAAAGCTTGCCGAGAGCACCGCGTATCCGCAGGTCACGGCTGCTCTGGGCAGCTACTTTGCGACGCGTCCCGATACCGGCATGGGCCGCGGCAACCTGCTGGATCTTCTGATGGCGCCGATGCAGGCGTCGCCGGATTCCCTCTCGGGCCAGCTGGCCTGGATCCGCGAGAACTGGGCGCACTATCTTGGCGAGAATCTGCAGAAAATCCTGCTGGCCGCCGATGTGCTGAAGGAGGAAGAGGTCGCCATCTGGATGCGGTTCCACCCGGACTCAGCGCGCCGGCCCCACGATCCTTTCAGCGACACGCCGCATTCGGAGGTGCCGGATTTTCGACGCAGCGCGCATCCGGGGGATGTCGAGTACGAGCGCTTCAGCCCCGATTTGGACTGGATGCCGAATGTGGTGATGATCGCCAAGAGCTCTTACGTTTGGCTGGCGCAGCTGTCGCGGCAATACGGTCGGCCGATCGAACGTCTGGATCAAATTCCGGACGAAGAGCTGGAGACGCTGGCGCGCCGGGGGATGAATGCGCTGTGGCTGATTGGTGTGTGGGAGCGCAGCCGCGCATCGCAGCTGATAAAGCGCATGCGCGGGCAGCAGGACGCCGTTGCATCCGCTTACTCGCTCTTCGATTACCGGATCGCTGATGACCTGGGCGGCGATTACGCCTACCGCAATCTGCGGGAGCGCGCCACTCGATATGGCATCCGCCTCGCGAGTGACATGGTTCCGAACCACATGGGCATCGATTCGCCCTGGCTGATGGACCACCCGGAGTGGTTTCTCTCACGGACGGACCGGCCGTACCCGGCGTACAGCTTTAACGGTCCCGATCTGTCGCCGGACGGGCGGGTCTCGATCCGGATTGAAGATCACTACTACGACCAGAGCGATGCTGCGGTGGTCTTCCAGCGTCGGGACAATCGCTCCGGACACACCGAGTATGTCTATCACGGTAACGACGGCACCAGCTTTCCCTGGAACGACACGGCGCAGCTGAACTACCTGAGCGCCGCGGTGCGGGAGCAGGTGATCCAGACGATTTTGCACGTGGCCCGGCTTTTTCCGATCATTCGCTTTGACGCCGCGATGACTCTGGCCCGGCGCCATGTGCAGCGGCTTTGGTTTCCCGTGCCAGGCAGCGGCGGATCGATTCCCTCCCGGGCCGAATTTGCCATGACCCAGGAACAGTTCGACGCGGCGATGCCGCATGAGTTCTGGCGCGAGGTGGTGGATCGAGTGGCTGCCGAAGTCCCCGGCACGCTGCTGCTGGCCGAGGCGTTCTGGCTGCTGGAGGGATACTTCGTCAGGACGCTGGGCATGCATCGCGTGTACAACAGCGCGTTCATGAACATGCTGCGTGACGAGGAGAACGCGAAGTACCGATCGGTGATCAAGAACACTGTGGAGTTCGATCCTGACATCCTCAAGCGCTACGTCAACTTCATGAGCAATCCCGATGAAAGAACGGCAATTGATCAGTTCGGAACCGGGGACAAATACTTTGGTGTCTGCACCATGATGGCGACCCTGCCGGGGCTTCCGATGTTTGGGCACGGGCAGATCGAGGCGTTCACCGAGAAGTATGGAATGGAGTACAAGCGGCCTCGCTATGAGGAGACACCCAACCAGCCCTTGGTGGAGCGCCACCAGCGGGAGATTGCGCCATTGCTGAAAAACCGGAAGGTGTTCGCCGACAGCGCCAACTTTGCGCTGTTCGACTTCTGGCGCGATGACGGAACCGTGGACGAGAACGTGTTTGCGTGGTCGAACCGGCTCGGTGACCAGTCCGCGCTGGCGGTGTATCACAACAAATACGCCAGCACTTCGGGCACGCTGCACCACTCGGCGGCGCGGGCCGACAAAGGCAGCGGGGCGCTCTTCAACGTGACGATCCATGATGCTCTGGGATTGCCGGCCCAGGGTGATACGCTCTTCGCTTATCAGGATAATGCGACAGGGTTGCACTATCTGCGGCATATCGGGGAGATCCGCAGTCACGGCTTCCATCTGCAGCTCGGTGCGTATCAGTATCACGTCTTTCAGAACTGGCGGGAGATGCGGTCAACGGCGGACCAGCCCTGGGACGCGCTCTGTAAGGATCTGAACGGCACCGGGACGTGGAGCCTGGACGACGCGATGGCGAAGTTCAAGCTGCGGCCGGTGCATCACGCGCTGCGCGCGGCTCTCGATCCGGCCCTGTTGCACTGCTATGCCGATCTGGTTGAGGCAGAAGCGGCGGACCATGTGCTGGCGCACGCGGCGAAGGCTCCGTGCAGCCGAGAGGACATGCTGGAGGCGCTGGAAAAGAATGCAGAGCGGTTCCTGAGGGCGGCGATGACGGCTCTGCGCGCCGAGGAGCCGGCTGCGGCTGCGCAACCGAAAGCCGAGAAGGCGGATGAGTCCCGGGTGCAATCCGCGGAAGCGCCTGCTCCCCTGACCGTGCCGGCTTCGGGTCCTTCGCAGCGATTGGCGCTCCCTTTGGAAACGGCCGTGCGCCGGTACCACGCGCTGCTCGTGGCTGCGGCCAGGGTTCCATCGCAGGAGCGAGCCTTCAGCCGGGGTTGGCCCTCGGAGGCGCGTACCGTTCTGCCCAGCTACAGTCCGCAGGTCAGGTCTGTCGCGGTATGGGCTCCGGTGATCGCCTGGTGTTTGTTGCGCACTTTCTTCGACACTCTGCCGCAGGAGAACGAAGTTGCGGCCATCTTCGACCGCCTTCATCTGCCGACCGCTCTGGCGGACGCATTCCAACCGGTGGGCCTCGAGGGCGAGGACGGGTATCGGGCTGCGGCTCGCGTTCGGCTCCTGCTGACCGAATCGACAGAGTCGAGCATCGCGCCGCCTCCGCCCATGCCATGGGGGGATGCCGATGTTGTCTGGCTTACCGGGCTGCATGAGGCGCAGGGCCATCGCTACTTCAACAAGGAAGCGTACGAGCGGATCGTGTGGTGGAGACATTTGCCGCAACTGGTCGCCATGGCCGAGAAGGATCCGTCAGCCAGGCACGTGGGAACGCGTACGGCGATTCGCGATATGGAACGCGCGAATACTGCGGGCGCTGCGGATGCGCAGGCAGCCGCCTATCGGCTTGATCTTTTGCAGGCACCGAAGCGAATGGAGCAGAAGACTGACGACGAAGACAGTGACGATTCCATGAAGAATTCGGAACGAATCTCGCCGCAGAAGGGATCGCTGTGAAGATTTGTTAGGATGGCGATGGATGCGCCAGTGGTCACGCACATCCTGTCGCTTCAGGAGCAGAAAGGCCGCGAGTTGTTGAGAGGCTTTGGGCCAGAGAAACCCTTCCTTATTCTTGTCTCCGTTCTCCTGATTCCCTTCCTGACATTCGCGCAATCCTCCGGTCACTCTGCGGTCCCCGGGTCGATCCTTTCCTCTTCCCTGTTGCCCTCCGTCGAATTGCCGGACGCGCCGATGCCGGTGCTCGCGCAGAACACCCAGTCCCAACAGCAAAAGCCGCAGAACAATGAACCGAGCCTGGGCGACCTGGGATTCACACCGGCGCAAACGCAGGCTAATGCGAAACTCCAGGCGCGACTGAACAAGCGGACGCACATGCTGAAGATTCATCAGACGCTGGGGCTGATCACCAGGGAGCGGCGCGTACATTCCTGCTGCTAAACTCGACTTGTGTTCCCACCCCGATGCCGGGATGGCGGAACTGGCAGACGCAGCGGACTCAAAATCCGCCGGCCCTTGCGGCCATGGGGGTTCGACCCCCCCTCCCGGCACCAGCTCAAATGACAGTTAATCAGCAAGTTGCAGAGTAAGCTCTTTGGCATCTGCTTCCTGCTCTTTTGCGCTCTCAGACTGCTGGTGCATGTAGAGGTGCATGTTGGAGCTTTCTGTGCCATCGGCGATCCGGTCGATCACCGACAAGCTGTGCTGCGGGCTCAGGTGGGAATAGCGCGCGGACACGGTGATGGTCTTGTGGCCCATGGCCACCTGGATTTCCTTCATGCTGGCCCCGGCCATCGCCAGCCATGACCCGCAGGTGTGCCTGGTCGCTTCGTACCAGATGATCCGTGGAATCGCGGCCTCTTCAACCGACGGCTCGAACCAGGACCTGGTGTCGAACCGTCCTTTCCGCCCCTGGCGCGGGAACACCGGGTCCGTGGGTTTCTGTCCTCGCCGCTGAAGCGACTGGAGCGCTTCAACGGCGCTGGCGTTCAGGAACACGGTGCGCGGTGAGTAGTTCTTCGTCTTGGTGAGGTCGATCTGTCTCCGCTTCAGATCCACCTGGTTCCAGCGTAGCGAGAACTGCTCGGTCAGGCGCATCCCGGTGTGGACACCGACAATGAACTCCGCAACATGATTCGTACCCGGGTACTTCCGGGCGATCACTTCGCGGAGTTTGTTGTATTCGTCCCTGGACAGAAACCGGAGCCGGCCGACCGGTTCCTTCCTCGGCGCCACGAGGCGCGCCGGATTCGTCATCACCTTCCCGTTCCGCATGCCTTCCCGGCAGGCCAGGCTGAGGGCCGCACGGTAACGGTTCGTTGTCGCCGGCGTCTTGCAGTGTTTTCGGAGCCAGAGTTCCAGTTCCTGCGGTGTCACCTCTGCAGCGGCCCGGGCGCCCAGGTCTTTCCGGAGTACTTCAGCTTTGGAAATGTAATCACGCCCGCTTTTGTGTTTGGCCGTGAAGATCAGCATGTCGTTAAGAAGTTGCCCAACGGTAATCGCGGCCCGGTTCACTTCAGCAACTGGGAATATTCAGATGAGAGCCGGGCGCCGGAGGACCAGCCTTCGGCGCCTCCGAAATGTTTCTACACGGTGCGAGCCGGACCAATTAATGGTCCTTCGCTGGCCGCGCCAGCGGAAGCATCTTTCTGAGCGGCTTCCCTGATCGGCGTGGCGGTCAGTCGCCTATGTCGTCAATCTTTCGCCTTAACCAGCTCCGACGCTCTGTTCGGTACACGAGTTCCGCTGGTACCGCGAGGGTGATGATGGTCCCCGATTTAACTGTGCTTAGCATCGTCAGCTTGCCGCCAATACGGCCCGCTCGCTCGCGCATGCCCTGCAATCCATAATGGCCTTCTTTCCGAAGATCCTGCGTCGTTGGGTCGACGCCGATACCGTTGTCGCTGATTTGAAGTACCAGATCATGGGCGTAGCGGAGCTCAATGTCCAGGCGGCTAGCGCGTGAATGCTGAGCGGCATTGCGAATCGCCTCGAAGCCGATGTGGTAAATCTCATCCCGAATGATCGGGTGCATTTCCCGTGCATCGCCGATCACGGACAGATTGACCGACATCGAGTTAGGAATCCAGGTTGCTTCCGCCACGCGCTCGAATGCTTCCCGTAAATCGTTACGTGTACTGGTCGATTCGCGCAAGGAATTGAGTGCTGCTCGGCTCTCATGTATCGCCCGTTCGAGCCAGGCGGCCAATTTAGTGAGTGCGCGATGCATCCGTGCCGCATCGATAGAGTTTTCCAGAGCGTCATCCACAACCATCTTGCTTCCCTGGATGGTCTGGATAAAGGTGTCGTGGAGTTCACGCGCCATCCGAGTCCGCTCGGCCAATCGCTCGTCCGCTCGCGCACTAATGGCACTGGAAACTTGCCACAAGCGCACACGGTAGATCAGCCACAGTGCAAGAATAGCGATAAGAGCGATGGCCGCATGAAACCAGACCGTCTGGTACCAAGCAGGCAGCAAAGTAAAGTCGGCTGTAGCAATATTGTTGGACCACATCCCGTTCGTATCCGAGGCATTTACGCTGAAGTGATAGGAGCCCGGCGCCAGGTTCTGATACGTCACCGGAGTGGCTCTGTCGGATTCACGCCAGACAGTATCCGTTTCTCGCAACCTGTAGCGGAAGCGTATAGCTTCCGGGTCAGATAAGCTTATAGCTGCAAAACTGATTCGAACTTCCGGGGTGTGCGCAGGAAAAAGGAGAGCTGAGGCTGGGTCATAACTCCTTTTGTTAGTCGAAACGGAAGTGATGACAACCGGCGGTGGCGGGATTGTGTGTGACGAAGTTGCCGGATCAAGCC
Source organism: uncultured Acidobacteriaceae bacterium (assembly GCA_963770525.1). GTDB lineage: Bacteria > Acidobacteriota > Terriglobia > Terriglobales > Acidobacteriaceae > Palsa-343. Next base: position 356,372 of record CAVYPY010000013.1, on the reverse strand, counting down.
AGACCACACCGTGGGAGCCGGCGAACCAGAGGCGTCCGTCACTGCCCTCGATGGCGGTTGGCAGCGGGCGGATCTGTGCCGCGCTACCGGGGGCTCCTTCTCGATCACCAAAGTGCTGGCCGCCTACCTGATAGTCGGGAGTTGTCAGTACTTTCGCAATCTCCTGTCGACCGATATGAAAAATCCCATTCTCGCCGTTCAACCACAAATCTCCGTTCGCTGTTTCAACGATCCCGGAAATCCCGAGCATCCACTTACCGTTGATGGCGGTGATGTCGTGGAAGTGTCTGTTAGCGAAATACTGCAAGCCATTCTCGCCGCCTATCCAGATCATCCCGGAGCCATCGTCCTTGATTGCAGTAATGTTGCCCACTCGGACGCCGTCGGCGGGACCAAAAGTCTCGACCCGATTTCCATCCAGTACAGCGAGCCGGTTGTTGGTGTACCCAAACCAGACTCGGTCGAGAGAATCTGAAAACTCAGTCACGACGCCCGTCTTCGGAAGGTCCTGACGCCCGCCATAAGGAGTCCAGGTGCCTTCTATGTACCGGTACAGCCCATGGCGTCCGAATGATATCCACAGTCCACCACCCCTGTCCTCCGCGATCGCCTGAATGTAATCCGAATACGCAGCCATTTCCGGTGGCAGTGCGATTCGGAGCAACTTACCGTTGAGGTAGTGCCACAGCCCGCTGCGTCCTCCGAACCAGAATGTGTTGTTCATCGCTCGGTAGGCGACCGACCAGGCACCAACGGCCGGGGAAGGAAGGCACGTGTCGACCGCGCCGTCCTTTATCCTGCAGAGTCTGGATCCCGCGGTCCATGGGCCAATCCATACAGCTCCGTGGTCGTCCGCATCCATTACAAATAGTCCCGTTGACCGGGACTTTTGTTCAATGAGCGGGGTGTAGAAGAATCGGCGGATTCCAGTTGGGCTCGAAAACCAAACATTTTCTTCCCGATCGACCAGTGGTGTCCATCCCGCAGCATAAACATTTCCCGCCTCGGGGTGAGTGTCCTCCATTCGTACGCGTTGAAATTCCGCGGGTGCCGTTGCCCGCACGAGTGGTTGGTCAGAGCTCTCAGGGATGATCCATAGGCCGTTGGATCGATCCACGAATTGATAGTGGCCCTTCTTTAGCACGGGGAGCTCAGAGGGCTGGGGTTGCAGGCTGTTACTGGAATTTCCTAATCGACGACCTGCCTTGACCGTCACGACCTCGCCATCCGCATCGAACGTGAATCCGAAAGAAAGGTGATCGTCGATTATCTGGAAATGCCTGGTGCCAGGCCTCAGACAGAGCAATGTCGAGTTGTTTGCCCCGGTTGCTCTCCGCTCTTCCAACGCCCAAAGCACCCCGTACTGGTCGAACCCCAGCCTGGCAATTCCGCGGGAAGGGCCGTTCCATTTAGGTCCCAGGCGTTGCCACGATGACCCGCTGAATCGCCACACGCCCGTGCTGCTGCCAGCCCATACAACCCCATCCCCGTCTTGTGCAAAATCTCGTACGGTCCCCGTCGATACTGCGAGCTCGCCTCGGTAGTTCCGCACACGACCGTTATTCACGAAGCTGAAGCCACCAAAAGTGTAGCCAACCCAAAGCCCGCCACTGGGCGGCGCGAAGATCCTGAATATATTTCCGGACATCAGTTGATCGCCGACCGTTGCGTGAAATTGTTGAAACCGGATTCCATCAAAACGGTATAGTCCGGTCGATGCGCCGATCCACAGGAAACCATCGGCCGTCTGGGCCAGCGAAGTGATGCCATCGGGTGCGCCTTGTTGCGGCGTCCAGGACTCTTCAATAATTCCTTGATCGCGCGGCTGTCGCGCCTGGGCCAGTGCACTTTTGGATGAGTGGAACAGGACCAGCGCGACGAGAACCAATACGAGCGTACGCACCCGGGACTCCATGCCGCACTTCCGTGCCCGGGAGAACGAGAGGGCCAAGAAACAAGCTCGTAGATTACCCTTAAGCAAAGCTGCAGTCCTTCCTCGCGATGCGACTTCAGCACCCACAATGATGGTTCGATCAATCCGAAAGTGTCCGATAGAGAGCGTCTTCTTACGATAGCCGGCATGTATGCTTCGCGATACCGCAAAAAACTACAGCCGTGAAACTGTGGTTTTGTATAGGTTGCAGATCAGATAGAGAGCAAGCCACGGCGGACCGCGATGGTAACCGCATGGGTCCGGTCGTTTGCCCCGAGCTTATCCATAAGGTTCTTGATATGAAAGTTCACGGTGGTTTCCGCGATGCCGAGTTTGTCCGCAATCTGCTTGTTGCGGAAGCCATCGCGAATCAGGCGGATAACTTCGAGTTCGCGCGCTGTTAGCTCGTCCTGAGCGAAGTTCTCGGCCAGCTTTACCGCGACGTCAGACGGGATGCAACGCTTACCCCCGTGGACGGAGCGGATCACACTCAGCAATTCATTCTTCGCCATGCTTTTCAGAACATAGGCTGAAGCCCCAGCGCGCAGAGCTCGCTGAATGTCGCTGTGATTGTCGGAGGTTGTGAGAACGATGATACGAGCATCGGGATATTTCCCGCGCAGGGCAATCATCGCGTCGGTTCCCTCATCGCCCGAGAGGCGAAGGTCCATCAGGGTGATATCGGGACGGCAGCGATGAAATTCATCCATTGCTTCAGAGGCATTTGCCGCTTGAGCAACCAGAACCATGTCGGGCTGCGAGCTAATGATGGTACTCAATCCCTCTCTGACCACAGGGTGATCCTCAACGCTCAGGATCCGGATTGGTCGAGCGGGAACAGGAGGCACTGGGGCTTCTCCGCCGCCATTTTACGCGCTCTTTCGCTACTGTAGCGAGGCAAAGGCTGACTCTGGTCACGGAATTGGGTGGAAGCGGGCCGGAAACTGCGCAAAGGCGAGGCGCAGAAATTTCGCCGCGCTGCTGCTGCGAAGCCGTAGCCTCCCACGTAACCGGCATTGTGGAAGCACGCGATTGGCATATCGGTCCCGTAAACTCTGCAAGCCGGCGCAGACGGCGTGCCGTCGCGACCGCAGAATCGCCCGCTTTGAGAGCTGCGGAGACAAAAGCGCGGCCAAATCCGCGGGAGGACCGCGTGATAAGCCAGACCTGGTTCACCATAGGTCCCGGCCCCTCGATAGGCCACTTGCGATTAGCAGTTATTGTTTGGCTTCGGAATGTCGAGAATGCCTCGCCGCAGCGCGATCAGAACAGCATGGGTGCGATCGTTCGCGCGGAGTTTGGACATGATTCGGCTGACGTGACCTTTAACGGTGTCCTCCGTGATGCGGAGCTTGTCCGCCACTATTTTGTTCGAGTTACCGGCGGCAATCGTGTTTAGTACTTCGACTTCGCGGAGCGACAACGCATCCGACACCACATGGCCAGCCAGCTGTATCGCTACCTCCGGTGGAATGTAGCGCTTACCTGCCACTACGATGCGGATACAGCGGACGAGTTCCTGTGCAGGCATGCTCTTTAACAGATATCCGGACGCCCCGGCTTTCATTGCGCGGATGACCTGAGCGTCTCTCTCGTGGGAAGCTAAAACGATAATCTTTGCCTGAGGACATCCGGTGCGGATTTTCGCGACTGCGTCGATGCCACTCATATCCGGAATTTCCAGATCCATCACGGTCACGTCAGGGCGATGTTCGCGATGCGCCTGAACAGCGCTCCTTCCGTCCGACGCTTCCGCAACCAACTGCATATCCGGTTGATCTCCCAGGGTTGCCGCGACACCCAGCTGCGTGAATGGATGATCGTCGACGCAAAGGACGCGAATCCGGGTTGGTGAGTCCCTGATATGTTCCTCGAATCCAACACGACGATAGAGCCGGGGTGGCCGCGCTGTCACTTGGGAGATTGAGCTTGCCATAGATCCTCCAATATGGTGTTTGCCGGAAACGTTGTCGTTGCAGGACCTATTGAACCTCATTGAAGGTCTTTTCAAAACACTAATCCGAGTAGGTATTGGCCCTGCGTTTTTCTACAGGGTATCTCGAGCGCCGGCGGGCGCTGGGCCAACACGGTCTTAAGGCCAGCGAAGATATTCAGATAGTTTTGGTGCGGTCTGTCCAGAGTGGACATGAGCGCAGTTGGGATGACTTCACCGAAAACGTCTTCGCCCAGCATGCCCGTCCATCGCGCCACCTGCGCCAGATCTGCCATCCCACTCCGTCGGCGAGGTATGCCGTTGGGTTCGATCAGGAAGGTGCTCATCGAGGGCGCCGTTGCGGGAGCGTCCGGCGCCTTCGAGGTTCATCTCGACTGGGCGAGCGCGATCGCGTCGGCACCCGCCGGGAATCGAAGTTGCCCCGTCGAATCGGTCGCGGCACGCCACACCGCCTCGGCCACATCCGACTCGGTTGTTACCTCTGCGGGCTGCGCAAATGCAGCGAAGACAGGCTCCGCGAATGGCAAGTACGCCTCAGGAATCAGCCCAGCCATGCGCGCCCCACCATTGCTTGTGAAGCTCGTTGTCGGGCCGTAGCCGGGCTCCACCAGTTTTGCCTGCACATCAAAGTACTGAAGCTCGAATGCCAGCGACCCGGTAAACCCCTCAATGGCAGTCTTGCTCGCAGTATACGCAGCCGCCAACGGCATCCGCGCCAGCGTCACGCTTGAGGTCACGTTCACCACGACGCCGGCCCTCCGTGCGCGGAACTGGGGCAGCACTGCCTGCGTCATCGCCATCACTCCGAACGTGTTGGTCTCGAACACCTCGCGGACGGTGCTCAGTGGCGTGACCTCGAACGCGCCCACAACGCCGATACCCGCATTGTTAACGAGCACGTCGATGGGGCCACATACCTCAAGCACAGCCGCGATGCTTTCGAACTTCGTTACATCGAGCGCCATCACGTGCATTCGGTCCGACCGAGGCAGAAGGTCTTCGCGCGGGGTTCGCATAGTGGCGATCACATTCCAGCCCCGCGCGTGGAAGTGGCGGGCAGTCGCAAGACCATAGCCAGAAGAGCAACCGGTGATGAGTACAGTTTTCATGGTGTTGTTTCCTTTCATGGGTTGAAGTTAGCGGAAGTGAACTGGACGGTCTATTTGTCCAATCCCCGTTCTCCAGTGGCGAGCGAACACGCCGACGCTGTTTCGCCGCCCGTAACCGAGCCGATGCGATGGTGAAGCGGTCGCTGTCCTGAACCTGGATGTGTTCGAGTTTCCCGCTCTCGAGTTTTGAGAACGAGGTCGTTGCATCGACATAGGCACCGCTCTGTCAACGGTGGGCGTGCCATGCCGAAAGATCGATAAATTCGTGGTCCGATCCGACGCTGCTACGAAGGTGAAAGCGGAAATGGTTCGCATCACGGATAAATGCGCAATTGCACCGAACAATTTCATTTGTGCTTCTCGTGTTACCGCGACGTCAACGTCGCGAAGCTGGAATGCAGCGACTGCTGATTCATGGATTTCGTATGACCTCCGAGCCCCGGTACCTCTGGGCCACTAACTGCCGGCGAAGCTCTTCGTTCTTCTCCAGCAGCGTCGCAACTATGCGTTGAAGATCAGCAAGGCGCTCCATTGTTTGCTGTTCACATTCTGGGCTCCCCTCGGGGGCGATATGCCTCGCGGTGCGATGAGATGAATCTATCGAAGTCACTGCATTCCTCCTGAGACAGGCATAATTGTTCCGCAACCGTCTTCATGCGCGAGGTAGGCCTCCGCGGGATCGATCGACTCGTGCTGATCGTGAGGTGATCCTAGTGTGGATCGTTTCTCTTTCCCAGCTACCTTCGAGGTCGCCGGAATGTACACTTTCGTAGGTGTTGTCGGGGAGCCGCGCGCAGGACAGGGATCCAATCCTAGGCACACAATTTAAGCGGGTCGCAGAGAGGCCCTCCTATTCTGCGGCTCAAACCACTCGTTAGCCACAAACGTCGGCTCTGCAGCGCGCGAATGCGTCCGCCGCAAAGCGGCTTCGTTCATGTCGGCCAAGCTTTAGGTTTTTAGACGGCGGGCCACCGGGCATGGGATGCCGACCTGTGCCTTCACGCGGTCTCGACTGCATGAGACTGCGGCCCTGAGTAGGCGATCAGTGATATCCCTCCCACACCCCGATAGAAGCTGATCTCCCCGCCACCGGATGTGCCAGTTGTGTGCCGGAGTTCGACTCGCAAGCGCGGCGGAGTCGCAGGCGCGGCTTCGGAATTGCACCGGAACTCGGCCATGGGCGGATCTGGGGCGGAGCCCATACCGTACGTTTCCCGGCCCCACTGAAAGGGCCGCTCGCGCTGGGGATTCGTTATGAACCCAACTCGGCGGCCCCTCGGTAACTGGCACTCCGGACTAAAGACCCAAGCGCGTCGTCATGTTGCTCCGCAGCAACTCCCCGTCGCGGATGTAGCGCCGGACGATGGCGACCTCTTAAGGCCGGTGGTCCGGGCGATTTCGCGCTCCTCCGCTCCATGGATCGCCGCGGTGGTCGCCATCCCGGCCCGCAGGCTGTGGCCGGAGACATGGCACGGATCGACAGGGCGTCCACGTGCCGCCGCGAGCCCGAAACTGGTCTTCAAGCTGCGGGGTCGGCATCGATACGGTCGGGCGAACCCCACAGCGACGTTCCAAAGCGGTGTCCTCCATGCTTCCCGTAAACGGTTGAATCTACGACACCGGCACCGGTCGATTCTGGCGTTCCAGAACCAGGTGATTTTGGAGCCAGGCGTATGGGTCGGTCGAAGTAAGAAGCCCACTGTATGGCGCCTTGCGGCTTCGCCACAATCTGGACAAATCTGAGACGCTTCTGAACTCGCTCCTTCGGCAGCGCGCAGCACGGAGCTCCCCGGAATATGCAGCAATCTAACGGCGCTGGCCAAGTATGCCCGAGAGCATTCAGATGACGGACGTGAGTTTATGAATCAGTTGCGCAGTTTATCTCCGGCGCGCTGGTCGGCTATCTTGTTGGCCGCCGCCGCGCCCTCCAGGTGGACATCCGTCTCGAGACCGACGAGATGGCCACACCCAGCATCTTCCGCCGCACCGCGAAGCTCCGCTACCGGCCCCTCAGCCCTGTCTCAAAAGGGGTCGCCCCGGCCCCTGCCTAAACCCTGGTAAATCAATGGCCGGATCTCCACGATCCGGCCGTCTCATAAGGTGTGGGTTGGGAAACAGCACCTCCCTTCACCTCAGCGCCGCTCCCTCAATGAGTGACTTGGCGATTTGGCGCTTGCTGACAATAAGAAGGAGATCGTAAGGCAAAGGCCCGTTTCCGGGGAGTGAACTCTGAGAATCGGGCAGAGTCCAATCTCGATGGGTGAGATGGACTGTTAACCGACCAACTGCTGCTCATTCCATCGGCGGGGCGACCGTTGAAAGCCCGTGAGGCGTGCCGTTTGTCACGCCTCACGGGTTCGTGTTCATAGACGTACGTGCGGCCGCGTCCGGGGGATCCAATCGAGCGGAGACCAGGCAAATACCCAGGGAACGAATGGCTTCATTGCCCGGTTCGGCTGATTCTGAATCTCTGCAAAAACTGATTGGCATGCGCGGGCACAGTGGATTTCGTGTGCGTCGGTGCAACATCTGCCACCGACCATCCTTAGCGTTCGTCTACAGGAGTCAACAAAATGGCGTGGACCTTGCCCGCATCCGGCCCGCTCATGACCGTTGCCATGCCGGAGATTTGTCCGCGGTCATTGATATTGCTGGCCGCGACGATGAAGAGGTTGGAATCGTGGGGAATCAGCGTGTTAAGGTCAGTCACCACACCCTCCTGCCCAATGAAGCCATGGGACCACTCCCCGGACTTCAAGGTGCTTCCCACCACCTGGCCCCGGTTGTTGATGCCGGTGGCAAATGCGACATCATCTCCCGGCAGAATAGGGAGGGTTTTGACGTCGATGTGGCCTGTGACTCTGTCTATCTGCCAAATAGAGGCAACGACGGTGGTGCCGTCCGCAGTGGGAACATAACCAACCGCCTGGCCGCGGTCATTCATCACGTAGGCAGTCCCTCCGGCAACTCCCAGGTCGGGGAGCTGGATGACCGCGCCGTTTTCCCACAATACCGCGTGCATCGTTATGTTGGTGCAGGTTCCCGTCGAGCCTACGGCCTGGCCTTCATTGTTGATGCCTTGTACGAAGCCGTCCGGCTCGCCAGGCAGCGTAGGAAGAGCCCGGGCTTCGCCTCTTTCCCATAACACCGGCGCTATCGTCTTTGCAGTCTTGCCCGGCGGGCAACTGGGGTCCTGGACCGCCGTTTCCGAGATGCCTACGATTTGTCCGCGGTCATTGATAGCGGCGGCCTGCGCGTTATTTCCGCCCAGCGTAGGGAGAGCCGTCATCTGGCCGTGTCGCCAGAGAAACCCACGACACGTCAGGTGCGTGCCAAAGCCGCAAAAGTCCTCACCGTCTGGATCGGGAACCGACGTTTCGGCAAAACCGACATTGTCCCCGCGATCGTTGATCCCGCCATAGTTGGTCCAGCTGTTCTTTCCTCCAAGCGTGCCGAGGTCGATGTTGTGCCCGTCTATGTTCATTACCGCGCGGCCACTTAAAACGCCCGCAGAGAGGGAAAGGACGGGCTGGTTTCCTTCCCCGTCCATGTTCTGTGTCCAGCCTTGTTGATTGAGTCCCATGACCATGCCGAAGTTGTCATCGCCCAGGGTGCCCTGATCGGCAATCTTGTAGCTCGTTTGAGCGAACGCATTGCTCGAGCATGCCAGAGCAATCATCGCAACCCACAGCATCCAGAATTTACGCAACTGTCGAAGTGTACTCATATCTCGTTTCCCTCCAGTAGAGTCGCGGCGCCGGGATGGCTTGCCAATGAGATCAGGCCCCACCCGGCGCTTTGAGAGTTTGCGTGGAATTGAGAACGGAATCGGCTCGCAACGGGGCAAATCCTTCGTTGAGCGGCAATCGAAGAAGCATGCGAGCTTTCTAACATACTGTGCAGTATGTAAGTACTTACGTGGAATGTCAATCGCAAGGGTGGTCGGCCTGGTTTTGACTGTTGACGTCCTCGGACTTCGCAATTTAAAAGCCAATAAACATCATCGCGTTCTCCGTCACTCGCAACTCCTGCCCTTGACAGGGCCGCATCATAGGGTGCATACTTATCAGTATGTTGGCGGAGACAATCGATCTGCTGGTGCGGAGCAACAGACCGCGACGCGGCGAACCCGCGTCGCGCAATCCGGCGCGCACCCGCGAGCGGTTACTGCAGGCCGCATTCCGCGAGGTCTACATGTTGGGCTTCCGGAGTGCCAGCCTCGATGCCATTCCGGCCGCAGCCGGAGTCACAAAGGGGGCTCTGTACCACCACTTCGGCAGCAAAGAAGCCCTGGGATACGCCATCGTCGAAGAGATCATCGCCCCCGACAATCGCGGCCAGTGGCTGCGTCCTCTCGAGAATTGCGAGGACCCTATCGACGTTTTGATCGGCGTTGTTCAGGAATTGTCAGTTCAGCCCGAGGCGGTGCGCGGCGGCTGCCCCTTGATGAACCTCGCGCAGGAAATGTCTCCCCTTGACGCGGGCTTCCGCCAACGGCTCGCAACCATATTTCGCGACTGGCAGGACGGTATTGCCGCTGCTTTGCAGCAAGGCCAAAAGCATGCAAAGGTGCGCCGCGACCTCGATCCGGCTCGAGCAGCTGGATTGTTGATTGCCATGGTCGAAGGTTACGGCTCGCTTGCCAAGAATGCCCAGGACGCGAAAGTGATGAAAGAGGGGATCGGAAACATCGTGGAGTGGCTGCGGTCTTTGCGCCCGCCGGGCAACCGCGAACAGAGTGCACGCACAGGACGCCGGGTTCGTGACCTTCCAATCGCCCAGGACGGCCCCGGCGGCCGCTCACCCGGCAATCTGGAACAGGAGAATCGAGATGACAGGAATCGCAGTTTCACGGCGGAAGGCGCTCGCAGCGGGAGCGTGCGCCCTGGCGGGAGCGACAGGACTCCTGGTGACGGCAAGCGCGCGCGCGGAAGCGGGTCCGAGCGCGGCAACTGAAGAAATAGTCCGCAAGTGGTATCGGGCGTGGGTGGAAAAGGACGAGGCTCAATTCGAGGCGCTGATGGCCGACAATTTCACGTTTTCCAGCGCGGCCGGCGACGACCACATTAGCCGGAGCACCTTCAAAACGCAATGCTGGGATACGCAGGCCAGGCTTATCGAGCGATCCGACCTGGAGCGAGTGATGACAAGTGGCAACGAGGCGTTTGTGAAGTATCTTTGCCAAACGACGAACGGTAAGTCATTCCGGAACGTGGAATATCTCCGGATCAGAGATGGAAAGGTGGAGGACCTTGAGTGCTATTTCGGCGGGGCAGGCTACCCGTCAGCAGCCAGCAAGGCGAAGTGACGCTGTATCAGCCAGTCTTCCTCAGCGGGAATTGTCAACTGTTGCGTACAGGGCAAGTCACTCATTGAGGCAGCGGCGCTGAGGTGAAGGGAGGTGCTGTTTCCCAACCCACACCTTATGAGACGGCCGGATCGTGGAGATCCGGCCATTGATTTACCAGGGTTTAGGCAGGGGCCTGGGCGACCCCTTTTGAGACAGGGCTGAGGGGCCGGTAGCGGAGCTTCACGGTGCGGCGGAAGATGCTGGGTGTGGCCATCTCGTCGGTCTCGAGACGGATGTCCACCTGGAGGGCGTGGCGGCCGCCAACAAGATAGCCGACCAGCGCGCCGGAGATAAACAGGGTGATCGCTCTCATGCCGGTCGCTCCATCTGCTGGTGCAGGAGGCGATGCACGGTGGCCCGGGAACACTGATAGGTGCGAGCCAGCTGGCGCAGGCTCTGCCCGCGCTGGCGATCGCGAAGGATCGCCGCACGGTCCAGCTCGAGCTGTGCATTTTCCGCACCGCCATTCACCGGCAGCGCGAGGAAACATACGTTGTGGATCGTTTATTCCTGCAACCGGCGGGTGCAGCCATGCGATGGATTGTCCGGTTCCTGGCGGGCATGCACGATGGCCGCCTGAACGCGTATATGACCTGTGTACTTGCCTTTTTCCTGCTCGTGCTCTTTCTGTAGCGGGGAACCTGGATGGTGTCCCAGAAATTCGAGGCACGACCAGCGAAAGGCAACCGCAGATTCTTCGCTCACCACCCGCGAACTGAAGAACGTTCGGGGCCCCGTTCACTCAGAATGACACCGTCTATATGTGTTTGGTATTTCTGGGACAGCGCACTAGATGGAAACGGAGTGCCCCTCACCGGCGTTCGCATCGTGGCCGGCTGAATGCCTGCGTGCCGTATGCCCTTGCCTTCCTCCTGCGGATGCTTCTTATTTTCCGTGCAGCATAGAAACCAATTGGTAATGTTGACAGCCTTTATGTCCGGGTATAGAAAGAGAATGAAGACCAGCAGGTGACGGAGTTCACCTTAACCGCTGTCCTCCTCCTTCCGAGCCGGACAGATGATGACTCCTGACAGGGGATTCCCTGTTACGGAGCCATGTCTGTAGCGGGAAATCCCAAAGACAATCTGAGACCTGAGTTCATGATGCCCATGGCTTCGGTGTATTTTCTGTTCCGGCTTCGTCCTCGGTGCGGATTCCTTCGCGCCGCATAAGCTGTCACACGGGTGTTGGAGTCCACCACAATCGCTCACGGGCAAATGACTCCTGCAAGCTTCGAACACTTGGAGGAGTCATGCCCCAACACGAGCCAGAGGATCGCGAGGAAGGGCGATTTGCCGGGGAGCTCAACGGTCCCCAGCAGAATCGCCTGCGCGTGACCTGCCATTACATCGACAAGCTGCTCAGCGATATCGAACAAGTTCTTCATCAGGCCACCTCGCAGTCCCCCTTTCCCCGGTACAAGATTGATGTTGCCCCCGCCCAGGTGCGCGTGGTGGAAGACTATATCCGTCAATTGCGCGCCCAGCTCCTGCGGGCCCTGGCCTGGCAGCGCATGAAGCCGAATTCGCCGGACATTCCGGCCACCCGAGCGGTTCTCGCCAACCTCGCCTTTATCGACATCGCCATCGAGGAATTGCGGCCCAGCTACATGCGCGGCTCGGGAGCCGTTCCGGACGACGCGGTGGACGAGTTGAACGGCGTGGTTCACGAATTACGTTCCCTGGTGGAAGGTACGGAGCGATATCTTCGGCAGGAGCTCGGCAGCAATCTCGAATCGCGCCTGCGCAAGCTGGAGGAAACGGGTTACGACGTTACTCGGCTCCGGGCCATCGAAGAGATCGTCACACGTCAGGGTCTGGTCGAATTTCGGCCGCGCATCGCCTCTCTTGCTTCCCGCCTTGAGGATGACAGTCTGGAGGTCGCACTTTTTGGCAGGGTCAGCAGCGGCAAATCCTCGCTGCTGAATGCGCTGCTGGGTGCCGATGTGCTGCCGGTGGGCGTCAATCCCATTACTGCGGTGCCAACGAAGCTCCGCTACGGACCCGTTCTTCGCGCTGCTGTCAGTTACGGAGACGGGCGCAATGAGATCGTCGCGATAGAACAGCTCGCGTCTCTGGTCACTGAGCAGGGAAACCCGGGCAATCAGCGCAATGTGGTGCGCGCAATCGTCGAGATTCCTTCTCGCCGGCTGAAAGAAGGGATCGTTCTGGTCGATACGCCCGGACTCGGTTCTCTGGCCAGGAACGGCGCTGCGGAGACCCTGGCCTATTTACCAGCCTGCGATCTTGCGCTCCTCCTGATCGACGCGGGCACCACCCTGAACGAGGAAGACATCGGCACGCTGCGATTGCTGTATGAGGCCGGCATTCCCGCCCTGGTCCTGCTGAGCAAGTCGGACCTGCTGGCGGAAGGGGACCTGCATCGGGCCGTCCGGTATATAGAGGAACAACTACAGAAGGAACTCGGCGTTATCAGCCATGTTCACGCGGTTAGCTCCATTCCTGCCGCCTCGATGCTCCTCGACCATTTCTTCGAGCGCGAGCTGCTGCCCAGCTTCGAGCAGGCGAAGGCTCTGCGGGAGGCTTCCGCAGCCAGAAAAATCGGCGCTCTTCGTGAGTCAGTGATGGCTGCCCTTGAAACGAGTTTGGATCGTGCGAAGCGAGAACCGGGGAAGTCCAAACCGGATACGCAGGAAATGGAGACGCGGCTGCGTGTTATCACCGGAGAGATCGGCGAACTGAGCACAACCCTCAGGCACGCCTGGTTCGAATTTGGTGAATCCCCGGAGCGCGTGATCGATAAGGTGGCGGATTTGGCTGTCCGATGGAGCCATTCCGAATCCACAAAGAGTATCCCAGCCGTCCAGCTTTCGGAGTGGCTTCACGACGCGGTGCAGGAATTCCCGGCTGGCAGAATAGAGCAGGTGCGCAGCGCGGCCGACCGCGCCCTGATAACTCTGCACCAGGTCGCACAGGAACTGAGAAATACCGAGACGCCTTCACCGGAGGAACTCGAACGCATTCTGCGCGATGCGCCTCGGTTCGAGTTTGCAACTCTCCCGGATGAAATCCATCCAGGACGCTGGAAGTGGCTGGGCGATGGTGTGCTTCGATCCGCCATCAGGAACGATCTGCGGCAGAGCCTCGGTCCCACGCTGGAAGAGGAACTGCACCAGTACGCACGAGCGCTCTCGCAATGGAGTGAGCAGACGCTGAAGAAGATTGAGGCGTTCCTGAATTCCTATGCCGATACCTACAGAATTCAGATTCAGCGACTCGGCGGTTTCCCGGAGGGAGAGAAAGACCTGCCGGGAATGGAACAGGACCTGAACCGGCTGCGCCGCTGGAGGGCGACAGAAGGTTCGGATTTGGTTAAGAAGCGGGCGTAATTCCCCTGAGGAGAGACGGACGTTGCAGAAATATTTCTACATTGCGATAGGCGGCGCACTCGGAGCACTGGCGCGGTACGGGGTGGGAGTATTTGTCACCGGTCGAATGGGAACGAAGTTTCCCTACGGCACATTCGTTATCAACATCACGGCGTGCGTCATCGTAGGATTCTCTCTGACCTTTCTTAGCCGCCGCACCGGGATCAATTCGGCGTGGCGGTACCTGGTCCCTGTCGGCTTCGTTGGCGCCTACAGCACTTTTTCCGCTTATGAATGGGAGACGCTGTCCACATTGCGGTCAGGAGCGATATCGCTCGCCTCTCTCTATGCGTTCAGCAGCCTGATCCTCGGACTGGTCGCGGTATGGTGCGGCATTCTGCTCGCGGAGGTTGTTGGATGAGAAAGCATCGCCAGCTTGTTCTCTACCAGTCGAACCTGCCGGTCTTCCATCAACCGGGCTGGCCCTTTTGCCGGTTGCTGAAGGAATTCCAGGCAGACCCGCTGCAGAAGCACGTGCCAGGAGAGCTGCGCCACCTGTGCAACTTTCATATCCGGGGCCTTGCCGCCGTGCAGGATGCGCCGGCAGCGGTGTGGATTTTCCAGGACCTGGTCAATGAGGCGGCTCCGCTGTCTAACGGTGTACAGACCTGCGATATCTGCAGCGAAGTGGGTTGCCAGGAGGACCTGAGGATTCGGGAATTCCTGAGTTGCCTGGAGCGGGCTGAAGTGACGCAGTGGCTCCGAGCAGGCGGTACCTTGTGCATTCCCCACGGCCTCAAACTGTGAGCCGGGATGCCGCCTGCGCTGGTATCCAGAATCGACACCATGATGGAGAATTATCGGCAGCAGCTCAGCGCCGATCTCAGGCAGCTCCGCGACGAGTGGATGCCGGAATCGAATCGTACTGGCTGGGGCGCTGTGGGGCGGCCCGCGGAGTTTCTTGTTGCCCTGCGGGGCCTGCGCCCATAAGGAGAAGATGACGATGCTGAATGCCGGCAAGGCAGTGAAAGTTTCCATCTACCTGAGCGAGGGATCGACGCGCCACGGCGTTTCGACCTATTCCTCCATTCTGGATTTCCTCTTCTACCGCGGTGTTTCCGGCGCAACGGTGCTGAAGGGTGTCGCCGGCTTTGGTGCGGATCACCATATGCACACCTCGTCCACCGTCGACATCTCCGACCATCTGCCGATCAAGATTGAGTTTGTCGAGACCCGGGAGCGAGTCGATGAACTGCTGGGCAAGCTTGAGGATATGGCAGGCACTGGAATGATTGAAATTCACGAAACGATGGTTGCGAAGCCGGCGCAGCGATCCAAAGCGAAGACGCTTACACCGCCGGTCCACCGGAAGATCGAAGGTAAGGCGCGCATGATGCGGATCTATGTCGGGGAATCGGACCGCTGGCGTGATAAGCCGCTCTACCAGGCGCTGGTGGAGGCGATGCGCGCCAACGATGTTGCCGGCGTGACAGTCTACCGGGGCATTCTCGGCTACGGCGCGCACCGCAGAGTCCACAGGGATAAGCCACTGCACCTGAGCCACGACAGCTCCATTATGCTTTCCGCTGTTGACACGGAGGAGAAGCTGCGCGAGTTTTTGCCCGTCGTCGAGCAGATGGTGCAGGAGGGGCTGGTGGTGCTGTCGAATGTCGAGATCATCAAGTATTCGCATCGTCCCATTGAAGTCGATTCGGGCGCATAACTCCACAAAGTCCGGACAGGTAATGGCACAGGCGGAGGCTGCACCATGAAAGAGCAATTTCAGGCACGTATGTTGCGGGTTCATTTTGGTGAGAGCGACAAATGGCACGGAAAGCCACTCCATGAAGCCATCGTGGCGAAATGCCAGGAACTCGGGATCGCGAGCGTCATTGTGTATCGAGGCATAGAGGGTTACGGAGCGAGCGCCCACATTCACCACGCTGGTCATTGGGGGTTTGGTAAGGATGCCCCGATCATGCTGAGCATTATCGACAAAGAGGAGCAGATTGCCAGGCTGC
The DNA here is from genome assembly GCA_963770525.1 of uncultured Acidobacteriaceae bacterium. GTDB lineage: Bacteria > Acidobacteriota > Terriglobia > Terriglobales > Acidobacteriaceae > Palsa-343. The sequence continues at coordinate 340,677 of CAVYPY010000013.1, read as the reverse complement.
TGCCCCATCTGGACGAAATGGTGGACGAGGGTCTGATCGCCATGTCCGATGTTGAAGCAATTCGATTCTTCCGTCCCCAAGAGGCTCGGTCGAAAGCGTGATGAAAGATGCAGGAATCCTCGAGCAGCACGGCAGTGCGGGAGTATGGCAGCCATGCGGCTGAGGCATCCCTGACTGCGGATGGGGCCTCTCGCCTGTTGCGGCTCGCAGAGGTGGCCCAGGAAGTCGGCTCTGAGCCTGTCTCAGAGGAGGCACTTGAACTCGAATTTCCGCGCTGGTTCGCCTGGTCCGAGGCATTCAGCGATCATCGCGACTTCGCAGGCAGAGTGCCGGTTGCTGGCTCTCGCTGCCAAATACCCCCCCACGATCGTGGGGGTTGGAAGCCGGTCGGCGCCGGACTATGATCGCCAGAGAAACGAGTGTGTAATGGACGTCCCCACGAATACGTCCAGCCTCGTTTCCCCGGACCCCGGAACATTGAGCACACGATGGATTCAGCGAATGTAATTCGGGTTCTTTGCGTCGACGATCATCCGTTGATGCGAGCCGGCATCCGCGCCACGCTCGAGGGGCAGCCGGATATCCGGCTGATCGCGGAGGCGGCTGACGGCGCCGCGGCCATTGCTGCGTACCGTGAGCACCGGCCCGATGTGGTGCTGATGGATCTGCAGATGGGGGGCATGAACGGCATCGAAGCCATCCAGGCGATTCGCAGTGAATTTCCCTCGGCGCGGCTGATCGTTCTCACCACCTACGACGGCGACGTGCAGGTGACGCGGGCGCTGAAAGCGGGCGCGTCGGGATATCTGCTGAAGAGCATGCTGCGCCACGATCTGATTGGCGCCATTCGCACAGTGCATGCGGGCAAGCGCTCGATTCCCCCCGAGGTTGCCGTGCAGCTGTCCGGATACATCGACGCCGACGCGCTGACTCCGCGCGAGGTTGAGGTGCTGAGCACCATCTCGGCGGGCAACTCAAACAAGATTGTCGCGGACAAGCTCAACATCACAGAGGACACGGTGAAGGGGCACGTGAGCAGCATCATGTCGAAGCTGCAGGCGAACGACCGAACGCATGCGGTGCTGATCGCGATTCGCCGCGGGTTCCTTGATTTGTGGCGCTCGCGCGAGCGCTGAGAATTCCCTGCCGGACCGCGAACCGCCAGGGCTGGCCTGCGTCCGATTCGATTGCCTTTCTCTTCCCTGCTGTAGTTCCCCACACCTACGAAAGTGTTCCTTCCGGCACCCCCAAGGGTGGCTAGGTTCGTAAGATCACCCGCACTAGGATCACCTCACGATCGGCACAAACCGGTCGATTCAGCGGAGGGCCGGGATGCGAAGCCGGTCCGTCGCAGCAGAGGTGACACGATGACCAGCAACGGAATTCAGGTCCTTGTAGTTGACGATGACCCGGTGACGCGCAGAGCGTACGCGGTGCTGCTTTCGAACTGGGGATTTGAGACGCGGACAGCGCAGAACGGTCTGGCTGCGCTCGTGGAGATTCACCTGGCAAAGCCGGACATCCTGCTTTCCGATCTCGAGATGCCGGGCATGAACGGCTATGAACTGCTCTCGATTGTGCGGCGCCTGCACCCGGAAATGCCGCTCGTGGCCATGAGTGGTGGGTACACCACGGACAGCGTACCGGCCGGCGTGAGGGCGGACGCGTTCTACGCCAAGGGCGCAGGATCCTGTTCGCGGCTGCGCGCGATCCTCGGCGAGATTTCCGGCGCGAGACTGCGGATGGGCAGAAACGTGGGAGCGCACGTCGGGTTCAGCGCTGTCTGATGCTGCTTCCGCGGGAGAACTCGCCGCCTCACGCGGCGATCCAGGGTTCAGGCGCGCTGCGGGATCATTGCGGAGAGCGGCTGCCTCGTGCCCGGAGACGCTGCCAGAAGCGCGGCTGGTCGCGATAGGCCGCGGCGGACGGGATCCGAAGGGTGATTTCGGTTCCCGTCCCGGCCTGGCTGTTCACGCGCAGCTGGGCTCCGATCTTTTCGCCCCGTTCGCGCATGCCGCGTAATCCCCAGTGTCCGGGGATGCCGCCGTCTTTGAGGATCTGCGGATCGATGCCGTGACCGTCGTCGACGATTCGGAACAGCAATTCTCTGCTGCCGTAATACAGGTCAGCCCGGATATTGCGCGCGTTTGCGTGGTAGAAGGCGTTGAGGAGCGCTTCGCGGCCGATCCAGTAGGTCTCCTCGTAGACGAGCGGGTGGAGTTCGCGCGGCGTTCCGTGCACGATCAGGCGGAAATGTGTCGCCAGCCGGTCGCGCGTGAGTTCGTTGCCGGCAGCCTGGAGCGCCTGAAGCAGGGCGTGGGGCGGTTCCACGGTCGCGCGCAGATCGGTGACTCGCTTGCGTCCCTCGTTCATGATCTGGTCGGCGCTGTTGAGAGCCTCCTCCATGGCGCGGCGCGCGGGGTGATCGGGAGGGATGCGATTGGTGGCCGCCTGGAAGCGCAGCACCAGCGCCTGGATTCCCTGCAGCAGCGTGTCGTGCAGCTCGCGGGCGATGCGTTCCCGCTCGGCCAGGCGTTCGCGCAGGCGAGCCTGCATCTGCGCTGCGAGCTGCCCGAGACGCAGCAGATAGAGCAGCCACAGGACCCCAGCGGCCGCAAGCACACACAGGGTCCGGAACCACGCAGTCTGGAACCAGGCTGACGGCACGATCAGGGCAACGGCGGCCCCGGTCTCGTTCCACACGCCGTCGTTGTTGCACGCGATGACGCGAAACGTATAGTGGCCAGGGCCCAAACCCGTGTAGAAGGCGGAGCGGCGGTCTTCGGCGTCCTGCCAGGTTTTGTCGTAGCCCTCCAGCTCGTAACGAAAGCGGACACGCTCGGGGATCGACAGGCTGAGCGCGGTGTAGTCGATTTCGATCTCGGACGGCAGAGCCGGCAGAGTCACCGGAGCGCCCGGATGATAGTCGCGATCGTCAACGTCGATCGACTGAATCGCTACCGGAGGGGGATAAGGATTGCGGTCGATGCGGGCCGGATCGATCCACGCGGTGCCGCTGGTGCCGCTGACCCAGATTCTTCCATCCTTCGCGAGGACCTCGGAAGGTAAAGGCCGGATGGGCGAAGCGCTGCCTGGCGCACCGTCGCGAAAGTCAAACAGCTCGCCCTTCAGATCGTGCTGCGGGTCACGGAGCCAGCGGCGCACTTCATCGCCGGTGATGTGTGCAACGCCGTCCGCCTGATTGATCCAGAGATCTCCGTTCGACATTTCTACGATTCCGGAAACGCCTCGAAATCCCCCGGGCAGGTTCGTGGAGAGCATGTGGAACCGGCTGCCGTCGAAGCCCGCCAGTCCGCGTTCTCCTCCCACCCAGATATGGCCGCCGACGCCAGCGAAGGCCGCCATGGTTCCGATATCGAGCCCGTCCGCCGCTGACCAGGTATGAACAGTGGATCCGTCCAGGGCCGCCACTTCGTTCACGGTGTAGCCGAACCAGAGTCGTCCGCGCGGATCGGTCCACAGGATGACCGCGGTGCGGCGGGGCAGGCCGCCGACCCGGCCCCACTGCGTCCACACGTTGTCTTTCAGCCGAAAGACTCCGTTCTCCGCAACCGAGATCCACAAGCCGCCCGCGGGGTCACGCGCCATCGACTGCACTCCCCAGTGCAGTCTTGGATCGACGGATGCGGGCAGCGCCACGTTCTCGAATTTCCCGCGAACGATGTGCAGAAGCTTGCTGTCCTCGCCAAACCAGAGGCTTCCGTCAGTGTCGCGCCAGGCGCACGTGATGTCGCGGTTTTCGCCGAGAAACGAGACGCTGTTGTCGCTGAATCGCATCAGCGGCTGCCCAAAATTGGCCGCCCAGATGCTTCCATCCAATGCCGGGACGAGCGCCAGATCCTCTCCTCCGCTGCCGTAGGGGAAGGGTCCGGACACAAGATTTTCGGGACGAAAGCGGTCGAGGCCGCCGCGGGTGGCTACCCAGATGTTGCCTTCACGGTCTTCGAAGGCATCGGTGACGCGGTCGTCGCTGAGCCCCTGCTCCTGACCGAAGCGCTGGATGCCCGGATCGCTCGCTGCGATGCGCCGGTTGGGGAGGGCATCCGGAGTGGAGATCCGGGCAATGCCGTTTTCCCGAGTCTGAATCCACAGAGTATTGTCTCGATCAACCAGCAGGCCATTGGCCATAAGAGATATCTGCTTTGTCACGGGGGAAACTGCGGGGCTCGCTGCGTTCGCAGGCAAGCCAAGAATCTGCTGTCCCCCCGCGATCCAGAGCGTGCCGTCCCGCGACTGCGCCAGGCGCGCGGGCTGAGCCGAGAAACGGCGGAATCCTTGCTCATGCGGCGCCAGGAAGAACAGCCCGCTCACGGTTGAAACCCAGAACCGCCCCTGCCGATCGAGAAAGAAATGTTCCGTGGTCACTGCGGGCAGGCCCTGATTTTGCCCGATCGCACGCCAGCGGCGGCCATCGAAGCGGAAGACGCCGCGCGACGTGCCCGCCCAGATTGCCCCCTCCGCATCCTGGCCCAGAGCGAGGACGGGGGTCAGAGGCAGGCCGTTGCTTTGCTCGTAAGTGACAAGCTTCCCCTCTTTGAGGAAGGCAATGCCGTGGGGGACAAAGCCCATCCAGAGGCCGCCGTCGGGGGTGGCGAGCAGAGACGCAACCGTGCTGGAGGGCAGATCGCCGTTGATGGGTTCATAGCGCTCGAAGCGAATTCCATCGAAGCGGATGAGGCCGGTCTGCGTGCCCAGCCACAGATAACCGTCATTCGTCTGCACGATTTCAGTGATGCCGCTGGGTGCGCCGTCTCCGATGTTCCACGCCGTGTGGAAGAACTGGTCAAGGGTGCGATTCGGATCGAGGCCGAAGGCGTAGCGGGCCAGAAGGAATAGCAGGAGGCATGACGCCCCCTTTCGAAGCCCGCCCGCGTGGATCCCGATCATGCGTGCTCTTTTCATCCGCGAATTCAGAAGCGCAGCTCGAGTCCGACGCGTCCCACGCGCGGCGAGACGATACCCGTGATTTGCTGGTACGTGGGTCCGGTCAGATAACTGGTGCTCGTCGCCGCGCTGGTATTGAAGAGATTGTAGAGGGCGGCGCTGGCCTCGAGGCTGACGGAATCCCTCAGGGAGATGGTTTTCACCGCTCGCAGATTGGTGAGCGCGATCACCGGACCGCGCTGCGCACCAAACGGCTGCATGCGCAGAGTGACCGGGCCCTGCAGCAGCAGGGGGCTGGAGAACGTCTCGGTCCGCTGCCCGGGGATACCGGATTCGGCGCGGTAGAAAGCGCCGAGCTGCACACCCCAGGGCAGGAAGCACCAGGCGCTGGCCCGGGCCTCCCAGTTCCAGGTGTTGTCCACCGGAAACTGAATATCGTTGGGCGAGGGCTGGATGGCCTGAATCCATTCATGGTTTTTCGTGATCCAGAAGGAGCTGAGGAGATTCCAGCGTTTCGAGTAGCGCTTGTTGACCGCGATTGACAGAGTCTGAAAGGTATCTGGACGGCTGTGGGGCGCGTTGATGATTTCCAGCTCGTTGAACTCCGGAGTCGCGTACGCGGATGGGTAGGTGAATATCGCGACGGGGAGCTGGGTCAGGGCGTCGGTGAATGTCACGGGAACGGTATAGATGCCGTAAGGGCGAAGAATCGGAATTCCGTCGGCGGTGGAATCGGTTGTCGGTTCCTGCGAGCTGTACAGGTCGTGGATGCGATGACCGATGTAGCCAATGCTGAGCGATGTGTTGGGTACCAGCTGGCGCTCGAGGCGTCCGGCATATTCCCAGGTCCTGTCCTCGCTCAGGTGCGGATTATTCACCTCATTGAGGCCGCCGACGGCGCCGATGAAGGCCGGGCTCCCGGGGTTGAGCGCGGCCAGTGTGGCCGGACCGACATCGCAGCTGGTGTTGTTCCAGGAGACATTGTCGAAGCCGGTTGCCACACACGGTCCGTTCCATGTGTAGCTCGTGGTCACCTGCGCATCGGGGTTGAACGTGTTCCCCCACAGGTCGCCCATGGTGTCGCCGAAAATGCCGAAGGAACCCTTCACCAGCGTTCTGCCGTTGCCGAATACATCCCACGCCGTGCCGATTCTCGGCACGACGTCCTTCCAGGTGAGCAGGCTCCGGCCCGGGTAGGATGCGGCGCTGCTGAACGGGCCGCCGGGCTTGTTCTCCGCGGGGTAGAAGGAGTGATAACGCTCCCAGCGCACGCCGAGATTCAGCGCGACGCGGGGCAGCTTCCAGGAGTCGGTCGCGAAGAGAGCCTGGCTGTGGAGGAGATTGACGGGTGTGACCGGATAATTGAAGAGCTCTATCTCCGCGGGTTGTCCCTGATCGAAAAGCAGCAGGTAGTTGCCGCTGGCTTCGTTCTGAGAGATCCGTGTGGCTCCCTCCTCCCACGTAAAATCTCCGCCCAGCCGGAGCAAATGCGATCCGCGGACATAGCTGACATCCCCACGCGTTTCGTATCGACCCTGAGGCCGGTCAAGCGGCCCGGGATAAGGCCCGGTGAGGAGGTCCGTGGAGAGTTCCTCGGTGCTCGGGTGACCCACCTGATCGCTGCCCGGCTGCGTTGTATAGCGCGCATCGTAGCCGCCGAATCCGCCCACCGCCTCCAGAAAGGCGTGCGGCGTCAGAGTTCTGTCGATTTCCAGCTTCCACACGTCGATGGGCTGATGCTCGATGAGCGTCGACGGGAGCGGCACAGTGCTGGTCGCGGGGAACGCGTTAAGAAACTTCGCGGAGTGAATCCACGCGCCGATCAAACGCGTCCTCGAATCCGGCTGCCAGGAAAGCTTCAGGTTGTATTCCCACAACGACGTGTCCAGGCTGGCCTGCGGCGCATCCGGACAGGTCCAGCATCCGGCCGCATCGGGGCCACTCACGAAGCCAAACAGACCCTGGCGGATCACCTGCCGGCTGCCGCCGGTGTAAAACCAGAGCTTGTTGCGAACGATCCGCCCCCCCAGATCCGCCTCCGCATCGTAGTAGCTGCGCAGGGGACTGCTGACAGTAACGCCCTGCGCCGCAAGCGCGGGCGTAACGTTGCTGGACTGGAAATCGGGGTTCTCGTAGTGTCCGGCAAGCGAGCCGTGGAAATGGTTCGCGCCGGATTTCAGCTCGGCCGCCACCAGGGCTCCAGGAAATCCGACATCGGCGTTGTTGCCGGACGCAGAGACCTGCACTTCAGCCAGCCCATACGTATCGAGATAAACCGCCGTATCCAGATCGTGGTTGGTCGTCACATCGATCCCTTCCACATCGATGGTTGGCTGGAGCAGGGCGCCATCGGTCAGGGTTTCCGCGCGGCTCGCCAGGTTGCTGTCACCCACGTCGGGTGCTCCCGCCAGGGAAATGCCCGCCGCCATCGGCAACACCTCCTGCAGCCCCGCGCCGATGGGAGCGTTTTCCATCTCTTCCGACTGCAGCACGGTGCCGGCGGAAGTATCGACCGGATCGATCACCGGTGTCGCGCCGGTGACCCTGACGGTCTCCGAGAACGAACCCCTCTGCATCGCCGCGTCCACTCTCATGACAAACCCGGCCTGCAGTTGCAGCCCATCGCGCAGCTCTGTGAGATAGCCTTTTCCGGCAAAGGTGACGGCGTACGCGCCCGGAACAGGCAAATGCAGGAGACGATAATCGCCATGCTCATCGGTGGTTGTGTGAAGACTGGCCACCTGCAGCGCAGGGCTGGTTGCGCTCACTGTAATTCCGGCGACCGCAGCGCCGGAGGCGTCGGTCACCCGGCCCACGATGGCACCCCCCGCAGCGGCCTGGCCGTGTCCTCGCGCAGGAGAGAACGCCGCTGCCGACAGCGCGACGGCCAGCACCAGGATATGCGGGCAGGCGCGGCGCATGCTTCCTCCTCACCTTGGCCGTTGACGAGAACGGGGCGCCCGCCGTGCGGGTCGCGATCCAGCCGTGGAGCCTGAACCGGGAACGAGCGGAGAGCGGAGAGACACTGCAGCAAACGACTCTTGTGCGCTGACAGAATAGCGGTGCCCTCAGGAGGAATCAATCGAGACGCCACCGGAACGAGAGTGCGGTTTGCCTTCTCGACCGCGCGGAGGCCGCCTCGCAACCCATTGGACCCCATTGCGGTGATGAGCGAACCCCACGATCGTGGGGTCCTGGATCGCATCCGGATCGATCTCCCCTCTCAAGTCGTTGCGCTGCAACGCGCGCGTGGGAGCCCACTAAAGTTGGGAAGCCAGGGGACTCCAAAGGGCGATGTTTGCGGCGCGAAGCGATGCGATTCTGCCCATACGCTGAACGGCGCCGCAAGGCAGCCGAGCGTCCGACGCGCAGTCGGTACTGAGAAAGGAAGACCCCATGAACACACTGAATCTTCTGTCGCGCTGGTTCGCTGTTGCAGCGATGAGCGCTTTGATCCTGATCGGCAGCTCGCCTCGGGCAGCAGCCCAGGATACCACCACCACCAGCGTTCAGCCTGGAACGCCAACCCTGGAAACTGCGGTGCGCAACGCGCAGGTCGTGTACGTCGAAGGCAACGATCTGGTCCTCAAGCTCGAGGACGGGAAGGTCGAACACCTGCGCGTACCCGACAGCGATGTCTTCACGATCGACGGGAAGAATGTCAGCGTCCACGATCTGAAGGCCGGCACCACACTCACGCAGACCATCACCACAACGACCACTCCGCACTACGTCAACTCGGTGCAGACGATCAAAGGCAAGGTCTGGCATGTGAGCGCGCCCCACTCGGTCATCGTCTCCATGCCCGGCGGTAAGAATCAGATCTTTCGCGTTCCCGATCACGCACAGTTCTATGTCAACGGGGCGCCGAAGACGGTCCACGATCTGCGGCCCGGCATGAACTTCGAGGCGACGATCGTCACCGACGACACGCATACCGTGGTCTCGCAGAACAAGACGGTGGTGGGCCAGGCGCCTCCGCCGCCCTTGCCCAGGCTCGTCGGCGTACTGCTCTTTCCCACGCTGAGGGACCTTGCTCCTGAGTCCACGCCAGTCGGCACTGTGACGGCGGAGCATGCCTGGGCTCAGGCAACTCTGCCTCAGACCGCCAGTCCGCTTCCGCTGGTTGCGCTGTTCGGCCTGATGGCACTCGCACTGTACGGGGGTTTGCGGCTGACCCGCAAAACCAACACTCACTGAACTCGTTCTTCGCGCCCGGCCCGCTTCCGTCGCACAGACACACCGGGCACGAAGAGCAGCAGGACGGAAATCGTCCGAGGAGGATGCCATGAAACTCGTAAAAACGCACTGGATCTATCGCTGGACAGCAACCCTCGCAGGCTTCGCGATCGCACTCCCCTCTCTGTATGCAGCAGCGGGCGCGTCGGGCGGCAATGCCGTTCAGGTCACCACAACCGTCACGGCGAGCGTCGACGCCGGCAAGCGGATGCCCGCCATCAACCCCCAGGATGTGATCGTTCGCCAGGGCAAGGAACGCCTTCAGGTGACGGAATGGGTGCCTGCCAAGGGACAACGGGCGGGACTGGAGCTGTTCGTCCTCATTGATGACGCATCCGACGCGCGGCTGGGTTCGCATCTCGCCGACGTGAAGGACTTCATCAACCAGCAGCCGTCGTCGACCGCCATTGGAGTCGGGTACATGAGAAATGCCACCGTGCAGGTGGTGCAGGATCTGACCCTGGATCATGCGCGTGCAGCTAACGCCCTGCGTCTGCCGCTCGGAACTCCCGGCGCCTACGGCAGTCCCTGGCTCTCGGTCAATAGTCTGATGAAGCGCTGGCCGGTCTCTGACAACCGGCGCGAGATCGTGATGCTCACCGACGGCATCGACCGTGCCGGCCGCAATGGGCACCCCTGGGGGCGGGGGCTGCACCTGAATCCCGACGCCGACATGGCGAGCGCGGTAGCCCAGCGAACCGGCACGATCATTCATACGGTCTATGTGCCGGGGAACGGCCGCTGGCACCGCAGTTACTGGACGGCGACCAGCGGGCAGAATGATATGACCCGGGTATCCGCGAAAACCGGCGGCGAGTCGTATTACCTCGGCCTCGGCAACCCGGTGAGCCTGGCGCCTTACCTGAATCGCCTCGATAAGGTGCTGGATAACCAATACCTGCTGACTTTTGCCACGACGCCCGGCAAAAAGCCTGGCCTGAAGGCTGTCCGTCTGAACACCGAAGTCGCAGGAGTCCAGCTGGCAGCCCCCGACGCCGTCTGGGTGCCGGGCCAGCAGGAAGCTCGCAACTAACCCGCAACCTACCCAACCACCAACCCGCGCCGCTTCGACTTCGGTCGGGCGGCGCGGCCTGCAGCCCAGCCTCACACCTGCGGACTGCGAAATCCGCGCCAGCCGTCAGCGTCCTGAGCCGGCGGCAGAAAGAAGACGCCGCATGACCGATCGCAAAGATGGGACCCACGCATCGCGGACTTCCACTGGCGCGACGCCGCGTCAGCCCGGTCCTGTCAGAATCTGGATCGAAGTCGTATTGCTGGTCTCTGGTATCGTCCTGCTCGCCGTCTTTGCCGCCGCGCAGGTGGATCGCCTCCGCTCGTCCAACGCATTGCTTCGGGCGTTTCCGGCAGCCGGTTCCTCAGCATCTTCGACTTCGCCGGAGGACCTTGCGCCGGAGGATCCGTCCATCCATTCCGGTGACGCAGCGAACGCTGATTGGGACGGCCGGCCAATCAACGCAGGAGCGCCCGGCATGCCGCTGGCGGTGCTGCGGATTCCCGGCATTCATCTCGAGGTCCCGGTACTTGATGGAACGGACGTACTGACGCTGAACCACGCTGCCGGAAGAATCGCCGGAACCGCGCTGCCCGGACAAGCCGGGAATATCGGCATCGCGGCACACCGTGACAGCTTCTTTCGCAACCTTGGAAAACTACGCGTTGGCGATCCCATCGAACTGGAAACGCGGAACGGCGTCCAGACGTATGTCATCGAGCAAACCAGGATCGTCATGCCGGACGATGTCTCGGTTCTCGATCCCCGTCCGACCCCTTCGCTGACCCTGGTCACCTGCTATCCCTTCCACTACCTCGGCCGCGCGCCGCAGCGCTACATCGTCATCGCTTCGCTGGAGCAGCCGGCCGCTCCGGCTCATCCATCGGTGAACCCGTAAGCGCAGCAAGCCTTTTGCTCAATCACTGTGAACGGAGATACGCCCCATGGAATCGAATCCGCTTCTGTTTCGCGACCTGACCTATATCTTTCTGGCCGCGGTGTGCGGCGGGCTCGTCGCGTGGCGCCTGCGTCTGCCGCTCATTCTGGGCTTCGTGCTGGGCGGACTGGTGATCAGCCCCTTCACCCCCGGACCGCACCTCTCCAACCTCCATCCGTTCGAGACCTTCGCCGAGGTCGGCGTCGTCCTTCTGATGTTTTCCATCGGGTTTGAGTTCTCGCTTCGCGATCTGCTGCGCGTGAAGTGGGTGGCGCTCGTCGGCGCACCTATCGGCATCCTGGCCATCCTCGGCCTGGCGGTCGCGGCGAGCGAAATCGCTGGCTGGAGTTTCTCCGAGGCGTTGGTGATCGGAGCAGGTGTCTCCGTAGCCAGCACCATGGTGATGGCACGCCTGCTCACCGACTCCGGCAGACTCACGGACACCTTCGGACGCGTGATGATTGGCATCACCCTCGTCGAAGATCTCGCCGTCATCTGCATGACGGTGGTGATGCCCATCGTGGGCAGCCCGGGCAAGGGCAAGCTGCTGCAGGCGTTCTGGGTTCTGGGAAAGGCCCTCCTGCTCCTTGTCCCACTGACCTTCGCTGCCATCAAAGTGATTCCCCGCCTGCTGCGGAAGGTGAAGGCTACCTGCAATGCAGAACTGTTTCTTCTTACAGCCATCGCTGCCTGCCTGGGCACAGCGGCGCTGGCCGAGGCGGTCGGATTTTCCGTTGCCCTGGGCGCGTTCCTGGCCGGGCTCTCCATCAGCGGCCTCGACGATCTGCACGATGCGTATACGCAGCTCGTGCCGCTCCGCGATGCCTTTGTGGCGCTGTTCTTTGTCTCGCTGGGGACGCTGATCGATCCTGGAACGCTGATCCACAACCTGCCGCTGCTGGCGCTGCTGCTGGGACTGATCGTCATCGGCAAGTTTTTCGTGTGGGGCGCCGTGGTCCGGCTCTTCCGCTATTCGCTCCGCACCGCGGTGGTGGTCGCCGCCGGCCTCACGCAGATCGGCGAGCTGTCCTTCGTCCTGGTACAGGTGGCGCGTTCCTCCGGCCTGGTGAGCGAGGAGATCTTCAGCGCGATGATCGCCGCATCGCTGCTGTCGATTTCGCTCAACGTTTTTCTGGTGCGTGCCGCGTTTCGCTGGCAGGATCGCAACCCTGGCATCACGCGGGAGCAGTTGCCAGCCACAACAGCTATGCAACGCAGCGAGCAACAGACGGCGCAACTGGGTGGTGAAGCATGATTGCGCGGATCCTTCTGTGGGCTGCTCTGCTGCTGGCCGTGGTACCAGGTTCCGTACACGGTCAAAGCTTTGGGGAGGGCGCGGCTTTCGATCAGGGGCCGCGGCTGCTCTCGTTTGACGATCTGGTGGCGCTCTCCGGTACGGCGCATCCCGAGGGACCTCTCGGCGCGGAGCTCAGGGCTCTGCTGGAGACCCCGTTCGTCCACAACGATCCGGGCAGCGGACGCACTGAGGCCCGTCCTGGTTCCGCGGACTCAACGGATCCTTTTCTGCGTGTCGGACTCTGGAATATCGAGCGCGGGTTGAACCTCGATCCGATCCGAGCCGCTTTGACCGACACCCGCGCGTTCGACGCACTCGCAGGAACCGACCGTCTGAGCCCGTCGCGGCGCGAAGTCATCCGGTCGCAGCTGGCCACGTTGCAGGGCGTCGATGTCCTGGTTCTCAACGAGGCCGACTGGGGGATGAAGCGCACTGAGTACCGCAACGTCACCGCGGAGCTGGCGGGCGCGCTCGACATGAATTCCGTCTTTGGCGTGGAGTTCGCTGAAGTGGACCCGATCTTCGCACTCGGCACGGAGCCGGTCCAACTGCCCGACCCCTCCGAAACCAAGCGGCTGCAGAGCGATCTGCATGTGGATCCCGATCGCTATCTGGGACTGCATGGCACGGCGGTTCTCAGCCGCTATCCCATCCGCGACGCGCGCATCGTGCGCCTGCCCGTTTGCTACGACTGGTACGGAAAAGAAGTCCAGGAGGCGGCGCGCCTCGAGAAAGGCAGGCGCTGGACGGTACAGCGGCTCTTTGGCGAGAGAATCGATCGCGAGATCCGCCACGGCGGACGCATGGCCCTGATCGTGAACCTCGCGGTTCCGTCGGTTCCGGAAGGACAGGTGACGATCGTCGCCGCGCATCTCGAGAACCGTTGTGCGCCGGCCTGTCGGCTGCGTCAGATGCAGGCTCTGTTGGCGCAAATCCAAACGATACGCAACCCTGTGGTGTTTGCGGGCGATCTCAACACGACCGGCCGAACGAATACCCCCACTTCGGTTCGCAACGAAATCATGAGCAGGGTGGGAGACTATCGGTTCTGGATCGGCCAGACGATCTCCTGGTTTCATCCTCTCGGCATCTGGCAACACGCGCTGACTCCGGTCCGCTACTTCCACGGTTACAACGATCCCACGGCCTTTCATCTGCCCATCGTCTGGCCCAACCGGGAGCAACCGCTCTTCCGGACGATGGAAAAATTCCGTTTCGCCGACGGTGGCAGTTTTGATTTCCGGGGCGATCCCAGCCGCACTCTGAATGGTCGCGGACGGACGCTGGCCGACAGCAACGAACGCGCCAGCAAAGGTTTCGTGCCCACCTATGCTTTCGCACACGATTACGGTGGCCTCGTTGGCCGATTCAAGCTGGACTGGATCTTCGTCAAACCGAACACGGAGAGCCCGCGTGGCAACGATCAGTCAGGGCTTCTGGCTCCTGCCTTTCCGCGCACGATGCGCGAGCTGAACCAGGCAATACCGGAGCGGCTTTCAGACCATGCGCCCATCACCGTCGACTTGGCATTTTCTGAGCCGGCGAAACCTGAACCCTGAGATCGCTCCTTTTCAGCCATGCACCAGACCATGCACCAGATCTTGAAAGCGTCACTCGGCCCACACGCGGGAAAAGCGCGCATCGATCTCATCCACCGCAGACTCGCTTGCACTTCTCCGCCTGTCTCTGTAATGTGGCGGAATCGCAGCCGGAGTCCGAATGCCTTCCTCCGCGAATGCTGCGTCAATCCCGGGGAAGGTCGTACTGCAGGCGGATTTTGATTCCGCGCTTCAACCGGCGTGCTTGCGGGGGAGAACGATGGCGCAGGGCGCACCAAGGAAAATTACTGTGCTGGGCGGCGGCATCTCAGGGCTGACGACCGTGGCGGAACTGACGGCCAATCCAGGCTGGCAGGAGCTGTACGACATCACTGTTTACCAGATGGGTTGGCGGCTGGGCGGCAAGGGGGCAAGCGGGCGCAATCTGCAGCAGGCCAGCCGCGTCGAAGAGCACGGCTATCACATGTGGTTCGGCTTTTACGACAATGCTTTCCACCTGATGCGGGAGATGTACAAAGAGAACGCGCGGCCGCTGGAGATGCCGCTGGCGACCTGGAGTGAAGCGTTCAAGCCTGTGAACTACTGGGTCATCACGGAACATGTGGACGATAAATGGGTGAACTGGCCGCTGGAGTTCCGCGCCAATCCCATGACGCCGGGCGATAATCTTCCGCGGCCGACGATCCTTGAACTAGGGGGGCGCGCGTTCCGCTCGATGGCGGAACTGCTGCAGTCCCTGCACCAGACGAAATCGGCCGACGTCGATGATGACGACCTCACCTCGGCCAAATACATCCTCAAGCCGGAAAAGTTCATGGAGGCGCTCACCGACCAGTTCCGCAAAGACGTGAAGGCCTTCGAAATCGGCGTGCTCGAGCGTTTGCTGTATGACGCAGTCGACCATTTCGAAAAATACATTTCCGGCGACGGACAAGCCTCTGATCACGAAAGCAAGATTGTCCAGCTGCTCGACGAGTACATCGACCGATTGAAGACAGCCATCCAGGATCGCCTGGAAAAGAACGTAGAAGCGCGGCGGCTTTGGATTCTGACCGACCTGCTCGGCTCGAATCTGCGCGGGATGATCCGGGACGGGGTCATTGCGAAGAACAGCTTCGAGGTTATTAACGAGTGGGATTATCGCGAGTGGCTGAGCCGGAACGGTGCCACGGAATTCACTCTGAAATCGCCGTTAGTGCAGGGCTTTTATGCGCTGGTCTTCTGCGGCGACTACTACACCTACGAAGCCGGAACGGCTCTGCGCGCCACGCTGGAACTGCTGCTGAATTACAAAGGCTCCGTCTACTGGAAGATGCAGGCGGGGATGGGCGATGTGGTTTTCGGACCCCTCTACGAGGTCCTGAAGAAGCGCGGGGTCAAGTTCAAGTTCTTTCACCGCGTGAAACACCTGCAGCCCTCGGCCGATGGGAAAAGCATCGACTCCATCGAGATCGGCGAGCAGGTGACGGTGAAGACCGGAGAGTACGATCCTCTGGTTAACGTGCGGGGTCTTCCCTGCTGGCCGAGCGAACCTCTGTACGACCAGATCGTTCAGGGCCAGGAGCTGCAGGATCAGCAGATCAATCTCGAATCATCGTGGAGCCCCTGGCAGGATGTGGGCACCGTGACTCTGCGCGCGGGCGAAGATTTCGATCAGATCGTGCTGGCCATCTCCATTAACGCATTGCCGGCCATCTGTCCGGAGATCATCCAGGCACAACCGCCATGGCAGGCGATGCTCGCGCATGTGAAAGCCATCCCGACGATGGGCATTCAGCTCTGGATGTACCCGGACATCGCCGGCCTCGGCTCGTCGATGTGGCGCAACGAGATCTGCATGGTGAGCACCTATGTGGAACCGTGCGATACGTGGGCAGACAAGTCGGACATCCTTATACGCGAATCCTGGCCGGACTCCCACGCACCGAACAGCATCGCCTATCTGACCGGCCCCATGAAACCCGATGTTGTGCTGAAGCCATTCTCGGATCGAGGCTTTCCGGAAGAGGCCTATCAGATCGTGAAAGGCTACGCCGAGGACTTCCTGGCCAACCACGCTGCCCCGCTCTGGCCGCACTGGATCGATGCCACCACTTCGCAGCCCCAGTGGCAGCTTCTTGTCGATCCCGAGGATCGGGTTGGTGTCGAACGCCTCTCCAGCCAGTATTTTCGGGCAAATGTCGAGCCAACCGAGCACTACGTGCTTTCGGTGACGGGCAGCTCACAATACCGGCTCAGCGCCGATCAGAGCGGCTACGAGAACCTGATTCTGACAGGAGACTGGACGCGCAATCCCATTAACGCGGGTTGCATTGAAGCCGCAGTCATGAGCGGCATGCTGTCGGCTCTGGCGGTCCAGGGCAAACCGCTGGTGATTCAGAATGAGCCGGTGGGCCCTGTTTCCTTCACTTCGGCATCCCGCATGTCCGGTCCCAAATGAGCCCTGCTCCGCGCAAAATTGCGGTCCTCGGCGGCGGCGTGGGAGCGTTAACCACCGCGCTTGCCCTGAGCAGCCTGCCCGGCTGGCAGGAGCGGTTCGAGATCACGGTCTACCAGCTGGGATGGAGGCTGGGTGGCAAGGGGGCCAGCGGACGCAATCGCGATCACTACAACCGCATCGAGGAACACGGCATTCACCTTTGGCTGGGCTATTACGAAAACGCCTTCCGGTTAATGCGCGCCTGCTATGCCGACAACGCGCGGCCGCTCAGCGCGCCGCTGGCTACCTGGGATGAGGCTTTCAAGCCCCACAACTGCCACGTGATGGAAGACCCGACATCAGACGGGATGGAATTCTGGCCGGTAGAGTTTTCGCCGCCGCCCGGCACGCCCGGCGATGGGAGCGTCCCGTCTCACTGGGAGGTGCTGTGTTCCGCAGTGGAAGGCATGCTCGGCATGTTCCGCTGCGCCGCAGCCCGCCCGCATTCGGGATCGCCATCGCGCCTCTTCAGCGGGCTGGAGCGGTTTCTGTGCGGTCTGGTGGAAGCCTCCGTGCTTGAAGCCGGCGAACAGTTGCTCGCAGAGATCGAACGCCTGCTTCGTACCGAAGGCAGAGAGTGTCTGCACTCGCAGGACTGGAGGGACCGGCTGGTGGACCGGCTCGACGGATTTCTCCAGTGGCTCTGGCGTCTGCTGGAAAAGGAGGTTGCGCAATCGACACCCGCCCGGCGTCTGTGGCTGCTGCTGGATTTCAGCATTGCCAACCTGCGTGGTTATCTCGCCGACGATGTTCTCCATCGCGGGTTCAGCGCGCTCGACGGCATCGATTACCGCGACTGGCTCCGGCAGCACGGCGCATCGGAGATCACGCTGCATTCCCAGGCCGTCAACTGGGCGTACAACTTCATGCTCCACGATCGGTCGACAATGGCCGCCGGCGTGATGCTGCAGGTGATGTCGCGCGCAATGTTGACGTGTAAGAGCGCCATCTACTGGAAGCTGCAGGCGGGCATGGGAGACGTGGTATTCGCGCCGATGTATGAGGTGCTGAACAAGCGCGGGGTTCGCTTCCGCTTTTTCCATCGTGTGCGCAACCTTAGCATTGCGGACGACGGCCAGAGTATCGGCGCGATCTCTCTGGGGCGCCAGGCTACGGTCACCAACGGGGAATACCAGCCCCTGTTCGATGTGCGCGGACTTCCCTGCTGGCCGAGCAGCCCGCTGTACGAGCAGCTGGTGGAAGGCGAGAAGCTTCGCGCGAAAGACATCAACCTGGAATCGTGGTGGACGCCCTGGCAGGATGTGGAAGAGATCACGCTGCGGCGCGGCACCGATTTTGACGACGTCGTCCTGGGCATATCGCTGGCGGCGATCCCCGGCATCTGTACAGAGCTCATCGAGCGCAAGCCGGAGTGGAAAGCGATGGTCGATCGCGTAACCACTACAGCCACCCAATCTTTTCAGGTCTGGACCTATCCCGATGCGGCGGGACTTGGCTTTCCCGCCTGGCAATTGCCGGCAGCGGTGCTGCTCACCTCCGCCGAGCCAATCAACAGCTGGGCCGACATGTCGGATATTTTGCTGAAGGAAGAATGGCCCGGGGAGCTGTCACCTAATCAGGTTGGCTACTTGTGCGGAGTCTCGGATGCGGGCCTGCCTCCGCCGACCGAGTATGGTTTTCCCGCCGCGGAACGGGAGCGGCTGAAAGGGATCGCGATTCAATATCTCAACGAACATGCTGGCGGGTTCTGGCCCGCGGCGCACCTCCAGTCCGGTTTTGACTGGAGTCTCCTGGCGGATCGCAGCGATGCAACGGGAGAAGCGCGCCTCGATTCGCAATATCTCCGGGTGAACATCGACCCTTCCGAACGCTACGTGCTTTCGGCTGCCGGCACGATGCAATACCGGATCGACCCGGAGAACACCGGCTTTGCCAACCTCTTCCTCGCGGGCGACTGGGTGAAGACACCGCTGAATGCCGGGTGCGTGGAAGGTGCGGTGATGGGCGGCCTGGCCGCGGCCCGGGCCATTGCCGGTTCGGGCATCGAGATTGTAGGCGAGGACTTTGCCGCGCCGCAGAGCGCGAAAGCGGAAGCGGAAGCGGAAGGCTGACCCATGGAGAATGCCGGACGCAGGACCAAAGTGGCGATTCTGGGCGGCGGCGTTGCCGCCATGTCGGCCGCCTTCGAGCTCACCTCGGCTCCCGACTGGAAGGACCGCTACGAAGTTACCGTGTATCAGATGGGCTGGCGGCTGGGCGGCAAGGGCGCCAGCGGCCGCAACGCCGCTGTGTGCCAGCGCATCGAGGAGCATGGGCTGCACTTCTGGCTAGGGTTTTACGAAAATGCGTTCCGCATGATCCGCCAGTGCTATGCGGAAAATGCCAGGCCCCTCACGGAGGCCCTCGCCACCTGGACCGAGGCTTTTAAGCCCTGCTGGGAAGTCAACGTGGAAGACCACGTGGACGATACATGGATTCCATGGCTGCTTTCTTTTGCGCCTAATCCCGACGTGCCCGGAGATACGACCAGGCTCCCCTCGCTGTGGGAGATGGCCGGGACGGCCGTCGAGTTCCTGCGCAACCTGCTGGTGAAAGCGCCGATCGCCGCCGCGGCGGGCTCGGAACACGACGGTTTCAGAGCACGTGTGGAGGGTTTTCTTTCACAGACAGGAATCCGCCCGACCCAGTCTGCGAACAGTTCCGGAGAAGCCCTTCTGCATGTGGCGAAGGCGCATGTGGATGCGACGGCGGCGCGCAACGGCCATTGCGATCCCGCGGCGCACACCCTGCTCGGATCCATGATCGAGACCTACTGGCAATGGATCGTCCAGCATGTCCACGGCGGGCAGGCACCGGCACCTATTTCGGCCGGCGACGAGGAGCTGCGCCGTTTCCTGATCATGACGGAGTTCGTCGTGGTCAACCTGCGCGGCATCATCGCCGACGGGGTGCTGGTGCGTGGGCTCTCTTCGATTGACGAATACGACTATGTCGAGTGGCTGATGCGCCACGGCGCCTCGCCGGAAGTCTCCACGTGTGGCCTGGTGCGCGCCTTTTACGATCTTTGCTTCAGCCCGTATGCCACCGTCGCCGCCGGCACTTATCTGAGAGGCATGCTCCGCATCCTGTTTACCTATCGCGGCGGTGTGTACTGGAGAATGCAGGCCGGGATGGGCGACACGATCTTCGCGCCCCTGTACGAGGTCCTGCGCAAACGCGGGGTGCGGTTCCGCTTCTTTCACAAGGTGACGGCTCTGCATACCGATCAGGACAAACGATCCATCGCTTCCATTGAGATGGGACGCCAGGCCACCCTCAAGACCGATGAATACGAGCCTCTGGTCCGGGTACGGCGGCTGCCCTGCTGGCCCAGCGAGCCTCTCTACGAGCAGCTGCAGGAGGGCGAGGAGCTGCGGCGCCGGAAGATCAATCTCGAGTCCTGGTGGACCGACTGGCAGGACGTGGAGCAGCTGACCCTCGTCCGAGGCGTGGACTTCGATCAGGTGGTGTTTGGCATTTCCCTTGGTTCTGTGCCGTTGCTTTGCCCGGATCTGATCGCCGCTCGTCCGGAGTGGCAGGCCATGGTCCGCCAGGTCCAGACCACCGCAACCCAGGCGATTCAGGTCTGGTACCTGCCGGATATGGCTGGCCTGCGCTGGCCCTACTGGCAGAAGGAATCGCCGCTGGTGGCCGGCTTCACCGAGCCGATGGATACGTTCGCCAACATGGACCACCTCCTCATCCGGGAGGATTGGCCCGCCTCTGCCGCGCCCACCAGCATCGCGTATTTTTGCGGTCCGATGCCGGGAGTTCCGCTGCCTCCCGCCAGCGATCACGGCTTTCCCGCGCAGCAGGCGCAGGCTGCCTATCAAACGGCATTGCAATTCATGAATCAAAGCTGCGCCGCTCTTCTGCCGGGAAGTGCCGCCGGCGAGGGGCAGTGCGATTATTCGCTTCTTGCGGATGTCGCCGAAGGCACAGGCGAATCGAGGTTCCAGGCGCAGTTTTTCCGCGCGAACGTCGACCCTTCCGAGCGCTACGTTATGTCTGTGAAAGGCAGTCCCCGGTATCGACTGCATGCTGCGGCATCCGGTTTTGACAATCTGTTTCTGGCCGGCGACTGGACCGACAACGGAGTGAATGCGGGTTGCGTGGAGGCAGCTGTGATCTCCGGGTTGCAGGCTGCCGCCGGCATTCTGCAAAGGCCCTCCACCGCGATTGGCGAGCACTTCGGCGAAACCTGCAATGGAACGCGCGTGCCCTGATCAGACCTGCAGCTTCATGCGCTGCAGGATGCTGACGAAGCGCGGATCGGCGCGCACCGGCTCGAATTCCGGGACCACGTTGATTTCGAGGATGGTGCGGTAGCGCCCCTCGACACCGCGCTCCAGGCACGCAAAGGCCTGATCGTAGTCTCCGAGAGCGGCATAGACCGTTCCCAGCTTGACCGGGTCAGCGGCCGACAGATCCGCGGTCTGCAGAATGGCGCGCACCTGATCGCCCATTCCCGCGTGGACCATCAGGTAGGGCAGCGCGCTTTTGGCAGGATCCAGCTTCGCCTCAGCAAGGAATGTCTGATACTTCATCAGCGCCTGCAGGCCGCGGCCCTGACGCGTATCGATCAGAATATCCATCGGCATGAACTCGAACGTGTTGTAGATGTTCGGATCCAGCTCCTGCGCGTTTCTTCCCTGCCGCTCCGCTTTTTCGAACTCACCGATGCGGAAATAAATCCAGGCGGCCGCCAGCGCAACCGGAGCGGAAAGCGGATCCACTTTCAGAGCGCGCTCCACCAGTTCGACCGCTTCATCGAAGCGTCCCAGTGTAAGCATGAGGAAGGCGTGGGAGGTGCCGCTGCCCAGCCCTTCTGCCTGCAACTGCTCCGCTCTGCCGAAAGCCTGCTCGGCGCGGTTCCAGTCCCACTCGTAGATGTAGTAGATGAGCCCCAGAGCAGCATGCGGTTCGCCCAGCGTGGGATCCAGCTCCAGCGCGCGCAGCGCCGCAGCCTTGGCTTTCGGAAACACGTTGTCAGGCTCCCGATAGCGGAAGTAGCCGCACAAAGCATACGCATCGGCGGAAAGCGCCCACGCCGCGGCAAACATGGGATCCATTTCAATGGCCTGGCGTGCCAGCTCGATCGCCTCAAAGACCGGCTCAGCCAGGAAGAAGCGTGCATAAGCATGCCTGCCCTTCAGGTAAAGCTCAAAGGCGCGGGCATTGGATGTGTGCCGGCGTGATACCCGCCGCGTCACGTCGGAGGTCAGCTTCAGCCGCAGGGCGGTGATGATGTCGCCCACAATCGTATTGTTGAGGCCGGCGATCTCCTGCTCTTCCGCGCTGTATTGTTGTCCCCATATCTGTTCCAGCGTTTTCAGATCGAGCAGTTCCACGCTGACTCCGAGCCGGGAAGCGCGCTGGACAAGCCGCCCCACGACCACGGTGTGCACGCGCAGGTCGCGGACAATCTCCGCCGGGTTGAGAGCGCGCCCCTTGAAGTGAAATGCCAGGGCCCGCGGCACGGTGCGCAGCTCCGGGATCCCCGAAAGGCTGTTGATGAGAACTTCGGCAAGGCCGTCGCTGAGATAGTCCAGTTCGGGGTTGCCGCTGTCATTGGTAAATGGCAGCACGGCAATGCCTCGCCTGCGCGGCCGCTGGACGCGGCCGCTGGCGGGCGAGGCGGAGCGAGTTGAGGATGACGACATGCGCGTCCGGACCGCGACGGGAGCGGGGTCCGACGCTGCCGGAACTGCGATGCGACCCTGCTCCAGATCGCGCTGCAGGCGCCGGAATTCCGTGTGGACTGCGTCCGCGCTCTGCATTCGCAGGTCGGGATCCTTCTCGAGCATCGCCAGGATGATCTCCTCCAGCCTGGGGTGAAGCGAGGGGTGGACCGTGCGCGGAGGGATAGGATCGCTGTTGAGAATTGCGTTGAAGAGCAGAGCCGGCGTTGATCCAAAGAAGGGCCGCCGGCACGTAATCATCTCGTACAGCACCCCACCCAGCGAAAACAGGTCCGTTCGCTCATCGAGCTGCCCTCCACGGGCCTGCTCGGGAGACATGTATTCCAGCGTGCCCACAGTTGCATTCGCCTGGGTAAGAGGGGCCGCGGCAGTCTCAGCATCGGGACGCGAGCCGCCATCGTCGATCAGCTTGGCCAGCCCGAAGTCGAGGATTTTCGCCTGGCCGTAGGTGGTGAGGAACAGATTCGCGGGCTTCAGGTCGCGGTGGATGATCTTTTTGTGGTGGGCAGCGCTCAACCCATTGCTGATCTGCAGCGCGAATTCGATCAGCGGGCGCAGCTCGAAAGGACCGCGCTGCAGCCGTTGCCCCAGGGACTCGCCTTCCAGCAGCTCCATGCTCAGGAAATGCCGGCCCTGGTCGAAACCGGTTTCGTATACCGTGCAGATGGCCGGGTGATTCAGCGAAGAGGCAGTCCGCGCCTCGCGGCGAAAGCGCTCGATGGTCTCGTCCCTGGTGACCGTCTCGGGCAGAAGCTTCAGGGCGACATGCCGGCCCAGATTAAGATCTTCCGCCTCAAAAACCACGCCCATCCCGCCTGACCCAATCTGGCGGATCAGCCGGTAATGAGAGATAACTGACTCCAATGATTCTGCCCTTTCTGCGCAAGGCACCACGCGAGTGAAGTATAGTCGAGTCCGTACCTTTGCCCCTCTGCATACTGCATGAGACCGACAGCCGCCGCGTTGGCGGCGGCGCGGATTTCAGTTTGCCCCGGTGTCAGCGTAACCATCCGATGCTCTGGAGAGAAGGCTGGTGAGACTCGCGTCAACGCTCTTTCCCGTTCTGCTTCTGATCCTGTCCTGCTGCCAGGCGTCGCTCGCGCTTGATGTCACGGGCTCGATCCGGGGCACGGTCGAGGATCCACAGCACGCGGTAATCTCGGACGCCAGCGTTCGTGCGCAAAACACGGCGACCCATGCGGTCCGCGAGACGCGCACGGACGCCCTGGGAACCTTCGTATTGTCTCTGCTGCAGCCCGGCGAGTATACGGTGACCGTCGAGCATCCCGGCTTCCGCGAAGTCGTACGTTCCGGCGTCCGGGTGGAAATTGACTCCGTGGTTTCTCTCGATTTCGACCTGCCGGTTGGACGCGTGACCGAGCGCGTCGATGTCACGGGCGCGCCTCCGCTGATCGAGTCGCGTAACGGCACCGTCGGCGAGGTGATTGACGGCGCCCGAATCGCGGCTCTGCCTCTCAACGAGCGGAACTTCCTCGCTCTGGGACTTCTGGCCGCCGGATCGGAGCCCGGCACCGACGGCTCGGAGAACACGATCCTCGGGAGCGCGATCAGCATCGACGGCGTGCGCGAGCAGTCCAACTACTTTCTGCTCGACGGCGTCGACAACAATGATGCGTTCCTGAACCAGTGGAGCGTGCTTCCCTCTGTGGAAGCGATCCAGGAATTCGAGGTGCAATCCAGCAACTCCTCCGCAGAATTCGGCCGCAATGCCGGCGGACAGATTAACGTCGCCCTCAAATCCGGTGGCGACCACTTCCACGGAAGCGCTTTTGAGTTCCTGCGCAACCGCAACCTGGACGCGAAGAACTACTTCGACCTGCCCTCCTGCACCGCTGCCTCCAGTCCCGGCACCTGCGCCCCTATTCCTCCCTTTGATCGAGATCAGTTAGGTGGATCGCTCGGGGGTCCCATTCGGGCTGGCAAAACATTCTTCTTTGCTGCCGACGAGGAACTGTCAGAGCGGCAGGCCATCACCCGCCAGGCTTCCGTCCCCTCGCAGGCCCTCCGAGCGGCCCTGCTGGCGACCATCCCGCCCCCGGCAATCAACAGCGCGGGCAAGGCCGTTCTTGATCTGCTTCCGGCCGCGAACGTAGGCGACCCTCTCACCTCCACGCGTTACATCGCCGCGCCTCTGCTTACAGAAACCGAGCAGATGCCGCTGGTTCGGCTCGATCATCACTTCAGCCCGATCGACAATCTGTCCGGGCACTATGCCCTCTTCGATCAGCACCGCTTCAATCCCTTCGATCCCGGAGTTCCCTCGTTCAGCAATCTGCCCGGCTACGGATCGCCCGAGGACACGCTGGGACAGAATCTCGGAATCATCTGGGACCATGTCTTTGGCCCGGACGCGATCAACGAGGCGCGGTTCGGCTTCAACCGCAACACTTTCGGCGGCTTTCTCGCCAACCAGGGAAACCAGACCATACCCGGCTTCCGCACCATGCTCCCGCGCGCCGTGGATCAGGGCTATCCCGATGTCGAAATCACCGGCTACGACGGGATTGGCGGATCGACCAGCCTCCCCATGGACCGTCATAACAACACCTGGAATCTGGCTGACAATTTTGCCTGGCACCCGGCTTTCAATGGCGGCCGCCACCAGTTCAACTTCGGAGTGAATTACCTCGCAATCGGCAACAACACTTATATTGACGAGTTTTCCCGCGGCTTCTGGGATTTTCTCGGAGTTACCGGCAATTCCATTGAAGACCTTCTTCTCGGCGTACCCGCCATCGCGGTCAGCGTCACCGGCAATACCTTCACCAATCTGCACACCTACGACACCGCGGTCTACGCGCAGGATGATATCCACCCCAATTCGCACCTCATGCTGAATGCAGGCCTCCGCTACGAGTACGCCTCACCGCCTTACGACTCAGGTAATCGGCTCTCCATCCCGGATCTCTCCACTAATTCCGCTGTATGCTCGCCAAAGCCGAACTGCATGTTTCTGATCGCGGGAACGGAGGGTATCCCGCGAGGAATTTATCGCCCCGATCGCGATGATTTTGCCCCGCGTGCTGGGTTTGCCTGGCGGCCCTTCAGCACCGGCCGATATGTGATCCGTTCCGCGTACGGGATTTTTTACGACGTGACGATCCTGAATACGAATTTCGGTTCACGGCTCAATCCGCCTTACTATCCGATCGAGGCTTACGTCAATTCCGGCACGAATACCATCCAGACCATCTTCAGTTCCCCGCTCGTGTACCCGCTCTCTTTCACCATGCCAGAAAACTTCCGCGATGCGTATGTGCAGCAGTGGAACTTCGGCAACCAGCTTGAGGCGACCAGAAATCTGGTTCTGGATCTGGCTTACGTGGGCAGCAAGGGGACGCGTCTGCCCTTGCGCCGCGATAACAATCAGCCTGCGCCGGGAGGCGTGCCACCGTACCCACAGTTCACCACTATGCAGCAGATCACTTCGATCGCCGACAGCACTTATAACTCGCTCCAGGCGCGAGCCGTGCGACGGTACAACAACGGACTGGAGTTTCTGGCGGCTTATACCTGGTCGAAGTCCATTGATGATGCCTCGCAGTTATTCAGCACGGCCGTCGATCCGGGTTTCCCACAGAACTCCAACAACCTGCGTGCGGAACGCGCTCTCTCCGACTTTGACGCCCGTCAGCGGTTCGTTGCCAGCTATGTCTATCAGGCGCCGATCGTCGGCAACCGCTTCGGGTTTGACGGGGGCCGCATCGCCTCTGAGCTGCTCTCCCACTGGACGATCGGAGGGATCGCCAGCGTCCAGACCGGCCGGCCCTTCACGGTAAACCGTTCCGTCCTGCAAAGCCGGACCGGTATCCAGGCTTACATCGACCGCCCCGACCAGGTGAGCGACCCGATGAAGCCCGGCCCGGTGATGGCCAACGCCGATGCGACCTGCTACAAAACCGTCTCCCAGGGCGGCCGCGCTGCGGATGCAACCCACACCGCGTCGAGCTGGTTCAATCCCTGCGCTTTCTCCAATCCAAACCTTCTCGGCGAGATCCGGTTTGGTACCGCGGGAAGAAACAGCGTCACCGGTCCAGGCTTTGTGGATTTCGATTTCAGCCTCATGCGCAATCAGCCGATCGCTGAGAAAGACACCCTTCAGCTGCGCGCCGATCTTTTCAACATGTTCAACCACCCGAACTTTGACGTTCCCGACCGCATCTTTGACGACCCCACATTTGGCGCGCTGATTTCCGCAAACGCTTATGGAAACCGCCCGCCCCGGCAGTTACAGCTGGCCGCGCGCTTCTCGTTCTGAACCTGACAGGACGACCTCTTCCGACGTCCTGCAATGCATTTTGCTCAGTGGGAAGCGACGGCCGCAGGGTTCGAGGCCGACGCGGTACCCTGAATCCATGCCCGCCATCGCCCATCTCGAATGCTCACGCTGCCACCAGCACGTCTCGGCGGACGCACCGCAGACCGTCTGCCCCGCCTGCGCTGGATCCCTTTACGTCCGCTACGATCCAGTCGCCTTTCGCCAGGCGCGCAAACCCGGCCCTGACGCTCTGGCCTCGATGTGGCGCTACGCTGACGTCCTGCCCGACACCGAGCCCGTGACCCTCGGCGAAGGCTGGACGCCCATGCTGCCCAGCCGTCGCTACCCCAACCTCCTCATCAAGGAAGAGGCCGACAACCCCACCGGCAGCTTCAAGGCTCGTGGCATGTCAGCAGCCGTCACCATGGCTCGCCACTACGGCCTCAAAAAACTCGCCGCGCCTTCCGCCGGCAACGCCGCAAGTGCGCTGGCCGCCTACGCTGCCGCCGCGGGCATCGAAGCCCATCTCTTCATGCCTCGCGACGTTCCTATGGCCAATTACGTCGAATGCATCGCTTACGGCGCCCACGTCACCCTCGTCGACGGCCTCATCTCCGACTGCGGCCGCCTCGTCGCCGAAAGCGCGAAACGCGAAGGCTGGTTCGACGTCTCCACGCTCAAAGAGCCCTTCCGCGTCGAAGGAAAGAAGACCATGGGCTACGAACTCGTCGAGCAGCTTGGCTGGACCTACCCCGACGCGATCTTCTACCCCACCGGCGGCGGCGTCGGCCTCATCGGAATGTGGAAGGCCTTCGAGGAAATGGAACAACTCGGCTGGGTCTCCGGCCGCCGTCCCAAAATGATCGCGGTCCAGGCTTCCGGCTGCGCCCCCCTCGCCCGCGCCTGGAAAGAAGGCGCGGCTACGTCGAAAATGTTCGAGAACGCCGCCACCTTCGCTGCGGGCCTTCGCGTCCCCAAGCCCTACGGCGATTCGTTGATCCTCGACATCGTCCGCCAGTCCGGTGGCACGGTTGTCGATCTGTCGGACGAGCAAATCCTCGCCTCCCTCCTCGACTGGTCGCGCCAGGAAGGCCTGCTCCTCTGCCCTGAAGGAGCAACCGCGACCGCCGCCTACGGCGCCCTGCTTGCTTCCGGATTCCTGAAACTCGAGGATCGCATCGTCCTCTTCAACACCGGTTCCGGCCTCAAATACATCGACGCCATTGCTGACGCCATGCACCTGCAGCGCCCCGGATCGAAGAGATATCCCGAACGCACGCCCGTCGGCGGCATCATCAC
Source organism: uncultured Acidobacteriaceae bacterium (assembly GCA_963770525.1). GTDB lineage: Bacteria > Acidobacteriota > Terriglobia > Terriglobales > Acidobacteriaceae > Palsa-343. The sequence continues at coordinate 312,969 of CAVYPY010000013.1, read as the reverse complement.
GCCGCAATGACAGCAACCTCGGAACTAGGCGTTCGAATTGGGCCGCGCGTTCTGCTCCACAAGCTGGCTGCGCACGCGCCGCAGATAATCCGCCAGCGTCTGCCCGGCCCGCGGCGTGAAGCTCTCGTCGAGCGAGTCGATGTGTTCCATGCGATCCACGCGGAAACTGCGAAAGTCCAGGCGCAATTCGCACCACGCGGCCAGCGTCCACGTGCCGCCCCAGAAATACAGCGCCAACGGATGCACGCGCCGCACGCTGGGCTGACCGTCTTCGCGGCAGTAGGCGACCAGCACGATGCGCCGCTGCTGTGCGGCCGCATGCAGCGTGTCCAGCTTGCGCCGCAGCTCCGGCGCGGCCTTAAACCCAGGCGCGTAGAGTAGTACGTCGTCGATTTTCTCGCGCAGTTGGGCAGGAAGTACGGCTTCGATTTTCCGCAACGCGCGATTCGCTGCCTCAGTCAGCTCCGTTCCGCCCCAGGCTTCCACCATGCGGGCGCCGAGCACCAGGGCGGCGATTTCTTCGCGGTCGAACATGAGCGGCGGGATATCCAGATCGCGGCGCAGAGTGTAGCCAACGCCTGCCTCGCCCGTGATCGGCATGCCGGAAAGCTGCAGGTCCTGGATGTCCCGATAAATGGTCCGATGCGAGACCTGCAGCTTTTCCCCGAGACTGCGGGCGGTTTGCAGACGGCCGCCGCGCAGGATCTGGACGATGCGGAAGAGGCGATCGGCGCGGCGCATACGCCGATTCTACGAGGCCGCGTGCAACCCCACGCGATTCCCTTCCGAGTCGCGGATCTGCGCCACGTACCCGACGCTCGGCAGGTGCGACTTTGGCTGGATAATCGCGCCGCCGGCCTTCTCGACGCGGCTGAGAACCTCGTCGATACGGCCGTCGCAGTTCAGGTAGATCACGACCCCGTCCGAAGAAGGCCGCAAGCCCTCTTCAAACGCCACCGCGCCGGAAACTCCTGGACGCTGGTAAGGAAAGATCGCGAGGTGGGGCCACGCCGCTTCATGCTGCAGGGGGCCGGCAAAAATCGTCTCGTAAAAGCGAACCGCGCGGCCGAAGTCCGCGGCAGGAATCTCAAACCAGGTGATGGTCGATGTGACAGTGAGTTCAGCGGTAGCCATGGAAGCTTCCTCTCGTATTGAAAATCGACTACGAGAGGCAGCATAGGAAACCCCTGCTGACACCGTTATGTCAGCAGCCTTTCGGACCCGAGAGGAGTCTTCATATCCAGTATTATCCGATGTCAACTATTTATTTAATAACCATTTGCCAGCAGATATTCAAGTGTCACATCAAAGGAAGATCGGCCAGAATTCTGTAATGCGAGCTTGATCATCACGTCAGCTTCCACATTGACCGGCGCTCCGCGCTCGAGAAGGTGCAGGTTTGTTGCCCGGCGTGTATGCGGCAGAATCGCGATGCCGACGACCTCGCCGTCCCAGGTGGCAATCGTCAGGCTAATACCCTCGACGGCAATCGATCCTTTCTGCACCATGTACGGCCGCGTGCTTTCCGGAACGCGCACCCGCAGCCACCAGTCGGTCTCGTCAGGATTCGCGTCAGCATGCACCGGATCGAACGACACCAGCTCACCGCATCCGTCTACGTGTCCCTGCACCACGTGCCCGCCCAGCGGCGCGCCCGCCGCCGTCGGCAACTCCAGATTCACCACCGACCCCGGTTGCAGCTTGCCCAGCGAAGTTCGCGCCAGCGTCTCCTCGGCCAGATCGGAATGGAACAGTGGCGGCTCGATTTGGAGCGCGGTCAGGCAGGTTCCGCTCACGGCAATGCTGTCGCCCTTGCGCAGCCGGCTGGCAAACACAGGAGCCGACACGACAATACGAGTCGTCCCCTTGCGCGGCTCCAGGGCTTTGATGGTTCCTGTCTCCTCAATAATTCCCGTAAACATAACGCGGCATTCTCTCCATCAGCACTTTGGTCCCTCAACCTCGCTCCACGGATCCCGCAAATCAGCCTCTACTTGCACATCCTGTCCAATACATTCGGTCACCGGAGGCGCAGGCAGCGTACCTGGAATCGGCTCCTGGAGCAGCGGCACGCCCGCGGGTCCTAAAAACACCGGTGCATAAAACAGCGTGATGCGATCCACCATGCCCCCCGCCAGAGCCGCTCCGTTCAACTGTCCCCCGGCTTCCATCAGCACCGACAGAATATTCATTTCGCCAAGCCGGCGCAGGACCGCAGCAAGAGAAACCCCTCGCTGCCGGCCCTTTTCAGCGCCAGTGCTGCGGCTCTCGAACCGATCTTCGCCAGCCTGGACCGCCTCAACCCTCTCTACGCGCACGCCCAGAGCTTCCAGCGTCCGCTGCCGCTGCGTCGGAGCCACGGCGCAAAAGATCAGCAGGTCGTCCTGCGCGGTGCGTACCAGCTTCGAGTCGAGCGGAATGCGCAGCCCCGAATCCAGCACCACCCGCAGCAGCCGGCGACGGCGCTTCTTCCCCGAACGGTCCGTCAGATGCGGATCGTCCTGCAGGACCGTATTGATGCCGGTCAGGATCGCATCCGCGCTGTGCCGCATCTCCTGAACCGCGGCGCGAGCCCGCTCGCCGGTGATATAAACCGGCGCTCCCCGCGGCGCACTGCCGGGAGCGGGCGCAATGCGTCCATCCAGCGATACCGCCGCCTTCAGCGTGACAAACGGCAATCCGCTGCGAATGTGCCGCGCGAAACCATCATTCAGCCGGCGCGCCTGGTTCTGAAGAACGCCGCACTCGACCGCGATGCCCGCTGCGCGCAGTTGCTCCGCGCCTTTGCCGTTCACTGCCGGATTGGGATCGCCAGTAGCAACAACTACGCGCGTCACCCCGGCCTCAATCAGCACGCGAGTACAGGGTCCAGTGCGGCCGGTGGTGCAGCAGGGTTCCAGTGTGACGTACGCCGTTGCGCCCCGCGCCGCATCGCCGGCTGCCTTGAGCGCCGCCACCTCCGCGTGATCTTTTCGATCGTAATCGTGGAAGCCTTCGCCGACGATCCGGCCATCGCGCACCAGCACACAGCCAACCGCGGGGTTCGGAGAGGCAAGGCCGACGGAGTCTGCAGCCAGTTCAAGCGCACGCTGCATCCATCGTTCGTGCGTAGCGGCATCTTCCATCGTTTTCGGCACAAGGTCTTTCGCCACGAGGTCCCTTTCAGCTTGCCGAGGGGCCGGCTTTCTTAGGCTTCCAGCAATGAGTTGGCAAAGGCCGCACTGTCGAACGGCAGCAGGTCTTCCAGTTGTTCGCCGACGCCCACAAAGCGCACCGGCAGCTTCATTTCCCGCGCGATGGCCACAGCGATCCCGCCCTTCGCGGTCCCGTCCAGCTTCGTCAGAACAATGCCCGTGACGCCCGCGGACTCAGTAAACTGCCGCGCCTGCTGCAGTCCGTTCTGCCCCGTTGTTGCATCGAGCACCAGCAATACTTCGTGCGGGGAGTTGGGAATAATGCGCTGCGCCGTTCGCCGCATCTTGTCCAGCTCCGCCATCAGGCCGGTCTTCGTATGCAGCCGTCCCGCGGTGTCCACGATCACGACATCGGTCTGGCGAGCCTTCGCCGCCGTCAGTGCATCGAACAAAACCGCAGAGGGATCGCCTCCCTGTTTGGTTTTGATCATCTCCACGCCACTGCGCTCGCCCCAGATTTCCAGTTGCTCAATCGCGGCGGCGCGAAAGGTGTCCGCCGCGCACAGCAGAGCCGTCTTGCCCTGCGCCCGGTAGAACGCCGCCAGCTTGCCCGTCGTCGTAGTCTTGCCCGTGCCGTTCACGCCCACCATCATGATCACTTCCGGCGGCGCAGCCACTACCGCAGCCGGCCGGGTATTTTCGTCGAGCATGAGCCGAATCTGCTCCTTCAGCAGTTCCTTCAGCTCGGCGCCGTCACGAATCTGTTCCCGTTTGGCGCGCTCGCGCAGATTGTTGGTGATCTCCGCTGCCGTGGTCACGCCGATATCCGACGCGATCAGGCTCATTTCCAGCTCTTCCAGCGCCGACTCATCAACCGTCCGGGTCAGGGCCAGAACGCCGTCGATGCGCTCGCCCAGGCTGTCGCGCGTGCGCGAGACCGCCTCCCGCATGCGCTCGAACACGCCCTTCTTTTCCGGCTGCTCCAGGCTGCCAAACAACGTCTGAATCATGAGAACCGCAACCTCACCGCACCTCTCTTCGAGTGTAGCGAACCATGGGATGCAGTGTTGCTCGCCGGTCGGCGCCCTATACCAGCTCGGCCACGGCTGCCGGCTTTCTCATGCGGAAGGTCACCGGAGTCCGCACATCCTTTACTTCCAGAGCGCCGCTGTCCACCAGCTCTCCCAGCGCCTCCACCACGGCCGGGTCATAGCGCGAGCCCGCCAGCCGCCGCAGAATATCGAGGACGTAATCGGCGTTCATCGCCGCCTGATACGGCCGCGGCGTCGTCATCGCGTCGAACGAATCTGCCACGGCGATGATTCGCGCCATCAGCGGAATCTGCTCGCCCTCGAGCCCATACGGATAGCCGAGCCCGTCCAGCGATTCGTGGTGCAGCTCCACGCCCGGCACCAGATCGCGCAACATCGCGATCGGCCGCAGGATGGCCGCGCCCTTGACGGTATGCGCCTTCACGATTTCGAACTCTTCCGCCGTCAGCGGCGTCTGCTTCATCACCAGGTAATCTTCCACGCCCATGCAGCCGATATCGTGCAGCAGCGCGGAGAGACGGATCCGCTCCACCTGCGCCTGCTCCAGCCCCAACTTCCAGGCAATCGACGCGGAGTACGCGGCGACGCGTTCGGAGTGCCCGCGCAGATAGATCGTTCGCTCGTCCACAGCCTTGGCGATCATCCGCATCAGTTCCGTCAGAGTCTCGTAGAGCTGGCGAGCTTCCTCCTGCTTTTCGCGACGGCTCTCGTGCAGAGCCTTCAGAACCCCCTGCCACGAGGGCACCACCTCGCTGAGAAACTCGTCGGGCGAATCACCCGGAACCTCCTGCTCTCGCCCGTTCAGGCTTGCGTCGATGGAGCGCAACAGCACCTGCGTCCGGTGCGACAGCCACTGGGTGAACAGGAATGCCGCTCCCGCGCTCAGCGCCAGCTCCAGAGCCAGCCCGGTCACGCTCGCAATCGCCGGCCGCAGCATCTTCTGCGCGAACAGCATCGTCACCACGGTGATGGTGCTGACTGCGGCGAAGACAGCCAGGAAGCGTGCAAACACACGCCAGCGGAAGCGCGCGCTCCCCGGTGAGCTGCCGTGCCGGGGCCCGAGACTACGATTGTCAGGCATTCCCCACCTTTCTTCGCCAGTCTACGAAGATTAGGCCGCCTCGGCCTTCCCCCGAAGGTGGTAACTCTGCCATCTGAGAGGGAATAAGGACTTACCACCGTAATAGGGGAGGCGGTTTTTGCCCAAAATGGCGCTGCGGGACCTACTCGTCGCGACCAGGACGCAGCATCAGCTCTTCAATGGCCCGCTGCGGCGACCTGCCATCCATCAAAATGGCCTTCATCTGCTCCGCGATCGGCATTTCGACACCGTGGCGCTCCGCCAGGCCCAGCGCCGCCGATGTGGTGCGGATGCCCTCGGCAACGTGCCCGCCCAGCCCGGCCAGGATCTCCTCAATCGTCTTCCCCTGCCCCAGGCCCATGCCCACGGTGCGGTTCCGCGACAAAGAACCTGTGCAGGTGAGCACCAGATCGCCCACGCCCGACAGCCCGGCCAGGGTCTCGCGCCGGCCGCCACAGGCGACGGCAAGCCGCGTCATCTCCGCAATGCCTCGCGTGATGAGCGCGGCGTTGCTGTTGTGGCCCAGACCCAGTCCCGCCACAATGCCGGCCGCGATGGCGATGACGTTCTTGATCGATCCGCCCAGCTCGACCCCCACCACGTCGTCGTTCGTGTACAGCCGCAGGGACCCGCTGGAGAATTCCCGCTGGACCCGCGAAGCCAGCGCCAGATCGGCCGAGGCGATGGTAATCGCCGTGGGTGCTCCTGCCGCAACCTCCTGGGCGAACGACGGCCCGCTCAGCACGCCGCACGGCAATTCCAGCCCGTGCGCCCGCAGCACTTCCGCGATCACCTGGGTCATGCGCAGGCAGGTTTCGTCTTCAATCCCCTTGGTAGCGCTTACCAAAAGCTGCCCGGCTTTCAGGTGCGGCGCAAAAGCCTTATAGGTCGAGCGCACGAACTGCGAAGGCGTCACACTCACAACGATCTCTGCCGTCGTCAGCGCCGCGGCCGGATCCTCGAAAACCGAGATCGATTCAGGCAACCGGAAACCGGGCAGGAAGGACGCGTTCTCGCGCCGCTCCCGCATGACCGCGGCGACATCTTTTTCAAACGACCAGAGCGAGATCTCGTGTCCGCCACGCCGCGCAAGGCTGATGGCGATTGCCGTTCCCCAGGCCCCGCTTCCCATCACGGCAATGCGGCTCATACGGCGTCCGTCCTCGGTCGGCCGAAGCGATATTCTTTGCCGTGCAGCAACCGTGCGATGTTCTCGCGGTGCTTCACGATGACGATCAGCGGAACCAGAAAGAGCACAGCGATTTCCCACGTCGTACGCTCCGCGTGGGGCAGCAGCAGAGCGAAAATCGGGAAAGCCGCTGCGGCCAGAATCGACCCCAGCGAAACATACCGCGACACGGCAAAGACCACTACGAAAACGCCCAGGCCCGCCAGCGCCGCCCAGGGCGCCAGAGCCAGAAACACTCCAAACGCCGTGGCGACGCCCTTGCCGCCTTTGAAGCCCAGCCAGACCGTATAAATATGTCCGAGGATGGCGAAGAGAGCCGCGATGGCGATCGCATTGCCGCGCACAACGGGCGCCAGTCCCCATCGCGCGGCCACCGCTCCACACAAAAGAACCGCGCAGGCGCCTTTCAACACGTCCAGCAGAAAAGTGACCGCGCCAAGGCCTTTCGCCCCGGAGCGAATCACATTTGTCGCGCCGATATTGCCGCTTCCCTTTTGCCGAATGTCTTCCTTGCGGAAGAGGCGCACCAGCAGATATCCAAACGGAATGGACCCGAGCAGATAGGCCACCAGCGCGGCGGCAACATAGAAAATGACGGGCATCGCGCTTACGAGTCTACCAGTTGCCGCACACCACTCAAGGGCGCCACAACAGCCCGGAACCGCCGGGATTACCCGGCAAAGGCCAGCGCTCTTGCCGCAAAGCGGCGTGGGCCAGGACGGCTAGTCCTTCACCTGCGCGGCTTTTCCGTTGCGCAGGCATTCCTGAATGATGCTCTGCACCTGCTGCTGCGCCTCGGTCGCCAGGGTTTTTTCCTGCTCACCCAGTTGCCGCTCACGCTCGCCCATCTGCCGCTGCTGTTCGCCCAGCGCGCGCATTCTCTCTCCGAAGTTGTACTCCCTCGCCGATCGCGCCCGCAGGGTTCCCAACCGCGCTTCCATCTCCGCGAGTTTGGCCTGCATCTCTGCCAGCTTCTCCTCGCTCAGCATCTGTCCCTGTTCCGACTTCAGGCTGTTGAGCGCCGCCTCCGCATCGGCCATCTCCTTCGACAGGTCCGGAATCTTCACGTTGGCATCCGTGCGCTCCTGGCGTGCCACGTCCGCATCCATCCTGCCCATTACCCGCTGCTGGACTCCCAGAGCCTCCTGCTGCCGCGCCAGATCCTTCATCGGCGCGTACAGTGACTGGACCCTCGCCACAATCGCCGCATCGTCCACGATGTACGACTTGCCGTCGTGGCTGAACCACAGGAACGGCCCTTTCGCCATCCGCTGCGCCAGGTCCAGTGACTGCTTGTCCGATCCGCTTCCCAGCGAAAAGTTCTTGCCTGCTCCATCGACAATGGCCCACGAATCGCCATTCGACGAGAAGTAATAGGCATACCCGTGCATGCCGCCGTTCGGAGCAAGGAACAGGCCGTCCCCCGGCGCCATCACGCTGAGCTCGCCTCCCAGGTTCTGGAGCGCCATCACCTCCGGCATCTCGCCATCCAGCATCATGGAACTCTTCGGCACGACGATCTTCATGTCGGGCATCGCCGGGACTTTCACTCCCGGCATTGGCCCGACGTCCATCGTCATCGGCATGTCCTCATCCGATGGCGGTGCAGACGGCAATTGCGGCGCTCCCGGCTTCTCCGGCGCGGGCACAGCCTGCGAAGGTGCAGGCACTGCTGCCGGTGCGGCATCCGGCGCAGGGACTGTCGCGGGAACAGCCTGCGGCGCGGAAGGCACCGCCGGACTCTGCACCGTCTCCGGGCTCATCGTCGTCACCTGGCTCTCCGGTGGCGTCGACTCTCCGGTGATCGGTTGTTGCGGCGCGCCCTGTTGCGCGGCAGGCATCGTCGTTTGTGGCATCGCCTGCGTTTGTGCCGACGCGCTCTGCACCCGCACCAGCGCTGTCACCGCAAACAGCGCTGCCGGCACCAGCAGCAGCGAAGCCATCGCGCGCCGCCGGCCTTCGGCAAAGGCTCGTTGGAACAGTCTCTCGTTGAGCAATTGATCCACCCTCCGTGACAAATTCCCTCGCCGCGCCATCGCTACACCAGGCAGAGCGCGCTGCGCCGTCGCCGCAAACTCCAGCAGCACGCCGGCATAATCCGATCGGCTCGCCGCTGCTTCCAGTCCGGCGCGATCGCTGATCGCCTCGCCCAAATGCGACAGCGTCCGCTTCAGCCACCATCCCAGCGGGCTGAACCAGAAGATCGCCGTGTACAGGCCAGCCAGCAGCTGCAGATAGAAATCCATCTGCCGTACATGCGACCGCTCATGGGCCAGCACCACGCGCAGCTTGGCCCGGCCCCATTCCCCGTAGTTGTCAGGCAGCACGATCCCGCTTCCAATCGTCACCGGCGACGGGATCCTGGCACTCACGCGCACGTTCTCTTCCGGCACATCCAGGGGCGAAATCTCCTCGGCTCGGGCCCACAGCCAAACCGCCGCAGCCAATCCCCACGCCAGACGCAGCAAAAGTGCCCCGCTCACCGCCAGATAGACCCACACGATCAGCCGCTCCACCGGAGGCCACTGCCACGGATGCCGCGCCGTCGCTGACTCCATCGAGGCCGGTACCGCTGCAACAGGGATCGCCGGCACAGCGCCATCCGCCGCCGGATCGCGGTGGTTCGCGGCCTGCGCCATCAGAGGGACCATCGCAGCGGGCATGGCTCTCTTCCGCGCCCGGGCAACGGGCAGCCTTCCAGCAGGAGAAACCTCCGCAGCCTTCGCTATCGACGGACCCGGCACGACCACCGGTTGCCGAGCCGGCCGCTGCAATGAGTCGAATCGATGAATGGGAACCACCCACGCGACTCCCTTCGCCAGCCCCGTAATCGCCGGCCAGCGCATCAGGAACGGCATCGCCAGCGACGCCACCAGAACCAGGCTCCACGCTGCCTTGCGCACCGGCACATTCGTCACGCGCAGCACGCCCAACCCTGCACCCACCACGATCGCCAGGATCAATCCCCGCACCGCCGCTTCGATCATCATGGATGTCATGCTTTGCCTCCCTCCTGCTGCTTCGCCGCTGCGATGCGCCGCGCCAGACGCTCCAGCTCGCTGCGGCTGATCACCTGTGAATCCACCATCCCCACCAGCAACTCTTCGACCGAACCGGCGCAGAACCAGTCCACGATCCGCTGCACCGCGCGCCCCGCAACCTTCTGGGGCGACTCCGCCGGCCGGTAGACGAACGTGCGGTTGTCCACCGAGTGCGCGACATAGCCCTTCTCTTCCAGCCGCCGCAACACGGTGCGGATTGTCGAATCCTTCAGCGGCCGGCCCAGCTCCTCGCGAACCTCATCGGCCGTTGCCGTGCCGCGCCGCCAGACAATGCCGAGAAGCTCGCGCTCCAGCGCCCCCAGCTCCGCCGGGTCATGTTTCGTCTTTGTGTTACGCGCCATAATGTTACCCACTGTAACATATAAGACCGCACCTCTCGCAAGAGGGTGAGCACAGTTTTTTTGAAACAGGTAAACGTCAGCGCGACGGGCTACAGGCTACGGGCTGCCCCCTGCCGGCTGCCTCTCTCACGCGAGCCGGCGCCGCACCAGATCCAGCCCCTGCTGGCTGGCGTAGAACCGGATGCCCGCGCGATCCCCTGGGAACCGCTTCTCGATCCAGTCCGTCCCGTCGGCATCGCTCACGGCGATATGGATCAGCCCGACCGGCTTCTCTTCCGATCCCCCGCCCGGACCGGCGATTCCCGTGACTCCCAGGCCCAGCGTCGCTCCGCACCGTTCGCGAATGCCGTCCGCTAAAGCGACAGCCACTTCCCGGCTCACGGCCCCATGCCGCGCGATGATCTGCGGATCCACCCCGGCAAGTTCCGTCTTCAGCCGATTGCTGTACACCACCGCGCCCCCGACAAACGACCGCGAGCTCCCGCTCACACTCGTCAGCCGCTCAGCCACCATGCCGCCGGTACAACTCTCGGCCACGGCCAGCGACGCTCCCCGCATCTCCAGGTAGTAGAGGACGATCTGCTCCAGCGTCTCTCCCTGCGAGGAGTAGACAAAATCCTCCAGTTCTTCCTCGATGCGGCCAGCCAGCTCGTCCACGCGCGCCTGCGCCAGATCGGCAATTGGTTTCGAGCAGTTCAGTCGCAGCTCAATGTCTCCCAAATGCGCCAGGATCGTCGTCTCCACATCCTTATATTGCGTGTAGATCGGTGCGATCCGCGCATCGGCGGCGGACTCACCGATCATCGCCGCCTTCAGCACCCGCGTTGCCAGAAACCGCTTCGGCAGAATCTCCCTCAGACGCGGCAGGCACTGATCTTCGAACATCGCCTTCAGCTCATGCGGAGGCCCTGGCAGCAGCATGGCCAGCTTGCGATGCACCCCCACCACGGTATCCACCCACTGCCCCGGCGCCGATCCCAGCTTGTTGGGGAGGATCGTTGCCCCCTCAATCACGTCCGCCTGCTTCTCGTTATTGCGCGTGATCGACATCCGCCGCGAAGCCGCCCGCGCATACAGCTGCGCAATCAGATCCGCATCGCGCTTCACCCGCACGCCCAGCCCCTCGGCCACCGCTTCCCGCGTCAGATCGTCCTCGGTCGGTCCGAGCCCGCCCGAAACAACGAGAATGTCCACTCGTCCCAGCGCGTGCCGCACCGCATCCACCAGGTGCTTCATCCGGTCTCCGACGATCGTCTTGAACGCGACGTCGACGCCCAGTTCGTTCAGTTTTTCCGTGAGGTAAAGAGAGTTGGTGTCCTGGCGGAACGGCGTGAGCATTTCCGAACCAACTGCGATAATCTCTGCGTTCATCGAACCCCGCGAGCTCGCGCCATGAAGTCAACCGCTCCGCCGGCAGCCATCACAGCCGCCAGCCTTCGACACCCAGCATCAGATGGTAAATCGACGTGCTCGTCGCCAGCAGCGCGCCGCCGTCCGCAACGAAAGTAAACCCGACGATCCCATTCCCAGCCACCGCAAGCGATGCCTCGCCCCGCGACGAAATACAGATCACGCCCCGGCGCCCCCGCAGCGACGCGGCCACATACACATTCCCCGCGATGTCCACGGCAATGCCCTGCGGACGCCCCAGCCCCCGATGCAGCACGCTGATGTCGCCCTCGCGACTAATGGCATACACCGCGTCGTAGCTCGACGTGGTTGGCCCGGTCACGTACAGCGTTCCATCCGGACCAAAGGCCATGTGATACGCCGCCACACTCGGTTCCAGCGTGGCAAACACAAAAATCTGCCGGTCGGGAGCAATCTTGAAGATCGTTCCGCTCCGGTCGCCCACATACAGGTTCCGCTCCGTATCGAAAGCCAGGCCGGTCGCGACGCCCATCCCTTCCGCATAGACAGCGGAGGCGCCATTCTTCGCGACCCGGTAAACCTTGCCCTCGTGCCGCGAGGAAACATACAGATTGTCTTCCTCATCCAGCGCCAGGCCGGTCGCATTCATCACCCCGCGCACAAAAGGCCGCATTTCCCCGTCGCGCTCGATCCGAAACACCGACACCGGCGTCTCCTGCCCGCGCTGCCCGGAGAACGTCGCATAGATGTTTCCCTCCTCATCCATCACCGGGCTCGCCACTGCGTGCGCTCCGGTCGCGATCAGGTTCGCCACCCGCACGTCCACCGCATTGCTCTGGGCTCCGTTCTGCAGAATGCGCAGGCGCCCTGACTCTGCCTCCTCGGGCACTCGCAGCGTCAGCCGGTTTCCGCGGCTCAGCAGAACCGGCGCCGCCAGGTCTCCCAGCATGGCCACCGGCCGCCGGAATTCCGGCCCGCCCACTGCGCCTTCTAACGCTCGAGACACGGCCACACCGCCGAGGTTCATCCCGCGAATTTCCAGATCGCCGCCCGGCATGGCCGCCCCCGGCGACACAGCATCGATGCGAGGTGTCGTGCCGGATTCGGATTTGAGAATACGCACCATCTCACCCTTACTTACCACCAAACCTGGATCACCAGCATCACCAGCAGAGCGTAGACGCCGGCCGCCACGTCGTCCAGCATGATGCCCGTCCCGCCCGGCAGCCGTTCCAGCCGTCGCGCCGGCCACGGCTTTGTGATATCGAACACCCGAAACAGCAGCAGCGCCAGCAGCGCATGACCCAGTTCCACCTGGGCCACCGTCAGTGCGATCCATTGTCCGGCGACCTCATCAATTACGACAAATCCCGGATCTGTCCCGCCGCTCTCCCGCTCCACCACCGTCGCCGCTGGAATCCCCACCCAGGTCACGGCCACCGCCCCCGCCAGCGTGAGCACCGAAGCCGCCCAGCCATTGAGATGCGCCGCATCCAGCCCGAAGTACCAGATCGCCGTCGCAGCCACCGAGGCCCACGTGCCTGGACCCGGCTTCAGATGCCCGATCCCAAAGAAGGTACCCGTCGTCCACGCCCAGCGCGTGCGCGCCACCGGTGCAGGAGTCCCCTCGGGGTGAATGCGCACACCCGGCGGAGGCAATTCAGTCCTCCTCGTCATGCTCTCCACGCGGCAGCCCCTCGCTTCCCAGGCCTTCCAGCACCTCCGGATCCAGCACCGGCGACGAGATTCGATACGCTCCGCTCGCCCACTTACCCAGATCGATCAACCGGCACCGATCGCTGCAGAACGGAAAATACTCGTCCTTTTCCGTCACCACCGTGCGGCAGCTCGGACACCGCAATATTTTGTTCTTCAGGCTCACAGCACCGCTCCCGCTAAAACCTCTTCCCTGCCCTCGGCCGCCGATTCCAGATTCGATGCGCTCACTACCCGCGCCACCCAATCGTAATCATGCGCATCGGTCACTTCGCACCGATAGAAGCGCCCCGGAGTCAGCGACTCGAAGGGCCCGAAGTCGTTCACATAGACCATCCCGTCGATCTCCGGCGCATGCATCCTGCTCCGCCCCTTCCACAGCAGCGGCGTTTCTTCCGACTCGCCTTCCACCAGCACGTCCAGCGTCTGCCCCACCCGCTCCCGCATCGCCTGCCGGCTGATGCCCTTCTGCAACTTCATCAGCGCGCGGCGCCGCTGCTCAGTCACCCGCTTCGGAACCTTCGCTCCCAGATCGAAAGCCTTCGAGCCTTCTTCATGCGAGTAGGAGAAGACTCCCAGCCAGTCAAACCGCGCTTCCGCCACAAAGTCGCACAGCGCTTCGTAGTCCGCGTCGGTTTCGCCAGGAAACCCCACAATAAAGGACGTGCGCAGCGCGATCCCCGGCACCGCCGCCCGCACCTTGCCCAGCATCTTCAGGAAGATCTCCGCGTTCCCGCCGCGTTTCATCGCCTTCAGCACCGGCCCCGCCGCATGCTGCAGCGGCACATCGAGGTACTTGCAGATGTTCGGATGCTTCGCCATCACTTCAAGCAGCCGCCCCGTCACTTTGTTCGGATAGGCGTACAGGAAGCGCAGCCAGACCAGGCCCTCAATGGCTGCCAGCCGATCGAGCAGCAAAGCCAGCCCATCCTTCAGTCCCAGATCCTCGCCGTAGCACGTCGTGTCCTGGCCGATCAGCGTAATCTCGCGAACACCCTCCGCAACCAGCGCCTCGGCCTCCGCAATCACCGACTCGAATCGCCGCGAACGAAACTTCCCGCGCAAATTCGGAATCACGCAGAAGCTGCACGGATGATCGCACCCCTCGGCAATCTTGATATACGCTGACGCGCCCTTCGTCGCGCGCAGCCGCGGCGTCGTGTGGTCGTACAGATATTGCGGCAGCTGCGCCCCGGCGCCATCCCAGGACGCGCGCGAGAATCGCCCTTGCTCTTCCCGCCGCTCGCCTTCCGGTCGGGAAGTCGCGCCCTGCCGATGCGTTCCGGCCATCAGCTCCTGCCCAGGCCGCACATCCGCCACTCCGTTCCCGCTCAGAATATTGAACGGCGACTCTGCCGAGGCGGGAGCTGGCTGCTCCAGACCCGCGGCTGCCAGGATCGCCTCCAGTTCGCCGGTCCCGACCACGGCATCGACCTCGGGAATGTTCTTCCGGATCTCATCGCGGTACCGCTCCACCAGGCAGCCGGCCACAATCAGCTTCTGCGCCGACCCCGCCGTCTTCAGGCGCGCCATTTCGAGGATCGCGTCCACGGACTCCTGTTTCGCCTTATCAATAAAGGAGCAGGTGTTCACGACCAGGATGTCGGCCGCCTCGGCGCTGGGCGTGATTTCCGCACCCGCGCGATCCAGCAGCCCCATCATCACTTCGCTATCCACCAGGTTCTTCGGGCAGCCGAGGGAAATAAATCCAACGCGCGGCCGGCCCTGTGCCCCCGACGCACCCGATCTGCCCGGGGTATTTGCCTTTCCAGATTCTTCCGTCACACTTCTATTTTACCGGGATGGCCCGCCTTACCCGTTCCGCGCTTCATTCCGCGTCCGGCATTACCAGGTAAAGAAGGATCAGCGCCATCACCGCGAACATCCGGAAAGCCTCCTGCTGGCCATTCCAGACTGGCGATTGCCACATCAGAAACCAATCTCCTCCAATGGTCAGGAACGCGAGGAGCCAGAGCAGCAGACCCACCGTCAACCCTGCGATCGCCAGACTCTTCGCATCCCGAAAAGCCGTCCCAGGCCTTCCCACAGTCCTCAGCAGCCGAACGGATCCAGCCCACAGCAGCACCATGGTCAGCGCCTCCCAGGCAATGATCATGTCGTAAAAAACCGCGTGGGCCCACAGGGGGTGGATCGCGCGCCACAGTCCATGATTGCCGGGGAATGTCGTATCCATCCGGAGCACATGATGGACGAACGCGTAATTCGATCCGTAGTCAGTCAGATTATCGAAAACCACGAGCGTGAAGTCGAACGCGACCGCCATCACCAGCAGCGACTTCGAAAGCCGCTGAATCACTGCCCAGCCTTCGCCACGCTCTGGAAATACGCCGTCAGCGCTGCAACCGTCGCCGCATCGTACTCCGGGTTCGGCGGCATGTTCGCCTCCGGATTCACCGCATTCGGCCGCACCACATACTTCCCAAACGCCTCGGCATTCCCCTGCGCGATCAGCGCCATCTGCGGCCACCCAAACGGAGACTTGCTGCCGCCGATATCCCCCGCCCGATGGCAGCGCAGGCAGTTATCGAGCGCAATGCGAGCCCCCTCCGTCGCCGCCACCCCTCCGCTGTGGGGTTGCAACGTCGCCAGCGTCGCTTTCTCGGGATACAGCTTCAGCCCTGTCACCCCATACGGAATCTGCGCCATATCCTTGTGCGCCAGGATGTGGAACGCAGGCGTAAAGGCCGGGTCGGAAATCACGTAGGGCGTGTACTTCTCGCCATCGGGACCCGGCTTCCATTGCGCCGGCTCTTTGCCATCGATCCGCAGCACCAGGAACGGGTGATGCGCCGCGCGATACGCTGCGGTGTAGTGCCCCTCATAGCCGTCGGTGCTCATCGCCGCAATCAGCTGATCCTTGCCCTCCATGCCGAGTGCCGCCAGCAGCGCGTCCAATGACACCCCACTCAGCCGCACCGGCCCCGAAAAGTTCTCGTCGTTGCGGACTGTGTAGCTCACCTGCGGCAGCTGGCTCAGCGCCGCATAGCTCACAAATCGGCTCACTCCGGCCGCCAGTCCCGGAACATCGCCCGAAATCTCCAGGTCCTGCGGCGAACTCCGCTGGTTCGCCAGCGCAAGATGATGTGGCCCCGGAGAAGCCGCTGCCATACCACCCGCCAGAATTGCGCAAACCAAAATCACTCTCCAGTGCATGGCGCCTATCCTACCCTGCTTGTTCGCTGCCGGAAAACTGTCCGCGAGGATGCGCCC
The DNA here is from genome assembly GCA_963770525.1 of uncultured Acidobacteriaceae bacterium. Classification (GTDB taxonomy): domain Bacteria; phylum Acidobacteriota; class Terriglobia; order Terriglobales; family Acidobacteriaceae; genus Palsa-343. Next base: position 296,792 of record CAVYPY010000013.1, on the reverse strand, counting down.
GCTACAATGCCGCCATGCCTTCGCCGCTCGCGGCGCTGCTCGCCGCCTACCAGGCCAAAACCCTCTCCCCACGGGACCAGGCCCAGGCTTGCCTCGCCCGCGCCAACAGCAACGCGAGCCGCAACACCTACATCGCACTCGACCCTGACCGCACCTTCGCCGAAGCCCGCCGCCAAACCGCACGTGCTGCGTCCAGCCACATCTCTCTGCCTCTCTTCGGCGTTCCCGTCGCGCTCAAGGACTGCTTCGACCTCGTCGGCTTCCCCACCAGCAGCGGCTCCCGTTTCTACGCAGAGCATTTGCCTCCGGCCACAGCCGACTCCTGGGTCGCTTCGCGTCTTCGCCGGGTCGGCGCGGTGATCACCGGCAAAACCCACCTGCATCAGCTTGCTTACGGCATCACCGGCGAAAACCGCGACTACGGCGACTGCCTCCAGCCCGCCGACTCTGCCCTGCTCACCGGCGGTTCCTCCAGCGGATCGGCCGCAGCAGTCCAGGAAGGTTCCGCCCTCGCTGCCATCGGCACCGATACCGGCGGTTCCGTCCGCGCCCCGGCCGCGCTCTGCGGCCTCGCCGGCTACCGCGCCTCCCTCGGCCTCGGCGACTGGAGCGGCGGCTACCATCTCGCGCCCTCCTTTGACACCATCGGCTGGCTTTTCCGCGATCTGCGCGACGCGCCCCGCCTCGCCGAAGCTCTCTTCGATCTCCCAGCGGAGGCACGGCACAGGCCGGACCCGTCTTCGATCGGCGTCCTCGCCGGCGCCCTTCTTGATCCGTGTGATGCCGCCGTTCTTCGCTCCATAGAGTTCTGGCAGGAGCAACTCCGCTTCGCCTCCGCCCGCATCGAGCCCATCGAACCCCGCTTTTGGTCCGAAGCGTGGGACATCTATGCGCCCATCCAGGCCGCCGAAGCCGCCCTCCTCCACACCGGCCATTTCCAGGAGTTCGAGCCCACCATCGCCGGCCGCCTTGCGTGGGGCGCCTCACTCACTCAGGACCAGCTCCGGCAATTCCATCTTCGCCGCCAGTCCTTCTGCGACCAAAACAACGCGCTCTTCAGCCACTTCGATTTTCTGCTGGCCCCCATCACGCCCATCAGCCGCCTGCTGGCCGGCGCCGACCACACCGAGACCCGCGCACAAATTCTCCGCCTCACCACACCGGCCAGCGTCGCCGGACTGCCGGCCGTCGTCCTTCCTTCTCCCGACTGTGGCCTGCAGCTCCTTCGCCCAACGCAACGACGACCGCCGCCTCCTGCGCTTCGCCGCCCACCTCGGCAAACAACTCGCAGAAGAGATTGCATAACGATCTGCGCGAGTTTCCAGCGGTAACCCCAGCCGGCCTGGCATTCGCTTTACAAATGTGACTCCCTCTGCGACCCTGTTGAGCGCTGCTTTGGGAGCAAAAATCATGCGCATTCAATCGATTCATATTGTTGCTTCTCTCCTTGGCTGCGCGCTCGCGCTGCCCGCCCTGGCTCAGGGTCCGGTTCCGGACAGCGCCGCGATCGAGCAGCAGGCAAACGCCATGGTGGCAAAGCTGACGCTCGAGCAGAAGCTCGAACTGATCGGCGGCCAGGACGAAATGTTCATCCGCGCCGAGCCCTCCGCCGGATTTCCCAGTCTCAAGATGAGCGACGGCCCGGTGGGCGTGCGCACCTGGGGACCCGACACCGCCTACGCCGGCGGCATTGCCCTGGCCGCGTCCTGGGATCCCAGCCTGGCTCACGAGATGGGCGTCTCCATCGCACGCGACGCTCGCTCCCGCGGCGTTCACTTCATCCTCGGCCCCGGCGTGGATATCTACCGCGCTCCCCTGTGCGGCCGCAATTTCGAGTACTTCGGCGAAGACCCGTACCTCTCCGGCCAAACCGCCGCCGCCTACATTCAGGGCGTCCAGAGCCAGGGCGTCATCGCCACCGTCAAGCACTTCGACGCGAACAACGAAGAGTACGACCGGCATAACGTCAGTTCCGACATGGACGAGCGCACCCTCCGCGAGATTTACCTGCCTGCATTTGAAGCCGCGGTCAAGGAAGGCGACGTTGGCGCAGTGATGAATTCCTACAACCTCCTTAACGGCGTGCACGCCACGCAGAACAAACACCTCAACCTCGACATCCTCAAAGGCGACTGGAAGTTCAACGGCATTCTCATGTCCGACTGGGACGCTACCTACTCTGCGGTCGGCGCCGCAAATAACGGCCTCGATCTCGAAATGCCCTCGGGAAAATTCATGAACCCGGCGAACCTGCTCCCCGCCGTAAAAAGCGGTCAGGTCTCCGAGGCTACGATCAACGATAAGGTCCGCCGCATTTTCGTCACAGCCATCCGCTTCGGCTTCCTCAACCGCGATCAGTACGAACCCGAAATTCCCCGCTACACCCAGGAAGGCCGCCACGTCGCCCTCCAGGAGGCGCTGGAAAGCATCACCCTGCTGAAGAACGAAGGCAATCTCCTCCCGCTCGATCCCGGGAAGATCCACACCATCGCCGTTCTTGGACCGGACGCCTGGCCCGCTGTCCCCGGAGGCGGAGGGAGCTCCCAGGTTGACGCCTTTCAGCCCACCAGCATCATGACCGGCCTCTCCAACGCTCTCGCCGGCAAAGCAAAAGTTCTCTACGCCGCCGGTCTGCCCACCGCCGATGAGGTCTTCTCGGAGACCGAGTTCTACGACGCTTCCGGCAAACCATCAGCCGATCCCTCGAACGGCACCCAGGTGAAAGTCGAAACCTTCGACAACCCCAATCTCTCCGGCTCGCCCACCGTCGCCTCGATACCGCGCATCAACTTCTTCCGCTCCGAAGAGTGGACTCCACCCTCTCACCAGCGGCACAGCATCCGCTATACGGCGCAGTTCATGCCCACCAGGACGGAAGACTACCTCTTCCTCGCCGGCGCCGGCGGCTCCGACGCTTACAAGCTGATCGTTGACGGCAAGACCGTCATTGACCAGACGCCGCATGAGGGCCAGGCGCCTCGCTACGTCGAGCTCCCGTTGACCGCCGGCAAAGCGGCCTCCATCGAACTCGATTACTGGCCCGATGCCGGCTACCCGCGCATCGGCCTCGGCATTCGCGGCGTTGAGGAGCTGGTCTCGCCCGAAGCGAAGAAGCTCGCTTCCATCGCCGATGCTGTCGCCGTTGCCGTTGGCTTTGATCCCACCACCGAGAGCGAGGGCATGGATCGCACCTTCACGCTGCCCTTCGGTCAGGACCAGCTGATTGAGGAGGTAGCCAGGGCCAATCCCCATACCATCGTCAGCATCACGGCGGGTGGCAACGTCGATATGCATCGCTGGCTCGACAACGTCCCCGTCCTCCTGCATAACTGGTATCCCGGCCAGGAAGGCGGCCGTGCTCTGGCCGAGATTCTCCTCGGCGAGCACAATCCCGAAGGCCACCTGCCGGTCAGCTTCGAGCGCTCCTGGGACGAGAATCCCGTTCACGACAGCTACTATCCCGCCCCCCACGCAAAGGGCCAGACGCCGCACGTCTTCTACAAGGAGGGCGTCTTCCTCGGCTATCGCTACTACACGACCTACGACAAGAAGCCGCTCTTCCCGTTCGGATTCGGCCTCTCCTACACTACCTTCTCCTTCTCCAACCTCACCGTCTCACCCGAGCAGGCCAGCGCAGACGCGCCCGTCACGGTTTCATTCGATGTCACCAACACCGGCCAGCGCCCGGGCGCCACCGTCGCTCAGGTCTACGTCGGAGATCCCTCCGCCAAAGTGAAACGGCCCGTCAAAGAACTCAAGGGGTTTGAGAAGGTTCGTCTCAATCCAGGCGATACCCGCCACGTCAGCGTAACCCTCGATCGCCGCTCACTCGCCTGGTGGAGCGATGAAAAGAAAGACTGGGAGGTCGATCCCGGCAGGTTTGTCGTCTTTGTCGGCGACTCCTCCGAGAACACTCCCCTCACCCAGGATTTTGAGGTTCAATAACACGCCACATCTTCGCGAGGGTCTGTGTGCACGGTGCGGACCCTCCCCAACGGTTCCGCCGGCTGCCTCTTAATCGAGATCGTTGAAGAGGCTTTGTTTTCCCAGCGTCGCAATCACCTGGCTCAGCGCGGCCTGCTGCGTCTCCGCTGTGCTCAGCTGCGTGGCGACCTGGCCCACATCCGCCTGCAGCAGCGTGGTCTGGTTCGCGGTCAGTTGCGTGGACTCGCCCTGCGTGTAGCTCTCGGCCGCTGAAAGCCGCGTCAGCGAGTTGTCAATCAGCACGCGCTGCTGGCTCACATGCGACAGGGCCGTGCTCAGTGCCTGCGTGTCTGCCTGCGCCGACGAGGAAACCGTCCCGGAGGAGAAGTCTGAAACCAGCTGGTTCAGCGTGCCCAGCACATCGGCACTACTCGAGGTGAAAACCTGATCCCCCGGCAGATTCAGCTGGATCTTCTGCCCGTTCGGCGTCTGGAGATAGCTGGTGCTGCTCGTGTCGTTGGTGATGTTGTAGGTCACGGTGTTGGTCGCCGAATCGAGGGTGAACGGTTCCGTGTTTCCTTCGCTGCCCGCAAAAATGTACTGTCCCAGATACGTAGTATTCGCCAGGGAAAGCACTTCGTCCCGGATCCCCCCCAGCTGATTTCCGATCGATTCAAGATCGCTCGCATCCAGCGTTCCGTTATTCGCTTCCGTGGCCAGCGAAATCGCCGAGGTCAGCTGGCTCACGACTGTGCTCAGCGCCGAATCGGTTACCTGAAGCATGCTTTGCGCCGAAGCAGCCGTCTGCGAGAAGGTGTCGTCGCTGGCGATCTGCGCACTCAGCAGCACGTTCTTACCCGCCGCTACCGGATTGTCGCTCAGCGAGTTGACGCTCGATCCGCTGGCGAGCTCCTCCGTCAGCTGCTGCTCCGCAGCCGAAGACGCATCGAGCGATCCAACCAGCGTGTTGATGTACAGCGGATTGATCCGCATCCTTCGCTCCCCTGAGGCTAGCTAGTGTACGAAGTCTCCACACCCAGATTCAAAGCCGAGGTCATCACATCGGCCAGCACGGTAAACACCTTCGAGGCCGCCTGATACGACTGTTCCAGCGTCTCCAGCGACGCCGCCTCGTCGTTCAGGTTCACGCCCGACAGCGACCCGATCTGGTTCTGCAGCTGGGTCAGCCCTGCCTGTTGCGCCGTATTCTCACTCGACACCTCCGAGGTCAGGCTGCCCAGCGTGGTCACCATATCGGAGAAGGCCTCGGTAGGCGAAGTTCCCTCCACAATATCGGCATTCTCGAGTGCCGCCATGGCGACCGCATTGGTGTTATCCGATGAGCCTGCACCGCTGGCCGCCGCTGCAATCTCCCATGGGTCCGTCATCCCCACGGTCAGTTGCGCGGCCAGATCGGTTGCACTGGTGATCGCCGATCCGTCGGCCAGCGTGAAAATCGCCGCGCCGGCATTCCCGTTCAGGTCCCAGCCCGCCTCGTTCTGTGTGTTGACCGCTGACGCTACCCCGTAGGCCAGCTGATCGAGCGCCGTCTCTACCTGCGGGATATCCTGATCCCGCGCTGTCAGGATCCCGCCCAGTTGCCCGCCTCCCGATGTCAGATCGGCGGTGATGTTGTTTCCCTGCGAGTCGAAGAAATCAGTAACGCCGCCGCTCTCTCCGCTGCTGATCTGAAACGCCTGGCCCTCGGAAACCAGCAGCGCTCCGCCCATGGTCGTCACGGTCAGGCCGTTGTTTTCCGTGGTCACGGTCCGAATACCGATCAATTGCGAGAGATTGGTCAGGTCCTGCTGCCGCTGATCTTCCAGCGTTCCCGCGTCGCCGTTCGGGCTCTGCGACTCGATCTGCAGATTCAGCTGCGCAACGTTCTGGAGCAGGGCGTTCGCCTGCTGGACCACCCCGCCGCTCTCTTCGTCCAGGGATTGCTGCTGGCTGGCCAGCTGCGAGGCTGCTCCGTTGAAGTCCGACGCCAGAGTCCCGGCCGCGCTCAGAACGCTTTGCCTCAGGGAATCATCCGATGGACTGGCCTCCAGTGACGCAAAGGTCTGAAAGAAGTTGGAAAGATCGGTGCCGATACCGCTTGCCGCCGTCCCCGTACTCGTCGCCCCGCTGAACAGCGCCTGCATCTGGTCCAGCGCATCCAGCCTTGCCGATGATGCACTCTCGGTCTGCGTTTGCTGTTGCAGGGCCTGGTCGAGGACACGGCTTCTCTGCGACTGCGGTCCGGTCATCGATACGCCCGTCCCGAAGCTCACCCCGTTAAAGGAGACTGAATCGTTCTGCTCCCACACCGGAACCTCCAGTGTGTATCCGGGCGTGTTCGCGTTCGCGGTGTTGTTGGCCACAATATCCAGCGCCGCCTGGTCCGCATCCAGCGCTCCCGTGGCGATGTTGAAGGCGGTGCTGATGGTGGCCATGGTTTCCCTGTTCTCAGCTTCACTCTTTGCCGTACACTCTGCCGCGCTCTCCGCGCAGCAACCGCAGGTTCCGGCGGGCCAGAGCCAAAAGCAAACCCAGCGCAGCATACTGCTCCCGCGCCGTCCTTTGCTCACCTGCCGGCGCCACCGCCTTGCCTGCCCGCGCCGCCAGCTGTTCCAGCCGTGGCGCATCCCCCGCTGCCAGCGCGGCAATCGCTTCTCTCAGGACTGCAAGCGCCGACACGGGCTGTTCTGTGGCGTCGCTCATTTGCCCAGCATCGTGTCGATCATGCGATTCGCCACGTCCGAAGACGATACGTTGTAGGTTCCTGCCGCCAGCGCCTGCTGCACCTGCGCCACCTTGTCCATCCGCACATCGGAATCCGGCGCCGCCTGCGCCGCTGCACTCGCCGCCGAACTCAGCGTCGCCTCATCGACGCCGCTGCCGCTGGTCGTCGCCCCCGGCGTCTTTCCCGAAGAATTCCCGGCGACTTCCTGGCTCGCAAACAGCTGCTGCAGCCCCTGAAGATTGTTATTGATGTTCATCCTTTTTCTCCTCCTCTTCCGTCATCGGCGCAAAATCAGAAGACTTGAGTCACTTTTCTCCGCCCTTTTTCAGAAAATCCTAAGAAATGCCCGTCCTGTCCCCGGCCGCCGTCGTGCCCCCCAGCTGCCCGATGATCTTCGTCGCAATCCCAAACCCTCCCCGATCCGAAATGGCCCGCGCCAGAGCCTCCGATCCAAAGCTCATCAGGGCATTGTCGCTCCCCTCGCTGCTCGCCGGGTCGCTTCCGTCGTCGAACAGCGGGTCCTGCTGCAGAGGCTTGAGAAACTCCTTCATCAGGCATGCCTCGAACTCGTGAGCGGCCGGCTGCAGCCGTGGATCGGTCTTCGCCAGGCCGTTGGCCCCCGAACCCGCCGCAACCCCCGTTACCGGCTGCATCACAGCACCTCCAGTTCGGCTTCCAGAGCTCCGGCTTCCTTCATGGCCTGCAGGATCGACACAATATCCCTGGCTGTGGCTCCGATCTGCTGGAGACTCTCCACCAGATCATCCACGGTCGCCCCCTCCCGCAGTTCAATGCGGCTGGCCGCTTTGTCCTGGGCCTCGACCGTCGTCTGCTGCACCACCTGGGTGGTGCCCCCTCCCAGTGCGTTCGGCTGCGAGACTTCGAAATGGCTGACCACGTTGACGACCAGCCCTCCGTGCAGGATGGTCACGGGTTGCAGCGTCACATTGCCGCCGATCACCACCGTTCCGGTGCGTTCATTCACCACCACTTTGGCGCGCGGAAACACCTCGACCTCGACCTCCTCGACCTGCGCGAGCAGGGCCGGAATGTCCTCGTTTGGCGCCCGCTCGAGTTCAATCCTCCGGCTGTCGACGGCATGCGCCAGTTTGCGACCCAGCTGCTGATTGATCGCTCCCGCCACCATCTCGGCCGTGTGAAAATCATCGTCGTCCAGCAGCAGCGACAGCGTGTGCAGCCGCGACAGATCCAGCGGCACGCCCCGCTCCACGATCGCCCCGGAGGGGATCCGCGCGGTCGTCGGATAATTCACTGACTTGCTGCTCCCGTTGGCCGTCACCGCATAGCCGCCCAGCACCATGGGGCCCTGCGACTCGGCGTAGATCTGCCCGTCGGGTCCGTACAGTGGCGCCAGCAGCAGGACCCCTCCCTCGAGACTGCGCGCATCGCCCGCCGAAGAAACCGTCACATCCACTTTGTTCCCCGGCTCAGCAAAGGGCGGCAGCGTCCCGGACAGAAACACCGCGGCCATGTTCCGCGTCTGCATCATCGACGCCATGGCGTTGCCCTGCAGGCTCACACCCATTCGTTCCAGCGCCGACTCGAGCGTCTGCAGCGGAAAGACCGTCTGCGAGCTGTCCCCGGTCCCATGCAGACCGACCACGATCCCGTAGCCCACCAGCTGGTTATCCCGCACGCCCTCCACCGAGGCAATATCCTTCACCCGGGCTCGGCGGATCTTCGCCGTCTGCGCCTGCTGTGCTCCGGCCCAAAGAGCCATCGCCACCAGAAGACCTGCCGCCACCCCGCTCCGAATGATTCTGCCTCGCTGCACGTTGCACCCTTTCCTGGCTCAGAAGACCAGGATTCGTTCCAGAAAACGCACCACCGGATTCTGCCGGTAAGTCGCATCGTTCACGATGCCTTTGCCCACCACTTCCAGCTCCATATCGGTAATCGCCGTCGACATGACCTGGTTCTGCGCATTGACATCTTCCGGCCGCACCAGCCCGCGCAGCTTAATCAGCTGCGTCTGCTGATTGAACGTCAGCTGCCGCACCACCTGGATGACCAGCATTCCATTCGGCAGCACATCGGCCACTTCGCCGCCCAGCGTCGTCGCAATGCTCGAGTTGGTCTCACTCTGCCCCTGCGCGTTCAGAGACGACGATGAACTCTGACTCAGGAGATTGTTCAGAGCATTCCCGCCTGTCAGCTTCCCCAGCAACGCCGAGACCTGCGAATTCGCCGCCGAAGCGCGCTGGTTCTTGACCGTGCCGTCGGTCGAAGCGGCCAGGCTCTCGGAAACCACCACCGCGATTGGATCGTGCGCCCGCATCGCCTTCACATCGCTCACCAGATTCGTCAACCGCCCGGTGGGTGTCCAGATCGAGCCGGCCGTCAGCACTTCTGCCGCCTTCTCCGCCCGCACCCGGTCGATGTACTGGTGCAACGCCACGTCCGGCGGCGTGGATTCATCCTTCGCGTGCTTACCCTTCGCCGCTCCGCCGCAGAGGAGCAGCAGAGCGCACGCGACCTGTGCTTGAAACCCCACCCGCAGTCCCCTGCGTCTCATCGACCATCTCCCGAAGCGAGCTCCACCAACCCAGGGCCGCGCACCACTCCATGCACAACCGCGTTCCCCATCCCAGCCCGCACCGCGACCCTTTCTCCCGTGCGAGCCGTTCCCAGCGCCGTCCCGCGCAGACAGATCTCCGCCGTCGCTCCACGCCGGATCACCGTCACGTGCATTCCGGCGCGGACGGCCGGAGGCTGCGGCGCCGCCGCCGCTCTTCGTGGCTCGGGGTGAATCCGATCCGCTGCCGCCGAATCCCAGGGAATCTCCACCAGACGCGCCGGCCGCTCCGGATGCGCCGGATCGCACTCCATCCGCCACTCCCGGTGCAGACCCCAGTCGCGAACCACGCTCGGTGCGGCATACGCCCCCAGCCCTGCGGCCATCAGCATTCCCGGCACTGCCTTCCAGAGTCGCATCGCTCACTTCGCCATGTTGTTGACTTCGCTGTACATCTCATTCGCAGCGGTAATCACCTTCGAATTGCTTTCGTAAGCGCGCTGCGCCAGCACCATTTGCACAAACGCTCCCACCACATCCACATTCGAATTTTCCAGATACCCCTGCTGCAGCGTTCCCAGGCCCTCGGTGCCTCCGGGATTGCCCAGCACCGGATCGCCGGAAGATAACGTTGCCGTAAACAGATTGGACCCCACGCTGTTCAGGCCTCCCGGATTCACAAACGTTGCCAGCTGAATCTGGCCCAGCTGCGCCGGGTTCTGCTGTCCCGGCAACGTCGCATTAACCACGCCGTACTGCGTAATGGTCACACCCGTCGCATTGGCCGGAATCGTAATGTTGGGGACGACCGGATCGCCCTGCGCATCGACCAGGGTTCCCTGATTGTTCAGGTAGAAGTTGCCGGCGCGCGTATACGCCATCGTCCCGTCCGGCCTCGTCACCTGGAAGAACCCGGTCCCCTGAATAGCCAGGTCCAGAGGGTTGTTCGTCTGGTTCAGGTCGCCCTGGGTCATGATGATCTCGCTGGCCGCCGATTTTGTCCCCAGTCCGATCTGCAGTCCTGCCGAAACCGTTTCCTGGCTCTGCGCCGCCCCCGGCGTCACCAGGTTTTGATAAATCATGTCCTGGAACTGCAGTTGCCGCTGGCGGAAGCCCACGGTCGAGGAGTTCGCCAGGTTATTGGCGATCGTGTCCAGATTCAGCTGCTGCGCGGTCATGCCGCTGGCCGCCGTATATAACGCTCGAATCACAGTGCGTCCCCCTTTTCCGTACTACTGCACCCGGGGCAGATCTTCGCTGGCTGTCTTGTCCAGATCGTTGCTGAACATGGAAACCGCCTTCTGCATCATCTCCGCCTGGCGCTGCATCAGGACCAGCTGGAGACTTCCCTCAATCACATCCTGATTCGAAGACTCCAGAGCTCCCTGGCGAACGGCACCTGTGGCCGGAACCGGCTGTGCCCCGTCGACCGGTGCGTATCGATTCGCGCCCTCGGCCTGCAAAGAGGCCGGAGATGCAAATCCCTCGAGGGCGATCTTGCCTGCCAGGGCGCCATTCACTGAGACTGCGCCGTCCACACCGATGGCAATCTGCCCCGCAGGCGTGCGGATTGGCTGATTTTTTGCATCGAGGACCGGCTCGCCTGCCTGGGTGGTCAGGGTTCCGTCCTGGCCGCGTTCAAACTGGCCGTCGCGTGTGTAGCGAACGCCCTGCTGGGTCCGGATGGCAAAAAAGCCGCTTCCCTCAATCCCGAGGTCCAGCGGATTTCCCGTCGGGGTCAGCGCACCCTGCTCCAGATCGAGCTGCGTGCCCCCGAGAACCCCAAAAGCATTCACAGTGGTATTGAGCTGGGACCCCAGGGCGTCGGGGCCCAGAATTGTCGAGCGGAAATAGTCTCGCTCGGCGCGATAACCGGCGGTCCCTGCGTTGGCCAGGTTCCCGGCGGCCACATCCAGCGCCTGACTGCGCGCCAGCCACCCGGAAAACGCCGCATAGTACCCGCTGTCCATCCCTGTCCCCCTGCCCGTTCGTTTCTGCAGGAAAAGGACCGGAAAAACCCGGCGAAGATTAGAAAATCTTTATCGGGACCAGTCGCAGAACACCGAGACAGTGAACCGCTTCTCCTCGAAATGGTAGCTGCGCTCAAGACGCATCGGCGCGCGCTGGCTGAAGAGCTGATAATTCGTCCCCGCCACCACCGTCGGGGTGGAAAGCAGACAACCGCAGGACAGCTCCGGATCGAATCCCTTCCAGGCCCCGGCCAGCATGTTCGCGATCTCGCCGATGGCATCGCGCACCATCGCATCCACTTCGTCCGGTCCGGCGCCGGTCATGCAGGCAGCCATCCGCCGCGCTGTCGCCTCTCCGCTTTGCAGAACCAGAGATCCGCTCAGCGCTCCCGCCAGGCCAATTACCGCTGAGATCGTCCCTGCCTCCGCCTCCGGTCCCTCATGCGCCGGCCGGCACTCAACGCCCAGCATCGTCCCGAAGACCTCCTCGACAGCCCGGTCCAGATGAGCTGCCAGTTCGCCGAGCTTTCTCTCCGTTTCGGTCAACGTGACCATCGATTCTCTCCCGCCTCGGTTTGTTCTTCGCCCCGCAGCGCCGCGCCGAACCTCGTCCCCGACAGCGCGATCCTTTCCGCCGGCCCGGCCTACGCCGGAACCAGCAGAGGCAGCACCCGATCGCGCACCTGATCCGGCGTGAACGGTTTCCGGATGTAGCCCTGCGCCCCGGCCGCCAGCGCCTCGCGCACATGCTCCTCGCCGCTTTCCGTGGTGATCATTACCACCGGCGCTCCCTGGGCCAGCCCGGTGCTCTGGATCTCCCGCAGGAATTCCAGCCCGTCCATATTCGGCATATTGATATCGGAGACGATCAGATCCGCCTTCTCCCGGCGCAGCGCCTCCATTCCCTCCCGGCCGCTGCCGGCCTCGACCACGCGGATCAGATTCAGCCCTGCCTGACGCAAAGCCCGCTCGACAATCTTCCGCATCACCGACGAATCATCGACAATCAGCACGGTTATTCCCGACATGATGCGCCCTGCCCTCCGATTTCCTTATCGGCGGAGCGGGCATTTCCTCTAATGACCGCCGCTCCCGCCGCCTCCGGTCGCGAGCAGATCCTCTACCGCCTCGCATTCGGGAAGGGCCCGCACCCGCGGCTCTCGTCTCCAGATCCGCAGCCACCACAGCTCGTGCACGCGCACCAGCCGCGCATCGATCGGCCGTTGTTGCTCAAGAAACGCCGCCAGGCCGTCCGCCAGAGCGCCCCGGTCTTCGGCCTCGAGGAATCGCACCTTCGGCGCCCGTCCGGACAGGAACTGCGCCTGCTCCCGGCGAAATTCCCCCTCGCGGGCGATGCCGGTGGTCACGCGCAGACCCGTGATGCGCTCGACCGCATAGCTGAGACTTCGGTCGATCCGTTCGAAAAACGCGAGATACAGCAGTTTTCCCGCCGAGATCCGGACCGGCAATGCCCCCAGGGCTTCCGACAGGAAGGGAGGAAAGGCCGACGTCATTTCCTCGGGATGAGTTTCAGAGAGAGAGAAGACCGGGCAGTTCCATTGGGCGCTGATGGCCCGCGTCAGCGCCGTTTCGCTGAGAAGTCCGCTGTTGAGAAGCCACTCTTCGAGGCGGATCGCTTCTCCGGTCGCCTCGGCCACGCGCTCTCGTCTCTCAACGGCTTCCTGCAGCTGTTGTTCGCTGATGGATCCCCGTTCCAGCAGCATCCGACCCAGGAAGCTGCGGTATGTCCTCTCGGCCCCTGGGCCTTCGCTGCCCCGCTCGCGCCCCATGGCCGCTTTGACCATCGCATGCAGGCACGGCTCGGAACAGGCCCACCTCCCTTCGAAAACCGGTACCCGGGGACTCCTCCACAAGCGGATCCGGCCGGTCCTGCAATGCGGCGAGCCGCAGCGAGGAAACATCGAGGAAAACCGTGCGGCGCGGGTCGCAGGGAGTGGGTCCCGCGCGGCGCCACTTCGCCAGGGATGGTTCTGCGAAGACGGTTCGGGAACCTCGACCTCAGCCGCCCTTTCTGTCCCCCGCAACCCGTTCATCACATGCTCTCCAGGCGGCGCATCGGCTCGGCCACCTCGGTGATGCGCAGGCCGAAGTTGCCGTCGACCAGAACCACCTCGCCCCGCGCGACAATCCTGTCGCCCACAATCAGATCCACCGGATCGGTGACCTGGCGATCCATTTCCACCACATCGCCCGGACCCAGTTCCAGCAGTTCGCGCAGTTCGAGCGAGCGCGAGCCAAAGCGCACCACCGCCTCCAGCTCCACTTCCAGCAGCAGATCGTAGCGGCCCTCCGCGACGTCCTTCGCATCGGGAGCGGCGGGCGGGGCAGCGCTCGTATTCCGTCCCTTTTCCGCTCCCGTGGTCGTGCTCTCCCGCTCCTCCACGTCCAGAGCCATCCGCACCGTGGCTTCTCCCAGGCGCACCTGCCAGGGATGAATCGGGAAGGGGGCCGCACCCGTTCCTGTCGTTCCGCCCATGCGGGCAGCAACGCTTCCAAGAATCCCGGTCCACAGCTCGCCAACCATCTCCTCGCTGGCGGACTCCGGCTCGATGACCCGGGCCTCGGCCAGCAGCCGGGCAACGTTCTCCCGGACCGCCGCCAGCACCAGGCGCGCGCCGGGGATCTCGAGGACGTCGACGAAGCTCTGTGCCGGGTCCGGCAGCTCGCCACCGGCCGCAGCGCTCACCGGCTGGCCTAGTTCGCGGGCCAGTTCCGCCTCCAGACGTGCGATCCAGGAACCCACCTCGTTCACGCTTTCTCTCCTCGCGCCGGAACCAGCTGCGCGGCGCGCGTGTTCGCCCGATTCACCGGAGTCGCCGGAAACAGAACGACCCCGCCCGCGCGAAACTGGGCAGGAGTTCGCGCCGGGAGATTCAGACGAAGGATCCTGCCAGGCGCGAGGTCACCGCACTGGGAGGAGGCCACGCGCACCGGGGGCAGTTCCAGAGAAACCTCGGTCCGGCAGGCGCCGGCCAGCTCCCGCATCCGCTGCCGAACCTCGGGAGGATGTCCCCGGCGCCGAGCCTTTTCCCCGGCCAGCTGCCGCAGGATGGCATTCGAAACCACGGCGGGAAAGGCGAGATTCAGCAACCCGCTCACCTCGGCCAGGCGCAGCTCGAAGCTCAGACAGAGGGTTTTCTCTGAAACCGGGATCAGCCGCGGTGTTTGCGTCTGCATCTCGCGCTTCTCGAAGCGGAAGGTCAGCCCTACCGGCTGCCACGCGGTGGTCAGCTCCCGGCAGACCGCCTCCACGACCCCGGACAGAATCGCCTCTTCAATGTCAGTCAGCTCGCGCGGCTCGGCCGCCCTGCCCTCTCCGCCCAGCAGCAGATCGATCATGGGCGGCGCCGTGGTCAGGTCCATCTGCAGCACCGAGACCGTGTGCAGAGGCTCCAGCCGCACCGAACAGATATAAGCCAGCTCCGGGATTCGCCCCAGGAATTCGCTGAACAGAATCTGTTCCGCCGAGACCAGGCTCACCTGCACCCGGCTGCGAAACCACGCGCTCAGATGATGGGTCAGGTTGCGCGCGAAGATATCGTTCAACATGCTGATGGCCCGCAGCTGTTCGTTGCTGATCTGGCCGCTGCGCATGAAACTCCACGGCAGGACCCGGCTGCGCCCGGCCTCCGGCGCCGCCTGGCTGTGGGCCCGCGCGGCCTGAAACAGCGCGTCGATCTCCTCCTGCCCGAGTTCCTTCTCGATGGACATCGCCTATTTCCGCTTCCCGAATTCCGCCAGACGCGCGCGCAGGTGCAGCACGGCCGAGGAATGGATCTGCGAAACCCGCGACTCGACCACCCCCAGCGCCAGGCCGATCTCCTTCATCGTCATCTCTTCGTAGTAGTAGAGGGTCACGACCAGACGCTCCCGCTCCGGCAGCTGATCGATGGCCGCCGCCAGACGCTCCCGCATCTCCCCCCGCAGACAGCGAAACAACGGATCGTCCTCGGGGCGCTCGGGGATATAGGCCAGCTCCTCTTCCCCGGAATCTTCCGAGCGCTCCAGATGCAGAGTCCCGATCTCCAGCCCCTTCAGCTCCCCGAGCAGCTGCTGGTATTCCTCCAGGCCCAGATGCATCTCGCGAGCCACTTCCGGCTCCGAGGGCGCCCGTCCGTACTGCGCCGTCAGCCGCCGAATGGCTTCCTCGACGGCTCGCCCCTTGCGCCGCAGATCGCGCGGACTCCAGTCCAGGGTCCGCAGGCTGTCCAGAATCGCGCCCCGAATGCGGAACTGGGCGTAGCTGCGGAACTGCACTTTTTTCCCGGGGTCGAATTTACGAAAGGCGTCCAGCAATCCCAGAGTCCCGGCGCTCACCAGGTCTTCGATGTCCACATGCTGGGGCAGGCGCTCGTGAATGCGACGCGCCATCCAGCGAACCGCCGGCAGGTGTTCCAGCATCAGCTGTTCCCGCGTCGCCTCGTCGGCAGAGACCGCAGCCGCCGGAGGCAGAGGCATCCGGCTCTTCGTTATCCCTGCGCTGTCCTCGGGGCCGTGCGCAGGCGGGGATGGCGCACTCTCGCGCTGCCCTTTCATCCTTGTCGCCAAAGCCCCTGCTCCCCGATCCGCATACTCCATCGCGTCCCTCCACCGTGTCGGCCGTTATCGCTGCCGGACCATGCCCACCGCCCGCACCGGAATGCCCGGGGTAATCTCCGCCGGCGCCAGCACGGTCAGTTTCGGCAGTGCCGGCTCCAGCCAGCGCCAGAGGTGATAGCGCGCCGGACTCGCACAGAGCAGCACGGGTAAGGCCGCATCCGACCCTCCGCCGATTAGGGATTTCACAGAATCGACGATCCGGCGCAGAACCGGCGTGGTGCTTCCCCCGCCGGCCAGCAGACGTCCGGACTCTCCGGGTGAAACCAGAGCCATCAGTTCGTCCTCGAGCGCCGGCTCGAGCGTCACCACGCGCAGCGATCCGTCCCCTTCAAGCAGAGGCTGCGTCAGCCGCCGTCCCAGCGCCTGGCGAGCCGCCTCCACCAGATGCGGGAGAGCGCGGCTCTGTGCGGAGGCCTCCACCAGCGCCTCCAGAATCGTGCCGAGATCCCGAATCGAGACCCTCTCCCGCAACAGCTGCTGCAGAACCTTCTGCACCTCGCCCAGGGAGAGCAGCTTGGGCACCAGCTCTTCCACCAGCTTGGGGTGGCTCTCGCCCAGAGCATCGAGCAGCCTCTTGGTCTCCGCGCGTCCCAGCAGCTCCCACGCATGCCGGCGAGTCAACTCCGCCACGTGCGTGCTGATGACCGTCCCCGGATCCACGACAGAGTAGCCGGCCGCCAGCGCCTCCTCCTCGAGACCGGGATGAATCCACCGCGCCGGCACGCCATAGGCAGGCTCGCGCGTTTCCCGCCCAGGAAGAGGACGCGCCCTGGCATCCGCGCTGACCGCCAGCAGGCAATGGCCCTCGGTCTGCCAGCGGCCGATCTCTATCCCGCGCAGAGACACCACGTATTCACGCGCCTTCAGACGCAGGTTGTCGGAAATGTGAATCGGCGGGATCAGAAACCCCAGTTCCCCGGCCAGATGCCGACGCAGCGTCCGCACCCGTTCCAGCATCTGTCCGCCCTGCTTTTCATCCACCAGCGGAATCAACTGGAAGCCGATCTCAAGGCTCAGATCGTCCAGGCGCGGCGGCAGCGACGCGGCGTCGTTCCTGGCCGGCGCTTTCTTCCCGGCGTCGGCTTCCGGCACGACGGATTCCCGCTTCGCAGCCCTGGACCCTGCGTAGCCCAGAACCACGGCGGGGAAAAGAAATGCCAGCTTCGGCAGGCCCGGAATCAGGCAGAGCGCGGCCAGCACAGCGCTGGCCACGTACAGCGTCGTCCCCCGCCCCAGCAGCTGCGTGCCCAGCTCCGTCGTCAGGTGCCCCGCCGAAGAAGCCCGCGTCAGAACCATCCCGCCTGCCACCGAGACCAGCAACGACGGGATCATCGTCACCAGCCCGTCGCCCACCGTCAGGATTGTGTAGGTCCGCACCGCTTCACTCAGCGCGATCCCCTGCTGCAGGGTCCCGATCAGCAGTCCGGCGACGATATTGATCGCCGTAATCAGGATTGTCGCCAGAGCATCCCTTTGATTGAAGCGCGCCGCGCCATCCATCGCGCCGTAAAACTCCGCCTCCTGGGCGATCGCCTGGCGCCGCTTCCGCGCGGTCGCTTCATCGATAAGCCCCGCATTCATGTCGGCGTCAATCGCCATCTGCTTGCCCGGCAGCGCGTCGAGAGTAAAGCGCGCCGTCACCTCGGCGGTGCGCACCGCTCCGTGGCTCACCACCAGAAACTGGATGGCGATCAGAGCCAGGAACAGGACGAAGCCCACCACGTAGTTGCCGCCCACCACGAACTGCCCAAACGCCTCGATGACTTTCCCGGCCGCCGCCGTGCCTTCATTGCCGTGCAGCAGAATGCGCCGGCTGGAGGCGATGTTCAGCGAGAGACGGAAGAGGGTGAGCAACAGCAACAGCGTCGGGAAGACGGAGAAATCCACCGCTCGCCGCAGCTGCACCGCCGACAGGAATACCAGGATCGAGGCCGCCATCGAACAGGCCAGCAGCAGGTCCATCACCCAGGCCGGCACCGGCACCACCATGACGAACAGCACGCTGATCGCCGCCGCCGGCAGCGCCATGGTGCGCAGCATCCTGACCAGTCCCTGGCCTCCTGAACCCGCTGTTCCCGGCGTCATCGCTCCCGCGCTCATCGTTGTCTCCTCATGGTGTCGCTCTTGCACCGGTCGTCCGGGTTCCGGTCGCTCCGCTCCCGCGCCGGGCGGCGGCTTCGGACCGCTCGCGGCGCAGGCGTTCCTCCACCTGCCGCCGGTAGAGCCATGCCAGAATCGCGGCCACCGCCGCATACAATTCATACGGAATCGCCTGTCCGGCCTCTACCTGCCGGTAAAGCGAGCGCGCCAGGGGTGGGTTTTCGACGATCGGAACCCCCGCCCACTGTGCCTCCTCGCGTATTTGTGCGGCGAGCAGATCCCGCCCCTTGGCCAGCACCCGAGGCGGCTCCATGGTCTCGAAATCGAAACTGAGCGCCACCGCATAGTGCGTCGGGTTGGTGATCACGACCGTGGCCCGCGCCATGTCGGCTTTCATCTGGCGGCGCCGCATCTGCCGGCGCAGCCCGCGAATGCGCGCCTTCACCTGGGGGCTGCCTTCGGTTTCCCTGAACTCGTCGCGCAGATCCTGCTTCGACATGCGCAGGCGACTCTCCCGGCTGCGCCATTCCATCAGGTAGTCGATCCCCGCCCAGCCCAGGAAGATCCACGCCCCATCCAGCAGCAGCGTGTACAGCCACGCAAACGTGTCGGGATAGCGCTCCAGGCTCAGCGGAGGCAGCGCGCTCTGGGCCGCAATCGCACGCTGCGCGCAGAAACCCAGAGCCACCACCGGCACCAGCGATTTGCCCAGACGGACCGCTCCGCGCAGCGAGAAGATGTTCTTCACGTTCTCCGCCGGATTCAGCCGCTCCAGCTTCGGCGACAGGGCATCGCCCTGCAGTGTCCATCCGCCGCCCTGCGCCACTCCGGCCAGCACCGCCGCCGCCAGAGACGCGGCAAACACCATCCCCAGCGGACCCATCCCGCGCAGCATCACCCCGCGCAGAGCAATGGCCACCTCGGCCGGCGTCGCCCGCTCCTGGAATCCCGGCTGGCCGAGCACCAGGCACGCCCGATACGCCGCAGCCCACGTCCCGACCCACTTTTCTGCCGCGCTTCCCAGCGCGAATACACCCGCCAGCATCGCCGCCGCCGCCATCAGATCACGGCTGCGCGCGCGATCGCCCTTCTCCGCCGCTTTCTGGCGATGGTGCGCGGTGGCCTGTTCGGTGCGATCGCCGGGCATCGCTCAGGCTCCCCGCGCCGCGCCGGCCAGCAGCCGTCCGGCCTCGTTCAGCAGCAGATCAAAGCGCGCCTCGATCCAGTGCGGCCACAGCGCCAGAGATCCGATCAGCACGCCGTAGCCCAGAAGCGTCTTGGCCGGAACCGTGATCGCCATCACCGGCAGCTGCGGCGCCAGCTTTCCCGCCACCGCCACCGCCATCTCGGCCAGCATTGTGGCCGCCATCACCGGGGCGGACAACTGCAGCGCAGCCGCGAAGACCCCTCCCGCCATCGGCACCAGAGCCAGGCCGGCCCGCGGATCCAGCGTCACCGTGCCCACCGGGGCTGTCGCAAACGTCCGCATCAGGGCCGCCAGCAGCGTGCGATCGAGCCCCGCGCCCAGAATCACCAGCGTTCCCAGCAGCCCGAACATCTGCCCCATCAGCGGCGTCTCCACCGTCGAGTTGGGGTCGAGCAGATTCACCAGCGAAAAGCTGAACTGGAAGCCCATCACCTGTCCGGCAAAACTCAGCGCCTCGGTCAGCAACGAGAGCGTCAGACCCAGCACCAGCCCCACGCTCAGCTCCCCCAGTACCGGCACGACGCCCAGTTCCACGTGCGCCCGCGGAAAGGCGCCCACCACCGGCGCCAGCAGAAACGACACCGCCAGCACAAACCCCGCCTTTACGCGAACGGGAATCGCCGAAGACGAGAACACCGGCGCAAAGACCATCAGCCCGCTCACGCGCACCAGCACCAGAGTCATCGCGCTGAGGGCGCTGGCCCACTCCCCGCTCGTCCACGCCGCGTTCATCCCAGCCCCAGAAAGCGGTGGAAGTCCGAGAACAGCCCGATCGTGTAACGCATCAGACGCTCCAGATACCAGGGCGCCGCCGCCAGCAGAAACCCGGCCACCACCAGCAGCCGCGGCACCGTGGCGATCGTCTGGTCCTGCAATGACGTCAGCGTTTGCACCAGGCTGATGACAAAGCTGGTCACGCAGGCAGCCACCAGCACCGGCGCACCCAGAATCAGCGCCTCGCGCAGCAGGTTCCGCATCAACTCTGCCGCCTGATCCGCTCCCATTCTGTTCTCCTTCCGCGATCCGCCCGGCTCAGAAGCTCTTCAGCAATGAGCCGGCCAGCAAATTCCATCCGTCCACCATCACGAACAGCAGAATCTTCAGCGGCGTCGAAACCACAACCGGCGGCAGCTGGTACATGCCGATCGACGTTGTAATCGAAGCCACCACCATGTCCACCAGCAGGAAGGGCAGAAACAGCACCGCCCCGATCTCGAATCCCGCCTTCAGTTCGCTCAGCATGTACGCCGGGATCACCACCCGCAGCGGCAGATCTTCCGCCGTCGCGGGACGCGTAGTCATCGACGCCGAGACAAACAGAGCCAGGTCTTTCTCGCGCGCGTACTTCAGCATGTAAGCCTTGGGCGGTCCCGAGCCCCTCTCGATCGCCTCCCATCCGGAGATCGTGCCCGCGCGGAACGGTTCCACCGCCTGCTGATCCACCTGCACCAGAACCGGCTGCATCAGAAACCAGGTCATCATCAGCCCCAGCCCCATCAGCACCTGATTCGAAGGCGCCGTCTGCGTTCCCAGCGCCTGGCGCAGAAAGTGAAACACCACCAGCAGTCGCACCATCGGCGTCATGGCCAGCACGATCGCGGGCAGAAGCGTCAGCAACGTCAGCGAAAAGACGATTGTCCAGGGGATCGAGTTATTGTTGATGAGGCCCGCCGGCAATTGCAGCCCACTCGGCCCCCGGGTCACCAGCAGCAGAGCGGCGTTCATGGCTTCGCCTTTCCTGTCCGCCGGGGCAGCTCCATCACCGGCGTCACCGCGTCGCCGCTCACCGCCAGCAGCACCTGCCGGCCGAGGCAATTCACCAGCACCAGCGATTTCTTCGGGCCCAGGCTGATCCGCCCCTCCACCCGCAAAGCGCCTTCCGTCCCGGCCCGCGCCTTCACCATGCCGCGCATCCAGCGCAGGCAGCCTCCCGCCCAGCCCTCCTGGCGCCCTGCCAGCGTCCACTGCGCCGCGGTCGCCATCTATGCCAGCCTCGTGAGCCGTACCGCGAGACGCTCGTTCACTACCTCGAACTCCGCCCACGCCAGCAGCGCGCCACCGCACCACACCGGGACATCGTGGGTGTGGTCGTGATCCGTCTCCACCACCGTTCCGGTCTCCAGCGCCAGCAGATCCCGGACACAAAACGACGGCGCCTTCACCATCACGTCCAGCTGCATTTCCAGATGGCTGATCGGCTCGTCGTGCGCCGAGTCCATCCCTCCGCCCAGAATGCCGGCGAGGCCCTGCCCCGGCGAAGCCGCCAGCGCCGTCTCCCCCGCCGTCGCAACCGTCAGACTGTTCTCAGACTTGGGTCCCATCGCCCGCATTCCCTGCGAGCCAACGACCCAAAAGAAGACACAAAGATTAGAAACTTCTCAGAAATCCGCCCGCCCCGCCTGGCAGTCCGCCCTCTACGCAACCGCCGCCGCGCCGCTCTTCACCGTGAACCAGAAGGTCGCTCCCTTTTCCACCGCCCCTTCGGCCCAGATGCGCCCTCCGTGCCGCTCCAGAATCCGCTGCACCGTGGCCAGCCCAATCCCCGTTCCGGGAAACTCGCTCCGGCTGTGCAGACGGTGGAAAGGCTGGAACAGCTGATCGTTCAGCTTCGGATCGAATCCCGCTCCGTCATCCCGCACGTAAAAGATCGTCTCCCCGCGCTGGCGCAGGGCTCCAAACTCGATGCACGCCTTCTCATGCCGCGAGGTGTACTTCCACGCATTGCGGATCAGATTGTCCAGAGCCACCCGCATCAGTCCACCGTCCGCCTCCACCTCCGGCACCTGCTCGATCCGGAACTCCACCGCGCGTCCGGGATCGGTGCGCTTCAGATCGCCGGCGATCTGCCAGGCCAGCTCCGTCAGACGCACCGGCTCCCGCTTCACCTTCGTCGTGCTCGCGCGCGACAGGTTCAGCAGATCGTCGATCAGCATCCCCATGTTCCGCGTTGACTGCTGCAGCTGGTCCAGAAGTTCGTGCCGATCGCCCTTCGCGGTTCTCCTGCTCCAGAGTCTCGAGGATGTACGCCATCCCCTGCACCGCATCCAGCGGTCCCCGCAGATCGTGCGCCACCGTATACGAGAAGGCCTCCAGCTCCCGATTGGCCGCCCGCAGCGCCGCTGTCCGCTCCTGCACCCGCGTCTCCAGCTGATCGCGTGCCCCGCGCAGAGCCGTGTCCCGCTCCTGAATCTGCACCAGCATCTCGTTGAACGACTCGATCAGCACAGCAATCTCGTCATTATCCGTGTGAGGCGCCGCGCGCACCGCATAGTCCCGCTCCCGCGAAACCTGCCGCGCCGTTTCGGCCAGCGCCGCGATCGGCCGCGCCACCATCTTCCGCACCCTCGATCCGATCAGAATGCCCGCCGCCATGCAGATGAACAGCACGCCCAGCGCGATCATCAGATACTGCCGCGCACGCCGGCCCGTCTCCCTCAGCTCTGCCGCAATGAAGACCGTCCCCTCCGTCTTTCCCTGGAAAACGATCCGGTGCGCCAGCAGGACATGGCTTCCCTGCACCCAGTTCTGATCGGCCCGTCCCGGCGTCATCGCCGGCAGCGCCGTCTCCGCCCCCGGAGCAGCCTGCCCCTCGCGCCGGTAATCCGCAAACACCTGCCCGTCGCTGGTCACCAGCGTCGCGCTCACCACGTCCGGCGAGTTGCGCAGCGCCTCCAGCGTCGTCGCCGCGCTCTGCGGGTCGTCAAACAGCAGCGCCGACACGCTGTTCGCCCCTACGATCTGCGCCGACGTCGCCAGATTCCGGATCAGATTCTCCCGGAACGAAATCAGGTCATAGCTGAAGAACGCGATTACCGCCAGCACCAGCACTGTGCCGCTCACCAGCACGTTCATCCACGTCAGGCGGGCGGAAACCGACCGCGATCCGGGCGTCATCAGCTTGTTCGGCAGAGAGGAGTTCATGGCTCTCCTCCTGTCCCCGGCCTGCCCGTCACGCTGACCGCCACCTTCAGCAGTTCCGAGCTCAGCCCCAGTCCGCTGTGGCCGGCTGCGCCCAGATTCACTGAGAAGCGAACATGATCCTCCATCTGCACAAACTGAATTGCGCCGCCCCGCACCAGAAAATCCGGCGCGTCGCCCACCGTCAGAATCGGCTTCCCAGCCGCCGCGGTAAGGAGCGCGTTCAATCGGCCCGGGTCTGTAGGCCCGATGAACAGGATCGAACATCCCGCCACCGCGCCCGGATTGTCGACCGCCTTCACCTGCAATGGCCGCTGGTCGATCTGCTCTCCCGTCACCAGACCGCTGAGCGCCTGGCTGAGCGAATCCTGCGCCGCTACGCAGATCACCAGAGGGCCCTGCGTCGACGACGAAGGCCAGCGCACGAATTTCCCAAAATTGTAGAGATAGGCTGCTTCCACGTCGTCCCGCGACGGACGCTGCGCGCGCGCATTCTGCGCAGGCAGACCCGCCGACGCCGCTCCGGCGACCGCCAGCAGCCACCCGCCCAGCCACCAGCGGAGCCTCCGCGCCCTGGCATTTCCCCTGCCTGGGCCGGCCGTCAGTTCCATGGCGCTCGTGCTCGGTCTCTCCTGTCTCGTCTCACGTTCACCCACTGCAGCCCAGCATAGATGCTGCGCCGAATCTCCGCCGAAGACCGCCCCTCGGTGAGCGCCGCCTGTGCTCCGCCGGGTTCGCGCGGAATCCACTCATTCCCGCACCCGGCCCCGCAGAATCATCCCGACAAACTATGATTTGCAACGCTGTGCGTGCGCTGAGATGCCGATCAACTGCCGGAAAGTTTTCTGAAAAGAAAGGAAAGCGCGCCGGGAATTACGCCACACTGTCCGGCCGCGCCGACCCGGCAGCGCCCGCCAGGGATGCCAACGTCTCCACCAGTTTCGCCGGCTCGCCCTTGCGCACGAACGCCTGCGCATAGGGAGCGATATCCGCCGGCAGATCGTACATATCTGAGAGCACGATAATCGGCGCCCTGGGATAGCGCCGCCGTGTTTCCTGGGCCGCCTGCACCGCTGTGATCCGGCCCGTCAGCCGGTAATCCATCACCACCAGGTCCGCATCGCCCTCGGGATAACCGATATGGTCGCCCGTCACCAGCGCCGGCATCGCCTCATAGCCTGCTGCTCCAATGATCCAGCCGTAGATCCGCAGATGCGTCGGATCATCGTCGATGATCAGTACGGAAGTTCTGCCGTCCACTCGATCTCCACTGCCGGCCCGAACTCAGGCCCGTTGCATCCATCACAGACAGCGGACAGCGCCCTGCGCGCGGTCCCTGGGGAACCTCTATCCTACGCCTGTGCAGTGGGTTCGACAACAGAAATACGGGCCGGCGCCACGCGTGGATGCCCGCCCTCACACGCCATTCCTCTATTTGTAATTGCGCGCGTACGTATCGGTCGGAAGGCCCATCGCCAGAGCCTTCGCCCGCAGCGTAATCGCCTCGGACCGGCTCATATCGCCACCCAGCGATACCAGATAGCGCCCCGCTCGCGGCGAAAATTCCGCCGCCTTCAGCTCCGGATACTGCCTGGCCAGTTCCGCTGCCTTTTTCTCTGCCTCTTCCCGCCGAACGTAGGTGTACGCGATCACTCGCCATCCCGCGCCCGCTGGAGCCATCACAGCCGCAGAAGCCTTCGCCGGTGTCGCTCCTGCCTTCGCCGATGCTGCCGGCCGCTCCACCACCACCGTCGGCGTGGCGGGAGTCTTCGGCGCCGCCGCCCTCCGATGCAGGATCCCATACAGCGTGAAGGCAGTGACCAGAATCAGCGCCACCGCGGAGATAATAATGTACGGCGCCGTCGGCCAGCGTCCCCACTCCGGCTCATCTTCCTCCATCAGGCGTGTCGACGGCGGAAGCGTCGCGATTTCCTCGTCGAACAGCGGCAGCGTTTCCGGCCGCACATCCATAGGCCGCATCGGGAGCACCCGCCGCACTGTTGAAGCCCTCGCCTCGGCCTTCATCGCTGGCTCCGGCTTTTCTGTGCCCCGCGGAAGATCCCGGTCCGCCGGCAGCATCCCCTCCGCCGCGCTCTTTGTCGCCACCGGCGCCTGCGGCTTCGGGATGACCCCATCCGGCACGGCCATCTTCGGCGCCGTCTTTGACACCGGATCGATCCGAATCTCCTCGCGCCTCTCCGAAATCACCTCCAGACGCGTGCCCGCCAGCGCGGCAATCTCGCTGGCGCTCGCGTTCCCGCTCAGCGCTCGCCGCACCGCCCGCGCCATCGGTTCCGGCAGCAGCTGCAGCACAGGATCGTTCTCTCCTGAGGGCAGCCGCCGCGTCATTGCCTGCGTCACAACACGCCCCGCGCTTCGCACATCTTCTGCGGCGCTCATCGTCCCCGAACCCGCCAGATGCACACAGTCGCTGCGGACTTTGATCGTCTCACCCATGGCCAGGACGCTCCCTGCCTCCACACGCCCGTGCACCAGGCCGCGTGCGTGCATAGCGCCCAGCCCCGCCACCAGAGCATCCAGAACCTGCCGCGCCTCGGCCGCGTTCAGCGGCCGCTCCGTCAGCACATCCGCCAGATTCTCCTCCGTCGGCTCCATCACCGCGATCACCAGCGGCGTGTCATCGACATGCGCCACCGTCGCCTCGCGGATCGCCACCACGTTCGGGTGCCGGATCTGCCCCACGGCCCACAGCCGCTCCAGCAGATCCTCCTCGTCGTTCAGCGTCTCCGTGATGCTCAGCATCGCCGGCTTGCCGTCGGGGCCCGTCGCCTCAAACCACGCGGTCCGCCCCTCCGGCCGCACCAGCCGGTTCAGTTGCCAGCGCCCGTTCAACTCTCGACCTTCCAGGTCGGTCCACAACATCCCATGATCCAGGCCTGCTGTCGCCATTGCTTCGCCCTCCTCCTGCGGTGATTACGCTCATCCCACTACGCCGCGCACCACCCGGATTTCCCGGCACGCGTTCCGCTCGCGCGCAGGGATCCGCCACCTTCCCTTTAAGCCATAGTAAACAGCCAGTTGCGAGGAAAACCGCATCCTTTTTCGCAATCCGAACAAATCTCGGCACGTGCCTCAGTTGCAACTCCGCCAGGGGACCCTGCCCGCTCCTCCTCGCTTTCTCTGTTCTCTCCTGGGTGGACTCCTGGTATTTAGTCCAACAGCATCCTCCTCTCACCGGCGGAATGGCAAACAAATTCCCCATCCGCGACAATAGAACCATGCCCGACGCTCCCTCCGCCCCCGCGCCCCATCCTCCCGCGCAGGGACCCATCCGCCTCTGGTGCCCCGTCTGCGCCCGCTCCGTCGACGATCCCCTCGTCTGCGGCGACTGCTCCGCCGTCATCTGCCGCGTCTGCGGCACGCCCCTCGAATCCCCCGACGAGCTCGCCTTCGGCTGAACTTATGCCCAAAGCCGCTCACCCCTCGAAGCTCCCTCCCCGTCCGGCTCCGCGCCACGCCCGTACACCCGTCCCCGAGCCGCCGCCCACCGTCAGTGCCCGCTGGCTCGTCTCCGCCTTCGCCCTCACCCTCGTCCTCGCCGCCTTTTGCGGATACGCCGCCCTCGGCCTTCTCTTCTATCAGGGTCAGTGGCAGCTCCTCTTCCATCCCAGCCACGCCATCACCACCACCCCCGCTACCGCAGGCCTGTCTTACCAGGAAATCCGCTTCGACGTCACCGACACCGGCCAGCCCCGCCTCGATGCCTGGTGGATCCCCGCCGACCCCGGCGCCCGCTACGCCGCCGACACCCTCCTCTACCTCCATAGCGCCACCGGCTCCCTCAGCGATACCGTGCCCGCTCTCACGCAACTCCACGCCCTCGGCCTGAACGTCTTCGCCATCGACTACCAGGGATTTGGCCGCAGCGCCGGGCGCCATCCCACCGAGCGCCTCGCCAACGCCGATACCGCTGCCGCCTGGACGTACCTCACCGACATGCGCCACATCCCCGCCCGCCATCTCATCGTCTTCGGCGATGGCGACGGCGCCGTCTTCGCCGCTCACCTCGCCGCCGCCTTCGCGCCGGCCGGCGTCATTCTTCAGGACCCGCCGCCTACCGCGCGCCAGGTCTTCCAATCTGACGCTCGCGCCCGTATTCTGCCACTCTGGCTGTTACAAAACGAATTTCTCGATCCCTCCGCTGACCTCGCCCGCACCCACGCCCCGTTGCTCTTCCTCGTCCGCCACGGCGACGCCGCCCACGCCCATCAGCTTTTCCAGGCCGCTTCGGAACCCAGGCAGTTCTACGACCTCCGCTCCGCCCCGCGCTCCACCGTCACGGCCACCCTCACCCGCTTCCTCGATCCCATCCTCCCCGAACCACCCTCCCCAACTCCCACTCCCGCGCGCTAATCTATCCGCGGTCAGGAGTCCGTCATGAGAACGGCCGCCTTCACCGCCGTTCTTGCCCTGCTCGCCGCCCTGCCCACGCCATCGCCCGCGCGCCCCCCTCACCGCCAACGCCGACGACGCAACCATCACCCTGTACATCGCCCGCTGACCCCGGCAGCCAGCGTCATCTGTAACCAGCACCCTGTCCCCTGTACCCTGTTCAAGGATTGACCGCTCCCCGCAAACCCCGTAAACTTAATCTTTGCGGCGGATGCGCGGCGTCTGTCTCCTCTGCCCGCATTCATTTCCGAAAGAGAGATCCGATTCACTCATGGCGAACCATGTTTCCGCGCTCAAGCGCGTCCGGCAGGCCGTAAAACGTACCGCGGTGAACCGCTCCAACCGCACCCAGTTCCGCTCCAGCCTGCGCTCCCTCCGCGAAGCCATCCAGAAGGGCGACGCCAAATCCGCCGGCGAGCAGTACCGCGCCACCGTCTCCATCCTCGACAAGAGCGTGCAGAAGGGCGTCCTCCACGCCAACACCGCCTCGCGCTACAAGAGCCGCCTCAACGCCCGCGTCAAAGCCGTCTCCGCGAAAAAGGCGTAAGCCACCCCGAACTCCGAGCCCGGAATCAAAGGCGCAGCTCATCGAGCCGCGCCTTTTGTGCGTTCGCGCACAGCGAGAGATCCTCTGTGTCCTCTGTGGTAAGAATCGCCTTTTCTAATCCCTAATCCCTAATTCCTGCTTCCTCCCCTCGCACTGCGAAAGAACAGCAGAAACGGCAAACACCCCAGGCTCAGCCAGGCCAGCAGCCGAAAGTCGTTGATGTACGACAACAGCGTCGCCTGCTGCCTCAGCTGCCGATACACCATTCCCATCGCCTCCCGCATCCCCTGCGCCGCACCATTCTGAATCGCCAGATAATGCGACAGCCCACGCACTGCATTCTGATACATCGGGTCCGACGCATTCAGGTGCGCCGCCAGAACCGTCTGGTGCCGCTGCTCCCCGCGCGTCAGCAGCGTCGTCACCATCGAAATCCCAAAGCTCGCCCCCATGTTTCGCAGCAGGTTATACAGCCCCGTTCCCGCGCCGGTCAGCTCCCGCGGCAGCGTCTTCATCGTCAGTGTCGTCAGCGGCACAAATAAAAACCCGTTCGCGAATCCGTTCACGATATTCGGCCACACCACGCTCCCCATTGACATCCCGAGGTTCAGATCGCCCAGCATAAACAGTGACGCTCCACGGATGATCACCCCAATCGTGATCAGCAGCCGCTCATCCACTTTCCCGATCAGCTGCCCCGCGATCACCATCGACGCAATCGCCCCAATCCCGCGCGGCGACACCGCCAGCCCGCTGTCATACGCCGTGTAGCCAATCAGGTCCTGCAAGAACAGCGGCAGCAGCGTCGTCGTGCCATAGATCACGATCCCCAGCAGCCCGATCATGAACGTACCCGTCGCCAGGTTTCGATTGCGCAACACTTTCAAATCGACAATCGGCGCATCCGTTGTCAGCTCCCGCCACAGGAACGCCACCACCGCCACCACCGCAATCGCCGTCAGCCACCGCACCCAGCTCGTCGCGAACCAGTCCACCTCCTGCCCCTTGTCCAGCACCACCTGGATCGAGGTCAGCGCGAGCGCAAGAAAGCCCAGCCCCGCAAAATCAATCGTCTTGCCCTTCACCCTTTTCAGATACGGCGGATCCTCGACAAACGTGCTGATCATGATCAGCGCCAGGATCCCCACCGGCACGTTCACGTAGAAAATCCATCGCCAGCTGTAGTTGTCTGTGATCCATCCGCCCAGCAGCGGCCCTACCAGCGGCGACACGATGATCCCCATGCCGTACACCGCCATCGCCTGCCCGCGCCGCTCCCGCGGAAAGCTCTCCAGCAGCACCGCCTGCGACACCGGCTGCAACCCGCCGCCCGCCGCGCCCTGCACAACGCGCGCCACCACCAGCATCCCCAGGCTCGTCGCCGCCCCGCACCACATCGATGCCAGCGTGAACAAACACACTGAGTACAGCTAATACCGCTTCCGCCCCAGCACATTGCTCAGCCACCCGGAGGTCGGCAGCACAATCGCATTGGAGATGAGATAGCTGGTCAGAACCCAGGTGGATTCATCCGTCGTCGCCGACAAGCTCCCCGCAATATGCGGCAGCGACACCGTGGCGACCGAGGTATCCAGCACCTCCATAAAGGTCGCCAGCATCACCGAGAACGCGATCAGCCAGACGTTATGACTCGGTTGCCAGCTGCTGTCTGTGGAGAAACCCTGCTCCGGACCGGCCAAACTCCACCATAGCCTTCAGCCCACCCCGGAGCAAGCACAGCCACTGCGACTGGCTACAGGCTACCAGCGACTGGCTACAGGCTTCAGGAACCGTCTCTGTGTACTCTGTGGTGGAAAGGGGTCGACACTCAGGACATCCCGTCTCTCTCCAAACCAGATACGATGCTGCAACGGAGGGTGTCATGCCCGTAAGCCCCGGTTCAGAATCCCGCATCGAGTCTCGCCACGCACCCCTCGCCCTCACATCCGAGGAGTTCCGCACCCTCGGCCACCAGCTCATCGACCGCATCGCCGCGTTTCTCGACTCGCTGCCCACGCGCCCCGTCAACCCCGCCGAGTCTCCCTCCGCGATCCGCGAAGTCCTCCACGCCGAGCGCCCTCTGCCCGAGCACGGCGCCGATCCAGCGCCCCTGCTCGACCGCGCCGCCACGCTTCTCTTCGATCACTCTCTCTTCAACAGCCACCCGCGCTTCTGGGGATACATCACTTCCTCGGCCGCTCCCATCGGCGCTTTTGGCGACCTGCTCGCCGCCTCCGTCAATCCCAATTGCGGCGCCTGGGACCTCGCTCCTATGGCCAGCGAAATCGAAGCCCAGACGATTCGCTGGATCGCCGAAATGATCTCTTATCCCACCGACTGCGGAGGCCTCTTCGTCAGCGGTGGCAACATG
Organism: uncultured Acidobacteriaceae bacterium; assembly: GCA_963770525.1. Classification (GTDB taxonomy): domain Bacteria; phylum Acidobacteriota; class Terriglobia; order Terriglobales; family Acidobacteriaceae; genus Palsa-343. The sequence continues at coordinate 266,461 of CAVYPY010000013.1, read as the reverse complement.
GCCAACTTCGTCTGCTTCCTTGCTGCGCGCCAGGCCAAAGCTCCCTTTGACGTTCGCATCCGCGGCATGAATGACACCCGCCTGCGCCTCTATTGCTCAAAGGAAACGCACACCTGGGTGCAGAAGGCCGCCGACATCGCCGGCCTCGGCACCGATGCCATTCGCTGGATTGCCGCCGACGATCAGCAACGCATCGATCTCACCGCCCTGCGCGCCGCCATCCTCGAGGACCGCGCCGCCGGCGATCAGCCCTTCCTCGTCATCGGCGCGGCTGGCTCCGTCAGCACCGGCGCCGTCGATCCGCTTCCCGAGATGTCTGCGCTCTGCCGCGAGTTCGATCTCTGGTTCCACGTCGACGGAGCCTACGGAGCCATCGCCGCCGTCCTCCCCGACGCTCCACCCGCGCTCGCCGGCCTGGCTCTCGCCGACTCGGTCGCCGTCGATCCACACAAGTGGCTCTATGCCCCGCTGGAAGCCGGATGCGCTCTTGTTCGCTCGCCGGAAAAGCTCCGCGCCGCTTTTGCGTATCACCCGCCCTACTACGCCTTCGGCGATGAGGCCATCAACTACTTCGATCTCGGCCCGCAAAACTCCCGCGGCTTCCGCGCTCTCAAAGTCTGGCTCGCCCTGCAGCAGGTCGGCCGCCAGGGCTACATCCACATGCTCTCTGACGACATTCGTCTCGCCCGCACTCTCCACGACCGTGTTGCCCAGGAACCTGAGCTCGAAGCCCTCCCCCAGGCCCTCAGCATCACGACCTTCCGCTACATTCCTCCGGACCTCGACCCCACCGAACCGCGCAACGCCGACTATCTCAACCAGCTCAATCGAGAACTCCTCACCGCTCTGCAGAACAGCGGCGAAGTCTACCTCTCCAACGCTGTCATCCAGGGACGCTTCGCTCTCCGTGCCTGCATCGTCAACTTCCGCACCTCGCTCGCCGACATCGACGTCCTCCCTCCGCTCGCCGTCCGTCTCGGCCGTCAGCTCGACGCAACCCTGCGCCCCCGCGCCTTCGCCAACGTTCCCTGATCAGCCTCCTGAAAGCCGTTCAACGGATTCCTCTGCGCTCCCTGTGCTCTCCGTGGTGAAAAAAGAGCTGTCACGATCACGTCGGATTGGCCCTACGTCGCGGATCCTCCGCTCAATCTCCGGGCCTCCGCTCGTCCCAGCACGCCAAGGATGTATTCCCTCGCCTGGCCGCGCGTCCTGACCGCTGCAAACGACTGGCGCGCCTGCGGCTGCAGACCTGAAGGGGCAAGCGCAACGTCCGTCTTCAGCGCCACACCCAGAAATCCCACCAGGCTGCTCCGATCGGGGATCGGCTCTGCATCAATCACCGCCTGTTGCTGGGCCGTCAGAGGCGCTTTCTCCGCCGCCGCCGCAGGCTGCTCCAGCTTCGTCGGGCAATCCGTCCGCAGGGAACCAGGAACCGCGAACCCCTGGATCGGATTGGCTTTTCTGTCTCGCTCCGTCAGGTGCATCATCCCGAACAGTGATTCCACCGTCGCCGCAATCGAAGCGTGATCGTACGGCGTGTGATCGACTGCAGGCCGCAGCCACGGAGAAATCACCAGCGCGGGAACCCGCACTCCGTATTGCGTGAACGTGAAATGGGATTCGTTCCACCGGCTGCGCTCGCCCCCGTCCGCCGGAGCCACGGCCGCTCCTGGGGGCACATGATCGTAAAACCCTCCATGTTCGTCGTACGTGACGATCAGCAGGCTCTCATCCCAAAGCGGCGAGTTGCGAATGCCCTCGTACACCTGCGCAATCAGCGCCTCTCCCCGGGCAACGCCATCCAGCGGATGCTGCGATGACCCGCCGTCGTACGTCGACGCAACCGCGCCATAGTTCGGCTCAATAAATGTGTACGCCCACGGATACTCTTTCTGCAGGTCCGCTGAAAAATCGGAGAGGTTGCAGACGTTCCACAGGTGCACATTGTGGATGGCGCAGGCCTGCGGCAACCGTCCCTCCATCGGCCCATTGTCATCCCGGTACAGACGCCAGCCCATCTGATGAAACTGCAGCGCGTCGAAAATCGATCCGTTCGGATAGCTGAATCCCGTGGCCTCCCACAGCGTGATATCCGCCATGGATGGACTGTGGTCCAGTCCGTTGGAAGATGCGCCATGGATAAAGAACCGGTTCGGCCACGTCGGCCCCGGCATCGACGCGAACCAGTGGTCGCAAACCACAAATTCGCTCGCCAGCTGATGCATCACCGGCAGCTGCGGCCCCGTGTCGAAGCACTTCATGATGTCGCCCAGGTCCGCGGGGCCCGGCTGCGGTCCCTTCGTCTGCGCAACGGCGTAATTCGCTGCAAATCCGGAGCAGTTGATGCGTGGATACGGTCCACCCGATGGATAGCTCGTCCCCGCTCCGGCCAGCTGCTCCAGCGTATCGGCAAACTCATGTCCAGGATCGATGGGCATGCTCGCCGGCGCATTTCCCATCACGTGATACTGCGTTCCCTGGTACGAGTTGAAGTTGGCCGCAGTCGCTCCGCTGATCCCCGGAATCCCCGAGAGAGCCAGCATCTGATCGAAAGAGTGGTTCTCCAGAACCAGCACAAAGACATACCTGATCCTGGAGCTGGGCAGCACAGAACGCATGAAATTTCCTCAGCAACGCAGCACGACGCTCGGCACACGATCAATCCATCCGGCACGGCGCTCATCACGAATCGCGGAGTGGGTACGTCTGTGCGCCGCCGCTGACTGTATGCGTCATGCACCCTGGGGAAGCAGAAAGCACGCAACGGAATGCAGTGCCGAACCGTCCTTCGCCGTGACACAGCGCGACGCGGCAGTACCACTATCGGCAGCCCAGGAAGGCCTGTCAAGACAATCGACAGCTGCCCCGCGCCTCAGTGTAAGCGTCCTGTAACGCCTCTGTGCTCTCCGTGTCCTCGTGTTGCGCTACCGGCCACAGGCTACCGGCTCCCTGCTAATTTCAGTTACCCTTCCCCTGTGCTTCCCGCGCTGCGTCAGGACTTCAACAACCGTTTTCGCCCCGAGACCTTTCGGACCCTGCTCCACGGCCTTGACGCTGTCGCGCGCGCTCACGTCGCCTTCCCCGTCGCTGAAACGCCCTGCTTCTTCCCCCGCGAGCTTCTCGACGAAATGGCCAGCATCGGCTCCGACCTCACCCACCGGCTCCTCGCCAACCCGGAATACCTCGCCCAATCGCTCGTCGCCATCCCCGAAGAATGGCGCGCCGCCAACCAAAATGCCCACCCGCACTTCCTCACCGCCGACTTCAGTCTCGTGCGCGAATCCGGCGGCCGTCTCGCTCCCCGCCTCGTCGAAATGCAGGCTTTCCCCTCCGTCTTCGGCTTTCAGTGGGCCCTCAGCGAAGCCTTCCGCACCACCTTTTCTCTGCCGCCCAGCCTCGACTATCTCTTCGGCGGCCTCACCGAAACGGCCTTCTGGCACCTCCTCGATCGCACCATCGTCGCCGGCCACGATCCCGAAACCGTTGTCCTCATCGACGTCGATCCCACCCACCAAAAGACCCTGCCCGACTTCCACATCACCGCCGATCGCCTCGGTATCCGCGTCGTCGACATCGCCGCGCTCGAACCGATCGATCCCGACCCCGCACACCCCAACCGCCTCCCCCGCCTCGGCTACCGCGATGGCCGCCGCCTCATCCCCATCCGCCGTATCTACAATCGCGCCATCGTCGACGAGCTTGTCCGCAAACAAATCCACCTCCAGTTTGACTACCGCGAGCCCTTCGATGTCGAATGGGCCGGCCATCCCAACTGGTACTTCCACATCAGCAAATTCTCCCTTCCCTGGCTCGACCACCCCGCCGTCCCGCCCGCCGTCTTTCTCAGCGACTTCCTCACTGACCCACCCGATGGCCGCCATCGCCGGCGCCTCCCAGCCGACCGGAACCGCTGGATTCTCAAGCCCTTATATTCTTTCGCCGGCCAGGGCATTCAGTTTGCCCCCTCCGACGACCAGCTCGCCGCCATCCCGCCCGCACGCTGCGGCGATTACCTCCTCCAGGAACGCGTCTTTTTCGAGCCCGTCATCGACACCCCCGCCGGACCCACCCAGGCCGAGGTCCGCATCCTTTATCTCTGGCCGGATCACGGGTCCCTTACCCCGGCCATCTCCCTGGTCCGCCTCGGCCGTGGCGCCATGATGGGTGTCGATCACAACCGTAACCAGTCCTGGGTCGGGGCTTCCGCCGCCTTTTTCCCCGCATCACCGTCGTCACCCGCCTAATACTTCCGGTTACCGGGATTAAAACCCTTGTCTTCCACAGCTTCCCCGGCAGTACCCCATTTTGGTCATTGCGAGTGCCATTTTCGTCATTTACAAATAACAGCGCCGAGGTAAACTTTGGTAATTAGCGGTGGTTGTCAGTTACGGGTACTGTGAGGCAGAACCGTCAGGAGATGCACTCGTGGATACTGCCATTTGTTCCTCTCCTGGAACCCGTGACTGGCGCCCAGCTCGGGGCGCAGTTCGCTACCCGCTGCATCTGCGGGTAACTCTGCTCGCCGACAACCGCGACTATGAAGCGCTCACCGAAGACCTTTCTGCAAGCGGTGTTCTTTTTCGCCTGCAGAAGCCTCTCCGGGAAGAGTCGCATATCGATTTTCTTTTGGAAATCCCAGCCGGAATGCTGGAGTTTTCCGTGACTGCGGCGGTGCATTGCTCGGGTAGAATTGTCCGCTCTTATTGGAAGCAAGGTCAGGCTTTCTCCGCCGCTGTAATCGACGAGTACAGGTTCCAGTAACCAGAGTCGGACGCATTTTCGTATGACACATAACAACGGACACAACGGTACTCTTCCCCCTCAGCCCGTTCAGGCCAACACTGAGGTACGGGTGATTCTTGCCGATTCCCAGGCCATCTACCGCGTCGGTATGCGCAAGGTGTTCGGACCTGAGTCCGGCGTCCTCGTCGCTGCCGAGGCCGACAATCTCCAGGTTCTTCAGGATGTCGTCCAGCGCGTCCCTGCCGATGTTCTCCTCCTCGAAGGTGCCATGATCACCGGCACCGCCAACGCCGTGCCCGCCATCGTGCGCCTCGCTCCCGATCTCAAAGTCATCGTGCAGTCGGCGTCCAGCGACGAATCGGGTACCGTCGAGCTCTACCGCCGCGGCGTGCGCGGCATCATTCCTCGCTCCATCTCGCCCGAGCTCCTCATCAAGTGCGTGCGCAAAATCGCCGCCGGCGAAACCTGGATCGACAATCAGTCCGTCACCTGGGTCATCGAAGCCTATCGCTCCCAGGCCGGCAATCTGGCCAATCCCCGCAATCAGCCTCGCCTCAACCAGAAGGAGATGCTCATCATCGCCGGCATCACCCAGGGCAAGCGCAACAAGGAGATTGCCTACCAGCTCGGTACCACCGAACAGGTCGTCAAAAACTACCTGCGCAAGATCTACGACAAGCTCGGCGTCTCCGATCGTCTCGAGCTCGCCCTCTACTGTCTCCACCATCAGCTGCACAAAACCGCCACCGACGGCGACAACCGCCCGGTCGAGGTTTCTGCACAGCCCCAGTAACAGTTCTCCGCGCTCGCTCGGTTACCATAGGACCAACGCTTCTCCCCCTTCCGACGGAGAGATTCTTTGGTCCTTCAGTTTCCTCGGTGCTCCTCCTTTCCGCTGTGGATCGTCTTCCTCCTGCTTCCCTTCCCCTCTCTCGCTCAGCAGTTCACCCGCCAGGAAATCGGCCTCGGCCTCCAGTCTCAAACCGCCAGCCTCTACGTTGACGCCGCCCCCAGCTCCATCCCCGACTACACCGGACCCCGCCACATCTTCGCGGGACCGTACGGCCGCTATACCTGGAACCTCTCCCCCAGCCTCGCTCTCGAAGGCTCCCTCGCGTACCTCCCCGGCTTCCAAACATCCTTTGGCGTCGATAACGGCCACGAGCTCCTCGCCCTCGCCGGCGTCAAAGCCGGATGGCGCCGCCACCGCATCGGCCTCTACGGCAAAATCGAGCCCGGCCTCGCCTCTTTCTCGCCCGGCCTCAACGTTCAGATCCATTCCAACCTGCCCAATGACTACCAGCGCCGCACCAACTTCGCTCTCGAAACCGGCGGCGTCCTCGAGCTCTACCCCTCCGACCGCACTATCTTCCGTTTCGACATCTCACAAACCCTCCTCGCCGAATACGATCAGGTCCTCGCCCGCGCTCCCGGCTTTCTCGACCTCCACGAAGGCCACCTTGCCGACCACCTTGGACTCGCCGTCTCTCTCGCTCACCGCTTCGGCGCCTTTCACGACGAGACCGATGTCTCCCCCGCCCGCCAACCCATTGACCTCGGCATCCTCTACTCCCTCCAGCAGCGCCTCCATCTCTCCCTCGCGCAAATGCAGGCCAACTCCGGCGGCGGCGCGTTTCTCTCCTGGAACTTCTCCCGCTATCTCTCCTTCGACACCACCGCTTTCTACTCTCCGCATAAGGACGGCTTCATCTATCCCCAGGATGGCGGCACCACCACCGACGCCTTCGCCGGATTCAAGGCCGGCATCCGCCGCAGCCATATGGGCTACTTCGCCAAAGCCCGTCCCGGCGTGATGCAGTTCTCGCGCACCGTTTGGGAAGAGAACCCGCCCGCCATCAACTGGGAGAAAACTACCGACTTCGCCATCGACTCCGGCGGCATTCTCGAGGTCTATCCCTCGCGCCACACCCTCCTGCGCACCGAAGCCGGCAACACCTACATTCACTACCACGCCGCCGACATCCATTTGCCGCTCAACCAGGACTTCTACTACGCCCCACGCCGTCGCTCCTCCATCACTCTCCTCTTCGGTGGCGGCCTCAGGTTCTGAGTTCCTTCGGAGAAGAGCGTGGTTCGGAAACCTTCACGATCGCCATACACGAACCCGCTCTGTGCTTTCGGGGTTCTCTGCGGTGCAATTGGGTTTTGTCGCGACTTCACCACCAGCCATACGGACCTCCGAACAAAAAAAGGCGCCGAGCCCGAAAGCCCGGCGCACCCACTGCACCTCAGGGAATTCGCGATACGCTAAACGCGATACGCTCGCCCACCCGTAATCCCTAATCCCTACACCCTGCCCTCGTCATCCACACCTCGAACCCAATCCCGCTCTCGCGAATCTCCACTTCCGAAAACGCCGCCTGCGCCGTCATGTGCTCGAAATGCTCCCGCGCGTACGCGTTCTTCAGCAGCATGAAGCGAAAGGTGAGTTTCGTGACTAACCGATTCAGCAGCCCCAGCCCCATCTCGTCCACCGCGCGGCTCACCTCGCCCCACGAAGCGTCCCGGCGCAGATCGATCACCAGTGCCCGCCCACCCGGCTTCAGCACGCGATGCATTTCCTGCAGAGCCTTCACCGGCTGCGCAAAATTCTTGAACGCCGCCCGGCACACCAGGAAATCGAACGTCTCCCGCGGAAACGGCAGGTTCGCTGAATTCCCCTGCTGGAAATCCACCTGCACGCCCGCCTCCGCCGCCTTCTTCCGCGCAATCTCCACCATCGCGAGGCTCAAGTCGACACCCCGCACCGCATACGGCCCCAGCTTCGCCAGCTCGATACAGAAGTATCCCGGCCCCGGCGCCACTTCCAGCACCGCTCCGCCCTGCGGCAGTTCCCGCGCAATCCGCTGCGCCAGCTTCTGAAAATCCTGCATCGACTTGCCCGTGGTTTTCGCATACCATCGCGCCATTCCGCCTTCAATCCCCCGATCCCGATGCGGCTTCGGCATCGCTGCTGTCGTTGTGTTCGTCATCCCTGTCTCCTCCCGTTGTTGTGAACGCAGAACTGTGAAAGTTGTGCCCGCTCTTCCGCCCGATCGTCTCTACGCCTTTTAAACGAGCCCCGCCCCTGCCGCGGTAGCTCATAACAACCGCAGCCATCAACCTCCTGGTTTTCGCTTGAACCGGTCGCGCCCGAGAACCCGGACGCCATCCGCTAAACGCTATACGCTAGTCGGCCAATCCCTAAACTCCAATCCCTAATCCCCGCCCTACTCGCAAAACACCTTCACCTTCATCGGATTCCCGTCCTTGCCGTCCACATCCACCGTCAGATCCCCGAGGTGGTCGACCAGCTCCTCCAGGTTCTCCGGCTTAATCTGCGACAAGGTCAGAGGCACTCCATGCTTGCTGAAGGCCGCGTCCAGCTGATCGTGCGCCTGTTGCGGAATCAGCCCGGCCAGCCGAACGCCTGCGCGCAGCAGCTGCATCGGCACGCGCACATTCACCGTCGTCATCCCGCCCTTCAGTCCCGTCATCGATTCGTCGGCCTCCACCAGCACGCGCAGATACTTCGGCTTGGCCTTCGTTCCTGCCGCTGCACCGCTCGCCGTGCTGCTCGCCGTTCCCGTCGTCCCGTTCCGCGCTCCGCTTTCCAGCGCCGCCAGCAGCCGCTCCGCCTCATCGGCATTAATCTTTCCCGCCGCCAGCATCTCCAACACCTGTCTCCGTTCGTCACCCATCGCTCTCCCTGCCTTTCTTTTTCTGTGCGCTATTCGCTATCCGCTATACGCTGCCGCCGTCAGGCAACGCGCACCCACACCCGCACCTCCGGCGTGTCCACTTCCACCAGCGTCTTGCGCAGCGCGCTCACAATCCCCCACGCCGTCCCGTACAACCGCACCGCGCTCAAATGGACAAACAGGCACACCAGCGCCACCACCGGAAACAACACCAGAAGCACCGGCAGCAGCACCAGCCAAACCAAAAACAACGGCACCCAGATCCAGAACCCCCGCTGCCGCCCCACCCGATCCCTCCACTGCACTCGTACTGAAGCTCCCCACGGAATCATCGACGCCTCCACCTATCCGCTATCCGCTTCGTCCGCTGTCCGCTAGCCATTCTCCAGTTCAGAGATCGCATCCGCCGCCGAAATCTCTCCCCGCTGCAGCCGCTCCAGTACCTCGGCGCGCCCCGGCGCGGGATTCGTCTCCACAAACTCCAGGCTTCCCGCAATCCGGTTCAGACGCGCCTTGATCGTCGGATAGCTCACCCCAAATACCTGCTCCATCTCCTTGATCGATCCGTGGCTCCGCACAAACGCCACCACAAACACCTGATCCTCGGCGCTCAGCCGCGCCAGCTGCGGCAGCTCAAACGACCCCTCGATCGCCACGCCTTTCCCGGCCAGCCGCACCCGCTCCACCACCAGGGGCTGCCCCTGCGTCAGCTTCGTCAGCTCCTGCCACTCCATCGCGCCTTTTGCGCCCTCCGCCATGCTTCCCCTCACCCTGCGACCCGGAAAGATCACCAAACACTAGCTACTCTGCTCCAATGAACGATGAATGTCAATAGCACACTTTACTTTATTAAGTTTTATAGTGACTTTTATCAGTTTTATTAACCATTATCGCTTGGGAAGACAGGAATCCCCATGAGGCAAATTCCCGAGCTCTGTGGAAATTCTGTCAAGACCCAGGACTCCCGAACCAAGGTAATGACGCCTGATTCTAAAAAGTTTCCACGCCAAAATACCCGCCCAAATCTGGCAGTAAACCCGCTCCAGTTTGCTATTCTGAACTTAGGATAGAAAAAGAAAAAAGCCCGCCACGCGCGGGCTTTTTCTCGTCGGAGTCCCGGGAACGGTCAGGGAGGAACAGGAATGTGTGAGAACGCTGTACGCTATACGCTGTACGCTCCGCTCGCCCTATCCCCTGTCTTTTCCACACATACGCCTGGAGGCCTCAGCAACTACTTTATTTGCCACACATACACAATCCTCCCGCGCAACTGCCGTGTTTGCCACACATACACATCTGCGATAATTTTTCCCAAGGCTGTTGGCTACAGGCCACCGGCTACCGGCTACCGGCTACTCGCTACACTGAAGACGCCATGACCGACGCCCGCTCCGCCCTCCTCGACCTGCTCGCCCGCACCTCGTTCCGCCTTGGCACCTTCACCCTCAGCTCCGGCGCCACCAGCGACTACTACATCGACTGCCGCACCACGACTCTCCACGCCGAAGGTGGACGCCTCACCGGGCTCGCCATCCTGGATCTGCTGAAGGAAAAGGCCCTGCACCCAGCCGCAGTCGGTGGACTCACACTCGGCGCCGACCCGGTCGTTTCCGCCGTCGCCATCGCCAGCGCCGATCGCGCCCAGCGGCAGCCCGGCGCGTCGCTGATTCACGGCTTTCTGGTCCGCAAGGCGGAAAAGGCCCACGGCACCGGCCGTCGCATCGAGGGCTTCCTGGAAAAGGACGCGCCCGTCCTCATCGTCGACGACGTCTGCACCACCGGCGCTTCCACCATCAATGCCATCGAAGCCGCCCGCGAGGCCGGCATGCGGGTCATCGCCGCCATCTGCCTGGTCGAGCGCGAGGAGGCAGGAGGCCGCGCCGCTCTCGAGGCCGCCTGTCAGGGCGCGCCGTTTCTGAGCCTCTTTACCGCCAGCGACGTCCGCGCCGCTCACGTCCGCCAGCTGCCCAAAAAGTAAGGGCGCGCCACTGGCGCGCCCCGGAGAAATTGGAAGAAGGGACTATTGTTCGGAGGGTCCGCCGCCCGTCGAGGGTGGAGTTGCCATCCCCGTCTGGGCCGGCTGATTTTGGCCGCTGTTGCTCAGCAACTGTACTTCCACGTGCCGGTTCTTCGCCCGGCCCGCGGCGGTCTTGTTCGAATCCACCTCGACGTCCTTGCCCAGGCCGACGAGGTAGAACTTATGCGCCGGAACGTTGTACTTCGACGCCAGATACTGCACCACAGCCATCGCCCGGCGATCGCTCAGCCCGTAGTTGTACTCCTTCGAGCCCACGGAATCCGTTCCGCCCGTGACTTCGAGGATGTAGTTCTGCGTACTGGCCAGCTGGCCGCCGAACTGATCCAGCTGATCCTTGTCGGCCTTGGTGAGAATTGACTTGTTGAACCCAAACGTCACGCTCACATCGCCGACCTGCTTGTAGTTATCGAGGCCCGCGATCACGCCCGCCAGCGTATCGGCGCGATTGACGGCATCCTGAGCGGATGATTGCGCTGTGTTCGCCGCCTGGGTAGCGTTCTGCGCATTCTGCTGCGCCTGATTGGCCGAATTCTGAGCCTGCTGAATGCCCTGCTGCGCACGAGCGTCGACATCATGGATCGCGCGGTTGTTCGCCGCGGTGGCGTCGTCCAGCTCGTTGGTCTTTTGAATCACCGGCTCGGTCTGGCTGCGTACGTAATTCTTGGTTGTGCAACCTGTGGCGAAAACCAGAGAGAGCGCCGCAACTGCCGAGGCGGCCGCGAGTCCTGCTCCTGAAATGTGTTTCATTTGGGACACTCCGATCCTTCCTTCCTGTGTTTGAGACACACCGCCGACCGGCGGATGCCCCACCTTTTCCAGAAGAAAGGAGCACGTCCAGGCCCAATTGATTGAAAAATAGTCAAATGACCTGTTTTCAATAACTTGTCCTGATTTTGCAGACCCCCAATCCCGGGTGGGTGCTATGCCGGAAGTACTTTTTACCTGGTATTTTGTCACACTCGGGACGACCGAAGTCCTTCCGGATCAGCCTTTACACTGGTAAGAGGGCCGCTCTATGGATATGCAGGAGAAGATCAGAACACTGCCGACGCGGCCCGGCGTGTATCTATATAAGAACGCCGACGGCGAGGTGATCTACGTCGGCAAGGCCAAGAACCTCCGCTCGCGCGTCCGGTCGTACCTGCTGGAAGCATCCCAGGCGAACGCCAAGACCGGCTCTCTGATGCGCGACGCCGTCGAGGTCGACTACATCCTCGTCGACAACGAGCACGAGGCGCTGGCCCTCGAGAACAACCTGATCAAGCAGCGGAAGCCGCGCTTCAACATTCTGCTGCGCGACGACAAGACGTACCCCTACGTGAAGCTCACGCTCGCGGACCGCTATCCAAAAGTCTTTGTCACCCGGCGTCTGCGGCGCGACGGCAGCGCCTTTTACGGGCCGTACTTTCCGGGCAATTTAGCCTACCGGGTTGTGGACCTGATCCATCGCAGCTTTCTGCTGCCCAGTTGCAAGGTAGACCTGTCGCGGGATCATCCGCGGCCGTGCCTGCAGTACTACATCGGCCGGTGCCTCGGTCCGTGCGTGAAAGACCTCACCACGCCGGCGATCTATGCCGAAGCCGTCCGCGATGCGCAGATGTTTCTGGAAGGGCGCACCGCCGATCTGAACAAATCGCTCCACGATCGGATGGCGGCGGCCGCGCTGGCCGAGCAGTTCGAGCTGGCCGCACGGTATCGCGACCTGCTCATCACGGTCGATCAGATGCAGGAGAAGCAAAGGATCGCCTCCGCTGAAGACGACGATGCGGACGTCTTCGGTTTCCACTTCGAGAACGGGATGATCGCGGTCAATCTCTTCCACATGCGTGCGGGCAAGATCGTGGACCGCCGGGAGTTTTTCTGGGAAGATCTGCCGGAATTCGTCGCCGAGATCCCGGAAACGGAGAGTGCGTTGGGGACGACGGCGCAAGGACCCGCCGTTTTCGAACCGGGAGCGTTCTTCTCTGCCCTGCTCAAGCAGCTCTACATCGACCAACAGTACGTGCCGCGCAGCATCTTTCTGCCGGTCGACTTTGCCGATCGCACGACGCTGGCCAACCTGCTCGCCGAACAGACGAAGCATCGTGTGGAGATCATGGTTCCGCAGCGCGGCGAGAAGCGCTCGCTGGTGGATCTGGCCGGGCAGAACGCGAAGCAAAGCTACGATCAGCGCTTTCGCGTGCTGCAGCCGAATCGGAAAGCAATCCAGCAGGCACTGCAGGACGCGCTCATGCTGGAGAATCCGCCGCGCACAATCGAGTGTTTCGATATCTCGCATATTCAGGGAGCGGAAACCGTGGCCTCGATGGTCGTTTGGGAAGACGGCGAGATGAAGAAGAGCGCCTATCGCAAGTTCCGGATCAAAACCGTCGAAGGTGTCGACGATTTCGCGTCGATGCGCGAGGTGGTCACAAGGCGCTATCGCCGCGTCGTCGAAGAAAAGCAGCCGATGCCTTCCGTAATCCTGATTGACGGTGGCCTGGGGCAACTGCATGCCGCGGCTTCTGCTCTCGAGTCTCTCGGACAGACGACCCAGCCGCTGGCCTCCATCGCCAAGCGCGAGGAGATTATCTACCTCTACGGGCAGGAGGACGAGCCGGTGGTGCTCGACCGGCGATCGCCCGTGCTGCACCTGGTCCAGAAGATCCGCGACGAGTCGCACCGATTCGCCGTCGCTTACCACCGCAAACGGCGCGAAATGCGCGACCGCGATTCGGAACTTCTGGCCGTTCCCGGGGTGGGCGCGCGTACGCGGCAGCGGCTGCTGGAACATTTCGGAAGCCTGCGCAGCATTGCAGACGCGAGCCTCGAAGCGCTGGCCGCGGTCGTTCCGCCCAAAACCGCCGAGGGCATTTACACCCACTTCCACGCGCCGGAGAACCAGCCCAATCCCCTTCCGGTCCTGAGCAATCCCCGGTAACGGCGAGGAGCTTGCGATGAAGACGATATTGATGGCGGACCCTGTCCGCTACCCACAAATGACCACAGAGGATTTGCGCGCAAGCTTCCTGCTCAGCGGCGCATGCCAGGCGGGCGCGCTCGACCTGGCGTATGTCGATCTGGATCGCGCCGTGGTGGGCTTTGCTTCCCCTGTGGATCGGCCGCTCGCGTTGCCCACGTATCCGGAACTGCGTGCGCAGTTCTTTACGCAGCGGCGGGAACTCGGCGTTCTGAACATCGGCGGTGAGGGCGCGGTGCACGTCGAGGGTCAGAGCTACCGGCTCGAGAACCTCGATGTGCTCTACATCGGGCGGGACCATCCTGACATTCGTTTCGAGTCCACCTCCCCTGGATCGCCAGCGGTCTTTTACCTGCTCAGCTATCCTGCACACGCACGTCATCCGGTCACGCTGGTGCGGAAAGATGAAGCGCAGCCGACGACGGTCGGCAGTCAGGAGACCTGTAACCGCCGCACGATCTGCAAGTACATTCACCTGGAGGGCGCACGGAGCTGCCAGCTCGTTTTGGGTGTGACGCACCTGCACGCCGGCAGCGCCTGGAATACCATGCCACCGCACACGCACATGCGCCGTTCGGAGATTTACATGTATTTCAATCTGCCGGCCGAGGCCCGCGTGTTCCACCTGATGGGACCGCCGCAAGAGACACGGCATTTGGTGCTGGCGGATCGAGACATTGTGGTTTCGCCGGGCTGGTCGATTCATGCCGGCTTCGGGACGCAGGCGTACAGCTTCTGCTGGGGCATGGGCGGCGAGAATCAGGATTACGCTGATATGGACCCGTTGCCCGTGCGGGATCTGCTCTAAGACTACGAATATGTGAGGATCCGAATGAGGACTCTTCTGCTGGCTGCGATGGGATCTCTGTTCGCCTGTACGATAAGTGCACAAATGACTTCTGGAACTGTTTCGCATACGCCCACCCTCGTTATCCCGGAACACGAGCTGCATGAGCAGATCAAGTCTCTGATCGCCGAGGCGAAAGAAAAAGGCAGCAGCGGCGTGATGCTGGCGGACTATGGAAACTACAAGCTGCAGATCTCCGTCCGCACGCAAAGCGGCGGAGCGGAAGTGCACGCGCATTGGAACGATGTGATGATCGTGAAAGAAGGACAGGCCACGCTCATCACCGGGGGGACGGTGATCGGCGGGGAATCCAAAGGGGACGGCGAGACGCTCGGGACCAGGATTGAAGGCGGTGAGTCCCACCCGCTTGGCCCCGGGGACGTATTCACGGTCCGCGCCGGGACGCCGCATCAGACCCTCGTCGCCGCAGGAACGGTTTATGCGGCCGTCGTGATCAAAGTCCGCGAGCCTTAGGGCTCAGCGCGCGAGCCAGCCGCCGTCGACGACCAGAACCGTTCCGGTTACATAGTCGCTGGCCGGGGAAGCCAGAAACACTGCGGCGCCGGCGAGGTCCTGTGGTTCGCCCCATCGACCCGCCGGGATTCTCTCAAGAATTTGGCGATTGCGCGTCTCGTCGTCCTGCAGAGCTCGTGTGTTCTCGGTTTGGAAGTAGCCAGGCGCGATGGCATTAACCTGGACGTTGCGAGAGGCCCACTCATTGGCCAGGGCTTTGGTAACCTGGGCGATGCCGCCCTTGGAAGCCACGTAGGCAGCAATGCGAATGCCGCCCTGGAACGACATCATGGAGGCGATGTTGATGATCTTTCCCTGGCCGCGAGGGAGCATTTCGCGACCGGCCAGCTGGGCGAGGCGGAAGGCACTGGTCAGGTTCACCTGGAGAACGCGATCCCACGCGTCGAGGTCATGATCCTCTGCAGCGGAGCGATGGATGGTGCCGGCATTGTTGACAAGGATGTCAGGCGCACCCATCGCGGCGGAAACATCGGTAAAGAGACGGTCGGGACCATCGGGATGACTCAGGTCGGCGGAGAAGCTTTGCGCTCGCCCGCCGGCTTCGCGGATACGCTGCGCGGTCTCGTCGCCAGGGCGGCGATTGCCATGACAGGCGACGGCGGCTCCGGCCTCAGCCAGCGCCACCGCGATGGCGGCGCCGATTCCACTGGCGGCGCCGGTGACCAGGGCGGTCTTCCCGTCAAGGCGGAAAGAATTCAGGATTCCCATAAGGTTGACTATGTTTCGCCTGCCGGGACTGTGTCGCTCATCCCGATCGAGCGAAGGCCCATTCTCGGCAGCACCCTGGCGAATGTCAAGGCGCGGAACCCACGAGGCGTTCGGTTGCAGACCAAAACGAAAGGCCGGGGCAAATCGCCCCGGCCTCGCGGTTGATGTGAAGGAGATCGGTCACTGTGTGTTGTTGGGTATTAATCGGGCACTGGACAGCTTGGCAGCGATCGCTGCGTAGATCTGGTTGATCGCTGTGATGCCGCTGTTATCGCTGTTTGCCTGGCAGCCGCTGTCCCCTCCCTGCATAGTCCAGTCGCTGTAGAAGTAGGGCGAGATGCTGTACCCGGAGACCTGAGTAGCCATATCCTGGAGCGCGGTGCAGGGAGCGATACCCTGGTGGTCGCCGGCGTTAAGATCACTGCCGCAGTTCGCCGAGCTGCTGGTCGACGGGGAGCCATAGGCGACCGTGTACACCAGCGTATTGTTGTCGACTCCGCCCGATGCATAAGTCGCTGCGTATTGGGCTGCGTCCACCTCCTGACCGCATTCTCCGTTCCAGGACGGATACGACGCATTGCTGGATGCCGTGAGATAGCTCGATGGATACGTATAGGCGCCGCTTGCGACGGTGGTGGAGTTCTGATAGGTAGTCGTGGCCTGGGCCGCTGAGGTTGGCATGGTATAGATTGGACCGTTGGTTTGAGGCGCGGTCGCGTTGCCGTCACCCAGGATAATCATCACGTTGGTCGAGTTCGCGTGATTGGCCTGCTCCTTCAGCAGTGCCGCCTGGGCCGCGTAGAGGGCGCCGGGATAATAGGTACCCATGTTCCCGTCAAAACTCGACGGCGCAATTCCACCGCAGCCGCTCTTGCCGCCCACAGCCTGCACCAGAACCGAATCGGGGTTCAGGCTGGTGGTCGAGCCGGAAACGGTGTTGTAGTCCTCCACGAAAGGCGTGATTTGATAGGTGGCTGGATACGAGCCGCTGGGTATCGTATAGCCCGTGTCGTTGGTTGGCTTGGCCGGAAACACATACGGCATCGCCCAGGCCCTGCCCGGATAAGGTGGCTCGTAACTGGACGGCTCTCCCCGGCCCCCGATCGACTGCAGGTAGGGCGTATAAACGCCTTCCCATGAGGTGTAGGCGACGCCGTTATAGCTTGATGGGACCGTCGTTGTACAGGTATATGTCTGGCTGGTCCCACTCGATGTAATGGCGACGCCGGCCTGAGCGTTTGGCCCGGCGACCACAGCCGGGAATGTGAAGAGTGCCACGTGATCGTAGGTGGTCGAAAGTCCCTGCAGCAGTTGCTGAGCGCCGTTCAGGGCGCACTGTTCCTGCGTTATGCCGCCGCAGTTTGAATCCGTCAGGTCCATGGAGAGCGTGGAGTCCACGATCAGGGCAATGTTGTATGGCATGGGGCGTGCGCGCGCCGCAGTGGAGGTCGCGCTGATCGTCAGAGTGGGTTTCCCGAAAATCCCGGCAAACAGTGTCGGCAGCGTCGCCGTTTCCGTGACCCGGACTGCATTGGGAACGGTCACCGAGCCACCCGAGCTGGTGCAGGCGATTCCCCAGCCCGTAACGGTGGTCAGACAGAGTCCGGTCACAGTGGGGGTTCCCGCACTCACGCCCGAATACGTGTTCTTGTCCCCGGTGGCGGAGCTATAGTTACTCGCGACTGTCTCGTAGGTGGTACTTGTTCCGGAGATCGACTCGGCTGCCGCCAATGCGGCCGCGTCGGCGGAGGACTGCAATTGGTGCTGGACGACCATGGCGCGAGCCAGGTCGACTGAGAACGCGGCGATGCCCAGGACCGCAACCATGACAACGACGACCCAGGGAAGAACCTGGCCGCCTTCGTCCTGGAAAAAACGGTGCGTGACCGGTCCGCGAGTCCGCTGCCGATACAAGCCCGCGCTCTCACTCATCCTGTTTGTCTTACAATTGGGTTTCATTATGTTGCGCATCGTTCAAACTCCTTACTTTGCCCGGAGTGCTCTTCGCATTCCGGCTTTCTCGAACCACACTACTTGTTACTGCACCAATTCCTCGGCCTGGGCCGACATTGTCAGCGAACGGCTCCAGCCCCATACCACCGGCGTTGCAGGATAAGTAGCCCTCACTGTTACCGCGTCATCGAAATTCATCGTCAGGTCCGCGCAGCTCGGCGCCGTCGTACCGGTTCCGGTGTACTGGGTGGGCGATCCGCTCAGGGGCGTGTAAGTGATCGTGTAATTAATGGAGGACGCGACCAGGTTCGGCGCCGAGCCCTGAATGACGGTAGCAGCATAGGCGCAGGGATCCTCGTTGGCAGCCGTTGATGTACTGTTGGCGGCGCCTCCTGCGCTCAGGGCAAAGGCGCGCGCCCCGGCGCTGACCGAATTCGTCAGGACCTGGTATTGATTGAGAATGATTCCGAACGAGAAGATTCCGGTGAGTACAATCAGCAGAACGGGAACCACGAGGGCGAATTCGACCAGCGACTGAGCCTCGTCGCGGCGGAAAAGAAACCGGCTTCGTTCGCGCGTCGCCCGTTGCTTCGCTTGCAGAATCCTTCGTAAGGTCGTCAGTAGTTTCATAGATTCCCGAAATGGGCGGCCTGGTGAGCAGGTGTGCGGGGCGCCCTTTGTCGATTCCCTTAAATCCGTTGCATCGCTTCGTCGAAGCTGCAGGAGATCATCCTGCAGAGACTACTTTCGAAGAACCGTCCTATCACGGTAGGTCGTTATCCGCTGCGGCTCAATGGCGATTTCGTGTTACAGAAGCACCATTCCGTGCATACGAAAGTCATTGGGGTGCCTTTGCTCCGGACAGGGCGGATCATTGGCGGCCTCGGAAACGATTGTGGCGCGGCATTCAGGGCCGGCGCTTCGCATCGACCGCCTCCGGGAGGCGACAACTCGCCCGCGGTGGGGAAGCCGAGAGCTCCTCGCTGCGATGCCAACCGGCTTCAGGGGTTAACGTTCTGTCAATGCGGCCGGTTACTCCCGGCATCGTTGAGCGGTTGATTCCCACAAAAGTACACCTAAAGAGGGAGTACTTCTGTACCGATATCGTCATAGCCTCGGAACTTACTTCGTATTACTTTCAATTCTGATTACGGCACTGACGATATCTGCCTGTTCCGGAATCGGCACTCGCTGTACTTTCCGCGGAGAGCTCGAACGATGGTTACCAAACACCAGCTGCGGATGCTTTTGATGGACGAGACAGGCCAGGATGTTATCGAGTACGCGCTTCTGGCCGCGCTGGTTGCACTCGCGGCGTTCGCGGCCATGCACAATTTTGGCAGGAAGCTCGGCACGGACTACACGAAGATCGGCAAAAAGCTCTAGCCCACTTGAGTGAAGGCGACAGGGAGAACGGGTCGGCTCTGGCGGTCACGGAAGGCAGCACAGCAGCAGGACCGGTAAGACAGCGGAGAACAGGATGACCGCATAGGCGGCGGGCTCGAGGGGGAGCAGAAAGGGGTCGACATGAGGGGTTGCAGATGGGACGTTGCAGAGAGAACGGAAATACCGCTTCTGGCTCGTTTGCGGTACGAGGAGTCCGGAGCCGACATGATTGAGTACGCGCTGATCGGAACGCTGATCGCCCTGGCGGCTATCGCATCGATCCAGGGAGTGGGAACCAAGGTTGCCGGTTATTACAGCAGCATCGCCAACAGCCTTTGAGGCGTGAAGGCAGCGTACAGATTTCTCGCGCGCCCTGGTTGTTGCGACGCGCGGTAACCCGAAACAGAGCTTCCCGGGTAACATCCGCGGAAGCATTGGTTCGGTGGAATTTGGGCCCGGAGCAACACCGCAGTCTCTACAAAAGTAGCAAAAGGTAACACTTAAAGGGCATTGCGACAGAAGCGGTTTCGTCGCAATGTGACAACAATCACCACCAACGCAGCGCGGTCCCGGGAACGAAAGGCCGTGCGGCAATTTCAAGGAGAACTGGAATGAACATGACCAAGCGGCTTTTCACCAACCTGATGAACGACGAGTCCGGCCAGGATCTGATCGAGTATGCTCTGATCGCGGCCCTCATCGCCCTGGGCGCCATCGTTGCGATGGGCTCGCTGAGCACCAAAATCGGCACCGAATTCAACACGATCGGCAACAGCCTGTAATCCCACATGATGTTCTGGCAGTTTCTGTTCTTGCCGGTCTCTGGTTGGGTGAAGTGAATCGGATCTGCCTGATGTATTAGAGGCAGGACTGATGCACGAAAAGATTTCGGGTCGCGACCTTGTTCCTCGGCTCCGGTCGCGACCGCCCACCTCAGCCGTAAGTTTCAGAATCAGCATCTTCGCTGTGATTCACAGGCACCGCACCAACCAGCTGTCCGCACCTGAGCTGACTGGCTTGGTATTCGAGGGAAGAACAACGCGGCACGGTTCAGCTTGGCTGCCTCTCCTGAGGCTGGCAATCCAACCGAAAAGGCTGCGGCACGATGATGGCGGCAGCCGGGCGAGGAGTTCCCTGCTCTGTGTGCCTCCCATCAGACCGTTCTTCACGGGCAGTCCGGCGGGCCTGGCTTCCCCCAGCTGGGTAGCTGGCTGCAGATCCGCTTCAACGTTCCAACTCTTTCCGCCGATAAAGCGGATAGCGCGTATTGGGGATAAGTGCAATGTCGCATCTTCAACCCGAGTGGGTGTACCCGACGGCAGCGCTGGCCTGTGCATTTGCAGGCGCGGGCTTCGACGTGCACAGCCGCCGGATTCCTAACTTTCTGACTCTGCCGGGCATTCTGTTTGGGCTGCTCCTGCACTTTGCTCTCGGCGGATGGCGCCAGATGGGTCTTGCGGCTTTGGCCGGAGTGATCTGTGGCGTTCTCTTTCTCATCTTCTGGCTGGCCGGAGGCATGGGGGCGGGCGATGTGAAGCTCATCACCGCCGTCGGCGCGATCGCCGGACTCCCGCTGGTTGGCTATCTGCTGATCCTCACCGCCATCGCCGGCGGTGTTATGGCAATCGGGCTCGCCCTGTGGCGGGGCCGGTTCAAAGAAACCATCAGGAATGTCGGCGCGCTCGCTCTCCATCATCGTATGGAAGGCCTTGCGCCGCATCCACAACTGAATGTCGCCAACGCGAGGACTCTGCGTTTGCCGTATGCCCTGGCTGTAGCCGCGGGTACGGCGACCACGCTCTTCCTCACGGCGTTCCAGAGGTAATGAAATATGGCTCGCCGCATGATGCTTGCACTTGTCGTGGCGCTGGTGATCTCCGGGCTCTTTACGTTCTGGCTCAGCCGCAGAGTGGGCCGTACCCGGTCGGTCGCCCCGCCACAGAATCAGGAATATGTCGCCGCCGCGCGTTCGCTCAATCCCGGCGAGGTCATCCGCAGGGAGGATCTCAACATGATCGAGTGGCCGAAGTCGCATCCGCTGGCGGGCAGCTTTGCCCGGGTCGACGATGTGGTCGGCCGAGCGGTGCTCTACCCTCTCGCCGCGGGACAGCCGATTATCGATCAACAGCTGGCTGCCGCAGGTTCAGGCGTCGGGCTGACTGCGCGAATCCCGAGCGGAATGCGCGCGGTTGCCCTGAGCTCGAATGAGGTGATCGGGGTGGCCGGATTCCTGATGCCCGGCACTCACGTCGATGTGCTGGTGACCTACCATGACGACTCCCATCCGGATCCGGTCACGGCCACCGTTCTGCAGAATGCCGAAGTACTGGCCGCCGGCCACCAGGTACAGCCGGATCCGACCGGCAAGCCGATGACCGTCGATGTCGTCACCCTGCTGCTCGCGCCTGAGGACGCGGAAAAGGCGGTTCTCGCCAGTGCTCAGGGCAGCATTCACTTTGTGCTCCGCAATGGCGGCGACCAGGTCGACGCTAAAGCGATGCCTGTGGGCATGCCGCAGCTCGCACCCCTCCCCGCCAGGGTTTCCGAGCATCGTGGGGTGATTCGTCCGGTGGGACCGGCGCCCTGGGTGGTCGAAACCATGCTGGGCGGCAAACGCACCACAGCAAGCTTTAACTGAGGCAGGCCATGAAGGAACATTTCACATTCCGGAACACCACCCGCGCCCTGCTGGCAGCGGTTCTCTCGACGGCCGTTGGGTCCGGCGCATTCGCCCAGACTACGCTGGCGGCCGCCGTACCCCCGGCTCCGCTCTCCGGCGGCATCGGAAGCAGCGCCAGCGCCATTGGCGATCCTCTTCACCTCGTCATGGGCCACTCCATGTTCGTCAACACGGAGAACCGGCTGAAGCGCATCTTCGTGAGCAACCCTGACGTTCTGGATTCCTACACCTCCAGCCCGCATCAGATTGTGATCACGGCTAAGGCTCCGGGCGTCAGCAGCCTTGTTCTCTGGGACGAGGACGGCAAATCGCAGTCCTATCTCGTGAACTCCGACGTGGATGTCTCGGATCTGCGGATTGCCCTGAGAGAAGCGTTTCCCGGCGACAACATTCGCGCTGAGGGACACGGCGATCAGGTCGATCTGGCCGGCGTCGTCTCCAGTCAGAAGACGGACGATGCTGCCGTGAAGCTGGCGAGCCTCTTCTCGAAGAATGTGGCCGACTCCATGCAGGTGTCTTTGCCGCATACGCCGCAGGTTCGTCTCAAGGTTCGGGTCGTCGAGATCGATCGCTCCCGCGCCTTCCAGCTGGGATTCAACTTTTTCTCGGCAGGCAAAAACACCGCCTCCACCTCGACAGGGCAGTTCCCCGCGGTCACGGTGGGACCCGCAGCCCAGTCGGGCGGGACAAATGGACTGCTGGCGGTCAGCAGTTTGCTGAACCTCTTCTACTTCAACGCCGACCACAACGTGGGAGCCGCCATTCAGGCGCTCATCGACAAGCAGATTGCGCAGATCCTTGCCGAGCCGACGCTGACCACCGTGAGCGGCCAGAAGGCGTCGTTCCTGTCGGGCGGCGAATTCCCCTATCCGGTCGTACAGGGCGGCACGGGCGGCTTCACTTCGGTGACCATTCAGTTTCGGCCGTATGGAGTCCGCATCGACTTCACGCCGACGGTTCTGCCGGACGGTACGATTCAGCTGAAAGTTGCGCCTGAAGTCAGCGCGCTCGATTACAGCAACGAGGTCGTCATCTCCGGCTACACCATTCCGGCGATCTCCACGCGGCGCGCCGAAACCCAGGTGGAACTAAGAAGCGGGCAGAGCTTCTCGATTTCGGGGCTGCTCGACAACCGCACCACGGACCAGCTGGAGAAGATCCCGGGCATCGGCGACATCCCGATTCTGGGCAAGCTCTTCCAGACGAAAACCACCACCCACAGCAATGTGGAACTGGCCGTCATCGTCACGCCGACCCTGGTGGATCCACTTTCGGAAACGCCCCATCCGATGCAGCCAAAGATGGTCGTGCCCTTTATCGACAACAAGAAGTTCGACAAGGATCTGACCCCTAAAACTCCGCCGGCGCAGCCGCAGCCGCAGCCGCGGCCGGAAGATGTTCCGGTGCCGGACAAGGACTAACACCATGAAGCAGGAGCAGGCCTCCAACCCTCAGACGCTGACCGTGGCTCTGCTCACGGTTGGGATGGACCACGACGTCACCGACAAGATCGTCGAGGCGGCGCAGCAGCACCACTGGACCGTGACTCACGACTCTTTTGATGAGTACGTCTCCGCGGTTCGCCGCCCCGCCATTTCGGGCGACACCAAAGCAGCTGATGCCGTTCTCGCCATCATCGATTTCGACCGCGACCCTAAGGGGGCAGCGGAAACCGCAGCCTATCTCCAGCAGTTGTTCTTTGGACGGTTCTTCGCCGCAGCTCTTTCCGCCGGCAACGATCCGGAGCTGTTGCTGACGGCGATGCGCTCCGGCTGCAACGAAGTGCTGAAGAACCCCCTCGATGTCCGCCAGCTGGCCGACACCTTCGACCGGCAGGAGCGGCAGTGGTCGGCGACCATGGGCCGCGCCCGTTCGACCGGCCATATCCTTTCGTTCTTCGGAGCCAAGGGCGGCGTGGGCACAACGACGATTGCCGTGACCCTGGCCTACTTTCTCGTGCGCCAGAAGAACAAGAGGGTCCTGCTCATCGACAACCATCCGGAGTTCGGGCATATTTGCCTGTACCTCGGTCTGGATGGCACCCGCTATCATTTCGACGAACTCATCCGCAACGTCAACCGCCTCGACTCCACCCTGCTGCGCGGCTTCATTGCCAAGCATCCCAGCGGGCTGGAGGTTCTCTCTTCTCCGGAATCGCACGACCTGACCCGGTCCGTCGATCCTGACGCGCTGGAGCGCACGCTCGAGTTCCTGCGCGGTGAATATGACTACATCATTCTCGACTGCGAGACCTCGCTCGAGGAAGTCAGCCTGGCGGTCATGGACCGCTCGGATCAGATCTATCTGGTGGCCACTCCGGATATCGGCGCCATCCGCGACCTGTCACGGTACATCGACGGCCTCAGCCGCAACGAATCGACCTCTGCACGTCTGCACATCATCATCAATCGCTATTCGTCCCACGGAGCCATCGCCATCGAGCAGATCGAGAAGGCGATCCGCGTCCCGGTGGAAGTCCGGCTGTGCAACGCGTATGCGGAATGCCAGCGCGCCATCAACGTAGGCGAGCCGATCGGGCTGGACAAGAAATCTGAGATCTCTTCTCAGTTCGCCCGCTGGACCCACCTGCTCAGCGGAGAAGAGGAACCGACCGCGCAACCGGCCCGCAAAGGATTCTCTTTGTTCGGCCAGAAGAGGACTGAATAAGAATGGGCGACCTGACTCTGAACGTCACCTCACCGCGAGCTGACGCCGCCCTGCGCGGGAACGGCCCCGGCCTGCGTACCCCCGGCACCTCCCGGCCCCTTCGTGAAAAGGAGCAGCAGGAGCTGAAGTCGGCGGTCCACTCCGAGCTCATTAACCGGCTCGATCTGGAAAAGCTGGGCGAAGCTCAGGAAAGCCGGAGCGGGCAGCAGCAGCTGTTCCTCCTGATTCAGCAGATTATCGCCGAACAGGGCGTCCCGCTCAGCTCCGCCGAACGGGATCGCCTCGCCCAGGAAGTGCTGGATGAGGTCTTCGGACTCGGCCCCCTCGAGCCTCTTCTGAAGGACGACACGATCAATGACATTCTGGTGAACACCTGCGCCAACGTGTACGTGGAGCGCCGGGGCGTTCTCTACCGCACCAACGTCACCTTCAAGGACAACAAGCACCTCCTGCAGATCATCGACAAAATTGTTTCTGCCGTCGGCCGCCGTGTCGACGAATCGACGCCGATGGTCGACGCGCGCCTGAAGGACGGCTCCCGCGTCAACGCCATCATTCCGCCGCTGGCCATCGATGGACCGATTCTGTCCATCCGCCGCTTCGGATCTTCGCCGCTGACGGCGGAAAAGCTGGTCGGGCACAAGGCGCTGAGCAACCCCATGCTCGACATGCTGCGGGCCGCTGTTCAGGCGCGTCTCAACATCGTCATCTCGGGGGGCACGGGCGCCGGCAAAACGACTCTGCTCAACGCGCTCTCCAGCTTCATTTCCGAGCGTGAGCGCATTGTCACCATCGAAGACTCGGCCGAACTCCAGCTGCGCCAGGATCACGTGGTGCGTCTGGAGACGCGGCCGCCGAACGTGGAAGGCAAGGGCGCCATCCGCCAGCGCGAACTGGTCATCAACGCACTTCGTATGCGCCCCGACCGCATCGTCCTCGGCGAGGTTCGCGGCGAGGAAGCGATGGACATGCTGCAGGCCATGAACACCGGCCACGACGGCTCCCTGACCACGATTCACGCCAATACCCCTCGTGACGGCCTGGCGCGACTGGAAACCATGTGCATGATGGGCGACATTCGTCTCCCGGAGAAAGCCATCCGCATGCAGATCGCCTCCGCCATTCACCTGATCGTGCAGGTCGCCCGCATGAGCGACGGCACGCGGCGCATCACGCATATTACCGAGCTGACCGGCGCCTACAGCGACGTTATCAGCATGCAGGACATTTTCCTGTTCGAGAAGGACGGCATCGCGGAAAACGGAAAAGTGAAAGGCCGCTTCCGCTCTACTGGCATTGTGCCCAAGTTCACCGAACGTCTGAAGGCCGCCGGCATCCCCATTCCAGCGGGTCTGTCGGACCATTCGATGGAAGTGTAAGGATAGCGCGGACATGATTCTCCTGGCCTCTGGTTTCTTTGCGATTCTGATCATCACCTTCGGTGCGGTGGCGATGGCGACATCGCCGTCGCGAGCCGACAAGCTTCTGCAGCACCGACTCGCGGCCATTTCCGTGGATAAGGGCGGCGTCGCCGGTCCTTCGCTGGAGGCTTCCGAGCTTTTGCGCAAGACGGTCACCAGCCGCTGGGACTGGATCGGTCAGTCTGTCGGCGCTTATGTATCGACGGCCAGGCTGCAGCGCTGGATCTCCCAGGCGGCGGTGAATACCACCGCTTCCGCCTTCCTGGTGCAGACTGCCGCGCTGGCGGCGATTGGCTTTATCGCCGCGCTGCTCATCGTGCCGATGCTCGCGGTCGAACTGGGCGCGGCTGCGGTTTTTGCCACGCTGCCCTTTGCGCGCATCGCCTGGGCGCGCTACCGGCGGCTGCGCGCGTTTGAAAAGGCGCTTCCCCACGCCATCGACATGATGGCCCGTTCGCTGCGAGCCGGCCACTCCACCTCGGGCGCCATCGACATCATGGCGGAAGGCGCGCCCGAACCGGCCAAGACCGAATTTGCCGAAGTTTTCCGCCAGCAGAACTTTGGCCTTCCCCTGCGCGATGCTCTGCTGCAGCTGCTCGATCGCGTGCCCTCCCAGGACCTGCGCGTTCTGGTTACGGCCATCGTGGTCCAGCGTGAGACGGGCGGCAACCTGGTCGAAATACTCGACCGCACTGTCTTTGTTATTCGCGAGCGGCAGCGGATTCAGGGCGAGATTCGCGTGCAGACCGCGCAGGGACGCCTGACCGGCTGGATCCTGACGGGGCTGCCCGTGGTCGTGATGCTGCTGATCAACGTTCTGGACCCAGGCTATTCCAAGCCGCTCTTCCACAGCGATCTCGGACACAAGCTTTTGTGGGGCTGCGTGGGGCTGATTGCGCTGGGAGCCTTTTTCATTAACCGGATCATTGGTTCCATCGACGTTTAGGCGGAGTCGAATATGGTCATCTTTTTCTACATTGCGCTCTCCCTCACCGTGTTCTTCGTGGTCACGCTGCTGACGGCGCCGTTCCTTTTGCGGCCGTCCAAACAGGCCCGTCGCGTTCTCGATGTTGTCACGAGCGAGCGGCCGGATAAACGCACGATCCGCGGCAAGGAAGTGGCGCGGGACAAGGTCCTCACGCTGGCACGGGCTTTCCGCGCCCGGCTCGGCCTTTCGGAAGACGAGAAACTGCGCCAGCGGTTCGTGTCGGCCGGGTTGAAAAACGGCAACCAGATCGACATCTATTTCATGGCCCGCTTTATGGGCCCGCTGGCGGGCATCCTCGCGGGCACCTTTATCCACACCAATACCGCCTTCTGGTGTCTTGCTTTGGGCGCGGCCGGCTACCTGCTTCCGGACATCTGGCTCACCCGCGCCGTGAACAAGCGAAAGAAGAAGATCCAGAGAGGCATTCCGGACGCCATCGACCTGCTTGTGATCTGCGTGGAAGCCGGCCTGGGCCTGGATCAGGCGCTGCTGCGCATTGGCCAGGAGATTTCTGTCTCCTATCCGGAGCTCAACGAGGAGTTCAATCAGATTAATCTCGAGCAGCGCGCAGGTAAGCCGCGCCTCGATGCCTGGCAGAGCATGGCTGACCGCACCAAACTCGAGGAGTTTGCAGCCCTCGTCACGATGCTCCAGCAGACAGACCGGTTTGGAACGCCGATTGTCCGCGCCCTGAGCCGTTATTCAGAGGAGATCCGGCAGTCGCGTCGGCAGCGCGCCGAGGAGGCCGCCGCAAAAACAAAAGTTAAAATTCTGTTCCCGCTCGTGTTTTTTATCTTCCCCTGTTTGTTCATCGTGCTGCTGGCTCCGGCCGTCATCACGCTGACCACCAGTCTGCACTGAGGCCGGGAATCGAATTGTTGGTTTGAACACGCGTGCCCCGCTGCGGCGGGAGTACCGGAAAGGAGAACTGCAATGCCCTCATCCATGATCGTGCGCGTGGTCGCGCTCGCCGTCGCGGTGGTTGTCGTTGGCGTCATCATCCTGCGCAGGAGAAAGAAAACTGCCTGATTTGGCTCTGCTGCAGATCTACCCCGAAATGACGGCCTGTGCCGGGAAAGGAGAATTGCAATGGCTTCCAGTTTGATGATTCGTGTCGTTGCAGCCGCCCTTGGCGCCCTCGTGCTGGGCGTGATCGTGCTGCGCAGAAAGAGAACTGCCTAGTCCTTCGGCTCCTGGGCCGGCGACATTGGCCGGTCCGCAACCCGCTGCCCCCGGCGAGGTTCGCCTCGTCACGCCGGCGTTTTTGTCCCCGCAAACACCCTCTGCTCGCATGTCGGGCAGGGATGGATCACCATGAAGCCCCTGACTCTCACCATCCCGGAGAAGGCCGTAACGATCGGTTCCAATATCGGTCTCGCCGACACCTTTCTTACGCGGTTGTGCGGCCTTCTCGGCAAAAACGGCCTCGAGCCCGGCTCAGGCATTCTGATCCGGCCTTCTTCCGGCGTTCACACCATCGGGATGCGCTTCCCGATCGACGTGGTCGGGCTCGACAGGAGCCTCCGCGTCCTGAAGGTCTGGCGCCGCCTGCCTGCCTGGCGCGTCACCAACGTGAACTTCAAAATTCACAGCATGCTGGAACTCGCCCCCGGCCAGATCGACCACTGCGGCATTGAACCCGGAGATCGGCTCGTCGTCGCCGGCTGAGACCGAATTCCTCAGCCTCGTGTCACTGACAGCGTGCACCTTATCTGTTGCAACAGGTATCTAATGGGGTGATGGTTCCTGTCCGCTCGTCCCCGCCAGCGACCGCGCCCTGCCCGGAAGAGGCGCTCTTTGTCGAGCTCGTCCGCACCGCCGATCGTCTGTCGCGCGGACCTGCCCAGCTTCTCCGGGAATATGACCTTTCCCCTGCCCCCTACAACGTCCTCCGTATCCTGCGCGGGGCCGTGGATGGCCTGCTCTGCGGGGAAATCGCGGACCGCATGATTACCCGCGAGCCTGACATCACCCGGCTGCTGAATCGCCTGGAGAAGCGCGGCCTTGTCCGTCGCTGTCGCGAAGATGAGGACCGCCGGCGCGTACTGGTCCGCATTACACCCGCCGGGCTGGACCTTCTCTCCCGGCTGGACCCGCCGATTCGAGAGCTTCACCGCCAGCAGATGGGGCATCTCACCCGCAAACAATTGCAGTCATTGACCGATCTGCTTGGAGCGGCCTGTCGGAGCCTGGAGTAACATTTTCCTCATATATTTGTTGCAACGACTATCATCCTCCTGAATCCAACGGTGAAGAGGAGATTCACCCATGAGCGCACCTGCGGCTTCTGTCGCTGCCACAACTAACTGGAAAGTCGACCCGGTTCATTCCGTTGCCGAGTTTCGCGTCCGACACCTCATGATTTCCAACGTTCGAGGCCAGTTCACCGGGGTGACCGGCTCGCTAACCTATGATCCCACCAATCTGGAAAACTCCAGCGTCGAGGCATCTGTCGACGTGGCCACCATTAACACGCACGATCCTCAGCGCGACACGCACCTGAAGAGCCCCGACTTCTTCGATGCCGAGAAATTCCCTGCTCTGGCCTTCCGGTCTTCCCGCGTGATACGGCATGCCGACGGAACCGTGGTGGTCGTCGGTCCCCTGACGATTCATGGAGCGACCCGCGAAGTCGAATTCGCCGTGGAAGGGCCGACCCCTCCGACAAAAGACCCCTGGGGCAACACGCGCATTGGCGTTTCTGCGACGACAAAGATCGATCGTCGCGAATTCGGCCTCACCTTTAACGCTCCGCTCGAAACCGGCGGCGTGATGGTGGGCGAAGAAGTGTCCATCACACTCGAACTTGAATTCGTGCAGCAGGCCTGAGAAGGCCTGGGTGCGGGGCCGGGACCGCCTGTTCCATAATGTCGGATGACCCTGATGGCCCCAGGAACTCCGGCGAGTCCCGAAACCCGAGCCCTCCGACTGCTGTTACAGATTCGCGGCGTGGTCCAGGGTGTCGGCTTTCGTCCGTACGTGTACAACCTGGCCCGGCGCCACGGTCTTGCCGGATTCGTGCTGAACTCCCCGCGCGGGGTTTTTATCGAGGTGGAAGGCGCCCCGGCAACCGTGGACGCCTTCCTCGCCGCGTTGCCCGCGGAAGCGCCTCCTCTGGTGCGGATTGCCCAGATCCAGCGCTCGGAGATTCCCACTCTCGGCGAGTTCGGCTTTTCCATCCACGAGAGCGACGGCGGCGAATCCGCCTTCGCGCTGGTGCCCCCCGACATTTGCGTTTGCGATGCCTGCCTCGCGGACACTCGCGATCCCGCGAATCGCCGCTACGATTACCCCTTCACCAACTGCACGAATTGCGGGCCGCGTTACAGCATCATTCTGGATGTCCCTTACGACCGGTCCATGACCACCATGGCGGAGTTCGCCATGTGCCCCAGTTGCCGTCACGAGTATGAGAATCCGGAGGACCGGCGCTTCCACGCCCAGCCGAATGCCTGCCCTCTCTGCGGTCCTCGCCTTCAACTCGCACCGGCTTCCGACCAGTCTCCGCTGCCCACCTCCACACGCGCCATTCTCGAATCGGTAACGGATCTCCTGGGACGGGGCGGCATCGTGGCCTGGAAAGGCCTCGGCGGCTATCAGCTGGCCTGTGATGCTCGTCAGGCCGCCGCAGTCGACGAGTTGCGCCGCCGCAAGCGCCGCAGCGAGAAGCCGTTCGCCATCATGGTTGCGAATACTGACGTTGCTGAGAGTCTCTGCTTCGTCTCCGCAGCCGAACGCGCAGCTCTCGTCAGTCCCGAAAGGCCGATCGTTCTCCTGCAACGCCGTCCCGGCGCCGAGCTGGCCGACGGCGTTTCTCCCGGCAATCCCCACACTGGGGTCATGCTGCCCTGCACACCCATGCACGACCTGCTTTTTCGGATTCTTCGCGAGCGCTGGCAGGCCGACCCCGCACTCATCATGACCAGCGGCAATATCAGCGAAGAGCCGATTGTGATTGAGAACGCCGAAGCCGAGGAACACCTGGCCGGCATCGCCGACGTCTTCGCCCATCACAATCGGCGCATTCATACCCGGGTCGACGATTCGGTTGTCCGCGTCGTCGCCGGACACACCACGCTCCTGCGGCGCGCTCGCGGCTACACTCCGCGGCCCATTTGGCTGGGGCGAGGCGAGGCGGAGATCCTCGCCTGCGGCGCGCAGCTGAAAAACACGCTTTGTCTCACCCGCGCCGGCTTTGCTTTGCCCAGCCAGCACCTGGGCGACCTGGAGAACTACGAAACACTTCGCTTCTTCGAGGAGACGCTGGAGCGCATGCGTCGCCTCTTCCACGTCACCCCGACGGCAATCGCCTTCGATCTGCACCCTGGCTATCTCAGCACTCAGTTTGCACGCCAGCAAACGAGCCTTCGGCCTGTCGGCGTCCAGCACCACCACGCCCACATCGCCAGTTGCATGGCCGAGCACCAGCTTGAAGGACGCGTCATCGGCGTCGCCTGGGACGGCACAGGCTTCGGCCCCGACGGAACCATCTGGGGCGGCGAATTCCTTGCCGCCGGCTATACCGGCTTCGAGCGCTATGCCCGCCTGCGACCGATTTTGCTGGCAGGAGGAGATTCCGGAATTCGAGAGCCGTGGCGCGTCGCGCGCAGCTATCTGCTGGACGCATTCGACGGCTCGATTCCATCGTTTTCCCGCTGGAATGCGATGGCCTCCCCCGAGAGGATTCGGATTGTCGACAGCATGCTCCAGCGGCACGTGAACACTATGCCGACCTCTTCCGCTGGACGCCTGTTCGACGCCGTTGCGTCCCTGATCGGTCTATGCCACACGGTCTCGTTCGAAGGCCAGGCCGCGATGATGCTCGAGGCGACGGCAGACTCGCGCCCCCTGGTGTCCGATCCGTATGAATTCGCTCTCACCGGGGCCAACCCGGTCGATATCGATCTCCGGCCCATGATCCGCCAGATCGTCTCCGAGCTGGAAGATATCGGTGCGTCCTCCGCGCAGATTGCCGCCCGCTTCCATGCAACCCTCGTGGCGGTTGTCACGGCAGTCTGCCGCCGGATGCGGGACGATCTTCAACTCCACCGGGTGTGCCTGAGCGGCGGATGCTTTCAAAATGGGCTTCTTCTTGCCGGCTGTCTCGACTCCCTGCGGCTGGAAGGCTTCGAGGTATTTTTTCAGCGGGAGGTCCCTGCGAATGACGGAGGCATCTCCCTCGGGCAGGCCGCAATCGCCTGCGAGACCCTCCGGCTGGGCTTCTGATTCTTCCCAGACAGCGACGAGAGGGAGCCTGAACTCCAGTTTCACGTGTTATTTCATAGTCTTACTCAGTATTTTGAAGGTTCAGGATGAGCATTTGTAGGCTTCGGCTTTGCATCTTTTTAATGATTTGACCCCGGCGTACCGCGATGGCCCGTTGCGCACGGTACCCTGAGAGTGCGGTATCAGTTTCATCAATGCGGCATGAGCAAAACACCTTCTCCTGAATCGACTCGTGGCTTGTCGGCTCCCTTGGGTTCGGGACAGTCAAAGGTGACCCCTTCTCAGACGCAACCGCGGCTTCGGGCTTTTTTTGACCGGCTCGAATCTCATCCGGCATCCGCTCTGGCTCTCGACTACGACGGAACCCTGGCGCCCTTCCACATCGACCGCAATGCTGCGGTTCCGTGGCCGGGCGTGCGCGAAGCCGTTCAGAAGATTCTGGAGAACGGGCAAACGCGCCTCATCCTTATCAGCGGTCGCCAGGCAGAAGAAGTCCGCGATCTGCTCGGGATACACCCGCCGCCGGAGGTCTGGGGCGTCCACGGCCGTCAGCGCCTGTTCCCTGACGGGCATACAAAGATGGCGCCGCTCCGGCCAACGGACGAGCAAGGTCTTGCCGAAGCCACAGCCTGGCTCCAGTCACACGACTATCTCGGATTTTCCGAGTGCAAACCCGGCAGCATCGCCGTTCATTGGCGGGGGCTGCCTCCCGAGGAACTCGCTATTCTGGGCCCCGCGGTGCATGCAGCTTTCGCGCCCATCGCTGAGCGCGCCGGGATGTCCCTTCTGGAGTTCGATGGGGGCCTTGAGCTGCGTCCTCTCGAACCCAATAAAGGAAGCGCGGTGCGCACCTTGCTCGCGGAGCTGCCGCCAGCCACTCCGTTCGCCTTTCTCGGTGACGATACGACTGACGAGGATGCCTTCCTGGCTTTGCGCGACACAGAGGCCCTTACCATCCTGGTCCGCTCCGACTGGCGTCCCACCAACGCGCAGCTGTGGATCCGCCCTCCGGAACAGCTGCTGACATTCCTGCAGGAGTGGGCGATCCGCTCTGGAGGCGCTCTGTGAAGTCTCCCGGCGACATGATCCTCGTCTCCAATCGCCTGCCCATCACTACGGAGATGGGCCCGCGCGGCCCCTTTCTCAAGCCCAGCTCGGGCGGCCTGGTGACCGCGCTCCGCCCCGTTCTCAAAACAAGGAAGGGCTACTGGATCGGCTGGCCCGGCGATGGCCCGGAAGACCAGATCCAGCGCCTGCTCGCGAAAGAGCGGTCGGAATCGCAGGTCCAGCTGGTTCCCGTCTCTCTCACACCGGCGGAGCGCAAAGGATTCTACGCCGGCTTCTCCAACGAGATCGTCTGGCCGCTCTTTCACGATCTCCAGTCCCGCTGCAATTTTGATCCCACCTACTGGGAAGCCTATGTCGATGTGAATCGTAAGTTCGCGGGCGCGGTGGGGCGCGTCAGCCGCTCCGACTCCATCATCTGGGTGCACGATTATCACCTGATGCTGGTGGGCGAGTTTCTGCGCGAACATCGAGTGCGTTCCCGAATTGGCTTTTTCCTGCACATTCCGTTTCCGCCGCTCGATATCTTCGAAAAGCTGCCGTGGCGCAGTGAGATCCTGCGCGCCCTGTTTGCTTACGACGCCGTCGGGTTCCAGACTCAGCGGGACCAGCGCAATTTCCTCGGCTGCGTGCGCCACTTTCTGCCCGAGATCGAGCTGCACCGCGAAGATGAGCAGGTGCGCGCCGATGGCGGCAATCGCTCCACTCTGATACGAACATTCCCAATCGGCATCGACTACGACGAGTTCGCGCAGCATGCCGCGCAGCCCGAGATCGTGGAACGCGCCGCGCAAATTCGCCGCGATATGCATGATCGCAGGATTGTGCTCGGGGTGGATCGCCTCGATTACACCAAAGGCGTTCCTGAGCGGCTCAAGGCTCTGCGCCATCTGCTGAATTCTTCCCGCCATCTGCGCCGGCAGCTCAGCCTCGTGCAGATTGTTGTTCCCAGCCGTGAAAATATTCCCAAATACCGCGAACTGAAACTCGAAATTGAGACCCTGGTCAGCCAGATCAACGGACAGTATGGGGATCCCGGATGGATGCCCGTTCACTACATTCATCGCTCCGTCGACCGCGCGGAGCTGCTCGCTCTCTACCGTGCAGCCGATATCGCCCTCATCACACCGCTGAAGGACGGGATGAACCTTGTTGCCAAAGAATTTTGTGCGACCCAAGTCGATGACCAGGGGGTACTCATTTTGAGTGAATTTGCCGGCGCTGCCTCGCAGCTGGGCAACGGGGCAGTCCTGGTCAATCCTTACGATATTCAATGCGTCGCTGACGCCGTCCAGCAGGCCTGCGCCATGGATGTTCGGGAACGGGTCGCTCGCATGCGCAAGCTGCGGCGGCGCGTGAGAAACGAAAACGTTTTTCGGTGGTGTGAGCGGTTCTGTTCGCATCTGGAAGGCCAGAGTGCGCCCCTGCGCGCCATTGCCTGATCCAGGCACCGAGGTCGTAGAACCCTAATCCTCAGGCGATGCCGGCTTCGATCTTCAGGTAACTTCCGGCGGGTTACCTAAGTGTAGGACTCTGTGGTGCTTATCTCACACCCGTCCCGTTTGAATGTCAGCAACTAACCCATTTTGGGGATATGGAACTTCTCCGCAGCGAATTAGCCTTTCTCCGTATGACATTCATGGAAGGACAGCAGGTTCGGGTGAAGAACCAACCACTAACCGGTCGAGTGGCTAAGAAGCTCACGTCTCTCGACGATGTCTATGTGGTCGTGCTCGATCCCGCTCCCACCCTGGAAGAAAAGCTGGTGCGAGGGGCGGATCTCGAACTCATCGGCGCAGAAGATCAGGAGTCTGCCTGACCTGTCGCGCGCCATTCGCGCCGGATCCGGCTTTCGGCGCCACGATACCGCGCCAGTGTAATGCCCCGTCTGATCCTCGGGATGAAAGGGACGCGCTACACGGCAGCCGGCCCAACCGCAGTCCGTCTGAACTACTTCCTTTCCTTTAAGGCGAGTGCGCATCTCGTCAAAACCACGAATCCATCCGTAAGTAACAATTCCTGCGGATCCCGCCTTAGCAATCGGTGCCAGCGGAGTAAGACTGAATCTGCGCCGGCTAACTATGCCTTCCGGCCGTGACGTTCCGTGGGCATTCATGATGAATCTCCGGCTGCAACATCGCCCGGCCCGGCACTTCAGGCACTGGCTGGCTGTCTTGCAGCATGGAGCCAGTACTCAACAATGATCCAGTTCACGGAAAATCCAATCCAGAATGCAATTCCGAAAAACTGATGGGGACCGAGATGCGTGAGCCGGCTGGTAGCAAAGAAAACGCCCATTACCGGTCGAGTAGTCGCAATTCCCAGCAGTACCGCGACTGCCCTTGTCAGCCATCGAGTCTTCAGCGCTGACTGACCGCGTAGCTTGTAGCGCCACGCCTGAAACAGCGAGAACAGAAAAAGGCTGTTGAAAAACAGGACCGCGCTGCGTTCGATCCAGCCGCCAACGGCATAAAGGCTCATCGCATACGCGGTAAGGCCGACGATTGCTCCAAGCGGAAACAGCCAGCGCTCAGGCCAGGTAACTGAAGAAAATCGGCGCAGGATAGCGAAGGGAGTCAGAATCACAAAGGCCAGCGCCGGAACAATGTGCGCGATCGTCAGAACCGTGTGGGAGGCGAACGCTCGATCGAGCGCGGCCAGTTGCGGTGGCACGGAAGGCGATGGCATGGCAAGCGCGACGAGCCGCCGCACGACTACCGCGACCGCAATCGCGGTGCAGACCCAAAAACCGATCCGGAGCCAGAGCGGTGCCGGGATGTTTTGGGAGGAGTTCGAGATCACACTCCCGGTTTCTCTGCCGGCACTTTCCCTGATCGTTTTCAGGTTCCCGATTTCTGCAGTCGGATGCGCTGCGCTCTGAGCCATGGATCACACTCCTTTTCTCGCGACTGCCGTCAGGATGCGATCGTTTGGCTGGACAGAGCCTCACCGGGCGTACGCCCTGCCATCGTGCCTTTCGTCAAAACAACGGCAACCATCAGCATCCACACGAAACCCACGAATCGCGTAACTGGAATAAAGAAGTTTGCAGGATAGGCGATCAGGCTGAACGAGGACAATTCCCCCGTGATGGCAAGAATGATCCCAAGCGCCACAAGCCACCGCGGGAGCAGCCTGCTGAAGTAGCCTGTCACAGACACTCCTGCGGCCAGCAGTCCGAATCCGACGGCATAAAAGACGCCGCCCGACAGGAAGTTGAAGAAAGCGATCGCCTTCACCAACGGTGCCGACACCACCACTTCAGGCACTGACAGGATCCAGCCCGCCATACCTGATAGAAACAGCGCCATCGCAGCAGCCAGGCCCCCGAACAGAGCAATGTACGTACCGGCAGCGCGCACGCCCATGAATTTCAATCGGCTGACAGCGGTAACGGTGAAAATTCCAAAAGGAACTGCCGATCCGAACAGAAAGAAGTTGCTTACGCGAGCGGCAGCCGGGCTGTGTGCAAAGAACTCGCGCAACGACTCGGCGGGCGCGAAGGGGGATACGAACGGCGCTCCATGACGGAGAATCGCTCCTGCCACCATTCCGGACGCAAACACCAGAATGTGAGCAGTCGCCACCAGCAGAAGCGAAGGGCCGCGGAAGCGAGGAGTTGCTTTATCCATATAATCGTTTCTAGCATAAACGACTTATCCTTGCAATAATTATCGAAAGCCATGACTTCACGAGACACAGAAATCGGACGCCCAGCCTTTCTCCTTGCCCAGCTTGGGGCCCATGCCGCATCGCAATTTGCTGAAAGACTTGCAGACCTGAAGCTCACGCCTCCGGATGCCGGAATCCTGCGCCTGCTGCGCATTGCGGCCGGATTGAGCCAGCAGGAACTCGCCCAGAAGCTGAGGATTCACCCCAGCCGGTTGGTAGCCATCCTGGATAACCTCGAAAAGCGGAAGCTGGTGGAGCGGAGACCCAACCCGGACGACCGGCGCCTTTATTCTCTCCATCTGACGGAAGACGGCGGCGCAGCCCTTGCGCAGATTGGAAAAGTAGCCCAGCAGCACCAGGATGCTCTCCTTTCAGCTCTCAATCACGAGGAGCGCGATCAACTTGCCGCTTTGCTCCTGCGAATCGCCGATCAGCAGGGTCTTGTTCATGGGGTACACCCGGGGTACCAGCGACTTGAGGCCGCGAAGCATTCTGAGCGTCCCGGCAGCTTAGCCCGTTCGGCGGGGCGGATCCGAGGTCGTGACGTTCGACCTGGGCGCGAGTAGAAAAACATCTTCATTGATCGGATTCGTCGCTTGTGACGCGCCTTCGACGATGCTGACCCTCGTCGGGCAACGGCAGAGGCGGCGTAAAGGCGCGAACCGCGGGCGTACAATACGGGCGGTCTCACTCAGGCTGTGTCTGCTGGTGGAACAAGGACAACCGTGCATCGGATGATCGAACTTCCCGGGCGCAAGCCCCGCTCCAATCGATTAATCTTCGCTCTCATTTTTGTAGTCATCGCCATCTTCCTCGGAAGCAATACGGCTTTGTCGTACTTCGTGGATTCCCTCTGGTTCGGCTCTCTCGGCTACCGCGATGTCTTCTGGAAGAGCACCGGCCTGCAGTGGGGTGTCTTCATTGTTTCCTTTGTCTTCACCTTCCTCGTTTTGTACGGCTGGTTTCTCGCTCTGTGGCGCATGCATGAGGCTGACCTGCCCCTTGACCGTGCCATCTTCATCGGACAACAGCGCCTCAGCCTGCCTTTGCGCCGCTTCCTGAGGGTTGTTGGCTTAGCCCTGCCCCTGGGCATCGCCTTCATCAGCGGCCTGGCCCTGATGGCTCAGTGGTCCACCTTCGCCCTCTTCTGGTACGCGCCTGGGGCCGCGGGCTCCCGTCTCGATCCCGTCTTCAGCAAGCCGGTCGGCTTTTACCTCTTCACCCTGCCTGCATGGCAAATCATCGCCGGATGGCTCATGGTGCTTGCCGTTGTCGCCTGCATTGCCGCCGGTGCCTTTCTGCTCCTCTCCAGCGGATCACGCGCTGTGGCCCGGGCCCAGGGCAGTCTCATCATGCCTTTACCGTGGCGAGGCATCTCCATCGCCTTCGCATTCTTCCTCATCATGCTGGCCGTGCAGGTCTACCTTGGGCGCTTCGGCGCTCTGTTCACGGCGCACACCATCTTCAGCGGCGTCCAGTACACTGACGCGCACATCACCATCAACGGCATGCTCATCGTGGCCTTCGCTCTGCTCCTCGGAGCCGCCATCGCCGCCAGCAACGCCTTCACCCATTCGCATCCGGGGCGCCTGGTGGCTGCCGTCGTTCCCGCCCTCGCCTGCTTCATCATCGTGCAGCTGGTGGGCTGGTACGTCAACAGCTTCATCGTCAAACCCAACCAGCTCGATCGCGAGCGGCCGTACATTGCCTGGAACATCGCCTGGACCCGTCAGGCCTGGGATCTCGACCGCATCACCCGCGAAGCGTTTCCCGCCGAAACCACACCCGATGCCGCCGACCCCGAACACAACCAGGTCACCTTGAGAAATATCCGTCTCTGGGACTGGCGCGCTCTCCAGAGCACCCTCCGCCAAATTCAGGAGATTCGCACCTACTACGACTTCCCTGACATCGACATCGACCGCTACACCCTCAACGGCGACCTCCGCGAGGTCATGCTCGCCGTCCGCGAGCTCAGCCTCGACAAGCTCCCCGACAGCAGCCGCAACTGGATCAACGAAAAGCTCATCTACACCCACGGCTATGGCATCACCATGAATCCCGTGAACGGATTCACGCCGGAAGGCCTGCCCACCCTCTATCTCAGCAATATGCCGGTCGAGAGCACCGTTCCCGGACTTTCCGTCACCCAGCCGGAAATCTACTACGGCGAGCTGACCAACTCTGATGTCTACGTCAAAACCCACCAGAAAGAGTTCAACTACCCCCAGGGCCAGGCCAATAACCTTACCTCCTATGAGGGAAGCGGCGGCATCGTTCTCGGCGACATGCTCCACCGTACCCTCATCGCCGCCGATCGCGGCGATCTCTGGAAGGTTCCCTTCAGCGACGACATCACTCCCCAGAGTCGTCTCCTCATGCGCCGCAACATCCTCACCCGCGTCCAGGCGCTGGCTCCCTTCCTCAACTTTGACACCGACCCCTACATCGTCATCGGCGACAATGGCCGCCTCTACTGGATTCTGGACGGCTTTACCACCTCCGACAGCTATCCCGACTCCACCAGCTATCCCTTCGCCGACGACACCATCAACTACATGCGCAACAGCGTCAAGGTCGTCATCGACGCCTACAACGGCACCACGACCTTCTACGTCTTTGACCCGCGCGACCCCATCATCACCGCCTGGCGCGGCATCTTCCCTTCCCTCTTCCGCGACGCCTCGGCCATGCCCCCTGACCTCCGCCGCCACATCCGTTATCCCCAGCTCCTGCTTGAGGAACAAGCAGCGGTCTATGGCCTTTACCACATGAACGATCCCGAAGTCTTCTACAACCGCGAAGATCTCTGGACCGTCGCCTCCGAGCTCGGCCTCAGCGACACTGGCGATCAGCAGAGCCAGACCATGGAACCGAACTACGTCCTCATGAAGTTGCCCGGCGCATCTTCCGTTGAGTTCGTCGAAATTCTCCCGTTCACTCCGGCAAATCGCAACAACCTGATCGGATGGATCGCCGGACGCAGCGATGGCGTCCACTACGGCACCGCCGTGGTCTTTGACTTCCCCAAAACGAAGCTCGTCGACGGCCCCATGCAGATCGAGGCTCGCATCGATCAGAACGCCGCGCTTTCCGGCCAGCTCACCCTCTGGAACCAGCAGGGCTCCCACACCCGGCGCGGCACCCTCCTCGTTATCCCCTGCGGCCACGCTCTCCTCTACGCGGAGCCCATCTACCTTCAGGCGCAGCAAAGCCCCATGCCGGAGCTGCGCCTGGTGGTCCTCGCCCTCCAGGATCGCCTCGCCTACGGACCTGACTTTGAGACCGCACTCGCCGCGCTCTTCGGAGGGCAGCCGTCGTCCCTCACCGCTGTCGCAGCCCCGTCGCCATCCAGCTCATCCACCGAGGCCGCCCCGTCAGGACAGCCCGCAACCCCTGCCACCGCCGCCTCCAACCGGGCCGCCCTCATCGCCGCTGCCGCCAACGACCTTGCTGATTACCAGAGCCTCACTGCCCAGGGCAAACTTGCCGAAGCGGGCCAGAAACTCCAGGACCTGAAAAACAAACTCAACCAGCTCCAGGCAGCGCGGCCGTAGGCCAACCCCCGGCACCCTCCGCTGGGAACCTTCCCCAGGGGCGTTTGAACATCGACGCCCTTGCCAAAATTCAGCGCTGGAGGATCTGCTCGAAATACGCAAGCGCCCGCGGGTCGTGCGTCTGCCCCAGCCAGAAGATAGCCTCTTTGCGGACAACAGGGTCGGGATTCGTCTGCGCGACCTGGAGCAGTTCCGGGACTGCCTCGTCCCTGGGCAGCTGGCTGAGTGCAAAGACTGCCTTCTTCTTTACCTCGACCTCAGGATCGTTCTCCACCGCATCCTTCAGCGCCGCCACAGCCTTCTTTCCGGCCTTCTGCGCCACCCAGAAAATGGCCTGCTCCCGGACATGCGTGTCCGAGTCCGATTTCGCCAGGCGGATCAGGTCGTCGATGGCGGCCGGTTCGTGGCTGATATACAGATCGAAGGCGAGCTTCACGCGAAACTCCGGATCCGGGTCCGTCGCGAGTTTCTCGAGAGCCAGCAAGCCATCGTGCCCGCGCTCGGCTCCCAACCAGAACGCGCCCTTTTCGCGCAGCCACAGCGGATTCGACGAAGAAGCAAATCCCGCCAGCGCCATAGTTGCCTTTGGGGTCTCGTGCACGGCAATTGCGGCGAGTGCCTGGTCCGTGAGTTTCCGGTTGTCGGCTGTGATCAGGCTGGAGAGCCAGGCGACGCTGTCGTCGGGCTGCACGCCGGTGAGCCAGGTGAACGGCAGTCCTCCTGCGTCGAGCCGGCAGCCAGCGCTGACGAACCGAATTTTGTCGACCGCCCCCTGGTCGATGCGCACGACAATATCGACGCTGGTGTCGGGGGTAGCAGCGCCGCTGTCCGACGAGCGGAAGCTGTTGTCGCCGTCTTCTAATCGATAGACACCGCAACATCCATCGTCCATCGATCCACTGTCGCTGCCCGAACACACAGAGAAACGCGATTGTGGAAGAGCAGCCACCTGATAGCCAAGCCAGAGGGGTCCACTTGCATGCTGAAATCGCCCCACCGTCGCGGACAGTCCTGCGCCGGCCGGCTCAGTGTGAAACTGCGCGTTGACGACCTTCGGCGGCTGCTGCGCCATCGCTAGCATCGACACGCCGAGTACGACTGCTGCGAACCAGTCCTGCTTCATGGGATTCCTCGCTATTTATTGAGAATTTCGAGCATGTACTGCGTGGCCTCCTGGCTATGCATGAGGCTTAGCTGTTGTACCAGGTACTTCTTCATTTCCACGTCTTTCTCAGAGCGGGCCAGAGCCACCAGGTCGTGTGCATCACTCGCCAGAAAGAGCGCCTGAGCCGCGGCACGCTTCGTTTCCACGTCGGTGTTCTGCTGGTAAGTCGAGACCAGCGCGGGAGCCACAGACATGCCGCCGGCGACTCCCAGGTTGCGGATCGCCTTTCGCCGCAGCTCGGCATCCGGTTCCGACTGCGCGATGCTGGTCAGCGGTGCGATTCCGTTGTGGCCGCTGGCGATGAACGCATTGATGATGTCGGCCTTTGTTTGTGCATTGTTGGTCGCGTGGTAAAGGGTCAGGAGATCCTGCCCGGCGCTCATCGCCCCCAGAGTCCGGACGGCCGTCTTCACCAGATCGGCATCCTTCTCCTCGCGTGCCGCGGCGAGCAGCTTCGTCGAATCGCCGGTGATCAGATACGACTGCAGGATGGCCTTTTTCACCTCGGGGTCTGAAGAGTGCTGGTAGATATCCGCCAGCGTGTCGTCCGCACTCCTGCCCTGCGCCGCGGCCATCACGCGAATCGCCCTGATCTGGAGCGCCGGGCCCGACTGCCCATGCGCGATCTGGCTGATGAGCGCCTGCGCCTGCGGCGAACGGTTCTGCGCCAGGATAAACAGCGCGCGGCTCTTCAGTTCCTCTGGCTGGTTGCCAGAGAGAATCTTCCCAAGGATCGGCATCGCCTGCGCCTCGTCCTGCTCCATCAGCGCATTCAGAGCCAGCAACTTCAGATTCTCGTCCGCCTCGGCCTGAGGAGGAACGGGATCGCCGCTTTTGCCGCGAATCTCGATCTCCAGCGCACCGCACTCGTTGAGCCAGCGGCTTTGCGGATAACGTCTGCGCAGCTCGCCGCAGGTGCTCAGCGCGTTCGCCGACTGTCCCTCCTTGTTTTCGGCATAGGCCTTCCAGTACAGCGCACCTTCGGCATGTTCACTGTGCATCTGCGCCACGCGGTCGAAGAGGCCGACCGCGTCGGACCAGCGGTTTTCGTTGATGGCGCGGGTGCCGTCGGCATAAAGGCCGGAGTCGTCGGCAGCGGCGCTGGATCCGTTCGCGGCCAGCGACGGCTGCGCAGCCTCGGCATGCAAACGCAGGGGCGCGACGGCGACTGCCGCCGCAAGAAGAAGGACAACTGCTTCTCTGACTTTCATCAAATGGATGCTCCTTTTGCCTGGTGCTGCCCGGCCGCCTGATCCGAGCGAGCCATCAGCACGCGAATCTCGAAGAGAATTCCTTCCGCGTTCATTTCGTTGCGCAGCCGCCGGAGGTCGGCGGGGGTGAGGTTAGGATTGTTGGCGACCTCGGCCAGGACACCTTCCAGCTGATTCAGCGCGCCGGTCAGCAGAGGATCGTCTGCGTGGTTTGCCGTCGCACAAACAAGGCGATTCGAGGCTAACAGCTGCTGAGCGGCGGACTGGAGTTGCGCATTCTCCGTGCGGTCCGATGGATCGGCATGCTCCAGCGCAACCAACAGCCGCTCCGAGCGATCCAGATGATCTGCCAACACCACCAGGACTACACGCTGCGTCGCTTCCGTGGCCGCATTTCCTGCCAGATGGACTTCCTTCGTTGTCATGCGCTCCCAATAGCGCCCACCGGCGAAGGCTCCGGCCAGCAGCAACACGCAACCCAGGGCAACCAGCGCGGGTCGCCACTGTGCCCACCCGCGCCAGCCGGCGGGTTTTCTTTCGTAAGGGGCCAGCAGCGGCTGCAGCGATTTCCAGACCCGCTCTCCGTACTCGGCGCCTCTCGGTGCGGGCGGCGCAGAGCGGATCGCATCCAGACTCTGCCGCAGCTCGGCAAATCGCGTGGAGCACTCCCGGCAGGCCTGCTCATGCGCCGCTACTCCGCCTGCCGCCTCGCCGTAGTACAGCTCGATCAGCTCGTCTTCACTCAGATGCTTCACGCGTTCCCCCGCAGCGGCGCCAGCTCCCGGCGCAATTTCTGCACGGCGCGAAAGACCGCCTGCTTAGCGGCGTTCGACGCGATTCCGAGAACCTCGGCGATCTCGTTCAGGGAACGGTCTTCGAGGTGGCGCAGCACAAATGCGGTTTTCTCGGTCGGCGTCAGCCTCTGCATCGCCATTTCCTGTGCGGCGCCGATCTCGCGGCTCAGCAGCCTCCGCTCAGGATCGGCATCCTGCGCCGCAACCTGCACGGTCCGGTCTTCCGGATCGCTGTTCTCGGCGTGGCGATACTCCGCTTCAATGCCGGGCTGGCTGAGCCGGTTCAGCGCGCAG
The DNA here is from genome assembly GCA_963770525.1 of uncultured Acidobacteriaceae bacterium. Classification (GTDB taxonomy): domain Bacteria; phylum Acidobacteriota; class Terriglobia; order Terriglobales; family Acidobacteriaceae; genus Palsa-343. The sequence continues at coordinate 222,852 of CAVYPY010000013.1, read as the reverse complement.
TTCACCGCGATCCTGTAGATCCACGTGCCGAAGCCAGAGCGCTGTTGAAAGCTCTCCAGTCTCTGATATCCGCGCAGAAAGGCTTCCTGCACAATTTCCTCCGCGTCTGCTTCGTTGCCGGTGATTCGAAATGCCACCCGGAATACAGCCGCACTATGAGCGCGCACGAGCACCCCATAGGCGTTCTTATCGCCGGCCAGCACAGCCCGGACAACCGAGTGGTCGGGTTCCTGCATTCAGCTCCTTAGACCAGGCCTCAGCTTCGCGGTTAGGAGATTATTTTGCCAATGTCTCCCAGGATCGAAGTCGCAGAGTGCGCCCTCCGGCATCCGGGCCATTCCTCACAACGCCGGATCGTCGCCCACCCATGGCGGAGTGCCCGCGACGGCCGGCGGTGGCTCGGCGGCATCTGCCCATTTCTCGTGATATCGTTATTTCCGCTCCTCGCGAGTCGGCTCATCGACTCCAGTGTCCTGCGGTTTCTCCGTTGAGGTGCTCTTGCATGATCCGTGCCTGGAAGGGATTCCTGCGTTTTCTCGTCTGCGTCGCCTGTGCCGGCATTTTTGCCGCCTCTGCCTTCTGCGGTAATGCGCGGGCTGCCGAGCCGCTGCTCCTCCGCAACCCTTCCCTCTCCCGCGACAGCATCGCCTTTGTCTACGCCGACGACATCTGGACCGTCCCGCGCACGGGCGGCGAGGCGCGGCGTCTCACCTCACAGAACGACGTCGTCGCCGGCCCCTTTTTCTCTCCCGATGGCTCGCAGATCGCCTGGTCGGCCAAGCGCAATGGCCAGGTCAATGTCTACGCCATGCAGGCCACAGGCGGGGTGCCGCGCCGGCTCACCTGGGATAACTCCGGTCACTTCGATTCCGGCAACCTGGCCGTGGGCTGGACTCCGGATGGCAAGGATGTGCTCTTCGACTCGATGCGCTACAGTTACTCGGATTTCCTGCAACTGTATAAAGCCGCGGCCGACGGCACCGGCACTCCAACGGCTTTCCCGCTGCCCAGCGCCGTAGAGGGCTCCATTTCCCCGGACGGCAGCACCATCGCCTATGTACCGATCCTCCAGTGGGAGACGGCCTGGAAACACTATCGCGGCGGGCAAACTACACCCATCTGGCTGGTGAACCTCAGCACCCTCGATCTCGTCAAGATTCCTCGCGACAACTCCAACGACTCCAGCCCTGTCTGGGAAGGCCACACCGTTTATTTCCTCTCTGATCGCAACGGCCCCGTCTCGCTTTTCAGCTACGACGCGGGCACAAAACAGGTCAGCCAGGTCCTCGACAACACCGGATATGACCTCAAGACCGTCGCCGCTGGTCCCGGCGCGCTCGTCTACGAGCAGTTCGGCTCTCTTCACTTGTACGATCTGGCCACTCACAAGGAGCATCCGGTGGACGTCACCATCGACGGCGACCTGCCGGAGATGGAACCGCATCTGGCCAATATCCGTCCAGACGAAACCGAGAATTTAGGCATCTCGCCGACCGGCGTCCGTCTCGTCGCCGAAGCGCACGGTGACATCTTCACCCTGCCCACCGACAAGGGCGATACTCGTAACCTGACCAAAACGCCCGGTGTCGAAGAACGCGACCCCGCCTGGTCACCCGACGGCAAATCCATCGCCTATTTCAGCGACGCCTCCGGCGAATATCAGCTTTTCATCCGCGACCAGGATGGCCTGAAGCCGCCGAAGGTCATCGATCTCGGACCGCACCCATCTTTCTTCTATAGCCCGCACTGGTCGCCGGACTCGAAGTCAATCGCTTACGCCGACAAGCATCTGCACATCTGGTATGTCGATGTCGCGACCGGCAAGCCTGTGCTCATCGATACGGCTCTTCGCGGCAGCCTGGGCACGCAGTTGCAGCTTTCCTGGTCACTGGACTCGAAGTGGATCGCTTACAACCGCGACCTGCCCAACCAGTACCACGCCATCTTCCTGTACTCGGTGGAGACCCATCACTCCACGCAGATCACCGACGGCATGAGCGATGCCGCCAATCCCGCCTTCGATCCCGAAGGCAAATACCTCTATTTCACCGCCTCCACCAATGGTGGCCCTTCGGACGCGGGCATCGACCTCTCCTCGCTCGATCGCTGGACGACCAGCGGCGTCTACGTCGTCGTCCTCGCCAACAAGACCCCCTCCCCGGTACCTCCTGAGGCCGGCGATGAGAAAGCCGTCAGCGAAGAGAAGCCGGGGCAGGCTTCGAACGCCTCCGGCCAGAAAGATGAGTCAAAGAAGCCCGGCGACCAGAAGGACGAAGCGAAGAAGGACAATGAGAAGAAGCCGCCGGCCACGGTGGTCGATCTCGACGGAATCGGCAATCGCATCCTGGCGCTGCCCATCCCGCAGCGCAACTACGTCGATCTTGAGGCCGGCAAAACCGGCGTGCTCTACCTCGCCGAGGGTCCCGCCGTCGGCCGTCCGTCAGAGATGGAAGGACCGCCCATCGCGGCCGTTTGGCGCTTCACCACGAAAGACCGCAAGACCGAGGAAGTTCTCAGCCATCTCACCGGGTTCGGCGTCTCGTTCAACGGGGATAAGCTCTTTTACGCGCAGGGAGATGCCTGGTTCACCATCGATGCCGGCGATCTCAAGCCGGGCGGATCGCAGGGCAAGCCGGTCGATAACCATGGCATGTTTGCCACCATCGATCCACGCGCGGAGTACGCGCAGATGTACCGCGAAACCTGGCGCATCGAGCGCGACTTCTTTTACGACCCTCATCTTCACGGCCTCGACCTCGCAAAAATTGAGGCGGAATATCAGCCGTATGTTGCCGGGCTTGCCTCGCGAGACGAGTTCACCTACCTGTGCGACGAGATGCTTGGCGAAATCGAGGTCGGCCACATGTTCGTCCGCGGCCCGCACCTTCCCGCTGACGAACCGAAGACCGGCCTGCTGGGCGCCGACTACACAGTCGATAATGACCGTTACAAATTCTCCAAAATCTACAACGGCCAGAACTGGACGCCCGGCCTGAAGGCGCCGCTCACCCTGCCGGGTGTTGACGTGCACGTTGGCGATTATCTCCTCGCCGTCAGCGGGCGTGAGCTGCACGCCTCCGACAATCTCTACAGCTTCTTCGAGGGCACCGCCGGCCAGCAGACCGCCATCACCGTCAGCACCAAACCCGACGGATCCGACTCTCGCAACGTCACCGTCGTGCCCGTCGCCGATGAAGCGGGCCTGCGCAACCTTGCCTGGATTAACCACAACATTCAGGTCGTCGATCAGCTGTCGGACGGGAAAGTCGCTTATGTCTACATGCCCAACACCGGCGGCGCCGGCTATGACAACTTCAACCGCTACTTTTACGCGCAGGTGAACAAGCAGGGCCTTGTGCTCGATGAGCGGTATAACGAGGGCGGCTTCATTGCCGACTACATCGTCGACGTCCTCGACCGCAAAATGCTCTCCGGAGCCATCGAGCGCGATGGCAAACCGGTCTATGATCCCGAAGGCGCCATCTTCGGTCCCAAGGCGATGATCATCAACCAGTCGGCTGGTTCGGGAGGTGATGCCATGCCCTGGTACTTCCGCAAGGCGCATCTCGGTACCCTCGTCGGCACACGTACATGGGGCGGACTGGTTGGCATCGGTGGCTATCCCAGACTCATTGATGGAGGCACTGTGACTGCGCCGCGTTACGCGATCTTTGGACTCCACGGCGATTGGGAGGTCGAAGGACACGGCATACCGCCGGACGTCGAAGTGGAGGTGCTGCCCAAAGATGTTGCAGCCGGCCATGACGCGCAGCTGGAGCGTGCAGTTTCCATCGTCATGCAGCAGCTGAAGGAGCACCCGGTGGTCTATCCGCCTATTCCGCCCTATCCCAACCACCACCTCCACGATGGCCTCGGTGTGAACTGAGGGTTGCCCCTGGCATCTCAGCGGACGTATCGGGATATTCTGGTTGAGTCATACCAGGGCAGGATGTTTACACTATCCACTCTGGTGAGTGGGAAAACATATGGCTCCTCAGCCAGCACTATCGATGAGAGCTGCGCAACCCGTCCCCGTTTCTCTGCACGGTCGTCCGCTGGAACCCAACCGGCACATTGCGCTCAATTTGGACTGGGTGGAAGAAGTGCGGGTCAACAGGAGCGCAGTGGAGCGCCGCGCGACAACGCACACGGCCCGCCGGACGGTCAAGAAAGAGCATCAGGCCGCATGGCTGCTGCGCGCCATCGCCTGCATGGATCTGACCACGCTCAACGGCGACGACTCCTCCGAGCGCGTGAAACGCCTGTGCGCCAAGGCGCGCAATCCGCTGCAGCGGCAGCTAGTGAAGAGCCTCGGCATTGAAGAACTGCACCTCACCGTCGGCGCGGTCTGCGTCTACCACACCTTTGTCGAAACTGCGGTCAGGGCGCTCGAGGGATCGGGCATACCGGTAGCTGCCGTCTCGGCCGGATTCCCGGCTGGCTTGTCTCCTCTGGCCGAGCGTGTGGAGGAGATTCGGCGTTCCGTCGAGGCCGGCGCATCGGAGATTGACATCGTCATCACGCGCGCGCATGTTTTCAACGGCGAGTGGCAGGCCCTGTATGACGAAGTCGCCGCGTTCAAAGAAACCTGCGGCCCGGTGCACATGAAAGCCATTCTGGGCACCGGAGACCTGATGACGCTGCGCAATGTCGCGCGGGCCAGTTGGGTGGCCATGATGGCCGGTGCGGACTTCATCAAGACATCCACCGGCAAGGAAGCGGTGAACGCTACCCTGCCCGTCTCGCTCACCATGGTGCGTGCCATCCGCGAGTACGCCGAGCGCACCGGGATGGCGGTGGGCTTTAAGCCAGCGGGCGGCATTCGCACCGCGAAGCAGTCCCTGGACTGGCTGGCCATGATGAAAGACGAACTGGGGCGCCCATGGCTGGAGCCGTCGCTCTTTCGATTCGGGGCCAGCGGCATGCTGGCCGATATCGAGCGCCAGCTGGAGCATCACGCTACCGGCCGCTACTCGGCGGCGTATCGTCACCCCATCGCCTAGATGGGTTCGAGTACCGGAGGAGACGCGATGAGCATTGCCGAGAAGTTTTACAGCATGGAATATGGCGCCGCGCCGGAAGATCCGAAGGAAGCGCTGCAGTGGCTGGAGCGGCATCACCGCAGGTTCGAAGCCTTCATCGATGGCGCGTGGGTGAAGCCGGCCAGCGGTGAATATATGGAGACCAGCGACCCCTCGTGCGGAGATCCCCTCGCCCAGGTCGCAGTGGCAAACGCCGCTGACATTGACGCAGCCGTGTCAGCGGCGCGCAGGGCTCTGCCCGCATGGCAGGTTTTGAGTGGGCACCAGCGGGCCCGGTATCTCTACGCCCTGGCGCGGCAGGTGCAGAAGCACGCGCGTCGGCTGGCAGTCCTCGAGACGATGGATAACGGCAAGCCCATCCGTGAGAGCCGGGACATCGATATTCCCCTCGTGGCTCGCCATTTCTACCATCACGCCGGATGGGCTCAGCTCCTCGAATCCGAATTCCCGAACTACACAGCCTGCGGAGTCGTCGGACAGATCATTCCGTGGAATTTTCCGCTGCTGATGTTTGCCTGGAAGGTCGCTCCGGCACTGGCTGCGGGCAACACCGTCGTCATCAAACCCGCGGAGAACACACCGCTGACGGCGCTGGCTCTTGCGGAGCTGTCCATGGAAGTGGGTTTGCCGGCCGGTGTGCTGAATGTGGTGAATGGCGGACCCGCCACCGGCCAGACGATCGTCGATCATTCGGGGATCGACAAGATTGCCTTTACGGGTTCCACCGAGGTGGGCCGCATCATCCGCAAGGCGACTGCGCACTCGCACAAAAAGCTCTCTCTGGAGCTGGGAGGCAAGTCGCCCTTTGTCGTCTTTGACGACGCCGATCTCGATTCCGCGGTGGAAGGCCTGGTGGACGCTATCTGGTTCAACCAGGGACAGGTGTGCTGCGCCGGTTCGCGTCTGCTCGTGCAGGAGCGCGTCGCAGAGGCGCTCTACGCGAAGATCCGCGTGCGCATGCAGAACCTCCGAGTCGGGCATCCGCTGGATAAGGCGATCGACATCGGCGCCATCATTTCGCCCGTACAACTCGAATCAATTCGCCGCATGGTGGACGCGGGCGTCGCCGAGGGCGCGCGCTGCTGGCAGCCCGATAATCCTCTGCCGCAGAAGGGCAGTTATTTTCCTCCCACCCTGCTGACCGATGTGCACCCTACGGCGACCGTCGCGCAGATGGAAATCTTCGGTCCCGTTCTCGCGGCGATGACCTTCCGTACCCCTGCGGAAGCGGTGGAACTGGCAAACAATACCGTCTACGGCCTGGCCGCAAGCATCTGGAGCGAGAACATCAATGTTGCGCTGGATCTGGCTGCGCAGGTGAAAGCCGGGGTGATCTGGGTGAACTCCACCAATCAGTTCGACGCCGCCTGCGGATTCGGCGGCTATCGCGAATCGGGCTACGGCCGCGAGGGCGGACGCGAGGGCATGCTGGAATATCTGACTCCGACATGGCTGCACAACCTGCCGCCCGCCACAGCCGCAGCACCGCGCGCCGAAGCCGCCGACGAAGATAACCTGGATGTTCCGGCCGACACTTCCATTGACCGTACCGTCAAGCAATACATCGGCGGCAAGCAGGCGCGGCCGGATTCCGGCTACTCGTTCCCCGTTTACGGAAAAGACGGCCAGTTGCTCGGCGAGGCGCCGCTTGGCAATCGCAAGGATATCCGCAATGCAGTGGAAGCGGCTCGAGCCGCATCAGGGTGGGCGCGAACCGCGGCCCATGCCCGCGCTCAGGTCATCTATTACGTAGCCGAGAATATGATCCAGCGCCGCGACGAGATCGCGCGTCGCCTGGCAGCCGTGATGGACGAGGAGCGAGCCGCCCTCGAGACCGATCTTTCCATCGAGCGCATCTTTGCCTGCGCAGCCTGGGTGGATAAATACGAAGGCGTTGTGCATCATCCCGCCGGCAGGAATATCACCATCGCTATGCCGGAGCCGGTGGGCACGGTCGGCATCCTGGCTCCAGCCGAAGCGCCTCTGCTGGGTTTGCTCTCTTTGGCGCTGCCGGCTATTGCTGTAGGAAATACCGTGGTTGCGGTGCCGTCGGAGCGCTACCCGCTGATTCAGGGTGATTTCTATCAGCTACTCGACACCAGCGACCTGCCCGGTGGAGTCGTGAATTTGGTGGCAGGTCGGCCGGCGGAACTGGGTAAGACTCTGGCCGAGCATGACGATCTTGACGCAATCTGGTGCTTCCGCAGCAAAGAAGAAGCCGCCATGGTAAAAGCCGCCTCGATTGGCAACATGAAGCAGGTCTGGACGAACGAAGGTCACGAATACGACTGGTTTGATCGCACGCAGTCAGAAGGCCGCTGGTTTCTGCAGCACGCAACCCAGGTCAAGAATATCTGGGTGCCGTACGGAGAATGATCGAGGAACCGGACGAAAAAATTCCAATACCTGGGCCCCTTGGTACCAGCTGCAGACTTCTCCTGGGTGGATCCGCTCAATGCCGCAACACGGCGCAACCCTCGAGAACCCGACACCGATGTCGGAGACAGAGAAAAAGTTTGTGGAGACGATTTGGCTGCCCCCCAGGGGGCCATATACGCTGATTCTAAATGATTTTAATAGCTATATAAGGTGGTACCCACATCGGTACCCCACGATTCTGACGGACTTCATGGAACGAAATCGCACTGCGGCGATCCGCGTCGGCTCGTCGTGAACGGGTAAGTGAGACCTCACCGACGTCGGGCGAAGCACACGTACAGAACTCTCCGCTCTCTGATGTCTCGGAGGGTGGCTCATGTTCTCTATTCGGGGCTGATTGTCAGTTAACTGGATTCGGTGTGAGAAGCCTGTCTGCTGGTACCTATCCTGAGAGCTGGGACGTAACCTTCACATATTGCCACTTTTATGCGCCTATCGCTTCATGGTCGAAGCAGGTTTCCGGGTCCGCCGTCAACCTGCGAGCACCCGCTCGGATCTGTCTCAGGCGGGATGGCGCAATACTGTATTAATGGTATTACTGGGAGGAGGCGCGGCCTGCATAAATCCTTCTTTACTCGAGAGGACATAGAGGATCAATTCGGCGCGACTGGAAATACCCAACTTTTCGAAGATGTTGAACATATAATTTTTGACTGTGTGAGAACTGAGGCCCAGTTGCTGGGCGACCTCTCGGTTTCCGAATCCTTCAGCAACGAATCGTACAACATCGCGCTCACGCGGCGTGAGCAAATCCTCTCCAGTCGCGCTGACAACCCGCAGCGGAGCCGTCTTGACGAAGGCATCCATGACGAGGCCAAGTAATTCGCTTTTCGCCCAGATTTGTCCATTGGCTACACACTCAATGCAGTGGGAGAGACAAACGGGATCATAACTGCCTCGTTCAAACACTCCACGTATGCCTGCACGAAACAACTCAGGTACTAGCTGGCGTTCCTGCCGTTCCAGGAGCACTATGGTTCGAGTATTGGGGTGCAGGCTCCGAATATTCCTCAAAAGCGTCAGCCATTCGACGGGAACGAAACGGTGATGAAGGCCGAGGAGAAGGATGGCGGGAGATCTTTCTGCGATGCACTGCTGAATGGCATGGGCCGTTGAAGCGCAATCGATCACCTCAAATTGCTTTTGTCGCCTTAAATCAGTGGCCAGTAGCCTGGCTGTCATCACATCGGGATCCGTCACCAGCACGGTGATCGAGGATGCGATCTCCTCTTCAGCATTCCACGTCATTTCTTTCAAGACCCTATCCTTCATCGATCACAGACAGCCAACGGTTTCAGCACACAGGACCAATAGTTCCAGGAATCCTTCGAAGCGGGAGACCGCAGCATCATCTGCTGGATCTGGACCTCAAAATCCCGATGAGGTCCGCAATATCTCAATGGCTTGTGAACTATTGCAAGAGAGTATAACGCCCGAGGGTTCTCTCATCGACGAAGTTGTTGAAGAATCTCTGGTTTCCTGCTTTGGACCCGTTTGGCGCGAAGGAAATTATTACCAACGTGTCATTACTTCGCCTGGTACGGGCTGGAGATTCGGACAGGCCGCAGGGCTAGCAGCCATAGACGGATGCCCCTTGCAAAGGCTCGTCCCGGTGCGATTGTCGACCGATGTGCTCATTCAACGGGCCCGGCCAGGTCGCGCCGTAGCGGCGCCAAGCACCGTGGCGCGCGGAGGGATCAATCGATGCGAACGTCGTGGCGATCCGACGGTAGAGGTCGTTGCAGCGGAGGTGCTCAGGCCTATGCCCGATTGCCAAACCTCCGGGTTAGGTAACATCCCTTCCCTCCATCGTCATTTAACCCGGGATGAGGACAGGATCCTCAGAGATCAGGAACTGGTTACCTGAAACAGAGAAGTTCGTCTCTGGCTTGCGAAGGCAACCGGTAAGGAAATACCACGTATTTTGGTTCGCTTGTGCCTGTCACGGGAGCTGGATACGCTGCACCTATCGCGGTGAGTGCCTACGCTTGATGCTCGATTCTCTTATGCCCGAACTGGAAGTTCGCTCCGAACGACGGTTTTTGATCGCAGCCCCCGTCACGTTCTGGTGGTCTGGACAGGGCGGGACTATGCAGGCCGCAAAAGGCCGAACGCTGGATATCAGTAAGCGAGGAGTGCTGGTGAAGGCGGCCGAATGTCCGCCGAAAGGAGCGCTTATCCAACTGACGATTGTCCTGGCGAGAATGTCCGATAGCGGGCATGCTCTGACTTTGCAGGGAGAAGGTGTGGTCATTCGCGTAGACCACGATGGGGAAAATTCAACAGAAACGGAAGAGGCGGCCTTTGCGGCGCTCGTTCAGTTCTATCCGGAACGGCGGGTTTTAGAGCCGATCAATACAAGCACGATCGAAGCAGCATTAGATCCGTCCACGAACTAAAAGCTCCGGGCCAGGGACGGACATTCGGTCGAATGGTTCTGTGGAAAAACCGGAACTCCGACTGGGGATGGCGAAGCTGTGTCTGAAATACGCAACAACGAACGTGAGCAGAACGGGGCGGCTCCCGGCCGGAAGTGGTTTGCGGCATATACAGCGTCCCATCATGAAAAACACGTACAGGAGCAGCTGATGGAGCGAGCCGTCGAATCTTTTCTGCCCCTCCACAGCGCGAGCCGTCAATGGAAGAAGCGCAAACCGGTCGAGCTGAAACTTCCTCTGTTTCCGAATTATGTGTTCGTGCGTATCGCGCACAGCGAAAGGTCGGCTGTTTTGGGCACGCCGGGAATTTTTTCGCTGGTTGGATCGAGCAGAGAGGCATGGGAGCTACCGGAGAAAGAGATCACAGCACTTCGTGACGGTGTTGGGAACCGCAAGGTAGAACCTCATCCATATCTCGCGGTTGGGGATCGGGCTCGGGTTAAAAGCGGCTCGCTCACGGGTTTAGAAGGTGTGATCGTACGGACGAAAGGCAGTATCCGTTTTGTGCTGAGTCTCGATCAGATCATGCAAAGCGTCGCCATCGAAGTGGCGGCCGAGGAACTGGAGCTTGTCTCTCTTCAGGAGAAAGACCAGATCGGGCCGAGCGTACCCGACCATTCAATCAACCGCGAATCCGAGAAGTGCGCATCGCCGTTGTAGCGCCACTCGATCTCTCGTCAGCTGCACGCGCTGATTGGCAGTCGCCTGATGGGCGTTCGCGGCACAAACAAGCAACGGAAAGCCTGAGCTGGATTTTTCAGTCACTGATGCATCGATGAGGGGGTCGTCACTCCGTGCCAAGAAGAGCCTTAATTACCGGAATTACGGGGCAAGATGGGGCCTATCTGGCCGAGTTGCTGCTCAACAAAGGGTACGAAGTTCATGGGATCAAGCGCCGTTCATCTCTGATTAACACCGGTCGCATCGATCATCTTTACCAGGATCCTCACGAATCCTGGCGTCGCTTGATTCTCCATTACGGAGACATGACGGATGCCGCCAGCCTGATTCAGGTCGTTGCACGGGTTCGGCCGGATGAAATCTACAATCTTGCCGCCCAAAGCCATGTGAAAGTGTCTTTCGAGCAGCCCGAGTACACTGCCGATTGCGATGCTCTGGGGACGCTGCGCCTGCTCGAAGCGATCCGCATTGCAGGTCTGGAGCGCGAAACACGTTTTTATCAGGCATCGACGTCGGAGCTGTATGGCCTGGTGCGGGAGACGCCTCAGCGCGAAGTCACTCCATTCTATCCACGGTCGCCATATGCCGTCGCGAAGCTATATGCGTACTGGATCACTGTCAACTACCGTGAAGCCTATGGAATGTACACATGCAACGGCATTCTCTTCAATCACGAGTCGCCACTGCGGGGTGAGACATTTGTGACTCGAAAGATCACCCGGGGTCTCGCTCGCATCAAGGTGGGTCTGCAGAAGTGCCTCTATCTGGGAAACCTGGAAGCCAGGCGAGATTGGGGCCATGCGCGCGACTATGTCGAAATGCAGTGGCTGATGTTGCAGCAGACCAAGCCTGAGGATTTCGTGATCGCGACCGGACGGCAGTCTAGTGTCCGGGAATTCGTGGATTTGGCCGCGGCAAGTCTGGAAATGAAGCTTACGTGGGAGGGTTCTGGCGCCGAGGCCAGAGCTTACGACGACAGAGGTCGCGTCATTGTTGCGGTGGATCCGAACTACTTTCGACCTACCGAAGTGGAAACTCTGCTTGGTGACCCGTCTAAGGCGCGTCGGCTCCTCGGCTGGTCTCCTGCGACCGATCTGTGCGAAATGGTGACAGAGATGACTCGTCACGATCTGGATGCAGCTGAACGCGACGCACTGATCCAGTGCCATGGTTATAAGGTCCACGAGGCCTGCGAGGTATAGGAGGGCAACGGCACCGATGGAAAAACATTCCCGCATTTTCGTGGCTGGACATCGCGGACTGGCCGGCTCCGCTGTCGTGAGGGAATTAAGGCGCCAGGGTTACAGCAATCTGATCGTCAGAACACACGCGCAGTGCGATTTAGGTGATGCGCGAGCGGTAGAAAGCCTGTTTGCCGAAGAGGCGCCTGAATATGTGTGTCTGGCGGCAGCACGAGTTGGAGGCATTCTCGCCAACCGCGACAAACCAGTCCAGTTTCTTCTCGAAAACCTGAGACTTCAGGAATCGGTTATTGAGGCGTGTTTTCGTCACAAGGTGAAGCGGCTGCTGTTTCTCGGTTCCAGCTGTATTTACCCGCGCGATTGCCCTCAGCCCATTCGCGAAGAGTACCTGCTGTCGGGCCCGCTCGAGTGGACGAACCGCTCTTATGCCCTTGCCAAGATTGCAGGAGTAGAGCTGTGCTGGGGCTTCAACCGCCAGTATGGAACTCGATTCCTGACGTTGATGCCCTGCAATTTGTACGGTCCCGGCGACAATCTAGATTTAGGAACCTCCCATGTCGTTCCTGCCCTCATCCGCAAGACATGCGAGGCGCAGTTTCGCAGAGATTCGGAGATCGAAGTATGGGGAACGGGCCGCCCCCTGCGTGAGTTCCTGTACATCGATGATTTCGCCGAAGCCTGCGTCTTCGCGATGAACCTCGACGATCGGAAGGCCAATCTGCTCCTCGGAGAAGAACGTCCGCCACTCCTCAATGTTGGTTCAGGGGAGGAGATCAGTGTCGGGAATCTCGCGGCGATGATCGCGGAAGAGGTTGGATTTACAGGGGGCATTCGCTTCGATCCTTCCCGCCCGGATGGCACGCCACGCAAGATCCTGGACAGCAAATTTATGCGGACGCTGGGCTGGACGCCAAAGACAAGCCTTCGCGAGGGTATTCGGGCCACGATCAAGGCCGCGCGCTCACAGATCGAAGCGGGTCTGGCGGTCCAGTACCCGGACGTCAGCCGCTCCATGCAACCGCAGCTTGAGGAAGCTGCGGCGCAAGACGCGCTATAGCGATCAACGCGGAAATTTAGGTGGGAACAGCCGTGATGCACTGGCCGTGTCCCGCGTCGTTTTCAACGGCCAAGGAGATGAAAATGCCGCATCTGCTAACTGGGACCAACTCCCTCCGTCCCGCTCCACCAAACCACCGGGCAGCTGCCTTTCTGGTTTTTGCTGTTAGCTTTGGCGTTGCCATCCTGTTGGCCTGCGCGCTGCCCAACCAATACAAATCGCAGCTGCAGATTCTGGTCAGAAATGAACGCATCAATCCCGTGGTCAGCATGAACGACCAGACTACCGGGATGATGTATCTCGATGAGATCAGTGAGGAGCGTGTCAATACAGAGACCGCGCTTCTGACGAGCAGCAGTGTCCTGCGCGAAGTCGTCCGTGCCTGCCATCTCGCCGATCGGATCCACGGCAAAAAGCTGACAGCCGATCAGCGTTCTGACCTTGCCCTGAATGATCTGCAGCACAGGCTCTCCGTTCAGCCGTTGCGCAAATCGAACATCATCGATGTCAGCTATGAGAGCAGGGACTCGGATACGCCAGCTCTCATTTTGAAGACGCTCGCAGATCTATACATCAAGGAGCACGTGAAACTCTACAGCGTCCCGGGGTCTTCCTCGGTGTTTCGCCAGCTGGCCGACAATTATGCACAGAAACTGCGGACGGCACAACTGGCTCTGGCTCAGTTTGAGGAAACTCACGATATCGTCGCTCTGCCCAAAGAAAAAGAGCTGATGCTGGCCAAGCTGACCGAAGCGCAAAAGCTCCTTATCGATACGCATACGACGCAACGCGAGGCTGAGAAGCAGGCAGCAAGCCTGAGGGCTTCTTTGTTATCACTGCCGGCGAGCCGGGTAGTCGAGCGCAAGGATTCTCCCAACCAATATTCGATCGAGCACCTGAACACTTTACTGGTCGATATGCGTAATGCGCGCGCCCAGCGTGCCGCACGTTACGAGCCGGGAGACCGGCAGTTGCAGGAACTGGATACAGAAATTGCGCAGACCCAGCGTGCGCTGGATGCGGCCCAGAAAGCCGCAGCGCAGGAAGTGACGACCGGACCTAATCCCAGCCAGGTTGCCGCCGAGCAGGAATGGATTCACATCAGGGCTCAGGCTGCCGGCAGCGGCGCAGGCACGGCTGCGCTGCTAACACAAATCCACGCTATCCGAGCGCGCATGGTCGAGCTTGATGAGGACACGGCCGATTACGGGGCACTGGAGGAGCAGGTAAAGCAGATGGAAAACCTCAGCCAGATGTATCAGGTGAAGGCTGAGGAGACGGAGGCGAACGACGCGTTTGATCGTCAGCGGATTGCGAACGTGGCCATTGCCGAGCAGCCGTTTCGGTCTTCAGTCCCGGCATCGCCGCCACGGAAGCTCATTGCGGTGTTGGGCTTCGGATGGTCGTGCCTGTTCGGCCTCGGTACGTTTTTTGGGCTGAGATCTTCGGATCGAATGATCACCCAATCGGAGCAGTTGCAGCGGGCCCTTCCGGCACCGTTGCTGGCGACACTCCCCGCCGGCACCGCCCCCCCCTTCTACGGCGAGTCACTGCGGGATCTTATCGAATCCATCCGTGATGTAAGGGCCGGTGAATTATGAGGACATCGACTATGCAGGCTGCCGTTCAAACCGAAGCCTTCGTATACGCAAGTAGCGTTTTCAACGGGTTGGCGCGTACTGCGTTTCGACAGCAGGAGAATGGCTGTGGCTCCGCCGTGCTATTCAATGCGCCTCGCTTCGATATTGAGGTTTCCTATATAGCCGGCTGCGTCGCGGCGGAACTGTCTCATTCATACGATCGTGTGCTGCTGGCGGACGGTCGCGCCATTGTGAAGCTGGCGCAGCAACTCCTGGCCTCCGTGGAACATTGTCCCGTGCGCGTGGGCAAAGCAGGTGTCTGGAGCCTCGGCCAGCACCATATCACCGGGAGCGGGTTCTCGGATAAAAATGCGGTCCCCGGCAGAATCGCGGAAGTGATGAAAGTTTTTCGCGCCAAATTCGACCATGTGGTCATTGACGTATCTACTCTCGCGGGTCGGCCGGAACTGGAGGAACTGACGCGCGAAGCGGAAGGGACCATTGTGGTGGTGCGAACCGGCTGCACCACCGAACAGGAAGTGCTCCGCTGCTCCCGCGCCATCACCGAGGCCGGTGGGAAGATACTGGGCTCCGTACTTACCGCTTAGTGATAAATCGCTGGAGATTGGACAAATGAGACAGATCTTCTATGGCGCTCTGCTCGCTACACTGAGTTTGTGTACGCTGCACGCACAAACTCCTCACTTGCAGACGCGTTACACAATTCAATCCAACGACGTGCTCGAAGTACGGTTCCCCCTGACTCCCGAGTATGGACAGACGGTCACCGTGGATCCCACCGGACAGGTATATCTACCGCAATTGGGTGATCTGCGAGCTGCCGGAATGACCGTGGAGCAGTTTCGCGCAGAAATTGTTGCCGCGGCCTCCAGGCATCTCGTAAATCCAGAGGTCTCAGTGAATTTGAAGGACTTTGACAAGCCCCATTTCTTCGTGGAGGGCGAAGTTGCCGCGCCGGGCAAATTCGAATACCGACCTGATATTTCGGTGCTCGATGCGGTAGCGCTCGCGGGTGGATTTAAAGGCTCCGCGCGGAAATCGAAGGTTCTCCTCCTACGAAAGGTGGACGGCAGCTCCGAGACAAAGATACTCAACCTCAAAGCCATCATCGACCGCGGCGAACTCCAAGAAGCCGCATCGCTCAAGCCTGGCGATGTCATCTTCGTAACGCAGGACAGCCTTAGCAAAATTGAGCGGATTGCCCGCCTGGGGACCTTCGGTGCCATCTATAACCCGCTCCAGTAATCGACCGACTGGCTATGCGCGCGTCCTGTCAGCGCCTCTCGACCTCATTTCTAGCCTACTCGGCGGCCAATTCCAAGGCACTGACTCCAGCGAGGCGGAGGGGATTCGCTCCGCCGAGCGAAGCCAGCGGGCTACGCTCACCGGTCTTACCTCGATCCTCGCCAAAGTCGTGGTGCTGCTCACAACCATCATCTCGGTACCGTTGACCTTTCGCTATCTCGGTGATGACCGTTACGGCCTGTGGATGACCATCACATCCTGCGTTCTGTTTCTTGGTTTCGCGGACCTGGGAATGGGCAACGGACTGGCGGCAGCTATCTCCTACGCGGACGGGAAAGATGACACCGCCTATGCACGCCGCCAGGTGTCCTGCGCTTTTTTTCTGCTCCTCATGATCGGGATGGTGCTTCTTGCACTGATTTTCCTGCTTCTCCCGGTGATGCCCTGGTCGAGATTTTACGGCCTGAAAAGCGCGATCGCCGCCCACGAAGCGGGCCCCGCAACAGCGGTTTTGGTGGCCTGCGCGGCCCTGAGCATGCCTCTTGGGACCGTACTACGGGTTCAGCTCGGGTATCAGGAAGGATATGTAGGCGACCTGTGGAATGCCGGCGGGAACCTCCTCGCCCTGCTCGGAATCATCACGGCGACGCGGTTGCACTGTAGCCTTCCGGTTCTGGTTCTGGCTGTGGCGGGCGCTCCGCTGGTTACCACAAGCATCAATTGGATCGTTCAGTTTTACTGGGTCAGACCCTGGCTCCGCCCCAGCATTCGTCTTTTTGATCGACGCACGGCCATGGATCTAGCGAGGGTCGGATTTCTGTTTTTCCTTCAGCAGTGCTTTGGTCTCATCTATTACGTCAGCGACAACCTGGTGATCGCTCGGGAACTCGGTTCTCCCAAAGTGGCCGAATACGCGGTGTTGCAGAAGATCTTCTCCATCGGGTTGATCGCACAATATTTCATGGTACCGCTGTGGCCGGCGATTGGTGAGGCGCTGTCCCGCAGCGATTTTCGGTGGGCGCAGCACATTGTGCGCCGCGCGATCCTCTTTAGCCTGATCCTCGGATCGGTATGTGCGCTTCTCCTTCTCGGCTCCAGCCGCTCTTTGATGAGGCACTGGTCAGGCGTCGATCCAGGGCCTGTGGATGCGCTTCGCATTGGCTTCGCTGTGTGGGTTGTGCTCGTCGGTTATGTCGCAGCCACTAATGCCATTCTCAACCAGCCGCATATCATCAAGCATCATCTGGTCATCTTTGGCGGCGCTGCCCTGCTGTCTCTGGGGCTGAAGATCTGGCTGGCTCGACTATGGTCACTCCCCGGCATCATCTGGGGCACCATATTGGGTTATTCGATCATCTATGTGGGTCCGGCAGCATGGCTTGCCTTTTCCAGCGTTGTTGCTCCGCCGACCGCGGGCGCGGCTGAACGTTCCTGCAGCGACATAGCGATCGTAAGGGAGATTCGGGGCGTTGAGACTTCCTGATGGTGTTTCGTGTGCGCGGCGACAGGGCGAGCGTGTCTGACATCAATGTCGGCTGCTGACCCGCAAACGGGCGAAAGGCAAGAAAGCTGAATAAACGATGTTGATGCGAAGCAGATGGCCTGCCACACACAGTGCAGCAAAGGCCATCGGCCTGTGATTTCAGTTGCATCAGGAGGACCCTGTTCCATGGGTACGGTGGCAGTTCGGATCGCAGAAGTCATTATGCGAAATTCCCAGACGGAGCGCCCGTCCTGGTCCAATGGCGCGGAGCTCAACGAGATTATTCACCATCCGAAATTCATCGCTGCATCGGAGCAGGAGCAGGCTGACATGCTCATGCGATCAGCTCATGCGAAGTACAGCTCGGAGATGGGGTATGCCTGGGACCACTACTTCGGAATTGAATTGAAGCCCCTGCTGGCGGGCCGGCGGGCTCTCGATCTCGGCTCGCTCTATGGCGGAAGAACGGTGGCCTGGGCCGAGCAATATCAACTGGCGCATATCACCGGCATTGACGTGAACCCTCTCTATGTGGATGCGGCCACTCGTTTTGCTCAAAGCCGAAATGCCCATGCCGACTTCGTCCTGGGATGCGGTGAGCGTCTGCCGTTTGAAGACAATTCCTTCGAGGCGATTCTGTCGTTCGATGTTCTGGAGCACGTTCAATCACCTGAATTGACTCTGCGCGAGTGTTTCCGGGTCCTGAAACGCGGGGGTTACCTGTGCATCGTGTTTCCGTCCTATTGGCAACCCATCGAACACCACCTCAGTTTGGTTACAAGGGCGCCGGGACTCCAGTATCTGTTCTCCGGATCGACCCTCATTTCGGCCTACAACAGAATTGTGGCGTCTCGTGGAGACGATGCCTCCTGGTATCGTCGCAGCCATCTGGAGCTGCGCGAATGGGAGCGTTGCAACACGATTAACGGGCTGACCCTCGCCCGTTTCCGTGGACTGGTGCGCGAAATCGGCTTCGGAATTGTCAGACACAGCCGGCCTCCGATCGGCAGCATCGGACGGACCGTCGTCGAAAGACCGTCGTCCTGGCATCGGGCTTTGGCCGCCGTCGGCCGCGTGATGGTTCGCGTGCCGGTGCTGGAAGAAGGATTCCTTCATCGGAATGTCTTCATTCTCGAGCGCAGGCGTGAGGTCGATGACGCGACCCGGGGAAAGCATACCCCCCGCAGCAGGAGAGCATAACTGCCATGAGCCCTCAGATCGATATTTCGTTAAACCGGTTGATTTCCGCCGAAGACTACGGACAGGCGTCTGTTTCCATCGATCTTGGTTCGTTCCGGAAGAACGAAACTATCCCTGGCAGAGGCCATGTCATACAGCTGCTCTGGGCGATGGTCGGGTTGCCGGTGTTGCACAACGCGTGGGTTCCTGGATCCCGGTGGAGGGTCACCATCCTGCGGCTCTTCGGCGCAAAAATCGGCAGCGGAGTTGTTATCAAGCCCGGCGTCCGGGTTAAGTTCCCTTGGAAGCTGCGAATCGGGGACAACAGCTGGATCGGAGAAGATTGCTGGATCGACAACCTCGCGGAGGTCACGCTCGGTTCCAATGTCTGTTTGTCGCAGGCCTGCTACTTGTGCACAGGCAATCATGACTGGAAAGATCCCTCCTTCTCGATGACGGCTTCTCCTATCGTTCTGGAGGACGGGGTGTGGGTAGCATCGCGCTCGACTCTGGGACCCGGTGTGCGGCTGGGACGGAATGCGATCGCGGCCATGGGCAGCGTTGTTCGAAGCGCCATACCAGCCGGGGAAATCCACGGCGGTAATCCGGCTCAGCGGCAGGGTATGAGGATTCTCGCTCAGAACAGCCACGTTGTGCGATCCATATGAACCTGCGGAGTTAGCCAACCTTCCCTGCGGCCGCGGCTTACCGGCGAATCGTTCGAAATCCCGCATCGCTCGTCATCAAGGCTCCGCCATTTGTAAGGAATCTCTGTGACATACTGCAACACCGCGATTGCGAACCGTCGTGTCCTGTATGTGCTCGCAGCCCTTCCGAGTTGCGATGCGGTCATGGCGCAACTGAACAACGCCGTGGGTATCAGCTTCGGGCCATTCAGTCTGCTGCAGATCGTCAGAAGTCATCTTCTTCTTGCGCTCCTCGCGCTCATTGCCTGGCAAATCGTCAGGGACCGAAACCTGATCAGCCGCATTCCTCTGGCTGCGGCTGGAGCTCTGGCCGTACTGGCGATGGCGTGCACCAAAGAAATTATCACGACCGGAACGCTGTCCGTGCAGAGTGTAGGTGCCTATGGGCAGATGAGTTATTGGGTCATTTTCTGGATCACGGCATCCATCCTGATTTCTGACACGGACGGCGCTGAGATACTGCTCCGGGGATTCGCAGCCGGTGCCGCGGTTACAGCGGCCTGTGTCGTCGTGGGGTTCGTGCATGGGGGCCTGAACTATTACGCAGACGATTCGGTTCGCTCTTCGTCCGGCTGGTTCGATACGGCTAAATACATTACCGGTCTCTTAGTCTGCGGTACCATCACCCTCCTGTATCTTGGCCGCAAACGCGATGGGTGGTTGTATCCCGCTCTGGCTGGACTGTGCTGCATAGCGTGCATTCTGACGTATGCCCGCGCGGGGGCCGTTGCCCTGACCGCGGTTTTGGTCTGGTTTATCTTCTGGTGGTTCTTCCTCGGACGTGATGTCCGACGCAAGTGGCTGACGCGATTTCTTCTTCTGATTACCCTTGGGGCAGCGGTCGCACCGGTGTTCATTCATCCCGATGTACTCCTCGCCCGCTGGAGTGATCTTCAGGATCCTGACGAAGCCGGATCGGGGCGGGCCAGCTTTTGGAAAATAGCCGCCGACCATTACATCGACGGCACACCGGCGCAGCAGGCTCTTGGCTCCGGGTTCGATGCGATGGCGCAGATGCTGTACACAGAGACGGGATCCGATATTAAGCACTGCCATAACGATCTGCTGGATATGGCGCTTGTCGGTGGTGCCGTCGGCATCGGATGGTTTTTCTTCATGGTGGGCAGCTTCGTCTTGCGCATCTCCCAACTCTCGTTGACGTCGGTTGAAGGTGCTGCGGCGGCGGCTGTTCTGCTCGCGTATGTGCTGCACGGTCAGCTCACCGGACAGTTATGGAGTCCGGACGCCATGGCTTACAACACGGTCGTTCTCACTTGTATGACCTATACCGCCGGCCGTGGGGCGGTGCCCTCACCGCTCCGACTCATGACATCTGTTCCCCAAGTCAACGAAGCCATAACACGTTAACTAACATCGGAGGCCCACGATGAGCACACGTTCCGGAAGTGATCGCATATTAGGTACGGCCATAGCGGTGACGAATGTCACCGATACCTGCAGTCAAATCATCGATCTCGCGCGCAGAAGCGAGCCGGCCTATGTATGTTTCGCGACCGTTCACATGCTGGCTGAGGCGCAGCGTGATCAGGCAGTTCGGGCTGCCTACTCGTGTGCGTCCCTGATCACGCCGGACGGCACGCCTGTTGCATGGTGCCTGCGACTCAGGGGACACAGTCAGGCTCAATGCGTTAGCGGACCGCGGGCCCTCCCGGCGCTTCTGGGCGCGGCAGAAGAGAACAACGTTACTGTGGGTTTTTATGGGGGTCGTCAGGAGACGCTGGATCGGATGGCGAAGGTGATTGCGCTTCGTTATCCGCGGCTTGCCGTCGTCTATGCGTGCTCTCCACCGTTTCGTCCCCTGCAGCCTGAGGAGCAGGCGGCAGAGTTGGGAAGGATTGCTGCTTCGGGTGCGCAGCTTCTCTTTGTTGGGCTGGGATCTCCCAAGCAGGAACTATGGATGCACCGGTTTAGTCCTTCTCTGTCCTGTGTGTGTCTCGGAGTCGGTGCGGCGTTCGAGTTCCTTTCGGGTGAGAAAGTCTTTCCACCCGCGTGGCTACAGGCTATGGGCTTAACGTGGCTGGTGCGCCTGTGTCAGGAGCCGCGGCGCCTGGCGAGGCGCAATCTGCAATCTCCCGTATTCGCTGCGCTGTTCCTCGGCGAACAACTGACCGGCTGGTTGCGGAGTCGTGGTCCCGGTTTTCTCACCGGCGGGAATGGGCGACCGGGAGGACGAGCGTCGTGAGACCGCAATCGGTACTCGTCACCGGCGCGAATGGCTTTATTGGAAGACACCTGTGCCGGCAACTCATCTCGGATGGTTTCCTCGTAACCGCCGGCATGCGGCAGAACATTCCGGCAGGGAGCATGCCCGCTCAGTGCCGCACCGTGGTGGTGCGAGACATTAACAGCCAGGAATCCTGGTCGGGTGTGCTGGCAGGCATCGATGCTGTTATTCACCTTGCAGGGCGGGTCCATATCATGGACGACCCGGCAGCCGATCCGCTCAGCGAGTTCCGACAAATTAATGTATCGGGAACCGCCAATCTGGCAGCGCAGGCGGCCAGAGCCGGTGTGCGCCGGTTTATCTATCTCAGTTCGATTAAGGTGAACGGCGAAACCACAACGCACACCGCCTTCCGCCCGGACGATCCTCCAGCTTCGACTGATCCCTACGGACAATCGAAATGGGAAGCGGAGCAGACTCTGAAGTCGATTGCGGAGGCAGCCGGGATGGAATGGGTGGTGGTCCGGCCAACCCTGGTGTACGGACCCGGCGTGGGCGGGAATTTTCTCCGCCTGCTGCAATTCATCGGCAGAGGTCTGCCGGTGCCCGTTTTTTCGGCGCGACCGGTGCGAAGTCTGGTGAGCGCCTACAATCTCGCGGACCTGCTGTCGCACATTACTACTCACCCCCGCGCCCCTGGACAGGTATTTCTCGTAAAGGACTCTGAGGACATCTCCACTGGGGAACTCGTGCTCCGGATTGCCCGCGCCATGGAGACGACGCCACGAATATTAAGGCTTCCCGATGCTCTGATGCGCAGACTTGCGGTGCTGCCGCGATGGAAAGCATCCGTGCAGCGTCTGTTGCAGCCACTGGTGGTTGATACGCGCAAGACGGAAGAGCTGCTCGACTGGCGGCCCTCGGTACCAATGCACTGGGCTTTGGCTGAGACCTGTCGCTGGTACCGCGACACACTTACAACCGGAAGGGGACTCGAATGAGAGCGGTGATTTGGGCGGCGTCTGTCTGTGTGGTGATTTTGCTGTCCCGGATGCTGACCGGGATCTTACGACGGCTTGCGCTGCGACATAACATCCTGGATATCCCTACAGATAGAAGCCTGCACACAACGCCAAAGCCGCGCGGCGGCGGACTGTCGATTGTGGTTATATTCCTTGCGGCGGTGGTCGCGCTGTTGTTCAGCGGCTTTATTACACCGCTCGAAGCAATCGCTTTGCTGGCGGGATCTGCGGTCGCCGTGGTCGGAGCGTGGGATGATCATGTGAGCCTCCCCATTTGGGCTCGTCTGCCGATTCACATCGTGAGCGCGGCGGCGGCGCTGTTCGCGATGTTTGTCGCGGGCCTGCGACCAGCGGCGATCGATCGCGCAGATCTGATTTTGGCGGCAGGACTAATACTGGTCAGCCTCGTGTGGCTAATCAATCTCACCAACTTCATGGACGGGATTGACGGACTCGCAGGAGCTGAATGCCTGACCGTCGCCGGAATCTGTTGTTTGCTGTCCATTCTTTCGCATGGCTTGAACGTAACCGCTCTTCTGTATGCGGTGCTCGGGGCGGCTGGTCTGGGATTTCTCTTCTGGAACTGGCATCCGGCCAGGATTTTCATGGGGGATGCAGGCAGTGGGTTTCTGGGTTACTGCTTTGGATCTCTCACGTTGATGGGGGCTGCCCGCCACACGCTTTCCCCGGTAGTTCCGGTCATTGTGCTGGGGGCCTTCGTCGTCGACGCTACCTATACCCTGATCACTCGGATCATCCGCAGAGAAGCGTGGTACGCCCCCCACCGCTCGCATGCGTTTCAGCATCTTGCCGGTCGTATCGGCCATGCGCGCACCACGTTGCTGGTGGCCGCCTGCAACGTCGTGTGGCTGGGACCATGGGCCATGATCGCCCAATGGCATCCCAAACTGGCATTGCCCTGCCTGCTGACTGCATGGGCGCCTCTGGTTGTTGCTGCGTATGTGTTGGGAGCCGGCGACAGCTCCGCCGAATGGGAACGCCGACTGGCCTGCCTGTCTTTTGTGGCACCAAGGCACATTGCCGGAAGTGCCAATATCGTGCGGCACCGGGACTTTGTCGCAGACAAATTGCGGTCGTGCAGCCGCCACTACGGCTTTTACATCAAGCACATTGTCCTATCGGTTTTGAATGCCGCCTGTCTGTATATGGCAATCATGACCCGCTATGACGGTGATTTACCGGCCAGGTTTGCAAGCCGGCTTCCCGTGATCGCGCTCCTCTGGTGTGTCATTCAGGGCATGGTGCTGCTGTTCTTCCGGGCATCCCGCAGCCACTGGCGCTTCACATCAGCCCGGGAGATCCCCGCTGTTGCGGGGGTTGGCATCATTGCCGCTCTCTCTGGAGGATTTATCAGCGTGGCTCTCGTTTCTCCGGGGAACCTTCGTTCCCCCTTGCCTGGCTCCGTTTACCTGCTGGATGCTTTCTACTCCGTCGCGGTTCTGGCTGGACTGCGACTGGGCAGCCGAATTGTGTTCGAGCAGATCCGCCTGTGGCTTCGCACATCCGAGCAGACACGAGTTCTGATCTATGGCGCGAATATGCTCGGTGTGAGCATCCTTTCTGAATTGCGGCTGCAGTGCCCCGATCATCGCGTACTTGGCTTTATCGACGAACGCTCCGACATTCGTGGCACCAGCATGTCTGGACTCACCGTTCTGGGAGGGAGGGCGGATATCCAGGAACTAGCGAGAAGATATCGAGTCGATGGTGTGTACGCCCCGGCCAGCTTCCTTTGCGAAGACAAAGAGAAGGCTCTCATACAGGCTTGTCTGGAAGCGAAAGTCGGCTTCCGGACGGTACCGACCATCGCAAACGAAATCGTTGTGAAGCGTCCTCGCGTTAGTAGCGACCTGGTTCTTGAAGACCTGCTGGGACGCCAGGCCGTGCAGCTGGACACAACTGTCACCCGCCAGTGCATCGAAGGTCAGACGATGATGGTGACCGGGGCAGCCGGATCCATCGGATCGGAACTTTGTCGTCAGTTAGCTCGCTTCTCGCCAGCCGCGATCATTGGATACGAGATCAGCGAGACAGCCCTTTTCTATATCGACCGCCAGATGCAGGAATTATTCCCCTCGGTTCCTTTCATACCGTGCATCGGAAGCGTTCAGAACCGTACACGCCTCCTGGATGTGCTGCAGACCCACCGTCCCGCGATCGTGTACCACGCCGCGGCTTACAAACATGTTCCATTAATGGAACAGCATCTTTTCGAAGCAATCGAGAACAATATTGTTGGAACGGAAACCCTGGTCAGGGCCTGTGAGGATACCGGCGTCAGCCGTTTCGTGATGGTTTCAACCGATAAGGCCGCCCGTCCAACGAGCCTTATGGGTACAACCAAAAGAATCGCGGAGATGATTGTCCGAGCCTCCGAAGCGCCCCGCCTAACCTGTGTCTCGACGCGATTTGGCAATGTGCTCGGAAGTAATGGCAGTGTAATTCCCATTTTCCGCGAACAAATCGTGAAAGGGGGACCGGTTACCGTCACTCACCCAGACATGGTTCGATTTTTCATGACCATACCGGAAGCAGCGCAACTGGTCCTGCAGGCGTCTTCGCTCGGTTCGTCCAACGAGATATTCGTCCTCGATATGGGCGCTCCAGTCCGCATTGTGGACCTGGCCGAACGAATGATCCGGCTCGCCGGTTTGGTTCCGGGCAAGGACATCGCCATCGAATTCATCGGTATGCGGCCGGGCGAGAAGCTATACGAAGAGCTCTCGACTTTTGACGAAGAGCTGATCCCCACCTCACAACGGGGGATCTCCGTATTCCGCAGCCAGGCGAATATTCCAACCCGCTTCTTCCGAAGTGAGCTGGATGCGTTGCGCGACGCCGCTCAGTGCCGGGATGAAGAACGAGCGCTGATGATCCTGCAAAGGCTCGTACCCGACTACATCGGCGCACGACGCGTCCGGCCCGCGCTCGAACCATGCTTCGCGTCGCCACAGCTGGAATCCGGATTTCACGTTGCCTGAGCGGAGCGAGACATGGGCAAACAACCGAAAACACATAGGTCGCTCCCGCGGGTCCTGGTCGTGGCTCCCGCTACCACAGCGCGCGGAGGGATCGCAACCGTTGTCCTCCTGCACACTAAGATGAGTCTCTGGGCGGAGATGAACTGCAGGCTGCTTACAACCTTCTCTGATGGAGGCGCGGTGGGGAAGCTCGCCGCCGCAGCCTCTGCCTACCTTCGCGCTCCCTTCGCGATTACCGCCTCCGATCTCGTCCATATTCATGTGGCGGGACAAAGCAGCTTGCTGAGGAAGCTGCCGATTGCCGCAGTCGCTCGACTCTTCAGGAAGCCCCTGATCGTTCACATCCACGCGTACAGTCCTGAATCCATTTTTGAGCAGACACCGCAATGGGCGGTTCGCTGCGTCATCGGCGGAGCGGTTCGGGTGATTGCTCTGTCACGTAGCTGGGCCGACGAGATCCAAACACGGTTTCCCCACGCTCAGGTCCAGGTCATTCCCAACCCCGTCGAGATCCCGTCGACGGGGAGCAGCGCGCCGCCGCGTAAATCAGTGATTTTATTTGCAGGCAAGCTTGAAAAACGAAAAGGCTACGATTTACTTCTTGAAGCGGCGCCCGCGATTCTGGCAAAGCATCCTGAAGTCGAGTTTTGGTTTGCTGGCCATGGCGAACTGGACAAGGCAGCGGCAAAAGCGGAGCGGCTCGGTATTCGGTCGTCCGTCCGGCTCCTCGGCTGGACAGATAACAAGGCTCTCAATGAGTTGTTGAGAGAGGTTCGCGTTTTTTGCCTTCCCAGTTTTAACGAAGGCGTACCGATGGCAATCCTTGAAGCCATGGCGAATGGAGCGCCCGTTGTCTGCACGCCGGTTGGAGGTCTGCCGCAATTGATCGTCGACGGGCAGAACGGTCTCTTTTGCTCGGTCGGCGATCCGAAGTCGATTGCTGAGAAGATCACCGTGCTGCTCAACGATCCGGAACTGGCCGGCCGTATCGCAGCGGAAGGGGTGCTGACCGCTCAGAGATCGAACGGGATCGATCTGGTCGAGGAAAAACTGCGGGATCTCTGGCTCTCGCTTGGGCAGCACAAAGCGGTATTCTCGGGAAAGGCAATCAGCGCGGGATAAAGCACTTCCGCCGGCCCAGGCAAACGACCCGCGTTCTCACCGAGGATGCGGGTCGTTTTGTCTCCCGAGGGTCCTCCAAATCACTGCTTCTTTGTGAGTGGCACAACTACATAGATCTTGTTTGCAGACAGCACAGACTGAATCTCGTTCTGCACACCGGGGCCTTTCTTGTTGTAGCCCCACAGACCCCCATATGGATCCAGCTCTGCTTCGGAGATGGACGTATAGATATCGATGTCGGCGCAGCCAAAGTCCATGACGTAGTATCCATAGGTCTGCATGGCCTGAAGAACCCTTAAGGCAGGGAGTGACAGACCCAGCGTGGTCAAATCCACGTGCGGATCCAGCTGGATGACGCCGCCATAGGGAATCAGGCCGGTATTCGTGTAGCCTGTTCCGGTGCAGCTGTTCGTGCTGGTCAATACGTTCGCGTCACGGCCGGAGGCTGGATAGACTCGGGCAGCCCAGGTTCGACCGATTGCCCCTCCGATGGCATGGCCGATAGGCTTTTGCGGGTTTGTTGACTCACCGGGCTGAATCAGGAAGGGCAATTCAGCGAATGTCGCGGCGGCGGAGCCGCCTTTGTCGCCCAGGCTGTTGAACGGGGTCGGCCGACTGGCGTACAGAGCATCGGGCCCTCCCGTAACAGGGTCGACAGTGGTTTTATACGAACTGACAAATGTCTGACTCTGGGGATCGGCAAAAATCATATGGCTGTCACCGGCCGGCTGCCCCGGCAAGCTCAGGTACCAGTCACTTGGCATGGGGAAGGAAAAGCTAACCAGTGTACTGACCACGGAATACCATTCGCTGCGCACCGGCAGCTGCGGATCGGTCGGCGAAGCGGTTACTTCCCCGTAGCCCAATCCATCTCCAGCAACTGTGGTGTTCAACTGCGCGTTCTGAAAATAACCCGAGGGCAGTAAGACTCGCGGCCACGCGGCCGGAATTGGCTGGTAAGCGGGAGCATCGGAAGAGAAAACGTTGCTGAGGTCTTCGCCCGCGGTCATGGGGGAGGCCTTTTGCCAGCCTCGCGGGGCGAGGCCTGCCAAAACGCTCGACTCATCATTGGTGTAATCCAGCGATGGATCAATACCCCAGTTCATGTACATTGCGAGCACCTGAGTACGGGTCTGGATCTCCTGCGGTGTCAAAAATGCCCCCGACGTTGTCACGTTGGCGAGGATCGCACTCGTGCTGTTCAGCTGCGCAGAGATTTCGTTGGGGTATGGGGTCAGGGTGCCGCCGAGCGTCGCATTGATGGATGGAACGACATTGAGAGTGATGTCATTCGACATAGCCTGACTGCCATCGGGAAAAGTCGCAACGGCGCTGAGAATATGGGCGCCGATCCCGGCGGAGAGAATCGGGAATCCATGCGGCGTTCCGTTGCTTTGTCCGCCCATCCAATAAGGTGCTACAGATTCCGAAGTTACTGCTCGACCGTCAATTAAATACGAAACGCTCGACGCACCGGTCAGCCCGGAAGCATAAACAAAGACCGATTCGGACACTGTAGCTGGACTGATCAGGCCCGCCAGCGAAAATGTGACTTCCCGAGGCGCCGTAACTTCGAACTGACCTGCCGCGACAGGGCTGCTAAGTCCCCCATCGAAAGCGATCGCCTGGAGGGTAGCAGAGGAAGATAGATCGATCGCCCGCTCGTATCGTGAAGAGGACGGGGAGGGGAGGCTCCCATCGGTCGTGTAGTAGATGGTCGCCGACGGATCGCCGTCCGACAGGGAGACCGATTCCGGGGCATTGTAAAGACCCGGTGCCGGCGAAAAAACAGGCGCCGGTGGCGAGCTGATGGCGTAAGCTGCGGATGCGATCGGGCTGGCAAGACCTGCTGTCAGCGCAATCGCGCGGACCGTGGCCGAGGCCGACACGGAGATCCCTCCCGCGTACTCAGTGGATGAGACAGTTGGGGTGCTCCCGTCTGTAGTGTAGTGGACGACCGCGCCGGGGGAGCTGTCCGCGATCGTAATCGTCTGCACGCCGTTATAACTCCCGGGAGTTGGCGAGAATGTGGGCGCCGCCGGCGCCTGAATCATGGTGAGTGCCCAGTCGGCTGGCGCCGACGGTAAAGCGGGCTGATAGGCGCTCGATGCCGTAGAGAGCGCATAGAGTGTATCGACATTGTCCGCGGGATTTGTGGCGATCGCGAGGATCGCGGCCACCGTGTCCTTTGCGGATGATCCGGCTCCGGCATGCTGAAACAAGTCGCCACACGCGGACCCATCACCCGCCGACCCCCCATGTGAATCCACGCAGCTACTCACAATGTTCGCCAATGTGTTGAGCTTGTCGACCGGGGCCGCTTCGCCTGCTGGAACATTGCCGGAGGATGTACCTGCAGGCAAATCCGCCAGTTCAGAAGCCAGTTTCAGATTGTTGGCGAACTGCTGGGCGTCCTCTTCAGCAAAACCGACAGAGGCCGGCCCCCCCATATAAGCGGCCAACGCGTAAACGGAAGCGATTGTTGTCACTTCGTTGACCCGGATCGAGGATTGACTGGCCAGCGAGTCGCACATGCCGAGCAACGTCATCAGACTGGCATTCGGGTTGGCGCTGCCGCCGAGATCAATGGGCGTGCCGCCGGTTGTAACCATATACACCTCGCTGCCGACGGACGGACAGGACTGGAGAGTGTTGATCGTGAAAGAGCCGGCAGAGTCGGTCTTTACCGGAGCCGTCAGCAGGGCCGTTGCGGCCGACTTGTCGCCGGTCATTCCCGTTGCATAGACCTGGATTGAGGCGCCTGCGATCGCCTGCTGTCCACCCGAGACACTGCCGCTGATGATGACGGAAGAAGTCGCCGTGGCGGAGCCTGGAGGCGCCGCTGAAGTGCCGGCGATTGTCCCACAGCTACTGACGGCTCCGAGAACGAAAGCAGTGAGAAGAGCAAGCGATCCACGGCCGAATCTCCGCGAATATGAATTTGCACGGGAGAAACGACAGTAATCTGCGACCAAAGTCATGAGGGGGAGCCTTCGAGAACTATCGGCACAATTCTGTTTGCCGTTACAGTAATCGAGGTCGAACCCTCGGCCTATGCCCCGTCGGAGCTATAGGCTGAGCCAGCGTTCCTGATGACTTGCTGTTTCGGGGCTGGACCTCTTCTCTGGAACGGCGTCTGAAGTCCAGATTGAGCTCGTGCTGACCTGCCCCCTCTAAGTCCGCACAGGTAATTTCGTAAAACTATCCCGCCGCCGAAGCTGCGGGAAAGCGGGAAACGCCATCGGCGTTTTCCAAGTGGGCGCAGCTCACGTCTTTTCCATAGCCCTGGGTTAGAGCCACACATGCAAACTCGGCAGCGTTCGATAGCCGAGGCTGCTGTGTGGACGTTGTTCGTCATACTCCGTCTGCCACCTCGCAACCTTCCTGCGTGTGTCGAACAGGTTGGTGAACCAGCTTACCCGCAAACACCCCCCTCGCAGGCGGCCAGGGAAGTTCGGCGATCCTGGACCGCGCATTCCTTTCGGTGCGTGGTATGAATGGCTAAGAACGGGTGACAATGGATATTCCGTTGCCTTCGAGGAGTGAATTGGGTATAAATGGGTGACAATGGACATGCCTATGCCCGAGATCAAGAACATCGCCATTACCTCGGAAATCCTCAAACTCATCGCCAATATCGACGAGTTCAAGGGGCGCTGGAAGGTCATTAAGACCCTCACCCCGGAGAGGCTGACCAGCCTGCGGCGAATCGCCACGATTGAAAGCGTGGGATCGTCCACTCGCATCGAGGGCGCCAAGCTCAGCGACTTGGAGGTGGAAAAGCTGCTCACCGGCTTGCGGAGCGAATCCTTCGCCAGCCGTGACGAGCAGGAAGTGGCGGGCTACGCCGACGCCATGAACTTGATCTTCGATGGCTATGAATCCATCACCACCACCGAAAACCACATCAGGCAACTGCACAGCGTGCTTTTCAAGTACAGCGCCAAGGACCAGGACCATCGCGGCGAGTACAAGAAGGTGCCCAACCACGTCGAGGCTTTCGGACCCGACGGTAAGAGCATGGGCGTGGTCTTTGAGACCGCGACGCCCTTTGAAACGCCCCGCTGGATGAAGGAACTCGTGGACTGGTTCAACCGGTCCGTCGAGGAGGAGACCCAGCATCCGTTGATCCTGATTGGGATTTTCATTGTCGTGTTTCTGGCGATTCACCCGTTCAAGGATGGCAATGGCCGGCTCTCGCGCGTGCTCACCACGCTGCTGCTGCTGCGCGCCGGCTATGGCTATGTTCCCTACAGCTCGATGGAGAGCGTCATCGAGCGCAACAAGGACAGCTATTACCTCGCGCTACGGCGCACGCAGCAGACGATCCGGAAGGAAGAACAGAACTGGGAACCGTGGCTGGTGTTCTTTCTGAAAACCATGGGGAAGCAGAAGGACAATCTCGCCGCGAAGGTAAAGGAGGAGCAGGCGCTGCGCGCTTCCCTGCCCTCGCTTTCCCGCCAGATCCTGGAGCTGGTGAAAACCCGCGGCGAAATCACTGTCAGGGAAATCGAGGATTCCACCGGCGCTAACCGCAACACAATCAAAGTGCACGTAAAAAAGCTCTCCGACCAGCGCTACCTTGCCCAAGTGGGTAAGGGACGCGGCGCGCGCTACATGATCAAATAGCGGGCCCTACTACCCGCTGCCCCGCTTGTCCGCGCGAAGAGCGCCCGGCACTGCACTTTTGGTGGAGTAGTAGCTGCCGTTCGTTAGTGGCTCATAGATC
Source organism: uncultured Acidobacteriaceae bacterium (assembly GCA_963770525.1). Lineage (GTDB taxonomy): Bacteria > Acidobacteriota > Terriglobia > Terriglobales > Acidobacteriaceae > Palsa-343. Next base: position 191,718 of record CAVYPY010000013.1, on the reverse strand, counting down.
CGGCACAGCATTTGCGCGGACTGCTCGTTGTTCGCTCCCACAACGATGCCGTCGGGATGCAGGAAATCACTAATCGCCGTGCCTTCCCGGAGGAATTCAGGATTTGAAACTACGTCGAAATCGTGAGGCGCGACGCCATGACGTTGCATGCAATAGCTGATCCACTCGTTCGTGTAGACCGGAGGGATGGTTGGCGACGGAGGGGATTTTTGTTCATTTCGCGAAGCGAGGAGTGGCAGATTTCGGGCATATCTTAGCGACGAGCGACAAAGAAATGGGCAAAAAGGACCCCGTCCCGTAAGCGTCCTGTCTTCCCATGGGGCTGGGTCGTATCCTGATTTCATTGGGGGAGAGGGCGGGGATGGAGCGAGAAGTATGCCAGCTGAAGGTGACGCTGCGCGGTACCAGACCGCCGATCTGGCGGCGACTGGTGGTTCCGGCGGATATGACGCTGACTCGCCTGCATGGAGTCCTGCAGACAGTGATGGGATGGCAGGACAGCCACATGCATGAGTTCCGAGTCGATGGGCAGCGGTCAGCCGTACGCAGTGGCCACATCGGTGAGGTGCTGACGGAGGCTGGCAGCTCCCTGACCTACACGTACGATCTCGGCGACAGCTGGGAGCACAGCATCGTTCTGGAAAAGCGCTTTGCCGGAGGCGATGGTACTGAGTATCCCGTTTGCGTGGAGGGACAACAGGCGTGTCCTCCGGAGGACTGCGGCGGTGTTCCCGGTTATTACGACTTGCTGGAAGTTCTCCAGCACCCGGACGATGAGCGATACGAGGAGACACGGGAGTGGATCGGCGCTGACTTCGATGCCCAGGCCTTTTCCGTCGAGGCTGTGAATCGGCAACTGAGAAGCGGGCGGGGGCGGCGCCGAAGGGCCGGGTAAGTGTCCACTACTTTTTAAGTGGACACTTCGCAGATGAGACTAAGAGAGTTCGGCCGCCATGTTCCAGGGCAGCAGTTCCTCGATGCGAGCAAGGGGATGATCTGCGATGCGAGTGAGTACTTCGCGCAGCCAGCGTTCCGGATCGAGGCCGTTGAGGCGTGCGGTTCCCAGCAGCGTATAGATGGCAGCCGCGCTCTCACCGCCCGAGTCCGATCCACAAAACAGATAGTTCTTGCGGCCCAGTGCAACGGTGCGAAGCGCCCGCTCGGCGGCGGAGTTATCGATCTCGATGTGGCCATCATCGACGTAGCGAGTAAGGGCACGCCAGCGCGAGAGCGCGTAGCGAATGGCCTCTGCCGTTTCCGACTTCGGAGACAGGGAGCGCACCGTCTTTTCCATCCACGTGCGGAACGTAGCCAGGAGCGGTGCTGCTCGCGCCTGGCGGATCGCCCTGCGTTCATCGGGCGGCTTGCCGCGAACCTCTGCCTCGATCGCATAAAGAGCACCGATACGGTCGAGGGCGGCAGTGGTGTTCGGCGAAGGGTGGGTGATGTGGATGTCATGGAACTTGCGGCGGGCATGGGCCCAGCAGGCAGCTTCGCGAATCCGGCCTGTGTCATACAGATGATGGAAGCCGGAGTAGGCATCGGCCTGCAAAGTGCCGGTGAACTCTCTGAGATGTTCGCGCGGGTGTTCACTCTTGCGATCCGGAGAGTAAGCGAACCAGACCGCGGGTGCGGTGTTCTCACCTGCCGGCCGATCGTCGCGCACGTAAGTCCAGAGCCTGCTCGTCTTCGTCTTGCCGTTGCCGGGCGCCAGTACCGGCACGGGCGTGTCGTCGGCGTGCAGCTTGGTGACTGCGAGAACGTGATGGCGCACCGCATCGACCAGAGGGGCGAGTAACTCGCTGGTCGCACCGACCCATCCGGCTAGGGTGGAGCGATCCAGTTCCACGCCCTGCCGGGCGTAAATCTCTGCCTGACGATAGAGCGGGCAGTGATCGGCATACTTCGAGACCAGAACGTGAGCCAGCAATCCGGGAGCCGCCAGTCCGCGTGCGATGGGTCGCGACGGAGCCGGCGCTTCGACAACTACCTCACACTGGCTGCAGGCGAACTTCGGTCTCACATGCCGGATCACCCGAAAGCTCTCCGGGACATAATACAGCTGCTCGGAAACGTCCTCGCCAAAGTGACGAAGATCGTGAGCTTTCGGCAGGCATGCATGATTTGAGGGCGGAAGGGCTGGTAGGTTGAGTTAGCCGGTGAAGGCGGCTGACGATGGCCTTACAGAAGGTTGCTGTTCCCGATTCGGTTACTCAGTTAGAGCGGCAGTTTGAGCAGTTCCGGTTAGCACGGAGTGGACGCGGGAAGCTGCCGGAATCGCTGTGGCAGGCGAGCGGTGGAGCAGGCGCGGCAGTATGGGGTGAACGTGGTGGCGCACACGCTGCGGCTGGACTACAATGCGCTGAAGAAGCGGATGGGCCGAACTGCAGCCGAGCATCAGGAGCCGAGCCCGGCGGAGTTCGTGGAACTGATCGGAGCAGTGGGTGCAGCCGGCGACGAGTACGTGATCGAGTTCGAGATTTCACCACAGCCGCGGATGCGGGTGCAGTGGAAGAGTGCGGCGGCGCCGGACTGGGCCGCTCTGCTGCGGGCATGGCGAGAAGTTACGGGATGATCCAGCTGACGCCGCAGATGCGGGTGCTGGTGGCGATCGAGCCGGTGGACGGGCGCAAGGGGATCGATTCGCTGGCGCGGCTGTGTGAGGAGAAGCTGGCGGAAGATCCTTTTTCCGGCTGCGTGTTCATCTTCCGCAGCCGGCGAGGCACCACGGTGCGTGTCCTGACGTATGACGGGCAGGGCTACTGGCTTCTGATCAAACGACTGTCGAAGGGCAGGTTCGGCTGGTGGCCGGAAGGCGAAGGCCGAGCGGCGCGGCGGCTGGAAGCGTGGCAGGCGCAGTTACTGCTGGCTGCCGGGGATGCATCGCGGGTGCGGGCGGCGCCGGTGTGGCGTCCGGTAAGCGGCAGTGCGGCATCCGCGCAGATACGGCCGTGAAGAAAATCCTGGCGCGGTGAACATCTCTGAGCGAACCTGGGTTGGTGACGAAGCCCGCGGCTGAAGTGATGGAGATCTCGCGCGAAGATCTGGAGTCGCTGCTGGAACGGGTGCGGCCGTCGCTGCCAAAAGACGACTTCGGCAAGCTGAAGGCAGTGGTGGAGGGGCTGAGTTATCTCACCGAGCTGATCGCCGACAAGGACACCACGATCCGGGATCTGCGGCGGCTGCTGTTCCCGCTGGTGACGGAAAAGACGCGGGAGGTGCTGGAGCGGGCAGGTCTGGAAGAGAAGCCGAAGCCGGCAGCAGAGGAAAAGAAAAAGCCGAAGAAGCCGGGACATGGACGCAACGGAGCCGATGCCTACAGCGGCGCCACGCGCGTGGAAGTGCCGCATGGGCAGCTGACGGCGGGCGATCGCTGTCCGGGATGCGAAAGAGGGCGAGTCTATGCGCAGCAGGATCCGCGCGTGCTGGTGCGGATCGCGGGGCAGGCTCCGCTGGCGGCAACCGTCTATGAGCTGGACCGGCTGCGCTGCAACCTGTGCGGCGAGATTTATACGGCCGCGGCTCCGGAAGGCGTGGGCGAGGAGAAGTACGAAGACACGGCGGCAGCGATGATCGCGCAGCTGAAATATGGCAGCGGCATGCCGTTCTACAGACTGGAGCATCTCGAACAGAGTCTGGGCATCCCGCTGCCGGCGGCGACGCAGTGGGAGATCGTCGAGGAAGCGGCGGAGTTCGTGCGGCCGGCCTGGGAAGAGCTGATCCGGCAGGCGGCGCAGGGTGAGGTGCTGCACAACGACGATACCAGCGTGCGGGTGCTGCATCTGGCCCGCGAACCGGCGGACGAGCGCACCGGCGTTTTCACCAGCGGCATCGTCTCGACGACTCCGGGCTGGAAGATCGCGCTGTTCTTCAGCGGGACCAGACACGCAGGCGAAAACCTGACTGCGGTGCTGAAGCACCGGGCGGCAGGCTTGGCTGCGCCGATCCGTATGTCGGATGCGCTGGCGCGGAACGCGCCGAAGCTCAGCGAGGACGTGGAGTTGCTGGTGGCTAACTGCCTGGCGCACGGACGGCGACAGTTCGTCGAGGTGCTGACGAACTTCCCCGAGGAGTGCCGTCATGTGCTGGAGTCGCTGGGGGCGGTGTATCGCAACGACGCCGTGGCGCGGGAGCAGAAGATGTCGCCCGAGGAGCGGCTGCACTTCCATCAGCAGCACAGCCGCCCGGTGATGGATAAGCTGCATGGCTGGATGCAGGCTCAGCTAGACAGCCGCAGAACGGAGCCGAACTCCGGGTTGGGGAAAGCTATCCAATATATGTTGCGCCACTGGAAGGCGCTGACCCTTTTCCTGCGCACCGCCGGAGCCCCGCTCGATAACAATATCTGCGAGCGATCGCTGAAGCGAGCAATACTCCATCGGAAGAATGCGCTCTTTTATAAAACGCTGAACGGAGCGCAGGTGGGTGACTTGTACATGAGCCTGATCCACACCTGCGAGCTGAACGGCGCCAATCCCTTCGACTATCTGACCGAGCTACAGCGACACGCCGAGGATCTGGCGCGCGATCCGGCGGAGTGGATGCCGTGGAACTACCGCAGCCGCATCGCTTCCTGACGCGCTACCATGGCTCGGCATGGCCGAAAAGGATACTCTGCGGCCATAGGCAGGGAGGATCCTGAAATGCCCGCAAAACAGGCGTCCAGAACAGCCAAATCGCGAAGGGTTTTCGGTCACCCCTCCGGACGGGCCGGAACCGCCCTTCGCGCTGGCCTCTACTCCCGCGTCTCCACGCATGATCAGCAAACTCTCCAGATGCAGAATCGCGCCATGCGTGAATACGCAGCACGGCGCGGCTGGACGATCGTCACGCAGGTGAAGGAAGTCGGCTCCGGCGCATCCGAGCGGCAGATGCGGAAGAAACTGATCGAGGCGGCGCGGCGGCGCGACATAGATGTGGTTCTGGTCTGGCGTCTCGATCGCTGGGGCAACCGATCTGCTGGTCACGCTCCAGGAGCTGGAACATCTCGGCGTCGGCTTCGTCTCGCTGACCGAAGCTCTTGACCTGACCACACCCGCTGGTCGCGCCATGGCCGCCATGCTGGCGGTCTTCGCTGAGTTCGAACGCGAAGTGCTGCGCGAACGCGTGCGTGCTGGGCTGGCTCATGCCCGGCAGAACGGCAAAGCACTGGGCCGCCCTCTCACCGCCGGCCTTGAGGCCGGCAAGGTCCGAAAACTCTACCGCTCCGGCCTCAGCAAATCCGCCATCGCACGCCAGCTCAGCATCGGCCGCACTTCCGTCCGCCGTATCCTGAACAGGCCGCTCTCATCGTAACCGCCATGGCAAAACGCAAACGCGACTCTGCCCGGGAGAATCGAATCCATGACGAGATCATCGTCGATGCCAATGGACCTGAAGAACAGGCCATGAGCTGGTACTACTATCTGGAAGACAAACTCGGCTTCCCCTTCCACGCGGTATGCACCGCTGCCCGAGCGACTTCGCCCCTCCGCAAAGGTGAATCGGTCGAGGTCCGGCGTATGGCGCCTGAAGATAGTTGCTCGCAGGACATGCTCGTGATGATCCGCTGGCAGGATCGGAACCTGGCGGTCCCACTCTCCCAACTGACCGTCATCAATCCCGACGAGTCAACCCGCCAGGCGATCGAGGACTGGCATTACTGGGTCTTCCAGGGATACTGTTTCTGATCTGTGCACTCCTGCCGAAAGCTCACCGAAGATCGCCGCCGCAATCCGGACAGCAGCGCTGCCCGGGCTCATGGGTGACGACCTGGCGCGGCAGATTCTCGGGCAGCGGCCTGCGAGCAGGCCTGGCAACGATATCGTCGGAGCCACGCGCCTGTGTGTTGCGGCAGACACCGCCGCGTGGACCGCTTCCACCTCTTCCAGTTCCAGCTCCAGCTGTTCCAGCTGCGCAGAGAGCTTCTCGCTCTTCCTGCCGAAGAGCATGCGGCGCAGCTTCTCGACCACCAGCTTGAGCTGTTCAATCTGCTCGATGCGTGCCAGTAACTCAGCCTGATGCAGAGTCAACTGCTCGTCCAGCGCGGCTCTCTGCCGGGCCAGCTCTTCCTGCTGCCGCTGTTGCTCTTCGTGCTGTTCAAGGATCAGCGTTCGGAGCGCTTCGATGTCCAGCCGGGCAAGATCGGGGAGCGGAGCACGCATCGTCCCGGGCAGTATGCCATGCTTCTGTAACTGTGCGAGTGTTAAATGTGGTTCACACAGCCATGGGCGGCTGCCATGTGCGATCCGGCCTGCGCCAGTCGATGCCTTCCAGCAGCATCGACAACTGCGCACGGCGTCAGCGACACCGTACCGCTGCCCGCCTGCGGCCAGATGAAGCGCCCGCGCTCCAGCCGCTTGTAACTCACCCAAGAATGCACAGGCTACGATCGCAGGAAACGTTTTGTGCTGGTGACGCATCCTTTTCATCCACTCAGCGGGCAGCAGTTGCCTTGCGTTGGTGAGCGGTACAACCGCTATGGGATGACCTTGTTGTTGCAGTCCGGTGATGGGGCAGTTTTCGCGGTTCGGCCACAATGGACAGATGTTGTTGCCCCAGATCCCGAGATGGTTCTGGGCGGGCAGCGGGCGCTTTTCCGCGTAACGGACTTGCTGGAACTTGCCCGCTTATTGGATCGGCTCTGCGGGTACGATCTGCCGGAGGGGCGCAGATGAAACGTAAGGTAAATTTCGCCGCGTGTGTAAATGTAAATATGCCGCTAAGTGGCGATGGATATGCGCGGATCCTGCTAGCGTAATTCCTGGTATGAATCAAACTATGCAACACGTTTTGTTCTTGACATTTGCTACGATTGCGGCATAATTAATCGAACGATCGGCAAGCCGATTCGCGGAGATCGCGGTGCCCGCCAAGAGCGACAGCAAGCAGGCCAAGGTCCGGGCCCTCGCCGAAGAGGGCACGCTGAATCCGGCACCCGGAAAGGTCCAGGATCCGAAGTTCCACGAGGGCGAGTTCTTCGATCCGCACGACATCGTGCAGGTCAAGTACGAGATGCTGCGCCGCGTATCGGTAGAGAATGCGTCGGTGACCAGTGCGACAGAAGAGTACGGCGTGTCGAGGCCGACCTACTATCAGACAAGAGCCAGCTTCGAGGAAGCGGGGATCGCCGGGTTGGTACCCAGGAAGCGGGGCCCGCAAGGTCCACACAAGGTGCGGGGCGCGGTGCTGGCATTTATTCAAGAGAAACGGATGGAGGGCGAGCCCATTCGAGCGCGCCAGCTGGCCGAGCAGATCCGGAAGAAATTCGATCTCGATATCCACCCAAGGACGATCGAGCGAGCAGTTGCGGTAAAAAAAACCGTGCGCTGACGCTCGGTGGAGTGCGTTCGGAGTGGCCGGCGACCGCTGTGTCGCAATACGAAGCTCTTCGCAATGGCGCGCTCGGCCATGCGCTGGCGCCCGAGGCTCGATGGGGGCTTCTGCTTTTTCTTCGTCGCGGCATGTGGGGATGGGCACAGGTGATAGTTACGGCTGGCGCGAGTTCGCCGCAGCCGAGGCCTGAAGAGTCGTTAAGCTTCCCCACAGCGAAAGAATCAAGAGCCGTTATTCATATCTTCGCAGCCATGGCTATGAACGCTGAGCCCCGAGGAGCGACACCATGAGCGATTCCTTGAAAGTGCAGCCTCATCATCTCGAACGAGGCGCCTACCTGTATGTTCGACAGTCGTCCATGCGGCAGGTCATCGAGAATGTGGAGAGCACGAAACGCCAATACGCCTTGCGCGGTCGGGCCGTGGCGCTCGGCTGGCGCGAGGATCAGATCATCGTGGTAGACAGCGATCAAGGTGAGTCGGGCGCGTCGGCGGCTTGGCGCGAGGGCTTCCAGCACCTGGTGCTGAGGTGAGCATGGGCCGCGCGGGAATCGTGATGGGACTGGAGGTGTCGCGCCTTGCGAGGAACAACGCGGACTGGCATCGATTGCTGGAGATCTGCGCGCTGGCCGATACCCTGATCCTCGATGAAGATGGCGTTTACGATCCGGCGAACTTCAACGACCGCCTGCTGCTCGGTCTAAAAGGAACCATGAGCGAAGCCGAGCTACACGTTCTGAAAGCCAGGCTGCGCGGCGGAATCCTGAACAAAGTACGGCGCGGCGAGTATCGTTGTCCGCTGCCCACGGGTCTTCGTTTACGACGAGGCTGGCAACGTGGCGCTCGATCCCGACATGCAAATCCGGGACACCATCGCCCACTTCTTCGAGACGTTCTCGCGCGTTGGCTCGGCGTGCCAGACGGTGAAGGCCTTCCGGAGGGAGGGCCTTGGTTTTCCGTCCCGGCGCACTGGCAGCGCCACGGTGTTCCGGCCGCTGACCGCCTCGACCGCCATGCGCGTGCTGAGCAACCCCCGATTAGCAGGTGCCTACGTGTATGGACGCCGCCGCTACCGGCGAGGTGCGGAGGGCAAGAAGCATATCGTGCAGAAAACGCGACTGCGGGGAGTGGCTCGCTTGCATCCCAAACGCCCACCCCGGCTACATCAGCTGGGAGCAATATCAGCAGAATCTTAAGCTGCTCGCGTCCAATGGCCGGGGATACGAACTGGCGCGCGGATCGCCGCCACGGGAGGGCGCGGCGCTGCTCCAGGGACGTGCGGTATGCGGTCGATGCGGCAGGCATCTCCGCGTCACCTATCGCTCCACGCGGGGCAAGCAAGAGGCCTGGTATGTCTGCGACCGCGCACATGGTTATCTCGGTGATCGGGACTGCCAATCCGTCGCCGGCCCAGCTGTCGACGAGGCCATCGGAGCCCTCATCACTGAGAGAATGACGCCTGCCGCCGTCGAGCTAGCGCTGGAGATCCGGCGAGAGATCGAAACCCGACAGGAAGAGGCCGACCGGCTGCGCTGCCGCGCCATCGAGCGTGCGCAGTTCGAAGCCGATCTGGCGCAGCGTCGATTCATGCTGGTCGATCCGGCCAATCGCCTGGTCGCCGATACCCTCGAGGCGGAATGGAACGACAAACTGCACACTCTGGCCCAGGCACGAGAGGAACGAGAACGCGCGCGTCAACAGGATCAGTTCCTGCTCGACGATGCGATTCGTCAGCGGCTAGTCACGATGACGACAGACTTCAGGAAACTCTGGAATGACCCAAATACACCGAACCGGGAGCGCAAACGGCTACTTGCCTACATCATCGAGGATGCCACGCTGATCAAACTGCCGGCAGAAGGCATCACCAAGATCCACGTGCGCTTCAAGGGTGGCAAGACAGAAACGCTGACGACACTGAATCCCAAGTCCTCCGCGCAGCAGATCAAAACACCGCCCATGATCGTCCAACTCGTCGACAAGCTTCTCGACGATCACATCTATGCCGAGATCGCCGACATCCTCAACGAGCAGGGACTTCGTCCCGGCGGATCGGCTCGGCCGGGGCGCGGCCAGACTTGCTTCACCGCGCTGCGCGTCGCCTATCTCGTCCATACATACGCGCTGCGCTCTCGCTACGACCGGCTTCGCGACCGCGGTATGTTGACGGCAGCAGAGGCGGCCGACTCGCCTCGGCGTGCATGAAGCAACGGTCGTACACTGGGCGGCATATGGCCTAATCACCAGACACGCCCACAATGCACACGCATATCTCTACGAGTTGCCAAAGTCACGCTTACCGGCAAAGCATAATAGTCGATGGGACCGGCTCTCAGATCGGGCAGCGGCCTTCAAAGCAGAAAAAGAACAAAACCTTCGATGCAATCGAAAGAGGTGTAGTGTGAAGCCAGTTACTTCTGGAACAGGCACAGTCCGTCGCCATCGAACCACAGCAGCTTGATCAGGTCGCCGCGCCTCCCGCGAAAGACGAAAACATGGCCTGAGTAAGGTTGCTGTTCGAGGACGGTCTGTATCTGGGCGCTGAGCCCGTGAAAGCCTCGGCGCATGTCGGTAACCCCTGCCGCAAGCCAGATCCGCGTCCCTGCCCGCAGTTCGATCACCGCGCCAGAGTCTCCAGCACGGCACGAATCACAGCCGGATCGGCAGTACCTTCGATGCTCAGCAATGCCCGCCCGGGAAACTCGATCGTTACGCTGCCCCCGCTCAACAAAGAGGGAGCCGTCTCCATCGTCACGCGGCCCTTCGCCGCTTCGGCTTCCCCGCTGATCGTCACCGGCACCAGCGAGGTACTCGCCCTCGCTCGTCGCGGCTGCAGTTCGCCGCGCTCGTACTGCCGCTTCCAGCGAAACACCTGGTTAGCGTTCACACCGTTGGCCATGGCCACACTCGCCACGCTCGCACCCGGCTCCAGCGTCAGCTTCACAATCCGCAGCTTCTCTTCTGCGCGACGAGACACCCGCCGCTTCCGTCCCGACACCGTGGTCGCATCCATATCACTCATCGTGGGCTGTCACTCACCCCACGTCCAGATGGGAAGACAGGACGCTTACCCCGTCCCGCAGAGTTGGGAGCGATAATCCGCTCCCATTCGAACAAAAAGGGTTGCCCATTCGGCAACCCTTTGTGCTTTTCGGACTGGGGAGGCTTTGTCGCGACCGTGGCTGGGCGACAGCAGTGCGAACCGCGCTAGAGCGCCTCGACCGCCGCGGCGCCCGGGTCAATCATCCTGCAGATGCTTACGATCTGAGCGCAATCAATCCCGGCCGTCGCAAGCGGCGGCCATGCGCGCCGGCGCGGGTACTACGAAATCGCCAACGATGCTCGTCGTGACACGTTAGCGATGCGATAGACGCGTGTGGCTTGGACTCTGCGTTTCAGTCCACTTAGCGACATAGAGCCGTCCTAATGTCTGCATGTTTCCGATACTGTGTTTGACGGTTCGAATGTCCCTGCAGCTGTGGAAGGTTGCGGTGTCGACCCGGGGACATGCGACTCGTGCCCAACGCGAGTTAAGGGCAGCATGCTGTCGTTCTCCTCATATGCGATGACCTAACGGATATACCAGAGCGAACCGAAATAGCAGGCGCGATAAGTGGTATTGGGAGCCGCGCGCATTGGTGTGCGAATATTGCCGCCGCCGGCGGTGCTCCAGGCACCGATGGCGAGTATATCGAAGCAGCCACTGGCAAACCCCGGAGGCGGCGTGATGGTGACGACGGTGGCGGTTCCGGTGAGGATCACCATTGGCGTTTTGGGCGCAATGGTGGGCGCCGACGCGATCTTCTCGGTCGCTGCATCGCCGATGGCTGCGGTGCTAACCCGTGCTGTGAAGTAGGCCGGCGCCGTGTGCTTCTCAGCGACACCGGACGAGCAGCTGAAGAGCCAGGTCGGCTGCGGGGCCTCGTCCGGCTTCGCGCCGACCCGCACCTGATCGCTGCATCTGACAGCGGAGGGCTTGGCTCCGTTGAAGTACGATCCTTCGCGAGTGAGCGACGGAGAATCCTGAGTTTGCGTGGCACCAGCAACAATCGGGGCGTATAGGAGAACAGCGGGCGTGTTGACCTTGAAATAGCCGCCGGGTGCCTGCCCCAGATTAAAGTCAAGACCGATAGGACCGGGATCAGCGGTTCTGTCTGTCAGAGTCATGGCGGTTCCCGGATCAGCGGTGGTCGAGGAATTTGGCGTCAGAGTCCATGTCCACGCTGAGTTCACCGGGCCAGAGACCTTTGTGTTCCATGTGCTGGCCAGCATGGAGAGGCCGCCTGGGATGCCATAGTTATGGATATTGCCGTTGGCATCGCGGTCGGCCGGGGATGCTGCGGACAAGGTGACGGATGAATAGGTCTTCAGGGGAGATTCCTGATCGAGTTCGAGCGCTTCACCGGTGAGCGTGTGCGCGAATCCTGGTCGATCGACGGCGCTCCCATAGCTCCAGCCATCGACGAAGACCTGATTGGCAGGGATGGTGCTGATTTGGGGCAATACGGGGACGGTGGCGGCGGCACCGGAGCCACCGCCGCCCTCGATGGAGATGACAGGTTGGAACCACCCGTATCCACGAGAGACGGAGACGCTGGTGACACGGCCGCCCGATTCGACAGCGGAGCAGGTGGAATCATGCCCGTGTCCAAGAACTTTGCAGGAGGGGTTGGAGGAATAGCCGCTGCCCCCGCTGGTGATGACGGGATTGCCGAGGCCGCCGCTAACATAGTTCGCTACCAGGCCGGCCCACCAGCCGGTAAGGCTCGTTGCGGGCGTGATGGCGATGCCATAGCTGTTGGGAATGCCGCCGTTGCTGGCGGTGGCATCAACGCAAATGGCCGAGCCCGTAGTCCTGGCGGTACCTACGATGGGGGAGCCATCGAAAATCACCTGCGAGACGTCAGTCAGAGTGATGCCGCAGGGGTTCTGAGTGCCCAGCTCGAAACTTGTCCCCTTGAAATTGATTGCCGATACGCCGGAAGGGAAATAGCTGGTGACGGGGCCGGGGACATAGGGGCCGGTGGCAGGGCGCCCGGCAATGACCACAGCGGGAGTGCGCTGCATGGTGCTGATGAGTCCGCCCCAGAAGTTCACGGCATGGATTGATTCCGAGTCACCGGCATTCATAGGTGCGCCCTGAATGGTGAGGGCGACACACTGAGTGGCGTGCGAGGGACAAGTGATATTGGGATCGTACCAATCCACGTCGTTGTACTGACCGGTGATGTAGAGGCCGGATTCCGTGTGTCCGGATGTAGCGGCCGGGCTGGTATTGCCGTAGCAGAGCACATGATCGCGCACACTGCCGGCATAAGTGCCCACGTCATAACAGGTGTTATACATACTGCTGACGCCGCTGCGATTGTAAAAGAACACATGCTGGAGGGTGGAGTAGCCATTGCCGACGGTGGCAAGGATGTTACTCATAACACCGTCCGCGAGAATCTTGAGGCCTCCCTGGCTGCCACTGAGCGCATACAGAGACGAATGGTCCTGGTGGAGGATGATGCCGGGCAACGGGGTTGCGAGATAGACGTGAGTTTCCGAGCAGGCGCGGGTGGTTCGCTCGGAGAGAGTTACGGTGCGCGCCTGAGGATCGATGTCGGTGATTGTCGCGCCCGACGGAACGCAGGGGCCAGAGACGGGATCGCCCACAACCAGCACGGACTGCGAGGTCAACTTGTAGTCACTGAGCCGATTCGTCACGCCGTCTGCAGTAGCGGTGAAGTACGGAGGGGCCGGAGAACCGGGATAATTGATGAATTGCGGATTGCTGAGAGAGTAGGTTCCGGATCCGCAGGCAAGGTTCAGATCAATCAGTTCGGCGCCACTTCCGCCGGTCTTCCCGGTAGAGACGGCGAGATCGACTCCGCCGGCATAGCGCGGACACTGGTCCGGAACGCTGATCTGGAGCTCTCCTGGGGCGGAGAGTGTTTTAGCGACCTCAGGGCTGGGCAGCGAATGGCCGTCGCCGGTACGGTACTGCTCCACAAGATAGTAGGTGCCAGCCGGCAGGGAGCCGGTTCCAGGCATCGCCGTCACACGCGGCTGGGAAGGCGCAGGGAGGTAGGTTGCCCGGGTGTTCAGCGACAGTACCCCGTAATCGGGCAGCAGGACCGTTTGCGGCCGATTGCCGGCGCCGATTTCGATGGGATCGGGTCCGGACAAAGCTACTCGGCCCGTCTCCGACATAAGGCTACGGGCATCGCAGATCACGGTACCGGTAGAGAAAGGCAGGCTGGGATCGTTGAGGCACGCATTGATGGCTGCCCCGGCGGTCGGCTCATTGGGATAGCGGGTCTTCACGTCGGCGATGACACCGGTGAGAATGCCGCGAGCCGACGGGGGCTCTGGAGTGGACGTGGGCGCGGAGGGGGACGCGGATGCTGGAGAGGGCGCCGACGCCTCCGCAGGCGCGGGGCTGGCGGGGCTTTCAGAGACGGCGCCTGAAGGTTCGGGGGGGGAGCCAGTCGCGCTGGTGGATCCTGAGGCAGTAAACGAATAGCTGTAGGAGAAGTTGGGGCGGTTGCTGATGCCGACTACTCCGGTACGCTGTCGCCCATCGGGGGGTGTCAGCGCGGTAATAGTGGTACCGGGAGGGAGAAGCGGGACCGCATGTCCACGCGGGATGGTGGTGGAGAGGGTTTGCCCGACGGCCAGACACAGGAAGGCGGAGCCGGGAACCTCGATGATCAGATGGCTGCCGGCGATCACACGGCCGTTGAATCGGCAGGGGGACTCGCCCGGCTCATCCTGGGATCCCCCTGAGGGGGATTGCGCCTCTGCCATGGTCAGCGTGCCGGGACCAGGAGAAGCGGCCGATACGGAGGTGGTTAAACCGGATTGCGCGATGCACCCCCCAGTGAGCAAGAGCGATGCGATCGCGCAACCGACTGCGCGCGGCAACCAGTGACCGCGGCATGCGCGTGCTAATTTATCCATGAACGATAAACCATTCTCGTCGTCAACAGGGACCAGATCCGCAGGTATCTCCGCTCGATCGAACCGTACTTCCAAATCCTTCACCACACCCACGATCTGCTCTTCCGCGTATCGGCTCATTCTCTCTCATCGCAAGCGGACCCATTGTTGGCGTTACGGAACCTGTTGGATATACACCTTCTGATCGTAGGGGGGCAGCCAGGTGCGGTATGCCAGCGGCGCGAAATTCGAGGGTTTAAAACAGGTCTGGTCGTAGGCAAGTACATAACGAGGATCGACCGCAGGCACCTCCTCAGGAAATCGGGTAAAGACTGCTTTGCATGAAGTAAATGTATAGCGGGCCGGGCGGTGAAACGCTCCCGGGGGATTCACGATGTCCGGTTGATTGATATATCCCCACTGCTCGAGTTGAGTCCAGGCGTCAAACTCAAATCCGCCTTCGATGTTTGTTCTTGCGATCCCTGCTTTCTGCAACGTGGATGCTGCTTCGACTCGGGCCCTGCCAAGAGCGTAGAAGTCATGGGAAAGAGCAATAGCGAACAGACCATAGGACATCATCGCAACGGCACCTATGACTCTTCCCCGGGGTGCGAAGTTGCTCTGATAGACCAGCAGGAGCAGGATAATCACAATGAGAAGCGGCGGAATCAGATACCGGTCGTACACGACGTGAAACGTTGCTCTCGGCAGTAGTAATACGCCATACGCAGTCAGGAACGAGCCCAGCAGAATCAGGAGTGGGGTCGTGGGAATCGATGCGAAGATGATCTTTCGTCGTTGAGTCCGAATCAGGTCAATGAGAATGCATATGCAGCTGCAGGTGCAGAAGATTGTGACGACTGAAACAAGTGCGCGCACCCACACGTTTAAGACCACGGGATGCGTTCCAACCATCTCGTTGTCCCAGGATCCACGGATGGTGATGGTATTGCCCAGCCATGGCATCAGAAAGTGTTCCGGAAGATGGCCGAGGCGGGCCCGCAGATAGAGGGAAACAGCCAGGATTGCCGCCGCGGCTGTGGCCGTCAGCGTCAGGGAGACAGCAAGTCTGCGAAACCATCCAGCCGCTTTGAGCTTCAGGTCCACAACGGGGAACATCGCGGTCACCGGAAGTGCCAGTAGCGCCAGCGTCAGAGCCAGCAGCACCTGAGTGCCGCCGGCCTTAGCCAGGGCGTGCAGACCTGTAGGTTCCCCTCCGATCTTTTCCGGCAGGGAATACGGTTGCATCGCAAACCAGCGGAGGAAGGAGAAGATTGCAGCGACGCCCATGAGCCAGAGGCCAATGGCGACCGGCAAGAGTGGTTTCGATTTTCGAAGCAGCCAGCCGGTGGCAGGGACCATCACCAGGATGCCCAGCCAGGAGATCTGACGCACCGTTCCCAATAAGATATTCGATACCGCCGCGAAAGCCAGCCAACCAAGCGAGGCGCGCACGGACCGCGCCTGCAGTGCTCGAATACAGCAGTAGAGACACACTAGGATCGCGAAGAATCCGGGGACATCGGTCATGAAGGATGGTGCAAGCGGGAGAAAGACTGGAGAGAGCACGACGACGAGGGTTCCGAACGTCGCGTTCCACTCCGTGATCCCGAGCCGATGCATGAGGCGGTGCGTGAGATAGGCACACCACACTGCTATTAGGATCGTGGAAAGACGCGCGGCTGTGAAAGAGAAACCCAGAACCTTGATGAAGAGAGCGCCGAGAAGAATCTGCCAGCCCAGGGGTTCCACGGCCCAGCCAACATACATAAAGTGCCCTGTGTGGGCCATGAGCTGAGCCGTGCGTATATACGACCAATCGTCATTAACACCCATCTCCACAAAGGGGTGAGCCGCCAGGATGGCGAGCAGGAATGCAGTCGCCGTCAGCAGCGCGTGAAGCTGGTCGTTCGCGCGTTGTGCTTTCACCGACACAGCGGTGCTCGTTGCCATTGAGTGTCCTCTCCCAGGCGGGGGCAATCTCTGCAGGTGACTTATGGCTCCCTTCGTGCGTGAAGGGACAGGGGCCAGCTTCAGTGCGACTCAATCAGCCGTTTTCAGACGGATGATACCCCCAGGCGGATTTTCCATAAGAGAGCACGGACTCCCACCTGGAGGCGCAGAAAATGGGAAGACCTCTGCATGAACTCGTCTGCCAGCCGATCGCACTCAGCGTCCATTTTTCCGGACCTGCGAAGCTTGGCGATCCCGTGGGCAAAGAGTTTTACAGACAGGCGCTGCAGCCCAGGACATCTTTCTCTCAGGCTTACCGCCACAAGGACGTCTACTCGCCCGCTAATGCGCTGCTTATTGTCTTTTCTTTCGGTGTATGCGTTGGAATCATGAATACGAAGAAGAGTCATTTCCTCGTCCACGATGAATCCTTCGGACAGGTAAAGGGCGAGGAATTTGAGGTAGGCGTCGCTTGTAATCCGAATTCGGTCGGGCATCGGCAGGATGCGGTCGAGGATGTCGCGTCTAAATGACAACCCTGATGTTGCCGATGGGACATATGGAGGGCTTCCGGCCTTGACCAGGAGTCGGGCATCCCAGCGGCCAGTCTTTGCGGCAGGTCGGGGCGCGCTGACCTCCTGGGTGTGAGCACGAAACTGGCGCACCACGTCAAAACACCAGCCTAATGTCGGCTCCGCCAGAAGGATTTCCACGACTCTCGCGACTTTATGTGAACGAAGAACATCATCCGCGTCCAAGAAACAGACTATTGCGCCTCTGCTGGCGGCAAAACCGGCATTAAAGGCGGACGCTTGGCCACCGTTGGGCTTGAGCACCGCATGAATCCGATCGCCATAACCCTCAATTACCTGGCGGGAGTTATCGGTCGAGCCGTCGTCAACCACAATGACCTCAATTGGGCTGTAGGTCTGCGCCAGAGCGCTGTCGATCGCTTCTCTGAGAAAGCGGCCGTAGTTATAGTTGTTGATGAGGATACTGACGAGCGGTTGATCTGTCATGTTTGCCTGTTGCTTTCGCGGTGGAGAGAAGTGCTACACGTCCCCTGCTACAAGAGAGGGACGGCCTGCGCAAGCGGAGCCGCATTCATCGCCGATGGCCTTCCAATAGATATCCATCAACATATCGTAGTTTGTATTCGGCGTATATTTCTCTTCATATTCGCGGCGTGCGTTGGAGCGCAGCTGACTCAACCTGGCAGGGGAGCTAAGAATCTCAGTCACTTTCCGGGCCAGATCCTGGGCGTTGCCCGGCTGGAAGAGTCTGCCGGTGACGCCGTCCTCTACAATCTCTCCGAGGACGCCGATTTGCGACGCGATCACAGGGAGGGCAGTCGCATACGCCTCGATGATGACGAGCCCGAATCCCTCATACCAGATCGAAGGCATAATAAGGACGGCCGCGTCGGCCATAAGCCGGCAGACTTCTTCCCTGCTCTGCCACGGCAGCCACTCAATGTTGGTGCTGTTGTGGGCGGTCTGTTCGACCTTCTGCCGCAGGGGGCCGTCGCCCACGATTCGGAGCTGGATGCCAAGGGGCAGAAGCTTCCATGCGTCGAGGAGAACCTGAATGCCTTTTTCCTCTGCTAATCTCCCTACGAACAACGCATACCCACCTCGTCCGGAACCGATTCCCGGATCGGAAGCGACGAAATTTGGCTTGACTACAATCTTCTCCCTGGGGATTCCGCCTGCTGTGAACTTTTCGCGGGCAAACTCCGAAAGCGCAATGAATCGCGATACTGTACGCCGCCACGTTCCGATCTGTCGGTGGAAGGCGAGCATTGCCGCGACAGCGGCACTCGCGCTCATGCTGCCTCGGTAGCATTTGTGGCGCACGGCAGGCAGGGGCAGCAGACGGAAAGCACAGTCTTCGCATGGCTTTCCATCGCGAAGCAGGGTGGAGGCTGGGCACAGGAGACGATAGTTGTGCAGGGTCTGGACAACCGGGACGCCGGCCGAAGAGAGAACGTGATGAATGGAAGGGGAGAGCGTTGGGAAGAAGTTATGGATGTGCACCACGTCTGGACGAAAATCGCTGACACGCCAAAGCATCGTTCGGGCCGAGTCTTTCGAATAGACACAGCGCAAGGCCGCCCGAACCGCGTCGATTCCGCCTGCGCCAGGTTCTATGTGGTCGTTATTTGCCTCAAAGAGGTCGACGTTATGACCACCGCAACGCAACATGGCCGATTCCTGGGCGACCACAACATCTTCGCCGCCAGGCAGCTGGTAGCGATTGTGCACGATCAATATCCGCAGATCGTCCCCCTTGCACGTTCGGGCGGGTGAAAAGCGAGAAGAGGTGGGGTGGAGGCCGGACTCAACCGCCGCGCCGGATCGTCCGCACGGCGCGGGCCACCCAGTAACGAAATAGGCTCCATCCCTTGAGTTCGCCGCGGCATAGTCTTCGCCAGGCGATGACGGCCCAGCCGCCGCGCTGCATCCAGCGGCGTCTCTGTGCTCGCAGGTTGGGAATGCGGTGTTCGAGCCACGGAAGTTCGACCGGGTGTGTGGAGGCCTGGGGAGGAACGCCGAAGGTCATTGCATAGCCGATGCGGGTCACAGTCGAGACGTTAAGCGTGGAGCAGTGGAGAGTGCGAGGAAAATGGATGGTACAGTCACCCGCCGAGAGCGGGCATGGAACAGCCGAAGACTCATCGACACCCTCGACACACTCGAGAGCCAGAGACTTCGCCGAATCTCCGGGCACCCGATGGCTATGGAGTGAGCCCTGATGGGATCCGGCGATGAACATCAGACAGCCCGAACGTTGATCGACATCCTGAAGGGCGACCCAGATGGTCACCTGCCGATAAATGAAGTTCGGATCGTGAAAAGCTTCGTCCTGATGCCAGGGGGTCGCGGCTCCAAAGTGTGGTTCTTTCAGGATGGCTATATCGGACATAAAGCCCGCGCTCCGTCCCAGGATCTGGCGCGCAAGTGCCAAGGCATTGTGAAAGCACTGCGACCTGTGAAGTTCGGGGGCATAATCGCCAACCATGCGAATCTGAGGAGAATTCGGCCCGTGGTCATGGTCGTCGTTCGAGACAATTAACTCTCCATAAGCCCCTTCCCGGAGGCCCGCCTTTTCTGCAAACAGGCGCTCGATGGCTTTCCGCAGAACGGGGACTTCCGTGAGTGGTATCAAAGCCGGAACCGACAAGTAACCATCGCGGTGCAATTGCTCAAGTTGGGAGGGGCTGATGTTCGCCGTTCCCGCCATCCCCCGGGCCCCCTGTTCGTTGGTGCAAAGAACGCTGGGTTGGAGAATGCTTTGTGGAAGAGATTGGTTGGCCATTGGACGCCCCCCGATCATTTAGTACTACTCCAAGGCGACTGACAACAGCCACAACAAATGACTCACCTTTGCCAACGATGTCGATTCGGAGTCAACTTCGCCTTTGGTACCTGGAAGGAAATCCGCCGGTATCGGTCATCCCAGCCGTGTCCTCAGAGGCGTCAAAAGCCGTCTCATCGAGTCAGCTCGATTTCTGCACACGTATCGATAGTAACCCAGTCCCCCGTCGGTGGGAGTGACATTCGTGTAGGAAAAGTACATAAATTGAGTGCACGTTCGTAACCAACCTCACTATCTAATGGATTCCTCCCTATGCGATGCCGATGGGTGCTTGTCGCGCTCTTTACTGTATCCCTGTACGTTCTGTGCTCCTGCGGATCCGTCATTGCCAGCCAGACTTCCGGCAATGGGAGCGGCGGTGGCTCGGGGACGGGAGGTTCAGGCTCTGGCGGCTCGGGAACGGGCTCCGGGGGCAGCGGATCAGGTGGCTCGGGAACGGGCTCCGGGGGCAGCGGATCGGGAACGGGCTCTGGCGGCAGCGGATCCAGCGGCTCGGGCAATACCGGAACCGGCACCACCTCCAATGCGATCTTGTACGCGGCGAGCTTTGCGGGGAGTGATGCGAGTGGTCAAATCAACGGCTGCATTGCAGCGGTGATTGCCGCCGGCGGCGGAACCTGCGATGCGAGGACCCTGGGCGGAATACAGATGATGTCGGAGTCCATTCAGGTTGGCAATGCCGCGAGCGTTGCTCAGGGGATTGGACTCACGCTGCTTCTTCCAGACACTGGGGTCTGGATGTGGAATCTTACGGACGGGACAAGTTGCGGTATCGACCAGTTCAGCGGAACCTCGGTTGTCAGCCAGCAGCCGGCTGGCGGAGGCGACCGGATGGTCCTGGCCGCGCGGGGCGGGTCGAGCATGGATTCCATTTACTGCACTGATGGCGGCGCCGGTGAAGCGCTCTACGTGCGGGCCGAAGGTTTTGCAGTCTGGAACAACCAGTCGGGGAGCAGTTTTGCCAACGGAGTTGTTCATATCCGAGGGGTTGCCGACCAGAGCAGCTTCACACGAATCTTTGCTGAGAACTACTACGGAGATGTTTGGCATGTCGACAGCGCCTGCTGCGGGGCGACCTTCATGGAGATTCAGGGAACGAGTAATGGGACAGCGAACTTTTCCAACGGTGGTCAGGGTGGTGTGCCGCTGACGCTCGGGCCGGGGAAAGTTGACTCGGTCTCCTTTTTCAACTCCGGGTTCAACGCACCCGGTGTCGGAGAGGCGGATATCAGGACGACCGGAGAGTCCGCTGTTATGGGGGTGAGTTTCTATAACACCTATATGGAAGGAAACGGGGCTCTCGATCCAACGACCGCCATGGTGTACATCGGACCGTATACCGGCCCGATTCACTTCTTTGGCGGAGTGGCGAACACCGAGCAGTCGGAGCTATCGGCGACCAAGCCCGTCTTTGAGAATCATGGCTTCATGTTGGACGTGCCGGCGTTCGAGGCGATCAATACTTCCTTCGCGATCAACGACGTGACCGCAGGCACGCGCGTCCCCGTCTGGAGCTTCTCCGGGAACCTGGGCAGCATTGATCCGTATCGCACGAAACACCAGTAAAACGAAAAAGAGCCGAAGTCGAGCGATCCAACTTCAGCCCTGCCCTTCAGGAGAGACATTCGCCCGAACGCACGATTGCGGCGGCTGAGGTGCCGTCGGGCAGGTCGATCTGCGCAATGTCTTCGCTTGTATAGGTGTTGCGCACCTGCTCGTCATTGCCGGAGACGGTGTTCGTCCGACAAAGTCCCGTATCTTGGGTATCCCGCACGCCCGGGAAGTTCAGCGATTGGCGAAGAATCTGTCGAATCGCAAAGCCGTTCCGCAGCGCGTTGGCATGCAGCCAGATGTCGTCCGCCCTGGGGCATACCTCAACGAAGGCAGATCCCTCAGCTTTGAGACCCTGCAGCAAGGCGGGAGGGTAAATGCACCCAGCAACACCGGTAGCGAAATGACGGTAACGCGGAACCGTCGAGGTGCATGGATTCCACGTGCGATAAGGCTGGATCACTCCGTTTTTTACAGGAACTACGTGCGCGCGCCAGCAACTGACGACGGCTGGGTTCTGCCGCCATGCATTCGCGAGACCCGCAAGCCACCAGCGACTATACATAACATCGTCGTCTGCGATCACGAGCGGGACGTCCAGCGAGTCGGTGCTGAGAAGGTAGGGATAGTACTTGGTGTGCGGACCGAAGTTCTCCGTGAGGTGGACTTCGAGGCCGCGATCCTGGAGCCGTCGCAGCGAGTCGGGCAGATTGTCAAAGAGTCGTGCATCATCCAGCCACAGGATCAGACGGGCCGGCAAGGATTCTCCATCAGCGATGGACTCGATTGCGAGATACGCCGTCTCGATCCTTTTGCCGTGTGTGGTCATCGAGACATGGACGCTCTCACCACCGACGACAGGTGCTCGGCGTGAAGATTTCGACGATGCAGAGACTTTTCTCTCCATCTGCCTAGCTTCATATCCTGGCGGGCTAAGAAAACCTGAGCGGAGAGCCGGAGGAAGGCGGATTCCACGAGGCAATGGTCATCGAGCAAACTCCATGGGTTAACATTTTCCTCGATTAGCAACTCCTCCGGAAATCCTGATGCGCGCCGTCGCCATAGGTTGGAACGGATCTGCGAAGAAGAGGGATCGGAAGCAGTCTTTAAATAACCGAGGATGCGCTACACTGTGATTGACGACCCGCTCCGAAGCGTTCCCCACTGATCATGAGACGATCTATATTCCGACACCCGCAAATGGCAGAGATACAGGAATACTGACTACCAGATACTTTTGGCCTCCTCAAGATCTCCGATTACGACCGAAATTGCACATCTGACTTCTAGGAACCGACCTTTTGACCTCAGATTCT
Source organism: uncultured Acidobacteriaceae bacterium (assembly GCA_963770525.1). Lineage (GTDB taxonomy): Bacteria > Acidobacteriota > Terriglobia > Terriglobales > Acidobacteriaceae > Palsa-343. The sequence continues at coordinate 169,283 of CAVYPY010000013.1, read as the reverse complement.
ACTCGCGGCTAGGGATCTCTTTGGCGAGGCAGCGATGTGGAGTGCCCTTTCCGACCGCATGGGGATGGCGGCTGGCACAGAACTACTGGATGCCGCCTCGGACATGCCGAGGTTTAGGCGCGGATGCTGTTCTCTCCTTCGAGCGCTATCCGATTAACGCGACGCTTCCTGTGATCTGGGTTGGCGGGTACGGCGGACGTGACAGGAATGCGGCAGCGCCGAGTGGCGGAACGCGAGATCGAGGGTTCATGCAGTTCAAGCAGGAAGCGAACGCGCGAGCGGCAGTCACTGTCATCCCCACCGACTCTAAGAAGCGTATTTTCGATGAAGCTGTTCGCCCTAACCCGACCAACGATGGTCATTCCGCTCTTTCAGCCGATCGAGGCGGCCACCCAAGAACAATTTTTTGAAAAATGGGCGTTCCGAGCCCCTGAAGTTGCTGTTTTCGGTCGTGCGCCGCGAGCAAAGGGGCTTGCGTTAGTGCTCGATGCGTATCGTGCACTGCAGTGTCGTCTCTATCCGAAGTTGGTCTCCTTGCATGTGGTAACGACGTTTCAGGATGGTCCAGTGGAGGTTCCTCAGATTCCCGGGCTCGTCCTGGATTCCCTCATTCCTCACTCCCGGGCTATTGAGCTGATGACGGAGGCGCATTATTTGCTGATGCCGTCGGTGCGCGAAGAATATGGTTTCGTTTATATCGAAGCGATGGCCCGCGGTGCAATTCCCCTGGCTTCCGACTCGCCCGTACAGAGGGATCTTCTCGACGAAGGCCGCGCAGGACTTCTGGCGGAGAGAAGCGCAGAATCTATCGTCGAAGCAATTCGTCCCGGGATCGAAAATCCAGAGAGCGCGAAATCCCTTGCGGCGCAGGCCTTTGCGCTTTGGCGCAACCGCTACGCACCCACAGTGGTTGCACAGCAATATGCGGATCTGGCCGACCGGGTTCTTCAACAGTCTCGCGCCCGGAGGTGAGGGCAGGTTTCAGGGCCCGTCTCAACCTTCGGCGTCACGAACGGCCCCGGCACCCGTTTTCCTTTGATAATGCATGGCGATTTCCAGCCAGGGATGATCGGATGGCGCCCACCAGTCTCTCAAGATTCTCACTGGTGCTGAGGAGCCGCGACCGATCCGGGCTGGCCATTCGCCGGCGGAATGCGGTGCGGAGCTTCTCTGTAAATTCGTTCTGGTCTTCGGGATCGAAAATGCTTTCCGCAGGGAGCAGTTCCTCCGCGCAACCGGCATAGCGCGAACACAGCACCGGGCGATCGCAGAGAATGGCCTCGTTCACAACCAGCCCCCATACGTCTTCGAGGGTAGGAAAGACGACGATATCCGCGCTCTTATAAACCGCGGGCACTTGTTCGGGCCGCCGCGACTTGTGAAGGTGAACATTTTCGAGGCCCAGATCGACAATCTTCCGCTCGAGGGCTGCTTTGTCGGGACCGTCGCCGACCAGCAGGATGGAAAAGGACTCGCCTTCCTTCTGCAAAAGGGCCGCAGCCTGCAGAAAGTGGATAACACCCTTGCGGGCAATGAGCTGACCGATACAGAGCACGACCGGCCTGGGGCTGGATATCGAATTCCGCAGGCGGATCCACGATAAATGGGCGCTCGTCGACCGAGTTCTGCACTTCGACGATGTGGGAGCGGGGTACGTTCAGGCTGACAAGATACGCTGTGGATGTCTTTCCGTAGCTGATCCAGTGCGATACCAGCCGCGAAATAAGAAAGCGCAGAGCCCTGCGCGCAATCCCGATGTTTCTTTCGGTATGCGCAGTGCCACCCCACCATACCCACACCGGCACGCGGAAGAGCATGCCATAGAGGAGCGCAGTCATCGTACGAAAGCCCATCTCATTGGCGATGATGACGTTGGGTCGAAATCGGAGTAACTCCCAGAGGATTCCGGGGCGAATGTGAATGTGCTGATGGTCGATGATCTGGCCATCGGCTTTGCGCGGGATCCGCAGCTGCCAGCCCCATGCCTTTTTTACGACCGCATCTGGAATCTGTTTGTCCAGCCCGTGCCACGAGGTTCGATTGCCTTCGCGGCCTCCCCGCACGATACAGAGGTCAAACTCCCTCGCCAGGCCCGCGTATATGGCGACCCTGGACGGTGCAATCGTGTTGATCAGGAGCGCAACCCGCAGTTTTTTAGGCATTCAGATGGATTCCAGGGCAGGCGAACGTCGTTGCTCCTCTGCTCTCGAACGAGGGTGAGAGGAAAAGAGGAATGGGGAGCGATGCTCGCCTCCCACCGCGATCTGCGGCGGCTACGCAGCTTCCTCCAGAAGCGGAAGCTGCGACTCCTGTCTCCGCACTATGGCAAAGGCCGCCATAGCCATAAGACACATCAGCAGTCCGTCGCTGGCAAGGCTTGACCATGCGGCACCTACCCAGGAATAGGCAGGAATAATCCAGAGATTGATGAGCACATTGAAGATCGCAACGAAGACCTGAATGGCCGTGCGCATGCGCTGGTGACCCGCTCCGGTGAGAGCGTCGGCAAAGAACGAGTGCACTGTCTTCAGAAGCGGCAGGAGAGCGAGCCAGCGAAGAGCAGTGACGGACCTGGCATACTGGCTACCCAGAATGTGAGGGATGATCGGAGCAAACAGCAGCAGGCCGACGACGACCGCCAAGGCATATCCGATTGTGTGGGGCAGCATTCTCCGCATATAGCGGAGCGTTTCTTTGACGCCACCCTGATGTCCGGCGCGGAAGAATCCGGGATTGGCCGCGGCGAGCAGCGACCGCAGGGGAACCAGACTAACGTCGATGATGCGGTAGGCGGCTCCGTAGATGCCGGTCGATGTCAGATCTCCGAGGCGGGCCAACATCGTCTTATCGATGTCGTTGTAAATGCTTTGCGCAGAGAGGCCAAAGGAGAAGAAGAAACCCTCACGGAGTTCCGGCCAGATTTCACTAACTTGAAGGGACGGTTTGCGGAGCAGACTGAGAGCGATTGCAAGGACGACGAAAGAAGTAACGACAGTTGCCAGCAGATAGGCGGCGGCCCAGTCATCGACAGAAGGATGATGCTTGATGGAGATGAGGATGGCGAGCGCAATGATGCGTGAGAGGCTCCACCAGACGTTGATCTGGGCGGTAATGCTAAAACGGCTCAGGGATGAGAAGGCTGCGCCGCAAAAATACAGGAGGCCGCCACAGATGAGGTCAGCCACTGCAATAAAGAGGAGGTCAATCCGATGAACGTGCGCGGGAAGAAGGAACGTGCAGCCGAGCACGAGAGCAGTCCCCAGAATTCCGGAGGACAGAGTAACAAGAAGTCCGTTTCCCCAGGAGCGGGAAAAGGAATCGGGGTCGCGTGCCACATTGCGAATGATGAGGTTGCTGGTGCCCACACCAACAAAAGGAGACACAATCGCCGCCACGGCCACAACGGCAACAAACGCACCGTACTCGGCCGGCTCAAGGCTGCGGGCAATTAACACGAAGTATGCGGACTGGATTACCAGTCGCAGACCGTTGCCGCCGAGCATCCATAGCGTATTCCTGCCAAGAGAACCAGACCTAAACCGGCGAGAGATATCCTTCACAGTCCTGCCTTCCGGTCAGGCCCTTGCGCGTAACCTACTGGAGACCGCGCGTCGACCCACCATCTCTGGGCGAAACTGCACCCTGGCCCCGCGCGGGGGAGCGCGAACTGCACGAATCCTCCGCGTTTACTCGACGAACGCGGAATGTTAGCCAAACAGCGACTCCGTCTTGGGTAGTTTTCCCTCTGAGGGGAAGCGCGATATGCCGATTGCCTGGAGCGCGACCAGCGCGAGATAAGCAGGGTTGAGGTAAAGATACCGGCGCCAGAGCCGCTGCGGCTCGGAAAGCAGTCGGAACAGCCACTCCAGGCCGGCGCGCCCCATCCAGGCCGGGGCCTCTTTGCTGAGACCGGCCAAAAAGGGAAACGCAGCACCAATAGCCAGAATCGGTATGGAGAGGTGATTCCGGAATTCGTAGGCGAAAGTTTCCTGCCGTGGGCAGCCAAGCCCCACCAGGAGTATTGCCGCTCCCGACGACCGAATCCTTTCGGTGAGCTCAGACTTTTCTTCCGGCGTGAGCCGGCGGAATTTCGATGGTTCGTAACCGGCGATCCGGAGCTTGGGGTGATCCACCGCGAGCCGCCGCCGCAGTTGATCGAGAATCTCTGGCGTGCCGCCATACAAATATATGGGAACCCCGTCCTCACCGGCTCGGGCGCATACCATACGCGTGAGGCTTGGCCCGCGAACCCGGTCTGAGAGGCGAGTGGAGTGGAGCAGATTAAGGACCCAGCGAACCGGCTGCCCATCCGGTACCAGTAGGTCGAAATGATTCAAGCGAAATCGCTGCTCGTTGTCGAGTACGCCGGTCATAACTCCATGGACTGCGAGAGCCGAGACGGTTGTTGGCCTTCGATCGCGCGCGGCCGCAAAAATCCGATCAAGCGTTGCGTCATAATCAATGGCATTGATCATAACGCCGAGGACATTTTTCTTTCCTAGATCGAGCATGTCGCCCTCCACCGTTCGGCGTTCACTTCGAAACTCTCGCGGAGAATCCGCCGGACGTCGTACTCCGGCTCCCACTCGGGATAGTGGGACTGAAAACGAGTTAGGTCGCTGATCCACCAGATGTGGTCGCCGCGACGGTTATCGTCCACATAAGTCCACCGCAGCTCGTTGGAGGTAATCTCTTCACAAAGCGCGATCGCTTCGAGCATGGAGCAGTTGCTGTACCGGCCGCCACCCATGTTGTAGACTTCGCCGGAGCGCGGATTTCTGAAGAAGGCATCAAAAGCTCGCACCAGGTCGGCGCTGTGAATGTTGTCGCGAACCTGCTTGCCCTTGTATCCGAATACCTTGTAGGGAGTATCCGTCGCTGCACACTTCAGCAGATAGGCCAGAAATCCATGCAGCTGGGTACCCGAGTGATTGGGGCCGGTGAGGCAGCCGCCGCGAAAGCAGACTGTCTTCATGCCAAAGTAGCGTCCATACTCCTGAACGAGAACGTCAGCCGCGACTTTCGAGGCACCGAAGAGACTGTGGGTGGTGTGATCGATCGGCATCGTCTCGGGAATTCCCACTGCGTGATACGGGTGGGTGAGTGCGACTTCCCAGCGCAGCTCTTTTTCCTCCAGCGGAAGCGAATTCGGTGTATCCCCATATACTTTGTTGGTGGAGGTGAAGATAAATGTCGCGTCGGGTGCATACCTGCGGGTAGCCTCAAGCATCACGGAGGTACCGTTAGCATTTACGCTGAAATCAGTGAACGGCTCCCTCGCCGCCCAGTCGTGCGACGGCTGGGCGGCGGCATGGATCACGAGTTCGATGGCGCTGCCGTAGGTTGCGAAGATCTCAGCGATCGATTCGTAGCTGCGGATGTCTGCTCCATGGTGCCGATAACCAGGAATGTTCGCGAGAAGCCGTTCGCGCATCCACTGAGTGGAAGCTTCCTCCCCAAAGAACTGCGCTCGCATCCCGCTGTCGATACCGACAACCGTCATGCCCCGTGAAGCAAAGTAAGCGACCGATTCTGAACCGACCAGTCCCGCGGCACCTGTGATTACAGCGACGCTCATGATGTACCCCCGATTGGAAAACGGTTAGCTATTGCAGGCAGTGTGTTCGGATAAAGGGAACTGCGGAATGCGGAAGCAGATGGATGCACATCCGCGCACACGAGGAGCGCAGGTGTCGCTGGTGTCCGTCACTGCGTCCAGTGCAGGATCGCGCTGACGAAGTGCGTTAATCAGACGACACGGAGCAGCAGCGGGTACAACCTCATGCGGAACGCCGGTTCATCACCACGACGGTTGGGATACCGAGAGTGTCGGCGACCTGCGCCGGCGAACGGAAAGACGGGTCGAAGAAATCCAGTCCATAGGCAAGAGCAATGCTGAGAACGAGTGCGATAGCAAACGCGATAGCGATGCCGAAGAGCGGGCCATGCACCGGCAGGGCGGCGATCGCCGGCGGCACGGCAATGGCGATGTTCTCGATACGGCTTCTGTCGAGGGCATCCGAGGCCCGTTCCTGCTCTCTCTTGGAAAGATAGAGAAGGTAATTCTGTTCGTTCGCTTTGACGTCCCGCTGGAGATCCGCAACCTGCAGCGACTGGCTGCTGAGCTGCACCATCTCTCGCTGCATGTCGGCGATGCCCTGTTGGGTCGCGTCACGGCTGGCGCGCTGTGCTGCCAGATCCACCACAGATTTAGCTAAATCTTCTCTGAGCATCTCGAATGTGGGATCACGATCGGTCTCCTGGTTGACATAGTGGGTCTGGCGGGCTGCGGTAATTGCCTGGCGGATTTCGGCAAGCTCCTGATCGGCCTCCTGCACCAGAGGATAAGACGGATCGTATTTAAGGAGTAAATCAGTGCGGCGATTCTCAGCTGCCAATTCGGTAGCGCCGAGCTGTTGCAGCAGGACGTCCGACGCATTCGTATCCTGCTTGGTGGCCATCCGCGCAGGCGTCACCTTCAACTGTTGCTGATCGCTGTGAATTCGTTGCTCGTCGGAGGCAATCGCCTGTTCGGTTGTGTGCAGCTGCCCGATGTTGTTTGCCAGTTGGAGGGCCAAGTTCGATCGTTCTTCATCCGGATCGGCAATGTCTTTCGTCACGCCGAGTTCGCGAAGACGCGCCTCGGAGGCTTCAAGCGCATTCTTATAGAGAAGGGTCTGCCGGGTGAAGAAATCGGTGGATCCCTGCGGCCGATGAACCTCAGCGTGCTTCTCCAGATAGAAGCTTGTGAGACTCCGGAGAACGTTGTAGGCAAGCTGCGGATTGGAGGAGCGGTAAGACGCCTCGATCAGGTTCGTCTTGGTCGGCGTCTCAATATGCAGAGCACTGGCGAGGCCTTTGACCGCACGTGCCGTTCGGTCCGCTTCGGTCTGGTGAGGGTGAAGAAGCTTTCCCAGGGAAAGGCCAGGAGTGGAATGCTGCAGCCCGTTCGCGAGGACGACTTGCTCGAGAACATCGCGGCTCTTCAGCAACGCCGCCTCGGAGTTTACTTCCTCGTCTGTCAGGGGCGGCGTATTGCCTGTTAGCTGGTTCGTGGATTCGGTGCTCACCAGCGGGTCCATTCGCTCGCGGCTGACGAGGATGGATACGCGAGACTCATAAGTGCCGCCTCTCAGAAGCGCGAGCGTCCCCGCAAGTGCGAACAGAGTCACGAACGCCAGGAGAACCGTACGTCTGTGCCGGAAAAGGGGCGTAACAAGCTCTTCGAGGGTAATGTCGTCATCTTCGCGCTTACCGTGGGCTCGTTTCAGGTTTGCATCGCGCATGATTTTAACTCCGTGATTTGTGATTACGGGCCGGCTAAGGAGTGTTTACAAAGGTGCCGGTGCTGACACCGTATGGAACATATTCGCGAAACTTGGATATGAACTTCTCGGGAACGATGATCATGTCGCCGGACTTGACGAAGACGTCTTCTTCGACAGGTTTTCCGTTGAGCAGATCCTTCATGTTGAAGCGCGTGACCTTGTACCAGTCCTTCGAGGTACGGTGGAAGAGGAACACCTGGGACTTGGCGGATGAGGCCATGCCGCCGGCTACCGCGACTGCCTCCGCGACAGTGGTGTCCGCACGCAGAATGTATTGCCCGGGCTTCGCCACCTGGCCGGAGACAGTAAAGTACGGCTTCTGATAGTCCTCAAGATCGATGGTGATGATGGGGTCGTGAAGAATACCGGCGTATGCCTGCTTGATCGCTTCGATTGCTTTCGGAACCGTGAGGCCCTGGATGTGAACACTTCCTGCCGACTGTAGACTCACGAAACCGTCGGGTTGTACTGTGACGGTCTGGTTCAATTCGGGGGACAGCGGAAAGGACACCATGAGCGTGTCCTGATCCTGGATCACGTATCGCGGATATCGCTCATCAAACTGGGGCTGATGACTACTTGAAGGGGCGCTGCTCGTCGCCACCGGCAAGGCGCTCTGGGCAGCGCCAATCCCGGGCGACGACAACATGGCGGCGATCAGCAGTCCGTTGAACAGCAATAATTTGGACATGAGTACCTCGCAAAATGAAGGTCGGCAACGTGACCGGCAGTGGCTGTGCGGCCGCGTCCTTTCGACGTAAGGGCCGGGGGATGAATTCAGATAAATCTGCGAAGTGTTCCTGGGATGGGTTGCGCGAAGTTGTTCAATACCGCGGCCAGGATACGGATGTTCGAGGAGCGCAGGTTGGCGACGATCTGCTCCGATTCTTTTCGGCGCGTCGAACCCGATTCCAGGACCAGCACCGCACCATCGGATAGCTGGGCAAAGATCACACCTTCGGCATAGCGGTCCAGCGGAGGAGCGTCGATCACCACGAAGGCGAAGGCATCCCGAAGCTCTGAAATCCGTAGCTTCAGGTTTTCGGGCGTCAGGAGTCCAGGAGCGCCTACCCCCGCACTGAGAATCCACAGGTTGTCGTCCTGCGTCGGCGTACAGAAGTCGATGATGGGGCCTTCCTGCATCAGTGCGGCCGAGAGGCCGACGGAGTCGTCTGCGGGGATATAACTCTCTGTTGAGTCCGATCGAAAATTCGCCTCGACGATGCAGACTGGCCGGCGAACAACGTGGGCCAGGTGCTCTCCGGCCGCCGCACACAGTCGTTGAGCGCCGTTGCCCTGGAGACCCGCGAAGACGACAACTCGTGCAGGGTTCTCCTGCTCAAGAAGAAATATGCGCTGCACCAGATTGAGGCAGTCATTATCCAGCGAGTGCGTCTCGGTGAGCGTTGCTTTCTCTCGCGGCCGGTGCGCCGCCGGCTTTGCAGCCGGCACAGCGGGTTCTGAGAGATAAAACTCAGCCTGCTGCATTAGTTCGTAATATCTGCTCATACCACTTATCCTCAGTTTTGGCAGTGTAATTGGGGGGAACGGGTAATCGATCGGAAGCTACGAAGACAGGACGATGTCAGGCGCCGGTGCCTTGTAACACAACTCCAACAGTGCGTGCCAGGATCTTGAGATCGAGCCAGATACTCCAGTTGTCGATGTACGCCACATCCAGCGAAATGTAGTTGTCAAATGATGGATCCTGACGGGCCTGCACCTGCCATAAGCCGGTGATTCCGGGGTGGACGTCGAGCCGGCGCAGGTGGCTGAGCTGATACTTCCGAACCTCGTTAGCAAGCGGGGGGCGCGGGCCTACGAGACTCATATCGCCGCGCAGAACATCAACGAGCTGAGGCAGCTCGTCCAGCGAGTATTTCCGCAGGATTCGGCCGAGGCGGGTGATGCGCGGATCCCCCGTCATCTTGAAAAGAATCCCGTCGCGCTCATTCATATGAAGGATTTCGGTCAGGCGCGCATCGGCGTCGCGCACCATGGTCCGGAATTTCGTGCAGCGAAAGACGCACCCCTTCTTTCCGATACGCTCGGATACGTAGAAAACAGGTCCTGCCGAGTCCAGCTTTATGGCGGCGGCAATCAGGATCATCAGAGGCGCGAGGATTACAAGCGTGAGACCGGAAATGGCGATATCGACGCCACGCTTCAGCACCAGCTCAAGCTCGGGAACTTCTCCGCGGTGAAGCGGTATGGTTGGAAACTGTCCGATGTATTCAATCGGTCGGTTCCATGCAAGGCCGTCATACATTTCCGGAACCACCCGCAAATCGAATCCCTGCACGCGAGATTCCATGACGAGACGGTGAATCAATTCCTTGTCACACTTGGTGGTCACGAGGATCTCATCGACGAAACGCCGCCGGGCCGTTTGGAAAAGAGTGTCGATATCCCCTGCGATATCTGCGCTGCGGATGCCGGCGACGTGTCGCTGGCCCGTGATCTCGATGAATCCCTGGAACCGATAGCCGAGGTGGCGTACGTGGTCTATGTGGTGCCGGAGGGCAGCCGCTTCGGGCCCGGTACCAACGATGAGAACATTGCGCATCCCCAGGCCGCGATCGAACCGGCGGTTGTAGATGATTCGAAAGATCAGGCGGCGCAGGCTAAGGGCGATCGTCACCGTGACAACCGTGAGGAACACAATCTCGCGCGGGATATCCTCCGCCTTGAGGACGTAGAGGGCGCCTGTGAGAAGGAGCGCGGCCGTGAAGCAGGCCTGAATCGTGCGTCCTTGCTCAGTCAGCGTGCTGCGCAATCGGATAGGTGAATAGAGCAGCAAACTGTGGCTGACGGCAACAATGATAATTGCAAAACCACAAAGCAGCCCCAGCAGGCTGCCCATGGACCGATGATGAGTCAACGTCCCATGAACGAGCCCCCGAACGCCCACCAGCAGCTCAAGTTGCCGCTCATGGGTGATCGACAGAATGGAGACCGCAATTACGGTTGCGGCGTCGAGGACCATCCACAGGGCGGATTTAGAGTTGATGACGCTAAGTCGACGAGGTGTGACATAAAACTGACTTTCATGCCAGTTGTCTTCCTCGGTTGTGGGACTTCTCTCCGGCAATTGCAATGTCGCCAGGTTCACAGTAGACCTCACGCGCCAGGTTCGCAGCAGAGCTCACAATTCGTTCAGTTCTCAGGGACCTGCGGACAGGGAACCTCGATAACAAACCCAATCCGGAACTGGCCTCACTGAAGGACCCGGTTGCAGGATCAGGTTGCGGTTGATTTCACAGTCATTCACGACCACTCTGACCGAACCTGTGTCGTGGCGGCGCAGTCATGCGTCTACCGTGTATCGGCGAATCCGGACGGCTGCCCGCTCTCCTCGTTTGGAGTCAGCAGAACCTTTGGCTTTCTGAAAGAATCGCCGGATTCGAGTACGACCCCGAGTGGCACGAGAATGCGATCTGTTACGTTCGTCGGCGGTTTGGAGCGAACGATCGCCGGTTTGGGACGCAGCCGCGGTGGTTTTGGGGGATCGACTGGCGGAGTCGGCGAGGCGACCGGAGCGGCGATCGGAACAGGCTGCGAAAATGTCTGTGCAGGGAGCAGCGCAACTCGCGGAGCCGCAGCACGCTCAATGAGAGGGCGGGTAGGCGTCGAAGTGGGAGTCGGTGTGGCGACTCCTGAAAGAGTGAACGTCAGCAACGAAACGGCTGCCGCCAGCGGGATCCAGCCAAATCGCGCGAGATGCGATGGATTCTGCGGAATGACCTGGGGAACGGAAGGCAGCGCCTCTTTGCGGGGCTGAGGGGTCGGAGCTTCAATGAGTTTTTCGACCTCGAGATCGCCGATCACTTCGCGAATGATGTCGGCGTCGATTGTCTTCCGGCGGAGTACGCAACCGAGTGAAAGTGCATTAAAGCAAAGATTATTGATGTTGCGCGGGAGCCCGCCACTGTGGAAGGCAATCAACTTCATCGCGGCTTCGTCGAAAAGAGGAGTCTTCTGACTTCCATCCGGCGACGCGCAGTCTCTCATTCACGTAGGCCGCGGTCTGCTCGGGGGTGAAAGGATCGAGACGAGCGATAATCGAAATGCGCTGTCGAAGCTGAACCAGCTCAGGAGATGCAAGCTTCCGCGCCAGCTGCGGTTGGCCGCACAGGACGATGTGCATCAGCTTCTGGTTGGAGGTTTCGAAATTGGAGAGCATCCGGATCAGTTCCAGCACGGAGTTGTCGAGGGTCTGCGCTTCATCGACGACGATCACCAGCTTGGTGCCGGCCTGGGACTGCTCCATCACGATCTGAATCAGTTTGGACTGTAGTTCGGCAACTCCTCCACTGATGTCCTCAACGCCCAAGTCAGTAAGCAACAGCCGGAGGAAATCAAGCGGTGTGCAGATCGTCTGGAAGAGAAACACACTGCGAAGTTTTGGCTGCATCTGGGCCAGCCAACGAAAGATCAGCGTTGTCTTACCCATGCCCGGCTGTGCAATCAGAGCGAGAAAGCCGCGGCCCGTCTCGATTCCGTAGAGCAGCGAGGCAAGCGCTTCGCGATGGGTTTCGCTCGCGTAAAAGTAGCGGGGATCGGGTGTCGATCCGAATGGCTGCTCGCGAAGTTTATAGTAATCGAGAATCATGAGTGGCTCTGTTGTGTCATTTCCTCATCCGCTTTGAAGCGAAAGTGGATAGTCAACGGTTCTATGCATTGCAGGGGCACGCTCGCTGCGTGACATTCCGGAAACGCAGTGAAGGTGCCCTGTCCGGAACCTAACCATTCCCGAACGCTGGGCATAGCTTCGCCCTGTGAGTCCCAGGATCCAAACCCCTGAATTGACTCGCTTCTGCCGGGTCGTGGGAAGGCATCTGGCTCTCCCGTCCCCCTCACTACATCAACGTCTCGCGCGTGAGTTGCGCGTAATCGAACTTGCCGCTGACGCCGAAGGACGCCGGTTGCCGCGTCACGCGCGTGACCGTTCCGACGCACTCGATACGGACCTCTTCCGTGCTGTTGTCGAGCGCAGGAATCAGGACCTGAATACGAATACTTGCTCCGACCGGTGGACACCGGCTGCTGAGAATCAGCGCTCCGTCCAGGGAGACGTCGTAGGTAAAACCGCCCTCCGTATGTTCCGTCCCGTCCGTCCAGTGAAAGATCACGGGAAGGCGAAGCCTGAATCGAACACCGGATCTGCGCTGAGCCGTCAGCTCAAGAACGGAACTGGGCGCCATAAGAGATGCCAGAGTATTCCCGGAGTGCGCCGGGAACAATCTGCCGAATGTTTGAAAATGAAGTGAGTCAGAAAGAGTTGCGAAGGTGGCTACCTTCTCTCAGGACGGAGCATGGAAGAGGCATCAGGAGCACACCGATACGAGATACCGACTCAATCGACTCATGAGAAGAAAGTATGAATACTGAAAATCTGCCGCAAGTCACGGGAGTCGCGCTACAGTAGTGAGACACAGCTGCATTCGATGGAATGTGAATGCACTGCCAGGTAGTTTCCGATGTGGACATATGAAAAGAGCGAGCGATAGCTCGATGGGCAGTGGGGATCGCAGGTCCTCGCGGGCATTCGCCGTGGAGCGTCGATGAGAGTTCTACTTATCTGCCTGATTCTGCTTCGGCGCCCAAATGCTTTCCCGGCAGGAGAAGCCGGTCGTTCACTTGCGCCCACACAGCGATGAAATCTCAACCGATTTCGGCGGCGACATGGTTCAGATCATTGATGCGCCGACAAAGGTTTACCTGCCGGATCCGCCGCCGACCCTGGACAAGGCGGGCAATCCGTGGTCGGTGGATGCGAAGAATCTTGGGCCACACAGTGTTCAGATTATGGGAAAACATGGGTTAAATGCTGGTGAACGTGGGCCAAACGGCCCATATCCACTCGGATGGTGCTGTTTACTCTCTCGGGAGATAGGCGTATTCCGGACTGGCCTCTAGCTCTCGTGTTCGGCCGTGGGAGGGCGGTTCAACCAGCAGCGGCGGCGGTAGGGGAACATCTTTACGAATGCGCTTATTGTATCGGTGGAATCGCAGGAATACCAATGCTGCATTCGTCTGTCCGCTCAGAAGCGCCGATAGGTTACCAAGCGCTGGACAGAGGTCTGGAGGGAGAGTGCCCTCGAAATACTTCTCGTCGTGGTGGCTACTCTCTCCTGAGTGGCTATGTGTCTTCTTTATGTGTGCCGTTTGCGTAGTCGTGGTTTTTTGTCCGGTGTTCCCTTCGCAGGATGGTCCGATGCACCGGTATTACGTCCACATTCTCGAAACGCTATTGCGACACACAGCTAAATGCAATTACTTCCAGATTCGAAAGCCATTCCCTCCCTACGCAACCCACTACGCCCTGCTGCTTGCTCTCGTCCAGATCCTTCCCTACGACGCTGCCGAGAAAGTGCTGGTGTGCATTATCGTGTTCTCCCTCGGACTGGGGTTGCTCTTCAGCAGCAACGAGGCTGGAGATGCAGGCAGGTGGGTATGCCTCGTGTGCACGCCTCTTCTATTACCCTGGTGCCTCATGAAGGGGTTCTTCAACTTTACACTGGGGGTTGGTTTGGTTCTGATCGCGACTGCATTTTGGCAACGACTTGCTAAGCGCAGGAAGGCGGCGTTTGTCGCCTTTTGTCTGACTGTTGGCGTGCTGGCAGTTACGCATCCCGTCCCACTTCTGCTGCTTATATTGCTTTGCGGTCTGGACTTGGTCCTCGCTTTTTCTATGGACTCCATCCGAGAGCGACAGTTGAGTGGGTGGTTGCGGGAGCACCGCCTACAACTCGTTGGATTGACGGTTCTTCTGCTTTCGACGGTAATTCCGGCCCAGGCACGCGATAGAACTCAAACACATGCTGCCATTTTAGCGATCGGCTTCCATATGGATGTATTTAGAGGATACGCATTACTGTACGGTTTATCCCCGTACAGCACGCGGGCTCGCGGTGTCTGGATCAATGCCTACAGGGCTTGTCTCTATGGCATCTTCTGCTGGGCGATGGTCACCGGAGGGCTGAGTGCTATCAATTCCTGGAAAAAATCACGGATTGGCTTTTCGACGACGGCATTTATCGCAACCGTCCTACTCGGGATGGCGATCCCATTTTTACCGAACAACGTGAATGGTTCATCTCACTTCGCGGATCGCTTAATCATAGCTGTGTGGTGTGGCGCTTTACTTTCCTCCGCAGGACGAGGCGTTCCGGACAGGCATGGTCAGACACTACTCAAAGGGGTCGGCGTTTCGGCTTGTATACTCACTATAATTCCTGCATACATGTACTTCGTGCCGATCGCACGCGACCTGCGGGTGGTTGAGCAAGAGCCGCTGCCAAACGACAGCATGGCAACGCTCCTGGTCAGCCCTGATATCGATACTTATGAACGAGGAGCCCGCGATATCGCTTTCGATCCCTACAGGTGGGCCCCGGCGCTAAGCTTTTCATCTCGGAACATTGTGCTGCTTGATCCACCCTGGATTGGGCAAAAGATCACGCCAATCCAGCCGCGGAGCGGTTCGCCTCTTTACATTGCTCCGCCGGAGTCGGCAGAATCCGCCGCCGATGCATCTCCGTCTGGCTACCTCCCCTCTGGAATCAGAGCGCAGCTAGCCGCTGCCTCGCGAGTTTTCGTGTATATCGGGCCGCCGGCCGAGGTGACCCTTGGGCTCGCAGCGCAGCTACCCGCGGTGGTGTCGGCGCGGTTTAGGTGTGATACGCCTGATAGGGTACAACTCGCTTGTATTCGTTTGGAGTGATTGTGTTACTAGGCAAATTGGCACCTTCCGACAGTGCACCTGTTAGGCCGGCGTTGCCGAATAGCGCTATGCGTTGGGACAATAGTCGGCAGCGTGAACTTCTCGCCTGTTCAACTACGCCCCGGACAGAAATCCGTTCGGCGCGATGGCCAGATCGGGCGCTGCAACTGCTCATCACCGTACGACCAAAATCTTTCCTTTGTTCCCAATGCGATGGCAAATCGTACGAGGAAAACCAGTGAGAATCAGCCGCCAATTTGTAACGGCGTTTTTCTTTTCCTTCGTACTGTTCCTGTCTAGTGGAGCGTTGGAGGCGTTCACCGCGAGCGCTACTGCGAGTCAAGACTCCTCAGGGTCACCAATGATGAAGGCCCTGTGGGCCGCGACTTATGTTGCAGTGCTGAGCATGCTGCTTCGTCGACGCAGGGATGTCCTCGAAATGGTCGCTGTTAACAGGACTTTCGCGGCACTGGTAATTCTTGCCGTGCTGTCGGTCTTCTGGTCGATCGACACGGGAGCTACCCTCGCCAAGGGTGTCCCCCTCCTTCTGTCTGCCCTTGTGGGAATGGAATTTGCGCGGCGCTACTCGCTGCGGGAGCAATTGCAGTTGATCTGGAGGGTTCTGGCGCTGGTCCTGGTGCTGGGTGTGGTCGCCCAGGTCTTTTTCCCTGGGTTTGTTCCGAATCCGGGTGACGATGAGATAGCGGCTACGGCATGGCATGGCATCGTCACCACGAAGAACACGTGGGCAAGACTGATCGTACTCACCGGCGTGGTGATCCTCAGCCTCCCACGCCCCACACGAAGGAGTGCCATCTCCACAGGGCTCCTGATGGTGCTGATCTTCGCTCTGCTCGTGGCTTCGCAGTCAACGGGTGGCCTGATTATTATGGCCGAAATGACCGTGCTGTTCTTCCTGTTTCGGATCCTGCGCTGGAAGCGAAGGAAAGCGCTCATCCTGCTCTGCCTCTCAGGCGCTGGTATCGCGATCATTGCCTGCAACTTCATCCTTCAGAATTTCACGACGTTTCTGACCATGACCGGAAAAGACCCGACCATGACGGGGCGTCTCCCCATTTGGCGGGAGTGTCTTCGCTTTGTGCGAATGAGACCGCTGTTGGGTTACGGATACGCTGCCTTCTGGACCGTGTCTTCCAGGCCAGCAAGGCTCGTTCGTGAGGCGGTTAACTGGGACTCTCTCCCCCACGCACATAACGGATCGATCGATCTCGTGCTCAGCCTCGGGTGTATTGGCCTACTCCTGTATTTTCTCGTGAACGGCATTGGCGCCTGGCGAGCCACTCGCTACCTCCGCCATAACCCTGAGTCCGACGCAATGTGGCCGCTTGCGTTTCTAGCCGTCATCTTCCTGTATCAGTTGGATGAGTCATCGATTGTTGCCGGAAACCAGCTGATCTGGATCCTGTTTTCGTCGGTCATCTTTTCCCTCGGTATCGAAGGGCGTGAGGGAGCAGCGGCGGCGCAGTTGCCGGAGGACGAAGCGGCTTATACTCCCGAACTGACAGCCGGGGGCTAACTTCCGAGCGGTTGTGCGATCGGGCATCTTCACACTCAGAACTAAGCGCTCGTCCTAGATGGTAAGCGTCAGGTGTTCCCATCTGGACAGCCGGCGAGCGACAGCCCACGATAGGCGCATGGATGGCGTGATCACATCGGGGCGGAAGCGGCGCGTGTTTCGCCGGGTTGAAGAGAAGCCGAGGATAGTAAAGCTGACGCTGGAGCCGGGCGCGAGCGTCGCAGGTATAGCTCTGGCGAACGGCGTGAACGCCGACAGGTGTTCCGCTGGAAGCGGCAGTATGAGCTTGGCGAACTGAAGCCGCGCGGCTCGAAGCGGGCCACGGCCTTGGTGCCGGTAACGACCGCAGCAGAACCGGAGGCGCCGAAGGCGGCAGAGCCGCCGATCTAGGCGCCTGCGCTGCCAGCCACGGGTAGCGTCACGATCGAGTTTCCTGGGCGAGCATTGCTGAGCATCGAAGGTGCTGCCGATCCTGCCGTCATTCGTGCTGTGCTGGAGAGCCTGGCGCGGTGATCGAGTTGCGGGCAGGCACGCGCATCTGGCTTGCCGCAGGCATCACTGACATGCGGCGCGGCTTTCATGGGTTCAGTGCCCAGGTACAGACTGTCCTCGAACAGGAGCCCTACTCTGGCCATGTCTTCGTATTTCGGGGAAGACGAGGTGACCTGATTAAGCTCCTTTGGTTCGATGGTGACGGCCTCTGTCTTTTACAGAAGCGTCTGGAACGGGGTCGCTTCATCTGGCCGCAGGCCACCAGTGGAACCGTGTCGCTGAGCCGCGCTCAGCTATCGATGTTGCTCGAAGGTATCGACAGGCGCAGACCGGATCGTACATGGCAGTCGCCGATGGCGGTGTGAACCAGATTTAATACTCGGCAGTTACACAACCGTGGCATGCTGCCTGGGACGATGCGTGCGCCGCTCCCCGATCTTGATGCACTCGACATCGAAGCGCTGAAGGCGCTCATCCTCTCGCAGCGCGAAGAGAAGCAGCGGCAACTGGAGGAACTGGACCGGCAGAGAGCCGCACTGGACCAGCAGCGGACTGAGTATCAGGACGAGCTACGGGAACGATCCGAGCAGATCGAACACCTGAGGCTGGTGGTGGAGAAGCTGCGCCGGATGCTCTTTGGGCGCAAGAGCGAGAAGCTCTCGATCCAGCTCGATCAGCTCGAACTGCAACTGGAAGAGATGGAGGCGATCCACTCGGCACTGGCGTCAGCACCGGTGTGCGAAGGACAGACCGACAACACAGGAGCGAAGCCGGCTCGCAAGCCCCTGCCGGAGCATCTGCCACGCCAGATCGTGACCCACGAGCCGAAGCAGAGCTGCTGCCCGGAGTGCGGCGGCGATCTGCGCCACTTTGGCGAGGACGTTTCTGAGCAGCTGGATTATGTCCGCGAGAGCTTCCGGGTGATCCGGCATGTCCGCCCCAAGTTCGCCTGCAACGAGTGCGAGACGGTGATCGAAGCTCCGGCGCCATCGCGACCGATCGCACGCGGGCTGGCTGCTCCCGGTCTACTCTCCCATGTTCAGGTCTCGAAGTATGCGGACCACTGCCCGCTCTATCGCCAGACTGAGATTTACGCCAGACAGGGAGTCGAACTCGATCGCTCCACGCTCGCCGGGTGGGTGGGCGCCGCCAGCGAACTGCTCGCGCCGCTGGTTGATGCAGTGCGCCGTCATGTTCTCGGTGCCACGAAGTTGCACGCTGACGACACGCCCGTGCCGGTGCTCGCGCCCGGCAACGGGAAGACGAAGACGGGTAGGCTCTGGACCTACGTGCGCGATGATCGTCCGTCGGGCGACAGCACCGCTCCCGCCATTTGGTTCGCCTACTCGCCGGATCGCAAGGGCGAGCATCCCCGGGAACATTTGAAGGGCTTCACGGGGACGCTGCAGGCCGATGCGTATTCCGGCTTTCACCACTTGTACGACACAGGCCAGATTCGCGAAGCAGCCTGCTGGGCTCATGCCCGCCGCAAGTTTCACGACATCCATGCTGCGCATCCTTCGCCGACCACCACTGGTGCCCTCGATCGTATCAGCGCCCTCTACGGGATCGAGGCAGAGGTTCGCGGCAAACCGCCCGATAAACGCAGAGCGTTCCGGCAGGCTCGTGCGGCACCGCTGCTGAGTGAACTCCGAGCATGGATGGAAAAGACGCTGCGATCACTCCTCCGAAGTCAGAGACGGCGGAGGCCATTCGCTACGCGCTCTCGCGCTGGCGTGCCCTCACCCGCTACGTCGATGATGGGCGCATTGAGATTGATAATTCGGCGGCCGAGCGGGCGCTCCGCACCGTCGCTCTGGGCCGGAAGAACTATTTGTTCTGTGGATCAGACGGTGGCGGCGAGAGCGCAGCTGCCATCTACACCCTGCTCGGAACGGCACGCCTCAGCGGCGTCGATCCTGAACGCTGGCTGCGCGAGGTGCTGAGCCGCATCGCCGATCATCCCCTCAGCCGGATCGAGGAACTGCTGCCCTGGAACACGGCCACCGAACCCCTTAGCCTTCATTTCGGAAGTGTCCACCTGCAAAAACTCGTGGACACTTAAAATCTCATGTAACGATCACTTCGGGAGACATCCGTATGGGGCTATACATCGCACTGCAGACAGAATCTGGTGAGCAAATCGAGTTGGTAGCCGATGGAAGGAACCTCCTCGACAGGCTGCCGGGATCTCCGGATACGAGTGCATATCCCATGCTGGCATCAATCGACCGCAATGGAGACACCGTCTTCAACCGGCTCCAGATAGACCGCTTCCTTGCGGAGTGGAAGACACTCTTCAGCAATGCGAGCGCTCCTAATGAAGAAGTCTTATTGAAGGCCGTCGAGAATCTGGCGGAGAAGTCCAGACTTAAGGTCCACCAGTACCTCGTCTTTATCGGAGTCTAAGGCTCCCTCGCGTCCCATCGTTCCGACTACGCCAACATGCTTTGATCGCTCGGATGGGACTCACCGGACGCTTACCCTGGATGTGATTGGCGGAGCTTTTCTTGCGAGGAGTGAGACGAAGAGCATCTCAGCCATTCCCGCGTCGACTGCAATCAGCAGCCAGTCCATGGGGATCCGGAAGCGAATCCGGGTAAAAAAGAGCGAAACGAAGGCTGCATTGGAAAGGTAAAGTCCAGCGAACAGTATTTCAGTGAAAGAAAGTGGGAAGTTTTCGAAAAAGTGCCAGTCGCAGGAAGAAGAGAAGAAGTAGAGGACCCCAGGTTACCAGCATGATCTCCATCCTTGCGGTTCGGGAAACCAGCGTGCTGCTGTCGTCGTCGGACACGAGATTATCGATAAAGCCAAAGTAATGGATTAGCTTGGCGAAGTACAATTGGACCGCTCGGGCCGGGTTGTGGAAGATCCATTGCTTTGCCTGCTGAGAGTAGTACCGATCGGCTGCTACTTCGTTTGGCTCGCTGTGGCCGATCTCCACATACTGAATTGCGAGACTGTGAGAGCTCGTGTCGCTTGTGGCATCTTCAGAATTGCCCAAGAGAAGATTGACGCCACCGTTCGTGGATACTAGGACGAAGGCGTGAAAGACGCGGTAATTCCGGTAAGACCACGCCCCCAGGAGAACGGCGATCGTCAGGACCGCCGCTAAGAGCCCGAATCGCGCCTTTCTGTTTCGCCATCCCACCGCGCCGATTGTCGCGGCCGCGATTACGAGAAACGTTGGAATGGTCAGGATCAGGAAGCCCCACACCAGACCTGCGGCGACCCCGCGCTTCAGGCTCAGGGGTTCGGGCCTGATCAGCAGCCAGATGCCGCAGAGCAGGAGTGCCGCACCCAGGGTTTGCGGAAACAGAAGCGTGGCTGTGTAGAAGAGGATCGGGTACGCCAGAGTCAGGATGAGTGCAGTGACCGCAGTACTCTCGGCGGCATAGACGCTGACCGTGAGAAACAGAAACAACTGCGCCAGGATCAGGGTAGAGGCGTTCAGGATGCGCAGCGCGACGTTGGATGCGCCCAGGCTCCTCGGCCAAAGCCAGGAACCATGCGTATCCGGGCGGACGATATGCGGTGAGACGCACACCGTCAGCCGTGTACCTGTGCTGATGGATCAGGTGAGCGGCGATCTGCTCGTACGCTTGTTCATCCCCATAGCGCAGCGTTGGGCCGGAATGAACAGCAATGGCGGCCGTCACCAAGAAAGTGAAAGCCATGATCGTAGCCGCGATCCTGCGGCTGTATTTCGCAAGCCATGACAGTGCGACGGCATCCGTGCCCGGCCATCCGGGGGGCTTACGGGAGTGAAATTCCATCAGGTGCGGGCTCTGTGTCCGCAGACCGGCCTCCGTGTGGGCAGTATAACTGGTTGTGATGCAGTTGCTGCATCAGCCGTGTGAAAAGAGCGGTCCCGCAAGCAAACATCGCCGTCGACGCAAGATGGCGTCCGTAGCGCGCAAGCAACTGGCAAAAGGCGTGCACGTCCGCGCAAGCGCCGGGCCCGGAAAGACATTAGAGAGAAGGCGTCCGTGGTCCCAATAGAGAAGAAAGTTTTTGCCGAATTAACCTTTGCAAGGAACTGACTTGGGTTAAAGTGTACCCACTGGTACATGGTTCGACTACCGCGGAGACGACCTCTCCGGAAAACGACGTATCGCATTGCAAATGGCGACAGAAGTCCTGATTCGAACGGGCTTCGCGACAGATTCTGAACCTGGTATCTGCGCAAGACAGGGAGACGACTCAAGTTGTGTGTGAACTCACTTTGCAACAGTGGGGGGAACCCATGAACTTTCAGTTATCGAGCCCTCTCGTGAATGCGCACCGGCGCCCGGCAATAACCCAGCGGGCGGTGTCCCAGCCCGGTGAGGAGAAGAATAATTCGGAGCGTGAATTTCGGGTTCTGATCGCTGATCGTGACTCGATGAGCAGCGATCTTCTGGCGGCGACGCTGGTTCGCGAGAAAAAGTTTAACGCATCGGCCATCCACTCTCTGGATTTGCTGAAGACACTAACGACCCATCACGCCGATCTCGTCGTGATTGCGGCCGATGTGAACAACAACCTGCGGAATGGTTTCGATCTTGCCCGGGCAGTCAGCCAGTCACATATCGACGTGCTCATCGTCGTCCTTCTCAACTCTCCGACCCACGCGGGGGTTATCCATGCTTTTCGCGCGGGGGCGCGCGGAGTGTTCTGCCGGGATCAGCCGATCGCCGAATTCCTCGACTGCATCGATCATGTCAGGCGCGGCTTTATCTGGGCAGGGCGCCAGGAGGCCAATTTCCTCCTTCAGGTGCTTTTTAATCTCCCCGCCCCAACTTTGCTGGGAGAAACGGATGCGGCAGATCTCACGGATCGCGAGCTGCAGGTGGTGCATTGTGCGGCGATGGGCAAGACCAACAAGAGCATAGCCCAGGAACTGCGACTGAGCGAACACACGGTGAAGAACTATATGTTTCGTGCGTTTGAGAAACTTGGCATCTCAAGCCGTGTTGAGCTGCTCTTTTACCTCACGATGAAGGGACATGACTTCCGTGGATATGCCGCGGAAATGGCTCCGCCAGACGGAGCAATAAAGTCTGCGTAAGAGAGTCATCTGCGCCATTCCCTGGGGCGACAGACGAAGCCAGCTGGCCGACTAACCTTCATCCGGAACAGAGGGGAGCAAATCCCCGCGGGAGCAGTAGAGAGAGTGAACAGCAGCCAGGAATACGCGTCGAAGTAGATTTTGGATTCAGGCCTTGTCGACTCGTCCCTGCAGCAATGTTTGTCATAAATAACTCATACGCAGCGATTCCCCGGCACGACTTTGTAGGTGGAAGAAAGCTTATATAGCTCCAGCCATAAGCGGCACAATGGGGGTATCTGTTTTTATGGATAGTCAGGTAAGAATCTGTGTAATCGGATCTGGGTACGTCGGACTGGTCGCGGCCCTGTGCTTCGCAGAGATCGGACACAGCGTGATCTGCGTGGATAACAACGACGCCAAAGTGAAGCTCCTCAACGAGGGCGGAGCTCCCATCTTCGAAGATCATCTTCCCGAGTTGCTGCGCAAGCATTTCGGCGGCGCGGTCGAGTTCACGACCGATCTGTGCCGGGGCGTGGAGCAAAGCGATGCGATTTTCATTGCAGTCGGCACGCCTCAGGGGAATTCCGGGGCGGCCGATCTTTCCTACGTTGAAGCGGTGGTGAGCGAAATTGCACCGAGCGTTCGGTCATACAAGGTGCTGGTGGAGAAGAGCACCGTTCCCGTTTACACCAATGAGTGGATTACGCAGTGCATGCTGCGGCACGGCGTGCAGCGCGAGGACTTCGACGTCGTATCCAATCCTGAATTTCTTCGTGAAGGAACGGCGATCCGCGACTTTCTGCATCCCGATCGGATTGTGGTTGGAGCCAATAGTCAGCGGTCTGCCGATCTTCTGCGGCGGATCTATGAGCCGCTGACCAGCGGCACCTACTATGCGCGAGAAGACGCGCTGGCCGGTCCACTGAGCGCGGAAAAGCCGGCGAAGCTGCTGGTCACTTCGGCGCAGAGCGCGGAACTGATCAAGCACGCGTCGAATGCGTTTCTCGCCATGAAGATCTCGTTCATCAATGCCGTTGCGAATCTTGCCGAATCGGTCAACGGGAACATCGAGGAGATTGCGGCAGGCATGGGGCTTGATTCCCGCATCGGATCGAAATTCCTGTGTGCGGGTCTGGGTTACGGGGGCTCATGCTTTCCCAAGGATGTTGCGGCCTTTTCCTGGGTCGCGCAGCAGCAGGGGGTCGACTTCCAAATTCTCGAAGAGGTGCGGAAGGTCAACGCGCGACAGCAGGACATCTTCTTCAATAAGGTGCGCTCGGCGCTCTGGACGCTTCGCGGCAAGAAAGTGGCGGCCCTGGGACTCGCCTTCAAAGGCGGAACCGACGACATTCGCGAATCGCCGGCGATCGAGGTGATCCGTCGGCTGCTCGACGGGGGCTGCAGCGTCTCTGCTTATGACCCGGCGGCGATGGACAAGATGCAGGCTGTGCTGCCCTCATCCGGCCAGATGCAATATGCGGCCAGTGCCTACGATGCGGCACAGGGCGCCGATGCGGTTTTAATCCTCACCGACTGGCCGGAGTTCGGCGAGCTCGACCTGGCGAGGCTCCGACAGATTCTTCGCTTTCCCATTGTCATTGATGGGAGGAATCTCTATCGGCCCGAACGGATGGCCAGCCAGGGATTTACTTACCTGAGCATGGGCCGCCCCGCCGTGCCGGGCGTCGTGGCGAGCGGGAAGGAAGCCCAATCGAACCGGTACACGCCGGTTCCGCCGATCGGCATCCCGGGTCCGGACCGGCAAAGCGCCGGCGGAGTTGTCGGGCAACAGGTGTGAACGATCATGAACCCTGACGAGGCGTGAATCAATGGGTCGCATCCTACTCACCGGCGTTGCCGGGTTTCTCGGCTCTCATCTGGCTGATCGCTTGCTCGGAGACGGCCATCATGTGTTCGGAATTGATAATTGTTCGACCGGCAATCCCGCGAACATTCGCCATCTCCGGAATGAGTCTCGCTTCACTTTCGAAGAGCGAGACATCTGCAAACCGTTCGATCCAGGGTATGTGGATTACGTCTTTAACCTCGCCTCACCTGCAAGCCCTCGCGAGTACCTGAGACTTGCACTCGAAACCCTCCGTGTCGGTTCGGTTGGAACGGAGACCACGCTTGAGATCGCGCAGAAGCATAACGCAGGATTCCTGCATGCCTCCACATCCGAGTGCTATGGCGATCCGCTGGAACATCCCCAGTCTGAGTCGTATTGGGGCAACGTTAACCCGATCGGTCTGCGGTCGGTCTACGACGAGGCCAAGCGCTTCTCTGAAGCGTTGACGATGGCGTACCACCGCTATCGGGGCGTGAACACTCATCTTGTTCGGATCTTCAATACCTATGGTCCCCGTCTGCATCCGAGCGACGGACGCGTGATCTCCAATTTCATCATGCAGGCGCTCCGCGGAGAACCTTTGACGATCTATGGCGATGGTCAGCAGACCCGCAGCTTCTGCTACGTATCCGATCTCATCGAAGGGATTCTTCGGCTCTCCCGCTCCGATGAGCACTTCCCCACCAACATCGGGAATCCGACGGAGTTTACGATCCTTGAATGTGCCCAGGCAGTTCTGGAGGTCACAGGATCGTCAAGCAACATCCGCTTCGAACCGCTGCCCGAGGATGATCCGACCCGTCGCAGACCGGACATCGGCAAGGCAAGGCGGCTCCTGTCCTGGGAACCCAAAGTGAGCCTGCGCGAGGGTCTGCGACTGTCTCTGGACTACTTCCGTGAATTTGTTGATCAGCAGGTGGTGGATATTGAACATCTAACCAGGCGTTCGTCCCAGAGCGCCGCGGCGACACCCCTCACGGCAATTCCAGCCCCATCGGCAGCCGACTGAGACAGTGCGGAATCGCGGTAGTGGCCCCTCCGCCAGACGGCAAGCGTGGTGCGAACCCGCGCCCGAGTGCGCGATACCTGACCGCGCGATCGCAACTGCAAACGGACATTAGTTCCCCTGCTGGGTGCCGACCTGGTTCAACCGGTCCGTCGAGGAGGAAACCCAGCATCCGTTGATCCTGATCGGGATTTTCATTGTCGTGATCCTAGCGATTCACCCGTTCAAGGGATGGCAACGGCCGGCTCTCGCGTGTGCTCACCACGCTGCTGCTGCTGCGCGCCGGCTATGGCTACGTTCCCTACAGCTCGATGGAGACCGTCATCGAGCGCAATAAGGACAGCTATTACCTGGGACTGCGGCACACGCAGCAGAGCAGCTGACGATCCGGAAGGAAGAGCAGAACTGGGAACCGTGGCTGGTGTTCTTTCTGAAAACCATGGGGAAGCAGAAGGACAATCTCGCCGCGAAGGTAAAGGAGGAGCAGGCGCTGCGCGCTTCCCTGCCTGCGCTTTC
This sequence comes from uncultured Acidobacteriaceae bacterium, assembly GCA_963770525.1. Lineage (GTDB taxonomy): Bacteria > Acidobacteriota > Terriglobia > Terriglobales > Acidobacteriaceae > Palsa-343. The sequence continues at coordinate 143,797 of CAVYPY010000013.1, read as the reverse complement.
CCGCCAGATCGTGGAGCTGGTGAAAACTCGCGGCGAAATCACTGTCAAGGAAATCGAGGATTCCACCGGCACTAACCGCAACACAATCAAAGTGCACGTAAAAAAGCTCTCCGACCAGCGCTACCTTGCCCAGGTGGGTAAGGGACGCGGCGCGCGCTACATGATCAAATAGCGGGCCCTACTACCCGCTGCCCCGCTTGTCCGCGCGAAGAGCGCCCGGCGCTGCACTTTTGGTGGAGTAGTAGCTGCCGTTCGTTAGTGGCTCATAGATCCGGCACAGCAGTTGCGCGGACTGCTCGTTGTTCGCTCCCACAACGATGCGGTCGGGATGCAGGAAACCACTAATCGCCGTGCCTTCGCGGAGGAATTCAGGATTTGAAACTACGTCGAAATCGTGAGGCGCGACGCCATGACGCTGCATGCAATAGCTGATCCACTCGTTCGTGTAGACCGGAACGGTGCACTTCTCTACCAAAACCTTGTAGTCGTTGACCCATTGCGCGATCTGGCTGACCACCGCCTCAACGTAGGAAAGATCTGCAGCGCCCGAGCTGCCCTGCGGAGTGCCGACGGCGATGAAGATCGCTTCGCTCTGCCGTGCTGCCGAACCCAGTTCCATAGTGAACCGAACGCCAGCATAGCGGTGTCTGTCTAGAATCCCCCAGGCAGACAAGTCTAGTTATTTTGTATAACTTACAAAAATTGCCTTCGGTAGATACCCCTGTCCGCACCCTGGATTCTTCGTGGGCCGCTTCGCACGAGACGGCACGCTCGCGAACTTGCTCGCACTGTCGGGAGGCTCGCCCTCGGCGATGCGTATATCCTGAGCCGATAGCAGACTTTCTCTGGCAATCGTCCGAGCGGAGAGATTTACCTGACCATTTGCCCGCCCCCGACCTCGGAGGGAGTTCGGGATTTCTCGCCCGCCACGGTTTGCTGCGATCTTTGGCGTTTCGGGAAAGGTTCTGGGCTATGCCAGATAGTTTTGACAATCTCTGTCCTGTCATACCGCAACATCTTCGCACTTCGTCGTGGGAGACCGGAGCGAGGACCGCTTCGGGGAGGTGCCGGCCTCTTTCTCTCCGCTTGTTGTCAACTGCGCAGTGATCGCAGAATTCGAAAGAACGTACATGATTAGCTCGGCTCGACTCGAGAGGCCGAGCTTGTCAAAGATATTGAACAGATAATTCTTGACGGTGTGAGCGCTCAGGCCGAGTTGTTGAGCGACCTCGCGATTCCCAAATCCGTCTGCGACCAGCCTGACGACATCCTTTTCGCGCGGCGTCAGCAATTCCTCGCCCTTCGCGCTTAGGATATGCATCGGGGCTGTCTCGACGAACGCGTCCAGCACAAAACAAAGTTGTTCGCTTTTCGCCCACACCTGTCCCGCCGCTACGCATTGAATACAGCGACAGAGACGTTCCGGATCGTATTCTGAGCGCTCAAATATTCCCCGAGCGCCGGCTCGAAATAGTTCGGACACGAGTTCAGGTTCTATGGCGTCCAGAAGCACGATCGATCGCATGACAGGGTATCGAGTGCGAGCAGCCTTCAGCAGTTGCAATCCTTCTGACATTGATCCCTGTGACCTTACGCTCAGGAGCAGGATGGATGGGGAACCGTCCGAAACACGATCCGATAGACTCTCCATTGTTGGCGCGCACGCGACGGTGTCGAAACATCCTTGCCGGAGAAGATCTGCAGCAAGGAGATGAGCCGTCATTGCATCGATGTCGGCTACGAGCACCTTGAGCACCGGCTGAGCGGGGGCCCGGGAATCCATCAGACATTTCCTCTATTCACTTTGAGCTGAACGCCGGCACCGGCACCACCGATTCCAGCAATGGACAATGTTGGCGACGCAGCCAAAAGCTCGTTGTGGTTAGTCCGCCGTCTACCGTTCACCGAGGATCGAAGAAGTCCGATGTCGCCGAACCGGCTTTCAACGAATCATTTCAAGAACAGTATTCCGTTCCTCTACAAAAGCAGTGCTCACGGGGGATAAGCGGAGAGTACAGCGATCATTTCAGTGATGCAACGCTTTTCGCCGATTGAAACAGACATTTGTAGGCATTACACCGAGGTAATCACCTTAGTGATTACTATCGCGCCACATTTAGGATTGTGGAGCTTTGTCGGACCGGCCCGTCTTCAGAGAGAGCAACTCTCTGCCCTATGGTTTCCGCGGATGAGCCACATTGCGCCACCAATCCGGGTCGCTATGGATCAAGATCGTGGCTCCGAAATCCCACTGAACCGAGACAAATGCAAGGTCGCCCCCCAACAGTCAGAGCCGATGGCTCACAGTCCGACCGGAGACGAGTGTCTCCGCACACTCCACATTACCTCGGAGTCGCTCACACGTTCGTTTAGGAGAATCCCTAACGATTGCCAGAAACAGATCACTCAGAGTTCTCCTTCCTATTGTCTCCGTTCGTGATCGCCCGTAGATTTTGCATACTCCCAAGAGTTGATGTATTCATCCGAGCGGAAGAGCCGGTCTCACGGGCGGAAGGCCTATGCGTGAACTTCGAAAGTCGAGACGCTATCAGCTAAGCGAGATCGTAGTGTTCTCCTGCGACCGCCCGGATGGAGAAATAGTTCAGATGACGGGAGTCACGTACGACTTGAGTAAACGGGGGATCTCATTCGTGTCTACCTCCGATGTCGAAGTTGGTGCACGCATCAAGCTCGATCTTTTCCTCCGGCCTTTTAGTCGACGTCACCGAGAGGTTCAGCTGCATGCCGAGGGTTTTGTATTGCGGGCAGAGCCGCTGGGGACCATCGGAAATCGGATCGCGGCAGAAGTCACGTTTCAGGAAGAGTCCGAAGGAATGTTCGTTGCCTCAAGCACCGCCTAGGCGACATTGGGCGCTGTTATCTCCAGCGTGATGAGAACTTGTTCGTCAGAGAGGCCCAATGGGACTCACAGGGCGAAGCTTTGTCCGGCCGACAGGAACCGTCAGAGCGATCAACGATGATCGGCGCCCGGCTTCAAGTCGTAGTCAATCATTCCGCGTTGGTGGCGCGGGATCAACAAGGGAGGTCCGATGACTCGAAGGAGATTCTTTAACGCAATAGGCATTGCCGTTGTTGCTGCGGCTGCGGCCGCTCTCCACGGGCAAGCTTCGGAGAACGCATCCCTCCCGAGCGGGGCTGAGGCAGCCGCTGCGATTGCGGGGAGGGCGTCGAAATCCAGCCCCGCATTAGCGCAGCGCTACCCCCGATATGCAGTCCAAAGGGAGGATGTGCTGATCCTCTCGTTCCCGCTAACACCCGAGCTCAACCAAACCGTCACCGTACAGCCTGATGGTTTCATCGAACTGCAGAGTGCCGGAAGTCTTCACGTCCAAGGCATGACGGTACCGGAGCTGACCGAGGCCGTTAAACGGGCTTATGTGGGTATCCTTCACGACCCGATAGTCGACGTCGACGTAAAAGATTTCCAGAAGCCTTTCTTTACAGTCTCCGGACAGGTCGGGAAACCAGGTCAATATGAATTGCGACAGGACATTACCGTTGCAGAAGCAATCGCCGTCGCCGGTGGACTGGCTCCAACCGCCAAGACGCAGATCTTCGTCTTTCATCGCGCCTCAACTGAATGGTACGAGGTCGAAAAGATTAATATCAAGGACGTCTTCAACGGAAAAAGGGCAAATGAGGACGCGACCATCAAACCCGGCGACATGATCTACGTTCCAGAACAGTTCATCTCGAAGTTCAAGAAGTACGTCCCCTACTCGATGAGCGCGGGGACCTATGTGCAGCCAGGTTCCTTTTAACTTTTAGTTCACGATAAGAGATATTTGACCTCTAGTGTGGACGCCAGAAAGGCGCATTCCCGTGAGAGAAATAGACTCTGAAATGCCGATATACCGCGGTACGCCCACTGCAATGTCCTTGCGCGATTTCGTGGCTCCACTGTTCCGCAAAAAGTGGGTCTTGATCGTTGTGTTTCTTACAGTGTTAGGTCTTGTATGTACGGCTGGGCTTCTGATGCCACCCCGATTCACATCGCACATGGCCGTTCTGGTTAACCGCGAGCGCGTCGACCCTCTCGTGACGACCACGGGAACAATGGAGGTCGTTTCCGATACGAATCCAGTTTTCGAAGAGGAAATTAATTCCGAGGCACAATTACTGAAAAGCCGCGATGTCTTGGAAGACGTGGTGATTGCCAATGGCCTTGAGAAAATACGCAGCCGTCACCTGCTCGCCCGCTTTCTCCCCACGCAAAGCGATGCAGACATCCTCGAAGAGGCTGTGCGATCGCTGGCAAACAGCATAAGAGTGGACGTTCCTACCAAAAGCGATATCATCAATATCGCATATACTTCGCCCGATCCCGCCCTGTCATATCGCGTCCTAAAGGCGCTCGCATCGTTCTACCTAGCGAAGCATGTTGAAGTGCACCGCCCACCAGGCTCCTACGAGTTCTTTGCGCAGGAGACGCAGAAGTATCAGCAAGCTTTGGCGATCTCCGAGGGCCGTCTCAGAACGTTCGACGAGCAGCATGGTGCGGCAGCACCGGATCTAGAGCGAAGCGATCTGGCTAGCCAGATAACCAGCTTCATTGGGCAAATGCATTCGACCGAACAGGCTATCGCTGCCGATCAGCAGCGACTTCTAATTGACAGACAGCAAATGAAGAGCACGCCGCAGAGATCCGCGACAAAGCAAGATGTTAATGCTGCTAACATATTACTCCAGCAGCTTTCTGCCACGCTCCTATCGGCCCAAGTCAAGCGAACTCAGTTGCTCGCAAGGTATGATCCGCTTATCCGTTGGTACAAGAGGCCGATAAAGAAATCGCAGATACGAAGAGAGCCATCGATGAAGCGGGAGCAACGACGTATGTCGACGAGGAGACGGATCGGGACCCGACATTTGAATTGTTGCGCGAAGATACGGCGAAGGCGGCCACAGATCTCGCGGCTCAGCGCGCAGACCTGAAAGCTGTCACACGGAGTATCCAGAGCATGCAGGACCAAATGGCCGACTTGGATCAAAAAGCCATTACCCAGCAGGACCTGCTACGTGAAGTTAAGGCCGATGAAAACAACTACCTTCTGTATCTCGGGAAGCGAGAGGAAGCGAGAACATCGGACGCGCTCGATAAGACGAGGATCGCGAACGTCGCGATCGCGGTGCCCCCTGCCATCCCGGCGTTGCCCACCCATGGCTTTCTCATCGTTGTGTTAGGTGGAATGGCCGTCGCAACACTGCTTGCGATTTCGGCGGCATATCTTGCTGATTATTTCGATTCCTCGTTCCACACCCCCGCACAAGTATCGGATGCGTTGGGGATTCCCTTCGTTGTTGCTGTGGCCAGGAAGACTGCTTAGAGAGGTGAACCTATGATGGCGGATTGGTATAACCTGCGGGAACAACCTTTTGGGGTCACGCCTGACTACCGGTTCTTGTTCCAGAGCGCGACGCACCGAGAGGCGCTTGGCTCGCTGGTTTACGGGCTAGCATCAGGCTGTGGATTTGTGGGTCTTATCGCTAGGCCCGGTATGGGCAAGACGATGTTGCTCTTCGATGTTCTGAGCCGGATCAGGAAACAGTCCAAAGTTGTGTCTTTATTCCAGACGATGGGCGCGCCGATGGACTGCATGAAGGCAATTTTGGTTGACCTTGGGGTCCGCGACACATCAGGGACTCTGTACGATCTGCAGTCACGATTGAACGAGGTTCTCGCTGTGGAATCGCGATCGGGAAAGCGCCTAGTGATCGTGTTCGACGAGGCGCAGAACCTCTGAACCACTCTGTTTCTTGAGTTCGTGCGCATGCTCTCCAACTTCGAAACGCCGCAGGAGAAATTGATACAAGTCGTTCTGACAGGACAACCCGAACTCGCCGTCAAACTCGCTTCACCGGAACTACTGCAACTGAGGCAGAGGATTTCGATCTTGGCCAAGTCTTCGGCCGTTCTCTGCCGAAGAAAACGGGCCTCTGACATCGACTATAGATTGCGGATAGCGGGATATCTCCAAAACGAGTCGCTGTTTACGGCAGAGGCGCTGGAGTTGATAGCCCACTGTAGCCAGGGTATTCCGCGCAATATCAATAACCTCTGTTTCAATGCTCTGTCGCTGGGATGCGCCCTTAAGCGAAAGCAGATCGGCGCAAACATCATTCGTGAGGTTATCCTGGATCTCGACCTGACGCCGCTCTGCCAGGGAAACTGGGAACCGCATCACGGAGATAAAGTGGGGCTGGAGCAGATCGGCGAGGAGATCGCTTGCGAGGCCGTTCAGGATCCTGATCTGAAACTCCGGGAACAGACGGGGTCCGTTCCACCTCTCGTTAGTGAGGAAGCTAGGCCGGATGACAGAGACGTTCTTCGCGAGAGTGCGCGCGATCGCGACTTGGCGCGACAGGTGCAAGTAGCCTCAGAACTGTGTTTTGGGGGACAGGCGGGTGAGGAGATCGATGCAGGAGTCATGGGTACAGCTGCCGAGGACTCCGGCCGGGAGCCGTTGCTCCAATCACAACTTGAACCAAATCGCCGATACGAGGAGCGTCTATTGGATATTCCGCTCTTTGCCTCAATCGTCACCCCCCCATCGGGGCGATGGAATCGCCTCGCGAAGGTTTCCTTGGCATCTGCAGTGCTTCTAGGTTTGGGCGTGTATCAGCTCCGGGAACGTGGAACATCCGCACAGGAAATGTCTGCGCACGCCACGTCCGTGATGCCGGCGACCATTACGCGGCCTCAGGCACCATCGAGCAGCAATCCGACCCTGCAGTTAAGTCCGGTGGTCAGCACAGTTCAGGTCACACCAGGGAAGTCGCTGCTTCGGATTTGCACGGCTACATTCGGAGCCTGCAGTCCGGAGCTCATGCGGGCAATTCATAAGCTCAACCCACGGTTGAGCAATCCCGACCACATCGAATCTGGCCAGACAATTCGCCTCCCGGCTGGCGGGACAATGGTGGGCGGCACAGAAATCACCCTAGAACCGGCCGGCATGGATACGCCTGAAAAGAGGGGTGTGCAATGAGCAGAAACTACGATTTGATGCAAGAAATGGAAGAAGGTCGGCCCACTGACTGGAACCGGAGCGTTCAGGCGGTTCTGCCCATTCCGCAGCAAAGGCAAAGCGAAACCGGATACAAGTCACGGAGCGAGGACGCGGCCCTCACCCTTGTACAGAGGATCTTTCTGTCCCAGACGGACGGGTGCCCGCGCCTTGTCGTATTCGCTGGGATCGAACATGGGAATGGCTGCAGCAACATCGCCGCCTCCGTCGCTGACTGTCTCGGGGAAAACGCTCGCGGTGGCGTCTGCCTCGTTGAAGCGAATTTTCGATCCCCGGGCCTCCCAGCTCTATTTGGGAGTACCAACCACTATGGCCTAACTGATGCTTTGCGCGAAAATACCCCCATCCGATCAATTGCCAAACCCCTAAATAACGACCGTCTTTGGCTTCTCTCCTGCGGCGCTCTCGCGGCAGATTCCCCGAGCCTTTTGAATTCAAATCGATTGAAGACCAGGTTTGCAGAATTGCGCGCCGAGTTTGACTATGTGATCGTTGATGCGCCCCCAATGACTCCCTACTCCGACGCAATTGCTTTGGGAGAAATGTCGGACGGCGTGGTTCTCATTCTCGAAGCGGAATCAACTCGACGCGAAGCGGCTATCGCCGCAGTCGAAACTCTTGCGTCTGCTCACGTGAAGATCCTGGGCGCAGTTCTCAACAAACGTAGATTCCCTATTCCCGAAGCTATCTACCGGATGCTATAACCCTGTCGCGTAGGATTCCGACGGGGTCATCTTCGGCAAGGCTAAACAAGCGATATTACCTGTGCACCCGCATGCCTGCCCAGTGAGCAGCGGTTCACTCGGCGCACACAATAAGTGACACGCTGTGGTGTCATTATCGCTTCGTTACTAATCACCGTATGCCAGTGGCCCTTAGGCCGCCGTGAAGGAGTCGAAGTGTTAGCCGTTAAAGGTCGTGTCTGGCCGGTAAGAACTCTCAAGCTAACAGATTTGGCAATCGTCACCCTATCCGTCGGATGGGCAACTGTGCTTACCAGCAGGACTACGAGCATCGCCGGTCTGGAAGGGTTCCTGTCAGTGCGGGCGACCCCATGGAATGGTGCGCTTGTCTGCCTAATGGTGTTACTCTGCCATATCAGCTTCGTGTGTTGCGGTCTCTACCGGTCACGACGACTGCCGAACAACGTGGCGGAAAGCCGCGATGTCTTGAGAGCGGTCAGCGTTGCAACGGCGTGTATCGCTGCCCTAGGCACCATCCTTTCAGTGCGGTTAATCACCCTACCATTTCTGACGATCTCGTGGATGATGAGCGCCGCTTCACTCTGCATCTTCCGCCTCGGGCTTCGCGCCCTACTCGCTCACCTCCGCGCTAATGGTAGAAATCTGCGATTCATTTTAATAATTGGTACAAACGCCCGCGCAGTGGAGTTCGCCCATTGGATTAGCAGACGTCCCGAGCTAGGTTATCGCCTTATCGGTTTTGTGGATAATAACTGGCCGGGACTCGATCGAGTCAAACCGAACGGCTACAGTATTGTAGCCGATTGTGCTGGCCTAGGCCAGTTTCTGCGGACGCACGTCGTCGATGAGGTTGCCATTTACTTGCCCCTAGGGTCCTTCTATAGAGAGGCATGTGAGATCGTTCGCCTCTGCGAGCATCATGGCATTGTGATGCGCTTCAGGCCCGAGATGTTTCGGTTGGACACATCAAACTGGCAGGCGGAGGAATGCGACGGATGCCACTACATGACCACGATTGCTCGATCTGCGGATCGCCGCTCCCTAGTTATTAAGCGGATGGTGGATATCGTCGTATCGGTGGTGCTACTAGCGCTGCTGGCGCCGGTGATGTTCGGAGCGGCGATTGCGATAGCGTTAACTTCACCTGGGCCAATTTTCTTTCTCCAGGAGCGCGTAGGACTGAATAAGCGGCGGTTCCGCATTTATAAGTTTCGAACCATGGTTCGCGACGCGGAGACACTGATGAAAGCTATGGAAACGCGGAATGAGCTGTCAGGCCCCGTATTCAAAATCAAGAACGATCCCCGTATTACGACGGTGGGAAGATTTCTCAGGCGCAGAAGTATTGATGAGTTACCTCAATTGTTTAATGTTCTGAAAGGCGATATGAGTCTGGTAGGACCACGCCCCACTTCTATTCGAGATTTCGCAGGATTCAGCGAAGATTGGCAGCATCGCCGGTTTAGTGTGAGGCCCGGCATCACTTGTCTCTGGCAGGTGAGCGGCCGAAATAATGTCCCGTTCGACCGCTGGATGCTCCTGGACATGCAGTATATGGATGAGTGGTCGCTTTGGCTGGACTTCAAGATCCTCGCAAAGACGGTGCCAGCTGTGCTCAGCGGGATCGGCGCGGCATAGCAGACAACTTGGCTTGGTGCAGTGAGACATCGAGAAGAGGAAGGTGACGAGTGTTATCCCCGCCGGTCAGCGAAATCGATACCTGGTACACATCGAAGCGATCGGCGCCGCACGACGAACTGGCCGCCAATGTCACAGCCGATGATGGGAGTCGCGGCCAACCGGTGATAATCTATCGCGACACGCTCCTGCCGGCGTCTGAGCGCTTTGTTTACGATCAGGCAGAGGCTCTGCGCACGTTTACCCCAATCTATGCAGGACTGCGCTGCAGAGCAGGCATAACTCTCCCTGCTGAACGGCAGCATGTTCTGTGTTCGGACGGAATACAGCGAGCGCGATTCAAGTTCTTTGGGCCAACATCACGTCAGCGGGAGGTGCTTGCTAAGTGCGCCCCCGCGTTGTTACATGCTCACTTTGCAGAAGATGCTTGTGATGTTATTAAGCTGGCACGTCGATTAAATATTCCTCTCGTTGTGTCACTTCACGGCTATGACGTCACAACTCACGACGACCATCTCAACCGGCTATATTTAATCAGACGTAGTCGCCTCTGGAGGGCGGCCAGTCGTTTCATCTGTGTCTCTGGCTTCATAAAGGCGCGGGCCCTAGTGAAGGGTGTCCCGGGCGAAAGAGCCGTTATCCACTACACGGGAACTGACACGGAGTGGTTCTGTCCGGATCCCGCGGTGCCGCGGGAGCCGGTGGTGCTTTTTGTAGGGCGCCTTGTTGCATCCAAGGGGTGCGAATATCTCATCCGCGCGATGGCGCGCGTTCAGGCGATTCTGCCGAAGACGCGACTGGTCATCATTGGCGATGGCATCCTTCGTCGAGAGCTGGAGGCGCTAGCCTCCAGCATGCTAACGAATGTCAGGTTTTTGGGAGTGCAACCGGTGGGGGTCGTCAAAGAATGGATGAACCGCGCGACGGTATTCAGTGTCCCGAGTGTAACGGATGAGGCCGGCCGTGCAGAGGGATTTGGGATGGTATTCACTGAAGCGCAAGCGATGGGATTACCTGTCGTAAGCAGTCGTGTGGGCGGCATACCGGAAGCGGTAGCAGACGAGCAGACTGGATTCCTCGTTCCAGAGCGAGATTCGGAAGCTATCTCCGCGAGGATCTTGGATCTTCTCGGAAACCGCGATCTCTGGGTCAGCTTTAGCGAGGCCGGTCGAAGTCGTGTAGAACGTCGCTTTAATGCGAAGAAGCAGTCCCTGCTGCTGGAGGCCCAGTATTACGACGTGTTGGCTCTCTGGAAAAGTAGGGGGTGGAATCGCCGGATGTACGGCTAGTCGAGATGTGTGCACACGTCGCAGTCTAGACCGGTATCACACCACTCACCATCGGAAGGGAGAACTCCGTGGACCGCAATAATACAGTCTCTGCTATTATACCGACGCATAAGAGGCCGGAGCTAGTCTTACGAGCCGTGCGTAGCGCGCTCGGGCAGAGATACGAGGCTTTGGAAGTGATCGTCGTTGTCGACGGACCCGACGAGGCGACTACCAATGCACTCGGGACGATCACCGATCATCGACTTCGCGTCATTCATCTACCCCAACCACAGGGAGCTCAGATTGCGCGGAATACAGGGATCGATGCCGCGCGCGGAGATTGGATCGCTTTGCTCGATGACGACGATGAATGGCTGCCGAAGAAAATCGATGTACAAATGGCCCGCGCAAGAGCATCCACGCACCGCTATCCTATTGTTAGCTGCCAATATATTAACCGAACCACCGCCTACGAACTCATTTGGCCGCGAAAGCAACCATATGAGCCCCTTAGCGAGTATTTGCTCGCCCGCAACACCTGCTCGATGGGCGAAGGTAGACTGAGCACAATTACTTTGCTGTTTCCCAAAGAATTGGCCCAGAGCGTCCCGTTCAGCCCTACATTGAAACGGTGTCAGGAGGTCGACTGGGTACTGCATGCAGCGAGACTCGAAGGCTGCGGCATTGAATTCATAGTCGAACCACTTGCCATTTCCCACGATGACGCGACTCGCTCTAGAATTTCGACCGTCCCGGACTGGCGCCTATCTCTAGAGTGGGTAGAGAGCGTCCGTACCATCATCACGCCCCGTGCGTATTCGAGCTATGTGGCGATAACAGTAGCGTCGCATGCAGCGCGGCAGCGTGACTGGCGCGCATTCTTCGAACTGCTGAAGCGTATTGTCTGCAGAGGATCCCCAAAACCTCGTGATATCGCGTTCTTTTTTAGTGTGTGGTGTGTACCTAGAAGCATCCAGTTAGCGATAAGAAGGGCCGGCTTGTGATTCCTCCACGGCTCCAGCGCTAGCCGCATGTATCGGCAGTACGATTGCCGAAACCCTACCGACCCATCGACTGACAGGGTGGTAGGCAGGCGACAATCTAGAGCGCGGCGAACTGGCCACAGAAGCGCGTCCCTTGTCGTCTCCCTCCGTCCCGATGCTCCCGCGTCTCACATTATCGATGCGAAGCGAGGTCCCGGCCAGGGACACTGGCGTGCTACTCCCGATACCATCTGGCTCTCCAACACTACTTGTCTCCCCGGACACATTTGCGCCTCGCAGGGGGCAGATACATCGTGGCCACTAACGTATCCCGGAACTCCGTGTCTCGAGGCCCGAGGTTAGCCGTGAGGTTGCGATGCGCGGTACGACCCCCGTCCGATTTAGCTACAAAGCCGATCGCAACGCAGAGGAGCTTCCATAGTATGGCTACCACTCGAGTCCTTCGAAATGTGGAATCACGTCTGCCGGCCGACAGCGCCGACGCCGGCATTGCAGCTGTACGGGTGTTGGGTGTACGTATGCATGCGATGACCCACGGCGATATTATAAGAACCATTATCCGTGCAGCTGAGAGTGGGACGCGAGTTGTTATCGCCAACCATAACCTCCACAGTCTCTATTTCTGGCCACGCGATCCGCAGCTGCAGGCATTTTACTCTGCAGCGGACTATGTTCAGATCGACGGCATGCCTGTAGTTCTCCTTGGAAAGCTATTTGGCTGCAGGCTAAGACGAGAGCATCGTACTGCCAATTTAGATCTGCTCCCTGACATAGCTAGCCAGGCTACTCTTCGGGGATGGCGGCTGTTCTATCTCGGCTCGCGGCCCGGAGTGGCTGAACGCGGTGCCCAGCTTCTGCGGAAGAGATATCCGGCTCTTCAAATCGCCACGCATCACGGTCATTTTGACGTGGGGACGAATTGTAGCGAAAACGACGTCGTTGTTGATGCAATTAGAGCATACGCTCCGCACATTCTTATGGTGGGAATGGGCATGCCGCGGCAGGAGTTGTGGATTCACGACAACCTTACAGGCTTGACGGCAAATGTGATTCTGTGTTGCGGGGCATTGATGGACCTCATTGCAGGCGAGATACCGACAGCGCCGCGATGGCTGGGACCGCTTGGAATGGAGTGGTTGTTTCGACTGGTCACCCAACCAAAGCGCACATGGCGAAGATATCTGTTGGAGCCGTGGTCAATAGGCTACCGTGTAGGGGTAAACTATTATCGTAGTGGGCATATCGCTCTTACCACTGGCAGCTGCGACATGACCATGAAGAGCCTCATAGGCTTTGGGGTCCCGGACACGACGGCTTCTGCAAGAGAGTCTCCGGAAACGGTCAGTCGTACTCATGCGCAATGAGAGCGCGTCGAGACCTCCCGAGGGCTGCGTTGGTTCGTTAGGCTCATATCGGATCCGCGATGTGTCGGGTCGCCGGTTCCAGGCCGTCACACCCCGTGAATAGTACAGGATTCAGACGAAAAGCTCTGACTCATTCGTGCGGTGGCGCGGTCGTGACCGCGCCGTGGCACCACGTCGAGAGCTGTCTACAACATACCCCCCGGTGGTCGGTGCGTGACCCCTCCCCTTTATTACTCACCTTTCCTTCCTTCACGCGGTCAACGCTCCCGCGCAATAGCGGGGCCGGGACGCGGCCGGAGATACAGGAATGTATAACATTACACATGCCCCAGCGCGCCTCCTTAGTAAGGCTGGTGCTACCATCGTGAAGCGCGCCCTAAGGGAAAAGTGGGCCATTGGCATTGTCAAGGCACCAATTCATTCGTTTCTCGACCCGTGCTTCGTTCCAGATGTTCAGTGGATAAGCGGAGGTGGGCGATTTGACTTTCTAGCCGATGGATTCGGGGTTGTTGACGGTGACATGCGCTTTATCATCGCTGAGCGCTTTACACACCGTGGCTGGTCGATGATCGCATCGAAGGGCACGCGCCGCCCCGTCCGAACTGGAAGGGGCCACATCACGTCAATCACGATCGATGAGGAAGGTCGCTATGTAGAAGAGGCGGTTGCGCTAGATAGCGGCATGCATATGTCATACCCATACACCATCAGCGACCGTGACGAGTGGTACTGCGTGGCTGAGGAAGTTAGCCGAGACGCGCTTGGGCTGTACCGCAAAGCATCAGACGGGCAGTGGCGACATGTCAAAGACATCTTACGCCACGCCGTTGTAGACCCGACAATCGTCTATTATGCGAATCGATGGTGGCTATTTGGTGCTAGTCCTGAGCAGCCGAATAGCAGTCTTATGATTTGGTATGCGGATAGCCTAGAGGGAGCCTGGTCGGCTCACGCTGGCAATCCGGTGCGGACTAACCGGACAGATGTGAGGCCGGGGGGCACTCCGTTTGTCCGCGATGGGCAATTATTCAGGCCGAGCCAAAACTGCACGCGCTCCTATGGTGGCTCCATCCTAATTAATCGCGTCGACTCCCTTAGCACGCATGCATATTGCGAGGCGCCGGTCCGGGAACTAAGTGCGGCCGCAACGTGGAAATATCACGATGGAATACACACGCTTTCCAGTTTCGGGGAGTGGACTCTCATAGACGGCAAATCATATGTTTTCCTTCCGAGTGTAGTAATCAGAGCTAACCTGTTTCGTCTGGTTAGCCCGTCCAAACTCCTGGCCAGCGAAGGAATCGTCCTTACAGCCCCCGCAGATGACACGATCAGCACACTCGGGGCATCCACTACCGCGCACCCGAATGGTGCTGGTTGCCACACGACTCCGGTGATCGGGGTGGCTCGTAGATGACGACAGCCGTACATCCTTTGCGCGACCGGAATGGGCTTTCTTTACAACCGATCGCCCCTATCGAGCAAACAGCCTCGACCCGCACGGAGAGATTCCTAACCGGTGTCATATTGTTCTATGCATCGGGTGCAGTCGGGCCGCCCTTGTTCGGCGGCAACAGCCCAACGGATCCCGCACCGATCAGGCCGTTGGAACTGTGCATCAAGATTGCCTTCTACTGCGTTGCCTGTGCGCTCATCAGTTACAACTTGCGACCATGGCTGCGAGGCGTGTGGAACATCAAATGGGTGCTCCTGCCTGTGGCACTGTGTCTTGCGTCGATCGCCTGGTCTCAGTTTCCGGGTCTCACGGTACGCGGAAGTGCGGTTCTTACGGCGTCCACGCTCTTCGGCGTCTATGTCGGCGTGCGTTATAGCGTGAGGGAGCAGCTCAACATTCTCGCGTGGGTGTTAGGCGTTGGCATATGGATGTCCTTTGCATTTGTGATCATCCTGCCCGACTATGGAATTAACCATGATGTTACCCCGGGTGCGTGGCAGGGCGCGTTCGCTCAAAAAAATAACTTCGCTCAAATAATGGTGTTGGCTATCCTTGTGTTCGGCTTTTGGCGACCGGAAAGCCGGTCGTGGGTCCGTTGGGTTGCGGTCTGCGTTTCCGCCGCCCTACTGCTCCTTTCGCGGTCAGCGACTGGGATCGTCGTGTGCGTTGCGATTCTGTCGGCGATTCCACTATTTAAGTTGATTCGGGGAAGGTTCACCGTGGTAATTCCGTTGGCTATCGGCGCATGCCTCGTCCTTGTCAGCATATTGCTAGTTGCGTCCGCTAATAGCGACGCTGTGTTGGGTCTATTGCATCGCAGTCCGGATCTGACTGGCCGGACCGAATTGTGGAGTGCTGTGCTCTATTCGATTTCGAAGCGGCCGTGGCTCGGCTTTGGGTTTAGCGCGTTTTGGGAAGGAATGAAAGGTGAATCCGAAACCGTCCTCGATGCGGTCGGTTGGAATGCCTGGTACTCCCACGACGGATTTCTGGATGTGCTTGTCCAAATAGGAGTCGCAGGTCTGGCCCTGTGGATTGTTGGCTATATCATCCTTTGGCGGCGAGCGATACGCTTTGCAGCGAAAAGCGCAGGAACCGCAGCGTTATGGCTATGCACTTATCTGTTATTTATACTGCTCTACAACATAACAGAAGGCTCGATTCTCTCCCAAAACGGTATATATTGGATTTTGTATATTGCCGTCGCTTCAAGCCTGTATCCCCTAAGCCGCCAACCGGAACGTAGGACGATGAATCGGCCTGCGGTGGAGTGTGAGCCTGGTGCGTATTAAATTCGGCTCCATAGCCAAGAACTCTGGACTCATGTTCCTCGGTCTTGGTTTGAAATTTGTTATACGGACGGCTTACTTCGTAGAGATCGCGCGTGCACTGGGGGTTGGAAGTTATGGGGCCTTTATCGGGGTAGTTGCGCTTGTAGGTGTCGCTGCTCCGTTTGGGGATTTTGGTAGCAGTTCGCTTCTTCTGCAGAATGTATCTCGTGATAGGAACCTGTTCGCCATTTATTGGGGACGAGGGCTCATCACGACGTGTGTCACGAGCATTGTTCTGATTGCGGTTGTCTTGGCGATTGCAACTGGGATTTTGCCCGCGACCATTCCGAGGCAGTTAGTTTTCATTGTGGCCGCGTCCGATATCCTCGTGGTCAGCCTTATCACGATGGCTGCCGAGGCGTATCAGGCAGTCGATCGACTAAAGGGGACGGCCGCAATAAACATTGCGGCCAGCGCCGCTCGCCTCGCTGGCGCGACTACATTGATTGCAATTCACCATCATCCATCTGCGCTCTCATGGGCCTACGTATACCTCAGCAGCGCCATTCTGGTGGCCGCGCCGGCGATTCTTCTCGTAACCGTTAGCATCGGTGGGGCAGAAGTTAGGTGGCGCCACTGGGTGCCAGAAATCCGTCAAGGCGCTCACTTTTCTATTGGGCAATGCGCCCAAACTCTCTACAACGATATTGACAAGACCATGCTTGCTCGGCTGTCCTCATTGGAGGCAACCGGGGTCTATGGAGCGGCTTACAGGTGTGTCGATGTTTCATTTGTTCCAATTGCCTCCTTATTGCAGGCATGCTACTGCGAGTTTTTTCGCGCGGGTGCCGGAGGCGTTACCCAGTGCATCAAATATGCGAAGCCATTGTGGGCGTGGGCTCTAGGATACGCCGTGAGCGTCACCGTATTACTGCTGCTTTTCGCAGGACTTCTCCCGGACGTGCTTGGAGCAGGATATGGGGAAGCTGCGGAAGCGGTTCGTTGGCTTGCAGTTCTTCCCACTCTAAAGGTAGCTAGCTATTTCTTTTCGAATATGCTCACGGGGGCAAACCGTCAGGGAGCCCGGGCGTTCCTTCAAGTGGGCGTGGGACTCTTTAATGTATTGATCAACTTATGGCTTATTCCCGCATATTCGTGGCGGGGAGCGGCGTGGTCGAGTATAGCGTCTGACGGGCTTCTCGCGATCGGCGCTGGCACAGCCGTTTTTATCATCGCACGGAATGAACGAATCACCCAGATCGGAATAGGTCCCCCTGCTGCGCCACCGGTGGGCGAAGGTCGTGACGGCGTATGGTTGGAACACTCGCAAAATGGAGCACAGGTAGTTGACATTAACTGACCTCGGTTGCATCTTGACTCCCGTGTACGCTTTCCGGCGCCGGGCGCTCCGATGAGATTGGAACACAATGATCCATAGCGATCTTGATGTGATTGCAAGGAAGTGTGGCACTGATAATAACGCGATAGGGACACTACCAGCTTTCCACAACTCCTATAGAGTCGCATACGAGAAAGGTCTGGAACTGCTTCGCCACGAACCAATCGTAATGCTCGAGAATCGGCATTTGGAAAGGAGCTTCCCTTCTCTATGTGGGAAGAGTTCCTGCCCAACGCCAAGTTATTTGCAATCGACACGCACACAGCGTGCATGGTGCATCAGACTGCTCGCTCGAAGATCTTTATCGGTGACCAGACTGATATCGCGTTTCCTACAGCGGTCGTTGAAAAAAAGTGTGGGAGAGTCATTTGACTGCATCATTGATGCAGAGCGGGCATCGGATGAAACACCATCAGACCAGCCTTCAGACGTTATGGCCACATCCCAAATACGGGGGTTGGGGACCCTATCGAGGATTTGCAGACCTGTTATAACCCTAACTTCGGCGGGGCTATAAGCGCGACGACTCGACGGTAGAGCGGGTACTTAAGCCAGTGATGGACACTCTCACTCTTACGGACGCCCCTCCCTGTCGTTCGTGCCCAATATAGCCGCGATGCACGTGTACCCGAGCGTGCCTAGTTTTCCTGTTTAAGAAGGGACCGATTCAGGATCCGAAGCGATCAGGGTGGCGATTCCTGCGTGGTTGACTCAGATCTCGAGGATATTCTTGTGTCTATTACGGTTAGACGGTCACCAGTTTTTCCGCCCCCTTAGCCGACTAGGGGCTTATCGCAGAGGGCACATTAGTCGTCGCACCTACGTCTAATGGAGCGTGGCTAGCGATTCCTAATTTACCCAGACCAGCAAGGGCCGGAGCCCAGCCGCACCGCCTAGTCCCGCTCTTTGCTTCCCGGCTACGTCTTCGGCGCTCGTCTGATCCTGATGCTGGCCGAGGGTGCCTCGTTCATGCCCATTCAGCGCCGGCTGAGGACAAACGCTCCGACCATCATCCTGCTGGACTCTTCGTAATCCTCTCTTCCGGCATCGACGGGCTCGATACCAGCCACTGCGGGCAGTCAAGTTCGGTGTGTTCACTGCGAAGCTACGCGCGCGGATTGTCTCGGCTACCCGGAGGAAGCCGAAGGACGGCTCGACGCACTCGAGGCTGCGGCAGGCTGGCCCCCCGAGCCCTGGGTGTCAGCAAGGACGCTGAACATCGGGTCAGGAAAGAGCTCGTCTGCAGCCGCATCGGCAAGACCGGGCACATTGCCAGCGATGATCCCCACTTCCTTGGAGGAAGGATCAAACTAAGAGCGCTGCGCAGGATATCACTTTGTGAGCGGCTTTAGCGCAGGTCAGATTCAGAGACACTACTCATGATCACACGACGGCAATTGCTTGACTATGCGGTATCGGTCAATTCCTATATGGCGCTACCTCGCACGAGCGAAGCCTTAGCACGCTTTGCCTCGTCGGAGCCATTGGTCGCAATGGCTGCCTCCCGTGGGTGGTACATCAAATGCCGTCGACACTGCGCTGTCTTATTGAGTCCGGAATTGACGCACATTGTGTGCGAGAACTTCAACCTGGGAAAAGGACTCTGTCAGTGGTATGAAACGGAATTGAATCCATCCCACACCTGAAACATTCGACTTCGCGGAGGCCGATAGGGGTTCGTCTCCGCGCTCACGAATCGACTGCAGGTGCATGGCCATAATCTATGTTGGAACAGTCCGGAAGCATACCCGGAACTGGTTGCGCCGCCTTGATACTAACTCGCTCCAACGCAGGAGCCAGTATCTGCAACCACCGACATCCTACGCTAGCATCACGTTACCGCTGACGACATCGACTCATGGGATGTAGTCAATGAACCGATTACTAGTTGTGTTAAACGAGTGACCTTCTTTATCCCGGAATTTGGCTAGACCTGCTCGGACCGGAGTACATCGACATCGCATTTCATGCGGTGGCTAACGCGGATCCCGCACGCTCGTCGCGTTCTTAGCATATACGATGTGCGAGCAGGACTCCCCTAACAGTACGCAAACGCGCCAGTCGACGTGAGCCCTCGTGGAGGCGACTCATCGCGGAGGCCGTCCCCGTGCGGGCAATTGGACTCGAATCGCACTTGGATGTCACCCGACCGCTCGGCGGCGCCGCGTTTTCCCCGGTTTCTAGAAGAGGTTCGGTCCGATGGTTTGGAGATCGTCATTATGGAGATGGATGTGAAGGAGTCTCGTTCAAGCGGCAGATCATTAGACTGGGATCGATACCTTGCTAATTACTATTCGGAATACTTAGACTCAGCACTACCTTTTGTCAACTCCCGACGGGTGACGTTTTGGTCGCTTCAGGACCGGTGGGACAGGCAAAGGCGCATTCAAGGCCTGTTTGAAGATGACTTTACACCACGCATGTCTTTTGAGGCTGTCGCATCTTCCCTCAAGCTAGGGTGCTTATGAATATATCGAGGCTCATAGGGAGGGCAAAGATTTGCTCGATGCGAAGCTTGCCACATATCGAGTCCCTTCGGATTCCAACCCCTCGCGTCCAGCCGGGTCGCGTCCGTTCGTCTCTCTGGCTAAGCACCCTCCTGCCGCCGACCCGGTGAAGCTAATCTGAATCCAACTCGTCGGGACCCGCCGCGGCCTCTGTTCATCTTATTTGAACCCATTTTGACCGGCCGCACTCAACGCCCCGTCGGGTCACTCTCTCTGACGTCATCCTCCTTCCTGTCGCCGAAGGCACCGAATGCTGACTACGGAGAGACACCTGATGGTTTCCTCTAAAACCAGCTCCCCATAGGTACGGGCCCAGAATCGCGCACCCATACTGTGGACTGGATCGGAAGTGGACTCGCGCTTACCCATCCTCGTTCTCTTATCCATGCACCGCGCGACGGGTGCCGCAGCGTTCACAATGGTGCAAGACGACGCCTTCTATTACATAAAGATTGCGCAGTTCCTCGCATCGGGCCACGGCTCGACGTTCAATGGTCTCGTTTTCACGAACGGTTATCACCCGTTATGGATGGCGTGTCTTGTAATCGCTTGATATGGTACCCCAACAATCCACAGCAGACGAGTCAAACCATTTACCTGATCGCCGGTGCCTCGATCGGTCTGACCTATTACTTCCTCCGTGCGATCCTACGCGAAATGACCTGTGCTCCATGGACCTCGGGACTGTTGAGCGCCGCGCTTTGCCTTTTATATTTCGATCTGTTCCGCTCCGGCTTGGAGGTGGTCTTAACGATTCCATCCGCGATAGGGCCTGGATCTATCGACTGCTGCACCAACAATCAGAGCCTCAGCAGGTCTTTACTACCTCAATGCTTGCCGCCTTCGTTGTTCTTTCACGGCTCGACAGCGCTTTATGGATTGCCGCTTTGATGGTCAGCATCCTCGTCTCACCAGGCAGCGACGTTCGTCGTCACATCATTCCAGCGTGCGCAGGATCTCTTCCTTTGCTCCTCTACTTCGTCCTGAACAAGGCACTCTTTGGGGATGTTCATACCAGTATCGGGTTCCGCAAAGCAGTTGCGAACTTCACATCTTCCCAGTATCGCACCTCTGCGATCGTTCCATGAACTCACGATCAGAGTCTCCCTGATCGTGGCGCTCGGCTTGGTTGCAATCGCAGCCCTTCCTCTGGCGTGGCGCCTGTCTGTCGAAGGCCCCCGGCACCGTAGCTCTTCCCACGGTGCTATTCCCAGTGATTCACTTCGCGACCCTCACCACACTGAGTGATTGGCCGGTCTCTGGCTGATGGCATCCCATAGCTGGGCCCTGGCGGGAGTTATAGGCGTGGCGATCATCGGCCGGTCTGCCTGCCCCGTTACTTTCCGGCCCGTGATCACTACCGCTGCGCTCTTATTCTGCGGAGTCGCCGCAGGGCAGCTGCTGGCTGCGCACACTCCTAAGCCTCGCGGCCGTGTTCTCTGTGGGGAGTACCTTAGGCTGTTCTCATTTACCGATCCTGGCATGTATGTGATGGTGGACCGTGCTGGTATCGCCAGCGTCCTGATGAAGAATCTATTTATTGAAACGGAGGGCCTAGTGATGGATCAGCCATTCCTAAATGATCTGAGGCGTCAAGATGCCCTTGTGACCACGCTCCGATCTTATGGAGTGCGCTATTGATGTTGCAAACTTTTATGCGGCCACGCCGGACGGGTGCTTCGTAGCGACAGAGCCGTCCCAAGGGGGGAGAACCACAAGACATATGAAGAGCAAGATTCGTTCGCGACCAATTGGGTACTTCGGTGATCAACAGGCGGAGATTGAGATATTCGACCTGAGCACAATCAGATGACGGAAAGTCTGCGAGTTGAGATTGGGACCCGTAGTCAGGCGCCGCTGAGCTGAAAGCGATGCCAATGTACGCGTGGCCAATTGGGATTTAAAACGATCATGCTTCGCGGTTCCACCGTCACGCGTAACTATAACAATAATGGGGGTCGTGGCTTAACCTATCATACAGCACAAACCTCGCCGCAATATGCGCCACATAACAAAGGAGCATTCTATGGCAAAGGACTTTGTTCACGTAGTTATAACCCGTTTTAATGCGGCTGTAGGCTACAGTGCGTCTTTTACGCCTTGACAATCCCTGGTTACGAGAGCGCATCGTATTGTTCGAATAGTATCGCCTTCCTTCGATAAGGGCGCAAGAAGCGGTGGAGTTTAAGTAGTCATCTTTATGATGCTCAGAGCCCACAATGGCTCCGGGAGAAGATCGATGGCTACGGTCCACCGCTCTCTGACAATATCGTCGATGGACCGTTGAGCGACTCCGTGATAGCGACGAAATAACGGCAAGTGGTTATGTATCGGCGCCATATCTAATCACTACTCGACTCGATAGCGACGCTGCGTTAGCCATCCACCACCTTGCACGCGTCCAATTAACCTTTTGTCAACAGCAGAGAGAGTTCATTGAGTATCCCGTCGGTCTACAATCATTTCGTGGGCATTTATATAACGTCTATTATCCTTCAAATCCGTTTCTCTCGCTCATCGAGCGTGTCCAAGATAATGGCGGTGTCACTACCGTCCATTGTGTTGAGCATGATCGTGTTAGAACAGCAGGGAAGGTGCGGCGTATCGTGGTATCTCCGCAGTGGCTGCAGGTACTACATAGCGCAAATGTTGGGAATACCTTGAGAGGCGTGCCCCACATCCATAGCCATATGCACCCAGGGTTTAATGCGATATGGCCGGAAGTCAGCGAACCTGACCTATTATTTGACCGGTTTAGATATTCGGTTAATGCGTACGGCAAGCGTGCAAGAATGGTGGGTCGGCGGAAAATTGAAGTGGCTAGTTGGAGATATAGAAATCAGTCTTCATGCGGAGGTTCCCTGCGTCATCGTTAGCGCGCAGTCCGAGATGAAGATGTGACGCGGCACTCCGGTGGGAAATCCGAGCGTACACGTGGATTCAGGAGGAGTCGCACGCCGCGTTACGCTCGCTGCGCAGGCGGACATCCTTCATGGCGTATCGAATCGGTTCCAGATTCAGCTAGATTCGGGCATTTACCGAATCCCTTCCCATCTCGACGAATGGCAAACGCCCCATCAACCGGTTCGGAACTGTGTTCGGGGCATGCATCTCGATTGGTTAGTTGCGGGCTGGGGCCGCTTTGTGGGGGCGAGCTCGCCCTAATTTCCCGATCTCTCCGCTATCCAGCATAAACAACTCGCCCTCATCCCTGCTGGGTGCCGACCAACGGCACCCAGTTTCGTTTTGTGGGCCATTTTCACGAGCAAACCAGGGGCTACCGGCGAGAATTGCCGGTGCTCATCTGCGCGGCATCTCTGAATGGTTGCCGGCACCTGTTCCAAAAGGCTCGGGAGAGGTAATAAGATCCCTGCATGACGCAGAAGCCCGACATCGTTTCCTGGCTCGGCAGGCGCGACGGAGCAGCGCCCTGCTGTCAAAAAGCGCCCTACAGCTGCGGGGCTGTAGGGCGCTTCAGACTCAATGGGGCTGACAAGCCTGCCTGCCGGACGCGAGCAAACAGGATTGCGTCCGATCGCGGGGGACGCACGATAAAATAGGCGTGGAATGCGATCATGTCCCTGAAAAAAGGACCTCCGGCTGCTGAATGCTGACGCCCTGGGAAAACACTCGGTTCACATTGGGCCTGAATCGAAGCTGACGTTCTTCCACTGACAACTCCGCGTTCTTTAAAGAGCCAGTGAGTTGCAATGACAGACGGTTCCTAACGAGACAGAGCATCCCCTGTACCTGACTTCGTGTTCAAGCCCCCCGTACGCGTGATGGAGCGTGCAAGGGCACGGCCGCTCCGGAGTTCGCCGTCGAGATTGGCACTCATGATCAGAAGGTCGACTCGCTCCGCCGCCAGTGCCTGGAGCAGCATGCTCGGGCGAACGGCAGAGGCTCGAAACCCCGCTGGCCCGTGAGTTCAGTCACCAGCAACTTGCTGCTCATGGGACCAAGATCCACGATGAGGAGCCGAGCCGCTGGTTCAGAGCCCGGAGCTTGCGCCGGCCCGGTCCTGGATTTCATGTACCAGCTGGCGCCGCGCTGACCCTGGTCGAGATCGAGGGAGATTCAGTGACCAGGTTAGCCGCAGATACGCGCCCATGCGGGCGGCGGCCCGCGAAAGAGCCGAGGCTCCACGCCGTCTCGAACAGATTGCCCACGCATGGATCTGCGTCAGGATGCGCGCGGGGGACTTCACTCCGGGAAGCCATTTTCCTCCCCGCTTGTGGGGACGATCGATCAGGCAGTGTTCCAGTTTGCCCACAAATATGAGCGGGGAGATCCCTCATTTGGGCATTTTCTCCATCTGCAACCGCCGCAGTTGTGACCTTCCGGCGGTCGTGGCGATCGGCGGACGTCGACGGTTCGTGAATGCCGGAGTCCCGTCCATCGCCATGCTTTCAGTTCTCCCCGGCAGCAAGCTTGTCCTCGCCGGTGGAAGCGGGTTCCTCGTCGGAGGCGGCGCTCGACGGGTCGTGACCTGCGAGCGTCAGATAAAAGAGCAACTCAATACGGCTTGAAACGCCGAGCTTTTCAAACGCGCGAAGAAGATAGTTTTTGACCGTATGCTCGCTCAGGGAAAGTTCCCGGGCGATGGCTTTGTTGGTCTTGCCCGTCGCAGCGTGTTTCACAACCTGCATTTCCCGCCCTGAGAGGCTGGGCACGTTGAGAGCAGAGAGCACGCTCTGGGCAGGCAGACTCCTGATCGCCTGCAGAAGGAAGGTCGCTTCCTGTCCGGCGGTCCAAAGAAAGCCGTCTTTAACCCGTTGAATGCAATCGAGAAAATCGGCCAGAGGCCGTTCTCTTGGGAACACACCTCTGGCTCCGGCTCGAAAGCCGTTGATGACGGCGTCGCGGGACGACCGCGGGAGGAGAAGCACAAGTAGAAGGTCCGGGTAGGCTCGGGCGACCGCCTGCGCCAGCGAAAGCCCGTCTCCGCTTTTTGTTCGCAGATCCGCAGCAAGAACGACCAGCTTCGCGTGCATTTTGGAGATCGCCTGCAGCACTTCATTAGGTCCGACGGCGACGGCCCTGCAGATCCTCTCGTGCTCCAGCGCCCGGGCCAGGAGATCGCTGCTCATCGGCTCGCGGTCGGCGATCAGGGCCTGAAACGATATGTCAGCGTCCCGAAGGTTGCTCAAGACCTCACCTAGTTTGTCCCGGCGTGGAACTCCAGACTCAAATGGACCGCACCGCCAGGAAAGACCCAAAGGGGGAGGACTCGCAATGAGTAGAAGGGTCTCTTAGGAAGAATGGTTGCTGGACAAATCTCTTGTTCCATAGAACATCGCAGGTTACACTGCGGCAACTGGTAGAAGATGTCATTGGCTGTCATTGAATGACATTCGACCTTCAAAAGTGATGTTTACTTTGAGTTAATCGCATTTCCATTAACTTTCCTCTTTTCTGCAGAAGGACCGATCCATGGCGCTGGAAATGCCCGGTCATGACCGGTTGAATTCCTGGAAAGAGATCGCTGCGTACGTCGGCCGGGATGTCCGGACTGTGATTCGCTGGGAGCAGAGAGCGGGTCTCCCTGTTCACCGAATCCCCGTCGGACAACGACAGGCCGTGCACGCCTATCGCAGCGAGATCGACTCATGGATGCGGCGGAGTAATTTGGAGCCTCCAACCGTCGATCGGGTGATCTCCGCGGTTCGCAGAGCCGACAACGCCCCGGAGGCGCCACCCCTCGCTTCGAAGGAACTTTCCGCTGGCCGGCTTGACAGGAAGCCGGGCAGCCCGTCCTTGCTGAGATCGGAACACCTCTGGATATCCTTTTTCGGATTCGCCCTCCTTGCCGCGATCGCTGTAGTTAGTTATTCATTAACTGCTCGGCCGCAATTAACATTCACAAAAGTGACTCAAGTTACCAAAGATGGAAATGAGAAGCAGGGGTTGGTTACCGATGGTAAAACCCTCTACTTTGGCGAGCGGCTCGACGCCAGAACTCAGCTTGCGGCTGTCTCCGCTGATGGAGGCTCGGTTCGCCTGATACCGACGTCTCTCGTCGATGCGGTGCCGACCGATGTCTCGGCCGACGGAGAGAATCTGCTGGTGCTCGATGCGGAAGGGCAGGAGCACGAACGTCAGCTATGGATCGTGCCTGTGGCCGGCCGCGAACCTCGGCGAGTGGGACAGATTCTGTGCCATTTCGCAGCCTGGTCACCGGACGGCCGTCGTATTGCGTTCGCTTATCGAAATGCCATCTATCTCACCGATAATCTGGGCACGAGCATCCGGCAATTGCAGAGCTTCGCCCAGGTGCCTGGCCTCCTGAGATGGTTACCCGACGGCTCCGGCCTTCGCGTGACTTTGCTGGATGCGACGAGCGGGAAATCGACAATTTGGCAGATCACGGTCGCTGGCGGACCCAACCCCTCCGTCCTCTCGGTGGTCCGCACGGGCATCACGATCAACGACTGCTGCTCTTCTCTCTCGCGCGAGAATCGCTATGGGGATGCCTTCCTGAGCGGAATGGAAAACAGAGAGAATCGCATTCTGCTTCTCAGTCCCGCGGGCGGTTTTCATCCAGGCGCGCTGCGCCTGGAGAAAATGAATCGTCTCCTCGGAATCGTCGCAGGTCTCTCGATCGATCCCCTGGGCAAAAGGCTGTTCGTTTTGAGCGACTCGGCGGTCACTGCCGACACGACGCCGGTCGGGTGGACGGATCTAATTGCGTTCGATATAGCGTCCCGCGTATTTCGACCGTACCTGGCTGGAGTCTCCGCCGAGGATCTGGACTATTCGCGGGACGGGAAGAGGATCACCTGGGTGAGTCCATTCGATCGGTCGCTCTGGATTAGCCTGCCCGATGGAAGCCGGGCGCGACGGCTTGCCGTACCCGGCAACGACAACGAGTTGCCGCGTTGGGCTCCGGACGGGAATCGGATCGCCTTTATGGCGAAGTCCGAGGGGCGTCCGTGGCGTATCTATATCGAGTCCGCAGACGGTGACATCCTTCGCGAGGCTTCGATTGGCGTGGATAGTCAGGGCGCTCCCACCTGGTCACCGGACGGCCGACGAATTGCGTACGGCAACGTGCTGTGCGAGGAGTCAAACTCCTGCGCCATTCACATAATCGATCTCTTCACCGGGAGCGAGTTGACACTCCCAGGGTCTGAGGGGCTGGAGACAGCGCGCTGGTCTCCCGACGGACGTTTCATTGCTGCCCTCCAGACGGAAACCCGCGAGGTCTTTCTGTTCGATCTCCATACCAGGAAGTGGAGGAAACTGACGGGCGGCATCAACGGCAACAATCTGAACTGGTCGTTCGATTCCAAATACCTCTACGCGAGCAGCCCAAACGGTGAGAAACCGGAGATCGTGCGTGTCTCTCCGGCAGACGGCTCCGTGGTCCCTGTAGTCGACCTCTCGGACTTTACCCATCTGGCGGGGCGGATCGACCCGTGGTTTGCATTGACTCGGGATGGTTCGATCATCTTCGTTCGTCGCCATCAGCCGACGGAAGTTTATGCGCTTTCATTTGAATAGCAGCAACAGTCGATTCCAACCTCTTAATAATCAGAGGTTTGAGCGAGGGAGGAACGGATTCGCCGCGAATGATACAGATTCTTTACATGTATTGAGACACTTTGTATGGCTGAGACATGAATGAAGGCTCGCGAACTCGGCACCGCGAACTCCGGCTCAAATCCGACGAAGGGCGAGCCCCGGCGCTCCGCTCGGAGAACGGGCGGAAACCCGACCGAATTCGCTATTCTGGAATGCGCCCAGATCATCTTCAAAATCACGAGATCGAGCAGCGACATGCGCTTTGAACCGCTTCCTCAGGACGACCCGACCCGCCGCAAACCCCACATCAGAAGGGCCGGAAACGTTCTTGGATGGAAACCCAAGGTCAGTGTTCGTGAAGGCCTTAAGTCTCCCTGGATTATTTCCGAGACTCCCTGAGTACCCGAAGCGTGGCCCGGCAGCGCATCGCTCCGCGCTCGCTAAAACACATTCTCGGTCTTGGAATGGTACCGCTTCCGGCCAAGGCCACCCGAGACCTGAGCCCTTGTCCGTTCTCTCAGTCGAACCGGACGTTAGTATCGCCCTGTGTGGCCGGGTACTCGTCATGGTGCCAATGAATTATTGGCGTGCCGAGCAGCGTCAAGGGCGCCGCTTTGCGGCGTTCATCTCGACCCTTTGACGCTGCTCCGCCCGCGGGCAGACTGGAGCCCGGGAACGAAGCACCGGCGTTCGCAGCTGAGCTTCGTTCCATAGCAGAGGTCCCAGCGTTCGTGCTTTTCCTGAATTTCTGAGATATGCCCCCCTCGTTGGATAATCTGTTCCCTCACGATGAATGGGGCGAGGGTGTTCCTGAAGAGCATCTGAAACCCAACAAGGTCCGTGAAAAATGTGGTGAGCGCGGGAATCGCCGCCAGGACGGCTGCACTGCAGCAACTTTTCGCACACCCACTCGCCTGGAACCTTCCCTTCAGGGTCCGCGCCAGCGAGGATCCTAGCTTCCTCATTCTGCGTCAATTTGGACCCGATGCCGTCGAAACGAGTGGATCTCCCTTCAAACTTTGCACCCGATTTCATGACCATTCGCGAGGATCGGCATCGTCTCGTCCTGCTCATCTTTTTCGCTGTTTTCCGCGTAAACGCCGGTTCCTCGGCAGGAACGCAGTTTCGCCGATCTGCTCTCCACCCAACAAGTTCGCCGCGAGGAACGCAAGTTCCTCGGCAGCACCCTATGAGGGGTGGAGTGTCGAAATTCAGCCGGTGCGCAGCACCGAACGGGACCTGGACGCGAAATCAGACCCAAATCGAAGAACGAATCGGGGACCCCTGCTCGTGTTATTGCTTCGCCTTTGGCTCCCGCATCGGCCCGGCTTTCGGCAAGAGGAATCCCGGGCCCAAAGGCAGCGACAGAGACCGCTGATCGACGCGGGGAATGGCATCTACGGATGAGCCAGTCGACGGTCCGCGAGCGGGACATGAGGGATGTCATCGACGGCCGCTGCGGAAGCAATCAGAGTGTTCTTCACACGGTCCGAAAGCGACTCCAGGTCTCCACCTTCGAAATAAACAAGAGCCTTCAGGCATTCGCTGGGTTGAAATGCCTGCCCAAAAAGGGTCCGAGCCGCACCAAAACCCTGCGTGAGAGGCGTGCCATTTTCCAGGATTGCGGCGACGTCAAGGTAGTCCTTCGCCTCGATGCGCTGAAGAAGGACCTTCAGCTTTGTCCCCAGCAAGTCTTCTGGTGAAGCGACCTGGATGATGCGGTCGCTCGTCCGCTCCGGTACACCGACACGACCAAAGGGGATCGAACCGAAAAAGGAAACTTTAACTACATCGCTCGTCTGCCCGTCGGGCGTTACCAGGAATGTCAATGTGTCTGGCCTGTCCTGAAGCACCCGGACCCCTTCAAGGAAGGGCATGGCTTCGACAAGCGCGCCCCGATCGAGGTCTGCATCGGAGAAGAAGTCGAAGTCAACCGAAGTGCGATGTCCGAGTCTGAGAGCAACCGCGGTTCTGCCATAGAGAACAAACCTGAGAGCTGCCGCTGGTGCGAGCTTTGACCACAGAAGTTGTTGCACTTCGGGGAAAATGTCGAGGCGAGGTGAGAGCTCAGGCATTAGCTTACTTTCCGCTCCGGTAATGCCGGTACGTTGCCGGGATCACTCAGACCGAGTCGATAGTGCCAGTACGTCCAGGATCTCGCGTCGAACTGGCCCGCTTCAGCGTTAGTCAGGACCTTGCGCAAATACGCCGAATCAACCCGGTGAACGAGAGCCTGAACATCCTCATAGTCGCCCAGGTTCATCACCTGGACGACAATTCTGTCCGGGTGCGCTATCGCCTCTTCAGCCGTCTTCCACCAGACGTATTTGCGCGCGAACTTCTCCAGCAGTTCAAGGTCGATGGCCATGGCGGATCTCACCTTGTCCTGGGAGGGTAGCGCCGAATCAATACGGTCCGTGTTCGCTCCGAGGATCAGCACGCAGAGGCGTCGCGGCAACAACGCGCGCAAGCGTCCCCATCTCCATTCTATCCTTCGTTCTCAGGCCAGAAGCCCCAGGGCAAACCCCTCGCGCTGAACACCCTCATCGGATCACATTTCTGTTCGCTGAGTGCGCCGGGCAAGGATCTCCCGAGCCTTTTGAAACTTCACCCTGTAAACTTCGTTATAGATCTGATCGATGCGCTCCCGTGAAACCTGATCACCGGCCACAAAGGGGCCGATCACATTCATGAACAGCATCTCAAGTGCGACCAGATCGGTGAAGATATGGTTCATCATCGCAGCTGAACCACCACCGGGGGCGGCGCACTCCAGCAGCTTTTCCCGAACCCATTCACTCGGCGCTTTCCCTTCGCCTTCGGCGGCTGCGAGGATCTTCGCTTCCTCCTCCGGCGTTAGTTTGGTCCCAATGCTGCGAGAGCGCGCCGAACGCCCCTTCAGCCGCTGCATCCGACTTGCACTCGCGTTGCCATTGAGGATCGGCATGCTCGCTCCTGCCCCTTCTCAAATCTCGCCATATTCGAGCATCAGCTCGGCCGAAATGCGCTGCAGCTCCGGCTTCTGCCAGGCAAGACGAAATGCCTCCTGCAGAGATGCCCACTCGTCAGTGGAGAACCCGAAGGTCACGCCGCTCTGGCAGCGAACCCAGATCGGTGGCACAGTGGACTCCATCACCGTGTAGCCGTAGAACCAGCGCCCCTGCCAGAAAGAGTTTGGACCGCTCGTGTCCCACGCCTGGAGCATCGACCGAAACTCCGTAATCATCGGCCAGGGCCTGATCTCGTACATCGTCTGGCGAATCTCCGGCAGGTTGATCAGAACCGCCAAATCGCCATCGCTCCCCCTTGCGAACGACAGCACGAACCCGCCTTCGAACACCGACGAAATCGCCGGGCCCCACGGGCGCTCAGCGATGGCTTTTCCCGCAGCGCCTGGCACCGGAGAACCACGGACCAGATAGTGCCCTCGAGCCGCTGCTCTCCACAGAATCGGCCAGTGCGGTTTCAGAGCCTGATTCATCGCCTCAGTCCGGAAGGGTTCCTCTTCCAGAAACTCGTACAAATTCCGAGCGACAAACTGCGGCCACACCTCCTCCGCCTCCGGCAAATCCATTCTCTGGATCAGCCGCTCCACGGCTGTCGCAACATCGATGCCTTCAGCCTCGGCTCCCGGAAACGGCTGGCCCTGCTTGTTGAGGATCGGGAGATTGGACAGATAGTGAGCATCGCGGCTCGGCTTCTTCCCCCTGCGAACCTGATAAGCGGCGAGGAAAGCCTGAAGAATTCCCCTCATCGTCTCCGGTGAAACGGGGTCGGCCATGGGGCTCTCTACCCCCAGTTGGACGTAGTGGGCAATAACGATCCACTCCGCTCGCGAAAGGCTCAATCCCGCTGCCGCCTTCCGCCTAGCTCCGGCAAGCGCCACGGTTGGGTCGGCGAGCAGGTCTGCCACTTCAAGCCGGTCTTCTCGCGCCGATTCCAGTAGCTGCTTGGCCACTTCGGATGTGGTGACATTCTCTCCGCTCTTTTTCGAGAGAAGTTCCTTCAGGCGTTCGAGTCGGGAGCGCAGCGCCTCCGAGACCCGAATGGAAATGACTGGCTGCTGCGGCCATCCGCCTTTTTCGGGCACGGGTTTTCCTTTCTCGTTCCTGCTGTCCGGAATTTCGGCGGCAGCTGCCATCAGCCCTTTGTAAACTTACATATTGACTTTATGAATACCTCTGCGCTAATGTCAAGAAGATTAACCGGCGAGGTGCCTCTTGCCTTCTACTCCCTCCTCCCACCGCACATCACACTCTGCCGAATCAGACGCTGCCGGTCAGTACTCGCTTTTCCAGCCCGAGACCGCCCGGAGCGGGCGTCTGAGTCGAAGCTGGTCAGCGCTCAGCGCAGCTCGAAGAGCATCGCGTTGAGCAGCGTCGCCGTATTCCGCGCCAATTGGATCGTCGAAATCTGCTCGAGTCAAAGCGAGTCCGCGGAGATCCAAAATCCGGGACAACAGCGTGGGCCCGGGAACCGGGTACGCACTCGCCGACCGGGCGTCTCGGCATCATCGTGGCAATCTTTACAGAAGAAACTGCCTCAGTCCCAGCCGGCCGAACAGAAACGTCCCGACCAATGACGCCAGCAGCCTGGATGGCTTGAGTTTCCTGCGCCTGCCGGATGTGAAAGCGCTCACAGGCCTCTCGAAGACGAGCCTTTACACGATGATTCGGGATAGGAGTTTTCCCGCGCCCGTTCGTCTGGGCCCGCGTGCAGTCGCCTGGGTACGGTCTGAGGTCAGGCAATGGGCCGTAGAACGCGTGCACGCCTCAAGGTCGGCCGCGTGATTCGAGCACCTGGGTTCAGGCGACCCGTACCTGTCGGAATCGCGTCGCGTGTTTGGGCCGCGCTGCTCCTGCTCTCCTCGCCCCTGACTAATTGTGCATCCAGATAATCCGCCCACCACTGCATCATCGCCGCGCGCTGGGTCAGGTACTTCGCGTGATTGTATGCCGCAGCCACTTTGTTCCGCCTCTGATGCGCAAGCTGCAGTTCGATATGCTCCTCTGCGAATTCGTTCTCGTGCAGGATCGTGGATGCCAGGCCACGGAAGCCGTGCCCGGTCATGCGGCCCTTGTAACCGAGACGATACAGAGCAAACAGGATCGTGTTGTTGCTCATGGACCTGTTCTTGTCATTCGCACCCGGGAAAACGAGCCTTCCCTTCCCCGTCAGCAGCTTGAGCGCTCGCAGAACTTCCAGGGTCTGTCGGCAGAGGGGAACAATATGCGGCGTGTCCATTTTCATGCGATCGGCTGGGATATCCCAACGTGCATGGTCCAGGTCGAACTCGCTCCACTCCGCCTCGATGAGTTCGGAGGTGCGCACGAACGTGTAGGCCATCAGTTTCATGGCAAGGCGCGTGAGCGCGTCGCCCTCGTAGCCTTCCATCTTCAACAGCAGCTCGGGTAGATCTCTGGCATCGACACGAGCGAAGTTCTCCTCTCGTGCCTGAGGCAAAATGTCGCTGGGTTTGAAATCAGCCGTCGGATTACGGCTCGCAATACCACGAGCGATTGCATAACGGAAGATCTGCCCGGTCGTTTCGTGAGTGCGCTTCGCGACATCCCTTGCGCCGCGATCTTCGATTGCAATCATGAGTTCCCGGATGTCCGCGGGCGCGACCGCGTCGATGAACCTCGAACCAAACGCCGGGAAAACGTCGGCTTCCAGTCGCCGCAGGACGTAATCGGCGTGACGCGGAGACTTGCCCGCAGCCCACCATTCCCACCATTTGCGCGCAATTTTCTCAAAGCTGCCTTCAGTTTCTCGTTCTCGTGCCTCGATCTCCCTCCGCTTCGCCTCAGCTTCCGCCTTGCGTTCGGCCATCGGATCGATGCCGTGGGCCAGCTTTTTGCGAGCGGCAAAGTGACGTTCCCGGGCTTCGGCGAGGGTGACCAGCGGATACTCGCCCAATGCCATTAGCTTCTCCTTGCCGTCGAAGTGGTAACGCCAGCGCCACAGTCTCCGACCCAGTCGGCGTAACCAGCAAATACAGCCCTCCGCCGTCATAGAGTTTATAGGGCTTCTCTCCAGGCTTGCTTGTCCGACTCGCTGCATCCGACAGTCGCATTTACCAGCTCCCGAGCCCGATTTTGGACGATACCCCAC
The DNA here is from genome assembly GCA_963770525.1 of uncultured Acidobacteriaceae bacterium. Taxonomy (GTDB): domain Bacteria; phylum Acidobacteriota; class Terriglobia; order Terriglobales; family Acidobacteriaceae; genus Palsa-343. The sequence continues at coordinate 110,499 of CAVYPY010000013.1, read as the reverse complement.
TTTTCCGGGTCCCCGTACCCCAAATATACCCCACTTCTGAAAAGGCTCCAGACGCACGCATTTGCACGCCTGTGAACGCTGCAAACCTGCAAGTATCTTAATTTTGTACACTTCACTGTAGTTCGGGAGGGTTCAGGAGGGGACGCAGAGGTGCGCGGAAGGATGTCTGTTGGCTGCCCCCCAGGGATTCGAACCCCGATATGCTGATCCAGAGTCAGCTGTCCTGCCGTTGAACGAGGGGGCAGTCTTGCAGGTAGGTGCGGCGCAAGGCGTCTCCGCCTCAAGTGTCGCAGTTTCATACTATCGGCCCTGCCGATTGCGGTCAATGTTCCGTCCACACAAGCCGGCGCATTCCGGCCGCGTTACTCTTCCCGCAGAATTTCCAGGGGCTTTTGCCCCAGGATGTGATAGCTCGCGACCCAGCCTGTCGCTACCGCCAGCACCGCGGTCCCCAGCACAGCCACCACCGAACCGCGCACATCGCGCTGGAAGACAACATCCATACGGTGCAGCAGGATCCTCGACAGCACATTCGCAAACAGCGTGCCCACCGCACCCGCCAGCAGTCCCAGCACCAGGAACTCCACGCTGAACACCGTTGCAATTCGTTTCCGCGTGGCTCCCAGCGTCTTCAGCACCACGACTTCGCGGATCCGCCTGAACCGCGTACTCGCCACGCTTGAAGCGAGAATGATCAGGCCCGACAGAATCGAAAACCCGGCCAAAAACCGGATCACAATGGTGATCTGATCCACTACTCCCTGGATTGTCGTCAAAATGTCCGCGATGTTGATCACCGTCACCGTTGGATAGGTCGCGAACAGTGCCCGCTCGATCTCCGGGATCGCGCCGGGTCGCGCGTGAATGTCCCCATACCACACCACCGGCTGATCCTCCAGCAGCGCCTCGGGCAGAATGAACTCGCTTCGCGCAAACGCGTGTTCGCCCACGACCTTGTAAATCGCTGTTACCGTCACCGGGATCCTGCTCTCCCCGGCAATAAACGTCACCCGCGAACCAATCTTCAGGTTCAGCCGCTTCGCCACATGATCCACCACCGCCAGGTCGTGCGGCACCGAAGCTGCAACGCCCGGAGCTCCGGCAGCGGACGCCCACCACTTCCCTTCTGCCAGCTTCGTCCCCGACGGTACCGTCTCCGACCACGACAGAGTGGCCGACCGCAACAGTCTCTTCGGATAGTTCTTCACCCTCAGGTCGTCGACCGGCGTCCCGTCAATCGACTCCAGCCGTGCCGCCACAATCGGCACCGCCTCCAGATCCCCAATCATCCCCGGCTGTTTCTTCAGTTCGGCGCGAATCCCCGGCAGCTCGTCCGTGCTCATGTCGATCAGGAAAACATTGGGCGTGTCCGGCTTCACGTCCTCGTGCAGCGCGTTCACGATCGACCGCTGCATCAGGAACACGCTCAGGATCAGCATCACACCCGCCCCCAGCGCTGCCAGCACCGCGGCCGACTGGTTCCCTGGCCGATACAAATTCGCCAGCCCGTGGCGCAGCGCTGAATGCAAATGCAACCGCGTCCGTGACAAAAAGGCCCGCAGTCCGCGCAGCGTCGCTGCCGACAATCCCAGGATGAACACCAGCAGCCCCGCCAGACAGGCGGCAAACCATTTCCCGATCAGCCACGAATCCGACAGTGCCGCGGCAATCCCCCCAAGCCCGGCAAGGATCACCACAATCGAAGCCAGTTGCAGCTTGTGTTCCTTCAGCCAGCCCCACATTCCACCCATGCCGCCGCCGCCCGACTCCACCATCCGCCGCAGCACAAGGCTCGGCCGAACTGACCGCACGTCGAGCAGAGGGGGCAGACAAAATAACAGTGTCGTCAGAATGCCTGTTCCCAATGCAGCCAGCACAGGATTCAACGGCAATTGAATCTCCGGGCGCAGCGGCAGCAGCCGGCCCAGCAGTGCCGGAAACGCGTATTCGACCCCCAGTCCCAGCGCCACGCCGATCAGCGCCCCCACCGCTCCGAGAAACAGCGTCTGCAACAAATAAATCCGCAAAATGTCTGCCGATCGCGCCCCGATCGACTTCATGATGGCCAGAATCTCGATCCTCTGCTGCAGATGCGCGCGCATCGCCATACCCACGCCGATGGCCCCCAGCACCATGGCCACCAGGCAAATCAGACTCAGCAGCCCCGTCGCCCGATCCACGCCTTCCGTCAGCGCCGGGCTCGTCTCGCGAAAATCCGTCACCTGCGCGTCCGGCAGAATCTTTTCGATCTGCGCCCGCACATCGGCGACCCTCAGCTTGTCATTCAGCGCAAACAGATAGCGCTCTGTCGCGCGGCTCCCCGGCTGCAGCAGACCGGTCTCCTCCATCGCCTGCCGCGTCATCATTACCCTCGGCCCCAGCCCGACGCCCGCAGTCATCCGGTCCGGCTCTTTCTCAATCAGCGCCGCTATGCGGAACCACCGCCCGCCGATCTTCAACTCCGCGCCGACCCTCGTCCGCAGGCGTATCAGCAGGTTGTCATCCACCACGACGGTGTTGTCGTTCAGAACCTCGCTAAGACTTCCCGCCGGATTCAGCACCACCGTCCCGTAAAACGGATACTCCCGCGGATCCACCGCCTTCAACGACACCAGCAGTGGCACCGGATCGCCCTCGACCATCGCCATCGATACGGTTTCCGTGACCACTGTCTCTCGAACACCTTCCGGTCCGAGAGCCTCGAGTTGCTTCTGTTCCAGCGGTGTCGCCTGACGGAACATTCGTGCCGACAAATCCCCCGCCATGATGCTCCGCGCCTGCAGAAGGAGCGCTCGCTGGAAGGACTGACTGAATCCACGCACGCCCGTGAGCGCCGCTACTCCGACGGCCACGGATAGCAACACGAAAAGGAATTTCGCCTTGCTCGCGCGCAGTTCCCGCCACGCAATCTTCGCCGCCGTTCTCCATGGCAGCGCCTGCCTTTGAAGATCTTCACGATCCGTCATCGCCTGGCCTCGACGGCCAGTCCCGCCTGAATGGCTAACTCGTCGGCAACGACAAGTCCATCCTTCAGCACGATCCGGCGGTCTGCGCGCTCCGCGATCTGCGGGTCATGCGTTACCAGCACCAGCGTCGTCTGCGACTCGCGCTGCCGCTCAGCCAACAGGGCCAGCACATGCTGCCCGTTAACAGAATCCAGATTCCCCGTTGGCTCATCCGCCAGCACCACCGGCGGCTCCAGGACGAAAGCCCGCGCCAGCGCCACCCGCTGCTGCTCTCCTCCTGAAAGCTGAACCGGATAGTGATGCAGACGGTCCTCCAGCCCTACTGACACCAGCAGAGGCTCCGCCTTCTTCCGCGCATCGCCGCGAGCGTTCAGCTCATACGGCAGCATGACGTTTTCCAGAGCCGTCAGTGTCGGAATCAGCTGGTACGACTGGAACACGAATCCGATCCGCCGCCCCCGCACGTCGGCCAGTTTGTCCTCTTCCAGCGCGCTGATCGTTACGCCATCCAGAATTACTTCCCCCTCCGATGGCGAATCCAGTCCCGCCAGCAACCCCAGCAGCGTGCTCTTCCCGCTTCCACTCGCGCCCATGATCGCGGCAAACTGCCCCCGCGGAATCGTCAGGTCGATCCCCCGCAGAATCTCCACCACTCGCGTCCCGTTGCGAATGGATTTCTTCAGTCCCCGCACCTCAATCATTAGCTCTCCCACCTCGCTGCCTGGCCTATGTAGCATACTAGCGCTTTGCTCCGAATCCCCGGTTGCTAGACTAAGGCTGTGCTGCGCCGCCTAGCGACCCTCACCACCGCCCTCATCCTTTCTCTATCTCTATACGCTGCGCAGCATCGCCCCGTTCCGGCGCCCCGTCCCGAACCCCTCGTCGACTGCTTCGGCGACAGCATTACCGCCGGCCACGGCATCGATCCTGCTCACGCCTACCCTGCCGATCTCCAGTCGCTCCTTGATGCTCGCGGCTATCATTACAAAGTCGTCAATTCCGGAATCAGCGGCAATACCAGTAAAGACGGCGTGGACCGCCTGAAAGACGTCATCCGCCTCCATCCCGCCGTTACCATCGTCGAGTTCGGAGGCAACGACGGTCTGCGCGGCATCCCCATCGACCTGACCCGCCGCAATCTCGACACCATCGTCGCCGCTCTGCTCCACTCCGGCAGCAAGGTCCTCCTCGCCGGAATCACACTTCCTCCCAATTACGGCGCGGACTACATTCGTCAGTTTGATGAGACCTACCGGCTGATCGCGGCAAAGTATAGTGTTCCCCTGTTGCCCGAACTCTATGCCGGCATCTACACGGTCCCCGACGCCATTCAGGACGACGGAATCCACCCCACCGCAAAAGGCGCCCAGCTTCTCGCCGAGCACTTCCTCCCGCTACTGCTGCCCATGCTGCACAAATAAGCTCCGGGGTTTCCTCTCACGCAGCCAGAGTTCCGGGGTGCCCCATTCAAGCCCGCTTTTGGCTTGAGTGGGATACGGGTGCCCCATTCGGGTGCGACGCTTCTCCGCGCGCTAGGGTTGATCTCGTCCCGTACCCTGTACCCTGTCCTACTCTGCCTTCATCCCCAGAGCCTGCACGTAACTGGCGTTCACGTGTTCGCTGTCGAATCGAATCTTCTGCAGAAGATCGTCGAATGCCGCATCAATCTCCGCCTGCGGAGGCCGCGCCGCAATCCGTTTCTCCGCGTCCGCCATATCCCGCGGCAGCTTCGCGAACGCCACAATCTCGTCCCAGTGCACCGGCCGGTCAAACGTCACCACGCACGGGGTCGCGTCCATCCGCTTGTACGTCCAATACGCCCATCCCACCTGATTCGCCTCGAGCGTCTCCCGAAACGCCTGCACCCACGCATCCGTGTTCTCGCCCGTTTCCCCCGCCCAGATCGGCACCTTGTTCTGTTTGCGAAAATCCAGATACTCCTGAATCACGCTCGCATCCGTCTGCTTCGTCCAGTACTTGTGGAACGTGTACATCACGTTCGGATCGAAGGGCGGCCCAAATACGTGGAAGTTCGTGTCCCACGTAGCCCCGCCCAGAATCAGCACGTGATTCTTATCCACCGTCCGAATCGCCCCCGCAATCCTCCGATACACCGGCTCCAGTTCCCGCCGCAGCGGCGCCAGCGCCGGAAATTGCGGAATCGGCTCGTTCAGCAGGTCGTACCCCAGCACCGTCGGATTCTTCGCGTAATGCTGCGCAATCCGCCGCCACTCCGCCGCCGTCGCCTGTTGCGCCTCCGGACTCACAAACAGCCACGGATACCCATAGCTGTCGTCGATGTTCGCACCCGTCTGCCCGCCCGGCGCGCAGTGCATATCAAGGATCACGTAGATCCCGTCTTTCTTCGCCCACGCCACCAGCTGATCCAGCAGCCGGAAACCCTCGCTGTCATCACTCGTGAAGAACTTCCAGTGCAGCGGCACCCGCACCGAGTTGAACCCCATCGCGTGAATCCGATCGATGTCCGCTTCGGTGATGTAGTTCGCCCTCCACTGCTCCCAGAATTGCTCTGCCTTCGCCGGCCCCAGCAGCTCACGCGTCAGATCCTCGATCTCCCGCGGCGACTCCGGCCCTCCGTCGAAGTGGAACATGTACCCTTCCACCTCGAACCAGTTCCCCAGGTTGATCCCGCGCAGCAGCAACGGATGGCCGTTCCCATCCACCAGCTCCGTCCCCTGAGCATGCACGAAACCCCTCTTCGCCGGCTGCGCTGACAGCAAAGCCGGTGCCAGCAGCACCCCGCAAACCCAGCCCACGATCCATCGACCCACGAGTTTTTTCACGGCAACCAGCCTACTCCATCGGGAGCATAATCCCCGAGTGCCCCATTCTGGTGCGCCCCGCTGTTCCGCGCACCAGGGGTGGGGTTGTTCCCCCCTGTACCCTGTACCCTGCACCCTGTACCCTGCACCCTGATCCTTTCCCCTTCCCCGCCGACGCGTTTATGAGGCCGTTAGCACAGCGGTTAGCAGATACCTGACACAGCGAATGGCACGTACAATCCCTGTCCTCCTCCAAATCACCGAAAGGGATAACAAGATCATGGTCACAGTCCTGGTAGTCGCACAGTGTAAGGACGCAAAGAAATGGGAAGAGAGTTTTGTGACGCACGGGCCGTTGTTCCGCACGATGGGAGCCACCGGCCCCGTTCACTATGCATTGGACGGAAACTGGGCCGCCGTCCTGATGGACATGAAAGACCTGGACCACTACCACAAAATGATGAGTTCCCAGGCGATTGGGGACGCCATGGCCTCCGACGGAGTGCTGCGGGAGACCGCGAAAATGTTTGTTCTCGACAAGAAGGTGGCCGTCTAGCCTGCGAGCCCGGCACAACCTTGAAAAGCTTCCCCTACGATCGTCGGCAGCTCAACCCGCAAGTCGTCGCCCAATGTAGAATGGGGCCCAAAGCAAAAGCGGCTGGCCCGCGCCAGCCGCTCATAATCCCTAATCCCTAATCCCTAATCCCTAATCCCTAAAGTTTCCTGTCCCTACCGCACAAACGCTATAATCGCCTGGTTGGTCGCCAGCGCCGCCAGATACGCCAGCACGCTCATGTAGCAGAACTGGAGCGCCGGCCACTTCCAGCTGTTGGTCTCCCGCCGCACAATCGCCAGCGTCGACGTGCACTGCATCGCGAACGCAAAGAACACCACCAGCGCCATCGCCCCGCCCAGGGTCAGGTCATGCCGCAGCGCCGCCTGCAATCCCAGCGACTGCGTCGCGGGATCGGCTCCGTACAGCGTCCCCAGCGTTCCCACGATGACCTCTCGCGCCATCACCGACGTCAATAGCCCAATGCCGATCTTCCAGTTGAAGCCCAGAGGCCGGATCGCCGGCTCGATCAAGTGCCCCACGCGCCCGATCAGGCTGTCGCCCAGGCTCGTTCCCGCCGGCAGATGACTCAGCACCCACAGCACCATCGTCACCGCCAGAATCACCGTGCCAGCCTGCTTCAGAAAGACCTTGCCGCGATCCATCAGCCGCAGGCTCAGCGACCGCAACGTGGGCAGTCGATACTGCGGCAGTTCCAGGATGAACGGCGCCGACGACGCCTTCAGAATCGACGACTTCAGCAGCCGCGCCGTTCCCAGCGCCGCCAGGAATCCCATCACGTACAGCGACAACATCACCGCCGCCCGCATGCCCAGCAAATCGCCCAGCAGCGGTTTGTTCGGAATGAACGCCGCAATCATCAGCATGTAGATCGGCAGCCGCGCCGAGCAGGTCATGAACGGCGTCACCAGAATGGTCGCGAACCGGTCCCGCTTGTTCTCGATCGTCCGCGTTGCCATAATCGCCGGCACCGCACACGCGTACGCCGACAGCAGTGGAATAAATGCCTTCCCGTTCAGCCCAATCGACCGCATCACGCGATCCGCAATCAGCGCCGCGCGCGCCAGATATCCCGAATCCTCCAGCACCCCGATGAACAGGAAAAGCAGCAGGATCTGCGGCAGGAACACCAATACCGACGCCACGCCGCGCCACACGCCGTCGATCAACAGCGATTCCACCCAGCTGTGGCCCATCAGCAGGCCAACCTTGTCGCCCACTGCGTTCAGCACATTGCCGAACCCATCGCTCAAGGGCTGACCCAGCGCAAATACCACCTGGAACACCGCAAACACGACCGCCAGAAACACCAGCGGTCCCCAGACCCTGTGCAGCAGCACGCCATCAATCCGCTTTGTCCATTGCGACGACAACGGAGCCTTGTACTTCGTCCGTGTGCTGATCCCCGTCGCCCACTGTCGATACGACCGCGGATTCCCCATCACCGGCAACTCGATGCGCGAAGCCGCCGCAATCTCCGGCTCGGGTTCGGCCTTCCGGTTCAGGAACTGCGTGACCGAGTCCAGACCCGTGCCGCGCGTCGCGCTGATCTTCGCCACCGGCACGCCCAGTTCCTGGGCCAGCGCCAGCGTGTCCACCCTCCCGCCGCGCGATTCCATCAGATCGCTCATGTTCAGCAGAACGATGGTCGGCAGTCCCAGCGCCAGAACCGGCGCCGCCAGCATCAGCTGCCGCCGCAGATGCAGCGAGTCCAACACCAGCAGAATCGCATCCGGCGTCGGTGTCCCCGGCATCTCCCCGCGCAGCACCTCGACGGCAACGCGCGCGTCTTCTGAATACGTATCGAGCCCGTAGATCCCCGGCAGATCGATCAGGACCAGGTCGCTGCGCCCGATCCCGCTCAGCCGTCCTACCCGCTGCTCGACCGTCACTCCCGGATAATTCGCGACCTTCTGCCGCAGTCCCGTCAGACGATTAAATAAGGTTGACTTTCCGGAATTCGGTGGCCCCACCAGCGCCACCGTGCGAATCCTGCCCGCTACACGCGGCTCAACCGGAACCTCAATCGTCGCCGTGCTGCAGCAGTCGCTCATCGTTTCCCTGGATGATTCAGGCTGTCATACACCCGTACGCGAATCGCCTGGGCCGTCTCGCGCCTCAGCGCCACTTCAAATCCGTCAATCGCATACACCGTCGGGTCTCCCGCCGGCGCCCGCCGAACCACAATCACTCGCGCCTCCGGAACAAACCCCATATGCATCAGGTGATGCTGGACCTCCCCTGGTAGATCCAGGGCTTCCACCACCCCCACCGACCCAATGGGCAATTCGCTCAGCAGGCTCAACTTCCATGCTCCGGACAAGTCGAGTTCCTCTTCGACTGCGTCCGCGGTCTCGGCTCCAATTTCCGATAATAGCGCAATTGCGACCATTTTGCTCCTATATTGGGAAGCATAAGGTCACACCCCTCGTTGTTTCGGTGATTTCGGTCACAGGTCCCTCTGCAGACGGCCCCTCGCGTCTCACTTCAGGAACCTCTTCGAATACCGCCGCCCGGGCAAAAATGCCTCGCGCCTCTTGTACCATTGGAGAAGCCCCGTTCCATTGCCTGTTTCTTTTGAACCACTTCCGCCCGGAGTTTCGTCTGCGCATGTCTGCACCCCGTTCTTTTCCTGGTTTTGTGCTGTTTTCTCGCCTCCAGTCCTTTCTCCTCATCGCCCTTCTGATCCTGCTGCCGGCGGGCCTCCACGCTGCCGAAGACAGCCCCCCGGCCACCGCCTCTGACGGCTCCTCCGCCGGTGCCCACAAGCCCGCGCCCGCCCTCGACACCATCACCTTTACCAACGGCGACCACCTCACCGGCACTCTGGTCCGCGCCGTCGGCAACGAGGTCGTCTTCCACAGCGAAGTCGTTGGTGACATCACCGTCAAATGGGATAAGATCCGCGACCTCCACACCGGCTCACGCCTCGCCGTGCTTCCGAAGAGCGTTCTCCTGCACCACGGCCATCTGCCATCCGGCATTCCCCAGGGCACTCTGTCGGTCGCCGACCAGCTCATCACCGTTCACCCCCAGAGCGGCGCGACGATTGCCCCCATTCCCGTTAAGAATGCTGTCTACATCGTCGATGAGACGACGCTCCGCAAACAGATTGCCGGCCACCCTGGCCTTCTCGCCGGATGGAATGGCAACATTACCGCCGGCGCCACCGTCGTCCAGGGCACCCAGCAGCAGTACACCTTTGCCGGGGCAGTCGATCTCACCCGCACGGCGCCCACCGTCAACTGGCTCGACACGCACAACCGCACCTCGGTCGACTTCAGCGGTTCCTTTGGCAAGATTATTCAGCCGGCGTACTCCAGCGATGGCGTCACGACGCCCGCCAGCAGCTCGAAAAGCTCGATCTACCACGCTGACGCCGAACGGGACAATTACTTCTCACCCCGCTTCTACGTCCTCGCCCAGACCGTCTTCGACCACAATTTCGCTCAGGCTCTCGACCTCCAGCAGATTTACGGCGCCGGCATTGGCTGGACCGCCATCAAGCGCCCCACCCAGGAGCTTGACCTCAAATCCACCCTCCAGTACGAAGGCCAGACCTTCATCGACGCGCCCGCCGGCCAGAACCAGAACCTCATCGGTTCCACCTTCGACGGCACCTGGGCCGCGAAGCTCCCTCTGAAGGTTCAGTTCAAGCAACAGATCTCATGGATTCCCGCTTACAACAACACCTACGCTTACTCCGCCGGCGAAACCGATTCCCTCACCATGCCCTTCTTCAAGAGCCTCTCCTTCTCCATCGGATCCACTGACAGCTACCTGAACGATCCCCCCGCCGCGACTCCCCCAACCAAACGCAACTCCTTCGAGTTCACGACCGGCCTTACTTACACCCTCCGCTCGAAGTATTAAGTAGTTGCGTGACGAACCGCCAGAAACGAAAAGCCGGACCCAGAGGTCCGGCTCTCCTAAACTCCAAACTCTAATCCCTAAACTCTCCCTTACTGCGCCCCCGCCCGCACCCCGAACTCCAGCGGTTGCTGAACCACCTGCATCACCGCTGGCGGCAGCGGCTCCGCCGCATGCTGCAGCAGCAGGCTCACCTGCCAGATCTGCGTCGGGTTCAGCACCTTCTCAAACGACGGCATCCCCGTCAGCCGAATCCCGTTCACCACCTTCCACTCCGTTTCGCCCACCGGATCGTCACTCACCCCCACAACGCCGCTGTGCCCGTGCGGCGCCCACAGCTGTGGCGCTCTTGGATACATGTGCGCTCCGAAATCCGACGGATGCCCGGATAGCCCATGACAGGCCGCGCACTGCTCCCGATAGACCTGCGCCCCAGCCACCAGATTTGTCTCGCTCGCCTCGATCGGCGCGCTCTTCGGCATCTCCTTTTCGATCCGCGCCGCCAGCGGCGCCCGCACAATCTGCCTTTCGAGCAGAAATGGCTGATCTGCAACCGCTATCGGGGGATGCCCCACGTGAAAGTAAACGAACACGCAAACCGGAATCACCAGAAGCCCCAAAATCAGTCCAGAAAGGAATTTCATGCGCCGCGCCAACCCCTCACCTGCCGAAGATAACGACCCGTCTTTTCGGCATCCTTGCATGTCCGTGAACTTTCCGCAATTCCGTCTCGCCGTGCGTCCCCCGTCTCATTTGGGGAAATGCCGCACGCGCCCTCCCCGCAAATGGTTTAATACAGAGAGCAATCTTCCTCGTTATGGGTAGTGGAGGCATTCAGGTTCATGCATTGGCGCAAGTCTCTCGGATACATCCTGTATCCGCTTCTGGCCGTCCTTCTTTTTGTCCCTTTCACCCTGCGTGCACAGGACCCAACTTCTCAGGATCAGAATCAGTCGCAGGACCAGAACCAGACCCAGAGCACGCCCCAAAATCAGAACCCGTCACCCATCGTGCCCCCGGAGTCCAATCAGCCGGCAATCCAGGAAACCAGCCCGGAACAGCGCGCCCAGGTCCTTCGCGAAGCTCAGGCCCGCGTCAATGCCCGCCGCCAGGTTCGTATTCGGCAGATTATCCAGGATACCTACAGCCACAAATATGAACTCACGTTCGGCGGCGCCTACCTCCGCTTCAGTCCGGGCAAGTCTCTCCAGCGCATGAACGAAGCCGGCTGGCAGATCAGTATCACTGATTTCCGCTATGGCAACCTCGGCCTTACCGCCGACTTCCGCGGCTATTACGGCACCGCCTACGCCGGCCCCAACCCCTACTCCGTCTTCAATCCCAGCATCAGCCAGTACACCTTCCTCGGCGGACCCACCTACCGCTTCTTCCGCGGCCAGCACTGGACCTGGACCGCTCAGGGCCTCGTCGGCGCAGGCCATGGCAACTTCGGCACCGGGACCAACGGCCTGCCCCCGCAGCTCATCGGCCTCTTCACCGACTCCACCGTCCTCAATGTCGATGCTGGCGCCTCTGCCGACTACAACCTCGGCCCCGGTCTCGCCATCCGCTTCAACGCCAACGACCTCTTCACCGATTACAACAGCACCTTTAAGGAAAATCGCGGCGGCGGTCTCGGCATTGTCTACCGCTTCGGCCGCAGATAACCGGTTTTCTTCCCATGCCCCACGCCGCCCGCTCGCCTGAGTGGGGCTTGAAATCCGCACCCGTCACCCGTGCCCGGGTCCTTCGTGTCCCCCATCACCCTGCCCTGGCTCCCCGACTCGTTACAATGTCCCTGAGCCCAAAGCACCACGGCCTCACCACCGCTTCATGTCCATCGCCCTGCTCACTGCCGCGGCCCCGCACTTTCTCTCGTCCGTGAACCAGACTCTCGCTTTTTTCTTTGTCAAGAACGACTTCCGCCACTATCTCCGCACCCACTACGGCGACCACACCTTCCAGAATCTCTACCACTGGCAGCTCTTCTCCTTCGATACCCTCCTGCTCACGCCCTACTTTCTGGTCATGATCGTTCTCTCCGTCTACGGCCTGCACCGCTACAAGCTGGTCTGGCAGTACTACCACCACCGGAAGAACGCCACCCACGAGCCTGCGCACCACTTCGAACATCTGCCCCGCATCACCGTCCAGCTCCCCATCTTCAACGAGCAATTCGTCATCGATCGCCTCATCGAGTCAGTCTGCAATCTCGACTATCCCCGCGAGCTCCTCGACATCCAGGTCCTCGACGACTCCACCGACGAAACCAAATTCGTCGCCGACACCATCGTTCAGCGTTACCAGGGCCTCGGCCACCCGATCGTCTATCTGCACCGCACTGACCGCACCGGCTATAAGGCCGGAGCCCTCCACGAAGGCCTGAAGGTCGCCAAAGGTGAATTCGTCGCGATCTTCGACGCTGATTTCGTCCCTCCGCGCGACTGGCTCCTCCGCGTCATCCACCATTTCGCCGAGCCGCAGATCGGCATGGTCCAGACCCGCTGGACCCACCTCAACCGTGACTACTCCTTCCTCACCCAGGTCGAAGCCATCCTGCTCGACGGCCACTTCGTCCTCGAGCACGGCGCGCGCTCCCGCTCCGACCTCTATTTCAATTTCAACGGAACCGCCGGCATGTGGCGCACCTGCGTCATCGCCGAGGCCGGCGGCTGGCAGCACGACACCCTCACCGAGGACACCGACCTCAGCTACCGCGCCCAGATCCTCGGCTGGAAATTCAAATACCTCCAGGACGTCGAGTGCCCCGCCGAGGTCCCCATCGAGATGACCGCCTTCAAAACCCAGCAACAGCGCTGGGCCAAAGGCCTCATCCAGACCTCCAAAAAGATCCTGCCCCGCGTCTTCCGCTCCGACGCTCCCCTGCGCGCCAAAATCGAAGCCTGGTACCACCTCACCGCCAACATCAGCTATCCGCTCATGATCGTGCTCTCCGTGCTTCTTATGCCGGCCATGATCATCCGCTTCTACCAGGGCTGGTGGGAGATGCTCTTCATCGACTTCCCTCTCTTCCTGGCCTCAACCTTTTCCATCTCGTCGTTCTATCTCGTCTCCCAGAAGGAACTCTTCCCCCGCCGCTGGTTCAAAACCTTCCTCTACCTGCCGTTTCTCATGGCTTTGGGCATCGGCCTCACGATCACCAACTCCATTGCCGTCATGGAAGCCATCTTCGGCATCCAGAGCGCCTTCAAGCGCACGCCCAAATACCGCGTCCTGAAGCGCGGCGAAAAATCCCAGGGCGCAAAAAAATACCGCAAGAGGCTCGGCATCATCCCTTTCATCGAGCTCCTCATCGGAGGCTACTTCGTTCTCTGTATCTGGTACGCCGTCGCCAACGAGAACTACTTCACGGTGCCCTTCCTGCTCCTGTTCGTCATCGGCTACCTTTATACCGGCGTGCTCTCCCTCTTCCAGGGACGTTTCGAGCGCTGGCGTTCTGGCGCCACTTTAGAAGAATCCGCCCCCAAACCCTTCCCCGTTGGCGTGTAAAGGATGAAGAAGCACCCGTCTCAGGCTTCAGAGCGAGAGCCCGCGCTCGTTCCCCTCGCCCATGGCGCGCTGAATCACTGCTTTGGCTGTGGCCTCGAAAACCCCTCGGGTCTTCGGCTTCGCTTCTTCACCGACGCCGACCAGAACATCGTCTGCCGCGTCCGCCTCGCCAGCCGCTTCGCCGGTCCGCCGGGCCACGCCCATGGAGGCATCATCGCGACCCTCCTCGACGAGGCCATGAGCAAGGTCAATCGCGCACGAGGCATCGTCGCCATGACCCGCGCCCTCGACGTCCAGTACCTGCGTCCTGTCCCACTGGGCCAGCCGCTCCTTCTCACCGCGCGCCATGTCTCCGTCGCGGGGCGCCGCCACAACATCGAAGCCGCGCTCACCGACGCCTCCGGACACACTCTTGCCACGGCGACCGCCGTCTTTGTCACAGTCCCGCCCGACTTGCTCCACCAACTGCAGTCCAGACAGGGCGGCAAAGCAAGCGCGGGCCGACTTAAATCCATCCGGCCGCCCCGCTGACAATCGTCCGCCCTTACTGCACGCTAAAGGGCACCGAGGCGCTGTGATCCTCCCACGAGAGCGTGATCCTGCCCCTCCCGTGTCCCTCTTCCCTGATCGTCCAGACCAGATCCTCGACCATCTGCGGCGGCTTGCTCATATGCATCGTTGTCTTTCCCAGATCCTGGCTGCCGTCGTACTTCAGACCCCACTCGCCGGTCTGCTTGTTGACAATCAGCTGCCACTGATCGGGGTTGGAAAGGTCGACAAACAGCGTGTAATCGCCCTTCGGCACCGACAGATCTCCGATCTTCAGGTCGGCGTCGGTGTGCAGAGTGGTCGCGGAGTTCGCCCCGGCCCGCCATACCGGATAGTGCGGATCATGGCTGATCAGGCCACCCTGGCTGAAAATCTTTCCCTCGCGCCCACGCACTCGCGGCGAGGAATACGTAATCGAAATCGCTTTTCCATCGATCGTCGCGGTCGCCTTGGCGGGCGGACTGAGCACCGGCTTCTTCTGCGCCGGCAGGCTGACAGCGATGGCGAGAATACTGAGGCCCATCAGAAAACGCTTCATCACATTCGTCTCCTTTGTATGCAGCCCTGAGAAAGGGCAAAGAAACACGCCTACGATTGTCGCACCAGCGAGGAATTTCCGGCCGTTGCCCGGCGAGCCTCAGACTCCTTTCACCCAGTGGTACACTGGCTGCCTTGTCGGCTCCCATCTTCTGCCTCTCTCAGGAACCTCCCATGCATCTGCGTTCTCGCTTCAGGGCCCTCTCGGTCGCAGGGCTGCTTTGGTGTGCCTCTTCCACCCTGATTTTCGCCCAGACATCTCCACCCCCAACCGTTCCCTTCGCGGGACCCTCCGGCCCGCAGCAGGCCAACGACGAAGGCCGCACCGAGTTGCCGATGGTCGTCCGCCGGAGCATCAGCTTCCGCGAAATTGGCCCGGCCATCTCCGGTGGTCGTGTCACCGCCGTGGTCGGCGTGGCCGGCCATCCAGGCCTCTACTATGTAGGCGCAGCCGATGGCGGCATCTTCCGCACCGACGACGGCGGCACAACGTGGAAGGCTCTCTTCCAGCACGAGAACGTCGCCTCGATCGGAGCGCTGGCCGTCGATCCGCAGAATCCCGGCATCCTCTGGGCCGGAACTGGCGAAGCCAACGTCCGCAACGATGTGTCCTTTGGCGACGGCATCTATAAATCCACCGATGGCGGCGCGCACTGGAAGCACATGGGCCTCGACCACTCCTTCCAAATCTCGCGCATCGTCATCGATCCGCATCACCCGAATACCGTGCTCGTCGCAACTATGGGCAGTCCCTGGCAGGACAGCGACGATCGCGGCGTCTACCGCACGACCGATGGCGGAGCCACCTGGCAGAAGGTCCTGTACGTAGGACCGAGCGTCGGCATCGCCGATCTGGCGATGAACCCTGAGAATCCTCAGGTGCTCTTCGCTGCCGCCTATCACTTCCGCCGCACCCCGTGGAGCTACACCGATGGCGGCCCGGAAGATGCGATTTATAGGTCCATCGACGGCGGAACCACCTGGCAGCGGCTAAGCGGGCATGGACTGCCGGAGAAGCCGGTCACGCGCATCGGCCTCGCGATTGCTCCCAGCGAGCCGAACATTGTGTACGCGGTGATGGGCTCTGACGAAGGCGTGCTCTGGCGATCGGATGATTCCGGCCAACACTGGGATCTGGTCAGCAAGGATCAGGAAGTCGATGTCCGGCCTTTCTACTTTTCGCACATCGCCGTCGACCCGAAGAATGCGGATCACATTCTTGCGCTCTCCAACGATCTCGAGGAGTCCGGCGATGGCGGACACACCTTTCACGCAATCGCCAAACAGATCCACGGCGATCATCACGCCATCTGGATCGACCCCGCCGGCAGCGGACGCATCATCGAAGGAAACGACGGTGGCGTTGCTCTCTCCCGGGACAACGCGGGCCACTGGGCCTTCGTACACAACCTCGCCATCGGCCAGCTCTACCACGTGAGCACGGGCAGCGGCCCCTTCTACACAGTCTGCGGCGGCCTGCAGGACAACAGCGCCTGGTGCGGTCCCTCGCGCAGCAAAGATCCGTCGGGAATTCTGGATCGCATGTGGTTCACGCTCAACGGCGGCGACGGCATGTTCGCCATCCAGGCCTCCGACAATCCGGACCTGATTTACAACAGCACGCAAAACGGCGTGTGGATGACCTTCGATCGCAGCGAACAGCAGGTCCACGATATGGAGCCGTATCCGCGCGATATCTCCGGCGGCGGTGTAGCCGACCTGCCATATCGATTCGCCTGGGATGCCGGTTTCGCCGTCTCGCCCCAGGATCCAAAGGTCCTCTACGCAGGCGGCAACGTGCTCTTCAGGAGCGAGGATCGAGGCCGCACCTGGAAACCCATCAGCCCGGACCTGACCCGCAATGACAAGGCGAAGCAGCAATCGTCCGGCGGACCGATCATGAAGGATAACTCCGGCGCGGAGGTCTATGACGCCATCCTCAGCATCACCCCGGCGCAGAGCGACCCCAAAGTAATTTGGGTGGGCACCGATGACGGCGAAGTGCAGGTGACCCGCGATGGCGGCGCAAACTGGAAAAATGTAACCGACAGCATTCCG
The DNA here is from genome assembly GCA_963770525.1 of uncultured Acidobacteriaceae bacterium. GTDB lineage: Bacteria > Acidobacteriota > Terriglobia > Terriglobales > Acidobacteriaceae > Palsa-343. The sequence goes on along the minus strand of CAVYPY010000013.1, from coordinate 93,652 downwards.
AATCTGCCGCCGTGGGGCCGGGTCGAATCCATCGACGTAGCGCCGGACAAGGCGGGCGAGGCCGTGATCGCTGTGGATCGCCACTTCAGCGGCGACTTCAAACCCTATCTCTTCCGCACCACCGACTATGGCGCGACGTGGTCCTCGATCACCGGCAATCTGCCTGCGGACATCTACGCCCACGTGGTTCGGCGCGATCGCCACAACCCGCACCTGTTCTACGCCGGCCTCGAAAATGGACTCTACGTCTCGTGGGACGCGGGCGAGCAGTGGTATTTGTTCGGCCTGGGCCTGCCCAACGCCGCCGTCTACGATATCGCCCTCGACGCGCAACAGAATTCTCTGGTCGTCGGCACGCACGGGCGGTCAGTCTGGGTGCTCGACGATCTCACCCCTTCCAGCAGTTCACTCCCGCAGATCGCCCACGAGACAGCCCACCTGTTCACGCCGCCTGCCGCGGTGCGGTTCTGGCCCTGGTCGCAGATCGAAGCGCTGGGCGATGGCGCGTTCTACGGCAACAACCCTCCCTTCGGTGCCGAGCTCAGCTATTTTGTCGAACACGATGAAAAACAACCCGGCAAGCTGGTGATCACCGACGCCCAGGGCAAGGTCGTCCGAACCCTGCAGGGCACCCACACGCTGGAACCAGGAGAAGCTCCACCCGAAGAAGGCGATCTGCCGCCGGCCTCGGGAACCCAGCCCCAGACAGCTGCGGAACGCCCCGAACAGCAGGAAGCGAAACCGGGTCAGGGTGCCGCGGCTTCGCAGGCACAGCAGCAACCGCCGCCGAATAAAGCGGCCAAAGAAGAGGCGCAGGCTGAGGGTCCGAAGGAAATACCGTGGATCCCGACAAAAGAAGGGCTGCAGCGCTTCGCCTGGGATCTGCGCGCTGACGGACCTGTCCGCTGGGAAGCCGGCAAAGAGTTCCTCAAAGGCCCGCGCTCTGGCGCCGTTGTGCCGCCCGGCGAGTACACAGCCACGCTGACCATCGGCGGTCAAACAATGACGCAGAAACTCACCGTCGCTAACGATCCGGACAGCCACGGTGACGCCGCTGGCATGGAACAGCGATACCGTCTGACTGAAGACATCCTGCATGAGATCTCGCAACTGGATGTCGCTCTGAACCGCATCGACGCCATGCAGGCTCAACTCGGTGCACTGCGTGTCGTCGTCAAAGGCACTCCCGACGAAAAGGCGGTGACCGCGGCGATCGACACCCTGGAAAAGCAGATGAATGCAGCCCAGCACCAGATCACCAGCAACCCGGGTGCGGCCGAGTCGACTCTTCGTGTGCCGGACCAGATCCATGAGCATCTGCTGATGCTGAGTGCGGGCCTCGAGGGCGAGGACGACGCGCCCACCGCGGCCATGCTCGACCAAAAGAAGCTCCTCGATCCCGAGTACGACACGGCTCTGCGCAAATTCAATGATTTCCTGAAAACCGACGTTCCCGCGTTCAACAAATCAATGGCCGACCACCAGCTCACCGGTGTTGTAACGGGCAAGCCTGTAGAGCCATAGTTCTCCGGGATCGCGTGTGATCTTTCACAGATCTCGGACGGAGGCAGCCAGCATGCGCAGGGTGCAGTGGAGCGATGGGCGGATTCTGTTTCTTTCAGGCCTGCTGGTCTGGTTTGGAGTGAATGGGATCTCAGCCTTTTCCCAGGAAACCCATTCGGTCGGAACCGATCCGGCTGCGCTCGTCAATCCGCTCATTGGCACCGCGAATGGCGGCAACGACTATCCGGGCGCCACGTTGCCCCTCGGCATGCTCGCGTGGAGTCCCGAGGAGCCACGCACTCAACCCCGGCGGAAGGTACAGGGCATACCCGGATCCATGCATGACGATCGCGGGCGCCCCGCAGCTCCGGGCGGATATCAGTACCCATCCGATCGCATCAGCGGATTCTCACTCACGCATCTGATGGGGACGGGATGTGCCGGAGCCAGCGGCGATATTCCGTTCATGCCGTATGTCGGCAAAGTCACCACGTCTCCTGCGGACGACCCAGGCGCGGAGACCTACGGCAGCACGTTTTCGCACGATAACGAAACAGCCAGAGCCGGCGATTACAGGGTGAAACTCGACAACGGCGTTCTGGTGGAACTGACGACCACTCTGCGCACCGGGTCGGGCCGGTTCACCTACCCGCATCGCCAACCGGCAGTGATGCTGGTGCGAACTGCCTATTCAGAAACCGGCAGCACGGACGCCCAAACCCATATCGATCCTCAAACAAGCACCATCTCCGGATCCGTCACCAGCGGCAATTTCTGCGGCTACATCGGAACCGCCGACCGTCGCAGCTATTACACGCTGTACTTTGTAGCGCATTTCGACGTGCCTTTTTTGAGTACAGGAACCTGGCAAGATAGCGCGATACACCCGGCGAGTCTGGAAGCCCGCGGTGGCACAACCTACGGAACGAAGGGCTTTGTGCCTCCCGGGAAAGGCTCGGGCGGCTGGGTCGTTCTCGACACCGCAAAATCGCCCACAGTCGGGATGCGCGTAGGGATCTCCTATGTCAGTGAACAGAATGCCGAGGCCAATCTTCGCGCCGAAAACCCACAAGGAACCGCCTTCGATGCTGTGCGCGAGAAGGCACACACGGCGTGGAATGACATGCTCAATCGGATTCAGATCGAAGGTGGCACCCCCGAGGAGCAGATCGTCTTCTATACCGCGCTCTACCACGCTTTGATGGGAGAAAACCTCTACAGCGACGTTGACGGCCGCTATCGGGGCATGGACGGTCAGCTGCATAAGGTGGTCGCTCCGCAAAGGGCACAGTACAGCACCTTCTCCGGCTGGGATGTGTACCGGTCTCAATTACAGTTGCTCACCCTGCTGGCCCCGGACGTGGCCGGAGATGTCGCGCAGTCCCTTCTCAACCAGGCCACGCAAAACGGAGGCGAATGGGATCGCTGGACGCACAATTCAGGGATCACCCACGTGATGAACGGCGATCCCGCGGCGCCCGCCATTGCCGATATCCTGGCCTTCGGCAGCAAAAACTTTGATGTCCAGGCGGCATATCGATCGCTGCTGAGGGCTGCGACCGTGCCGACCGCACATGATTTGAGCAGCGAAGGTTGTCCCGTGGAGTGCGTGGGGGAAAGGCCGTCTCTGGACAAATGGTTATCGCTTCACTACATTCCGGTAGGCGCCAGCGCCTGGGGACCGGCGGCCGATACGCTGGAGGATGCAACCGCTGATTTTGCCCTGTCGGAACTCGCGCGACGCACGGGCGACGACGCAACGCGTAAGCAGCTTCTGATCCGGGCGCAATACTGGAAGAACATCTTTAACCCCCAGGCGACCCCCGACGGCGGATACATCCAGAACCGCAATGCCGACGGCTCATGGCCGAAATTCGATCCGGCATCGGACGATGGATTCGTGGAAGGCAGCGCAGCTCAATACCTTTGGATGGTGCCCTTCAACGAAAGGGGCTTGTTCAATTTGCTGGGAGGAACCGGCCCGGCAACTCAACGACTGAATGCCTTCTTCTATAACCCCGATGGCAGCCTGGCCGTTACGGAATCGGGCGGCCTGCACGCAGAACTGAACAACGAGCCTTCGATCGAGACGCCCTGGCTTTTCGACTACCTCGGCCAGCCGTGGAGAACCCAGCAGGTCGTGCGGAAAGTCCTGAACACCATCTGGACCAACACCCCGAAAGGCCTGCCCGGCAATGACGATCTCGGCGAGATGTCCTCCTGGTATATATGGGCAGCGATTGGAATGTATCCGGAGATTCCTGGCCGGGCAGAACTCGTATTAGGCAGCCCGCTCTTCACTGAGATACACATTCGCCACAGTCACGGTGACATCGTGATCAAAGCAGGAGGCGCCGCTCCAGATGCTCCCTACGTCCAGAGCGTGAAAGTCAACGGAACCAACTCAAACAGGACCTGGCTCCCGGAAAGCTTTGTCGAGCGCGGCGGAACGATAGAGTACGAGCTAAGCGCCTAGCCGAACAAGGACTGGGGAAGTCACGCGGAGGATACACCTCCGTCGTTCGAACCGTAACTATCGATTAGCTTGTTGGTCGGGATGTTATCGATGTCCCGTTCCATCTCATGAATCGCCCGCGCGGTGCCGTGTTGCTTAGGTGGCAATCGACCAGATGCGGATGATGCAGGCGAATACCAGCGTATAGGCAATCAGGAATGCACTGACTGACACGAATCCAAGAATCCTCGCACGAAGGATGGATTGTTCCGTGCGATGGCTGTTCATCGCTGCCTTCTGGATTCTGTCATGGAGGCTGTCGCCAATTTGTTTGGCTACGATCTCACCAATTTCGGAGCCTTCAGGTCGAACAATGGATTGCATCGTACTGGCATTAATTAGACCGATCCACTTCGACCATTCCTCAGCCCTCTCTGCTTCCAATCGCGCAACCTTGATGAAAAGCGCGTTGTGTCCGATTGCACAGATGAGGGAGGACCAAAGGAAAAACGCGACTGCAACCAACCAATCGAGATTTGAGTGCAGGAAAGCTGAATGAGGCGCGGCTTTACCAAGCAGAGCAACTCCCACCGATACTGCCACCGCAATTGAACCAGCATTCAGAGCGGCTAGCTTTTCGTAGAAGGATGCTCTCAGCTCAAGGCTTCGACGAAGTTCTCGATTTGCCTGCGTCTTTACTTCCTCTGTTGACGCTTTGAGTTTATCGATCTTCGCTCGATCACCTATGACTTTGTCGATCTTCGCTTGATCATTCGTGGCCTTCTTTTCGTCTGCCATCTTTATGCGCCTTGTTCCAAGTAGCCATTACCAGCGCATCCAGTTTAGCTTGCCACGTCCTCACGACCGGGCGCGCCCTCTGACTTCTACAGGCCCAGTTTCTTCAAGTGCTTCTCCTTGACGGTGTAGGTCTTCAGCGGCTGCGACCCGTTGAAAGTTGCGATCAGGAACTCGCCGTGTTCCTTCCGCACCCGCGTTACATCATCCATCGAAAACAGGCTGATCAGATTCGCGCAAGTAGTGGTTGCGCCGTGGCCGTTTTGCCAGGTAATCGGTACAGAATATTGCTTGATTGCTTCTGCGGTGACTGTACCGGCCTTATCCGAAAGAAGTACAACCCTGGTGATCGAATCACACACGGGGCCGCTTGGCGTGCCGTTCGCACAGCCTTTGCTGATGATTCTGAGGGCTCGGACCGTGTCGTCAGGATTCGGATGAAATGGCAGGAACTTTCTTCTTGCGAGGGCGCTCTGGACGTTGACCCAGCCAGCCGGAGTGAAGACTGCCTCAGAGGGCATTTGCGCCGTGCACAGCGTCGGGGTCATAAACCCAGCGTCCATGATGTCGACAAACCCGCTGTTCGCGGGTGCTGCGACAGCCGCTGCAATCTCCGTGTCGGAGAGGTGATCTGTTGATTGCGCCCAGGCAGTGCACAGGAAACAGACGAACAAAACGAACCGGCTCCACTTTGGCATACTTGCGCTCCCCAGGAGGTTGTCGGCACCAAGTATATTGCGGAGGCAGATCGTCGCGAACCACGCGGGTTTTAAGGTTTGTTCAGATAGGAAGTGCAGTAAGTCTATTCTGACTTACTGAAAACAAATGATGGCGGAGAGACAGGGATTCGAACCCTGGATGCCCTTTCGAGCATACACGCTTTCCAAGCGTGCGCCTTCAGCCACTCGGCCATCTCTCCGCGCTCGCGGCGGGCAGGCGCTTACTCTCGAATCTACCACACGCCGCGCACCTTCCAGCTCCCTTCGGCCCTCGGTCCACGGCCTTCTACAATAGTCCATCTCCATGTCGTCCGAGATGCCATCCGAGAACGCCAGCCAGAGCGCGCCCGTCGCGATTTTCGAGCAGCACCGGCGCCCCTCGCACTTCGGCGATGAGCTGCGCGCTCTGCTTGCTCTGGCCATCCCGGTCGTCCTTTCCGAGCTGGGATGGATGACCATGACCATCGTCGATCTCATCATGGTCGGCCGCCTCGGACCCGATGCCATTGGCGCCGTGGGCCTCGGCAACGCCATCTACTACGCGCCTTCCCTCTTCGGCATCGGCCTGCTCCTCGGCCTTGATACTCTCGTTTCCCAATCGTGGGGCGCCGGTCGTTTCGACGACTGCCATCGCTCCCTGGCCCAGGGCATGTACGTTGCCCTGGCCTTCACACCACTGCTCATGCTCTCCATGCTCATCGCCGAGCGCCTCTTCACCGGCCACGGCGTCGATCCCACCGTCGCCGGCCTTACGCGCTCCTACGTCGGACTGCTGAACTGGGGCACGCTCCCGCTGCTCGTGTATGGCGGATTTCGCCGCTACTTGCAGGGCGTGGGCCGCGTCCGTCCCGTCGCCTTCGCCCTCGTCACGGCCAACCTCGTCAACCTCGCCGGCAACTGGATCCTCATCTATGGCCACTTCGGCCTCCCCGCGCTCGGTGTCCGTGGTTCCGCTCTTTCTACCGTCTTTGCCAGGATTTATATGGCCGGCGTCCTCGTCTATGCCGCCCGGCTTCACGAGTCCGATCGCGGCCACGCCCTTTTTCGCCACTGGCCGGCTCCGGACTGGACCCGTCTGCGCGCCCTCCTCCAGCTCGGCTTGCCCGCCGCCTCGCAGGTCGTTCTCGAAGTCGCCGCGTTTGGTGCAGCCACGGTCATGGCCTCGCACCTCACCCCCATCGCCCTGGCCACCCACGAAATCGTCCTTAGCTGCGCCGCCTATACCTATATGGTCCCGCTCGGCATCTCGGCCGCCGCCGCCGTCGCTGTCGGCCACGCCATCGGAGCCGGCAATCGCGGCCGCGCCCGCCGTGCCGGTCTGCTCGCCATCGGACTCGGCGCGGGATTTATGGCGTTCATGGCCGTCCTCTTCCTCGTCATCCCCCGCCCTATCATCCATATCTGGACGCGCGACCCGCAGGTCGTCGCTCTCGGCGCTCACATCCTCGCCATCGTCGCCGGCTTCCAGATCTTCGACGGCATCCAGACCGTCTCCACCGGTGCGCTCCGCGGCCTGGGCGAAACCCGTTTCCCCATGCTCATGAACTTCATGGGCTACTGGGTCCTCGGCCTTCCCCTCGGCGCTCTGCTCTGTTTTGAATGGAAATGGGGGCTCTCCGGTCTCTGGACCGGCCTCACCCTCTCCCTGATCGTGATTGCCGTCTGGCTTTGTCTGCGCTGGCTGCGCGATTCCCGGAAGCTGCTGGCCGCGCTGGATGCGGCTGCCTGAGCTACTTCTTTCCCTTTTTTCCGGTCTTCTTTACCAGATCGCTCAGCCGCGTCTTGTCCAGTTCATCGCGCAGCGCGCTTTCGGCATCGGCAAAAACTCTTTTCAGCGCTGCGCCCACCTTCGCCGTCTGCGCGCCGGAGAGCGATCCGGTGTGGAACAGCTCCCCGCCATCCAGTGCCTGATAGATCTCCGCCAGCGTGATCGATTTCGCCGAGCGCGCCAGCTTCGAACCCCCATGCGGCCCCTTCTGGCTATCCAGCAATCCGGCCTGGTGCAACAGCGAGAAGACCCGCCGGATCACCACGGGGTTGATGTTCAGTCGCCCGGCAATGTCTTCTGAGGTCTGCAACCCATCCGGCTCGGATGCCAGCAGAACCAACGCATGCACCCCGGTAGCGAATCGAGTGTTAGCGGCCATGACTCACCCTACCACAGCTTTTTTGTCTCTTATCCGTAAGATTCGATGAAATCTGTAACAACCCCCGTGCCCTGTCCCTGTACCCGGTTCGCCCCACCCTGTACCCTGATTCCATGCACATCCTCTTTGTTGGCGATGTCTTCGCCAGCGCCGGCCGCCGCATTGTTCGCGCCCACATCGGCCATGTGATTGAAAGTCGCTCGGTCGAGCTCGTCATCGTCAATGGCGAGAACGCCGCCGGCGGCTTCGGCATCACTCCGCCGATCGTCGATGAGCTCTTCGATCTCGGCGCTCACGTCATCACCACCGGCAATCACATCTGGGACAAGAAAGAGATTTTTGACTATCTCAAATCCGTTCCCCCCGATAGCCATGAGCGTCCCCGCCGCGTCCTTCGTCCGGCTAATTATGCCCCCGCCACCCCTGGCTATGGAGTCTACCAGGGCACCCTCCCTTCCAGCGTCGAATACGCCGTCATCTCCCTGCAGGGCCGCGTCTTCATGCCCGGCAACGACGATCCCTTTCGCACCGCTGACGCGCTTCTCAAAACCATCACGGCCAAAATTATCATCGTCGACTTCCACGCCGAGGCGACATCCGAAAAATCCGCGCTCGGCTGGTATCTTGACGGCCGCGTGACCGCAGTCATTGGCACCCATACCCACATTCCTACCGCCGACAACCGCGTCCTCCCTGGCGGAACCGCCTATCAGACCGACGTCGGCATGAGCGGCCCGTATGACTCAATCATCGGCGTCCAGAAAGAGTTTGTCCTCGAACGCTTCCTCACCGGCTTGCCGAACAAATTCGAGGCCGCCAAAGGCGACCCGCGCATGGCCGCTCTCCTCATCGACGCCGACCCCGCTACCGGTCATGCCCGCTCCTGCGAGCGCATCCTGCTGGGAGAATGACCGTCGCTGCTGCGACAATAGGAGCAGGGAGCATTCGTCGTGTCCATCTCCACTCCTGAAGAACTCGCTGCCCTGCGCGAATCCGGCCGCATCGTCCGCCTCATGCTGGAAGCCATGAAATCCGCCGTCCGCTCCGGCGTCACCACCCGCCAGCTCGACGACATCGGCACGGCTGTCATGCGCGAAAACGGCGCCGTCTCCGGACCCGTAACGGTCTATCAGTTCCCCGGCACCTCCTGCATCAGCGTCAACGACGAAATCGTCCACGGCATCCCCTCCGGGCGCAAGCTCCGCTACGGCGATCTCCTCAAGCTCGACGTCACCATCTCAAAGGACGGCTTCATGGCCGACGCCGCCGAGTCCGTTATCGTCGGCGGCGACACCATCAACCTTTCCGCCATCGGCGTTCGCCTCGCCGACTGCGCCCGCCGCGCCTTCACCGCCGCCATGCAGGTCGCCCGCGCCGGATACCGTGTCCGCGACATCGGCCGGGTCGTCGAGCGCGAGGTCAACGCCAGTGGCTTCCACGTCGTCCGCGATCTCTGCGGCCACGGCATCGGCCGCACTATCCACGAGAAGCCCAGCGTTCCCAACTGGCCCGACCCCTCGGCTACCGACGTTCTTACCGACGGCCTCGTCATCACCGTCGAGCCCATCATCGCCAGCCGCTCCGGCCACTCGGTTCTCGCCAGAGACGGCTGGACCGTCCGCACGGCCGATCGCGGCCTCGCCGCCCACCACGAGCACACTCTCGTGATCACGAAAGCTGATCCCATCCTCCTCACCGTCGCCTGATTCTTCCAGATTTCACTCGACGCCCGCATCCCACCCGGCGTATACCTTCCGCACCCCGGAAAAACGCAACTCAGCCTGGGTAAGAAAGAGAAGGTGTGTCTATGCTTGGAGACAAAATTGGAGAGGTGAAAGGCAGACGAATCGTGCGTCGCGTTCTTTCCGTTGACCCGCCCACCGCCGAGGTGTCCTTTGAGGACGCCGGTCAAATGTTCGGCGTTTCCACCACCGGTATCGGTACTTATACCTCCGTGGTCCAGCCCGATGGCTCCCTCCACGGCGGCGGTCAGGGACTCATCACCACGAACGACGGCGAATCGATTACCTGGACCGGAACCGGCAACGGCCAATTTGGACCCGGCGGCTCGATCAGCTATCGTGGCATGCTCTTCTTCCGCACCGCCTCACAGAAGCTGGCCCGCGTCAACAACTCCTGCGGCGCCTTCGAGTACGACGTGGCTGCCGACGGCACCACCGTCTCCAAAGTCTGGGAGTGGAAGTAAGTCCCGCCGCGGTAGGTTCACTCAAAGAATCCTCCCCCACCCTAGCCCTGCCGCCCGAAGAACCTCTGTTCACGCGCGAACACCGTCCGCCTCCGGACACCTTTTCGCCCCGCCAAATTCATCTCACACATCAGGATCTGTGCCGCCGTTTCGCACTAGAATGCTGCGTGGAGGTTGACATGCCCCATACCGCCGCTGCTCCAGCTCGCACGCCCGATCGCATCGAGAAATCCGCTGAGCTTCATGCCCCGGTCTCCCGCGTCTGGCGCGCTGTCACCGATCACAACGAATTCGGCGCCTGGTTCCGCGTGAAACTGGCAGAGCCATTCAGGGTCGGCGAGGAATCCCATGGCCAAATTCTGTACCCCGGCTACGAACACATCACCTGGCGCGCGATGATCCAGCAGATCGACCCCGAACAGTTCTTCGCCTTCACCTGGCACCCCTATGCCGTCGATCCCCAACAGAATTACTCCGAGGAAACGCCCACCCTCGTCGAATTCCACCTCGAGCCCATCGCCAGCGGCACCCGGGTCACGCTCACCGAATCGGGTTTCAGCGATCTCCCCGACGAGCGCCGCAACGAAGCGTTCCTTCGCAACAATGACGGCTGGACGCAGCAGATGAAGAACCTCGAGGATTACCTCTCGCAGAACGCCTGAAGCCCTTCGTCACAACCATGTCGGGGAGTCGTACGATCGTGCCTGCAGCGGAACCCCCGCTGACCGTGGGCGTCAGTGGCCGTTCTTATCCTTTTGTTCATCTTTGCAGGTTGTTTCCACCGCATCGCGCAAGTGCTGGAACAAGGGCTGCGATCCCTGCAACCCATCGTGCTGCGTATGCTCCCACAACAGGGTGTGCGCATCGGTGCCGCTGCCACTGGCGTACACCTGCAGCAGATCGTCCGGGGGACCGACCTCCGCCGCGCCTCCCACAGCCGGCCCCATCGGATACCCCCCCGCCGCTCCGGAATTCTGCGCGTCCGGCGGGTTCTGGGTCCCCGCGCCCGGATTGTGGCCGAGCGTCACCCTTCCACCCGGATACGGTTCGCCCGCCGCCACGCTGCCTTGCCCCTGCCGCGAGGCTAACCGGCCCGTCCGCACCACGAACTGCAGGTCGGCCTCACTCGGACGGTAAACGACGATGTATCTCTTCCATGTCTGGAGCTGGTCCTGCAGCTCGCCCGCGGCCTCCCGATCTTCGGGCAGAACGTCGGGACTCAGCACGTCTCCATCGACGGTGGCGACATACGCATACCGCGCCTGGCAGAACAATTTGGATGCTTGCGGATCTTTCTTCTTCTTCGCCGATGCTACCGTCACCATGCCGCCCAGCAGCAGAACCAGCCCCACCACCGCCCACTTTCGCATCATGCGTCCGCCTCCCGGCCGCGGCCCCTCTTATCCGAAGCTATCCGAAGTCCCCTGCCGACCTGCCCCTCAGGACAACCCATTCACTGGACGCGCCCGCTCCGGGTCCGTCAACTGGCAGGATCTTATTATGGTCGGCGATTCCTCTGCGGATTTGCCTCTGAACACAACTCTCGATGTCCGGTGAGGGCAGGCATCACGCCGCCTTCTTCGAGGCCACATCCGTCGACCCCGTCCGCCTCATGCGTCTCTAAATCCCCACAAAGTGGTATCCTCAACGGCTGGGCCGCACTAGCGGCACCGACAAACATCACGATCTTCCGAGGAAAATAACTGTGTTCAGGCATGGCCGCTTCGTCCTCTTCGCCTTCCTTTTCGCCGGCATCGCTCACGCGCAGTTTCTGCAGCAGGTCCTCAACGTTGAGAAGACTCTGCCCGACTCCCAGCGCGACGTCGTTGCGCAGCTTGAAAACCTCAGCCACCTGCCCTCCGGACAGTGGCGCTACCACGCCGGCGATCTTCCCCATGCCGAGGACCCGACCCTCGACGACTCCTCCTGGCCCGTCGCCCAGGTCGACGCCACCTACCCCAAAGAAGCTCTCTGGTTTCGCCAGTGGGTCGAAGTCCCCAAAACCCTCAATGGCTACGATCTCTCCGGCACCCGTATTTGGTTCAAATTCAGCGCCTGGGCCAATGGACCCCTTCCGCAGATCATCTATTTCAACGGCCGCCGCGTCGCCATGGGCGATGACCTCGAGCAGGTCGTGCTCTTCGACCAGGCCAAACCCGGCGATCGCGTCCTCGTCGCCGTCAAGCTTCTCCCCACCGTCGATAACAAACACTTCGCCGGCAGCCCCATGAACATCACCTTCGCCAGCGGCCGCCCCAGTCCCCAGGATATGGGCGAGGAGTTTCTCTCCGCCTTCGTGCTCATCCCCAGCCTCTCGAAGGATCCCTCCGCCGACAAAGCCACCCTCGACAAAGCCATCGGCCAGGTCGATCTCAAGGCTCTCGCATCGGCGAACCAGCAGCAGTTTGACGATTCTCTCCGCGCCGCCCAATCCACCCTCGAAGCCCTGAGGCCGATGATGGATCGCGCCACTCTCCACCTCACCGGCAACTCCCACATCGATGCCGCCTGGCTCTGGCCATGGACCGAAACCGTCCAGACCGTCAGAAACACCTTCTCCACCGCGCTCCAGCTCATGAACGAGTATCCCGGCTACACCTATACCCAGTCGGCCGCTGTCTATAACGACTGGATGGCCCGCGATTACCCCGAGATCAACGACCAGATCAAGCAGCGTATCAAGGAAGGCCGCTGGGAAGTCGTCGGCGGCATGTGGGTCGAGCCCGACCTCAACATGCCCGACGGCGAATCCACCGCGCGCTCCCTGCTCATCGGCAAGCGCTGGTATCAGCAGCATTACGGCGTCGATGTAAAAATCGGCTGGAACCCCGATTCCTTTGGCTATAACTGGCAACTCCCGCAAATCTATAAAAAGTCCGGCGTCGACTACTTCGTCACGCAGAAGATGGCCTGGAACGACACCAATCAGCTTCCCTTCAAGCTCTTCTGGTGGGAGTCGCCCGACGGCAGCAAAGTCCTCACCTACTTCCCCCACGACTACGCCAACACCAACCTCAATCCCGTCCGCCTCTCTGTCGACCTCGCCCAGGCCCGCACCTATGCCCCCGGTATGACCGAGATGATGGACCTCTACGGTGTCGGCGATCACGGCGGCGGCCCCACCCGCTCCATGCTCGATGAAGGCGTGCACTGGATGGAGCCCGGCAAGGTCGTGCCCAAAATGCAGTTCGGCACCGCCGGCAGCCTACTTCTCGTCCATCTCCAAAGAGATCGCCCCCAACTCACCCACGTGGGACTACCGCACCATTCCCCACTACCAGGAGCCCACGCCCGTCCCCGGCAAAGTCGCCATTCCCACCTGGGACAGCGAGCTCTACCTCGAATACCACCGCGGCGTCTTCACCACCCAGGCGCAGATGAAGAAGAACCTGCGCGACGCCCCCGAGTGGACCCTGAATGCGGAAAAGTATGCCTCGCTCGCGTGGCTCGACGGCAACGAGTACCCGGGCGATCAGCTCACCGACGACTGGAAGACCATCACCTTTAATGATTTTCACGACCTCGCCGCCGGCTCCGGCATCGGTGTCATCTATCAGGACGCCGAGAAGCAGTTCGAAAACGTTCACCGCTCCGACAACGCCATTTCGCAAAAAGCCCTGAAGACCATCACCGAACACATCGACACGCACGTCGCCAGCGGCGTGCCCGTCCTCGTCTTCAACCCCCTCGGCTGGACCCGCTCCGGCAACGTCACCGTCGACGTCCAGATGCCTGCCCCAACCTCCGACGTCTCCGTCCTCGACGCGCACGGCGCAGTCCTGCCCTCTGAGGTGCTCTCGAAAGACGCCTCCACCAGCACCTTCCATCTCCTCATCGAGGCCCACGACGTCCCCTCGCTCGGTTATGAAGTGCTGCACGTGGTCCCCGGCAAGCGCTCCTTCACCAGCGACCTCCGCGTCACCGGCACCACCCTCGAGAACGCCAACCTCCGCGTCGTCGTCGTCGATCCCCACACCGGCTGCATCTCCAGCCTCTACGACAAGAAGGGCGACTTCGAAACCCTCGCTGCCGGCTCCTGCGGCAACGAGCTCCAGGCCTTTAAGGACACGCCCAAAGACTACGACGCCTGGAACATCGATCCCGGCACGCTCGACGAGACACCCACTCTGCTGAACGAGGCCGACTCCGTCGACGTCGTCGATCAGCGGCCCCATGCGCGGCGCCATCCGCATCACCCGTCACTGGCAGAACTCAAAATTCGTCCAGGAAATCCAGCTCGACGCCGGCTCCGACCAGGTCGTCGTCGTCAACGACATCGACTGGCACGAAACCCACGTCCTCCTCAAGGACGCCTTCGCGCTCTCCGCCACCAGTCCCTTCGCCACCTACGAAATTCCCTACGGCACCATCCAGCGCGCCACCACCCGCGACAACAGTTGGGAGAAAGCGCAGTTTGAAGTGCCCGCCCAGCGCTGGGCCGACCTTGGCAACGACCAGCACGGCTTCAGCCTCATCAACGAGTCCAAGTATGGATACGACAGCGTCGGCAACCTGCTGCGCCTCTCTCTGCTGCGCTCGCCCGTCTGGCCCGATCCCAATGCCGACCGCGGCCATCACCACTTCCGTATCGCCCTTTATCCGCACGCCGGCGACTGGAAGCAGGCCATGACCGTTCGCCACGGCTTCGACTTCAACTACCGTCTGCAGGCCATGCAGGTCGAATCGCACACCGGCTCTCTCCCCGCCGAGCACTCCTTCGTCGGCGTCGAACCCGATGACCTCGTCCTCACCGCCATGAAAAAGGCCGAGGACAGTCACTCGCTCATCTTCCACTTCTACGAGTGGGCCGGCAAAGGCGGAGAGCTGCACCTCCACGTGCCGCCCGGTGCCACCAGCGCGGTCGAAACCAATCTGATGGAGAAGCCCGAAGGCGAGGCTCTTCCCGTCACCGGCGACAGCGTCACCGTCCCGTTCCATCCCTTTGAAATTGTCGCCGTGCGCGTCGACTATCCCGAACCGGCTCCGCCCTCAACCGACGCCGGACAGTAACCCTGATGGGTGCCCCATCCTTGTCTCCCCGTGTCGTTCGAGGAGACAGGATGGGAGACATCGCGTCCGCGTTGACCCCTCTCCGCACGACCGATATACTCAGGAGGAACCATGCGGGAGTAGCTCAGTGGTAGAGCATCGCCTTGCCAAGGCGAGGGTCGCGGGTTCAAGTCCCGTCTCCCGCTCCAGCCTGCCGCCGGCGCACTCCGCGCTGGCTCCCGTTTTCCCGCGGGTTTAGAATTTCCCTTCAGGGCGCGGTACCCAAGTGGTAAGGGAGAGGTCTGCAAAACCTTTATGCGCCGGTTCGATTCCGGCCCGCGCCTCCACGATTTCTCCCTCCTCCGCAACTCAATCCGACGGCTCATCCTGTTCTTTCATCTGCGTCCCGCGATCCTCGCCCGTGCATCCTGACTGCGAGATTTTTTCGTCTCGCATCGAAGACCCGTCAGGCTCAGGCAGAGTGTGTATAGATTGAGGAGAAGTGTCAGGAGTTCAGATGAATCCAGATTCAGATCGGCACCTTCTGCCATCGGCCCCTCTCGACCGTCGCCAGTTTCTTGAAATGGGACTCGCCAGCGCCGCGCTGGCCTTCGCCGGCAACCGTGCCGGAGCGGCGACGACCACCCCTGCCGTGGGCACGCATGGCGCTTTTACCGAGCTTGCCCCCGGAGCGGTTGAACCCCAGGGCTGGCTGCATACCTGGCTTGCCAAACAAGCCGCCGAACTCGGCGCGCAACTGCCGGAAGTCTCCTGGCCCTTTACCGCGCAATACTGGAATGGTCTGGAACAGGGCCCGAGCTGGTGGCCCTGGGAGCAGCGTGCCTATTGGATCGACGGCGCCACGCGCCTGTCGATCATCATGCGCGACGCCGCTCTCTTCCAGAAGACGCAGGTCCCCATCCTCTTCACGCTGCAACACGCAGCGGCAAACGGCTATCTTGGCCCCACGTACTTTGAAAATCCAGTCGGTGATGAGCACCGCTGGCCGCAGATGATTTTCTTCCGCAGCCTCATGGCCTGCGCCGAAGCGCACGTCGGTCCATCCGGAATTGCCGAAGCGATGCAGCGCCACTACCGCAACGACCCCGCGGACTACGCCCTGCCCCAGCGCAACATCACCAACATTGAGCCCATGCTCTGGTGCTACAGCCAGACCGGCGATACAAAGCTGCTCGCACTGGCCGAAGACAGCTGGCGGCGCTTCCAGGCGCAGGTCGCTGCAGATTCCGAGAACGGCGATCTGGGCGCGGCACGTGTCTACGCCAACAAGCCCATCCACGCGCACGGCGTCACCTACGCCGAAACCGCGAAACTGCCCGCGATTCTCTATATGTACACAGGAAACCCGGAATACCTGCGCTTCGCGCTCGCCGCCCAGCAGCGCATCTTCTCGCACCACATGCTGGTCGACGGCATTCCTTCCACATCGGAGTGGTTCCGCACCCGCACCTCCCTCGATTCCCACGAAACCTGCGACATCGTCGACCACACCTGGGGCTGGGGTTATGTGCTGCAGGCCACCGGCGACGGTTTGTGGGGCGACCGTATCGAGCGCGCCTGCTTCAATGCCGGTCCCGGAGCCATCCGCAACGACTGGAAGGCACTGCAATACTTCTCCTGTCCCAATCAGTTTCTGGCCACTGAGAAATCAGACCACAACGTAATGGCACACGGCGGCTACATGATGGCCTACCAGCCCAACCCCGGCCGGCGCACTGCCTGCTGCGGTGGAAATGTCCACCGTCTCTATCCCAACTACGTCAGCCGCATGTGGATGCGCTCCGGCGACGGTGGCCTGGCCGCGACCCTTTACGGTCCTTCAACCCTGCGCACCACCGCAGGCCCGGCGCACACGCCGGTTGAGATCGTGCAGACGACCGATTATCCCTTCCGCGACACCATCACCTTCAGATTTGCGGGCGAGAATGAGGCGCGCTTTCCACTCTCCCTGCGCATACCCGCCTGGTGCCGCCAGCCGCAGCTCGCGATGAATGGAGAGTCCGTCGCTCTCGACCCGCGCAAAGGTTTCGTCACGCTCGATCGACGCTTCCGTCCCGGCGACACCCTCACCCTCACCCTGCCTATGGAGCTGGCGCGCACGGCGTGGCCCTATGGCGGCGTCGCCCTCGAGCGCGGACCGCTGGTCTTCTCTCTGCCCATTCAGGAAGACTGGACCACCTTTACCGTGCCGGACTACTCCACGTCCGCCTTTCCCGGCTTCAACGCCAACCCCGTCAGCGCCTGGAACTACGGCCTCGCCCTCACCCCCGGCGCCCTCGACGAACAGGTGAAAGTGCAGCAGACAACCGGCGACCTCGCGGATGATCCTTGGACGCATCCTCCCATCACCCTCACCGTAGCCGCGCGAAAAATTGAGAGCTACGCACTCCAGGACATCACCAACGAAGACCACCAGAATTTCACTCCGCCCCTGCCTGACCTCGCCTTCACCCAGATCGACCCGCAGACCGAGCCGATCACGCTGGTGCCCTACGGCTCAACGCAGTTGCGAGCGACCATCTTCCCCGATATCGGAGCCGCGAATAAAGACTGCTCGAAAGTGCCATCGGAGACCATGGGAACCTGAGCAATCGTATTCGCTCAGGTCCCCGTGATTATCCGTTGCCCTTGCCGAATTCATCCAGCGCCGCCCCCAGCCGTTTGAGCCCCTCCGCCGTCATCGCCACGTCCCCGCCCATCCCCAAGCGGAAGTGATCCGGCATCTCGAAGAATCGTCCCGGCACCACACTCGTGTCATACCGCTCGCGCAGAAAATCGCAGAACGCATCGACTGACCCGCGCAGCAGCTTCGGAAAACTCACGGTGCCCCACCGGCTGCGAAACCCTCCCAGATCCCCCCTACCCTGGAAGAAGTGATTCAGGCTCGCCTGATTGGCATCGAGAATCCGCCGCGCACGAGCGTCGATCTTCTCCAGATGATCCAGCGCCAGCACGCTCAGCTGCCGCCCAACGTTCACCGGAGTCGCCGCAAACAGATCGTTCAGCCGCCACATGCGATGCGCCAGCTCGGGCTCGGCCAGAATCCACCCGCACCGCAGCCCACTCAGCCCGTAAGCCTTCGTCAAACTGGTCGTCACCACAAACACGTTGCCCAGAAGAAACGACGACCGCACCTTCTGCCCGTAGACCATCGGCAGATACACCTCATCCACCAGTACCCGCGCCCCCACTGTCTTCGCAATCTCCCCAATCCGTGTCAGCGTTGCCTCGTCCGTCAGCGCCCCCGTCGGATTATGCAGATTCGTCAGGCAAATCAGCCGCGTCTTCGGCGTAATCGCCCGCTGCACATCCTCCGGATCGATCTGAAAATCGTTCTCCTCTCTCCGCTCGAACCGCAAAATCCTTCGCGCCCAGGTACGACGCCACTTCCAGAATCGGCCCATACGTCGGCTGCTCGATCAGCACGTCGTCCCCCGGCGACAGCATCGCCGCCATCGCCAGATGATTCGCCATCGCCGTTCCGGCTGCCTCCACCACGCACTCCGGCTTTGTCCCGCACAGCCGCGCCAGTCGTTCCGTCACTGGCGCATATCCATATTGCGTGGGCCCGTTGATCTCCAGCTGCTCCACCTTCACCGGCAGCTCCGCCAGCGGATACCCCATGATCCCGCTCGTCGCGAGATTGTATTTTGTGGCTGAGCAGAGCTTCGCCCACTCCAGATAGGTTGAAGCCATCGCCCGCGTCGTCGTCATCGCCCTTCCTCCCGTTTCTGCCGCCGCGCCCACACCGCATACACCGGCAGGCCCAGAATAAGAATCACAAACCCAATCGAGCTGTTCACCGGATACCGCCAAAGCGCATTCGCCACAATAAACCAGCACGCCACCACAAACACCGCCGTCGAGAACGGATGCCAGGGCACACGAAATCCCCGCTCACCTGCCGCCGCACCCCGATCCCGCCGCCGCAGCACAAACAAGCAGCACGCGCTCAGCCCGAAAAACGTGAAATCGATCGGCGCCTGAAAATTGAGAATTTGCTCGTACTTCCCGCTCAGCGCAATCACCACCGTCCACACGCTCTGCAGCACGATCGCCACCACCGGCACCTGCGTCCTGCGCGTCAGATACGCCACGCTGCGGAAGAACAACCCGTCTTCCGCCATCGCAAAATACACCCGCGGCCCCGTCAGCACCGACTGGCTCAGAAAACCAATCGTCGAAATCGCAATCCCCAGCGCAATCAGCCGCGCCCCGCGTTCCCCCGCCACAATCTGCATCACCGCGCTCGCCGGAACGCTCGTCTTCGCCAATTCTCCAACCCCCAGCGTCCGCAGGCACACCAGATTCACGCACACGTACAGCACCACCACGCCCGCCACGCCAATCACCAGTGCCCGCGTCAGATTCCTCCGCGGATCCCGAATCTCCCCCGCAATGAAATTCGTAGTCTGCCATCCCCCATAAGAGAACAGCACCGGTACCATCGCCGCGCCCAGCGCCGTGATCAGGTCCATCGACATCGGCCGGTCCAGCACCGGATGAAACAATGGCTGCGGCGTCCGCACAAAGAAGAACCCCGCCCCCACCAGCGCCGCAATGGCCGCAATCTTCAGCACCATCAGCAGGCTCTGCAGCCGCCCGCCCATCTGCACACCCAGGCAGTTGATCGCCGTCAGCAGTGCCAGCGTCACAATCACCACCATGTGTTCCGAAGCATGAACCTGCGTTAGCTCCAGAAAATACCGAGCAAATGTCACCGTCACCGCGGCCATGCCGCCTGCCTGGATCACCAGAAGCAGCGCCCATCCATACATGAACCCGAACACCGGATGCAGTGACTGTCGCAGATACTCGTATTGCCCGCCGGTCTGCGGAATCCGATCGCCCAGCTCCGCGTAGATAAACGCGCCCAGCATCGCGATGCACCCGCCCGCGCTCCACACCCCCAGAATCATCACCGGCGAGTGCAGCCGCTGCGCCACGACATAAGGATTCATGAAGACGCCCGCCCCCACGATCCCGCCCATCACCATCATGGTCGCGTCGAAGAGGCCCAGCCTCGCCGCCAGTCGCGGCGCTTCCGGGCTCTCCCCCTCAGAAGGCGTTTGCGTCATTCCTCAGGATTCTATCGGACTCGCTTCTCCGCCTCGCGTCCCGCTCCCGCCGCTGCACTGCGATGGGCACCAGGAGAGATCCGGCCCGAGGAAACCCCATTTCGCTACCAGGTTCACCCCACAGCAAGAAGCAAACTCCTCCTCTGCCCGACGATCAACAAAAAACCCTGCACGGCTTTGGCCTAAGTAACGTGTTGCCGCACTGTTCCGTTCTGGCACGCAACGCGATCCCACGCGCCACGACTACCCGCATCCTCTCTGTGTCCTCTCTGCTCTCCGTGGTGAAACGCCCCACCCTCTCCACGGTGCCGCCTGTCCCCGACCCCATCTGTGCTACAAAGTTTCATGGCTCGACCGCTCCTGCCTCAGCTTGCCCTGCCGATCGCACTCGCCCTCGCCGCATCCGCCAACGCTCTCGCTGCCGCGCCCCCACCCGATCAGCCCGCGAAGACCATCGCCGAGCGCACCGCCTCCATGCGCCACATCCCCGGTCTGCTGCCGCTTGACTGGGACGCGAAATCTGGCAAGCTCTACCTCGAAATCCCGCTCACCGCCAATGCCGACCACACCCGCTCCGACGATCTCCTCTACACCACCTCCACTCCATGGAGCGTCGGCTCCAGCCAGCTCGGTGGCTACGGCCTCGACCGCGGCCAGATCAGCGAAGGCGCCATCGTCCACTTTGAGCGCACTGGTCCCAGGCTTCTCCTCGTCGAGCCCAATGAGAAGTTCCGCTCCACCTCCGACGATCCCGCCGCCCAGGCCGTCGTCCACGAGTCCTTCCCCGAGTCCGTCCTCGCCGGCTTCACCATCGAAGCCGAGGACCCTGACGGCTCCGTCCTCGTCGACGCAACGCAGTTCGCCCTAACCGATGCCCACCACGTCGGCGAAGCGCTCACGCGCGGCAAACAAGGCGCCTATCACATCGATCCCTCCCGCTCCACCATCGTCACCGCCGACACGAAGGCCTTTCCCAAAAACACCGTCCTCGAATCCGAGTTGACCTTCGTCACATCGCAGGAAGCCGCGCCTCCCGGCCGCATCATTGAAGAGATTGCGCCCGACGCGCGCGACGTCACCGTCCGCGAGCGGCAAATGTTCGTTGAGCTCCCGCCTCCCGGCTTCACCCCGCGCCGCTTCTCGCCCCGCGCCGGCTACTTCCCCTTCACCTGGCGCGACTACGACACGCCCCTCGGCGATCCCATCGCGCAGCAGTTCATCATCCGCCACCGCCTCATCAAGAAAGACCCTAGCTGCACCCACGCGTGCGAAGCCGTCACGCCCCTCCAGTACTATGTCGATCCCGGTGCGCCTCCGCTCATCCGCCAGGCCCTCGTCGATGGCGCCCGCTGGTGGGATCAGGCCTTCCAGGCCGCTGGATGGGCTCCCGGCACCTTCCGCGTTGACGTCCTCCCCGAAGGCGCCGACCCCATGGACATCCGCTACAACATCATTCAGTGGGTCCATCGCTACAGTCGTGGATGGAGCTACGGCGCCGCGGTCGTCGATCCCCGCGATGGCGAAATCATTAAGGGCAACGTCACCCTCGGCAGCCTCCGCGGCCGCCAGGACTACCTCATCGCTCAGGCTCTGCTCGCCCCCTATACCGAAGGCAAGACCGCACCCGATCCCGCCCACGACCCAGCGCTGCAGATGGTCCTCCAGCGCATCCGGCAACTCGCTGCGCACGAAACCGGCCACACCCTCGGCCTCGCCCACAACTTCGCCGCCAGCAGCTTCCCGCACCCACCCGACCAAACCGTCTCGGTCATGGACTATCCCGCCCCGTGGGTCACCCTCGGCCCCGACGGCGTCCCCGACCTCACCCACGCCTACCCCGTCGGCATCGGCATCTGGGATAAGGTCGCCATCGACTACGGCTATCGCGAGTTCGACAGCGACGGTCACCCCGTCGAAGATCCCGCGGCCCTCAACAAAATCCTGAGCGACTCGGAAAAAACCGGCCTCATCTACATCACCGACGAGGATGCCCGTCCCCTCGGCTCCGCCCACCCGCACGCGCACCTCTGGGATAACGGCACCGATCCCGCCGCCGAGCTCAATCGCGTCCTCGAGGTTCGCGCCGCCGCACTCTCCCGCTTCGGCCCCGATGCCATCCAGGAAGGCATGCCTCTCGCTCAACTGGAGGACACCCTCGTTCCGCTCTACCTCTTCCACCGCTACCAGACCGAAGCTGCGTCCAAAGAAATCGGCGGCCTCGATTATCGCTATAACGTCCGCGGCGACGACCAGATGCTCCCCAGGCTTGTCTCGCCCGCCGACCAGCGCGCCGCCCTCTCCGCCGTGCTCAAAACCCTCTCACCCACGACCCTCACCCTGCCCGACTCGATCCTGAAATATCTCCCGCCGCGCCCACCCGGTCTGCCCCGCACCGAGGAAAGCTTCCCCTCCGCCACCGGCCTCACTTTCGATCCCCTGGCCGCGGCCGAATCCGCCGCCGATCTCACCCTCGCCCTGGTCTTTAATCCGGAACGCGCCAACCGCCTCGTCGAATACCACGCCGAGGACAGCTCTGAGCCTTCGCTCACTGACGTCATCAACGCCACCCTCCAGTCCACCGGCTCCCCCGACAGCGCCTCCGGCCTCGCGCTCCAGGTCAAATACGCCGTCGACGATCGCATCCTCGAAGCGCTTCTCGCCCTCGGCGCAAGTCCCGATTCGTCTGCGATGACCCGCGCCACCGTTCGCGCCGCTGTCACCTCCCTGCGCGGTCACCTCCGCAGTTACAGCTCCGACCAGGATCAGGCCCTTCACGAGTTAGAAACGGCCCGCATCGATCAGTTCCTCAACGACCCGGAGAAATTCGTCCCCGCCAAACCCATCCCGGCTCCCCCCGGCATGCCCATCGGCGACGGCGGCGACGAATAGCCGCCAATGCTCTGAACTATCTATCGGGTCCCTCGCGATCCCGGATTGATTTCTCTCTGCCCGCACTCGCTCAGAGCGATGGCAGCAGCACGACAAGAAGAGCCACCCAACCGCGTGCTGCGCCAGCAGCACGTCAGAGCAAGTCGCACATCAGGTGCTGCTGCGCCAGCACGACGGAGAAAGCCACGGCCTTCAGGCCGTGGAATGGCGGCCCAGAGAAGATTTGGGGCTTCAGCCCCGGAGCAAGAATCGGCTCCCGCAGGCCTGCCCACCTCACAGCACCAGTTCCCACGTCTGCGACACCAGCGTCTTCCCAAAATTCTCTTTCTCCTCTTCCTCAATCAGCCGATACCCCTCACCCCCATACAAATGCCGCGCCGCGCCTAACACGCTGTTGGTCCACAACACGATCCGCCGATACCCGACACTTCGCGCAAACTCCGTACACTGCCGCACCAGCGCCTTCCCCAGACCCAGCCCCCGCGCTGCCGCTTCCACATGCAGCAGCCGCAGCCTGGCCGTCTTCTCCGACGCACGGTCCCGCACAAGAAACACACATCCCACCGGCTCTCCCTCCTGCTCCGCAATCCAGCACCGCTCGCGCTCCGGCTCATACTGCTCAAGAAAGTCCGCCACAATTCGCGACGCCAGCGCCTCGTAGCCCTCATCCCATCCATATTCCCGCGCATACAGCAGCGCCTGCCGCCACACCACCCACCCCATATCTCCAGGCCGATGCGTCCGCAGCACAAACGGCTTCCTCGCCGACGCTTCCCCGCCGCCCAGAATCCCCTCAATCGCCCCCATCGACCGCACCAGCGCGCCCCGCTCTTCCTCGGTCAATGGCTGCAGCATCGCCTCCACCTGATCGCTCGACCGCCGATCCAGCGTCGCAAACAGTTTCCGCCCTGCCGCCGTCAGTCCAATCAGACTTCGCCGCGCGTCCTTCTCGGAGCTCCTCCGCCGGATCAGCTTCCGTTCTTCCAGCCGGCTCACCAACCGGCTCACATACCCCAGGTCCAGCCGCAGCCGCTGCGCAATCTCAGTCGCCGTCGGCTCTTCGGCATTGGCGACCTCATACAGCAATCGCGCCTCCGGCAGGCTCAGCGGACTCCGCAGCAATCCCTCCTCCAGCGTCCCCAGCGCCGCCGTATAGAACCGCGTGAACCGCCGCACCGCCTGCACTGCGCCTTCGCCTCCCTGCATCCGCGCACCTCCTGATATGCTTGCTTTTAGCAAGCATATCATTGCCAACGGCCCCATATACGCCTCAACCCTTCCGTCGGGCGAGCACTTCCCTGCCATCCCGGCACCCCGTCCCCGGCTCCCCTTCGAAAAACTCTTACCCATCGCGGAGAGTGAGGGTATAGTGTCTGTCTAGCCGAATGGCTGACCTGTTCCCGGTACCAGTTCCCGGCGGCTACTCCCCACAATTCGCTCGAATGCCCGCAGTTTCCTGACGCTTGGAAAGGAAAAGGTGACGTATGGCTTTTTGTGCAAAGTGTGGAAGCTCCATCAACGATGGAGTCGCTTTCTGCCCCCAGTGCGGTGCTCCCACCGGCCCGGTCGTCATGGGCACTCCTGCCCCCGCCGCAGGCCCCCCGATTACCCCCATGGCCGCCCCCGCCACCACCGGTCTCACCGAGAATGTAGCCGGCCTGCTCTGCTACCTCCTCGGCTGGCTCACCGGGATCATCTTCTTCCTGATTGACAAGCGGCCCTTCGTCCGCTTTCACGCCGCCCAGTCCATCGTGGTCTTCGGCGGCCTCATGGTCATCCGCATTGTGCTCACCTTCGGATGGTTCGCCTCCATCGGCTTCTGGTCTCTCTGGTCCCTCGTCTCCCTGGCCGTCAGCCTCATCACCCTGATCCTCTGGATCTACCTCATGGTGACCGCCTACCAGGGCCGAACCGTCGAGATCCCCATCGCCGCCGGTATCGCGAAGAGCATCGCCGGCAACCCCTCTCTGTAGCCGCTCCGGAGAGGCATCCCATCGCCCGGCCCTGCCCTTCCCCGGCAGGGCCGGCCTGAATTTCGCAGCTCAAACAGACAGTCAGGCGCAGCCCTCCACGATCCCGCGCCCACTCACGATTTCCGAGGAAAGGGAAACCCCATGGCCAGCTTCTGTACCAAATGCGGAGCCTCCATCCCCGACGGCAACCAGTTCTGCACCGCCTGCGGCACCCCTGTCGGTGCAACCGCCGCTCCGCCGCCGCAACCCGGCCCCACCGCCCCGCCTGCGTGGACGCCCATCGCCTCGTCCGCCCCCGCTCAGCCCGCATGGACCCCCGTGGCAGCGTCCGCCGGAACGCCACCCGTCTATGGTCAGCCCGTGCCGCAGCGCTCCGGCGGCGCCGTCAAAGTGATCCTCATCGTCGTCGGCGCCTTCGTCGGCCTCGGCATCCTCTGCGTTGCTCTCGTCATGTTTGGACTCTGGCGCGTCTCCCGCGCCGTCCATGTCAGCAACGACGGAAACGTGAGAATCTCCACGCCTCAGGGCACCCTCACTGCCGGCAGCAACGCCAGCGTCAGCGCCTCCGACCTTGGCATCGACATCTATCCCGGCGCTACCCGCCACGAAGGTGGCCTGCAGATCACCACCGCCAAAGGATCCACCCTGTCGGCCGTCTTCTCCACCGACGACCCCATGGACAAGGTCGTCTCCTTCTA
Source organism: uncultured Acidobacteriaceae bacterium (assembly GCA_963770525.1). Lineage (GTDB taxonomy): Bacteria > Acidobacteriota > Terriglobia > Terriglobales > Acidobacteriaceae > Palsa-343. The sequence goes on along the minus strand of CAVYPY010000013.1, from coordinate 68,179 downwards.
CAAGGACAAGATGGGCCAGGGCATCTCCGTCTACCAGAGCGATCAGGGCGCTGTCCTCACCATGAACAGTGCCGACAACAAGAGCAGCGTCGTTGTCACCATCAGCGCCGACACCCACGCCTCCGACGGCCGCACCAAAATCGCCATCCTGCGCACGAAGAGCACGTAGTGTTTTGCCCCTGCATTTCGTTCGTGAATCGTTTGCAGATCAACAAAAAGACCAACAAAAAAAGGTTTTGTATCAGGGCACGACTTCAGTCGTGCCGTAAGGGTCGCAACAGGAAAGGGCTTTAGCCCCTGAGGTCTGTCTCCGACGCATCAGCATCCGTCGAATGATTGAACTGGATTTCGGGAAGCAACAGCAGCAAGCGCCCAGCAAAAAGCGCACATCTCTCTCGGGGCGCCTCTCTGTCCTCTGTAGTGTGGATTCCCCGAATAGCCCGCCTACCGCCGCTGCACAGGCGTCCCTTTCGGGATATCCAGCCTGAAGAGGTCGCTCTTCACATGCGTGTTGTACCGGATGTTCGAGTACGTCATCGTCCGCGAGTCCCCCGACGGCTGCACCATGACCTGCTTCAGCGAAATGTCCCGGCTCAGATCCACCCAGATCTGCACGTGGCTGAAATTCTCGCGGACCTTCGCGTCCTTCGATACCAGATCCAGCTTCGCCGTCTGCACCCCGTCCACGTTCTCCATGCCCTGGAACGTCACCGTCCAGGCCGCGCTCAGTTCTTTCCCCGTCGCGCCAAACCCCGTCGCCAGGAAACTGTCGTACTCCTCTTTGTTGGCCCCTGCCGCGACAACCGTCTCCTGCTTCTGGATCGGGTTGTAGTAATCCAGCTCCCCGTTGCGGTAAAGCAAGTCGGCATACGGCTGCCCATTCGCCTTCAGATGAGTGACCATCTCCATCCCGCCGCTCGTCCGCTGGAACGCCGTCGCGCCGGTTTGGTACTCGTGGTCCTGCACCACCGCCGTGTAGTTGTCCACCTTCACGTCGGCCGTCACGTTCTGAAACCGCGGCGCCGACGCATCCATCTGCTTCAGCACCGACGCCAGATCCGGGCTCTGCCCCGGCGCGTTCAGCCCCGCCAGGGCAAAGCCGACCAGCATGGCGACGGCGGTCGCCACCAATCCCATCCGCATCGTTCTTATCAAAATAAAGGGCCTTCTTCGCATCCTGAATCCATAAGATGCGTTCTCACGGAATTTCGCCCAATCACCCCTGAATCCCGCAGTTCGCCAGCTTCGACCCTCGCCTCGAGCCGTTCACCTGAACTTCAAACTCTAATCCCTAAACCCTAATCCCTAATCCCTAATCTTTGCTCTTCTCCGCCCACACCTTCCACGCCACCACCCGCCCGCCAATCTCCTTCATCGCCTGCTTCCGCTCGACCGTCACCGGCCCCGCCACCTGCGCGATCGCCGCAGCCAGCTCCGCATCCGCCGGCACGCCGCCCGGCGCAGCCACCATCCCCGATGGCACCTCATAGATCAGCCCGCCCGCCGGATCCACCTCCGCGCGAATCTGCCCCGCCGGATAATCCGGCTTCGGCGTATCCCCGTAGTTCCAGAACCGCGGCGTCAGAAAGATAAACGCGAGAATCAGCGTCACCATCACGTCGTAGTGCACGCTCCCCCGCTCATGCGTCCACCAGATATAGCTCATCAGCCCCCGCCCTCCACTTCGTTCGCCGCCCGTCTCCCTGCTCATCGCCTCGCCCCCTTCCGCGCTGTAATCACACGCTGCCCGCCCATATAAGGAACCAGCGCCTCCGGCACGCACACGGTCCCGTCCGCCTGCTGATAGTTCTCCAGAATCGCCAGCCACGTCCGTCCCACCGCCAGTCCGCTCCCGTTCAGCGTGTGCACAAACTCTCGCCGGAACTTAACCTTTCCGCCCTCCATTCGCCCACCGCCCATCCAGCGAATATTCGCCCGCCGCGCCTGAAACCCCTCAAAGTTCGAGCATGAAGAGATCTCCCGGTAAAGCCCCTGCCCCGGAAGCCAAACTTCCAGGTCAAAGGTCTTCGCCGAACTGAACCCGGTATCGCCGGTGCACAGCAGCATCCGCCGGTACGGCAGCTCCAGCCGCTCCAGAATGTTCTCCGCGTCCCGCGTCAGCTTCTCGTGCTCCGCGTCGCTCTCTTCCGGCCGCACAAACTTCACGAGCTCCACCTTCTGGAACTGATGCTGCCGAATGATCCCCCGCACATCCTTCCCATACGACCCGGCCTCGGAGCGGAAGCAAGGCGTGTACGCCGTCAGCGACGCCGGCAGCTCCGCGTCCTCCAGCACCTCGTCGCGATAAAGATTCGTCACCGGCACCTCCGCCGTTGGAATCAGCCAGTGATCGTTGTCCCGATACTCACCGGGCGTAAGTCCCTCCGCGTCGTTGCAGCGGAACAGATCCTCGGCAAACTTCGGCAGCTGCCCCGTCCCGAACAGCGACTTGCTGTTCACCATGAACGGCGGCAGCACCTCGGTGTACCCATGCTCCTGCGTGTGCACCGCAAGCATAAAGCTGATCAGCGCCCGCTCCAGCTTCGCGCCATCGCCCCAATACACCGCAAACCGCGCGCCCGAGATCTTCGCCGCCCGCTCCAGATCCAGAATCCCCAGCTGCTCGCCCAGCTCCCAGTGAGGCTTTGGCTGAAAATCAAACTCGCGCGGCGTCCCCCATTTCTTCACCTCGACGTTGTCCCGCTCATCCTTCCCCACCGGAACTTCGTCCCGCGTCAGGTTCGGAATCTTGGAAAGAAGCGATCGAACTCATGTCCGGAATACGGGCCTCCTCCATTGCGAGTGTATTAATCTCCTCCCTCCGCGTCTTCATCTCCTCCATCTTCCGTGGACGAGCGTCCTCGCCCGCCTGCTTTTTCTTGGCAATCGCAGCAGTCGGCAATGTTGCACTGAGCTCTTCAGCTTCTCCAGCTCGTGTGATATTCGCCACGACGTTCCTGATCCAGCTCGCGGAAATCCCCCAGCAGCGCCGCCGGATCCGCCCCGCGCTCCCGCAGCTTCCGTTCCACCAGCTCCAGATTCGTCCGTACAAATCCCAGATCGAGCATAAGCTCCAGATTACCAGCGCTGAGGATGGTCATCCCGACCGAAGCGCCGCCGAGATCCCTCCTGCGGTGCACAATGTCTTGCGGCGCGGAGTGGAGGGCCCCCCGTAGCCAGGCGGACTGCGAGCGCTACAACGGACCTACGGGCGGAGGGATCGGTCGCGTCGCGGCGGAAAGAGATTTAAAGCGGTGCATCGCAGAGGTGGCAGCTCCCACAACCAGCCGGTCCGCTGATTTAATGAAAAGCACCCGTGCCCTCAAGCTCGCCCACCCACAAAAAGACCGCCACCCTCGCCCTCGTCGTCGGCGTCATCGCCATCGGCTGGTCGGCCATCTTCGTCCGCTGGACGCACATGCCGGGCATTGCCTCCGCCTTCTACCGCGTCCTCTTCGCCGCCCTCGCCCTCTGGCCGTTTCTCCTCACTCGCCGCGAACGCGCCCAGCTCACCCGCCCCATCGTCGCCACCACTCTCCTCGGCGGCATCTTCTTCGCCGGCGACATCGGCCTCTTCAATATCGCCGTCAACCACACCTCCGCTGCCGACGCCACCTTCCTCGGCAACAACGCTCCCGTCTTCGTGGGACTTATCACCTGGGCTGTCACCCGTCGCCGCCCCGCGCTCCGCTTTTGGTCCGCCCTCGCTATCGCCTTTGCCGGCGCTGCCCTCATCGTTGCCGTCGACCACCACCGTCTCGCCTCGGCCTCCGCAGCCGACGGCCTCGCCGTCATCGCCTCCTTTTGCTTCGCCCTCTTCCTCATCGTCACCGAGCGTGTCCGTGGCGCCTGCGACTCCGCCATCCTCGTCGCGCTCTCGGCTTCGGCCTCCGCCGCCACGCTCCTCGTCGTCGCCCTTATCGGACACGTCTCTCTCGCCATCCCTGGCTGGCCCGAATTCGCCGCCCTCCTCGGCCTGGCCCTCGTCTGCCAGATCGCCGGCTACTTCTCCCTCACCTGGGCCCTGGGACATCTGCCCGCCACCACCACCTCCGTCACCATGCTGGGCGTGGCCCCACTCACCGCCGTCTTCGCGCTGTTGATCTTCCAGGAGCGCCAGTCGCCCCTCCAGATCCTCGGCGACACCCTCATCCTCGCCGGCATCTGGCTCGCCAACCGCACCCCCCCCGCGAACCCACCCCGGCGATGGAATAAGGCGGCTCACCCGCAATCCTCCTTCGCGCCCCAAATGTGCGTCTCAAGGGCCATCTCCGCCGCCGTATGCCAGGCGAACGCCCTCCTGTGGAAATTCTGTCAAGCCCTCTCCCACGCTGACTAAAGTAACAATCCCTGATACAAAAGCACTTCCACGCCAAAATTCCCGCCCAAAACTGGCAGCAAACTCGGCTGGAATTGCTATTCTGAAAATAGAGGGAAAAAACGAAATTTCTCGATGAGAAGCCCGCCAACCAGCGGGCTTTTTCTTTCAGGAAAGAAGGGACCCGGGCATGTTGCAAACCGCGAATCGAGACCGCAATGGGAACTCGATATCCCGGGCTGCCGGGCTACAGGCTACCGGCTGCCATCCCCCACATTTGCCACACATACAACTGGAGCCCTCTGCAAGTACCCTGTTTGCCACACATACACAATATCCTGCAGTAACTACTTTATTTGCCACACATGCACAAATCGGAGAGTTTTTTCTCCCGGCTCCCGGCTACGGGCCGCATGCCACAGGCTACCGGCTACGGGCTACAGGCTACCGGCTACCGGCTGCCCCTCTCAATCCAGCCTCACCAGCCAGGCTTCCCCCTCGCTCGGCTTCAGCCGACGCGCGATCTCCGTCGCCAGCGCTCGATCGTCGTTCTCTGGCCGAATCCGCACCCAAAACCCCGTCGGCCCCTGGAATTCGATCACGTTCGATCCTGGATATTCGCGGTCCAGCTCCGCCTCCAAATGCTTCGCCTCGCCCACATGGCTGAATGCCCCGATCTGCACGCACCACCGCCCGCCCTCGTCCATCGGCTTCGGGGTGCTGAACACATCGATCCGCACTTCGCCTGTGCCGGCGCGCCACAACCCCACTGCCTTCGCCGACGCCACAGAAAGGTCCAGAATGCGCCCTGCCACAAAAGGTCCGCGATCGGTAATCCGCATCACCGCCGACTGCCCGGTCTTCAGGTTTACCACCCGGATCAGCGACCCCATCGGCAGCGTCCGGTTCGCCGCTGACAGCTGATTCTCGTCGTAGACCATTCCGTTGGCGCCCACCCGGTTGTGATACGGCGGTCCGTACCAACTCGCCACGCCGGTCTCGCTGAAGATGGGCCGGTGCGTGTCCACGAATGCTTCGTCCGCGCTCAGCGTCGGAGCGACCACCGGTCCAGGCGTTGCCGGCCGAGCCGGGCTCGCTTCGGACTCGACCGGAGTCGGCGAAGGAGGTGGCGGCGTATACGCCACCGGCTGCTTGTGCGCGCACCCCGCGGCCAGCAGCATCATCACACTGCCAGTCGCAAGAAAAGAAAATCCTCGGGGGAGAGAGAAAGAACGCTGCATGTTATCCGGACTACACTCCGCGTCTTCTTTGATCCAGGTTGTCGGCCAGCCGGCCCAGTTGCTCCGCGGCCAGCCGCAGCGCCTTCGACGAGTTCTCCCGCACCTCCGGCACCACCTTGTCGTTCAGATAGGCGATCACCCGCTTCACGTCGTCTTCGACCCGATCGCTGCATCCGCCCAGGTGCTCATCCACCTTGCGTCCGAACTGCTCAAACCGTCCTGGATTCCCGGCACTCATACCGCCCTCCCCGTCCAGTATTGCGATGCGCCTCTGCGCGGTCAATCACCTCCTCGTTGCGGGGCGACTCAGCGACGACAACCGGCCTGGAAATCCCGCCCGCAGATACATCCCCGGGCACAGCAGCCCTCATCCACGATGAGGGTAACGTGAATCTTCTCAAATGGTTTCGGCCAACCTGCTTTCTTCTTCCGGGCTTAATCTGCCTTCTCCCGCTCTTTCCCGCAGCTGCCGCGCAGGATTCGGGATCTCTTCCGGAAGAGCCGCACCCTGTCGTCGCGGCCACAGCCCCGTCTCCCTGGCTCTTCGGGCAATCCCTCCCCACCAAAGCCTCGCCGGAGGCAGCTTCCTCCATCGAGCATGCGCCCCGCGCGAAGCGCAAATGGGCTCAGTACATCGATCCCGGCGAGAAGGTCCCGCCGCTTTCCGCTCGAGACAAGATCATCTTCTCGTTCCACCGCGATTTCGTTCCTTCTGCCCTGATCCCGGTCTTCACCTCCGCGGGCTTTGGACAGCTGACCGGCGGCAATCCCAAATATGGCGTCGACTCAGGAGCCTTCGGCGATCGCCTCGGCGGTGATGCCCTGCGCCAGGCCTCCATGCGCTTCTTTGTCCTTGGTCTCTTTCCCGCCGTCGACCGTTCCGAGCCCCGCTACCTTCGCAAAGCCTCCGGCAGCCCAGGGAGCCGCGTCTCCTGGGCCGCCGAGCGCGCCTGGGTCACCCAGCGCGACTCCGGACGTCCCGGCTTCAACGAGGCCGATATCCTCGGCCACCTCGCCGCCTCACTCCTGACCATGGCGTATTACCCGGCGCCCAGCGTCAGCGCCCACGTGGTTCTTCAGACTTTTCTTGTGTCCATCGCAGGAACTACAGGGAATAATGAGTTCCTGGAGTTCTGGCCCGACATCCTCAATGCCTGGCATCGTCACCGCCGACAAGTTCGCGCCAGGCAGTCCCAAACGCCCTGAGATGCGTCTGTATGGAAAGCAAGGTGCCGTAACGACGCCCTGCCCCATGCCCAATCCGCCCAACCGCCTTCTTCCGCGATTTCTTCTTCCGCTCGGGTGCGGACCCATCCTCCTGCTCTCCATCATCATCCCCGCCCGCGCTCAGACGATTCTTCCCGACGAGCCGGCGCCGCGGCCGACCCTCATCGCGCGCGATTCACGCGACGCCGCTCCCGCGCCCATTTCCGATCCGGCGCCTCAGCAAACCTTCCCGCCGGAGCCGCCGCGACGCTCCGGCCGCCTCCTGCCCGGTCTCGAACCCAACTACCTTCCGCTCCCGAGTTTGTGCACCGCTCGTTCATGCAGCCAGCTGGGTTCTCCCCGCAGCTGCTGCCAGCCCGGCACTGAGGACTTCACCACCTACCTCGATCAAAATGCGATGCACATCTACACGCCTGGCAAACTAGCGGCCCTCGCAACTCGCGACATCCTCGACCCCTTTAACCTGCTCACCATCGGCGGCACTTCCCTCCTTACGGTTGCAACGGACGCGCAATCGCCCTATGGTCCGGGATTTCACGGCTGGGCTCGCCTCAGCGGCGTCACCCTCACCGAAGATATGACCGGCGAGTTTGTCGGCACCTTCCTCATTCCCGCCATCGATCATCAGGATCCGCATTACCACCGCGAGCCCAATGCCTCGCTCGTCCGCCGCACCCTGCACTGCATCTACCAGCCCTTCTGGACCGTGAGCGATACCGGCCGTCCCATGCTCAATTACTCCACCATCGTCGGCTCCATCGTCGACGAGGCTGTCGATGTCAGCTATGTCCCTTACCAGCAGATGGGCTGGGGCCCCAGTGCCGAGCGCGTCGCCAGCGGCTGGGCTACCGACCCCATCGGCAACTTCGTCACCGAGTTTGTCCCCGATGTCGCCCGTCACGTCAACATCAGGGTCGTCTTCATCCAGCGCATCGTCGACCGCGTCGCCATCGAAGAAGGCGGCGGTTCGCCATCCCCTTAACCAGCCCAGGGCGCTCTCAGTTCTTCCTGAAATACCGCGGCTCGCGTCCCGGCAGCCACGGATCGTAATGCGCCGCGAACTCCGCCCGCTGCTCCGTCGAGGGATGACTGTAGGTCCAGAACTCCACAAAAGGATTCGGCGACGGATCATCCAGCCATACCAGCGCGTCGCTGCAGAACGAGTGCACCGCCGTCGCCTGCGGATCCGGCACCAGACCGTGGATCACTTCCTGTCCGTACACGTCTGCATCATGCTCAATCTGCCGGCTGATGAAGTTCCCCACCGGCGCCGCCAGGAATTGCAGCATGGTCGCCAGCAGCACAACCAGTCCCATCGATGACCAGCTCGCCACGCCGTTAATCCCCCACACCGCGCCATGCCGCCCCACCAGCCATCGCAGCAGCCAGAACCCAATCCCGTACGCTGCCAGAAATCCCACCGCCGAGAACACCATCCCCCACGCTACGTGGTGCAGCACGTAATGGCCCTGCTCATGCCCATAGGTGAACAGGATCTCGTTCGGCGTTTCGATCTTCAGCGTCGTGTCCCACACCACAATCCGCTTCGACGCGCCCAGTCCCGTTACATAGGCATTGGCCCCGGTCACGCGGCGGCTTGCGTCCATCAGGAAAATTCGATCCGGCGGAATCTGCAGGCCGCCTTTCGCCGCCACCCGTTCCAGCCTCTCAACCAGCGCCGGATCGCTCTTCGCCAGCGGCTCAAAGTGGTTGAACATGGGATCGATCACCAGCGGCGCCACAAACACCAGCAGCACCATGACCGGCACCGTGAACCCCCAGAACCACAGCCACCACCGTCGCGGCGACCGCCGCATCAGCGCGTACAAGACCCCTGCGATTGCCGTTCCCACCACCAACGGTATTGCGGTCGATTTGGCCCAGTCCAGCCACCACGCTCCCCATGCCTCGATCGACAGCCCATACTCCCGGCTCACATGATGCCCAAGCAGCGCCAGTGGCACTTCAATCCCGGTCAGGATGAGCAGCCATGCTGGAGCGACGACCAGCCCCTGCAACCAGGCTACGGACGAAACTCGCTCCGCCGCCCGCGCAATCGCCCGCCCTGCCCGCAGCCGCACCAGCACGCACAACAGCAGCAGGACCCAGGCCGTCCCGCCGAAGTACAGCCCCGTTCGCCAGTGGCTCAGCGCGATCGCCTGCGCCAGTTTGTCAGGAGGCAGCGGACACAAAGATTGCGCAGCCGCGATCAGCCACGCATCCCCACGCACCGCGTTAAAGATTGAACAGCTCCCGCAGCCGCCGCGTCTGCGCCCGGCTCACCGGAAGCTCCGTCTGCTTCTTGTCCGCCATGCGCAGCTGATAGCTGCTCTTGAACCACGGCACCACTTCGCGAATGTGGTTGATGTTCACCAGATACGAGCGGTGCGCCCGCCAGAACACGGCCGGATCGAGCAGATCGAACAGCTCCTCCAGCGTCCGGCACTTCGACTGTCCCTCGAACGACGGCGTGGCCACCGTGATGACTCCCTCGTCGATCGAGGCAAAGCAGATGTCCTTCTGATCCACCAGCAGCAGCCGCCCGCCCGCCGCCTGCAGAACAATCTTCCCGCTGTGCGGCTTCGGCGCCTGGTGCTGCTCGATCAGCTTCAGCAACGTGTCCATCCGCAGATCGCCGCTGCTCCGCCGCACCTCGCTTCCCTGCCCGGACTCCTGCAGCCTTTGCCGCGCCCGCTCGATCGCCTGCAGCAGCCGGTCGCGATCGAATGGCTTCAGCAGGTAATCGATCGCGTTCACGTCGAAGGCCCGCACGGCGTACTGGTCGAACGCCGTCGCAAAAATGATCTGCGGCAGCTGCTCCCCGCCCCCCACCTCCAGCAGTTTCTTCAGCACCGCGAAGCCGTCCAGCCCCGGCATCTGCACATCCAGAAACACCACGTCCGGATGATGCTCGCGGATCAGGTCTACCGCTTCGACACCGTTCTTCCCCTCGGCCAGCACGTCCACACTGCCGGTGGTGTGCAGAAGATACTTCAGCTCTTCCCGCGACAACTCCTCATCGTCGACAATGACAGCGGTCATGGACATAAATAGCCTGCGGCCGCTCTCAGGCTACAGGCTACCGGCTGCAGGCTACAAGCCAGCGCTATTCGGCAAACGCGTGCAAACGCGCCGGAGGATGGTCCTCTGCCAGGTGATGCCCGCAATGAACGCAGTAGAGGTCCGTGATTCGCGCGGTACGGTGGCAGTTGCCGCAGCAGGGCGCCACCTGGTAGGCGCACTGGGGACAGAAGTGATAATCGCTCTCGATCCGCGTTCCGCATGCCGGACACCGCGACAGAATTGGCTGCCTCAACAGGAAGTACAACACCGCACCAATCCCACTGGGAATCACCACGCACACAACCGTCCAGATCGTCGTGCTCATGCCGCGGCGCGGAGAATCCCGGCTGATATAACCGATCATCAGCATGTACAGCGCCGCCAGCGCCCCAATGCTGATATTGAAATAGAACCTGAACCCAAAAGGCAGGTTGGGAGGATGCCGCCGATGCGCCGGCACCACCACCCACATCACCCACTCCATCGCTGTGAAGGCCACCACCGCCGCCGCAATCGACCACAGCGGAATGAGCCTCAGCTCTCCGGAAAAGCCCTCGCGGTTTTCATCCCCCTGCTGTTGTGCCTGGTTGTCCATCCAACGACCCTGCGCCTCGTTCCTTATCTCTGCTCATTGCGGAGACGTCGTCCCCGCCAGCTCACCAGCAACACAGCAAAGATCGCTGACAGCAGCACCACAGTCAGCGTCAACAGCATCACGGGCATGTCGAAAAAGGCCTCGCCGGAACTCAGCTCGCTGGCCGCGCTCCACAACGCCGGCGTCGCCAGCACCACCAGCGCAGCAAACGCCAGCAGAGCAATGCCGATTTGCCGCCGCCGCCGGGTGCGCTGCATCCGCATCTCGTAGGCCGCTTCCATCACCGAACGCCGCGTGCGCAGCAGCACATCGGGAATCGAGCCCTGGCTCCCGTTTCTCACCGAGCGGACAGCGTCGTTGTTCATAGCGCCTCCCCTCGATCAGAAGGAGTCATCGCGGAGCGGCTTGCTGCCACATGTGGCTTCAGCGAGGCCAGCCCTCGATACAGCCGCGACTTCACCGTCGACAGCGGAGCCCCTGTCAACCGCGCAATCTCTTCCAGCGACAATTCCTCATGGAACCGCAGCACCAGAACCTCGCGATGCAGAGGATCCAGGGTCAGCAACGCCGACGCCACCAGTTCGCCATTCTCCAGCGTTGCCAGATGCTCAAATGGCGTCTTGTCCGGGCTGGCGATCTCGAACGGCCGCTCCTCGTCGCTCGCCTCGCACATCTCTTCCAGGCTCGCCATCGAACGCCGCCGCCGGTAATCGATCACCAGGTTCCGGGCAATCGTAAACAGCCACGTATCGAATCGAGAATTGCCGTTGAATTGCGAACCGCGCACCAGCACGCGCATCCAGGTTTCCTGGAAAAGGTCCTCGGCCATCTCGCGATTGCCGGTCAGATACAGCAGATACCGCAGCAGCCGATGCTGATACGCCACGATTAGCCCGTCCAGCAGCTGCGCATCGTGCCGCTTCAGACCCTCCGCGACACGGACGTTCTCCCGGCGTACCTGTTCGGCCAGTTGCAGCGTGGCTGCGCTCATATCAATCTCAGAGACGGAAGAATCCCGGCGGAAGACGCTGCCTTGCACCAGTTTTTCCATCTTTTGCGACAAATCCATTCGCCGTGCTCCGCTCCCTCGCCGCGCTGACCGGGCTGTGCGTCTGTAACTCTTCTAGTATCAACCTCTTTAGAAACTCCAGCAAGGATAAACTGGTAAACGATGGAGATTCTGTACGGCTTCCACGCCGTCGAAGAAGCCCTGCGCTCGGGCTCCCGGCGTTTCGATCACGTCTGCGTCGCCGCCGAGCGCTTCCGCGGCGGCCATGACCCGCGGCTGGCCGCCATCGCGTCCCTCTGCCGCGAGTCCGGCGTCAAAGTCCGCACCGAGCCACGCGAAGCCCTCACCCGTCTCGCCCAGACGACAGCCCACCAGGGCGTCGTCGCCATCGTCCGCGAGCGCGACTTCCTCGACCTTGAAGATCTGCTCACCGTCCCCGGCGATAGTCCCGAACCCCGCCTCGTCCTCGCCCTCGATGGTGTCGAAGATCCCCAGAACCTGGGCGCGCTCCTGCGCACCGCCGAAGGCGCCGGCGTCGACGGCGTCCTCCTCACCGAGCGCCGCTCCGCTCCCCTCAGTGCGGTCGCCGTTAAAGCCTCTGCCGGAGCCGCCGAGCATCTCCGCCTGGCTCGCGTCGTCAACCTTGTCCGCGCTCTCGAAACTCTCAAAGAACACAATCTCTGGATCGTCGGCCTCGACGAGCGTGGCGACCGGGATTACGACCGCTTCGACTTCACGTCCAATACGGTAATTGTCCTTGGACGCGAAGGGGCTGGCCTGCACGATCTTGTTCGCCGCACCTGCGATCACCTGCTCCGCATTCCTATGGCCGGTCACGTCGATTCGCTGAACGTTTCCGCCGCCGGCGCTGTCGTCCTCTTTGAAGCCGCGCGCCAGCGCCGCGCCACACACTCCGGCGAAACCCGCTCGGAAAAATCGCAGAAAATACCCAAAGGTCTCGGTTCATGAAGTTGGTTCGCCTCGCCGCCCTCGCTGTTCTCAGCGTTTCCTCAGTCGCTCTGGCCCAGCAGTCCGAAAAGCCCGCCCCCGCGCCGAAACCGCAGGTTCTCTTCTCCGGTCCGCCCCCGCAGACGCAAACGAAGCCCGGCCCAACTCCGGCGACTGCGCCCGCCGATCCCGTTACCGATGCCCTCCGCCGCTCCCTCGCCATCACCGACTGGGACCTCGATCTCCACCTCACTCCACGCGATCAGTCCATCGAAGCCCACGCCCGCGTCACCCTGCGCAACGCCGGAAGTTCTCCGCTCAGCGAAATCCCCCTGCAGCTTTCCTCCACGCTGCACTTTGAAACCATCGGCCTCAACGGCCGCCGCCTCACCTTCCGCACCTTCCCTCTCGCCAGCGACGCCGACCACACCGGCCAGCTCAGCGAAGCCGTCATCACCCTGCCCCAGCCCCTCGATCCCCAGGCCAACCTCACCCTCGATGTCGATTACGGCGGCGCCATCCCGCTCTCCTCCGGCCGCCTCACCGCCATCGGCGCGCCCGCCGCCACTGCCGAAGCCTCCGACTGGGACCGCATCTCCCCCTCCTTCACCGGCCTCCGCGGATTCGGCAACGTCGTCTGGTACCCCGTCGTCTCCGTCCCGGTTTCGCTCGGCAACGGCGACACGTTTTTCACTGAGATCGGCCGCCAGAAACTCCTCGACCAGGACGCCACGGCCGCCCTGCGCATCACCGATGAGTTCTTTTCCGAGCCACCCACCGCTGCCATCCTCGACGGCCAAACCGTCGCGCTGGCCAAACCCGCCTCCATGCCCACCGCTTCCTTCCCCGGGGTCATCACGGTGTCGCTTCCTGCCACGCGCCTCGGCTTTGAAGCCCCATCGCTCTTCCTTACAGACAATCCGGAAACCACCGGCAACGGCCTACGCGTCCTCGCTCCTTCCACCGACTCCGCCAGTGCCCAGCGCTACATCGCCGCCGCCGCTCTCGTCGAGCCCCTCGTCCAGAACTGGCTCGGTAAGAGACCCCACGCTCCCGCGATCATCCTCGAATTGCCCGATCCCGACGACGCGCCCGCCGAGACCGGCGATCTGCTCGTCACGCCGCTCTCCACCGACGATCCCCCGCATCTGACGCCTGTCGTCGTGCACGCTCTCGCGCATGCCGCATTCTTCTCGCCGCGCGCCTGGCTCAACGAAGGTGTTGCGAATTTCCTGAGTACCTTGTGGATCGAGAGCCAGCAGGGCCAGACCGCCGCCATGGAGAACCTCAACGCCGAGCGCCCCGCTCTCGCCATCGCCGAGCCCGCCACGCCCGGCTCTGGCTCCGGCCAGGACTTGCTCCATGCCGTCAGCGCCATCTACTACCGCACCAAGGCCACCTACGTCCTCTGGATGCTCCGCAACCTCGCCGGCGACAAAGCCCTCCAGATCGCTCTGCAAACCTACAACCCCGCGCAGGACTCTACGCCGGACTACTTCGAGCGCATCCTCACGCCCCTGGCCTCCGCCGATCTTCTCTCCGGCCAGAAGGACCTGAGCTGGTTCTTTCGCGACTGGGTCTACCGCGATACCGGCCTGCCGGATCTCTCTATCGCCGCGGTTTACCCCAGCATGGAGGCGCATCAGCAATATCTCGTCGCCGTCGACATCGTCAACGCCGGCTACGCCTCGGCTCTTGTGCCGCTGACCGTCAAAGGCTACAGCGCCTCCATCACCGATTGGGTGCAGGTTCCCGCGCACACCCGCATCACCCATCGCATGACCTTCTCGCAGAATCCCACCGAAGTCGATCTCAACGACGGCTCCGTCCCCGAGGTTGAGGACAGCATCCACCGCACCACGCTAAAGACCACCCCCGCCAGCGGCTTCTGAGCGCAGCGAAGAATCCCGTTGATCGCTGTTCCTCGTAGTGAATCGGGCTACGGGCTACCGGCTACGGGCCAACGGCTACAGGCTACTGCCCGCCCTCCTGCTCTTTGTCGCAGATCAGTGCACCGCCGGGTGCTCGACCGTTCCGCCAATGCGCACTCGCCCTCGCCGCGTCTCCATGGTCAGATTCACACTCCGATCAAAAGCGATCGTTCCCCGCACCGCATTCGTCCGTCCGGCCCGCGTCACCCCGCCCTCCGTCAACGTCAGCGTGCTGCTGGCAATGGTGCCCGTCGCCGCCCATTGGTCGAACCGCTCCAGCGCCGGCTCGCTCACCCGGCTCACTCCCGGCAGTCCGCCGTTTTGCCAGAGGAAACGGAAAGTACCGCTCGCCGACGAGACCAGATCCGCACCCTGATACCCGCTCATCGTCAGCTTTGCCTCAGCCGCTGCCGTCCCTGCACCCCAGACTTCGCCAAAGACCTTTCCCGCCGCCGGCAAACTCACCCCCGTCATACGCACATCCATGGTCCACTGCGGAGTTCCACTGCTGGCATCCATGGTGCCGCTCGCCTGCAGCTTCCCTCCCAACGCTGCCCCGCCGAGAGAGGCAATTGTCAGCTTCTTCCCTTCCACCGCCACCGAGGCTGCCACGTTCTGCACCGACAGCGTCCCCAAGTCCAGGGCGCTGGCCTCGACCGTGCCCCGCAGCGGCGGCCATCCTGCTGCGTTTCCCCCGCCCAGCGCATTCGTGATGATCTCTCCCAGCAGGCCCGGCGGCTTTCCCGCCACGATCGTCTCAATCTTCGCCGCATTCAGTGCGCCCATACTCAGCGCGAACGTCGCCGGACACGTTCCCGGCTGGTTGCACACCGCGGGATACTCGCCCGAACCCTGCAGATCCATGCCGCCATAGTGCAGATCCGCCTTCTGCCAGAGCACCTCGCCCGGCTTCAGCTCCACATCGGCCGAAGTCACCCCGACCGGCGCTCGCAGGAATCCCGCCCGCAGCTCCGCACCCTCCAGATGCAGCGTCCCCGTCGTTGCAATCCCCGAGCTGCCGCCCATCAGTGGCGGAATCCAGTTCCCTGTTGTGACTGTGTCCATCTCGACGCGCCCTTTCGCAGCCGCCAGCGCCAGCGCATTCTCCAGCAGTCCAAAGTTCGATCCCATGGCCATCAGCCGCGCCATGCTTGCCGGTCCCGACAGGTGCAGATGAAACCCGCTCCGATCGACGAATCCATCCGCCTTCAGCGGCCCAGCGCCGCCCATGGCAAGAGCCACTGTCTGCAAGGCAATCGCATCCGGCTCCCGCGCCGGCGCCGCGTTCATCTTCTTTGCAGCCCTCGGCCCCTTCGGCGCCGGCTGCGGTTCTCCGGCCACCAGATCCACCGTCGGGAGAGCCAATGTTCCTCCTGGAGAACTCAGCACCACGCCCGTTGCCTTCGCCGCTCCTGCCACCGTCGGCTGTATCCCGAGATCGACCCGAAAACTCCCGTTCAGCGTCCCCGTCGCGGTAACATTCTGCGCGTGCGGTCGCATCAACCCGAGCACTTCCAGCAGAAATTCCGCCGGGATCTGATTCACCTCCAGTTGCAGATGCGCCCGCGCCGGCGCGAATGGCTGAGCGCTCCCCGTCAACAGCAGGTGGCCGCCGCCCACCGGCCAAAAGCACGTGATGCCGCCCAGCGTCCGCTCCGGATGCCGGTATTCGCCCCGGCAAGTCGCGTCCACATCCAGCGTCCGCGCAGGCTGAAAATCCTGCCGCTGCAGGCCCCTCACCGACAGCCGCGACTGCAGTTGCAGATCACCCACCGTCCCGCCGATCGTCGTGGTGGCGTCCAGATCGCCGCGCCAGCCGCTGTCAAATCCCGCCAGCATCCGGCTCACCTGACCCAGCTGCGCCCCGCTCCACTCTGCCCGTAGCCGGACCGGCATTTCATTCAGGTCCTCCGCCCGCCGCAGCGATCCTTCCACCTGCAACTCGCCCGTGTCGGAGAGGTGCAGCTCCAGATCCGTCCGCACCGGCTGCGCCTTCAGCCGCAGCCGCCACTCGTCCGCACTCGCCTGCCACATGGAAAACTCGGCATTCATCAGCGAGAACGGCCGCTTCTCCAACCCACTCTTAAAATCGATCCGCGCATCGGTCGCCTCGATATACGGAAACCGCGGCCGCGCCCCCGCATGCCGCTGCCCGGTCGGCGCATTCGGAATCTGCGCCGCCCGCAGTAGCACCGATCCCACGCTCCACTGACCCGCTGCGTTGCGCACCAGGTTCAGATTCGCCTCATCCAGGCTGATGCGGCTCACTTCCAGCCGCCCGCGCCACAGCGACGTCAACCGCAGGGACGCCACCACTGAGTTCGCATGCAGCGCCGGCTCCGAACCGAACGCCGGATCCTCCTCCACCGTGAAATCGCTCATCACGATGCCCGGCGTGGGCAGCAGACGCAGCTGCATATCGCCCACATAAACCGGCCGCCCCAGCGCCTCGGACATGCTCGCTGTAATCGACCGTCGATATTTACCCAGATTGACCAGCGGCGGCAGAAAAATCGCGAGCGCCAGCAGCAGAATCACTGCGCCCGCCACTCCCACCTTCCACCACGCGGACACACCTCGCCGCCCCGACTCCTCGGAGGACAGCAACTCCTCCACGCGGCTCATCGCTATTGCACTCGGTGGAGGGTTCGCCGCCAGCGTGTCTCATCGAAGAAGTGGATCGTCTCGTGCAGGATCCAGGCCACCCGGTCGCCCACCGACGTCTTGTTCTCCTGCGACTCCGGTGTCACAAACGACCAGTAGACGAACAGCGGCCGTCCCACGATGTTCTTTCGCGGCACAAATCCCCAGTACCGGCTGTCGAGACTCACCGTGCGGTTGTCGCCCATGCAGAAGTACATCCCCGGCGGCACCACCAGATCCTGCCCCTGGATGTAGGTTGGCAGCGCCTCCGCCCACTCCGCGGTCACATCGGGACTCTCCGACGGCGGCACCGCCGGAAAATCGTCGCGGTACGGCACGTAGTCGCCGTCCGTCGGCATGCCCGCGTACGGCTCGTCCAGCGCCACCCCGTTGCGGTACACGACCCCGTCCCGCAGATGAATGCGGTCTCCCGGAATCCCGATCACCCGCTTCACCAGAAACAAATGTTCCCCGTTCGGCTCAATCGTCGGCTTGTAGAAGACGATGATGTCCCCGCGCCGCACATCCCGGTAATACACAAACGGAGCATAGTGCGCCCGCGGCGCCAGCGTGATCCGATCCACGAGCACGTGGTCGCCGACCAGCAAGGCCCGCACCATCGACGACGACGGGATCGCAAAATTTTGAAAGATGAACGTCAGAATGAACAGCCCCACCGCCAGCACACCGCAGATCGAGGCGAAGGCCTCCAGCGGTGTCTCTTCATGGTGCTCTTTCTGCTTCGCCTGCTTTTCCAGGACTTCTGCCATCGGCTCCGGCTATCCTCAGCGAACCACGCGCAAAAAGCGGTTCCAGCGCGCGAAATGCTCAATCCGGCTCAGCGGATCGTTTTTCTGTCCGAGTCTATCATCCGGCGACTCGGCCACATCCGTCGTCGACAGCTCCCGCAGCGAGAAGTAGATGACGAACGGCCGCCCAACAATGTGATCCCTTGGCACGAAGCCCCAGTACCGGCTGTCGCGGCTGAAATTGCGATTGTCTCCCAGTACGAAGTATTCTCCCGGCGGCACCACCAGATCGCCTTCCCGCACGTTCCGCCGCATCTCCATCCACCACTGCGGATCCACACCTGGATCCGTGTACAGCTCCGTCGGAAAGTTGTCGCGGAAATCGTCTTCATACGCCGGCTCGAATACCGCGTATGGCTCGTCCAGCGGTTGTCCGTTCACCCAGGCATCCCCGTTCTGCAGATGAACGTGATCTCCGGGTACGCCAATCACCCGCTTCACCACGTGCTCCGGCGGATGCGGCGGAAAATGGAACACCACTACGTCGCCGCGCTCGACTTTCTGGTACGGCAGCAGCCAGCCCCAATACCCGGCCGGAGCAAACGCCGTCTTGTTCACCAGCAGAAAATCCCCAACCAGCAGCGTCCGCTCCATCGATTCCGACGGAATCCGAAAAGGCTGCACGATGAACGTCAGGATGAACAACGCCACCACCAGCACGACCAGCAGCGAACGCGTCATCTCCATCACGCCCGGGAAGACTTTCATCGTCACCCGCGGAACGGACACCCGGGCCGGCGCCGCTTCTTCCTGCGCCGCCTGCGCATTGAGTTCCTCATGCTGCGCGAAGAGCGAGCGCAGCTCTCCGATTCGCTGATTTCGTGCCTCTGATCCACTCTCTTTCGCGCCGTCGGGCTCAGGCATCTGCGCAGCTCCGCTCATATCGACGGCTCCGTTTCCCGCAGCTTCTCCAGCGCACGGTGCGCCGCATCCTGCTCCGCCCGTTTCCGCGTCGATCCCGTGCCCTCGGCCAGCACCGCGCCGGCCACCCGTGCTTCCACAAAAAACTCCTTCAGGTGATCCGGCCCGCTCGTCCGGACGGTGCGATACTCCGGCTGACCCTGCCGCCCTGCCTGCAACAGCTCCTGCAGCGCGGATTTGAAGTCCCCCATCCCGCCGTCCGCCGTCACCCGTGCGCGCAGCGTCTCCACCGCCGGCGCCACCACCTGCGCTTCCACCAGCCGTCGCGCCGCCTCCAGCCCGCCGTCGAGATAGATGGCTCCGATCACAGCCTCCATCGCATTCGCCAGCAGCGCCGCTTTTGTGCGGCCGCCGCTCCGCTCCTCGCCTCGTCCCAGCAGCAGATATTGTCCCAACTCCAGGGCTCTTGCCACGTCAGCCAGGTGCCGCCGGCTCACCAGCGCCCCCCGCATCCGCGTCAGGGATCCTTCGCTCAGTTCCGCGTAACGCCGATACACCGCCTCAGCCGCCAGCATCCCCACCACGGCATCGCCCAGAAACTCCAGCCGCTCGTTGTCTTCCAGGTTTGGCGCGCCTTCACTTCGCTCGTGCACCCGCGAGCTGTGGGTCAGGGCAAGCGCCAGCAGTCCCCGATCGGCAAATCCATACTCCAGCCGTGCTTCCAGCGCCTGCAGATCCTCTGCCTCCGGCACTGCTTCCGCATCCTCAGAAACCCGCGATTGCTGTCTTGGCGTGGACTCCATCAGCGCCTGTGCTGTCTCTCTTTCGATTGTAGAAGCCGTCTTCGCCCCCGCTACTGCGGATGAGGCTGGCTTCCCTGAGGATTTGACGAAGGCGGTGCGGCCTGGCTGTTGTCGTCCTCCGCCTGATGCGGCAGGGTGAACGGCTTCTTCAGTCCCGATTCCGCCGCCTCTTTGGTATCCGGCTGTCCGTCGCGCACGGTCAGCGCGGCTTTGTATTCGGCAATCGCTCCGTCGCGATCGTCCTGCACGTCCTTGATGCGCCCCAGAAAAATGTGCGACCACGCCAGCATCCGTGCGTCCTGGCTGGCGGCCAGCGTCCCCCGGAACGCCGTCTCCGCGTCGTCCATCTTCCCGTTCATCAGATCCACACGCGCCAAAATGAAGTCTGCCCGTCCTGGCTGCCCGCTGTGCGTCGCCAACGCCTTTTGCGCCAGCGCCTGTGCGCCCGCCACGTCCCCCTTCATCAGCTTCATCTCCGCCAGATCCAGTTCCTTCGGCTGCGGCGGCCGTTGCGGCGAGCGCGTCATGATGTCGCCTTCGCCCTGCGCGTCAAATGCAATCTGTTTTGCGCGATGGATCTCCCCATCCACGTCCATCCCGTACACCATCGGCCCGATCGCCGTGTCCAGGCTGTCCGGACTCTTCTCGAATGCTTTGAGCTCGTTGTAGAAATACTGCGTCAGCACAAAGCCCTGCGTCATGTCGTGGTCCACGGCCTTCTGCCGGATCGCGTCCCTCTGCTGCTCCGCCAGAGCCTTTGCCCGGTTATACGGGCCCAGATCGCCGCGCGGCAGGTTGGCCGGAAACTTCACCTCCGGCACCCCCGTATCCATCGTCCGCGCTTCAATGGCCCGGATCATGCACTCGATCACCAGCGACACCAGATCGCTCTTGAACTCGAACGAAAGCGGCGCATCCTGCACCGCCTTCAGAATCGGCATCATTCGGTCCATCGAGTTCTCGTGCGCATAGAGCAGCGGCTCGATCTCGTAGTGCAGATACGCATGCCGCACCAGCTGCATCGGGATTGTCCCGTTCTTCGGCGACGCCACCACTACGTAATTGGTTCCGTAGATACGCGCGTTGGTCTCCGCCGGCGACAGCAGCGGCTCCAGCACTACCAGAAAGTGCCTGCTGTTGCTGACTGAGGCCGGCATCTTCAGGTAGTAGTTGGTGTCCACAATCATCTTTGTCAGCGGTCCGTGCAGACGATTCGTCAACTCGTCGTATGCCGCCCGGTTCTCCACCCAGATCACGTGCAGATCGATGTCGTCGGCGAATTGCCGCACCAGCGGCAGCACCTCAATCACCCCGTTCGCGTCCGGTGGCAGATCCTGCTGGTCCACGCTCGGCGTCAGATCCGGGGGCGGCGTCAGATACAGCGCCAGCGACACGTACTGCGCCAAACTCCGCGCCGGGTCCTCCAGCCGGTGCTGATCGATAAACAGGCACAGCTTGTCGCGATCGTCCCGTCCCCGCGCCGTCCCCAGCAGCGTCTGATTCACCTCATCGCGGACCTTTTTCCGTACCGGGTCGGAAGCATCCAGTCCCTTGTCGTACCCGCAGGCGTTCAGCGCCACGCCGATATCGAACATCGCTTCGCTGGTTTCGAGGCTCACCGTCGGCCCCGCCGGATCGATGAGCGCCGGCGAGGGCGGCGGGCCCGTCTGCGACGTGCGCACCGGTGGCTCGCCCTCCGTCAGCGGAACCGATATCTGCGAGGACGAGCTCTGCCCCGGAGCGGACTGCGGCGGTGCGCTCGGGCTTTGCTGCGCGAGACACGGAACCACTCCAATGGCTCCGGCAATCAGGAGCGACAGCGACCAACGGCGGGAAAACAGCGGCATATTCTTGAGCGGATTTTGCTGGATCGGCTGCTCTTCAGTTTATGCGTCGCCCCCGCCAGAATCAATCCAAACCGCCAGGCGCCGTTCCGGAAAGTTCCGGAAACCTCTGTGCTCTCTGTGCCCTCTCTGGTGACAATTCTCCGCCACGCCGTCTCCTCCCATTCGCCCCCCATCCCTGCTCTGCCGTACAATCCTCCCCATTGCACGACTCGCCAGCCCCATGAACAAAAGCTTCTTGCGCTTCACCGCCTTCGCCCTTCCCCTCTGCCTCATCGCCGCTCTCACGCGATCCCTCCCCGCGCAGACCTCACCCTCTGCCGGCGTCGATCCCGACACCGCCACTCTCCTTACCAATGACCAGCCGGTGCGCGCCGAGCACGCCATGGTCGTCACGGTGCACCATCTCGCCACGGATGCCGGCGTCGAGATCCTGAAGGAAGGCGGCAACGCTGTCGACTCCGCCGTCGGCGTCGGCTTCGCCCTTGCCGTCGTCTATCCCTTCGCCGGCAATCTCGGCGGTGGCGGATTCATGCTCATCCATGAGCACTCCCCCTTCGTCCACGGCCACCACGGCGACCGCGACCTCTTCATCGACTACCGTGAGAAAGCTCCCCTCGCCGCCAGCGCCAACATGTATCTCGATGCCAGCGGCAATGTCATCCCCAAAGCCAGCATCGTCGGCTATCGCGCCATCGGCGTCCCCGGTTCTGTCGCCGGACTCGTCTACGCCGAGCGCAACTACGGCCGCCTCACTCTGGAAAAAGTGATGGCCCCGGCCATCCGCCTCGCCTCCGACGGCTTCGTCCTCACGGACCAGGAAGCCGCTGAACTCCACGATCCGCTCCTTACCCAGTTCCCTGCCTCCCGCGAAATCTTCCAGCGCGATGGCGACTTCTATAAATCCGGTGACACCTTCAAACAGCCCGAGCTGGCCGAAACCCTCCGCCGCATCGCTGCCAATCCCGAAGACTTCTACCAGGGCGCTATGGCTCGCCAGATCGCCGAGGCTATCCAGCAGGGCGGCGGCCTCATCACCGCCAACGACCTCGCCCAGTACACCGCCAAAGTGCGCAAGCCCGTCACCGGCTCCTACCACGGCTACACCATCGTCAGCTCGCCGCCTCCGTCCTCCGGCGGCATCGCCCTCATCGAAACCCTCAACATGCTCGACCGCTACGATCTGCACGCGCTCGGCGACCGCACCACCCCCGAGATGCACCTGATCGTCGAAGCCTTCCGCCGCGCCTACATGGACCGCACCAACTACCTCGGCGACCCCGACTACGTCCACATTCCCGTCGACAAGCTTCTCAGCCGCAAGTACGCCGACGCCTGGCGCGCCACCTTCAATCCTGACAAAGCCACACCCTCCGCCGACCTCCAGCGCCCCGTCGGCTTCCTCCCGCCTCCGCCCACCATGGCCGACGTCCGCCACGAGTCCATGAACACCACCCACTACTCCGTCATGGATTCCGACGGCAACGCTGTCTCCGTGACCACGACACTCAACAACGGTTTTGGCTCCGGCGTCACAGTCCCTGGCCTCGGCTTCCTCCTCAACGACGAGATGGACGATTTCGCCTCCAAGCAGGGCGTGCCGAATATGTTCGGCCTCATCCAGGGACCGGCGAACTCCATCGCGCCCGGCAAGCGCCCGCTTTCCAGCATGACCCCCACCATCATCCTGCGCGACGGCAAGGTCGCCTACGTTCTCGGTTCGCCTGGCGGCGGCACCATCATCACCACCGTCGCCAACATCTTCATCAGCGCCGCCGACCAGGGCCTCAACATCCAGCAGGCCGTCGACGCCCCCCGCTTCCACCAGCAATATCTGCCTGACGTCGTCATGCTCGAGCGCGGCTTCTCCGACCAGACCGTCAACGGCCTACGCTCGATGGGCTACACCCTCCGCATCGGCCGCCACTGGGGCGACGGCGAGTGCATTGCCGTCGATCCCAAAACCGGCGAGCTCTCCGCCGGCCAGGACCACCGCCACAACTTCGGCAAAGCCGCAGGCTACTAGGCAACGTTCTCTCGTTCCTTCCCCCTGTGGCCTGTGGCCTGTGGCCTGCCTTTCGTACTCTGTCCCCTGTACCCTGAACCCTGTACCCTGAATCCCATCGGGGAGATACCTCATGCCTGAAGCAGTCTGCGACATCGGCCTCATCGGCCTCGCCGTCATGGGACAAAACCTCGTCCTCAACATGAATGACCACGGTTTCAAAGTTGCCGTCTTCAACCGCACTGTCTCCAAAGTGGACGACTTCCTTGCCCACGAGGCCAAAGGCACCCAGGTCGTTGGCGCCCACTCCCTCCAGGAATTCGTCTCCCTCCTCAAACGCCCGCGCCGCGTCATGCTCATGGTCAAAGCAGGAGACGTCGTCGACCAGAACATCGAGCACCTGCTGCCCCTGCTCGAGCCCGGCGACATCATCATCGATGGCGGCAATTCCCTCTTCACCGACTCCAACCGCCGCACCAAAGACCTGGCTGCCAAAGGCATCCTCTTCATCGGCACCGGTGTCTCCGGTGGCGAAGAAGGAGCCCGCTTCGGTCCCTCCATCATGCCCGGAGGCAATCCCGCCGCCTGGCCCCACGTCAAACCCATCCTCCAGGCCATCGCCGCCAAAGTCGACGCCGACGGCACAGCCACCACCTCTGACGGAACCGGAACCCCCTGCTGCGACTGGGTTGGCGACGCGGGCGCCGGCCACTATGTCAAGATGGTCCACAACGGCATCGAGTACGGCGACATGCAGCTCATCTGCGAAGCCTATGACCTGCTCAGGCACGCGCTCAACGCCACCCCCGACGAGCTCTCCGCCATCTTCACCGACTGGAATCAAGGCGAGCTCGACAGCTACCTCATCGAGATCACCGCGCAAATCTTCGCAAAAAAAGACGAGGACGGTTCTCCCATCGTGGACAGGATCCTCGACACCGCCGGCCAGAAAGGCACTGGCAAATGGACCGCCATCAATGCCCTCGACCTTGGCATGCCCGTCACCCTCATCGGTGAATCCGTCTTCGCCCGCTGCCTCTCCGCCCTCAAGGAAGAGCGCGTCGAAGCCTCAAAGATCCTTCAGGGGCCGTCTGGCCAGGCCGCCACCGCCGATCGCTCCGACTTCATCGAGAACGTCCGCCGCGCCCTCTACTGCTCCAAAATCATCTCCTACGCCCAGGGCTACATGCTTCTCCGCCAGGCCGCAAGGGATTTCGGCTGGCAGGTCAACATGGGCGGCATCGCCCTCATGTGGCGCGGAGGCTGCATCATCCGCAGCCGCTTCCTCGGCAAAATCAAGGAGGCTTACGACAAGAATCCCGCCCTCGACAATCTCCTCTTCGACGACTTCTTCTCCGGAGTCCTCAACAACTACCAGGCCTCCTGGCGCAAAGCTGTTGTCAAAGCCATCGCCCTCGGCGTCCCCGCGCCCGCCTTCTCCACCGCGCTCGCCTTCTACGACGGATATCGCACCTCGCGCCTGCCCGCCAACCTCCTCCAGGCCCAGCGCGACTTCTTCGGCGCCCATACCTACGAACGCACCGATAAACCCCGCGGCCAGTTCTTCCACACTAACTGGACCGGCAAAGGCGGCCGCGTCAGCTCCTCCACCTACAACGCGTAACCGGCTTTCAGAGAAACGCAGGTGCCCACCCTTATCGACAGCTTCATCGTGGACCGGGCGGGTGGTCGCGCCGCTGCCGTCTGCGCCCGGATCTCACCGAAGACGCTTTTGTATCAGGGCATGGCTTCAGCCGTGCCGTAACACGCCAAAGAGAAGCAGGGCTTTAGCCCCTGTGAGCCACTCCCCAATTCGGATGGAACGCAGGTGCCCACCCTTATCGACAGCTTCATCGTGGACAGGGCGGGTCTGCTATGTTCCCCACAATCCCCTCGGGCAAGACCGGCTCTACCCTTGTCAGAAAAGATTAGCCACTCTTGTCCTGCGTAGCAGGACGGCGGAGAAAGCCCCGGCTTTCAAGCCGGGGAAATAAAAGTCGCGCCGCAGGCGGCTCCTTGCTGCCGCAGGCCCTCGGCGCAGCTCGGAACGAGCGCAGCCGAGTCGCCTATGAGGCCACCCCCCACGCCGAAGGCTTCCTGCCTGGTGAATCTTCCCCGCCCGACCCATCAATACCTCCGGTAATTCACCTCAATATTGATCCGCACCGCCACCGGCTGCCCCTTCCGCATCCCCGGCTTGAACCGGTACTGTCGCACCACCGCCAGCGCATTCGCGTCGAAGTCCGCCTTCAGCGACCGCACCACGTGCACTTCCTGCGGCATCCCGTGCGCGTCCACCACCAGCCCCACCACACACACTCCACCCTTGCTCGTCTTCTCCGCCTTAGGAAAATCCGGATCCGGCGCGTAGGTCAGCACCGGATTCGTCACATCGCCGCCCGGCCGATACACCTTCCCCTGATCCGTTCCATCGTGGCTCGCCGTCTGCGCCGCAACGCCCCTGCCCATCGAAGCGCCCGCAGCGGCCACCGACCCCAGCACCAGCGCCGCGCCCACGGTCAGCGCCCACTGCGCCGGCCGCCCAACACTCTGCTTCTTCGCCTTCATCCACATGATCCGCTTCTCCAGTACGTTGGCATCGAACATTCCGATGGCGTGAATGGGGTCCGCGCCCGGCGCCAGCATCCGCTCCGCCAGGCGCAGCAACGATTGCGTATAGCTCTGCACATCCACAAGCGTCTCCACCGCCATCGCGTCGCAGATCAGTTCACGCGTCTCGGCCACCTGCGCCTTCACCATCCAGGTCACCGGGTGGAACGCCGTTACGACACTGGCCGCCTCGTACAACAAATTCTTCAGCGAGTCCCGCCGCCGGATATGCGCGCACTCATGCCCCATCGCGCTCAAAAACTCCTGCTCCGTGCACGACTCCACAAATCCTTCGGGCAGCACAATCACCGTCCGCCGTGTCCCCGCCGTCACCACTCCCCGGAGCCGGCCCGACGCGCGCAGCATGATTGACTCCAGACCGAAGGCGGGCCCGCACCGTTCCCAGGCCATCAGCAGAGTGTCGGGCAGCGCCGCAGGAACGCTTTCCCCCACCAGCACCCTCGTCTGCAACTCCATCCACGCCAGTCTGCCCGCGAAGTACAGCACCGCACCCGCATACAACGCGCACACACACCAAAGCAGCCAGCCCGGCAACACCAGAGACGCGCCGCGAGCCATTGCCCCTCCGGCCCCAGGTCCCATAGCCAGCGAGACAGGCGCCGCACCCACGCTCGGGAAGCCAATCGAACCTACCGCCACCGCGACCGCGGCCACCACCGGCAGAGCCATCGACAACAGCAGCGTCGCCACCCACACCCTGTGCTGCGCGCGCGGACCCAGGCGCCCCAGAAGCCGGCTCGCCCCCCATCCCGCGCACGCAATCAGCGGCACCTGCCACAACGCATTCACTGCGTACGTCGCCACGAGACAGACTCCGTTATGCATGACCGTCCTCCCGCTCCGCCGCCAGCAATTGCGCAATCTTCTCCGCGTCCAGTTGCCGCGTCTTCACCAGGCTCATCACCAGCTCTTCCGACGATCCCCCAAACATCCGCTCCACCAGATCCAGCACCGCCTGGCGCAGCACGGCCTCTTTTCCCACCACCGGGCTGTAGTCGAAAGCCCGTCCGCGCAGCCGTCGCCGCACCTTGCCCTTCCGGTGCAGAACGTTCAGCACCGTCTGCACCGTCGTGTACGCCAATTCCTTCCCCAGGCTCTTCTGCACGTGCTGTACGTTGCTGGCGCCATCCCGCCACAGCACCTGCATGATCTCCAGCTCCACCGGCGTCAGGGCCTGCGGTGTTTTCCTCGGTCGAACCACGAGCACCTCCTATCGAAATAGGAGATTAATCCACAAAAACTCACCCTGTCAACTATTCCTATAGGACTTATTCTCGCAGGATGCCACCTGTCACCCGCAACCTGTAACCTGAAACCCGTCCAAACCAGCCACCTCATAGTGCGCCGCCCGCTCGTCCCATCGCGCCAGGTGCTGCCGCCGCTCCTCCGGAACCACCGCGTGCTCGTAATCCTCGCCGGCCACCGCACGAATCGCCTCCACCGAATCCCAGAACAGGATGGTGATGAACTCCGTCTCCTCGCCCACGGGCCGCCGCAAAATAGTACTCCCTCGATAACCCGCCATCCGGCTTAATCCCGGCAGCGGCTCCGGCTTCAGCATCGCTTCGTACGCATCTGCGTGCCCCGGCTTCGCCACCCCATGCCACACCCGCGCAATCATCGCTCCTCCTCCCAAACTTCCCTGTTGCCGATTTCCGTCTCCCGTTTTTCATTGTCAAGCCTTACCAAAGTCATTTGCGCTGATTCTAAATAACTTATACCTCGTTTTGCGTGGCAGCAATCCCTGTCAAAACTGCCATACTAAAGATAGGGGGATAGAAATCAAAAATGCTTCCGTCGATGTCGAAATCCGGAAGGTCACCGCGATGGGCATCGCCGAAAATGCGTCCGTCTTTGCAGGAGCCCCCTCCGAACTAAAACATGCGCAAACACTTAGCGTAAGGGGGCCCCTGGATTTTTACCGAAACTGCAGAAAAATAAACACTTAAGCAAAATTAACCCAAGAAATAGTTCCAGTGGCTTTGCTCGCCAAACGGACCCCAACCTCGTTCCTTGCCGATCGCCCGCCGCCCTGCCGTAACGCAACTTTCCGTGGTGTTGTCGATCTAATTAACTGAGGTTAGAAAATTCATATGCCAAGGCTTAGAACAATATTCACAATCGCCCTGGCGGCTCTGTTCGCTCCGGCCCTTTTTGCTTTGGATACCCAGACTGCACCGGCCCCAACGAACCCTGCCGTGCCAGGGACACTCAACTACATCGAAGGTTCAGCGAACCTTGACGGCCAGCCCATTGGCCAGAACGCCATCGGCTCCGCGACCCTCGCTCCCGGTCAGGTCCTGTCCACCACAACCGGCCGCGCCGAAGTCCTTCTGACGCCAGGCGTCTTTCTGCGCCTCGGCCATAACAGCACTGTGAAGATGATCTCGCCGGATATCACCAACACGGTCGTGGACGTCGAACGCGGTCGCGCGACGGTCGAAGTCGACCAGCTCTTCAAGGAAAATGACATCGATGTGCTGGAAAACAATGTTCCCGTTCAGCTTGTCCAGACCGGCCTGTACGAATTCAACTCCGACCTGGGAACGGTTCAGGTCTTCCAGGGCAAAGCCGCGATCGACAAGGGCCACGGCCACTGGACGACCATCAAGCCCGACCACCAGGTGAATGTCGCAGAAGGGCTGGCCGATCTGCACCCGGCGAAGTTCGATGCCGCCCAGCAGGAGCAGTCAGGCTTGTACCGCTGGAGCAGTCTCCGCTCCGACTATCTCGCCGAAGCCAACGAGCAGATGGCTGGCGCCTACGGTCCTGGCTACGCCCCCGGCTGGTACTGGGATCCCTATCTGTACGACTACACCTTCCTCGGTCCGTATGGGTTTTATAGCCCGTTCGGCTTTGGCTTCTACCCGTTCGGCTGGGGTTACGGCGGTTTCTACGGTGGTGGTTTCTACGGCCACGGTCCCGTGCATCTCCGCAATGGCGGCTTCGGCGGAAGCGCCTTCCGCAGTGGCGGTGAGTTCGGTGGCTTCCACGGCGGAGGAGGCTTCGGCGGCTTTGGTGGCGGCGGCTTCCACGGAGGAAGCGGCTTCGGTGGCGGTGGCCACGGCCGCTAATCGCCATCGACACAACAGCGAGAAACCCCATTCTGCTCCAGCGGAATGGGGTTTTCTCTTCATCCCAACCCGCGAGGAGCCGCGTGACTTCGAGGCTGGGTTACTTCACCACTTCCAGATCCCACGAAGTAGAGACCGCTCCGCTCGACGACGCCTCTGGCGAGAGGGTCACACGGTAGACCTTCGGCGGAAGCTGCGAAGCCCGCACCTCGGCGACGACGTAGGACACAACGCCCGCCTGCCGCGGCGACAGACCCCCGGCGCTGAACACGGTCCCACCATTGGTGATGCGAACATCCCAGTGGCCTTCAGCAGAAGGAGTTTCGAGTTCGAGCCTGACCAGACCGGCATTCCCGGTGTGCAGAACCGACGACCGCGGCGATACCCCGCGCGCAACATGGGCGGGCAGGAAGAGCACTGCGGCCGCCGACGACATCGCCTCCTGCCGGCTTCCCGTTTGCTCCTGCGTGAGCGACGCGGGCGGCGTTCCAGTGGCCTGCGACGGCAGGCTGTTTCGATGCTCAGCTCTGTAAGAAAGAAAGAAGACGACCAGGATCGCCAACGCAAACCCCGGCACCAGAAACCGCCCCCACAGCCCTCGGCGGCCGCGAGGCGCGCTTGCCGCAGCCGCCGCAGGAACGGCTGGGCCCTGTTGCAGTGTGCGAATCAGCACGCGCCGGAGAGCCACCCGCTTCTGCAACTCCGGATCCCGCTCGACGCGCGCTGCGAAGAGTCGCGCCTCCTCCGGATCCATCTCCTCCGTCACATACTCCTCGATCAGCTCGTCCTCAGCGTCCTGCAGATCGGAGAAATATGCCTCGTCCAGAAACATCCGTTCTTCGATCGCTTCCGCCCGCTCGGGCGGCAGCCGATCCAGCAAAAAGTCGCGAAGCTCGTTCGGATTGGAAGAATTCATCGTGTGCCGTTCTCTTGCGAAAGCCGGGCCCGCATGCAGCTCTCCAGCGTCCGCCGTAGCCGAAAGACTCTCTTCCGGAATGCATTGGGCGTCATGCCCAGAGCCTCGGCCATCCGCCGGCGATGATCGATCAGCGCGCGCCCGCGCGAGGTGTAATACTCCGTCAGCAGTTTCCGATCCTCCTCGGAGTGCCGGCCCAGACAGGCTTCCATCGCCTCCTGGATTTCGCCTTCATCCTGTGTGTCCAAAACGCTGGAAATGTTCCGCGCATAGTGACGATTTGCTTCCGCTTCCCGGATGGACCGGCGAGCTTCTTCCTGTGCGACCAGGCGGGCGATCCCATAAGCGTAGGATTCCGGTGCCTCGATCCGTTCTCCGCTGCTTAACCGATTCGCCAGCCGGTCCAGAGCCTCATCGGCCAGCGACTCTGCGAGGATGAACTGCCGGCGCGCAAAGAAGAAGACCAGCCGTTCCCGCAGGCGCTCGTAACGAACCGCGGCCTCGTCCCGGTCGCGCCCGAGCGCCAGCAGCAGCCGATCCAGCACTTCCTGGGTCAACCGCTGTGTCTTCCGATTTGCCAGCCCATTCTGCATGCGAATCTACCGAGGTATGGGATCCGGATTGCCCTCTATGGTAAAACCCGCCCAATAGTAAGGGTTGCTCCATCTCGGGACCATCGCAATAGCCCTTTGGGCGGATCGCAGCGCCTCCGCCGGCGATTGGCCACCCCGGTAGAGCGCCTCATAGAAACGCCGCATCAGCTCCGCCGTGGCCGCATCGTCCACGTCCCACAACGATCCAACCACCCGCCGTGACCCGGCGATCAGAAAGGAATACGACAGCCCGACCAGCCCTTCTCCCGGCAGCTGGTCGCCATTGGCCGTCTGGCAGGCGCTCAGAACCACCAGATCTACCGGCATCCGCATCGACGCAATATCGGAGAACCAGAGCGCGCCTGCCTGCGGATGCCCCGCAGCATCGAACTGCGACAACAAAATGTTCGACAGGTCCGGCTGCACCGGGTTGAGAAACGCATGAGTTGCAAAATGCACGATGCTGAACCGCGACCAGTCCAGCGACCGCACCTGCTCCGCGCTGGCGGCAAAGCCCACCATCGCCTGCACGTGCGATGCGCCCGCAGCGGCCTCGATCTCCTGCACCTCCTGCCCTGCATAGGCCAACCGGGTGAGGTGCCCGGCTGGGTTCGCCTGGGACCAGAAGCTGTCCGCGGCCTCCTTCATTGCGGCTCGCTCCCCGGTCCGTGCTCGGGCCGCGCGAGGATCATCGGCGCTGAACACCGGATCGGCGATCACGGCGATCTGCGTGGTTCGGCCGTGCTCCCGCCGTTCGCGCAGCGCCAGCAGCGCCGCAATCGACGGCTCTCGAACCACGCAATACTGGTCCTGCACGAACCGCGCATCCTGCCCGTTCCTGGTCGCGAGACGCAGCGCTTCCATCGGCACTGACAGTACCGGGCCGTCGCCCACAATCAGGAGCGTATGCACGGATCGCGGAATCGCTCCCACCGGCAAGAGCCACTGCCCAAGTTGTCGTGCCGCCTCCTTGAACTGCGAAGCCGAACCCGACAGCGCCGCGGCGAATGCTTCCGGAGTCGGAAACTCTGTGCTGAAAGGGGCGGTCAGGTCATGAGTCATCTGCCCCGCTAGCGGCCTCAGCTTCGCCGTCCCCGGAAGCCGGTAAGCATGGACCGAATCGGCCGTGACGACCCACAAATAACTGACATCTTCGTTAGTCCAGAACTCCAGAACTGCAGTCCTGGCGTCGAGAGTTCGCTGGAGTCTTCCGATCAGCTCTCCGGGAGCATGGAAAAGATCCGCAGTTCCCGACAACGACGCTGGACCGCTCCGGCTCATCTCCGCTTCCAGGCGGTCTTCCTTCTCCATCAGCCTGGCCACTTCAGCCTCAAGCCGGGCAGCCTCCGCAGAATGTGGATCAGCCGTGCGCTGTGCCGCCAGGCTGCTTTCCGCCAGGTGAATCCGGCGCAGGCTCTCTGCCTGCCGTGATCGCAATTCGCGGTCCTCCCCGTTCGACTCCGCGGAACCGCTCTCCTCCATCTGGTCCAGCAAAAATCGGGCTCGCCCTCGCTCCGCAATCAGCAGCGCCTGCCGGTCGTAACCCCAGCCCGGGTGCTGCACGTCCAGATGCATCAGCACATCGATCGCCAACGCGTAGTAACTGTGCCATGAGGAGAAATAACCGGTCCGCAGCGAATTCGGCGGCGTTGAACTACGAACGCTCTCAATCCCGTCGAGCGCCACCTCAATGTCCTTCAGCGCGCTCAGATCCTCTCCCGCTCGAAACTCCGCATGCGCCAGCCCGCCCAGGGCCGAAATCAGGCCGGGATGATCGAACGATTGCCGGGCAATCGCCGCCGCTTTCTGATAATCCGCTCGGGCCATCGCGAGATTGCCCGCGCGCATTTCTACATCCCCCTCTGCCGTGGCAATCTCCGCCAGCGCGTCCGTTTCGTGGATCTCTCCGGCTAGTTGATTCGCCTGCGCAAAGTAGTTGCGCGCGTCAGTGAATTTCCCCTGCCTGCCGCACGTCGTTCCCAGTCCCAGCAGCACAAACACCTTCTCGCGCTTCATCCCGGTCGATTCGGCTAACTGCAGGGTCCGCGTATAAGTGCCGAACGATTCGGATAACTGGCCGGCGTCTTCCTCCAGCTTCGCCCTCTGAATCATCGTCGCCAGCTGCCCGAGCAGATAAGGATGCTTCGCCCAGAAGGCTTCGGCCCGCCCCTGCATGTCCTCGGACTGTGCCCCGGCGCCCAGCTGCTCATAGAGGCTCGCCAAGTCCGTGTCCGCAAATCCGATCATCACGTCGGCGGGATTGATCTGCTCCAGCCGCAGAACCCGGGAGTATGCCTCAAACGCCGCCTGCATCCGCCCCTGCAGCAGATCAATGCTCCCGATGACGTCTTCGATGTGCAGCGCTCCTCGCTCATCCTGCAGGTCCTCGGCCACTGCCATGGCGTCATTCTCATCCTGCAGCGCGCCTTCATAATCCCCGGTCATCTGCAGCAGCTTGCCTCGATTCTCAAACAGAACTTCCTGATTGAAGCTGTCTCCGGCCTCCGCGAAGAGCCGCAGAGCATTCGCATAATCCTGCCAGCCCTCGCTGTAATCGGCCAGGTCCGTCTCAATGAATCCGGCGTCTTTCCAGGCATTCGCCTGTTCAAGGGCATCGCGCGCATCCGCCAGAGCAACCGCCCGCAATATCGCGGTCAACCCCTGCTCCGGCTGGCCCGCGGTGAAGGCCAGATAGATCGCCTTCCAGGCGAGCGTCCGCCGCAGCATCGGAATGTCGTGGATCTGTTCCCAGTCCGTAGTGGCGCGATCGTAAGCAGTAAGCGCCTCCTTTGCGTTGCCAGGATCATGCTTCGCCCACAGCGAATCCGCCTCGGCCAACGACTCCTCGCCCTGCTCCGCAATCCTGTCCTTCGCGTCCTCCGGATGCGCATTGCCGGCAACAATCCGTACGATCGCAGTTTTCCGCTTGCTCGCCCCCAGAACCACAAAGGACTGCGGCGTCGTGCTGCCCGGCACAGTAAACCGGATCTGCGCGCTCTTCCCGGCCAGGTTGGTCCGGGGCGTATGTGTGCGCCCGGCCCCGTCGGTCCAGGTCACGCTGGAGGTCTGTTGACTCTCAGTGATGGTCAGAACCAAAGTCGTACGGGCTGGCACAGCGACCGTGAATCGCAGGCTTGCGCCGGGGGGGATCTCCCTCTCCACCGGACCACTCCCCGGCGCGATCACCAGGCTCGGCGGAGCACTCTCGTCGGAAGCGGCGACGGCGGCCCAACTAGCCACCATTAGTAGGACCGCAGGCAGCAGACAGCATCGGACCCCGCGCGCGCTCCGTTGTCGTGCCCGGAGTCCTTTGCCTGGCCGCATAATGCTGGCTATTTTAGAGGATCATTTCTGCTTTGACGACGAGGAAGATGGCTATCCCTTTAGACCCGGCAGTAACTACCGCTGCCCGGTTGTTACTGCCCGTTCATTTTCGAAATCCGGTCCAGGTCAAGATTGAGTTCGAGGACGTTGACGCGCGGCTCTCCCAGAAATCCGAGCTGCCTTCCTTCGATATGCCGCTCCACCAGCGCGCGAACGGTCGGCTCCGGCAGATGGCGCGCGGCGGCGACCCGGGGTACCTGATAGAACGCCCCCGCCGGCGAGATATCCGGATCCAGTCCCGAAGCCGAAGTGGTCACCAGCCCAATCGGAACTTCCTTTCCGGGATTCTCCTTCTGCATTGCGGCCACATCCGCATCGATGCGGTCGATCAGCTTTTTGTTCGTCGGTCCAAGATTGGACCCGCCGGAGCTGGTCGCATCGTAGCCGTTACCCGCCGCAGAAGGCCGTCCGTGAAAATAACGATCGCTCGTGAAACTCTGACCGATAATCGCTGACCCGATCACCTGACCATCGCGCCGAATCAGCTGCCCATCGGCCTTTCTGCGCATCGTAAGTTGAGCAATGCCGGTTATCAGCAGCGGGTAGCCGATTCCCAACAGAAGTGTCGTAACAATCGTGTAACGAATCGCGATATTGAACACGCTCTTCATAACTCTCCTCAGGCCAGCCGCAGCCCGTTCAGCACAAGGTCAATCAGCTTGATTCCGATAAAGGGCACAATGATCCCGCCAATCCCGTAGATGATCAGGTTGCGCCGCAGCAGCGCCTGGGCCGACATCGGCTCGTATTTCACGCCCTTCAGCGCCAGTGGAATCAGCGCAATGATAATCAGCGCATTGAAGATCACCGCAGACAGGATCGCCGAATGCGGGTTTGCCAGATGCATAATGTTCAGCGCATTCAGCACCGGAAATACACCAGCAAACATCGCGGGAATAATGGCGAAATACTTGGCCACATCATTGGCAATGGAAAACGTGGTCAGCGCGCCCCGCGTCATCAATAACTGCTTACCGATCTCCACGATCTCGATGAGCTTGGTTGGATTCGAATCCAGGTCCACCATGTTGCCGGCTTCCTTCGCCGCCTGCGTGCCGGTATTCATCGCCACACCCACATCCGCCTGCGCCAGCGCCGGAGCGTCGTTGGTGCCATCGCCGGTCATGGCCACCAGCTTGCCTTTGCCCTGCTCTCGCTTGATCAGGTCCATCTTGTCTTTCGGCTTAGCTTCAGCAAGAAAGTCATCGACGCCCGCTTCCCGCGCGATCACCGCCGCCGTCATAGGATTGTCGCCCGTGATCATGATGCTGCGAATGCCCATCGCCCGCAGCCGCGCCAGACGGTCCTTCAGCCCGCCCTTCACAATGTCTTTCAGGTAGATCACGCCCAGCGCCGTGCTGTTCTCGGCCACCACCAGCGGCGTTCCGCCCAGGCGGGCAATCTCCTCCACACGGTCGACAACCGGACGCGGCATGCGCGAACCCTGCTGTTCCAGATACCGCGCAATCGCATCGGAGGACCCTTTGCGAATCTTCGTTCCCGGCAGATCCACCCCGGACATTCGCGTCTGCGCGCTGAACGGCACGAAGGTGACGTGCATCCCCGTCAGATCGCGCCCGCGCAGGTTGTATTTCTCCTTCGCCAGCACCACAATCGAGCGTCCCTCCGGCGTCTCATCCGACAGCGACGCGAGCTGCGCCGCGTCCGCCAGACGCTCCGTGCTGATGTCCGGAGCTGGAAAGAACTCCGTCGCCTGTCGATTGCCCAGCGTAATCGTCCCCGTCTTGTCCAGCAGCAGCGTGTTCACGTCGCCAGCCGCTTCCACCGCGCGCCCTGACATCGCCAGCACGTTGTACTGCACCAGCCGGTCCATGCCCGCGATCCCGATCGCCGAAAGCAGAGCCCCAATGGTGGTGGGAATCAGACAGACCAGCAGCGACACCAGCACGAAGATCGTCTGCGGCGCATGCGAGTAGATGGCAAACGGCTGCAGCGTAACTACTGCCAGAAGGAAAATCACCGTCAGCCCCGCCAGCAGAATGCTCAGCGCAATCTCATTCGGCGTCTTCTGCCGCTCGGCCCCTTCCACCAGCGCGATCATGCGATCGAGAAATGTCTCGCCGGGATTCGAGGTAATCCGGATCCTGATCCAGTCGGAAAGAACCCTCGTGCCTCCCGTCACGGCCGAGCGATCGCCGCCCGCCTCGCGAATCACGGGAGCCGACTCGCCCGTAATCGCAGACTCATCCACCGAGGCGACCCCTTCAATCACTTCGCCGTCGCCCGCAATAAACTGACCCGCTTCCACCCGGATAATATCGCCCGACCGCAGCTGCGAACTGGACACGGCCTCTGTCGATCCATCCGCTCTCAGCCGATAGGCCATGGTCTCGCCCTTGGCTTTGCGCAATGTATCTGCCTGCGCCTTGCCTCTCCCCTCCGCAACTGCCTCGGCGAAGTTCGCAAAGAGCACCGTGAACCACAGCCACAGCGTGATCTGCAGATCGAAGCCGATCGGCTTGCCGTGCACAGCCTCTTCAATCAACAGCGCGGAGGTGACCACACTGCCGACCTCCACCACAAACATCACCGGGTTCTTCATCATCACGCGCGGATCGAGCTTGCGAAAGGCGTCAATGAATGCCTGCCGCAGAATTTCCGCGTTCCACAAACTGTGCTTTCGTGCCATTTTGTCCTCGTGCTACGAGAAGAGAGTTCCGTGCTGCATCAGCAGGTGCTCGAGAATCGGTCCAAGGCTCAGCGCCGGGAAGAATGTCAGCGCGCCCACGATCAGAATCACGCCGGTCAGCAGCACCGTGAACAATGCCGTATTGACCGGGAAAGTCCCCGGCGACGGCGGAATGCCCTTTTTTCGCGCCAGATTCCCTGCCAGCGCCAGCATGGGAATCATCATCAGGAACCGGCCGATCAGCATGTTGAAACCGGTCGCGAAGTTATACCAGTGCGTGTTCGCGTTCAGGCCGGCAAACGCTGAGCCGTTGTTGCCGGCGGTCGAAACGAACGCGTAAAGAATCTCGCTGAATCCGTGCGGGCCATGGTTGTTCAGGCTCGCCAGCCCTGACTGCGACATCACGGAGATCGCGGTGAGCCCGAGAATGAACAGAGGAAAAATCAGCACGTACAGCATCGTCATCTTCACGTCGTACGCCTCGATCTTCTTTCCCAGATATTCGGGCGTGCGTCCCACCATCAGTCCTGCAATAAACACCGAGAGCACCACATAGATCAGCATTCCGTACAGTCCCGAGCCGACTCCGCCGAAAATGATCTCTCCCAGCATGATGTTCACCAGCGGAACCATTCCCCCCAGCGGCGTGAACGAGTCATGCCAGGAATTGACGGCGCCGCAGCTGGCGTCCGTCGTGATCGTGGCAAACAGGGCGGAGTCCGTTATGCCAAACCGCGTCTCCTTGCCCTCCATGTTGCCGCCGGCCTGCTGCGCGCTCGCCTGCTGGTTCACGCCATGCAGCAGCGGGTGGGGCTGCGACTCTGCCCAGTAGGCGACCGTAAATCCGCCGGCAAAGAGGACTGCCATGCAGGCAAAGACCGCCCAGCCGTGTCCCGGCGACCCGGTCATCCTGCCCAGCGTCACCGTCAGGCCGCCGCCGATCAGAAAGATCAGAAACATCTCCAGGAAATTGCTGATTGGCGTGGGATTCTCGAAGGGATGAGCGCTGTTCGCGCTGAAGAATCCGCCGCCGTTCGTGCCCAGCTCCTTAATGGCCTCCTGCGACGCCACCGGCCCCTGTGCGATCACTTGTGTCTGGTGCTCCAGGGTGTGCGCCACGGTGTACGGGTGGAGATTCTGGATGACTCCCTGCCCGCACAGAACCAGCGCAACAACGATGCACAGGGGCAGCAGGACATACAGACAGGCGCGCGTCGTATCCACCCAGAAGTTGCCGATCGTCTTCGACTCCCGCCGCGCAATGCCTCGCACCAGTGCAATCGCCACCGCAATCCCAACGGCGGCGCTGAAGAAGTTGTGATAGGCCAGACCCACCATCTGCGTGAAGTAACTCATCGTTACGTCATTCGAGTAAGCCTGCCAGTTTGTATTCGTCGTGAAGGAGGCCGCGGTGTTCCACGCCAGATCCGGCGCGACACCCGCCAGGTGTTGCGGATTCCACGGCAGGAAATGCTGCACCCGCTCGATCAAATAGGTCAGGAGCAGCGAAACGAAGCTGAAGATCAGCATGGCGACCGTATATTCCCGCCACGACATTTCCTCTTCGGCGTGGACTCCGCATACGCGATAGATCAGGGTCTCCACCGGTCGCAGGAAACGAACCTTGCCCTCGAACACCCGCGCCATGAAGATGCCCATGGGGCGGATGCAGATAAGAAGGACGATAAAGTAGATGGCGAATTGCAACCATCCGTTCAGAGTCATTTCAAAACCTCTCCGGGTAGAGAAGAGCCACTACCAGATATCCGCAAATCAGCGCACTGATCACCAGCACCGCCACAGTTGTTACATGCATCGGATTTACCTCAGCTTCTCGCATGCCGCCACATACAAAAGCGCGACGACGAAAAAACCAATCGTGAAAGCGACCATCAGCAGGTCCCACATCGAAATCTCCTTACCGGGACTCCCGGTATTCCGCCGTACCCACAACAAGGCCCTTCCCACGGTATCCTGGTGGACCGCGGAGCGAGCCCCGATTGCTGCTTACAAAGTGCCGGCGATTGCTCCAGTCGTAATCACAGCGAGCATCACCGGTGCCACCTGACAGATCTCTCCCACACACCCGTTCGCCGGTACGTCCTTCCATAGTTGAGAATCCTCTGCGCCAGGTCTGCATAAGGAAGTTGTAAAGGGATCATAAGGTTTCCAAACCGGCTTTCAGAACTTCACCAGTATCGCGAAGATAATCTTCTGCTCGTCGCGGCGCATATCAGGCTGCCAAAGAGTGGGATAGTTCGGATTCGCCGCACACACGGCTTTAGCGGCGGCGACATTGGCTGCGTATTCCTGGCTATACCTGAGCCAGGGCATGGTCGTGTATCCAACGCCGGCATCCGTGGACGTCGTTCCGTTCGTGCAGGTAAAGTCCGCCGGGCTGCCAATGGCACTGAGCGTCGTTCCGCCGGGAGGCGTCGAACCGCCGCGGCCGGCCCAGTAGGGCACGTCGGAGTGCCGGTAGCCATACTCCGTTCGAAACGTGATGAACTGGTTGGGCATGTAGTCCCAGGTAATGGTTCCGTCGTGGCCAATGAACGGCTGACCGGGATCCTCGGGGAAATAGGCGCTGCCGGTGACCGCCGTGGCTCCATTGATGGGAGGCAGCAGGACCAGATAGCGGCCGGGGTTGTTGACCAGGCCACCGCCGACCGTCAATCCATACTTATCCTTGTCAAACCAGAAACGGTTGTAGGCCATCGCGCCCAGAAAACTCTGCTTCTGGTAATACACCGCGGGCGTGGTCGAAGTAGCCGGCGTGAAGATCTTGTGATTGGCCGATCCGGTGCAGGCCACGCCTGTGCCGCTTTCGCACCCGGCGTCTGCCGTGACAGAGAATGCCATCCGATCGATCTTGCTGTCCGGCTGATCGTAGTACTTCAGCTCGAAGCTGTTATCGGTGTGGAAACGCGTCCGTCCATGGATGCCGTAGTCATCCTCACCGTAGCCGTAATTGTTGGAAATGATGTTGATGCTGTTAGTCGGAGTCCACTTAACCTGCCCTCCCAGGCCCGGCTTGGTCCCGAAGCGCGCATAGGACTGCCAGCCATTGATAAACCACGGCTCGATTTTGAGGTGCTGCGTGGGAAAGACCTGGATGCGCGCGCCATTGAAAAACCATGGCGTGTTGGAAGAAACAAAAGACGGCTGATATGCCCAGTTATCGAAGTTATAGAAGCTGAACAAGCCTATGTAGGAGAGAAAGATCCCTCCGTCCAGATTCACTCCGTGCATGACGTCCCAGTGATAACCGCCGTACGCTTCAGAGAGGTAGCGATAGGCGTCGTCCAGATTCCACTGGCCGCGCGAGACGCTGGCGTCGTTGCGAGGAGTCGTGACGGAATACTCGCCGAACTGTGTCATCAGCCGGGCGTGAACGTGGTCGATCAGCAGGTCACCGCCAACCCCCATCTGTTCCAGTTGCACTTCCTGCGAACGGAAGACTTCGCTGGAACCGCCGATCGTGTCGTCGGCCGGATGATTGAAGTCCAGATTGTAGTTAGTATCAACGCGAATTTCCGGCGTGAAGTACTTCGTGCAAAGCGGGCAATCGATGGTGCGGGGATTTCCGTTCAGCCATCCCCACCATGCGTCCGCAAAAGGCGTGACTTTGTCGACAGCAGGAGTGCTGACCGGCTGCTGTGTGCTGACTGTGGTGACAGTAGCGGCCGGAACGACGGACGAGGAGACCGGTGGCGTGCTGGAAGCCGATGAAGCGTGCTGCAGTTCCTCTTTTGCGGTTGTCAGCTCCGCGGCAGTTGCGGATGCGCCCGCATCCGCAGGCGTGGCTTCGCGTCCCTTAAGTTCCGCCTCCAGCTCGGCAATTCTGGCCTTCATGGCCGCCAGTTCGCGCAGAATTTCCTCGTCACTCGCGCCTTTCGGTGTTCCCCCGGCGGGGGCATCGGCTACCGCCGCCGATGAATTCTTCTGAGCCCTGATTTCTGTAGTCCCGACAAGCAGGCCTGCAATCGTAGTCACAACGATGAGCACACTCCCCCTGGAGCGTGCAGAGAACTTGCGGATTAGCGACATGGGTAATCCTCTTGATGTTGCCGGTCTTCAAACTTGCCGGCAATCTTCGAGGCTATCGGTCAGAACCGAAGAGAGAGGAAAGGAAGTCGTAAGGGATTCGTAAGGTCCTGCGCCGCGCGATGCAGATTACTCCGTCGAACCTTCCGGCAGAAAGCGATACCCCACCCACGGCTCCGTCTGGATATACTCCTTCAGCGTGTCGCCCTGCAGCTTCTTGCGCAGCTGACCGACAAAGACGCGCAGATACTCCGGCTGCTGGGCCGACTGCGCGCCCCACACGGTTGTGAGCAGCACGCGATGGGTCAGGACCTTCCCTGCGTTCCGCGCAAACAACAGCAGCAGATCGAATTCCTTGGGGGTC
Source organism: uncultured Acidobacteriaceae bacterium (assembly GCA_963770525.1). Lineage (GTDB taxonomy): Bacteria > Acidobacteriota > Terriglobia > Terriglobales > Acidobacteriaceae > Palsa-343. The sequence goes on along the minus strand of CAVYPY010000013.1, from coordinate 27,223 downwards.
AGATGTACGGGCTTGCCCCGAACCATCACCGTATGCGCCGCGGCATCGAAGAGAAAATCTCCCATCTCCACCGGACCTTCCTCGGACCGCTCCGGAGCCCGGCGTAAATGCGCGCGAATCCGGGCCAGAAGTTCCTGGGTGCTGAATGGCTTCGTTACATAATCATCGGCGCCCGCGTCCAGCGCCTCAATCTTGGCGTTTTCCTGTTCCCGCACCGACAGCACCAGAATCGGCGTCCGGCTCGTCCGGCGAACCGCCCGGCACAGTTCCACGCCGCTCATGCCCGGCATCACCAGATCGGTAACGATCAGGTCCGGATGCCACTCTTCAATTACCCGCAGCGCCTCCTCAGGGTCGTTCGCCGTCCGCACGTCGTACCGCTGCGCAGAAAGTGAGGCCCGCAGCACGCGGGTGATCTGAATCTCGTCGTCCACCACAAGGATTCGTTCAGCCACGGCCTCGCTCCGAGTTATCATCGCCAGTCATGGAGAAGCATACAGCCCGCGCAGCCCCGGCGGCGCTCCGCTATGCCGTTCTCACCGCCGCCGCCGGCCTGGGCGTCGTTCTCTTCCGCCTCGTCCGCGTCAACGAAACTACCGTCGCCCTGGCCTTCCTCATGCTCGTCCTCGCGACTGCCTCGCGGTGGCGCCTCAGGTATTCCGTCTACCTGTCAGTCCTGTGCACTCTTCTCTATAACTTCTTCTTCCTTCCGCCCGTGGGACGCCTCACCATCGAAGATCCCCGCAACTGGGTCGCACTGGCTTCATTCCTCTGCTGCAGCGTGCTCGTCAGCCACTTATCCAACCAGGAACACCGCCATGCCGAAGCCCTGGAACAGCGCCGCAATGAGGTGGAACGCCTCTACGAGTTCCTGCAGCAGCTGCTCATGCAGGAAGACCTCACCGCCCTGGCTCGCGCTACTCCCTCGTTAATTGCTTCGGTCTTCGGCATCCAGGCCGTCGCCCTCCATTTGCGCGAACAGGAGGTCTCCTGGACATCCGACCCGGACAATCGCCTGCCCCCTGACCTCGATCTCCGCCTCGCGGCCACAGAGACATTCTTCGAAGCCCCGGACGGCATTCGCATAATTCCCCTTCAGCTTGGCATGCGTTCGCTGGGTGCATTGGCTATCACCGATGCCGGATATGCCTCCAGCATTTACGAAGCCGTCGCCAACCTGGTGGCGATCGCCCTCGAACGGGCTGCCGCTCTCGAACGCACCAGCCGTCTGGAAGCCTCTCGCCAGAGCGAGCGCCTGCGCTCGGCCCTCCTCGACTCCATCACCCACGACCTGCGCACGCCGCTCACCGCCATCCGCGCGGCCGCTACCACGCTCGTCAGCGATCCTGGCCTGCCCGATGCCGAACGCGCCGAGCTCACCACCGTCGTCGAGGAGGAGAGCGCTCGCCTCGACAGGCTCATTGGCCAGGCCGTGGAAATGGCCCAGCTGGACGCGGCCACTCTGCAGATTCGCGCCGAGCCGCAGGACGTGCGAGAGCTGCTGGAAAACACCATCGACGAAATGCGCTTCCAGCTGCGCGGCCGTCCCGTTGACATTCAGGTCCCCGTCGATCTGCCCCGCGTTCCCATGGACCGCGAACTCATCTCCCGCGTGCTGCGGCACCTCATTGAAAATGCGCTGGCCTACTCGCTTCCAGCCTCACCCGTCAGCCTCACAGCCGCTCGCGAAGGAGATCGCCTCACCGTCACGGTCGCTGATCAGGGTCCGGGCATCGATGCCGCCGAGCAGCCGTTCATCTTCGATAAGTTCTTTCGCGGACGCCGGCATCGATCGTCGGCGCGAGGCACCGGCATGGGCCTCGCCATCTCCAAAGCCATTGTGGAAGCGCACCGAGGCGGCATTACCGCCGCCAATCGACTCGGCGGGGGAGCCGCGCTCACCTTCTGGCTGCCCCAGGCCAACCCATAGGCTGTCAAATCAAAAGGCCGGCGCGCATAGTGGCCGGCCTCTGTTGCTCCTGAAGCCCGGTTTTAACCGACGAAGTCCACCTGCACCGGATGCGGAATGATCCCGCGCTCGTGCCCCATGGTCAGCAGCTTGCGGATCGCCTCGCGCCCGTCGTCGCCATAATTCAGCGTCCGCTCGTTCACATACATCCCCACGAACTTGTCCGCCAGATTCGCATCCAGGTCGCGTGCAAACTGCATCGCGTACGCCAGCGCCTGCTCCCGGTGGTCGAGCCCATGCTGAATGCTGTCCCGCAGCGCCTGGGTCACCGTCAGCATCGCGTGCTCACCCAGCGACCGCCTGATCGCGTTCCCGCCCAGCGGCAGCGGCAGCTTCGTTTGCTCGCGCCACCACACTCCCAGGTCCAGCACCTTGTACAGCCCATTGTGCGAGTACGTCAGCTGCCCCTCGTGAATGATCAGTCCCGCCTGAAAATTCCCCGCCAGCACCTGCGGAATGATCTGGTCGAACGGTACGACCGCCGTCTCAATCTCCGGCGCAAACAGCTTCAGCGCCAGATACGCCGTTGTCAGCGTCCCGGGCACGGCAATCTTTACCTTGCGAATCTCGCTCAGATCAAACGGCCGCGGCGCCACAATCATGGGCCCGTAGCCCTCGCCCACCGAGCCGCCGCACGCCATCAGCGCGTAGTTTTCCTGAATGTACGGATAAACGTGGAATGAAATTGCCGTGACATCGTAAAACGCCTCGCGGATCGCCCGCTGGTTCAGGGTCTCGATATCGCACAACACGTGGTTGAACTTGTAGCCCGCCACCCGAACCTTGTTCGTGGCCAGTCCATAAAACATGAATGCATCGTCCGAGTCCGGACTATGTGCGACCTTGATTTCACGTACGGCAGGCAAAACCGTGGCTTCCGCGGCAGACGAAGTGACGCTCAAGTGTTGGGTCCTTTCCATCCCGGACGCGTCCCGTTCGATCCACTCTTTCCGCGCGTCCTTCCCCATTCTCCTATAAACCCCTGCGGATCGGGTAAAGAATCCCTCCGCTCTGCCGCGCCACCCGACGTCGACAGTCCAGGTGCCCCATAGCCTGGCCTGAGCGAGCCGCAGGCGAGTCGAATGGCTCGCGCTTTTTGCGACGGGGTGGGTCGGTGCGATCCCACTCCCCTACAATAAGAACCAGAAAGTCTCCGCATGCGCCCGCGCACCCATCGGCTTTTGCTTTTCGCCCCGGTTCTGACATTGCTCCTCGCATCTCCGGGCGCCCACGCAACGCCCGCCACGCCTGCGGCCCCAACCGTCACCGCCCCTCATCTCACAGTCACGCTCCTCGTTCCGCCCGCGGAGCTGTACCCTGACCAGTCCTTCATCGCCGGACTCGACTTCAAAATGGAGCCCGGCTGGCACGTCTACTGGATCAACGCTGGCGATTCCGGCGAGCCGCCCAAGGTTCAGTGGCACCTTCCCGCCGGCGTCACCGCTGATGCGCTGCAGTTCCCTCCGCCCAAACGTCTGCCGCTCGGTCCCCTCATGGACTTCGGCTATGAGAATGAAGTTGTCTTCCCGGTCCCCATGCACGTCGCTGCGGACTTCCACCCGACCGGCCGCAACGCCACCCTGGCCGCCCATGTCTTCTGGCTTGTCTGCCGCGAGGTCTGCATCCCCGGCAAAGGCGATCTCGCCGTCACCCGGCCCGCGCTGCCCAAAACCCCGGCCAGCCCCACCATCGACGCCAACGCCCTGTCCCTCATCAACCGCTTCCGCGATCAGCTCCCGCAAACGCTGCCCGCCTCGGCCGCTGCTCATTTCCGCTCCACCCCCAAGGGCTTTGTTCTCGACGTCAACACCGGCCACCGCATCGTCTCCGCGCAGTTCTTCCCGCTCGACCAGAACATCCTCGCCAACGCCGCGCCTCAGCCCGCTACGGCCCTCGCCAACGGCGTCCAGCTCACCCTCACCAAAGACGAGAATCTCAAGCAGCCACCCCCGCAGCTCAATGGACTCATCGAGCTGCCCGGCGGCGCCGCCTTCGTCATTCACGCCACGCCCGGCGCACTCGCTGCGACGACCGTCGCCTCCACTTCCGCAACTAGCCTTGTGGGCATCGCGGGTCTCGCCTTTCTCGGCGGCGTGCTCCTCAACCTGATGCCCTGCGTCTTTCCCGTCCTCTTCATCAAGGGCCTCGCGCTCGTCCAGTCCGGCCAGCATGAACGCCACCGGCTCCGCTCCCATGGATGGGTCTACACCCTCGGCATCCTCGTCTCTTTCTGGGTCGTCGTCGCCGTCCTGCTCATCCTCCGCGCCGCCGGCCGCCAGCTTGGCTGGGGATTCCAGTTCCAGTCCCCCATCTTCGTCGCCCTTATGGCGATGCTCCTCTTCTTCCTTGGCCTCGCCCTCGCCGGCCAGTTCGAAATCGGCCTCTCGCTCACCAGCACCGGCGGTTCGCTCGCGCAAAAGCAGGGCTACGCCGGCAGCTTCTTCACCGGCGTCCTCGCCATGGTCGTCGCCACGCCCTGCACCGCGCCCTTCATGGGCGCTGCCATCGGTTACGCGCTCTCCCACTCCGCCATCGTCAGCTTCGTTATCTTCACCGCTCTCGCCCTCGGACTCGCCGTTCCCTACCTGGCCCTCGCATACTTTCCCGGCTGGGCGCGCCTCCTGCCCAAACCCGGCGCGTGGATGGAAGTCCTCAAGCAGGCTGTCTCCGTCCCTATCTTCGCCACCGTCATCTGGCTTGTCTGGGTCTACCTGCGCGTCGCCGGATCCGGCCTCTCTCTGATCGCCCTTCTCGCCGCCTTCCTTTTCCTCGCCATCGCAGGATGGTTCCTCGGCCGCTGGCCCGGCCGCACCGCCCCGGCCGTCATCGCCGCGCTCATCATCGCCGCTGCCATTGCCATTCCTGTCTCGATTTTGCGAGCCATGCCGCCGCCCAGCGCCGAAACCACCGCAATCTTCCGCAACGGCGACCAGGCTGTTGCAGGCGCTCCCGGCGCCAGGCGCCAGGCTCCCGGCTCCGCGTGGCAGCCCTTCACCCCGGCTCTCCTCGCTCAGTACCGCGCCCAGCATCGCCCCGTCTTCATCGACTTCACCGCCAGCTGGTGTCTCTCCTGCCAGGTCAACGAGCGCCTCATCCTCGACCGCTCTGACGTCGAGCAGCGACTCCGTGACTCCGGCGCCGCCCTCCTGCGCGCCGACTGGACCAACCAGGATCCCGCCATCACCGAGGAGCTCGCCTCCCTCGGACGCAGCGGCGTCCCCACCTACGTCCTCTATCCCCCCGACCCGGGCGCGCCTCCCCACGTGCTGCCCGAAGTCCTAACGCCGGGCATCGTTCTCGACGCCCTCAACTCCCTCCCCCAGTCGCAAACCGCCCATACCGGCCCTTAAGCATAGAAACAAAATCTGGGTGCCCCATCCTTGTCGCCTGCTTTTGGCGACAGGGTGGGAAGGTCCTTTATCCTTCCCCCGTGAACAACACCGATACCCTCAACTGGCTCCTGAGTTCCGAATCCGACCCCGCCCTCCGCTGGCAAACCCTCCGCGACCTCACCGACGCTTCCCCTGAAGCCATCGCCGCCGAGCGCGCTCGCCTCCCCCATGAAGGCATCGCCGCCCAAATTCTGGCCGCCCAGCACCCCGATGGCGCCTGGCGCCGCCCAGGCTCCCCCACCTGGCTCACCACCCTCTTCACTCTCCAGCTCCTCCGCGCCACCGGCATTGACCCCGCCGATCCCGCCGTCGCCTCCGCAATGACCCGCCTCGAAGCCAATCTGCGCTGGAACGACGCACCCGGCTGCTGGGATCTGCGCTCACCCGACCACGGCGGCAACCCCGTCTTCGACGGCGAAGTCGAGCCCTGCATCAATGGAGGCGTCCTGGCCCTGGGCGGCTACTTTCTCCACCCCTCCGAGAACCTCGCCCGCCGTCTCCTCACCGAGCAGCTCCCCGACGGTGGATGGAACTGCGAAGCCCCCAAAAGTCAGCGCTCCTCCTACCACACCACCATCTGTGTCCTCGAAGGCCTCCTCGAAACCGAGCGAGCCTTCGGTTCCGGCCACCCACTCGTCAACCAAATCGCCGCCGCCCGCCACTGCGCTGAAGAGTACCTCCTCGAGCGTCATCTCTTCCGCCGACTTTCCACCGGTGAAGTCGCCGACACGTCCTTCCTCCAGTTCGCCTTCCCACCCCGCTACACCTACAACGTCCTCCGCGCCCTCGACTACTTCCGCGACACTGGACATCCGCCAGACCCACGCATGCGCGAAGCCGTGCAAATCATTCAGAACCGCCAACAACCCGACGGCCGCTGGCCACTCGACGCCACCCATAACGAATCCCTCGCCTTCCCCTTCCCTGAATCCCCCGGCGAGCCCAGCCGCTGGATCACCCTCCGCGCCCTGCGCGTCCTCCGCTGGTCCCATCAATAGAACCTCAATCCAGCCAACGTTCCGGGCGCGCCCAACATTCCGGCTGCCCCATCCTTGTCGCGCATTTTGCGACAGGGTGGGCGCAGCCGCATTTTTCCCATCCCCTGCGACCCTTCCCATCCCTTTCGCGTCCAACCCCCAGCGAATCCCGCCCGCGGAGGAATCCCCATGCGCCGCCTTGCCCCGCTGCTTTCCGTCATCCTCGCCTGCACGCTCTCTGCCGCCGCCGCCCGCGTCGGTGATCCCGCCCCCGACTTCACCGGCACCGACACCCATGGCCAGACGCATCACCTCTCCGACTACCGCGGCAAATTCGTCGTCCTTGAGTGGACCAACAACGGCTGCCCCTTCACCCGCAAGCACTACGACAGCGGCAATATGCAGAAGCTCCAGAAGGAATGGACCGCCCGCGGCGTCGTCTGGCTCACCATCCTCTCCTCTGCACCGGGCAAGCAGGGCTACATGACCGCCGCCCAGGAGAACGCGTACGTCGAGCGCGTCCACGCCGATCCCACCGCCGCCATCCTCGACCCCAGCGGAACCATCGGCCGCCTCTATGACGCCAAAACCACCCCCGACATGTACGTCATCGATCCGTCGGGGAAGCTGCTCTATTCCGGAGCGATCGACGACCACCCCACCACCGACGTCTCCGACATCCCCATTTCAAAGAACTACGTCACCGCCGCCCTCACCGACGCGATAGCCGGCAAATCCATCTCCCCCGACTACACCCGTCCCTACGGCTGCAGCGTGAAATACCAGGGCGCCGACTAAGCCGCCCTTTTCGAATGCGCCGCTTCCCGTGCCCATCTCTGGCCGGCGTTGCCGGACACGGGAAGCACAAATCTTTCTTAGTGCGGTCTCCCTTTGCCCTTCTGGATTCCGACCAGGCGACAATGGTTACTGCTTCACTTTCTGCCTTATGCCTGATACCCAAACGCCCGGCCTCTCCGCCGCCGATATCCTTCTCCTCGATCCCGAATCCCGTGCCGCTCTCTGGCAGGCCCTCACTGACATCATCGAGGCCTACCTCACCCGCGTCGAAGACCTGCCCGTCTCGCCCCAGCTCGACGCCACGCGCATCCGCGCTGTTGCCGAGTCCTTCGACTTCGACCATCCCACCGCTCCCGACGAGACCCTTCGCCGCTTCGCAGCCTCGCTCTCCCGCGATCAGGTCCACACGCCGCACCCGCGCTACTTCGGTCTCTTCAATCCCGCGTCCACCACCATGAGCATCGCCGCCGATGCTCTCGTCGCCGCCTTCAACCCCCAGCTCGCCGCGTGGAGCCACAGCCCTCTCGCCTCGGAAATGGAGCTCCACCTCGTCCGGTCGCTCGCCGAAAAATTCGGCTGGTCCCGCGACACCGCCGACGGCGTCTTCACCTCCGGTGGCGCAGAAGCCAATCAGACTGCCGTCCTCGCCGCCCTCACCGATCGCTGGCCCCAGCTCGCCGCCGACGGCCTTCGCTCCCTCCCGGCCGATCCGGTCTTCTACGCCTCAGCGGAAAGCCACCACTCCTTCCTCAAAGCCGCGCGCGCTTGCGGACTCGGCTCTGCCGCGCTCCGCGCCATCGAGGTCGACGACTCGCTCCGCATGCGGCCGGACGCCCTCCGCGCCGCAATCGCACGGGATCGCGCCACCGGCCGTGCGCCGTTCCTCCTCGTCGCCACCGCCGGCACCACGGGAGCCGGCGCCTTCGATCCTCTCCCGGAGCTCGCCGACCTCGCCCGCGAGCAGAACCTCTGGTTCCATGTCGACGCTGCCTGGGGAGGCGCGGCCGCTCTGGTCCCAGAGCTGCGCCCCCACCTTGCCGCTATCGATCAGGCCGACTCCATCACCTTCGACGCCCACAAATTTCTCTCAGTCTCCATGGGCGCCGGCCTCTTCCTCACCCGCCACCCCGACATCCTCACTCGCGCCTTCGCCACCCATACCGCGTACATGCCCAAAGAGGCCGCGCAGCTCGCCGTCACCGATCCTTTCTCGCACTCGCTCCAGTGGTCTCGCCGCTTCACCGGCGTCAAGCTCTTCCTCAGCCTCGCCGTCGCCGGATGGGACGGCTACGCCGCCGCCATCCGCCATCAGAACGCCATGGGCGATCTCCTCCGCAGGAAGCTCCTCGCGGACAACTGGGCCATCGTCAATGACACGCCGCTGCCCCTCGTCTGCTTCACCGACGCCCGCTCTGCCTGGACGCTCGAGCAAACCCAGGCCGCCGTCAACGCCGTTGTCGGCTCCGGCCAGGCCTGGATCTCCACCATCCAGCTCGGCCCCGCGCACCGCCCCGCCCTCCGCGCCTGCATTACGAATTACCGCACCGAGCCCCGTCACCTGGACGACCTGGTCGCAATCCTCCACCAGGTGCGCCGCTCACAGCTGCCGGTATCCAGTGGGATCTGAGCCTCGCCACAGCCCTGGATTCCTGCAACAACCCCGTCCTCCTCTCCGGCCAGACACCTTAGTAACCAGAACGACCCATTTGGGGAATGGTCCCAGGCGCTCCATCAGGTGATAGTTATAGGTCGAAAGGGTGATTCGACGACGTTGCCGGGACCGCAATCAGGCCGCTTTCCCCTCCCGCGCTGGGCATCGTTGTTCAGCCTTCTGGCGATCCCTTTCGCTTTGCCGGCCCAGAGCGCTTTGCCAGCCCAGTCCCCCCCTAAGCCGCTCACAACCATCGCGGCCGTGCGCCATCTGCCGTATGCTGCCGCTGCCAAAAGCCTCCCGGTCCGGGTCACCGGCGTCATCACCTACAACGGCCTGCCCGATGCCGATATCTTCCTCCAGGACCGCGACAGCTGGATCTATGTCGTGCCCGACAAGCGCTACAACATACCCCCCGGCTCCCTTGTTGAAGTCACCGGTATAAGCTCCGCCGGCTACACCACCCAGATCGAGGCCTCCTCGATCCGCCTGCTTGCGCCCGGCCACTTGCCGCAGCCCGTCCTGCTCGACTACGCCCACGCCTTCCTTCACCAGAACGACTGCCGTTACATCTCCCTCGAAGGCATCATTCGCGCCGCATCCTTCCAGAGCTCCGGCGGTGTCGGCGTCAACCTGCTGCAGCTGGAGTCCAACGGCAGGATGGTCGATGTCGTCGTCAGAGACTTCCCCAACTTTGATCCGGCTCGCCTCCTCGATGCCCGCGTGCGCGTCGCCGGCGCCCTTGGCGGCACCTTCGACGCCACAGAGGAACGCATTGTCGGCTTGCGCCTGAACATCAACAGCGCCTCGGCCATCACCTTCCTTCCGCCGCTCCCCTCCGACTCCTCTTCGTCCACCGCCATGCCCCTGGCCGACCTTCTGGCCTCCAACGAGGCCCTCCGTCCGTGGCATCGCATCGTCACTACCGGCACCGTCACTCTCTACGATCCTGGAGAACTGCTCGTCATCCAGGATGGCGCCAATGGACTCCTCATCCACACCCGGCAGGTCGACACGCTCTCGATCGGACAGCGCATCAGCGTCACCGGATTCGTCACGCCCTCCGATGGCGCTACCGCCATGGAGCTCGGGCAGTTCACCCCGCTGCAAGGTCGCGGCACGGTCGCCTCCCGGCCCAGCTCCTTCGCCGACGCGATGACCGGCTTCTACACCAACCAGCTGTTGACCCTCGATGGCACCGTTGTCTCTCAGACTCGCGAAAACCACGCTCACATTCTCTTCCTCCGCTCTGGCAATCAGACCCTCCAGGCAGTCTTCCGCAAGCGCACCCACGATCCGGATCCCATCCCCAACTACGCCCCCGGGACGCGGCTGCGTCTCACCGGGGTCTGCATCGTTCACTTCCGCGGCTTCTGGGGTGAGGTCGAGAGTTTTCAGCTCCGGCTTCGCTCCGCAACGGATATCGCCGTCATCCAACCAGCCTCCTGGTGGACGATCGGCCATCTGTTCCTCCTCACCTCCGCCGTGCTCGTTCTTGCTCTCATCTCCCTCGCCTGGGGCCTGGTGCTGCGCCGCCGCCTCCTCGCGCATGAAACCCTTCTGCGCCAGAAGAGTGAGCTCGAGGCCACCCGCCTCAGCGCCGCCGCATACCAGGAACGCGAACGCAGCCACATCCTCGAACTCATCAACAGCTACCAGCCGCTGCCCGAGGTCCTCTCCGCCATTCAGGCCTGTGCTGAAGAAATGTGGCCCGGCAGCATTGGCTACTCCCACGTCGTCGTCGACCGCATGCTCGTGCTCACCGTCGGGCCCCGCCTCTCTCCGGCGGAACTCCTCCGCCTGCGCAGCATCGATCCCTCTCTTAGCCCCGAAGTCTGCGCCCTCGCCGTCCGCTCCCGCGGCGTCACCGGCAATCCCGAAACCAATGACGTCTGGTCCCGTCCCATCCTCTCCAGCCGCGGGGAGATCCTTGGCACCATGACCTTCCGCAGCCGCAACGGTGAACCGCTCCCCCTTCATAACCAGGCTTTCGAATTTGGCTGCAACCTCGCCGCCATTGCCATCGATAACCGCCGCCTTTACGAGGACATGCTGCACCGTTCCCGGCATGACCAGCTCACCGGCTTGCCGAATCGCTCGGTTGTCGAAGAATGCCTCGAGGAGGCCGTCCGCAAAGCCGGCGATAACCACTCCTTTGCTGCGCTCCTCTACCTCGATCTCGACAATTTCAAGGCGGTCAATGATTCGTTCACTCATCGCGTCGGCGACTCGTACCTTATCGAAGTCTCCCATCGCTTCCGCGCCTGCCTGCGCAGCGGCGACGTGATTGGCCGCATCGGTGGCGACGAGTTTGTTGCCGTCCTCACCGAGCTCGACGACCCGGGCCTCGCCCGCGTCATCGCCGATCGCCTCGTCCGCGCCATGGAAGCCCCTTTCCTGATCGAGCACCACCTGATTCGCGGCTCGGTCAGTATCGGCCTCGCCGTCTACCCCTCCTCCGGCCAGAACGCCACCAGCATCACCCATCTCGCCGATCAGGCGATGTACGCCGCCAAACGCGCCGGCGGCAATCGCATCTGTTCCTCCGATCTGCACACCCTCTACCAGGCCTGATTCCCTGCGCAGGCCTGATTTCCTGCGGTAGGCCGGATTCCGGCGGGTAGCCGTGCCATCCCTGGGGGTATACCCCTGGCCGGGAGAATGGGAGCTTCCTGAGCCCCGAGCCCTTGTGTCGTGAGCTCTGTACTACACTAGGGTCTTCCATCCATGAACCCACTCTCCACGCATCCCGACGACCTCGCCTCTCTCAAGGACGATATGGTCGCCTTCATCGCCGGCCACGGAATTCGCCGCGTCCCCGCTCACGCAGGCGAAGACGTCCCTTCCCTCCTCTGGGAGGATGAGGACAATCCCGACAGCTGGAAGGATTTCGTCGAAACCGCCAAAGCCGCTGGCGCCGCCTTCATCACCATGAGCGAAGACGTCCTCGAAAAAGAGGATGTCGAACTCCTCATCGAGGAAGTTCAGGACCAGGACCTCGACATCGAAATGGTCACCGGCTCCTCCGAGCTCGACGACGCCCAGTCGCTTGTCCGCCATGTCGGCAAAGTCGGACGCCTGCAACTCGGTTTCCCCCATCAGGGCTTCATATTCCTCTATGAGACGTCGACGGCGTGGTATGACCGTTACCAGAGCCTCCTCGATTCGGTTGAAGGTCTAGGCGATATCGTCTTCGAAGATGAAGACGAAGACGAAGAACCGTGAGCAGTCCCGGCCTCGCAACTGCGCCCTCTCGACCTCCACCGCCGCAGCGCTGGATCCTGCGCGAGAAGAGCATTGACGAAGCCCAGGCTCTTGCTCGCGAAGCACATATCCCGCCGCTTCTCGCCGAGCTGCTGCTGGCTCGCGGCATCCGCAGCGCAGCCGAAGCCGAGCAGTTTCTCAACCCGCGCATTGAGGACCTGCTCGATCCGTATTCAATGCTCGGCATGGATCGCGCCGTGGCGCGCATCCAGCAGGCCGTCGCCGCCCGGGAACCAATCCTGATTTACGGCGACTATGACGTCGATGGAACCACCGCGACCGTCCTGCTCAAGACGGCCATCGAGCGGCTGGGCGGCGTCACCCGCTTTCACATTCCGCATCGCCTCCGCGAAGGCTACGGAATGCAGCGCGAAATCCTCGAAACCGCCGCGCGCGAGGGCGTTCGCCTCGTCATCAGCGTCGACACCGGCATTCGTGCCTTCGCCGCTGCTGACGCCGCTGCGGAACTCGGCCTCGACCTGATCGTCACCGATCACCATTTGCCGGAGGTCGAGCTCGGCGTTCCGCGCGCGCTCGCCGTGCTTAATCCCAATCAGCCCGGCTGTAATTATGGTTGCCGCCATCTCTGCGGCGCCGGCGTCGCGTTCAAGCTCTCGCAGGCGTTGCTCGAAGCGTGGGATCGCGACCGCACACGAACGAAGATCCTGCCTTCCTTCCTCAAGATGCTCGCGATTGCGACGATCGCCGACGCGGTTCCTCTGCTGGGCGAAAACCGCGTCTTCGTCGCTCTGGGACTCGCCGAGCTGCGCCGTCCTGTCGGCCTTGGTCTGCGCGCTCTCATGCGCGAGGCCCAGATCGACACAGCGCGTCGTCCCCTGAGCACCGTCGACGTCGCCTTTCGCCTCGCACCGCGGATCAACGCCGCAGGTCGCATGGACGTCGCCACGGAAGTTATCGAGCTGTTCACCACGCGTGACGACCATCGCGCCAGCGACCTCGCCGGCAAGCTTGAACGTCTGAACCAGGAACGACGTGCCGCCGAAGCCGCCATGCTGGCCGAAGTCACCGCCCGCCTCGACGAGCCCTGCTTCCGCGACAGCCGCTGCATCGTGATGGATGGCGACAACTGGCATCGCGGCGTGATCGGCATTCTCGCCTCGCGCATCGTCGATCAGACCGGCAAACCGGCTATCGTCATCACCCGCGAGAACGGCGAGGCTTACGGATCAGGCCGTTCCATCGCCAGCTTCCATTTGTTGGAGGCGATCGAGAGTTGCCACGACCTCTTCACCCGCTTCGGCGGCCATGCGCATGCCGTCGGATTTTCCCTGGCCGGCGATCGGGTCGAGGAACTGCGCAACCGGCTGTGCACCTATGCCGCGGAGCGCCTCCGCGAAGAGGATCTGGGCAATCCCCTCGAATGTCACGCTGAGCTGCCGCTCGACGGCATCACCCCGGCGCTTTATGGATGGCTGCGCCGGCTCGAGCCCTTTGGCATGGAAAACGCAGAGCCGATCTTCGTCGCTCGCAATGTGCGAATCGCGGCCCCTCCTTTATTCATGAAGGAGAAACATGTACGGTTGCGCGTCGTCCAGGGCCTCACGTTTTCCGCCGTCGGATGGAATCTGGCCGATCGAACGCGCGATCTCGCTCTGGGCCCTGAATCCGTAATACATCTCGCGTACCGGCTCCGGGAAAACGATCACCCCGAATTCGGCGGCCTCGAACTCGAGATCGTCGGCCTTGAGCCTGCCTGACACGCTGCGTCACTCATCGCAATTTCATAATCCGCGCCTCGACATCGCACCGGGCGCATCTTACTGTGTATCCAGAACCATTCCGTCGGACGGAGAATCGAGGTCCCCATGACCGCGTCTGTGGCCACCCTCCCGGAAACCCTGAGCGCCGAGGAACTTCACCAGATCGACGCGTACTGGCGCGCCTGCAATTACCTCTGCGCCGGGATGATTTATCTCTATGACAATCCTTTGCTGCGCGAACCGCTCAGAGCTGAACACATCAAGAAACGCCTGCTCGGTCACTGGGGCTCCGATCCGGGACAGAACCTTGTCTGGGTGCACCTGAATCGCCTGATCCGCAAACATGACCTGAACATGATCTACATTTCCGGTCCTGGACACGGCGCGCCGGCCATGCTCTCGAATGCCTGGATCGAAGGGACCTATTCCGAGATTTACCCGGACAAAAGTCAGGACCTGGAAGGGCTGCGCAGATTCTTCCGGCAGTTCTCCTTCCCTGGAGGGATCGGCAGCCACTGCACGCCGGAAACTCCGGGATCGATCCACGAAGGCGGAGAGCTGGGCTACAGCTTGTCGCATGCCTTTGGCGCGGCCTTTGATAATCCCGGTCTGATCGTCAACTGCGTGGTCGGTGACGGCGAGGCGGAAACCGGACCGCTGGCGACCTCCTGGCACAGCAACAAGTTTCTGAACCCAGTACGCGATGGGGCGGTTCTGCCGATTCTCCATCTGAACGGCTACAAGATCGCCAACCCGACGATACTGGCGCGCATTCCTCACGAGGAACTCGAGTGGCTCTTCCGCGGTTATGGATGGAATCCGCATTTCGTAGAGGGTGACGATCCGCATCTCATGCATCAGCTCATGGCGTCGACTCTCGAGCAATGCCTAGACGAAATCCGCACCATCCAGCGGAACGCCCGGGAGAAAGGCAAGCTCAGCGGAGGCCCGGCAGGATGGCCGCGCTGGCCCATGATCGTGCTGCGCTCGCCCAAAGGATGGACCTGTCCCAAAGAAGTGGATGGCCATAAGGTTGAGGGCTTCTGGCGCGCTCACCAGGTGCCAATCCTCGAAGTCGCCGAGAATCCAAAGCATTTGCGCCTTCTCGAAGAATGGCTCCGCAGCTATCGCCCCGAGGAACTCTTCGACCCGCAGGGCCGCCCGGTTCCTGAACTTCGCGCCCTTGCGCCCGCAGGCAAGCGCCGTCTCTCGGCCAATCCGCACGCGAACGGCGGTGTTCTCCGTCAGCCACTGCACATGCCCGACTTTCGCGACTACGCGGTTAAGATCAAGAAGCCCGGAGCGGACTATGTGGGCGCGACGGAAGTACTCGCGCATTTCCTCCGCGACGTGATGAGGAACAACCCAACCAATTTCCGAGTCTTCGGTCCCGACGAAACCGCTTCCAACCGGCTCCAGGCGATTTATGAAGCGAGCCCGAAGACGTGGATGGAAGAGATTAAACCCGAGGACGCCGACGGTACTGAGATCGCTCCCGACGGCCGTGTGATGGAGATGCTGAGCGAGCACACCCTGGAAGGCTGGCTGGAAGGCTACGTGCTGACCGGCCGTCACGGCTTCTTTTCAACCTACGAAGCCTTCGTGCATGTGATTGACTCGATGTTCAACCAGCACGCCAAATGGCTGGAGGAATCGAAGAAGGAGCTGCGCTGGCGGGCTGCCATCTCATCGCTCAATCTGCTGATCACCTCGGTCGTCTGGCGCCAGGATCACAACGGCTTTTCCCACCAGGATCCCGGCTTCCTCGATGTCGTCGCCAACAAGAGCGCTTCGGTCACCCGCATTTATCTTCCGCCTGACGCCAATTGCCTGCTGAGCGTGGCGGATCACTGCCTGCGCAGCCAGGACTACGTCAACGTGATCGTCGCGGACAAGCAGCCGCATCTGCAGTATCTCGACATGGACGCCGCCATACTCCATTGCACCAAGGGCGTCGGTATCTGGGACTGGGCCAGCACCGACGATGGAGCCGAGCCGGACGTGGTTTTGGCCTGCGCCGGCGACATTGCCACCATGGAGGCCCTTGCGGCGGCCGCGATTCTCCGCGAGCACTTCCCCGATCTGAAGCTCCGCTTTGTCAACGTCGTCGATCTGTTCCGCCTGCAGCCTTCTACGGAGCATCCCCATGGCCTCAGCGATGCAGACTTCAATTCCCTCTTCACCTGCGACAAGCCGGTCATTTTCAACTTCCATGGTTATCCGCTGCTCATCCATCGGCTTACTTACCGACGAGACAACCACGACCACATTCACGTCCGCGGCTACAAGGAAAAGGGCAACATCAACACGCCGCTCGAGTTGGCCATCCTGAATAACGTGAGCCGCTTCAATCTCGCGATGGACATCATCGATCGCGTGCCGCGACTGCACGATATCGGATCGCACACGCAGGAATGGTTGCGCGATCAGATCACCGACAGCCTGAACTATGCCCACACCAACGGCATCGACCGGCCCGAGATCCGGAACTGGACATGGCCGCAGTGAAGCCGGACGGCGACCTCATCCTGGCCATCAACAGCGGGTCGTCGTCTCTCAAGTTCGGCCTGTATCGCCCGCCTTCCGCCGACGAAGATCCTGCGCCCGTGCTCACTGGCGGTGCGAGCGGCATCGGACATGAGAACGGCGGTCTGCAAATCAAAGACGCTGACGGCCAGACGCTGCTCGACGAGCCGTATCGTCTGGACTCGCAGGGGCATGCACTCGCGGAAATCCTGAAGACGACCGATCGGACCATCCAGCGCCGGCCCTCGTTGATCGGTCACCGCATCGTGCATGGCGGACCCCACCTGCGTGAGCACCAGAAGATCACCGAGGGTCTGATCCGAACCCTGGAAGCCGCGGTTCATTTCGCCCCGCTGCACATTCCTGCGGCGGTGAAGCTGATTCGCGAGACGACAAAGCTGCTGCCCGATGTTCCGCAATACGCCTGCTTCGACACGGCCTTTCACCGCACCATGCCAGAGACATCGCGGCACTATCCTCTGCCGGAAGACCTCTACAAGAAGGGCGTGGAGCGCTTCGGCTTCCACGGCATCTCGTATGAGTCTCTGCTTTACCGGCTGGGCGAGGACCTGCCGGATCGCGTCGTCGCGGCGCATCTGGGCTCAGGCGCCAGTCTGGTTGCTCTATTCCGTGGTCGATCCGTGGATACAACGATGGGCATGACGCCGACGGGCGGCATTCCTATGGCGACGCGGCCGGGAGACCTCGACCCAGGCATTCTGCTCTATCTGTTGCGCACAGAGCACCTGTCAGCCGACCAGGTGGAGTCCCTGCTGAATCACGACTCCGGCCTTGGCGCGATTTCCGGCGGCGAATCCGACATGCGCCTGCTGGAAGAGTGCGCGGCAAAAGGTGACGCCCGCGCACAACTGGCCATTGAGATCTTCGCTCAGGCGGTGAAGAAGCAAATCGGCGCCTATGCCGCAGAGCTCGGCGGCCTTGATCGGATGATCTTCACCGGCGGAATCGGCGAGCACAACGCCCGCATGCGTGATCGAATCTGTGAGGGTTTGGACTTTATCGGCCTGACCAGCGGTGACCCTGCGCGATGCGCGAAGGTGCTGGTTGTCCCTGCTGAAGAAGAGCTGCAGATTGCCAGGATCACCGCTCGCCTGCACGGCGGCCCGGTACTTCGGTGACCATCCGCGGTTGACGCTGGTTCTCCCTGGCACCAATAATAAAGATTCGCCTTCTGCGTCCTGGCCGCGCTGGCAGACCACTGCCAACCCCGGCAATGCGCAGCAGACGATTCCACCGTTCGCCTGCACCGCCGAACTTCGGCCGGAGCCGGCGCCGGAACACAAAGCAGAGAAGGACATCCTCCGTGATCCATCGCTCCAGGTTCGCTGCATGAGTACAACGCTCGCGGGTTCTCCCGAACGCCGAGTCGCGGGTTTCTGGCAATCGACAAACGGCAAGAAGGCCGTAATGGCCGTGACAGGCTGCATCCTGCTCCTGTTCGTCATTGGCCATCTGTTGGGCAATCTGCAGATCTTCGATGGCCGCGCGCGGCTGAATGCCTATGGGGCCTTCCTCCACAATCTGGGCGAGCTGCTGTGGATCGCGCGTTGCGTCCTGCTGCTCTGCGTCGGCCTGCACATCTGGGCGACCGTGCAGCTGTGGTCGCGGAATAACAAGGCGCGGCCGGTCGCGTACAAAGTGAAAAAGTCGGTCGCCTCGTCGTATGCGGATCGCACCATGTACTGGAGCGGCCCCATCATCCTGGCCTTCGTCATCTTCCACCTGCTCGAGTTCACCGCCGGCTATGTGCACCCCGAGTCGCAGTTTATCGACGGCGACGTCTACCACAACGTGGTCGCCGGTTTTCAGGTGTGGTGGGTCTCGGCCTGGTACATCTTCTCCCTCGTCCTGCTGGGATTCCATCTCCGGCATGGCATCTGGAGCATGTTCCAGTCCCTCGGCCTCAATCATCCGCGGCACACTCCGGTGCTCAAGCAGGCAGCATTGTGGATCGCGATTCTGATCACCGTTGGCTACATTTCAATTCCCGTCAGCGTTTTGGCGGGCTGGGTTCGATAGATGAAACTGAACGCAGGAATTCCTTCCGGCCCGATTGAACAGGCATGGGACAAAGCCCGCTTCGACATGAAGCTCGTCAATCCCGCGAACAAACGGCGGCATACGCTCATCGTTGTCGGCTCGGGACTGGGCGGCGCTTCCGCGTCCGCGAGTCTCGGCGAGTTAGGTTACAACGTCCTCTGCTTTTGCTTCCAGGATTCTCCGCGGCGCGCTCATTCCATCGCGGCCCAGGGCGGCATCAACGCAGCCAAGAATTATCAGAACGACGGCGACAGCATTTACCGGCTGTTCTATGACACGGTGAAGGGCGGCGACTTCCGCGCACGCGAGGCTAATGTCTATCGGCTGGCGCAGAACAGCGTGAGCATCATCGATCAGTGCGTCGCCCAGGGCGTTCCTTTTGCCCGCGAATACGGCGGCTCTCTCGAGAACCGGTCCTTCGGCGGAGCTCAGGTTTCGCGCACCTTCTACGCTCGCGGCCAGACCGGCCAGCAGCTGCTCCTGGGTGCTTATCAGGCGCTCGAGCGGCAGATTGACCTGGGCCAGGTCACGATGTTTCCGCGCACCGAGATGCTGGACCTGATCGTCATCGACGGCCAGGCGCGCGGCATTATTACCCGCAACCTGGTCACCGGAAAAATCGGCGTGTATCTCGCCGACGCGGTCATTTTGGCGACCGGCGGCTACGGAAACGTTTACTATTTGTCGACCAACGCCAAAGGCTCCAATGCCACTGCGATCTGGCGCGCTTACAAGCGTGGCGCTCTCTTTGCCAATCCCTGCTTCACGCAGATTCATCCTACCTGCATTCCCGTTTCCGGCGATTACCAGTCAAAGCTCACGCTGATGAGCGAGTCGCTGCGCAACGACGGCCGCATCTGGGTCCCGAAAAAGAAGGGCGACAAGCGCAAGCCCAACGAGATTCCCGAAGAAGAGCGCGATTACTACCTCGAGCGCAAATACCCAGCCTTCGGCAACCTGGTGCCACGTGACGTTGCCTCGCGCAACGCCAAGGCAGTCTGCGACGAGGGCCGCGGCGTGGGCGAAACCGGCCTCGGCGTCTACCTCGATTTTTCCGAAGCCATCCAGCGCCTCGGCGAGGAGACCATCCGCGAGCGCTACGGCAACCTCTTCGACATGTATCAGCGCATCACGGACGAGAATCCGTACAAAGTCCCGATGCGCATCTACCCCGCCATCCACTACACCATGGGCGGCCTTTGGGTGGACTACCAGCTGCAAAGCACCATTCCTGGCCTGTTCGTGCTCGGCGAGGCCAACTTCTCCGACCACGGCGCCAACCGGCTCGGCGCGAGTGCCCTCATGCAGGGCCTTTCCGATGGCTATTTCATCATCCCCTACACGGTCGGCAACTACCTGGCGACGGCGAAGCCCGGCAAGGTGAGCGAGTCGCGTCCGGAAGTGCAGGCCGCGCTCACTTCCGTGCAGCAGGGCATCGACAGGCTGCTGGCGATCCGGGGTAAACGCACCGTCGATTCCTTCCACCGGGAGCTGGGCAAGATCGTGTGGGACGACTGCGGCATGTCCCGCAATGCCAAAGGGCTTCAGGAGGCGATCGGCAGGATCCGCGCGCTGCGCGAAGAGTACTGGCAAAACGTGAACGTTCCAGGCTCCGGCGACGACCTGAACCAGAGCCTCGAAAAAGCCGGACGCGTTGCCGACTTCTTCGAACTGGGCGAATTGATGTGCATCGACGCGCTGGAGCGGAATGAGTCCTGCGGCGGCCACTTCCGCGAGGAGTACCAGACGCCGGACGGCGAAGCGCGGCGCGATGACGAACACTACAGCTATGTCGCCGCATGGGGCTATGCCGGGCCGGGCAAGCCACCGGAACTGACGAAAGAACCGCTGGAGTTCGCCTACGTTCATCCCAGCCAGAGGAGCTACAAGTGAAACTGACCTTAACCGTCTGGCGGCAGAAGAACCCAGGAACCCAGGGCAAGTTCGTCAGCTATCCGATGAACGATGTGAATGAGGAAATGTCGATGCTGGAGTGTCTCGACGTCCTGAACGAAGGCCTGATCGAAAAGGGCGAGGAGCCAATTGCCTTTGAGCACGACTGCCGCGAAGGCATCTGCGGCTCCTGCGGATTCATGATCAACGGCATCGCGCACGGACCGCAGCCCGCGACGACCGTCTGCCAGCTCACCATGCGCCATTTTAAGGACGGCGATGAGTTAGTCCTCGAGCCATGGCGCTCCCGATCCTTCCCTTTCATTAAGGACCTTGCCGTCGACCGCCGTGCTTTCGATCGCATCATCGCCTCCGGCGGATACATCTCCGTCTCCACCGGGAATGCTCCCGACGGCAATGCAATTCCTGTCGGCAAAGAGATCGCGGACCGGGCTATGGACGCCGCTGCCTGCATCGGCTGCGGCGCCTGTGTGGCGGCTTGCCCCAACGGCTCGGCGGCACTGTTTACCGGAGCCAAGATCGCCCATTTGGGTGTTCTCCCGCAAGGCAAGGAAGAAGCCGATCGCCGCGCCGTTCGCATGGTTTCGCAGATGAATGCCGAAGGCTTCGGCAGCTGCACCAACATTGGCGAATGCACCGGCGTCTGCCCCAAGGAGATTCAGCTGGAGGTGATCGCGAAGATGAATCGCGATTATCTCTTTGGTGCCTGGAATGAACGGCACCAGGTCGTCACCACTATTGCTCCTGTCACGGACTGGGATTTCGCGAAGAAGTAGGCATCGCCACGGATCAGGGAAGCCGCGAGGACGACACAATCAGGGCGTCCATTCATTCGGGATGTTGCTACAATCCGTCTACCGGATTTCCCGTACGACATGAGACCCTGGATTCTTCCGCTCCTGCTTGCTGCACTGGTGCCGCCGGGCGCGCAGACTCAATCTCCAAATCCGCCAAAAAAGTTGCCTGTGACCCATCAATCTGCCGCCGCGAGCGCGGCTGCTGTGCATCGCGCCGCCATCGTCATTGACACACACGCCGACACCCCGCAGCGCATGCTGGACGATCACTACGATCTGACCCAGCCGCTCGATGGCGGCTATCTCAACTTCGCGTCGGCGAAGGCCGGCAATCTGGGCGCGGAGTTCTTCTCCATCTGGGTCGAACCCGCGCGTTACAAAGGCCAGTATGCGCGGCGCACACTGGAGTTGATCGACGCCGTCCGCCAGCAGGCGCTCGCGCATCCCGACGAGATGATGATGGCGTATTCGCCTGACGATATTCTCAAGGCCCACCGCGAGCACAAACTTGCGGCGCTGATGGGCATCGAGGGCGGGCACTCTATCGAGGACTCGCTCGGCCTGCTGCGCGACTACTACCGGCTCGGCGTCCGCTACATGACGCTGACGTGGTCGAACTCCAACGACTGGGCGGACTCCTCCGGCGATGCCGACGACCCGAGCGTAAAGCATACTCAGGACGGCCTCACCGACTTCGGCAAAGACGTCATCTACCAGATGAACCGGCTCGGCATGATGGTCGATATCTCGCACGTTTCCGACAAGACCTTCTATCGCACCGTGATCACTTCGCGCGCGCCGGTTTTCGCGTCGCATTCTTCGGCGCGGGCACTCTGCGCATCGCCGCGCAACATGACCGACGACATGCTGCGGGCCGTGGCGCGCAGTGGCGGCCCGAACAGCAAGGGCGGCGTGGTGATGGTGAACTTCTACTCCGGTTTCATCAGCGACACGTGGCGCAACGCCTGGAACGAGCAGGCTCCGGAGCGCCAGGCGGCTGAGAGCGCCCAGCTCGCGCAGTGGAAGGCCGAGGGCAAGGCCGTCACTTATGCGACGACCAACGCGCTGGATAAACAGTGGGCCGCGAAGATTCCGCGACCGCCGCTCAGCATGCTGATCGATCACATCGACCACGTCGCGAAAGTGGCTGGAATCGAACACGTTGGCCTGGGTTCCGACTTTGACGGCATTCCTTCGTCGGTGGAAGGGATCGATTCCGCCGCCGACCTGCCGAAGATCACAGCAGCGCTGATGGCGCGCGGCTATTCGGCGGAAGACTGCCGGAAGATTCTGGGGCTCAACTTCCTTCGGTTTTTCCGGGAGGTACAGGCGACAGCGCAGCGATTGCAGGCGGAGCCGCCAGAGCGGCCCAGAGTTGACGCCGAGTAAGGATCAGTTGCCGGTCTTGCTGCTCTCGGCCATCTGCTCGGCGCTGGCGAACTGCTGCATGGTAGTGCGCAGGTATTTGTGCGGATTCACCGGAGTGTTGTGGATGCGCACTTCGTAGTGCAAATTGGGACCCGTGGTGCGGCCGCTGAGCCCAACATAGCCGATGACCTGTCCCATGTTCACCTGCTGCCCGGATGTTACGGCGAAGCCGGACAGGTGCGCGTACAGGGTCTGGA
Organism: uncultured Acidobacteriaceae bacterium; assembly: GCA_963770525.1. Lineage (GTDB taxonomy): Bacteria > Acidobacteriota > Terriglobia > Terriglobales > Acidobacteriaceae > Palsa-343. The sequence continues at coordinate 4,528 of CAVYPY010000013.1, read as the reverse complement.
TGCCATTGCCGTGATTCAGGATGACCTCACGCCCATAGCCGCTTTCCATGCCAGCGTACTGGACGACACCGTCGGCGGTGGCGCGCACAGGTGTCCCAAAAGTCACGCCGATATCCACGCCGGTGTGGAACTCGCCCTCACCAACCCTCAGGGGATCTTCCCGCTCTCCAAAGGAGCTGGTGATCGGCCCGATCACCGGCCACAGTTGCGGGGCGCCAGCCAAAGAGGCCCAGTCTTTGACTCCGGCTGGAGCGAGCCCGAGATCAAACGACTGCACGCGACCCGATAGTGCGTCATTGCGCAGCAGGGCGAGCTGGTCAAGAGACTGCTTGTAACCCTGCTCGCTTAAGGTGCTGGAGTCGGGGCTGACCGGTCCGACAGCGGCAGTTGCCGTGGAGACGGTGCGATTCCGGCGAAGGCCGTAGAGAGCCGTCACTTCGCTGGCCAGAGTGCCGAGCGAAGCGGCCTGAAGATCCTTTTCGTGCGCGACGATCTGCAGCTGGTTGTAATCCGCTCGCAGGGCTTCCCGCTGGGACCGCAGCTGATTGAAGCTGGCGGTTTTGAGCATCATGCGGGTATAGGAACCGGCGAGTCCGGTGATGGTGAAGGCGCCAACGACAGCAGCGGCAACGAAGATGCCTGCGTAATGGAGAGGAATGGGGATTTTGCGGAGAGGCCCATCCTTCTCGCGAGCAACAAAGATGATGTAGTAGCGTCTTCGCAATATATCCTGCTCCGGAAAAGCGTCCGGAAGACCTCTGATTTCGGCGGCTGCACAGGGCAGAAAGAATCGGCCAGGCACCGATCCACTGAACCGTATCAGCCTGATTTTGTGGCGTCAATCTCCAAATGGGCCACCATTGGAACGCCAGTAATGCCAGTGCAGTCGCAACTCAGTTGCGACGCCGTAGCTCTTTTCTGTGTGATGCAATTCTTATGTTACCAAAGCAGTTGCCTTTTCGAGACGCGCCGAAGCGAGCATCGAAAACCGAAATCGGGTCCTGACCGGGACTCGGAATCCCGACGTGCAAAAAAACTTGCGCTGATGTGCAAGTGTGCATTCTAAAGTACTTCGTTCGCCCACGTGTGCATGTGTGGCAAACACGGTATTTCAAGAGGCCCTCATCCGATCATTACCGATCAGGAACTACAACATACCCCCACCCCCTGGGTGGGGTATGTGGCAACTGGCGGGATCCAAAGGACTTCTGCAAGGCCTGTTTTGGAATGTGGCAAACCATTGAAAACAATCCTGATAGTGGGACAGACGAAAGCAGGTATGTGGCAGCGGCCGATGGTGCGAGTACCCGCTCTCCAGGCAGAGACTGCCAGCATTTGCCCCTCCTAAAAGGAAACGGCCGCGCGTGGCGGCCGTTCGCAGGAGGAAAAATTCTTTTTGTCCCCCTATTTTCAGAATAGCAATTCCAGCCAGGTTTTCTGCCAGCGTTTTTGGAGGGTAAGTGCAGTGGGATCAGGAGCCGGAACTTTCGTAAGGATTGACAAGATTTCCACAGAAGGCAGGGATTACGGAAAACGAGGCAGAGGGTACGGGATACGGGTTAGGGGCCAGGTCTGTTCAGAGGCTCAGTGGCCCTGGAGCCACTGCGCATAAGGGTAGAGGAGGAGGAAGACGACGAGGGCGAAGGCAAGGATGTCGGCATAGAGGAGGAGGAGGACTCCGCCGTGATAGAAGCTCCAGCGGCGGCGGAGGCAGCGGACGGTTTCCCATGTGCCCCAGCCGGTGAGCACGGTGGGGACGAGGAGCAGCGGGGAGGGACGGATGTCGGGAAAGCCGCCCAGGACCAGAGCCAGGATGACGCTGCCGAGGACGAGGGCCGTCCCGCGGATGAGAGAGCGGCACCGTATATTGAAGACGGCGTACTGCATGGGGTCAGGACCGGGAATATGACTAATGTACCGAATCCGGGAGTCACACCGACGGCCGGCGGCGGCGCGGGCGCAAACTCCCCGGCAGCTCCGGTGCGCGCTCGAGACAGGGAAGGGGCGGCGGCCAAGCGGGAGCGCATTGTGAAGCGTGTGGCGCGGGAGCTGCGCGACGGGTTCTACGTGAACCTGGGGATCGGGCTCCCGACGCTGATCGCCAATTACGTTCCGCCGGGGATCGAAGTGGTGCTGCAGTCGGAGAACGGGATGCTCGGGGTGGGGCCGTATCCGGTAGCAGGGAGCGAAGACCCGGACCTGATCAACGCGGGCAAGGAGACGGTGACGGCGTTGCCCGGGGCTTCGTTCTTCTCGAGCGCGGAATCGTTCGCGATGATTCGCGGCGGGCATGTCGATCTGAGCGTGCTGGGTGCGATGGAAGTGGATGAGGAAGGCACGCTGGCGAACTGGATGATCCCGGGAAAGATGGTGAAGGGGATGGGCGGGGCGATGGATCTGGTGGCGAGCGCGCGGCGGGTGATTGTGGCGATGGAGCATACGACAAAGGAAGGCGCGCCGAAGATCCTGAAGAAATGCACGCTGCCGCTGACCGGGGTGCGGGTGGTGGAGACGATTGTGACGGAGCTGGCGTGGATCCGGGTGACACCGGAGGGGCTGGTGCTGGAGGAGATTGCGCCGGGGGTGACGGTGGAGGATGTGCAGCGGGTGACGGAGGCGAAGCTGAAGGTGAGCGCGGGACTGAAAGAGATGGCGGGATAGGAAGATGGTGACGACCGACGGAGAATCGGCGCGAAAAACGTATTTCTGTTTTGGCGCGGCAGACCAAACTCGATGAGCGATTTGCCCTGAAATCGTGAGTTGAGAAGGGCCGACGCCTTCGCCACCGCCTCACTCCCAGTTCTTCACCTTGGGCCACAGCGCCTGGAGATTTCCATGGAGACCTCTGCAGATGAAGACCGGCCCACGCTCATACGGCTCCAAATACGGATTTGCATCCTGTGTGAATTCCACTACCGAGTCGAAGTTGGTTTCGAGCGCACTGCGGCTTTCACCAAACACGATCATCACGCTGCCCGTATACGTGCGTGGTCCCCAGAAGAAGTAGTTCTGGTGACCGCTGATGGCCTCCGGCACATCCGGCCGGTAAATGTTCACCGCGCTCGCATCGCCATAGTTTTCCGTGTAGATCACGGCCTGTGCGCGCTCCGCCTGCGGCAGAGAGTACCAGGCAGCGGCCAGCAAGTCCGCCTTCTGGCGCCAATCCAGCATGTCGGCGAAGTACTGCGGCAGCGGCGCGGTGGCGCCATTCTCCAGTTTCGGTTGCTGAAGATGCAGCCGCTGCTGATATGCAAGAATTTTTGCCGGTGGCAGTATTGGGAGAATGACCGGCAACAGGATCGCGGTGACAAGCACGTTCAACGCCACGTAAGCGGGCGCGAGCCCGCGCCGCAACCAGGCCTTGCGGAAGAGAAGATCCCAGCCCGCCGCACCCGCGGCAAAGTAGAGCGGATAAATGGCCGCAAGGTAATAATCCTTGGCGTGCAGAATCATCATCAGCGGCAGATACAGCAGATAGGTCACGCCCAGGAAGCGGAACGCCCGCGCCGCCCGGCCAAAGAGCAGCCACCGAATGCCTCCCACCCACAACGGCGCCATCAGCGGTCCCAGGATGGACATCTGGTCCAGCACAAATGCGAAGGGGCCCAGACGAACGTTCTTGCCGTTGATCTGATCGTTGTGCAGCAGCTCGAGCGTTGCCCAGTGGTTGTGCACCTCCCACAGCAGATTGGGCAGAATCAGCACGACCAGCAGCGCAAGGCCGATCGGGAACCATTTCGAAGCCAGCAACTTTCTCTGGCTCGTCATCAACAGCGCCGCCAGCAGACAGATGAGGAAGAAAACCTCGTTCCACTTGTTTTCGAGTCCCACGCCGGCCGTCACACCCAGCAGCACCCACCACAACGTCACTGCGCGGCCACTGCGAATGCCGCGACCGGCCAGCCGAGCCAGCTCGATTGTCGCCAGCGCCACCGTCATCCAGAAGACCGGCTCAAAGGTGCTCGTCGAAAAGGTCGCATCGGCGCCCATTACCACGGGCGCCAGCAAAATCCCCGTCATGGCCAGCGCTTGCGCCCCGCGCGAGGCGCCCATCCGCCATGCCAGAATCCCCGTGATCGCAACTTCCGCGGCGCCCGCCAGCGAGGCAAAGGTCCGGAACAGGGCCAGCGATTGCAGGCCAAACAGCGACGCCGCAATGCGCGCGACCAGGGGAATGAAGGGCGGCTGATCCACATATCCCCAGGCCAGATGCCGGCCGCACACGATGAAATACAACTCGTCACGAAAAATGCCGTACCCTGCATGTTGCATCGTTATCTGGCCCAGCGTTGACAGAACATACTTCAGCAGGCCAAACCCTGCCGCCAGCCACAATGCACCCTTCGCCGATACCGCGGTAAATTCCTGCGGCTGGGCAATTCTCGTCTCAGTCGTCACCCCGGTCGTGCCTCCACCGCTGCGTACAGATTCTTCGCCAGCATCGAATTCTACGCATAGCTTATCCCTGGCGTTCCGCGATCATCTATCCCTGAGCCCGAAGGAGTGAATTGAACCTTGATTGGCGCCT
>CAVYPY010000012.1:0-34125 GCA_963770525.1 uncultured Acidobacteriaceae bacterium | reverse complement strand
ATTTGAACCCGTGTTATCGCCGTGAAAGGGCGGTGTCCTGGGCCGGGCTAGACGACGGGGACGCTTGCGATCGCGGGCCAGAAAAGCTCAACCGCGGAGCGCCAGTTTTGACTTTAATGGGCAGCCGCGGCAAAGTCAAAAGCTCACTGGGAACGCCAGGCGGGGTCGCGGCGGGTGTTCAGGCGGAAGCGGCGCTCGAAGAAGCGCACCGCCAGGACGATGATGAAGGCGATCATCGCTCCGAAGATTCGGCTCGGCAGGCGCCTGATGGAAGGGAGCATCGATTCTCCAGTTCGAGTGCTGCCTGACCAATAGCACAGAGTTGTGAAAAAGAAGCAAAGAGGCGCCAAACGGATTGCGGCGGCGTAACCATGGGAATAACAGGCGTGGCCGACCTCGCGGCACAGCCCTGAGCCTGCGGCTGGAAAAGCGTGCGGTCATGGCGAAGCTTGCCACGGTCATGAGGTCCGGCTGAGAGAGGTACTTTCGAGGTCGCTGGCGGCGCGGCTTGCCCGGCGAGGGCGCAGCCCAACTGATAGAATCAAGTTTCCAGAGCTGAAAGGAGCCGGCATTTCCATGCCTATCCAGCCGACCGCAAAAATCTGGCACAACGGCAATCTGATTCCATGGGAGAAGGCCCAAATTCACGTGATGAGCCACGTGGTGCATTACGGGTCCTCCGTCTTCGAAGGCATTCGGTGCTACGCGCAGCCGGAGGGCGCTGCGATTTTCCGGCTGCCCGAGCACATGCAGCGCTTGTTGGATTCGGGCCGCATATACCGGATGCCGCTGCCGTGGTCGCTGGACCAGCTGTGCTCGGCGGTGGTGGAGCTGACCGAGACCAACAATCTGGCGCCGTGCTATATCCGTCCGATTGCGCTGCGCGGCTACGGCGAGATCGGGGTGAATCCAAAGGGGTCGCCGATTGACCTGTACATTGCCAACTTCCCCTGGGGCAAGTACGTGGCAGGCGACGCAGCGGATGTTTGCATCTCGTCGTGGAACCGGCTGGCGCCGAACACGATGCCGGGGCTGGCGAAGACCGGAGCGAATTATGCCAACTCGCAGTTGATCCGGATGGAAGCCGACGTGAACGGCTACGCCGAGGGGATCGCGCTGGACGTGAACGGCTACCTTTCCGAGGGTTCGGGCGAGAATTTGTTCCTGGTGCGGAACGGCGTTCTGTACACGGCTCCGCTGGCGAACTCGGTGCTTTCGGGCATCACGCGCGATTCGGTGCTGACGCTGGCACGGCACTTCGGGATTCCGGTTGTCGAGCAGGCGATGCCGCGCGAGATGATCTACATCGCGGATGAGGTGTTCTTCACGGGAACGGCTGCGGAGGTAACGCCGATTCGGTCGGTGGACCGGATCCAGGTGGCGGACGGGAATCCCGGGGCGATTACGAAGCAGCTGCGGGACGAGTTCTTCGGAATCGCCAACGGCCTGAACCCCGATCGGTTCGGATGGCTGACACCGGTGAAGGTGACGGCGGAGCAGCCGGTGAGCGCCTGAAGTTCCGTTCCTTATTTATGAGACAGCGCCCGGCTTGTCGGGCGCCTTTCTTTTGCGGCCATTGATCTAAGACGACTTGCACAGAACCAGTCTCATAAATACTTGAGGGCTGTTTTCGTGCGATCCTGGGTCTGCCTTGGGATAACCGCGAAGCGCCGTGACAGGACGCTGGGAACTGACCGACGAACAGTGGGCAGTAATGGAGCCGGTGCTGCGACCGCAGCGGCGTGAGGACAACCGCGGCCGCCCCTGGCACGATACGCGAGCCGTGCTGAACGGCGTGTTCTGGGTGCTGGGCACCGGTGCGCAGTGGCGGGAACTGCCGGAGAAATATCCGCCGTACCAGACCTGCCACCGCAGATTCCAGCAATGGATCCGCAGCGGGAAGCTGGAGGAGGCATTGAAACTTCTGGCGCGGCACCTGCATGAGCGAGGCCGGCTAAATCTGGAAGAGGCGTTCGTGGATGCTACCTTCGCGAGCGCCAAAAAGGGGGCTTCGCCGTCGGCCCTACCCGTCGCGGCAAGGGCACGAAGATCGTCGCTGTCGCCGCTGATAACAGTCTTCCTCTCGCCGTATCTGTCCAGAGCGCTTCGCCTGCCGAGTGCCAGCTTGTTGAGGAAGTTCTTGCCGGAAGCTTTCTCGACGAACTCCCGGCCAGGCTCATCGGAGACAAGGCCTACGACTCGGACCCGCTCGACGCGCACCTCAGGAATGAATACGGTATCGAACTGATTGCCCCGAACCGGCGCGGACGCAAACGCAGAACTCAGCATGGCCGCAAACTGCGCCGTTATCGAAAACGCTGGAAAGTGGAGCGACTCTTTGCCTGGATGCATAACTTCCGCCGCCTCGTCACCCGATGGGAATACCACATCGAGAACTTCCTCGGCTTCGTCCACCTTGCCTGCCTTCACATGCTGCTCAGACATTTATGAGACCACTTCTAGTCTTGTAGTCAGGAGTTGGAGCTCCTAAACGTCTCTTCTCTTACCCAAAAGTTCCGAAAGCTGCAGAGCTGTCGCTGGAGACAAGCGCCTTCTCCAGGACCACGTCAGACTAATGGTTGACAAGCGTGACCCAAGGGGCGCCGTAGTTGGCGGCAGATACACGGCCAGATGCCGGATCGACTGCGATGCCGTACGGATGGACACCCGCGCTCGAAGCGCCGATGACAACGTTCTTCGCGCCGTCGATGACAGTCAAATCGTCGCTGAGGACGTTGGCAACGTAAACGCGATGCGATTTCGGGTCGATGGTCACAGCCTGGGGATGTTTCCCAACGGGCAATGTGGCGACGGCTTTTCTTGCGCGCAAATCAATGACGCTGACGGTCTCATCGCCATAGTTCACCACATAGAGACGCCGCGTGACTGAATCGATGGCGAGTGCGCAGGGGATGCTGCCGACGCGAATGGTGCGAACGGCGTACGTTTTCTCGTTGAGTGTGACGACTTCTGCGGTTCCGGTATGGCCCAGATAGAGCGTGCCAGAGGGTTCGTCAAAGACCACGCCCCAGATGTGGGCGCCGACGGCGACTTTGGTCACCGCCCCCGTAGCTCCGTTCAGGACGCGGATGTTGGGGTCTTCGTAAGTCATCAGGAAGATGGTGTTGGTGCGCGGATCGATCGCGACACCATCGGCATCGCCAACCTTGAGCGCCTGGGCGGTATTCGTCGCGCCATCGATGACCGTAACCGTACCGCTGTAGGTGTGGGTCACATAGACTTTGTTGCTGGCCTCGTTGACAGCCAGAGTGTAGGGCAGGGGGTCGCAGGGAATGGTGGCAACGACGGTATCGTTCTTTCCGTCGATCACGCTGACCGTGCTACCGCCGTCGTTGGCGATATAGACTCGATTGGTCCGCCGATTGATGGCCAGGGCGATGGGCTCGCTGCCAACGGGCACGCTATGTCTGGCCCCTGTGATCGCATCGAGGACCGTGACAGAACCAGTGCCTTCGTTGACCGCGTATATCTTGTGGGTGGAAGGGTTGTCAGCAATGGCGGCGCTGGTAATCAGGCGCCCCCACGGGGAGCTTCCAGCGGCGCAGTGTGCGGGCAGTGCGCCGGAAAGGACGAATGCGGCGAGCAGGAGGGGCGCTCGCGAGGTCCAGTGCGGGAGACGCGCGAAAAGGAGCGAACCACGCAAAATCATGTTGTGAGGGAACCTCGCGCGAACTACATTATTAAACATTAGAAAGTTCGATGTCGAGCGAAAAGCGAACGCTAACTCCTGATAGGAAGGCTCGTCAATATGGTTCGGCGCATACGTTTCCTCGGATGCCTTGCTGCTCTGGCGCTGACAGCGGTCTTTGGCTTTGGCCAGACGAGTTCGTTCCGCGTTCTCGCGTTCTATTCGACGCATGTGGAGCAGGATCACGTAGATTTCGCGCTGCAGGCGATTCCTTTTTTCCGGGCGATGGCGGCGCGAGACCATTTCACGTTTCGGGCCACGACGGACTGGGACGAGATGAATACGACGGTTCTGAAGAAGTATCAGGTGGTGCTGTGGCTCGACGATGCGCCTTCGACGGCGGCGCAGCGCACTGCGTTCGCGGATTACATGGAGCACGGTGGAGGATGGATGGGCTTTCACATTGCCGGGTGGATGGACAGCCGCGCGACGTGGCCATGGTTCGCCGATTTTTTGGGAACGGTGTTTACAGGCAACAGCTGGCCTCCGCTGCCGGCCACACTGACCATTGACGATCTGCAGCATCCTGCGGTGAAAGGGCTGCCAGCAAGCTATGTGTCACCGGCCAACGAGTGGTACAGCTGGGCGCCTGATCCGCGCAGCAATCCGCACATTAAGGTCTTAATGACGCTGGCGCCGTCGAACTATCCGCTGGGGTTTAAGGACACGCTGGGCGGCGGGGACATCCCCGTAACCTGGACCAACACAAAGTACCGGATGATCTACACGAACATGGGGCACGGCGACAAGATCCTGAGCAGCGCGACACAGAATCTGTTCTTCGAGGACGCCCTTCTGCGGCTGGGACGACGCAACTAAGGGGCGGCCATCAGCGGCCTCTGTAGCGGGTGCGCACCGAATACACAGGGGTGTGGGTCAGGATATAGAGGGTCCTGCCGTCGGCTCCGCCAAAGTGCCGCCCTGCGAGACTTCGAGGAGCGGCTTCGCTTCTCCGTCGCCCTTAAAGGTCGGGGTGGAATCGGCCAGAAAACTCCGCGTGTGGTCGGAACGGAGCCCGATCAAAACGGTGTCGTGCCTGAGCGAGATGATATCGGAAACGAGATACTGCCCAATCGGAAAACCAACTGGCGGGACAATCGTATGCCGACCTCACCGGGCTCGGCGACATTGCGCCGCTCTCCATGCAGCTCTCTCGGCCCTCAAAGAGATCTATGACTTCAATATGATGAAGTTCGGCGGCGGCCAGATGGGCGCGGTCAACCGCATGAGCGCGGACGAAAGGATTCTGCCCAATGCAGAAGCGAAAGAAGTCTGGGTGGGTTCGACGCTGGGCTATGCCGGGCTGCTGATGAGCGAAGGCATGCGAGCGGAGGCGTGAAAACCACCTGGGGACTTACCATGTGATTTACGAGAGCAAAGGCAATTGGTTTCGCACGCCCGAGGCCTGGGACATCACAGGGAATTTCCGCGCTCGCATGTACATGCGCCCTATGGCCATCTGGGCGTTGGAAATGACACCGCCCCGGGCACAATAGCCGGTCGAGAATTCCTAAAAGCCCTCTTTGCGAGAGAGCAGGACGGAGAGACTATGCAGCGGCGGTTCACTATCGCATCCTTACGCAGCGTACTTGGACTGGGGATGCTGGTCTTCCTCCTGGGTGCCGCAGCCAGTGCCCAGGTTGCGACTCCCAGGAGCTGGGTTCCCAGGTTCAGGGTCGTGGCCATCGCGGAGCGGGGCGGCATCCATGCGCCGTTTGTCGAAGCGGCGAAGGTGTGGCTGAACCAGCTGGCGGTGGAACAACATTTCGCCGTCGACTACATCCAGAACACTGACAAGATCGACGACAATTTTCTCTCTCACTATCAGCTTTTCATCGAACTGAACTATCCGCCCTATAACTGGACGCCGACGGCCATGGCCGCCTTTGTGAAGTACATCGAAGAGGGACGCGGCGGATGGATTGGCTTTCACCACGCCACGCTGCTGGGTGAATTCGACGGATTCCCGATGTGGCCGTGGTTTTCGAAGTTCATGGGGGGCATCCGGTTCACCAATTACATCGCAACCTTTGCCGACGGGACGGTGACGGTCGAAGATCCGTCTCATCCTGCCATGAAAGGTGTCACCAGCCCTTTTCTGGTGCAGCACGAAGAATGGTACACGTGGGACAAATCGCCGCGGCCCAATGTTCACGTGCTGGCCAGCGTGGATGAGAACAGCTACAAGCCGGACTCGAAGATCAAGATGGGCGATCATCCCGTAATCTGGACCAATCCGCATTGCAAGGCAAGAAACATTTATATCTTCATGGGGCATCACCCCGACCTTTTCCAGAACCCCGCCTTCACGACGATTTTCCGGAACTCAATCTTCTGGGCAGCGCACCGACCGCCCCTTCGGTGAGACGCGGGCAATCGCCCCGAGCCGCGGCCACAGACGGTTGTAGCTGCGCGGAATTGCAGCACCTGGAGAGGCCGGCGTCTCTCCTCTTAGCTTCCCGCCCAGTACTGCTGGAATCCGATGTAAGCGGCGGGAACCGAGGCCAGAATCTTCCGGTGTAACTGAAGAATATCCACCGAGCCCATAGTGCTGTACAGAACTTTCCCACCTGGAGCGAGCAGCACGGTATAGGGCACTGCCGACTCCCATTTCGGATCGAAGGCCTTCTGCAGCGCCGCAGTATCGTCAGAAGCGAAGAGCAGGTTACGGCTGGTGGCATGTTTGCGCTCGAGGAACTGCAGCACGGCCGGCCTCTCATCGGGCATATTGACGGAGACGGTGACCAGGTTGAAGCCGCGATCGCTGTACATGCGGAAGGTGTCCTGCAGGTCGGAGAACTCGGCCCCACAGGAACCGCACCAGGTGGCCCAGAAACTGACCAGGGTGTAGTTATCGCCGGCGTTGGCGCGCAGTTTCCGAAGGCCGGCTGCATCGATCAGGTCGACTGTGACCGGCTGCGCATTCAGTTTCCGCTCAGCCGCTTCGCGGAGCGCCTCTTTCTCCTGCCATTTGGTGGAGCAACCGAAAACAGCCGTGTAGGCTACAGGAACGGGCCTGCCTGCCAGCAGCGCATCAATTGCGTTGCGCGCGTCGTGGCTGGTTACTTTCTCGATGCGGTAGCTGTTGTCGAAGCGGCCTTCATAACGCAGGCGACGGTCCTTATCGAAGATGAATACGTGCGGCGTGGCCTGCGGACCGTACGACTCGAGTGACAGCCTGCGTGGCCCCGTCGTAGAGATACGGATAGTGCAGATGCTTCCAGGCGAAGCGGATCTTCATGTCGTCAAGGGTGTCGCTGAGGTCGGAGGAGTCCAGCTCGTCGATAGTGAGAGCGCTGGGATCATTGCCCTGAATGGCAACGACGGCTACACCTTGCCCGCGATAGTTGTCGTACAGCTGCTCAATGCGCTGTTCGTACATCTGGGCGATAGGGCAGTGATCGCAGGTAAAGACGACGACCAGGACCGGGCTGGCTGCGTAGTCGCTCAGCTTGTGCATCTTCCCGTCCACGCCGGGAAGGTTGAAGCCGGGCGCGGGAGATCCCAGAGGAAGAATGGGGTGCGGATCGGCGTAAAGGGTCGCGCAAAGCAGAGACAGCAGGACACAACTGAGGACCTTTCGCATCGCCTTCCTCCCGCAACCCTCGATCGGCCGCTTTCCTGTGCAGGACTCTCCGCAGACGATGCTGCGGAAGCCTCAGGCTCCGGGAAGCGGTGAAATACGGTTTCTAACGTTGTATAACAAAGTCCTGCTGCCCGCAATCGATCTTTGTCCCTACATGACCGGCTGCGGAAGCAGTACCGACGGAATCGCTTCCAGTGCCAGGGAGATGCCGCCCCAAAGCACGGCGCGATGGCTCGGCGAGCAGGAAGCGATTTTTGGGACCGCAAACTCTCCACCCTCCAGCTGCTTCTGAACGAACTCGATCAGCACGGGATGACTGCCGATTTCCCCCCCCAGCAGAATGAGGCCGGGATTGAGAATGAGAGAAAGGTTCACAATGATGTCCGCGACAATCTCTGACCGCTTGCGAACGATCCGGATGGCGCGGGGATCCCCGGCCCGCGCCAGGTTCAACACTCCAACCGCTTTGAGGTCGCGCTTGTCCGAGGCCCGCGCGGCTTTGCCACGGACTTCCTCGCGCCAGCTCTTCAGGATTCCCGGCCCCGTCAGTACTGCCTCCAACTCGCCGAATTGATGGATGGTCGGCTGACGGCGGGAAATCGACGGCAGGCGGAGATAGGCGATTTCCCCGGCAGACCATTGCGCACCATGATGGATTCTTCCCCCAAGAAAAATCCCTGCGCCAACGTTGGTCCCGATGTTGATGAAAACGAAATTCTTCTCTGACTGGGCGGCGCCACAGTACTGCTCACCCTGCGCTGCCAAATTGGTGTCGTTCTCCACGATGACAAGGCAACCGACGACCTTAGTCAGCATGGCGCGCAGAGGAACCGAACGCCACCCCTCGAGCGTGCTGATGGAGAGAACGCTGCCTTCTTCCACATTCGTGATGGCAGGCAGACCTGCCGCCAGAGCCAGCACCTGATCGCGGGTCTTTCGGTGTTTGCGCAGCAGGATCTTCAGTTCATCGCCGATATAGCGGCAAATCGCTTCCGGCGTCGTACTGCGCCCGACCAGGGAGACGTCCTGCCGCCCGAGCTCGCTTCCGTTCAGATCGGTGAGCAGAAAGGAAATCTGTGTCGCGGTAATTTCCACCGCCAGCAGACAACCGCGCTCCGCCTTGAAGCGGATCATGTCGGGCGGCCTTCCCCCGCTGGATTCGCCCTCGCCGAGCGGCTCCACCAGGTTGGCCGCGATCAGATCCTTGACCACATTTGTAACCGTCGGAGCACTCAGCCCGGAGGCGCGCACCAGGTCTGCTCGGGAGCACGAGCCGCATTCGCGCAACAGCTTCAGAATGCCGTGGGCATTCGTGTGCCGCAGGACAGAGGGTCGGCCAACCGGAATGGACCTGTTCTTCATTTTGCGCCGGGCAAGTATGTCTGCCTCAATATATGACAGACGGAGTGTGCCGCGTCATCGGAAGTCGGCTGCACGGCCGCGATGCTCTTTGTCCAAAAGTAATTCTTGCTTTCGGTCGCCGCAGGAAGGATACTAACGAAACGTTAGGAAGTCGGCGATTGAACTGGGCGGCGACTGGCCGCGAGGCGAGGGGTTCGGGAAATGAGTATAAAAGACGCCACGGCACGCGCCCCTCGCTGGATCGGCGGAGTCGAGCCGTCGGCCGCTTTGCTGTCGGCCACAGGCACCGAGATCCTCGAACTCGAATGCCGCGAGCAGCCGCATCGGCTGCGCGAATTGATACAAGCCTGCCGCTGCGACGCCGAAATCGGCTCTCAGTTCGAGAGACTACGGAAACTGGGCCGGGGACCCGGGCCGGTTCTCTTCCTGGGCATGGGCGCTTCGTACTGCTCCTCGTTCAGCGGATCGGTTTTGCTGCAGACGCATGGACGACTGTCTTTTTCGATCGACGCCGGAGAGTGGCTGCACTATGCTCGGCCCCTGTGGAATGATCCGGCCCTATCGGTGCTTCTCACTACCTCGGGAGAAAGTGCGGAGCTCGTGGAATTGTTTCAGGCCGATCGAGACGGAGCTCTGGCGCTGATCTGCAACAATCCCGCCAGTACCTGCTGGCGGCTGGCGACAAACCGGCTGCCGATTCTGGCTGGTCCGGAATATGGCAACGCGACCAAGACCTATACGAATGCTGCCGGCGTCGCTATTCTGCTGGCGTCGGATCTCCTCGGCCTCTCCTGGCAGGACGACGCCGATCGGGCTGCGGATGCTTTTGCGGCCGCACTCGAACCCGTCTTTGCCGCGCGGGCGGATCTGGAGGCGTTTTGCCGAGGGGCCGCGAACATCGAAATCATCGGTCGCGGCGCGGCTTATGGTGCCGCGTTCATGGGCGCGCTGTGCATTCGCGAGATGAGTGGTTTTCGCACTGCGGCCCACACCGGGGCAGGGTTCAGGCATGGGCCCATCCTGGATGTGGACGGTACCCACGTGGCGATCATCTTCGCGCTCGGGCGCGCTGCAGTGCTGGGGCAGAAACTCGCCGGCGAATGCCTGCGTCGCGGCGGCAGGGTCGTGCAGGTTTCCGCCGAGGAGAGCCATCCGGTTGAGAGGCTGTTTCCTGTTCGGCTGCAGGCAGTACCGGAGCCCTGGGAAAGCATCACCTCGGTGCTGGTGCCGCAGGCGCTCTCCCTGGCCATGGTGGAAAGAACCGGATGCCGCCTGCCGCCACGCTTCCAATACGGCGTCATGGAGCAGTAGCGTGAGGAGCCTTGTGATCCGGGAGTCCGGCTTGCCGGGAACCGAAATCGTGCCACAGACGCAGGTGCGCGCCGCTTTCCTGTGGCGCGTCTCGCTCATTGCCGGGCTGGGCGGCGTTCTCTACGGCTACGACATGGGGGTGATCGCGGCCGCGCTGACATTTGTTCACGAGACCTTTGCTCTCTCCACGCGTATGGAAGAGTTCGTGGTGAGCGTGGTGCTGGTTGGCGCCATGTCCGGAGCCGTTGCCGGAGGCGGCATCGCCGATCGCATCGGCAGGCGCGCCACGCTGCTGTGGGGGGCCGTCATCTTCCTTACCGGCTCGCTGCTTGCGCTGCTGTCTCCCAACGTCGCCACGCTCATCGCCGCCCGCGCGCTTCTGGGCGTGGCCATTGGCTTCACATCTGTAACGGCGCCGGTCTACGTGTCCGAACTCGCCCCGCCTAAGTCGCGCGGCAGACTCATCGGACTCTACCAGTTCGCGCTCACCGCCGGTATCGCATTGGCCGATCTGGTCGGATACTGGCTGGCCGCACAGCATGCCTGGCGGTGGATGTTCGGTCTGGGGGCTGTGCCCGCTGCGCTGTTTCTGCTGCTCATCCTCACGCTCCCGGAGAGCCCACGCTGGCTCTTTGCGCAGAACCGCACTTCTGAGGCTCATTCGGTGCTTAGCACATACACTGACGAATCCGGAGCCCGGCTGCTGCTGGATGAAATCCGCCTGGCACTTGCCATCCCGGTGGAGCAGCGCTGGAGAGCGCTGTGGAGCCCGGCCGTACGGACGTCCCTTTTCATTGCGGTGGGGTTCACGGTTCTGCAGCAGGTCACCGGCATCAACACCATCATTTATTATGGGCCGCAGATTTTCGCCGAGGCCGGCATCTCGTCGAACAAGAATGCGATCTTCGCCACCCTGCTGGTGGCGGTCACAAATATGCTGGCCACCATCATCGCGCTGGTGCTCGTCGATCGACTGGGACGCAAGCCCTTGCTCTATGCGGGCGTGAGCGGTATGACTGCATCGCTCCTTTTCCTCGCGTACTCCTTCCACAGCAGGAGCGCATTCGGCGCGGCACCCGGCGTCGTGGCCACCGTCTGTTTGATGGCCTACATCACCTGTTTCGCATTCAGCATGGGTCCGATTGCGTGGATCCTGGCGTCCGAGGTCTTTCCTCTGCGGGTTCGCGGGCGCGGAGTCGCCGCCGCAAGTCTTGGCTCAGGGGCATCGAATTTTCTTGTTTCCCTGACGTTCCTTTCGCTGATCAGAACTGCGGGCAGCTCCGCGACCTTTCTCATTTATGCAGCCTCCTGCATTGTCACGCTCCTGTTTGTGGGTTTCATTGTCCCGGAAACCAAAGGCCGCGGACTGGAAACGATCAGCTCCGATGCGAATGGAGGACAGCTCCGGATCCATGGAGCGAAGGACGCCTTTTGACGACCACGCATAATTGCAGCGACGGGACCGATCGAGGAATTCCGCACCCGCAAACCCGCGAAACCACGGTTGCCCAGGACGGCGCTGCGACGATGGCAGGGAGCCGCTGCGTCGCCGGTGTCGACATCGGGGGAACCAATCTGCGCGTGGCGCTGGCCGATATGAGCGGAACTATTCTCGCGCGCTGGTCCTCGTCCACGATCGGCATTCGCAGTCCCGATACGGTCATCCGGCTGATTTGTGACGGAGTGAGGCGCACTCTGCGACAGATCGATGCTCCACCGGAGGCCCTCAAGTCCATTGCCGCCGGCGTGCCCGGCATCGCAGACGTCGAAAATGGTGTTGTGATCGCAACTTCCTATCTGATGGGCTGGCAGAATATTCCGCTGCGGGCGCGCCTGGAGCAGGAACTGCGCGTCGCCGCTGCCATCGATAACGATGTCAATCTGGCGGCGATCGGCGAAGGTTGGCTCGGAGTCGCAGAATCTACCCGGGATTTTGTCTTCCTGGCCATTGGCACCGGAATCGGAGCCGGGATCGTGCTGAACGGCCGTCCTTATCGTGGAAGCTGCTGGGCTGCCGGGGAAATCGGCTACATGCTGCTGCCCGGTGTCGGGGAACAACTCCGGAAGAGCGGAGAACCGGGAGCACTGGAGAGCGTCCTCGGCGGCGAAGGGATCAGGGCGCAATGGCAAAGACTATGGAACGCAAACAAAACCGCATTGCCCAGGGAACTGACGGCAACCCGGATTTTTGACCACGCGTCGGGCGGGGACGCCCTGGCGCAGACGATTCTCGGGCAATCGGCCAATCTGTTGGCGTATGCCGTCTGCAACATCTCCACGGTACTGAACTGCCCCCTCTTTGCGCTGGGCGGCGCTGTGGGCCTGCACCCGGCGCTCTGTAAGGCGACCCGGGAGATCCTGGAGCAGTGGGACTTCCGGGAACGGCCACGCGTTGTACGCAGCGCTCTGGGAGAGGATGCGCAGCTGTTTGGAGCGATTCGCACTGCGCTGGGATTAGCCCAAGCCTGCACAGAATCAGACTCCCGTTGTCTGCAAGCCAATTGCCAGGATCGCAGGCGATTACTTTGACAGCCGACAGTGTCCGCCAGCTCCTCGACTGACACAAAATAAGCTATGAGTCGCCCCCCTGCGCCTGCGAAACGCTGAAGGCGCAAAATGGGTGATTTGTTCGGAACGATGTCGTCGCGCCAATTTCTATTTCGCCCTGGAGGAATGATGCTCAAAACCGCCTCGTCGCATCTGAGCCGCCGGGATTTCGTCCGCATGGCCGCCGTTGGTTCGGCGGCTGCCCTCGTACCGGCCACGTATGGATCAACTGCGGAATCGCTTCCCCCGGCCGGGAGGAATCCCTACGCCGATCTTCTCCACGCCTGGTGCGACGGGCTGCTCAGCCACCAGGTTTCCCTGGACGATCCCGCGACGCATGGGGGATTTCTTTGCCCATCCTGCGTGCTGATCCATGGGCGATGCGGCGAGGCCATTTATCCACTTCTTCATGTGGCGCACACCACCGGCGATGATCGCTATCTGCAGGCTGCTCTCCAGGTCCATGCATGGTCGGAGCGCCAGGTGAGCCAGGCGGACGGCAGCTGGATCAACGACGTGACGCTCAGCTCGTGGAAGGGCATTACCGTTTTTCATACGATTGCCCTCGCCGAGGCTCTGCATCATCATGGATCGCTGCTCGACGCAGCAACGCGCAGGAAATGGACCGACCGACTTGCTGCCGCGGCTAAGTTCCTCGACGGCTACATCACCATCGACACCGGAAATATCAATTACCCGGTAACGTCGTCGCTTGCTTTCACTCTTAGCGGTCAGGTACTCGGGGAACAGCATTATTTCGAACGCGGTCGCCAGATGGCTCATGCTGCGCTGGAGTTCTTCACCCCCTCCGGCATTCTCTACGGGGAGGGCCATCCGCAGCGCGGGATCAGCCCGAAAGGCTGCCGGCCCGTCGACCTTGGCTATAATGTCGAGGAGTCGCTACCCTCGCTGGGCATGTACGCGGTGCTCGCGAACGACATCGTGGTTCGGGATCATGTGGTCGCCGCGATGCGCACGGCGCTCGAGTTTATGCTGCCCGACGGCTCGTGGGACAACAGCTGGGGCACGCGCAACTATAAATGGAGCTGGTGGGGAAGCCGCACGACGGACGGCTGCCACCCGGGGTTCATCCTTCTTGCGCAATACGATCCGCGCTTCAAAGAAGCCGCCCGCCGGAACTTGGAATTGATGGCAGCGTGTACCCACGACGGCCTTCTCTACGGCGGACCCGACTACTTTGTCCACGGCGATTTTCCCTGCATCCACCATACGTTCGCGCACGCCAAGGCGCTGGCCACGGTCCTCGACCGATGCCACGATCCGCTCCCGGTTGCACGGCTCACTCTGCCGCGCGATGAGCCGTACGGAGTGCGTAGTTTTCCGGTGATCGACACGCACCTCGTCGCCATTGGCGACTGGCGTGCCACGGTCACGGCCTATGACGCTGCTTACGAGGAAACAATCGCTCCCAACCACAGGGGCGGCCACGTTTCGGGCGGCTCACTAGCCTCGCTTTTCCATCGTCGCCTCGGTCCGTTGCTGACCGCCAGCATGACCCGCTACGAAATGATCGAAATTAACAACCAGCAGGCGTATCGCCATGCGCCACACATGCCGCTCACCCCGCGTATCGAACTGGAGCAGGGAGATCAGACCTACGCCAGCGATACGGATTACGCCGCAAACCTGACGGCGCAGCATATGCGGGGCCAGGCAACTTTTGAAGCCAAAGGGCGCCTGCTGTCCGCATCGCGCGAATCTCTGCCAGGAGGCGATGTGGGCTACGCGCTGCGTTACCGCTTCGACAGTTCAGACGTCGAAATCACAGCTTCTGTCGCGAAGTCAGCTCCGTCGGGAGCTCGTTTCATCCTCCCTGTCATCGCCCGCGCCGCAGAGATTGTGGAGCAACCCGGGGTCTCCGTCGTCCGCATCACGAAGCCCGCTGGACAACTGGTGATTCGCACCAGCGGAGCCGCTTTCGAGGCCATTCTCGCGATACGCAGCTTCAACCTCGTCCCAGGCTTCGAGTGCGTGCCGCTGGTGGTGCCCGTGGAGCCAGGCCAGGAAATGAGTCTGCGGATCGAAGCTCAAACGACGGTCTGATGCGCTCTGCGAAGCCAGCCCGGCCAGGCTCCTCTCCCCGCTATCCCGATTACCGTTTCCGCGCGCCCACCCCGTTCTGGCCCGTTCGACTTGCCCATTGATGTTGCCTCCCTCAGGAGAGGCCGCATTTTCGGAAACTGCGCGCCGACTTCTCAGGGTACGAAGGATGACGGTTTTGCAGATCGCGTGCCTTTCGAGCTATAGTCCTTAATTACGTGCGTTTCGTGACAGCAAAGCGGGGTACCGGGCTTTCCTGGGTGTCGATCCTGGGAATTCTCTGTATCGTCCTTGTGCTGACTACAGGCATTCTCTCGGTTACCCACTCCCACCCCTCCGGTCAGATCGATCACGACTGCTCGCTGTGCTTCACCGCGCACCAGGTAGTCCAGATCGCCGTCCTGGTGACGGTCCTGCTGGCTTCGCAGCCCATTGCACGGTTTACCCGCGAACGGTTTTCTCCTCTTCCCCGCCAGCGTTTCGTTCTGAAACTGGCCAATCGACCTCCGCCTGTCCCTGACTTCTTCGCCTAGTACCTTACATTTCCCCAGGGACATCCCATACCTATCGGAGGTCGTCTATGCGCACGTGTCTGCGTGGCGCCGCTTTTCTTTCCATTGCAGTTTTCATTCTCCTCTGCGCACCGTGCGCCGGGGCACAATCGATCGGCAATGCCGGCAGCATTACAGGAACGGTGACCGATCCCAGCGGAGCTGTGGTGCCGGGCGCGGTAGTCACGATTCAGAACCCGGTTAGCCAGTACCTGCGGAAGACAACCAGCGACGCTGCAGGGCACTTTCAGTTCACCAATGTGCCATTCAACCCGTATCACATGACGGTGACGAAGACCGGCTTTGGGGCCTTTGTGCAGGATGTGGATGTGCGGTCGAACGTGGCGGTCACGGAGCCAGTGAAACTGCAGGTAGGGACGGCGGCGACGACGATTGAGGTAACCGGCGAAGACCTGCTGGAGAACAGTCCGACGTTCCACACCGATGTGGATCGCGACCTGTTCCAGAAGGTGCCGCTGGAGAGCCAGTCGTCGTCGCTGAGTTCGCTGGTGACACTGACGAGCCCGGGCGTAGCGGCCGACTCGAATGGCCTTTTCCACGGCCTGGGTGATCACGCATCCAACTCCTTCTCGATCGATGGGCAGTCGATCACGGATCAGCAGAGCAAGGTTTTTTCGAACCAGCCGCCGTCTAACTCGATTCAGTCGATTGAGGTGATCAGCGGCGCGCCGCCGGCAGAATACGGAGACAAGACGAGCCTGGTGATTGTGGCCACGACGCGGTCCGGGCAGGGAGTGACGAAGCCGACGGGGACCATCAGCACCTCGTATGGAACTTTCGGTTCCTCTACGGTGAACGCCAATTTGTCCTACGGCGGCACAACGTGGGGCAACTTCATCGAAGGAGACGGGCTGAACACGGGGCGCTTTCTCGATCCCCCGGAGTTTGTTGTGTTCCACGACAAGGGGAACGAGGAGAACTTCTTCGATCGCGTGGACTACAACATCACGAACAGCGATTCGGTGCATCTGAATCTGAACTACAGCCGGTCCTGGTTCCAGACGCCGAATGCGTTTCAGAACGTGGACGTGCAGAACGTGGTGAATGGGACGGGCACGGGCGCCAGCCCGACCTTCGCCAACGTGGGCGATGCGGATCAGCGATCAAAGATCGGGACCTTCAACATCTATCCCAGCTATACGCACATCATCGGACCGGACTCGGTGTTCAATCTCGGGGCATGGGTGCGCAAGGACCTGTACAACTACTTCCCCAGTAGCAACCCTCTGGCGGATCTGGGGCCCTCGAACCTGCAGACCTCGTCGATCTCGCAGATCCGCACGCTGATGAACACCGCGATCCACGCGGATTACTCGTACGTGAAAGGCATTAACAACCTGAAGATCGGCGCGCAGTACGGCCAGACCTTTCTGCGCGAGAGCGACACGCTGGGCATCGTCGACAACACCTACAACTCGCCGTGCATGGACGTGAACGGGAATCCGCTTCCCGGATATTCCAGTCAGGCGGATTGCAACTTTGCGACGGTGCTGCCGAACGGGAACTATATTCCGGTGCTTGCACCGTACGATCTGACCCGCGGTGGTTCGAGCTACTACTACTTCGGACACACCGACGTGAAGGAGCTGGCGCTTTACATCGAAGACCAGCTGAACATAGGAAACTGGGTGGCGAAGCTGGGTCTGCGCGAGGACGTTTACAACGGACTTGCGGACGCGAACCAGACAGAACCGCGTCTGGGCGTTTCCTACAGGGTGAAACCAACGAACACAGTGCTGGGCATCTCCTACGCGCGCACGCTGGAGACGCCGTTCAACGAGAATCTGGTGCTGTCGAGCCAGGGTTGCACGAATGCGGTGCTGGCGCCGCTGCTTGCATGCTCCCCGACGGTCACCGGAACGGGAGTGGTTTCGGCGAACCTGCAGCCAGGCTTCCGCAACGAGTTCCACGCCGACATTCAGCAGGCGTTCGGCAAACACGCTGTGGTGAGCGGGGAATACATCTGGAAGTACACGCACAACGCGTTCGACTTCAGCGTGCTGGGCAACACGCCAATTACTTTCCCAATCGACTGGCATAACTCGAAAATTCCGGGTTTTGCTCTGCGCGCGGAGATGCCGACGTGGGGCGGCGTGTCGGCCTACACGGTGATGTCTTCGGTGGCAGCACGGTTCTTCCCGCCGCAGGTGGCTGGAGCGGGGGCCACGAGCGGAGTTGCCGTGGGCTACCCCTTCCGCATCGACCACGACGAGAGGTACAACGAAACTACGCACCTGCAGTATCAGATCCCCGGGCGGCATAGTCCATGGTTCGGTTTCAACTGGAGATTCGACTCGGGTCTGGTGGCCGGTTCCGCGCCGTGCTACAACGTGACCGATCCCAACTCGGCCTGCCCGAACAGCTCCCTTGGACCGGACGGCAATCCCGCTACGCTGAACGGCCAGCCCGCGGTAGCGTTAGTGGACAACGGGATACCCGCCGGCAGTAATCCTGTGAGCGGCGCTCCAGCGGCCCTGCCGCTGACGGCGGACGAAGAGTTCCAGTCGGGCCTGGCCTGCAACGGGGACAGAGCAACACCAACGCACCTGATCGGCACGCCGGTTACGATTGGGGGCACCACCTACTATGAGTGCCCGGCCAACGAACTCACTTCGGATCTGTTGAGCATTCCCGCGCCCGGCACGGGGGACAACGACCACAGTCCGCCGCGTGTGGCGCCACGCAGCTTATTCGATATGTCGCTGGGGGAGGACAATCTCTTCCACGGGGATAAGTACAAGTGGGGTGCGCAGGTGACGGCGATCAATGTCACGAACAGGTACGCGCTCTACAACTTCCTTTCCACCTTCAGCGGCACGCACTATGTCACACCGCGTGCCATCACGGGCCAGATCTCCTTCTCGTTCTGAGCGGACGGTGGGGAGCGGACACAGTTGTCCGTCTCCCCACCGATCGGGAGGTTTTATGGTCAGCTTCGATCCGCAGCGCGGAAGCAAGAGGCGCCTGGCGCAGATTCGGTGGAAGCGATGGGAGATTATTCATGTTTTTTTCCTCATCGCGCTCATGACTGCTTTTTGCGTTTGGGTTGCAATTTGGATTGCCACGCATCATTTCGATTGAGCCAGGTACTTCGCGGGCCGGCTGCTACGGGAGCCCGCCGGCATCGGGCGTGAAGGTGCGCTTTTGCGGCGGAGGTGCTTTTCGGGCTAAAGTCTTTAATAGATGCATTGGGCAACGGTAAAGCGCGGGAAATGGCCGTCCTGGTTCTCGATCGTGGGCGTCATCTGCATTGCGCTGGTGCTGTTCACCGGGGTCGTCCACGTTGCGCACTTTCACGCCAACGGCCAGGTGGATCATGACTGCGCGCTGTGCGTGACAGCGCACCAGGTGGTGCAGGTCGCTGCTCTTGTCGCCGTCGTTGTGAGTTCCCAGCCGGTGGTCTACCGGGTTGCGGAGCGGCGCTCGCCCGCGCCGCGGCAGCGTTTCGTTCTGAAGCTGGCCAATCGACCTCCGCCTGTCCCTGTCTCTGCCTGAAGACGGTTGCAATCCCAGGGACAATCCACGTTGAACGGAGGTCGTCGATGCGCGCGTGTCTGCGTAGCGCGGTTTTTCTCATATTTTTCTTTGGTGGCGCTCTTTTGCTGAGCCTGCCTGCAAGGGCTCAGAGCGGCGCCACGTCGGGAACGATCAGCGGGACGGTGACGGATCCGACAGGCGCGGTGGTAGCCGGGGCGACGGTGACGATTGAGAATCCCGTGAGCCAGTATGAGCGGTCGGCGAAGACCGACAGCAATGGGGCATTTCAGTTCACGAATGTGCCGTACAACTCGTACCACATGAGCGTGAGCTTGAAGGGCTTTAGTTCGGTGGCAAAGGATGTGGCGGTGCGATCGGCGACCCCGCTGACGGTTCCGGTGACTCTGACGGTCGGCGCGGCGGCGGCGACGACGGTGCAGGTGACGGCGCAGGACCTGATCAACAACGCAGCGAATATGGATACAGACATCGACCGGAAATCGTTCGGGGAGATTCCGCTGGAGAGCCAGTCGTCGGGGCTAAGCTCGCTTGTGACGCTGTCGACGCCGGGCGTGACGGCGGATTCGAATGGGATGTTCCACGGGCTGGGCGATCACGCGGAGAACTCGTTTTCAGTGGACGGGCAGCCGATTACCGATCAGCAGAGCAAGGCGTTTTCGAATGAGTTGCCGGATACCGCGGTGCAGTCGATGCAGGTGATCGAGGGAGCGCCGCCGGCGGAGTATGGGGACAAGACGAGCCTGGTGATCCAGGTGACGACGCGATCGGGGCAGGGAGAGACGAAGCCGACGGGGCAGGTGACGTCATCCTATGGATCGTTTGGATCGGTGACGGGCGGGGTGGATCTGGGCTACGGAGGGCGGAACTGGGGGGATTTTCTTTCGGCGAACGGGCTGAATTCGGGGCGGTTTCTGGATGCGCCGGAGTTCACGGTTTTCCATGACAAAGGAAACGAGCAGAATTTTTTCGATCGGATCGACTACAACTTCAACGCGGCGAACTCGCTGCATCTGAACCTGAACTATTCGCGGTCGTGGTTTCAGACGCCGAACACGTACGACAACCTGAATGTGGGCGGGGTCAACCTGGCTGGGGCGTCGGTGAGCGGACAGACGGATCAGCGGTCGAAGATCGGGACGATCGATATTGCGCCGGAATATACGCGAGTGATCAGCCAGACTTCTGTGTGGAACTTTGGGGCGTATCTGCGGAAAGATAACTACCACTACTACCGCAGCAACGATTCTCTGGCAGATCTGGGGCCAGTGCAGCAGCAGAGCATCGGGCAGGACCGGAGCCTGACGAACGAAGGCCTGCACACGGATTTGTCATGGGTGAAGGGCCCGAACAGTGTGAAATTCGGCGTGATGTACGAACAGACACCGCTGGATGAGAGTGACGTGCTGGGGATTGTGAATCCCGGGTATCTGAATGCTCTGGGCTGCATGGTGGGCAATGTGCCAACGGGACCGCCGTGCACGACGTTGCTGCCGTATGACCTGACGCGCGGCGGAGGGTTCTATAACTTCCGCGGGCACACGGATGTGAAGGAAACGGCGCTCTACGTTGAGGATCAGATCACGGCGGGGAACTGGCATTTCAACGTGGGCATCCGTGGGGACATCTACAACGGGCTGACGGATGCGACACAGGCGGAGCCGCGGCTGGGCGGATCGTATACGATCACGAAGACGAACACGGTGCTGCGGGCATCGTATGCGCGAACGCTCGAGACGCCCTTTAACGAAAACCTGGTGTTGTCGAGCCAGGGGTGTCTGAATGCGGTGGTGAATCCGCTGCTGCTCTGCCAGGCGGGCAGCTCGGGAGCGCTGGCGCCGGGATACCGGAACGAATATCACGCGGGGCTGCAGCAGGTAGCGGGGCGGCACTTTGTGGTGAGCGGGGAATACATCTGGAAGTACACCAACAACGCGTATGACTTCAGCGTGCTGGGGAATACGCCGATTACGTTCCCGATCGAGTGGGATAAGTCGAAGATTCCGGGGTTTGCGCTGCGGGCGAACGTGACGCCGGTGCACGGGTTCTCGGCGTACGTGGTGATGTCGTCGGTGGCGGCGCGGTTCTTCCCGCCGCAGGTGGGCGGCGCGGGGGCGACGGTGGGACAGACAGGACTGCCGTTCCGCATCGATCACGATGAACGGTTCAATCAGACATCGCACCTGCAGTATCAGCTGCCCGGCAAACACTCACCGTGGTACAGCCTGAACTGGCGGTACGATTCGGGCGAGGTAGCGGGAGCGGTGCCGTGCTACAACCAACTGTCGAACGATCCCAACAGCGCGTGCGGGGCCACGTCGATTCTGTTGAACGGGCAGCCGGCGGTGGACCTGAGCAGTCTGGACGCGGACGAGGAGTTCGAAGCTGGGCTGTCGTGCAATGGCGTGAAGGCGACGCTGGGCCACCCGCTGCCGATGGCGTGCCTGGCGTCGGAGTACACCTCGGACTTGGTGCACATTCCGGCGCCGGGGACGGGGGACAACGATCACAATCCGCCGCGGATTGCGCCCCGGAGCCTCTTCGATATGGCGCTCGGCGAGGACAACCTGTTCCACGGAGACCGCTACAAGTGGGGAGCGCAGGTCGAGGCGATCAACGTAATGAACAACTATGCGCTGTATAACTTCCTGTCGACGTTCAGCGGGACGCACTATGTGACGCCGCGGGCCGTCACGGGGAAGATCACGTTCTCCTTCTGAACGGCTGTTGGCGGCGGCCCGTGCGGTCGCCTCCCATTTCCGAGGATGCTCTGATTTGTAGCAGCATCCTCCCAAAAGGCCTTTTCGCGCTGCACGGAGAGTGTGCGCTGAATCACTGAATATTGGTCTGTGCCCTGCGAGGATGATTCCCACGTGTGAGGAAGACTCTGATCGCAGCGTTTCTGGGTGCCGTAGCGGTGTACGCGGCAGCGGTACTACCAGCCGATGGGCAGGAGACAATTTGGGAGCGGTTGCGGGGCGACAATGCCAAGATGACCGCTCTGCAGCCCGCGTGGATGGCGCCGCTGGTTCAATCGGACTCACGCCTGGCGCAGGCAGTACGTCTCTCAGTTGCGCAGGCAAGCGCGCCGGGCGAACGGATCATCAGCTACGGCAACAATCACGGGATCAGCGCGATCGTGGGAACACGGTGGCAGGTGGATCTTAATCCGCCGTCGTACTTCAGAAATCACAGCCAGGAATTCCCGGACGGTTGGGGGAATGCGTCGACGCAGGTAAAGTTCCGCATCGCCTCGGGCAATGAGGAGAATGGGAACTTTGCGGTGACTGCGATTTTTGCGCAGGGATTTGCGCCAGGTGCTTATGAAAACGACGCGTTGACGGGCTACTCCGTGCCGAAGCTGGCGTTGGGCAAGGCGCTCGGACATTTCGACGTGCAGTCCACGCTGGGCGGGGTGCTTCCCACGGGCGAGATCGAGCAGCAGGGCCGGGCGATTGAATGGAATGTGACCGGCCAGGCGCATCCGACAAAGCGCACATGGTTTGACGTGGAAGAGAATGCAACCTTTAATCATGGCGGTCCGGATGATGGCAGGACGCAGAACTTCGTTACGCCGGCGGGATTCTTTCTGATTAAGGAGAACCGCTGGGGTTTCAGGCACCCGGCAGCTGTTTTCGACGGCGGTATGCAGATCGCGACGTCCCGATTCCATCTCTACAACCACAATGTGATTACGGAGTTGCGGGTGCTGTTCTAAGGTGCCGCGAGCCGCTCCTGGGTCGGCAGCGAAAGAACCTCTTTCCTCTCTGAAGGAGGATGGGGGAGACGACGTCTTTCGGAGCGGCGGCGGCATGTTATTGCGGAGCAGGTGTTGTTAGCGGCGTCAACGCGTCCATGTCTTCACGCGGTTTGGAGAGGTGGAGTTTACTCATCTCTTTCGCGCCGACCGACGGATCGATGGGCGTGACTTTGATGCCAGTAGCCATGGCTCCGGACGTCCATTTGAAGTAATAGGTATTACCGGCCTCCGCCTCAAACCGAGCCCGCTCGTTCTCTTTCTTTCTCGCCTCTGCCAGGGCCGCGCCGGTGGACTGGATGATGCCTCCGTAATACATCTTCGGCAATCCGGCAATGACGACGGTCCCGGGCGGCACTTCCGTGAATTCGTATTCGCCATTGAGCAGCTTGCCAAGGTGCGTGTCGTTGACAAAGATTTCGTCGTGCGCGGCGGAGCCGGTAAATCTGTATGTGCGGTAAATACAGACGACGGCTTTACCGGCAGACGGCGCGGGCAGCATGGCGGAGGATTTGGAGTTCTGTGCTGCAGAAGTGGGGGCTGTGAACAAAAGCACCATCGCAGCGAATGCCAGCAGAAGGCCTGTCAGTGATTTGGGAGTTCTTCTGAAGCAAAGAGTTGCGACGCCGCTGAAAGCAGTGTTATGCATAGGGCGTTCCCTCCCCTGGTTTCAAAAATCTGGGCCAACAATGTAGCGGATTGCGGGCGCTGGTTCCGTGATCGCTGTCACGATTATGGCGAGACGAAGGGAACCACGACGACGAGGCAGAGGCGGAGGGCTTCCGGCGACCCGCAAACCGTTGCCTGTGGGAGAGAATTTGGGAAAGCCGTCGCGGTTGCTGTCCACGAGTCAGGTGCGGGTTACGATTCTCGGACGACGGGGACCGAGGGGCGCGCCTCTGCGGGTTTGGCAGTAATAAGGATGGTGGCGGAGGTGAGGTCGGGACCGCCCCAGCCGTCTTTTCCGGCTTCAATGTGAATGGGGCCTGCGTGCCTGGTGCTCTGGATGATGACCTGGGCGAGTCCGTTGAAGAGGGAGCGTTTGGGAGCCTTGTCGCTCTCGAGGCAGTTGGGGTCGCCGTTGCCGACACCGATGAGCTGAGCGGGTCCGGAGACGGTGAATGCGATCAGGTTATCGGCGATGGGGACGAGGCGGCCCTGGTTATCGAGCGCTTCTACTTTGAGGATGGCGAGGTCTTCGCCGTCGGCGTTGATCTCGGTGCGGTCGGCAGTGAGGCGGAGGGCGGCGGCGGGGCCGGTGGTCTCGCGCTTCTCATTGAGCACGACGTTGCCGCCGCGGTAGCCGCGGGCTTCGATGACGCCGGGCTCGTATTTGGCGTTCCACTGGACGTGGCCGAGGCGAGGGACGTTCTGACGGCCGAGGCTGGCGCCGTTGACGAGCAACTCCACTTCTTCGAGGTTGGAGTAGACCCATACGGGGATGGTGTCGCCTTCGCGGCCGTGCCAGTTCCAGTGGGGGAAGACGTGCAGCGAGGGCTCTTTACCCCACCAGGCTTTGTAGTAGTAGAAGTAGTCCTTGGGGAAACCGCACATATCGACGATGCCGAACTGGGAGTTGATGGAGGGCCAGCCGTAGGGCGTAGGCTCGCCGCGGTAGTCGAAGCCGGTCCAGGCAAAGCCGCCCGCCTCCCACTCGCGGGTACCGTAGAAGGTCCACCACTCTTCGGGAGATTCGCCCCAGGGAACGACGCCGTCGTAGGAGCTGACGGTGTTGCGGATGGGATCGGTGGCGTACTCGCCGCGGGTGGCGATGGCGCTGGAGGTTTCTGAACCGTAGATGGCGCGTTTGGGATTCGCCGCGTGGAAGGCGTCGGGCATTTTGAGGTTGTAGTTGAAGCCGATGATGTCAAGGGCATCAGAGACGCCCTGTTTGTTGTCGCCGTTGACAGCGGCGGAAACGACGCGGGTGGGATCGAGCTCGTGGCAGCGGCGCACCATGCTGGCGGCGATTTTGGCGCCCTGCTCGGCCATGGGGCTTTGGAGGAGGAATTCTTCGTTGCCGATGGACCAGATGATGATAGAGGGTGAATTGCGATAGCGCTTCACCATGGTTTCGAGCTGCCGGAGACCGCTGGGATTCGAACTCATCTGGCGGGTCTCGCACATCATCATGACGCCCATGCGATCGCAGGCGTCGACCCACTCGGGGGTAGGCATGTTGTGGGAGGTGCGGACGGCGTTGCAGCCCATGGCCTGGAGGACGCTGATGCGGTAAGCCTGGAGGCGGTCAGGCAGGGCAGCGCCGACGCCGGCGTGATCCTGGTGGTTACAGGTGCCCTGGATCTTGAGGGGCTTGCCGTTGAGGGAGAATCCTCTTTCAGCGTCGAAGACGGCGGTGCGGATGCCGAAGCTGACACGTTCGGCGTCGCGGACCTGGCCGTCGGACTCGACCGTAACGACAGCGGAGTAGAGGTTGGGCTCGTCGACGGACCAGAGGGCAGGGTTGGTGAGCGTGGCGCTGGCGGTGAAGGGAGCGGAGCCGTCGATGGGGATGGATTGCTCGGGGGCATCCGCGGTGGCGACGGTGGCGCCCTTCGCGTCGAGGATTTTCCAGCTGACTTTGGCGGTAGCGGGATGCTGGCTGTGGTTCTCAACGATCGTGGAGAGGGCGAGGGAGGCGGAGCCGTTGGCGACGGTGGGACGGACGACGCTTTCCCACTTGCCGAGGTGGAGGGCGTCGGTTTTGGTGAGCCAGATGTGGCGGTAAATGCCCGCGCCCTCGTAAAACCATCCATCTCCAAAGCTGGCGTCAGCGCGGACGACGATGTAATTCTTCGCACCGTAGGCGAGGAAGTCGGAGAGATCGAAGCGGAAGGGGGCGTAGCTGTTGTCGTTGCGGCCGATGAAGCATCCGTTGACGAAGACGAGCACATCGCGAGCGGCGCCGTCGAACTCGACCCAGACGCGGCGGCCCTGATCGGAGGCAGGGATTTCGAATTCGCGGCGGTACCAGGCGACGCTGGTTTCCGGATAGCGACGGCCGAGGGGCTTATAGCCGTGGGATTTCATCGCGTTGTCCTGCCCGCCTGAGTCATCGTGCACAAACGGGAGTTCGACGGCCCAGTCGTGAGGCAGATTGAGGGAGCGCCATGTGGAGTCGTCGAAGCCGGCTTTGGCGAAGGCGAAGTCGCCGGTTTTGCTGAAGTCGCTTTGGCCGAATCCGAAGCCGAGGTCTTTGGAGGGATCGTCGAGATTGCCGAAGATGAACTTCCAGCCGAAGTCGAAGAGGAGCTGTTCGCGTGGCGCGACGGCGGGGAGGGCGGCCGCGGAGGGCTCGGATGAGGCGCCTGTGAGGAGAGCGGCACTGCGCGCCCAGGAGGACCGGCTGACGAGGGAAAAGGCAGAAAGCACAGCCGAAGAGGAGAGCAGATCGCGACGAGTGATGAAGGGCATAAAGGCGCCTCGCTGATGACGACAACTTATGATACGCGGCACATTGCGGAAGAAAGCGGGGCGGGCGGTACAGCCTCAGATTTCGCGGGGCGCTCGCTGAGAGGGACAGGCGTACGGTTGCGTATGATGGGGCAGAGCAGGGAAGGAGTGACGAGAGGGAATGTGGGCGGTGGGGAGATTGGGACGTGAACTGCCGAGATTGGTGGTGGCAGCGGCGCTGCTGAGCGGAGCATTGATGGCGGGCGGCCAGGCACAGACGGATCCTTCGGTGCAGATGGCGCCGTCGAGTGTGCGACCGTCGCTGCCGCCCGCTCCGGCCTCGCAGGGAACGCCGGGAAGCCCGAAGCTTCCGCCTGCCCCTCAGGAGGCGCGCCCGTGCCGGCTGAGTTCGCTGGGCGTGTGCGCGCGACACGTGGTGGAGGACGAGAAGGGCATTGTGCTGAGCCCTCTGCGATCGCCTGCCCATTACCTGTTGTGGGCGGTGCCATGGGCCGTGGGGACGGGCGTCACGGTGCACTACGATACAGGGATGATTCAGGATCTGGGCGTGAATCCGACCCGCGAGGATCACTTTGAGAAGGTCTCGACATACGGCGGAATTGTTCTGCCGTACGCGGCGGCAGGGGCAGGCTACTTCGTTGGAGAGAAACGCCAGGATAATGCGATGACGGACACGGCGGTGCTGGCTGCCGAAGCGATGGCAGACGCCACAATTCTGGATGAAGGGTTAAAGTACGCGATCGATCGGGAAGGCCCGATGCTGGACAACGCGCGGGGGAAGTTGTGGCCGCAGGGTGTCAGCGGATGGCCGAATAGTCCTTCAATGCCGTCGGAGCATGCGATGAACGTGTGGTCGTTTGCGCATGTGGTGGGGGGTCAGTACAACGGGATTGCGACGCGGGCAATTGTGTATGGGCTGGCGACGACGGTTTCGGCATCGCGGGTGATCGCGCGGCAGCATTTCCCTTCGGATGTGATTGTGGGGAGCGCGCTGGGATGGCTGGTGGGCGGGTATGTGCTGCATCACCGGTCGCCGGAGGTGGGGACGCTGCTGGATGTGTCGGCGGTGCAGACGCCTTTAGGGCGGGGAATCGAGCTGCGGTGGAATTTGGGGCGGGGTCAGTGATTCAGCGGCGGCCGGGTTGATGCGTTCGTGGCGGTTAGGATACAGGATGGGTACTGGAGCGCAGCGGAGACTGACTCTGCGCTCCAGATCGCCGGGTGCCCGAGTGGCTCCCGATTCCGGCGCCTGAGTTGGTCTCCAGGGTGAGAACTGGCACGGGCGGCGACGATTATTGTCCGTGGGACTCGACGTGGTGCCGTGCTGCCTGTTCAGCGTGTTCGGCAGCATGGGACTGATGTCCGTTGGCAAGGTGGGCGTGATGGGCGGCTGCGTGATGATCGCCGGCGTCGTGGTGCTTGGCGGCTTCGGCATGATGATGGGCGGCCATTCCGTGATGATGAGCGGCCTGACGATGATGGTGCGCTGCCTGTTCTGACATGAGTTTTCTCCGGACTGCGGGACTATGGCGCCCACGAGTCATCCTGGAATGATCGTCGGGCCGAGGTTCCGAGCAGGTTATTACGCCTTCAAATAACCGTGAAAATCTATGGTTGCTGCGAGATGCCTGGTCAGAAGGGCTTCCCGCGGAAGAGGAAGAAGAGCTCGATGAGGAGGATGAGGACGACTGTGACTTCGAGGAGGAAGGCGCGGCTCTGGTTGAACTGCTCAATCATGTAGCGGTAGAGCTCTTCGGCAGTTCTTAGTTTGCGCGCGACAAGATCCTTGTAATCGGGGACGCCGACTTTGGTAGCGGCGAGGCGGTAGAGGCGTGCTGCGAACATATCGCTGAGGAACTTGATGGCATTGTCGGCGCGTTCGGTGAGCTCCGCGACATCGAGGAGAACGGTGTGAAGGCGGGTGGCGCGGCCGGCCATGCGCCAGCGGGCAAAGACGCCGCCCTTCTGATCGAGGGAGTCATAGACGCTGTCGAGGACGCCGGTGAGGAGCTCATCGTAGTGTCGAAATTCCAGGAGCTGGGAGTTGGCGTATTCGAGGAGCTGGATGGCGGTTTCGGCGCCGGACTTTGAGTCGTAGAGGAAAGCGGCGTTCCATCCGATGACGGCCATATCGTTTTCGTAATAGGAAACCTGCGCATTCAGGACTTCGGAGCACTCGGCATTGGATAAGGGCAGCCGGTCTCCACGGACGATCTGGGCGATCTGCGGTCCATGCTGACGGGTAAGTTCGGTGGCGGCGGGGGCGCCGGCGATTTCGCTGGCGTGGAAGATGAAGTAGTCCTCACTGAGCCATCGGGAGTAAGGCTTGACCATGGCGGTGGGAGTGCGATCGAGCTTCTGGCGCACGATTGGCTCGGCGAGGGAGGCGAAGTCGATATCCCAGACCCAGCGGCTGGCGAGACGGACGAGGCTGTCCCAATCGCCGGCAAAGGGGAGCTGCAGGATGAGACTGACCACGCCGTAGTCGTAGTACTTGATTTCTCCAAAGAGGCGCTCGCCGCTTTCAAGCAGGAGCGGGTCGATGGGTTCAGCCACGGGAGGCCGCTGATAGCGGACATAGGCCGGAGCGAGGTACTTGGTTCCCGGCTTCTCGAGGACTCGCGCGCCGATGGCCTGGCGGAGGGAATCGAGGCGGATCTCCTCGCAGACGTCGAACTGGATGAGGACAAGTACAGCGCCCTGCAGGGAGGGTGGCGCCGGGGATCGGTTCTCTGATTCGTGGGGCATCGGCGGCATTGGGTGCATGATAAATCGGGCGGATGAGAGCGCGTTTGGCACGGGTTTACCGCAGAGGACACAGAGAACATGAGGGTAGCCGCCTAACCTGTCCCCTGGCACATAGAGGATGCTGGAATTTCGCGTCCAGGATTCCTCGCGATGAAAGCTTTCGTTTGTATACTGGGCGTCGTTCCGCATCAGTCGATAACGATTGCCCTGTGAGGTTCCACCCATGGTCCTGCACCGGCTTGATCCTCCCGTCTCATCTGCAACATCGCGAAGGATGAAAGTCACGGAGAGGGCTTTCCGCAGCATTCTCGCCCTAATGACCTTTTGCCTTTTGACTGTGCCTCTGCACGCGCAGACACCCGCTGCGGCGAAGGGGCAGAGCGCTTGGCGGGTGCAGGAATTCATGGTGCCGATGCGCGACGGCGTGCACTTGCAGACGGTCGTGATTTCCCGCCGCGATCAAACGGGGCCGCTCCCGATTCTGCTGACACGCACTCCATATGGCGTGCCAACGCAGGCGGATTTCGACAAAGCCGCGGCAAAGTACGGGGCAGACTGGGTCCCGACAAGCTGGAAGGAACTGGCCGCGGACGGCTATATTTTCGTGCTGCAGAACCTGCGCGGGCGGTTCAAGTCGGAAGGCGTTTTCCAAATGACGGAGCAATATGATGTGAACGATCCGAAGCAGGCCAATGAGACGAACGACGCATATGACACGATCGACTGGCTGGTGAAGAATGTCCCTAACAACAACGGGCGGGTGGGGATTTACGGCGTGTCTTATGACGGGCTGACGGCAGGTCTTACGCTGCTGCATCCGCATCCAGCGCTGAAAGCGGTGAGCGAGCAGGCTTCTCCGGTGGACCAGTGGATGAACGACGATATGCATCGCTATGGGGCACTGCGGGAGAGCTATGCTTTCGAGTACTCGGTACTGGAAGAGGCTGATAAAAGCAAGAACACGCATTTTGATTTCGATACTTACGATACTTACGAGTGGTATCTGCGGCTGGGACCGCTGGCGCAGGCGAACGCGAATTATCTGCACGGTTCGCTGCCCTTCTGGAACGACGTGATGGAGCATCCGAATTACGACGCTTTCTGGAAGAAGGAAGCCTGGGTGAATCAGCTGCACAGCTCGCCAGTGCCGGATCTGAACGTGGCTGGGTTCTGGGACCAGGAAGATCCGTGGGGACCGTGGCAGATTTTCCGGCACGCGGAGGAGCATGATCCTGACCACAACAATCTGATGGTGGCGGGGCCCTGGTTCCATGGCGAATGGCAGACGCCTGTGGGGGACCGGATTGGCATTCTCCCATTTGGCGGGCATAAAACCGCGCTGGAATTCCGGCAGAACATCGAGGCGGCGTTCTTCCGCTACTACCTGCACGGCGAAGGAGCGAAACCGGACTGGAAGGTGACGACGTTCCAGACGGGATCGAACACCTGGCACTCGTACGCGGACTGGCCGCCGAAGATGGCGAAGGCGACGAATCTGTATCTGCATGCGGATGGCACGCTGTCGTTCACACCGGATGGCCCGGGAGGCCCGCCGTATCGGCAATATGTGTCGGATCCGGCGAACCCGGTGCCCTATCGGGTACGGCCGATCTCGCCAACCTATCCTGAGCCGGAGTGGCGGACGTGGGAGGCTGCGGATCAGCGCTTTGTCGATCATCGACCCGATGTGCTGAGCTTTGAGAGCACACCGCTCGATCGCGACGTGGTGGTGACGGGTCCGATTGCCGCGGAGCTGTATGCGTCAACGTCGGGAACGGATTCGGATTTCGTGGTGAAGCTGATCGATGTGTATCCAGAGGGCGGACAGACGAGCGCCGACGACATTGCGCCGGCGAAGCCAACCGGGTATACAGATTCGCTTAACGGCTACGAGTTGCCGATCGCGATGGAAGTGCGCCGAGGGCGGTTTCTGCACAGCTATGAGCATCCGGAGCCGCTCAAGCCGAACCAGCCAGTGCGGTGGGATATCCCATTGCGGGATCACGACCACGTGTTTTTAAAAGGGCACAGGATCATGGTGCAGGTGCAGTCGACATGGTTTCCGGTGATCGACCGCAATCCGCAGAAGTTTGTGCCGAGCATCTATCAGGCAACGGCGGCGGATTATGTTCCGGCTACGCAGCGCGTGTACTGCACGCCGCAGCTGCCGTCGCACATCGTGCTGCCGGTTGCAGGACAGTAAGCCAGCCTGCCAATAAGGCGAGCGCCAGGGAGCGAGTCCTTCTTAATTCGATTTGACAAGAGTCCCATGGTCCTCTGTTACTGTAATGCTCGCAGGTGAAGGAGGTGCGGTATGCCACTGCCAAAGGACGAGCGCGTTGTCGCGCTGGCCAACGATCTGCTGCAGGTTTTCGATCAGCTGTTTGGAGTTCACCCTGGTTTTCGTCCGGCGCATGCAAAGGGGCTGATGTTGACCGGGAGCTTCACCCCGGGGACGCAGGCGAAGAATCTGACGAAAGCGCCGCATATTGTGCGCGCGTCGACCCCGGTGGTGGCGCGCTTTTCCAATTCGACGGGGCTGCCGGAGATGCCGGACAATGCGCCGGACGCCAATCCGCGGGGGCTGGCGATTCGATTTCAGCTGGCGGAGCACACCCACACCGACATTGTGAGCCACTCGACGAACGGATTCCCGACCCGTGACGGAAGTCAGTTCCTGGAGATGCTGCGCGCCGCGGCGGCGAGCGGGCCGGAGATTCCCTCGCCGAAGCCGATCGAGCGATTCCTGGCGGAGCATCCGTTGGCTCTGGCCTTTGTTCGGGCGCCGAAACCGTTTCCGTCGAGTCTGGCGCGGGAAACTTACTTTGCGGTGACGGCATTTGCGTTTACCAACGCAGCCAGGCAAAGGCGGTTCGGGCGCTATCGGATCGTGCCCGCGCTGGGGAACGACTATCTGAGTGAAGCGCAGGTGGCGGAACTTTCGTCGAACTACCACTTCGACGAGATCGCGGAGCGGGTGGCAAAAGAGCCGGTCCGTTTCCGGGTAATAGTGCAAGTTGCGGCGGAGGGCGACACGACCGACGACGCCACGGTGCAGTGGCCGAACAGTCGGGAGACCCTGGAGCTGGGGACGGTGGAGCTGACTGAGGTGGTGAAGGACACAGCGGCCGAGCAGAAGCACATCATTTTCGATCCGATACCGCGGGTGGAGGGGATCGAACCGTCGGCCGACCCGCTGCTGGAGTTGCGGGCGGCGATCTATCTGCTGAGCGGCCGGCGACGGCGCGCGGCGACGGCTTAGGCCGCCATCGGTCTGAAAAGTAATGTGGGCTGGACGTGCACGGCGAGCCGGCTAGCCGACGAGGCGCTCGAGCTCCTGAGAGCGGAGAATGGCGATGGAAGCGCCGTGGCGGGCGATGAGGTGGTCGCGCTCGAACTGATTGAGGAGGCGGGTGACGGTTTCGCGGGAGGTGCCGGCCATATTGGCGAGCTCCTCGTGAGTGAGGGCCATAGTGAAGCGGAGCTCGGGCTTGCCGCAGGAACTGGTGCGGGCCCAGTCGAGGAGTAGCTGGGCGAGGCGCCCGGCGGCGGAGCCGGAGAGAGCGAGGCGGCGCGCGTCGAGGAAGACTTCGTGGTATTCGCGAGCGATGACCTGGGCGGCGTGGCGGCTGACATCGCCGTAGTGGCTGAGGAATTCGAGGAAGTCGCGGCGGCGGACGCTGCGGATCTGGCAGGGCTCGAGGGTTTCGGCAGTGACTTCATAGGGCAGGTCGTTGAGAGTGGCGGTGAGGCCGAGGACGTCGCCGGGGACTGCGATCTTGAGGATCATGGTGCGGCCGTCGCGTGAAGTGGCGGCGAGTTTGATCTGGCCGGAGCAGACGACGAAGATGCCCTGGGCTCGCTGACCTTCTTCAAAGACAATAGAGCGGCTGGGGTATGCGATTTGCATGGCGATCTCGTCGAAGCGCTCGATGGCGTCGTCGGGGAGGTTGCAGAAGATTCGGTCCATGCGATCGGTACACTGGGCGCAGCGATCGGGGACCTGATGCTGCGTGGATGAGTTGTTTTTGAAAGGATTCGCCATCAGAATGCGACCTCCGGCGGGGGCAAGTGCCGTTTGGAGCGCGGGAAGGCGACGGGAAAGCTCCTGGAGGGCCGCACTTGCTGACCCGGCGGCCTCCAGGTCTCGATGGAAAAAGCACCGATGCAGGCGTCGCACAGCCAGATGACCCTCCGCTGAATGATCTGGCATTCACCGGCAGGGCCGGATCCATCGAGGAAATCGACAGCGAAAATCCCGCCGGAACGTAAATAGAGCGTTTGGGCCGCGTAATCGGGATTGGCACATTTCATAGAGGCTCTTCGGAAACTACGGCAGTTCATTGTCGGCCTGTTCAGCTAAGAACCACGGGAGCGGTTTCAGCATGTTGTTGTTGGGTCTCCGCGGCAGGGGCAACGCGCAGGGAGATGACCGGACAGGTAGCAGAAACGAGAATTTTGTAAGCGGCCGGCTCGGTGCCGGGCAGCCAGCTGTGGGCGGGGGCGTGGACGCCGAGGACAATGAGGCCGGCCTCGATCTCGTGCGCGACGTTGAGAACCTCAGAGACAACGTTATTGATCGCGATGCGGACCATGGCCTGGGTGGAGGCGCGCGCCTCATCGGGAATGAGGCGATTGAGATCGGCGGTGGCGTCGTTGACCGCTTTACCGGGATCGCGGGCGGTGGCTGTTCCGGGCGGGACGACGTGGAGAAGGACGACACGCGCGCCGAACTGGCGGGCGAGTTTGAGCGAAAGGGCCGTGCTGGATTCATGCAGACCGGCGAGAGAAACCGGATGCATGATCGTACCCGGAGCGCCGGCGGGCAGTTGGTGGGCGCGGGGACCAATGGTGCAGACCGGGATGTCGACGAGGTCGAGAAGCTGGCGAGCGACCGAGCCGAGGACAAATTTCTTGAGGCCGCGACGGCCGTGGGTTCCGACGATGAGGCGACCGGCATCGGCGTTCCTGACGATTTCGGCAATGACATCGGGGGCAAATCCGTGACGGACGGCGGTGGCGCAGTCGACTCCCTGGCTGCGGACTTCGCGGGCGACGTTTTCGAGAAGCAGACGAGCGTCGCGATCCATACGGAGAGGGTCATAGTAGGGGATGGCGCCGGATTCCACAGGCATGGATTCATGAGGGAGGACGGCGTTGACGAGGATGAGGGAAGCACCACTGGCTCTGGCCTGGGCAATGGCATGTGGGACGAGGTAGTCGGTATCGGTAAGGTCCGTGGCAACAACGATTTTGCGAGGACGCGGCTGGCGGATAGCGGGATCGAGGATTGGGAAGGTCATAACGTACCTCACAGCGGGGCGAGCGCCGGATATGGCTAGTTTCGGAGGGGTCGGCGAAGGCGGCTGTGCTCCAGCGCACATGAGCCGGTGATGCAGATCACATCGCGGGGCGATTTCGCGAAATCTCAGGAGCGGACAGTGGAATGCAGTTTCGACGCAGCCAAAGGTGTGCAGAAGCAGGTGAATGCCATGGTTTGACCGGGTCTGCAGTGATTGCTACGATGGGAATGCGGGGTGGAGCAGCCTGGTAGCTCGTTGGG
>CAVYPY010000011.1:0-325317 GCA_963770525.1 uncultured Acidobacteriaceae bacterium | reverse complement strand
CCCGCGAAGAGGAAGAGTTGAATGGGTGCCTCTCGTTTTCTTCTTTGAGAATCCAGTGGAAAGGCGGGTGCGGGCATTGCGGCCTGAACGCGTTCGAGGAGTTGTTTTTCCCGCGGCTCCGTGCCAAAACGCCCTTGGAGCAGAGGCAGGAGTATGTCGATCGTTTTGGGGTAGCGTTGCTCGTCATAGATAAGCGCTGTATCGACGGTCCAATCCAGACCGGAAATTGGCCCTGCTGTGAGTTCCGGGTCCCGTACTGCACCTTCGCGCACCAGCGCTAAGCCGTATCCACTTCAGACCAGGGACTGCATGATGTGTGGACTCGATGCGCGCGAACTCAGCCGCATTTTGATGCCGGCGTCATGAAGTAGCTCCATCAACTTGTCATAGGCATCGGGGTGCTGTCCGGGGTGGTAGAGGATCAATGGCTTCTTTTCCAAATCCGCGGGAGCAATCCTCGATTTCGCAGCCAGAGGATTGTCGGCGCGCAGACAGACAACCATGCGATCACGACGGATTTCCTCAACACAGAGTCGGTGGTCATTTACGGGCTTCGTCACAATGGCGGCATCGATCTCACCGGCAAAGATTGGTCACTGAGGGTAGCGGCGTCCGCTTCCGTAGGCACGATCTCACTCTCGGCGATCGCCTCAAGGTAAAGGCCGCAAGCCGATTGGAACAAGTCGAGATCGACGAAGGAGCCGCACCCGAATCGCAGCACGGAGACGTCGTCGTTTTGAAGAGCAACCAGCACCTTGGTGCAATTCTCGATTGTGTTTTCGATTTCTTGAACGAGAACAGGAAGGGCCCGGGCGGCGCGGGTGAGGCGCATTCGGTTGCCGCTGCCAATCACAAAGAACCGAACGCGCAAGGCTTCCTGGAGCTTCTTCATGTCCGTGGTCAGCGCCGGCTGGGAAACGTGCAGCTTTTCCGCAGCGCGGTTGACGTTGCGAAGTTCCGCGATCACTCTGGCGCGTCTGAGTTGGCGAAGCTCAACCTGATCTTTCATACCGTATTCCCGGCGAGTAGGGAATCAACATTCAGCTCAGCGGTCAGAGACCAGTGGCCGGTTGGAACCAAGGCTGGCGAATCGCGAGCAAGGATTTGTTCGGGTTGATCAGGGTCGATCGGAGGTCTTGAGGAACCAAGTTTATCAACAATTCGTACCGTTTATCCACAGCCAGATGCGGCCGAATGGAGTGATTTCACAGAAAATTCACACGGAGTTTTGTGCTTGCGTCCGCGAGATTGGGGACCTTGGGCTATCGAAGCTGCTCGGACCACCCTGCGTATCGTCGTAAAATGGTCTGGACTATTTTACGATATTCCGTATAATGGTCCTCGTGAACCGGCCACGAATCTATACTGCAATACTTCGCGAACACTTCGAGCAGCACCGCCAAATGGCGTTCGTCAGCGGCCCGCGACAGGTGGGCAAGACGTGGGTTGCGAAATCGGTCGGTGACGCCTATTTCAACCGGGATAATACCGGTGATCGCCGGCAGCTGTTGCGTGGGCCTGCTGCGCTGGCGGAATTGCTGGGCCTTGACCGGCTGCGCGCCCAGCCGCCCATAGCGGTGCTTGACGAATTGCACAAGTACCTGAAGTGGAAGACCCTGCTGAAGGGCTTTTTTGATACCTACGGTGATCGCGCGCATTTGCTGGTGACGGGCAGTGCGCGCATGGACATCTATCGCCCCGGCGGCGACAGCCTCATGGGCCGCTACCTTCTCTATCGGATGCATCCCTGGAGCGTCGGCGAGTGCATTCGAACGGAGCTGCCCGCCAAGGAAATCCATCCTCCCAAAGGAATCAGAAAAGCGGATTGGGATGCGCTGTGGGAACACGGCGGATTCCCGGAGCCATTTTTGCGCCGCGAAGCGCGTTTCACGCGCCGCTGGCGATCACTGCGGCAAGCCCAGCTTTCCCGCGAGGACCTGCGGGACGTGGCGTCGGTTCGCGACTTGGGAACGATGGAAACGCTTATGGAGTTGCTTGTCGAGCGTTCCGCACAGCAGCTCGTTTACTCGAACCTGGCTGCGGAGATCCAAGTC
The DNA here is from genome assembly GCA_963770525.1 of uncultured Acidobacteriaceae bacterium. Lineage (GTDB taxonomy): Bacteria > Acidobacteriota > Terriglobia > Terriglobales > Acidobacteriaceae > Palsa-343. The sequence goes on along the minus strand of CAVYPY010000011.1, from coordinate 323,263 downwards.
TCGGTCGATACGATGAGGCGATGGATCGACCTGCTGACCAGAATGCACTACGGCTTCGTCGTCCGGCCCTGGTTCAACAACGTCGCCAAGGCACTGCGCAAGGAGCCGAAATGGTTCCTGCGCGATTGGAGCGGAGTGGGCGACGACGGCGCGCGCGCCGAGAACCTCGTCGCGTGCCATCTTCTCAAGGCGGTCGAGACCTGGACCGACCTGGGCTTCGGCCACTTCGAACTGCGCTATCTGCGGGACAAGCAGAAGCGGGAGGTGGATTTTCTGGTGGTGCGCGATCGTAAGCCGTGGTTTCTGATCGAAGTCAAGCTCAGCGAGAAGACGCTTTCGTCCTCACTTGCCTACTTTCAAGCGCAAGTTAAGGCGCCGCACGCATTCCAGGTTGTCATGAATTTGCCCTTCAAGCCGGCCGACTGCTTCTCCATCCACCGCCCGGCAGTGGTTCCCGCTTGCACCCTGCTCAGCCAACTGCCGTGAGAGGTCTGGCCGACGCCGCTTGCTCTCCTAGCAGTCGGGACGACACCCCCGAAATCCAGAGGAGAGCTTCAACGAAACAAGCCTTTATCAAACCCATCGACTATTGCCTTTTCGCCCCTCTTGAGAACGACTTCTGACGTGACAGTAATGCAAACTGCTAAGATTGACACTGCCCTTTGAACACAGTGCCGTAGGGTGTTCTGGACGGGAGATTCCGTCCAGGCGAGGAATCCTACATGCTCCTGAAGACTTTCGCGTCCGAGATTTTCAGTCGGTTCGGGACTCCAATCCCGTCGATATTGGCGACATCACTGCCTTGTAGGTAAGAACGAAGCCGGTAAAACGGCTCTGCTGAAAGCGCTCTACCGACTGAACCCCATCGCTAAGTGCGATGACAGGTTTGACGTTACCGACGATTATCCGAGATCACAGGTTACGGAATACGAACAGCAGGTCAACAGCGGCAAGCAGCCGCACGCTATCGTAACGGCGGCTGTGTTGGTCATCGAGGCTCAGGAGCTGGCCCCGCTCGGAGGAACATTTCGGCAAGGGCGTGTTACCCGAAGGCACGGTCACCCTCACGCGCGGCTATGAGAACAAGACGGATTTTGCACTGAAAGTCGATGAGAAGGCCGCCGGTGAAACTCTGCTCGCCGCGGCACACCTGCTTGAACCGTTCCGATACGAGAATCTTCAGTGGAACTCCCTTAAACACTTGGCGTCCGTTCTGCAAGACGCGGCGAAGCCCAGCAAGCAAGCTTTAATCACGCAACGACTGCCGCAAACGGCCTTACCGATCCCGACGAGAAGGCGCAGGCCCTTCGCAGGCGCAATCGTTGCAGGAAACGATTGCGGCGAAATCCCTCGCGCGCGGAACTGGACCAAATCAACGGCTCCAGGTCTCCCGAAACATATCTACGACAAATATCTTCAGCCCCATCTGCCGCAATTCCTGTATTTCGACGAGTATTACCAGATGCGCGGCTGCGAGAATATCGAAGCCTTCAAAAACGAATCGAGAGAGCCAGCTCTTGCCATCGGACTATCCCTTGATGGGACTGATCGAACTCGCCGGGCTGAACTTGACGGATTGGTGAACCCGAACCGGACGCAAGAGTTGAAAAACAAGCTACAGGGTGCGGGGAACCATCTGACCGGCAAAATTCTGAAATACTGGTCGCAAAACCGGCATCTCCGGCTGGCGTTCGATGTGCGGCCAGCACGCCCGGCGACCCCGAAAACATGAGGGCGGGTACGAATATCTGGGCGGAAGTCGCGGACCAGAAGCATTTCGTGAATACAGCCCTCGGTACGCGCTCACGGGGGTTTGTCTGGTTTTTTTCGTTTCTCGCTTGGTATTCGCGACTGAAATCAACCGCAACAGCAGGATTATCCTGCTGCTGGACGAGCCGGGGTTGTCGCTTCACGCCCGCGCCCAGGAGGATCTGCTGCGCTATTTCGAGGAGGAGCTGAAGGGTGACCACCAGGTCCTTGTATTCGACCCACTCACCATTCATGGTAGATCCGACACTTCGAGCGTGTCCGGATCGTGCAAGACAGGACCATCGATTCCGATGCGGTCACTGCCCCCGGAAGAGGAGGGGACCAAGGTCTCAGGTTGTCCTCGATGCCGGACCGGATAGCCTTTTTCCGTTTCAGGGTGCCTTGGGATACGAAATCTATCAGACGCTATTCATCGGACCGAACAGCCTCGTGGTCGAAGGAGCGTCCGACCTTCTGTACATTCAGTGCTTTCTTCGATTCTCGCGGAACGGCCGAGAGGGTCAATCCGGCATGGACTATCACGCCGGTTGGAGGTGCTGATAAGGTTCCGACTTTTGTGGCGCTCATCGGCGCCAAATGGCCTTACGCGTTGCGACGCTCATTGACTTTCAAAAGAGCAACGCTCAAATGGTCGAGAATCTCTACAAGCGCAAACTGCTGGACCGGAACCATGTGCTGACCTTCGCCGATTTCACCGGAAAGCCGAGGCGGACATCGAAGATATGTTCGAGCCCGACTTCTATCTGGGGCTAGTGAATGAGGAGTACAAGGACCAATTTGCGGGCCCCATTTCGCCGGCGGCGCTCAACATGAATTACCCGAGGATTCTGGTATCGATTGAGGAATACCTGTCGAAGAATCCGCTGAAAACCGGATCGTTCAACCATTACCGGCCTTCCCGCTATTTCACGGAGAATATCGCGGCGTTGTCTCCCGATCTGTCGCCTGCGACCCTTGATCGTTTCGAGGCGGCATTCAAGGCGTTGAATAAGCTGCTGACGCTTGAAATCGCGGCGAAAGCCCACGTCTGTGCGCCGGTCCGCTTTCTTTAAATCATGACTCTCGTAAAGCCATGAGTGCCCGCGCACTTCGTTGAGTACAAGATATTCCACACGTTTCCAAGAAATTCCCTGGAATCTTCCGTCCTGTACCAGGCACTGATTCACAAAATCTATAAGCCGATTAATTAAAGCTATTGGACAGTTTGCGCGGCTCACCTCAGGCTGGGGGCAGGTCGGCGTGTGAGGTGAGCCATGTCCCCCGTTCCTATCAAAGGTCACGATACCCACGAACTCTTTCCAGAACTGTTTGAACCACCCGAACAGTGCAACCGTCCCAAGCCGCTGCAAAAGCAAATTGACGCAGCGCGCAAGCTAGTGCGAAGAGAAACTCAATCGAGTCTGAGAAGCGCTCTCGCCTCCAAATCGTGCCTGCGGGAGTTCAAAACGGAGGCGAAGCTGTTCCCCCTGAAGGAATACCCGCTCCAGGGCAGGATGACGGCGATGGTCGCTTGATTGACGCGCGGCAAGTACCCGAACCGTTCGTGTCTGCTCAGGAAGCCGCCAAATTCATCGGAATTAGTCGGCGCTTCCTTTTGGACCTCGCCCGTCGCGGAATTACAGGCGCCTATCCGATTGGAACTGGCGAGTTGCGCAAAACCTGGGTCTTTCGTCTTTCGGAACTCGCTGCCGCCATCGATCGCAGGAATAGCCAGCGAATCGCGTCGGCCACTGAAAGCGAGCCGGCGTATCATCCAATCATTAGGCGTTCCCTACTGAAATGAGACGTTATGGCATATCAGAGGGGATCACTCAGACTTGTGTCCCGCAAGGGCGGAGATGTTTGGATGCTTCGGTACAGGCTCAACACAGCGGACGGCGGCCGCAAAGAAAACACCTTGCCAGTCGGCCTTCTCAGGGATTTCCCGACTGAGAAGGCTGCATGGCGCGAGGTAGACAGGCTAGGGCTGCTCGTTCGCATCAACAGTGAAGAATCTGGTACTCGCATCCGCTTCGATGCCCTCGCGGAATACTATTTGAAGGCTGATTTTGGCGAAGATGCAGTGCGCCCGAAGTCGGTCAACACCATCCCGATCGTGGAGCATTACGTCCGGGATTACCTCATTGCCCGCTGGGGCAATGAACTCGCGAGCGATATCCGGCCGCTGGAAATTCAGCGCTGGCTGAAGTCGCTTCATACCGTCAATGGACTAGCCTGGACGACGGTCTCGAAGATCCGCGGCATCATGCACCGGGTCTATAAGGTCGGCATCCTGCACGAGCGCGTCGACAAGAATCCAGTGGAGCATGTCGAGACGCGGTCGCAAGTCCCTTTACAAGGCAGTCGTCATCACGCCGCAGCAAACCCTTGCCATTCTCAATAAGCTGACGAACCCGCTGCATTACACGCTGGTTCTGACCTGCGCCGCCACGGCGCTTCGCGCATCCGAGATTATCTCGCTGCGCTGGTCGGACATCCTGTGGAGCGACGGGCAAATCCGCATATCGAAGCGATGGGCCAAGGGGGAGGACGGCGAGACCAAGACGGCGGCCTCGAACGGCTATGTGCCGATGCATCCGGTACTGGCGCAATATCTGAAGGAATGGCGCGCGCAGAGTCCATACTCGAAGGTCGATGATTTTGTCTTTCCGTCGCTGCTCAAGGACGGCAAGGTGCCCATCTGGGCGTCGACATTCGTGCAGGACCATCTGCGGCCGGCGGCAATCAGCGCTGGCGTCGTACTCGCGAAGGGGCAGCGCTTCGGTCTTCACAACCTGCGGCACAGCTTAAGCACCTGGCTCGTGAACAAGGGGAAGGTCGATCCGAAGACGGTGCAGGGCATGTTGCGGCATAGCGATATCCGCACGACCATGAACCTCTACACGCAGGATGACCGCGACGAAAAGCAGGCAGCACAAGGCGCGTTTCTAAGCGCGGTAGGACTTGGAAGTCGCCTAGTGCAGTGAATTGTGGATCGGATTGTGGATTGTCACTGTGGGTGCCATACAAGCTTAAGTGCTTTGCTTTGTATGGCGGGGACGACGGGGCTCGAACCCGCGACCTCTGCCGTGACAGGGCAGCATTCTAACCAACTGAACTACGTCCCCTGGTGTTGCAGAACCGGAAGCGTTGCGCTGCCGATTTCGGTAGTGCGTTCGCTGTGCTGAGGTGCCGCGAACCGCGGGACTGTCACCATCCCGCTCTTCGGATTGTAGCAACAACAAGCGTTCAGCGTACAGCGTTCAGCGGACAGGAAAGACGACAGCCGATCGTCCCTTCCGGCCGGCTGGTCCGATCAGCCCGCCGTGGGTGGTTTGGCCACTTCCGAGAGGCGGCGGACAACGCGTTCCTTGCCGAGGAGGGCCATGACGGCGAAGAGGCTGGGCGCGACGGCCTGGCCGGTGAGGGCAACGCGGGATCCGTTGATGAGTGCGCCGGCCTTGATGCCTTTTTCGGCGGCGAAGGCACGGAGAACTTCTTCGGCAGAGGCTTCCGTAAATTCCGTAGCGGCAGCGTAACGGTGGGCGAGTTCCTGGAGCAGGCCGGGCAGGGCGAGGTCGGCGAGGAATTTCGCCACCGCGGCAGGATCATATTCGAACTGGTCGGTGAAGTAAGCGCGGAAAGAGGTGGCGAAGTCCTTCAGGCTGCGAGCGCGCGGTTTGAGGAGGTCGATGGCGGCCAGGATTTCGGCGCGGGAGCGGTTGGGTGAGAGGTCGGCGGCATGCCATTCCATTTCGATCAGGGGAAGGAGTTTCGCTGAGTCGTAGGCGCGAATGTACTCAGTGTTGAACCAGGCGAGCTTGTCGTTGTCGAAGACGGCATTCGATTTGGAGATGCCGTCGAGGTTGAAGAGGCGGACGAGCTCGTCAGAGGAGAAGAGTTCGCGGTCCTTTTGCCGTGGCGACCAGCCGAGGAGGGCGAGGAAGTTGCGGAAGGCTTCGGGGACGATGCCCATGTCCTTGTAGGCGATGACCGAGGTGGCGCCGTGGCGTTTGGAGAGGCGGGTCTTGTCGGGACCGAGGATGAGAGGGACGTGGGCGAAGGTGGGCAGATCGGCGCCGAGGGCGCGGTACTGCAGGATCTGCTTGGGGGTGTTGGAGATGTGATCGGCGCCGCGGATGATGTGGGTGAGGCGCATGTCGATGTCGTCGGCGACAACTGAGAGGTGATAGGTCGGAATGCCGTCGGAGCGAAGGAGAACGAAGTCTTCGAGCTCGGCGTTGGCGAACTCGACGCGGCCGAAGACGGCGTCGTCCCAGGAGGTGAAGCCATCGGGGACGGCGAAGCGGACCGCGGCCGTCTGGCCGGCGGCACGGCGCTGGGCCACTTCCTCGATCTCCAGGGTGCGGCAACGGCGGTCGTACATGGGTGGGCGGCCGGCAGCGGCAGCCTCGGCGCGGCGCTGTTCGAGCTGTTCTTTGGTGCAGAAGCAGTAGTAGGCGTGGCCTGAGGCGACCAGCTTCTCGGCTGTGGCCTGGTAGAGAGGGAGGCGCTGGGACTGGAAGAAGGGACCTTCGTCCCAGTCGAGGCCGATCCAGCGCATGCCTTCGAGGATGCCTTCAACCATGGCTTCGGAGGAGCGCTCGAAGTCGGTGTCCTCGATGCGAAGGATGAAGGTGCCGCCAAAGTGACGGGCGAAGAGCCAGTTGAAGAGGGCGGTTCGGGCTCCGCCGACGTGGAGGTAGCCAGTGGGTGAAGGGGCGAAGCGAACGCGAGTTGAGCCAGTCATAGAACAGGGTACAGGGTACAGGGTGCAGGGTACAGGGCCAACCCCCCACCCCCCTGGCGTACGTTTTTGGGGAAGTACCTTCCTTTCTATTAGGTGGCGATTTGGTTTGGGGGCTCCAAACGCTGATTACCGGAAAACAGGGTGGTTTTCAGAGGCTCCAAAAGACACTGGCTGTCCGGGCGGACTTCTTCGGGTTCGCCCGAGTATCGCTGGCGCGGCGGTTGAGGGCGGTGGGGTGTGATGACGGCAGTAATGGTCGTTGTGGAGGGCGGGGGGCGGCAGGGCTGGTCGCTATCGAGGACAAAGGCGCAAGTGGCGGGCAAACTGGAGGGCATGGAAGTTCCTGGACAAAGGAAAAGGACCGCGGCTGGGCGGTCCTTTTTCTGAATTTCACTCTATAAGTTCAGAATAACAAGTTTGGACGGGTTTACTGCCAGATTGTGGACCTGTGACGGTTACGAATGGTGGGCTGATGCGGAAGAGGTTAACGGGAAAACGGTACTTTGGTTCGGACGGCGAGGGGTTGACAAGATTTCCACAAAACGACAGGAAATCGGTTGCAGGTTACAGGTTGCCGGACTTACGGCAATCATCCCGGGCTCATTGAGCGCGGAGTTTGATTGAGAATCTCACCCATTCGGCTAACCATTGACAGGCGATGCATAGATGACCTATGGTTCAATTCCATGGGTAAATCCGACCTCATACCGGGAACTCTGGACATGTTGATCCTGACAACGCTCAGGCGTGCTCCGCTGCACGGCTACGGCATTGCGCAGTCGATCAAACGGATCTCGGACGCCGTGCTGACCGTGGAAGAGGGCTCGCTCTATCCCGCTTTGCAGCGGCTGCTGCTTCAGGGTTGGGTGAAAGCGGAGTGGAAGACGACGGAGACCCGCCGGCGGGCTCGCTTCTACACGCTGAGGGCGTCGGGGAGAAGGCAGCTGGGGCTGGAGATGTCGCAGTTCCGGCAGATGATGACGGCGATCGGCCGTGTGCTGGAAGACGCCGAGGAGGCGGAATGAGCATCGTGACGAGCGTGCTGAGGAAGCTGGCGCTGCTGTTTCGGCGCGGGCAATTCGGCGAAGAGCTGGACGAAGAGATGGCGTTCCACCGCGAGCAAATGGAGCGGGAGCTGCGGGAACAGGGGAAAACTCGGGAGGAGGCGCGCTACGCCGCGATGCGGCAGTTCGGCAACCCAACGCGTATGCGGGAGCGCAGCCATGAAGCGATCGGATTCAGTATGGAAACCGTGGCGCAGGATTTGCGCTTCGCGCTGCGGCAGATGAAGAGGAATCCGGGATTCGCAGTGACGGGGGTGGTGGTGCTGGCGCTGGGGATCGGAGCGAGCACGGCGATTTTTGGATTTGTGGATGCGGCGCTGATCCGGCCGCTGCCGTATGCGCGGCCGAACCAGCTGGTGGTGCTGTATGAGACCACCACAATGGGCAATCGGTACCACCTTTCTTATCTGGATTACCTGGACTGGAAACGCGAGAACACGGTTTTCCAGTCGCTGGATGTTTACGGAGCGTTCGGGTTCACGCTGAAGACGCGGGATGGGCTGCAGGCGGTGAGCGGCACGCGGGTCAGCGCGGATTTTTTCCGGGATCTTGGGGTGGTTCCGATGCTCGGCCGTGGTTTTCGTCCGGGCGACGATCAGCCTTCCGCTCCCCGCGTAGCTCTGTTGAGCTACTCAACGTGGGAGACACGCTATGGCGGACGGAAGGACGTGCTGGGAAAGACTGTCGTTCTGGATGATGATCCCAACGAAATTGTTGGCGTGCTGCCGAAGAATTTTGATTTTGCTCCAGCAGCGCCCTCGGAATTTTGGACGACGGAGCGCGCCTCCCGCGACTGCGAGAAGATTCGGGGCTGCAAAAACCTCGTCGGCCTGGCCCGATTGAAGCCGGGTGTTTCATTTCAGGCCGCGTTTGCCGACGTCCTGACGATTGCCGCTCAGCTGGCGCGGGAATATCCGGATGCCAACCTGAATCGAGGGGCCTACATGATGACGCTCACGGATGTCGTCGTAGGCGATACCCGGCCGATTCTGCTGGCGCTTCTGGGCGGGGCCGCGCTGCTGCTGCTGATCGCGACGGTGAACGTGGCCAGCCTGTTGCTGGTGAGGTCAGAAAGCCGCAGGCGGGAAATGGCGGTGCGCGGAGCGCTGGGGGCTTCTCCCGCGCGGCTGGTGCGCCAGTTTGCTACCGAGGGCCTGACCCTGGTCACGCTTGCGAGCGTGATGGGGGTGGCCGGAGCCTGCGGAATGATGGAACTGCCCGAGCGGTTCATCCCGAAAGACATGCTGGCGAAGATGCCGTATCTACAAGGGCTGGGGCTGAATCTGCATCTCGTGCTTTTTGCCTGCGCGATTTTCCTGGTGACGAGCGCGATCTTTTCGCTGACACCGGTGTTGCGGCATTTCCCGGGCGATTTGCGGGAAGGGCTGACCAGCGGGGGGCGCAGCTATGCGGGAGGTACCTGGCGGCGCCTCGGCGCGAACCTCGTGGTGGTGGAGCTGACCGTCGCGGTGGTGCTGCTGGTGAGCGCAGGGCTGCTGGGTAAGAGCTTCTACCGATTGCTGCACAGCGAAATCGGGCTGGAGCCGGATCATCTGGCCACCCTGCAGGTGAGCGCAGAGGGGGCGGCCTATGCGAAAGACCCACAGGTCATTGAGCTGGAACGGGAGATTCAGGAGAAAGTATCGGAGCTGCCGGGGGTGCAGTCGGTGGCCTTTACCGATACGCTGCCGCTGGGTGCCGGAGACAACGCGAGCAACTACTGGGTGGTTGGCCGTCCCTATCACGGCGAGCAAAACGAGATTCTCGTTCGTGACGTGAGCTACGACTATTTTTCCACGATCGAGGCGCAATTGCTGCGGGGCCGCTGGTTCCGCGAGGACGAGGATAAGTCGAAGCCGCTGGTGGCGGTGATCAACGAGAGGATGGCGCAGCGGTATTTCCCCGGAGAGAATCCGCTGGGACAGCAGATCTACCCGCAGGGAGACGAGAAAGATCACATCGAGATTGTTGGCGTTGTGAACGACATTCAGGAAGGGCAACTGGATGCCGCGCCAGGGCCAGCGGTGTATCTGCCCTTTCGGCAACATCCACCCAACGACTTCGCTCTGGTGGTGCGCACGCGGCAGGACGCCGATGCGATGTTGCCGACGATAACATCGGCGGTGCACGGGATCGATGCGGGGTTGGCAACGTACGACCCGATTACGATGCATCAGCTGATTCACGATTCTCCCGCAGCCTACCTGCACCGCTCGTCGGCGTACCTGGTCGGTGGGTTTGCGGCGCTGGCGCTGGTACTGGGCATCGTCGGACTGTACGGGGTTGTCTCCTATTCGGTGAGCCAGCGGACACGGGAGATTGGTGTGCGAATGGCGCTGGGCGCGGAGCGCGGAACGGTGCATTGGATGGTGCTGCGGGAAGCGGCATGGCTGACAGCGACAGGGCTGGGGGCAGGGGTGATATGCGCGATTGGAGCGGCGGTGCTGATGCAGAGTCTGCTGTTCGGCGTGGACGCCTGGGATGTGCCGACGCTGGTGGGGGTGTCGGCGGTGCTGGGGAGCTTCGCGCTGCTGGCGAGCTATCTTCCGGCGCGCCGGGCGGCGCGGGTGAATCCCGTAGAGGCGTTAAGAGCGGAGTAGAACTCTGGTCCGGCTTCCTATGTGGATAAGGAGTGAACCTGCACATCCTTACCAGGCGTAAATACAGGGCCGATTTTCGTAGCTCGGCTGAAAGACAAGAGCCGTTCCTTCGCTCCGACTGCCGTCTGTGCCTGTCGACGCAAATGGGCCGCGAAAGCGACTGCCATTCGGACACAGCCGATCAGTTTGCGGAGGGTTGCCGGTTGATGTGATCGATCACCAGAACCGGCACAGGTCGGCGGACCTTCTCAAGGCGGAGGCCAAGCTGGTGATGGATTGCGTCGAAGAAGGAGACGGCGCCGTTCGGGTCGGCGAACGCGAGAGAGGCGCCCTGCGATGGGCCGGAAGCCGAACCCGCAGCACCGGGTTCTCCCGATCCAGGCTGCAGGCGATTGTCGGAGCTGAAGCTGAGGGTGAAGTCGTAGCGGCCTTTGAGACCGGTGTCATCGAGGACCGGCGAGTAGATATAGCCGTACGCAAGGGAAGGCAACTGGCGGCCGAATTCGGCGAGGCTGATGTTCCGGCAATGGATGACGCGGTTGAGGATCGGCCTGGTGGAGCGTGGATCTTTTTCGCCAGGACCGGGGCCTTCGCCGCATTGGGTGCGCTCGGCAGAATCGGCGGGTTTTAACTTAGGATCGGCGGCTTCGAGGTTGTAAGCAGTGACGGGTCGCTCTTCCATGTGCGCCTGAATGCCGAAGCGTTCGATCAGCAGCCTCTGCAGCATCTGGCGGAGTTCTTCATACTCAACCCCAGGGCCGTTTGCCGTCTGGGCGAGGTCTTCGGCGGAGGCTTTTGCCTGGATGTCGTAGCGATCGGAGGCACCCCACTTAGGGAGGCCGACGAGGAACTCGTCGTCGTCGAGGTTAAGGTTCCAGGCGAACTGGATGAGGTATTTCAGCGAATCCCCCTGGAGGTCAACACGATCGGGGCCCATCATGCCGCCCGATGTCTCGTCGGGCCTGCTGGGCTTGATGACGGCAACTTCGAACTGCGCAGGCGGCTCCGGCGGCAGAGCCTTTTCGATTCCCGGCGCGTTGGGCGTGGGGGTGCGGTTCACTTTGTCGACGATGAGAACGGAGCGGGGTGCGGTCCCGAGATCGAGCCTGAGGCCGAGTTGCTTCTCCATCGCGGCGAAGATGGAGATGCCGTCGGAGCCGGCTTGAGCGAGGAGGCTGTAGGGGGTCCATTGAAAGTCGAAGTCGTACCTGCCGCCGAGGCCGGTGGAGTCGACCACAGGCTTGTTGCCGAAGTAGCCGCCGCCGAAGCCCTGGAGGATGGGCGCGAACTGATCCATGGGCATGTTATGACAGGCCACCGCGAGCGTGCTCACTACAGTGGGTTTGGTGGGGCCGCATTCCGTCGTACCGCTTTCGGCCGCAGTGAGTTTCGGCTTCACCGCGGTGAGAACCCAGGCGGGCAGCGGCGTGGTGCCGTTATGGGCAACGAGCCCGAAGCGGTCGATGAGGAGCGAGCGCAGCATGAGCCTCAGTGTGGCCGGGGAGGTTCCGGGCGGAGCCTGGGCGACGATGTTGAACCGATCGAACTCCAGCCAGGAAGGCCCCCCTTGAATCATGGTTGGATCGAGAGAGTAGGCGTTGGCGATGAGATCGAGCATGGTGGCCTGGCGGAGAGTGTAGCGGTCGCCGTGGAGATTGCCGCCATTCATGTAGGGGTAGTTAATCCAGGGGCCGAGATGGACATCGGCGCGGGTGAAGGTGGGTACAGTGGCTACTGCGGCTCGAGACGGGAGGGTAGTTGGCGTTGCCGTCTGAGCGAGCAGAGAGACAGACGCGAGGGCCAGAGCCGGGAGCAACACGAGACGAGGAGGCATACGGTCCTCCGGGGTGCAACTCGTGATGAGGAGTATATCTGGTTCGTTGTGACCCGAGTTACTCGCCCATCGATTGTGGAGGTACAGCCGGCATTCCGGAGATTTCGCGTCGGCGAGTCGTGGCTGGCTCGCGTTTGCCATCTGCTTGGTAAGTGGCATCCCGCCGAAGATTTCGATGAGTGTGAGGAGATCGCGTTTCAGGATTTGCTTGTATTGAGGCTACTGCACTAAGCGAGAGCCTGCGGTACGGCCTCTTCCCAGCGGCCCTGGGCCTTCAGGATCAACTCCACGACTTCGCGCGCCGCGCCTCGTCCAGCGAGTTTTCGAGTCACGAAGTGGCAGACGGCAGCCAACTCGGGCGCTCCATCCGCCACGCATACGGCGAGTCCTGCTCGCTTCGCCAGAGGAATGTCGGGGAGATCGTCACCCATATAGGCGACTTCCTCTTCGGTTACACCTGCCTTTTGCACGCATTCCTCAAAGGCCCGGGTCTTCGTCGCCTGTCCCAGATAAACAAACGTGACTCTCAGCTCGTGAGCGCGCCGAGCCACGGCCGGTGAGGATCGCCCGGTGATGAAGCCGGTCTGAATTCCCATGGTGTGGGCAAGCGACAGACCCTGTCCGTCTTTGGCGTTGAACACCTTCATTTCGGAGACAGGCGAATCCGCCGAGCCATCGGCGGACGTTGTTGAAATCAGGCACACGCCTCCGTCGGTCAGGGTGCCGTCCACATCCATGAGGAAGAGTTTGATCTTTCGGGCTCGGGCCAACACTTCAGGCGAGGCGATATGCGCAAGGGCTATGTCCGACATGGGACGATTCTATCGTCTGCATCTGGCGGCTGGCCGAAACGGAACGAAGGATTCCCTGCGAAGGGCTCTCAGAATTCGATTCGGCCCTGGAAGGCGATCATGCGCGGAGAACTGTCGCCACCGAGGCCTACGCCGAGCAGGCCCGTCGGGGGCGAAATTGTGCTCTCAAGCGTGCCAAAGCGGGCGGGGATCGAGCCGCCCGGCACGCCCGCTTCAACTTCACTCGGCAGGGCAAAGTTTGGATGGTTGAAAGCGTTGAACATCTGCCCATCGAGACGGAACGTGAGGCCTTCCCGGATGGGAAAAGTCTTCGTGATGTAGATATCGGAGTTGGTGTAATGCGGGCCGCGGACTGAGTTGCGACTGGAGTTTCCGAACTGGCAGTCGAGCGGCGAATCTCCTCCGGTGCAGGCGCCGGTCGCCGGATCGACGACCGAGACAAATGCGTCCGGGTTGAGCCATTGCTTTGTGCCGGCGACGGTCACACCGGGCATCGATGTCCTGCGATACTTGGGCACATCCGGAACTCGGTTGGCATAGGCAGGGGCGTTGAACTGGATGGTGCTGGCTCCGTTGGCCTGAAAGACGCCGTTGCCGTTGGCGATGTAAGGCTCGCTCAGCACGCTGAAGGGCAGGCCGGAATGCAGAATCGCCGTCTCGGAGAACGACCACCCGCCGAAAATCGGGCGCAGGAGCCGGTGGCGGGAATGAAATGGAACCTGGACCATCCCGAAAGCGGTGACATTGTGCCGTACATCGTAATCGCAGCTGGCGTACTGCCGCTGCAACTCACCGGGCAGAGGAGACAGGAGGCCCTGGGTCGAAAACGCCAGCAGTCCGCCGTTCGATACCTCATCGAGGCAATGACTCAGAGTGTAGTTAGCGCGCAGCGTCAAGCCGCGCCACTGCTGGGAGTAGACCGTCTGCAGGCCCGCGTAGTTGCTGCTGGCATCCGTGCGGAACTCGTTGACATTGCCGAAGCGCTGGTCGAGAGGGCGCTGGAATGGGAATGGAGCGAAGCATCCGTCACAGACGGTTTGATAGCCGTTGAGCTGTACCTGGTAGGGCTCGTGCAGTCCGCGTGTGCCTACGAAGTCAGCGCGCAGGTCGCCTCGCGCCGGGGTTTGCTGCTCAACGCCGAGGTCGTACTGGTAGTAGTACGGAGTCTTCAGGGTCCCGCTGGGGAAAGTGTTGAGACCGACGGCGAGCGGACAGGTGGGAGCGCCGGGCTGAATTCCCGCGCAGGGTGAGCCGCCGGAACGGAAGACGGACTGGAAAGATTCGTTGGCGTTGACAGCGGCGTCCACCGCGCTGCCGGGCACACCTGGCGCGATGCCCGTGCCGCCGACCTGGCCGCCGATGCCACCAACAAATGTGGGATCGTTGGGGGCGTTCATCGCCGCGAGGTCGGCAATCTGCATGGGAATGATGTCGCTGAAGGCGCCAACGCCTCCATGAACCACGGTGTGCGGGAGGACTTCATAAGCGAAGGAGACGCGCGGCTGGTAGATGAACAGCGGCGTGCCAGGGAAGAGATCGTGAACGTTGGCCAGGACCACCTGGTTCAGAGGCTGATCGGTTGCGTGGGACGCATCGAGGAAAGAGCCTGCCGTGCGCGAGAAGAGATTGCCGGGGCTTGTGACATTGGTATTCCAGGTCATTCGCATGCCATAGGTGAAGGTTGCTTTCGGCGATGGCTTCCAGGTATCCATTGCGTAGTACTCGAGGTTGCCCTCAGCGACCCGCTCTCTGAGGGCTACCGGGTAACTCTGGCTGGCGGTCCAGGCAGCGCCGTAGGTGAATTGCGCCAGATCGTTGTAAGTCACCGTGGGGACGGTGCCTTCGCCGAGGTCGTAGTTGCTGACGTCGAGGCGACGCGTGTTGATGCCGAATTTCCAGGTGTGCGTGCCGCGCGTCCAGGTGAGATTGTCATTGATCTGCCATTGGGTGACCTTGCGTCCCTGCGGATAGGTGTTGTCGTTCCCGCCGATCGTGGTGAACGGAACGCTGTCGCTTCCGGAGGCAAGAACGATGGGGAACTGCTGCTGCACCTGCGCGTAGTTATCTGGCTCAAAGATGCTCGAGTACCAGCTGGCGCCGGGGTTGAATTGATTGACGAGGGTCGAACTGAAGACGTGGGTATATCCGGCGACCAGGGTGCGCTGCGGCTGCGGTGAATAGGAATTGAAGATGGGATTGATGGGATCGGTGAACGCGGCCTGCAGACCTGTGTCCTGCTGAAAGCGATACCAGACGCTGTCGTTGGCGTTGATGGTGTGATCGATCTTCGCCACAATGAGGTTTTCGCTGTCGCTGTTATTGAGGGATGCCTGACGCTGGCTGGCGCAGCCGTCGCCGTTGTTTCCCAGAGGACAACCCACAATCGGCACCGGCGAGCCGCCTGGAGCGGGCAGCAGGGAGAACATCTTGCGATAAAACGGAATCTCCGCGGGCTGCGCGGGGAGCGTGGTTCCGGTGACGGGATCGGTTCCGCCGACGGCCAGTTGTCCGAGGACGTACTGCTGGTAGGCCGGGGTCGGCAGGGTGATTTGAGTGACGAGGGGCAACGCGATGCGGATGCCTTCGTAGTGTCCGAAGAAGAAGAGCTTGTTTCTGCGAATCGGACCGCCGACGCTCACGCCGAATTCATTGACTGTGGATCGGGGCTTGTTGGCGATCTCACCCGGCGTATCATTGGCATGCAGAAAGTAGTCTTCCGCGTTGAAGAGGGATCCGTTCCATATCTCGTATGCATCTCCATGAAACGTATTGGTGCCGGATTTGGTGACGTAGTTCACCTGGGCCACGGCATAACGCCCCTGATCGACAGCGAAGGAATTGGTGTTGACGGTTGCTTCCTGGACTGCATCGAGGCCGATCACCAAGTTCGTCGACAGACCGATGTTCAGGCCCAGCCACGGGTCATTGGTGTCATAGCCGTCGAGGATGTAGCCATTGGAAGTGGCGGGAAGCCCGTTGAACTCGACATTGCCGTAGCCTCCGGCGGCCTTGGCGTCATTCGACGATCCGGCCGTATTCATGAGCGCGCCCTGGGCAAATTGGGCGATATAGGTCAGGTCTTCTCCAGGGTTAGGCAGAGATTTGATCGCTTTTGCCTCGATCGTCGTCGTGGTATTCGGATTATCGAGGCTGAGCAACTCCTGTTGTGCCGACACCTGCACGGTCTGGCTGGTGGTCCTGATCTGAAGCGCGAAGTTCAGGGCGACGATTCTGCCCACGCCGACGGCCGTCGGCTGCGACCGGGAGACGGCGAAGCCGGCAGCCGCCACCGTGACAACCCAGGTTCCGGGATTGATCTGAGAAAAGAGGAAGTGTCCGGCGGCATCGGTCTCGCCGGTCCGTATGGCTTTCGTGTCTGTCTCGGTCGCGGTGACGGATGCGTGGGGCAGGGCAGCACCGCTCGGGTCGGTTACCTCGCCGGAGAGCGCGCTGCTGGTACCGCTCTGGGCCCAAAGCGGGGCCGAATTAACTATAGTTAATATGAGGGCGAGAATGAGGCCGGGGTTTCGTGCTCGAAGCGCGCGCATTTCAGTATCCGTTGTCCAGGGGCGGCGCCTTTGGGGTGGCGGGGTCGCTTGCTGCCCATCGGCGAATTAGGTAAACCTAACGATTAGGTTCGCCTACACTGAAGGAAATGTCAAACTGAGAGTCTGGACAACCATGACGACCCGCCGCGTGAACGCGAACACCGAATCGGTAGACAACTATCTGAAGGCCATTTTTGCGCTTGGAGGGGCAGAGGGAGCGCGGGTTACCAGCACGGCGTTGGCGAAGCGGCTGGGAGTGGCTCCCGCTTCCGTCACCAACATGCTGCAGAAGCTGGCCGCTTCATCGCCCTCGCTGGTGGAGTATGAACTGCACCGCGGAGTGCGCCTTTCCGCCGCGGGGATGCGACGAGCGCTGGAGATCGTGCGCCACCATCGACTGCTGGAGGCGTTTCTCTTCGAAATCCTCGACTACCCGATCGAAGACGTCCATGAGGAAGCCGAACGTCTGGAGCATTTCATTTCCGAGCGCTTCGAGGAGCGCATTGACGCAAAGCTCGGGCGGCCGAAATTCGACCCTCACGGACACTGCATTCCAGCAGTCGACGGGAAGATGACGAAGCGGGTCTCGAGGCCGCTGACGGATGTCGAAAAGGACGGGGAATTCGTGGTGGACAGCGTTTCGGATCAGGACGCCACTTTGCTGAAGAGGCTCAGGGCTCACGGCATCACACCCGGCGTTCGTTTGCGGGTCACGAGATCGCCACAGGAAGAGCTGGTTCTCCGGGCAGGCAGCAGCTCCAGGCCTTTGCACCTTCCGCTGTCTGCCGCCAGTGCCGTGCGAATCCGCTCTGCAACCTGACGAATGCGAAGGGCGATCCGACCCGGCATGGCGTGCGCCGCTGGTGGGCACGATCAAGCGAGCGGCAGGCGAAAGGGGCAGGGGAGGTTACGCCTCGCGGCCTTTATTCACCGCGGCGCCTACTGGGGAGGCGCGGCATGGAGCTTGCCCTGTTCCATGAACTCTTCCCAGCGCGCGCGCGCGCGATCGATGGTCTCGACTTTGCGATCGGCCGGCTCGTTGACCGGCTCCCTGCTTCTGTCGACGGGGACCGCGGCCTGCACCTTGCTTTTGTCGACGAGGGCGCCGATCTCCTCGGCGGCCTGGCGGGTGCGATCGACATACTCGCTCATCTGCTCCCTGCTTCTCTCGATGAGGGCGCTGACGGCTTCGGCGGCCTGGCGGATGCGATCGACGTATTCGTTGACCTGCTGCCTGCTGCTGTCGACAAGGGCATTCACTTCCTCCGCGCTCTGGCGAGTGCGATCGACGTGCTCGTTGACCTGCTGGCGGCTCTGGTCGACCATGGCGCCGACGGCTGCGGCGGCCTGGCGGGTGCGATCCACATACTCGCTCATCTGCTCCCTGCTGCGGTCGATGAGGGTGGAGACCTGCTGCCGGCTCTGATCGACCATCGCCGACACCTGCTGGCGGCTTTGGTCGACGATGGTGGTGACCGCTTCGGCTGCCTTGCGGGTGCGATCCACGTACTCGTTCACCTCTCCGCTGCGTTCGACGAGGGCAGACACCTGCTGGCGGCTCTGTTCGACGGTGGCGCCGAGCGTTTCGGCTGTCTGGCGAGTGCGATCGACGCACTCGTTCATGTGCTCCCTGCTGCTGTCGAGGAGGGCGGAAACCTGCTGGCGGCTCTGGCCGACCACGGCGCGGAACTCTTCGGCGACCTGGCGGGAGCGATCGACGTGCTCGCTCAGCTGTTCCCTGCTGTTGTCGACCAGGGCAGCGACCTGCTGGCGGCTCTGCTCGACGAGGGCGTGGATCTGTTCGGCGGCCTGGCGGGTAAATGCGTGCAGATGCTCGTTGCCCCCGTCGGCGCCGCCGGCGAAGTTCTCACGCGTTTCACGGCCAGACTTTGGGGCACAGAAGAATCCGGCCACAGCGCCAGCGCCCAATCCGGCAAAAAGCCAGGCCAATCCGTGATGCTTGCTTTCGTCTGCCATTGCGAAATCTCTTCTCTGGTTGAGCTTCGAGACTGCCTGCCGGATTGTCCGGAAGGGGACTCATGGATTTTCATCCCTAAGGGCGGGATTCACCGCTTCGTCGATGCCGGAATGGGACTTGCCGACTGCTCCGATCGGATCGGCATGCCGCGATAGCGTGACTTTGCATGAAAACAACCACTTTTTCCAGCTTTTTTGGGGGGAATGTCGTCGGAATGATGATTGTCTTATTCGTTAATCACTTTCAATGACCCCAGCGGTTGCCCGGCTACAACCTGGCAGGGGGCGTCTGACACTTTTGTTGTAGATGGGGGTGAGGAGAAAGGTGGGCGGGGCGGCCGGTCATTCGCCAATGACCTCACAAACTGCCTTTCCTGTGACGGAAAGAGGAAACTTCAGCGCTGGTCCGCATAAAACGTGTAGGTTGCTGAATAGGGAACCCGCGCGGTCTTTCCGACATCGCCGGCTCCCTGACAGTCGTTTGCCGCCGGCACACCGCCGTGGGTGTCGGTCCTGCGAATGAACGTCACCTCAGCCAGCCTGCCTGTCGCCGACCCGGCTCTGGCTCGCAGCAGCAGCCAGGCCACCGAATCCGGATCGGGCGAGGGCTGGCTGGCCAGCAGTTCCCCCAGGACCTGGCTGCCGTCATTCAGCTTCCAGGTGGGTCCGGCAAAATGTTTACCAATCGGTTCGCCTGCGGCATTGAGAAGTTTGGCGTCGGGACCCTTCAGGATCCATCTGGCTCCATTTTGCG
Organism: uncultured Acidobacteriaceae bacterium; assembly: GCA_963770525.1. Classification (GTDB taxonomy): domain Bacteria; phylum Acidobacteriota; class Terriglobia; order Terriglobales; family Acidobacteriaceae; genus Palsa-343. The sequence goes on along the minus strand of CAVYPY010000011.1, from coordinate 304,175 downwards.
CGGCCGTGCAGCTGTAAATCTGTACGCCCTCGCCCTTTGCGGTCAGGATTGTTTTTGCTCCCGCCGGAACGCCGATGGAGTTGCCAGGCTGCTGTGCATATAGCGGCAAAAGATTCTGCTGCGACCAGGATCAGAATGGCTGCAAGCCAACGCATCCCGAGAGCATAGCACTGCGAGCGGAATCTATTGCGGTTAGGCCAGGCCGGTCCTGAGAATTCCGGGTGTGCGGTTTATGGCTTTTGCGCGGGCGAGTCCAGGTACTTGATGAGGAGGACTTCGTTTCCCTGTTCGTTGTAGATGAGTTCGTCGACGGTGCCGGCGGCGAGGAGGAGGCCGTAACCTCCAGCGCGCATCCCTTCCTGGTTGCGCTGCACGATGTGCGCCGTGGGATCGTCGGATGCGTTGGCATGGACTGCATGGGTAATGGCTTCCTTGCGGAATCCCGCGCCCGGATCGCGTACGCGAAAGGTCATGGTTCGGGCGGTGCGGATGGCGTTCACCTCGACGACCTGGTCGGGATTAAAGGCGGCGCCGTGCTCCATGGCGTTGACGAGGATCTCGCGAAGCGCCAGCATGATCTCCTGACGTGCGGTCTCGGGCAGCTGCGCGGCGAACTCTCTGGCAAAAGACATGAGACGGTCGGCGGTGGCGAGGCGGCAGTTGACTCGGACGGCGATCCAGCCGGGGCGTGCGGAGATGACTTCGATGTCTTCGTTGGAGTCGTCGCCGGTGGCAGCATTGCGCGCGACGCAGAAGATCTCGTAGGCGTCGAAGGGAGGTGTGAAACATCCGAAGACGCGCGCACGCAGCGCTGCGATGATCTCGCTGGGTGTGCTGTGAGGGGCGAGGACAATGCACTTGAGATTGGGGCGTATGAGCCTCATCTCCTGGAGGAGAGCGAGAGCTTCATCGATGACGCCGTCGGCGCTGGTGATGATGACACCGAAGGCTCGGCAGCGCAGCCGGTGGAGCGCATCGATGTGGCCGGCGGCGTACTCGAACGGCAAACCAGCGCCGGTGAGGAGTTCGCCGATTTCGTGGCTGACCGGGGTTTGACTGTCGATGATGAGAACTCGGCTCATGGCGATGTTCCGAGGGAACGGGTTGATTCTAGATCATTGGGCGGGGGAGGCTCGCGGGCGCCGTGGTGAGGTTCATCCACGTTCCATGAGATCGCGGCAGTGCTCTCCGAGTGGTCGGCTTCCGGCAATGGGAACTGACGATGAGGCGATAAGAGGAAATCCTCCTTCGCGAGGGGGCGCGAAGGAGGATTTGTGTGCTGAAGCGGGGTGGAGCCTAACGTGGCGAAGACGATCCAGTCACCACTGGTCGCCTGAACCGTGGCAGGTGCCGACGCCCTTGTCGCTGTAGGAAGCCGGACCGGTTGTCTGTGCAGGATCCTTCAGGGCCGATTCATAATCCCACGCGTAGCCGTTGGGAAGGAGCTTCAGGCCCATCACGCCCCAGAATTCCCCGGTGGAGGCCTGGAGATTCTCTGCGTTGAAACTCGGGTTGCCGGTAGGATCCTCAAGGTTCGTTGCGTCTGAGCCGGAGGCTACCGGGGTTGTGACGACGGTATCGAGCGTCTCGCCGCCGGTACCCACGACAAATTCGCGAATGCCATTTTTGGGATCGTAGTTGGAGTCGGGGTCAAGCGGGCGGTAGCGGGCGTAGAGGTGGTCGTGCCCGTTCAGCACCAGGTCAGCGTGGTACTGATAGAGCAGTTGCCAAAAGGCCACGGCGGTGGTGCCCTCTTCGCCAAGGCCGTTGGCAGGGCTGTAGGTGGGCTGGTGCCAGTAAGCGAGGGTGCACGCGGAATGATTCGCCGCGAGATCCTTCTTCAGCCACTCAAGCTCGGAGGCAAACCAGGACCCGGTGGTGGCACAACCGCCCGGCTGTGTCTCGCATTCGATATTGAGCGAGATCAGATGCCAGGAGCCCAGATTGTAGGAGTACCAGCCATCTCCAACTCCGACCGGGCCGCCTGCTGCATTGGTTCCGAGTCCGCCGGTCTGGGCGAAATGTCCCGCCTGTCCATCCGAATACGGCACGGGTTGCGTGAAGGTACCGGCGGTGTCAGGGTTGCCGGCGATGGTAGCGGTCATGATGCTTCCATCGGCATTGTGCTGGGGGCCGTTGAAGTAGGAGAAGTAGCCGTAGCCGGCAACGCCGATGGCGCCGTGCTCGGTATAAAACTCGTGGTTGCCAGGCGTGGGCCTCGTGATCATTTTGAAAGCGCCATAGGTCAACTCGTACGAGTTCTCAAAGTCGGAATATTGGCCTACCTGGTATTGCTCATCTCCGAGGAGCGCGACGCGGTCAGGCTTCATATTCTCAAACTGTTGCGCTGTGGCCGCCTGGCTTTCCACCAGATTCTGGGCGGTATCCCCGCTGCAGTTTTCCCCCGCCTTCTCCCCAGCTTCTTCCTCGCCGGGCTGGCAGGCGACGTCGCCAACCACCCCCAGCAGGGGCGTGCTTTGCACTTTGTTGTACGGCCAGGGATTGTCGTTGGGCACCCAATTGGAGGGTGACCAGCCCCGGTTGTTTGACCACGGATTGGGATGGGGGTTCTGATTTTGTGCGTTTGCCCCGGCTGCAAATGCCAGCATCGAGGCAACTGCGCCCATGAGTACAGCCGCACAAATCCTGCCTTGCGTCGTCTCCATAAAGGTCCTCACGTTTCGAGTGTTGGGGTTGGAATGGGGTTTGGGGAACCTTGCCAAACCACCCACTTGTATCTCTTCAAGGTTTCGCGTGCGTTTCAAATGCGTGAAGATGGCGTTACAGGCAGGATTTGGCAGGCCGCTCGAACCATTCGGCAGAGGGATGATCCTCGACGCTGCGGTGGAGCAGGCAGCCGTGCCGCAGGCGGGGCCGCTCAGGCGTAACGAAACAGCGCCATGAAACCAAAGTCCATGTGCTGCTGCATATGGCAGTGAAAGAGGGTGAGGCCCGGATGGTCGGCGACCAGATCCACCGTGGCGCGTCCATAGGCGGGAACGATCACGGTGTCTTTCATAATCCCGGCAGTGGACTTGCCGTTGAGCTCGACCAGCTCGAACCTGTGGCGGTGGAGATGCAGAGGGTGAGAATCGTCAGTGCGATTGTGAAACACCAGGCGGTAGCGGCGTCCCTGCCGGAAGACGAATTCCCGCTCATGCGGATATTCTTTGCCGTTGACCAGCCAGTGATTGATTCCAGTGGGGCCGCCGGGCACTTTTTCAAAGACCATGTCGATGGTGTGGTCTGGCGCGGGATGGGGCGCGGTGGTGCCAAAGATCGTGTAGTCCCAGCGCCACTTCGCAGCGGCGATCGGGGGGAGCGGAGCCCATCGCGCGCGCGCCTTCTGATTCGCGTACTCGACCACGATGCCCATGCCGGATTGGCGCGCGATATCGCGAATCTCCCCTAAAATCCAGACGCCGGGGTTATTCATCTCCACGATCGCATCCACGCGCTCGCCCGGAGCGATCTCGATCACATCGACCAGCTGTGGCGTGGGCACGGGGTTGCCGTCCAGAGCGATTACCTGAAACTTGTGGCCCGACAAAGCCACGCGATGGATTTGCGCAGCGCTGGCGTTGAGCAGGTGCATCAGGACGCGCTGACCCGGTTTGACGCGAAGGGGATCCCCCGCTCCGAGTAGTTTGTCGTTGATCGAATAAAGAGGAGCGCTGACCTGGAGTCCGTTCGGACGCAGGTCGGGAGTGGCCGGTTTTTCGGGCATCGGGTCGTGGGGATTCGGCGCCATCTCGTCCGGATCCACCGGAGAGAGAAAATACTGCCATTCACGCAGCGCCAGAAAGACTTCCTGGTCGTAGTGTCCGGGCTCATCTGCGGGATCGATCATGAGAAATCCGAACTGGCCGGTGTAGGTGCCCCGATGCATGTCCAGCATGGCCGCGGTGTGCGAGTGGTACCAGCGCGAGCCCGCCGGCCTGGCCACGAATTGATAGCGGTGCCTGCCGTGGGGCGGGACCGGGGGAGTGCCTTCTTCTTCGACACCATCGACTTCCGAGGGAAGGAACAGGCCATGCCAGTGCACGTATTCCGGAACGTCTGTCTCATTCACAACGTCGACGGTGACTTGCTGACCCTCGCGCATCCGCAGCAGGGGACCGGGGACCTGATTGCTGTAGCCGATTGTGCTGACGACAACCTGCGGGGCCAGCTCGACCAGCATGGGTGCGATTTGCAGGGTGAAATGCGCGGCTCGTCCAGTGGCCTTCGGTCCCGGCGGCTTAGCTCCCAGGGGCGCGATCCGATGCTGGGGCGACCCCTGACCCTGCTGGAGTCCTGGCGACTCCCCGGGCGAGGGAAGGCTTCCTGCGCCGGCCGTGATGATGGTCGCCCATCCAAGCCTTACAAAATCTCTTCGTTTCATGCGATTCTCATCCCGGCTGCGAATGCTCCCGTACAGGCCAGTGCCTTAATCAGACATTCCGGTACAGGCAGATCTCCTGCATCGTCTTCACTTTCATGTCGTTCCTTCCATTTGTAGTTGAACGGAGGGGCAGAATTCAGCGTACCTGCCTTCACCAGGAAAATGTTTGATCGGATTTGGAAAGAGCTGGGTGAATGAGGGAGACGCGGAACGCAGCACAAAGGGTCAGAATGATTGCCGTGGTGGACTTTGTTCTACAGATAGCTTTTCGGAATGGTACCAAACGGACGAGAACGCTCTGTTGATCGATCCGGGCAGATCGATCCGGCAGATCGATCCAGGCAAATCGGCCTCAATCGACATACCGAGCGGTTGGCGCTCATTGACTGATTGAAAGCAGGCGGATCCCCATTGGTCTCGTCCGCTCAGGCGGACTGCGGTGGGCAGACGGACGGGGATGAGTTCCGCGCGGGCGGGCGCTGCAGGAGCGCGAATCCTGTCAGGCGACAGCTTCCGCGACGGCGGGATGGTTGAAGAGTTCCAGCCGCGACTTCACCACTTCCTTCACCGCGTCGACGACCGGGGGAAGAATCTTGTAGGGAACAACGTCGTTGGGTCTGGAGGCGAGACTGGCTTCGAGACTGCGCCTCCACGCCACGCGCAGCTCGGTATTGATGTGGACGATCGCGATGCCGGCGACTATTGCCCTGCGAAAGTCGCCGTCGTCGGTGCCGGAGCCGCCGTGGAGGGTGAGGGGCACGCCCGCGGCTTTGCGAATGGCGGCGATGCGCTCGATATCGAGGTGCTGCCGGGTGTTGCCGTCAATCATGCTGCGGGACATGCCGTGCAGGCTGCCTACGGCGGGAGCCAGAATATCGATGCCGGTTTCGGTTACGAATTGCCGTGCTTCTTCGGGACGGGTGAGGCCCTTCGAGGCATCGGGCATGGCATCGTGAATCTCAGAGCCGCTGCCGATGTCGCCGATTTCTCCTTCGACGAGCATGGAGGGATGGATGGCCTTGAGCACGGCGACGGCTTCTTTGGTCTGGCGAACGTTCTCGGCAAAGGGGAGGGAGGAGCGGTCAAAGACGATCGAGTCGAAGCCGGCGCGCGCCACCTCTTCGGCGCTGGCGAGGGAGTGGGTGTGGTCGGCATTGAGAAAGATGGGGATGTCGTACTCTTCGCGCAGGCTGCGGATGAGAGCGGCGATCTGGGCGACGCCCATAAAGGCGCGCTCGCCTTCGGAGGCGCCGACAATCACCGGCACGTTGAGCTCCTGGGCTGCGGTGAAGACGGCCTTGAGCAGGGCCAGGTCGGAGACGTTGAAATGTCCGATGGCGACATGTTTTTGCTGGGCGGCCTGTAATACATCTTTCATCTTCTGCATGGAATGCACCCCGTTTTCCATGAGATGACGCAAAGTGAAACCTCGTCGCAGGAGAAGGGATGGCGAGAGCGTGGGGGCTACGGCCTGTCGGCAAGGGCGCGGAGAAACTGGCGGGGGTCCATGTGGTATTTGAAGGCCTTGCGGCCGTCGATGAAGACTACCGGGATTTCGTCGTTGTAGAGCCGGCGTAATTCAGGGTCAGTGTCGATGTCGACGTCGCGCCAGCGAAAATCGGCGGAGCTGCGGAGCTGAGAGAGGGTCTCTTTCACGACGTCGCAGAGGTGACAGCCGGCGCGGGAGTAGACGATGACCTCGTGCATAAGGGGGATTGTAGCGAGGGCGCGCCTGCCTGCAGTTGGCATCCGGAGGACACGGAGAGCACAGAGGGATTTGGGTGTTGGCTCGAGTCCGGGATTCGGCTCAGGTTGAGCGTCCTGCAGGATTCACAGGAGCCAGGGGACGAGGGCGGCGGTGCGCTGGACATAGGTGGTGTAGACGTCGCCGAACTGGGAGCGCATCCAGTCTTCTTCGAGGCGAAGCTTGTACCAGAGAGCGAGGAAGACGAGGACAAAGGAGACGATGCCGCGAAGCTGGCCGAGGGCGATGACGCTGCCGAGGAATCCAGTGAGGATGCCGGTATAGATGGGGTGGCGGACGAAGGCGTAGGGTCCGGCGGTGATGAGCTCGTGGTCCTGCTTGATGGTGACGGAGCGGCTCCAGTTGGCGCCGAGGATCGCGCGGGCCCAGACGGCAAAGAGAAGACCGGCGACGGTGACGGCGGCGCCGATCCAGAAGCAGGCCAGAGGGCTGGGCAGGAAGCGGCGGTAGAGCCAGGGCACCGGGAGGCGATCGAAGAAGAAGAGAGCGATGGCGATGAGGAAGGCGAGGGTGCGCAGGACGCGGGAGAGGGCGGGCTCGAGGCGCTGGGTGGTTTTGGCGCCGACGGCGGCGATTTGCCAGTAAAGAAGAAAGGCGATCCAGACGACGGGGAAAAACCAGTTGTAGAACGCTTCCATGCCGGGGTCCTCGGAAGAAGATTACGCCGGCGGGGCGGGGTTGGTTCCCGACTGGGAGGGGTTGTGCTCTTCGAATTCCGGGCGGCGAGGGGAATCGACGATGATGGCGCGGCCGTCGGTAAGGGCTTTGACCGAGTGGCGTGCGTCGGCAGGGACGATGGCGACGACTCCGTTTTTTGCGACCTGGACGATGCCGTCGATGGTGAGCTCCAGCTCGCCGTCCAGAACCTCATAGATTTCTTCCTGAGGGTGGAAATGCTCGTGGATGTGCGAGCCGCGCCGGAACTCGTAGTGGGCGACGGTCATGCCAGCTGAGTGAAAATAGCGACCGTACCAGCCGGGAAGGCGCTCGGTGACCGGAAGACTGCTGATATCGATGAGGGGCATGGAGAGGGTGCTCCCGGAGGAGCATGCTACAGGCTCAGGGTGAGGTCGCGCCAGGAAGCGAGGGGGAACCTGGGCAGGAGTTCGAGGAGGGCGGCGTGTTCCTGGGCGCGGGAGTCGCGGAGGCGGGTGCGGACCTGGTCGAGGTGGGCGTCGAGATAGCCGGGGTGGCAGACGAGTTCCCAGACGGGGCGGGGGCCGGCGCTGGAGTCTGGCGGCATGGAGGCGAGGAGGGCCTGGAGAGTGGTTGAGACTTCGGTAGTGCCGGTGGCGAGAACACCAAGGGTGCCGGAGGGGGTGGCCAGCGAAGCCAGCCGGACACGGTGGAGGAAGCCACGGTGTTCGGTGCTGAGGGCGACGACGGCGAAGCGGCGGAGGAGCGACGCGTTCGAGGTGGCGCGGAGAGACCAGTCAGGCTCGAAGGGATTGCGAATGGCGGGGATTCCGCAGGCACGGGCTGCCTGGAGGAGGGGGCGGAGGACGCCGGAAAAGAGGTGGGTGTGCTTGTGCGTGTCCATGTGGGAGACGCGGAGGCCGGCGGCCTGGAGGCGGCGGATTTGAGCGGTGGCTTCGGCGGTGATTTCTTCGGGACGGATGCGGAAGGTGAAGAGGTCGCGGATGAAGTGGGTGAGGCTGGGCCTGAACGTCTGACCGTTGGGGCAGAGGGTGGGGATTTTCGAGGGGGGAAGGACCGGGGTGCCGTCGACCAGGAGGATGTGGCAGCCGACTTCGAGAGTGGGGTGGTCGTGGGCGAGGCGGACGGCGTCGTCGAAAAAAGCGCCGGTGGCCATGAGGGTGGCGGAGGAAAGGGCGCGGGAGGCGTGGAGTTCGACGATGGAGCGATTGACGCCGGGGGTGAGGCCGAAGTCGTCGGCGTTGACGAGCAGCATGGCAAAGACAGCGTATAGCGTATAGCGGTCAGCGTACAGGGAGAGGGGGGAGAGGCAGCTGGCGGGGCGGTCAGCTGGAACTGCGGTCAGCTTGGATGCGGTTCGCCGGGCGCGTTGCCGTAGATGGAGGGGTTTAATGTGGGGTCGTTGTACATCTTGAGCTGGCGGTAGATTTTGAAGCGGCGGCGGCCCTGGAGGACGTCGGCCCATAGCTGGTCGAGGCAGGCGACGAGGTCGTCGCGCTGCTCGGTGAGGAGGGCGAGGCGCTGGCGGTTGCGGTCGGAATGGCCCTCCGGGGCGTTGGGGCGGTCGACTTCTTCCTGGGTGTGGAAGATTTTGAGGGTGAGGATGGAGAGGCGATCGATGATGAGGCCGGGGGATTCGGAGCTTAAAGGGGCCGTTGGGGCGGGGCCGCCCTGCGGGCGGAGGCATTCTGCGGCCTGATCGAGGAGGATGGCGTCGCATTCCTCGGCGAGGTCGTTGCGGCACTGGTTGTAGCGGTCGATGGTGCGCTTGACTTCGGCGATGTCATGCTCGGAGGCGCGGGGATCGCGGGCGCGGTCTTCGGTATGCCAGAGATCGAAGTTGGCGCGGTGTTGGTTAAGGACGGTATCGAGGAAGTCGTGGGCGTGGATGTGGTGGGGGTCTTCGTTGCGGTGCCAGAGGGCGGTGGCGCGGTCGTGAAGACGGGCGATTTCGACGGCGGAGAAATGGAAGGGGTCGGACATGGCATCCCCGAAACTATGGTAGAACAGGCGGCGGGAACAAAGCAGAGTTTAGAGTTTAGGGAATAGAGTTTGGGCATGAGCGAGCAGCCGCGGATTTTGTGTATCAGCACGTATGAGAAGGGGCAGGCGTTTCTGGAGGAGTGCGCCGCGCAGGGGTGCCGGGTGATGTTGCTGACGCTGGACAAGCATCGCAACGGGGACTGGCCGCGGCGGATTCTGGAAGAGCTTGTGACCATGCCTGACGGGTTGACGATGGAGCAGGTCACCAATACGGTGACGTATCTGGCGCAAACGCGGCGGTTCGACCGGCTGGTGGCGCTGGACGAGTTCGATATGGAGACGGTGGCGGCGCTGCGGGAGCACATGCGCATTCCGGGGATGGGGCGGACGGCGACGTCGCATTATCGGGACAAGCTGGTGATGCGGGAAGAGGCGCAGCGGGCGGGGGTACTGGTTCCGGAATTTACGCGGGTGCTGGTGCATGAGGAGCTGCACCAGTGGATGGAGCGGGTACCGGCGCCGTGGGTGCTGAAACCGCGGGCGGAGGCATCGGCGATCGGGATCCGCAAGTGCCACGAGGCGGCGCAGGTGTGGCGGACTCTGGAGGAGCTGGGGGATCGGCAGAGCTTTTATCTGCTGGAGCGGTTTGTGCCCGGCGATATCTATCACGTGGACTCGATTGTGAGCGAGGGGAAGGTCGTGTTCGCGGCGGTGAGCGGGTACGGGAAACCGCCGATGCAGGTGATGCATGAGGGCGGGGTGTTCACGACGCGGGTGATCGATCGCGGGTCGGACGAGGCGCGGGAGCTGACGCAGATGAACGCGGCGCTGATGCCGGCGCTGGGATTGCGGAACGGGGTGACGCACGCGGAGTACATCCGTAAAGACGGCCGGACGTATTTTCTGGAGGCTGCGGCGCGGGTGGGCGGCGCGTTTATTGCGAACGTGGTGGAAGCGGCGACGGGGGTGAATCTGTGGCGGGAGTGGGCGCGGATTGAGGTCGCGGATGTGCGGGGGCAGGCGTATCGGGCGCCGCAGCCGCTGGCATTTTATGCGGGGAGCGTACTGTGTCTGGCCAAGACGGCGGAGCCGGATACGCGTAAGTTTTTTGCGCCGGAGATTGTGCTGCGGCTGAAGAAGCATCATCACGCGGGGCTGGTTGTGAGGAGCGAGGATCCGGAGCGGGTGCGGGTGCTGCTGGAGGAGTTTGCGGAGGGGTTCGCGCGGGAGTTTCTGGCGGTGGCGCCGGTGCCGGATAAGCCTACGGCTTGATCGCGCTGGCGCGATCAAGGCGAGCGTACAGCGGATAGCGGACAGCGTATAGAAGGGCGCCGCCGGCGGAGTTTAGGAGTTAGAGTTTGGAGTTTAGGGCGCTGGGCGCTGGTTGCAGGTTACAGGTTACGGGTTACAGGTTAGCGCAAGGAGGGAGATTGGCAGAGGCGTTGATGTTTCCGCATCGCCGGTATAACCCGCTGCGGCGGGCGTGGGTGCTGGTGTCTCCACACAGGACTGCTCGTCCGTGGCAGGGGGAAGTGAGCAAGTCATCCGGCTTCTCCGACGTGCACTACGATCCGGAGTGCTATCTGTGCCCGGGCAACACGCGGGCCGGGGGCAAGGTGACGCCGCAGTATGAGGGCACATATGTCTTCGACAACGATTTTGCGGCGCTGCTGCCGGACTCGCCGGAACCGGAGCGCGAGTCGGGTGGGGTGGGAACGCACGAGCTGTTGCGGGCGGAGCGGGAGCGGGGGCGTTGCCGGGTGGTGTGTTTTTATCCCGACCACAGTTTGACGCTGGCGCGGATGGAGGTGCGGGACATCCGGCGGGTGGTGGATGTGTGGACGGAGGAATACCGCGAGCTGGGGGCGGAGCCGGATTTCCGGTATGTGCAGATTTTTGAGAATCGCGGGGCGATGATGGGAGCGAGCAATCCGCATCCGCATGGGCAGATCTGGGTGACGGAGCATGTGCCGGATGAACCGCTGGCGGAGATGGAGGCGCTGGGGGCGTATCGGGAGCGGCGCGGACGCTGCCTGTTGTGCGACTACACCGCTCTGGAAGCACGGGAGCGGGTGCGAGTGGTGTGCGAGAACGAGAGCTTCCTTGCGGTCGTGCCGTGGTGGGCGGTGTGGCCGTTCGAGACGCTGGTGGTGGCGAAGCGGCACGTGCGGTCGCTGCTGGACTTTAAGGATGCGGAGCGGGACGGGCTGGCCGATGTGCTGAAGCAGATGACGACGCGCTACGACAATCTGTTTGAGGTGAGTTTTCCGTACACGATGGGTTTTCACCAGGCGCCGACGGATGGGTGCGGGCACGACGAGTGGCATTTCCACGGGCACTTTTTGCCGCCGCTGCTGCGATCGGCGACGGTGCGGAAGTATATGGTTGGGTTCGAACTGCTGGGGATGCCGCAGCGGGACATTACGCCGGAGGCGGCGGCGGCGCGTCTGCAGGGGGTTTCCGGGGCGCATTTCCTGGAGAGAGTTTAGGGGTTAGAGTTTGGGGTTTAGGGTGAGGCGAGACACCGCTTGAGATTTTGTCGGCCGCTGCGCGACCGATCCCTCCGCGGGGAGGGCTGTGATGACGCACCGAGGCCGTTTCGCTACGGGGGGTCCCTCGGCTTCGCGCCGGGACGCATCCTGCCCCGCTGGGGAGATCACGGCGGCGCTTTGCTCGGGATGACAATTTTGTGGTGAGCCCGCTGGGACTCGAACCCAGGACCCACTCAACTTCACGATGCGGGGTGGTAACGGTCAAGCTGGAAGAGATTCTGCGCCAGGAAGACCCGGAGCTGGAACGACCGCCCCGCTGCTGCGTTGACGGCGGACAGGTGCGGAGCAGTTAAGATTTGCATCAACTCATAATCAGGAGGGCGCTGGTTTCCATCGAAGCGGTCACCTGCCGAGGCGGTCGAGTACGGCGCCGACTGACAGAGTCACGATTTGGGTGCGACGCCCGTAGCGACGAGGATCGGCGGGTTAGCCGCGTTGCGATCCGGCAGCTGATCGAGCAGAACCACATTGAGCAGCGATTTGTGGACCTGGATGCGGCCGTTGTACTGGATAAAGCCGAGTTTGCGAAAGCGGTTCATGAAGAAGCTGACGCGGGACCGGGTGGTGCCGATCATTTCGGCCAGGGTTTCCTGGGAGATCTTCGGAATCGTCGTTTCCGGGTGGCCTGGCTTGCCAATCTCGGCCATCAGCAGGAGAATGCGCGCCAAACGCTTCTCGCTGGAGTTGAAGAGCTGGTCGACCAGATCGGACTGGATTCGCATGCTGCGAGCCAGCAGAAACGATAAGAACAGATCGGAGAAGGCATGCTCTTCATGCATGACCCGGATCATTGCAGCCCGTTCAATCTTGAGTGCGGTACAGCCCGTAATGGCAGTTGCGGTCGCCATGCGGAGCCCGGCCACCGCGGTGAGCGACTCCTCGCCCACGAAGTCGCCCGTGGATAGAAGAGTGATCGTGGCTTCTTTTCCGGTCTTTGAAACGACCGTGAGCTTCGCACGGCCTTTCTGGAGATAGAAGATGGAGTCGGCGGGAGTTCCCTGGGCAAAAAAGGTCTGCTTTGGCTTGAGCAGGACGATTTTTCGGCCCAGCCCTGCGCTCGCGAGAAAGGCCTCGGGGTTGAATCCTATCGTCTTCAGCGTGGTCATTTGAATTGCTTCCTCCCGGGCACGATCTTCGCCCGAGAACATCGCTCGCAATACTGGAACGGATATGGTGCTGGAGATCGTACTCCGATGCCCCGGGATTTCACGCCTTCGCGCCGGCGGCGTCGATAAGAGCGGGCGGTGCGATCCGAGCCTTCGACCGCACCACCCGCACCGTTACATCGAAATGCTCACGGCGATGCCAACCCCTGGGTAACTCCGGTTGTAGAGGTAGTAGCCGTTGTCGACGTACCCGACATAGACCTGGTCGTTGTCGTACCAGTCATTGCCCCAGTCGGCCGGCCACGGGTCAACAACGCTCAGCCAATAGCCGTCGTACTGGAAGCGCGGATACCCGCCGACGACCATGAAGGGCAGGCCCTGGATTCGGAATCCATGGTCCGGTCCGAAATAACCGCGAAAGCGGTCGTCGGGGATTCGGTAGCCGTGATATCCGCCGCGCTGCTGCCAGGTGCGGTGGTCCGACTGCCAGTTCCCCGCCCGATGCTGCTGCCAGGCAGCTTGCTGGACATGTTGCTGTGCCTGGCTCTCGTGTGTCCGGCTCTGCTCTGCGGGTGCGGCGCTTCGCTGTTGCCGGACATGCTCCTGCTGTTTACTGACTGTGGAGCGCTGCTGTTGCGAGACCTGCCGTTGCGAAGCCTGCCGTGGATCGTCGGCCTTCCGCGGCTGCTCAACCCGTTGCGACGACTGCTTTGCCTGCTGCTCGTGGTGGGCGGGCTGCCGCTGCTCAGTGGATGGTCGCGATTGCTGCGCGTGCTGCTCCCCGGGTTTGGCCTGAGGTCTGGCCTGCTGGTGCGCGTTGTCTTGTTTTGGATGGTCCTTGTCCTTGCTGTCGGATGGCCGGTCCTGCGCTGCGCACGCAAGCGCGACCGATCCGAGAAGCAACGACAGAATCGCAGTGCGGGTGATTCCTGACGTTTTCATCGTTAAGCCTTTCGTCGCCCGTTCTGAACGCAGCCGCTCTATCGCAGGCTACTGGTTGCAACCGTGGCTGGATTGCCGATGGCGTCGCCGGATACTACGAGTTCCACTCTGCGGTTCTGCTGGCGACCGCCGGCGTTGTCGTTCGACGCTACCGGTTCCGAATTGCCGTAACCGATCGCGGTGACCGCCGTGTTTGTCACCCCCTGCTGCACCAGGTAATCGCGGACGGCTCCAGCCCGGTTCTCCGATAACTGTTGATTCATCGCATCACTGCCAACATTGTCGGTGTAACCTCCAACTGCGATGGCGAGTCCAGGATAGGAGAGCAGAATGCCTGAGACCTTCGCCAGCTTCTCTCGCGCGCCGGGACTCAATGAGTATTCCCCGGTGTTGAACAGTACATCGGACATGCTGATGATCAGTCCGCGGGCGCTGTCACGTGTCTGCAGAACGGCATTCAACTGCTCCGTCAGCCGGGCGCGCATGGCTGCCTTATCGCTGTTGGCCTGCTGCACCTGCTGCTGTGCCTCCACATGGGCCTGGTCAGCGTCGGCTTCGGCAACGGCTACCGCGGCCGAGGAAGCAGCCTGACTGGCGGCCTCATCCGACTGCGCTTTTGCTGCATTGGCCTGTGCGCTCTCATTCTCTGCCTGCGCCTGGGCATTGGCCGACCGTGCTCTCGCCGCCTCCGTCTGTGCATTCGCGTTCTCTGCCTGCGCCTGCGCATTATCTGACCGCGCCTGCGAAGCCTCGGTCTGCGCCCGCTCCTTCTGAAGGTTCGCAGCGACGGCCTGCGCCTGCGACGCTGCCTCTGCGTCTGTCGAAGCCTGACGCTCGCTGGCCAGACGCGCCTCGTCGATATTCTTCACAGCAATCGCCCGTGCGTCTTCCGCAGTCTGGACGACTTCACGCGATGTAGCAATCAGATCCGACGTGGAAGGGTGCCGCTGTGTTGCCTCGGTGTCCGCGGTGTTCATCAGTTGCGCTGCACGCCGATAACTGTCTCCGGCATATTCCTCGGCCCCCTCTGCCTGGGCAATGCGCACCGCATTGCGGGCTTCAAAGAATTCCAGGGGGAGCTTTGCCTTCAAAACTACAGGGTCGAACTTATAGCCTGTAGGAATATAGCCTCCGCGCTCGAGAAGTTCATACTTCGCGCTGATGGCTTCGGTCGTTCCCTGGGTGTCGGCGCGCACAACGTTCTCAAGCACGACTACGTTGCTCGGTTGCCGAACCGCATAGTAAGGCTCCGCAGTGACGATCAGCGCGAAAGACTGCAGATCTGTCGTAGCGTGCAGTTTGCTGCGATGATTCCCGCCTACCAGCACTTCTCCCAGATTGACCGGATGGCCCTCCGGCGAGATAGCCCACATCACGTAAGTGAGATACTCACCGCCAAAGGCTGTGGGCCTGTCCAAATCCCCAAATTCGGCAGTAATGGCAAGATTGCCCCGTTTGTTTTCGACTCTCGCCCAACCATTGGCCGTGGGCATCAGCGTGGTCCCTGCGAAATCCACCTTAGTGGCCTCGCCTCGGTGTTCATAGTTCACCGCCTGCACCGTGCGGCTGATGACCATTGTGCGGTAAGGATGGACCGAAGGAGCCGGCTCGATCAGGGGAATTAACTGGGGAGACGTCTGAGCAAAGGCGCTCGCGCCTAACATGGCGGGTACGACAAACAGCAGTTTCGTTTTCACAAGTGTTCCTTTATGGCAGATCACTGCCGCAGTACGTTGCATCCTGCATCCTGCAGTCGATGCGGTTACCTGACCGGAGCTATCTCTTCAGTGAGCAGTCAATGTCCAACGCGAAAATGGGTGACGTAATGCATCAGCCCAAACGCATTCACGAGCCAAATAATTACAACGATGGTGACCAGTCCGTTCAGAATCCCTTTAATCGTTGATTGCATGGGGATGAAGGAGTTCACCAGCCACAGAAGGACTCCTACGATGACCAGCGTGATGACAACATTCATAAGCGGCATAGATTCTCCATTCCTGTCCGGACGTCGATCGGCCCGTGGAAGGCCCGATCGACGTCCAGGTGTGCCAAATTACTGCTGGCCCGGATTCGCTTCCGCAATCGTGCCGGCGCGACCGATTTCCCCGACGACCCGCATAAAGCTCAGCGTCGATTTCGGTGCGCGGACATTGCCCGACAGTATCGACCGGAAAGATGCGTCGCGGCCGTAGATGGCGCGCGTGGAATCCACATCCTGCTCGACCACAGCTCCATCCAGGGTGACTCCCGCAAAAACCCCATGTGAGCGCGAGTAGGTCAGGATTTCCGTGTTCATCTTCCAGTCTGTGCCCGCCGAAGCGTGGCGGCCCACCGGGCCTGCGGAGGCCGATGCATCTCCGCCCAGCTGGAATTTGTCGCTGAGCAGATGCTGCAGGCCGCGGTCGTTCATGACGACCATGACCAGGTCGACGCCTTCGACACCAATCTGCAGACCCCAGCTTCCGCCTCCGATGGAGACGAATGCCGGTGCACTCCAGCCTTCAGCGGTGCGGCAGGACGCGATCCCGCGGCCGTGCTCCCCGCCTACCACGAATCCGCCCTTGACCAGATGGGGAACCACAACGATGCATTTCGCATCCTTCACCACTTCGTCGGGAATACCTTTATCCGGTGCATCCATGATGGAGTGGAGTACATTCGAAGACATTTGCAGACGGTCGATCGAATCCTGACGTCCAGAGGCAGCCCAGAGATTTCCGCTTGTCAGCGCAAAGGCGCCGACAAGCAGCAGAGGCGTAATTTTCATTGGTTTTCCTTATTCGGTGCGGGGAAGCTAAGGGAAACACATTTCAGATGGGCTGACTTAGCTCAGATCCAAGAGTGAGGAGATATAGAGAGACTCTGCTCCAAAATGATTGGAACAGAGATGCAAAACAATATCTGAGCTGGATTGCTCACATTGTTGCGAATTCCACACGGGAGTAACTTGGCATTGCCAGCTTTAATGAGATTTAACCGGCATCATAGTATTTCCGGCATATACTGGCTACAGCACTTGATCTCCTTCCTCGCCTTCAGCCCTCCACGCCTTGCTCCAGACGAGCCTCTTTCAGGTAAGCAACCGGACGACGACTGGAGCTTCTATGAGCCTCATCAAGAAAGCCGATGTAAAGGGTCACCTTTCTACGGCCAGCACCTCCGTTTATCCCTTCGGATTGAAGCGGTCCGATACGCAGGCGGCCGCTGAGAGCACGGATCCGGGCGCTCAGGCAGAATCGACAGACATCAGCATCAGTCCCAGCCATCCGATCGCCCCCGAAGCAGTGCCGAATGCTCAGGTCGGCGGCTCCATTGGCGTCCCGGCGAGCTCGGGAAAGTCCGGCGAAGGCTCGTGGTAAAGCCGCCGGCGATCTTTCTGCGGGTTGGATGCGTTTTACCGAATGGGCTTCATCTGAAACAGAAACCCTTCGACAAGGTGTGGATGTCCGTGGAAGACGCGGCGCCTGCGCAGCTGGATCTTGCTGTGCGCAACGCGGGGTGGCACTTCATGTGGATCGAGCATGCCTGCTCCCGTCACGGGTTCGGCGGAACGGACGAATCGGCAACCGCACACGCGATCACGCGTGCCCTGACGCAAACGCCAGAGAGGTTCAACGCTGCGGAGCTGGGCTCTGTGCGTGTCTCAAAATATCTCGGTTTTCATGTCGCCAAAGCAACCCTGCATGTGCGCCACATACAGCAGGACGCTTCGCTCGGATTGATCGACGAGATCACGATTCGGGAACTCGCACCGCAATAGGCATCAGTCGCTTCCCCCATCGCGTCGACCGCCTACGACTGGAATGCCGGATTGTTGTGCGTAAGACCGCGGGCCATAGCTGCCCCAACACAAGAATGAAAGCAGGAACCCGTGACCCTCTCGGAAATGCTTCATATGGATGGACTGGCCGGGAATCCGTCCGCAGAGAGCGCGCGGCCGCTAGCGGCAGGCGAAAGTTCGCCATTACCGCTGCCCACGCGCATTGCGGTCATCGGTAACTATCTGCCGCGGCAATGTGGGATTGCGACTTTTACGACGGATCTATGCACGGCCATAGCGTCCGAATACGGCGACGCTCGTCTTTTCGCAATACCCGTCAACGATCCGGAATCGAGTTACGAATATCCCGATCGGGTGCGGATGGAAATCGAACAGGAAGATCGCGCCTCCTACAGGCGAGCTGCAGAATTTCTCAATTTCAATGGCAACGATCTGGTTTGTCTGCAGCATGAGTACGGTATTTTTGGAGGACCTGCCGGTAGCCACATCCTGTCGCTGCTGCGCCGGCTGAAGATGCCGCTGGTGACAACTCTCCACACAGTGCTGCGCGAACCGGATCTGAATCAACAGACCGTGCTCGAAGAGATCGCGCATCTGTCCGATCGTCTGATCGTAATGAGCGAACTCGCCTCGACCCTTTTGCAGCGCGTATACGGCGTCCCTCTGGAAAAGATCGATTTGATTCCCCATGGCGTGCCGGATTTCCCGTTTACCGACCCAAACTACTTCAAGGATTTGTTTAACACCCAGGGCATGTCGGTATTGCTGACTTTTGGACTGCTGTCGCCCAACAAAGGAATCGAAAACGTTATCCGCGCGCTGCCTGCGATCCTCGCGAAGCATAAGAACGTAACTTACATTGTTTCGGGAGCAACGCACCCTCATATCCGGCGGCGTGAAGGCGAGCGCTACCGGGAGGTACTGCAGGCGCTGGCTGTCGAGTTAGGCGTCTCCTCTCATGTGATCTTCAATAATCGCTTTGTCAGCGCGGAAGAACTGGTTGAGCATGTGGGCGCGGCGGACATTTACATAACCCCGTACCGACAGGAAGCGCAGATCGTCTCCGGCACGCTGGCGATTGCCATGGGCGCCGGCAAAGCGATTGTCTCCACGCCTTACTGGCACGCGCAGGAACTGCTCGCGGATGGACGCGGCATCCTTGTTCCTTTCGACAATCCGGCGTCGATTGCGGAGGCGACCAATCGGCTGCTGGATAACGACGCCGAGCGGCACGCGATGCGGAAGCGTGCCTATCTTCATTCGCGGGGCACCACCTGGCAGCGGACGGCCCAGGCTTACATGGCGAGCTTTCAGCGCGCGCGTACCGAACGCATTCTGCGGCCGCGCCCGTCGCTCCAGGATAACTTCGCGGCCAGATCGACAGATGAATTGCCGGCACTTGATCTGGCTCACCTGAGGCACATGACAGACGACACAGGCGTTTTGCAGCATGCCGTCTTTTCGATACCCAACTGTCAGGAGGGCTACACCACCGACGACAACGCGCGCGCTCTGATCGTAACGGCACTAATGCGGGGGTCTTCGGAAACCTGCAGCCTGGATGCCGCGGACCTCTCTCGCCGCTACCTCGGTTTTCTTGAGTTTGCCTTTAACAATAAGATCAGCCGATTTAGAAACTTTCTTGGCTATGATCGTCAGTGGCAGGAAACTACCGGGTCGGAAGACAGCCATGGCCGCGCGCTGTGGGCCCTCGGAACCGTGCTCGGCCGTTCGACTGATCCAGGATTACGAGGAGCGAGCGGCCAACTGTTCGAGGCCGCCGTCCCAGCCACGCTCGCCTTCACGAGCCCACGCGCCTGGGCATTTTCGGTTCTGGGCATGCAGGGATATCTGGACTCGTTCCCGGGAGACAGGATTATCCAGGGAACACGGAATCTGCTCGCTAACAAACTGCTGGATCTCTATGAGCGCACTGCCTCGCAGGACTGGCGATGGTTCGAAAAGAGCCTCGCGTATTCCAACGCGCGCCTTTCCCAGGCCCTCATTCTCGCTGGATGGAACAGTAAGAATCGGAGAATGATCGATGTCGGGTGTGAGTCTTTGAAATGGCTGGTCGCGGAGCAGCATCGAGACGACGACCACGTTTTTGTTCCGATTGGCTCCACGGGGTTTTTCGCAGAGGGGAAAGAAAAGGCTCGGTTCGACCAGCAGCCCGTGGAAGCTTGCGCAACGGTGGCCGCCTGTGTTCAGGCGTACCAGACAACCGGTGACAGCCTGTGGCGGGAAGAAGCATGGTCGGCCTTCCGCTGGTTTCTGGGAGAGAACGATCTTCAGGTTCCGCTGTACGATGCCGCGACCGGAGGATGCAGGGACGGATTGCATCCAGACCGCGTAAACGAAAATCAGGGTGCTGAATCGACCCTCTCGTTCCTCATGGCTTTGCTTGATATGCAAGCCGTAGAAGTATCCCCTCCCACACACCTCGACCAGGAAATGAGCGTTTGCCCTTGACTCCTATTCTTCTTCCGTCTGCACAGCCGAAATACGATTCTGCGGATCAGCAGCCTCGTTATCGCGATCCGCAGCTCTCTCTGTTCACGCGTCATTCCCTGAATCCGATCCTCAGCCGGGATAACTGGCCGTACGCGGTCAACAGCGTATTCAATGCGGGCGCTGTGCGTCTGGCGAACGGCGATACCTTGCTGCTGTGCCGTGTAGAGGACCGGCGTGGGCTGTCCCATTTGACGGTGGCCAGATCCGCCAACGGAGTCGATGAATGGCGCATCGACGCGGCACCGACGTTCCCGGCAGAACCGCGCGAGTATCCCGAAGAAATCTGGGGTATCGAGGATCCGCGCATCACCTGGGTGCCGGAGCTGGAACAATACGCCGTTGCCTATACCTCCTTCGCCCGCGGCGGCCCCGGAGTTTCACTCGCACTCACCAGGGATTTCAGGAGCTTCGAACGTTACGGCGTGATCATGTCGCCGGAGGACAAGGACGCGGCCCTGTTGTCGCGAAAGATCGGCGGATACTGGGCTTTGATCCACCGGCCGATGACATCGCTGGGTGCTCACATGTGGATCTCTTACTCACCCGACTTGCGGCACTGGGGTCGTCACAAGATCATGCTCGAAGCTCGTCGCGGTGGATGGTGGGATGCCAACAAGATTGGTCTGTGCTCGCCTCCTATTGAAACCGCAAAGGGATGGCTGGTGCTGTATCACGGCGTCCGCACCACGGCATCCGGCAGTCTCTATCGGATCGGTCTTGCTCTGTTCGATCTGGACAATCCGGAGCTGTGCCTGCAACGGGGGGATTCCTGGGTGTTCGGCGCCGAAGCTGCCTATGAGCGCGGCGGTGATGTCAAAGACGTCGTCTTTCCCTGTGGCCAGACGATTGGCGTGGACGGCGACACGATCTATCTCTATTACGGAGCGGGAGACTCCTGCGTGGCCCTCGCCACCGGCAGCATCCGCGAACTTCTTGCGTGGCTGGATACCAATTCGAGCGCGGGCGATGCAGCGACTTCGTAGCGCGCAGAGGGATCGATCGATATGAACAGCGCAAGGCTGAACTGGCCACCCGCAGTGCCGCGACTGCTCTGGACGGGGAGGAAATGTCCCCTATGCAGTTCCATCGAGTTCAAGTCAGCCGAGCCGGAATGGCTGGACAGCCTGCTCGCTCTGTTCCGCCTGCGAGCGGTCCGTTGCGTCAATTGCTGGCGGCGTTATTACTCGTTCGCGAAGGCGAATGCGAATGAACAATGAAGAATAGTCAACAGTCCGGCCACACTGACGCGCGATCCTGGGACGGACTCACTGATTCCGACTGCGTGACCTCTATATTCCAGACAGCAACACGAACCAATGAGGATTACCAGTTCGCCATACCATTTCGTTCACACTGTTGGGGGATGTTATGACGCCGGGATAACGCACATGTTGAAAACCGGACATATCCTTCTTATTAAACGCTGGTGGCGTTGTTCCGATGCCGATGACGATAGCAACGAACCTCCTCGGGAAACTTCGGGAAATCAAAAAGGCGGTTGAGCGCGGAGACCCAACCGCGATTCACCCAATGTTGATCGAAGCAGAGGACTACGTTCTTCAGATGGAACGAGAACTGATGACCTCGCTTAGTGAAAATGAACGCATACGCCGTTCATCATAATAAGCGTTACCGGAACCGCCCATGCCGATCGATGATCTGTGCGTGCGTCTGGAGGGAACTGTTGGAGAATACCTTTCAGATATCCAAACGGCAGGAGCCTGCCTGGGCTGCAAGTCCAAGGCTTGTCACACCGGTAACATTCCATCGCCGAGACGCATAACCTGATAAGTATTGGCACGTGAAATCAGGGCCCCATGAGTTCCAAAGGGGAGGACCGGTTCGACTCCACCGAAGCCTCGCCGTGGATGCGGCCTTTTGTGCCCCGGCGTTTCCTGCGCAACGGGCACCTGCAGACCATCATCGGCAACTTTTTGCCACGCGCTGATACGTTGCCTGAGCCGGAGAGCCAACTCATCGAGGTGGAAACCGCTACCTCAGCGCGCGGAGCGAGTTTCGTGCTGTGCCACTGCCATTGGCAACCCGCCGAGGTCCGGAGCGCACGACTGACTGTGGTCATCGTTCACGGACTCGAGGGATCTTCCTGTTCCCCGTATGTGCGCGGGAACTCGGCGCGTGCCTGGACAGCAGGCTGCAACGTCGTCCGCATGAACATGCGGAGCTGTGGTGCCGGCGAACCATTGTCTCCCTCTATCTATCACGCCGGCCGATCCGAGGACGTCGCTTTTGTGACGGCCGACCTGGCCCACACGCACCTCATCCGCAGCTTCGCGCTGGTCGGCTATTCCATGGGGGCAATCTGGTTCTCAAGCTGGCCGGCGAGTTGGACGGCGCGCCGCCGCCCTATCTCAAGGCCGTCGTCGGCGTCTCGCCGCTCATGGATCTGGTTGCTTCCGCCACCGCACTGCACGAACCCCAGAACCGCCTTTACGAGAGCAGGTTTCTCAGCGACCTGCTCAAGCGCTTTCGCCACAAGGCGGAACTCTACCCGGGACTCTACTCTGCAGAGGGCCTGAACAAGATTCACACCATGAGGCAATTCGACGAGCGGGTCGTCGCGCGATACGGCGGTTTCGCGGGCGCGGACGATTACTACCGCCGTGTTGCCAGTTCCAACTGGGTGCAGGACATTACGGTGCCCACGCTGATCCTGCACGCTCTCGACGATCCCTTCATCCGTATGACTCCCGAGACCCGCGGCAAGCTCCTCGCCAACAACCGCGTCAGGCTGGTCGAGACCCGGCACGGCGGCCACTGCGCCTTTCTCTCGCACGAGCCCGGCGACGCAGGCTGTTGGGCCGAAAGAACGCTGCTGGACTTTCTGCTCGCCACGGTAGAGGGCTGACCGTTGGATTACACGGGAAGTTGTACCGTGAGCTAACTCAGAACGCATTCGTCCTGTCACCCGAAGTTGAATGAGGACGAATCACCTTGATGTTTTTCGCCAGGCCGAGCAACCCCAACAGCTGGATACCCCAGTAATTGAAATCCACTTCCCACCAGGCCATGCCGTGGCTTGCAGACACGGGATGCGCGTGGTGATTATTGTGCCAGCCTTCCCCTCCGGTCAACAGTGCAACCCACCAGTTATTCGTCGAATCATCGCGGGTTTTGAAACGGCGCGAACCCCACAGGTGGGTAGCCGAGTTGACCAGCCACGTGACATGGAAGCCGACAGAGATCCGCAGAAACACGCCCCACAGCAACCAGGAGAGACCCAGCTTCCATCCGCCAAGAGCGGTGCCAGCCCCGAGCAAAGCAACGCCCGTCACGGTGATTGGCAGCCAATGCCAGACCGCCAGCCACTGGTAGAAGCGGTCGCGTTGCAGGTCGGGTGCGTAGCGAGAGAGCATTGTTGTTTCGCTATGAAGAGAGCCATGCAGGATCCAGCCCATATGCGACCACCATTTGCCGTCACGGGGAGAGTGCGGATCGCCAGGCTTGTCAGTGTACTGGTGATGCATGCGATGCACCGCAACCCAGTAGATGGGGCTGCCCTGCAGAGCCATGGTGCCGAAGATCGCCATGACATACTCAAGCCACTTAGGTGTGGTGAATCCACGATGAGTGAGCTGGCGATGATAGCTGATGGATATGCCCACATTTTGGCCGAAGAGCCACATCGCAAGAAAAACGAAGACTGAAGACCAATGAAAGGTGAACAGGGCCGCCACGGCTCCCAGATGAAATGCTGCAATTACCACGAAAAATACCCAGTTGAATTCAGCAGATTTAGCCTGTACCAGGTCGCCTGATTCGGGACTGCCGGTTCCTCGCGGTTGTGCAATGAGAGTTGCCATGGCGCGCCTCCAGTCTCGAGGTTAACGCGGCACACCACCCTTAACGATAAGGCGGGGGTAAGAATTAGGTAATACTCGCGGCTTCGGATCGCTGGGAATGTGAGCAATATTGAACATCGAAAACGGCATTCCTTCGTGAAGGAATTGTGCGCCCCGTGGCGTCACCGTTACGCCGCGGTCTGAAGTGAACAGTATCCAGGCGAAAAACCGTGAGAAACTGCCGACGTATGGAAATTACGCGTGTGCCACGCCGAGGTGAGAGAGTTCGCGTCAGCGATCAGCAAGGCACGTTTATCGTCGTCCGTGTTGACAAAGTCGGACGAGTCGGCACACTTGAACGGTGGGCTGATCCAGGTGAGATCCTGAGGGATGTTCCCTTCGGCGCGATCCATCGGATTCGCGAAGGTATGGGCGAGGCTGCGTGAGAGACCTCAGGAAACCGGCGAGAAATCTGTAGAGAGAAAGCTTCCCATGAAGGTCGGCGACACAGAAGCCTGAGCCATCGTTCTCCGGATCAATGCTTGCCCATTGTCGGGTAACCGACCCAGGCCTTGCGGATGTGACTCGGTGTCGCAGCACCCGCGTGGTCCTGGCATTGGTTGCCAAGTGCGTTCACGTTCTGGGAAATAGAGGCGAAAGTGTATAAAACTGACCAGAATCGACGCCGGCAAAGCAGGATACTCCTTACGATAGTCCCCTCATCCGGAACTCCTGTATGTGCGAATACAGCAGCCTTCAACGATATCGCGTTAGAGACATGCCGACCTTCGATTCACGGCCCGGTCAGCACAGCAGAGGGGGAACCGGTCAGGGGCCATCCTGAGCAGAAGCGAGAGGGGTTCACCGTGGATTCGGGCTTCAAACCGAGAACTTTCCCCACGCAATCGGGAAACGGGACAAGTATCCAAAGCAACGTGAGAACCACGCCCGTGGAGCGATTCGCCACCGGGATTGCCGGTCTGGACGACATTCTGGGAGGCGGCCTCGCCCGCAATCACCTGTATCTGGTCGAGGGCGACCCGGGAACCGGAAAGACCACAATCGCGATGCAATTTCTCATGGAGGGCGTTCGTCGCGGCCAGAAGGGCCTCTACGTCACTCTCTCCGAATCGAAGGCCGAGCTGCTGGAAATCGCCGATTCGCATGGCTGGTCCCTCGACGGGGTCGAAATATTTGAGTTGGTTCCCGATGAGGCGCAGCTCAAGCCCGAAGCCCAGTACACCGTCTTCAATCCGTCCGAAATCGAAATGTCGGACACAACCAACGCTGTCATGGCCGAGGTGGAGAGATTGCAGCCTGCCCGCGTGGTGTTCGATTCTCTGTCCGAGTTGCGTCTGCTGGCTCGTGACTCCCTCCGTTATCGACGCCAGATTCTGGGTCTGAAACAGTATTTTTCGGGACGCAACTGTACCGTGCTGTTGCTGGATGATCGCACGGGCGAAGGCCATGATCAGCAACTCCAGAGCATCGCTCATGGCGTGATCCTGATGGAAAGCGCAGAGCGGGAATACGGCATCAAGCGCCGCCGACTGGAAGTAAAGAAGCTGCGGGGCTCGAAGTTCCGCGAAGGGCTGCATGACTATTGCATCAAGCGCGGCGGGGTGGAAGTGTACCCGCGCCTTGTGGCCGCCGAGCACCTGGTGACCTTCCAGCCGACGCAGCTGGAAAGCAGCATAACCGCCCTCGATACCTTATTGGGGGGAGGCATCGACAGCGGTACCAGCACGCTCCTGCTGGGACCCGCCGGCTGCGGAAAATCCACCATCGCTATCCGTTATGCGGTCTCGGCGGTCGAACGTGGTGAGCGTCCTGCGCTCTTTACCTTCGACGAAACCCTCGCCACTCTGGTGATCCGGGCAAAAGGCCTGGGCATGGATATCAAAAAGCACGCTGATTCCGGAAATTTGTTGCTCCGTCAGGTCGATGCCGCGGAGCTCTCTCCCGGCCAGTTTGTTTACGAAATCCGGCAATTGGTCGAGAAGCAGGCCCTCAAGCTCCTGATCATCGACAGCCTGAACGGCTTTCTCAATGCCATGCCCGGCGAACATTTTCTCGCGATGCAACTCCACGAGTTGCTGGCCTTCCTGAGCCAAAAGGGAGTGACGACGATCATGACCGTTTCCCAGGTTGGCTTCGTGGGAACGAATATCGATACGCCCGTGGATGTGAGCTATCTCGCCGATACCGTCCTGTTATTTCGCTACTTCGAGGCCGCCGGAGAAGTGCGGCAGGCGCTTTCCGTTATCAAGAAACGCAGCGGAGAACATGAGCGTACCATCCGCGAGCTGGTCATGAGGAACGGCGTCATCGCCGTTGGAGAGGTTCTCACGGAATTCGATGGCGTGCTCACCGGATCGCCAACCTTTCGCGGGCGGATGGAAAGTCTTCAGCGGTCCAGTGCGCGCACAGACTCTCAGAGATCGCCATGACGGCCCGCGAAAACGAGCTGCGGGTCCTCGTGGTTGCCCCCACCGGGCGCGATGGCCCGATGATTTGCAATCTTCTTGCTGGCAACGGCCTTGCCTGTGTATCTTCCGGAACCTCGGAAGCGGCTCGAATGGAATTGAAGGCAGGCGCAGGCGCCATCGTTATGGCGGAAGAAGTTCTGACCTTACCCGAAATCGCCGCGTGGGCAGCAC
Organism: uncultured Acidobacteriaceae bacterium; assembly: GCA_963770525.1. Lineage (GTDB taxonomy): Bacteria > Acidobacteriota > Terriglobia > Terriglobales > Acidobacteriaceae > Palsa-343. The sequence goes on along the minus strand of CAVYPY010000011.1, from coordinate 278,028 downwards.
AAGTTTCTGAACAGCCATCGTGGTCCGATCTTCCTCTCCTCCTGCTCACTGCGGCTGGCGCCGTCAACGGTGCAAACCTCAGGAAAGCTCTGGCTCGGAAACCACTCGGAAACGTGATATTGCTGGAACGTCCTGTTCGTCCTGAGACCTTAATCAGCGCCATGCAGGCGGCACTGCGCAGCCGGGGCCGTCAATATCAGGTGAGAGACTTTATGGCCGAGCGACTTGTCGCCGAACAAGCACTGCGCAGAGCCGAAAAGCTTGCGGTGGCTGCGCGTCTCGCTGCCAGCTTCTCGCACGAAATCAATAATCCGCTGGCTGCGGTCACGAACCTGCTCTACCTCATCGGAGTGTCGTCTTCGCTGGACGAGACACAAGAGTACGCTGAGATAGCGACGAGGGAGTTGACGCGGGTCTCGGAAATCGTCACCCGGAATCTAAGGTTTCACAAGGAATCGATCAAACCGGGCGCCGTCGAGATCACCGAGGTCGTGAACGCCGCCCTCAATCTCTATCAGGTGAGGCTGGCCACTGCGAAAATCTCGATTGAACGAGATTTCCGGGAATGTTCGCCGATCGTTGGCGTTGGCGGAGAACTGCGCCAGTTGATCGTGAATCTGATAGCCAATGCCCTTGACGCCATCGGGCATGGCGGTACGCTAAAAATCCGCATTGCAGCAACGCACGAACGCAGTAACGGATCGCGGCCTGGCGTTCGCGTGACCATCGGTGACAGCGGATCGGGCATCCGTCCCGAGATCAGAAACACGCTCTTCGAGCCGTTTGTCAGCACCAAGGGAAATACAGGGACCGGCCTGGGCCTGTGGGTCAGCTCTGAAATCGTGCGCAGGCATGGCGGCACCATTCAGGTAAAGAGCCGGGTGAACTCGTCGCTTACAGGAACCGTTTTCTCGATCTTTCTGCCCTCCCACCACAACTGGACACCATCGCGCCATGGCGGGGAAGTGCAGGATTGCGGGTGCCAGACGCTGCTGCTTGCGGACTGATCACAATCCTGAGAAGGATCACGAACTTATCGAGTCAATCGACTCAGTTTTGTAGTCTCTTCCGGGCCGTCCGCACGGATGTGTCCGGGAGTGCGGGCTTTTCTGCGTTGTGCTCGGGCAGTTGATCGTGCAGGATCACATTGAGAAGCGACTGGTGCACGCGGATGCGCCCGTTATATTCAATGAAACCGAGCGTGCGAAATCGATTCATGAAAAAGCTGACCCGAGACCGCGTGGTGCCGATCATTTCCGCCAGAGTGCTTTGCGTGATGGCCGGGATCAACATTTCCGGCTCACCGGCTTTACCAAATTCCGCCATCAACAGAAGAATGCGCGCCAGTCGCTTCTCGCTGGAATTGAAGAGCTGATCGACCAGGTCGGCCTGGGTCCGCATACTCCGGGCCAGCAGGAACTTCAGGAACAGTTCGGAGAACGTACGCTCCTCGTGCATTACCTGGATCATCTCCGCGCGCTCGATCCTGAGTGCGGTACAAGCTGTGATGGAGGTCGCAGTTGCCATACGCAGGCCCCCACCGCCGGCGAGCGATTCCTCTCCAACGAAATCTCCAGCTCCAAGCAGAGTAATCGTGGCCTCTTTCCCCTTTTGCGAAACGACCGTCAGCTTTGCGCGACCCTTCTGAAGATAGAAGATAGAGTCAGCAAGGGTCCCCTGCGAAAAGAAGACATGCTTCGGCTTTAGCTGAACGATTGTCTTTCCCAGGCCGGCCCTGGCCAGAAAGTCGGCGACGCTGAATGCGGGGTTCTCGTGCTCGGTCATTTAGCCGCCTCGCGACTTTACGCAGGCAAGCTCCTCGGCAAGCTTATGCGCCTTCACGGAGTGCTCGTGGGCCTGCTCCGTTAGCTCATGAGTTGTCAGATAATCCCCCTTGCCATGGGCCGTAGCCGCGGCCGCGTGAGCGTGGGCTGCGAGGTTGTGTAGTTCCGCAACTCGATCATGCAGGCTCTGCGGCATAGGTATCCCTTACCAGAAGCGAAATCTCTTCGCGTAAGAGGACGGGCTGCCCCCCGGCCGCTCTCGGCCAAGGTGGCAGCTCACCCTTTTCAGCGATACAAAAAGAAGCTCATCTGACTTCTATCGCTTGTCATCAGCAGTGTGGCCGCGTCCATCGCGGGTTTCATTTGCCTTGAAGTTACGGGGCGCGGGGTTGCTGCGAGCTTTCTCGCCCTTTTTGGGCAGCGCGCCTTTATATCCGTGCTGGGGATCGTAACGATTATTAACATGGCCTGTGAAATGTTCGTCGCCATGAAACCATGGTCCGGCGCCGATAAAAACGCCACTACTGAACCACTCTGGACCGTAATAGCCGGAAGGAGCACAGCTATAAGGAGAGTAGTCGTAGTAACCGTAGGGGCATGCGGGGGCGACTCCGATGCTGACGGTCACCTGAGCCCTGGCTGTGGGAGCAGCTGCCGCGAGGCAGATTCCAGCAGCCGCGGCTAATGCGAAAACTTTGAACTTCACCATAAAATTCACCTTGTTCACTTGTGACACTTCGTTGAACTGCTGCGCCATTTCTGGCTGGGTTTTGTGGGGAGGGGCCTCGCCTGCCATTTTGAGCGGGATTCGGAACTCCTCCCGATGACATCCGTGGGAATGATCCATAGCTACCGTCGCACGGACAGAAGCAACAATCTGTACCATTCGGCTCACTTTGCCTGGAAGATACGGCGAAGACCCGGGTGTCTATCCCGGCGAGCTGCTCACTCTAGAAGACAAACATGGCGATGCCGGCGGCAAACATCGCGATTGTGGCAATTGCCACCATGGCGAACCCCAGGCGCGAGCTCGGCTGCCCCTGCATCAACTTCTTGTCCGCCGCCACCACCAGGATGGCGACCAGCAGGAACGGCGCAAGCAATCCATTGATCACCGCCGTCCAGTAGAGCGCCTTCACCGGGTTAACGCCCGCAAAATTCAGAGCGACTCCGACCGCCGTTGAGAGCAGAATCAGGGCATAGAACCAACGCGCCTGTTTGAGCTTCCGGTTGAGTCCCTGACGCCAACCCAGCGTTTCCGCGAAGGCGTACGCCGACGAGCCCGCCAGGGTTGGAATGGCAAGGAACCCGACGCCGACAATGCCCACTGTAAACAGGGTTGCGGCGAATCTGCCGGCAAGGGGCCGAAGGGCTTCGGCGGCCTGGCGGGTTGTCTCGATGTGAGTCAGGCCATGGCGGTTGAGGGTGATTCCCGTGGTCAGGATGATGAAAAACATGACCATGTTGGAGAAAAAGGCGCCCACGCCGACATCGATATTCCTCATCTCCAGTTCCTGGAGCGATGCTCCCTTCCGCATCGCCAGCGTGCTCTGGCCTGCCGCCTTCTCTTCTTCCACTTCTTCGCTGGCCTGCCAGAAAAAGAGATACGGACTGATGGTGGTACCGAGAATCGCCACCAGCATCGACCATTCGGCTCGGCCGTGCGGCATGGAGGGCACGAACGTAGAGCGTGCGACCTGGCGCCAGTCGACTCCCACCACAAAGGCGGTGATGGGGTAGGCGAAAAGTACCAGGACCAGCCACTTGAGCGTGTTCGCGATTTGCTGGTAGCGGAGCCGCACCGTAGCCCACGAGATCAGGACAGCAAAAATCACGACAAAGATGCGGGAATCGATCCGCGACAGCATAGCGGCCGCATCCGCCATGCCTGCCAGGTCCGCGCCGATGTTGATGGTGTTGGCCACCAGCAAAGCAATGACGAAGAGGTAGAGCAGCCATGTCGGAAATCGGGCTTTCAGATTCCCGGCCAGGCCCTGTCCCGTGACTTTGCCGATGCGTGCGCACATCATCTGGACTGCGGCCATCAGCGGCCACGTCAGGGCGGCGGTCCAGAGCAGCCCGGTTCCGAACTGGGCGCCGGCGACAGAGTAGGTTGCAATTCCCGATGGGTCATCGTCGGCCGCCCCGGTGATCACGCCCGGGCCAATCGACTTCAACAATACTCGGACCCATCGCGATCCGGAGAGCCTGGGCACGATGAGTCGGAGGGCTGGACGCCTGTTTCGGTTGCCAGGGAGAGCGCGTGCAGGATCTACGGAATCACCGTGCCAGCTCGTTCGGTGCTCGTCGCTGTCCGCCGAAGTTTTCACATCGCGGTCGCGGCCGGGAGGGCGAATCGGCATCGCCGTGCCAGTGTGTCAAGGCCACTAAAAGCTTGGATCCGATGCTCGCAGAGCGGCGACCGAGCCCGCGCCGGGCTTCCGTTGAACAGTGTGCGGCGAGACCAGATGCGTCGGTTGGACAATTGCATACTGGATTGGGCTGGTGCAGTAGATGCAGTTGGCCTGCTGGATTCCCTCGATGCGTTTGCCGAGTACCCTGGGGAAAGTCCTGAGACACTCCGGGCAGGCAACCATGACATACTCCTCTCCAGAAGGGTCGTGCCCGTTGCGTGGAATCCAGATGGGCGCCGTTGAGTGTGAGCGATCCGGCATCGACAGCCATGCTGACTGCGACATTGCTTTCACAAGCTGGAACAAACGGCCGGGATGGGTTCCTTTTTCATAGAAAGCATCGGCTGCAACTCCCGGCGGTACGTGGTCGCTGTCATAGGCGCTACTCATCGCGATCACCTGAATTGCAGGACACCGGCGACGGACCACCGACAGCAATTCAAAGCCGGACATGCGCGGCATATGGAGTTCGGAAATCAGGACATTCGGAATCTCGCGCCGAATCTCGGCCAGTGCCGAAAAGCCGTCGTCAGCAGTCTGCACGCTGTATTCGAATTCATTCAGGATGGCCGACAGAGTAAGCCGCATCGGTGCTTCATCGTCGACGATGAGGATTTTCGGTTTGGGACTGGACATCGTGCACCTCCAGGGATTCGTGGCGATTCCCAGGCTAACAGCATCATCTTTCGGTTGGCGTGGGCATTACTGATCAATTTTGCTCAGGTCGGGCGGCCTCATCAGTTGCCGATCCGACCGGGGCCCTGCTTTCTGTGTGGAAACGCTCGGCGTTCATTGAGCCGGCGGCGGTTGCCGCGAGCCGCGGAGAGCTCTCGAAGTGCTTGGTGGCGCCGTTCCGCCAACTCGCCGCCTGAAGCGCCGAAAACACTCCGGGCGCCAGGCACCCCCACAATCTCTGCTCTCATGCCGCATCTGAGCGTTTCTGACCAGCTTTAGCAAACCTCTCTGTTCCATACTCGCTGGGTTGAATGTCCTGGCCGAGCGGAGAGGCCTCTCAACCCCGACCCTCTCCGTCGCCGGCATTCAACGCCCAGGAGGGCGAAATGAATCCTGAACTGACGAATCCCAGATACATCGCGGGCGCGATTGCGATCGTTCTGATCATCGTGGTTGCGGTTGCGCTGTACGTGCGAAAGCGCAGAAAAACCACCGCCGGCCTGCGTACTCGCTTCGGGCCGGAATACGACCATGCTGTTCTGACACATGGATCCGAACGCAAGGCCGAAGCGAAACTGGCGGATCGCGAGACGCGGGTGGAAGGGCTGAAGATCCGCGAGCTGGGCGCCGCGGAGAGGGAACGCTTCATAGCGGACTGGCGCGTAGCGCAATCGCGCTTCGTCGATCACCCAAAGGGCGCGGTCACGGAAGCCGATGAGCTGGTCTCTGCGCTCCTGAAGGCGCGCGGCTATCCTGTCGCCGACTTCGATCAGCGCGCGGCCGATATTTCTGTCAACCATCCCCGCCTGGTGGAGTATTACCGGTCTGCGCACGGTATCGCGGTGCGGCTGGGGCGAGACGAAGCAAGCACAGAGGACCTGCGAACCGCGATGATCCAATATCGCTCGCTCTTCGACGAGCTCGTCGAGGTACAGACGCCGGGTGAAATCAAAGCTGTCGCATAACTACCCATTTGGGTGAGAGTGAAGGGGGACTGCAATGCTGCTGCTCATTATCGTTCTGGTTTTGGTTTTCGGGCTCGGTGGCGGATACTTTGGCTACAACCGGTGGGGCTATCGCGGGGGCGGCGGCATAGGCCTCGGCACCGTGGTGGTGATCCTGCTGGTGTGCTACCTGCTCGGCGCCTTTCGATAGAGCGGCCCTTGCCGCGAATATCGGTGACGCACGCCAGAGTTCACTGAGACTCAAACGGAGCCACAGCAGCGCGAAACCTCGTTCATTTTTGCTGCAATGGACAAAGCTGCCCGCTCAGCGTAGAGTTAGAGATGAGGCGGTTACTCCACCTCCTCCTCTTTCAGGTCTCCTGAACTAAGTCAGCCCATCTGAAGTATTCCCCTCTTAGCTAACAATGGCCTCTTAAGGAGGACCTATGTTCGCACGCAATGTCTCAGTTCATCTGAAGTCCAATACACTCTCTGAGTACGGCCACCTGTTCGAGAGTCAGGTTCTCCCTTTGCTGCGCAAACAAAAGGGATTCAGGGACGAAATCACGATCGCCAGCGCGAATGGGCTTGACGTCACGGCCATCAGCCTGTGGGACAATAAGTCGGACGCGGAAGCCTACAACACCAGTACTTACCCCGAGGTGGTGAAAAGCCTCTCGAAAGTCACCGATGGAGCCCCCAGGGTCCAGACGTGTGAGGTTATCTACTCGACCTTCCACAAGATCGCCGTTCCCGTACACGCGTAAAAGCCGTGTGCATGTCTCTGAAAGGCGGGTCAACCCCGCCTTCCCGGAGGCCAGCGTTCTATCTGAGGCGCAGCCGCAGACGTAACTTCGGGCTATGCTTCTGAGTGAAAATCACTGCGCGCCTTGTCAGGCGATTGGTCAAGCAAGACCACGTTCAGCAGCGACTTGTGGACATGGATCCCGCCGTTGTATTCAACAAAACCCAGCTTCCGGAATCGATTCATGAAAAAGCTCACGCGCGATCGCGTGGTGCCGATCATCTCCGCCAGTGTCTCCTGCGAGATCTTCGGGATCATGGTTGCCTGCTGACCCGGCTTGCCGAATTCCGCCATCAGCAGCAGAATGCGCGCCAGACGTTTCTCACTGGAATTGAAGAGTTGGTCCACCAGGTCCGCCTGCACGCGCATGCTCCGCGCCAGCAGAAACGACAGGAAGAGATCGGAGAAGGTGGGTTCCTCATGCATTGCGCGGATCATCTCTGCTCTATCGATCTTCAGCCCGGTGCAGGCGGTGATCGCTGTCGCCGTCGCCATCCGCAGTCCGCCCACCGCAGCCAGCGACTCCTCCCCGACAAAGTCCCCTCCGCCCAGGAGCGTGATCGTAGCTTCTTTACCGTTGGTTGAAACCACCGTGAGCCTTGCGCGGCCCTTCTGCAGGTAGTAGATCGAGTCGGCGGCATTTCCCTGCGCAAAGAAAACCTGCCGCGGCTTGAGCTGAACAATGATTCGTCCCAGTCCCGCGCTGGCCAGAAAAGCCCCGGCGTCAAAAGGCGGCTTCTTCAGCTCAACCATTCCGATAGCCCTTTCCGGATTAAACGTTGCCAGTCAATGTGTGACAAGGGCAAACGCATCCACGCTTAAAGAGAACAAGGAGAGCTTCGGATCATTATAGCTTCACCGGCGGCGGTCAGGCCGGGTCTGTGGTTTTACTGTTGTCGAGAAATGATCCCGCCTCGATTCAGGTGTCTTCCCGCGGTTATTTCCGTCACTCCTCGCGGAAGACTACGGGGAAACCCAGGGCGGCCGGCGCGATCGACGGTCGAAGAAGCCTCTCGCGGCGTTGTCTGGTGCATCCCCTCAGCAAAAGCTTTCAGGGCAAAGCGGTTCGTGATGATCAGCGCCGAGCCCCGCAGGTCGATCAGCCCCCGCTGTCGCAGGTCGGTCATCGCGCGAGTCACCGTTTCCCGCGTCACCCCGATACACTCGCCCATTTCTTCGTGCGTCAAAGGCACGGTGACCGAGGTTCCACACGCCGTTTTGCGCATGCCCACCGACCACTCCAGCAGGAGCCAAGCCAGTTTTATCGAGGCCGAGGATGACAAGCCCATGATCCGCATTTGTTCGCGCGCTCGACTCATCTCCACACTCAACTCGCGTGCTACGCCCAGGTTGACAGAGGGATACCGCATCAGAAAATCGAGAAACTCCTGGCGGCGAATGGATGCGATGCTGCACGGATGCACAGTCTCTGCGGTTTCTTCATGGCAGCTGCCGCGCAGCACAGACGCCAGCCCCAAAAACTCGACCGGCCGTACGATCCACAGGATCAATCGCTTCCCCTCCCTCGAATTCACTGAGATCTTCGCGCAACCTTTCAGAACAATGAGGACGCTGCTGGCTTTCTGCTCCTCCTCGAAGAGCACCGCGTGCGCCGGATAGCGAACCAGAGACACATAGGACTGAAATTCCTTCAAAGCGTCGGATGCCAGAGAATTAAGGAACCCGCCCATTCTGTGCGTTCGCGTATCGCCGAGGTCCGCTTTGTGAATCGATCCCATGTCGGCTCATCTCTCCAGTCCACCAACAACCGCGACGAACCTTTCCAGCCGTCAGCGGTGCCACACGCCTCAACTGCCTGAGCATCAACGAGAAGAGCCTGACTTCCAGTCGCACATCGTGCCCTGGGATACCGAGAGAGGGCCGTTTGCAGAGTATCCACTACTGCAACCGCAAAACTGTGCAGTTTTGCTCAGTTCAGTAAGGAACCCGGCGTCACCTGTTATCCAACCTGGAGCACGGCCCACCGCTCGTTGTTTGAGCGCGATCGTGTGCCTTATTGACCAGCACCAAAGCCGGCCTGATGGGACACTGTAGGTCCGGGCTCGGTTGGATGCCCGCACTGAGGTGAGCGATGCTCAACCAAAAGGCAAGGCTTCTGGTTGTCGACGATGAAGCGCTGGTTTGCAGAAACATGTCGATAATATTTACCGCCCTTGGCTATGCGACCCGGACCGCCCCAAACGGTTTTTCTGCTTTAAACGCAATCAGGGACGAGATTCCCGACATCATTCTCTCGGACCTGTTTATGCCCGGCATGTCAGGATTTGAATTGCTCTCCGTAGTCCGACGCCGATTTCCGTCCATTCGCGTAGTGGCTATGAGCGGCGAATTCGGAGGTACGACATTACCGGCGGGCGTTGCAGCGGATGCCTTTTACGAAAAGGGGTGCCACCGGCCGCATTTGTTGCTGGAGGCGGTAGAAGCGATGATGCGCCCGGAGAAATCGCGAGCAGCTCGTTTTTCTCTGCGTTCCGACGCGCCCATCTGGATTCCCACAAACGGGCACGATCCCGCGGGAGAACCGTACGTGACGATTTCCTGTCCGGAGTGCCTCAGGACCTTCCCACAGGTTCTGGACAAGAACGCGGCGTCGACGCGCAACACAAAATGCGCCCACTGCTCGAACCTGATTCAGTACTCGATTATCCACCCCATGAACTTTGGGCCGTCCGCCGCGTAGCTGTGAAGCGGAAGTATCCTCCTGACAACTTGTGAGCGATGTTGATAGCGTCCAGCTGATTCGGCCGCAATGCGATTGGTCGATCTTTAGAGCAAAAGTGACCATCTTTCTGCGTGGCTACTCTGCAACACTTGTCTCCGGGAATAACCTGGGAGGATCCCGGCATGAAGCTGCGCCTCATCATTCTGCCGCTCATCGTCGGCGTTCATTTTGCAGCCCTCCCGCCGCCGGCAAAAGCGCAGTCGTCCCTCGACGCCGGTGATTCTCCTGCCGCAGTCACGGGTACAAACTCGGCACGACCCGACCTTACCTACACTCGCCCGAGTCAGACGAACAGGATTCGCAACTATGCCCTCGACGCGTTTGGTCCGCTTCCCATCGGCATCGCCGCGGTGGAGGCTGGCATTAGTCAGGAAGATAATTCTCCTCCGGAATGGAAGCAGGGCGTCGCGGGTTACAGCAGGCGATTCGGATCCGACCTCGCCATCGAAGCGGTAAGCACGACGACTCGGTACGCGCTGTCAGAAGCCTTCAGGGAAGACGGGCTGTATTACCGATGCGAATGCAAAGGCATTTTCCCGCGGCTTGGCCATGCCGTAATCTCGACTCTGACAGCACGCCGCGGCGAAGAGGGCCACAGCGTCTTTTCGGTTCCCGCGCTCATCGCGCCGTATGCAGGTTCGATGACGGCCGTCTACGGTTGGTACCCCAGCCGCTACGGAGCGAAGGATGCGTTCCGAATGGGGAACTACACGATGCTTGGATATGTGGGAGCCAACATCAGTCTGGAATTTTTCTCGAGCGCACCCCGCTCCCTGCTTTCCCGCATGCATTTGAACAATACGCACGGTGCGCCGGATTCAGGGGGCAATCGGTGATCAGGGGCTAATCCAGTTCGCCGGCGGATGACCTGGCAGTCTGCCTGTGCAGGAGGGTGGGGGGCTTTGCCATCCAGTCGCTCTGCGGCCAGCATTCCATCGACTCGAACAGCGGGCTTCCTTTACGGAAAGCGGCACTGCGCAGGTAACCGCTGGCGATATTCCAGCGTTCCACATGAGACGTCAAACAGGGAGTGCCACTGTTCAACACACACTTTTCCTGAGGTCGTGCTCTGCATGTCGGGCATGCGAAATTAAGAGAAAAATCGGTATCTGGCATACCGATCTTTTACCGGCCTTTCAGCGAAAAAACTGGCCAATTGTGCACACTTTCAGCCGCTAGGCCAGGACCCACGCCATAGCACCCCATCAAGCCAACGGCGGGCCCCGCGAAAGCGGCATCGACTTTTTGAGAGTTGTGGTGAGCCCGCTGGGACTCGAACCCAGGACCCACGCCTTAAAAGGGCGTTGCTCTACCAGCTGAGCTACGAGCTCACAGGGGTGATGCCCGGACAAGCTGGTGTTGCCGGGAGCCGCTCAAAAACGCGCAGTGATCTTCAGCACAGGAGCGGCTGATTCCAGGTTACCACAGGGAAAGAAGCGAAGGGATTTTGCACCGCGGAGTCTTGCGTGGCGTGAAGGCGGTCGTGTGTACTGGCGCTAACACTCCACCGCCGTAACGTCGTTTCGTTACCGAAGAGGAATACCCGCGTTGTTGCTGAAGATTTACCTTGAGGAAACCTCTGTTCAGCTACAGAGCGAGCGCGCGGGTTTCAGCCAGGAGCGGCGAAGCCGTTCAGAAGGCACGACAAAACAGGCAGTTGTCCCATGCAGGCCGCAGCCGGAGAGGCCTTGGCCAATCGGGGTGAGGTGCAGGCGAACTGGGACAGCCAGGGGTGGGGCGAGGCAGGAACAAGGCACCGGCGGGAGCGAAACAGCAGGCCGGGATTGCCGGAAAAGGAAATACCCGATGAAGCGGGAAGAGGACGAGAGAAGCGGCGGGAAACCAGAAAGCGAACAGGCCGACGATGTGGCGACGCTCTACTCGTGGGCGAACCTGCATGGGGCGAAGTACAGGGACTTCAGCGGGTCGCGCCAGGAGGCGCGGGAGCAGCTGAGACAAAAGACGATGGACGAGCGGGCGCGGGTGGCACGGGACGAGGTGCGCGAGACTCCGTCAAGGCAGGATGACGAGAACGAGCTCTGGGAGACGCTGCTGCCGGGGGTGAAGCTGACGCGGACGGAGCCGGCGCGCGGGGAAGCTGGGGCGCCGCGGACGACCGATCGGGTCGGGGATCGGACGGACCGACCGGATCGGGCGGCGGAACGGACCGTGGATCGAGTGGGGGAGCGGACGCCGGAACGAGCGAACGAGTGGGCGAACGAACTGGCTCTGGAGCGGCTGGGGGAACGGCTGGGGCGCCCGATTGACGGAACAGCGCCGCCGCCGCAGACGCCGATCATGAAGGAAGCGGAGACCTCGATGGTCAGGACGCTGCCACCGGCGAGGGAAGAGGAAATGGCAAAGGATCGGCCGGGCGAGAGGCCGACCAATGGGCGGTATGCCGAGGCGGAGAGCGCGCCGATGCGTCCGGCGTGGCTGGGTGAGGCGGAGCCGGCGACGCATACGACTGAGCCGGAGACCCTGCCGTCGCCGCGCGACCGGGTGGGATCGCGGTGGTTTGCGCTGCGCGGGCTCTACGGACGGAGCACGGAGGAAGCGCAGCCGAAACGGCAGGAGGGACAGGTTCCGGTGCTGGCGGTGTTTTCGCTGGCGGGCGGGGTAGGGAAGACAAGCCTGGTGGCGAGTGTGGGCCGGGCGCTGTCGGCGCGCGGGGAACACGTGCTGCTGGCGGATACGTCTCTGTTCGGGGTGCTCCCGTTTTATTTCGGAGCGCGAGAGATCAAGCCGGATGTGGTGCGGACCTTCAGCGGGGGTCCGAGCGATACGCCGGTGCACCTGCTGACGCTGGACGGCGAGCGAGCAGCGGCCGATGCTGAGCTGCTGAAGCGCGAAGTGGCGCGGGGAGCGCAGGATGCGAACCGGGTGCTGATCGATGTGGCGACGGGGTCGGCGGCGATGCTGCGCCAGGCGCTGCGGCTGTCGCCGACGGTGCTGGTGCCGGTGGTGCCGGATATGGCGTCGGTGGTGAGCCTGCAATCGCTGGAGACGTTTTTCAAGAACCAGGAAGGCCTCAGCGGGCAGCCGCTGCGGGCGTGGTTCGTGCTGAACCAATTCGATCCGTCGATGCCGCTGCAGCTGGATGTGCGGGAAGTGCTGCGCCAGCAGCTGGGCGAGCGGCTGCTGCCGTTTGCGATCCACCGGAGCACGGCGGTGAGCGAAGCGCTGGCGGAGGGGATGACCGTGATTGACTACGCGCCGAATTCGCCGGCCGCGGAAGACATCATGAACCTGGTGACCTGGATCCGGAACACAACGGTGGCGATGACCGGCAGCCAACGCGGGATGCGCTGGAGCGAACGATGACCCAGGCCGAGCTCTGGGACGGCTTCGAAAACGGACGCGGGCCGTTCTTCCATCTGCTGCGGCTGGGGATGGTGGCGTTAGGGCTGGTGGCGCTGTTTTTCTTCGGGTCTCTGCCGCTGGCATGGCCGCAGCAGGCGGTGCTGGGCCTGCTGATGCTGCTGCTGTGCATCTGGCTGAGCCGGGTATCGGACTCGTATCTGATCACGCTGACGCTGATGATGATGTCGATGTTCGCCACGTTTCGCTATGCGTGGTGGCGCGTGAGCACGGTGATTGCGTTCTTCCACGATCCGGGATCGAAGTGGGGCCCGGTGGACGCGTTTTTCATCCTGTTGCTGCTGGGAGCGGAAGCGTACGCGTTTTCAATTCTGTATATGGGCTTTCTGCAGACGGTGTGGCCGCTGCGGCGGGCGCCGGTAGCGCTGCCGGACGATGCGGAGGAGTGGCCGGAAGTCGATCTGCTGATTCCGACGTATAACGAGCCGCTGGACGTGGTGCGGTATACGGCGCTGGCCTCGCTGAATATCGACTGGCCGGCGGACAAGCTGCACGTCTACATCCTCGACGATGGGAATCGCGAGGAATTCCGGGCGTTCGCGCTGGAGGCAGGAATTGGATATATCACGCGGGGCGACAACCGGGGGGCGAAGGCGGGGAACATCAACCACGCGCTGGAGAGCCTGACGGCGCCGTTCGTGGCGATTTTCGACTCGGACCACGTGCCGACGCGGAGTTTTCTGCAGATGACGATGGGGTGGTTCCTGCGCGATCCAAAGCTGGGGATTCTGCAGACGCCGCACCATTTTTATTCGCCCGATCCGTTCGAGCGAAATCTGGGGCAGTTCAAGGTGATTCCGAACGAAGGCGAACTCTTTTACGGGATCGTGCAGGACGGGAACGATTTCTGGAACGCGGCGTTTTTCTGCGGGTCGTGCGCGGTGCTGCGGCGGTCGGCGCTCGATGAGATCGGCGGGATTGCGGCGGAGACGGTGACCGAGGACGCGCACACGTCGCTGCGCATGCAGACGCACGGCTGGAACACAGCCTACATCAACATTCCGCAGGCGGCGGGGCTGGCGACGGAGCGTCTGAGCGCGCACGTGAAGCAGCGGATCCGCTGGGCGCGGGGGATGGTGCAGATTTTGCGGATTGAGAATCCGCTGTTTGCGCCGCGGCTGAAGCTGGCGCAGCGGCTGTGCTACTTCAACGCGATGACGCACTTTTTGTACGCGCTGCCACGGCTGATTTTCCTGACAGCGCCGCTCATTTATCTGATCTTCGGGTTCACCAACATCCCGGGGTACTGGATCGCGATTCTGGCCTACGCGCTGCCCCACCTGACGCTGTCGAGCGTGACGAACTCGCGCATCCAGGGCTATCACCGGCACTCATTCTGGAACGAGATTTACGAGACGGTGCTGTCGCCCTACATATTGCTGCCCACGCTGACGGCGCTGATCAATCCCAAGGCAGGGAAGTTCAACGTGACGTCGAAGGGCGGGATGGTGACGCAGACCTTCTTCGACGCGCGGATCGCGCAGCCGTTCATCGTGCTGCTGGCGTTCAACCTGCTGGGTCTGCTGATGGTGATTCCGCGGTTCCTGCACATTCCGGGGCTGGGATGGCTGTGGGATGGGACGCATCCGGGGACGATTATCACGAATGCGCTGTGGACGTCGTTCAACATCGTGATCCTGAGTGTGTGCATTGCGGTGGCGCGCGAGGCGCGGCAGACGCGGACGCATGTGCGGATTAATTTTACGGCGCCGGTACGGGCGCTGCTGCCGGATGGGCGGATGGTTCCGGGGCAGACGATTGATGTGTCGAGCGGCGGCCTGGCGATGGAGCTGCTGGAGGGGATGGAGGCGCAGGAAGGCGAAGCAGTGAAGGTGGTCTTCCCGCTGCGGACCGGGGACGCGGAGCTGCCGGGCCGGGTGGTGGATGCCACGGGCGGAATCCTGCGGGTGCACTTCGACCCGCTGACGGTGGCGGAAGAAGAGATGCTGACGATGGTGTTGTTTTCGCGAGCGGACTCGTGGCTGGGGTGGGGTGAGTCGCGCGACGTGGATCAGCCGCTGCGGAGCCTGGCGAGGATTACGAAAATCGCGTTTCGCGGACTGGGGCTGGCGATTGCGACGATGCGGCCGCGGAATGGGAAGTCGCGGCGGCGCACTTTGCCGACTGAGAACCTGACTGTGTTGCTGTTGGGTCTGGGGCTGCTGGGATTTGCGGCACGGGGACACGCGCAGACGACGCCGACGCCCGCTACGCAGAACCAGGCAGGGAAGAGTCAGGCAGGGGCCGGCGCCGCAGGCAGTGCGGGGACGTTTAAGACGACGACAAATTTTTTCGATCTGGGGACGACGCAGGCGATCAAGCTGCATGGAACGGATGCGTTTTATTCGATCTACTTTTCGCTGCCGCAGGACGAGGTGGCGAAGCAGGCGTCGCTGCACCTGGTGGTTCACTTTTCGCCGAGTTTGCTTCCGGCGCTGAGCCACCTGAAGCTGATGTTGAACGGGACGCTGTTTGCGACGGTGCCGGTTCCGCAGAGCAACTCCAATGGTGGAGCGACCGAATCCGATGTGGCTCTGCCGGCGGAGCTGCTGGTGCGGAGCAACGAGCTGGTGTTCGAGTTTGTGGGGCACTACACGGAGGGCTGCGAGGATCCGCTAAGCAGCGCACTGTGGGCGCAGGTGGACCCGAACAGCGCGATTACCGTGGCGGGGGTGTTGCTGCCGCTGAGCGACGAGCTCAAGAATCTGCCGCTGCCTTTTTTCGATACGAAGCTGACGAAGCCGCCGGTGATTCCGGTGGTGTTTGGAGCGACGCCGAGTTTGCAGGGGCTGGAAGCGGCGGGGGTGGTGACGTCGTGGCTGGGAGCTCTGGCGGACTACCGGCCGGTGCGGTTCCCGGTATCGGTGGGAACGCTGCCGCCAGGGAATGTGGTGCTGATCGCTGAAGACGGGAACGCGCTGCCGCCGGGGCTGAATCTGGCGGCGCCGAGCGCGCCGACGGTGGCGGAGCGCACGAACCCGGTGGATCCATACGGGAAGGTGCTGATCATTACGGGCAGCGATGCGGGGCAGACGCTCGAGGCCGCGCAGGCGGTCGCGACGGGCTGGCCGGGTCTGGCAGGAGCAACGGCGGCGATCAACGAGATGGAGCTGCCGGCGAAGAACCGGGCGGATGATGCGCCGCGCTGGCAGGAGGCGGGCGATCGGGCGAAGCTGGTGAATTTCTCGACACCGCAGGAACTGGAAGGCAACGGAGATGGGCCGCTGGCGGCGTATTATCGCGTGCCTCCGGATCTTTATTACGGCGACACGCAGAACGTCCTGCTGCACCTGGATTATCGGTACAACTCGGTGCCGATCGGGCCGATATCGAGCATGCAGGTGGAGTCGAACGACGCTTATCTGGGATCGGTGCCGTTCGAGCCGGGGACGAATCCATCGAAGCGGGCGAGCGCGAATATGGCGCTGCCGGTGGTGAATCTGCGGCCGTTTTCGAACTCGATGAAGTTTCTGCTGACGTTCCAGCAGGTGCGACCCGGGAATTGCCGGGACACGGTGCCACCGAACCTGATGGGGTCGATTCTGGGCAGTTCGTATATCGACCTTCGGGGGCTGCCGCACTGGGCAGCACTGCCGAATCTCGAGCTGTTTTCGAATGCGGGGTTTCCGTTTACGCGGTACGCGGATCTGAGCGAGACGCAGGTCGTGCTGCCGGATCAGCCGTCCAAACAGGAGATCGAGACCTATCTGACGCTGATGGGACACTTCGGAGCGGAGACGGGGTATCCGGCGCTGCGGGTGACGGTGGCGGGACCGGATGCGCTGCGCGCAGGCAACGACGCGGATCTGCTGGTGATTGCGACGGGGCAGGACAACAGCGCGCTGAGCGGGCTCGCGCCCTCGATGCCGGTCACGGTGGGCGAGAACAATCTGAAGGTGCAGGACACGCGGGGATTCTTTTCGACATTTCACAACGCGTGGTGGAAGATTCCGAGCAGTGACCAGCTGCCGTCGGGCGATATCGGCTCGACGGGGGTGCCGGATGTGCTGATCGAAGAGATTGAGTCGCCGTACGAGAGCGGGCGGACGGTTGTGGTGGTGGAGATGAAGGACGCCAGCGTCTTCGAGCCGATGATGGGCGGGTTCCTGGAGTCGGCGCAGTCGAGCGCGGTGTCGGGCACGGTGGCGCTGCTGAGCGGCCGGCGCTTTGAAAGTTATCGGATCGGCAATGCGGTGTATCACGTGGGCGCGCTGCCGTGGTGGACGGCGCTGAGCCTGTGGTTCAGCGAAGTGCCGTGGATGGTGGATCTGGTGGTGCTGGCGATCAGCCTGATCTTCGCCATCTGGATACGGGGATGGCTGCGGGCGCGGGCGCGGCGGCGGCTGCTGGTGATCGAGGAAGGCTGAGTTATGGACCGCTTTTTCCTCCAGAGGTTCGGGCACAATGGGCTCTGGCCCGCTCGGAGCGGCGCGAGGGAGACTCGGCAGCGCGCGGCGCGCGGCACGCCCGTGAGGGAGGGCCCTGGGAAAATGGAAGGGCAGAGGGTGAAGCGGGCGCTGCGACTTGTAACGTTCGCGGTGGCTGGGGGTGCGCTTGCCACGGGATTGCCGGCGCGCGGGCAATCGGCGGCGGAACAGGCGCTGCTCCAGAAGGCACAGACGCTGGAGCAGTCCGGGCATATGGATCTGGCCGCGCAGACGTGGCAGCAGGTGCTGTTGTCGGATCCAAATAATCAGGAGGCGCTGGCCGGGCTGGGGCGCTGGGCGAAGCTGAGCGGCAACGACGCGGAGGCCGAGAAGTATGTCGAGCGGCTGCGGGCGCTGAATCCGAATAACCCCGAGATCGCGAAGATCGAAGCGCTGGTGAGCAACAAGGCGCAGAACGCGCGGTTGCAGCAGGCCGCGGAGCTGGCGAAGAACGGGCACAACGAAGCGGCACTGAAGATTTATCGCCAGATGTTCGACGGGCATCCGCCGGACAACTGGGCGCTGGCGTATTACGACACGGAAGCGGCGATTCCGGCGACGCGGGACGACGCGGTTATGGGGCTGAGAAGCCTGGCACAGCGGTATCCGGCGATGCCGCAGTACACGATCGATCTGGGGCGGGTGCTGACCTACGATCCGAAGACGCGGCTGGAGGGCGAGCACCTGCTGAGCCAGTATCCGCACGATGCGACGGCGCAGACAATCCTGCGGCAGGCGCTGGAGTGGGATGTGCAGAATCCCGCGATGGTGGCGGAAATTCGCGCGTATCTGAAGACGCATCCTGACCCGGAGCTGGAGAAGGAACTGGCGGCGACGGAGGTTCTGGCGGCGAAAATGGGCGCGGGGCTGGCGCGGACGCCGGCGGAGCGGGAGGCATATCGAGCGCTGGCCGCGGACCATCTGAACGAGGCGCAGGACCGTTTTGCCGTGCTGAGCGGACAGCAGCCGAATAATCCGCGAGTGCTGGCGGGACTGGGTTTCCTGCGAATGAAGCAGGGGAACTTCGGCGCGGCCGCACAGTTCTTCGAGCAGGCGGAGCAGAACGGGCTCGACGTGCCGGTGGTAAGGGAGTCGCTGGAAACGGCGCGCTTCTGGAACGCGATGCAGCAAGGCACGATGGCGCTGAATGCCAATCGGCTGGACGATGCGGCGAAGGAATATCAGGCGGCGCTGGCGCTGCGGCCGAAGAGCCTGGACGCGCTGACAGGGCTGGCGGGCGTGTACATGAAGGCGCAGGAGCCCGCGCAGGCCGTGCCTTTATATCAGCAGCTGTTACGGAGGCAGCCGCGGTCGGAGGCGATGTGGCTCGGACTGTTCACGGCTGAGGCGCAGGCCCATCAGGCGCAGGCGGCGATAGCGACGACGCAGAAGTTTCCCACGGCGCTGGCGCGGCGGGCGAAGAAGGATCCGATCTATGTGCGGACCCTGGCGCTGGCCTATGAGGATCTGGGCAATGGGGCGGAGGCGGAGCGGTTGCTGCTGGCGGCGATCAATCTGCATTACGCGCCCGGGCAGGAGAAGGTCCGCACGGACACGCTGCTGCAATATGCGCAGACGCTGGGACAGAACCGGCACTACGCGCAGGCGGAGGCGGTGTATCAGGCGATGCTGGCGCGCGATCCGGAGAATGTGAGCGCGTGGCAGGGGCGCGTATCGCTGCTGCATCAGATGGGACACGATCCGGAAGCGATCACGATGGTGGAGCGGATGCCGCCCACGGCCTATGACAATGCGTTGAGCGATCCGAATTTCCTGGCGATGCTGGCGGCGATTTACCAGGGGCAGAATCATCCCGACGTGGCGCAGGGTTTTCTGGAGCGGGCGGTGCGCATCTATGAGGACGAGGCGGAGCCGCTGCCGGTTTCGCTGCAGTTGCAGGTGGCGGCGCTGGACCTGGAGAGGAATCATGCGGACGCGGCGTACCGGATCTACCGCAGCGTGCTGACGGATCATCCGGAGCGACTGGATGGGTGGAAGGGGCTGCTGGCGGCGCTGCATAAGACGGGACATGACGCTGATGCGCTGGCGCAGCTGGGAGAGATTCCGCCGGATGTGAAGAGGCAGCTGGATCCGGACGTGGAGTTCGAGCAGACGGAGGCGTCGATTTTCGCGGCGAACGGCGATGTCCGGGCGGCCCTGGGGCTGGTGACGCACGTGGAGGATGTGTACCGGTCGCTGGGGAAGGTTCCGCCGGCCAGGGTGGACATCCAGAACGCATGGCTGCTGCTGAACGTGCGTGACGATCGGGAGTTGTATCAGCAACTGATGCTATTGGGCGATCGCACCGATATGACCGACGACCAGCGGCGCGAAGTGCAGACGGTGTGGGCCACGTGGGCGCAGCAGCGGGCGGCACAGGCATCGGCGGCGGGCGATCATCGGCAGGCGCTGGAGATTCTGACGGCGGCGGCGCGGGCGTTCCCGGGGAATCCGGAGGTGAGTAAGTCGCTGGCGGTCGGGTATCTGCAGGCAAACCAGCCGCGGGATGCGCTGGCGATTTTCCAGTCGCTGGATGCGACCAATGCGACGGCGGGCGATTACCAGAGCATGGTGGGGGCGGCGATCGCGTCGCAGAACATGAAGCAGGCGGAAACCTGGGTGCGGCAGGGCCTGGAGAAATTTCCGAAAGACCCCAGGGTGCTGGCGGCGGCGGCGAATTTTGAGCTGGCGCGCGGGGATCGGGTGCGGGCCGCGGATTACTGGCGGGCTTCGCTGAATGCGATGCCGCCCGAGTCGCCGCAGGCGGAGCTGGCGCACAAGCTGGACCATGCGGATCTGGTGCAGCAGACGAAGCCGGCGCACGGCAGCGATCTGGTGAGCCTGCTGAATCCGGATACAGGGGTTGAGGTTCCGGATCAGAAGGCGCTGATCCCGCTGCCGGGCTATCACCATCCCGAGACCCAGGCGAATAACGAGGCGTACGGGCCGGATCCTTACTACACGGGGACGGCGCCGGTGCCGTTGCCGCCGATGCAGACGCAGCCGCTAAGTGGGGCGGGGGCGAGTTCGCAGATTCCGGCGACGGCTGCGGAATCGGGGGCTGCGGGAGAGAACAGCAGCGCGAGCGGAACGGTGCCACGAAAGAAGAGAGCGACGCCGGCACCGACGGAGACCCAGCCGTACAAGCCGCAAGCCGAACTCGATGCTCCGGAGCCGACGCCGGAGCAGCAGGCAGCGATGGATGCGGCCGCCGCGGCGGCGCGGAGTTCAACGGCAGCCGGGCCATTGCCGATGGGCGGGTCGACGAGCAGCTCCGTGCCGGGAGGGGTGAGCGGGCAGGGTTCGTGGAGCGATCACGCGTCGGGCAGCAACGATCACGTGCATCTGGCGATCTCTTCATCGGAGCATGAGGCGATCCTGCTGCAGGCCGAGACGCCGCAGGGGAGCATTGCCACCGAGCAGCCAGAGCAGCTGGGGCTGGACTACAGCCAGGATCTGATTGACGTGGCGGAGCGGGCGCGCTCGCAGGCGGCGCTGGCCGAGGCGAGGAAGCCGATCGATCAAACGCTGGTGCCGATGCAGAATCCGGAGCCGCGGCAGCAGATTGCGCTGCAACCGCCGGCACAGTACGAGGTGCGGCCGCCCGACTACTTTGACAGGCCGCCGGAGGTGGCTTCGAACACCGGGCCGGGGGCAAGCGACGACGAGCTGATGAACGAGCATCTGCCGCCGCTGCGGGGGACGTATCAACGGCCGGCGATTGTGCGGCAGCGCGATCTGCGGCAGCAGGCGGAGATCGAACTGTCGAAGATCGAGGGTGGATACAGCCCGTGGTTTGGCGGGACGGGGCTTGTGAATCATCGCAGCGGGACGGCGGGGTTCGACTCGCTGACGGCGCTGCATGCACCGTTCGAGGCGTCGGGGATGCTGGGCCGGACGGTGGCGCGATTGACGGTGATTTCCGATCCGACGTTCCTGGATTCCGGTGCTGCGATTCTGTCGCCGACGCTGGCCGGCGGGGTGGTGGAGCGGCTGGGGACGGCTCCGGCGAATGCGGTGCTGAACCAGCAGAATGCCGCGGGCATTGGTGGCGAGGTACAGCTGGCAACGCCGAATCTCGCGGTGAGCGCGGGATATTCGCCGTACGGGTTCCTGGTTTCGAACGTGATTGGGCGGGCGCGGTGGAAGCCGGCCAACGGGCCGTTTACGTTCACATTCGATCGGGACTCGGTGAAGGATTCGCAGCTGTCGTATGCGGGGCTGCACGATCCGGGATCGGCGGGACCGGGGTATGAGGGGAATGTGTGGGGCGGCGTGGCGGCGACGGGTGGGGAAGCGCAGTTCGCGCACACGAATGGCAACAGCGGTTTCTATGTGAGCGCCGGAGGGCAGTATCTGGACGGTGTGCACGTGCAGACGAACAACCGAGTCGACGGCGATGCCGGGGCGTACTGGCAGGTGCGGTCGGTGCCCGACGAAGGCTCGATGACAGTGGGCGTGAACTTCTTCGGAATGCACTACGCGCATAACTCGCTGTACTTCACCTATGGGCAGGGCGGGTACTTCAGCCCGCAGGCGTATTTCCTGGCGAGTGTGCCGATCACCATGCAGGTGGAGCAGGGCTGGAATCTGCGATACACGATCACGGGCGCGTTCGGGGTGCAGGCCTTCCAGCAGGACAGCGTGCCGTTCTTCCCGCTGGATACGGCGCTGGAGGTTGCGAACAACAATCCGTCGTACTCAGCGCAGACGATCGTGAGCGGCAATTACGATCTGAAGGGCGAGGCGGCGTATCACGTGAGCGACCACTGGTATGTGGGCGGATTCGCGGACGTGAACAACACACGCAACTACAACGATCAGGTGGTGGGATTCTATGTGCGGTTCCTGATCCGTCCGCAGGTGCCGTCGGATAACGGGCCGACGGGGCTGTATCCCTGGGATGGGCTGCGGCCGTACCAGGCGCCGTAGGCATCGCCGTCGCAGCCCTGCCGAAACAATTCACTACAGAGGACACAGAGAGCACAGAGGCTCTGAGGAATCCTCTGCCCGGCGCGCTTTCCTAACTGCCGCTGTGGTTTCGACTCCGGGGAGTTACGCGGGCGAAGCAAAGGTAACTTACCTCATTTTAGGATTGCGCTGGAGCGCAAAAATGTGTGGAATGCTGACGTAATCCTGTTCATTTTTGCGAGGCCCTGCCGTGGTTCGATCGGTTCGTAGTCGCTGTCTGTTTGCGGTTCTCTTTTCGTTCTGCGCGGTGCCGGTATTTGGCGCCACCTGGACGCAGCCCACACCCGAAGAACTGAAGATGACGGTTGATCCGGCAGCGCCGGATGCGCCCGCCGTGTATCTGTACCGTGACGAGCGGATCGACGATAAGGTGCATTACCAGCGCGTGTATGCGCGGATCAAGATCCTGACCGCGAAGGGAAAGGAAGAGTTCGGAGATATCGAACTGCCCTACCAGGCGCATGGCTTCGGGATTCGCGCCATTGAAGCGCGGACGATTCATGCCGACGGGACGGTAATCCCGTTCACGGGTAAGCCCTACGACAAAGAACTCATGAAGGCCGGCAATGTGAAGATCATGGCGAAGGTCTTCAGCATGCCGGATGTGCAGGTAGGCAGCATTGTGGAGTACCAGTACGAGCTGCAGTACGACGACAACTACGTGGAGCCGCCGCGCTGGTTCGTGCAACAGGATGTGTACGTGCACAAGGCCCACTATCACTTCGTTCCTCTGGACCTGAGCGGGAACCGTTTCGTAACGGTGACCGACCCGATGGGAAAGGAGCGGACGGCGACGCGGCTGCTCTATTACCAGAATCTTCCGGGCGACGCGAAGGTGAAGGACCAGATGGACGGGTTCGACCTGACGGTCGAGAATATTCCGCCGTTGCCGGATGAGGAGTATTCGCCGCCGATGGAGAGCTTCTCGTATCGGGTGATTTTTTATTATTCGCCGGAGTTCACGGGTGCGGATTTCTGGAAGGACGAAGGGAAGACGTGGTCGAAGGACGTGGACCGGTTCGCTGAGCCCTCGGATGCGATTCGCCAGGCGGTGGCGCAGATTACGGCGCCGGGCGACAACGACGAGCAGAAGCTGACAAAGATTTACGCGGCGGTGATGGGGCTGGAAAACACGAGCTTCACCCGGGAGCACTCCGCGGCAGAGAACCGGGCAGAGGGTCTGCACGTGAAGACGGCCGCCGATATCTGGGCGCAAAAGCGCGGCACCGATGACGAGATCACGCGGCTGTTCATCGCGATGGCGCGTGCGGCGGGGATGAGGGCCGATGCCATGATCGTGGCCGATCGCGACGAAAACTTTCTCAACACCGGGTATCTGAAGTGGGATCAGCTGGAGGACGAGATTGCGATTGTGACGGTGGGCGGGAAAGAGATGTACTTCGACCCGGGCGAGCGGTACTGCGAGTTCGGCGAGCTGCACTGGAGGCATACGCAGGTGCAGGGAATGCGGCAGACGGATAAGGGGCCGGTGCTGGCGGTGACGCCGGGCTCGCGATACGCGGACAACCGCGTGGTGCGGATTGCGGAGCTGCAACTGGGCGCGGATGGGTCGCTGAACGGTGTGATCCGCATCACGATGACGGGCGTGGAGGCTCTGCGCTGGCGGCAAAGGGCGCTGGTGACGGACGAGGCCACGATCAAGAGGGAGTTCGAGGACGAGCTGCAGGAGCGGGTTCCGGATGGAGTGGTGGTGAAGACGAACCACTTTCTCAGTTTGACGGACTACAACAGTCAGTTCATGGCCGTGATGGATGTGAGCGGCAGCATGGGCACGGTGACCGGCAAGCGGGTGTTTGTCCCCGGGGCGTTCTTTGAGGCGCGTGTGAAGCCGCCGTTTGCGGAGACGAAGCGGGAGAACCCGGTGGATCTGCACTATCCGTATGTGGCGCGGGATGAGGTGAGCCTTACGGTGGCTCCGGGACTGACGATGGAAAGTGTGCCGACGAATGGGAAGGTTCCGCTGAAGACTCTGGCGTTCTTCCAGGAAGTCTATGGAGCGAAGGGCAGCGAATATCAGCAGGTGCGGGAGATGGCGCTGGGCACTCCGCTCTATAAG
Organism: uncultured Acidobacteriaceae bacterium; assembly: GCA_963770525.1. Lineage (GTDB taxonomy): Bacteria > Acidobacteriota > Terriglobia > Terriglobales > Acidobacteriaceae > Palsa-343. The sequence goes on along the minus strand of CAVYPY010000011.1, from coordinate 253,807 downwards.
GCTGAGGAGTACGCGGACCTTCGGGACTTCTTCCAGAAGGCGAACGCGCAGGATGAGGAGCTGCTGGTTCTGAAACGCGAGCCGGTGGCGACCACGACGGCTGCGGCGGGGAGCGCGGCGCAGTGAAGCGACAGGGGGCCCGGGCTTTCGAATCGGTTTCCCGAGGAAGCTGCAGCCGGATGCGCGCCTCGCTGGGGCTGGCGATGTTTCTTTTGGGCGCGGTGTCGGCCGGACATGCGGCTGCGCCGGTCCAGCTCCCGGACTGGATGACGCAGGCGGTGACTGACGCGGGAGCCAGGGCGCCGCTGCCGGATCGATGGAAAGACGCCAGGGCGCTCTACCTGCTGGAAGATACGCTGATCACCGTGGACAGCGAGGGACATGCGTTGGAGCGTTATCGCGCGGTTGTGAAGATTCTGCGCCAGCAGGGACGGGATTATGCGACGCCAACGGCCGTCTTTTCGAGTGACGCGAAGCTGAAGTCGTTCCACGTATGGAGCTTGGGTCCGGACGGACATCCGTACGCGATGAAAGATTCGGAGTACACGGAAGTGGGCGTGGGCGGTGACTCGGTGCTATATGAAGATGACCGGGCGCGGGTAGCGGCGCCGCCGGGGGCCGATCCGGGCGGCATTGTGGCATGGGAAACCGTGGAGCAACTGCCGACGTACTTCCGCGAGGCGACCTGGGGCTTTCAGAATGAAGTGCCGACGGTGCGATCGGTATATGAGATCGATTTGCCGGTCGGGTGGCACGAGGAAGCGGTGTGGTCGCGGCATGCGCCGGTGAGCCCGGTGGAGGTGACGCCGAACCATTTTCGCTGGGAGCAGGCGAATCTGGACGGGATCGATTTGACCGATGTGCCGCTGGCACCGGCGTGGGCGGCGCTGGCCGGTCACATGACGGTGCATTTTGCGGCGGACCCACTGCCACAAGGGGATGCGCTGTGGACGCGCATCGGGAACTGGTACACGAGCCTGGCGGCGCCGCGCAGCGAAGGAGGAAGCGATCTGGCAGCGGCAGCGCGATCGGTGGCCGGCGATGGGGATTTCATGGCGCAGCTGTCAGGTGTGGCGGATTTCATGCAGCAGGAGATTCGCTACGTCGCGATCGAAATTGGCATCGGGGGATGGCAGCCGCATGCGGCGGAAGATGTGTTTCACAGCCGCTATGGGGACTGCAAGGATAAGGCGACGCTGATGATCGCGATGCTGGATGCCGCGGGGATCCGCGCGACGTGGGTGTCAGTGGATCACCGGCGGGGGCGGATCGATCCGAATGCGCCGTCGCTGTTCGGCGATCACATGATCACGGCGATCGAGATTCCGAAGGGCTACGAGAATCCGCGGCTGAAGGCGGTGGTGACGGCGAAAAATGGACGGCGGTATCTGATCTTCGATCCGACGAACGCGTATGTGCCGGTGGGGGATCTGCCGGAAAACGAACAGGGCGGGTACGGGGTGCTGGCGGCGGGCGGAGACAGCCAGGTGATTCAGCTGCCGGTGCTGGCTCCGGATGCGGACACAACGGAGCGAACGGCGAAGTTCGAGCTGGATGCGAACGGCACGCTGAAGGGAGATGTGACGGTTACACGGCTGGGCGCCTCGTCGTGGCGGCTGCGCGAGTCGCTGGCGATGGAGAGCGCGAAGGAGCAGCGGGAAGCGATGGAGAAATCGCTGCAGCGGGATTTCTCCGCATTCACGCTCGACCAGGAATCGATGAAGAATGTGCGGCAGCTGGATGAGCCGGTGACACTGGAGTACCAGGTGACGGCGCCCTCGTATGCGAAGAGCGCGGGCAGCCTGCTGCTGGTGCGGCCGCGCGTGGTGGGCGATCTGGCCTGGGGACTGTCAGACAAGCCGCGGAGGGTGGCGATCAGCTTCGACGGGCTGGGCGTGTGGCGAGACGATTTCGTTGTGAAGATCCCCGCGGGATACACGGTCGACGACGTGCCGGATCCGGTGAGCGTGGACGCCGGGTTCGCGACCTATACCAGCGAAGTCAAGGCCGAGGGCGACGTTCTGCACTACGAGCGGCAATACGTGCTGAAGAAGCTAAGCCTGGCGCCGGGCGACTACGGCGAGCTGCGCAAGCTGGAGGCGGCGATTGCCACGGATGAGAACAGCGCGGCGGTGTTGAAGAAGAAGTAGGGCCGGAGGGCAGGCGCTCGGAGCCAGGTCTGCTCCGAAGTAATGCCACTTTCTGGCTATTTGAGTAACCAAAATAATACGTTACTTTAGCGGTAACAAATCCCTGGTTAATCTCTCGTTCTGTGTTCGGGATCACAACCTTCGCCGGGAGGAGGCAGCAGACTTGCCTCCAGGCTCTCGAAGGAGCATGCGACCCCTGGGGCTGCAGTCTGCAGAGAGCCAAATCCACAATTGAAGGTAGCGATGAACCTCCCCCGGAAATTCGCATTCGTGTCTTCCCTCGTTATAACTGCGGTACTTCCTGCGATGGCAGAGGTTACCGTGAGCAGTCCCGGAAACGGAGCCGAAGTACAGACCCCATTTACTCTCTCCGCAACGGCAGTCGAATGCTCGGCGCAGCCTGTGACCGCGATGGGCTATTCGCTGGACAGCAGCGGCGACACCACAATCATCGACGATCAAAACGTAGAGGCAAATGTCTCCGCGCCGATCGGCAACCACATCCTGCACGTGAAAGCGTGGGGCAAAGGCGTCGTGTGCGTGACCGATGTCGCGATTCACGTCAGCCCGGCGACGTCGCTGTTTCCGTCTGACGCTGTGAGCGTGAGCAACATCGAAGTGCTGAGCAACTGGGAACTGCAGCACGATCCGGCAACCAATGGCGGATCCAGCGGCGCGACGAGCCTGGTGGCCACCCCGGCGCACACGGGTGCGGCGCGAGAGTTTGTGACGCACTTCACGGATGGCGGCGGGCAGCTGTATCACGTGTCGTTCGGTGACGATACGCAAGCCACGAATTTCCTTTACGACGCCTGGGTTTATCTCAACAGCTCGGCGAGCCAGATTGCCAACCTGGAAATGGACATGAACCAGGTGATGGACAACGGCCAGACTGTGATCTATGGGTTCCAGTGTGACGGATATTCAGGCACATGGGATTACTCGGAGAACGCGGGGACGCCGGAAAAATCGAGCGGCCGCTGGGTTCACTCCAAAGCAGCGTGCAACGTACGGAACTGGGGGATCAATGAGTGGCACCACGTCCAGATCAGCTATTCCCGCAACGATGCTGGAGTTGTGACCTACAAAGCGGTGTGGCTCGACGGCAGGGAACAGGCGATCAACGGCACGGCTCTGGGAGCGCGGGCGCTGGGCTGGGGCCCGACGCTGCTGACGAACTTTCAGGTGGACGGGCTGGGAACGGGCGGAACGGCGACCGTGTATCTGGACGATCTGACGGTTTATCGCTGGTAGATTCCGGCGGAGACGGACAGCGCTGCCGAAACTATCCACCACAGAGGACACAGAGAGCACAGAGAAGGGTTCCACGGGAGGGCGGAGCGGAGGCGCTCCACTCTTTCCTTTTTAGCGGGAGACCCGTTCCTTCCGCTCCTTGTGGACGGGGACGACCTGGACGGTAGTGTCGCGCATTTCGTTCAGGAAGCGATTGATGATGGAGCCGCGCAGGAGGATATCCCAGCGGGTGCGGGCGGACTGGCCGAAGACGACGTGGGAGATGTTTTCCTTGCGGGCGAATTCGATCAGAGCGTCGGCGACTTTACGATCCTTCAGAACCACGACGCGGGCGCCGAGATCGCGGGCCATGCGCTCATACTCTTCGAGCCGGGCGAAGGCTTCAGGATCGCCGTGGCGGTGGTCGGTATCAGGAGTTTCTACATAGACGACGAACCAGTTGGTGGCGAGGCGGCCGGCGATGCGGGCGCCGGTGCGGATGAGGCGCTCCATGCCGGGGCGGGCGGAGAGGCAGACCATGACCTTCTCGGGGAGGGGGGCCTGTTCGAGTCCCTGCGTGCGGCGGTATTCGGCGGCGGCAGTGCCCACCTGCTCGGCGGTGGTGCGCAGGGCCAGCTCGCGGAGCACGTTGAGATTGCCTTTGCGGAAGAAGTTGGCGAGCGCCTGCTCGACCTTTTCGGGAGCGTAGATCTTCCCCTGGCGAAGGCGATCGCGAAGCTCGTCGATGGGGATGTCGACGTTGACGATCTCATTGGCACGGCGGAAAAGGCTGTCGGGGACAGTCTCGCGGATCTGGGTGCTGGCGGAGCGGGCGACGGCGTCGTTGAGGGTCTCGAGGTGCTGGATGTTGACGGCGGTCATCACGTTGATGCCGGCGTCAAGGAGTTCCAGGACGTCTTCGTAGCGCTTGCGATTGCGGGAGCCGGGAACGTTGGAGTGGGCCAGCTCGTCGACGATGCACCAGGCGGGATGACGGGCCAGGATGGCGTCCAGATCCATCTCGTGCAGGGTGACGGAGCGGTACTGAATATCCTGGAGGGGAACGGCCTCGAGGCCCTCGACGAGGGCGGCGGTATCGGCGCGTCCGTGGGGCTCGATGAGGCCGATGACGATGTCAGCGCCCTGGCGGCGCATGAGGTGCGCGTCCTCGAGCATGCGATAGGTTTTGCCGACACCGGGAGCGGCTCCGAGATAAAGGCGGAGGCGGCCGGGCTCAGGGCCGGGGCGGGGCGGAGTGATGTCGTGCGCCTCGGGTATGGGCGGGGTCGGGGGTGACTTGGGAGGCGTGCTCATCCGGCCTCCGCGAGATCGGGAAGTGACTGGGCCGAGGAGGAACGTCCTGCAGGGGCTAAAGCCCGAAGTATTTTATGGGGCTGAACGGCACGACTGAAGTCGTGCCCTGATACAAAACCATACGGTTTAGAGCGTTCTTTCCCACATCTGCCAAAAGCGGGCAGATAGGGGGCGCCCGTTGTTCCGTGCGCTGACGCAAAACCAGTGATCTTCTTCATCCGGCCTCCACGGGGTGGCGGTCGGGCTCGGCGACGGCGATGGGCAGCGTGAAGCGGAAGGTGGTGCCGCTGCCGAGGCGGCTCTCGACGGAAACCTGGCCGCCCTGGGATTCGACGAGGCGGCGCACTAGGGCGAGACCGAGGCCAGAGGTGCCGCTGTCCGGGTCGCCGGTGAAGCGGCCGAAGATGGTGGGCAGGCGTTCGGCTTCGATGCCGCGGCCGTTGTCGTGCACGAAGAACTGCACGCGATCGGTTTGCTCGGTGGCGCCGACGCGGATGTGACCGCCTGCGGGGGTGTAGCGCACGGCGTTGGCGATCAGATTATCGAGAATGCTGCGCGCGGCGCGACGGTCGGCCTCGATCCAGGCAACGTCATCGAAGGCGCTGAGCTCGACGTCGATGTTCTTCTGGCGGGCGGCGTCGCGGAACTGAGCGACGGCATCGCGGAGGAGATCGACGGGGCGGATTTTTTCTTTCCTGAGCTGACGGCGGCCGGTTTCCAGTTCGGCGACTTCGATGAGGTCGAGCATCAGATCGTCGAGGTGCTCGGCCTCATGAGCGGCGCCCTGGGCGAGCTCCATCTGGAGCGGGCGCAGCTCGCCGGCATGCTGCTGGGTTAGCGCGTAGAGGGAGAGGCGCAGGCGGCGGAGTGGCTCGCGCAGCTTTTGCGAGGCCACGGAGAGGAAGCGGCTCTTGAAGCGATCGACCTCGGCGATCTCGGTGACGTCTTCAAGGAGGGTGACGGCGCCGAGGAGTTTGCCTTCGCTGTCGCGCATGGGCGTGGTGCGGAGGCGGTAATTGCGCTCCGCTTTGCCGATGCGCATGGGCAGAAGAGCGGCCTCGCCTTCCTGGCCGGGGGTGGTGCGCTGCATGGAGACGGCGGAGCGGATGGCATTGAGGATGCGATCGCCGCCGGGGGTGCTGGCGAGCACCATGCGGTCCTGGGAGGAGCTGCCGAGCAGCTCCATGGCGGCCTGGTTGAGCTTGAGGACCTGACCCTTGCCATCGGTGACGATGACGGGCTCAAAGATGGAGCGGACGACGGCGTCACTGATCTGAAACTCCATCTGGCGGCGGCCGGACTCGGTTTCGCGAAGATCCCGCAATCGGATGGCGAGTCGGTTGAGCTCAGTAGCGATGGCGCCGAGGTCGTCTTTGGAGCGCCACTCGACGCGCTGATGGAGATCTCCTTGGCCGATGCGGCGGGCCACGCGAGCCGTATGGCGCAGAGGGACGATGACCAGGACTAGCATGACCGCTGAGATGGCCGTGGCGGCGGCGATGCTGAGACCGCAGGCGGCGATAAGGCGCTCGCGCAGCGTGTTCTGCTGGTCGCGAAGAGCCGTGACACTGACATAACGGTGGGTCGAGAGCTGGTCGAGATCGCCGCGGAGCTCGGCATGGAGAGCCTCGAGGTCACGAGTGAGATCGGTGGCGTTCTGGGGGGTGCGCTCGAGGAGACGTGCGTGGCGACGCTCCAGGTCCGCGATGGGGAGCGAGGGATCAAAACTGGAGACAACGTCGACAGCCGTGCGGAGGAACAACTGGGTGCGTTCCGCTTGCTCGTGGAAGTCAGCCAGCGTGGCGTTGCCGGTCGCAATGCGGGCGGCGATGAGCTCCTCATGGGCGAGCGCTCCCTGAGCGGAGGCCAGGGAGGCAACGGCGGTTTCGGCGATGCGCACCTGGGCGTCGAGGGCGGCGAGATGGACGAACGAGGTGCGCACCAGCATGCTGACCGTGGTGACCAGCGCGATGAGGAGAAGGCAGCCGAGAATGAGTCGTTGGTAGAGACTCAGCATGAGCAGCGGTAAAAGTAATCCTTAAAGGTGAGCGTAGTGGCGCACGGCTGGCGATGCAAGCTGGCGGGGTCAGTGGCTGCCACGGTAGCGACGCAGGACATCGTCGAGGGTAAGAACGCCTTCGAGGGTTTCACGGCTGGCGCGGTTCAGGACAGGCAGCACCGGCCAGCGGGGAAAGTAGTGGAGGGCCGCTTCGAGGGGCATGTCGGGGAAAAGGTGGGGTGTGCGGTCGGCCTTGAGAGCGCGCTGGATGGGGGCTTCCGGGGTGAGCGTGGCGGATGCGGAGGTCAGTTCTTCGGCGCCGAGGGCATACCAGGAGCCGTCGCTGAGACGGACGATACAGGCGGAGGCGTGCTCCTGGCTGATGGCCTCGGAAACGGCCTGCAGGGTGTCGCTGTCTCGCACCACGGGCACGGACAGGGGCTGAACGGCATCCTCGATATGGAGAGCGGCTTCTTCGCGCTGTTCTTCGATGGAGGGGAGATCAAGGCCGTCTTGGCGGGTGAAGATTTCGAAGATTCCCACGGGCTGGAGACTGCGGGCGATCAGAAAGGCGATGGTGTTCGCGAGAATGACGGGGAGAATGATGGAGTAGTTCCCGCTGAGCTCGAAGACCATGAAGACCGAGGTCAGGGGCACACGGAGAAATCCGGCAAAAAGAACGCCCATGCCGACCAGGGCGTAGGCTCCTACGGTTCCGGTGAGATGGGGAAAGAAATGCTGCTCGAACGACCCGACGGCGCCGCCCAGCATGGCGCCGATGAAGAGGGTGGGAGCGAACATGCCGCCCGGGGTTCCGCTGGAGAACGAAACGGTGGTGGCGAGGAGCTTGAGGAAGGTGAGGGCGATGAGCACCTGCCAGATGAACTGGCCGTGGAGAGCCTGGTCAATGACGTCGTAGCCAACGCCCATGACCTGAGGAAATCCGAAGTAGCCGATAGCGCCGACCATCAGGCCGGCAACGGCGGGCTGGACGAAATGACTCCAGCGGGGAAGCGCGCGAAGGCGAGGGCGAAGGAATCCCAGGATCAGAGAGAAGAGAGGCGCGAGCAGGCCTCCGAACAAGCCCAGGACCGCGTAGGCCATGAGCTCGCGCGGATCCCTGAGGGCCCCGATGGAGGGAATGCGGAAGATGGGCTCGGTGCCCAGGAACAGGCGCACGACGACGACGCTGGAGATGGCGGCGAGGACGAGGGAGCCGAGGACGGCAGCGCTCCAGCTGCCGATGACCTCCTCAATGACGAAGAGGATGGCGGAGATAGGAGCGTTGAAGGCGGCGGCGAGACCGGCGGCCGCGCCGATGGGCGCAAACATGCGCAGGCGCCGGCGGGAGAGATGGAGGTTGCGCGCGATGATGGAGGCGACACCGGCACCGATCTGCAGCGACGGATCTTCGGGACCCAGAGAGTGGCCGCTGCCGAGCGCGATGGCTGCCGTGATGAATTTGCCGATGACGGTTCGGAAGGAGATGTAACCGTCATAAACGTACAGCGCGGCTTTGGTCTGGTTGACGCCGCTGCCGCGGGCGGCGGGGAAGAACCAGACGACGAGAGCAGCGACGACCAGGCCGGCGATCCCGGGCACGAAAAGAAGGCGGAACTGGCCCGCGTGAGGCGCGGAGCCAAGCGCGAGGAGGCGGATCCACTCGATGGCGATGCGAAAGGCGACGACGAGCAGGCCGGAGATGACACCGATAAAAATGGAAAGAACGAGGAAGAGGCGTTCGTCGCGCGTGGGGGCGATGCGCTCCACGACCGAAAGAGCGGAGCGTTCCGAAGGCTCCGCTTTCATCGGCTCGACTTCGGGCGGAATGGGGCCGGCGGTGGCGACCCTGTCGCCGACTGTCGTGGGTGCGGATGCGATTGGCGTGGGTAAGTCGGGCATTTAATCCTGTTCGACAGCTCCTGGATTCTGGGCGATGCGCAACAGCAGCGCATCGTCTCCGCTGGGTGGACCACAGATATGGGCGGTGGCTGTTTCAGTATCCCAGGCCAGCTGCAGGATCGAATTCTCGAGGTCCGGCTGCTGCTCGAGCTGGGACAGTCTCAACTCGGAAGGGAGTTGTACCCAACGGCTGAGGATCGAAGCCAGTTTTGGGGCAGCCGCTGGGTTCGAGGTGGTGCAGGTGGAAAGCCGATTGCGGGCGACTTTGCGGATGTAGAGGATGCGTTCGGCCCGGCTGCTGGGGGCAAGATCAAGGGAGGGGTAGAGCAGAAGGATGTGACTGGCGGTGTCGACCATGTACTGGTCGGCGGCCTTTTCCGCGGCCGGAAGGCTGGCGGCTGCGGGGTGGCTGAGAGCGCGGCTAAGGTACTCGTTAGCCACCCGATACATGCCCATGTTGAAGGCGGTGCGGCCGGCCCCTTCGAAAGCGATGAGGGGAGCGTCGCGATGAGCGGCAACTGAGCGGTACAGGCCCAGCGCGTCCGAGGGGTCCTGAGCTTTTTCGAAGACAGCCGCGATCTCGTCTTTGATCTGGGGATCGTCGGGAGCGTTGCTGGCGGCGATGAGGAGCTGGGTGCGGGCAGAGGTATATTCCTTGCGGGAAAGCAGATAATTCACCAGCTCGAGGCGGACCTCGCGGCGTCGATCGTATCCGTTGCCCTCCCAGGTGCCGTCGAGAGCGGCCTGGTAGCGCTGGATAGCCAGGCGTTCGTTGCCCTGTCTGGCGGCGAGCCGGGCGAGTTCCAGGTTAATGGTGGCATCGCCAGGCGCCGATTCGAGCAGCGTATTGAAGTAGGCGGTGGCTTCGACGGTTTTGCCGGCCTGAGCCAGAGCCATGGCCAGATCGATCGCGGTCTGGCGGTCATCGGGGAGGTAGGCGAGGGCGGAGCGCAGGGCATCGATGGCCTGGGTGGAACTGCCGGCGCGGAGGGCGGCTTCGCCGCGAGCTTTCCAGCGAAGGCCAAGCTCCTGCTGGTGGTTGCGGAAGGAGCGGAAGAGGAGGAAGGTGAGGAGGAAGATGACGACTGTAATAAGGAAGAGGGTCAGGAGAGAGGCGGCGTCTCGCAGAATGAGTCTGCGCCTGGCAAGCCGCTCTTCCGGCGTGAGAACTGTGCCCGCGTTCAGGGTCGCCATCTACTCTATCTTCCCAGATTTCTGCCGTTTGACGGGCATCTGGTGGGATGCAGCGAAATTTCCAATGGGATGGGCACGAGCGGTACGATGAGGAACAGGCGGAGCGGGACGGGTATGAACCTGGATGAGAAGCGATCGGCGCTGGATGAGCAGGTGCGGCGGCTGGGCAGCGTGATCGTAGCCTACTCCGGTGGGGTAGACTCGGCATACCTGGCCTGGGTGGCGCACCAGGTTCTGGGCAGCGGAATGCTCGCGGCTCTGGCGGATTCGGCTTCGCTGGCTCGAAGCCATTACCGGGACGCCGTGGCGTTCGCGGAGGAGCAGGGAATCCCTCTGCTGGTGCTGGAGACAAAAGAACTCGAGCATGAGGCGTACGCCGCGAACCGGGGCGATCGCTGCTTCCACTGTAAGGATGAGCTGTTTACGGTGCTGGAAGCAGAGCGGGCGCGGCGCGGGATGGCGTGTGTGGCCTACGGGCTGAATCTGGATGACGGGAAGGATTTTCGGCCCGGGCAGAAGGCTGCCCAGGAACACCAGGTGGTGGCTCCGCTGGCCGAAGCGGGGCTGACGAAGGCGGACATTCGGGCGTTGGCGCAGGCTGCGGGGCTGCGGTTGTGGGACAAGCCGGCTTCGGCGTGCCTGTCGTCGCGCATCGAGTATGGGCGGCGAGTGACGACCGAGGCATTGCGGCAGGTGGAAGACGCCGAGGAGGCGCTGCGGGCGCTGGGGATGCGGCGGTTCCGCGTGCGGCACCATGGCAGCGTGGCGCGGATTGAGATTGCCGAAGAGGAGATGGCGGCGGCGCTCGAGCCGGAGTTCTTTCGCCGAATGGCCGCGGCGGTGCGTGTCGCGGGCTTTCCTTATGTGGCCGTGGACTGCGACGGCTACCGGTCGGGATCGATGAATGAGCTGCTGCCGGCGGAGATGCTGGCGGGCGGTCGGGGCGGCGAGAGGGCATCGTGAGCGCAGAGATCCGGGTCGGATGGCTGGAATGCTTTGCTGGAATCTCCGGCGACATGCTGCTGGGTGCACTGGTGGACGCTGGGGTACCGGTGGAGCTGCTGCAAAACACGGCGACGGGTTTGGGGATTGGTGGGGAGCTGCGCGTGCATTCGGTGGTGCGAAGCGGAATTCGCGCGACCAAGGTGGACGTGCTGGAGCGGGGCAGGGTCGCCGAGGGAGTGGGGCACGATCACCCGCACGAAGAGGGCCATCACCACAAAGAACACCGAGACCACGGAGACGGCGAAGGCCACGACCATGGGCATGTGCATGGTCGGCACTGGCCGGAGATTCGCGCGCTGATCGACGGGGCGGCGATTCCTGCAGAGGCGAAGACGATTGCGCAGCGAGCGTTTGCGCTGCTGGCGGAAGCCGAGGCGAAGATCCACGGGATTGCGCCGGAGCAGGTGCACTTTCATGAAGTGGGCGCGGTGGATGCCATTGTGGACATCGTGTGCGGGGCAGTGGGGCTGGCTTCGCTGGGAGTGAAGCAGTGGCGCGCGTCGGCCGTGAATGTGGGCAGCGGTTTTGTGAACTGCGCGCACGGGCGGTATCCGGTGCCGGCTCCGGCGACGGCGGAGTTGCTGCGGGGTGTGCCGACGTATGCGGCGGGGCCGACGATGGAGCTAACCACGCCGACCGGGGCGGCGATGCTGCGGGCGATGGGGTGTGTCTTTGAGGATCGGATGCCGCTGACGGTGACGGGCATTGGGTATGGAGCGGGCAGCCGCGATCCTGAACGCTTCGCCAATGTGCTGCGGCTGTCCGTTGGAGTGCTGGCCGCACGAGCGGAGCCGAGGAGATTCCCGCAGGATCGGGTGGTGGTGCTGGAATGCGCGCTGGACGATGCGACGCCGCAGGTGCTGGCGCATGCGATGGAACTGGCGCTGGAGAATGGTGCGCTGGACGCGATGGCGGCTTCGGTGACGATGAAGAAGGGGCGGCTGGGTACGCTGCTCACGGTTCTGTGCCGGCCGGAGGATGAAACGGCGCTGGAGCAACTGCTGTTCCGGGAGACGACGACGCTGGGGATTCGGCGGCGCGAGGAAGATCGCGTGGTCCTGGAACGGACGTTTGTGACGGTGGAGACGCCGTACGGAAAAATCCGCATCAAGATTGCGTCGGCGGCGGGAGAAATTCTGAACGCAATGCCGGAGTACGAGGATTGCCGGCGGGCGGCGCGGGAGCATGACGTTCCGCTGCGGGCGGTGATGGACGCGGCGCGTGCTGCGTGGGCGGAATCGGCCGCGAAGGCGGAAGCATGACGCGGGAGACGATCCTGGAGCTACTGGAGCGCGTGCAGGCGGGTGAATCGACGCCGGCCGAGGCGCTGCAGCATCTGGCGAAGCTGCCGTACGAGGATGCGGGATTCGCGCGCATCGATCACCATCGCGCGCTGCGGCTGGGATTGCCGGAGGTGATCTACGCAGCGGGGAAGAGCCCGGCGCAGGTCGCGGAGATTTTTTCGCGGATGGCCGCGGCGGGCGGGAGTGTTCTGGCGACGCGGGCGAGTGCCGAGGCGTATGCAGCGGTCGAAGCGCGCGTGTCGGAGGCGGTGTATCACGAGACGGCGCGGATTATCGGATTGCGCCCGGATGAGAAACGCGAGAACGCCGGACCCGTGGCTGTGGTCTGCGCTGGGACGAGCGATCTGCCAGTGGCCGAGGAAGCGGCGGTGACGGCGGAGTATCTGGGCTGCGAGGTGGCGCGGATCTGGGATGTGGGTGTGGCCGGACTGCACAGAATCCTGTCAGCGCGCGATTCGCTGAACACGGCGCGAGCGGTGATTGTCTGCGCCGGTATGGAGGGTGCGCTGCCGAGCGTGGTCGGCGGCCTGGTGGCGGCTCCCGTGATCGCGGTGCCGACGAGCGTGGGTTACGGCGCGGCGTTTGGTGGCGTCGCGGCGCTGCTGGGAATGCTGAACTCGTGTTCGCCGAACGTGTGCGTGGTGAATATCGACAACGGATTCGGCGCGGCATATGTAGCGGCGATGATGGTGAAACAGCGTACAGCGTACAGCGTTCAGCGTACAGGTGCGACGCAAGCCGAAGGTGCGGCGGCAGAGATGGAGAATGGTGCCAGGCCTGCCAGCTCTACGCGGCGTCCTTAGGCGACGAGCAGGACTTTGCCGCCGGGGTGCTGGTGCTCGGTGAGGTCCTGGGCTTTGCGCGCTTCTTCGAGACGGAAAATCTTTGCGACGGGAATATCGAAATCGCCTGCAACCTTCTCACTCAGCTCAAAAGGGAGGCGCAGCGGTCGCGTCGGGCTCTTAGACGCCGACGGGCGTGCCTTTGGGCTTTCTCGACAGGAGATAGAGCATCAGGATGATGGCCAGGAGCGACGCGATTGCGGCAAGGCCGAGGATGCGCAGGACGGCAACGGTGTAGCGGCCCTGCGAGGGCGAGTAGTTGCAGCAGTAGAGAAGGACGAGGTCGCTGAGCGTCCCGATGTGCCTGGTGCTGGCCGAAATGATGGCGAGACGCACGTCGCGCGACTGATAGTCCACGCCGAAGAGGTATTTCGAGACGCGGCCATCGGGCGTGGCGATCAGGATCACGCTGGAGTGGGCGAACTGGTCCATCTTGCCGTCGGGTCCGGGGACGCGCACGTAGTGAAAGCCGGTGGCCTGAGCGAGGTCGGTGATGGACGATTGCGGACCGGTGAGGAAGTGAACGGAGCCGCCGGCGTTGGGCTGGTCGATCATCGACAGGAACTGCTGCTTTTTGGCGGCGCCGTCGGCAGGCTTGTCCGCGGGATCGATGCTGGCCACGAGGACGTCGTACTGGTTGCCTGCGTGGAAGCCGCTCTCGCGCAGGGCGACGGCCATGCCGTGCAGCACCTGCGGGCAGAGGAGCTTGCAGTTGTAATACATCAGCTCCAGCATGACCGGGCGATTGTCGCGGAAGTAGTCGCCGAGCCGGACGTTATGGCCGGCAGAATCGATCCAGGGATCGCTGAGGGGCAGCGGACGGCCGAGGTTCTGGTCGATGCCGGCATGCTTTTGCCAGGCAGGCGCCTGCTGCGCGGTAGCACCTACGGGCCGGTCAGCCGAATACTGGGCGCGGGCCAGCGGAGCGGCAAGAAGAACGGCGAGAGCGACGGCGAGGATGGAGGTGCGGAGCGGAAGCACATACCAGAATACGCCGCCGAAGCATTCACCGCAGAGGGCACAGAGGACACGGAGAAAAACCTGGCCTGGTGCCCAGTGTCAGGGCAATGGATGCAGGAGGATGGTCTTGCCCGTGCGAACGGACTCGCGGGCGGCGTCGAGAATCTGCATGACGATGATGTTGGTATCGAGCGCGGTGAGGTCGCCCTTCGGAACCAACTGGCCGCGGATGACGGCGGCGAGGTAGTGCAGAGAACTGTCCTGTGGGGAGGCGAGCGGCGGAGCGGTGAGGGATTCTTCGGGAGACGATTCGCTGAAGCGCTCGCGGAGGTGAGTGCCGTTGTCCGCGATGGCGTAGGCCTTTGTGCCGTAGACCTGCGTGTCTTTGACGGCGAAGGTCCAGTTCCAGGAGGGCAGCAGGACGGCCTGGGTGTGCGGATAGCGGAGGACGATGGTGGCGTCGTCGTCGATGTGGGGATAAATCTCCGGCTTGTCGGTCTGGGCGACGGCGGTAACGCTGATCGGGGTTGCGCCGTGCATGAACCAGGTCATGAGGTCGGCGCCATAGCAGCCGAAGTCATAGAGAGCGCCGGCGCCGTCGAGAGCGGGATCGGTGAGCCACTGCAGGAACTCCGGCTGGACGCCGATTTCCTTCGGGCCCTGGTGGCCGTCGCGGATGATGACCTTGCGGATGTCGCCGAGACGGCCCTGCTGGAGGAGATCGTAGATGGCGGCATTGCTGGCGTACCAGGTGGTCTCGTAATTAACGAGGACCTGGATGTGGTGCTCGCGAGCGGCGCGGCGGATGGCGAGGGCGTCGGCGAGGGAGATCGTGAGCGGCTTTTCGACCATGGCATCGACGCCGTGCGCTGCGGCAGCTTCAATGACGCGTCGATGCTCGGCGATGTTGGTGTAAACCAGCAGGGCCTGCGGGTGCTGGTGCGCGAAGAGATCATCGATCGTGTTGTAGAAGAGGCTGGGGTCGAGGTGGAATTCGCGCTGGTAGCGGGCGCAGAGGGCGTGATCGGAGTCGACGATGCCGACCAACTGGGCGTCGTGCTGCCGGGGGAACTCGTGGAGGAAGCCGACGACGTGGCCGTGCTCGAGACCCACGATGGCGACGCGGACGGCCGGCTGCTGTGCCGAGGCAGAGGCAATGGCTATGGCGAACAGGGCGATGGCGGCCAGCAGGCGGGAGGTCATGACGGCCATGTTACCGCGAGCGCGGGAGTTCCACCGCCAGCGTTGCGCCGCTTCCTGGCCGGATGGTAGGGTGAATCTTTGACTGATCCTGACTGACATATCGAGGGGAAGTACTCATCCATGCAGACAAGCTATAACGGGATTGCCTTGCCGAAGGACGGTGAGGCGATTCAGTATGCCAACGGGAAATACACGGTTCCGGATCATCCCATCATTCCTTTTATTGAGGGCGACGGCACGGGGCGCGACATCTGGCGAGCTTCGCAGCGTGTTTTCGATGCGGCCGTGGAGAAGGCGTACGGCGGCAAGCGGGCGGTGAAATGGTTTGAGATTTTCGCCGGAGAGAAGGCGTTCCGTGAGTTTAAGAACTGGCTGCCGGACGATTCCGTGAAGGCGGCGACGGATTTTCGCGTGTCGATCAAGGGGCCGCTGACGACGCCGGTGGGCGGTGGTATTCGGTCACTGAACGTGGCGCTGCGGCAGATCATGGATCTGTATGCGTGCGTGCGGCCGGTGAAGTACTACTCCGGCGTGCCCAGCCCGGTCAAGCATCCGGACAAGCTGAATGTGGTGATCTTCCGCGAGAACACGGAAGACGTGTATGCGGGTATTGAGTTTAAGGAAGGCACCCCGGATGCGAAGAGGCTGATCTCGTTTTTGAACGACGAGATGCTGAAGGGTAGCAAGAAGAAGGTCCGCGAGGATTCTGGTGTCGGCATCAAGCCGATTTCGATCACCGGGACGAAGCGCCTGGTGCGGTATGCGATTCGGCACGCGGTGGCCAATGGCCGCAAGTCAGTGACGCTGGTGCACAAGGGAAATATTCAGAAATTCACCGAAGGCGCGTTTCGCGAGTGGGGCTACGAAGTCGCAGTCGATGAGTTTCGCAACGACGTGGTGACGGAGCGGGAGAGCTGGATTTTGGGGAACGTCGAGGCGAATCCAGGGCTGACGGTGGAGCAGAATGCAGCGCTGATTGAGCCGGGGCTGGAGTTTGGGAACGATGAGTTCCGGAAAACGCTGTACGCGGAAGTGAAAGGCGTGCTGGACTCGATCGGGAAATCGCACGGGAACGGGCAGTGGAAGAAGAAGGTGCTGATCAACGACAGGATCGCCGATTCGATCTTCCAGCAGGTGATCATCCGTCCAGACGAGTACAGCATTCTGGCCTGCCCCAATCTCAACGGCGATTACATCTCCGACGCGTGTGCGGCGCAGGTGGGCGGCCTGGGGATTGCGCCCGGCGCGAACATCGGGGACGGATATGCGGTGTTCGAAGCGACGCACGGGACGGCTCCGAAGTATGCCGATAAGGATGTGATCAATCCGGGATCGGTGATGCTGAGCGGCGTGATGATGTTCGAGTTCCTCGGCTGGCCTGAGGCTGCAAAGCTGATTGAAGGCTCGATGGAAAAGACGATCCAGCAGAAATTTGTGACGTACGATTTCGAGCGGCAGATGCAGGGCGCGACCAAGGTGAAGACGAGCGAGTTTGCGACCCACATGATCAGGAACATGTAGCCGGTAGCCCGTGGCCGGCAGCAAAGACTTGAAGGAGAGATATGCGGAAGAAGGTAACGATTGTAGGGGCGGGGAATGTGGGCGCCACGACGGCGCACTGGATTGCCTCGAAGGAACTGGCCGACGTGGTGCTGATCGATGTGATTGAGGGCATTCCCCAGGGGAAGGGTCTGGACCTGCTGGAGGCGATGCCGATTGAGAAGCGGGACTGCCACATCCTCGGCACGAATGACTACGCGGATACGGCGAACTCGGACATTGTGGTGATTACGGCGGGGATTCCGCGGAAGCCGGGGATGAGCCGCGATGATCTGCTGCAGACGAATTACAAGATCATGTCGGACGTGGTGGGGAAGGTGACGGCGAACTCGCCGAACTGCATCCTGATTATTGTGTCGAACCCGCTGGATGCGATGGCCCAGGCGGCCTTTCGGCAATCGAAATTCAATCGCGAGCGGGTGATCGGGATGGCGGGGGTGCTGGATTCGGCGCGCTACCGGACGTTCATTGCCGAAGAACTGAAGGTCTCAGTGGAAAATGTGACGGCCTTCGTGCTGGGCGGACATGGCGACACGATGGTGCCGCTGCCGCGGTACTCGTCAGTGGCGGGGATTCCGATTACGGAACTGCTCCCGAAGGAGCGCATCGAGGCCATCGTGCAGCGGACACGGGATGGCGGCGCCGAGATCGTGAAGTATCTGAAGGCGGGCAGCGCTTACTACGCGCCTTCCTCCGCTGTGACGGAGATGGTGGAGGCGATCCTGAAGGACAAGAAGAAAGTTCTGCCGTGCGCGGCGTATCTGGAAGGCGAATACGGCATCAGCGGGTATTACATTGGCGTGCCATGCAAGCTGGGCAGCCGCGGGATTGAGCAGATCCTGGAAATCCGGCTGACCGCCGAGGAAGACGCGGCGCTGAAGAAAAGCGCAGCGGCTGTGAAGGAGTTGTGCGCTGTCATCGGCGTGTAGTAACACGCCGATGAAGCTAAGGAGCGGTCAGCTAAAGAGCGGTCAGCTGAGAACCGGTCAGCCAGGAACGGTCAGCTAAAGGGCGGTCAGCCCAAATCCGATCAGTGAACCGGCGCTATTTCACGACGCAGTGTATTGCGCAGGCCGTGCAGCATCCGTCCGATCTCCGCGGCCTCTTCAAGAATTTCATCTGCCCGTTGCACAGGAATCATTCCCAGATTGCGCGCCAGTTCAACTTGTGTTTCCAGTTCATGGAGCGAGCCTCGCGCCTGATTGATGTATAGGGCGAAACTCTTTTCTGACTCGCGTCCGTGTCCCTCGGCAATGTTGCTTGGAACGGAGACAGCGGCTCGCCGCATCTGGCTTACAAGGCCAAACAACTCCTCTTTGGGAAAAGGCCGAGTTGCAGCATAGATGGCTTCAGCCAGCCGCATCGACCGTTGCCAAACCAGCAGGTCGCGGAACCGCCGGGTCCTCATGGATCGATTGCACGTCCTTCTCGAACCGACCGCAAGATCACCGAAGTTTCTGGCTGACCGCCTTCTAGCTGACCGCTTCACCGCTCTCAGCTGACCGCTGTTTAGCTTTTCTACGCTCTCGCGCGGAGAAAGGCGATCACGTGGTCGGCTTCGACGACCCCGACCAGTTTGCCGGAATCCTCCACGACGGGCAGGGCGCGGAGGTTGTACTTGTCGAAGAGTTCCGCCACCTCGTTCTCATGCTGATTGGCGCGGACGGAGACAAAGCGGGGCTCGCTGAGGACCTCAAGGCGGGTTTCCGGACGGGCCAGTACCAGGCGCGCGAGGGGTACGACTCCCTGCAGCATCTCCTGTTCGTCGATGAGATAGATCTCGGTAATGGTCTCGGGGTCGCCCTCAAAGCCGCGCAGGGCGCGGATGCCGTCGGCGACGGTGGCGGTTTTGGGGACGGCGACATACTCGGTGGTCATGCGGCCGGCGGCGGAATCTTCGCGGAATTCGAGGAGTTCCTTGACCTCCTCGCGCTCCTCGGGGTCCATCTCTTCGAGGATGGCTTCGGAGCGCTCTTCGGAGAGCTCGGCCAGGAGGTCCGCGGCGGCGGAGGGATCCATCTCCTCGACGATGCCGGCGGCGGTTTCCGAATCGAGGGCCTGAACGAGGGACTTCTGCAGGCGCGGCTCGACTTCCTCGAGCGCCTCGGCGGCGACTTCCTCGTCGAGGGTGCGGAGAACGGCTTCGCGCTCGGCGGGAGCGAGATCTTCGAGGATGTCGGCGATGTCGGAGGGGTGGAGCTGGGCGAGGCGCTCGTGCTCGATGTTCAGTTTGACGCGGCGGGCAGGGTCGACCTCGATCATGTCGACGAAGTTCCAGGGAATGATGCGCGTGGGCAGGCGTGAGGCGAGCGAGTCGATGGTGCGCCGGGGCAACGCGCCACCGACCAGGCGGCGGAAAGCGCCGCGCAGCCCGACTTCGACCTCGGTCACGCAGAGCTGTTCGTCAGAACCGTCGTTGGGCTGCCAGCGCAGGTTGACGTCATTAACGCGAACGACTTTGCGGCCGTGGACGTCGATGATCTGGCGGTCGAGGAGGTCCTGGCGCAGGAGGATGAAATTTTCATCGCCCTGCAATGGATTCAGAGTAGCTTCGGGGCGCAGTTCGAGAGCGCCGCTCGGGGTCCAGCGGACTTCCCGGGTGGAGACGATTTCGAGGCCTTTGCGGGTTTTGAGGACGAGGCCAGCGACGCGGCCGGCATCGGCGCCCGTGCCCACTGCCACATCCCGGACGCGCCCGCGCATACGGCCCTTCATACTCGTGACCGGCGTGCCGAGAAGGGCGGTGAGGGTGCGTGGAGAGGTGTCGTCCGACATAGGTCCCGTCTCGGGTTGAGTGTATCAGCCGATGTCACGCAGGCAGCTCTCCAAATCGATGGAAAAAGTGGGGTTGATCGGGTGAGCGATCGGTAACGGGCGACAGGATGCGGCGCCGGCTGGAGTTGCTGTGGGCGGTCTCCAGGGTTTTGATTGACTGGCCAGCGGACTCGACATAAACTCAGCGCTGGGCGCGTCGGCGGGCAGAGGAATACCGGCACTGCGGCCGCCGACGAGTTTTATTTCGCCTCTCTCATGTCCTCAGGACCCACTACATACGCACCGCATTCCGATCGAGTGAAGCTGGTTGTGGCTTCCTCGGTCATGCTGACGTTTATTTCCTTCTGGCGTGCGGCTGCGGTGGTGCTCAACGATCTGGGATCGTCCGCTTTTTATGCGGGCGGCATTGCCGAACAGGCGGTGGGAAAGGCGGCGCCGTGGTTCATCCTGGGCGTGATGCTGTTCTCCTTCGCGGTGCGCGCCGTTTACGTCGAGAGCTGCTCCATGTTTACGCGGGGCGGCGTGTATCGCGTGGTCAAAGAGGCGCTGGGGGGTAACTTCGCGAAGCTCAGCGTCTCGGCGCTGATGTTCGATTACATTCTGACGGGACCGATCTCCGGCGTGTCGGCGGGACAGTATATCGTTGGGCTGCTGAACGAGCTTCTGGGCGTGGGAGCGGTGCACGGCTGGCTACCCTCGTGGATGCTGCAGAACGCACATACGGCACTTCTGCTCCCGATTAATGAGACTTCGGCCGTGATCGCCGCCGTGGTGACGATCTACTACTGGTGGCTGAACATCAAGGGCATCGAGGAGTCTACGGACAAGGCGCTGGCCGTGATGCAGGTGACCACGGTGATGGTGGTGTTGCTGCTGGGCTGGGGCTTTGTGACGGCCTTCCACCGGCACGCGGCGCTGCCGCCGCTGCCGACGCCCTCCAGCCTGCATTTCTCCTCGGACGCGCTGGGCTTCCTGAGCGGCACGAAACTGGCGACGATGCTGGGACTGTTCGGCATCCTGATGGCCTTTGGACACTCGGTCCTGGCGATGAGCGGCGAGGAAACGCTGGCCCAGGTGAATCGCGAGATCGAGCATCCCAAGCTGAAGAACCTGAAGCGGGCGGCGATTGTCATCGCGATCTACAGCTTCATCTTCACCGGCGTAGGTACTCTGCTGGCGACGATGATTATTCCGGACGCCGTGCGGGTGCCAGTGTATCGGGATAACCTGATAGCCGGTATGGCGATGTACATGTGGGGTCCGCAGATGCTGCGGATCGTTTTCCGCGTGTTCGTGGTCATCGTGGGATTTCTGATTCTGTCGGGTGCGGTGAATACCTCCATCATCGGATCGACGGGCGTGATGATGCGGGTGGCCGAAGACGGCGTGCTGACGGACTGGTTCCGTAAGCCGCATCGCCGTTTTGGCACGAGTTATCGCATTGTCAACCTGGTGGCCGGTATGCAGCTGTTCACGATTATCGTGAGCCGCGGCAACGTGATCATGCTGGGCGAGGCGTACGCGTTTGGCGTGATCTGGAGTTTCACCTTCAACTCGCTGGCCATGCTGGTGCTGCGCTGGAAGTACAAAGGCGAACGCGGCTGGAAAGTGCCGGTGAACCTGCGTATTGGAAAGACTGAAATCCCTGTTGGGTTGTTCTGTGTTTTCCTGACGCTGCTGATGACGGCCATGGTCAATCTGGCGACAAAGAGTGTCGCCACAGAGAGCGGCGTGGCCTTTACGGCGGCGTTCTTCACGATTTTTGCGATCTCCGAACGCAGAAACGCGGCGAAGCATCAGCTGACGCAGCAGCAGATGAAGGAGCACTTTCAACTCGAACAGCAGGACACGATTGGTCGCGAGGCGCTGCAGGTGAAGCCGGGCGGCGTGTTGGTGACCATGCGCGATGCCAACAATCCCTACGCGCTGAAGTGGGCGCTGGCCCGGACGCACACCGATCAGCAGGATATAGTCGTCCTGACCGCGCGCATGATGGGTGCCGGCGGTCCCGAATATGTCGACAACCAGCTGTTCAGCGAGCATGAGCAGATGCTGTTTACTAAAGCTGTTTCCGTAGCGGAAAGCTTTGGGAAACATATCTCTCTTCTGGTGGTGCCGGCCGGCGATGTCTTTGCGGCGTTAGTGCAGGCGGCCAACTCGCTGGAGGTGGCGGCGCTGATTTCGGGTTTGTCGACGAGAATGTCGGCGCAGGAGCAGGCGTTCCACGTGGGACAGGCGTGGGAGAACCTGCCGGAGCCGAAACGGCAGTTCACCTTCTATGTAATATCGCCGGATGGCGAGGCAGAAGCCTTCCACATCGGGCCGCATGCGCCGGCATTGCGGGCCGAGGACGTACAGCTGGTGCACCGGCTGTGGCTGAACTTCCGGCGCGATCCGGAGATGCAGGGCCTGCATCACAGCGACATCGTGACCTACGCTCTGACGCGGCTGGCCATCGATTACGCGCGCGACAAGCAGGAGACGCTGCGCAGCCTGCGCCGCTACACCCAGGATGGCAACCGGGATACGCCTCTGGGCATCGCCTATCGATCGCCGGCGCGTGAAGATCAGGCCATCCCTGCCCCGCGCCCCTCTCCGGACGACGAGGGCCATTAACTGCCGCGCGGTTCACTAACTTTGTTCGTCAGCCAATTTGTCAACATCTGCCATCCGAGTTAGGCTCGACTGTGCAGGTCCCGGAAGCCCCTGTGCTGCAGGCGGCTTCTCATTTTGAGTTTTTGGAGGGTATGTGGAAGTTAACCAGATTATTGCGGAACTGGAGAAAGAGATATCCCGCCTGAAAGAGGCACGGGCGCTGCTGGCTGGCCAGGAGACGGGTTCCGGAGCGCGGAGACGTGGTCGGCCGCCGGGAAAGAAAACCGTTGTGCGTGCCGGCACCGGCAAACGCCGGCTATCGGCGGAGGGAAGAAAGCGGATCTCCGAAGCACTGAAACGGCGCTGGGCTGCGCGGCGTAAGGCGCAGAAATCAACAAAAGCGGCTTAATTCCGGGGGGACGGAACTGCGGGGCGGCCGAGTTATGCGATCCGCCCTGAGGACCTCCCGCGATTTAGAGCGTGCGCCGGAAAAGGCTCGTCGCGATGAGCAGCGAAGCGATGCCGAATCCGAAGAGGAAGAGCAGGTCAAACTGTATCGCCGCGAATCCGCCATCCTTGATCAGGATGGATTTGAGGCCGTGGACCGCATAAGTGAAGGGGTCCACGATGGCGATGGCCCGCAGCCAGGGGGGGAAAGCCGCAATGGGATAGATGGCGCCGCTGGGAAAGAATAACAAGGTATTCAGGACGCCGAACATGGCGCGCGGCACGAGCGGGTCATCCACCCGCACCATCAGCAGGAACATCATCCCGTTAAAGGCAATCGACGTTGCGACAATCAGCAGCGCCAGCTGGACGACGGCGGCCGGGTGAAAGATCACGCCCAGTCCTGCGAGCAGGGAACCAATGACGGTAAGAGAAATGCCGGAGAGGACGGCTTTAATGGCCCCGGCGACGTTGAGTCCCATCACCAGCTCCAGCTTGGTAATCGGAGTCACGAGATAGCCTTCGTGGACGCCGCGCGCTTTGTCGTCGATGTATAACATGCCGCCGCCGATCATGACGGAGACATACATGGCCAGCGCGATGGAACCGGCGAGCAGAAACTTCATGTACTCGACATAGGGATAGAGTTCGACGATGTCGAGGGTGACGGAGGAGACGACTTTGGCCGGAATCAGCGGGGCATTGAGGGAGTCCACGATGGACTGCAATTCGGTTTCGAGACTGCCGCTGACAAACTGGTCAGAGTTATCGACCAGAAGACCGATCTGCGGAGCATCGCCGGCCAGCACGCGACGGGAATACTGCTTCGGAATGATGACCGCGGCGTCGATCTTGCCGGTACGGACGTCGGTCCTGGCGGTGTCTTCGTCGGTATAGGGAATGGTGTTGAAGGTGCGGATGTTGGCCGCGACTGCCACGAAGGCCTCGTGGACCTTCAGAGCCTCTTCCCCGTGATCGAGGTCGACAACACCGACGCGGGCGTGGGTGACTTTGCCGCCGAAGGCATTGCCCAGGATGATGAGCTGCACGAGGGGCAGCATCATGGACATGAGCATCAGCGCAGGGGAACGGAAGAACTTGCGCATCTCGCGTTCGACGATGGCCCACATGCGGTTCATGGCTGCATCCCCGGGCGCGGTGGCATCATGAAGCTGAGAGCTTTGACCTGCTCATCGCGCAGCTGCCGTCCCGTGTAATAGACAAAGACGTCGTCCAGGGTGGTGTTCTGGACGTTGAGGGAGCGAATGGGATCGCCGGCGGCGGTGGCCATCTGGACGAGCTGGGTGGTCGTCGCCGAGCCGTCGGAGGTCATGATGCGGTACTCGCCCGAGCCGTGAGACTCCACGTTGGTGACGCCGGCAAGCTGCTGGAGCCGCGCCTTGAAACTCTCAGCGTCGCGGCTGAACTTGACTTCGACAACGCTGGAGCCGGGGATGCTGGATTTGAGCCCCAGAGGGGTATCGAGCGCGACCAGCTTGCCGTGGTCGATGATGGCGATGCGATCGCAGAGATTGTCGGCTTCATCCATGTAATGCGTGGTGATCAGGATGGTCAGCTTCATCCGGGTGCGTAGTTGGTCGAGCATTTCCCAGACAGCGACGCGGGAGACGGGATCAAGCCCGGTGGTGGGCTCGTCGAGGAAGAAGATCTTCGGGTCGTGGACGAGACCACGCGCGATCTCCAGGCGACGGCGCATGCCTCCCGAGAGGGTCTTGGTCTGGGCCTGGCGCCATTTGGTGAGATCGACGGCCTCCAGGAGGTCGGCAATGTTGCGCTCGCGCTGGGCGCGGGGCACGCCGTACAGCTTGGCGTAGATGGAGAGATTTTCTTCGACGGTCAGATCGATGTCGCTGGTGAGCGCCTGGGGGATCACGCCGATCAGGTGACGCACCGTGTCTGCCTCGCGCATCACATCGTGTCCGGCGATGAGGGCGCGGCCCGCGGTGACCGGGATAAGGGTGGTCATCATGCGGATGAGGGTGGATTTGCCCGCGCCGTTGGGACCGAGCAGGCCGAAGATTTCGCCGTCGGCCACATCGAAGGTGACGCCCTTCACGGCTTCAAACGTGCCGTAGCGTTTGACGATATTCTCCACCGCGATCGCCGGCGTGGGAGCGTGCGGCGCCTCGGGCTGCTTCGCTGGTTTTTCGGGGGTCATGGATGCACCAGCTTGTCTTTGGGGACATACACGTAGGCGATCATGCCGGGAACGTAGCGCTCGCCGGGATTGTCGATGAGCAGCTTGATCTGGATGGTCTCGATATCGCGCTTGCGGCGGCTGACGTCACGCTGCGTGGCAAAGTCGGCCAGCGCGGCTTTGGCGATGACCGTCCCCCAGACGGTGGCGCCGCTGGGCATCACCACACGCAGCTTGTCGCCGAGCTGAACGGAGTCCGCCTCGGTTTCCGGCAACGGTGCGTAAACCCAGGTTTGCGAAAGGTCGACGACGGTGACGATGGGGGTGGTCGCGGAAACGACCTCGCCCTGGCGGGCGGCCCACACATTCACAATGCCGGTGACCGGAGAGACGACCCGCGCATAGTCGAGCTGCACCTGCGCCTGGTCGAGCAGATCCTGGGCATTGCGCAGATCGGCACGGGTGGAATCGACGGTTTGCGCGGCGACGCTGGCCTGATAAAGATTGGCCTCGGCGGTTCTGAGTGCGGCCTGCTGAGCGGCAACGTTCTCCCGGGCGGATTCGACGGCAGCTTTGGAGGCATTGAGGCTGGTGACCATTTCTTCGCGGGTCTGCTCGCTGTCGACGCCGGCTTTGGCCAGCGCGACAGCGCGGCTGGTGTCGGCTTCCTGATGTTCGTACTGCGCCTGCGCCTGGGCGAGGGAGGCCTGCGCGACGCGCAGCTGTGCTTCGGCGACAGTGACCTGCGCGGTGGTCTCACCGACGGTCTGGCGCTCAGTATCGCGGGATCCGGCAAGCTTGTAGCGGGCGCCGTTCACGCTGGCCTCTGCGGCATTGCGGGCAGCAGTCAGATCGTCGGCTTCAATCGTGGCCACCAATTGTCCGGCGGTGACGTGCTGACCTTCGGTGACATCCAGAGAGGTGATGCGCCCCTGGATGCGCGAACTGACGACCACCTCGTTGGCATCCACGGTGCCCACCAGCTGGAGATCGCTGCTGTGTTTCGTCGACAGCAAATACCAGACGAACGCGATCACCGTAAGCACGCCCATGATGATGAATATGCGGTTGCGGGGTTTCATGCAGTCTTTTTCTCCTGGAACGCGTGTTCCGGAATGGGCATGGCGGCCAGCACCTGCCGGGCAAGCTGCGCGCCATGGCGACGATCGGTGAAGATGGCCTGTCCCAGAAATTCAAGGGCGAGCCGGCGCCGGTCCACGATCGAGGAGCTATCCAGCGGATCGAAGGGCGCGACCAGACGCACCATGGGCGCGCTGAGGAAGTAGAAGACGTTCCCGCCGAGGGCGGCATACATCATCTGCATGGGATCGACGCGGCAGAGTTCGCCGGAGCGCATCCCCTCCTGCACGATCTGGTCGGCGCGCCGGAAGATAGGCTCGAAGGCCTTCTTCGCGAGGATGTTCATGGCGCTGGAATGGCCGTCGCGGTAGCGAACCATCTCCTGCTGCATGAGGGCCTGAAAGCCCCGCTGGCTCAGAATGCGATCGAAATGCTGGAGAACGAAGCGCAGGAATCGCTCGCCGGCGCTGCACTTCATGTCGAGCACGGCCAGAGCGCTCTCCGCGGCCTGGGTGGCGACGGCTTCGAGGGCCGTGACGTAGAGGGATTCCTTATCGCGAAAGTAGTAGTAGAGCAGGGCCTTGTTGACCTGGGCGGCAGCGGCAATGGCGCTGGTGCGGGCACCGGCCAGGCCGTGCTCGCTGAATTCGCGGATCGCCGCGTGGAGGATGCGGTTTCGGGATTTGTCGGGTTCGGGCGAGTTTTGGATCTGAGTCATGATTAACTGGTTAGTTAAACTAACCGTTTAGTCAAAAATGTACAAGAGAAAGAGGATTCCGGCAAGAAGTAAAGGCAAGAATTTTCTGAAAAATGTTGCAATGTACCAGAATACTAGTACACTCGAATCGATGAAAGGCAACTCAGGGCGAAGTTTGGAATTTGGGTTTCGGCTCGACGATCGCAGTGGCGTTCCGGTCTACCGGCAACTGATCGATCAGGTGCTGAGCGCAGTGGCTCTCGGTACATTGCACGCGGGCGACCAGCTGCCCACGGTGCGGCAGGTGGCCGTCGATCTTGCCATCAACCCGAACACCGTGATGCGCGCCTATCGCGAAATGGAGATTCGGGGAATTCTGGACACCCAGCAGGGAGCGGGGACATTCGTTGCGGAACCAGCGGCCGAAGCCCCGAAAGAGGAACGCGCGCGGCAGATGGCGCAGCTGGTAAGCGAATTCGTAACCCGCGGGGGATCGCTGGGTTTCACGCTTGAGGAACTGATGCGGGCGTTGCGGAATTTACAGCAGAGCGAAGAACCAAGGAGGAGATCATGAAGCGGCAAAAGCAGTTCAGCGCGGTGGGCGTGGGCGTGATGCTGGTGTTCCTGGCGGGTGGGCTGATGGTAGCGAAGGTCCTGGATCAGCGGTTGTACGCGCTGGCGGGGGTGTTGGCGGGGTTGTACTTTCTGTTCGCAATCAAGGTTGTGGACCAGTGGGAGAAGGTGGCGCTGCTGCGCTTCGGCCGGTATCGCGGTCTGCGCGGGCCGGGAGTCTTTCTGATCGTGCCGGTGGTGGATGTGCTGAGCCGCTACGTCGATCAGCGGGTGCGGGTGACAACGGTAAGCGCAGAGTCGGCTTTGACGCGCGACACAGTGCCGGTGAACGTGGATGCCATCATCTTCTGGCTGGTGTGGAACGCGGAGAAATCGATCCTGGAAGTCGAGGATTTCATGCAGGCGATCAGCCTGGGTTCGCAGACCGCGCTGCGGGAGTCGATCGGACGGCACCACCTGGCGGAGATGATCACCGACCGCGAGGCTCTGGGGCACGAGCTGCAGAAGATTCTGGATGAGAAGACGACGCCCTGGGGAATTACGGTGCAGTCGGTGGAGATTCGGGATGTGCGGATTCCGCAGGCGCTCGAAAATGCCATGTCGCAGCAGGCGCAGGCGGAGCGGGAGCGGCAGGCGCGGGTGATTCTGGGCGACGCCGAAGTGCAGGTCTCGGAAAAGTTTGCGGAGGCGGCAAAGGTGTACGAGGCGAATCCGGGTGCGCTGCATCTGCGCGGCATGAACATGTTATACGAGGCCATGCGCGACAAGGGATCGATGGTGATCGTGCCTTCTTCGGCGGTGGAAACGATGGGACTGGGCGGCACGCTGGCGGCGACGGCAGTGAGCAAGCAGATGTAGCGGAGGTTGGCGATGCGAAGTGCAGCGATCTTGCTGGCAGGGGTGCTGGGGTGGGCGGCGGGTGCGATGGGGCAGTCCACGCAGGCGGCGGCGAAGGTGGAATTCGTAACGGTGCAGCCGGGTGTGCGGCTGGAGGTGCTGGACTGGGGCGGGCCGCCGGCGCACGGGCCGGGGACGGCGCTGGTGTTCCTGGCCGGGCTGGGACAGACGGCGCATGTGTTCGACGACTTCGCGCCGCGGTTCACCGGCCACTACCACGTATACGGGATCACGCGGCGGGGCTTTGGTGCGTCGAGCCAGCCGCCACCGACGGTCGCGAATTACTCGGCAGAGCGGCTGGGCGAGGATGTGCTGGCGGTGAGCGCGGCGCTGCACCTGGAGCGGCCGGTGCTGGTGGGCCACTCGATCGCGGGCGAGGAATTGAGCTGGGTGGGGAGTGTGCATCCCGAGAAGGTGGCGGGGCTCATCTATCTGGACGCGGCGCTGGGGTTCGCGTATTACGCGGACGAGCCCGGGGACTGGGTGGTGGCGATGGCCGATTTGTGGCATCGGCTGGAGGCGCTGCGGATGGGAGCGACACTCGATGCTGGTTTCGCGCAGGGGATGCTGACGAGTGCGACGCAGTTCAAGGGCGATCTACAGCCGCTGGCTCGACAACTGGCGCAGATGCCGCGGGGGCTGCCGACGCCGTCGCCCGTGACTCTGGCGGTGATGTTCGGCGGGGAGGAATTCACGGCGATCCGTGCGCAGGCAATGGCTATCTTCGCCTGCCCGCACTCTGTCCGATCGATGCCGGGCATTGGCGATGACCGCGCGGCGCTGATCCGGGAAGACACGGCGCGGTGCACGGCGCAGGCGAACGCGTTCGAGCAGGGAAATCCGGCGGATCCGGTGGTGCGGATCGCCAACGCGGATCACGCGGTCTTCCAGTCGAATCAGGATGAGGTCGAGCGGGCGATGCGGGATTTTCTCGAGAACCTGCAGTAAACCGTCCCAGGATCAGTGACCCGGGACGTGCGGGCGCTCGGCGGGCTCGTGGGGAAGAGCTTTCGGGTGCTTGTCCGAATAGCGGCCGAGCAGGAACATCGTCAATCCAAAGACGAGCATCACCACGCCCCAGATGAGGTTGATGTCCAGACCGGCGGAGCGAGCGTAAATCGAGCTGCCGCGAGTGACGAGGCCGTAGATCGTGAGCAGAACGCCGACGATGGTGAACAGCAGGCCGAGGGGAATGCGGAGGTCGAGGCTCATGCGTTCCTCCTGGAGGCAGCGGAAAAGCTGCCAGCTGGAAACCGGTAAGCTGGAAACCGGTCAGCTAAGAAGCGGTCAGCGGAAAAGCGGGCAGTGGGTTGGCGAAGCGGGTGGCTCATCGGTCTACCTGAAGATGATGTTGAGGGTGATGCCCATGGCGATGAGCACGATGGCGATGACGCTGGGCTTCGCATACCAGGCCATGTGATGCTCGGCCGGTTTGGGCGTGAGCGAGTAGACGAGTCCGACCAGCTCTTTTTCCGGCCGCGGTTTCGTCACCAGACTGATGAGCGCTGCCAGAACGAAGTTGACGGTGAAGGCAAAGATGGCCTGCCAGTAATCGAGCGCCATCTGGCTGGGGTAGGTGTGCAGCACGGTAATCCAGCCGCCGTGCACGCCGGGGCTGGCGCCGGCTGAGATCGTGAGCCCGTGGTGCAGCACGGCGACCAGGGTGCCGCTGGCTAGGCCGATGAACGCCGCGTGGCCCGTGGTGCGCTTCCAGAACATGCCGAGCAGGAAGGTGGCGAAGAGCGGCGCGTTCACGATGGAGAAGACCAGCTGCAGCGTGTCCATGATGTTGTTGAAGCCCATCACGACATAGGCCGTCGCCATCGAAATCAGGATGCCGACGACCGTGGTCCATCGGCCCATTTTGAGGTAGTGTGCGTCGGTGGCGTTTTTATTGATGTAGGACTGATAGATATCGAAGGTCCAGACCGTATTGAACGCGGTGACGTTGCCGGCCATGCCCGACATAAAGCTGGCGATGAGGGCGGTGAGGCCGAGGCCAAGGATGCCGGTGGGGAAGTAGTACAGCAGCATATTGGGGATGGCGAGGTCGTAGTCGAGCACCGGCTGGCCGTGCGTGTCGAGCATGATTTTGCCGGTGACGGGATCGACCTTGGGCGGAATCAGCCCACGACCGACGGCGTCGGTGGCCGCGGAGGCGCTCATCCCGACGGGCGCTGTGACTTTGAGGACATGCTGCGAGACTGCGGGTGTGGCGATGGCGATGAGGCCCGGCAGAATGACCAGGGCCGGGAAAAACATCTTGGGCAGAGCGGCGATGAGAGGCACGCGGCGGGCAGATTCCTCTGAGTCGGCCGCCATCGCGGTCTGGATGACGAGGAAGTCCGTACACCAGTAGCCGAAGGAGAGGACAAAGCCGAGGCCGGCGACGAGGCCGAACCAGTCCACGCCCAGCGGATTGGTGGTGGCGTGGCCCATGCCGCGCCAGGAGTGCAGGTAGGCAGCAGGCAGGGCGTGCTTCAGGCCATTCCATCCGCCGACGTTCTTCAGACCCACCCAGACGAGCGGGGCAAATCCAGCGACGATCAGGAAAAACTGCAAAACCTCGTTGTAAATCGCGCTGGTAAGGCCGCCGAGGAAGATGTAAAGCAGGACGATGAGGGCAGAGAGCAGGATGGCGAAGTGGAAGATCCAGTCCAGCGGCAGGCCAAGGCGGCGGAAGAGGCCGTCGAAGACGTGCAGGGTCTGGATGAGCCGGGCCATGGCGTACATGGAAATGCCGGAAGAGAAGACCGTCATCACGGCAAAGCTGCAGGCGTTCCACGCGCGGGTTTTTTCGTCAAAGCGCAGGCGGAGGAACTCCGGCACGGATCGCGCTTTGGAGCCGTAGTAGAACGGCATCATGAAGACGCCGACGAAGGCCATCGCCGGGATGGCGCCGATCCAGTAGAAGTGGCTGGTGACGATGCCGTACTTAGCGCCCGAGGCGCCCATGCCGATGACTTCCTGAGCTCCGAGATTGGCGGAAATGAAGGCGAGTCCGCAGATCCAGGCAGGCAGCGAGCGGCCGGCCTGCAGGTAATCCTTGCTGGTCTTCATGAAGCGTCTCAGCGCGAAGCCAATGCCCAGCACAAAA
Organism: uncultured Acidobacteriaceae bacterium; assembly: GCA_963770525.1. Classification (GTDB taxonomy): domain Bacteria; phylum Acidobacteriota; class Terriglobia; order Terriglobales; family Acidobacteriaceae; genus Palsa-343. The sequence goes on along the minus strand of CAVYPY010000011.1, from coordinate 222,822 downwards.
ACGAAGTACAGCAGCATGATGAGCCAGTCGAGGTAGGTGAGGTTCAAGCTCGGGAAATCCTTTCAGAAAAGCCGATACCCTGTCGCACGTGAATGTACACGGTTGCATCAACCCAGGTCCAGACCGAGCCAGCCTGGCCGTGTTTACCCCGTATCGGATGCAGACGCGTTGACAATGTCAAAGGGACTGAACGGGAAGGAGCGTCAGGTCGTCCACCAGTCCGATTTCCTTCTGGACAAAGGGCTCGGCGTAGCGAACTCCGGCGAGCAGTCCATAGTGGCGCGCTTCGGCAAAGGTGCGCTCCCGGATTTCCTCTTCGGGAACGAAGAGACCGCTGCCTGCCGATTGATTGGCGTACTGCGAGCGATAGGCCATCAGGGCCCGGTGACGGTTCTCGATGAACGGGGTGATGTCCACGACGAAGGTGGGCCGGACGTCGGCATAGAGGCTGGCGTAGACGATTTTGAAGGGCCGATGCGGAGCGGTTCCGGTCTCGATTTTCGCCAGTCCGGAGAGGAAGCACGCTTCATAGCCCAGGGTTGCGGAGGTGTAGTGGTCGGGGTGGCGCCCGGTCCAGTAAGGGAGGATAACCACGCGGGGACGGACGCGGCGCAGGACCTCGACGATCTTCAGCCGGTTCTCCCAGGTATTCTCGACGCGGCCGTCGGGGATATCGAGCGCCTCGCGCGCGCCCACGCCCAGGATGCGGGCGGCTTCGGCGGCTTCGGCGGCGCGCTCCTCGGCGGAGCCTCGGGTTCCGGCCTCGCCGCGGGTCAGATCCAGAATGGCGGTGGAGACGCCCAGGGTCGCGAGGCGCAGCAGGGTGCCGCCGCAGGTCTGTTCCACATCGTCGCGGTGGGCGGCGATGGCGAGAACGTCAGCGATGGGTGCGTCCGCCATGCGCGCTCGGTTGTCCGGTCACCGGTCAGTAGATGGTGTTGTTGGCGTCGCTGCCGGCGTCCATGTAGGCTGCGTCGATGGCGGTGCCGGCCACAGTCACGTTGGCGTTATCCAGCGCGGACATATTCGTCGTGCTGTAGATGTAAATCTGGCCGCCTTCGGTGGTGTACACCTTGTGCAAGCCGGTCACGGCGGCGATTCCGGTGCCGTCTCCTTTGTAGGAACTCAGCGTGGCCGTGTTGGTGGCGGTGTTGAACATGGTGACGCATCCGAAGTTCTGGCTGCCGCCGTTCTGCGATTGCTGATAGAGAGGACCCTGATTGCAGCGCGACGATCCGATCCAGAGGGTATTGTCGTCGGCAAAGACCATGCGGGTGTGGAGTCCGTCGCTGATGGAATACGTGCCGGCGATGGCGCCCCCCGGCGTGTTCAGAACGGTGAGAAATCCGGCGAAGAGGCCGCTGGAGGGCTGGAATTGCTGTCCGGCCACGTAAAGGGTATTCCCGTTGAAGATGGCATTACTGGCGCCGTTGGGGACGGGAATATTCGCCTGAGCCTGCAGGGCGATGCCGCTGGCGCCCACGCTGCCCGGGTTAAGCCCGGAAGCTCCGATGGGAATGGTGGTGAGGCTCGAGGTGGTGCCGCCACATTCCGGTCCGCAGTTCAGGACATAAGCAGTGGTGCCGTCGGGCGAGAAAACGGCCTTTACGGGATGATCGAAGCTGGCTGAGGCGCCCGTGCCAACGGGGAAGACGCACCAGGTCGGCAGCGCCTGCGGTTCGCAATCCTGGGCTTCGGCCGAGTGCGATACGCCGGAGGTGTCGGTGTAGGTGTACACGTAATTTGGATTGTTCTGGGCCGCATACTGCTCATCCTCAGTGAGATGGACGATGCTGTAGACGGCGAAGGTGGCGGGGTTCAGCGACGGATTGACCGTCGGGTCATCGGAGACGGAGGAGGCCTGTGTTGCGTTCTGGACGAAGACCAGGGCCACCGTGCCACCTGGATTGACCGAAATTCCGTAGGCGTTGGGCAGGTTCAGCGTGAGCGACGTGCCCTTGGTGCGATCGACGACGCTGATGACGTGGGTTGCGGGGTTGGCCGCATAAATGTAGTTCAGGTCGCGGCTGATGAAGATCCCGTTGTAGGGGCTGACCTGAGTGCTGCTGGAGATGCCGCCGGGAATGGAGACCGTGGCCTCCACCTTCTCCTGCGCATAGCTGATTAAGGCCAGGCTGCCGTCGCCCTCGCTGTAAACAGCGCCGGCCTGTTCTTCCGGCAGGTTCTGAATGGTGAGCGGCAGCTTGCCGGAAAAGCCGCTGATAGAGAAGGCTCCGCCGGAGGTGTTGTAGGGGTGGCGGATGTCGTAAAAGGCATCCATGAAGGGAAGCGTCCCCGTGGATAGCGCGCTGGGATTCTGTTCAGCGATCAGGACCCGGTTCAGCACCTTGCTGGGAGGCAGACTGCGTCCCGCGAAGTAATAATTGGAGCCGCAGGAACTGGCGGCGATGCAGATCACAAAAAGTGCGCTGAGAACAACACAAAAATACGGGAAACTTCTGCTCTTCAAAACGGTAGAACCTCACCCTGCCGTGGCGATGACAGATTACGGGAAAGCCAAGTATATCAGGGCGGACGAACCTTCTTCGCGGTGCCAAGCCGGGTTGCCTGGATAGGGCCGCTGATCGGCCGCTCCGGCCGTGGCGTCGCGGACGCGGACCCTCCCCTGTGCCCTGATACCATGATCGAGAGATCCCCATGCCCAACCGACTGGAATCACTTTTTGGCCGGCGCACCGTTCTTTGTGACGGAGCGATGGGCACCTCGCTGTACGCGCGCGGCGTCTTCATTAATCGCTGCTTCGACGAGCTGAATCTGTCGCAGCCGGAGATGGTGCGCAGCGTTCACGAGGAGTATCTGCAGGCCGGCGCCGAGATCGTCGAAACGAATACCTTCGGCGCAAATGCCTTCCGGCTGGAGCGCTACGGATTGCGGGACCGCGTTGCAGAGATGAATCAGGCCGGGGTGGCGATCGCGCGCCAGGCTGTGCGGCAACTCGCCGAGAAACAGGCCAGCACAGCGTACGTAGCCGGATCGGTCGGCCCGCTGGGCGTGCGTCTGGAGCCGCTGGGCAAGACCAGTCTGGAAGAAGCGCAGGACGCCTTCGCCGAGCAGATTCGCGCTCTGACCGCGGGAGGCTCGGGCGTCGGTGCCGATCTGCTGATCATTGAGACCATGCCCGCTTTGAATGAAGCGGAGCAGGCGGTGCTGGCGGCGCACGCCGCGGCTCCGGATGTGCCGGTGGTCGTGATGGTGACGGTCGACGAGGAAGGGAATTGCCTCGATGGCTCTTCCCCGGAAACCGCCGCGGCTCGCATTGCCTCCTGGGACGTAGACGCAATGGGCGTGAATTGCAGCGTGGGACCCGCCACCGTGTTGACCGCCATCGAGCGCATGGCGTCTTCAACCAGCCTGCCGCTGATGGCGATGCCCAATGCCGGGATGCCGCGTTCGGTGGACGGCCGCAACATTTATCTCTGTTCGCCGGAATACATGGCCAGCTTCGCGCGCAAGTTCACCCGCGCCGGTGTGCAGTTCATCGGCGGCTGTTGCGGCACGACCGCACAGCACATCCGCGCCATGAAATCGGCTCTGCGCGCCACTGAGGCGCAGGCGGCCAGCCAGCGGGCCTCACGGCAGGAACCGATTGTGACGGAAACGCCGCCGGTGCATGTTTCGGAACGCTCGCGCCTGGGGCGGCTGATCCACGAAGGCGCCTTTGTCACCATGGTAGAAATTGTGCCGCCGCGCGGCATCGACTGCGCGAAGGAGCTCGCAGGCGCGCAGGAGATGGCGAACCTCGGAGTGCACGCCATTAACGTGCCGGACTCGCCGCGCGCTTCGGCGCGCATGAGCGCACAGAGCCTTTGTATTCAGATCCAGCAGAAGACCGGGATTGAGACGCTGCTGCACTACACCTGCCGCGACCGCAACGTGCTCAGCATCCAGAGCGATCTGCTGGGTGCGGCATCGATCGGCCTGAAGAATGTGCTCTGCCTGACCGGCGATCCGCCCAAGCTGGGCAATTATCCGGACGCGACGGCCGTTTATGACGTGGATGCGATTGGGCTGGTCAACATCGTGCGGCGGCTGAATCACGGGCTGGACATCGGGAGCAACCCCATCGGCGCCTCGACCGGTTTCACGATTGCCGTAGCCGCGAACCCGGGCGTTCCGGACATCGACAACGAGATTCGCCGGTTTGCCTGGAAGGTGGAAGCCGGCGCGGAGTATGCGATTACGCAGCCGGTCTTCGATCTGCGGGTGCTGGAAGCGTTCCTGAAACGCATCGAGGGCTTCCGTATTCCGGTGGTTGCGGGCATCTGGCCGCTGACCAGCCTGCGCAATGCGGAGTTCATGAAGAATGACCTGCGGGTCAGCGTGCCGGACGAGATTCTGCTTCGGATGCAACGGGCAGCGACGCCGGAAGCGGCGCGGGCCGAGGGCGTGCGCATCGCCCAGGAGATGCTGGCGGCGGTGCGGGGCATGGTGCAGGGTGCTCAGGTGAGCGCGCCGTTCGGACGCTACAGCGCCGCAGCGGAGGTTCTCGCCGCGGTACTGCCTGGGGTTCAGTCCAGGGCCGCGGCTGAGCCCGAGGCGACGCGGGAGGGAACCAAAGTTGCCCAACTTTGAGGATTCTCTGAAGAAGCTGGAGGAGATTGTCGCGCAGCTGGAGCGCGGCGACGTGCCGCTGGAGGAGTCCATCCGGCTCTTCGAAGAGGGTACACAGCTCTCGACCGAATGCCGGAAGCAGCTGGAAGAGGCCGAAGGCAAGGTGGAGGTGCTGGTGAAGCAGCGCGATGGCTCGATGAAGCGCGAGCCTTTCGGCAAGTCCTGATCGCCGTCTTCGGATTCCGGTGACAAATGTCAGACAATTGTGGGCTGGGCAGCGGGCCGCGTCAGACGCGCGCGCACGAACTCCACGAGATCGTCGGACACATAGAGCGGCGGAGCAATCGGGAAGGTTGGTTTGTCCGACAGCGGGTGCAGGTTCCTGCGGCGCCCTTCAGGCGCGGCGACAACGTCCGACGCCAGCAGGAGCGCGTCGGCACGATCCAGAAATTGGCGCGCGGATTCCTTGAAGTCCGCGACGGTCGGGTCGAACACCGTCAGGTAAAGATCGGGAGTCAGAAACTCAAGGACGCTGTTCGATTCGAGGATGGCATTCTCCGATCGCGCCAGTTCCTGCGAGACGCGCGGCATGGCGTCGGACAGGGCACCGATGCGCGTCCGTACCCAGATTGACCTTTCCGCTCCGGCAGCCAGGAAACGCGAAGTGTCGGTCCCACTGGCCGGATCGCGCTCGAGGTTCACAGCGACGCAGGCGTCTTCTGTCTGACACTGGCAGGGCTTGCCGTCCGCCGTGCAGAAGCCGTGACCGTACTGCGTGATCTTGAAGGCGGACCAGTGCAGCTCGGGCAGGCGGGCGATGAGGCCGGCGACGACCGAAGTCTTGCCGATGTTCCGCGTCTGTCCGCCGACCACGACGACTGCCAAAGCTACTCCTCCTTTGAGCTCGATCCACGCGCGAGTCGCGCCAGCGCCGCCAGCTCCTTCAGGTATTGATGCAGCGGCCGGGCCGGGCGACCCCAGAAGACCACGCCGCGGCCGCGAACCCTCTTGTGGGTCAGAACGCCGGAGCCGGAGCCAAGGATGACTTCTTCGTCCACCGTGGCATGGTCACCGATTCCCACCTGGCCGCCGACCACGGCATTCGCCCCGATGCTGCTGGAGCCGGAGACGCCGGTCTGGGCCGCGATGACGACGTCGTGTCCGACACGAACGTTGTGGCCGAGGTGCACGAGGTTGTCGATCTTCACGCCGCGCTCAATGCGGGTTTCCTCGAGAGCGCCGCGATCGATGGTGGTGTTTGCGCCAATCTCGACATCATCCTCAATCACCAGCCGGCCCTGCTGGGGGAACTGCAGATAGCGACCGGTGTTGGCATCGCGGACATAGCCGAATCCATCGGAGCCGAGCACCGCCCCGGCGTGGATCACGACGTTGCTGCCGAGCTCGGTTCCCGCATAGACCACGACCCGAGGATAGAGGTGGCAGTTGGCGCCGATGCGGACCCCGGCTCCGACGACGGCGCCCGCATCGATGCGGGTGCCCGGGCCGATATGGACGCCGGCTTCGATCACGGCGCCGGCACCGATGGACACCTCAGGATCCAGTTGGACCGAGGGATGCACGACCGCAGAGGGATGCACGCCGGATGCGGCCGCCGCCGGACGCAGCAGGCGGGCCGCCTGGGCAAAGGCCAGCTTCGGCTGGGTCGCGAGGAGCAGCGACTTCCCTTGGATGTTCTCCGCCAGCCTGGGGCTGAGGATCATGGCGGCCGCATCCGAGTCGAGGGCACGGGCCACGCTTTGCTCGTCCTCGGCAAAGACCAGCATGCGCGACGTTGCCGCGGGCGGACTGGTGACGCCTTCCACTTCCACATCCGCACCGGACAAGCGCAACTCCGCGTTCAGGGCCTCGGCCACCTGGGACAGTTTCATTTGTTCTTCAGAGTACAGCGGGGAAGGGATGAACGGCAGCGCGACTACTTTTCGCGGGCGACGACAAACTCCGGCATCCACTGCAGGGCCCGCTTGTATTCCGACTCGGACAGCACGGACAGCGCCGACTGGGCGGCAGCCGCATAGGTAAACGCCGCCTGCATGGCATAGTGCATCGACTGGTTCCGGTTGAGGATGCGCAGGATCTCCTCATGGGAGACACGCTCGAAATTTTGATCCTGGAGGACCGTCTGGATGGCCGCGCGCTCGGCCGGAGTACTGCCGTTTTCGAGGGTGTGGATGACCGCGAGCGTGGCCTTGCCCTCGCGCAGGTCGCTGGCCACAGGCTTGCCCAGAACTTCCTCAGTGGCGGTCAGATCCAGCACGTCGTCGACGATCTGGAAAGCCAGGCCAAGATTGCGTCCGTACTCGCCCATGGCGTCTTCCGTGGCTTGGTCCGCGCCGGCCAGAACCGCACCCAGACGCATGGAGACTTCGAAGAGGCAGGCGGTTTTCCGGTAGATGAGGTCGGTATATTCACCCTCGGAGACGGGCTTGCCGAGCCGCTCCATCTGCAGCAGCTCGCCTTCGACCATCTGCTGGGTGAGGCCGATGAGCAACTCGAGCACGCGGAAGTTACGCTCCCCCAGAGCCACGCGAAAGGCCTGCATATAGAGCCAGTCGCCGGCCAGCACGCATTTGCCGTTGCCCCAGGTGCGATTGGTCGAAGGACGGCCGCGCCGCGTGTCGGCACCGTCGATGATGTCGTCGTGAACCAGCGTGGCGGTGTGGACCATCTCCACCACGGCGCCCAGCCGGATCATGCCGTGCCCGGTGTAACCCAGGCTGCGGGCTGCCAGCAGCAGCAGGGAGGGACGAATGCGCTTGCCGCCGCCTTCACGCAGGTAATCCGTGATTTCGGTGATGGCCTGGACCGAGGAAACGGCGTCGGCGCCGAATTCACGCTCAATGGCCGCAAGGTCGTCGTGCAGCAGTCCGAAGACTTCCCTGGCCGTCGATGTCGCCGCAGTACTCACTCAGTCGATTCTCCAACCTGCCGGGCCTGCCGTTCAGTTCGAACGGTAATTCGTGAACTGCATGTCGATTCCCAGGTCGCGGCCGCGCAGCAGCGCCATCACTTCCTGGAGGGCATCGCGATCCTTGCCGGAGACGCGCACTACATCTCCCTGAATGGATGCCTGCACCTTTTTCTTTGAGTCTTTAATGATCTTAACGATTTCTTTGGCTTTTTCGCCGGCAATGCCCTGTTGCAGGGTAACCTTCTGGCGAACCGTGGAACCCGCCGCCGGTTCAATCGTGCCAAAGGTCAGCGCCTTCAGCGAAACGCCGCGCCTGACCAGCTTCTGGCGCATGATCTCGGTAACGGCTTCCAGCTTATAGTTGTCGGCCGAGGCCAGCTGGATCGCCTCCTCGCCCTCCAGCCGGATATCCGACTTCGAATCCTTCAGGTCGAAGCGGGTGCGCACTTCCTTCGTCGCCTGCTCGATGGCGTTACGCACTTCCTGCAGATCGACTTTGCTCACGATGTCGAAGGAGTTCTCGGCTGCCATGTCCGCCTCTGTCTCTTTAGATTATCCGCTACCCGGGCAAGTCGCGGGCAGCGGAGGGTTTTGGGGTTCCGAAAAAGGCACGGAAGTTATCCGCAGTGGTGACCGCAACCTGTTCCGGGTCGAGTCCGCGCAGCGCTCCGATCTGGGCTGCCACTTCCTTCACCCAGGCGGGTTCGTTGCGCTTGCCGCGATTGGGCAGCGGCGCGAGAAACGGGGCATCCGTCTCGATCAGCATGCGATCCAGGGGAACGGCAGCGGCTGCATCGCGGATCGACTGCGCTTTTGGGAAGGTCACATTCCCGGCGAAGGAGATGAGAAACCCCAGGTCCATGGCGCCCTGCGCGTGCCGCCACTCACCGGTAAAGCAGTGCAGGATGCCGCCCAGGCCGGTGGGAGCCCATTGGCTCCGGAGCCTCTCCAGGGTGTCATCCCAGGCATCGGTGCTGTTGTTCGAGGGGCGGCAGTGGATAATGATGGGCTTCTTTCGATGGGCAGCGATTTCCATCTGCCGCGCAAAGACCGCTTTTTGCACGTCGCGTGGGGAGTGGTCGTAGAAGTAGTCGAGGCCGATCTCGCCGCAGGCCAGTACCTCCGGCTGTTGGAGCAGGCCATCGAGTTTGGCGAGGGCTGCCTCGTCTGCCAGGCGCGCCTCGTGCGGATGCACCCCGGCGCTGGCCCAGATCTTCGGAATCCCCGGCCGGCCGGCATAATGGCGGCTGAGAGCCAGAGCCTGCTCCATCGTCTCCGGACCCTCGCCGATGCCGATGGAAAGGATCTCGCGCACTCCGGCTGTCCACGCCCGCTCCAGCAGCGCGTCGCGATCCTCGTCGTAGCGAGGGCTGTCGAGATGGGCGTGGGAGTCGATCATCGGTAGACCTCGCGGCGATGCCCGATCCGAAGAACCAGAACAAGCAATCGCTCATCCTGAAGATCGCAGATGATGCGATAATCGCCCACCCGGTACCTCCAGAAGCTCCCGAGTGTGGATCCCTGAAGCGTCTGACCGATACTGCGCGGATTATCGAGACTGGCGACGCGTTCCTGCAGGAACGCTGTGATGCGCCGGGCGGTTTGCGCGTCCATTTTCGCGAGGTTCTTTTTTGCCAGATCCGAGAAGACGATCGTCCAGGCCAAGATCGCGCTCAACCTCTTCGAGAGTATAGGTCCTGCTGCGGCCGTCGCGGATGGCGATCAGCTCCTCTTCCGCCGCCTGTAGATCTTCGAGATCCTCCAGGTGGCGGAGAATCGCTTCGCGCGCATAGTACGTTTTGGTGCGGCCCGAGCGCTTCGCAAGGCGGTCGAGGCGCTCTTCAATGTCGGCCGGGAGTCGAATGGCGAGCATCAGGGACCTCCGCTATACAAGTATAGCAGCCTCGCGTGAACCCACGAACGAGAGCTACTTCAGCCGCGCTCCGATCTCCACGTCTTCGAGGAAGCTGGCCAGCACCGGCCGTCCGCCTTCGACGGACGCGGCCACGATCATGCCGTTCGACTCCAATCCGCGCAGCTTGCGCGGAGCGAGGTTGGCGACAATGACCACCTTGCGTCCGATGAGCGATTCCGGCGTGTACGCCTCGGCAATGCCGGCCAGAATCTGTCGGGTTTCGTAACCGAGATCGACTTCGAGTCGCAGCAGCTTGTCGGCTTTGGGGACCCGTTCGGCTACCTTGACCTGGGCTACGCGCAGCTCTACCTTCGAAAAATCGTCGATGCTGATCTTTTCGCCGGGAACGGCGGGCGCAGCGGCCGGAGCCGCAGTCGCGGCAGGCTGCACAGGAGCAGCCGCCCGTATCCCAACCCCAAACATTTCGCGCAGCGTCTGACCGATTGCATTGTCAAAAGCAGTGACGGCCGCCGACTCGCTGGTCGACTCCGCCATGGCCACGGCGAGGCCGTCGATCAGGGAGTGCAGCTTTGAAATGCGCGCGTCCTGCGGTTTCGCCGCGGTGGTGGCCGCAGCCGCACCGTTGTTTTTCTGTTCCAGTTCGCTCATGCGCGTAATCGCCTCCTTGTCGGCGCGGGGAAAGAGGGGAGAAGCCTCGCCGAGCTTCGTGCCCGGCTTGAGACCGCCCCACTCGAGATTCTTCAAATCTGCTTTGTGAATGTCGCCCAGGCCCAGCTGCGCCCAGACCTTCGCCGCGGCCTCCGGGATGACCGGGTAGACGAGGGCAGTGATGATGCGAATGGCCTCAGCGGCGATGTAGAGGATCGTCGAGCGGTAGGCCTGCTGCTGTTCCTCGGTGACGTCCTCGTCCTTCTTCCATGGAGCGGTGGCGGTGAGAAAGCCGTCGACCGAAGCGACCAGCGACCAGACGGCCTCGAGTGCGCGCGAGAAGTCGTACGCGTCGAAGTGACGGGCGAAGGCCGCGATGGCTTCGGGGATTTCCTTCCTGAGTTCTCCGGCGCGAGGGACGGCACCACCGCCGGTGGCGGGTAAGGGAACGAGTCCGTCGAAGTACCGGCCAATCATGGCCACGGTCCGGCTCACCAGGTTCCCGTAGCCGTTGGCCAGGTCGGAGTTGTAGCGCTGCACCAGGGCGTCGAAAGAGAAGGTGCCGTCCTGTCCAAAGACGATCTCACGCAGCAGGAAGTAGCGCAGGGCGTCGGCGCCGAGGACTTCGAGGATGGTCTCCGCGCGCACAATGTTGCCGCGCGACTTCGACATCTTGCTCTCTTCAAACAGCAGCCAGCCGTGGGCCACGATGCTCTTCGGCAGTGGCAGCCCCGCCGCCATGAGAAACGCCGGCCAGTAGACGCAGTGGAACCGCGTGATCTCTTTGCCGACGATGTGCAGGTCGGCCGGCCAGTACTTTTCGAACTTCGACGGATCGTCGCTGCCCCAGCCGAGCGCCGTGATGTAGTTGGCCAGAGCGTCCATCCACACGTAGATCACATGCTTCTCGTCGCCAGGCACCGGGATGCCCCAGGAGAAGCTGGTGCGGCTGACGGAGAGATCGCGCAGCCCGCTCTTCACGAAGGAAATGACTTCGTTGCGCCGCGTCTCCGGGCGGATGAACTCCAGATGCTCGTCGTAGTACTCCAGCAATTTGCGCTCGAAGGCCGACAGCTTGAAGAAGTAGTTTTCTTCGCTGACCGTTTCCGTGGGACGGCCGCAGTCGGGGCACGGTGCGCCCGGCGCAGCTTCCACGTACAGCTCGTCGTAGACGCAGTACTGGCCGGTGTAGGAGCCCTTGTAGATGAAGCCCTTCTCCTGCAGCAGCGCGAACAGTTTCCGCACGGCGCGCTTGTGGCGGGGCTCGGTGGTGCGGATGAAGTCGTCGTAGGTGAGGCCCATGCGGTCCCACAGACCACGAAACTCGGCCGAGACGCGATCGGTAAACTCCTGCGGGCTGCAGTTAGCCTGTTTCGCCGAGCGCTCGATCTTCTGGCCGTTCTCGTCGGTTCCGGTCAGGAACCAGGTGTCGATGCCGAGCGAGCGCTTGCGCCGCGCGATGGCATCCGCCACGACAGTGGTGTAGGTGTGGCCGATGTGCGGACGCGCATTGACGTAGTAGATCGGCGTCGTGAGATAAAACGTGTTGGGCTCAGACATGAAGGATGAAAAGTCGTGCAGGCGGTGCTCTTTTCATCTTAGAGCAAGGGCCAGTATTGAGCGAAACGGCGTGCGCGATGGCCCGTTCGCTGCGCCGCGCCTGCTAAAATCACAAAAAAACTGCGGCCTGTCTTTCCTCGATTGGTGGTTCTCGCGTGTATTTCGAACAACAGAAGCAGCTGCAGCAGCGCCTGCGCGCTGTGCTCCACAGCCTTTATCAGATCGAAGTCGAGACCATCGTGCTCGAACAGCCGCCGGAGCTGGCCTTTGGCGAATACGCCACCCCGCTGGCCTTCGAGCTGGCCCGCAGGCTGCGCAAGGCTCCCCGCAAAATCGCCGAGGAGATTGTCGCCGCGCTGGGCACGGTTCCTGGATTCGCCTCCTTTGAGGTAGCGGGCGCGGGCTATATCAATGCCCACCTGGATCGCGCCGCCCTCGTTCAGGCTTATGCCGTCCATGACGAGTTACCCGCGCCGGCCGAACGCCTGCATGCCCTGGTCGAGCACACCAGCATCAATCCCAACAAAGCCGCGCACGTTGGACACCTGCGCAACGCGATCCTGGGCGACACGTTTGTCCGCCTGCTGCGCGCCGCGGGAAACCGGGTCGATGTGCAGAATTACATCGACAACACCGGTGTTCAGGTCGCGGATGTCGTGGTCGGGCTGGTTCATCTCGAAGACTTTTCGCTGGGCGGCGTGCAGGAACTGATGGCCGATCTCGCCGACTCCGGCGAGCGCATCGACTTCTATTGCTGGGACCTCTACGCGCGCGTCTCGCAGTGGTACGAGGCTGATCCGGCGGAAGCGCCAGCCCGCAAGAAGCTCCGCCTCGACACGCTCCACGCCCTCGAAGCCGGCAGCAACGAGACGGCGGCGATCGCCGAACTGGTCTCGACTGCCATTCTGCGCCGTCATCTCGAAACGATGCTGCGGCTCGGCATCGAGTACGACCTGCTGCCGCGCGAGAGCGAAATCCTGCACCTGCACTTCTGGGATCTGGCCTTCGAGCAGCTCAAGGCGAAGGGCGTCCTCTACTTCGAAACCGAAGGCAAGAACAAAGGCTGCTGGGTCATGAAAAGGCCGGGTGCTGGCCGCACGGGCGGGCCGCTTCGCGAATCGGAAGACAGTGCTGAGCCGACCGAGGGACCGGATGAGGACGCCAAGGTCATCGTGCGCTCCAACAGCACCGTCACCTACGTGGGCAAGGACATCGCGTATCACCTCTGGAAGTTTGGCCTCCTGGGCCGCGACTTCGCTTATCGCCCGTTCTTCCGCTACGCCGACCGCGAGTGCTGGATTTCGGCGCAAACGGGCGAGGCGAACCATCCGCACTTTGGCGGCGCGCAGGCCATCTACAACGTCATCGACGCGCGGCAGTCCGATCCGCAGGCGAATGTGGTCGGAGCGCTGCATCGGCCTCGGCTACACCGAGCAGGCCGCGCACTACACGCACTTCTCCTATGAGATGGTCGCGCTCACGCCGCGCTGCGCCCTCGAACTCGGCTACGTCGTCTCGGAAGACGACCGCGCTCGCCCCTACATCGAAGTCTCCGGACGCAAGGGCTTCGGTGTGAAGGCCGACGACCTCATCGACAGGCTCATCGCCGCTACACGCGCGGAGGTCGACAGCCGTCATCCTGAGCTGGACGAGGCCGAGCGCGACACAACCGCCCGCGCCATTGCCGTCGGCGCGCTGCGCTACTTTATGCTGCGCTTCACACGGAATTCGGTGATCGCTTTCGACTTCAAAGACGCGCTCAGTTTCGAGGGTGAGACGGGGCCGTATCTGCAGTACGCGGTGGTGCGCACGCGCAGCATCTTCCGCAAAGACAGAACCACGGCGGAAGAGGCGCTGGCCTCGCTCGACGGCGTTGACCTGGCGCCTTATCTGAGCGGCGACGGGGCCGCAGGCATCTGGGAAGTGTGGCTGCGCGCGGCCAAGACCACGCTGCTCCTCGACCAGTGCATCCAGACGGCCGAGCCGGCCTACCTGGCGAAGCATGCCTTCCAGCTGGCGCAGGACTTCAGTAATTTCTACCGGCTGCATCACATCCTCAGCGAAGAGGATCCCAACCGGAAGAAGCTGTTGCTGGCCACGGCTGCCGTCACGCAGCGCGAACTGATCCGGTCGCTGGCGTGGCTGGGCATCAGCGCGCCGGAGGTGATGTGAAACGGCAGAGTTTAGAGTTTAGGGATTAGGGTTTAGCGATATTGAGGCAGGTTTGGGGGAAGGTGGCTCTCTGCTCGATGAGGCGATCGCTGATCCGGTTGACCGTTTTCGTTGCGTGTCTCGGCTGTCTTTTCACCGCATCCGCCTTCGCCGCTGTCTCCATTGCTCCGATCCCGGCTGAAGTCTCCAGCGACTTCTTCACTGTCACCATCAACGGCCACACAAGCCCGGTGGTCGATGCGGTTTCGAGCTATTACCTGTTGAACTTCGACCTCGATTGCCCGGCAACGGTTTCGGTCCGCGCCGCCGATCCGCACTTCTGGAATCATGGCGTTGAGATTCAGCCGATGCGCTACGGCATCCGGCCGCAGCGGGACGGCGCGGTCATTACCTTCCGCATTCCCGGGCCGGTCAAGCTCTCCATCTCCCGTCCGGGCGACCATTTCTCCGACGCCACGATGCTCTTCCTGCTCGGCAGCCCGCCGGACCACTCCGGCATTACAGCCACGACGCCGAACGTCCGTTATTACGGCCCGGGCGTCCATCGCGAGGCGATCGAGGCGCAATCGGGCGACCATATCTATCTGGCGCCTGGCGCCGTCGTCTTCGGCTCGCTCAGTCTCTGGCAGGTCCACGATGTGCGCGTCGAGGGCCGCGGGATGATCATCTACGACGGCCCGCAAGACCCCGCCAACGACGAGGGCTGGATGCAGAAGCGGGCCTGGCACTGCATCGTGATGAACGAGGCGCAGAACGTCGAAATCGACGGCATCACCTGTGTCGTGCGCAGCCGCACGTGGCAGGTGCAGATGCGCGACTCGCGCCACATCGGCTTCTACAACGTGAACATCATCGGCGGCGATCCACGCAACGCAAACCAGGACGGCATCGACTGGCTGGGCGGCGGCGACACCACCGTCAGCAACGCCTTCATCCGCGCTTCCGATGACGACTTCGCCCTGCAGGGCAACTGGGAGGGCTACTCGGACGAGGAGATGCGGGTGCCGGGGCACGACGTCACCAACGTCACCATCGAGGACAGCGTCGTCTCCACGAGCATCTCGAACACCATGCGAGTGGCGTGGCCGGAGAAGACCTTTCGCAGCGCGCACGTGGCGATGCGCAACCTCGACGTTCTGAACACCGGAGTCGGCAGCTGCGTTGTGCCATTCGCGTTCTTCGAACTGTGGGCCGATCCGGGAGGGCAGGGAACTCACACCGATTTCCGGTTCAGTAATATCCGGCTCGAAGACTATTACTCGCTGATGCAGGTCCGGTATCCAGATCCAGATGTAGACGGCGTCATCTTCTCCAATGTCTCGGCGCTGGATGGGCCGCCGATGGTGCCGTCGATGCTCGACGGCGATGTCCGCGGCGTGGCGCTGGACGGCGTGCGGATTAACGGGAATCTGGCGACGAGGGACGCGGATATTCCGCTCGAAGTGCGGGACGGCGCGGCCGAGCCGACCTATGGACCGGCGCTGACGGATGCCTCCTTTTCGATCAGCGGCGGCCTGATTCGGCCCGGGCAGCCGGCGACCTTTCGCGTGCTCGCGCCGTCGCCGGGCTGGCACTACGACTGGCTCTTCGGTGACGGGACGAGCGGCGAGGGCCTGGTCGTCCGCCATGCGTTTCCCGACGCCGAGGGGACCCTGCTCGACGGTTCGGGGCGATTCCGCGTGCTGTTACACGCGACGCGGGCGCCGAACGATGACGTGTGGGCGGCGCGCTCGCTGGTGGTCACGCGCGACCCGATTCCGGCGCTGTCGATGCCGATGCCCGTCCTGCCAGGGCTGAGGGTCGTCCGGAATCCGGACGGCTCAACCGACGAGGACGGCTGGCTGCGGATTCCCGCCGATGGCGGAACTACGCTGACGCTGCTGACCAGCCGGCGTGCGACGGTGACTTTCGAGAATCTGCCGCCGGCACAGAGCCCGGAGTTGCGGATGCAGGTGTGCGGATCGCTGGGCGACGCGGTGCAGCCGATTATGGTGAGTGCCGGGCTGCGCGCCGGTCTGCACCGGATCCATATCCATCTCGATGCGGGGATTGAGAACGAGCCTCAGCGGGCGGACGGCGCGCCGGTGCTGCTGTGGCAGAGCGCGGCGCAGCTACCCGAGCCGGTTCCGGCGGCCGCTCTTGTCCATCAGGTCTGGTAAGCGTTACTGCCGGACGAACCGGTCTTTGGGCTGTATGCGCGGGTCCATCGGGATGCCCTTTTCGGCACCGGGATCGATGCGGGCCTGGTTATCGCTGAAAGGCTGGCGGCCGTCGGGTCCGGCGCCGGTGGGCGAGCCGGGCACGGGAGGAATGCCGGTGGAAACCGAGGCGTACTCGGATTGCGGATGAGGCGTCGTGGAGACGTCGGAGACGGATTCGAACGGCGCGTGGAGCTTGTTCACGCGGCCGGTTTCACATCCGCTGAGCGCGCAGGCCGCCACGCAGAAGAGGCCCGCCGAAACAACCGCCACGACTGAACGCATAGTCCTCCGAAACGACTCTGTTCTCTTCACCTTAAGATGCCGGCGGCTCCGGGAAGCCGGCCTCCGCGAAAGTGAATTGTACCGTCCCTCATGCATTCGCATCCAGGGTAGCGCGGATGGCGGAAAAATAAGGTTCAGGCAAAGAGCATTTTTTCATGTCTTGGTCCACGACGACGTGGACGGTTTCCGCGTCAGCGAGCAGGACCGGTTCGGGTTCGCCCGCGCGGCGGCAGAGGAGCCGGTAGGTGAACTTAATGACCGAGGCGCGCAGGCCGGCGACCCGCGTCTCGATGATGACCTCTTCGTCGTAGCGAGCGGGCGAGCGATAGCGGCAGGAGGCTTCGACGACGGGCAGGAAGAGCCGATGGTCGATCTCCATTTGTTTGTATTCGAACCCGAGCTGGCGCAGGAGCTCGACGCGGCCGACTTCGCACCAGACGAAGTAGTTGGCGTAGTAAGCGACGCCCACCTGGTCGGTTTCGGCGTAGCGGACGCGAAGGGTAGTCAATGAGGACACAGGAAACAGGTTACAGGGCTTAACGTGGAGTCGTCCCCGGGGACACGAGAGCTCATCGCCATCGACGATCTGGATTTGACCGCAGCCGCCTCGGGCCCCTAGACTCAGGTCCGCAAGCGGCCCCCTCCACATGGCCTTATCAGCGCTGTTCCAGGTTTTCCAGTCAGGGATCCTTATGCGTTTTCATCGTTCCTCGTCTGCTCTGCTTCTCCTTCTCTCGTGCTCTGTGTCCCTTCTGGCTCAGGAGCCCGCGTCCTCCGCTCTCGCACAATCATCCACGCTTCCCAACGGCATCACGGTGCAGAACGCCGCATATACCGAGCAGATCACCGCTCTCCGCGACAGCGTTCTCCGCATCCGCCTCTGGCGCGGGTCGAACCCTCCTGAAGATGCCTCCTGGGCCGTCCTTCCCGAAGCCCGCCACAGCAGCGTGACGACCGTTGTAGCCGATGGGCCGGACTTCTTTGGATTCCGCACTTGCGCGCTCACGGTAAAAGTCGATCGCCGGACCCTCGAGGTCACCGTCGAAGATCCATCCGGCAAGATCCTCCAGCAGGATGCTCGCCCGGTGCGCTTTGATGGCGACGCGTTTCGTATCTACAAGGCGATGCCGCTCGACGAGCACTACTTCGGCCTCGGCGACAAAACCGGTCCTCTCGATCGCCGCAATGAGGCGTTCACGCTCTGGAACACCGACGCCTACCGCTTTCAGGAATCCACCGATCCCATCTACAAAAGCATTCCGGACTTCATGGCGTACCGGGCGGGTCAGGCGCTTGGCGTGCTCCTCGACAACACCTGGCGCTCCAGCTTCGACTTTGGCAAAGAATCCGAGAATGAGTATTCCTTCGGCGCAGCCAATGGCCCGATCGACTACTACGTCTTCTACGGTCCCTCGCCGAAGCAGGTGGTCGAGACCTATGCCTGGCTCACCGGCACGCCGCCTCTGCCACCGCGGTGGACGCTTGGCTTCCAGCAATCCCGCTACAGCTACATGACCCAGGCGCGCGTCCTCGAAGTGGCGAAGCGCTTCCGCGACGACCGCATCCCTGCCGACGCCATCTATCTCGACATAGACTACCAGGACCAGAACCGCCCCTTCACCGTCAATCGCACCACCTTTCCCGACCTGCGCGGGATGATCGCGCAACTCCATGCGGAGAACTTCCACGTCGTGATGATCACCGATCTTCACATTGCGGATCTCCCCGGCCAGAACTACGCGCCCTACGACACCGGCATGGCGGGCGATCACTTTGTGAAGAATCCTGACGGCTCTGTGTATGTTGGCCGCGTCTGGCCGGGGCCCAGCGTGTTTCCCGACTTCACACGCCAGCAGACGCGCGCCTGGTGGGGCACACTCTATCGCGGCTTCCATGACGATGGCGCCGACGGCTTCTGGAACGATATGAACGAGCCTTCGATCTTCGACTCGCCGACCCACACTATGCCGGAAGACGTCGTGCACCGCATCGACGAGCCTGGCTTCCGTCCCCGTACCGCCACGCACGCCGAAATTCACGACGTCTACGGGATGGAAAATTCGCGAGCCACCTTCGAAGGCCTGCGTACGCTCGATCCCAACACGCGGCCGTTTGTCCTCACCCGCGCCTCCTACGCCGGCGGCCAGCGCTACGCCGCCACCTGGACCGGCGACAACAGCAGCACCTGGAACCATCTGCGCCTCACCCTGCCCATGCTCGAGAACCTCGGCCTCAGCGGCTTCGCCTTCAGCGGTGCCGATGTCGGCGGATATGCGGGCAGCCCAACCCCCGATCTGCTGACCAAGTGGATCGAAGTGAGCGCCTTCCAGCCCATCGATCGCGACCATACCGAGAAGGGAACCGCGGATCAGGAGCCCTGGGTCGGCGGACCCCAACAGGAGTCCATCCGCCGCCATTTCATCGAAGTTCGCTACCAGCTCATGCCGTATCTCTACACCCTCGCCGATGAGGCCTCCCGCACCGGCCTGCCGTTGATGCGGCCTTTGTTCCTCGAGTTCCCCGATGCGGCGCCCGACCACCACCCTCTCGACACGGATCTCGCCGCAGCCGGCGAATTCCTCCTCGGTTCCGATCTGCTCGTCGCTCCGGGCAACTTTCCTGACGAGGCCGGACCGTATGAAATTGAGCTTCCGTCATCGGACTGGTACGACTTCTGGACAGGTAAGCCGGTCGCTGCTCGTGAAGACGCTGGCGCCGCGTCCGCCCTCCATCCCAGCGGTCCGTTCAGCATCACCGTTCCATCGGATCTGGCTCAGCTTCCCGTTTTCGTGCGCGGCGGATCCATTCTCCCGATTGCGCCTGTGGTGCAAAGCACCAACCAAATTCCCCAGGGGCCCCTGACTTTGCGTGTCTATGCAGGCGACCCGTGCAGCGGCGATCTCTATTGGGACGACGGCAAGACTTATGCCTACCAGCGCGGCCAGTTCCTGCGCATGCAGTTCCACTGCAGCATCGACCCGCAGGGCCTGCACCTGACCATCGGTGCTCACCAGGGATCCTGGCCTGCCTGGTGGAAGCAGATTCGCATCGAGGTCTACGGCTGGACCGCCGATCACGGAGAAGTCGACCTGAACGGCAGGAAAGCCGAAAACTCAATTGGTCCCGATCAGGGACACCTGGTATTCACCGTCGCAGATGAGGGTGACGGTGCGAAGATCGACCTTAGATAGACTCAGTCGACGCCTCTATTGGTACCATCCTCAATTTCAGCGACAGCAGTGATCGAAGCCATGACAATGCTCTCCATTTTTGCGCTCCATACAGCGGGGCGAGCGCCCGGGTCGTCAAGGGGCGGCCGGAAACAGATCAGGCTCCCGGATGGGAGCCTGATGTCGACCGATTGTCGAGCTCAGTTCTGAAGGGTGTGGGCGTCGGCCAGGGTATTGGCGGCTGGGCGGGCGCTCGCGGAGGCGTCGCCGGAAGCAGTGGGAGGGGCGTTGGCCGAGGTTGCGACTGGAGCGGCAACCGGCTGGACGCCGTCGGTCTTCGGTCCGAGGCCGAGTTTAATCAGGGCGCGGGAATCCGGGGTGAGCTTGGTTTGCCAGCCATGGTCGGCCTGGTACTTCTGCATGGCGGCCTCGGTCGTGGAGTCCCACTGGCCGGAGGCCGGCGCGGTCAGATAGTGCTCGCGGATGAGGGCGGCCTGGATTTCGCGGGCGCGCTCGGGCTCAATCTGGCGCTGCCCCTTGACGACGTGCGCGCGGCGCAGGTGGTGGTGATGGCGCGAAGTCGCAGTCTTATGCGTGCGCGTGGCGAACGCGGGCGTGGCGAGCAGGAATGTGCCGAGGAGAAGAACCTGGCAGGTCCTGAGAGACAGCATGCAAACAACTCCAAAAGAAGATAGATCGTCGGTCGATTCGAGCAGACTACCGCGGGTTACCCGGAAATTCAACAGAAACCCAGGGGGCTTCCCAAACTTTCGTGGGAAGCCCGATTGAGGAAGTGGGATGCAGCGTTACCTTAGTGTGCCGCCCAGCAACTCGTTGCCGGCGTTGGGATGGCGTGGATCGACCACGTTGAAGACCACGTCGTCACCGGTGTGCAGCCCGGCCACAATCGTCTGGAAGTCCTGGACGTTGTTGATCGGGTGGCGATTGACCGAGGTGATGACCCAGCCCTGGAACTGGCCGACGCCGACTTCATCGGCAAAGGAGCCAGGCTTGACGGACTCGATAAGGACGCCGTGGAGTCCGGCAGGAGCGCCCTGGGGCAGATCCTGCACCGTGACGCCGAGTTTTGCGGGCGCCGGAGTGGGGTTGGGACCGCCCTCGCCCTCGCCGCCATTGCCCATGTTGCTCATGGCTTCGAGGACTTTATCGCGGTCTCCGACGACCACATTGGCGTGCATCTGCTGTCCGTTGCGGAGGTATCCGATGTCGACCGAGGTGCCCGGCTTATAGCCGGAAATGATGTTCACCAGATCGTTGCCGTCCTTGACCTGCTTGCCATTGATGGTCGTGATGATGTCGCCGACCTTGAGGCCGGCCTTGGCGGCGGGCTGGCCAGGGCCGATCTGGCTGATGATGACGCCGGATTTGAATCCATAGACGCGCGCGACGGCGCTGGGCAGGTTGGGCTGGAAGCTGATGCCGATGCTGCCCCGGATCACCTTGTGCTCGGGTCCGATGAGATCGTTATAGACGTCGATGACCGTGTTGGAGGGCATGGCAAAGCCGATGCCCTGGTTGCCGGCGGATTCGGTGTAGATGGCGGTGTTCACGCCGATCACCTGACCGTCCATGTTGAGGAGCGGGCCACCGGAGTTGCCGGGATTGATGGCGGCATCGGTCTGCAGGAAGTGCTGGAACTCGCCCTCGGTGCCCTGAACGACGTCGCGGTTTTTACTGGAAATGATGCCGGCGGTGACGGTCTTGGCCAGGCCGAAGGGCTCACCGATAGCTTCGACGTAGTCGCCGACTTCGACACCCTCGGAGTTGCCCATTTTGACCGTGGGAAGGGGTGTGTCGGTCTGGATTTTGATGACGGCGATGTCGGTGGCCTTATCGACGCCGACGACCTTAGCGGGGCGGCCCTGGTTGCCGTCCGGATCGCTGGCCAGCTTGACGAAGATGCGGTCGGCTTTTTCGACGACGTGGTTGTTGGTGATGATGTAGCCGCGGGGATCGACGATGAAGCCGGAGCCGAGGGACTCGCGCTCCTGGCCGCTGTCATCGGGACCGCCCTGGTCGGGGTTCATGCCGAAGAAGCGGTTGAAGAAGTCCTGGAGACCGCCCTGTCCCTGCCCCTGGCCCTGATCGCCGCCCTGAGGTCCCTGATCCTGATCGTCGTCATCGCCGTTGCCGCCATCGGGTGGCTGCTGATCGGGCGAGGACCATGGCTGCATGTAGTGGGGACCGCGGCGGCCCTGCCGCTGCTTGGGCAGGATCTCGGTATTGATGTTGACGACGGCGGGTCCTACCTCTTTGGCAATCCTGGTGAAGTCCGTGGGCAACTCCTGCGGAGCGGGAATTTTCAGTTGCGCTGCATCGGAACTGTTCACCTGTGATTCCTGACCACGGACCTGATGCGCGACGGCCGAACCGATCAAAAGCCCTGCGGAGAGGGTGACCAGGATCGTGAACGTCGAAGCCAGGCGGTTATAGCGAAACCGCCTCAGAAAAGATTTCATTGGAATCGTACCTCGTAATTCTTTGGGGTTTATCTGTGGACCAGGAACCAGTCTCCAGTATAGAGCCAGTCAAATGAGTGAGTTCGTCCGGCGGCTCTGCCCTTAAACATTAGACGCAGGGAGGCGTGGCGGGTTTCCGAAGTGCAGCACCATCGGTCTCATTGAGTGGAACGCCCTCGTGGGCCGTGGGTTGCACGGCGCCTGGCAGAATTTCGGTGAGAGCAATGCCGGCGAGGATGAGCAAAGCACCGGTAGAGCCGCGGCGGCCGAGGTGTTCGCCGAGAACGAGGAACGCGGTGATCCATGCGAAGACGGGTTCGAAGGCGAGGATGAGCGCGGTGTGGGTGGCGGGAAGATAACGCTGAGCCCAGGACTGGATGGTGAAGGCGGCGGCCGTAGCGAGAACGGCCGTGATCAGAAGAGCGGCGACAAGGCGCGGCGTCCAGTGAATCCAGGGGTGTTCGAGCAGAGGCAGGCTGACGGCCATGAACACAGTGCAGAAGCCGACCTGAAGAACAGCGAGTTGTTCGAAGGGAATGCGCGGCGAGAGGTGAGCAAGAGCGATGACATGCAGGGAAAAGCCCAGGGCGCAGCCGAAGGTTAGGAGGTCGCCGAGGCCAATGGCGCGGAAGTCAAACAGGGTCCCGGGCGGAGTGGTGAGCAGCACGATGCCGATGAAGCCGAGGATGGCGCCGCACCAGGCATTCCAGCGCGGGCGATGAGCGCCGCGGGGCCGCAGGCCGGGGATGACGGCGAGGAAAGGAACGAGAACGACGACGGTTCCGGTGATAAAGGCGGAGCGGGACGGGGTGGTGAGGCGAAGTCCCGCGGTCTGAAACTGATAGCCCATGGCAAGGCAGAAGCCGACGATGGCCCCGGCAAACAGGGACTGCCGGTTCATGCGCCCAAAGTGACCGCGGTAAAAGACGGCCAGACAGGCGAAGGCCAGGGTCATGCGGATGAGGTTGAACAGAAGGGGAGAGGCGTCGGAGAGGGCGTCCTTGACGACAACAAAAGTGGATCCCCAGACGCAGACCGTGGCCAGCAGCAGGAGGTGGGCCCGGAGGGAGTGGGAGCGGTCCGCGGACATGCGGCAAGGGTAGCAAAGCGGGCGGGAGGGAGCGACTCGGCCCGGAGATGCAACCGAACAGAAATATCGAAAGGGGGATGGCGGAGGGGTGGGGGGGAGAGAGTAGACTTGGCCAAAGCCGTCCTCTGTATCCCTTGTAATTTACTGTGACCGACTCAGGCGGCGTTCCAGGGCCGTCCGGGAGTCGCAGCTGAAACTGCCTGACGCATGCAGAACATCCTTCTGGATCTCCTCATCATCGGCCTGCTGGTCCTGCTGTTTGGATCGATCTACCGCGGGCATGCGACCGTCCGTATCCGGTTCTGGTTGCTGGGCTGGCTGTTCATCCTGCTCCATTTTGGATTCCTGCTCCGGGTCCCGACCGACATCGCCGGGCAAAACCTCGTGCTGGCAGCGGTCGAGAGCGCGCTGGTGCTGTGCGGGGCGTCGTTTGCGCTGTCCTCGCCGCTGGTGTGGGAGCGTGGGCTGCGGTTCGCGATTCCGGCGCTGCTCCTGAGCGTTGCACCGGTGGCCTATGTGCTGATGGTGTCGCTCTGGGCGACCCCGAGGGCGCCGGCGCTGCTGACCATGGGAGCGGCCGTCCAGTTGTCGTATGCAGTGGTCACGTTCCGGATGGGACGGCAGCGGCGAGTGGTACCCGTAACACGGCCGCGGGTGCGGCGGCTGCGGGTATGGGGTGCGGCGATCCTCGGAATTGAGACGGGATGGCTGGTCTTCGAGGTACTGCACGGGCAGGCCGGCAACAGCATTTATCCGATCCTGTCGGAAATCTATTTTCTGAACGCGCTGCTCTATTGGGAGGACTTCCGGCGGGCGACGGCGGGCGTGCTGGCGTCCGTGCTGGGGCTGATCGCGTGGGGCGCGGTCTTTCCGTGCGCCGTGCTGCTGGAACGGCTGCTGCCCCAGGTGACGGTGATCGGCGAACTGTGGAACGTGCCCAAGTACTTCGTGGCCTTCGGGATGATTCTGACGCTGCTCGAGGAGCAGAAGCGGCAGGCGGATCGAACCAGCGAAGAGTACCGGGTGTTGTTCGAGAACAATCCGCACCCGATGTGGATTTACGAGATCGAGACACTGCACTTTCTGGCGGCGAACGATGCAGCGGTAGCACGATACGGATACAGCGCGGATGAATTCCGGAGGATGACGCTGCGGGATATTCGGCCGGCGGAGGAAGTGCCGGCGATGGAAGAAGCCGTGGCCCAGCAGGTAGGGTCGGACACGGTGATGGTGACCGGGCCCTGGACCCACATTCTTCGGGATGGCCGGCGGATCCAGGTAGAGGTGTCGTCGCACAGCATCCGGTTTGAAGGGGCGCGGGCGCGGTTTTCGCTGGTGCAGGATGTTACGGAGCGACAGCAACTGCACATGCGGCTGCTTCATCAGGCGCATCACGACGGACTCACGGGGCTGCCGAACCGGGCGCTGCTGCTGGACCGCATGGAACAGGCACTGGCGGCCGCGGAGCGGCGCGGGCGCAAGGCGGCGGTGATCTGCATCGACCTGGACCGGTTCAAGCAGATCAACGACACCTACGGGCATGCCATCGGGGATCTGTGCCTGAAGCAGGTGGCGGAGCGGCTGCGGAGCCGGTTGCGGGGCGAAGATACGGTGGCGCGGTCCGGTGGCGAGGAATTCACCGTAGTGGTGGGCGATCTGGTGGCTGCCGTCGACGCAGAGCGCGTCGCGGAGGATCTGCTGGCGGCCCTGCGCAAGCCTCTCATCGCCGAGCAGTATCCGATTGACGTGACCGGGAGCCTGGGGATTGCGCTCTATCCGGACCACGGGCCGGATGCGGCGGCGCTGTGGCGGAACGCCGATGCGGCGATGTATCGGGTGAAGCGGTCGGGAGGCAATCACTACGTTCTGGTCTCGGAGGAGATCAGCGAGTCGACGGCGGAGGCCAACGAGCTGGAGCTGTACATGCGCCGGGCGCTGAAGGAAGGCGGCTTCGAGATGTACTACCAGCCCGAGTACGGAGCGGACGGGAGCTTCCGCGGGCTGGAGGCGCTGTTGCGTCTGCGGCATCCGCGCTACGGGATGGTAAGTCCGGAGCGGTTTATTCCGGTGGCCGAGGAGAGCGGGCTGATCGTGCCCATGGGCAACTGGGTCCTGCGAGAGGTGTGCCGGCAAAGCGACGAGTGGCGACGCCAGGGGCTGAAGGTGCGCATCGCCATCAACGTCTCGCCGCTGCAGTTCATGCGCATGGATTTCTCGCGCCAGGTGCGCCAGGTGCTGGCGGAGCTGGACGCGGATCCGGAGCTGCTGGAGATTGAAATGACCGAGACAACGGTCATGCGGAACCTGCAGGATGTGGCCCGGCAGATGCGGGATCTGGCCGAGCTGGGCGTGCAGTTTTCGGTGGATGACTTCGGCACAGGGTATTCCTCGCTGCAGCACCTGCACCAGCTGCCGATTCAGGCGCTGAAGATCGACCGGACGTTCATCGAGCGGGTCAGCGATCCGCAGGGAACCAGCGCCCTGGTGCAGGCGATTCTGTCCCTGGCTCACAACCTGGGCCTGCAGGTGGTGGCCGAAGGCGTGGAGCGTGAGGAGCAGGCGGAGACTCTGGTGCGGATGGGCTGCGATGTCATGCAGGGATTCCTTTTCGCGCGGCCGCAGCCGGCGGCCGGCATTCCGGCACTGATTCGTTCAGGCCGCACCACGGCCTGGAAGGCGTATTCCGGCGTTCGGGCCCAGGCGGCTGGCTGAATCGCAGAATCCGCTGAAAAGACGCTGCATCGGCGGCAATTCCCCATGTTGACCCTGTGATACCAAGGCGGTAGACTTGGCGTACGCGTCAGCAGGCATCCCTGGGGCAGTTTGGTCATGCGCACCCTTCGGTCTTTTTCCAGAGTGGAGTGCGCGCAGCACGCCCGTCCCGGTTCGAAACGGCCGCGCAAGCCGTGCCTTTTGTGGAAGCCGAACGCTATGCTCGTCGAGCCCCGGACTCCTGGCAGGGAGTCCTGAACAGTGAGAGGTTAGGTGCAACCCACCATTCGCGGAAAAATTGTCTCTGGAACTCCGGAGGCAAAGGATGTTTCGCTCCACGATCTTTGGCTGGTGATTCGCAAGAGGCGAATCCTTTTGATCAGTATGGCCCTGGGTCTGGCAGCTCTGGCAGTCACGGCGGGTCTGGTGCGCGGCAAGCGCTACACAGCGACTGGCGAGGTCCAGATTCAACCAGGTTCGGCGTCCGATCTGAAGCAGTCCATTTCCTCGGTACTGAACTCCGGGATGAGCTCGCTGGACATCATCATCGAGAGCGACATCCGCGTTCTGCAGAGCGAAAAAGTGCTGACCGAGGTAGCCCAGACGCTCAGACTACAGGACAATCCGGACTTTCTCGGTGGGCGGAAAACGCTCACGATCCGCACGTCACTTTTCGAGAGCCGGACCGTTCCCCTTCTGCACGGCGATCTGAGCAATCCCTATGTGCATGATGCGGTTCTGAAGATTTTGCTCAGGCACCTGACAGTCAGTCGCGTGCCCCGCACGCAGATGATCACGATCTCTTACGCAAGTTCTTCTCCGAACCTGTCTTCGGAAATTGTGAACGCTCTGGAAAACCAGTTCATCGAGGATAATTTCACCTCGCACTATAACTCCACGCAGCAAGTATCAAAGTGGCTGACAGCGCAGATGGACGATCTGCGGTCCATCGTGCAGAGTTCGCAGAACAGGATGGTGGATCTGCAGCGCAAGCTGGGGGTTCTGGCTCTGGATCCCACGCATAGCCTGATGGTGCAGGAAATCGCGGACCTGCAGAAAGGTGTCTCCGACGCAACCGAACAGCGGGTGCTGGCGGAAGCGCGTTACCGCATTCTGAAGTCTCTGCCTTCGGATCAGATTCAGGGCTCACCCACCTCGATCGGCACCGACGGTACCCAGCCGCTGCTGTCGACTCTGCGGGCGCAACGGGCCTCAGCCTATGCGGACCTCGCGCGTCTGCAGCCGGTATATGGCCCCAACTATCCCCAGGTCAAGCAGCTCACCGCGCAGGTGAATGCCCTGACGAAGGAGATCGGCGAGCAGGAAGCGCGGGTGGTGGAGGAAGCCAGGGACGCGTACGGCCTTTCCCAGACGGCGGAAGACCAGGCCAAGGGGATGTTCAACGACAAGGTCCAGGAGCTCTTTGGCCAGAGAGACGATCTGGTGCAGTACATGCTGCTGAGCCAGGAGTACGACTCCAACCGCCACATGTACGAGAGCATCGTGGCGCGTTTGCGCGAAGCCGCGGTGGATGCCGGTCTGGACGCGGCCGACATCAGCGTGGTGGACCTCGCCTCCCTCCCGGTTGAACCATCCAGTCTTTCACCCGCGGAGCTGGGTCTGATTGGGCTGTTGTTCGGGGCCTTCGGCGGCCTCACACTGGCAATGTTCATCGAGAAGATGGACACTCGCCTGCGGGACGCGCATGAGATTCAGGAAATTCTCGGGTTGCCGTCGCTGGCGATGATTCCGCAGAGCCATTGGAAAAGCAAGGCCGGCGATCTGGAATGGGTGGTCGGTCCGGAGCTTTTGCGCGATCCCCGTTCCCCATTTTCAGAGTCTTTCCGGGCTTTGCGGACTTCCATGCGTCTGTCGACGACTTCGCGAGAGTCGAAGGTGATTGCTGTGACCAGCTGTCAGCCCGCAGAAGGCAAGTCAACCGTCGCCATGAATATGGCTGCCGTGCTGGCGCAGAGCGGCAAGAAAGTCGCGCTGGTCGACACCGATATGCGCCGTCCTTCGGTCTACAAGCGCCTGCGTCTGGAGGGAGGCAAGGGACTGTCGGAAGTGCTGACCGGTTATTATCCTCTCGATGAAGTGATCCAGACGCACGAGACCCTGAGCACGCTGGATATTATCCCCTCCGGAACGGTTCCGCCTTTGCCCGCGGACCTGCTGGCGTCCGACCAGATGACTGAAGTAGTACGCCAGTTGCGCGCGCGCTATGACTATGTGATTTTCGATACGCCGCCGGTCCTCTCGGTCACAGATCCGGCGATCGTGGCGGCGCAGGCCGATGGCATGGTGCTGGTGATCCGCCAGGGCTACTGCACGCGGCGGATGCTGGCGCGTGCCGCGGACATCCTGAGCGAACTCAACGTGAAGGTGTACGGTTTCGTCTTCAATGGTGTGGATGCATCGTTGCCCGAATACTACGGCTATCTGGGCTATTACACCTATGACTATGGGAAGTAGCGCAGCCGAGGGAGATGCGGAGACGCAGCGGATCATGAAAAAGAGGCAGGGAACATTCCGGATCAGATCTTTGGCGGCGGCTGTCCTGGCGTGGGCGGGGCTGTGCTCGCCGAGCGCATGGGCTCAGTTTGCCGGTCCGGCGGTCAGTTTGCCGTCGCCGAGCGCCGGCGCTCCGCCCGCAGCGCTCCATGCGAAGTACGGCTCTGTAAAGATCATGCCCGGCGACATTATCGCCATCGCGACCTATGGCGCGCCCGAGCTGACGACGAGTTCCACCACGACGGTCGACAGTCCGGGACTCACCAACACCAACGACGTGAATGGGATCAAGGTGGGAGCGCAGGGAGAGATTGTCCTGCCCTACCTGGGAGTTGTGAAGGTCGCAGGCATGACGCCGGACGAAGCGTCGCTCTACCTGGAGAAGGAATTAAAGGATAAGGGGATTCTGGTGGATCCGCAGGTGACCGTGCAGCTGGTGGATTCCCCCACGCGCGTCATTACGGTGGTCGGCGAGGTGGAGAAGCCCGCGCCGGTCCCGGCCTTTGGACAGCTGCGGCTGCTGGACGTTATTTCCGCCTGTGGCGGATTCACACCGCTGGCCAGCCACGACATCACCGTGCGCCGGCTGGGCGACCCCAATCCGATCACTGTCATTCTTGGCAGCGACCCCAGGGATACCGAAGAGGCGAATATTCCGCTGATGGCCGGCGACACGGTGATCGTGCCGAAGGTGGGAAACGTCTTCGTCATCGGCCAGGTGAAATCGCCGTCCGCGATTCCGTTGTCGAGCAACATGCCGGTGACGGTGATGCGGGCGATTGCCATGGCGGGCGGCCTGAACTACGGCGCGGCGATGTCGAAAGTCGTGATCATCCGGCGAACGGCCAACGATGAGCACGTGGAGATCCAGCTGGACTTAAAAAAGGTGATGGACGGGAAGGAAAAGGACGTCGCGCTGGCGTCTGATGATGTGCTGCTGGTTCCTGCAAACAGCTTCAAGCGCGGAATGGCGGCGGGCGCCGGGGGCGTTGCGGCGAGTTCTCTCTATGGGATCGGCTACATTGCCAAGCCGTAACAGGGCGGGGCTGTTTGGCCCTGCGCGTCACGACATGGGCGATCCGCCGTCTTTGCCCGAGCGGAAAGTTCTGCGCGCTTTCAGGATCCCCCCTCTGGCGCTGCTGATGACGGTGCTGGCGCTGGCGGTTGGGGAGCTGGCCTGCGGGACGGGGCTGTATTTTGTCACGATGATGATGATCGCGATGCTGAGCATCGGGGTCACCTACAACCTGCTGGGCGGCCTCAGCACCTTCAGCGGTTTGATGTTCGCCGGCTTTGCCCTGCGGACGATTGTGATCTCGCAGTTTGCGAAGGTACTTTTATTTGAAGCTGCCGATAGGAACTTAGCGGTTCCGGGACTGACCATCACGATTTATGCGGTTTTTTATTGCAGTGCGATGATCGGGGCAGTTCTTTTTGGTCGTTTTCGGCTGCATCTACCGAGACCGGTCGAGCCAAAAACACAAAGTGAGTCTCGGTCTCTGTATTTTCTGGCAATGCCCGTGGGGGTGATCGCTAGTATTGGCCTTGAAACCTTTCAGAGCACCTACGGCCAAGAGACCCAATATACTTGGGCCCGCAATGTTGACTTGGCGCTTTCCGGACTCCTTTTGTTTTCCTTGGTTCTGGCGATCGACGGGCGGATCCAGAAAACGATTGGGCGGCACAGTCTTAGTTTGACCGCTCTAATACCTTCTGCCGCGCTCGCCTTCACCGGTTTCATTGATGGAACGCGCACGAAAATAATCCTCCCGGTTCTAGTTTGGATTGTTGCCTGCAAATTACGAAATTTCCGATTTCGGCTGAGGCACTACGTCGGCGCAGCCTTGGCGGTCATAGTCTTTATCTTTTTTATTTCTCCGCTACAGCTCTATTCCCGCGGCTTCCTCGAAACCGGAGATTTTGAGGAAAGAATGGTCGTCGCATTCGACATTCTCATGGACCACTCCAACCCAGCACAACTGTGGGCTATGCAGGTGGCAAGGGACGAAACCATAGGTGAGAATCCAGAGCAGTATTACGACTCCCAAAACGCGACGATATTGAATCGGGAATCCCTGATTCGGTCTGATAGCAATATCTTTCGAGCTTGCGCTCAAGGATTTCATTACGGCGTTCGCGGTATCAAGACCGATCTTCTCATCAATGTCCCGGCGGTTCTCTATCCAGATAAGCCTAAGGAAGATTCCAACACGTATGTGGGCGCAGTATCGGGCCTCTCTCCGGAAGGTACGGTTAAAACCGCATTCTCCACAATTGGCGACAGCTTTGGCGCTTTTGGCTGGCTGGGAGTCATCATCGTTCCGATGTTCGTATTACCTTTCGTGTTTGTTATTTTCGACAGTGCCTTCGACCTGCGGAGACCATGGGGAACTGTAGCTCTCGGATTCATTCTGGCAGGCAGCGTGGAGATGACCGTGGGGATTTGGCTTGCCTCGTCGATCCGTGTGCCGCTCTATTTTATCGGCCTGTCTTATCTATTGGGTTGGCTGACCCTATGTATCCCAGCGCACCGGTCTGACGGCCGTGTTGCGGAGGGTTGGTCGGCCTAATCTTTAGACGAATCGCAGTGGGGGAGAAGAGCCGTTGATTAAACGAAGCCGTTTGCTAGGGCCGAAGAGCCTCTGCGAAGTCAGAGAGCTCAGTGGTTTACTTTGACCTCGTCCCCTACAACGACCAGGTCCTGGAAGCGGCCGCTGGCGCCGTAGGCGGCTCGACTGCGGAGCTTAGTCAGCACCCGGCCCTGCCTAGACAGCTCAACGGTGGGAGTACCGGCGGAAAGAGCGCTCACGACTGTGATGCTTCGATATTGGCTGTCCTGAGGATAAAGGGCCGCCCATTCCTTCACTTCTCTTACTCCCTGCTGCCGAGGGGGGGAGTGAGGAGAGTAGACAACCCAGTCATGAAGACCAGCGGGAACATGCTGTCGCCAAATCTGGCCACCCAGCCTCAGGGCAACGGTGGCGGGCTTCCTCAGGATAGTAACGCAATCCAGATAGTCGACGGTGGGGGATTTGTGGCGCCAATCGTAGTTAGTGGTCAACGCACGGGGCTGGCTCAGGGTGGCGCCGGCAAGCTGGAGGGGGTGGAAGAGCATGACCGTATCCGACTTCACGACGGGCGGGCGTTGGGTTTTGGCCCATGAAGAGAAATAGGCGGTCAGGTCGAGCCAAGTGCGGCCCGCGCGGTTGGAAGGAACGATGGCGGTATCCTCACTGAAGTCGTTCCAGGTCTGTATGTCGACGAAGGCGGGTCGCATGCGCACGGCGGCGAGCCACGCATCGATGTAGCGCGCCGCGCCGAAGCTGTTTCCGTATTCCATAGGGAATCCGCCCGCCCGCCTCTGATAAAAGGCCGGCGCGACTGGCCATGCCAGATCCTTGTGAAGATCGAGGGCCACCTCGGCTGCAGCTTGGGAGTGCAGGGCCGAGAAGTCATCCTCCGGAGTCCATATTCCTACCGCGTCGGCGTAGCGGATAAAAGGGTATTGGATGGAGGTTGCCACGTCGTACGAGACGTAGACAATGACATACGCGCGGGACTCCCCTCCCCAAGGTTTGAGGAAATCGTCAATCTTGCCTTGGAGCATCGAT
This sequence comes from uncultured Acidobacteriaceae bacterium, assembly GCA_963770525.1. GTDB lineage: Bacteria > Acidobacteriota > Terriglobia > Terriglobales > Acidobacteriaceae > Palsa-343. The sequence continues at coordinate 191,002 of CAVYPY010000011.1, read as the reverse complement.
GTGTCCGCCGCCACCAGCCTTCTGTTCGGATATGGAATAGCGAACAAAAACATGGGCTTGTCGTGTCTATACGCTTGGGAGCCAGGATGAGCATCGAAGAACGCTTTGACCGCAACACCGAACGTCTTGTAATCATCCGTCCAGATGTTGCCCCACATCTCGGGAAGGATTTTAACCGCGGAATGGGAGGCATTTGTTACTGCCATGGTGATAGCGGCGGCGAACTGGTCATGCAGAACTTCCGGGTACAGCAGCAACCCGAACGCGTCGACATTCACCTTTTCAGCGAGATCAAACTCTTCCTGATTAGCCGCTGCCCCACTAGCCGCAAACCGCGCAAGACGAGGACCGAAAAACTCACTCTCCTCCCCGATAGGTGGCCAGTCCTTCGTGTCGGTGAGTTCATCCGGGTCGGTTACACGGTCATCGTTTTTGTTGATGCCGCCCAAGACAAAACAATGCATGTAATGCGCGAAAACGAAGGGGCGAGAAGGGGGCTGATTATGACTACCCGTAGCCTGCGCGAAGGTGGTGACGGAAGACGGCAGAAGCGCCATCGCCAAGATGGCCAGCTGAAGTCGTAAGGCCAATTTGCAAAGGAATATCATCACAGTTCACCGAGGGCCAGTCTTCTTCGAACGACGTTCAACCCAAAGACGGCGTAGGAAGCCACGAAAATCACTGCGGTTCCTCCAGCCGCGAGCAGTCCGGAGATGACCAGCGAATGCGCGCGCCCGTACTGCACAATCAGGAGGCAGAGGGGCAGGAGCAGTCCCATGAAACGGCCAGTTTGAAGACGGGCATCAGCGTGATGGACGAGTCGCCACCGAAGAGCTTTTTGTTCTCCACGTACAGCAGACCCATCTGCGTAGTCTCCGAAACGAACCAGGTGACCATGAATCCGTGCAGGCCAAACCAGTAGGTCGCGGGAATGCTGACGGCAGATCATGGCCAGGTTGCCCCAGAAGACGATGTGGGCCAGCCGATGGTGGACATTCGTGGAGAACTGGAAGAACTGCTTGTGCTCGCGCATGCTCATGACCGCGGAAACCAGGGCCATCAGAGTGTAGGTGTAGGTTTCGAACAGGCTCGGCTTGTGCAGCCAGATGGCCAGGAGCACGGGAGAAAAAAGCAGCGCTCCGAGGTTGGCGACCGGGACCAGCGAGAATACGACGCGCTCCGAGTAGTGGAAGATGTCGAGGAGCTTTTTCATATCGCCGCTGCCGAAGCTGAAGGTGATCTCCGGGGCAATAGCGTTGGTGATCGTGGACAACAGGCGGCGTGCCATGGAGAGAATGGTCCGGCAGATGGTGAAGAGGACGACGATCTCCGGTCCCAGGATGCGCTGCAACAGGATCACCGGGACCTGAAACAGGAGAAACTGCTGCGTGAACACCATCGCGAACATGGCGCTGGGAGCCAGAGCGGATTTTGCTGTTGGCCAGTTGGCTCCGCGCAGGCCCAGGGGTAGTCCGCCGAGTCGGCCCCTCAGATCGATGATCGTGGCCAATGTCGTCAGGAGAACCACGGCAAACTGGGCGATAGCGATGGTAGCAAAGGAAGATCTGTGTATTGCCAGAGGTATCGCGATAGCGGTGGGCACGAAGCTGCGCCAGCTGGCCCAGAGCTGGCCTCGGTGAGTTTCCTGCGTCACCATAAACAGATTGTTGTAATAACCGCCCAGGACATGACACATCATTTGCATGCCCAGAAAGAAGGCGATTACAGCGGCATTCGACCGGTTGATGGTCTTCAGGTGTAGCAGGGCCGGCAGCGGCAAGAGGCTGAGCGCAATCGTGACCAGCGTCCCAGCGCCAATCAGTGCGATCAGCGAAGCCAGCGTGCTTGCCTGCAGGATCTTGTACCGTTGTATTTCGCCCCGCTGGCGGAGCATCGTCAGCTCATTGCTGGCGTAAGTTGTAATTCCAAAATTCATTGTGGTGAGATAGGCAAGAGTAGCCGACAGGACCAGCCACTCACCATATTTCACGATCCCATATGCCCCTATGAACACCGCTGGAAGTGAAAGCTGAATGATCAGCGAGAAGGCGAAGCCAGCACCCTGCGCCGCAAGCATCTTGAAAATGCGTTTCAGCACCGTTGATCACCAATTTTCTTGATTACCACGATTGCGGCTCGGGACGGTGAGCAAAGATCTCGATCCCTCCTGGTAATACAGCACAGGAGGTCATCCGTCGGAACGAGGCAACCCTCAGATCCCCGATTCCTTCCAGGTGGCCGCCACAGCACCTGCTCTCAGCCTTTGCCTCTGGCAAATCGAATCGCAGCGGCGAATGTCTGCGCTGTAGTCGGATAAGACCATGGTTCCAGGGACTTCAGTCCTTCCTGCCTGACGCGGGTCCGAAGCTGTGTGTCCGCGAGAACCTGCTGAATGCGCGCGGCTAGCTCTGTTGCGTCCCCGCGTCTAAAGGTGCACCCGAATTGGTGCGGCACGACCAGTTCCGCGGCACTCCCCACCGTGTCCGCAGTGACCACCGGGACTCCACAAGCCAGTGCCTCATTGACGGATACCTCCCATTGGCCAATCGCGGTATGCACAAAGAGATTGCAGGCCGCGTAGACGGCTGGGAGCGACGCGTATTGCTGATAACCAGGCAGCAGGATGCTTTTTCCAAGCTGGTCTCCGCATACCTCTTCTACTTGTTTCCGCAAAGGACCATCTCCTACGAGCAACAGAGCCAGTTCGGGGAATTGCTGTCGGGCGATGTGGAACGCCCTTACCAGAGTGAGAGGGTCCTCGCGGGTGGAAAACTTCATCACGCCGCAGACCACAGGCGCATTCTGTGGCAGGCCCCACCTGTCGCGCGGATTCGGCGAGACAGCTCGAGCACGGGCACTCTCGCAGGCGAACCACTTGTGATCAACTGCATAAGGAAAGAGAAACAGCTGCTCCTCGCTGAAGCCGAACCTCTTCAGGTATTCTCCTGCCTGCCGTCCGACGGGGTGACCGGTGGAATAAATCCCCCGGAGTCGCCGATACAGCAGGGACTTGATCTTCCAGCGGAACGATCGTCCGTCGATCGACAGGATGTGGTCGTGGCGAAGACCGACAGGAATACCCCTGACTCTTGACAAGAGAGCTGCGAAAATCGCATGACGATCACGTGAAGCGGGGGTGACAACCAGATCGTGATTTGCGTCAGCGACCTGACGCGCAAAGCTGAGTGGTGTCATTCCCGGACAAAACTTGGCCGAATATCCCCCTCCTTCAAACGAACGCCAGCCGACGGGCCGCCCCATCTCGGGATCGGTGCTCACGCTGCACGGTTCGGCGCCGTAGTAATACACAGTGCATCGAAGGTCCGCTTCCCTGGCCATGAAACGATACAGCGGTTCGTCGAACTGTGTCGGCCTTTTCTCCACAATTCCCAGTGACATTTGCACTGCGCGCCTCTGATCTGAGAAATTGCACATCAGGCGATTACCTTCCGTACGCTTCTCCCTCGGCGATCAGGCCTAGATGGGCGACGGAAATCGACGACCAACTCCGCGCAGAACCCTACTTCAGCGCGCCCAGCTTTTGCGTAGCGATCTGGGCGGCGTCGCTGTCCTTGTTCTGGTCCTTGATTTCGGCGTAGAGGTGGCGCGCCTCCTGGGGATTGCTCGTCTCGTAGAGGGCGGCCAGCTGGAACTGCGCCTGAACCTTCGGCACGGTTGTGGTGGGGTGCTGGATCAGATCCTGAAAGAGGCTGACGGCCTGGGAGGTTTGTCCGGTTTGCTGGTCGAGGTTGGCCAGGGCCATCTTGGCCAGAGCCTCAAGATTGCTGCCGCCAGATTGGCTCGCCTTCTCCAGATCAGCGCGCGCCTGGTCGGTCTTGCCCAGGTCCAGTTCCGTCAGACCGGCGAAATAGCGGGCCATCTCGCCGGCGCGGAGCCATCCATATTGATTCGCGGTCTGCTGGAAGAGCGGATAAGCGGCCTGAGCACGCTCAGCGGCGGTCGCGTAGGTCTTCTGGCCTGGCTCGGCGGGCTGGTCCGGCCGTGCCAGAGGCGTCTGGTAGATGTCCATTGCCTGGCCGAAGAGCTGATTGGCGGCCGTGGCGCGCTGCTGGTAGACGACGATGCCGGCCACGATCACCCCGACCACCAGCACGACGGCGATCGAAAATTTGATGAAGTTGGCGCGATGGTCCCCAACCCACTCCAGACCGGAGGTGGTTGCGGTGACGAATTTATCCTGTTTCAGCGCGTGACGGGTCTGGGTATCCACGAAATTCCCGAGATTCCTTTGGGCGGGAAATGGCGAGGGCGCAGATAAAGCGCACCTTCGCTTGAATACGTTCAGTTTATCACGCGCTCAGGAGGCAGCCGTGGTGCGGCGAGCGCCTCAGGCGGCCCGGACGACGTCGTCGATTTCGCCGTTTTCCACCTTTCTCCTGGCAGTCGATACAGTAGGGCGTCGAGGGCAGGGCTTCGAGGCGTTTTTCTCCGATGGGCCGGCCGCAGTGCAGGCACTCGCCGAACGTGCCTTCGCGCAGGCGTTCCAGGGCGAGTCGGACGAGCGAGAGCTGGCTGTGGCCTTCCGTCCCCTGGCTGAACATCATCTCTTTCTGATAGGAGAGAACGGCCTGGTCGGCAACATCCAGGGTGTCTTCGGCCACGGACTGGCGGCCCTGTTGGACGGCGGTGAGCATGCTGCTCTCCAGCTGCCGCTGCTGCTGGCGGAGCCGGTCTTCAAAGCGCCGGGTTTTCGGGTTGGACGTTGAACGGGTCACGGAGAAGGGCTCCTCGAAAAAAAGACTGGTCGGCTTACAGACATACATTGGACGCACAAACAGGGGGAAGTTTTGTTCCTGGAGGCCCCTTACGGCAGTAATTTTTTTCATGTGACCCCCTGGAGGGCCATTTTGGGGGGGCGAGGGCACGGAGGTAGGCTTCGCACCCCACGACGAAAGTGCTGCCGCCTGGAAGCGGCGCAAAGACTGGCCCTGGAGCCGATGCCTTTGGATACGATGCGCCGAAACCGAAAGTGTTCTACGCTGGAAGAGTTATGTACGAAGATTTCCACATCACCGATCGATGGAGCGGCGAAGAGCTCCACTGCCGCTGGGTCGCCAACATTGTGGCCATCGCCACGCGTCACGCCGACGCTGTGGACATTCGCTTTGAAGTGAACGGCCGGCCGGTGTGGATTGCCATGCCCTGTCTGGCGTGGGTGGAGCAGAAGAAACAGTCCGGCCATGTGATCACGGATTCGCTGGCCGCCCAGGCAGCCGGGCGATATCTGAAAAAGGCGATGGAATCCGGTTACGACAACGGTCGGGAAATGTACACCATGACCGTGGAAGAAGTGCTGGAGCAGGTGAACGCGGTGCTCCATGAGGCAGGCCACACGCGGAACCTCCCATATCTTGTCCCGCTGGACGACGCGCAGCCTCAGGTCTAGCCAGCAGAGTTCCGCAGGGTCAGAGCACGACCTGCAAGGCTTTTTCGTCCCGCGCCTTTGCGGCTGCCCGTAATCCCTTTCGCCGCCTTTCCAGAATCGCCTCAGCATCCGGTGCAGCGGTGACCACCGCCTCCATGTGCCTGCAGAACTCCGGCTCTCCTGCCGCGGCGCGAAACTCGACCAGAAAAGGGTGAATCTTGCAGAAGGTGCCGAAGACTTCCCCATGGGCGGCGCGGAAGGCCTCTCCGTCAATGGCTCCGGTAGTCACCAGCGAAGCCGCCATATCCCAGTAGCCGAGCACCATCCGAAAACTCGCGTTCCGTTCGCTGCGCACGACGGTCACCAGCTCCTCGAGGCTCTCCGGATTGAATTCCGTGAGAAACCAGGAGCGGGCCTCGCGCAGGACCGGCTCACGGCGCAGGTCGAACAACTGCAGATTCAGCTGGGCGCTCTCAAACGGCGTGGGCATGGATTCCCCCGGGGTTGCTGGATTGCATTCTCAGTGTCCCGCACGGCTTTTCTTCTAGGCAAGCCTCCGGCCCGGATGGGAGAATAATGGGTTCTTTCTGACCCCGGTGGAGGATCTCCCGAATGGGAACGACGGTCACACGGCAGGACCTGCAACGGCTCACCGAAGGGCTCAACGCCCATCGCAACCTCTCCACACCGCAGCTGGTGGAAACCGCGATTGCGCGGGGCGAAGGCCGGCTGGCGGCCAACGGGGCTCTGGTGGCGATGACCGGTGCGCGCACCGGCCGCTCCCCGCGGGATAAGTTCACGGTGGAGGACGATCAGACGCGCCAGCGCATCCACTGGGGCAAGGTGAACCAGCCCTTTCCGCAGGAGAGGTTTGACGCGCTGCTGGAGCGCGTGCTGCGGCACATGGCTGAGCGCGATCTGTATGTGATGGATCTGGCGGCGGGCGCGGACCCCACCTACCGGCTGCCCATCCAGGTGATCTGCGAATATGCGTGGCACGCGCTGTTTGTGAAGCAGCTCTTTATTCGGCCGACGCCGGAGGAGCTGGCGCACCATGTGCCCGAGTTCACGGTGATCGCGGCGCCGGAATTCGAAGGGGTTCCGGAGCGAGACGGCGTGCGCTCGGCGACCTTCATTCTGGCGGATTTCACGAAGAAAATCGTGCTGATTGGCGGGACGAAATACGCCGGCGAGATGAAGAAGTCGATCTTTGGCGTGATGAATTATCTGTTGCCGGAGCGCAACGTCTTCCCCATGCACTGCTCGGCGAATATCGGTGCAGGCGGCGATACGGCGCTGTTCTTCGGATTGTCGGGAACGGGCAAGACAACGCTCTCAGCCGATCCGGAGCGGCGGCTCATTGGCGACGACGAGCATGGATGGAGCCCGGACGGCGTCTTCAACTTCGAAGGCGGCTGCTACGCCAAGTGCGTCGATCTGACAATCGAGAAGGAGCCGCAGATCTACAACGCGATCCGGTTTGGCTCGGTCCTGGAGAACGTGGTGCTGAACCCGAAGACCGGTGAGCCGGACTACTCCGACATTCGCTTTACCGAAAATACGCGGGCGGCGTATCCCATCGACTTCATCGCGAACGCCGTGATTCCGGGTGTGGGCGGCCATCCGAAGAACGTGCTGTTTCTGGCCGCGGATGCGTTTGGCGTGCTGCCGCCGATTGCGCGGCTGACGCCCGACCAGGCGATGTATCACTTTCTCTCCGGTTACACCGCCAAGCTGGCCGGGACGGAAGCGGGACTGGGCAGCGAGCCGGTCCCGGAGTTTTCGACGTGCTTTGGATCACCCTTCCTGCCGCTGGCGCCGCGGGTCTACGCGGAGATGCTGGGGCGCCGGCTGCGCGAGCACAAAGCCGAGTGCTGGCTGGTGAATACGGGCTGGACCGGCGGGGCCTTCGGCGTGGGCAAGCGCATGAGCCTGCCCCACACGCGGACGATTGTGCATGCGGCGCTCGATGGACGTCTGGCGCAGGCCGACTTCACGATCGAGCCGGCTTTCGGGCTCAGCATTCCGGCGACGTGTCCCGGAGTTCCGTCCGAGCTGCTGAATCCTCGCAATGCCTGGGCGGATAAGGCGGCGTATGACACCCAGGCGCGGTTGCTGGCATCGAAATTTGTGGAGAACTTTAAAAAGTTCGATGTGCCCGACGCGGTGCGCCAGGCGGGTCCACGGGCCTGATCGAAGAACAGTACAACTGACGCAGGCGGCCAGAGGGAATCCCCCTGGTTTCAACCGCCCGTAACTTGACTCTTGACAATCGCAGTCATAGAGTCGGAATGGAGGCAGCGCACGATTTACCTCCATTCGCGCTGGTTCCCGGTGAACGGCCATGCAGACTCCTACGACCCAGCCCTATCCCGCCATCTGGAATTACTTCCCGCTATTGCTGCAGATGGTGGTGGTCGGCGCAATGACCTGCGGCATGGTCACGATGTCATGGCTCATCGGGCGGCATCGCAACATCAAAGAGAAGTTGGAAGCCTATGAGTGCGGCATCCCCGTCGAGGGGGATGCGCGCGGGCGCTTCACGGTGCGCTTTTACATGGTGGGGATGCTCTTCATCCTGTTCGATGTGGAAGCTGTGTTCATGATTCCCTGGGCGGTGATCTACCGCCGCCTGCCGCTGCTGGACGGGGTTTCGCGCATGTTCGGGTTCTGGGAGATGGTGGTCTATCTCGGGTTCGTCGCTATCGGGATTTTCTACGTTTGGAAGAAGGGCATTCTGGACTGGGCCGCCGATAAGGCCGATCTTTAGGGGAGCGCTGAGCAGTTCTGTAGCCTATGGCGGATGCGTTGCTGAATCGGGAAGCGGTTTTTGAGTCTCTCGCGCAGAATGTGGCGATTCAGGCTGTACGCGCCGCACATCCCGAAGCCATCGAGAATGCGAAATACGATCGCGGCGAGCTGACGCTGGTGATTGCGGCGCAGTCGATTCGCGCCGTCTGCCGCACGCTGCAGCAGGCCGGCTATAACTTCCTCGAAGATGTCACCTGCGTGGACTGGTTCCCGGCGGAGCCGCGCTTCCAGGTCACCTATCACATTCTGTCGCACAAAATGAAAGAGCGGGTGCGTCTGCACGCGATGGTCGCGAGCATCGACCCCTCCCTCGACAGCATCACCTCGGTGTGGCCTTCGGCCAACTACTACGAGCGAGAAGTGTGGGATTTATTTGGGGTGCGGTTTAACGGGCATCCGGGATTGCGGCGAATCATGCTCCCGGAAGAGTGGGAAGGGCATCCACTTCGTAAGGATTATCCCGTGGAGGGCTATCGCTGATGCCGGACACGCCTGAGCGCCACGAGATGCCGGTGATTCCTGGGTTCGTCGAGACAGCGACGCTGGTGCAGCCGCGTCCGGAGGAAGCCTCGAAGGACCGGACCATGGTCCTCAACATGGGCCCGCAGCATCCCTCCACGCACGGCGTGCTGCGCGTCGTCCTGGAGATCGACGGCGAGACGGTGGTGAAGCTGGTGCCGGATATCGGCTACCTGCACACCGGGATCGAGAAAACCTGCGAAGCGAAGTTCTACCAGCAGGTAGTGCCGCTCACGGACCGGATCGACTATCTGTGTCCGATGACCAACAACCTGGCCTACTGCCTCGCGATCGAGAAGCTGCTGCAGATCGAGATCCCGGAGCGGGCGCAGTGGATGCGGGTGCTGCTGAATGAGCTGACGCGGCTGAACTCGCATCTGGTATGGCTGGGCACGCACGCCATGGACATCGGCGCCCTGACCGTCTTCCTCTATACCTTCCGCGAACGTGAAGAAATCCTGCGCATCTTCGAGCATGTCTCCGGCCAGCGGATGATGACCTCGTACTTCCGCATCGGCGGCCTGGCGCTGGACCCGCCCCTGGATTTCTTCGACTCGGTCCAGTCGCTGATCAAAATTCTGCCCGAGAAGATCGACGAGTACGAGAACCTGCTGACCGGGAATCCGATCTTCATTAATCGGTTGAAGGGTGTGGGTTATCTCAGTGCCGATGATGCGATTGCTCTGGGTGTCACCGGACCTCCGCTGCGCGCCAGCGGCGTGGACTGGGATCTGCGCCGGGACATGCCCTACACGAGCTACGAGAAGTTTCAGTTCAAAGTGCCTGTCTCCCAGGACTGCGATGTGTGGGCGCGGTACGTGGTGCGCCTCCAGGAAATGCGCGAGTCGGTGAAGATCTGCCAGCAGGCGCTCGACGGGATGCCGGAAGGACCGATCAAGGCCGACGCGCCGCACGTCGTTTTGCCCGACCGGGAGAAGATGAAGACGCAGATGGAAGCCCTCATCTATCACTTTAAGATTGTGACGGAAGGCTTTCAGGTTCCTGCGGGTGAGGTTTATCAGGGCGTCGAGTCGCCGCGCGGCGAAATGGGCTATTACGCGGTCAGCGACGGAACCGCCAAGCCGTATCGGGTGCACATGCGGAATCCCTCGTTTGCCACCCTGCAGGCATTGGAGACGATGTGCATGGGACGCCTGATCGCCGACGTGGTGGCTGTGATCGGGTCCATCGACATTGTGCTCGGAGAGATTGACCGGTGAGCGCCGTGGCTGCGGAACCGACTCTCACCATGGAGTTGTGGGTCTCGTTTGTCTCGCTGGTGCGCTCGTACGCGGGCGTGGCTGGGCTGCACGGCGGCGACTCCGTCGACGTAACAGTCGACGGAAATTCGGTGGCATTGTGCTCCGATTATGTGGAGTGCGTCATGCGTCTGGAACGGCGGACCGGTGCAGTGAGATGGAATCTGCGCGAGGTGACGCGGGAGATGGCCGCGGGGCGATTCGAGCTGCGGCCGGACGGGAAGATCGAGCAGGACGGGGCAGAGCAGGAAATGGACAGCGTGGCAATTGACATGGTGGCGCGAGTGCGGGATCGGGCCAGGGCTCGGAGTCAGCACAGCAGGGAGGGACCCCGATGAGCGCTCCAACGATCTTTTCGCCCGAGCTCGCCGGCCGCTTCGACAAGCTGGTGACCCTGTATCCGATGAAGCGCTCGGCGCTGGTCCCCATGCTGCTCTACGCGCAGGATGAGGTCGGCTATCTCTCCGACGCGGTGGTCGCCGAGGTGGCGGAGCGGCTCGGCATCTCCGAGCTGGATGTGCGCAACGTGATCAGCTACTACTCCATGCTGCGCACGAAACCGGCCGGCAGGTACAACGTGCAGGTCTGCACCAATATCAGCTGCATGGTGCGCGGCGGCAACGAGATTCTGGCAGTCTGCAAAAAGCGACTGGGCATCGGGCATAAGGGCGTGACCGCCGACGGCATGTTCTCGCTCGAAGAAGTCGAGTGCATCGGAGCGTGTTCGTGGGCGCCGGCGGCGCAGGTGAACTACGAGTTCCATGAGAACCTGACGCCGGAGTCAACGGAGCGACTGCTGGCCGAGTATCGGACCAAAGGCCTGGCAGACGATCGGAGCAAAGGGAAATAGATGGCCACGCTGACCACCCATCCCGACTGCGTTCCCCTGGTTTCGTACCGGTTCGGCAAGGGCGCGACCTCCATCGACCGGTACCTGGAGCTGGACGGTTACAAGTCGGCGCGCAAGGCGATTGAACTGGGCCCGGACGCAATCATCAACGAGATGAAGGCGTCGAACCTGCGCGGCCGCGGCGGCGCGGGCTTCCCCACGGGTTTGAAGTGGTCGTTCGTGCCCAAGCAGTCGACCAAGCCGAAATATGTTCTGGTCAATGGCGACGAAAGCGAGCCGGGCACCTGCAAGGACCGGCTGATCTTCGAGTACGATCCGCACGCGGTCATCGAGGGCGTCATCATCGCGGCGCTCGCCATCCAGGCGAAGATGGGCTTCATCTATCTGCGCGGCGAGTACCGCTACCTGCTCAAGATCATGGAGCGCGCCGTTGAGGACGCCTACGCGAAGGGCTTCCTGGGGAAGAACATCTTCGGCAGCGGCATCGATCTCGAAGTGGTGACGCAGACCGGCGCCGGAGCGTATGAAGTTGGCGAAGAGTCGGCGCTGATGGAGTCTCTGGAAGGGAAGCGCGGGATTCCGCGCATCCGTCCACCGTTCCCGGCCGTGGTTGGGCTCTACGGCGGGCCGACGATCATCAACAACGCTGAGACGATTGCCACCGTCCCGCACATCTTCCGCATCGGCGCGGCGGAGTACGCGAAGATCGGCACGGAGCGCAACGGCGGCACGCGCCTCTTCTGCCTGAGCGGGAATGTGGAGCGGCCTGGGGTTTACGAGCTGCCCATGGGTTACAACCTCAAAAAAATGATCTATGAGGTCGGCGGCGGCATTCCCCACGGCAAGAAGCTGAAAGCCGTCGTCCCCGGCGGTTCGTCGACGCCGGTGCTGCTGCCCGAAGAGATCGACATCGGGATGGATTTCGATCAGGTCGGCAAGGCCGGCTCCATGCTGGGCTCGGGCGGCGTGGTCGTCCTCGACGAGACCGTCTGCATGGTCGAGTTCGCCCTGCGCACGATGAAGTTCTACCAGCACGAGAGCTGCGGCTGGTGCATTCCCTGCCGCGAGGGCACGGACTGGCTGAAAAAGTCGCTGACGCGGCTGCACGCGGGTGGCGCGGTCGACAAGGACATCGACAATATCCGCTATCTCGCCGAGAACATGCTGGGGCGAACGTTCTGCCCGCTGGGCGATGCGGCGGCAATGCCAACCATCGCGTTCGTGAAGAAATTTCGGAAAGAGTTTGAGGATCACCTGGACGGCAAGGGCTGTCCATACCACCACGCCGTGGAACCGGAGCCGGCGCTGGTCTGAAAAATCCTCGGGAATTAGTTGTAGAGCAAGCAGGGAAGCGTGAGACCGCAGGAGCTGGTTCGAATTTTGGAAGCCGATGGATGGTTCAGCACGGGACAGACGGGGAGTCACAGACAGTTTCGGCACCCGACGAAACCCGGGCTACTGATTGTGCCGATGCATGCCGGCAAGGAGATTGGGAAGGGCCTCCTGCACAGTATTCTGAGGAAGGCTGGATTGAAATGACACGCGAATATCTGGTGGTCTACGAAAAGGGCGGAGACAACTGGAGCGCCTTTTCTCCTGACGTTCCCGGCTGCGGCTCGCTGGGGGACACGGTGGAGGAGACTCGCACCAATATGCGTGAAGCTCTGGAACTGTACCTGAACGAAACCGCTAAAGCCGGAGAAGCGATTCCTGCTGCTGTCGCCACGAAAGTGGACTTTGAGGAGTTCGATCCGGGCCACGAAACGAAGCAGTATTTCGTGGAATGGCTCCGCGTTTCGCTGCCGCAGCTGGTCGCGGCGTAAGGATTAGATGGCTGACGTTACTTTCACTGTCGATGGCAAGAAGCTGACCTCGCCCGCGGGAACGCTGCTGATTGAAGCGTGCCGCGCCCACGGCATCGAGGTCCCGGCGTTTTGCTATTATCCCGGGCTTTCGCTGCAGGCGGCCTGCCGCATGTGCGTGGTCCGCATTGAGAAGGTGCCCAAGCTGCAGACGGCGTGCACGACACCCGTTGCTGAAGGCATGGTCGTCACCACCGAAAGCCCTGAGATCGCCCAGGCCCGCAAGGCCACCATCGAACTGCTGCTCGGGAACCATCCGCTGGACTGCCCGGTGTGCGACGCCGGCGGCGAGTGCGAGCTGCAGGACATGACCTTCAAGTACGGCGCGCACGAGTCGAAATTCGTCGAGATCAAGCAGCACCGGGAAGAGCAGCAGTGGTCGCCGGTGGTTTTCTTCGACCGTCCGCGCTGCATCCTTTGTTACAGATGCGTCCGCGTGTGTGGCGAGGGCATGGACGTCTGGGCGCTGGGTGTCCAGAACCGCGGCGCCGGCTCGGTGATTGCGCCCAACAAGCAGGATCATCTGGAGTGCGAAGAGTGCGGCATGTGCATCGACATCTGCCCGGTCGGCGCGCTCACCTCGGGCACCTATCGCTACAAGACGCGTCCCTGGGAGATGTCGCATGTGGGCACCGTCTGTACGCACTGCGGCGACGGTTGTAAGACGACGCTGGGCGTGCGGAGCGCCAACGACGGCATGGACATAGTGCGCGGCGACAACCGCGACAAGAGCGGCATCAATGGCGACTTCCTCTGCATCAAGGGCCGCTATGCGTTCGACTTCGCAGGCCGCGAGGATCGGCTGACCAAGCCGCTCGTTCGCCAGGCCGACGGCAAGCTGGCGCCGGTGAGCTGGGACGAGGCCATCGAGTTTGCCGGGAACAAGCTGCGCGAGATTCGCGAGCAGCGCGGCAGCCAGGCGATCGGCGTGATCGGATCGAACCGGACCACGAACGAAGAAGCCTACCTGCTGCAGAAGTTCGCGCGCACCGTGCTCGGCACCAACAATATCGATCACCACCGGACCGCCGATTATCCAGCGTTTGCCGCGGCCATGCGCGGCAAGGCGGAAGCCTCTTTGCGCGACTTCGGCAGCGCAAAGGCCATTCTGCTCGTAGGCAACGATCCCACCGAGCAGCATCCGGGATTAGCCTGGCAGGTTCGCACCAACGTGCGTCTCAACAACGCGCGGCTCTACGTGCTGAATCACGAGCTCATCAAGCTGCGTCGTCAGGCGACCGGATTCCTGCGGATCCGCGAAGGAGACTACGCTGCGGCGATTGCGTATCTGGCCGGCGATGACCAATCGCTGGCAGGGAACAGCGAAGCGGCCAAATTCCGCGAGGCGCTGCGCAAAGAAGAATCGCTCGTGATCGCCTTCGGGTCGGAGTTCCGCGGGCGCGAGATCGAGTCGCTGGTGCGGTCTGGCGCAGGCCTCGCCAATGTGAGGTTTGCCTGCCTCGGCGACTACGCCAACTCGCGCGGCGCCGCCGACATGGGACTCTATCCTGACCTGCTGCCTGGCTATGTGCCGGTGGCGGCCGCAGGCCAATTCGCTGACGAATACGGCGCGGTGCCGTCAGCACCCGGATTCGATCTGGTGCAGATGTTCGACGCGGCAGAGCGGGGCGAACTGGCAGCGCTCTATGTAGTGGGGTCAAATCCAGTCGCGCGGTACGGCATCGATCCGGCCGCGCTGCGTAACACCTTCGTTATCGCCCAGGAGATGTTCCTGACCGAGACGGCGCAGTTGGCGGATGTGATCTTCCCGGCGGCGAATCTCTATGAAAAGTCCGGGACCGCGACCAACACCTTCGGCGACGTACAGCTGGTCAAAAAGGCCGCCGATCGAGCGGGCACGCGCTCGGATTTCGAGCTGATCGTCCGGCTGGCAGCGGCGATCGGCGCCGACATCAAAAAGCTCGTTCCCTTCAGCAGCGGCGGCGTTCGCTCCGACTTCGGGCAGGCGCGCGGCGCACAGTCCGGCGAAGCCGACCGCCATGGCGTGTGGCTGGCGGCCAATCATCTGGAGCCGAAGGTGAGCCCCTTCGATCCGTTCGCCATCTTTGACGAGATTCAGCGGCTGGTTTCCGGTTACGACGTGCCGCGGCTCGATCTGCTGGCTGGAAGCGATCAGCATCTGCGCTCCGGCCTCGTGCAGATCCAACTCGATCCGGCTCGCAAAGATCTGGTGTGGCCCTCGAACGACTCGCTCTTCAGTTCCGGCACGCTGGGCCGGTACAGCCGCAAGCTGCACTCGGTTATGGAAGCGCGCAAGCCCGCGGAAACAGCGGCGGATTAAGAATTCCCTGAAAGGTTCTGGATGGAGACCAGTTTCCTGGCGTTCGTGCTGATCAACATCGTCAAGGTCATCCTCGTTGTGGTGATCCTGCTGATGTCGGTCGCCTATACGGTGCTGCTGGAGCGCAAGCTGGTGGGGCGCATCCAGAACCGCTGGGGACCGAGCCGGGTGGGGCCCTTTGGGCTGTTGCAGCCGCTGGTCGATGGCGCCAAGCTGTTTCTGAAAGAAGACCTGATGCCGCTGGCGGTCGATCGGCCGCTGTACGTGCTGGCGCCCATGATCGCGCTGACCTGCGCGTTGCTGTCGATTTCCATGGTGCCCTTCGGCGCCGATATCCGCTGGCACGGCGTACAGCTGTTCCAGGTTTCCGACGTCAGCATCGGGCTGCTGATCATTCTCGGCATCACCTCAATCGGCGTGTACGGCATCGCGCTGTCGGGCTGGTCGTCGAACAACAAATATTCGCTGCTGGGCGCGCTGCGCGCCAGCGCCCAGGTCATCAGCTACGAGCTGGCGCTGGGGTTGTCCCTGGTGGGCGTGATCATGCGCGCGGGCTCGCTGCGGCTGCGCGATATCGTCGGAGTGCAGTCCACGCACGGCCTGCTCTCGTGGAACTTCTTTGGCGGATTTCAGTTCGTCGCGTTCTTTATTTATCTGATGGCGGCCTATGCGGAGACCAACCGCTCGCCCTTCGATCTGCCCGAAGCCGAGAGCGAGCTGACCGCGGGCTACCACACCGAGTACAGCTCGATGAAGTTTGCCATGTTCTTCATGGCCGAGTACGCGAACATGATCACGGTGGGCTGCGTGGCCACGCTGCTCTTCTTCGGCGGCTGGACCAGCCCGTTTGGGAGCTTCCTCTCGGGCAGCGGCCCGGTCTCTACCGCGCTGTTCTCGATCTTCTGGTTCGTCGCCAAGGTTTTCGGTTTTCTCTTTCTCTATATCTGGGTGCGCGGGACGCTGCCGCGCTTCCGCTACGACCAACTCATGGGGTTCGGATGGAAATTTCTGGTGCCGGTCGCCGTTGCCAATATTGTCGTGACAGCGTTCTGGATGGGGCTCTGGCTGCCCGCGCACTAATTTAGAATTTTCTGTTCGCCTCCTCGTTTTTCCGGTTCTCCTGCAGTCCTGCGAGTGATTGAAGACCCATGCACCTGGCCTTGTTCATCATTTTCGGCGCGTTGTGTGTGGCGGGGGCGCTGAATCTCCTGTTGCAGCGCCATCCCATCAACAGCGCCCTGTCGCTCATCGTGGTCATGAGCTCGCTGGCCGTGCTCTATCTGCTGCTGGGAGCGGAATTTCTGGCCGCCGCGCAGGTAATCGTGTACTCCGGCGCCATCATGGTGCTCTTCACCTTCGTGATCATGCTGCTGAACGCAGGCAAGGAAAACCGCACCCACGGCAGCAAGCTCGCCTACATCGCCGGTTTTCCCGGCGCAGCGATTCTCCTGGCGTTGCTGGTCTACATCTTTCTCTCGCGCCAGGGAAGCTTCGGACAGGCGCGCCTGGGCGAGTATGTGGTGAACACCGGAATGCTCAGCCAGGTGCTCTTCCGCGATCTGCTGCTGCCCTTCGAGGTCACCTCAGTCCTGATCCTGGTGGCCATCATCGGCGCTGTCGCGCTGGCGAGGAAGGAGCACTGATGGTTGTTCCCATTGCCTGGTATCTCGTGCTCAGCGCCATCCTCTTCTCGATTGGCATCGCGGCCTTTCTCATCAAGCGGAACATCATATCCATCTTCATGTCGATTGAGCTGATGCTCAACGCCGTGAACCTGACCTTCGTCGCCTTCGCTCATGAGTGGCATCAGGTGAGCGGACAAATCTTCGTCTTTTTCGTGATGGTCGTCGCCGCCGCGGAAGCCGCGGTCGGGCTCGCCATCATCATCGCCATCTACCGGGCGCGCAACACACTCAACGTCGACCAGATCGACCTGATGAAGCTATGACCGACCTTCACCTCTGGCTCCTCCCGATCATCCCCTTCGCCGGGTTCCTGGTGAACGGTCTCGTCGGCCGCCGCGCGCCCAAACCGGTGGTGACGGCGGTGGCCCTGATTGGTTCTCTGCTGCCGGCCCTGTGGGTTTTGAATATCGTTGTCCACTTCGGCTCGCTGACCCTGCCGCACGTGGAGACCTACGGCACCTGGATCGCGGCCGGAGCCTTTCATGCCGACTTCTCGTTTCAACTCGATCAGCTCACCCTGGTGATGCTCTGCGTCGTCACCGGCGTCGGCTTCCTGATCCACGTCTACTCGGTCGGCTACATGGCCGAAGAGGAAGGGTACTGGCGCTTCTTCGCCTACATGAACCTCTTCCTCTTCTTCATGCTCACCCTGGTGCTGGCGCAGAACTTCCTGCTGATGTTCGTGGGCTGGGAGGGCGTGGGCCTCGCCTCGTATCTGCTGATCGGCTTCTACTACACCCGCGATTCGGCCGCGAACGCCGGCAAGAAGGCGATGATCGTCAACCGCATCGGCGACGTCGGCTTCCTGCTCGCAATGTTCCTGCTCGTCGCGCACTTCGGCACGCTGAACTTCGGAACCATCTTTAACAGCGTCGCGATGCATCCGGATTGGCAGGGCGCCGGCTTTCTCACCGCGATTACGCTGTTCCTGGTCCTGGGCGCCACCGGCAAGTCCGCGCAGATCCCGCTGTACGTCTGGCTGCCCGACGCCATGGAAGGCCCCACGCCCGGTCTCCGCGCTGATCCACGCGGCCACCATGGTGACGGCGGGCGTGTACATGGTCGCGCGCACGCACGTTCTCTTCGACCGCGCGCCCATCGCCCTGGCCACGGTGGCCATCATCGGGACGGCAACCGCCTTCTTTGCCGCGACCATCGGCATGGCCCAGACCGACATCAAGCGCGTGCTGGCCTATTCAACCGTCTCCCAGCTCGGCTACATGTTCCTTGGGTGTGGCGTAGCCGCGTACTCGGCGGGCATTTTCCACCTGGTGACGCACGCCTTCTTCAAGGCGCTGCTCTTCCTGGCCGCGGGCTCGGTAATCCACGCCCTGGGCGGCGAGCAGGATATGCGGGTGATGGGTGGCCTGCGAAAGAAAATCCCCGTGACCTTCTGGACCATGACCGCGGCAGTCTTCGCCATCTCCGGATTCCCGCCCCTGGCTGGCTTCGTCAGCAAAGACGAAATCCTCTACCAGGCCTTCATTGCGCCCAATGGCGGAAAGATTCTCTGGGCGGTGGGTCTGTTCACTGCGGGCCTCACCTCCTTCTATATGTTCCGCCTCTGGTACATGACCTTCTTCGGCGAGAGCCGAGCGCCGGTGGAGGAGCACGGTGCGGCCGTACATGCGCGCTCCGATACGAAGCTGGTTCTCGAGGCGGATCCGCACAGCGGTCACGGCCACGGGCACGGCATCCATGAGAGTCCGCAGGTAATGCTGTGGCCGCTCATCATTCTGGCCATCCTCTCCGTCATTGGCGGCTGGATGGGCTGGCCGGAAGCGCTGGGCGGCAGCAACTGGTTTGCGCACTTCGTGAGCCCGGCGGTCAGGGCCGTCCACCTGAACTACGAGCAGACGGCGGTCGCTCTCACGACGGGCGCTCCGAATCTGCCGAATCCGGCGCCGTCGGGCAGCAGGCAGGTCGAGATTCTGCTGGCGTTGCTTTCCACGCTCGTCGCGCTGACAGGTTGGTTTGTCGCGCACTACATGTACTACCTGAAGCCGGGCACGGCTGAACGGCTGACCGGGCGGATGCGCGGCCTCTATGCGCTGGTCGCCAACAAATACTGGGTGGACGAGCTGTATGGCGCGGTGGTTATCGCGCCGGTGCTCTTTCTGGCCCGCTGGATTCTGGGCGTGCTGATCGATCGCGCCGTCATCGATGGAGGCGGCGTGGCTGCCGGCTACTCCGCGCAGGGACTCGGGGCGCTGGTGGCGCGCATTCAATCCGGCAACATCCGCTCCTACGCCGGATGGCTGGCTCTGTTCGCCGCGCTTGTTTTGGCAGGCGCTTATTTTGGATGGATCGCGCAGTTTGTGCCGCGCTAGAGAGGGACGAGGAAGGGAACTGTGCTGACTGACCGCATTCTGACGCTGATCCTGTTCGTGCCCACCGCGGGCGCGATCGTGGTCGCCCTGCTGCCGCGACGGGGCCGCGTCATTCAGGTTTTCACGCTGCTGGTAACGTTGCTCACCTTCGGGCTCTCGCTGCATCTGCCGGCGCATTTTGACTACGCGCAGCATGGCTTCCAGTTCGTCGAGAACGATGCCTGGGTTGCCAGCCCGCCGATTCGCTATCACCTCGGCGTCGACGGCCTCTCCCTGTGGCTGGTGCTGCTGACCACGTTCCTTGGGCCCATTGGCGTCGGCGTTTCCTGGCGCGCCATCGAAACCCGGACCAAAGAGTTCTACTTCTTCTTCCTGCTGCAGCAGACGGCGATGATCGGCGTCTTCGTGGCGCTGGACATGATCCTCTACTACGGCTTCTGGGAGCTGTCGCTGGTGCCGATGGCCATCCTGATTGCCATGTTTGGCCCCACCCGCGGGCGCCAGGCCGCTATCAAGTTCTTCCTCTATACCTTCGTGCCCTCGGCGCTCTTCCTCGTCGCCATCCTGTGGCTCTACTCGAAAACCGGCACCTTCGACTTCGTTCAGCTGCAAAGCCTGCTGTCCTCGGGCAGTCTGGGCCTCAGCCCCGCCGCGCTCGCCTGGGCATCGCTCGCCTTCCTCGTCGCCTTTGCCGTCAAGGTCCCGGTCTTCCCGCTGCATGGCTGGCTGGCCGACGTGATCCAGGAAGCCCCAACGGCCATGGCCATGGTCGTCGCCGGCAAGCTCGGCCTCTACTCGATCTTCCGCTTCAACCTGGGCCTCTTCCCTGCGCAGTCCCGCGCCATCGCGCCCTTGATGATCGCCCTCGCGGTCATCGGCATTCTTTATGGTGCGATGCTGGCGCTGGCCCAGAGCGATATGAAGCGCCTGGTCGCCTACTCGATTCTGGGCAACCTCAGCTTCTGCATCCTGGGCATCTTCTGCTTCGCGCTCGTGGGCCTCAACGGCGCCGTCTTCCAGACGCTGAACGAGGGCCTTACCGGCAGCGCGCTGCTGGTTCTGGTCAGTTTCCTTTACGAGCGCTACGGGACCTGTGACATGTCGCTCTACGGCGGCCTGGCAGGCAAGGTTCCCATGCTCGCGACGCTCTACGTCATCACCGCGCTGGCTCTGATCGGCCTGCCGCTGCTCAACGGATTCGTCGGCGAGTTCCTCGTCCTCAGCGGCAGCTTCCCGGTGCACCCGGCCTGGGTGGGGGTGGCGACGCTGGGCGTGATCCTGAGCGCCGCTTACATGCTGTGGATGGTGCAGCGCATCTTCTACGGCCAGCCGTCGTCGCTGGTGGTCAACCGCGTGAACGTCGACCTGACCGCGCGCGAACACATCACCCTCTGGCCGATGGCGGTGCTGATGCTGGCCATGGGCGTGCTCTCGCCTTACTGGATCAAAGCCATTGATGGGGCCATGTCCGGCCTGGCCAATCCGGCCACTCTGACCGCGAGCCACACCATTCCGGCGCCGGCCCTGCGCGCCGCGGTTCCGGTCACCATGGGAACGGAGAAGCCATGAACGCGCTGCGCATTCTGCCGGAGATTATTCTCACCGTGTCCGGGATTCTGGTCATGCTCGCCGACGCCATGATGGCGAAGGGCGCGAGCCGGAAATCCCTGGGCTGGCTGGCCGTGCTGGGCGCCCTGGCCGCTTTGGCGGCGAGCCTGTGGCAATATTCGCTGCCGCCGGGCACTGCCTACTTCGACGTTGTCCGCACCGACGCCTTCAGCGTCTTCTTCCATGTCCTGCTTGCCGGCATCGTTCTCGCAGCTCTGCTGATCACCCTCGACGCGGTCTCCGACACCACGGAAGGCCTGGGCGAACTGTATACCCTGATGCTCTTCGGGGGCGTGGGCATGATGTTCATGACCTGCGCCACGGAGCTGCTGCTGATTTTCATTGGACTGGAAATCTCGTCCATCTCCACCTACATCATGGCGGGATTCCGTCGCAAAAGCGCGAAGAGTCCTGAATCGGCGCTGAAGTATTTCCTGCTGGGCTCCTTCGCAACGGCTTTCTTCCTCTACGGCATTGCTCTGATCTTTGGCGCCACGGGATCCACCCGGATCGACTTTCTCGCCGTGCATGCGGCCGCGTCGCAGACGCCGTGGTTGCTCTATGTCGGCCTCGGGATGATCATCATCGGCCTCGGCTTCAAGGTGTCGGCAGCGCCCTTCCACGTATGGACACCCGATGTTTACGAAGGCGCGCCCTCGCCGGTGGTCGCCCTCATGTCCACCGGTCCCAAGGTCGCCGCCTTTGCGGTGCTGCTGCGGATCGTCTACGGGGCTCTGCCGTTCCTGCACACGCACTGGGTGCCGATCCTGTGGTGGCTGGCCGTCCTCTCCATGACCATCGGCAACCTGGGCGCGCTGCGCCAGCGCAACGTCAAGCGGATGCTGGCCTACTCCTCCATCGCTCACGCCGGCTATCTGCTGGTTGCCTTCACGGCGCTCTCGGCCGACGGCATTGCCGCAGCCAGCTTCTACGCGGTCTCCTATGCGGCGATGAATGTCGGCATCTTCGCGGTCATCAGCCACGCCGGCGGCTACGACGACCGGCTCACGCTCCTCGACGATTATCGCGGCCTGGCTTACCGTTCGCCGCTGCTGGGCGGCGCCATGGCGCTGTTCCTGGTTTCGCTCATCGGCATTCCGTTCACCGGCGGCTTCTTCGGCAAGTTCTACGTCTTTGCCGCGGCCCTGCACTCCGGCCTGGTCTGGCTCACGATCATCGGACTCATCAACAGCGGCATTGCAGCCTTCTATTATCTGCGGACCGTGGCGGTGATCTATGCGCGCCCCGCGGAAGCCGCCCCCGTGATGAGCATTCCCCGGCCCTCGATGCCGCTTCTGATCGCGCTCTTCCTCACCGCCGCGACCACGCTCGTCCTGGGCATTATGCCGCAGGACATCCTTTCGGCCGCGCAGTTGGGTGCCCAGACCTACTCTTCGGTGAGCCAGCCCATGCCCGCTGAGTCTCCGGCGCCCGCGATGAACACCGCCTCCCGCTAGTCAACCTGCTGCTGAGCTTTCGTTGCTGGTTTGCATCAGGGCGCGACTTCGCAGCCGTTGGAAACTCAGCGTTCGGTCGCTTCGTATCAGGGCAGCCTTCGGTCGGCTTCGTACCAGAGCAGCCTTGGGGCGGCTTCGTATCAGGGCACGACCTCGGTCGTGCCGCAAACGGGCCAAAACGAATCCGGGCTTTAGCCCCTGCGCGCTTTCCTCGTGCATCGCCCTCCTGAATGGCTCAATGATCTTCAGGAATGGGACGCTGGAGCAATCAGAGGCGGCTGTCCAGATTCAAAGAAGCCACTTCAGACAGCAGCGATCCGCTTTCGCACGCCAGGCGGCAGATCGCCTGTGCCGAGACGCGCGATCTGCGCAGCGTCAAGTCCCGGCGCCGCCAGCGCGGTCGTCGGTCCACTCATCACTTCCTTCCACGCCTGCTGGAACTTCCCCATTTCGCTGCGCGTGCCCACCGTGATGCGCACCCAGGTCGGCATAATGGGCCACACGCGTCCGATATAGACGTTGCGCTGCGCCATGGCGGCCATCACTTCCTTGCCCGGACGGCCGGCGTTCAGCAAAAAGCAGTTGGTCTGCGACGGGATGAATTGATAGTTGTTGGCTGTCAGCCAGGAGAACGTGTCGTTCCGGATATCGGTATTGATCTTGCGCCGCTCGGCGACCAGCGTCGGCTGCTGCAGGCTGCAGTTCGCCGCGGCCACCGCCAGAATCGGCATGAAGTTCCAGCCGAATTTCTGGATTTTCGCCAGCAGATCGGGCCGCCCGATGGCCAGGCCGCAGCGCAGTCCCGCCATGCCGTAGATCTTCGAGAACGTCCGCAGCACGATCAGATCCTTGTCCGCCTTCACCAGATCGATCGACGGTGTCGCGTCGGAGAAGTGGATGTAGGCCTCGTCCACCAGCAGGATCGATCCCTGCGGCTTGTTCGCCAGCGCGTATTCGACGTCGGCGCGGCTGGTGATCGTTCCCGTCGGATTATTGGGATTGCAGATGTACAGCAGGCCCGCGTTCGGATCGGCGGCGACCATGGCGCGGACGTCGTGGGCGTAGTCCTTCGTGAGCGGCACCTTGATCACTTTGACGCCGTTGGCTGCGGCGATGTACATACCGGCCTCATAGCCGGGATCGGCCGTCACGTAGCTGCGCTCCGGAGAAGTGAAGGCGAGAACGCTGTAGTTCAGCGGCTCCGTCGATCCGGCAAAGGCCAGCACATAGCCGTCCTTCAGGCCTTCCATCCCGCTGAAGGTGCTGATCAGTTTCTCTGTCAGATCGTCGTCGTAGCGGCCGCCTTCGGGGATCAGGCTGCTCATAACCGCGCACGCGCCTCCGCACGGGCCCAGCGGATTCTCGTTGGAGTCGATGCGCACCGCCCCCGGCGGCATCTCGTGGTGAACGCGGATGCGTTGCGCGCGCGCCAGCTGCGGTTCGGTGAGCAGCGGGACCGTCGCCGCGGCGGTGGCGCCGGCGGCGATGCGGAAAAATGTGCGGCGGGACAGATCAGAATGCATGTTCGCCTCCTGGAGATGAGGGACCGCGGTGGACTTCTGACCGGTACAGAGATCGAGGTGCGAGCAGGGCCAGGGCGCCGAAGGGCGACGGGGCTGCGGCGTTGATCCTTTGTACCAGAGGTAAGCGGTTTCGGTACAGAGTTCCGCAAAACCAGTCTCACGAGCACCTTGCCGCATCCACGCTTGGCCGGGGTTACCAGTGGTGCCTCCCTGTGCCCACCATCACATACAGTCCCTGCGAGCCGAGAGCAGCATTAGATCCCGGAAAGGAGGGTCTATATGCCGAATCGAATCCACGTTGCATTCGTGGCAGCGCTGCTCGCGACTGCCGCTTTCGGAATAGCCCAGACAACTCAAATCAAGGAAGTGCCCATCAAGCCCACCTCGGCAGCTTCCGGGAAACAGATGTACAACAGCTACTGCGCGACGTGCCATGGTGTGGACGGCCGGGGGAACGGGCCCGCCGCGTCCGCGATGAAAACGTCGCCCACCGATCTGACGAACCTGGCGAAGACCAACGGGGGTATGTTCCCCGATGCGCATATCGCGACGGTGCTGCAGTTTGGTGTGGAGAACTCTGCGCATGGCTCGCCGGAGATGCCGGTCTGGGGCACGGCCTTCCGTTCCCTGGCGAAAGGCACCGCTGCCCCTGATGCTCAGGAGCAGCAGCGGATCGCTAACCTCACCGGTTATCTGAAGACGCTGCAGCAGCAGTAAGCTTCCGCGCCGCAAAAGAAAAACTCCCTGCCGCGGCAGGGAGTTTTCTTGTGATGCCTGCCCTGGACTACTTCACCTTCATGATGATGATGACGAAGGTGAACAGCGCCAGCGATTCCATGAACGCCAGACCGAGCACGAGGAAGAGCTGAATGGCAGCGCGGGCTCCCGGGTTGCGGGCCACCGCCTCAGCGGCCGAGCCGGCCGCTCGGCCCTGTCCCAGGCCGCACAGCCCTGACGCGATGGCCATGCCGATGCCGGCGCCGATCGGCACCCAGCCAGCCCCCGCGCCGAGTGGAGTGGTTGTGGCCTGAGCAAAGGCCGGGGTCGCCATCAACAGCGCGGCCATAGCCATGAACATATATTGCAGTGTGCGCATTGCTTTCTCCTGCTTCCCTAAAATTGCCGCCAGTGGGTGGTTGAGGCTCACCGTGCTGGCCCCCTCACGCTGAACGGCTTTTCCCATCCCGGAGTGGAAGCGGTCCTCCGGAGGAAATCCTTTTACATGCTCTCCACGTGCGCTGTCGCCTCGCCCACGTAAATCGTGGCCAGCAGCATGAAGATATACGCCTGAATGATCGCAACAAACGCATGCAGCCCCAGCCCGATGATGGGCAGCGCCAGCGGGATCATCGAGAAGAAGATGACCGTGATCAGGTCGCTGGCCAGCATGTTGGCAAAAAGACGAACCGTGAGCGACAGCATGCGCGCAAAGTGCGAAATGATCTCGATGGGCAGCATCAGCGGCGCGATCCACCACACCGGCCCCATGAAGTGCTTCACATAATGGACGGGTCCCTGCTTCAACAGGCCCCGCACGTTGTAATAGATGAACGTGAAGATGGCCAGACCGAAAGGCACCACCGGATTGGCGGTCGGCGTCTCGACGCCCGGCAGCAGCCCCATGCAGTTGAGCAGAAGGATGAAGATGAGAATGCAGGTGAGCACCGGCAAATGCGACTCGTGTCCGTGCTCCATCACCTGCTGCGCCTGGTTGTCCACGAATTCGTGCGCCAGCTCTGCCAGGTGCTGCGCGTTCCCCGGCTTCTCCACGCTCAGGCTCAGCCGGACCACCAAAAAGAACAGCACGAGAGCCGCAAAAACCACCAGCTCCTCGGTCAGCGTGTTGTTGATGGGATGGCTGGGGCGCAGGGGATGAATGCCGAGGATGCCCAGAACGGCGTCCACGGGCGCGGCGAACCAGTGGTTCAGCAGGCGGGTCAGAAACTCGATCCAGGTCAGCATGATGAAGTGGGTGTCCTTCAGGCGCTCAGCGCAGGAGACGAACCGCTTCGAACGTGAGGGCCACAACCGCCAGCCCCAGGCCCGTCACCAACGCGTAAACAGTACCGTGTAAACACCTTAGACTAGCATACAGAAGCGCGATTGCCAGCCCGAGACGGAGAAAAAACAGTACCAAAGTCCGCCTCGTCGTGCCCGGCTCCTGCCGGTTGTCCAGATGGGCGAAAATCCTCTCGCTCAGGCTGCGCCACTCCCAGATGCCCGTCCACGAAATCACCGCTCCGGCCAGGAAAAGCAGTCCCGTCTGCCACCCCAGCGCAAAGGTGAAAACGAGGAAAAGAACCGGCGTCAGGATCGCGACCACCCGCAGCGCGCGCCCCAGCAGGCGGCGCAAATCCTCATCAGTCATGGTGGGAGATGCCGGAGGATCGGCGCTCACGAGTCCCCTTTGTCGATCGCCCGCCCCTCGCTGGCGACGAGGCGAAACACCTGAATGAACCCAGCGACCACTCCCAGCACCAGACCGACCAGGTAAATCCACTGCTGGTGCAGCCATTTGTCGAGCCCAGCTCCCGCGATCCAGCCAACAAACACCGCGGCAGGCAGGATGAAGGCGATCTGCGACAGCCGCTCCGCCCGCACCAGCGCGCCGACCGTGCGGGTGGGCTTTCCGCTGCCGGACTTTTGCGTGGGATTGGGTGATTCCGTGGCCATGGAGTCCTTCGTTCCCGCCTTGTTATACACCAGTCATGCCGCAACGCAGTGTGACCATGGTTTTGCGCCGACCCGCCGTCCAGCGGTCGGGCCACGACGGGCTAAGATGGTCATCGGCCCCGATGCCATCCATGCGGCATCTCTCGCCTCTGCTGATGGATTGAAAGGAACCGGCTCCTCATGACGTCCCCTGTCTCACCCGCGACGGCACCGCTCCCCAATCGCCGCACCGTGATCCGCTCCGGCTTGGCGGCCTGCGCTCTGGCTGCCTGGCCCAGCTCGCTGCTGGCCCGATGGAAGATCGCCGAGGGGCGCCCCAGTCCGGCGGATCGCCATTTCACCAGCCCGGTGATTGAAGAGGTCATCGATCGCGTCCACGGGCAGATCGCGGATCCCGTGCTCGCTGCCATGTTCGCCCGCTGCTTTCCCAATACTCTCGACACCACCGTCTTCCCGGGAACTCGAAACGGCCAGCCGGATACCTTCGTGATTACCGGCGACATCGATGCCATGTGGCTGCGCGATTCCTCGGCGCAGGTATGGCCGTACCTGCCGTATGCCAAACGCGATAAGAAGCTCGCCGCGCTGCTCGCGGGCATCGTGCGGCGGCAGGCGCGCAACATTCTTCTCGATCCCTATGCCAACGCCTTTCTGCGCAGCTCCTCCGATCCGCCGCTGTCCTGGGCGGTTCACGACGAAACTGAGATGAAGCCCGGCGTAGGCGAGCGCAAGTGGGAAGTCGATTCGCTCTGCTATACCATCCGCCTGGCCCACGGCTACTGGAACGCAACGGGCGACCGGTCGCCATTCGGTTCGGAATGGCAGGCTGCCGCCTGGAAAATAATCGAGACCTTCCACCAGCAGCAACGCCTTACCGGCCGCGGACCCTACTCCTTCCAGCGCCCCAGCCCCAATCCTCTGGACACGCTCCCGCTCGACGGGTATGGCAATCCCGCCCGGCCGGTCGGGCTGATCTTTTCGATGTTTCGCCCCTCCGACGATGCCTGCACCTATCCGCTCTTCATCCCCGCCAATTTGTTTGCCATTCGCTCCCTCACCCAGATGCAGGAGATGGCGACGGCGGTGCTCAACGACACGCGCCTCGCCGGCGCCTGCCAGGAGCTCGTCGCCACTCTGCGCAGGGCAGTTGCCCAGTATGGATTTGTGGAGCACCCGGTCTATGGCAGGATGTGGGCGTATGAAGTGGATGGATACGGAAACACGCTGCAGATGGACGATGCCAACGCCCCTGGTCTCCTGAGCCTGCCCTACCTCGAGTGCTGCGACGTGGCCGATCCGGTTTATCAGAACACACGCCGGTTCGTCCTGAGCCGCGACAATCCATATTTCTTCGAGGGTTCGGCGGCCCAGGGCGGTGGCAGTCCCCATACCGGGCTGGGGCAGATCTGGCCCATGGCCATTCTTATCCGCGCGCTCACTTCGACGGATGACAAAGAGATCCTCCAGTGCCTCCGATGGCTGCGCAATACCACCGCCGGCACCGAGTTCATGCATGAATCCTTCGACGCGAATAACCCGGCAAAGTTCACGCGTCCGTGGTTCGCCTGGGCGAACACGCTGTTCGGCGAACTGATCCTGCGCCTGGCGAACCAGCGTCCGGCGCTGTTGCGCGAACATCTGGCCTGAAGGGGCTCTCACGATGACGGCCCTTCATACTCGAGCCGCTTCACCATCTCTGGTCGATATACTCGAACGAGATTTGAATTTTGTACCGCTTCCGAGGTTCTTCCGTGTTCGAGTCTGAGTTTGAGCGCAGCCTGTATGCGCTTCGCCAGGAAAAACTGAAGCAGATTGCCGCCGCCGGACAGCCGGCCTATCCCAATACCTTCGCGCCTCCCGCGGACCATCCCCTGCGCGTGATTCCTGCCATCCGCGCCGAGTACGATCCCTGGACCGGCGAGCAGTTCGAGGCCACCCGCGTCCCCATCGCCGTCGCCGGGCGCATCATGGCCATTCGCCAGCAGGGCAAAGCCGGCTTCGCCACCCTCCAGCAGGAAGGCCAGCGCCTGCAGATCTACGTGCGCAAAGACGCTGTGGGCGACGCGGCCTTCGATCTCTACAAGCAGCTCGACCTCGGCGACCACATCGGCGCTACCGGCTATCTCTTCCGCACCCGTACCAACGAGCTGACCGTTCACGTAGAGACGATCACCTTCCTCGCCAAGGCCCTGCTCGCGCTGCCCGAGAAGTATCACGGCCTCTCCGATATCGAACTGCGCTACCGCCAGCGCTACGTCGACCTGTTCATGAACGGCGTGCTCAATGAGGCGCCCGAAGGCGCGTCCGAAGCAGAAAAAGCCGAGCAAATCCACGTCCGCGACGTCTTCGTGAAGCGAGCGGCGGTCCTGCGCGCGATGCGGAAATTCTTCGACGCGCGCGGCTTCATCGAAGTCGAAACGCCGATGATGCAGCCCATCGCCGGCGGCGCCATGGCGCGTCCGTTCGTCACGCACCACAACACCCTCAACATGGACCTCTTCCTGCGCATCGCGCCGGAGCTGTATCTGAAGCGGCTGGTCGTCGGAGGCTTCGACCGCGTCTACGAAATCAACCGCAACTTCCGCAACGAAGGCATCTCCACCCAGCACAACCCCGAATTCACCATGCTGGAGTTCTACCAGGCCTACGCGAACTACAAAGACCTGATCGAGCTGACGAAAGAACTGATCGCGTTCGTCGCGAAAGAAGTGAATGGGACCACGATCACCCACTTCAATGGCGTGGAGATCGATCTGGCGAAGTGGGAAACGCTGACCATGCGAGAGGCGATTATCAATTGGTGGCCGAAAGTGGCGGGTCCAAAACCGGTCATTGCAGATTTCTCGACCGCTCAAATGCTCTCAGCGTTCTTCAGCCGCTCTGAACGGGAAATCGAACAACGTGTTGACATGACCACGTTTCCCGACAAAGAAGACAAGATTGAAGCAATTCAGATGATTCACTTCCGCTTCTCCAATCTGCGACAACAGCTGCAGTCTGAACCGTGGGGCAAAGTTGTTGCGGAGTTGTTTGAATTTCTTGCGGAGCCCCACCTGATCCAGCCCACCATAATCTACGAGTTCCCCCTCGCCGTCTCGCCGCTCTCCAAGCAAAAGCCCGACGAGCCCGACTGGGTCGAGCGCTTCGAGTTCTACATCGGCGGATTCGAACTGGGCAACGCCTTCAGCGAGCTGAACGATCCCGAGGAGCAGCACCGCCGCTTTCTTGATCAACTAGCCCAGCACGAGCGCGGTGACCAGGAAGCCCACCAGATGGACGAGGACTACGTCCGCGCGCTCGCCTATGGCCTGCCACCTACCGGCGGCGAAGGCATCGGTATCGACCGCCTCACCATGATCCTCACCGGAGCGCGATCGATCCGTGACGTGATCCTCTTCCCGCTGCTAAGACCGGTGGCTCCGGGTACAAATGAGTCGGAGAGCACGTAACCCGTCTGACCGCGACTTCCGAACCCCACGCGCAACCGAGCCTTTTCAATGTTCTTTCCCGCGGGCAGGGGCTCTGGTAATGTCAGGCATATGGACTATCGCCAGATCATCACCATCGAGCCCGGCAAGATGGGGGGAAAGCCCTGTATTCGTGGCTTGCGGATGACGGTCTATGATGTCCTCGACTATCTGGCGTCGGGGATGACCGAAGCCGACATCCTCCGCGACTTTCCCTATCTCACACGCGACGACATCCGCGCCTGTCTCGCGTTTGCCGCTGACCGGGAGCGGCGTCTCACCAGCATTCCTGCCTGATGTTTCTCTTCGATCAGAACCTCTCGCCGCGGCTGATTGACGCGCTGCGGGACCTCTACCCGGGATCGGTGCATGTTCAGGAAGCTGGACTCGCTGAGGCCCCCGACGATGCTGTCTGGAATTTCGCGATCGAGCGGGGACTGTCGATTGTGACAAAGGACGCGGGCTTTCGCCAGCGGAGCTTTCTGGAAGGGCAGCCACCAAAAGTAATTTGGGTTGCCGTGGGCAATTGCTCCACGAGTACCATCGAGACGCTGTTGCGCGATCACAAGGCGGAAATCGATCAGTTCCTGCAGGACGAACAATCGTCGTTCCTGAGCCTTTCCTGAGCCTACTTCCGCTTCCAGCGCACCCCGTCCTTCGAGTCTTCCAGCAGAATGCCCTTCGCTGCCAGCTCGTTCCGGATCGCGTCGGCGCGGGCAAAATTGCGGGTCTTCTTCGCTTGTGTCCGCTCCGCGATCAGCGCCTCGATCTGCGCATCGGTTACGCCGCGCGTCGCCAGCACTTCAGCAGACGCCTCACCAAGCCGGCCAACCTTCTCCGCCCAGTCCAGCGTGAACGCCGTCCACTCGGCGTCATGATCCTCGATCACGGCAAACACCCGGTCGAATTCCCGCAGAACATCCAGCACGCCGGTCTTATGGAATTCGAGAAACCTGCCCTCATCTGCTTTGGTATTTAGAAAGCGGACCATGTCGAAGATTGCTGCCCGAGCTTCCGCCGTATTCAGATCATCGGCAAGTGCCGCGCGGAACTTTGTCTTGGCGCGTTCAATCTCGTCATCTATCACATCATCGACGCCTCGCTGACCATGGGAAGTCCCTTCTGGCCAGTGGGTCATTTCGATTCTTTGCTTAAAATTCCGCAGCCGCTCCACAGCCACCGTCTCGGCCGCCAGGCTTTCAAAAGTGAAGTTCAGCTGCTGCCGGTAAGGAACCGAGATCAGCAGCATGCGAATGGCCGAGGCTTTGTACCCCCGCAGCAGCAGATCGCGCAGCGTGTAGAAGTTGCCCTCGGACTTCGCCATCTTCTTCCCCTCGACCAGCAGGAAGCGCACGTGGAACCAGTGCCGAGCGAAAGGCTTATGCGACGCCGATTCCGACTGCGCGATCTCATTCTCGTGGTGCGGGAACATCAGGTCCTCGCCGCCCGCGTGCAGATCGAAGCTCTCGCCCAGAAACTCCATGGCCATCGCGGAGCACTCGATGTGCCAGCCCGGCCGCCCCGGCCCCAGCGCGGTCTCCCACTTGTGCTCGCCAGGCTTGGGCGCCTTCCACAGCGCAAAGTCGCGCGCCGAATCCTTCTCGTACTCATCCACGTCGATACGCGCGCCATCCGTAATTCCGGCAAAATCCTTCTTCGAGAGCTTGCCGTACTCCGGGAACCGCGCGATGCGGAAATACCACGAGCCATCCTCGGCGCGATACGCGATATCCTGTTCGGCCAGCCGCTCGATCAGCGAAACCATCGTAGGAATGTGCTCGGTCGCCCGCGCGATCACCTCCGGCCGCTCCACTTCCAGAGCCTGCAGGTCCTCAAAGAACGCCTCTTCGTATTTGCGCGTGTACTCGCCGATATCAATTTCGGCCTTCGCGGCGTTACGGATGATCTTGTCGTCAACGTCGGTGATGTTCATGACGTGGCGCACATCGGTGCCCAGCAGGCGCAGCGTCCGCCGCAGCACGTCCACCTGCAAAAAAGTGCGGAAATTGCCGATGTGTCCGTAGTCGTAGACCGTCGGCCCGCAGGCATACATGCGCACCGCGCGGCCGTCCATCGGCGCCAGCGTCTCCACCTGGCCGGAAAGCGTGTTGTACAGGCGCAACGCTGGTCCGGTTTCCATCGCCGTGGGCGTTTCTGCTTTGGTTTCTTGCTGTTCCATGAGGTTCTTCACGCTCGATTCTAGCAGCGCGGCGATGCAGCCCTCGCCTTTCGTCAGCGCCCCAGCGCCAGGCCAGGCTCCGCCGTCAGCGCCTCATCGGCCACGGCACCTGCCACAAACTTCCCCCACGCCGCTGCCGCAATCATCGCCGCGTTGTCCGTGGACAGCGCCAGCGAGGGAAACGCAATCGGCAGCCCCTGCTCCGCGGCCTCCGCCGTGAACCGCACCCGCAGCTCGCGATTCGCCGCCACGCCACCCGACACCAGCACGCGATCCGCTCCAAAGCGCTCTGCCGCGCGAAACGTCTTCCGTCGCAGATCGTCGATCACCGACCGCTGGAACGAGGCGATCAGGTCCAGCGTTCGCCGGTCGCACAGGCCCAGCGCGTCCTGCGGCTTTGGATTTGCCATCTCCGCCAACGCTGCCCGCCGCCGCTCGATGCCCTCGCCCATTTCGTAAACCTTCGTATAGCGCAGCACCGCCGTTTTGATCCCGCTGAAGGAAAAGTAGATGTTCTCCGTCGGATCGAGCGCGCCTGGCTCGCCCCTGCGGTGCACCTTGGCCTTCACCTGTGAAAACGAAAACGGTACAGCTTCAGGATTGCCGTGCGGCGCCAGCGCATCGATCCACGGACCGCCGGGATACCCGAGCCCCAGCACCTTCGCCACCTTATCGAAGGCCTCGCCCGCAGCATCATCCACCGTGCGCCCCACGTTGCGATAGGTCCACGTGGTGCTGGCCGCAGGCGCGGACTCGTTGCCGTCCGGACTGACTCTGCTGCTCTCGTCCTGCCGAGCGAGATAGAGATGCGTATGCCCGCCACTCACCACCAGAGCCAGAACTTGTCGCCCAGGCAGCGCCCCTCCGGGCAAAGCCTCGCCTGGCTCTGCGGCCACGCGCCGCGCTTCCTCTAAAAGCACCGCGTGAATATGTCCCTCCAGGTGGTTCACCGCGATCAGGGGCTTTCCCAGCGCATACGCCAGCGCCTTAGCAAAACTGATCCCTACCAGCAGCGCTCCGGCCAGCCCGGGACCCTCCGTCACGGCAATCGCATCCAGATCGTCCCAGGTGACATTCGCCTCCGCCAAAGCCGTCCGCACAACCGGCAAAAGGTTCCGCAAATGCTCGCGCGAGGCCAACTCCGGCACCACGCCACCATACGGCGCATGCATCGGGATCTGCGACGCCACCGTATTCGACAGGATCTCCGTGCCGCAGCGCACCACCGCCGCCGCCGTTTCATCGCACGAGGTTTCAATGCCCAGGATCAGTCCGCTGCCCGCCGCCACATCTCTATAGTAGAAGGTGTTCGCGCAGAATCCTGAAGACAGTCGTGCCGGAGAGGACGCGAATTGCATTGGGGCTTTAGCCCCTGAGGTCTTCAGAGCATTGCCCAACGCCGCCCAACGCGCCGCCGAACGCATCGTCGCCCGTCTCCGTGCGAGTGGCCACGAGGCCTACTTTGCCGGAGGCTGCGTGCGCGACCTGCTCCTCGCCGTCCCGCCCAAGGATTTCGACGTCGCCACCAGCGCCCATCCCGACGTGGTCCTGAAGCTCTTTCCCCGCACCTTCGCCGTCGGCGCGCATTTCGGAGTTGTTCTTGTCTGCGACGACGAAGAAGGTGCGGAAATCGTCACCGAAGTGGCGACATTTCGCTCCGACGTTGCCTACCACGACGGCCGCCACCCCACCGAAGTGCGCTTCTCCTCGAGCGCGCAGGAAGACGTCCTCCGCCGCGACTTCACCATCAACGGCATGATGTTCGACCCCGTTCTGAATGCCCAAACCTGCAACCTCACCTCCGCGGTCCTGGATTATGTCGGCGGCCAGCAGGACCTTCGCGACGGCATCATCCGCGCCATCGGCGAGCCAGCTCGCCGCTTCGACGAAGACAAGCTGCGCATGCTGCGCGCCATCCGTTTCGCCGCGCGTTTCGAATACGCCATCGATCCTGCGACTGAGCGCGCCATCCGCCAGTTCGCCCCAGGTATCCATCAGGTCAGCCACGAGCGCGTTCGTGACGAACTCACCCGCATGTTGACGGAAGGCCACGCCCGCCGCGCCGTCGCGCTACTCGACTCGACCGGCCTCCTCCGCGAAGTTCTGCCCGAGGTCACGAAGCTGCATAACGTGGCCCAGCCGCCCGAGTACCACCCCGAGGGCGATGTCTGGATCCACACGCTGCTGCTGCTCGAAAAACTGCCCGCCGGCGTCAGCCCCACGCTTGCCTGGGGCGCGCTCCTGCACGACATCGGCAAGCCTGCGACCTTCTCCCATAATCCGCCGGACCGCATCCGTTTCAACGGCCACGTCGAAGTCGGCGTGAAGATCGCCCACGAGATCCTGCGCCGCCTGCGCTTCTCCAATGACGACTGCGCCCAGATCCTCGCCCTCGTCGAAAACCACATGCGCTTCGGCGACGTGCAGAAGATGAAGGATTCCACCCTGAAACGCTTCTTCCGCCTGCCCAAATTCGACGAGCACCTCGCGCTCCATCGTCTGGACGTGCTCTCGAGCCACGGCGACCTCTCGCTCTACGAATTCGCGAAGCGGAGAAGGGAAGAGCTGCCTGAGGAAGAAGTCCGCCCACAGTTGCTCGTCACAGGCCGCGATCTGATCAGCGCCGGCTACCAGCCCGGCCCCGCATTTAAAGAGATGTTGGCGTTAGCCGAAGACGCCCAGCTCGAAGGCCGCATTCACACGGCAGAAGAAGGCCTCGCGCTCATCCGCCGGCAGGCAGGAAACTCAATCCCTGGATCAGGCGGCAAACCTCAGTAATCTGTCCCAGGCCCCGAGCAGAACGTACGCTGAAAACACCTCTCTGCGTAGTGCATAGCGGGAACGCGAAGATTGGTCCGGAAGAGCGGGCCAAACGGCTCGCGAACCGCGCCAACGGTCAGCGAGCCGTTCCAACGCAAGGAGGTGAGGCCCATTGGACAAGAGATTGTCTTGGACCCGTATCGCTATCGCAATCGCCATTGCCTGTTGATGGCAATCGTGGTCCTCGTACTCGTGCTGCTGCTGAGGTAGCACAACCTGCCGGGAGGGATGCATCCTTCCGGCAGCCTTAGTCTGGCAAATCGGCCAGTTTCGGCAGACGATGAATCCGCTTCCCCAACTCTGTAACCTGCAACCTGTCACCTGCAACCTGACCCGTCTCAGCCGGTCACCCCATGGAACAGATCTATCTGCTCCTTCGACGGCGGCCGCGTGACATAGCTCACCACCACCAGTCCCACCAGCGCCGCGCCCAGAGCAGGGAAGATCGCGAAATCCGAATCCGCCGCCCACACCGGCACGTGCGCCCGCACAAACGCCGTATCCCAGAACACTGTAATGAACGTCCCCGCCGCAATCGCCGTCGCCGCGCCAGCCGCATTCGCGCGCTTCCAGTAAAACGCGGCCAGGATCACCGGCGTCAGTGCCGCCGCGTAGATCGTGTAAGCGTAGATCGTCTTCTGCAGCACGCTCTGCGTTCCCAGTGCCTGGTAGAGCGCCCAGATTCCCAGCAGCACCACCATCAGCCGCGACACCAGCAGCACCCGCTTGTTCGACGCGTTCGGCGAGATGTACCGCACGAAAACGTCGTTGATCAGATTCGTCGCCGGTGAAAACAGAAAGTTGTTCGCCGTGGACATGATCTTCGCGAAGACCGCCCCCATCAGCAGCGCGCCCAGCCACGCCGGCAGCCCATGCAGCGCCGAATACGCGATGATCTCCCGCGGCCGCTGCGCCACTTCGCCGTGTGGAAACAGCACCGAGCCCACGACGGCAATAGCCACAATCACCGTCTCCAGAATCACTGTGCCAATAATCCAGCCCACCACCGCGACGCGCGCGTCTCTCTCCGACTTTGCCGAGAAGAACTTCTGATACATCGCCTGATTGCCGAGCATCAGCAGCATCGTCGGCACCATCAGCTCCATCGCGTCGGTGAAGCTCAGGTCGCCCAGCACCTCAAAGTGCGTCGCCGGCAGCGCAGCATGCACCGCGCCCCATCCGCCCGCATGATGGATCAGCACCGGCAGCGCCACGCACATGGTAATGGTCGCGAGCAGCCCGATCACCACGTCCATGTAAGCCACAGACGCCATGCCCGCGATCGCCGTAAAGACAATCACGAATACTGTCACAATGTACTTGCCCAGAGTGGCCGTAATGATCGTCGGAAAGACCAGGTGCAGAATGTCTCCCCCGCCAATCAGCTGATAGCTGGTGATCGCCGTGTACGCAAACAGCACCGCGATCACGCCCAGCACGCGCGCCGTCTGGCTGTAGCGCGCCTCCAGCAGATCCGGAATCGTGAACTGTGCAAACTTCCGCGCCCGCGGAGCAATAAAGTAGATCAGCAGCAGGCCCGCCCAGCCGCCGCCCGCCTGCCACAGCGCCGCAAAGCCGTGCTTGTAGGCGTTCTCCGCACCGCCCAGCAGCGATCCCGACCCGATCCACGACGAGAGCAGCGTGAAGATCAGCACGAAGGCCGGCAGCGTGCGCCCGGCCACCAGATAGTCCGCCTTGGTCTTCACCCGGCCCAGCCGGCTCAGCGAAACTCCCAGCAGACTCAGAATGATCGCGCCGAGCACCCCGGCGTAGAGAGAGGACATCCGCCCATCCTTAGTTTTCGAGTGCTACGAGTGTACCTGTCAGACCTTCGCCCGGGCTCGCTCCTCGAAAATCCGCCGAGGGCGTGCCGCGCCGCTCCTACGAGTGCTTCTTCTTGCTCTTTTTCGACGAGCTCGCCTTCGCCGCCGTGTGCGCCGTCGTCCTCCGGTGCGATGTGGAATGGCGTCCATATCGCCGATGGCGGTACGCCACATGCGCCGGCTCCGCCACATACAAGGCGTGCCCCGGCACCACCACGCTGCTGCGCAGATGATTCCAGCGCCGCAGTTCCGGCACCGTCACGGCAAACCGATCGGCGATGGTCACCAGCGTGTCCCCGCGCCGCGGCCGATACAGGGTGCTGCGCAGCGACGCGCGTTCGCTCACGGGCGCCAGCGGAATCACCAGAGGATCGCCTGGAGAAAGATCCGCATTCGGTTCAAGCTGGTTCACAAAAGCCAGCTCCGACTCCTTCACATGCCAGGTGCGCGCCAGGCTGGCCAGCGTCTCGCCCTCTTTCACCGTCTGGAATCGCCAGTACCGCCGCTTGTCCACCGGAATCTCAGCAATGTCCTTTTCGTAAAGAACCTTCGTCCCCGGCGGCAGATGCAGCTCGAACGTCTCATCCGGCGGCGTGCTCATGCGCAGCAGGCTGGGATTCAGCCCGGCGATCTCCTGCTCCGGTGCGCCCACGATGTCCGACACCAGCCGCAGATCCACTGCGTAATCGGTCGTCACCGTATCGGTCACCAGCGGCGGGTCCGGCGTGATATTCGCCAGCCCATACTGCTGCGGGTTCTTCGCCATCAGGGTCACCGCCAGAAAAACCGGGACGTAGTTCTTCGTTTCCTGGGGCAGGTTGTTCCGCCTGTACAGTTCCCAAAAATCCGCGTAACCGGTCCGCTCCACCGCCTTCTGCACGTTGCCCGCGCCCCAGTCATACGCGGCCATCGCCAGATACCAGTCGCCCAGCTGGTCGTAGTCCTTCTTAATCTCGCGCGCGTACGCCTCCGTCGCCATCACCGGATCGAAGCGCTCGTCATACCAGGCGTTGTGCTCCAGGCCATAGGTGTCCCATGGCATGAACTGCCACATCCCCGCCGCGCCCGAGCGTGGATTCACCGCTTCCGGCCGGAACCCCGACTCCGCGAAAGCCTGGTAGATCAGGTCCTGCGGCAGCCCCTCCTTCTTCAGCACGCCTTCGATCATCGCCTTGTAGCGGCCCATTCGCTCCAGCGACGACACGATCGTTCCGCGCCCTCTGGGATTGTTCTCGAAGAAGTCGATATAGCTCTCGACGTATTGATTCAGCACCAGCGGCAGATCCGACTGCGTCGTCTTCAACTCCGCTTCGGCCTTCGCCGCTACGCTGGGATTCGCCGGTGTCGTGATGTTGCCGGCTACGTCCGCCGGCGCCTGCTCCTGCTGCGTCCCGAACCCGGTCCCCTGCTGCAGCGCATCCATCTCCAGCGTGTTCACCGCGTCCACAATGTGGTCGAACTCTTCTGAAAGCGCCGCGTTGCCCTTCAAATCGCAGCGGCATTTCAGCATCAGGTCCACCGCGTAATCGAAGTTCGCGCGCGCCGACTCCAGATGTCCCTGCTGATAGTCGCTCAGTCCGGCGTGGTACGCCTTCTCCACTGAGTCGATGAGCTGCCGGTCCCGGTCCGACTCTTCCGGCGGCGCGGAAGCGTGCGGCGCCTGGGCCTGCTCGGCCGTTCCGGTTGCCGCTTGTCCCGTTGCCGGAGCCGCTGGCGCGCTGGGCGCCTGCGCCTGGGTCATCGTCGGCGCCGTCGCCTCTTTCGGCGGCGCAGCCTGCCTGGCCGTCTGCTGCGGACATCCGGCCAGACCCGCGAGCGCAACAACGCTCCCTGCCAGAAGAATTCGTTTCACTGCGATGAACATGCGTCGGATGCTTTATTGTAGGTCCCGGACCCCACTCCTGCCGATGGTAAACTGAGCTTTCCGGCGAACTTATTGCCCGCCCCGTCGGGTCCCGCCTGCGTTTCCATCGATGGACAGTCAGCACATCCGCAATTTCGCGATCATCGCCCACATCGATCACGGCAAATCCACGCTCTCCGACCGCCTGCTCGAGCTCACCGGCTCCCTCACCGCCCGCGAGATGCAGGCCCAGGTCCTCGACGCCATGGACCTTGAGCGCGAGCGCGGCATCACCATCAAGGCCCACTCCGTCCGCATGATGTACCCGGCGCATGACGGACAGATCTACCAGCTCAACCTCATCGACACCCCCGGCCACGTCGACTTCAGCTACGAAGTCTCCCGCTCCCTGGCCTCCTGCGAAGGCGCGCTGCTCGTCGTCGACGCCTCCCAGGGCGTCGAGGCCCAGACCCTGGCCAACGCTTATCTCGCCATCAATCACGGCCTCGAAATCATCCCCGTCATCAACAAAATCGACCTCCCCAGCGCCGACATCCCGCGCACCCAGGAGATGATCGAGCAGACCGTCGGCCTCGACGCCACCGACGCCATCCCCGTCTCCGCAAAAACCGGCCAGGGCGTCCCCGACATCCTCGAGGCCATTGTTCACCGCCTCCCGCCGCCCAAGGGCGACCCCGACAAGCCCCTCCAGGCGCTCATCTTCGATTCCTGGTTCGATCCCTACCGCGGCGTCATCGTCCTCGCCCGCATCGTCCACGGTCGCATGCGCAAAGGCATGAAGATCCGCCTCATGTGGAACGGCAAGGTCTTCGACGTGGAATCCATGGGCATCCTCACCCCCAAGCCCGTCGAGATCGACGAACTCTCCGCCGGCGAAGTCGGCTTCTTCGTCGCCACCATCAAAAATGTCTCTGACACCCGCGTCGGCGACACCATCACTGAAGACGCCCGCCCCGCCGCCGAAGCCCTCCCCGGCTTTGAAGAGATCAAGCCCATGGTCTTCGCCGGCATCTACACCGTCGACTCCCACGAGCACACCCTCCTCCGCGACGCGCTCGAAAAGCTCAAGCTCAACGACTCCAGCTTCTTCTTCGAGCCCGAAAGCTCCGTCGCCCTCGGCTTCGGTTTCCGCTGCGGCTTCCTCGGCCTCCTCCACATGGAGATCATCCAGGAGCGCCTCGAGCGCGAGTTCGACCTCGACCTGATCACCACCGCCCCCAGCGTCCGTTACAAGGTCCATCTCACCGACGGCTCCATGATCGAAGTGGACAATCCCTCGCGCTGGCCCGACCAGAGCGAAATCGTCAAAGTCGAGGAGCCCATGATCACCGCCACCATCCTCACCAACGAGGAGTACGTCGGCGGCATCCTCAAGCTGGTCGAAGAGAAGCGCGGACGCCAGAAGAACTTCGAATACGTCTCATCCACCCGCGTGATGCTCACCTACGAGCTGCCCCTTAACGAGATCGTCCTCGATTTCTACGACCGGCTCAAAAGTGTCAGCCGCGGTTACGCATCGCTCGACTACCACCTCTCCGGCACGTGGGAATCGCCCATGGTCAAGATGGACATCCTCGTCTCCGGCGAGCCGGTCGATGCGCTGTCCATCATCGTCCACCGCGACTTCGCCTACGATCGCGGCCGCGCCCTGGTCTCCAAGATGCGCGAGCTCATCCCCCGCCAGCAGTTCGAGGTCGCCATCCAGGCGGCCATCGGAGCCAAGGTCATCGCCCGCGAAACCGTTTCCGCCCTGCGCAAGAACGTCATCGCCAAATGTTATGGCGGCGATATTAGCCGCAAGCGCAAGCTGCTGGAGAAGCAGAAGGAAGGCAAAAAACGGATGAAGCGCATCGGCAAAGTAGATATCCCTCAGGAAGCCTTCCTGGCCGTACTGAAAGTCGGTGAAGATAGCGGCGGCCGATAAGCGCCATGTTATGCAAAAAGTAAATGGGAAAGCCGGAGCCCGCTCCCTGCGCGGCGATTGTCACTATTCCATTGACACCGCGAGATAACATGAGTAGGTTAGCTACACTTACCTGGGCTTATCCGAGATTCCCAAGGTTGTGCGTTCCCAGGTTTTCCAAAGAAGGGAACCATGCTCATCTCTCCGGGAAAGCCGCTTCGCTCCTTCGTTTCGGCCGGCCCTCCCGCCTGCGGCATCGCCGGATGCGTGAATCAGCCCGTTGGCGGATTTGAGGAGTTCGTCGACGGTCCGTCCAGCGAACCCGGAGCCGCCCCCCTGCCCGGCGTCCGTCTCTTCTGGTGCCGTCGCCACCAGTTTCAGCTGGAGGCCCGTACCGTCGTCAAGCCCGGCCGCCGCTTGTCGGCCGACGACGTCCACACGCTCTCCGCTCCGCGCTAGCCGGCGGCACGGGGGCCCGGGCATTTCACGCATCGCTCGCGTGGGGTGTCTCCGGAATCCTTCGTGCTGCCGGCCCGATGTCCCATTCTGCCGGCGTTCCGCCTCCGGCCGCCGGCCGAATGGGCCGGTTGAACTGCCCATTTAGCTCGAGCTCACATCCGCACTCAGCACCTTCGGCCCAATCGGCGCCCGCGCCCCGGCATCATCCTCCGCCGTAATGAACACGCGGAAGTTTTTATAGGGTGTTTCGATGTGCAGTTCTCCGTTCTCACTCGCGTTCACCGCAATCGGTCCCTCATTCTGTGGCGCCCATCCCGGTGCCTGGATCCACAGCACATACACGTTCTCCGCCGGCGTGAGCGAACTCGGCGGATCCAGCGCGTGCGCCTTCACGTCCAGGGTCGTGTTGCCGTTGTTGCCGGTATTCACCTGCACCGTCCCACTTGCCCCCGGCGCCACGCTCCCTGAAAGCATGTGGACCTTGCGGGCCCCGCCGCCCGACGGCCAGAAAAACGCCATACAGAGCACCAGCGGCGCCACGCTGGCCAGCGTCGTTCCCCGACCTGCAGGATTCGTCGCAGTCATCACTCCAGTCTCCCCTCTGTTTATGGGATGACGCGCGCTTCGCAGAGGTACGCAGGCGGCCGAGGATGGCCTGACCTGGCGCGTCCTCGCCGGGACCCGAACGCAGGGAACCCCATCGGCTCGGCCTGCCGGTAACACCTCGCAGGCACCCCCCTCGATGACCAGAAATTGCCCCAACGGGGGAATCGGAAACGACAACTGCGGCGCAACGATAGGTCATCGTAGCCGGTACTCCGATGCCTCACGTCTATCTCTATCCGTATCCGTTCGACGAGACTGGCAGCCACACCCTCACCTTCTCCGAATCGCTGGCCGCCATGCAGGAGCTCGAACGGCAACTCAACGCGATGCTCAAGCCGGACTGGCGCTGGTGCGACCTCGGCCTCGAGATCGTCGAACGCCACCCCACGTACGTCATTTACGAGGTCACGCATCACAGCGAATTCATGGGGCGCGCGGTCGTGATGCCCTACTGCGCCGACCCGCCGAAGAAACGCTCCGACTCAGCGATCGAACAGGCTCTTTACGGGAAACTCCGTGCCCGCCGCAATCCCGAGTGAGCCTGAGAACCCGCTGACCGATCCGCCGCCCACCCGCCGCGGCTGTGGTGGAACTCCCGACCATAAAGAAGTATGCTACATAGGGTACAAGGAGTCTGCCCATGCTGGATTTGCGGCGGGTATCGAAGCGCTTTGCAGGCATTCCCGCGGTCGATCGCGTCAGCTTCTCGGCGCGGCCCGGCGAAGTGACCGGCTATCTGGGCCCGAACGGCTCAGGCAAGTCCACCACCATGAAGATGATCACCGCCCTCATCGAGCGCTCCGGCGGCGAAATCCTCTTCAATGGCCAGCCCATCGAGCACGACCTCATCGCCTACAAGCGGCGCATGGGCTACGTCCCCGAGGAGCCCTACCTCTACACTCACCTCTCCGGCGTCGAATACCTGACCATGGTCGCCGAGCTCCGCGGCCTCGACCACCGCCGCTCCCGCGAGCAGATCGAAGCCCTCCTCACCCTCCTCTCCCTCCACGACGACCGCCACGCCTCCATCGGCGGCTATTCCAAGGGCATGCGCCAGAAAGTCCTCATCGCCGCCGCTCTCCTCCACGACCCGGAGCTGGTCCTGCTCGACGAGCCCTTCTCCGGTCTCGACGTAGGCTCCGCGCTCATGCTGCGCAGCCTCATTCAGCAGCTCGCCGCGCAGGGCAAGGTCGTCCTCTTCAGCTCGCATGAGCTGGACACCGTCGAGCGGGTGAGCCAGCGCGTCGTCATCCTGCACAAAGGCAAAATCGTCGCCGACGACTCCATCGCCAACCTCCGCTCCCTCATGGCCCTCGAGTCTCTGGAGGCGATCTTCTCCCAGCTCGCCGTCGAGCAGGACACCGACGCCCTGGCCCGCAGCATCGTGGACGTGATCCATGCGTGATCGCCTGCGCCGCCTCACGGACACTCTCGCTGCAAAGCTGCCGCGCGAGTTTCGCGTGCTCTTCCGCCAGTTCCTGCTGCGCGTGGTCGACCTCGAAGCGCTCTCCGTCCATGCCGACGTGACCCGCTTCCTCGGCCAGTTCGCCGGCGTCCTGATTCTGATCAATGTCTTTCGCACCATCGGCTTCTTGTTCTTCGAGGCGGGGAAGCCCAGCCTGCAGGGCGGCGGCCTCCTCGACGTGATCGCGGCACGCGAGCAGGGACTGGTCTCCATGATGATGCTCGTGATCGGCCTGATCGCCGTGGTCAGCTGGGACACGATCTTCCCCGACCGCCGCGACGCGATGGTTCTGGGTCCGCTGCCCATCCGCCC
Organism: uncultured Acidobacteriaceae bacterium; assembly: GCA_963770525.1. Taxonomy (GTDB): domain Bacteria; phylum Acidobacteriota; class Terriglobia; order Terriglobales; family Acidobacteriaceae; genus Palsa-343. The sequence continues at coordinate 147,839 of CAVYPY010000011.1, read as the reverse complement.
GGGGACGATTCTCGCCGCCAAAGTCGCCGCCTGCGCGTCCATCGTGGGCATCGCTCTGCTCTCGCTCTCCAGTGGGATGGGTCTGGTGTTGCCCCTGGTCGTGGGCTCCGCGCGCCTCCTGGTGGGATATTGGTTGGCCATGGCCGCGGCCTGCGTCTTTGTCTATGGCGCCGTGCTCGCAGCCCAGGGACTCATGGCCCTTCTCCTGCCCCGCAAGGCCTTCCTCCGCCTCTCGGCCGCACTGCAGCTGGCGGCGTTCGCGTGGTTCGTGTCCAGCTACTTTTTGGAGCCGTCCCTCGCCACCCGGGCGCAAATCGCAAGCGCCGCCGCCAGTGGCCAGCTGAATCTCTGGCCCTCCTGGTGGTTCTTCGCGATGGAGCAGCAGATCGCGGGCCGCATGCCGCCGCAGCTGCGCCCCATCGCCATGCGCGCGTGGATCGGCCTCGGCGCGGTCCTTCTCGCGGCCGGACTCTCGCTGGCCCTCTGCTATCTGCGCACCATGAAGAAAACCGTCGAGGAGCCGGATCTGGTGCCGGGCCGCAGGGGCGTCCGCTGGCTGCCGCCGCTGGGTGGCCGCGTGGAGACGGCGGTGGTCCGCTTCACCGCGCGCGGCCTGGCGCGCAGCCGGCATCATCGCGTGATCTACGCCTTCTATGGAGCCATCGTCTTTGCCATTGCCGTCTCCACTCTGCGCTCGGAGTGGGCCGGAGGCTGGCGGCTGCCCGTGACCCAGGCCTGGCTCATGCCCACGTTCGCGATCCTGTGCCTGGCCGTGGTGGGCCTGCGCAGCACCTTTGCGCTGCCCGTGTCGCTGCACGCCAACTGGGTTCTGCGCGTGACCCAGCTGAATCCGTCGCAACGATATATAGCGGGCGTGCGGCGGGCTCTGCTGCTCCTCTCGGCGCTGCCGGCGTGGGGGCTCGCGGCCTTGCTGGGCCTCGGCTTTCGCCCGTGGACCCACGTGGCCGAGCATCTGGCCGTCCTCGCGCTGGTCGGCTGGATCCTGGCCGAGCTCTGCCTGATCGGCGTCTCGAAGATCCCCTTTGCCTGCTCCTATCTGCCCGGCAAGACCAACCTGCAGTATCTGTTCTGGGGCGCCGGGGTGGTGTTCTTTGTCCTCGCTGCGTCGCTCGCGAACGAGGAGATGCGCGTGCTGGGTCATCCGGCGCGTCTGGCAGCGATGCTGGGGATTCTCGCCGCCCTGGCCGCGGGTTTGTGGACGGTGAACCGGCGTCAGGCGCGCGCGGCGGTCCTCTATTACGAGGAGCTGGAGCCGGTGGTGATCCAAACGCTCGGCATCGGTTCGTTCGTGGAGGGGTGAGGGTTTGACCGGCACTGCCGCATAGTCCCAAAGTGGTAAGTCGTCACTTATTAGGTGACTTGTGTCGCCCAGATAGCCAAACTAGAATCCGGTCGTAACTCCAAAGGAGAAATATGAGAAACGCCGGACTTCGCTGGCTTGCGCTGGTTTTGTGTCTTTTGGTTCCCACCGCTGTGTTCGCGGGGGATAACGGTTATAAGGTCATCTATGACGGAGGGTCGCTTCCCGGTGTGAAGACGGGCGAGAAGATTCATTTGTTGATCGAAGGTAATAAGATTCGCTTTGCCGGCGACCATGAGGATCTGATCGTGCTGCCGGCCGCCAGCATCACGGAAATCAGCTATGGGCAGGACGTTCACCGGCGCGTAGGTGCGGCCATCGGAGTGGCGGTGGTCTCGCTGGGTGTGGGCGCGCTGCTGGCGTTGACGAAATCGAAGAAGCACTTTGTCGGACTCACCTGGGCCAGCGGCGACCAGAAGGGCGGATTCGCCATGCAGTGCGACAAGAGCGATTACCGCGGCATCCTCGCCGGCCTCGAAGGCGTGACAGGCAAACAGGCCGTCGATTCCGACGCCATGACGGTGAAGAACTAGCAGCTTTGGCAGAAACTCTCTCGAGCCGCTTTTGTAACAGCGCACGATATTCGGGTGCCCCTTCCTTGGCTCCTCGATTTATGAGGAGCCAGGGTGGGAAAGCACGAATCTCGCCAAGCCGCTTCGTATCAGGGCACGACTTGAGTCGTGCCACAACCGCTCCCAAAAATCCCGGGCTTTAGCCCCTGAGGCTCTCTTCGCGGGGGGAGACGCCGTCCTCCAACCCGGCAGAAGCAGCGATTAAGCCGCCCTGTCGAAGCGCTCAATGTGGGGGCGACGCCTGCGGCCGGCCTGCCAGAGGTCGTAATCCATCTGCAGGCCGGACCAGGGCACGAAACAAGGGTGGGAAACCCCGAGCCTCGGCCAGCCGCTTCGTATCAGGGCACGACTTGAGTCGTGCCACAACCGCTCCCAAAAATCCAGGGCTTTAGCCCCTGAGGCTCTCTTCGCGGGGGGAGACGCCGTCCTCCAACCCGGCAGAAGCAGCGATTACGCCGCCCTGTCGAAGCGCTCAATGCGGGGGCGACGCCTGCGGCCGGCGTGCCAGAGGTCGTAGTCCATTTGGAGGCCGGACCAGAAGGCGGGGTGGGTGCCGAGGGCATCGGCGAGGCGGAGGGACATGTCGGCGGAGATGCCGGCGCGTCCGTTGAGGACGCGGGAAAGGGTCGTGCGGGAGACCTGGAGGCGCTTCGCCGCTTCGGCCACTTCCATGGCGCCCAGGTACTCGCGAAGGACCTTTCCGGGGTGGGGCGGATTGTGCATCAGCATGACTGACTCCTCAGTGATAATCCTGGTAATCGACCAGGATGGCGTCGCCGGCCTCGAAGGTAAACGTCAAACGCCAGTTGCCGTTGACCCGTATCGACCAATGCCCCTGCAGGTCACCGCGGAGCGGATGCAGGTGCCATCCGGGTGCGTTCATATCGCCGGCCGCCTTCGCCCGATTCAGCGCGAACAATTGAATCGAGAGTTTCGCCGCGTGGCTCGGCAGGATGCCGGCCTTGCTGCCGGTTCGGAAGAATTTCTCGATACCGGCGTCGCGAAAGCTCCGGATCACCCGTAAAGCGTAGCGCCTCACGCCTCGCGATGCAAGTAACTTTCGTTTGGGGGCGGCACTATTGTCGCGATGCCTCCGTCTCTACGTACTGTAGCTACACTGTAGCCACTGGGCCACAAGCCGAGAGGGGAGGCTTCCATGAGGGAAGAACTGAAGAAGAAGACTTTCAGGAATGAGGCGGAAGAGGCGGCGTGGTGGGATCGGCACCAGGACGCTCTGGCCGGGGAGTTTGAGAAAGCGGCGGCTGCGGGGACGCTGGGGCGGGGAACGGCGGCGCGCAAGGGGAGCACCCCGACGACGACGATTCGCCTGGACCCGGAGGATATTGCGCGGGCGCGCGCCCAGGCGGCGCAGCACGGGCTGCGGTATCAGACTTATTTGAAGATGCTGATTCATCAGGCGCTTCATCAGGCAGAACGCGAGCCGAAGGCTCGCCGTTCCTGATCGTTGGGAGGCCTGGAGGCGCTTCGCCTGCGGCTGCGGCGCATCCGCGATCAACGTTGGGACTGCGGTGATTCTATCTGCAGGAATTCTGCGGGCCTGACAATCCTGATCGTGCCGAAGCGCGCGAGCCGCAGCAGGTGATTGTCTCCCGTGAGGAGGTAATCGGAGTTTGCCGCTACGGCGCACTCGAGGATTCGATTGTCGCTGGGGTCCTCCGCGACCTCATGAATGGGCTGGGTCGGATAGACCAACTCGGTGAAATCCGCGAGGCGTGCCGCTGCGGCCTGAATCGCTTCTTCGCGCCAGCCGAACTTCCTGCGAAGCACGCCTGCGACCTCCTCTCGAATCGCTTCGGAGATCGCAAGACGGATGCGCCCTGCTCGAGCCAGTTCCAGGACGCGGTCGGGAGGACCGCCGAAGTTCAGGGCGGAAATGTAGATGTTCGAGTCCGCGGTGACGGAGAGCACTTAGCGGGAGGACTCTTTACGGAAGTCGGAGATCAGGCGGGGGACGTCGGCTTCGGTGAGGCCGCGTTCGGCGGCCTGGGCGCGGCCATAGCTCTTTAGCGCATCCCACTGCTGCTCTTTGATGTAGCGGTCCACGGCCTCGGCCAGGACCTCGGAGACGGATCGGTTCTGGTCGCGGGCGATGCGGGCGATCTCGGCCATCAGGTTCTCGGGAAGGCCCGGGGGCTGGATTTCGCGGGTGGCCATGGGGATATTTTGCGCCTTTTTAGGGGATCTGGGGGCAACGAGGCTCCTGAACCAGGACGCTCTGGCTGGGGAGTTTGAGAAGGCAGCGGCTGCGGGCATGCTCGAGCGGGGGACGGCGGCGCGCAAGGGGAGCACTCTGACGACGATTCGTCTGGACCCGGAAGACATTGCGAGGGCGCGGGCGCAGGCGGCGCGGCACGGGCTGCGGTACCAGACTTATTTAAAGATGCTGATTCATCAGGCGCTCGGTCGGGCGGAGGGTAGGGCTAAGGGTCGGCGGAAGTGAGGGGTGGCGAACCGTTCATCTGTTGGTTCAGGTGAGGTGTTGCTTTTCGCAGAAGTATCTCTCCGGGAGCAAACACCCCCATAAATCCATATACTTTCCATTAGAGAGGCCTCGCCGTTACGCTCATGCGACAGGAAGAGCATATCAATCCGGCGATTCTCGTCTGGGCCCGGGAATCCGCGGGACTGAACCTCGAAGATGCGGCCAAAAGCTTGGCGTTCGGCGACCCCAAATCGGACGCCAGCGCGCAAAGGCTTCTGGAACTGGAAAAGGGGCTGCGCCGCCCCACTCGTGCGCAACTCAGCAAGATCGCGAAGACCTATCGCCGTCCGCTTCTGGCTTTTTACATGGTGGCCCCTCCGAATAAGGCGTCCCGAGGGGAAGACTTTCGCTCCACAGGTGCGGAGGTCTCTGAGCGAGAGAATGCACTCCTCGACGCGCTGCTGCGGGACATCAAGGCCCGTCAGGAGATGGTTCGGGGCATTCTCGAAGATCTCGACGAAGCAGACCGCAAGGAGTTTGTAGCGTCCGTTTCGCTGACAGAAGGCGCCAATGTTGTTGCCAAGCGTATCTCCGATGCCCTCCGAGTCCCCGAGCGAAGGTCGGATTGGGGAAATAGTCCGACTGAATTTTTCAAGCAAATGAGGACAGCGACTGAAGCTCTGGGCGTGTTTGTCCTTCTTGCCGGGGATCTCGGATCACATCATTCTGCCCTTAGCGAAGATGTATTCCGTGGGTTTGCCCTTGCTGATATAGTCGCTCCCTTCATCGTGATAAACGATCACGACGCAAGAACCGCGCGCGCTTTTACTCTGGTCCACGAACTGGTGCACATTTATCTCGGCCGAAGTGGCGTGAGCGGTGCTCCCGAATCGATCAGGGAGAACACTGAGGAGGGAAGGATTGAGCAGTTTTGCAACGATACTGCCGGACTCGTTCTGCTGCCGGAATCATTCGCTTCCGGCAGGCCGGCTGAACTGGCGCGCGGCGATGAGGCAACTGCAGCAAAATACATCGAAAATGTATCCAGACAGTGGATGGTCAGTGAGGCGCTTGTTGCTTTTCGTCTGCGCCGCCTCGGATGGATTTCCGCCGGTCTGTACCGTGGCCTGACCGCTTCTTATACTGCCCGCTGGATGGCCTTTAAGGAGAACGCGAAGCTGGCGAACCGAGAGAGGGAGGGCGGTCCCGGCTATTACGTCCTCAAGCAGAGCCGTCTAGGTGATTTCCTCATACGGGTGGTCCGACGAACTGTGCGGGAAAGCCGCCTTACCCATACCAAGGCTGCCAAGGTTCTCGGCGTTAAGCCGTCGTCAGTCGAGCCTCTTCTTCGACAGTTTGAAAAGAGTCCCGCTTTTCTCGCACGCGAGGGGGCCCGCTAAGCGTGCTCTATCTGCTCGATGCTAATGTGATGATCCGCGCTCACGAAGACTATTACGCCATCGACCGAATTCCTCAGTTCTGGGCCTGGCTCGCCGAGCAAGGTAAACGGAACACGGTCAAAGTGCCGTATGAGATCTACGGTGAGATCTCGGTTTCTACGGGGCCGCTGCACGATTGGTTGACGGATCCAGCTGTTTCTTCAGCGATGTTGCTTGATATGAAGACGGATCCGAATCTTCTCAATCGAGTCCTGACCGGTGGCTATGCTCCCGACCTTGATGACAGCGAAATCGAGGAAATTGGCCAGGACCCGTTTCTGATCGCCTATGCATTGGTAAGCCCAGCCGAAACAACGGTAGTTACGAAGGAAGTTTCCGCTCCCGGCAAACAGAGAGCGAACCGCAGAGTTCCTGATGTATGCCGAGCCTTCGGTATCCGCTGCATCAACGATTTTGAGTTTTATCGCGAACTTGATTTTAAGATCGCCTGACCTGCGCGGGTACACGGGGACAGGAGGGCGATAGGCGCCAGTTCACCCCCTACCAATTTGACGCCATTGCCAAGCCTTGCTATTCTCAAAAAGCTGCCTTAACCCTTTGTTCCGCCTGTCGGATAGGGGTTGGGGGCAGACGGTCCGGAGCTGGGCTCCTGGGCTGAGCAAGTAGCGGTCTTGATCGCAACGGGCCTCGCGACATCCGTCACCCTTGGCGGACTATGCGGGCCGGAACTTCGAAACGGAATCGATTCCGAAGGCTCCGTGGCAACGCGGGGCTGAAGGCGCGCTCGGTCACCGTCGCAGGTTCTCGTCTGAGCAGGGAAGTATGAACGGACGCGCAGCTATCGGGCTTCGTGCGGCCTGCATTCGTGAGATGCGGGAAACGCAGAGGAAGCGGGCGTTTGCGCGCTTGTTGATCGGTTGCAGGTTTTGAGCGGGCAGTGCAAGGGATTGGGAAGGTTAAGGAGTCAAGGTTTGCCGACATTCAACCAGCTGGTGAGAAAAGGACGGACGGCGCCGCGGTACAAGACGGCGTCTCCGGCGCTGCAGGGATCGCCGCAGCGGCGCGGGGTGTGCACGCGCGTCTACACGCAGACGCCGAAGAAGCCGAACTCCGCGCTGCGGAAGGTGGCTCGTGTGCGGCTGACCAACGGCATCGAGGTGACGACGTATATCCCGGGCATCGGGCACAACCTGCAGGAGCACTCGATTGTGCTGATCCGCGGGGGCCGTGTGAAGGACCTGCCGGGTGTGCGCTATCACGTGGTGCGCGGCACGCTGGATTCAGTCGGCGTGGCCGGACGGAACCAGGGGCGGTCGAAGTACGGGACCAAGCGCGCCAAGGGCGGAGCAGCGAAGAAGTAGGACTAGCCGTCCAGGCGGCCGCGCCCTGAGGGGCGCATGAAAGTTTGAAGGATTAGAGAGCATGCCGAGAAAAGGACATATCGCGAAGCGGGAAGTGGCGGCGGACCCGGTGTACAACTCGACGCTGGTGACCAAGTTCATCAACTCGATGATGTATGAGGGGAAGAAGTCGACGGCGCAGGGGATCTTCTACACGTCGATGAAGAACCTCGAGTCGAAGGGCGGCGGGACGGATGCGCTGACGCTGTTCAAGAAAGCCGTGGAGAACTGCAAGCCGCTGCTGGAAGTGAAGACGCGGCGCGTGGGCGGTGCGAACTACCAGGTTCCGGTGGAAGTGAATACGGACCGGCGGACGTCGCTGGCTATTCGCTGGCTGGTGAGCTACGGCCGGGCCCGCGGCGAGAAGGGCATGATCGACAAGCTGACCAATGAGCTGCTGGATGCGGCCAACGGACGCGGCGCAGCAATGAAGAAGAAGGAAGACGTGCACCGCATGGCCGAGGCGAACAAGGCGTTTGCGCATTATCGCTGGTAATCGGCTGAGGCCGATTGCCAGCAGGGTTTAGGGATTAGGGGTTAGCAAAGCAGAACCAAAAGCCCCGATCCTGCAAAGAAGAAGGCAAGTTTTAACCGCGGGCTGGAGACGTCCGCAAGAAGCAAAGAGAGAAGAATCGTGCCGCGACAAGTACCGCTCAATCGTTGCCGGAACATCGGAATCATGGCGCACATCGACGCCGGAAAGACGACGACGACCGAGCGCATTCTTTATTACACGGGGATCACTCATCGGATCGGCGAGGTGCATGAAGGCACCGCGACGATGGACTACATGGAGCAGGAGCAGGAGCGCGGGATAACGATCACGTCGGCGGCGACCACCTGCACCTGGAAGGATATCCGGATCAACATTATCGATACGCCTGGCCACGTGGATTTCACGGCCGAGGTGGAGCGCTCGCTGCGCGTACTGGATGGCGCGGTGGCGCTGTTCGACTCCGTCAGCGGTGTTCAGCCGCAGACCGAGACGGTGTGGCGGCAGGGCGATAAGTACAAGGTTCCGCGGATCTGCTTTGTGAACAAAATGGACAAGGCTGGAGCGGACTTCGAGCATGTGATCGAGACCATCCGCAAGCGCCTGGGCGCGCGGCCGGTGGCCACGCAGATCCCGATCGGCGCGGAAGCGAAGTTCAAGGGCGTCGTGGACCTGATCGAGATGAAGGCCATCCTGTGGCACGACGAGACCATGGGCGCCGAGTACAACGAGGAAGAGATTCCCGCCGATCTGAAGAAGAAGGCGGAAGCGTTCCGGATGCAGCTGATCGAGACGGTTGCCGAGAACGACGACGAGATGCTGCACAAGTTCCTCGAGGGCGAGACGCCGACGGCTGAGGAGCTGAAGGCGGCCCTGCGCCGGGCGACCATCGAGATGAAGGTATTCCCGGTGTTGTGCGGATCGGCCTTCAAGAACAAAGGTGTGCAGACGCTGCTGGATGCGGTGGTGGATTATCTGCCCAGCCCTCTGGACGTGCCGGCCATCGAGGGCATCGATCCACATCATGCGGGTGTGGTGCTGAAGCGTGAAGCGAAGGACGACGAGCCGTTTTCGGCGCTGGCGTTCAAGCTGATCAACGATCAGTACGGCAAGCTGGGGTTCATCCGGCTGTACTCGGGCTCGCTGAAAACCGGCGACACGGTGCTGAATCCGCGGTCGGGACGCACGGAGCGCGTGGGGCGTCTGGTGAAGATGCACGCCAACAAGCGCGAGGAGATCACCGAGATCTACGCGGGCGATATCTGCGCGTGCGTGGGCCTGAAGGAACTCAAGACGGGCGACACGCTGTGCGATCCGCATCACGCGATTGCGCTGAGCGCGATTGATTTTCCTGAGCCCGTCATTTCCGTGGCGGTCGAACCGAAGACCAAGGGCGACCAGGAGAAGATGGCGATGGCGCTGGCGCGTCTGGCCGAAGAGGATCCGACGTTCAAGGTCCACACGGATCAGGATTCGGGGCAGACGATTATCAGCGGCATGGGCGAGCTGCACCTCGAAATCCTCGTGGATCGCATGAAGCGCGAGCACAAGGTTGAGGCCAACGTGGGCGAGCCTCGGGTGGCGTTCCGCGAGACGGTGCGCAGGACATCGGAGGCTGAGGGCAAGTACATCCGGCAGACGGGCGGCTCGGGCAACTACGGGCACGCGAAGATCCGTCTGGAGCCGAACGAGCCGGGCAAGGGCTTCGAGTTCGTCAACGAGATCCGCGGCGGCTCGGTGCCCAAGGAGTACATCAAGCCGATCGAGCAGGGGATTCGCGAGGCGGCCCTGGGCGGCATTCTGGCCGGCTACGAGGTCGTGGACTTCAAGGTAGCGCTCTACGACGGGAGCTATCACGAGGTCGATTCGAACGAGATGGCCTTCAAGATTGCCGGATCGCTGGCCTTCAAGGAAGCGGCGAAGAAGGCGAGTCCGGTGCTGCTGGAGCCGGTGATGGCCGTGGAAGTGACGGTGCCGGAAGAGCACATGGGGACGATCATTGGCGACATCAACTCGCGGCGCGGCCGGATCGAGGGGATGGAGCACGTGGGCGGCTCCCAGGTGATCAAGGCGATGGTGCCGCTGAAGGAGATGTTCGGATACGTGAACGATATCCGCTCGTCGACGCAGGGACGCGCTTCGTACTCGATGCAGTTTGCGCGCTATGAAGAAGCGCCGCGGATGATCTCGGAAGAGATCATCGGCAGGAATCAGGGCAAGTAGGGACGATTTTTGGGGCTGGAGCCGGACAGCCGGCGCTCCGAGGTGAAACAGGTAGTTCGAGCTGCGAAAGGGAATCAGGACTTTTATGGCGAAGGAAAAGTTTGACCGGTCGAAGCCGCACGTGAACGTGGGGACGATTGGGCACATTGATCACGGGAAGACGACGCTGACGGCGGCGATCACGAAGGTGCTGCAGAAGCACAATCCGAAGAACCATTTTCGTTCTTTTGATTCGATCGACAACGCGCCGGAAGAGCGGGAGCGCGGCATCACGATCGCCACGGCGCACGTGGAGTATGAGACGGCGAACCGGCATTACGCGCACGTCGACTGCCCGGGCCACGCCGACTACATCAAGAACATGATCACCGGCGCGGCGCAGATGGACGGAGCGATTCTGGTGGTGGCAGCGACTGACGGACCGATGCCGCAGACCAAGGAGCACGTGCTGCTGGCCCGCCAGGTGGGCGTGCCCTACATCGTGGTGTTCCTGAACAAGTGCGACGCGGTGGAGGACGAAGAGCTGACGGATCTGGTGGAGATGGAAGTCCGCGAGCTGCTGACCAAGTACCAGTTCCCGGGCGACGACGTTGCGGTGATCCGCGGCTCGGCGCTGGGCGCGCTGAACGGCGAAGCGAAGTGGGAAGCGAAGATCGACGAGCTGATGGATGCGGTGGACAAGCAGGTGCCGCTGCCGGCGCGCGCGATCGACCAGCCCTTCCTGATGCCGATTGAAGACATCTTCTCGATCTCGGGACGCGGGACGGTTGTTACGGGCCGCATCGAGCGCGGCAAGGTGAAGGTGGGCGAGGAAGCTGAGATCGTCGGGTTCCGTGAAACGCGCAAGACCGTCGTCACCGGCGTTGAGATGTTCAAGAAGCAGCTCGACGAAGGTCTGGCCGGCGACAACGCAGGCCTGCTGCTGCGCGGCATTCCCAAGGAAGACGTGGAGCGCGGCATGGTGCTGGCCAAGCCGGGCTCGATCACGCCGCACACGAAGTTCAAGTCGAGCGTGTACGTGCTGAGCAAGGAAGAGGGCGGCCGGCACACGCCGTTCTTCAAGGGCTATCGTCCGCAGTTCTACTTCCGGACGACGGATGTGACGGGTGTGGCCACGCTGCCGGCGGGCACGGAGATGGTGATGCCGGGCGACAACGTGGAGCTGGAAGTGGAGTTGATCACGCCGGTGGCCATGGAAAAGGGTCTCAGGTTCGCGATCCGCGAAGGCGGGCGCACGGTGGGCGCGGGCACGATCAGCGAAATTATCGCTTAGCTGAAGGCCGGGCAGCTGAGAAGCGGTCAGCTCAAGGCCGGTCAGCTAAAAAGCGGTCAGTGGAACAGTGGATAGCGGAAAACAGGCAGCGGGTCATTCGTGAGAGTGATCCGCTGACCGGAGAAAGAACAATACAATATGGTTGGACAGAGAATACGAATCCGGCTGAAGGCGTATGACTACCGCGTGCTCGACACCTCGACGGGCGAGATTGTCGACACCGCCAAACGGACGGGCGCGCAGGTGGCGGGGCCGATTCCGTTGCCGACGGTGAAGAACAAGTATTGCGTGCTGCGCTCGCCCCACGTCGACAAGAAGTCGCGCGAGGCGTTCGAGATTCGCACGCACAAGCGGCTGATCGACATTCTGGAGCCGACGCAGCAGACCGTGGACGCGCTGATGAAGCTGGATCTGCCGGCCGGCGTGGATGTGGAAATTAAGGCGTTCGAGAAGTAGCTGAGAAGCGGGCAGCTAAACGCCGGTCAGCGAAGAAACGGTTAGCGGAAACGCGACCAGCAGCAACCTACAGTGACCGCGGAAGTTGCGTGGGCATGATGAGGAGAGGAAAAGGACGATGCCAGTAACCGGGATTTTGGGTAAGAAGATCGGGATGACGCAGGTGTTCGATGAGAAGGGCGAAGTGCACCCGATCACCGTGCTGCAGGCGGGTCCCTGTGTGGTCACGCAGCTGAAGACCGCAACGAAGGACGGCTATGACGCCGCGCAGATCGGCCTGGTGGAGTTTGTGAAGGCGGCGAAGGTGACCAAGCCGCAGGCCGGACACTTTGCCAAGAGCAATGTGGCGCCGGTGAGGCTCCAGAAGGAAGTCGCCATTGAAGTGGCGAAGGCCGGGGCTGAGGGCGAAGGCGCGACCGATGGCGTGAAGACCGGCGATCGCGTGTTGGTGGACATTTTTTCGGATGAGAAGTATGTGGATGTGACCGGGACCAGCAAGGGCCGCGGGTTTGCAGGTGTGGTGCGGCGGCATGGTTTCGGTGGCGGTCCCAAGTCGCACGGACACATGTTCCAGGTGCAGGGCTCGATTGGCGCTTCGTCGTTTCCGTCGCGCGTGTTTCCCGGGCAGCGCATGCCGGGCCACATGGGCGTGGACCGGGTGACGGTGCGCAATCTGCGCATTCGCGGGATCGACATCGACGAGAACCTGATCATGGTGGAAGGCGCTGTGCCGGGGCCGCGGGATGGCTATGTGCTGATCACGAAGTCCAAGGCTCCGCCGCGCGAGCGCCGTGGCTTTGCAGGCGGCGGCACGGTCGATCCGCTGAAGGCTTCGAAGAAGGCAGCGGGCAAGAAAAAATGACGCAGCTGAAGGCCGGTTAGCTGAGAAGCGGTCAGTTGGTAAGGCGGTTAGCTAAAAAGCGGTTAGCGAATCAGCAGCAGAAAGAAACAAGACGATGGCAAACATTGACGTAGTGGATCTCGGGGGACAGAAGGTTGGCTCACTGGAGCTGGCCGATGAGATCTTCGGGCAGGTGAACGAGGCGCTGCTGTGGGAAGCCGTGAAGGCGTTCCGGGCAGCACAGCGGCAGGGCACCCACGCCGTGAAGAATCGCAAGCTGGTCGCCGGGTCGGGCAAGAAGCTGTGGAAGCAGAAGGGCACAGGCCGGGCGCGCATCGGATCGGTGCGGTCGCCGCTGTGGCGGCATGGCGGCACGGTGCACGGGCCGGTGCCTCATTCGCATGAGTATCCTTTTCCGCGCAAGAAGCTGCTGGGCGCGCTGCGCTCGGCGCTGGCGGTGAAGTTTGCCGATGGCAAGCTGACCGTGGTGGAGAGCCTCGAAGCCTCCGAGCCGAAAACGAAGCTGTATCGCGCTGCCCTGGACAAGCTGGAAGCGAAGAAGAAGACGCTGCTGGTGGAGAACGGCGAGACGCTGGGCGCGAACCTGCTGAAGGGCTCGCGCAACCTCGAAGGTGTTGAGCTGATGCTCAACAACGAGGTGCATCCCTACGATCTGCTCAAGTACGAGCGGGTGATCTTCTCGCGGCCGGCGATTGAGAAGCTGCAGGACTCGCTGAAGAAATCGCTGCCCAGGGGTCGGAAATCCGAGTCCAGAAAGGCGGTCGCGTAATGCCGTCGACATATACCATCATTCGCCGCCCCATGATCACCGAGAAGGCGCTGGGCGTGAAGGAGACCGAGAGCACGCTGGTCTTTGAAGTGGACGCGCGGGCGACCAAAACCGAAGTGAAGCAGGCGGTGGAGATGCTGTTCAAGGTGAAGGTGCATGGCGTGCGCACCGCGAACATGGCAGGCAAGGAGCGCCGCCGCGGCAAGTTTGCCGGCTATCGTCCCGACTGGAAGAAGGCCTATGTGCGGCTGAAGGCGGGCGAGAAGATGCCGGATTACGTGAACAACCTGTGAGGCAGGGTACAGCGCACAGGGTGCAGGGTACAGAAACCCGAAAGATGTGAACCGGCGGAAGACAGCCGGGCGGGCAGAGAGAAAAGAAGATGCCGATTAAAACATACAGACCGACGACACCGACGCTTCGTTTCCAGACGACGCTGGTGCGGGATGAGATCACGACGGACCAGCCGTACAAGCCGCTGCTGGTGAGCAAGCTGCGCACGGGCGGGCGGCGGAACTCGGGCGATCTGACCATTCGCCATCACGGCGGCGGCCACAAGCAGAAGCTGCGCCTGATCGACTTCAAGCGCGAGAAGTATGGCGTGCCGGGCACGGTGGCGACCATCGAGTACGATCCCAACCGCTCGGCGCGGATCGCGCTGATCAGCTATCGCGACGGTGAGAAGCGGTACATCCTGCAGCCGGTGGGGCTGAAGGTGGGGCAGACCATCATGAGCGGTCCCGAGGCCGACATCCTGGTGGGCAACGCTCTGCCGCTGAAGAATATTCCCGCGGGCACCACGGTGCACAACGTGGAGCTGCGGCCGGGTAAGGGCGCGCAGATGGCGCGGTCGGCCGGCGCGAGCGCACAGCTGGTGGCCAAAGAAGGCGACTACGCGCTGCTGAAATTGCCCTCCGGCGAAACGCGACGGGTGCTGGTGGCCTGCATGGCCACCATCGGGCAGGTGGGAAACACCGACCACGAAAACGTCTCGATCGGCAAGGCGGGACGCAATCGGTGGAAAGGCATCCGGCCGACGAACCGCGGCGTGACCATGAATCCGGTGGACCATCCGCACGGCGGCGGCGAAGGCAAGACCTCGGGCGGGCGGCATCCGGTAACGCCGTGGGGCCAGCCAACCCGGGGTTACAAGACGCGGAACAACAAACGAACCGATGCATTCATCGTGCAGCGGAGAAGCAAGTAGAGAAGCAGCAGTTAGCTAAAGTCCGGTCAGCTGAAAACCGGTTAGCGAGAAGCGGAAGCAAAGAGGATTCTGATGGCAAGGTCGACGAAAAAAGGCCCGTTTGTAGACGGGCACCTGATGGTGAAGATCGAAACGATGAACCGTTCGAACGATAAGAAGGTCGTGCGCACGTGGTCGCGGCGGTCGACGATTCATCCGGAGTTTGTGGGGCACACGATTGCGGTGCACAACGGCAAGAAATTTGTGCCGGTGTATGTGACCGAAAACATGGTGGGCCACAAGCTGGGCGAGTTCGCGGCGACGCGCATGTTCAAGGGCCACTCCATGAAGGCGGCGGAGACGACGGCGAAGCCTAAGTAGAGCAGCTGAGGTCCGGACAGCTAAAAGCCGGTCAGCTGAGAAGCGGTCAGCGAAAAGCCGGGTAGCCAACGAAAGTTTGGAGTCACAGGAAATGGAAGCACAGACACGGGAGTTCCGGGCAGAAGCGCGATTCCAGCGGGTATCGCCGCAGAAGGCGCGCCTGGTGCTGGATCTGATCAAGGGCCGGGGCGTCGAAGAGGCGCTGAACACGGTGGCCTTCACCAACAAGGCGGTCGCTCCGCTGGTGGAGAAGGTGCTGCGGTCGGCGGTGCAGAATGCCAACCACCTGAGCCAGGAGCAGGGGCTCGACGTGGATCTGGACAACCTGTACGTGAAGACGGCGGTAGCCAACGAAGGGCCGCGCATGAAGCGGATCCGGCCGGCGCCCATGGGCCGCGCGTATCGGTACCAGCGGCGGCTGTCGCACATCCAGATTGCCGTGGCGGAGCGGGCCCAGGCGAACGGCCTGGTCACGCGTGTGGGTGAGGATTCAGACGAGAAGCCGGTGAAGCAGGCAGCGGCGAAGAAATCTGCAAAGAAGGCTCCGGCGAAGAAGGCAGCACACAAGCCGGCAAAGAAAGCGGCGGCGCATAAGCCTGCCAAAAAGAGCGCGGCGAAGAAGCCCGCGAAGAAGAAGTAAGACTGGCCGTCCAGGCGAATGCGGCTTGCGCCGCAGAGACGCACGGCCGGGAGTGAGAGAGAGGATTCAGAGATTATGGGACAGAAAGTCCATCCTTACGGATTCCGGGTCGGGATCAACAAGCCGTGGCACTCGCGGTGGTTTGCCGGAAAAGATTACAGCCGGCTGCTGATCGAGGACGTGCACCTGAAGCGCGAGCTGAAGGAGAAGCTGAAGGCGGCCGGCGTCAGCTCGGTGGAAGTGGAGCGGCCGGGGAACAAGCTGCGCCTGATGATCCGCACCGCGCGTCCGGGCATTGTGATCGGCCGCAAGGGCGCCGAGATCGAGAAGCTGAAGGGCGAGCTGCAGAAGCGGACCAACCGCGACGTGTTCATCGACATTCTCGAGGTGAACAAGCCGGAGCTGGACGCGCAGCTGGTCGCAGAGAATATCGCGCTGCAACTGGAAAAGCGCGTGGGCTTCCGCCGCGCGATGCGCAAGGCCGTGGACTCGGCGCTGCGCTTCGGCTGCAAAGGAATTAAGGTTCGCGTGAGCGGCCGCCTGAACGGGAACGAGATTGCCCGCTCGGAGTGGTATCTGCAGGGGCGTCTGCCGCTGCACACGCTGCGCGCGGACATCGATTATGGCTTTGCCGAAGCGCGCACGACCTACGGCGTGATCGGCGTGAAGACGTGGATCTACCGCGGCGATATCTATCAGGCTAAGCGGCGTGAGCCGCAGGCGGCGGTCGGAACGTCGGTGTTCTAAAGGCAGCCAGTGGCCTGTAGCGGGTAGCCGGATGTTCGGGCTACAGGCTACGAGCTACGAGCTACGAGCTGAGGACTTTTTATGTTGATGCCAAAGAAAGTGAAGTACCGCAAGCAGCAGCGCGGGCGCATGCGGGGCAAGGCATGGCGCGGCAGCGAGCTGTCGTTCGGTGACTACGGTCTCAAGGTGATGGAGTGCGGATATATCACCGACCGGCAGATCGAAGCCAGCCGCGTGGCCATGACGCGCTTCATCAAGCGCGGTGGCAAGATATGGCTGCGTCTGTTTCCCGATAAGCCGGTGACCAAGAAGCCGGCCGAAACCCGTATGGGCAAGGGCAAGGGGGCGCCGGATCACTGGGTCGCTGTCGTTCGCCCCGGGCGCATTCTGTTCGAGATGGAAGGCGTGACCCCGGAGATGGCCACGGAAGCGATGCGGCTGGCGGCGCACAAGCTGCCGCTGAAAACGAAGTTTGTCCAGCGTCACGATGTGAAAGCGACGGTGGCCGCAAAGTAGGCAGGAGAAGTCTTTGGCAGTATTCGAAACCGCGGCATACGAGACGCAGGTGGGATCCTGGATCTGGATCCGGCCGGAGAGAAGAAAAACGATGGATGTAGAGAAGATTCGTAACCTGAGCGACGACGAGCTGGGGCTCGAGGAACGCAAGACCGGCGAACAGCTGTTCCGGCTGCGCTTCCAGATGAAGCTCGGGCAGACCGAAGGCGTGAAGAAGCTGCGCGAGCTGCGCAAGGATATCGCCCGCATCAAGACCGTCGAGCGCGAGCGCGAGCTGGGCGTGCACGGCGCGACCCACAAGCTGGAGTCGACGGAGACCGAAGCTCCGGTGAAGCATGCGCGGAAGAAGGCGGCGAAGCCGGCCCGGAAAAAGGCGGCGGCGAAGAAGAGCGCTTCATCTCGCAGCAAGTCCGGCGGACGGACGGCGACGCGCAAGTCCGCGGCCCGGCCGTCGGCGAACAAGAAGAAAGCGGCTCGATCCTCGAGCGTGAAGAAGGGCTGATATGAGCGAAGCAACGGAAACCAAACGCGAACCGCGGCGCAACGAGAAGGTCGGCCAGGTGGTCTCGACGAAGATGCAGAAGACCATCGTGGTGGAAGTGGAGATGCGCAAGGCGCACGCCAAGTACAAGCGCATTGTGCGCAGCACCCGCAAGTTCTACGCGCACGACGAGCAGAACACCGCGCGGGTGGGCGATATGGTGCGCATTCGCGAGACGCGGCCGCTGAGCAAGCTGAAGCGCTGGAGTCTGGAAGAGATCGTGCGTCGGTCGGCGTTGGCGCAGGTAGAAGAACAGGCCGCAAAGGCCGCTCAGTAACTGCGGGCAGCGGTACAGGGTACGTTTGTATGGGCCGGCGGCAGGCGAGCCGGAGCGTAAGAGGGGGAGAGTGCGATGGCAGTCCAGATGAGAACGATGCTCGAAGTCGCCGACAACTCCGGCGCGCGCAAGCTGCAGATGATTCTGCCTCTGGGCGGCGCGAGCGGGCTGAAGGCGGGGCTGGGCGATGTAATCACCGCGGCGGTGAAGGAAGCTTCGCCGGACGGACAGGTGAAAAAGGGCAAGGTGGTGAAGGCGGTTGTGGTACGCACGCGTAAAGAGACACGGCGGCGCGACGGAACCTATATCCGCTTTGACACCAACGCGGCCGTGCTGATCAACGACGCGGGCGAGCCGGTGGGCACGCGCGTCTTCGGTCCGGTGGCGCGCGAGCTGCGCGAGAAGAAGTTTTTGAAGATTGTTTCGCTGGCTCCGGAAGTTCTGTGAGCTTCGGGACCAGCAGCCGGTAGCCCGTAGCGGGTAGCCGGTAGCGAAAAACGGCCAGGAGTGAAGCGGCCGGTGAGGACGGACGGATTATGGCAGGGTTGAATATTCAGCGGAACGATACGGTGCAGGTGATCAGCGGCAGCGACCGCGACAAGAAGGGCCGCGTGCTGCGCGTGTTTCCCGACGAGGGGCGGATTCTCGTCGAGCACGTGCGCATCATCAAGAAGCACCTGAAGCAGAATCCGCAGCGGCGGATCCAGGGCGGCATCGCCGAGCAGGAGGCGCCGATTCCCGTGTCAAACGTGATGCTGGTTTGCCCGAGCTGCAACCAGCCCACGCGGGTGGGTCACAAGTTTGAAGGTGACGTGAAGGTGCGCGTCTGCAAGAAGTGCGGCGGAACGATTGCCGTCAAAAAGAAGTAACGGAAGCCGGTAGCCGGTGGCCTGTAGCTGACAACGAACCGCGAAAATGCTACAGGCTACGGGCCACAGGCTGATGAAGTCCCCGTAACGGTAGACGGCGTGAGCCAATCCGAGACCGGAGACAGAAGGAAGAGAAACGACAATGGCAGCGAGACTGAAAGAGAAGTACCACAAAGAGATCAAAGGCGTGCTCCAGAAGGAGCTGGGCCTTGAGAACCCGATGGCGGTACCGCGGCTGGAGAAGATCGTGGTGAATATGGGGCTGGGCGAGGCGACGCAGAATTCGAAGATGCTCGACCCGCTCACGGCCGATCTGGCGGCAATTGCCGGGCAGAAGCCGGTGACCACGCGGGCCAAGAAGTCGATCGCAGCTTTCAAGGTGCGCGAGAACATGCCCATCGGCGCCATGGTCACGCTGCGCGGGGACACCATGTACGAGTTCCTCGACCGGCTGATTTCAGTGGCGCTGCCGCGCGTGCGCGATTTCCGCGGGGTCTCGACGAAGAGTTTTGACGGGCGCGGCAACTACACGCTCGGCATTCGCGACCAGCTGATCTTTCCGGAGATCGACTACGCGAAAGTGGAAAAGCTGAAGGGCATGAACATCACGATTGTGACGTCAGCCCGCGACGATAACTCGGCGCGCGCGCTGCTGCGGCAGTTTGGCATGCCGTTCCGGCAAACGGCGTAAGGGAAGGGTTAGCGAAAAACATGGCAACAACAGCAAAACGAGTCAAGGACGCGCGCAAGCCGAAGTTCAAAAGCCGCAAGCACAACCGCTGCCAGCTGTGCGGACGACCGCGGGGGTTTCTGCGGAAGTTTGGAGTGTGCCGGCTGTGCTTCCGGAGTCTGGCGCTGAAGGGCGAGATTCCCGGGGTAGTCAAGTCCAGCTGGTGAGTGCTGCGCGCACGGCGACACGCGCCCTGCGGGCGCAAAAACGAGTTCGGCTAAGGGTGAGAGCTCGAGGCCAGAAGAACATTCCGGCTGGTTCTCCGCTGGCGGAGCAGGACAGGCGGAGCGAACGGGGAATGAAGGAGAGACGATGAGTTTGACCGATCCGGTAGCGGATTTTCTGACGCGGATTCGCAATGCGATTCGCGCGCGTCACCAGAAGCTGGATGTGCCGGCCTCGAAGCTGAAGGCGGAGATTGCCCGCATTCTCAAGGAAGAGGGTTACATCTCCAACTTCAAAACGACCGAAGAGAACGGCCGCGCGGTGCTGCGCGTGTACCTGAAGTACGGGGCCAACAACGAGGCCGCGATTCGGGATCTCGAGCGCATCTCGCGCCCGGGCTGCCGGGTCTACATCGGCCACGACGAAATCCGCCGGGTGCAGGGCGGCCTCGGCATCAGCATCATGACCACGCCGCGGGGCGTGATGACCGGTCGCCAGGCGCGCCGCGAAAAAGTAGGCGGCGAAGTTCTCTGCGAGATTTGGTAAAGCCGACTGACCGGGGCTTTAGCAACTGGCCACCGGCTGCCGGCTGTTTTTGAAAGGCTGCAGTGGAACGGGGAAGCGGAAGCGACCCCGGGACTCGCAAGCCCAATAAGGATCTGACGATGTCACGAATTGGAAAGAAGCCGATTCCGCTGCCGCAGGGCGTGAAGTACTCCCTGCAGGGGAACGTGGTGACGGTGGAAGGCCCCAGGGGCAAGATGGTGCAGTGGATTCCGGCTGGAATCACGCTCGAGCAGAAAGACGGTGAGCTGCACGCGGTGCGGGAGAACGACGCGCAGGCAGCAATCCATGGATTGTCGCGGGCGCTGGTGGCCAATGCCGTTCACGGCGTCACGCAGGGCTGGACTCAGGATTTGGACATTGTCGGCATCGGCTACCGCGCGGAGCTGAAGGGTAAGAACACGGTGGTGTTCACGCTGGGGTATTCGCATCCGATTGAGTTTCCGCTGCCGACGGGAGTTACGGCGACCATCGATCCCAAGCAGACGCGGGTGACGGTGAGCGGCGTGAATCGCCAGCAGGTAGGCCAGGTGGCCGCAGATATGCGGTCTCTGCGCAAGCCGGATCCATACAAGAACAAGGGCGTGCGCTACGCGAACGAGCGGCTGAAGAAGAAGGTCGGCAAGACGGGAGCGAAGTAGAGCAGAGTTTAGGGATTAGAGTTTAGGGATTAAAAAGAACGGGGTGGAGATCGGGTTGGGAGTTAGGGTTAGGGAGCGGCGCAAACAAGCACAGGATCGAACTAATCCCTAACCCCTAAACTCTAAACTCTGGTCCAGAAAACCGAACGGGGTCGCAGGGCGGCTCCGCTTTTAGGAAAGGGAAACGATGATTCCGCAGAGGAAGAGAAACGCGATTCGGCAGCGGGTGCATACCCGCATCCGGCGCCGGCTGGCCGGGACCACAGAGCGTCCGCGGCTGAATGTGTACCGGTCGCTGAACCATATTTACGCGCAGGTCATTGACGATGCGCAGGGTGTGACGGTGGTGTCGGCCTCGACGGTGGCGGCGAAGGCGAAGACCGGGGGAAACGTTGCGGCGGCGAAGGAGATTGGGAAGCTGATCGCCGAGCGCGCGAAGGAAAAGGGCATCACCAAAGTAGTCTTCGATCGCGGCGGCTATCTGTATCACGGGCGCATCAAGGCGCTGGCGGATGCGGCGCGCGAAGCAGGGCTGGAATTCTAAAGGCAGAGTTTGGAGTTTAGGGATTAGGGATTGAAAGACGTCGAGCCGGCGATGAGCCGCCTGGTAAACCCTAAACCTAAACTCTAATCCCTAAAAGTGAAGGGAACGGAATGGCGACACTGAGAAAGAAGCTGGATTCGGGGCAGTACAACCTGAAGGATCAGGTAGTGGCGATCAACCGCGTGACCAAGGTCGTGAAGGGCGGCAAAAATATGTCGTTCGCGGCGCTGGTGGTGGTGGGCGATCCGGGCGCGGGCGTGGTCGGGTACGGCTCGGGCAAGGCGCGCGAGGTCCCGCAGGCAATTCGCAAGGGCATCGAGGCGGCCAAGAAGAACCTCGTGCATGTGAATCTGACGGCGACCACGATTCCGCATCAGGTCCTGGGACGGTTCGGTTCGGGGCAGGTGCTGCTGAAGCCGGCTCCGGAAGGCACGGGCGTGATTGCCGGCGGCGCGGTGCGCGCGGTCATGACTTCGGCGGGCGTGCAGAACGTTCTCACCAAGAGCCTGGGCACGGCCAATCCGCACAACGTGATCAAGGCGACCTTCGACGCGCTGACACAGCTGCGCGACAGGAACGAAGTCGCGGCGATGCGCGGCAAGCAGGCGCAGGAGATCTAACTATGGCGCAGACGAAGAAGCAGGCCGCAGCGAAGGCCACGATTCAGATTCAGTACTACCGGTCGATGATCCAGGCGCCGGTGAAGCACAAGCGGGTGATCAAGGGCCTGGGCTTCACGCGGCTGAACCAGATTGTGGAGCGGGAAGACACGCCATCGATCCGCGGAATGGTGAAGACGGTGCCGCACCTGGTGCGGATTGTGGAACAGGGTTAACGGTTTACGGGGTACGGGATCGTTAAACCGTAGACCGTATCCCGTGGTCCCTAGAATATGCGAGTCGTCCGGTGAAATTCCGGCCGGCGTTGAGCGAGGAAAACGATGAATCTTTCAAATCTGCGGGCGCCGAAGAAGGCGAATCGGAACAAGAAGCGCATTGGGCGCGGCATGGGGTCGGGTACCGGGAAAACCTCCGGGCGCGGCCACAAGGGACAGGGATCGCGGTCGGGCTCGAGCCTGATGCGCGGCTTTGAAGGCGGACAGATGCCTCTGCACCGCCGTCTCCCCAAGCGCGGCTTCACCAACATCTTCCGGACCGAGTACACGGTCGTGAACCTGGACCGTCTGGGAGAACTGGGCGAGAAGGAGCTGACGCTGGAGAAGTTTGTCGCGCTCGGCCTGGTGAAAAAGCGCAATGGCCTGGTGAAGATCCTGGGCAGCGGCGAGCTGAAGGGCGCGCTGATCGTCCACGCGCACAAGTTCTCGAAGTCGGCGCAGGAAAAGATCGAGAAGGCCGGCGGGAAAGCGGTTGTGCTCGGCGGGGGGAACGCCGAAAACAAGCCTGCAGGCAAGCTGGCCCGCAAGAACGAACGTTAGACACTTCCAGCTACCGGCTACAGCCTCGCAGAGTATGATGAGAGCATCCATCCATGTTTGAGAAGTTTCTGAATATCTTCCGTGTCCCCGACCTGCGCAGGCGTGTCCTGTTCACTCTGGGCATCCTGGCGGTCTACCGGCTGGGCGCGCACATCACCACTCCGGGCGTGAACGTGGCGGCGCTGGAGAATTTCTTCAACAGCCAGGCAGGCTCCTCGCTGGGCCTGGTGGACCTGTTCAGCGGCGGCAACCTGCGCCGTCTGACGGTGTTCGCCCTGGGCATCATGCCCTACATCACCGCGTCGATCATCTTCCAGCTGCTCACGGTGGTCTATGAACCGCTGGCCAAGCTGCAGAAAGAAGGCGAGATCGGGCGGCGGAAAATCACCCAGTGGACGCGCTACGTCACGGTGGGCCTGGGCATTGTCCAGTCGGCGGCCATCGCCATTGCGCTGCGCAGCTCCGGCAACATGGTGCTCGACCCGGGCTTCGGCTTCATCGCGATGACCGTGATCACTCTGACTGCGGGCACCACGTTCATCATGTGGCTGGGCGAGCAGATCACCGAGCGCGGTATCGGCAACGGCATGAGTTTGCTGATTTTCGCCGGCATCGTGGTAGGTCTGCCGACCGGCATCGCCGATCTGGTCAATACGGCGAAGACCGAGCGGTTTGGGGCGTTCACGGTACCCGCGCTGATCCTGCTGGTCATTCGGCATGCTCGTCGTGGTGGCGTTCATCGTCTACGTCGAAAAGAGCGAACGGCGGATTCCGGTGCAGTACGCCAAGCGGATTGTGGGACGGCGCCTGATGGGCGGCCAGTCCACCCACCTGCCGCTGAAAGTGAACTCCGGCGGCGTTATGCCGATCATCTTTGCAGCGTCCGTGCTGTCGGCGCCGATGCTCTTTGGGCAGGCGGCCTTCGTCAGGAACAGCCCATGGCTGTCGCGGACCTTCGACGCGCTGCGTCCCGGCGAGCCGTCGTACGAGCTGATCTACATGATCGCGATCGTCTTCTTCGCGTATTTCTACATCTCGATCGTGTTTCGCCCTGACGACATTGCCGATAACATGCGCAAGTACGGCGGCTTCATTCCCGGCATCCGGCCGGGGCGCCGCACCTCGGATTTCGTGAACGAGATCCTGACCCGCATCACCATGGTAGGCGCGCTGTACCTGATCGTCGTGGCGATTATCCCGCAGCTGCTGATCAGCGGCATTCACCTGAACCACCTGTGGCTGATCGGGAGCTGGTTCGAATCGCTGCCCACCTGGGTGACTAATGGGCTTGGCTTCAACTTCTACTTTGGCGGAACCTCGCTGCTGATCGTCGTTGGCGTGGCCATGGATACGGTGAACCAGATCGAAGCGCAGCTCATCATGCGCCACTATGAAGGCTTCTCGCCCAAGAGCGGGAGGATTCGAGGAAGGCGGGCCTGGTAATGGGGTCAGTGGTGGCGGATGCGCGTGTGGAGAGTGGCAATCAGTTAAAGATAAAACCGGGGCCGATTTTGCTGCTGGGCGCGCCCGGGGTGGGCAAGGGAACGCAGGCCAAAGAGCTGGTGGCCAGGTGGGGCATTCCGCAGATTTCCACCGGCGACCTCCTCCGCTATAACCGCGACCACGGCACGCCGCTGGGGCTAAAGGCCAAAGAGATTATGGAGGCCGGTCATCTGGTTCCCGACGAGCTGGTGAACCAAATGGTCGCCGAGCGGCTGAAGCAGCCCGATACGGCGAACGGCTATATCCTGGACGGCTTCCCGAGAACCCTCGGTCAGGCGAAGTGGCTGGACCAGCACATTGGCGCCGACCCTAAAGCCTTGCCGGTGATTGCGATCAGTATCCAGGTCAGTTATACTCAATTATTGCGCCGTATTACCGGACGGCGCAGCTGTCCAGTGTGCGGGACGATCTACAACATCTACCTGAACCCGCCAAAGGTCGATGAGAAGTGCGATCTGGACGGCAGTCCTCTGACCCGGCGTTCCGACGATACTGAGGAAGTTTTTCAGGAGCGGATGCGGACGTACGAGACGCAAACGGCTCCCGTAGTGGAGCATTACCGCGCTCAGGGCCGGTTCGAGGAAGTGGACGGCGAAAAGCCGGTGCAGGCAGTCGCGGCCGGAGTTGTGGCCGCGGTGGCGCGCCTGAGGAGTTGAGCGGGTGGCCGTCACGATCAGAACGCCGCAGGAGATTGAAAAGATGCGGCGCAGCGGACAGGTCGTGCGGGAAGTGCTGGAGCATGTCCGCAAGGCAGTGAAGCCGGGGTCGTCCACGCTCGATCTGGAGCAGGCGGCCGCGGAAAAGATTCGGGAGCTGGGGGCGACTCCGGCCTTCAAGGGATACCACGGGTATCCCTGTGTGCTGTGCACCTCGATCAACAACGAAGTGGTGCATGGGATCCCGTCGGGGGAGCGGAAGCTGCGCGACGGGGATCTGGTTTCGATCGATACGGGCGTAGTGCTGAACGGGTATTACGGCGATTCCGCGATTACGGTCGCCGTGGGCAATAAGATTGGCGCCAAAGCGCGGAAGCTGCTGGATGTGACGGCAGCCTCTCTGGAAAGCGCGATCCGGGAAGTGAAGCCGGGAGCGACGCTGGGCGATGTGGGCGCGGCGGTGCAGGAAACGGTCGAGGCGGAAGGTTTCAGCATCGTCCGGGATTTTGTAGGGCACGGGATCGGTACGAAGCTGCACGAAGACCCGCAGGTGCCGAACTTCGGCGAGCGCGGGCACGGAATGGCGCTCAAAGCCGGGATGGTTCTGGCCATTGAGCCGATGGTGAATGCGGGACGGCCGGGCGTTCAGGTTCTGAAGGATGGCTGGACGGCGGTTACTGAGGATGGCAGCTGGAGCGCGCACTTCGAGCACACCGTAGCGGTGACGAAGGATGGAGCTCTGGTTTTGACGCAGTAGGACGGATTCAACACAGATAAGGATCACGATTGTCGAAGGAAGACGCGATTGAGGTCATGGCAACGGTTCTCGAGACGTTGCCCAATGCCATGTTCAAGGTGAAGCTCGAGAATAGTCAGGGCCACGAAGTATTGGCTCACGTGTCGGGGCGCATGCGGAAGAACTTCATCCGCATTCTTCCCGGAGATCGCGTGGCGGTGGAACTGAGCCCGTACGATTTGAAGCGCGGGCGAATTGTGTATCGATACAAATAGCGTTTAGCGTACAGCGTACAGCGTTCAGAAAATCGAACGCGCGAGCTGGAAGCGGATGCGTGAAGGGTAAGAAGTGATGAAAGTCAGGGCGTCAGTTAAGAAGATTTGTGACAAGTGCAAGGTCATCCATCGCCAGGGTGTGGTGCGGGTGATCTGCGAGAATCCGAAGCATAAGCAGCGTCAGGGCTGAGAACAGCAGCTGGGACCCAGGAGTTCGGAGCTCGGAGGTTTTCCTCCTGGCTCCAGGCTCCCGGCTCCCGGCTGGAACCGAGGGCTGAGCTGCTGCGAGCATCAGGGCAGCTGGGGCGAGTTAGCTACAAAGGCTTGCGATGAACCCCGAAGCAATTCCATCAGGCTCTCAAAACTCCGGTACGAAGATCGGCCGGAACAACCGCTCCGGGAAACAGGCCGGGGCATAACAAAGGACACCGTATGGCACGTATTGCAGGCGTCGATCTGCCCCGCAACAAGCAGGCAAGAATCGCGCTGACGTACATCTACGGCATCGGCAATCCGCGGGCGCTGAAGATTCTGGGCGCGGCGACGGTCGATCCGTTCAAGAAGGTCCAGGATCTCGGCGAAGACGAGGTCAACCGGATCCGTCAGGTCATCGAAGAGCAGGGCGATGTGGAAGGCGATCTCCGCAAGGACACCGCAATGCACATCAAGCGGCTCGTCGATATCCAGTCGTATCGCGGGCAGCGGCACCGCCGCGGTCTGCCGGTACGCGGCCAGCGCACCCACACCAACGCCCGCACCCGCAAGGGTCCCCGTAAGGGCACAGTGGCGAACAAGAAGAAAGCGACGGCGAAGACCTAATGGCGGACAAACCAGCAAAAGCAGCCGGCGGCAAAGCCGCGCGGAACAAGAAGTTCAAGAAGCGCGAGCGCAAGAATGTGCCGTTCGGTGTGGTGCACATCCAGGCCTCGTTCAACAACACCATCGTGACCATCACCGACCAGCAGGGCAACACGCTCTCCTGGAAAAGCTCCGGTTCGCTGGGCTTCCGCGGGTCGCGTAAGGGCACTCCGTTCGCGGCGCAGCAGGCGGCGATGAACGCGGCCAACATGGCGCGGGATCATGGCGTGCGCACGGTGGATGTGCGGGTGGCGGGTCCGGGTTCCGGTCGTGAGTCTGCGGTGCGTGCTCTGGCCGCGGCAGGGATCGAAGTTCGCTCCATTCGCGACGTCACTCCGATTCCGCACAATGGCTGCCGGCCGCCGAAGCGGCGGAGAGTCTGAGGAACGAGCGGATAGCGTATAGCGGTTAGCGTAGAGACTCCAGAAGCAACGGACGCAGTAAACGCTATACGCTAAACACTATCCGCTGGGTTAAACTAACGGATGGACCGGGACGAAGGGCGACGCCTGTAAACCGGTCGGCCTCTGAACTAAGGAGAATGCATTGGCACGTTATACGGGAGCCGTCTGCCGGCTATGCCGGCGAGAAGGCATGAAGCTGTTCCTGAAGGGCGCGAAGTGTTTCAGCGACAAGTGCGCCATCGAGAAGCGCAATTTTGCCCCCGGCCAGCACGGCCGTGACCGCAAGGCCAAGATCGTAGGCTACGGTCTGCAGCTGCGTGAGAAGCAGAAGGCGCGCCGCATCTACTTCGCCCTCGAAGGGCAATTCCGCGCCTACTACGAGAAGGCTGCGCGCACACCCGGCGTCACCGGCGAGCTGCTGCTGCAGCAGCTGGAGCGGCGTCTGGATAACGTGACCTTCCGCCTTGGCTTTGCCAGCTCGCGCCGTCAGGCGCGGCAGCTGGTTCGCCACGGACACGTCGAGGTGAACGGCCGCAAGGTGAACATCCCTTCATTCCAGGTAGGCGTGGGCGACGAGATCAAGATTCGCCCCAACAGCGAAAAGCTGGGCGTGATCGAGGGTGCGCGGGAGTTTGCCAGCCATCAGCCGGCGCCGTCGTGGCTCAGCACGGATCAGAACACTCTGAGCGGTAAGGTCATGTCGCTGCCGAAACGCGACGATATCAACCTGCCGGTGAACGAGCAGCTGATCGTGGAACTGTATTCGAAATAAGCCGAAAGCCTGTAGCCCGTAGCCTGTAGCGGGTAGCTGCTACCGGCCACTGGCTACCGGCTACCGGCTGAACGACGCCGCAAGGCGGATTCTATCAACGGAGTGAAACGGCACAGCCGCTGCAAAATGCTTCGCGGCGCCCGCTGTGCAGAGGGTATACGACATGCTTTGGAGAGGATTTCAAAAACCCAAGCGTCTGGCAGTTGAGAGCGAGACGCTCACCGAAAAATACGGCAAGTTCAGCGCGCAGCCGTTTGAGCG
Organism: uncultured Acidobacteriaceae bacterium; assembly: GCA_963770525.1. Taxonomy (GTDB): domain Bacteria; phylum Acidobacteriota; class Terriglobia; order Terriglobales; family Acidobacteriaceae; genus Palsa-343. The sequence goes on along the minus strand of CAVYPY010000011.1, from coordinate 119,866 downwards.
CGGCTTCGGCACCACCATCGGCAACGCCTTGCGGCGGACCCTGCTGTCTTCGATTGAAGGCGCGGCCGTCACGGCGGTGCGGATCGAGGGCGTTCTGCACGAGTTCCAGTCGATCGCCGGCGTCGTGGAAGACGCGACCGACATCGTTCTGAACCTGAAGCAGATTCCGTTCAAGCTGAACGGCGACGGCCCCAAGGCGCTCTACCTGAACGCGGACCAGCCGGGAGCGATCACCGCCGGCATGATCGAAGCCGACGGAGACGTGGAAATTCTCGACAAGGATGTCTATATCGCCACCGTCAGCGAAGGCGGGCGGCTGAGCATGGAGATGCGGCTGAAGCGCGGCCGTGGGTATGTCTCCGCCGACAAGAACTTCGATTCCGATCTGGGTATTGGCTTCATCCCGGTGGACTCGGTGCACTCGCCCGTGCGCAAAGTGAACTTCACCGTGGATGCGGCGCGTCTCGGTCAGATCACCGACTACGACAAGCTGACCCTTGAGGTCTGGACGAACGGCTCGATACTGCCTGCGGATGGAGTGGGCCTCGCGGCGAAGCTGCTCAAGGATCACATGAGCATCTTCATCAACTTCGAGGAAGAGATCGAAGCCGAAGGCCATGCCGAAGAGGGTCGCGTTCAGCTGAAGAACGAGAACCTGAACCGCTCGGTGGAAGAGCTGGAGCTGAGCGTGCGCAGCTACAACTGCCTGAAGAACGCAAACATTCAGACGATTGGAGAACTCGTCCAGAAGACCGAAGCCGAGATGCTGAAGACCAAGAATTTCGGCCGCAAGTCGCTGAACGAAATCAAGGAAATTCTGGCGCAGATGGGGTTGTCGCTGGGTATGCGCATCGACGAGCAGGGCAACGCGGTTCCCGGACCGACGAGCGTTCTCCCCGCCGCGCAGCTGGCCGCCAGCTACAGCCGCTTCGACGACGAAGAGGAAGAGGGCCTGGATTCGGATCTGCCGATTCAGCCCGAGACAGAGAACTTCTAAAAGGCAGGGATCAGGGTTTAGGGGTTAGGGATTAGAAAATCTGACCCCTGAACCAGCCTGGCAGAAATAGAAATTCAGACAGAGAGAAACCGATGCGTCATCGCAATGCAGGATACAAACTGGGACGGAACACCAGCCATCGCCGCGCGCTGCTGCGCAATCTGGTGACGTCCATTCTTCTGGAGGACCGCGTCGAGACCACGGTGGCGAAGGCGAAAGCCGCGCGGCCGCACGTCGAGAAGCTGATCACGCTGGGCAAAAAGGGCGACCTGCATGCGCGGCGGCAGGCGCTGAGCTATCTGCAGACCCGCGAAGTGGTGACCCGGCTGTTCGATACCGTGGCGCCGCGCTACGGCGACCGCAACGGCGGCTACCTGCGCATCATCCGCAAAGGCTTCCAGCGCGGCGACGGGGCCGAGAAGGTGTACATCGAACTGGTGGACGCCGAGCAGGTGCTGGACGAGAAGCGCCAGAAGCGTGCCGAAGCCCGCGCGAAGCGCCGCGAAGAGATGCAGAAAGCCATGGCCGAACAGGAAACCGGCGAAGGCGGCGGCGAAAAGGCGGAGTAAGTCAGCCCGTAGCCGCTGGCCTGTAGCAGGAACGAAGGGCGCATCCCCGTGCGGGGTGCGTCTTTTCTATTGCGCGCGGATGACGATTCCAATATCTTGTTGCCCAGCGGCCAGCCTCTGGTAGGCTGTCGTCACATGTCCACAGCAGCCGCCAAAGAGGTGCTGAGCCGCCTGATCCAGCCGGCAAAGGGCGGCGCTCGCGCGCAGGAGCGGGCCGAAGCGCGGGCGCTGCTGCAGAACCTGCTGCCGCAGACGGCGCCGCGGGTTGACGGTTACGACATCGCGCTGGGATGGCGAGCGTCGCCGGAGGTGAGTGGCGACTACCTGGACGTGTTCCCGGTTGCTCCGGGGCAGACGGCGCTGTGTATCGCGGATGTTTCCGGGAAGGGGCTGGCTGCGGCAAAGCTGGCGACCGAGCTGCAGCAGACGGTTCGGGCTCTGGCGCCGGAGGCGGCTTCTCCGGCGGAGCTGTGCACGCGCGTGAATCAGGCCTTGTGTCGGCCGGGCGGCGAGCCGCGGCTCATCACCATGTTCTATGGCGTGCTCGATGGGGTGGAGAAGCGGCTGCGCTATGAGAACGCGGGCCATTGTCTCCCCCTGCTGGTGCGCGCCGATGGCGCGGTCGAGTTTCCGGCCAGCTTCAGCGGCGTGCTGGGCATCTTCTCGCACTGGCTGTATCAGGACCAGGATGTGGAGCTGCGCTCCGGCGACTGCCTGCTTCTGGTCACCGACGGCCTCTTGCAGGCAGAGAATCGGCGGCGGCAGGAGTTCGGCTATCAGCGGCTGATTACGGCGGTCGACCGCGGTCGCGCGCTCGGCGCGGAGAAGCTCACCCACGAAATCCTGGCGGAAGTTGAGCAACACACCGGCCGGAAGTGCCGCGATGATGCGTCGCTGATGATGGTGATGGTGAACTGAGACGCGACCGGCGCGTCATTGCACTTCCACAGGAGAAGGAAGCGCGAGATTCGCTGGTTCTCCAGGGATGCGGATCTTCAACCCGCGAACCAGATACGGCGCGATCACCTCCGGCCGGCTCCACTCCAGCGACCAGCCGTTTTCGATCGCCACCAGGATGTAGTTGCCGGGCAGCGCGCGGCTCAGTGTGAAGCTGCCGTCGGAGTCACTCTGATCGCGGCGAAAGAGGTCGGCGTTGTCCTGCGGGTTATCGGGGACAAGCAGGACCATCACGCCGCCCAGTCCCTTGCCGTCACGCCGGGTGAATCCTGAGACAGAAACCGATCCGCGCGCCAGACGTAGCGGCGAGCAGAACCGGATCGGTGCCCACGGTGATGCGGTGGCCGTGCACCGCCGCGCCGGAAGCCGCCATCTGGACCACGTTCAGCGTTCCTGTGGAGCTCATGACGTGGACCGTGTACTCGCCGGGCGCGACTGCGCGCAGATCGAACGAGCCATCGGCGGAGGCCGGGATACTCACGGCGCTGCTTCCCGCGGGAACCAGTTGCAGCATCGTCACCGGCGGCAGCGCCGCGCCATTGGCCATCTCCAGCTTGCCGGAAACGTCGACAGTGTTGCCGGTCGCGCTGAAGTCCAGGGTCTGGTCCGTGGTGAAATCGAACGAGGCACTACGGCTGGCGCCGTTCTCCCCAAAGTCACGAAGCGTGTAGTGGCCCGGCGCGACCGCGCCGAGATCGATGAATGTCTGGCCGCCGGCGGTGCGGATCGTTTCGTTCTGTGGCGGCTGGAATTGCTCCATGCCAAAGACGTTCTGCTCGATTTGCGGGACGGAAAGGCCGTGCATGGGATCGGGTTTGGGAACGCGGATCAGGACGTGCACCGCGGGGACCGCGTGCAGCGTGAGATTCAGCTCCGGGTGATCGCCGGCATTGATCTGAATCGGCGTGGCGGAGGCGGAATCCGTCGCGTTCGCGTAGAAGGTCATCGGGTAAGCGACGTCCAGGGCAGAGTGAGGCTGCTGATCGTCGGGCAGCGGCGAGCCGTCGGGAGCGGTTCGCTGCGGCAGATGAAACGCATACCAGGGAGTTGCGGAAACGCCGATGTAGTAAGTGCCGGTATGGAGGCGATCGAATTCATAGCCGCCGTCCTCTTCGGTGGAATCGGCATCGTCCCTCACAATTTTCGTCTCACCCTCCTCCTGCTGCTGGCGATAGAGCGTCACCTGAGCGCCGCCAACCGGGTCGCCGCTGTCATCGGTGATGACGCCGCCGATCACTGCAGTGGGGAAGAGATCGAAGCGGAGACCTTCGGAGGCAAGCCCCGGCCCTGTGACGATCGCCGTGGAGTAACCGCCTTCATGCTCCTGATAGCTCGCGGCGATGTAGCCGCGGCGCGAGGCGGCCAGCGCATATTTGCCGGCGTCCAGGTGATCGAAGCGAAAACCGCCGCCTTCGCCCGTGATGACTTCGGCAATCTGCGTCTCCTGTTCCCCGGTGGTCGAGAGCGTGACCTCGGCGCGATCGAGGGGCGCGCCGGTGGTGGCGCTGCGCACGACGCCGCTGATGGTGAAGGATCCGGAAGCGGGCGCGGTCTGCACAGCGGACGCGAGCCCACTCAGCGTGATCACCGCGGTCAGGACGGCGACGCGCATCATGGAGCGACATCTCCGTGGATCACCGTCAGCTCGACATTCGCGGTTCCGTTGGGATCGACCGTGACCACCTGGCCTTTGCCGGACCAGGCCGCGAGCCCTTCCTGCGAGTGGAAGTCGATCTCCTGGGCCGCATCGCAGGCGACAACGCGATACGAGCCCGGAGCGAGATTCGCCAGGGTGAACTGGCCGTTGTCGCGGAGCGCGGTTTCCGGCAGGTGCCCCGTAGCAGGAAAGAGCGGGATGGCGTAGATCCAGATCTGAGGTTGCTCGCCGGGACCGCCGGCCGCGCCGGGAGATGCGCTGTCGATCGTACCGGCAATCGTGCCTGGGTCGTTGCGGAGAGTGACTTCAATAGGCGCAGGCGGGTTGCCGGGTGAGACCGTCAGCGGCGTTGTGGCGAGATCGGTGCCGCCGCTGGTGACTGAGGCGACATAAGCGGGCGGGAAAGGTTCCGCCTCCACCCAGAAACGGCCGGGACCGGTGATGCTGATCTCCCAGTCCTGGTTGTTATCGGAACGAAGGCCACCGCCGCCGCCAGACATCGAGAAATCGGCGGCCGCAACGAGGGACAGGTTCAGGCCGGGACCCGAGGTGGGCGGCTGCGACCCGTCGGCGGAAGCGGTGTAGTCACGGTTGATGACGACTGGAATCGGCGGTACGACGGCAACGCTGATGGCGAAGCTGACCGGTGCGCCGGCCACCTGAAAGTCCATACGGCCGAAGCGCATCGTGGCGCCGAAGGCACGGGCGATCAGGGTCCATGAGCCATTGGGGACGTTCGCGCGCGCAATTTCGCTACGGGAATCGAAGTGGACGGGGAGTCCAGTGAGACGGCCGCTGCCGTCCGCAATCTCGAAGCTGGTGGGCGTCTCCCGCATGCCGTGGACGGCGATGGTGACAGGAAAGAATCGCTGGCGGATGAGAGTCATATCCGCCTGCGCCTGCTGACCATCTTTCAGAATCAGGACGCCCCCGGAGCCGGCGTCGGTGACGCCCGGATAATAAAGGGCCGGAAAGCCAAAGAGAGGCACCTGGCTGTTCTCTGGGTCGTCGGGGCCGTCAATCGCGGCGGAGGTGAGGACCATGTAGCGGCCCGCAGCCAGGTTGCCCACGTGCCACGAGCCGTCGCTGCGCGTCTTCGCGATCTGGATGAGACGCCAGCGCGGGCGGCCGTTCTGAAAGACGCGGCGGAAAAGGTGAACACTGATATCGTCGGCCGGGTCGGCGGTCGACAGAGTCAGGTGGCCGGAGATCGCCGCCAGCGGCGTGAGGCGGAAGACGAGAGAGGGCATCTGCGGCCCCACCAGAATGCGGCGCGGCGGCCCGAATTCCTCGGAACGGGCGCGGGAAGCGAAGCTCATCATGCCACTGCCGGGCGCCCCGAAGCCTCGATAGCCGGGCTTGTGGATCGTGAGAGCTGTGGGGCCGGCAGGAACGTGTTCGAACGAAAAAGTTCCATCGCCGGCGGTGAGCTGGGCCTGGTCGTTGCCGAGAATAACCTCCGCGCGGGCGATCGGCTGGCCGGTGGCCGCATTCACCACCGTGCCCGTGACCGTGAAGCCGGCGGCGCCGGAGAGATCCTGAGCTCGCGCAGGCGGCAGAGACAGGGCAGCAGTCAGCCACAGAGCGAGGCCGGCGGTGAGCATCAGCAGCGAGCGGCGCACAGGAACGATTGTCCGGACTCCACGGAGAATTGCAAGGCTGATGATTCGACGTTTCTATGCGGCCATTTGCCCTCGGGAAAAACACCCTCAATTCACGAAACTGTAACCGTCGCGGTTGTTTTGGGCCTTTATAGTGCGGCTATGACCGCCGAACCCCTGACGCTGGAAAGCGTACCTGGGCAGGCTCCGGGCAGCCGCATCCTGCGCCTGACGGGACCGCTGACCCTGAGCAGTTTGTTTGATTTCCAGAATGCTTTACGCGCAGATCCCCCGGCGCTGCTCATCCTCGACCTTACCGCTGTGCCCTACATGGATTCCGCCGGAATGGGCGCGATCATCAACTACTTCGTATCGTGCCAGCGGCATGGAAAGAAGCTGGTGGTGGCGGGCGTGAATGGTCGGGTCATGGAACTGTTCAGGATGACTAAGGTGGACAGCCTGCTGACTCTGGCGCCGACCGTGGCCGAGGCCGAAGCGGCGGTCTGAAAAGCAGGGTGCAGGGCACAGGTTACAGGGCATAGTGAGTCGCGTGCTTTGAGTTGAGGCACTGCCGTTTTCTGGCATGCTCCTGCCCGCATGGCTAAACTCTCCCCGTGATCCTCCCCCTTTGCGGAGGAGCGGCATTTGCGCGGAGAATGAGCAAAGAGGTGGTGTGCGGATGCGGCAGCGGTGGGCGGCGGTTGTGGTGGGACTGGCGGGGCTGGGATTTGGAACCAGTCCGGCCCGGTCTCAGGATCTAAAGGTGCCGTATGTGGCTCCGCGTCCCGCGAATACGCTGGTGATGCTGCCGGATGGATCGACGGTACACGTCGAGCTGGCCACGACCGAAGCCCAGCGGAATTACGGCCTGATGGGCAGGACGAAGCTGCCCGAAGGCCGCGGCATGCTCTTCATCCACGCCCAGGAGAAGCCGCACGGCTACTGGATGTATCACTGCAAGATCGGCCTCGACATTGTGTGGATGGACGCCGATCACCAGATCGTGGAGATGAGCCCCGACACGCCGCCCTGCCTCGGCAGGTCGAACACCTGTCCCAACTATGGTGGCCAGGAGCCCTCGCAGTATGTGCTGGAATTGCCGGTCGGCGACATTGCCCGCCATCACCTGAAGGTGGGCGAGGCGGTGCAGTTCCGGGTGGACGTCCAGGCCACAGGCAGCGATTAGGCAGCAGCCCGGCTCCAGGATCGGCTCAGCGCTTCTTTTTCTGAGGCTTCGGCGCGGGCTTCGCGGCCTTCCCTTTGGATGGAGCGGCTTTCTTCGCCGGTTTGGCGACAACTTTGCCGGCTTTTCCCGTTTTGCGCGCTGGCACAGCGGCCTGCTTCTTCGGCGCAGGCTTCGGCGCGGGCTTTGCGGCTTTCACGGCTGGCTTTGGAGCCGCCTTCGCCGGCTTGGCTTCCGGCTTGTGGGCTGGAGCCTTGGTGGGCGCCGGCACGGGCTTCTTCTCCGGCACTTTGACGGCTGGTTTGGAAACGACCTTTGGCTCCACCTTACCCGGTTTGGCAGGGGACTTCGCAGCAGCTTTGGGCTCGGCAGCAGGCGCGGCCTTTTCGGCCTTCCCTGCAGCCTTCGTCGGCGCTTTCGCGGCTTTACCGGCAGGGGCAGCAGGACGCGGCGGCAACACCTCGCCTTCTTCCTCCTCTTCGGTCTCTTCGTCGCCCTCTTCGCCGGCGCCACGCACCGGAGTGAGGTCGAGGTCCTCTTCCTCCTCCTCGATCTTCGGCTCGGCCCGGCGGCCGCGAGGCCGCCGGATGACTACGGGCGGCGGAGGAGCCGGCGGCGAGTACGGTTCCAGGAAGGCGCGAATCTCATCATCCGTGGTGAGCTTGCCATCCATGAACTGAAAGAAGAGAGCCTCAGCAATGTTGGCGTAATCCGGTAAGTCGGGCGTGATGCGCATTTCGGCCATCAGCGCAGTGGGAATCTTTTGACGAGCTTCCGGCCAGACATTGAAGAAATTGTTGAACTTCTCCCGAACCTGTGGATTCTTCGAGCTGAAGGCCAGCCACAGCACCGCCTCCGGACGGTGGTTCACGATCAGCTTCCAGGTAGCCGATGGCGTGGACGCGCCCTTGCCCAGGAGCTCTTTGGCAAAATCCTTCGCCGACTGCTCCAGGTTGTTCCAATGGTCAACAAAAGCCCGGCGCGGGAAGAGCCGCTTCAGGCCGGCCACGTCCTTCGGTGGCATTTTGGCCGTGAGCAGCTCGATGTGGGCGGCCGACGGGTCAGGATTCACGCCGAGCATCAGCAGCCTGATCAGGATCTTGTTCAGCTCTTCGAGGCCCTTCGTGTCGGCTTTGGCCGAGGTCCATGCCGGGCAGAGGGTTTTCATCCACCCTTCCGCTTCGAGGGCGCGCAGCACGCGCAGCGGATCCTCTTCGTGGGCAATCTCTTCCAGCTCGTAACCGCGGGCAAAGGCGGAAACCTCGTCAATGAGGTTTTCCTCTTTCGCGTTCTGATAGCGGGCTTTGGTGCGCTCGTCCATCTCCCAGCCCGTGCGGGCCGCGAAGCGGGTGGCGCGCACCATCCGGATGGGGTCTTCGATGAAGCCGTAGCTGGAGGCGAGGCGAATGTGCCGCAACTCCATATCGGCAAAGCCGTTCAGCGGATCGAGCAGGAGGCCCCAGGAGCCCTCGTTCAGAGAGATCGCCATCGCGTTGGCGGTGAAGTCGCGGCGCCGCAAATCCTCAAGAATGGGAGCCCAGTGGTAGACCGGCTTGCCCGGTTTGGGATATTCCTCACGTCGCGCGCTCGAGACTTCAACCCGAACCGACCCCGGGAACCAGAAGAAGAGAGTGCGCGACGGCTCGTGCTCACCCGACAGGGTGGCCCCGGCTTTTTCCAGCGGTTTCTTCAGTTTGAGGGCGTTTCCCTGAACCGAGAAATCAAGATCGCGGACGGGCAGCCCGCTGGTCAGATCGCGAACCGCGCCTCCGGCCAGGAACACGGTCATCCCGGCATCGCGGGCGGCATCCCGAACCTGTCGGAGGGCGTTTTGCTGAGCGGGGGAGAGGCGATTTTCGAGAAGATAAATGTAGTCGGGCATGGTGCGGACAATTTCTTACTGGTTGTGCCTCGATCCCCGGAAGCCGTCCTAACCCATGACATAACAGATACTTAGAGGGCGGCGAAGTGGTAATCCAAACTAACAATGTAACATAAGGGCGCACCCTGCGGCGCACGGGTGTGCACAATTTTTGATGCGCCGAGTCGAGACTCTGCCACTATCCTGATTTCGCTGAGCGGATTAGGGTTCCGATTCAATCAACGCATGTCGACGAGCCGCAAAAAAGCGATCTTTCGCAAGTTCTCCCGGGACTGGGTCGCGGGGTACGTGCCGCTGTCCGGCTTCGTTCATGACGGCCGCGTCGAGATGCTGGACCTCGATGGCAAGGTGCTGTCGCTCGAATCCGAGGACCTGAAGTGGATCTGCTACGTAAGGGATTTCAACTCCGGGGAGCTGAATAATCCTGAGCGGCTCGTGCGCAAGACCTTTGCGGGGCGCCCACGCGGCGAAGGATTGTTTGTCCGCGCTCGTCTGAAGGACGGCGACCTGGTCGAGGGCCTGGCGGCCAACGATCTGAGCCTGGTGTCCAGCGAAGGCGTCTTTCTCACGCCGCCCGATTTGCGCTCGAACACCCAGCGCATCTGGATCCCAAAGTCCTCCCTTGAGGTCCTCGAGGTCATCGCCGTCGTCGGCGCCGTCAGGAAGCCGCGTCCCGCGCCCACCGAACCTCGCGCAGAGGCCGCCACGCCGGAGCAGGAAGAGCTGTTCTAAAGCTTCGGATTGGCGGAATCAAGCAGGCTGAGCGGCCGGATCCGCCACGGCCATCCGGCTCTCGACCCGCACGACCGGCGGATTGAGCAGCAGAAACAGCGTGACTGCCGTCCCAAAGAAAGGATTCATGAAGACGAGCTTCTCGCCGATCGAGGCGCCGCTGAGCGCGTCCAGCAGGATGGCCACCGGCACGCCGAGGAAAGCCCACACCAGCCAGATCTGCGCGAACCGGCGCGCAAGCAGCGGAAGACCCGCGGCCGAACGCCCTCCCCACAGCAGCAGAACGCATCCCGGCAGCAGGAAAAGGTCGTTGTAAATCATCAGCGGCGTCGTGGTGTTGATCGCAACCGGGAGAGCCAGCAGCAGAGCCACGCCATAGCCGAAGACCGCCGAAGACCCCGTGCCGGCGCGCAGCGTCCACAGACGCCAAAGCGTTCCCACCCCCAGAGAAACCGCGATGATGCGGCCGGTCGTGGAGCCGAGCAGCGTCTCCAGAGGCAGCTTGCCGCAGTAACTTTGGTAGGTGTGGAGCGAAGCGATCCAGTGAGGGAACCACCCAGGCATCAGCACTTCTGCCAAAACCAGCAGAACGGTGGACGTGACCGCGAACGAGACCAGGAAAGACCATTGGCGGCGCAGGCCGGTCCACAGCAGCAGGGCTAGGAGCACGGGAAGAACCAGCTGCGGCTTCATGGTGGCGAAGGCCAACAGGACTCCAGCCGCGGCGCCCCGGCCCCGGCTCACCAGAAAGCAGCCGGCGAACACAAAAATGGCCGTCAGCGAACCCGGTTGCCACAGGCGCAGCGCCCACATCACCGGCCAGCTTCCCAGCGTCGCCAAAGTGATCAGAGCCGTAGTGCGGGAAGAGAGCGGCAGACCGAGCAGGCGAATGCACAGCCAGATCGCCAGCGCCAGCGAGGGAATGACCAGAATCAGATACACGACACTCGCCGTCTTCCACGACAGCAGCGCAAGCGGAGCCATCATCACCGCGAACTGGGCTGGGTAGTCGAAAGCCGTGGATTTGTCGTGATCGGCGATGGCCTGGATCTGCCGTGTCAGCGCCGGCGAATAGGGATCTTCTCCGTGCAGAGCGGCGCGGGTCCCATACCAGCGGCCGATCAGGTCGTTGTGATGGAAGGGCGCATGAAAATGCCGGTCGATGGCGTGGACCTCCCACAGCGACATCGCCAGCAGGGCAAGGACCGCGCACACAAGCAGGGGAAAGCGGATGGCCAGCCACGACGACTGCGCGCGCAACAACGCGCCGGCCTGCGGCTCGGTGATGGGACTGGTGGCCATTTGGAGCCGAGTATAAAAGCCGCCGGAGCCATTGCCGATAGCCCATTCAGGGGAGAAGTTGAGCCGTCGGGGAAGGGGCTGGCGGGGTCCAGTCGTGCGCGAAGCAGAGGTGGCTGAAGAGAAGCCTGTTTTTCGATATCTATCATCCCGGAAGCGTCCAAATTGAGTTCGATGCGTGCGTTGCCCTGTTATCGCCAACCCAGGCAAGACCGCTAAAAACCGGGCGCAATCCTCCGTGGACATTCCAAAGGTGTGAGTGATGCCTTTGGGATGTGCAAAGGTCAGACAAGATCCGGGACGCGTGCAGGAATGTCATGTCTGTTCGGAAGGTCAAACCTGCGGTGCTGCCAAAGCCAATCGACTGTAGATGCACTCGCCACGCTCCTGGCGAGCGAGTGCATCGGGTGGGTTGCTTCACGGAACCGGAATCGGAGCCGGTACGGGAACTGGAACGGCGGATGAGCTGACGCGCGTCAACAACCACCGTCCGTCGATCTTTCTGGCTTCACCGTCAAGGTCAACGTGGCTTTTGGCTGTCCAATTCGGCAGGCCGGTGGCTGGATTCAGTGACACGTCGAAGTAATGGCATTCGAAATACACCGACGATTTCCACTGGCCGTCATCGTCCCTTACAGGGACATACTTCGTTTTGTACGCCGGGGAAAGCGACACAAACTTGTTAGCTTGCTGCAGCCCCCCGGAAACATACTTGAAAAACGTGCACAGGGTGCCCTGTTGACCGGTGGCAGACGTGTCGCCGGTGGGTACGGGACAACTTTCGGGATCATCCGGATCGCCGGTGCCGACATAATTTCCTGCCGTGGCAGCAGTGCTGACAACCGTGAGTTGGGCGTCTTTAGCCCAGATGGAAAGTGCCTGGCGGATTCGCTGAGTGATCACGGCAGCCGAATCGCCGTTCACGGGATCGTGCACGCTCACCGCCGCGTGAAAGGTTGCGTGAAGCTGTTCCAGTTCAGTCATTTGGGCCAGTTGATCGTCATTGTCCTGCCAGTCATCTGCGTGGGCAGCTCCGATCGCCGCGATAACTCCCACAGCGAGCAGAGCCACAAAACGCGAGTACTTCCCGAATGTCGATTTCATGTCAGTCTCCTCTGATTCTGAGCGCGGCTGTCGTTCTCACCGCCCCTGGTGGTTGGTCTTTACTCCATTTGCGGCTCCGAGTTTCCATGACTGCAGGTGCAGGAGCAATACCTGCCCGGCGATTTGTTTCTCCCCAAACAAACCTTGCTGCAGCAATCAGTTGGAAGAAGTTGTTCCCCCGGGTGCGCGGAATGCTAGACTCTGGCTCACTGCCTTGCGGGTGTCGTATGGCCCCTTCACACGCTCAAAACACGGTGCGGTTTGGCCAGTTTGAGCTGGATCTGCGGACGCGACAGCTTACTAAGAACGGCACGAAGATCCGGTTGTCGCAGCAGCCGATTCAGGTGCTGTCGTTGCTTCTGGAATCTCCCGGCGAGATTGTGACGCGGGAGGAATTCAGACGACGCCTCTGGTCGTCCGATGTGTTTGTCGATTTTGACCACGGGCTGAATAAATCCATCCAGAAACTGCGCGACGGGCTCGGGGATTCCGCAGGTTCTCCCCGTTACATCGAAACCATTCCACGGATCGGATACCGCTTCATTGCGCTCGGCAATGAGGCGAGCCCAAGCGTGGACCTGCCGTCGGAAACAGGAATTTTTCAACCGCCGGCGGTCCCGGCCTTCCCCCACCGTGGCCGGATCGCCGGAAACCGACGGGCGCGATGGATTCTACTCGCCGTTTCTGCTACGGCCTTCGTGGCTCTTGCGCTTGGCGGCATGGCCCGTTATCGATTGCGCCATCGTGAGCCGGAGCGTTACATACAGCTAACCGATTTCACGGACTCGGCGGTGGCGCCGACGCTTTCCCCGGATGGGCATATGGTGGCATTCATCCGCGGGGGCGATGGTTTTCTCACGTCCGACCAAATCTACCTCAAGATGCTTCCGAACGGAGAGGCCAGACGGGTGACCGACGACCCACGGCCGAAATACGGGCTGGCATTCTCGCCGGATGGGGCGGAGGTTGCGTACTCGGTATTGGAGACTTCCGTGTTTTCCACTTACGAGGTGTCAGCTTTGGGCGGCGAGCCTCATCTTTTGCTGAAGAACGCCGCTGGACTGGTATGGCTGGACCCGCAACGGCTGCTCTTTTCCATGATTCGGCCTGGGGACGGAATCCATCTGGGTGTAGTCACGGCGACGCTGACGCGTTCGGGCCTGCGTGAGCTCTACTTCCCCGCGCACGAGCGCGGCATGGCCCATGACGCGTATCCGTCCCCGGATCGGCACTGGGCATTGGTGGTGGAGATGAACGGAAACGGCGACTGGGCGCCCTGCCGGCTGATTGCTCTCGAAGGCCAGAGCCCATCGAGAGTCGTTGGTCCCGACGGCGCCTGCTTGTCGGCTGGGTGGTCTCCGGATGGCCGATGGATGTATTTCACTGCCTGGGTGGAAGGACGAAGCCACATCTGGCGGCAGAGTTTTCCGGAGGGAAGGCCGGAGCAAGTCACCTTTGGACCGACGGAAGAGGATGGAATTGCGATGGAGCCGGAAGGACGGGCGCTGATCACTTCGGTCGGAGTGCATGAAAGCTCCCTCTGGATCCACGACGAGCGCGGAGAGCGCCCGCTTTCTTCGGAGGGTGAAGTGGTCGGTTCGTTCTCTTCCCCTGCCTTCAGCCCGGATGCCAACGCTGTTTATTACCTCTTGCGGCGCGGGGATAGTTCCGGCGCCGAACTGTGGCGAACGGTGGTGGACTCAGAGAAAAGCGAGGCGGTGTTCCCCGGGATTTCAATGATCGACTTCGATATCTCCCCGGATGGCAAACAAGTGGTGTATACAACCGCTGCGCGAGACGGAACCACGCGGTTGTGGATCGCACCCGTGGACGGAAGTTTACCCGCAATGAAAGTGAATGTTTCGGATGTACAGACGCCGCATTTTGGCGCGGGCAGGCAGATTCTGGTTCAGCGGACAGAGGGCAGCAAAAACTACCTGGAGCAAATCAATTCGGACGGCTCGCACCGCTCGAAGATCCTCCCGTATCCGATCGGGGAATTCCAGTCTGTTTCTCCAGGCCGGCGATGGGTCACCGCTGAGGTTCCCAGGGCCCCGGGTACCAGTCTTCCCGCGATCATGGCAATTCCGCTGGACCATGGAGCCCCAAAGCGCATTTGCGCGCCCTGGTGCTTAACGAAGTGGTCCACAGACGGGAAGTTCCTGTTTGTGTCCGTGGAGGATTCGTCGCGAACCAGTCCGGGGCGAAGCCTGGCCATTCCCGTCGGCCCGGGGGAAATCCTGCCGGATCTTCCCGTCGGAGGAACCGCGCTGGTGGCCGAACCGAGCGTCCTTCAGGGGGCGGAATCGGTTGGGCGCGGAGCCCTGGTGCCGGGCAAGGACCCCGCGCATTATGCCTGGGTGGATGTCACGGTCCACCGGAACCTCTATCAAATCTCGCTGCCCTAGCCCTCTAACAGTCATGTTCCGAGCTGAGCCGCAGCAACACCTCGGCAGGCGCGACTTGTTATGACTTTTCTCGACAAGTGCTTCATCGCCAATGCACTCTTTAAATCCGGGAGAGTTGAATGCTGAACAGGCGACAGTTTGCCGGCGGCCTCGCAGCCTCATGGTGCGGCGCCATGACGCAAAAGACAGCGTTTGCGATCTCGGCGCCGCAACCTTCGGCGGAAACGCAGGAATCCATGCAGCGGTTGCAGCAGAACTTTGTTGATCTGCGCTTTGGCATGTACATCCACCTGAATATGGCAACCTATGAAGAGCGCGAGTGGGGCGATCCAAAAGCCTCTCCCGCAATCTTCAATCCGCGGCATCTCGACACGGATCAGTGGGCACGGGCAGCTCTTTCTGCAGGAATGAGCTATGGCTGCCTGACCACAAAGCATCACGACGGCTTCTGTCTTTGGCCCACCGCCACCAGCAGCCCGAGTGTGAAGCAAACGGCTTTTCGGGAAGACATCGTTCGCGCCTATGTCGATTCCTTTCGGCGGCACGGGCTGAAGGTCTGCCTGTATTTTTCGATCCTCGATCTGCGCGCCAATATCCGGCCGTACGTGATCACGCCGCAGAAGATTGCCATGATCAAAGATCAGCTCACCGAGCTGCTGACTCACTATGGGGAGATCACAGCACTGGTGATCGATGGCTGGTATGCTGCGTGGAGCCGGATCAGCTACGAGCAACTGCCTTTCCTCGATATCTACAGCCACGTGAAGGCACTGCAGCCGAACTGCCTCGTCTCCGACTATAACGTGGGACGATTTCCCGCACCCGCGCTCTACTATTCAGACATCAAGCAATACGAGCAGCATGCCGGCCAGACCATCCCGGCGCACAGCATCATTCCCTCGCAGTCCGCGAATACGCTGCAGAGCGTCTGGTTCTGGAAGGAAAGCTTTCCCACCGAGGCGCTGCGCCCGGCCGCGCAGGTCGTCAACCAGTGGCTGATCCCCTTCAACCAGCGGCACTGCAATCTGATCCTGAATGTGGCGCCCAACCGGGACGGCCGCTTCGACGAGAACGCGGTCGACCGTCTTGCCCAGATCGGACAGCTGTGGAAAGAAAGGCAGCCGGCTCCTCATCTGGAGCCCGCCGTCGCGATCACCACGCCGAATCTCGCCTTCGCGCAACCGTCCTACGCGAGCAGCATTGCCGATACGAGCGGGCCGGACCTGGCGAACGATAATGATCCCGGCACTTACTGGCTTGCAGATGCAGGGCAGACCTCGGGATGGCTGGAGCTGGACCTGAGAGGGCCGATCGCGTTCGATACGGTGACGGTCATCGAGCCCGTTTATCTCGACGACTACGGCACGGCGAGCCGCATCGTCTCCCATCGTGTGGAAGTGTGGAGCGGCGGAGCGTGGCAGACGCTCTTCGACAAGGGCGAGGGCGGCGTGAATGTTTACCGCATTCCGAAGACCACAGCCGAGCGGATACGTCTGACCCTGACAGGACGGGATCAGTCCCCGGGAATCGCAGAGTTTGGCCTCTATGCCGATCGCGCGTCCTGAAACTCACCCGCGTGCCGTCTGTCGGGTATCCCGGTAAGAACGCCCGGAAGGCCGGGGACTCGGCCAGAGCTCCCAACCAACGACACTGTCATCCTGACGATTCGCGCAGCGAAGCGGAAGGATCTGCGGTTGCTTTTTCCGTCGCGACAGGTTCGCTGCATTCGGGCGCGAGCATCGCGAGACTTCCAAAGGGTCGGTTTCTCGCCGGCATCGACGTTTTGAAAGGTCGCGGGCTTGAGCTGTGCCGATACGGCACCCTCGAACGTCCGGCTTCAGCCGCTGAGGGGCGCCTTTGTCACACCGCAAGCCAGTGACTCGGCCAGGATGGGCCGAAACCGGCCGTCCGGCATACAATCGGATTTCAACCAGAGAAATCGATCTCAAATGCGACGCCGGGGGGTTGAGGACCATGGCAAAACTGACGAGCTATCAATCCGACATTCGCCCACTCTTCACAGAGCGAGATATTCGGGCGATGAGTAAGGCGTTCGACCTTGCCAGCTACGATGATGTGAAGACGCATGCCGCGGCCATCTACGACCGCATTCGCGGTATCGGCGGCGCTGTCATGCCGCCGCCCCCTCCACGAGGAGAAGGCCCCTGGTCTCAGGATCGCATCGAGCTCTTTGCTCGCTGGATGGCGGACGGTTTCCAACCGTAAAAGAAGCGGCTCTCGATCGGCACATGACCGCGGACGTGGCAAGCGAAGCGGAAGGATCTGCGGTTGTTTTTCTGCCGCGACCGTCGCCTGGCTGCGTTCAGCCGCGAGCATCGCGAAACTTCCAAAGGATCGGTTTCTCGGCGGCATCGACTGTTTTGAACGGCTGTGGGCTTGAGCTGTGCCGACCGGTACCCTCGAAGATTCGGAGTTATCCGTTGAGGGACAGCCTTGTAACCTCCGAAAGGCCGGCTACTCGCCAATCATCCGGCTCGGTAAGCGCATTGGCGATGACGCGCTTATCGAGCTGGGGGAGAGTCAGTTTTCCGAGATGGCGACTACGCGGCAAGGTGGATCGCGGAACCCCGCCCCGTTTTTCGCCACCAAAGCTAAACTGGGCAGCATTGGTCCGGCAGATCTTGATGATTTCCGACCCCATCAATCCGCGACGTAACATGGAAGCTGTGATCCTTTAGTCGAAGTTCTCCGCCGATGCCAGAATTTGATGAAGACGCCGCTTGCAGAGAATTGCACCAGTCGGGGCTGACGACATTTATCAAGCCAGGCCCTTGTGCTTTGACCGCCCTTTTTGTTCGCTTAGATTGCAAGTGGACCGGCGACCCATTCGAACGTGGATTCCGGGAGCTAATTCCTATCTCGCGCGCCGCCGCTCGCCTAGGCACTCTTTCCTCATTTACGGGTGCAGGTGCGCAACCGATGCATACGGATGCGGCTTATTTGGCCAAGCCCCCCTCACTATATCGCTTTTGAATGCGTTGATCCCGGCGAGAGCACTTGTAAAACAGAAGCTTGGATAACGGATCAGGCAAAATTGCTAGCCGAGAGGCCTCGCCTTCTGACAGATCCACGGTGGGTGTTTCTCGGCGGAGGGCAATCAAGGTTTTATTCGCCCGTGTTGGATGAGGTGTCAGGAATAGCGAGGATCCGCTTCGATCCATGTTGCATGTCGGCTGCTTGTGGGAACAGAACAGAACTTAGCGACGTTGCGGAGCTTCTTGCCAGCTATACACAACGCGTATCTTTCGAATGGGTAGCAGGGGCATTCTTGGTGATCGACAACTGGCGATCCATGCATGCGCGGGGTAGAGGTGGAGAATTTTCCCCCTCACGACGCCTACGGCGATGGTATCTTGGAACACAAAATGGACTGGGCGTCTGATTCACTCTACAACAAGGCGAAGGTCTTCGCGCGGCGAGCGCACAACGAGCCGGTCAACTCCGCGTTGTTTGCGTTCTGGATGAGTCTGTCTCTCGAACTCCTCGCGCGTTCGGCTCTTTCTCACATTCATCCTGTGTTGCTTGCCGATCCAAAGGAGCCGGACAATCTCCAGTATGCATTCGGCATCGTGCCGAAAGGAATACCGAAGTCAATTGCTGCCAAAGCACTTTTCGCAAGATGCAGCGTTTTCGTCAAAGATTTCACTGACAAAATGTCTGGCCACTGTCTTATTGTCGCGGACAGGCGAAACTCAGAACTTCACACAGGTGCGGCAGCATTTGAAGGACTTGATAACGCAAAATGGCTTCCAGAAAGCTATGAGGTCATTCAGATCTTGCTCGCTCATCTTGGAAGGAATTTTAATGATTTTCTTGGGGATCATGGACAAGTTGCGCTAGAAGTTATCAGGGATCGTCGGGACACAATCAAGAAGGAAGTCCACGACAAACTGTCAGCGGCGAGAAAAGCCTACGAGGCTCTTAGCCCTGAAGAGAAGGCTGCACGCGATGGCGGTGCCTCCGCTACTATAAAATCCTGGATGGCGGGGACCAGGTTACGTCGCCAATGTCCGTGCCCGGCTTGTAAAAACGTAGCTGTCGTTGGCGGAGAAACGGTGAGCCGAAGTCCGGTAAAGATTGACGAGGATGACAACGTTATCCGTCGCGAGATCCGCGTTCTTCCGAATAAACTGCAGTGTGCGTACTGCAATCTTGCTCTCGTCAGTTACCAAGAACTGAAAGAGGCCGACCTCGGTGGCATTTACACCATCGCTGAAGAGGAAGACCCCATAGAGTTTTTTGGCATTGAACCGGAAGACTACATCGATGTTGAAGACGTAGTGCGCCGCTATGGCGAGGATATGGCGGCAGGGTACCAGAATGAATGATGGCTGATCTTGCGCCGATCGAACGCGCAGATCTTATGGCTGAGGATCAGTCCTCAAAAGTCGGTGAGGCCTCACAAATCCAATCCACTTGCCGTGTAACGGCCTAACCTGACAAGTGCTTCTGGTTGTCCGCTGTCGACATCAGGCCTCAGCACTCATGGACAGTTGGCGGGTGGAAAGCCCGCTTCCCGAAAGTCCCGGCAGCAGGTCCGGCGGCCGCCCCCCCACGCGGCGACCCGATTCCAGGCCAGCGTCGGCCCGAGCGATTGCCCTGGAGGCCACTTCCCGGTAAACTGAGATTTCGCGCTTCGCGCGTTGGCGCAGCAGTGCGGCAGCCGGCAGGACGCGGAACCCGGGCGGGTTCGCGGGGCCGGCAACTTGAGATTCTGGAGATTTCCATGGCACAGATTTGCGATATCTGCGGCAAGGGTCCGCAGTTTGGGAACAACATCTCGCACGCGCACAACGTGACGAAGCGGCGCTGGAACGTGAACCTGCACCCGGTGCGGGCCAAGGTCGGCGGCGGCAACAAGCGCCTGCGCGTCTGCAGCAGCTGCCTCAAGGCCGGCAAGGTCGTCAAGGCCTCAACTGCAGGGAACAGGGCTTAGCGAGCAGGGATTCGACCAACCCGACCCTGCACCCGCACCTTACCTCCGTACCGTCCCGCTACCGGATTTCTCTTGTGCGAGCGAATCGCCTTCGTTAGCCTCGAAATCAGGGAAAAGCTCTGTTCAAACGAACAGAGCTTTTTCATTGGGCCTAGGCCATCGCTCTGTTGTTCTTTGACATGCCCAGGAAGACCGCCCGCAGAACCGGCGGAAGACATCCGCGCTCGTCCGATCGAGCGGCGGAGTACCGGCTGAACTCCTCCGGAGACCGAGGGGCCCCCTCCCAAGTAAATGAAACGAAAACAGATAGCGTAAGGGGGTTCCTCTAAAATTACACAAGTTATAGAAAACAATACACTTCCTTAAAGTTAACCCTCAAAAATGATTTGGGCACCCGAACTACCGCGTGATGGCCCGGCGGATCGCGGCCTCCGGAGCCGAATCGTCAAACCGGACCTGATCCTCCCCGGTCTGGATGACGCCCAGCTTCTTCCAGAGGGCATCGAGATCGACCTGGACCGGAGCCTTGGCCATCCGAGCGTACTGGTCCTCGAGCACGTGGGTGCCCGTAGCGCGGTCACCCACGGCAAAGGCCTTCTCAATCGGCCAGTCCTGGTCGATCGTCCCGCCGGCGTTGACGATGGCCCGCAGCGCGTCCTGGAGTCCATAGCGGTTGTGGGTCTGCTCGCGGATCGTCACGTCGGCCAGCAGACAGAACTGCGCGCCACCCCAGTAGGTGCGGCCCCAGGTGGGCGTGCGGTCGAGCCCCTGGTCGCCGTCCTCAGGATCGCCCTTGGGCATGTCGCGGACCATATCCGCCCAGATCTGCTCGGGTTTGAGGTAGCCGGCCTGCACGCGAGCGACGGGCTCGACGTAGACGGCGATGCCTTCCTCGATCCAGTGGTGGTCGTCGTCCTGCGAGGGAAAGGAAGTGTGGACCAGCTCGTGGGTCATCATCCAGTCGCGGGTGAGGTCGGCCGCGGTAGTGTGCTGGCCGACGAAGATGCGGGTGAAGGCGGGGAAACCTCCGACGCCGCCCCAGGTGGTTCCGCGAAAGACGCCGGAGCGATCCGGGCGTGGCTCGATGAGGATCCGGTCGCGCGGAACGGGAAAGCGCCCGTAGTAGGTGGAGACGGCAGTGGCTGCGCGACGAACCCAGTCGACGACCTGTGCTGTGGGCAGGTCAAAGGAGCCGGGCCCGAAGTCGACCTGGAGCGTGGCGCCTCCGATGGAGAGCGTTTGGGAAGAGGCGACAGGCGCGCGCCAGGGCGGACCGTGGTGCTCGGGACCCTGATCCTGCGCGGTCGGGGAGAAAAGGAAGATCCGAGTCGCGCTTCGCGCAAAGGCAAAGCCGATGGCGAGCGCCGCGGCGATCAGGACGATAAGGATGGAGCGGCGCAGCGGCATGCCCGGTACTGAGCAGACGAAGATTGCCCGGACAAGGTTGCGACCGCCGGCCTTTTCTTCGCTTCGGGGCGCTATTTCTTCTCGAAGTCCAGCGCGGCGGAGTTGATGCAGTAGCGCAGGCCGGTCGGTTTGGGGCCGTCAGGGAAGACGTGGCCGAGGTGGGCGCCGCAGCGGGCGCAGTTGACCTCGATGCGCCGCATGCCGTGCGAGGTATCCTCGTGGGTTTCGACGGCGGCGGAATCGGCGGGGAGATAGAAGCTGGGCCATCCGGAGCCGGAGTCGAACTTGGTGTCGGAAGAGAAGAGGTCGGCACCGCAAGCGACGCAGCGGTACATGCCGGTGTCGTGGTTAAAGGTGAGCTTTCCGGTGAAGGGCGCTTCGGTGCCTTTCTGTCGGGTGACGTAGTACTGCTCGGGGGTGAGCTGCGCGCGCCATTCGGCGTCTGACTTCTCGACTTTGGCGGGGGTGACGTCGGATTTCGTCTCGGACATGGGAAACTCCTGTTCCTTGGATGAAGCGCAGCGCTCTTCGCTTCGCTCAGGATAAGCGCTATGGAAGGCTGGCGATGACTTCGATTTCGACGAGGGCGTCTTTGGGAAGGCGGGCGACCTCGACGGTGGAGCGCGCCGGGGGCACGGTGCCTTCGGGCGCCAGGTACTTCGCGTAGACGGCGTTCATGGCGGCGAAGTCGTTCATGTCCTTCAGGAAGACGACGGTTTTGATGGTGTGAGCGAGATCGGTTCCGGCGGCGGCGAGAACGGCTTTAAGGTTTTCGAGCACGCGGGTGGTCTGTTCAGTAATGCCCCCGGGAACAACCTGGCCGGAGGCGGGATCGAGGGCCACCTGGCCCGAGGTATAGACCAGATTGCCGAGGCGGACAGCCTGGGAATAGGGTCCGATGGCGGCCGGGGCATTGGGAGTGGAAACGGCGGACTTGCGGACATCGTTCATAGTCTGATTCTGCCTGGGTACGAGGGTAAGGTGCAAATGGGTGCGAAGGGCGCGGGCATCACGCTAAAATAGGGCAGTTCCCATGAGCAAAGCGGTTTCGAGTCTAGTGCGTCCGGTGATGAGCCTGGCGTTTGTGTGGGCGTTAACGTCCGTATTGGCGGCGCAGATAACGAATCCAGCGACGGCGACCCAGGCCAAAGGCGACACCCCCGGTGCGCCGCCGCCCGCCGGGCAGGGGTCGGACGACCAGCCGACGCCGACCATCCACGTGGGTGTGAACGAGGTATACCTCGTCTTCGCGGTAACCGACAAACATGGGCATTTCATCAGGGATCTGAAGCAGAGCGACTTTGCGTTGCTGGACGACAACAAAGCGCCGGCGCAGGTGTACAGCTTCACGCAGCAGACCAATCTGCCGCTGCGGGTGGGCATCCTGATCGACACGAGCACCTCGATCCGCAACCGCTTCCAGTTCGAGCAGCAGGCAGCGGAGGCGTTTCTGCTGCAGATCATGCGGCCTGCGACGGACCGAGCCTTCGTTGAGGGATTCGACGTAACGCCGGATTACAGACAGGACTGGACGAATAACCTGGACCTGCTGAGCACGGGCATCGACGCATTGCGGCCGGGCGGCGGAACGGCGCTCTACGACGCCGTTTACAGCGCATGCCGGGACAAGCTGCTGACGGCGCGCGGCCAGGAACCGGTGCGCAAGGCGATTGTGCTGGTGAGCGATGGCGATGACAACCAGAGCCATGCGTATCTGGAAGACGCGATCAAGGAGTGCCAGCGCGCGGAGACCAACATCTACGCGATCAGCACGGACGTGAGCCCCTCGCGCGATCGCGGCGACGATGTGCTGGAGAAGATGGCGGTGGCGACCGGCGGAAAGGCGTTCTATCCGCAGAGCCTCGAGGACATGCCGAACAGCTTCAAGCAGATTCAGGAAGAGCTGCGGAGCCAGTACGCACTGGTGTACAAGCCGGCGGATTTCAAGGCCGACGGCGCGTTCCGGCCCATTTATCTGTTCTGTCTGGATCGGAAGTACACCGTGCGCGTGCGCCAGGGGTATTTCGCGCCCAAGGGATAAACGCAGCGCACAGCGTATAGCGTTTAGCGCACAGAAGAGCGACCCGTTCCGCAGCCTGGGGCTGGTATCCGATTGGTAAGGCAGTCGTGGCTATGGCGTGATCCGCGATGCATTCGGGATAATCCAGGATATGAGGGTTCAATCGTTAGCGTGGCGCATGGGCGCGCTGCTGGCAGCAGTCGTGTGGATGACAGGAGCGGCGCAGCCCCAGGCCGGAGCGGGGCGGAATCCCGTCGTCCTGGAACTGTTCACGTCCGAGGGGTGTTCGAGCTGTCCGCCGATCGACCGATGGGTGGAGCAGCTGGATGCCGCAAAACCGCTGCCGGGCGCGGAGTTGATCGTGCTGAGCGAGCACGTGGACTACTGGGATCATCAGGGATGGAAGGATCCGTATTCGTCGGCGGCGCTGACCGAGCGGCAGCAGGACTATGTGCGCGGGTTGGGACTGAGCGGCGTCTACACGCCACAGTTGGTGCTGGATGGCCAGGTAGAGGTGCGTCCCGGGCCTCAGGGGGCCGAGGAATTTCGCAAGGCGGCGGCGATCGCGCGAATACCGGTCGAGATTGACGATGTGCGCGTCGCAGATGGCGCGCTGACCGGGCGAGTGGAGGTACCGGCTGGCGGGTCGAAGCATGGAGATGTGCTGGTGGCAGTCGCGCTGGATAGGACCGAGACGGATGTGCTGGGCGGAGAGAATGACGGGAAAAAGCTGACGAATGTTGGAGTGGTGCGAGCGCTGGTGAAGATCGGGAAAACCGAGAAGGGGAAACCGTTCGACAAGGCGTTTCGAGTGCCCGTGACTCCCGACGATGTGGGGAATCTGCGCGTGGTGGCGCTGGTGCAGGAAGGCGGCCTGGGACCCGTGGTGGGAGCGGGGATGGTGAAGGTTCGCTAAGCGGCAGGCGGCTTCGGCAGGTTGAGGTCGAGCGCGCCGGTGAGGCTGGAGACCTGAGCGACGTGGTGGCGGGCGCACCACTGCTCGAGTCCCGCGGCAATGCGTTCGGTGGCGCGGGGGTCGGCGAAGCTGGCGGTGCCGACCTGAACGGCGGTGGCTCCGGCGAGGAGAAACTCGACGGCATCCTCAGGGGTGGTGATTCCGCCGAGGCCGATGACGGGGATGGTGACGGCCTTTGCCGCTTCCCAGACCATGCGGACGGCGATGGGCTTGATGGCCGGACCGGAGAGTCCGCCGGTGATGTTCCAGAGGCGCGGGCGCCGCGATTCCACATCGATCACAAGCGAGAGAAAGGTGTTGATAAGGGAGATGGCGTCGGCGCCGGCCTTCTGGGCAGTATGGGCCATGGAGGCAATCGAGGTGACGTTAGGCGAAAGCTTGACGATCAGCGGGCGTCTGGATCGGGATTTGGCGCGCGAGACCAGATCGAAGAGCATGTCGCCATCGGAA
Organism: uncultured Acidobacteriaceae bacterium; assembly: GCA_963770525.1. Taxonomy (GTDB): domain Bacteria; phylum Acidobacteriota; class Terriglobia; order Terriglobales; family Acidobacteriaceae; genus Palsa-343. Next base: position 95,667 of record CAVYPY010000011.1, on the reverse strand, counting down.
CCGAAGGCGATGCCGCCGTGCCGGGTGTTGGGGCACGAGGCATTCAGTTCGTAGGCGGCGATGCCTTCCGCGTCGTTGAGTCGATCGATGACGGCGAGATAGTCCTCAATCTGATAGCCGAAGACGTTGACGATGACGGCGCAGCCTGGGTAATGGCGCAGGGCTGGCAGTTTGTCGGAGAGGAATTTTTCAACGCCGATGTTCTGCAGGCCGATGGCGTTGATCATTCCGGCGGCGGTTTCGATAAGGCGCGGAGCCTGATTGCCGGGCATGGTCTCGCGGGAAATTCCCTTCGTGACCAGGCCGCCGATCTTTTTGAAATTGACGATCTCTTCGAATTCGACCCCGTAGCCGAAGGTGCCGCTGGCGGCGATGACCGGATTGACCAGGTCGATGCCACAGAGGCTCACCCGCATGTCGGGCTTCATGCTCGTTCGCTCCGCGAAGGCGCGGCGTACAGCGCATAGCGGACAGCGCACAGGAGGATACGGCGCACGCGAATGCGTTTAGACGTCAGAGTCATGGGTGAGCCGCTTTTGGTGCGGGAGCGGCAGCGTTGTGCGCGGGGGCGGTGTGGCGCACAGGGGCGCGGCGGACGCGCGGAGGAGGCGGCGGTTTCGGATAGGTGATTTCGGATTCGGGCTTCAGGGCCTCGGTGAGGATGTGCCCCACGGAGGCGGAGGGCTGATTGATGCCGAGCAGGGCCGCATAGGTGGCGGCAAGATCGACGGGCTGCACGCGGTTGTAGTAGGTGCCAGGAGCGAAGGGCGCTCCATAGAAGGCGAGGGGCACGTGGCGGTCATACGACCAGGGGCTGTAATGGGTGGTTTGGGCGGAGCTCATCTGTTCCATCTGGTAAGCGGCGGGGATGACCATGACGTACCAGCCGCCGTTGGGCGAATAGCTGTGGGCGATGAGGGTGCCCCAGGCCGTAGGCGGCAGAGAGCCGTCCGCGAGCTGCTCGCGGGTGTAACTGCGAAAGAGGACAGGGTAGGGCGGGAGACGCTTGTCGGAGGGCTGCAGGCCGGGATGAGCATTGGCCAGCGGCGAGTCCGAGGGCGGCGGCTCGGGCGGCGGAGGGTTCAGTGAAGCGATCGCGGCGGGGAGAGCCTGCTGGACGGCGTTTTCGGCCTCGGCCTCGATGATGCCCGCTTTCATGAACTCTGACTGATTGAGGGCGATGTAGGGCAGCTCCTCGTGCGGGAGGATGTAATCGATCTTCTCGCCCGGGGAGAACTTCATGTTCATGGCGTAGTTCAGCGCATCGATGAGTTTCTTGGGAAGGTTGATGGTGGCGGCATTGAGGCCGTATTGCGCGGCGGTAGCAGGAATGGGCGCGACGCCGTGGTCGGCGGTGAGGGCGATCCAGACGTTGGCAAGGCCGCCGGGGATGTTCTTGTCGAGCCAGGTGAAGAAGGTATCGAGCTGGGTGTCGAGGTTGTCCACCATCTCGTGTTCATCGGGTGAATCGGGACCCTCCGCATGGCCCATGATGTCGTTGGCGGAGAGGCTGATGGTGAGAAGGTCGGTAACGTCGCGCTGGCCGAGCTGCTCGCCCTGGATGAGGGCTTCGGCGAAATCCAGCTCGTACTCATTGGCCGCGGGAGTACCGCCGACCTGATTGTAGAAGTTGGTGAGGTTGGTCACGCCGGCGTTCTGTTGGGCGAGGGTGATGGCGCCGCCGGTGTTGAAAGCGGTGGCCCAGTCGGGCAACTGCGGCATGTAAAAGGTGGATGTGACGAAGTCGCCGGAGACGGGGTCGATCCAGAAGGCGCCGTTGGCGGCGGAGCCGGCGGGGAGGATCGCGGCGCGGTCCTTAAGAGAAACGCCGAAGACCTTAGCCTGACCCTGGGTGGCGAGGCGGAGCTCGTCACCGACCGTGGACGCAAGCAGATTGCGGGGTGAAGCGCCGGTGACGGGCTTCGTGGCATTGGGCAGGCCGACAAGGCGGTAGTGCTCGTCTTCGACGGAGGAGATAGGGCGCTCCTGATTACGCGAGAGATCCCACCAGTCGTTCGAGGCGATGCCGTGGCCGTCAGTGTAGGCGCCGGTGCCGATGGTGGCGTGGCCTGGGGCGGTCTTGGTGTTGGCGTAATCGAAGTAGCAGTCAGGGAACCAGGCGCCGTGATCGAGGAAGAGATTGAAGCCGCGGTCCTTGAAATCGGCGCGCCAGCGGGTGAGGTAGTCACCGCGGAACTGGTCGATGATGAGGATGATGGCCAGCTTGGGGTGGTCGTTATAGGCGGAGTACGGGACCGGAGGGATGATTTCTCGCGAGCGTGCGGATTCGCGACGCGCATGGGTGGCGTGAGTCGCGGAGTCGTCGGGTTTGGGTGCGGTCTGCGCGGGAACGACCGGAGCGGCGATGGCGAGCGAAAGCAGACAGGCAAACAGGCGCGCGGGGGTCATGGCGGTCACTCTCCAAGGTAGCAAAATCGGCGAGCGCGGAGGAAAGGCGGCCGGGCGGGCTGCCTTTTGACGAAAAGATGCGCGGGCCGGGCTTCCGGCAGCGCATTTTGGCGCGCGTGGAGGGCGGGGACAACCGAGCACCCGGGCAGGCCATCTGGACAATAGGGCTCCCGGCGGAAGTGCGGCATGAGCGTTCCTCATCCTTCATCGAAAACCAAACGACGTATTCGGACGGTAGAGTGGGTCACCTTCGGGATGGTGGCGGCCGCGATGGTCGCCGTGCATCTGATGTTCTTCTTCTGGCCGTTTCGCTATCGCCAGGTGCATCCGCTGCTGCAGGCGATTTTCGAGAGCCAGGTGGAGGTGCACGGTTATCACAGGACGTATTTCCCGCACCCGGGCTTTGTTGCCGAGCAGGTAACGTTTTACCGGCATGGCGACAGAAGCATTCCGCCGCTGGCGACGATTGACCGGATGCAGGTGGTGGGCCAGTGGACGACACTCTTGTTCCATCCGCATCGGCTGAATCTGATTCTGCTCGAAGGGCTGCACGTGCAAATTCCGCCGCCCGGCACGAAGGCGCGCGGAATGGATTTCGACGGCGGGGTGATCAGCACGTCCCAATCGGAGCTGCAAATCGAGACGATCACGGCGGATGGGACGGCACTGGATTTTCTTCAGCACGGGCAGCCACCGATGCGGTTTCAATTCAGGAGTCTACAGGTCCACGATGTGGAGCAGGGGACGCCGCTGCGGTTTGATCTGCGGGTAAAGATCCCCGGACCGCCGGGAACGGTGGTGGCGCAGGGGCATGTGGGGCCGTTCAGGACAACGAGTTATGCGACGACGCCGCTGGCTGGGACGTATCAGCTGCTGGAGGCGGATCTGAGCCGTCTGCCGGGGGTCTCCGGGCATGCGACAGCCGAGGGACGATTCTACGGGACATTTGCGCGCGTGGAGGCGGAGGGGAAGGCGGCGATTCCGGATTTCCGGGCAGGATCGGCTCACCAGGTGCGGTTCGACGCGGCGTACCACCTGGAGGTGAATGGCAACAATGGCGACGTGCAGATCGTGTCGGCAGTGGTGAAGAACGGAGCCAGCACAATTACGGCGAGCGGGAGCGTGGCTGGGTCGCCGAAGATGGTGGACATGACGCTGGCGGCGAACAACGGAGACGTGAACGGGCTGCTGCGGGTCGTGGAAGAGTCCAATCCCGAGGTGGCGGGGAAGATCAGCTTTCAGGCAGCTGTGCAGTACAGCGCCGGGCCGGGACCGTTCCTGAAGAGGGTGCAGTTGCAGGGGAAGGCGGCGCTGAATGGATTGCATTTCGTGGCGCCGAATGAGAAGCAGACGATGGACGCTTTCAGCGCGCGGGTGACGAAGGATCCGCCGAGCAGCGCGAAGGACGATCCTCCGGCGGTAACGGCGGAGGCGGAGTCGGACACGCGCTTCGACAACGGGATGGCCTATTTTCCAGACATTCGGTTCCGGATGCCGGGGGCGCGGGCGCACCTGCACGGGACATTCAACCTGCTGGACGCGAAAGTTCACCTGACGGGGAAAGTGGCTCTGCAGCGGAGCCTGCCCCATGCGGTAACCGGTTGGAAGGCGGTGCTGTTGAAGCCGCTGGCGCCGCTCTTTCGGCACAAACATGCGGGGGCCGTGGTGCCCATTGCGGTGACCGGTACGGCCAATCGGCCAAAGATCGGCGAGGATGTGCTGCACGACAAGTGAGCGTGGCCCGATGGGCGCGCGTCCATCTGCAACAGAGGCATACAGGGAAGCGTAGAGCCCCTGGTGGCCGCCCGGGCGGTCCGGGGACCGGGGCGTTTCCCTCTGGTGTAGGGGTCAAATAGGCTGTGAACCGCAGCAGGGGCGGTGACGTACCTGTTTGCAGACTAGCGGCCTCTCCAGACGAAAGGGAACGCCTATGCAGACCCTGCTGCAGAACCTGCGCTTCAGCCTGCGCACCCTGGGACGGAATCCTGGCCTGACGATCACCGTGCTGCTGACGCTGGCGCTGGGGATCGGCGCGAACACGGCGATCTTTACCGTGGACTACGAAACGCTCCTGGCGCCGCTGCCGTATCCGCAGCCGGATCAGCTGGTGATGGTTTGGTCGAAGATCCAGACCTTTCGCAACGTGGTTTCGGCGGGAGACTATCTGGACTGGAAGCGGCAGGCCACCGTCTTTCAGGACCTGAATGCCTGGACCGGGCAGAGCTTTAACGTCTCGACCAAGGAGCAGCCGGAGTATATCCAGGCGTCGCAGACGACGGTCGGATGGCTGCAGATGATGGGTGAGCCACTGCTCCTGGGCCGATACTTCCTGCCCGAGGAGGGAGTGGAGGGTCGGGATCATGTCGTGATCCTGACGCACAAGCTGTGGGTGAAGCTGGGAGCGAACCGCAACATCGTCGGGACGACGCTGCGGCTGAATGGAGAACCCTACACCGTGGTTGGCGTGCAGAGGGCGGGAACCTATGATCGCGGCGATGCGCAGATGTATGTGCCGCTGGTCTTCAAGCCGGACCAGATCAACCACGATTTTCACTGGCTGCTGGTGATGGGGCGTCTGAAGCCGGGTGTGACGCTGGAAGAAGCGCGGCAGAATATGAACGCGGTGACGACCCACGTTGCGGAGCAGTATCCGAAAAGCGACAAGGGATGGGGCGCGAAGGTAGAACCGCTGAAGGATGATTTTCTCCCGCCGGAGCGCATTCAGATGCTGTGGCTGCTCCTGGGCGCAGTGGGATTCGTGCTGCTGATTGCATGCGCCAACGTAGCCAACCTGCTGCTGGCGCGCGGCATGACCCGGCAGAAAGAGCTGGCGGTACGAAGCGCGGTGGGCGCTGGGCGAAAGCGGATCTTTGGACAACTGATCACGGAGAGCATCGTGCTGGCGCTGGCCGGCGGCGCGCTGGGCGTCGGCGTTGGTTACGGGATGCTGCAGGGGCTGATCGCCGCGATGCCGCCGAACACGCTGCCGAGTGAAGCGGACCTGACGCTGAATATTCCGATCCTGCTGTTTACGCTGGGCGCGACGATGCTGGCCGGGGTTCTGGCCGGATGCGCGCCGGCATGGTACGCGTCGCGCGTCGATCCGGGAGAGACGCTGAAGGAAGGCGGTCGAACCGGGACGAGCGTGGGGAAGCATCAGCTGCGGCGGGCGCTGGTAGTGGGGGAATTCGCGCTGGCACTGGCACTGCTGGCCGGGGCAGGGCTGGCGATTCACAGCTTCTGGAATCTGACGAAGGTGGATCTGGGGATCCGGACAGATCACATTCTGACGTTCTTCCTGCCCGTGCCGGACGAACGATCGAGGGATCCGGCGCAGATCACGAGCTACTATCGCGACATTCTTGCGCATATCGATGCGGTGCCGGGCGTACAACACGCGACTGCGATGACGGGAATGCCCCTGTACGGCGCGGGCTTTGGGATGCCGTTCACGATTGTGGGCGGCCCGACGTATGCCGATCCGTCGCAGCGGCCGACGGCGAATTTCGGGATGGTCACGCCGGATTACTTTGCGACGTTTGGGATTCGTGTGGAAAGGGGACGAATCTTCAGTGAACAGGACACAGCCACCAGCCCGAAGGTGGCCATGGTGAGCGAGAGCTTCGTGCAGCAGTATTTCAAGGACAAGGATCCGCTGCGGCAGCAGATCTCGGTGGAGCAGCTGATTCCGGGCGTCACGAAGCTCGGGCCGCCGATCGAGTGGCAGATTATGGGCGTCTACCACGACGTGCACGCCGCGGATTCGCGGAACATCCGGCCGGAGATCCTGATCCCGTTCTGGCAGATTCCATGGCCGCAGGCGGGGCTTGCCGTGCGGACCGCGGAAAAGCCCCTCGCGATACTGCAGGCCATCGGAGGGGCCGTGCATGCGGTCGATCCGGACGTAGCTCTGGCGCAGCCGGAGACGATGGACCAGATCCGCGAAGATACGATGTCGGACGAACGATTCACGCTGGTTCTGTTTGGGAGCTTTGCGGTTGTCGCGCTGTTCCTGGCGGCGCTGGGGATTTATGGCGTGATGGCGTTCTCCGTGGCGCAGCGGTCGCATGAAATTGCGTTGCGGATGGCTCTGGGAGCGACGCGCAACCGCGTGGTAGCGCTGGTGGTGCGCGAAGGCGCGATCCTGGCGGCCATTGGCCTTGTGCTGGGGCTGGTGGGCGCGTACTTCGTGGGCCGGGCGATGCAGAGCATCCTGTTCGATGTGCATGCCCTGGATGCGGCAGCCTTTGCATCAGTCGGGACGATTCTGCTGACGACCGCGCTGCTGGCGTGTTATCTGCCGGCGCGACGCGCGGCGTCGACGGAGCCGATGCGGGTGCTGCGCATGGAGTAGAAGACGGCCCTCCGCTGAAAGAGCGCGTTTGCGTATCCTGTTTCTAAAGATGTTGCAGACTGTCGTGATCGGTTGCCGGAAATAGCAGCTCGAGGAGTGGTGTGAGCATGAAGGGGCCAACCTTACGGAAGCGCACGGGACAATTTTGGCTGCGCGTGACCGAAGGGATGCAGATCAATGAGCTGTGGCGGCAGTTTCGCGCGGACGCGCGGACCAGCTACCGGCTTTACTCGCAGGAAGTGGATGCTACGCGGGGCGCGGGCGAGCCCCGGGGGCGGCATGTTCTGGCCATGGCGCGGCAGTTCTTCTGGGCGTTTCTGGAAAAGCTGACGCCGGCGCGCCGAATTCTGCTGCTGGCGGCCGTTGTCATGCTGTTTTTTCCAGGGAATGAGCTGCGGTGGAAGATTGGCTCAGCGGAGGTGGGCGGCTATGCGCCGGATCTGCGCCTGTGGGGGTCGATCCTGCTGCTGGTGCTGCTGCTGATGGAAGTGGGCGATCGCGTGGTCATGAAGCGCGATCTGCAAATCGCGAAAGAGATTCAGGCGTGGCTGCTACCGGCGCAGCCGCCCGCGGTTCCGGGGCTGGAGATTGCGTTTGCGACGCGGCCGGCGAATACGGTGGCCGGCGACTACTACGACGTGTTTCCGCGGCCGGGCGGGCAGACATTTCTTATGGCAGTGGCGGATGTCGCCGGGAAGAGCGTGCCGGCGGCGATGCTCATGGCGACCTTCCAGGCGAGCCTGAAGACTCTGAGCGACACGCCGGGGCCACTGACGGAGTTGGTGGCGCGCATCAACCGCTATGCGTGCAGCAACAGCCAGAACGGGCGGCGATTCACGACGGCGTTCATTGCTGAGTTCGATCCAGCGACACGAACGCTGACGTATGTGAATGCGGGGCACAACACCCCGATCGTGCTCCGGCGGTCGGGCGCCCTGGAACGGCTCGATGTGGGCGGGATGCCGCTGGGGATTCTCGACGCCGCTCCCTACCAGTCGGCGACCGTGACACTGGGGCCCGGGGACTGGCTGATTGCGTTTACGGATGGGGTGGTGGAGGCGGAGAATCCCGCACAGCAGCAGTATGGCGAGGATCGGCTGCTCACCATGGCACGATGGGGTGCGAATCTTGCGCCGAGCGTCCTGCTGGGTTATCTCTTTGCGGATATCGACCGGTTTGCCGCCAATGCGGCGCAGCACGACGACATCACGTGCATGCTGATAAAGACAGCGGCCAGCGTATAGCGTTCAGAAAGTGCTCAGACGAACGCCATATTGACGTTCTCGATGGCCTCGTCGACCTCGGCGTTGTTCTTGTAGCCGACGGTGACGGCGTCCACTCTAGCGGTGCGGAAGGCGAAGCGCATCGCTTTCTGGCGATCTTCGCGATTGAAGACGCCCTCGCCGATGAGCTTCATGCTGAAGACGCCCATGCCCGCAGCGTGGGCCTGGTGAATGCGCTCGACAACCTCGGTCACGTTGCCGGTGTCGCCGGAGTCGGCGACAGGCGTATCCATACGGGTGCCCTTGTGGTTGCAGCGGATCATGGCCACCTGGAGCCATTTGAAGGTGGGGACCTGCGCGAGGGCAGGCAGGCCATGGACCGAGGCGCCGCGGCTGCGGACCACGCCGCGATGCTGGGCTTCGTCGATGGCATCCTGCCAGCCGTTGCTTTCGTGGGGCCACTCGGGTCCGCGCTGCCAGTGCAGGAGCATGACGTCGAAGTAGTCGGTGCGGGCCTGGCTGCGAAGCTCCTCAATGTGGTCGCGGGGACTGCCGCCGTCGAAGGTAGTCACCTTGGTCAGGAGCGCATAGCTGTCGCGCGGGATGCCTTTGAGGGCGATGCCCAGCATCGTGTGCATGTCGGCGTAGGAGTCGGCCGTTTCGAAGAAGCGAATGCCCCGATCATAGGCATGGCGGACGAGGCGGTTGAAGCTCTCCTGTCCGAGGTCGCGCTGCAGGGCGCCGCTGAAGGTGCCGGTGCCGAAGGCGAGGCGGGTGACCTTGACGCCGGAAGGGCCGAGGGCCACCCAGTCCGTGGCTTTCGGGGTTTCGGCGGTGAGCGGAAGGTCGCCCAGGGTGGCGACGGCGCCGGCTGCCGCGGTGGCTTTGAGGAAATCACGGCGGGAGTAGCGGGACATGGAGGCTCCTCCTGATGCAGAACAGGGTACAGGGAAGAGGGTACAGGCGTACAGTTTGGGGCGGACGAGCCGGGTCCGGCAACAGGCTGGCTGTTAAAGGATGATGAATCGCAGGATTAGAGCGCCCCTCGCGCGGGTTTCAGCTGATCTCGAACACGTTTTCCGTTTTGGCGGACTGTTCCTGGGCGCGCTGGGCGAGATTGCGAGCAATAGCGTAGAACGGCGCGGCATGGGGCGAGTCGGGGCCGGCCAGCGCGACGGGCATGCCGCTGTCGCCGCCGTGGCGAATCTCCGAGGTCAGTTCGACCGAGCCGAGGAACGGAACGTTGAACTGCTTCGCAGTGCGCTCGGCGCCGCCACGGGAGAAGATGTCGATTTCCTGGTGACAGTGGGGACAGGTGAAGTGAGACATGTTCTCGACCATGCCCAGCACTTCAACGTTCACCTGGTGAAACATCTCGAGGGCCTTGCGCGCGTCCTGGAGAGAAACGTCGGAGGGCGTGGAGACGACGACCGCGCCGGTGAGGGGCACGGTCTGCACCAGCGAGATGACAACGTCGCCGGTGCCCGGAGGCAGGTCAATCAGCAGGATGTCGAGCTCGCCCCACGCCACCTGCTGCAGGAACTGGCGGATGATCTGGTGGAGCATGGGGCCACGCATGACGAGCGGCTTGTCGCCCGGAGAGATGAAGCCGACGGAGATGACCTTAACGCCGTGCGCGAGGTTGGGCTCGATCTGATTGTTGGGCAGAACCGTGGGCTGGCGCGTGGAGCCGAGCATCAAGGGCACGTTAGGGCCATAGATGTCCGCGTCGATAAGGCCGGTGCGGTGGCCGAGTTGCGCCAGAGCAATGGCAAGGTTAACCGCCAGGGTGGTTTTACCAACGCCGCCTTTTCCGGATCCGATGGCAACGATGGACTTCACTCCGGGGAGCGCGGTCGGCGGCGGCGGTGTGGGTGCGTGAGCCATAAGTACAGGGTACAGGTTGCAGGGGACAGGGTTCAGGTTGCGAGTCAGTAGTTAAATCTTCGTTGGCTCAAATTTGGGGATGTGGCGGCGGCGGGCTTCGGCTTCGCGGATTTCACGACGCTTGCCCGCTTCGTCGTAGCGACGTTTCTCGTCGTCGGTTTCGACCTGCAGAGGCGCAACGGGGACCCGGCGACCCTGCGGATCGATGGCGACGAAAGTGAGATAAGCGGAGGCGACGTGGTGGTGGATACCGGCCAGAGCGTTCTCAACCCAGACCTTGACGCCGACTTCCATCGAAGTTTTGAAAGCGCGATTCACCGACGACTTGAGGATGAGCAGGTCGCCGACGTGCACCGGGGCGATGAAGTCGATGTGCTCCATGGAAGCGGTAACGACCTGGCTGCGGGCATGGCGGTAGGCGGCCATGGCGCCGACGAGGTCGATAAAGTTCATGAGGCGTCCGCCGAGGAGATTGCCCAGGGTGTTGGTGTCGTTGGGCAGGATCAGCTCGGTCATTTCGGACTGCGACTGGGCCACCGTACGCGCAGGCTGCGCGGGGCCGTTCAGGTCCATGCGACGTTCTCCTTCTTTCTATAGATTACAGGGCAAGCGGAGCGATGAGGCACCCGGTGGGGTGGGCAGCTTTGCCAGAGCACGCTCCGCCAGGAAATGATGAAGGCAGAGGAGCCCTGACATTGATGGACAAGATGGCGAGCCTGAAGGAGATTCTGGAGCTGGACCCGACGAATGCGTTTGCGCGGTATGGCCTGGCGATGGAATACGCGGGCCAGGGAGAGACCGCGGCGGCGCTGGCGGAGTTCGATCGGCTGCTGGTAGATCATCCGGAATACACGGCGGGTTATTTTATGGCGGCGCAGACGCTGGCCAGGGGCGGGCGGGAAGCAGAGGCCAAACAGCGCCTGGCAGACGGCATTGCCTGCGCGCGAAAGAGCGGCAACCAGCATGCACAGCGGGAGATGCAGGCGATGCTGGACGAAATGGAGATTCCGGAATAACGGGCGCGATCGGGCGCAGGAGCCGCGGAAGGAACACGCATCCGGGAAAATAACAGCGCGCGATCCGCAAACCGTCCCGAGACGCGCATAATGGCACAATCATGAAGATTCCCCTGTTCCCCCTGAACACGGTGCTGTTCCCCGGAACGGCGCTTCCGCTGCATATTTTTGAAGAGCGCTATCGCGAGATGATTGGGGAATGCCTGCGCGAAAGAAAGGGATTTGGGGTTGTGCGCGCGGAGCGGGAACAGATGGCTCTGGTGGGCTGCACCGCGAAGATCGTGCGTGTCGTGGAGCGGTACGCGGACGGCAGGATGGACATCCTGTGCGAAGGCGAGCGCAGGTTCGAGATCGATGCGCTGGACGATGCACGGAGTTTCCTGCAGGCCGAGGTTTCCTTCTTTGAGGATGAGGGAGCCGGATCGACGCGGCAGGAACGTGAGGACTGTGCGGCTCTCCACTTTGCCACCCTACATCTGGCCGGGATCGAGAACCCGGCGACCCATCTGGACCTGAACGCGCCGGTAGCGTTTCAGCTGGCCGATGCACTGCCTTCGGACCTTGGATTCAAGCAGTTCCTGCTGGCCAGCCGATCGGATGCCGAGCGGACAACGCGGCTGCGGGACTTCTACAATGATGTGCTGCCGCGGCTGCGAAACGAGACGCAGGATGGTACGGCGGGCGCCGCGGGGCAGTTGCCTTCGTAACGGTGAGGGCGCCTGAAGCGTCCAATGGAGAAGCACCGGGCGCGATCGGGCGCCGGCGAAGAACAGACAACGGAAACCACCAGGAGTTGGCATGGCCACACGACAGACGGCATCGGCGTCGCAGCGGACGGCGGAACATTTGACAGCACATCTGCCGCAGACACTGGGTGAGCTGCGCACCAGCCGAGAATACGGTGAGACGCAGCTGCGCACGCGCAGGGTGAAGGACGAGATGCGGGAGAACCTGATCCGGCGGCTGCAGGCACGGGAGACGATTTTCCCGGGAATCATCGGCTATGAAGATTCGGTGGTCCCACAGATTGTGAACGCGGTGCTGTCGCGGCAGAACTTTATTCTGCTGGGGCTGCGCGGTCAGGCGAAGAGCCGCATCCTGCGCGCGCTGACGGCGCTGCTGGACCAGCACCTGCCGTACATTGCCGGATGCGAAATTCGCGACAACCCATATTTACCGCTGTGCCGACGCTGCCGCGATCTCGTGACGGAGCAGGGTGATGCAACGCAGTTGGGGTGGATCTCGCGCGAAGACCGGTACGTGGAGAAGCTGGCGACGCCGGATGTGACGGTAGCGGATCTGATTGGGGATCTCGATCCGATCAAGGCAGCGCGTGGCGGCCACGATCTGGCCAGCGAGATGACGATGCATTACGGGCTGCTGCCCCGAGCGAACCGAGGCATTTTTGCGGTGAACGAGCTGCCGGATCTGGCGGGAAAGATTCAGGTGGCGCTGTTCAACATCATGCAGGAAGGAGATGTGCAGATTAAGGGCTATCCGGTGCGGCTGGAGCTGGATGTGGCCCTGGTGTTCAGCGCGAATCCCGAGGACTACACGGCGCGCGGCAAGATTGTGACGCCGCTCAAGGACCGGATCGGGTCGGAGATTCGCACGCATTATCCGGAGACGCTGGAAGAAGGCATCGCGATCACGACGCAGGAGGCCTGGACGGAGCGTGCGTTTGGCCAGGCGGAGATCCCGCAGTATCTGCGAGAGCTGGTGGAGCAGGTGGCGTTCACCGCGCGCGAAGACAAGAAGGTGGACAAGCGCAGCGGCGTGAGCCAGCGGCTGCCCATATCGACGATCGAACTTGCGGTGAGCAACGCGGAGCGGCGGGCGCTGCTGCACGGCGAAACGCGCGTGGTGCCGCGGATCGGTGATCTGTACACGGCGCTGCCGGGCATTACCGGCAAGCTGGAACTGGAGTACGAGGGCGAGATGAAGGGCGCCGATACCGTGGTGCGGGAGATTGTGCGCACGGCGATCGGCAAGGTCTTCGATCAGTACTTCGGCGATGTGAACACGCAGCAGATTGAGCAGTGGTTCAACCTGGGCGGGACGGTGAAGATCTCCGACGATCAGCCGGCGAAGGCCACGGTAGCGGAGCTGAAGCAAATCCAGGGACTGATCGAGAAGCTGACGCCGCTGGGTGTAGAGAACAGCGATGCCCCGGAAGTGGTGACGGCGGCGGCGGAGTTTCTGCTGGAGGGAATGTGCGCGCATCGGCGGATCAGCCGGAACGAGGAGCGGAGCTTCTCGGCGCAGAAGCGCGGGGCGGAGAAGCCGGAGCGCATGGAGCGCGTTGATCCGGAGCGAGACCTTGAGCAGTGGCAGACGCGGCGGTCGAGACGAGGGAGCTTTAACTAAACAAGCCCGTAGCCTGTAGCCAGTCGCTTGTACTTTTGCTGCTCGCTACGGGCTACCGGCTACCGGCTTATCTATGAAGAGCGTTCGATACACGAAGTTCACAGGGGATCTGGCGAGCGAAGTGAGCATGGAAGATCTGCTCAAAGCGCTTTCGGATTATCTGCTGGACTCGGGCTTTCAGAATCCGTGGGCGGAGTTTCAGGACCTGGACCAGACGCTCGACGATCTGCGGGAGGCGCTGCGGCAGGCGCTGGAGCAGGGAGATGCGTTCGACGAACAGCTCCAGCAGAAGATCGACCAGATGGCAGCGGAAGGCCGAATGGACGAGCTGATCGATAAGCTGATCGAGCGCATGGAGCGCGAGAACTACATCTCGACGACAAACTCTCAGGACTCGGCGCAGATTTCGCAGGCTGCCGGGCAACTGGGAGGTCCACAAACCGAAGCGCGCTTTGAAGTGACGGACAAGAGCCTGGATTTTCTCGGCTACAAGACGCTGCGCGATCTGCTGGGCTCGCTGGGCAAATCAAATTTCGGACGGCATGACACGCGTCACTGGGCGACGGGTGTGGAGACGAGCGGGGGGTCGCAACCGTACGAGTTCGGCGACACGCTGAACCTGGACGCGCCAGCAACGCTGAAGTCGGCGATTGCGCGCGAAGGGCTCACGCTGCCGCTGAATATCGAGTACAGCGATCTGCAGGTGCACCAGAGCGAGTATCAGAGCTCCTGCGCGACCGTCGTAATGCTTGACTGCTCGCATTCGATGATTCTGTACGGCGAGGATCGGTTCACACCGGCGAAGAAGGTGGCGATGGCGATGGCGCACCTGATCCGGACCCAGTATCCCGGAGACACACTGTCCCTGGTGCTGTTTCATGATTCGGCCGAGGAGCTGCCGGTGTCGCAGCTGGCGCGGGTGAAGGTGGGTCCGTACTACACGAACACGCGCGAGGGACTGCGGCTGTCGCAGCGGATTCTGTCGCGCCAGCGCAAGGACATGAAGCAGATCGTGATGATTACCGATGGGAAACCGTCGGCGCTGACCTTGCCGGACGGGCGGATTTATAAGAACGCATTCGGGCTCGATCCGCTTGTCGTGAGCGAGACGCTGGAAGAAGTTTCGCGCTGCAAGCGGCAGAACATCATGATCAACACGTTCATGCTGGCTTCGGACTTCGGCTTGGTACAGTTTGTCCAGAAAGTGACGCAGATCTGCAAGGGCAAGGCGTACTTCACCACGCCGGAGACACTGGGCGAGTATCTGCTGATGGATTACCTGCAAAGAAGGATGAAGACGATCCATTAAATCAGGGATTAGGGATTAGGGTTTAGCGATTAGTAGAATCTGTGTCCGGATCTGCCTCGGTGTCACGCATGGCGGGTGTGGGACGATAGCGCACCTGATAACCGCGCGGAGATGCATGGAAGCCGGCTGCTTCGAGGAAGCGGGCGAGGAAATGCCGGTACGCGGGCTCACCGCCGATGGTGTCGATAAGCAGACCGCCATGGTGACGTGTTTCCGGATTCTGTAACAGCTCCTGAGCCATTTGAAAGAGGAAGGCGGCGAGATCGCGCGCGGCCGTGGAGCGGTCCGGTTCGTCGCCAGGCAAAAAGACCTGAATCGCCGGATTGTTGCGCCGCAAATAAGCGACGAGGTCGCCGTTGCGGAGGATCACCGTGGCCCCCACGCTGCGGGAAAGCGAAGTGTTCGGATCCTCCTGTTCCGGCCAGTGCAGGATACTGCCCCACGGATTAGCGGGATCGGTGGCGGCAAGGGCGACGAGTTCGGGCTTCTCGGGATCGGCCGTACGGAGCGAGCGTAGGAGATCGACAGCGGCGGGCTGGGCGAACTGAGCGCCACCAAGTCCGGCAACGAAATAGCCGCGGCGAACGCGGCCCTGGGCCTCGAGGGCCTTAAGAACTTCATAGACTGCGTTGAAGCCACCGGGAAGGTTTTCCTGCGCGACGGTTTCGCGCGTGACGATGCCATAGCGGTGCAGAAGCTGCTGCGCGATGGCATGGGCCCAGGCGGTTTGCTCGGCAGACGTCGAACGCGCTGCCGCGGAAACGAGCGTCCAGCGACCCTGGGCGCTGGGGGGCGTTGTGCGACGCGAACGAAACGCCTGCTGGTTGTGGACGCGCTTCGACGAGCGGGAGGTTTCGGGCTTTGCGGTCCAGGCGCGGAGGGCATGGAGCGTGTCGTTGGTGACAAGGCCGTGCCACACGAGCGACCAGAGGGCGTCTACCGTTTCACCGGGGTAGCCGTCGCCGATAGCCTCGTGGAGTTGCGAGAAAAACAGAGCGCCGCCTCGGGCGAGCTCAGCGAGGATGGCGTCTTCGCGAGGAGTGAGCGGTTCCCCGGGTGCCATGCGAGACGGGAGCAGGCCGGTGAGTCGATCGGCCAGGTAAAGAGCGATGCGGCCATCGCGCTCACCGATGGAATCGAAGCCAAACCATACGATTTCGCCGGCGGCGATCAGGGTATCGAGGTCGGCCGGGGAGTAGCGGGCGATCCGAGCGGGGAGGATCTGAGTTTCGAGCAGAGACGCCGGGAGAGGCGCGCCCTGGAGGGATTCGATGGTGTCGAGAAGGGCGTCGAGGCCGCGGCGCTTCTGCAGGACGCCCTGCCAGTGGGTTTCGAGGCGGGCAAACAGACGCGGCTCAGCGGGCTCGATCTCTTTTCGTAACCGTGCCAGCGACTTGTGGCGGATGAGGCGAAGAGACTCGGCATCGCAGAACTCGCGATCGGTTCCGCCGGGGCGGAACCCGCCTTCGAGAATGCGACCATCGCGGACGAGGGTGCGCAGAACGGTTTCGCAGCGAGGCCGCTCGAGGCCAAAGCGTGCCGCAACCTCGCGCACAGTAAAGGGGCCGTGCGTGCGGGCGTAGCGGCGGACAAGCTCGAGGACAGGAGAGGCAACAGGTGCGAGGAGGGATTTCGGCAGGCTGGCCGTGAGCTTGAGTTGGAGCGCATCACGATAGCGCGCGGCATCCTCGACCGCGATGGTGCGAATCTGGCCGGCGACGCGGATGGGGAGAATGCGTCCAGCGCGCTGCAGGGGAGCCAGGGAATCCAGCAAGTCCGGAGAGACGACGCGCAGAGCGATCTCATCGCGGGCGAGATCGCCGAGACGGAGGAGCAGGTCGTGGATGCCGTCGGCGGATCGCGCGCGCTGGTTATCGCCAAGGAGTTGGAGTTGCGCTTCCACTTCCGCGATGGCGATGGGGTCGAGCAGCTCGCGCAGGTCGGCTTCGCCGAGGAGTTCTCGAAGCTGGGTCTGGTCGATGGAAAGGGCGGCAGCGCGGCGCTCGGCCAGGGGCGCATCACCGTCGTAGATGAAATTGCCGACGTATCCGAAGAGGAGCGAGGCCGCGAAGGGCGAGGCTTTCGGTGTGTCGACGACGTGGACCTGAATGGCGCCCTCCTTGATGGAACGGAGAACGTCGAGGAGAGCGGGCATATCGAAGGTGTCGCGCAGGCACTCGCGATGAGCTTCGAGGAGCATGGGGAAAGAGGGGTATTGCGAGGCTACAGCCAGCAAATCAGAAGCGCGTTTGCGCTGCTGCCAGAGCGGAGCGCGGGACTGGACGCGACGGCGGGGAAGAAGCAGTGCGCGGGCGGAGGCTTCACGGAATTTGGCAGCAAACAACGCTGTCGAACTCAGCTGGCGGACGACCAGGTCCTGCGCGACGGATGGATCGGGCAGCATTATGGCAGGCTCGGGAGGCGCATCCGCATCGGGAAAACGGAGGACGAAACCGTCGTCGGTGGCCATGGTTTCGACGTGCGGACCACCGGCGGCATGAATCTGCGCGGCCGCGGCCATGGCCCAGGGAGTGTGGATGCGGTTGCCGAAGGGGGTGAGGACGCACACGCGCCAGTCGCCGAGATCGTCGCGGATGCGCTCGATGACGATGGTTCGGTCATCCGGAACAACGGTTGTTACATTTGCCTGATCGGACAGGAAGGTAAGGAGGTTTTCGGCAGCCTGGGTATCGAGGTCGTGCTCGCGGGCGAGGCGGCTGATGGCCGTATTAGGCGGAAGCGCGCGCAGCTCGCGGACGAGCGCTCCGATGCGGCGGCCAAATTCGAGCGGCCGCCCGGCGAGGTCGCCGTGCCAGAAGGGCATTTTGCCCGGCCGGCCGGGCGCGGGGGAGACAAGGACGCGGTCGTGCGTGATCTCGTCGATGCGCCAGGTAGAGGCGCCCAGGAGAAACACTTCGCCGACACGGGACTCGAAGACCATTTCCTCGTCGAGTTCGCCTACGCGGACAGGTTTCTTGTGCTCGCCGGAAAGAAAGACGCCGTAAAGGCCGCGGTCCGGGATGGTGCCGGCATTCAGGATGGCCAGGCTCTTCGCGCCTTCGCGTGGTGTGAGGAGATTCGTGACCCGATCCCAGGTGACACGCGGGCGCAGCTCGGAGAATTCGTCGGAGGGATACTTGCCGGCCAGCAAATCGAGGACGTTCTCCAGAGCGGCGCGGCTGAGAGAAGCGAACGGGGCGGCGCGGCGGGCAAGCGCGTGGAGATCGTCTACAGAAATCACAGGCTCGCGGGGTGGTTCGCCTTTGAGACGGGGCGGCACCAGCCGGGGTGGATGCGCGACGATGGCGACCATCTGCTGGGCGAGGACATCGAGAGGATTGCGCAGGAGGGCAGTGGATTCGACAAGCCCCTCATGCATGGCGCGGGTGACGGCGGCGCAGGCGATGAGGTCGGCTCGATATTTCGGGAAGATGATGCCCTCACTGACGACACCGACCTTGTGTCCGGCACGGCCGATGCGCTGCATGCCGCTGGCCACCGAGGGCGGCGACTCGATCTGGATGACAAGATCGATGGCGCCCATGTCGATGCCGAGTTCGAGCGAGGAGGTCGCAACGACGGCCCGAATCTCGCCCCGTTTCAGCTGCTCTTCGATTTCGGAGCGCTGAGCAGCGGCGAGCGAGCCGTGGTGAGCGCGGGCCAGGGGTTCCTGCGCAAGTTCGTTGAGAGCGCCGGCCAGGCGTTCAGCGGTACGGCGGTTGTTGACGAAGATGAGCGTGGAGCGGCGGCCGCGCAGGATGGTCAGGAGCCGCGGGGGGATTGTCGTCCAGATCGAGGCGCGTTTGGCGGGGGAGCCATCCGCTGGCGCAGGCATTTGTTCCGTGGGAAGGTCCTCGACGGGGATTTCGACTTTGAGCTGGAGGCGCTTGGGCTCGGCGGCGTTAACGATGGTGACCGCGCGCGGCGCGGGCGATTCCGGCGAATCGGAGGAGGACGCATAGCCGCCGAGGAAGAGCGCAACTTCCTCCAGAGGGCGTTGCGTGGCGGAAAGGCCGATGCGCTGCAGGGGGTGGGCAGTAATCGCTTCGAGGCGCTCAAGGCTGAGGGCAAGATGGGCGCCGCGCTTCGTGGGGACCAGGGCGTGGATCTCGTCGACGATCACGGTGTCGACCGTGCGCAACGCCGAGGCGGATTCTGAGGTCAGCAGCAGGTAGAGGGATTCGGGTGTGGTGATGAGGATATCAGCGGGGCGGCGGCGGAAACGGCTGCGCTCGCTCTGCGGAGTGTCCCCGGTGCGGATGGCGATCTCCGGCGAGCGGAACGGAGTGCCGGAACGGCGGGCGAGTTCGGCGATATCCGCAAGCGGAACCCGGAGATTGCGCTCGACATCGACGGCGAGGGCTTTGAGGGGGCTGATGTAGACGATGCGAGCGCCGGGAGCAGGATCGAGGGAGCGGTGGAAGAGAAGCCGATCCAGGCACCAGAGGAAAGCGGCCAAGGTCTTGCCGGTACCGGTGGGCGCCAGGATCACCGTGCTCTCGCCGCGCGCGATCACGGGCCATCCCAGAGCCTGGGGCATCGTGGGGGAGCCGAGAGCAGAGCGAAACCACTCCGCGGTGAGCGGGTGAAACAGAGCGAGCGGGTCGGCGGCTTGCGAGGAATCGGGCTGAGCGGATTGTGGAATGGAAGAGGACCGGGCCATGCGCAGACGTGTGCCTGCAGTGAGGATAAATCGGGAAGGGAGGGCAGGCGGATAAGGGTCAGCGGGCAGGCAGCGGTCGGTACCAGACGGTCTTCGGAGTAAGGACGGTCTCCCAGTGGGAGTCCATGCGGGGCTGCTCACCGAGTCCGAGGAAGAGCACGCCATCGCGAGCGAGGGAGCGGTGGATGGTGAGCAGAACCTGACGGCGTGTTTCCTGGGAGAAATAGATCATCACGTTACGCAGGAAGATGACGTCGAAGGTTTCGGAAAGGGCAGGCGGAAGGCAGAGGTTGCGCTGCTGAAAACGGCACAGGCGCTTGAGGTCGGGGGCAACCTCCCATTCGTCGCCTGTACGCACGAAGTATTTGAGCAGCATGCGGGCAGGAAGACCGCGATTGATCTCGATGCGCTGATAGCGGCCGCCGGCGGAGCGCTCGACCATTTCAGACGAAATATCGGTGCCGAGGATGTCGATGCGCCAGCCGGCCAGGTGAGGGAAGTGCTCACGAAGGAGCATGGCCACCGAATACGCCTCCTGCCCGCTGGAACTGGCTGCGGACCAGAAGTGGAGGGTCCGGCTCTCGCGGCGGCGTTCGATGAGCTGGGGAAGGAGCTGCTCGCGGAGGAGGTCAAAGGACGTGGTGTCACGAAAGAAGCTGGTCTCGTTAATGGTCATGGCCTCGGCGACAGAGCGCTGCAGCGTCGGCGTGAGATTCGAGCGCAGAGCAGCCACCAGCTGGTCGAGTGACTGAAGACCGCGGGCCCGAAGCAGCCGCTGCAGACGCGATTCGAAGAGATAGTCGCGCTAGGGGTCGACCTGGTTGCCGGAATTGCGCATGACAACAGCGCGCAGGTACTCGAAATCGACCGCGGAGATACTCATAGGGCAACCGCGGCCGCCTGGGGCTTCTGGACCTTCGTTGAGGCGACCAGGCGGAGCATGTCAGCGGGAATAGCGTCGAGGGGAAGGATCCTGCTGGCGAGTCCGGCCTGAGCGACGGCGCCGGGCATCCCCCAGATCACACTGGTAGCGCTGTCCTGGGCGAATACCGTCCCTCCGGCAGCGCGAATGGCACGGCAGCCGGCCAGTCCGTCGGAACCCATGCCGGTCAGGACGATGCCGAGGACGCGTCCCGAGCAGGCTTGAGCAGCAGAGCGAAAGAGGACGTCCACCGAAGGCCGGCAGAAGTTTTCCGGCTCACCCTGGTTTAGCCGCAGGCGGAAGTCGCGGGTGAGCTCCAGATGCCAGTCGCCACGGGCGATGTCGACGGCGCCGGGCTCCGGACGCACATCCGGCGCGGCCTCGCGGACGCGCAGCGCGCAGAGACTGTTCAGCCGATCGGCAAGCAGACCTGTGAAGAGTCGCGGCATGTGCTGCACGATGAGAATCGGCAGAGGAAATCCGGCTGGAAGTTTGGGCAAAAGTACTTCAAGGGCGGCGGGGCCGCCGGTGGAGACGCCGATCACGACGACCTTTGGAGCGTGAAGGGGCGGCGGCAGCGGAATGGAGGGGATCGCGGGGCGTGGCTCGGCGCTGGCGCGGGGCTGCGCTTCGCAGGGAAAGAGGGCCAGGATTTTCGGGACCAGGTCGCGGGTGAGCGTCTCGACGCCCTGACGAACGCCGGACTGCGCGCCCGGCTTGCTGACGTAGTCGGTCGCGCCGCGCGTCAGGGCTTCAAGCGTAATGCGTGCGCCGCGCCGCGTGAGCGTGCTGCACATGATGACGGGGACCCGGCGGTTGCGGCGGCGAATCCCGGAGAGAACCTCGAGACCGTTCATGCCGGGCATTTCGATGTCCAGCAGCACCAGGTCGGGATTGAGCCGTTCAAAGGCAGCAAGAGCTTCGCCGCCATTCGCAGCGGCGGCGACGATTTCGAGGTTGGGCTGGGGCTCGAGAACCATACGCAGCAGGCTGCGCATCACCGCGGAGTCGTCGGCGAGGAGCACGCGGACCTTGCGGCAAGAGGGCGGCTCGCTCATAACTCTTCAACCCCGGCCATACGCAGCTTGTCGAAGAGGCCGGCTTCATCAAAGGGCTTCACCAGGTACTCGTCGGCGCCAGCCAGCAGGGCGGCCTCGATGTGGTCGTTTTCCGCTTCCGTGGTCACCATTACGACCCGCGTCCCGTCGAAGGAGCGATCGGCGCGGACCGCCTCAAGCAGTTCGAGACCGGTCATCACCGGCATGTTCCAGTCCACGAGGGCAACATGAAACGGTCCGCTATTGCGGAGGGCCTCCAGTCCCTGGGCGCCATCGGCCGCTTCCATGCAGTCCACGCCGCGCTCAGCAAAAATAGAGCGCAGGTAATTGCGGATGAAGCGAGAGTCGTCGACCACCAGAGCGCGCATCGGAGTCCTTTCTGCTTTCAGGCCGGGAAGGCGCCGGCGAGGCGCATGGGTTCGAGCCGTTCGGGTTCGAGGCTGACGAGCAACCGATCCTTCAGCTTCCAGGCGCCCGCAAAAATCGCCTGTCGGCGCGCATCCAGAGTGGGCGGATTGGGCTCATGCTCGGCGCCGGAGACATGCAGCACCTCGCCGACCGAATCGACGAAGAGGCCGAAGAGGCCCTCGGGAGTCTCGAAGACCAGAACATCTTCCGGCCTGTCGGCTGCCTCCATGCCGAGGAGCCGGCGCAGCGAGACAGCGGTGAGAACTTCACCCCGGTAATGCACCAGACCCCCGACAAAGTAGGGGGCGAGCGGGACGGGCTGAGTGGCCGGCTTGCCCAGAATCTCCAGCACATGCGCGATGGGGATTCCATAAAGAGTCTCGCCCACGCGGACCGAGCAGACTTCCTGGGTCACTGTCTCAGCTGCTTCCTTCATTGAAGTTCCTCCTCGGCACGAGATGCGGATGAGCGAGTCGCATCGAGCGGCGGGATGCCGGAGAGCTGCACGACTCCGGTGACATGCTCCTGCAGCAGGGTGATGCCGTCGGCAATGGCGCCGGTGCCGGCTTCCGAGAGCGTGCTGCCTGCGGAAACGTCCAGCACTTCGGAGACGGTCATGCCGACCTGGCGGTCTCCGTCGCGGCAGACGACGACCGTGGTCTGCGCGTCAGGGTCTGAATCGGTATTAACGAGGAAGCCTGCGGCATCGTCGAGTGGAAGCAGTGTGCCGTCGAAGCGCAGCACGGGGCGCGAGCCGGCACGTTCGATGCGGGACCGCGGGATGCGCTCGATGCGGACCACGGTTTCCAGAGGCAGGGCGGCGCGGCGTCCTTCGGTGGCGACCACCAGATAGTCGCGCTGGCCGGTTTGCCGGCTATCGCTCTGCGACTGTTCCATCTCGCCCCTGAAGCCAACATTCGCCTGCTGCGCGATAGCGCCTGGGTTGAGGATGAGGGCCATCTCGCCGTTACCGAGAATAGTGGCCCCGGCATAGTAGCCGATCTCGCGCAGCACCGCCGCCAGCGGTTTGACGACAATCTCTTCCGGATCGGCCAGTCCATCAATCACCAGGCCGAAGCGGCGGCCGTCCGCGTTGAGGATGGCAATATCGCAGGGAGCGGAAGACTCGCGGGGAGCCTGCTGGAGCAGCCGGTCGAGAAATACCAGCGGCAGCAGATGCCCGCGCAGACGATAGAGTGCGGAAGTCTCCAGCCACTCCATGCGGCTGTCGCTCTGGCCGGTGCTCAGGTGGACCAGCTCAGTGAGCGAACTCTGGGGCAGGGCAAAGTTCTGCCCGCGGCTGCGCACGATGAGTGCAGGAATGATGGCCAGTGTCAGCGGGATGCGCAGGCGCAGGATGGTTCCTTTGCCTGCCTGGCTTTCCACTTCAACCTTGCCGCCGATCTTCTCCACGTTGGTGCGAACCACATCCATACCCACACCGCGTCCGGAGACGCTGGTGACGGCAGCAGCCGTGGAAAAGCCAGGCAGGAAGATGAGCTGCAGGATCTCCCGCTCGGTCATCAGCTCGGCACGCTGAGCGGGCACCAGGCCGCGTTCGACGGCCTTGTCGCGGATGCGCTCAATCCGCATGCCGGCACCATCATCCTGGACTTCCACCATCACATGGCTGCCTTCGTGGTACGCGCGCAGACGCACCGTGCCTTCGGCGGCTTTGCCGGCCGCTTGCCGCGTTTCCGGGGTTTCGATCCCGTGATCGATGGCGTTGCGGATGGAATGGGTCAGGGGGTCGCGAATGGCTTCGAGAAGACTCTTGTCGAGTTCCGTCTCCTGGCCCTCCATCTCAAGACGCACGCGCTTGCTGAGGCTGAGGCTCAGATCGCGGACCAGCCTGGGAAAGCGCGAGAACACGTAACTGACCGGTTGCATCCGCGCTTTCATCACGGACTCACGCAGGTCGGCGGTGACCATATCGAGGCGGCGGCCGAGCAGCGAGAAGCTGGCGTCGGCACTGGTGGCCTGCAGGATCTGGTTGCGGGTGAGGACCAGCTCACCGACGAGGTTCATCATGCGGTTGAGCAGCTCGACGTCCACCCGCAGGGTGGAGTCGGCGGTGCCGCCGGCTGTGGGCGGCTCCTGGGGCGAAGACGCAGGCGTTTCCTTCATGGGCCGCGCGGGACGCGAAACGGTCTCAGGACCCAACGATGCCGCGGGCGGCTCAGCTTTCGATCCGTGAGGAGCATTTTCGTCATCCCGGGGCGGCCCTGCCTCTGCCGGCCGATCCGGAAGAGGCGCACCCTGAGAGCGGCGGACAACGGGAGCATGGGTCGGCGGGGACACGCGACGCCGGCGGGGAGGAGCCTGCCGAGCGGGAGCGGCATTCACCAGTTCCGGACTTTCAACAACCGCAGCAGCGACCGGCACCTGCAGAGCCTCCAGTTGCCCGATCATGGCGCCATCGTCCTGCTGGCCTTCGCCTTCGCCGCCGGTCGTTTCGATCGCGCGCAGGATACCCCGCAGGCGGTCGAGCAAAGCCAGCAGGCCGCTGATAATCGGGGGGCTGACGGCCAGTTCGCGTTCGCGCAGCAGGCCAAGGAGACTCTCGCCGGTGTGAGAGAGCGCTTCGAGGCGGCTGAAGCCGAGGAATCCGGTGGTGCCCTTGATGGTGTGCACCGAGCGAAAGATCTCCGCGATCAGCTCGGCATCGCCAGGGCGGGTTTCCAGGTCGGTGAGGCACCGCTCCATGCGGTCCAGGCCTTCCTGGCTTTCGAGAAGGAATTCGCGTGTCAGGTCGTCCACGAAAGATTTATCGGACGGGCAGGCGGGGAACTTGAGGCCGGTTGCCGGTCCCGGCCGAAGCGGTTAGCCTCAGAGACGCATGACACCACTGGATTTATCGGTTCTGGACCGACTGCGCGCCGCCGCCGACGAGGCCGCAACGCGAGCCTACGCGCCCTATTCGCATTTTTATGTGGGAGCAGCACTGCTGCTGGAGGACGGCGCGATCGTCACCGGCTGTAATGTCGAGAATATGTCCTATGGATTGACGAGCTGTGCGGAGCGGAATGCGCTCTTTCGGGCCATCAGCGAGCAGGGGCCGGGGCGGCGCATCCGAGCCATCGCCGTCGCCAACCGGAACGGCGCAGCGAGCCCGCCATGCGGCGCCTGCCGCCAGGTGATGAGCGAGTTTGTTACGCCCGATGCGGTGGTTTGCTTTCCCGGCGAGAACGGGCTCGAGACGCGTCCCTTCGCCGAGCTGTTTCCCTTCAGTTTCACCCTGGAGCCGCGCGGATGACGGCTCTCCATGCGGTCGATCTGATTCGGAAAAAACGCGATGGAGAGGAGCTGACCGCGGAGGAAATTCGTTTCCTGGTCGAGGGAGCCGCGCGGGAAACCATCCCCGAAGAGCAGCTCTCGGCCTGGCTGATGGCTGTGTTTCTTCGTGGAATGTCGCTGGCCGAGCTGGACACGCTAACTACGACGATGCGCTTTTCCGGCGAGGTACTGGATCACGCGGGTTTGGGCCGCAGCACCGTCGACAAGCATTCGACAGGAGGCGTTGGCGACAAGACCTCGTTCCTGGTGGCGCCGATCGCTGCTGCCGCCGGGCTGGCGGACCCGATGATCAGTGGGAGAGCCCTGGGGCACACGGGTGGAACCCTCGATAAGCTGGAATCAATCCCTGGCTATCGGACCGGGCTGTCCCTCGAGGAAATGCGCCAGGTCCTTGAGCGGTGCGGAGCGTCCATCGTAGGGCAGACGAAGAACCTGGTGCCCGCCGACCGCAAGCTCTACAGTCTGCGGGATCGCACGGCAACCGTGGAGAATCCCTACCTGATCTGCGCATCCATCATGAGCAAAAAGCTGGCCGCGGGCCTGGACGCGCTGGTGATCGACGTAAAGACAGGGTCCGGCGCGTTTTTGCGCGACGAAATGGAGGCCCGTTACCTGGCCGCACTCATGGTCGAGACCGGCGAGCGCGCCGGGACGCGAACGGTCGCGGTGCTGACGGATATGAGCCAGCCGCTTGGACGCACGGCCGGGAACTGGCTGGAAGTCGCCGAGTCGATGGCCCTGCTGCGCAACGAGCGCGATCCGCTCAGTGAGGACCTGCGCGAGGTTTCGCTGATCCTGGCCGGGTGGATGATCTATCTGGGCGGCCAGGCGAGGAGCGCCGAGGCGGGTTACGCGCTGGCTGAAGAAAAACTCGCGGATGGCTCGGCACTGCACGTCTTCAGGGAGATGGTGGCAGCGCAGGGTGGTGATTTGGCGGCGCTGGACGCAGGGATGGCATTCCACCAGCCGAAATTCCGGCGGGAGTTCCGTGCAGACCGGAGCGGCTTCTTTGCGGCGGCCGACTGTACGAAGATCGGATGGGCGGTGCAGCGGCTGGGCGCGGGCCGTGAGCGGGCCGGCGAGCCGGTAGAAGCCCATGCCGGGCTGGCCATGCACGTGAAGCTGGGAGCGAAGGTCGAGGCTGGACAGGTTCTGGCCACTCTTTTCGCGGAAGAGGAAGCGCGCTTTGCCGAGCCCGAGCATTTGCTGCGCGAAGCGCTGACCATCGGCGAGAACCCGGTAACCGCGCCGCCGCTGGTACGGCAAATTATTTCGGCGGATAACAAAGATTTGTTTCTCGAACGCCGGCCTCGCTCATAGGATGAGAGAAACTCCAGGGAGAACGCATTGGCTCGATTCACGGGGGTTCTGGGACTGCTGACCATGCTGGCGCTGGCATGGATCTTTTCAACGAATCGCCGCGCGATCCGGTGGCGAACCGTGATCTGGGGACTGAGCCTGCAGATTGTCTTCGCTTTCATGGTGCTGGAGTGGACCTTCGGCGAGCGGATGCTGCACGACGCCGGCGCTGCAGTGAATAAACTGCTGGACTTTGCGTTTGCGGGGTCGACCTTCGTCTTCGGCGATCTGGGCGCGCACACGTCGAGGATCGGGACTGCATTCGGCACAAGCTTCTTCGCCTTTCAGGTACTGCCGGCCATCATCTTCATCTCGGCGTTGTTCTCGGTTCTCTATTATTTCGGGATCATGCAGCTCATCATCAGGGGCTTCGCGCGGGCCATGCAGTGGACCATGAAGGTTTCGGGAGCCGAGAGCCTGAACGTGGCGGCCAGCGTCTTTATGGGACAAACAGAGGCGCCGCTGACCATCCGGCCGTTTCTGCCCGACGCCACCCGTTCCGAGCTGATGACGATTATGACCAGCGGTATGGCGCACGTCTCGGGCGGCATTATGGCGGCGTACATCATGTATGGGATCAATGCGAGCAGCCTGCTGGCGGCGGTGATTATGACCGCCCCGGGCACCGTCCTCATCTCGAAGATGCTGGTGCCGGAGGTGGAAAAGCCGGCGACCGAAGGCGTGGTTCATATTCCGGAAAGCGCGGAGCATAAGGACGAGAACCTGATTGGGTCCATTGCGCGGGGCACGATCGACGGCGGGCGCCTGGCCTTTAACGTGGGCATCATGCTGATCTCGTTTCTGGCGCTGATCGCGTTGCTGAACGGGATTCTGGGCGGTGTGCACACGTGGCTGGGCTGGCATCACATTCCGTTTCCTCATTCGCTGGATACCATCCTCGGGTTCTTCTTTGCGCCCATCGCCTGGCTGATCGGGATTCCCTGGCACGAGGCGAGGATCGTTGGCAATCTGCTGGGAACGCGCATGGTGCTGAACGAACTGGTGGCCTATACCTATCTCGGCGGGATGAGGACGACGCTCGATCCGCGGGCATTCACTATTGCCACCTTTGCCCTGTGCGGGTTTGCGAATCTCAGCTCCATCGGGATTCAGATTGGCGGCATTGGAGCGCTGGCGCCGAACCGGCGCAACGATCTCGCAAAGCTGGGGCTGCGCGCCATGCTGGCCGGTACGATGGCCAACCTGATGTCGGCATCGATTGTGGGGATTCTGATTCGGTAACCATGGCGGAGACGATTTTTGACAAGGCGAATGCGGCCGCGGAGTTCGTGCTGGCGCGGACTCCTCTGAGGCCCGCGGTCGGGATCGTGCTGGGTTCGGGCCTGGGCGCCTTTGCCGGGCAACTCGATCTGCCGGTGGCGATTCCGTTCGCGGAGATTCCGCACTTTCCGCAGTCCACTGTGGCCGGGCACAGTGGGCGAATGGTGATCGGCAACGTGGCCGGCGTGCCGGTCGCAGTGATGCAGGGACGAGTCCATGCCTTTGAGGGCTACACCTCCGACGAGGTGACGTTTGCGATTCGCGTGCTGGCGCGGATGGGTGTCCGCAGGCTCGTGCTGACAAACGCGGCAGGTGGCATCAACCCCGGGCTTCACCAGGGGCAGCTCGTATTGATTGCGGACCACATCAACTTCTCCGGGCGGAATCCCGTGGCCGGGCAGAACGACGAGCGCTTCGGGCCGCGCTTCTTCGACATGAGCGAGGCCTACTCGGATCGGCTGCGGCGGCTGGCGCATGAAGCGGCGCACGCAATGGATTTCCGCCTCGACGAAGGCGTCTATCTCAGCGTCCTGGGCCCGAGTTTTGAAACACCGGCGGAGATTCGGGCCTTTCGCGCGATGGGTGCGGACTTAGTCGGCATGTCCACGGTGCAGGAGACGATCGCCGCGCGGCATATGGGGATCGAGGTGCTTGGCATCAGCTGTGTCACCAATATGGCTGCAGGCATCCAGCAGGAACCGCTCAGCCATGAAGAAGTGATGGAGACCGGTCGCCAGGTCGAGGCCCAACTCGCGGAGTTGCTGAGCCGAATTGTGCCAATAATCGCTAGCTAGAGCTTTACGGTATTCAGTTGAGGAAGACGACCTTTACCGTGATCTGCACGGGGACCGGCATCCCTTCACGTGTGGCCGGCTCATATCGAAATTGCTTCACCGCTTCGACAGCTCTTTGATCGAGCCCCATGCCAAGCGGGCGAACAACGTAGACCCTTCTCGGAACGCCGTCGGCTCCTACCATAAGACTGAGTAAGCATGTTCCCCCGTAATGGGCCTTGTGAGCCTCATCTGACAATTGCGGAACGACCGAATGGATGAGCTTCGGAGCGGTAATGCCGTTTCCAACCTCGTAAGTCTTCGGCTGCGAAAGAGAAGCGAGTACGCCACCGCTGAACCCGCCGCCAGTACCGTCAAGCGATACGGAACCACTCCCCGGGGCAGAGGTGGACTTCGGCGCTTCGTGCCATTCGGGAACAGGTTCGGCAGACTTGGTCCACGCTGCGGCGATGAGGTCGCGCAGCATCGAGGCCCCCGCAGCGAGGCGCTCGGCGGTGAACTGCCGCGATTCTGCCGTTCCGGCGCCCTCGAAACCATGGTCCTTGTCGAGCTGGTAGACCTTCTCCACCAGCGTGGCGCTGTGGCGCAGGTAAGCAAGATAATCGGTCCACTCGTCGCCGATGGAGCGGAGCGGCGTCATCAGCGGCTGAACGTCGGACGCCTTGATATTGGCCGACACGAAGGCTGACTCGAACCGGCTGTGAATCCCGTGCTCGGTGGTGTAGCCATTCGGGTTCTCCTTGCCGACCCATCCGTCGTAGTTCACCGTGACGTGGAGTGGCTGGGAGCCGTCTCCCACGTAATGGCCGAGCCATCCGGCGTAGAAGAGGATGGCCGCTTCGACGGGCTGGGTGTCCTCGTGTTTGGCGCTGAGCTCGCGGTAGTCGCGCATGGCGGACTTGAGCCGTTCCCAGACCTCTTCGGTGATGTAGGGCTGAAATCCCACGCGATCCGGCTGCAGCTCCGAAGCGAGTTTAGGATGCGTCAGGCCGGCCGCATAAAGGTCGGCGATGTACTCATAGCGATTGCGCGGCAGCGTACCGATCACGTCGGCTAGTTCGAGGTCGATGAAATGATCGGGCGCCTGCTCCGCGTTCAGCTCCGGTTCGGCGCGGGAACGCCAGCGGTCGGGTTCCGGGCCGAGATACTCGATTTCGTTGATCGCTTCGGGCGTGTGCATAAACGCGGGCAGATCGGCATGCAGATTCTGCGCCGCCAGCCGGTTGATCATCTTGTGGCCATCATTACCCCAGGCGAAGGAAGCTGGCACAGCGGCGAGAGCCAGGAGCAGAAGGGCGAAAGTGGACCGGAGAAGCAGTTTCATATTGGCCTGAGTATAAAAGGTCAATGCTTCATCAGCGCTTCGACACCCGGAACCGTCGAGACGCCTCGATCGTATTCACAGGCAGCGGCGTACCCCACCCACTACGGCGTCAAAGCCTCTTGCCATCGGCCTGACAGCGGACCGTTGAGTCTCCGGCGAATCGGACAGGCATACGCGATAATAGGTCTATGCAGCCACAAGACCCCATGACGGATGTCCCCGGTGCGGTTGAGGAGATCAAGGCCGGGCGGATGATCGTGGTCGTCGACGATGAGGATCGTGAGAACGAGGGCGATCTGACGCTGGCGGCTGAACATGTGACGCCGGAAGCCATCAACTTCATGGCGAAATATGGGCGCGGGCTCATCTGCCTGACCATGACCGAGGAGCGCGCCGACTATCTGCGCCTGGGACCGATGACGCAGCAGAACTCCTCGCGGTTTGGAACGGCGTTTACCGAGTCGGTTGAGGCGCGGGAGGGCGTGACCACGGGCATTTCTGCGTATGACCGGGCGCACACCATCAAAGTAGCGATCGATCCGCGATCGACGGCTGCCGATCTTGCACGGCCAGGCCATGTGTTTCCGCTGCGGGCGCGCAAGGGCGGAGTGCTCGTGCGCGCTGGCCAGACCGAGGCGTCGGTGGACCTGGCACGGCTGGCCGGGCTGATTCCCGCGGGCGTCGTCTGCGAGATCATGAAGGACGACGGCACGATGGCGCGGGTGCCGGACCTCATGGGGTTCTGCCAGGAACACGGATTGAAAATACTGACCGTAGCGGAGCTGATCCGATACCGTCTGCAGCACGAGCGGTACATTGTGCGCGTGGCCGAGAGCCTGCTGCCAACCGAGTGGGGCGAGTTTCGGATGATCGCGTACGAGAGCGAGGTGCATGGCGGGGAGAGCCATGTGGCGCTGGTGCGCGGCGATGTGAGCGGCACGGATCCCGTGCTGGTGCGGGTCCACTCCCGCTGCCTGGCCGGCGATGTATTTGGGGCGACGCTGTGCGACTGCCAGCGGACCACCCGGCAGTCTCTGAAGATGATTGCGGAAGCAGGACGCGGCGCGTTTCTCTATTTGCATAACGCGGGCCGGGGATTCGACATCGATCGAACCGAGGAGAAGCCAAGAGTCCTGTTTCATCGGGAGGCGCGGGCTCGCGAGGCTCACGCGGATCGACACCAGAGGATCCTGCGCGAGGTGGGTCTGGGCGGCCAAATCTTGGCGGATCTGGGGATTCACCGCATTCGCTTGCTGAGCAACACGCCCACCCATGTACCGGCGCTGCAGGGCTTCGCCGTGGAGATTGTGGAGCAGGTGCAGATTCCGGTGAAGGAGCCCGTCGGATAAAACAACCGCGAAGAGTGGATGAAAAGATCAGGCCGCGTCAGAGAGCGCGGCCTCCTCTTTTTGGACGGCGCGGCTGCGGAACCGATAGAAGACGATCGCAATGAGATTGCTGAGCAGGATTGTAGCGACGATCTTGGCCGCGTAGGTGCGCGCGCTGACGACATGCACGAACGGAAAGGCCGAGATGAAGAGACTGAAGAGCGTGGAGGCGAGACCGACGGCGGAGGTCCACTTGAGCCACGCCGGCAACGAACGCCGAAGCGCCGCGGCTCCGAAGAGCGGGATCGCGAACATGGCGACATACGCGACTTCGTAGTGGGTGAGGCTGGCGTTGGTCAGGAGCTGATACGCCTCCTGCGCGTGGACGCCGCTGCTGAAGAGAAGGATGAGCCCGAGAACCAGCACGGAGGTGCAGGCGATGGAGTTGGTCGGGGTGCGGCGACGCGGATGCAGGCGTGTGAACCATTCCGGCACGAGATGGTTCCAGCCCGCGGCCATGGGCAGGCGGGTGACACCGGTAAACAGATAGCTGGTGGCTCCCAGAAGGCGGAATTGCAGAAGAAGGATGGCGAGGATCGCCACGAGATTGCCGAGGCCCGAGGCGCCCAGGGTCGCGGCTTTCTCCGGCAAGGATGGCGATGTATTCGAGGCCGCACAGGGCTCCAAAGAGCATCTGGCCGAAGAGGGCGAAGGTGCGGAGGTCGACGGGCGGCGCGGCGACGGAAAACGGCGTGTAGTGGATATGCGTGTGGCGGGCGAGCGACCACAGCGGAAGCAGGATGAGTCCGGCAAAGACGATGAGGATGGCGATACCGCCGGTGTTGTGGATCCACTTGCCAAGCTCCAGGCCGCGGTAAGCAGCGAAGGTGATGCCGGCAAGCATGAAGACGACGATGGCCAGGCAGAGCAGGCGATCCTCTGGCAGGCCGCGCGCAGCCGGGCCGATGAGGTAGGAAATCTCCGTTGGGATGGCGTAGAGGATGGTGGCGGTGACGGCGACGCCATAGACCCAGAGGTTCCACGCAGCGAGGAAACCGCCGAGATCGCCGAAGGCCGCACGGGCCCAGACGTAGAGTCCCCCTTCGAGGGGCATGGCGCGGTTGAGGCAGACGACCGATGCAGCCATGGGTACATAAAAGAGCAGCATGGCCGCAACCCAGATGAGCGACTGTGCCCGGCCGAGTCCGCCGGCGACGCCCACCCACGAGGTGCCGACGACGCAGAGGATTTGGGCGAGGACCAAATCGCGCAGGCGGAGCGGGCGGTGCAGGCGATGCTCGGCCTCGGCGCGCTCGGGCATGGTTCCGCCATAGTACAGGGTGCGGGGGACGGGGTACAGGTTACAGGTTACGGGTTACAGCGTCGGGGACCGGGTCTTCTCCGGGCTGGGGCAAACCCTGCAGCAGGTGGCGAGCGGCCAGATCGGTGCGCAACGCCTCGACCGAGCGGAAGTGGAGGGCGTGCAGGCCGACTTGCTCTGCGGCGTGGACGTTGACGGGCTTGTCGTCGATGAACAGGGCTTCTTCGGGGCGAACACCCAGGTGCTCGCAGGTGTGGAGATAAATGGCGGGATCGGGTTTGGCGATGCCGAGCTCGCAGGACCAGGTGAGGTGGGTAAAGCCGCGAAGCCAAACGAAGTCGCGTCGCATGCGGCCAAGAACCTCGGCGACCATATTGGAGAGGATGGCGGTGCGGATCCCGGCGTTCTGCAGGGATTCAATCCAGGCGAGCATCCGCGCGTCGAGGAGGCTGGTCCACAGGACGACGTCGGCTTCGATCAGAGCCGCCACCTGCTCCAGGGCAAAGGAGAGGCCGGCGTCGCCTGCGAACTGCCGCCAGAAAGAGGGCCCGTCGTGGCGGCCGAGATCGTAGTTATGGCGGTCGCGCCAGTAGTGGCGCTCAAAGGTATCGCGGTCGAGGCCGGTCAGGGTGATGAGTTCGCGGTGGGCGGCGGGATCGGGCTGGCAGAGGACTTCTCCGTAATCGAAGATGACGGCACGAACTGAGGAATTCGTCGACAAAACGGGCTCCTGGGAGGGCTGGAGTTGCGCTGCTTCTATTATGCCGTGCGGTCTGGCGCGGCCTGGGAGGCTGGCAGCATCCATGCCGGGGCGGGTTGGGGTCGCCACAGAACAAGGCCCCTCGACGAGGGTCGGGTCAGGGCAGACTTCGGTAATGTCAAATGCTGGAATCTCAGGCTCAATGACGGAGGAACGCGCCTAAACTTGATAGGTTCGCCGGATGTTCCCCGCCGGCTCCCGTGAGGGACGTCCGGCCCGCATCTTTCTTTGGAGGAGGCGTCCCATGGCGACCAGCCTTGAAGTCGCGAGTGAGAAACCAACGGATCCGCAGGCCGGGGCGCCGGATGTATCGGTGATCCGGACCAAACTCTACGGGTTCACCCTCCTGAACCATCCCCGGCTCAACAAGGGCACGGCCTTTACCGAAGAGGAGCGCGATGCGTTCGACCTGCACGGGCTGCTGCCGCCTCATATCGGAACGCTGGAGGAGCAGATCCAGCGAAGGCGGGCAGCATTCGACGCCTATGAGACGCCGTTTGAGAAGTACACCTTCATGCGGGACCTCCAGGACATCAACGAGACGCTGTTTTATGCGCTGATTCTCTCGGACGTGCGGACGTTTATGCCCATCGTGTACACGCCGACGGTCGGTGAGGGCTGCCAGCGCTTCAGCGAAATCTGGCGCAAGCCGCGAGGGTTGTTCCTGAGCTATCCCAATAAGGACCGGATTGAGAAGATCCTCTCGCACAAGCGCTACGACAATGTGAAGGCGATCGTGGTGAGCGACGGCGAGCGGATCCTGGGCCTGGGCGATCAGGGCGCCGGTGGCATGGGGATTCCCATCGGCAAGATGGCCCTCTACACGGCGCTGGGTGGCCTGCACCACGAGAACTGCCTGCCGGTGCTGCTGGATGTGGGGACCGACAACGAGGAGCGGCTGGCCAATCCGATTTACATCGGGTGGCGGCATCAGCGAGTGCGGGGGGCGGAGTACGACGAGTTTATCGAGACGTTTGTCCGCGCAGTGGAGAAGCGCTGGCCACACGTGCTGCTGCAATGGGAAGACTTCGCCGGAACGAATGCGGCGCGGCTGCTGAAGCGATATCGCGACCGGCTGTGCACGTTCAACGACGACATTCAGGGGACGGCGGCCGTGGTGCTGGCCACGCTGCTGGCGGCGATGAAGGCAGCCGGGACGAAGCTGGAAGAGCAGCGGGTGGCGATCCTGGGCTTCGGGTCAGCAGGCATCGGCATCGCGAATCTCCTGGTCAGGGCCCTCATCGAACGCGGACTGAGCGAGAAGGAGGCGAGGACTCGAATCTATGCACTGGGCCGGCCAGGACTGCTGGTCGAGGGCGCCGAGGGCATCCACGAGGAGCAGAAGGACTTTGTGCATCCGCGGAAGGACATCGAGGGCTGGCAGGTCGCCGATCCGACGAAGATCTCGCTGGAAGAAGTGGTGCGCAATGGGAAGATCACGGTGCTGATCGGCGTGGCGGGCAAGGCGGGCATGTTCACCGAAGAGGCGATTCGTGCGATGGCGAAGAATGCAGAGCGGCCGGTCATCTTTCCGCTGTCGAATCCGACGTCGAAGAGCGAGGCGACGCCGGAAGACCTGATGAGGTGGACGGATGGGAAGGCGCTGATCGGGACGGGCAGCCCGTTCGAGCCGGTGAAGGTGGGTGACCGGAAAGTTTGTATCGATCAGACGAACAATTCGTATGTTTTTCCGGGCCTGGCGCTGGGAATTGTCGCGGCGCGAGCGCGGCGCGTGTCCGACGCGATGATCATGACGGCAGCGCAGAGTCTGGCGAAGCTGTCTCCGGTGGCGAAGGATCGGAATGGGAGCTTGCTGCCGCCCATGGCGCAGTCGCGCGCCATCAGCCGGGTGATTGCCGAGGCGGTGGCCCGGCAGGCTATTGCAGAGGGGCTGTCGAACCTGCGCGACAACGAGGTCGGTGTGGCGATTGATGCGCATGTGTGGGAGCCGGTTTACCGGCGCTTCGAGAGGGAGTACTAAAGCAGCCCGTAGCCTGTAGCTCGTAGCCGATAGCGGGTGGCGAGAGCGTCTCATCACATCCGTGCTGGAGAAGTGCGGGTTCGTGCTGGCGGGTCCGGGCGATGAAGCGGGCACGGTTCGCTATCGCCGTGAGCGGTGATCGCGGTGCCGGTTCGGGTAAGCTGGAGGGACTCTGATTCATCCCTGGGCTCCCCAGGACGAGAAAGGACTTCTGGCATGAAGCTGGCAAAACTGTTGGGTGTGGTTCTGGTGGCAGCGGCGCCGCTGGCGATGGCGCAAACTTCGACGTGGAAGGCCGACCCCTACCACAGCGAAGTGGGCTTCACGGTGAAGCACCTGGGCATCACGAACGTGCACGGGCGCTTTGGCAAAGTGGACGCCACCATGGAGTGGAACGAGGCGGACCCCACAAAATCTTCCGTGCACGCAACGATTGATGTCTCCGGTGTGGACACGGGCGTGACGCCGCGGGATAACGATCTGAAGAGCGATCACTTCTTCGATGTGGCACACTATCCGACGGCGACCTTTGTGAGCACGAGCGTGGAGAAGACCGGATCAGGGCTCGCAGTGCACGGGAATCTCACCCTGAAGGGCGTGACGAAACCGGTTGTGCTCGATGTCCAGGGACCGACGACTCCGGTGACGGGAATGGATAAGAAGCCGCATGTGGGTTTCGAGGCGACGACCACGGTAAAGCGGACCGACTTCGGTATTGCTGCAGGAATGCCGTCAACGATGGTGAGCGACGACGTTCAGCTGGAGATCGATCTGGACTTCGCGAAGCAGTAGGGAAACGAAGCAACGTCGAGAGGGGCGACCGCGGAGGCCGCCCTTTTCCATTTAGCGCGTGGCGCACGCCTTGCGGCCGGTGTCGGCGATGGCGGCAATGCGCCATTCGCCCTCGACGCGGACCAGGCTGAAGAGGTCGGTGCCGCAGTGATCCACCTTGCCGTCACTCAGAAACTGAAACGGCGCCCAGACCACGGCGAGATCGTGGTCGATGCGGACCAAAGGATGATGGATGCGCTCCTCGATGCGCTGCGGCGCAGGCTTCGCAACCCGGGCGGCAAAGTCGTCGAAGGAAATCTGCACCGGCTTTCCGTCACGCATCAGGGTGAGGGATCCGCCGGGGAGCAGTGGCGCGCGGATGGCCGCCGCATCACGATGAGCCATGCCGTCGAAGAGAGCCTGCACCGGAGCAAGAACGGCCTGGTCTTCCGGGGACGCGGCGTGAAGGGCAGGGCTGAAGGCCACGAGGAGAAGGAGCGCGAGGAGGGGTTTCGCCATGGCGGACATTCTAACGGTAGCCGGTAGCCCATAGCTCGTCGCGCAAAGTCCGGACAAGTAGATGGCGGACAGCACCCGGGCGGCGGACGGCGGTGGAATCTCACTGCGGACTGAGGCGGCGTTTGGCTTTGAGAAGGACGTCGTCAGCTTCGGGATGGTCGTCCCAGTAGTCGAGACGAATGCGGCCATCGGGGAGCTGGCTGACGGTGGCAGGCTCGGCGCTGGCGGTAACGTACCATCCGGCGGGAAGAACAATGGCATTGCGGGCGCGGCCAAGGCTGCGATCGAAGACGAGCTCATCGCCGTCGAGGTGGTAGCTGACGGGAGCGGTGTAGGTTTCGCTGATGCGCAAGCGCAGTGACTGGCCGGGCTGCACGGCGGGAAAGGGGATGACAACCACGCTGTCTTTGGGGTCGACGGTCTCGCCGGTGTTGATCCCGGAGGCTATGAGCTGCGTGCCGGTCATCTCTTCGGTCTTCAGTTGCTCGCCGGTGTCGAGGATGTAGGCCGACGGGCGAGTGGCGACGCTGCCGGTGCGGACGACGTTCGCGTAGCCGTCGATGCCGGGACGCGACTCGGTGTAGTCGTGATAGAGGGCGAAGGCGTGGGTCTCGGGCTGCTGGAGGAAGTAGACGATGTCGCGGTCCTGGTGGGCGCGCTGGGAGAGGCGGGCGCGCTCCGGCTCACCGGGAAAGGGCGATTCCCAGCTGACCTTGCGGGTGAGGGCTTTGGGCAGCGAGGCGGCGCCGGTTTGTGCGTCTTTGAGGGCGCGAATTACGAGGGGCGCTTCGCCCGCGCCGGCGTGGAGGAAGCTGACGGCGATGCGGCCGTCGGGCTCAGTCAGGATCTGCGAGGGGACGCTGAGGCCAACGATTTCGTAGCCGGGCGGCAGGACGACCTGATTGCGGCGGATGCCGAGAGGGCGGTCGAAGACGATCGCGTCGCCGTCGGTGTGATAGCTCTTCGCATCCTTATAGGTCTTGAGGATGAGGATGCGAGCCTGTCCATGCGGCGGGACAGGACGGGCGAGGGTGACCTTGATGTAGTCCATCGAAGGATCCGCATCGGCCATGAGAGGGTCTTTACGGGCGTCGGCGCCGCTGACGACGGCGAAGACGAGCGGCTTGCCGGTCATCGCGTCGACCACACTCTCGTCGCTGGCGACACTGCCTTTGCGGATGGGATTGTAGAAGACGGTAGCGCCGGCGGTGGTGGCGGTGACTTCGTAGTGAATTTTGAAGCTCGCGGTTTCAGGCGCGAGGAGTTCGTAGCGGGTGTACTCATCCGTTCCGGTCTGGGTTCCGGTGGCGCTCGGCAGGTAGACGGCGTCGCGCGCGTCAGGCTGAGCAGCGGGCGCGGTTTGCGCTGGAGACGCGCAGGCGACAGAAAGAGCGAGACAGGCGGCCAGGCGCAGGGCAGATCCTGCTGGATGGAACATGTGCAGGAGGATACGGGAAAGCCGGTCGAGCCGCCACCTCAGGTGGCTGGTCGCAGACTGATTCAGGCGGTCGCCGCGGCCGGAAACTTTTCGCAGTGCGCCTTCAGGCTGCGGGCTTCGGTCTTCACGTACTCCGCGATCCGTTTGGCGTACATGCTGCCAAGAATCGCGCCAAACAGGCCTTCGGTGGAGAAGGAGAGCTCGACTTCGGTGGACGAATCGTCGCCGATGAGGCGGTGGTCGGCGATCATCGTCGCGCCGGGCGCTTTCTGGATCCAGGTAAAAGCCTTGTGCGGGGCGCATTCGATGACTTCATAGATGGCAGGGCGCAGTTTGGGCTGGGTGATGCGATAGCGTGCGCCGAGGCGGAGGCCGTTGGGCGTGAGCGGCTGAACATGCTGGACGGTCGGGGTCCAGGTGGGCCAGCGCTCCACATCAGCGAGGACGCGCCAGACGGCAGCGGGTGTGGCCTGGATGACGACGCGTTCGACGGTCTGCATAGAAGACTCCAGGGCGCGGGATGCGCTCACGGAGACATACGCAGGGGTCGCGCGGATGGTTCCCTGCTGACCGGTTTACGGTTGCAGCAACAGGGTTTACTCGCTTTGCGCGAAAGCCGGCAGCGCGCGGAGCACCTCTTCGGGTTCGGGACGAACGCGGAAGTCGGCATAGCCCTGGGCGTAGAGGATCCTGCCATCCTGATCGACCACATACGTGGCCGGGATAGGGAGTTTCCAGCTCTCCTCGCCGTTGATGAAAGGGATGTTCAGGAGAATGCCGCGATAGTAGCGCTGCAGGTACTCGGGCAGATTCCAGACAAGCCCGTAGCGGCCGGCGACGGCGCAGCCGGGATCGGAAAGAATCGGGAAGGGAATTTGGTGCTGGCCGGCGGTGAAGTCGGATTGGCGCGGGGTTTGCGGCGAGATCCCGATGACCATGGTGCCCCGCTCGCGCAGGGCCGGGTACAGGTCGCGCCATGCCTCCAGCTCGGTGACGCAGTAGGGACACCAGCGGCCGCGAAAGAAGTTAATCACCAGCGGCCCCAGGGCCAGCAGGTCGGCGGAGCGAACCATTTTGCCGGAGAAGTCGGGCAGAGAAAAGCCGGGCGCCTGGGAGCCCACCGGGAGCACCCGGTCTTCAATGCCGGTGGCGAAGAGTTCTTCAATAGCGCGCTCACCAACGGCCAGGCGCTCCGGCTGGACCAGGTTGCGGGTCTGGGCGGTAATCTCGTCGAGCTGGTCCTGAAGGTGTGCCATGCTTCCCTTAGTTTAGATGGAGATAAGCGAATTCAAGATGGAGATTTGCGGACTCGAATTACGATGGTGAGCGAATGAGGGGTACGAGAATGCGGGCAGTGGAATTAGGGCGGATTGTGGTGGCCCTGGTGATGGGGCTCGCCGCGGCAGGGGCGTGCGGGCAGGTTGCGGTGCCGGTGACGGTGGTGGTGAAGGGTCCGAACGGAGCGGCGGTGCCGCAGGCGCGGGTGGAGATTATGCCGGATTCCGGGGCGGCGGTAAGCATCCTGAGCACCGACGGTGGGGGACGATTGCAGACGACGCTTGATCCGGGCGGGTACGACCTGCAGGTTTCGGCGCCGGGCTTTTTGAAGAAGGACAAAGCGGTCACGGTCTCCGGGCCGATGAAGATTGCCATGGTGTTGGCGGTGGGGGCGACGGCGGACCCGGAGATCACAATTGAGAATCCGTCACGGGCGCTGGTGACGGACGTACCGCCGGACGCGGGGCAGATCGGGACAGAAGCGCCTGCGGCAAAGCCATCCGAGGTCCTCGTGATTGAGGCAGGACCGGGAGAGCGCGGAGTCTTCACGCCGGAGTCGCTGCGGGAATATCCGCAGACGCAGGTTACAGTCTTCGATCCTCACGCGAAAACGAACGTGACGTACGCCGGCGTGCCGCTGATGGATCTGTTGGCGCATCTGGGTGTGCCGCACGGGAAAGAACTGATGGGCAAGGCGCTGGGCGAGTATGTGGTAGCGACCGGATCCGACGGATATATGACCGTCCTGTCTTTGGGTGAG
The DNA here is from genome assembly GCA_963770525.1 of uncultured Acidobacteriaceae bacterium. Taxonomy (GTDB): domain Bacteria; phylum Acidobacteriota; class Terriglobia; order Terriglobales; family Acidobacteriaceae; genus Palsa-343. Next base: position 55,840 of record CAVYPY010000011.1, on the reverse strand, counting down.
GCGGACCCGGACTTTCATCCCGGGGTGGTGCTGGTGGCGGATGAACTGGACGGCAAGCCTCTGGATGCGAAGACGGGACCGTTCCGTCTGGTGGTGAGCGAGGACAAGAAGCCGGCGCGCAGTGTGCGCAATCTGGTGAAAATTGAAGTGAAGAAGGCGGAGTAGGCGCAGTGTACAGCGGACAGCGTATCGCGGACAGAACGGCGAAGAAGCCTACTCGAACTGATTCAGATCGGTATCTGGAGCGGGATGGCCGAGGATGCGGCACATGGCAACGATCTGGCCCTTGTGATGAAAGGCGTGAGTGAAGACGTGGTGCAGAACAAGGGCCGGGATGCGGACCGCGGTGTCGCCATCGGGGAAACGCAGGGTGGTTTTGGTGTTCAGCTGCTCGTCGGTGAGGCGTGACAGGTAGTCGAGCGTTGGCCGGGTGATTTCGTCCCGGAGTGCGCGGGCGTCGGAGACGGTGGGCCAGCGGGCTGCCTCCCAGGACTGGTTGGGAAGGCCCTGCAGCCGGTTCACCCAGCGCGCTTCACAACCCAGAAGGTGAATGACCTGGGCGCGCAGGGATGCATAGCCGAAGCCAGGCACCTCCTTCGTGTAGTCGGCGGCGGGAAGCGTTTCGAGGTGGTCGAAGACAAGCGTGACGCTCTGATGGGTCCAGCGGTGGAACTGGCGTATGCCGTCGAGGGTGAACATCGTCCTTACTCCTCAAGCCCTAATTTCTTCCAGAGTTCGTCGATTCTGGATGTTGTCGCAGCATCCATGACAATTTCTTTCGGCCAGGGGCGGTTGAATCCCTCGGCGGGCCACTTGCGGGTGGCGTCAATACCCATCTTGCTGCCGTAGTTGGGCAGGCGGGCGGCGTGGTCGAGGGAATCGATGGGCCCGAGGGTGAACTGGATATCGCGCTCGGGGTCGATGTTGTTGGCGACGCGCAGCGTGACTTCGGCCAGGTCCTGCACGTCGCAGTCCTCGTCGACGACGATGATGCACTTGGTGAACATGGCCTGGCCCATGGCCCAGATGCCGTTCATGACCTTGCGCGCCTGGCCCGCGTAGCTCTTGCGCATCGATACGATCATCAGGTTGTGGAAGACAGCTTCGATGGGGAGATTGATGTCTGCGATCTCCGGCAGCGTGAGGCGAAAAAGCGGCAGGAAGATGCGCTCGACGGCCTTGCCCATCCACGCGTCCTCCTGGGGCGGCTTGCCGACGATGATGGCGGAATAGATCGGGTCCTTGCGGTGAGTGATGCAGGTGATGTGGAAGACGGGGTAGTCCTCGGCGGGTGTGTAGAAGCCGGTGTGGTCGCCGAAGGGGCCTTCCGGGCGCAGCTCGTCGATGCGGACGTAGCCTTCGAGGATGATTTCAGCATGGGCCGGCACTTCGAGATCGACCGTCTCGCACTTCACCAGCTCAACCGGCTCCTGGCGGAGGAAGCCGGCGATGAGGAACTCCTCGACTTCCGGCGGCGCAGGCACGATGGCGGAGAAAGTCGTAGCGGGATCCGTGCCAATGGCCACGGCAACTTCTAATTTGTCACCGCTGATGTTGCTCATAGCGATGTTGGCAGTGGCGCCGGCGGTTTCGGCCATGATCGCGACGCGCGTGGGGGCATCTCCCGCCGAGGCGCGCAGGCGATCTCGCAGGTGTTCGGCGGCGTTCTTCTGCCGCTGCCAGTGCATCCCCGTGGTCTGGCCGTCATAGACCTGCATGCGGTACATACCCACGTTCCGCTTGCCGGTTTTAGGGTCGCGGGTGATGACACAGGGCAGCGTGATGAATCGTCCACCGTCAAGAGGCCAGCACTGCAGCACAGGGAAGTCGAGGACAGAGAAATTGTCGCGGAGGATCACGTCCTTGCAGGGTGCGTCTTTGGCGGAGATGGTTTTGGGAAAGACATTGCCGATCGCGGCCAGCTGGGGAAGCATCTTCAGCTTTTCCAGCAGGCCCTCGGGGGATTTGATTTCGAGGAGGGCGCGAATACGGCCCGCGATTTCGTCCAGTGAGCCTTTGTCGGGATCGAGACCGAGGGCGAGCTTCATGCGGCGCTCAGAGCCGAACTGATTGATGAGGACGCGCGCGCCCGGATAGCCCTGAATGTTTTCAAAGAGAAGCGCGGGGCCGCCGGGAGTGTTTTTCGAGGCGCGCGCGAAGCCTGACTTGGAGACACGGTCGGTGATCTCGGCGATTTCGAGCAGGGGCGAGACTTCTTCGCGAATGCGGCGGAGCTCGCCGGCTTTGTCGAGGACTTTGATCCAGTCTCTGAGGTCGTCGCAGGCCATGGCTCCACTATAGAAGGTCGTTCTGAGAGAAAGCCTGGCGAGCTGTGCGGAGCGACGCCGTCAGGCGGGGAGCAGGGCGCTGAGGACGTCGGCGGCGCTGTAGGTGGCGCTGGCTTCGGGGAGGAAACGGGCGATTTCGGTGAGGTCGTCGCCGGCGGTGACGAGGGGCGGCTCGACGCGGTGGCCGCAGCGGATCTGCTGATGGCCGATGTTGGCCATGAGGGCGTTGCAGAGGCACTTGCGGCCGGCCGCGTCTTCGACGTTCCCGCCTTTTGAGAGGTAGAGGGAGAGAGGCTCGGCGGGACAGCGGTGCACGAAGGAGCCGTCGTCGGCGCGGACGATTTCGGAGAGAAAGCCGAGGTCGCAGATGCGGGGGCGGGCGGCGCAAACCGCACTGTCCGAGGCCGTGCCTTCGAGCTGTGCGACTTTGAAGGGGAATCCTGCGGGCGAGGCGAGGGGATCGGTGAAGACGGAGGCTTCGTGGCGGCGCGCTTTGTCGAGGAGCGCCTGCTTGAGGTCGTCGCGGAGGGCCGACTCACGGGTGAAGGCGAAGGCTGTGCCGACCTGGACGCCGGTGGCTCCCAGGGCGAGGGCTTCCTGCAGTTTGGACGGGGAGCCGTAGCCGCCGGCCAGCCAGAAGGGGACGCCAAGCTCACGGATTTTAGCGATGTCGACGGCGTCTCGATCGCCGTAGATGGGCTCGCCGCGTTCGTCGAGCTGGAGCTTGCCGCGGGGCGGAGCGTTGTGGCCGCCGGCGGTGCGGGTTTCGATGACGAGTCCATCCACGCGGCCGTTGGCGCGGCGGAGCATGGTGGTGGCGAGGGTGTTGGACGAGACGATGGCAAGAAACGCGGGGCGGGGGAGGGGGGGAGGGCCACTGGTCTTGTCTTCGCAGTAGTCACGGGGATCGAAGCGCAGCGTTGTGTCGTCGCCTTCGCGCGCGCCGGTGACGTGGAGTGGATACTCGACGGCCTCCAGGCGGGCGAGGCGATCGAGGACGCCAGGGACGTTGAGCGGGATGCCCGCGCCCATGAGCACATAGCCGACGCCGGCGAGCATGGCTCCATAAAGGGAGGGCAGCAGGGGGATCTGGATTTTCTCGAGATAGTTGATGCCGACGGGATTCGTGTGGCCTTCGCGAGCGAGGAAGACTTCGACGAAGTTGGCGGCGATGCAGAGCTCGGTCAGCTCGCGGGGCTCGTCTTTGCCGTGGGCGAGGGTGGTGCGATAGGGAGCGGTGGCGGATTTACCGCCCGGGATGAAGTAGTCGCGAAGGATGCGGTCGGCGATTAACGGGAAAGGAAAGGCAGCGAGACCGCTGCGCATGTGCCCGCCGGGGTCGCCGTCCTGGAGACGGCGAATGAGGATCTGATCGAGCGCGGTCCCGGAGACGACACCGAGCTGGCCAAGGCGAGAGACGGCCTGCGCGAGACGCCAGCTGGAGACGCCGGCGCCCATGCCTCCCTGAATGATGAGCGGAAGTGGATGCATGCCTATGGTGATGATTGTGCATCGCAGGCAGGACTGGTTGTGTCGCAGAAGTGTAATTTCGAAGTTTTTGAAAGGAAGGGCGAAACGTTAGTACCGTGCGCGTTTTGACGCAGGATGGATCGGGCTAATGGGAGCCTTGCCGTTGTGGCGTCTGCGACAGGTGGCGAAGGTTGTGGAGCGCGAGCTCTTCGGCGGTGGCGAGGGCGTCAGCCGCCTTAACTTTGACATCGGGTGCGACGCCGACACCTTCCCAGTCGTGATCGGAGTAAGGATTGACGGGGCGAGACTCGGGGATGCCCATGCCGAAGTGGTCGTCGATGCGATGGAAGACGCCGGCATGGGCGCCGCCGCGAGTGGTTTCACCGACGAGCGTGGCACGCCTGAGCATTTTAAGGTCGTAGCTGAACTGTTCGGCACCGGACCATGTGGCCGAGGAGGTAAGGATGTAGACAGGCTTGTCGGCGAGGAAGCTGCCGGGGACCGGGGAGTGCGTCCAGGACTCAGCGGAAGGCGCGTCGCGGGGACTGTACATGTAGACCGGGTGGTCGAAGAGATAAGCGGCGATGAAGGAGACCATGTCCGGGAAGCCGCCGGTGTTGTCGCGCAGATCGAAGATGAGTGCGTCCGTGTGGTTCAGAGAAGCCATGGCCGCTGTAGCGGTGGGTTGGCATACCGTTGTGTCGGGAAAGAAATCGAGCTTGAGATAGCCGATGTTGTGGGGCAGGACCGCGACCTTGCGGAACATGCAGTTCTGCGACAGCATGGCCTCGCGGTAACGGGCCAGGTCGGCGGGGGTAGGCGCCGGCGGCGCGGTGGGCAGAGGGTTGGTGCTGTATTCGACGATCAGGTGCATGTCGTGACTGGCGTCTCTCATCTGGCGCGTAAGCAGCGCGGCCAGGGCGCCTCCCTGGGTGGCAGCTTTATCGTCAGCACTGTTTTGTTGCGCAAGCAGGGCTGCGGCGGTTTGCTCGCCGATGGCTCGATCGAAATAGAAGGCCTTGAGATCGCCGGCGGCGACTTCAATCACACGGTGGCGCTCGGCCGCGTCGATGCGATCGCCGGGCACGATAAAGACGGTGGAGGGGGCGGCTGCCTGACGGTCTGGCGGGGCCGGGGGCGCACCGGCGGCAAGGACGGCGGCGTTTCCGGTATTGGAAGAAACGGAGAAGTTTGCGCCCGATGGGGACAGGGTTGGGGGTGTACCCAGGGCGGCGGCGGCCCGAGTCTGGGCACGATTTTCTGCGGACGAGAGACGGGAGGTGGGCGGAACGCCGGCGTAGTTCAGGAGGATAAAGAAAGCGGCTGTGCCGCCGAGTGAAAGTGTGGCGGCAACGAAGACAGCGGCTGCGCGAGGTGGGCGAGGTTCGAGGACTCCGAAGGAGGGCGTGCCGGTAACTGGCTGCCGGGCTGTGGCGATTTCCATGGCGGGCCGGAGCGTGCGGTGCTCGCGCGGCACGGAGACGGCCAGATCGAAGAGGAGATCGCACCAGAGGCGAATCCGGGCGAAGAAGCCCGACTCGTCGCGGAGGCGATCGCGGAAAAGCTGGAGGGCTTCTCCGCTGTAAGTCCGGCGGAAGTGCTCGGGGTACAGGCGCAGGAGCAGGGCATAGATCTTTTCAGACATGGTCCCCCCGGAGGATTTTGCAGGCGCGGGCAACGCGGAGGAGATCGGCGAGGCGGTCGGCTTCGGCACGCGCGATTTTGCGCCCGGAGGCGGTGAGGCGGTAGTAGCGGCGGCGCTCGCTGTTGGGGGCGTCGTCGCAGGGAGGCTCGACCTCTTCGATGAGCTTCTCGTCGAGGAGGGACTGCACGGAGCTGTAGAGGGTGCCGGGGCCGAGACGCACGCGGCCGCCGCTCTGCTCTTCGACTTGACGCATAATGCCGTAGCCGTGGCGGTCCTCGCCGGCGAGGGCGAGGAGAATCTGGAAGGCGGCGGAGGGGAGCGGATCGAGTTTGCGTTTCGGCATAGTCGATGATCGATATAACGAGAATCGACCATAAACCGGAGAAGCAGAAGGTGTCAAGATCCAGCCGCGAGACAAAAGGGATGGCCGCAGTGCGGCCATCCCTGGGAAAGAGCAGAAGGTGACTTACTTCAGGCCGTACACGTCGATTTCACCCAGGGGGTTGGTGACGGTGGTGAGGTCGGTTCCGGTGGAGATATAGACCTTCCCATTGGCCACGACCGGCGAGGTGAATTTGATGCCGTATCCGGGCGTATCCGCGGAGTTCTGGCCGCTGTCCCACAGCTCGTTGGGGTAGCTGGCGGCGGAGAAGGCGCGCAGAGTGGCACTGGTGGGCGGCTCGGTTGTGCCTGGATCGCTGGGGTCGCTCTGGGTGTTCTGCAGGGGGAAGCCCTCGTCGATCATCCAGACGATGCCGTCATTAGTTCCGTCGGCCGAGATGAAGGGGCTCGTACCGCGGGTGCCCTGCTGGATGGAGGGCGTAGTGTCCGCGAAAGGCGTCAGGGTTCCGGAGTACTCGAACTGCCGCACGCCGCCCGGAGCGGTGGACGAAGTGGGCGTTACGCCGAGGTAGACGTAGCCGTTGAAGTACGCCGAGGTTCCGAAGATTTCATAGGAGGTGATCGACGCAGTGAGATTGCCGGGAGCATAGGGACATACCGAGCTGGTGTAAGTGCCGCCATTGGCCAGCCCCGCGCCCCAGACCTGCTCCTGAACAGCGCCGGCGTCGTTGGCGGATTCGTGACCGAGGTTCGTGCTGTTCACGAGGTACATCGTGCCTGTCTTGCCCCCGGCAATAAGGTTCGTAGAACCGGGGATCAGCAGCAGACCCCCGGCGGCGAGATCGGCGTCGTTGCAGTCCATGTAGGCGTAAATATCGGGCGTGAAGTAATCAGTCGGCTGCATCGTCCCGTTATTGCCGGGAGTCGGGGTCGGTGGGAATTTCAGTACCGAATCGCCCCACGCTGTCGATCCATCCCAGGGGCCATTGCCGGTGGTGATGTACACGTTGCCCGAGCTGTCGGCCACCGGGCCGCCCGAGCCCATCCAGACGCCACCGGCGCTGGCGTAGGGGCCCTCGCCATTGAGGTTCACACTGGAGTTGAAGACGCCGACCTGCTGCAGAGTCGAGGCGCTGTAGGCGACGAGCCAGCCGGAGTGGCAGCTGCCGAAGCCCATATAGATGTTGCCATTCGCCAGCAGCAAAGCCGCGCGCTGGATGCAGGAAGTGTTGAGGGTCTGGACGCCGCCGACCGAATCGGAATTGGTGGCGGGCACCGAAACGTTCAGAGTAACCGGACCGCCGAACTTCTCCGCACCGGTGGTGATGTCGAGCGCGTGGAGGCGGAAGCTGCTGCCGGCGCTCGAAGAGGTCTGCGCGGAGACGACGTAAAGCGTGCCGGTAGAGGGATCGATCACCGGCGTGGAAGTGATGCCTTCGTATGGCTGGATGGGCCCGTCCGTAAGCGGCGTCTCACCGGTCTGCAGGAGCGAAACCTGCCAGAGCGGCGAGCCGCCGGTGTCGGCGTCGAAGGCGTAGACACTGTCGTGTTCGGTGGCAACATAGAGGACGTTGTGCTTTGCGCTGTTGATGGTGACGCCGGACATCAGCAGAGGCTCGGCATAGGCGTAGCCGTCAATCGGCAGCGAAAAGAGCTTGCCAAACGAAGTGGTATTCACGTTCGAAGGCGTAAGCATTGTCTCGCTGGCATTCAGGCCGCTGCGGTTGTTATCCGCGTGCCAGGTGGTGATGTTGACTCCAGGTGCCGCGACCGTAATGGTAGCGACGGTATTCCCGCTGATCGTATTCAGAGTAGCGGTGATGGTCGTGGTTCCGGTGGCCACGCCAGTGGCCAGCCCCGAGCTGTTAATGGTGGCCGCAGACGTTTTGGAGCTGGTCCAAGTAGCTGTAGTGGTGACATTTCCAGTTGTCGCGTCGGTGTAGGTAGCCGTCGCGGTGAACTGCTCCGTGGAGCCTGTGGCAAAGCTGGGATTCGCGGGCGTCACGGCGATGGAAGAAACGGTCTTCGTCGTGACCGTTGCGGTGGTTGTGCCGCTGACGGTGCCCGAGGTTGCTGTGATAGTAGACGTTCCTGCGACAACGCCGGTGGCGAGGCCGGTGGCATTGATGGTGACAGCCGCGGTGTTGGAACTGGTCCAGGTCACCGAAGAAGTGATGGTGCCCGTTGTTCCGTTGCTGTAGGTGCCGGTCGCCGTGAACTGCTGCGTTGAGCTTGCGGCGAAGCTGGGATTGGCCGGAGTAATGGCGATCGAGGTAAGTGTCGCCTGACCCGCCGTGGGCACCGTGAGCGTCGTGGTGCCCGAGACTCCGGCGAGGGTTGCCGTGATGGTGCTGGATCCCTGAGCGACCGCCGTGGCGAGGCCCGAGGTATTGATAGTGGCGACTGAGGTTGCGGAGCTGCTCCACGTTGCCGCGGCGGTGACGTTTTGTGTCGAACCGTCGCTGTACGTGGCGGTGGCCGTGAACTGCTGGGTCGATCCGGCATTCACGGTGGGGTTGGCCGGGGTGACCGTGATGGAGACCGGCGGAGTCGATGTGGGCACAGTGAGCGTGGTCGATCCGGAGATGCCGTTGAGCGTCGCCGCGATGGTGGTGGACCCCTGAGCGACCGCGGTCGCCAGCCCGGACGCATTAATGGTGGCGACGGCAGTGGCCGAGCTGGCCCATGTCGCCGTGGCCGTCACATTTTGCGTGGAGCCGTCACTATACGTAGCAGTGGCCGTGAACTGCTGGGTCGCTCCGGCGCTCACGGTGGGATTGGCCGGGGTGATCGCAATAGAGGAAATTGTTGGGGCGACCGCGGTAACGCTGAGCGCACTGCTGCCGCTCACACTGCTCAGCGAAGCGGTAATGGTGGCCGACCCGGCGGCGACAGCGGTGACCATCCCGCTGGAATTCACGGTAGCGACAGATGCGGCACTGCTCGTCCAGTTGACGGAACTGGTTACATTGGCGGTCGATCCATCGCTGTAACTGGCGGTGGCCTCAAGCTGCTGAGTGGCGCCGGCCGCAACACTGGCTGTCGCCGGGGTCACAGCCAGGCCGGTGAGCGACTTGGCGACGAGAGCCGGTCCGGAAGAGCCGCCGCATCCGGTGAGAACGGCAACAACGGCGACAGAGAGCAGGGTCAGCAGGGAGGACAGGCGGAGGCGCTTCAGATACAGACTCATCGATTCTCCTGGAGGAGGGGTGCGCGGAAACTCGAGCGTGGGCCCACACCAAGGCATGGCAATCCCCCAGGTGTCGAAGGGAAGAACGGCAGAACAAGAACCATCCAGCGATTGGACGGCCGGCGGGGAACCTGCGGAAGAAAAACCAAAGCGAGCCCGTTGAACGAACTAATCATTCAAAACAATGCTTTTGCGGAGCTTGAACTGTGACCCTGTGTTTTTGAATCTGCTCCTGCAAACGATTAGTCGAGAGCCAGGACGCGCTGGTTGTCTGGCAAGGGCGCGAGAAGCGGGCTGCGGCTCTGATCTTTGGTAATACGTTACCATGTGGTTACCATACACCGTGCCAAAACTCCGGATCGGCGGTGGAAAACGCAGACTTTCACGGTTCAGTAACAATGCAGCCGGTCGTTTCCGCGCGGCCTTATTCGCGGGCCATGAAGTAGTACACCGCGGGCGTGACGATGAGCGAGAGGGCCATGGAGATCAGCAGGCCCCCAATGACGGCGATGGCCAGCGGCTGCAGCATCTGCGATCCGTGACCCAGGGCAAAGGCAAGAGGCAGCATGCCGGTCATGGCGGCGAGCGCGGTCATCACGATGGGGCGAAGCCGGCGGCGCGCGGCCTGGATCATGGCGTCGCGGGGTGACAGTCCCGCGCGGCGAAAGCGCTGATCGGCGTCGAGCAGGAGGATGCCGTTCTTGGCGACGATGCCGATCACCATGATGAGTCCCATGAAGGAGGCGACATTGAAGGTGGTTCCGGTGATGAGAAGGGCGAAGATGACGCCGGAGGTGGAGAGCACCGAGGAGACCAGGATCGAGGTGGGAGCGGAGAAATTGCGGAACTCGGCAAGAAGCACGCCGAAGACCAGGACCAGCGCGAGGAGAAGAACCTGTAACAGCTCGCGGAACGATTGCTGCTGTTCCTGATACGTGCCGCCGTAGGAGACGCGAACGCTGGAGGACAGATGGAGGTCACCGACTGCCTTTTGCACGCGGGCGATCGCGGTGCCGAGGTCGGAACCTTCGAGCCGCGCAGTGACAGCGACCATCTGCTGCAGATTTTCGCGCTGAATCTCGTTCTGCGGCGGTAGCTGTTCAATGTGGGCGAGAGAGCCCAGGGTGGCCAGTTTGCCGGTGGAACTGACGAAAATCGTGTTCTCGATGGCATCGAGCGAGGCGCGATGGGCGTCGTCAAGGCGGACGCGGATGGTATAGGGCCGCCCATTCTGGATCAGGGGCTGAGGCGTGGTCAGGCCATCGAGGATCGACGTGGCGTCGGTGCTCACCTCAGAAGTGGTGAATCCGAGGCGGGCGGCCAGGCCGGGATCGACCTGGAAGTTGGTGGCGGGGCCGCTAATGGTGTTGTCGATGCCGTTCTCGACGTCCACCACGCCGGGGACTTTGGAGATGGCGTCACCCACGCGCGGCGCGATCTGATTCAGCAGGTCCTGATTGGAGGAGTAGAGCTTGATCTGGACGGGCTCCGGAGCGTTGGTGAGGTCGCCCAGCATGTCCTGAAGGACCTGGGTGAATTCGATGTCGAGCTCGGGTTCGGCCGCTTTGATGCGCTGCCGCGCATCCTCCATAACCTCGTCGATGCCGCGGCTGCGGTGGTCGGTGAGCAGGACGGAGATGTCCCCGGTGTTGGCTTCGGTCACAGCCGCCAGACCCATCTGGAGACCCGTACGGCGGGAGGTCGTGGTGACCTCGGGGATCTGGTGAAGAATCTCGTTCACGTGGACGAGGACCCGGTTGGTCTCCTGCAGAGAACTGCCCGCCGGCATCACGTAGTCAAGGACGAAGGCTCCTTCATCCATCTCGGGCAGCAGGTCGGAGCCGAGGCCCTGGTAGGCGAAGTAAACCCCGATAATGAGAAGCGCGCAGATGCCCGCCAGCCAGAAGGGGCGGGCCAGAGCTGTGCGCAGAGCGCGCTCGTGAAAGCGAAGGACGGGCGCCATGAGGCCGTGATGATGTTCCGACACGGTCGCTGGAGCGTCGATCGGAACGACGCGCGGATTGCGATGATTGCCGCGCAGAAAACGAAGCGAGAGTCCGGGCGTCCACGTGAGCGCGAGCGCCAGCGAGGTGAGCAGCGCCACGGTCATGGTCAGGGCCAGCGCGCGGAAGAAGGTTCCGGTGACGCCGGTGACTGAAATGAGCGGCAGAAAGACGACGATGGGCGTGATGGTCGAGCCGATGAGAGGCCGGGTGATCTCATGGAAAGCCTTGCGAACGGCTTCAACGCGATCCTCGCCGGCCTCGCGGTGCAGGGCGATATTCTCGACGACCACGATGGCGTCGTCGATCACCAGGCCGACGGCGGCCGCGAGTCCGCCCAGGGTCATGAGGTTAAAGCTCTGCCCCAGCGCCCAGAGCGCGATAAACGTCACCATGATGGTGACGGGAATGACGAGGCCGGCGACCAGAGAGGCGCTCCAGTCGCGCAGGAACAGGACAAGGATGATCGCGGCGAGGACGAGTCCGATGAGGATCGCATCGCGGACGCTGGCAATGCTCTCGCGGACCAGATGCGACTGATCGTAGAAAGGTGCGATCTCCACGCCCGGCGGCAGGGCTCGGCGGATCTGCGCGATCTCCGCTGCCACCTCGTCAGCCACGGCAACGGTGTTGGAATCAGGCTGGCGAAAGACGTTGAGCAGGACAGCCGGTTGGCCATCGGAGGTCACGATGGTGTAGACGGGCTCAGTGCCGGGCACAACCTGCGCGACATCCGCAAGGTGAATGGGCACATTGCTCGCCGTGGCCTTCACGGAGATATTCGCGAGCTGCTCGAGGTTCGTGGCCTGATCGCCCACCAGACCGAGGATGAGCTGGTGGTGATCTTGGTAAAGCCCGGGCGACTGAACAAGGTTGGTCTGCTGAATGGCGTTGACCAGATCGGAGATGGTGAGGGAAGCGGCGATCAGCTTCGCGGTGTTGGGAATGACGTGGTACTCGGGGATCTGGCCGCCCTGGATGACGACGCTGGAGACGCCGTCGAGCCGGTTGATGGGCGGCTTGAGCTCGTACGTGGCCAGCTCCCAGAGGCGCGTTTGCGAGATGGTTTTGGAAGTGAGCGCGTAGCCGACGATGGGGTCGAGTGTCGCGAAGGTCAGGCGGTTGGTGGTGATCTGCGCGGTCGGTGGCAGAGACTGCTGGATGCGGGCGACCGCGGCGTCGACCAGCTGCAGCGTCTGGAACATGTCCACGTTCCAGCTGAAGAAGAGATCGATCTCCGCCGAACCGCGGCTGCTGATGGAGCGGACGGTCTGCAGGCCCGGGACGCTGTTCACCGCGTCCTCAATGGGCCGCGTGATGGTGACTTCCATCTGCTCCACGGGCATCACGCCGTTGTCGACGCCAATGACGATGCGGGGGAAGTTGGTCTCCGGGAAGACGGAGATGGGAATATGAAAAGCGAGGTATGCACCCGCCACCGCGAGCACGATGGTGAAAAAGAAAATGGTGCGCGCCCAGTTTGGCAGCCAGAAGGAACTGTCCGCAGGCGAAGGGGTGGCGCCGGTCACTGATCGTCACTCTCCTTGCCGGCAGCAGACTTTTCGTCTCCAGCAGCGGCGCCGCTTTCGACCTTGACATGGGTTCCATCGTCCATGGACGCAGCGCCGGTGGTCACGACCTGCTGCCCGGCGGAGAGGCCGCTGAGGATCTGGGTTTCGCCGTTATCGCTGATGCCGGTGGTGACAGGCGTCTGGTGCGCGATACCGTCGCTGCCGATGGCCATGACTGCGGCCTTGCCGGTGCTGGCGACCACGATTGCGGCGGAGGGAACGACCAGGGCTTTGGCTACGCTGCGCCCGGCGACATTGACGTGGACCGCGGTCCCGGGGCGGAGCACGCCTTTGGGATTCTCAATGCGAACCCAGACTTCAACAGTGGTGCTGCCGGGATCGAGCGCGGGACTAATGAGGGTGATTTTGCCCGGGACCGGCTGAGGGATTCCGGCGACGTCGATCGTGGCCGCATCGCCAACACTCAGAATTTGCGCCTGCGGTTGCGACAAATGGATTCTGGCGAGCAGGGCGCTCGTGTCCATGACGGTGATGACGGGCGTGCCGGCGGCGGCCGTTTCGCCGTCAAAGAGCGGTCGATCCGTGACTACGCCGGTGATGGGACTGCGGATTTCTGAGTAACCGAGCTGAGCTTCGGCTCCCTGGTACTTGCCGCGCGCGGATTCAAGCTGGCCCTGGGCCGCTTTCAAAGCCGCCGCACGGCTGACCTCCTTCATGGATTCGAGGTGTTGGGCCGCGGCATCGTAAACCGCCTGAGCCTGCACGAGAGTGGCTTCGGCGGTATCGAGATCGCGGCCGGGGATCGCGCCCTCGGCGAAAAGCTGTTTGCGGCTGGCCACGATGCTCTTGTTCAGGTCGAGATTGGCTTTGGCCTGAGCAAAGTCCAGCTCGGCCTTCTGAAAATCCTCGGGGACCTGGGCTTTGACCTCGGTCTGATAGGTGGCGTCGGCAGCATCCAGGGCGCCTTGGTTGTCGGTGACGGCAGCCTGCAAGTCCTGGTTTTCGAGGGTGGCAAGGAGCTGACCCGCTTTCACATGCGAGCCGCGCTGCACATAGAACTTTTTCACCGGAGCAGTGATCTTCGGGGAAATCGCGGCCTGCGCGACGGGACCGAGGACGGCGTCTGTTTCGACGTGCTCTGTGATCGTCTGGATCTGCGCGGTTGCGGCCTCGACAGACACAGCCGTGGGCGCGGCTTCTTCCTTCTTCGAGCAGCCGGCCATCCAGACAAGCAGGGCGAGCGCGATGCCGATGCGGCGGAGCGAGATCGTCATCTAAAAGACTCCGGTCAGGGTTTGCAGGTTGGCGCGGGCGACCTGGGCGCGCAGGCGTCCGTCAGCCAGTGCGGATTCGGCCTGGGCCAGCGAATTTTCGGCATCCACCACTTCCAGAGCGAGGGCTTCGCCGGCGGAATAACGAAGGCGAGTGAGGCGAAGGCTTTCGCGCGCGGTGTCCACGCTGGTCTGGAGCGAAGAGACCTGGTCGGTCGCGACGCGCGCTTCGTGATAGTACTCATCGAGTTGCGCGATGAGGAGACGTTGAGTGTTCGTCACGGTCGCCTGAGCGGCCCGCTCGCGAAGCTGGCTCTGCCGCACCTTGTCCTGGGTGGCGAACCAGTCCCAAAGAGGCACATTGACCGTTACCGAAGCGGAGTAGCCCAGGTTGCGCACGCCGCCCGGCGCATTGGCCGCCACTTCCGGGGCGTTGATGCCGTAGGTGTAGTTCAGACCGATGCTCGGCAGGTAGGCGAGTCGCGCAGCCCAGACCTCATTTTGTGCCGCTTTCATCGCCGCGAGGGCACTGCGCATATCGGGATTGTTGTGTGCGGCGGCCGCCTGCACCGCGTCCTCGTCAGGCAGCGGCCCGGGAAGTTGATTCTGGTCCGTGAGCGTGTACGGTGTGCGGGGGTCCGGAAAGAGCAGAACGCCGAGGTCGAGTCGAGCTTTTTCCGCAGCGAGCGTGACGTCGGAGAGTTCGCGCTGGCGCTGCTGGAGGCTCAGGTCGGCTTTCACCACATCGGCGCGTGCAACCTCGCGGCCATTTTCGAGTTTCTGCGTGAGGTCCACAAAGGACTGAGCTTCGTTCAGGGCGCCTTGAGCGACGGCCGCCTTCTCCGCGGTATCGATGACGCCGAAATATGCGGCGACGACACGCACCAGGAGATCGCGGCGCGCGCTTTCCAGATCGGCCGAGGCCTGCGCCGCCAGAGCGCGGGAACGCCGCCAGCTGGCGATATTCGGCAGGCTGATGCTCTGGTTGACGAGGATCTGTGCCCAGTATTCGTGGATAGAATCGTTAGCGACGAAGATGGGGAGAGACCGAAGGCCGATAGGCGCGTCCTTGTTGACGAAGCCACTGGGCTCCGTATAGGTGAAGATGCCATTGGCGCTCGCATTCGGCAACAGGGCGCTGCGGCTGATGGCAGCGTCGAGCCGGGCCGAGCCGGCCGTCGCCCGAGCCGTGGCGAAAGCTGGATCGTTTTGAACGGCGAGAGCCATCGCCTGGCTGAGGGTAATCGCCCCGGGGGTCGGACTGGCAGAAGCGGCGGTGGGCTGCGGAGCCTGGGGCAGGGAATCGGCGATCGCCAGCCGGGCGCAGACGATCGCAGCGCCCACGACGACAAAGGCCGCAAGCCATCCCGAGAGACCCCGTAAAAACATGGGCTGAGAATATCAACAGCAGCTTAAGGAACGCTGAAGGCGAGCCAGGGCGGTCGCAGCAATCGGCCTTAATGCAGTTCCTGTTCGCTCATGAGCCGGGCGAATTCCGGAGTGGCCCGCAGCGAGGCCAGGGTCTCGTCGCTGAAGAGCCTGTGTCGATCCTCGAAGCCTTCGTTGAGCGCGCGGCGGAGAAAATCGAGAGCCTTATCCGTCTTGCCGGACTGCGCGAAGATGCGGGCGATGCAGTAGTCCTGCTGGGCGCGGAGGCTGGCTGGCGCCGGCTCATTGACCTCGGGCGCGCCTGCATTGCTGAAGATGCTCGCATCAAGGGCGAACGCCTTTTGATAGGCAACCAGTCCTTCGTCGTAATGCTGCTCCGCAAACCACGCTGTCCCGAGGTTGCTGTAGATGGTCGCGGATTTCGGATCGAGCGCCAAAGCTTTGCGATAGTATTGCACCGCCTTTTTGTATTTCTTCTCCGCGTAGCAGACCGTGCCAAGATTATTAAGCGCTTCAGGGTAAGCGGGGCGCAGACGCAGCGCGCGCTCGTAGTCGCGCTTCGCCTCGTCGATCGCAAAAAGATGGTGCCAGGCCATCCCCAGCTTGTTCCAGACGGCGGCGGAATCCTGAGGCGCCTGACGGTAAAACTCGATTGCGGTGGCGTATTCCTCGCGGATCATCGCCAGGTCGCCGCGCGCTTCCGGCGTGAGCTGAGCCGGCGCGAGTGGGCCCTTCCCTTGCGGTGCCACCTGCGGTGCGACCGGGGCGGCAAGCACAAGGAGAAGCAACAGCGCGGCGAAACTGCCAGGCTGCAGCATGGGAGCCCTTCTCAAATGAACCGGATGGTGGACCCAATCATGGACCCAAAGCGGTGCGATGGGAAGAGAGAAATTCCCTGCCGCAGTTACCTGGGGATCAGTTACCTGGGAAACATCCGAACTCCGGCGCGCCTTCGTCAGGTAGCGATCGGCGGCGGCTCGAACGGCGGCACCGGCGCAGGCACAGAAGCGTCCGGCGGTGCCGCCGCTAGAACCGCCGGCACAGGCCCCGGCGGTTCTGCGCGATCGCCAAGTGGGGGATAGTATCCGCCGTAGTAATAAATCGCGTAGCACTCCTTAACGACGGCGACAGTACCATAGAGGGCAATACAGAGCAGAATGTACGCCGCGACGAGGACTGCGCCGGCGACCAGGCAATAGAGCACGAAAACGGCAATGCCGCCCGGTCCCGCATGCCAGAAGGCGCGGAAGAGGACGAAGCCGATGCCCACGCCCGTGCCGCCCAGCAGGAGCAGCACGATCATCAGGGCCATCGCGCCAATCCAGAGCAGCCCCAGTTCGAGGACAAAGCGCAAAAGCAGATAGCCCAGGAAGGACCCGAAGCGCTGGCGAAGAAAGTAGAAGAAGCGCGCGAACGAGAGGCCCAGAGGCGCATCCTCCAGAGCCATGGGAGGCAGGATGAAGTCCTGAGTAACCGCGTCGGCAATGCCCGCGACCAGCATAAACAGAAACATCACCCCGTACATCGGAATGATGGTGGAGAAAACAAACGCGGGATTCTGATTGATCTGCTGCGGGCTCATATGCCGCATGGCAATGATGAGATGGAGCAGCAACGGACCTGCCGTGACCGCCAGCAGAAGCAGGAGCGCGAAAGCCACGAGGATCATCAGGCCGAAGAAGCGCCAGGCCTGGGAGCGGTACGGCGTCCACGCCCGCGAGACGACGCCATGCCGGTAAAGAGCAAGATCGAACAGTGTGAAGCGGAGACGGCACCACAGCCACGCCAGAAAGACAACCAGCAGCAGAACAAGGAAAAGAGCGACCGCGAGCCCGGCGAAAATCACCGATGGCAGGCCGGGCGCGTGGTAGGTGCGATGGATCACGGCCCCCACGATGCCGCTGCCAACCGCCAGGAATTCAAAGAAGACGCCGAACAGCATCCCGTAAACGTTGGGTTGGGTGAGGGCCGCAATGACGGCAATCTTGAGGAAAAACCAGAAGCGAAACGGGCTGGGCTGGCCGGGCGAGGGGCTGGGCGGCGTGAGAATCGTGCGGGCCCGGCTGAAGGCCGGAGAGATGGCGTCGACCGGCGACAGCGGTTTCATGGTGCGGAGGCCTTTCCCCTGAAATTTGGGACCAGCCTACAGGGTTCCGCGTGCAGCGTACAGAGGCAGATCGCAAAGATAGACTGGCTGGCCGAAGGAGCGCCGTCCGTCGCTTCCTATAATCAGTACTCATGACGACGATTCGATGGGCGCGGCCAGAGGACGCCGCACTGATTCTTCAATTCGTGCGCGAGCTGGCGGAATACGAGCGCGAGCCCGACGCGGTGTCCATCAGCGAAGCGGAGTTGCGGCGCGACGGGTTCCCGGAGCCAGCTTCGGAGCCAGGTTCGGCGTCAGCTTCCGAGCGATATTTCGAGTGCCTGATCGCCGAAGAGGATCGCGAGCCCGCCGGCTTCGCCCTCTTCTTTCCTGTCTATTCCACGTGGCGCGGACGATCCATGCATCTGGAAGATCTGTTTGTCCGGCCGAAATTTCGCGGGCGTGGCATCGGCAAGGCGCTCCTGACGAAGGTGGCCTCGGTGGCCGTCGAACGCGGATGCGCGCGCTTCTTCTGGCACGTGCTGGACTGGAACACGCCCGCGATTGAGTTCTATCAGTCGCTCGGTGCGGTCCCGCTGAGCGACTGGACTCGAATGGAGATCTCCGGCGAGCCGCTGCGCGCGCTGGGGCGTGAAGCAGCCCTGTGAGGATTCGCGTGATTGGCGGAGGATTGGCCGGCCCCGAAGCCGCGCTCGTTGCAGCACGCTTCGGCGTCGACGTGGATCTCTGCGAAATGCGGCCGGTGCAGATGACTCCTGCCCACCAGACCTCAGATTTTGGCGAGCTGGTTTGCAGCAATTCCCTGAAATCCGAGAGCGAGAACACCGCGCCCTGGCTGCTGAAGCAGGAGATGCGCCGCGCAGGATCGCCTTTGCTGGCCTGCGCCGATGCCAGCGCAGTGCCCGCTGGGCATGCGCTTGCCGTCGATCGGGTCGAGTTCTCCCGGCTGATCGGGCAGATGATCGCCGCCGAGCCGCGGATCACGGTGCATCGCCAGGAAGTCACGTGCCTGGATCCGGCGGACGGCATCACCATCATCGCCTCCGGACCGCTGACCTCCTCGGCTCTCTCCCACGCGATCGCGCGGCTGACCGGCGGTGAGCACCTCGCCTTCTACGACTCCATCAGCCCGATCGTCGACGCGGACTCCATCGATCGGAACAAAGTCTACCTCGCTGCGCGCTACGACAAGGGAACCGCCGACTACATCAACTGCCCCATGACGAAAGAGGAATACGAAGCCTTCCTGGACGCGCTGCTGACGGCCGAGAGCGTGCAGGCGAAGGAGTGGGAGAAGCTCGACTATTTCGAGGGCTGTCTGCCCATCGAAGAACTGGCGCGGCGTGGGCGGGACACGCTCCGCTTTGGCCCGATGAAGCCAGTCGGTCTGCGCGATCCGCGGACCGGCAAGATGCCCTGGGCGGTGGTGCAGCTGCGGGTCGAGAATCTACGCTCCGACTCGTACAATCTGGTCGGATTCCAGAACCACATGAGATACGGCGAACAGGCACGGATCCTTCGCATGATCCCGGGCTTGGAGAACGCTAAGTTCCTGCGCTACGGGCAGATCCATCGCAATACTTACATTAAAGCTCCAGAGGTGCTCGGCCGGCTTTTGCAGATGAAACAGCATCCCGGAATCTTCTTCGCCGGGCAGATTTCCGGCGTCGAGGGGTACACCGAGTCGATCGCCACCGGCATGCTGGCCGGGATCTATGCTGCGGCCATTGCCCGCGGCGAAACGCCGGTGTCGGTGCCCCGGGGTACAGCGCTGGGCTCCCTGGTCCGCTACGTCACGGAGGCAGATCCCAAACGCTTTCAGCCTGCCAACATCACATTCGATTTGCTGGAGCCTCTTGACGAGGAGACGCGCCGTAAAGTCCGCGACAAGCGCGAACGCCACCGCATCCAGTGCGAGCGGGCGCTGGCGGCGTTTGAAGCGTGGCTGAGCTCTGTTTCGACGGGGACAGGAGGGTAGGCGGGAGAGAATAGGCCTGCTAACCTTTAGATAGACATGAAATTTGGAGTTCTGGTCTTTCCTGGATCCAACTGCGACCACGACACCTATAACGTCGTGTCGGCCATCGCCCACCAGCCGGTGGTCTTCCTGTGGCATGACTCGCCAGCGCTCGAGAATTGCGACGTAATCCTCGTCCCGGGCGGCTTTGCTTACGGCGATTACCTGCGCACTGGAGCCATCGCGCGCTTCTCCCCGGTCATGCAGTCCGTGAAGAAGTTTGCCGCCGATGGCGGCCTGGTGCTGGGTATCTGCAACGGTTTTCAGATCCTTTGTGAGGCGGGATTGCTGCCGGGCGCGCTGATGCGCAATTCCGGCTTGCAATACGTCTGCAAGCAGGTGTATCTACGGACCGAGACCAGCGACTCGCCCTTCACGCGGACGTTGACCCAGGGCCAGGTGCTGAAAATCCCGATCGGGCATATGGAAGGGAACTACTTCTGCGACGAATCGACTCTGGCCGGGCTGAAGCGCCAGGACCGAATCGTCTTCCGGTACGCCACGCCCGAAGGAGCGATCACGCCCGAAGCAAATCCGAACGGGTCGCTGGAAAACATCGCGGGCATCCTGAACGAGGGGCGCAACGTGCTGGGGATGATGCCCCATCCGGACCGGTCCAGCGAGGCGCTGCTGGGATCGGCCGACGGGTTTAAGATTTTCGAATCGCTGGTGGGAGCAATGGCACAACAGCCATGATCGACATCCATCACCACCTTCTGTATGCAACCGACGACGGGCCCAAAGACATCGACGGCTCCGTGGCCCAGGCGGAGGCGGCCCTGGCCGACGGCATCACGCACATCGTGTGTACGCCGCACGCCAACGACACCTTCGAGTTCAACCCGGAGAAGAATCAGGAGCGTCTGGAGGCGATCCAGGCGCGCATTGGTAACGACGTCCACCTGGGCCTGGGCTGCGATTTCCATTTGTCCTACGAGAACATCGAGGACGCCCTCAAACATCCGACAAAGTTCACCATCAACCATGGCAAGTATCTGCTGGTGGAGTTCGCGGAGTTCATGATCCCGCAAAGCATCGGCGACACGTTCTACGAGTTCACCGTGCGCGGGGTGCGGCCGATCATCACCCATCCGGAGCGGAACCCGATCCTGCAGAAAGAACCGGAGCGCATGCTGGAGTGGATGCGGACGGGCTGTCTGGTGCAGATCACGTCGGCCTCCCTGGGCGGCCGCTTCGGCCGGCGGGCGCAGTCCATGGCGTGGAAGCTGCTGGAGCGGAACTGGGTGCATTTCATCGCCACCGACGCGCACAATATGGAAGGCCGGAAGCCGTCGCTGCGGCCGGCATATGCAGGCGTGGAGAAGCGCTTCGGAACCGAAACGGCGGAGCGGCTCTGCGTCGAGAACCCGCGCGCAGCCTTCAACAACCAGCCCCTGCCGCCCCAGCCCGAGCCGGAAGGCGTCTACGTCTACGAGGACGAGCCTTCGAAAAAAGCAGGACTGATGTCGCGGCTGTTTGGCAAGTAGTCCCGCTCCTGACCGGCCTCACCCCGCCCTCGAAAGTCCGTAAATCAGGCCGGCTACCGAACCCCCTGCGCGTTCAGGTGATCGGAATACGCTTTGTCCGATTCCCGAATGTGATGAGCCAGCCACTGGCGTACGAAGTTCAGCAGGGAAACGGGGCTGGCTGAGCGCCCTTCGTCAAGGGCACGTTTGTACTGCTCCACGTCCTCCATCAGCTTTCTGTGCTGTTCCCGATGCGCGGCCAGACCGGGATATCCCGTCCGGCGCATAAGCGTTTCTTCCTGAAGAAAATGCGTGCGCGTGTAAACCGCCAGCTGATCCACCGTATCGTGGATCACCGCATCGCCCTTGCCGCCGCTCATGGCTTCCGCCAGGCCGTTGATAATCTCAAACAGATTCTGGTGCTGGGCGTCCATTTCCCGAACGTGGACGCTGTACGATTCATTCCAGGCAAAGATCGCCATCGAGGACTCTCCACTAACCAGGCTCTCCCCGCGTTATCGGCGCGCCGAACCGGAAGATGAGCATGGGGCGGGGTGGAAAATCCCCGGGAGCGATCCAGGCTCGATACAGCCTAAAGGCCGAGTCCGCCGTCAACCCCGAGAATCTGGCCGGTTATGAAGTGCGGCCCGGTGGCAAAGAACAGGACCGCGGCAGCAACGTCCTGCGCGGTACCGTTGCGCTGCATGGGCGTGCGCTGCGCGAAGTGCTCGTATTCCTCAGCTACTTCGCCGTTGACGATCATGCCGGGAGCCACGCAGTTCACGCTGATCTCCGGGGCGAAGGCTTTCGACATCGTCTGCGTGAGCATGTGGAGCGCGGCTTTGGAGGTGCAGTAATGAGCATGCGTAGGCCAGGGATGCAATCCGCCCAGCGAGCCGAGGTTAATGATGCGGCCGCGCGCCGCCTTCAGGTGCGGATACGCCGCCTGGGAGGTCAGGAAGGGTGCGCGGGTATTCGTCTCAAACATCGCATCCCACTGCTCCACCGTGATGCTCTCGAGGGCGGCGGTTTCGTAGCGGCCCGCATTGTTGACGAGGATATCGATCCGGGTGAACTGATCGGAAATGGCGTCGATGGTCGTGCGAATCTGGGCCGGGTCGCGCAGGTCCGCCCGGAACGCCGCCGCCAGGACGCCGCGCTCGGCCAGTTCGGCGACCGTCCGCTGCGCGTCCGCCTCGGATTCCCGCCATGTGATGGCCACGTGGGCGCCGGCCTCCGCCAGGGCAAGGGCCAGCGCATGCCCAATGCGTTTCGCGCCGCCGGTAACAACGGCCACCTGGCCGTGGAGAGGCTTCATAAGGCGATTCTAACGGCCCAGCCGTTGCTTGAACGGGCCCGCGGGACAACAACAACCCCGTCCGAGCGCATCCAACGACCTGAACAAAGGATCCCCTCCATGCGAAGGTCTCTGCTAATGGCCGTAATCACGGGCTGTGCACTGGCCGTGTGCGCAGGCTGTGCCGGGACCAATGCCGGGCATCTGGCGCGCACCAGCGCGACCCGGATTGCCCCCGACGATGCGGCGCTTCATCCCAACCGCAATGCGCCCTACCTGATGCCTGGCGCGGCCCCGCAGCTGGTGCGGCGCGCGACCGCCGAGGACGCCGCCAACGCCGAACCCTGTGATCCCGAGGTGCTCTCGGTCGAAGAGATTGCCGGAGACATGAGCGGTGTCTACCGCTCGGTGAAGCTGGCCTTCATGAATCGCGGTCCCGTACCCTGCCGGCTGGGTGGCTATCCGGTGGTTGCGCTGCTGGACTCGCAGGGCGAGCGCATCGGCAACATCACCACGCAGAGAGTCAGCTCGACCGAAGTGCTGGCGGAATTTGGAAAGCAGCTCCCGGCTGGCACAAAAGAGCCCTCCGCCTACGTGGCGCTCATGCCGCACGCGGTTGCGGCCTTTCAGGTGGTATGGACGACCGGAACCGAATGTTCGCGTGTATCCCGTATCCAGGTAACAGCTCCCGGCAGCCGCCGGACCTTCGCGATCCCCCAGCCCATGAAGATCTGTACCGGCCAGATTCAGGTAACCGAACTCCGTCTGGACGAAGGAGACGTTTAAGGCAGAGTGCAGGTTACAGCGTGCAGCGTGCGGGATTGCGGCGAGCGATTCCGCGTTCTATTCAGTGATGGAGGAGCGATCTTTGCCGCCGCTGAACGCGACCGCGGCCAATGCGATGAGCGGCGGGAACCATTCCAGCGTATAGCGCGGCTCCGGTGCCTCCAGGGTGAGCAGCACGGCGCAGCGCAGCAGAATGAATACAAGGATGGCGCCGCGCAGGGGCGGCCGCTTCAGGAATCCCACCAAAGCGGCCACGAAATACGCAAGGTTCAGGCCCGCGTAGGCCCAGGCAAATTCCGTTTCGGCGTGATGGCGGTCGTACTGCCACCAGCGCAGCTCAATCCACAGCAGCTCGGTGCGCGGCCGAAAAGCCATGTCGGCCAACCGGGCCAGAGGCAACACCACGGAATAGCGGAAGGGATGGTCGTGGATCCGTTCGGCAGCCAGGGCGCCAAACGCGGCATCGAGGCTCGGTGTGAGGGTGTCGGTGCGGTTGTATTCGTCGAGCAATTCACGCGTCTGCTCGTATTGCTGAGGGGAATCGAAAGCGCGCGCCGGGAGATCGGCGAGCTCGATGGGGTCGGAATTGAGGTTCCAGTAGACCTCCCACGTGCAGCTCAGATCGACGCAGACCGTCTTCGTCCAGCGATTGAAACCAGAGTCGGATGGCTCGCCAGGATCGACCGCATAGCGCGGCGCCAGCGGCTCAAAGACGTGGAAGGTGCGCTCGTTGCGAATCGTCCACGCGACAAAGGGAAGAACCGAGATCAGGCCGGCGACCAGCGCATAGCGCAGCATCGGAGTCATTCCCCAGCGCCGGTATCCGTAAAACACCATCGCCGGACACAGCGCGACCGCCAGCAGCGCGCCGTCGGGCCGCAGCAGGGTAGCGCAGCTCCATGCGAACGCCAGAACCAGTGTCCATCTCCAGCCCGGCGCCTCGAGAAACCGGGCAAGCGCATAGAAGCCGACTGCCGTGCAGAAAAGCTCCGGCGTCTCCGTAAGCGGAACCGCTGCGAAATTCGCGGTGAACGGACAGAGAACCGCCAGCCACAGCGCCCACCAGCCCGCGCTGGAGCTCCAGACGCGCCGCGCGAACCCGGCGATCAGCAGGCATGTCGCCAGATCGATGGTCGTCTGCGCGTACATGACCGCGTGGTAATGCTCCATGCCGAAAAGGCGAAAACAGAGGATAAGAAAGAGCGGATATCCGGGCAGCCGGATCAGGGTGGGATGGATGCCTGCTTGGAGTTCGCTGGCCGGCGCGCCCGCAGCGGCCGCCCCGCCCCCGCTCAGCCCATAGATCCCGTGCAGCATCCAGTTCTTTGCGATATCGCCGTAAATCAGCGGATCGCCCTGGACCTCGGGGTAAGCGTGAATAAACCACAGGCGCAGCCCGGCTCCGGCGGACAAAGCCAGCGCCACAAGCATCCATGATTTCAGGCCCATGCGAGGCATTGGGACTATTAAAGCAGCCCGCATCAGCTTCGT
This sequence comes from uncultured Acidobacteriaceae bacterium, assembly GCA_963770525.1. GTDB lineage: Bacteria > Acidobacteriota > Terriglobia > Terriglobales > Acidobacteriaceae > Palsa-343. The sequence continues at coordinate 31,546 of CAVYPY010000011.1, read as the reverse complement.
CGCCCGTTCGACCGGTTACGGAAGACCAAACCCGGGAACGACGAAGGGGAATCAAGGCCCCGGAACCGGCCCATTGCCTATCGTAGGATGGGAGTAATAGCGATTTCATGGTAAAGCAGGTTTTCTACGATCCGCGGCAACGGCGCCGGAAGTTCCTCCGGCGCGCCACCGATCTGTCCGTCATCGGGCTGACGGTCGTGCTCGCGGTGTTTGCCTTCAGCGTCCTCTCCCGGCAAACGCTGCCGGAGCTGCTGCTGCCCATCCAGAAGCGCAACTACAAAGCCCTCAAAGAGCGCCAGCCGGAACTGGCCCGCAGGGTCGTGGCTCGCCCCTTGCGCCGCAAGACGCACCGCCATCCCGTCGACATTGTCCTCAACCAGGATGAGGGATTGCGGGCGGCCTTCTACGAAAACGATGAGCAGGATTATTCCTCGCTGAAGGCCCATATCCACCAGATCGACATGCTCTTTCCGGACTGGCTGCACGTCGTCTCTCCGGACGGCAACCTGGTCGCCTCCACCCCGCTATTTCCGGTCCACTTTTACGACGTCGTCGACGCGGCCGGCGTGCACGGCGTCGATCCCCAGAATCGGGTGAAGAACGTCATCGACGCAGCGAAGGAAGACACCGACGTCTTCCCCATGCTGAACGACTACAACACCCTCACCCAGGACTGGGATGGCGAGGTCATCGGCAAGATGCTGAGGAACCCCGCCGCCCGCGAGCGGCTGCACCGGCAGCTCGATACATTTCTCTCCGCCAACCCATCCTATCGGGGCATTTGCCTGGATTTCGAGATGGTTCCGGATGATGACGAGACACTCTACGCGGAATGGGTTGGTGAGCTACATCAGGACCTTAGCGCCAAAAAGCTAAAGATCTACGTGAATGTGCAGGCCTCGGCCGACGACGCCTTCATGAAGCAGATGGCGCACGACAGCGACGGCATCATCCTCATGAATTACGACCAGCATGAGGAGACCAGCGGTCCTGGACCCGTGGCCAGCGAGCCCTGGTTTGAAGCCAACCTGACCAGGGTGCTCAAGCTGGTGCCGAAGAGCAAGGTCATCTGCGGTATCGGCAACTATGGATTCGACTGGGCGACGCCGCTGCCCGAGAAAGGGAAGAAGCCCTCCAGCAAGGTCGTCGATGTGGATGACCTCACCGTGCAGGATGCCTGGCAGCGCGCGGCCGACGCCGACGCGAATGTGCAGCTGGACGGCGATGACCTCAATCCACACTTCGCTTACGACGACGAGGATGCCCACCTCCGCCACGACGTCTGGTTTCTCGACGGCGTAACCGCCCTGAACGAGCTGCGCGCCGGGCGCCAGATGGGTCTGCGCACCTTTGCCCTGTGGCGCCTGGGTGAAGAGGATCCCTCGCTGTGGCAGATCTGGGACCGCCCCAGCGCGAAAGACGCTCCCGAACAACTGCGCACCGTGCCCCCCGGCGCGAACGTGGACACCGAAGGCGAGGGCGACATTCTCCGCATCGTGGCGCCGCCCCAGACCGGCGAGCGCACCATCCAGATGGACGCGGACAACTTCACCGTCACCGACGAAGACATGGTCCGCCTGCCGCACTCTTACATGATTCAGCAATACGGCTACGATCCCCACAAAGTGGCACTCAGCTTTGACGACGGCCCGGACCCGGTGTGGACTCCCAGGATCCTCGACATACTGCAGAAATACCACGTCCATGCGACCTTCATGGTCATCGGCGAAGAGGCGCAAAACAACATCGGGCTGCTCAAGCGCTACATCGCCGATGGCGACGAAATCGGTAATCACACCTACACCCATCCCGACATCAGCGACATCCCTCCCTTCGAGCTGCAGGAGGAACTGAACTGGACCGAGCGCCTGTTTGCCGCCGAACTCGGCGTGCAGCCGCTCTATTTCCGCCCGCCTTATTCCATCGACCAGGAGCCGGACACCAACGACGAAGCCGCTCCCGCTTACCGCATCCAGCAAATGGGCTACACCATCATCGGCGACAAGATCGATACCGACGACTGGAATGAGCACCCGCGCAAATCGCCCCAGGAAATCACCGACAGCGTCCTGCAGCAGATCGACGAGATGAAGACCCATCCGTGGATGAAGGGCAGCATCATCCTCATGCACGACGGAGGCGGCAACCGCTCGGCGACCGTCGCTGCGCTGCCCCTGCTCATCACCACCCTCCGCTCCAAAGGCTTCCAGTTCGTCCAGGTCTCCGACCTGATGGGCAAGACCACAGCCCAGGTCATGCCGCCCATCGGACCGAAAATGCGCTGGCAGGCCCGCATTGACTCCGTGGCCTTCTTCTTCATGTCTTTCTTTGCGCATTTTGTCGTCGACATCTTCTTCATCGGCGATGTGCTCATGAGCGCTCGCCTCGTGCTCATCGGGATCTTCGCGCTCATCGACCGCCTTCGCAAACGGCGGATTCCCCCCGGCGTCTACGAGCCTGCGGTCGCCGTCCTGATCCCCGCCTACAACGAAGAAAAAGTGATTGTGCGCACGATCCGTTCGGTGCTGCACTCGAATTATCCGCACATCCGCGTCATCGTCATCGACGACGGTTCACAGGACGGGACCTTCGACGCGGCGCGGGATGCCTACCCGAAGGAGATCGAGGCGGGCCGGCTGCTGGTCCTCACTAAGCCCAATTCCGGCAAAGCCGATGCCCTCAACATCGGCGTCAGTCACGTCGACGAAGAGGTCTTCGTCGGCATCGACGCCGATACCGTGATTGCTCCCGACGCCGTCCGCCGCCTGGTCCGGTACTTTGCCGACAAGCGTGTCGGCGCCGTGGCCGGCAACGCCAAAGTCGGCAATCGCATAAATCTCTGGACGCGCTGGCAGGCCCTCGAATACATCACCAGCCAGAACTTCGAGCGCCGCGCCATGGATCTGTTCAACGTCGTCACCGTGGTGCCGGGCGCCATCGGGGCCTGGCGAACCGACGCCGTCAAGGAGGCTGGCTGCTATCCGGTCAATACGGTCGCCGAAGACGCCGACCTGACCATGAACCTGCTCGAGCACCGCTACAAGGTCATCTACGACGACCACGCGCTCGCCTTCACCGAGGCTCCGGCCACCGCGCGCAGCCTCATGCGTCAGCGCTTCCGCTGGTCGTTTGGGATTCTGCAGGCCGTCTTCAAGCATCGCGCCGCCGCGCGGACCAATCTCGCCATGGGCTTCTTCGCGCTGCCCAACATTCTCATCTTCCAAATCCTGCTTCCACTGGTCTCGCCGTTCATCGACATCATGTTCGCGGCCGGCGTCGTGCAATACCTGATCGACCGGCACTACCACCCGGAGACCACCAGTGCGGCCAGTTTCGACAAGCTGGTCGTCTACTTCCTGGCCTTTCTGCTCATCGATTTCGTCACCTCGGTGCTGGCCTTCAGCCTCGAGCCCCGGCACCCGGCCAACAAAGGCGATGTGTGGCTCCTGCCGCACGTCTGGCTGCAGCGGTTCTGCTACCGGCAGCTCTTCTCCATCGTCCTCTTCCGGACCCTCAAGCGGGCGGTGGAAGGCCGGCCTTTCAACTGGGAAAAGATCGAGCGGACCGCGCGCATGTCGCGGCAGACAGAGAAAATCACCGCCGGCCAGTAACGGCAGAGACGGTTCTCCCTAGGATGTACACCTTGTGGGTAATGCGGCAAGAGGCCGCTGCCGATAGAATCGAGGGAGTTATTTCTCTTTCCATTCGGGTGGCCTTTTGACTGCAATTGCTTCTGCATCGGGTGTTCGGGTCGCGACGCAGGCGCTGACCTTTCAGGAATTGCTCCTGCGCCTCCAGAGCTTCTGGGCGGAGCGCGGCTGTGTGCTCGCCCAGCCCTATGACGTGGAGGTCGGCGCGGGCACCATGTCCCCGGACACATTTCTCCGCGTTCTCGGGCCGGACCCGGTTTCGATCGCCTATACCCAGCCCTCCCGGCGCCCGGCCGACGGCCGCTACGGCGAGAATCCCAACCGCCTCTACAAGCACACTCAGTTGCAGGTGATCCTCAAGCCGCCGCCGGCGGACATCCAGGACATCTACCTCGACTCGCTCGAGGCCATCGGCATTCGCCTCCGCGAGCACGACATCAAGTTCGAAGAAGACAACTGGGAGTGGCCGGTGGGCGGCGCGTGGGGCGTCGGCTGGCAGGTGATGCTCGACGGCCTCGAAATCACCCAGTTCACCTACTTCCAGCAGTGCGGCGGCATGGACCTCGACCCCATTTCCGGCGAGATCACCTATGGCCTGGAGCGCATCGCGGCCTTTCTCCAGGACGTCGATTCGATTTACGACATCGTCTGGGCGCGCGATCCGAAGACGGGCCGCACAGTCACCTACGGCGACATCCGTCTGCAGGACGAGCTGCAGCTTTCGGTCTACAACTTCGAGGCCGCGGACATCGGCAAGCTGTGGGAGCATCTGCGCCTCTACGAGGCCGAGTGCCAGGCGCTCCTCGATGAGTTCCACAAAAGCTTCCGCACCGAAAAGGCGGCCGAGCGGCACGAGAAGATTCACGACCGGGTGGTGCACGATGGCGGCAGCCCACCGCCGGACGAGGATGTGCGCGTGGCGCTGCGCCGCTTCCCGGTGCTGGGCGCCTATGAGCTCTGCCTGAAGTGTTCGCACCTCTTCAACCTGCTCGACGCGCGGGGAGCGATCTCCGTGACCGAGCGCGTCGCCGTCATGGCGCGCATTCGCAACATGGTGGTCGGCGTCGCCAAAGCGTACGCGGCACAAAAACAGCGAGCGGAGGCCGCGTAGCGCCATGGCAGACTTACTGTTCGAAGCAGGGATGGAAGAGATTCCGGCGCGCATGATCGCCGCCGCCGAGTCCGAGCTGACCGAACGGGTCGTGGAGCTGCTGCGCCGCGAGCGTCTGTTGGCTGACGGCCATGAAGTCCACAGCTACTCGACCCCGCGCCGCCTGGCCGTCGAAGTCAAGGGCGTCCTGCACAGGCAGCCCGACGCGATCCGCGAGATGACCGGACCCGCCTGGAGCGTGGCCTTCAAAGAAGGACAAGCCACCGCCGCCGGTCAGGCCTTTGCCCGCAAGGCCGGTGTGGATGTCGCGGCACTGGAAAAGATCACCACGCCGAAGGGCGAATACGTCGCCGCCAAAGCGCTGCAGAAAGGCCGTGGCGCTGCCGATGTCCTCGGCGATCTGCTGGTCGCCGAGCTCGCCGCCCTCTATTGGCCCAAGAATATGTACTGGCGCCCCCTCAAGCCGGAGCGCTTTGTCCGCCCCGTGCGCTGGATGGTCGCGCTGCTCGATCACGCCGTCATCCCCTTGGAGTTTGGCGGTGTTCAGGCCTCCAATCACACCTTCGGACACCGCATTCTGCACGGGAACGCTCCACTCTCTGTCGATCACCCCGACGACTACGTTGGCGTGCTCGAGTCGGCCAGCGTCACCGCCGACGTGCAGTTGCGCCGTCACCGCATCCGCAAGGCGCTCGATCTCGAAACGCGCAGCGTCCCCGGTGCTCGCTGGCGCGAAGACGCCGCCCTGGTGGAAACCGTCACCCACCTGACCGAATGGCCCTCCGTTGTGCTCGGCGGGTTCGATCGCGAATACCTCGAGCTGCCGGAAGAAGTGCTGGTCACGGTCATGCGCGACCACCAGAAATACTTCGCGGTCGAAAATGCCCAGGGCAAACTCGAGCCGTATTTCCTGGCCGTTCTGAACACCCATCCCGAAGAGACTGGCATCGAAGTCATCCGCCACGGCAACGAGCGCGTGCTGCGGGCCCGCTTCAACGATGCCCGCTTCTTCTGGCGCGTCGATCAGAAGATTCCCCTCGAAGACCGCGTGGAAATGCTCAAGTCGGTCACCTTCCACAAAGAGCTGGGCAGCTACTGGGACAAGACTCAGGCCAACCTTGCCATCGCCGAGCGCCTGGCCGCCCTGCTGGTCGAGCGCGGCGTCTCTGTCGATGTCGCCGCACTGCGTCAGGCCGTCCTGCTGGCCAAAACCGACCTCACCACCGAGCTCGTCAAGGAATTTACCGAACTCCAGGGCATCGTCGGCGGCCTGTATGCCCGCGCCCAGTCGCTCGGCGAGACCGTGGCCCAGGCCATCTACTGGCAATACTCGCCCGCCGCCATCGAAGATCCCATCCCCCCAACCGTCGAAGGTCAGGTGCTCGGCCTTGCCGACCGCGTCCAGACCATCGTCGCCATGTTCGGCATCGGCCTCGATCCGACCGGCTCCAAAGATCCCTTCGCCCTGCGCCGCGCCGCCAACGCCATCGTCAAGATCCTGGCCAAGACCGGCCTGCCGCTCGTGCGCTCCGACCTCTTTCACGCCGTGCCCGCCGGCGTTCCCGCGGAAACCCAGGAAAAATTCGTCGCCTTTTTCACCGAGCGCCTGGAATTCTGGCTCCGCGACCTGCGCGGCTTCGCCTACGACGTGGTCAACGCCGTCCTCGCTGTCCATTCCGACAACATGCGCGATGCCATCGCCCGCGCCGAGGCGCTCACTGCCGTCCGCGGATCCGAAGACCTGGCCGCCATCGCTGCAGCCTTCAAACGCATCAAAAATATCCTGCGTCAGGCAGAGGAGAAGGGTTTCCTGAAGCCCGGCATGGACTTCGGTTCTGTCAGTCAGGATCTGTTGCAGGATCCCGCAGAGAAGGCGCTGTTCTCCGCATCGATGAAACTGGCCCCCGTGGTCGAGGAATTGCAGAGGAAGCAGGAGTATCGCGAGGCACTGGAGAAGATCGCGACCCTGCGTCCCCATGTGGATCTGTTCTTCGACAAAGTCATGGTGATGGTCGATCAGAAGCCGCTGCGCGACAATCGGCTGCAGCTGATCGGCACAGTGTTGGGGGCTTTTTCGAAAATTGCCGATTTTTCCGAGCTGGTCTCGGCCTGAACGCTCGGCTCTGCCGTCATCCTTCGGTCCCTGGAGACTTCACGCGTGCCCCTGAAGATTCACAATCCCCAATGGACAAAGGTCGATCGCTACGTCGAAGACCTTCTCATCCCGCCCGACCCCATCCTCGACGCGGCGCAGAAATCGAGCGCGGCCGCCGGCCTGCCCGACATCGCCGTCACACCCAGCCAGGGCAGGTTCCTCCACCTGCTCGCGCGGATGCAGGGTGCCCGCCGCATCCTCGAAATCGGCACCCTTGGCGGCTACAGCACCATCTGGCTCGCGCGCGCCCTGCCTCCGGACGGCCGCGTCATCACCCTCGAAGCCGATCCCGCTCACCTGAACGTCGCCCGCGAGAATATCGCCCGCGCCGGTCTCTCCCATCTTGTCGAGCAGCGCCTCGGCCTCGCTCTGGAGATCCTTCCTCAGCTCACCGGCCCCTTCGACCTGATCTTCATCGACGCCGACAAAGAAAACGCCGCCGCCTATTTCGAGCAGTCCCTGCGCCTCTCGCGTCCTGGCTCCGCCATCCTGGTCGACAACGTCGTCCGCGGCGGCGCCGTCGTCAAGCCGCGCGCGCACGACACCAGTTCCCGCGGCATCCACGAGATGAATGAGGCTATCCGCCGCAATCCCCGCGTCACCGCGACAGTCATCCAGACCGTCGGCCGCAAGGGCTACGACGGATTCCTGCTCGCCATTGTTACAGATTAAGGAACAACTACCGCGGCCCCATCCACGCGATCACCAGCCACCGCCGCCAGCGCCTCATTCACCTGTTCCAGCGGAAACACCGTAGTCCGCGGGCGAATCCCGATCTTCGCCGCCAGCGCAATAAAATCGCGGCCGTCCTCGCGCGTCATATTGGCCACGCTGCGCATCTGGCGCTCGCCCCACAGCAGGGAATCGTAGTCGAACTGCGGAATCCGATCGAGATGAATCGCGTTGATCGCCACGATGCCGCCCTTGCGCAGCGAAGCCAGCGCCGCCACCACCACATCGCCGCTCGGCGCAAAGGTCACCGCGCAGTCCAGCGCAACCGGCGGCCGTTCCGTCGCGTCGCCCACCCATGTCGCTCCCCGATCCCGCGCCAGCTGCTGGTGCGATGCGCCACGTGTCGAGACATACACCTCGCAATTCCAGAATTTCAAAACCTCAATCGCCAGATGCGCCGACGCCCCGAAACCAAACAGCCCCACGCGATCGCCCGGAGCCACCTCCGCCACGCGCAGACTGCGGAATCCGATGATCCCGGCGCACAGCAGCGGCGCCAGATCTGTAGCGGCCGGCATCCTCGGGCAGCGGAATCAGAAAATCCGCCCGCGCGATCGCGTACTCGGCATAGCCTCCGTTCACCGAGTAGCCCGTAAACGTGGGATGATCGCACAGATTCTCCCGCCCCTTGCGGCACAGCGGACAGGTCCCGTCGGTCCCGCCCAGCCACGACACGCCGACCCGGCGACCGCTCTCCACCGGCTCCGCGCGCGGCCCGGCTTTCTCGATTCGCCCCACGATCTGATGCCCCGGAGTCACCGCATCGCGCAGCGGCTTCAGCTCTCCCGCCGTGATGTGCAGGTCCGTGCGACAAACCCCGCACGCCTCCACCTTCAGCAGCGCCTCGCCAGGCCCCGGCACCGGCACAGGCCGCTCCTCAATCGCCAGCGGGCGCTCGGCAATCGGTGCGGGATGATGCAAAACGGCGGCGCGCATATTTCAGGTTCGCTCCGAGCCTCCCGCAAGCGCAAGCAGGCGCCGCGGCGGCCCGGGTTTCTACAGCGGCTTCAAATCCTCGAGCGTCGTCGGAATCAGCTCCGCCACGGTCGGATGAATATGCATCGATGCGTCAGCAGCGATGCCGGCTGGCGCGCGTACATCGCTGTCAGAATGCAGTGCACGGCCTCGTCCCCGCCCGTGCCAAAAACGGTCCCGCCCAGGATCTCCCGTGTCTCCGCATCCACCAGCACCTTGATGTATCCGAAGGTCTCGCCCTTTTCGATCGCCCGCGACACCCGCGTCATCGGCCGCATCCCCACCAGAGCAGGCCTCCCTCTCCGCCGCACTTCCTCCTCCGACATCCCAACCCGCGCCAGCGGCGGATCGATATAGATGGCCGCGGCGTAAATGCGATCGCTCACCCGGCGTGAGGCGCCATCGAGCAGATTCTCCGCGACGATCTCAAAATCGTTGTACGACGTGTGTGTGAAGCCGCCGCGCCCATTGCAGTCGCCCACCGCATAAATTCCCGCAACGCTCGTACGCAGTTCATCGTCCACCGGAATATATCCCGTGCTCGTCCGGCGTAATCCCGGCGGCGGCCAGGTTCAGGTCATCGGTATTCGGCACCCGCCCCACCGCCAGCAGTACGTGCGAGCCGTTGACGTGTGGGACGCCCTCATCGCACTCCACCCCCACCTTCACCCCGCGCCCCTGCGGCTCCAGGTGAATGCAGTTGGCGCGCGTGCGCACCCCAATCCCTTCAGCCCGGAAAATCTCCTCGATCACCCGCGAGCCGTCTTCCTCTTCCCCGGGTGCCAGGCGAGTCTTCCTTTCCACCACCGTCACCGCCGAACCAAACCGGCGAAACATCTGCGCGAACTCCAGCCCCACCGACCCGCTGCCCACCACGACCAGGTGCTCCGGCACCTCTTCCAGATCGAGAATCGTGGTGCTGGTCAGGAAGGGAACTGACTCCACACCCGGCATCTTCGGCACCACCGGCCGCGCGCCCACATTCAGAAAAATCTTCGGCGCCTCCAGCGTCGTATCGCCCACATGCATTGTCGTCGGCGATGTGAACGCCGCGGTTCCCGTAAAGACGGTGCAGTTCTTCTCCTCCCGCAGACTCTTCTCCACGCCGTCTCGCGAGGGCGCGACGACCGCATCCTTCCGCGTCTTTACCGCGCGCAGATCTACCTTTACCGATCCCGCGCTCACCCCAAAATCCCCGCCGCGGCGCGCCATATGCGCGGCATGCGCGCTTGCCACCATCGCCTTGGTTGGCGTGCAGCCGGTGTTCACGCACGTGCCGCCAAACAAGTGCCGCTCCACCATGGCCACTTTCCATCCTGCTTTGGCCAGACGATGCACGAGCGACGGCCCCGCCTGGCCCGCCCCCACCACGATAGCGTCGAACGATTGCTTCATCGAAGCTCCTGGACAATAGATGCGAGCCTCGGCCAAACGGCGGCACCTGCTCAATCAGCCCGTTGCCTCCAACGGTGCGCTGGATGTTCGCGGTGGAATCACAGGACGGGTCGAAGGCAGACGGGCTAACCGGAGCGACAGTGTGGCTCGTGACCTGGCTCTGGGTCTTGTTAGTGATTCTGGCTCGTTCGCAGCTGTGATCCCGGTTCCCCTGCGCCCCTGGCCTTGCGCCGGTACGGAGTCCGGCAGCTTCACCTTCGAGCGATCTTCTTCATCGCCGGCTCCTCCTCCTCGGAGGACTCGAGGACCACGAAGGGCGAAGGTGCAGGAGCTTTAGCAGCGATCGATCCAGATCTTCCACGGAGCTTCCGCAGCCCCTTTCCCAGCGAGTCTGAAGCGAGAAAGATGCGTCCCGCCGTCAGCGGCCCAATCAGCTTGTGGTGACCGACCGCCGCCAGTGCCATCGAGGCGATGCATCCACACTGGCTGCAGTCGGGCTGGCCGCCAAACTGGCATGGCGTAATCCGCGTCTTCAGATCGGCAGAGATCGTCTCCGTCGTTCTGGCAAAGATGCACTCCTCTGGACTGTGCGGCGGCCGTGCAAACTGGTCGATGAGCGAATCAGGCATCTCCAGAATGGGGTACTTGCGGCGAAGCACCCGCAGCTCTTCGATCACGGAGGCCCGCTGCTCCGTGCTCAGGATTTCCGGGTCCGTTGCCCCGCGCTGCGGTGTGAAGATGCTGAACCATACCTGGGCGGTCTGCGGCTGCTGGCTCCAGAAGGCGAGAAACTCGTCCAGATAACCCGCTCGTTCCACGATCTGCGCCGTGATGGTGCAGTGGATCGTGACCTCCGCATCGCGGATGTTGGTGAGGATTCGTTCGTAGGTCGCGGGTTTGCGGCGAGCATCGTGCTCGGCCGGTAACCCGTCCACTGAGATAACCACGTTCAGATCGCGATACTTCTTCCAGTGGCCCGGAATCACTCTGAATGCGCTGGTGACGATCTGCGTGTAAACGCCCCGCCGCTCGATCTCCGGCAGCAGAGTTTCCAGCTCGCGATAGCGAACCAGAGGGTCGCCCCCGACCAGAGACACATGAACCGGTTTGTGCTCGTCGATGAGCCCGAGGACTCCCTGGACGAGGCGATCCCCCCGGTAATCGGAAAGCTCCCGGAGCACCTGACCGCCGCCCAGATGAGCTGCGTCGAATGCGTAACAGCCAGGACAGCGTAAGGGGCATTCCTTCGTGATCTCGATCGACAGCGTGGGCGCGCGTCCAGCGAGAATCGTGCCCCACGCACGAAAAATGTCAGACTTCTTCATTCCTGCCCCCTGTTGCCGCGGGTCGAACGAGAGATATCTGGAAAGAATGCCGGCCGCCTCTGGGGAGAGGATCGGCCATTTATTTTTTATACCGCTAACGCCCTAAATCTGCAGTCCGTCGCGCCGGAATGGCGAGGTCGCTCCATCGCGGGGACCTGGATCCATGCGGCGAGGGCGCAGGCTCGCGCTCGTTCGCCGCTCGGAGCGGATCGAGAAAAACTGCCCATGGAGTACAACGAACGGACTAATACCGATAGCCGCCGCCGCCGCCACCTTTGCCCGATCGCGCACGGTTGCCGTCCCGCCCTCCGGAACGTCCGCCGCCATAGCCGCCTCCGCCAAAGCCGGAAGCCTTGGGCCGTGCTTCGTTGACGATCAGCGCTCGTCCGCCGACCTGCGTGCCATTGAGCGCGGAGATCGCGGATTCCGCTTCGCTGTCGCTGGTCATTTCAATAAAGCCGAAGCCGCGCGAGCGTCCCGTGTCGCGATCGGTGGCGACCTTCGCGCTTTCCACGGCGCCGTGCGGTTCGAACAACTGGCGCAGTTCCTCTTCGGTTGCGTCGAACGACAGATTCCCCACATAGAGCTTCTTCATTAGAGTTCCCTTTGGGTTGGGGCTGTTTCGGTGGCAGCCATCGTGGTATCGGAGAGCGGCTCGGAGTGGGATGCGATTTCCGTGTTCGAACCGAATTCGTCGGGTTCCGAACCCGGCGGAGATTCGCGCTTTTCCAGCTTGCGCTGGAGCTTGCGCTCCTGCTTAGCCTGTTGCTTTTCCTGGCGAGCGCGCTCCTTTTGCCGTTTGGCGAAGGTAGCGCTGGTGCGTGGTGCCAAAACTAACTCCTTTTGCGCCGCGGGGCTTTTGTGGTTTTTGCTTCTTCAGCAACGGCGGAGCCGGCCGCGGCGGTATTGGCCTCCTCCTCCACGAGATGGATGAACGAGCGGGGCAGGAACTTAGGATCGCAGCGGACTCCCAGCGCGGCCAGAGCCAGAGCCGATTTAACCAGCGCGGCCCGTTTGGTGGATAGCTTCCGCAGGTGGGCTTCTCGGTCCGCCGTGGACGGGAAAGCTTCCAGGGTGTTGCAATAGATGATCTTGCGATCCATCAGGTCGATGGCCTGATGGAGATCTTTCAGAGCGTACGGGCTATAGACATTCGCCTGCATGCGACCTCGCTGTTGTGCCGGTTGAGAGTAGGGGGCTGAGTCGGTCACACCTGATTCCGCGATTTGCAGTTGCTCCTGATCCATAATCGCGGCTCCTGACTGAATTCCGGCGGAGAAGGGTGGGACGGAGAGTGGTGGCGGGACTCAGGAACTGCCAGACTCGAATCGGATCAAGGCTCGCTCAACATATCCAGCATACACGGGAACACGTCACGATGTCCGATCCGGGGCGAGCGCCCGGGGGATCCGCCGGGGCCCCGATGCACCATTGCCCGAGGCGCCGCAGCCCTTTTCCACCGATGACGGCGGATCGCCGAAAAAATCTCCCCGCCCCCCGCCAATCTCCCTGAGCCGCCGATGGCCGCCTTAGCTTGTTTGACGTACCTGCCCTCACAGCGTATCGTCCGCCTTGAGCGACTTTCCCCTCTTCCCCATTCGGATTCTCTGAGCTCAGTCAGTTACCCGAATCTTCCTCTCCTGGCACAGTACCCTGGTCTCCTGGGCAGCAGGGAAGTCTCTCAGGAAGAGCGATTCGCGCTTCGGCAGCAGACGCTTCTCAGTCATGACGTCCAGGCAAAAATTCTCTCCGTTGTGCGATGTGCACCACACCTCCATGCAAAGAAGGATGCTGGAGGAAGATTCCGAACAGATACGCTCGTACCACGGCTGCGATCGCCCGAATTGCACGCGCGTATTCCGTGAAGCCTCCGGCTATCTCGACTGGATCGATGGCAAATTCGACGAAAGCCGCGCTCTTGTCCGGAGCTGCCCGTCCTGCGGAGCGATTCTCTACCTCGCCGAAGTCGATGAGTCCCGCAAGATCGAAACCTGGGAATGTCCCCGAACCAGCTGCGATTTCGCCGAAGAACTCCCGTCGCCGGCCGCACGCTGAACCGTCTCACAAGATCGACTCAGCATTCTCTGGCAGCGGACGTAGAATCGCTGAAGAGGAGCTTCGCATGGATTACCGCAAAATCAACATCGAGCTGGTCGTCTTCGCGGACGAAACCGATGCGGTTGTCGCCGAGCTGAACTCGGCGATCGACCGGCTGGAAGAGGCGCATGCCGTTTTCGGTGGTGATATTGAAACCGTCGCATTTCGGAAAAACAGCACGCGAAGGAAATCGGCGCTCATGCACACGCTCGCGGCAGGAGGTGCAGCTGTGGGTGCGGTCAAACTGGCTGGCGACAAGATTGTCGGCGCCTACCGCAAAGTCATCTGACCCCCTACAAAGTCATCTGACCCGCCACGTCCGCCATTCATCGGAGATTCGACGCTTCCGCCCGTTGAGCATGCGCGAATCTCACGACGGGTTGCCGCCTGCTGTGGGGTTCAGGCTGCGGGCGTAATCAGCAGGGGTTCGATGAGAGGCGGCGCCGCTGGCTCGGGAAGAGTCCCAGGTGAATACCGGCCCTCCGAAATATCGGAGAAGACCCGATTCGCGGTGTCCTCAGTGCGCGTTGAGTTGATGTGCAGCACGCGCACAGCCCGAATCACCACGGTAGCCAGAAGAAAACGATTCCCGATAATGCGTCCGGCCGAATACACCAGATTGGATCGCATGAGTGCCTCTTTCCCGGTAATTGGTGCGTTTGCTACCGAAGCCGGGCTCGACCTACGTACCCAAAGCGGGTCCGCCTGTCGGGGAAGCTCCGATCCGGCAACATCGAAAGTGCCGGTCTGGAGAGCGATCGAGAGCTGGCTGAGAACTGCTGATCGATCCGCATTTGGATCGGGTCTGCTTCGAGCATACGCCCTTTTCCCCTTTCCCGGCCCACCTTTTCCGGGGATTGGCCCCAGTAATGCTATACTTAACTTCGATCGTCGAATCCGACCTGGTGTTCTTGCCTGTTCCGCTTCATCGCTTAACTCGCAAACCAACCCACTTGAGTTCAGCGATACATTCAAAAGCGTAAAAGGAAACACAGATATGGAACAGGGAACAGTGAAATGGTTTAACGACGCCAAGGGCTTCGGATTTCTCAGCAGGCCGAATGGCGAGGACGTCTTCGTCCACTTCTCCGCGATTCAGAGCAATGGCTTCCGCTCGTTGCAGGAAGGTCAGGCCGTCCAGTTCAACGTGGTCAAGGGACCCAAGGGATGGCAGGCTGAGAACGTCCAGCCCCTCTAAGAACAATCGGAAATCAACGAAGCGGGAAGAATCCTCATTCTTCCCGTTTTGCTTTTGCGGCCCGCTTTCTGCCAGGTAAGCGTCGGGTACGTGCCGTCGTGGCCACACGGCCCAAAGCGAACGGGTCACCCAATCGGTCACCAGCCGTAAAGCGACTCCTCGGTTAGAAATCGGGAAATCGCAATAAAATATTTCGGTAGCCAACCGTGGCCCCGTAGCTCAGGCGCGCCCCACTGCCGGGCTGGCTCCGCGCTCGATGCTCACCAGCGCCCGGCCGGGAAACTCGATGTTGATCATGCCGCCGGCAGTGGTTGCCTCCTGCGGCGTCGCCGGCTCATCTGGCTCTCCTGCTTCAGTCCCGCTATCGTCCCGCTCCTGCATCACCGCGGGCAGCAACGCTGTGGACCGCTCGCCCCGCACGATCAGGCTGCCACTCCGATATGCTCGCCGCCACTGAAAGATCTGGTTCGCGTTCACGCCTTCGGCCTGCGCGATCCGCGCCACACTCGCTCCCCGCTCCAGGCTCAGTTCAACAATCATCCGCTTCTCTGCAATCGTCCGCCGTACCCGCGTCCCTGATCCCATTCCCCCATCGTCATCAGCAACAGACACTCAGTCCAGAGGGGAGATGCGTACGCTTACTTTTTGCTCCATTCCCACACTTTTAGTTCTCCCTGTATGCCCCTGTACATATACTGTCCTTGACATACTCTTTCTGAAATACTATTGTCGGTATTATGATGAGGAAATCTCAATACCGCGATCTCTTCCCCGGCGCAATGGAACTGATGATCCTCAAAACCCTGAGCTGGAGGCCGATGCACGGCTATGCGCTTACGCAGCGGCTCAAGGATATTTCTGAAGACTATCTGCTGATCGAAGAAGGTTCTCTGTATCCCGCCCTGCAACGAATGCTGAAGAACGGCTGGCTGGAAACGGAGATGGGCCTTTCTGCCAGGAACCGTCCGGTTCGGGTCTTCAAGGTGACCGAGGCGGGAAGGAAACATCTGGAGCAGGAGCTTGCGAAAGTCGAGAAGATGTTTGCCGGATTCAACCGCGTACTTGCATTGGCAGGACCGTAGGAGGTTTTATGGGCTGGCTCCAACAGTTGTTCTCTCGTCGCCGCCGCTATGACGAGCTTTCAGAAACAATCCGCGAACACCTCGACGAAAAGATCGCGGATCTGATGGATCGCGGCATGACGCGGGAGCAAGCAGAAAGCACCGCCCGCCGCGAGTTCGGCAACGTGGCGCGAATTGAAGAGCGCAGTCGCGAGGTGTGGCAGTGGTCTGGAATAGAACGGGTTATAGAGGACAGCCGTCTCGCGCTGCGTCGTCTTCTCAAAACACCGGGCTTTACTGCAACTGTTGTTCTCACGCTTGCGCTTGGAATTGGCGGTGCAACTGCCGTCTTTAGCGTCGTAAATGGTGTCATTCTCAAACCCCTCCCATATCCAAATTCTGGGAGACTTTTGGAAGTTCGTCTTAGCCCACGTGCAACCAGTCAAAGGAACTGGGGCATATCCCAGGCATACTACTTCGTTTTTCGCGAACAGAATCACACATTCGCTGACCTCGGGCTCTACACACTGGGAATCAACGCTCAGGGCGATGCGGTGAATATCACCGGTCTCGGCGAGCCTCAGCATGTGCCATCGCAAAGCATAAGCGCCAGTGTGCTCCCTCTTCTCGGCATAAAGCCGTTATTCGGACGTGCCTTCTCAAGTTCAGACGATCAGCCGGGCAGCGCGGATACGGTAATGCTGACGTATGGGTATTGGCGTAAACAGTTTGGCAGCGAAAAATCAGTGATAGGGAAGACGATCACAATAGATGGCAAAGCGTACGCCATCATTGGCGTGCTACCGAAGAGTTTTGAATTCCTCGACAGGCCGCGGATTGCCGTTATGCTTCCACTCAAACTGAATCGCGCTGAAACGTCTCTGGGAGGCAACTACTTTGGTGAGATTGCGCGATTGAAGCCCGGAGCAACGCTTGCAGCAGCCCGCGCGGATGTGGCTCGTATGATCCCAATCGTGCTGCGGACCTTTCCTCCTCCGCCAGGCACGAGTATCAAGATGTTCGAGGATCTGCGACTCACTCCTAACGTACTTCCTTTGAAGGATGAAATAGTCGGAAAGGCGGGCACAGTCGTCTGGGTGCTGCTGGGTGCCATCGGCCTGGTATTACTGATCGCTTGCGCAAATGTTGCCAATCTGCTCCTGCTTCGGTCAGAAGGGAGACAGCAGGAATTCGCACTACGCTCCGCACTGGGCGCAAGGCGAGGTCATATTGCCTCAGGGGTATTTGCGGAGAACGTGATCCTTGCTCTGCTGGGTGGCTTTGTGGGCCTGGGCCTGGCTTATGGAGCCTTGAAGATATTGACGAGACTGGCGCCCGCGGGGCTGCCCCGTCTCAATGAGATTGGCATCGACAGAAGAACTGTCTTGTTTGCACTCGCAGTATCTCTGTTTTCAAGCGTTGTCTTTGGCCTATTTCCTGTTCTGAAATACGCCGGAAAGGAGCTTGGGACCAAATTGCGCGAGGGAGGACGTTCCCTGAGTGGAGGCCGGGGCAGGCATCGGTCACGCGGCCTGCTGGTGATCGTTCAGGTGGCGCTGGCGCTCGTTTTGCTCGTTGCCTCAGGTCTCATGATTCGAACTTTTCTGGCCCTCACGAGGACTGATCCCGGATTCGCCGCTCCCGCACAGATTCAGACTGTGCGCGTCTATATCCCCGATGAAGCGGTAACAAATCCTAACGTTCTTCATTTCGAAGACGCAATATTGCGCAGGCTGGAGTCGATCCCGGGAGTTACTTCCGCCAGCATTTCCAGGACTCTTCCTATGGATGGAAGCTCCTGGGACGACCCTCTCTACGCGAGGGATCATGTTTATCCTCCCAGCGCATTTCCAGTCGCTCGATTCGAGAATGTTGCGCCCGGATTCTTCAAGACAATGGGTACGCCTCTTCTAGCCGGCCGCGATTTCACCTGGAGTGATATCTACAACAATATTCCTGTGGTTCTTGTCTCGGAAAAGCTGGCAAAGGCATATTGGGGTAGTTCTGCCAATGCGCTGGGAAAGCAGGTCCGCGTACTTCCTGAAGACGACTGGCGTCAAGTGGTCGGCGTCATAGGGAACATTCATGAGGACGGCATGGACCGTGAGCCTCCCAGTGCTGTTTATTGGCCGATCTATATGCCGAGCTTCGAGGGGAGTGCGGATTATGGTGTGAACCGTGATGTCGCTTATGTCCTCCGCAGCCCTCGTGCCGGCTCTAAGGGATTGGCGAATGAGATTCGGCAAGCTGTGTGGTCTGTTGACTCCGGTCTTCCGCTGGCGGAGGAACACACGCTCGATTACTACTACACAAAATCGATGGCTCGCACCTCTTTTGCTCTCGTAATGCTGGCACTTGCAGGCGGTATGTCATTGCTGCTTGGCATTGTGGGGCTCTATGGAGTTATTGCGTACTCAGTGTCTCAGCGCACCCACGAACTCGGTATTCGGATGGCCCTCGGCGCACAGAGATGGGATGTTTTGAGATTGGTACTCTCTCAGGGGATGGTCCTGACTGCGATTGGTATAGGCATCGGAATTGGATGCGCGTGTGGACTGACACAATTTCTTTCGGCGCTGCTATATGGGGTTAAGCCGATTGACCCGCTGACGTTTGCAATCGTGGCGCTGCTTCTCATGTTTGTGGCCATTATTGCCGGTTACATTCCGGCCCGACGGGCGGCCAAAGTTGAGCCATTGATTGCACTGAGGTATGAATAGGCGGATCTGTGAAGCGTTGGAGGACGATCTCACTGAAAGATCTGGTTCGCGTTCACGCCTTCGGCCTGCGCGATCCGCGCCACACTCGCTCCCGGCTCCAGACTCAGTTCAACAATCCGCCGCTTCTCTGCAATCGTCCGCCGTACGGGCGCAGCAGGACCATGCGGCCCGACTGAAAGAGAAGGGGAAGGAACACGCCAACCAAGTGTATGTGTTTCGGGACGCCGGGCGCGATCCGCAGCACAACTATCGCCGCTGGTTCAATGAGGCGCTGACCGAAGCAAAGATCAAGGACTACTCCTGGCATTGCAACCGTCATACCTTTGCAAGTAGGCTGGTTATGGCGGGGGTTGATCTCCGCACGGTGGCCGAACTGATGGGACACAGCAGCATCCAGATGACGATGCGTTACGCGCACCTTGCGCCGCAGCACAATCGCGCCGCTGTGGACCGGCTCGTGTCTGTTTCAGAGCCTCGCAAGACCAGAAGAGCCGCAAAACGCAAAAATGAACTGGTCACTAAAGCGGTCACCAGTAAAACCACGCCTTCTCGGCAAGTCGCAGAAAATCTAAATAAGTCGCTTAATAACATCGATTTACAAATAGTGGCCCCGTAGCTCAGGTGGATAGAGCAGCAGTTTCCTAAACTGCGTGTCGGAAGTTCGAATCTTCCCGGGGTCACCACCGCATCGCCTCACATCGGATCCACTTCCTCCACATCCTCGATCGGAATCCCTCTCCGGCCGCAGCTCGCTGCAGCACAGGTCCTTTCTCTCCTTGACGAAATAGGAGAGTCCGGCGTACTCTCCTTTCTCAAATAGGGGAGCGCGATGCCGGAACCCGTCGAACTGCCGCAGGGAGCCCTGGAGATGCTGATCCTGAAAGCAGCATCGCTGGGGCCCATGCACGGCTATGGAATCCTGCTCAGGATTCAGCAAATCTCCGGCGAGCGGCTCGAGATCCTGCAGGGTTCCTTCTACACCGCGGTCTACCGCCTCGAACGCCGCGGATGGATCCGAGGCGAGTGGGGTGAGTCGGAGAATAATCGGCGGGCGAAGTTCTACCGGCTGACCGCGGCGGGGTGGAAGCAGCTGAAGGCCGAAACCGCAAAGTGGACGGATATGGCGGGAGTGGTGGCTGCGATCCTGCGCGCCAGGCCGGAAGAGCTATGAGCCTCAGGACCACTCTGCAGTGCTGGTGGCGCGCAGTTGCGCATCGAGGACGCGTGGCCGCCGATGCCCAGGAGGAGCTGCGCTTCCACCTGGAGTCGCGTGCGGAGGAACTCGTCCGCCAGGGTCTCGCGCCCGACGAGGCCGCGCGGCGCGCGCGCCTCGAGCTGGGCCAACCGGAGACCCACGGAGAGCGCTACCGCAGCGCGGTCGGTCTGCGGGCCTTCGACGAGCTAGGCGGCGATCTGCGCTTCGGATTGCGGTCCCTGGTAAGAAATCCGGGATACGCGGCCGTCGCGGTGCTCTCCCTGGCGCTGGGCATCGGCGCCACGACGGCGATGTTCAGCCTCATCTATGCGGTGCTGCTCCATCCGTTCCCGTATGCCGGCGCGGACCGCATCATGAATCCGGCCATCATCAACGAAGAGGAGCCGTCACAGCTGCGATGGTTCGCTTTGTGGAGGCCCCAGTTTGCCGAGTTCGGCAAGGCGCAGTGCATCGAGAGTCTTCTGGGGTTCCGCAACAAGAGTGAAGTGCTGACCGGCGAGGGGCTCCCGGAAGACGCGCTTGCCGTGTACCTGACGGAAAATGCCAACCGGTTTTTCGGCGTGCCTCCGGTCCTGGGGCGGATGATCGAGCCGAGCGACGCTACTGGCGGCGGACAGCCGGTAGCGGTGCTCAACTACCGGTTCTGGCACCGGCACTTCCAGGGGGCGCGGACTGTGGTTGGCAAAACGCTGGAACTGGACCATGTTGTGTACACGATTGTCGGAGTGATGCCGAGGAGCTTCGCCTTCGATGACACGACCGGTGTTGGCGACGTCTATCTGCCGGCAAGCACCCTGCGCGAAAATGCCGCCGGACCTCGGTTCTTCATCCCCTGGGTGAAGCTCAAGTCCGGCGTAACGGTGCAGGAGGGAAACGCGGAGCTCGACCCCCTGGTGCATGCCTTTGCGCGGCAGAATCCGCGGGTATTTCCGAAGAAGTTCCACCTGGGCTTGCAGCCGATTGCGCTGCCGTATGCGCGGAGCACGGGACGGGCGCTCGATCTCCTGCTTGCGGGGGTGGTGGTGCTGCTGCTGATCGGAACCGCCAATTGCTCGATCCTGCTGCTGGCGCGGGGAACGGCGCGGCAGCAGGAACTGGCGGTACGGAGCGCCCTGGGTGCCAGCCGGTGGCGGATCGCACGCCAGCTGCTGGTGGAAGCGATCACGATTTCCGTGGCCGGAGCCGCGCTTGGCGTCGTAGCTTCGTACTGGCTCGCACGACTGGCGCTGGATCTGGAAAGGAACGTTTTTCCCGCGGAGTCGGTGATTCGAGTGAATCTGCCGGTCCTGGGTTTTTCGGTGGGGCTGGCGCTGCTTACGGGACTCCTCTTCGGGCTGACGCCGGCTCTGCGATTCTCGCAGGTGGATGCGGCGGGCCCGTCTCTGCACAGCGGGCGCAGACTTACCGGCCGCGGCGCAGGCCGCCGGCTGCAAACCTTGATCGCTGCGCAGATCGCGCTGACCCTTCTGCTGCTCGCCACGGCCGGCATGGCGGCGGAAGCTTTCCTCGATGTCATGCGCGCGCCGCTCGGCTACCAGCCGAAGAACGTCCTGTCAGCGGGCATTTTGATGCACTACGAGAACGCAAACGACTGGAGCGGGATCAGCCCTCTGGACAAGCGAGTGGCCTTCGTAGAGCGTGTACGCCGGAAGATTGCGGCCGTGCCGGGCGTGCTCTCAGTGGCCGTGAGCAATGACGCAACCCCTCCGTACAGCGGTCAGGAGTATAAGTTTCAGGTCGAGGACCAGCCAGCCCTGCCCGATGGCGGCCCCAATGTGCGGGTGGAATTCGTCAGTCCGGGGTATTTCGCAACGCTGGGAATTCCACTGCTGCAGGGGCGCGTTTGGGATGAAGCGGAGAATGCGCGCGGCGATGGCGTGGCGGTCGTCAATATCGCCTTCGCGCGTGAGTATCTGAGCGGAAGGGCAGCGGTGGGGCAACAGGTGCGGATGCCCGATCTCGCCTCGCATGCGCCGCTGGTGGCTGCTTCAGGGCAGAGCGCCGCATGGCGGCAGATCGTAGGCGTCGTCGGCGATGCGCGGAATGACGGCGTCGACCGGCCGGTCATCCCCGCGGTGTACGTGCCGTTCGCAACCTTCCTGGCGCCGTATGCGCAGTACGTGATCCGGACGCAGGGCGAGCCGATGGCGTGGCTGCATGCGATTCGTAAAGCGGTGGCCTCCGTGGAGGCCGATGAGCAGGTGAGCAACGGGAGCGACGATCTGGAGACGGCAATCGAGCGCGACCCGCTGTGGAGCCGCGAGCGTCTGTTCTCCATTCTCTTCGGCTTCTTTTCCGGACTGGCTCTGCTCCTCGCCCTGGTGGGATTGTTCAGCGTGGTCGCCTGGAGCGTTGCGCAGCGGACAACAGAGTTCGGGGTGCGGCTCGCCCTGGGAGCCTCGCACGGACATATTGTTTGGGTGGCTGCGCGCACCGCCGCCATGGGCGTGGCCCTGGGCATCGCCATCGGAGGCGCAGCGGACTTTATCCTGGGCAGGACTCTATCGCAGTGGATCAACAGCCAGAGCAGTGGCTGGGCAAGCACCGTGGAGGCGGCTCTGTTGCTCGCGCTGTGCGCTGCCATAGCCTGCGGCCTGGCGGCCAGACGGGCTGCAAACCTCCATCCGACCGAAGCGCTTCGCTACGAGTAGAAGGGTAGTACACCAAGGGCGCGCCCGAGTGGAGGTGCGGATTTCACTGCATGGCCCTGTAGGGCATTCTGTCTCAGGCTCGCTGATACCCCGAAAGTGACTGGTTCAGAGCCGCAAAAGACATTAAACTGCCGTCGTCAACATATAAATCCTGGCCTTCGGGAGCTTCTTCAGCATGTCCAGCAGTGGCTATTCGCTCGATGTTCACCATGACGGTCTGCACACATATCGACGAATTACTGGGCGTGACCGCGCAGTAGTTCAGGCAAAGGCGACCGCGCAAATGGCAGCCTGGAACGAGAAATGGACGAAGATTCAGCAGAAGAACCGTGTTGTCCGGTCGAAAGAGGAGAAGAAGGCTTACGCGACCGTTATGACTCAGGTCGCTGTTGACGCAATTAACGGTATCGAAAATACCTTGCAACATTCGCTCGAACGCAGTGCAGTTTTCGACTGGGAACAACTGAAAGACACGTCGGGATTTCTCAAGCCTAAACCCTCCGCTCCTGCGCGCCCCTCCTATCCGACCGCCCCCGCGAACACCGACACGAAGTACGCGTTGACAGTTACGCTCTGGGATAAATTATTCACGTCTTCCCGCAGAGCCAAGATCAAAGCTGCTGAAGACGCTTTCCAGCAGGACAAGCGCATCTGGGAAACCGCGAAAGATCGGATTGACAGCGAGCATGACGCAGCGATGACTGCTCATCAGGAAAGTGTAAAGGCATGGCAGGCGGAGGAGGCAGCATTCTTTGCTGCCCGAGATGCTCGCAATGCGGAGATCGATGCCGAACATGTTTCCTATTTGGCCAAACTGCCGGAGGCAATCAAAGGCAATTGCGACCTTGTGTTGACGGCATCGCTCTATCCGGAGACATTTCCGAGGGTCTGGAATCTCGACTACAACCCAGATACGAAGCTACTGCTCATCGAGTACTCACTGCCGAACGTTGATACGCTTCCGAATCTGAAGGAGGTCAAGTACGTCGCGTCGCGAGACGAAATTGTTGAGGTGCATTTCCCGGACGGCGTCATGGAGAAGTTGTACGACTCTCTCATCTACAAAATTACGTTGCGCACGATCCACGAGATTTTTGAAGCTGATGTGATAGAGGCCATCGATGCCGTTGTCTTCAATGGTTGGGTTAACGCCGTCGATAAGGCGACGGGGCAAGAGACCAATGGCTGTATTGTGTCCGTTCAGGTTGCCAAGCCGGAATTCGCCGCCATCAACTTGGCGAAAGTCGATCCTAAGGCCTGTTTCAAGAAACTGAAGGGTGTGGGCAGCAGCAAGCTCGCGGCGCTCGTGCCGATCCGGCCGATCCTGCAACTCGATACTCAGGACGAACGATTCGTTCCGTCTTACGCCGTAGCCGACCAGCTGGACGATTCAATGAATCTCGCGGCGATGGACTGGGAAGACTTCGAACAACTCATCCGTGAGGTGTTCGAGAACGAGTTCTCCGGCGGCGGCAGCGAAGTGAAGATCACGAGAGCCAGCCGGGACGGCGGTGTTGACGCAGTCGTATTCGATCCCGATCCTCTGCGTGGTGGCAAGATCGTTATCCAGGCGAAGCGTTACACGAACACCGTAGGTGTGAGCGCGGTGCGTGATCTTTACGGAACGGTGATGAATGAAGGCGCTAACAAAGGCATTCTCGTCACCACAGCCGACTACGGACCCGACGCGTATGAGTTCGCAAAAGACAAACCACTCACACTGCTAAGCGGCAGCAATCTCCTGCATCTTTTGGCGAAGCACGGGCACCGGGCCCGAATCGACCTGAGAGAAGCGAAGCTGACACTGCAGAACGCAACGCACTAATCGCCGGTCGTCGAACTCAAAGGCCAGCCCGCGATGAAGCCCTGCTTCGGTCCTGCCTTCTCTACACCTTACTACCCTGCACCCTGCCATGACCTCCGTACCGTGCTCCCTGTCAATTCCTCTTGCGCCCGTTTCCGTCGCCGGACTACGCTGAACGGTAGTGGGGATTCTCCGCCTAGGCGGAAGAATCCCCATCGGCGTTCTGGGGCCCAAACCTCAGAGCCGTCCGTTTGCCGTTCTTTGAAATCTCGACGCGCCATTAACGGGCCGGCCGGAACTCCGGCCGGCAGCTTGGATCCCGTTCGCATCCGCCATCAAGGTAATAGCCAAAAGGGATGATCCCTCCAGAACCTGGAGGGTAATACCCAAAAGGTATTACCCTCCATCTCCCACAGAATCAACAGATACGTATCAAGGGAACCCAGGGGAGTGGGGGAGGGGTGCTCAGTGCGCGCTGCCGGTGTGGATTTCGTAGACGAGAAACGCCATCACGCTGGCGACCACCACGAGGAAGGCCAGCAGAAATCCACCCAGAACCAGCTGCGCAGTCCGCTGCTGTTCCGGCCGAGGACGAGTAATCCCGAAGGTCTGGATGAATGTCTCGGTAAGCCAGGCAAGCAGCTTCATCGGGATTATCTCCGTGCGATCGCGTCCAGCACGGCATTCAGGAAGTCGATGGACTCGGGAGCCGAGTAGCGACGCGCGATCTCCAGCGCTTCGTCGATGACAATCGGCGCAGGCGTTCCAGGAAAGCCGAGCAGCTCGGCGACCGCCATCCGCAGCAGATTGCGATCGACAGCCGGCATTCGGCTGACGCGCCAGTTTTTCGAATGCTGCTCGAGCAGCGCGTCAATCTCCACTTCGCGCGCTGTCGCCACACGAAACAGGTCTTCAGCAAAGCCGCGAGTTCCGGAATCGAGCTCCTCGCGCGCCTGCCAGAACGTCTTGCGAACTTCGTCCGGATTCTGCTTTCCGATATCGGCCTGGAAAAGCATCTGCATGGCCAGTTCGCGGGATTTCCGCCGTTTGCCGACCAGAGTCATGCGTTCCGCCCAACGAGCTTGCGTTGCAGCGAAGCCATTTCGATGGCCGCTGCTGCCGCTTCAAAGCCCTTGTTGCCGCTCTTCAGTCCAGCGCGATCCAGAGCCTGCTCCAGCGTCTCGCACGTGAGTACGCCAAACGAATGCGGAATGCCTGAATCCTGTTGTGACTGGCCAATGCCGCGAGCGACCTCGTTGTAGATGGCTTCGTAATGCGCCGTCTCGCCGCGAATGAGGCAGCCGAGAGCGATGATGGCGTCGAAGTCGCCGCTTTGCGCCAAAGTCCGCGCTGCCGCAGGGATTTCCCACGAGCCCGGAACGCGAACAACCCGAATCTGCTCGCGACTGGCGCCACTGCGGAGCAGAGCATCGAGCGCGCCCTGCAGCAGCCGATCGGTGATCACAGCGTTCCATCGCGCGACGACGATGGCAAACCGTAAATCCGCGGCGCTCAGGTCGCCTTCCAGCGCAATCGGCTTACCGCGCAACGGATCCCGCCACTCCCAGAACGCGACGGAGAAGCCCGGCACCGGCTCGACAGTAAACAGCCGCGATTTCCAGTGCGTCTCTTCCACGCTGCCGATGCGGCCGCCTGCTGCGCGCTTCGTGACCCACTGCTCGGCCACCCGATAGAGATCGTCCAGAGCCGTCACTTCGATGAGCACATCGGAACCAACAGAGGGAAGCTTTCCGGTCACGAGTTCCAGATTGCCCAGAGGCGCGAGAAACGGCCGGCCGCTGGAATTCGCGGAAGCGCCATCGCGCAGAGGAGGATCGTCCCAGCCGCGACCCGCCTCAAAGCCCAGCGCGGAAAAGAAGCTCACCAGGTCGTCGAAATGCGCCGGCGAGTCCACGGGGCGAAGAAAGGTGATGCCCTTGATCATGTTTCGAGGGTATCAGGGGATTTGCTGTCCCGGCAGCGCTTCCGGCCCGCTCGCCGGACCAACGGCGAAGGGCAGGGAAGCCGCGTCTCGGCGGTCTCCCTGCCCCTCATGTATTTTCGGTTTCCGTCAGCGGCCCACGCCGGCAGTGCTCACGCCCAATTCTGACTTGGAGTGAGATGCCGCGGGTGGCTCGTTGCTGCCGATTCTCATTCCGTAGAACGAGCGGTGGACGAAGAAGAAGGATATGGCGAAGAAGATCGCCGCCAGCACATGCGTCAGCATCGGGCTGGTGGCCGACAGCTGAACTGCCAGCTCGACGGCGAGCAGGCCGAAGAGCGTAGTGAATTTGATGACCGGGTTGAGAGCCACGGAGGCGGTGTCCTTGAAGGGATCGCCGACCAGGTCTCCGACCACGGTCGCCTCGTGCAGCGGCGTACCTTTTTCATGCAGTTCGACTTCCACGATCTTCTTGGCGTTATCCCAGGCGCCCCCAGCATTGGCCATAAAGATGGCCTGGTAGAGCCCGAACATGGCAATCGAGATCAGATAGCCGATGAAGAAGAAGGGATCCAGGAAGGCGAAAGCCAGCGCGGCAAAAAACAGTGAGATGAAGATGGTCAGCATCCCGCTTTGCGCGTAGCGAGTGCAGATGGCCACCACCTTCTTGCTGTCTTCGGTGGAAGCTTTCTCAGCACCCTCAATTTTCATGTTTGCTTTGATGAATTCCACGGCCCGGTACGCGCCGGTGGTCACGGCCTGGGTGGCAGCTCCACTGAACCAGTAAATGACTGCGCCTCCGGTGATCAGGCCGAGCAGAAAGGGAGCGTGGAGCAGAGAGAGCTTGTCGACGTTGGTGGTGAGGGAGTTGGTGAGCGCCATAATGGTGGCGAAGATGAGAGTGGTGGCGCCGACGACGGCAGTGCCAATCAACACCGGCTTAGCGCTGGCTTTGAACGTATTGCCAGCACCGTCGGCCGCTTCCAGCATCCTCTTGGCACGCTCGAAGTCCACCTGCACTCCGTACTGCTTCTTCACTTCCCCAGGGACATCCGGCTCGTTTTCGATGAGTGACAGCTCGTAGATGGACTGCGCGTTGTCGGTCACCGGTCCAAACGAATCCACTGCGATGGTCACGGGTCCCATGCCCAGGAAGCCGAAAGCCACCAGGCCAAAGGCAAACATCGGTGCCGCCAGAATCACGTTCGAGAACCCGAGGGTGCTGACCCCATATCCAAGGGCCATTAAGAGGATGACGGCCAGTCCCAGGTAATAGGCGGAAAAATTCCCGGAGACAAAGCCGGACAGCAGACCGAGAGCGGCTCCGCCTTCCTTTGCCGAGGCCACGACCTCTTTCACGTGGCTGGCTTCGGTGGAAGTGAAAACCTTAACGAGCTCAGGAATGAGCGCACCGGCTACCGTGCCGCAGGAAGTGATGGTCGCGAGCTTCCACCACAGGGTGGGATCTCCACCCAGATTGGAAAGCAGGAGCCAGGTGACCGGGTAGGTGGCGGCAATGGTGACGATGGAAGTGATCCAAACCAGCGAGGTGAGCGGCGCTTCGAAGTTAAACTGCTCGGCTTTGCCGAATCTCGCTTTGGAGATCAGCGCGTTAACGTAATAGCCCGCAACAGCGGCCACCAGCATGGCAATGCGAACCGCAAACAGCCAGACGAGTAACTCGACTCCGGTGACAGCACCTTTGGCGCCCAGAATGATGAACGCAATGAGTGCCACCTGCACCACGCCATAAGTCTCGAAGCCATCCGCTGTGGGACCTACCGAATCGCCGGCGTTGTCTCCGGTGCAGTCGGCGATTACGCCTGGGTTACGGGCGTCGTCCTCTTTGACGTGGAAGACAATCTTCATCAGGTCGGCGCCGATGTCGGCGATCTTGGTGAAAATGCCCCCGGCCAGACGAAGCACGGCCGCGCCCAGCGATTCGCCGATGGCAAAGCCGATGAAACATGGACCGGCGTAGTCTCCCGGAACGAAGAGGATGATGGTGAACATCATCAGCAGCTCGACGGAGATCAGCATCATGCCGATGCTCATGCCCGACTTAAGCGGAACGCTGAAGGCGCGATACGGATTCCCACCCAGCGAAGCCCAGGCAGAGCGCGAGTTGGCCAGCGTGTTCACTCGGATGCCGAACCAGGCCACCCCGTAGCTGCCCGCCATCCCCAGCACGCTGAAGGCAAGAATGATGATCACGCGGGCCGCGCTGAAGTGCAGCAGAGCGGCAAAATAGACCAGAATCACCACCGCAATAAACGACCACAGCAGCAGGAGGAACTTCCCCTGGTGGAGCAGATATGTCTTGCAGGTCTCCCAGATCAGCTGCGACACCTCTTTCATCGCTCGGTGCGCCGGCAGGCCCTTCAGATGAACGTACATAAAGAGGCCGAAGACCATTCCCAGAATGCAAAACAGGGGGCCGAACATCAGAAGGCTGTGACCGTTCATGCCGAGAAACTTTACGGTGGACAAGTCCGGCAGTTGCAGATTGGCTTCGCCTCCGGCGTGCTCCGTCTGCCCATAGGCAAGGGTGGGAATCAGCAGGCCTGTGAGGACCGCCATCGTCTTGTATCGCCGTCTAAGAAATGTGGCCGCGCCACTGACAGCGGCGGTGATGGGCCGCGTGACGGAAGTGCCGTTACCGGCCTTGAGTCCTTCCTGAGTGAGCAACCAACCGACGAGGAGCGAAAGAACGCTCCCAACAAGACCAAAACCTATCCAGGCGGTAACCGACACAGTTCCTCCC
The DNA here is from genome assembly GCA_963770525.1 of uncultured Acidobacteriaceae bacterium. Taxonomy (GTDB): domain Bacteria; phylum Acidobacteriota; class Terriglobia; order Terriglobales; family Acidobacteriaceae; genus Palsa-343. The sequence goes on along the minus strand of CAVYPY010000011.1, from coordinate 2,750 downwards.
CTGCGTGTTGAATTCGTTTCCCGCGATCAGTTCCCCGACCGCGCTCAGGAACTGTATCACGGGAAACACAGAGCATAACAGTGGAATCAACGCAGGAATGTGACGGAAGGCACAGGCATCCAAACCCTGTGCTGACGCGGACTTGCGGCGCAATATGGCAGGAGCTGACGGTCAGTAAACCAGGCGTTCGGGTAAGGTTCGTGGCACCGAAAACTGCCTGTCTCAGCGAACCAGCACGACGTCGAGCCACCGTGGTCCGTGGACACCCCGGATGCGGGTCATCTCGATATCGGCAGTGGCTGACGGACCGGAAATGAACGTCAGTAGCGGGGTGGGCGAGGAGGTGAGTCGGTCGAAGGCCTCCGGGACAGTTTCCACCACCTGATCGGCGCGGACGACGCAAAGATGACGATCCGGCAACAAGGTTAGACGACGCGCGCCCTCACCGGGACCGTGGGTCAGGCCGATGGTTCCGGTCCAGGCAATGGCCACCTTGCAGAGCGTCACGATGCCATCGCAGTCATTCAGATCCTGAACCGTCGCCTGACGCTCCGGAAGAAACGTGAACTCCGCGGGAAGAAGCTGAGGCGGAACGCCATCCGCGACGATCACTTTCTTTTGGCCGTTGTTGCGCAGGATGGTGCCGATCGTCTTCGCCAGGGAGGCCTCATCGGTCTCAACCACATGGGTGTCGTAATCGCGCAAGCGTTCCAGGAAGAGGCGAAGACGCGCTGCGGCATCCAGGCGGCCGGCGTGGAGGTAATCTCGCGAAATCGCGGCGTAGTCCGATGCGGGATGGTGCGACCCGCCGATCGCGGCGCGAATCCTCTGCAGGATAGCCTCGCGACCGTCAATCATTGCGCCCTCGATTGTGTTTCGCGCGTTCCTTCCACCATTCGCGGAAGGTTTGTGGGGGCAGCGCGCGCAGATCGCGCACGCGGGTCCAGTTGCCGAGCATCCCGGGCAGGCCGCGCACCCACCCTTTCGAGACGAAGGGCCGCTGGGCGAGACGCCCCAGGCGCTGGGCGGCCTCAAAACGGCGATGGCTGGCGAAGATGGCGGCAGCAGTTTTCATCGCGAGGGCTTCCGGGTCGAGCGCGCTTTTTTGCTCGCGCACCACGCGCCCGCGCAGATGGATGAGCACCTCCGGAATGTTGATCTTCACCGGACAGACTTCGTAGCACGCTCCGCACAGCGATGAGGCGTAGGGCAGAGACTGCGCATGTTGCAGGCCGAGCAACTGCGGCGTAACGATAGCCCCGATGGGGCCGGAGTAACCCGATCCGTAGGCCAGTCCGCTGGTCTGCCGATAGACCGGGCAGGTGTTCAGGCAGGCGCCGCAGCGGATGCACTGCAGCGTCTGACGGGCTTCCGCGTCGGCGAGAATGCGGGTGCGCCCGTTGTCGAGCAGAACGACATGGAAATGCTGCGGGCCATCGCCGGGGCGGACACCGGTCCAGACAGAGTTATACGGATTCATGCGCTCGCCGGTTGCTGAGCGCGGCAGCAGCTGCAGGAAGACTTCGAGGTCCCGGAACGACGGAATGATTTTCTCGATGCCGGCCAGAGAAATGAGGACGTCGGGCATCGTCAAACACATTCTGCCGTTGCCTTCCGACTCCACAATGCAGACGCTGCCCGTGTCTGCCACGAGAAAATTCGCACCGGAGACGCCGACTTTGACGCTGAGGAACTTCTCGCGCAGGTAGCGCCGCGCCGCCGCTGTCAGGATCTCCGGCTCGTCGCTCAGGTCGGGCAGGTGCATCTGCTCGCGAAAAATCTCGCGGACCTGGCTGCGGTTAATGTGCAGCGAGGGACCGACAATGTGCGAAGGCTTCTCGTGCCCGAGCTGCAGGATCAGCTCGCCCAGATCCGTTTCGACGGGATGGATGCCGGCTTGTTCGAGCGCCTCGTTCAGGCCGGTCTCGTCGGTGGTCATCGTCTTGATCTTGATGACCTCGTTGCTGCCGTACTGTCGCACCAGACCGGCGATGATCTGGTTGGCCTCGTCGGCATCGGAGGCCCAGTGGACGTGTCCGCCGGCAGCCGCGCAGGCATTCTCGAACTGCAGCAGGTAATGGTCGAGGTGACGCAGCGTGTGTGCCTTGATGGCGCTGGCCGTCGTGCGCAGATCCTGCCAGTCAGCCGTTTCTGCAACGACGTGGGCGCGCTTGCGCTGAATGACATCCGTGGCGTGGCCGATGTTTCTGCGAAGCTGCGCATCCTGCAGCAGAGGCAGAGCGGCCTTCTGGAAGGACGGAGCCGTCGCGGACTCGCCCACGCGAATGGTCATGCGTCCGCGGCCTCCCGCCCGTCGGCTTCTGTGGGCGCCAGGATTTCCGCGATGTGAGCCATGCGGACGCCGGCGCGCTGGCGGTGCAGGCCGCCGAAGATATGCATCAGGCAGGAGGTGTCGACGGCGGTAATGACTTCCGCTCCGGTGTTCTCCACGTCCTTCATCTTGTCGGCCAGCATGGCGGCTGAAACGTCGCCCATCTTGATGGCAAAAGTACCGCCAAAACCGCAGCAGCGGTCGATGTTGGGCAGGTCGACCAGATCGATGCCGCGGACCTTGCGCAGCAGCCGCAACGGCAGATCGTTCAGGTGCAGGCTGCGCTGCGAGTGGCAGCTGGCGTGATAGGTCACCCGATGCGGAAAATACGCGCCGAGATCTTCAAGGCTGAAGCGATGCACCAGCAGCTCAGTGAGTTCATACACTCGGGGCAGAAGTTCCTCGACCGCCCGCGTCA
>CAVYPY010000010.1:0-197358 GCA_963770525.1 uncultured Acidobacteriaceae bacterium | reverse complement strand
CGCGACCCCTAGTCGAGGTCGCGCCGGTGCACTGTACACCGCCTTGGTTGACTTCCCCCGTAGCGTCCAGTAGCCTTTTCGTTTCTCATCTCGCATCGAAAGGCATTCATGGCCGATCAGAAGCTGCCCACGCGCGCCGAAGACTTCTCCGAGTGGTACAACCAGCTCGTTCTGAAGGCCGAGCTGGCCGATTACGCTCCGGTGCGCGGCTGCATGATCGTGCGGCCCTACGGCTGGGCGCTGTGGGAAAACATCCAGCAGGCGCTCGACCAGCGCTTCAAGGCCACCGGCCACGTCAACGCGGCGTTTCCGCTGCTGATTCCGCAAAGCTTCATCGAGAAAGAGCAGTCGCACGTGGCCGGCTTTTCGCCCGAACTGGCGGTGGTCACCATCGGCGGCGGCGAAAAGCTGGAAGAGCCGCTGGTGATCCGGCCCACTTCGGAAACCATCATCGGGCACGCCTACGCGAAATGGATTCAGTCCTATCGCGATCTGCCGGTGCTCATCAATCAGTGGAACAGCGTGGTGCGCTGGGAGCTGCGCACCAAACTCTTTCTGCGCACGCTGGAATTTTTCTGGCAGGAGGGCCACACCGCGCACGCCACGTTCGAAGAAGCCGAAGCCGAAACGCGCCAGATGCTGGACATCTACACCGACTTCGCCGTGAACGAAGCGGCCATTCCGGTGATCCCCGGCCGCAAATCGGCTTCCGAGCGCTTCGCCGGCGCCGACCAGACCTACTCGATCGAAGCCATGATGGGCGACGGCAAAGCGCTGCAGGCGGGCACTTCGCACAACCTCGGACAGAATTTCGCCAAGGCCTTCGGCATCCGCTATCTCGACCGCGAAGGCGCGCTGCAATTCTGCTGGACCACGTCCTGGGGCCTTTCCACGCGCTTCATCGGCGCCATCATCATGGTGCACGGCGACGATCAGGGACTGATCCTGCCGCCGCGGCTGGCGCCCACGCAGGTGGTCATCGTGCCCATCTACAAGACCGACGAGGAGAAGGCCCAGGTGCTCGAAGCCGCGCGCAAGAGCCACGCAGGCGCTGGTCGCCGCCGGCATTCGCGTGCGCACCGACGAGCGCGAAGGCATCAGCCCCGGCTTCAAGTTCAACGATTGGGAGATGCGCGGCGTGCCGCTGCGCATCGAGATCGGCCCCAAGGACGTGGCCAAGGGCACCGTGGTCCTGGCGCGGCGCGACAAGCCCGGCAAGGAAGGGAAGTCCTTCGTGCCCGCAGGAGGGACTTGCCGCAGCCGTCGTTGCGACCACGCTGGTCGAAATCCAGAAGGCGCTGCTCGACCGCGCCCGCGCCTTCCGCGACGCCAATACCAAAGAGCCCAAGAATTACGACGAGTTCAAGGCCGCCGTCGAAACCGGCTTTGCCTCGCCTTCTGGTGCGGCACAGAACAGTTGCGAAGCCAAGATCAAGGAAGAGACCAAGGCCACGGTGCGCTGCATCCCTCTCGACCAATCCGGCGGCCAGGCACCTGCATTCTGTGCGGCCAGCCCGCGGCCGAGAAGGGCATCTTCGGCCGCGCCTACTAGCGATCCTGCGTGATCCGTGCGTAGCGTTACAAGTTCGCGCAGTACTCCGGTGTTACTTGCAGGAACCTTGCGCGACCTCCACCATGCTCTCGACACCCTGAAATGCCGGTGCTAGCATGAATCGACAAGCGGCGAAAGGTGTGAAGAACATGCAGTCTAGAAGTACGGCGGCAACGCAAACCCACGCCTGTGGTGCAGCCGGCAGCCCGACCCGCGAGCGGCAACGTGGCAGCGGGCGGCTCAAGGCAGTCGTGTGGCTCGCCGATCTTGGCGGCCATGGTTTACGTCGGCATCAAGGTTGTCCCCGTCCTGTTCAACGAATACGAATTCCAAGACGCCATGCAGAACATGGCCCGGTTTGCCACGGTTAATCGCCAGTCGGAAGCGGATCATCAAGACGAGTCTTGCTCGAAGGAAGCCGACAAAGATGAGATTCCCGTCCGCCCGGAAGACATCCAGTTCACGCGCTGAATGGCAACGTGCAGATCGAGGCGGCCTACAGCGTGACCGTGGACCTGGCGTCTATCAGTGGACTCTGAATTTCCATCCTAGCGCGAACGATGCGCTCTTTTAGCGCACGTCTGAACGGCCGGCATGGCTTTCTTTCCGTCCGGAATTCAGTCATTATTGGTATGCACAGTGATGTTGAAGTAGTGTAGTTTGAGCGTTGCGAATCCTTGTGCGAAACGTTTCCATCGCTCTGAATTCGAACCCAGCCCGGCCGCCTCGGGCGAGTTTGCGATCTTCGTCCCGCTCGAGGCACAACCCAGTCAGGTAGAGGTGTCGTTCGGCCCTCGGCTCCGCGTCATCTGCGCGGGACTGAGAGCGGCACCAAGGGGAATCGCGTGCGCGTTCGCATCCATCGCGGATTTTGGGCTTCTGGACTCGGCTTGGCGCTTGCTGGCATCGTCCTCCTCGTGCTTGCTGGTTGTCGGCGGAGTCTTCGCCTACTACTGGGTCAGCTACGGCCGGATGATCGACGAGCATCTGGCCGGCCACGTCAACCAGACCACCGCGCGCATCTACGCCGCGCCCGAACAGCATCTCCGTCGGCGAAAAACTCTCCGCATCCGACTGGTGCAGCGGCCTGCAGCGCGCCGGCTACAGCGACAGCGGATCGGCCGGGCGCGCCGGGCTGGTACGCGGCGAAGGGCGACGCCGTCGAGATCCATCCCGAGCAGGACTCCTACTTCGCCGGGAAGAATGCGCTGCGCGTCGAATTTTCGCGGCGGCGACGATCCAGACGCATCGCGCCTGCTCGACGACGGCTCGTCGCCGGACGAGCGCCGAGATCGAGCCGGAACTGCTGACCAATCTCTTCGACAGCTCGCGCGAAAAGCGCCGCCGCGTCGCTTTTCAAGACATCCCCAAAGTGATGGTGCAGGCGCTGCTCTCCGCCGAAGACAAGCGCTTCTTCGAGCATCCCGGCTTCGACGTGGTCCGCATCATGGGCGCGGCCTGGGCCGATCTGCGCCACGACGCCAAGGCCCAAGGCGCCAGCACGCTGACCATGCAGGTGTCGCGCAGCTTCTTCTTCACCACCGAGCGCACCTGGCGGCGCAAGCTGGCCGAGACCATGGTTTCGCTCGAACTCGAGCACCGCTTCACCAAGCAGCAAATTTTCGAGCTGTACGCCAACGAGATTTATCTCGGCAATCGCGGCAGCTTCGCCATTCACGGCTTTGCGCGAAGGCTCGCTGGCCTACTTCAATAAGGACCTTCACGACATTACGCTCGGCGAAGCCGCGTTTCTGGCCGGCATCATTCGCGCGCCCAATCGCTACTCCTCCGCCGAACAGCACCCCGAGCGCGCCGCCGAGGCCCGCGACCGCGTGCTCAATCAGATGGCCGAGAACGGCTACATCACCGCCGCAGCAGGAGCGCGACGCCAAGCGCACTCCGCTGCACGTCGTTCCCGGCGGCCTGGATAACAGCGACGCGCCCTATTTCGTGGACATGGTGAAGGACCACCTGCTCGACCACTTCTCGGAAGCCGAGCTGCTCTCCCAGAGTTTCCGCGTCTACACCACGCTCGATCCGGAGCTGCAGCGCGCCGCCACGCGAAGCCATCGCCGTCGGCATTGCCAACGTCGATCAGCAACTCGCGCGCAAGTACGCGCGCTGGAAGAAAGACGGCCAGCCCGCCGAACGCGCAGGTGGCCATGATCGCGCTCGATCCGCACACCGGCGAGATTCGCGCCGTCGTTGGCGGGCGCGACTACGGCCAGAGCCAGCTCAATCACATTCTGGCCCGCCGCCAGCCCGGCTCGGTGTTCAAGCCCTTCGTCTACGCCGCGGCATTTGACAACGCCGTCCAAGGCCTTTCGCCCATCGTCACTCCGGCCACGACCGTCGTCGACGAGCCCACCACGTTCGATTTCGACGGCAAGGAATACACGCCGAACAATTACGGCGAGGAATTCCACGGCACGGTGACGCGCGCGACGCGCTGACGCTGTCGCTCAACGTGGCCACCGTCAAGGTCGCGGAGATGATCGGCTACGGCCGCGTGGTGCAAATGGCGCGGCAGCTTGGCCTCGATCCCGGCATTCAGGCCACGCCCGCGGTGGCGCTGGGCGCCTACGAGATGACGCCGCTCGAAGTCGCCGCCGGCTACACCGTCTTCGCCAACGGCGGCGTGCGCGCCGAGCCCATGTTCATCGATCGCGTGGTCAACTCCGAGGGCGCCGCGATCGAACGCGGCGCGGTTCGCACCCGAGCAGGCGCTCGATCCGCGCGTCGCCTATCAAGTGACCAACGTTCTCGAAGACGTCATCAACCGCGGCACCGGCGCCTCGGTTCGCGCGCGCGGCTTTCACAGGCCCCGCCGCCGGCAAGACCGGCACTTCGCGCGACGGCTGGTTCGCCGGCTACACCTCGAACCTGCTCTGCATCGTCTGGGTCGGCTTCGACGACAACCGCGAACTGGACCTTTCCGGCGCGTCTTCCGCCGCGCCCATCTGGGCCGAGTTCATGAAGCGCGCCACCGCCCTGCCGGCCTATCACGACCTGCAGGATTTCGCGCCGCCCGACGGGCGTGACCGAAGTGGATATCGATCCCAACGACCATGCAACTGGCCACGCCCGCCTGCCCGGTCACGCGCAAGGAAGTTTTCATCACCGGCACCGAGCCTACGGAGTTCTGCGAATTGCACGGCGGGCGCATGATGACCCAGACGCCTCCGCCGTCCTGGCTCTCGCGACTGTTCGGTGCAGGCCCCAAGCCCGAAGACGCCGGCGCTGCCGCCGATGCTTCCACGGGCGCAAAGCCCGCTGGATCGGCGCCGGCGGCCAATGCGGCTGCTCCTTCGCCGCCCACTGCGTCTTCCGAAACCGACAACAAGAAACCGGGCGTCATCGACAGGTTTTTTGGTATCTTTGGCGGCAAGAAGACGGATCAAAATAGCCCGAATAACGATTCCTCCAATCAGGGCAATCCGGGCAATCAGAGCAATCCGGGTAACCCGGGACATTGATTTCCGTCTGGGAGGCAGGCCATGAGAGTTCCCGTCGTGGCTGCGATGGTGTTCGCGGCGCTCGCCACCCCGTTATTTGCTCCCGCGCAAACGCCGAAATCCAAAGCGCAATCGTCGAGCGCGACTTCCACGCCGGCTCCGATGACGCCGCAGGAGAAGATGGAACTCCAGGCGCGCATCTTCATGGCCAGGAAGCAGTACGACGAAGCGGGCGGCATTTACCTAAAGCTTGCCGCTGCGTATCCGCGCAACCCTGCTTACTGGAACTACCTGGGCATCACCAAACAGCAGTTGGGCGACCTGAATGCGGCGGGCAAGTACTATCAGCGCGCCACCAAGGCCGACAAGCACTTCGCCGACGGCTACAGCAATCTCGGCACCACTTGGTACGCACGTAAGGATTACAAGAAAGCCGTAGCCAGCTACAAAAAGGCCATCTCCGTCCAGTCGAATGTGGCCGGGTTTTACACCAATCTTGGCTACGCTTATTTTGCCGAGAAGCAGATGCCTCTGGCGATGGAAGCCTTTCACAAGGCATTGGCAATTGATCCCAGCGTCTTCACCCAGAATGATCGCAACGGTGCCGTGATGACTTACCAATCGGTCACTGATCGGGGCCTCTTCGACTTCATGCTAGCCAAGGGTTATGCCCAGACTGGCGATGCCGCGCAATGCGCCGCCTATTTGAAGCGCGCCATCGACGACGGCTACAAAGACGTCCTCAAAGCCCGCACCGACCCGGCCTTCGCCAAACTCCTCGCCGATCCCGGCGTGAAAGCCGCGCTCGAACTAGCCGAGCCCCCGCCGCCCCCAACCGCCGCCTCCGCCAGCCCTTCGGGCGCCTAGCTGGCGCGTTCAGCGCGAGAAGATTTGCCGAACGACCCATGGTATGATCCACCCAACATCAGCTCCATGAAGCGATCGTGAAAAGGTGTCCGCGGGCCCAGGTTCTGTCATCCCGAGGAGCGCAGCGACGAGGGACCTGCTTTCCCCTTTCGCCTCTTCGCGGATTTAACAAAAGGAGGAGCGCCATGAAATCACGCTTTGTGATTGCCGCCACCTTGGCGGCAACTATGTGCCTAGCCCTAGCCCCAGCCAAGGCCCAGCAGGTCACCAAGGACACCGTTCCCGGCATCACCAATTTGTCTCGTCTGGAAACCACGGTCGCTTGCTCCGGCGCGATCACTCCCTGAAGCGGTACCCGCCATCAAGAAGATGGGCTTCGTAACCATCATCAATCTGCGCGAATCGAGCGAGCCCGGCGCAAACGTCGAAGCCGAAGAAGCCGCCGCGAAGCAGGTTGGCCTGCGTTACTACCACATCCCGTTCAATGCAAACATGCCCGATACCGCCGCGGCCGATAAGTTCATCGAAGCCATCACGGCGAAAGGCTCCGAGCCAGCCTTCATTCACTGCTCCGGCGGCAACCGCGCGGCCACCATGTGGCTCATCAAACGCTTGGTGGTCGACCACTGGGATGTCGATCGCGCCACCAAGGAAGCCGGCGATCTCGGCCAGACCAATCCAAAACTCCGGCAATGGGCCATCGCCTACGCCCAAGCCCACAAGCGCTAACTAACTCGCGTAGAATTACAGCAGCTCCGTTGAGGTCCTCGACCTGGCGCGGTTCCGATGGTTTTTGTAGCGCCACCCTTCAGGGTGGCATCTCTTCTTTGGTGCATTTGACATGAGTACCGCGACAACACTCGATCGTACTCTTCCGCGCCCGTCGTTCAACCTCGGCCCGGTCGGCGTCTCCCTGACGCTGGTCGCTTTGGGCGCGGCCTATCTGACGGCTGCCGTTAACTGGCGTCAGGCTGCCCTATTCATCGTCGGCGCCGGCGCGGGCGTCGTCCTCTACCACGCCGCGTTCGGCTTTACATCTTCATGGCGCGCCGTCTTTGCCGGGAGGCGTGGAGACGGTTTGCGCGCGCATATGCTCATGCTGGCAGTGACGTGCGCCGTTTTTCTTCCGATCCTTGCCCACGGACAAATCTTCGGCCAGCCGGTCCGCGGCGCGGTAGCTCCGGTCGGAATCTCCGTGCTCGTGGGCGCATTTCTTTTCGGTGTGGGCATGCAGCTTGGTGGAGGCTGCGCCTCGGGCACGCTCTACACCGTGGGTGGCGGCAGCGTGCGGATGTTGGCCACGCTCGCCGCTTTCATAGCCGGTTCGGTGATCGGCGCGCGCCACATGCCGTTCTGGGAAGCCACTCCTACGTTCAAGCCGATCTCTCTGCTATCCCAGTTTGGTCTCGCTGGAGGCCTCGCGATCAGCTTTCTGTTATTCGGAGCTGTTGCGTTGGCCACGCTCCTCGTCGAGCGCCGCCGGGGCCCGCAGAACGAAAGCGTGCAGCGTGAAAACGCGTACCAGCACCAGGGAATAAACCGCTGGCTACGCGGTCCCTGGTCGCTTGTCGCGGGCGCGCTCGGACTGGCCGCCGTCAACATCGCAGCGCTCACCCTTTCCGGCCGCCCCTGGGGAGTTACATTCGCCTTCGCATTGTGGGGAACGAAAGCGCTAGCGGTCCTCGGCGTAAACGTCGCCGCATGGCCCTATTGGCAGTCGGCGTCGAACGCCGCCGCTCTGAAGGCCAGCATTCTCACCGACGTCACATCGGTCATGGATCTCGGCATTATTATCGGCGCTTTACTGGCCGCCGGCCTGGCCGGCCGCTTCGCCCCAATCCGGCGCGTTCCGCCAATGTCGATTCTCGCCGCAATCCTCGGCGGTTTGCTCCTAGGCTACGGCGCCCGCATCGCCTACGGCTGCAATATCGGCGCTTTCTTCAGCGGCATCGCTTCCTCAAGCGTTCACGGCTGGGTGTGGTTCGCCGCCGCCTTAGCTGGCAACGGAGTCGGCACCAAAATCCGCCCCTTCTTCGGCCTCCGCGTATAGCTCCGTGCAACGATCCCGTCCGCGTGAGCGCCACGAAGGTGGTGAGCGCCGATGGCGAACTGGTTGTGTAGCGCCGGGCTTCAGCCCGGCATCTTAGTTTTTCCGCTTTTGGGTTTGCGTCTCCGCCGCCGCTCTACCGTCCCCCAAAATCCACGCGAATCCCTCCCCGCGCCAGCACCGGCGGCCCCAGCGAACTAACCGGCGTCCGCGCCACGGCATAGCGATCGTCGAATAAATTCTGCGCGGCAAAAAACAAACTCGTGTGCGGCAGCAACTGGCGCGAAACCTCCGCGTCCACGGTGAAAGCGCGCCCCAAAGGCAGAAACGTAGTGTCGTCCAGTTCGTCCCCTAAGAACCGCCCCTGCACTCCCGCAGTCCATCGCGGAGACGTATAGCTCCACGCCAAATTGATCTCATTCTTGGGCACCTGCGGCACCAGCGACCGCACCGGCGGCGTCCCCGTAACGCTGGTGCTGTCGGTAAAAACGTAGCTGCCCGAAAGCTGCATCCGCTGCCGCAGGCGCAACTCCGCGGATAACTCCGCGCCGCGCGCGCGTGTCGCTCCCACGTTCCCTCGCTCGTCCGTGATCGTCGTGCAAGCGCCCGCCTGCCCGGGCAAGATGCCAATGTTGCAGCCCGCCGGCATAGCGCTCACCAGCATGTTCGTGATCAGTCCCGAGATGTCGCTCCAAAAAATCGTTCCGCGCAGCGTCAGCTTCTGGTTCCACTCGCGCGCGCTCACCGAAGCTTCGCCGCCCGTCAGCCGCTCCGCATTTAAGCCGGCATTCGCATTCGTCACCACGTTCCCCACGCGAAAGCTGCGGTATAGCTCGTTCAGCGTTGGCGCGCGAAAAGCCCGATACACCGAAGCGCTAGCGGAGACGCTGTGCCCGAACGTGTGCAACAGCGACACGCGCGGATCGAAAACCGTCTCGGAGCGATTCGCGAATGGCGTCGAAGTAAACGCCCCGCTAGGGATGGCTGTGCGATTCAGGTAGCCGCGGCTGTTCAGCCATGAATCGACGCGCCCGCCAAAAGTCACCAGCCACGTCGGCGCGATTTGTACCGCGTCCTGGCCAAAATAGCCGAGCGTGCGTTGGCGTCCGCCCGCGTCCGTATGTGCCGATGCTGTCGCGTCCGTGCTGTGTCCCTGCACGTCGAGCCCTTCGATTCCGGCGGTGACGCTCTGCCTGCCGCCGAAGGTCCGCCGCCATTGTCCGGCGAAACCCAATTCTTGCGACGGGCTTCTCTGCACGTCCGTCAGCGTTTCCGAGTCGCGGTTCGCAGCCACCGAAGACGAGTCTTGATTGAAGACCTCATCGGACCCGTACAGCCGCACCGAAAAAGAACCCACCTGCGACTGCGTCCAGTCCGCTCCCGCCGCCACGCTTGGCAGGCGCGTATTGTTAACTTGCAGCGGCGTGCCGTTGTTGCGGCTTTCCGCAAACGAGCTGGCGCGCACAAAAAACATTCCTTGCTCGCCGAGCGTCCTCGAAAGCTGCAGCGTACCGGCCAGATCGCCAGTCCCCGCCGGTGTATCCACCGTTCCGCGCTGATCTTGCGGCACCAGAATGTAGCCATCGGTGCGCACCGCTTCACCATTCGTGGAAATCCCCCATTTGCCCAGCCGCAAACCTCCGTCGAAGGAAATATCCGGAGTGTTCAACGCCCCGTAAGACGCCTCCAGCGTGCCAAATGAATCGGTCAGCGGACGGCTCTGCAAATTCACCACGCCACCCAGCGCCCCGCCTCCGTACGTGTCCGAAGCGCCTCCGTTGAGCACGTCCATGCTTTCGATACTGACGTGCGGCACCTCATTCCAGTGCACCCATCGGCCAAACGGATCGTTTAGCGGAATCCCATCGAGCAGCACATTGGACCGACTTGCGCCGCTCGCGCCGATGCCGCGCATCGAAACGCCCTGCGTGGTCGGGTTGGCAAACAGGCTTCCCGACCGCCGAAACAGCGAGAACCCGGGCGCCTGCCGCAGAATCTCGTCAATCGTCGCGCTTCCGGACGCTTCAATCTGTTGGCTCGGAATTGAGAATTCGCTCGACGGCACGGCAGGAATGCGGTCGTCGCCATTCGCGGAGACTACGATACGCTGCACAGCCGACGTCGGCGTCAAACGCACCTGCGCACCTGCGCTGAGCAGCGCCGGCGTCACCTCCATCGACACCGCCGCAAATCCCGGAGCGCGCACCAACAACGTCCCGCCGCTAACGCCCGAAAGCGTAAACTCTCCCGCATCATTCGTGGTCGTCAGCCGTGTCCCTCCGGCCGACTGCAACTCGATCTGCGCCCCTTGAACCGCCGAGTTCGTCGCATCCACGACAGTCCCGTGCAGTACCGACGATTCCTGCGCCCTCGCCGCCGACACAATCGCGAGCATCAAGCAAACGATCGACGCCAAAACTTTGCAGCATTGGATTTTCATAGCCCAACCAAAATATCTCACTCGCGTCCGACCCGTCGTTTCATTTGTGCGTCACTCCGTCCCATTGTCATCCCGAGCGCAGCGAGGGATCTCTCCTTCTCCCAGCCCAAGCCATTCGCGCCGCCCACAACCCACTCTGATACAATAGCGCCGTAATGTGCCCCCGGTGCGTCGTCATCGGTGCGCGCCTGACCGGCCGGACTTTCCGCTCCGGAGCGGCATCCTCACACCACACATCTCTTCGCGAGGCGCTTCTTCCGCGCCTTGCGACCGCTCTTGCCGCGATGCTCTTATTGGCCGTCGCCTTGCGAGCCGCGCAGCCGCAAGCCAGCACCGCGCCATCCGCGAACACGACCGCGCGCGTGATCGAACTGCGCATCGGCGACGAAGTCGAGCCGATCATGGCCGAATACATCGACGACGGCATCGAGCAGGCCGCGCGCGAGCATGCCAGCCTGGTGCTGATCACCATGGATACGCCCGGCGGCCTCGAAGACTTCCATGCAGGACATCATCCAGCACATCTTGTCCTCGCCGGTGCCGGTCGCGGTGTACGTCTCGCCCACCGGGTCGCGCGGCGCCTCCGCGGGATTCTTCATTTTGCTTTCCGCGGACATCGCGGCCATGGCCCCGGGAACGCACGCCGGCGCGGCCTCGCCGCTGCTGGCGGTCGGCGGCTATCCCGTCACCGTTGACGACACGCTGAAAAAGAAAATCCTGAACGACGCCACGGCTTTCCTGCGCAGCTACGCCGAAAAGCGCGGCCGCAACGCGACGCTCGCCGAAACCGCCGTCACCGACGGCAAAGCCTTCACCGAAACCGAAGCGCTCAACGGCAAGCTTATCGACCTCATCGCCAATTCGCCCGAAGATCTGCTGGCGCAACTCGACGGCCGCACCATCACGCGCTTCGACGGCTCGACGACGCGGCTCGATCTGCACAATCCGCAGACTCCGTTGCCGTGGAGATGTCCGCGCGGCAGCGGTTTCTGGCGCGCATCGTGCAGCCCGACGTTTTCTTCATCCTGCTGATCGTCGGCGTGCTCGGGCTCTACGTCGAATTCACGCATCCGGGCATGGTCGCGCCGGGCGTGATCGGCGCGATTGCGCTCGTTCTGGCGCTGTTCGCGATGCACATTCTTCCGGTAAACTTCGCCGGCCTGCTGCTGATCGTCGTCGGCACTGGGACTTTTCTTGCTGGAGGCCAAGTACACCAGCCACGGCGTGCTGGCGCTCGGCGGCGTCGTGGCCATGCTGCTGGGCGCGCTGATGCTGATTCGCTCGCCGCTCACCGGCGCGGGCGTCAGCCTGGGCGTGGCGCTGGGCGTGACCGCTGCCGTGCGCCGCGATCACCATTTTTCTGATGCGCCTGGTGCTGCGCTCGCGCTCCTGGAAGCAGACCACCGGCGCCGAGCAATTGGTCGGCGCGGAGGCCGAAGTCACCGAAGCGATCGCGCCGGCGGAGGTCGACGCGAGGCGCTCGCCGGCGAGCCGCCGGAGCCAGCGAGCGGATGTTCACCGGGCATGGTGCGCCTGCACGGCGAATTGTGGCGCGCCGTGGCGCGCAAGCCGATTCCGGCGGGCGCGCGCGTGCGCGTGCTGCGCATCGCGGGCCTGACGGTGCATGTGGCGCCGGCAGACGAAGCCGCCGTCGCCGGCGGCGCGTCGAGGCGTTTAGCCAGCAAATGTACAGTATGTCATCCGAGCGCAGTGAGGAACCGCGTACTGCTTCGGGTCAGCGCACGCACGACCGCGCAGCAACGTAGCCGTCCGCAAAGGAGACGATCATGGAGACTTCGGCTTCACCGGCGCACTCGATCGCGCTGGTGATCTTCCTGATCTGGTTCTGGAATTCGCTCTACGTCATCAAGGAATGGGAGCGCGGCGTGGTGCTGCGGCTGGGCCGCATGATGCCCGACGCCAAGGGCGCCGGACTGCGCCTGGTCTTCTGGCCCATCGAGACGCTCTACCGCATCTCGCTGCGCATCGAGACGCTCGACGTGCCCTCGCAGGACATCATCACGCGCGACAACGTCTCGGTGAAGGTGAACGCGGTCTGCTACTTCCGCGTGGTGGACGCCAACCTGGCGCTCTCGCAGGTGCAGAACTATCTCTACGCCACTTCGCAGAAGGCGCAGACCACGCTGCGCAGCATCGTGGGCCAATTCGAGCTCGACGAGATTCTCGCCGAGCGCGAAAAGGTTAACAGCAAGTTGCAAATGATCCTTGACCAGGATACCGAGCCCTGGGGTATTAAAGTAACGAAGGTGGAAGTCAAGCAGGTGGACATTCCGGAGCAGATGCAGCGCGCCATCGCGCGCCAGGCGGAAGCCGAGCGCGAACGCCGCGCCAAAATCATTCACGCCGCCGGCGAATACGAAGCTTCGGCCAAACTGGCCGAAGCCGCCGAAGTTCTCGAAACGCAGCCCGCGGCCATCCAGCTTCGCTACCTGCAGACGCTGACCGAAATCGGCGCGGAGAAAAACACCACCATCGTGTTTCCGCTGCCGATCGACATCATTAATGCGTGGGTGAAATCGCTCACGCCGGGGCAATAAATAGTGGCACAGGAGAAAAAAAAGGCGGCGACATGGTGTTGGGCGGCCGCCATCTGGTCGGGATTTTCTTCGCTGCTGGTGGTGCTGTTCGGCGTGGTTTTCACGCTGGGCTACCTGCTGGGCCGCAGCCAGTACGATACGCAGCTCCAGGCCGCCGCAAGCACGCTTCCGTACGCGGCCGGACAGCAACGCCGCGAAGCCACCCGTGGCCGCAGGCCATTCGTCTGCCGAGACGCCACACGGCCGAGCCGTCCGTCGGATTGGGACTTCTATCACTCCGCCGAACCCGAGCCAAGCCCGCCGAGACGCTTGCCGGTCGCAGCCCAAGCCGGTCTCGGCTCCCGCGAAGTCATCGCTCAAGCCGCCGATGAAGCCGGCCGGGAAGCTGATTGCCAGCGCCGAGTTCCCAATGGAGTTCTCGATGAAGTCCCTGGATACGCCAATCCCGCTGCGGCCAAGCCGCGCAGCAGGCGCGCTGCCCGCGAAGTCCCTGAATTCCCCGCTGATCCCGCGCGGCGCCATCGTGCTTGCAAGTCGCGGCGCTGGTCCGCCAAGCCGACGCTCTGGCCCTGGCGCAGGCCCTGCAGCAAAAGAAATTTCCCGCATTTGTGCTGAACCCTCCCGCGGGCGCACGATCATTTCTACCGCGTGCAGGTCGGACCGTACGCCGACGGCCATCCGCCAACGTCGCCCGGCAGAAGCTCGAAGGCCAGGCTTCAAGTCCATCATCAAGCGCTGACGTGCCGCGCCCCTCTGGCAGGGCGAAGCCGCCGGCGCATCGAGTCCCGCGAAACCGCGCGAGCCTCCGCGCGTTCATCTCGCCGCGTGGCGCATTGCGCTCTCGATTGGCGCCGGCTGCCGCTCTGGCGCTGGCATTTCCCGATTACAACTTGCCGGCGCTCGGCTGGGTATCCGTCGCCGGACTGATCTTCGCTTCGCTGGGCGCGTGGCTCGGGAGGCGGCGCTGTGCGGACTTCTCTTTGGCGCGGTCTTCTACTCGTTTCGCATTCCCTGGATCTACACGGTCATGCGGCAGTACGGACCGCTGCCGGTCTGGCAGGCCGCGGGCGTGATGCTGCTGTTGATCCTCGCTGCGTCGCCTTGTATCGTTGTCGTTCGCGCTCTGGTCGCGTGGATCGCGCGGCGCAGCGTGAGCCTGGCGATTCTCGCCGCGCCGTTTTTGTGGGTGGCGCTGGAACTCCGGCGCGCGCGCATGCCGGACATCGGCTTCCCTGGAATCTGCTCGGCTACGCCGCATCCGGCAGTCTGGCGCTCGTGCAATTGACCACGCTCACCGGGATCTACGGCCTGTCGTTTCTGGTGGTTGCCTACAACGCGCTGCTGGTCTGGGCGCTGCTCGTTCCGCCAGCGCGCGCCAATCGTCCAATCGCGGCGGCATTCTGGCTCGGCGCGACCGCCGCGATCCTCATCGTGGTGCTCGTCGGCGGCAGCCTCGTGCCCGCCGCGCAGCCGACGCACGTCGCGCATCTGGTGCAGACCGAATCTGCCGCAATCGATGGAGCTACCCCGCGAATTGGGACGCCATCCACGCCGCCGACATGGCCGAGATCGACCAGCATCACCATCGCCGCCGGCGCAGAACCAGCCCGGACTTGGTCGTCTGGCCGGAAGTGCCCGCGCCGTTTTCGCTGGAGACAGCTGCCCTTCGCGCAGCGCGCCCGCCGCATGGCGCGCGATTCCCGCAGCGATTTCCTCCTCGGCGTGATCGATTGGAAGCCCGCGGGCAACAACAGCGCTCGCGCCCTACAACAGCGCGGCGCTGCTGGACCCCGGCGGCCGCGAGGAATTCCTGTATGATAAAATTCATCTCGTCCCGTTCAGCGAATACGTTCCCTGGCGCCGCTATCTGTTCTTCGCCAGCGGATCTCACGGGACTGGTCGGCGATTTTCAGCCCGGCACGCAGTACGCGTGGGCAGCTTGCCCGGCGGCCGCTTCGGCGTCTTCATCTGCTACGAGGCGATTTTCCCGGACCACGTCCGGCAGTTCGTGCGCAACGGCGCCGAGCTGCTGATCAATATCTCCAACGACGGCTGGTTCGGCCGCTCGTCGGCGCGCGCGCAACACTTGGCCATGGCCCGCGTGCGCGCCGTGGAAAATCGTCGCTGGCTGCTGCGCGACACCAATAATGGCTTCACCGTCTCGGTCGATCCCTACGGCCGCATCGTCGCCAGCATGCCGCCCGATGTTCGCGGCGAACTCGATGCGCCCTACGCGTTTCCGCAACGACCTGACGCTCTACACGCGCTGGGGCGACTGGATGCGCCTGGCTTTCCGCCGCCATCAGCGCCGCCCTCCTCCTATACGCCGCTCTGCGCAACGCCCGTCGCCACCTGAGCGGGCAGCCTTCGACCGGCCATTCCGAGAGGCTGTGACTTTTTTGGTTTCTCCCAGCGGGGTGTCGCACCCTTCGTTTTTAAGGGTGCGGGTTTAGAGCATAATCAGGCAAGGACGCGCACGTCGCTGCCTTTCCACCGTCCTCTGAAAATTCAGATCCCAAATTTGTGATGCCGCCAGCGCTCTCTCAAGCGCAGCTCACCGCACCGCGCACGCTGTCATCCCGAATCCCGGCCGCCGGGCGAGGGACCTGCTTTTCTTCCCGCCTTTTCCTCCTAGACTGCAAGAGAACGAAAGAGGACTCACACCATGATTCTCGAAGACCTGGAACACCGCTTTCAAGAGCTCGCGCCAGCGCATCGAACTCGTGCGGAGCTATCTTTGACGTTCCCCGCCACCGCGCAGCGGCTCGCCGAACTCGAAGCGCAAGACCTCCCAGCCCGACTTCTGGCAGGACCAGGAAAAGGCCCAGCGCGTTCTGCAGCAGCGCAAGGCCGCCGAGCAGCGCGTCACCGCCGAGGAAAAGCTCGCCGCGCATGCCAGCGACATCGACACCTACATCCATCTGGCCGAGGAAGAGACCGATGCGGCGCAGCGCGAGTCGCTCCTGCGCGACATCGATCGCGAACTCACCGCCGCCGATGAATACGTCGCGCAGCTCGAAACCGACACGCTGCTCTCCGGCGAAAGCGACCGCCTCAACGCCATCCTCACCATCAAGCCCGGCGCCGGCGGCACCGAGTCGCAGGACTGGGCCGAGATGCTTCTGCGCATGTACCTGCGCTGGGCCGAGCGCAAGGGCTTCCGCGCCTCGGTGATCGATTCGCAGCCCGGCGAAGGCGCGGGCATCAAATCGGCCACCGTGCGCGATCGAAGGCGAAAACGCCTACGGCCTGCTCTCCACCGAAACCGGCGTGCACCGCCTGATCCGCATCTCGCCGTTCGATCAGGCCGGCGCGCCGGCACACTTCGTTTGCTTCGATCTTCGTCATTCCCGAAATCGACGACCGCATCGAGATCGACATCAAGCCCGACGATCTGAGGATCGACACCTTCCGCTCCGGCGGCGCCGGCGGGCAAAACGTCAACAAGGTCGAAACCGCCGTGCGCATCACGCATCTGCCCACCGGCATCGTGGTGCAGTGCCAGGCCGAGCGCAGCCAGCACAAGAATCGCGAGCTGGCCATGAAGCTCCTGCGCTCGCGCCTCTACGAGCTGGAGATCGAGAAGCGCCAGGCAGCCACGCGCAAGCTCGACGAAACCAAGCTGGACATCAGCTTCGGCAGCCAGATCCGCACCTACACGCTGCAGCCTTATCGCCTGGTCAAGGACCATCGCACCAAGTTCGAGATGGGCGACGTCGACCGCGTCCTCGACGGCGACCTCGACCCCTTCATCCGCACCTTCCTGCTGGCCCGCGCCGGCAAAGCCGTATGTCCCCGCCGGCCCCAGCACCGACGACGAAGAGTAGTGGTCTGGATCGCTCGAATTTCGGATGCCGCCTAGGACCCGAGTAATCAGCCAAAAGAGCCTGCCATCCCGAGCGCAGCGTGCCTTTTGCGCCCCGGATGGCGTCGCGGGGCGAGGGACCTGCTTTCTTCGACAATCGCAGCGAGCCGTAGTAGGTTTCTTCTCCGCGCGCTCCTTGGGAACATTCCGAGAGGTTCTGCCTTTTTGATTTTCCTGGGAACGCCAATCTCCCGATTGGCGGCTTGAGCACGGCCATTCGGGAGAATGGCGCCTCCGGGCCACATCAAACTCTGGTGAGTATATGAGCGGCAAAAAACCCGCTGTCATTCTGAGGGCATCCGACCAGGATGCCCGAAGAATCTCAACTGAGACACCGGCGCCACGTCACGTTGATATCGGCTGTAAACCCGGGGATGCGAGGTTCGCAACTGTCGAAGAAAGCAGGTCCCTCGCTGCTCTCTATGCCAAACACGCCCGGTCCGTGTAGAAGAACAGCATCGCTACCGCTGTCATCCCGAACGCAGCGCGCCTTTTGCGCCCCGGATGGCGTCGCGGGGTGAGGGATCTGCTTTCCCGGTCCCGGGCAATTATGCGGGTACTCTCCGAACGAGGCACGCGAAGTTCATACCACGACCCCAAGAATCGTGATATAGACTCACCCGGCTAGCGCAGCGCGGCGGCGATTCGAACGCACGCCACCCGGCCGATACGTAGAATCTGAAAAGTGGAGATCGAAAATGACAGAAATGAAGCGCCGGTTCCGTCATCAAGCTGGGAGCGCTGGCCTTGCGCTGGCTGCGCTATGCGTGCTCTGCACGCCCGCGTTTGCCCAGGGTAGTTACGCGCCCGGGCCCGGAAAGGTCCCCGGAAACGTGGTCGGGGATTTCGACAAGATTCATAAATTGCCCCCAGGCGGACCCGCGCCTCGCACGGCGGATGGTCATGTGGACCTGACCGGACGTTGGTATCCGAATGCCGCCGGAAAAATGCTGCAGCTTGCTTATCCGCTCGACCCGGCGGTGTTCCAGCAATTCGATCCCAAGGCAACACCGGAGGAGGCGCCCTCCTTCAAGCCTGGAATGGCCGCCAAATACAAGAGGCGAGTGCCCTACGGAGAGTGCGATCAGGCCGGTACTCCAAGCACCACCATAGAACAGCTCAGCCAGCACGCTCCCATGGAGCTGTATCAAGTCGCCGGCAAGTTGGTCATGCTGGATGAATACCCCATGGATATCCGCATTATCCATACCGACGGCCGGCCGCATTCCAAGGATCCGGATCCTACCTTCAACGGCGACTCAGTCGCTCATTGGGACGGCAATACGCTGGTCATCGATGTGATCGCCATCGATGAGAGGCTGGCAAACGGCCTGGGTGGAGGAATGCCAGGAGGACCGTGGTTTCATAGCGATCAGGAGCATGTGGTCGAGCGCCTGACCCGCCCCTCAAAGAACTTCCTGATCTATGAGGTCACCATTGAGGACCCCGTAGTCCTGGCAAAGCCCTGGAAGTCGGCCCCACGCCGCTGGTCGCTGGCGGGTCCCGACGACGACTGGGGAGAAGTCTTCTGCACCCATAACGAGGAGCCACAAGAAATTAAGAAAATTCAAGGCGCAGCCAAGACGAACGATAAGTAAATACCGCCTTTAGGCCTAGTCCATTCGATAAAATCGCCGTACCGCCGAAGGCTATAGGGATTCGCGGCAATTCTAGCAACCGTCACCCAAGTGGCGTTGTCATTCCGAGGAGCGAAGCGACGAGGAATCTCTCATTCTAACGCCGCTGATGATCGAACTGCCGTTTTCAACGTGGCGCCGCCGCCCGTTAACCGTGGAATGGCAATCAGAAACCTCCGGTGGCCCCGTTCGTTGACTCTCCCTAGTGCGTGTGTTAGCGTTCAAAATTGTGTTTGAGTGCCCTCGCGACAACAAAAAGCCGCGATCGGCCCCGTATCGTTCCGAAGGAGTCGTCTTTGAGCCAGAAGAATCGCAGCTTCCTGTTCACCTCCGAATCGGTCACCGAAGGCCATCCCGACAAGATTGCCGACCAGATCTCCGACGCCGTCCTGGACGCCGTGCTGGCGCAGGACGCCATGGGCCGCGTGGCCTGCGAGACCCTGGTCACCACCGGCTTGGCCATGGTCGCCGGCGAAATCACCACCTCGGCCGTCCTGGACTACAGCGACATCGTCCGCGAAGTCATCCGCGACGTTGGCTACACGCGCGCCGAATATCGGCTTCGACGCCGACACCTGCGCGGTCATCTCCTCGATCAAGCGCCAGTCGCCCGACATCGCCATGGGCGTGGACACCGGCGGCGCCGGCGACCAGGGCATGATGTTCGGCTATGCCTGCGACGAGACCGACGAGCTGATGCCGCTGCCGATCATGCTGGCGCACAAGCTGGTCCGCCGCCTTTCGGAAGTGCGCCGGAACGGCGAAGCCGGCTTTCTGCGTCCCGACGGCAAATCGCAGGTCACCGTCGAATACGTGGACGGCCAGCCCAAGCGCGTCGATTGCGTGGTCATTTCCACGCAGCACAGCGACAAGGTACTCAACAGCGAACTCCACGAGGTGATTCTCAAGGAAGTGATCGAGCACGTCGTGCCTCCGTCGCTGATGGATAAGCAGACCAAGTTCCACATCAATCCCACCGGCCGCTTCGTGGTCGGCGGCCCCATGGGCGATGCCGGACTCACCGGCCGCAAGATCATCGTCGACACCTACGGCGGCTACAGCCGTCACGGCGGCGGCGCGTTTTCCGGCAAGGATCCGACCAAAGTGGACCGCTCGGCCTGCTACATGGCGCGCTACATCGCGAAGAATCTGGTGGCCGCGGGCCTCGCGCGTCGCGCCGAAGTGCAGCTCGCCTATGCCATCGGCGTGGCCGAGCCGGTTTCGGTCATGGTCGATAGCTTCGGCACCGGCACGATTCCCGACGAGCAGATGACCGACCTCGTCCGCGCAGTGTTCTCGCTGACGCCGCGCGGCATCATCGAAAGCCTCGACCTTCGCCGGCCGATTTACCGGGCCACCGCGGCCTACGGCCATTTCGGCCGCACCGAGCCATCTTTCACCTGGGAGCGCACCGACAAAGCCGGCGCTCTGCGCAAAGAAGCGGGCGTGCAAGGCGCCGAAATCGCCGCCAGCCGCTAACAAGCTGTCACTCGGAGTGCAAGTAAGTCGACGAGTCGATTGTGGAGTAGGAATCGCATCTACGACACGTAGTTCAGCACCACATTAGGGGGGATTCCCGTGGCAACAACGCAGCAATCCGTTCAAGGCGACGTCAAAGACCTCGCCCTCGCCGAGCCGGCAAGCGCAAGATCGAATGGGCCAATCAGCAGATGCCCGTCCTGCAACTCATCCGCAAGCGCTTCATCAAGGAGCAGCCGCTCAAGGGCCTGCGCGTCTCCGCCTGCCTGCACGTCACCAGCGAGACCGCCAATCTGGCCATCACGCTGCGCGACGGCGGCGCCGACGTCGTGCTCTGCGCCTCGAATCCGCTCTCCACGCAGGACGAAGTCGCCGCCTCCCTGGTCAAGGACTACAACATCCCCACCTTCGCCATCAAGGGTGAGGACAACGCCACCTATTACTCGCACCTCGCCGCCGCGCTCGATCACAAGCCGCAGATCACCATGGACGACGGCGCCGACCTGGTCACCGCGCTGGTCACCAAGCGCGCCGACCTGATCCCCGACGTCATCGGCGGCACCGAAGAGACCACCACCGGCGTGATCCGCCTGCGCGCCATGGCCAAGGACGGCACGCTCAAGTATCCGGTCATCTCCGTCAACGACGCGCTGACCAAGCACATGTTCGACAATCGCTACGGCACCGGCCAATCCACGCTCGACGGCATCCTGCGCGCCACCAACCTGCTGCTCGCGGGCCTGCGGCTCGTGGTCGCCGGCTACGGCTGGTGCGGACGCGGCGTGGCCATGCGCGCCAAGGGCCTCGGCGCCGACGTCATCGTCACCGAAATCAATCCGCTGCGCGCGCTCGAAGCGGTGATGGATGGATTCCGCGTGATGCCCATGGCCGAAGCCGCCAAGATCGGCGACATCTTCGTCACCGTCACCGGCGACAAGTCCGTGCTCGCCGCCGAGCACTTCGAGACGCATGAAGGACGGCGCGGTGCTCTGCAACTCCGGCCACTTCAACGTCGAGATCGATATCCCCGCGCTCGAAAAGCTCTCCAGCGGCAAGAAAGTCGCGCGCCCCTTCGTCGACGAATACACCATGAAGGACGGCCGCCGCATCTACCTGCTCGGCGAAGGCCGCCTGATCAATCTCGCCGCCGCCGAAGGCCATCCCGCCTCGGTGATGGACATGAGCTTCGCCAACCAAGCGCTTTCCGCCGAGTACCTGGTCAAGCATCACAAGGAACTCAAGCGCGAAGTCTACGCGGTGCCCGAGCCCATCGACCGCGAAATCGCACGCTCAAGCTCGAATCCATGGGCGTCAAAGTCGATAAGCTCACGCCGAGCAGGAGCAGTACCTGCCTCCTGGTCCGAAGGCACCTAGTTGCGCGCCTGTGGTTTGAGTCTGTCATTCCGAGCGAGCGCAGCGACGAGCGAATCTCTCCTTTCCGAGCGCATCCGCTTTAGCTCAGCAGCCACCATGCAAGAATGGGCTAACCTCGCGCTCGAAACCGCGCGCCTCCGCGGCGCCACCTTCGCCGACGCCCGCGTGATGGACCTCCGCCTGCGCGATCTCTCCACCAAAAACGGCCAGGTCGGCACGCTCTCCGAATCCGAATCGCTCGGCCTCGGCATGCGCGTCATCGCCGACGGCTCCTGGGGCTTCGCCGCCACCGACCGGCTCACGCGCGAAGGCGTGCACGCCTGCGCCGCGCAAGCCGTAGCCATCGCCCGCGCCTCCGCGCTGGCCAAGCGCGCACGACGTCGTCATGGCCCCCGAACAGGCCTACGTCGACACCTGGCAGAATCCCTTCATCAAGGACCCGTTCGCGATTCCGCTCGATCGCCAGCTCGATCTGCTGCTCGCCGCCGACCGCGAGATGCGCCGCGTCAAGGGCGTCACCCTCGCGGAAACCTCCATGCAGTTCCGCCGCATCGAGCAGTGGTACGCCTCCACGCTCGGCTCGCGCATCCATCAGGTGAAGATGCAGTCCGGCGCGGGCATCGTGGCCACCAGCTTTGCCGGCGACGAAATTCAGAAGCGCTCCTATCCCGACTAGCTTCGGCGGCCAGCACCAGCTCGCCGGCTACGAACTGGTCGAATCGCTCGATCTCGTCGGCAACGCGCAGCGCATCGCCGAAGAAGCCGTCGCGCTGCACAAGGCCGCGCAGTGTCCCGAAGGCGAGCGCGACATCATTCTCGAAAGCTCGCAGCTCGGCCTGCAGATTCACGAATCCATCGGCCATCCCATCGAGCTCGATCGCGTCCTGGGCATGGAAGCGAATTTCGCGGGCATGAGCTTCCTCACGCTCGAAAAGCTCGGCAAGCTGCGCTACGCCTCGGACATCGTCAACGTCGTCGCCGACGCGCGCCTCGAACACGGCCCCGGCCTCGGCACCTTCGGCTACGACGACGAAGGCGTCCCCGCGCAGTGCACCGACATCATCAAGAACGGCCTGTTCACCGGCTATCTCTCGAATCGCGAGACCGCCCCGGCCATCGGCCTCACCGCTCCGGCGGCACCATGCGCGCCGAAAGCTGGAATCGCCTGCCGATCATCCGCATGACCAACATCAGCCTGCTGCCCGGCACGTGGACGCTACGACGACCTGATCGCCGACACCGACGACGCCATCCTGATGGAGACCAACCGCTCCTGGTCCATCGACGATCGCCGCTACCATTTTCAGTTCTCCACCGAGATCGGCTGGGAGATCAAGGGCGGCAAAAAAGGCCGCATGCTCAAGAATCCCAGCTACAGCGGCATCACCACCGAATTCTGGAACAGTTGCGACGCCATCTGCTCGCGCGACCACTGGACGCTCTGGGGCACGCCCAACTGCGGCAAGGGCCAGCCCATGCAGACCATGGGCACCGGCCACGGCGCCGCGCCCGCGCGCTTCCGCAACATCCGCGTGGGCGTGGCCTTCGCCAAATGAGCGTCACTCGCCAAAGCACTTGTATCCCGACGCAGAGTCCGAGGAGCGCGGACTTCCCGACGCGCGAGCAGGGATCGCTCCAGCCCGGCTAGACGTCCGCCGATGAGCCCCGCGAAAAATCCGCGAAGCGCGCCGT
Source organism: uncultured Acidobacteriaceae bacterium (assembly GCA_963770525.1). Taxonomy (GTDB): domain Bacteria; phylum Acidobacteriota; class Terriglobia; order Terriglobales; family Acidobacteriaceae; genus Palsa-343. The sequence continues at coordinate 174,392 of CAVYPY010000010.1, read as the reverse complement.
CGACGTCGGGCCCCGCCGTCGCCGAGCGCGCATCTCCCCTCCGACGCCGAGCTGCGCCGCCTCGCCGAACGCATCCTGCGCCTCTCCGACGCCGACGAGACCGAAGTCGAAATCGAATGCCGGCGCCGACGCGCTCACGCGCTTCGCCAACAACACCATTCACCAGAACGTCGCCGAGCAGACTCTCAGCGTTTCCGTGCGCACCGTCTTCGACGGCCGCACCGCCCGCGCCACCACCAACAAGACCGACGACGACTCGCTCCGCCGCGTCGTCGCCGCCTCCGCGCCGCTCGCGCGCAGCCAGCCGAAAAATCCCGACCTGCTGCCCATGCCCGGCCCGCAGAAATATCGCGAAGGTCGCGCGCTATTTCGCCGCCACCGCCGAAGCCACGCCGCGCGACCGCGCCCGTCGCCGTCGCCAAGGTCATCGCCATCGCCGCCAAGCGCGATCAGACCGCCGCGGGCATCTTCACCACCGGCGCCTCGGCCATGGCCCTCGCCAATTCGCAAGGGCCTCTTCGCCGCGCATCGCCAGACGCGCGCCGAATTTTCCATCACCATGCATGGAGAGCGATTCCTCCGGCTGGGCCAAGGCCAACGCGCCCGACATGCGCGCAAGTCGATCCCGAAGCGCTGGCCGACCGCGCCAGCCAGAAAGCCGCAGCCTCGCGCAATCCGCGCGAAGTCGAGCCCGGCCGCTGGACCGTGATCCTCGAGCCCTCCGCGGTGCTCGATCTGGTCGGCTTTCTCTTCTACGATTTCGCCGGCACCGGCGTCCGCGACCAGCGCTCCTGCTTCAACAAGCGCATGGGCAAAAAAGTGATGGGCGACAACATCACGCTCCACGACGACGTCACCCATCCGCTGCAATCCGGCCCGCCCTTCGACGGCGAAGGCATGCCGCGGCAGAAAGTTTTGCTGGTCGAACGCGGCGTGCCGCGCAATCTGGTCTACGCGCGCGCCACCGCGAAAAAAATGAAGGCCAAGCCCACCGGCCACGGCCTGCCGCTGCCCAATCAGGATGGCGAAGCGCCCTTCAATCTCGTCTTCGGCGGCGGCAACACCTCCGTCGACGACATGGTCGCCTCCACCGATCGCGGCATCCTGCTCACGCGCCTGTGGTACATCCGCGAAGTCGATCCCTACGAAAAAGTCCTCACCGGCATGACCCGCGACGGCAGCTTCCTGGTCGAAAATGGCGCGCATCGCCGCCGGCATCCGCAATTTCCGCTTCAACCAAAGCATCCTCGAAATGCTCTCCAACGTCGAGCAACTCGGCCCCGCCGTGCGCGCCGCCGGCGAAGAATCCTTCGAGATGGTCGTCCCCGCCATGAAGGTCCGCAACTTCCACTTCACCGAAGTAACCAAGTTCTAGCCTTCACATTCTCATCCCCCTCTCATTCCTTCTTTACCGTTGTCATTCCGAGGAGCGTAGCGACGAGGAATCTCTCATTCTGTGAGGCCAGTCTACGGACAAAACGCTCCTATCACACTCACTGCCACCATGAGACACTCCGCCCAATGCCAGACCGCCTCTACTACGTTTACATCCTAGCCAGCGCCTCCCGCGTCCTCTACACCGGCGTCACAAACAACCTGAGGCGCCGCGTAAGCCAGCACAAAAAACCCGACCCGGAAAACCCAGCCTCAACCTTCACCCACAAATACCAAGTCACCCAACTAATGCACATAGAAGTCTTCCGCGACGTCCGCACAGCCATAGCCCGAGAGAAGCAAATCAAAGCCTGGACCCGCGCCAAGCGCGTAGCCTTGATCGACGCAAACAATCCAAGGTGGAAAGACCTAAGCGAAGAATGGTCCCAACCCAGCCGCCCGGCCAAGCCCGCACAGCCAGCCCAAACGAAAAACATGAGAGATTCCTCGCTGCGCTCGGAATGACAACGAAAAGCGCAGGACCACAAGGAGAGAGCGGAAGAGAGAAGGAAAGAGGAGAGCGCAGACCGAGCGACGGCCAAGGGGTTACGTTGTCATTCCGAGGAGTCCTCGACGAGGAATCTCTCAGTCCCTTTAGGCCGTGCCCCGACGAAAGTCCGCAACGTCCACTGCATCGAAGTGGCCAGGGTCCGGTCTCCAATCTCCATTCCGTCTTCACCGAAGCAACCAACTCCAAGCCTTCCTTCTTTACCGTCGCCATTCCGAGCGCGGCGAGGAATCTCTCATTCTGTCCGTCAGTCTCGTGACAAAACGCTCCTATCACCCCCCTGGTTATGCGCTCGGTCTCGTTACAAGACGCCTATCACCGCCATCGCTGTTGTGAGACACTCCGCACCATGGCCGACCATTCTTCGACAGACGCGGAATATTCCCTTCTGCGCCTGTACTTGTAAGGGAGAGCCTCGAATGGACATTCCTGATTGGGTACGGGAGGTGCTATCGAGTTTTGAGAATCGAACCACGCCGTTCCACGAAGCGGAAATAGCCGATGCGCTCCACGCCGCCCGGAAAGGCCAAGGGGATCAGACTGACTCTGACTGGAAGGGTTTCATCGCGGAGTGGTCCGCCTTTCTGTTTGTGCAACGTCGGGACCAGAGCACGGTGTGGAATACGTATTTCGCACCGATGATGTCCGGCAAGAACGTGGATGGTAGCGATTTCTTCTCACCTGACATTAGAGCGCTTGAAGCAGATGTATTTGCCTACTGGGAAGAGCGGGTCAACGACTGCCGAAATCCAATAATGCGGGCGAGATATTCTGACCTCATTTGGGACTTGAAGCGCGTGGCAATCGCCCACAAGCCAAGCTACCACTATGCGCAGATCGCGATCGATTCCTATCTCGATGCGGTTGACAGGAAGCTTTACCCTATGGAGATCGTAGGCATCCAGTGGCTGCAGCGAGCACTAGACCTTTCGTGTTCGATCCGCGATTCTGACCGAACCGGCCGCATCGTGGCGTTCATGTTTGAGTTTTATGACGGGATTGCGAAACCGCAATTTATGGGGACATGGATTTTCCTGTTCGACGATTTGTACGGAAAGAAGTTCGTCAGTTCCGAACAAGAGTCTCGCATTATCGCGAATTTAGAAGGGATGCTAGCAATGGTATCCGATACCACGGCCACAGATGACGGCGTCTATCCGACGTTGGATCCCTGGGGTGCGCAAGCAGCAGGCGAACGACTTGCGGAGCACTATCGTCGCATGAAAGATTCGCAAGGCGTGAATCGGGTCATCATGTCGTATGGAAAAGCCTTCGAGCATCTCGCCGGCCGAGCAAATCCCATGATGGCGATGGCGTGGCTACAGCCCGTGATCGAGCGATATGAACAGGAAGGGTTGAAAGCAGAAGCCGAAAGGCTTCAGGTCATGTCTGCAGAGAAGGGAAAAGACATCGATTCCGATCTGAAGCGGATCTCCGTCAACATCGAAGCGACGAAAGAGGACGTTGACGAAATGGTTGAAACGCTGATCGGAAGCGGTGATTTGGCAACATCCCTAAGTCGGGTTGCTTCCTACTTCATTCCGAGAACGAGCGATGCCAGAGCATTGCTGGCCAAATTGAAGACGGACACCCCGTTCTTGAACATGATTCCGATCACCATCATCGAGAAGGATGGACACTCCAGCGCCACAATCGGATCCCTGGAGGACGATCCGGACGGGAGGCTACACCATCAATTGGCGCAGCTTATCCATTTTTACCAGCCGTTTCTCGCGCACACCTGGCGAAGGTGAGGGAGCGATACGCTCCGACACTTGACGACATCCTGGACTTCCTCTGCCTATCACCCCTGTTCGCTCAGAGCCGAGATGGTTTGCTGCGGGACGGGTTGCTGGCCTATGAGCAGGAAGACTTCGTCAAGGCGGTCCATGTATTGGTTCCCCAGATCGAGCATATCTTGCGGACCTTTCTCGGTGCTATGGGCATTCCCACGCTTAGAACAGTCCGGAATCACCCCGGCATCCAGGATGCGAAGAGCATGAACGAGGTCCTGGGCGACGAGCGAATGCGCGAAGTTCTCACCGAGAACTTGTGGAGATATCTTGCGGTGTTTTACATCGACAAAAGGGGCCTAAATCTCCGTAACGACCTCGCGCATGGACTTGTCCCCCGGGCGGCTTCAATCGACTCATCGCAGACCGGATTTTTCATACACTTCTCGCATTGAGTCTCATGCGAGCGAAGGTTTCGAATTAGACGGCGTGCGGCACCCTTCGTTCGAAAGGGTCCGGGTTTAGAGCCTAGCCAAAGCTAGGCGCGCCCGGGAGCCTAGCAGTCTTCTGATTTTCGTTCGAATCGTCACGCTCACCAACCCCGCCCCAGTTTGAACTCTTTCCTCGCCGACAATTCGAATGCTAACTACAAATAGTAATTGCATATAAGTAAATAATATGATATATGTAGCGCATGTTTACGCTAGAGCACACCCTTCGTGTCCGAACAGTTTCTCCGGTGCTCCCTCCTAATTCGCTGACTTGCTCATCAACTCACACCGTGAGGTCATCATGAAAACACGCCCCATCCAAAAGAAGCGCTCCGCCCCCGCGCCACCAGCGCGCCCCAAAGCCGATCCCCGCCGCTGCCGCTTCACCACCACCGACGGCCGCCGCTGCCAGATGCCCCGCGCAGCAAACCACGCCACCCTCTGCTTCGCACACGCCAAGCAAGAGCAGGAACTAGCACAAGCCGGGCGAGACCTTTCGCAAGAACTCGTCTCCCTCTCCGGCAATCTCAACACCGCCAGCGACGTCAACCAGGTCCTCCGTAAACTCCTCTCCCTCTTCGCGCAGCGCCGCATCTCCCGCCGCGACGCCGCAGCCTTTGCCTACATCGCCCAACTAATTCTCCAAACTCTCCGCGGCGTAAAAAACGAAACGCAGATCGTCCTGGGCTACGACGCCTGGCAAGAAATACTGGCAACCGCCGTAGGCGTGGATGAGGAAGCCGAGATAGACGAGGCCGAAGAAAACGACGAGACAGACGAGACCGAAGAAAACGACGAGACAGACGAGGCCGAAGAAAACGACGAGACAGACGAGGCCGAACGAGTCAGACGACGCCGAAGAAGACGAGGAAGAAGCGGAAGACGAAGACGAGCAAGAGCGAAACGGCGATTCCAGAGACCACGGGGGACAGACGATATGCTAGCCCAAGAAGCAGCCACAAACGAAGACTCAACGGAACCAAATCAAGGCAGCCGTCCACTGCCACAAAGTCTCGCCGAACTCGCCACGATGGCTCTCGCCCGCCACGCCGAGCGCCATCGATACTCACCACCTGTTCGAGGTTCGACCTAGCGTTGTGCGAGAAACTTCCTGGCACTTTCCTAAGGGGGCAGGGTTTCAGAGTCTGTGTGCCAACGCGACAGACAGGGCTTTTGTAGCGCTGCCCTTCAGGGCGGCATCTTTGGAGTCAAGCAGATGCAGACCCGCTTGCGCCCTGCGGAACCCAGATTCGAGTTGCCACACAGGTTCTTCAGCCCTGACATAAAGGCGGTTGAGCAAGCAGGGGCGCTGGCCCCTAAAGCCGAGTTGGCGATTTGCGATCAGTACCTGGGGCTTAATGTGAACTCTTGTGATGCCATCCTGCGCAATGTTCGCCTGCCAGCCATAACTTCGGCGAGGGCGGGCATCCCATGCAGAATCAGCAGATCCACAAAACACGCCCGCAACCCTCTCACAATCAGCAGTTCCGAAATCGTTAGACTTAAACCCCCTGTAGAATCAACAGATCCAGAAAAAGCAGGGGGGAGGGTGCTTTCTAGTCGCGAGAGATGGTTCTCGCAAGGGAAATCTTTCCGCCGCAGGATATACTGGCGTCAAGGACTACATCCATGCCAGACACTGAAATCGTCTTTTCCGTGCAAGAATCGCCTGAGGGCGGTTACGAAGCCAAAGCCTTGGGCCACGCAATCTTTACTCAGGCAGAGTCGCTCAGCGATCTCAAGAGCAAGTTGCAAGACGCCGTGCGCTGTCATTTCGATGGCAAGGACAAGCCCAGCGTTATCCGGCTGCATTTGGTCAAGGACGAGGTCATTCCTGCGTGAAGCTCCCGCGCGACTTGAGCGGCGAGGAACTGGCTCGTCTGCTACGTCGCTACGGATACGAAGTGACTCGCCAAACCGGCAGCCACATCAGACTGACTTCCGCAGCCAACGTCCGCGAACATCACGTGACGATTCCGGCTCACGACCCCCTCAAGGTCGGTACGCTAAGCGCGATCCTCGCCGATGTTGCTTCCTACCTGGAAATGGAGCGCTCGGCGGTCGCGGACGATTTGTTCGGCAGCTAACGCTGCTCTTTTGCCACGCCGCCACGAAAATCGAATGTAGCGCGAAGTGCCACACATCCGCGCGGCGGAATAATCCGTACTACAGGGCAGGTGGGCGTATGATGGGAAGTGGGCGAGGCTACCCGGCCGCGCCAGGAGCGGCATAGCATGGACCGGCGCAGGTTCTTTTCCATGGTAGCGGGTGCAGGGGTGGGCGTGCTGCTGCCCCTAACGTTGTACCGCTACATGATGCACGGCATGCAACGTCGGCTATGCCGGCGTCAGCAATTATCTCGACGACGGACCGCAGGCCGCTCTCCGCGCCATCACGCCGAACGACGATTTCTACCTGATGTCCTCGCACGGCGAGCCTGCCGTGGATCTGCGAGAAATGGTCGCTCACCATTGACGGCCTGGTGGATCATCCGCTGCACTTCAACTATGACGACATCATCGCAGCTCGCTCCCGTACGAGACGACGCTCACGCTCGAATGCATCTCGAATCCCGTCGGCGGCGGACTGGTCGGCAACGCCGTCTGGAATGGCACGCTGCTGCGCCCGTGCTCGACCGCGCCGGCATCAAGCCGCAGGCGAAATATGCCGCGCTTTATGCCGCCGAAGGCTACTGCACCGGCCACACACGTCGAGCGCATCCTGCAGCCGGAGAATTTTCTTGCCTGGGAGATGAATGGCGAGCCGCTGCCGCGCCGGCACGGTTTTCCGCTGCGCATTTTCATGCCCGGCAAGTACGGGATGAAGATGCCCAAGTGGCTCACGCGCATCGAATTCGTGGACAAGGAATATCTCGGCTACTGGGAATGGCAGGGCTGGTCGAATTCGGCGAGCGGCAATTGCAAGCGGTGATCGACGATCCGCACGACCGCGCGCAGATCACCGGCAAGAATTTCGTCATCACCGGCTGGGCCATCGCCAATCAGGCTGGCGTGCGCAAAGTCGAAATCTCCACCGACGGCGGCGACACCTGGAACGAAGCGCAAATCTTCAGCAATCCCATCCCCACGCAGGTCTGGGCCTTCTGGAAATACGTCTGGATCAATCCGCCGAAGGGCAAGCACAACATCGAAGTGCGCGCCACCGGACGGCAACGGCAAGCTGCAAACGCTCGCCCGCCTCCGGCGAATGGCCCGACGGCGCCACCGGCTACCACTCCATCGACGTCGAAGTCGGCTAGAGCGCGCTCTCACAAAAAGCTGCCCGTAGCGACGCTCTTAGTTGGCCGGGCTGAATTGCAGGCTGGCGATTGTCTTGGCGATTACGTTTTCCTGAATTTGGATCAGGTCGGAGTCGGCATAGGTCATGGCGAGGAAGGTGAAGGCTTCCTTGCCGCGGCCGAGCGTGGCTACCGTAACCGACCAATCACGGCCGCCCAAGGTGCCGCGGAAACGCGTTTCGACGGCCGGCGAACCGGCGATGGTGATGTGCTGAGTCGAGAGCGGACGATAATTCTCATAGATCTCATGGAGCTTGCGGTCGGTGGCGGCGGCGTGCGCGTCGAGGCTGTCGGCGAGCGGATCGTGTCCTACTACGAGCAGAGTGGTTTCATCGCTCGTGCCCAGAGCGGTGATGGCGTTGGGCAGGGCTTTGCCTGCGTCGGCGATGAGGTCCCATCCCGGCGGGCGAAACATCTGGAAGCCGAAGGTCTGGTTGACGTAAAGATTGCCGCGAATGGTCTCGTGGATTGGTTCGGGCGCGGGCGGCGGTGGCGGCGCGGGCGCTGCTGCGACTGAGACTGGAGCGGCTGGAGCGTGCGATCCGCTGCCGCCGGAGTTGCAGCGCGGCATGGCGATTGCCGCTGGCGCTTTTTTAGCCTCAGCGTGTGGCTTCGGCGTTGGGGCCGACGGCGCCTTCTCGGAAACGGGTTCGAGCTCAGGTTTCTCAACGGTCGAAGGAGGAATTACGGCGGACGCGGAGGACTTCTTCGCTTCGGTCGGGATGATTTCGGCGATGCTATCCTTGCGAATCATGGCGAAGCCGTAGCTGGTCTGAACCTTGAAGGAGTCACCTTCGTATCCGACGATAGTGCCCATGATCTTCGAGCCGTCCTTCAGGCGGATCTCGTCGGCGCGCACGGTTGCAGCGAGTAGTAAGAACGAAAGTGCGACCCAAAGGCGGTACTTCATGGCTAAAAGTATTTCAGAGGCAGAGCAGCCGGGCAAGCGATAGGAAGCCGCCGATGTTGGAACTGGCACGGGCACCGTTGCCCGGCACGCCAGGCGGCATTTTCGCGACGTTCGAGATGCCGCCCTGAAGGGCCGCGTTACGAAACCCGAGCGCTTCCCGGAAAGCACAACGTTATCAGCGCTCGTTACTTGCTGGGAACGACGCGAACGTTGTTGGTTATCGAGAATACGTTGGGAACGCTGCTGGCGCGAATGTTGGCGACATTTTTGTCCGATTCGCTGTCTACGACTCCTTCTAGCGTAACGTGACCGCCGTTCACGATAATGTGGATGGGCGGCACGGGGCCGAAGGCGTAGCGTTCGAGCGCAGGATCCCCGTAGATGGCGCGATATTCGGCGCGGCGAATTTGTTCGTCCATCGGAGATACCGGCAGGACCTCGATATTGTTGGTTACTTTGCCCACGCCTTCGATGCCCTTCACAGCATTTTCAGCGTCGATTTTGAGCGTTGGCAGACGAACCTGCCCGAGCAGCGTCACGTCGTCTCCATCGACCTTGTACTGGAGGTTGTCGAAGACGGAGTAGAACGGTAACAGCACAAGCTGGTGACGGACTTCGTTGGTGAGCCACTGGTGATAGTTCGGACTACTTCTTGTGGGAGGGGTTTGCGCGCTAGTGAAACTCGCACTGGAGAAGGCGAAGAGCAGAACCACAGTGGACAGCAAGCGAGCACGAGTGTGCGAACCGGAACGATCAATCATTGTGCACCTCCGATGTGTACCTCCGAGAAACTTTCACCCTATCTGTTGGATGCACCCAGTGGCGTTTGCGAATCCACAAAGGTCGTGCGAGCCAGCGCTGGCGATATTTTGTTAGCATAGGGCGGTTCGGGCGCGACGCAACAGCCAGAGGCACAGCGCGCTCGCGTTGGGGGCGAATCCTAGAATGTGGGTCATTGCGCATCGCGGCGCTTCGGGTGTCGCGCCGGAAAATACCCTGGCGGCGTTCCGCCGGGCAGCGGAGATGGGGGCGGGATTCATCGAGACGGACTTGCGCTTTTCGCGCGACGCGCGGCTGGTGGCCATGCATGACGACACCCTGGACCGCACGACCAATGGCAAGGGGCCTGTGGCAGCAAAGACTCTGGAGGAATTGAGAAAGCTCGACGCCGGATCGTGGTTTCGAGGACAGCCGCCCGACGGCGCGGCCGGGAGATTTGCAGGTGAACGCATTCCTACCGCGGAAGAGGTTTTGGCCTTGGGGCGCGAGCGCGATCTGGGCCTGTATTTGGAGATTAAGGCGCCGGGAGCGAGCGGCGCTGAACATGCCGTGGTTGGGGCGGTGCGCACAGCTAACGAGGTGGGACGCACGGTGGTGCTGTCATTCGATGCCGGGGTTATCGATCGGGTGCGCAGGTACGAGCCGTTGCTGATGACCGGCCTGCTCTATAGCGAACGCTTACCGGATGCAGTGAAGCGAGCGGTGGACGTGGGGGCGAGGCAACTGTTACCGAGGGCCGATCGAATCACACCGGAACTGGTGGCGGAAGCGCACGAGAATGATTTGAAGGTGGCGGCTTGGACGGTGAACGATCCCTCGCAGATGAAGCGGCTCATGGTCGAAGGCGTGGATGGGATTATCACCAATTACCCGGAGGAGTTGGTGGCGTTGCTGGCGCCGGCTTGAGGGTGGCGGCCAGGGGAGCGATCGAACGGGAAAGAGAGATTCTCCGGTTTCAGGACACCCGATTAGAGCGAATCACCGACTTCAGGGTTAGTGCGGTAGAATCGACCAAGATGGCCTCGAAAGCGACTACAGGGACAAGCCAGAATGCGCCATCATCGGGTGCCGACCGTGGCGGGGAAGCTGAGAGCCGCGCGATTCGATCGGTAGGGATTGTCTCGCGTCCGCGACGCGAGGAGGTGGCGGCGGTGGTTCCCGCGCTGCTGGCCTGGCTGGCGGAGCGTGGCGTGGTCGCGTACTGCGACCCCGAAACGGCAACCTGCGTGGGCCCCACGGGAACGAAGGTACATGCGCGCGAGGAATTGCCCGTCGATGCCGACCTGTTAATTGTGTTGGGCGGCGACGGCACGCTGCTGGCAGCGGCGCGGCTGGTCGGCGACCACGACGTGCCCATTCTGCCAGTAAACCTCGGGAGCCTGGGCTTTCTGACCAGCGTCACGCTCGACGACATGTATGCCGTGCTCGACCGCGCCATCAAGGGCGAGGCGCGTTACAGCGAGCGCGTGATGCTCGATTGCAAAGTGACTCGCAACGGCGAGGTGATCCACCAGGCGCGCGCGCTGAATGACGCGGTGCTGAACAAAGCCGCGCTAGCGCGCATTTTGGATTTTCAACTGCGCATCAATAATGAGTTTGTTTCCAGCTATAAGGCCGACGGGCTGATTGTCTCGACGCCGACGGGTTCGACGGCTTATTCGCTTTCAGCGGGCGGACCGATTTTGTATCCAATCGTTTCGGCATTTGTGATTACGCCGATCTGCCCGCACACGCTTACGAATCGCCCGCTCGTGGTTCCGGACACGTCGCAGATCGAGATTGGATTTGCGAGTGGAGAGGCTCCGATTTACCTGACACTGGATGGGCAGGTGGGCGTGGAGCTTTTGCCCGGCGATGTGGTGGGTCTTGCGGCGGCGGCGAAGCGTTTGCGGCTGGTGCGGCCGCAGCAGAAGACGTATTTCAGCGTGCTGCGGGATAAGTTGAAGTGGGGGGAGCGGTAGGGCTGGTAGCTTGACACTGTGGTTTCCTCGGAGTCTTCAGAAAAGCAGATCCCTCGGCTTCGCTCGGGATGACAATGCGCCGTTTTGGGGTGCGATTTGGGGGCGATTTGCGTGCTCCTTGGGCACATCTGCGAAGATGCCGGGCTGAAGCCCGGCGCTACACAGGCAAAACCGAATGACAGTTTATTCGCCGCGGATTAGGTCGGCGCGGGATTCTCGCCGGCGGATGATGTCGACGCGGGTGGCTTGGACTAGGACTTCGGCGGGGCGGGGGCGCGCGTTGTAGTTCGAGGCTTCGGCCATGCCGTAGGCCCCGGCTCCCCACAACACAAGTAGGTCATCGGCTGCGACTTCGCCCAGCGGCCAATCTTGCAGGAAGCAATCGCCCGATTCGCAGACTGGGCCGACGATGTCCACGCGGGAAAGCCGGGACGTACCGTTAACACCGGATCGGGCCGCACCGGGCTGGCGCCGAATCGAAGTGATCGGGTGCACGGCGTCGTAAAGCGCGGGGCGCAGGAAGTCGTTCATGGCGGCATCCACTACGACGAATTTCTTGCCACGGTTTTGCTTGGTGTAGAGGACGCGCATCAGCAGCACGCCCGCGGGCGCGATCATGGAGCGACCCGGTTCGAGCAGCAGGTGACAGCCAAGAGGACGCACGATGGCCGCTAATGCTTTCGCGTATTCTCTGGGATCGAGGGGCTGCTCGCGCCAGTAGCGCACTCCCAGGCCGCCGCCGAAATCTAGATATTGCAGGTTCACGCCGGCCTTGCGGAGATCGCGAACGTACCGCGCCAGGCGTCCCAGCGCCTTGCGGAATGGCGCGAGGCTCATGATCTGCGAGCCAATGTGCGCGCTGATTCCCTGCCACTCGATGGAGCGCGAATCGCGATAGGCGAGATAGAGGCGCCGCGCGTCAGCCCAATCAATGCCAAACTTGTGGCTGTGGTGGCCGGTAGAGATGTGCGGGTGACCGCCGGCAGCCACGTCGGGATTAACACGGATGGCCGCGGGCGCGCGAGTTCCCATGCGCGCGGATTCGGCAGCGAGCAACTCCAACTCGGCTTCGGATTCAACGTTGAAGAGACGGATGCGGGCGCGCAGGGCTTCACGAATCTCCTCGCGTGACTTACCTACCCCGGAAAATACCACGCGGTCTCCGGGAATGCCGGCTCGTTCGAGGCGGTAGAGTTCGCCACCGGAAACGATGTCGAAACCGCTGCCTAGCCCAGCCAGCAGCCGCAAGATTGAGAGATTCCCATTGGCCTTCACCGCGTAGCAAAGCGTGTGCGGCAGGCGGCCGAGCGCGCCGTCGAGCGTCCGAAACGCGCCGGTGATGCTCGCGCCGCTGTAGACGTAAGAAGGAGTGCCGATGCGCGCGGCGATGTCCTCGAGTGGTACGCCTTCGCAATATAGCTTGCCGCGCCGCCAGGAAAATCCAGGCGTGAATTGGGTGATATCCGGCTCGAAGGAGCCAGCGGATACCGCATTGGAACGATTCGCGGAGGCGCTCACTGGACCTTCATCACCACGAGGGTACGGTCGTCGGTGATGGGTCCGCCGCGCGTGAACTCCTGAACTTCGTTCAGCAGACGATCGGCGAGATCGCCAGCGTCGAGAGAACTGTTGGCTTCGATAATCGACGCGAGGCGCGGAATACCGAAGAAATTGCCCTCGGGGTCGACGGCCTCCGAAAGACCGTCGGAGTGAAAGACCAGAATATCGCCGGGATCGAGGTTCAGGGTCCACTCCTCATAAGTGACATCGTCATAAAGGCCGATGGGAAAACCCACGAGCTTCAGTTGTTCGCAGTGGCCGGCGCGGCAGAGAAACGGCTGCGTCTGCCCGGCGTTTGCCACGCGCAGCTTGCGAGTGGGCTTGCGCCAAGTGGCGTAGCAGAAGGTCAAGAAGCGGCCCTCGACGCGGCGCTCGCAGATCAATTGGTTGAGCTGCTTCAACAATTCCGCGGGGAGAAGCTTCTGCGGCGCCAAGCTGCGCAGGATGCCGATGCCCACCGCTCCATAAAGCGCGGCGGCCGAGCCTTTGCCGCTGACGTCGCCAAGGCCGAAGCCGACGCGCGTGGGCCCGTAGCGAAAGAAATCGTAGAGGTCGCCACAGACTTCGCGGGCCGAAAGGATGCGCGCGGCGAGATCGACGCCAAAATCGCCCGGAGGAACGGGACGCAACAGCGCGCCCTGAATGCGCTGCGCGGCTTGCAGTTCGCGCTCCATGCGAGCTTCATCGCGGGCGACCTGCTCGTAGAGGCGCGCGTTTTCGAGCGACACAGCGAGCTGCGCAGCCAGGATGGTGAGCGCGCGGGCATGGTCCTCGGTGAAATAGTTGAGTTCGCGGGCTTTCGAGATCCAGCACGCCGACGACGCGTCCCTTGTGAATCATGGGAATGGAGAGTTCAGAACGCGTTTCCGGATTGAGCATGATGTAGCGCGGTTCCTTGCTCACGTCGGGCACGCGCACGGGCTGGCCGGAAGCGGCGGCGGCGCCAATCAGGCCTTCGGTGGATGCCACGCGCAGCTTGCCCTGCACGGTCTGGCCGTACTTCATCGCCAGACGCTGAAAAAACACTTTGGCGACGGGATCGTAGAGCATGATGCTCATGATCTGGTAATCGATCACGCGCTTCACCAATTCGGCGGAGCGGCGCAGCAGCGCTTCGACATCGAGAATGGAACTGGCTTCGCGGCCCACCTCATTAAGCAATAACAACGTGTCGGCTTGGCTGCGGGCGCGCTCGAAAAGGCGCGCATTCTCGATGGCGGTGGCTAGGCGGCTCGCGAGCAAGACGAGAATTTCCTCTTGCTCGTGCGTGAAGTAATCGACTTGCGTGCTCTGGATGTCGAGCACGCCGATGACCTGGTCCTGAAAGAGCAGCGGCACGGCCATTTCGGAGCGCACCGAATCGATGGCGTTGATATAGCGCGCATCCGTGCGCACGTCGGAAACGCGAACCGGTTCGCGCGTGGCCGCCGCCACGCCGGCGATGCCCTGCCCGATAGGAAGCCGCCAGTTGTCGGTCACTTCACGGCTGTAGCCGATGGCAAAACGGTAGGAAAGCGTCTGCGACTGCTCGTCCAGAAGCATGACGCAAAAAATTTCGTAGTCGACGAGCCGCTTGACCAGCGCGGCGGTCTTCGACAGCACCTTATCGAGATTCAGAGAGGCGTTGATCTCTTCCCCAATCTCGGCCAGCGTGGCCAGAATGTGATCGGACAGCTCTTGAGGCGCTCGTGCTTCGACAGGTTCCATAGACGTATGTGCGCAGGCCGACTAGTCTCCTACCTGAAATCTGCCGCCCCCCGCGGCCCCCGAAAAAATCAGAATGACCAAGTATAGCAGCAGCGCGGTTCGGGCCAATGGGCCGAAGGACTTTGCCCATCACTGCTACCCGGATAAGCGTGGAAATATGAGCCGGCGCCGGCACGAAGCTGCGAGACAAGATCGAAGAAGCGTACATAGACCGAGTAGCCCAGAAGCCATAGCCGCAAAGTACTAAGGTCTTCTGTGGATGCCTTTGTGCACCGCTGGCGTGTACGATTTATGCAAGGGTGAATCAAATGGATCGATGGGTCCTCGAATGCCGCAAATGCAAAGTCGAGATCACGTATTCGGAAATCGAAGATGTTGGGGTGCCGAATCTCAGCTTCGTCCCCAAGCCTGAGTTCCCGCCCGGCGGGAGCGAGGTGCAGTGCCACAATTGCGGGCACAGGGCGTTTTATCATCGAACCGATCTCACCTACCGAGCTGCTCTCGAAACGCTTAAGGGACGCGGCACGACGGCTTAGTGGAGTGTGGTTGAGAGCCAGCGAGCCAGTGTCCGGTAATTAAGCGCACCGCCCGACTGTGTTTCGGATTGAAAACGGGTCCGTCAGCGCAGAAATGTCAATTAATTGCGAAGCAGTAGAAAAGCCCGGCGCCGCCAGTGCTTTCCAGATCCGCCTGGCTGCATCCTTTGGTGGCGTTCGACGAATTCCAGGAGGAGCCATTGCCAATTCGATCGGAATGGCCGACCTGCGCGGAACCTGTGGAGCTGCTAGTCCAGTTGTTGCAAGTGTGGTCGGCGTTATCCGTGTACGCGCGGCCGTCCCACTTCGATCCCGTGAGAATTTCATGCTGAATCGGCGGGGTGTCACCGATTCCGTTGATGAGATGCCCATGCTCGTTTCGTGTGGACTGCTTGAATAGATTGCTGCCGCGCTGCGCCTGGACGAGTGTGTCTCCGTGAAGTTCGCCCAGGTCCGCCGAAATGATGGCGTTTTGCGGCGCTCCCAGTTGCGCGAACGACCAGTTGAACCAAGGCCCGGTGCCGATACGGTCACGCGCGTTGACGGCGGGCCGACCAGGACGAGCCTGCGTGCTGAGATAGGCGTGCCAAGTGTGAGCGCCCGCGCCGACAGCGGCCGCAAGCGCCTGGCAATGCGCGTCGGCACCCGCAAGTCCGCCCAGGTTTCCGCCTTTACCGATACCGACGCTGGTGACGAAGAAGGTCATCCGAGCCGGAGTCGGCGTCGGGCTGCCGGGGGGCGGCGTGACGCCTTGGGTGTTTGGCGCGTTCTGTTGAGCCAGTAGCAGGCAAGAGGCCAGCATCATGGTGCACGATACGAGAACGTAAGCATTTGGCCGGGTCATGGACTTGGCCTTCCTTTTAGTTAACCGCGAAACAGTAAAATAGGCCTTGGCCGTGGGTTTTCGGCAAATCCGCCTGGGCGCAGCCGCGCGTTCCGTGAGCGGAGTTCCAGGAACCGCTGCCGCCGCCATTGCGGTCGGGAAAACCGATCTGGGCGTTGGGCCTGCCATCGGCGGCATTCAGGTCTCCGTTCGACGCTCCAGGAGCCGGGCTCTTGTTGCTGGTCCAATTATCGCAGGTGTGATCGAGGTTATCGGTGAACGCGGTGCCGTCGGTCTGGGTGCCGGTGAGCATTTCGTGCCGAGTGGAAAACCGCGTATTTTTGGCGTATTCCCAGTCGTTGTCGCGCGGATCGGAATAATCATACAAACCCGGGACGATCTGGCCTTTTTCCGTCAATCCGGTGAGCTTATTGAGATTATTTCCCCGATGCGCCAGCTCCATCGTATCGCCATGCAGGTGCGCGAGATCCTGCGCAATCATTTCGCCTTTGAAGTTGTACCAGGGCCCTTTGCCGATGCGGTCGCGGGCGTTCACTGCCGGCTGGCCGGGTCGCGCCTGGGTGCTGAGATAGGCGTGCCAAGTGCGATTTCCGGCTCCTGCGGCCGCTGCGAGCGTTTGGCAATGCGCGTCGGCGCCGGCGAGCCCGCCGAGATTGCCACCGTTGCCGATGGTTTGGCTGGTCACGAAAAAATTCATCATCGGCGAAGGCTTTTCGCCCCGCGGATATTCCCCGGGCCTTTGGACCTGCGCCAGCAACAGGCAGGAGGCCAGCGAAACGATGCAGAATAACACCAAAGCCGAAGGCTTGATTTTTGGCATAGTGTCCCTTCAAAAAAGCGACAGCACGTTAACACGGGAGGCGAGCGCAGGCAATCGCTCTCCTGTTGCTCTCCTGGTGGGGACCTTAAATCAACACGCCCGGTCTTGGATCGCCATCCTGCCCCAGTGATTACTCACAGTTTGCACTTAATTCAGGCGTTCAGGCTGCGCTTTGAACGCGAAAAGCGCCGTCGCGGAAATCCAGCCCGTTCCTATGCGGCGTGAAGGTGGTCTTCAACGAGAAGATTTTCAACGTGGCGTTGTGGTTAGTTCGCTCCTACGGTGAGGAAGTGGCCCGGCTGTACGTCCAACAGTTCACGCCCGTCCGCCTGGGATTCTAACGCGTGCCGATAATTCCGTTTTCTCAGGATCGAGGATTTGCGAGGATACAAACTACGGGTGTGCTTATGCCGCCTGCGCGGCCCAGTTGCGCTCGATCTCAGGCCAGACGGAGGACGGGACGCGAGCTAAGGTGCCAGCCGTTACGTCGGAAATTTTGCCGACGAATCCGGCTGCTTGGCGGACAAAACGCCCAACAGCAAACGGGCCGGCGACGCGTACCGAGAGCTTCAACGCGAACAGCAGCGCCAAGCCAAAAACAAAGGTCTTCAGGATTTTGAGCTCTTCGCCAGCCCGGACAGGCGCTCCATGGCGCACCAGCATTCGCCGAAAGCGCCAGAGAGATTGCAAATCGCAGAGCAATGCGGAAATCCACTGCAAGATCAATCTCTTGCGCTCCGACCGGAACTGTTCGGCGACGCTACGCAAGCGGGGATTCGATGCGAGAATGCGATAGTCTGAATCATCCAGCATCCGCGCGGAGTTTCCGAACGAAAGACCTTTCAGGGGGATCATCTGTCCCGCGCCGCAGATAGCGGGGACTTTGGAAGACGAAGCGGAGCGCCCCTTGGCCCCGAGCAGGAAAAAGGCGGCCAAGAGACCCAGGCTGACTGCGGCGAAGAAGATGAGTTCAATCATCGATAGTCGACCGGCACCTTTGCAGTGACAGGTACATTGTCGCGGGGATGGCCAGCAGCGGCAATGGTACCAAGGCTCTCGGTGACTAGTAAGAAAGTACTGTCGGCCCTCGGGCGCGTCGAGTTTGCGATCGCAGCCCCACGGATCGCCAGACCTAATTTGACGCGATGCTACACCGAGGCGCGGCGAGACCGAGTTTCATGGCGAGTACGAACCGGTTTGCTCGCGCGAATCGTCACATTAACGTAACCCTCGATCCGCGCCTTGACCGCTTCGTTCCGGGCGATCGCCCGGCTCAGGTATGGACCACTCAGCGGATGAACCGCTTTGGCTTCCGGCTTGCGGCCCCACACGTAGTGTCTTCCCATGGTTCCCTCCCCGGACAAAATCCAGACTCCGAAGCTGGGTTATTAACGCCGGTGTTATCACCTAGAGAGACAAAACGCAAGTGGTCTACATGAATGGGCAGATTCTGCGGGTTATTTTTCAGCGCTTCCAGAATTCTCCCGTGCCGCGGGTGTGGTTACTGGCCATCGTTGCTGCCTTCCTATGAGCCATTCCATCCAGGCTCGAGACGAAAGAAATACAACTTTGAACGCCGCGACTCCGGCGACTCTTGTTCTTTTCGGACGTCCTCGTACTTACTCAAGAACGCTTGGCGAGCCGCCGCTATTTGGTTCGAGTCCGTCAGCGGATACGCTCGCATCTGGAACAACCGATTCCCAATCTTCACCCGTATTCGAGGGTCTCGAACTACCATGCGGTTCCAGAATCTGGCGTCCGGAAATTCGTCCCGATGGTCCGACTGCCCAGGTTTAGGCGCGAAATATTCTGAGAACAAATACAGTTGTGCGTCATTCCTGGCAATATACGTCCGCACGAAGTGGGGAATGAAATACCAAGTCCGTGTCTCAACCTGAACAGTTTGAGCCGCGTCGGCAAACGACCAGTCGGTAACGGGCGTGGTGACCACATCCCCCGTCAGCCAAAAGCCAAGATCGCCGCGAAAAAGGCCCGCGAAACTGCTGCGAAGGCTAACGGCGCTAGCCGGAATCGCAGTGGAGGCGCGCGTAATCGCGAAGTTCAAAGCCACCAAAAGGACTACGACAATGAGGACTACCAGGCCGACGACTTTTAGGCTCTTCATATTTTTGTCCTCGCCGGGAATTTCGGGGCCGGCTCATCGTACATAGACGCGAGTGGTTACGGAAGACCAGAATGCGGCGAATTCATCCGTCCAAGCCTGTCTAGCGTTGCCAGTGCTGGCTGGGAGATTGGGGCCGCGATCCTCGGGCGAAATAACCTGGGAGCTTCTCTTCCAGAGTTTGGGGCGGAACTTCCATTGCCGATCCGGGTGGTAGATGGCCCAATTCAAAAGGACCGTAGGCCGTGCGGATCAGGCGGGTGACCTGCAATCCGAGATGCGCCATGACTTTGCGGATTTCGCGATTCTTGCCTTCTTTGAGCGTGATGACAAGCCACGATTGGAACCGCTGTGCGGGCCTTCCATCCTGGCTTCCATGGGCCCGTATCTCACGCCGTCAACCGTGATGCCTTGTCTGAGCCTGGCAAGACGGGCGGCTTTACCGGACCATGCAAGCGCATTCGGTAGCAACGCTTCAAGGCATTCGCCGGCAATTCGAGATATCGCGCAAGGCCGCCATCGTTCGTGAGCAGCAGCAGGCCTTCGCTGTTCAGGTCGAGCCGGCCGACGCTGACCACGCGCGGAAGGCCGGGCGGCAAATGGGCAAAGACAGTCGGACGATTTTTTTCGTCGCGCGCGGTGGTCACGAGACCAGGCAGGCTTGTGATACAAGAACAGGCGCGGCGCTTCGGACAGCCGGCAACGGTCTGCCGTCCACGATGATCCTGTCGTTTGGCCCAACGGTGAATGCCGGTGTGTCCAGCATCTTTCCGTTGACGCTCACGCGCCCTTCGGCAATCCACCGTTCGGCATCGCGGCGCGAGCAGAGTCCAGCGCGTGCGATGACCTTGGCGATGCGCTCGGATTCCGTGGCCGTATTCAAAGGGTGGCGGCGGTCGGTCATGGATTTTGCGGGAGGCTCATGCCCGAAGGAAATAATATTAGCAGGGACAGTCAGAGACAAGTGGAAAGGCAAGCCCCAGCAAGTCGTCCGGACGAACGCGAGACCTCGCTCGCAGTGGCGAAAGGATGGCTAATTTAATTTAAGACCGTCATTCGATCATCTGTGGCTGTTGATCGCACCAGGAACGCTCCGAGCATACATTTCACTCGGTTGCACCACGTCGAAAGCGCTGTGGTTGACGGCGGGGGTCGGGAGCAGACATCGTTCGTAAATCTCACAAATGCCCTCGAAAATTTGGTCCCATCTGGTTGCCAGTGTTTGTTGACGAGCCGCCGCGCGCATGGAGGTGAGCAAGTCGGGCTGAGTCATGAGCGTTGCGGTGAAAGCTATGAACTCATCAAGGTTGCTGGCGACATATCCGGTGCGGCCATGCTGCACGGTGTACTTTGGTCCGCCGCTCGCTGTGACCACGGCGGGAACCCCGGACGCAAGCGCTTCTAGGACCACGAGGCCGAATGTATCCGTCTCCGACGGGAAAGCGAGAATGTCCAGGTTGGCGAACGCCCGTGACAGCGCCTCACCCGTGAGGACGCCCGTAAACTCAGCCTGTTGCAAATTCTCCCGCAGCCAACCTTCTTCCTCACCCTCACCAACGACCACAATTCGAAAATCTCGGTGGCCCATTGCGAGCAGGGCCTGCTCAAGCCTCGCAAGGAAACGCACATTTTTTTCCGGCGTGAGCCGTCCGACGTAGCCGATTCGGAACGGGCCTCCCTGTCGGTTTCTGAACTCGGGGTCGAAGACCGCCGTGTCCACAGCATGAGGCATCAAGAAACAGGGCCGGCCGGTGCTCCTCGCAAGTACCTCGACGATCTCCTCGTTGGGCGCGAAGAGAACCCGTGGAGTCTTGTAGAAACGCGAGGTTGCATGGAAAACGAACCTTTCCACAGCATCGAGCACAGGGGCTTTCGCCGCTTTCGGGATGAACGACAACGCTGAGGCCGCGCGGCATCGGGCAAACTGATGCAAGTTGGTTTGCCATGATGCGGCGAGGGGAATCCCGAGCCTGTAAGCAATCAGAGCCCCGAGCGTGCCCACGTCGCTCGGCCCAGTGATCTGAATCACCTGCGGCTGAAAGCTGCGAACTACAGACTCCAGTTTCCAGAGGTGTCTCAAGAACAGCAGGTCATATTCGTGGGCGCGGTCGAGTGGAAATTTGACCGGGCCGCGGCGCAACTGTACGTGGGTGACAGGCCCCACGGTAGAAGTTTCGTTTCTTGGTCCGGAGTGGACTATGAGAAACGGGCAATCGCGGCGTCTGGCAAATGCCTCGAAGTGCCTGCTGGTGCTGGCCACGCCGTCGATTTCGTGGTAAACGCACGGGAAAAAGGCGACCCTCATATCCTTCCTCACGACGCGACCTCGGAGGAAATCTCAGACGGAATTGCCGAAGTGAGCGTGCTCCTGAAAGCGCGCCGCAATACCCATTGGAGGGTGGCGTTTTCCATCAAGCGAATGCCGCCAAGGATCTGCTCGACAAATTTAGGAGGAGCCTTCCAAAACGTACAGAGTGGGCGGTCCGTGCCGGTGGTCTGGTCCGGATGAAACACTCGCTCGTCCCAACGCTGCGAGCCAACGGGAAATTCCGGGTAATTTCGTATGACATCGAGGAGGGTTCGCATGGTACGAATGCTGAGCGGATCGGCATACTGGGGCATGAGGAGCACGTGGCTGCGCTGCTGGTGCCGGATTTCATGCACAAATTCGGCAAAGCTTGTGGCGCGAGTCAGATTCAGCGCGCCGCTGGGTTCGCACCCATGGCGGTCGCCACCCGATATAAGCGGGCGTTGCCAGCGCTCGGCCAATTTCATGGCAGCATCATTTTCTTTCGAGCCGCGCATGGCATTGAGTTCGAAAGCGTGCAGGAATCTCACGCTGTATCGCAAAAACCGGTTCAGAGTTTCGCCATATCGTTGCTCGCCCACGCCGCTTTGGTTCCAGAACGGATGGTTGAAGACCAGTAGCACGTCTGGAGATTCATGGAGCATGGCTAGGAGTTCGGTCAGACGCTTGTCCGACGGAGTACGAGTGTGCGCAGCGAGATCAGTCATGATCTCCTGGGCTCGGCCGATCGGCAGATTATGCACGCCCAAGTGGAATACGGTGCCGCCAAAAGGGACGCTCCACTCGACCGATACTGGCGTTCGGGCGTCTCCGGACATGGTTTGCAACAGAATCGGAGCGTCGATGTTGTCATGATCGGTGAGCGACACGAGGCTCATCATTCCGAGAATATTTTCAATCTGCTCGCGCTCTGTCTCGTAGGCCAGCTTAGGCGTTAGTGGCGGCGTCCAATAAGCGCGGACGAAATCGACAGGAACCGGCGATCTTTTGCGCTGTTTCTCGAGTGCGGCGTGCAGCGTCGGGAATTTCTGCGCCAATTTGGGCAGGAAATGCAAGCTTTCCTTGGAACGATTGGTATGCCCATGAAGGGAAACTGCCGCCCGGATGTCTCCGGTGAGATTGGGTCCGCGCCAAAAATAAGAGATTTTCGCTTCGGCCATTCGCTCGTTTTAATGCTATCGCGTTCGATCGGGCGTGCTTGAGAATCCGGTCTGACTCAAAGTATACCGACTGCCCGCCATTGCTACATCAACAGTTCGATAACCATGTGTCCCGGCGTCCAACTCCCAGGTGATTTCCGCTGCCGTGAGATATTTTCGCGGCGCGAATTCCTCAGCTCGTTGGACGATCCGCATAAGACCAATCAAGTTCGTATACTCAGTGCCGCTTATTCGTTCGCTAACCATCACACCGTCGCCTTCGGTGCAACATCCTAGGCTTCGAAGGCCGCGCACGGAAGCGCTTTCGCGTTGGACGTGATGATTCTTACACTCTCGACTTCGGGAGACTCGCGGGCCCTGGCGGTCCACGCCAAGCTACACAATAGAGTACCCACACGAATGCTACAAGACCAATCAGGTGCTGTCCGATATTGGACAGTTTCCTCGCGGCTTTCCGCGCTATAAGAAAAGGCTTTGGAGGCGGCAGGCCAGTGGCTGGGAATATGTGTGCCAACTCAAGAGTGAGCCGGTCATCAGTGGGCTTTTAGACTCATTGGTTGTGGGAAAGTAGGATGGGCCGTATTCCTGGGTTATACTGCCGGTGCAATCGTCGCCCCGCTTCGCTCTCGCAGGATTCGGAGACTCCTCGGGGAGCAATCTCTTTCCTTCGTTGAAACACGCATTGGGGGTCTAACCCCTTTGCGAGAATAGGTGTCTTGCTTTGGCGAACAGTTGACAAAACGCTCGCATATATTCGCTGTATTCATCCTCTCCTTTCCTGCGGTACCTTCTTTCTCGCTGCCTTTCTCGCTGCTTGCGCAAACGGATCACACGCTGCCGGGCGAGTCGTTCGCCCCGTCTGGGAGTCAAGAGATGCAGCACGTTCCGGCGCTGGAGAACCCGCCTCGGCAATCAAGTGAGCCTCAAGGCGCTTCGACTCTGCGGCAAGGTGAAAACACCAAACGAGCAATTCCCGATTCGGAGTCAGGAACCATTCTCGGCACTGTGACTGATATAAACGATGCCCCGGTCGCTGACGCGACCATCGGTCTCCAGGGCACAGAACCGAGCCACGTTCGCACGGTAATGACGAACAGCGACGGATTGTTTGAAATTCACGATATCGAGCCGGGAATTCCGTACCGCGTCACCATCAGCGCTACAGGACTTGCAAAGTGGGAGTCACCGGTGATCGTCTTGAAGCCGAGCCAGCGCGAAGTCCTGGACGTCAGCAAGCTCCAGATCGAGCAAGTGTACACCGCCATCACGGTGACCCCCGAAAGCACCCAAGAAATGGCCGTTCAGCAGGTAAAGGTCGAAGAGACGCAGCGCGGGTTTGGCATCATCCCCAATTTTTTCGCGGTATACACTCCGAATCCCGCGCCGCTCAATGCGAACCTCAAATTCCGTCTGGCCTTCAGGGCCATCAGAGATCCATTTACCGCGGTCGGCATGGCCGCGATTGCTGGTGCCGGGCAAGCGTCAGGCAGCCCCGCTTACGCTCTGGGCGCTAAGGGCTTCGCCGAGCGATATGGCGCCAGCTATGCCAACCAGGTCACATCGATCATGATTGGAGGCGCAATCCTGCCGTCGCTGCTGCATCAGGATCCGCGCTACTTCTATCAGGGTTCGGGAACGAAGAAGTCCCGCGCGCTGCACGCCCTCTCGAACCTATTCATCACCAGAGGAGACAACGGGCGCACGGAGCCGAACTATTCCAGTCTCGGCGGTGACCTGGCTTCCGCCGCAATTTCCAATGCCTATTATCCCGAGGCGAATAAAGGCGCCCGACTGGTGTTTGAGAATTTTGCCATCAATACCGCGGTGCACGCGGGCGTTCGACTGCTCCAGGAATTCGCTTTTCGTCCTACCAAGGGAACCGTGGTGCGCTAGGCGGAAAGCCCCTGTGCGGTTGAAATAGCCTGCTAGATCTGTCCCTCTCATTCAGCTCGCTTCTTGCCGAATTTCCATGGGTCCAATTGACAGCTTGAGTGCTCTAACGGGTGCGGCACACGGCTAGCGTACACGTCGGGCCGACCAATGCGGAGTTCCTACTGGAGGAAGCACAGAGATGAAGAAGAGCACAGTTCCGGCCAGGCTGATCGCACTGGCATTCCTCACTGTGTCAGTTGCCCTGGCTCTCGCGGCTCAAAGTCAGGATAGATATACGCTCAAAGTGCCCGGTGGGCTCGCGTTCTCTGAGTTCAGGGGATACGAGAGCTGGCAGTTAATCTCTATAAGTCAG
This sequence comes from uncultured Acidobacteriaceae bacterium, assembly GCA_963770525.1. Classification (GTDB taxonomy): domain Bacteria; phylum Acidobacteriota; class Terriglobia; order Terriglobales; family Acidobacteriaceae; genus Palsa-343. The sequence goes on along the minus strand of CAVYPY010000010.1, from coordinate 149,975 downwards.
GACGGAGCTCTCGTTGCGGCAGTCCTCGGGAATCCGGTGATGATCAAGGCCTACTTGAATGGCGTTCCCGGTAACGGCAAGCCCTTCCCCGACGGCGCCAAGATGGCGAAGGTTCATTGGACTCCGAAAAAGCTGGAGACATTCCCAGCGGCATCGGTACCAGGCACTCAGCATGACGTGGACTTCATGGTGAAGGATAGCAAGAGGTTCGCGGACAGCGGCGGGTGGGGCTATGGCGCCTTCGAATATGACGCGGCATCCGATAAGTTCACGCCAGGCACCACGGCTGACAAGCCGCCACAAGGGGATGATGCCAAGTGCGGATTTGCCTGCCACACGACCGTGAAGACAAGAGACTACGTTTTCACGCAGTATGCGAAAAAGTGAGCCAGTCATCTCATCAGATGCGGTTCGGTTTTCGCGCTCTCCTAGTTGGCTCGCTTATGTCTCTGTGAAACGCGAGCATCGAACTCGAAAGCCTTGAAAAGCGCAGCGAGGGATCCTACGCTGTAGGAGAACTTGCCCGCGAGTAGCGCCCCAGTTCTCTCTCCTCGCTGCGGAGAAGGCGAAGCACGGAGGTAACAAGCGATGGTGCACACAATCGTTGATGGAACGTTTCGCCAAACGAATCTGGCCGACGAGTCATCCGAGTATCTCGCCAAGCGGGAGGAGCTTCGCCTGGCCGAAATCGAGCTCATGCGCCAGCGCGAACGCGTCGCCGAGCTGCGCCGCCATCTTCCGCAGGGCGCTTCAATTCAGGACTATCAGTTTGAAGAGGGGCCGCGCGACCTTGACGATGGCGATGCGCCCGTGCACACGGTCCCTCTCAGCGAGCTTTTCACCAAGCCCGATCGCTCGCTGGTCCTCTACCATTTGATGTACGGAAAGCGGCAGGTCAAGCCTTGCCCCATGTGTACGGCATGGCTTGACGGCGCCAATGGCGTCGCTCATCACCTGGCTCAGAATCTCGACTTCGCCGTGGTAGCCGCCGCTAACATCCCCACTCTCCGAGCTCACGCTCGCGACCGTGGCTGGGACAAGTTGCGCCTGCTCAGCGCCGGAGACAGCACCTTCAAGTACGATTTCGGCAGTGAAGACCGCGAAGGACGTCAGGACTCCACCATTTCTGTTTTCACCCGCGACGCCGATGGCGCCTTGCGTCATTTCTATACCGCCCATCCCAGGATGGCCCCGGATCTCACAGAGCGCGGCATCGATCTACTCGCTCCCATCTGGCACTTCATGGACTTGACCCCGCAAGGCCGCAGCAACTGGTACGCCAGCCTCAGCTACGGCACTAAAGTCCAGGCCGCCTCGACCTAGCTTGGCTCGCACCACCTGTCAATGTTGGTGGGCACCAGGCCGCATAGCCTGAGCTCGCAGTTGTCACGATCTGCTTGCGACCTTCGCGTGTTGAACCAGTGTGGCACTGCCAGGCCGTGCAGTGGACCAATCCAGGAAATCCGAAGAGCAACACCCTTCACTAACCTGTTGGAACTGATCGCTTTAACCGTCGAGGCGCGATTCGGTATCACTCGTGCAATTTACTGGCAGGGGCATGACTGTGTTCGCAAACATCGCACGAACCCCGCCGCGAGCGTGCCGAGCCGTGTCTGCAGCCTGCACAATTTGGCTGCTCATGGCTGCTGGCCCTGTTTACCTCTACCCCCAGACGCCACAAACAGACTTGACCAAGGTGAGCATCGAAGACCTGATGAATGTCAAGGTGACCTCCGCCTCAAAAAAAGAGCAGAAGTTATCGCGGGTTGCCGCAGCCATATTCGTCATTACGCAGGAAGATATTGTGCGGTCGGGCGCCACAAACATTGAGGATGCATTGCGCATCGTTCCAGGGCTGGATGTGGCAGAGATCAACGGAAGCACTTGGGCCATCGGTGCGCGGGGCTTCAACGAACAACTGAGCAACAAACTTCTGGTGATCGTAGACGGGCGAATCGTCTATACCGAGGCCTTCGGGGGCGTTTACTGGGACGCGGTGGATGTTCCGCTCGAAGATATCGACCGAATCGAAGTGATACGCGGGCCCGGCGGTTCGATTTGGGGCGCGAACGCCGTGAACGGCGTCATCAGTATTTTTACGAAGCGCGCCGCGTCGAAGCGAGGGGGATTCGTTGCGGCGACGGGCGGCAACACCGTGCAGGGCTTGGGCACTGTCGAGTATGGAGACACGATCGGAAAAGAAACGGATTACCGGGTGTTCGCGAAATATAACAACGAAGGCCAGATGGACGGCCTCACCGGGCAGCACGGGGACGACGGCTGGCATGCGCTGCGTGGCGGGTTTCGAACAGACAGCACTCTCTCGTCGAAGGATGCGTTAACGCTCGAGGGCAACTTGTATACCGAACGGGAGGGGGAGCTTGCCTATTTTCTCCCGTCGCTTACGTCGCCAGGGTTAATAACCATCCCGGACGAAATCACTTCGGCGGGCGGGTTCATCCAGGCGAATTGGAAACATCGGTATAGCGACCGGGCGGATTCGGAGCTGCAGACATCGTTTACACATTACACGCGGGACGATCCCTTAGAACCGGAAGAGCGAAGCACGCTGTATGTCGACTACCAGGACCACTTTGCTTGGGGCGCGCGGCAGGACGTCATATGGGGGATCGGTGACCTCTATACGAGTGGCCAGATCAACGGAACCTTGACGGTATTTTTCAATCCACCGCGGAAATCGCTGGACCTGGCCGACGCCTTCGTCCAGGACGAGATTGCCATTCTTCCGGACCGGTTATACGTCACGGCGGGAGCAAAACTGCAGCACAATAACTTCACAGGCCTGCAATTCTTGCCCAGCATCCGGGCGACCGTGGAACTCAATAAGCAGCAAATGTTGTGGGCGGCGGTGTCCCGGGCGGTGCGTACGCCGACACCGAACGACGCGGATTTGTCCGTGAACCTCGGGGAAGTTGGAGTGACGAACGGTGTGCCTGTCGTTCTCCGATTCGTCGGTAATCCGAATTTTCAAAACGAACGGCTGGTAGCCTACGAGGCGGGTTATCGAGCCACCGTCTCGAATCGTTTGACCTTCGATTTAGCCGCTTATTACAACGACTACGACAACTTGCAGACGACCGAACCGTCCGGTTCTTTCTCGGAAGCGGCGCCTGCCCCGTTACACGAGGTGGAGACCTTAACATACGAAAACCTGATGTATGGAGAGTCGCACGGGGTGGAGATATCGGCAAACTGGAAAGTGACGGACCGTTGGCAACTCAGCCCAGGTCTCGCTTTCGAGGAGCTACATCTGCACACGGACCCGGAGAGCCAGGACCAACAGACCGTGCCCTTTGTGCAGGGCAACAATCCCACACACATGGCGCAGATGAGATCGCATGTGGATCTGCAGAAGGGATGGTCGTGGGATGCGAGCGCTTACTATGTGGACCCGCTTACGAATCAAGGGTTTTCGGGAGAAGTACGAATCCCTGGGTATACGCGGCTGGACACCGGGCTGACCTGGAAGCCGCTCGAACGCTTGTCGGTGAGCGTGGTCGGGCAGAATCTCCTGAGAAACAGCCACCCGGAGTTTGAAGATTTTTTTGGAAGCATGCAGTCGAGCCAGATCAAGAGAAGCGCATACGCAAAGCTAACGTGGCAGTTTTAATCCGAGCGCAGGACAGACGCGAGAAAACAATTTAGTTCCCTCGGCAGAAATATGGGTGTATAAGAGCGGCCATCCGGGCGAACGGTTGGACGCGATTCAATTGTCTGCCGAGTCTGAGGAGTGTCCCACCGAAGCGCCCACCAGAGGGCCCCTCGAAGCGCCTAGCTAAAACGCCCAGCTAAAGCGCTTGATTCGAAAGTTACGGAGGCATCCACATGAAATCCGGAACAGTAAAGCTTGCGGCGATATGCGTCGCATTGCTTGCGGTCGTCTTGATTAGTAATCGCGTCGGCGTGGTGCAAGGAGAGGCGCAGACAAAGAACGTGCCCGGGCAGGGCTTCGCGGCTGTTCCCGGACTGAAGGGCGGCGAAGACGTCTTCGGCCCGTACGATCCGGTGCAGAATTGGCCGAAACCGTTGGCGGAGAGCCTTCCTGAGCTGAAGGGCTGGACTTATTCCCAGGCGACGTTTGTTTTCCCCGAGACTCCCGATCGCGTCTTTGTGGCGCAAAAGGGTCTGCTGCCTGAACTTCCGAAAAATCTCAAGACCACCTGGCTTCCACAGATAGGGCCGGGCCTCAAGTTTCCTATCGGCATGAACATACCGCTCCGAGAGACGGCCAGCGCTACCCCAAGCTGCGGCGGCGTTCCGAATCCGTCGAACATGCCACCGAATCCCAATTGTCCCGACCGCCTGGATGGGAGCGACGGGCGACCGGGCGTGGATTGGCGCTGGGATCACGTCATAGTCGTGCTTAATCGGGAAGGCAAGATCATCGAAGATTGGACGCAATGGGACAAGATTTGGGGACGCCCGCACGATATCGAAATTAGCCCTTACGATCCCGAGAAGCACGTCTGGATCGTGGACGCCGACAACCACTTCGTGAGCGAATTCACCCATGACGGCAAGCAGCGGCTGCTGACGCTGGGCACGCCGGGCGTGCCGGGAACGGATGATACTCATTTCGCCCGCCCGACCTTCATGGCTTTTGAGCCCGACGGCAGTTTCTATCTGTGCGACGGCTACGACGGCACACGCGTCATTAAGTACGACAAGAACGGCAAGAAGCTCTTCCAGTTTGGAATGAAGGGCACTCCTCCCAACGAGAGACGTCCCAGTTATTTCAGCAGCGTGCACGGCATCGCCATCGATCCGGAACGCCACTTGGTTTTCATCAACGACCGCAATGATGGCCGCGTGCAGAAGTTCGACGAAAACGGCAAATTCCTCGACCAGTGGGACATGGGCCCGCGGCCACCGATGAATATTCACAGCATCTACATGGGCCAGAACCATATTCTCTGGGCCGCAGACCAAGGATCCAACAAGCTGAATGCCTATGACGAAGACGGACACTTCCTCTACTCGTGGGGAACCTTTGGGACGTGCCAGGGCTGCATGTGGGGCGTGCACGGCTTTGTGACCGACAGGGACGGCACGCTCTACACCGCCGAAGTGAGAACCGGGCGGGTGCAGAAGTTCACGCCGCGCCAAGGCGCCAATCCCAACTTCCTCGTAGGCAAGCCCTGGGGGCCCAAGAGCTAAGGCCCGCTGCAAAACTCATTCCGGAAAGAACAAGGGGATGACTCAGTTCGAGTCATCCCCTTTTTGTTTCTTGCTCAAAATGGTCGCCGAACTTTTAATGGCGATTATTTCGCGACCCGCTCCCAGATCAACGTATTGTCGACAACGGGCGAGGTGAGTTCCGACGTATCGACGCGCAATGACATGCGATTGGTTCCCTGAAATGTGTACCATCGCTTGGTAGTCCGGCCGACCGCGTTCGGGTTCTGGTTGATCTCGTAACGTCGGAGAATGAACCCCTCTTTCGCATGGATTTCCACGGTGCCACAGTACGCGCCGAATCCCTTCATCGCGGACAGCGCCTCTTCCGGTGTCGGGGCGGTTTCCGACTTCCATTCGGGCCGGCTCGGATTCATGCTGACGAAGCACATATGACTGGCATCGGCGTCAAAAAAAGCGTAAGCCACGCTATTTGCAGCTTCCCTCGTCGTTCCGTCAGCGAGACGCTGCGGGTTCGACGCCAGCCGCCACATGCCCGCGAACTTCTTCGCAATCTCCTGCTGGGACTGACCACGCGACACGCTTAATGGCCCAAATAATAAGAACAAAACGGAACATGCAAATACCTTCTTCATGATGTTCACCTCTCCGCCGCTCTGTGCGGGGAGTATAACATCGGCGCTTCGGTCCCAACTCCGATGCGCGGGGCTAACTTCACGCGTGCACATCGATCTCGGGTTCGACTGGATCAAGCGGCCAAACGATTCGATTAATAAGAGGACGTGCCAGCAGGAGCAGCGGGCGCAGGGCCGCAGGTTGTACCGCGGGCCTGCTCGATGATCTTGACGCTAGCGCTGGCACCGATGCGCGTTGCGCCCGAAGCGACCATTTTTTGCAGGTCTTCGAGGCTGCGGATGCCGCCGGAAGCTTTGATACCGATCTCGTTGCCGACAGTCGTGCGCATCAAGGCCACGTCTTCCACCGTCGCTCCGCCAGAGGCAAAACCGGTTGAAGTCTTGACGAAGTCGGCGCCGGCACGTTTGGCAGCGAGCGAGGCGCGAACCTTTTCGCTAGTGGTCAGCAATGCAGTTTCCAGAATGACTTTGCAGATGGCGCCGCCGCGATGGCTGGCTTCCACCACTCCGCGAATGTCGGCTTCCACCCGATCGTCCAATCCGGATTTCAGCGCGCCGATGTTCTGAACCATGTCGATTTCCCGCGCGCCAAGTTTGATGGCTTCTTCGGCTTCGTAGACCTTCACCTGGGGCAGCGTCGCGCCCAGGGGGAAACCGATGACCGTGCAAACCTTCACGGATGAGCCGCTGGTCAATTCCGCAGCGAGCGCGACGTTCCAGGGATTGACGCAAACGGAAGCGAAGCCGAAACGCACCGCTTCGGCGCAAAGCTTCTCGATATCCGCGCGGGAAGCGTCGGGTTTGAGCAGCGTGTGGTCGATCAGCGCGGCGATAGATCGATTGATCGCGCCAAGATCGGATTCGAGCGGGACGCGTTGCGCGCTGGCTTCGGCGACGCGACCTGAATTGTCTGCAATTTTATCCACGGCACCTCCCATTACCTCGATAGCTCAGTTTTCTTCAGAAAGCTAGTGGTAATTTTGGCCGTGCTCGAGTCATTCGATTGGACGAGGGTCCGCGGTCACAATCCTGAGAATATGAATTCTTCGTACTCGATTCCCTTCGCGGCGATCATGCCGCCCAGCATCTTCCCTGCCGCTTGCATCCCCGTTCTCCAATCGTGATGACTCATCTCTTCCTTCAGAAGCTGTTTGTATATCTCGCTGAACAGATCGACCTGCGGGCGATCCGGCAACCGGCGGCTGGAGTGGTAGCCGACAACCTGGTCGGATTGGTCGAATGTAGGCGTCACATGCGCAAAGACCCAGTAGTGGTCCCCGTTTTTCGACATGTTCAAGACGTAGGCGAAAATTTCGCGTTGCGCCTGGATCGTATCCCAGAGCAGTTTGAAAACGCATCGCGGCATGCCGGGGTGGCGGATGATGCTATGAGGCTGGCCGAGAAGCTCGTCTTCACGGTAGCCGGAAACTGTTAAGAAGGTCGCGTTGGCATATGTAATCAGCCCCTTCAAATCCGTCTTGCTTACGATGATTTCGTCCTCGGGAAAGAATCGTTCGACCCCGGTAGGCGTGACGGTAGGCTCTCGCATGCGTCATTTCCTCCCTGCTAGGTCCCCGTCGGTTTGTGCTGTGTTGCGATTCCGCTGAACGACGGCGCGCTCGATTGTGGCGGAAATATCCTGCATCCGCGCGATGGTGTCGCTCATGGTTTCTATGGCACGCGCGGTGCGCCCAACCTCTTCCTGCATGGCCGTAATCTCCCGCGAAATCGTGTCGGTAGCGGTCGCCGTCTGCTGCGCCAGTTGCTTTACCTCCTGCGCCACCACTTCGAATCCCCGCCCGGCCTCGCCGGCGCGGCTCGCCTCGATCTTGGCGTTGAACGCCAGCAGCTTGGTTTGCCAGGCAATTTGCGAAATCGACTTGACGACCTTTCCAATCCGGTCGGAGGCTTCACCCAGATGCTTTACGACAACAATAGAGTGGCTTGCTTCGCCTGCCGCGGCCTGGGCGAGGTTGGCCGAGTTGGAAAGAAGACCCTCCACTTCTCTCACGGAGGCGGCATTTCGCGCCATTTTTTCGGTCGCTTCGTTTATGAGTTGGGATTTGTGGCGAAACGTTCCCCGCATGCCACGCAGCAGGACCCGGCGAAAGTATTTCCCCCGGCTGGCATGTTCCAGCGCCGCGCCAACCTCCCTGAGGAACGCATCCGTCATGTCCAGGAGGTGATTGATCGAACGCGCCAATGTCCGAAACTTGTCTGAGTCGTCGCAGCACAGAAGACGCGCCTCGAGATTTCCTTCCGCCGCCTGGGAAACGACCTCGACGAGGCGCGCGAGGATGTCGCGATATAGTTTGACCTCGGCTTCTAATTCTTCTCTGCGATTCGCCCCACCAGCTTCCGTTGGAAACGAGAGCAATGACCGGTTGGCAGCCGATTCACGGACCTCTTGAGAATCCAGGTCCGGAACCGTCTCAAGCGGAATTCTGATCGACTGCATTCTGCTGACTCCTCTCGATCTCCGAGTGCGTTAGCGGCCTCGCCGCCTCGCCTTAGCCGCTTCGCGGCTGCGTTCCATCGATTCGGAAAGTCGCCACGAGCTACGAGTGAACGATCACGGAGATCCAGATAGGATCGCCATTGAACATCAGACATACCGTGATGCCGTCGCTCGGGTCGAGAGCAGACATCGAATAGTCTTCACCTGTGATCACGGTCGGCACAGATAGCATGCATTGATCCGCCAATTCGCTGAGTTTCCCTTTGAAGTTGCCGGCGACCATATTGCAGATTTCACCGAGGGCGTCCCTTGCCGTCGATTGACTGGATGCCGCCTCTTCACCTAGCATTAATGACGCAAATTTCGCGGACAAAGCTTCCGAGCATCGCACCGTCGTCATTCCACAAAGGGCCCCGGCCATGCCCACCATCGCGGTGTGACCCCCGCTCGGTTCCCCCACGGGAGAGGGATTTGCCTCCAAGCGTGCGTTCGCCATCATCTGGAAAACCTCCAACGCAGCTTCTTCCAGAAGCGGCTTCCAACTGGAATCCATCGGTACAGCCGAATGCGATCCGTACTTTGGTAAGGCTTTCATGAGTTGCTCCCCAGAAGAGGTGTGATTTGTTCCTTAACCTCATCGGCCGTAAACGGCTTCCGGATATACCCCTTGGCGCCCGCCGAAATCGCCGCAAGGACGCGGCTCTCCGTACCTTCCGTGGTAATCATCACTACTGGCACCCCCTTCGCGGATTCGAGAGTGGCGAGGTGTTTCAGAAACTCGAGGCCATCCATGACCGGCATATTGATATCGCTCAGGATCATGTCCAGGGCTCCTTTTTCGACTTCCACGAGCGCTTCCGCGCCGTTGCTGGCCTCGAGAACTTCGGTGAGGTTGAGTCCCGCCTGACGGAGCGCCCGTTCGACAATCTTTCGCATGACCGATGAGTCGTCAACAATGAGCACTTTGAGTTTTTTTGGCATTTGTCTCTCCTGAATTCAGCCTTCCGCACTTTCTCCCGGGCCCCGGATGCAACCGGAAACCAGTTTCGCTGCCTAAGAAACACCGCATCTCAATGCGTCGTGCCGTTCTTTGCGAAAATAGAATCGACCAGCGCTTGCACCTGAATCGCATGTTCGTCCAGCTCGAAAGTAAAGCGGGCAAGGTCGAGTTCCGCTGCGCGCGGATATTTGTGCTGCAACACATGCCAGGAAGGCTCCGCCGCCAGATCGAACTCGCGAGCTTCGTAGTAACCGTAACCAAGGCCGCGCAAACGGCAGAGAAGATCCGCCAGATTGATCATGCAGGTCATTTCCGCGTTCGGGTTGTCCGGCAGCGGATGATGATGAAACTCGATGGTTTCGGCGATGTCCGCGGGCAGCAGCCAAGTATCCGCCAGAATGCGGCCGCTGTCGCAGTGGGTAAAGCCCAGGACTCGTTGCTCCACTTCGCACAGAGGCGTTTCCGAGCTTTCCGCGAGTTTTAGGGCTTGCTTGAATTCCTTCTCAAACAGGAGCGAATTGACGAGAATTCCTATGTCGTGCAATAGCCCTGCGAGGTAGAACTTTTCGAAGTTCGCGATGCCCAGCCGTTGCGCGAGATGCTGGCTGACGAGAGCGGTCCCCAGCGCATGACGCCAAAACGTGGGCTGCGCCATGCCGTTTTCGACGCCGGAGAACATGTTTGGAAGACTGCAGGAATAGACAATATCCCGGATTCGCCATAATCCCAGAGCCATAACCGCTCTTGACACGGAATCGACTTCGATTCGCCGCCCAAAGAGCGCGGAATTTGCGATTCGAAGGCACTGCGCGGCTAGTGACTTATCGTAGGAAATAAGTTCCACAATGCGCTCGATCTTCGCATCGGACGAATTTTCGCTGAGGCATTCTCCCAGAGATTGCAGCACCGATGGCATCGCCGGAAGGTTTCGGAGTCTGCTCACCTTCTGCTGCAACACTTTGTTCGTGGCGGCATTCATTTCGCGCCTCCGGTTTCGTCTCCAGGAGCGGGCTTGTAGTACCCGGTAGCGCCCGGGAAATGGACGAGTCGAAACTGATCGTAAACGCCGAACAGCGTTTCGCACTCGCCAAGGAAAAAATGCCCTCCGGGGATCAAACCGTTGTAAAAATGTTCGACCGTCCTTTTCTTCGCGGGGCCATCGAAATAGATCAGCACGTTGCAGCAGAAGATCAGGTCGAATCCTTTGGCGAAGAGCATCCTGGTTTGGTCCTGAAGATTCAGGCGATCGAATGTCACGGCGGCGCGAACCTCCTCGTTCACGCGGTAAAGATTGCCCTCCTGTTTGAAATATTTCCGGCGCATCTCCGGACCCAAATTGCGAAGCGCATATTCGGCGTAAAGACCTTCGCGGCACTTGGCGATGGAATTGTCATTCAAATCCGTTGCCAGAATTTCGAAAGTCCAGCCTTTCAGCTTTTGCGCCACCTGTTCGAGGAGAAGAATCGAGAGGGTGTAAGGCTCCTCGCCGGTCGAGCAGCCCGCGCTCCACACGCGAAGTTTTTTGACAAACTGTTTTGAACTCATGGCCGATAGCTTCGGAAGAATTACCTTATTCACCGCCTCCAGCTGCGCCTGGCTGCGAAAGAAATAGGTCTCTCCGATGGTGATTTCATTCAGCAGGCTGCGCATTTCCGCGTCACGATTCGGACGCGTGGTCAGGTGATCGAGGTAGTCCGAAAAGGTTTGTGAATTGATCGACTTCATCCGCCGCCGCGAGCGCGTCGCGAGCAGGTAGAACTTGTTTTCGGCATGGTATATGCCAGACATGCGGTAGATCAGGTCGCGAAGCTTGACCAACGCCGGATCGGACAGATCCGCATCCGTGGATTCCTGAGTCTTCGCAGCAAGGCTATCTGTGGCCATGCGATTCGGTTCCTTCAAACCAGTGCAAGCGCGGCTGGCAAGCCCGGTGTGTGCGAATCAATGTCGTTGCTTTCAGCCCTTTTCTGTCCATCGGAAACCGTGGTCAACACTTTAGTGGTGCTCTCTCTTCCACGCGCCTCTTCGAGGATTAATGGTTTCGCTTCGTGGCTCACTACATCCACGGCCTCATTTGCGAAGTGACATCGCAGGCAAGGCCCTGGTCATCGCCACTCGGCGGATGATTTCCGTCGCCATGGAGTTGAGCGGGTAGGTCGCGTCTGCAAGCCCCGCCGCGCTCACCTGTCCCGGCATGCCCCAAACGACTGAGCTTTTTTCATCCTGGACGAACACTTGCCCGCCCCTTTCCCGAATATGTTGCGCACCGATAACACCATCGGAACCCATGCCAGTCAAAACAACGGATAGGACATTCGGGCCATACGCCTTTGCAACCGATCGGAACAAGGGATCGACGGCGGGACGGCAGGAATTTTCCGGAGGATCCTGATTCGTCGCCAATTCCACGTAGGTGCCATGCCGCTCCACCGTCATGTGATAGTCCCCGGGCGCGATCCAGACCTCACCGGCTTTCAGAGTTGCGCCGGCCTTGCCTTCCTGAACCGTCAGCGCGGACTTCTCGTTCAGCCGCGCAGCCAAAAGGCGCGTGAACACAGGCGGCATGTGTTGAACGATTACGATAGGAACAGGGAAGTCTGCCGGGATCGCGGGAATCAATTCGGCCAATGCGTTCGGGCCGCCGGTAGAGGTGCCAATGGCGAGTACCTCGACCGAAGCGGCTTCCCTCCTAACTTGTGGTAATGCCGGGCGCGGTCGCAAGACTTGCGAAATCGGAGCGACTTGAGTCTGAAGGCGCGATGGGCAAAGCGCCTTCACTTTCGGAATCAGCTGCTCCCGAATCTGCGCGAGTGTCAGCTCCAGGCTTCCGGTGTTACTGGGCTTGGTGACGTAGTCGCTTGCGCCCAGAGCAAGGGCGTCGAGCGTGGTCGCAGCTCCGCGCTCCGTGAGGGTGCTGAACATGATGACGGGAAGCTTGGGATAGATTTGCCGGATCGCGGCCAAGGTCTCGAGGCCATTCATGACAGGCATTTCGATATCCAAGGTCACGAGATCGGGATTGACTTGGGCAATTTTGCTGAGCGCGATTTGCCCGTTGGCGGCCGTTCCGGCGACTTCGATGATCGAATCCGAGGCGAGCCCGTCGCTCAGTACCTTTCGGATGACGGCGGAATCGTCGACGATGAGGATGCGAATCTTAGGCATGCTGCCCGATTGATTTTTTCCGAGTTCGCTTTGACTTTGCTGCCGGGCGTTCGCTTCAATTCTTACGAACGCCCGAGCAGCCTCGCTTGTAGCTACATCTCAATACTTGAACTGCTCCACAAGTTCCCGGAGTTCGGCCGACATTTGAGAGAGTTGCGTGGCCGACTTTTGGGAATCTCCAGCGCCCTGTGCGGTGTTCTTCGCGGCTTCCGCCACGCCGATAATATTCTTGGCGATTTCGTTTGCGCCCTTGGCCGCCTCGGTGACATTGCGGGTCATCTCATTTGTGGTCGCGTCCTGTTCTTCGACGGCCGTCGCGATGGTGTTGGAGATGTCGTTTACCTGGTTGATAATCTTGCTGATCGCCCCGATGGCGTCCACCGCGCCCTTGGTATCGGTCTGAATGGCTTCGATCTTCCGGCTGATGTCTTCGGTGGCCTTCGCGGTTTCCTTGGCCAGTTCCTTGACTTCATTGGCGACGACCGCAAAGCCCTTCCCCGCTTCGCCGGCGCGCGCGGCTTCGATCGTCGCGTTCAGGGCCAGCAAGTTTGTCTGCTGCGCAATAGACGTAATGACTTTGATGACTTGGCCGATTTCCGTGCTGGAATCGCCCAGCTTGCTGACTGTATTTGTCGTCGCCTGGGCCACCTTTACCGCTTCGCTGGCGATCTTGGCGGATTCGGTGGTGTTCTTGGCAATCTCCTTGATGGTGGCGCTCATTTCCTCGGTCGAAGTTGCCACCGTCTGAAGGTTCCGGCTCACCTCCTCCGAGGCGGCCGAGACCACGCCCGCCTGCGCCGAGGTCTCCTCAGCGTTGGCGCTCATCTGTTGGCTCATGGACGTAAGTTCGCCGGACGATGTGGATAGCGTTCCCGCCGTTTGACCGATCTTTCCAATGCTCGCGCGCAGGTTCCCGAAGAGTTGCGACAACCCCGTCCCCATCTGGCCGATCGCGTCGGTCCCGCTTACGGTGACTTCTTGCGTCAGATCTCCTTTCGAGGCGGCCGACACAACCACCAAAATCGAATCAACCTTACGCTTAAAGTCATCGGCAGCGGCTTTTTGCGGGGTAATATCGCTGGCATATTTAATTACCTTGAATGGCTTGCCGTTCAGATCGAGAATTGGATTGTAGGAAGCCTGCAGCCAGACTTCCCTACCACCCTTGCCGATGCGTTTGAATTCCCCGGCCTGGTATAGCCCGCGATTCAGATTGGCCCAGAACTCCTTGTACTCCGAGCTATGACGCTCCGCCTCATCCACGAACAGGCTGTGATGCTTGCCCTTGATCTCATCCTGCGTATAGCCCATGGCCCGCAGGAAGTTCTCATTGGCGTTGACCACCGTTCCATCCATCCGGAATTCGATTACCGCTTGGGCTTTCCCGATAGCCGCGATCTGTCCGGAGAAATCTGCGTTGATTAACTTCTGTGCGGTGATATCCGTGGCATACTTGACCACCTTGAAGGGCTTGCCGCTCAAATCGAGAATGGGATTGTAGGAGGCCTGCAGCCAAACTTCCTTCCCGCCTTTGCCGATGCGCTTAAACTCGCCAGCTTCGTATTCGCCGCGATTCAGTTTGGCCCAGAACTCCTTGTACTCTGAGCTGTGGCGCTGTGCCTCATCCACAAAGAGGCTGTGATGCTTGCCCTTGATCTCATCCTGCGTATAACCCATGGCCCGCAGAAAATTCTCGTTGGCGTTGACCACCGTGCCGTCCATCCGGAATTCGATCACCGCTTGCGCTTTCCCGATGGCCGCGATCTGTCCGGAGAAGTCCGCGTTGACTAGCTTCTGCACGGTGATGTCCGTGGCATACTTGACGACCTTGAAGGGCTTGCCGTTCAAGTCGAGAATCGGATTGTAAGAGGCTTGCAGCCATACTTCCCTGCCGCCCTTGCCGATGCGCTTAAACTCGCCGGCCTCATATTCGCCCCGATTCAGCTTGGCCCAGAATTCCTTGTATTGCGGGCTGTTGCGCGTTGCCTCATCCACGAACATGCTGTGATGCTTGCCCTTTATCTCGTCCATGGTATAGCCCATGGCCTGCAGGAAGTTCTCGTTGGCGGTGACCACCGTCCCGTCCATCTGAAATTCGATCACCGCTTGTGACTTGCCGATTGCCGCCACCTGGCCGAGCAAGTCTTCTTTCTGGCGCGCTTCCTCGGCGGCGGACTCGCTGTCGAGGTCGCCATCCGCTTCCGTGTTGTCCACTTCCAGAGTGCTGCGTTCTATTACGGCATCCACGATGTCTGGAGCGATATTCATTTCGCTTAAAGCGACCGCGAGGTGCGTCGCAACGCGATCGAAATGTTCGGGATCATGAAGCAGATGAACGTGTGCCGGCTTGGTTTCCCGATTCCGGGAATCGACTGGGCCACCGAGCGCCCGAGTAAGAAACTGAACTTGACGCTGCTTGATGGACGGCATGTTGGCCTTGATAAAGAAGCGGCCTCAGATCCGGATCGGCCAGAACTTTTTTGTAGAACTTATCGACAAGCGACCCCACGATCGCCGTTCCACCCAGTTGGGCGTAAAGCGAATCGGTGCGGCGTACGACGGGCAATTTTGTTGCCATTAAGTAACCCTCTCTTTAGCTCCAGGTCGGAGCGCGTTCTCAGAAAACCAGCAAACCGTGTGGTTCTTTCGATAAGAACAGTTCATGCCAGGCCCAGAGGAGCCTGGTTTTCACAACTCGCCCGCGGCAGGCGAAGCTTCGCTTTCGGTTCCGTTTACGGCTTTCTCCGTGTCGAGAATCAACAGGAGTTGGTGCGGGAGTTTGTGCACGCCCAGGACGAGCTCGCGCGAAGCATTTTGTCAAAGTTTCTGGCGGACGGCTCGAATGTCTCGTCCTGGACCTCCAAGACATCGCCGATCTCGTCCACCAGCAAGCTGACCGCGCCGTCGGCGGTTCGAACCACGACGTTCATGGGCAATTGATCCTTGGGGCGATCCGCAGCGTTCAGACGGCGGCGAAGATCGACGGCGACCACGATTTGCCCGCGAAGATTGATCAGCCCTCGAATCACGCGGGGCACGAGTGGAACCCGCGTCATTTCCTGGTAACGGATGACCTCTTGGACCTGCTGCACGGGAACGCCGAAGAACTGGCCGTCGACGTAGAATGTGCAGAATTGCTGTGCGTTGGCCAAAGTCATCGCTCCTGGGCCGCTATTTGACTCTCAAAAAAAGTAGGATTGGCCGCGCGAACCAGTCCATGAACATCGAGCAGGTCGGTGACGCGCTGCTGAATGACCGCGGACCCAAGCACACCGGCGCGCTTGCGACGGCTGTTGAAGGACGATGGTCTCTTCGACGATGTCGATAATCCGGTCGACGACCAGACCAACGCTGCGGCCTTGCTCCGAGTACACGACCACTTGAATCGCTTCGCTGCCATCGCTTTTCCCGCTGCTCTTTTCGTCGTGCCCTGTCCGCATGAAATCGGAGACGCGAATCAAAGGCATGATTTGGCTTCGGTATTGGACCACTTGGCGGTCTCCGGTTTTTTCCAGATTCTCGGGCTTGAACTCCTCCAATCGAGCCACCAGGGAGAGATCCATGGCCATGCGTCCATGTCAGCGCCGCACTGGAAAAGAAGCATTGTTTGCTTTCCGTCGCTCGCGGCCGCGACACGGGCTTCTTTGTCCGCCATCGAGCGTTCCCGGTTTTCAGCCACAACGTTTGAAGCCTGCGCCACGCCCAGCACATCCAGAATGAGCGCCACCCGCCCGTCTCCCATGATTGTGGAGCCGGCAAAGGTCTTGATTCCCTTGAGCTGTTTGCCGAGCGGCTTGACCACGATTTCCTCGGTGTCGTTAATCTCGTCGACCACCAATCCAAACTGGCGCTCGTCGGCTTGCAAGATGACGATGTTCACTAGCGCTTTCGCCGAGGCCTGCTCGACCTCATTTTCCACTTCTACTTTTAGCTCGCGGTTCAGGTACACAAGCGGAAGCAATCGTCCGCGCAAACGGTAGACCGGCGCGCCCTGGATCAGCTCGATGCCCTTCAGCGCGTCTTCGCCGTCCAATCGCACCAATTCCAGCAAGCTGATCTGGGGAATGGCATAGCGGTCGCCGCCGCTGGTGACAATGAGGGCGGGAATAATAGCCAGGGTCAGAGGGATCTTCATTTTGACGGTGGTTCCCGACTCCAATTTTCGAGTACACGTCCACCGTCCCGCCGATTTTCTCGATATTCGTCTTGACCACATCCATCCCAACGCCGCGGCCGGACACGTTCGTAACCTTTTCCGCCGTTGAGAAACCGGGAAGGAAGATGAGATTGGTCGACTCTCGCTCGCTCATCCTCGCGCTCTGCTCGGCAGTGATGAGGCCTTTTTCGACGGCTTTGCGGCGGAGCTTTTCCGAGTCCAGGCCGGCTCCGTCGTCGGAAATTTCAATATTGACCTGCCCGCCTTCGTGATACGCGCGCAGCAACAGCCTTCCTTCGGGCGATTTACCCGCGGCCGCGCGCCTGTCGGGAGTTTCGATGCCGTGGTCGGCGGAATTCCGCACGATGTGCATGAGCGGATCTTTAATGGCTTCGATGATGGTCTTGTCGAGTTCTGTTTCCTTTCCTTCCATTTCCAGGCGAATCTGTTTCCCGCACGCGGTTGCAACATCGCGCACGGTGCGCGGGAACTTGCTCCAGATATTGCCGATCGGCTGCATGCGCGTTCTTCGGGTTCATGGTCTGGCGGGATGGGCGAGTGAAATGGACGGCGGCGCAGCGGCTGGATCTGCCGGACTATCTCAAGAGCGGCGCGCGGTCGAATCTCCCGGCAGCGAAGGCGCGTTACACGCTGCTCTTAGGGATTACGGCCAAGGGCGAGCAATTGCTTGTGACGGGCGACGAGATCGAGGCGGTGAAAGGCCACGGCGCTACGGGTACGGCTGACCGACGAGGGCGTGAAGGATGGACTGACCCGGTTGCAATGGACGACGGCGGTGTACAACGACCGTGGACTGCATGGGTTAATGGGGAGCTACGTCTATCAGAACCAAACGCTGTGGGACTTCGTGAAGCGGCCCACGTACTGGACAGCGGCGTTCTTCGTGGCGCTTTTGTTTATCGTTGTGCCGAAGGACCGAGCGCGGCGGATGGTCTGGAAGTTCGGGCGACGGCTGCGCGGCCCGGAACTGGTCACGACGGCGGATTTCAACGAGAAGCTGGGCCGGAAGCGATGGCTGAGGACCCACTACCCCGACGGAATGGTGTTCGTGAACTTGAGGGCACATGGGATGACAGCCTGCTCAGACGAGACCGGGCCGCTGGGTCCGCGTCCCGAAGAGCGGGAGGCGATGCACTTCCTGATCGTGGGCGACTCGGGGACGGGCAAGAGCGCGGCCATCCGGCAGATGCTCTCGCAGATCGCCGACCGTGGAGAGATGGCCATCGTGTATGACCCGGCGCTTGAATATGTGCCGCAGTTCTACCGGGAATCGCGGGGCGACGTGATCCTCAATCCGCTGGACGCGCGCTGCCCGTTTTGGACACCGGGAGACGAGGTTCCGCACGAGGCCGAGGCGCTGACGGTAGCGGCTTCGCTGTTCCCGGAGCGCGGGTGGGAGAATCGCTTTTTCGTGGACGCGCCGAGGAAATCTTCGCGCACCTGATCAATCTGAAGCCAACGCCAGAGCAGTTGACGCACTGGATGTGCCACGAGCAGGAGATCGACGCCCGCGTGCAGGGTACGGAAATGTGGGCCATGATTCACTGGACCGCGCCGAATCAGAGATCAGGAGTGATGGGTTCACTCAATATGGTTGCCGACGCGTTCAGACTGCTGCCACCGGAGCGGGAAACGAAGCGGCGCTGGAGCGCATATCAGTGGAGCCAGGAGCGGCGCGGTTGGCTCTTTCTTACGTCGAAACCGACGATGAGGGAACGCCTACAGCCGCTGCTGAGCCTGTGGCTCGACCTGTTAGTGCTGCGGCTGATGAACGAGGGCGGGAACGGTGCACGGAAGACATGGTTCGTGCTGGACGAGGTGGCGACGCTGCAACGGTTACCGCAACTCACGACGGCGATCACGGAGAGCCGGAAATCGAATTGCCCAATGGTCCTTGGTTTCCAGGGCAAGGCGCAGGTAGAGACGCTGTACGGTCACATCGCAGAGGCGATGCTATCGCAGCCCGCAACGAAGATTTTCTTCAAGACGAGCGAGCCGCACGCCTCGGAGTGGATCTCGAAATCCATTGGCGAGATAGAAGTAGAACGGTTCCGGGAAGTCGCACGCGGGGAGTGTTCCCGCACAGCCGGGAGAACGAGCAGCGAGAAATTACGCGGGAGCCGTTGGTCATGGCATCGGAGATCGGCGGGCTTGAGCCGCTGCACGGCTACTTGAAGCACGGCAATCTGGTTGTGCGGATGCGGATGCCGTATCTGAAGCTGGACGAGCCCGCAGAGAATTCATTGAGCGGAAGATGACGACGCCGGCAACGGCAACGCCGGTGACGATGCCGGCGAGAGAACCGGAACCGGCGCAAGCCATAGTCGCGCAAGCGGCAGCAGGAAGCCGGTACGCTCCGTCCAAAAGAAACAGGAGCAGGAACAGAAGCCCGCAGCGGTGAACGAGCAGACGCCGTTCTTCGAGTAAACGCGGAAAAAAGAAAAGTGGGACAGGGGGGAGGGGGGGGCGGAGAAAGAGGTGAGGGGAGTCGAAAAGTCCGGTTACGCCGCCGCGAACCTAAGCATAGCGGCATGACTAAGGACCGCGCGGCATTCAGTGGATCAATGCGGGAATGGTGACGCTCTCCAAACCGATCAGCTCCGGCCAGGCGCGCGCTTACCACCGGGAGGAGTTCTCAAACGCGAGAGAGAACTACTACACCGAAGGCGAGCGCGTGCGCGGCGAGTGGCAGGGCCAGCTTGCCGCGCGATGGGGCTTGCAAGGCGAAGTTCAGGAGCAGCAGTTCGCGCGGCTGGCCGAGGGCCAGCACCCGGAGACAGGCGAGCAGTTGGTACGGCATCAGACGGCACGCGAGTACGTCAACGCAAATGGCGAGACCGTGCGCACGATGGAGCACCGGGCCGGATGGGATGCGACGTTCAGTGCGCCGAAGAGTGTATCTCTGACCGCGTTGGTTGGCGGCGATGATCGAGTGCGCGAAGCCCACAGGGAGAGCGTGCGCACGGCGCTTGACGAGATGGAGAAGTATGCGCAGGCGCGTATGGGCGGAAACGTCCCGGCGCAAACCACGGGCCAGTGGGCAGTCGCGAAATTCGAGCACGACAGCAGCAGGCCCGTCGATGGCTACGCTGCGCCGCAGTTGCACACGCACGCAGTGATCTTCAATATGACCGAAACGGCGGAGGGCCAGACGCGCGCGCTTCAACCGCAGGAGCTTTATAGGACGCAACAGTACGCAACCGCCGTCTATCGTTCGGAGCTTGCGGCACGGTTGCAGGAGCTTGGTTACGAGATCGAGCGCGGCGCGCATGGACAGCCAGAGATTAAGGGTTACACGCGCGAGTATTTGGAGGCGTCGAGTCCGAGGCGGCAGCAGATCGAAGAACACATGGAGAAGGCCGGGGTGCGCGGGGCTGGCGCCGCGCAAATCGCCGCGCATCAGACGCGCGACGCCAAGCAGCCGTTATCGCATGAAGATGTGCGAGCGCAGCATCAGCGACTCGCAGCCGAACACGGCCAGCAGCCGCAGCACGTTGTCAAAGAGGCGGCGCAGCGGCCCGGTGTGGAACTGAAGCCGGAGCAAGCGGGAGTTGCCGCGCACGAGGGCATGAGCTATGCGCGTGAGCGCGGCATGGAGCGCGAGGCCGTAGCCGATGAAAGAACGCTGATGCGCGATGCCCTCAAGCACACTATGGGCGAGGCAAGGTTGCCGGAGGTTCGCGCCGAGTTCGAGCGGCGTGCAGAACGCCAAGAACTGATCGAAGTGGAGCGCAGGCCTGGACTCGCAGGCCGCGCGTTCACGACCGGCGAAATGCAGGGTTTCGAGCGCGAGCTAATCGAGCGGATGAAGCTGGGCCAGGGCACGCGCGAGGTATTGGCAGACGGTCAGGTACGGCAGCAGACGATGGAGCAGCATCCGCACTTGAGCTTGAGCCAGAGGAACGCGGTGGAGGATGTGCTGACGAGCCGCGACCGCATGATGGCGCTTGAAGGCGTAGCCGGGGGCGGAAAAACGACTTCCTTAGCGGCTGTCCGTGAAAGGGCCGAGCGTGCGGGCTATCAGGTGGAAGGACTCGCACCGACATCGCGGGCCGCGCAGAAACTAGCGGAAGCGGGCATCGAGACGCAAACTCTGCAAAAGCATCTTGCACGGGGCGAGCAGCAAGACGACGGACAGAAACGGCTTTACGTGGTCGATGAATCGAGCATGGCGAGCACGAAGCAGTTACACACGTTCGTTGAGCGGTTGAAAGAAAACGACCGCGTGCTGTTCGTGGGCGACGTGCGCCAGCATGAGGCGGTCGAAGCAGGACGGCCCTATGCGCAGTTGCAGGAAGCGGGAATGCGCACGGCCAGACTGGATGAGATCATCCGGCAGAAAGACCCGGCGCTCAAAGAAGCCGTGGAGCAGCTTGCGCGCGGCGAAGTGCGCGAGGCCGTCGGCAATCTCAACAGCCAGGGCCGCGTGCATGAGATCGGCGACCGGCAGGAACGCATCGGCGAAATCGCCCGCGAGTACGTGCGCTCGCCGGAGCGGACATTGGTTGTGTCGCCCGACAATGTCTCACGCCGCGAGATCAACGACGCCATCCATCGCACGATGCAGAGCGAGGGCAAGGTATCGCACGACGAGCAGCGCGTGCATGTGCTCTACGCGCGCCAGGACGTAACGGGTGCAGACCGCCAGCACGCGCAGAACTACGAGAGCGGCGACGTACTGCGCTACTCGAAAGGGAGCAAGCCTCTCGGCATCGAGCCGGGAGAGTATGCGCGCGTGTCAGATGTGGACCGCGAAAGCAACACGCTCACAGTGAGGCGGCACGGCGGCGAAGAACTGAGCTACGATCCGCGCCGCTTGCAGGGTGTGACGGTCTACCGCGACAGCGAGCGGAAGTTCGCGCAGGGCGACCGCGTGCAACTCACGGCCCCGTACCATGAGCAGAAACTCGCCAACCGAGAACTGGCGACCATTGAGCGAATCGGGGGCGACGGCAATCTGAAACTCCGCACGGACTCGGGCCGCGAGGTCGAGTTCAACGCGCGGCAGCATCCGCATCTGGATTACGGTTATGCGGTGACGAGCCACAGCAGCCAGGGCCAGACAGCAGACCGCGTGCTGATCCACGTGGACACGGAACAGGCTCCCGGCGAACTCGTCAACAGCCGCATGGCCTATGTGTCAGTGTCACGCGCTCAGTTCGACGTGCAGATGTACACGAACGATGCGAAGGCGCTGGGATACGAGTTGAGCCGTGACGTTTCGCATCCGACCGCGATCCAGCAAGAACCAGCGGCAGCACAGAAAATCGAGCCGCAATCGGAAAGCATACAAGTCGCGCAAGGCTTGAGCGTGGGCTGAGGGACGGTCTCCAGCAGCTTGGCAGGCGTGACATACAGAGCTTTGGGAAGCAGAACCAAGGCTAGGCAGACCATTACAACCTCAATACACGGCAATCGACGCAACGCAGGACCATAATGGAGATAGGGCGGTGTATGCGACGGATAGTAAAATCTCGCATAGCGCGCTCTTGGAACTTGTGAGAGTATCTTGGCTCGAGAGCGGGGTCAAAGCGCCTCATCGGGGGAGTGAAAAGAACCATGCAAAATCCGCGAAATTTTCACATTTTCTTACACAGTCTCACATTTGCTCCTTATGCGGAAAACGCGAGGAATGGAATATATATTGTAGAATCAGTGATTTGAACGACAGGCCCGGATGGCGAAATTGGCAGACGCAGCGGACTTAAAATCCGCAGACCTTAACCGGTCGTGGGGGTTCAAGTCCCCCTCCGGGCACCAGATAGTCTCAGGTCAGGCGCTTATCGACCGCACAATGTGCAGACTCGGCCCCCTGCACTTCGAATGGGATCATTATCGAGGCACCCTGAAATAGCGGTTGGGGGACCCGGGCGTCGACACGCTGCCTGTGACCTGCGCCTCCCTGGGATGCTCCCGGGTCAAAGCGTCAGTCAGCGTGATGCCGGTGCCGGAAACCTCTGCTCCTGCCGCGTACGCGTGCGTGAGTGGCGCAGCAACGGTGATCGTGCCATCCCACGGAGTGATGAAGGCGACAACGGCCGTCTCAGAGTCCGCGCCACCGCCAATGGTGATGGTCTGGCCGTCATTGAAGCCCATCATGTTGCCGACGTGAAGGAGGGTGGAGCCGGCTGGCACGTCAGAGGCCACGGTTGTGGCCCCGGCCGTGCCCACCTTCGCAATGACGGCGGTTTCGAGATTTCGGCCCGCATCAATCCTGATGGTCTCGCCAGGGCCGAACCCTGTCACGCTGGCAACTTTGATATTCGTGGCACCGGCGTTTGAGGCAACGGCCAGGTTGGTAGCAGGCGACGTTACGAAATCGAGGCAGTTGCTGTCGGTGTCGGCGCCGTCAGGGAAGCGGCCTGCGCTCGTATTGGACCCGCCGCCGGTCGAAACGAACGGCCCGAATCCGGCTGAACCGGGTGTCGACACATAACAGCCACTCGCCTGTAATCCAGAGGTGCCCTGATAACCTTCGGCGGCCCATGGGTCGATGAGGCCGCCATAGTTAAGGCTGTCCACCACCAGGCCGGCAGCATCGCGGAGCACCATGCTGCCTTCCTGCAGCGTGATGATGCGCCCGAATGAAGGAGACTGTGTGGAGAGCTCGGGGCCGCCGAACCACTGGTTGGGCGCCGGTGTTCCCTCATAACCTGCGTTGGTAACTGCGGCGTCGCGCACAACCGCGTTGATCTCATGATTTCCGGAAAGTGCACTGTCCAGCTTGATACCCGTCCCCAGCGCCTGCACCGGCTCATTGCTCAGGTGAGCAAAAGCGGTCGCGGGCGCGAAGCTGATCCCTGTCCCCCGGTCGCTGAAAGGGAGGTTGGCCGCGTGACTGAACTGCAGGGGGGCGGCGACGTCAAGACCGGTGCCCGGCGCAACCAGCTCCTCATCGGCGATGTGTGCCTGTTCGAGAGCCGGGGTAAATTCAATGCTCGCACCGCGGGCACCCGACGTTCCGACGGCGGTAATCGTCACCGTCTGCTTGTTCACCGGCGTGCCGAGGGTGATTTTGTCGCCGGCGGCGAAGCCGCGCACATCCCGCACTTTGATATCGATCGCGCCCTGGGCTGCATTCGCAACGAGGTTCGTGCGCTGCGCCTCGCTGCCCACGTGCGTCACCGTAACGGTTTCGATCCCGTGCCCCGCGCTGTCGATATCCAGACGGATCTTGTCACCCACCGAGATATCGGCGACGGACGTCACCTTGATGTTCGTCGCTCCAGCAGGCGCGTCCGCCGCCAGGTAAGCCTGCGTGCCCGGCTTGCCGACCGCGGTCACTGTGGCCACTTCATATCGCTCGAGGCCGCTCCGCACTGTCGGATATCTCGCGCCGTAACCGAGAGCCAGCTTCTGACCAACCACGAAGCCGGACGTGCTAATGACGGGGACGTTCGTTGAGCCTGGTGAGATCGTGATAACCGGTCCGTCGGGCAGCGGCTGCCACAGCGTCGTAGGGTTGCCGGCTGGGGTTCCAGGGGCGGCGATTCTGCGCGTCTCTGCATTCGAGCCTGCGCCGACGCCGATCGTATCGCCGGTCTTCATGCCGGACGTGCTCCTCACGTAGATCGTCGTGTCGCCCGGGTGCGCGGCCACTGCCAAACCCGAGTTGGCGAGGCCAAGCAGGTAGAAGCCGTGCGCTTCGAGCGCGGTTCCGGATGGAATTTTCACCGCTGAGAAGACAGCCTGCTGGGTCGGGCGCTCGGTCAGCGTCCAGCCGGAGATATCCACGCTCCGATCGCCCGCGTTATAGAGCTCGACAAACGAGTCCGTCGCGTTGGTGGGAGGGCCGGAGCGGATGCGAAATTCGTTGATCCTGACTGGGCTGACGTTGCGGACTTTCTCGGCAATGGCCGCGGACTGGTTTCGGCTGCTCGCCGGGTTCATCCACTGAGCCCTGGCGAGGAGATCGCCATTGAACGCCGCTGGTCCTGAGGTCACTTTGAAGGTCGTGCTCACGCTCGCGCCCGGCGCCACCGGGCCGGCGAAGGTCTTCTCCGTCGCGGATTCTCCCGCAACCACCGCAGCCCACTGCTCCGGCAACGAGAGACTCAGCACAACGTCGGCCACCGGCGCCGCCGTGGTATTCGTGAAGGTCACGATGGTATCCTGCGACGACCTTGGGGCGAACGTCTGCAGGCCCGGCGGAGTGGCTGCCTGTTTTGCCGGCGCCACGCTGACCGGTAGAACCCCGTATTCGGCCGCCACAATGTTAGCCTGCACCTGGCGGTCGGTTTCGTCAGTTGGGAAAGTTCCGGCCGCGGTCATCGCACCTTCATAAAAAGTTCCCTGCGATCCGTTGCTGTTGTCCCCTCCATTGCCCAGCAGGATGGCGCCCTGCTTGCGCATGGGATCGTATGTGGCGTTCACGCGCGGTCCGCTGAACATAACCGAGAGCGCACCGCGCTGCGCGTCCCCGCCCATGGACGACCAGTGGTGCGGTTCGCCCTTGGCCATGGCGGTTACGAATCGCCAGGTGATCGTCGGCAGGCTGGCGCAGAACTTCGCGCCGTCGGGATTAACGCAGCCAACGAGGTTGTTCTCCTGGTCGGTTTCGATCCAGGGCCCGGGAAGGGTTCCGTGGAACCAATAAGGAGCGTCGCCAAAATACGTGGCTTCCATGGTGCCGTTGTCGTCGTCGCGGCTGTCGATCTCAGCGTTGCCGTAGTCAAAGCAGCAGCCTGAATTAAAGTGCCTGCCGCTGATGACCCAGTATTGCCCCTCTGCCTGATCGTCAACGGCCGTGCCCTTTGGGTCGTCGTCCCGGAGACCCATGCCCGGCTCGATAAAGACGCCATAGACTTTGTGGCCCATGAGAGTGATCGGCGCTATGTCAGCGAGCGGAACATTGTTGAACCCGCCCAGCGCCGGCCCGCTGAATGCTCCGCGTGGCGCCTGCGTCAGGTCGTTGTGCTTGCCGGACTGGTCGTAGATCTTTGTGATCCAGCAATACGTGTTGGCGCAAAATGCGTCCTGCGCGGCTGCATCGGCATATCCCCCCGGATCCGGGACAGGTGACGCGACCGGCTGAACAACGCCGATGTCCAGGGTCTTCCTGTCGGACTGGCGCACGACCTGATAGAGCGGGCCGTCGTAGGAGGCGTACAGCGCGCGAATCGTACTGTGAGCGGCAACGCAGGGATCTCCGGCGGCAGCATAAATGTCACAGGGACCTTTCGGCCTGGATGGAGGAGTATTGGATTCGGCAGTGGCCTGCTGTCCTGCCACGATTGCGGCGCCGGTCAGGGCGAGCGCCAGTACCATCATTGGTGCAAGGTTGATTTTCGCCTGCATAAACACCCCATGGACGCTGGCGATTCAGATGGATCGCCTGGCAGAGACAGGAAAACGTAACGCGTGATCGAAACCTGCGATCCTGGGAGGGGCATTGACGACGACTCGACAGGGTCGACAACCAACCGCTGCTCCGGTCATCTCTACTCCCCCGCAGGAGACAGGTCTTCCTGCTCGTGCCGGCGAAAGTGCGCCATCGTCCCACGTGGAAACCCCGTCGACTCTCGTACGACCAGCTGCGTGTCGATCTTGTACTCCCGCTTCGGAGCGCCTTCCAGATGCCCGCGCAGTGCAGACACCGCGGCCGATGCCAGATCGGCGCGAGACATCTGGACGGAGGTGAGCGGAGGAATCATCATGGATGCCATATGAATGTCGTCGAAGCCGATGATGGAAACCTCGTCGGGGACCCGTACGCCCGAGTGCGAAAGCTCGTGCAGAACTCCAATGGCCAGCATGTCGTTTGAGCACATGATGGCTGTGGGCAGAGCATCCCGATTCCTGAGCTTCTCGGCGGCCGCCTTGCCGCCCTCCATCGTATGGTCGCCTTCGATGATCAGCTTGTCTTCCACCGGAATTCCGCATTCATCCAGGGATTTCCTGAACGCAGTCAGGCGAGACTGCGCTGAGTGCAGGCGCAGCGGTCCGGTCACGAAGGCGATCCTCCTGTGGCCCAGCGCAGCCAGGTGTTGCACCCCCTGCCGGATGCCGCGGCGATAATCCACCTTGAGAATGCTGATGCCCGGGCGGTTGGGAGCGATATCGACGAAGACCAGCGGCACCTTTCTGTCGGCCAGTTGATCCAGCAGAGGCTGCTCGATGCCGAAGGTCATCACCGCGACCCCATCGGCTTTGCGCTCCATCATGCGCCGGATACATCGTTGCATCCGCTCCGGCTCATAGTTCGTCGAGCCAATCAGAATTTCGTATCCATTTTCGACCGCGAGA
The DNA here is from genome assembly GCA_963770525.1 of uncultured Acidobacteriaceae bacterium. Classification (GTDB taxonomy): domain Bacteria; phylum Acidobacteriota; class Terriglobia; order Terriglobales; family Acidobacteriaceae; genus Palsa-343. The sequence continues at coordinate 123,138 of CAVYPY010000010.1, read as the reverse complement.
TCCTCAAACCCCTGGATCAGTTCCGGGAAGAACGGGTTTGTAATTTCCGAAACAATCAGTCCCAGAATCCTGCTGCGCCCCGATACCAGGGCCCGCGCTTGTGTATTGGGGAGGTAATTCAGTTCGCGGATCGCCTCCCACACTTGTTTTGCGAGCTTGGGGCTTACGCTGGGCACATGATTGATGGTTCGCGACACGGTGGCGATTGAAACCTGGGCCAGCCGGGCAACCGCATGGATATCCATGCGGTCGGACTCCAGAACCGACCGTCGCCTTGTCCTTCTCGTCGAACCAGCCATGAAGGGTTCCGTAAAATGCGTTTCCCAGCGTACCACGAGCCGGGCATAGGAGAAAGCGTTTCCCGAGTGCACGTGGATTCTCTTTTCGCACTCGGCTCCCCACAAGTGGTTATGGCGGTAACGAGCACTATAGAGAGGCTTTTCCGGCTTGACAATGCCCATTCGACGGTAGTAATTGTTTTCCCGCAGAAAAAATTGCATGGACTGCAATCATGCAAAAAATGGGCTGGTGAGACGATTTACCGGCAACTCAAGAAAACGTTTGCTCAGGGAGGCGTCATGACATCCAATCTCAACCTGCTTGACCGTCGGGTTCCTTCAGTCGCAATCGAGGCGGTCCGCTTCAGACACCGACTCGTATTCTTTCTGGCTCTCGCTCTGCTTCTCCTGGTCCATCCCCCGCTCCATGCTCAGGAAAACGCCACGATCAACGGCACCGTCACCGATCCTTCCGGTGCCGTCGTTGCCAGCGCGCAGATCACCCTTACCAACAACGCCACGGGCGTTGTGCGCCAGGACGTCTCCAACTCGGCGGGCGCCTACCGTTTCGGCAACGTCGGTATCGGCACCTGGACCCTCGACGCTACCGCCCCCGGCTTCCAGAAGTTCACCAAGACCGGCATCGTCGTGAACGTCGCCCAAACCCTGGAAGAGGACATCCAGTTCGCCGTGGGCAGCGCGACGCAGACCGTCTCGGTGCAGGCCAATGCTCTTCAAACCCAAACCGAAACCAGCGAGGTCAGCACCCTCATCAGCGGTCAACAGGTCGAACAGCTGTCTACTAACGGTAACAACGTCACTGCGCTGGCCGCTCTCGGCCTCGGCGTCTCCAACAACCTGCCCGCGTTCAGCGGCGTTGACGCACTCACCTCCGCCAATGGCATCAGCTTCAACGGAACCCGCACCGAGCACAACATCTACCTGCTCGATGGAGCCGAACAGAATGACCGCGGCTGCGGCGGCTGCTTTATGAACCTGCCTTCGCAGGAATCCATTGCCGAGTTCCAGACCCTCGACAGCAACTACCAACCCGACTACGGCATCGGTTCCGGCGGCACGATCCTTCTCGTGCTCAAGTCCGGCACCAGCAAGTTCCACGGCGAGGCCTACGAGTTCAACCGCAACACTGATTACGATGCCAACGATTACTTCGTGAAGCAGACCGGGGGCGCCCGTCCCACCTTCCAGCTCAATGTGCCTGGCTTCAACATCGGCGGTCCACTGTTTATTCCGCACGTTTACAACGAAAATCGCAACCGCACCTTCTTCTTCTGGAATGAAGAGTGGCGGCGGCTCATTCAGGGCAGCACGCCGCTGGTCGCAAATACCATTCCCGCGAGTGATTTCCCCACAGCCGGCCAGAATCTCAGCTATACGCCCTTCAACAGCACCGCTGCTCCCATCGTTCCCGTCACATCCGATCCCGCGAAGCTTGCCCTCTACACCCAGGACGGCCTGACGCCCGGCCAGCCATTTCCTGGCAATGTGATCCCGGCCAACCTTATCGATCCCAACGCCGTCCTCGTACTCAATGCGGGCACCTTTCCCAAGCCCAACCTTGGCACCAGCCAGTTCACAGCTTCGGTCCCTCAGACGGACGACATTCGTGAAGAGGCAGGACGTATCGACCACACCATCAACAGCAAATTCCAGCTCATGGGCCACTACCTGCACGACGCGATGGCGAAATCGTTCTATCCGCCGCTGTGGAACGACAGTGCCTATCCGACGGTGGGAACTGCTATGACTAACCCGTCCTATACGGCGGCGATTAAACTCACTCAGACCTACTCGCCTTCGCTGCTGAACGAAACGGCGTTCCTGTACAGCGGTAATAAAATCACCCTCACTCCCCAGGCGGGATTCGGCGGCAGCTACAAACTGCCCAGCGGGTGGACGGCGACCAGCTTCTTCCCGGTTTCCGATAATGTCGGCGACGATATTCCGGAAATTGACCTGCAGGGTTCCCCGCTGAACACCGACTGGAGCGAAGCTTACTATCCGTGGAGAAATGGATACGAAGGCTTTGAGTATCGCGATGACCTCTCCTGGACCAAAGGCCGTCACCAGTTCAAATTTGGCTTCAGCTGGCTCCACGATTACAAAAACCAGCAACTGCAGGCCAATACCCAGGGAACCGCCGCGTTCAACTCCAGTGCGTTCTCCCACGATTCTTACGTTAACTTCCTGCTGGGCGACACCTCCAGTTTTACTCAGCTCCAGTACCTGGCGAACAAGCACTGGGTGAATAACAACTACAGCTTCTACGCCAACGACAACTGGCACGTCAATCCGCGACTGACTCTCAACCTCGGCTTCCGCTATGACGGCCTGCCTCACGCTTTCGAACGCTACGATCAGTTCGCGAATTTTGTGGCGTCCGATTATAACTACTCGCTCGGCAATCCGGTCACGGCCGCCGGGACTCTGGATCCATCTTCGCTCACTGCGTTTACCTGCTCCACACAACGGTGCAATACGAACGGCGAGCAGTTCTATCTGAATGGCATGGAGGAAGCCGGCGTGAACGGGTTCCCCCGCGGGGTGGTGGTGAACGATTACAAAACGTGGGAACCGCGCATTGGGTTTGCCTATAACATCGATGGCAACGGTAAGACGGTCCTGCGCGGCGGTTTTGGCACGTTCTATGAGCGGGTCCAGGGCAACGACGTGTACAACGCGGCTCTCAATCCGCCCTTTGCCTATCAGCCGTCGGCCACTAACGTCTACTTCTCCAACCCCAGCACCAGCGCACTGACGGGACTGACCACCACGCAAACCTTCCCCTCCGATCTCACCAACATCAACTACCACTATCCGAACCCCGGCACCATCGACTTCAGCCTGGGAATCCAGCGCGAGCTGGCGCCGTCGGTAGTGGCCGTGGTGCAGTATGTGGGCTCCGATGGCTGGAATCAGAGCGATGACCGGCAGGTTAATACCTTGCCTTTAAACGATCCCGCCAATTCGGCAGCCCCCTACGATGACCGCGAGGGCGTCGCGAATGGCACACTCAATGCGAACATCTATCGCATCTTCCCTGGATACAGCGCAATTAACCAGGAGGAGAACGAAACCAACTTCAACTACAACTCCCTTCAGGCCGGCGTCCGCATGGAGAACAAGCACGGGCTGACCACTCAGGTGGCCTACACCTGGTCTCACAATATCGATGAATTAAGCAATGACCTCAATGGGGTATCCGATCCCTTCAATTTAAGGTATGACCGCGGTTCCGATGACACATTCGACCATCGTAACGATCTGAATGTGAGCTACGTCTATAACCTGCCTTTTGGCGCCCACGGCAGCATGCTGGCGCGGGACACGATCGGCGGCTGGACCATCTCTGGCATTACCACGGCGGAGTCGGGCGTGCCCCTCTATATCACCTACACGGGCAGCGATGTTGTTGGCCTGGGCTGCTGCTTCACCAATCGTCCTAACCTGGTTTCAAAACCCTCTTACCCCAAAAAGGTAACGGAATGGTTTACCCCCGGTTCCTATGCCGATCCAGTTGCTCCATGGGACGGTGGCCCCAACGAGGGATTCGGCAGCGCCGGAAAGGACTCGGCCGTGGGTCCCGGCCTCTTCAACTGGAATCTCTCGCTCTTTAAGGCCATACCTCTCAACGAGCATGGAACCAGCATTCAGCTGCGTTTCGAATCCTTCAACACCTTCAACCACACCATCTTCCAGAACATCGACACCGGCAGCCACGACGGCAACTTCGGCGCGGTCACCGGCGATTACAGCCCACGCACCATGGAGCTGGGCGGGAAGTTTGTCTTCTGATCCTTTTGTAGTGGCCTCCCTGAAGGAGCGGTCCCTTTGTGGCCGCTCCCTTTTCTTTTTTGCGTAATTGCGAACCCCGCTTGCCGCGCGCGACAATGGCCCTTTGAAGATGGACTTGATCGGGATCCCTTCGCTGCGAACACTCGTCGCCCTCGCGCTTGCCCTCGCGTGTACCCATGCTTCCGGCCAGACCCGGGACTCGTATGCGCAGCAGCGCAGCGCCGCCATTGCTCTTCAGCAGCAGGGCCGGCTCGCCGAGGCTGAAGCTGCGTGGCAGGGGATCTTCAAATCCCATCCCGCCGACGCCGAAGCCTGCGCCAATCTCGGCTTTTTGGAGTCGCAGCAGCAGCATTACCCGCAGGCCGTTCGCTACTATAGCAAGGCCGCAGCCCTGAATCCGGCACTGCCGGGCCTGCAGATGAACCTCGGTCTCGCACTCTTCAAGGCCGGCAGGATGAAGGAGGCTGCCGGAGTCTTCCTGCCGCTCTACCGAGAAGCTAATCCCGACTCAGCCGACGCCCAGCGCCTTCGTCTTCTGATCGGAATGGCCGATTATGGCGCCGCCAGCTACGCAGCGGCTGTTCCCTTCCTGCGCGATGCCATGGCGCGCGACCCGCATGACCTTCCCTACCGCCTGGTCCTCGCACATAGCTGCCTCTGGTCGAAGCAGTACCAGTGTGTCCTCGACGTGTACCACCAGATCCTCGGTCTCAATGCGGAATCTGCGGAAGCCGATATGCTCGCCGGCGAAGCGTACGACGAGATGCGCGATGATAACGACGCTATTCAGCAGTTCCGGAACGCGGTCAGAGTAGACCCAAAGGTCCCGGGGGTCCACTTCGGCCTCGGCTATCTTCTGTGGTGCCGGAATGATTTGACGGAGGCTGCGCAGCAATTCCAGCTCGAGGCAGACAATGTGCCCCGTGACGCGCAGACGATCGCCTACTGGGGCGATTCGGAGCTGCGCCTGAATCACCCGGATGCGGCACGCCCCCTCGTGGCGCGCGCCCTGAAGCTCAATGACTCGCAGGAACTCCCATGGCTCGATCTCGGCATTCTTGACTCTGACGCCGGACGCAAGGACGATGCCATTCGCGAATTCAAACAGGCAGAACGACTCGCACCCTCTGACTCCCAGGCGCACTGGCGACTCGCGCGGCTGTATCAATCGATGGGCATGCGCACCGAGGCACAGGCTGAGTTTGACAAGACGAAGAATCTCAACAGGGCGGAAACGGAGCAGCTGGTAGAGAAACTGCGCCCACAACAAACTCCAGGCGCAACGCATTAAGGGAATTCGCGTCGTTTCCGCCGCGTTTGGCGGCCCGACATCCGGGGAGCAACGAATACTCCCGAGTGATTTTGTAAGGCAGGTTTCCTCTGCGATACTCACTGTCGGGATGGGCAGATCATTCACGTGGACGGCTTCCTGCAGAACCGCACGCATCGCGCGTTGTGGGCGGATGGCCTGTGTTGCCTCTCTCCTTTTTTCCTCCTGCGTGGTCGCTCAGGTACATCCGCGACAAACCTCATCCGGTTCAGCCGAGGCCGTTGCCCCACAGGGACGGGCGGCAAAAGCGGCCGAGACCATCCATTTTCGCGACGTCAGTCAGCAGGCAGGCCTGACAACGGTTCCCCATTCATCAACGGAGCGGCATTATATTGTCGAAACCATGGGTGGGGGCGGTATCGCGCTCTTTGATTGCGACAACGACGGCAAGCTCGATATCGCCGTCGTGAATGACACCACGATTGACCGCTATCTCGCTGGCGGCGATCCGATGATCACCCTCTATCACCAGGATGGAAAAGAAGGACAGATTCATTTCACCGACATCACCAAAGCTGCCGGACTCACGACTCGCGGATGGGGCATGGCTATCGCCGTTGGTGATTATGACAACGACGGCCTGCCGGATCTTTATGTGACCGGCTACGGGCACAACGTCCTCTACCACAACCTGGGAGGATGCCGGTTCGAAGATGTAAGCGACCACGCCGGAGTAAAGCTGGGCGGCTTCAGTACCGGCGCCGCCTGGGCTGATTACGACCGCGACGGACACATCGACCTGTTCGTGGCTCGATATGTCGACGTCGATCTTCATCATCTGCCTGCTCCTGACCCCACGGCCGTTGGAGATCGGTCTGTCATTTTCCAAATGCCGGCTGATCTGAACGGGGAGACAGATTTTCTGCTGCGGAATCGTGGAGACGGCACATTCGAAGATGTGTCACAGAAGGCCGGCGTCAGCAACCCGGCAAAACTTCATGGCATGGGAGTGGTTTGGGGCGATTACGACAATGACGGATGGCCTGATCTGTTTGTAACCAACGATGGCGGTGCTAATTTTCTCTATCACAACCTCGGCAATGGCAGGTTCGAAGAGGATGGCGTGACCACGGGGGTGGCTTTCGGGGCCAATGGGGAGATCTTTGGCAATATGGCTGCGGATTTTGGTGATTTCAATCGTGACGGCAGGCTGGACCTGGTCACGACCCGTTACAGCGGCCAGCCTGTCAGCCTGTATCGCAACGATCGACTTGTCTTCACCGATGTCGCCGCCAATGTGGGACTCGCGCGCGATACCGTTGCACCCGTGAAATGGGGTGTCGGGTTCGGCGATTTCGATAACGATGGGTGGCCTGATCTTCTGGTCGCCAACGGTAACTTCTCCTCCCCGATGGACCAATTGCAGGGCGACGTGAAGTTCCGTGAGCCCATGCAGCTGTTTCGGAATCTCCAGGGACGACATTTCGAAGATATCGCCGATCAGGCCAGCCTGAACAAAGAACCTCTCCAGTCGCGCCGCGGTATAGCCATCGGAGATGTCAATAATGATGGCAACCTGGATTTTGTTGTCTTCAATGTCGATGGACCTCCCTCTTTGTTCATCAATGACAGCCACAATGGGAACCATCGCGTTCTCTTCCGCCTCGTGGGACGACGGAGTAATCGAATGGCGATCGGAGCCCGGGTCACAGTTCATGCAGGAGGTATGACACAAATCGACGAGGTTCGTGGAGGGGGCGGCTACAACTCCAGCAACGATACCCGCCTCCATTTCGGTTTGGGGAAGGTGGCCATCCTGTCCGGAGTCGAAGTGCGCTGGCCCAGTGGACTTCGTCAGGAATTTAAGAACGTTCCCGCCGACGCCATCTATGAAATCGAGGAGGGACAGTCAATCCACAAGCTCAGGTCTCTTCAGCCGCCCTCCGCATGGAAACCCGGACCGCGGTAAGTCTCATGTGAACCTGATCGCTCGCGCCGTCAAAATCAACCCGATCAACAGGATGGCGAGCCCTATGGCCTGGGCAGTCCCTTTCCCGGAGGGTGCGAGGCGTTCAGCGGTAATGGCCGCAGTGACGAAAGCCATCGCCCGCAGGTCCATGACTCCTGTCACCAGAAGGATCACCGTCAGATTGGCGCAGCTCAGGCTGCAATGGAGCCCGAAGCGCAGGCCCTGCCGCCAAGCCGTGCCGTCGTTGGCGGGCTTCCTTAGGCAGTAGCTCGGTGCTTCCCGGCAGCACGCGAGTTGGCGAGCTTTCCATCTCGTGAACTGAAGCGCGCCGGCAAGGAGGACGACCACTCCGACGGTAGTGGGAACAGTCCGTGCCAGGGCTGGAATTTTCATTTCGACGGTTGCCAGCACAACCCCCGCCGGAAAGACGGCCAATCCCAACAAGGTCCACACGAAGAAGTATCCGAGCCCCGCGATGGCCGTGAGACGCTCGAGGCGCGATTCGGCAGCGCAGTCGATGACCTGGCGATAGCGCAACAGCATGGGCAACAGCGACGGCAGCATCATCGCCGCCATCATCACAACCCACATGGCGAGAAACGAGGCCGTGGCACCAGCCCACGTCTGTCCCGGCATCCGCATCCAGGTCATCGACATGGTCCAGCCGCCAGGCATGGGCATGCCACTCATCGCCTCCATGGAGCTGCACCAGAGCGCCGTCACGGTTGCGCTGACGACGAAGAGCAGCCCCACGACGGGGAGGAGGACGCGCCGGGATTGGCGTTCTGAGAACGCGGCATCGCGTGTCGGCCTTGCAATGCCGGGCTTGAATTGAGCAGCCAGAAAAGTCGCTTGCGTCATGATCATGTCTCCGTTTCCAGCAGACGGTTGCGGGAAATTGAGGATTTCTCCCTTGCTGCACGGGGTCTGGCTGTCAGGCTTATGAACAGCCGCATCCCTTCGACTCTTCTTCTTCGCGACGCCGGATGGCGGCTCCCGCGGGGTCGGTGATGATGTCGAGCCACTTCGGATTCAGCATGGTTTCGGCTTCGTAGTTGTCGTGCCAGTTCCACCACTTGTAGGGAGCGGTCTGGGGGTAGCCTTCGGGCGAATCCTCCCACGTTTCCTGGCGACCGAGGGGCGTGAGGTCGAGGTAACTCCATACGGTTCCCATCGCCTCGTCGGCGCGGCTGTTAATAAAGTAGGTACGGTACACCTTGTCGCCGGCGTGGATGAAAACATTGTGGCCGTGCCACTGGTCCACGCCGAAGTCGGCGTCGAAGCTATCGGTCATGGTGTACCAGGGCAGGGTCCAGCCCATGCGGGCCTTGAGGCGCGCGATATCCGCCTGCGGCGCGCGCGAGGCGTAGGCGAGCGTGGTGTCGCGGGCGTTGAGGTGAGAGAGGTGGCTGACCTGATCGGCGCCAAGGGAGCAGCCGCGGCAGGCGTGATCGGGCCACCCGAAGACGCCAGGCTCAAAGAAGGCGCGGTAGAGGACGAGCTGGCGGCGGCCTTCGAACAGATCGAGCAGGCTGACTTTGCCGCTGGGCCCTTCGAATGCATAATTCCGGTCAATCAGCATCCAGGGCATCCGGCGGCGCTGCGCGGCCATCGCATCCCGGGCACGGGTGAGTTCCTTCTCTTTGACGAGAAGCTGCTGGCGCGCCGCTTCCCATTCCCTCTGCGAAACGACGGGAGGCGTGTTCTTCGGAAGATATCCATGTTCCTGGTCATTTGCTGTTGGTTGAGTCATCGTATTTCTCCTCTGCCGATTTTGGACGGCTTGCTCTGGATTGGCCCGGTGTGTGGGGGCCATGTACAAATACTGATTCAGGAGCCGCACAAGGTGGGAGTGACAAGTGTGGCGGGATTCCGATGGATTCGCTGATCACAGCCGCGGGACGGGCCCTTGCCACAGGGGATCCTCTTGGCGCATTGAAGCGCGTGGCCTTGCGTGATGATGCGCCGGCGCTCGCGCTGCGCGGGATCGCAATGGCGCAGCTCGGCGAGTTTGCACGAGCGAAGGAACTGCTGCGGAAAGCAGCGCGAGCGTTCAGCCCGAAGGAAGCGGTGGCGCGGGCGCGGTGCGTTGTTGCGGAAGCGGAGATCGCGCTGGCTTCACGGGACCTGGGCTGGCCGGCAAAGGCGTTGGACGCGGCACGGCTGACGCTCGAAATGCGCGGGGACCGGCTAAACGCAGCGCACGCGCGGTTTCTTCAGATGCGCCGGCTTGTTCTGATCGGGCGGCTCGGCGAGGCGGAGAACATGCTTGCCGACTTTGACGCTGCGCCGCTGACCGCAGCGTTGCGGACCTCGTACGAGCTCGTGGTGGCAGGCATTGCGCTGCGACGCCTTCGGACCCGTGTAGCGCAGGCCGCCTTGGCGCGGGCGAAGCGGGCGGCACGGCAGGCGGGCATCCCAGCGTTGAGCGCGGAGGTGGAGAACGCTTGGCGCATTCTGCGGACGCCCGCCGCGCGACAAATTGCGGGCGGAGAGGAGCAGGCACTCCTGCTGGAACAAGTCGAAACGTTGCTGGCGTCGAAAGCGCTGGTAGTGGATGCGTGCCGGAACGTCGTGCGCCAGCGAGGTGCGGTGGTTTCCCTTGTTACCCGGCCGGTTCTGTTCGCGTTGGCGCGCGCGATGGGCGAAGCGTGGCCTGGCGATGTTCCCCGGGACGCGCTCCTTGCGCGGGCCTTCGGAGCGAGGCTGGTGGATGAATCCCATCGGATGCGGCTGCGCGTGGAGATGGGGAGGCTGCGCAGGATGATGCGCTCACTGGCTGATATCAGCGCGACAAAGCGTGGGTTTGCACTGGTCCCTCGCAGTGCGCGCGAAGTGGTCGTCTTGGCGCGGCCGGTGGAAGATGATAATGGCGATGTACTGGCTTTTCTTGCCGACGGAGAGGCGTGGTCGAGTACAGCGCTGGCGATTGCGCTGGGAAGCAGCCCGCGGACCGTGCAACGAGCGCTGCATACACTGGCAGCGGCAGGCAAGGTACAGTCGTTCGGTCGGGGTCGCGCCCGCCGTTGGATTTCGCCGCCATTGCCTGGATTGACGACAACATTGTTATTGCCGGCTCCTGTGCCAACCGGCTGAGGTGGAAGCAATGAGACGATCACACGCTGAAGTTGTACGTGAGTACGGCCCATTTCCCGGCGCTGACCGGGTACACGGCGTGACTTATGACGGTGGGCATGTGTGGTTTGCGTCGGGAGACAAGCTGCATGCCTTCGACCCTGCGACCGGGCAGGCGGTGCGCGCCATCGATGTGGCTGCGCACGCAGGAACCGCCTTTGACGGCCAGCACCTGTTTCAGATCGCTGAGGGTCGCATTCAGAAGATCGACCCGAAAACGGGAACTGTGCTGGCTACGATTCTCTCGCCGGGCGGAGGCCAGGACTCAGGGCTTGCGTGGGCCGAAGGCTCCCTGTGGGTGGGGCAATATCGCGACCGGAAAATCCATCAAATCGATCCGGACACCGGCAAAGTGCTGCGTACGATCGAGTCCAACCGCTTTGTCACGGGTGTCACATGGGTCGATGGCGACCTGTGGCACGCCACCTCCGAAGGGGATGAGAGCGAATTACGTCACGTCGATTCCCGAACAGGCGAAGTCCTTGAGATCCTGGAAATGCCCCGCGGAGCCAACATTTCCGGGCTCGAATGCGACGGCGCCGAGCGATTCTTCTGTGGAGGACAGAAGAGCGGCAAAGTCAGAGTCGTCTGCCGACCGAAGCGCGGTGATGCGGTGCGCGCAGGGGCCGGTTAAAGGTTCTGCTCGATTTCGCTCAGCGGCTCCTCTTCAGGCGACCGTAATGTCGCATCCGCGCCGCGCATAACTCGACTTCACACGACTCGTGAGAGCGCCGCGTCAGCCTGCGGCTATTTGTCCATCGTCAGCACCACGCGGAAGCGGGCGTGGCCGCTCATCATGCGGTTGTAGGCTTCTTCGGCCTGCTCCAGCGAGTAGGTTTCGATCATGGGCTTGATGCCCGTTAGAGTGCTGAAGTTGAGAGTGTCTTCGGAGTCCATGCCGGTGCCGGAGGGCCAGCCAAGGATGGTGCGACGGCCAAGGAGGAGTGGCAAAGGGTTGACGCTGAGGGCAGCGTCCGGGGCGCCGACGATAACCAGCTTGCCGGCAGGAGCAAGGCCGTTGATGGTCCAGTCGAGCGCTTTGGCGCTGGTGACGGTGGAGAGGATAACTTTCGCGCCGCCGAACTTCTGCAGCTCTTTGGCCGGATCGTCAGTGGTGGAGTCGATGTAGTGGTGGGCGCCGAGTTGGCGAGCGAGCGGGCCTTTATCCTGGCCGCGGGCAATCGCGACTGTGCGGTATCCGCTTTTGGCGGCGAACTGGATGGCGAGATGGCCGAGGCCGCCGATACCGAGGATGGCGACGGTGTCGCCGGGACCGGCGCCGCTGTTGCGCAGGCTGTTAAAGGTAGTAACGCCGGCGCAGAGCAGAGGAGCGGCATCAGCGTCGGCGAGGTCGTCGGGGATGACGGCCAGCACATTAGCCGGCGCGATGACGTAGTCGGCGTAACCGCCGTCGTAGTGGATGCCGGAGATGGGCTGGTTTTCACAGAGAATGAAATCGCCGCGGCGGCAGGGCACACAGTAGTTGCAGTGGCCGCCGTGCCAGCCCAGACCCACGCGCTGGCCGGATTTGAAGAGCGGAACATCCGAGGCGACGGCGTCCACGACGCCGGCAATTTCATGGCCGGGAACTCGAGGGTATTGCAGGCCAGGCCAGAGGCCGAGCCGGGTGAGGGAGTCACTGTGGCAGACTCCGCAGGCCTGTACGCGAATGCGCACCTGCCCGGATTGCGGTTCCGGAAACTCTTTCTGGATGAGTTCGAATGCCTTGCCCGCGGCGGAGACCTGCATGGCACGACCGGTGACTGTGGGCATGTGTGTGTTCTCCTGGGCCTTAGATGGAAGCAGGCCCGGGGAGTTGCTTAAATGTTGAGGAAAACCCGGGAGAACACCTGAGATTGCCATGCCGGGGCGCTCTATCCGGCATGTCCGTTCTCGCCTGGAATTCTTCGAAGAACGAAGCGGTCTCCTGCAGGGAAACCAGTAACAGCGCGTCCAGTTGTAAAGAGAGAAAGATGCCGATCTGCTTCTGTTCGGCGTCCAGGTCATTTTCGGAGGAGGAAACGATCAGCCCATACTTCTCCTCACTCAGTGCTCGGCTGATTCCCGCGGTGATCTTCGCCAGATAAGGGATTCCCAGAGCCGGCAGGATTAATCCCATCGTTCGGGTCTGGCCTGTGCGCAAACTGCTGGCGCTGATATTGGGAATGTAATTGAGCTCCTTAACCCGTTGCAGGACCCGCGTCCGCGTCGCGTCGCCGATATCAGTCTGGCCACGCAGAACTGTGAAATGGTCATTTTCGAAAGATTCAGATCTTCGGCAATATCTTTCAGCCGTGCTCTCATCGGGAAGGCGCGGGAGGTCTTTGCGCTACGAGGAGAATCAGGCTTTGCCATGCCGTGCCCGGTCGCTGGAATTGCCCAGGAGCATATCTCGGCAGGAGTTCAAGCTTCTCCAACGCGATTGTGGCTGCGCGAGAGCTGTACGGCACGTCCGAATAAAGCTGGCCAGCCTGCCCAGGTGGCGGCCGGTTTTCAGATTTCGGGGTTCTCGACCGGAAGTCGAAGAAAGAAGGTCGTTCCCCGGCCAACTACGCTCTCGAAGGTGAGCGTGCCTTTGTGGCGGTGAACGACGGATCGGGCAATGGCCAGACCCTGCCCGGTCCCCCGGCCAACTTCCTTGGTCGTGAAGAAAGGGTCAAAGATTCGTTGGCGAATGCTTTCGGGAATACCGGCGCCGTTGTCAGTGATGGTAACCAGCACCTGCTGCCCCTCAGATTCGGTGTGGATGCGAATCCTGCCTTTCGTTCCGGTCTGCTGAACAACATCGGCGATGGCGTGCGCGGCATTGACAAGCAGGTTGAGGAACACCTGATTGATGTCGCTGACGCTGCAGACTACCATGGGCAGCTCGCCAAGGTCGGTTTCGACGTCGGCTACATACTTGAGCTCGTTGCGTGCGACGGTGAGGGTGTTGAGGAGCGCTTTATTCAGATCGGCGCGGGCGCGGCCCCGGCTTTCCGGGTGGGCGAATTCCTTCATCGCGCGGACGATGGTGATCACGCGCTCGACGCCGTCCTGGGTTTGAGTGAGAGCTTCAGGGATCTCCTTGAGCAGATACGATGTGTCGAGCTCCCGTTCAAGCCGCTGGTATTCTGCGGCGAGGCCGGAGCCGGAACCCTCGCAGAAATTATGCAGGTTTGTGAGCATCTCCAGCACGGTCCGGAAGGAATCCTGGAGGAAACGCATGTTATCCCCGACAAACTGCATCGGAGTATTCATTTCGTGGGCGATTCCGGAAGCCAGACGCCCGACGGACTCCAGTTTCTGCGCCTGGCGAAGCTCCATTTCGGCAACATCGCGCCCGGTAATGTCGCGCGCGATGGCCTGGATACCGTAGGGAGCGCCGTCCCGCAGAATGAGGCGTGCATTGACCTCGAGCGTGACTCTGCGCCCTTCTTTGGGCTGCAGATCGACTTCGAACCTGGCCAGCGGCCGGTCGGCTGTCATCCTGCTGATCACGATGCGGATGCGATCCCACTCCTCAGAAGTCATCAGTTGTCTGAGACTCATGCCGTCGGCTTCCTGCCGCGAGTACCCCGTCGTCTTTTCCGCGAGCCGGTTCAGGGAGGTAATGCGGAGATCAAGATCGAAGGTGTAGACGAGGTCGCTGGCATTCTCGAAGAGATCCCGATAGCTCTCCTCGGAGGCGCGCAGGCGCTCCTCGGCTAGTCTGCGCTCCGAAATGTCCTCGACCTGGGTGATGAAGTGGGTAGGTTGGCCGGATCCGTCTCGCACCTGGGAAATACGGACCCGCCCCCAGATGGTCTGCCCCTGTTTGTGGATGTATCGTTTCTCGAATTCGAGCGTGGTGGCCAGACCCCTGCTGAACCTGTCCGCGGCCGCGCGAGATCGCGGCAGGTCGTCCGGATGCGTAATCTGCGGCCATGCGCCGGCCAGCAGCTCCTCCGCGGAATATCCCAGCATTCGACAAAGGGCGGCGTTGGCGTGCAGGAAGCGGCCGTCCTGGGCCGTCATGCACATTCCATAAGGAGCTTCCTCGAACGCCGTCCGGAAGCGATCCTCGCTTTCGCGCAGGCGGGATTCGGCGCGCCTCTGGTCGACAAACTGGGCGACATTGTGGGCAACGGACTCCACAGCCTGAAGCGCAATGACGCTGAGGGGCTGGTCGGCCATCACAGCGACAACACCCAGCATCTGGTCCCGGACTCTGAGGGGAAAACCCGCGAAGGAGCCTTTAGCCTGATCGCCCGGCCCAGTTCCGTCTTCGTCCACTTCGGGGAGGCCGGTGCGGGCAATCCGCTCGATGCGGGCCGGATCCATGGACCGGTGCTGGCCGGCGAACATCTGCATGTCGGCCACGGCCTGGCTCTCGAGGAGTTGCGTGTGACGATCCCAGCTCCAGATGCCGACCGTGATGACATCGGTGTTTCTCAGCAGCGCGTCGGCACACTGCTCGAGTCCCTGGCGGAGGTTCTCCGCTCCGGTGAATGCGAGGCCGACCTCGGCTGCCAAAGCGGCCAGACGATGGCGCTCCTCCATCTCAGCCTCCGCCTGCACGCGCGCGGAGATGTCCTGGTAGAGAGCCAGAATGCTGGCAGGCTTGCCGGAGATCGCCACCGGGACTCCATAAATCTCAACGTCGACGAGGGAGTGGTCACGCCGGGAGCGCCGCGTGACGAAGTGCACGCTGCGCCCGCGCAGACACTCTTCCATGAAGTGTTGAGCCTCGGCGGCCTGGTCTTCGGGAACGAGCAGATCATGGAGGCGGCCCTCGCACATCTGCTCCCGCGTATAGAGGAAGAGCCGCTCCAGGGCCGAATTCGACAACTGAATGCGGCCGTCCTGATCGAGAACGGCGATGCCGAGGGGACTGACTTCGATGAGGGTATTGAGGTAGGCCGTGCGCTCGGCAAGATTCTGTTCGGCCTGGCGGCGGCCGGTGATATCGAGAAAACTTTCCAGCAGGAGCGGCTGCCCGTCCATGTTAACCGGGCGAACCGTCTTGATGATGGCACGACGCTCCCCGGTTGCCGTCAGCAGGGTGCGCTCGGAGTTGTCGACCGTCTGGCCGAGGTCAGTGACCGGACATTTGCCGCGATCCGCGGGGCAGACAAACTGGTGGCACACGGCGCCAACAACCTCATCGCGGCTGGCGCCGACCAGCTGAAGAGCGACCGGATTGGCGTCCACGATGCGGTGCTCGGCCGGATCGATGAGGAAGATGCCGGTCTCCACTCCCTCGAAGATCGCCTGCAGGCGGGCTCGGGTCTGGCGGAGAGCGGCCTCCGCGCCGCACGCATCCGGTGCGCCGTCACCAGCGCAGGAAAACGGCATGACGGACGGCCCCTTGTTCCCGCCGGATACAGAGCACATCGCTCAATCCCCCGTCCGCGCCGCCGGGCGCGTCGGCGAAGGAGTTGCGGCTGGTTCCGCTCGCCGTCGTCTGCGCAGAGCCGCCATCACTGAACTCCGGCGGGCTCCGGCGGTCGGCTGGCGAGACTCGAATTGCAGGCCTCCATCAGAACGTCGAAATCCTCGAACCGCGATGCCGGCAGCAAATCGAAGGTGATCAGGCAGGCGATCATGGTTGGCCGGCCCTGGATCTCAATGACGTAGCCGCGGGTCTCGGCGATCAGGCGCTCCATTTCCATGCGTACGGCAGAGGGAGCGATGTATCGCTGCACCACGGCCATCACGACATCGCGGCGGAAGTGAAACAGCCGGTCACCGGAGCGCAGCGCCTGCTGCAGGTATCCGAGGACAATATGCAGATACTCCAGCGCGCCCCGTTCGCCGTAGCGGCGCTCCACGGTGCTGAGCACCGGAAGCCGAAACAGAACGATGTATTGCTGCGCTTCTTTGCCCAGGAGCGGGGTAAGGAACTCTCGCGCATCCCTGGGACCTGGTAACCCCGCCGGGCTTTCGAAATCGTTGCCCCGGCCGGGGTCGGCCGCATCCCAGTCGATCCGGGAGTGTTCCGCGGCGCGGGCCTTCTGCGCAAGGCTCCTCTCCTCCACGATCGCGTGGTACTGGTCGAGGCCGCTGTTGATGGCCGCGACGAGCACGTCGCGCGGGCAGGGCTTGGTGAGGAAGTGGAGGATGTTGCCGCGATTCACCGCATCGATCGCATCGTGCATGTCGGCATGGCCGGTCAACAGCATGCGCACCGTGTGGGGGGCCAATTGCCGCGCTTTGGCGAGGAAATCGGCACCATTCATGCCCGGCATGCGCATATCGGAGATCACGATGGCGAAGGGACCGTCTTTCTGTATCTTCACCAGGCCTTCGCCGCCGCTGATGGCGGTCCGCACGTCGAACTTGCCATGGAGCAATCGGGTTAAACCTTCCAGTGCTGACGGCTCGTCGTCGACGAAAAGGATTCTATCGCTCATTTCTCAGACCTCCGCGGCAGAACCGGCGACCCGACGGCGGCTTCGGAATGTCGCCGCTGATACGCAGCGTCGCCAGCTTCCGTGGCCAGGCCCGTCTGCCCGTCGCGTCTTCCGGCCTTGTTGCGTAGATCGGCAGATTCCGGTGGACCAACAGGCGGGATGGCATCACGGTCCCTTCCGCCGTGCCGATGAAGGAAGAGTGGCAGCCGGAGAGAGTCATTCCGCGATGCGTGGCCGCCTGTCGATGGCCTTTCGCCGCTATGGACTGACCATCGCCTTTCTCTGCGCCGCCGTGCTGCTGTCGGAACTGCTCTCTCCTGTCATTCCCCATTCGGTCGAGTACATCTTTCTGGCCGCGGTCGTCGGATCTGCCTGGCTTGGCGGCCGCGGCCCGGGTTTGCTCGCGGCCCTGACCGCACCTTTCCTGCTGGACTACTTCTTTCTTCCGCCGCTGTACACCCTGGGTATCAGCGTGGAGGCCCGCCCCTACGTCCTGCCCTTCCTGCTGAGTGCGGTGGCGGCAGCGTGGATGAGCTCGACGCGGGCGTCGGCACGCAAAGTCAGCTCTCTGCTGAAGCGGAGCGAGGAGAAGTTTCGCCGCATTCTCGCCAACCAGCCCGATGTGGCGTGGACCGTCGATCAGAACGGACGATTCCTCTATATCGGACCCAGGATTGAAGGGCTGACCGGTTACAGCGCAGAGGAAATCCGGATCGGCGGGCTCGAACCACTGATGGAGCGCGTGCATGGCGAGGATCGCGAGCGGCTGCGCGACGCCCTCGGCGCGCTGTTCGCGGGCAGGGCGTCGTTCGATGCAGAGTTTCGTTTCGAGCGCAGGGACGGCAGCTGGATCTGGCTGTACAACCGTGCCGTGGAAGCCTACGAGCAGGAGGGCGTGCGTTGTGCCGATGGAGTGATCAGCGATGTTTCGCAACGCAAGCAGGCGGAACTCAATCTGCGAGCGAAGACCGCGTTTCTGGAAGCGCTGACCGATGCCACACTCGACGGGCTCCTTGTGGTCGACGAAACAGGGCGCCGGATTCTTCACAACCGGAGGTTCGGCGAGGTTTTCGATGTCCCGGCCGAGCTTCTTCGCAGCTCCGACGATGCTCCCCTGCTGCGGCACGTGACACAGCTGGCCAAAGACGTCGAGCCCTTCCTGGCGCGGGTCCGATACCTTTACGGCCATCCGCAGGAGAGCAGCCGGGACGAGATTGAGCTGAAGAACGGAAAGGTCCTGGACCGGTTTTCCTCGCCGGTGATCGGTGAAAGCGGCCAGTACTTTGGGCGTATCTGGACCTTCCGCGACATCACGGAGCGCAGACGCACGGAAATGGAGCTGCGGTCGAAGACTGCCTTTCTCGAGGCTCAGGCGAACTGCGCGATCGACGGCATTCTGGTTGTTGATGCGGGAGGCCGGCGCCTTCTCCACAACCCCCGGCTGGTGGAGATCTTCAATATTCCCCCCCATCTGCTGGCCACTCCGGACCAGCTTCCCCTGCGTCGTCACATCCTGCGGAAACTGGAAGACTCTCAGCGGCGCAACGCCCTGATCGTGCACCTGAATGCGCATCCCGACGAGACCCACCGGGAGGAGATCGCCCTGCGGAACGGAAACATCCTCGACATGTACTCCGCGCCGGTGCGGGGCCGGGACGGTGACTACTACGGACGCGTCTGGACCTTCCGCGACATCACCGAACGGAAGAGGCGGGAAGACACTTTGCGGCAGCTCTCGGCCGCGGTCGAACAGAGCCCCGTTTCCGTGGTCATCACCGATCGGGAAGGCAGGATCAGTTACGTCAACCGCAAATTCACCGACTGCACCGGTTACGCCTCCGATGAAGTGCTGGGCCGTAATCCACGCCTCCTGAACTCGGGCTATTCGCCCCCCGACATGTACCGCGAGCTGTGGACCACGGTGCTGAACGGCGGGGAGTGGCGCGGGGAATTCCGGAACCGGAAGAAAAACGGCGAGCTCTACTGGGAGACCGCGCTCATTTCGCCCATCGTGGATGCGAACGGTTCGATTGAACATCTGCTGGCCGTCAAGGAGGACATCACCGAGCGCCGCGCTCTGGAAAGCGAATTGCGCCAGGCGCAGAAGCTGGAAGCCATCGGCCAGCTGGCGGCGGGCATCGCGCACGAAATCAATACGCCGATCCAGTTTGTCGCCGACAACCTCACCTTTCTCGATGATGCCTGGGCGGCCGTGCTCGGGCTGCTCGACGGTTACAGCGCAGCGTTTAGCGAGAGAGAAGGCTCAATTCCCCCGGAAACGCGGGCCCGGCTGGTCGCGGCACAGGAACGGAACGACCTCTCCTTCATTCGCGAAGAGTCTCCGCGGGCGATTGCGCAGAGCCTCGAGGGCGTGCGCCGGGTGGCGACCATTGTTTGCGCCATGAAGGAGTTCTCGTATCGGGATGGCGCCGACCGGACACTGACCGATCTGAACAACAGCATTGCTTCGACGATCACCATTGCCCGTAACGAATGGAAGTATGTCGCAGAGGTGGAGACCGACTTCGATCCAGCGCTTCCCCCGGTGATCTGCTATCGCGGCGAAATGAATCAGGTGGTGCTGAATCTGCTGGTCAACGCCGCCCACGCCATTCGCGACAGAGGAAATCAGGAGGCGAAGGGGCGAATCACGGTGCGTACCCGCGAGCGCGATGCCTGGGCGGAAATCTCGATCTCCGATACCGGAGTGGGGATCCCCGAAGGGATCCGAAACCGCATCTTCGAGCCGTTCTTTACAACCCGGGAGGTGGGTTCCGGAACCGGGCAGGGTCTGGCGCTGGCCTACGCGGTGATCGTGAAAAAGCACCAGGGGAGGATCTGGTTCGAGACCGAGACGGGTAAGGGCACGACCTTCTTCGTTCTTTTGCCGATCGGCGGACCGCAGTCCGGAGAGGAAGGGCGACCATGAAGAAGCTGTTGTTCGTGGACGATGACACCATGGTGCTGGCGGGATTGCGCCGGGCTCTGCACGACATGCGCGCAGAGTGGCAGGTCGCCTTTGCCGCAGGAGGACAGGCCGCTCTCGATGCAATGGAGAAGGATTCGTTCGACGCGGTGATCACCGACATGCGCATGCCTGCCATGGACGGCGCCGAGCTGCTGGAACGGATCAAAGATCGCCATCCGGAGGTGCTCCGTATCGTTCTGTCGGGACAGTCGGAGAAAGAGGCCATGCTGCGCTCGATTGTTCCGGCACACCAATATCTGGCCAAGCCCTGCGATATTCGCGACCTGAAGATCCGCCTCGGCCAGGCGTTTGCTGCACGGGACCTGGTGCGGGAGCCATCCATCGCCGCGGCCATCGCCCGTCTGCATTCGGTGCCCAGCCTGCCTGCGATTTACGGCGAACTGACGGCGGCCCTGCGCTCGGAGACAACATCCCTGTCGCAAATCGAGGAGATCGTGGCAAAGGACCTCGGAATGGCAGCCAAGATTCTGCAGCTGGCCAACTCCGCATTTATCGGAGTGCACGGCAGGGTGCTCAGCCTGCGCCAGGCGGTTTCGCTGATCGGGGTGGATACCGTGCGAACGCTGGCCCTGACGATTCATGTGTTTTCCCGATTCGGCCGGGATGCGGCAAGCTCGGCGCGGGTCACGGCGCTGTGGGAGCACAGCGTCCAGGTTGCGGCGCTGGCCCAGCGCATCGCCAACGCCGAGAACGGCCACAAAGAGATGGCCGAGGAGTGTTTTGCCGCCGGCCTTTTGCATGATATCGGCAAAGTGATCCTGCTGGGCGAGCGGGCCCGGGAATATGCAGAGATCCAGAGACGCCTGCAGGCCGATGGCGAAACGAATGTCGAGGAACTGGAGACCGAATTCCTCGGCTGTTCGCACGCACAACTGGGCGCCTATCTCATGAGCATTTGGGGATTACCCGCCTCTCTGGTGCATGCGGTGGCATTCCATCACCGCCCCTCGCAGGCGATCGAATCAGGCTTCTCCGCATTGACGGCAGTTCACTGCGCAGATGGGCTGGCTCATGCCGTGCAGGATGGAGCCGAAAAGATCACAACCGACCAGGCGTATCTGGACCGGCTGGGCCTTGCGGAAAGGATCGACGAATGGCGGAAGCTTGCCGGAGCATGCTGCGGCTCCCCGCTCTGAGGATCCATACGACATCCGGCAGAAGCGTCTCTTAGACGGCCAGCCCATTTTGCGGATGAATCGGTTGACTTGGGCCATCTGATACTTGACAGACCATAGTAACTACTCGTGTAATACTTCCCGCGTTACTATGGAGGCTTTTCCATGCCCGCTGGATTTCAGGCCACTTGCCCAGACCTCCCTGAGGGTTCCCTCCCTCTCCCCGAATCGAATGGATCGGTGCGCCTTCGCCGCCTGGCTTTCATTGCCCTGCTTCTGACATTCTCGATCCTGGTCCCGCGAGGACAAGCCCAGGCCACGAACGGAACCATCAATGGCACTGTGACCGATCAAAGCGGAGGCGTCGTTACCGGGTGCAAAGTGGTTCTGACGAACGTTGCTACCTCGGACACGCGCACCGCGGCCACCAATGCTTCCGGCTTTTATCAGTTCAATGCCTTGCCGCCCGGGCAGTACCGTATCACCGCACAGAAACAGGGCTATGAGCAACTGGTCCGCGGTCCCGTCGATCTTCAGGTTGCCGGCACCGTGCTCATCAACATGACTCTCGCCGTCGGCCGCGAGAACCAGCAGGTCATCGTGACCAGTACCACGCCGCTCATCCAGGCGGAGAGCGACAGTCTGGGTGCCGTCGTCGACCAGCGCGAAACCAACGAAATGCCCCTGAATGGTCGCAATCCCATGAGCCTTGTGGCTCTCGTGCCGTCGGTGATCCCCCAGGGGCAATCGCAGCAGACACCCACCGGCACGAATCCGTTTGGCTGGGGTAACTACCAGATCGGCGGCGGCTTCGCCAATCAGAGCGTCACCTACCTCGATGGTGCGCCCGTCAACACGGAATACATCAACATCACCGCCCTCATTCCCAGCCAGGATTCACTGGAAGAGTTCCGGGTTCTGACCAACAACCTGCCCCCGCAGTACGGCCGGTTAGCCGGCGGCGCCGTCCAGTTCCGCACCAAATCCGGCACGAATACCGTCCGCGGCACTGCGTATGAATACATCCGCAACAAAGTCCTCAACGCCAACACCTTCTTCGGCAATCAGGGGCACCTGCCCAACCCCGCCTTCACGCAGAATCAATACGGCGCCAACATTGGAGGGCCAGTCTACATTCCGCACGTCTACGACGGGCGCAATAAGACGTTCTTCTTTGTCAACTGGGAAGGATTCGCGCTGCGCCAGGGCATCACCTATAGCCAGACGGTACCCACAGCCGCTGAACTCGGCGGCAATCTGTCCGACCTGAACACGCCCATTTACGACCCGACCAGCACTTGCGGGGTCGCCGGTGGACCGCCGTGCGCCCCCGGAGAGGCGCAATATAACCGCACCCAGTTCGCCGGTGCGGTCATCCCATCCACTCGCCTCAACCCAACAGCCGTCTCCTATCTCAAGACCTTTTTCCCCGCGCCCAACGTTCCAGGAGCTGCGCCGGGCACGCCCAACTTCATCACCACCGGCAGCAGCGGCGGCAACAACTACGAGACCGTCGTCCACATCGATGACAACATCTCCGGCAAACAGCATCTCAGCGCACGCTATACCAACTGGATGAACAACAACCTGCCCACCGTCGCCTTCAATGGCATCTGTGAGGATCGCTGCGGTGAAAAGTTCACCACCAACAGCTTCGTAATCGCCGACGACTACAGCTTCAGCCCCAAAACGCTGCTCGACCTGCGTGTGAGCTATCTGCGTTTTGTCTACAACCGTTCGCCTCTGCTGAATAACTTCAACCTCACCAGCATCGGTCAGCCCGCTTCGCTCCAGGGGCAGGTGGAATACCCCGGCCCGCCAGTGATGGTCATTACCGATTTCGACCCCCAGGGCATTTTCAGCAGCCAGGGCGCCGACAGCACCATCCACAATGCCACGGACGACGATCGCATCTCCGGATCACTCACCCGCTACATCGGCAATCACACCCTCTCGTTTGGCGGGGAATTTCTGCGCGCCACCTTCAACTACGTGCAGGACAACATTTCCTCCGGCGATTACAGCTTCTCGCCGGGGTTCACTGCGCAGAATCCCCTCACCGGCGTGGGTGGGCTCGGCCTCGCCTCCTTCCTGCTCGGCTATCCCTCCGGTGGCAGCATGGAGATTGCCACTCCGTTGGCTTCGGAGCAGCTCTATCCGGCGGCGTATGTCAACGACGACTGGCGCGCGACGTCGCGTCTCACGCTGCACATGGGCCTGCGCTGGGAAGATACGCAACCGTTTACCGAACGCCACAACCGGCTGAGCTACTTCGATCCCTCTACGCCGAATCCGGTGCTGTCCGCCGCCGGCCTTACTGCTCCCGGGACCATTGGTCTCGTCGATTCCAGCACCCGCAGCTCCCGCTTTGCCATCAACAACGATCTTCACCAGTTATCCCCGCGCGTCGGTCTCGCCTTTCAGGCCCGGCCCAACACGGTCTTCAGCGCCGGCTACGGCATCTTCTGGCTGCCCAACGATGTAACCGGCCTCCCCTACACCGATCCCATTGACGCCTCGACCACCGGCGTCATCAGTTCGATCAACGGCGGCCTCACACCGTACGCGACGATTGATAATCCCTATCCCACGGGACTGATCCCGCCGGTTGGCCGCAGCGCGGCGCTCAACTCCACGCTGCTCGGCAGCGGCGGCAGCTATAACCTCACCACCGATCCCTACGCCTACACCCAGCAGTACAACGCCGGCGTGCAGCAGCAGATTGGCGACAGATTCATGTTCAGCATTGTGTGGGGCGGCGCGAAAGGCACGCACCTGCCTTTCAGCGGCCTCGATATCGATACCCTGCCCGATCAGGATCTCTCGATGGGGAGTGCTCTGCTCAACAACGTTCCGAATCCTTATTACGGCATCATCAACCCCATCTATGGTCTCGGCGCGGCCACCGTTCCCGCAGGGCAGCTGCTTCTGCCTTATCCGGAATTCTCCGGGCTGGGCATTCAGGCCTATAACGAGGGGAACTCGACATATAACTCGATGCAGATTACCGCCCAGCAGCGCTTCGCGCACGGCGCCTCGATCAATGCGGCGTATACGTGGGCGAAGCTCATCAGCGATACCGACACGCTGACCGGCTGGCTGGAGCCCAATGTGGCCGGAGTCCAGGATCCGCGCAACCTGCAAGCCGAGAAGTCTCTCTCCTCCGATGATGCGCGGCAGAGGCTCGTCGTCAGCTACATCTACGATCTGCCCTTCGGCCGCGGGGAACGCTTTCTCTCCGGCGCCCACGGCGTCGTCAATCAGGTCCTCGGCGGCTGGGGAGTGGGTGGCGTCACCACGCTCATGACGGGATTTCCCCTCGGCTTTACCACTGCCCAGAACCTCACTAACTCCTTCGGTGGCGGCTCGCGGCCCAACTATGTGTCCGGCTGTAACAAGCAAGTGTCCGGCGACGCTACGCAGAGACTCGGAGAGTGGTTCAACACTGCATGCTTCGTGCAGCCGGCGCCCTTCACGTTTGGCGATGAATCCCGCAACGACCCAACGCTGCGCGCACCCGGCGTAGCGAACTGGGACGCCTCCGCGTACAAGACCTTTCCCTTTACCCACAGTGAAAATGTCAACATGCAGTTCCGCGCCGAGGCTTTCAACCTTTTCAACCGCGTACAATTCGGTTACCCCGGGCTGCAGCAGGGCTCATCGAACTTCGGCATTGTCAGCAGTCAGCTCAACAATCCGCGGCTCCTGCAGTTTTCCCTGCGCTTGAATTACTGAAACCCCGAAGGAGGTGGAAGTCCGTCCATGCGACGCCGCGATTTTGTAAAGGCTGCCCTGGCAGCATCTGTCAGCCCTGCAGCCTTGATCGGCCAGAACTCCCCATCCGCGCAGGTCGCTCCTTCCGCCCCGCCCCCTGCGCCGCCAGGCGCCGCGTCTGCGCCCGCTCCAGGACCGGTTCCGTGGATGCGCGGCCTGATGGAAGCCAAACCCCTGTCTCTCACGCCCACCATCCCCGATGCCGTGGCGGGAACGACCACGCGCTTCTTCTCCGAGCGGCAGATGGCCACGCTGCGGCAACTTTGCGAGATTTTCCTGCCGCCGCTCAAGGGCTATCCGGGAGCCATTGATACAGGCACGCCGGAATTCATTGACTTCCTGATTTCCGTCTCACCCGCCGACCGCCGTCACATGTACGCGGAGGGACTTGACTGGCTCGATGGCGAAGCGCGCAGCCAATTCCAGGTTCCTTTCGATGCCGTCAGCGCCGCCCAGGCCGACGCATTGATCCGCCCCTGGCTGCGCACGTGGATGCAGGACCACCCTCCAGCCGAGCCCCACGCCCACTTCATCAACGTCGCGCACAGCGATATCCGTACCGCGACCATCAACTCGGAAAAATGGAATGAGGCGAAAGTGGCCGCCGGCAGCGACCCCTCCGGTTTTGGACTTTACTGGTACCCCGTAGATCCCGACATCGACAAGAAATATCTGCCGCCGCAACTGAAACTGTAATACAGCCCCGGAAGGCCACATCGTGATATCTCGAGAACCCGTGGATGTGCTGATCATTGGCTCCGGACACTCCGGAGGCATGGCGGCGAAAATCCTCACGGAGAAGGGCATCTCCTGCCTCATTCTCAACGCCGGCCCCATCGCCGATGTCCACAAGGACACCGAGGTCCGTCAGACCTATACGCTGCCGTATCGCGGATTCAAGCAGCCAGGACGTCTGCCCCACGTTTTTCAGTCCAACGCCTTCGACGCCAACACCTGGGTCGATGAGAAGGAAGTTCCCTATACCTATACGCCCGACCAGTCCTACAACTGGGTGCGGGTGCGTCTCTTCGGTGGCCGATCCCTTTTCTGGTCGCGCCAGTCCTTTCGTCTCAGCGACTACGAGTTGAAGGGGAAATCCCACGACGGCTTTGGCGAGGACTGGCCCATCAGCCTCGCCGACCTGGCTCCGTATTACTCGCGCGTCGAACGGATTTTTCGCGTGCAGGGCGATCGCTATGGCCTGCCCCAGTATCCCGACGGCAATTTTATTCCCGACGACTCGCCCTGGTGCGGCAGCATGCAGCGTCTGCGCTCCGCCGGGCAGGCGCGAGGCATTCCGGTATGCAAGCCGCGCAGCTCTCTGGGCATCGACGGCCTGGCCAGCTCCGTGAATCTGCTGCTGCCCGATGCTGTGGCCACCGGAAAACTGGAGGCCATTCCCAACGTGGTGGTGCGCGAGCTGCGCGCCGATCCCCAAACCGGCCTTGTCCGCGAGGCGCATTTCGTCGATCGCCTCTCGCGCCGTGAAATGTCCGTTCGCGCTCGGGTTGTGGTTCTGGCGGCTGGAACGCTGGAAAGCACTCGCCTGTTGCTCAACTCCGGTCTGGCCAATTCCAGCGGCGTCCTCGGACACTACCTCATCGACCAAACCTACGGGGTCGGAATCGTCTGTTCCGTTCCCGAGGCGCGCAACGGCAAGACCAGCCGTGAACTGATGCAGGGGGGCGCCCTCATTCCCCGCTTCCGCAACCTCAACACCAGAGCAAAGAATTTCATCCGCGGCTACGCTCTCAACTGCTACAGCAGCATCCATGGCATGGACCCGCGCAGTTTCGCCGCCTACGGCAAGGAGCTTCAGGACCAGCTCGACATCTACAGCGGCAGCGGTCTTTCTATGAACATCATGGGCGAAGTTCTGGCTCACTACGAGCACCACGTCCGCATCGACAAAACCACGGTCGACGCCTGGAACATTCCGGTCCTGCACATCGACACCCGCTACACCGACAACGAATTCAATATGGCGAAGGACGCGGTCGACACCAGCTGCGAGCTGGCCAAAGCTGCGGGCTTCGATATCCTGACCAAAAACTACGAGCCCAACCCGCCCGGATACAGCATCCACGAGCTGGGTACCTGCCGCATGGGAAACGACCCGAAGACCAGCGTCTTAAATAGGTGGTGCCAAAGTCACGACATCAAGAACCTGTATGTTGTCGATGGCGGCGCCTTTGTCAGCGGAGGCTGGCAGAATCCAACCATGACCATCCTGGCGCTGGCCATGCGCGCCTCCGAACATTTGGCCGAGCAGATGCGCCAGGACAACTTCTGAAACGAAAAAAGCCATGACCATGTCAAGACGAAGCTTTGTTCAGGGTGCGGCCGCCTGCGCTGCCGTACTGAGTACGCCATCCCTCTGGGCTAATCCCCTCGGCCTGCCCATCGGCCTGCAGCTCTACTCGGTCCGCGAGTTTCTCCCCAAGGACTATGACGGGACACTCGCGCAGCTGGCCTCGATGGGCTATCAGGAAGTCGAAGCGGCGGGTTTCTACGAGCACAGTGCCGCCGACGTAAAAGCCTCTATGCGTCGCGCCGGACTCCACTGCGTGAGCGCGCACTATTCCATGGCCGACCTCCAGCCCAAACTCGATGAGCTGATCCAGTACGCCCACGAACTCGGGCTCAGTTTCCTCGTTTGCTCATCTCCCCGGCTCCGCCAGCCGGTTCCGGGCCAGAGCTGGGTGGCCAGCATGGAAGCGATGAGCTTGGACGACTGGCGCTGGAATGCCGACCAGCTCAATCAGATTGGCAAACGCGTGCACGCCGCCGGACTGCGGTTCGCCTATCACAACCACTTCGTTGAATTCCACAAACACAACGGCGCCGTGCCCTACGATGAATTGCTCAGGCACACGGACCCCAGTCTGGTCTCCATGGAAATGGACTGCGGCTGGGTAGTCGTGGGCGGTGGCAACCCCGCGGACTATCTTCGCCAACATGCGTCTCGCTTCGTCATGCTGCACGTGAAGGAATTTCAGCTCTCCGGATGGAAGCCCGGTACGGAGCCGGTCTCCACGGAGATGGGCCGAGGCAGCATCGACTACAAGACCATCTTTGCCGCCGCAAAGCACGCGCCCATCCGCCATATCTTCGTCGAGCAGGAGGCATACCCCGACATGCCCGCGATGCAAGCCCTGCGGACTGACGCCGAGTGGATGCGGGCCTTTCCCGCCTGAGGAGCTGCGCTTCGCCAGGCATCCTCAGACGGGTTGCGGGTTTTGCGACTCATCGCGCTGCCGCCACTGCTTCGGGTGGTGCCGCCGCGTGTGGCCGCGGTGGCCGCACCACCAGCGGCACCAGGATCGAAACCAGCATGATCGCCGCGATCACATGGAGTCCCGTCGCAAACGAAGTCCCCGTTTGGCGCAGATGTGCAATCAGCAGCGGCCCGAATGCACTGGCGAAGCCCCATGCCGTTAGCATCAGACCGTAAATCGGCCCAATGTTCTTCGACCCGAAGTAATCCGCCGCAAACGCCGGCATTGTCCCGAACCCGCCGCCGTAGCACATCAGGATCACGAAGGTCAGCGTCGTCAGCATCCCGGTTCCGTGCACCGATGGCATCAGCCAGAACAGCGCCACCTGCAGGAGATACATCGTCACGAACGTCCATCGCCTCGTGATCCCATCCGATATCCACGCCCAGAAGACGCGCCCCACCGCATTGCCCAGCGACGCCAACCCAACCATTCCCGCTGCGACAATCGCGCCTACCTTGGCGATCTCCTGAAACATCGGCGACTCCTGCGAGATCACCGAAATGCCCGCCGACGTATTCAGAAACAGAGCCAGCCACAGCGCCCACCACTGCCACGTGCCCAGCGCCTCGCCCAGCACATAATCTTTCCCCGACCGGCTCGATGTCTCCCTTGCGCTCGGCGTCCATCCCTCCGGCGTCCATCCCGCCGGCGGATTCTGCATGAACCAGCCCGTCGCCATCACGACCACCAGGTAGGCAACGCCCAGGTAAGCAAACGTCTGCAGCACGCCCACGCTCTGGATCAGCCGCGTTGCCACCGGCGCGGTCACCAGCGCGCCGGCACCGAATCCTCCCACGGCGATTCCCGTAATCAGCCCGCGCTTGTCAGGAAACCATTTCAGAAGCACCGCGACCGGCACGATGTAGCCGAATCCGAGGCCGAGTCCGCCAATCAGCCCGTAGGAGAAATACAGCCACAGCAGGTGATTGGCCGAGAAGCTCGCCAGGAATACGCCCGCACCGTACAGGAATCCTCCGGTCAGCGCCACCACCCGCGGACCCTTCCGGTTGAGCCACAGACCGCCGAAAAACGCGGCGAACCCGACCACGAAAACGCAGATCGTGAACGTCAGCGTCACCTGCGAGATTGTCCAGTGGAACCGCTTCACCAGAGGTGTGCGAAATACACTCCACGCATAGACGGCGCCCAGCGCCATCTGCATCAGGATGCCCGCCGCCGCAATCCCCCAGCGGCGGCTGTTGCCGTTCGTCATCGCTCCTCCACGAAAAATCTCCCGCGCTCCTTCATCTCGGCAGCGGACCGGCCCCGCCTTTCTTTTTCAGCTGCTCGCCCAGCGACTCCAGAAACCGATTGATCAAAGCCACGCTCCGCCGCAGTTCCTTCCGCCGAAACTGCCCCAGCAGCGACAGCAGCCCGGGCGGCTCGATCACCGGCTTCCGCTCGCTGCCCAGCGTGTCGCTAACGGCGGTTACAAACGCGTGCATCAGCTCCGGATTGATGGTGCCCATCATCTTTCCCAGCAGGATGGCGTTGCGCAGCCCGTAAATCCCTTCCGTCGTCTGCGCGGCCTCGACCGCATCTCCCATCACCTTGTCGCGCGCGCTCAGCACCCCGCGCAGCGTGGTGAAGATCTGCGCGTCGTGCATCTCTTCAAGCAGCGCGTACGCCTCCAGCAGTGCCTCCGCATGCTCCGCCGGCGCCTGCTCGAGCCGGGTCAGCAGTTCCCGGCGCGCATCCCGCGGCGGAATTTCCAGTGTTATCGGCTGTGCCATCGCCTTCCTCCTGCTTCGCCGTTCAACGCGTGTCCTGTCGCTGAGGCGCGCTCGTAATCTGCACCAGGCCGTTCCCCGGCGGATGATAATCGGCGCGCTTCCACTTCCGCTCTACTTCCACACCCATCTGTGGCGTCGGCTTCCCAAACCGTGCATTCTCGCGCGGCAGGGGATTCTCGCCGATCTCCCCCAGCACCCGCATCCGCACTGACGTCTCCTTGTACGCGGGTGTATGCGTCACCTTATCCGTATAGCTGCTCGTCAACGCGTTCACCGGTTCCTCGGTCGAATTCATCGGCATGTACAGTTCCGAACCCTGGACGCGCTCCGTCACCACCGCCTGCACCCGCACCTCGCCATACCGCGACTGCAGCTCCACCCAGCTCCCGTTCGCAATGCCACGCGCGCGGGCCAGCACCGGAGAAACCTCCACAAACGTGCACGGCGTTCTCTCGCGAATGCCCTCCGTCCGGTACGTCAGGTTTCCTTCGTGGAAATGCTCCAGTAGTCGCCCGTTGTTCAGGTGCAGGTCAAACTCCTCGTCCGGCTGATCGCTCGGCTCGTTCCATTCCAGCGGAAAGAGCTTCGCCTTCCCGTCCGGCAGTGCAAATTTTCGCGTGTACAGGAGCGGCTCGTCGCTCCCATCCTCCGCCACCGGCCATTGCAGCGACTTGTATCCCTCCAGCCGCTCGTACGTGACCGCGGCCATCAGCGGCGTCAGCCTGGCAATCTCCTCATAGATCTCCGCCGGGCTCGCATAATTCCATCCTGCGCCCAGATGGTTCGCAATCGCCTCGATGATCTGCCAGTCCGGACGGCTGTCGCCCAGCGGCTCAAACACCGGATAAATCCGCTGGATCCGCCGCTCCGTGCTCGTGAACGTCCCTTCTTTTTCGAGGCTCGGGCACGCCGGCAACACCACGTCGGCGTATCGGCAGGTATGGCTGAAGAAAATCTCCTGCATCACGAAGAAATCCAGCTTCTCCAGCGCCGCCCCCACATAATTCGCGTTCGAATCCACCAGGCTCATCTCTTCGCCAAAGACGTACATCGCCCGCAGCTTCCCCTCGTGGATCGCATCGATCATCTGGTGGTTATCCAGGCCCGGTTTGGCCGGCAGCGTCACGCCCCACGCCTTTTCGAACTTCGCCCGAATCTCCGCGTCGTCCACCTTCTGATACCCCGGGAAATTATTCGGCATCGCCCCGTGGTCGCTGGCGCCCTGCACGTTATTGTGTCCGCGCAGCGGATAAGCCCCTGTGCCCGGCCGCATGTAATTCCCCGTCGCCAGCAGCAGATTCGAGATGGCCGTCGATGTGTCGGACCCCATCGTATGCTGCGTCACGCCCATCGCCCACAGCGCACACACGCTCTTCGCCTCGGCGATGGTCTGCGCCACGCGCTCCAGTGTCTCCACGGGAATGCCACAGCGCTTGCTCGCCATCTCCATCGTGAACGGCGCCAGGCTCGCCCGATATTCTTCGATACCGTTCACCCACTGCTGCAGAAAATCCATCTTCGCCCACCCCTGGTCGAAGATGTACTTCGTCACCGCGCTCAGCCAGACCAGATCGGTCCCGGGCTGCGGATGCAGCCATACATCCGCTCGCCCCGCCATCTCATGCCGCCGCAGGTCGCTGACAATCAGCTTCTGCCCGTGCAGCTTGTGGGATCGCTTCACCCGCGTTGCCAGTACAGGATGGCTCTCCGCCGTGTTGCTCCCGATGATCAGCACCAGATCCGCCTGCTCGATATCCGCAATCGATCCCGAGTCCCCGCCATAGCCCACCGTGCGAAACAGCCCGGTCGTCGCCGGCGCCTGGCAATACCGAGAGCAGTTGTCCATGTTGTTGGTCCCGATCACCGCCCGCGCCAGCTTCTGCATCAGATAGCTCTCTTCGTTCGTGCATTTCGACGACGACACGAAGGCCAGAGCATCCGGCCCGCTCTCCGCTTTGATCTCGGCAAATCGCCGCGCCACCAGCCCCAGAGCCTCGTCCCACGTCGCCTCGCGAAACTTCCCGTTTTCGCGGATCAGCGGCTTCGTCAGGCGGTCCGGGCTGTTCACAAATTCCCACCCGAACTTGCCCTTAATGCAGGTCGATACGCCGTTCGCCGGCCCCTCCGCCGGTTCCACCTTCAGAATGTGCCGGTCCCGCGTCCAGACGTCGAAGCTGCACCCCACCCCGCAGTACGTGCAAACCGTCTTCGTCTTCTTCGTCCGCGACTCCCGCATCGCCGCTTCCACTTCCGACAACTGCAGAATCGCCCCGTACCCCACCTCCGGCTCCACGCCCTTCACTACGTCGATCATTCCGTCCAGCACCGGCTTGGGCAGGTCCGTAAAATATCCCGCCTCGCCCAGCATCGACGTCTCCATCAGCGCATTGCAGGGGCACACCGTCACGCAGTGCCCGCACGAAACGCAACTCGACTCTCCAATCGGGGCTCCGCCGTCCCACAGCACCCGCGGATGCTCGTCCTCCCACCGGATGCTCAGCGTCTCGTTCACCTGGAGATCCTGGCAGGCTTCGACGCACCGCCCGCACAGAATGCACTGGTCCGGATCGTATCGATAAAAAGGATTGGTCGCGTCCACGGCGTATGGTTTCGGCCGGTACGGCGTCTCCTGATGCTCGACGGCCAGCATTCTGGTCGTGTTATGCACCGTGCAGTTGCCGTTGTTGTTGTCGCAGACCGTGCAGTAGAGCAGGTGATTCCCAAGGATGCGATCGAAGGCCTCGCGCTGCGCGTGTTGCGCTCGCTCGGTCCGAGTCTCCACCCGCATCCCCTCGGCGGCCTCGGTCCCGCACGCCCGCACCATCCGCCCGTCCACTTCCACCATGCATGTATCGCAGGTCTGGATCGGACCCAGTTGCGGGTGGTAGCAAACCTGCGGCACTTCGATTCCCGCACGGTGGATCGCAGTCAGCAGGCCTTCGCCCGCCTGAAATACAACCTCTTTCCCGTTCACTGTCACCAGAGGCATGCGCCCTGACCTCCCTGGGCGGTGGCCATGCTAACACGGAACCCAAATGACTTGTGTTAATTCGGCAGCTCGCGCCCGGACATTGTAGACAATTGTTTATAGTGATGCAGACATGAGCACGACAGGTTCCATTCAGGTGATCGATTCGCACACCGAGGGAGAGCCGACGCGCGTCGTCATCGAGGGGGGGCCGGATCTGGGAAGTGGCCCCCTTGTGGAGCGGCGAGCCCGCATGGCGCGCGAGCACGATGGATTCCGGTCGGCGGTGGTCAACGAGCCGCGGGGTTCGGACGTTGTGGTGGGAGCCCTTCTGGTGGAACCGGGAGATCAGACGTGCGCGGCGGGCGTGATCTTCTTCAATAACGTTGGCTATCTCGGCATGTGCGGGCACGGCACGATCGGGATCGTGGCGACACTCGAGCATTTGCGACGAATAGCCCCCGGGGTCCATCGCATCGAGACCCCTGTGGGCGTGGTGCGTGCAACGCTGCACGGATCGGGGCGGGTGACGGTGGAGAATGTGGCGAGCTATCGCCACCGAAAAGATGTAGTGGTGGAAGTGCCGGGATATGGAGCGGTGCGGGGCGACGTGGCGTGGGGCGGGAACTGGTTCTTTCTGGCCGAGGGCGCCCCGGTCGCGCTGTCTCTCGAGAATCGGGATGCACTGACCGATTACACGTGGGCGATCCGGCAGGCGCTGCAAACCCAGGGGATCACCGGGCCGGAGGGGCAGGAGATCGACCACGTGGAGGTGTTTGCGGAGACAGCGGAAGCGGGGAGCCGCAATTTCGTGTTGTGTCCCGGCAAGGCGTACGACCGCTCGCCGTGCGGAACGGGAACGAGTGCAAAGCTGGCTTGTCTCGCGGAGGACGGAAAGTTGGCGCCTGGCGCAGTTTGGCGGCAGGAGGGGATTCTGGGAACCTGCTTCGAAGGCTCGTATCAGCGCGCGAACGGGGCGACAGGAAACACGGTGATTCCCAGAATCACGGGCCGAGCGTTCATCACCGCCGAGAGCCGGCTGATCCTGCAGCCAGAGGATCCTTTCCGAGCGGGCATTCCTTCATGAGCGAAGTCGCCGACGTTGTGGTGGTGGGAGCGGGGATTGTGGGTGCGGCCTGCGCCCGAGCCTGCGCCCTACGCGGATTGCGAACGCTTGTCGTGGATGCGGAGCAGATTGGCGGCGGCGCGACCGCGGCGGGGATGGGCCACATTGTCGTGATGGACGACTCGCCGGCGCAACTGGCGTTGACCAGTTTTTCCCGGAAGCTATGGAGGGAGATGGCCGCGGAGCTCACGCCGGAGGTGGAGTTCAATCCCTGCGGGACGCTGTGGGTGGCGGCCGATGCCGAGGAAATGGCCGAAGTGCGGCGCAAACAGGCTCTGTACGGGTCCATAGGACTTAATACCGAGATTCTGGACGGCCCCATGCTGGCCGAGGTGGAACCGCAGTTGCGCAAGGGACTGGCAGGTGCGCTGCGTGTGCCCGGCGATGCTGTGCTGTACCCGCCCTGTGCGGCAGCGTTTCTGATCCGCGAGGCCGAGGCGGCCGGCGCGGAGCTGAGGATGGGCAGCCGCGTAGCGTCAGCGGCCAGGGGGCGTGTGCGGCTCGAGAACGGAACGGAGGTGGCGACGGCACGGATCGTCCTTGCCGCGGGCGCAGATTCGACGAGGCTGGTCCCCGGGCTGCCGGTGCGAAAGCGGCGCGGGCACCTGGTGATCACCGATCGCTACCCGGGGTTTGTGCGGCACCAGTTGGTCGAGCTCGGTTATCTGAAGAGCGCGCATTCGCTGACGACGGATTCGGTGGCCTTCAATGTGCAGCCGCGAACCACAGGGCAACTGCTGATCGGGTCGTCGCGGGAGTATGGCGCGGACAGCACGGACGTGAATCGCCCGCTATTGGGGGCGATGCTTTCGCGAGCGCAGAGCTATTTGCCTGGAATTGGGACGCTCGAAGCAATTCGGATTTGGACAGGATTTCGCGCAGCGACACCCGACAAGCTGCCCCTGATCGGGCCGTGGCCGATGGATGACACCTTATGGCTGGCGACGGGGCACGAAGGGCTGGGCATTACGACGTCTCTGGGAACGGCGGAGGTGCTCGTGGCAGAGATGCTGGGCGGGAAGAAGGAGATCCCGCCGGAGCCGTACCTGCCACAGAGATTTGCGGGAACCAATCGAACGGCCGCGACGGAGAATTCGCATGCATGAAAGCGGCTCCATCTCGGTGACCGTCGACGGCGTAACCATGTCGGTTTCTCCGGGAACAACAGTCGCAGTCGCCGCAATGATGGCAGGGGCAGCGACGCGGATCTCGGTCGCGGGCGAGCCGCGTGCGCCCCTGTGCGGGATGGGGATCTGCTTCGAATGCCGCGTGACGATTAACGGTGTGCCGCACCAGCGGAGCTGCCAGATTGTGTGCGCTCCAGACATGGACGTGCGAACCGGGACCACCGGGATCGTGACGGGAGCGCGGATCGCGTGAAGGATCGGTTCGACATCCTGGTGGTGGGTGCGGGGCCGGCAGGCGTGGCCGCAGCCGTCACTGCCGCCGAATGCGGCCGACGCGTCGGCCTGGTGGATGACAATCCCGTGGCGGGCGGCCAGATCTGGCGACACGGTGCACGATTGCCGCATGCGGCCCAGTCGTGGCTGGCGCGTCTGGAAAGCTCGGCGGTGGTGCGGCTGCAGGGGTGGCGGATTTTCGATGCTCCGAGTCCGAATGTGTTGCTCGCTGAGCGAAACGGCCCCGGCGGCTCGGTGTCGAGAGACAACATCGCCGAGTTACACGCTGCGAAAACAATTCTGGCCACCGGGGCGCGCGAGCGGTTCCTGCCCTTCCCCGGCTGGACGCTGCCCAACGTCATGGGCGCCGGCGGACTGGACGCTCTGGTGCGCGGCGGCTTGCCCATTGCGGAAAAACGAGTCGTCGTGGCCGGCACCGGCCCCTTGCTGTTGGCCGTGGCAGCGCATCTCGCCGAACGCGGCGCGCGCATCGTCGCCGTATGCGAGCAGGCGTCTCCGGCGCAATTGGCGCGCTTTGGGATGAAGATGCTGCGCGAGCCGGCAAAGCTGTGGCAAGGGGCTCGGTATCAATTGAGAATGCGAACGTGCCTGCTGACCGGATGCTGGGTGACCGCGGCGCATGGCGAGGAGCGCGTGCGCAGCGTCACCCTGCGGCAGGGAAAGAAGCACTGGGAGGTTGGCTGCGATTTCCTCGCGTGCGGATTTCATCTGGTGCCGAATACGGAGCTGGCGGCACTGTTGGGGTGCCGCATCACAGAAGGATTTGTCGCAACGGATGAACAAATGCGGACCTCGGTTGAAAATGTGTATTGTGCCGGCGAGCCGACCGGGATTGGCGGTGTCGAATTGTCGCAGTTAGAAGGACAAATTGCAGCCCTGGCGGCATGCGGGCATATAGATGAGGCGCGCAAGTTGGCCGGTCGGCGACGCGCCAGCCTTGGATTTGTCCGCACCCTGGCCGAGGCGTGCCGGCTGGATCCCGAACTGCGCGCGCTGGCCACCGAGGAGACGATTGTCTGCCGCTGCGAGGATGTGCGGATGCGTGCGCTTCGTGGGCGCGCCAACTGGCGCGACGCGAAGCTGCACACCCGGTGCGGAATGGGTCCATGCCAGGGGCGAATTTGCGGACCCGCGACCGAGTTCCTGTTTGGCTGGTCCGTCGATTCGGTACGACCGCCGATCTTCCCGGCTTCGGTCACCAGCCTGGCAGCCGCGCAGGCGGTCTATCCAATTTCTGGTCACCCGAAGGAGGCTGTATGAACTGGACTGGCGTTATGCCCGCCATAACGACCTGTTTTGACGAAAGGCTGCAGATCGATCACGCCTTTGTGACGCGCCACGTGCAATGGCTGCTGGCGAACGGTTGCACGGGGATCATTGCGCTGGGATCGCTGGGCGAAGCGGCAACCCTCACCTTCGATGAGAAAGAAGCATTGCTGCGCAACGTGGTCGCCGCTGCAAAGGGCGCGCCCGTGGTCGGAGCGATCTCCGCCCTGTCAACCGAGGAGGCTGTGGCCCTGGCGAAAGCCGCCGAGCAGGCAGGATGCTCCGGGCTGATGGTGCTGCCGCCGTATGTGTATCGCGGCGACTGGCGGGAGATGAAGGCGCACGTGGCGGCGATCTTCCAGGCTACACCGCTGGAGTGCATGCTCTACAACAATCCCGTTTCCTACGGGACCGATTTTCTTCCCGAACAGATTGCGGAACTGGCCCAGGACCACCGCAACCTGGCAGCCGTCAAAGAGTCAACTACCGACGTGCGGCGCGTGACCGCGATCCGCGCGCTGACCGGCGATCGCCTGCGCATCTTTGTCGGGGTCGACGACGCCATCGTCGAAGGCGTTGCTGCCGGCGCGGTCGGATGGGTGGCAGGACTGGTCAATGCCTTTCCGGCGGAATCCGTTGCTCTGTTCGACGCGGCCACGGCCGGTCGCTACGACGACGCCTTCGCCCTTTATCGCTGGTTCCTGCCCCTGCTGCGCATGGATACTGTGCCAAAGTTCATCCAGCTGATCAAACAGGTACAGCAGGAGACGGGCAGCGGGAATGCGCGCGTGCGTCCCCCACGGCTCCAGGTCATCGGCGAGGAGCTGGAGACGACGCGAGCAGCGGTGGCGACTGCCCTGAAGGCTCGGCCGAAAGTGCGGAGCACCGCGTTTCCCGCCTGAATCCGGCGACATTTTCACGGGAGATTTCTTCATGTGCATCCTTTCAGGAACATTGAATGTGCGGCGGATGATATGGCTCGGTTGGGCTCTGCTGCTGGCAGGCAGAATGCACGGACAGGCGACGTCCCCCGGCAATGCGTTGCCGCTCGCGCCGCAGGCCACGGTGGTCAATCTGACGCCGCAACCCGGCTATTTTACGGAGCCGGCTATCGCCATCGATCCCAATGATCCGCAGCACATAGCAGCGGCATTTCAGGACACCGCGCATGCGGGCTTTTCTGCCGATGGCGGGGCGACGTGGGCCGTGGCCACCGGAACAGCGTCAACGCGCTTCCGCGTTTCCGGAGATGTTTCCATCGCCTGGGACACACACGGGCACGCGATCCTCTGCTACATGGCCTTCGACAAGCTGGGCACCTTCAACTACTGGGGACATAACTCGTCGGAGAACGGCCTGTTTGTAAGACGATCGCTCGATGGTGGGCGGACCTGGGAGGCACAGGACATCCCCATCATCCAGCACGCCGACGACCCCGCGGTGCCCTGGGAGGACAAGCCATACCTGGTCGCCGATGACTCGCACAGCCGCTACGGAGGAAATCTGTATGTCGGCTGGACGCGGTGGACGCTAACCGATTCGGAGATCTGGTTCGCGCGCTCAGCCGACAACGGCCTGACATGGTCGAAGCCGATCGAGATCGATCGGCATCCCGGCCTGCCACGCGATGATAACGGCGCGCTGGAGGGCTTCGCGGGCACGGTGGCTCCGGATGGAACGCTGTACGTGACCTGGGCGGCCGACGGATGGCTCCAGTTCACCGTGTCGCACGACGGTGGCAGAACTTTTTCGATCCCGCGCAACGTAGTGAAAACCGCGCCGATCATGTTTCAGGTGCAGGACGTGGCCCGCTCGAACGGCTTTCCTCAGATCGGCGTCGATGCGCGACCGGGACAGAAGCCGCGGCTCTATTTGACATGGAGCGATTACCGCAACGGCGACACCGATGTCTTTGTATCCGCGTCATCCGACCTGGGGCGGACATGGGGATCCGCGGTGCGTGTAAACAACGATCCTCTTCATGATGGAGCGGACCAGTTCTTTCAGTGGATGGCCGTTGATCCGATCGATGGATCGGTGAATGTCCTGTTCTACGACCGTCGCGACGATCCGCGGAATCGTGATGCAACAGTAACGCTGGCGCGATCCACGGACGACGGCCGCAGCTTTCGGAACTATGCCTGGACCACGCAGGGCTTCAATCCGCAGCGAGCGTTTCTCGGCGATTACACGGGGATCGCCGCGCGCGACGGTCGCGTGTACGGCATCTGGACCGTGAAGCCGGCCGGAACCGGACCGCGCAGCTCGATCATCCAGATTGGGCGAGCAGACTTCGGGCAGACACGATGAAGGAGAGCGGCTCCTTCATCGGGGCCAATCCCCCAATACCCAAATAAAATTGCGGATGTTGTCCGGTGCGGTGCCTGTTCCCGTATGTCCACCAGGATTCCGGCCGCCACGGGTTCCGAACCGTGTACTTCGGAACCCGATCTTGCACCTCACAGCTTGGCGACGTCAACCTCCGCATGCACCGGCCGCGACCGCGACGAGCCGCCCACAGTGATCGTTCGCGCCCCGCTCGCGGTGATCCACTTCTGCTCTTTCGTCGACCAGTACTGCAGCTGCCGCAGCGGCACATGCATTGTGACCGTCCGCGTTTGCCCAGCCGGTATGTTCACGCGGTCGAACGCCACCAGCGCCCGCACCGGGAACTGCACGCCTTCCGGAACATCGCGCGGAGCGCCCAGATACACCTGCGGCACCTCATCGGAATCCATCCCGCCGGTATTTCTGATCGCGACCGTCACATCCAGGCCTCCCTCGTCGGCCTTCTCCGTCTTCAGCCCCGAATATTCGAACGTCGTATAGCTCAGGCCGTAGCCGAACGGGAACAATGGCTCGATATTCTCCTTATCGAACCACCGATACCCGACATTCACGCCTTCGCTGTAAGTCGTCTTGCCATCGACACCCCTATAACTGCGCTCGGGATACCGCGGATCCGTCGCCGGATAATCCGTCAGCTCTTTTCCCCAGGTCACAGGCAGCCGTCCGGCCGGGCTCACCTTGCCCAGCAGCACGTTCGCCGTCGACCAGCCGCCCTCATCCCCCGGCCACCACATCTCCAGCACACCCTTCACCTTGTCAACCCACGGCAGCGCCACCGGCTGGCTCGTGTTCAGCACAACGATGGTGTTGGGATTCACCGCCGCGATCTCGTCCACCAACTGGTCCTGATCGCCCGGCAGGCCGAACACCGGCCTCCCCCGCGTCCACACAAAGACCACCGCGACCTTCGCCTTCTTTGCCGCTGCGATCGCCGCCTCATGGTCCGCCGCCCGCTTCTCCGGCGTGTACCAGTTCAGGCGCACCTGCACCGGCGAGCCCGAGCTGTCCGGCGTAGTGGAGATCTCGATGGCATGCGGACCCGCGCTCAGCTGCACCGACCGGCGCAAATTGTCCAGCCCATCCGGTGTCGGCACCACGTTGTCCTGGTTCGCCTGCAGAATGTCGCCGTGCACGCCGCCCTGGAACGCACCCGTCCGCGCCAGAGGCTTGCCATCCAGCGAGATTCGCGCATTCGTCCCCAGCGCCTGCAGATAGATCCAGTAGTCCCCGGCATGCGGCGGCGTCAGCATCCCCTTCCACGTCACCGTGGAATTCGGCGGCAGCGCCTTCCCATTCTCCTTCGTGAAGTTCACCTCAGCATCGGTCTGTTCCGCGCCTGCGCCGGTTCGCACCAGCCCGGGCTGCCCGTCGTGGCTCAGCGCGCTCGCCGGAACCGTCGTCCCTGTGAAGTCGTCCGCGACCGCAAACTGAATGTTGGAATCGCCCGACACTTTCTTCATCGCCGCCAGCGGACCCACCTCCCGCCATGGCAGCCCCACGCTGCGCTCCCCGTTAATGCCGATCGAGTCCACCTGCCCTGCCGTCGGCCCGATCAGGACCACCGATCCCAGCTCCGACGCTTTCAGCGGCAGCACATGATCGTCGTTCTTCAGCAGCACCGCGGCGTCCTCACCCGTCTTCTCGATGATCTTCGCATTGCCCTCCACGTCCTGCGGGGTCACCGAGTGCTTCTGCATTCCATCCATGTAGCCGAACTTCACAATCTCGTAGAGCACATACCCGGCCGCCCGCGTGATCGTCGCCTCGCTCACTGTGCCGTCCTTGAGCGCCTCGTCCATCCTCTCCGGATTCAGCTTCACCCCAAAGTCGCCCGTGCCCTCACGGTGCGGCGCCGGCTCCTCCGGAATATGCCCGCCGAACATCGCCCCCATATCCGCCATCGCATGTGGAGGAGGCGGAGGCGGCGCAGGTCCCGTACTGAAGAACGACGGTATCCCAAGCCCGTTG
Source organism: uncultured Acidobacteriaceae bacterium (assembly GCA_963770525.1). GTDB lineage: Bacteria > Acidobacteriota > Terriglobia > Terriglobales > Acidobacteriaceae > Palsa-343. Next base: position 82,306 of record CAVYPY010000010.1, on the reverse strand, counting down.
CCCGGCATTTCCATGTCCAGCCCGGCATTGATGAAGTTCACCGCGTGCACCGCTCCCCAGTCCGACGTCACAAATCCCTTGAACCCAATCTGGTCCCGCAGGATTGTCGTCAGCGTGTCCTTGTTGCCGCAGGCAAACGTCCCGTTCACGCGGTTGTACGAGCACATAATCGACGCCACGCCCGCCTTCACCGCCGCGTCGAACGGCGCCACGTACACCTCGTGCAGCGTCTGGTCATCCACATAAATGTTGCCGCTGTTTGAGTCGTACGCAACATAATGCTTCACCATCGCCATCTCATGCTGCGACTGGATCCCCTGAATCTCCCCAACGCCCATCACGCTGGTCAGGTATGGGTCCTCGCCAAACGTGTTGTACCCGCGCCCAAACTCCAGATCGCGGTCGATGTTCACAAAGGGCTGCAGGCTCACGTCGATCCCGTTCGCCCGGTCCTCACGCCCGATCACCACCCCGTTCTCTTCCGCATCCTTCGCGCTGAAGGTCGCAGCCACGCCCATCGTCGCCGTCTCGCCCTGGCTCGGCACCCGCGTCAGCACCCCTGGAGGTCCATCCGCCATGCGCAGCCCGGGTATCCCCACCCGCGGAATGCCCGCCAGATACCCCGCCTGCCCCTGATACACGCTCGGATCTTCCTTCGTCCCGTGGATCAGCGTCAGCTTCTCCTGGAGCGTCATCTTGCTCAGCAACTGATCCACCCGCGCGTCCCCGGTCACCACCGGAGCCGTCTGCGCAGCCGCAGTCGTCCATGGCATCAATAAGGCCGCCCCCAGCAGGGCCAGCCAACGCACGCTGGTTCGATTCATCGGTCCCCCTTGTTCTTCTCTTGCCGAGCTGTCCGCCCGCCGGAGAAGGCGCGCCCGGTCGTTCTCACACCGGCGAGAAGTCTACAGCATTTTTCCCCACAGGTTTCTGTCCAGCCATCGACGGAGCCCCGGGTGAAACGATTGCGCAGGTTCACCCGGCTCCATGCGGCCAGGTATCCGTCGTCCGTATTGACGAGTTATTCTGCAGCGAACGCGAGGTAACACGATCATGCGAGTCCGCATTTCGCTCCTGTTCGTTCTGTTCGCGCTCTTCTGCGCCTGGACCGGTCTTCGCGGACGGTCCGCAACCGTCCCTCCTCACGCCTCGCCGGTGCTCATCAATACCTGCCTGATTACCAGTGATGTGGATCGGCTCGTTGCCTTCTATGAGCCCGTCCTGCAGCTAAAGGCGGAAAGAACCGGCACTACCTACGCGGAGTTTCATACCGGTGCCGGCGTGCTCGCCATCTTTTCCGCTCAAGCGCAGGAAAGGTACATTCCCGGTTCGGCGGTTGGCGCCGGCAATCGGAGCGTTGTGCTGGAATTCAGAGTCAATAACGTCGACCAGCAGTACAGAAGGCTGCAGGGTCTGGTGAAAACATGGGTGAAGCCGCCAACCACCCAGCCCTGGGGCACGCGCTCCATCTATTTCCGCGATCCGGACGGAAACCTGGTCGACTTCCTCACCCGCCCGAAGCCGTAATGCCTGAGCGATCAGGAACTAACCGACGGGCCGCGGGACAGCCCGGCCGCTATCCCCCTACCCCGGTTTTCGTTGAATTCGCTCCCCCCTGGCCGTAAACTTGCTATACGGCCGCCTTATGCTCAGGCTCACCAAAAAAGCCGATTACGGCCTGATGGCCCTCAAGTACCTCGCCGAGCACCCCAACGAACCTTCGCTCAGCGCCAGGGACATCGCTCAGGCCTACCACATTCCGCCGCAGCTGCTGGCCAAAATCCTCCAGCGCCTGGCGAAGGTCGGCATCCTGCGCTCGCACCCCGGCATGAGCGGCGGCTATTCGCTGCTCAAAAATCCCCATGACATCTCCGCCTTCGAGGTCATTCACGCCATCGACGGCCCGCTGTTCATTACTTCCTGCGGCACCAGCGACAGTGGCTGCGACCTCACCGACAGCTGCACCATCAAAGAACCGCTGGCCCGTGTTAATGACAGCATCTCCGACCTGCTTCGCCGGATCAGCATCTCCGATCTCGCCGAGCCCGCCGATGCCGCGCACTCCAGGCCTGGACCCGCGTCCGGTTCCGAACTCGTCACGATCCAGTTGTAGCGTCGCGAACAGATTTGCTTTTGTATCAGGGCACGAAACGATGGGTGCCCCATATCTGCCGGCTTTTGGCAGATATGGGAGAGAACGCTCTAAACCGTATGCTTTTGTATCAGGGCACGACTTCAGTCGTGCCGACAACCCTCACAATAAGAGGAGGGCTTTAGCCCCTGGGCTTCGACGTCACCTCCCATGAACCTTCCCATCTACATGGACAATCAGGCCACCACGCGCATCGATCCGCGCGTGCTCGAGGCCATGCTCCCGTATCTCACCGACGTCTATGGGAACGCCGCCAGCCGCAGCCACTCCTTTGGCTGGGCCGCCGAACAGGCCGTCGAAACCGCGCGCGGACTAATCGCCCGCCTCATCGGCGCTTCGCCTAAAGAAATCGTCTTCACCTCCGGCGCCACGGAAAGCAACAATCTCGCCATCAAGGGCGCCGTCGAAGCCGCCCGCGCCGCCGACCCCGAGCGTCCCGTCCACATCGTCACGCAGGCCACCGAACACAAAGCCGTTCTCGACCCCTGCGCGTGGCTCGTGAAGCAAGGCTGCCACGTCACCATCCTGCCCGTCGATCAGAAAGGCCGCGTTATCCTCGACGATCTCCGCCGCGTGATCGAAGACGAAAAACCCCTCCTCGTCTCCATCATGTTCGCCAACAACGAAATCGGGACCATCCAGCCCATCGACGAAATCGGGGCTCTCTGTCGCGAACACAACGTCCTCTTCCACACCGACGCAGCCCAGGCCATCGGCAAACTCCCCATTGACGTCACCCGCAGCGCCATCGACCTGCTTTCCATCTCCGGCCACAAGATTTACGGCCCCAAAGGCCTCGGCGTCCTCTGCGTCCGCCGTCGCCATCCCCGCATCGCCCTCGCCGAGCAAATGCACGGCGGCGGACACGAGCGCGGTCTCCGCTCCGGCACGCTCAACGTCCCCGCGATCGTCGGCCTTGGCAAAGCCTGCGAACTCGCAGCCGAGGAAATGTCTTCCGAATTCGTCCGCCTCGCCGCCCTGCGCGATCGCCTCCAGGACAAACTCCTCGCCGGCCTCGATCAGGTTCAGGTGAATGGCTCCCAGCAGCATCGCCTGCCCGGCAACCTCAACATGACCTTTACTCACGTGGACAGCGAATCGCTCATGATGGGCCTGCGCGATGTCGCGCTCTCCAGCGGATCGGCCTGCACCTCCGCGGCCATCCAGCCCTCGCACGTCCTCCGTGCCCTGGGCCTCAGCGAAGAGGCTGCGCACAGTTCATTGCGCTTCGGCCTCGGCCGCTTCAACACCGAAGAAGAAGTGGATTTCATCGCCGAGCGCCTCATCGATGTCGTCCGCAAGCTCCGCGAGCTCTCCCCCGCCTGGGCCGACCTCACCTGAAGATGCTCCGGGTGCCCCATCCTTGTCGCCCGGTTTTGGCGACAGGGTGGGATAGCATCCTCCGCCTCGATCACGTCTTTATGGTCTGGCAGAGGTAGCCCGTCTCTGATCGCCACCGGGGCTACGCGTTTGGCTACCGGCCACCGGCTACGGGCTACAGGCAGCTTCGACGACCACGCACTTCAAATACTCCGTCTCTGGAACATTCAGCATCACCGGGTGATCCGCCGCCGCGCCCCGCACCTCAAGCACCCGCACACGCCGCCGTGCATCGCCCGCCGCCGCCCGCAGTGTCTCCATAAAATCCCCCAGGCTCACATGGTGCGAGCACGAACACGTCACCAGCCGCCCACCCGGCCGCAGCATCTTCATCGCCCGCAGGTTCAGCTCGCGGTACCCGCGCAGCGCACCCTCAACCGCGCGCTTTGTCTTCGCAAAGGCCGGCGGATCCAGCACGATCGTGCCGTACTGCGACCCCGCATCGCTCCAGTCGCGCAGCAGCGCGAAAGCATCGGCCTCCATCCAGTCCACTTCCGCCGCGCCCAGCGCCGCGCGGTTCTCCTGAAGATTCCGCTCCGCCACTTCCAGCGCCGCCCGCGACACATCCACGCCCGTCACGCGCCCGCACACCCGCGCCAGATGCAGCGCAAACCCTCCCTGATAGGTGCACACATCGAGCGCCTCGCCCTGCGCCCATCGTGCCGCCGCCGCATAGTTCTCCCGCTGATCGAGAAACGCCCCCGTCTTCTGCCCACTCGTCGCGTCGAAATGGAACCGCAGTCCGTTCAGACGGAATACCGTGCTCGTCACTGGATGTTCCGCATCCCGCGCATACAGCGTCGCCGACGCCGGCGCGCTCAGTTGCTCCAGCTCGCGAATCCGCGGGTCCTCGCGCTCCAAAACCGTCTCAACGCCCGTTTCCGGGCTCACCGCCTCACGAATCGTCTCCGTCACTGCCGCCCGAACCGAGTCCGAGTCCAGCGCCTTATGCCGCAGCTGCACAATCACCAGTCCGGCATATCGGTCCACCGTGATCCCCGGCAGCTCATCCGCTTCGCTGAAGACCAGCCGGGCCGCATCGTTGTCCTCATCGAGCATCCCCGCTCGCCGCGCAATCGCCGCCCGCAGCCGCTCCCGCAGCGACTCCAGCCATGCCGCCTCGGAAATCAGTTCCGAGGAGACCAGCCGCAGCGCAATCTCTGACGCCGGACTGTACATCGCCGTCCCCAGCACCGCGCCCCGCCGGTCCGCCACTGGCACTAACCCCGCCGCCAGTTCGCCCTCCGGCCACTCCTCCACATCCGACCGATACACCCAGACATGCCCAGCCTGCAGCCGCTCCGCCGCCCGCCGCGAGACGCGCACGGCGCCCTTTGCCTCCGTTTCGCTGAGCGGTGTTGCCCCTCGCGTGGCCCGTTCCGCGGTCCCAATCGCTTCGTCCACCCCATCCGGCGCGCGATCTCCCCCCTTCATTCGTTCAGGGCGTGCGTCCGCCGCTGCTTTTCGGGTAGCCTGCTTTTTCCGGGAAGATTCGCGTCGGGGATGGTTCGGCATCAGAATTTTGCAGAAGGCCGGAGAAGGACTCGGGCTATCTGTATCCTCGCACAATAGAAAGGAGCCTACGTGGCAGGTCATCTCCGGCGACTCGCCTTCCGTGCCCTGCCGTCGTTCCTGATCTTCGCGGTGCTTCCTGCGCCGCTGCCGGCCCAGGCTTCTTCCGGGACTCAGGTTTCCCCGGCGACCCCGCTCACCCACAGCGCGGATGCACCGGCCTCAACCAGCCCCACACCGCATCCGCAGACCGGCCACACTGCCGCACCCGCTCCCTCCGCAGGCTCATCCTCGGCTTCTCCCGCACTCTCTGCGCCCGCGACTCCGTCGCCTCCCACACCTCCGCCCGTTCCCGTCAGGACCGAGACCGGCCACCTCGACGGCGCCTCCTTCCGCATTGACATCCCGCAGAACTGGAATCACGGCCTCGTCCTCTATTTCCACGGCTATCAGCCCACCCCGCAGGTCTTCGACCCAAAATATCCGCCCTCCCGCATCCTTCAGGAGATCCTTAACCGCGGCTACGCCGTTGCCCGCTCCGGCTACGCGGTCGGCGGATGGGCCGTGCCCCAGGCAGCCTCCGAAACCGATGCCCTCCGCCGCTACTTCCGCAAAAAATACGGTGCGCCGCGCGAGATCTTCGTCATGGGACACTCCATGGGCGGCCTGCTCACTCTGATGGACCTCGAATCTGCGCCGAAGGACTACGCCGGCGGTCTCGCCTTCTGCGGCGTTTTGGCGCCCGCCGACCTTGTGATGCAGCGCGCCTTCGCCAATCGCGTCGCCTTTGACGCTTTCTTCCCCGGTGTCCTCCCCGACGTCGACCACGTTCCCGCCACCTTTGCCATGAACGACATTCCCACGATCACGAAGGTGCAGAAGGCCCTTGACGCCAGTCCCGAGCCGGCCGCCCTCGTCCGCCAGCTCGCCAACATCCACACCAACCGCGGACTCGCCGACGTCCTGGTCTTCAATACCTTTGTGATCGAGGACCTCCGCCTCAAGTCCGGCGGCAATCCCTTCGACAATCGCAACCTTATCTACAACGGCACCGCCAACGACCCGCTCCTCAACGAGCGCGTCCGCCGTTACTCTGCCGATCCTGACGCGTACCGGTTCCTTGCCACCTGGTACTCACCCACCGGCAGCCTTCATCGTCCTCTGCTTGAAGTCCACACCATTTACGACCCGCTCGTTCCCGCTTTCACCACCGCGTGGTACGACGAGCTCACCCGCCGCCTGGGCAATGGCGATGCCTACGTCGAGCAGTACGTCGACCGCGACGGCCACTGCAACATCACCGCCGCCCAAACCGGCCTCGCCTTCGACGAGCTCCTCGACTGGGTCCACAACGGCAAACGCCCCGCCCCCGGACTCCTCCCCGGCAGCCCACCCCCGCCGGTCAAAACGCCGCCCAAACCAAAGAACCCCGGTAAGCCGGAGTAGGCCTGTGTTGCGGCTACAGGCTACCGGCTACGGGCTGCCCTTCAAGCTTCTCTTGCAGCTCCCGCCTATAATGGGTTATGGCGAGTGTCGAGTCCACGGCGCTTCCCGCTGAGCGGGTCTCCGACCTGTTCCGGGAAAAGTTTGGCCAGCTCGTGGACACCGTCCGCCAGAATCGCCCCAGCGACGACGTCAACATCATCCGCCAGGCCTGGCAGTTCTGCCTCGAGCACCACAAAGGGCAGCTTCGCGCCTCCGGCGAGCCTTACGTCCTGCACCCCCTCGAAGTTGCCATCGTCCTCGCGGAGATGAAGCTCGATTCCACCGCGATCGCTGCCGGCCTCCTCCACGATGCCGTCGAAGACACCCCTGTCACCACCGAAGACATCACCCAGCGCTTCGGCGAGCAGGTCGCCCACATCGTCGAGGGCGTTACCAAAATCGACAAAATCCAGTTCGCCAACCGCGAAGACCGTCAGGCAGAGAACGTCCGCAAGATGCTCCTCGCCATGGTCAGCGATGTGCGCGTCGTCCTCATCAAGCTCGCCGACCGCCTGCACAACATGCGCACCCTCGAGCACCTCGAACCCGAGCGCCAGCGCGCCATTGCCCGTGAAACCCTCGACATCTATGCGCCTCTTGCCCACCGCCTCGGTATGGGCAAACTCCGCGGCGAGCTTGAGGACCTTGCTTTCCGCTGGGTCGACCCCCTCACCTGGGAGCAACTCCACGCCGCCGTCGAAGCCCGCCGTTCCGAAGGCGAACAGTTTCTCGCCGGCGTTGAAGGCCTCCTCTCCGAGCGCCTGCGCGAAAACAACATTCAGGCCCGCGTCGAGTGGCGCATCAAGCGCCTCTACTCCATCCACCAGAAGCTCGTTAAGTCCCGCACCTCCATCGACCAGGTCTATGACCTGCTCGCCCTGCGCGTTATCACTTCCAGCGTGCAGGACTGCTACGCCGTCTTCGGCATCATTCACAGCATCTGGCGCCCCGTCCCCGGCCGTATCAAAGACTTCATCGCCATGCCCCGCCCCAATCTGTATCAGTCGCTGCACACAACCGTGATGGGCGAGGGCGGCCACCAGTTCGAAGTCCAGATCCGCACCGACGAAATGCACCGCATCGCCGAAGAAGGCATCGCCGCCCACTGGAAGTACAAGGCCGGCGGCTCGCCCGTCAGCGCCCGTGACGAGCAGCGCCTCGCCTGGGTTCGTCAACTCGTCGAGTGGCAGCGCGACATGACCGACCCCAACGAGTTCCTGTCGACGCTCAAAATCGACCTGTACCCGGAAGAGGTCTACACCTTCACCCCCAAAGGCAAAGTCGTCGTCGTTCCCCGCGACGGCACCCCCATCGACTTCGCCTACACCATTCATACCGAGGTCGGAAACACCTGCGTCGGCGCGAGAGTCAACGGCCGCATGGTCCCTTTGCGCACGAAATTGCGCAACGGCGACATCGTCGAAGTCATCACCCAGAACGGCCACACCCCCAGCCGCGACTGGCTCACCTTCGTCAAAAGCCCGCGCGCCCGCAATAAAATCCGCCACTGGCTCAACGAGCACCAGCGCGAGCGCGCCATCGAAATCGGCCGCAAGCTGCTGGAGCGCGAAGCCCGCAAGTACAAAATCGGCCTCTCACAGTTTGCGGAAGCCGACTACGCCCGCGTCGCCGCCGACTACAGCGTCGCCACGCCCAACGACCTGATGGCCGCCATCGGCTTCGGCAAGTACTCCTCGCGTCAGGTCCTGAATCGCCTGGCGCCCGGCCTCCTTCACCAGCAGGAAGCCGAAACCGCGCCCGCGCCGGCCACCACGCCCGGCAGCGAAGCCGTCCGTCGCGCCGCAGCCGCCAGCGGTGCCGAGTCCCTCATCGTCGAAGGCCAGAACGAGCTCCTCGTCTACCGCGCGCGCTGTTGCAACCCCATCCGCGGCGAAGAGATCATCGGCTACGTCACCCGCGGCAAAGGTGTCGCCGTCCACGCTCGCAGCTGCCCCAATGTGCAGAACTTGCTCTACGAGGCCGACCGCCGCATCGCCGTCGAGTGGGCCCGCACCCCGGAAGAAAAATCCGGCCGCCTGCAGACCTACCCCGTCAAGTTCACCGTCCACTGCGACGACCGCGCTGGCATGCTGAAAGAAATCACCGCCGTCATCAGCGACGAGAACACCAACATCCGCTCCATGGAAACGCATCCCCGAGAAACCGGCGACGCCCTCATCGAGTTCGTCGTCGACGCCGAAGACGTTCGCCACCTCACCCGCCTCGTCCAGGCCCTCCGCCGTCTCCCCGGCGTCCGCGAAGTCCAGCGCTCCCAAAAGCTCTGATCGCAAAAACGGTCCTGGACTCCACGGGCGCGGCAGTCCTCATAGATAACGGCGGACTCGCTCACGATATGCGGTGAATTCTTCTCCGTATCGTCTCCGCAGAAAATCCTCCTCGCGCAGCACCTGGCGATGGAACAGCCACGTGCCTGCTGCCGCATACGCCAGAAATATCCAGTTTGGAAAGATGAGGAACTCGCCCAGCAGCACCAGGGCAAAGGCTACATAGATTGGGTTGCGGCTGAAAGAAAACACGCCTGAGGTCACCAGCTTGTCAGGATGCTCGCTGTCGATGCCGACCCGAAAGCTTCGCCCAAAAGAAACCAGACTGGCCAGCATCAGCGAGAGTCCACTCCCGCAACATGCCACCCCGATCCAGGATGCAGTTTGGGACTGGAAGAATTCCTGGTGCACCGGCCGAGGCAGCTTAAAGGCCAGCGCAAACACAATGTAAAAATAGAGCAAGGCAAACGGCGGAATCAGAAAATCCTTTCTGTCGATTCCCCCGAAGTGCATCGCGCGGATCCCTTCTCTCTTCAGGACCAGCGTGCGAGTCAACACCATCGCGACGAGCGCCACAATCGTCGCTGCTGCGCAATAGCCAGGCATCGCAATCCCCGCTCTTCTGGCGCGTCCCCCTCCGCACCTCTCGATTGGCGCGCCGGCCAGTCATCTCCCGCCGTTCGCTCTTATTACCACCTCAATATTCCCGCGCGTCGCATTCGAATAAGGACACGTCCGGTGCGCCGCCGCCACCAACTCCTCCGCGCTCTTCTGATCCTGCTCCGGAATCGTCACGTCCAGTTCCACCCGCAGCGTGAACCCCTCGCCCTTGCCCTCGTCGTAAGGGCCTACGCTCACCTGCGCCCGCACGCTCACCACGCCCGTCTTTTTCTTAGCCAGCTGTGCCTGATACTCCACAGCGCCGCCGAAGCACGCCGCATATCCCGCCCCAAACAGCTGCTCTGGATTCGTTTTGTCGCCGCGGCCACCCATCCCCGGCGGCAGCGCCAGATCCACATCAATCAGTCCATCCGAGCTCCGCACGTGTCCGTGCCGCGCCCCCTCCGCCGTCACATCCGCTGTATAAAGAACCTTCATGTTCTTCTCCTCTTCTTCAGAACGCACACCTTTGCGCAAACTCCAAACTCTAAACTCTGCCTAACCCTGCCCCGCCTCGATCTTCCCAAGAAAGGTCCCCAGCTCCCCCGGCAGCGGCGACTCCAGATGCACCGGCTTCCCCGTTCGTGGATGCGCGAACTCCAGCTCCGCCGCATGCAGAAAATTCCGCCCCAGTTCCAGACTTTCCAGCTCCGGATCGGTCCTTTGCCGCGATGGGGCAACCACCAGCCGCGCCGGCGCTCCATACAGCGTATCGCCCACCACTGGGTGCCCAATCGACGCCAGATGCACGCGGATCTGGTGCGTCCGTCCCGTCTCGATCCGCACCGACACCAGTGTGAATGATCCAAACCGCGAGTTGATCCGCCGCAATACCGTATAGTGCGACACCGCCGTCCGCGTGCCCATGTGCCGCTTCGTCGTCATCCGCGTCCGCCGCAGCAGATCACGCGCAATTGGCGCGTCAATCGTCCCCCGATCCTGCTTCAGATGTCCGTGCACCAGCGCGATATACGTCTTCCGCACCTCCCGCTGCGCGAACATCGCCGCCAGCTTCGCATGCGTCGCGTCGTTGCGTGCCACCACCATCAGCCCGCTGGTCTGCTTGTCCAGCCGGTGCACAATCCCCGGCCGCATCTCCCCGCCGACCTGGCTCAGTGTCTGGTACCGGTGCAGCAGCGCGTTCACCAGCGTGCCCGCCTCGCTCTCCACACCCGCTCCCGCGTGCACCGTCATCCCCGCCGGTTTGTCGATCACCGACAAATCCTCGTCCTCGTATACCACCGTCAGCGGAATCTCCTCCGCATACGCGCGCAAAGGCCGCGGCGTGGGATCTCCGTGGATCTCCACTTCTTCGCCGCCCCGCAACCGGTACGACGCACGCGGGGACTTGCCGTCCAGGCGGACTTTTTCCTGCTCCAGCAGCGCCTGCACCCGCTCCCGGCTCACACCCTCCATCTGCGCCGCCAGCCAGACGTCGAGCCGTTGCTTCGCCGCCTCTGCGGGAACTGTATACGTAACAATCATTGTTCTATTTATTCCGACTTTCCCGGCCCCGTCAGGCCCGGAATCCACGACGGCAGATTCGGCTCCGCCGGCGGTGGCGCGGGAGCCGTCGACGGAATCCACCCCCGCTGCACCAGCCAGTTCCGCAGCAGCGTCGGCCACGTCGACAGCGGCAGAATCGACCCGCACAGCCCGCACCCGTGGTTGGAGTAATCGTAGATGTGCAGCTCCGCCGGCACCTTCGCCCGCTCCAGCGCCCGGTAGAAGTCCAGCGTGTTCTCCACCGGCACCGTCGGATCCTTCGTCGTGGCAAACAGGAACGTCATCGGCGTCTCCGCCGTCACGGCGAACTGGTTCGAGTAACGTCTCTCCAGCTCCGGACTCGCCTCCGGCCCCAGCAGATTCATCCGCGACCCCGCATGCGCTTCCGGCGGCGTCATGCTGATCACCGGATACGCCAGCACCATGAAATCCGGCTTACAGCTCTGCGCGTCCACTGCGTCCGGCTTCTCCACCGGCACTGCATCGCCGTCGCAGTGCGTGCCCAGCGTTGACGCCAGATGTCCGCCCGCCGAGAATCCCCACACCCCCAGCCGCTGCGGATCGACCCCGTACTCCGCCGCGTGCGCCCGAATCAACCGCATCGCCCTCTGCCCGTCCTCAATCTCCGCGGGATAGTGATACGGCTTCACCCGGTAATCCAGCACAAACGCCGGAATGCCCTGCGCATTCAGCCAGCTCGCAATCTGTGCGCCCTCATACCCCATCGCCACATGCTCATACCCGCCGCCCGGAATCACCAGCACCACTGTGCTCGTCGAACGCGTCTTCGGCAAAAACGGATACATCCGCGGAATATCCTCCTCGCCGTGCCCCAGCGCGCCCGGCACGCCGTTCGGCCACAAATAAATCGGCTGCGGCATCCCCGGCGGCAGCGGCGCCGAAGTACGCGCCCAACTCAAAGCGAAACCACTCATCAGGACCAATCCCGATACAGAAAGAAAACGTCGCAACCGCATGCGCTCAGTATAGGCAACTGCTTCCCCGCACCGCGACGCCTCTCAACTTCCGCGAAAATGGCGGAGTCTGCAAAAGCAGTGTCATCCTGAGCGAGCCCTCCAAATTCGTTGCGCCGCTTTTGGCGCAACAGTAATTCAGGCGCGAGTCGAATGGAGCTGCATCTCTCCCGTCAAAGCCGAAGTGCCGCGGGGAACCAGGAACCTCCGGAAACCTCATCTGTCCTGGAAATCGATGACGATGCCCCCGGCCCCGCTCACGACTCCGCCGGCTTCTGCTGGAACACGCGCTCCATCACAAATTCCGGCGTCACCTGCTCGCCCGAGAGCAGCATCGCCGTCAGTTCGCCGCCCAGTACCTGCGGCGCAATCACCACATCCGGCTGCACCAGCTTCACCCGGCTCAGATGCCGCGCGTCGTTCACCGCCGCAACCGTGCGCGTCCCCGATCCCAGTTCCCGCACAGCCAGCACACAGAACGCATTTTCCGAATCATCGGCCATCATGGCCAGCACCGCCTCGGCTTTATCCGCACCCGCCTCCTTCAGCGTGTCCGTCATGCTCGGATCGCCGATGACCAGGTCCACGTCCTCCTTCATCTGACCTTCCTCGGGCGCCTCCCGCAGCACACGCGTCACCGGACGCCCCCGGCGCGCCAGTTCCCTCCAGGTATTCACCGCCAGAGGCGTATTCCCGATCACCACAAAATGGTTTTCGCGTTTCATGGTTCCTCCCTTCCGGCTCATGATCCGCTGCAGGCTCTGGCCCACCAGCGGCGCAATCACTGCCGTCAGTGACGTGGCGAACACCGCCACCCCCAGCACGATCACTGACAGCGTGAACAGCCGCGCCTCCGTTGTCACTGGCACGATGTCCCCGTAGCCCACCGTGCTCATCGTCACCATCGCGTAGTACAGCGCGGTCACAAGATCGTGAATCGGGGGCCGGAACGCCGTTCCCAGATAGTAGCTGCCGAACGTCGCATACAGCAGCAGCAGCACCACTGACGTCACTGCGAACAGCGTGCTTGCCGCCAGGCTCGACCGGTTGAAGTGCCGCCACGACAAAAGCAGCGACACGCCCGTGAAGCAGAAATACGCCAGCAGCGTGTCCACTGCGTGATGCCCGGTCAGCGCCGTGTTCACCGCGCCCAGCGTCGCCAGCAGCACCACCATCACCCAGGCCAGCCGCGAGCGCCACAGCAGCGCCACGCCCATCGTGAGCATCCCGCCGCCGATCAGCAGCGGCGGCAGCAGCGCCGGACTCAGATGGAACTCGCCGCGTATCAGGCTGTCGACATACTGCCGCCAGTGCGCTCCGAAACGCGCCTCCAGCAGCCACAGGCCGCCGCCCGAAACCAGAACCGCCAGCGGCACATGCGGGAACCACACCTGGCCTCGCGCCGCATGATGCAGCCTCTGGAAACGCGCGCGTAATCGCTCGAGCAGGGTCATGGGCGTCCGGCAATCCAGCTTCTGGAATGCACGCTCTGCGCACGCTCTCGCCAGTCACCGCCGCAGCACGCGAGTTCCCGCCACCTGCATCGTCGCATACTCCCGTCTACTGCAACTCCCGCGGCAGCGTCTCCCGCAGAAATGCCGGAGCGCCGCCGGCCTGCTTGTCGTCTTTCCCCCACGTCCAGTACATCGCCACGTAAGCGTAGTTTTCCGTCTGCCCCGCCACCGAATGCCCGTAACAGAACAGAAACTGCTCGTTGGGATTGTGCTTGAAGTGGTAATACCCGCCCAGATCGATCAGCGTCGAGGCCTGCGTCTGCGGCGCCGCAAACCCTTCCTTGCCGTGGCTGAATACCTCGCCGCCAAATTCCAGCCGGTCGCCCGGGAACGTGTACTTCAGCAGAAATCCCCCGTACGGAAAATCGCGATAGCCCACCTGCGGCACCACCGTCTCGCCCGCGCCGCCGTCCAGCAGCCATGGCCCGATGTTCTTCTGCAGCCACACCGGCACCCGGTACCAGACTTTCCCCACGCCCAGCCCCTTGTCGTAATCCCCGGTCGGCATCTCGAACATCGTAAAAGTGCCGATCTGCGGCACGTATTTGCTTTCCTTGATGTACGCGATCTTCGCCCCCAGCTCCATGTCCGTCAGTCCAAAGTAGGTCGGCCCCTGGCCCGCACCCTCCGCCGCATACACGGGATGATTCAGCGGCGCGACCACCCCCCACGGCAGAATCGCGTGTAGCTGTACCCGCTGAATCGCCCCCCAGTTGAACTCGAACGCCGGTCCCACCGAGTCCATCTCCACCGGCGTTCCGTCCGCCGCGCCAAAAATATAGAACTCGTAGTGGTGCAGGTCCACCGGCACCGGATCGTCGGTCTGATACGGTGGCCCCTGCGCCCACGCGGCCCCGGTCGCCGCCAAGAGAAAAACAAGGCACGTCAGGAGATAGTGCCGGCGATTGCGTCTCATTCCAGCCCTGCCCTCGGAATCAAAGTCAAAATTCTGGTTCCATTACCTGCCCAGCAGCAGGTCGCCCAACGGCGGAAACGTCAGCAGCAGCCCCATTCCCAGCAGAACCCATGCCACGGCGCTGATCCTGCCCAGCCCCACCGTTCTGCCCTTCCATGCCCGATGCCAGGCCGCCCATGACACCAACCAGCAGACGATCGCCGTGGTCGTCACGCCCGACAGCGGACCCGTCGGCCGGTAAAACGTGAGCAGCTGCGCCATCGCGCGCGAGCCATCGCCAGCCACGGCAACAACTCCCAGCACAAAGCATCCGAGCCCCGCGGCCAGCATCGCCGCCGCGGCTGCCCCATTCGGAACCGCCTCCCCCGCGATCCTCATCGTGCACCTCGCATCAGCGTGATCGTGCTTCCTCCCCGCACCGGCGCGTGCTTGTTGAGCATCGCTCCGAAAAACCCCGCCACGCCTGCAGCCAGAAATGCCGTCACGGCAAAGCTCACAATCTTCGACCGGATCCTGCGATGCTCTTCGCTCGCCCCTTCATACCTCAGGAACACCCAGGCCACCATCGTCATCAGCATCGGCGCCATCCACGCCACATGCTCCTTCCACTCCATCCCTAGGCTGTGCCAGCCCGACGTCTGCGGATCAGCCAGCAGCAGCCGCTGCGGATACGCCGCCAAATCGGTCACCCCCGCCGGCGGCACCGCGCGATACCACGGATACACGACATACGCTCCGGTCAGCACCGCCGCCCATCCCAGCGCCACCATCGTGATCAGGTACGCCTTCTCCCGGCGCCGCGCTGCCGGCGACAATTCCGCGCCGCTCGCCCCCAGGGACCGGTGCAGCAGCACCAGCATGCCGAAGCCGGCCATTAGGAAGAAGCCGCCAAAGAGCATGCCATGCACCATCGTGATCAGACCGCGGACGGTGATCTGCATGGGGCTCTCCTGCCGCTATGCGCGGACTGGATCACGGCATCATACCCGCTCGCAGCCCTGCCAGTCTCGGGCATCGTGCCACTTGAATGTTAAGAATCGATGACGAAGTTCAGCCCGCCGCGTCTGGCTCCGGCGCAGCCGCCGGTTCCGCCGCCGCTTCCCAGGGATGGTCGCGCCGCAGCCACAGCACCCCACCCGTCAGCACCGCGACAAACGCCAGCGCCTGGCTCAGAGTCAATGCCCCGCCCAGCAGCCGTTCCCCCGCCGTATCGCCCCGCAAAAACTCCAGAAAGAACCGCCCCACCCCATAAAGGAACAGCCACGCCCCCGCCACTTCACCCGCCCGCGGCCTCCGCCGGATCATCGCCAGCAGCAGCCCGAACAGCAGCAGTGACAGCGTCGCGTCATATAGCTGCACCGGATGCAATCGCACCCGCAGTGGCGTTCGATACCACAGGTAGGCGATCACATCGCGATACGTCATGCCCCACGGCAGCCGCGTCCGCGTCCCCCACGCCGCTCCTCCGCAGAACGCCCCAATCCGGTTGATCGCAAATCCCAGCGCCGCCGCCGGAGCCAGCGCGTCCGCGGTGCGCCGTAGCGGCAGCCCCTCCGCCAGCGCATACAACAGCGCCCCCGCCGCGCCCATCGCCACCCCGCCCAGCGGAATCCACGCCCCCGGAATATTTTCGAGGCCCAGCATCCAGAACGGATGAGCCCGGAACGTCCGCCAGTGCCCGGCCACCAGCAGCAGCCGCGCTCCGAACAGCGCTGCCAGTATCGCAATCAGCCCCAGGTTCCAGATTTTCTCGCTGCGCAGCCCCAGTTGCCCCGCTATCTGTACGCTCACGGCCAGCGCGCACAGCAGCGCCGCCGCCGTGAATACGCCGTAGGTCGGAATCGCAAAATGTCCGAAATGGAAGAGGACTGGAAACACGCGTCGTGCTGGGAGAAGGGAAGAGGTCTCTGACGCAGCCGTGTTCCGCCGCTCAGAAGTAGAAAACCGACCCGCTGGGCCGTGGGGCGATGCGCTGGTGAACCCGTCCTAAGACGGTGGGAACTCTCCGCGGTTCTTTAGGCATTCCGGACTGGCGGACACTGCACACCGAACCGATTTGTCGAGTCGAGCTCCCTGTTCAATGAATGTAGGTTCATCCAGCGTTGACCGCCCTCACCTGCTTTGCAGGCCGGTCTCATGACTGGATGCTAACGATAGTCGACCCGCCTTGGCAAGCCATCCCGCGTAACCCTTTCGTCTCATGCGTCCCAAATGGAACCGGGCAACCAAATCGAAACCTGTGCCCCCGTCCCCTGCCCATTTCCCCATTGACGCACCCCGCTCCCGGGTCTACACTCCTTCGTCGCTCGAAAGGCAGTCGCGATGTCTCTCGTTGTCCGCACCCTCGTCTACGCCACTTTCTTCATCGGATTTCTGCTCCTCTGGCTCCCCGCCCGCCTTCTCAACGCCACCGGCATCCACCGCCCCGCGCATTTCGCTGCCGTCGAGTTCGCCGGCCTGCTCCTTGGAACCTTCGGCGCTCTCCTGGCCCTCTGGTGCGTCGTCGCCTTCATCTCCCTTGGCAAAGGCACGCCCGCGCCCTTCGACGCGCCCCGCCGCCTCGTCGTCCGCGGGCCCTATCATTTCGTGCGCAACCCCATGTACATGGGCGCCGCCCTCGCCCTCGCCGGAGCCGCCCTCGTCTACCATTCCCTCGCACTGCTCGCCTACGCCGTCGTCTTCCTCGTTGGCTTCCATCTTTTCGTCGTCTTCTACGAGGAACCCCACCTCCGCCACACCTTCGGCGCCGACTACTCCGCGTACTGCGCCCACATCCACCGCTGGTGGCCCTCCCTGCATCCCGGCGCCTGATACCGGCCGGAACCCGCTCCCCCGTCGCAGCTCCGCCCGGCGCTCTAACCACCCCGCCTCTGCGACCACCCCGGCTCTGGGGACCACCCCGGCTCAGCTCCACCCCGATGCTTCGACCACCCCCGGCCCTCCTCCCCCGGCCAGGTTCACCCCAGAGCAAAAGCAAACTCCCCTTACAACGGATCTTCAAACAGTCTTGCCTTCTCCTCGGACCCGAAGTACTGCCTCCAGAACCAATCTGAGACTTCCCAGCTCTGGCCTTCCTGAAAACGGCTGAAATCGCCCGCCCCGCTACACTATCCCTTCCATGCTCCGCACCATCCAGGCCACGCGCTACGTCCTCCCTCTGCGGGAAGGCGGCTCTCTGCCGGCTATCGTCGAAGCCGACGACCTCGGCCTCTACGTCGTCAAATTTCGCGGAGCCGGCCAGGGCATCCTCGCCCTCATCGCCGAGCTCATCGCCGGAGAAATCGGCCGCGCCCTCGGCCTCCGCGTTCCCGAGCTCGTCTTCGCCGCCATCGACCCGGAACTCGGCCGCAATGAGCCCGACGCCGAGATCCGCTACCTGCTCAAAGCCAGCTCCGGCCTCAACCTCGCCCTCGACTATCTCCCTGGATCGACCATGTTCGATCCCGCCGCCCGCGACACCGCCCCAGCCGACGAAGCCTCGCTCCTCGTCTGGTTCGATTCCTTCGTCCAGAACGTCGACCGCACCCCGCGCAACGCCAACCTGCTCGTCTGGCACCGCAAACTCTACCCCATCGACCACGGCGCCGCGCTCTTCTTCCACCACGACTGGCCCACGAGCCCACACACGCTTCAGGAAAAAATCGCCTCGCCCTTCCCCGAAATCGCCCACCACATCCTGCTGCCCTGGGCCACGCAAATCGAGTCCGCCGCCGCCCTCGCCCACCAGCGCCTCACGCCCGAAGTCCTCGCATCCATCGTCGCTCTCGTCCCCGATCAGTGGTTCGCCGCCATCCCCGACGCCCCGGACCCGGCCGACCGCCGCGCTGCCTACCTCGACTACCTCACCCGCCGCCTCGCCGCCTCATCCACCTTCGAACAGGAGGCGCTCCGTGCCCGCCTCGTTTGATTACGCCGTCCTCCGCGTCGTTCCCCGCGTCGAGCGCGAGGAGTTCATCAACGCCGCCGTCGTAGTCTTCTGCCTCGAGAAGCGCTACCTCGACGCCCGCGTCTCCCTCAACGCCGAACGCCTGCGCGCCCTCTGGCCCGATGCCGACCTCGACCTCATCCGCCAGCACCTCGACGCCATCCCCCGCATCTGCGCCGGCGACCCCGCCGCAGGACCCATCGCCCGCCTCTCCCAGCGCGAGCGTTTCCACTGGCTCACCTCGCCCCGCAGCACCATCCTCCAGCCCGGCCCCGTCCATACCGGCGTCTGCGACGAAACCGGCGACCTCCTCGACCGCCTCGCCAAGCAATTCCTGTCATAAGTAAGGAAACACGCCCCTGAGACAGCTCCGGCGGTGAGATGTCGTCCGGCCGCCGCAGCTCTGGAGGGAGAGGAAATCAGCCGCGTCGATACGGATCTCGATCGGTGGCCCTCGGAATCCGGGGATGAATCTCCCGAATCGAAGGAGGGTCTGCCTGAAGGGGGGAACGAATGACCATCGGTAAAGAAGAAGGGCCTGCAAATTCGTCGGACTTTACTGGGCTCGTCGCCCGTGGAGGATCTTCCCGGACACCCCCGCTGTCATCCTGAAGCGTCGCATCGCGAGGCGGAAGCATCTGCGGTTGATCTTCCGCCCACCTCCCAGGATTGGGGCGTAAACCGCCGCCGCGAATCTTTCGGTTCGCCCGCGATACGCATCAAGGAAGTGTTTTGAAAGCGGCATGACTTCACAGCTTGCGGAAGAGCCCGATAATCGACCGCTTTTGTATCAGGGCACGATCTTGGTCGCGCCGTAAGGCGCCCAAAATGTATCCGGGCTTTAGCCCCTGAGGCGCTTTCCCGGACCGGCACATCTTTCTCCGCAACCTGTTCAGCCGTGCCGCAATGCCTACTCTCAAAGACCGGGCTTCAGCCCCTGAGGGATGTTCTTTCACGTGACTTCCGGAATATTGCGAGTGTCAGACCCTGGCTGATCATCCAGCAACCACCCCACACCCGCTGTCATCCTGAAGCGTCGCATCGCGAGGCGGAAGGATCCGCGGTTGCTCTTCCCCCCGCCTCCTGGGATTGGGGCGTAAACCGCCACCACGAAACGTTCGGGCCGCCTGCGATACGCATCATCGACGTGTTTTGAAAGGGCGCGGCTTCGGCCGTGCCATACGAGCCGTAGAATGTGCTGCTTTAGCCGCCGAGGGAGGGGCTTTCCCTTCCCACTGTGACGATGATCTTCCCCCGTCCGATTTCGTACGGTGCCGTTCGCAAGTGAACACCCGGAGCTGCCGATGTTTCTTGACGAACGGCCAACCACCAACGATCTTCGACCACCGGAGCACAAGTCGGCGAGGAGCAAGCGAATGAAGGACCTCCCGCTCGAAGGTATCGAAGTATGGTGATCGACTTGCCTTCGAATCGTACTGGTCGGCGGCTGGAAATGCTCCTGCGCGTTGATAACGCGACAACGAATCCTTATTTGTACGAAAATCGGCGTTCCAAGATGAAAATGAGCATCGTCACCAGCGTGGTGTTGATCCTCGCGCTGTTTGCTGGCAGCGGCTCGGCTGACGGGCCGGGGCAGGTCAAACAGGCTTCCGGGCCGTCCCACATTGAAGGCACGTGGCAAGGCACGCTGCACACGCCGGACGGGCACGATCTGCGCCTGGTGCTGAAGATCGCGAAGGACGACAAGACCCGTCTGACCGGGACGATGTACAGCCTCGACCACAATGGGGCGTCGATGACGGGTAACTCGGTGAGCTTTGCCGGCGGGACGCTGCGATTCGTGAATCAGTTTTATGGGCTCACATACGAGGGTAAGATAGCGGCGGACGGGAATTCGATCAGCGGGACGGTCACCCAGAATGGCTCATTTCCGCTGGTGTTGGAGAGGGCGACCCCCGACACCGAGTGGGCGATTCCTGCGCCGCCGTCGAAAATACCGGCGATGGCCGCGGACGCGATGCCCGGGGTGGAGGTGGCAACGATTAAACCCAGCCCACCCCATGCGCCGCGTACCATGCTCACGTTTCGCGGGAGCGAGATCGTGATTGAGCGCATGTCGCTGAGCGATTTGATCGAGTATGCCTGGGACGTTCACGAGAGACAGATCGTGGACGCACCGAGCTGGATGGCGACGGACCAATGGGATATCGAAGCCAAACCGGATACACCGGGGATGCCAAACTCCGATCAGATGAAGGAGATTGTGCAGAAGCTGCTGGAAGAACGCTTCGCTCTGAAGTTCCATCAGGAGAAGCGAGACATGGCGGCGTATGTGTTAACGGTGGGCAAGGACGGGCCGAAGATGGCGAAGAGCGGGGATCCGTCGGCAAGAGCGGGCTACTCGGTGGGTCCCGGAGGCTTGATTCGGATGCATGATGCGACCATGGGCGATTTTGCTGGGTTGCTGACAAGGACAACGCTCGACCGTCCGGTTCTCGATCGCACGGGACTGCAGGGCCGTTGGAACTTCGAACTGAAGTGGCTGTGGGACGAATCCCAATTCGCCGGCCAGGTACTGCCGCCCCGGCCCGGCGATCCCGCCACCAGCCTGCCGCCGCTGTTCACGGCGATACAGGAGCAGCTGGGACTCAAGCTGGGGTCGCAGAAGACGGACGTGCCGGTGCTGGTGGTCGATCATGTGGACCACCCATCGCCGAATTAGGGCACACCTGGTCTGTATGCTGCGGCGGTTGCCCTCCTTGCGTTGCTGCCTCAGCGGCTTCGCTTTAAACCGGCCGCGGGGACTTCCTGGAGCGTTGCATTCAAAATGGAGTCCATTATGGTGGGATTGTCGAGACCGACCCAGTAATGGACAACTTTGCCGTCTTTGTCGATGAGAATCGTAACCGGAACGCCCTGGACGTCAAAAGCCTTGAATGCCACACCATCCGGATCGAGCAGTACTGGGAGGTTCACATGGTAATAGTCGGTCCAGAGCTTGGCGTCCTTGGCCGTGTCCTGGGTGAGAGTGAGAACCGTCAATGCAGCAGACTTGTAGCGCTCCGCGAGTTCCTGCGCATGCAGGGTGGCACGCCTGCAAGGACCACAGTAGCTTGCCCAGAAGTCGAGGAGGACCGCTTTGCCGCGCAGTCCGCGAAGGCTGACCGCTGAGCCGGAAAGCTGCGCCAGGGTTAGATCGGGCACGGAACGGCCAATCCAGTCTGGGCGATCTTTGGCCTGTGCAGCAAAACTTTTCAGCGCCTGGAGCATTGCATCGGACGGCGGCAAATCGAACGAGATCGATGTTACGTCGGCCGTCCACTGCCATCCGGCAGGATCGAACTGAGTCTCGCGCAGCACCCATAAGTCGGACGGATCGATCAAATAGCGCTTCCGTAGGGTCTGGGAATGCGGCTTGAATTTCGGTGATCTGTCATAGACGGCGTCGATGACCTCGCAGGAGTGCGCACGGCCCTGTACGGTGATCGTCTCTGTTCCGACCTTCTGCGCATCGATTAAGTGTTCGGCGAGATCGTTGTATCGGCCAAACGGAATCAAGATGAAATTTCCGCGCGGCTCAGCGTCCTTCGCATCTGCGCGGACTCGCTTCTGAGTGGCCTGCTTTACAGTGGAGATCTGCTGCATGGACGGTCCGCGCACGCTCAGGGGCAGGAACACCGGCTGAGCCGCCTCGGTTTCAAAATCGTAGCTGGCTCGCCAGGACGATCCGGGTATGTCTGCCGACGCTGTTCCCTTGACATCGAAACTGTCTGCGTTCTTAAAGTGGTTTGCCACGCGCTGCAGGAGGTCGACGCGGGACTGCGCCAAAAGAGATGAGGCGCTGAACGCCATGAGGATCAGGCAGGACCTCAGCATGAGGGGGCCTCCGCGACTTATGGCAGTCCATTCTATCCCGATCAGTATTGGATCGTCGCCATCCAGAAATTACGAAGCGCTCACACCGCGCCCGGGGCATCACCGAAGTTCTCCGGCATCTGAACGGCGACGACTTCCCCGCGTGAAGTGGCGACTCCTTCAGCGTAAACGGTGGACTCGACGACCACCTTGCGCCCCTTGATCTCCTTCACCCGCGCGCGAATCATGAGCGGCGGCCCCAGAGGCGTGGGTCTGAGGTAATCGACGCGTAGCGAAGCGGTGACAAACCGAAACGGCGGCTCGCTGCCGGCTTCGCGTCCGGCAGCGCGGTAGGCGGCCGCGGCGGCCGTGCCCGTAGAATGACAATCCACAAGCGAAGCAATGACACCGCCATAGACGAAGCCCGGAACGGCGATGTGCCAGGGTTCAGGGGTGAAGACGGAGACAGTTTCATCGCCATCCCAATTCGTACGGATGTGGTGGCCATGGTCATTGAGCCGGCCACAGCCGTAGCAATGCGCGAGATTCTCGGGGTAATGATCCTGGACGGCCATGATTCTGAAAGTTTATCCGGCTCGAACGCCCATGTACCCAGCCGGCTAAACCGTAAACCATTTCCCGCATCCCGTGACCTGCAACCTGTAACCTGTAACCTCCGATGTTACTGATCCAACCCCATGGAATGAACGCGTGTCCCGAACGATGCCCATCAAAAAAGGTCAAATTTTGCAGGACACGTTATCCCAGCCTAAGGTCATGATTCCCTACTTCACGCCCTTGCTCGGATCCCAGGCCCCCTCCAGCTTCCGCACATAAAGGATCTGCCCAATGTGGTAAGCGTTGTGCGTTCCGATATGCGCAATCAGCGACGCATTCTTTTCGAGCGTCGCCTCATCGGCGTTTGCCACCGCACTCTCCCAGTCCTTCATCACCTGGTCCAGCTTCTTCTGCAGGTCGCTCCACTGCGCCGCATTGAAGTTGGTGAACGTCTCGTTGTTGTTCCCGTCATACGGTGCCGGCTTTTCCCCTTTGAACTGCTCCAGCGCCCGATTGTCCCAGTACCAGATGTGATACGCCAGCTGTCCCACCGAGTGGCCGCCGCCCGGCGGCGTCCACTGCGCCTGCTGCGCCGTCAGGTCGGCGACGGCCACGTTCAGCGGTACAAACCAGTCTTCCTTGTCGTGCGTCGTGTGCAGTTGTTCCAGCAACACGCCCCGCAGCGTCGTCGGTGGTTGCTGTTTGCTCTGTGCGTTCGCGTTGAGCGAAACGGCCAGCAGCGGAGCCAGAAAGTACGCAACTCTCTTCATCGGGTCGAATCCTCGCACGGATGGGAATGCCGCCGAGCATACCACCGCCCAATGCCCTCGCCCATGACCACTACCGGCGCGGTCCCCGGGTCCGGATCCATCCGCCCCAGGGCAAATCACGCATCCGCGAGGATTCCGCCGGCAGCATCACTGGGCCAGTGGGTCGGTCAGCATACGGACGCTCGAACCGAAGCGGTGATATTTCGTAAAGACCACCTCGTTGAGGCGGAGAATCGCCGTTTCTCGCTTTTGTTTCTCCAGATAAATGCGCGCCAAAGCGACGACCACGCTTTCCTGAGGACAGATATAGCTCTTCCCGCCGATTTCAACGCTTCCGTAATCAACGGAGATTCTGGAATCGATGAGCGGGCCGGTGGGATCCAACTCCGCCTCCAAAGTCAGGCGCAGGATGGCCCCGGTCGCTGGATCGATGGACAGAGAGCCATGATACGGCGGCGTCCCGTGGTAGAAGTTGCCGGGAAAATGGCCGTATTCCGCGCTCACACAACAGAAGTCGACGACATAAGTGGAAGCGGCCTGAGGAACCTGATAGCGAAAAACGGCAGCTGGACCAGCGGCAGTGTTCTCCCAATGGCTCCAGGTGATCGTCCCCTTCGCGAAGTCGCCAAAAATCGTCCCCAGGATCGGCCCGAATTCGCCCGCCGAAGCGAGTCCTTCCCCGGACACTTCAGGATCGGATTGCAGCTTGCGACGCGTGCTCTCCAGCAGAGTGTCCCGACCATAACGATAGGTAATGCCCTGGCTCGCGGTTCCAATCAAACGCAGGTCCGTAGGAGATGTGTCCCGACCGTGGACCTCGGTCGAACTGTTATCGAAGCTGCGGGTAATCCGGGTCGCGAGAAAATTCGGCATACGCTGCAAAGTCGTTGCGACGTAACTCCTCGCTGCACTGAGCATCGACCGTTCGGCCGCGGCATCGGGCGGGGGCTCGCGGGGAAACTCGGCAGCCGGTGCATCGAGAAACGACGAGGAGCAGGAAAGAAGCTCCAGAGCGAGGCGGGTTGCCCGACGAGGCTTCAGCTCAGCTTCCATCCGAGCCAGGGTCGGGCGAGTCAAACGCTCGGTCAGCTGCAGCGAGCGCAGGGTCTGCGCCATAGCGCGATCCGAAGCTCTGGCCGCCTTCAGCGTGGTCAGAGTTTGCTGCAGCTGCTCAACGGAAACACGCTGCGCGCATGCAGGCGGCACGGCCACGAGGATCAGGGCCGCGACTTTCCACGTTCGCCAGCCGCGCCGGAAGAGCATCCGAGCCAGATTACTCTCCGCGAACCGACCGTCGCACCCGGCGCGTATCATGGCCCGCATGGATTTCCCCTACGGTCTGCTCCCCACTCTGCTGGTGATCCTGGGAATCCTGATCGCCGGGCTCTGCCTTCGCCGCATGCTCGCTCTCCGCGACCGGCCCTACCCAACTGCCCGCCGCTTCTTCGAGCGCGTGGCTCTCTCCATCGTCGCGCTCCTCTTCCTCGCCATCGGCCTGTCGAGTGGCATCAACGCCATCCTGCTCCATCGCGAACGCGCCTCCATGCCCGGCCGCCTGGTTGACGTCAACGGCCACCCCATGCGCATCGAGTGCACCGGCTCCGGCTCGCCCACCCTCGTCCTCGACGCCGGCCTCGGCAACGACGGCCTCATCTGGAGCGCCGTCCAGCCCGCGCTCTCCCAAACCACCCAGGTCTGCTCCTACGACCGCGCCGGTATGGGCTGGAGCGATCCCGTCCCAGGGCCCCGCGACGCGGACCACATCGCGGCCCAGCTCCACGACCTCCTTCAGGCCGCCGGCGTCACCGGCCCCATCGTCCTCATGGGCCACTCCATCGCCGGCATCTACATTCGCGATTACGCCACTCACTATCCCGATCAGGTCAAAGGCCTCATCTTCGTCGACGGCTCCACGCCCCTCCAGAACCGCGATCCCGCCCTCTCTCCGCATATGCGCCCCGGGCCGCCGCTGCGCATGATCCTGATTACCCAGGCCACCTTCGTCCTCGGCGTTCCCCGCTGGATGGGCGGCTGCAAGGGCAATTTCCACCAGCTCCCCCCTGCCCGCGCCCGCCTCCAGGCCGAAGAGCGCTGCCACCTCGTCGTCTCCTCACCTGCCGGCGAGTCCCTCAACTTCGACCGCTCCGGCGAGGAGACCATCCACACCGGACCCTATGGCGATCTGCCCATCCTCATCTTCACCTCCGACCCCGCGAAAGGCCTCGCCCAGCACGAGCCGCCCAACATGCGCGCTGCCTGGGACCGCATGCAGGCCAACCTGAAGAACCTCTCCACCCGCAGCCGCCAGATCATCGCCCGCAACAGCGGCCACTACATCCAGATGGAGCGCCCCGATCTCCTCGATCGCGAAGTCCCTCTCTTCATCCAGCAGATCCGCGGCACCGCGCCCCCGCCAACCCAGTACGGCACCACCGCCACCGAATGAAGTTGTCCTTACTGAGGAGAGCCAAGCATCGGCTGTTAGCTACCGGCTACGGGCTCCCGGCTCTTTCCATCTGGCAATACAGAAACGGCTGCACCGCTCCCCAGGGTGTCCGGTGCTCGACCACCGCGCTGCGCACGACTGCGAATCCCGGCCCGAACTCCCGCGCGAGCCCCGCCGCATCATACCGGCACACCGGCAGTCCACTGCACCGCTCCGGACCCTCCGGCCCGAACGTCGCCATCACCACCTGCCCGCCCGGCTTCAGCGCCCGCTTCATCTGCCGCGCATAGGCGGCGCGCTCCTCCGGCCCTGTCAGGAAATGAAAGACCGCCCGGTCATGCCACACGTCGAATGCCTCCGCCGACAGCTCGACCGTCGTCACATCGCCGACTACCCACTTCACGGACTCCGCTATCTGACCGTGGTCCAGCAGTCGCGCGCGCGCCTGTTCGATCGCTGCCGGCGCCAGGTCCAGCACCGTCAGATTCGCGTAGCCTTTCGCGAGGAGATCCGCGGCCAGCGTCGCCACGCCGCCGCCCACATCCAGAATCCCCGACGCGCGGTCCGGCGCCGCTCGCTCAATCCACTCCAGCGACGTCGCCAGATGCGGTGTATGCCAGCTCATCGCCTCCAGCGCCTTCGTCCGATAGACCGCGTCCCAGTGCTCGACCAGGCTCACGTCGGCAACACCCGGAGTACCGGCGCAGCTCGGCACCGCCCAACCGCGGCGGGGTTCGCCACTGAAATCGCCATCCTTTGTTGTCCTTTTCGCTGGCCACGCAACCGTGGAGGGATCAGGAAGCACGCCGAATCCGGCACGCCCCTCGCTTTTCTAAACCCTAACCCCTGATCGCTAATCCCTGCTTTTCTTACCCCGCCTTGCGCTCGGCCGCCAGCACCTCGTCCAGCAGGCCGCTCAGCGAGTGCGCCCGGCTCCGCATCGAGGCGGCGCTGTCCCCGGTCCGCGTCACCGCGGCATACCGCTCCTCCAGCCGAGTCAGCTCATCGGCCAGGTTCAGCGCGGCCAGCACTGCCACGCGAAGCGAGTCGACGGTGCGCCCCCCCGAGGCCACGGCGCGCATCTTCCCATCCACCAGCGCCGCCAGCCGCTCCACGTATGCGCGATCGCTCCCCCGCAGCCGATACGTCTGGTCGTAAATCTCCACCGTGATCGCCAGGACATCGGTCGCGCCGCCAGCCGCTGCGGTATTTCCGTCGTGCGTCGTGTCGTTCTCAGCCATGGTGGTCAGGATGCAATTTCGTCGATCTGTTTCAGCATGCGTTCCACCCGCTGCCTCACCTGGTCCCGCTCGCGCTCGAGCGTCCGCACCTGTTCCCGCGCCAGGGTCAGCGCCGCGCCCTGCTCCTCCGCCTCACGCCGCAGCTTTTCGATCGTCTGCTCGGCCTGCGTCCTTGCTGAGCGCTCCGTCTTCACCACTTCTACAGCCCGCACTACCCGCTCTTCCAGGGCGCTGAAGTCGTCCACCGTCGTTGACAGTTCCTCTTCCTGTACGCTGAGCGTTGCCATCCACTTCACCTCAAGGTTTCTTCGCGCAGTATAGCTCCACGTCCCGGAGGAAAACCTGTCCCTTTCGCGACGAACCCGCACCCACCCCGGCACCCTCCTTCAGTTAAGCGCTGCCGGCTGCAGGCTCCCCCTACTTCAGCTCTTTCTGCTTCGATCCCTGATAAACCTCCTCGTTCGTCCCTGGACGCCCGACATCGCCCTTGTGCGGACGCTCGATCCGCGCCCGAATATCCTGGTTCAGTGAAGTCTTTGGCGGCGTCCGCGGCGGCTCCGGCCGCATATTGACCTCCGCCGGCTCTCGCTCCATTCCATGAACCGGCGTCTCTGTCGGCTTGGGACGATTATGCTCCTCGGCGACCTTGCGCGCCTCGTCCGCGTCCCGGGGAAACTCCTCGGCTTTCCTCAATGGCTGGGCCATACCACCTCCTCTTCAAGGGAAGAGGCAGTCCCCATCATCCCCGTTGCCTCGGGGGAGGCCTGTCCGCTCGTCATTTGCAGGAATACCCGGGGCGCCGACACCGCCCGGAGGAAAAAATCCTTAGTGTTCGACCAGATGCGGCAGCCGCACCAGCAGCACGACAATCAGCACAATCAGCGCCACCAGCAGCGTCACCATGATGCCTGTCACCCGCTTCACCAGCGAGTGCATCGACTTCACGTCCTCGTTCAGCTCCGACAGCTCGAACGCATGACGCTCCGTCGTTTCCTGCGTCTTGGTCATCGACTCTTCGAAGCGCTTCAGCTGCAACGTGTGATCCTGCACCGCCAGGCGGGTCTCCCGCTGCGATCCCTGCAGCTCGCCCACGCTTTGCCGCATTTCAGTCGCCAGCGCTGTCGTCGCGCGTGTGGGGCTGTCCGCTTCCAGCAGCCGCGACACCAGAGGCAAAAAGGCACGGAACTGCAGCAGCGTCTTCCACATGGGGTGGTGCTCCAGTTCACTCATCGACGGCGCGCTCGGCTCATTCAGCAGCGCCACCGGTTCCATTTCTGCCGGCCCAGCGGCCGGCGCGCTGTGCGCTCCCGGCTTCGCCGGCTCATCCAGAGCCAGCGCGATCAATCGATCGACCGCCGATTCGCTTGCATTCCGATTCATGGGAGAGTTCCTTGTTCCACTATAGACAATGGGCCGCGCCCTCACCAGCATGCGCGCCTCCCCCTCCAAGTTCGTTGGTAACCGCACCCACCCGCCTCGATCCCGCCCTCTCGCTGCGACGCCCGGCGCCAGGCGATCCGCTAAACTCTAACCTCTAATCCCTAAACTCTGTCCTTGCTCCGCCGCCTGCTGCCGCAGAGCGTGCACGACCACCCGCAGCATCTCTTCTTCCGGTGCCGGCTTGCCTGTCCAGATCTCGAACTGCCGCGCCCCCTGGTGCACAAACATCTCCACCCCGGTCACGACGGGCAGTCCCTTCTCACGCGCCATCCGGATCAGCGGCGTGTCGATCGGGTTATACACCAGATCGAACACCAGCCGCGTGTTTAGTTCCTTTGGCTCCAAAAGACTCGCCGGCTTGACCCCGCGCATCCCGATCGGCGTCGCGTTCACGATCACGTCGAAGCTCGATTTCGCAATCTGCTCCCGCTTAATCGTCTTCGCCTTCGCCTGGCGCGCCAGCTTCTTCGCCGTCTCCGCCGTGCGATTCCACACGAACACCTCTGCGCCCTTCTCGGCCAGGCCAAACACCGCCGCGCGTCCCGCTCCGCCCGCCCCCAGCACCAGGATCTTCGCGCCGTGCAACGGCAGCCGTCGCTCCAGAGGCCGCACAATCGCCGCCACGTCGGTGTTGAAGCCATACAGCTTCCCGTCCTGTGCGCGCACCACCGTGTTGCACGCGCCAATCTTCTCGCTCAGGGCGTCGGTCTTTTCCAGGTGCTTCAGAATCTCGCTCTTGAACGGCATCGTGACGGCCAGACCGTGCAGCGGCACCTCCCGCACCAGGGTCAGCAGATCGTTCACCCGCGTCGTCTGCAGCGGCAGAAACACCGCGTTCACCGTCTCCCGCCGGAAACCGATGTTGTGCATCAGCGGCGACAGCGAGTGCCGCACCGGATTCCCAGCCACTCCATACACCTTCGTCGACGCGTCGATCTGATCGATCCGCCATGCCTCGCGCAGCGTCCGCGCGTCGATCTGCCCCGCGCCCGTCTCCGCGCCAACCTGCGGCGACGCGAAGGTAAACACGCTGCCCGCCCGCAGCCCCAGCACCCGGCTGATCGTCCCCTGGTCGCCCATCACAATGCCGATCAGGTTGGCCTCGTCCCGCCGCCGGTCCAGGAAGCGCATCATCGCTACGTTGTCGCTCAGCGTCTTCGCCGTCGACACAATCTTGACGAACTCCGGCTGGAACGGCAGGATTCTGTCGAAAATCTTGTCCAGATCCCGCGTCGCCTCAAAGTCGTGATAGCTCACGATCAGCGCCGCCCCATAGGACCGCAGCTTCTTCATCTGCGCCGGCTTCATGTGCTCAGCCGTCTGCAGTTCCACGTCGATCAGGTGGCAGCCCGCCTGCGCCGCCTTTTCCAGAACCTCCAGTTCGGCGTTGATGGTCCCTTTGAACTTGCCGCCCGTGGCCACCCGCCGGCACGTCGCAATCGCCGTCACCTCGCCGCGCTCGTACAGAAACGTCTTCAGCTTCGGCATAATCGCCACGGGGTTCGGCAGAGCATCCAGCCGGAATTCGACGAAGTGATTCTCGCGGACGATTTGCTCCGCATTCTGCAGCATCTCCGCCGGGCTTCCCCCGGTGATCGCCACGCAGATCTTGCCAATCCGCGACCGGATGAAATGGGTCGACAGGATCGCCGGTCCTGGACGCTGGGCCGCAGCCGTGGAATTCACCGCGCCAGAATCGCTCACAGGACCCGCCATCCGGCTGGGAGCAAAGGATTTTTGCACAGCATTTTTTGGCGACGCGGGAGCCTTCGGCGCGTGCGCCTTTACGGCCGCCCGGTGCCCGTCTCTTCGCGGGCTTGCGGCCTTTTCGTGACTGGTGCCTGCTTTCATACCCGCAATTGCCGCATGTTAAAGGGCTTTGCCCCCCGTTGCAACACCTGTTCCATTCTTTCTGTGGAACACGCGTCCCAAACCCCAACTCCGGGCCTTATAACGCCTCTCGGCACTTGCGGGGACAGCGTTGCTCCCAAGAACAGCACGGCCCGGATTCTCATCCGAGCCGTTTCTCTCTTCGTTGGCTCTACTAAGAATATTCAGTGCATCTTCATGAAAGAAAGTAAGATACTACGGGTCGGGACCGCCCCGTCACCGAGGAATTCCCGATCGCTCTCCGGAAATTCGGTTTCAATCCGTCGTGTTCTCCCCCGCGCATGCTGTTCCATGAAATTCTGAATTCGCCGCTGGCCCTGCGGCTTTCCTATGACCGCTCCACCTACCCCGACCGCGTTCGAGGATGCCTCCTCCGATCCGCCCGTGCGCGGATTTCTCCATCGACCCGCCGCGCCCTCCGGAACCGGCCCCGAACCCGGGCTCGTCCTCACCCACGGCGCCGGTGCCAACTGCCAGACACCCCTCCTCGTCGCCCTCGCCGACGCCTTCTGCCAGACCGGCTTTACCGTCCTTCGCTGCGACCTGCCCTTCCGCCAGCTTCGCCCCCACGGACCACCCCTGAACAGCTCTGCACGGGATCAGGCCGGCCTCCGTGCCGCGGTTGAATCCCTCCGCAAACTCGGCTTGTCCCGCGTCCTCCTCGGCGGACACTCCTACGGCGGACGCCAGGCCTCAATGCTCGCCGCTTCCGAGCCCGGCCTCGTCGAAGCACTGCTCCTGCTCTCCTACCCGCTTCATCCGCCCCGCCGACCGGACCAGCTCCGCACCCAGCACTTCCCGCGCCTCGAAACCCCAGCCCTCTTTGTGTCTGGCACACGAGATGGCTTCGGCTCCCTCGACGAAATGCAAGCCGCCCTCGCCCTGATACCAGCCCGAACGCAACTGCTCCCAGTCGAAGGCGCCGGCCACGAGCTGCTGAACCCGCGCAACCGCGCCACTCTGCCGCCTCTCATCGTCCAGACCCTCTCTTCGTTCATCGGCGCAGTCGCCCCGGGCTGCGATTCCCCGCCGCATCCCGTACCATGAACCCAATGCGGCCGTCCCAACCCGATCGCTCCCACTTCCTGCGCCTCGCCCGCACGCACACGCTTGTTCCGCTCTACCGCACGCTCACGGCGGACCTCGAAACGCCCGTCTCCGCCTTTCTGCGACTCGCGGCCGCCGAGCCCGAATGCTTCCTCCTCGAATCGGTCGAAGGCGGCGAACACCTCGGCCGCTACACCTACATCGGCATCCGCCCCAGCCGCCGCATCGTCTCCCACGGCAGCGATGTCGAAATCACCGAGCACGGACGAACGCGCCGCGTTACCGGCGACGTCTTCATCCTCCTCCGCGAAGCTCTCGAAGGCCATTCGCCCGCGCGCATTCCGGGCCTGCCACCCTTCACCGCCGGCGCCGTCGGCTTTCTCACCTACGACGTCGTCCGCCAGATCGAGCGCCTGCCCAGCAATACCAAAGACGACCTCGGCCTTCCCGACGCCTGCCTGATGTTCTTTGACGAGGTCCTCGCCTTCGACCACGTCAAGAAAGAGATCCTGCTCATCGTCACCGCCGACCTCCGCCGCCACAAGCCTCAGGCCGCTTACGCCGACGCGCTCAAGCGCCTCGATCGCCTCGAACGACGGCTGGCCCAGCCCTTGCCGAAGCTCGCAGCGAAAAAGCCCTCCGGCAAACTCCGCCTCACCGCCCGCACGACGAAGGCTGCCTTTATGAAACGCGTCGAGCAGGCGAAGGAGTACATCGCTGCCGGTGACATTTTCCAGGTCGTCCTCTCGCAGCGGCTCGACGTCGAACCCGGCGTCGATCCCTTCTCGGTCTACCGCGCGCTGCGCATCGTCAATCCGTCACCCTACATGTACTTCCTCCGCTTCGGAAGAAAGAAGCCCGCAGCGAAGGCCGTGCGCGGCAAAACTCCCGAGGAAACCACCCACATCGTCGGCTCCTCGCCCGAGTTGCTGGTCCGCATCGAAGGTCGAAAGATCGAGTACCGTCCCATCGCCGGAACCCGACCGCGCGGCGCTACGGAATCCGCCGACCTCGCCGCCGAGCAGGAAATGCTCCACGACGAAAAGGAGCGCGCCGAGCACGTCATGCTGGTCGACCTTGGACGCAACGACGTGGGGCGCGTCAGCCAATACGGATCCGTCAAAGTTACGAATCTGATGTTTGTCGAACGCTACTCGCACGTCATGCATCTGGTCAGCAACATCGAAGGTAAGCTGCGTCCGGAATTCAGCGCCGTCGACGCGCTTCGATCGTGCTTCCCCGCCGGTACGCTCTCCGGCGCGCCCAAAATTCGCGCCATGGAGATCATCGAAGAGCTGGAGCCGACCCGCCGCGGCATCTATGGCGGGACCGTTCTTTACGCCGACTACTCCGGCAATCTCACCAGCTGCATCGCCATCCGCACCCTGCTCGTTGAGGGTAAGCAGGGATTCATTCAGGCCGGCGCCGGTATTGTCGCCGACTCTGTTCCCGAGAAGGAATACGAAGAGAGCCTCAACAAGGCGAAAGCCGTGGTCCGTGCGATTGAGCGTGCAAGGGACTAGCCATCCAGGCGACCGCGGGACTGGTCGTCCTGGCAGCCGCGCTGCGCGCCCCCGAAAACGTTCAGCTGCTGGAACACATGTTTCGTATCAGGGCACGACTTCAGTCGTGCCGAAGAGGGCTAAAAAGAAATGGGCTTTAGCCCTTGCTCCCAGTCCTACTTGCTGATCCGCTCCGCCGCTCCCGTCACGTTGAGCGCGCAGTTACCGTGCCCGATCGCGCTCCAGAAGGTTCCGTCGGCAAACGTCACCTGATCCAGCGAGACGCGCGTTACGCCGTAGGCATACATCTTTTCAGGGATGCGGATTTCGCGGAGCTGATCGGCAGTCTTGTCGGTCGAATCAGATCCGGAAAACGTCAGATGCAGTTCGAAAGCGCTCGCGTCCAGCTGATACTTGCTGCTCTTGCCCACAAAGCGGGCCGTGATGCTGACGGACTGGATCGCCTTGCCGCTCGGGTTCTGAAAACCCAGCGCCAGATTCGGCTCCGTCACCTTCTCAGCGGCCGTCACCGGCATGAAAGTCGCCGGCCAGTTCAGGTGCGCCTGGGTCAGCACGACCGGACAACCGCTCTGATCGGGCGACGACTGCGGCACGGCCTGCAGGTCGAGGGACTGAAGGCCTGCCGCCTGGGGCGTTGCAGGGCTGGTCTGGCTCTGTGCGAATCCGACCGTCGACGCGGCCAGCAGAAGGGCGGAGAGAAGGAGCTTCATCCTAGGAACCTCCGACGCCCAAAAGCATAGCACCGCCGCCGGCGAAAGGTCTGCGAACCCGCGATGACGCGCCGGCACCCCGTTTTCGGGCGATACACTGGGTTTGGATGGTTTTTGTTCCATGGTCTTCGTCCTCGACAACTACGACTCCTTCACCTTCAATCTCGTCCAGTACATGGGCGAACTGGGCGCCGACGTCGTTGTTCGCCGCAATGACGAGTTGACCCCCGAGCAGGTGGAGGCCCTTCATCCCGACCGCATCGTCCTGTCGCCTGGGCCATGCACGCCGCAGGAAGCCGGCATCTCGATCGACCTGATCCGGCACATGGCGGGCAAGGTCCCCATCCTCGGCGTCTGCCTGGGTCATCAGGCGATTGGCGCCGCCTTCGGCGGGAACGTGGTCCGCGCGCCGAAGCTGATGCACGGCAAAACCAGTCCGGTCGAACACGACGGGAAGACCATCTTTTCCGGAATCGCTTCGCCGATGACCTGCACCCGTTATCACTCCCTGATCGTCGAAGAGAAAGGCCTTCCCGCAGACCTCGAAATCTCCGCGCGAACGGCCGATGGAACCATCATGGGGCTACGCCATCGCCGGTTTCCCGTCGAGGGCGTGCAGTTCCATCCGGAGAGCGTGCTGACCGAGGACGGGAAGACACTGATCCGGAACTTTCTCCAGTTGCAATGACGTCGCGCACCCTCCGCACCCTCTCGATCCTTCCACTGGCCGCAGCCTGTGTCGCCGCTGCGCAGCAGGATCCTGCGACCGCGCCCGTCGATCCCGCGGCCCACGTCGAGTCGATCGCCACGGTGCCTCGCAGGCGTCGCGCTCTCCGGGTCGTTGTCGATTGAGAACGGCCGAGCCACGATTGGCAACAACGGCACCATCACCGCCGGCGACCAGACCGCCCACGTGTCGCTGACGCGCGGTGGCAGCCTGAACGTCTGCGCCTCGACGAAAATCCATCTCTCCACTGACAACACCACCCCCGGCGGCGCGCTCATGATCGCCATCGATCGCGGAGCCATCGAGGCGCATTACAAGCCGGGGCAGTATTCCGACGTGCTGTTGACTCCCGATCTGCGCATCCTGATCTCGCCGCCTGGCGAAGCCGACATCAGCCTGCGCGTGAACAACCAGGGCGATACCTGCCTCGACAACCACGGTGCCCACGCGCCCTATGTGCTGGCCAGCAGCCTCTTCGATGGTGGCGCGTACCGTGTGCAGCCCAACCAGCGCGTGCTCTTTGAGCACGGCAGCCTGCACGAGGTCGTCGACAACGAGCAGGAACCGTGCGGCTGTCCGCCGGATCACCCAGTCTCGGTTGCCAGCACGGGCGTCGAGGGCGCAACTCCGGCCAAACCCGGCGAAACCGTCGCTCACCAGAAGGCCGAGTCCGAGAATCCGTTTCCCCTGGCGGAAAGCGAAGGCCTGAAGCCGGCTCCCGCTCCGCCAACAACGCCGATCGTTCCAGTAGGCGAAGCCCACGCGCAGGTCGACGCGCCGCTGACCTACAACAGCGCTCAGCCGAATCTTCCCCAGAAGCCTGACGCTTCTGCCAGCGCTGGTTCGACGGCCCAACCGCAGCCTGTTGCCGATGAACCGCCGCCGGCCAAACCCCACCATCCAGGCTTCTTCGGACACATCGGGCACTTCTTCAAGCGGCTCTTTGGCGGGTAACGGCGAGCGTCTGCGGCCGTGGGATAAAATCGAAGGGCCGGAGTCTGTTTCTGCGCGGACCCATCGCGGCCCGCCTTCTGCGGCCCGTTTCTGCCGCGTCTCTCCGCATCTATCTTCTGCAAGGAGCTTTACCCATGGCGATTCCCGCCACCCAAATGCGTCCGGGCATGATCATCAAGCACAACAACGATCTCCACCTTGTCTTTTCGGTAGAGCATCGCACACCTGGGAACCTGCGCGCCTTCATCCAGGCCAAACTGCGGAACGTCCGGACCGGCGCCATGTTCGTGGAGCGCTTTCGCTCGCCCGACCCCATTGAGCGCGTCATTGTGGATGAAATCCCGATGGATTTCCTTTACAACGACGGCGACGACTACTACTTCATGAACACCGAGAACTACGAGCAGACCCACCTGAAGCGCGATACCCTCGGCGACGCGGTCGAATACCTCACCGCCAATTTGCAGATCAAGGTTTCCTTCCACGACGGCACGCCAGTGGGCATCGAGCTGCCGCAGACGGTGGAGCTGACCGTGGTCGAGACGGAGCCGGGACTGAAGTCCGCGACGGCCTCGTCGGTGACCAAGCCGGCGAAGACTGAAACCGGACTGGTCGTCCAGGTCCCGCCCTTCATCAATGAAGGGGAGAAGATCCGGGTGGACACGGCTGAGGGCGCGTATCTGAGCCGGGCGTAAACAGGGTGCAGGGTACAGGGCGCAGCGTGCAGGCCGATCAAAATCGATCGCTTTTCGATGGTATCGGGAAGAGATGCTCTTGATTCTGCAGGGCTAATTCGGTTACATCCGCTGGTGATATTACCCTCCGGAAGTCAGAGTTCGGAGTCCAGGGCTCGCCCTGAACTTCTGCGGCTTCCTGATCCGTCGATCCAATGGAAAAAGCCCGCGCGTCGGGCTTTTTCCTTTTTTCAGCCTATAAGTTCAGTATGGCAGTTTTGGATCGATTTCCTGCCAGATCTGGGCGTGTATTTTGGCGTGGAACTGCTTTCCCGTCATCGTTCGTGACCTTAGTTCTGTCGCCAGACCCCTTGACAAAATTTCCACAGAGCGGCGGAAAACGGCATATGCGGGGAAGTCTGCCGCTTACTGCCGAATGTCCGCGCACCTATCCGCCAGGAGTTGGCGCAGGATCGATCGGTGGCACCGGGATTCGTCCTCGCAGTAGCAGCCGACGGCGAAATCGGTCTGGTGCGAGAAAGCGGCAAGCAGGTCGAGCAGATGCACGGCTTCGGGCTGCTTCATCTCGGCGCGGAATTTCCGCTCGAAGCTCTTCCATGCACGCGGGTCATCGCGGGATTGCAGCGCGAGAGCGACCAGATCCGGTGTAGGCGACAGGGCCGGCAGCCAGACATCGTAGAAGTCGCGTTTGGCGAAGTCGGATTTGGGGACCCCGCGGGGCGGACGGCGCACCGTGCCGATGCGAAGCCCTTCGTGGGGCTGCCGCGGCGTTCCAAGGCGGACGACGGTGATGGCCACGGATCAGGGTACAGCGGACAAGGTGCGGGGCGCAGCGGACAGGTCACAGGTTGCAGGTTTTGCCCTGGGAATGCCGTGCTTAGACACGTATGCGGACGGCGAGAACCATTTCAGTCTGAGTGCGGGTGGGCTCAGCGCGCGGGCTGGAGAGCGATCTCGCAGAGTTCTTCGGAGTAGCCGTCGCGCATGAAGGCGTGGCCGCAGAAGCGGTGGGTTTCGCGGTAGCCGTGGGCTTCGGCATAGCGCAGGACGCCGTAGCGGTCATTGAGGGGGATGCGGTCGAGGTCGGCGGGGTCTGGGGCGATCCAGTCATCGAGAATGTTGTCATTGCGCGGGCTGGAGGTGAAAGCGCCGACGACGATGACGTCGGGATGGGTGGCGATGGTGGCCGGAGCCCTCGGGGTGACGCGCACGTGCTCCCTCCACTCCCAGTACGCGTGCGGCTGATTGAAAAAGATGCGATGGGGGAAGAACGCCGCCACGCCGACCGGGTGGTAGTAGAAGCCGGCGATACGCGTGCCCGGCGGCTGCGCAGCGAGGAAGCGTGCCATGGCGGCGTCGCCGGAGTAGGGCTGGTGGATATCGTCCCAGACAGCGTGGACGGTCCAGGCGATCTGATCGACAGCGACGAGGATGAGCAAAGCGACGAAGGCGCGGCGCAGGCCGAGTCCGCGGCCGGAGGTAAGGCTTTCGGCGGGCCACGTGATCCAGAGTGCGGCGACGAGCGCGGTCCACAACATCCCCGCGTGGCGCGGAGCGAGGTACATCGAGGTGAAGGCGAGCACCATCAGCAGCCAGGGCAGCAGGCCGACCCAGCCGATGGGGCCAAGCGAAGCGCGGAAGAGCACGGCCTGCAGAATGGCCAGAAGGCAAACGGCCAGCGCCAGCCAGCGGAAGGTGGAAACGGGATACGTGAAGAGAGCCAGGATGCGGGCGAAGCGGTGCCAGGCAGCCTGAGCGGCGGTCCAGTGCGGCCTGGGGATGACGGCGGGGGCGAGCTCGCCGGGCCGGACGTTGCCGAGGGCGGCGCTGAAAACGTGCGAGGCCAGCTCGACGCGCGCGGTCCGATCGCCGAGGTCGGCGCGGATTTTCGCTACGGAGCGCTCGACGTTGCGTCCAGCTCCAAAGCTGTCATCCGGCGGAGGGACGGTGGTGGCGACGGCGAAGATCCAGAAGGCGCAGACGACGACGGCGGCGGTTTTCCAGCGAATGCGGAGCGGAGTGTGGGAGCGGCGGAGAACGGCCACGGCAGCAGCGGCAAATCCCAGGGAGGCGATCAGGCCGTGGACGGAGAGATTTGCCATGAGGCCCAGCACGAGAGCCAACCACACCAGCCGGCGTTTGGAGATGGCTCCCCAGGCCATGCTGCGCAGAAGAGCAGCCGCGGAAAAAGCGAGAACCGCGAAGAGGACATAGCTGCGAGCGACGACGGCGTCCTGGTACGCGAGCCAGAATCCGAAGGGAAGCAGGACCCGAAGAACGAGAGGGAACGGCGACCAGCGCAGCAGGACACAGACGCCGGCAGCGGCGAGAACGCCGGAGATCCAGTGCATGCCCGTGTAGCCGACGTGGAGACGCGCCAGCACCCACAGCAGCGCGTGCCACAGGCCGGGGCTGCCTTCATAGCGAACGCTGTGCAGCAGAAGATGCCAGAAGCCCTGATCGCGGGCGAGCAGCCAGGCCTGCGCCTCGTCAGCCCAGGGCTCATGCCAGGCAATCCCCAGCGCGACGACGACGGCGTAGAGGGTGAGAACCGTGGATTCGATCCAGGTCCAGCGGCCCGGTTGCGGCAGCGGACCGCGCGAGGCCATCGTGCGCCGCGGTTCGATCAGGAATGGCTCATGCTCAGGACCGATCCACGGGGGGCCTGGTTTCCGAACGGGTGTGGCCATCAGGAAACCCACTTCAGCAGCCGGATGACACCCATGGGCGCGGCTTTGGAGTGCGCCGAGACGCCGGTGCGCTCGCCGATCTCTTCGCGGCGGCTGGCGTAGTAGCGATAGGCCTGGACGAGCATCTCTTCATTGGTGAGGGTCGGCCTCCAATCCAGGCGAGCCTGGATCTTCGAGGTATCGAAAAGGAAATCTTCGGCAATCATGCGGTAGTGGTAAGGGCCGAGCGGGGAAACGTGGAGATGATGCGCGAGGCGCATGGCGGCCAGCGTCGGCCTGAGGGGCAGGCAGCGCACTTTTGAATGGCTGCCGGCGGCGTCGATGACGGCCTGATAGACCTCGCGCAGCGGCCGGACGCGTTCGGAGCCGACGTGGAAGATGCCGGAATCGTTGTAGCGCAGGCCGGCCATGCAGGCCCGCGCCAGGTCTTCGGCATAGATGAACTGGTAGCGGTTGCTGCCGTCGCCGACCACCCAGACGGTCTTGCCGTCCTGAATGAACTCAAAGAGGATGGCCAGGAGGCCGAGGCGCCCGCGGTCGATGACCGTGGGGCAGCGCAGAATGACCACGTCGAGGTACTTCGCATAGCGCAGCAGGATCTCCTCGGCCGCGAGCTTGGACTGCCCGTAAATCTCCACGGGAGCCGGTGGCTCGTCCTCACGAATGGGATGGCCGGGATTGCTGGCCCAGAGGCAATTCGTGGAGGTAAAGACCAGCTTGGGCACGTCGTGGGTGCGGCAGGCCTCGGCCAGCATGCGCGTGGCGCTGACGTTAGAGGCCCAGAGGTCGTCTTCGTCGAGGGACATGCCGTGCGCGAGCATCGCGGCGCAGTGAAAGACGGCATCGTAGCGGCCGCGCTGGAACAGATCGTTCATCGTCCAGGGATCGCGCAGGTCGCCGGTAATTTTGGTGAGGTTGGGGTGCCAGCTGGGATCGGGCACGCGATCGATGCTGGTGACCTGAAAACGCTGCTGCAGCAGATGACGCTTCAGGATGCCGCCGAAGAATCCGGCGCCACCCGTGACCAGAACATGGGGCATCAGAAGGTTTCGTCCTTAATGCAGATGGGCTTGCCTTGTGATGTCGCCCGTGCCGGACTCCGCCCCCCGGACCTGCCCCAAATAATCGACCGGGGGCGGCCGCAGATCATGCGGCGCAGGAAAACACCGTCTCTGTGAAAGATGGCCGGCGGTGGCGGATGGGATGCCTGCCCGGCTCAGGAGGAGCGGGTGTAGTCGCCGCTTTTGCCGCCGGTTTTGCGTTCGAGGCGCACTTCGCGGATGGTGATGGCTTTATCGACAGCCTTGCACATGTCGTAGATGGTCAGCGCGGCGACGGCAGCGGCCGTCATAGCTTCCATTTCCACTCCGGTGGGCGCGGTGGTGGCGGCGGTGGCGCGGATGGCGATGCCTTCGGGGACGACTTCCATGCGCACATCCACCAGGCTGAGCGGCAGCGGATGACACATGGGGATGAGATCCGCGGTGCGCTTGGCCGCCTGGATGCCGGCGATGCGCGCGACTTCCAGCGGATTGCCCTTGGGATTGTGGGGCAACGCGGCAAGAGCTTCAGCGGAGAGCGCGACGAAGGCGGAGGCTTCCGCTTCGCGGCGGGTGGCGGGTTTGCCGCTCACGTCCACCATGCGCGCCGCGCCGGCCTCATCGAAATGCGAGAGCTTGCTCATGGGCAACAGAGTATCGCGTCTGGCGGGCAGCCCGCGCCGGTGCGCCGGGTTGTGGTACCTTCGTTGGCTGGGTCTGAAAACCGCCTTCCCAGAGCGGTCTAACCGCAGTCCAACTTATTGGGAGTGAACAACAAAAATGAAAGCCACGGCCCGCACCCTTGCGTGTCTTGTCCTCGCCCTGTCTCTCAACGCATTTCTGCCTTCACGCCTCGCAGCCCAGCAGGACACGGGCATGGCGGGTTCGCAGCCTGCCCATGAGAATCCCAACTGGTGGAAGAATGCGGTCATCTATGAGATTTATCCCCGCAGCTTTCAGGATTCGAATGGCGATGGCATCGGCGATCTGAACGGCATCACCTCGCGGCTGGATTATCTCCAGAAGATGGGCGCGGACGCCATCTGGCTGACACCGATCTATCCGTCGCCGCAGGTGGATTTCGGCTACGACATTTCCGACTACGAAGCGATCGATTCGCAGTACGGCACCATGGCGGATTTCGACCGGCTGGTGCGGGAAGCGCACAAGCGGCACATCGGCATCATCATGGATCTGGTGCTCAATCACACCTCGGACCAGGATCCGTGGTTCATCGAGTCGGCGAAGTCGCGCACCAATCCCAAAGCGGACTGGTACATGTGGCACGATGCGAAGATGGTGAACGGCAAGCGGGAGCCGCCGAACAACTGGCTGTCGGTGTTTGGAGGCTCGGCGTGGCAGTGGGATCCGGCGCGGCAGCAGTACTACTACCACCGCTTCTACGTACAGCAGCCGGACCTGAACTGGAACAATCCCCAGGTGCGCAAGGCGATGTACGACGTGGTGCGCTTCTGGATCCACCGGGGCGTGGTCGGCTTCCGCCTGGATGCGATCACCTCGCTCTTTGAGGATCCGCAGGATCGGGATGAGGAGTACATCCTGGGACCGGATGGCAAGCCGAGGATCAACGCCTTCGGCGACAAGGAAGTCAAGACGAACCTGACCGACGATCTGCCGGAAGTGCACGACGTGATCCGCGAGCTGCGCAAGGTGGCGGACCAGACGCAGGGACGCAAGGTGATCCTGATTGGAGAAACCTATCTGCGCTCCATCAACGATCTGAAGAAGTGGTACGGCGCGAACAACGATGAGCTGGATATGCCCATGGACATGCAGGTGGGCTTTCCGCCAGGACGTCCAACTCTGGACGTTGCCCGCTTCCGGGCGCGCATCAACGAGGCGGAGACGGATCTGGGCGGCGATATGCCGCTGTTCGTCTTCGACAATCATGACAATCCGCGCTGGGACCGCTACATCACCGACGATCACAAAGAGGATGTAGGGCGCGTGTTGGCGACCATGCTGTTTGCCTCGCGCGATACGGCGATGATGTATTACGGCGACGCGATCGGGATGGTGACCACGCCGCCGAAGACGAAGGCGGAAGTAAAGGATCCGATCGGGATTCGCGGCTGGCCGAAAGAGAAAGGTCGCGACGGCGAACGCACGCCCATGCAGTGGGACGCGGGGACCGATGCGGGCTTCTCGACGGCCGCAAAGACCTGGCTGCCGATTCCGCCCAGCTACAAGACGGTGAACGTGGCTGCGGAAGAGAAGGAGCCGGATTCGCTGCTGCACTGGTATGAGCGGCTCATCG
Source organism: uncultured Acidobacteriaceae bacterium (assembly GCA_963770525.1). GTDB lineage: Bacteria > Acidobacteriota > Terriglobia > Terriglobales > Acidobacteriaceae > Palsa-343. The sequence continues at coordinate 40,172 of CAVYPY010000010.1, read as the reverse complement.
AACTGAAGCGGACGGATCCCGCACTGCACGATGGCGACGAGGTCATGCTGAATCCAGCCGATGCGAACGTGCTCTCCTGGATGCGCAAGGCCCCGGACGGCGAGGCGGTGGTGGTGGCCTGCAACTTCACGGCGCAGCCGCAGACGGCAAGCCTCGATCTCTCCGGGCAGGGCGTGCAGGGGACGCACGCGACGACGTTGCTGAAGACGCCGGGCGTGGCCGATCCGGAGTCGCTGCAGTCTGTGGCGCTGGGGCCGTACAGCGTCTACATCGGAAAAGTGCAGTAGCGGTCAGGTTGAGTCGGAGTCCTGCTGCTGGACAGCGGGACTCTGCTCGCCGCGCCAGGGGCAGTGGCGGCATCCGGAGCCGCAGCAGGAACCGCGCTTGCGGTGATACGCCTCCGTAAAGACAACGTACGGGCCTTCACGGTAGAAATCCTCGCCTTCGATCAGCGGGCGCTCGGTGGTCTTTGCGTTGGGTGCGGGATCAGGCAAGCGCACCGCCTTCTAGCTCCGGTGCTTCGAACCTGAAGGCGCCTGGGTCGGGCATTTCCAGGATTGCAGGCTCGGGCACCGCTTGCGGCAGAGGGAGGGTGACGGTGTTGCCGGCGATGGACGGCGTGCGCTCACCGGGGACGACGACGCCGACCAGGTTCATGGGATCGGCGGCGGCCAGGGTGAGCGGCGGCATGTCGGCCAGGGTGCGGGTGCGATTCGCCCGCAGGCTCTCGGCGGCTTCGGGAAGGGCAAACTGCTCGCCGCCAAATCCGGAAACGAAGCGGCCTCCGCGGACAAGGCCGCGAGCTTCGAGGCGGCGGAACATGCCGACCAGCTCGCGCCAGGGTGGAACAGTGGTTTCGCGCGCCAGCGCATCGCGGAAGACGACTCCATAGCGGCGCAGCAGCATGTGGCAGGCAGACTCGATCTGGGCATCGTGCCGGACGGCGGCCTGGGTGGCGGCTTCGGGATCGCGCGAGAGCGGGACGTCGGATTGTGGGTCGGCGAGGAGGGCCCAGCGGCCGGAGGCGTTGCGTCCCGCGGCCTTAGTGCGGCCCGGCGCCGAAAAGGCGCGCTTGCGTCGCGGATCGATGAGCAGGCGCAGGCTGTCGAAGCCGTCGGCGTTGACAAGGCCGGCGGCGACCAGCTCCCAGAGGGCGCGGTGGACATCTTCCGCAGGCACTCCAAGCAGGCGGATGAGGTCGGCGGAGAACATCGCGCCACGCTCCGACAGGCAGGAGCGGACGCGGTTGGCGAGATCGCTGAGACAGGCATCGAGCGCGGCTTCAGGGATTTGTCGCCGCGAGAGGCACAAATCCATCCACAGGGCCTCTTCGCGGAGGAAGAAGGTGACGGGCGCCATGCTGGTAGGCACCACGCGACGCGGGCCGCCGCTGGAGGGATCGGCAAAGGCGGGGTGGGGAGAGATGCGGCCCCATCCGACCGCGCCGGTGAGGCACAAGGCGTCGAGCCAGCGGGGATCGTAGCCGGCGACGCGCTGGGGCAGGAGCGATCGCTCCCACTCGGCGGCGGGGGCTTCAAAGCCTTCGAGCGCGCGCAGCGCTTCGAGGAGTCCCTGTTCGCCGCTGAGCTGCCGGCGCTCGCCCAGATGTTGCCAGTCCAGGAGGAAGCGCATGTAAACCGCGGGAGTGACCGGCTCGATTTGCCGCCGAAGGGCATTGAGGGTGCGTTTGTGAATGCGCTGCAGGATGCGGCGCTCGCACCATTCCACTTCTGCATCCGGGATGTCGTTTTTCCCCGCGGGGCCTTCGAAGACGCCGCGCAGGATGGTTCCGGTCGATTCGAGACGCACCATTTGCGCCCAAATTGTGTTTGGATCCAGTCCGAGACGCGCGGCCAGAGCGGCGGAAGTGATCGGGCCCACGATTTGTAACCATTCCTGGCACGTTTTGCGGAGAATGTCACCGGGATCGGGCAGTTCTGCGGCGATTTTGCACATTTCCACAGAAAATTCCACAGCGGGCAACAACGCGCTAACCCATTCAGTCCGTTCGGCTGCGACGTAATATTCGCGCGCAGCAGCACGAGCGACGGCCACGCGTCGATCCCGCTCCAGGCGGGCCAGAAAAACAGGCCAGTCGCGGGTTTCGGGGCGGTCCAGAATCGCCGCAGGAACCACAACCAGAGCGCAGAGAAGATCGTGCAGCTCGTGTTCGTCGCGAATATCGGGCCAAATCTCCGCGCGGACTTCCGCGATGGCCTGCGGCGAGAGGCGGCCGGCTTCCCCAAGAACAGCATCGGGCAGAACGCCGCGAAGCTGAACCGCCCGCGCGCGCCGCTCCTCGAGGCCGGCATCGTCAAGGAAGGCGTACGGGTTGGCGTTGATCAGCTCATGGGCGAAGGCCGAGGGTGTGGTCGTGTCGACGGCAACGCAACGAATCTCTCCGGAATGCATGGCGGCGAGAACAGCCTTCAGACCCTCAAGATCCATCGCCTCCTGCAGGACATCCCGCATGACTTCCTGGACGAGGGGGTGATCCGGAATTTGGATGTCGCCTTCGATGTTCTCGAAACAGGCGGCCGCCTGGGGAAAGACGCTGGCAAGGAGGTCGTCGCTGCGAATGCGCTGGATCGCGGGCGGAACTTTCTTTCCTTTTTGGAACCGTAACAGTTGCAAACTGCGGGCAGCATCCCAGCGCCAGCGGGTCTTGAAGATGGGCGAGGCGAGAGAGGCCTGCTCCAGCAGCTCGGCCACGGTATCGGTGGTCAGAAAGTGGAAGACGTCGCTCAACGGGAAGCTGTGCTGCTCGGCGAGGCAGATGTTCAGGCCGTTGTCAGTGGCCGCGGCCTGCAGCTCGAAATTGAAACCGCGGCAGAAGCGTTTACGCAGCGCGAGGCCCCACGCCTTGTTGATACGCCCGCCGAAGGGCGCGTGCAGGATGAGCTGCATGCCGCCGCCTTCGTCAAAGAAACGTTCTGCAACAATCGTGGTGACAGAAGGCACGACACCGAGAACAGCGCGCCCCGCGACCACGTAGCCAATGAGCTGTTCGGCGCCGGCATCGTCGACGCCGCAGCCTTCTTTCAGGAATGCCGCAGCGGCAGCGACTTCCGGCATCGCCTGGCTGATGTAGCCGGGGAGCGCATTGCGGGTGCGACGGTCGATCTCCTCGCGCAGCTCGGCGACGAACTCCGACAGCTCGCGGGTGCGCTGCGGGGCCTCGCCGAACCAGAAGGGCAGGGTGGGTGGCGCACCGTGGGCGTCTTCGACGAGAACGCGGCCGGCGGTTTCGATGTGCTGAATGCGCCAGCTGGCGTTGCCGAGCTGGACGACGTCGCCGGGTGAGGAGTCCACGGCGAAGTGCTCGTCGAGGGTGGCAATCTGCACGCCCTCCGGCTGGAGAATCACGGGGAAGATCGCCGCATCGGGGATAGCTCCGCCATTGGTGATGGCGGTGGTGCGGGCGCCGCGGCGCGCCTGGATGCGCCCCTGTACGCGATCGCGGAGCAGGTAGGCGCCGTAACGGCCGCGGCTGGATTCAATTCCCTCCGTGAGGAGACAGAGAGCCTGGTCGAAGGTCTCCCAGGAGAGATCGCGATAGGGATGCGCACGGCGGAAGATCTCCCAGAGAGTGCGTTCTTCCCATGGCTCGGCGGAACAGGCGGCGACGATCTGCTGCAGGAGGACGTCGAAGGGCTGCGGTGGAATCTCCAGGCGATCGAGGACGCCGGAGCGCATGGCGCGGACCAGCGCGGCCTGTTCCATCAGATCGTCGCGGGTGACGGCAAAGAAGCGGCCTTTGGGAATGGCGCCGCGCCAGTGGCCGGCGCGCCCCACGCGCTGCATGCCGACGGAGATGGCGCGGGGCGACTGAATCTGACAGACCAGATCCACGGTGCCGATGTCGATGCCCAGTTCCAGCGAGGCGGTGGCGATCAGCACGCGAATCTCGCCGTTCTTCAGGCGGTGTTCCGCGTCGAGGCGCAGTTTGCGGGAGAGGCTGCCGTGGTGGCAGGCGACATTCTCTTTGCCCAGACGCTCGCCCAGCGAGAACGCCAGCCGCTCGGCCATTTTGCGCGTGTTGACGAAGACCAGAGTCGAGCGATGTTCGAGGGTCAGTTCGGTGAGGCGGTTGTAGACGCTCTCCCAGATGGCCATGGTGGCCACGGAACCCAGTTCGTCGGTCGGGAACTTCGATGGCGAGGTCGAGTTTGCGGCGCTGTCCGGCCTGGACGATGCGAACTTCGTCGCCGCGCGTGCCGCCGAGGAACTGCGCGACCAGCTCGATGGGATTCTGCGTAGCGGAGAGACCAATCCGTAACGGTTTCGGATACGAAAGCAGGCTGGCCCCGGCGAGCAGGGCGTTCTCACCAGTCACGAGCGCGTCGAGGCGCTCCAGGCTGAGCGCCAGGTGGGATCCGCGCTTGTCGTCGGCGATGGCATGGATCTCGTCGACGATGACGGTGTGGACACGGCGCAGGTGCTCGCGGCTCTGCTGCGCCGTGAGCAGGATGTAGAGCGACTCCGGCGTGGTGACCAGAATGTGCGGCGGCGTCCTGAGCATGGAGCGGCGCTCGGCCGCCGGGGTGTCGCCGGTGCGGACGGCCGCGCGCACGGGTGGGCAGAGATACCCGCGCTCGAGAGCGAGCTGCTGGATCTCGCGCAGCGGAGTCTCGAGATTCTTCTGCACGTCGTTGGAGAGCGCCTTGAGGGGCGATACGTAGACGACCTCGGTTGTGCAGCCCAGGCGCCCGTCCAGCGCCTTGCGGATCAGGCCATCGATGCAGATGAGGAACGCGGCCAGCGTCTTGCCGGAGCCGGTGGGCGCGGAAATCAGTACCGGCTGCTGTTGCAAAATCACCGGCCAGCCGGCTTCCTGGGGTTCGGTGGGGGTACCGAAGCGGCGCACGAACCACTCCTGCACGAGCGGATGCGCCCAGGCGAGGCTCTCGGGGATGGGCAGGCCCGGAAGGCTCTCCGGGACTGGGGTCACCGGGGACAACATCTGCTTATTCTACCGCGGATTTTCGATTCTTCTTCGCCCCGTTGCCCGGAGCCGGGGGGCCCGCCGATTTCCTTTGGATTCGTTAGTGCGGTGCGCGTACACTGCGTCATCCCCCAAGGAGGCAGTATGGGCAAGATCAATATCGGACGCTGGATCCTGGGCGGCATTGTTGCGGGGATTGGTATTAATTTCCTGGGCTACCTGGTGGATGGCCTTGTCCTGGCGCCATTCTGGGCTCATGCCATGACCCGTCTGGGACGTCCCGGATTCACCACCAGCCAGTTGGTGTGGTTCAACCTGATCGGCATGGCGATGGGCCTGCTGGCGGTCTGGTTGTACGTGGCGATCCGGCCGCGCTTCGGCGCGGGGATGCGCACGGCGATTTACGCGGGCATCGCGCTCTGGGTGGCGACATCGCTGCTGCCCAACGCCTCGATCATGTGGGTCACGGGTCTGTTCAACAATCACCTCACGCTCTACACGACGGCTGGCGCTCTGATTGAGCTGGTGGTGGGCACAGTGGCCGGGGCAGCGGTTTATCGCGAGGGGGCAGCGGCCCAGGCGAGTGCGACCGCGGACCAGCGACCCCAAACGGCACGAGCCTGAAGCAGCCGGCTGTTTGATTCGCCGGAGATTTCATCAGACGAAGCGCCGGGCAGGATCCCGGCGCAGCGGAGTTGTGTTTCCTGAGCGGAGTCGGCGTGAACTTCCGCAACCGACACGGAAACCTCTCGCGTATACTGCCGCCAATCTTTTCATTCTCAGGAGAGCCCGTGCGACGTTTCCTTGCTTCAGGAGTAGCTTGTTTTGCCCTTGCAGCCTCGGCTGCCGCGCAGGACGTACCCTCGTTCGTCCACACCGAGCTGCCAGCGCTCGTCGATACCTATAAGGACATCCACGAACATCCGGAGCTCTCGCATTTTGAGGCGCGCACCTCGGGCCTTCTTGCCGCGGCACTGCGCGCATCCGGTTACACCGTCACCGAGCGGGTGGGGCGCTATCCGGACGGCTCGCAGGCGTACGGCGTGGTCGGCATCCTGAAGAACGGCCCTGGCCCGACGCTGATGATTCGCGCCGACATGGATGCGCTGCCCATCGTGGAGGAGACGGGCGTTCCCTACGCCAGCCACGTGCAGATGAAGGACCTGCAGGGGCAGATGGTGGGCGTGATGCACGCCTGCGGGCACGATGTGCACACGACGGTGCTGATCGGCACGGCGCGCGCCATGGTGGCGATGAAGTCGCAGTGGCATGGCACGCTGATGCTGGTGGGTCAACCGTCGGAGGAGACGATCGACGGGGCGAAGGCCATGCTGGCGGATCATCTGTACGAGCGCTTTGGGCGGCCGGACCGCATCATCGGCCTGCACGACACGAATGGCCTGGCGGCGGGCACGGTGGGGGTGCGCAGCGGGCCGTCGGCGTCCAGTTCGACTTCGATTGATGTGGTGATTCGCGGGATCGGCGGGCATGGCGCCTATCCGCAGGCCGGGCGCGATCCCATCACGCTGGCCGCGCTCTACATCACGCAGATCCAGACGATCGTGAGCCGCGAGGAGGACCCGCAGGATCCGACAGTGGTCACCGTCGGCCACATCGAGGGCGGCACGAAGAGGAACATCATTCCCAATGAGGTGAAGCTGGAGCTGACGACGCGCTCGTTCAGCGACAAGAGCCGCGATACGGTGATTCAGGGGCTGAAGGATATGGCAGCGGGGATCACCGCCTCCGCGGGACTGCCTCCGGACAAGGCGGCCACGGTGACGGTCCTGGAGAACGAATCGACACCGGTGCTCTACAACGATCCCGCACAGACGGAACGCGTGAAGGCGACTCTGGTGAAGACCCTTGGGGCGAACAACGTTTTCGATATTCCGCGCGGCATGGCCAGCGAGGATGTGGGGGTGTTTGCCTTGCCGAACCACGAGATTCCGCTGACCTATTTCATCCTGGGCGCGATGGATCCGGTCAAGTTCGCCGCGGCGAAGGCGGAGGGCAAGGAACTGCCGGGGCCGCACACCAGCCGCTTCGAGCCGCTACCGGAACCTACGATCCGCACCGGCGTAACGGCGATGACCAGCGTGGCGATTTCGCTGCTGCAGTGAACCCGTTGTTTTTGGAGGCCCCTGTGAAGCTGCATCAGGCATTCACCGCTGAGCTGCAACGAAGCCAGGCCAAAGGCGGCTGGACCTACGTGATCTGGCCGAAGTCAGTCGAGTTCTTTGGGACGCGCGGGCTGGTGAAAGTGCGCGGAACGATCGACGGCTTACCGTTCCGCAGCTCATTCATGGCGCTCGGCAATGGACAGCACAAGCTGCCGGTGAAGGCCGACATTCTGGAGTCGATCGGCAAGGATGCCGGCGATTCGGTTGACGTGGTGCTCGAGGAGCGGCTCGATGCCGCACTGCGGCGGAAGTCCGCCTGAGGAAGACGGACCGGCCTTTTGCGATTCTCGTTTCGCTCCGCCAGAGGTGGGCGTGGGGCGCCGCTCAGAGGTTCGCTTTGCGATTCCCGGTGATCATCCTTACGATCCACGTGAGAATCACCGCACCGACAACGGCGATCAGGATACTCACAATCAGTCCATGCTCGCCGACTCCGCCAAAGCCCAGGTGGGCGGAGATGAATCCGCCGATCAGAGCGCCGATCAGGCCGACGACCATGTCCATCAGAAAACCGAAGCCAGAGCCTTTCATCAGCTTGCCGGTAAGCCAGCCTGCGATGAGGCCGATAATGATCCAGGCAATCAGTCCGTGTCCCATATAGAGGGTTTTCTCCTTCCTGTGATTGGGGGAGTCCCTGTGGTATCACCGGTCCTCGCCGAGCGCAAGAGGTAACGAGGGCGACAACGCCCGAAGATGGACGCGGTGTCAGCGCTTTATCGCAGGCCCATCAGCCCGCGCACGGAGTCAAGGAGCTTTTGCGGGTCGTAGCCGATGCCATCCTTGAAGACGGTATCCACCTTCTCTACGTCCTCGATATGCTCGGCGGGATTGCCATCGACGACGACCAGATCCGCCGCGCGGGCGGGGGCGATGGTGCCGAAGCGGCCGGCCTGTCCCAGCCAGAGGGCGCCGTTCTCGGTAGCAATGTGGATGGCTTGCTCAGGGGTGAAGCCCGCTTCCACCAGCAGCTCCAGATTGCGCTGATCGCCGAAGCCGGGAAGGACGCCGCCGTAGCCGGTGGGATCGCAGCCGGCCATCAGCACACCACCCTGCTTTACAAAGTCGCGCTCAAACTGCATCTCCATAGCCAGCAGCCGCGGCCAGACCGAGGAGTCCGCGTGCTCCGCGATACCGGCGCGCGTGGCCGCATAGCTGCCCCAGGCATCCGGCAGCAACGCGGTACGGGCGCGCATCTCCTCGCTCATTGGCGGGCGATTCGGCACAAAGCTCTCGAAGATGGCCAGCGTGGAGGTGACAGCAACGTGGTGCGCGATGAGATCCCGAATCGTACCCTGGATGCGCGGTCCTTCCACGTCCATCTTCGCCAGCTCCATTTGTGGAGGCCGCTGGCCGGGACAAACGCCTTCCTTTTTCTGCGAGTAGAACTCCGTGTCGACCGCCAGACCGTGCTCCAGGTTGTCGATGCCGAGCGAAGCCGCCTCCTGAAATCCAACGGCGCAAAGGTGGCCCGTGATTTTGAGGCCGTGCGCGTGGGCGCGATCGATGGCCGCCTTCAGCTCAGCCGGCGTGATGTGCATATAGGCCTTGAAGGAGGTCATGCCTTCAGCCGACCAGTAGTCGACCAGGCGCGCGGCATCATCAGGCCCGGTGAGCGCGTGGAGCTGCGGTCCGAGAGCGGGCGCGCCTTCCAGGTAGGGACCGGTGAGAAACAGCTTCGGCCCCGGCATCTGACCGGAGTCGATGGCCTGCTTGATCGAGATGTCGGTGTAGGGCTCCAGACTCCCGGCGGTTCGCGCCGCTGTGACGCCACCGGCGAGGTAGAGACGTGGTGCGCTGTCGGCCATTTCGCCGTAGAGAGGCAGCAGGCCGGGACCGCCGTCGGGCAGCGGATAAAAAAGGTGCTCGTGCATGCCCACCAAACCGGGAAAGACCGTCTTTCCGGCCAGGTTCAGGAGGGTCGCACCCGGCGGCGGAGGCGGGGCTGCATATTGCAGGCCGACAAAGTCGATTTGTCCGTTCTCGATGATGACTTCCTGGTCGTCGCGAGCCGGCGCTCCCGTGCCGTCAATCACGCGAACATGCTCCAGCACAAGGACGGGAGCATCGATCTTGACATAGGGCTTCAGCGCCGCGGGCACCGTCGGGGCCGGTTGGGTCGTCTCCTGACTTACACCCGCTCCGCTCAGAATCACGCCTAAAGCCACCACTATCGCAACGCGCCGCATGCTCACTCTCCGGACTGTTCGGGGGGAATCATCCACTATCCGGCGGGCGACAGAATGCGTCAAGCGGCAATGCAGCGGGAACTCGGATCGCTGCGACCCAGGTGCGGCTTTGCTGTGCGCGACGGCGCTGGTTACACTCGGGTGAGTCCATGCCGGAGCTGCCCGAAGTCGAAACCATCGCGAACGGCGTCCATCGACGCATTCACGGCGACAGCATCGTCTCTGTCTGGTTCAGCCATTACAAGGAGCCGTTCCGGACACCTCCCGCCGAGATGGAATCCGCGCTCACCGGGCTGCGGATCGCCCGCGTGGCGCGCGTGGGCAAGCACATCGTTTTTGATCTGGCGCCCAAAGCGAGCAGGAAAACCGCGGTGCAGTGGATCGTCCATCTGGGCATGACGGGACGCCTGCTGGTTTCGGCGGCCCGGGTGCCGGTAGCGGCGCACACGCACGCGATTCTGCGGATGGCGTCTGGCCGGGAACTTCGCTTTGTCGATCCACGGCGGTTTGGCCGACTCGCCCTGCACCCAATCGACGAAGGAGCTTTTGCCGGTCCGGGTCGCGAGCCGCTGACGATTGCAGCGGCCGACTTCGCGGCGCTCTTCCGAGGGCGCAAGCTCTCCATTAAGGCGGCCCTGCTGAACCAGTCGCTGCTGCATGGGGTGGGGAACATCTACGCGGACGAGAGCCTCTTTCGCGCCAAGATTCGGCCGACGCGCCAGGCTGGGCGGCTGACCCGGGAGCAGCTGGACCGGCTCCATGCCGCGTTGCAGGCGGTCTTGCGAAAAGCCATCCAGGCCGGCGGCTCGTCGATCTCCGACTACGTGGATGCGGACGGCGCGGAGGGCTTCTTCCAGATCGAACACCGGGTGTATGGGCGGGAGGGCCAGCCTTGCCGCGTATGCGGTACCCCCATCCGTCGCATCGTGCTGGGTGGGCGGAGCAGCCACTTCTGTCCCCATTGCCAGAAATGACACGTCGGTACCGTTAGGTTATGAATTTGTGGACTATCGAAGCTCCGTTCTACGGGAATCAGAATGATCCACTGCCCTCGCCAATGGGTAAGCGATTGATTCCACGCATCAACCCAAACGGCAAGGGAATTGCTTCTTCTCGTAGTGCCAGCGACGCATACGCCCCGGAAACGGGGGGATGTGCGACAAAAAGATTCCGGCTGACGAGAGCAATCTCTTTGAAGATTCTGCCCCGGCCGGAATGAAAGACAGTCCTGATCCATCGTTCTCTCGATTCGGATGAAGGGCACTTCAGGGAGGCCAGTGACTGGCCGTCACGTGGAAAAGCCATCCGGAGGCCGGGTGGCTTTTCTGTTTTGCATTCGGGCAATCCCACTTCGGTAACCGGCTGGCATCAGTGCCCAAAGTACCCGCATCAAAATACTTGTCAGGCCAGGATCACGGGAGTACTATATTCTTTACCTATCGAGCGGCTGACGCCACGCTGGTGGTTTCGCGAGGTTCGCCGCCTTTCTCGAGAGTCAGGTATCATCCCCGGGAGTTGCTCTCCGCCGTCGCGTCCGCCGTCAGAGGAGAAACGTCCGGTTGTGAAGGTTGAACCAGAATTAGACGGCATCTCAAGGTCGTTCCGTTGATCGGCGCGGTATTCGGTTGCGTTCCCCCTGCTGCTGCGGGAGGCCCGGGTGGCCACCACACAGTGGGCGAGGAACCCAGCACATTCTCGCACCGCACCCAATCCTTTCCGGACCCGTGTGTTGGGTCGCACCCCGCACGATGGGCCCGGAGTTGACGAATTGTACGTTCCCGATTTCCCGGAAGACCCGGCCAGCCGCCACCTGATCCGCAACGGCCGCAGGCTGACCCGGCAGGACCGATGAGAAAACAGGAACCCGAACCCCAAAGTTCATTGCACCAGGAAGTGCACGCATGACAACAGAGCAGAACCAGCCTCAGCCTCCGGCCGATTACCCGGCCCAGGCACAAACCTCCCATTCGGGGCAATCCGAAGGACCGGGCGGACACCGCCGCCGCCGCCGCAGGCGGAAGAATAAGCGCGGTGGAGGTGGGCAGGCCAACGGACAAAGTCCGCAGCCGGCCCAGAATCAGCAGGCCCAGCCGCAGCCTCAGGCGCACAAGTCGAAGCCGCCCAAGCCGCAGCCTTCCAGCCAGCAGCGATTTTTCAAGAACAACGGCAACGGCCAGCAGCAGGGCGGAGGAGGCGGACGTCGCCGCGGCAAGCAGCGGCGCGAGCGCGTCTTCGTCGGTCCCATGGACCACAGCTATCGCACCGTCAACGGCAACGTGGCCGACGGTCCGCCGTCCACCATCGAGTTCCGGAACGGCAACGTGAACGGCAACGGGCATTACGCGGAAAACGCCGCCTCGTGGGAGCCGCCGCCGCCACCCGTCCGCGAGGACGCGCCGGTGCGCATCTACTTCTTCATCGAGGATCTGTTTTTCTTCGCGAAGATCAACGAATCGGCGCGCAAGCTCGGCGTCAAAGTCGCTTTCGTCAAGAACGAGCCGGAGACCGTTGCGCGCATCGTCGAGGCTCCGGAAGACGGTAAGCCCTCGCTGATCGTCTTCGACCTGAACAACGCAGCCGCCAAGCCCATGACGCTGATCCCGAAGTTCAAGGCGAAGCTCAAGAAGGGCACGTCGGTGATCGGCTTCCTCTCGCACCTGCAGGGCGACCTGAAAGCCAAGGCCCTGGAAGCCGGCTGCGACATGGTCATGCCGCGCTCGGCCTTCTCGCAGAACCTGCCCACGCTCCTGCGCCGCCACGGGCTCGACGAGGAAGAGGAAGCAGAATACGCGCAGATGTAATGGCGCGGTCTCAGGACAAGCCCCGGTTGCGGCCGGGGCTTTTATTTTTGCGGGCAACGAGAGACAGCTTCGCTGTGAGGCCTGCCGGCCGGCGCTACCACCTGGATCAATGCCCGGCTAGTTGCAGCGCAGGGATCCGGTCGCGCAGGGTTTCCGCCCAGGCGTGGATCGCCGTCCAGTTGCGCGCGTCGCTGGCAGGAACCCTCTTCATCGCGGGCAGGAGGCTCCAGGGAAAGCCCAGCCGGGCCGGGTCCCATCGCCCGCCGAAAACCTCTTTCGAAATGGGCGCGAACCAGGGGAACTTCGCCAGCTGTTTCGCGAGCTGGCGCCGCGCGGTCACGAACTCCTCTTCCTTGTCGTGAACCGGGCCCAGAACGAACAGAGCCACCGGGCGCTCTGCGAGCTGATTGCGGTGTTCGGCAAGAAAGCGGCGTCCGTCGCGATGCAGGCGCGCTATGTATAACGGGATTCCGAGGACGACGGCGCTGTAGCTGTCCAGCGTTTGCACGTCGCGTATCGGGCGCGCTTCCACTGCCAGTCCGCCAGACCGCAGGGTGGCAACAATCGACTCGGCGACCTCGGCGGTGGATCCGCTGCGGGTCGCCCACGTGACCAGAATGGGTTTATCCATAAGAAGTCACTCTCTTCTTTCCGGAGACGGACGGGGCAGGTGAGAGCAGGAGCAGTCTCTCGGTGACCGTCAGCATGGCATGGATCGTCACTTGTTGCCGTATCGGCGATCACAAGGCCCCCTGAGATCCAGGAGCGCCTCTTCGAGCCGTTCTTCACTACCAAAGGCGGAGCCACCGACTGCGCGTATGCACAGCTCGAACTGGTGGAGCCGCAGCAACTGAAGAAGATTTTTCCTCGCGCGCGCTGAATGGCGCACGCAGCCTCTAGCCGCGCAGGTTCATGTATCCGCCGTCCAGCGGATAATTTCCTCCCGTGATGAAACTGGCCTCGTCGGAGCAGAGCCAGACTGCCAGGTTCGCGACCTCCTCAGGCTCGGCCATGCGCCCGATGGGCTGCGCACGCCCCAGCACCTCCATCATTTCCTTTTCGCGCCCGGGATAATTCTTCGCCACGAATCCATCGACAAACGGCGTGTGTACGCGCGCGGGCGAAATCGCGTTGCAGCGGATGTTGTCCTTCAGATAATCCCGAGCAATCGAGAAAGTCATCGCCAGCACCGCGCCCTTCGTTGTCGAGTAGCCAAATCGGTCCGGCAGTCCCGCGATGGCCGCAATCGAGGCCATGTTCAGGATCACGCCGCCGCCGTTCTGCTGCATGGGTCCGACCACGGCCCGCGTGCACAGGTACACGCTGCGCACGTTGATGCGCATGAGCCGGTCGAAGTCCTCCTCGCTCGTGGATGCCACCGTTCCCACATGCGCCACTCCGGCGTTGTTGACGAGAATCCGCACCGGCCCGCGCGTGAAGAGCCCGTCCAACGTCGTTCGCACGCTCGATGCATCCGACGCGTCGCACATATGCGCCTCTGCCGTCCCGCCCGCCGCCTGAATCGCCTCCGCCGCAGCCCGTGCACCCGCCTCGTTGACGTCCAGAATGTGTACCGGCGCTCCCTCGCGCGCGAATGCCTTCGCGATCGCGAGGCCGATCCCGCTGGCCCCGCCGGTGATGACAGCCGTCCGGCCGTTCAGTTTTCCGTCTGATTTCCCTTCGCCCGTCATCCGATTCCCACCTTTGCCCCAGCGCTCGTCTTCCCAGGGCGAGCCAAAGCGTCATCTTAATCTCCCCGCTCTGGTGGCGCCATCCGCCCGGCTCCCACACTCACGGGACAAAACTCCAAAAATCCGACGCCCCACGGCATAGCGGCCTCACCCCGGCTATCCTGATCGTCGGAGGAGGACTGTCCCCGTTGAGTGACTTGCGCATCACCGGCGTGCAAGTGATCGATCTGCGCTTCCCCACTTCGCGCGAAAGCATCGGTTCCGACGCCGTCAATAAAGACCCCGACTACTCCGCTGCCTACTGCATCCTCGAAACCAACCAGGAGCTGCGCGGATTCGGCCTGACCTTCACGCTCGGCCGCGGCACCGAACTCTGCTGCGAGGCGCTGCGCTATCTGTCGCGCTGCGTGCAGGGCCGCACGCTCTCCTCCATTACCGACGACCTCTGCGCCTTCAGCCGCGAGCTCACCGGCGATACGCAGTTCCGCTGGCTCGGCCCGGAAAAAGGCGTCATCCACCTGGCCACGGCCGCGCTCATCAATGCCGTCTGGGACCTGTATGCCCGCGCGGAAAACAAGCCGCTCTGGCTGCTGCTGGCCGAGATGGAGCCCGAACGCATCGCCAGCGTCATCGACTTTCACTACATCAGCGATGCGCTCACTCGAGAAGAAGCGATCGCCCTGCTGGAGGAACGGCGCGCCGGCATCGACGAACGCCTCGACGTGCTGCGCACCCAGGGCCTGCCCGCTTACACCACTTCCGCCGGCTGGCTCGGGTTCAGCGATGAGAAGATTGCGCGTCTTTGCGAGGAAGCTCTCGCCTCCGGCTTCACGCATTTCAAGCTCAAGGTCGGCGGCAATCCGGACGACGATCGCCGCCGCGCGCACATCATCCGTTCGAAGATCGGTGACACGCGTTTTCTCATGATGGACGCCAACCAGAAATGGGACGTTGACGAAGCCATCCAGCGCATTCGCGAGCTCGAGCCCTTCAATCCCTGGTGGATGGAGGAGCCCACCAGTCCGGACGACATCCTCGGCCACGCGCGCATCCGCCGCGAAGTGCCTGGCGTCCGCATCGCCACCGGTGAGCATTGCCAGAATCGCATCATGTTCAAGCAGTTCATGCAGGCCGAAGCCATGGACGTCTGCCAGATCGACAGCTGCCGCCTCGCTGGTGTGAACGAGAACCTGGCCGTCATCCTGCTCGCCGCAAAGTTCGGCATCCCCGTTTGCCCGCACGCGGGCGGCGTGGGCCTCTGTGAATACGTGCAGCATCTCTCCGCCTTCGACTACCTGCGCGTCTCAACGACGCTGGAAAACCGCGTCGTCGAATACGTCGACCACCTGCACGAACACTTCGTCGATCCCGTCCGCGTGGAACAGGGCCACTACCGGCTTCCCTCGAAACCCGGCTACAGCGCCGAGATTTTCCCGGAAACGCTGCGCGACTACAGCTACCCCGACGGCCGCATCTGGAGAAACGCATGAAGCTGGTCTGCTTCGCCTTCTTTTCCGATCCCACCCCACGCCCCGGCCTGCTCATCGGCGACGAGATCGTAGACCTCACACCGCTCGGCGTGCCCGATACGGTCAGTGCCATCGCCGTCGGCTCCACGGCTCTCCGTCAGGCCCTCGAAATGCCGGACACCTCGCGCATTGCCCGTAACGGCGTGCGCTTGTTCGCGCCCATTCCGCGCCCTCCGCGCATTTTCTGCGTCGGCCTCAACTATCGCGATCACGCCATCGAGTCGAAGATGGAGATCCCGAAAGTCCCGACCATTTTCCTCAAACTCCCCTCCGCCGTCATAGGACCGGAAGAAACCGTCCGCATCCCCACCCTGACGCAGCAGGCCGATTACGAAGTCGAGCTGGCTCTCATCATCGGCAAAGCCGGCCGAGACATTCCCAAAGGAAGCTGGCACGAGCATGTCTTCGGCTACACGATTCTCAACGACGTCAGCGCGCGCGACGTGCAGCTCGCAACCTCGCAGTGGACCCTCGGCAAGAGCTTCGATACCTTCTGCCCCATCGGTCCGGCCATCGTCACCCAGGACGAAATTCCCGATCCGCATGCGCTCGATATTCGCCTCTCCATCGGCGGCGAAGTCCTGCAGCACTCCAACACGCGCGAGTTGATCTTCAAAGCGCCGGACCTGATCGCGTACCTCTCATCGATCACGCCGCTTGAACCCGGCGACATCATCAGCACCGGCACGCCCGCCGGTGTTGGCCTCGGCCGTAAGCCGCAGCGCTGGCTGCAGCCCGGCGAAACCATGGTTGCGGAAGTCGAAGGCCTCGGCCAGCTCATCAATCCTGTCGGATCGGCCGACTGATGGACTCTCGTCCGGTCGCCCTCCCCCCTTCGGCCCCGGGCAACGGTCCCGCCAAACTCACTGAGCGGCGCTACCTCCTGCCACTGATCCTCGTCACCACTCTGTTTTTCCTCTGGGCCGTCGGCGTCAACCTCAACGACATTCTCATCCCGCATCTGCACCGCGCCTTCCACCTCACAGATTTTCAATCCTCCTTCGTCCAGGTCGCCTTCTTTGGCGGATATTTCCTCGGCGCATGGCCGGCCGGCAAAATCGCCGAGCGCCTCGGCTACCAGCGCGGCATCGTTTTAGGACTGATCATCTGCGCCACCGGCGCCTTCCTCTTCATCCCCGCCGCGTACATCCACGTTTATTACGCCTTTCTCATCGGACTCTTCATCATGGCCTGCGGCCAGTCCTTCCTCGAGGTCTCGGCGAATCCCTACGTCACATTCCTGGGTCCGCCGCAGACCGCCGAGCAGCGCCTCAACCTCGCGCAGTCCTTCAACGCGCTCGGCGCGGTGCTCACGCCCATCTTTGGATCGGCCCTCATCCTCGCCCGCGCACACGAGTTAACCTACGGCACCAACGCCGCCGCCGCCGAAGTCGCCATCGTGCGCCTTCCCTACATCATCATCGTCTGCATTTTTCTGGGCATGGCGGGGGTCATCGCGCTCGCCCATCTGCCCCGTATCTCCGTCGAGTCCGCCGACAGCGACACCGCCGCCGCGCATCACGTCCTCCACTTTCCCCACCTGATCAAAGGCATTGCCGCACAGTTCTTCTACGTAGGTGCACAGGTGGGCGTCGCCAGTTTCGTCATCCGCTTTGTGGAGTTCGCGCACCCAGGCACCACCGATGTCCAGGCCGCCAACTACCTCAAGCTCCACCTGCTCGCTTTCATGATCGGACGCTTCGGCGGCTCGGCCCTCATGCGCCGCATCAAGCCCGCGCACATGCTGGCCGCGTTTGCCGCCGGTTCCCTCATCTCCGTCGGGCTCGTTCTCACCTCACGAGGCCCCGCAGCGCTGGTGGGCATCGTACTGCTCGGCTTCTTTCACTCCATCATGTTTCCGACAATCTTTGCGCTCAGCATCCGCCACCTCGGCCCGTCCACACACAAGGGATCGTCGCTGCTCGTCATGTCCATCATCGGCGGAGCCATCTGCCCGGCCATCATGGGCCGCATTTCCGACGCGACCAACATCCAGATGGCCTTCTTCGTCCCGCTCGTCTGCTACTGTTTTGTGCTCTACTTCGGACTCCGCGGCTACCGCCCTCGCCACGAGCCGGCCCTCGCCGCCGAAGCGACCTAGCGCGCCGTCACGCTGTCCGCTATCCGCTCTACGCTGTCCGCTGATTTACTCCGACCGCAGCGCCTCCATCGGATCCACACGCCCCGCCCGCCGCGCCGGCACCCACGCTGCCAGCAGTCCGCTGCCCAGCAGCAGAACTGCTGCTCCCGCCAGCGTCCAGCCATCATGCGCCTGCACGCCGTACAGGAAGCCCCGCACCAGCCGCGCCGACGCCCACGCCAGCGCCGTCCCCACCGCCACGCCGATCAGCAGCATCGTGCCTGCCTGGCGCAGGACCAGCCAAGACAAATCCCCTCGCTGCGCACCCAGCGCGATGCGCAACCCCAGTTCCCGCGTCCGCTGCGAAACCACGTAGGCCAGCAGTCCATACAATCCCGCCACGCATAGCAGCAGCGCCGATCCGCCGAAAATTTCCAGCAGATGCGCCGCCAGCCGCTGGCTTCCGAAGGAGTCTTCGACAATCTGATCCATCGTTGAAAAAGTCGAGTTAGCCAGCTCCGGACTCGCCTGCTTCAGCACCGCGCGAATCTCAGGAATCATCTCCTCGACCGGGTACCGCGTCCGCACCGCGAGATCCATGGCGATGGTCGACGGCTGATACATGCCGCTATCCGGCGTCAGCTGGCACAGGCAAAGATCCACTTCCGGCTGTGACGGCAGAGCGACTGTGGCCTGCCGCTGGTCGTCCATGATGCCGATGACGCGAGCCTCGGGCGCCCCCTTGCGCATGCTCCACACGCCCATTCCGATGACCGACCGAGGGTCGTGTTTGTCCGGAGCGAACTCGCGCGCAAAGGCCGGGTTTACGACCAGCACCGCCTCCGAGGTCGGCGTGTCCTCGTCATTGAAGAATCGTCCGGCAACCATCGGGAAATCCGAAAGATCTGCTGAATCTGGGGCGAAACGGGTTTCATATCCGCCGTGATCATCTTTCCATTCACCCGCATCGACAGCATCATATTGAAGGTCTGCCCCAGCGGCACCTCGCTCATCATCCCCGCCGACTGGACTCCGTGCAGATGCTGCACCCGCTCCAGCAGCGGCTGATACAGGCTCGTCATCACATTGTGGTCCGCATAGCGATACGTCGGGATCGACAGGTTCGCCACGATGATGTGATCGGTGCGGAAGCCCAGCGGAACGTGCCGCAGCGTGTAGATCGTCCGCAGCAGAAGACCGCAGGCCACCAGCAGGGTCAGCGACATCGCCACTTCGATCGCCACCAGCGCGCTGCGCATCCGATTGTGCCGCCGCCCCGCGCCGGTTTCTCGTCCGCCCTGCTTCAGCGCCGGCTCAATCGGCGCGCGCACCGCCAGCAGCGCCGGCCACGCTGAAGCCACAACGGCGGAAACCAGAGTCAGCCCGCACAACATGGCCAGAATCGTCCCGTTCACTTGCGTGGAGAAATCCGCATGCGTCGCGTTAGAGACCAGGGGTGGACCGTCGATCAGATGAATGGGCGCCACGCTCAGGGTCACGCGCACCGCCACCAGCGCCAGCGCAATGCCCAGCATGGCGGCGCATCCGCTCAGCATCAGACCTTCGATCATCATCTGCTGCAGCACGCGCCCGCGGCTGGCGCCCAGCGCCCCGCGCATGGCAATCTCCCGCTGCCGCGCCGTCGCACGCGCCAGCAGCAAATTCGTCACATTCACGCTGGCGATGAGCCACAGCACGCCCGCCGCTGCCAGCAGGGCCAGCAGCGCTTTTTTGATGTCGGCATCCACCAGAGTGTCGCTGTATCGCTCCACCTTCACCAGGCTGTGGACCTCGCGCCGGTCTGTCCGGGTACTGCGCGGCGACCTGCTTCTGGATCGTCGCCATCTGCGCTCGCGCCATCTTCGAGGGTCACGCCCGGCCGCAGTCGCCCGATGACGTCGTACCACCAGGCATTGTCATTGCGCGTTTTTTGTCGGTGTCGGTCGGCTGGTGTACCGTCCAGGTCTGCCCTGCCGCCTGATAGCTGTCATAGGGAAAGCGGAACCCCGCCGGCATCACTCCCACCACTGTGAATGGCGTGTCGTTCACGCGCACTTTGCGGCCGATGATTCCCTTGTCGCCGCCGAACGCTGCCTCCCAAACGGTGTGGCTCAGCACAATCGAACCGGCATTCTTCACCGCTCCGAATCCCGGCGGCTCGGCGATGAAGCCCGGTCCCAGGGCGGGCTTGGCTCCGAGCATGGCGAAGAGGTTTGGACTCACTTCCTCCCGCTCGATCTGCAGCGCTGTGCCTTTGCCCTCGAGATAATTCCGGCCGCTGAAGCCGCTCGTCGAGTAAGCGACGTCTTCAAACGAACGAGAGTCCGCTCGCCACTGCGCGAAGTCGAGCCACGGTACCCCACTGCCGAAGCGCGGATCCTTTCCGTGCTCCGACATCACCACCAGTTGGTTGGCGTCCCTGTAAGGCAGCGCCCGCAGCAGCACGTGATCCACCACGGTAAACATCGCCGTCGCTGCGCCGATCCCTAGCGCTAAGGTTCCGATCACCGTTGCCGCAAAGCCCGGGCTCCGCTTCATCTGCCGCAGCGCGTAGCGGACGTCCTGCAGCAGCCGCTCCAGCCACACCCAGCCCCACGCGTCGCGGGTGACATCCTTCGCCAGCGGCAGATTGCCCAACTCATGCTCCACCGCCGCGCGCGCTTCTTCTTCTCCTTCACCGCGCGCCATGCGATCTTCCACGGCCATCCGCCGATGTGCCTCGATTTCCGCGTCCAGCTCCGACTTCCGCGCATCCACCCCGAAAATCCGCCGCCAAAAGCTCATCGCGTCCTCCCTGCCCTCGCGTTACGCCTCCAGAATCGAAGCGATCGCCTCCACCATCCCGCTCCACTTCGCCCGCTCCGTCGCCAGCTGTTTCCGTCCCTCCGGAGTGATCCGGTAGTAGCGAGCGCGCTGGTTCTGCTCGGTCTTCCGCCACTCGGCGGCGATCCACTTGTAACGCTCCATGCGGTGGAGCGCCGGATAAAGCGACCCCGTCTCCACCTGCAGCACTTCGCTGGACCGGCTGCGCAGCGCCTGGCTGATGCCGTAGCCATGCTGCGGACCCCACTGCAGCGTCTGCAGAATCAGCATGTCCAGCGTCCCCTGCAGCAGCTCGATCCGGTTCTGATACGGTTCCTTTTCCTTTTTCATGTTGTAGACACTCTACCCCCTGTGCTGTAGATCGTCTACTCCTTTTCGGACCGCGCCGGTCCCGCCGCCGCCTCGGCTCCGCCTGTTTCTCTTCGGTTGGCCCCGCGGGTTCACCGGGCTCATTTCCGGCGCCTCCGTTCGGCTGCTCGCCCGCGACCCCGCAGCACTTCCGGCAACCCAGGCATGGCTCTTCTGCATCCTTGGTTCAGTTCTCTAGAATGCTCGGTGTCCTTCCCCATGGTCTCGCCCGGGCCCTGACCTTTTCGAGGTGGTTGCGTGAAATCAGGAGAAGCGAGCGCCTTCCCGGAGGCGGCGGAAGACCTCCCCGTCAAAAGGCCGCACCCGCCACGGCAACGTTCCGCGCAGTCGTCCAGCGACCTCTTTGCCGGCGGTGGCGAACTCGGCGACCTCATGCGCGACCTGGACTGGGGGCAGACGCCTCTCGGTTCCGCCGACTCCTGGCCGCAGAGCCTCAAGACGGTCGTCCGCATCCTGCTCACCTCGCGCTACGCCATGTGGATGGGCTGGGGACCCGAACTCACCTTCCTCTACAACGACACCTACGCCCGCATGACCCTGGGCAAGAAGCATCCCCGGGCTTTGGGCAGGCCCGCCCGCGAGGTCTGGAGCGAAATCTGGTCCGACATCGCTCCCCGCATCCAGCGCGTCCTCGACACCGGCGAGGCTACCTGGGATGAAGCCCTGCTCCTCTTCCTCGAGCGCAGCGGCTACCGCGAAGAGACCTACCACACCTTCTCCTACAGCCCGCTCAGCGGTGACGACGGCTCCATCATGGGCATGTTCTGCGTCGTCACTGAGGAAACCGAGCGGGTCATCGGGGAAAGGCGCCTCAGTTTTCTGCGCTCGCTGGCCGCCGGACTCAGCGGCGCCATTGTCGAAGCCGACGTGCTCGCGGCCGTCGACAATTGCCTTCGCCAGAACCCGCGCGACCTTCCCTTCGCTCTTACTTACCTTTTCCGCGGCGAGGACCGCGCCCGCCTCGTCTCGCGCAGCGGCATCGACAGCCGCCATCCCGCCGCAGCGGAGGAACTGCGCCTCGGAGATCCGAGTATTCCCTGGCCGATCGCCGACATGCTCGAGCGCAGGAATTTCGTGATCGTCGAGAACCTGCACCAGTATTTTCCCGATTTGCCCACCGGCGCCTGGGATCTGCCCCCCTCCTCGGCTGTGCTGGTCCCGCTGCAGAAGCAGGGCCAGACCCGCGCCGCCGGCTTCTTCATCGCCGGCCTCAGCCCCGTTCGCCCCTTCGACGCCGAGTACGCCGGCTTTATCGAGCTGGTCGCCGGCCAGATCGCCGCCGCCCTGGCCAACGCCGAGGCCTATGAGCAGGAGCGCCGCCGCGCCGACGCTCTCACCGCCCTTGACCGCGCCAAAACCATCTTCTTCTCCAACATCAGCCACGAATTCCGGACTCCGCTCACCCTCATGCTGGGGCCGCTCGAAGACATCCTCAACACCCGCGCCAGCAAGCTGCCGCCCATCGAGCTGCATAACATCGCCACGGTTCACCGCAACGGCCTCCGTCTGCTGAAGCTGGTAAACACGCTGCTCGACTTTTCCAGGATCGAAGCCGGACGCGTCCAGGCGCTCTACCGCCCCGTCGATCTCGCCGTGCGCACCACAGAACTGGCCAGCGTCTTCCGCTCCGCCATGGAACGTGCCCGGCTCGTCTATCAGATCGACTGCGAGCCCCTTCCCGCACCGGTTTACGTCGACGTGGATATGTGGGAGAAGATCGTCCTCAACCTTCTCTCCAACGCATTCAAGTTCACCCTCGATGGCGGCGTCTCCGTCGTGCTCCGCGCCGTCGATGGATGGGCCGAACTCTCCGTTCGCGATACCGGTACCGGCATTCCCGAGTCCGAGCTGCCCCGCGTCTTCGAGCGCTTCCATCGTATTGAGGGCGCCACCGGCCGCACCCACGAGGGCACCGGCATCGGTCTGGCTCTTGTCGATGAGCTGGTTCGCCTCCACGGCGGCGCCGTCTCGGTGGAAAGCCGCATGGGCCAGGGAACCACGTTCCGCGTCCGCATTCCTTTCGGAACCGCCCATCTTGCGCCCGACCGCATCGCCGCTTCTGCCCAGGGCTCTGACGTTTCCCTGGGCGCCGCGCCCTACGTTCAGGAAGCCCTGCGCTGGCTTCCCGGCAGTTTGCCCGGCGAAGAGGAGATGCTCAAGGACCTCTCCAGCGAAGATCTGGAGGAATTTCTCGAGAGCCGCCCGTCTCCCCGGACTGCCAGGGCTCGCGTCCTGCTGGCCGACGACAACCGCGATATGCGCGAGTACGTCCAGCGCCTCCTCGGCCGCCGCTATCAGGTCACCGCTGTCGCCGACGGCGAACAGGCGCTGCGCACCGCCATTGAGAACCCGCCCGACCTCGTCCTCACCGACGTCATGATGCCCCACATGGACGGCTTCGCCCTGCTGCGTGCGCTGCGCGCCGATCCCGCCACCGCCGCCGTCCCCATCGTGATGCTTTCCGCCCGCGCCGGGGAGGAAGCCGAATCGGAAGGCCTTGAAGCCGGCGCCGACGATTACCTCGTCAAGCCCTTCACCGCCCGCGAACTCCTCGCCCGTGTCGGATCCCATATCGCCATGCACCAGCTCCGCGTCGAGCTCACTCGCCGTGAGCACGAGTTGCGCACCAAAGCCGAAAGCGCCGAGCGCCAGTACCGCACCATTCTTGAAAGCATCTCCGAAGGCTTCATCTTTGCCGATCGCCAGGGCCGTATCGTCTATGCGAACGAGCAGGTCGCCTCCCTCGTCGGCGTGGAACTGGAGCAAATCCTCGGCCAGAGCCTCCGCGACACCACTCCTCCGTTCGCGGACACGAAATTTGCCGCAGCGCTCCGCCAGGCTATGGAATCCGGTCAGGTTCTCCAGGTCGAAGACTACTATTCGCCCTCCGGCCGCTGGATTCACGCCAATATCTATCCCTCTCCGGACGGCCTTTCCATTTTTGCCCAGGACATTACCGAGCGCCGTGTCCAGCAGGAAAAACTCCTGCTCTCGGAAAAGCTTGCCGCGACCGGCCGCCTCGCCGCCACCATCGCTCACGAGATCAACAACCCGCTCGAGTCCGTCCTCAACCTCATCTATCTGGCGCGCACCACTCGCGCTGAAGTCGAGACCATCCGCGAATATCTCTCCACTGCCGAAAAGGAACTCACCCGCGTCTCCCACATCGCCCGCCACACCCTCGGCTTCTACCGCGAGACCTCCGTTCCTTCCCAGATTGACCTGCCCGCTCTGCTCGAAGAGGTCCTGACCGTCTACGAGAGCCGCCTGCGCGCATCGAGTATCCAGCTCAGCAAAGATTTCGTCGTCGTTCCCGCCGTTCGCGCCCTGCGCGGTGAGCTCCACCAGGTCTTCTCCAACCTCATTTCCAACGCCATCGACGCCATGCGCGAGGGCGGCCGCCTCATCCTCTCCATCCGCGAATCCACCGGGAGGCCGGGCCTCCTCGTCACCGTCGAGGACACCGGCACCGGCATCCCGTCGGCCAACCTCACCCGCCTCTTTGAGCCTTTCTTCACCACCAAGGCCGGCGCCGGCACCGGCCTCGGCCTCTGGGTCGTCCATCAGTTTGTCCAGTCCTGGGGTGGAACGATCAGCGTTGTCAGTAATATCGAACCGACAAATCACGGAACAACGTTTAGGATATTTCTGCCGATGGTGGCTGTAGCGGATTCCCGGAGCAAGCCGAGCATCTCTCCGCCGCAGCTCATGTAGTTTTCAGGAGGCTCACCCTTGCTGGACCACATCGTCTTCCTGCCCCTCGATGGGCCTGTTCCGCCCCTGCCCGAAGGCCTGGAGCGGGACGGTCGCCAGGCTGCCCGCTCCCGCCTGCGCGTCCTCGTCGTCGACGATGAGCCGCTCATCGCGCAAACGGTCACCGCCATCCTGAACGCCAACGGTTTTGAAGCCATGGAAGCCACCTGCGGCGAAGATGCCCTGGTGGCCGCGCACAGCTTTCAGCCCGATATTGTCCTCAGCGATGTGCTCATGCCCCGCATGACCGGCGTCGACCTGGGCGTGCGCCTGCGCGACGAGCTTCCCCAGACCCGCGTTCTACTGTTCTCCGGCCAGGCCGCTACCAGTGAGCTGATGCGCCGCGCCGAAGAGCGTGGCTATCACTTCGAGCTCTTTCCCAAACCCATTCACCCCGACGAGCTCATCGCCCGCCTGCGCGGCCTGGTCTGATGCCGGCCTAGACTTCCTGGGCCGCGCTACTTGCCCCTGAGCCTGGGTGGCCACCTCAAACCGCCTCTCGATCCTCCGCGGACATTTCGGTTTCCGCCACGTGCACCTCCGGCCCGTCCCCGCACACGCGGTTCTTCCCCGCCAGTTTGGCCTCCGCCAGCCCGCGCTCGGCCTCCCGCAGTACGATCAGCGGCGAACGTCCCCGGCTCGCCGCTACTCCTATGCTCGCGGTCAGCGTGGTTGCCTCGTGCCCCACCGCAAACGGCCGGGCCAGAATTCCGTCTCGAATCCGCCCCGCCAGTTCCTTCGCGCTCTCCAGCGTGCACCCCGGCAGCGCCAGCAGAAATTCATCCTCACCGCACCGCCCGATCAGATCGTAGCTCCGCAGTTGCCGCCGAAAGCGGCTCGCCAGCTCCACCAGCACCCGATCCCCGGCCTCATACCCGTAGTCGTGATTCACCCGCGAGAAGTCGTCCAGGTCCAGCAGCATCAGGCTCAGCGGCGTCCGCATCCGCTGCACCCGGTCCGTCTCCTGAAAGATCAGGCTCAGCAGCGCCTCGCGGTTCCATAACCCGGTCATCCCGTCATGGGTCGCGTGGTAACGCAGCTCCGCCGACTGCTTCTGCACCTGGCTGGTCAGCGCCAGCACCCGCTCGGCCACGCGGATCCGCACCTTCAGATCGGCCGCGTCCGCCGGCACCCGCAGAAAATCGTCGCATCCGGACTCCAGTGCCTGTCGTACCCGCTCCCGGCTTGCCACGTGGCTCAGCAGAACCACCCATCCGGTCCGCGCCTCCTTCCGCCGCCGCAGCTCCGCCGCAACCTCTGCCCCGCTCGGCTCAGGCAGATCCATATCCAGCAGAGCCATCGCCGGTGGCGTGGGTCCGGTCAGCCGCGCCAGAGCCTCAGTTCCGCTCGTTGCTACCTCCACGGCGTAATGCCACGACTCCAGAATTGCCGACAGAGCTTCGCTCGTCTCTTCTTCCGCGCTCCCCACCAGCACAATCGGGCTGGCATGAACGGTCACCATCGTTCCCATCGAAATCTCCTGCTGCCCCTATCGGCCTCCGCATTAGATTTCTTTAAGGCTCGTCCACCCAATCACCCACCGCAAGACTTTTCCCCGGCTCGCTGCATCTATCGTTCATTGTCAAGCGTCACGTCGTGCGGTTCACCCGTGTAAGCCGTTGCATTGTGTCCTTGGTAACGTCATCCTGCGAATTTCACGAAAACCCTGAGGTTTTCGCATGGGATTTCTGCCATACTGAGGACGAAAGAGCATTCCACGGTCAGGGCCCGCCACGTCGCGACTCTGAGGAGAGTAAGCGATGAATCCGTCCGTTAAAACTACGCACGTCATTCCCAGCCAGCTCCCTCCCGTTCGCGTGGTGGGAAATGTATCCACTTTCCTGGTGTGCCGCTTCTGCATGTGCACCATCGGTGGATACCGCACTCCGGCCGAGCGTCTTCGCCTGGAAGCGAAGCACCTCTGCCCCGAGAAAATGGCTCTGGGACGACCTGCCGCGTCGATCCCGTTCAACTAAACCGGCTCTTCATCAGCGAAGGTCCGGCACACCGGAGATTTCTGCGGCCAAAACGGGCGAGTCCCCACCCCAGCCCGTTCTCAATTCAGTCAGTGCAATTGACTGTCCCTCAGCGGACCAGGCTGGAGACCCCACCCGCCTCCGCGCTATTGCAGCTCCGCAGCGAGTTTTTTCATTGCTGCATTTTCGCGGCTAACTTCACCGGCCTCTCGGCTGTGCAAAGCGATCTCTGCGGCGATGGCGCGACCGAGAATTCGCTGATCGATATTGCCAAACGGCCCGGGCACGAGCTTTCCCAGCCAACCCATCCAGGCCGGGGTATGAGCATTGCCCACAATGATGCCGGGGCGAAAGATGGCGAGGCGGGTGAAACCGATGTTGCGCACGGTGTCTTCCTTCATGCCCATGATGCGGACATAGCGAAACCGGCTGCGGGCTGTGCTCCCTACAGCAGAGAGCAGGCAAAACTGGGCGATTCCGGCGTCATGGCAGCCGCGCGCAAAGCCACCGACGACGCCGAGTTCAAGTCGCCGCAATTCTTCTTCACTCCAGCGCATCGATCCGGAACCGACACCCACACAGCTCACGGCGCTGACGGGACCCTGGCTCAGAACTTCGCGGGCAACGGCAGCCGTGCGCTCGGCAAAGTCAGCGGCGCCGCTATCGAGAACGACGCTGCGCACCCGCGATCGCGCCGCAATGGGCTTTCTGCTGACCATCACCACTTCCCGGCATTCGGGAACGGCCAGCAGCTCCGCAACGGCCGCACCACCGACCTGCCCGGTACCACCGAGGATCATTGCGGCGAAATTCTGGTTCATCGATGGCACCTTTGCTTAGGTAAGGATGCGACAGCCCGTTCACCTCAGCTTGAATATCCGCGTGCGAATCCAAAGTCCCGCCGCCGAGTCAGAACTCCCCCGCTCCCTCGGCCAGGTTCTGCGACTGCACCTCCGACCTGCCCGGTACCACCGAGGATCATTGCGGCGAACTTCTGCTTCATCGACAGGACCTTTGCTTAGGTAAGGATGCGACAGCCCGTTCACCCCAGCGTAAATGTCAATGTGCGAATCCAAAGTCCCGCCACCGAGTCAGAACTCCCCGCCCCCTTGGGCCAGGTTCACCCCACAGCAAGAAGCAAACTCCTCGAATCCTGCGGCGTCAAACAACTTCTGTCCTGCTTCGGCCTGAAGTACCGCGCCGGGACCGATTCTGGAAAAAACCAGTCTCTCCACGATCACGTTCCTCCCGCGCACGCCTTAGTCTTTGGGCGCAGAGCTGGACGGCCAGTCCTCACGGCATCGCCGGCCCTTTCGCCCTGATCATCTTCGCCGTCCAGGCCGCCCCCGGCAGCCCGCACGCGGCCAGCTCCGCGATCTCGCTCTCCACGTCGTATTCCACCCGCCGGATCACCGCCGAACCGCTCCCACCCTGCGCCTCCTCCACCACCGCATACGACGCCCGCGCGTCGCCATCGAACGGGAGTCCCACGCTCCCCGCATTCACCACAATCAGCCCGTTACCCAGCCGCCGCACTCCCGGCAGATGCGTATGCCCGTAGACCACCACCGCCGCGCCCAGCGGCCCATACACCTCGGTCAGTTCTTCCTCGCTCGCGTCCATCGCCGGAGCCCGCCAGCAGTCCCCTGGCCGCGCATGCACCAGCGCGAAGCCCTCCTCGCGCAGCTCGCGGGGTAATCCGGCGAGCCACGCCACCCGCTCCTCGCCCAGGGCCGCCCGCGTTGCCGCCGCATTGGCATGCACCGCCTCCCACACCCCCGTTTTGGCGCGAAGCGCATTCGCCTGGACGGCCAGTCCCGCAAACGCCTCCAAAGCCTCTGGACGAAACAGCATCTCGTCCACATTGCCCAACACGCTGTCCCACCCCAGCGCCCGCACCCGGTCCAGAACCTCCGCAGGCCGCGCCCCGCCATCGGCAAGATCGCCACCGAACATCACCAGATCCGGCGTCAACGACCGCAGATCCGCGATCACGGCTTCCAGCGCCGTCAGGTTCCCGTGAATGTCAGAAACCACCGCGATTCGCATTGAGGGATTTTCGTCAGTCCTGTGGATTTCTTGTCAAGCCTTACAAAAGTTCCTGCGTTGCAGGCAAAGAGCTTCCACACCGAAACCACTGGCAGGAAATCCGTTCCGGTCTGCTATTCTGAACTTATAGAGTAAAAAAAGAAAAAGCCCGCTGAACGCGGGCTTTTTTGCTGGAGGCGGGAAATGGGACGAACAAGGAGCCCCCTCCGAACTAATACATTCGGCGACACTTACCTGCAGGGGGTTCCTCTAAATTTTAGTAAACTCCAGAAAAACAAACACTTAGGAGAAGTTAACTCAA
Source organism: uncultured Acidobacteriaceae bacterium (assembly GCA_963770525.1). Taxonomy (GTDB): domain Bacteria; phylum Acidobacteriota; class Terriglobia; order Terriglobales; family Acidobacteriaceae; genus Palsa-343. The sequence goes on along the minus strand of CAVYPY010000010.1, from coordinate 11,486 downwards.
AAAAATGATTTCCCGGGCCGACGGATCTGCCCTATCGCCCGAAACTGCAAGGCCCTCACGAACTACCGTGTTTGCCACACATACGCAAGGACCACAGGCTAAGTACTTTGTTCGTCACACATACACAACTCGCGAGATTTTTTTATTGCTGGCGGGCCGGAGCTCGAAATGTCTTAGCCCTGAACGTCGACGCCCGAGAACGACAGAACCGCGACACCGCGCACTGGCTGTCCGAACCACTCCGCCGGTTCGAACTTGCTCGAGAGAAGCAGCGTCTCCAGTTCCGCCCGGGTCGCCGGGTCGCTCGGCCCCGCAACGATGTCGTAGTCGTACACGCGACCCTGCGCGTCCACGTAAACCTCGACCGTCACCGGCGTTCCTTTGCCGTCCATCGTTCCCGAATTTGCCTCGACGGTCGAATACAGGAAGTGCGGCGCGGTCGCCATGCCCAGCGGCTCGTCGCGCGCCGAAGCCGGCTCCGGCGCGGCAAACGCTCCGATCAGGAAAGCCATGGTTCCGATCAGCACCAGCGAACTCGCCAGCCCCGCTCCGGCCTGCAGCAGGAACGGCGCCACCGAGTTTTCCCACTTCACTTTCCAGGCAGCCAGCGTGTTCTTCGCCGTTCGCGCATGCTCCTGCGACAGAGCCACGCGGATACGCAGCCCGAGATCCGCCGGCGGCCGTGCCGGCGCCATCGTCGCCAGCGAATGCTGCACGCTTCGCCATTGCCCGAAGTCCGCGGCGCAGTCCTGGCACTGGCCCAGATGCGCGGCCACGGACTGCATGGCGACGCCGGTCAGATCTCCGTCCAGATACGCCGAGAACTGCTTGCGAATCGAATGACACGAACTCATACGGCCTCCTCACTGGAGCAGGCGGGGGGAAGAGAAGAAACAGACGAGGGACAACGCCGGCGGCTGGCCGCTTCCATGTAGGGCGCGAGGCGGCTCTTCAGATGGGCTCGGCCGCGCATCAGCCGCGACTTGACCGTGCCCAGGTTGGCGTTCAGAATTTCGGCGATCTCCTCGTAACCAAAACCTTCAATGTCGCGCAGCACCACCACCGTCCGGAACGGCTCCGGCACCTCGCGCAGTGCGGCTTCCACCCGCGCCGCCACTTCGGCGTGCGCCGCCGCATCGAACGGCGATTCCTGGGGATCGATCAGACTCTCCGCCGGCGCGGCGTACTGATCGTCGCCGTCGGCGTCCAGCGCCAGTTCCTGCCGCTGGTGGCGCGACCACCAGCGCCGCTGGTTCAGCGCCTCATGCAGCGCGATGCGGTAGACCCACGTGCGCAGGCTGGCTTCGCCATGAAAGCGCCCGATGCCGCGAAAGATTTTGACGAAGACTTCCTGCGTGATATCCGCAGCGTCGCCGGGATTCGGCAGGATGCGATAGATGAGGCTGTAGAGCGGTTGCTGATACCGGGAGATCAGCCAGGCAAAGGCCTCTTCCGATCCCGCCTTCAGCTGCTCGATCACCGCAGCTTCTTCGGGATGAACACCGATAACGCCTGCCAGATTCCCCACGGCCGTACCCGCCTGCATCCAGTCGCTCCTTTCAGCCTAGCAGGAATATTGGCGGTCCTGGCATCGAATCCGGTACCCGCATGCGCTCAGCGCACCGGGTTACTTCCGGAACCGGATGCCTCGCTCACTCTTTACCTTTAGACACGGTGCGCGGCGGCAGGGTTCCCGAAAGCAGGTTGAATCTGCGTAAAAGTGCTACTGGGGATTGGGCTTTGCAGTCGAATCGTCGGGCTTTGCCGCGGGTTTGGCGGCTTTCTTCGTCGTGTGATGATGCACCGTCTCCTTCCTCACCGGGCCATCGTCGACGACGATGGTCTTCACCGGCGGAGGCGGTGCCACAGCCGCTCGCGCAATGACCGTGCGCAGGCGAAGCACCTCATTCTGCTGCGCCTGGGCTGCCATCAGGATCTTCTCGCCGAGATCGCTCCGCGCGGCTTCCAGCTGCGTCAAGGCGTTTTCCAGCGCCATCGCATCCTGGTCCGGCGCTGCCAGGCCCGCCGTCTCGACCACGCGCAGCAGAGTGTCGTAAAGGGCATCGACATTGCGGTACACGGCAAACGAGGAGGGAATCGACGAGGGAGCCGCTTCGGCCTGGCTCATCAAGCCGGCGAGCGTGCCGGACAAGTCGCGCTGTATGGAAGCAACATCGTCGGCCGCGGCAGACTTCACCGAGTTCGGGGCCTTCCAGTGGCGGATGTCAACGTTGGAGACGGCCTGGCTCACATGCGAAAGGGCCGGTCGCAACGTATTCGACAGAGTCACAGGCGCGGGATCCGCTGCCGCGCCTTGCGCCACCAGAGTCCAGGGAAGGACCGCGAGGCTGAGGAGAACCGCCGTACGGGCTGGGAACATATGACCACGACGATGCCCCCGGGTTCTCTCCGGTTGCTTCGCGCCTTCTGCTTCCGTTCGGGCACCGGCTGAGAGAACGTCCCGCTGCCTCGGCTTCGCCCATTTGCCGGGATCAAAGCGCACAGCGGTTTCATTGACGAATCGTTCCTGGTCCATGAAAATAGGATAGTCCCCCGTGGGCCTGTGGCGCAGCTGGGAGCGCGCTTCCATGGCATGGAAGAGGTCGTCGGTTCGATCCCGACCAGGTCCACCAAATCCCCCAACAACCTGGGCAAACCTGCATCTCGCACCGGCGTGTCTTCCAACCCAAAGTCCAACCCAAAAATGCGTTCAGACAGCCATCGAGGTCACCTTGATTGCCTCAAAGCACTTCGCCCGCGCTGCCATCTGGTTCCGTTCACGCGGTGCAGAGAATCACGGTTGTTGTCGATCCTGTTCAGACGCACAACGCGCTCTCCGGAGCGCGTACGGATGAAGTCCGAAGCGACCAGGAATACGAGACCTGCCACGTTCCTAACCCGCCGTCACGGCGCTGGATAAGCCGCGCCCGAAAACACCGGAACCAGGCGGTTCAGCTTCGGGTTGTTTTTCTCGAAATCATCGGGATAGTACCCAAGGTTCAGCGCGCCTTTATCCTGGAGCATGAGCATCTCCCTGGCGAACTGGTCCGCCGCAATCGGTTTTTGGGTCCGCCAGTCCACCGACTGCAACTCGAACACCGTGTCGCGAATCCCGTTCTGCTGCGCAGCAACTTGGCGGTACAGCCGGTTGAGCCATTCGTCCGGCTTCTTCGCGTTCTCCAGTTCCGGCATCGCCATCAGGGCAACCGTGTTGTAGCTGGACAGGAAGGCGGGCAGGGACTGCGCATACCACGTTTCCGCATCCGGATTCAGCACCGGTTCGGCAAACAAGTTCCGCGCCGTCGCGAGTTCAGGGCTCCAGGTCCGCACGCGCGCCGCCAGCTCATCGGTGAACGCAATCAGTGACTCCGTCCTCTGCGGCCCGGGCGGAGGCGCGTTCGGTCCAAGCTCGTCCGTATCTCGCAGAATCGAGTCATCGCTGAAAAGGATTCCCGCCACCGGAGCGGCTCGGCCCAGATCCGCATAGATTTCGCCGACGATCTCTCGTGTCTCCGGCAGGTACGGGTTCAGGCGCACGGGGCTTTCGGGCGAAACGCCAGGCCTGGGCCGGATTTCCAGTCGCGCCTGCAGGGCCTTGTCCGGCAGTTGCCACGCCAGCACCGGCATCCATGCATAGACTTCCACCCCGCAGCGGGTTCGCAGTTGCCAGGCCACGCGGGAAAACAAATCCGCACGCATGGGCAGCTCACGATTCGGAAAATACAGCTCGCTCGGCGCGCCGGTGCCGTCCGGATCCGCATACGCCTGCAACCAAACCTGGGTCGCGCCGATCTTCAGGATCCGGTCCAGCAGCCTGCCCAGGTTGCGCTCCTGCTGTTCCGGATTCGGATCGTACACGTAGTCGAGGTCTACCTGTACCGCGCGCACGTTGCTCCTCAGGTCCAGATGATGGAGCGACCAGACCATGTCGCCCACCGTGGGATTCTTCGTCATCACCAGGCGCGGAATCGCCTCAAGCCCGGTCACGCCGAACGGCTTGTTGGGAAACGTGACCGGCAGCCCCAGCGTGAACGTCACCGGCATGCCCAGCGATGCCGCAATCGAATTCGCCTGCCGGGTATACGCCCCGTAGGGCCACATCACTGCCCGCGGCGCCCGTCCCAGCTGTGCCCTGATCTCTTCGGAGCTGCGCGTCAGGTCCGCGCGAATACGGGCCGCATACTCCTGGTCGGTCTCGTAGCCGCCGGTCTTCGCGTTATATGCATGGACCAGCACCGCCGGAATCACATTGCGCTGCGGATTGGCCACGATCCCGTGGTGCTGGTCCCACGTGTGCGAAGCAATTTCCACGAGCCCGCTGTTCTGCATTTCGCGCAGCTCCGGCCAGGTGGCGAAATCGGCTCGCGTAAACAACCGGAATCCGAAATCCACGGTTCCCCCGGCGGGCAGATCGGTCCACGCCCCCACGACGGCCATCACTGCGTGAAACTGATACGCCTTCAGCAGCGGAAAGACCTTCGTGTAGGCGCTCTGCAATCCGTCGTCGAACGTGAGCAGCACCGGCTTGTCAGGCAGTTGCGCTCCCTTCGTCCGGGCATCAATCAACTGCTGCAGGCTGATGACATGGTATCCATGCGCGCGCAACCAGTCGAAATGCGATGCCAGGTTGCGCGTACTGATCGCGTACTGATCGGCGTCGAGTTGCCGGCTTCCTCCCGCGCTGATTTCGAGCGACGGCTCGGCGCTGCCGCCAGCCGGGATGGGCGCGCCTCCCACATCGTCGCGCACATCGTGGTAGCACAGCACCACAACATTCGAGCTCTGCCCCCACGCGGAGAGGCCCACAAGAAACAGCAATCCGGCCAGCGCGACCGCCTTCATTGCGCACCCCATGTCAGTCCGAAATTCAGATCGGTATACGGTTCGCGGCTGCCGTCGTAGGGTTGACTGTTCCACACCATCTTCCCGAAGAAGCCCAGGCGGCGGCTCACCTCCCAGTGCTGCCCATAGCTGGCGGAGAATGCCGCACCGAAGCCGTAATTCTGCTGCCAGTACGGCGCTGAGTTAATCGTCACTTCGTGGCGCAGACTGCGCTCATAGCGCCGCCAGGTGGTCCATTTCAGGGTCGTCTGCGGGCCCAGCGAGAAATCCCGGCTGGGATTGAAGTAAAGCCGGTCCTCATTCTCGGAGTTCGACGACGTCCATACCTGGGGAGCAATCTCGATCTGCAGCCGCGGACTCGTCCATACGTCCTGGTCCCACCCCGCGGAGACTGCGGTCCTCTGGTTCCCGTCGCTGTACAGTTGCCGCTGTACCCCCGCGGTGATGGAGCGGAGCTCGCTCTGCCTCCATTCCACGGTCGCGCCGCCGCTGCGCGCGTGAACACCGGCCAGCTCGGCGATCAGCTGCACATTCGATATGTCGTCTGTGTCTCCCTGCGCCCGAACCGTCCAGTGGTCCCCAACGTTCAGTTCTCCTCCGGCGCTGACCGCGGCGAGTGCTCCGGATGTGCCGGTGTCCCCATCCAGTTCCACCCAGGCCGACTGCCGAGCGTAGTTGTAGCGGAGTCCGGCACCGGTCCGCGCCCGATAATCGTTGCCCTCTCGAAACTCACCCGTTTCTCCCAGCGCATGGCCATACACTCTCCAGCGGCTGTCGATCAGCGGGCTGTAGAGGTGCGCCTCCGACTGTGACGAATTCCCGAGGTACTGTCCGTTCGACCACTCATAGCCGCCGGATACGTCGGCCTGCCAGCCATATTCGACCGCCCGGTCTCCCTGAAAGTGTTGCAGTGCCAAACTGTTTCCTTCGCGGAGCAGCAAAGGCGCCAGCAGAGCGGCCGCCTGGTCGCGCTGTCCCGCACCTTCCATAATCTCTGCGTCCTGCAGAACAGGAAGATCGTCCCGCTGCTCGAAGCTGTCCGCGATGCTCTCCTCGCGCATCGCCAGCAGCGGCCATCCCCGCGCCAGATACGTCATAGCCATCGCCCGTCTCACCGCCGGATTGCCGGGGGCCTGGGCCAGCAAAGGCGTCAGCCGCTGTTGCTCCTCGCCGGGCATACCGGCGAATCCCCGCATCTCCGCCGCCTGGATGCCGAGACTCGTATGCAGGCTGTTACTCTGGGGAGCCTTCAGGCCCGCGGATCGGACTGCCGACGGCGCATCCTCATACGAACTGTCGATGGTTCGGAAGCTCTGCGCGATGTGCTCCCGTTCGAACTGTGCAAACGCGAGGCTGCCGCGCAGGTCACCGTCGTTCGGCGAGCGCTCGACGAGAACCCGATACAGCGCCTCGGCCTGTTCCGGGTGGTGCAGGGCCAGATACGCCTCGGCAACCCGGGCCAGAGCGTAGTCCGGCACCGTGACGTTCACCCTCTGCAGATGCTCCCACAACTGCACCACGTCCCGCATCCGATGAAGATCCGACAAGACCAGCAATTGATCGCTCTCAGCCTGTCTCCAGAGGGGGTCTCCGGCATGGGAGTGAGCGATGACGTCGTCCAGCTGAGCCAGAGCCTGGTTTCCTTCGGCCTGGCGCTGTGCCCATTTCTCGTCGCTCGAATCCACCCACCGCACCCATTCGGCACCTGCGGCTGCTTCCAGCCGGAGGTGTTTCGGATCCGCCTGCCCGCAGAGCTGGTCGCCCAGTGTATCGCCGCCCGTTTCTGACACCACTTCCGCCAGCTGGCATTTCAGAGCCCGACTGTCCGCCGGTTCCTGCTCTATCTGTTGTTCAACCATCTTCATCGCGCAGGCGAAATCCAACTGACGCATGCACAGGTAAGCTTCCCCTGTTTCCACGTCGCGCTGGCTACCATAGTCCCTCAGTAAGGGTTGCATGAGCGTATTCGCCTCGCGATAGCGGCCCTGGTCGGTCAGGACCATGGCGAATCCCAGGCGCGGCTGCCAGCGATCAGGAGAGGCGGCCTCTGCCCGGCGAAAGAGATCCAGAGCCAACTTGTAGCGATGGAGGTTCCGGGCCGAACGCGCCGCCGCCTCCACCACCCCGGCGTCGTCCTTGGGGGTCCGGGACCGCTCGAACATTTCCACCGCATACTCGTCGTTCCCGGCCCAGTTCGCGACGATCGTCGTATCCGCCAGGAGCCGCGGGTCGTCGGGATAACTCCGCACCAGCACGCGCAGAATTGCGAGGGCGCCTTTGGCATCGCCGCCTCTGGCTTTGGCTACCGCAGCTTCCCGCTCCGCCCGCGGCGCTGCCGCCGTTTCCGCCGCACCCTGTGCCCCAGCCACAACCAGGAGCAGGACGAGCGCCGTCCACGGCGCCACCCGCATCCTCATTACTCGCCGCAGTTCCCTGCAACGAACCAGCATTCCGCCGGCATGCGCGCGACGCGTCATGCGATGTCCCGCCGGATATGCCAGGTCTGCACCTTCGGAGGCTTACGGATCATCGCCGGAAGGGTGTAAACGGAAGTGATTACCGCCATCATCATCCAGTAAAGAAGCGGATAGAACACCGCATCGGGTGCTGACCACAGGATGTCCCGGTCGTACCGCTGATCGACCCACGCACCGATGATCAGCTGCGCCAGGCAGGTCGTGGCGATTGCCATGCCCCAGAAATTGGGGAACGGCGAGGCCCCACGCGGGTTGTATCCGGACGCTATGCAGACGATCCAGAAGGTCGTCATCAGGACGAACACATACGACCACAGAATCGACCCACATGACTCGTAGTAAATCGGCCACATCCGCCGCAGCTTCCACCTGAAGGGGATCTGGCGGTGCCGGATCAGGGCCTGGGCCAGACCCCGCGTCCAGCGCCGCCGCTGCTTCCACAGATCGCGGATATTCAGGGGAACCTGCATCCACACCACCGCACGCGGTTCGTATCGGATATCCCAGAACTGCATCTGCAGCCTCCAGGTCAGGTCCATGTCTTCGGTCGCCATGTGTGACGAGAATCCTCCCAGGTCCAGCAAAGCGGTCCGGCGCACGGCGAAGATCGCCCCGGAGACCGTAAGGATGCGACCCAGCACCCGCTGCGCTCGCCGCTGCATGGAAACGATGGATGAAAACTCGATGGCCTGCAGATGCTGGAGCAGCGATGTCCGGTTACGAACCCTTGGATTTCCCGTTACGGCTGCCACCCGTGTTCCCAGAAAATGCGGAACCATATGCCGGAGCACGTCGGGCGAGACGATGATGTCGCCGTCGATGATCAGCAGGATTTCTCCGCGACAGATGGGCAGCGCATCGTTCAGGCCCATGGCCTTGCCCTCATTGGTGGTTTTGTTGAGCAGGCGCACCCGCGGATCGTGAAGAAACTTCCGCGTCTCCTCCACGGTGTTATCGGGGGAGTTGTCGTTGACAATGATGATCTCGAACTCCGGGTAGTCCATGGCCAGAAGCGCGCTCAGCGTGTGCCGAATGGTGGCTCCTTCGGCGAAGCACGGAACGATCACTGTGACAAACGGATAAGGCCCTTCCATCTTCATGGGCGCTTCTTCCTGGCGCCGGCGAAAGAACAGAGACAGGGAAATCCACAGCCAGCTCATGAAGATCGGATAAGCACCGTAATACTGAAGTGCGATGGTGTAGAGGGTCGAGTGATCGATAGCTCTGAAGCTCGGCCACAGCGACCTCAGCAGTTCTCCCATGGGACCGGCTATCCTATCCCTCGGGCGCCGCGGCGTAGACCTTGCAGTCGCCGTTGATCGAAACAACAATCTCCCTGCTCAGCAATGACCCGGCGTCCAGCAATAACTGGCGTCCCAAATGATCCTGCGAAAAAACGGGAGAAGTGTATCGGGTCATCAGTCCGCGCCGGCCTTGTGCGGCGAGGCGTTTGTTGTGTGCGATCCAGAAGTGAATGCCGATGTGGATCAGAAGCAGGCTCGTTACCAGGATGATGACAAACACAAGTTGCTCCTTCCTCGGCGTCTGGTATGAGACGTGTACCCACTCGTAGCCAAACAGCAGCCACCCGCATCCGGCGGAGATCCGACGGAGAAGGGGGTACAACTGGCCTTTGCGCTCGCCAATCCCTGGCCGGGCCAGGTTTTCGTTCCCTGGAGCGCAGATTTCTCCGTACGTCATGTTGCTGCGATACTCCGCTTTCGGTGGGTAACTCCCTGAATCCTAGCGTGCACAGGAACCTGTGCAAATGACGACCTGGTCTGTCTCTGTCCCACTAAGGTCGGGACCCCGACCGGAAGTTGCAGATCGTGGTCAGCGCGCGGGAGCAAGGTATCGGTGCGCGAACGCATTGATTTCAGCTGCATTCTCCCTGAAAGGATCTCCGGTCGACACGGCGAGCCTGTTGGAAGGAGAAACCCGGCACAGCCCGCGCCAGCAGGACCGAGAACCTGCCGCGGTTTGGGAGACTGGGGCCAAAAGGCCAAACGTTTCACGGAAGGTCATTTAGCGCTGAGACGCCGGTTGGCGATGAAAATTCGGAATGACACAGATTTACGGGAATGCCGGTGTCGCTTCCGGAAAAGCCGGCGCAGAGCCAAGTTGCCGGTACCGATGCCTCCATCTTTCGGTCGATCACCCACGGGTGTGACCGCGCGCACATACAGGTGTTGTGTTTCTTCTCCTGAATAGTCAGCAGTCAATCGAGCTGCACGCTCCGGTCGGGAGGTCTGCGACCGGGCTCAAGGGGGCGGCGCTCATGCGCATATTTAAAGATGCGGGGCATCTCTTCCGCCTCGCCGGTTTGTTTGCTGTGGGGACACTGCTGTTTTTCGTGATCCGCGGCTTCGTCGTTCCGCGCAGCTTTGGGGAGTATGGGCATTACCGGGGCGCGGCGATTGCCGAGATCGCGGCACACCCGATCCGGTTTGCAGGGCAGCCGACCTGCGAGACCTGCCACAGCGATGTGGCGCAGACCAAGAGCGCCGGCAAGCATGCGCAGGTGCATTGCGAGGCGTGCCACGGCCCCCTGGCGAAACATGCCGACGATCCATCGATCGACCCGGGCAAGCCGGACACGGCAGTTTTGTGCGTGCGGTGCCACGCGGCGAGCGCGGCACGGCCGAAGGGGTTTCCGCAGGTGGACGCGGCCGCGCACTCGAACGGTTTGCCCTGCCAGACCTGTCACCAGCCGCACAGTCCGGCGATCAGCGCGGGGGGAACGAAATGACCATCACGCGACGTCAACTGCTGATCCTGCTGCCAGCCGCGGCGGTGGCGTGGGAGTCGGTGCTGGCCGGGACGCCGGAGGCTTCGCCGAACTACACGATGACTGAGCACTGGTGGGGCATGCTGATCGACATTCCGAAGTGCATTGGCTGCGGCAACTGCGTGCGGGCCTGCCAGGCGGAGAACGATGTGCCGGACGGATTCTTTCGCACGTGGGTGGAACGCTACCACGTGACGGACTGGAATCTGGCGAATCCGCAGGTGATTTCGCCGGACGGGGGCAAAGAAGGTTTTCCGGCGGCAAAGGAGGACGAAGGCAAGTACTTCTTCGTGCCCAAGATGTGCAACCACTGCGCGGATTCGCCGTGCACGCAGGTGTGTCCGGTGGGAGCGACCTTCGTTGCCCCGGACGGCGTAGTGCTGGTGGATCAGAAATACTGCCTGGGCTGCGCCTATTGCGTGCAGGCGTGCCCGTACGGCTGCCGGTATATCCATCCGGAGAAGAAGGTCGCGGACAAGTGCACGCTTTGTTATCACCGGATCACGAAGGGGCTGACGACGGCATGCTGCGAGGCGTGCCCGACGGGGGCGCGGCAACTGGCGGACCTGAAGAACCCGAAAGATCCGATTCATGCGTTTTTGAAGACGCACAGCGTGCAGGTGCTGAAGCCGCAGATGGCGACCGGCGCGAAGGTTTTCTACAACGCGCTGGACGGTTCGGTGCGATAAGGCGGGAGGGAGACGGAAACGATGATGCCCGGCGTGGAAGGGTTCATGTATCCGAACGAAGTGTCGCTCTACTGGAGCGTGCTGATCGTTCTGTATCCGTATATTACGGGGTTGGTGGCGGGCGCTTTGATTCTGGCCTCGTTGGCGCGGATTTTCCGCGTGGAGGCGGTGAAGCCGACTTACCGGCTGGCGCTGCTGACGGCGCTGGCATTTCTCATCGTGGCGCCGCTGCCTCTGCAGCTGCATCTGGGACATCCTGAGCGCTCACTGGAGATGTACATGACGCCCCACCGGTCATCGGCGATGGCGATGTTTGGGTTCGTTTACCTCTGGTATCTGATGGCGGTGCTGGTGGTGGAGATCTGGCTGGACTTCCGGGCGGACATCGTAGCGCTGTCGCAGTCGACGAGGGGCTGGAGGCGCTGGATGTACATGGCGATGACGCTGGGCTCGGATAACGTGAGCCCGCGGGCGCTGGAGATCGACGAGCGGGTGGGCTGGCTGGTGACACTGATCGGAGTGCCGTCGGCGTTTTTGCTGCATGGCTATGTCGGATTCATTTTCGGGTCGATCAAGGCAAACCCGTGGTGGTCGTCGCCACTGATGCCGGTGGTGTTTATCTTTTCGGCGATGGTTTCGGGCATCGCGGCGGTGATGCTGATTTACATGGCAGCGACACGGTTGCGGCGG
>CAVYPY010000009.1:0-140740 GCA_963770525.1 uncultured Acidobacteriaceae bacterium | reverse complement strand
ACGTCGGCTCAGCCGGGACCGTGACGGGATCCCCTTTTCCTGACGATTCAACTCATCTCCCCTCGCTTGCCAAAGCCAATAGCGCTTTATGCGGTCGCCGCCCTTCACCAATTTTTCCGCTTCGTCTCTCCTTCGTCTTGTGAACGTCGGAGAGACCGCCCCTTTGCCGATTCTTCAGATCCAGGTGGTTCACGGAACGGTTCCACCGAAATGCGTTGGTAGCGCACTTCCAGCACCGTCAGATGTTCTGTCCTGCTCGGCGCCTGGAGAATTACGCTGTCACCCGCTGCCGACCTGATCAATGCACGTCCCAGAGGCGACACCCAACTGATGTGGTTGCGGCTGAGATCGACTTCGTCGGTGCCCACGATGCTTACCATCCGCTCCGCTCCAGCCGCATTGGCATAGCGCACGGTCGCTCCGAAGTATGCCCTCGTTCTCGCCTGCCCCGTCCTCGGAGCTTCCGGGTCCACCACCTCTGCGGCATCAATTCGCTTCGTGAGAAAGTGAATCCGCCCGTCGATCTGCCGCAGCCGCCGCTTGCCGTACTGATAATCGGCGTTTTCACTGCGATCACCGTTGCCGGCAGCCCACGCCACCACCTCCACCACGGCCGGGCGGTCCCTGGTGAGCAGAAACACGTGCTCGTCTTTGAGACGCTGCAGCCCGCCCGGTGTTATGTAGTTCCTGCCTCGCGTCGCGGGTTCGTCCCCTTCTGGTTTTCTGGTAAACCCTCTCCGCATCTCGTCAGTCCTCCCAGCGCTAAGCCAGTGGGGCCCCCAGCAGCCGCCGCTGGCACGGTTTCGTTACCGTTGGAAGGTTCACACAGCCACGCTGATCTGCTCGATCAGCGCATCCGGGGTGGCGGCGGGAGGCAGGCACGAGCTTCCGCGACAGACCAGGGCGAGCGACTTGCCGGAAGACGATTCGAGGCCGGGGAGATGGGGGAGCGTCTCGGCCAGAAGCGGCGGGAGGTGTGCCGACGTGACCTGCTCGGGTTGCAGCAGGATGACGGCCTTGTTGACGGCGTAGCGAGCGTTGGCGATGGCGGTGAGTTGCCGGGTAGCGAGCCCCTTGCCCACGATCACCACCTGGATGGGCGGAAGCAGGAGGCGTTCCAGTGCCAGACCATAGCTGCCGGCGTAGAGGCCATAGTGCTCGATGACCCCGGCAAATGCGGCCAGGGTCTCCTGGGCGATGGAACGAAAATCGTCGCGCCCGCTCAGGGCGTGCAGGCGCAGCAGCGCGCCGGCGGCCGTCGAATTCCCCGCCGGCGTCGGAGAATCCTGCATAGGCTTGCGGCGGGCCGCGAGGGCGCCCAGCTTGTCGCCGGCGTTCTTCTCGGTATCGAAGAAGCCGCCGCCTTCCGTGTCGTGGAAGCGCTCCACCAGCGACTCGGCGATCTGCATAGCGGACTCGTAGTAGCGAATTTCCCCCGTCGACTCCCACGCGTCGACGCAGGCGTGGGCCAGCAGCGCGTAGTCGTCCAGCACACCAGCAATCCACTTTGCCATTCCAGGCTGATCGGGGTACGCGATCACGTGCGCGAGTCCGTCCGTCGAACTCCAGCCTTCGCGCAGGATGCGGTCGAGCGTGCGAAGGGCGAAAGCACGAGGCGCTTCGAGGTCGAGGACGCGGGCCGCGTCGAGATACGCGGAGATGGCCATCGCGTTCCAGCCCGTGTAGATGGTTTTGTCCACGAACGGAGTGGGGCGCTGCAGTCGCGCGGCGTAAAGTTTCTGCTTTGCAGAGGCACGCTCGCGCTCGACCCAGGCGGCGTCGCGCCCGAGTTTGTGCGCGACTTCCTCAACGCTGAAATTGCGGTGCAGCACGTTCTTTTTCGGATCGTGGTGCATGTCGCCGAGATCGCCGATGTCGTAGTAGAGCCCGGCAACCGACATTTCCTCGCGAGTGAGGACGGCGGCCGCCTCTTCGAGGGTCCAGGTAAAGTAGTCTCCGTCATCGTCCAGCGAGATGTCGGCATCCTGGGAAGCATAGAAACCACCGCGCTCCTGGTCACTGAGCCATTCGTTCATCCAGCGCAGAATGTCGCGCGCGGTCGCGGCGAACTCCGGCTCGACGAAGGTCTGGAAGGCGTGGACATAATTCGCCAGCAGGCCGGCGTTGTCGTAGAGCATCTTCTCGAAATGCGGGACCACCCAGCGCTCATCCACGGAGTAGCGATGGAAGCCGCCGGCCAGCTGGTCGTAGACGCCGCCGCGGGCCATTTTCTTCAGGGTCACGGTGGCCGCTTCTTTGGCGGCCTCGTTGCCGGTACGGGCAGCGACGTCGATGAGCAGGTCCAGAACTCCGGGATGAGGAAATTTTGGCTGCGATCCAAAGCCACCATGGCGCGGATCGAACTGGCCGACGGCGCTGGCGACCAGTTTGTCGACGATCTCCAGCGAAAGAGTGTCGCTGCGCGCGGAGAAGGTCTCGCCGTGCTCAATGGCCGCAATCACGCTCGCGGCTGACTCCAGAACCTCTTCCCGCCGGGTCTTCCATGCAAGCGCCAGGGTGAGCAGGACGCGCTCGAATCCGGGGCGACCATAGCGGTCTTCGCGAGGAAAATACGTGCCGGCGAAAAAGGGCCGGCCGTCGGGCGTGAGGATCGCGGTCAGCGGCCAGCCGCCCTGGCCGGCAATAGCCTGCACGGCGGCCTGATAGCGGGCATCGACGTCGGGTCGCTCGTCGCGATCGACCTTGATGGCGACAAAATGATCGTTGATCGTTTGTGCGAGAGTGGGCTCCTCGTAGGATTCGCGATCCATGACGTGGCACCAGTGACACCAGACCGCGCCCACGTCGAGAAGAACGGGCTTATCGAGCTGCGCGGCCAGCGCAAAAGCGCCCTCGCCCCACTCCTGCCAGTGCACCGGCTGGTGCATCGCTGATCGAAGGTAGGAAGACGATGCCTGGTCGAGAGTGTTGCGGGTTTGCACATCGGTGCTGGTTGGGTCAGCCATACATCCAGCCTGGAGCATTAGGGTGGCTTCTGTCGAATCGGTGCTGCGTCAGCGGCCTTCCTTTACCAGGCGCTGCGCGACATCCACGTAGAGATCGATGGCCTCCAGCAGTTCCCGTTTCGCGAGCTTCTCGTGGGGCGTGTGCGCAACGTGGATCGATCCGGGTCCGAGAAGAACGGGTTCGCCCCAACTGCTGAGCCAGGGGATGTCGGTCGTGAAAGCCGCCACCATGGTCGGCAGTCCGGGCAGCGAGCGCATTCGCCGAAAAGGAATCTCGAGGGTGAAATCGACGGTGGCCAAACCCTCGGCGGCTTTCTCAATGGCGCGTCGCGTTTCCTCAGACGGCCCAACCAGCCGGACCATTACCTGCGCTTCGGCATGATCGGCGATTACATTGGGCGCGTGGCCGCCGCTGATCATGCCGATGTTCAGCGTGCTGGGGCCGACGTCGTCGAGAGAGGGCAAAGGGATGGCCAGGATGCGATGCAGGGCTTCCACAAGCTTGCGCGTTGCGCTCTCGCCGAGTTCAGGGTACGCGGAGTGTGCCATCTTGCCGCTCGCACGCACCACCGCCCGGAGTGAGCCTTTGGAGGCCAGGGCGATGCGATTGTCGGTGGGCTCGCCGTTGATGAGGAAGCGGCTGCCCCGCGGCTGGAGATTAGCCGCTTTGGCCCCGGCGGAATCGCGTTCCTCGCCGGCCACAAACAACAGGCCCACGTGCGTTCCCTGATCACGGAGGCGTTCCGCGGCGGCAATTTGCGCGGCGATGATGCCCTTGGCGTCGCAGGCCCCGCGTCCATAGATGAATTCCTTATCCTCGCTGGAGGGAATGAAGGGCGGGACCGTGTCCATGTGCGTAGAAAACACGACCTCCGGCGTTTGCCCTTGAGCGCAGGCGTAGACGTTGAAGCGTTCGCTGGTGGAGCGGCTTTCCTGGTGCTGCTCGACCGGCATTTTTTCCACCGCGTATCCCTGGGCAGCCAGGAACTCGGCCAGGAATGCAGCCACTGCGCCTTCGTTATAGGTAATGGATTCGATGTCGACGAGGCGGCGCGTGAGCTGAACGGGATCGAGAGACATGCTCAGCCAGAATACCCCGAGCCCCCTTCGTACAATGAAGAACGATGACGCAATCGCATGGGGTCTCTGCTGTGTTGCGCACCGTGGACGATCTCCGCGGACCGGCTGGGCGCCTCGAAGCGCTTCTGAATTCCGGGTTGCCGACGGCGCCGTTCGCTGCGCTGGTCTGTCATCCGCATCCTCTGGGCGGCGGCACGCTGCACAACAAGGTCGTGTACCACACCATGAAAGCCCTGCAGGGGCTCGGACTGCCGGTGCTGCGCTTCAACTTTCGCGGTACCGGCCTGAGCGAAGGCGTTCACGACGAGGGCCGCGGCGAAGAGGACGACGTTCGCTCCGCTCTCGACTGGCTGGAACGGGAATTCCACCGGCCCCTGCTGTTTGCCGGCTTTTCTTTCGGCGCGTATGTCGGGCTGCAGGCCTGTTGCGGCGATCCGCGCGTCTCCGGATTGATCGCGCTGGGGCTGCCGGTCCATGCGGAAGGTCGCGATTATCGATACGATTTTCTGCGAGACTGCCAACAGCCGAAGCTCTTCATCAGCGGCAATCGCGATCCGTATGGACCGGTAGCCAAGGTGGAAGCGGCGGTGCGTCTCGCATCGGAGCCGAAGGATCTCGTCTGGATCGCCGACGCCGATCACTTTTTCACACCGACAACCAGCGGAACTCCGGGTGCGCCGGGGAGTAAATTGGAAGAGATGCGGTCAACCCTTCGCGCATGGGCGCAACGGCAGTTCCCCGCGCTCGCCAGCCAATGATCACCCTCGATGAGCTGCACACGGTTGCCCGGGACATCTTCGATCAGGCGCTCCGCGCGTGCGACATCGCCCAGGCCTTCGACCGCCACCTGCACTTTGAAGGCAGAACGCTGATCCGCCATCCTTCACCGCATCTGCAGCCGATCACCGTGCCGTTCCACCGCTATAAGGAAGTGTTTGTTTTCTCCTTCGGCAAGGCAGCGCTCTCTATGTTAGACGCGCTGCTGGCACGGCTTCCGGAAAAGACCCGCCTGCACGGCGTTTGCTCCGCTCCGCAGATTCCGAAGGAGCGACGCCGCAACATCCGCTACTTCGCTGGCGGTCATCCCGTGCCCAACGAGGATTCGTTTGCCGCGGCGCGTGCGACTCTGGATCTTCTGAAGCACGCGAAGGCGGACACCTTCATCTTCTTCCTCATCAGCGGCGGCGGATCAGCCATGCTGGAGTTGCCGCGCGACCGGAAGATCAATCTGGACGACACCATCGCTTTTCATGAAACGCTGGTCGCCAGCGGCGCCACGATCACCGAAGTCAACACCGTGCGCAAATACTTCTCCGCGGTCAAGGGTGGCCGCCTGGCGCTGGCGGCGCCGCGATCGGAGAAGCTCTCTCTGTTGCTGGCCGACGTGCCGCTCAAAGATCTCGCCGCCGTTGCGTCATCGCCGACCTTGCCCAACTATGCAACGCCCGCCCAGTGCGCCGAGATCCTGGAGCGATTTCACCTGCTGGAAAAATTTCCTCCCAACGTGCGCGAGTATTTCGAGAAGCTGCTGCAGAGCGGCGAAGCATCCGCCGAGGCGCAGAAGAAAGAGCAGCAGATCGCATCCGAAGCCTTTGCCCATGCGCAGTTCGACACCCTGCTGTCGAACCATGATTTCCTGAATGCAGCGCGCGATTCTGCTCAGTCCAGGGGATACAAGGTCTTCATCGACAATGCCTGCGATGACTGGGACTACGCCAAGGCCGCGCAGTATCTGCTGGCTCGTTTCCATGAGCTGCGCCACCAGTACGAACGTGTCTGCCTGCTTTCCAGCGGCGAAGTGACGGTGAATCTGGGCACGAATCCAGGCTGCGGCGGACGCAACCAGCAGTTCGCACTGGAAGCTGCGCTCAATCTGGCCGCGTATGAGGGCCAGCCGCTGGCGGTGCTCAGCGCCGGTTCCGATGGTGTCGATGGAAACAGTCCCGCTGCAGGCGCGATCGCCGATACCACCACAATTGCGCGCGCCCGCAGTTACAATTTCGATCCTGAAGCCACCCTGCGCCGCTTCGACGCATGCACCCTGTTTACGTCTCTCGGCGACAGCATCGTCACCGGACCCACCGGGTAACAATTTGCGCGATCTGCGCATTCTCATCGCCGGCTGATTCGGTCTAAAACTTCACCTGGGGCGCATTCTGCGAGGCAGGACTGGCTTCAAAGTAGTTGTTGTTCGGCTGGAATCCCGCCATGCGAGCCCAGATGTTGTTGGGAATCTGCCGGATGTAGGTGTTGTAGTCGCGCAGCGTCTCGTTGTAGCGGTGCCGCTCGACAGCGATGCGGTTTTCTGTTCCCTCCAGCTGATCCTGCAGTTCCAGAAAATTCTGGTTTGCCTTCAGGTCAGGATAATTCTCAGCGATCGCCAGCAGCCGCCCCAGCGCACCATCGAGTTGCCCGTTGGCCGCCATCTTGCCCTGCGGATCATGAGCTGCCAGCAGAGCTTCCCGCGCCTTGTCCACATCGTCGAAGACCGTCTCCTCGTGCTGCGCGTAGCCCTTCACGGTCGCCACCAGGTTGGGGATCAGATCGGCGCGCCGCTGCAGAACAGCCTGCACGTTGCCCCACTGCTCCTGGACGGCTTCCTGTTTGGCCACCATCTGCTTCTGCGCGCTGACAAAACTGCCGAAGATCAGCAATCCCACCAGCACCAGCACGCCGATCACGGCCATTGCGATCCACAGCCCACGACGCATCATTCGGTCTTTCTCCTTATGGAATTCCGTATCGATGTTACCAACTGCCGCCCGCTCCGCCGCCGCCGGTGCTGCCACCGCCGAATCCGCCAAAACCACTTCCGCTGCCGCCACCGCCGCCGAAGTCGCCACCGCCGCCAAAGCCGCCGCCGCCCCAGCGGCCGCCTCCGCCAAAGAACATGCCCAGCAGAAAGCCAAGCAGGCCGGTGCCTCCGGCCCAGATGAGGAAGATGACGACGAAGATCAGGAAGACGATTCCGCCGATCACCTGGCCGACGGTTGCGTGGGGCTGCTGCTGTTGCGCTCCCCACCGCGTGAGTGGCTGCAGCTGAACCCCGGCGTCCTGCGCGATGATCTGCGAGATCTCGTCGACAGCCAGCGTCACCGCGCCGTCAAAGTCGTTGTTGCGCAGCATCGGCACCATCTGACGCCCGATGTCGCCGACCTTTCCGTCCGGCAGAATGCCTTCGAGACCATAGCCGGTTTCAATGAATCGCTTGCGGTCCTGGACGGCCAGCAGGACGATCACGCCGCGATCGGATCCCTTCGGCCCGACCTTCCAGGCGTCTTCGAGCTCGACCGCGTACTGCTCGATCGGCTCGCCGTTCAGCGTATTGACGGTAACGACCGCGATCTGCGCATGCGCTTCGTGATCGATTTCACCGCAAAGCTGGTCGAGCTGCGTCTTCGTCGACTCCGACATCACATGCGCGTAGTCGCTGACGTAGTCGGTGGGCTGGGGCAGGTCTTTGACGGCCTGGCCGAAAGCCGGCGCAAGCGCGCAGACGAAGACGGCGATCCAGGACGCAGCTCTCAACCTGAATGCGGAGCATTGCTCTTATTGTAGTCGCGGGATTGCGGCTCGACAGCGGGCAACGAGGATCGAGCATTACGACGACAGCGGCTTCTCCATGACGAGCGCGTCAATGCGGCCGAGGTAGTAGCCGGGAATGCGACCGGCCTTCACGAAACCATGGCGGGCATAGAACTCCTGGGCAGGTAGGTTGTCGATAGCCACCTCCAGAAGCACCGCGACCGCCTTCTGCGCGCGCAGCCGGTCCTCGATCGCTTGCAGCAGCTGGTGGCCGATGCCGCGGCGTCGCATCGAACTGTCGACGTCGATGGTGATGAGCCTTCCCACCGGAACGCCCCTGCGCCGCTGCGTCCCGGCAATCGCGAAACCGGCGATCCGGCCTTCGTCTTCGGCCACCACAGCAATATTTCCGGGATAGCGCAGAAAATACTGCAATTCCGCCCTCGACCAGGAGATGCCAGGCGCAAAGCAGGCCTGGTCCAGCGCATAGAGCGCGGGGAAATCCTGCGAAGCAGCCGGGCGAATCGTGAGAGACACGAACTATTGTCGCGCGTCCTGGACGTAGGCTCCGTTGCGAGCGGATTCCATGGGTGGCTGCATCACGACGCCGCTATACAGGGAAGCAGCTGCCAAACGGCCATCGACGGAAGCAGCTGCGCGCACAGTCCAGCCCGTGTCCCACCACCGCCAGCTTCCGTCGTGCGGATCGACCGCGTAAATCACAGTGCCTTCGCCGGAAGTGACGATCAGGCGATCGAGCACAGGACTCCAGGCAATGCTGTTGATGGCAACCACCGGCAGCCGCCGCAGGGGAACCCAGCTTTGTCCGCCGTCCCGCGAATAGAAGACCCCTTCGCGGCCACCGGCCCACAGGGAGCCATCCGGCGCCAGGCTCAGCGTCGCAAGGGCGGTTAACCCAGCCGGAAGCGGGATCGCACCCCACGTGGCGCCCGCATCATGAGAGACCATGATGCCCGCGCGGCGTCCTGCGAAGATCGTCCGCCCGGAAACAGCCAGAGCCAGATATTCGCCGTCGCGAAAGAACGAGTCGGCATCGTGAGGCACGAGAATCTGAGCCCACTGCCCTCCCCGATCCGTGCTGCGATAGATGCCGTCGCCCGTCGCCGCATACCACGCGTCATCCGATGCCGCCAGCGCCGTCACCCGGCCGTGAATCTCCTGCGGATCTTTCGGCTTTGCCTCGGCGATCCGGCGTCGGCCCCGGCTACGCCGTTCCTGGGCCTTCGTTGTCTCGGGAACGACGGGATCGTCAGCGGCGACCGCATTGGCGGGATTCCATGCCGCCCCATCCAGACGGAAGATGCCGTCGCTGGTCCCTGCGAGGACTGTGCCGTCGCCGCTCTGCGCCAGCACAAAAACATCGCGCCCGCGCAGGCCGTCGCTCTGCTGCTTCCAGGTGCGCCCGTCATCCGAGCTGGAAAACACGCCTCCGTAGATCTTGTCGTTGATGACGCCCGCATAGAGAGTGCCGTGCGAGCGATTGTCAGCCAGAATCGCACTTACCTGCCGCTGCGAAAAGCCGGTATTCGAGGCCTCAAATCCAACGCCCCCATCCTCACTGGCCAGCACGCCGCTCCGATCCGTCGCCAGAAGCACGTGCTTCGGATTCCGCGGATCCACGTAAACGTCGTTCACGATGACGTCGGGACCGGTAGTGCGGGTCCAGTGCTCGCCTCCGTCCTCCGTCTTGTAGAGGCCCTCCGTGGTCCCGGCGTAAACGGTATCGCGGTTGACCGGATCCATCCTCAGGGAGCGGGTTCGCCGGGCTGTTGCCGGAATGCCCTGCACTTTGCGGAAATCGGTTCCGTGATTATCGCTGCGATAAATCCCCGAGCAGGCACTGAGAAACATGACGCTGGGCCGGGAGGGATCGACGATCATGGAAAACACATCGGAATCGTCAATCACGCCCTGCTTGATATTGCTCCAGTGTGCTCCGCCATCCATCGTGCGCCAGGGCAGATGCCAGGTCCCGGCGTAAATCGTGTCGGGGTCGTAGGGATCGATCGCCAGGGACTCCACCTCGTGGATCTCCGTGCTCCCCGGCGGACTGATCTCCCGCCAATCCCGTCCGCCATCCTCGGTGCGATAGACGCCACGCAGCGTGCCGGCAACAAGAATGTGTGAATTGGATCGCGCCTGAGCCAGCGATCGCACCGACTGGCCGTGCATCTGCGGGGCTTCGCTCCATGTGCGCCCCTGGTCGTGGCTGATGTAGATGCCGCCGTCCGGATGATCCATGACCCAGACGCCGGCGTACAGCGTGCGCGGGTCCGCGCGATCAACGACCAGACTGTCGACCACGAGATCGTCCTGCTGTCCGAGATGCGCGAGCCGCGACCAAGTGGAGCCTCCGTCGTTGGAGACATAGATCCAGCTGTCGGTAGTGCCCACGTAAATCCGGCTCGGATCCTGAGGACTAAAAGCGAAACGGCGCGCGTCGCCGCCGTCGGGACCGGCAGGTGTCCAGGAAGGAATCGCCGCAGCCGAGGCTAAAGAGACGCAACCAGACAGAAAAGCGGCCATGGCCGCAACAAAAAAACGGAACCGCATTGATTTCATCTTCACTAGGGGGCGATTCCGGGGTTACGAGCACCCGGAGTCTGATCCCATGCTACCTGCTTTTTCCCGACATTTCGCCCGAAGAGAGCGTCCAGGTTCCATGGTTACTAATGGAACATCGGTCAGGGCGACCCAGCTTCGTGCCCTGCTCCATGAACAGACAAAGAACAGGGCTGACCGTTGAGGGTCAGCCCTGTCGTTGGGGTTCGCTGGACTACTGCGCCGTCTTCTTCGCAGCAGTGTGGTGCCGGTGGTGGCGCACCGCGTTGCGAGGCTGGGCCTTTACAGCGTTCTCGTCGACCGCCGTCGTGCCAGGCACGTCGTTGTCGAAGTTAGCGCCCGCCGGAACCAGGTAGTTCTCCACCTCGTTCTGGCCGGCTGTGCCCGTCCTCACCTGGATACGGCTGGCATCAATGCCCTTCTCCGTCACCAGGTAGTCCTTCGTGTTCACCGCGCGCTGCGCTGCCAGCTGATCGGCAGTCATCTCGTGGCGAGCGTGGCGGCCCTTATGCTCCGGCAGAGGAGCCGAGTTGCCAACAACCACGAGCGAGGCATCGGCTTTCTGCTGAGCGTTCAGGGCAACATCGTCCAGGCAAGCCTTGGCTTCGTTGTCCACGCGGGCCGGACGGTGCTTATCCTTGTCGAACTGGATCGAGCAGAGGGTCTGGGTCTTCGGAGCCGGCGGCGGTGGAGGCGCTTCCACATCCACGCTCGTCGTTGCCGAAGCCGTCTGGCCCTTGTCGTCCTGAACGGTGCCGGTGACGGTGATAGTACCCGACGGCGCACCCGTGGTCGAAAGCGTCGCGGTGTTGCCGGTGCCGTTGATCGATCCAGCCGAAGCCGAATAACTGTACGTCAGCGGCCGGTTCTGCGGACTCACCCCGTTGCAGGAGATGGTCGAGCTTTCACCCGGCTTCACCGTCGTCGGATTCGCCGTGCAGCTGACCGTTGGCGGCTCAAACTGCTTCACCGTGAACTGTGCCGTGCAGTCAGCCGACTGTCCCGGCTTGTTGCCTTCAGTGACGTGACCGGAGACCGTGTAGGTCCCGGGCTGCAGGTTGGCGGTGTCGATCGTCGCGGTCGAATTCGTGCCGCCCACCGTCACACCCTGGCCGCTCCAGCTATAGTTGGCGGTCTTCTTCGGGTTGAGATTGGTGGCTGTCCCGGTCACCGTCACCTGCTCGCCCGGGAAAACCGATGCCGGATTCATCGAGCAGGCGTACTGGACCGGCGGTGGCGGAACGATGTTGCCGAAATGGATCAGAATGCCGGTGCTCAGACGAGCCGCGTCGATATTGGCGCGCCCGCCGATCTCCGTCGCCGGTCCGAAATCGGCGTGCATGTACTCGTAATCCGCCTGGAACAGACGAAGGCCAAAGCGATGATCCATGAACGGCAGATCGTAATCGAGGCCTCCCCCCACGGTTAAGGCCGGCCCCCATGTGTAGGGATGCCATGGGCCATAGGGTTCCGAATTGGGGCCGCCGATCCGGGCTGCTCCTGCCAGACCGTGCAGAAACGGCGTCATTCCCTGATCCGTGGGATAACGGAAGATAATTCCACCCTGTGCAGTCGAAATGCCGTCGTTCTGGCCGTTTGGACCATTGGCATACTCGAATTGTCCGCCCACATAACGATTGAAGTAATACGCAAAGCTACCGATCGCACCAAGATCAACGGATGAAAAACTGGTGCTGTCGATCGCACCGCTATCCATGGTCGTGGTTACCGTACCGTGCGGCGCAAGGTAGGAGTAGCCCATGAACACGTCCGCACGTGACACCGGAGCATCCGGTTTGGCTGTGGGCGCAGCCGGCAAAGAGGACGAAGCCTGCCCGTGGAGCGCCATCACACCCAATCCAAAAGCGCATCCGGCAAGCAGGGTTCGGCCCACAAAACTGAATGGACGAGAAAACATGCGTCTATCCTCCGCAACCACTGATAAGAGCTAAAGAGAACTGAAACTGGCGAGTACTACTCTGACAACTATCTGAAGAGCAGCAAAAAGGTCCGCGCTACTGAAATTACCACAGGAATACCCAACAGAATGCAAGTGCTTCAATCAGTTGGCGGTATTCACGCGGATTCCTGCGAATTCACCGTAAATGTAACCCGCGCTGTTGCCTGGAGCAGCGAGAGCCATTGATTTTCCCGGGAGCTTGAGCGGCCTGATCGTGATGTCGTAGCCGTCTCTTACACACTAAGTTAACTAAACGCCCCAGACTATTGCAAGTTGAGGACCCGTTTGAGGCTGCCCCGCTCGTGCTGAATCTTCTCCTGCAGCAGCGTGATGGCGTACAGCAGTTGCTCGGGCCGAGGTGGACAACCGGGCACGTACACGTCCACCGGAATCACCTGATTGACCCCCTGCACCAGAGCGTAGTTGTTAAAAACTCCGCCCGAAGTTGCGCAGGCGCCCATGGAAATAACCCATTTGGGCTCAGGCATCTGGTCGTAAAGCCGACGAATCACCGGAGCCATCTTCCAGGAAACCCTTCCCGCAATCACCATCAGATCCGACTGGCGGGGCGACGGACGGAATACCTCCGCGCCAAACCGCGCCACATCGAATCGAGACGCACCCATCGACATCATCTCGATGGCACAGCAGGCGAGACCGAAGGTCATCGGCCAGATCGAATTCTTCCGGATCCAGTTAATCGCCGAATCCACGGTCGTCAGAAAAACGCCTTCGGGTTGTTCGTAGCCATAGCTGGCCTCGAAGACCTTTTCCCGATTCTTCGCAAGGCTCTCCATACTCCCGAAGAGCCGGCGGTCCCGCAGCGCTTCACTCATGCTTTTATGATACCCGCCACGGTGGTTTCGTTTCCCTTTTCCCCGGGTTCCTTTCCGAATTTGGTAATGCCCCACCGAGAAATCCCCCTGATTCCGTCCTTTCTGAATATCAAAATGACGCGGCCGATGGCGTCACGGCAGGCGTTGAGCGGGGTCGAGCCCGTGCATTGTCTGCATTCGCCAGGGTCCTGCCTTTTCCTCCGAAATTCCCTGGCCGCGATCGAGAAAAATCATGTAAAAGTAGGTTTCAGGATCGTTGCACAATCCATTCCTGGCCTGCATCGTCGCCGGCTGCCTCCCCGCGTCACCCAGTCGTGACACAACCCGTGCACCACCTACGGAGTGTTATGCCCCTTCGACGCCGGACCCGCCTGTTTCTTCTGCTCCCCTTCGCCTGTTCCCCTGCCCTCCTCGCGCAGACGCCTGCCGCCCCTCCCGCCATCTCCGCCGGCGACAACGCCTGGATGCTCACCAGCGCGGCGCTCGTGCTCCTGATGACCGGCCCAGGGCTGGCTCTCTTTTACGGCGGTCTGGTGCGCCGGAAAAACGTGCTCTCCACCATGATGCAGAGCTTCGCCATGATGTGCATCATCACGGTGCTGTGGGCCATCGTCGGCTACAGCCTGGCCTTCGGCCCGGGCAACAGCTTCATCGGCGGCTTCCATTACCTCTTCCTGCATAACGTCGGCCTTACGCCCGATGCCGATTACGCGGCCACCATCCCCGCGCAGACCTACATGATCTACCAGCTGATGTTCGCCATCATCACCCCGGCGCTCATCTGCGGAGCCTTCGCCGAGCGCATGAAGTTCAGCGCGATGTGCCTGTTCCTGACCCTCTGGGCCATCGTCGTCTACTCTCCGATGGCGCACATGGTCTGGGGCAAAGGTGGACTCCTGAACGCGTCCCTCGGCGGCAAAATTCCCTGCCTCGACTTTGCCGGCGGCACGGTCGTGCACATCACCTCCGGCGTCTCAGCGCTGGTCTGCGCTCTCTATCTGGGCAAGCGTGTCGGATACCCCAAAGAACTCTCGCCGCCGCATTCCGTCGTGCTGAGTTTTATCGGAGCCTGCCTGCTGTGGGTGGGCTGGTTCGGCTTTAACGCCGGCTCCGCAGTCGCCGCCAACGGGCTGGCCACCAGCGCCTTCGTCAACACGCACTTTGCCACCGCCACCGCAGCCATTGGCTGGAGCCTCGCCGAGTGGATCCGCAACGGCAAGCCCAGCGCCCTCGGCGCCATCTCCGGCGCGGTCGCGGGCCTCGTCGCCATCACCCCCGCTTCCGGATTTGTTCAGCCCATGTCCGCCCTGCTCATCGGCTTCATCGCCGGAATCTTCTGTTTCTTCATGGTCACGGTGGTCAAGAGCTGGTTTGGCTACGATGACTCGCTCGACGCCTTCGGCGTGCACGGCGCCGGCGGCACCATCGGCGCCCTCCTGACCGGCTTCTTCGCCTCCAGCGCCATCAATCCGATCTTCGGCGCCGGCAAGCCCACCGGGGCCATCGACGGCAACTGGCACCAGGTCCTGAATCAGCTGGCTGGGATTGCCATCGCGTGGGGGCTTTCCATCGTCGGCACCCTGATCCTGCTCAAGCTGGTGGACATGGTCGTCGGCCTGCGCGTCACCCGCGAGGAGGAGATCGAGGGCCTCGACGTGACCCAGCACGGGGAAGAAGGTTACGACTTCGCTTCCTGATTTCCTGAACGTATACTCTCTGTTGCCAGGAATTGAGAACCTATGCAAAAGATTGAAGCTGTCATTCAGCCATCCAAGCTCGACGCAGTGAAGGATGCGCTGCTCGAGGCGGGCATTGAAGGCATGACCATCCTCGA
Source organism: uncultured Acidobacteriaceae bacterium (assembly GCA_963770525.1). Lineage (GTDB taxonomy): Bacteria > Acidobacteriota > Terriglobia > Terriglobales > Acidobacteriaceae > Palsa-343. Next base: position 125,956 of record CAVYPY010000009.1, on the reverse strand, counting down.
AGCGCGCGGCCATGGCCGCCAGAAGGGCCACACCGAGTTCTATCGCGGTCGCGAATATACCGTGGATCTTCTGCCCAAGATCAAAATCGAGGTGGTGGTTCGCGATGAGCTGGCCGAGCAGGCCATCCAGGCCATCGTCTCCTCCGCGCGCACCGGCAAAATCGGCGATGGAAAGATCTTCGTCTCCAAGGTGGACGACGCGATTCGCATCCGCAATGACGAGCGCGGCCCCTCAGCGCTCTGATGCCCTTCAGCTCGCTCGGGCAACGCCGTCTCTGCTGTTCCCGTACGAACGAAGTGAATGACCGGTTGAGTATTGTCCATGGTGGCTGACCCTCTTTCCCTGGGGCGTCTTCGCAGTCGTTATCAGGACGACTTTACCCAGCTGCGTCAGAACTTCGAGCGCACCGGGGACGGATCGGCCGCCATTCGCCGTCGCTCGCAGATCGTGGGCGGTCTGCTGTGCGAGCTATGGGCCACTCTGGTTCCCGACCCTGCCCGTTTAGACATCGCTCTGATCGCTACCGGAGGCTTTGGCCGGCGCGAGCTCTTTCCCTGCTCCGACGTCGACGTGCTCTTCCTCTGCGCCAATGAGAAGGCGGAGCCCGCCGGCGGCGATTCCATCCGCACCTGCATCCAGGCCATGTGGGATATCGGCCTGCGCGCCAGTCCCGCCACCCGCACCCTGAAGGAGTGCGAGCGCGTCAACCCGGACAATCTCGAGTTCACCGTCTCCCTGCTCGATCGGCGCTTCCTCGCCGGCAACCACGCCCTCTATACCAAATTCGAAAGCGAGCTGCTGCCCTTCGTCATCCTGCGGGAGTGGGACATCATCGTCCAGAACCTGGCCGAGATGGCGCGCGCCCGCCATGCCAAATACGGCAACACCATCTTTCACGTGGAACCCAACGTGAAGGAGTGCCCCGGCGGCCTCCGCGATTATCACCTCGCGCAGTGGCTCACCCTCCTCAACTCCATTCGCGAAGAGAAAGCCTGGCCGCGTACCGCCAGCAACGATTTCTACGGCACCCACGACGAGCCCGAATCCGCCTACGATTTTCTTTCGGCGGTGCGATGTTTTCTGCATTATCGTGCCGGCCGCGATGACAATACCCTCGACTGGCATGCGCAGGACGAAGCCGCCGCTCGCTCCATCGGCCTCGAAACCGGCGGCACATCCGATCCCGCCTACTGGATGCGGACCTGGTATCGCCAGGCGCGCACTGTCTATCGCCGCGCCTCGCTTCTCATCGATGCCGTCCCGCCCCCGCGCCGCTCCTTCTACAAGCAATTCCGGCGCAAGCGCACCCCGGTTCCGGGTACCGACTTTTTTCTTGAGGACGGCCGCCTCGATCTCGCCGCCGGCGCCACCGTACACGACGGCGACAGCATTCTGCAGATCTTCGGCCTGATGGCCAAACACGGCTACCGCCTCAGCCACTCCACGGAAGACCGCATCGCCGACGCCCTGCCCGTCCTCGCCGTGCAGATGCCCGAGGGTCCTTTTCTCTGGAATTGCCTGCGCGAAGTCCTCCTCGGTCCCTGGGCCGCTCACGCCCTGCGGACCATGCACGCCCTCGGCATTCTCGAGCTGCTCATTCCCGAATTCCACGGCATCGACGCGCTCGTCATCCGCGACACATGGCACCGCTACACCGTCGATGAGCACACCTTCCACGTCATCGACAACGTGCATCGCCTGCGCCAGCCGCAGCACGAGTGGGAGAAACGGCTCGCCGGATTATTACCCGAACTGGACCGCCCCGACCTCTTCTTTCTCGCCCTGCTCATGCACGACACCGGCAAGGCGCGGCGCAACGGCAATCACGCCTCGGCCAGCGTCGAGCTGAGCGAAAGCCTCTTCGCCCGCCTCGAGCTCGACGCGGATGAGCGCGAAACCGTCCGCCGCGTCATCCACAATCACCTCGAGATGTCCGCAGCCATGCGCCGCGACATCTTCGACAACGAAACCATCCGCGCCTTTGCCGAGAAAGTCGCCACGCCCTCCCAGCTGAAGATGCTGACGCTGATGACCTACGCCGATATCGGCGCCGTCTCCCCCGAGGCGCTCACGCCCTGGAAGGCGGAGAGCCTCTGGCAGCTCTATATGAGCGCGTCGAATTTTCTCGACCGCAGCGTCGACGACATTCGCTACCACGCGGCCGCCGATCCCGCCTTCTTCAGCCGCATCACCGCCCTCATTCCCGCCATGGACGCCGCTTCCACCCCGGCGCCGCAGGGCCGGCTCGCCGTGGCCTCGCCTGTGCCCACCGAGGAGCTGCGCGGCTTTCTCGAAGGCCTGCCCCAGCGTTACCTGAATACGCGCTCGCCGGAGCAGATTGCGGCGCAGTTCCGTCTCGCCCAGGCCCTCGCCGATCAGCCGGTGCAGGTGGCCTTCCGCGCGCTGCGCCAGCTCAACGAAGTCACCCTCGTCACACCCGACCGCCCCGGCCTCTTTGCCGATGTGGCCGGCGTTCTCTCCGCCTGGGGCATGAACATCGTCAAGGCCGACGCCTTTTCCAACGCCGCCGGCATCATCGTCGATACCTTCCAGTTCACCGACACCTATCAAACCCTCGAACTCAACAGCACGGAGGTCGATCGATTCCTGCAGAGCATTCGCGAGGCTCTCACTCACAAGGTTTCCGTCGACCATCTGATGCGTTCTCGCAACCACAAGCCGGCGCGTCCCCGGGTCGTAGTCGATACCCGCCTCGAATTCGACAACGAAGCGTCTTCGCACAGCACGCTGCTGCAGATCGTTACCCAGGACACGCCCGGTTTGCTGCGCGAGATCGCCCTCAGCTTCACTGCTGCGCGCTGCAACATCGCTGTCGCTCTCATCGATACGGAAGGCGAAGCCGCCATCGACGTTTTTTATCTGACTAAAGGCGGACTGAAGCTGGACGAAGCCGCCCAGTCTTCTCTCAGCGCTTCTCTGGTGCACCGCCTGGCCCAGTTGCGCCCATAATCTCTACTTCAGGTAGGCCCGCACCAGATCGATCAGATCCTCGGCCAGTTCGGTCGAGTCGGCGTCCTTTTCCGGCGAAAGCATGTGCAGCCGGATGTGATCTTCCAGCACCTCCGCCATCAGGCTGTTGATCCCGCCCCGCACGTTGGCCAGCAGCATCAGCACGTCGGCGCACGGGTCGCCGCCGCTCAGCGACCGCTCAATCGCGCTCACCTGTCCGCGAATGCGATGGATCCGTGCGATCAGCTTTTGCTTTTCCGGCTCGCTCGGTTTTTGGATCGCCCTTTTCTGTTTCATGGAGTTTGGATATGGTAGGGGGATATGGTATAAAATACCTGTAGCGCCAGTTTACTCCAGCCGCCGTTTCGCTGCGCAGCATTCTATCCAGAGTCTGTAACAAATCTGCAAAACTTCGCAGCGAAGATCATCTGTGTCTCATCGCTCTGAAGGGAGGGCATTTGCCGCGTCGCTGGTTTCCCGTCTGCCTGCTGTCGGTCGCCTCTCTGGCGGCGGCGCAGTCGCCTGCCCTCCCCGAAGCTCCCCTGCCACTGCCTGCCATGCTGCAGCAGTCCGGAGCCCCCGCACTCACGCCGCCAACAGCCGCGCCTCTGCCACCACCTCCCGATGAAGCGCCGCAGCTCACCATGTTTCCCCACAGTCTTACTGCCCCCTGGTGGATCTCCGGGCAGATCAACGTCATTTTCCAGGGCAAGCCCGGATTCCACGCTCCCTATCAGGGACCCAACAGCCTCGACAATGCTTCCGAATACAAAACTTCTCTCGTGGAAACCCTCTTCCTCGGCTGGCAACCCCACCACGACCTGCGCTACAACACTGACCTGCTGCTCGACATGGAGAGCACCGGCGGCCGCGGCATTGGTGAAGCCCTGGGACTGGCGGGTTTCACGAATCTGGATGTGGTTCGTAACCCCAACCTCGGCTCGGTCCCCTATATCGCGCGCGGCGGGATTCACCAGACCATCGGCCTAACCCATCACATGGTGGAGGCCGACCGCGGAGCTTTCGGTCTCGCGCCCGAAGTCCCCGCACGCCGCTTTGAAGTCCGAGTGGGCAAGATGGGCGTGAATGACATCTTCGATCAGAACGAGGTCGCCAGCGACAGTCATCTCCAGTTCATGAACTGGACGGTCGACGACAACGGCGCCTGGGATTACGCCGCGGACACCCGCGGTTATACCGTCGGCGGCATCCTCGAGTACGACGACCACGCCTGGAGCGCACGATACGGGATCTTCGCCATGCCCACTGTGGCGAATGGCATCAATCTCGACTGGGCCTTTTCCCGCGCCCACGCCCAGAACTGGGAATTTGAGCTGCGCCACTCTTTCGTGCCCGGCCACAAGGGCACAACCCGCATTCTCGCCTATGTCAACACCGCGCACATGGGCAATTACCGCGAGGCCGTGCAGCACTACCAGCAGGGTCTGACGCCGCGGCCTGACATCATCTCCGTCGAGCGCTTCGGCACCAACAAATACGGCTTCGGCTGGAACAACGAGCAGGAAATCACAGCCAACTTCCGCATCGGCACTCGCTTCGGATGGAATGACGATCACGAGGAGTCCTTCGCTTATACCGAAGTTGGGCAAACGGCTCTGGTCTCCGGGGACTACTCTGGAACCCGCTGGCACCGTCCCGCGGACAAGATCGGCGTCGCCTTCGTCAGCAATGCCATTAAGAAGGACCACCAGAATTACCTGAAGTACGGCGGCCTCGGCTTCCTGCTCGGCGACGGCCGTCTGAATTACGGCCGCGAGAACATTGTCGAAAGCTACTACACCTGGCACGCGTGGAAAGGTCTCTTCTTCGCCGTCGACGGCCAGCACATCGACGATCCCGGCTACAACCGCGACCGCGGTCCGGTGTGGGTCGGCTCGGTCCGCGGCCACATCGACTTCTAACCGACAAACCCTAACGACAGCTGCACCGCTCGCCTCCGTTCACGCGCTCTCTTCGCCTTGGTCACGGACGCGCCGGCGCGCCGTTTCCCGGACCACCCACCATCTGCAGCGCGGGCAGTCGCTCCTCCACCGGCGGCAGCGGGGGAAACGGCAGATGCGGTTCCGCCTGGTACCAGTACGCCACGGAGTAGTAGCTGTCGGAGCGATGGTTCGCGTGTCCGTGCTCGATCGTCGCCTTCATGTATTTCGTAAACGGAATCGGCGAATCCAGGTGGAACCGATATACGCTCCATCGTCCACCGGCCAGTTCATCGCCCACAATGGGAGCCCCATACAGTGGATAGTCGAACGGCTGGCCGCCAAAATCCCAGGCTCCCAGGAAGTAGTCCTCCGAACCGGTGCCCCCCGGCTGGTACGGCATGCTGGCGTTGTCGATGAAAAACATCGGATCGCCCTCGCCCCACCAGCCATCCTGATTCTGCAGGATAGACATGGTCACGCCCACATACTGCCCGTGACCCTTCGCTTCAAACCAGACGTAGTTGTCCTTACCGTCCAGATTCTTCTTGTCCTCAACAAGTGGATCGCCATTCTCGGTCCAGTCCGTCGTCCAGCCATGGTTGGGCTGGGCCTGGCGATACTCGGCGTGAAAGTAGATCGTCCCTGGCGGCAGCGGATGATCGTAGGTCCGGTAGTCGATGTTGTAGTAGAGGTTGTCGATCCGATCCTTCCCTTCGTTCGTAACCGTAATGCGCGCATGCTTCTGAAATGGCATCGGGAAATAGCAATTCAGTGCCTGACGGCTGCCCACCGACAGCAACTCCGAATGCCAGTTGTGGTAGACGCCCAGCCCCAGGCCGAAGAAATCTCCGATGGGCGTCTCCACGCTGGGCGAGCTTTCCCCGTCCCAATACATGCGCAGCACGATGCGCTTCAGGTGATAGGGCTCCGGGTCGCTGATGGTGAACCAGATGTGCGACACCATGCCCGGGCCATCGGTATCAAGCACGGTTACAGTTGCCCCGGGCGCGACCGTGACCCAGTCGTTATTCCCGCCCGTTCGGTCCTGACTCGAAGCGTGATGCCAGGTGTAGGTCTGCTGCTGCGTTACATCCGGCATCCACGCGCCGGCCTGGCCGTGTGCCCAGACGGGAACCAGCATCGCTATCGCACAGACCCGAAGCACTCGCATCATCCTGAAGCCTCCCACCGGCTGCCCCGGCAGCAGCGTGCAGCATATCAGACCGGACGCGATGAGCCGGTCCCTGCCGGCGATACTCACGCCAGGGTCGAAAGCCTTTTGTGGGTTGTGTGCGGGGGAAAGGCCGGAAACAGCGCGCCCTCAGCCGTCTTTCCGGTACAGCATGTCCCGGATCACGCGGCGCCGCTCCGCATCCGCTTCCCGGTCGTTCCCGAACCGGCCCGCACCGGCGATTTCCTGCCGCTCCGCCGTCTCTTCTTCCGGCTCACTGCACGCCGGGCAGCGGTTGGCGAATCCCGGCTTATCGGGCTTCAATTCAAATTCTTCGCCGCAAACACTGCACGTACGAATCGGGAATGCCATGTTCTTAATGGTAAAACCAGCCGCGCGCCGCTGAAAAGCCCAGACCCTATTCCCTAATCCCTATTCCCTGTTGCCCGTTCTTCACCCGCAGATCGCCGCCGGTCATCTGTTTCGGCTGCTGTAGTTGCAGCAGGGCCAGAATCGTCGGCGAAATATCGCGCAGCGATCCGCCCGGTCTGAGCGTGAACTGACTCGCATCTTCACTCACAAAAATAAACGGCACCGGATTCGTCGTGTGCGCCGTGTGCGGTCCACCCGTCGCCGGATCGACCATCAGCTCCGCATTCCCGTGATCCGCTGTGATCAGCCATGCCCCGCCCCCGCGCAGCTTCATCGCCTGGTAGATCTGTCCCAGGCAGGCATCGACGGTTTCCACCGCCTTCACCGTCGGCTCCAGCCTGCCGGAGTGCCCAACCATATCGGCATTCGCAAAGTTGACGATCACCACGTCGAAAGCGCGGTCGTTCACCGCCTTGATCACCGTGTTGGCGATGCCCGCCGCCGACATCTCCGGCGCCAGATCGTAAGTCGCGACCTTCTGTGACGGAATCAGGATGCGATCCTCGCCCGGAAACGGCGTCTCGATCCCGCCGTTGAAGAAATACGTAACGTGCGCGTACTTCTCCGTCTCCGCTACGCGAAGATTGCGCAGATTGGCCTGCGCCATCAGGTTGGCCAGCAGATTCTCCATCGATTCCGGCAGAATGATCATCGGCAGCGCGAAGTGCTTGTCATACTGCGTCATGCAGACGTAGTGCAGGTTGCTCGGAATTGTGTTGCGCGGAATCGTCGCATCCAGTTCTTCCCACGACGGCAGCTCGCGCCCGCCGTCCTTGCTCAGGCCGCTGTTCCGCGCCAGCACCCGCGTAATCTGCCGGGCGCGGTCGGCGCGATAGTTGAACATGATGCAGACATCGTCGTCGCGAATCACGCCCGTGGGCCGCCCATGTTCATCTGTAACCACAAACGGCACAATAAATTCGTCGGTGATCCCGTTGTTGTACGACTCCTTCACGCGGGCAACGGCATCGCGGTACGCTCCACCCTCGGCCTGGCCCTTTACCATTGCATCGAAAGCTTTCTTCTCCCGCTCCCAGCGCCGGTCGCGATCCATCGCGTAGTAGCGGCCGGAGACGCTGGCCAGTTTGCCGGTGGTCTCCCGCATCTTCTGTTCCAGCGCGGCCAGGTAGCCGGCGCCGCTGGTGGGGAGCGTGTCGCGCCCATCCATGAACGCATGGACGAAGACCTTCTCCACGCCCTGCTGCTTTGCCATCTTCAGCAGCGCATACAGATGCTCCTGGTGCGAATGCACGCCGCCGTCAGAAACCAGACCGAAAAGATGCAGCTGCGTCTTCCGCGCCTTCTGCATCGCCTCGACAATCGTCGAGTGCGTGAAGAACGTGCCGCTGGCAATCAGCGCATCGATTCGCGTGATATCCATCTGCACGATCCGCCCGGCACCGATATTCAGATGGCCCACTTCGCTGTTGCCCATCTGCCCGTCCGGCAGCCCCACGAAGTGATCCGAGGCATGCAGCAGGGTATTGGGATACTCCCGCAGCAGCTTGTCATAGGTGGGCTTGCGCGCCAGAGCAATGGCGTTGTTTTCCGTCTGCGCGCGGTAACCCCATCCATCCAAAATGGTCAGAACAACAGGCTTGTGCTGAGACACGATCCTTCTCCAGAAAAATGCGGAAAACGGCGCAGCGGAGTGCCGCGCCGCAAGTCAAAAACTACTCGCCGTAATTCACGGCTTCCAGACCCAGAAACTCCGCCGCCTGGCCCAGCTCTTCTTCTATCCGCAGTAGCTGGTTGTACTTGGCAATACGATCGGTGCGCGATGCCGAGCCCGTCTTGATCTGTCCAGCGCCTGTGGCCACCGCCAGATCGGCAATGAAGGTGTCTTCCGTCTCGCCGCTGCGGTGCGAAATCACCGACGTGTACCCGTAACGCCGCGCCAGATCGATGCACTCCAGGGTCTCGCTCACCGTCCCGATCTGATTCAGCTTGATCAGGATGGAGTTCGCTGAGCCCTCTTCGATGCCCTTCTGCAGCAGCTCCGTGTTGGTCACGAAGATGTCGTCCCCCACCAACTGGATCTGGCTCCCCAGCTCGCGCGTCAGAATCTTCCATCCCTCCCAGTCGTTCTCCGCCAGACCGTCTTCGAGCGAGACAATCGGGTACTGCCGCACCCAGTCGGCATAAAACGCCACCATCTCCTCGGCGCTCCGCTCGCTCTTGTCGCCCTTCTTGAAGACGTACTTCTTTTTGTCTCCGTCATAGAATTCGCTGGACGCCGGATCGAGCGCAATCGCCACATCCTCGCCCGCCTTGTATCCGGCCAGTTCGATGGCCTCCAGGATCAGCTCAATCGCTTCGGCGTTCGACTTCAGCGACGGCGCGAATCCTCCCTCGTCGCCGACGGCCGTGTTGTAGCCCTTCTTTTTCAGCACGCCCTTCAGCGTGTGGAAAACCTCCACGCCCCAGCGCAACGCGTCGCTGAAGCGCTCCGCCCCCACCGGCATCACCATGAATTCCTGAAAGTCCACATTGCTGTCGGCATGCGCGCCGCCGTTCATGATGTTCATCATCGGCGTGGGCAAAATCGAAGCATTCACGCCGCCAAGATACCGGTACAGCGGCACTTTAAGCTCTGCCGCCGAGGCCCGCGCCGCCGCCATGGAGACCGCCAGAATCGCATTCGCGCCGATGCGCCCCTTATTCTCCGAACCGTCCAGCGAAATCATCGTCGCATCCAGCAGCCGCTGGTTCGAGGCATCCATCCCCGTCAGTTCCGGCGCCAGAAGGCTCTCGATGTTCTCCACCGCCTTCAGCACGCCTTTGCCCTGATAGTGACTCTTGTCGCCATCGCGCAGCTCCACCGCCTCGTGCTCGCCCGTCGACGCGCCGCTGGGCACAGCCGCCCGCCCCATCGCGCCGCCTTCCAGAACAACATCGGCTTCCACCGTCGGGTTTCCGCGGGAGTCCAAAATTTCCCGGGCATGAATCGCAGCAATTTCAGTCATTTCACTCCTCACAATATGGTGCTGGATGCGCTCGTTGAGTTTGGGCCGTCGATCCACACGAATCGGCTCCCCGGTGGCTGCGGCAATGGTTTCCAGAAAGGTCATCGAAGGCGGTCCGCCTTCGCAGAAATGAAGAGTTCCACCGCAAATTTTAGCAAAGGCAGAGTAAGGCTACCCGTGACGGTCATCACGAGAACGTGAATTCAGCAGAGTTTCGCCCGCGCCCGGCGCGACCGTTACGGTTGCGGCGTCAGAGTCGCCGGCTCAATATTCCACCCCGCCACTTTCACGATGGGATTGGACGGAGCATCGTCCGGCAGCTGCGCGGTAAGCGTGCGCGACTCGCCAGGAACCAGCTCGATCCAGTTGTCGGACCAGAACACCGGTGCGATCAGCCCGCCCGACGAAGTACGCACCGCCGCCTCCACCTGGAAGGCCAGCGCGCCCGACTGGTTGTCAAGGTGCAGCACGATCTCACGCCCTTGCGGCGTCGTCCGGATTTCGGCGTTCGAGCTGACGCTAGCAGTCGGCAGATGAGCGAGGGCCGTCAGGTCGGGATACCGCTCGGCGGGGGTGTACGTATACTCGGTGGCTTCCCAGTCAAAGGTGGTGAGCGTGTACGGCACCCAATAGAAGTTGCGGCTGACGATGTGCCCGGCAGAGTCGGCAAGAGTGAGGTCGATCAGGAGGATGCGCTCCGTGCCGTTGAAAAGAGCGCCGGGCAGACGAACGATTTGCTGGGAATTGTCGGCCGGCGCATTCACCACCATGGTCGTGTGGTACAGCTCGTTCCAGCGGATGCCGTGAACGTCGACCGTGGCGTGCAGGCCCTCGACCGAATGGTAGGTGCTGTTGTCGACAACGATGGACTGGTCATCGTACGAATACTGAATGTGCAGCGGCGCACAGGCGTTCTTCACCGCGTAGTAGCTGGCGTCGGCTTCGAGATTGTAATCGTAGAGGTGCCAAATCATCGAGGGCCAGGCGTTGTTGAGCATCCACTGGATCACACCGGTGGACTGGTACTTATTGCGGCTGTAGGACTCGAACATCGCGCGCTCGGAGTCGTACTCCATCGTGGAGGCGAGACGGGTGTAATCGGCCGCCGAGGTGGGTGTGGCGTAGATGGCGGCCATGGCTTCGTCGATGTCTTTGAGAGTGGTGAAGCCGCCGCCGCCATTGTGAAGCGACCAGTCAGCTGAGGGCGGCCACGCATCAGGATCGGACAGAAACTTCGCGCGGCTGGCCAGCGAGGGGATCGACGGTCCAGGGCTGGTTTCCGTGTTATAGCCCCAGGCGCCGCCGTGGGTCTTGTCCACGTACCAGTAGCTCGGCTCCACGTAGTCATAAGGGCCGGTCATCTTCACGCCGCTTTCGCCGGTGACGGTGGTGGGCCTCTCGGTGGCGGAAGAAAGGATCGGATTTGGCCAGTGGGTCTGCGCCTCGACGTCGAGATAAGCGCGCTCGACGTTCGCCGGCGGAGGATTGTCGCTGCCGTTGAGCCACACGAGAAGGCTGGGGTGGTAGCGCAGGCGCAGCATCTGCGAGTGCAGCGACGCGGTGGCGACGGCGAGGGTCTCCGGGCTCCAGCTCCTCCAGTGCTCCCACGTATCGCAGCAGCACCAGCCGAGCATCACCAGGATGCCGTTCCGGTCGGCCAGGTCAAAGAAGTCGTTGGTGTCGAGCTTGCCTTCCAGGCGGATGGTGTTCAGGTTGAGGTCGCGCACCAGGCGAAACTGCTCGCGCAGGCGTTTGGCATCGGTGCGGAGCATCATGTCCTGCGACCAGCCGCCGCCGCGAATGAGAATCGGCTTGCCGTTAACGCGGAAGAGCCGAGCGCCGGTACCGGTGAGTTCTGAGGTGATTTCGCGAATGCCGAATTGAACGGTCTTCTCGTCCGAAACCTGGTTTTGGACGCTGAAGCGCATGGTGAGCGGCTCGAGGTGGGGATCGCCCATCTGCCAGGGCCACCACAGCTTCGGATTGTGGATGCGGAGTTGCGGGAACTGCTCGGGAGTGAAGGTGACGGTGCGCTGTTCGTGAGCAGCAAGTTCAACCGGCTGCTCGAATGTGGCGCCGGCTGCCGAGCCGGAGACGACGCCGTGCACCGGGCTGTCCGTCGCGTTCTCGACTTCCGCGTAAACGGTCAGATCGGCGGTGCTGAGGTCGTCGTCAGGAAAATGCGTGACCGCCATCGGGGAACGAAGAGCGACGACGCCCGTCGAAACAAGATTCACGTCGCCGATCACGCCCATGTCCTTGTCGGGCGGAGCGGGATTCCAGTCGACCCAGTTGATGCCCAGGTCCGTGTCGGTGGGCGCGAAGGTTTCGATGGCGAGCACGTTGTGGCCGCCCGGCTTCAGAAAGGCGGTCACGTCGAGGTTGTAGGTGCGATAGGCGCCGGCGATCTGCGAGGAATCGGCAACGCGATGGCCGTTCAGCCAGATGTCAGCGCGATAGTTGATGCCGCCGAAGTGCAGCCAGTATTGCCGCGCTCCTGCGGGCGAGGCAGGTGCGGTGAAGTCGTCGCGATACCACCAGCCGCAGTGGTAAGGACTGTCGGCGGACATCGGCAGATTCGAAAAATTTTTGCCGATGGGATAAGTGGTGCCCGGGATCTTGCGGAGGTTGTCGCCAAAGTAGGGATCGGGCAGCAGACCCGCCGCGACCTGGGCAGCGAGAACCGTGGTGGGGACCGTAGTGGAGATCCAGCCCTCGGTGGAGAAACCCGGCATGGAGATAGCGTCACCGGCGGCAGTGGCCTTGCAGGCCGACTGCAGACTCCATCCAGTGTGGAGCGGGGTGATGGTGGCCGCATGCAGCGACGGAACCAGGAGAACGGACGCGACTAGGGAGGCAAAGAAAGGGCGGTTCATCAGCGGGTCCTCCGGCTCGCACGCCGAGGAGTGCGAGATCTTTGTTGGTGGCAACCGGGGCAGAAAGGGCAGGAAAACGCCGCTTTCAATCGTTTGAATTCAAATATTCCAATCGTCTTCATTTGTCAACGAGCGGGGAAGAATTTGTCCTTTTGCGTTCTGTTGTCGAACGCGGCGCCGCAGCGGAGGAGCGGACGACGAGTTCCGGTGCCAGCCGATGCAGCCGGGCTTTGCGCGGCCGCGCTGCACCGCGCTGGTCGAGAGCTTCCAGCAGGCTCCGCGCGGCAAGCAGGCCCATCTCGTGCAGGGGCTGGCGGACGGTCGTGATCCCCGGCGTGGCAATGGCGGCCGGCAGGATGTCGTCGAAGCCGAGAACCGAGCAATCGGCCGGCACATGCAGGCCGGCTTCCGAGAGCCCGCGCACCACACCGAGTGCCGTGAGATCGTCGAAGGCGAGGACCCCGGTCAACGGGAGACCCGAGGCCAGCATTTCCCTGGCAAAACGAAGACCGCCTTCGAATCCGGAGCGGGGATCGACCTGATTCGGCAACTGAAAGGTCAGCCGTGAATCGATTTTGATTCCCGCGGCACAGGCAGCATTCTGGATGCCCTGCCAGCGCGGCGCGCTGTCGAACATCTCTTCCGGGCCGCGAATGACGGCGATGTGCCGATGGCCGAGATCCAGCAGGTGGCGCATGGCCAGAGCACCACCCGCCTCATTGTCCACCAGGACCGAAGGAATGCGGCGCGCGGTGAGATCGCGCCCGACAATCACGATGGGGACGTTGTTCTTTTCGATGTCGGCAAGGAGGTTGGTTTCCTCAAAGACCCAACTGGCGATGACGATGACGCCTTCGGCGCGGCGTTCGAGAAGCATGCGGAGATAGCGGTCGAAGAGCATGCGCTGCGTCTGGGCGTTGACCTGAAGAGAAAAGTACTGCGCCGCCTGCAGAGTTTCTTCGATGCCGTGGACCACCGGAATGCAGAAGGGGTCGGACATGTCGTAGGCCAGGACGCCGACGGTCTGCGTGCGCCGCCGCCGCAGCGAGCGGGCATGCACGTCGGGGTGATAGCCGAGTCGCACGGCCATGGCGCGGATGCGCAGACGCGTGGCCTCGGCAACGTGGCGAGACAGTGGCGCTTCGCTGAGAACGATGGATACGGTGGAAACGGACAGGTGACAGGCGCGGGCAACATCGGAGAGAGTGACGTGACCGCGCTCCAGTCTTGCCATGTTCCTGCCTCCCTGCGCCTGTTCACTTTGCATCCGGTGTGCGCGAACAAACGAGCCCGTGATCGCAACCCTGCAGAGGGTATCGCGGAGCCTGGAAGTGCGGCTCCGGGAAATCTCCCCTTGACAGAGGGATCAAATCTGCCTAGATTCATATACCATTCAAACGTTTGAACTTCAAGAAATTACCGAGGCGACGATGAAATTGAGAAATCTGAAGATTGCCGGTGGGCTCGCCTTCCTCGCCATTTGTCTTCTTGTGACTGCCGTCCCCGGCGCCCTGGCGCAGGCCGGGCGGGGCAGCATCAGCGGCACGATCACCGATCCCAGTGGGGCGATTGTGCCCGGAGCGAGGGTGACGCTGCTCAATCCGGGCACCGGAGTGTCGCTGCATGCAGTCACAACTGCCGGCGGCCTGTACACCTTCATCTCGCTCAACCCGGGCGTCTATGAGGTGACGGTGAGCCAGAGCGGCTTCACCACCGCCCAGCGGGAGAACGTGACGGTCACCGTGGATCAGACCACGATTGTCGATATTGCCCTCAGCATGGGCAGCGTCAGCACCGTGGTGAAGGTGAATGAACAAACGAACCTGATCGAGCCCAGCAACTCGACCGTAGGGCAGCTCATCTCGGCAGACACCATCGATCGCGTCCCAATGCTCAACCGCGATGTCTACGATCTGACCCAGCTCAGCCCGGGCGTGGCGCCCTCCAATGGAACGCCCAATTCATCGAACTCCGCGCAGACCGTGAATATCGCCAGCGGCCGCCCGGGAATCGACGTATCCTCCTACACCTTCAACGGCGCAGTGGTCGGCTCGGTGTATTTCATGGTCGACGGCAGCCCCATCGGGATTGGCGAGAACAACTCCGCGTCGATTATGCCCGCGATGATGATCCCCGAAGATGACGTCGACGAAATGCGAATGGAAACGCAGAACACGCCGGCTTCCTACCAGAGCGGCGGAGCGGGCGTGATCAGCCTGGTGACCAAATCCGGCACCGACAAGATGCACGGCGACATTTTCGGGGTCTTCCGCCCCGACATTCTGGCCGGCAACGATTACTTCAACAAGCAAAGCCAGCTGTCCAGCGGCGAAAGCAACACGCCGCCATCGTTCCACCGCTATCAGGAGGGCGGAGCGATCGGCGGCCCCATCCTGCACAAGAAGCTGTTCTTCTTCGCGGACTACGAAGACACCCAGCAGGATCTGTTCGACGGATCGAACATCTTTACGGTGCCCACCAGCGCCGAGCGGACGGGGAATTTCTCCGCCGACAGCTACACCATTTACAACCCCATGGTTCCCGACAATCCGGACGGGACGCGCCAGGCATTCGCCAATAACATCATCACCAATCCGAACCCGATTGCCGTGAAATTCCTCTCGGAGATGCCGAAGTGCAACCTGCCCAACCCCGGCACCTGCGATCAGGCGACGACTGGCGCAGTGAACAATCTGTACGTGCCCGGCGTGGACCCGACCACCTGGCACAAGTTCGACGTTCGACTCGACTGGGACCTGAGCGAGAAGCAGCACATCTTCGGGCGGTTCTCCTTCGACCGGCTGTACAACTCGCTGGTGAACGCATTCAACAACGCGTGGGATCCGTTCTACGCGCAGAACGTGACCAACGGGCGCAATATTCTGGTGGCCGACGACTACACCTTCAACTCCAAAACGGTCCTGCAGCTGCGCTACTCGTTCACGCGGCATTATGAGAATCAGACAGGCGACCCCGCCCAGAGTTCTGTCGACAACCTCGCCTCGCTGGGATTTGTAACCCCCACCGCGGCGGATGAGAACTACATGACCCTCCCGTGGGCGATCTTCGACGATGTGGGAGGAGGCGTAGGCGGCACCTACGACAGCGACACCTTCGTGTTTGCCAGCGAGAACAGCGACGCCAGCGCAACCCTGACGAAGGTGATGGGAAAACACGAACTGAGTACCGGGTTCGAATATATGGAACGCTTTCTGAACGCCGGACAGCCGCCGGAGCCCTCGGGTGGGTATTTCTTCGACGAGAGCGCCACCGACCAGTCGACGTCCAACGGCGGCGGGGGCAGCGACTTTGCCTCGTTCCTCATCGGCATGGGACAGTCGCCAGGCAGCGAAACCCAGAACTTCAGCAAGGATTTGTTTGCGGCCGAGGCCAGCCCCTACTACGCTGCCTTCGTCCAGGACACCTGGCACGCCACGCCGCAGCTGACCGTGACCGCCGGGCTGCGCTGGGACGTCTTCGGCGGACGAACGGACCGCCATAACCGCCTGGAGTACTTCGATCCGACCATCGCCTCCAGCGTGAACGGCGTGGCTTACACCGGCGCAGAGGTGTACGCGACCAGCGGCAACCGCTCCCCCTTCGCGACCAACTGGGGTGACGTGGGCCCGCGCCTCGGCTTTGCCTATCAGCCCATGCCCACTCTCGTCTTCCGCGGCGGTGCGGGTTTCTACTACGGCCCGAGTCCCGAATCGGTGGCCAACGCATTCCAGGACAGCGATGGCTATGAGGCCTTCACCAACTGGAACGCGACCTGTTACAACGCCGACGGCAACACGGTCTTTAACGGCACGTCAGGCTGCGTTGGAGCCGCGCCGGGAAGTCCCGCGCCCAGCGACACCGGAATCTATTCGCTGACCAATCCCTTCCCCAACGGAGTGGTGCCGCAGCTTCAGTCGCCTACGGGCTATGGCAATAATCTGGGCACCACCCTCAACACGGTGCTGCACTCGCAGCGCACCCCGACCACCTATGACTTCAACTTCGGATGGGAGTGGGAGATGCCGCACCAGGTGGTCCTGAGCGCGGCCTACGTGGGCAGCCGCGGACTGTTTGTTCCCTATGGGCAAATCGACCAGAACACCCTCAGCCTGGCGACGATCCAGCAGTACGGCGCGGCGTTGTGCGTGGACACGTCCAACCCGGCCTGCCAGATGGTGCCCAACACCTGGGCGCCCATTCAGCCCGGGACCAACTACAACTACGGAGCTTCCACCGTGCCCCTGTGGGCTGCGCTGCAGCAGTATCCGCAATTTGGAGACGGCGGCTACGGCTCCGGCAACGGCGTTCTGCTCAATGGATATCCGGGCGGCGACTCCGAATACAGCTCGCTGCAAACCAAGGTGCAGAAGCGTCTGAGCAACCACTGGACCACCCTCGACAGCTTCACCTGGGCCAAACTGATCACCGACGACAGCCTGCCTCCGCTGAGTTTTGTCGGCAATCATCTGGGCGCGCCCCAGGATACCAGGGATATGCAGTATGAGCACGCCGTGAGCCCGCAGGACATCCGGTATCAGTTCACGGGCGAGGTTTCCTACGATCTTCCCTTTGGCAAAGACCGGGGTGTGAACCTGCATGGGGTCGGCAATGCGGTTGCCGGCGGCTGGACGGCCAACGGCATCGTGTACCTGAGCGACGGCAACCCCATCGCCTCGCCGGTTGTCGGCGCGCCGATCTCCTACTTCAATCAGCGCCCCAACCTCACCTGCGATCCGTCCGTCAACGCTCCGCACACAGCGACGACCTGGTTCAATCCCAACTGCTTTGCCATGCCCGCCAGCCCGTTCGTGCCCGGCAACGCGCCGGCCTATCTTGACCATGTGCGGGCCATGGGAGCGCGGGATCTGGATCTCTCGTTCTACAAGAACTTCCCCATGGGCGAGGACCGCAACCTGCGCTTCGAAATCTCCTCCTACAACGTGACCAACACGCCGCAGTTCGCCCAGCCCGGAGTGCCCTCGATCTATAACGTGCAGACCCAGCCGTCGATCGCGGCGACGTTCGGCGAGATTACCAGCGATGTGAATACCCCAAGGCAGTTCCAGTTCGGGGCGCGCTTCGCGTTCTGAGGAGTCTGTTCCGCAGTGCCATCGGCAGCCCAGGATCGGGGCCGCCGATGCGTTTTTCGGCCGCAGCCCCCGCGGGCTCCGCAGCTGCCGTTTCACTCCGGCAGGACTTCGATCCCCGTTACAGTCGCATAGCCTTTGACCGGGACGAAGCTGAGGAGCAGTTTGCCCTGGGCATTAGGCTCCAGTCCCATGAAGGTCCGCACCACAATGTCGGAGTGTTGAGCCTCGCGGGGCAGATCGAAATTCTCAAGAACCGCCTGTCCGTTGCAGAAAACGCTGAAGACATGCCCAACCGGCGCTTCTTCTCCTGAGGCCGACGGAGGCTGATTCCAGCCCCGGTGCCGGATGGCGAACAACAGGCGGACCGTGTATTTGCCTGGGGCCACAGGGATGGCGTAAGAGAAGTTGCCCCAGCGTTCGCTCTCGTACAGGTCGGGGTCGTCCGTGCCGGTAACGGGATCCGAGTAAGCCGCGAGCTGACCGCCGGCAAAGTAATTGTCCGGGCTCCACCACTGGCTGTCGTTGGAGTAGTAAGGATTCTCACGAGCGAGAATGCGGACAGGGCGGATACGGCCGCGAACGCCGGGAAGGATCTCGATGGCGGAGACGGCGGCGTCCTTGCCATCCTCGCCGGCAAACTCGAGGTGCAGGCGACCGTCGCGCGCAGGACTCAGGTCTGTGAAGACGCGGTCATCGGCGATGTCGCCGCCGCCGGCATCGGCAAGAATATCGAACCGGGTGAGGAGCGGCTGGCCGTTGGCGCGCACGGAGAACAGCCGGCTGCCTTCGCCGCCCATGCCGGAGTTGTCCGGTCCATAGACGGTCTCGGCAAAGTGGAGATGAAGCTCGTAGACGCCGGGTTTGAGCGGAATGTCGTAGCGGAACTGCCCCTGGCGGCTGGAGCGGTAGAAACTCGGATCCTGAGTCCGGTCGATGTGGCGAACGTCGCTATGGACGGCGGTCCCTCCGGAGAACCAGGTGTCGGCGTTCCACAGCTTGCCTGCGTGATCGACATAGCTGCGGGGGGAACCGGCCAGAATGCGGATTTCGTCCCCCGGCGGCAGCCCGATGGTGGGCTCGGCGACTGCGGACGGAGAGGGATGGAGGACGGTTGCGGGCGGCTTCGGCCCCCGATTCCAGAAGACGAAGAAAACGACCAGCACCGCTCCGACCAGGAGAACGACAGAGCCGGCAGTGAGCGCCACCAGGCGAAGATGAAGCGAGCGCGAGGGTACCGGCGCAGCAACAGGCGAAACTGTCGCAACTGTCTTCGCGGATTCGTCTGGCTCCGGAGCCGCAACGGTCTGAAACTCCGGAATGTACTGTCCCACAGGAATGCCGATGCGCAGGCGATGCGAGGCGCCTTCCTGCGCATAGTATTCAGCCAGCCGTTTGCGCAGCCGGTTGATCTCGACGCGAACGATGGAATCGGATTCCTGATTGAAGTCCGGACCCCGGTGGAACACATCGACGCCGATCGAATACTCCTTGATCTGGCTGGTGTCTCCGGCAATGCGCTTCTCGCACAGGTAGGAGAGCAGGCCGGCAAGGGTCGGCGCCGCGCGGAAGGCTTTTGACTGCAGAACCGCCTGCAGTTCTTCCCGCGCCGCTTCGAGATCGACAGCGTCCTGGTTTTGTACCGGCATGGTCGCTCAGTCTGCTCTCCTATATACGCTGCAACTCCGGCAATGTAATCCCTTAACCCGTGAAACCGGCTTTGAGGGGTCCCTGTAACGGCATGTAACGGTCGGGCCGTCGTAGGTGCGGCGAGGTTTCATAGCCAGGGTCGGGGTCGCTAAGTTGCTGGAAAAGCAGGGCCTCAGACTGCGCCCGGCGTCTCGATTCATCGGTAACGGGCAGGTAGCGGCTCTAGCGTTGTGCGGCGGACCCGGAAGGTCTTGACTGGGTTCAGTTGCGGGAATCGGGCCGGTCGGGTGCGACGTGGTGGGCGTCTCCGGCCCGGTCCTCCGCAAGGGAGGTACTTATGCGAACCCTGATCCTGATGATGGCGACGGCGGCTCTGATCACGGGACCGGCTGCCAACGCCTGGGCCCATTCGTCGACTGATCAGTCGAAAACCGCGGCCGCGCAGCAGACGGCCAGGAACTACGAGTTCAAGGGAGACCTGGCCCGTGCGCGGGACGAAAACGCCTCCGCGGTGGCCTGGTACTATGCGGCCACCCGCTACGACAACCATGACGCCGCGCTCTTTAACAAGCTCGGCATTGCGCAACTCAAGACGGGGGAGATGAGTGCCTCACGGAAATCCTTCACCGACGCCGTGAAGCGCGATCCCAACTTCGTGGATGCGCTGAACAACCTGGGAGCGGTGTACTGCCTCCAGCGGCGATACAAGCCGGCCGTGAAGTACCTCAAGATGGCGCTGGCTCTGGATGAGACCAAGGCAACGGCTCACCTGAATCTGGCCGAAGCCTGGATGGGCCAGAAGCAGATGGAACGCGCCATGACCGAGTATGCGCGCGCCCTGGAGCTGGATGCCGACATTCTGAGCAGCACGGATAAGGACGGCGTCTTTGCGCAGATCTCGACGCCCGAACAACAGGCGATGATCTCCTTCCTGATCGCGAAGGCTTATGCGAAGCGCGGCAATACCGAGGGAGCGCTCGACTACCTGCAGCGTGCGAAAGAGGAGCACTACCGCGAGTTGGCGAGCGTGTACACCGACCCGGTGTTTGCAGCGCTGTGGAAGGATCCGCGGCTCACCGCGATTGTGAAGCGGTAGCTGAAGTCGGATTACGCCCCGGTCGGGACCCTCCCGCCGGGGCGTTTTTACGTTTCGGCGGGAGCCGGCGTCGCCGTGGTCAGTGCGCGATATTCCAGGAACATCGCCGACCGCCAGCGAAGGATCATCCCGAAAGCCAAAATGAAGAAGAGCCCGCCCGTCTGCTCGATGGTCATGATGGTGTCGAAGTAGCCGCGAGCGAAGAAGCGCACCGCTGCCAGCACGATGATCACGAGCAGGAAGGCGCTGGAGCGCTTCATCATAATGGCGTCCCCGTCGCGCTGCAGGCGCGTGGTGGCGAGGAGCGGCCACGCGAGCAGGATGGCCCCAATCAGGAAGGCGACCCCAGCCCAGAGCCAGGGCACCCGGAAGGCGGGCACGATGAACATCGAGAATCCAGTGGCCATGCCCAGGGGCGGAAAGATGATCTTCTTGATGGTGATGGCCCGCCGGCCTTCCTGGATGCGCCAGGCAATCACACCCAGGGCTCCAAAGGCGGATGCAACGGCCGAGGTTGTGGCGGAAATATGCATCAAGCAAAGCTCTCTTTAGCGCCGGAGCGGCGGCTGAATCCTGATTATTCGGTTGGAGATTTTCGGGGCAAACCCATCTCAAGAATAGCGCGTTTGTCCTGCTGAGAAAGGCGAGCGCTGTGCGATTCATCACGGCGCCCGAGGCACAGTCGCGGGCAAAATCAGGCAGAGGCTGGGCTTCGCTGTGTTGCGGATGGATTATTTGTCCTGTTGTCTGACCGTTTTGTCGACGGTTCTCGTGGGGCGCAAGCTCTGGAGCGGGCTCGTGGTAGCCGGCATGAACAGCGTGATTCTGTGCGTGATTGGCGCGCGGACCGCGCAGTTTGGTTTCATTCCTGCCAATCTGTTTTGTATCGCGGTCTATGCGATCAGTCTCCGGACATGGGTCCGGGAAGGGCAAAAGAAGTCACCGGAAATAGCAAGCCGGTCCTGAAGGCAGCGCATCCAGTTGAGCGGATTGCGGAACGGCTGCGTCTGGTTCGTTTACGGGCCACGCCACAGCGAATGCAGGTGGCTGCTCTCTCAAGCGGCATGAAACCAGCCCAGCCGGAGTCCCCGGGTACGGAACCTCCGGTTTTGCGGTAGCATGAACCTCGCGGAAGATTGATCACCATGAATCAGACCCCAGGATGGCGGCGCTCGCTGCAAAGCGACGCCGGTTTTACGCTGATGGAGCTGCTGATCGTCATTTCGATCATGCTGATCCTGATGCTGATTGCGATTCCCAACATGCTCAACCTGACCGCCACGGCGAATGAGACGTCGGCGATCCAGTCGCTGCGGACGATTCACGAGGCGGAGATCGAGTTCAACACGACCTATCCTCAAAATGGATATGCGTGCTCGCTGGCAGCGCTGGGAGGGAATGCCGCTTCGGGGCCGCCGAGCGCCCAGCAGGCGCAGCTGCTGCAACCGGATCTGGCCACCGGGGTCAAGTCGGGGTATGTGTTCAACCTCACCAACTGCACGAAGACCACGGTGAACAACCAGGATATGTACACCAGCTTCGAGGCAACCGCGGTTCCCCAGGCGGTGGGCAAGACCGGCCACAACGGGTTCTGCCTGGATATGAGCGGAGAGATCAAAAAGGATCCGAGCGGCGGAACGAACTGCACGGTGCCGCTGCGTTGAGTCCTGAGGTTCAGAAGAACAGCCGCCGGAATGCGCTGCGCTTCCGGCGGTTTTCGTTGGGCGCGGTTCTGATCCTGGCGGTCCTGGTGCTGGGAAAGGTGTTCCCTGCGGGCGCACAAACCCAGGTAAAACCGGCGGAGATCGCTGCCCGCGTCGACCACCACTACAACGCTCTGCATTCGCTTGAGGTGCACTTCGTCCAGAACTACGAAGGGATGGGGATGCACCGCCACGAAGCAGGCGTGCTGCTGCTGAAAAAGCCCGGCAGGATGCGCTGGACCTATACCGATCCCGACGGCAAGTTGTTCATTCTGGACGGGCACGACGGGTATTTTTATTCTCCCGGCGAAACCGAGGCGCAGAAGGTCCCCGAGAAGCAGCTGGACGACCTTCGCTCGCCGCTGCAGTTCCTCCTGGGTCACACGGAACTGGAAAAGGAGCTGAAGAACCTGACGGTTACCGACTCAGGCAACGGGCTTTACGTCCTCGCAGGGGTGCCGAAGGGACTGGAACAGCGAGTCGCGTCGCTGAAGATCTCGGTGACGGCCGATGGAACGATCCGGTCGATGACCATCGAGGAGACGGACGGGGTGACCAACGCCTTCGAGTTCAGCGGCGAGGCGGCCAACGTGCCGGCGCCAAACTCAGCCTTTGTCTTCACTCCGCCGCCAGGCGTGCACGTGGTGACGGGCATGCCGCCGGTCTAAGAGTGCACCGGCCGGGCAAGAGTGGCTGCCTCACAAATGGTGCATCAACAGAAGGTAATACCCAAAAGGTATTACCCTGTATGTCCTTATTTTTCAATTACATAGTATTTACTCCCAATGGGGGGGTGGGGGCAGGTATGCTGACGACGTGATGCGCCTCCTCGGAGCTGTCGCTTCCCTCCTCTTTCTCGTGCCGATTCTGGCGGCGGGGCAAAGCCTGCACGAGAACTCCGGACCCTGGGTTCTGGAGCGCAGCGGCACAACGGCGGGGCTGCGCGGGATTCATGCCGTCGGCGGAGGAGTCGCCTGGGCCAGCGGGACCAACGGGACGGTTTTACGGACGGAAGACGGCGGCTACGAGTGGCAGAGCTGCGCCATGCCTCCGGGGGCGGAGAAGCTGGATTTTCGCGGCATCTGGGCGTGGGACGACAACACCGCCATCGTGATGTCGAGCGGGCCGGGGGATCAGTCGCGGCTGTATAAAACGACGGACGGCTGCTCGCACTGGAAGCTGTTGTTTACCAATCCCGATAAGGATGGGTTTTGGGATGCGATGGTGTTTGCCGACAACCTCAATGGCGGGTTGCTCGGAGATCCGGTTGGCGGTCGGTTCGCCTTCTTTGAGACGGCTGATCAGGGATTGCACTGGCTTCGCGATCCTGCAAAGGGTCTGGGGACAGGCATCGGCGAAGGCGCCTTTGCTGCCAGCAACTCGTCGCTGGTCGCTTTAGCGCTCGGGACAGAATGGCTCTTCGGGACCGGCGGGTCTGGCGATGCCCGCGTTTATTTGTCGATGAATGGCATTTCTGAGGATGGGCTCTTTCGCGACTGGTTGTCTGTGCGCGTCCCTTCGGCGCCCCCAGCAGAAACCTCCGGTATTTTCTCCGTTGCCTTTTGTGACTCTCATCATGGCGTGGTGGTCGGCGGTGACTATACCCGGCCCAACGACTCTGCTGGCGCCGCTGCCTGGTCAGCGGATGGGGGAAAGACCTGGACGGCGGCGGAGAAGCCTCCGCATGGGTATCGGTCGGCGGTGGCTTGGGATGCGAAGGCCAGGGCGTGGATTGCCGTGGGGACGAACGGATCGGACATCAGCTATGACGATGGAAGGACGTGGGTTAGACTCGACGACAGCAACTGGAACGCACTCAGTTTGCCATGGGTGGTGGGGCCGAATGGGCGGATTGCGAAGCTGGACGGCGAGAAACTGAAAGGGAAATAAACCTCCCATATCTGCCAAAACCGGGCAGATAGGGGGCACCCGGCACCTGGGGCTCACCCGAGCCCACTCAAGCCAAAAGCAGGCTTGAATGGGGCACCCGGCAACCGCAGATTCTTCGCAACCCACCCCCAAACTGAAAGACGTTTGGGGCCCCGTGCGCTCAGAATGACAAAAGCCACTTGTGAGCGTTGGGGGCGCCGGTTGCGTCCAGTACACGAATCGCTGCATTTCCGCGTCCAATGGCGTGAACTGCTAGGCTTAGAAGAGGTTTCTCCGCGCCGGTTGGAGCCGGTCAGGGGCACCGGCGAACTTTCCCGTGATCGAAGAACCGTAACCGAAGAACATGGCTGAATTTGTCATCAGGCTGGCCGATGAGCGAGGCCACGTGCAGGAGCAGGTGCAGTCAGCGGCGACCGCTGACGAACTGCGCCAGCGCTTCTCGCAGGCGGGGTACTTTGTCTACTCGGTGAAGCCGAGAGGATTCGGGGGCGCCGCGCGCAAGGCAAAGCTGGAAAGCTTCCTGATCTTCAACCAGCAGTTTCTTACGCTGATCAAGGCCGGTTTGCCGATTCTGGGCTCGCTGGAAATGCTGGCGAAAGGGCAGAAGAATCCCAATTTTGCCGGGCAGCTGCAGAACGTGGCGGCACGGGTACGGACGGGAGAGGCGATTTCTTCAGCGTTTGAGGCGCAGGGCGGCTTCCCGCTGATGTACACGACGACGCTGCTGGCCGGCGAGCGATCGGGGAATCTGGAAGAAGTGCTGGCACGGTATCTGGCCTTCCAGCGGATTTCGCTGGCGTTCCGGAAGAAGCTGCAGGCCTCGCTGATTTACCCGGCGCTGCTGATCACGCTGGTTTTCGGGATGTTCGTTTTCATGGTCACGTTCGTGGTGCCGCAGTTTGCCAAGCTGTACGCGCAGATCGGCACGAAGCTGCCGACGATCACGCTGATGATGCTGGCGCTGGGGAAGGGCGCGCAGCATTACATCCTCTATATCCTGCCGGTGGTGGCGCTGATTATCTTCGGACTGTGGCGCTGGAGTCACACCGATGCGGGCGCGGAGCGGATTGACCGGATCCGCATTGCCCTGCCCCTGTTCGGCAAGATCTGGCTCAAGTACCAGGTGGCGATGTTTGCGCGCACGCTCTCCACGCTGCTGAGCGGGGGCATTCCGCTGGTACCGTCGCTGGAGACGGCGGCGCGGTCGATCACGAGCAAGCGGATCAGCAAGGCGGTGTTCAGTTCGGTGACGAGCGTACGGGAAGGCCAGGGGCTGGCGAAGAGCCTCGATGCGACGCGGGTTTTCCCTGAGCTTTCCGTGGAGATGATCGAGGTGGGCGAGTCGACAGGCGCGCTGCCGCAGATGCTCAATTCGGTGTCGGAGTTCTTCGAAGAGGATGTGCAAACGGCGCTGACGGCGGCGCTGGCACTGATTGAGCCGGCGATTCTGATCGTGATGGGGGTGGTGGTGGTGGTGATTCTGATCGCGCTGTATCTGCCGATCTTCTCGATGAGCAACGCAGCGAATTTCGGAGGCTGAATCGCTGCTCGGTTGAGGCGGCCCGTTCGGCTCCAGTCGCTCAGGGTAATGGCAAAGTAAGGATTAATGAGGTAACAGTATGGCCCAGGCTCCCCCCATTCCGATTCCGCTCGAACCGGACGAGACACTGCAGGCGCAGACGCTGGCGCGGCGCTATCGCTGCGAGTTCGTCGATCTGCGGAACTTCCGCATCCAGCACGAGGTGCTGCGCTCGGTCCCGGTCGACATGATGTTCCGGTACAACTTCGTCCCGCTGGAGCAGCCGGACGAGGAACGGCTGGTGATTGCGGTGAGCGATCCCAGCAAGCTGATGATGCTGGATGAAATCAGCGGTTTGCTGGGCAAGCGGATCGTGACGCGGGTGGCGACTCTGTCGCAAATCACCGATCTGCTGAAGAAGACCGAGCAGAGCCAGCGCGTGCTGGACGAGGCATCGGAGGGACTGACCTTCGATGTGCTGTCGGCAGACGACAACAGTGACGAGAACATTTCGATCGAGAAGCTGACCTCGGAAGAGGACATCAGCCCGATCATCCGCCTGGTGGACACGACCATCTTCACGGCGCTGGAACGGCGCGCCTCGGATATTCACATTGAGACGTACGACGATTCGGTGATCGTGAAGTACCGCATCGACGGCGTGCTGCAGATGGCCATGGCGCCGATTGCGCGCGAGCACCACACGACGATCCTGTCGCGCATCAAGGTCATGAGCGAACTGGATATCGCCGAGCGGCGCGTGCCGCAGGACGGACGATTCCGGGTTCGTTATAAGGGGCGGCTGATCGACTTCCGCGTGTCGATTATGCCGACGGTGCATGGCGAAAATGCGGTGCTGCGCGTACTCGATAAAGAGTCGATGAGCGAGAAGTTCCGCAAGCTGACGCTGGATGTGGTGGGTTTTGCGGATGACGATCTGAAGCGGTTCCGGCGGTACATTCGCGAGCCGTACGGCATGGTGCTGGTGACGGGGCCGACCGGATCGGGCAAGACGACGACGCTGTATGCGGCTCTGAACGAGATCAAGAGCGACGAAGACAAGATCATCACCATCGAGGACCCGGTCGAGTACCAGATTCGCGGGATCACGCAGATCCCGGTGAATGAGAAGAAGGGGCTGACCTTTGCTCGCGGTCTGCGGTCGATTCTGCGGCACGATCCGGACAAGATTCTGGTGGGCGAGATTCGCGATCAGGAGACGGCGCAGATCGCCATCAACTCGGCGCTGACCGGCCACCTGGTGTTCACGACGGTGCACGCCAACAATGTGGTCGACGTGCTGGGGCGCTTCGTGAACATGGGCGTGGAGGTGTATAACTTCGTCTCGGCGCTGAACTGCATTCTGGCGCAGCGGCTGGTGCGGACGATCTGCGACTACTGCGTCCACGAAGTCCACTACGATGAGGACATGCTGGTGGAGAGCGGGATGGATCTGAAAGAATGGCGGGACTTCCCCTTCCGCGAGGGCCGCGGGTGCATCGAATGCGGAGGAACGGGGTACCGCGGGCGGACGGCGATCCACGAGCTGCTGGATTTGACCGACCCCATCCGGGAAATCATTCTGGAGAAGAAGCCCAGTTCCGAAGTGAGAAGGCTGGCGCAGCAGGAAGGCATGCACTTCCTGCGGGAAAGCGCGCTGGACCGCGTACGGCGGGGGCTGACCACGCTGAAGGAAATCAACAAAGTGACGTTCATTGAGGCTTCGCGCTAGTGGCGGAACGGACGAGCACCCATAAAGCGGCGCCGGGACTGCGGCCGAAGATGGCGTGCGAGATCCGCACGGAAGGCGTGCTGGCGGCGCGTGGCTCGTCGCATCGGCATGGCGACGAAACGGCGATGGCGTTCGCGCCGCTGGCAGCGGGTGCCCTGGCGCCGGGACTCAAGGTGCCCAACGTGATCGATGCCGCCGCGGTGACGGCCGCCGTGGAATCGGCCCTTGGCGAGGTGAACGCGAAGACGAAAGACCTGACCCTTGTCGTTCCGGATGCAGCGGCGCGCGTGCTGCTGCTGGATTTTGACACCTTGCCGGCAAAGAAGACAGAGGCGCTGTCGGTGGTGCGGTTCCGGCTGCGGAAGATGGTCCCCTTCGACGTGGAATCCGCGGTGGTGAGCTACCAGTTGATGACCGAGCGGGCCGGGCAACTCAGCGTGCTGGTGACCGTCATGCCGGGCGATGTGCTGGCGGAGTATGAAAGCGTGATCCGGGAAGCGGGTTATTCTCCCGGCGTGGTGTTGCCCAGCACCCTGGCGGTTGCGGCGGCCATGGAGAGCAGCGATGCAGCGCTGATGGTCAACCATGCGGGGTCGTCGATTACGACAGCGGTAACGCAGGGGAACGAGATGCTGCTGCACCGCCTGATGGAATTGCCGGTGGATGAACCGGCCCGCAACCAGGAGATGGCGCAGGCCGTGAACACAGCGCTGGCCTGGTACGAAGACACGCTGCGGAGCACGCCGGTAGCCCTGTATTATGCCGGGCCGGGCGGGGCGGTGTCGGCGCGAACGTCGCCATGGGCGGCCATGGTGGAACCGATCCCGCACATTGAGGATTTCGCGGTGCCTGAAAAGGCGTCGACCATGACAAGCATTCCAACTGGACTGACGGCCGGGGTCACGGGGGCGCTGGCGGGCTGATGCGCATCTCGGTCAATCTTGCGAGCCATCCCTACGTCGAGCTGCGACCGGTCTATGCCCGGTTGCGTACGTGGACGGCGATCCTGGTCCTCGTGGGCCTGGCGCTGTGGTTCCTCTACCGCAATGAGCGCGGGGAGGCCCAAGAGGCGCAGACGCGCGTGGCCAACGTAGAGAACCACGTGCAGCAACTGGAGCACGAGCGGCAGAGCTACCAGGTTCTGATGCAGCAGCCGAAGAACGCTTCGATTCTGCGGCAGGCGGACTTCCTGAACGGATTGTTCCGGCAGAAGGCATTTTCGTGGACGGCGACGATGACGGATCTGGAGACGGTTTTGCCGAGCGGCGTACAGGTCCTGAGCCTGGATCCCATTGTTGCGCCAGACGGGCATGTGACGATCCGCCTGCGGGTGACGGGGCAGCGGAACCGGGCGCTGGACCTGGTACGCAATCTGGAGAAGTCGCGGCATTTCGCTTCTCCGCGGGTGGCTTCTGAGACCCTGGCAACGCAGGGGAACCAGGGTGGACCCCAGAATGCGAGCACGGGAAGCGATGTGAACTTCGACATTCTGGCGGATTACCGGCCCCTGCCCATCGAGGCAGGTGCGGATGAGAAGGAAGAAGCGAAGGCTCACACGCGGAGCGCCCATCGACCTTCCCATGGAAAGCGGATGAAGAAGGCGCCTGCCGGCCAGTCAGGGGGGATGCGGACACCATGAAGCGCCGAACCCTCTTCACGAAACTGAATCTGCACTTCGCCCTGCTGGGCATCGCGCTGGCGGTGAATATCTTTTTCGCGGTGAAGTTCGCGCTGGCCTGGGAAGCGATCCGCGCCGGGCAGTCGGGAACGTACGTTCAGGAGGAGCTGCGCTACGGACAACTGGAAGCGCAGATGCAGCACCTGCATGGACTGCCGAAGAAGGTGGAAGCGTCGAATGTGGATGCCGGGAACTTCTTCGATGCGCGGATTGCGCCTGATTTCTCGACCATCCTGGCGCAGCTGGGGGCTGTCTCCTCGAAAAATCATGTCACGTTGTCACGGGCGGGATACACTCCGACGCCGTCGGTGGATGGACTGGTGGAGGTGCGCATCGATGCCGGCCTGAGCGGACAGTACACCGACCTGATGCATTTCATTAACGATCTGGAGCGCGACAAAGATCACGTGTTTTTCATCATTGACGGGGTCACGCTGACCGGACAGCAGGGCGGCCTGGTGAATCTGCGGCTGCGCCTGCGGACCTATCTGCGGGCCAGCGCGACCGACCTGCCGCCTGCCACCGCAAACAACGGCAATCTGGAACCAGCCGCTGCCGAGGTGCCGCGATGAGGGCTGGCCTCGAGAATAAGCGGAACGTTGTGATTTTGGTCGTCCTGGCGATCGTTTTGATCGCGGCGCTCGTCTATTTCGTTAGATCGGTTTTCGGCGGCGGCAGCACCCCAGCGGC
Source organism: uncultured Acidobacteriaceae bacterium (assembly GCA_963770525.1). Taxonomy (GTDB): domain Bacteria; phylum Acidobacteriota; class Terriglobia; order Terriglobales; family Acidobacteriaceae; genus Palsa-343. The sequence goes on along the minus strand of CAVYPY010000009.1, from coordinate 96,552 downwards.
GACACCGTCGCCGGCGGCCTCGACAGAGGTGGCGCCAGGCACGCAGGGAGAACATGCAGCGCAGAAGGTTCCGTCGCTGGCCAAGCTGGATCCCACGCTGCATCCGGAAGTGATGGCGGGGGCGGAGTCGCTGGTCTACAACGGCTCGGGAAGGAACATTTTCTCGATGAACTCGGCGCCGGTGAAGATTGAAAAGCCGATCGGGCCGGTGCGGCCAAAAGAGGTGCTGGTGGCTCAGGGGCCACCGCCACCGCCGCCGATCGATCTGAAGTTCTTTGGGTACGAGGCAGAAGGAGGGGCGAAGAAGGCCTTCCTGCTGCACAACGATGATGTGTTCATCGCGTCAGAAGGCGACGTTGTGGATCATCACTACAAAATCATCAAGATCAACCCGCTGTCGATTCAGGTGACAGACCTGCTGTACAACAACACGCAGACACTGCCCCTGTCGCAGAGCTGAGTCTTCCCATGAAGTCTTCCCCCAAACCGTCCCCAAGCGATGCTGAAGCCGGATTTGTGCTGCTGGCGGCGATCTTTCTTTGCATTTTGCTGCTGATCAGCGTGGCGGTCGCTGCGCCGAAGATGGCGCGTTCGATCCAGCGCGACAAAGAGCTCGAAACGATCCACCGTGGCGAGCAGTACCGGCGCGCGATTCAGCTCTATTATCGGAAGTTCGGTAACTATCCAACGTCGATCGATCAGCTGGTTGAAACGAACCAGATCCGTTTTTTGCGCAAGAAGTATGCGGATCCGCTGACCGGGAAAGATGACTGGAAGCCTGTGTATTTTGGGCACGCGCATGTGCGACCGCTGGGATTCTTCGGACAGCCGCTGATGGCCATGGCCGGCGTCGGCATGGCGGGAATCGGAGGCGTGGGCGCTTCCATGTATGCCCCCGTGGCAGCGGCTACCGATGCGAATGGTGTTCCTGTTGCCAGCAGTGACGGCTCCAGTACTGCGAGTTCCTCGCCAACGAATGGCAGTTCCGGGAGTAGCGGGCTCTTCGGAAGCAGTCCCAGCACGCCGGGCACTGGATTCGGCAGCTCGCCGAGTTCGTCTTTCGGATCGAACTCGTCGTTTGGTAATAGCTCATCGCCGATGGGCGGAAGTTCCACTTCCCCGATGGGCGGCAGCACATTCGGCTCGACCTCGAGTTCGCCAGGCACGGGAACCTCGGCCACGACCTTCGGCGGCACGGGACCGATTGTCGGCTTTACCCTGCCGGTGAAGAAGCCGTCTCTGATCGACTACATGAAGCAGACCAGCTACGACCACTGGGAGTTCAACTACGATCCCATGGCCGATCAGGCGCAGGCGATGGCCGGCCTGGCCGGAGGCGCAGCCAATCCGAACGGAGCGAACGGCACGCAGAACGGGAACTCGCCTTCCAATGTCATCACGCAGCCGCCCAACAACGGCTCGACCCTCATGTCGCCGGACAATTCGACAACAAATCCGCAGGATAATTCGACGCCCCAACCGCAACAGAATCAGCCGCAATAGAAAAAGGCCCGCTTTTGGCGCGGGCCTTTTCTGATCCCTCTTCTGAGAGGTCAGACCGTAAAGGAAGAGCCGCACCCGCAGGTGCTCTTCACGGTGGGATTTTCGAACTTGAAGCCGGCCGCTTCGAGGGTCTCGACGTAATCGACGACGCAGCCATTCAGGTACATCAGCGAGGTGGCGTCGACAAAGACCTTCAGGCCATTGAAGTCGTAGACCTTGTCCATCATGCCGGACTGGTTTTCGAAGGACATCGAATACTGGAAGCCGGAACAGCCGCCCCCCACGACACCAATGCGGAGTCCAGCGGGCAGCGGATCCTGGGTCGCCATAATCTCGCGCACCTTGCTCACGGCACTATCGGTGAGTCGGACGGGGGTGGCCTTCGGCGCAGGAGCGGCTTCGGGGATCGCGGTGGTCGGAACAGTGGTTGTAGTAGCCATAGGCGGAAACTCTCCTGGGGACAACGTCTCTGCCCTGAGTGTACCGCAGGCGGCAGGCAGAGCACATCCTTAACAGTTAGATGGCGCCATGAGGGCCTGAGTCGCAGGCTTTGCAACCTGAATGGAGAGTTCAGTTTCCCTGAGCCGGCAGCTCCTGATAGCTGACGAAGGCCAGGTGATGGCTGTCCGGCGCCCAGGAGCGGACGTTCATGGTGCCGGAGCCCCCGGTGAGGTGGACAAGAATGCGGATCTTGCCGTCCTCCACCGACAGCAGACGCAGAGCGATGGGCCGGTTGACCGGATGCCCTGTCGTTCCCGGTTCATAGCTGATAAAAACGACGGTCTTGCCATCGGGAGAGACATGGGGCGTCCAGTTGACGAAAGCGTCGTGGGTGACCTGCTGGGGCGCGCTGCCGTCGGGATGCATGCGCCAGATCTGCATGCTGCCGCCGCGATCGGAATTGAAGTAGATCCATTGACCGTCGGGCGAGGCGTCCGGATCGTCGCTGATGCCGGTACCGGTGGTGAGCGCGTGCTCGGGGCCACCGTTCGCTGCGATCGCAAAGATGTTGCTGGCGCCGTGATCGGGGCGCGTGAAGATAATGGTTCTTCCGTCGGCGGACCAGCTGTGGAAGTACGAATTCGGATGCTCAGTGACGAGGCGCGGCGTCCCGCCGGTGGACGGGACAACGTAGACACGGGATTCCGGCATGCCGGTGGTACTGCAGGTGACGGCCAGCCATTGACCATCGGGCGAGAGGCCGTGGCTGCCATTGCAGCGGGTCGCGTCGCCGATGTTGAGAGGCTGCGGGGATCCGCCCTCGGCGGGGATCGTCATGATTTTGCCACCCTCGTCGAAGATCAGGGTCTTGCCATCGCGAGACCAGTTGGGCGCTTCGAAATGCGAGGGCGCGGAATAGACGGCGATGGCGCGGGCGAAATCGGCGTCGGTGTTGACGGCCTGCAGGGTGCTGTTGAGGGTGAGCGTAGCGGGAAGAGTATCGGGTTTCTCGAGGGTGACGTGGGAAAAGACGGCCTTTTCGACGCGATTGGGATCGTGGGAGCAGAGACCGATGCCAACGTAGAAGGGCTCCTGCAGGTGCAGCTGGATGGACGTGCCAACTGAGTGCAGGGGCTCGCCGCTCATGCTGAGTTCCATGGTGAAGGTGTCGCCGCGTTTGACCAGGCGCAGCCGCTGCGGCGCCTGCTCGACGGGCAGTTCGATGTCATCGGTGGTCGCGTCCTCGGCCGGACGATACTGGAGCGCCATCAGGCCCACGCCATGCTGCGCGGCATCGACATAGGGGCTGCCGGGTGTGAGATTCTGGCGAAAGATCAGGATGGCTTTCCGGTGCGGATTGTGTTCACCGGCGGTTTCTGGAAAGCGGATATCAGCCGTGAGAACCGCATCCCCGGAGATCTTCTTCCAGAGAAAGTGAAACGCGTCAGTGGTGTCCCATAGATTGGCGCCGGCGGCGGTGAGAGTGTAGGTATCCGTTGTGGGGTTGTAGATTCCAGTCCCGGGAGGAGTGACAGAACCGACATCGGCCTGACTCTCGAAGAGGCCCAGGGGGGATTGAACATCCTGCGCGCCGAGCCTCGCACTGGGGCATAGAAGCAGGCTGCCAATCGAGAAGATTGCAAGCCGTGGAAAGGAGTACTGCAGCATCCTCGAGGTCTCCCGCACCGACGTTCGTAAGGCGAACTGCATGGACGAGAGAACTATATCTGGAATGGAGGCGAAGCGGGGCTGGGTGAGTCTTTGGGATGGTGCGCCCGGAGAGATTCGAACTCCCGACCTGATGCTCCGGAGGCATCCGCTCTATCCAGCTGAGCTACGGGCGCGTTCTCTCAGGATACTACGACGCGCCGGTCGAGATGAGGGTCGCGGGCTGCCTGCGCGACGGCGGCGATGTGGGCTGGACGCGTGCGGCAGCATCCCCCAACGGCCTGCGCGCCAGCCGCATACCAGGATCGAGCCAAAGCGCCGAAGTTCTCGGTGTTGTCGTCGCCGTGCCACGTACGAGTGTCGGGGTTCCAGACTTCTCCGGAGTTGGGATAGACGATGACCGGCTTCTGCGCCTGGCATCCGCGCTGGGCCGCAGCCAGAAGGGGCAGGATGAGACGAGGCGCTGTGCAGTTGATCCCGATGGCGACGACCTGGGTCACGCCTGACAACATCTCTGCGCAGTCATGGAGCGACTCTCCATGGGCAACGTGCACGGCATCGCTACAGGTAAAAGAAATCCATGCGGCCAGCTGCGGAAATTGGGCGAGAGCCTGGACTATCGCTTCAGCTTCGATGAGAGAGGGGACGGTTTCGAAGGCTACGAGATCGGCATCGGTATTCGCCAATGCGGCAAGACGCTCTGCGTGGAAGGCGACCAGTTCGTCACCATCGATGTCGTACTGGCCGTGGTACTCAGCTCCATTGTGAAGAGCCGCACCATAAGGCCCCAGAGAAGCGGCGATCCAGACACGGCGTGGGTTCTCGCAAGCGTATTGGGCGCGCGCCTCCTCGGCAATGCTTACCGACTGCATGAAGGCGCGACGGGCTGCCGCTACGGCTTCCTTCGCAGTCAAACCGAAGTCACGATAGCCCATAGCCGAAACCTGATAGCTTGCCGTCGCGATGCAGTTCGCTCCGGCCCGCAAATAATCGAGGTGTACTGCGGTCAGAGCAGCGGGAGAGCGATCGAGCCCATGTGCTGACCAGAGAGGGCCGCTGATATCGCATCCACGCCGCTCCAGCTCCGTGGCGAGGCCGCCGTCGAGGACGCGGACAGCAGAAAAATCGAGAGAGTGGCGCGGCGTCATCGTTGTGCAGAAACAACAGGGCCGGAAGTGATCCGGCCCTTGTCATCACTGTACCTCGACCACAGATCCATTCGCTGCATGGTGGTTTGCCCGAGTGGGGTGACTACAGTAGACTGAAGAAACGCAGTCGGGGAGTGGCTCAGCCTGGTAGAGCACCTGGTTCGGGACCAGGGGGTCGGAGGTTCAAATCCTCTCTCCCCGACCATCTTCAAGCCTCTGATTAGTCCCACCAAATCAAGCAATTACAGCCTCAGCTAAATGGCTACAGCCAGGGTTGTATTTTCCACAAAATTGGGTCCATTGGGTCCATCCGGCAATTTTCGTGCCGTGAATGGCTGTGGAAACAGAGCGACCTGAGACGCGATCTGCCGTCTGAAATCGTCCTGAAAGTGTGTGTCTGAAGGCTCTGGAAGATCATGCTGAGGTTCACCTGGTGCAGCACAGACCGGTGAGGCCAGCACTGCCACATTTCCTCGTGGCGGATGAGCGCTCAATGAACAAGTCTTCATCTTTGCCACACTTCCACGGTGCTACCAGAAAGAATGGCGTCTCATCTGAGAGAGTAGGTAAAGGATCTGAATCTGGCTGGCCGCATCAACAGGAACGGTCACATCCAGGCCAATTGATTTGCAACCGCAACGGAAGTCCATGAACGATTTGAACAAAGAAAGACTGAAGCGGGCATCGTGAGATTACCCCGACTGCTAATAGCCAACCGTCGCTGGAAGATCATTTCTTCGCCCGCCAGCTTTCCCAACACACGCACATGCGCAGAGTATCGTCCCTATAATCAGGTAAGAGCCCATTGCACACAACTACGGCTTACCTGAACCGCATCGCGACTGCCGTACCAGAGCACGATGTGCATGACGCCTTCGCCGTCTTCGCAGAGAAGATGCTTGTCGAGCCGAGGCTGCGCATGGTCTTCCGCCGCATGGTGAGCCGCGCTGACATCGCGCATCGCTATTCATTCCTCGATCCGCAGAAAGGTGTCGGCCAATTTTCGTCGCATCCCGCGCATGAGTTTTATCGACCAGGCAACTTTCCCAACACGGCGCGGCGTATGGAGCTGTTCGAGCAGAGCGCTCCGGTGCTGATGAGGAAGGCCGTGGACCGGCTGGAGCTCAATGAGAAGGAACGCTCCGGTATTACGCATGTGCTGGTGACATGCTGCACCGGGCTCTATGCGCCGGGTCTGGACTTTGAGATTGTCGATCACCTCGGGCTTTCGGCGGGCGTGGAGCGGACGATGGTTGGATTTATGGGATGCTATGCCGCGATCAATGCGCTGAAGCTGGCGCGGCACATTGTGCGTTCAGAACCGAAGGCGGGTGTGCTCATGTTGAACCTCGAGCTGTGCACGCTGCACTTCCAGGAGACGCAGGAGCTGGAGCAGGTGCTCTCGTTTCTGGTGTTTGCCGATGGGGCGGCGGCGAGTCTGATTACTGCGCGCGAGCAGGGGTTCGCGCTCGACAGCTTCAAGGCAGTGATGGTGCCCGAGACGAGGGGGCTGATTACCTGGAAAATCCGCGGGCTGGGGTTTGACATGCTGCTCTCCGGGCGGGTGCCGGCGGAGTTGGGCCGCGCGCTTCACGAGGGCGAACTCATGGCCGAGCGCGACAGCATCGACCTGTGGGCGGTGCATCCCGGCGGACGGTCGATTCTGGACGCGGTGGAGAAGGGACTGGAACTGCCAGGCGATGCACTGGCAGCGTCGCGAGAGGTGCTTACGCGCTTCGGTAACATGTCGTCGGCGACGGTGATGTTTGTGCTGCAGCGGATGATGCAGCAGGCGCAGCCGGGCCAGCGCGGATGCGCGATGTCCTTTGGCCCTGGGCTGACAGCGGAGACGATGCGCTTCCATGTGGTCTAGTGCGGAGATCGACTTCAGGCGGCGGGTTCCACCGGGTGATCTGCCGGAGCTGATGGATGGCGATTGCAGCTACGAGGATTTCCGTGGCTGCCTGGGCCATCTGGAGCAAGTCAACCGCTGGCTGCTGGGCTATCGGCCGACGCTGGCGTGGCTGGAGCGGTTGCCACGTGGGTTGCGTGACCCGCTGCAGATCGTCGACGTGGGCAGTGGCGGCGGTGATCTGCTGCGGCAGATTGCAGCCTGGGCGCGAAGGCGCGACATTGCTGTGCAGTTAACGGGGATCGACCTGAATCCTTATGCAGCGCGTGCGGCAGCGGAGTTCACGCCGAAGAATCTCGGAATCGCGTGGGTAACCGGCGACGCTCTGGAGTATCGACCGAGGCAGCCAGTGGATATCGTCGTGAGCTCGCTGATGGCGCATCATCTGGAGGATGAGGAGATCATTGCATTGCTGCAGTGGATGGAATCGACTGCGCAGGCAGGTTGGTTTATCAATGACCTGGAGCGGTCGAAGTGGAGTTGCAGAATGTTTGGGTGGTTGGCGAAGCTGGCGGGATGGCACCGGTTTGTGCGGCATGATGGGCCGGTGTCCTTCCGTCGGGCCTTCCGCAAGGAGGACTGGCTGCAGTTGCTGAGGATGGCTGCGGTTCCGCGCGAGGCTGTGACGGTTGACCATCGGTGGCCGGGACGGTTGTGTGTGGGGCGGTGGAAGTGAGGCCCGTGCCGGCCGGAGGCGACCCGGTTCAGGCTCGGCTGGCGCGCGCGGATGTCCATTGCGGTAAGCCGCTTTCACTGTGGCGAAACTCGTGGCACAACTCATCACGTCTAACCATCTGAGAGCGATTTATGGCAACTTCCACGCTAATAGAGCGCAAAACCTCCGGTTCCAGATTCAAGATTATTCTCTGGGTTTCGCTGGGTCTCACCACGCTCTTCGTCTTCATTACCTCGGAAGTCCTCCTCATCACCGACTATCCGATGTACCACGCCTACCGTTTGCAGGTCATCGCCGATCGCCATCTCCTTATCCCGCATACGCTCGCCGGAACCTTCGCTCTCCTGATCGGCCCCATCAATTTCTCCACGCGGATCCGTCACCGTCACCTCCAACTCCATCGCATACTCGGCCGCGTTTACGTGGTTTCCGTTTTCGTCGGTTCGTTCACTGGGATCGCTCTCGCCTGGGGGCGTCCGGGCCTCCCCGGAACCTCCATGCAGGCCGCTGCGTGGATGATCTGCACCACCGCCGCCTTCCTTACCGCGCGCAACCGTCAAATCGTCCAGCATCGCCAATGGATGGCCCGCTCCTACGCCGTCACCTTTACCTTTGTCTCCAGCCGCGTTCTGAACCTCGTGCCCGCGTACTGGAGCCACCTGGGCGACGTCCTGTCCGCTGTCGGCGTCATCGCCTTTACGCTTGCCTCGCTGCTGATCGTTGACCTCGCCCTTAGCTGGCACGAACTCACTACTCGTCGCGAGAGATCGTCACCTTGGAGGCCATGACATATCGGCACATGTGCATCCGTCCGCATTCTTTCACTGCTCCCAAATGACGATTTGTACAGAATGATGTGCCGAACTGCCTGCTGGACGTCTACTAGAGAGTTGGAGCCCACTGCAGATTGATTGGGATATCCAGTGAATTGGGAGGGAATGCTTTGCAGGATGAAGTACTGATTCTCGGTGGTGGAGTGGCAGGCTGTGCGGCTTCGATCGCGCTCGCTCGAAAGGGACGAAGTGTCACGCTGATCGAACGCGAGCCCACACCGCGACATAAGGTTTGCGGAGAGTTCCTGAGCGGCGAGGCCCTTGAGGACCTGCATGCACTTGGCATCGACGTTGCCTCGCTTGGCGCCGTGCCGATCGACTACGTTCGACTGGCCGCTGCAAGGCGCGCCGCGACGGCCCCGTTGCCCTTTCCCGCGAAGTCGCTCACGCGCAAGGCGCTCGATACAGCGCTCATCGCCGCAGCCGTCGCCGCGGGAGTCCGTGTTGAGCGTGGCCTCAGCGTGCGGTCGCTCAGCCGTGCGACCGCGAACCTCTGGCAGGCTACGCTCGACGACGGCACGATATGCGAGGCTCCAACCGCCTTTCTCGCCACGGGCAAACACGATCTGCGCGGCCACCGCCGCCCGAAGGACCCCCAGCAATGGATCGGATTCAAGATGTATTACCGGCTGTCTGCCGCCCAAACCGCTGAGCTGGCGGACGCCTCCGAGTTGACGCTCTATTCCGGAGGCTACGGTGGTATCCAGCCGGTGGAAGACGGCATTACGAATTTCTGCTGTGTGGTGCAACGGCGGTATTTTGCGCGTGCGGGTCTTCGCTGGGAGGGTCTGCTTGCAAAGATGCAGCAGGACTGTCCCCACCTCGCAATGCGGCTTGGCGGTGCGGAGCCGCTGCTCGACAAGCCGATCACCGTCACTCATATCCCGTACGGTTACGTCCGCCGCTCAACCGAGGATGGACTCTACTGTATCGGCGATCAGGCAGCCGTAATCCCGTCGTTCACCGGCGATGGCATATCCATCGCGCTGCATACTGCCCGGCGTGCCGCCGCTGCTTATCTTTCCGGGGAGCCGGCGTCCGTTTTTCAGCCAAAACTGCGTTCCGCAATGCTGCCGCAGATGCATCTTGCCGAGCTCGCCGCCGATGGCCTGAACAACGCTTTCGCGCGCGCTGTACTGCCCTTCTGCCTGAGGGTCTGGCCCGGTGCGATGCGCGCGACGGCCATGCTGACACGCGTCACCCAGCCTGCCGCTCTTGCTCCGCAGGCAGTCGCCAGCTGAATCGAGCCACGCCAAGACAATTCCAGGCGGTCAAAGTCTTCCAAAGGAGGTGCAATGAAGTCCTTCGCAGTCGTAGCCCTCGCTGCCATACTCGCTCCAGCCGCACTTGCCCAGCATCAGACCTTCGCCGTCAACCCCGATGCCAGCGAAGTCAAAATGACGCTCAACACGACGCACGAGGTTGTCAACGGCACGTTTCACATTCAATCCGGATCGATTGAGTTTGACCGCAGCGCTCCTGAGATGTCAGGTTCGGTGGTCGTCCTCGCCGGCAGCGGCAAGACCGGCAATGGCAGTCGCGACAAGAAGATGAACAAGGACGTCCTCGAGGTCGGCCAGCACGCAACTGTTTCCTTTGAACCGAAGACCTATACCGGCGCCATCGCTCCTTCAGGCGACTCCACCATCCAGGTAACTGGTATCTTCACCCTCCTCGGCACGCCTCACGAGATCACCATCCCGATGCTTGTCCATCTTGAAGGCACAACCGCAACGGTCAAAGCTCGTTTTACCGTGCCGTACATCCAATGGGGACTGAAGGATCCAAGTTTTATGTTCTGGAAAGCGGACAAGGACGTCGCAATTGACCTCTTTCTTAGTGGCCGGCTTTCATAATGGACAACCGCTTTCTTTGCATCCTAATGATGTCATGCGTCAGCATGATGGCTAAAGCGACTTGAGTCTCCCCGCCACTTCGATCAGTGCGAGCTCAATACTCGCGACGGTCAATGTCTTTTCGTCGGATAAGTGGTTATCGCTCTCTTTGTTTTTCGAGGGAACAATCGTGATGGTCTGAAAATCGGACGTGACGTGTTTGTCGATTTCGAGCCCAGGCGCCTCGCCGATCCGCATCCCATCGCGCCACCGAGGGCGAACCGCATCGCGGACTGCGGATAACCGTCTGCCGACTGTCCTGACGATTGGCTGGAGAGAGTATCCCGGACTCCCACACGAGTTGAGCCAAGGCCCCGCCGGCCTTGCAAAACCCTCCCACACAGCCTATACAGACAGAGCGCACAGCTGCCGCGCGGAGGCCGAACCATGGACAAGCGTCAGTTTCTGAAAGCATCGGGTATTACCATGGCGGGCAGTATGCTGTCCCGTTTCCTGCACGCCCAGGCCAGTTCAGCCCCGCGCACCAACTGGGCCGGAAATCTCACCTATTCCGCACCCAACCTGCTGGAGCCGCATACTGCAAGCGAAGTGCAGTCCGCTGTTCGCAGCCATCACCATCTGCGAGCCCTCGGCTCGCGGCACTCCTTCAACGGCATCGCCGACAGCATCGATAACCAGATTGCGCCGGCTGCGCTCAAATCCATCGACATCGACTCCTCCGGCCGGACGGTCATCGTCGGCGCCGGTGTGCGTTACGGTGATCTTGCCCCGGTCATCGACGCCAAAGGCTTCGCCCTGCACAATCTCGCCTCGCTCCCGCACATCTCGGTCGCCGGAGCAATTGCCACCGCGACGCACGGCTCCGGGATACACAACGGCAATCTCACCACCGCCGTATCAGGATTCGAGTTCGTCGCTGCCAACGGTGAACTCGTCTACCTCTCACGCACCGATCATCCCGACGTCTTCGCCGGAGCCGCGGTCCATCTCGGCGCTCTCGGCATACTCACCCGCGTCACCCTCGACCTGCAGCCCACCTACCAGGTCGCACAGACTGTCTATCTCGACCTGCCCTTCGCTCAACTGGAGCACCACCTCACCGACATCTTTTCCAGCGGATACAGCGTCAGCCTCTTCACCGACTGGCAGCAGAGCCGCGCCACTCAGGTCTGGATCAAGCGCCGCACTGACCGAACCTACGATGCCACCCTCGGCGCAGACTTCTACGGCGCCCGTCGAGCCTCTGTGAAGATGCACCCCATCCTCGGCCATCCCGCGGACGCCTGCACCGAGCAGCTTGGCATTCCCGGACCCTGGTACGAGCGCCTGCCCCACTTCCGCATGAACTTCACTCCATCCAGCGGAAGCGAGCTGCAGACGGAGTACTTCGTCCCGCTCGATCGCGGCTACGAGGCCATCCGTGCCGTCGAAACTCTGCGCGAACGCATCACGCCCCACCTCTTCGTCACAGAGCTGCGCACCATTGCCGCCGACAACCTCTGGATGAGCATGGCCCACCAGCGCCTCTCGCTCGCCATCCATTTCACGTGGAAACCGGAGTGGCCCGCTGTTCGCCAGATCCTGCCTGAAATCGAAGCCAAACTCGCGCCCTTCGGCCCGCGCCCGCACTGGGCCAAGCTCTTCACCATCCCAGGATCCCAAATCGACCGCCAATACCCGCGCCTCGGCGATTTCAAAACCCTCGCTGCGAAATACGACCCAGACGGTAAATTTCGCAATGAGTACCTGCAGACGAACCTGTATTCGACTTAGTTTCCGCCCTCCGGCGTGGGAGCTTCGAGGCAGCGCGGGACTCACAGTCGTCGACAGCCTAAAGAAGAATCCCGGTACAGCTTCGGTGTGGTTGAGAGGGAGAAAGAATGCGTCGTTTTGGCCCTAAGCGACACCGGCGCAAGCATTTAGGATTTGACCTGCGGGAAGGCGGGACCATCCTGATCCTGTGCTCTTCCCGGCAGGCTCGGTCCGATCCAGGGAAGCAGGGATATACAATCACCTGTCCGATTGAAAACTGCTGAATCGTGCGTCCGGAACTTGCAGAGGCGATAGCGCTGCTGCGTAGTGGCGATGAATCCGCCATTGAGCGCGCGCTGGAATTGTTGCAGCGAACGGTGCTCTCCTTCGGTGTCAAAGTCTGCGGGCACAGGGAGGACGCGGAGGACACGGCGCAGGAAGTCCTGATCAAGTCCCTGCCGCACCTGGCGAAGCTTGACGATCCGCGAGCGCTCTCGGCATGGCTGTACACGGCTGCCAGGAATCGCTGCTGGCAGGGACGCAGGACGGCGAAGTATCGCAGGACCATCCCGCTCGAACAGTTGCTGCCCGACGAGACGGAATTGCAGGCGCTGTTGCTGGCCGATCCCGGGGCGAGCCCGGAAGATGAGGCGCTGCGAGGGCAGGATCATCACATGCTGCATACCGCGATTCTGGCACTGCCACCCCGGTACAGGATTGTTCTGGTGCTGCATGACATCGAAGAGCTGGACAGCGATCTGGTCGCAAAGATCCTGTCGATCCAGCCCGGTACGGTGCGCGTCAGGCTGCACAGAGCCAGACTTCTCGTACGCCAGGAAATGGCGAAACTGCTGCGGAGGCCTCCGGCAAGCGCGCGTCCGAGGAGGTCGGCTGCAAAGCGGTCTCCGCAGTGCCGCGAGATCTTCGCCAACCTGTCGGAATATCTGGATGGCAAGCTGGAACCGGAGAGTTGCGAGCGCATGCGGCAACATATCGAAGCGTGCCCGGCATGCGTGGCCTTCATCGAGGATTTGAAGCGGGCGATCGACCGTTGTCGCGCGCTGAACGTCTGTCCGGAAGACGAGGCCCGGCCCGTTTTGCGCCGGCTTCTGACTGAGGAATATCTCCGCTTGAAGAGTTCTGCTCAAAATCTGTAACGCTTGGCGCAGTCGCGGCGTTTAGGGGATCAGAAGCACCCGAAACGACCGCTGCGTCGGGCAGGAGTTCCGCACTTCCGTGGAACTCGGACTCGTGTGTCCGCGGTCGAGGGGCGAGGACGTGCTGAGGATGAGCAGAGACCGCTGGAAACACTGGTTGGTGGGTTCGCTGCCGGCATTGCTGGCGACGGCCGCGGCAGCACAGGCGCCGTCGCTGACGCTGCGCGAAGCCATCGACCGGGCACTGGGTCAGAATCCGCAGGTGGCCGTGGCGAAAGCCGATGTGCAGGCAGCGAGCGTGGGCGCTTCGATGGCGCGCACCGCGCTGCTGCCGCGACTCAATTTCACGGAGGACCTTTCTCGCGGCAACGACCCGGTGTATGTGTTCGGGACGAAGCTGCGCCAGCAGCGATTCGCGCAAAGCGATTTCTCACTCGATTCGCTGAATCGGCCGACGCCCACCGGCAATTTTGCGACGCGGCTGAGCGGAGAGTGGATGCTCTTCAACTGGTTCGGGACGCAGGAACAGATCCACGCGGCGAAGCTGGGGACGGCCAGCGCGATGTCGATGGCTGGAGCCGTCAACCAGGGCGTGGTCTTTCAGGTGGTGCAGGCCTACCAGGCCGTGCTCTACGCACAGCGGCAACTCGAGGTAGCGCAGCACGGGCAGCGGACGGCCGAGGCGCTGCTCCATGATGCGCAGACCCGCGTGAAGGCGGGTCTGGCGATCGATTCGGACATGCTCGGAGCCCAGGTCAATCTGTCGGCGCGCCAGCAGGAGACGATCGCAGCTCAGGGTGCCGTAGAGACTGCCTGGGCGGAGCTTGAGGCGGCGATGGGCAGCGCCACGGATGCCCACGCCGAGCTGAAGCCCATGGAGGCCAGGAGCTATCCCGCGGGCAACCTGGCGGAGGACGTTACCGCCGCCCTGAAGGCGAGACCGGATTTGAAAGCGCTGGCTCAGCAGACGGCCGCGGAGGAACAGGCGGTGAAGGCCGCCCGCTCCGATTTCTTCCCACAGTTGAGCGCCTACGGCAACTGGGAAATGGATCGGCAGACCTTTGCCGGCGACGGAGGCAACAACTGGGTCGCGGGGGCGCAGCTGAACCTGGACATTCTGCCGCTGAGCAAGCGGGCGCATCTGGAACAGGCAAAAGCAGCGCAGCAGAAGGCGAAAGCTCAGGAACGCTGCCAGGAGCAACAGATCCGCCTTGCGGTGAGCCGCGCTTTTACCGATCACCGGACCGCGGAGCAGATGGTGGCTACGGCGCGGGCCGCGACGGACCGGTCCACGGAAAGCCTGCGCATTCTGCACAACCGTTACGATGCCGGCCTCGCAACGATGACCGATCTGCTGCGCGCCGAAGATGCCGAGCGGCAGAGTCAGGAAAATTATTGGCGCGCTGCTTATGGAAATACGGTGGCCAATGCGGAATTGCTTTACGCCACCGGCCAGCTCACACCTGATTCTGCGGAGAACCTGCAATGAAGCGCATTTTGTCCTTGTCTCTTATTCTCCCCCCTGTGCTGTTGCTGGGCTGTTCGCACGGCAGCAGTCCCGCCCCCGCAACACCACCGGCGGTGAAGGCGGCTGTGGTCGAGAGCGTCTCGGCACAGGCGCCGCAACTGATCCATACCACGGGGACGGTGCATGCGAAGGAGACGGCCGTGATCTCTCCGCAGGTTCCCGGACCTATCCGCCAGGTACTGGTGCAGCCGGGTGACCGGGTCCGCGCAGGGCAGGGGCTGGTGACCCTGGACGACGCGGCAATGCAGTCGACGCTTGAGCAGGCGACCGCCGGCGCAACCGCTGCCCGGAATCAGCAGATGGCTGCTCAGGCGCAGGCCTCCCTGGCCGCGCAGACGTTGTCGCGATACCAGATGCTCAAAGAGCAGAAAAGTGTCAGCCCTCAGGAGTTCGACGAGGTGGAGAAGCGCTCTGAGGCCGCGCAATTGCAGGTAGCCGCCTATGCGGCGCAGAGCGAGCAGGCCGAGGCGGCGGTGGCCGGTGCGCGCACGCAACTGGGCTATGCGACGCTGCGTGCTCCCTTCGCCGGCACGGTCACCGCACGCATGGCCGACCCGGGAACCCTGGCGGCGCCGGGAATGCCGGTGCTCCAGATCGATCGCGAGGGTCCGCTGCAGGTCTATACGACCGTGGATGAATCGCTGATCGGGTCGATTCATGCGGGAATGAAGCTGCCGGTGACGGTGGAGGGAATTGACGCGCCGAACCTGAATGGCACGGTGGCCGAGATTGTACCCGCCGCCGATCCGGCCAGCCGCAGCTTCCTCGTCAAGCTCGACCTGCCAGCGGTGAAGAGTCTGCGGGCGGGGATGTACTCAACGGTCGGCATTCCCGGCGGGGTGAAGCCGATGATTCTGGCGCCGCAGTCGGCGGTGGTGATGCGCGGCTCGCTGGCCTGTGTCTACGCACTCGATCCAAACAGCGTTGCCCAACTGCATTACGTTACGCTGGGGAACCGACACGGCAATCAGGTGGAGATTCTCTCCGGAGCGGTCGCCGGCGAAAGGCTAGTGAATGACCCCGGAGATCGCGACCTGTCCGGAGTCCGCATCGAGGCACAGCCGTGAAACAGCAGCGGACCGGACAGGGATCCCGCGGCATCGCGGGCGGCGTGGCCCACGCTTTTATCAACTCCAAGCTGACGCCATTGTTTGTGCTGGCGTCGCTGGCGCTGGGCATTTTTGCGGTCGCTGCCATTCCCCGCGAGGAAGACCCGCAGATCGTAGTGCCGATGCTCGACGTGATGACGGCCATGCCCGGCTCGACGCCGAATGAGGTCGAGGAGCGGGTTACCAATCCCATTGAAGGCCTGATGCATGAGATCCCGGGCGTGGAGTACGTCTACTCGATCTCGAGCCCAGGGCAGAGCCTGGTCATCGTGCGCTTCAAGGTGGGAACGCCGGAAGAAGACGCGCTGGTGAAGGTCTACAGCAAGACTTACTCCAACGCCAGCGTGCTGCCGCAGGGCGCGTCGCAGCCGATGATCAAGGCGCGCTCGATCGACGACGTGCCTATCCTCGCGCTGACGCTGTGGGGCAAAAACTACAACGGCTATCAGCTTCGCCAGATGGCCGACGAAGTCCAGCACACGATCCGGCAGATCCCCGATGTATCGGAAACCAGCGTCATTGGCGGACAGCCCCGCGAGATGCGCGTGGTACTCGACAGTGCAAAACTGGCGGCTTTCGGCATGTCGCCTGCAGACGTGGTGCATCGTCTGCTGGCCGCCAACGCGCACACACAGGCCGGCGAATTCGCCGAAGGCAACGAGGAGATTCGCGTCGATGCCGGCAATCTCTTCCGCGATGCTCAGGATGTGGGAGGCGTGGTGCTGGGCGTGGCTCAGGGGCAACCGGTGTATCTGCGCGATGCGGCGGCAAAGATTGTCGACGGCCCCGCGGAACCGGACGATTACGTCCTGTTCGGCACAACGCAGGCGAGCGCTCACGGTGCCCCGACCCGGGAATATCCAGCTGTCACCATCAGCGTGGCCAAGCGGCAGGGCACGAATGCCACCGATATTGCCAATGAGGTGCTGGCGCGCGTCAACGCGAGGAAGGGGGTGCGGCTGCCGACGGATCTGACAATCACCACGACGCGCAACTACGGCGCCACGGCGAAGGAGAAGTCGGACACGCTGCTGAAGCACCTGCTGCTGGCGACAATCTCGGTGACGATTCTGATCGCGCTGTTCCTGGGCTGGCGTGAGTCGGGCGTGGTGCTGCTGGCGATTCCCGTGACCCTCGCGCTGACCATGGTGATTTTTTACCTGATGGGGTCACGCTGAACCGCGTGACCCTGTTCGCGCTCATCTTCAGCATCGGCATTCTGGTGGATGACGCGATCGTCGTCGTCGAAAACATGGTTCGGCATTTTCGCATGCCCATCAACCGCGGCCGTCGGCTCAGCGAGGTTGCCGTAGATGCCGTGGCAGAGGTGGGCAATCCGACGATCCTCGCCACGCTCACGGTGATTGCGGCCATCCTGCCCACGGCTTTTGTGCGTGGGCTGATGGGCCCTTACATGCGACCCATCCCTGTCGGCGCCTCCATGGCCATGCTCTTTTCGCTCGTCGTGGCCTTTGTTGTCTCGCCGTGGGCGGCCATGCGCCTGCTGGGCCGCAAGCATCTGGCCGGCGCGCATACGCTCACGCCGGGAAAGGAAGGATGGCTCACCCGCTTCTACCGCCGCGTGATGGCCCACCTCATCGGCAGTGCGCGCAATCGCTGGATGTTTCTGGGAGTCGTGGCTCTGCTGCTGCTTGCCGCGTGCGCCCTGGTGCCGATGAAGGCGGTCCTGGTGAAGATGCTGCCCTTCGACAACAAGAGCGAGTTCCAGGTGATCGTCAACATGCCCGACGGCACGCCGCTCGAGGAAACCACGCGCGTGGCCCAGGCGCTGGGCGACAACCTGAGCCGCCAACCCGAGGTGGAGAACTACCAGATCTACTCCTGGACGTCCGGCCCCTTCAACTTCAATGGACTGGTCCGCCACTACTACCTGCGCCGCCAGCCCAACCAGGCGGATATCCAGGTGAACCTTCTGCCGGCTGACGAGCGCAGCGCGCAGAGCCATGCGATTGCACGGCGGCTCCGTCCCGAGCTCGACCGCATCGCCGCCGGCTTTGGTGCGCGCATTCAGATTGCGGAGGTTCCGCCGGGACCGCCTGTGCTGCAGACGCTGGTGGCGGAGATTTACGGGCCGAATGTCGATGGCCAGGTGGAAGTGGCCCGCGAGGTGAAGCAGATCTTCCAGCAGGCTCCGGGTGTTGTCGACACCGATTGGTATATGCAGGATCCGCAGCCGCAGCTGGACTTCCGCGTGGATGAGCCGAAGGCGGCGTTGCACGGGATTCCGGTTGCTGAAGTGGCGCAAACACTGGCGCTTGCGACCTCGGGCGAGCAGGCAGGACTGCTCCATGTGTCCAATTCGCGTGAACCGATTCCCGCCGAGGTGGCACTCGATCGTCCCGAACGCTCCTCCGAGCAGGCTCTTGAGAATATTCGCCTGCGCGGCGCCGACGGCAGCATGGTTTCGCTGCGCGAACTGGTCAGCGTGCAGCACACGGTTCTCGCGCCGGACATCTATCACAAGAATCTGAAGCGCGTCGTCTACATCACCGGCGACGTGGCGGGCGCTGAGGAGAGCCCCGTCTACGCCATCCTGCTTATGGATCGCGCGATCCATAAGCTCGTCCTGCCAGACGGCGCGCATCTCGCCATTTACAACTCGGTGCAGCCGAAGTCCACAGACTTCTACTCCATGAAGTGGGACGGCGAGTGGCAGATCACGATTGAGGTTTTCCGGGACCTGGGCATCGCTTTCGCCGCTGTGCTGCTGCTGATCTATGTGCTGGTGGTGGGATGGTTCCGCTCGTTTACGGTGCCTCTCGCCATTATGATTCCCATTCCTCTGACGCTGGTCGGCATTCTGCCGGCGCACGCCATCCTGGGCGCATTCTTCACTGCCACGTCGATGATCGGCTTCATCGCGGGTGCGGGCATCATCGTGCGCAATTCCATACTGGTTGTCGACTTCATCGAGCTGCGCCGTCTGGAAGGCATGCCGCTGGCGGAGGCGTTCATCGATGCCGGCGCCGTGCGCCTGCGACCGGTGCTGTTGACGGCGGCGGGGGTCATCGCCGGTGCCAGCGTCATTCTTGCCGATCCCATCTTCCAGGGCCTCGGCCTCTCGCTCATTGCCGGTGGCGTGGCCTCCACCTTTCTTTCCTGGCCCGCGGTTCCGGTCCTCTACTACATGATGAACGCGGGCCAGGTGCGGGCCGCAAAATTCGCTCCTCAGGAGCACCAGGAGATTGCCTTATGACCGTGGAACGCGCGGTTCGTTTACTGGCCGGCATCATGGTTCTTATCTCTCTTGCACTGGCCCGCTGGGTCTCGCCCGAGTGGCTGTGGCTCACCGTCTTCGTCGGCCTTAATCTGCTGCAGTCGGCCTTGACTAACTGGTGCCCTGCCATGACCGTCTTCACGTGGATGGGACTGCCCTCTGCAGCAACGCCGCGGCCCACAGCTGAATGAGTCACCTGACCACTAACCTCATCCCAAGGGAACTGCTTAATAAGAATCCCAACGAGGTTTCTCGGGGTGAGCGGAATGGTCAACGGGCGTTGCCTTACCGCACGGTTAGTCTCATTCCCGAGGCGCGCGGCACGGCTGCCGCATAGCGGCCCTGCTTCAGCACGCTCTGCTTCGTCTCCCGCGTAATGTGGGCCTCCCGTGCGTCCAACGCCGGAGCGTGCAGAGTTTCGATCTCGACTCGGCCGCCTGCTGTGCCGAAGTCAATCGTCAGGTCCAGGTCTCGCTCCGCATCCTTGTTCAGGATCACGACCGTTCTGGCGCCTCCCGGCAGCTGCGCGGCGTACGCCGTCGCATCCACGCCAGTGGCCTGAATCTGGCCAGTGAGGTCCGCCTTCACCAGTGTCGCCCCGGATAATGCGCCAGCGAACCGTAGCCCATACGCCACCGGCTCGAGCGTATAGTCGTCTCCGAAGGTTGCGATGGGCGTGTAGAACGGGTGCGGGTGACTCGCGATCTGTTCCGGCGTCGCCCCGGCATCTTTCAACAGGATGTCGCCAGGAAGAAAGCCGCCCACGGAGTTTGATACAGACTTGCCCGTGCCACCGTGCAGGTTCACTCCGGAGTAATTGTTGCTGGCCAACAGCAGGGAGTAGTCGGCCGACCACAGCGCCGCTGCGAACACATCCGACACGCCCGGCTTCCCACCGCGATAGCAGGTGTTGCCTTCGGTCATGCGCACTCGCACCCCCATCTTGTCTGCCGCGGCGGTTGCCGTATCCGCCGTCTTCTGCACGCGTGCCATGGTCTCCGGCTTGAGCAGGTTGGGAATGTTCACCGCGGGATTGGTGGCCGGGCCGCCGAAGTAGTAGTGATGGGTCAGCGTGGTCACGTGCGGCGGATTCTGAATGGAAGGCCACATCGCAGCAATCTGCGTCAGCCATCCAACGTTTGCCGCTACATCCGGCATTCCGAATCGCGCCCCCGGTACCGCCTTCGTGACCGCGCGCGCCATCGCCAGCCACTCCTTCAGGTACGTCTCGGCGTTCCACGTCTTCGGGTCGCGCAGATGATTGCCGAACAGGTCTACCTCGTTCCCGATCTGGAAGTATTGCAGGCGCTCCCCGAGGGATTTGGCGACGTACTCGGCCTCCGCCGCTGCGTGCTCCGGCGTGTTGGTGCCCAGTCCGATTCCGTAAAGACAGCTCCATCCTGTCGCATGCAGGAAGTCGGCGAGATTACGCACGGCCTCCGGCGTCACCGGATAGTATTGCGCCCTGGGCTCGCCCTGTACCTCACGCGTCTGCGGATGCTCCGGCTCTTTCGATTCGGGCGTCGGTTTCCACCATTCATACTCGCTCGTATTGCCGCCCAGTCGCAGGACGCCGCGCGGGCTCAGCGCCCGGAATTCACGAATCAGCCCGGTGTTCTCTGCTGAGAAGAAGGTTGGGTCAAGAAGCTGCTCCACCTCATACGAGAGGCCGACGAAATCCTCCGACATGCGCGGGCCATTCGCCTGCTCCGGAATAGTCAACGTGACAGCGGCGGCGGATTGCGCTCGCAGACGCATTGCAGCAGCAGTCATGGCGGCGGTAGTGAGAAAGCGGCGACGGCTGATGGCACTCATTCGAATCTCCTCACCGGGGTTTCAGCTGCACACCCCGACTTCTATCGTTGACGAATGCATTCCGGGATTAGCCGGAACCTGCGTTGTTCCCGCAAAGACCTTCGAGACCGGTTGGGCAAAGACTGCCTTCTCAATTTGAACCCGACGCGCGCCTGGTCGAAGCGCAGCGAAAGCCAATGTTTGAGGTGGAGC
The DNA here is from genome assembly GCA_963770525.1 of uncultured Acidobacteriaceae bacterium. Classification (GTDB taxonomy): domain Bacteria; phylum Acidobacteriota; class Terriglobia; order Terriglobales; family Acidobacteriaceae; genus Palsa-343. The sequence goes on along the minus strand of CAVYPY010000009.1, from coordinate 75,724 downwards.
TGTCAGGTGTCTGCGACGTGCGCGCTGCAACCCGGTAGCGGTTGCAGTAAGACCGATGACATAGAAAAGAGCCGCCCTTCATCACGCGCGTCGTTCCTTCCGGCGGACCCTCGGGATTCACCCGCGAGGCGTTCCTGTGGAAGGTCGCGTCAAACCAGTCGGCGCACCACTCCCAGGTGTTACCTGTCACGGAATACAGGCCGAAGCCGTTGGCCGGAAATGCGTCGACAGGGCAGGTCCCGGCGTAACCGTCATCCGCTGTATCCAGGCGCGGAAAGTCACCCTGCCAGATATTGCACATGTGTTGTCCGTTCGGACGCAGCTTATCTCCCCAGGGATACAGGTTTTGCACCAGACCCCCTCGGGCTGCGCACTCCCATTCCGCTTCGGTGGGCAGTCTCTGTCCCGACCAGCGGCAAAAGGCCTGTGCGTCGTTCCACGAGACGTGCACCACGGGATACTGCTGTCGTTTCGCAACCTGCGAGCCCGGACCTTCCGGCGATTTCCAGCTGGCTCCCGGTACCTTGCACCACCAGGGAGCCGCGGCCACCGTGTCTTCCACCATCTCTCCGAAGCGTTCCTGGGGAACATGGGCCCAGAAGACAAACGACCAGCCGAATCGCTCAGCTTCCGTGCGGTAGCCGGTCTCCGCAACAAATTGTCCGAAGCGTTCGTTCGTCACGGGAAATCGGTCGATCTGGAACGGGTCCAGAGTCACCGAGCGCACCGGCCCCTCGCCATCCTGGGGGAAGGCTTCGGCATAGTCGGTCCCCATCAGAAAGGAGCCGCCCGGGATGGCAATCATCCCAGCCTCGATCTCCGGCCGCAAGGCGACGGGCTCGTGCGACACCGATACGCTCGCCGCTGCCTGACCGGTTTCAGGCGGCCGGTCGGCCCCTGGGGCACAGCAGGTCTTCTTCTCGCTTTGCGCGGTTCCACACGACATTACCGGCACTCGACTCGTAACTACGTCAACAGATCACCTGCAACGGGCTCGTCGCCCGTCGTTGTTGCATCGAGGCTCCGCTCAGCGGCCCCTTTGCTGATCTTCTGTCAGCCTGCGGTCCGATCAACAATGGTACGGACGGCCGCGGGAATCGAGAGCGGAAGCTCAGCAGTAGGATAGTACGGCGGCAGGCCGCGCTGATCTTTGTCGAACGGAGCAATGCCCGTGGTGTTGACGTACCAGTGCAGCAACTGCTCCTGCAAGCGCCTCTGAATGTCGGCGCAGGCGCGGTCGTCGTAGCGATTCCGTAATTCCTGCGGATCGTCCCGGTAGATGTAAAGCTCACTTTGTCCCTGCGGACGGCTGACCAGCTTGTACTCATGGGTTCGAATCATGGCCGCTCTGCTTATGGTTTGCGGGTCGCTGGTTTCGAGATGCTCCTTCGGATAATACAGCGTGCCGGGGTGCGGCTCATTATGCTCAAAACACTGCGGTTCATACTGGTTATAGCCGCCCTCGCAAAAGGCAGCGCGATTCGGGTCGCCGGGTCCGCCGTTGAGCTGAGGCAGCAGGCTCCGCGCAAAATGGGTGTGCCGGGCCTCCGTCCCCGCAAGCGCAAGGCAGGTGGCCATTACGTCAAACAGCTCGACGAAGTTAGTCGAGTTCGTTCCCGGCTTACCTCCCGGAACGCGCGCGATTAAGGGAACATGCGTGAGAACATCTTCGAGGCCGCTTGGCCATTTTTCCACCAGCCCGTAGTCCCCGGCGTAATCGCCGTGATCCGAGAGAAGAAAGACGGCCGTATCCCGCTCGTGATTCGTGCGATCGACGGCCTCCAGCATCTCCCCCATCAGCCAGTCGCTGAAGCTCACTGCTCCGTAATAGGCGGCGCGGACTTTGCGGAAGGTATCTTCCGGCAGACCGTCGAGCCCATAGGCTTTGCGGAGAGCCGAGATATAAGAAGGTTTGCGGGGAAGGTCGATGGGCCGCAGACCATGGATATCTGCCGGATTGTACATATCGCTGAATCCCTGAGGAGAAGCGTATGGAGGATGCGGCGACAGGAGCGGAAGAAAGATGCAGAAGGGACGATCCTTCTCTTTCCTCTCGAGAATGCGGATGGAAGCCTGAACTAAGCCGTACTCATAGGTATCCCTGCGATCCACATCTTCGCGGGCGAGGAACGTATCCGGGCCGGTGATCGCACTCCCGAACACCCGGGCCATTGCACGTGCCCCCGCAGGGGGCGTGGACTCCGGGTAATTCCACTCAGTGACGCTGTCACAGAACGACTCGGCGGCCAGTGCGTCATTTTTCCCGTACCAAAACACGTCATACCCGGCCTGCCGCAGATAGCGAAACAAGTTTGGTTCATACGGACGGAGAAAATAGAACAGGCTCCGATGACCTCGCACGCTTGTAGGCCAGCCCGTCAGCAGACTACACCGGGAGGCGCCGCAGACCGGGTATTGCACGTGGCAGTTAGCAAACCGCCCGCCCTTCTGGGCCAGCAGGTCGAAGTTTGGAGTTCGTGTCAGCGGATTACCATAACAGGCCAGCGCATCCGCCCGCAGCTCATCGGGGATGAAGAGGATGAGATTCCGCTGAGGTCCGGCGTTCGCCGCCTCGGGACCCTGCGTATCCCCCTCGGCCGCCGGGGCTGTTGTTTCTCCGGGCATCTGAGCGCCCAGACCCGCGAGTAAAGCCGCGGCCGACGATCCCAGGAAACCTCGACGCGTTACATGCCCATCCATTGACCCACTCCTCGTTCGCGATTGCTGTTGACGTCGTCGCCGGATGCTCCGCGCAGCCGGAGTCTCTCAGGCGGGCAAGGTCATCCGGTTGAAACCCCTGATGGCCTGGAACACTCAGAAATAAAACTTGCCGCCCAACTGTATCTCACGCGGATCCGCGGCAGCGGTAACCCTGCCATACGCCGCCTGATCCGTGTTGACCCCTATCGTTGTGAAATTCGTATGATTGAAGGCGTTGAAGAACTCGCCTCGGAACTGGAGACTGTAACGCCTCTCAAAGGTCACATTCCGGATGGCAGCGATATCGAAGTCGATATAGCCGGGGCCCAGCAGCACGCCGTTTCCGGAATCCCCGAAGTGCCCAACAGCGTCGGTGAAGGAGTTCGTGCTGAACCACTCCGACTTACTCTTGACCATACTAATCGGCGCTGTGCGATCCGGCCGCGGCGCGATGTCGCCGGGTCCCATGTTCAGACCGTTTGGGTAGGTTCCCGGGGCACATCCGTTGGGTGCGCTTGCATCGGTGACGCAGTCGAAGTTGTCTGACTCCTGGCGAATGGTCTGGGAGAAGCCGCTGTGAGCCGATACCAGGCCTGATACTTCCCACCCTCCCAGCGCGTGACCCGCGACTCCGCTCTGGGTGCGGAAGAAGGGCAAGTCATATACATAATTCGCGATGAAGACCTGCGGCTGGTTGAAGGAAGAAGGGCCATAGTCTTTGTGTGAATCGTAAGTGTCGTAGATTGCGGTTGCACGATCGTTCGACTGATCGGTTAAATTCTTTGCCCAGGTATAGGCGACGCCCAGCGTCAAACCGTGCTGTGTACGGTGATTGACTGAGGCCTGGAGGGCGTTGTAATCGCTCATGGACTCCGCAATCCGCGAGGCGAACCAGTTATAACCGGGATAAGGAACGATGGCGAGAGCGTTGGCGGCTGGGTTGGCTGCGCGAGCCGCGAGCGTTGGCTGGTTGAGATCGACCTCGCCCAGGAGGTGCCGTCCCACGGTTCCGACGTAGCCCAGCTCCGCAACCGTGTTTCGCGCGACCTGCTCCTGTACGGTGAGGTTGTAGTCCACGTAGTAGGGAGTGGGCATGGCCGGCGTCCCTGTGGAAACGATATGGTTCGGCGTAAGGGAAACGCCCTTCGTACCCTGCAACGGGTTATCAAAGCTGGTGTTGTTGACAGTCGTGCTTTGGGCCAACGGCGGATCCTGAAATGCATTTTGGTTCCAGATTCCGCTGAGCACCCGGTCAAAGAACAACCCCGCTCCACCGTGAATCGCCAGTTTGTTGTACCGGCTCGGGGCATACGCAAAGCCAACTCTTGGCGCGAAATCCTTCTTCGGGTCGGGATTGACATGGGATCCGAACGGCGAACAGGTGACCTGAGCCGCAATTGCCTGAGCCTGCGTGCACGAAGATCCGGCGGGAAAAATGATGCCGTTCGTATAAGTCGCTGGAATCTCCGTCTGCCCTGCGACGAATGTCCCGTTTGCCGGATTCAGGGCCGGAGCGTCAGAGGCCACGAAGAGATCAGGATCAAAGTTCTGAAGCACGTGATTGGCGTCCGACGGGGACGGGAAATAACTGTATCGCAGTCCAAGGTTGAAGGTCAGATCGTGCGTCAGCTGCCAGTCATCCTGCGCGTACCATTCAATGTTGTAATACTGCAGGTCCGGGATGATATCCCGATTGAGTTGCGTGTAGGTGGCAACATTCCCGAGCAGAAAGTCGGAGAAACTGTTGAAACGAAAGGATGAATCGCCATTCCCCGTGTTCTGATTTTTGAGCATCTGCTGGATCGAGGCCCCCAGGCGCAAATTATGGTTGCCATGGACCAGGGAAAAATTGTCAAACAGCGTACGGTCGAGATTCCGTTCTCGATAAGGAGTGTCTCCCGGCGTTACGCCCTGAATCACTGAGCCGGTGAAACTGATCCCGGGGTTGCGGCCGTAGGGATCCGGATAAGCGGTTTGACCGGTCAGCGCCTGAGCCACCGTCGCCGAGTCAATGAAGGCCCCGGGCAGATAGGAGGAGTGGATTTCGCCTTGCGTGTAGGCGAATTCGGTCTCGTTCACGATCCGGGGAGTGATCGTCCACGTCAGATTGCCAACCAGATTGATTCCGGGCGTGTTCTCCAGGGTGTTGGCTGGACCGGGAAAGTTGGCGGTTGTGAACAGGCCGAGCTCATTGCCGATAGGCACGATATCCTGCATCCAGCGCACGAACAGATGCATGCGGTCGTTCAGATTAGCATCCGCCCTTACCAGATCTTCACGGTAGTTGTTGAGTTCCGAGTAACTCGTGATGTTGACGTTCGGGCCGCTGTTCGGAGGGAACAGATCGTACACACCCTTCAGGTAAACCATCGCGTTGGTGCTGTAGCACGAAGGGTTTAGCGTCGTCTGATTAGTCGCGGCATCGTAAGTCGCGCATCCAGCCTGCGCGTCGCTGACAGTTCCGGGGAAGACGCCGCTTAGCTCGCTCATGGAGGGAGTGAGGCTGGTCGTGGTGGTCGGAAGGCTCTCCTTGCGCCATTCTTCCGACCAGAAAAAGAAAGTCTTATTCCTGGCGGTGTTGTAGTGTTTCGGGATGTAAAGCGGACCGCCGAGGGTGAAGCCGTAGTCGTTGTAGTGTTCGGCGGCGCGTGGCAATCCTGCGTTGTTGTTGAAGTAGCTGTTGGCGTTGAATAAGGTGTTGCGATCGAACTCGTAGACATCGCCGTGAAAGGAGCTGGTGCCGGATTTGGTCGCTACAAGAACCTGGCCCGCGCCGCTGCGCCCGTACTCCGCGTCGTAGTTGCTTCTCTCCATCGTAAATTCCTGAATCGCATCAATGCTGGGGACGTTCAGGATATTTCCGTTCGACCCGCTGTCCTGGTCGTCCGCTCCATCAATGGTCCAGTTATTCCCGGTCGTGCGGGCTCCATTCACGGAAATGGCCGAGTTACTGCCGGCGCCAAATCCGTTCACGGCCGGCATATTGCTCACCACCCCCGGCTGCAGCGTGACCAGCTGCATGAAGTTCCGGTTATTGAGCTGCAGTTCCCGCACCTGGGTGCCCGAGATGGTTCCGGACAGCTCGCTTGTCGTTGTATCCAGGGCCACCGCGTTTTGCTGGACCACCACGGTCTGGTTCACGCTGCCTGGCTGCAGTTTGGCATCGACCGACCGCGTCTGGGCGACAAACAGGGTGACATTTTGCGCCACGAAGCTGGTGAATCCCTGAGCTGTTATTTTCACGGTGTAGGTGCCGGGGGGCAGGTTCGTGACGGTGTAGCTGCCCGCCGCGTTCGTGGTAACGGAGCGGATGAGTCCCTTGCCCTCACTCTGCGTAACGGTGACCTCGGCTTGTGGGATCACCGCGCCCGATGCATCGGTAACTGTGCCCGTGAGAGTCGCCTGCAGTTCCTGGCCCATCGCCGCGGCCGTGCAACCGACTATCGCCAGGGCCAGAAGCATCAGGAGCCGGCGAGCAGGCTTCGAGCGCCCTTCGCCGTGGAACGCCTCCGGGGAGCTCATAGAGTAGCCTCTCATTTTTCATTTTGTTCGCCCGGTCGGACGCGCCGCGGATGAAGCTACTTGCTCCGCGGGGCGTCTCGCCGAGTGGCACTGCTCATGGTCGATCCGGGGAACGACACTGGAGCGCATGATGGGCGGCAACGGCGCGGACCGCAAGTAAGATACCGATAATTGCACCGCCGCTCCGGGTCGTCCGCCATCCCGGCTGATCGCACGCACAGATCGAGGTCTCGTCAGGCACCACAAAACACAACGTTTGCGCTGGTCAAAAGGGCGCGACAGCGACCGGTCCTCCGTCGCAGCAGGGAGCCCGGTCCAGACAGGTAAATTACCGGTCCGCATGGCAAACTCGCCCCCGGATGGGTTCGGTTGCGGACCGAAATGTCCGTATGTTAGGTTGGGCCAGTTGCAGATTTCGAGTGCCTGCGGCGGGATTGCGGCGGCAACCCTGGAGGCTCCGACGATGGCTGTCCCCGTTTCGTGGGATGTAGCTCCCGCGGATCATTTTCCCCTTTACCCTGCGAATTGCGACCTGATACGGGCTCAGACGGAACGGATTGTCGCGAGTCCCCCCTTCCGCAAGAGCAAGCGATACCCCCGCTTCCTGCAATTCATCGTCGAACAGACGCTCAGCGGAAATGCCGAGCTCCTCAAGGAGCGAACGCTGGGAGTGGAGGTCTTCGATCGAGCGCCTGACTATGACGTCGCCGTCGATCCCATCGTTCGTATTGCTGCCGGAGAAATTCGGAAGCGCTTAGCGCAATATTACGTAGACGACGATCACCACGACGAACTCAGGATCGAGCTGCCTCCCGGCACCTATGTGCCCCGCTTCTGCGCCGCTCCAGTTTCTCTGTCCAGTCCGTTGAGTGGCATTCCGCTTCCGACAGAGCGCCCGGCCGACCCGAAGCCGGATCGCCGTTTGTGGGCTGCGCGTCTCAGAACGTGGTTGCCGGGAACGGTGGCGATTCTCGGTCTTGCTGTGATTCTGGCGACGCTCTTTCATCGGGCAACGGCGATCGATGAGTTCTGGGAGCCCTTGTTCTCTTCCTCGGCGCCCCTCGTCTGTCTCGGCACTCCAACCCATTCCATCGAAGTAGCGGAGCTCCCCCAGATACGCACCGGAGTTCGCAGTAACGATTTCCTGACCCTCGGCGATGTGCTCGCTCTCAATTTGATATCACCCCTGCTGGCGGCACACGGCAAAAAGGCATCGATCCTCTCCGCGGCCACAACCAGTTTCTCCGATCTTCAGGGGCATCCCGTGATTCTGGTCGGCGCCCGCTCCAATCAGTGGACGATGCGGGCTATGCAGTTCCTGCGCTTCCACATTCCCGAGGACGCGCCGGACGGTGTGGTCAGCATTCGCGACAGGCAGCATCCGCTTCATCCTCTTTGGACCGTGGATTTCAAACTCCCCTTTGACCAGATCCCGCGCGAGTACGGAATCGTTGCGCGTTACTATGACCCGGTGACGGAGCAGCCAACCTTCGTCGTGGCGGGGACGGGGGTCAACGGAACCCTGGCGGCAGCTGAGTTTCTGACGACACCCGCCTATATGAAGACCTTCCGCCACAACGCACCGCTCGGCTGGCAGAAGCGCAACATCGAGATCATCGTGGAAACGGATATGATCAACGGCGCGTGCGGTCCTCCGCACATTTTGACTACATACTTCTGGTGACGAGGTTCTTCCGGGATTCCTCCCAAGTCATTCGCATCCGCCAGTTGCTAAAAGCATCGTTTGTCCGTAACAGGCGCCAACAGGCGGCGGAACTCTGCGGAAGGCATCTTCCGCGAGGCTGCCCAGGTCCATTTACGAGAGGGAAAATCGCGATGGTGGATGCACGGCTGCGGCAGGTGACCCCGTTTCTGGTGACGATGCAATGAAAGGCAGCTCACTCATTTCGCCCGGCGCGAACCTGCGCGACATTGCGGCTGCGGTGGGCTGGAGCCGCCGGGAGTTTTTGCGCTCGGCCATGGGTGTGGGGGCGTGCAGTACCCTCCATGGGTTTTCGCCATTCCATGCCGCGGCTTTGCCTCGCCGCAAGAAAGTGGTCGTCGTAACCTTCGGAGGAGGCGCACGCGATTCGGAGACTTTCGCTCAGGAAGGACAAGAGAATATTCCGAACCTGCTTTCCGTGCTGATCCCGCAGTGCACGTTCTACACGCAGGTGGTGAACCGCGGGATTCTGGGCCATTACGTGGCTACCGCGAGTCTGGCCACCGGGACTTACGAAACCTTTGACAACTTTGCCGCGGTGCCTCCACGCGATCCAACGGTGTTCGAATATTTCCGCCGTGGGCTGGCGCGACCGGCGTCGGACGCCTGGGTCGTCGCGCCCAGCAACGGCTTCAACCGCATCGGAGCCAGCGATGCACGGGGCTACGGGGCGGATCTGGGAGCCGGCGTCATCCTGCCCAAGCACCTGTTGCGCGCGATCATTCCCGGTAATGGCGGCGAAGATTACGGACACCTGCTGCGCGACAACTACGAAGATCCGTTTTACATCCCTGAACTGGCCGGCAACGAGGTGCAGATGCAGCAACTGGACGAACTGCTGCATCTTTCCGTGAGCGACTTTCGTCAGCATGCGCTGGCGCTCAGCAGCCCGGATGAACTCTCGGTCTATATCGCGCAGCGGCTGATGCGCCAGCTTGCACCCAGTCTGCTGTGGATTACGCTGCACGATATCGATGTTGCCCACTCCGGCGCCTATTCGCTCTACATCGAGGGAATCCGGAGGTCCGACCGTCTCTGCGCGCAAATCTGGAACACGATTCAGTCAGAACCGGAATACGCGAACAACACCACCCTGTTCATCCTTCCGGATTTCGGGCGCGACTCCGATACGGATGCCGGAGGCAATGGATTCCAGCACCACCGAACCGGAGATCCGCTTTCGCGCACAACGTGGATGATGGTTCTGGGCCCGGGGGTGCGCGAGGGCGCGGTGGTCAACCGGCCGGTCGATTCGCTCGATCTGACGCCAACGCTGGGCGGGCTGCTTGGATTCGACACCCCTCTGGCTGCCGGAAAACGGCTCACGGAGGTGCTGTGATGCAGCCGTCGCAGCTCACCGCCGATGCCTTTGCAAAGTACCCTCCGCAGGGTCGTGCACTGGCCGTGCAGCATCTCGCGCTGATCCGGCGCATGCCGCTGGTTTTCGCAGCGCTGCTGATGCGGGAGATCAGCGGCTACGACTGGCTGTTTCCCGCCGAGCGCCGTGTCATCGAGAGCCAGTTCTCCTGGCTGGAGTCGTTGTCACCTTCGGAATTCGATCGATCGCTCCAGGGTTTTGCGGTTGTCTCTCTTCCACCGGCAATCGAGCACCTGGACTGGGTACGCCAGCCGGAGGCGTTTCTCGGAGCGCTTACCGCGGAGCTTTGGTCCACGCATCAGATCGACGCTTTTCGCCGGAACGCGAATGCGTATAACGAGACCTGGAGGCGCGCCTATCCGGAGTCGCCACCGGCTGTGCCGCGGCTGGCGATTGTTGTGCTGGGCACCGACCTGCGCGCCCCCGGCTATCCGTTATTTCGTAAGCTGCGTCCCCACGGCGTTCTGATTTCGGCGGTCGACGCGACAGACGCGTGGGCCTCAATCCTCCAATCTGTTGCGGACCGCGCCCGCCGCAATCCGGCGGATTATGGTCACTGGTATATCGAAGGAGGCACGCGCGAGAACAGGATTGCTCCGCCCGTTGCAAGCGTTGTGTGGAATGAGATGGATCATGTGCGCGCCGCCATGCTGGCGCGCATGCGGTCGGTGGTCGAGAGCGGACATGGCGGCCCGGAAGAACTGCGCACGCTGATGGCGGAAACCACGCCGCACGATGTCGGGATGACCGGCAGCGACGAGATTTTGGATCGCTTCCGTCTCAGTATCCTGGCTGACGGGTCCGGCACGCAGATCTTCAGCACGACGTTTGTGCAATGGACGGCGCGCGAAGTTCTGCGCCGTGCCCAGCCCTGCACGCTGCTGTTGCGTTTTCAGCCCAGGCAGCGGCAGCTGCCCATGAATGAACTGCTCGCCGGAACGAGCGAGGGCAACACTCTCGACGACCAGGGATCACTCATCGATGCGGATATGGGCGCCTACTACACCTGGATCGATCAGCAGCGGCTCAGCGGATCCAGCCAGGCTTCTTTCCTCGCCTGGAGCGAAGCGCACGATCAGGCCATCGTCGTCAGTCCCAATGCGCCGCGGGACGCCGTGGCTTCCGGCCCTATGACGATGCATCAGATCTTTGCTGAGCTGATGTAGGACAGCAATTTAGTAAGTCCCCAGGCGAATCCGGACAATCTGGGGCAGCTCTTTAAGATGCAATCCGAAACGCAGTGCCGAGGCGTTCTTTGCCGTGTGCGGAGCCTGGTGCAGGAAGTGAACTCCAGCCTGCCAGGCCACCTCAACGAAATTCCCGGGAACCCTCTCAGCCGCAGGCGGAGCCCCGCCTCCCAGCCCCACCCACGCGGTCTACTGCAGCCACCTCCTGCCGGCGCAGTACCCTTTCTCCCTCACGGGTGGGCCGCCGATGTCTTGCGGCAGGCAGTGCATAGCTCACCCACAATTCCTTTTCCTTCCTCGATCGTGAAAATGCGATCCACCGCGGGAAGCTTCACGCGTTCCACAGAACCGCTCGGCCAGTGAATCTGGAGGGAATCCACATGAGTGGCATCGCCCAGCCCAAAGTGCACGCGAGGATCACTGGAGGACAAGTAGCTTCCGCCGCTGAGCACGTCGCCGCGTTGCCGGAGGCCGCCGGCGGTCAGGTAAACGGTAGCGCCCACGGCATCCCGCGGACTCTTTGGGCCGCCGATCAGACGGAGTTCCACCCAGTGATGGTGATCCTTGCTGACGTTGCGCAGCAAGACCGGATGGCCGTCGATTACATTGATGACAACATCGATTTTGCCGTCGTTAAACAGGTCGCCGAAGGCTGCACCGCGACCGGGAAAGGTCTCGGCTAAACCGGTGCCTTCCACTGCCGGTACCAGGTCGAACCGCTTCCCCTGCACGTTGCGGTAGAGCAGGGGCCGCTCGGCGAAGGTGGTGCCCCAGTCATGCTGATCGACTTGTGGATAGACATGACCGTTGATGGTCATGATGTCTTTCCATCCATCGTTGTCGAAATCAATAAAGGCAGCGCCCCACCCCAGAAACGGAATGCTGTCCTGAGCGATGCCCGTCTTGTAACTGACGTCGGTGAAGTTAGCTCCCCCATCATTGCGATACAGAACGTAGTAGTCGTCTGAGAAATCCGTTACCAGCAGATCGAGCCGTCCATTGTTGAGATAGTCTCCCACGGCCAGCCCCATGCCGGCGATTTCACGGCCGTCCCCATTGACTGCAAAACCAGAAACGTAGCTGTCGTCCTCAAAGGTCCCGTTGCCTTTGTTGATGTAAAGGTAGTTCGGTGTGGAGTCATCGGTGACGGCGAGATCGACCTTGCCGTCATTGTTCAGGTCGGCGAACACTGCGCTGAAGCCATAGTAGTGGCTGGGATCGCTCACACCCGCCTGGACACTGACATCGGTAAAGGTACCATTGCCATTGTTGTGGAAGAGGTGATCGGGCTCGCCGCGAAGGCCCCGAGGACCGCACATGACCGGAACGCCGCGGAACTGGCACGAGGTAAAGGCTACTTCCGGGGAGCCAGGGATGGGTGGGTGCGCCAGATCGTAATGCACATATCCGGGAACGAAGAGGTCCAGGCGCCCGTCTCCGTCATAGTCACCGAAAGTAGCTCCGGTGGACCAGTTACCCAGCTGCACGCCGGCCTTTTCCGCAACGTCGGTGAAAGTGCCATCCTGATTATTGCGATAGAGGCGATTCTTTCCGAAATTAGTTACGTACAGATCGGGCCAACCATCGTTGTTGTAGTCACCCACGGCCACGCCAAATCCCCAGCGGTCGTTCGTCACACCCGCCTGCTCGGCCACGTTAGTAAAAGTGCCGTCGTGGTTGTTATGAAAGAGGGCGGCATGGGGAGGAGTTGTCTTCCCGGTCATGGCGTCGTAAGTGGATCCGTTGACCAGATAGATGTCGAGCCAGCCATCGTTGTCATAATCGAGCAGGCCGACGCCTGAACCGTTCGTGTCAATGATGAACTGCTTATTGGGAGAGCCCATCTGGTGGGTCCACGAGTCCAATCCGGCCTGATGGGTAACATCCCTGAAGATGACCGGTCCCGATTTCACGAATCCACCCGCCGTAATCGGGCGATTTTGCGCATCGTGCACGGCGGCGTGAATGCCTCCGGTGCTCTCGCCTCCTGCCATCGGCTGCTGCGCATTGGGCTGAACCGCCTGAGCCACGGCCAGCGCGGCGACAATCAGGGCCGCAAGCGGAAGACCGGAAAGATACCGCAAACGGAATGACCCTCCGCTCAGAGGATACCTGCAGGCTGGCGCGGATGCCTACTGCACTCCGGATCAGAATGTTTTCCGATTCAGCTTCGCTACGAGAACGAAGATGAACCGGATTCTCGCGCCATGTCCCGGGTTGGAGAGTCGACCTCTACGGCACAGATTGGCTGAGGGAAGGCGGGGCATCCTGCGCCCCGGCACCCCAGGCTCGGTTGGGATCAGGCCCGAGTTTGAAGTGGAGTGTGTCCCCGGCTGCGATATCGCGGAAGGAGATCCAGTTGCGATTCCGGACCTGCCCATTGAGCTGAACGCTCTGGATGTATGGATTGGCCTCCGGATCGCTGCCGGCCTCAATGGTGAAGTCCTTCCCCGAATAAGGAGCCTGCAGATGGACGACGATTTTCGGGAATACCGGGCTCACCAGTTCATAGGCCAGGCTGGCGGGATCGACGGTGTAGAGGCCCATCATGCTCAATACGGCCCAGGAGGACATCTCGCCACAGTCGTCGTTGCCCGGGATGCCATCGGGATCGTTCGTGTAATTCTCTTTCAGCACCCGCCGCACCACCCGCTGGGACTGCCAGGGCTCGCCCGAGAAGTTGAACTCGAAAGGAGCTTCGAGGTCTGTCTCGTTATACGGGTTATAGTACTGACCGTACCAACCCGGCTTCGGGTAGTTAAAGAACTGAGTGAGACGCTGGTTGAACGTGTCGCGGCCGACAGCCTTCACCACCCAGGCAAGATCGGAGGGAACGAACCACTGATAGTGCCACCCGGAGCCTTCAATGAAGCCATGCTCCTCCTGGCTCGGATCGAAATGGGGAACCCACTGCCCATCGGCATTGCGCGGCCGGAAAAAGCGATCCTGAGAGTCGAAGACGTTACGGGTATCGAGCGCACGCTGGTAGAGACTCTTCGCCTCGGCGGTCTTGCCGAGATCCTTCGCCAGATAGTACAGCGAGGCGTATGCCACGGCATCTTCCTGAATCTGCGACACCGAACCGTAACTGACCTTGTCGTTGGGGACGTAATGGATTTTATTGATCCAGTCGATTCCAGCTTCGCCGGCGTAGGGCTTGCCGGCTGGTGGCGCCTGCGTCGCGTCCAGCAGCATGCCTTTCCATGCGGCATCCATATCGAACCCGTGGATGCCATCCAGCCACGCTGTAGCCAGCACGATACTGAGAGGACTTCCCGCCATCACATTGGTATAGCGGTTTACCTGAGGCCAGCGTCCGACCCAGCCGCCCTGCTGGAACATGAGCACGATGGATTCCGCAATGTCCTGCATGCGCTGTGGATCTATCATGGCGACCAGCGGCATCTGGCTGCGATAAATGTCCCAGCCTGAATAGTTGTCGTAGACGTTGTGACCTGGAGCTACATGGTGAATCCGGTCATCGAATCCCAGATACCGGCCATCAGCATCGTTGTAGAGACTCGGCATGATCAGACTGTGGTAGAGAGCCGTGTAGAAGACGGTGCGTTCGGTCGGGCTTCCGCCGTGGACATCGATCACGCGCAGCGCCTGGTTCCACGCTTCTTCAGCCTTATGGCGGATCGCAGGGAAGCTCTTCCCGTCCGATTCTGCCCTGAGATTGTTCTCCGCGCCGGCCAGGTCGACGTAGGAGATTCCAATTCGGGCGGTGATGGTGGAGGGGTGGGAGGAGGCGGGCCAGGTAGCGTAGGCTCCAATCCACTGGTTTTGCGTGTTCTGGGTTGCCGAGCGACTGCTCGCGCTTATCGTGCCTGGGCCTCCATGGGGGGCGCCGCTCCACGTTCCATACGCGCTGAATGGGCGGCTGAAAGTCATCTCGAAGTAGACCTTATAGGTCTGGTTGACGCTGCAGAAGGCCTGATTCTCCACATAGCCTTCGATCTCATGATCGCCGACCAGCCGAATCGCAGCGCCCATCGTTTGATTGAGCGTATGGCTGATAGGCAAAAGGATGTTCGCCGGCTGACCGGCGGGAAACGTGAACTGGGCGATACCTGTGCGGTCGGTGGCGCTCAGCTCGGCGGTGACATTCCACCGCGCCAGGCGAACGCGATAGTATCCGGGCGACGCCGCTTCGTCGCTGTGCGCGTAAGGTGACTGGAAATCGGCGACCTGGGTTTTCACGGGCCCAGTGGTCGCGGTAAAGAAGACCTCGCCATCGTTGGGACAGCCGACGCCGCTCATATGGGTCATGCTGAAGCCGTGAATGGCGGGTTGCGCGTAGTGATAGCCGAAGCCTTTGTCCTCCGTATCCGGGCTGAGCTGCACCATTCCGAAGGGCAGGGTCGGCCCCGGAAACAGGTTGATGGTGCTGCCTGGGCCGGTTCCGGTGCCAATGAGCGGATTCACGCTGTCCGTTGGCGAAGTTATTGCGCCAGTCTGGGCGACCGACCACGAGACCGACAGGACAAACAACACCGCGAGCGTCGCCCGAGATCGGTTCCGCGTCTCTGAGCAGAGAATTCTGATCCGCTTGAGTGTTCCGCAGAAAAGAGGAGACAGACTGCGAGTAAGGCAGGACATTGCACCATCCTATCGTTATGCCGTCGGTTCAATAAAGTCGGTTACCGGAGCCCTGACAGTGGGATGCGGCAGGAGGGGTCGGGGTACGCAAGGCAGCTTGCATTGCTAACTCGAAGTGAGACACCCTTCGACTGCCGAGTGACGACAGACTGAGGCTCTCAGATCCGCGCCGGCCACAGAGCCACTGGCGTTCCGCGTGCAAACCGAGAAATCTGTCAGACCACTCCCTGCCCTTCGACGATCCTGATGTACCTGTCGATGGGCAGGTTCGTGAATCTCTCAGTTTTGCCGCCCGGCTTTGGCCATTGCACCTCGATCCAGTCGATCGTCGCGCGCGCGCCCAGGCCGAGCACCATACGCGGATCATGCGAGGACAGATAGCTGCCCCCGCCGACTTTCGTCCGGCTGCGCCTCAGATCTCCTGCCTGCCAGGTGATGCGCGCGCCGACGGCATCGCGGTTCGATTCCCTGCCCTCGAGCTTGATGCCCAGCCAGTGGCGGCCACGGGCGGCTCGGTTGCGCAGGAGGAGAGGAGCCGCATCGTTCACCGCGATCAGGACGTCCACCGCTCCGTCATTATCAAAATCCCCGATGGCGAGCCCTCTGCCGGAGAGATCCCTGCTGAAGATGGGCCCACTCTCTGCGCTTACATTGCGCATGGTCTTTCCTTCACCATGAAAAAGCAGCAGCGGCTCACGATAAGTTACGTCCTTTTCAATGGTCTCAATCAGGTCGTCAGGATTGCCATTGGCGATCAGGAGGTCCAGGTTCCCGTCATTGTCATAGTCGAAGAACTTCAAGCCCCATCCGCTCATCAGGCGACTCGCACCGGCAATCCCCATGGCAGTGGCTACGTCATCGAACGTCTCGTCGTGATTGTTTTCGTAAAGCGAATACTCCTGGTGATCGAGGTTCGCGACAAAAAGATCAAGCCATCCGTCCTGATTTACGTCGGCTGCATCCACACCCATGCCGGAACGTGCCCTACCTGCCTCGCTGAAGGCCACGCCCGCCAGGGCGCCAATTTCCTCAAATTTCCCTGCACCCCGATTCATCAAGAGAAAGTTTGCCGTCGTGTCGTTGGCGACAAAGAGGTCGAGCCGGCCATCGTTATCAAGATCAGCAGCCACAGCCCCCCAGGCCTTCCCGAGATGATCCGCAATGCCTGACGATTTGCTGACGTCGGTGAACGTGCCATCACCATTGTTGTGAAATAACCAGCTGGCGGTTGGCTTATAGAGGCTCGGTATGCAATAGCCGGGCCGGTTGTTGTACGTAACGCAGGGCAGATTCTTCGACTTGGAGAATTCGACAAACTGGCAGACAAACAAATCGAGCTTCCCGTCGTTGTCGTAATCGAACCAGACCGCGCTCGATGACCATCCGGGAGCCGCGACGCCGGCTTTGTCCGTGACATCGGTAAAGGTTCCGTTGCCGTTGTTCCGGTACAGGATGCTTCTGCCGTACTGCGTCACGTATAGATCGGGATAGCCATCGCCGTTGTAGTCGCCGACCGCAACGCCCTGTCCATACCCTCCGCCAGCCACGCCGGCTTTCTCGGTGACGTCAGTAAATGTGCCATCACGATTGTTGCGATAGAGCGCATTGCGCAGAGGCGGGTTTGGATCGTAGAAATCGCACTTGCCGCTGTTGACCAGATAGATGTCCATCCAGCCGTCATTGTCATAATCGAGAAAGGCGCAGCCGGCTCCGGCCGTCTCCGGGAGATATTTCTGCGCCGACTTACCTGCGGTGTGAACCCAGGTAATGCCGCTGGCCAACGGCGGCACTTCTTCAAAGGGATAGTCAGCCGGCTGGGCTGAAAGCGCAGGCACGCCGCCGAAGCGCACCGACGCGGCGGACCCGGCGAGTGTGCGGAGAAACCTGCGGCGTGACAGCTCACGCGGGATGAAACCGGGACCCGTCACTGCGGCGCCTTGTCCCCCTGATTGCCCGCGTTCTGCGCGGCTTGTTGCTGCAGGGCAAATTCGCGTTCCGCTGCCTCTTTATTTCCTGTGCGCGCATACGCGGTAGCCAGAGCATAGTGTCCGGCGGGATTGCCCGGCTCCAGCCCGACGGCCGTTTTGAGGGGTGCGACCGCTGGCGCATACTCCTTCTCCGACAGCAGCGACATGCCCAGTCCCAGCCAGGCGTCCGCGAAGTTACCGTCCAGCTCAGTCGCCCGAGTGAAGTGCTGGACGGCTCCGGCAAAGTCCTGCATCTGACGGGCGAGTTCGCCCGAGACATATTCCGCCCCCGCATTCGACGGATCGATGCTGAGCTCTTCCTTCAGCTCCTTCTTCGCCTCTTCCTGGTAATCGGGTCCAGGATTCGGCCTGGACAGCAGAAGTCTCGCCAATCGGAAGTGAATGCCAGGATAGCTGGGATTTTCCTTCAGGATCTCGCGGTAATCCTTCTCCGCCTGATCCCACCGGCCCTGCAGTTCATTCGCCTCCGCGTCCAATTCGAGCGCAGGCAGGGAGTGCGGCGCCGTCCGCGCCAGTTCCTGAGCGGCCTGAGTGGAGAGATCGGAATACGCATGGACGGAGACGTAAAGGACTTCCGGATCGCCAGGGAACTTTTGGTTGAGGATGCGGACAAAGTCCACCAGCTGGTCCCAGCGCTGCAGGAGGGTCGCGCAGCGAACACCATCGATGCCGACCCGTTTTCCCAGGGTCTTGTCGGCCAGATGAGCCGCTGTCTTTGCCAGCACCGGCAACGCCTCCGAGCACCGGCCGGCTTCGGCGGCCGAGACGGCGCGCTCCGCAGCTCCCGCATCGGCGGTGGGCGTTGCGGCTCGGCTCTGGGCCAGGCTGACCAGACTGGCCGCAGGCAGGAACAACAACAGGGAAAGGATCCGGGGACGTCGACTCATAATCAAAAGGGGCAAGCGCCGGAGCGCCTGCCCCCGGGACTGCTCAGTTGCACTTAATAATAGAACTTCAGCGCGAACTGGATGTTCCTTGCGGGTTGTGAAGCGGGTGTGCCGGCCGCAGGCCCGATCTGACCAAATGTACCGGGACTGGAGCTCCAGCCAGTATTCGGGTGGCCCAGGTTCACGTTGTTAAAGGCGTTCAGGAAGTCAGTTCGGAACTGCACGTATTTCGCCTCGGTCACGTGGAAGTTCTTCATCAGCCCGATGTCGGCGTCAAAGTATCCCGGCCCGGTCACCGGTCCCTGCGCCGGGCAGTTTCCAAACTGACCAGGTGCGGGATCAGAGTAGCCCGAAGGGCTCATCCATTGATAGCCCCCAAAGTTCGGGGCTAACTGGCTGCGTCCGAATACCTGTTGAACGCCGCAGTTCGGACGGGGTCCACGGCCGCCTGTTCCTGTGGTATCGCCGTCGTTATCATATACGGCGAGTGGGAAGCCGCCATGTGTGGATACGATCGTGGACGCCTGCCAGCCACCGACAACCTGATTGACGACCGGGTTCATACCGGCGCCAAAACGCTGTCCCCGGCCAACGGGGAGATTGTAGGTTGCGTAGGCGGAGACGATATTGCTGGCGTTGTAGTAGCAACTGGCATAATCCGCGTGAGGGTTATAAAGGTTTTGATAATACGGTGAAGCCGTTGTCGATCCAGCAGCTTGTCCCCACGTTCCGTAGTAGCCGCTGTTATCGGTCAGGCAGTGCGACCAGGTGTAGGCCACCTGCCCTTCCAGCCCGTTGGCTATCCGCTTCTGCAGTACTGCCTGCAAAGCGTTGTACCTCATGTAGCCCACCGAAGCAGTACCGGACACGTTGGAGAGATCATTGATCAGCGTAGGGTTGTCATTGAAGTAAAGGGGCGTTGTGGCCACACCATTGACGAGTTGTTTCTGCAGATAGGGCATCGGCACCATCAGGTGATCTGCCTTCTGGGCGACGTATCCAATCTGGACGGTGGTCGTGGGTGTCGCCTCCTGCTGCAAGGTCAGATTCCACTGCTGATCGAGCGCAGGCTGTACCGTCTTATCCCAGACATACATGATGGCTCCCGCAAAGGGATCACCCGGAGCCGCGCCTCCAGGGCCCGCCTGGGTCTGAACCGTTGCCGAAGCATATTGCGCTCCAACCTCGGGAGGAGTGAAGGGCGGATTCCTGGGAAGCCGCAGATTGGTGCCCGTGCCTTCCAGGTAGGAGGAAATAGTGTAGGCGCCGCGAATCACTGTCTTGCCCCGCATAGCCGCCGGCGAATACGCAAAGCCGAAGCGGGGCTGGATGTCCGGAAGGCCATACACGGAGTTGTAGAGCGCTCGGCTGTTACCGTCGACCCCTGCAAGCTCGAGTGCTCCGGTAATCAGATCCAGATTGGACTGCCGGTTGTTCAGTTCCACCCAGGGTGTATGGGCTTCATATCGCAGTCCCATGTTCAGCGTCAGATTCGGCGTCACGCGCCAGTCGTCCTGAGCGTAGCCTGCAAACAGCCACGATAACTGATGCCAGACAAAAGCGGTGCTTACGCCGATACCTCGGGCTTCCGGGTAGCCGAGGAAAAAATCGGCTGCCGGATCGCCGGCGAAATCCACGCCGGTACTGCCGCCGCCGAAAAGGATATCTCCGTATTCGCCGGTGTTGCCGGTGTAGCCGGTGTTGATGCGATAGCGCCACATCTGGAAGCCGGTCTTGAAGACATGCCTGCCGTGGGTAACCGTCAGCCCGTCATCGAACTGGATGACCGTGTCGGCGAAGTCCTGTTGTACAACCTGGCTACCGATATTGGTAAGAGTGGTGCCGCCGTTGGGCGAAGGCGCCTGGCCGCCTCCGAAACCGAGCAGCAGCAGGCCGGGACCGGCGCTGTTGGCGTTGGCGATTCCCAGCGCTGAACCAAGATTGCCGATGCTCGGATCGAAGCTGGATCCGTTGAAGAGAGTCACCCAGCTTGTTCCGAAGCGGGCATCGTTCAGCATGGATGGACCGAAGGTATGGGTCCACGTTCCGACCACGTTGTGGATGGGAGCTTGCGCGAAGCTATTACCTAAGACCAACAGCGAGTTGCTACCCGGGTCGTTCTGGTACCCCTGTGAATACCGGCCCTCGAAGCGATCATTCGGGGTGATGGTGTAGTCGACCTTCACATCTCCCTGATCGGCGTTATAGGCCTGGGTCGTGGTGTTGATCGCATTGTTGGAGGTCTGGCTGTTAATGGGTGTTGGATAGTACTTCGAAGCAAACAGATTCGTAGCAACTATGTTCTGCTGCGACATCGGAATCTGGTTGTTGGTGTAGGGCGCTCCAGTAATGGGGTTGACCAGCTGCTTGCTGATTTGCGAGAAATCACCGGCACGCTCTGGGTTTGTGAAAACGGTAATGAAGGAGCTGCTTGCTGGATGGTCGAAGCGCTGTCCCTGATAGTCGACGAAGAAAAACAGCTTGTCTTTGAAGATTGGACCGCCCAGTGTGCCGCCGAACATGTTCCAGCGCACGGTCGGTCTCGTCAGTACGCTGGTCGGGTTTAGCTTATTCTCCCACTGGTTGGCGTTCAGGACGTCGTTGCGGAAAAACTCCCACGCGTCGCCGTGAAAACTGTTGGTGCCGGACTTGATCGACGCATTAACGATGCCGCCCATGAAGTTGCCGAACTCCGCCGATGCGTTATTCGTGATGAGATTGAACTCCGCGATCGCATCGGGAGCTGGCGTGACGGCGAGTAGATTGTCCGAGGTCTGGTTATTGTCCATCCCGTCCAGGATGAAGTTGTTCGACTGCTCGCGGTTTCCGTTGATGAACGGTCGCGCGCCGCTCGCCACGTTGTCACCGTTGTTGAAAGAAGAGTTATCCGGATGAATGCTGCCCGGCGCCAGCAGCGTCAATTCAACGTAGTTTCGCGTTGCCAGAGGAATGTTCGTGACTGCTGTGGAGTTGATCAGGGTGCTGACCTGAGTGGTCTCCGACTGCATTTGCGGCGCTTCCGACGTCACCTCCACGGTGTTATTGACGGAGCCAACCTGCATTTTGAAATCCACACGAGCAGTCTGGTTCAGCACAAGAGTTAAATGCGACTGGATCGCGGTTCGAAAGCCCGAGGCCTCCGCCTTGACGTCATAGGTGCCGATGGGCAGGCGGGCGAAGGTGAACAACCCGCCGTCACCGGTTTTGGCTGTATAAACGCTGCCACGTTCGACATCCGTGACGGTCACCGTGGCACCGTTGATAACCGCGCCACCCTGGTCGGCGACCGAACCCGCGATGGATGCAGTGATCTGCTGGGCCCGCAAAGGAGAACCAACTATCTCGCATGCGGCAAGCGCCACGAGGATACATCCCCACAACGTAATACGTTTCATACCGGCCTCCGGCTAGCTGGGGACAACTGGCGGCATCGTTATGCCCTAATGCCGAGGACTGCACTGAGGGAGCCTGAATTTTTTAACGAAACGCTGAAAACGGGGAAAGCACAACGTGAAGCAATGCTTACTGCACAACTTCCAACGCTCTGACGCGGACTGAGGATACCGCTTGCTCTGCACCGGAACGGCGACACAGCTCTATAGCACGTGCAAATGCTATAGAGCAATCGTACAGTAGCTGTCAAGCCGGGATTACTGCCGGTCCTGTGGAAATATGTGCGCATACGGGCTGAACGGCATATCCATGGCCCGTGAATACTGGCCTTCAGAGCCCTGCGATTTGGCTCAATCCCGTTGACGGAGAAGATCCCTTCGGGATTTGAGCGATCGGAATTCCAGTGCTCCTGGCTTTGCCCACTTGCTCGCTCTATAGCACTCTGCTAGGATTCAGCCGCTCGCAACCCTGAGCACAGCGGACCCGGTAAAGCGATTAAGACCCCGGGAAGCAGAGAACGCAGAATCGACCAACCCAGTAACTCTCTGGGCTTTTGAAGATCAGACCGTGAACACGATGCCCCGCCGATCGGAAGAACCCGCCTACAAACGGATCGAGGGCGCGATCCGCCGCCGGATCGATGCCGGCCAGCTGAAACCGGGAAGTGTGGTGCCCTCGGAACGGGAACTGGCGCGCATTCATCAGGTGAGCCTGATGACCGCGCGGCACGCCCTGACAGAATTGGCACGGGACGGAATTGTGGAACGCCGCCGCGGCGCAGGCACGTTCGTCACCCCACCCAGAGTCCAGTTCAACAAGCTGCTCGGCTATCACGAACAGATGGCGAGTCTCGGGCTGACGGCACATTCGCGCATCGTCGCTTCAACGGTCGTGAGAGGCGAGCCGGAGATTGCTGCCCGCCTGGGCCTTGCGCCGGCGGCGCGCATCGTCCGCCTGGAACGCGTGCGGTTCGCCCAGGACGAACCTGTTGCGCTGGAGGTTGCTTACTGGTCGGAGGATGAATTCCCTGATTTGCTGCGGAGCACGTCGATCAACGGCATGTCGCTGTTTTCCGCACTGGAGCACGATTGCGGCGTCGCTCTGGCCTATGCCGACGAGGAGATCGACGCCACCGACGCTGACCCGCGCCTGGCTGACCTGTTGCGCGTCGGCAGGAGCGCGCCCCTGCTGCGCATTCGCCAGCTGATTTTCTCAACGACGGGCAAGGCGACCGTGTATGTCACCGGCTTCTATCGTTCCGGGCGCCATACACTGCGCATCCGCCGTTTCCGTTAGGCGCCAGAGCATCCTCGCACAAATCGCGCTGTGGCTGGGGAAACCCTGGTTGGTATCAGTGCGAGACATCAGCCACGCCACTGAGTTCTGCATGTCCGGCAAGCGTGCCATCCCGCAGCATAACCGCAACCCACGGGCTGAAGTGGTCAATGATGCGGGCGTGCCAGGTGATCGTCCGCCTGCCCTCGCTTCCCAGATCCAGGGAAACCGTCGCTGGGTCCGAGAGGTCGAGGTTGTCTGTGCGTACAGAAAGCGTGTGCTGGCCCGCTCCCTCGACAGTCGCATAAAGAATGACGGACGCGGGTCCTGCGCCCGGTTCGAACGATGCCGAAAAAGCAACGGCATGTTCGCGACGCAGATCGATCGAGTAGGCGCCACCCGCAAGAGCTGTCAGCGATGTGTGCGCGTCGCCATACGTGATTCTGTATTGTCCCTGCGACACAGTGGTGCGGAAGTTCCCACTCGCATCGACGGGCGCCACAAGCAAGGCATGCGTCGCCTGATTGAGCAGTTCAACAGTGCCAGTACTCGCGGAGGAATCGACCACTCCGCGCACAACCGCTGGACCGGTGAGGTCCCGCATCAGCCAGATCCATTCGCCCGCAGGCTGAGTCCATACTTCCTTGTAGGTCCAGCAGATCTGGTTGGGCCAATACGGCACATCGGCGGTTCCTTTCGTCTCAATTCCCACCGGAATCGCCCCAACCATCTGGCCGGACCGGACGCTGTACAGCGCGGTCCAGTCATAGCCTTCGCCGTACATGATGCTGGCCGAGAACGGATTCCTGCCGATCAGCCACTGGGCCTGCTGCTGCGCGAGATTCTCATCGCCGAGATCCCCGCGCAGTTGTGCCGCGACTGAGAGTGCCTTGGCTTCGGAGAGCAGAACGCTGGAGTTTCCGCGGAACTGGAACCACACCGGATATCGCCGCAGCCAAGCGTCGCCGCCCAGGTGCAGGCCCTCTTTCACCTCCGACACGAACATCGCCCGGCTTGCCGTTTCCAGCGGCCTCCACGCGGGAGTTTCGGGCAGAATGGCGGCTCCGCTGATCCGGTAGATTCCGGCAGGAAGCACGTTGAACGGCGCATCCAGGCGCGCCCCTGCTTCCTGGTAATACTTCGTATGGAGGACGATCGCCGAATACCACTTCATCCAGTTCGGATTGTCGGGAAGGGCGTCGCAGAGCCGTGCCAAGGCCACAATGGGCTGTTCCTCTTCGCCCATATGAAAGCGGTGAAAGAGATACTTACGATCCGGACCCGTGTAGAAGTATCCGGTCATCGGGATGCTCCACGGCTGCAACTCGCGCTCCTGAGACGCAAGGATCTGATTTCCCAAATCGATACCTTCGTTGGCATACATCGGATCGCTGGTTGCCGCGTACAACTCCATGGAGGCAATCACCCCGAAGGAGATCCTCTCGAGATTGTCCTTTTGCCCGTAGACTTCCGGTACGCGCGGTGCCTTCTTCAGGCCGCCTGCGGCAAACTGCCAGTCGTCTTTCGCAGTGGCGAGGCTGCGGCGCGCCAGTTCGGGATCGCTGCTCTTCAGAACCCGGCTGGCGAGCGCTTCCACAGCGGCTACCCGGAAATTCCATTCGGGGTCGTTCACGGCCTGACCGAAGCGATCGTCGGCGTCGCCCATAATGCCGTCGGTCCAGTAGCTGATGTTCTGGCCAGTGCTGCGATAGCCGTCCCCGAACCGAGTCTTCAGCACCCAGTTCAGGCCCCATTTGGCTTCCTCAATCACTCGGTTCAGGAGTTCCGGATCATCGTTCTCCTGCTGGAGCCTCTCAGCCAGGGTGAAAAGGGCGTAGGCCATCGCCGGAGTATTTCCGGTCAAGCTGGTATCCCCGGCGTCGTGATAGCCGCCATTCACAACGATGCGCCGATCGCCATGCACGGTGTAATCGTCCTGATGGCAGATGCCGTGGATGCCGGGAATCACCGTGCCGCACCGCTCGCTGTACATGAAGTTGATGACCTTCCAGATGCTGTCGCGCCAAACATCCGTGCCGATGCGAAAAGGTTGCGTAGTCACGTCGCCCGCACGGAGCAGGTAAGTTCCGGGACGTTGCACCTGCGAGAAATCCAGCACCTGGAAAGTCCCCAGATCGGTTTTCCTCTTCTCTACCGGAGCTGTATAAGCCACCTTCCCTGTGGCTTGATCGACGAGGGAAAACTGCTGCGCCGCCAGGTCGCTGGCCAGAGCCGTCTTCGTCGTCCCGGGCGCATATCCGGCGTGGCTGAACGCAATCTTCCCGGGAGCGACGCCCCATCCTTCGACATAGTCCGGGACGACGGACTGCAGTTCCAGCTGGTCAAGATAGAAGACCGTCTGGTCACCAGGATTGGGAATCATGCGCGGCAGGGAGTAGCCGAAACTGAGGCCGGTAACCTTGTCGCGATCGAGCGAAGGAATCTCCCAGACGATATGGTTCCACTGGTGATTGCGGATCGGAATCGAATCGTCGCGGCCTTCATTCTGATCGTCCGGCAGCAGGTGCGCGCCTTCATTGTGCAGCGTCAGATTCAGCGAAATGGCGGGCGCTCCATGGATGTCCGGATACACCCACACAGAAATGCGGTTGTACTGCCTCCAGTCTTCGGAGGGGTAGTTACGCGTGGCGACAAGGTCCTGCCAGTCTCCGCTGCCCTCAACCCGGCCAATGTTATCCGTCGAGGCGACTCGCAGCGAGGTTCGCCCCTCCTTCACCTCCGCCGTTGAGAGCGTCATCGAGCCAACGCCGCTGAACGACCAGTGCGAGAGGTCCTCCATGCCGTCGAGCAGACGCGAGCGAAGCACCTTCTTCTGCAGCTGACGATACTCTGCGCCATTCTGGACAACGGGCTGCATGGGCATCGCCGGCAGGGTCTGCTGCGCCCATGCTGAAGTGGCGATACAGGCCAGGACCACGGTCTTTACGGACAACCCGGCTGTTGAAACAAAAAAAACGGGACGCTGGGGCGAAGCCATCAGAGTGTCGTCTCCGGATTCCCAAAATCAGAATTGGTTCATAACTGCATGCGCAGCCGCGCCCGGGTAGCGGCGTGAGCGACCAGCAGCATGGCAACCGTAAAGACGATGGCGCGAACAAGGCCAGGCCAGCCCTGATCCCAGTGTTCCTGCAGATACGCCGTTCCGGTGAGTGCGACCAGGAAGTAATAGATATCGGGGATGAGATAGGTAAGCAGCGTGTTCGATCCCGCCGGCCGCACCAGCCACGCCCAGCCGGTTCGCTTTTTCACGTCGCAGAGCCAATAAAGAGCGGTGAAGAGAAGGCAACACGCAGCCACGGTCCACAAAGCCCAGGTGGGCGTGGCGCGAATCTTCGAGATGCCCAGCGGCCGGAGCAGCCATCCGGCCGCAAAGGCCAGAATCGCCATCAGAACGCCGAGCTGCATTTTTCGTACTGGTCCGCTGATGCGGCCTTCATCGAGGAAGATCAGCGATGTCACGATACCCGCCATGATCAGACTGACATGGGCGCCGTTACCAAAGGGCCACAGGTATAGAGACACATGTTCGACCCGGATCCACCGGGCGCAGCATGCGGAATTGTAAGCGACAAGAACGATCAGCCAGGCCAGCGGCGCCAGACGCCACCGCCGCGTCGGGACATACAGCAGGCAGACTGCGAAGTACGCCAGAGCGATCAGGCCAAGGATCTCGGGATAGGAGAAGTTGATCCACGCTTCGCCTCCCGGGACCGCGCGGCGGAAGATGGCGAAGACGAAAACGAGAAGGGCCGCACCCGTCAGCCGGAGAATCAGCACCATTTTGTGGCTGAGGCCGGTATAGACATTCCAAAGAAGAATGCCTCCGCCCAAACCAAGCAGGGCCCATATTTCCGGAGAGAGGTGCATCCGGGACTGATCGCAATAGTCGACATTGGCCAGAATCAGGCCGAGAGCCAGCAGCGCGGCAGAACGCAGCACAATGTGCATCCAGAGCCCGCCCACGGATGGGTTCCGCCGCAGGCGTTGCCGGACCGCCAGAGGCAGCGACATTCCCACAATAAAGAGAAATGCGGGAAACACCATGTCCACATAGGTCATTGCATCCACGTTCGCGGGCATGTGATAGGTCCACTTGCTCAGTCCGTGTACGCTGGCCAGATCGTTGACAAAGATCATGACCGCCATGGTGATGCCGCGAAAGATATCAATCGAGACAACGCGCGAGGAGATTGTTTGTCCGGCGATGCCCGTCGATGAAGTCACTGGAGCCGTTGAGATCATCGTCCACCCTCGGCGCTGGTCCCGCTCTTGCTGTAGAAAGCGTGGTGGATCGTATCCAGCAGCGCCCCCGAAGCATCGGCACTGTATTCCCAGAACATGATCCCGCCCAGATGCATACGCTGAATATAAGCGCATTTCAGGGCAAGCGATTCCGGATCCTCGTACGACACAAACTGCTTTTTCTCCGGGTTGTAAAGATAAGGGACTGAGGACGAGGCATCCCAGTAGCGCGTGAAGCCCTGATGCAGCAGGTTGCTTTCAATCTGGCTGTACTGGGTAAAGGCGTTCGGCACCGGTGATCCGGCCTGGAAGAGTCCATGGTTTGTCGGCGCTACGTTTCCCCAGATGTGTCCATAGAAGGGCACACCCAGAACGATCTTGTGCGCCGGAACACCCGCACGCTCGAAATGCCGCACGGAGGTATCCGCTGAGATCTGCCTGGGGTCAGCCGGATCCGTGTAGAGTGGCGCGTGATTGCCTGTCGTCCCCTCGTCGCCCGGCTCGTAGTAATCGTAAGCCATCAGGTTCACGGTATCGACAAGTCGAGCCACCTGGCGCATCTCGGTATGCTGGAGATAGTCGTCGTTAGCGCCGGCCGCGATGGACAGCAGAAGAGGCCGCCCCAGCTTTCGTTGCTCGCGATCGAATCGCTTCCGCAGTTCGGCCAGCAGCAGAGTGAAATCTCTTCCGTCCTGCGGTCGAAAGCGATTGCCGGCACCAATCTCACCGGGAAACTCCCAGTCAATATCCAGGCCGTCAAGGTGGTAATGTTCCAGGAAGGCCACCACGCTTTCGACAAAACGCGATCGACTCTCCGGCGTGAGCGCCGCATCGGAGAAGTTGCCGGACCACAGCCATCCGCCCACGGAAATTACGATCTGGAGCGACGGATTCTCTTTTTTGAGCGCGACCAGAGTGGCCAGGTTCGGAGCATCGGCCGAGCTGACGGCCACCATCCGTCCGTCCTGAATATTGGCAAAGGCGTAGTTGATGCGCGTCAGCTTCCGCGCTGCGATTTCTCCGGGTTGAATCACGTGATCCCGCGGAAAGACGTACGCAATCACCGCCGGGCCGGTCTGCCCCTGGCTGCCGGGCCCTGGCTGAGACGCGGCAGCGGAGGGGACAGCAGCCATCAGCGTCATCACCAGCAGCACTGGATAAAACGCGACCGTTCGGCATAGCAAAAAGCGTCCCACTTTATCTCCTCAGGAAAGATCAGCACCTATCATGGCACGAGGGCACGATGCTCCACTGCGGTTTTGCCCACCTGTCTTTGAAGGATTCCAGGCTATAGTCACATGCATCGTGATGAAAGGTACCTCAAAGACCCGGTGTGCCCGACTCCTGACAGTTCTGTCTTTCTGCGCACTCACGGCTTCGTTATGCCGCGCCCAGGTGCGAGTGCTCGTCGATCAGGTCGGCTACGAAACCGGTGCTTCCAAAGTAGCGCTCATTGAAACGACCCAGGACACCTCCCTGTCCGGCTTCGCGCTCGTCGACAACGATTCCGGCCGTACCGTGTTCACCGGAAAGCTGCAACCAGAGGGCTCGGTCGACCACTGGCGCAACTGGCGTTTCTGGAAAGCAGACTTCTCGTCCTGGCAAACTCCAGGCCATTACGTCCTGCGCGTCACCCCCAACGGAATCGCCAGCTCCTGCGCATTCGAGATCGGCGACGATCTGCTGGAGCGGAAAACCCTGTCCAATGTCATTTATTACTTCAAAGGCCAGCGCGCCAGTGGCGATATGGACCGCGCCGACCGGCATCTCTTTCTTCCGGAGAAGCCAGGCGGAACCATCGACGTGCGCGGCGGCTGGTATGACGCGACCGGCGACTACGGCATTCACCTCTCCCACCAGAATCCAACTTCCTATTTCAATCCGCAGCAGGTGCCGCTGGTCGCCTGGACGCTCCTCGCCAGCTACGACCTGCTGATGGACCGCCACGACAACAACTTCACCGAATATGAGCGCCGGCTCCTCGACGAAGGCCTGTATGGAGCTGACTACCTGGTCCGTATCTGGCGCCCCGACGGCTCGTTTCTCGAGAGCATTAATGCACCAGGACCAGAGAAGCTGGCCAAAGACCGCGCTATCGGCAATCCAAACTGGCGCACGCGGATCAAGACAAGCGCCGATCAGTCGACGGAGAGCGTTGGCGTAGCAACCGGACCCCATGCCTATGAGGCCAGCTTCCGCGCAGGGGGCGGTATGGCGATCGCCGCCCTTGCGCTGGCCAGCACCATGCCCGAGGACGGCGACTTTTCAAGGTCGCGATACCTGTCCACCGCCGAAGCAGCTTTCTCCTTTCTGCAGAAGCACAACATCGAATTGCTCAATGACCATGTGGAGAACATCCTCGACGACTACTGCGCGCTGATGGCGGCGACGGAACTCTATCGCGCCTCGCAAAAACCGGTCTACCTGGAAGCCGCTGACCGCCGTGCCGATCGCCTGATGTCGCGGCTCATCAGTTCCGGCCCATTTCACGGCTACTGGCGCGCGGACAACGGGACCCGGCCGTTTTTCCATCCGTCGGATGCCGGACTGCCGGTCGTGAGCCTGCTGCGCTACGCAGAAATCGCGTCTCCGCAGCAGCGCGAGCGAGCCCTGCAGACCGTCAAAGAATCCCTGCAGTTCGAGCTTCGAACAACGCGTGAGGTCAATAATCCGTTCGACTATGCGCGTCAGCTGGTCCGCACGGGGAACGGTCAGGTACGCACCGCTTTCTTCTTCCCGCACGATACCGAGGCGGCTCCGTGGTGGCAGGGGGAGAATGCGCGCCTGGCCTCTCTGGCCTCTGCCGCACGCATGGCCGCACCGCTCTTCGCCGACGACCCGCAATTCCACAGCGCTCTGGAAGCTTACGCAGAGGATCAGCTGCACTGGATTCTTGGCCGCAATCCATTCGATACCTGCATGCTGATGGGCAGCGGTCATGGCAATGCGGCCTATATGTTCTTCCGCTCCTGGAAATACACCAACGCCCCAGGCGCCATCATCAACGGGATCACGGCGGCGGCGAACGATGAGGACGGAATCGCGTTCAATGAAGGCTATGCGGTCACCGGAAAAGACGAGGACTGGCGCTGGACGGAGCAGTGGCTGCCCCATGCTGCGTGGTTCCTCTACGCCGTAAGTCTGCCTCACGAATAACGGAGAGCGGAGCAGGCCGACGAGGCTCCCTACCCTTGAACTCGCGTGCTTAACGCGCTGTCGTACCTGTCGGCCCGCAAATCAGCGATGCCCCCGGCCATAGCCCTCAAGTTCCGGCTCTTTCGACCGATAACCGGAGGGTGACGCATCGAGGATTCCAGCGCGGGCTGCTCTGCTGTGCGACAGTCCTGGGTATCTTGCCGGCAACCGCCGCAGCCCAGTCGGCCTCCGATCAGGATCTGATGGCCATGAAGATCGAGGACCTCTCGCACGTGCAGGTCTACAGCGCCTCGCGTCATCTGGAGGACATCCGCAAAGCTCCGGCCTCGGTCAGCATCATCACCGCAGATGAAATCCGCCATTATGGCTGGCGCACCCTCGGAGAGGCGCTGCGCTCCCTCAGGGGCTTCTACATTTCGGACAATCTTCAGTACACCTATGTGGGCGTTCGCGGATTCATGCGTCCGGGCGACGACAACCCCCGCATCCTTCTGCTGGTCAACGGCCATCGACTCAACGACCGGCTCTACGACACGGCGGCGATCGGGACCGAGTTCCCCCTGGATCTGGACCTGATTGATCACATTGAGGTCGTGCGCGGACCGGGCTCGTCGCTGTTCGGAACCAATGCGGTCTTCGCCGTAATCAACGTCATCACCCGGCAGATCGGCGATGATCAGGCCGTCGAGATGACGGGATCCACCGGATCGTACTGGAGCCGAACCGGGCGGACCACGATTCAGGGACGAGTTGGCGAAGTTTCCGGACTCCTTTCTGCCACCGGCTCCCGCACCGCCGGCGAACCGCAACTGTATTTCCCGGTCTTCGATTCCCCGGCGAGCAACAACGGCGATGCTGACAATGTCGACGGGGCTCATCTCGAGCAGGCATTCGCCGACCTGCACATGGGCAATCTTCGCCTGCAGGGCATGCTCGCCGATCGCGTCAAGCAGTTCCCCACCGGGGCCGCGGGCTCTGCTTTCAACGATCCGGCCAATCGTGACGACGATGCCCGGGGCTATTTCGATCTCAGCTTCGAACGGGTTTATTCGCCGGGAACCCAGCTTCAGGTCCGTGGCTACTACGACGGGTACAACTATGTGGGCTCCGGCGACTACGCGAATCCCGCCTACCCTGCTCCTCTCGCCGCTTTCGTGCGCGGCCGCGCCACCTGGATCGGAACCGACCTTACGGTCACGCAGTCCATCGGGCAACAAAAGCTGACCGTCGGCGGCAATTATGAGTACAGCCTCGACATCCGGCAGAGCGCGGGTATGGTGGGCCAGCCGGCTGTCTTCCGCTCCGATCAGTCGCCGCGGATGACGTCCGCTTACGCCGATGCAGAGCTGAGCCTGGGTTCGGCCGTCATTTTGCATCTGGGTGGGCGCCTCGACGACTTCAGCACCT
Organism: uncultured Acidobacteriaceae bacterium; assembly: GCA_963770525.1. Lineage (GTDB taxonomy): Bacteria > Acidobacteriota > Terriglobia > Terriglobales > Acidobacteriaceae > Palsa-343. The sequence continues at coordinate 44,243 of CAVYPY010000009.1, read as the reverse complement.
TCGGTCACACAGTCAGTCCGCGGGCCGCTCTGATCTGGTCCCCTGGGGTTTCGACGACCGCGAAGTATATCGTCGGCCAGGCGTTTCGCACCCCGAATGCATACGAGGAGTACTACGCCGATGGAATCACGGTGACGGCCGGGCCCCGGCCCCTGGTTCCGGAGCGCATTCTCTCTAACGAGCTGGTCGTGGAGCAGCATCTCGCCCCATGGCTCTCCCTGACGGCAGATGCCTACTACAACCGTCTGAAGCAGCTGATCGATCAGGTGCCAGCCGGCAGCGGCCTGCTGACTTATTTCGTGAATGACGACCGGGTTCATGCAGAAGGCCTGGAGTTCGAGCTGGCGGCAGAACGGAAATCGGGTCTGGCGGCGCGGGCCAGCTATTCCGCCTCCGATGGCAGGGACGATGCCGCCGAGGCTCCACTCGAGAATATGCCGCACACCCAGGCGAAGTTCAACGGAACGGCGCCGCTGGGGCGCTGGGGATTTGGAAGCCTGGAAACCCTCTATGTCAGCGCCATGACGGATGACCTGAGAACTCCTGTGCCCGGCTATCTGCTCCCCGCCGTCACATTTTCCTCGCGCCCGGTACACGGGTGGCAGATTGCATCCAGCTGTTATGACTTCTCGAATCACGGCTGGTTCAGCCCGGCCGGACCGAATGACCCCGAAGATCAGATCCGGATGGACGGTCGCACCTGGCGGGTAGGACTGTCCTACCGGATGGCGGCCCGCGGCGGGGGGAGAGAACCTTGAGGGCACCGACGGCCGTATTGCGGGGAGCGCTGATCTGCTGGGCAGCGACGCTCGTCCTTTCTGCGCCCATGGCTCTGGCTCAGTCCCGTGATGAGCGTGCCGTACGCGCCGCCTATGTCTACAACCTGCTCCAGTACGTCGACTGGCCGGACCAGAGATCGGATCTGGTCATCGGCTTTGAAGGAGATCCCGCAACCGGAGAGATTCTTCGAAGTCTCCTGAATGGGCGAACCGCCAACGCGCACTTGATTCATGTGGTGTTATCCCCGGCTCCTCAGGAGATCGGGAACTGCAGCATTCTCTACCTGAGTGATGGATCAAGCCACGAGGGACAACGAGCTCTGGACAGCGTCCGCGGCAGAACCATCCTCACCGTGGGAGAGTCGGACTCCTTTGTGCGCGACGGTGGCATGGTGGCCCTGGTCAATACAGGTGACCACATCCGGATCGAGGTCAACCTGGACGCGACCGGGCACGCGGGCATCCGGATCAGTTCCCGCGTTCTCAGTCTGGCTACCATCGTGCCCTCCGCTCAGAATGGCGGACGCTGATGCGATTCCCGGTCAGCAGCAGCTTCGCTTACAGAATGACCCTGCTGGCGCTTCTCACCAGCAGCATTGTCTCTATCATCCTGATGGCGGCGTTCCTCGGCTACGACTCCATCAGCGCGCGCGCCCAGTTGCAGAATCGCCTGACCTCGCTGGCCGATATCGTTGGCCAGAACTCGGCAGCGGCTCTGGTCTTCGACGATCAGCCGGCCGCCGTTGAAGTGCTGCAGGCGCTGCGGGCGGACAGTTCCGTAGTTTCCGCCTGCCTCTATCAATCCTCCGGCCCGTTATTTGCTGAATACGGAGGACCTTCTGGACGGCGGGACTGCGCCGCGCGCATGCAGGACGAGCCCGGAGACAAACCTGGTTTCCTTCGGGTGAAGCGGACGATCGCACGCCATGGAGATCCGGCCGGGGCCCTCTTTCTTCAGTCAGACTTGCATGAGATCGAGCAGCGCTGGCGACATTTGCTACGGGTCGCCAGCTGGATGCTGCTTGTGGCCCTGCTGGCAGGCGCGATCGCTGGTTCGCTGCTCCAGCGGCGCATCTCAGCGCCAGTCCGGGCTCTGGCCACCGCGATGCAGCAGGTCACCGAGAGCCAGGACTTTTCCGCCCGCGTTCAGCCCTCGGGCTGCGATGAGATCGCACAGCTCGGAGCCGGCTTTAACTCCATGCTCCTGGAGCTGGAGCGGCAGGCCGCGGAAAAGAAGGCATTCGCGGCCCAACTGCAGCATCAGGCGCTCAATGACGATCTCACCGGATTACCCAACCGGCGCCTCTTGTCGGATCGGCTGCAACACGCGCTCGCCGTCGCGGAACGGCAACAACTTCAGGTCGCGCTGGTGTACATCGATCTCGATGGATTCAAGCTTGTGAACGACAGTCTCGGCCACGCGGTTGGCGATCTGCTCCTGTGTCAGGTCGCCAGCCGCCTGCATTCCCGGGTTCGCCAGTCCGACACCCTGTCGCGCCTGGGCGGCGATGAATTTGCCGTTGTCCTGACCGGAGCCGGGGTCGGGAACGACGCCGCTCAGGTGGCCGCAGGTCTGCTCGAAGTGCTTGCGCCTCCCTTTTTGATCGAAGACCACGAAATCGCCATCAGCGCCAGCATCGGCATCAGCCTCTTCCCGGAAAACGGTGCGACGCCCCAGCTGCTGCTGCAGCAGGCGGACAGCGCTATGTATGCGGCCAAGAAAGTGGGAAAGAATCGCATGGTTTATTTCTCGGCTGAGCTCGGAGCTTCGGTGCGCGAGCGGCTGAATCTGGAAACGCAGCTGCGCGGCGCCCTGAGCAATGGCGAAATCGTCGTCTGGTATCAGCCTGAATTCGAAGTTGTCTCGCGGCGGCTAGTCCGCTTTGAAGCTCTGGCCCGTTGGCAACATCCGGTTCTCGGCATGATCTCGCCGGCCCGGTTCATTCCCATCGCAGAGGAGACCGGGCTGATCGTTCCGCTGGGCAGGCTTGTGATGGAAACTGCCTGCCGGGAAGCCACGCGCTGGCAGTCGGCGGGACCGAATCCGGTCCAGGTAGCCGTGAATGTCTCCAGCCTGCAGCTGATGCGCGACAATTTCGTTGAAGAAGTGAGCGCGATCCTCGAGAAGTCCGGCCTGCCCCCGCACCTGCTGCAAATCGAGCTTACGGAATCGGTCATGTTAAGCGGGGCTCAGAGCGCGGCAGTGACCATGCATCGTCTGGCTGACCTCGGCGTCAGCCTTGCCATCGACGACTTCGGCACCGGCTACTCCTGTCTGAGCTATCTCCCGCAACTTCCCTTCGACGCTCTGAAGATTGACCGCTCCTTTGTCAGCGAGCTCGGTACGCGCCCGGAAACTGAGGCGCTGGTGAACTCCCTGGTGATCCTGGCGCACAAGCTGGGTATGCGGGTCATCGCCGAAGGGATTGAAACCGAGATGCAGCTGGCGAGGATTGCCGAGATTGGCACGAACGAAGTGCAGGGATATCTGCTGGGAAAGCCGACACCGGATCCGATGGGCTTTCTTGTTTCCCATCTCGCCCCTCTCGCCCGGGTGGACTGCCGAGGTCTCCGCGACGAGGGGTTGCACCTGGAGGAGCTTCCCGCACTGTCCTGATCGTTCTACTCGGGCACGTGCCAGCCCGCGCCTGCGTTAGCCAGCGTCATCTGGTCAGTTGGCGAACTGCTCAGCGATTGCCCCAGCTCCGGAAAGGCCGCCTCCACGTCCTCCGATCTGGCCCAGACCGGCACGTCGTGCATCGTGTAGCCATACGTCACTGTCGTCTCGGTGAATCCATTGCGCGGTCCCGGAGGCGTGAAGCTGGCTATGCTCGTCACCTCGCGATGACCGTAGCAGAAACGCGGTCCGTACCGGTTTCCGGCAGCATTCAGTGTGTAGCGCTCCACGTGCATGTCCAGATCCTTGACTCGGGTCATCAGCCCGGCATCGGTCAGCGCGTCCAGTTGTTTCTCATCCTGCTTCGCGTTGCTCCCGGGGGCAACTTCATACGGGAAGGCATGACCATGCGGAAAGAGACAGTCATTATGGTTCTCGTAGTACGCATTCAGGGCTTTCATGAAATTTTCGTCGGTTGGCTTGTTAGCCGTCGAGCAGCCACAGAAAGCGATCAGAAAGAGGCAGACCACACTCCACTCCGTGATTTTCACCTTCATTTGCTTTCCCTTTCGCTCGTCCTCTTCAGCGGAGCGCCTGCCTCGCAGCGACAGCATCTGAGAAGCAGAATACCGGTAAAGAGCAGCCTGCGAGCCTGCCGCATTTTATCCGGGAGAGATGGTCGTGCGCGCGATTTCTGCATCTGACTATCGACGCTCGGAAACGACTTCGAGACCCACGTATGGATCGCACGTTATTACCTGGAAAGCCATACCCTCTGGGGGCAACCCCCACTTCTCAAGGCACGAACTTCGCCCTCTTCTCTGAACACGCTACGGGTGTCTCCGTTTGCTTTTTCGATGAAGCCGGCCGTCAAACGGACTGCGTCGCCCTGCGCGAACGCACGGCTTTCGTCTGGCACGGACTGGTACGCGGAATCCGGCCAGGCCAGCGTTACGGTTACCGAGTCGAAGGCCCCTGGCAACCGGAAAACGGCCATCGCTTTAACCCCAGCAAACTCCTCGTGGATCCCTACGCCAAGGCGCTTACCGGGGATGTCGACTGGAAGGCACCTATCTTCCCGTATGACACAAAGACGGGCAACGATCTCACCCGCGACGATCGGGATTCCGCCGCGGGTGTGCCGAAGTCGATCGTCATCGACTCGCAGTTCGACTGGGGTGACGACTGTCCACCCGACACTCCTCTGGCGGACTCCGTGATCTATGAGGTGCACGTCCGCGGGTTTTCCAAGCTGAACGAAGCGGTACCCGAGCCCCTGCGCGGCACCTACGCCGGCCTGGCCTGCAAGTCCGGTATCGAGTATCTGAAGAAACTCGGCGTCACCGCGGTCGAACTGCTCCCCGTGCACCATTTCATTGACGAAGGTCAGCTCGTCGACCGGGGTCTCTCCGATTACTGGGGCTACAACACACTCAGCTACTTTGCGCCCATGGCGCGCTATAGCTCTTCCGGCGACACCGGCCAGCAGGTTGTCGAATTCAAGAAGATGGTCAGGGCTCTCCACCGGGCAGGCATCGAGGTCATCCTCGATGTGGTCTATAACCACACCTGCGAAGGCAATCGGATGGGCCCGATGCTCTCCATGAAAGGGATCGACAATACCACCTACTACCGGCAGGTGCCGGATGAGCCGCGCTATTACATGGATTACACCGGCACAGGCAACACGCTGAATGTGATGAATCCCCAGGTCCTGAAGCTGGTCATGGATTCCCTGCGCTACTGGGTGACGGAAATGCACGTCGATGGCTTCCGTTTCGACCTGGCGAGCACCCTGGCCCGCGAGTTGCACGCGGTATCAAGACTCTCCAGCTTCTTCGACACGATCCACCAGGACCCAACCGTCTCCGACGTCAAACTTATCGCCGAGCCCTGGGATGTCGGCGAGGGCGGCTACCAGGTCGGCAACTTTCCCGTGCTGTGGGCCGAATGGAACGGCCGATACAGAGATACGGTCCGCCGCTTCTGGAAAGGCGACAGCGGGCTGCTCTCCGACTTCGCCTATCGCCTCACGGGTTCCTCGGACCTCTATCAAATGGACGGCCGCAAGCCCTACGCGTCCATCAATTTCGTCACCGCCCATGACGGCTTCACCCTGTGCGATCTGGTCAGCTACAACCAGAAGCACAACGAAGCCAATGGCGAAAATAACCGCGACGGATCCGACAACAACGATTCCTGGAATATGGGCGCCGAAGGCCCCAGCGAAGATCCGGCCATCAACACGCTGCGCGAGCGCCAGATGCGCAACTTCCTGGCGACGCTGATCCTGTCGCAGGGCGTTCCCATGCTCTCCGGTGGCGATGAAGTGGGCCGGTCGCAGCAGGGCAACAACAATGCCTACTGCCAGGATAACGAGCTGACCTGGTTCAACTGGAACCTCACGCCCTCACAACAAAGACTGGTCGAGTTCACCCGAAAACTGATTCATCTGCGGCTGGAACACCCGAACCTCCACCGGCGCAAGTTTTTTCAGGACCGCGTGATCCGCGGTTCAGTCGTGCGCGACATCGCCTGGTACAACACGGACGGCAATGACCTGGCCGATGAGAACTGGAGCACCGACTGGAACCGTGCATTGGCTCTGCTGCTAAACGGCAAGACTCTCGCCATTACTGACGAAGATGGTCATCCCATCATCGATGACAGCTTCCTGATCCTCGTGAATGCCGCTGCCGAAGGCGTCGAGTTCACTCTGCCAGCAACCCCGGCCGGTACCCGCTGGACCCAGATCCTGGATACCGAAAATATCGAAGATCCCTTCGCTCCCGTTGAGAATGGCAAAAAAGTAATCGTTGGCGGACGGGCTCTGCGCGTCTTTCGCGACAACAAAGTGAGGGCGCTTTGAGTGCTTTCCGGGTTTGGTCGGCGGTGCGGCTGCAGCATAAGATCGAAGCTGGATGTCTCGATTGACTTCTGTTCCCCGCGTTCGCTTCGCGCCCTCGCCCACTGGATTTTTGCATGTGGGGAATGCCCGCACAGCGCTGTATAACTGGCTCTTCGCGCGCCACAATGGGGGCACGTTCCTGCTCCGCATCGAAGACACGGACATCGACCGCAGCGAAGCCCGTCATGAGCTCCAGCTGATGGAGGACCTGCAGTGGCTCGGCCTCGACTGGGACGAAGGCCCCGGCGTCGAAGGCCCGCATGCTCCCTACCGCCAGTCCGAGCGGCTCGGCATCTATCGCGAACATACCGAGCGCCTCCTGGCCGAAGGCAAGGCCTATCGCTGCTTCTGCACGCCCGGACAGCTGGAGGCCGAGCGCCAGGAGGCCGCTGCTGCCCATCGCCCTCAGGTCTATTCCGGGCGCTGTGCCGCCATTCCGGCCGCGGAATCTGCTTCCCGTGCCGCCGCCGGCGAGTCCTTCGCCGTTCGCCTGCGCATCCCCGATCATCCATTGCGCTTTCACGATCTCGTCCGCGGCGTCGTCGAGTTCCCCAATGAGACGATCAGCGATCCGATTCTCGTTCGTTCCTCGGGCATGCCGGTCTACAACTATGTCGTCACCCTCGATGACGCGCTTATGGAGATCACACACGTCATCCGCGGCGACGACCACATTTCGAACACCCCCAAACAGGTCGCCATTTACGAGGCCTTCGGCTGGAAGCCGCCGGAGTTTGCCCATCTCTCCACCATTCTCGGGAGCGATCGCGAGCGCCTATCGAAACGTCACGGCGCCACTTCGGTGGCCAGCTTTCGCGAGATGGGCATTTTGCCCGAAGCGCTGGTGAACTATCTGGCTCTGCTCGGTTGGGGCGCAGAAGGCGGTACGCGTGAGCTTTTTTCACTCGAAGAGCTGACCCGGGAGTTTCGCCTGGAGCGGGTCACCGCTTCGCCGGCTGTCTTCGACTGGGAAAAGCTGCATTGGCTGAACCGTCACTATCTGAAGGCGGGCGATCCTGAGCGGATTGCCGAGCTGGCGTGGCCGCACTTCACGATTGCCGGATTCCTGTCGTCGACACAAGCAGCCTCGCCTGGCGTGAAGGACTGGTTTGGCCAGTTGCTGGCGCTGTTCCTGCCCGCGGTAAGCCAACTCGACGAGCTGCCCGCGAAGGCTGGAATCGTCTTTCGTTTCGACCCCTCAGCGGCGCGCGCCAACGAGGAGAACACGGCGATCCTGGCGGGGGAGTCCGCGCAAAAGGTCCTCATTGCCTTCTCCCTGCGTGTGCAGGCCTATACCGGGCTCGTCACGCCCGAGCAATTCAAGGTTTGGATGAACGAAGTGAAAACTGAAACCGGTGCAAAAGGAAAAGACCTCTTCCACCCCGTCCGCATCGCGCTTACTGGCAATCACTCCGGCCCGGAATTCGACAAATTGATTCCGCTCTTCGAGGAAGGCAGCCGGCTCGAGCTGCCTATCCACGTCCTCAGCGTCCGCGAGCGCATTGAACAATTTCTGAGCACTGCCGGATGAAGACCGTCCTCTGGATCAACGAAGCGAAGCCTTCCCAACTGGCGATTGTGTTGCGCCCGCGCGGCGGCGCAGAACTCCTGGCAGACCTGCAGGTGGTCAGAGATGAGGGAGTCCACGTCCTGGTGTCGCTCCTTACGCCCGAGGACAATGACGATCTCGGACTCACCGAGGAGGGCAGGATTGCCGGCCAGCTGGGCATTCGATTTATCTCCTACCCGATCACGGATCGCGAGATTCCAGCCGACCTTGCCAGCTTTCGCGCGCTGGTGAACGAGCTGCGCGATCTGGTGCGCTCGGGTTATCGCATCGGCGCACATTGCCGCGGCTGCATCGGCCGCGCGACGGTCCTGCTTGCCTCCGTCATGATCGCTCTGGGCTCGGACGCCGAAGCGGCGCTCCGGGTCATCGAGCGCGCCCGCGGATGCCCCGTTCCCGACACGGCCGTGCAGCTGGAATGGATTCTGGACTTCGAGCCGCAAGCGTGACCGTTGAGCTGTCCTTTCCACATTCCTGGCAAGCACAGGTCCTGCGAGAGAGGCCTCTCATTCTGCCCTCCCGCCATTCCACCTATCCTCGCCATGCAGAAGAAATCGAGCGCGGAGCGCTGGAGGTGATGATTCGACCCAGCCGCGGGGAGCCCTTCCTCGCCACCTTTGCCCTGGGATTTGCCGATCCGGCTGCACCGACTGGTCTCTGGAACTGCCCGGCGGAAGACGAGCTCTGCGCCGTCGCGGGCGGTTACGCCTACGTGATCGATACGCTCCACCCCGAGCGGTTCACGCAAATCAACTTCCGCCCTGTGCTTCAGGTCCGCGCCCTTGCCCAGCACGGGCTCCTTCTTTTTGCAGGCCATCATGCCCTGCTGGCGTGGGGTTCCGGCGGTCAGGCCTGGGAATCGCCGCGCCTCTCCTCCGAGGGGTTGCGCCTCAATGAAGTAGCCGGCGACGAGTTGCATGGCTTTGGATGGGATCTCCTGACCGACCGCGAAGTTCCCTTCACCGTCGATCTCCGGACGGGGCAGCGCATCGACAACACGGGACATTGAGCGGCCCGGACGGCCGTCAAACCGGCTCCGCCAGAGAGTAGAAGCTGAGCACCGCGTCTCCCTGCTTTAAGACACGGTATCGGCCCAACGAGCCGTAGCGCGGCTCCAGATCCCGACGCTTGTCGTGCTCCGCAATGACCAGTGCGCCTGGGCTCAGGAGCCCGGCACATTCGCCGCCAAGCAGGCCCAGCGCCACTTCATATTCTTCCGCCTGGCGATAGGGCGGATCAAGAAAGACGAGGTCTGCCTGCCGTCCCATGTCCGCCAGCCGTCGCAGCGAGGCATTTACGGTACGGGATTCGAGCGCGTAGCCCCCGGGGATCCCGAGTGACGCCAGATTCGCGCGAATCGCCCGCAGAGCCGGCTCGGCTTGTTCCACGAAGATGGCCTCAAGCGCACCGCGGCTCAGCGCCTCGATCCCAACGGCGCCAGAACCGGCATAGAGGTCCAGGAATACCGCGCCCTCGATCCGTGGCGCCAGCACATTGAACAACGTCTCACGCAGGCGATCGCTCGTCGGTCTTGTGTCCAGACCTCGAGGCGCGTTCAGAACCCGCGACCGATACCGTCCAGCGATCACCCGCATGGTTCGCCTCCAAAAATCTGGCCAAACCCGGCCGACCCTCTACAATAAAGCCGGGAGATTCGCCGACCGAAATGCGCGCGTGGTCATTGCCTCTGGGACGCTGGTTTGGAGTGCATCTGCGCATTCACTATTTCTTTCTTCTGCTCCTGCTCTTTTGCATTCTTTCCACCAATCTCTCCGGAATCTCCGCCTGGCGAGGCGTGGCACTCTGGTTTCTCCTCTTTGGCGCCGTCCTTGGCCGTGAAGCCACGCGCGCGCTGACGGCTGCATGGCACGGCCTGGCCGTCCGCAGTGTCCTCCTGCTGCCGATTGGCGGGCTCTTCTCCTATGCCAGCCCTGAGATGGCGGAGCACGCCAGCGAAGGCGCATCGCAATGGGCACTGGCCATTGCAGGCCCTGCTGCCAATCTGCTTTTTGCCGGAATCATCGCCGCGCTCATCAAGGGAGCCTCGTCCCAGGTGCCAGTCGCGACCCTGCCGATCGTCACTCCCGCCCATCTGATCCGTTCCATCGTCTGGCTCAATGTCGCGCTTGCCGTTATCAATTTCATTCCCGCTTATCCCCTTGATGCCGGCCGCCTCGTGCGCAGCGGGTTGTCCAGCTCTCGCGGTGTTGCCCAGGCCACCCGCGCTGCCTCCGGGCTTGGCCAGATGCTGGGGATCGGCGCTGTTGTTGCCGGCCTGGCTCTGCTGGCCATTCCCAACACGCACCTTGCCGCCGGCGTAAGCCCCTGGCTCATCATGGGTGGCTTCTTCGTCTTCATCGGCGCACAGCTGGAGGACCAGGGCGTGCTCTTCCAGTCCGTCGTGGAGACCGTGCGCATGCGTGACGTGATGCTCACCGATTTCGACACGCTCTCTCCGTCCGACACGCTCTCCGACGCCCTCTACAAAGCGATTCACAGCCTCCAGGATGATTTCCCCGTCGTCCGTGGCGCCAGCCTCGTCGGCGTCGTCTCCCGCCAGGGAATCATCCAGGCGCTGCGCCATGGGGGCAACGGCTACATCCAGGCGATCATGTCTCGCGCCTATCAGGTGGCACAGCCTGACGATTCTCTGGGTGCGCTGATCCGCCGCATCGGCAGCGGCCGGCTTTCGCTGATTCCGGTCGCGGAGAGCGGCCGCATCGTCGGCATCGTCACCTGGCAAAACCTCAGCAGCAGCATGGGGCTGCTGGCCGAATATCGCCGCCTCGAGCGCAACGAAGACTAAGGTGACCGACGAACCGCTCGCACCCGGCCTCTACCTTGTCTCCACCCCCATCGGCAATCTCGAAGACATCACGCTGCGCGCCCTCCGCGTGCTTCGTTCCGTCGACCGCATCGCCTGCGAAGACACCCGCCAAACCCGCAAACTTCTCGACCGCTACGAGATCTCCACTCCCACGATCAGCAGCCATGAACATAACGAAGCCGCTCGCAGCCGCCAGCTGATTGAAGAACTGCGGGTTGGTGCCCGTATCGCCGTCGTCTCCGATGCCGGCACACCAGGCATCTCCGATCCCGGTATGGTACTGGCCGCCGCGGCGATCGCTGCCGGCATTGCCGTGTATCCGATTCCCGGGTCCAGCGCCGCGTTGGCGGCGCTCGTCGCTTCCGGTCTGGATACAGAGCGCTTCCTGTTCTTCGGTTTCCTCCCATCGAAAGCCGGAGCGCGCCGGACCGCCGTAGAGAAATTGGCCGCAACGACCTCTCAGCAAACCACGATCGTTTTTTATGAAGCACCCCACCGTATCGCCGAGACGCTCGGAGATTTCCAGTTCATCTGGGGACCTGCATGCCGGGTTGTCCTCGCGCGGGAATTGACGAAAATCCACGAGGAGTTCGTCCGTGGAACCATAGCCGAGATCCGGGTTCAGATTGCCGGACGCCCATCCCTCCGCGGCGAGATGGTTCTGCTGGTTGAAGCGCCCCCGTTCACGCCCGCCGGGGCAGCCGCCTCCACCAGCCTTGTGGCCCAACTGGCTGAACTCGCGAGATCCGAACAGCTCTCTGAAAAAGACGCCCTCAAGCGAATCGCGCGGGAGCGTGGCGTATCCAAAAGCGAGCTGTGGCGCGAGTTGCAGCGCGAGCGCGCCCGCCATTCATAGGCGGCATCGATTAAATGCCCGGGACCACCACGCCGGAGCGCCGCACCCAGTGCCCTCCCTGCTTCTCCAGATAGATCCACGTACCCGCGGAACATAGATGTGCGCACCAGTCGTTCATGTAGACCAGCGCCGCGCGATGTTTCGCGTCAAAATACACTTCGCTGAAGAAGGTGATCCCCGGATAACCGGCCCACTGCGCCTGCGCCTGTGAGCTAACCTGGGGCCCGCCTCTCGCGGCCCGCAGCGCGACAACCTGCTGCGGAGAAAGCAGCGAAAAGTCATGGTCCAGATGAAACGGGGGCTTTGTCAGCTGGACTCGAAAATTCTTGTTTGCCTCATAATCCTGCACCGCCTCTTCAAAACCTCGCGGATTCTCGGGGGGTGGCTTCAGCTGCGTCTGCGGAGCTATGGCAGGGTTCCGGTCGTCCTCGTTGACGGTGATCTCGGCAATCGCCCAGTGTGCGTTGAGTTCGGGAGCCATCCGTGCGAAGGCATCCCCGGGCATCAGCTCTGAATAAATCGCATAGGAATCATCCGCGCGGTCCGGCGGCATCGGAATCGCCCCTTCAGGTCCCACGAGCACGGACGGTGTCCGCTGAGAGACCGTTTGTGGGGCAGCAATCAAAGCCAGCAGGAACAGAGACAGCACCACCGCTGGCACTACCGGTCGAACTGGCAATCGCATGTCTGCATAGACGCTGCCCAGCCCAATCCCGTTCGATTGACTTCTGCTTTTTTTATCGCTCGCGAGCGCTCTCCGGACGGTCCCACGCCGGGGTGGGGCGCTGGCTCAGGGGCAGATCGCGCCCCTTCACCCGGTCGTAAAGGTAGGCGTCGCTGACGGTGCCCAGCGCTTCGTTGTAGAGGGTGATCGACCCTGTGGCCTCTTTCAGTTCCTCCACAAAACCATGCAAAGTGTGCAGCCGATCCGCCGTTGCCGGGAACTCGGCCTTACTTGTCCGGAAGAACTTCTGGAAGCCGCGGTCCACCAGTTGCGCGATTTCGCCGCCAATCACCGGACCCGGGCGAACGACCATGCGCAACCCCGCCTCGTTGTCCGCCTTTTCCAGCACGATCGCGCATCCACTCTTGCTGATGCTGCGCTGATTTGCGACTCCTGGCACATCCTGAACATCGAACTGGACACGGCGAAGTTCAGTGAGAACCTCATCCCACGTGCGGTGCATCGGTTTCTTGAGCATGGCTGGAATTCTCCGAACCCTGGGGCAGCCGTACACTGAAGATCAGCGGTTTGCCCTGTTTTCAGGGTCGCATAACCTATCCTGCGCCGCAACAGAGGCGCGCAACCTTCGGTAACGCATGGCCTCACTCGCAACCAGCAGCGACCGCCTTCCCGGGACCACGCTCCTCGAGCGGATCGGTAACACGCCACTCCTGCGTCTGGAACGTCTCACGGCGCATCTGCCCGATGTTCAGATTCTTGGCAAGGCGGAATGGATTAATCCCGGCGGTTCGGTGAAAGACCGTGCCGCTGCTGCGATCGTTCTCGATGCTCTGCGGCGCGAGGAGCTCTGCCCCGGTCGCCGTCTGCTGGATGCCACCAGCGGCAACACCGGCATCGCTTACGCCATGCTTGGCGCTGCTCTCGATTTCGGCGTCACTCTGTGTATGCCGTCGAACGTCTCTCCGGAGCGCAAGCGTGTCCTGCACGCTTACGGCGCCGAGGTCCTCTGGACTGACCCCACAGAGAGCTCCGACGGAGCCATCCGCACGGCTCAGGATCTGGCACGCGATCCGCAGTATTTCTACGCCGACCAATACAGCAATCCAGCCAACTGGCGAGCGCACTACAACGGTACCGGTGCGGAAATCCTCGAGGAAACCGGGGGCCGTATCACGCATTTCATCGCCGGTCTTGGCACCAGCGGCACATTCACGGGAGTCGCCCGGCGCCTGAAGGAGGCAAATCCCAGCATCGAGTGCATCTCCATGCAGCCGGATTCGCCGTTTCATGGTCTGGAAGGCCTCAAGCATATGCCCACCGCGATCGTCCCGGCGATCTACGACCCAACTCTGGCTGATCGCAATGTCGAGATCGCCACCGAAGCGGCATACTCCATGGCCAAGCGCCTCGCCCGCACCGAAGGTCTTCTCGTCGGCATCTCCGCAGCAGCAGCCGTCGGAGCCGCACTGCGCATTGCCGAAGAAGAGGCCGCTCTGGGAAGGGAAGCTTTGATTGTGACCATTCTCCCCGACGCAGCTGACAAATATCTCAGCGAGCGGTTCTGGGAGGAATAATGCTGCGCATCAGCCAGCAGGTTTACGACGCTATCCGCCAGCACGGCGAAGAGACCTGGCCCCACGAGTGCTGCGGAATCCTGCTCGGACACTTCTCAACGGAAGACAGCGCCACGGTGAATGAGGCGAGGGAAGCCGTTCGCGCCACCAACACGCGCACCGACTCCGCGCACAATCGCTACAACATCGCGGCACAGGAACTGGTGCGGATCCAGCGCTCCAGTCGCGAGCGCGGCCTCGAAATCATCGGCTTCTACCATTCGCACCCCGATCACCCGGCGCAGTGGTCGCCGACCGATCTGGCCGAAGCCCACTGGATCGGCTGCAGCTACGTGATCACAGCGGTCGAAAAAGGCGCAGCTCGGCAGACAAATTCGTTCCTTCTCACCGGAACCACCGAGGAAGACAAGGCCTTCGCCAGCGAATCGATCGATATCGCCGGACAACTCGTCCCAGGGCTGGAGCCAGTCGGGAGAGAAGACATCTTGTGAGGATTTGCGGCACAATAAGAGCTATGAGCCTCCTCCGGCCCATTCAGCTCGCGGCTGTCTGTACCATGGCACGACGCCCGTCGTGCCGCTAGCCGTCTTTCCCCGTTTAATCTCCATCTTTCTTCGAGGAATCCGAGCCCATGAGAATCGATATCCCCGCCTCTCTCCGCGTCTATGCCGGCAACCTGGCCAGCGTCACTGTGCCGGCCGACACAGTCTCGCAGGCCATCGCCACCCTGTTTGATCAATACCCCGAGTTCCGCAAGCATCTCTACACGCCGGAGGGAAAGCTGCGCTCCTTCGTCAACCTTTATCTCAACGATGACGACGTCCGCTATCTGCCCGAGGGCGACAAAACCCAGGTGAAGGAAGCCGATACTCTCTCCATCATCCCCTCCATCGCCGGCGGTTGCTGTTCTGATGACCGAACTGCTTTCGCCCCTCTGAGCCGCTAAAATAAAGGAGTCCCCACCATGGCGACCGTTACCGAACCCGTCACTCTGCCGCCTCTGTCCAGCGAGGAAATGGCCCGCTACTCTCGTCACCTCATTCTTCCCGAGGTCGGCACGGAAGGGCAGCAGAAGCTCAAAGCGGCTAAAGTCCTCTGTATCGGCACCGGCGGACTCGGCTCGCCCCTGGCCTTCTATCTGGCCGCCGCCGGCATCGGCACTCTCGGCCTCGTCGACTTCGACGTCGTCGATGCCAGCAATCTCCAGCGGCAGATTATTCACAGCACCAAAGACATCGGCCGCCCCAAACTCGACTCCGCCGCCGAAAAGCTCCAGGGGCTGAACCCCTTCATCAACATCGTTAAGCATGAAACGATGCTCACCAGCAAAAACGCGCTGGAGATCATCCGCCAGTATGACGTTGTCGCCGACGGTACCGACAATTTTCCCACCCGCTACCTCGTCAACGACGCGTGCGTGCTCACCGGCAAGCCCAACGCTTATGGCTCCATCTTCCGCTTCGAGGGCCAGGCCAGCGTCTTCGCCACCCAGGATGGCCCCTGCTACCGGTGCCTCTATCCGGAACCGCCGCCGCCGGGACTCGTTCCCTCCTGCGCCGAAGGCGGTGTGCTGGGCATCCTCCCCGGCCTCGTCGGTGTCATCCAGGCCACCGAGGTTATCAAGCTGATCCTCGGAAAAGGCGAACCGCTCATCGGTCGCCTGCTGCTCGTCAACGCGCTCGACATGCGTTTTCGCGAGCTGAAACTCCGCAAAAACCCCGATTGCCCGGTGTGCGGCTCGCATCCCACCGTGACCGAGCTGATCGACTACCAGCAGTTCTGCGGCATTGTCCCCGAACAGAAGGCACCCACTATGCAAAATGGCATTCCCCAGATGTCCGTGAAGGAACTCAGGCAGCGCCTCGATCAAGGCGACGATCTCTATGTTCTCGACGTCCGCGAGCCCTGGGAATACGAGGTGGCCAACATCGGCGGCCATCTCATTCCGCTCAACGATCTGCCCAGGCGCGTAGCCGAACTCAACCCCGACCAGGAAATCGTAGTCCAGTGCAAATCCGGAGGTCGCAGCCAGCGCGCCGCAGAATTTCTGGCCCGCAACGGGTTTGAGAAGATCCACAATCTGGCCGGGGGCATTCTTGCCTGGTCCAGCGAGGTCGACCCCACGGTTCCGCGCTACTAGCGCCGTCCGGAGCCTTCAGACTTCGCGGATTTTCGCCTCCACCCCGGGGCGGCTCTGGATTCGAGTCACTCGCCGCCTCTGGTCTCCATTTTTCCGCCTGTCAATCCCCCGTCGGTCTGTTTTCAGCCGCTTCGAATGGCCTTTGCCACCGCGCGGGCGCCTGAGTATACTCCGGGTGCCCGGCATTGCAGATCGTCCCGTGCTTTCCGTGCAGGCTTTCCGCGTGGCCGGCTTCGCTGGTTGGGGGCCTCGATGGATTTACTGGCTGTTCGCATTCTTTTTGTCCTGATCTTCTGCGTTGCCTGCTGGTTCTTCCGGCCCTTCGGCGCCAGTTCCTGGATGGCCGCGGGCGGCGGAGCCATCGCGGCCGCGCTCATCATCCTCTTTGAGCTGCGCGTGCGCGCCCTCACCTTGCGGCGCCTCATCGGCGCGGTTATCGGCAGCCTCCTCGGCATCATGGGTGCGTTCCTTTTCGCTCTGGTGCTGCGCAATGCTCTGCCCGACCGACCGAGCCGGAGTCTGCTCCAGCTCGCCGTCCTCCTTCTCATGACCTACATAGGCCTGGTGGTCGGAGCCAGCAAGGGCGACCTCCTCAACCTCGCTGCCCTCGGCGGACTCTTCTCCGGCGAACGCGCCAGCAGGCGCAATACCAAAGTGATGGACACCAGCGCCATCATCGACGGCCGCATCGCCGACATCGCCGAAACTGGCTTTCTCGAAGGTGCTCTGATCATTCCCGAATTCGTCCTGCGCGAACTACAGATGGTCGCGGACTCCTCGGACTCCTCCAAACGCCAGCGTGGCCGCCGCGGCCTCGATGTCCTGCAGCGTATGCGCACCAACTCTCAGATCACCATCCAGATCGCCGAGGAAGACTACCCGCACATCCGCGAAGTGGACCTCAAGCTCATCGAGCTCGCGCGCAACCTCGAAGCCAAAATCGTCACCAACGATTTCAACCTGAACAAGGTCGCGCAGGTCCGCGGCGTGGCCGTCCTCAACATCAACGACCTCGCCAACTCCCTGCGCCCCGTCGTGCTGCCAGGCGAAAAAATGCGCATCCTGGTCATGAAAGAAGGCAAAGAGTACGACCAGGGCGTCGGCTATCTCGACGATGGCACCATGGTCGTCGTGGACCACGCCCGCCGCCTCATCGGGCGGTCGGTCGAAATCACCGTCACCTCAGTGCTCCAAACGGCCTCCGGGAAAATGATCTTTGGCCGAGTCGACGAAGCACCCCGCCCCCAACCGGTTACGGCGGTGGAAGTCTCCAGCTCATAGCTTTCTCGGGCCACCCCGCCCGGGATTACGCAAGTCTTACATTGCCGTTCCGACACTGCCTTTAAGGTCAATACTGGAGAACTGCTCCATGTCGACCCGCGCCGAAATTCCCGCCGACACCGTTCGTACTGACTCCGACGCGCTCGCCCAATCCCGCTCTTCAAAGTTGAATGTCATTTTTGCCGTCACCCTGACGATCTTCCATCTCGGCGCGATCGCCGCCCTCTTTTTCTTCAGCTGGAGCGCTCTCCTTGTCTTTGCGGTCCTTTGGGTCCTCGGCCAAAACGTCGGCATCGCCATGAGCTACCACCGGCAGCTCACCCACCGCGGCTTTGTGACGCCCAAATGGGTTGAGTACGCCATGGCGCTATGCGCGACCCTCGCTCTCCAGGGTGGCCCCATTTACTGGGTCGCCGTCCATCGCATGCATCATCAGCTCACCGACCGGCCCGGCGATCCCCACTCGCCCCGTGATGGCAAATGGTGGTCGCACATGGGCTGGATCCTCCACGGCTCACTCCGCAATCGCAATCCGCTGCTCACGCGTTACGTACCCGATCTCTCTTCTGACCCGTTCTACCGCTGGCTCAGCCGATGGCACTGGGTACCGCTGACCGTCGTGGGCATCGGGCTGTTTCTGGTTGGCGGATGGTCGTGGTTCCTCTGGGGCGTTTTCCTGCGCATCACTCTCGGCCTGCACGCTACCTGGCTGGTGAACTCCGCGACCCATATGTGGGGCAGCCGCCGCTTTGCCACACACGATGACTCCACTAACAACTGGTGGGTCGCCCTGCTCACCGGCGGCGAAGGCTGGCACAACAACCACCATGCCCATCCCGTCTCCGCCAGCCATGGCATGGCCTGGTACGAGCTCGATTTCAATTACTGGATCATTCGCGCACTCGGCTCTCTGGGTCTGGCCAGCAGGATCAAAGTCCTCGGCCCTGATGGCGGTCCTGCCCGGATCCTCCGCCCCTGACGAGCCGTAAATGTCTCACCAGCGGCCTGGCAGCGTCGTAGTTGTCGCGTTTTCCCTCCTGGCTGCCACGTTCATCGCGCTCGCGACGGGAATTTCCCTCGTTCGCCCCGGCACGGCTCTCGACCGCCTCTGGCAGCTGAATCCCCGCGCCCATGCTGCTTTCGCCCCCCTCGGCCGCCTCGCTGGAGCTCTCCTGCTCCTGCTCGCCTGTATCACAGCGGCTACGAGCATCGGTTTGTTGCGCCGCCGCCGATGGGCGTGGCTGTTCGCGATCGCGATCTTCGCCGCCAATGGTCTTGGCGATCTGACCAGCCTCCTTTTCCGCGATCGAATGAAAGGCGCTGCCGGCGTGTTCATCGCCGGCGTATTCCTTTTCCTTCTGTTGCGTCCGCGGATGCGCTCTTTCTTCTCCCGCAGTGCCTAAACGGGCTCCCGGCGGCTGCGCCTGCACCGTGCTCCGCCCGACCGCCGCCACGCGGCTTCCGCCCCGCCGGATCCAGCCGCTACAATCGTCCCAGACACCTCTAACGCTCTATGACAACTCCAGTCGAAACCAATCTGACCGCCACGCTCCGCAACGCCGCCCGCCAGGTAGGCCTCACCGTCCTCTCCGTCGACGCAGGAACGGACTTCAACGGCCACCCCACCACCCGTTTTCGCCTGGCTTCCTCTCCCGACGCCCCCATGGAGCGTTCCCTGCTGCTGGAACTGAGCGAAGCTTTCGATTTTCATAAGCCCGACCTCCTGCCGGAGATGACCACTCACCTTCGTGAATCCGCCCAGCGCCTCCGCAATCCCCGCCCCGACGCCTACGTCACCCTCGCCGGACTCCCCATCAGCTTCAGCCTGTTCGGCTGGCCCTTTCACCGCTCCACCTCCGGCGCCGACACCTACATCGTTCACGGGACGGTCCACCTGGAAAACGGCACCCAGTCCCCGCTTCATGCTCTGGTCTCTGCCAGCATGACCGTCACCTTTGCCGAGATCGTTCCCGCCCCGGAACAACCCTACGCGGAGACCTTCATCTACAACGCTGTCCGCAAGACCCTCGACCGCGGCCAGCTCGAGCTCCTCAAGAGCGGCAACCGCCAGCCCGTTCCCGTGACCACCCGCTATTACAGCCGCTGGCAGAAGAAGTTCTTCTTCACCGATACCGACGACCGCAGCCGTATGGACTTTCTCGCTCTCAAGGTCTATTGGCTCTCCGGTGTCCTCGGTGGAAGCCAGCCCGTCTGGATCCCCGACCCGCGCGACGCGCAGTATCTCAACACGACGCCCGAGGAACTCTCCCGCATGGCCGCCGACCTCGCTCGCCAGGGGCTTCTGGCCGTGGAGGGAGAGTACGCCTCCGCTACGCCCGCTCTGCTGGGCCGCTCGGAAGAATACCGCGCGAAGCTGGACACGGCCCTTGCGGTTACGCGTCCCACCTTCAACGAGGAGATGCGCGCCGGTCACACAAACATGTAGCTGAGGCGGCGCCGGCTCAGACGCAAGTCGCACGACTTACACCAGGCGATCACGCAGCCGCAGCCCATTTTTCAATCAGGCGTGACATTGCCTTCGTGCGTTCAAGGCCGAACCCGCCGAATTGGCCATTCCCGTGACTTGCGTCACTGACAGCAACTCCGTTCCATGCGATAGATGGATCGATTGGAGGCGTGAATTCCGTCCGCCTCGCGGCTCCGAATTTCACTGAGGGTCCCCAACATGCCTCCCACACCTGCAGCCGTTCCGGTCCCCCGGCAGTCGAAGCAGGGGGCATCCGTTTCTCCCAGGCTGATCCAGGGCCTCATCTACATGGGGCTCTGGATCGTCCTGCTCTTTGCTTCCGCAGGCACCATCCGCTGGCCGCGCGGCTGGATCTGCTGCCTCACCTATTGCGTCACGATGCTCACCCTGGGCGGCATCGTCCATCGGTTCAATCCAGGGCTCATTGCGGCTCGGGCAAAGTGGAGGCACCGCGACACTCAGCGGTTTGACAAATTCCTGCTGCCTGTCTACCTTCCGCTGCTCATAGGACAGCCGGTCGCCGGCGGTCTCGATGTCATGCGGTTCCGTTGGTCTTCCATGCCCTTATCGACGCTGTACCTGGGCCTCGGCCTTTTCTTTCTCAGCGTGAGCGTCATCGGGTGGACGATGGCGGTAAATCCCTGGGCGGAGAGCTCCGTCCGCATCCAGTCGGACCGTGGCCAGCAGGTTGTGCGCGCCGGACCCTACCGCTATGTGCGCCACCCCATGTATTTCGGAATGATTCTCATGACCCCCGGGGTCGCCTGCATGCTCGGCTCGGTCTGGGTGCTTTTCCTGGCTGCCGTCATCGCACTGATCACGATGATCCGGACGGCTCTGGAGGATTCCGCCCTCCAGCGTGAGCTCGCCGGCTATCGCGAATACACAAAGCTCACGCGCTGGCGTTTGGTCCCAGGCCTCTGGTAGCCGTCACACCCACGCGCAGAGTAGCCGGCCCGATCGTCCGTGCAACCGCTGTTCCTGTGCGGGCTGCCCAAACCACTTCTCGCGAATCGCCGCCCCGTCCAGGTCTTCAATCGCAGAGAAGCCCATCCCTCGCAAATCCCTGGCCAGTTGTTCCGGTACGAAGAATGACCGAAACGGCTCCCCCGCCCGTGATACCCGCTCCGCCAGCCGGTCAAAAGCCATTTGCTCCCGTTCGCTCATGAGGTCACGGGGAATCGCATAGTCGAATACAACACCGCTGCCCCGTGGCAGCCCGGCGATGAATCCCAGCGTCGCGAACGCCGCCACCCGCGTTAGATACGGCACCACCCCCAGCCACGAGAAGAATGCCGGCTCATCTTCGCTGAAGCCAGCAGCCGTCAGTCCGTGCGCCAGGGTATCGCTCTCGAAGTTCACGGGCGCGAACTGCACCGACTCCGGTATACCGATTCCGCCCTCCCGCAGCCTTTCATGTTTCCAGGCCTGCGTAGCCGGATGGTCCACCTCAAACACCCGAAGTCCGGCATGCCGATTCCTGTACGCAAACGTGTCCAGGCCAGCGCCCAGCACAACCACCTGCCGAACCCCCTGGGCCGCTGCCTTTGCGATCTCTTCCTCGGCAAACCGGCTGCGTACAGCGACAAACGCGCGCAGCCCCCGCGCCCATGGATTCTGGTTTTCCTCTTCGATTCCGGCCCGGATGCGCTCTCGCGCGTCCTCGCTCAGGATGGACCACGCCAGCGGATCCGCAAAGATCACCGGCTCATCCCAGAGCTGATGCGCGGCGCGCCGCATCGCCACGCGCTCAGCGGTACCGCTCCGTCGGCCTTCGATCACGCAGCAGAATCCTCTCCGTCAGCGCTGCAGCCCATTTCCGGCGGTCTGCGGCTGCGCGTAATAGCCGTTTCTTGTGCGCACCGTCACTCCTGGCTTGTCGACCTTAACCTGAAGATCGTGCCAGGTATCGGCCTTATCGGCAATGGACGGGTCGAACGTGATCGTATACCAGTACGATGCATCGTCCGCACATGCCGCGATTTCCCCCGTCACGTCGTTGCTGCCGAGAAGGACGCGGCCGCCGCTGTGCTGCGCCATCACCTGCAACGACAGATTGCCCGGCTGCGTCTGGTCGGGCTTCTTCACCGGTTTCAGATAGCTCTGCCAAATAAACTCGTAGATGCTGCCGGCATCGTTCGTTCCCCGCGGGTCGACGGCATAAAGAGTCATATCTGCGTTCTGCATCGCTGCGGTATAGGCCACGAGCATGCTGAAAAACGTCCGCTGCTGTTTTTCGCTGATGATCAAATTGGGATTGTCGAACGTCCACCAGCCCGGACTGACCCATATCACCAGCTTTCTGCCCTGGGCACGCGACAGATAGTTGGACAACGAGCTGAGACCCCGCAGCGAAATATCAAGGCGGTCGGCGCCCCCGTAGAATCCGCCCGAACGCCCCAAAGCCCGCAACGCGCCGCTCTTCTGATGCAGCACATCGGCCAGAGAGTTTCCGTCGCTCGAAACCGACGTCAACTGACTCAGCCCGTCATCGGAGAGTACAAAAATGGCCATCGGTACGGGAAGGTGGCCGCCGTTCCTGTGCAGGAAGTTTTCGATCTGCTCTCGCTCGATACTGACGGCGTCAAAGCCCGTATTCACCTCATCGATCACAAGGAACACGCCGACCGGCGGCGCGTTCGGCGCCGATGCCGCATTCGCCGCA
The DNA here is from genome assembly GCA_963770525.1 of uncultured Acidobacteriaceae bacterium. Classification (GTDB taxonomy): domain Bacteria; phylum Acidobacteriota; class Terriglobia; order Terriglobales; family Acidobacteriaceae; genus Palsa-343. The sequence continues at coordinate 21,856 of CAVYPY010000009.1, read as the reverse complement.
AACGAACGAATTTCTGTAGGCTGACGATCATCGAGAAGCGTGAAATCGCTTTTCTGCAAACCCTGAACCGGATGTCCCGCCTTGTCCGTTACCACTACGTCCAGGGTGATCGGTCCGGAAGTGGGAGCCGCCGCCTCCGGCATGGGGACATTCGGGGTCTGCATTGGCTTTTGCGCAGCGGCCGAAATGGCGAGGCAGACAACAACAAGGCCCAGCGAACTCAATCGCATCGGTTTCCTCCGAACGATCAACGCTCAACTATATTCCTTATTCCTTATTCCTTCTGTCTGACGTGCAGGTCCAGGGCCAGGACCCATCAGTTCTGCAGCGAATTTCCCGCAGTACCTGCGGACTGCTGCGGCGCGCTGTTCTGCGGTTGGCTGGTTGGTTGCGCTGCCGCGCCGCTCTGCGGATTTGTCCGGTCCTGGGGAGCGTTCTGAGGCTTGGCGCCGTTCTGTGGCTTTGTCTGCGTTGGCGGCACGGTCCCGCCCTGCTGTTTCGTCGTACTGGGCACAGACGGCTGTGTCCCGCTCGCTGGAGGCGCATTCTGCGGAGCCGCACTCGGGCTCGGCGCGCCTGTCTGTCCCGTTGCGCCCGGCGCAGGAGGCATTTCGCCCGCGTGATACGCCGCCCGCGTCGCGTGCCGCTCCGCTTCTCCCGGCGGCGGCGGCAGCTTCTCCGCTGCCAGCATCACCTCATTCACGACGCTCGGATCATCCCGGAGCTTCAGATACAGCTGCCCGCCTTCCGGACGGGGCACCGGCAGCACATAACCAGGAAACCCGTCCGGCACCTGCACCGGATGCACAAATCCCGCGTCGCTCGCCACCGAATCCACCAGAAAGAGATTCGAACCGCTCAGCCGGCATTCTTCCGCGTCATCAGCCGGACATTTCAGATCGCGCAGCTCCGGCAGCCGCACCAGAGTCGCCAGAGGCTGCCAATCCCCTTCGGCTCCATTCTCCACGACTCGGAATTTCAGCGGTCCAAACGCTGAGGAGCCGAACGCCTTCGCCGGATCCAGAGTCGCCAGCGCCACCTTCGAGTTCTCCAGCGTCATGCCGCCGTTATCCAGGCTCAGCGTCGTAGAGAACGATTCGTCCTCGGTCGCCACCTCGATCTTCTCGCTTCGGGAGAAAGCCACCGGCGATTGCGCCCGCACTGAGAATCGCAGCTTCGCATCCTGCGGCAGTTCGTCCTGATTGGCGAGCTGAATATTGCTGTCCGCGCTGGACGCCGAGGCCTGCACGCTCTTACCGATCAGCTCCACCCCCGGGCGCGGTGCGCCCACCGCTACATTCACCGGGAGCATCCGGCCATCGGTGAGTGCCACCTCCGCCTCGCCCGTTTCTCCCTGTTTCAAATTCGCTGCCTTCTTCGTGTCTTTCGCTACCATGGGCAATTCATCGCTGCCCATCGTCGGATCGATCTTCCCCGGCATGAAGGTCACACCCTTCAGCGTCAGACTGGCTACCTCTTCCAGCTGGCTGCCCTTCAGCACGCCCTGCGCGTCGCCTGCATGCAGATCGAAACTGTCCAGATGGCCCGCCTGCGCGAAGGCCCGCAACGGAATCGTCTGCGCCGTGACTGTGCCGAATTGTTTCACTTCCAGTTGCAGCGGTCCCGGATGCGTCTCCTTCAGCGGCACCTTCACGGCAACCTGATCCGGCCCCGTTGCGGTCCAGTCTGCCTTCAGTTCCTTGCCCGCCGAATCCTTCACCAGGATCGTGTCCACACAACTCGCGTCGTCGGCCGACAGATGAATCGTGTCTTCGCGCCCAACAATCAGAGCCTCGCGATCCGCGGCCGCCAGTTGCCAGTGCTGCGCGTGCGTGTTCTGCAGCCGGAACGCCGGCCCGTCGTACTTCTCGAATCCCCAGTACCCGTGCAGCGAAGCGTCGATCACGTTCGGGAAGTCACTCGCGCTCAGGTCCTTCGCCTGCAGCACGAGCCCACCCTCCTGCGCATCCGGCTCGACCAGCTCATCCATCATCTTCCCGCTTTTTGTCTTCAACCGCAGCGTCATCTCATGGGCGTATCCGGTCGAAAACACCAGCGGCGCACCATCGACCGCCAGCACCAGCGAGTTCTTCTCCGCGCAGTAGTTCTGCTTCGAATCCACCGGATGCAGCGGCGGCGGCTGGGCCGCTTCGACGGCCGGCAACGCGGTGACCAGCACCGACTTTGGATTGTGGAACGACGGCGGCGTGTTCAGCATCAGCGACATCTGATCGCCGTTCTCCGTCACCAGCGCTGGAATGTACTGATACTGGGCGGTATGGAACGAGTCCAGGATCCGGGCCATGTCCATGACCGACCCCACATACGGGCTGTAATAGCCGTAGCTGGCCTGGGGCGTGTAACTCAGCTGCGAGGCCAGGTCGCCTGCCGGTCCCGAGGTCAGCGCTTCCACGATCGACGCGCTGTGACCGTCGCTCAGGATCAACTGATCCTGCCCCTGGGTCAGGCAGGGCGCCTGCAACTCCGGAATCCGGTCCAGGCACTTGTCGTCGATTTTCATTCCCAGGCTGCGCGCCAGCATCGGCGCTGCGTCCTTCAGCTTCACCGGGTCCTCATTGCTCAGCTGATGAACCGCCGCCAGATACGTGTCCAGCCGCGACCGGTCCAGCATCGCCTGGTTCAGATCCTGCGACGCCCGCACGAACGAGCCCGGCCTTCCCCGCACCGCGTTCACCAGCGTCTTGAAATCCCCTCCGGTCTCCGGGGCGAGAAACACCACGACCTGCTGGGCGTCCTGCGGGACGGTCACCGTGAGCGGCTTGCCTTCCTCTTTCCGGTCCCATGTCTCCTGTCGGAAGAACCAGGCCTCCGGTGGCGGGTTCGTCGATCCGCGCAAAAACGCGGCTACCAGCAGGTAGTGCGCCGACTGGCCCGGCGGCAAATCGGCGCGGATCCACAAGTGGTCTCCCACGGCCAGATTGGGGACCTCCGCAATCGGCAGCATCTTGCCTGCGCGCGTCACCTTCACTTCCAGCTTTGGACCGGTCAGATCGAATGGAGCCGCATCGGCCAGCGCTGAAGCGGCCATGGCCGCGCACACCGCTGCCGCGAACAGGGGACGAAACGAACGAATTGCCATATCAGTAAATATTTTAGGCCGCATTGCCCCCGAAAAGACGTGAAAACTCCGGGACCTCCCTGGCAGACACGATTCCGGTTAAAAGGTTGTGAGTCTGCTGAAAACGTGGAGCGCATCGGTCCCCGCACCAGTTATTTCTCATTGAACCCAAAGGAGTTATCCATGCAGAAATCGTCCAACCGCCCTCGCAGGCGTCCCTTTTTGATTCACACGCTGTAAACCCGGACAATGGGGTCAATGACCATCCCCCACTCGCAGTCCGCACCTCTCACTCCCAGCGCAATTTTTCCCGTACTCTATCCCATCCTCGACGCCGAACTCGTCCTCCGCGACACGCCTCCGGGATCACTCGCCCGCCGCTCCCTGCTCGACCGACTCGCCCGTGAGCTGGCAGACGCCGGCGTCACTCTTCTCCAGTACCGCAATAAGCGTGATCCCGACGATGTTTTCCTTGAAGATTCCCTCGTCATCCGCGAGGCCATGCCTTCGCTCTGCCTGATCCTCAACGACCGCCCCGCCCTCGTTCCCGCCGCGCGCGCCCACGGCGTTCACGTCGGCCAAAGCGACATGCCTCCTGCTCAGGTCCGCGCCCTGCTCGGCGCGGACGTCCATATCGGCCTCTCCACCAACACCGAGGAAGAGGTGAGAGTCGCTGATCGCGAGCCTGTCAATGCCATCGCCATCGGTCCTGTCTTCGCCACCAGCTCGAAGTCGGACACGAACCCCGTCGTCGGTCTCGAAGGCGTTCGCCGCGCTCGCGCCCTCACCCGCAAGCCTCTGGTGGCCATCGGCGGTATCTCGCTGGCCAATGCCCCCGCCGTTCTCGAGGCCGGAGCCGACTCTCTCGCCGTCATCAGCGCGATCTTTGGACCCGATTGTTCCGCTGCCCAGGCGGCGCGGGCCTTCTTTGCCATTTCCAAGTGACGGCCTTTTCAAGTAGAACGGAAAGACACGTGAGTACCCGCCCGGCCCCAGCTCCGCCCAAGGCTGCCGTTCCCGTCTCCGCTCCGCCGAAGCCGGGACTCGTTCCCACGCTCGGCCTCTTCAGCGCCACAGCCATCGTGGTCGGCTCCATGATCGGCTCCGGCATCTTCATCGTGCCCGCCGAAATCGGCCGCGACGTCGGCTCACCCGCGCTGCTCATCGGCGCCTGGCTCGTCACCGCAGTCATGACCATCATTGGCGCCCTCAGCTACGGCGAACTTGCCGCCATGATGCCCAAAGCCGGCGGCCAGTACATCTATCTCCGCGAAGCCCTCGGCCGCATCTGGGGCTTTCTCTTCGGCTGGACTCTGTTCCTCGTCATTCAAACTGGCACCATCGCCGCCGTCGCCGTCGCTTTCGGCAAATTTCTCGGCGTCTTCTTCCCGTCGGTCTCCTCAACGAACTGGATCTGGCACATCGCACACGTTCCCGCCTGGCACCTTGGCCCCATGGTCCTCGGCAACATGGACATCGGTCTGAGCACCGCCAATCTCGCGGGTGTCGTCATCATCCTGCTGCTCGCCGTCATCAACCTCTTCGGCGTGAAGCTCGGCGCGATGGTCCAGAACGTCTTCACCACCGCCAAAACCGCCGCCCTCCTCGGCCTGGTCGGCTTTGGACTCCTCCTTGGCAGCAACGCTGCCGCCATCCGCGCCAATTTCGGTGCTGCCTTCTGGCATAACGCCGGCTGGCATGCCCTCCATCCTCTTCAGGTGGGCGTCGGCGGACCCATCGCCATGGTCGGTTTGCTGACCATCCTCGCCGTCGTTCAGACCGGCTCTCTCTTCTCCGCCGATGCGTGGAACAACGTCACCTACACCGCCGGTGAAGTCAAGAACCCGCGGCGCAACCTGCCGCTCTCCCTCGTCCTCGGCACCGGCATCGTTCTGATCCTCTACATTCTGGCCAATTTCGCTTACCTGCTGGCGCTTCCCCTTCATGGCGACCCGCACGGCGCCACCATCACCGCCCGCGGTATCCAGTTCGCCAGTGACGATCGCGTCGCCACCGCCGCGCTGCAGATGATCTTTCACCGGGCCGGCGCGTACCTGATGGCCGCCGCCATCCTCATCTCCACCTTTGGCTGCGCCAACGGACTCACGCTCGCCGGCGCGCGCGTCTACTACGCCATGAGCCGCGACGGCCTCTTCTTCAAAGCCGCCGGCAAACTTCACCCCCGCTGGCATACGCCGGTGGCCGCGCTCATCGTCCAGGCAGTATGGACCTGCGTCCTCTGCCTCTCCGGCTCCTACTCTCAGCTCCTCGACTACATCATCTGCACCGAGCTGATCTTCTACATCCTCACCATCGCCAGTCTCTTCGTTCTGCGCGTCAAGCGCCCCGACGCGGAGCGCCCTTACCGCGCCCTTGGCTATCCCGTGCTCCCCGCCATCTATATAGTGATGGCCGCGTGGATTTGTATCGTACTATTGCGCTATAAGCCCCAGTACACATGGCCCGGCCTGGTGATCGTGCTCCTCGGCGTGCCGGTCTTTGCCGTGTGGTCCCGCAGAACGGCTTCTGCATCGTCGCCCTCCCGGTGAACGCAGCCGGGGAACTTTCTGGAGGAACGCCCGAGAATGGCTAAGCTTTCCGCAACCAAGCCCCTTTCCCAATGCCGCGAGGAGGCGCAAGCCGAAGGCGAGCATACCCTCAGGCGCTCGCTCGGGCCCATCAATCTGGTCACTCTCGGCATCGGCGCCATCATCGGCGCGGGCATCTTCGTGCTCACCGGAACCGCGGCGGCCCAGTTTGCCGGCCCGGCCATCGTTCTTTCCTTCGTCGTCGCCGGCATCGGCTGCGTCTTCGCCGGCCTCTGCTACGCGGAGTTCGCCTCCATGATCCCCATCGCCGGGTCCGCCTACACCTACGGCTACACTACGCTCGGCGAGCTCACCGCCTGGATCATCGGATGGGCCCTCTGCCTCGAATATGCCTTCGGCGCTGCCACCGTCGCCGTCGGCTGGAGCGGCTACGTCACTTCGCTGCTCGCCTATTTCGGCGTGCACGTCCCCTTTAATACCACCCCGTCCCTGGCGATCACGCTCTTCGGTCACCCTTTCTCCGCCAGAGTCGACATCTTCGCCCTCAGCGCCATCATCGTCGTCACCACCATCCTCGTTGTCGGCGTGAAGGAATCCGCCAACTTCAACAGTGCCGCCGTCATGATCAAGGTTTCCGTTGTGCTCTTCTTCATCGGCATCGCGACCATCTTTGCCGTGGGCCACTGGCACCACATGATGGCCAACTGGCACCCCTTCATTCCAAAAAACCTCGGCCACTTTGGTGAATATGGCTGGTCCGGCATCATGCGCGGCGGCAGCGTCGTCTTTTTTGCTTACATCGGATTCGACGCCGTCTCCACCGCGGCCCAGGAAGCTCGCAATCCCCAAAAGGATCTGCCGTTCGGCATCCTCGGCTCGCTGATTATCTGCACCATCCTCTACATCATCGTCAGCGGCCTCCTCACCGGCCTCAAGCCCTACACCAGCCTCAACACCCCCGCGCCTGTCGCCGACGGCGCGGCCGCCATCGGAGCCACCTGGGGCGTCTGTCTCATCGATCTCGGGGCTATCGCCGGCCTCGCCTCCGTCATGCTGGTCATGATGCTCGGCCAGACGCGTGTCCTCTACACCATGTCCAACGACGGGCTGCTGCCCAAATGGGTCGGCAACATCCACCCACGCTTCCGCACCCCCTGGCTGGTCACCATGGCCGTCGGCGTTCTCGTTGCCTTCCTCGCCGCCTTCTTCAACATCAATTTCCTCGGTGAGCTCGTCAGCCTCGGCACTCTTCTCGCTTTCACCATCGTCTGCCTCGGCGTCTGGGTCATGCGGAAAAAGCAGCCGAATGTCACCCGTCCCTTCCGTACCCCGTGGGTTCCCTTCGTTCCTCTCATGGGCATCGTCATCTCGCTGGCTCTGATGGTTTCCTCCGACACGCCCGCCAAAATTGGATTCTTCAGCTGGCTGATCATCGGCCTGTTCATCTACTTCGGATACTCCATCCGTCACAGCAAGGTGCAGGCCATGCAGACCGGCGCTCCGACGCGCGTGCCCCAGGAACGTTAACGCGACTGCAACCCGAAAGCGCCAGAGCGCTCCCGTACAATGGCCCCGTGGACTTCCTCTTCACTCCGTGGCGGTATACCTACGTCTCCGAAGTCGACAAGAAAAAGCGCCAGGGAATCCCCGAAGAGCTGAGCGCCTGGCCCGGTGATACCGGCTGCGTTTTCTGCAATATGATCGCCGCGGTCGATTACGCCATCGAGCATGGCACGCCCCGCGAAGAGGCCGAGCGTGCCGCGGGCATCCTGCTCCGCGCACCTCACAACTTCGTCTGCCTCAATCGGTTTCCCTACACCTCGGGCCACATCATGGTCGTTCCTTACGAACACCAGAGTTCCCTCGCGGCCATCGGTCCTGTCACCGCCCACGAAATGATGGACCTCGCCCAGCGCTCTGAGACGATCCTCGCCGCCGCCTATTCGCCCGACGGTTTCAATTTCGGGCTCAATCTCGGCCGATCCGCTGGCGCCGGTGTCGCCGGACACCTCCACCTCCACGCCTTGCCACGCTGGACCGGCGATACCAACTTCCTCACCACTATCAGTGAAACCCGGATCCTTCCCGAGGACCTCTCCATCACCTGGCAACGCCTCCGTTCCGCCTTCGCGGCAAGCGCATCGCCTCCGAACAAGGGACTCTGACCAGCCTATGACTCATTCATCCAGCGCCGATCGCTGTGGAGACATTTTCGACCGGCTTCAGGGAGAGTGGAGCTTCGTCCGCGAGGTCCCCCGCAAAGCCACCATGACCGGCCGCGCCCGCGTCCTGCAGACTGGAGAAGGCCGGGCCCGTTACGATGAGACCGCCCGCGTCCTCCTCGCCGACGGGAAGACGCTCACCGGCAGCCAGAGCTATCGCTATCGCCGCCTGCCGCCACCGGCCAACGGCTTCGACGTTCTTTTTCCCGAGAACGAGGAGCTCTTCGAGCGGCTCGACTTTCATCTTTCGCCGGAGGGAAGCCTCCACGCCGATGCCGAACACCACTGTGCGCCCGACCACTACATCTCGCACTTCACGCTGGATCGCGAAGACCGTCTCTTTGTCGAACACTCCGTGAAGGGCCCGCACAAAGAATACGTGGTGCGCACCACCTATCGCAGGGCTGGCCGGGCGCGCGTGCAAAGCGAATCCCGCAAGGCATAGAACCGCGAGGCCCCCCGGTCCGACTCGTCCACGCATCCAATCAATCCTTATCGGGTTCTTCCGATCAGGTGCCCTATGTCCCACTCCTCCTCCGACAAACTCCATTCACAGTCCGGTTCCCACACCGATGCCGCTCCTGGCACGCGCGCCCATAACGACAAGGCATCCACGCAGCAATCGCAGACCAGCGTCCAACCCGTGGAGCCGGAAGACCCCAGGGAGACCGGCACCAGCCACTCCCAAAATCGCGCACTGGATTTGAATGCAGGACGTCACCAGGAATCCCGTGGCGCGGGAAAGCCCGGTCATCAGGCCGAAGAACACCCGGAAAGCCCCGCCGGCCAGCACGCCACCGGCTCCTTCACCGACAAGAAACGCCGCAATTCCGCCTGATTTACTCCTGATTTCCGTTCGCGGACTCGTCGCTGACCGCGGCGAGTTCCAGCATCTCATCGGCGCCCGTCGCCTGATCCAGCAGCGGCTGGGGCAGCGTCTTGTTCGGCTTCACGCCCAGCTTTACCAACTTCTCCGCCTGCCACACCAGATTGCCCTCAGCTCGCGCTAGCTTGTTGAACGCGCTCTCGTACGCGTTCCGAGCATCACCCAGCTTGGCGCCGACTTTCATCAGATCTTCCGTAAAACCCCGGAACTTCTCATACAGAATCCGTCCCCGCTTCGCAATCTCCTCCACGTTCCGGCTCTGCCGCTCCTGCCGCCAGATCTGGGCCACCGTCCGCACCACGCAAAGTAAGCTGCTCGGGCTCACCAGCAGCACATTTTTGTCATACGCGTCCTGCCACAATCGGCTGTCATTCGCGATCGCCACCATGAACGCCGGCTCCACGGGCACGAACATCAGCACGAAATCCAGCGACTGCAGCCCGTACAAATCCTGGTATTCGCGTGCGGACAACTCTTTCAAATGGGCACGTACCGAATGCAGATGCTGCCGCAGCGCCTGTTTCCGCGCTTCCTCGCCCTCCGTGTTGCAATAATCCGTGTACGCGTTCAGCGACATCTTCGAGTCGATTACCAGGTGCCGGTCCTCCGGCAGGTCGAGGATCACGTCCAGTCGCGCGTTTCCGCCCTCTTCGCGCCCGAGCGTGCTCTGCACCCGATACTCGATGTTTCGCCGCAACCCCGCCGACTCCAGCAGCTTCTCCAGCACCAACTCGCCCCAGTCTCCCTGCGTCTTCGATGAGCCCTTCAGCGCCGTCACCAGGTTCGCCGCATCCGCCGACAGTCGCTCGTTGAGCGTGCGCAGTTGCTCGATCTGTGTCTTCAGCTCCGTCCGGCCGGTGATCCCCTCTTTTTCAAGGCTCTCGACTTTCTGCTGGAATTCCCCGAACTTCTCTCGCAGCGGCGTCAACACCTGGGTCAGATTCGCCTGGTTCTGCTCCGTAAACGTCTTCGTCTTCTGCTCCAGAATGTCATTCGCCAGAGCCTTGAACTGATTCGACAACTCCTCGCGAGCCTGCTGCAGCAGCGCCAGCTTCTCTTCCGCAGCGCTCTTCTCCCTGTCCAGTGATGTCCGCAATTCGGCTGCTTCAATCCGCGCCGCTTCGCCGTCCCGCCGGCTCCGCTCCATTTCGGTTGCGGTCCGTTCCAGCGCCTCCTGCCGCTCGGCGACTTGCCGCGACAGCCCCCGCGCCGTTTCCTCCAGACGGGCGATCGACGCCCGCTCCTTCGCCAAACGCCCCGCCAGCACCGCCCAAACCACCACAGCGCCCGCCACGAAGGCCGCTAATCCGATCCCCAAACTCACCAGCATGGCTCGAATATACGCTCCATAAAATCCACCTCGGAGTGCCGCCCGTGAGCCCTCCTGCCCCCGCGCCTGCAGTCATTGGTTCCTCTGGCTTTACACTGCACGGAGGCGTCAGTAGACTGGGAATTTCGGAGCAGAGGTGCGGTGTGTCAACGCCGACCCTCGGCGCCTGCGTGCGGAGGCTACCATCCCCCCCTCCGGTTTTCAGCATCAACGTCAACTGCGGTACACAGGAGAGACGCATGGCATCAGGTGTGGAAGATAAGGTCAAACAGATCATCGTCGAGCAGCTCCAGGTGGATGAGGCCGAGGTCACACCCGCCGCTTCCTTCCAGGAAGATCTCGGCGCCGATTCGCTCGACGTGGTTGAGCTCGTCATGCAGTTCGAGGAGGCCTTCGACCTCGAAATTCCCGACGAGGACGCCGAGAAGATCAAAACCGTCAAGGACGCCATCGACTACATCGATAAGAACGCGAAAGGCGGCAAGTAACCTTGCAACGACGTGTCGTTGTCACCGGACTCGGCCTGGTTTCTGCAGTTGGCAACACCGCCCCCGAAGTCTGGAACAACCTGCTGGCCGGCCAAAGCGGGATCGCCACCATCACCAGCTTTGATACCACCGGCTTCGCCGTCACCTTCGCCGCCGAGGTGAAGCACTTCGACCCGCTGCAGTTCGTCGACAAGAAGGAAGCGCGCAAGATGGCGCGCTTCATCCACCTTGCCCTCGCCGCCACGCACGAGGCCATGGAAAGCTCCGGCCTGAAAGTCACCCCGGAGAACGCCGAGCGCGTGGGCGTCTTCATCGGCTCCGGCATCGGTGGATTCGACATCATCGAACGCGAGCACAGCAACTACCTCAACGGCGGCCCGCGCAAGATCTCGCCCTTTTTCATTCCCGCCGCCATCATCAACCTTGCGGCCGGCCAGGTCAGCATTCGCTACGGAGCCAAAGGCCCCAACGAAGCCACGGCGACGGCCTGCACCACCAGCGCCCACTCCATCGGCGACGCCTACCGCATCATTGAGCGCGGCGATGCCGACGTGATGATTGCCGGCGGCTCCGAGGCCGCTATCACCCCTATGGGAATCGGCGGATTCGCCGCCATGCGCGCGCTCTCCACGCGCAACGACGATCCCGCCCATGCCTGCCGTCCGTGGGACAAGGACCGCGACGGCTTCGTCTGCGGCGAAGGCTCGGGCATCCTGATCCTCGAAGAGCTGGAGCACGCGAAAGCCCGCGGCGCCAAAATCCTCGCCGAGATCATCGGCTACGGAATGAGCGCCGACGCCTACCACATCACCGGCATGCCCGAGGACGGCGACGGCTGCTACCGGGCCATGAAGAATGCCCTGAAGAGCGCCGGACTCGAGCCTCACCAGGTGGACTACGTGAACGCTCACGCCACCTCGACACCGGTTGGCGACGTCACCGAGTCGAAGGCCATGCAGCGCCTCTTTGGCGAGCATGCCACCAGCCATAAGCTGATGATCAGTTCCACCAAGTCCATGACCGGACACCTGCTCGGCGGGGCCGGCGGACTGGAGGCCGGCATCACGATCCTGGCCCTGATGAATCAGACGGCGCCCCCGACCGCCAATCTTGACCACCTCGATCCGGAGTGCGTGCTGAACTACATCCCCAACCGGCCGCAGAAGGGCTCGCTGCACATCGCCCTGTCTAACTCCTTTGGATTCGGTGGAACCAACGGTTCGCTGATCTTCCGTCGCTGGGAGTAGGCTGGGTTTTTGGTCCGCTTCGCACTCTGAGCGCTCGGACCTTTTTCAATTTTTCAGGTTAACTTCCGCTAATTGCTTTCATTTCAACAGATTGTCGAAATCCAGAGGAACCCCCTGCCTCTAAGTGTTTCGTGAAGAATTAGTTCCGAGGGGGCTCCTCCAATTTCTCTGCCCCACAAAAGCCAAAAAGCTCTGCGCGCCGAGGCGCCAGAGCTTCTTCTCTTTCAGCTTAGGAAGCGCGGTCTGGAAAAGCAAGGGAAATCCCAGGGGCGGACGGTACGAAGGTCAGGGTGGCGGAGGACCCTTACTCCCGCACTCGATACCGACCACGCACGGAACACCCAGAGATTGGGGCGCGCATTTTAGCGCAGTTTCCCGGAAATGTTTAAAACTTTTCTCGCGCCAAAAAACCTCATGTCGTAACTTGGCAGATATATGATCGGAGACAGTTCGGCGACGGACTCGCTGCGTTGCCAGACCCCCAGACCGAATCGGGCAAGTTTTACGACAACCTGCATGACGCTCTCTGAGGCCCCCGCACGTGCGCGAGGAAAGGCAGGACTCGATGAGCGTTCACCTGGTCAATCCCAGTGACCATTCTTTTGGTACAGCCGTCATAACCCCGCGGTGGCTTTTCGTTCTGGCCGCCGCCACACCCAGGTCGGCAGGCGACCCCATTCTCGTGGATGAATCGCTCGAGCAGATCGTGCCCGACAGTATCCACACGGGCGACATCGTCGGCATCAGCGTACACACGGGCAACGCTCTCCGCGGATATGAGGTAGGCCGCATGGCCCGCCAGCGGGGCGCATGGGTCGTCTATGGCGGTATCCACGCGACGCTCTTCCCGGAGGAGGCGATCGAACGCGGGCAGGCGCACGCCGTCGTCAAGGGCGATGGCGATCTGGTCTGGAGCAAGGTCGTGGCCGACTGCGAGGCCGGCCATCCCCAGCGCGTTTATGAAGGCGGGCGTATCGCCGGGACGGATTTTCTGGCTGCGCGGTGGGACCTGATGCAGCCGAAGAAGTACATGTGGGCTTCGGTGCAGACCATTCGCGGCTGTCCCAAGCACTGTTCATTCTGCAGCGTCTGGCGCACCGACGGACAACAGCCCCGGCAGCGGGGGTACCAGAGCGTGATCGACGAGATCGTGAACCTGCGGCGCCTGGGCTTCAAGTTTGTCGCCTTAGCCGACGACAACTTCTATCCGGTTACCCTGACCGATCTGCGCCTGGCACGCGAGCAAAACAACCTGGCCAGAGTGGAAGAGCTGACGGCGATTCGCAGGGAACGCTTCCAACTGATGGAAGAGCTGGCGCGCCTGCCCAAGGACATGATTTTCTTCACCCAGATCACTATGGAAGCGGGCGAGGACGGCGAGTATCTGGACGCCATGCGCAGGGCCAACATCAAGGGCGCTCTGGTCGGCGTGGAAGCAGTGACGCCTGAGGGCTTAAAGGCTGTCTATAAGGACTGGAACTACTCTGGCGACGCGCTGGCAACCCGACTGCAGACCTTCAAACAACACGGCGTGCACGTGCTGGGGTCTTTCATCTTCGGCCTGCCCACCGATAAGCCGGCGACCTTCGACGCCACCGTGGAAATGGCCATGAAGGCGGGGGTGACCTTCGCCCAGTTCGTGATGATGACGCCGTTCCCGGGAACCGTCGATTTCGGCCGCTGGGAGAAACAACAGTCCGAGGATCCGGCCATGGTGGGCGATGTGCCGATCACCCGCTACTGGCTGATCCCTTCCGAAGTTCGCCCGAAGATGTTTACTCCGCATCCGAGCATGAGCACGGACGAGATTCGCGAGCGAACGCAGCGCGTGTGGGACCGGTTCTATCAGTGGGGCGCGATCTGGGAACGGTCGGGCTGTTGCCCCAACGTGACGTCGCGGATTGCCTTCATTTTCCTTTCGAAGCTCTACCGGCAGATGTATGCGGGCACCGGCATTTCGACGGACAGCGCGCGACGCAAGAAGTCGAGGCGATGGGCGCGCTGGACCGCGAGGCAATGCAAGCGTCTGTTCCAGGCGAAACCGATGCCGGATCTGCAGTCGCCGCAGTGGGGACCTGCGTTTCTGCGCGAAGATGGGCGGGACGCGGGGCAATTCGCGATTCTTCCCGAAGGCTGAGGATCGTGCGCCAGCAGGGAATCTCACCGCTCCGTCTTTCGGATGACCAGCTTGAGGCCGGACCAGGTCTCGTCAACGGCGCAGACCTTAATGTCGACCAGGCCGAGCGGCAGGGCTTCTTCGCGGACCGTGTTCTCGGTGATGTCAGTCGCGACGCCTGAGGCTTTTTTCGGCCAGGAGACCCAGAGGATTCCGGCGGCCGCGAGCAGCTTGCGCAGGCGAGCGAGTTCTTTGGCGAGATCTCGGCGCCGGGTGACGAAGATGTGGGCCATGTCGAGGCCGGCTGCGGGCTTCTCGACCAGGAGCGGCTTCGCGCCTTCGGCCGCGATCTCCGCTGCGACGCCAGGGGGCATGCCCAGCCGCCAGGTACGCTGTCCTTCTTTGACGCCGAGTTTCTTCGCCAGCGGAGTTCCGGAATAGCCTGCAGGCATGCGCTTCTCTCCTTCGAATCGGCAGTGTGGCCGCCCACTCAAGCCAAAGCCGGGCTTGAATGGGGCACCCGGTCATCAGAAGGTGATCGACGGAAACCAGGCGCCGTCCGGCTGGTTGTAAAGGCCGAAGCTCATCAGCGTCATCGGCTGAACAATGCGCAGACCATTGGAGAGGCACCAGCGAAGAAGGCTGGAGTTGCGCGAGGGAAGCAGGATGCCGGGGCCGCCGAAGGAGTCGGCGGAGGCGATCATCGCCTGGAGGTCGAGATTGGTCTCAGCGATGGCATAGCCGAAGAAGGCCAGAGAGCTGGCGTAGCCGGTGATGCGTCCTCCGCGTTCAACCACCACGGCGCTTCCGAACTGAATCCCATCCGCCAGCTCGTTGGCTCGATCGAAGCCGTGGACCTGTACGGACAGGGCGTTGCAGGCAGGCAGGTCCGACGCCTGGGCGGGTCGAACGCTGCAGCCCGGCAGCTGGCGCTGCGCCGTCCGCCCCTGCAGGCAGCTCAGGGGCTCACGGATATCGAAGCCGAGGCGGGTGTAAAGGGCGAGGGAGCGATTGTGAAACGCAGCCTGGACGAGACGAATGCCGGGGGCGCCGCGCTGGAAGGCACGATCCATGACGGCCTCCATGAGGGCGCGGCCGACGCGATGGTTCTGCACGACGGGATCGATGGTGATGGGACCGACTCCGGAGATGACCGAGCGCTCATCGAGACAGTTGCTGCCCACGATGCGGCCATCGATCTCGGCGACCACGCAGTAAAAACGGGGATGGCCGAACATATGCTGAATCGCGCCGAAAGCGGCTTCCGGACCCGGGAAATCGCAGGGAAAGTTGTGCTGGGCGTTGACGGCAGAGAAGGCGCTGTAGCAGATGGCGCTGCAGGAAGGGATGTCAGCGAGCGCAGCCCGGCGGATGCTTACTTCCGGCATGATGGTTCTCCTGGGGAGGAGAGAGAAGTATACCGGCAGCAAAGAAGGGTTGACTGCGCAGAATTCTGCGCCGGCGAATCACGCGAAATTCCTGTGCTGATCTTGCGCTGCAGACGATCGCGAAGACCGCGGGGCACAGGTTTCCTGCAACCGAAGCTTCCGGTATAGCCGGCGATCCAGCCCAGGGACGTTGTACGGCGAACCGAGCACCGCGCATTCATCATGAGAGCGCTGTGATGCAATGAAGGAATGCCCGCCTCGACAGACGCCTCGCCGTTCGCCGGTACGGCACCGTATTATGACCGTTTCCGTGCGCCATACGCGCAGGCGGCAATCGATTTCATCGTCGAACGCTGCAATCTCAGCGAGAGCGTGCGGGCTCTGGATTTGGGATGCGGTCCCGGCACCATCGCAATACCGCTCTCCTGCGCCGTTGGCGAAGTGATCGCCGTCGATCCGGATGCAGAAATGATCGCCGAGGGGCGGCGTCTGGCCGCGTCACGAGGCCGACAGAACATCCAGTGGTTGCGATCCAGGGCCGAGGACATTCCGCTGCGGGGGGAGCCGTTTCGAGTCGCCACAATCGGGCAGGCCTTTCACTGGATGGACCGTGATGTCGTGCTGCGAAAGCTCGCGACCCTCATAGCGGACGGAGGGGGACTGGCGCTGGTGAACCCAGGCAGGCGACGTCCACAGGAGAGCTGGGAACCGGTAGCCGATCCGATCGTGGAAAGGTTCCTTGGGCCGCGAACTCGGCATCCGAAATCCAATCCGCAGGAACCTGGACACGAGCCGGCCCTTGTCCGGTCAGAACACTTCTCCAATTTCACGGCTCAAGAGTTTCCGAACACCGTCACGCGGGACATAAATTCAATCCTCGGATGCGTCTATTCGCGATCGGGTTCGGCGAGGCCCTTGTTCGGCGACCATGCTGAGGCGTTTGAAGCTGAACTGGCAAAGGCCCTCTTAAGCCTCAATCCCACCGGGGTTTTCAACGAGCAGGTCGAGACCGAAGTCGTCATCGCGCTTAGAAGAGGCCGGTAACTGCCCGACGAAACTCCCGCATTGCCGGTGACCCAGCCCTTCCTCCAGGAAGGTCGTGTTACGACAGGTTTTTTCGGTCGGACAAACGAAGGGGCCGCCAGCATTCCACTCCCCAGTGTGAAGAGGCAGCCCCCAAATCCTTCCCATAGGTGGGAAGAACGGCTTCAGAATGCCAGAGCGGCATCGGGAAAGCTGTGATGGCGGTCACGGGACTTTAGACCGGGAACTCAGGCTGTTCGCCGCTGCGGCTGCTCAGGATGAGAACCCCTGACAGGGCTTTAGTAGTAGAGGTACTTTCTCCACTTCTGGTCGCCGTGGCCAATCATGCGCATGATGTGGCGGCTGGTGTGGAGGGTGAAAGGGCGCGGTTCGCGCTGCAGCTTCATGTGGTCGATTTCGTTGAGGAGCTGGTTGCCCTTGCGGCGGTTGCAGGAGTGGCATGCGGCGACGAGGTTCTCCCAGGTCGAAAGTCCGCCCCGGGAGCGGGGGATCACATGGTCGAGGGTGAGTTCGGCCGAGGGCAGCAGCACGCCGCAATACTGGCAGGTATTGCGGTCGCGGAGCAGGATGTTCTTGCGCGAGAGAGCGCGGGTCTGGTGGGGGATGCGGCGGTATTCGAGCAGACGGATGACTGAGGGCATGGCCATGCGCACACGCGCGGAGTGCAGCTCGGTGGCCTGCTCCTCTTCAGTGCGCGCTACGCCTTTCAGCACCAGCACGAGGGCACGTCGGGCTCCGCAGATATTGATGGGCTCATAGGAGGCGTTGAGCACCAGCACCGGCGTTTGCAGCGCCTGGGTGGTGACGACGCGCAGGCCATCGCGGGCCTCCGCGACCACCTGGCGCAGGCCTACCGCTTTGCTCAGGGTTTGTCTGCGAGCGGCCACTCCAGCTTTTCCCAGCGACATACTTCCTCCGTCTCAGGTGCGTGCGTTCGTGCCTGGCCGGCGGTCGTGGTCCGCGCGGCCTCCGGGAACTTCCCAGTAGACAAAATCCTCTTCCATGGGCAGGTCGGTCTCGATGCGTGCCTCCGCCGGCTCTGCCTCCGCTGCTCGAGCAAACTCCTTTTGCGCGCGCGCCACGGTCGCGACCCAGACGTGGGCGGCTCCGGCTCGCTTCAACGCCGTGGCGCAGGCTCTGGCCGTGGCGCCGGTGGTGTAAATGTCGTCGATGAGGAGGATGTCGCGCCCGTGCACCGTTTCGGGCAGGGGGACAAAAAAAGCGCCGCGCACGTTGGCACGACGCTGATGCGGGCTGAGGCCCGCCTGACTTTCTGTGGCGCGCTGCCTTTGGAGCAGCCCTGCCTCGAGCTGCAGATGCGTCGTTGATTTTTGCTGCCGGAGGTCGGCGATCGCGGCGCGGGCGAGGCGGTCGGCCTGGTTGAAGCCGCGCTCCCGCCTCTTGCGGCGATAGAGCGGGACGGGGACCACGATCAGGTTCTCGGGCAGGCTGGGAATCTCGAGGATCCGCTGGGCCAGCAGGCTGCCGAGGGGCTGGGCAATCGGCTCCAGACCGTCGTATTTCAGCAGATGCAGGAGGCTGCGGAGCGTGCCGCGATAAACGCCGTGGGCGAAGGCCTTCTCGAAGTCGGGAGGGCTTGTCCGGCAGGGACGGCAGAGAGCGTCGCTCTCATTGGAGCCTGGGAGGTCGAAGGTCAGCGCCTCGCCGCAACGGAGGCACAGAGGCGCACTCTGCGCAGGCAGGTCGTTCCAACAGGAGGTACAGATGGGGAGGAGGGAAAAACGCGCAAGAGGGAGGCCGCAGACGCGGCAATCGGATGGGAAGAGAACGGCGGAGAGGCTGTCGAAAACGAGATGCAGGGCGCCGCGCGCCGTACTTCGGAGCACGCGAACTACCGCGCGCCAGGCCGACACATCGGACGGCGGTCCTTCACGGGTCAGGACAACACTCTGACTGAAGACGCACCTCTTTTCGGAGGGCCCGGGGCGGCGAGCCCTCGTTGGGTGCAGTATACGGTGATCCCTGCAGCGGTTCAACCGGGAGAATTGCGGCTCGGGTACCCTGGGTACGGTGCGATCCCGTAGGCTGACAGCAGGCGCTTCTATGGCCGAGACCTCGCTCCAGAACACGCTTGATCCCGATCGGGTGGACAGACTGGCTCGCGCTGCGGGCTTTACTGCTGCCGGAATCGCCGCGGTTCCCGAGCCGGGATCGCCGGAGGATCGGGAGGAACGGGCGCGGTTCGAGGCTTGGGTGGAGGCCGGGCGTGCGGGTGAGATGCAGTATCTGCAACGGCGCGATGAGGTGGGGCGGTTGCTGCGGTCGTCGGTGCGGGTTGTGTTTCCGTGGGCGCGGTCGGTGATTGTCTGCGCGGCCAATTACAACTCGAGCCAGCCGCGGTCGGTGGATTCGGCTCCGGCGGATGCCGGCTGGATCGCACGGTATGCCTGGACGGGACGGGCCGAAGGCGAGCGCCCGACGGATTATCACAAGGTCCTGCTGCGCCGCCTGAAGGCACTGCGTGCGGCGGCGGCAAAGGAATTGGGGCCATTCGAAGCACGGTGCTTCGTCGATACGGGTCCGGTGGTGGAGCGCGTGTATGCGCGCTATGCCGGGCTGGGGTGGACGGGCAAGAATACGTGCCTGCTGAATCAGGAGCTGGGGTCGTGGCTGTTTCTGGGGGTGATGGTTACATCGCTGGAACTGGCCGCGGAAGCGAGCCGGCCGACGCTGGCGCCGATCCTTGCTCCCGACCGGTGCGGATCGTGCACACGGTGCCTGGATGCCTGTCCCACGGGCGCGCTGACGGGACCGCGGGAGATGGACGCCAGCCTTTGCATCGCCTATCTGACCATTGAGAAGCGGGGGGAGATCCCCGAAGGGCTGCGGCCGGGCGTGGGGCGGCAGGTCTTCGGGTGCGATATCTGCCAGGACGTTTGCCCCTGGAACCGGAAGGCTCCGATCGGCGCGGATCCGGAGCTGGCGCCGCGGGCGGCGCTGGTGAACCCGGCGCTTGGATGGCTGGCAGAGATGGATGAAGCGGAATTTGAGCGCTGGTTCAACGGCAGCCCGGTGCGGCGCGCGAAGTACTCCGGCTTTCGGCGCAATCTGGCCCTCGCGATGGGCAACAGCGGACAGAGGCAATTTCTAGCGACACTGGAGGGCTGGACGAAGGACGCCGACCCGGTTCTGGCGGAGACGGCCCGGTGGGCGGTGAGCCAGCTGCGGGGCGTACAGAACGGGAACCTTAACAGCGCGGAACCATAAACAGCCCGGAAACCCGGCAGCCGGAAACCCGGCAGCCTCGAACCAGACAGACTGGCCCCTCAAAGGGTCAGGAGAATCCAGCCGCGGACGATCCAGCGGGAAGCGGGAGTGCGGCTCGCCGGACCGGGACGGGAACAGGGCCGGGAGCCGCAAACCTATGTTGATCAGGCGTTGTTGCGCACCACGTTGGCTGCGCTGAGCCCTTTCGGGCCCTGCTGGCATTCGAACTCGACCGCCTCACCTTCGTTCAGCGTCCGGTAGCCCGAATCCTGAATCGCCGAAAAGTGCACGAAAACATCCTCGCCGCTTGATCGCTGAATGAAACCGTACCCTTTCGCACCGTTGAACCACTTGACCACACCATGCTCTTTCACTGGGACTCCTTCATGTGTTTGCGTCATCTTGTTCTGGCCTCCCGATCTCCCGGCCCCTGGAGCCATTACGGATGTAATGGGCTGCAGAGACACCAAAAGCTGCCGTAATCCGCCTGCGAGGGCGGTTTCGGGCAGCTCAGTCGGTTACCGGGCAGTCGCAGAGACAGCTATGCAGGTACATCAAACAACTGGCCTTCCGAATGCGATCCGCTTCCTGGGGACGCGAATCGTGCTCCTGTTATGGCAGGATTCTGCGGCGAAATCAAGAGGAATTTTGCGGGCAAATGCGGGATTTTACGTGAGGTTACGGAAGGTGATCGTACTTTGGTGACATGCTTTTGGGGTCCCGGTAACTGGGTAGAAACCGGGGAGAAGCTCTCTGCTACGATTTTGGCAGGTTTCCATGCCCCCCAAAGCCGACCTGGAGCCACCGCAGAGCGGCAGCGTCCTGCCGAAGAGCCCGGAGCCGCCCGCTCGACCCCGGCACCGCGGCTGGTGGCCGGTGATGGCCGCCCTGGGCCGATACCTCGCGCAGACCGAAGTCCACACCTACGCCTTCAGCGTGGCTGCCAATTCCATCCTCTCGCTTTTTCCGTTCATCGTGATGATGTTCACCGTCGCGCGGCAGGTTTTTCATTCCACGACGATGGTGCTGGTGATTGGCGGGATGCTGCATGACCTGCTGCCCTCGAACCAGGACTTTGTCGTCCGCAACATGAGCCTGCTGGTGCATCCGGCCGGCACCGTGCAGCTGGCATCGGTGGTGATGCTGCTGATTTCTTCGACGGGGGTCTTTCTGCCGCTGGAGGTAGCGCTGAACCGGGTGTGGATGGTGACGCAGAACCGCTCCTATGTGATGAACCAGGCAGTCTCGCTGGGGCTGGCGGGGATTATCGGGCTGCTGGTGATGGTGGCGGTGTGCGCGGCGACGGTGCAGACGGGCCTGCTGACGATTCTGTTCTTCGGGCACACGCAGAACGTGGTCTTCGCGTTCATCCACCATTTGTTTCTGCAGATCGCCGTGGCGTTCATGAGCGTGGGGATGTTTTTCTTTATTTATTGGATCCTGCCGCACCGGAAGCTGCCGGTGGGCGCGGTGCTGCCGACGGCGATCCTGACGGGCCTGCTGTGGGACTTTGGGCGCCTCGTGTACATCTGGGTGCTGCCGCATATGGATCTGCACTCGGTGTACGGGCCGTTTGAAGTGTCGGTGGGACTGATGATCTGGGCGTATCTGACGGGGCTGCTGCTTCTGGCCGGGGCGCAGTACTCAGCGAGCCGGCACGCTCTGCGGCTCGCGCACGAGGCGGATCTGGAAGAGGCGCGAAAGGAAAAAGAGAAGGCCGCGGAGAACGAAACTTCCGTATAGCCGGTGATACGTCAACCCGTTCGGAGCACCCTACGAACTGCAAATCTCATTCGTGACGAGGACGCGTCTCCTGCACATTGACCAACCTTAAGATCAGCACAACCTCTGCCCAGATCAACGGTACCGTAATGATCCACGGAAAGGTGCGTCCCATAATCACCCGGTCAAAGAGGACGAGCATCCCGGCAACGTGGGTTGCAAATATCGCTGTCAATCGGACCCAGAAGTCAGTCTCGTGCCACCTCCGCCGACACAACGGAATCACCGCGGCGAAGCAAACTGTTGTCCAAAACGCCGGAGCCTCCCATTTCTGGTCCACCCCGAAATGGAAGAGCAGCAGACCCACAGCCAAGGAGGCGGAGAAAATCAGGCCACCACTCAGAAGCGATTGACGGCGACGGCGTTTCATTGCGGCTTGAGTACCTCCGCCAGCATCATTGC
This sequence comes from uncultured Acidobacteriaceae bacterium, assembly GCA_963770525.1. Classification (GTDB taxonomy): domain Bacteria; phylum Acidobacteriota; class Terriglobia; order Terriglobales; family Acidobacteriaceae; genus Palsa-343. Next base: position 95 of record CAVYPY010000009.1, on the reverse strand, counting down.
GAATCGACCTCGGGGGAGCCAATCGATGGCTCTCGGTCCCGGCCCCAACCGGATTTGAGAATCGGTCCACGCCAACAATAGCAGCTAATTGCTGT
>CAVYPY010000008.1:0-218098 GCA_963770525.1 uncultured Acidobacteriaceae bacterium | reverse complement strand
CATTCTGGAAATCCGTCCCCGGCGTTCACCAGCCGGACATGATCGCATTACGATATAATGTTACATCGTAATGCGATCATGTGCCAATATCGGTAACGTCCCAGTAATACTCGGCATACACGGCGCTTCCGCGTTGTCGCTAATACGCGACATGGTAGCTTTAGCTCGTAGTACGATGTATCAGAAAAGTACAGGAGGGAGGATTTGGCTCACAGTCTCACTCAAGTGCTAAAGTTCCCTCTAGTCACGTCGGACCGCAGAAAGTCTTCGATCCGGGGGCTCCTCTTCGATGACCAGTCGTGGCTCATACGCTACGCGTATGCAAACGTCGGCACTCGATTTTCTTCCGGCCTCGTGGCTGTTCCGGCCTCTTCTCTCAGAACGCCAGACTGGTCCCGCCAGGTTGTCGAAACGAGTTTGACATTCGACCAACTCTCATGTGCTCCCAGGGCCGAAACAATGCGGCCCGTATCTCGTCAGCGCCAGCTCGCCTGGAATCGACATTATGGATGGTGCGATCGCGTGACGTATTATGACTCTTCGTTCCCACCGGCTTTTCCCCGACGGGAATTTCGCGAGATCGACGCCAAAGATGATCCCCACCTCAGATCAAGTACGGACCTGATGTCCTACCAGGTGTGGGCTCATAGCGGCTATCTGGGGCTGCTCGAAGATTTATTTCTCGAAGATCTCTCGTGGCATATCGGGTCGCTTCTGGTGAAATCGGGGGACTGGATCTATCGCGAGAAGATTGTACCCAGCTCCAGCGTTGTGGCGATCTCATGGGGGGAGGGCCGCGTGATCGTGGAGCGCGTGGAGCCCGGTTGCTGAGGACGCGTCCGAGAGATAACCAGTGAAGGGAGATCGTAGTACGATACGAGTGGTTCGTACTCCGAATAAATGGGGGGCAGTGAGAACAAACGCGGCCAGATCGGGCACTCACGACGGGGCAGCCAGCCCCGGGGATCTTGACCTGGTGATTGCTGCTTTGGCCTCTTTTCGCTATTCCCTGCGAAAGTTTCTCCATTTTAGCGAAACCTCTGCCCGGTCCTACGGCATTACGCCGCAGCAGCATCAGCTCATGTTGGGAGTTGCGGGATTTACAGGACGCGGGTCAGCAACCATTTCAGAACTGGCAGAATTTCTGCAGGGACGCGTGCACTCCGTGGTCGGCCTAGTGGAACGGGCGGAGCAGCGCGGCCTCGTCCGTGCGAAGAAAAGCCAGACTGACCGGAGGGTGGTGGTGGTTTCGCTGACACCCCGTGGTGCCCTGATTCTCTCGAAGTTGGCCCAAATCCACCATCAGGAAGCGCGAAACCTGAAACTTTTTATGGATAAAAGCAAGCACGCCGAGGAGAGCGCGGACCGAAGTGATTCTCCTGACCGCCAAGCATGAGCTGAACCTGCGCATTATCAGCAGGCTCATCGCCACTTCGAGCTTCGGATCGTCCTTGAGCTGCTCCACGTTGAAGTAGAGCCATGGCGTCGACATGTCGATGGTTGTGTGCGTGTCGAAGAGCCGCGCATACATCCCGTTGTTGACCCAGGCGCGCAGCTTCGCTGCGGCGATACGCGCCATTTCGTTTACGCGGGGATTCTTGTCTTCGTCGTAATAGTTCTGAAGCTCGTCGTAGAGGTCGCTGTAGAGCGGAATCGGATCGTCCATCCGCATCTGCGCCCGCGCGTAGGTCTTGCGAATGGCGTTCATGATCAGGTTGTCGAGCAGGTCGGTGTCTCCCTCGCCGCTGTCGCCGATCATGAATCGGGTCAGATTCTTGAGAAACGACAGGTGATCGTTCGAGGGCTCCTTCTGTCCCGCTTCGAGATCGAAAGGATTGATGGTCTGCCGGCTGTCGAGAGACATGGTGATCATCTCGCCGCCCATGAAGGCGACCGCGTGGTAGTAGCTGTCGCCCCGCTCGATGATCGACACCTGCACGTCCTGTCTCGCGCAGGTCAGCAGCATCTTTCCAACCAGCACGCTCTTGCCTGTTCCCGAGGTTGCCGCGATGATCGCGTTGGCATTTTCGAGCGCCGGGTCGAAAGGCGAAAACGGCAATAGCTGGCGATAGGGGGTTTCGAAGAGCATCAGCGGCGAGCGCGTCGTTCCGGACCAGGGAAGCTCCAGAGGGAGCAGATCGGCGCCATGCGGAGTGAGCAGATCGAGATCGCGGCGGTCGTCCTCGGCAAGTCCCGGCAACGTCGAGAGATAGATGCGTCGCGTGGCGAGCGTTTCCGAAAGCCCGCGCGCGCCGTTCATATGCGCCACGATATGCAGCACCTGCTGGCGGCGATTCGCAAGCTCCCGCTCCGCCTTCTCGTACTGATCGGCTGACCATGCCGGCGCGGAAGTGCGGATTCCGATGACCATGCCCACACGCGCCGTCTTGACCGAACTCGCGATCAGCTCCTGCTGGATCTGAATCAGCTCGTGCGTCGCCACCTGGGCGGTCACGTCGACGCGCAGGTTCCCCTTCGAATCCTTCTGCGCCGCCTGCATCTTGCGCAGCTTCTTCTTGTACTTGTCGAGCGCTGCTCTCTGGTCGGGAATCGATACATGCGTCGAAATCACGACCGGGAACCCGATCGTCATCAGCTGCCGAAGGATGCCCGGATACGTTCCATCGGGAGGCGCATTCAGGCTGATGAAGCTCCACAGGAGGCCGTCGATATTGATGTAGCTTTCGGTCTGACCGAGGATGCTGACGGTCGTGGCACGCTCGCGCGGAGAGATGTAATGTGTTTCCGCCGGATGCGCCCGGAGCGGCTTCCGGTCTGGATCCATTGGACGCATCGCCCGCTTCATTTCGAGAAAGAGATCCTCATCCGACATCCGCTCCGGCCGCAGGCCGCCGGATTTCATCGCCGACTCGATGCCAGCGATGAGCGACTCGAACTCGGCGACTGTGTCCCCGTGTTCTTTCCGCGACTTCTCGATCGACCTGCTGACGGATAAGGTGAAGCCTCCATGCGCCCGCCTGCGGTCCTCTCTGCTCATCGGCGCTCCGCCCGCCTGCAAGGCGCGCTTGTGTTTCACCGGATCCCAGATCAGGTAAACGGCGGCAATGCGGGTGAGATACGCTCCCTCCCTTTCCTTCTCCGACCAGATCGTCACGCGCTGCTCGTCAAGAGCCTGAACTTCCAGGTCCTCGCAACGCGATTCATCTCTGTACTGATCGAGCAGTCCATTGAGGCTCTCGACGACCTCGTATCGAAACTGGAGGCGCATGCTCTGTTCCGGCATGGCCCGGAGCAGGGACTCGAGAACGCTCTTCGCCTCATTGCGCTCCTCGTCATCGCCGAAATAGGTCATGGCGCCGGCGACACGGAATCCGGCGACATAGCATCCGTCGGTTCGCACCATGACGTTGTCGAGAAAATCCCGAATCTTGAGCAGTTCGCAAACCGCCGGATCCTCAAGGGAGCGTTCGTGCTGTGCTCTGGTTTTGGGCATCAGTCCGCCTCCGTGTTGTCGGAATCGGTGAGGAATTCCGTCATCAGCTTCCGATCCCGAGCGCATCCGCAATACGCCCGCGGCAGCCCGTAGTACGTCACCAGATCGAGCAGATAGCCGCGCGGCTTGCCGTACTTGAACAGCACCAGGCCCGGCACGCCGAGAACCAGCACCATCAGCATCAGGAACCAGTTCATGGGCAGAAAGAACATGTAGCGATTGGGAAACACAAACTGCCCGACCAGCATCGCGATCGCGCAGGCCATGGCAAGAAAGAGCATGTCTTCGAGCTCAAGGCCCAGCATTGTGACCTTGGCGTGCAGATTCCTCGATACCGGACTCATTCGTAACGTCATCTACGCCACCCCCGCCGTTCCGGCCGCGATGAAGTGCTCCATCAGGCGCATTAGGCCCGATACACAGAGGCAGGCTCCCCCGGCGACAAAATGCCGGATCCAGTCGTCGCCGATGTAGAGCCGCTCGAAGAATCCGCCCAGCCCAAGCACGGCGCGCGCAATTTCAATTCCCCCGTAGACGGGGAGAATCACGTTGCCCACCCAGTCGGCGAGGCAAAGAATCGCCGCCCAGTACTGCGTCGTCCCCGAGCCCTGACTCGCAAAGACCTCTGCCAGCCGCAAAAGACCGGACACCGACAATGCGCTCATGGTCCCGGCGATGTAGGGCTCGATGTGGTAGCCGCGCGAGTACTTGAAGATGCCGAGCGACAAAATCAGCACGGCAAGAATCGGCATGACGGCATTGCCGACCCAGTTGGTCAGCCCGAGCAGTCCGGCATCGAAGGAGCCGCCGTTCATGCGTCACCTCGATTTGCGGCCGCCGCCATTTTCCGGTCGTATCTTGCGGAAATTTGGCGGAGAATCGTCCCGGCGAGTCCACCGCTCCATTCCCACAACCCCAGTGCGACCTTGATTGCCACATAGATTTCTGCGAGCAACCAGATTCCGGCCACTCCGATTGCAAAAAGCAGCCGTGCAATTTCGAAGTGGAGCGCCATGCCGACGACGGCCGTTAAGACGAGTGCCACAGTAACGAAGACCAGCAATTGCAGAAAGAGTCGGAAGTTCATCGCATCAACTCCTCGTCTGTGCATAGCCCTGCGCAAATGGTGCGCGAACTTCGGCCATTTCATCCGCCAAGTGGGGAATGTGATCCAATCAGGTGCGAGATCGTTGAACGTCGCATCCGTGCCCAGGCCCGGTCCAGCGAGGCAGAGATTGGCAATGATGAAGCGATGGAGTAGCTGAGGTATGCGACCAGACACAACACGATCACGGCACGAACTTTGACAACGTGCCGCTTCATAGGCTGACCCCCGCAAAATGCGTAACCAGCGCCCAGATCCCGCTGACGCTCAGGAAGGCAAGGCCACTCGCCGCGAGAGCACCCCAGGGGCGGTGCCGAACGTGATTGAGAATCGCTGCCGAGAGGGCAAGTCCCCCGACGATGGGGCTGATCGTGTTCGCCGCATACTCGAAAATGCTCATCAGCATGTCGGTCATTCCGTAGGCGTCCCCGCTCTGCATCCAGCTTCCGGTCGCCAGGTTGTAAAACCCCTGCACGCCAAGGAGAAACAGGGCCGCGATGATCGAAGCCAGAGGGTTATAACCCTGGCTCATGTCGAGTACCGCTTTGAAGACAAGCGAGGCGGCGACCACCGGAACGATGTGTCCTATCAGAACGTCAGTGACGAAGTCGTTGGTGACCCGTTCGATGCCGGCCGTGTACTGCGCCCCGGTCGCGCCGGCGATCGTAAGCTGTTGTGCTCCCGGGAACCGACTCCTGAACCAGCCAGTGGCTCACTCCGGGCAGGCTCAGCAGGAAACATCCCCAGAGCAGCCACTTCAAAAAGCCACCACTGGCCTCAAAGTTCATTCCCCCTTCCGAGCGCAGCCTCATGCCCGCCATCACGAACGCGCCGAGCGACGCCGGAATGGCGAGATCCATGAGAAGCCCGAGAATGGCTCTGAAGACCAGTGGCGCCTGCATAAACCACCTACCCGATTGCCTGTCCTTGCGCGATGAAGTACTCGATGAGCCGCAGAATGCCGGAAACGCAGATCAGACCGCCCGCGGTCATGGCGGAAGGGAGCCAGCTGCGGCCACTGCGCCACTGCAGAATGGTTGCTACGACGGCGATGCCGGCGCCCACTGGGCAGATCACGTTGCACAGCCAGTTGACGGCGTTGAGGAATGCGCCTTCCGGCTGCGCCGCAGTCTGGCCCTGGACGGCCTGGCCGGTTGCCGGCGTGGTGCCGAGGTTTTGAGCCATGCTGGCGCAGGGCGCCAGAACGGCCGCTCCGATACAGGAAGCGAGCAGGAACGCCAGCACCTGTTGGCGTCCGGCGCGCACTGTTCGCATGAACGACTTGATCATGGACTTGCCTCCTTGACGGGGAACCGTCGAGGGTGAAAGTCACACGATTCGTCGATTCGAGCAAACGGGGATACGCACCCGCCACTTCTCCAGATAAGTCGCAGCCGAAATTTGTGGATTGAGAAAGGAGGCCAGCCCCGCTTTACGGAAGCTGCTTATATATAGATGAAGCGACGCGCACCATGCGCTGGCAGCACCCAGTCATCTGGCGCTTGGAACAAAAGCCAGGTACGCAGTTGTGCTTCTTTGACATTTGTGTTGCCTTCGTGAACGTCGTAGGGCGGGATCGGGTCATCGCAGCGCCGTCCCTGCGCAAGATCGCGCCAAAAGAACCCGTTGGCAAACTTTCCGATGAGGGCAAGCTTGGCAAGGGCCGAAATTGGTCCGCATTGGCTCCCTATCCTGAGCCGGCTTGAGCGTACGATGAGCTGTTCTTCGAGGTATCCCAGCCGGTTCCGAGATGAATCAAGTCTCTTGCCACAAAAGCCTGATCCGCAATTTTTCTTCTTTGACAAAACACCCGGTCGTCTGCGAGCCGTCATCGGATCCAGCGATGATATGTGACAAACACCTTGGTCACTCGCTTTTTTCTTCCCTTCCCGACCCCTCAACATCCCAGGTCACCCCGTCTGCCCGGGTGTTGCAACAAAAGCCTGGTCCGCAGTTTTTCTACTTTGACAAAACACTGTTCATCTGCGAGGGTCGATCGGATGTAATGGCGATATGTGACAAGATCCTCGCACTCGCAGTTTTTTCCTTTCCCAACCCCTCACCATCCTGGAGCGCCCCGTTCCGCCAGATATTGCAACAAAAGCCTGGTCCGCAATTTTTCTTCTTTGACAACACGCTGGTCATCTGCGAGCGCCCATCGGATCCGACGACGATATGTGACAAAAGCCTGGTACTCGCTTTTTTCTTCCTGCCCCAACCCCTCACCATCCCGAAGTCGCCCCGTTCGGCCGGATGTTGCAACAAAAGCCTGGTCCGCAGTTTTTCTCTTGTCCCATTTCCTTCGGTCAGGGCCGTAGGGCCACTCCGGCCGGCACGATCTGCTCTCCGCAAAACGCGCAACGCGACGGCGATCCTGTCGACTCTTGATGTGGCCAGCCTCCCCGCCTGGCCACAGAAATTCCCAGACGCAAGCCGACTTGCCAGGACCAATTCTCGCCTCCTTACGCAACGTAATCACACACGAGAACGGTGAGGTCGTCGGTTTGAGACACGGACCATTGCTGGACAGCGGCAATGCAATGATCTGCGGTTTCGATGGGTGAGAGATCTCGGGTCCGCTGTAGGAGGGCGCCGAGCCGCTCGTCACCAAACTCCTCATCGTTCGAATTCGTAGCTTCCAAGAGCCCCGTCTGTGTAGAGCAGTAACCGGTCTCCAGAAAGAAGCGCATGCGACACCGTTGTATAGGTAGCAAAGGAGAAGGCTGCCAGCATCAAACCGTTCTCAGCAACTCTGATTACCTCGCCCTTCCGAAGCAACAGCATCGAAGGGTGAGCGGCGGCGGAGTATTGGAGTTGCCCTTTCACTGCATCAAGGTAGACATAGGCAGCCGTGACGAACTGTCTTTGAGTGTTGCCGTAGAGAGTTGTGTTCATGCCGTTCAGTAGGTCCGACGGTCTGGAGGCGTTTTCGATCTGGGCGGCTGCCGCAAGCTTGACCATGGAAGCGATCAGGGCGGCGGGCACCCCGTGCCCGGAGACATCGGCTATCAGGATGCCGGCCCTCTGATCGTCGGCGACCAGATAATCGTAAAAGTCGCCTGCGACTGACGTCATCGGAAGATATCGGGCAGCAACGCGAAAGCTAGTTGAGGCGGGAAATTCAGCCGGAAGGATTGATATCTGGATGTTGCGAGCAATCTCAAGCTCCTTTTGGATGTTACTGAGCTGCCGCTCTTGAGCCAAGGTCCGGCGTCCTGCGACGACGCCTAAGCAAGCGAGAAGAACCACAAAACTGAAAGGCTCAATGTTGTAGTAGTGAGGAAAGACGCGGACGATGTTGTTGTAAAGAGCGCATGTGCAGAAGAAGAGCACGCCCCAGCGGATGATTGTTAAATCGCGCGAGCCACGTCTTATCCGCAATAGTGCGACGGCGAGAACAAGAAGGGCCGAGTTCACAAGAACGCTGTTTACGTCATCGATGAATGTTCGGTAGCCCAAGGCGAGGGTGAAAATAGCCAGGCTCAGGGCGATTGGCCAAACGATATTGCGGAGAAGCCGGGCCACTCGGCCGAGCAGGTCCAGAGCTTCAAAGAAGAAGAAGGCGGGTATCGGAACGAGATAACCGATCACAAGGCCAATCCGGCTTAAGGCGGGGGCCCGTACGTCCAGCGCCCAGAGGGGCTGGTATTCCACTATCATGTGTATGCCGTAAAGCACTGCGAACGAGGCGAACCAAAGAAGCAGAGGATCGAGCCGGCGGCGCAACACGGAAAGACCGGCGGCGAGAAGACCAATCGACGTGATCGCCGACCCAAGGAGTAGAAACACCTGGCTTTGATTGAAAACGCGGAGAAAGTCACTCCTGGCGAATTGCGGCTCAAGCAGGACCATGAGAAATTATCGCAGTCCTCGTCTAAAACGAACGGAAAGTTGAGCCATGAGCACTGACGCTTATCGCGAGACAGCTGCGCCTGTTCCTGCAACCGTCTGGCCAAGGTCCGGTCGCATATTGTTTCGCTTCGCTTTCGCCTATCTGCTCGTTTACGCGTTTGGATGCGGCAATGGAACGCTTTGGGATCTCATTCCCTTTGGGGTGGGGGGCTGGCTCTCTTCTCACATTGCCTTGCTCTGGTTCAAACCTGCCGAGCTGCTTGCTGGGCCGGTTTTTCATTTGACAGGAGTAGCTGCGCACTTTCACGACAGCGGTTCCGGCGACACAGCGATTAACTGGATCGCCGTAGGCCTGATGCTCCTGACTGCACTGTTTGTGACGATCGTCTGGTCAATTCTCGACCGCGAGCGCCTGGAATACCGGGTTCTAGCTGCATGGCTGCGCTTTCTGCTTCGCCTCACCCTCGTCTTTACATTACTGGGTTACGGCTTCGACAAAGTCTTTCCCCTTCAGATGCCTCCGCCCATGCTTGCCGTACTGAATGAGCCGTTGGGACAGAGCTCGCCAATGACCCTGCTCTGGACGACACTGGGCTTGAATCCTGTTTACGAAACCGTATGCGGACTCGCGGAAGTGAGCGCGGGAATACTTCTGCTGTTCCGTCGTACAGCCCTGGCCGGTGGTCTGCTTGCCGGGTTCGTCCTTTCCAATGTTCTGCTATATAACTTCTTCTTCGACGTGCCCGTGAAGCTCTACGCAGCGCACCTGGTTCTTTTCTCAATTGCCGTAGTCGCGCCGGACCTGCAGGCGCTTCTAAACTTCTTCTGGCGACACAAGCCCGCAACACCATCAGGAGTTTGGGCGCCTCCGGCTTCGCATCGCTCCTTACGCATCGCTACCCTTTCGGTCGAGTGCTGCTTACTAGCGCTTTTCGTTTGTTTCGATATACCGCCAATGTTCAGCGCGATGATTGCGCATCGGCGCAGTACGCTTCATCCCAGTTCATTCACAGGAGAATGGCAAATCAATTCTTCTGGATTCAATAACGGTAAGGTGAACAGCGAGGCAGCCCTGCTCACCGGTGAGGGTCAGCCTGCTATCGCATTGTTCCTGGAGCCCAACGGAAACGCCGACATCCGTTCGGCGGACGGCCAGTTGTGGCGAACATCTTTCAGCATCAACGAGGGTAAGCACACAGTTGCAATACGCGCCTATGCTTTTCAAGGAGGCGATTACACCTTCATCCAACCCGATGCCACGCACCTCGTGCTAACACCATCAGGCAAAGATTCCGCGGATCGTGCCATGCTTTACCTTACTCGCGTTTTGTTACCGAAGAGTTATCCCCTGCTCACTCGGGGGTTTCATCTGGTTAACGAATGGGGTTATGAGCGGTAGGAGAGAAACCCTCTGTCGTGAGATTCAACAATGCGACGATCAGTCCCGGGAAACGCCCATCGCACCGACGATTACCCAGAGGGTTTCCCGCCCATCGATTCGACGGGCTCCATCCGGCTCCGGAGACAGCGCTCTCCTGTGATCGCGCTCCGCTTCCGCGCGATCGGGACGGAATTTTGGCACAAAAGCCTGGTCCGCAGTTTTACTTCTTTGACAATCGCCGGTCGCTGGGCGGCGCGCCTCATCGTGCGATGAAATGCCACAAAAGCCTGGTCCGCAATTTTTCTTCTTTGCCAAAGCGTGTCCATCTTGCTTTGGTCGATCACCGTCTCTGCGCTGATTCGGAGCAGCACCCCGAGGGGAGAGCACTCGATTTTAGAGATGCTACTTTGCTGTGTCATTGGTGTTCAGCATTGGCCGATTGGGTGACGCCGTTCCCCTCGTGCGGAACTTGAATTGTCTTCTCTGAGCCAGAGCTGCTCGCTCCGGCGGATTTCTCGAACACGATGTAGATCTCCGAACCGGCGTGAACGCTGACAACGATGTGTTCCAGAGTAAGCATTTGCATGATCTGCTCGTCACCGGCGTTCCCGATATTGTTCGCGACCTGCATCCGCAAGAGGTCGTTTTCGCTGAAGGAGCTGTTTACGCTGGGCGCTCCCACAATCATCGCCGCCGTCTCGCCAATCCCCGACAGGGAGCGAACCAACATGTTCTTACCGCGTTGCCGCCCCGTCACTTTGCCCTTTACGGCCTGAAGGTTCATGTCTGCGGCAACAGCATCTATCGGGACAGAAGAGCCGTCCGGGTATTCCAGCGAGGAGAATTCGATATTCACGAGTCCTGACGGATCTGCCTGCGTAATCTTGCCAACGGCACGGGTTCCCGCCGGAATGATGATCTCTCCATCGCGCTCGTAGTTGTACTCGATCACGGCGACTACAGGCGCATGCACAGCCGTGGTAGCCATGGATTCGAGACGCGCCGCCACATGGTAGCCGGGAACCAAACCGAGATTGTCGGGAACCGGCATCGCGTTCAGGTTCCCCGAGCGGATTCGAGACTGTTCATGCGCCGTGAAGACGAGCGATGGGGCATCCAGCGCATCCACGGCCTTTTTCCCCGCCTGCTGATCCCCGGAGGAGTTGCTCCCGTAAGGCGGAGGTGTCCACCGAGATTCTGCGTTGGGAGCGGTGTTCGGTTCATTGAATTTCCCCACCTCTCCGAGAGTTTTGGGATTGTGGGATGGGTTTGCTCCGACCCCTTCCTGAGACAGAACCTGCGGATTCTCCGGCGATTTTGTCCGCTCGATGTCGGTGGCGTCCACCGTGCCGGGCTGCTGCGCACCATTTGGAGTCGGTTTGACCTCGTTGTTAGGCAGCAGGTTTCCGCCCGGACCCGCGGTTTGCGACTGTCCGAGATTGGGCTTGCTGGCTTGTGCCGGCAGTCTCCTCTTGAGCGTTCCCTTGGTCGAAAGGAACGCAACCATCCCAATTCCAAGGACAGCGATGGCCCCGAGGACAATCAGCATCGTTGCCAAATTGCCGCCACCTGAACCACGGCTCTTCTTAAGCACAAATGGCCGTTTGGTTACCGATCCGAGCGGCGCCTCCTTTTCCTCAGCGGAAGCAGTTCTGGGGTCTACCTTCTGGACCGCTTCATCCATCTGCACTGTCTCTGCCTGACCCATGGTCCACCTCATTTCTTGAACTGATTTCTTCTTTCACTGTCCGGGAGCGACGAAGGGCAGCGGCAGCAGCAGTGGGTGATCCACAGCGCTGGCCGTGCCCAGCTCCAAAACCAGATGGTCCGTGCTCTGCTTAAAGCTCGGCCGCGAAAACTCCACAGCGCCGTCCGCCCGTTCTCCGGGAGCGAGGCGTCGAGCGGACAAGCGATAACCGGCCACCGGTACCTCGTCAGCCAGAACCTGATCTTTTCTCTTCTTCTTGCTTGCGTCGAGGTTGGGACCTCTGAGCTCGATCTGTGGCGGAAGCACCTCGATCCAGTGATCGGACGCATTCTCAATCGAATAGGCGGCCAGCATAACCGGTCCCCGCTCCCGGACCGTTCCCAGAGCACCAAGGATCGGCTTTCCGAGGTTCGTTCGATCGGAATCCCTTGCATTCTTGCTGTTGCCGGTTGACCAGTCCGGGCTTGCAACCTGAGACTGCTGTTTGAGCGCCAGATCGATCGCCGAGGGTTTGGCCATCGGATCGGGATCGATTGCGGAACTCCCGGCGACTTCATCTGTCGATCCGATCAGAAAACTCTGTCTCGGCTCATAGTTCACAACGAAGTCAACTGGGGTCCTGCTGTTTGCTCCTTCCGACAGCAGGCGCAGGCTGATCTCCTGCCCCGATTGAAGGGCGATGATCAGATTGCTGGTTGCGATCGCAGCTGTAGTCGGCTTGATAAAAACGAGCCGCGGACTGTCCGCTGAATGCTCGACCTTGAACAAGGTTGGCGCTCCCACCGCGACGGACGTTACCGCATCGGGCAGGCGAATGGTGGTGGTAAAGAACGGGTGCAGGTGTACGTCGGTCACCGTGCTTGCGGAGATCGGCAGATCGACGATTGCGGGATCGACCTGCTGTGTTCCCGCTCCAGCCTGATCGATTTGCTGCGAGCAGGCAAAACTCGTCGCTATCGAAAAGGTGATGACAACCACGATGCCGAAGCGACGGGTTTTCATGTCAGTTTCCTCCTTCTGGTCCAGATACCACTTGGCTCGCGTGATTGAGAAGATTGCGCTGGTAGCGGCGACGCACGGATTGCACATAGGCCACGACATCGCGGTTTGCTGTAAGAGAGTCCTCGCTGAAGAATGTGCTGGGACCCACAGTAGTAGGCCGCGACGGCGAGCCGCATGTCGCCATGGAATTCGCCGAGCAGATCCGCCAGATACCGAACCCCGCCGCTCAGGTTTTCCAGGATGTCGTACCGATTGCGGACACCGTACATGGCGGCGGTGGCTGGCATGAGCTGCATCAGACCCTCGGCATCTTTCACCGACTGCGCAAGAGGATTCCAGTCCGATTCCTGCTCAATGATGGCGTCAACGAGCGCGCGCGGGACGCCGTAATGGTCCGCGTAAGCGTTCGCGTAATACATCGTTGCCTGATCTTGTGCGTGCGCAGCCGGGAGCATTGCGACAGCGAAGCAGATGGCCGCAAGCACGAAACAAAGGGAGGCTTTCGTCATTGGCGCAATTCACTTCCCGCAAGAACGAGCCGATTCTCGCCCGAATCGCCTTGCTTGATCTGTTCGGCGTACTTCGCGGCCATGCGGACGATGGACTCGAATGCCTCCTTCATGAGCAGGCGCTTTCGGTCGCCCTCTGTCTTCGCTATCAGCGGCAACATGATTTCCTTGTGCTGCAGGCAGGATCCGGTCGATTCCCAGTAACTCCATCGCCATCGCCACGTCGTTCATCTCGGAAATCGAGGGCGGCTTCTCGAGTGTGTAAGCCCGCAGACTTTTGGCCAATCCCGCAATGAATCGATGAGTCGCCGCGTCCGCGTGGGGCGTACGGCTTGCCACGATTGCGGCTTCACGTTCCGCGTTTGGGTGTTCTACAACGAGGTAGAAGCATCGCCGGCGAAGTGGATCGCCAAGCCTGCGTTCCTGATTAGAGGTAAGAAAAACACACGGGATGGAGGTCGCGCGAACGGTGCCCATTCTCGGAATCGACAATGTCCACACGGAGAGGAGTTCGAGCAGCATTGCCTCGAAGGCATAGTCGACTTTGTCAATTTCGTCGATGAGCAGGACGCAGCGCTCTTCCTGCTCGATCGCTTCGAGCAGGGGGCCAGCCATGAAATACGCCCGGCTCGTGATTTCGCGCTTGATCTGCGCCCAGTCCGGTGTCTGGTCGCTTCTGCTCATCAGCAGGACGTAGAGTTCCTGCAGGCTCCTGTCGTACTGCCCGATGGCCTTCTCTTCGTTGATTCCCTGATAGCACTGCAGGCGGAGCAGCGGACACGTCATAGGCGCGCGCGACGATTGGGCCAGTTCCGTTTTACCCGCGCCAGCCGGGCCTTCGAGCAGAACCGGGCGATTGATCCGGCCCGCCAGGTAAACGGCGGTCGCCGTCTTGATGTCGGTGAAGTAGCCTACGCTCTCCAGCGCGGCGAGAGTCTCTGCTGGTGACGCAAACATCCGGTCCGCACTCCCGAACGGCTCTGACGTGGGGAGAGCGTAGGATGCATTTGGATTTCAGTCAAACGGGCTCGGCCCAGTCCGACAGATGTCAGTGAACTGGGTACACTTGGTTGTCCGGACCCATCCATCCCTTTTCCGTCCATTGAAACGCGATATCTTCTCTTGATATGTTTCGATTGTGCCCGGGAGCACATTTCCCAGACTGGACTAATGTCTTGACCTTCGCCTCGATAGTACAGCGTATATACCGGCACGCCATTGACCTTCTTGCATTTGCCCATTTGTCTTCTTCAGATCGAGCAAATCGCTGTAGATGTGCGGATTCGCGTGAGTGTTTTTCCAAACCGCAATCGCATCTTGTTCCGTTGGTGGCGGTGGCGTCCGCTTGCAGGCGGTTAGCTGCCATGCTACAAAGCCAAATGCCGCGAGGAGGAGAAGCGAGGGAATGAGTCTCTTCATTGGGGAGGAGGTCCTTTGCGAGATTTCATCCTTTCGAGCATCGGTTTCATCTGTTCGAGCGTGCTTTCGAAAGCGTCCCGCGCCTCGGCCATCCCTCGTTCCGGTCCGTAGCGGATGACCAGGTGCACGATCAGAGTGCGAGCCAAGGCAAGATCCGTCAACAGAGGCAGGAAGGGTTCAGGCGCCGATTTCTCCAGCTCCTGAACGAAGGCAAGAATCTTCTCCGTATATTCGTCGCTGCGCGCCTTTCCCAGCTCGGTGATCCATTCGGATTCCATGTCGAATTTATCGTCCATGACCCAATCCGTAGCGCCGTGTATTGCGGGCAGAGCTGCACGCTTCGCAACACTTTGTATCACCATTCTCTTCGGGAATCCCGGACTGTCAATCTCAGTGGAAAACCAGGATCGCACTTTTCAAAAAACTGACAATGGGCGGCACCGATGAAGCGGCAGCGAAACCTCGGGCTGCCGCATTCGACGCGGCCACGGCGCAAAATGCAGATGCAACATTGCTCGCGAATGCGCTCACCCAGGAGTCCCGGCCACGCTCCAAGTATGGAATTTCAATAAGTTGTTGTCCATCCGGTCTCGAAAGGACATTTCCCTGAGATCGCTTCCCATAGTCGCCTTTCGCCGGTAGGTAGCCGGAAAGTCCATTCCACGGCCGCCCCTATCTCACATCTTCTTGCATGCTTTGCGATGTCATTTGACCGAATTGCTGACCTGTTTTACACATATCTCTCGCGATTCCCACTGGCGCGGAGCAGCAGGCGACGTTGCCAGTAGAGATCGATTCAGCTCTTGTCCGGCCCAATCCAGTAACCCGAGGTGATTTATGCCCCATGCGGCGATCAAACAACATAACCATTCTGAGGATCACGCGACCTCTGTGCGTCCTTCTGGCACGGAAGTCCTTGAGGAGACGACGGAATCGGATGCACGTGGCCAACTCCACATCGTCCAGAATTCAACCCCTGGGCCCTACCCGGCGGCTCAGCCGGAAATCGCACGCCGTTCGGCGGGACTCGATCTCGCCGGCGATGGCCAAACCCTGGTCCATCGCCTCGTACCACATTCGCCAGGGCATGATCGACTCATGAATGCCCGTCAGGTAGCCGAAAAACTGGGCGTCTCGGAGCGTTTCATACGTGACCACACGACTCGCCGGACTCCCAGAATCCCGGCTGTGAAGCTGGGCAAGCTCATTCGGTACCGTCTTGCCGATGTCGACGCTTTCATGGCGGAGCTCCACACCCTGCCTCCTTCCCACCGCTCCCGGTTTGGTGTATGAAGGAATTGTTCTCCACGATCAGGGAAAGTCGCCGGGCTACAGGAGAACAGCCATGGCAATGAAGTATCAGAAGGGCACCGTCTACCTGCGAGGGCGGAGGGTGAAGATGTGGTACGGGAAGTACACCGTGTACTTCCGCAACGAGCAGGGGAAGGAGGTTGGCAAACGGCGCAACACCCCGCTCTGTCCGAAATCAGGAACGCCCAAATGGAAGGCGGAGCAGATGTTGCACTCCCTCATTCTCAGCGAGACCGGCGTTCCCGCCGCAACATCCAGATCCGTTCCCAACGACTCGGTTACTTTCCAATGGTTTGTCGAGGAGCGGTATCTTCCGATGCGGCAGGGTTCCTGGAGTCCGGCCTATCGAAAGATCAATTCCTACGAGATCGGGCACTACCTCGTAGACCACTTCGGCCGAATTCCGTTGGGGCAGTTGGGCACGTTTGAGATTCAGGTCTGGCTCAACAAGCTGGCTGGGCGCTATTCACAGTCGGTCGTCCGTCACTGTCACATCAACATACGTTCCATCATGCACGTGGCCGTCAAGCTGAACTTCCTGACCAAAGATCCCGCCGAGGATATCACCATGCCGCAGACCAAGCCGGTTGCGAAGCCCCGCATGACGCAGGAGCAGATTCTTGCGCTCATCGGCGGCATCCAGGACCTGCACGATCTGTGTCTGATGTATGTCGGCATCTTCTGCGGCCCGCGGGCCAGCGAGGTTCTGGGTCTGCAATGGAAGTCCTGGACGGGGAACGAACTGGTCCCCCATGGGACGGCGTTTGAGGGGCAGTTTTATCCTGGCCGGTTTAAGAACCGTTCGAGCCAGGCTCCCATCGGCGTGCCGGAGCAGGTGCGGCCCATCATCGAAGCGTGGAGACGAGTCTGCGAAGATCCCTCGCCGGAAGCGTTGATGTTTCCCACTTTCGGACGCGGGCAACGGAAGGGCCAGGCGGTACCGCGCTGGGGCAAGAATTTTCTTCGGTGGCGGGTTCGCCCGATTGCCCGGAAGCTCGGCATTCCGGACCGCCTCGTCACCTTCCAAGTGATGCGGCGCACGCTGGGGACCGACCTGCAGGAGCACGGCACGCTGAAGGATGCACAAGGGGCCTTGCGCCACGCGAGCATCCGGACTACAGGCGATGTCTACGTGCAGACGATCGAGAAGAATGTGCTGAACGCGATGAATTCCCGGACGATGGGGATTCTGGCGGGATGGGAACATCCAGCTCTGACTCGAGCTGCCGCGGCGATGCTAGATGAGAAGGGAGCCAATCAGGTCCAAACGCCGGTTGGGGTCGTGGAACAACTGGACCAAGTTGGACCAAGTTTTGAAGGGAGGGTGATGTAAGTTGTTGATTTTTTGGCTCCTCAGGTAGGACTCGAACCTACAACCCTTCGGTTAACAGCCGAATGCTCTGCCATTGAGCTACTGAGGAGTGAGCGAAACTTGCGAATTGTCTCCACAATTATAGCAAGTGCGTGGGGTACGGGGCACAGGGTTTTGAAGGTTACGGTCGTGTCGGGCCGGTATCGCGGGCGAGCAGAATCACGAGCAGAATACCGGCGAGCATGACCGCTTCCTCGACGTCGACGGAGACGCCGTGGAGGCGGTCGAAGTCGACGTGGAGGGGATTGGTCTTGGGGACGGCGTCGATGGCTCCTCCGGCCGCGATGCGGTCGCGCTCCATGCGGGGAATGATAGAGAACTGCGAATACGCGGTGAAGCCGAGCATGACAAGCGTGACGATGACGCCGATGAGGATGCTGCGGCGGTAGACGCGCAGGACGATACCGAGGAGCAGAAAGAGAACGATCCAGCAGCCGGCGACGAGGCCTTCGTGGTGGAGAGTGCCGAGGCATTTGGCGACGATGGTGCCGGCGGCGTGGGTGTCGGCGATGGTGCCGAAGGCCGCGGCGGCGGTGACGGGGAAGAAGAAGAGGCCGCCCAGCCAGATCACGAGGGCGATCCAGACGAGAAAGCGGATAACAGTTTTCATGGCCCCAACAGCGTACAGGGTTCCGCGGAGCGGCGCACAGGGATAGACCGTGCCCTGTGGCTTATAGCTGGTAGGCCCGCTGCCGGTGGCCTGGTGCCGGTGGCCTGGTGCCCGCAGAGAGGACAGACGGAGTGGGGATCCGCGGTTGTATAGTGGCGGGCTATGCGGACAATCACGATTTGGGGCGCAGTGTGTATGGCGGCGCTGGCGACAGGGGCCGCCGGGGGACAGCGGCTGCTGGTGGCCAACCAGGTTGACCGGACGATCAGCGTGATCGATCCGGCGGTGGGCAAAGTGGTGGCGACGGTGGCGGAGCCGGTCCGGGGGCAATGGGTGCATGAGGTAGCGGCTTCTCCGGACGGGCGAACGGCGTATGCGCCGGTCTACGGGAACAGCGGCGTGGGGCGGCCGGGGCTGGACGGGCGCGTGCTGCTGGTGATCGATGTGGGGACGGGGCGGGTGCTGCGGACGGTGGACTTCGGGCATGGCGTGCGACCGCACCTGCCGGTGCTCGATGCCGCGCATGGCCTTCTGTACGTGACGACGGAGCTGGACAATGCGGTGACGGTGATCGACACGAAGACGCTGCGCATTGTGGGGAAGGTCCCGACGGGGCAGGCGGAGTCCCACATGCTGGCCATTTCCCACGATGGGCGGTTTGGCTACACAGCAAATGTGGGACCGGGGACGGTGTCGGTGCTGGATCTGGCAGCGCGCAGGACGCTGGCGATCATTCCGGTGGCGAGCACGGTGCAGCGGATCGCGATCACGTCGGACGACCGGTACGTCTTCACGTCGGATCAGAAGCTGCCGCGGCTGGCGGTGATCAACACAGCGACACGTAAAGTGGAACGGTGGGTGGCACTGCCCGGGATCGGCTATGGAGGGGCGGTGACGCCCGATGGACGCTGGTTTCTGATCGCGCTGCCGGAAAAGAATTCAGTGGCGGTGGTGGATCTGCGGAGCATGACAGTGGCGCGAACGATTCCTGTGGACCACGCCCCGCAGGCTGTGCTGGTGCGGCCGGATGGGCGGACGGCGTATGTGTCGTGCGCGGCGAGCAGCGTGGTGACGGCGATCGACTTGATCGGCTGGAAGGTGGACGAGGCGATACCGGCGGGCCGCTGGGACGACGGGATGGCGTGGGCAGCGAAACGCGGGGATTAGGGATCAGGGATCAAGAATCTGAGAGTGCGAGAGTCGTGAGGACTTCGGGCGCAGCGAGGACTTTGAGGAACGCGTCGGGAATGCCATGGCGCTGCTGCAGCCAGGCGGGGCTGTTCCACGAGAGCTGAACGGCGCCGGCGGGATCCTGCCAGACAAGAATTTTGAGCGGCAAGTCGAGGGCGGTGGTGGGCGCTGCGAGCATGACGGGCGTACCAGCAGCGGGATTGCCGAAGATAAGGAGTTTGGTGGGCGGCATGGAAAGGCCGACTTTTTCGGCTTCGCCGCTGTGATCCACCAGGGCAAAGAGCTGGATGCCTTTTGAGGTGAGAGCCTTCTGCAGGCGGTCGATGGTTTGCTGAACGCTGAAGGGGCTGGGCCGGGTGACGATGCCGCGATCGGGTGGGGTCATGCGCGCCTCCGAATGGTCGATACAAGCGATTGATACACAGGATGCACCGGGGCGCGGCGAGGCGGCAAAGAAAATGCAGACCCCGGGTCCTGAAAGAGATGTCCCGGGCGACAGGTTGCAGGTTAAGCGGACGGCGTGGAGGTGGCGCCGCGGCTAGGCCATGATGTCGAGATCGGGCTTTGGCTCAGGAGGCTCATCATGGTCTGGAGTCGAGTCCTCGGACTCGTCCTCGACTTCGGGTTCGACCTCAGGCACAAAGCGGCGGCGGCGCAGACCCTCACGCGTCCAGGCAGGAGTTTTCTCCGGCGTTACCGGTCCCATTCGCCCCACGCGATCGACTTCCATGGCCTGCTTCCCCCGCTGCCCTGCATTCAAAGTGGGTATCGGCTCCGGGCGCGGGGGAATTCAGCGACGTGGGCGCAATCACGCGGCCATGGCCCTCGGCGTGCGTGGATCGATGAATGCCAGATTCTCCACCATGGCCACGGCATGCACAGGGTCTGCACAGCGCAGCGGCAGGTATCCTTGAGCCAGCATGGGCCGCATCCGCGTTCTCTCCGATCAGGTCGCCAATCAGATTGCCGCCGGCGAGGTGGTGGACCGTCCCGCGTCGGTGGTGAAGGAGTTGCTGGAGAATGCGCTGGATGCGGGGGCGACGCGCATTCGCGTGGAGATTGAGGCCGGCGGCCGGAAGTTGATCCAGGTGGCCGATAACGGGTGCGGCATGGTGCGGGACGATGCTCTGCTGGCTTTCGAGCGGCACGCGACGTCGAAGATCCGCTCGTCGGCCGACCTGCTCTCGATTGCGACGCTCGGCTTCCGTGGAGAAGCGCTGCCGTCGATCGCGTCGATTGCGAGGCTGGAACTGACGACGCGTCCGACGGATGCGGCGATGGGAACGCGGATCGAAATTGCCGGCGGCAAGGTGCTGGCCGTCGAAGATGCGGGCGGTCCGCAGGGAACGACGATCGCCGTGCGGGACTTGTTTTTCAATACACCGGCACGGCGGAAGTTCCTGCGCGCGGAGACGACGGAGCTGGCCCATGTCACCGCGCTGGTGACGCATTATGCGCTGGCGCATCCGGAGATGCATTTTGAGCTGCACTCGGCAACCCACGCTCTGCTGACCGCACCGCCAGTGCGCGATCCCTCGGAGCGGATCTACCAGGTCTTCGGACGCGAGACGCTCGACCAGCTGCTGCCGCTGGCCGCCGAGCGACGCTTTGAGCATGCCGGACTGCCGGAGCCGCCACCGTGGAGGCGCGACGAGCACTACATGCCGCCGGATCCGGGGTTCCTGCGGGTGAGCGGGTTTGTCTCGCGGCCATCGCTGCAGAAGCTCAATCGAAACTCGATCTACATTTTTGTGAACCAGCGGCTCATCCGGGACCGGCTCATCCTGCACGCGGTCACCGAGGCGTATCGGAATATCATTCCGCCCACGTCGTTCCCGGTGATCCTGCTCTTCCTGGATATGCCGCCGCAGGAAGTCGACGTGAATGTGCATCCGGCGAAAACAGAAGTGCGGTTCCGGCAGCAGGCGCAGGTGCACGACTTCGTGCGCGAGTCGATTCGCTTGGCTTTGATGAAGGCACGGCCGGCGGCCAGCTTTGTGGAGGCGATGACGGCTAGTCCGCGGGCGTCGTCGTCACTGGTGCCGGATTCAGCCGTCGCAATGCCACCGTCGGATATGCCGGGCTCTGAGCCGCTGCCGCAGCCAGCCGACGCGGCGGCGTTCACCCTGGCTCCGCCGGTGCAGAGGCCGGAAGAAGTGCCGCTTCCCTTCGCAGGCGCGGCGGTTGCGGCCGGAGAGCGTGGCCTGACCAGGCCGGAGCAGACGGCGAGCGGGATGCCATCCGCGAACGGCCACGCCTGCGCCGCGCCCGCTTTGCCGGAAGGCGGCGAGCCCGCCCCGTCGCTCCACTCATTGGCGTCGCTGAAGCCGCTGGGACAGCTGCGGGAGTCGTTCATTCTGGCGACCAACGATGAAGGGCTTTGGATCATCGATCAGCATGTGGCGCACGAGCGGGTTCTCTTTGAGAAGATTCTGCGCGAGCGACAGACCGAGCGCGTCGAGCGGCAGCGCCTGCTGATGCCGCGGCTGATCGATTTGCAGCCCGCACAGATGGTGGTCTTCTCCACGCTGGCCGGTGAGCTGGAGCGCAACGGCTGCGAGGCGGAGATGTTCGGGCCGCACACCATCGCCATTAAAGCTGCGCCGGCCGGGCTGACCGGCAGCGAACTGGAGCGGATGATTCACGAAGTTCTGGAGCAGCCCGCCTCCGTGTCGCAGTCGGAGAATCTGGAGACGGCGCGGACCCGAATCGCTGCTTCGATTGCCTGCCACGCAGCGATCAAGGTGAATATGCCTCTGGATGCGACGCGAATGGAGTGGCTGCTCGAGGAACTGGCCAAAACCGATCATCCGACCAGTTGCCCCCACGGGCGTCCGATTGCTTTACGATATTCATGGAAGGACATTCAGCGCGCCTTCCAGCGCATCTAGACCCTCACCAACCTGCACAGCGGACACATTTTGAATCAACAACAGCTACAAACCGCGCGCGCCGCGCTCTGGCGCCATAGCGCTCCGCTGCTGACCGCCGATGAAGCGGCTACCTGGCTGGAGGATCTGGGGCTCTGCCTTTTCCTGCCGCGCCATGCGCAGCTGCCTGCGCCCGCGCCTTCGTTCGTCGAGGCGGTGCATGGGGCCGCCAGCGCCGCACCGCCCGCGGCTGCGCTCGAGCATGCAAGCGAACTGATGACGCGTCTGGTGCAGGACGACCGGATCGTGCCCCTGAACCTGCTGGGGACTTATTCAGAGCAGGCGGATTTCCTGATCACGCCGGAGGTTCTGCCCTGGGTGGCGGCGGCCCGCGGGGATCGCCAGTGGAATTCCGCGCCCGGCGGACGCACCGCGCCGCTCGTGGTTCGCACGTGGCAGATTCTGGACCGCGAAGGCGAAGCGACGGCGGTTCAGCTGCGCGAGCTGCTGGGGCGGGAGCTGACCGAAGCCGCAGTGCTGCGGGCGCTGACGGAGCTGTGGACGACGGTGCGTGCGATACCGCTCTACAAACCAGGCGCGCCGGCGCGCTGGACACTGCTGAAGAATCGGTTTCCGACGCAACTGACGACGGGGGCGAACACAGCGCAGACGACCGCACTCTCCGCGCTGCTGTCGATCTATCTGCGGTCGGCGGTGGCTGCGACGGCCGAAGAAGCGGAGATTTTCCTGTCGCCTCTGACGGCGCGGTCGCGGATTCGCGAGGTCATTCACGGCATGATGGCGGCGCGACAGTTCGGCACCATGAGCGTGGCGTCGCAGACGCTGCTGTTTGTCGAGGGATCGCTGCCGGAGAATCTGCCGATCGAGGAAGCGAAACCGGCTGGGGCTGTCGCGCCTCTGATTGTGCCACCGGCAAAGAGAGCGCAGCGCGCCCCAGCGCCGCCCTATCGGGAGGAGTTCCAGAATAAGCGCGAGCCGGCGGCGCGACCCGACGCATCGCGGCGAGAACGGCAACCATCTTTCCAGGAGCGTCCGGAAAAGCGCGCACCGGCAAAACCCTGGCAGCGCCGCCCCGCCTTTCGCGGGCCCGACCGGCCGACGCGCGAGGAGCGGCCTTCGGCTGCGTCGCGCCCGGGGCCTCGTGGCGAGAAGCGGCCCTCTACCCAATTCCGGCCTGGGGCTCGCGGCGATCAGCGTCCG
This sequence comes from uncultured Acidobacteriaceae bacterium, assembly GCA_963770525.1. Taxonomy (GTDB): domain Bacteria; phylum Acidobacteriota; class Terriglobia; order Terriglobales; family Acidobacteriaceae; genus Palsa-343. Next base: position 195,093 of record CAVYPY010000008.1, on the reverse strand, counting down.
GGGGCCAGGCTCTGGGAGCGCCGCCCGGCATTCGATCAGCAGGATCGGCCTGCGGGCGAGAGGCAGCGGCCTTCGGCTGCATTCCGTTCGGGACCTCGTGGGGAGAAGCGGCCCTCTACCCAATTCCGGCCTGGGGCTCGCGGCGATCAGCGTCCGGGGGCCAGGCCCTGGCAGCGCCGCCCGGCATTTGATCAGCAGGATCGGCCTACGGGCGAGAAGCAGCGGCCTTCGGCTGCATTCCGTCCGGGGCCTCGTGGCGAGAAGCGGCCCTCTACCCAATTCCGGCCGGGACCTCGTGGGGAGAAGCGCTCCTCTGCCGCATTCCGTCCGGAGGCTCGCGGCGAGAAGCGTCCGGAGACCAGGCCCGGGCAGCGACGCCCGGCAGCCGGCGACCGTCGTGAGGACCGGCGGCGATTCGACCGTGAGGCGGGGGAGCGCCGTCCGCGCTTCGAGGGCGAGAAACGTGCGGGTCAGAAATCCGGACAGAAATTTGGGCAAAAGGCCGGTCAGAAACCGGGCTTCGGCACCTCCGGCCCGCAGGGCTTTGGGCGGAAGAAACCGAGGACAAAGGCCTTCGGCGGTCCGCGTCCTAAGTTTCCAGCAAAGCGCGAGGGAGCAGCCGCCGGAACCAGGGTTCCCGGCCGCGATCTCCGCCCTCGCTTCGGCAAGCCGCAGCGTCGCGAGGATTCCGGCCGCCCGTTTGCGCAAAACAAAAACTTCAAAGGGGCTGGGAAGAAAAATTTCGGGAAAGCCAACCCTGGCAAACGAAATCCGCGCAAGAATCGTAGTCAGGAAGAGAACCCCGAATGAGCCGCGGCCCCATCATTGCGATCGACGGACCCGCCGGTGCAGGCAAGAGCACGGTCGCCCGGCACCTGGCACAACACTTCGGCCTCCTGAATCTGGAAACCGGCGCCATGTATCGCGCATTTGCCCTGAAGGCGATTCTCGCCGATATTGACTTCGACGACCCTGCCGCGCTGGAGCGCCTTGCACGCGATACCGAGATCACCCTGGAAGCCGATCGCCACGCAAACCGTGTGTATCTCGATGGGCAGGACGTAACAGAGCGGATCCGCGACTCGGATGTTACGCAGGGCGCTTCGCGCGTGAGCGTGCATCCCACGATTCGCTGCTGGATGGTCGATCTGCAGCGGGAGTTGGGAAGCCGGGGCGGTGTCGTCATGGAAGGCCGCGACATCGGCACGGTGGTGTTTCCCGATGCTGACATTAAGGTGTTTCTCGACGCCTCGCCGGAAGCTCGCAGCCAGCGCCGCTACGAGCAGAACTCTGTCACGAGGGACCCGCTGCCCAACTCCGGCTACGAACAGAACGCGGGGACACGCGAGCAGAATGCCGCCGTGCGGACCCGTATGGAGTCTGCGTCACCAGCTGATCGTGCGGTTGTTTCGCAGGACCTGCGCGAACGCGACGAGCGCGACCGGAACCGGGCGAGTTCGCCATTGCGGCCCGCGCCGGATGCGATCGTCATCGACTCGACGAACCTGAGGCTCGAGGAAGTGCTCGCCCGGATCGAGAAACTGGTGCGGCCACTGTTTGCCAGCCAGGATGAGGCGACCCCAGTGGGCTAGAGTTCTACTCGTCTTCCGTCTTCACACCTGGAGGCGCCTTGAAGTGCTTCGGCGCGGCGGGGGGACTGGGCGGAGGAGGAGGCGTCAGCGCCAGCGTCGCGTTCTCGCCCTTACGCAATTCCAGATTGCCATGATCGGTCTCCAATTGGAGTTGCACGCCGCCATGGCCCACAGATCCTTCCAGTGTCTGGCGGCCGTCTTCGGTCGTCATCTTCAGCGGGAAATCGGTGCGGACGGCTTCATCGCTGCTGGTGCTGCCGGTCACGGTGAAGCTCGCATTCTCGGGCATGGAGACGATCACGTTGCCGGTGTGGTCGGTGATCTGCACATTGCCGAGCGGATTGGCGAGCGTCATGTTCACGTCGCCATTGCTGTCCTCGATGTGGGCATCGCCGGCAATCTGGGTCAGATCGATGTCCTTGGAACGGGCCACGACCCGCACGGGTCCCATGGCCTGGCTCATGCTGAGATCGCTCTTGTCGAGGGTGAGCGCGCCCACCAGCCGAGGGATGTCGAGAGTTGTCATGCTGGACTGGTAGCGCACGGCGCCCGCGATCTGCTCCAGGTGGATATCCCCGAAGAAGTCGCCGTTGATGGAGACTGAGCCGGTGATCTGCGAGACGGTCACGTCATCGCCGCGGCCGTCCACAAGCACGCGACCCTGGACGTTGTGGGCGGCAAAATCGCCGTGATCGATGTGTCCCTGGGCGTCGCCGCCGATGTCCTCCAGCTTGATTTCGCCGTGGCCGCCGGTGACCTGCACGCCCCCGTTCAGACCGTCCACGGTCACATCTCCGTGGCCGGCAGTCACCGTGGCATAGGCTGCGGGCGGAAGCTCGACCGTCAGGTCGACGCGCGCCCCTTCTTTCTCAGGAACGCTGACGACCGCGCCGCCACCGGAGGCCTCGATCTTCGGCTGGAGTTCATCGAAAATCTTGCGCGCCTCGGAATCGGATTCGCGGTGCACCATCTGGTGCGCGCGTATATGCATTTTTCCGTCAGTGGACGCGGTAATAGTGACGTCGCCGGCGGGATCGTTGACGGTGACCACGGGTTTGGCCGCGGTGAGGGCCTGGTCCATCTGCACGTCGTTGTCGTGCTCGGCGCCCATCCAGCTCCAGAAGTTATCGCCGTTATCGCCGTTGAAGTCCCAGGAGAAAGGACCAACGAGGTGCCCCTCGTGCGAGATCCATCCGAGACAGATCATGAGGATCACGAGCCAGACGATGCCGCCCATGGAGCGGCGGCCCGCATAGGGGTTTTTCCAGTCGAGGAAGTGCTCTGCGAGCAGAAGGGAGCCGAGCACGATGAGCAGCATCGGCCACCAGTGCGCATACCAGGACCAGAACTCAACCGGATCCAGCTTGCCGGTTTCCATGAGCAGCGCAATGACGCCGATGCTCAGCAGCACGACCGGGCCGGTGAAGGAAGGCCGGCGCCATCCGCGCCAGTAGGTCCGGTAATAGTCCTTCTGAGCGCGCGCGGCGGCACGCCACTGATCCCGCTGGGCGCGCGCGGCCTGTTTGGCCTGCCAGCGCGCTTCCCTCGATCCCCAGGACGGAGGTGTGGTTGCCATACTTACCTCCTCTCCTCGTCGTCATGGGACGTTGCGTCATAGGGAACGATGGAGGTGCCCGAAGGCGTCATGTCTCCAGGATTCACGGAGGTCGCGGCCGGCGGGACATAGCCGGGAGTTCCAGGATACTGGCCCGGCATGACCGGCGGATGCTGCGCGAGAATCGCGTTTTCAGCCAGCTTGAGCAGCCCCCAGACGATGATGTACAGCGGCCAGCTGCGCGAGTAGCCGATACCGGCATACTCGTCGAGAATGGCCGTGATTCCGAAGGTCAGCAAAATAATCGGTCCGCGCATCCGCCGCAGAAACAGGTATTGATTCATTGCGCACCTCCAGCCGGCGGTCCCGGATTCGCAGGAGGTGGCGGAGGCGGTGGATAAGCTCCGGGAGGCGGCGGTGCGTGGACGCCGCTCCGCGCCCGCACCAGCAGCCACACGGCGATGCCGACGATAATCAGCGGCCATCCGTGGCTGACCCAGCCGAAGCTAAAGAAACCGAGGGTGTTGAACAGGAAAAGCATGCCCAGCAGGATGAGGGCGATGGCGCCGATGGGCTCGCGGCGCGCACGCTCCAGCTCCCACTCCGGTGGCGGCACCGGCGCGGCACCCGGCGCTGGAGGCACCCAGCCTGGAGGAGGTGGCGGGGGCGGCGCATAACCGGCGCTGCTGGGCGGCGGAACGGGCGGCACGGCCCATCCGGCCGGTGGATAAGGCTGCGCGGACGGGTAGGCGGTCTGGTGTGCTTCGGCGACGATCCTCTGGCGAAGGTTCTCACCCCACTGCCCGGCCTGCTGCCCGAAGTTCTGTGCGCCCTGCCGAACCTGGTCGGCCCAGTCGGGCTGTCCGGGCGCGGTGCCTGGAACAAATCCTGGAGCGGCGCCGGGAGGTACAGGCCCCGTTCCAGGCGGAGGCGGCGGGGGCGTCCACGGGCGCGGCGCTGAATGTCCGCCGATGGCGTTGCCCAGCTCATTGAGTCCGAAGGGATCGGGCAGCGGCAGCCCGTCGCGCCGGGCTTTGGCCGTCTGATGCGCGTCGAAAACCTGATAGCAGACCCAGGCCGCCAGGAAGATTCCAAAGAGACCGTAGTGCTCGGTGATTCCGATAAGAACAACAAACACCAGCACGTGGATGACGGCCTTGATGTACTGGCCGTTGTACATGGCGCCGACACCGGGAATGAATCCCAGCAGGGTCGCAGTACCAGGATTGGGCGCACCAGCAGGGGGAAATCCCGGCGGCACGGTCCCCGGGCCGAAGGGGCCTGGCGCAGCACCGGGCGCGGCACCGGGCATGGTGCCTGTAATCCGCGCCGCCAGGCAGGGCTCACAGTAGATATTTCCCTGGACATCTTTTGCGCATACCGCGCACAGGGCCTTGCCGCAATTCTGACAAAAGGCGGTTGCCGCCGCCTCGGGATGGTTGACGCAGTTCATACCAGGCTCCTTCTGTCGTTCTTCACCTGCAGCCCGGCTCTGAGTTGATCCAGGGAAACGTAATTCGACTGACCGACAAACACTTGTACATCTACCTCTACTTCTTTAACAGTTCCTGTTGCTCGCCCCGAACGCAGCACGCGAAAGGCAGTGCGCTGCTCTGCGGTCCGCGGTGCGAAGCCGGTGGCGGCCTGGCGCCAGGCGTTCAGCACATCGCCGCGGGGACCGCTCTGTAAACTGCCGCTCTTGTCGCCGCTCTGCTTCGAGGGCTCCTGCTTCTTCTGCGGCTGGCCTGCGCCGGGGGTGGTTTCCACAGTCCGGCGCAGCTCCTGCATCCGAGACTCGAGCTGATACACGAAGCGGAGATTATCGTAATACCGCACCACCGAACCGCGCGCCGCGAAGAACTGGCGCGAGATGGTGCTGCCAATGGTAGAGGGCCTCAGATCGGCGAGCCGCAGATCGGTCACCTTGACGCCGATGAGGTTGAGCGTCAGCGCGATGGAGAAGAAAGCCATGGCCACGGTCATGAGCAGCCGCGTCTCGTGGAAGTTGCGCCGCCACGGCAGGGCCATCGCCACCGCGCCCGTTCCCGCGCCCGCGGCTACAACCGGAAGTGGCACACTGCCCGCACCGACCGTCCGGTCGAGAATCTTACCGATCAGAGCGGGGGGCACGTCGGGCTCGGTGTGGAGATAGCCCAGCCACTCCCGTCCCTGCCCGGCGTGAGCCAGCAGATCGCCGCAGTTGGCGCATTCGGCGCTGTGGCCGCGGAAGGCCACCGCTTTGCCTTCGGGCAGAACGCCGTCCAGCGCATCCGCCAGCAGAGCTTCCCACTCTTCGCAGCGGAGTGCAGCGTTTGGCTTGTTTCCGAATTGGTTGTAATCAGCCATCGCTACACCGCTTGCCCCTTGTTGCGTTCAAGGATCCGAGCCAGTTCTGCTCGTCCCCGGCTGATCCTCGATTTCACGGTGCCTTCGGGAATGCGCAGAACCTGCGCGATTTCCTTATAGTCCATATCCTGCAGATCGCGCAGGATGACGGCTTCCCGCAGCTCCGGCGAAATTTTCGTCAGAGCCTCCTGCACCATCTTCTCAATCTCTTTCTGCACTGCCTTGTCGTGCTGGGTGGGGCGGGAGTCGGCCAGCCGCTGCATGAGCGGGATGTTGTCGCCATCGCCTTCCCACCCGGCGTCCATCGAATCGGTGACGCGCTGCGCCCGCGAGCGGCGGAAGTGATCCACCAGCAGGTTGCGGGTCATGGTGGTGATCCAGGTTTGGAAGCTGCCCCGGTTGAGATCGAATCCCGTTAGATTGCCGTAGACCTTGAGGAAGACTTCCTGGGTGAGGTCTTCGGCGTCGGTGGCCGACCCGGTAAAGCGGTAGCAGAGGCCATAGACGCGCCTATGATGCGCTTTGACCAGCTCTGTCCAGGCGAAAGAGTCCCCTTTCAGGCACCGCTCTACCAGGACCTGCCACTCGGCTTCCACAGGCTTCTCCCCGAACCGATCGCCGGCGCGCTCGCCCCGATCGCCAATCTTTGCCGGCGTTTGCCGCCGCCAGCGGTCTGCCGGGCCCGACTCTCCACCGCCTGGTGCCCGGTACTGCCCCGGCCGTGTCGTCTCGGCCTGGGCGGCACGCCGGCCAACGGAGAGTCCCGGCAGCCCGAGTTTCCCCAGGTTCCAGGTTCCATCCCACGTGATGGTTCCGGCTGTGCTCATGGGCAATCATACGCATTGAACAGCCATTTGGTTCCGGAAACCCGGGGCTGTGGACCACGGTAACTTTCCAGCGCCGAACCCTAGGCAACTATGCCTGAAAATTCGGCTCAGCAGCTGTTCTCAATCGCCAAAGAGCCGCCGCATCGGTATGCTTCCGCCATGCTTTTCCGGTCTGCTCCAGGACAAGAGCGGCTGCGTCAGAAGGATTCCAGAATGTCGGCCACCGCGGCACTGGCAAACTCCTGGGCCAGGCGCTGGGTTGCGGCCGAGTCTTCCTGGATGAAGCTGGCAAGATCCTGGATCTGCTCGTACTGCTGGCGGAACATGTAGTAAGGATTCTGCCAGATCACCTTGCCGTGGCGATCGACCAGCTCCAGCCGGGCTGTAATCGTGACCAGGTAGCTCGACGTCTGTCCCGTGGTGTTGTCGTAGGTGAGGGGAATGACCTGGAAGGTGGTAATGGTGCCGCGCAGGGTGGCATCGGCGCCAGGATCGTCCCCGCTCACGATGCGGTACGAGGTGCGGCTGGTGAACTCGTGGATGACTGCCTGGGTGAAGACTGCCTGGGTGTGGTACGACTGCGTATTGTTCGCGAAGGTCGGGATGGCCAGCGTGTGCACGGTCGCCGGCAGGTGCGCCGCAGAGTCGACCGTGTGATAGTTGCAGCCGCCGAGCGTGAGAAGAATCGCACTCAGGAGAGCCGCGCCCGAAACCGAAAAGCACCTACGGATCATGCTGCCAATATTCTCGCAGAAGGAGAAAGGGCAGCTCCGGAGAGCTGCCCTGAAAAAGTGGATTGTTGATTCTTACGCCGGCGAAGGACTGCCTTCCGGCAGGCTGCCCGTGCGCCCCGGCTCCGGCTTGAGGACCTGCTGCACGTCCGCGGTTGGAGAACCGGGTCCGCCGGAAGGCCGCAGCGGCGGCAGTTCCTTGCCGTCGATAATGGCGCGAATCTCGTTCGCGTCCAGCGTCTCCCGCTCCAGCAGAGCCATGGCGAGCCGGTGCATGATCGGCTGATTGCCGTTGAGGATGTCCCAGGAGGCTTTGTAGGCTTCGTCCACCAGGCTCCGCACTTCCGAATCGATCTGCCGCGCCGTTTCCTCCGAGAAATCGCGGTGCTGCGCGATCTCGCGGCCGAGGAAGATCTGCTCTTCCTTCTTGCCGAAGGTGAGCGGACCGAGGCGGCTCATGCCGTACTCGCAGACCATCTTCCTGGCCAGATCGGTCGCGCGCTCGATATCGTTGCCGGCGCCCGTCGTCATCTGCTTAAGGAAGATTTCCTCTGCGATGCGGCCGCCCATGAGGATGGCCAGCTGCGTCTCGAGGTAGTCCTTGGTAACGGTGTGCTTGTCGTCTTCCGGCAGCTGCATGGTCACACCCAGCGCCATGCCGCGCGGAATGATCGTGACCTTGTGCAGAGGATCGGCGTGCAATCGCAGCGCCGCCACCAGCGCGTGGCCGGCCTCGTGATAGGCGGTCACTCGCTTCTCCTCGTCGGTGAGCAGCATCGACTTGCGCTCGGCGCCCATCAGGACCTTGTCCTTCGCCTGCTCGAAATCGAGCATCAGGACCTGTTTGCGGTTCGCGCGCGCAGCATTCAGAGCGGCCTCGTTGACCATGTTGGCCAAATCAGCGCCGGAGAAGCCCGGTGTGCCGCGAGCCAGAACCCGGAGATCGACGTCGTCGGCAATCGGCACCTTGCGGGCATGTACGCGAAGAACTTCCTCGCGGCCGCGCACATCGGGGCGACCCACAACCACGCGCCGGTCAAAACGGCCGGGGCGCAGCAGCGCCGGATCGAGCACATCGGGCCGGTTCGTGGCTGCGACGAGGATGACGCCGTCGTTCGATTCGAAGCCGTCCATCTCGACGAGCAACTGGTTCAGGGTCTGCTCGCGCTCATCGTGTCCACCGCCGAGACCGGCCCCGCGATGGCGGCCGACCGCGTCGATTTCATCGATGAAGATGATGCAGGGGGCGTTCTTCTTGCCCTGTTCGAAGAGGTCGCGGACGCGGCTGGCGCCGACGCCAACGAACATCTCGACGAAGTCCGAACCGGAGATGGAGAAGAACGGAACGTTCGCCTCCCCGGCGACGGCCCGGGCCAGCAATGTTTTGCCGGTTCCCGGAGGTCCGACGAGCAGCACGCCCTTGGGAATGCGCCCGCCCAGTTTCTGGAACTTCTGGGCCTCGCGCAGGAACTCGATGATCTCCTTCAGCTCTTCCTTGGCCTCGTCGACGCCCGCCACATCCTTAAAGGTGACCTTCTTTTGTTGCATCGAGAGCAGTCGCGCACGACTTTTTCCAAAGGAAAGTGCTTTGTTCCCACCGCTTTGCATCTGCCGGATCATGAAGAACCACAGCAGCGCGATCAGGATGAGCGGGGAGAACTGCAGCAGCCAGCCCCACCAGCTGTTGCCGTTGTCGTTCTTGACGGTGACGCTGACCTTGTTCTGGTCGAGGATATCGAACAGGTGGGGATAGTTCGACGGTACGGTCACATGGAAGGCGCCCTTGTCGGCGCGGAAGTGCCCACTCACCTCAGGGCCGGTGATCGTGACATCGGAAACCTGGTTGGATTCCACGTCCTGCAGGAACTGCGAGAACGTGATCCCCTGCTCATGGCCGCCCATGGCGCCGTTCTTCTGGAAGAGCTGCCACAGGACCAGCAGGCACGCAATGATCAGCACCCAGAACAGGATCTGCTTAACGGTTGAATTCACCTGGGAAAACCCTCTCTCTTCTCAGACACGCCTCTCCACTCAGCCCGGATGGGTTGTCCACACCAATCCGGAACGGACTTCTCCAATACAATTAGACGCCGCAAAGCGGCCCGCGGAGTCAGCCAATTGTTAGCCGGGATCCCCCCGTACCGGGTTCTGGAGGCGAGCCGAACGCGTATCTGGTATTGTACGCCCTGCCCTGGGGCCGGCTGTGGAACTTAGGTGGTAGGGAGGAATGGCCCGAAAAGCTGACCACCCGGCAAGGCTGGGGATCGCCTCCGGCATCGCCGGTGACTCGGATTAGAGATTAGATATCGGCCGAGAATCGGGGGGAATGCCAGGAAGTTGGCGTGGCGGCCGGTTGCGCATTACCCTGTCGTCCATGTCCCTGGATCGTCGCGAGTTCCTCGCCATCAGCGGCCGCTTCGGCCTTGCCTCCACGCTCTTTCCCGGCGCTCTCTACACATTGGCTGCCCAGGCCCAGGCGCAGTCGGGCGGAGAGACCGGGTCCGGCGCGACCCCGGAGTTGCCGAAGATCACCCCCGAGATGATCGACCAGGCCGCGGCTCTGGCCGGGATCAGCATTCCCGCTGTGGATCGCCAGGCCATGCTGGACGGCCTGAACGACGATCGACAGGGCTTCGTCGAGATTCGCAAGCTGCACCTCCCCAACAGCGTCGCCCCGGCGTTCGTCTTCGATCCGTTGCCGCCGGGCGTGTCGGTGGACAGCGCTCGCAAGCCGGCGGTCTACAGCAAGGCGCCGGCTACGAAGGCCGTCCCTTCCAATCTCGAAGACCTGGCGTTCGCCTCGGCGATGGAGCTGGCCGACCTTCTGCGCCGACGCAAGGTTTCCTCGATCCGTCTGACGGAAATGTATCTGGCGCGGCTGAAGCGCTACGATCCTCTGCTGCACTTCGTCATAACGCTGACTGAGGAGCGCGCGCTGACGCAGGCCCGCGAGACCGATGCAGAGATCGCGCGCGGGCACTATCGCGGACCGTTGCACGGATTGCCCTGGGGCGCGAAGGATCTGCTCGCCGTCAAGGGCTATCCCACAACATGGGGTGCGGGCGGCTTCGAGCATCAGGTGATCGACGAAGACGCCACGGTGGTGAAGCGCCTGGATGCTGCAGGAGCCGTTCTGGTGGCTAAGCTCACGCTGGGCGCGCTGGCTATGGGCGACTGGTGGTACGGCGGGCGGACGAGGAATCCCTGGAATCCGAAGCAGGGATCGAGCGGTTCCTCTGCAGGGCCGGCTTCGGCGACAGCGGCGGGCTGCGTGGCGTTTTCCGTTGGATCGGAAACCCTGGGCTCCATTTCCTCGCCTTCGACGCGCTGCGGCTGCACCGGCCTGCGCCCCACCTTTGGATTTGTTCCGCGCACAGGCGCCATGGCGCTGAGCTGGACGCAGGACAAACTCGGCCCCATCTGCCGTGCAGTCGAAGACTGCGCGGCGGTGCTGGAGGCCATCTACGGGCCGGACGGCGAAGATCTCTCCGTTCGCGACGTCGCGTTTAACTGGAATGCCAGCCTGGATTGGAAGAGCCTGCGCGTGGGCTACCTGAAAGCGAGCTTCGATCCGGATCAGCCGCCTCCGCCGGAAAAGACGGCTCCCACGAACGAGACGGCCGAGCAGAAGAAGAAACGGGAAGATCGCGAACGCCAGCGGGCTGCGTATCAGGCGCGCCGCGAGTACGACCGGAAGTACGATCTGGCGGCTCTGGACAAGCTCCGCTCCCTGGGGTTCAACCTGACCCCGCTCGGACTGCCGAAGCTGCCGTATAACGAGATGGTGCCCGGGCTGAACGCCGAGGCCGCAGCGGCCTTCGATGAGCTGACCCTCACCGGCCGCGACAAGCTGCTCACTCAGCAGACACCGGACGACTGGCCCAATATTTTCCGCGTGGCCCGGTTCATTCCAGCAGTGGAATACATCCAGATGAACCGCGCGCGGTCGCTCGCTATCCGTCAGGTGTCCGCGGCTTTCGATCAGGTCGACGTCATCGTGGCTTCCACAAACAGCGAGCAGCTCGTGGTGACCAATCTGACCGGACACCCCGCCTGTATTGTCCCGAATGGGCTGCGCGGTCCCGATGCTCCCCAGCCGCCGGCGGTGGATACCGGCGACGACGACCAGATCGGCGGCCCCGGAACCCCGGTGAGCATTACCTTCCTGGCAAATCACTACCAGGACGCGAAGCTCTGCGCGCTGGCCCGGGGTTATCAGCAAGCCACCGGCTTTGAGAAGCTGCACCCAAAGCTTCCGGGCTGAGATTCCAGATCGCGGATTGGCGCGGCAGAGCGATTCCCTCGGAAAGATTAAGGTTCGATGAACCCGGCTGTTACCGCAAAGTGCAGGAAAACCGCCCCTGTCCGCACTTACCCGGTGACTTTTGTTGTTACTTTCGCGGTGTTTGGCTGCAAGAAAGATTCCTCGGCGATTACCTTGACGGTGCCCTGGGCGGTGGTTATGATTCACGCACCATTGCCTCAGGTTAGTGGTAGCCGCCGCTCACCTCTCTGACGGGTGAATCCCCTCCCCAGTAGCCCGGATCGGTGTTGCGGCTCTCGGCCAAATTCTGCAGCAGGGGCTTGTCGCGCTGTGAGCTCCGGAGGGAACCCATGACATTTCTGCGGTCGTACCGAAACTTGCCTCTGGCGGCTCTTGCCGCGAGCATCGCCCTGACTCTGTCGGCTGCTTCCGCGTCTGCCCAACAGGTCACCTACTACAACTTCAACACCCCGGCGACCGCGAGCCCCCAGCAGTACTCGTACGGCTGTACGCCCGGCAGCACCTCGAATCCGCTGTTCTGCTTCAACTATTCCGGCTTGTATACCGATCCCTCGTTTATTCAGGACCCCGCGTCGTCCGCCACGTACGCCGTCCAGATGACCTATCCCCAGACCAGCCAGGCGGCCAGCATGTGGTTCTCCGTGCCGCAGAACGTCGCCAATGGATTCAATGTGTGGTTTCAGTTCAGGATCACGCCTGCCAGCAATGCATATGCAACGGCGGACGGCCTCGCCTTTGTGATTCAGAACGCTCTAAGCTCGGGCACTGATGGCGTAACGGGATGCGGCAGCACCGGACAAGGCCCGAGCACCTTGGGCGGCGGAGGGGGCTGCATAGGATACGGTGGCATTCCAAACAGCGTCGCGCTCGAATTCGATACCTATAACAACGAGCCGTGGGATTCCGCCGATTATGGTGCCGAGAGCAACTACGCGAATCACATTGCTCTGCAGAGCTGCGGGGTGAACCAGGGGACGCCCAATGCGAACTCACCTGCGCACGTCGGCACGGGCAACTGCCTGGTTTCACTGAACGGAGTGTCCACCCTGGTCTCCAATCCGAACACCTCGGGGACATCGCCAAGCAATTCAACTGCGGTGACTCTGGCCGATGGCAATGTGCACCAGGTCGTGATTGTCTATAACGGCCCGCTGGACACGCCGGCCAATACGATCGCGGTTTACCTGGATCCGCAGTACAACGAGGGAACCCTGACACCGGTTACCGGTTCGCACGCGATCTTCACCGGACCGTTCGACATTACGCAGTACATGAACCTGACGAACAACGACGCCTATGTGGGTTTTACCTCTGGAACCGGCGCGGCGTTTGAAACCCACGAGCTGATGGCCTGGACGTTTACGCCGCACACGACCGTCACCCAGACGCAGCCGCTGAACCCGCCGGGAACGCCGACCACCTTCAACTTCGGGACGCACAGTTACACGGCCAATTTCCCCAGCAACGTAGACACCTCCAACACCACCATGGGCGTCATCGCCACCACCATTTCCCCAACCAATTTCACCAATCTGATCACCGCCGGGCCGACGCAGTATGCGGGATCCGCCTGCCAGGTCTATGACGATACCGGCGGCAACTGCATCATCTACTCCACCTATTGCTATCCGACCGGGAACCCCAGCGAGGTCGAAGCATGTCCGGCCGTGCAAAACCCGCCCACCGACTGCACGTCGAATATTGACGAAACGAACTGCATCCTCCTCACCTCTTCGTACGACAATTCCGTGCAGCCGATGTCACCCGGCTATCTGCAGGGCGACGCGCTATTCAGCCCCATCACGTCGATTACCGGAAGCGGAGGGACCGTCACGGTGACCTGCACCGGCGAATGCTCAGTCACCCAGGGACAGACGGTTACGATTATGTACTACCCGAGTGGATCGTCGGTATTGACTCAGGAACCGGGATTCACCGGTGTTACAGTCACGAGCGCGTCGGCGAATCAGTTCACCTTCGGCAGTACATACACCGGAACCTCAAGCGGCGGCTTCGTCACGTCCAACAACGTTGAGGACATCTTTACGTCGTACTCTCCGCAGAGCCTCGACGGATCCAGCACCGGCAAGACGACCAACCTGGGCTCCGACTTTGTGGTGACGGGGACGACGATGATCGGGACGCAGACGCTGCTCTCGGCGCCTAATAACAACAACAACGCCATCCAGAATGTGGCGGAGGAACTGACCGCGACCGTCGGCCCGTCGGCGACGGAACCCGCCGGACTGACGCTGCTGTCTGCCGAGAGCATCCCCAGCACCCCTCCCGGCAGCTTCACCCTCCTGCCGGGAAGCACGATCAACGGCACGGTCACTTTCAGCGACAGCAACAGCGGCAACAGTTACGTTTCTACCCCCATTGCCGCGTGTGAGAACGTTCCGCTGACCGCCGTCACCGTGAGCAATGTCACGACGTATCAGGCCCAGTGCAACTACACGCCGCCGGTTACAGGGACGGATACGATCACGGCGCAGTATTCGGATAGCCCAAGTTATCCGTACCATCAGCCGAGCCAGAACACTCTGGTGCTGAACGTCAACCCGCAGACGGTGCAGGTCATGCTCGGAACTGCGCCTGCAGGGCTGACCTATGAGGTAGTTGGCCCCACCGCCCTCACCTCGGGGACGTACAACACCTCGCAGACCCTCAACTGGAACGTCGGCACGAACTACACGCTGATCGTTCCAAATCCGCTCGTGCCGCAGACTCTGACGAACACGCCGAACACCCAGTATCTGTTCTCCCAATGGAGTAACGGCGGGACGGCCACGGACGTGGTGACGGCGACCACCAGCACGACCGGCTTTACCGCGCAGTTCACCACGCAGTATCAGCTGAGCGTTACGGCGGGCGCGGGCGGCATGGTCTCCGTCCCGGCAGGGAACGGCCTGTTTTACAACGCCAATTCTGTTCAGACTGTTATCGCCACGCCCAATCCCGGCTATGTCTTCAGCGGGTGGACGGGTACGGGCAGCGGCCAGCTCAACTCCGGTATCGCCCCCAACACCTATAACGTCACGATGAGCGGACCGGCGCTCATCACCGCCAACTTCACGGCGGTGCCGATGGCCACCGTCTCGCCGCTGAATATCAACCTGGGAACCCTCTACCTGGGCGCGATCGTGACGAAGACCATCACCATCACGAATACCGGCGCCGCGACCATGACGATCACCGATCCGCGCATCGCCATCCTTCCGGGCACGACGATCGGCAACCTGTCGGAGTTCATCACCCTCAACCTCTGCCCGAAGACGCTCGCGGCAGGCAAGAGCTGTGTCATGACGGTCACGTTCATCGCGGGACCGTTCTATGGTCAACAGAGTGCAGCCCTCACCATAACGGACAGCGCCGCCGGCAGCCCGCAGACGGTGATGCTCACCGCGACGGTGATCGACCCGCAGGCGTCGTTCAACCCAACCAGCCTGAGCTTCGGAACGGAAAAAGTTGGTACGGTCACCGCCAGCAAGTCAATCACGCTCAGCAACCCTGGCGGTAGCACGCTGTCGATCACCAACATCGCGATGACGGGCACGGACGAAACCGACTACTCGATCACCAGCAACACCTGTGGATCTTCGTATCCGGTTTCGCTGCCGGCGGGCAAGAGCTGTACCCTCGGGATCTCCTTTAAGCCCGGGGCAAAAGGAACGCGCACGGCCAGCCTGGTAGTGACCGACAACACGAAGAGCGGCTCGCAGAGTGCCGCGTTGACGGGCACGGGCGACTAAACGGCACACCCCAGGGCGTCCTGCTCTCCGCAGGACGCCCTCACTTTTTCCGGCGAGGGCGACGCACAACTTCAGCCTGACCGGCAGGCCGCCTGGCCCGCCATGGGGCTCTTCTTTAGTGGCTGCCTTGCAGCGCCTTCTGCGCCTCGGCGTAGAGACCCTTCAAATCCGCGCGGTTCAGAATCTGCGCTGAATTGTCTTCCTTGCTGATCGCGTCCAGCATGCGCACCGCCTCGCGGTAGTGGATCGCCGCGTCGGACGCGTGGCCGCTCTTCGCCAGCAGCGACCCCTGGAGCGCCTGCGCCTTCGCCTGCAGGACACGCAACCCGAGGTTCTCCGCGCGGGCCAGCGTCAGGCTCAGATCCTGTTCGGCTGCGCTGCCGCCTTTCGTCTGCGCCAGGGCCTGGTCCAGATAGAATGCGCACTCCACGGAGAGCGATTTCAGCCCGGCAGCGTCCGCATCCTGCGCCAGTTTCTTGAAGTCGGGGATAACCGCCGCCGCATGGCCCATGGCCAGGTCGGTCTTGGCGCGATTCACCTTCGACAGCAGGATCATTTCCTTATCCGCGGTCTTCGACGCAATCACCAGGGCCTGATCGTACTGCTGGTGCGCGCCGGCGTAGTCACCCTGATAGAAATACAGGTCGCCCATCCAGTTGGTAGCCAGGGCCGCGGCCCAGTTGTTCTGGATTTGCTGAGCGATGTGCAGCGCCTGTTCCAGACTGGCCCGGCCGTCGGCGCTGCGACCCACCTGCGCCTGGAGATCGCCCCAGCCGCCGACGACTTCCACCGTCAGCGAGGTCATTTCTTTCGACTGCTGGAGTATATTCAGAGCGTCCTTCATGGAGCTGAGCGCGGCGCCGTAGCGGCCCTGGGCGGCGAAGATCTTCGCCATGCCGTTGGACTCGATGGCGACACCGCGCGGATCATTGGCGGCGCGGTAGGCATTGATGGCCTGCAGGTAGTCATTGAGCGCCGTGTCCAGCTGCCCCAGCCGCATGTTCACTTCGGCGAGATTGTGCAGGGATTCGCCCAGGTCCGCCGGGTCGTTCAGCTTCTGGCGCAGTTCGTAGGCCTGCTGCAGGTAAGTCAGAGAATCCTGGTACGCGCCCTGGTCCATCTTGATGGCGCCAATGTTATCGAGACAGAGCGCCTGGCGGCTCAGATCGGCGAGCTGACGTTCGATCTGCAAAGCCTCGGTGAAATTCGTGAGCGCTTCAACGGGTTTGGCGTGGTCGTGATAGAAACTGCCGATATCGATGAGCGAGCCGCCGATCCCAGCCTGATCGCCGATCTCGCGCCGCAACGCCAGGGCTTGGTTATAGGTGGCCAGCGCATCGGCCGGCTTGCCCTGCTGGTCGAGCAGGTCGGCGATTTGTTCCAGGCTGGCCGCTTCACCGTGCTTGTTGCCGATCTGCTTCTTGATGGCCAGCGACTGCTGATAATTGTTCAGCGCGTCGTCGACCCGGTTCAGCTGGGCATAGGCGACGCCGGTCGCCTGCAGGATGGATGCTTTCTCCTGCAGGTTGTTCAGCTCGGTAGCCAGGGGCAACGCGCGACCAAGATAATCGAGCGCGCCGTTGGGGTCGGCGCTGAGCACCGCCACGTCTCCTCTGGCCAGCAGAGCTTCCACATTCTTCGGATCGGCGGCCAGCACCAGCGCCAGGCTCTTCTTCGCCGCGTCGTAGTTCTCCGCCTGCTCGTAAAGCTTCGCAAGCTCGAACTGCACGTTCATGTCCGATGGATTCGCGGCCGCCATCTGCTGCCAGGCGACGATCGCCTTCTGCGGATTATTGTTGATGCGCGCGTCATCGGCTTCGATGAGAAGGCGCTCGCGCGCCGGAAGGTTTTCGCTGAGATCGATGGCTTTGCGCGAAGCGTTCTGCGCCAGGTCGTCGTGGCCGAGATCGGAGTAGGTGTCGGCCAGCTTCGACCAGGCGAGAGCAAAGTTGGGATCGGCGGTCGTGGCCGTCTGGAACTCCTGCTGCGCCTGGTTGTCGTTGCCCGCCCGCTCCAGGCTCAGGCCGCTTTCATAGGCCTGCAGCGCTTCCACGGAGGCGGTCTCCGGGCGGTCGGCGTGGGCCTGGAGATCTTTGAGCAGCTTCGGATCGGTGGTGAGCTTCTGCCGGAGCTGGGAAGCGAGCGCGTCGACCGAGGCGAGGAGGTTGTTTTCCGAGGGAACGTCGGTGGTCACAACCGAGCTTGTGTCGCGGGCCAGATCGAGGACCGTGGTATTGATACGGATGGCGGGGCCGGCCTTAATGTACTGGCCAAAGATGATGGTCTGCGCGCTGGTGAACTCCGCGACGCGATGCAGGGTCCCAAGGTCGGCCTGGGAATTCGCCGAGACATGCAGGTCCTGGAGCACCTGCTGCAGTCGGTCGGGAGAGACCATGCGCACCTGCGCCGAGCCGCCGATGTCCGTGCCCAGCATCTCGGCGAGACTGCCGCCGAGCCAGTCTATCGAGGCATCCCCCGAGGCGTTGTAGAAGGGCATGATCGCCAGGGAGATGCTGGGCTTCGCCACAGCGGCGGCTGAGGAAGCCGGCGAGCCGCGGAAGTGGTGCACTGCCATCGGAATGCCCGCCGCCAGAGCGATGACCACCACGCCGCCGCCAATCGCCATCAGCCAGCGTCCGCTGATGCCCTGGGAGGGAACATTGGCGGTGAAGCGCAGGCTGGCCGCCGCCGTTTTTTCCCGCCACAGCTCCAGATCCTTCAGGATTTCGCCGACGCTCCCGTAGCGCTGCTCGACGTCGGTTTCGAGACACTTTCCAATAATCTCGGTGAGCGCGCCAGGCAGCGTGGCGTCCAGCTGCGAGATGGGCACGGCCCGCTCCCGGGTTCTTTTCAGCAGGCTGGCGATCGCGCTTTCGGCCTTGAACGGCACGTTGCCGGTGAGCATCTCGTAGCCGATCAGCCCCAGGGCAAAGATGTCCGAGCGCTGATCCAGCTCCTTACCCAGGGCCTGCTCGGGCGACATGTACTCCATGGTGCCCAGCAGGGCGCCGGACTGCGTCATGCCGTCACCTTCAATGGTCCGCGCCAGACCGAAGTCCATCACGACGACGCGCCCGGCGTCTTCCACCATGACGTTCTGCGGCTTGAGATCCCGGTGCAGAATGCCGGCACTGTGTGCCGCCTCCAGCGCCATGCAGATCTGCTGCAGGACCTGTACCGCCTCGTCGGGTGGCATCTTGCCGCGGTCTTCGAGGATGCTGCGCAGGTCGCGGCCCGCGACCAGCTCCATGGTCACGAAACGCATGCCCGCGTCTTCCGAGAGGTCGTACATCCGCACCACATTCCGGTGCGTCACCTTGTGGGAAAGGCGAATCTCCTGCTTGAAGCGGTCGACAATGGCGGCGTTGCGGGCCAGCTCGGGCCGGATGACCTTCAGAGCGACCAGGCGCTCCAGTTCCCGGTCCTGCGCCTTATAGACCGATCCCATGCCGCCTGTGCCGAGGACAGTAAGAACCTCATAACGTCCGGCGAGGACCGTCCCCGGCGAGAGCTCGACCTCGCTCTCGCCCCAGCCGCCGGTGGCCGGTGTCCGGCTGCGTCCTGCGCTGCCCGGAGACTGCTGCCCGGAAGCGGGACTCTCCGCCCCCATCAGGGTCGGCGCATCAGCGCGGGAGGCCGGAACCACGGTTTCTCCAGGCCGTACATCCCCGCTGGAGCTGCTCACGGCTGTGGAAGTACCGAATTGCGTCGGCGTGTCCGCCGGTCGCCTGGGACTGTCCGCCATAGTTGTCGGGTCAAATGCAATTCAGTCTCCGGCGGGGGGAACGCCCTGAGGAAAAAAGACACGTAATGCAGAGACTGTGACGACCAGCATATACCGCAATGCCGCGCTCTGTCGCCCGTTTGTCGAGGTGGGCGCTTTTCGCCCAACAGCCAGGATCGTGAAGACTGTTCCGGCCTGCCGTCGCTTTCCAGCAGGGAGGAGTGCGTCTTCGTCGCCTGCAACTCCGTCTGATAAAAACGTTCTTTTTTCCTCTGGTAATCCCGTCCACAATTCAGTATCCTGGTCAGAATTTTCAACGGACAGTCACAGCTCCCGGTTGGGTGGGTCTGTTCGCAATGGATTCTGTCTTCCGACTGGCTTGGAAAAACGCCGCGAGTCCGCCCCAGCGATCACGGCAGGCTCGTTGGCTTTTTGTCTCCATTCGCCTCTTTTGTGCTCGCGCCGTCGTTTGACAGGTCAGGAAACACCCGCAAGGAAGCAGCCCATCCCCGACCGCTTCCGATTTCAAAGACGAGGGATAGTCCACGATGTCGTTTTCCGAGAGTTGCCGTTGCCTGGTCGATTACTACCGTTGTCCGCCGGAATTGGTGCACCTGGAGGTGCGGACCCCGCGGAACAGTCCACCCGGCTATTTCCGCTTTGGCGAAGAAACAACCTGCTTCGGCCGCATGGCCGGGCCGCCGCCGGCGCCCTCGCCCGCAGCCTCACTTCATGACGCCTCCCGGGATATGCAGGTTGAGCGGGGAAGCGTCACCCTGCCGTTCGATCCCGGTGAAGTGGCGGAGAATCTCCGCCACGAGAACTATGCCGGCCCGCGCGGTTCCGGCTCTTCCTCGCTGATCGGTCGTCTTTATTACCTGCTGCGGCCGCTTCTGCCGGTCTCGGTGCGCCGGCATCTGCAGAAGTTCCGGCTCCGCAACTGGGATCAGCTGCCGTTCCCCCGCTGGCCGGTCGACTTTTCAGTGGACGCAATGATGGAGAGCCTGCTGCTCGCCGTTTCCCGAGCCTCGGGCCGGCCGATTCCGTTCATCTGGTTCTGGCCGGATGGACATTCCGCCTGCATCCTCATCACGCACGACGTGGAAGAGGCCGCAGGGCGGGATTTTTGCTCGACTCTGATGGACCTGGACGCAACGCATGGCTTCCGCTCCTCGTTCCAGATCATCCCGGAGAAGCGCTACTCCGTCTCCCCGGAATTCCTGGAGTCGATCCGCGCCCGCGGATTCGAGGTGGATGTTCACGACCTGAATCACGATGGCCACCTTTATCGCGAGCGTTCCGAGTTCCTCCAGCGCGTGGAAAAGATCAATGAGTACGGGCGCAGTTTCCGGGCAGAAGGATTCCGCGCCGGCGTCCTCTATCGCAATCAGGAATGGTTCGACGCACTGGAATTCTCCTACGAGATGTCGGTTCCCAACGTGGCCCATCTGGATCCGCAGCGCGGTGGCTGCTGCACGGTCATGCCGTATTTCATCGGGAATCTGCTCGAGATCCCGGTGACCACCGTGCAGGACTACACGCTGTTCAACATCCTCGAGGATTTCTCGATCGACCTGTGGAGGAAGCAGACCCGTCTCATTCTCGACCGGCACGGCCTGATGAGCTTCATCGTGCACCCCGATTACATCGCCGATTCCCGCAACCGGGCGGTGTACGAATCGCTGCTGGCGCATCTGGCCACTCTGGTGAAGGAAGAGGGTGTTTGGTCCACAACGCCCGGCGAATTAAATCACTGGTGGCGCGAGCGCTCGGCGATGCAACTGGTGCAACGCGACGGCTCCTGGCGGATCGAAGGATTCGGCAGCGAGCGGGCCCGCCTTGCCTGGGCCAGTGAGCAGAACGGCCGTCTGGTTCTTACCCTGGAAGATCGGGAAAAGGAGTCCGAGGTGTGGGCCGAATCTCGCCCACGGCAGGCTAACGCTTAAGCTGCACCCTGGCTGCCTCGGGAGGCGGCCGCCTCCACGGCCAGCTCGGCCCTCAGGCTCTCGATCTGATCCAGTTTCCGCAGACTCATCTCCTGAAACCGAAATTCCACCCCCGCTTCCCGCCGTTCCACCAGGTGGGCCATCAGACGCAGCGGCATGCGCTCGGTCCTCATCCACAACTCGACCGTCGTCCCCGGCTCCAGCCGGCATTTCGACTCGATGAGGCATCCCTCCGAATTGAGAAACACAATGCGCCCCGGGTACTGCAAACCCCGTCCCGGGAGCACGATTTCCGCATCGCTGGGCAGCGTTGCGCGCGCCGTGGACCCGTACACCGAGACCTGTCGTCTCCCCATCATGCCCCGGTTATCGGCGGAGCACCTGCTGGCATGAGCCCCCATCCCAACCCCTCGCGAAAACGGTACAATCCCCTTTCCCGCTATGAATCGTTCCCCCATTCTCCTTGTCCACGGCGGCGCCTGGGATATCCCCGCCGATCTCCTCGATGCCCACGAACAGGGGGTCTTTGACGCGCTCCAGGAAGGCTGGCGCATCCTCGATGGCGGCGGTTCGGCCCTCGACGCCATCCAGGCTGCCGTGTCGGCCATGGAAGACGATCCTGCCTTCGACGCCGGCCGCGGCAGCTTCCTCACCCGCGACGGCCGCGTCCAGCTCGATGCTCTCATGATGGACGGCGCGACCCTCCGCGCCGGGGGCGTCGCCTGCGTGGAGCGGCTGCGCCATCCAATCCAGGCCGCGCGCCTGGTTCTCGACAGAAGCCCCCACGTCTACTTCGTCGGCGCAGGCGCCGAAGCATTCGCCCAGTCCCACGGCATGCCATTAATCGACAACGCCGAGCTGGTGCTGGAGCGCGAACGCCGCCGCCTGGCGGAAGCGCAGGCGCGCGAGCAAACGGGAACGCCGGATCGCACCTTCTCCGGCCATCCGCCTCCCGATTCGCACGACACCGTTGGCGCTGTAGCCCTCGACAGCGACGGCCGCCTGGCCGCAGCGACCTCCACCGGCGGCACCCTCAACAAAGATCCCGGCCGCGTCGGCGACTCCTCTCTCATCGGCTGTGGCTGCTATGCCGACAACGCCTCGGCCGCCGTCTCCCTCACCGGGTGGGGCGAGCCCATCATGAAGCTGGTCCTCGGCAAGTGGGCTACCGATCGCGTGCTCGCCGGTCGCTCGCCGGAGCAGGTGGCTCCGGACGCCATGGCCTACCTCCATCGCCGTCTCGGCGGCCACGGAGGCATCATCCTGCTCGCGCCGGATGGCCGCTATGGCCTCGCTCACAACACGCCCCGCATGGCCTGGGGGGTGCACACCCCTGACGGTCCTCGCGTCGGCACCGAGATTCGCCCGGAGAGCGTCGAGGAACAGGACTAAAGCCGCCCTCCGACGCCAGCCCGCTCCCTCACCCGCCGTGCTACATTCGGGGTACGTTGCGGCCGAGCCTCTCCACTAACTCCTGATCAATCACGCTGACTTGTACACTCGCCGCATCGAATGTCTATCGCTATCGGGGAGATTCATCGTGCTAAAGGGCTTTCGTGATTTCGTCCTGCGCGGCAATGTCATGGACCTCGCAGTCGCTGTTGTTATCGGTGCCGCTTTCACCTCCATCGTCAACGCCCTCGTTGCCGACATCGTCAACCCACTCATCGCCGCCATCGTCCATAAACCCGATTTCTCCGCCCTCATCCTCGACGTGCACGGCGGCAAAATCAAATACGGCGACTTCATGAACGCCATCATCTCCTTCCTGCTGATCGCCGCCACCGTCTACTTCGTCTTCGTGCTGCCCGTCAACGCTCTGATGAAGAAGTTCCACCCCGCCAAGGCGGCTCCTCCGACCACGCATCCCTGCCCGGAGTGCCTCTCGGATATCCCCCTGGCGGCGAAGCGCTGCGCCCACTGCGGCGAGCCTGTCCAGCCGGCAACTGCTTAACGCGCGGTCCCTCCCCCACCACGCCCGTGGCCGGCGGCCCGGTGATAAGCTTTTCTCTTCAATCGGAATCCCCATTTCACTGCCGGGAGCAGCCCTTTCCATGCCTTCGCGCGTTTCGGTCCTCTTCGCTTCGCTTCTTCTCTCCTCGCTCGCTCTGGTCGGCGCGCAAACTGCATCGGAGCCCACCTCCCTCTTCGGGTACAAGGACTTTGCCACCGAGCAGGCAAAGTCCGACCAGACGTTCTTGGCCGTGCCCAGCGCGCAGCTCGCAGGAGAAGAGCTGAAGATCCTCACCGCCGAGCCCCACATCGCAGCCTCGCCCGAGGACCACAAAACTGCGGAATACGTCGCGTCCAAATTCAGGGAAGCGGGCCTCGAGACCGAGATCGTTCCCTACATGGCGTGGCTCAACATGCCGAAAGAAGTCAAAGTCGAGGCCTGGGACGCCGACGGCAAGCTGTTGATGACCGGTCCGGTGAAAGAGCACGTCGACAGCAACGAGCCTTTCCAGGACGATCCCCGCGTCACGCCGGCCTTCAACGGCTCGTCACCATCAGCCGACATCACCGCGGAAGTGGTTTACGCCAATTACTGCCGCCCCGAGGACTTCAACAAGCTTGCCGAGATGAACATCGATGTCGCGGGCAAGATCGTGATGTGCCGCTACGGCGGCAATTTCCGCGGAGTGAAGGTCTACATCGCCCAGGAAAAACACGCTGCCGGCGTCCTCATCTATTCCGATCCCATGGACGATGGCTACTACCGCGGCGACATGTATCCCCATGGTCCGTGGCGCCCGGCGACGGGTGTGCAGCGCGGGTCGGTGCAGTTCATGTTCAAGTATCCCGGCGACGCGCTCACTCCCGGCATTGCGTCGCACCCCGACCTCCCGGCTTCGGAACGCATCAGGCCCGACCAAGCCGCCAGCCTGCCGAAGATTCCCTCTGAGCCGCTCTCCTGGCACGACGCCGCGCCGATCCTCGAGCACCTCGGTGGACCCGATGCTCCCCGCGAGTGGCAGGGCGCGCTGCCCTTCACGTATCACGTGGGTCCCGGCGTCGAAGTCCATCTGCTCCTGAAAATGGACTATGAGTACTCGACCATCTGGGACGTCATCGGTAAAGTCCCGGGCACCGAGTTTCCCAATGAGTGGGTCGTAGCCGGCAATCATCGCGATGCCTGGGTCTACGGCGCGGTCGATCCCAACAGCGGCACCGCCGCCATGCTCGAAGCCGCCCACGGCATCGGCGCGCTGCTCAAGACCGGCTGGAAACCGAAGCGCACCCTCTTTTTCTGCAGCTGGGACGCCGAGGAATGGGGTCTTATCGGTTCCACCGAGTGGGCTGAAGATCACGCCGATCAGCTGGCGCACGCCGTCGCCTACTTCAATACCGATGTCGGCGTCTCCGGCCCGAATTTCGACGCCTCCGCTGTGCCCTCCCTGAAGGATTTCATCCGCGACATCACCAAAGAAGTTCCCAGCCCCAAAGGCGGCACCGTTTACGAGCAGTGGAAGCAATCGCAGGCCGACGCCGCGGCCCGCCACCACCTCGGCGTGCAGGAACATGCCAGCCAGGAAGCCGCGCCCGTCGATCATGATGTACGCATCGGCGACCTCGGCAGCGGTTCAGACTTCACGCCGTTCATCCAGCACCTTGGCGTGCCCTCCACCGACGTCGGCTCCGGCGGCCCCTACGGCGTCTATCACTCCGTTTTCGACGACTACGCCTGGTTCGTCCAGAACGCCGACCCAACCTTCGCGTATGAGCAGGAGATGGCTCGCATCTTCGGCCTTGAAGTCCTGCATATGGCCGACGCCGACGTGCTGCCCTACGACTATGTCACCTACGGCAAGCAGCTAACCGCCTACCTCGAAGCCGCCCGGAAAAAGGCGAACGAAGCCGGTATGCAGGATCTGGACTTTGACCCTGCGCTGGCCGCGGCACAGAAATTCACGGCCCTTGCTCAGCAGGTGAGGGAGAAGCAGGACGAGCCCGGACAGATCGCCGATCTGCGCTCCTTCAACAATCAGCTCCGTAACGTTGAGGAAGGTCTGCTCAACCAGGCGGGTCTGCCCGGACGCCCCTGGTATAAGCACACCATCTACGCGCCCGGCGAATACACCGGCTACGCCGCGGTCGTCATCCCCGGCGTCAATGAAGCCATCGATGCGAAGAACGACACCCGCGGCCAGCAGCAGATGAGCGCCCTCACCGACGCGATCAACCGCGCGGACGTCACGCTGGAGGCACTGGCGAAATAGGAGATGCGGGAAGACTCGCCTTCGTGATTTTGCTCCCGAGACTGACCCGCGACTCGCTCACAGAATTTTCGGAGTGCGCGCCTCGTGCTCTTCTGCTTTGTCCTGATCGCGGCTCGTCCGGTAATCGATGATTCCCTGCCGCGCTCCGGATATCGACAACGGCCCAGGCCCCGCGATCACCAGGAAAATTAGCCCCAGCAGCATGCTGAAATCGGTGCGAGCGTCATGCAGCATGAACCACACGCCCTGGTTCACATGCCACAGCTCCGGAATTTTCGTTGTCCCGATCGCCGTCAGAATGACGGCCAGCAGCGGCAGGATTGCGAGCCGCATGAAAACGCCGATGATCAGCAACGCCCCGCAGAAGATCTCCACGAAGCCTACAAAGGGCGCGGCGAACTGTGGCAGCGGAATCCCAATGGCTTCAAAGCGCCCTGCACCCAGCGCGTTCGGGAAAAGAAACTTCTGAATCCCCTCGGAGATGAATACCCAGCCCACCAGGATCCGAATCAGAATCACGGCCTTCATCAACTCGCCTCCGTGACAACGAAATCAGGAATCGCTCGAACCAGGTTAGATGCAGACAGGCACGGCCGACCGCCGAACGCGCGGTTCTTACCGCGTCTCTTCCTCCTCGATCACATCCCCTTCGCCTGGTGCCAGGAACAGATTCTCTTCAAGGCCGTGCTGCCGCGTGTACAGGTCATAGTACCGCCCGCCCAGCGCGTACAGGCTCTGGTGCGTACCCCGCTCGACAATCATCCCGCCCTCAACCACCAGAATCTGATCGGCGCGCCGGATCGTGGACAGCCGGTGCGCGATCACAAACGTGGTCCGCCCATGCATTAAGTAACTGAGGCCGTGCTGAATCATAGCCTCCGACTCGGAATCGAGCGACGAGGTCGCCTCATCGAGAATCAGGATCCGCGGACTGGCCAGGATGGCGCGCGCAATCGACAGCCGCTGCCGCTGGCCACCCGAAAGCTTGACCCCGCGCTCGCCCACGATGGTGTCGTACCTTTCCGGAAACCGCTCCGCAAACTCGTCCACACGGGCGATGCGGCATGCACTCAGAAATTCCTCTTCCGTCGCATCCGGATGCGAGAACATCACATTCTCTTTAATTGTCCCGTCGAAGAGAAATGATTCCTGCAGCACCACGCCCAGTTGCGAGCGATAGCTGTCCAGCCGCACCGTCGCCAAATCCACGTCATCCACCAGCACGCGTCCCGAATCCGGCGTGTGGAACGCGCACACCAGGCTGATGATCGTCGACTTCCCTGAGCCCGATGAACCCACCAGGGCAGTCACCGTCCCCGGCTGCGACTCAAAGCTGATCCCGTGCAGCACCGGCTTCTCCGGATCGTACGAAAACCGAACATCATCGAAGCGCAGATCGCCGACGATGTCGCGCAGCGTGTTCACCCGCGCCGGATCGGCGAACTCGTCGCGCTCCCCCAGAATTTCCATCGTGCGGTCGATGCCCGCCACCGCCTCGGTCAGCTGGGTTCCAATGTTCACCACCTGGAAGACAGGCGCGATCATGAAGGCAAGAAAAGCGCCGTACTGCGTGTAGTCGCCCGCCGTCATATGCCCGTTCAGTGCGAGATGGCCGCCCAGCAGCATCACCAGTCCGCCCACTACGCCGAGCACCGTCGTCGCTGCCATCGACAGCAGCGAGGTGGCCGTGAGCGAATGCATCACGTTGTCCAGCAGACGCAGCACGCCAATCGAAAACACGCCCGCTTCGCGCTTTTCTGCGTGGTATCCCTTCACCACACGCACGCCGCCCAGCGACTCCGTTAGCCGCCCCGTAACCTCGCCCGTAATCTTCGCCCGCTCCCGAAAGATCGGCCGGATCGTCTTAAACGCCCGCTGCAGCACAACCACGAAAACCGCAACCACCGAGAAGACAATCAGAGTCATCTTCGGCGCGCGATGCAGCAGGAAGAAGAACGCCATGAACGCCGTGAGCAGCCCGCCCACAAACTCCACCAGGCCGGTACCGACCAGGTTGCGCACGCCTTCCACGTCGTTCATGATGCGTGACACCAGCACGCCCGTGCGGTTCGCGTCGTAAAAGCTGACCGCCAGCCGCCCTACATGCTGCTGCACCTGTTGCCGCAGATCGGCAATCATTCGCTGCGCAGCTTTTGAGAGCAGCTGCGTGTTCGAGAAGGAGGTCACCGCCTGAACCAGCGTGGCCAGAAAGACCTCGATTACCAGCCGCGGCAGCAGCTGCCCGTGATGCTTCGTGATCACCTGATCGACAAACGGCTTGGTGAGAAACGGCAGCACCAGCCCAGCCACGCGGTTGATGGCGACGAGCAGCAGGCCCGCCAATAGCAGCCATTTCCGCGGTTGGACCAGCTTCCAGATCTCCGGCATCGCCTTTTTGAGATCGGTCTTCTTCTTCGGCAGGTCCGCCCCGGCGCGAGCCCGCGAACGCGCCCCACCGCCGCGCTCCGCGTTCATCCTCGGAATGGAACCCATGGCCATCGAAGAGTCAGCCACCCCTGTATCCTGCAAGCCCGTAGACTGCCATTGTTGCCTGTACGCTATCCGCTATACGCTGGCCGCCGATTGCCTTCTTGCTTTGATGAACGACCGCACGCAAAGAAGCACATAAACGAGCAGCATCATGGAAAACACGGCCTTGTCCTCAACCGCAACCGGCCGCAGCATCGCGTGTCCCCGCTCCATCTGGATAAAGTCCCAGATGCTCTTTACCGTGCCCAAAAACCCCAGCAGCGCCAGCGTCACGGCAATGTGCATCATCGTCATTCGCCGCTTCTGGCTACCTTTGCGCGCGAGAAATCCAAGAATCGTGAGCACAATTCCCACATAGGTGGGAATCAGTGCAGTTGGCGCGCGCCAGCCCGTCGCCACGTATCCTACGATGCCCAGAACGATCAGCAACAGCCCGAACACAATCGTGACTTTCGCCATGCTGCCTCCAGTGCCATCCAGTCTACCGGACTCACCCGCCCCAAAAGGTAACGGCCGGCGCATCCCGCGCCAGCCGCCGCTTTCTAACTCTTATGTCCTAAACCGTCAAATCTCTCCTTCTACCTCTGAATCCGCGCCGAGCCGCCCTGCGCAAACGCGCGCACCTGCTCGAGCGTCGCCATCGTCGTATCGCCAGGAAAGGTCGTCAGCAGCGCGCCATGCGCCCAGCCGAGCTTCGTCGCTTCCTCGGGATCGACGCCGGTCAGCAGCCCGTAAAAGAAGCCAGCCGCAAAACCGTCACCGCCGCCCACGCGGTCATAGACGTCCAGCTCCGCCGTAGGCGCCGTATACGTCTTGCCGTTCACCCATGCCACCGCGCTCCAGCTGTGCCGATTCGTTGAGTGCACCTCGCGCAGCGTCGTCGCCACAACCTTCACCTTCGGGTACTTCTTCACCACCTTGTCGATCATCGCGACAAAGGCGCTCGGGTCCAGCTTCGACTTGCTTTTGTCTGCGACCTTCGGTCCTTCCATCCCCAGGCCCTTCTGCAAATCCTCTTCGTTGCCCACCAGCACATCCACGTGTTCCACGATGCGGCCGATCGTCTCCACCGCCTTATCCGCACCCCCCGAGACCTTCCATAGCTTCTCGCGAAAATTCAGATCGAACGACGTCACCGCGCCCCCGGCCTTCGCCGCCTGCATCATCTCCACGGCAATGTCACCTGTGGTCGGCGACAGCGCCGCAAAGATCCCCCCGCTGTGTGCCCATTTCACGCCGTCCGCGAAGATCGCTTTCCAGTCGAAGTCGCCCGGTTTCAGCTGCGCCGCCGCCTCATTACAGCGGTTATAAAACACCACCGGCGGCCGCACGCCATAGCCGCGGTCGCTGTAGACCGTCGCCATGTTCGGCCCGTTCACCCCGTTGTGCTCGAAATGCTTATAGAAGGGCCGCACGCCCATCGCGCGAACGCGCTCGGCAATCAGATCCCCGATGGGATAGTCAACCATGGCCGCCGCAATTGCCGTCTGCAGGCGAAAACAGTCGGAAAGATTCGCCGCCACATTAAATTCGCCGCCGCTCACGTGGATTTTGCACTCGGTCGCCTTGCGGAACGGCACGATCCCCGGATCGAGCCGGTGCACCAGCGCTCCCAGAGACAAAAAATCCAGCTCAGCTTCCCTGCGAATCGTCAGCGGACTGCTCATCGTCTTTTTTGCCCCTTCTCCGTTGTTGGATGGCTCTCACCTGATGAGATGTCGCAGAACCGCGCGCCGTTGAATCCTGGCACAGCTTGCGCAGCGATTCTCCACAACCGTTGCCCGGCCATGGACCCACGTTCCATCCTACCCGCGTCAGCCCGCCAGCTTCTGCACGTCCGCAAGCACCTGCTCCGGCGTCCATTCATTTCCGGGATACCACTTGTAAAGCTTGCCATCCGGCGCAATCACCACCGTTGAGAGCGAGTGCGTGATCGTCTTATCCTTCTCCGGCGTCGTGCCAATATCGAAGAACTGCAGCACCTTCGGCAGTTCTTTCTCCGTAGGCGCTGCAAAATCCCAGTGCGCGAAGGTCTCCTTCGAGTAGTTCCCCGTGTAGGCGCCACCATAGCTGCGCAGCACCTTCGGCGTGTCGTAGGCAGGATCGAAGCTCACGCTCAGCAGGTGCGTTTTCGCGTAGAGAGCCGGATCCTTCTGCAGCGTCTTGTCGATCTTCGCGAAATTCCGGCTCATCCTCACGCAGAAGTTCGGCAGTGGGCAGCGCGTGTAGATGAACGTGAGCAGCAGCACCTTGCCCTTGAACTGCGAGAGGTGGATCATCCGGTCGCCCTGGTTGCGAAACTCGAAGTCCGGAATCGTCTCGCCTGGCTCCAGATCGTTGAAGGCCACTGCTGGCTTGTAGTCTGGACGCGCCTGGGCGATGACGACGATCTGGTCCAGATAATCCGCATCATTCGTCGGCGTCAGCACCGCTGTAATCGTGTCTCCCGGGTGCAGTTCCGTCGCAATGTTCGGCTGGCGCAGGGTATAGGGCATGGTCATCGCCGCCATGTACCCTGGGATCGCCTGCGTATCGACCGTGACCTCGCCCGTCTTCGCATCGCTCGACACCACCACGCCGCGAATGTTGTATGTCTTAACACCCGCCTGCTGGCCCGGAGTCTCACCGTCGCCGTTGCTCGTCCCCGCGCTGCGGCAGCCGCCCAAAAACACAACCACCGCCAGAACCGCGGCGGTGGTCAAAACAGTGGAAATGTGAGAACGAATCGGCTGCACCTGCCAGTTTACACTGGTTCAGCGACTCCCCATGCACCTGCCCGGGCCCATCGCCGACGCGCTCCGGCGCGGCGCTACCATCGTCGCCGCCAGCCCGCGCACTGCCCGTGCTCTCCATCTCCGCTTTGCCGAATCGCAGCGCGCCGCCGGCGCCAGCGTCTGGGCCTCGCCCGCCATCCTCGACTGGGATTCCTGGCTGCACGATTTTTTTCGCGACTATTCCTTCTCCGCGCCCAACGCGCCCATGCTGCTCACGCCGCTGCAGGAACAGGCTCTGTGGACCCGCGTTCAGGACGCCGACGCCGGCCGAGTCCTTGCGCCGCACGCGATGGCCGCTCTCGCCGCCGAGGCCTGGTCGCTCCTTTCCGCATTCAACGCTCACGGCGCGCGTCGCCAGAGCTGGGAGCAGACCGACGCCGAACACTTCCGCCAGTGGGCCGAAGAGTTTGAACGCGAGTGCGCTCGCAACCGCTGGCTCAGCACCAGTCAGCTCGCCTCTTTTCTGAAGACGGAAGTCGCGCATCTCACTCCGCCGCCGGAAGTCCTGCTCGTCGGCTTCGACCGCATTCCGCCCGCCCACCGCGATTTCCTCGCGGCACTCGAAGGCCGAAGCGTAAGCGTCCGCGAATTCCGCTCCGAACCGGCCTTCCCGCCGGACCAGGTCTCCCGTTCCTGGATCGCGGCTCCCGACCAGCGCTCCGAGATCGACGCCTGCGCTGCCTGGGCGCGCGACTTTCTCCTCGCCTATCCTCATGCGCGCGTCGGCATTCTCGTTCCCGGGCTCGCCGCGCTTCGCAATCCCATCGATCGCGCCTTCCGCCGCATCCTCATGCCGGCCAGCGAAGACCTCCGCCAGCCACCGGCCGCCATGCCCTGGGAGTTCTCTCTCGGCCAGCCGCTCGCTGAGGTGCCCGCGATCCGCGCCGCCCTCCTGCTGCTGCGCTGGGTCGCTGGGCCGCTCCATGAAGAAGAGATTTCCTGGCTTGTTCTCTCGGGATTTGTCGCCGACACTGCGACACAATCGCTCGCTCTTGCCCGGCACGACGCTCTGCAGCGTCGGTCGGACTTGGGCCTGCTCACCCCCGAGCGTTCTCTCGCCAGTTACCGCACTTCACTCACCGGCGCGCCCGGCCTGCGCGGTCTCTGGATCGCCCTCGGCAGGCTGCAACAGGCCACCGAAGCCAATCAGGTCTTCGGGGCGCCGCGCCAGCCCTCCGCTCTTGCCGAACTCGCCCACCATCTTCTCGACGCAGCCGGCTGGCCCGGCGAGCGCTCGCCGGACTCCAGCCAATATCAAGCCTTGCAGCGCTGGCAACGCCTCCTCAATGAGGTCGCCCTGCTCGACTTCGACGGCACGCGCACCGGTTACGCCGATTTCGTCGCGCTCCTCGAACGGGCTACTCGCGAAACCATCTTTGCCCCCGAATCGCACGATGCGCCCATCCAGGTCATGGGGCCATTCGAATCGTCGGGCCAGCAATTCGACGCCGTCTGGTTCCTCTCCACGGGCGAGGCCACCTGGCCGCAGCGCGGCCGCTTCCACTCGCTGCTGCCGCACTCCGTCCAGCGGCAGTTCGACATGCCGCACAGCACGCCCACCGACGACTGGAATCTCGCCGCCACGGTCACCGCGCGCCTTCTCGCGTCGGCGCTGACCCTCGTTTTCAGCTACGCACAGCGCGACAAGGAGGCGGAGCTGCGCCCATCGCCGCTGATCGCCGGCCTCTTCCCCGACCAGGATAAAGGCGATCCCGCCGCTGTTCCGCCCTCCGCACCCGATCGTCTTCCCACCGAACTCATCCCCGATGCCGGTCCCCTTCCCTGGCCGGTCGAGCAAAATGCCGGCGGCGCCATCGTTCTCAAAGCCCAGGCCGCCTGTCCCTTCCAGGCCTTCGCCCGCCGGAGGCTCGGCGCCGAGCCTCTCGATGCGGCCGAAAAGGGCCTGAGCCCCGCCGATAAGGGCCGGATCCTGCATGAAGTCCTGCAGAGCCTCTTCGGAGGCGCACTTCGTAACACTTCTGTCGATAACTCCACGGCTCCGCCCACACTGCTCACACGCAACGATATTGTCACCGCGATAGATACAAAACGACTTCCCTCCGTTCTCGATGCCCACATCGAAGCGGTCTTCCGGCTTCATTTCGACGCCACGTCCGACGATCCATGGCAGCAGGCTTACCTTGCCGCGGAGAAGCGCCGCCTCCTCGCCCGTCTCAGCGAGTGGCTCGTGTGCGAAGCCGGCCGCCAGCCCTTCACCGTCGAAGCCTGCGAGCAGAAACTCTCCGACGTTCATATCGGCGACCTTCGCCTCAATCTCCGTGCCGACCGCATCGATCTTCTCCCCGACGGCACGCGTCTCCTCCTCGATTACAAAACCGGGCGCATCTCGCCCGCGGCGTGGAAGGGCGATCGTCCCGACGAGCCGCAGCTCCCGCTCTATGCCGCTTACGGCAATGTCGAAAACCTGAGCGGCGTTCTCTTCGCGAAAATCCGCGCCGGCAGCACTGGAACAAAACGCAACACCGGTTTCGAAGGCCGTGTCCGCGATGCTCACGCCCAGCTCTCCGAGGATTTCGGCAATCAACAAGTGATCGTCACAGATCCTTATTCCGATGCCATGCGCGATGATTGGGCCCGCGCCCTCCAGAACCTCGCTCTCGAATTTCTTCACGGCCACGCTACCGTCAGGCCGCGCGAGCCGCAAGTCTGCAACTACTGCGCGCTGCCCGCCCTTTGCCGTAAGGCCGAGCTCAATCTCGTGCCCGCCGCCGAAGACGACGAGGATGCCCCCGATGCCTGACATTTTCGTCGATGCCCCCGCCGATCTCGCCGCCCGCGAGCGTGCCCTGGATATTCACCGGTCCGTGCTCGTCCAGGCGCCGGCGGGCTCCGGCAAAACTGAGCTCCTGACGCGCCGCTTTCTTCGTCTGCTCGCCGTCGTTGACGAGCCGGAGGAAATTCTCGCCATCACTTTTACGCGCGCCGCCACCGCGGAGATGCGCAACCGCATCCTTTCCGATCTGGAAGTCGTTGCGCGCCGCCACCCGGTCGTACCCGAGGAGACCGAACGCCTCGGCCCGGCGCAGGAAGCGTGGGCTCATGCTGAGCGGCGTGGCTGGGATCTTCTCCGCCAGCCGCAGCGGCTGCTCATCGAAACCATCGACTCGCTCTGTCTGCGCATCGCGTATGATCGCCCACTCCTCGCCGGCCTCGGCGGCCGCCTTCAACCTGTGGACGATGCGACGCTCCTCTACCACCAGGCTGCGCGCCGCACTCTCGACCGCCTCGGAACCTCCGACCCCGCGCTTGACGCCGGTCTCGCCCACCTCCTCGATCTCCGCGACAATCGCCTCCTGGATTGCGAAAACCTCCTCGCCGAAATGCTCGAGCGCCGCGACCAGTGGCTGCACGCCTTCCCCTCGCCGCGCACCATGACTGACGACGACTGGGATCGCCTGCGGAGCACGCTCGAAGCGCCCTTCCACCGCGAGCGTCGCCGCGTCATCGGCGACGCTCACCGCATCCTGGCGGACCAGCCCGGGATTTCCCATCAGCTCCTCGATCTCGCCCGCTATGCTGCGTCCAGGGGTAACGACAAGGTCGCTCTCCTCGCAGGTGTCAGCGAGTTTTCACCCTCCATGCCGCTGGACCACTGGCGCAGCCTCTCCGCCTTCCTGCTCAATACCAGCCACGAATGGCTCACGCGGGTCAACAAACGCCACGGCTTTCCCTCCCGGACGAGCGAAGAAAGAAGCCGCAAACAGGACATGGAGCGCCTGCTCGCCTGGCTGCAGCACCGGAACGATCTACTCGCCGCCCTGCGCGCCCTCCGCAAACTCCCGCCCGATCGCTATAGCGAAGAGCAATGGACTACGCTGCGGCAACTATTCACGGTTCTCCGCCAGGCAACGGCCGAACTTCGTGTGGTTTTCGCCGAGAAGAACACCGTCGATTTCACGGAGGTCTCTCTCGCCGCTCTCGAAGTGCTGGACCACGCGCCTGACCGCCTCCTCGCCATCGGCGGAAACCTGCGCCACCTCCTGGTGGACGAGTTCCAGGATACCTCGCGCATCCAGCACAGACTGGTCTCGCAGCTGCTGTCCGCCTGGGATCCCGACCCCGACGAAGGTCGCTCCGTTTTCCTCGTGGGCGATCCCATGCAGTCCATCTACATGTTCCGCCATGCCGAGGTGGAGCTCTTTACCCATGTCCGCGATCACGGCATCGGAGAGGGTCCCGGCTGTATCCGCTGCGACCCCGTGCAGCTCTCGGTCAACTTCCGTTCCCACGCAGGACTCACCGATCCGCTCAACGAGATGTTCACGCGCATCTGCGCCGGCGACGCACCGCCCGGATCCGCGTCCGTTGCCTTTGCCCCAGCCGCTGCCCGCGATCCCGCTCCACCCGAGCCAGCCCTTCATATTCATCCCCAAATTCTCGGCGCTCCTGATCGCCGCCCCACGCAGGACGAAGTGCGCGACGCTCAGCAGCAGGAAGCGCAGGAGACTCTCCGCCTCCTCGAGCAGCAGCTGCCCGCCATCGACGCGGCGCGTGCTGAGGGCAAGGAATACCGCGTCGCTGTCCTCGTGCGCGCCCGTTCGCACCTGGCGCAGCTCGTGCCGCTGCTCCGCCGCCGGGGCGTTCCCTTCCGAGCCGTCGAAATCGAGCGCCTCTCCGAGCGCCAGGAACTGCTCGATCTTCTGTCGCTCACGCGTGCCCTCGTCCATCCCATGGATCGCATCGCGTGGCTCGCTGTGCTGCACGCACCCTGGTGCGGCCTGACGCTTGACGATCTGCACCGCCTCACCGGATCTGACAGCCCCGCGTTCAAAAAGCTCTCTGTCCTCGAGCTCATTGATCTGCACCACCACCTTCTCTCGCCCGACGGGCAGCACCGCCTCGCACGCACCGCCGAAATCCTCCATCGCGCTCTGGAACTGCGCTGGCGCCAGGCGGACGTCCCCTCTTTCGCCTCGTGGATCGAGCGCACCTGGCGCACTCTCGGCGGCCCTGCCTGCCTCGATGCTGGCGCATACGAAAACGCCCAGGTTTTCTTCTCTCTCCTCGACGCGCTTCCGCCCGACGGCCTGGCCCCTTTCACCGGCGACTTTGCGGCCGAACTGAATCGGCTCTTTGCGCAGCCCGATCCCTCCGTCAGCGAAACCTGCGGCATCCAGCTCATGACCATCCACAAGGCGAAAGGCCTCGGCTTTGATGTGGTCATGGTGCCCGGCCTCGACCGCACATCCTCGGGAGACGACAACCCGCTGGTCTGCTCGCTCGAGCGCATCGATCCCTGGCGCCCAGGCGAAAACGAGTTCCTGGTGGCCCCCATCGGTCTGCACGGTGAAGATACTGATCCGCTCTACCGCTGGGTTCGCCGGCAGCGGCAAATGCGCTTCGACGAAGAGCGCAAGCGCCTCTTCTACGTGGCCTGCACGCGCGCCCGCCGCGAACTGCATCTGCTCGGAGCCGCCGTCTACGGAGCTTCCGGCCTCCGCCCAGCCAATAAAGAGAGCCTGCTCGCGACTGCCTGGCCCGCGCTTCAGAACGACTTCGAAGCGGTCGCCCGAGCACCCCAGCCGGCTGCTGCTCCGCGCGTGCTCGCCTTCCCCTCGCCAGGCATCCTCGAGGAGGTCGCCGCTGCAGCCGACCCCGTCTCGGCACCCGGACCGCGCCGCCTGCTCCTCGACGCCGAGCCTCTGCCCGGCGCTCCCGATGTCACCCTTGCCGAGAAGCTTGTCACCGGTTCATCCGACACACCCGACTTCCGCCGTCCTGAGGGTTCGCGCCAGGCTCGCCTCATCGGCTCTGCGGTGCACACCATGCTGCAGCGTCTCGGCCCGGATCTCGCGGCCACGGCGCCGGCCGATCTCCGCGCCCGGGCCAGCAGCCTGCTTCGTGCCGCCGCCCTTACCGGCGATGCACTCACTTCTGCCACCGCCGCAGTTACGAAGATGCTGCGCGCCTGTGCCGCCGACCCCGTCTGCCAGTGGATCCTAGCCGCCCATCCCGACGCCCAGTCGGAAGCCTCCTGGTCCGGCTATCTTCCAGAAGAAAGCGAAACCACGCGCTTCCGTACCCTTCGCGCCGACCGCGTCTTCCGGGGCGGTCCAGCCCCGCTCGCCGAAGGCTCCGACTTCTTCTGGATCATCGACTATAAGACCAGCCCCGGCCCTTCCGGAGCACTCTTCCTCGCCCAGGAGCGCGCCCGATACGCCCCGCAGCTTGAGGCCTACGGTCAGGTCCTCCGTGCTCTGCACGGGCAGGAGATATTGATGCGCCTCGGCCTCTACTACCCGGCGCTCGGCGTACTTGATTGGTGGTAATGGCCTCACAATCAATTAGTTGCAGTTATGGTAGAATAGCGGTGTAAAGGTAGATACCGTGAAATCCCTCAACATCAAAGACCCTGATGCCTGGCGCCTGGCGACCGCCATTGCTGAACGCACAGGCGAAACCCTAACCCGAGTCGTCACCGAATCCCTGCGCGAGCGCTATCAGCGTCTCCCCGGAGATCGCCGCAAAGCCAGTATCGAGGAGCTGCAATCGATCGCCCGCCGCATGTCTGCCCAGATCAAAGGTCCGTATCTCGATCACGCCGAACTGCTCTACGACGGGCACGGCCTCCCCAAATGATCCTCGACACATCCGCGCTGGTGACAATTTTCTTCGGTGAAGCCGAAGCCAGCCACTTCATCGAGATGGTTCATCGCTCCGATCTGAATCGGATCAGCGCAGCCAACTTCGTCGAATTGTTCATGGTCATCGAGGACCAGCTCGGGGCGGACGCCAGT
This sequence comes from uncultured Acidobacteriaceae bacterium, assembly GCA_963770525.1. Lineage (GTDB taxonomy): Bacteria > Acidobacteriota > Terriglobia > Terriglobales > Acidobacteriaceae > Palsa-343. The sequence goes on along the minus strand of CAVYPY010000008.1, from coordinate 158,096 downwards.
CGTCAGTGCGACACTTTCCTGCGTCGTGCCGAGATCCTCATTGAGCCGGTCACCACGGAACAGGCTTTCATCGCCAAGCAGGCATTTCTTGATTTTGGCAAGGGTCGCCATCCGGCTGGACTGAATTTCGGCGACTGCTTTGCCTATGCTCTCGCGCGCGTCACGGGAGAACCGCTGCTCTTTAAAGGCAACGATTTCGCAAAAACAGATGTCCAGGCGGCCGCATAGCGGTCGATCAGGATCCCGCCGCCCGCTGATTGTTATTACCGCCGGCCGCCGCTGCCGCCCCCATATGGTGCCGAACGTCCGCCGCTCGCACCCAGAAGATCACGTCTTCCGAGATATTCGTCGCGTGATCGGCTACCCGCTCCAGCGCCCGCGAAATCATCAGAGCATTCAGCGCCTGCGGCGCCAGCTCCGGCTCCTTCTTCATCAGGTTCAGCAGCGCGTAATGGGCCGCGCTGTTCAGCTTGTCCACGCCGTCGTCCATCGACAGAACCGACTCCGCCATGTCAGCGTCGCCTTCAATGAAGGCCTGCAGCGCCTTGCGCACCATGCTGCTCGCCAGGTTGGCGATGCGCGGAATGTCGATGGGCAATTCCGCCGCCGGGAAGGCCTGCAGTTCGCGCACCCGGTCGCTGATGACGCGCGCCGAGTCGCCCACTCGCTCCACATCCGCGTTGATCTTGATGACCGACAGGATGAAGCGCAGGTCGATGGCCATCGGCTGCTCCATAGCTAGCAGGTCCAGCGCCATCTGGTCGATCTCCCGCTCCAGCCGGTTGATCGCCATCTCCCCGCGATCCACCAGGTCGCAGATCGACAGATCTCGCACCCGATAGGCTTCCACGGCGCGCTGGATCGACTGCTCGGCCATGCCCGCCATCACCAGCAGCTTCTCTTTCAGATCGTCCAGGTTCTGATGAAATCGTATGCGCGCCATTATCCAAACCTGCCGGTGATGTAATCTTCCGTCCGTTTGTCCCCGGGATTTGTGAAGATTTTGTGGGTCGAATCGAATTCGATAAGCTTCCCGTTCAGGAAGAACCCCGTCCGCTCCGCCACTCGGGCCGCCTGTTGCATGTTGTGCGTCACGATCACGATCGTGTACTGCGACTTCAGCTGAAAAATCAGGTCCTCGATCTTGGCCGTCGACACCGGATCCAGCGCCGATGCCGGTTCGTCCATCAACAGCACCTCCGGATCCACCGCCAGCGCTCGCGCGATACACAGCCGCTGCTGCTGGCCGCCGGAAAGGCTCGCCCCCGACTTCTTCTTCAGGTCGTCCTTCACCTCATCCCACAGCGCCGCATGCTTCAGCGACCGCTCCACCACTTCTTCCAGCACCCGCCGGTTGCGGTAGCCATTCAGTTTCAACCCCGACGCCACATTGTCGTAAATCGACATGGTCGGAAACGGATTCGGCCGCTGGAACACCATCCCGATCCGCCGCCGTACCTCCACGGCCGACGTCTGGTTGTAAATGTCCATCCCCCCGACTTTGACTTCCCCCGTCACCCGGGCAATCGGGTTGGTCTCGTGCATCCGGTTCAGGCAGCGCACGAACGTCGATTTGCCGCAGCCCGAAGGACCGATCAGCGCCGTCGCCTCATTCGGCGGGATGTGCAGCGTGATGTCCAGCAGGGTGTGATTCGTCCCGTACCACGCGTTCAGGCTGTTCACCTCAATGCCTACGCCCATTTTCTAGCTTGCCCCTTTCAGCACGCCGCGCGAGGTCACATAGCGAACCAGAGAAACCGCCAGCACAATCAGCACGATCAGCACCAGCGATCCCGCCCACGCCAGCCGGTGCCAGTCGTCATAGGGTCCCAGTGCGTAGACATAAATCTGCAGTGGCAGAGCCTCAATCGGCTGGTTCAGCGCCGTACTCCAGAAGTTGTTGCCGAACGCGGTAAACAGCAACGGAGCCGTTTCCCCGGCCACCCGCGCAAAGGCCAGCATGCACCCGGTAATCACGCCCGGAAGCGCGGTCTTCAGCGTGATCGACAGCATCGCCCGCCAGTTCGGCACCCCCAGCCCCAGCGCCGCCTCCCGGATCGAATGCGGCACCATCAGCAGCATCTCCTCCGTCGTACGCGCCACCGTGGGGATCATCATGATGCCCAGCACCACGCCCCCGGCGAAGGCCGAGAACCCCTTCTCGGGTACCACGATGAGGGCGTACACCGCAATTCCCATCACGATCGAGGGCACACCGTTCAGCACGTCCGCCGTGAACCGCACCAGCGTCGACAGCTTCGTTCCGCGCCCGTACTCCGCCAGATAGATCCCGGCCGCAATCCCGACCGGCACCCCCATCCCGCTGGCCAGCGCCAGCAGCACGCCCGAGCCCACGATGGCGTTCGCCATCCCGCCACCCGACTCACCGGGCGGAACCGGCAGCTGGGTAAAGAAAGCCAGATTCAGAGAAGTGGCGCCCTTGTACAGAAGATCGATAAAGATCGCCACCAGCGGCGCGATCACCAGGATGGTCGCTCCCACCGCCAGCACCGATGCCAAATGGTTGGCAAACCACCGCCAGCGCCGGTTGGCCACACTTCCCTGTAGATGGGCTGCCGTCGCCATTTCTTACGCCGCCCTCGCCGGCGCCCCGCGCGTCACTGCCCAGACCAACAGCCGCGCCAGGATGTTGACCACAATTGTCACCAGAAACAGCGCCAGCCCAATCTCGATCAGCGCGGTCCGGTGCAGGTCACTGACCGCCTCGGTGAACTCGTTGGCGATCACCGCCGCCATGCTGTAGGCCGGGGCCAGCAGCGATTTCGTAAGCGTCGGGCTGCTGCCGATCACCATGGCTACCGCCATGGTCTCGCCCAGTGCGCGCCCCAGCCCCAGGATAATCGCTCCCACGATGCCGATGCGCGCGTTGCGCAACACCCCCATCCGGATCATCTCCCAGCGCGTGGCGCCCAGCGCCAGCACCGCTTCCCGCTGCATGTGCGGCACCGCCGTCATCACCTCGCGCGTTAGCGACGAGATGATGGGCAGGATCATAATCGCCAGAATCACTCCCGCCGCGAACATCCCGATACCAAAGTCCGGCGCCACGAAGAGTCCCGTCCAACCCAGCGTTTTGATCAGCACCGGATCCACATAGCCGCGCAGCAGCGGCACCAGCACAAAAACCCCCCACAGCCCGTACACCACGCTGGGAATCGCCGCCAGCAACTCCGTCAGGAACGACAGGATCCCCCGCAGCGCCTTCGGGCACATCTCCGTCAGGAAGACAGCCACCCCCACCGCCAGCGGCACCGCAATCACCAGCGCCACCACCGACGACATAATCGTTCCATAGATAAAAGGCAGCGCCCCGAAGTGGCCGTTGACCGGGTCCCACGCCGAGCCGACAAAGAATCTCCACCCGAACACTTTGATTGTAGGTATGGACTGGGTCACCAGTTCCGTACCGATTAGCGCCACAATTGCGAAGATGCTCAGCGCGCACAGCACCATCAGCCAGCGGAACGTCGAGTCCGCCACGCTGGAATTTCCTCGGCTCTGCAAATAGGTGCGAATGGGCGATGCCGGATCAGAAACGGGAACCGCGACGATCCCGTCTACCGGACGGTCCGCCTCGGCAGGCTTGGGGGCGCGGGGCTCCTGAATGCGCAGGTTCACGACTCGTCTACCCTAATCCGGATATTTGAACGTCATGTTAATCCATATGAAAACTAAGGGAATAAAGCACCCCACCGCGGCTTCGACGCGGTACTTCCACAGCCTCCCCTGATTACGAAAGGGTGCACCCAGGCGCTCTGGGTTGCAGCCGTGCCGATGGGTCTCAGTCCAGAAGCGCCGCTGCCTGCGCCTTCGTGATGACGATTCTGGTTCCCGTTTGTTAACGCCGGGTGACGCAGCCGTGAAAAGACCAGGAAAGGACGGCCAGCCCGCATGTCCTGCTTCGACCAGGCGCCGAAGGCGCGCCCGCCTCCAGCGGCTAGCTGGCGGGAAAGACCAGGTACTGCTCCAGCTTCCCGTCCGGCTCCGTGTAAGTTGTGATCGTCACCGGCTTTGCCCCGCCTGCGAACTCCGCCCGGAAGACCCGGAACGTCATTCCCCCGCGCAGAGCCTCGCCGACCTGCTGCACGTGCGACGGCTTACCCAGCGGCGCCAGACTGGTCTCATAATCCTGCAGCGCCTGCTCGTCGAAATACGCGTTGCACCATGGAGTAAACAGACTGCGATCAATCTTCCCCTGCTGGAAATTCTCGAACAACTCCTCCGCCTGGGCCTCGGCGGCCGTCGGCGTCGTCTGCGCAGTCCCCAGCAGCAGCGGCGCCAGCTCCCGCCCGATCACCCCCGCCGCCCGCGAGGCGTCCTGGTTCGTCAGCACCGCAATCGCGATTTTGTCCTTCGGGAAGACCATGTTCTCCGCCACGAAGCCCGACACCTCACCCGAGTGCTCCAACTCCTCGTGCCCGTTCATATCCCGCACAAACATCCCCAGCCCGTAATGCGAACTCGTCCCGTCCTTCAGCATCACCGGAGTTTCCATCTCGTCGTACGACTGCGCCTGAAGCAGGCTGCGATCCATCACGCTGATGTCCCACTGCGCCAGGTCATAGGCTGGCATCGCCAGCTCGCCCGCCGCAAACATCCATCCGCGCCCCTCTTTCGGCGCTGGCCGCAGCGGCCCCAGCGCATACCGGATATACCCCGCTGCATCCGTCTCTCCCAGCTTTTTCACATCCGAGTTCCACACCTCCTTCATCTCCAGCGGATGAAAGATGTGCTCCTCCAGAAACTGCATCAGCGGTTCGCCGCTCACCTTCTCCACAATTTGCCCGGCAATCACGTAGCCCGTGTTCGAGTACTGCCACTTCGTCCCCGGCGCAAAGTCCAGCGGCTTTTCTCCCCACACATCCACAATGTGCTCGGCCGTCGTCGGCTGCGCCATCGGCGGCATCAGATAATCCTCCGGCCAATAGTCCTCGTACCCCGACGTGTGCGACAGTACCTCCCGAATCGTCACCTCATTCGCCTGTGTCAACTCCGGCAGATATTTGCCCACCGGATCGTTCACAGACAGCTTCCCCTCCTGCTGCAGCATCAGGATCGCCGTCGCTGTGAACTGCTTCGAGATCGATCCGATCGAGTAGCGCATGTGCGGCTCGGCCGCCTCATCGGGATTCAGGTGCGCGTCTCCGTAGGCCTTCGTGTAGACGATCTTCCCGTCCTGCACAATCGCCAGCGACGCACTGGGCACGCCCGTCTGTGCCAGCGCGGTCTGCGCGACTTGATCTACCTTCGCCTGCAAATCGCTCGGCAGATGATCGACCGCGAGCTGCGCCCATGCGCTCGCGCCCAGAGCCATTCCGCCCAATGCCAGCAGCCACCGTTTTCTCATTCCCTTCCCTCCAGGGATACCCCTCGCAACGTGTTATCCTAGCCCGCCAGGAGACTCCTGGTGCGGGTCACTGCGGCTCTCTGCCTCACGCTGGTTTTCGCCGCATCCCTCAGCGGGCAAACAGCACCACCCCCTCCCTCCTCTCCCGCCGGCTCGTACCTTTACTATTACGCAACCCCGCGCACGAAGCTCGATGATGAGGTCCATTCTGTTCCCGCGGCCGATCAGGCCCGCTTCGACCACCTGAAAGCTCTCTTTTCGATCAAAGGATGTTCCGGCGACCAGATGAAAATCCAGCCGCTCGGCAAGCAACCCGGCAACCCGGACAACCTCATCTGTACCTTGCCCGGCAACTCACCGGCCACCGTCGTCGTGCTCGCTGAATATCAGCATCAGGGCAGGGGCCAGAGCGCTGTCGAGAACTGGAGCGGCGCGGTTTTGCTGCCCTCACTCTATTTCGCCATGCAGGCTCGCCCCCGCGAGAATACCTGGGTGTTTGTGGAGAGCGGCGGCAAATCCGGCGGCTCCGCCTATTTCCACTCTCTTACCCGCCGGCAGAAAAAGCAGATCCGCGTCATGGTCGCGCTCGACAGTCTCGGCCTCTCACCGACCCTCCGCTTCTACTCGATGACAGACAACATGTTTCTGCAGGAGGCGACCGCTCACCTGCAGATGGCTCTGGCGGTGGCGGTGCATTCCGACCGCAGCGTTTCCCCGCCGCAGGCTCTGGATCCGTCACCCTGGCTCGGCACGGACGACACGCAGCCCTTTCGCTACGGCAACGTTCCCTGCATTCTCCTTGATTCCGTCACCGAGCAGAAAGCCGGCCTTCCCGGCTCTGCCCGTGACACAGCCTCCGCCATCGACAGCGACGCGTATTTCATGAACTACCGGGCGATCGCTGTCTTCCTGGTCGCCCTCGACCAATTGGCCGCGAAGCTCCCCACCGACGACCGCATCTGGCATGGCGAGAACGGCCAGTTCCACCTCGATCTGAATGATCTGCCCCATCACTGAGCTCTTCTTTGTTTCCAGACGCCGTGCCTTCCTCTATATCGATCCAGCCTGCGCCTGGCCGCGGTCCACCGCCCCGGTGGCCCATCCCTTCAAAACTTCTCCCGCAACTCGGGGCAGCCTGCAACCTGTTCCTCCTGTACCCTGTTCTGCATGACAACACGGCGCGATTTCCTCTCGCTCGGCGCGCTCACCACCGCCGGCCTTGGACTCACTACGGCGACCCTCCCCGACGCCTTCGCTCAAACCGCTGATTCCGTCAAAGCCCTCAAGCCTCCGGCCCAGCCCGTCATCGTCACCCGCGTCACCGGCGACCAGACCATCCAGGAAGCCCACCAGATGCTCCTCGATGGCGCCGATACGCTCGACGCAGTTCACCACGTCTGCCTCGGCCGCGAGAACGACCCCAAAGATCACTCCGTCGGCTACGGTGGCCTGCCCAACGAAGAAGGCGTCGTCGAGCTCGACTCCTGCTGCATGCACGGACCCTCGCGTTCGGCCGGGTCGGTCGGTGGCGTCCGCAACATTAAGAATGTCTGCCTCGTCGCTCGCAAGGTCTACGAACACACCGGCCACGTGATGCTCTGTGCTAACGGCGCCGAACAGTTTGCCGTTGACCTCGGCTTTCCCCGCGAAAACCTCCTCACCGACGACGCCCGCAAAATCTGGATGCTGTGGAAGGAAAACAACTCCCAGATGGACTGGTGGGGGCCGTCCATGACCGAGCCTGGCTGGAAAGATCCCTACGCCGGCCGCCCCGCTCCCAAACCGACCATCGATCTCCATGGCATGTCGTCGCTCGACGAAGACCGGGTGCCCCATGTCCCTGGGGTTGGGACATGGGATTCCTCAACGCAGACAGCCGCATCGCTCCGCCCCGGCCGCGTTCCCCGCCATCCCACGCCCGAGTGGGCGGAGACGATCCGCGTGCGCACGCAAAAGCTCATGCAGATGGCCGCCGACCTCGGCATCGCACCGGAGAACCGCCTTTACGCCGCCGAGCAGATTCTCTGGCCCACCACCGGCACCATCCACGTCTCCGTCGTCAACACCAAAGGCGAGATGTCCGGCGCCACCACCACCTCCGGCCTCGCGTGGAAACTCCCCGGTCGACTCGGCGACTCGCCCATCCTCGGCGCCGGCTCGTGGACAGATCAGGATGTGGGCTCCGCTGGCGCCACCGGCTCCGGCGAGGAGAACATCAAGGTTGTCGGCGCCCACACCATCGTCGAGCTCATGCGCCACGGCATGGATCCCAAAGACGCCGGCCTCGAAGTCATGCGCCGCATCGTTCGTAACTACAACGGTGACATGACCAAAGTCCGCCTGCTCGACATGGAGTACTACATCGTCCGTAAAGACGGCGCTTACGCCGGCGTCTCTCTCTGGAGCACCAGCCCCACAGGCCGCCCCCGCGTCTTCACCGTCGCCGACGGCAATGGCTATCGAGTAGAAAAATGCGCGTACCTGCTGGAAGGCGGCAGTCTGGAGTGGCCACCGTTCTGAGGCCGCGTAAGCGGCCGAAGAATCCCCAGGATTCCCCTCCGCGTCGGCTGTTTCAGGTTTCTCACGAAATCATCACCGGCAGCGTCGCCGCACGCACAACTAGCACGTTCCTCCCGCGGCCACGCCGTCGGCAGCAAAAAGGGTCGCCACGCGGCGACCCTTCTAATCCCTAATCCCTATTCCCTAACCCCTGCCTCTCCCTCACTCCATCCGCAGCGCCTGCATCGGCTCCACGCGCATGGCTCGTCGAGCCGGAACATAGCACGCCAGCAGCGCGATCGCCCCCAGCGCCACCGGCACGATCACATACGTCACCGGGTCCGATGCACTCACCACGATCATGCTCCGCAGCAGGTGCGCCACCCCGAAGCTCGCCGCCAGCCCCACCGTTAGCCCGATGCCCACGATCCACATCCCCTGCCGATACACCATCCGCAGAATGTCGCCGCGCCCCGCGCCCAGCGCCATCCGCACCCCGATCTCTCCCGTTCTCTGGCTCACCACATACGACAGCACGCCGTACACGCCCACTACGGCCAGCACCAGTCCCAGGGTTCCCATCACCCCCGCCAGCGCCGCCACCACTTCATACAGCAGCAGCCCGTTGGGCGAATACAGCGCCTGGTGCAGCGTCTTCACCTCGAACAGCGGAAGCCCCGCCACCAGCCCGTGGATGGCCCGCTCGATCGCCGGCTCCATCGCCCCCGGATCGCCGCCCGTTCGCACCTCCAGCGCCAGCACGGTGTTCACATCATGCTGCGTATAGGGTGTGTAGAAATAAGCCGGCGCCGCGCCTGCCAGCGTTCCATAGTGCGCGTCTCCCGCCACCCCCACCACCTGCATCGGATGCGTCGGATCGTACCCCATCGTGAAATGCCGTCCGATCGGATCTTCATGCGGCCAGTATTTCTCCGCCATCGTCCGGCTCACAATCGCTACGTTCAGACTCGTTTTGGTGTCCCCATCTGTAAAGCTTCGCCCCTCCACCATCGGAATCTTCAGCGTCCGGAAATAGTCGGTCCCGATCTCGTTGTGACCGATCGTCGGCGGCGCCTGTCCGGGCGGCGGCGTGTACCCCTCAATCGTCACGGTTTCCGATCCATTATCGATCAGCCCCATCGGGATCGACTGCGCCAGCGTCGCCGACACCACCCCCGGCAGGCTCCGCACCCGCGGCAGCACTTCCTTGTAGAACTCCAGCGACCGCTGCTCGTCGTACCCCACCTCGCTGGGATCCATCATCAGGGTCAGCACGTTGTTGGGATTGAATCCCAGCTGCGCATGCTCCGATTTCTGCAGGCTCCTCAGAAACAGCCCCGCAATCACCAGCAGCGTCAGCGCCGCCCCCACCTGCAGCATCACCAGTGCGTCACGAAATTTGTGTCCGTGCCCCGCGATCCCGCGGCCGCCTTCGCGCAACACCAGGTTCAGATTCGCCCGCGCCAGCCGCAGCGCCGGCACAATCCCCACCACCGCTCCCGCCACCACCGCCAGCACGGCCGAGAACACAAACACGTGCCAGTCAAAACCAAAGTCGAATCCGAGCGGCAGATCCGTCTGCAGATTGACAGACGACAGAAGCCGGCTCCCTGCCAGCCCCAGCGCAATCCCGCCCCCGCCTCCCAGCAGCGCCAGTAGCAGGCTCTCCGTCAGCATCTGCCGGATCAGCCGGAATCGCCGCGCTCCCAGCGCCGACCGAATCACCATCTCCCGCTCTCGCACCGTCGCCCGCACCAGCAGCAGATTCGCCACATTCACGCACGCCAGCAGCAGCACCAGCCCCGCGAGTCCCAGAAAAATCGCCGACACCGCGTTGAAGGTGTTGTTCTGGTCCAGATCTCCAGCAGACAGCCGTCCCGCCTCCAGCGAGAAAGTCCTCATCTGGGCATCCCGCTCCTCCCGTGGATGCGCGGCCGCCAGGTCCCGTGCCACAACGGCCAGCGCCGCATTCGCCTGATGCGCCGTCACCCCGTTGGCCAGCCGGGCAAACACCTGCATGCCCCGGTTCGTCAGCTTGTTGAAATCGGTCAGCGGCGTATTCTCAATCGGCACGATCATAGCCAGCGGCAGATATGCCTGCACTTCGAGAATGCTGTTGAGCCCGCGATAGCTCCTGGGTGCCACACCGATAATCGTCACCGGTTTCCCATCCAGCGCCACCTGTCGACCCACCACATGCGGATCGCCTCCGAAGCGCTCCTGCCAGTAGCCGTAGCTCAGCACCAGGTGCGGATCGGCGCCCGGCGTCACTCCCTCCGTCGGCTTGAAGAATCGTCCCAGCGCCGGCCGCACCCCCAGCGCGGAGAAGTAATTCCCGGTCACGTAATCCGTGAAGAGCCGGTCCGGCTGGCTGCCTCCCGTGGTGATGCCGTCCAGTCCGTACTGCGCGCCGAAGACCTCCGAGAACACGCCCTTCGTCTGCCCCGCCACCGCCTGCATCTCCGGCACCGACATCTGCGGCTGGTAAGCGCCGCCCTTCTGCCGGATCCCGATCATCAGCACCCGCGTCTCGTCCGCGATGTGCAGCGAACGGAACAGCAGCCCGTTCACCATGCTGAAAATCGCCGTGTTCACCCCGATCCCCAGCGCCAGCGTCACCACAGCAATCGCCGCGAACCCCGGACTGTGCACCAGCTGCCGCACCGCATACCGCAGATCGCGCCCCAGCTCTTCGACTGACACAAGACTGTTCATCTTCCAGATCTCCTCACGAATCGCCGTCGGATTCCCCAGCTTCAGATACGCCCGCCGCCGCGCCTCCTCCGGCGACAGTCCCCGTGCGAGGTTGTCGTCGATCTCGTGCGCCAGATGCGCCTCCAGCTCGCGCCGCCGCTCCTCGTCCCACGTTTTCCGTCGCAAATACCGCCTGAGATTCATCGCCAAGCTCCCCGATTTCGGGTGCCCCATATCTGCCGGGTTTTGGCAGATGCGGGAAACCCCAAACCTCACCCAGCCGCTTCTGTATCAGAGCCCGATTTCGGGTGCCCCATCCTTGTCGCTCGTTGTTGGCGACAGGGTGGGAGGCCTCACTCCACTACGCCGCCCGCCTGCCCCAGCACCCGTCCAATCGCCTCCACCATCGACTCCCACCGGTTCGTCTCCACCGTCAGCCGCTTCCGCCCCGCGGCCGTCAGCTTGTAGAACCGCGCCTTCCGATTGTTCTCACTCGCCCCCCAGTACGACGACACCCACCCGCGATCCTCCAGACGGTGCAGCGCCGGATAGAGCGAGCCCTGCTCAATCTGCAATACCTCCGCTGACGTGTGTTCGATCACGTGCGCGATCGTGTGCCCGTGCGCCGGCCCCATCACCAGCGTCCGCAGGATCAGCATGTCCAGCGTCCCCAGCAGCAGCTCCTGTTCCTTCTTCGACACCCCGCGTCCTCCTTCTGGAACGCTTATACGCAGTTGCTCCCATAGAAGTTCTATTGGAACGGAAGCGTATCACCCCTTGAACGTCTATGGGAAGCGTTTTTGCCCAATTTCCCGGGGAAAACCCCTGCGGTTTCCCCATCGGTGGCAAACTGAAGTCATGAAGGCGCTCGTCCTCGAGGAATACAACCAACTCGTCCTGCAGGAGATACCACCGCCCCAACCCGCGCCCGCCGAGCTGCTCATCCGTGTCGCCGCCTGCGGTATCTGCGGCAGTGATGTGCACGGCTACGACGGTTCCTCCGGCCGCCGCATCCCCCCCATCGTCATGGGCCACGAAGCTGCCGGTGTCGTCGCCGCCGTCGGCGAGTCCGTCTCCCGCTTCCGCCAGGGAGACCGCGTCACCTTCGACTCCACCGTCTTCTGCGGGGCCTGCCCCTTCTGCCTGCGTGGCGAAATCAACCTCTGCGACCGTCGCCAGGTCCTCGGCGTCTCCTGCGGCGAATACCGCCGCGCCGGAGCCTTCGCCGAATTTGTCACCGTGCCGGAGCGTATTGCTCATCGCCTCCCGCCGTCGATGTCCTTCGCCGAAGCTGCCATGCTGGAGCCGACCGCCGTCGCCCTCCACGCCGTTGCCGTCAGTCAGGTGACCGCAGGCGCAACCGCTCTCGTCCTCGGAGCCGGCATGATCGGCCTGCTCACCCTGCAGGCCGCGCGTGCCGCCGGTTGCTCGCGCGTCTTCATCGCCGACATCGATGCCACCCGCCTCGAGCTCGCCCGCCAACTCGGCGCCACCGACGTTCTCCATCTCTCCGGATCGGACCTCGCCCGCGAAATCCTCACCCAAACCGGTACCGGTGTGGACGTCGCCTATGAAGCCGTCGGCCGCCAGGAAACCATCGAAACCGCCATCGCCTCCGTGCGCAAAGGCGGCACCGTGACGCTGATCGGTAATATCGCGCCCCAGGTCACCATCCCGCTGCAGGTTGTGGTCAGCCGCCAGTTGCGGCTGCAGGGCACCGCCGCCTCCGCCGGAGAATATCCTCAGGCCATCGACCTGATCGCCCGTGGCATCATCCAGGTGAAACCGCTCATCACCGCCGTCGCCCCGCTCGAAGAAGGCCCGCGCTGGTTCGAGCGCCTCCACGCGCACGAGCCGAATCTGATGAAGATCGTCCTCACGCCGACGCCGGAGGCTGCCCGATGAGCGACGCCCTCTTCGACCTCACCGGCCACGTCGCCATTGTCACCGGAACCAGCCGTGGTCTCGGCCAGTACTTCGCCCGCGCGCTCGCCCGCGCCGGCGCTGACCTCATCCTCACCAGCCGCCGCCGCGATGCCCTCACTGACTTTGCCGAAGAAATCCACGCACTCGGCCGCCGCACCGTCTCTCTCGAACTCGACGTCCGCGATCCCGCCAGCATCCATCGTTTTGCCGAAGAAGCAGAGTCCACCTTCGGTGCCATTCACATCCTCGTCAACAATGCCGGATGCAACGTCCGCAAGCCAGCCCTCGACGTCACCTGGGACGACTGGAATCTCATCCTCGACACCAACCTGCGCGGCAGCTTCTTCGTCGCTCAGGCCGTCGCCCGCGGCATGATCCAGCGCCGCTACGGCCGCATCGTCAACATCGGCTCGGTCACCAGCGTCTTTGGCTACTCCGGCCTCGCCCCTTACGGCGCCAGCCGCGGCGGCATCCGCCAGCTCACCATGAGCCTCGCCGACGACTGGGGACCGCACGGCATCACCGTCAACTGCCTCGCCCCCGGTTGGTTTAAGACCGCACAGAATCAGGTCCTCTACGAAGACCAGGACTGGGTCAGCTCCCTCGTCGAGCGCATCCCCCTCCGTCGCCCCGGCGCCCCCAGCGACCTCGATGGCGCCATCGTCTTCCTCGCCTCGGAATCCAGCCGCTACATCACTGGCCAGACGCTCCTCGTCGACGGCGGCATCACCACCGGATCCATGCGCGCCCTGCCCGCAAAACCGAAACTATGAAGTCATCGCCCGAAGCTCGATCGCGAACCGTTTCGGTTTGTGTCAGAGCACGACTTCAGCGCTTGCGGAAAACCTGGTAATCGACCGCTTTTGTATCAGGGCACGACTTCAGCGCTTGCGGAAAACCTGGTATCGACTGCTTTTGTATCAGGGCACGACTTCAGTCGTGCCGCAAATGATCGTAAAAAGAGAGGGCTTTAGCCCCTGAGGCCATTCGGACCTCCACGTAGTTGAATGCTCTCCAGAGACAGGCACCGCCGTCCGCTGCCGCCGAAAGCACCTCCGTGCCCTCCGTGTCCTCCGTGGTGAAGCTTTTCGTTTTCCTGTGGTGAGTTCTTTCAGATCTGGACCGGGTTCATCGGCTCCACATCCCGCAGCAACACCAGATACGCCCCGATCCCCACCACCAGATACGCCGCGGCCACCGCAAACGCCATCGTGAAGGCATGCCGCGCCTCCACCAGATACCCCGTCACCACCGGCGCGGCGATCCCCGATATCTGATTCGAGAAGTTCAGAATGCCGCCCACCCGTCCCACGCTTCTGCGCGGCGCAATCAGCGAAGGAGCTGACCAGCCCACCGGCGCCGCCGCCGACAGTCCGCCAATCGACAGGCTGATCCACGCGAGAGCCTGCGCCGCCGTGTGCGCCCACGCGCACCCGAAGATCCCCAGCCCCATCGCCGTCCCCGTCACCAGCACCGTCATCCGCACCCGGCTCGCATTCCATCCCCGCTGGATCAGCCAGTCCACCATCAGGCCACCGATCGCCAAATCCATCGCCGTCGCCACCAGCCACGGCACGCCGGTATACAAAAACGAGTGCAGCAGATCGATGTGCAGCGCCGACGACAGATAACTCGGCAGCCAAGTCAGCAGCAGATAGAAAACATAGTTGTAGGATCCGAACCCGATCGCCAGCCCCACCACCTTCCGCTGCCGCAGCAGATTCCAGAGCGATGGCCCACGCTCCGCCGGCTCCCCACTGTCGCGGCCCGGCTCGCGAATCAGCGCCAGTTCCTCCGCCGTCAGCCCCGGATCCTCTTCAGGCTCCCGGTAAATCGCGAAGAACAACGCAAAATAGAGCAGGCTCACAAAGCCCGTCGCCGCAAAGCTGATCCGCCAGCCCACGTGCAGCAGCAGAATCCCGATCAGCGGCACCCCAATCGCCGGCGCAAACTTCGCCGCCGCGTCGAACAGGCTTGTGGCAAAGCTCCGTTCCTCTTGCGGAAACCAGTTCCCGACCGCCTTCGCGTTCGCTGGAAACGTCGGTGCCTCGCCCACGCCCAGCACAAACCGCGAGGCGAAAAATCCCGAAATATTGGGCGTCATCGCCGCCCCGAACGTGGCCGCGCTCCACACCAGCGTGCTGATCCGCCCCACTTTCTTCACACCCAGACGATCCAGCACCACCCCAATCGGCAACTGGCACAGCGCGTAGGTCCAGTTGTACGCGCCCAGCAAATAGCCAAACGTGATATCGGAGATCCCGAAAGCCCCGATCAGCGCGTCGTGCGAGACCGAAAGGTTCACGCGGTCGAAGTAGTTGATCAGGACGCCGAGCCCCAGCAGCCAGCCAATCCGCCACCGCCGCCGCGTCCGCACCGCGCGTTCCCGCATCGCAGACCCTGGTACGCTCCCTTGCAACGTTCATCCTCTCGCCGGAATCTCGACAATCTACCCGACCACCCTACCAAACCCGGGTGTCCCATCCTTGTCTCCTCGTGCTCTTCGAGGAGACAGGGTGGGAAGCCGAGAATCTCTCCCAGCCGTTCTCGTCCCAGGGCACGACCGCGGTCGTTTTGTTGGAAAGGCAACGACGTTCGGGGACACAATGGTAGAAGGACACCACCCATGAGAGCAGTAGTGATGCACGGCCCCGGCGACGTCCGCGTCGAGAACGTTCCCGATCCCACGCCCCAGCCAGGCGAAGCCCTGCTGCGCGTGCGCCGCGTCGGCCTCTGTGGCACTGACCTCAGCTCCTGGCGCGGACGCAACCCCCTGGTCTCGTACCCGCGCATTCCCGGACACGAAATCGCCGCCACCATCGTCGATCCCGGCCAGTCGCCTCTCACAGCCGGCACCCACCTCACCCTCTCGCCCTATGCGAGTTGCGGCCAGTGCTCCGCCTGCCGCAATGGCCGTCCCAACGCGTGCCGCGACAACCGCACCCTCGGCGTGCAGCGTGACGGCGCCCTGGCCGAGTACCTGGCCGTCCCCGTCGAGAAGCTGCTCGTCGGCAACCTTGAACTGGAAGAACTCTGCCTCGTCGAGCCACTTACCGTTGGTGCTCATGCCGTCGCCCGTGCCCAGATCACCAACCGCGACACCGTCGCCATCTTCGGCTGCGGAGGTGTCGGTCTGGGAGTCGTCGCGGCCTCCGCCTTTCGCGGCGCCACCACCATCGGCATTGACGTCGATGACGCCAAGCTTGCCATCGCGCGCGAAGCCGGCGCCACCCATACCCTGAACTCCGCGCGCCAGAACCCGGCAAACGCTCTGGCCCACTGGACCCACGGTCACGGACCCGACGTCGTCATCGAAGCCGTCGGCTCGCCGGAAACCTTCCGCACCGCCGTCGAACTCGTCTCCTTCACCGGCCGCGTCGTCTACATCGGCTACGCCAAAGAGCCGGTCACCTACGAAACCCGCCTCTTCGTGCAGAAAGAACTCACCATCGTTGGCGCCCGCAATGCCCTCCCCGCCGACTTTGAGCAGGTCATCCGCATGCTCGAGCAGCACCGCTTCCCCGTCGTCCGCGCCATCACCACCGTCCCTCTCGATCAGACGCCCGACATCCTCCGCGCCTGGGACGCTGACCCCACCCAATTCACCCGCATCATGATTAACCTCGACTAACGCACCCCGCGTCCGCCTGCACGCTGTACGCTATCCGCTGTACGCTGTCCTGGCCCACCATGATTCCCGACACCCAACCCCAGCTCCGCAAGACCATGGGCTTCTGGGATGTCCTCCTCTTCAACATCGCCACCGTCCTGGGCCCCCGCTGGATCGCCGCCGCCGGCCACAACGGCACCTCCTCCATCAGCCTCTGGGCCATCGCCGCCGTCTTCTTCTTCGTTCCCGGAGCCCTCGTCATCAACGAGCTCTCCTCGCGCTTCCCCCACGAAGGCGGCCTCTATGTCTGGGCCAAAGAAGCCTTTGGAGACTTCCACGGCTTCATCGCCGGCTGGACCTACTGGATCTACACCGTCTTCTATTTCCCCGGTCTGCTCCTCGCTTCGGCTTCCATGTCCGCCTACATCATCGGACCCAACGGCTCCGGCCTCTCGCAGGACCGCGCCTTCCAGCTCTGGGTCTCCATGGGCCTTCTCATCGTGGCCGTCGGCCTCAACATCATCGGCCTCAACATCGGCAAGTGGCTCCAGAACGCCGGCGGCGTCGGCACCTTCGTCCCCCTGCTCATCCTCGTCATCGTCGCCGCGCTCGTTGCCCTCCATCACGGGACCGGCTCCGTCACCCACTTCACCCTCCGCAACATGCTCCCCGCCTGGGACTGGGACACCGTCAACTTCTGGTCCCAGATTGCCTTTGCCTTCACCGGCCTCGAGCTCGTCTCCGCCATGAGCGACGAGATCCGCGACCCGCGCCGCACTCTGCCCCGCGCCGTCTATGGAGCGGGCGCCCTCATCGCTTTCATCTACATCGCCGGCACCTTCGCTGTGCTCGTCCTCGTCCCCGCGCCCGCTCTCGATCCCCAGAGCGGCGTCTTCCACGCCATCACCATCGGCTCCGTCGCCCTGAAGATCGGCTTCCTCGGCATCCTTGCCGCCGTTCTCGTCACTATCGGCAACGCTGGCGGAGTGGGATCCACGGTCGCCGGCATCGCCCGCGTCCCCTTCGTCGTCGGCATCGACCGCTACCTGCCCGCCGCCTTCGGCAAAATTCATCCCCGCTGGAAAACCCCCTGGGTCTCCATCCTCGTCCAGGGCATTCTTTCCGGCGCCATCCTTCTCATCTCCCAGATCAACGACACCACCCGCGGCGCCTACCAGGTCCTCATCGACGCGGCCATCATTCTCTACTTCATCCCCTTCCTCTATATGTTTGCCGCCGTCATCCGCCTCGGTGCCCGGCCCGATCGCGCCTCCAACCCCCACGCCATCCTCGTTCCCGGCGGGCGCCTCGGCCTCTGGGTCTGCGGCGGTCTCGGCTTTCTCGTCGTTCTCCTCGGCATCGCCGTCTCCCTCATCCCGCCCGG
This sequence comes from uncultured Acidobacteriaceae bacterium, assembly GCA_963770525.1. GTDB lineage: Bacteria > Acidobacteriota > Terriglobia > Terriglobales > Acidobacteriaceae > Palsa-343. Next base: position 140,615 of record CAVYPY010000008.1, on the reverse strand, counting down.
CGACTCCTCCAGCAAGCTGGGATTCGAGCTCAAGCTCCTCATCGGAACCATCGCCTCCATCCTCATCGGCCTCGTTCTCTACTGGCGCGGCGCCAGCAGCAAGCCCAAAATGTCCGCTGCCAAACCCACTTAAGAGGCGTGACGAACCTCACAGCGCGGGAAGCATCCCCGGAATAGCCTGTGACAATGGACACGCAGCACAAGGTGGACCCGGCAACATACGCCATGTTGCGTCGCCATTCTCTTGAGACACGCCTGCCGCGCATCCCTCCCCGCGCCATCCAGACCGTCATCATGGACTTCCATGTCGACCACGGCACCGCCACCGTCGTCGCCTCCGTCGATGGCAACGCCAGCCTCTATCTGAGCTCCGGCGGCGGATTCCTCGGCGGCAGCCAGCAATTCCCCGCCATCCGCGAGGCCGCCCTTCACGCCGTCTCTCTGGCCACCACCATGCAGTGCCACTTCGAGCCCACCGAAACCAGCGCCCTCCCCCCTCTCGGAGACGTCACCTTCTACGTCACCAGCGGGCAAGGCGTCCGCATGGCCGTGGCCTCCCAGGCTCGCCTCCGCGCCGCCGCCGACCCCCTCGCCGGGCTCGGCGGCGCCATGCAGAAAATCGTCACCGAATACCGGTTCCATTTACCAAAGCGACCGCCTGCGGCTGTCCCGGCGCCCGCCGAATCCACTCCGAAGCCCTCCGACCTTTAAAGCCCGCACACGGCCGCCAGCCCCACTGGCCGGCCCCTCCCTGCACGCGACCCATTACAATCCAGAAGACGGGGTCCCCGAACGACACGATGGTCACTCTCTTCCGCAGAAAACAGGATGACGCCGGCCGCGACCGGCCCACGCTGCTGACCGGCCCGCGCATTCCCCGCCATTCAAGCGGCTGGGAGTCGATGCTGAAGCACCTCAAAGCAAATCCTGGCCTCCGCGTCCTCGACATCGGCCCCACCTCGCCCCAGAACATCAACTTCCTCACCGAAATGGGCCACAGCGTCTACATGGCCGACGTCGTCCGCGAGGCCCTCAACAACGACTGGTCCCTCCCCCCGACGGAAGAAGGCGGTGCGCCCCGCTTCAATGCCGAGGCCTACTTCCAGCAAAACCTCAATTTTCACGGCCGCCAGTTCGACGTCGTCCTGCTCTGGGCCACCCTCGATTACATCCCCGACGGTCTCGTCGCCCCGCTCGTCGCCCATCTCAAGGACGCGACCCTGCGCGACGGCAAAGTGCTGGCCATCTTTCACAGCAAGCAGGCCGGCCCTTACACCGCCTACTGCCGCTACCACCTCACCGCGACTTCAGAGATCGAAATGCAGGAGTCGGAGCCTCATCCCGTCCGCCGCGTCTACACCAACCGCAAAATCGAGCAGCTCTTCCAGGGCTGGTCCGGATACAAATTCTTCCTAGCCAAAGACAATCTCTACGAAGTGATCCTCACCCGCTGAAGTCACCCCGCCGGATCGCCCGATCCTCCGGCTCAGCCCAACGGGTAGCGTACACATCCTGACCTCGCGCAGCGAGGTGACGGAGAAAGCATTAGCCTGCCCTGAGCGAGTCGGCGCAGCCAGCAAGCAGAATGGGGGTTTTAACCCGGCGGGAAGCGCCGCTCAAACGAAATGGGCTTTAGCCCGGGCGCTTTGGATTAAGCACGATCTCGGGTGCCCCATATCTGGCCGGTTTTGCCAGATATGGGAAGCGAGAATCTCACCCAGCCGCTTTTCCTGCACGAACCAGCCTCTGCCGCGCCCCTGAGACCGTCCCCGCCCTACTGATCCAGCGGCGCCGACGCTTTGGCGTAATACCCCGGCCTGTATCGCAGTAAGTCCGATGGATTCGTCTTCAGCGTCACCTGGATCCGCCGAAAATCCGTCTGCGTCCTCCGCTGCACCGGATAGTAGCCGAGCTGATACTGCGTCCGCAGATCTTCCGAGAGCCTCTGAAACGCCTCCGTCATGTCCCCAAACTGCGCGTAGTAGTATTTCCCGCCGGTCTCCTGCGACATCGTGATCAGCGCATGCTCCCCGCCCGTGTCCCGCCCCGCGTCATTCAGAATCGGCAGATCGATCAGGCTGTAGATCATCACTTCGCTCCGGATCGCCTCGTCCAGCGCCTGCGGAAAGTCCACGTCGTTGACTGTATTGCCCCCATCCGAAATCACCACCAGAACCTTCCGCCCCGAGCGCGACGCCAGGTTCTGCGCCCCCAGATAGATCGCGTCGTACAGAGCCGTTGCCGGTCCGAAATCCAGATTGTCCAGCCCCCACTCCAGATGCCGCAGGTCTGATGTGAACGGCACCACCTCGCGCACGCTTGAATTGAAGTCGATCAGATCCAGATGGTCCACAGGCCGCAGCAGCGTGTGCAGGAACTCCTTTGCCGCATGCACTTCCACTCCCGTATCCTTGCGCACCGACCCGCTCGTGTCGATCGCCAGCACCATCGACAGCGGCATATTCGTCTCGCGCTCGAAGTACGCGATCTTCTGCGGCACCCCGTCTTCGCTCAGCGCGAAATCCTCCTTCGTCAGACTGCCGACCGGCGCGCCATTCGCATCCGTGACGTTGACAAATACATTCACCAGCCGCACGTTCACGTGAAACCGCGGTATCGTTCCTGTCTGCGATTCCTGCGCCTCCAGCGCGATCACAGCCGTACACAGCAGCGCAGCGGCCAGCGCCGAACGGCAAACCTTCAACATCACAATCCTCGTCCTCATCCCGCGTTCCCGCCCGGCTTCAGTACCGCGGGAAACGGATCGCCATCCGCCCACACCGCTCCATCCTCAAAGAACTCCTTTTTCCAGATGGGCACCGTCTGCTTCAGCGTGTCGATCAGCCACCGGCACGCGTCGAACGCCGCCGCGCGGTGCTGCGAAAACACCGCGATCAGCACGCTCGACTCTCCGACCTCCAGGTGTCCCAGCCGGTGCACCACCGCAACGCTGCGCACCGGATAACGAACGATTGCCTCCGCCGCCAGCTCTTCCATCTTCTTCAGAGCCATCGCCTCGTACGCCTCGTATTCCAGGTACAGCGTCCTCCGTCCTCGCGAATGGTTGCGCACGATCCCGTCGAAAATCGTCACCGCCCCGTCTTCAGGACGCCCCAGCAGCGGAAGGATCTCCTGCGGCACGATCCGCTCCCGCACAATCCGCACATACGGTGTTCCCCCGGGATCGAAGTCCGCGCCCCCGCTTACCGGCGGCAGCAGCGCCACCTCGTCACCCTCCGCCAGCCGATGCCCCGCGCGCACGTACTCCTGGTTCACCGCCACCGCCACGCTCGACCACAAACCATCCTTCCCCGGAGCCAGCGCCCGGCACCGCTCCAGCACATCCTCCACCGTCGACCCCGCTGGCAGATCCAGCCGACCCGCCGCGTTTCCCAGCAGTTCCCGAAGCATGCCGAAGGCGAGAAGTGTGATGCGCATGAAGAGACTATACCGGCGGATCGCCACTTGCTTGGACGCCCCGCGCCCCGGAAAAGATAGGGCCCCCCATCCCGCGGGCCGCCTGCAGAAATTGTCCGCATTTCCGCACAAATGTGGGACACTTCCTCCCAACGGCGCAAGGGCCTTCGCTCGGCCTTTCCGCGAGGTGACGATGAGCTACATTGACAAAACCTTGGTACCCGGCGAAAAGGTCGTCTACACCACGAAGCTCCACTGGATCGTCATGCTGGGCCACCTTTTCACCTGCCTCATCTTCCTCGCCGGCGCCGGATACCTGGCGTATTACCTCTACGACAACCGCGGCGCCCTCCAGCCCAATACCCTCCACAGCCTCGAAGTCGGCCTCGCCGCCCTGCTCGTTCTCGCGCTCCTTGTTTTCTTCATGGGCAGCCTGCGCCGCAATGCCACGGAAATGGCCGTCACCACCCGCCGCGTGGTCGTCAAAACCGGCCTAACCAGCCGCCGCACCATCGAAATGCTTCTCAACAAAATCGAAACCATCGAGGTCGACGAGCCCACCATGGGCCGAATGCTCGGCTATGGATCGATCACCATCATTGGCACCGGCGGTACCTCCGAGCCCTTCCACAAAATCGCCCACCCCCTCGAATTCCGCAGCCGGGTCCAACAGGAAATCGAGCGCCTCGCCCCCGGCGACGCCACCCCCCGGCCGGTTTAGACGTATTTTTCGGAGAGATCCTCCCGTTCACCTCCGGGCTGTCTAAACAGAGAGAACCTCATTCTCAGCGCAGCCGGAGCAACGCGACGGCAATCCGGAGGCTTCGTAAGAGTCGGGTTCGACGATGAATCGCCGGGACATGCTGTTAACTAAAGTTGTTCCGGCCACTCCACTCTCGGAAAACCAGCAGGATCACTTCCAGTCCAGGAGAAACCGCATGCCTGCAAAGACGCAAAACGATGCTCCCTTGCCCCCGGATGATCTCAGCCGCATGTCCGCGTTCGCCCAGGCGGATGCGAAGACCGCCCGCCACATCGGCCTGGTTGGGGACACCTACACCATCACCGTCGCCGGAAAAGACACCAACGGTCGATTCTGCGTAGTCGACATGCATGTGCCGCCTGGCGGTGGACCACCCCCGCATCGCCATGACTTCGAAGAAAGCTTCTTTCTTCTCGACGGTGAGATGGAAGTGACCTTCCGGGGTAAGAAGTCCACCGTGCGCGCAGGCGACACCATCAACATTCCGTCGAACGCGCCACACCGGTTTCACAATGCATCCGCCAAACCAGTTCGCATGATCTGCATCTGCTCCCCTGCCGGCAACGACGAGTTCTTCCTGGAAGTAGGTGTACCGGTCGCGACCCGCACAACGCCGCCTCCCCGGCTCGACGAAAAGCAAATGGCCGGCTTTCTGGCCAGGGTAAAGGCGATTGCTCCCCGGTATCGTACAGAGCTTCTCGCGGAAGGCTGATCGTGGGAACCCTCTCTTCTAACGGTCGGCTGCCCGCACTCCACAGGCCGACGCGTAGAATTCACCCCCGGACCCGTATCCAGTGCTCATCTGGATTCCATGCTGCAACCCATTCACCCGCGCAGCCCCCAGCCCGTGCCGAATCGGCTCTATAAGAATTGAAGATGCGCGCGACCCTTTTTCGCTTACTCCTCCCCTTTTTCTTCATTGCCACACTCTGCCATGCGACCACCGATCCTGCCTGGACAACGTCGATCGCTCCATTCCAGATCGCCGACAACCTTTACTACGTGGGGAGCCAGGACCTGGCCAGCTATCTGGTCGTCACCCCAAAGGGAAACATCCTAATCAACGCAAATCTCGCCTCCTCGCCGCCGCAAATACACGCCAGCGTCGAGAAGCTGGGTTTCCGGTGGAAGGACACGAGGATTCTGCTCAACAGCCAGGCGCATTTTGATCACATGGCAGGCGCGGCCGAGGTCGTTCGTGAAACGCATGCGAAGAACATGGTCATGGACGGCGACGTCAGCGTGGTGGAGACCGGCGCACGAACCGATTTTCTCGCCCCGTCGCCCAATATAAACAACTACGCTCCCGTGCATGTGGATCGCGTCCTCCACGACGAAGACACCGTCAGCCTGGGCGGCGTGACGCTCACTGCCCATAAGACCGCCGGTCACACCCGCGGCGGTACTACCTGGACCCTCCGCTCCCATATTCCGGGAGAACCAGCCGGAACGTTGCGCAACATCGTCATCGTCGGTGGAGTCGGTTTTTGGTCGGAATTCCATTTCGTTGCGACGCCGCACCACCGCGTCAGCTACCCCGGAATCGCTCAGGATTTCCAGCACACCTTTGCTGTGTTGAAAGGTCTGCCCTGTGACGTTTTTCTTGGGGCCCATGGAGGCTACTTCGGTATGCTCACCAAGCTTCACCGTTATCCGCGCGAAGGTCCTCGCGTCTTTATCGATCCCGCAGGCTATCAGAATTTTGTCGCTGAAGCGCAGCGCACCTTCGATCAGGCATTGCGCCAACAGCAGTCAGGTCCGGCGCGCTGATCTCCGGCCTCTCTTGACGGTTCGCATGCCTGACAGAATGTTCACCCATTTAGACAGCCGACGCCCCTGCACGTAACCGGCGCGCTGCCCTCTCCTACAATCGAGCCGTGCGGCAAATCCCCATCCCCGAGCCCCGCGGCTATTTCACCTGGCCGCGCCGCCGCCGGCTTTTCCTTGAACTCGGCATCGGCATCCTCATCATCGCCGCCATTGGCATCGGCGCAGCCGGCAATCTCCCATTCTGGCTGCAGGCTCTGGGGTGGGCGGCCTGGATCCTGTGGATGATCTTCCTCTCCATCCTTTACGTACGATGGGAGATTCGCCGCCGCCGCAAGGCGCGACTGTAACGGCTCATGGATTGTGTCGCGACCATCCTCAGCGCACGACCTCCGCCTTGCCCACCTGTTTCGCGGTCGCCGTATACAGATGGCAGTCGCCCGTCGTCTCTTTGAACCGAAAATAGGGATGCAGAAACAGCGCCGCCCGCGCGTCGCCTGAGCCCTCCACCAGATCCGTAAGCCACACGCCATCCGGCTCGGCATGATCGTGAACGTGGATCCAGAAGCCCTTGTGCAGGTTGGCCAGCATGCCTCCCGCGATCTTCAGATCCTGCACCGACCGGATATTCAAATCGACCACCTCGCCCGCCTGCTCGTCGATCGAGATCGTGCCCTGCATCACCTGCGCGAACCGCTGGTTCAGGTTCTTCGCTCGAAACTTCGGATTCGGCACGATGTCGTAGAACAGCACGCTGCGCCCGTTCACTTCCTGCCGCCGCCCCTGCGTCAGCACCATGGCCGCCAGCATCTCCTGCACCTGCTGGTTCTCCTTGTCCACCTGCCTTTTCGCTGTCGCGGAATCGCTGTACTTCACCGTCTTCTTCATCACGCGCTCGTCTTCCTTCTGCGCGGCATCGCCCGTCAGCTCGTTTCCGTTCTTTGACAACGTCCGCTCCACCGTCACGCCGTTCACAGAGAACTGCTCCTGCACTTCGACGTCCGTGTGCTTCACTCGCCCTTTGCTGTCCGTCTCGACCGTCTCATCCGTCACGCGGCACTCGTAGCGCTCCTGCTCGCTAGCCAGCTTCTGCTCGTTGGCGATGGCTCTTTCCATCAGTGCCTCTGGATCCGGCAGGGGCGCGGCCTCCGACGCTGGTGTATTCCTTGCAGCCCTCTGTGCCTCGGCGCGCACCATACCACTGCAGCAGAGAACCAACAGAACAGAAAGAAGCACACGCTGACTCATCGCTGTCATTCCTGGCGTTCGATACGGCCCCGTTCTGAATACGGCTCGACCCAACCTCCGGTTCCCCGGGCCGCGCAACCGACTCGCTGGTCGCAGCCAAAAGCCGTCGGTCTCGCGCGGGTGCACCACTTATCCGACCAGCCCCGAAAAGGTCCGCTGAACGCGCTGGCCGGCCCGAGGTTTGCTGTGCCGCACGCCACCCCCTAATCCCCCTCGGCCAGGTTCACCGCTGAACGTGCTGGCCGCCGCGAGAGTTGCTAAGCCGCACACCGCCCCCTAATCCCCCTCAGCAAGGTTCACCGCTGAACGCGCTGGCCGGCGCAAGAGTTGGTAAGCCGCACACCACCACCCAATCCCCCTCGGCCAGGTTCACCCCACAGCAAGAAGCAAACGCTCCCAACCACCAAGGGTCAATACGATTCAAGCTGCCCGTTGGCCCAACCGTACCGTGCCCCGAGACCCCTGGTCCCATACTGGTCCGCGGCGCCATTCCGCAGCGTACCCCAACCTTGACCCCGGGCCGCCGGAGGAAGCAGGTTGGAATTCTGAGGAATGCGCGACAATAAAGGGTCATGGAATTTGTCGATCTGAAAGCCCAGTACCAGCGGCTCAAACCCCGCATCGACGCCCGCATCCAGACCGTCCTCGATCACGGCCGCTTCATTCTCGGTCCCGAAGTCCAGGAGTTGGAGTCCCAACTCGCCACGCGCACCGGCGCTCGCCACTGCATCACCTGCGCCAGCGGCACGGACGCTCTCCTGCTCGCTCTCATGGCCCTCGGCATCGGCCCCGGCGACGAAGTCCTCACCACCCCCTTCACCTTCTTCGCCACCGGCGAGATGATCACCCTCCTCGGCGCCATCCCCGTCTTCACCGATATCGACCCGATCACGTACAACCTCGATCCAGCCCGCGTCGAAGCCGCCGTCACCCCGCGCACCCGCGCCATTCTTCCCGTCAGCCTCTACGGCCAGCCTGCCGACATGGACCCGATCAACGACATCGCCCTCCGCCACAACCTCGCCGTCATCGAAGACGCCGCCCAGAGCTTCGGCGCCCTCTACAAAGGTCGCGCCTCCGGCAATCTCAGCACCATCGGCTGCACCAGCTTCTTTCCGTCAAAACCCCTCGGCTGCTATGGCGATGGCGGCGCCTGCTTCACCAACGACGATGCCCTCGCCACCGCCATGCTCGAGTTGCGCAATCACGGACAGTCCGCCCGCTATCGCCACACGCGCATCGGGCTCAACGGCCGTCTCGACACCCTCCAGGCCGCCATCCTCCTCGCCAAGCTTGAGGTCTTCGACGAGGAGCTCTCCTCGCGCGATCGCATCGCCCACCACTACACAGCGCTCCTCCGCGATGCCGTGCAGACGCCGCGCGTTCTCCCCAACCGCACCAGCGCCTGGGCGCAATACACCATCGAAGTCGCCGACCGCGGCACCCTCACCGCCTCTCTCCACGAAGCCTGCATTCCCACCGCCGTGCACTACCCCACGCCGCTGCATCTCCAGCCCGTCTACACCAATCTCGCGAGGGAAAAAAAATGGAGCCGCGGCAGCTTCCCCGTCTCGGAATTCGCCGCCGAGCGCGTTCTCAGCCTGCCCATGCACCCGTACCTCGAGCCCGCACAGATCGAGCGCGTCGCTTCCGCCATCCTCTCCGCCGTTGCCTCGCCCGCGCCCCAGTCCTGAACCTCCTCCGATAACAGTCCCCCAAACTCGTCATTGACATGCCCCCGCCCGCCACTGAGAATGGCGTCAACTGACGTGCTGCTGCGATCCGATTCTCTGCATCTCATCGGGTCACGGCGACTGTCGAGACGCCGCCTGTGATGCCCGCACCTGCATCGAGTACGAGCCAGGCCGCCTGTAAGGCGCATTCGCGAGCCGCCTTCCCCCGAAGCGCTCGGCGCCCCCGCAATTCTTTTTCCTCATCCGGGTTTCCATCATCAGGCATACCCTGTGCCCGCGTACCGCTCGCCTTACGCGCCCTCGAGAGGAGGTCCATCAAAATCTCTGCGCGGTAAAACCACAGTCGTCTGGCCCGGCCCCCAGACCGGACCTCACCCCAGCACCCACGATCAACCACACAGGAGGGAATCATGCAGGAAGATCTTCAGAGGCTGGATGAGTGGATACCGGAACAGATGGAACCTGGAACGCTCTTTGTGCTGGAGAATCCGTCGCCCATGGGCGACGCGCGCAATCCCTTCGTAGCCGTTTTAGCCTGCCCTTCCTGCGGCACTCTCGGCCTCATCACCCGCGCCCAGTTCGTCGGACTGGAATCCATGATCTGCGGCGCCGACAACTGCTCCGCCGAATACTATCTGCGCGGCGACGACATCATCTACCGCCAGCCCCACTGAACCCGAGCCATCCTCCCCCACCAAATCAAAGAGCGTGACCCCTCGGGGACACGCTCTTTTACTGCTCTCACAACTTCCCACCGAGCGTCCCATTGCGGCGGGTGCCCCACATCTGCCCGTTTTTGGCAGGTGGGGGATCCTGCTCCCTACCGCCGACCCTTCTCCGCCGGCACCACCACCGGCCGCCGCAGCGGCACGATCGCCGCTCCCGGCTGATCGCTCATATGCTGCATGCGCGACAGCATCTCCGTCCGCACATACTCCACGAACCCCTGCATCTGCCGGTTCATCTCCTCCATCCGCTCGCGCATCTGCAGAATGATCGCGATCCCCGCGATGTTCACCCCCAGATCCCGCGCCAGATTCAGAATGAACTCCAGCCGCTCCAGATCCTCGTCCGTGTACAGCCGCGTGTTCCCCTCCGTCCGCGACGGCTTCAGCAACCCCTCGCGCTCGTACAGACGCAGCGTCTGCGGATGAATATCGTACATCTCGGCCACCGCCGAGATCATGTACGCGCCTTTTGATTTCCTCTTCGTGGGCATATTCGACTCACATTATGCAGGACTGTCGCGCCAACGGCGATGACAATCCTGACCCTTCCCGCGACTCACACCGCCCTGAAAATCCGGCAGTCCCTCTCCTCCAGCTGCACCTTCCCCACAGCCACCCGCCGCGGAATCAGGTTCTTCAGGTGCCCTCCGTAAACCTTGTACGGCACCGTCACCTCCATCGCCGATCCTGTCTCCTGCTCGATATCGACCACCACCGCGTCCGCGTATCCCTCCACCGACGGCTCGGCCAGCGTCACGTTCGCTGCCATGGCAAACGCCTTCAGCTGCCCGCGCCTCACACGCTCCGCCATGTGCTGGCCCAGCAGCTTCCACAGTCGCTCCGGATCTCTCGGCAACCGTGGCAGATCCACCGTCTCCCGCGCCACCTCGCCCTCGCGGTCCATCGCAAACCCAAACGGACCCAGCTCACCGTACTGCCGCAGGATCAGCCGCGCATACGACATCACCGCGTTCAGCAGCTGCGTCGCCCGCCGATAATTCTCATCCGCCGGCTTGTCGAACCAGCTCTGCTCATTCCGTTCGAGCTCCGACTTCATCGCGCGACCCTTCCCTCCACTCCATCACAATCGGACCGGTACACGCAGTGATCGTACCCCCGCCAGAACACCACCCGGTCCACCCGAAACCCGTTCTTCTCCGCCACTCTCCGCGACGGCCCATTCTCCGGCCGGATCAGCGAGATCACGTGGTCGCATCCCAGCGAGCCAAACGCATACGCCCGCACCGCCCGCGCCGCTTCCGTCGCCAGACCCCGATTCTGAAAATCCCGGTGCACGTGGTAGCCGATCTCCAGTTCCTGCACTCCGCCCACCTCCTGCCACACCGGGCCGCAGTCGCCTACCAACGCGCCGTTCTCCCGCAACTCCATGGCCAGCAACCCGGTACCTCCGGGATACCGCGCAATTTGCCGCGCCAGCCATTCCTCTACTTCCGCCGCCGACAGAGCCCGCGGATAAAACCGCATCGTATCCGCATCGCCCCAGATCGCCAGCAGTGCCGGCCCATCCACCGGCGTCAGTTGCCGCAACACCAGCCGCGTCGTCTCCAGTCGCATAATCCTGCCTTTACGACCATCGATCTCCACAATGCTCTTCCACAAAGACAAATCGCTGTCATCCTGAGCGAGCCTTCCAGTTTCGTTGCGCCGCCTTTGGCGCAACATCCATTCGGGCGCGAGTCGAACGGACCTGCATTTCTTCTTCCTTCCCACCTGCATACTTCCGGCACGTTCTTGCTCTTGTACCAGACCACGATCCCGGGTGCCCCATCCTCGTCGCCTCACGCTTGTTCGAGGCGACAGGGTGGGAAGCCGAAAATCTCACTCCGCCGCTCTTGTATCAGACCCCGATCCCGGGTGCCGAAAAATCTCACCCCGCCGCTTTTGTATCAGGGCACGACTTCAGTCGTGCCGCAAACAGCCCAAAAGAAAGACGGGACTTTAGCCCCTGAAGCCCTGCCCCGCCGCTCGAACCAGTGGGCAATTGCGGCTTTGAAGGGGCACGGCTTCAGCCGCTGCAGGAAGTCTTTCCGCGTCCCCCGCACAAACCGACACCTTCACGAAGAAGGCCCCATCGCCTCCGTCACACCTTCGCCCAAATCGCTTCCCGCGGATCCTCCGGGTTCAGCTTCGCAAACTCCCGCAGAATCTCCCGCGACCGCTCATCCCTAACCTGCGGCACCGCCACCTCCACCGTCACAATCTGATCGCCGCGCGTCCCTTCCCGCGTTGCTGACGGCACCCCGCGCTCCCGCATCCGCAGCTTCTGCCCGCTCTGCGTCCCAGGGGGGATCCGCAGCTGTGCCCGCCCGTCAATCGTCGGCACGTCGATGCGTCCGCCCAGCGCCGCCTCGCTCACCGTCACCGGCAGCGTCAGTTGAATGTCATCGCCCTGTCGCGTAAACACCGGATGCGGCCCGGTCCGGATAATCAGATATAGATCCCCCGCCGCTCCGCCGTGCGGCCCCGCATTGCCTTTTCCCGCCAGCCGAATGCGCTGCCCATCCCGCGTCCCTGGCTTGATGCGGAACTCCAGCGGCTCGGTTCGGTACACCATGCCTTCTCCGTGACAGGTGGGACACGCATTCTGCACCTTGCCCGTCCCGCCACACCGCGGGCACTGGATGTTGAATTTCATCCGCCCGCCCATCTGCGTTACCTGCCCCGTACCGTGGCACTCGGGGCACGTCTGCGAACCGCCCGTCGACGCCCGCCCATGACACGTCGGGCACACTTCCTGCCGCTGGATCTCCAGCCGCGCCACGCCCCCGCGAATCGCCGTCCAGAAATCGACGTTGACCGCGTACTCCAGATCCGTCCCCGGCTGCGGCCCCTGCGGCTGCCGATCCCGGCTGAACATCCCCGAAAAAATATCCCGGAAACTGCCCCAGTTGCCCGCACCGGTTCCCGTCGACGGCGCCTCTTCCGAAAAATCGAACCCGCCAAAATCGAACGGCACGCCCTGGCCCTGTTCGCCGCCCGCGCCCCCTCGGCCCGCTCCCGCCCGCGCCGCCGCTTCTGCCGCCGCCGGATCGATCTGGTCCGAGTAGAATCCAAACTGGTCGTAGATCTTTCGCTTCTTGTCGTCGGAAAGAATATCGTTCGCTTCGGAGATTTCCTTGAACTTCTCCTCGGCCTTCTTATCCCCGGGATTCACATCCGGGTGATACCTGCGCGCCAGCTTTCGAAACGCCTTGCGGATCTCCTCCGAAGTCGCCGTCTTCTTCACGCCAAGCATCGCGTAATAATCTTTGTGTTGTGTCGGTGGCATTTTTCCTTGTCATCCTGAGCGTACCCGAAGGGAACGCGAAGGACCTCGTGTTTCGCTCTTCCTGCCGTTGTCATCCTGAGCGCAGCGAAGGACCTCATGCTTCGTTTCGCTCTCTTACTGCCAGCGCTCAGTGCCCCGCCGGGACCTGCTTTTGCACCCGGGCCCGATCTCGGTGCCCCACCCTCGTCGCCTCGCGCCGTAGCCTGCCCTGAGCGAAGGTCGCATAAGCGACCAAGCCGAACGGGACGCGACAGGGCGGGAGGCCCGAAAATCTCACCCACCCGCTTTTGTAACAAGGCATGACTTCAGTCGTGCCGAAAACACGCCAAAAAGAGAGGGGCTTTAGCCCCAGAGGGCCGCTTTCAATTCCCGCGCCTTCCGATCCCGCGGAGCCGGCCTCACCTCCCGCCGAATCCTCGCCGCGGTCGTGTCCTCCGCAACCTCCAGATCATACTGCCCACCCGCTACCCGACGGCCAGGTTCACCCCACAGCAAGAAGCAGACTCCCCTGCACATGCGATGATCCAGCGATTCGTTTCCTTGCCCCAACCCAAAGTACTGCTTCCAGAACCAATTTAAGACTCCCCGGATCGACAGCTCCCGCCCATTCCTCTGTGCTCTCTGTGTCCTCTGTGGTGAATGAAGTTAGTTCCACACCCCCCGAGCCTCCACCGCTTCTACCCGCCAAAACAGATCCGGCTCGACCCTCCGCATCTCCGTCACAAACTCCCGCGCCTGCCGCTCCGTTTCGAACACGACCTGGTTCGTGATCTGTCCCGCCCGCATCTGCTCGCACTTCCAAACCGTGTTCGCCATCCCCATACTCCTCACCATCGACTACTCCCTACGCTCCTCTCGCACCCTTCGTTCACTACGCCGCAGGTTACCGGAGACTCTCACGGACCCTTCTATCCCGTAACCCGTATCCCGTTTTCCCTAAGTTTTGTGGAAATCTCGTCAATCCTTACTTTCGTTCCCCTGTTCTATCTACGCCACTTACAACCCAAAATCGCTGGCAGTAAACCCGTCCAAATCAGTCATACTGAACTTATAGAGCAAAAAAGAAAAAGCCCGCCATGCGCGGGCTTTCTCGTTGGAGCCGAAACGATCACCAGCGCCATCCGCAATTTGCGGTCCGCCCCAAGCTACCGGCTACAGGCTACGGGCTACGTCGATGTTACCGAAAAAGCCCAGCAGAATGAATCAAGTGATACCAGGGATCCCCTCAAAAAACGATGTCTTTTCCCAGAGGATCCCGGCTTCAGTTACTTCTTCTCGTCCACGTCCACGTACTCGGCGTCGATAACGCCTTCGTCCTTCTTGCCGTCCGCCGTTCCGCTAGCCCCCGCCGCGCCGTCGGTCGGCGGCACGCCGGCCCCCGGAGTCGCCTGTGAAGCGTTCGCCTTGTACATCGCCTCGGCCAGCTTGTGCGACGCCTGGGTCAGCTTCTCCCGCGCCGCGTTCATCTCCGCCGGGCTCGGCTGGCCTTCCAGCGTCTTCTTCGCCTCGGCCAGAGCGGACTCGACATCCGCCTTCTCCTGGCCAGAAACCTTATCGCCGTTCTCCTTCAGCATCTTCTCGATGTTGTAGACGAGCCCGTCGAGCTGGTTGCGCGCCTCAATCTCTTCCCGCTTCGCCTTGTCCTCGGCAGAGTGGGCATCGGCTTCTTTGGCCATCCGCTCCACCTCTTCCTTGCTCAGCCCCGAAGAGGAGGTAATGGTGATCTTCTGGTCCTTGCCCGTGGCGTTGTCCTTCGCCGTCACGTTCAGGATTCCGTTGGCGTCGATGTCAAACGTTACCTCGATCTGCGGCACCCCGCGCGGAGCCGGAGGAATCCCGCTCAGCTTGAACTTGCCCAGCGTCCGGTTCTGCCCCGCCATCGGCCGCTCGCCCTGCAGCACGTGGACCTCAACTTCGGTCTGGCTATCGGCCGCCGTCGAGAAGGTCTCAGTCTTCTTCGTCGGAATCGTCGTGTTGCGCGGGATCATCGGCGTCGCCACTCCGCCCAGCGTCTCAATAGACAGGGTCAGCGGCGTCACATCCAGCAGCAGCAAATCCTTCACCTCGCCGGCCAGCACGCCCGCCTGGACGGCGGCGCCTACGGCAACGACCTCATCGGGGTTCACTCCCTTGTGGCCCTCTTTGCCAAACAGGTCCTTCACCAGCTGCTGGATCCGCGGCATGCGCGTCTGCCCGCCCACCAGCACGACCTCGTCGATCTTGCTGGCATCGATACCCGCATCGGCCAGCGCCTTCTTCGAAGGCTCCACCGACCGCTGGATGATGTCCTCCACCAGCTGTTCCAGCTTCGCCCGGGTCAGCTTCTTCACCAGGTGCTTGGGACCGGTCGCGTCCGCCGTGATAAACGGCAGGTTGATCTCGGTCTCCAGCGCCGTCGAAAGTTCAATCTTCGCCCGCTCCGCCGCGTCACGCAGACGCTGCAGCGCCATCTCGTTGCCCTTCGAGCGCAGGTCCAGCCCCTCGTCCTTCTTGAAGTCATCGATGAGCCAGTCCACAATCCTCTGGTCGATGTTGTCGCCGCCCAGATGCGTGTCGCCGTTGGTCGACTTCACCTCGATCACGCCTTCGCCGACTTCGAGAATGGAAATATCGAAGGTGCCGCCGCCGAAGTCATAAACGGCGATCGTCTCGTCCTTCTTCTTGTCCAGGCCGTACGCCAGTGCAGCGGCTGTCGGCTCGTTAACGATGCGCTTCACGTCCAGACCGGCGATCTTGCCGGCATCTTTGGTCGCCTGACGCTGCGCGTCGTTAAAGTACGCTGGCACCGTGATCACGGCTTCCGTTACTGTGGTCCCCAGATGATCTTCCGCGGCCTTCTTCAGCTTCTGCAGAATCATCGCCGAGATTTCCGGCGGGGTGTACAGCTTGCCCTGCGCCTCGATCGCCACGTGGTCGCCCTGCTGGACCACCTTGTACGGCACCATCTTCATCTCGTCGCTGACTTCGTTGAACCGGCGCCCCATGAACCGCTTGATCGAATAAACCGTGTTCGCCGGATTCGTGATCGCCTGGCGCTTGGCCACCTGGCCCACCAGCCGCTCCCCGGACTTGGTAAACGCGACCACGGAAGGCGTCGTTCGGCCGCCCTCTTCGTTGGCGATTACCTTCGGCTCACCGCCCTCCATCACGGCGACCACCGAGTTCGTGGTCCCGAGGTCAATTCCAATAATCTTTGCCATTGCTGCCTGCTCCTGAATTAGTGTCTGCCCCGCTAGCTTCGCACTTGAGTCAGTTATTGTCAATCTATCTGATGCGCAAAACGGAATCCATGATGCACAATCAGGAATTCCTGTACAATCAACTGTTTAAAGCGATATTCTGTGCCATCCAGGCAGCCTGTGGATTCTCATCTGCATCCTCCATCCCAGCTGCCGTATCCAAAACGAAGAACAAGGCTTCGGGCCTCATTCGGGATTCTCCACAGCACGCTTCCTCCCATACCCTTCTCTAAGAGATTCTGGCAGGCTCATGGCGGACGACAGCGGTCAGCAGGCCCAAAACTTCGGGGTTAATCCCTGGCTCATCGCCGTTTCGGTGATGCTGGCCACCTTTATGGAGGTGCTGGACACGGCGATCGCCTCGGTCGCGTTGCCCTACATCGCCGGCTCTCTGTCTGCCTCGAACGACGAAGCCACCTGGGTGCTGACCAGCTACCTGGTCGCCAACGCCGTCATCCTGCCAGCCAGCAACTGGTTCTCGCTGCGCTTCGGTCGCAAGCGCTTCCTGATTACCTGCGTCATCATTTTCACCATCGCATCCTTCTTCTGCGGAGCCGCCCCCACCCTCGGCTTCATCCTCGTCGCTCGCATCGTTCAGGGAGCTGGAGGCGGTGCGCTCCAGCCCCTCTCCCAGTCGATCCTCCTGGAAAGCTTTCCGCCGGAAAAGCGTGGCGCGGCCATGGCGCTCTTTGCCTTCGGTGTCGTCGTGGCACCGGTTCTCGGTCCCACCCTGGGCGGCTGGCTAACCGACACCTACAGCTGGCGCTACGCCTTCTACATCAATATCCCTGTCGGTGCGCTCGCGGTCTTCATGATCAGCCGCTATGTCAAAGACCCCGATTACATCACCAAGGGCAAGGCTCCAAAATTCGACAACCTCGGCTTTGGTCTCCTTGTCGTCTGGACCGGCTGCCTCCAGGTGATCCTCGACAAAGGCCAGGAAGATGACTGGTTCGGAGCCATCTGGATCCGCTGGGCTTTCCTCTTCCTGATCATCGGCTTTACCTGGTTTGTCATTCACTCCTGGAGAAGCAAGACTCCCCTGGTGAACCTGCGAACGCTGAAAGACTGGAATTTCGGCCTCGGCTGCGTGCTCATCGCAATGTTCGGCATCTGCATCTACTCGATGATCACCATCCTGCCGCTCTTTTATCAGGAACTCCTCGGCTACACCGCCTTTGCCGCTGGCCTCGTCGTCGGTCCGCGCGGCATCGGCTCGATTGTCGGCATGCCGGTCATCGGCTATCTCGGCAACAAAGTCGATCCGCGCTACCTGCTCACCTTCGGCTTCGTCGGCTTCGGCATCATGTCTCTGGTCCTCGGCAATCTCACCCTTGGCATCAGCCCCTGGACCCTCCTCGTCCCCATCGTCGCTACCGGATTCGCCCTCAGCTTCGTCTTCGTCCCCATCACCACCCAGGCCTACAGCACCCTGCGCAACGACCAGATCGGCAACGCCAGCGGCATCTTCAACCTGCTGCGCAACATCGGCGGATCCATCGGTATTTCCATTGCGCAAACCCTGCTGGTCCGACGCAGCGATCTCCACCAGACCGAGATCACTGGTTACGTTTCCCAAACGCAGTACTGGTTTGAGCAGCAGTTGAGCGCGCTGACCGGCTACCTGACCCAGCACACCGCCGCTCCCAATGCGCAGCACGCCGCACAATCCACCCTCTACCAGCAGCTCGGCCAGCAGGCGCTGCTTTGGTCCTTCGTCGACGTCTTCCGCTGGATGTCTCTCATCTGCTTCGCCTGCGTCATCCTGGTCTGGTTCTTCAGGAAGACCAAGCCGGGCCGAGCGCCGGCCGGCGTTCACTGACGCAACCACCCGCAGAAACACTTCGCAGCCGGCGGCGCCGCGCTATTCAGAGCTGTCAAGCGGCAGGAATTGCCGTCGGCTGTCGTCGTACGTATCGATGGCTCCCGTGAGGATGTCGTAGTACCAACCGTGCACCTGCAGCGTCCTCTGGGCGATCCCGCGCGCCACCTCCGGGTGCGTCTTCAGGCTCTCCAGCTGCGCGATCACATTCGCGTGGATCAGCGCCGTATGCAGCGCGCGCGCATCGCTCCGATCGATTCCAGGATCCAGGTGCCTCCACGCCGGTTCGGCAAAGCCCAGCCATTTCGCGGTGAGCGGCAGGCGCGAGAGATCCCGCTTGTCCAGAACTGCCTTCATCGCGCCACAGTCGGAGTGGCCGCAGACAATGATGTGACGGACGTGGAGAACTTCCACGGCATATTCCACCGTCGAGGAGACGCCACCCGGCAACTGTCCGTGGGGCGGCACGATATTGCCCACGGTGCGGCAGAGGAACAGATCGCCAGGTTCCGTTTGCAGGATCAGATCCGGCACCACGCGCGAGTCGGCGCAGGTGATGAACAGAACGTCCGGCTTCTGCAGTTCGGCCAGCAGATGGAACTGGTCCTTCTTCTGCGGAAAGACCTCGCGACGAAAGCGGCGGTAACCCTCAAGCAGGTTTTGCATCGGGTTCCAGTTTAGCGGGTTGGTGCGGCACACCCTGCACCGAGCGCTCAGAAAAGAAAACCCGCCGCGCTCTATCCGAAGAACGCGGCGGGAAAGAAGACAAGATTACAGACAACTACACATGCGACAGAACTACTTCGAATTACCCGAACGCAGATCAGGGTTAAAGACCTTTTGTTCTTCGATTGCCGCCTGGGCCGCTGCCAGCCGCGCCGTCAGCAGCCGGAAGGGCGAGCAGGAGACGTAATCCAGCCCAGCCCGATGGCAGAACTTCACCGATTCGGGTTCGCCGCCATGCTCTCCGCAGATCCCAATCTTCAGATCGCGGCGCGCCGCACGGCCTTTGTTCGTCGCCATTTTGATCAGCGAGCCAACACCCTCCTGGTCGAGAACGGCGAATGGATCCTGCTTGAAGATGCCCTTCTGCAGATAAGCCGGCAGGAACTTGTTGCAGTCGTCGCGCGAAATGCCGAAGGTGGTCTGGGTCAGATCGTTGGTGCCAAAGCTGAAGAACTCCGCTTCCGCGGCGATCTTGTCGGCCACCAGGCAGGCGCGCGGCAGCTCGATCATCGTGCCTACCTTGTAATCCACCGCAAGGCCCTTCTTGATGAAGACATCGTGCGCGACCGCGTGAATGATCGCCGCCTGGTTCTTCATCTCCTCCGGACCCGCGGTCAGCGGGACCATGATCTCAAGATGCGGATCGACGCCGCTCTTCTTCACGGCCGTGGCCGCTTCGAAGATGGCATGCGCCTGCATCTCGGTGATCTCGGGATAGGTGATGCCCAGCCGGCACCCGCGCAGCGCCAGCATCGGGTTCAGCTCATGCAGCTCCTCCACCCTCTCCAGCATTTTGCGCAGGTCCTTGAGTTTGGGCGAGCGCGGTTTCGTCAGCTCCAGCTTGTTGATCTGCAGCAGCAGTTCTTCGCGCTTGGGCAGGAACTCGTGCAGCGGCGGATCGAGCAGCCGGATGACCACCGGCAGCGAGCCCATCGTCTTCAGGAGCCCCTGGAAGTCAGCGCGCTGCATGGGCAGCAGCTTCGCCAGGGCGGCGCGGCGGTCTTCCTCGGTCTTGGCCAGAATCATCGCCTGCATGTGTGGCAGCCGATCCTCGGCAAAGAACATGTGCTCGGTCCGGCACAGCCCGATGCCTTCGGCGCCAAAGGCCTGCGCCTGCTTCGCATCGCGCGGAATGTCAGCGTTGGCCAGCACGCGTAGCTTCCGCCGCTGATCCACCCAGCCCATGAACTGAATGAGATCCGGATTATCCGGGCTCACCGGGAGGGTATTCAGCTGGCCGTTGATGATGCGCCCGGTCGTTCCGTCGAGCGAAATCCAGTCGCCTTCGTGGAACACCTTGCCGCTCACCCGCATTTCCTTCTTCTTCTCGTCGATAGTGACGTCGCCGGCGCCGGCCACGCAGCACTTGCCCATGCCGCGCGTCACCAGAGCCGCGTGCGAGGTCATGCCGCCGCGGGAAGTAAGGATGCCCGCCGCCACGTTCATGCCGGCGATGTCCTCCGGCGATGTTTCCGAGCGGACAAGGATGATGGACTTGTAGGTTCCCTTCTCATGACACTTCACCGCTTCGTGCGCCGTGAAGACAATCTGCCCCACGGCAGCGCCCGGCGAGGCCGGCAAGCCCTTCGCCAGCACTTCAACCTTCCCCTTCTCGTCCAGCCGCGGCACCAGGAAGTCGAAGATCTGGTTCGGCTCCACGCGCAGCACCGCCTCGTCAATCGAGATGAGCTGCTCGCGCACCATGTCGATGGCGATCCGCACCGCTGCCAGGCCCGTCCGCTTCGCATTGCGGGTCTGCAGCATGTACAGGCGACCATCCTGGATGGTGAATTCAAAGTCCTGCATGTCGCGGTAGTGCTTCTCCAGCCGCGACGTCAGATCGCGCAGCTGGTCGTACACATGCGGCATCAGCTTGCGCAGTTCGCTGATCTCCACCGGCGTCCGGATGCCGGCAACCACGTCTTCGCCCTGCGCATTCATCAGGAACTCGCCGTAGAATTCCTTCTCGCCGTTGGCCGGGTTGCGCGTAAAGCCCACGCCTGTGCCGCTCGACTCGTTGAGATTGCCGAAGACCATGGCCTGCACGTTCACGGCGGTCCCGAGCCAGTCGTCGATGTTGTTCAGCCGCCGATACGTCTTCGCCCGCTCGTTGTTCCAGGACCGGAACACGGCGTCGCGCGCCATCGTCAGCTGGCGGTCGGGATCCTGCGGGAACTCCGCGCCGGTGTGGCGCAGCACCAGCTTCTTGTACCCGGCAATGACTTCCTTCAGAGCGGCTGGCGTCAGTTCCGTATCCTGCTTCGCCCCGTACTTCTTCTTCGTCTCGTCGAAAATGTGCTCAAAGTCGGCCTTCGGAATGTCGAGAACCACATCGCCGAACATCTGGATCAGCCTGCGATACGAGTCGTAAGCGAACCGCGGATTATCGCTCTTCTTCGCCAGCGCCTCCACCGACTTGTCGTTCAGTCCGAGGTTCAGAATCGTGTCCATCATGCCGGGCATCGAGAACTTCGCGCCCGAGCGCACGCTGACCAGGAGCGGATTCTCGCCCGCGCCCAGTCGCTGCGCCTGCAGCTTCTCCAGCCGCTCCAGCGCCAGGTCCATCTGCTCCGTAACCTGCGGCGACGGCGATCCCCGCATGTATTCGCGGCAGGCTTCCGTCTGGATCGTGAACCCCGGAGGCACGGGCAGCCCGGCGTTGGTCATTTCCGCAAGCCCCGCGCCTTTGCCGCCCAGCACATCGCGCATCTTGCCGTTGCCCTCGGCCGCGCCTGCGCCGAAGAAATAAACATATTGGGTGGAAGTCTCGACTTTGGTGGCTGTCAAAGCTTCCGGGTAGTCGAATGTGGATGGATTCATCGTGATTCTCCGTTCTGCCGCCGCCTGGGGCGCGTTCGTAATGGGGTTATCAGTGCGTTGCGGTGCTGGCGGCGCGTTGCTGAGCGGAAACCGTGGAAAGCGATTCGCCATCCGCATGTTCAAAACAGAGAATTCTCGATCCGGCCCGTGGAAACTGTATGTGCCAGGCGTCACAGGGAATTTCCAGGTCGGCTGTGACCTGCATCACAACGGCTTTTCTGGAGGCTCGCGCTCCCCTGCAGAGCCACCCGGTCTCCTCGAAACCCATCCCGGCAGGCACGCCGAAAGCGCAGCGTCGACCCAAAATTCCCGCGTTTTCCTCGGAGCGGCGCTCATTCTCGCGCTCAACCCATTGATTTAAATAGTGATATTTATTGTGTATAATATGAGCGTTATTAGCTCATGTTTTATGAATCATTCGTGCTATAGTTCTCATCGGACGTTCTGACGGCCGCCCGCCTGCCATCGACTCGGGCCGGCTCCAACTTCGAAATCCGTATCCGTGGAGGATCTTTCGTTATGGCAATCACTCGTTGGGATCCCTTTCGCGACGTGCTGGCCCTGCAGCACCGCATGAACTCGCTGTTCCAGGACTACAACCGCACTCAGGGCGAGGGCGATGTCCTGTCCACTGCCGCCTTCGTTCCGCCCGTGGACATCTATGAGGACGAGCACACGATCGTGCTCAAGCTCGAAGTCCCCGGCATGAAGGAGAGCGACCTGGACATTCAACTCGAGAACAACGTGCTCACCGTAAAAGGCGAGCGCAAATTCGAGAAAGAAGAGAAGGAAGAGAACTTTCATCGCATCGAGCGCCGCTATGGCAGCTTCTATCGCTCGTTCACCATTCCGAACACCGTGAATGCGGAGAGCGTGAAGGCCAGCTACGACGCCGGCGTGCTGCGCATCGAACTCGAGAAACGCGCCGAGGCCAAGCCGAAGCAAATCAAAGTGGAAGTCGGCAAGGGCCAGATCGAAGCCGGCAAAAAGGAAGTGAAACCAGCCGCATAAGGCAGCTAATAACGCGGTTAGCTAAAAACCGGTCAGCAAAGAACTGGGCAGCGTAGAGACGGTCAGCGTCTGAATTCCATGGTCGCTGGCCGCCTTTTCTTTCGCCGGCAATTCAGAGTTCAATTAGAAGGTGGAAGATATCAGGAAGCAGGATTTCGCGGATGCAGCTGCTGACCGGTTCATTGCTGATCGCTTCTTTGCTGACCGCTTCTTAGCTATGTGGAGTCTTTATGGCAATTCGTTGGGATAAATTCACAGTCAAATCGCAGGAGGCCGTCCAGAACGCGAGCCATCTGGCCGCCGAGAATGGCAATCCGGAGATCCTGCCGCTGCATCTGCTCGCCGTCCTGCTGGCCGACAAAGAGGGCGTGATCCCTGCCGTCCTCGAAAAAATCGGCGTGCCGACCGACAAGCTCGAGTCACGCGCTCTGGATGCCGTGGGCCAGCTGCCGAAGGTCAGCGGCGCCGCCGCGCAGCCCGGGGCGTCGAACGCGCTGAATCAGGTTTTCGACCAGGCCTTCAAAGAGGCCGAAAATTTCAAGGACGACTACGTCTCCACCGAACATCTCCTGCTCGCCCTTTCGCGCCAGAAGAACGACGGCGCCCAGCTGCTGCTGGCCTCCTGGGCGCGACGCACGAGGCGGTGCTCAAAAGCCTGGCCAGCGTGCGCGGCAGCCAGCGCGTCACTGACCAGAACCCTGAGGCGAAATATCAGGCCCTTGAGAAGTACGCCAAGGACCTGACCGAGCTCGCCCGCCGCGGCAAGCTCGATCCGGTCATCGGCCGCGACGAGGAGATTCGCCGCGTCATCCAGGTGCTCTCGCGCCGCACCAAGAACAACCCGGTCCTCATCGGCGAGCCCGGCGTCGGCAAAACCGCCATCGTCGAAGGCCTCGCCCGCCGCATCGTCCACGGCGACGTCCCTGACATCCTGCGCGACAAGCGCGTTATCTCCCTCGATCTGGGCTCGATGCTCGCCGGAGCCAAATTTCGCGGCGAGTTTGAAGACCGCCTGAAGGCCGTCCTGAAAGAAATTGAAGAATCCAACGGCCAAATCATCCTCTTCATTGATGAGCTGCACACCCTGGTCGGCGCTGGAGCGGCTGAAGGCGCCATTGACGCCTCCAACATGCTCAAGCCGGCGCTGGCGCGCGGCGAGCTGCGGGCCATCGGCGCCACCACGCTCAACGAGTATAAAAAGTACATCGAAAAAGACGCAGCGCTGGAGCGCCGCTTCCAGATCGTCTACGTCGGCGAGCCCAACGTCGAGGACACCGATCGCGATTCTGCGCGGCCTCAAGGAGCGCTACGAGGCGCACCACAAGGTCCGCATCCGCGACTCGGCGATCGTCGCCGCAGCCACGCTCTCCCATCGCTATATCTCCGACCGCTTCCTGCCCGACAAGGCCATCGACCTGGTCGACGAAGCCGCGGCCTCGCTCGCCATCCAGATCGGCTCCGTGCCGACGGAGATCGATGAGTTGGAGCGCGAAGCCACCTCGCTCGAAATCGAGCGCGAGGCCCTTAAGCGAGAGAGCGATACCAACTCCAAAGAGCGGCTGCAGCATGTAGAGCGCGAAGTCGCCCAGCTCCGCGAGAAAGCCACAGCTTTGCGCGCGCGCTGGCAGAAGGAGCGCGAAGCCATCACCCGCATCAGCGACCTGAAGAAGCAGATCGAGACGCTGCGCTTCGAAGCCGACGAGCAAACCCGCCGCGGCAATCTGGAGCGGGCGGCGCAGATCCAGTATGGCGAGCTGCCGAAACTGGAGGCCCAGCTGAAGGAGCTTAACGCCATCCAGGACGGCACCGGCGGCGTGCCCCGCATGCTGAAAGAAGAGGTGGACGAGGAAGACATCGCCCGCATCGTGAGCAAGTGGACCGGCATTCCCGTCTCCCGCATGCTCGAAGGCGAGGTGAAGAAGCTCGTCCAGATGGAAGACCGTCTGCGCGAGCGCGTCGTCGGTCAGGACGTCGCCCTGTCCATCGTCGCCAACGCCATCCGGCGTTCGCGCGCCGGGCTCAGCGATCCGAAGCGGCCCATCGGCTCCTTCATCTTTCTCGGGACCCACGGGCGTGGGCAAAACCGAAACCGCGCGCGCTCTCGCCGAGTTCCTCTTTGACGACGAGCAGGCCATGATCCGCCTCGACATGTCGGAGTACATGGAAAAGCACGCTGTGGCGCGCATGATCGGCGCGCCTCCCGGCTATGTCGGCTACGACGAAGGCGGACAGCTGACCGAAGCCGTGCGCCGCCGTCCCTACTCCGTCATCCTGCTCGACGAGATCGAGAAGGCGCACCCGGATGTGTTCAACGTGCTGTTACAGGTTCTCGACGACGGGCGACTGACCGACTCCAAAGGGAGGGTCGTGGACTTCAAGAACACGGTGCTCATCATGACCTCGAACCTGGGCGCCGCGTTCCTGCAGGGCGACTCGCTCAAAGATGAAGCTCCTTCGGCCACGCCACCGAGAGCGTCATGCGCGTCCTTCGCGAGCACTTCCGTCCCGAGTTCCTCAACCGCGTGGACGATGTCGTGGTCTTCCGGCCGCTCCAGGAGGAGCAGTTGCAGCACATCGTCGATCTGCGGCTCAAGGATCTGGAAAAGCTGCTGGCCGATCGCCACATCACCATCGAGCTGACGCCGGCGGCGCGCCATCAGATCTTTACCTCCGGCTACGACCGCGCCTATGGAGCGCGTCCGCTCAAGCGGGCCATCCAGCGGCTCATCCAGGATCCGCTGGCGATCAAGATCCTCGACGGCGAAGTGCTCCACGGCGACCACGTCCGCATCGACGCCAACAAGTCCGGCACCCTGCGCTTCGAGGTGGTCAGCCGGGCGGGCATCCCGCTGGAAGGCGTAACGGTAGGCCAGGCCTAAGGGACTGGCCTCCAGACGGTGACAAAAGAGAAGGGCCTGCGGGAGATTCCGCAAGCCTTCTTGTTGGCCCCTTCGCTTCACCTCTTCCACTTGATGTTGCAGCCGATGCTGGGGCGCTGATCCTGGCTGATCGGTTCCCCGGCGACGAGAGCTCTCATCGC
Organism: uncultured Acidobacteriaceae bacterium; assembly: GCA_963770525.1. GTDB lineage: Bacteria > Acidobacteriota > Terriglobia > Terriglobales > Acidobacteriaceae > Palsa-343. Next base: position 115,051 of record CAVYPY010000008.1, on the reverse strand, counting down.
CGCCCGCAGATCGCGTCCGGTGACCGGCACGTTGTTGCCGGGGCGGCTGGAGTCGAGCTGCCCGCGGTAAACGAGAACCCCCGAGCCGTCGAAGAGGAAGAAGTCCGGCGTGCAAGTGGCATCGTACGCGCGAGCCACTTCCTGCGTCTCGTCGTACAGATAAGGAAAGGTGAATCCGTTGCCAAGCGCCTGTTTGGCGAGCCCCGCGGGCGCGTCGTCGGGATAATTCTCCGCGTCGTTGCTGCTGATGGCGGCGATCCCGATGCCCGAGTCGCGAAAATCCACGCCCAGCTTGCCCAGCTCCTTTTCCACGTGCCGCACAAAAGGGCAGTGAGCGCAGATGAACATGACCAGCAGCCCTTTCGGCCCCTGCAGCGAAGCCGTCGAATGCTTGCTGCCGTCGCGGACATCTTTCAAAGTGAAGGCCGGCGCCGGAGTGCCGAGCGCGAGCATAGCGGATGCGGTTTGAGCCATAAGAAGACCTCCTGCTATTCCAGGATAAACCCAGCGCCATCTGCGCTCGCTGCGGCCAGACCCGCTGCGCTTCTCAGTGCGATTTGTCAGCAGCCTGCTGCATCGCCGTTCGCAAACGAGCCTCCGCGTCGTCGCTCCAGTATTTGCAGTTGAGCTGCAGGAAGACGGATGTGTAAGGAATCGTCGCGCTGGTTTTCAGGATCAGCACCTTGTAGCTTCTGCTGACCTCATCCACCTTTTGCAGCAACTGTTCGTGGGGCAGGCTCGTCACCGGCCGCTTTCCCAGGATGGCCTTCAATTCGTTCCTGGTTCGTGACACTCCCGGCGCATCCTGCTCGGGAACAAAGGGAAGCTCGGCATCCATGAAAACCACCGGGCGCACATGGATGGAGTGGTCGATGGCCTCGAGAACGTCCCGCAGCACCTCTGCCTGGGTCGCTCCGGTCTCGATGGTCTCGATCCCCGGAGAATTCTGCAGCGGATAGGCCGAATCCACAACCAGGATCCAGTTACGGTGTCCCAGCAGAGGAACCATCTGACTCAGCTGCGTCCGCCAGTCGGCCGATGGGCCCACGGGCTTTTCGGCGCGTGCACAGCACACGCAGTTCGCGGCCATGGCGATCGCCAGAGCCGCCACCCAGCCTGCACGGTTCGTCTTCATATCCCCACCCCACGCGTGCGTCGAAAGAGAATGATGTCAGGGTCTCCCCGGCCGCCGGTTCGGCCGCTCCAGGCACGCCGGCCAGCGGCTTGCTCAGGCCTCTCCATGCGGCGCTTTCTGAGAAGGAATCCTCGCTGCATTCACCAGAGGTCGGGGGACGTGGCACCACACTACCACCGCCCTCTCCGCTCAAGCGAGTCCGTTCTCAGGCAAAAGCAAAGGAGTTCCCCCGGAGGCAGGGGAACTCCTTTTGGCCCGGAAGCCCGAACTGAGACTTACTTGCCAAAGCCGGTTTCGGGCAGCAGAGCCAGCGCCACCTGCGTGGCTTCTCCGCCGCGTAATGCCAGCTCATGAGCTGCCTGCCGTTCCGCCTTCGACTCGTACACGGAAACGCTGTTTCCGCTGCCGGCGATCTCGACGTGTTCCAGGAACCAGCGGTCCCCGTACTTCTTAAAGGTCGCCAGGCCGTTCTCGGCGGGGATGGGGCTTGTCTCGAGACGGGCCAGCACCATCGCCGACTGGTTGGTGACGCGATTGCGAACCACGAGGACGCTGTCCCCGTTCATGGTGATGACATAGGTTCCCTGGCTGAAGTGGGTCGTTCCGTAGTCGAACGAGAACGGCACATTCGCCTGGGCCTGGATGGTCTGCGCGTGCAGTGCTGGCGTCAGGGACGCGAGGGCCGCGGCGGCGGCAAGAGCGAAGCTGCGAAGGTTCGATTTCATGGCGGGTCTCCTGGGGAAGGCGCCTTACAACCGCCTTCACTGGAGAACGCGCAGTGGGCCGGGAAAAGGGGCAACGAAAGGAAAATTATTTTTGCTCGTCACTTTTTTCCGGGCCAGCCTTGTCCGGGCCGCCCTCCTCCGGCAGCGGCTCGCCTGGGCGGAGATCGCGGTGCAACCAGATCCGCGCCAGCGACCAGTCGCGCTTCACCGATCGCGGCGAGACCTCGAGAATCGCCGCAATCTCCTCCACCGACAACCCGCCGAAGTAGCGCATCTCGACCACCTGAGCCTGGCGGGCATTTTCCGCGGCCAGATGCTGGAGCGCCGCATCCAGCCAGACCACCTCGTCCAGCTTCTCGGGAGCGATGGCCAGGCCATCCTCCATCTCCACCCGCTGCAGTCCGCCGGCCCGGCGCTGCGCGGCATGGGCGCGCGCGTAGTCGACCAGAACCTGGCGCATCACATGGGCGGACAGACCGATAAACTGCGCGCGGCTGTTCCAGTCGATGTCCTCGCCCATCAGACGCAGATAGGCTTCGTTGATGAGCGCGGTCGCCTGCAGAGTATGGTCGGGCCGCTCGCGGCGCATGTAGGCCTGGGCCAGCCGGTGGAGTTCGTTGTAGACCAGCGGCAGCAGATGCTCGGCGGCCGCGGGATCGCCGCCATGCATCGCTTTGAGCAGTTGGGTGACTTCTCCGGAGCCCGGATCCACGAGTCCCTCCGTGCCAGAACCATCAGAAGACCTGCTCCACGATAAACCCGCTGGGCCGGCGTGGATCATTTCTGTTGAGTACGAATTCGGCTAAGTACCCTGTTTGCCGGTAAGTACAGTTTTGGTTTGAGGGCTCCAAACGATAAGTATCGGCCAGCCAAGTAGTTGCCAGAGCCTCCAAAACAGGGCGCAGGACACAGGAAACCGCGAGCAGGAAGATAAGACGGTAGTTGTTCAGGGGCTTCAAACGCGCCGACCTCCGATGCCCGGACCTGACGGGACAAACAGGAAAAGCCCGCACGCGGCGGGCTTTTTCCTTTTTCACTCTATACCTTCAGTATGGCAGGTTGGGACGGATTTCCTGCCAGGTTTTCGCGGGAATTTTGGCGTGGAAATGGTTTTGTATCAGCGATTGTTACTTTCGTCAGGGTGTGCGGGGCTTGACAGGATTTCCACAGAGCCGGGAAACGTCCCTAATAGGGGGAAATGGCACGAGAGACGTGAGCGAATCGGCTGCCTTTGCTAATCGATCGATCCAATCAACTGCACCGTATTTTCACGGTTCGGTACTTTTTGGTTCGCCTTCCAATTCCCAAATCTGATCAGCCCGCTCTGCTCCCACTCCTTCAGCCATAGTCTAAGGTCGTCCTCGACAACGGTTGCGAACTGCATAGATTCTTGATATAGCGTGTCATAGGCGATTGGCGCCTTAGTCTGGAGCAACTCGATAACGGCAGCACGAGCATTACTCTTTCTCCTGGCGTTCAGGAGACGAAAACGTTTCTCCCTATAGGTTTCGGAGGGGGGCAGCAAAAAGCTCTGGGCACTCATCCTTTCGTCCTCGCGCCGCTGCGCCGCGGCGCGAAGATCGTGCATGAAACGGATCGATATTTCTTCAGCCTTTTTGAATTCCTGAAGGCCTTTGTAACTGCGGGTCGCATAGATGAGGTGATAATGGATGTCGTCGCGATCGGGCATCATGATCGGAATCGCACATGTGTATGCAAAGCGGCCTTCTCGTCGTATCCTTGCGGCATATACATTTACTATCTCATCATCCAATTCCGGACCTCTTAGCGCGCGAAGTCGGAATAATTCCTTCTCTCCGAACAGTTCGTGGAAAGGCTTTTGGGCATCATCAAAAAATCTCTTTATCCAGGAAGTCATGAAATTGATCAGGACTTCTCCGGGGTCGATCCGAAGGATGGGACTGATTAGAGCTGGCGCGACTTCCTTCCATCCAGTGGGGTCAATAAAGAAGAACGGGAAGCTGTTTTCTCGTTCCTTGGCAAACGCAACTATATCCTTAAGGTGCTCTGTGAAATCCCATCGCCGCGTCGCCACTTCCACCTCGTGAACTGAGCGTCCATATGCCTCCAGAAGCGGGTAACGGCTGGGATCAGATTCAACAAGCAGCGCCCGGACACGGTTGCATCTCCCTCGTTTCTTGCAATCCTGAAGAGCGGAGATCGCAGTGTGAAACGAAGTATCGTGGAGGGCTGGATCCTTCGATTCCCACGGCCCTGCCATACAATCGACGTAGACAATCTCGTCGAATTTGCTTCCGATAATCGGCGCGAAGGCCTGCAGGTATCGGTGTAGAACACGATGCTTGACCTGCGACTGCTCGCGATCAAAGTAGTGCTCGTCTGTCATTAGGTAATTGCGACGAGACTCTCGGGCAAGTATTGAGCCGCCAGGGACCGCCTACTGCTCAAGGTCGGGACGCTGGATCGCTCAATCTCCGGGAACTCATCATGGATAGCTCCGTCCAGTATCCTACCATGCTCTTTCTTGCGGACTCCGCCCCATTGCTTGAAGAAGAAAGCGACCTTCGCCTTCGCGCATTGATCGCGGATCGACCTTACCCACGCCGGATCGAGTGGCCGCGCGCCCGGCCCGCTTTCGCCTCCGACAATCACCCAGGAGATACCACGCAAATCCACCTTGCCTAAGTCTTCCAGTAACGGCTCAACTGACAAAAATCGAATTGCGGCAGGAGTATCTCGAAGCTCCCCGACCCGCGGTAGGCCGTATTTCCTATTTTCAACACTCACACCCCACCATATATGTCTCATGGTCGCGAAGCGATGGAGGCGGCCATTCAGGAGCTTCCCGATCCGGCTAGCTCTCTTGGTGAGAACCTGAAACGTGTGCCACCTCGCCAAGGCCATGACTTCACATACCTGTTCTATGTATTCCTCGGGTACCTCATCATGAAACAGGTCACTCATCGAGTTGACGAAGATCATACGGGAGTCTGACCACCGAAGAGGATCGGCAAGGCGTTCGGGGACGAGTCGGAGGTCAAAACCCCGCTCGTATGGGTGTCCCGGGACGCCGCGAAACCTCTCTGCGAAGGTTTCGGCGTAGCAATGCTTGCAGCCGGGGCTGATCTTCGTGCAGCCGCGAACGGGGTTCCATGTGGAGTCGGTCCATTCGATCGTCGATTGAGCGCTCATCGAAACCTCCGTGGTTCTCTTGCTATTGTCTCTATTTCGCCTTTGGTTCGCCAGAGGTGTCTAGTAGCTTGTCGGGCACCCCGTAGATATCCACTTGCTGAGGGCCATGCGGCGGAGCCTCAGGCCCGCCCGGCCAACTTTGGCGTGATGGGCTCCTGCGCGATCCTGCCTTTCCCATGGAAAAAGCCCGCACGCGGCGGGCTTTTTCCTTTTTCACTCTATACCTTCAGTATGGCAGGTTGGGACGGATTTCCTGCCAGGTTTTCGCGGGAATTTTGGCGTGGAAATGGTTTTGTATCAGCGGTTGTTACTTTCGTCAGAGCGTCGCGGGGCTTGACAGGATTTCCACAAAGCTGGGAAAAGCCCCTGATCGCCTCCTGTGAGTCGCCAGTCGCCCCCGGCCTCCGGTTCCCGTCTCCGGTTTCCGTCTCCGGGATCCCAAAGACGCGACCTCCGTTTGCAGCACCCGCTTCGTATCAGGGCATGACTTCAGTCATGCCGTAAAGACACGCCGCGAAGCGCTTCCTTGCTGCCGCAGGCTGTCGGCGCAGGCGCTCGCGCCGCAGCCGACCGGCCGCCCTTACCCCCTTACCTTCGTACCGTCTCCTCCGCGCTTTTCGCTTGCCTTCACTCCGCGTCGGCGTCATGCTGAGAATTGAAGAACCAGAGCCCTGCGTGCCGGTGTGCCCGCAGGGCTTTCTTCTTGCGGAATCGTGCCGGGTGCGCGGATGCGACTCGGAACACTTTGCTGGCGGGGATGGAGGGTAATACCAAAAAGGTATTACCCTGCCGTACCTTTGTTTTCAATTAGGTTTTGAAGACCCCAGGAGGGGGGTGGGGGACCCCAGGTCTAGACTGGCCTTATGGGCGATCTGGGACGGGCGCTGATCGGCGTCGGACTGCTGATTGCCGCGGTCGGCGTGGCGGTGCTGCTGCTGGGCAAAGCGGGACTGCCGCTGGGGCGTCTGCCGGGCGATTTCGTCTGGCGCGGCAGGCACGCGACGGTTTATTTCCCGCTGATGACCTGCATTGTCATCAGTGTGGTCCTGAGCTTCGTCGTGTGGCTCATGCGAAGATAGCCTGACAGGATTCGCTCTAAGTCAAATCCACTTTGGGAGACGGCCGGTGAAGCCGATCGTGAAGTATTTGTCGTCGCGTCTCAGCGTGAAGTTTTACAAACGCGCGGTGACGTATGCGCTGCTGCGGGAGCAGTTCCCGGAGATCGAGTCGCTGCGCGAGTACCGCGATAAGCCGGCCATCTGGACGGCTGCGATCGAGGCCGCGGGAGGACGCGAGGCGCCGATCACGTATGTGGAGTTCGGCGTCTACGAGGGCGAGTCGTTTCGATGGTTTCTGGCCAACAACAGGCATCCGTCGTCGCTGTTCATCGGGCTGGACAGCTTCCACGGGCTGCCGGAGGCGTTTGGGAAGGTCCCTGCGGGGTACTTCGATGTGGGGGGAAAGGTCCCAAAGATCGACGATCCGCGGGCGGTCCTGATCAAAGGCTGGTTCAAAGACACCTGGGATGAACTGGACGGACGCCTGGCGGGCCGGGGGAATCTCCTGTTCCATCACGATGCCGACATCTACTCGTCAACGCTGTTTGAGCTGGCCAGGGTGGATCTGCTGCATAAGCCGTATGTCGCTTTGTTCGACGAGTTCACCGGCCCGGAGACGCTGGCGGTCTCCGACTATCTGCAGGCGTTCGGCGCGAAGATCGAGATGATGGGGAAAATCACGGTGAACGGGTACGCGGAGCAGGTGCTGTGCAGGATTGTGCCGCATGAAAGGCAGCTAATAGCGGAAGCTTAGCGGATTAGGGAACAGCGAGCCGCTGTCAGAGCCAAAAAAAGGGCCCCTCGGGGTGAGGGGCCAATCTGCCTTGGTTCTCTCGTTGTGTGAGAGCTTGTTGCGACCTGCCTTCCGTTGAGGCCGATCCGGTTGGCTGCGACGCAGCACCCTTGAGGGGAGGGCTGCGCGGAATTACTGCTGCGTCGCGCCAGTCGGTGAGCCGCCATTCGGCATGCTCAAGGACGCTAAACTGTTGGCCATCAGGCTGACGCGAACCACGCTACCCGGTTTGGCTTCTCCGCCGTTATCCGAGTTGAGGGGCGCGTTGCCCATGGCGATCTCGTGAATCCGCCAAACCGGAATCTGGTGCTCAGCCAGGTACCGGACGACGGCGTCTGCCATACGCTGCGAGTGCTCGATGCCCGTCATGCCGCGCATGCGGGTGTAGCCGGCGACCTCAACCACGTAGCCCTTCTGACCCTGCATCTGGCTGACAACCTGGTCCAGAGCGTCTTTCGCTTTCTGATTCAGCATGGTCTGGCTGGCACGGAAGTTGATGTCGACGTTGGTAATGGGGTGATACTGATCGATGCCGGCGACGGTCTGGCCGAGCTGCTCAGTCTTCTGGCTGGCATTCTGGGCGACCTGGGTGGCCTGGTTCGCGGTCTGGCTGGCCTGGCCGGCGGTCTGGTTGGCCTGGTCGGCGGTGGACTGCGCGGCATGGATGCCGTTCTGGGCGCGCTGATCGACGTCCTTAATGTCCTGAGCGTTCTTCGCCTGGAGCTGGTCGAGCTCGTTGAGGCGATCCTTCACCGGATCGAGCTGCCGGTTGACCCACTTTTTGCGGGCGAAGGGGTTCACATGACCCCAGAAACCTTCTTTGTCGACCGTCGGCAGCGGAGCCTTACCGGTGCCGGTTTCGGGGGTGCCATTCTGGCTCTGCGGCGCGTTGGCGTTCGTTGAGGCGCCGGTCTGGACCTGGGGGGACTGCTGATTGGACTGCGCAACCGCTGGCAAACCCAGAGTCGCGGCCACCAGCAGTACGGTGATCGATCCGGGATTCAATTTGGTTTTCATAGTTTAGGTTTTCCCTGTCCTTATTTCAACGAATGCGGGAACGCTGCGCAGCACCCCGTTGGTACGCGGGAGAAAGAGCACTTGCCGGGCCAAACCGGGCGGGGTGATGGGCAGGATTTAAAACCTTTGGAATCAGAGGTGAAGTGGCTGAGCCGGAGGGTACGCATTGGGGCTCTGGAGGGGGGCGTGAAGCACTTGCAGGGGGACGGGGAAGAATTTACCGGGTTGGCATTATTTACCGGTGACGGCGATGACCCGGATCTCGGGGTAGTTCTGGTTCCAGTTCTGGGAAACGTGGTCGAAAATGAGGCGGAACTCGCGGGTCTGGTTGGGGAGGATGGGGTCGGCGCGGACCGATTCGGTGTCAACGTAGGGCTCGCGGGTGCGGATGAGATTGAGGGGCATCGTCTCTTTCTGGACGAGTTGGTTGGTGACGTCGCGAAAGGCGACCTGGACGGTGATCGCAGTAATAGTCTCCGAGGCGTGGTTGGTGATCTGGCCGTCGAGGTAAGTGCTCTGCCCGCCGATGGCGCTGTCGGCCTGGCTCATCTGCAGGTTACTGATGGTCAGGCTGGCGGCATAGGGATCGGGTGGAGCGAGACCGGCGCCACCGGGATTGGCCGGGGCGCTGCTGTGGTTGAAGAAGACGATGGCGGCGAGGACGAGAATGACCACGCCGCCGGCGATGACCCAGGGCAGCGGAGATCGAGGCTCAGGGGTCTCGGGGTGGTCGGACGGAAAGAGTCCGGAGCCGGAACCGGGTGCGCTCATCGAGGCGATTGTACATCCGCGTGAAAGATGGAGGCTGGGTTTGGCCGGGATTCGGAGGCGGCTGATGACGGAGGAGTGACGCCCTGAAAATTTTTAGAATTTGTCCTCGTTTTCCGAATCACATTTGCCGAAGAATGTGTCTAAGCAGGCAGTACAGAACAGCACTGCTGTTCACTATCGCGAGGGCGCGTATGATGACTCCCCCCAATGCGCTGCAGGGCTCCAGCCGACGGCAGGAAACCGCCTATCGGATTGGGGCAATCGCAGCGGCGCTGATTCTGATCCTGAGCTGGCTGAGCGCCTGAGCAGAGCCGGGCATCCCGACGCGGGCGCGCCGCGGCTTTCTGTGTGATTCCCTACCCTATTTTGTTTGCTGCTGCTTCGCGAGCGAGTGCTCGTTTGAGGAGCACTTCGAGCGCGCCCTTGTGCTCGGCGTATTCGGCGTCGGTGATTTTGCCTTCGAGGCGTTCGGTTTCGAGGGCGAAGAGCTCTTCCTTCAGTGCGGCAAGTGTCCCGGAAGCGGTCACCGGTTTGAGATGAGCGCCGTTGGCTGCGGGCGCTGAGGTGAGACTCGCACGGACAGCGGTGGCTTTCACTCCGGGAGGCAGCGTGGGCATGAGCGGGTTCGGGGCGGGCACGGCGCCGGCGACGGCGGGTTGCTGAGCCGGTTTGGCGCGGAGCGCGAAGGCGGCGGCAATGACAAGAGCCAGGCCGACGCCGCTAAGGATCCACCACTTATATTTCTGCAGCGGATCGGGCGTATCGATGGGGTTGCCGAGGCCGCCGCCGGGGGTGGTGGGCATGGCGGACTGGCCGGATGGTGCGGATTGACCGGCGCCGGACTGATCCGGTGAGCCCATCCCCTGGCCGGGAGCGCCCTGGCCCTGAGCCTGCTGCTGCTCACGCGGCATCGACCCCGTGCCTGAGACGGTGAAAGCGATCGGGGTGTCAGGCTTCACATTGGTGGCGAGGAACGTTTGGGTACCGGGACCGCTGGCGTCGCCCTGGAGCGGCTGAAACCCCTGGCCGGAGAAGGTCATGGCTTTGGGCAGCATGACGGCGACGTTGTCGGCGGGCATGGAAACCTGGGCGTGCAAACTGGCGCTGCCGTTGTAGGGAAGGTGATAGCCGAGCTGGAAGCGCGTTTCACCGGGACGCAGTGGAAAGATGAAGGCGTAGTGGCCTTTTTCGCCGGTGGGCACGGGGCTGCTTTCAACCGCCATCCCTCCGGGTCCGGCTGCGGTGGCGCCTTCGAGCGTCGCGTCGGACGGAAGAACGACCTCAAAGCTGTGGGCGCTGAGCTGGGTCTTCGGAGGCTTCGATTCGTTGCGGACGAAGTAGCTCTCAGTGACGCTGAGGCCCTGCTGGTCGGTTTCCATGCGCTCTACGTCGGCGTAGAGGTGGATGCCGTCGACTTTGGGGGCAACATCGAAGACATCGACGTTGACGATCGTCGTGTTGGGCGGAACCGGACCGTAGTAGGAGGCCTTCTGGTGATCGACGCGGACCAGGTGCATGCCGTTGGTGTCGGGCACGGTGAAGGAGTAGTGGCCTTTCGCGTCGATGGTGGTGTGAGCGGATTCCGTCATGCCCTGCTGCAGGTCGAGGAGGACGGCGGTATCGCCGGCGGCGGGCTTGCCGGTCGTCTTGTCGGTGACGGTTCCGGAGATGGTGGCGGCCGCAAGCGAAACAGGGAGAGCGAGAGCGGCAAAAAGGGCGAATCGAGAGAGCAGGTTCTTCATGGGTTCCAGTCTTGCTCAGCCGTGCTGCGGGGCCTGATACGGGCTAAGGGCATCGGATTCGAGCAGATCGATTTCGGCCACGGTTTCGGCGGCCTCATTTTCCAGCAGCGCGCGTTGCGAGGCGTAGTCTTCTTCGGGGTACTTGCCGGCGCGGTATTCAAAGTTCAGGTCGCGGAGGTTTTCATAGAGAACCTCGCGGCGCTCGCGCAGGTATTCGAGACGCGTCTTCGCGTGCTGAGCCTGGACGTTGTGCTCCGGCCAGAAGACGTAGAGGAAGCAGCCGATGAGGAGAAGCGCGCAGGCGATGGTGGTCATAGGGACTCCCCGGGGAACAGGGTGCAGGGTGCAGGGTACAGGGTATTGAGCTCCGAGCTCAGGGACGAGCCGTTCAGGCAGACGCGGCTGCGGCGCAGAATCGTTCTCATATTTCGGTCTCTCTTCGAATGCGTTCGCGGAGATCGCGCGAGACGGGATCGTCAGCGACCGCAGGCATGGGGGCCGCACGCAGGCGCCACTTCTTCACGAGCAGGAAGGTGCCTGCAAGACCGAGGAGCAGGAGCAGCGGCGGCATAATCCAGGCGACCATGTTGAAGCGGGTGAGCCAGGGAGCGGCGAGGGCGGTGGGGCCGTATTCATCCTGAAAGGCGGTAAGGACGGCGTTGTCGCTGTCGCCGCGATCGACCGCAGCGCGAAGCTCCACGGTCATTTTGGCGGAGGCTTCGCAGCCCATGTGGTTGCACTCGAGAAGAATCTCGTTGCAGCCGCAGGTACACATGATCTTGTGGCCGAGGTCGTTGTAGCGGGCAGCCGTGTCGGCGGCGCCCAGCGTCATGACAGAGACGACAATGACGAGAGGCAGAATGAAGCAGCGCAAGGCGGCACGGGAGACTCTTCCCTCAGGGGCTAAAGCCCGAACTTTCTTCTGGCGCTGATCGGCACGACTAAAGTCATGCCCTGATACAAAAGCGGGTCCGCTCCGCCCGATGAATTTGTGCATGAATCCGGCGCGCATCAGTCGCCTCCCCTTCCCGCCGGAACGGCTTCGGCGGTTTCATCGGCGGCCGCGGGGACGCGATGGCGTTGCGCGGCGATCGCGGCGCTGAGATTCGGCAGGAGCGCGATGGCGGTGCCAAAGATGGTGACGAGCACGCCGATCCAGATCCACGCGACGAGCGGATTGAGGAAGGCCTTGATGACCGGCTGGCCGGTCGAGGGATCCTTGCCGGCGTAGATCACGTAGAGATCCCAGGCGAGCGTGGAGTGATTGGCCACGATGGTGGAGGGCTGCTGGCTTGCGGCGTAGAAGCGGAGCTCGGGCGCGAGCTTCGTGACGAGGTGCCCGCCGCGATAGACATTGAGCATCGCGAATTCGGTGTCGTAGTTGGGATTCGAATCCTGCGAGTAGTCGAGGCACTCGACGCGATAGGGACCGAGTTTGAAGCTCTGCTTGTAGCCCATAGTGCGCTCAACGCTCTGGTTGAACGCCTGGCCGCTGATGCCGATCAGGATGAGCACGACGCCGAAGTGGACGATGTAGCCGCCGTAGCGCCGGGTGTTGCGGCGGGTGAGCTGCACCATGGAAGCGAAAAGGTTCTGATGGGACTTCTGCTGGATGACGCGGCCGCCGTGGAAGAACTCCGCAAAGATGGCGGTGATGACGAAGCCGGCGAGGGAGAAGGTCATCCACGCGTAGAAGGCGCCCTCGTGATCGGTGGTGAAGATGGTCCAGGGATGGACGCCGAGCGGGATGATGGCAATGGCGACGACGAGCGCGACGATGCCGGGCAGAACGAAGTTCTTGCGGATACTGCGCATCGACGTGCTGCGCCACGCCAGCAGCGGACCGATGCCGGTAAGCAGAAGCAGGAAGACACCGATGGGGACAGCGACGCGGTTATAAAAGGGCGCGCTGACTGTGACGCGATTGCCCTGAACGTATTCCGACAGGACCGGGAAGAGCGTTCCCCAGAGCACGGTGAAGCAGGCGGCGAGCAGGACCAGATTGTTGAAGGCGAAGCTGGATTCGCGCGAGATGAGCGACTCGAGCTTGTGCTCGGTCCTGAGGTGGTCGCGGTTCAGGATATAGGTGAAGAGGCAGACGGCGAAGACGATGACCAGGAAGACCCAGAACCAGGTGCCGATGGACGACTGCGCGAAGGCGTGGACGGAGCTGACGAGTCCGGAACGCGTGAGCAGCGTACCGAGGATAGAGAGCATGAACGTCGAGAAGATGAGCCAGACGTTCCAGCTTTTCATCATGCCGCGCTTCTCCTGCATCATGACCGAGTGCAGAAAGGCGGTGCCGGTAAGCCAGGGCATGAGGGAGGCGTTTTCGACGGGATCCCAGCCCCAGTAGCCGCCCCATCCGAGGACCTCATAGGCCCAGTGCATGCCGAGGAAGATGCCGACGGTAAGGAAGAGCCAGGTGACCATAGTCCAGCGGCGGGTGATGTGGATCCACTTTTCGCCGGGATAGCGCATCATGAGCGCGCCGAGGGCGAAGGCGAAGGGGACGCTGAATCCGACGTAGCCGAGGTAGAGCATCGGCGGGTGGATGACCATCTCCGGATACTGCAGCAGCGGGTTGAGACCGTTGCCGTCGGGCGGAATCGCGCCGGTGACCAGCGAGAAGGGCGTGGCTGCGACGTTGACGAGGAGCAGGAAGAAGACCTGAATGCCGGCGAGGATCGTCGAGGCGTAGGCAAAGAGCTTGACGTCCACTTTGTGACGGAGGCGAAGAACGAATCCGTAGGCGGAGAGGAGAAAGGCCCAGAGGAGGAGCGAGCCTTCCTGTCCGGACCAGAGGGCGGCGAATTTGTAGGCGGCGGGGAGGGCGCGGTTGGAGTGCTCCGTGATATAGGCGACGGAGAAATCGTTGGTGAAGGCGGCCCAGACCAGAGCGAAGGCGGCGCAGGCAACGGCAAAAAAGCTGGCAATGCCGGCGCGGCGTGCGGTTTCCGCGAGGCGTTCCGGAGCAATAGCTCCGCGGGCGCCGGTGGCGAGCTGGCGCAGGGCAACGGCGCCGGCCAGCAGGTTATATCCGCTCAGGGCGAGGGCGACGAGGAGAGCAAAGCTGCCAAATGCGGGCATAGGGATTCAACCTTCTGATTGTCGCACTTTTGGGGAACCAAAACGGCGATGCGGCAACCAGGGACACTGTGATCTTCTCGTCAGCGCCGGAGAGCCGCTGTGACAAATCTCACACCGCCAGCGAGGCGGATGGCAATCGGTAGAAAGGTGGATTTTGCGGGGGGCTGGGTTTGGGAAGAGCGGCGCGAAGTGTGGCGGCCGATCAGGCGGTGCGGGCCATGGGCTCGCGCAGCACGGAGCGCACCAGGCTCAGCAGCTCATCGGGAGGAAACGGCTTGACGCGGAACATGACGTCGAGATGGAGATACTCGTCTTCGGCCTCGGGGAGGCCGCTCAGCACGAGGACCGGCAGGTGGGGATAGCTGAGGCGCAGCTGGGTGACGAATTCGGGACCATTCATGCCGGGCATCAGGTGGTCCGTGATCACCAGACACACGGGGTGAGAGCGGTCGCTTTCCATCAGAAAATCGAGGGCTTGCCGACCATTGCAGGCTAACGCGACAGTGCGGCCGGAGCGGGCAAGAATCGCCTTCCTAGTGGTCGCCTGGATACAGTTGTCGTCCACCAGAAGAATGTCGGTAGCCATTGGGATGGAGGATTCCTCGACTTCCGTAAAGGTTGCCTGGGAGGAGGTTCCGAAAGTAGCCGGGCGTACTACTTTGGGTACCCGGTGCTTTTTCCCAGGAAACCGTTTTACCGTTCTGAAACGGTGAGCGCAAGTGCAAAACCCGGAATTTAGATGGCACTTTCGTTCGGAATTGTGACTTTGGTGTGAGGGGTGGCCGGGCAAACCGAAGGACGGGCGATTCTCAGGAAAAGGAAAGGGCGGAAGTCCAATGGACCTCCGCCCCTGAAACGATACGGCAGCCGGGGAGGGCCCGGCCGCCGGGTTGAGGTCAGAAGGTGAACCGGCCGCCGAACTCCATTTCGCGGGGGTTATTGCCCTGGTTGTTGATCACGCCCCAGTAAGTCGGGGAGCCAAGACCAAGACCCGGGTTGTTAAGGACGTTGTGGTTAAACAGATTCGTGCTGATAAACGAGAATTCGAAACTGGTGGCTTCTGCAATGCGGAACGTCTTGGCGATCTGTGCATCGACGTTCCAGAAGGGCAGACCCATGAAGGGACCGACGCCGGGGTTCTTGGTGTCGATACCGAGAATAGGAGCGCGCACCTGGTTCCACACGGCCAGCGGATTCTGGAACATGTTGATCGGCGTAGTCGAGGTGCTGGTACCCACCCCGGTGGCGGCGTCACCTGTCACACCGTAGTGCGTCGAGTGACCGGCGTTATACGGAGTGGTGAAGACGCACTGCTCGTTGTCGAAGTAGCTGGCGGCGTCGCCCGCGCCAAAGCTCTGGCCGTCGGTCCACGTATTGCAATACACGGGAGCACCGCTGCCAGCACTGAAGATCGGAGCGAACTGCCAGCCGCCGGCCACGCGTCCAAGAAGACCGCTCTGGTTCTTGAACCACGGCTCGGTGGCAACGAGATAAGTGTTGTAGACGAGGCGGCGATCGAATTCCTGCTCGCCGTACATCGCCCCGAGGTTGTACGCATCGTTCTGGGTGTACTCGCTGGAGGCCTGGACAACGGCCCCGGTTCCCAGCGCTTTGCTGTAGGTGAAGTTGCTCTGCATGGTGAGCCCGTGCCAGTTGTGGGTGCCGAAGCTGGCGAACAGGCCATGGTAATTGCCGTAGCCGGTGCTGGCGTTGAGAGCGATACCGGAGGTGTCCTGTCCGTTGCCGCCGAGCGCCTGGCCGAGGATGGGGGTTTGCATCATGGTCCGCGAGAAGTTGAAGCCGGGGCTCGTTCCTCCGTTCCCGGCGTCCATATCCGACCACATGCTCCAGACGGCCTGGGTTTCGAGATTGCCAAGCTCCTTGTCGAGGACCGCGGCCGTGCAGCTCGCATACCCACTGCAATAGCCGGTACCCGCCAGGGCCGTTTCAAAGAAGTTCTGCGTGGTCACCGAGCTGATGTAAGAGGTGTACGCCGCCGTGCCGGAGGCCGGAACGTTGGCTCCGCACGCCGCCTGAGAGGTTGCGCAGCCCAGGTACTTCTCCAGGTTTGCGTAGGCATTCTGGAACTGCTGGCCGCCTTGGGACATCATGTAGGGGACCGCATTCAGGTTGACCGGCTGGTACTCGTGATGAATGAGGCGGCCGATATATCCGACTTCAAGCACCGAACTCTGTCCGACCTGGCGCTGAATGGTGAGGTCGAAGGAATCGATGTCGTTGGGCCGGAAAGCCGGGTCCATACCTTCGGCCGGACCACCGGCAAGCTGGTTATAGCCCGGGATGATGGGTTGCGGAGCCGTTGGCGCCGCGGCAGGAATGGGAGCGTTGTTCCCGTCCACGCCGACGCGGAAGGCGGTGTCAGCGTTCTGAGCCGAGCCGGCGCAGGTTCCGTTGGAGGCAGCCGTACGGCAGGTGACCGCCTGCATGAGACCGTCGCCCAGCAGCGGAACCAGGACCAGGTCCACGCCGTTCAGACGGCCGTAGATGCGGGCGTAGCCACCACGGAGGACGGTGTCTTTGGAGAAGCCGGGATTCCAGGCGAAGGCCACGCGCGGGCTGAACGATCCGTAGAAGGGGTTATACGGATAGGTCCTTCCGTTGCCCACGTTGCCCACCAGGTCCCAGCCGAGGATCGGGTTGTAGACGTTCCCCTGCTCGGCGGCGGTTTTCCGCTGGGCAAGGTAGTCTTCAGACGAGAGGGGTTCTCCCGCTGTATCGACCAGCACAGTCTGCTTGCCTGCGGCCTCCGTGGGAGGCATCTCCAGCGTGTAGCCCAAACCATAGGTGAGGGTAAAGCTGGGCTTCATGTGCCAGGTGTCGCTGAAATACGCGTTGTAGTAGTTGATGCTGCTCTTGTCGAAGGCGTGGGTCAACGGGGGCTGGAGCGCCAGGGTTGATCCGGCTCGAGTGTAAACCTGCTGGGCGTCGGTCACCATGCCATAGACTTCGGCCGCGTTGCGCGCCGCCCCGACGTCGGAATAGGGGAAGCCACCGCCGAGGTCAGAGAGATCGATTTCACCGCTGCCGATGGAATCACCCAGCTGATAGGTCGGCGTGAAGTTAATGCCGCCGCCGTTATCGGAACGCTGGTGGTAGTCGTAGTTGTGCTGGTACTGGCCGCCGTACTGCAGGAGGTGGTTGCCCTTCAGGGTGGAAATGTTGTCGCTGAGGAAGTTGTCCAGGCCGTCCCAGAAGCGCGTGCGGATGTCCTGCGTATCCACGTTATAGGGCTCGAGTGACAGATAGTGGGTTTCGCCACCCGGCTCGAGCGCCCCGCCCAGTCCGGGAAGCTGCGGCGGCCCGTTGTTGTCATCCCACCGCCAGTAATCGCGCAGAATGCTGTAGTGGAAGTCGTTCGTCGTGTTGGCGGTGAGATTGGTGGTCAGGCCCGTCACGTAATAGGAGGGCACCTGGGGCCGGCTGCCGAGTGCAGCGGCATTTCCCAGCGTGTCCCCGGCGAAGAATCCACCGATATCCCACTGGCTGTCGGCGGCGGGCTTCAGGTGGTAATAGCGATAGCTGACGAACCAGTGCCACTTCGTACTGAAGTCGTGATCGATGCGGATGGCGCCGTCGTCGCTGCTGGTCGGCAGGTTGATATTGGCCTTGTACCCGATGGTGTTCACGCCATCGCAGTAGGTACCCGAGTTGCCGCCGCAGGTGGTATCGTTGCCGGTCGGCTCGTACTTGTTCCACATCGCAGCCACATCGGGGTTAATGCCGATGCCGCGCGGGTCGATGGCCTGCATGTTGTAGGTGACGCCGTCTTCTGTCAGAATACCGGCCTTCATATTGGCGGAAGGGACGGTGAATTCGTCGGTCTGGGCATTGGGCCACCGGAAACCTTCATACCAGGCGAACAAATAGGTCTTGCCGCCCCAGAAGGCGGGCAGAACCCAACCGCCGGCTTTGGCGCCAAAGCGGTTGTAGTGATAGTTGGCGAGGGGCGTCTGGGTCTGGTTGTTCGTCCAGCTGTTCGCGCCCACGCCGGCGTCGAGATAGTACTCGTACACGCCGCCATGCCACTGGTTGGTGCCGCGCGGGGTGACAAACTCGACCTGCGCGCCCGCCGAGTTGTCGAAATCTGCCGTCTGATTCGCTGTATTGACCGTGACTTCCTGAACGCTGTCCTGCGGAGTCGGCAGAGCGCCGGTCGGTGATCCAACGCCAGATCCCTGCCCCTGCACACCGCCCGATGGGTCGCCGGCGAAGGAACCCATATAGACGTTGTTGCCGCCATCCATATCATTGGTGGCGTTGCCGCCGTCGAGAATGAAGGTGCTCTGATCGTTGACCGCACCGGCCACGCTGCCGTTCAGGCTGACGCCGGGCTGGAGCACCGTGAAGGTGTTGACGTCGTGGTTGAGGCTGGGCAACGCCTCAATCGACTCTTTGTCGATTGTCTGGCTCACCGTGGAGTTGAGAGTCTGCAGCGACTCAGATGAGGCCTGTACCTGTACGGTCTGCTGGGAACCCCCGACCGAGAGCTTCACAGGCTGGGTGGTCTGCTGACCGACACCGACCACCACGCCCTGAATCCTCGCGACCGAGAAGCCGCTCTTGGTGACTGTGAGCGTATAGGTGCCCGGCGGCACGGTGGTCAATGCGAACCCGCCGCTGGCGTTGGTCGTGGCGGTGAGCGTGGTGCCGGCCGCTGCATCAGTGACCGTCAGTTGGGCGTCAGCGACCACGGCCCCGCTGGGATCGGTCACCTGGCCGACCAGGGTACCTGTGTTCGTTGCCTGGCTGAAGGCGTGCGGTGCTGCTGAACATAGCCAGAGCACGGTTGCGATCGCCGTAATCAGCCAACGAAACCTGAATTGCGTCATAGACAGCTCCTCCGTAAGGTGTTGCTCGGTTCAATTTGGTTCGTACCGGCCAGGATCAACGAGGCCTGGGGTCCCAATGAGTCATTACCAGCGGAAAAGGGGTACTGAACTCCTTTGCCGCTTTACGAAAACGACAGGACAGGATCAGAAGAAAGGGGACTGCCTTAAGAAAACGGAACCGAATGATCAAGAATGGACAGCAGGGAAGGCTTTGGCCGAAGGTAGAGCAATTCACAGGCCATTCGCAATAACGCAGAATCAATCACTTGGGCGTGAATTCGGAGCGGTGCTCGGGGGGGCATATTCCAAAAAACGTAGCCCAAGTTCCCGCATTCAGTAGCGGGAGGTGACAAAAGTACCGGAATGCGGGATGAATGGGGCGAAAAGTCGAATGAACGGTTCGGCGGCCCATTTTGGGCAAAAAGGAAGGGGCTGCCGAAGCAGCCCCGAGAGTGAGACGCCGCGGTTCCGTTTTGCGCTTAGAACTCGAAACGGAGGGCGAGCTGGACGTTGCGCCGCTCGTCTCCGGAACCAGGGCTGTAGCCGTTCGCCGTGCCCTTCAGCGCATCGACGTACTGGTCGGCGGACGGATCCGAAGAATTGTACGAATAGTACGAGGAGTACGCGTTGGCGTAGAGGTTGTGGTGGTTGAGGATGTTGTAAAACTCGCTGCGCAGCTGAATGTTGTAGTGCTCCCTCACGGAGAAGTTCTTGTAGGCGCCGAAATCGAGGTTCCAGTTGTCGGGATCGTAGAACTGATCCTTGCCCTGGCCGACATTCTGGTAGAACCCGTTGGGGCCAGCGGTAGGAAAGTCATCGACACCGACAATGGGATCCTGATACGTATTGTGGGCCGCCGGCGGCAGCACCGCATATTGGTACTGACCTCCGCCCAGGTCGATCGGGTGACCGTGATACTGCAGGCCAGGGACGGCATTGATCCGATCGCAGGAGTAGAGGGCGAAGCTGCAATCGTAGACCGTGAAGGGTGTGCCGGTGCGCCAGGTGAAGATAGGCGCGAACTCCATCCCGCCGAGCAGCGTGTGCGCGATCGGGTTGGATCTGAATTCGAGGTAGTTCGGCTGGTAGATGCCGGAGACGACCACCCGGTTCCGCACGTCGTAGTCGGAATTGCCACGATCGAGCCCGGGATCGAACGGATTGGTGTAGCCGAGGTTGAAGCTGTTATTCGATTCGCTGAAGGTGGTGCTCAGATCGTCCAGCGCATGGGCGAGGGTGTAGTTGGCCGTCATCTGCAGGCCGTAGCGGGTGTAATTGTTGTCGACCAGCTTAAAATTCAGGCCGTTGTAGTAGCTGTCGGCGTTGGCCTCGCGCACGTTGATGCTGCCGTACTGGAGGTTGAGCGGATCGCCCACGGTGTCCCCGGTCATCGGATCGCCCAGGTAGACGTTGCCTGAGTAGTCTTTGTTGATGTTGGCAATCGAATAGAGGTGAATGCCGCGTGTGCCGGTGTATTCAATAGAGCCGAGCACGTTGTGCCCGATCTCGTGCTCGACCGCCAGATCGTACTGGTAGTCATAGGCGGTGGGAAGGTGCGGATCGAGGGCGCGGAGTTCCGCGGGCGGAATCGGCTGGCTTCCGGAACTGCCCGAGATCGGCCCGTAATTCGCCGTGGAGATGCTGAGCTGCCCGAAGCCTCCCTCGTTGGAGTAGATGTCGGGAATGGCGAAGTACGGCGGATTGAACAGCGTGTTATAGGTGACGTTGCCGAAGTTGCGCTCATAGGCCAGGGCAAAGCCGCCGCGGATGGCGGTCTTGCCGTCGCCGAAGACATCGTAGGCAAAGCCGATACGCGGGCCGTAGTTGTTGGGGCGTTTGGCGTAGAGGCCGTGGACGGGGCTTTGCGGAGCCGGCATGACCGAGCCGTTGCGAATCTGCTCGAAGATGTTGCTGCCTGAGCCCTCATAGAAGTTGGAGTCCAGTTCCGGCTTGGTATTGTGCTGAACGCCGTAATACTCCCAGCGCAGGCCCAGGGTGAGGGTGAATTTCGGGTTGATCTTCCACGCATCCTGGACATACCAGTTGCCGTCGTTGAAGGTGTTCTCGTGGGTGAAGTCCGGTGGGCCGACCGGGAGAACGACTTCGCAGGAAGGCGTGGGCGTCGAGTTGACGGCGCAGGGATACTTGCCGCCCGGGTTGACGGCTACCTGATATTGATAAAGATCGCCGGCCGCGAGCGCGGCCAGACCGGTGGCTTCAGGATCGCTTCCCCCGGGAGGCCCGATCTGCTCCACGGCGTTCAGATAAGCACCGAAGGTACGGTTATCGCGGACCTGGATGTAGGAACCACCGAAGAGGAAGGACTGACGGCCTTTAGTCCAGGTCATGTTCTCTTCAACCTGATAGAAGTTTTGCGGCCCCTCAAAGGGAATGGCGTTGCCCGGGGACGTCGGCAGATAACCGGGCATGACGATGGGCAGGCCGGTACCGCCATCCGTATCCGTGCTGGCTCCGTTGGTGGCGTAAAGGTACATGCCCGGGACGGTGCCGGCGCTGCCCAGAGGCTGGCCGCCATTGAGACGGGTGTAGGTCATTTTGGTGTTCGAAATCAGATTGGGCGAGAAAACGTGATTCACGCTGGCCAGGATCGCCTGATCGAAGTCGGTGGATCCGGTGTTGAATCCGTTATAGGGGCTCAGCGAGTTGGTGCCGGCAAAGATGTTGTCCTTGTACCCGTCGTACTTGAAGAACATGTTGGTCTTGTCGGTCGGGTTGTAGTCGACGCGATCGAAGGAGAACCAGGCATTGATTGGATCGCCGGCGCCGGCATTGATCGGAGCGGTGACCGTTACCTCCTGGAGCGCCCCGCCGTCGACGGTGGGTCCGGCCGTCACACCAGAACCGAGCTTACCGTACTGCGCAAAGTAGGCCTGGGTATTGGCAGCACTGGAGGCAATGAAGGACGAGGAGGGAACGAGGAACAGCGCGTTGCCTGAGCTGCGGATGCGGTTCCACTCCGTGTTGCTGAAGAAGAAGAGCTTGTCGTGGACCCACGGCAGGAGACGGCCGCCGACAGAGTAACCGAACTGGTTCTGGGTAAAGTGGTCGGACGGCTGGGTGTTGCCCAGCGAATCCTGGGCATCCTCATAGAAGGTATTCGAGGCCAGCGCCGAAATGCGGTTGTATTCGTAGAGAGAGCCGTGATAGCTGTTGCTCCCGCTCTTGGTGATCAGGTCGACGATGCCGCCGGAAGCGCGGCCGTATTCGGCGGTGAACCCGCTGGTGATGACGCGGTATTCCTGGACCGAATCCAGAGGCACGGTGACGCCGACGCTCTGACTGAACAGATCCACGTTTTCGACGCCGTCGAGGAGGACTTCGGTGCTGGAGGAGCGGGTGCCGCTGAAGGAGACACCGACGCCGCGGCCGGTGGATCCGTTGGGATCGCCTGAAACGCCGCCGGACAGTCCGACGAAGTCATAGGGATCGCGGGTCAGGCTGGGCAACTGCGTGACCTGCAGCGGCGTGACCACCTGCGACAACTCCTGACTGGTGGTGTCGACCTCGGCGCCAACATCCGCGCCACTCACAAGCACGATCTGCCGGGTGGCCTCAACCCCGAGTTTCGCGTCGACGGTCAGAGATCCGCCCACCGTCACCGCGGCCGACGCGGTGTAGGACCCAAAACCCGTGGCGGTGACGACCACGGAATAGATTCCCGGTGTGAGCCCCGGCACCAGGAAGCTGCCCTGACCGTTGCTTTGCACCGTTCTTTTCGCGCCGGTGGCGGTGCTCTGAAGCGTGACCGTGGCCCCGGAAATCACGGCTCCGGAGGTGTCCGACACAACTCCGGTCACCTGGCCGGTGTTTACCTGTGCCGTCCCGGGCACTGGCATCATGGCAATGACAGACACCAGCAGTAAGAGTGCAAGCGGTAGCTTCCTCATCGGTTCCCCTTTGCTACGCTGCGCTGGAGAGAAACGGCGGGCCGCTTCCGCAACATAACGACTATTGGAATTGAGTGAACCGTAAGGGCAACTGGGAGGCCAGAGAGAGGCTTATCGCGGGAAATACAAGCGGAGGGAGAGCCCTGGGGACGGTATTCAGCTTAAGCCGTTGAATCCGGATCGTTACTTTCGTACTGAAACGATTAACTAAAGGGCCAATGCCTCCTGGGTGCCTGATATCGAGTGAGTCAGCTCGATCGCAGGAGTCGGCTCCAGCTTTTCATATTCGATGGCTGGCGGCGTACGTAATGTCACAGAAGAGACCCGCAACCGGGACGCGGGTGGCGCATCTGTCAGTGTGGAAAAATAAAGGTACGGATGCCTCGACGAGGGGGGCCGCGATGAATGCATTCAAAACAACTTTTCTGCTGACGGCATTGACTTTGCTTCTTGTTCTCATCGGCAGCCGCTGGGGCGAGAACGGCGCCATCATCGCCTTCGTGATTGCCGCGGGAATGAATTTCTTCAGCTACTTCTATTCCGACAAGCTGGCGCTGGCGATGTATCGGGCGCAGCCGGTGAGCCGGGAGGAGCTGCCGCGCGCTTACGCGGTGGTGGAACGGATGACCCAGAAGATGGGCATCCCCATGCCGAAGATGTACGTGATCCCGACGGATTCGCCGAATGCTTTTGCTACGGGGCGGAATCCGCAGCACGCGTCGGTGGCGATGACGCACGGAATATTGCAGCTGCTGAACGACGACGAACTGGAGGGCGTCCTGGCGCACGAGCTGGGACACGTGCGCAATCGCGACATTCTTACCAGTTCGATCGCGGCAACGCTGGCGGGGGCGATCACGCTGCTGGCCCGGATGGGTTGGTGGGCGGAGATGTTCGGCTACGGCGGAGGCGGGCGCGATCGCCGTGGCAGCGGCATCAGCGCGCTGTTCATGCTGATTCTGGCGCCGATTGCGGCCATGCTGATCCAGCTGGCGGTTTCACGGTCGCGCGAGTATGAGGCGGATGCGACCGGGGCGAAGATTACCGGGAATCCTTATGCGCTGGCCAGCGCACTGGAGAAGCTCGACGCGTATTCGAAGCGGCTGCCGATGCCGGGGTCGCCGACGACGGCGCACCTGTTCATCGTGGAACCGCTGCTGAACCGCGAGATGTTTGCGAATCTGTTCTCGACGCATCCGCCAATCGCGAAGCGGATCGAGCGGCTGATCGGGCGGCCGAGCATCTACGGCGCGCCGCAGCGTTAGACATCAATAGAAGACGATCGCAACGCGATAGGTGGTGAAGGCGGCCTGGCTGGAGGTGGGGGCGCACGCTCCCACCGCAGCTTTGCGGAAATCGCGACTGTGGATGACCTGGACGACCTGGCTGGGAAGCTGGCTGAAGTCGGGCGTCTGGAAGCGCACGATGGAGCGGGCGCCGTTGGGCATGCCGCTGCCGGAAGCACAGGCATTCTCCGCCGCGGCGGCGGGTACTGAAGCATCTACACCCTGATCGTGAAGAAGCGCGCGGACGCGATCCTCCACCTGCGCACGGGTAAGCGCTTCGTTCGCCTGAGCGAAATCTTCTACGGCATAGAGGTTGGGGCCGCGGCGCAGAACCGCCACGCCGAGGGCGTTCATCTTCGGGTCGAGAATGTTGGTGCGGTGGGGCGTGGAGTGCATCCACTGGTCTTCGAGCGAATCGGGAGTTGGCCCGATGGCGATGTTTTCGGCGATGGCGCGAAAGTGGGCGCTAGCGCGGGCAGCACGGGTCATCAGATCAGGCTCGCCGGGATACTGATGGGAGAGACTTGGCTCGCGGAGCATCCACTGCGCGTGACCTTCGGCAGCGGCGGCGAGGGCGGAATTCCACGCAAGCAGCGGCAGGCCTTGCTGCTGGCGATCCTGATTAGTGAGATCGAAGACGCGGCGCGCATCGGAGTCTGACTGCGCCGCGAGCCTTCCTGGCAAGGCGAGCGCCCCGATCAGAATGACCAGAAGGGACGCTGAGACGACGTACTTGTCAGGCTGCTTCGCCACTCTCTTCTGCCCTGGCGGGATTCATCGTGGGAAGCTGGCTGCGATAGCGCAGCATAAGAGGCAGAAGCTTGCGCGCCGACCAATAACGGGGAATATAGCGTCGCGGTGCGGAGAAACAGCGGAGCAGCCAGCCAAGGTAGAAGCGATCAGCCCACATGGGAATCCGTACCTGATCGCCGCTGAGAAAGGCGATGGCTGCGCCGATGCAGTGGATGGCCGGCCGGTCATCGAGTTGACGCTTCAGGTAAAGTCCCAGGCGCTCCTGAACGCCACCGCCGACGGTCACAATAATGTGCTGCGGCCGAAGCTGACGAATGCGCCGCACCAGTTCCGGGTCGTGGACTTCGCCTCCATACATCGGAGCGAGGTAAACGCAGTTTTCGGGGACTTCAATTCCCTGCCCCCTCAGCCAGTCGAGATTTTTCCTGGCGCTCTCGGCACTGGCCATGATCCAGAAGGTATTGCCGGGCATCCGCACCGCAGGCATCTGCAGGAGATGGTTAAGGTACTCGAGGCCGGAGAGGCGCCGGATACGGTCGCGCTGGAGGAGATTCCAGATCATCACCATGAACCCGGAGTCGGCGATCACCACATCGGCGTTGAGAAGTGCGTCCCGATACGCGGCATTGACGGGCAGGTCTTTCAGCGCCGGAGCGGCCGGCACAACCAGCAGGCCTCCCTGTGTCATGCGTTCCAGTGCTCCCCGCAGGTCCCCTGTGTAGAAGTTCACACCGAGGATTTGGCAATGCCGTTCGGTCCTGTAAGAGATTCCACCGTCAGATCGCATCCGCATCGCTCCGGACCTCGACCGAATCGCGATGATACATTCGGCTCATGAGCGGGCGCCAGCCATCATCTGGCTTTCGACCCACTCGTAGGTCTTTGCCATTCCGTCTTTCAGGCGGATGGAGGGTTCCCAGCCAAGTTTCTCGAGGATCAGGGTATTGTCGCTGTTGCGGCCGTTGACGCCTTTGGGAGCGCTGAGATTGTAGCGGCGCTTCAGCTTCACGGCGGCGATCTCCTCGACGATGTCCACGAGCTGATTGATGGTGACGAGTTCGCTCGATCCCAGGTTGATGGGCTCGTCGATGTCGCTTTCCATGATGGCGAGCGTGCCATGGGTACAGTCATCGATATACGTGAAGCTGCGGGTCTGGTGGCCGTCGCCCCAGATCTCGATTTCGTGGCTGCCGGCAGCTTTGGCCTGGATGACCTTGCGGCAGATGGCGGCAGGCGCCTTCTCGCGGCCGCCGTCCCAGGTGCCCCAGGGACCATAAACGTTGTGATAGCGAGCCACGCGGCAGACGAGTCCGAAGTCTTCCTCGAAGTGACGGCACATGCGCTCGCTGAACAGTTTCTCCCAGCCATAGCCGTCTTCGGGCAGCGCGGGATAGGCATCGGCTTCCTTCAGCGGAATCACGTCGGGACTCTTCTGCTTTTCGCCGTTGTAGACGCAGGCGGAGGAGGCATAGAAGAAGCGCAGGACACCAGAGTCGCGAGCGGCCATGAGCATGTGGGTGTTGATGAGCACGCTCAGCATGCAGAGGGCTTTGTTGTTTTCTATGAAGCCCATGCCGCCCATGTCGGCGGCGAGCTGGAAGACGGCGGAGACGCCTTCGGTGGCGCGGTAGCAGGTGTTCTTGTCCTTGAGGTCGAGGACGAGATTCTGGACGCCGTCAGTGACCTGATACCAGTCGTCGAGAGGCTTTTGGTCGATGCCGCGGACGACCTCGATCCCATTGGAAAGGAGGTATTGGACCAGATGGCCACCGATGAAGCCGCCCGCGCCGCAGACGGCCACTTTCTCACCCTTGAGATTCACTCAGAAGCTCCCATGCATTTTGGGCAAACAATTTTGGCTGCATTGATTACAGTCCAGGCAGGCACGAAACACCAGAGAGAAAAATGCCGCACCCATCGAAATTAGCGGTTGAATATCAGGACACGCATAGTGGGGGCGTAGGTTCATTGTCTGGACCCGTACTATGGATGTCAAGAAGGCGCGCCAGCTGCGTCAATTCCCTGCTCATCGAGAGTTCATCCATTGGAATCCGGTGCAATGAATATGGTTGCGGCGCCGTCCGCGAAGAGGCGGTGGGTCGCCGGGATGGGCGAGCAGCTGCGGCGGCAACCGCTGGCGTTAATTGGCGTGGCGCTCATCGTGCTGTTCGCCGTGTTGGCGGTGTTTGCCCCGTGGCTGGCGCCGTACAATCCCGCGGCGCTGGATCTGTTGCATCGGCTGGCGGGGCCGAGCCGGGCGCACTGGCTGGGAACCGATGAGCTGGGGCGGGACATCCTGTCGAGGGTGATCTGGGGGGCGCGGCTGTCGCTGACGGTGGCGGTTTCGGTGGTGAGTCTGTCGCTTTTTCTGGGGCTGGTCTTCGGCGGAATTGCCGGCTACTACGGGCGCTGGACCGATGTGGTCATCAATACATTCCTGATGAATGCGTTCCTGGCGCTGCCGGGGATTCTGCTGGCGATTGCGTTCGTGGCGTTCCTGGGGCCGGGGCTGCTGAACCTGATTCTGGCGCTTTCGATCGGAGGGTGGGTCGGGTACGCGCGGCTGGTGCGGGCGCAGGTGCTGGCGGTGCGGGAGCGGGAGTTCGTGGAGGCGGCGCGGGCGCTTGGGGCGAGCGATCTGCGGATTTTTGTGCGGCATATTCTCCCCAACATTCTGCATCCGCTGATTGTTCAGGCGGCGATTGGGATGGCGGGCGCGGTGCTGGCCGAGGCGACGCTCAGCTTTCTGGGCCTGGGCGTGCCGCCGCCGGCGGCGAGCTGGGGATCGATGCTGAACGACGCGCGGCCGTTTCTGTTTGAGGCGCCGCACCTGGTGGTTTTCCCGGCCATCGCCGTCGCGCTGTGCGTCCTGTGCTTCAACTTCCTGGGCGACGCGCTGCGGGACTACCTGGATCCGCGGACGCGGATTGCCATCGGACTGTAGATGCGGATCGGGGTGATCTCCGATACGCACGGACTGTTGCGGCCGGAGGCGGTGCGGGCGCTGGAGGGTTCGGAGGCGATTCTGCACGCGGGCGATGTGGGCGATGCGGCGATTCTGGAGGTGCTCTCGCGGATTGCGCCGGTGACGGCGATCCGGGGGAACATCGACCAGACCGGTCCGTGCGCGGCGCTGCCGGCGACGGAGTGGGTGGAGCTGGGCGGGGCGGCTTTCTATTTGATCCATGATTTGAAGGAGCTGGATCTTGATCCGGCGGCGGCAGGGATTGCCGTTGTCGTGAGCGGGCATTCGCATCAGGCGAAGGTAGAGCGGCGGAAGGGTGTCCTGTATCTGAATCCGGGGAGCGCGGGGCCGCGGCGGTTTCGGCTGCCGGTGACGCTGGCTCGGGTGAGGGTCGAGAGTGGGCGAGTGGAAGCGGAGATCGTGGAGCTCGATCGGTAGGTACTTCGTCTACTGGCCGGCGTAGTAGCCATCGCGGGTTTGCACGAAGAGCTTTTTGTCATGGGGCACGGTCAGATCGACGCGGTGAAAGCCTTCGGCCGCTGCGGCGGCGTCGGGTGTGTAGCCGAGGCGGTACTGGGAGCGGAGTTCTTCGGCGATCTGAGTGTAGATCGCAGAGAAGGTCTGCTTGCCGGAGACTTCGAACATGCGTCCGCCGGTTTCGCCGGTGATCTGCTCGAGGATTTTTTTGCCGTCGACGTGATTTTCGCCGCCGCGCTGTCCGCCTCCACCAGGAAAGCCTCCGCCAAAGCCGCCACGACCGCCGAATCCTCCGCGGTGGCCGCCGTATTGGTGCTGCTCGCCTTTGAAGTAGATGGCATAGACGACGGTTTCAGCGCGCTGGGAGGCGGCGATGGCGGAGGAGAGGGTTTCGATGCTGCCGCGATCTTCGCCGTCGGTTAAGACGATGATGGCTTTGCGGCCCTGCTGCTTGCGCATGAGCTGATCGGAGGCGAGGAAGATGGCGTCGTAGAGGGTGGTGCCTCCGAAGCGGTGGCCGCCGCGATGGCCCCCGTAACCGGAGTTGTTGCCGGAGTCGCCATTGTTTTGTTCGTCGGGTGGGGTGGTGCCCACCTGGTTGAGGGCTTCGCGCAGCTTTGGGGTGGAGCTGGTGAGCGGCTGGAGCAGCTCGGTCTCGTGGGCAAACTGGATGAGGAAGGCCTGGTCGGGTGCGCGATTGGCGGGTGCGGTCATCATCTGGTCGAGAAAGGCCTGGCTGGCGGTGCGTTCGTCGTCGAGCGCGCTGCGGACCGAGCCGCTGGTATCGACGAGCAGGCCGAGGGTGAGGGGCAGGTCATTGTCCTTGTCGAAGTAGCGGATGGTCTGGGGGCGGCCGTCGACGGCGAGGGCGAAGTCGGCTTTGGTGAGGTTCTGAACCAGGGCGCCCTTTTTATCGCGGACGATGACCGGCAGGTTGACCAGCTGCGCGTTGACGGTGAGGGTGGCTGGGGAGGCGGAGGGAGCCGCAGACGGCGTCTGCTGGGCACGCAGGGGGGTGACGGCGGAGGCCGCCAGGAGGGCGCACGCAGCGAGTGGCAGGAAGCGCATGGCGTTTAGACGGAGGCTCGGGGGACGGAGTTGGGGAAGTTGGGATGGCGGGTGGGCTGCCCCAGAGCACAGGCCACAGGCCACAGGCCACAGGCCACAGGCCACAGGCCACAGGCCACAGGCCACAGGCCACAGGCACAGGCCACAGAGAAGCTAACCGACCAGCGGGCGGCCCCGCAATCGGCTGGTTACGAATTTGTGGGCCATGGCGAGGAGGTCGTGGGCGATTTCCGGGGTGCAGTGGGCGAGGCGGATGAGGACCCCGTCGTATCCGAGGTAGTGGTCGGGGGCGTAGTAGAGGTCGGGGGCTTCGGCGAGGAGAGCGGGCCGGTCGCGGCGGTCGATGCGGATGAGGAGGGAGTTTGGTTCTGCGGCTTTGTTGGTGGGGACGCAGGCCATCACCTGTCCGCGAACCTTGAGGGCGGGCGCACCGAAGGATGTGGACTCCTCGACACCGGGGAAGGTGCGGCCGATTTGAAGGGCGGTGGCGAGGGTGATGGGCATGAAGACAGGGTATAGGGAGCGAAGACAGGCGGGCAGCCTTCGTTGAAGTGGCGACGCTGCGCACGAGGCGCGCCACGTTTCCGAAAAGCGGGCAGATGTGGAGCAGGCGGCTAGTAGCGTTTGATGGTGGCGGGGGGTGGGGGGCCGGAGCGGTTGCTGAGGAGCCAGTCGACGGTGGTATGGAGGTCGGCGTCGCGGGCTTCACCCTGGATGCGGGTGATGATATTGCCGTCGCGATCGAGGATGACGGTGCCGGGGACGACTCCGCCGAGACCGAAGCTGGCGAGAGCGTAGGTGCTGGCGCCGGTCCAGACGGAGAAGTTTTGGGTGGGCGCGACGTGGAGGCGGTCGAGGTCGGGGCGGATTTTGAGCTGGTCTTTGGTTTCGTCCACGGAAACGGCGACGAAGCGGATGTCCTGAGCAGCGTATTGCTGCGCGAGGTGGGCGAGGCGGGGGAGTTCTTCCTGACAGGGTCCGCACCAGGTGGCCCAGAAATTCACAACGACGATGTGGCCGCGGAGGGCGCTGAGCTTTTGACTGGATCCGTCGAGGTCTTTAAGGGCGAGGTTGGGGGCGCGGGCGGCGAAGACTTGCGGGGGACAAACGAGGACGGCGAGAGCAAGAAGGACGCGGGGCAGAGTCGGAATTCGTACGCGCATCGATTTTCCTGAGGGCGGGCTGGCTGCGGGGCGCCAGCGCTTCGGATGGCTTCGCCCCGCAGGATGAGGTTCAGAAGCGGTAGGTGTAGGACGCAAGCCAGAGGGTGGTGGCAAAGGCGGCGTCGCCGTGGGTGCCGTAGACCGAGTCGGGATAGCTGACGGTGCGATCGCGGTGGATGGCTTTGTCGATGGTGCCGCTGAAAATGCTGTTGCCGTAGATGTACTCGAAGCCGGGGCCGGCGGAGACAGCGAATCCGGGGCGGCGGAAGCCGTCGTTGGTATTGGGGAAGAGGTTGTGTGCGGGGACGCCTTCGTCGCGGGGGCCGACGGTGAGGGCGAGTCCACGAACGGGAGAGATGGGGATGGCGGCGCCGGCTTCGAGCAGGTACTGATCGGAGCGGGCGTCATAGTTATCGAGGGGCTGGGTCGTGCTGAGGGTGGCGCTGCGCTGAACGCCGTTGGTGTCGCCCTGGGAGGCGATGTAGTCGCCGTCGGTGTAGAGGATGAAGCGGTTGCCGACAAGGCGGAAGCCCTGCCACTGGGTGGCCATGCCCCATCCACCGTTGCCGGGCTGGATGGAGTAGTCGACGGGCGCGGTGACTTCGACGACGGGACCGACGCCGGTGGTGTTGGTGTTGACGGTGTTCTGAACGTCGTCGTTGCCGGTGGGCATGAGGACGCCGATGCCGAGGGAGAGATTGCCCTTGTGCTGGGCGGCAGGGCTGAAGATCCAGCTGTTGACCGCGAGGATGATGTCGCCGAAACCCTGGGCCTGGTATTCGATGGGGGAGTTCTCGGTCTTGCGGGAGGCAAAGAGGAGGGGCGCATTGAATTCGAAGCTGACGCGGGGCGTGAACTGATAGAGGACGTCGAAGTTGAGGAGGTTGATGCGGTTCTCGACCTGGGTGTGCTGCTGGGCGCGGTATTCCTGATAGACGTCGCCGACGTAGTGCTGGTACGAGAACTGATGGCGCTCGCCGATGGTGACCTGGAAATGACCGGGGAGCAGATAGCCTCCCTGATTGGTGGGCAGCTTGCCTTCAATGCCGGGGATAACCTGCTCGGGGGAGCGGGCGACGATGCATCCCTGGGCGTGGAGGCAGGGCGCGGCGAGGAGCGCGAGGAGGAAGGCGAGAAGGAGTGCGGGGCGGTGACTGATGGAGCGAGCGATGGGGTGAGCGGTGGCGCGCGTACCGGGCGCACCGGAGCCGATGCGGTTCGTCAATGAGGCCTCTCGTCGAAAAAAGCCGCTCTGGGGTTGGATCGGAGGTTGCGCAGCGCCTGGGGAATCTGGAGCTGGCTCGCCGATCCGGCGGCAGAACCACTGTAGGGAGAGGAGTGGCGTTTGCGCATGGAGCCAGGGATGGATTTTGCGGTCCACCCTGGGGTGGAGTGCCGCGGGTGGTTCGCGCGGATGAGCGGTTTTCGCCGCCGGCTCGACTCGCCTGGCGGCGTGATCAGGGCGGGCTCGGAAGCCGTGTGCTGAGGCGACGCGATTGCGCTAATCGATGGCGAACGACGGGGTCCTTCGCTTCGCTCAGCATGGCGATGGGGTGTTGGGAGGGGGCCGCTCGGTAGAGAGCGGCCCCAAGTGGGTTAGTGATTGCTGGAAGTGGGTGGATCGGGGACGGGGGACCAGAGCCAGGGGTTGAAAACGATGTTGGCTCCGCTGGTGGTGGAGCAGTTGCCTTTGCCAGGTCCGGCCGGGCAGCCCCAGAAATTCTGCGTGGCATCGATGCTGCCGGTACAGAGGGGCGAAGTGGCGCCGTTGTCGAGAGCGCAAACGTTGGCTACGCCAATTTTGCCGCCGAGGAGATTGTTGAGGTGGGCGTCGACTTCGGAAGGCGAATCGGCGGCGATGTCCTCGTCCTCGTCAGTGATGGTGTTGCCGGTGATGATGGTGCCGTAGATGGGGCTTCCGCCCTGACCGCTGCTGATGTTGATGCCGGCAGGGCCGTCGGTGGCGGTGTCGGCGGTGTCAGCACCGTTGCCGGCGATGTAGTTGCCGATGATCATATTGCCGTTCATGTCGTCATCGGGCAGACCAAAGGCGGGACCGACGTGGGAGTGGAGCGAGACGCCGGGGATTCCGTTGCCGATGAGTTCGTTGCCGATGATGACGTTCTGGGAGGTGCGCCCCTGGCCTTCTCCGTCGGAGAAGAGACCGACGCCAGCGCCGCCGACGGTGACGCCGTTGCGGTCAGAGATGTTATAGGCCACGGTGTTGTGGTACACGCCGTAGTGCTTTGCGTAATCGGGGGGCGTGGAGCCCATGGGGGGATGGGAGGCGAGGACGATGCCGCATTCGGGCGGATTGTCGACGGCGCTGTTCCCGATGAGGAGGTTGTCGTGGCTGGGGCCGGTGTCGTCGCTGATGAGAACGCCGTCGCCGTCCTGGGTAAACAGATTGCCGGAGACGATGGAATGGGAGGTGCCGATGAGGTGGAGGCCGCCACCGCAATCGCCGCTCTCGTCGGTTTCATAGGCGGCCTGGCCTTTGCAGGCCGGACCGGAACCGAAGACCGGGCCAATCTGATCGTTGTGCACGATGTGGTTATTGCGGACCGTGACATCGGAGGCGTTGACAACGACGACGCCTTCATAGAGCGCATTTTTCACGGTGAAGCCGGCGATGGTGACGTTGGCGAGGCCTTTGTTGTCGAGGCCGTCGACGAAGATGCCGTTGGCGAGGCCGGTGGCATCAATGACGGTCTGGCCGGGGTTGTCGGATCCGAGCAGGGAGAGCGAGGTGCCGATGGTCACGTCTTCTTTGTAGACGCCGGGCCACACCTGGATGACATCGCCTTTGGCGGCGGCGGAGACGGCGGATTGAATGCTGGTATAGCAGCCGGGATGGGCGTGCGAGGTGACGCAGAGGGTTGCGGCTGAGGCGACGCAGGGAATGGCGGCCAGCAGGGAGACGAGGCCGGCGACCCGGCGCAGGCGGGCGATCGCAAAGTGCATGGGGAACCTCCGGAGTGAAGGTAGGGGCCTGAGCGGAAAGGAGCGGAATCGTTCGGAGCGGGGGAAGGGCAGCTATTCTGCGCCGCGGGGAGTGGGCGTGTCCAGAGGGAAAAAGGGGGAATTGATGAGGAGAAAACGGGAGGGGCGGCGGGGTTGTTGGTGGCGGGGGCGCTCAGGGCGGGATGTGCGGCCGTGCCCCTGATGGAACGCGGCCCCCCGCGGCAGGCACCCGGTCCTCAACGAAATTCGACCTCGCGCGCTACCCACATCTGCCAACTGCGGGTAGATGTGGGGCACCCGGATTGTTTTTGTGGTAAAGCCGCGGCTGCCTCGATGGCCAATCGTCAGTCGTAGTATTCGAGGCCGAGGTGGGTGATGAGGTCTTCGCCCATGATGTGGCGGAGGGTGTTTTTGAGCTTCATCGACTGAATGAAGAGGTCGTGTTCCGGATAGAGGCCGGGAGCGGATTGCGGGCTCTTGAAGAAGAAGCTGAGCCACTCCTGAATGCCGAGGTGGCGGAGTTCGGGGGTGCGCTGGGCTAAGTCGAGAAAGAGGACCAGATCCAGAGCGATGGGCGCGGCGAGGATGGAGTCCCGGCAGAGGAAATCCACTTTGATCTGCATGGGATAGCCGAGCCATCCGAAGATGTCGATGTTATCCCAGCCTTCCTTGTTATCGCCGCGAGGCGGGTAATAATTGATCCGGACCTTGTGGTAGATGTTGCCATAGAGGTCAGGGTACTTATCGGGCTGGAGGATGTAGTCGAGGACGCCGAGCTTGGATTCTTCCTTGGTCCTGAAGGACTCGGGGTCGTCGAGGACTTCGCCGTCGCGATTGCCGAGGATGTTGGTGGAATACCAGCCGGCGACTCCTAACATGCGGGCTTTGAAGGCGGGTGCGAGGACGGTCTTGAGGAGGGTCTGTCCGGTTTTGAAGTCCTTGCCGCAGATGGGCGCGCCGGTCTGGCGCGAGAGCTCAATCATGCAGGGCAGATCGACGGTGAGGTTGGGTGCACCATTGGCGAAGGGCACGCCTTCTTTGAGGGCGGCGTAGGCGTAGATCTGCGAGGGGGCGATGGCGGGGTCGTTGTCGGTGAGGGCTTTTTCAAAGGCGGCGAGGGACTGGTGACAGGCAGCCTGCTCGAGGAAGATTTCCGTGGAGCCGCACCAGATAACGACGACGCGATCGACCTGGGATTTGAATTTCTGAATGTCGGAGCGAAGCTGCTGGGCGAGGTCGCACTTGGATTTGCCGGTCTTGACGTGGGTGCCGTTGAGGCGCTTGACGTAGTACTGATCGAAGACGGCGGGCATGGGCTTGATGGCCTGGAGGAAAGGCTTGATGGACTGGAGGTGATCCTTGTCGAGGACGGCGGCGTGTGCGGCGGCCTCGTACATGTCGTCGGGGAAGATGTCCCATCCGGTGAAGACGACGTCGTTGAGGTCGGCGAGGGGGACGAATTCTTTGACGAGAGGGGTGCGGTTGTCGGTGCGCTTGCCGAGGCGGATGGTGCCCATTTGGGTAACCGACCCGATGGGTTTGGCGAGTCCTTTGCGAACGGCTTCGACGCCGGCGATGAGGGTGGTGGCGACGGCGCCCATGCCGACGGTCATGACCCCGAGCTTGCCCGTGGCCGGCTGAATGGCCGGCTTTTTATTTTCAGTCATACGAATGCCTTTCTTTTCGGGGGAGAAATAAGGATGAAGTCCAAACAGGTAGTGTCTCGCGGGGGCGGGGGAATGGCAAATTACGATGGGGTAAGAGGGGATGGATTCAACCCAGGGGGCGGAGCGATTCCACCCAGGAGCAGAGCTGCGGATCAACGCTTGAGATTTTGTCGGCCGCTTTGCGACCGATTCCCTCCGCGCTAAGAGTTTTGATGATGCAGGCGCTTCGTTTCGCTACGGGGGTCCGTTCGACTCCGCGCCGAGACGCATCTTGCACCGCTGGCAGGATCTCAGCGGCGCTCCGCTCAGGATGAGAACTATATTATAAATAACTAGAAATAAAGCACATAATTTTCTATAATGTTCCATACAAAGTATGCACAGCCACGAAGAATCAATGGCTTGCAGAGAAAATCTACACGGAAACTGCACAGAACGGTATCAATCGCAGGAGGCAATATGTCCTTCGTTACCGAGAAAGAGGAGCTGAAACCCGGCCTGATTCTCTTTAGGCGCGGCGACGTGGAGCATCGCATGTGGTATTGCCGCATGAAGATGCCGAAGGCCGACCGCTATAAGACGGTTTCGCTCAAAACAACTGACAGAGAAGCGGCGCGGGAACGCGCCTTCGATCAGGACGCAGACGTTCGATTCCGCATCAAGCATGACGTTCCTGTATTCAATCGTCCCTTCCGCGACGTAGCACACGAGTATCTGTTGACGCAGGAGGCGCGGGCGAAGCGCGGCGAGATCAGCGCCGCGCGGCCCAAGAAACTCCGTGCTGTCATCGAAGGCACGTTAGACAGGTATGCCGGTTCCACGCAGGTCCACCTCATCGGTGACGAGCGTTGGGGTGGCTATCCGGCATGGCGGCGGGAGAACGGCGCGGGACGCCACCGGCGCAATGGCGTTCGGGAGATCACAGCCGCAACAGCTCAGACCTTTGCGGACCATGAAGCGGAGCGCCGCACCAAGGTTCAGCAGACTTTGGGCATCAGGGTTTTGAAACCGATTGAAGTCAAGCCTTCCGATGAACGGGTAGTCCCTTTCATCAGCGATTCCACCATCCGCTTTGAAATGTCCATCTTCGGTGCGGTGATGAATTATGCCGTCAAGAAGCGTTATGTTCCCGCAAGCCAGCGTTTTGACGAGCGCCCGAAGCTGAAGACCATGCGGCGTGACGAGTTCACGCTGGAGGAATATCGCAAGCTCCACACCGTAGGCCGCAAGTGGATTGGTGAGGCGGATAAGCCCTCAAGCATCTGGTATCGCACCGTTACCTACAACATGATTCTGATTGCCTGCAATACGGGCATGAGGCCAGTGGAGATGAAGAATCTCCGCTGGCGCGACATCATGCCCGCGAAAGACCGCGAGGGCCGCGAGATCGTTGTCCTGTTCGTGCAGGGCAAGGACAAATCGCGTCAACTGGTCGCGCCCAGGAGTGTCGGAGATTATTTAGAACGCATCCGTGCCATCTCCAAAGCCACAGAGCTGGACGACAGGGTATTTACCAACATCACCGGCAAGCCTGCAAAGACGCTGTATAGTTCCTTGATTGCCGATCTTCTGAAGGAAGCGAATCTGCGCGAAGGAACGCAGGGCGTTCCGCGCTCCACGTATTGCTTCCGGCATACTTATGCCACGCTCCGCTTGCAGGAAGGCGTAGACGTGTACTTCCTTGCCGAGCAGATGGGAACCTCCGTCCACATGATTGAAAGCCACTATGGGCATGTGAACACCATCAAGCACGCCGACCGCGTATTGCAGGGGATGGCGGGATGGGAGCTGCCGCAATCGGACGATACCAAGGCCAAGGCGTCGAAAGCAGCAGAAACGCATGACAAAGGCAAGAGAGGTCAGCGCCACAGGCCGCGCTGACCCTGAATCTCCCGAAGCCGTTTTTGGCCGGAGCCGTGGCGGAGGCTGGCGCAGGGAGTTCCATATCCAAATTCATCTCTTGCGATATTGGTTTTGATTTGCCGCTGCCCCGCCGGGGCGTTCTTAGCGGCAAATCTTCGCGCACGAGCCGCCGCTGGCGGCTGTTCTTAGTGCGCTTTGTGTGGCCTTCCTCAAGCGAGCCGTTGAGGTTCGCGGCATGTCACTCGCTAGTGTGTAGCGGCCAATACCGAAATGCGCGGCACACGGATTTGATTTTCTCGCTTGCGTGTTTGGGCAATGTCATAAGACGACTGCATACGCATCAGCGTGTCCATCTTCACTCCAAAGGCTTTCTCGATACGCAGCGCCATATCCCCGGAGAGGTCGGCCTTGCCATTGAGCAAACTGGACAACGTAGGCCGCGAGACGCGCAACGCTATCGCCGCCGCTGTCACCGTCAATCCTGCGGCCTCGATAATCTCCGTCCGAATGAAATCCCCAGGGTGGGGCGGATTCTTCATGGGCATGGTCTCTTCTCCTTTGGCCTAGTGGTAGTCCTCTAAGTTCACGTCGTAAATCTCGCGTTCGGCTGTGTCGATACGAAAGGTCAACCGGCGATTGGCCGTCACGCTCAGGCTCCATGCGCCCCTGCGGTCGCCCGTCAGGGTATGCGCCTTCCATGAGGGCAGCGCCCGTAATTCTTCCGGGTCGTCCATATCGTCCAGAAAGGCAAGCATCTTGCGGAGCTTGTCTACTGTGTCGGGCGGAACGCCTTTGGTGGCGTCGTCCGCGTAGAGCTTCTTCAAACCCTTATGGATGAAGTTGCGTATCCTCACCTGAACCACTGTAGCCTGTAGCCTAACACTTGTCAATCTTGGACAAGCCCGTTCGGGGCGCGTCCACGTCATGTTGCTTTCTCGTTTCCAATGCACACCTGTTTTTGGTGGGAAGGAGCGCCTTCCCTGTCTCCAGCCACCGATGTTGCCGGTGTCTTCCGCCACCCATCCCCAACGGGGCCTGTTCCGGCCCCGTAACGCCCGTCCCTGAAATTCGGTGCGCTGACGCGCACGGATGCGGTAGACAAGCCTCCTAATGGGGCGCTGCCCCCTCGCGCCCACAAGCAGTCTCCCCAGGCTTCCGCGCTGCGCTTGTGCAGCCCTCCGCTGCGCTTCGCCCTTTCCACTCTCGCTGCGCTCCGTTACAAGGGTGGGCGATCCCCCTCTGCTTGCAGTTGCTACCCCCCGCGTTCGCCACGTGGCGTTCGGCATGTAGGTACATGCCGCGCACGGCATGAAAAGCAAAAGCAACGACGAGGGAGGAAGCACCCATGAAGAAGCCAAGCACCAGCAGCAGGCCCAGCATCTACCAGACCGTTACCGACCGCATCATTTCCAATCTCAAGGCGGGTGTGATTCCGTGGGAAAAGCCGTGGAAGACGCCTCGCTACGCAGGCGGGCCATTCCCGCGCAACTTCTACACCGGCAAGCCCTACCGGGGAATCAATGTTCTCTTGCTTTGGTCGAGTGGATATAGCTCCCCGTTCTGGCTTACGTTCAAGCAGGCGCAGGCGCTGAAAGGCAACGTCCGCAAAGGCGAACACGGAACGCCGATCATCTTTTACAAGCAGCTTCCCGAACGTGCCACGAAAGACGAGGAAGCAACGGGCGAAGATGAGCGCGTGCCGTTCGTTCTTTGCCACTATACGGTTTTCAACGTGGAGCAGTGCGACGGCCTCACGCTGCCTGAAATCTCGCAGCCTGCCATTGCGCCGGAGGTTGACGAAGACGAACTCTGCGAGAGCATCGTTACCGGTTGGGAGAACCGGCCCGCGCTCCATCTGACCAGCCCCGCCGAGTACCGCGCTTACTATCGGCCAAGCACCGATTCCGTTCACATGCCAGCGCGGAGCCGCTTCGTGGATACGCCGCACTACTACAGCACTTTGTTTCACGAACTGATACATAGCACCGGCCATGAGAGCCGCTTGCATCGCACCTTTGGCGAGCGCTTCGGAGATGAGCTTTACAGCAAGGAGGAGCTGATAGCGGAGATGGGAGCCGCGTTTCTCTCCGCTATTGCTGGCATCGCCAACGAGCACACCGACCGCAACACCACTGCATACATCCAGAACTGGATTGCCAAGCTGGAAGAGGATAACCGCCTTATTGTTCATGCAGCCGCCAACGCGCAGAGAGCCGTGGACATGATTCTTGGCAGCATGTTTGAAGACGAGAAGGAGACAACCGAAAACGCTGGGATGAATATCGTTTCAGCGATCTATTGCCACGCTCATTTCTGAACACGCACAATTTCTCATTTAGAAACGATTTGACTTCTGAACAGTCTGTAGCATTGTGCATGCACTCTCGTCCTTCTTATCACAAGCTTTTTCCCAATAGCTAAGGCCCTGCCGAGGGTCCTTGGATAAGCTTTGACCGTCGGCTAAAAGATTGCTGTGTCCATATTCAAATAGCATCCCGAGCCTGAAACACACACTCATCTCCCCTCCATCACAAGCCATGTTGTAATACTTGAGGGCCTCCTGATTGTTTGGCGCAGCACCCTGAACAATGGTCGAGGCATAGGCCAAGAGGAATCCCGCTTCAGAGCAGGCACTCACCTCCCCAAGGTTACAAGCTTTTTTGTTATAGAGAGTGGCCTCCTCATAGTCGTGAAGGTTGCCTATACGCATTGTGCCTTTTAAGAGGTCGTCGAGTAGATGCGCGTAGCTCTTGCATCCAGTAGAATCGCCATCATCACAGGACACTTTATAAAACTTCAATGCTTGCATTTGATTTGCTTGGAGCTGCGAATAATTAGCCGCCTGATTACAGCCCTCGGGAATACCTCCGTTGCAGGCCTTCGCAAAGTATTCGAGAG
Organism: uncultured Acidobacteriaceae bacterium; assembly: GCA_963770525.1. Taxonomy (GTDB): domain Bacteria; phylum Acidobacteriota; class Terriglobia; order Terriglobales; family Acidobacteriaceae; genus Palsa-343. The sequence continues at coordinate 75,684 of CAVYPY010000008.1, read as the reverse complement.
CTTGCGTGCAGTTCCGGTCATGACTGCACACTGCACCAAGATCAAAGCAGCCTTTGGCTGATCCGCCATCGCAAGCTTGTTGTCCGTATTTGTAAGCCTGCTGATAGTCTTGTGCAACACCGCGGCCCGATACGTACAAGAGAGATAGATTGTTGCAGCCGCGCGGTTCCTTCCCATCGCAGGCTTGCTTGAATAGAGAATAGGCGTGCAAGTAATCCTGCGCGACACCATTGCCGTCCCTGTACAACTTGCCTAAATCATTGCATCCGCCCATATCTTTCCCATCACAGGCCCGCTTGAACAGTTCCAACGATTTTCCATAATCTTGAGCGACACCTCGACCGTTTTCGTATAGCTGCCCTAGTAAATCGCATCCTTTAAACTGCGAAGTGTCGCACATCTGTGTATAGAAATCGAATGCCTGTTTGAAATCTTTCGTGACTCCGTTGCCCAGGTCAAACATGAGGTCGATGTTGGCGCACCCTATACCCTCACCAGCATCACAGGCTCTCTTCAAGTACTTGAAGGCCTGCGTATAGTCCTGTTGAACTCCATCGCCATGTTCAAAAAGAAAACCAAGGCTATTACACCCAAGGGCATTACCACCGTCGCAGGCTTTCTTGAAATACTTGAATGCTTGGCTATAATCCTGGGCAACTCCTTGCCCATTCAAGAAGAGAAGGCCGAGATTTTTACACGAAAGCATCTCTCCGCCGTCACAAGCTTGTTTGCCGTATCTGTAAGCCTGTTGGTAATCTCGTGCAACGCCAAAGCCGTTTGCAAACAGGAAACCTAGTTCATTGCACCCCTCTACGTTTCCGCCATCGCAGGCCTGTTTGAAGTATTTGTACGCCTGCATATAGTCCCGAGGAACGCCCTGTCCAAGTTCAAAAAGGCGTCCAGCGCTATAGCATTTGTCTATGTTCCCGTGGCTGCAAGCACTCTCAAGATCGGAAGAAGACGGCTGATCTTGCAACAATGCAGTTGCTGTCTCCCGATGTTGATTCTGCGAATTATCTTTTCCGCTGACGGACGGGGAAGCAGCATTTTGAGTTGTGGAAGCACTCTTACAAACTTCGTTGGGGTGTCTTGCCGTCATCGGAGCGATTTGAGACAAGAGAATTTCAGTGGGTGTTTTCGTTCGTGGGTATCGAGGATGCTTTGCACGAAACTCCGCATCACTCATAGTGCAGTCTTGGGAAGTCGGTGACTCTGAGCAAGCTGCCATCTTTGCGACGGTATAAGACTGTTCCGCAATCACATCGTCAAGTGATTGGCCGTGAAAGCTATCAGAAACTTCCTTTACAATCGCCGTGATTCGGTCGATTGGCATAAGCGGGTCGGGCTTACAGAAGTCAACGCGAGTTGGCGGCGCGAGCGCGTTCTCGATAACAATGGCGATTTTTGTACGAGTGTTTACGTAGAGCGTTTCACGAATTGTGCGATGGCTTTGAACACCATAGATGTAGAGATATGTGAAATAGGTTCCCTCTTTTTTGAAAGCACTTGCATAGCTTTGCGCCCAACCCGCTGTGCGGATGTCTGGAATAAAGATTTCAATCTTACTATTTGTGAAAACGGCAGAAGGCTGACTCCAGGAATTAGCTTCGTTAAGCACCCTCAGCGGTCTGCCTTCTGGTCCGGCGATGAATGATCCTTCGCCGTTCGGTCCGATTGTCTGGCTTTGTCCAACGGCAGCTATAGTGCAGAAAATGAGCGCCAAGGCATAGAGGCTCCAGTCGCGCATAATGAATCCCCTTTTGCTTCTCATCGCGTCTCCCATTCAGGCGCATTTGCTACAGCGCCATTGTCATCACATTGAGTAAAACATGGACAATCATTGAATCGTCTGCCCTCTTCCTCGGCAGGGGTTTCGCTTCCAGTTTGGGCACAGTTTCAGAACGTTTCAAATGTACTCGACAAAGCTCCGAACAAAGAAACTTAACCCGCCTGAATTAGGTCCTGTCCCGCACAAAGAGGCTTTTCAACCATCCTAACGCTTCAAGGTAACCGCCTCATCGTTCATGCCGCCGCCAACGCGCAGAGAGCCGTGGACCTGATTTTCGGCAGCACGTTTGAGGAAGAGAGCGAGACAACCGAAAACGCCGGGGATGCCGCTGTCAGCGGCATCCCCGCAGCCGTTGCAATGAATATCGCTCCGGCGGTCTACGGCCATGCTCATCTCTGAGCAGTGACCGGATACTGCTATCCGGCTCTCAGATATTCCGAGGGAGTGATGATGCGCGTTCCCTTGTACGTGCCGAGAATCAATAAATCCTTGTCGCCTGCAACCAGCAAATCCGCTTTCGCAAGGGCGGCGCACTCCAGAAACATATCGTCGTTTGGATCACGGCAGACCTTTACCGTGCCTCGAATCTTCACACGGATGCCGCGTGCCAGAATCGTTTGCAGTGCCGATGTTGCGCGGTGTTGTTCCCAGGAGAATTTTTCCGTCAGGACGCGCACAATCTCCGCGTCAATCTCATCGCAGGTGGCAATCACGTTTTCGCTCATCGCTTTCTCAAGCGCCAGAGTCGGCGTGCCGCGACGTTTCGCAAACTGAAGCGCGGAAATCCAGACGTTTGTGTCTACGACGACGATCACCCGTTCGACCGTACCTTGCGGCGGCGCGGCTTCTCGGCGCGCACTTCTTTAATGAGCCGTGGCACATCGGATTCGGTGTAGCCCTTGGGGTTGCGGCCCACCGCGTACTCGCCCAATTCATCCAGTGTCCGCCGCGCCTGCTGCGCGGAGTAGGTGCGGAAGGCTTCGCGGAACAGCTCGCTCATGGTGCGGCTGTCCCGCTGTGCCAGCGCCTCGGCCCTCTGCGCGAGTTCGGGCGGCAGGCTGATTGTGTAGACCTTCGATTTCCTTGCAGTAGCAGTAGCCATACTCTTATATTACAGTGTAAAGGATTCCATTACAACCAATGAGAATTACGTGCTTCCAATGTCCCTCACGCCAACCCGTGCTTCGAGTGCTACCATTTTTTCACCACTGAAAATCACCGATTTTGAAGGTCTACCATGCAGATGCTCCAATGCCCTAACTGTGGCAAATTGACCGGATTCAAGAGGGCTCTTGGCTTCGGCACTCTTTTTATGGTGATTTTCACCCTTGGTTTGTGGCTTTTCGTTATCCCCTTCTATCCCGCACGTTGTATCAATTGCGGGTTGAGACGCGGAACCGCAATCACGGCGAACTTTTCCACTTGGTATCAGGGGTTGAGCCGTCCGGTAAAGGCTTTTGTACTTCTGGCTCCGCTTGCTCTTATTGCTGTCTTCGCAATTATGAACCTTTCGCGCAATACGCAGCAGGAACCGAAAGCTACTCCAGCATTGCTCACATCTGACTCTGCCGACCAAGCTACTTCCGTTCCAAATCAGAACAGGCCCGCTGTCCATCCCGCAGATGCCACAGATGACCATGAATTGCGTTTGACACCGAATCTATTCGGAAAGGGCGCTGTATCGGATGGACGAACCTACAGCATCGCATTGATATCCGCCAATCAGGCAAAACTCCCCCCCGACACCAGCCTCTTTGTACAAGGGATTATTCTCGGACAAGTTGGACAGGACACAATAGCATTGGGAGACGCACGGGAACGAACGAAACGTCTATTTTGTGAACTGAGTCCGGATGAATTTCAGGAAGTAAGCTCGCTCTATCACACCGGGGATCAAGTGCAAGCCTACGGAATTTATCAAGGTAGCTCTGACGGCTCCCCTCTCTTCCAGCAGTGTACTTTTGCGGATGCAACAAACAATGTCGTTAGCCTTCAGCAAGCGCAACCGGCAGGTGTTCTCGTGCAGGGAGAAGCCAGCGATCAAACTCCACCGTCTAGTGTGAACTCTCCGGCTAGTTCGGGATCGTCAGAGAACCAAGGGAAGACACTTGCTAAGCTCTGGGTAGCCATGGAGTCGCAGAAATTACATCCGCAAGCACTTGATCCCTCATTTACCCAGCCTGAACTCATCTCTATGGATAGTTCCGACACTTCGTCAACTTTGGATAGCTCGACCGCGCAACAAAATACAACGCGCAAAGGTGTAGACGGCCCTGTCATTATCGGGTGCATTGTTGGCCCGGACGGTACTCCGCACGATCTTCAGATCATCAAGTCTGTAATTCCCTGGGAAGACGAATCCGTGCTTAGTGCATTCCATGGTGCGCATTTCAAGGCAGCCACGGAGAACGGACATGCAATTCCATGGCCTTTCGCTTATGAAGTCAACCTGCGCTTCGGTAATGGCGATTCGGCTTCATCGACAGCTATAAAATAGAAACAGGATCTTCCGACTCGGCGATCTCTTTTCGGGCGTCAACCGAGCGCACACGCGGAGCGAAAAGTATGACGGCGACGAACCCTGCGATCTACGCCTTTCTGAAGTTTGGGGCGAAACAACATTTGGAGGAACTCCGCAGAGACGGACTCCTATACATGAGCCCTTTGGCGTCGTTTGCCAAACTTGAATCAGACATGGTGCGTGATGATCGCTTTGAGGGTACGACGAGAATCATGCAGCCCAAACACATTGGGGAGTTCGTGATTGATACAGGAAGGATCGGCTTCGGGAAGATCAGCGTGAATCCATCAGAGCTAACCGGGCCAGTCAGGATAGGTCTTCATCGGACAGTGTCATGCAACGTGTATTGTCTATTCGCCGTAACTGGGCCAGTCGATGGAGAACTGGTAAACCGTCAGAACTTCCAATTTGGTGATTCATTTATTCTTTTTCTTAACCCCACAGAATTCCTAAATCGCGCGATTGTCGCTGCGAGGAAGGCGGGATTTAGCTATCTGGAACACCGCCTTGTGGAATACTACGACGGTGATGACTATTCCGGCGAGACAGGCCGATTCAGAAAACGCTCCCTATTCTCATACCAAAACGAGTTCCGCATTGCAGTCGAACCCGGCTCAGAGACAGCGCAGAGACTCAAGATTGGCGGATTGACCGACATCACTTCCGATGTTTTGCCTATGTCTGAAGTGAACGAAGTCTTGGATTTCGGTATCCGAAGTGCCCGAGAAGCTGGAATTTCGTGCTGAGATAAGCGCGAGACAAGTGGCGGCGTAGATATAGGAATGAGATTGACATTCCTCTCAAGACAAGCATCCCAAGAGCGGCGCTGCCTACGGCATCGGCAGGAGGAGCGACACGTCACCCCGTGTCGGGTGCTGCGCGGTAACCTGCGGTTACCGCGCAGGAACTTGTTGAAAGCAGGCAGGTAAAGAAAAACTCTTCAAGTTGGGTTACTCTGGTAGCAACCTGCGGTTGCTGAAGGGTAACCCGATGACTCCCCTCCCTTTAGCAAGAAAACGGCTTGGCACGGCCCCGTGTCCTGTACGTTGTGGCGCGCAGGCGGCGTGCGGCCTGAAGCCAGGTTCCCATCCCTTCTCCATCTCCGGCGGTGTCCAGTGAAGCCGCCGCTCCGCACTAAATCCGTAGGCACGAAGGTCAGCGAGGAGGAGTTCGCCATGCTGGAGGCGCGGGCCGAGGCGGCGGGACGGACGCTCTCGGAATGGGTGCGGGATGTACTGCTTGCCGCGCCGACGACCGAGGGCGAGCCTATCGGGGAGGTGGCGCTCGGGGAGTTGCTGGCGCTGCGGATGCTGTTTCTCAATTTCCAGTTCCGGCAGGCGCAGAGTCCGATGACCGAGGCCGAGATGCGCGGCCTGATCGAGCGGGTCGATGCGATGAAGGGCGACGAGGCGCGGGAGCGGATCGAGACTGCCCGGCTGGAGGCGGCGCGTAAAGAGTCCGAAAAGGTGGAAGCGGCGGCGGGGGAGGCGGAGCCGTGAACGCCAGGTGGCCGAGCCGTTGGCCGGTGTGGACACTCGGCGCGCTGGGGGTGGCGGCGCTCGTGTTTTGTGCGCAGTTGTGGGTCCAGTCCGCGCGGCAGTGGAGCGAGGCCGAGCGGTTGTATCTGGGGGACTATCTGCGCAGCGGGGTACGGGGCCTGTGGCCGGGTGCGCACGGGCGGTATGTGCTCTTGAACGGGGTGACGGCCCAGGGCCAGGCGCTGCTCGTGCTGGACGACGAAGCGGAGCGGGTGAAGGACGCGGACGGCAAGCCGGGCTATCGGCTGACGGAGGAAGGAATCCGGCTGGGCTTGACGCGGCTGGAATGGCGGGCGGCGGTATACAACGACCGGGGCCTGCATGGTCTGTTGCGCCGCTGGGTGTACCGGAACGGCGACCTGTGGAGCTACGCCGCGAGCCCCTTCTATGGCACGCTGGCGCTGTTCGTGCTGGGGCTGTTCGTGGCCGTTCCGAAGGATCGGGCGCGGCGGGCGATCCTGAAACATGGGCGTCATCTGAGCGGCCCGAAGCTGGTTACGACGGCGGAGTTCAACACGGCGCTGGGCCGGTCGAAAAGCCTGATGTTGTACCTGCCGGATGGGGTCTCGTTCGCCAACGAAGAGATCGGCTGGAGCGACAGACTACTGTACAAAAAATTAAGCGGCTGGGTGCGCATCCCGCGCGAGCGGGAGGGGATGCACGTCGTTATCGCGGGCGACCGGGGTGGGTCCAAGGCAGCGGCGATCCGGCAGATACTTACTGAGGCACGGGTACGCGGAGAAGCCGCCGTGGTGTACGACCCGGCGATGGAATATCTGGCCGAGTTTTACGAGCCGCAGAGCGGAGACGTGGTGCTGAATCCGCTGGACGCGCGGTGCCCTTACTGGACGCCGGGCGACGAGGTTCCTCACCCGGCAGAGGCTCTTGCCTTAGCCGCATCGTTTTTGCCCGGCAGCGATCCGGCAGCGAGGAAAATCTTCGCGCATCTTGTGAATCTGAAACCAACGCCAGAGGAGTTGGCGCAGTGGATGAGCCGGGCCGAGGAGATCGAGCAGCGGATGGGGAACACGGAGATGCGCGCGATGCTGCGCGAGCGGAGCGGTGTTTTGGCGGCGCTGAAAGCGGCCTCCGATGCGTTCCGTCTGTTGCCCAAAGAGAGTGAGACGGAGCGGCGCTGGAGCACGGCTGCGTGGGCCAGAGAGCGCAAGGGGTGGGTGTTTCTTACGTCGAAGGCGACGACGCGGGAGCAACTGCGGCCACTGTTGAGCCTATGGTTGGATTTGCTGGCGTTGCGGGTGATGAACGAGGGCGCAAACGCGGGGCGCAAGACGTGGTTCGTGCTGGACGAACTGGGGAGCCTGCAACGTCTGCCGCAGTTGACCGAGGCCGTGACAGAGCGGCGCGGCTTGCATCATCCGGTGGTGCTGGGAGTGCCCAGCAAAGCGCAGTTGGAGGCCGTGTACGGCCAGGAAACGGATGTGTTGCTGGGGCAGGCGGCGACGAAGATCTGGCTCAAAGCGAGCGATGCGAAGATGGCGGAATGGATCTCCAGAAGCATCGGCGAACGGGAGATCGAGCGGTTCCGTGGCAAGCAGGGCCGAAAGGACTTTTTCTATCCGAAGGACGCGCGGAACCTGCGCGGAGACATCACGCGTGTGCCGCTGGTGACGCCTGCAGAGATCGGCGCGCTCGACCCGTTCGACGGATATCTGCAACATGGAAATCTCGTCGTGCGGTTGCGCTTCCCGCGCATGAAGCCGGAGGAGCGCGCGGAGCGGTTCGTCGAGCGCCAGCGGCCGCAGAGTGCGCCGCCGGAAGCAACGCCGGCGATGCCCGCGAAAGAGCCGGGGCCGGTACAGACCGTCGCGCCGCCAACGCCGCCGCCGCGGAAGCCTGTGCGCCCCGCCCAAGAAGAGCTAGGGAAAGAACAGCGACCCGCAGCGGTAAACGAACAGATGCCGTTCTTCAAGTGAGGCGATGATTACACTATCGAAACCGATCAGCTCCGGGCAGGCGCAGGCGTACCACCGGGAAGAGTTCTCGAACGCCAAGGAGAACTATTACACGGAAGGCGAGCGCGTGCGCGGCGAGTGGCAGGGCCAGCTTGCCGCGCAATGGAGTTTGCAGGGTGACGTTCAAGAGCAGCAGTTCGCGCGCCTAGCCGAGGGCCAGCACCCGGAGACGGGCGAGCAGTTAGTTCGGCATCAGACGGCGCGGGAGTACGTCAACGCCAATGGCGAAACCGTGCGCACGATGGAGCACCGAGCCGGTTGGGATGCGACGTTCAGCGCGCCGAAGAGTGTATCTCTGACCGCGTTGGTTGGCGGCGACAATCGCGTGAGAGAGGCCCACCGGGAGAGCGTGCGCACGGCGCTTGAGGAGATGGAGAAGTACGTACAAGCGCGAATAGGCGGTAACGTCCCGGCGCAGACGACGGGTGCATGGGCCGTCGCCAAATTCGAGCATGACAGCAGCAGGCCCGTGGATGGCTACGCCGCACCGCAGTTGCACACTCATGCGGTCATCTTCAATATGACCGAAACTGAGGACGGCCAGACGCGGGCATTGCAGCCTCGGGAGCTATACAGGACACAGCAGTATGCGACGGCAGTCTATCGCTCGGAGCTGACGGCGCGGTTGCAATCGCTGGGCTACGAGATCGAGCGCGGCGCGCACGGGCAACCGGAGATCAAGGGTTACACGCGCGAGTATCTGGAAGCATCGAGTCCACGGCGGCAGCAGATCGAAGAGCACATGGAGAAAGCGGGCGTGCGCGGCGCCGGGGCCGCACAAATCGCGGCGCATCAGACACGCGACGCCAAGCAGCCGCTCTCGCATGAAGAAGTGCGGACGCAACATCAGAGGCTCGCCCAGGAGCACGGCCAGCAGCCGCAGCACGTTCGAGAAGAGGCGGCGCAGCGGCTCGGTGTGGAACTGAAGCCGGAGCAATCCGGCGTTGCCGCCCAGGCTGGCGTGACTTACGCACGCGAACGCGGCATGGAGCGCGAGGCCGTCGCCGATGAAAGAACGCTCATGCGGGATGCGCTCAAGCACACGATGGGTGAGGCTCGGTTGCCGGAGCTGCGCGCCGAGTTCGAGCGGCGCGTGGAACGCCAAGAACTGATCGAAGTGGAGCGCAGGCCAAGCTTGGCAGGCCGCGCCTTCACGACGCCCGAGATGCAGGGGTATGAGCGGGAGCTGATCGAGCGGATGAAGCTGGGCCAGGGTACGCGCGAGGTGCTGGCCGATGGCCAGCGTGCGCGAGCAGGTGATGAAGGAGCACGCGCACTTGAGCGTGAGCCAGCGGCACGCGGTCGAAGACGTGCTGACGAGTCGGGACCGCATGATGGCGCTTGAGGGTGTGGCGGGCGCGGGAAAAACGACTTCCCTTACTGCTGTCCGTGAAGGGGCCGAGCTGGCCGGATACCGCGTCGAAGGACTCGCGCCGACATCGCGGGCCGCGCAGAAACTCGCCGAAGCGGGCATCGAGACGCAGACGTTGCAGCGGCATCTCGCGCGCGGCGAGCAGCAGGACGATGGACAGAAGCGGCTCTATGTGATCGATGAATCGAGCATGGCGAGCACTCGCCATTTGCACACGTTCGTCGAGCGGCTAAAGGAAAATGATCGAGTTCTCTTGGTCGGCGATGTGCGCCAGCACGAAGCCGTCGAAGCCGGACGGCCCTATGCGCAGTTGCAGGAAGCGGGAATGCGCACGGCCAGACTGGATGAAATTATCCGGCAGAAAGACCCGGCGTTGAAAGAGGCCGTGGAACAGCTTGCGCGCGGCGAAGTGCGCGAAGCCATCGGCAATCTGAACAACCAGGGCCGCGTGCATGAGGTTGGCGACCGCGAGCAGCGCATCGCGGAGATCGCACGCGAGTATGTGCGCTCGCCCGAGAAGACACTCGTGGTCTCGCCGGACAATGCCTCGCGGCGCGAGATCAACGAGGCCATCCATCGCACGATGCAGAGCGAGGGCAAAGTCTCGACCAATGAGCAGCGCGTGCATGTGCTCTACGCGCGGCAGGACGTGACCGGCGCGGACCGGCAGCACGCGCAGAACTACGAGAAGGGCGACGTACTACGCTACTCCAAGGGCTCGAAGCCTCTTGGTATTGAGCCGGGAGAGTATGCGCGTGTGACGCATGTAGACCGCGAAAGCAACACACTGACAGTGAAACGGCGCGGCGGTGAGGATCTGAGCTACGATCCGCGCCGCTTGCAGGGTGTGACGATCTACCGCGACAGCGAGCGCACTTTCGCGCAGGGCGACCGCGTGCAACTCACGGCCCCGTATCATGAGCAGAAGCTTGCTAACCGCGAGTTGGGAACCATCGAGTGGATCGACGGCGACGGCGGTCTCAGGTTGCGCATGGACTCCAAGCGCGAAGTCGAGTTCAACGCGCGGCAGCATCCGCATCTCGATTACGGCTATGCGGTGACGAGCCACAGCAGCCAGGGCCAGACCGCAGACCGCGTGCTGATCCATGTGGACACGGAGCACGCTCCCGAACTTGTGAACAGCCGCATGGCCTATGTGTCGGTTTCGCGCGCTCAGTTCGACGTGCAGATGTACACGAACGACGCGAAGGCGCTAGGATACGAGTTGAACAAAGATGTATCGAAAGCGACAGCCCTCTCACAGCAGGAATTGGGAGAAAAGATCGAGCCTCGGTCTGTGGGTGTAGAGCTATCGCAAGGATTCAGCGTTGGATGAGGCGGAGATTTGCTGAAAAATGCACAATTTCCCTGCACAGTTTCTGCACAGCGAAAAAGCACGGAATTATGCACAACAGAATCAGTGGTCTACAAAATCATTCTCACCCGCTCAGGATGACATTTGTTTCATGGTGCGGCGCAGGTGAAATTGGCCGCGTCATTCGGGTCGCCGGAGCCGGTATAGCGGGCGACTTTGGGCCAGGCGCAAAGCGGGCGGGTGAAGTCGGTTTCCATCGCGCCGTCCTTGCCCGCTTTGTATTTGGTGGCGATGACGGTTGCGTCGGGTGAGCCTTTCTCGACCCAGTTCTGAAGGGAGTCGAAGAGGCCGTATTTCGGGCTGGCTGCGGATTCCATGCCGAATTGACCGAAGGCGCTGGCGCCTGGGCCCTGGGCGCAGTGTTCCATGCCGGGGACCATGTAGAGGCGAGCGAAGGAGTCCACTTTGTCGCCGCCCATCTGCTTTTCGACGCTTTCGAAGTAGGCGACGGTGTTGTACGGGGAGATGGCGGGGTCGTTCCAGCCATGGTAGAGGATGAGCTTGCCGCCGTGCGCGGCGAAGCGGCTCAGATCGGGATTGGTGGCGTCGAGATTGTCGGCTTCTTTGGCGCGGGACTGATGGAGGAGATCGTCCAGGTTTGCCGAGAGCACATTGGTTTTGGGATCGCCGGGGACCATGTAACGGAAATAGTTGCGGACGAAGCGGGGGCCGAGCGCAGATCCGGGATCTTCACCGACGAGCCACTCTTTCCAACTCGTCTCGTCGCCAGGGGTGAAGCCGGGGAAGATGAGGGCGCCGTGTTCGTCTTTGCTTCCGGCATAGATGGCTTTGACGGCGTCGATCTGCGGCTGGGTGAGGCAGGCGGAGGCGTCGTCGCCTTTGCACAGGAGGACCTGCGGGTCGAAGTGACACTTTGAGGGATCGCCGATGACATCGTCTTTGACGCCGTCGAGGGTGTCACAGGCGGCGAGCGAAGCGCGCTGGAGGAAGGCCAGTTTGCGATCGGGAATATAGGCGTTGGGGTCGGCCATGAGGGTCTGCATGGCTCCGGCACCGCCGGTGAGCATGGTGGACCAGGCGTTGGCGGGGGCGCCGGCGAGGATGCCGTCGTAGTCGTCGGGGAAACGCTGGGCTTCCATGAGCGCTTCGCGGCCGCCGTCGGAGCAGGCGTCGAAGTAAGACTTGTCGGCGGGCTTGCCGTTGAAGGCGCTGGTGATTTGCTTTGCGGTTTCGGCGGTGAGGTGGATGGCTCGCCAGCCGAAGTCTTTGATTTTCTCGGGATGGCCGAAGGCCCAAGTGGCGTCGGTGCCCTCGGCCTGGTGGCCGGCGTCGGTGCCGGAGACGGCGAATCCGCGTTTGAGATAGCTGGCGAGTTCCTGGGGCCACATGGAGCCGGCGAAGCCGCCGTTACCGGTGCCGAGGAGGCGGCCGTTCCAGCCCTGTGCGGGAACCCAGACTTCGAATCGAATACGAGAGTCGGGGGTGGGATGGATTTCGCCCGCTACGCGGCAGAAGACGGGGAGGTCATGAAGGGGTGGGGCGGCGGCGATGTCGAGGGTGCCCGAGGTGACGGTTTCTGCAAGCGTGATGGTGGTGTTGGGGAGCTGCAGATTTTTGAGGCTGGGGCAATCGGCGGCGAAGAGGAGTGGGGAGGAGGTTGCCAGCAGGCAGATGAAACCGCGGATGATCCAGGGCATAGAGGACTCCGGAGTGCGGACTTGGAGAGGGAGACGAAAGCGTGGGTAGGGTAGCTCGAATGGCGCGGGGAGGTCCAGGGAGGTGCTCTCAACGCTTGAGATCGTTTTCGGCCGCTTCGCGACCGATTCCCTACGCGCGGGGAGTTATCGTGGCGCGCGCATCCGGTTTCGCTACGGGGGTCCCTCGGCTGCGCGCCGGCAGGCTTCCTCCACCGCCGGGAAGGTCCATGCCCGGCGCTTTGCTCGGGATGACAGCTTGTTATGTCAGGTCGTTGGCTTCTTCGGGGCGGATGCGGTTGCGCCAGTGGCTCCAGAGGAACCAGAGAAGGCCTGCCAGGAGGATTAGTTCCATGCCGAGATGAAGGCGGTGGAAGGCGGCTTTGAAGCGGGGGTCGGTATCCCAGGCCTGGCCGAGCCTCATACCGGCCCAGGCGAGGACGAAGCACCAGGGCCAGGATCCGAGGAAGGTGTAGAGGTGGAAACGGAGCTGGGGCATGCGGGCGATGCCGCCGGGCAGGGCAATAAAGGTGCGGACGATGGGAAGGAGGCGTCCGATGAAGACGGTGATGCCGCCGTAGCGCTGGAAGAAGTGGTCGGCACGATCGAGATCGTGGTGATTGAGGAGAACGAAGCGGCCGTAGCGGGCAATGAAGGGGCGGCCGCCATACGCGCCGATCCAGTAGGCAATGGCGGAGCCGAGATTGCAGCCGATGGCTCCGGCGGTGGCGACGCCGATGAGCGAGAGGCGTCCCGTATGCACGAGGTAGCCGGCGAAGGGCATGATGATCTCGCTGGGCAGCGGGATGCAGGCCGATTCGATGGCCATGAGGAGGAGAACGCCAGCGTAGCCGGAGGCGGAGATGACCGCGATGATGAAGGCCGCGAGGGCGGCGACGATTTTTTCGGACATGCAGTGGTTAGGGTACAGGGTGGAGGGTGAAGGGTACAGTTGATGGGGCTGCGGCGCCGATCCACCCATTAAGGCGGAGTGGGATCAGTTCGCGGAGGGTTTCTCGATGTGGTCGACAACCAGGGTCGGCACGGGTGCGCGCGTGGATTCAAGGCGAAGGCCGAGCCCTTCCTGAAGAGCCGTGAACAGGGACGGACCGCTGTCGGACAGTCCTCGCTGATCGTCGGGAGTCCAGGTGAGGGTCACATCGTATTTGCCGGTGAGGCCGGTTTGATCGACGACAATGCTGCTGAGGCTGCCGGAGAGGAGTCCGGCGAGGGTGGACATATCCATGGAGTGGCCGGTGATGCGGCCGCCTCCAGCCCACCAGCCCCCTGGAGCGGGGGCAGCCGTTTTGAGCTTTGGTCCTCCTTTGGCGATCCGCAGAGCATAGACGGGCATGGGGCGGCTCTCCTGGTGGGCGCGCATCCGGAACCGGGTGGTGAGGATGTTCTGCAGCATGCGCTGCCACTGACGAGCCTGTTCGGGGCCGGGAAGCTTGTTGAAGGCGGCGTAGGTTTCGGGATCCATTTTTGCGGCGATCAGGAAGCGCTCGGACTTCGCCCAGCCGGGAAGGCCGAGGATCTGATCTTCGAGAACGAACTCGTAGGCGCTCTGCACGAAACTCTCCACGGTGATCGTGGCTCGGAAGCTGTCGCTGGTGGCGTTCCAGGTGGAGACCACTCCGGGGTCGGGCTGCGCCTCCCTGATCGAGACTGCGTCAAAGGCGAGCGGCGGATTCGTCGCATCGGGAGCGTTCTGGGCGAGCGCAGAGGGGATCAAAAGGAGTGCGAGAAGAAGAGTGAGGGCCATGAGGCAGGAGCGGAATCGGAGCATGGGGAGCATGGCTTCTTCTCGAATGCGATTCAAATATCGATCTTCCGGTATCTCGTTGCCGTCCGCTCACGATGATTATTGGTTTTTTATAGGCGGACGGTGCGCTTCTCGATGCGTTTTTCGTAGCGGGGGCCCTCAAGGATGCGCTGGACGTAGATGCCGGGGGTGTGGATCTGGTCGGGGTCGAGGGAGCCGGTGGGGAGAAGCTCTTCGACTTCGGCGATGGTGATGCGGGCGGCGGTGGCCATCATGGGGTTGAAATTGCGGGCAGTGTGCCGGTAGATGAGGTTGCCGGCGTGGTCGCCTTTCCATGCTTTGACGAGGGCGAAGTCGGCGCGGAGCCAGCGCTCGAGGAGGTAGGGACGGCCGTCGAAGTCGCGCGTTTCTTTGCCGTGGGCGACGAGGGTGCCGACTCCGGCGGGTGTGTAGAAGGCGGGAATGCCGGCCCCGCCGGCGCGGATGCGCTCGGCTAAGGTTCCCTGAGGCGTGAGGCGGAGGTCGAGCTCGCCTTTGAGGACTTTCTCTTCGAGGAGCTTGTTTTCGCCGACGTAGGAGCCCGTGTGGGAGACGACCATGCCGGCCTGGAGCATGAGGCCCATGCCGGATCCATCGATGCCCATGTTGTTGGAGATGGTGTGGAGGCCGGTGAGGCCGCGGCGCCGGTGCTCTTCGACGAGGGCGGCGATGAGATTCTCCGGGATACCGCAGAGGCCGAAGCCGCCGATCATGAGCGTTGAGCCGGAGGGGATGTCGGCAACGGCGGCAGCGGCGGAGGGGACGACTTTATTCACGGGATACAGGGTACAGGGAGGAGGGTGCAGGGTACAGGGTGCCGGTGCGACACGCGCTGCGCAGCCGCTCACGACTATTTAGCGGCGGGGCCCATGTCGTGGAGGAGCTTGATCAGGCGGGCGAAGGCCTGCTCGCGGGCGGTTTTGTTGGCGGGGTTGGTGTTGGTGGGGTCTTCGCCGGCGCGCATGAATCCATGGCCGGCGCCGTCGTAGGTGACAGGCTCGTAGATCTTGCCGGCAGCCTTCATCGCCTGGATTGTTGCGGGGATCGTCGCGCCGACGCGGGCATCGTTGCCGCCGTAGAAACCGTAAACCGGGGCGGTGATGGGCGTGATATCCGCGGGCATGGTGCCGTAAAAGACGAAGGCGGCGCTGAGGTCTTTGCGGTGGGCAGCGAAGGCGAAGGATTTTGTTCCGCCCCAGCAGAATCCAACCACGGCGATTTTGCCATTGCCAGCGGGGATTTTCCTGGCGTAGTCGGCAGCGGCATCGAGGTCGGCGAGCACGACGGCGGGATCCAGCTGGGAGACGGCTTTGACCCGGTCATCCTGACTGGCGAAGGCATCTGAGCCGCCGCCATTGGGGCCGAATCCGCTGAGGAGGTCGGGCTCGACGACGATGAAGCCCTGAGCGGCCAGCTCGTCGGCCATTTCTTTGGCCCAGTCGCTTTGGCCGAAGATCTCATGGATCATGAGGGCCACGGGCGTCTTGTCCTTAACCTCGGGGTAGACGACGAGGGCCTGCACCGCGCGCGCATCATGGTGGAGGGTGACGTACTCGCGATGGCGCGGCGAGGATTCGAGGCGGGCTTTGGCCCAGTCCTGCGCATGCGCGGGGAGGAATGTGAGGCACAGGAGCGAGGCAACGGTCAGAGACGACGCTTGCGGGAGGCGGACTTTCATGCGGAGCAGTGTAGCGACGACCGCAGCGGCTGACAAATCAGAGCTGGGCCGGCTCAGAGGGGGCATGATCAAAGGGGTTCGTGGGGAAGCAGGTCGCGATCACGCACGCCGATGAGGTAGAGAAGGCCATCGAGGCCGAGCGAGGAGATGGACTGCGGAGCGCTCTGGCGCACGAGCGGTTTGGCGCGGTAGGCAATGCCCATGCCGGCGAGCTTGAGCATGGGAATGTCGTTGGCGCCGTCGCCGACGGCCACCACCTGGTCGAGAGAGATGTCTTCGCGGTGGGCGATCTCGCGGAGGAGCGCGGCTTTGCTTTCTGCGTTGACGATGGGAGGAACGACGCGGCCAGACACCACCCCGTCGGCGATTTCCAGCTCGTTCGCGTGCACGTAATCAATGCCCAAATGCTGCTGCAGGCGGCGGGCAAAGAAGGTGAATCCGCCGGAGAGGATGGCCGTCTTGTAGCCGAGCAGGCGCAGGGTGCGGATGAGGCGCTCGGCTCCTTCGGCGAGGGGGATCGTGTCGACCAGGGATTCGACGCGTTCGGCGGAAAGTCCGCGCAGCAGAGCGACGCGGCGGGTGAAGCTGGCGTCGAAGTCCAGTTCGCCGCGCATGGCGGCTTCGGTGATGCGCGCGACCTGATCGCCGACACCGGCCATTTTGGCGAGTTCATCGATGACTTCAGCCTGGATGAGGGTGGAATCCATGTCGAAGACGAAGAGGCGGCGATTGCGGCGGAAGATGCTCTCGCGCTGGAAGGCAATATCGACGGAGAGCGCCTGGGCGGCGGCGAGGAATTCTTCGCGCATGACGGGCTCACGGGAGGCGTCGCCGCTGACGGCCAGCTCCACGCATGAGCCGGCGCCCGGATCGTCGGGCGAGAGCTGGCCGGAGAGCCGGTCGATGCGATCCACGTTCATCTGGTGCGCGGCAATGATGGCGGTGACGCGGGCGAGATGCTCTGCCGTAATGGCGCGGCCGAGGATGGTGATGATGAAGTGCTGCTGGTGGAGCGCGGAGAGCCAGTGCTGCAGCGAGGCGCGGCGAACGGTGGAGAAGCGCACCTGCAGGCTGAGTTCGTGGGCGCGGGCGGTCAATTCGGCTTTGAGGGAGGCCAGGGTGCTGTCGGGCGGGACCTCAATGAGAATGCCGAGGGAAAGAGCCTCATGGACGACGGCCTGGCCGATGTCGAGAAGACGGACCGGATGCCGGGCGAGGGTCCGGGTCAGCTCCGCGGTGAGGCCGGGATGATCGTGGCCGGAGAAATGGATGAGGATGGCTTTGCCGGAATCTGCTGAAGACACTCTGTTCCGAATATAGTGCAGAGCGCACTGGGTCCAGGGCGGGCTGGGACAGGCTTCGCGCGCCCTGGAGGTGCGGCGTCGGCTACTCCGTGATGACGGCGACTTCGTTGGGCTCGAGCTGGACGATGTCTCCGGAGAGGGCTTTGCTTTGCGGCGGCTCGTCGCCGGTGGAGGGTGCGACGAATTCTATACCCGCGCCATGGAAGTCAGCGGGCAAGCGAAAAGCCGCGGGCGTGAGCCGCTTGTTGATGGCGAGAAGGCAGCGTCCGTGGGCGGTGACGAAGGCCTGGAGGGTCAGGTCGTCGCTGACGGGCTCGGTGTCGACGAGGCGGTCTCCGGGCCCGAAGTGATCCTTGATCAATTTCAAGGTCCAGAAGCGCGCATTGGGACGGTCCGTGACGTAGTTCATCATCGAGACGCTGGGATACTGGGTGGGGTAGCCGACCAGCTGCGATTCTCCGATGACGTCGATGCCCATTTGCGCGAGGTGCACGTAGAGATCGGCGTAGAGGGCTGCGGAGAGGTTCCAGTAGGCGGGCGTGATGGGCTTATCGTCGCCGGGCTGGTTGTCGGTGGGCAGGATGGAGCCGAGCTCGTCGAGATCGGTTTTGGTGGATGGCGAGAGGCGTTTGCGGATGGCTTCGACGTAGCGCACGGTGTTGAGGAAGCCTTCTTCCTGGTCGAAGAAGGTGTACTGCCAGATCTCGGGCGTTTCGCCGGCGCGGGGCGTCGCGTAGAAGTGATACGTGATGAAGTCCAGAGGGGCGCCGCCGTGGCGGTGCGCTGGATCGAGGAAGTACTCGAACATCGCGGGGTGATGGCTGGGGTCGGCGAGTGCGAGGGCCATGAAATGGATTGTGGGATCGACTTTGAGCATCGCTGCCGAGACGGCGTCGTAGAGCTTTGTGTAGGCCTCGGGGCTCCAGCGATGCTCGGAGTCGACTTCGTTCAGGACTTCCCAGTAGGCGACCTTGTAACGATGGCCGGAGGCGTGCCATTGACCGAGTTCGTCGTGGAAGCCGCCCTGGGTATACCAGCTGAGCAGGCGCGCGTAGTATTCGCTGACTTCCTTCATGGAGGGATCGCGCAGTTCGGTTCCCTGTTCGTAGTCCCAGTCGACCTGTGTGGGATCTTCTGGAACGGTGACGGGCTTGTCGGTGCGGTACATCCATTGCGGGATGGTGCTGAAGTTGAGGATGACGGAGTGGCCCGCGGTGGCCTGCATGAAGTCATCGAGCATGGGATCGATGTGGGAGAAATCCCAGAAGGTGTGGTGATCGCGGGGCGGCTCGAGTTCGGCGACGGCTAAGCGCGGATAGGGAAGCCAGGGGACGTAGCGGACGTAGTCGGCACCAAGACCGTGGAGAGCGCGGAGGGACGGCTCCGCGAGAGGAGCGCCGGGCAGCAGCATGGGATTGACGACGACCTGGAGGGCGGGCGTGGAGCGGGAGACTGCGACGACCTGGTCCCAGCGAACCTGGACGGTTTTGATGTCAGTGGCGGCGCGGCCCGCAATGCATGCGGCGAGGCCGCACGCCAGAGCGAGAGCTGCGGTTCTCGATCGCTTCGACATGCGATTTCTCATGGACATCGATTGTCGCAGGTATCACGACCCGTAGACGTCGGTGGTTCTTCGAGGTATTCCCGGACAGCCATTGCAGGCTATGGGGATCATCGCGAGTGCGCTATGAGGGAAGCTCAGTTCGACGCGGAACGGACGCTGAGGACCGGGCAGGGGGCGCGGCGCACGATTTCATACGCATGGGACCCGAGGCGTCCGTTATAGAGAGCGCGATGCGGCTTAGTCCCGAGGACGATGAGGTCGTCGTGATGGCCGGCGGCGAACTCGAGGACGCGTTCAGCGGGATTGCCGGCGACGACGCTGCCCTGCGGGTGGGTGTCGTCGAGGCGCTGGTCAAGGCTGCTGCGGAGCTGGTCCATGGCGGCTCGATGCGCGGGATCCTGCGAGGCGCAGACGTGGAGGATGTCGAGCCTGGTATGCCACTCGCGGACAGCGGTGAGGACAAAGGGCACTGCGGCGAAGGATTGCGGGGAAAGGTCCGTGGAGAAGAGGACACGCTGGAGCTGGAGGTGGGAACCCGCGCCGGGCGCACGAGGTCCGACGGTGAGGACCGGACAGAGGACGAAATGGAAGATCTGCTGGGCGACGGAGCCGAGGAGAAGACGGGGAAGGCCGCTTCGTCCGTGGGTGCCAAGGATGAGGAGGTCGATGTGGTGGTCGCGGACGAAGGCGCCGGCCACCTCAGCGATTTCGCCCTGCTCCACCCAGCGCCGACAGTCGATGCCGTCGAGGCGGTGCTGGCGCTGGAGGCGGCCGAGCAGGTTGTCACAGTCGCGGTCGGCCACCTCGGAGAGGGCGGGCAGCATATCCGGCGTATAGGAGAACTGCGAAGGACGCAGGAGGTGGAAGAAGTGGAGGGTGGCGCCGAAGTGGCGCGCCACGGCCACGCCATGCTCGACGGCATGCTCGGAGCAGGACGAGAAGTCGGTGGCCACGGCGACATTATGGATGGCAACTTCGGGAATGGTGTCGGACATCACGATCCCTCCTTGCCCTTCGCGGCGCCCGGAACCAGTGGTCCGGGCGCTGGCGGCCTGTCTTAGTGGCGAGAGGTTGTTTTCTGCGGGGCGGCTTTGCGGGGGAACTGCTCAGGATGCTCGCGCTTGTGGCGGCGGACGGCTTTAGCGATGTCTTCCACCGTAAAGCGGGTGTGTTGATCGGAGTGCAGGACTTCGCCGGCGGGAAAGGCGGCAGGATTTGTGGATGATGCAGCTGGATGGTTCATCGATCCTCCATGGGATCAGCGGGATCACTCGGAGGCGTGGGTCGATGCGAGGCCGGGGGCGAAGCTGCCGCCGGCGGCGCTACGGCCGGCCAATCGGGGATTCGGCTCGGTTGGCCATAGCGGATCCGCGCAATGGAGCGTTGATCTGGCCTCAGTATGACTCAGGGGGAGCGGGGCCGCTGTGAGCGCCAGCACAGAACCCGCAGGTGCGGCTGCGGGGGAATCGAACCTGGTCCCGGCGCTGACGCTCAACGCAGTGCGGATCAGCGGTTCAGGGAGACATCCTCCGAGAGCCATTGCGGGGCGCGGTTCCCTGCCCCGGCGAGGACGACTTTTGGCTCGATGGGCTTATCGGAGAGCTCGAAACCCATGATGATGACCTCTTCACCTTTGCGGATGAGGTGAGCGGCAGCGCCGTTGATCTCGACAGCGCCCGAGCCGCGCGGTCCGGCGATGGTATAGGTTTCGAAGCGAGCGCCCGAGGTGTTGCTGACGACGAGGACTTTTTCGCCGATTTGGAGACCGACCTTCTCCATGAGGTCGAGGTCGATGGTGATGCTGCCTACGTAGTGGAGATCGGCTTCAGTGACGGTGGCATTGTGAATCTTGGAACGAAGGAACCAGCGCACAACTTCCCTTTCCAGCCTGCCGCTCCCAACCTGCGGATGCAGTGGCTGTCTCTATCGTAGGCGCGGGGAAGCGGGATTCCAAATGGCGGGCAGGCGCGGAATGACGGGGGCAGCGCGACTGGCTCTATGATCGGCGGATGGAAGTGCAGGAGCGGCGTGAGAGGGTCCTCTTACTGCAGGGGACACGATTTTTCATCACAAGGGACACAGATAGCACTGAGGGTTCGAGCCCGTTGCGGGTGTCGCCTGACGTTCTGGTATAACGGGCGCCGGGAATCGAGGCGGTTTGCAAAGGCCGCGCGTTCGGGGGAGATCGATGACAAGGGGTCGCTGGAGTGCGGCGTTTGCCGGAGTGGTCGCGGTGTGCCTGCTGAACGGGGCGGCGGCCTCGCGGGCGGAAACGACGAAGAAGGACAGCCGAACGACACAGACGGCCGATGCCGGAACCGCAGCGATGGCAACGCCGGAGTCAGAAGGGTTTTCAAGCGAGCGGCTGGAGAGCCTGCACGCGCTGATGGAGCAGGCGGTGGACAAAAAGGAAGTGGCCGGCGCGATCACCCTGCTGGCGCGGCATGGCAGGATCGTGGACTTCCGCACCTACGGCGACCGCGACCTGGCCACCAGCGCGCCGATGACGAAGGACACCATCTTCCGCGACTACTCCATGACCAAGCCGGTAACCGGCGTGGCCATGATGATCCTCTTTGAGGAGGGCAAGTGGCTGCCCAACGATCCGATCGCGAAATACATTCCTGAGTTCGCGCACCTCAAGGTTTACAGCGGGATGGATGCGAGCGGAAACATGATTCTCGCCGATCCGGTGCATCCGCCAACCATGGCGGAGCTGATGTCGCACACCGCCGGGTTCACGTATGGGTTTTTCGGCAACACGCCAGTGGACAAGATGGTGCTGAAGGCCGACGTCTTCGGCGCGCCCAACCTGCAGGGCATGATCGACCGGCTGGCGAAGATCCCGCTGCTCTATCAGCCGGGGACGGAGTGGAATTACTCGCTCTCCATGGACATTGAGGGTTATATCGTGGAGAAGCTCAGCGGCGAGTCGCTGCCCGACTTCATGCGCGAGCATATCTACGCACCGCTGGGCATGAAGGACTCGGGCTTCTGGGTGCCGAAGGACAAGCAGAGCCAGTTCGCCACGCTCTACTGGTGGGATCCGGAGACGCACATGGTGACGGCGCAGCCGCATGGGTTCGTGAGCCCGCATGGGTACGATGCGCCGCCGGCTGTGCCCTCGGGCGGCGGCGGCATGGTTTCCACCATCGGGGATTATTACCGCTTCGCGCAGATGCTGGCCAACGGGGGCGAGCTCGACGGCAAGCGCATCCTTTCGCCGGAAACGGTGAAGCTGATGACTTCGAACCATCTGGCGGCCGACCTGGTCAGCGGGAAATTCGGCATCGGATGGCAGCACATGCGACCGGGGTTCGGCTATGGCTATAACTGCGCGGTGGAGTACAACCCGCAGGAAGCGAATTTGCCCGACGGAAAAGGCACGTTCCTGTGGGATGGCGCGGCGGGAACGTGGTTCTGGGTGGATCCGACCAACGACATCGTGTTCGTGGGCATGATTCAGCGCATGAACGGCGGCGAGCCGAACCTGCAGTATCTGAGCCGGTCGATTGTGTATGGGGCGCTGGTGAATCCGGCGAAATAGATCGGCGCGCAAAAAAAATCAACGAGGCCAACCTTACGAACTCCGCACGGTGGGCCTCGTTGTCCGAGGAGAGTTGCTGTGTGGGAGACCCGCCGGGGCCCCTCACGCTTCTATGGACCCTCTCCTGGGCGGGAAAGTTGCGTGTTTCGGAGAATTTTTAAGTGCTGTGGATGGAACGTTTACCGGGGAGGTTCTTCCCCATGCGGGGCACGCTATGTTCGGAAGTGCTATTGGCAGTGAGGTTAAGGGGGAGGAGACTGAGCGATGGAATGTCCGCGGCCCAGTGCCGCAGAGGAAACCGGTTACACCGATGCGCGATTTTCTGTTTGTCCTTATCTATCTGGCGATGGTGGTCACGCCCGCGGTGGTGGCCGTGCGCGGCGCACGCGGAACCGGGCCGGACGAGTGACCCGGAACCTTCTTCTGAAGCTCCTTTCGTTTTTCCCTTCGTAACCCGATCCTTCCCGACCTCTTCGACTTCGCGAAAACCTATGGATTACACTGGGTTTTTGACGAAGGTGAGGGTTCGACGATGCTCGTCGTGATGAAGGCGCAGGCCACCCGCGAGGAGATCCAGGCGGTTTGCGAGCACATTGAGGGACTGGGATACCGCGCGCATCCGATGCCGGGAGCGCAGCGAACGGCCATTGGCATTACCGGCAACCAGGGCGAGGTGGATCGCGGCAACATTGAAGAACTGCCGGGGGTCGCCGAGGTCATTCGGGTATCCAAACCGTACAAATTGGTAAGCCGGGACGTGAAGGAAGAAGACACGATTATCCGGTTCCCGGGGACCGACGCCACGATCGGCGGGACGGCGCTGGCGATGATTGCGGGGCCGTGCTCGGTGGAGTCGCGCGAGCAGGCGTTTGCGATTGCCGAGAAGGTGGCGGCGGCGGGGGCACAGTTCTTCCGGGGCGGGGCGTACAAACCGCGGACTTCGCCGTATGCGTTTCAGGGGCTGGGCGAAGAGGCGCTGAAGATTCTGGCCGAGGTGCGGGAGCGCTTCGGGCTGCGCATCGTGACCGAGGCAATTGACCACGATGCGCTGGAACTGGTGGACGCGTACGCGGACGTGATCCAGATTGGCGCGCGGAACATGCAGAACTTCTCGCTGCTGAAGGCCGCTGGCAAGAAGCGTAAGCCGGTGCTGCTGAAGCGGGGGCTGGCGGCGACGCTGGACGAGTTCCTGATGGCCGCCGAGTACATCATGAGCGAGGGCAACTACGAGGTGATCCTGTGCGAGCGCGGCGTGCGGACGTTTGCGGATCACACGCGGAACACTCTGGACCTCAGCATTGTGCCAGCGGTGCAGCGGGAGAGCCATCTGCCGATCCTGGTGGATCCAAGCCACGGAACGGGCAAGCGGAACAAAGTGCTGCCGCTGGCGCGGGCGGCGGTGGCGGTGGGCGCGGATGGGCTGATCATCGAAGTGCATCATCAGCCGGACAAGGCGCTGTCGGACGGGATGCAGTCGATTCTGCCGGAGCAGTTCGTGCAGCTGATGGACGAGTGCTCGCAGATTGCGACGGTGCTGCATCGTCGGGTTCCACGCGGGATCCACGTGGAAGACGCGGCGGTGGCGAAGTAGGGCCACTCCCTTCTGATGAATGCGGGCGCCTGGCGAGGAATTGCTGGAGCGACCGGCGTGTATGCTGAACCGGACCGTGGAATGCGACGCAGAGAGTGCGAAGGACTTGCGAAAGGCCTCAGGGGCTCAAGCCCCGACTCTTTTTAGCGGGCTATCGGCACGACTCAAGTCGTGCCCTGAGACAAAGGCTCAAATTCTCAGGCGATGGAAGACCTCTCTTGCCGGTCTGCTCCTGGTGCCGCTTCTGTTGCCGGTGAGTGGGTGCGGACGGAAGCACTTTCCCAAGTATCCGGAGAATTTTCGCGAGTACGCGTGGGTGACGAACGGCGGGGGCCGCTCGGTGACGGTGCTGGATCTCCTGAACATGCGGACCGCGGCAACGATTCCCGTAGGCGATCGGCCGGTGGCGGTGGCGGTGAATCCCGCGAAGGACGAAGTGTACGTGGCGAATGCCGGCAGCGGCACGGTGAGCGTTCTCTCCGCAGCAGAGAATCGGGTGACGTCGACGATCGGCGTGGATCGCGAGCCGGTGTCGATCGATGTGGATGAGGATGGACGGCGCGCCTATGTGGCGAATGCGGGATCGAACAATGTGTCGGTGATCGATCTGGAGAAGCGGCGCCAGGTTGCGGCCGTTGGCGTGGGCGAGTCGCCGGCGGACGCGAAGATCTCGCCCGACGGAAACACGCTGGTGGTGACGAATCGGGCCGGGGGCAGCGTGACGGTGATCGATGCGCGCGATCTGAAGGTGCGGGCGGTCTTCAGCGGATGTCCGGGGGCCTCGGATCTGGTGATCCTGCCGGACTCGTCGAAGGCATTCGCGGCATGTTCGGGCGGGCATCAGGTGATGGCGGTGGGGCTGGCGCGCCCGGAGAGTCCGGTTCCGGAGGAGCGTGTGGACCGGCTGCTGGACCTGATGGATGTGGGGCCGGGACCCGCGCATCTGGCGATGAAGCCGGACGGGGGCGAAATTTTCGTCTCGAATTATGGCGGCGACACGGTCTCAGAGATTGCGACGAACGCCAACAACGTGGGCGGGGCGTACGTGATGGGAGCAAATCCGCTGGGTGGGGTGGTGACGGCGGACAACTCGATCCTGTGGGAGAGCAATTTCGGCGACAACACGGTGGGCGCGTACTCGATTGACGATGGGACGCGGATCAACACGGTGCAGGTGGGCGAGGGTCCGGGACCGCTGGCGCTGGCAAGCGGCGGGTTTCTGCTGCTGGCGGTGGATCGTGCGGCGGGGGACGTTTCAGTGCTGCGCACGGTGAGCTACACGCCGAAAGGGCAGGTGGTGACGGGATCGCTGTTCACGGTGCTGTCGGCGGGAAAGAATCCCAATGCGATCGCGGTGAAGAGCTTTACGGTGAAGTGAGAAGAGAAGCGGTCAGCGAAGAAACGGTCAACGGAAAAACGGTCAGCTAAAAAGCGGTCAGAGGAAACCCGGTCAGCGGAAAACCTGTCAACGAAAGAACTGTTCGCCGGGAAGGAATCGGCGGGAAGCAGCGTGAGGCCGTGAACACATTCTGCTGACCGTTTTTCCGCTGACCGGCTCTTCGCTGACCGCTTTTCAGCCTTCGGATCGCGCGAGGGTGGCTTTGGATTTGCGCCAGACGATGGTGAGCTCTTCGCGGTCGAGAATTTTGCGGACCTGCAGGCGCGCGTGGTTGGACCAGGGCCCGACGGGGTCGAGCTTGACGTAGGCGCGCCAGTGGCGGAGGGCGCGGCGGCGCTCGTTGCTGCGCTCGTAGGCGAGTGCGAGATTGTAGTGCGCATCGGCGTAGGTGGGCGCGAGGCGGATGGCCGACTTGTAGGCTTCGACGGCTTCGGGGAGACGCTGCAGCTCGTCGAGAGCGTTTCCGAGATCGAAGAAGGCGAGAGCGTAGTCAGGGTTGGCGACGGTGGCACGGCGGTAGAGCTGCTCGGCGCGCTGAAACTGACGCTGGTTATAGAGGATGGTGCCGAGGTTGATGGCCGCCGGAGCGTGCTCGGCGACGGCGAGCGTCTGCTCATAGAGAGCGACGGCCTCGGGAATCTTGCCCTGCTCTTCGCAGCGGACGGCCTGCATGAAGAGACCATTCACGTTGGGGATGCGCTGGAGGGTAGGACCGGAAGCTTCATCGACGACAGCGAGGCGATTGGACTCGCCTTCAAAATCGAATTCGAACTGGCGCGCGACGGGATCCATCGAGGCACCGGAGTGACGGAAGATAAGGCGCGGGCCGCGGCGCGCGATACCGGCTTCGAGCAGCGGATTGGCCATGCCGGAGACGGCCTTCATGGCGGAGACGCTGGCGAGGATGCTGGAGGCGGAGATGCGGGAGGCACGCAGGTCGCGGAGCTTGCGCAGCTGCACGAGATCCTGAAAGCCGTAATCGGTGGAGAAGGCGATGAGTCCGGCTCGCTCCCAGCCGCTGAGTTGCCGGGAGGAGATGCGCAGTATGCGGAGGACATCCTGTCGGCTATATCGGTTCACTGGGTTCGAACGACGGCCCTCTGCTCCCCGATTATCCCTGGGTCGGAGAGCAGGAACAAGGGCGCGCGGGAAAAAACCCGTGGATAAGGGGGTACGAAACAGGTACGTGGCGCGCGGGGTTCATCGGAGCGTAACGGAGAGAAAGATCACCACAGAGGACGCAGAGGGCACAGGGGAGCGATGAGGAATGGGAAGAGGACGCGGCATCACAGAGGGAGGGATGGAGGGGCCGTGTTGCGCCTGCGGTCGTCGATGACGATGGTTTCAGCGAGGCGATCCTGGGCGCACATGCGGTTCTGGCTCCAGAAGAACTGGAGGAAGCCGAGGCCACCCTCGAGGATGGCAGCGCCGTAACCGAGGGCTCGCTCGATGGATTGCCAGAAACCCATGCGCGCACGCGTGAGAGAGACGGCGCGGGTGCCGGAGATCCACTTGCCGGGCGTGCGGCCGTTGCCAAAGTAATTGAAGAGGCCGAAGTAGAGGAGCATGAAAAGCAGATTGCCGGCTTCGTGGAAGTCCCAGACGACGTGGATGGTTTGCTCGTGAAGAACTTTGAGGCGCCAGAGGATTTCGACTGGCGCCCACAGGACGACGGCGAAGATGAGGTCGATCAGGTAGCCGAGGAGACGCTGCGGGAAAGTGGCGAGGGGACGGCCTTCAAGGGCGTGCAGGCGTGGGCTTTCATGGGCGTGAAAGCGGCGGGGGGCTGAGGGTACGCGTGCTTTGGCCGTGGAGGCGGGCATGCGGTGGAGATGAGGGTAGCACGAGGCGGTCGAAACGCGAGCGTCGAATACGCCGCGAAAGGAGCGCTAGGGTCCGCCGGCGCCGGAGGTGGCTGCAGGGGCGGGCGGGGTGGTTTCCGGTGCGGGTCTGATGAGGAGCGCGGTACGCGGGAAGGTGAAGGCTCCGCCAGCGTCATCGATGACGTTGATCTGGCAGATGTAGGTGCCGGGCTTGAGGTGATCGAGCGGGACGTCGAACTGGAAGGCGATGGCATCGCGGTCGGGGACGTTGAGCTGCGTGGCCTGGATGAGCGGCGTTTCAAAAGCCTTCGCGGAACCGGAGAGGAACTCGATGCTGGTCATGACGCGGACGGGCTTGCCGGCTGATGGATCGGATTTCTCTTTTTTGGGCTTCGCATCCTTGATTGAGCCGGCGGCGGGGGCTGCCGCCTCGGCGATTTTTTCCGGCGTAGCTTTCGCGGGATCGTAGACCTCGTAGAGCAGGTAGAGGTGCTGGTCCTGGCGGAAGACGTGGGGCAGGTTGGGGACGAACTGCACGCCGTCGCGGACCAGCGGGTTGTTCTCCTGCTTTTTGCCGGCAGGCATGCGCTGGCTGGCGAAGACGACCGAACTCATTTTGAGCGGGACCTTTTTGAGGTCGGGAACAGTGAGGTCGGTTTCGAAGGAACCCATGCGGCCGGTCTCGTTTTCGCGTACGACAAATTTGACGTGGTACTTGCCGACCGGGAGGCTGAAGCCGGTGGTGTACTGCACGTTCTTCTGGCGGACCTGCTGGGACTCATCGACGGCGAGCTTGACGGTATCGCGGACGTCGCCGATGTCGTGGCCGGCGGGATCGCGCACCTGTCCGATGATGTCGAGAGTGGCCTTGTCGCGGTCGCCGCCTTTGACGAAGGGAATCTGCGAGCCGGGGACGACGAGGGAGATGGGCACGTAGAAGCGGTTTTCGCCGGTGCGGAAGTAGAGCGCCTGGAGGAAGACGGGGATATCGGTGGCGGGCAGATCGCTGGCCAGCTCTTCTTCGAGCTGGCGCTCGCGCTCGTCTTTATTGGCGTGCCGGAAGTCGGCGGGAGCGTAGTAGCCGGGGCGGTATTCGAGCTTCACGTCGGAGCGATCGACTTTGATGGAGATGCGGCGGTAGCGGCCGTCGCGGCGAATGTCGGTGGAGCGGTAGCCAATGACGTAGTAGGCCGAAGTGTCGTGCTGGATGCGATCGAAGGCGGGCGAGAAATCGTTGGAGTCGAAGAAGGCCTTGCCGCCGGTGTCGGAAGAGAGCGTGGCCATGACTTCCTGGGTGTTGAAGTTGGAGTCGAGGTTGTTCTGCAGAGCCGCACCGTTGAAGGAGTTGGCGCCGCGCAGGTTGCCCGTGGTGGCATCGCCGAGCGGTGAGATGGCTTGCAGGCCGCGGGCGTCGACGGAGTAAATGGAGACGTTCGCGCGGACGGAGGCATTGATGGCGGCGTGGAGCGAGGCCTGGTTTTCGATGCCGTCGCGCTGGATGCCTCCGGAGAAGTACAGGAGAGATTTCTTCTCGTTGAGGTAAGCGAGCGAGCGGGAGATGTCCTCGATGGCGTAGAGCTCGCGGTCGGTATTCAGGTCGTTGTATTCCTGCTCGTCGGGAGAGAAGGAGCTGGCGTCTTCGACCTGGTTGGAGGTGCTGGTGGCGCCGAGACCGTAGCCCTGGCCCTCGGTGCCGGAGTAGCTGTTGACGGCGCGGAGGAGCAGGTCCTTGTTAGAAGTGAAGTCCTGGTCGAGGGAGAGCGTCGCGTCGAGGGAGACGACGGCGACGAGGTCGGCGGGGTGCATCTGCTTGTTGAGGTAGTTGCGGGCGGCGTCCTGGGCGCGCTCGATGTCCTCAGGCTGCATGGAGGTGATGTCGAAGAACATCACGATGAGGCGGTGGTTGCGGAGTTCTTCCTGGGTGGCGGTGCCGGTCTTTGCGCCGAAGATGCCGTTGGGGGCCGAGGCATTGATGGTGGCTTCGTTGAGCTGTGCGGCCTGGTCGACGCTTTCGAAATCAAAGCTGATGATGTGCTGCGGCTTGCCTTCCTCAGTGACAGTGAAATCTTTGGCGGTGAGGCCTTTCACGATCTCGCCGGTCTTCTTGTCGCGGACGACGACGTTGGTGAGGACGAGGTCCGAGTTGACGCGGAGGGTAAACGGCGAGGTTTGCGGGGGCGGAGCCTGGTCCGGAGGCGCGGGTGAGGTTTGGGGGAAAGCTGCAAGTGATAACGTCATCGTCAGCGAAAGAGCGAAGACGCGCATCCGCAGGATGGATTTGCGTCGGCCGCTGTCGCGACCGATTCCCTCCGCGCCCAGAGCATCGATACCGCAGACCGCGCGTTTCGCTACGGGGGTCCGTTCGACTCCGCGCGGATTCGCATTGTGCACCGCTGGAAAGATCATGGGGCGCGCTCCGCTCAGGATGACATTCTTTTTCATGGCTAGAACCGGAAGCGTCCCATGAAGGTGAATTGGCGCATGGTCCCTGAGGAACCAGCTGAGGTGACCTGGCCATAGGTGGCGGAGCCCAGAGTCGAATCGACACCCTGGTATTGGACGGTGTTCAGTACGTTATCGGCAGTGGCGCGAAGCTCGAGGTTCTTCATGTCACCGAAGCGGATGCTCTTGGAGATGGACGAAGCGAAGGTCCAGGAGGAGGGTCCGGGAATGCTGAGGCGTGAGGCGGTGCCGTAAACGCCGGCCGGCGGAGCGAAGGCGTCCTTGTTGAACCAGTTGTCGAGGGTGCCGCCACCCGCGGTGAGCGAAGCGCCGGGGACGCGATCGGGGCGGAGAGAATTCGTGGTGCCGCGGGCGACGTCTTCGGCGGTGGCTTCGTAGTGCGGGGTCAGCGGGTTGCCAGTGGCGAACTCAAAGGTGCCGGAGAGGTTCATGTTGGAGACGACGTGCCCGAACCAGTCGGCGGTGAGCAGATGAGTATCGGGGCCGAAGGGAAGCTCGTAGACGAAGTTGCCCTTGACCATGTGGCGCACGTCGAAGGAGGAGTTCGACTCTTCGGCGGCGATGTCCTGCCAGTTCTGCGCGAGGCAGTTGCCGCCGCAGGTAGTGCCGCCGTTGCCGCCGATGGTGCTGGCGTCGTCGATGGCGTGCGAGTAGGTGTACGTGGCCTGGAGGGCGATGCCGCCACTCATGCGCTTGCGAGCGCTGAAGGTGAGGGCGTTGTAGTTCGAGAAGGCGAGGGCGTCCTCGTAGTCGTAGGCGATGGTCTGGGAGGGATCGTTGTTGGCCGCGGGCAGCGTGGTGGTCTGAACGCCGTTCACGGTGGTGACGAAGCGGCCGGGAGCGTCGATCACATCGAGGCGATTGCCTTTGGATCCGTTGTAGCCGAGATTGAAGACGATGTTCCAGGGGATGGTGCGCTGGAGATTGACGTTCCAGACCTGCACATACGGCAGATGGTAATCCTTGTTGACGGCGTAGTTGCCTTCGGTCTGGGGAGCGGGAAAGCCGTTGGCGAGGGTGATGGAGGCGCCGCTGGTCGACAGGTTGGTCTGGACATCGGCGAAGGGCGGCTCGAAGGCGAAGTTCTGGACGAATTTGGTGTACTGGCCGACGGTGTAGTTGATGCCGTAGCCGCCGCGCAGGACGGTGTCTTTGATCGGGTGCCAGGCAAAGCCGACACGAGGCGAGAAATTGTTTTTCTCGGGGTAGATAAGGTCGCGGGGATACTTGCCGGTGAAGGGTCCGACACCGTTGGAGACGACGGTGGCGACAGTGGCGAAGTCATTGCCGGCGTCGAGGGTGGCGAGGCGGTCGTTTTCTTCGGAGTAGGGGGAGTAGTAATCGTAGCGGAGGCCGGCGAGGATAGTGACGTTTTTGCCGGCGCGCCAGTCGTCCTGACCGAAGAAGTCGATTTCATTCTCGCGAAGGTGGGCTTCCTGGTACGCAGCCTGGAGGGTCGTTTCCTGAGGCAGGCCAAGGAGGAAGTCGGCGAGCGATGAGCCGCTGAGGGCGATGCCGCTGGCGCCGGTGTTGGTGGTGCTGTTGCTGCCGGGCTGCTCGGTGAAGAGACCGGTGAAGA
Source organism: uncultured Acidobacteriaceae bacterium (assembly GCA_963770525.1). Taxonomy (GTDB): domain Bacteria; phylum Acidobacteriota; class Terriglobia; order Terriglobales; family Acidobacteriaceae; genus Palsa-343. Next base: position 44,709 of record CAVYPY010000008.1, on the reverse strand, counting down.
CATAGGTGCCGGTGGAGTTGGTATTGCCGATTTCGTCCTGATAGACGCGACGGAAATCGCCGCCGAAGCGGATGTTGTGCTTGCCGTGGATCCAGGAACTCATGTCACCGATCGCGACCGTTTCGGCAAGCTCGAACTCCGGCTGCTGCTCGCTGAGGCTGGTGAACTGGTTGAGCGTGATGCTGGGCAGACCCCAGAGCTGAGGCGCATTGGGCAGGCCGGTGAGGCCGAGCTGCGGAGCGATGTCGGTAAGGTTGCTGAAGTAATTGCTGTCCAGAGTGTGGGTCTGGTTCCAGGTGCCGGTGAGGTTATTGGTGAGGCGGCCTTTGCCGATGGAGTAGCCGAGCTGCAATGAGTACTGGTGGGTCTGATTCTTACCACCGAGAGCGGGAAAGAGATTCAGGCTGTCTGAGGCGGAGTGCTCGTAATTGAAATTGCCGAAGAGGCTCTGGGTGATGCCACCGTTGCCCTGGCCGAGGAACTGGCGCGCCATGCGAAGGAGCGGATTCGTTCCACCCTGACTGCCGAAGCTGTGCATGAGGCGAACGCCGAGCTGGGTTGTGTGGGTGCCCTCGGAGATGAGGCGCTGGTAGTTCTGCGTGGTCCCGGGAAGGTTGGGCAGCGGCACATAGTCGAGGAGCGCCGTCGCCTGGGACTGGATTTCGACGGCGGGAATGCATTGCGAGGCGGGATTGCCGGCGTCGGGTCCGCTGGTGCAGGGATCGTAGGGCTGACCGGTGGAGGGGTCGTAGAGGGTGATTTTGCGGCCGCCCTGGGTGGTGAGAGCGGTGAAGTCGCCGGTGCGTTCGGCCGCGATGGGAACGGTGCCGTATTCGTCGAAGGGCGAAGTGGTGTGGGTGCCGGAGAAAGTAAAGAACAGGAAGTCGTTCTTGTCGTTGGTGAGGATCTTCGGGATATAGGGCGCGGTCATCATGGTCACGCCGAAGCGGTTCGAGGAGTACGGGGGCTCCTGAATGGGCTGGCCGCGCAGGGCGAAGTCCTCAGCGTTGAGGGCGCCATTGCCTCCGGTCCAGAAGAGGGCGCCGTGGGGCTGGTTGGGTTTGAAGTTGCGGAAATTGCCGCGGAAGCCCATGCCGCCACCGCCGCGTCCACCGCCTCCGCCGCGAAATCCGCCGCCACCGCCAAAGCCGCCGCCACCTCCGCCACCTCCACCCCACCGGGGCCACCCTGGCCGCCCTGGCCAGCCTGGTTGCCATTGAGAGACTGGTTGAGCTCGGCGTTTTCACGCATCTGGCTGAAGTCGATTCCGGCAAAGGGATTTGTGGTGCCCATCTGGCCGTTGACGGCGACGGATTCGCCCGAGGAGAAGTCGGAATTGCCGGCGAGCGAAGGGAGCTGGGCGCCGGACTCTGCGCCGCCGCCGCCGGCCTGGATGAGGTCGGAAGCCTCGCCCGTAAGGCTGAGGCTCTGCGCGCCACCGCCATTTATGAATTGACGCGCGGCGCCGGCGAGATCGGTTTGCTGCTCCTGCTGCTGCGCGCGCGAGGCGAGCATGAGGTTGAAGTCGACTTTCAGATCGTGGGCCGTGGCGTTCAGCAGGGCTTCCTGGGTAACGGCGGCAAAGGCGGCGAAGTCGGTTTTGACAACGTAGCGGCCGTCCTGCGGAATGACGAGGGTGTAGCTGCCGGTGATGTCGGTGGTCGTGCTGTATTTCTTTCCGGTGAGGGAGTTGCTGGCGGTGACGCTGACGCCGGGCAGCGGGATGTTGCCGTCTTTGACGGTGCCGTGAATCGTTCCGCCGGAAACTGCCGGGTTAGGGCTGGCGGCCGGCGCGGCCGGGGGCTGAGCGGGCGCAGTCTGCGATGCGGGTGCGGCTGGAGGCGCGGCGGGGGGCGCAGTCTGGGCAAGGACCGTAGCGCTCACCAGAACGAGAGAGACAGCGAGAGCTCGGAGATGGATCAGGGGGGCCATCGCATTAATTTTGCGGACCGTTCTGAGGCTGCGGCTCCGATCCTGAGGGTGGTGGACCGCCCGGACCGCCTCCCTGCCGGAAGCGACCCTGGCCGGGCTGGCGCGGCGGCATGACGACGACGGAAGTGGCGAGAAATTTTCCGCTCTGCAGAGCCCCGCGCGCGTTAACCATGTCGCCAACCTTGATGTCGGGGAAGGTGATGTCTTCCGCATTGCCGCGGCCGCCCTTGCGGAAAGTGGTGTTCTCATCGACGGTGACAGTCTGGCTGACCTTGTCGGGGCGCTCGAGGGTGAGGGTGAGGTCCTGGATGGCGGTGACCTTGCCGGCGGTCCAGGTTTTGCCGAACTCGGCACGCATTTGCTCCATCCGCGCGGCTTGCTCGGGCGTGAGGACGACGACGAAAACGGCGCCGACGGTTTTTGCCTGATCGTCGAGATTGCCGGCGGCGACGATGGTGTCGCCAACATGAATGTCGGAGATTTTCGACTCTTCGCGGTCCTTGCGGAAGTGGGTATTGGGGCTGGTTTCGACGGTGTAGACCTGGCCCTGCTCATCTTTAATGGTGAGGTTGTTGCCGGAGATGGCGGTGACGGTGCCGTGGGCGCTGTTGCCGTTCATTATGAACATGCCGCCGCCGCCCATGCCGCGACCGCCGCGCTGACCCTGCTGACCTGATTGGGAGCCTTCATCCTGGGCGCGCAGAGCGGGGGTAACGGCGAGAGCGGCCAGCGAGGCGCACAGGAACAAACCTGCAAAACGGAAACCAGAGAATCGCATACGCATCCTTCAAAACACGCGCCGGGCCGGCGGCGGCGGAACTCGTGTCTGATTATGCCCGAATAGACGCATCGCCGGAGGGAAAGACGCGTCTGGCACGAGATTGACGCAGCGGGCGTGGCGTCCGTAACCGGACAGGAGATCATCCAGTGAAGGAGGAGGACTTATGCTGGCCAGCTTTTCGGTAGTGCCGCTGGATGTGACCGGCGGGGTGAAGGACCTGGTGGCGGAGGCGCTGAAGATTGTCGACGCGTCAGAACTGGACTACGCGCTGGGGGCGATGCAGACGACGGTGGAAGGCGATGCGGAGACGGTGATGACGACCATTTTGGCGTGCCACAGGCGAATGCTGGAGCTGGCGCCACGGGTGCTGACGCATATCGCGATCGACGAACGCACAGGGGCGTCGGGGCGGCTGGAAGGCAAGGTGCGGGATGTGGAAGAGGTGCTGGGCAAGCCGCTGCGACGGAGCCGGGGCGGCCGGCATGACCGGAAAACAGGTGGGTAAAAGTGAACCCATGTTAAAAGTTCGCGCATCCTCTGTGGGAGAAAGCCCGATCGCGCGAGGAGTGGTACCCTGACGGGCAACCCCGGCCCTCGACCGCTCCTCTTTTGCAGGGAAGGCACAAAGGACGGATTCATGAGTGTACTTACGGCTCCAGTACTAACCGAGGAATTTTGTCGCGTGCGGGGCCGGAGCCTTTCGCTCTGCGCGCCGCTGACTCCGGAAGACATGATGGTGCAGTCGTGCGGAGATGCCAGCCCGGCGAAGTGGCATCTGGCGCACACAACCTGGTTCTTCGAGACATTTCTGCTGCGGGAATTTGTGCCGGGATATCGGCCGTTCCATCCCGATTTCGTGTGGTTGTTCAACAGCTACTACAACGCGGTGTCGGTACAGCCGGAGAAGAAGCTGCGGTCGTCGTTTTCTCGGCCAGGCGTTGAGGAGATCCTCGCGTATCGCCGGTATGTGGACGGAGCAATGGAAGAGCTGACGGCGGGCGATGTGCCGGAGGATGTGCGGACGCGGGTGATTCTGGGGCTGAACCATGAGCAGCAGCACCAGGAACTGCTGTTGACGGATATCAAGCATGCCTTCTGGTCGAATCCGCTGCATCCGGTGTATGCGCCGCGCAGGAGCAGAGCGGGGGCACGCCACGTTGCGCCAGTCGAGTGGGTCGAGTTTGCGGGCGGGCTGGTGGAGATTGGGTATGCGGGCGGCGATTTCTGCTTCGACAATGAGACGCCTCGGCACCGGGCGTTCACGGAGCCATTTCGGCTGGCTTCGCGGCTGGTGACGTGCGGCGAGTATCTGGCGTTCATGGAGGATGGCGGATACACGCGGCCGGAGCTGTGGCTCTCCGAGGGATGGGCGACGGTGCACAGCGAAGGCTGGCAGGCTCCGCTGTACTGGCGAGAAAACGAGGGTGTCGCCTGGGAGGTCTTCACGCTGGGCGGGCTGGTTCCGCTGGAGGAACTGCTGGCAACGCCACTGTGCCACGTGAGCTATTTCGAAGCGGATGCGTATGCGCGCTGGGCCGGCCAGCGGCTGCCGACCGAGGTGGAGTGGGAGACGGCGGCGGCCGGGGCGGCAGTGGCGGGAAATTTGATGGAGGGCGAAAAGTTTCACCCCCAGGCGGCGGACGGTGCATCCAAACTGGAGCAAGTTTACGGGGACGTGTGGGAGTGGACGGCGAGTGCGTATCTGCCTTATCCGGGATTTGCGCCGCTCCCCGGAGCCCTGGGCGAGTACAACGGCAAGTTTATGTGCAGTCAAATGGTGCTCCGCGGCGGATCGGTGGCAACGCCGGCATCTCACATCCGAGCGACGTATCGCAACTTCTTCCCGCCCGCGACCCGCTGGCAGTTCTCCGGCGTGCGGTTGGCCAGCCACTGACACCCGGAGGCACGAACCTTCATGCATGCCCTCTCTTCCCTTCCCTGTCTGCCGGAGGCAGCCAGTACACCCGTCGGCGCTGAGGTGTATCGCGGGCTGACGGCGATGCCGAAGCATCTGTCGCCATGGCTCTTTTACGACCAGCGCGGCTCAGAGCTTTTTGAAGCGATCACGGAGCTGCCGGAGTATTACCTGACGCGGACCGAGCACGCCATTTTTGCCGAACGCGCGGACGAGATTCTCGAGGCTGCAGGCGCGAAGAAGCTGACGATTCTGGAGCTGGGCGCGGGCACGGCGGCCAAGACCGGGGTGTTGCTGGCGGCGGCGGCGCGGCGGCACGAACAGCTGACCTACGTACCGATCGACATTTCAGAGACTGCGCTGGAGGAGGCGCGGCGGCGCATCAGCGAAGCATTGCCGCAGGTAGCGGTGCTGCCGACGGTCGCGGACTACACCAGCGATTTGCCGGCTGTGGCCGCCGGGGGATGCCGGCGGCTGGTGCTGTACATCGGGTCGAGCATCGGGAACTTCGACCCCCCGGAAGCGCTGGCCTTGTTGCGCAAGGTGCGGCAGCGGCTGAGCGCGGGCGACCTGCTGCTGCTGGGCGTGGACCACGTGAAAGACCGAGCCACGCTGCTGCGGGCGTATAACGATGCGGCAGGCGTGACGGCGGAGTTCAACCGCAACGTGCTGGTGCGGATCAAACGGGAGCTGGGCGCGGCGTTCCGGCCCGGGCTGTTCCGGCACCGGGCGGTGTGGAACGAACGCGAGTCGCGGGTGGAGATGCACCTGGAGAGCCTGGTGGCGCAGGAGGTAGCGATCGCGGCACTGGATCTGACGGTGGGGTTCCGGCGCGGCGAGAGCATTCACACCGAGAACAGTTACAAATTTACGCCGGAAACGGTGGGGGCTCTGCTGGAACGGGGCGGATTTGCGGTGAAGCGGAGCTGGACCGATGAGAAGCGATGGTTCGGGGTGTATCTGGCAGAGGCGGAGTAGCGGGACAGGGTACAGGGTGCAGCGGAGGGGCGAGAGACACTCGCCCCTTTTGTTTTGGGCGGGAATGGCACGGGCTTATGCTGGGACGCATGGATGCGGAGAGCCTGCGCGCCTTTTTGCTTTCGCTGCCGGATGTCGTGGAGACGATGCAGTGGGGCGACAACCTTGTCTTCTGGGTGGGCGATAAGGCGATCGGCGGCAAGATGTTCGCCATCGTGAACCTGGACGCACCGAACCAGGTGACGTCGTTTGCAGCGGGGCCGGAACGGTTTGCGGAGCTGGTGGAACGAGAGGGCGTGTACCCGGCGCCGTATCTGGCACGGGCTCACTGGGTCGCGATCGAGCGATGGACGACACTACAGGTCAGCGAGTTGAAGGAACTGTTGCGCGCGGCGCGTGCGCTGGTCTACGAGAAGCTGCCCAAACGGACGAAAGCCGTGCTCGCGATGAGTCCCGGGGAGAAGAAAAAGTTAGTGGTGGCGAGGAGACGGGCAGCCCGCGGCTGAAGCCCCTTCCTTCCGGACCCGGCATTCCACGGCCTGAAGGCCGTGGCTTTCACCGTCGCGCCGCTGCGCGGCGCCTTTAGTGCTGACTACTGGCGGCGGCCATGAGGGCGGCTCGCTTGTCCGGGGTCATGGGGCCGGAGGCGCGCCAGAGGATCTGGCCCTGGCGATTCACGAGCAGGGCGACCACCTGCTTCTCGTTGGGAATGGCGAGGTCCTGCTGAAATGTGTGGCGATCGACGAAGAGGGGCACGATCCAGGGCCAGGATTCCGGATCGGATTGATCGCTGCGGATCGAAGACGTTTGCCACCAGCGAAAGATGAAGTTTTCCCTGCCGGAGATGGGGAGTTCGTACCAGCGAAACTGAAAATTCGCGTGCTGCAGGGCTTGTCCGGCGGGGAGCCAGGAGTCGATGTCCTTTTGCTGCTCGGGGGCGAAGGAGATGAGGAGGAGGTCAGTCTGGCCCTCCATCCCGGACGGGAAGGTGACTTTGTCCTTATTCAGGTTGTAGCCGGTGACGTTGGGAAAGGTCACTGGCTTTGGCGTCTGAGCCCCCTGGAGAGAGATGAGAGCAGAACAGAGCAGCAGGGCGACCAGGCATGGAATTCGAGGACGCAATCAGTTCTACCCAGAGAGAGCCTTCGCAGGTGTCAGGAAGGTGAGTCGGAGATTCTGAAGGAATGGTATCATCCGCGACTGGCGCGCCGAGGGGAACCGGAGGGCGCGTATCCGGTGAATTATCATAGGAAGAGATGAGAGAGCACCCATTCCAGACCGATGATCCGCGCCTGCTGCCCATTCGCGACAAGGTGATCGCTGGCGAACGCCTGAGCGGCGAGGATGGTCTGGCCCTGTATCGGTCCGGCGACATTCTGGCGGTGGGGTGGCTGGCGAATTCCGTACGCGAGCGGATGCATGGGGATGTGACGTACTTCAATGTGAATCGCCACATCAATCCGACGAATGTGTGCGTGGCGGCTTGCCGGCTGTGCGCGTTCGGGCGGACGAAGGGCGCGGACGGCGCCTACACGATGGCGCTGGAGCAGGCGTGGGAGACGGCGGCGTCCGGATACAGCGAAGCGGTGACGGAATTTCACATCGTGGGCGGGCTGCATCCCGACCTGCCGCTGCAGTATTTTCTCGACCTGGTGAGCGGGCTGAAGGTGCGGTTCCCGCTGGTGCATATCAAGGCCTTCACCATGGTGGAAGTGGCGTTTCTGGCGAAACGCGCGAAGCTGACGATTCCCGAAACGCTGGTGAAGCTGAGGGACGCGGGCGTGGATTCCCTGCCCGGCGGCGGCGCGGAGATTTTTGCGGATCGCGTGCGGCACATCATCTGCGACCACAAGATCGACGGCGGCGAGTGGCTGGAGACCGCGCGCGCGGCGCATCAGCTGGGGCTGAAGTCGAATGCGACGATGCTGTACGGTCACATTGAGAACGATGAGGATCGCGTCGATCACCTGCTGAAGCTGCGGGCGCTGCAGGACGAGACCCACGGATTCCAGACGTTCATCCCTCTGGCGTTTCATCCCGACAACACGCCGCTCGATCACCTGCCGCGGACCACGGGGATGATCGACATCCGGCAGATCGCGGTGGGACGGCTGTTGCTGGACAACTTCCCGCACATCAAGGCGTACTGGCAGATGATGACGGCGAAGATCGCGCAGATTGCGCTGCGATTTGGAGCGGATGACATTGACGGCACGGTGATCGAAGAGAAGATCTACCACGATGCCGGAGCGACGACTCCGCAGGGCATGCGGCGGCAGGACCTGATGCGGCTAATCACCGAAGCAGGACGCGTGCCGGTGGAGCGCGATACCCTTTATCGCGCCGTGACGCGGACGGAAGAGACGTTCACGGTGGCCGTTTAGCGGCGGCGGAAGAAAGGCAATCTCCAAAAATCTAGCGAGCAACCGGTTCGCTGCGTGGCGAGAGCGACGGGGGAACTACCTCCGCGCTGGCGGGCGGAAACGGCTGAGAGGGGTCAATCGCGGGCGCGTTGGCTCCCATTAAAGCGGCGGCCTTTTTAGCCTTTGCCGCGTGGCGCTTGCGCACCTCGCGCGTGGCGACCCAGAAGAGCGCGAGGAAGGTGACGGCGGTGAGGCCAATCGCGGCGGGCCAGCCCAGTTGCTCCATGTCTCCATAGAGAAGCGCCAATCCGATAAAGACGAAGAAGAGGTGGGCGCAGAAGACCTGGAGCGAGGCTTTGCCCAGGGTCAGGAAGGGCTCACGGTGAATGAGCAGGACGACCCATTTTCTGAGCCAGAAAAAGAAGATGGCGAAGGCGACCAGGTTGACGACGCGCAGCGGCCCCTCCTGCCACTTGTCCACCCAAAGGCCGAGGGCGGGCCAGTCGAGATGGGGGCCAAACCAGCCATAGCGCACGATAGCGAAGAAGACGCAGAGGGCGCCGCTGAGGGCGATGGCCCAGCGGGGCACACGGGCCAGAGGCACATCGCCGTGCGCGGAGGCAGAGCCCATCCAGAGGCCCGTGACCCACACCGCCTGCCACGCAAACATGTTGAAGGCTCCGGTTTCCTGGAGCGGGATGTGCAGGTGGGTGATGTGAACGATGAGGTTATGGAAGGCGTCGCGCAGGCCCAGCTGGGCACCGAGCCAGAGCAGGATGCTGACCGCCAGGACGGTGCGCCAGCGGAAGCGTGTGGCCGCGGAAAGAATCAGCGGTGAGAGAAAGAGGAAAGTGACGTAAAGCGGCAATACGTCGAGCAGCGGCGGGCAGTAGATGAGAAAGATCGATCCGACGATGGCCGGCTTGGGGTGGTTCAGGTAGAAATTCAGCAGGTTGGTGAGGGCGGCGCGATGGGTGTGGACTGCGTAGACCGCCAGCACGGTGAAGGCAAAGGCCAGCAGCGCCAGGTGATAGGCGTAAATTTTCAGGGAGCGACGCCAGAGATGGGTGCGGACGCCCTTTTGGTCCAGCATGTGCTGCCGGTAATAAATGCGGCCGACCAGGACGGCGGAGAGGAAGACGAATCCTTCAGCGGAGGAAACAAAGCCGAAGGGCTGGTCGAGATAATTACTGAAGTGGGTCGGCAGGTGGACGAGAATCATCCACGCCAGGAAAATCCCGCGGAGTGCATCGAGTTCCGGAACCCGTTGTAACTTCGGCAGATGCATGCGACGGAGACACTCCTGGGCGATGGCGCCCCGGGGCACTTCAGGATTAGACGCCAACCTGAGGCAAGGGTTGCGGTCCCAACTCAATTCCCTGCCACCCTCCAAATGCCTGCGATCTCTGGCAGAGAAGGGTCGTTGGTGCTATTGGGCGGGAGCCATTGTCAGAATGATGAACGCTCCGGTAGTGAGATGCAATCCCCTTAGTAGGCCGGAATGCCGGTAACGCTCTGGCCAATGATGAGGGTGTGAATATCGTGGGTTCCTTCGTAGGTCTTCACGGATTCGAGGTTCATCATGTGGCGCATGACCGGGTAGTCGTCGGTGATGCCGTTGGCGCCGAGAATGTCGCGGGCGAGGCGAGCGCATTCGAGGGCCATCCAGATGTTGTTGCGCTTGGCCATGGAGATGTGCTCGTGGCCGACCTTGCCCTGGTCCTTGAGGCGGCCGACCTGCAGGACGAGGAGCTGGCCTTTGGTGATTTCGCTGATCATCCAGGCCAGCTTTTCCTGGACAAGCTGATGGCTGGCGATGGGCTCGTCGCGGAACTGCTTGCGGAGCAGCGAATACTGGCGAGCTGTGTCGTAACACGACATAGCGGCGCCGATGCCGCCCCAGGCGATGCCGTAGCGGGCCTGGTTGAGGCACATCAGCGGGGATCGCAGGCCGTCGGATTTGGGGAGCAGGTTCGAGGCGGGAATGCGGACATCCTGCAGCGAAAGGCCGGAGGTGACCGAGGCTCGGAGGGACCATTTGCCATGGACGTCCCAGGCGCTGAAGCCGGGACGGTCGTTTTCCACGAGGAAGCCGCGGACGCGGCCGTCTTCGCCGCCGTCGCCATAGGTTTTGGCCCAGACGATGGAGACGTCGGCGATGCTGCCGGAGGTGATCCACATCTTTTCGCCATTGAGGACGTACTCGTCGCCCTGGCGATCGGCGCGGGTGCGCATTCCCCCCGGATTCGACCCGAAGTCGGGCTCGGTCAGCCCGAAGCACCCCAGTTTCTCGCCGCTGGCCATTTTCGGCAGCCAGAAATCCTTCTGCTCGTCGGAGCCGAAGGTGTAGATGGGGTACATGACGAGGGCAGATTGGACGCTTACGAAGCTGCGCACGCCGGAGTCGCCGCGCTCGAATTCCTGCATGACCAAGCCATACTCCACGTTGGACATGCCGGCGCAGCCGTAGCCCTGCAGGTTGGCGCCGAAGAAGCCCAGCTGGCCCATCTGGGGAACGAGTTCGCGGGGGAAGCGGCCCTCGCGGTTGCATTCCTCGATGATGGGAACGAGGTTGTCTTCGATAAACTGGCGGGCGGTGTCGCGCGCCATGCGCTCGTCGTCACTGAGGAGACTGTCAAAACCGATAAAGTCCACGCCTTTGAAAGGGAAGGCCATAAAGAAAAATCACTCCGGGAACAGGACATGATACCGGGCGGGGACACGGGGTGGGAAGCTGCGGCAGGTCTTCGCCGGTTACCGGCGGCTTCGAGGCGGGATGTGGAAGGATGGTAGTCTCCGGTGTACAGAATTCGCGGAATCGGGGAATATTGCATTAGGAGTGGAAACGAGGACTCACCATGGCTGGAGATCTGCAACTTACGTGTAGCGACTGCGGGCGAGAGTTTACATTTACGAGCGAAGACCAGGCGTTCTTCCAGGAGCGCGGGTATTCGGCCCCGAAGCGCTGCAAAGCATGCCGCCAGGCGCGGAAGAGCGAACAGGGGGGCGGAGGCGGCGGATACCAGCGGGCAGAGTCCCGAGGGACCAGCGTGATCTGCTCCGGGTGCGGGCAGCAAACGACGGTTCCCTTTGAGCCGCGCGGCGACCGACCCGTGTACTGCCGCGACTGCTATCAGGCACAGAAGGGTGGTGCCGGCGGTGGACGTCGCGAGAGCGGCGGCGGCGGCCGCGGGCGCTACTAAAGCACCGCTTCACGATCAGGAACCCGGAAGGACACCGGCGCTCACGATGCGTTGCCGCATCCGAAAACGCCGCACGGCTGGTGTGTGCCTGCGCGGCGGCCCTTTGGGTTCGGTGTTTGCGATGGCGGGCGGCCGACTTCGCTGACGTTGCTGGTACCTTCCTGTCCGGTTTCTGCCTGACGGCACTGTTCGGGATCTCCTCTCCTCACAGTGCGACGCGGGAGGACCAGGGGATCAGTGGGCCGGGGGCGCGGAGGCAACGGAACCGTTCTGGTTCAGCATGCTCTTGAGCGTTTCATAGAGGCGCTCGGTGATCTGCTCCGGGGTGTCAGAGGGGCTGAACTGGATGGGCTCACCGATGCGGATGGTGAGGGCGCCGGAGCGGAACCAGCCTCGGCCCTTTTGCCTGAGCTCACTGAGGCCAGCCAAAGCGACGGGGATGACAGGCACTTTGGACTCGCGGACGAGGATACCGATGCCGGGTCGGAAAGGCTGCAGGCCGGATTCTGTTCGGTGGCCTTCCGGGAAAACGAGCACGTTGTAGCCACGGTCCAGCGCTTCGCCCGCGTGCTGAAAGGAGCGGCGGAAGCCGACGCTGCGCGGGAGCGGAAAGACGTTCACCAGCGCGGTGACCACGAACCAGGTGAGCGGTCCGAGCGGATCGAGCATCCGCGACCAGAAGCTGCGCGTGGGTCCAACGTTGCGCATGTGGCGCCAGTCCCAAAGGATATTGCCGGCCATGGCGGTGGCGACATGGCGGCGCATGCGGCCTGGCAGCCCGTACAGGACCAGCGGTGCGTCGTAGGCGGTGACGTGGTTGGCGATGAGGAGAACCGGCTGGGTCGGGCGCAGGTGCGGCGGGCGCTCGACGCGCGGTTTGCCGAGGAGGCGGATGAGCGGCTGCTGGACGAGTTCGGTGTAGGCGGCGCGGAGAAGCCAGACCGGGCCCCACCAGGGCCAGTGCGGGTAGATGTCGGTCTCCATCGGCGGGCGGGCGGGCGCGGTCGGCGAAGTGGCGGAGCGGTTCGCCGAGGATTCGGGAGCGAGTTCCTGAGCAGCTGCGCCGGCGTGATCGAGGGCGTGATCGAGCCCCAGGGCGCGGCGCAGATCGCCGAGGGTAATGACCTGCTCCAGGGTCACGTCGTCGAGGGTGAGGCCGAGGCGCTGCTCGAGCTCGGACTGGAGCTGGACGCGGCCCAGGCTGTCCAGGCCGAGGTCTTCGGAGAGACGGGCCTCGTCGCCAGCGTGATCGGCAGAAGCGTGGCTGATGGAAAGGACGAGAGAGAGGAGCGGATCGGCGGCTGCGCCGTTTGTGGACTGCGGTTGCTGCGCGTTCACCCACTCCGTCACTTTGGGGCGGCGGATTTTTCCGGTGGAGGTGCGGGGCAGATCGAGCTCGGGCCATAAGCGCCACTGTCGGACCTGCTGATACTCGGCGAGTTGGCGATTGGCGGCGACGATGGCCTGCTGGGCTTCTTCGCGGCTGCCGCGAAAGAGCAGGACCGCGACAGGCTCGGTACCGGCCGAGGTGAGCAGCGGGACGACTGCAGAGGCCTGGACGCCGGACTGAGCGTTGAGCGCTTCTTCGACATCTTCGGGGTGGATGTTGACGCCAGCCGGCGTGACGATGACCTGGCTCTTCCGGCCCACGAAGCGAAGCTGGCCCTGATCGTCGCGCTGCGCGAGATCGCCGGTGGCCAGCCATTCCGAGTCGTTGGGGCGCAGACTTCCCTGTTGCCAGGTGGCGCGGGAGACCATGTCGCCGCGGACGAGGATCTCGCCTTCGTCCGTGATGTGGACATCGCGACCGGGAAGGACTTTACCGATGGTTCCCTGCCCCGGCTTGAAGGGGTGATTGAGCGTGATGAGGGCGGAGGTCTCGGTCATGCCATAGCCCTGCACGAGGGCGAAGCCGAGCGTGTTCCAGAAGCTTTCGAGGTCCGAAGAGAGCGAGGCGCCGCCGCAGACGAATGCCCAGAATTTGTAACCGAAGAAGCGATGAATCTTCCGGAAATGCCACCAGCGCTTCCAGGCACTTTCGCCGGCGGCGGCCTGGATGCGCTCCGCGAGATGCGGATCGAGGGCGAGCAGATGCGACCGCAGGAGGTCGAGAACGCGCGGGACGGAACAGACGACCGAGATGCGCTCGCGATGGATGATTTCGATGAGGCGCTGTGCCTGGAGGCGATTTTCGAAGTGGACTTCGCCAGCGAGCAGGGGTGGGATCCACAATCCCATGAACTGACCGAAGACGTGGCTGAGGGGCAGCGTGTGCAGAAAGCGAATGGGATGAAACGGCCGCTCGTATTTCAGATATTTCTGCATCTCGCGCTCGATGGGATCGAGGCTGGCAAGAACGTTGCGATGGGTGTGGACGATGCCCTTTGGCTCAGCCGTGGTGCCGGAGGTGAAGAGAATCTGAAAGGGCGTATCGAGGATGAGCGCGGGATCGCGAAGGTCGGAGCCCGGAGCCTGCGGGAGTTGCTGCGCGAAATCCTCGAAGGCCAGGGCAGGCGTGTTTTCGCCGAGGGACCGGACAACCTCGCGATCGCCAACGATCAGTCGTGGACGGGTGTTTTCGATGACGCGCTGCGCGAAATCGAGAGTCCCGGCCGGGTCGAGGGGCACGACGATGACGCCGCGCTGGAGGCAGCCAAAGAAGGCGCCCATCCATTCCAGGCCGTTCTGGCCGCAGAACACGACGCGCTCGCCCATGGGAATCTGACGGCGGATGAGTTCGGAGGCGCAGCGATCGGCGAGAGTGGCCAGTTCACTCCAGGTGGAAGCGAGTCGGCGATTGCCGTGGTACGCAACGAGGGCGGTAGCGTTGCCGTGGCGGCGGAAATCGTCGAGAAACGTGGCGAGGCTGGAGCGCATGCGGCTGCTCTTAAGGTACCTGCAGACGGAATGGCGGACCCAGGTGGATCAGGCTGCGGTCGCCGATCGCACCTTCAGACGGATTCCTTCGTACCTTTGTAGAGATGCGACCACGAGAAAGAGATTCCTGACCTGGGGGTTTCCTGAAGGACCGAACATGCGCATCAGGCTTTTCACAGGGATTCCCGTTTCCTCCGCCAGAGACGAAAATCCGCAGGTTGCCTTAATGTAATCACGCAGCAGCGCTTTGCCCGAATCCACATCACCACAAAGCAGAAGGTCAACGCCTTCTCTGAGGAGGCTGCGACGAAACGCCGCGTCCCGCCGTATTCTGGTCATTACGGTCTCTCGAAAATTGCGAGTCAGCGGCATTGGCACTCCCCTTTCGCTGCCGGTAGTCGACCCAACAGGCAATCGCTCGCCTGATATCCCGCTCCTGGCGCTGTTTGCTGCCACCGCCCAGGAGAATGACTAACCTTTCTCCGTCGCGGCCAAAGTAAATCCGGTAGCCGGGACCCGAGTCGATTCGGTATTCCGCGACACCTGAACCAACCGTCTTCACGTTCGCGAGATTCCCCGCTGCCATCCGATACAGTACCTCGCTCACTTTCGCAGCTGCCGGACTGGCGAGCTTATCGAACCAGGCAGCGAAAGGACTTCGCCCGTTGCGATCGAGATACTCGCGGAGCTGTATCACTCCTCGTTGGTAACATATATGTTACCACACAACCAGCATTTATTCGTCGCAATACGCACTTTGGTCATGCGCGGGCGAAGTCGATATACCCGTGGGTGGGGTCGGTGCGGACGAGCGTGACCCGGAGCCGGTCGCCTACATCGACGCCCCGCTGCCCACGGACCAGCATGCCTTCCACCGGGGGCCGAAGCGTGCGCACGAAGGAGCCATGTTCGTTAACGCCGGTGACGATGGCATCGAAGGCCTCGCCAATGCGATTGGCCATGGCCACGGCTGCGATGCGCTTCTGCATTTCCCGCGAGACCTTGCGCTCGGCGTCCTCCATGCGCGTGCATTGCGCGGCGATCGAGGACAGCTCGTCGTCGGAATAGGGCGATGGGTGGCCGGCGATCATGGCCTTAAGAAGACGCTGCGTGACCAGATCGGCATAACGGCGGTTGGGCGCGGTGGAATGCGTGTAGTCCTGGACGGCGAGGCCGAAGTGGCCCTGGGGCGGGTCGCCGGGCCGCTCGAGCACATATTCGCCGGGGCCGAGGAGCTTGACCATGGAGACCGAGAGATCGGGGAAATGGTCAGGATCTTTCTTCTGCTGCTCGCAGAGGAAGTCGTGGAGAGGCTTGGGATCGGGGTCAGCGGGCAGCTGCGTGCCCATCTGGCGGGCGAGTTCGACGATGCGATCCCAGCGCTTCGGGGTTTTGACGACGCGGCGAATGGACGAGAAGCGCTTTGCCTCGAGCGAGCGGGCGACGACACCGTTGGCGGCGATCATGAAGTCCTCGATGAGTTGAGTCGCAAGGTTTTTCACTTCCGCTTCGACATCGATTTGCCCGTCGGTGAGGTGAATGGGATGGGTTTCGAGGGTCTGCAGGTTGAGCGCGCCATGATCGGACCGGCGTTTGCGGAGCTTCTGCGCGATATCGCTCTGCAGGCGAAGCTGTTTTTCGAGGTCGGCCGAAGCGGCGACTTTTGCTGGCGCCTGGGCCTGACCAGAGAGCCATGCACCGACGGAGGGATACGCCAGCTGGGCGCGGTTCACCACGCGAGCGAGGTAGAGATCGCTGGCGGTGATTTGCGCCTGTGCGTCCAGAGTGAATTCGATGACCAGGGCGGCGCGATCCTGGTTTTCGAGGAGTGAGGTTGAGCCGGTGGAGAGCTCCTCGGGGAGCATGGAGAAATTCTCGACACCGGTATACACGGTCGTTGTCTCGCGCAGAGCATGCTGATCGACGGGCGAACCTTTGGGAACAGAGGCATCGACATCGGCAATGCCGATGAGGACGCGGGCGTCACCGTTCGGAGCGGCCTCAACAACTTCGATCTGGTCGAGGTCGCGCGAAGTGTCATTGTCGATGGAGGACCAGAGAAGGCTGCGAAGATCGCGCGCAGTGGCTGCCGGTTGCGGCGGATGTTCGCGCAGCTGCTGCAGCTGGCCGGCAATGGGCGGAGGGTAGTCCGGCTCAAAACCGTGCGCGATCATGGAACGGCGGGCTGCGGCGGCGAGGTCGAAATGCAGCTGGTGATTCATGGTTGCCCCGAGGATGGAGTCAGAAGGGCAAGGCTATCACGCGGATGAGAGGGCTGGAGGCACCCTGCGGGCTGGGGAAATTCTCCCGGTAACCGGCAGAAAGCGGCGCGAACATCCAACCCGGCGCGTGTGGCAGCCTTCCAAGGCACGCATGCCTCTGCGCAATATCAGGCTCGATCCGGATCCGGAGAAGGATGCGCCGCAATCGAAGCAGCGCGACCTGGACCGGCCGACGGCGAACGAGATTTTCGAACAGGTGTCGCGCAATGCGCGGCGCGAGCTGCAGCGTCCCAACAAGGCGCTGGCGATTTCGGGCGTCGTTGGCGGGCTGACGATGGGACTGACGGGGCTGAGCGTCTCAGTGGTGGGCGCGCTGCTGGGACCCGCACCCTGGTCGCAGTTTGTGGCCCAGCTCTTCTATCCCATGGGATTTATGGCGGTAATTCTGGGCCGCGGGCAGTTATTCACGGAAAACACGCTCTATCCGGTAGCGCTGATTATGGCGGAGCGGCGCTATTGGGGGAGCACGGCGCGCCTGTGGGCGATCGTATTTCCGTCCAACGTGGCTGGAGCCTTTCTGTTTGCACTGCTGGCGGCGCGAACCAGGGCGCTGCAGCCGCCGATGCTGCACGCTCTGGTGGCCATGGGAACCCAGGCTGCAACGCCGGACATGCGGCACGTCTTCTGGAGCGGCGTGGTCGGCGGATGGATGATCGCCATGGTCGCGTGGCTGGTCAGCGGGAGCCATTCCATCACCGGCTCGGTGGCTGTGATCTGGGCTCTTACTTTCATCGTCGGCATGGGCCACTTCGCGCACTGCATCGCGACCAGCGGAGAAATTCTGGCTGCGGTTCTGGCTAACGGCGTCACGGTGGGCCATTATTTACGATGGCTCCTGGCCGCCACGCTGGGCAATATTTGCGGAGGCGTGGTGCTGGTGACGCTGCTGGAATATGGGCAGGTGAAACTGGAATAAGTCATGCCCACTTGGACTCATCATCTTCTGCAGCTGCACGCCCGCCACTGGACGATCGGCATCGCCATCCTGTTTCTGGCGGTGTTGCTGAGCTCGTTTGCAAGACGAATCCTGGTGAAGTTGGTAGGGCGCATCCATCGCACCCAGGCCTCCGGCACACCCCCGGTTTTGCGCATTGTTGCGCGCATTCGCCGCCCCACACAGTTCCTTGTGCTGCTGGCGGCCATGGGATTTGTTTTGCCGCTGACAGATCTGCCGCCGTACTGGCTGACCGTGGCGCAGAAAACGGTGGGCGTGGCGTGGTTTGTGGCGCTGGGCTGGCTGATGGTGGCCGTCGTGTACTGCTTTGAGGATTTCCTGCTGCTGCGGTTCGATGTGACGGTCGCCGACAATCTGCGCGCGCGGCGGGCTCGCACGCAGGTGCAGCTGATGCGGCGCATGGTCATCGTGCTGGTTGTCGTCGTCGATGCAGGGCTAGTGCTGTCGGTCTTTCGCAACTCTCAGATCTGGCATTATGGCGCGGGGTTGCTGGCGTCGGCAGGGCTGGCCAGTCTGGTGCTGGCGACGGCGGCCAAGTCGTCCGCCTCCAATCTTCTGGCTGGAATGCAGATCGCGCTGACCGAACCCATTCGGCTGGACGATGTGGTCATCGTCGACGGACAGTGGGGACGGATCGAGGAAATCACGACGACCTACGTGGTTGTGGCGATCTGGGATCAGCGGCGGCTGATCGTGCCGCTGAGCTACTTTATCGAGAACTCGTTCCAGAACTGGACGCGTAACAACGCGGAGCTGCTGGGATATCCCTACCTCTTTGTCGATTACAGCGTGCCGGTGGAACCGCTGCGGCAGGAATTCCGCCGTGTGCTCGAATCGACGCCGTTGTGGGATAAGCGCGTTTGCGTCCTGCAGGTCACTGATCTTTCCTCGAGCATGATGCAGATCCGCTGCCTGTTCAGCGTGCGCAACTCCAGCGACCAGTGGGATCTCTCGTGCCTGGTTCGCGAGAAGATGGTGGAGTTTATCCGGGCCAATTATCCCGATGCGTTTCCGCGCACGCGGTTCAGCGCGGTTGCGGAGTTTCCCGCCGTCGGCGATGCCGCCGGACCTGTGGGCATCGCCGGCAAAGCGGAGGGACGAGAGCCCGAGCAGGCGCCCCAGCGCAAATCAGCGTGAGAAGATGGCGGTTCGGCCGGGTTGGCAATAGGCGAGCCGGCGTTTGAGACAGCCATGACCCATCCAGCCAGAACCGCGACGTGTGTCCTGCTTTGGTTCCGGCGGGATTTGCGGCTACAGGATCACCCCGCGCTGCATGCGGCCATCGAGTCCGGTTTGCCCGTGGTGCCTGTCTTTGTGTGGGCGCCGGAAGAAGATGGACCCGAGTCGCCCGGCGCGGCCTCGCGGTGGTGGCTGCACCAGTCCCTGCTGGCTCTGGAACGGTCTTTGCGCGCGCAGGGATTGCGGCTGATCGCGCGGCGCGGGCCCCCCGCGAAAACGCTGCTGCAACTGGCCAGGGAGACGGGCGCGCGGCACATCTTCTGCCATCGGGTGGTCGAGCCGGCGGCGCTGGCGGCCGAGCCGGCTCTGAATGCAGCGCTCGAAAAGAAGGGTGTCTCCCTCGAGTGCTTCCATGGAAGCCTGCTGTTCGAACCGGGATCGATTCGGACGGCTGCAGGCGGTCCGTTCCGTGTGTTCACGCCGTTCTGGCGTGCGTTATGGAATGAGCGCGGCGCTCTGCGCAAACCGCTGCGAAGGCCGAAGGGCATTCCCGCGCCACGGAGCTGGCCCAGGTCGCTGAAGATCGCGGACCTCGGTCTGGAGCCGAAGATCGACTGGGCGGCGAGCATCCGCACGGCGTGGACGCCGGGGGAAACGGCGGCCCAGGAGCGATTGCGGCACTTTGCGCATGGCCCGGTCCGCCGTTATGGCGAAGACCGCGATCGCATCGATGAGGATGGCACCTCGCGTCTGTCGCCGCATCTCCACTTTGGAGAGGTCAGCCCGATTCAGATTTGGCATGCCGTGAAAAACAGGTCGGGAGCGGAGCCCTATCTGCGTCAGCTGGCGTGGCGGGAATTCGCATATCACCTGCTGGTCGAGAATCCGGAGACGACGCATGAACCGTACCAAGCGGAGTTCCGGCATTTTCCGTGGCGCAGGAACGCACGGCGGCTCCACGCCTGGCAAAAAGGCCAAACCGGGTATCCGTTTGTGGACGCGGCGATGCGGCAGCTGTGGACGACCGGGTGGATCCACAACCGGGCACGTCTGGTTGTGGCGTCGTTCCTGGTCAAGCATCTGCTGATTCCATGGCGGGAGGGCGCGGCGTGGTTTCTCGACACGCTGGTGGACGCCGATCTGGCCAACAACACGATGGGATGGCAGTGGGTGGCTGGCTGCGGAGTGGATGCCGCACCGTACTTCCGCGTGTTTAATCCGGTAACGCAGGGAGAGAGGTTCGATCCCGATGGATCGTATGTGCGGCGCTGGGTCCCTGAGCTGACGGGTCTGCCGGGCAAGTGGATTCATAAGCCGTGGGAGGCGCCGCCGCTGGTGCTGGCGGCGGCCGGCGTGCAGCTGGGAACGACCTATCCGCGACCGATGGTGGACCATGCGGAGGCGCGGCAGGCGGCACTGGCGGCTTTCCAGGAAATGAAGCAGGCTCGCGGGAGGTGATCGGTGTGGCTGGCGCTCGGAGACGGAACCTCGGCTAGCGGCGGCGGCCCTTGTCCTTCATGCGCTCGATCACGAATTTAGGAACCAGGCCTTCAACGGAACCGCCGAGCTGGAAGACTTCCTTCACCAGGCGCGAGCTGACAAAGGAGTATTTGGCGTCGGGCATGAGGAAGATGGTTTCGACGTCGGGGGCGAGGCGGCGGTTCATCAGAGCCATCTGGAGCTCGTATTCGTAGTCGCTGATGGCGCGAATGCCGCGGACGACGGCGTGGGCGCGCTCCTCGCGGGCAAAGTCAACGAGGAGGCCGTCAAAGGTGGAGACGGAGACGTTGCCGAATTCGGCGGTGCCCTCCGAGAGCATGGACACGCGCTCCTCCACGGTAAACAGAGGGTTCTTGGCCGAATTGCGGAGGATGGCCACCACCAGATGGTCGAACATCTTCGCGGCGCGGGCGATGAGATCGAGGTGGCCGTTGGTCACCGGGTCGAAGCTGCCGGGGTAAATCGCCTTCACGGTGTGCACGCCAGATGCATTCTAGAGCATTTGCGCGGGTCAGGGGACCAGAGACTTCCGGCGTGGGTCAGGCGCTGCGTTGGCCGTTGTGCGCAGGCGGGGGGCCGGTGGACTCGCGCACGATGAGTTCGGGCTCCATCACAATCTCATCGGGGTATTCCTTGTCAGACTCGGCAATGCGCGCCAGCAGGATCTGAGCGGCGCGCGATCCCATTTCGCGCAAAGGCTGCTTAACGGTGGTCAGGGGCGGCTCGTAATAGGCGGCGGTGATGATGTCGTCAAAGCCGACGACGGAGATATCCGCCGGGACGCGGAGGCCGACATCGCGAATGGCGCGAATGGCGCCGATGGCCGAGATGTCGTTAAAACAGAAGATGGCGGTGAAGTCGCGGGTCCTGTCGAGCAGTTCCCGGGTGTGCCGATAGCCGGCTTCGGGCGACTGCGTAGCTTCTCGCAGCGGGATCGTGAGTTCAGGGCTCACGGCGATGCCCATCTCCGCGGCGGTGGTGAGAATGCTGTCCCATCGGAATTTCGCGTCGGTAATGCCAGGAGCGCCGCGCATAAAGGCAATGCGTTCGTGACCGAGCTGGCGCAGATGGTCAAGAGCCAGACGAGCGGCACGGTCGTGGTCAAGGACGACGTTGATGACCCCCGGACCCGGGTTGTGGGAAGACACGGCTACGGCGGGCACGGGCAGCTTCACCTTCGCGGGCGTGTCCAGAAGGAGCAATCCGTCGACGGAACGCTCAAGCAGGCGAATGCAGTACTCTTCGACCAGTTCGGGGCGCCGATAGTGGCTGGCCGTGACGTAGAAGTAGTGCGCCTTGAGCAGGTGCTTCTCGATGGCGTTCATCACGACCGGGAAGTAGCCGTCGCTGAGGTCGGGGACGATGACTCCAACGGACATGCTGCGGCTGTTGCGCAGCGACTTCGCAAAGTAATTGGGGCGGTAATGGAAGCGTCGGGCGGCTTCGAGGACGCGATCACGGGTGTGCTGCGGGATGGAGCGCCCGGCTGGGGAATTGTTCAGGACGAGAGAAACCGTGGTTTGGGAGAGCTGAAGATGCTCGGCAAGCTGCCGGAGGTTCAGAGGCCGCACTTCCGAAGTCGATTCCTTGCCCTGCGTCATTGCTTAGAAAAATTCGCTTTTCGAACCATATCAGATTCGGCGCAGCTCAGGCCTCTTCCCAGCCGCCGAATACCTGATGGAGGGCGCCACAGATTTCTCCCAGAGTGGCGTACGCTCGGACGCAGTCGAGGATGAAGGGCATGGTGTTGGCGGTTGAAAGACCGTTGGCGGTGGCTTCGGGCTGCGCCTCGGCGGCGCGCTTCAACGCATCCAGAGCGCGCTGGACGGCCTCGCCGGAACGCTCGGCACGCAGCTTCCTGAGCTTGGCGGATTGCGCTTCTCGGACGCTCTCGCCGATATAGAGGATGGTCGGCGGCGGTTCCTCGATGGCGTATTGATTGACGCCCACGATGATTTTCTCGCCAGCCTCGACGGCACGCTGGTAAGCATAACTGGCTTCGGCGATCTCCTTTTGCGGGTAGCCGGACTCAATGGCTTTGACCATGCCGCCCATGGCGTCGAGCTTTTCGAAAAAGCCAAAGGCTCCCTGCTCCATGTCGAGAGTCATCTTCTCGAGGAAGTACGAGCCGCCCAATGGATCGATGACGTTCGCCACACCGGACTCGTACGCGAGAATCTGCTGGGTGCGCAGGGCGATGCGCGCGGCGTCTTCGGTGGGCAGAGCGAGGGCTTCGTCAAAGCCATCGGTGTGGAGGGACTGGGTTCCGCCGAGAACAGCGGCTAGCGCCTGGAGAGCGACACGGGCGATGTTGTTTTTCGGCTGCTGGGCGGTGAGTGAAACGCCGGCGGTCTGAGTGTGGAAGCGCATCCATGTGGAGCGCGGATTCTGCGCGTGGAAGCGGTCGGTCATCACGCGGTACCAGATTTTGCGGGCGGCGCGGAATTTGGCGATTTCCTCGAAGAAGTCGTTATGCGAATTGAAGAAGAAGCTCAGACGCGGGCCGAAGTCATCGATGGCCAGGCCGCGGCGCAGCGCCCACTCCACATACTCGATACCGTCGTAGAGCGTAAAAGCGAGCTCCTGTAGTGCGGTCGAGCCGGCCTCGCGAATGTGATAGCCGGAGATGGAGATGGGGTTGAATTTTGGAGTCTGGCGGGCGCCGAACTCCAGGGTGTCGACGACGAGGCGCATCGAAGGTTCGGGGGGATAGAGATATTCCTTCTGGGCGATGTACTCCTTGAGGATGTCGTTCTGCAGCGTACCGGAGACGTTCTTCCAGCTGGCGCCCTGTTTCTCCGCGACGACCAGATACATGGCCCAGAGAACGCTGGCCGGGGAATTGATGGTCATGGAGACGGTGGTGCTGTCGAGGCGAATGCCGGAAAACAGCGCCTCCATGTCTTCGAGGGAGTCGATGGCCACGCCGCACTTGCCCACCTCGCCCTCGCTGCGGGGATCGTCGGAGTCGCAGCCCATCAGCGTGGGCAGGTCGAACGCGACGGAGAGACCGTTGGCGCCGCCCTCGAGCAGGTATTTGTAACGGAGATTGGTCTCTTCCGGAGAGGCGAAACCGGAGAACTGGCGCATGGTCCAGAGGCGGCCGCGATAGCCGGTGGGATGAATACCCCGGGTGTAGGGCGGCTGGCCGGGCTGGCCGAGATACGCGTTTTGGTTTAAAGCCCAATCCTCGGGCAAGTCCGCGTCCGTATAGAGACGCCGGACAGGCGCGCCGGAAACGGTGGTGAAGCACGCGTTGCCGGCTTCATCGCGATTGATGCCGGTGGGCGCGCCGATGGGATGCTCCGGGTTCTTCGCGAGGGCCGGTCGCCAGAGTCTGCTCGGCCCAGCGCAGCTCGGCCGCGGAGGGATGGCGGTCCTCGGTCAGATCCGCGTAGACAGTATCCCGAAGGTCAGACGACTTTTCAGGCATGATCAACAACGCTCCTGAAACGCCTCAGGATAGGCGACGGAGCGGACAAGAAGCAAACCGATCAAAATTTCCTCACCGGGCTGGAGCGGGCCACATCTCCAGTTGAAACGAGCGGCAGCGATGGATCATCTGAAAATCGGCTCGATTCGAAGTGATCAGC
This sequence comes from uncultured Acidobacteriaceae bacterium, assembly GCA_963770525.1. GTDB lineage: Bacteria > Acidobacteriota > Terriglobia > Terriglobales > Acidobacteriaceae > Palsa-343. The sequence goes on along the minus strand of CAVYPY010000008.1, from coordinate 21,151 downwards.
CGGGCACCATAAGCGCGGGCCGTGAGGGCAATCAGCACATCCAAGTGCAAGGCACGCAGTTTTGACGCGTCGATTCCTTTTTCTGCACGAATCTTCCCAAGAAGCCGCCCCGATTCGAGCCAGTTGGCTTCGGTCGGCGTCAGGATTGGATGGTTTCGCTCCAGTTGCAGCAGGAAATCCCGGTCCTTTCGGGATGAGGCTCCACGCCACAGCTCCGCCAAAACGACCGAAGAGCTGCGGACCAGCCCGACCATGGATTTGAATCGCTCTTCATAGCAGCCGGTGCGCAGCTGATCGACCAGGACCGAGGTGTCGAAGAGGACGAGACTACTCATCGACTCCGCTGAACGCCTGCCTGCCACCATTTTTGACCATCAGACGACGGAACTTCTCCAGAGCCACGATCTCCCGAAGAGCCACATGCACGGCTTCGGTCCGGGATTTCACACCAAGAAGGCGGGCCGCTTCATCGGCCAGGTCAGTGTCCAGGCGTATCGAAGTCATCGTTGCAGCCATTCGAACCACTCTCCTTGTATATACATTATCGTACTTTTGTATATATAGCTCATGACCGCCGCGATCTTTCCCAGGCTTTGGCATATTTCCAGCTCACATAGGCCGAGTGGTAAAGGTGCAGGAGCAAGCCTTCGCGGCCATCAAGGAATCCCAGGCGGAAGACGTAGTTGTACTCGAACGTGGCGACGGGAACGACGAAGACGTTCCAGAGAAACGCCAGGATATTCCGGCTGGTTTTGCCGCACGCGACGAGCCTGCGTGGCGCCGAGCGAGCTGTAGCGATTCATGTGCTCGATGTACGTTTTGAGGTTCGGATAGGCATGGTGGAGCAAGTCTCCACGGAGATACCCTGTCGCTCCCGGCAGGACGAATGGTCTCGTGAACAACACTCTCTTCAAATTGGCAACCGCCCCCTGCGAAAAAGCCGTAGCTTTTTGTCGGGGTAATAACCGCCGTGGCGGATCCAGCGCCCCAGGAAAAAGTTCCTCCGGGGCAAAAAATAAGCGCTCCGAGTGGGCGAACCGCTCAGCAGGCCTCGTATCTCCTCGCGCCAGCTCCGCGCTCACTTCTTCGTCGGCATCAAGAGCCAGGATCCAGTCGCTGGAGCACTTGGCGATGGCAGAATTCTTTTGGGCGCCAAACCCTTTCCACTCCTCAACAAAGAACTTCGCTCCGAAGAAGCCGGGCGATCTCCTGAGTTCTGTCGGTCGACCCGCAGTCAACAATCACAATCTCATCGGCCCAGCGGACGCTCTCCAGCGTGCGGGCCAGGTTCGCTTCTTCGTTTTTGGTAATGATCGCGACGGACAGGGTGAGCGGCATGCGTTCCGGACGGCGAGCTTCGGGTATCCTCGGCCGTTCTGCCGGAAGTGTAACAAGCCGCCCGCTTTGACTCCGCGCTTCTACCGGTCCGGATTAGCCTGCAGCTCTCTCGCCAGCCTCCGCCAGCAGCAAAGCGAATTGCGACAAAACGTCGGGCCCGATGAATCAGTCCAGACCTGAGGCTCGCGGCCCGTGGCCGTGGGTTCCGCCCCCTGAATGCCGCATCCGCTCACGAATCGATGGTTTTTGACCCATGGTTCCCATGGCCCGAAAAAGGAAGAACAGGCCAATTAACAACAACAAAATCACAATTCCTGCGATGGCAGCCATCTGCGATCTCCTGTCCGTTGGAGGGCCAATTCGCGGTACGGGGTTTGCTCCCTGCGCCGAGAAACCCGAGTGAAGGAGCTGGCTACCCGTTCGCAGCTTCCGCGGGCAACTCGCCGTGGGGTTCGTCTCCGGTGGGCTCCACGTAACGGGCGAGGGGCTCGCGCGACTGCGGTGAGTCGATCATCACCAGCCGATCCCCGGGTTCGAGCAGGGTGTCGCCGTGGGGGAGCAGCAGGTGCTCGCGACGCCGGATGGTGACGACTTCGAAGTCAACCTTTGCCAGCTCGCGATAGAAATCGGCGAGCCTGCGGTGGGCGATCGGACTGTCCTCTTTGATCAAACCCATGGTCAGTTCCCTGCCACCGGGAAGGTCGAAACGGACGTGCGAACGGAGGAGACGGAGCAGATCGAGATGCCCCACCTGATCCACGAGGGGCAGATTTCTCTTCCCCAGCAAATGAAGGGCGATTTGAATGTGCTCGAGGTAGTGAGCCGGAGAGTCCTGGCGGGTGGGCACCTGTCCTTCGTAGAGGCTGCCATAGCGGAGGAATGAGGAAAGCTGGCCCTGGAGGAGATACGCGATCATGACGGCCAGACCGGCAGGCACGAGCAGGTGGTAGCCACCCGCCATTTCCGTAACCATCAGCATGGTGGCAATGGGAACGCGAGCCGCGGCGCCGAAGACCGCGGCCATGCCGACAACGACGAAGATAGCGGGCGTCTGATGGAAGAAGACCGAGAACGCCCCTCCCAGCATCGCACCGACAAACAGCGATGGCGCAAAGACTCCGCCCGATCCGCCTGAACTGACGGTGAGGGCGAAGGCAGCCATCTTGGCAAACAGGAGCAGGATGAGCAGGTGCAGAGCCAGCTTGCCGTCGATGGCCAGCTGGATCCAGCCGTAGCCTCCGCCCAGGACCTGAGGCAGCGCGAGAGCCAGCAGCCCGAGGAGAAGGCCACCGATGGCGGGCTTGCTCCAGCGAGGAACCGGCAGCAGGCGGAAACCATCGCGCACGCGGTAGAAGACTTCCGGCAGCGCCGTGCCCACCAGCCCCGCCGCCAACCCCAGAGCCGCGTATACGGCGTAGCTCGAAAGCCCGGGCGTTGGAATCGCAGGCAAATGGAAAAGAGGCCGGAATCCGACAAAGAGGCCATTAACGGTGTAGGCCACGGCCGAGGAAATCATGGTGTAGAGCAGCGCGCCTACTTCGAATTCCATGCGGCCGTAAAGGACCTCGATGGCGAAGACGCCGGTGCCCATGGGCGTGCGGAAGATCGCGGAAAGGCCCGCGGCCATGCCGGCCAACAGCAGGAGACGGCGGTCTTCCTCGGAGCGGTGGGCAAGCTTCGCATAGACCGAGGCCACTCCTGCGGTGATGAGGGCGATGGGCCCTTCGCGTCCCGCCGCACCACCGGATCCGATGGTGATGGCGGAGGCGATCATCTTGATGGGCGGGACACGGGGCCGGATGATGCCCTCGCGGCGGTGGAAGGCATCAACGGCAGTGTCGGTGCCGTGGCCCTCCGCTTCCGGCGCAAAGCGGTAGACCAGGATTCCGGAAATCAGGCCGCCGAGGGTTGTGACGAGGGGAATGAGCCAGAGCCCATGCGCGCCGATCACCTGATGATCCGGGCCGAACTCTGCTCCGGGCGGCTGATATCCGGCAATACCGGTGAGGAGAAGGCGAGTGCAGCCGTGTAGCATCCACATGAACGCCTGGGCGCTCAGCGCGCCGGCCACACCCAGCAGCGCTGACTCCAGCATGAGCCGCGGCTCGCGGTCGCGCAGGATGGAGCCGTTCTGTCTATCCGCCTGCATCCGGTCTTCTGCCATCGCGCCCCGCGCCGACCGCAGGCGCAGGAGAGGACGGTAGCTTAGATGACAATTCGGAGGGTCAGGCGGCCGGGAAAGGTCAGGTTTGTCCTCAGCGGGCTGCCGCTATGGCCCCGATGGGGGGACCAGCAGCCCGTCTCAGCGCATGGAGTCAGGTGATGCAAGAACAGCCTGGAGGCGGGAGTGAAACCTCCCAACTCCGAGCTCCTGGCTCCTGGCTGGTCAGAAGGGTATGTCGTCGTCCGTAATCTCGGTGGACTGGACCAGATCGTCGGCATTCGCGGGGGGGCGCTGGTCGTACGAGGTGCTCGAGCGCGAATAGCCACCACCGGACTCACCCTCACCGCGGCCGGAGAGCAGCACCAGGTCGTTGACGATGATCTCCGTCCGGTACTTCTTCTGACCTTCCTTGTCATCCCAGGAGCGGGTCTGGATGCGCCCTTCGATGTAGAGCTTCGAGCCCTTCTTCACGTAGTCGCGAATGATTTCCGCGGTGCGCTGGAAGGCCACCAGATTGTGCCACTCCGTGCGATCCGTCCAGTTGCCGCCCTGGTCTTTTGTGCGATCGCTGGTGGCCAGGGAAAACGTCGCAATGGAGGCGCCGCTGCCGGCCACCTTGATTTCCGGGTCCTTCCCGACGTTGCCCACGAGGATGACTTTATTGACGCTTTTCGCCATAACGATGTCTCCGGTGTCTCCTGCCAATTTTTCGTGTCACGTGACTAAACTTCGTGTCAGGCAGCGTCAAAATTCCGTGACATGGCCAAAAACTCGTGTCAAAAGCCTCTATCTGTAAGGCGGCGCAAGAGTTCTTAGCGAATCGGTAAGAGACAGTCCTTTCTTCGATTTTCCTTCAGATCTCTGGCAGCCAGTATAAGCCCGTGCCTCAAACGGACATCCACCCCAATTGGCTTCAGGATGTGGGGCTTGGCACTGGTGCCCATCTTCCCATTCGTCGAGGGAGACATCGGCGGAGGAAACCAATCACAGCACACAATCAGAGCGACAAGTATAAGGTGCGGTTGCCGTCGTCCGGCCGAATCAGGATTTTGGTCGATAGGGTCGGCGTAACAGCGATTCTTCTTTCTGCCTCTGCCCGGGCCACTTAGCAGAGTGATCCGCGCGGCCTGTCCCCGATGGCTACCTGGATGGCGTCTGCGAGCCTGCCGGAACCTCCTCCTGCAGCCGATACCCGTCTCTCGTGCGAACGCGATATTTTTGCAGCTCCTTGCCCACCAGCTTCACGGAGATTGTGCGCCAGCGGCGATTCGGATTGGGTTTCGGATAGTAGCTGATCGTATACAGGTGCGCCAGGTCTTCCCGGATCGACGCAAACGCGAGGTTTTCGTCGCGCCAGTCCTTCGCAAAATAGGCTTTGCCTCCGGTGCCCTTGCTCATCCGTTCAAACGCCGCACTGGAGAGCGGATCATCCTGCGCCTGCCTGGTGCTGATTATGTAAATGATCGTCCCGGTTGACTGGGCCAGCTCCTCCACGTCTTCCGGCGGCACCGAGCTGGCGTTGTCGGGGCCGTTCGAGAACACCACGACAGCCTTCCGGCCTCGCAACTGGGCCGCATCCCGCACCGTGAGCAGCAGACAGTTATAGAGCGCAGCCTGGTCCCCGGCAACCGTGTTTCGCACGCCCTGCATCACCTGCGTGCGATCGGTAGTGAGCCGCGTGGCGCGCGACAGATTGCGACTGTAGGAGTAGTAGGCGATTTTGTCTCCCCCTGCCATAGAACGGATGAACCCCGCGATCGCATCCTGCGCATAGACAAATCCCCTGTACATATAGTCGCTGGAGTCGAACAGGATAAACACGCTCGCTCCCGCGAGCTGCAAAACCGATGATCGCCCTGGTCCGGGTCCGGCGCCCGGTCCGGCGCCCGCATCGTCGTTGACGGCGGCGCGCCCTGGCTGGCCTCCGGCACGACCGCGCTCCGATCCGGCTCGGCCGTAACGCCGATGCCTCCGCCGGGCGCCCCGCCTTCTTCGAACGTGGCGATCTTCTCCGGAATCTGGTCCTCGGTAACGTCGAAGTCTTCCGGACGTAATCCGGTGATGTAGTTCCCGTGTCGATCCGTGACCGCAACGTTCAGCTGCACGAGAATCACATTGACGAAGATGCGTGAGGACTGCTCCTGCGCCGTGAACGCGTGGCCGCTGAACGCCGCAACAGCGAGACCTGAACAGAACGCGACGATCAAAACAAATCTCGTTGCCATAGAGCTCCCGTGCACTCTCCCACCCGTGCATTAGTGCTGCGAAATGGTCGCGATGGCCGCGATGTGGATGCCGCCTTGCCGAAACTCGTCTCCGGTTTGCTCCATCGCGCGCAGAATTGCCGGCCAGTCGTCCGGATCCGTGGCGAATATCTTCGCGATCATACGGCGGCTCAGCTCCGGGATCAGCAGATTCAGCGACGCCGGAGAATAGCCCATCTCATCCGCAAGCCGCGCCCAGTACAAATTGCTGGATTGCCATGATTCCCCCATGAGTGCGTAGGCTTCGCCGGAATACGCAGGGAGCGGTTTCACATTCAGAATGGCGCAGGCGTTGGTTTGCTCCAGCGTCGGATGGGGCACGCCGAAGTCTTCCGACAGCCGTTCCGGGCTGACATCTGCAGGATCGCTGCGCGCCAGGCCGTCCAGCTCGCGGCCCTCCGGTCCCGACGCTGGCGCGTCCGCCGGATACAGCCGGCGGTATTGCGCAGCCAGATAGAATTTTTCCGCCGGAATAATCCGCGGCATCAGCGCGGCGGTATCCGCGGAGTCGGCCAGGGCACGCTCGGTTGCTTCCAGCCGCCGTGGGGCCATTACATCCGCAAGAATGTCGCCAATTCTGCCTCGTAGTTCTACATTGCCTGGCGCAGCCAGCAGCAGCTCCTCGCCCATGCGCTGATACAGCGCCGCCGCGTGCAGCTCAGCAGGACTGATGCTCCACCAGCGTGGCTGGACGGCGTCCACCAGAAGGGCGCGCGCGGCGCCCTCCCACATAAGAGCCCCAGCATGCTCCGGAGCAATGAAATCATCTTCCGCGCTGGCCAGCGCATAGGGCAGATCGGCTAGCGAGCCGATCAAATAAGCGCCGCCTCCCGCAGTAGTGCCGATGCCGACCAGGGTGGGAGGATCCCAGACCTCGTTGTATCCCAAAATCGACCCTGTGCCAAAATCGTGCGAACGGACAAACAGCGGATTATTGTGGAGAATCTGCGCGCCGGGCGGCTCGTAGTACGCATAATTCAGCCCCACCAGCGTGTCCCTCAGAAACGGCGTCAGATCGGCGCGGGCCGCCTCCAGCTTCGCTGGCGAGTTCGCCGACCTGATGACCCGCGTCAGATCGGTTCGAACCTGCAATTCGCTATGGCGGCTGGCATAAATCTCCGGCGCCCATGCCGCCTTTTCCCCGGCGGTGAAAATGGCGCGCGGCATCTCGAACTCCCGCAGCTCTCCAGCCAGGGGAATCAGCTGGTCCTTCACGGCAGCTCCGTGAGCCAGCTGGTCCAGACCGTCGTAGAGAGCGAAGAGCGTATCCAGGGAGACCAGACGCTGGTCGTTGAGCACAGTTTGCATCCGGTGGGCAATTTCTTCGTGCGCGCTGCGTCCGGCATCGCTCTGCTGCGCCGGACCGGCCAGCAGCTCGACGATCTGGTCCTCAGAAAGATTCGGATTGCCGCCCGCGACCTTGAGCATCGACTGCAGGGAACTGCGTGTTGCGTCGAACAGCTGAACCGCCGAGGACACGCCGATAAACGGCTGAACCACTCCCTGCCACGACGTGTTCATGGCCGTCTCCGGGATCTCCTGCTGGCGAGCCAGAATCTCCCAGAGCCCAATATTTGCCTGCAGAGCGCCCAGCGCATTCGACCGCAGCGCCGGAGCGGCGAGCGCGGTGACCGCGTCGGCGGCCTGCACGAACTGCGTCACGGACGTGTCGTTCAGCGCGCCGAATTCCGAAAAGACGAGATACCAGGTGTGGTAGCGGGCAAACTTCGCCGCCATCAGCCGTACTGTGCCGTCGGCTAAGCGGTCCTGGGGCGCGCGCCCGCGGTCAACTGCGCTCAGAGTCAGGTAAAGCTGCAGCGGGCCGGACTCGCTCCCAAAGTGGGAGCTGGCGACCAGCGTCATCAGCAGTTGTTCCGGACTGTCCCAGCGACGCGTGGTCCTGACCCAGTCGCGGATTAGCTTCGGTGCTGAATCCTGGTTGAGGATTTCCTTCCATACTCCCAGGCTCCCCGGGATATAGGGGGACCCGTCAGGCTGCCAGCGCACGCCCTCGAAGAGGATCACCAGATCGCCATTGAGCGGAAATACCCCGTACATGGCGCTATGCCCTTTACCCGCCCGCCGATAGACGTCGTACAGTAGCCGCAGCCGCGGCTCCTCGGTCAGATGTTGTTGCTGCTCGCGGCTCACGCGCGAAAGAGCATCGAAAAACGCGGCGAGCCAGCCATCGTCGCGTTCGCACAAACGAACCACAAACTCACCAGGAGAGCGCGGACTGGCCCCGACCAGCTGTTCCCAGGCGCCATCGGCGCGAGGCCCGCCGGGAACCTGAACGCGCCCCGAGCGAACGGAAATCTGGCTTCCATAAAATTCCAGCGCCGCAGCGATGGGCATGAGCGACCTCAGCCCGCCCGACCGGTGTAGCGCGGCCAGGGTTTCCTCATCCTCTTTCGATAATGCCCAGTACATCCGGTCCAGTTCCCGGTCGTGCAGCAGAACGTCCAGCAGCGTCGTTTCTCCTTTGTGCCGCCATGCGCTCGCCGCTACCCAGTCCCGCTCCCGGAACAGTGCGGGAACCTTTGTCGCTGGAAATGCATAGATGAAGGGCGTGCGATTCTGCATCGATTCTTCCAGCCGCGTGAGCGGAAATGCCGAATCGACCGTCAGAAAAGCCCGTCTAGCGTCGGCCGTCACCAGATACGCGTCTTTTGCTCCGCAATTTCCCGCAAACTGGTAGCCGAGGATTGCAATGAGCTTATCCGCGTCGCCGCAGCTGTCCACATGGATCGTGTCCTGGGCGTCCGCCAGCTTCCGCAGGTCCCTCGCAAACTGGACATACCTTCGCAGCAGCACCAAATATTCGGTCTCCGATGGTCCCTCATATCCAAGCAGCGAGGCGTTGCGGGCAATCAACGGCAGAACTTCCTGGGGACTTGCCTCCTGGCTAACACCGGCCATGCGTAAAAACGATCGCAACGGACCTGGAATGGTGACCATAGCCGTCTGCGCAGATGGGATTGCATCCGCTGCCTGCAAATCCGCGGGCTCGCGCAACCCCCGCATTTTTTCCGGACTCCTCGCACTCGCCGGAACACAGACGCTCACGCAAAAGAGGAAAGCCAGAAACGGAGTCCATAGACGAAGTGAAAGTCTCATAGCCGATGCCCCCTCGGCGTCCTTCCATTGTCCCCAGCTGTTCAGGCGCGAGTGCATTGCCCGGCGCTCGTCTGAACCGCCACTGCCCCACCCCTGCACAGCATGGACGCTGCAAGCACTCCAGACACCACGGAATCCAGCGCCACGCGTCCTCGGATTACGCTGCTCTGCTATTAGACCACCGGAAGAGATGCACGAAGCGTTCGCAGATTTCCTGCCACGGGAACAATGGTGTCGTGGTCCGGGTCGATTATCAACCTCTTGATGCAGGCAGCGGAATCCAGCGAGCCGGACGTCGCGCTGAAATTGTCACTATCCGGTGAGATGTCGGATACGATGAAGATCCCTCTTTCGGACGAAGGAAGGACGCGGGCGACAGCCCTGAACACAGCAACTCGAAGAATCCTGAAGCGCACGAGCATCTCGCGTCTCCTTTCGACCGCAGCCGAATCGCCTCCCACCTACCCTGCGAAGTCTAGTCCCCGCCGAGGGCGGCGTCACAGCCAATTCTTGTGGAAGGTCGCTCTCTTTCGGGGAAATAATTCAACACCGCGCTCCCCGTTGGATACTCGCCGAGTTGGATCAACGACTTATCTCACCCACTCTTCAACGTCACACGATCCGAGTATCGAACACCACCGACTCGACGGTAGGATTACTGGCAACCTCGGTGTCTGCTACCCGCGCACCTCTCGTCGGACCCATCGACGATTCGGGGTTCGCGCCGATGCGGTTGTCTCGGGCCCTCCGGCCGGTGCTCGTCCAGGCTGTGCGGGACGCCGGACGGCTGTCCATCCTCTCAAGCGCGGGAAGCATCTGTTGAATTTCACCGCACTATCAAACCAAACTAGTGAAGTAGATTGTCGAACGGCGTCATCGTTGCGTGGCAAAAACTCATTGAACTGATAACCACTCGGCATCAGTTGTTGACTTCTCTGCTTGCCCTCCCGATTGCCGACCCCATCCATCACTCACTTCACTGCACCGAGTACGCATGCTCGGCTCCGGCGCAGCTAATGATCGCCGGCTGTCCGTCCGCCGTCAAGCTCACGAACGCCTCGTTCAATACCGTCGCATCCGGAATCTCCGAAACACGCTCCCGCCCGCCGTCCCGTTTGGGTCCGCCCGTGCCATTTGTGTCAGCAATTTGCAAGAACATTAATAACAGACTCCGGGAGAGCGGACAGCATTGAGATCTGGACTCGACCGTATTCCCGATCTGCACCAGCTTGTTCAACACGAGGTCAGCGTCGCACTCGACAGGCGATGCGGGCTATTAGCCTCCGATGATTTCGAGACGACATGGTTTTGGTGAACGTGCCTGTAACCTATTCGCGCTTGGGACATCCAATCCATTTTATGCCTCTGCAAAACAGAACTGAATACGGATCGCTGATTGACGAAGAGCGTGGCGCAACAACAACAATGAGCGTCATCTGGCTCCTGGTTGGATGGCTCATCGCCCTGGTGCTGTGGGTTACGCCAGGCCTCGCGCAGACTGTGACGGGAGCGGTCACTGGTACTGTGACCGACTCCTCCGGCGCGGTTATCCCCGGCGCCACCGTGGCGGTGACTAATGTGGCGACCTCAGTGCGGACGGCTGCAACTACAGACGGCGCCGGAGTTTATTCGATCCGCTTTCTGCCGATCGGCAATTACAATATGGAGGTCTCTGCTCAGGGCTTCAAGACGGTAACTCTGCCCCAGTTCACACTTGAAATCAGTCAGATTGCTAACATTAATGCTCACCTGAGCGTTGGCTCGAGCAACACAACCGTTACGGTGAACGGCGCTCTCGCGCCGATTCTGAATACAACCGATGGCTCGCTTGGGCTGTCTCTCAGCTCGAATGAAATCTCGACGATTCCGCTAAACGGGCAGAATTTTTCTTCAGTGACCCTCTTCCAGCCGGGCGCAGTCGCAACGGATCCGACCGGGTTGACCACCAATAACGCCATTGAGCGCAGTACCTACAACAGCGATGTGGTCACCATTAACGGCAACCGCGCCCAGGCGAACAACTACACGCTTGACGGCACGGACATCAACGAAACACAAAACAACCTCATTGGCTACAACGTTGCGCCCGATGCCATTCAGGAATTGCGAGTCGTCCAGGCAAACGCGCCCGCAACCTACGGTAACGTCAATGGCGGCGATGTTGTCACCATTCTGAAGAGCGGCACCAACACCTTTCACGGCAGTCTTTACGAGAACATCGAGAATCAGAACCTAACCGCAAATACATGGGCAAACAACTTCGCGGGCGTGCCTCTGAACCCGTATACGCAGTCCATTTTCGGCGGCACGATCGGCGGCCCGATTCTCAGGGACAAGCTGTTCTTTTTTGCCGACTATGAAGGCGCACGGAGACACCAGGGAGGCGAGGGCACAGCCAGCGTTCTTTCAGCTGCGATGCGCCAGGGCGACTTCTCCGCTCTCCTGGGGCTGTCGTCACCGGTGCAGCTTTACGACACTCAGAATGGCTTTGCACCCTACGTGAATGACCAGGGCATCCAGGTCAATAATCCCGTGGCGCGGTACCTCATTGCGCATCCGCTGTTTTATCCATTGCCCAATCATGCTCCGACGGACGGGCTCGTGCAAAACAACCTAATTGCCCCTACCAATTCATTCGTTCAGAACGATCAGGGCGATATAAAAATAGAGGCCGATCCGCGTCAAGTGGATAAGATCACGGCTTTCTACTCGGAGGGTAAGTCGTTCGATGGGAGCGTCGCCGTGCTCCCTGTCACCTTCCCAAATCAGGATACTTATCCGGATCATATAGGCGGCGGCACCTGGGTACACACCTTTTCTCCCTCGATTGTGAATGAGGCGCGCATCGGCTTCACGCGCATCCGTTGGGATAGCAATATTCCAAGCGATTCGACCGGTGCTTTTGGCCTGAACGGTAATTCCGTCGTTGGTATCCCATCGGGTCCGCAGCAGTTCGCCGGATTTTCCTATCAGGGCATCGGTGCTTCGACTCTGACCGGCGTTGGTGTCCCCGGACAGGCGCAGATTCTGCGCGACAACACCTTCACCTATGGCGATAACCTGACCATTCAGCGCGGGAAGCACCTGCTCAGCGTAGGCGTACAGGTATTGCGCTACCAGCAAAATTTCTACCTGTTCGGCACCGGGGGGTCGCTCGGCACATTCAACTTTAATGGTGACTTTACTGCCCTGCCCGGTGGAACTGGCTATGGAGGCGCGGACTTTGTACTGGACCGCGCGTCCGGCCAGCAGATCAGCTTGTCCAATGGCGCGTTTGGGCAGCGGCAGTATCGCGTCGCCGGCTTCATTCAGGACGACTGGAAGGTCGCTGACAAGCTCACGCTCAACCTCGGGCTGCGTTACGAATACGACGAGCCGTACGCGGAGGTAAATAACAAGACGGCCAATGTGTTCCTGAGTGGACCGCTGATGGGGACGGTGGAGTATGCAAAGCGAGTGCCTGCAGGCGCCCCGGCCGGGTCGATTGTCTGCCCCAACGCAGGTTGCTACCAGCCTACCTACGATCAGTTCCAGCCTCGGTTTGGCTTTGCTTACCAGGTAAGTCCGCGGTTCGTCCTCCGCGGTGGATATGGTGCTACCAGTTTCCTCGAGGGGAATTCAAGTGGAGAGCGTCTTGTTAATAATCCTCCATTCGCGAACTCGTCCTCATTGACCGCCACCACGCCAACAGCAACAAGCGGCGGGGCTCCTTTCGCGGTGCTGAATGGCTTCGCTATCAACAACGGCTCTATCGTGACCGCCGGGTTCACGGCTTATCCACAGCACATCCAGCCAGCTTATCTGCACGAATTTAACCTTACGGCGGAATATGAACTGAATGACACCACCTCATTTCAGGTGGGCTACATCGGTGAGATTGGGCATCATCTCGTCGATTATTACAATGCTAATCAGCGCACACCAGCGCAGGCAGCGGCTGGCGCGCCGGGGCCCTTTGATAGCCTGGTCGGTTCGGGCAACGCCCTCTTTACGATCGAGTCAGAAGCGTACTCCAGTTACAATGCATTACAGATGACACTCCGCCATCGTGTCAGCAGGGGCTTTGAGGCAACCGTCAATTACACCTATTCGCATTCGCTGACCGATAGCCAGGGGAACTTCGGCGGGTCTAACGTAGAAGGGCCAACTGCCACTCAAAATGGCTTTGATCTTGCCGGGGACTATGGCCCAAGCGATCAGGATATTAGGCACAACCTGTCAGCCAACGGCTCTTATCTGCTGCCTTTCGGCAAGGGGCAGGCTTTCGGTCATGGCGCCAACCGCGCACTTGACACGCTGATAGGCGGTTGGACCATTTCCTCGACTGCTATTGCCTACTCGGGCCTGCCGGTTACAATCTTTGGCCCCAACAATTCCGGAACTAACACTTACTTTGGGGGATCGCGGGCTAATCAGTATCGCAGGATCAGGATCCTGAACCGGAGCGTTGGGCACTGGTTCGGTACAGATCCGTCAGCCGTCCCCTGCACCGGGCCTGACAATGGGACCTGCGCCTACGGGCCGGCCGCAGCGTTTACATACGGTTCGGCGTCAGTGGGTACGCAGCGCGCGCCGGGTTTCGAACAGATTGACAGCTCCTTGTTTAAGGATTTCCACATAACCGGAAGAAACGTAGTTAACTTCCGGGTGGATGCTTTCAACGTCTTCAACTTCGCCAGCTACGGCAACCCGGACAATAACGTCACCGACAATAACTTCGGACAGGTTACGAGTACACGCAGCGGACCTCGTACCATCGAGTTTGCTGCCCGGTACTCCTTCTAACTGCGAGTGATGAACCGGCCCAGGGCGCTGTATCGAAGCTGGGTCTGAAGCTTTCGTTAGTCTGTGAGCACGGATTCTCGACTGAGATCACCGGAGGGGCGAGGCGCTGCCCCGCCCCTCTTGGTCACTAGGAGAACAGCACTGTGAACGAATAATACACGGTTTCCTGGTAGACATCGTATTCTGCGTCGCAGTTGACGATGTTGCGCTTGTAGACGGTGAGAATCAGGTCGTAGGCGCAGTTTTGGGGGAACAGCGACGAGGCGTTGGGAACGGTGAGTGTTATGGTGCCGCCATACCAGAATGGACGAACGGCGCCCTCGGCAATGGCATCTGCATAACAGGGTCCAACCTGAACGCCGCTTTCGGCCGTGGAAAGCGCGCAGGTTGGAGACGGTGGAAGAGCGCACCCGCAGGAAATCAGGGGCACCGGAGCATTTGTCCCCCATTGCAGGGCGAGCGCATAGGAATCCAGGAAGCCTTCCGCATCGCTCGCGGTGAAATTCACCGCGAAGGAGAACGGCACGAGCGGTGGCAGTGTCTGGATGCCGCAGGCCGGCAGAGCGGAGCCGTTGAAGTAGACGGAGTTGATTGAGGTGTCGGGATTGGTTTCGCCCGGCGCGGGATTGGCGAAGTACAACGTGAAGTCGTTGTTGTAATTGACTCCCAGCGAGCTTGGCTTGCCGCAGCCCGCCAGCGCCCCGTTGGACGATAGGGTTCCGTCTGTTTCCAGGGTGTAGCCAATGATCTGGAACTCATACGGGCCATCGACAAAGAATCCGGCCGTTTCGATGGCCGCGACCTGATCGATGTTGTTCGTCCAAACCTGACCGCTCAACGCGTTGCCCCAGTCGTTTGGCGGAGTGGGGTTGCTCAACTGAAAGAACTGGGGACTTTCGTACACGACCGCGAAATGGCCAGGCATCCCGGTAAGGGGAAGCGGGGCCGGCGCAAAAACCGGGTTAAACCACTGGTTGGGAAAAGGCTTTGTGGCGTCGAAGTAGGTCATGCTGAAAGGCTGGAGAGCCGAGGCTGGCACAGGTGACCAGGTCGAGGTGCCAGCGGGACGATATTGGACGGAGTAGTAGTCGGCATAGTGCAGGTCAGAGGGCGTGTAGCCGAATTGTCCGTATACGTTCACCAGACCGGTGAAGGGTCGGTCCTCGGAGCCGGGATCCGCCAGTCCCGCGAGCGGGCCCGAGCCGGTGATTCCAATGTCCTCCGCGGCAACGCCGCATGCGCCCGTGAACAGAAAGCATGCGCCCTCGGGCTGTCCCTGTTGCGGCGGAATGGTGCAGGCATCGGAGTTGGCGGTCAGGGTGACGCTGAGGCTGGTGGGGATATCGATGCGCGCCTGCCAGACGCTCTCGTTGAGGATCACGTTATTCAATCCGCCGCAGCTCTGGGTCACTTTGAAGATGATGTTCGGATTGCAATCGAACCATGGTGTCCAGGGACACCATGGCCACAGACAGAATCGCTCGAACTCCGGCACAGTGGGCAGCAGCTTCAGGAACTGCTCGCGGATTGCCAAAAGCGTAGTTGGATTGAGTTCCGGGGCTCTCACGGTGGGCCGCGGTCCTGCATGTTGGAGAGGCGGCAGCGGCTGCGGGTTTAGCGCCGAGAAACTCAGGGAGAGCTCAGGGCTGGGAGAACTGACGCGCAGGGCCGGGTTGAGTTTGAGGACGGACTGGATCTTCTCTACCAGCACGGGATTGAGGCGCCATTGTTGCAGCTCCCACCAGTACCAGGGAAGCCAGCCGCAGCACCAGGTGAATTCTATGGAGAAATATCCGGTCGGGTCCGTGATTGCGGTGGGGCCGACCTGGTCAGTGGAGGACCACCACCAGAACCAGTCCACGTTGTAAGCGGAGACCTGTGCGCTGGGTACCGGGTTTCCATCGGTTCCGTATACGTATCCGCTGATGGTGAAGCTGCGGCACCAGATCAACCATTGTCTCCAGATGGGGAGTGTGATCACGATAGGGTTGACCTTGTAGACCAGGTTTCCATCTCCCGCCTGCGGACGCACCGTGACAGTGGGTGTGTTGCGGACGAAAAGGTCCGCCGCAGAAGTTGACTCCGGGCCGACGGCGATGGTGACCGAACCGGCTGTATCGAGCTGTAGTTCGGCTGTCGCCTGGCCGGAGGTTACGTCGACGACAGTGGATACGATCTCCTTACCGCTCCGCATGGCGACTCGTATGCGTTGTTTCCCCCGCTCGTCGGCGGGGATTCCGGACGCGTTGATGGGAACAACGATGTTGCTCATGACTTTCCTCTTTCGCGGGTTGAATTGCGTTTCGAGGAGCGTGCTGCGGGGGCGAACTACGCAGCGCATCTGGTTAGAGAACGGGTCTGAGTCCGGGAACAGAAACCAGCGACGGAGCGTCAGCAGCATGCACGGTTAAGCGCATCCCCTTTGCCGAAAAGCGGTAGGTAGTGCCGGTTGCGGGCCCGGTAACCACAATCGAGTTGCCGCCGTTGAACTCGAAGGTGACGTGCTTGAGAGGCAGGACTCCGCCCATGGAGGCTCCGGCACTAGCCCCCGAGGTGCGCTCCTGGGTGGGCGCGGGCTGGGATGGGTGATTGGTACGTTGCGCGGCGCGACGGCCGCCACAGCAGGACATTTCTGACTCTCCTATTCCGGTGGCGATGTGGAATCCTCGCGCCAAACGGCCGGGACCGCCATCGGGCTGCGCGGGGAGGTTATGCGTTCCAGCAGAATTGCCGCTCCCGAAATGGCCATCCACGCAAGGGCGCGGGCGGGCCATGTTGTGCCCATCCAGCAGGCAAGCGGAAGGGCGATCCAAATGCTCAGGCAATTGAAGCAATCAAGGATGTGGCCGGCAAAAGAGCTGCCCGCAAGTTTCCGCAGCCACACAAAGCAGTTCCAGGGCCCGTCTTCGCCCCACAACATATGGGTCAATCGCCAAACAGCGAGCGAGGCGATCGAAACATCCGTGAGCGACAACTTCAATTCCCACGAACTTTGCATGGTTGAACCATGTTGAAGCGGGAAGACAAGTCGTTTCAGCCAAACGCCGGGGAACGTTTGCAGAGGGAAACCGGCTTGGATTGGCGCAAGTTGTGGCGCGGGACTTCTTAATCGTGAATGAAGGGATTCCCTTCGGAATTCCCGGGGCAATCGCTCGAAGCTGCGCTTGAGTCGGGGAGGTGTTCGAGAGAAAGACCCGTGAGCGACAAGAATTTGTCAGGGGATTCGGGTGCCGGGGACGTGCATGGGTCTCGCGGACGACCCTCCTTCCAGAAACTAAGTGCACCCTGGTTTTTCTGATGGACCCTGGCTTCAGTCCGGGCCGATTGTGGAACAGTCGTAACCAGGAGTCAAGGGAAAAACAATCCGAAGTAAGGTTACATTCGTAATTTCAGCCCACTTGATCTCCACTTTCGTTGTTCGCCTGATTCATGGCGACAAGCCCGGCCTGATTCGCTTCACTACGAGGGCGCGCCACATCCGGTACCGCGAAGTCGGCTCGTCGCAGCCTCTCAGCCGTCCGAACGCGGTTGTGACCGCGTCACCGGCATCCTGACAAATTCGAGGTTCCCGGGCAGAGCGGCCATATTGCCAGAAGTCCGACGAAGGGTAAACGCGAGCGGGTCAGAGCCTGTTTCAGGCAGCCCCGTCGCAAACGACGCGAAAGCCATAATCAGCGTATTTGAATTCCGGCGGGATGCTGGACCGTGCCGAGCATCGTGAAATTTTGATTTGGTGCCGCCAGGAACCTCCGCGCGAAGCTTTCCTGTTGCCTTCTGCGGGTCCCTGCGGATTCCGATCAGGAGAAATCGCATAGTAGTCGGACCCGTACCAGTCGCTGCACCACTCATGCACGTTCTCGCACATGTCGAATAATCCGAAGGCATTCGCCAGTGACTGCCCGACCGGCTCAGGACCGGTTTTCCAACGAGCGTGGTAGGCGGGACGCGAAATCGGCGGTTCGTTGCCCCAGGTAAATAACATCCCGTCGGCACCGCCCCGCGCGGCCCGCTCCCATTCGGCTTCTGTAGGAAGCCGATAGGGCGAGCCGGTCATCGACGAAAGCCATGCGCAATAGGCCACAGCATCAAACCACGACACCGCCACCACGGGCTGCCGAGGATGCGAGAAGTTGGGATCGCTCCAGCATGGGGGCGGCCCGTTCCCCGTGGCGTCCAGAAACCGCGCGTACTCCTCAACGGTGACCTGGGTTGCAGCCATGGCAAAGGAGTCGAGCCAGACGCGATGAACAGGGCTTTCCACACTCTGCCCGGCGTCGGATCCCATGGAGAACCAGCCAGCAACGATGTGAATTTGGAACGGCTCAGGGATCGATACGCGACAGGCATTCAGAGTCATGACGGACCCAACGGGAAGATCTTTCGATTCGATGCTAACCTGGCGAATGTAGAGCCTTCCTTCCCTTCGCCCGGCGCTCCTGGGGGCAGCTGAAATCGCTTCCGCTCGTCCGAGAGGGGACCTCCGGCGAGAGCCTCGTGCCGTTTTGGGGCCGATCCATGATCCTTAGTTGTATAAGCGGCCATACGCACATTCGAGGTTCGGAATCCCGCTGGATTGGCAGGGCGACGATGTTTCCGGAAGGGCGACCAACCGACCATGACCGAGTCAAATCGATAGAATGGATTCCGTCGTGAGCTCGGCACACCTCGGCAGCGATTGTATCGGACGCATCATCGACGGGAAATTCACTCTGCTCCAGTGGTTGGGCGGAACTGAGCAGAGCAGTGTCTTCTTAACAGAACTCAAAAGTGATCCGGCACAGAAAGCCGCCATCAAGCTGTGTTGGGTGAATGCGGCGGATGCAGAAACCCACATCGCTCAATGGTCGGTGGCCAGGACCCTGTCTCATCCCCACCTGATGGGTCTTTTTCATACCGGACGCTGTGAGGTTGACGGCGAAGATCTGCTCTATGTCGTAACTCAATATGCCGAAGAGGTTCTTTCCGAGATTCTTCGCGAGCGTCCCCTTACACCCGGGGAAGCCAGGGAGATGCTCGACCCCATTCTGGAAGCGCTTTCTTTGCTCCACAGCAGGCATCTCGTGCATGGGCATCTCAAGCCATCCAACATCATGGTTGTCGGTGACCGGCTGAAGCTTTCTACCGACCGCCTTCACGCCGCTGGTGAGCCCGACAGGGCCTCTCCCAGCCCTGGCAAATACGATGCGCCGGAAATCGCATTTGGACAGATGTCCCCGGCAGCGGACCTGTGGTCGCTTGGCGTCGTTCTGGTCGAAGCTCTGACGCAGCGGCCGCCGCTTTGGGGCGGATCCGGAGGCGGGGAACCCGTCGTGCCAGCATCCATCCCCACGCCCTTCTTCGGCATAGTGCGTGAATGTCTGCGTGTTGACCCGGCACGTCGCTGTACTCTGAGCGGCGTCAGAGATTCCCTGGTGACGAGCGGCCTCAGAGATTCTCTGGTGGCCACCCCGGCTGCGGAATGGGCGGACAGCATTACTACAACCCCGCCTTCCAGAACCTTGCTTTCCAGAACCCCGGTCATGATCGCGGGCGCGGCGCTTGTTGTGGGTGTGATCGTCACATCTCTGGTTATCGGTTTTCACCATCGGCCAATGCCCCCGGCGGTGCCACAGCGTTCCGCTCCGGCCACGAAGCCACAGTCTCCGGGTCCGGGAGCCCAGCCTCACAAGGGCTCAGTCGTGAAGGGCGGCGTCGCTTACCGGGCAGTCCCCGACGTAGCCCAAAGCATAAGGGACGCCACTCACGGGCACGTCAGAGTGCGTATAGGTCTACAGGTCGATTCCGACGGCAGTGTTTCAGACGCAACCATTGACTCGCCGGGACCGAGCCGGTATTTCGCCAACCGGGCTCTGCAGACGGCGCGGGACTGGAAGTTCAGGCCTGCCGAGATCGACGGCCGCGCAGTCGGCAGCAGGTGGATCCTGGAATTTCACTTCGGGCAGGACGGAACCACGATCACACCCACGGAAACATCTCCGTAGCACAACCACTCTCTCATGCCGCTCCTTACAGGCCGGATTCGAATTGTCCGGAAGGCCGACGTCCATGTGAGTCATTTGTCAAGGTTGAGCAGAGATGTCCCGGGCGCGTTCGCGAGAACGCGCAATGGGTGATGTCAGGTCTCGTCGTGCGCATGCATGCCTCTCGGCGGGTGGTTCCTGCTCTCGCAGAACCGGACATCCATTGTCTGCCTCGGGCCGCGAAGGCCGTCGCAGAAGATTGAGTTAGTGTTCTCTGCCAGTCCCGAAACAATTCGCAGAGAGCCTCGGGAGCACCTGGCTCCTTCGCTCAGTCGGCAATCGGCAGGACCTGGCAGTCTGCGCATCGATGATCCTGTTTTGTTTTAGCGGGCGGGGTTCAGGCTGCCCGGGTCTCCCGCTGCTCTGCCGGGATAAACTCGCGACTCTCCCGATCCACGGCCAGCAGCCAGGCTACCATTTTGCGGGCCACGGCCAGCGTCGCCCTGTTTTTGTTGCCCTTCTCCATCGCCTTCTGATGGATCAGAGCCAGCTCCGCGCTCTGGCGCGGCGCCAGCTTCGCAGCCTCGACCAGTACATGCTGGATATGCTTGTTCCGCTGTTTTGACAGCGGCATGCGCATCACCTTGTCCGCCGAGCTGTGCTCATCTCCGCACAGCCCGCAGTAGCTGACCGCCTGTTTAATGGATCGGAACCGTGAGATGTCTCCCATCTCCAGAGCCCAGGTCAGTGCCGTGATCGGGCCTACGCCCGGCACGGTTCTCAGCCGCCCGATTCGCTCCTTCAGCAGCGGATCGCGTTCCAGCGAGCTGACCAGTGCATACTCGGTCTTCTGACACCTCTCGATGGTCTCCCGGCTGAGCCGGAGCAGCGGCCGGATGCTGTCGTCGATCTCATCGTTCATCGTCATCAGCCTGCGGAAATAGCCCACCTTATGCAGCCGGCTCTTGTTGTGCTCCACCCCGGTCTCCAGCAGCAGACCCGATACCCGGTTCTTGGTCTGCACCATCTGCTTCACCAGCAGATGGCGATAGCGCAGGACCCGCCGCCGGTTGCGAATCTCCGTCGAAGCCATATGGCACTCCGGCAGGAAATCGCAGCGCAGGCAGTCGGCGATCCTGCTGGCATCGATCCTGTCGTTCTTCTTCTTGGCTAAAGCGATGGCCCGCAGCATCAGCGGATGGGCCACCTTCACTGCGCTGGCGTGCGGCAGAAGATGGTCATAGATCCAGCCCGTGAAAATCGTCGCTTCCATCGCGATGGTTCGCGGCAGGGGCAGCGTTCTGATCCACGCATCCAGTTCACAGCGCGTGGAGCCTATCTTGCCTTCCTGATGCACACGGCCAGCCGCGTCCTTCACGCAATAGCTGATCGTCTTCTTGTGTACGTCCAGTCCGATGTAGTACATGTCGTCTCTGAGGAGCCTCCGAGGTTGTTCTCTGAATCAGCGTGCCGCTGAGTTCAGCCTTTGTAACACCTCGTGCTCCTCCTCGACTCAGCATTCA
>CAVYPY010000007.1:0-622028 GCA_963770525.1 uncultured Acidobacteriaceae bacterium | reverse complement strand
CGCCGGAGCACCCGCGCAGAACATGGTGATGTCTCACCGGCCAAGCTGGATCTGGTAGCGGGAGCGATGGTGCAGCTGGGGGTGAGGTTTGGGCGAGTGGTCCACGCTCACAACGGCATCGACGAGATTGCGCTGTCGCCGACGGACACGGTGGTGATCCGTGCGCTGTCGGATCACGAGGTACCGTACGCCTTCCACATGGAGGTACGTCCTAAGGATGGGGGACTGTCCCGGCGGATCTGAGCCAACTGCAGGGGGGCGATACACCGCAGACGAACGCGGCCATTCTGGAGTCGGTACTGGAGGGCCGGGAGCAGGGACCGCGCCGGGACGTGGTTCTTTTGAATGCGTCAGCAGCGCTGGAAGCGGCGGGTCTGGCCAGCAGCCTGAAAGACGGAGTGGTGCGCGCGCTGGAGGCGATTGAGTCCGGAGCGGCAAAGAAGACGCTGGAGGCTCTGCGGGAGTTTGGGCGAAGCGTGGCTGCTGATCGGGCGCGGCTTTAACAACCGCACTTCTAGAACCGCAACAGATACGACAACTTTACGTAGACGTCCTTGCCGTCGTTCATGAGCGAGGAGCCCGTAGGGGGAAGGACCGGATCGTTCGGATTGCAGAGGCCGTCCTGCTCCCGCGTGCAGAGGGCACGGTCGACGTTGGCGAAGTTGCCGATGTAGCCGACGTAGAGCGCGGTGCCCGGATGGGGCATATAGGTGAAGAGAGCGTCGGCGAAGAGAGTTTTGGAGTTTTCAGCGTCGGTGTACTCGGCATTGGGCAGCGTGGAATGTACTGGCCGATGAGGTTGAAAGAAGCGGCCTTCGTCAGTTGATAGTTCCAGCGCGAGATCAGCTCGTGGTTGTCATAGACGACCGCACCGGTGACCGGGCTGGTGAAGTGGGTATAGACGTAACTGTTCTGGAGATCGAGTGCGCTGAGGAGCTTCACTTCCACATTGAGGTTGGGCGAAGCGACATCGACGGGGCCGGGACCCTGATTGTTTGGCGGCGAGTAATTGACGGCGGTGCCGTGGTAGTAGCCGCCACCGACAGCGAGGTAAGGCACGGGCGAGGTATAGACGCTGAAGCCCGCCTGATTGCTGTGGTACTCAACGTCACTGGGTAGCGCCGAGTAGTCGATGGGCCGGAGCCGGTCCTGGCCAAGCTGAACCCAGCCGTTGAGGGAGGTGCGTCCCTTGAAGGTGACGCTCCAGGAGGGGTTCAAGTAGTAGTCGAGCGGGAGACCGGTGTGGTCCCAGATCCGTTCCGTGTACACGTTGGGTCCCTGCGAAAGAATCGGCCCGTGGGAGGGGCGAAACGTGTAGCCGATGTGGCCGTTGGGCTCGCGCACGTCGGGCCGTTGAAAGAATCCCGTATCGGTGACGAAGCCGGCTGAGTTGTCGTTGTAGGCGGTCCACCAGTTCCAGTGCAGATCGGAATAGCTGACCTGCTGATACCAGGCCTGGCCACTGCAGGAGAGCGCGTAATTCTCGCACTCCTGTTCGCCCGGGGTGTCGTTGGTCAGGTTCCTTGTTTCCGAGGTCACGCCCTGGCCGGTGACGGTCCAGCCATTGCCCACGCGTGCCCGGTAGTCGAAGCCGCCGGCACGGTTGAAGGAGTCCTGGTACTCGCGGTCGGCGTAGATGAGCCCGACGTCGGAGAGCTTGCCGATGTCGCGGTTGACGCGCCCGGCATAGAACTCAGCGCGTGTGTTGACATTCGGATCGGTAGCCGGCACCAGCTGGCCGGGGCTGCGATCGTCGACGCTGAGCACACCCATGGCCCAGGGACCGAGCTTGCCGGTGAGCCGGGCGCCGTACTGCGGGGTGACGATGTTGTCGGTGTAATACAGGCTGATGGGGGTCTGGAAGTAGCTGCTGTTCTCAATGAAGAACGGCCGCACCTCCGCGTAATAAGGAGGGAAGCGCTGATTCGGAGTCGCGGGGTTGTCGATGCCTACCTGGCTGAAGTCGGGATTGACGGTGGTATCGAGAACGAGGCTGTTGTGCAGAATGAACTTGGCGTCGAGCCCGCTGTAGCCCTGGAGCGGCTGGTCTTCGAAGAAGGGGTTGGTGGGATCGACGGAGTTGAGCTGGCGCATGTTGCGCGCCAGGGTATAGGGCTCGAACTGCAGGTTCTGGCCTTTTTCGATGTCGCGAAAGCCTTCGACGGCCATGTCCTGGGTGAGCTTCCCCGCGATATTGTGGTTGCTGCGCGGCCAGTAGTCGGACTCG
Source organism: uncultured Acidobacteriaceae bacterium (assembly GCA_963770525.1). Taxonomy (GTDB): domain Bacteria; phylum Acidobacteriota; class Terriglobia; order Terriglobales; family Acidobacteriaceae; genus Palsa-343. The sequence goes on along the minus strand of CAVYPY010000007.1, from coordinate 619,801 downwards.
TTCAGATGGGAGACGTTGCGGCCGAGAATGACGCCCCACGTGCGCATCTCGCCGGGCTCGGCCTTTGCGAAGTAGAGGCTGGCAAAAGGAATGCGCATCAGTACAACGTAGCCGGTGGATGTACGGCGACCCCAGGTATCCCAGACGGTGTCAAAGGAGAAATCGTAGCCGGTCTGTTCGCTATAGAGGCCATCGGTTTGAATGCCCAGCGGATTGGTCTGGAAGAGGAAGGCTCGCCGCTGGTCATGGAAGGTGTCAAGCATCACGAACACGTCATCGTCATCGCCGGGGGCGTCGCGGGCGAGCATATGGGCACGGATAAGCTGGGGGGTTGAGTCCTCACAGACAAACGCGACGAACAAGGCTTCATGGGTGTAGCCGAGATAAGCGACGGTGTCTTCGGGCGGCGTTTTGCCGTCGTCAGGGTAGCGCTCGATGAAGCGGTGGATGCGCAGCATTTCCGTCGCCCCTGCGCCCTGGACCGGATCGATGAGGAAGTCGGCCAGTGTTGGCGCGGCGCTGAGGCGCGGAATCACGATGGTTTCGTACCGGCGCACGGGCATATAGCCGCCTCCGGAAGAGCCGGAATTGTCTTCGGAAGTGGGAACCGGGCCGCTCGGGGACGCACGACCGGTGTCCGTCTCGGCGTGGCCGGACGCAGGGGCAAGCGCATAGCACGGGGCAAATGCAACCAGCCAAAGCAGCAATAAGGACAAAGACTTCAGATAAAAACGCATTCTGCGCGCCAGGGACGAAGGCGGGTTCCGCGCATCCCACAAATCCCCTGATTTCGTTATATCGCAGGATTGTCAAATGGAATCGCCAATCGGTCCGGAACTCGTAATAGACAGCAGAGGTTGCCCGGTGGAGCATGCATGCGGATTGGCTTGCTAACCCATGTGGTTCCAAATGGGTACAAAACCAGGCCAAAGTTGTATGGCTTTAGTAACCATCTGCCTCTGAATATGGATGCATGAGCCGTAAGAGTCTGGCGGCAAACCTGGCCGTGTTGTCAGGCATGGCGATTTTTGGGGTCACGGTGTGCCGCGGGTCCGCCCTTGCGCACGCCCCCGCAGCGCCGGGCCTGAAGGACCTTCCTTTGAACTCGGGTCAATTGTTCCTGGGCGGTCCCGGCTGGACCACCCAGATGACTGCAGTCATGCTGGCGGCGGTAGCTCTGCTGAGCCTGGCGATCCTGGCGGTGCTGACGCGCGTGAACAGGCTCCGATCCCAGGTGAGCGAACAGGAAGGTGCGCTGCAGAAGGCTTCCGAGACGACGCAGGCGATCCGGGAACTCTCCCGGACCATGCTGCAGGTAGCAGCGCAACGGCCGTTCGACGTGCAGTTTCCCGTGCGCGGCAGCGAAGAAGTTGCCGAGCTGGTGGATGGATTTAACGCGATGCTCACGGAGATGCAGCGCCGCGATCGCGCGCGAAAGGAAGCTGAGGCGCGGCTGCAGCAGATGGTGCTCTTCGACGACTTGACCGGGTTGCCGAATCGCCGGCTACTGACTGATCGGCTGCTGCACAGCCTGGCAAAGGCATGGCGCGAGAACCGGAAGGTGGCGCTGCTCTATCTCGATCTGGACGGATTCAAGCTGGTCAATGATGGACTGGGACACAGCGTGGGGGACGCGCTGCTGGGCCAGGTGGCGCAGCGCATGAAGGCCCGCTTTCGGCAGTCGGATACGCTGGCGCGCATCGGCGGCGACGAGTTCACGCTGATCATCGAGAATATCCAGGGCGCAGAAGACGCCGACACCGTCGCCAGGGACGCGATGGAGTTGCTGAAGGCCCCCTTCGACGTGGATGGCCATTCGATCCGAATGACGGCCAGCATCGGCATCAGCCTGTTCCCGGATCACGCCCAGGAGGGCGGGCAACTGCTGCGGCAGGCCGACTGCGCCATGTTTGCCGCCAAGCGAAACGGCAAAAACCGAGTGGTGCAGTTTGGTGATGGGCTGGGGACAGCGGCGCGCGAACGGCTAATGCTCGAAGGCGAGCTGCGGCAGGCCATCGACAACGGCGAAATCACACTGCACTACCAGCCGGAATTCGACCTGGCGACCAATACGATTGTGCGCTTCGAGGCACTGGCGCGCTGGACGCATCCGACACTGGGACCGATTCCTCCGCTGAGCTTTATCCCGATTGCAGAAGAGAGCGGGCTGATTGTGCCGCTGGGTGCCTATGTGCTGGAGCGCGCCTGTACCGATGCGGTGAAATGGCAGGCTCGCGCCAAACGGCCGTTGCAGGTGGCGGTGAACGTGTCGAGCGTGCAGTTTGCCCGCGATTCGTTCCTCGAAGAAGTGGAGGACACGCTGCACCGCACCGGCCTGAAGCCCAGCCTGTTGCAGCTGGAACTGACGGAATCGGCGACGCTGACGGGGGTGGAGCGTGCCGCGGACATGATACGGCGGCTCACTGGACGCGGCATTGGCGTGGCCATGGACGACTTCGGGACGGGCTACTCATGCCTGAGCTATCTGCCGAAGCTGTTCCTGGACGCATTGAAGCTTGATCGCACCTTTGTCACCGAACTGGCGGTGCGTCAGGAGACGCGCTCGTTTGTGCAGTCCGTGCTGTCGATGGCGCACAACCTGCACATGAAGGTGATTGTCGAGGGGATCGAGACGCCGGAACAACTGGAACTAATGCGGGCTCTCGGAACAAACGAAGCGCAGGGTTTTCTGCTGGGCCGGCCGACTCCGAATCCGATGGAACAGCTCGCCTGGGGCGCGGATCTCAAGCGCTCCCGGGAACTCGAAGCCGTTTCGTAGAGTCAGACACTCCCTCACCAGCGCCACCAGGCTCTTCCCTCAGTCGATGGATTGCAGCGGCCAGATTTTCGGCGGATGGCCAGTCGTGTCTTTGAAGGCGGCACGCAGGTCCGTGAGCTGCGCCACCAGATCCGTCAACACCGACTCGTAGCCAGGATGGACTTTGTACCCCGCCCACGCGAAGAGGCTCTCCATCTCGTCGGGATCCTTCTCCAGGTCGAACAGCTCCCACTCATTCACGGTGTAGTAGTAGATGAGTTTGTAACGCTCGGTGCGAATGCCGTAGTGCGGCAGCACCCAGTGGGGCGGCGCGAATTCGTAATAGTGATAGTAGAGGGATTTGCGCCAGTCGGCGGGCGTATGGCCATGCAGGAGGGGGACGAGGCTGCGCCCCTGCATGTCAGAGGGAATCGAAACTCCGGCCAGAGCGAGAGCGGTGGGAGCATTGTCGATGTTAACTACCCAGTTACTGCTCACGCTGCCCGGCCTGACGACGCCGGGATAGCGGATCATCCAGGGCACGCGCAGCGCCTGCTCATACATGAAGCGCTTATCGAACCAGCCGTGGTCGCCCAGGAAAAAGCCGTGGTCACCGGTAAAGATGACGATGGTGTTGTCGGCGAGGCCGTGAGTGTCGAGAAACTCCAGCAGGCGGCCGACATTATCGTCCTGGGAGCGCAGCGTGCCCAGGAAGTGCGCCATGAGCTTCTGATAGTTCCACTGCTGTCGCTGGCGTTCGGTGAGGTCGCTCGGAGGGTGGAAGTCCGGCATGTCGGCAATGCGCATGCGCGCCTCGCGCGCGGCTGCGGCGCGATTGGAGCAGTCGTCGTAAAAGGTGCCGGGCTCGGGGATCCGCACATTGTCGTACAGATGTTCGTACTTGTGGGGCGGATCGAAGGGCCGATGATCGTTGAAGAATTGCACCATCAGGAAAAAAGGCTGGGTGAACTGCTGCAGTGCCTCCATGGCGAAGTTGGTGACGTTGTCGGTGATATATCCGGGATAACTCTTCTCCACGATGGTGTTGCTGCCCATGCGCTCGTTGCGGAGATAGCCGCTCGGCTCATAGTAGGGACCGCCGGCGCCGCGCTTAAAGATGAACGAGTCGAAGCCGCATTCTCCAGGATTGGCGGGCAGATGCCATTTGCCGATCATGCCGGTCTGATAGCCGTTCTGCTTCAGGATTTTCGGAAGAGTTTCCTGCCCGGAGTCGAAGGTGGGATTCGTCTCTCCTCCGGTGGTGTCGGCCGGGTTTGCGGTCATGCCGTTCAGGTGGCTGTATTTGCCGGTAAGGAGGGTGGCTCGGCTGGGGGCGCAGAGGGCGTTAGTCGTAAAGCTATTCTCAAAACGCATGCCCTCGTTGGCGATGCGATCGATATGCGGGGTTTCGATGAGCTTGCTCCCGTAACAGCTCAGAGTGTTGAGGGGGACGCCTTCTGTGGTGATCCAGAGGATGTTGGGCTTGCCGGCGGGTGGCAGTTTGCGAGGTGAAGCCGACTGGGGTGTTTCAGCTGCGAGCAGCGAGGGGGCGAACGCCGAGCCCAGGGCTGCACTGCCCAGCTGGGCCAGCGCCTTTCTGCGGGTGATCATCGTCGCACCGCCTCTTTGTTGATTGCTGCCGCGGTCGGAAGCCCGAGATCGGGACACAGGCAGACAGTCTACAACGGCCAGAGATTGGAGTGCGGATCCCAGCATTGTCACCCCGGGATTTCGTTTTGAAGCGACTGACCTCGCGTGTCACGATGGAAGCGATGCCACCGATCCAGGTGCGAAAGGCTCTTAAGGGCGATGCTGAGCCGATCCTCAGGTGCCTGAGGGGGGCCTTTGAGGCATATCGCCACGAATACACGCCGGAAGCATTCGAAGATACCGTTCTTTGTGCGGACACGCTCCAGAGCCGCCTCGAGGAGATGACGATTCTGGTGGCTGTTGCCGAATCGAGTGTGGTGGGCACCATCGGGCATCAGGCGCGCGGAGCGGAAGGTCACCTGCGAGGCATGGCCGCCCTGCCGGAATCGCAGGGCGCCGGCGCTGCGTCCGCCTTGTTACAGGCCGCGGAGAGCAACCTTCGGAAACTGGGTTGCACCTGCGTGACTCTGGACACGACGGAGCCCCTGCAGCGAGCGATTCACTTCTACAAAAAGCACGGCTACGAAGCATCTGGCAGGATCAGGGACTTTTTTGGCATGCGGCTCCACGAATATTTTAAGCCGCTGGGCTAAGTCTGAACGCGCGGGGTACGATCACGCCAGCGAGAGATTCCGTTGCCCCAGGCGGAATGGATCAGCGATTCCCAGTCAGGCGGGTCGGTGGAGGCAGAGTAGGGTATTTTGGACCGCATACGTCCAACGCTGAAAGCGTGAATGTCCGACTGAGACTACGACGCCAACCGCCAAAAACAGTTTCGAAAACGATCGCCAGGGCCGACACTAAGCGTTGAAAATCCGCATCCCGTCCGGGCCGAGCGTTAACCGTACGTGAGATCGGTGCTCTGTCCGACTTCGATGATATAGCCGTCGGGATCGCGGATGTAGCAGCGTATCTCGCCGTACTTGGGTATCGGCTCCGTGATGAACTCGGCTCCTCGACTTTTCCATAATTCATAGCACGCTTGAATATCCGCGACGCGGAAATTCATAAAGCTGTTGATGTGATTCGGATCGGGGACGCTGAGGGTTACCGTCGGTTTATCCGGGGTCGGCCCACCTCCAACGTTCAGAATCATCCAGATATTCGCAAGCTGAAGGTACCCAGGCGCATTGCCGTCACCCTGGCTCAGAATGCGAGCGCCGAAGACCTTTTCGTAGTAGCGAGCCGACCGCTCGATGTCGGCGACGGTGAGAAAATGCGCGATGCTGAGCCCCTCTTGCGGGGGCATCTCATAGCTCTTCTGCTCGATTTGTACGCTGTTCATTGACGGCTCCAATACCGATAAACAGGGCTGATCTGCTGATTCCGATTCTTTCCTTTATACCTGGCGCCGGTTAAGCGGCGGCGATACAGTCCACCTCGGTGTCGAAGCCGCCATTCCAGGCAGGAACGTTGATAAAGATCCGAGCAGGAGGATTCTCCGGGAAGTAACGCCGGTAGACCTCGTTAACAGCAGGAAACATATCCACTGAAGTCACGTAGACATTCAGTTTCAGGATGTTTTCCAGGGACGAACCCGCCGTTTCGACACAGAGCTTAAGCTGGTCTAAAACGATCTCGGTCTGGCGCTCGATAGGCCCTCGGAAAATCTCTCCGGTTTTCGGATCGAACGGCGGACAGCCTGAGACGTAAATCGTGTCGCCGTGTTTAGTCACCATCGAAGCGGGCGCCTTGTACTTTTCGAGGTAGGTCGCCAGTGGCTCGACCAGAATGATTTCTCGCTTCATGAATTTCCTCCGTTTTTTAGAACACGGTCTCGAACAACCAGGAGCCACGAAGATTCGATATCAGGAGTAAAGCGAAACCCTGGAACAGCTGTCTGCGCGAGGTCATCGGCTATGCCTCCGCTTCCAGAAATCCTGATCAGTTCTGTGCGGATCCAGGGGAGGAGGTTGATGTGGGTTACGACATTGGGAATCCGAACATCAACCACGACTGATTGGCTACCCAATGCGGATATAGCTCCGTCATTTGATCGAACAGGTCCTGGTCGGAAATCGCGGTTTTCTGCACCCGATCGAAGTCCTGCAGGTAACGCCTGGTGTCCTGGATCGTCGAGGGAGAGTCCGGCGCACCCGGCTTTTTGTGCCCGGCGACAACTATCGCCGGGTTCAGCGCCGCTAACCGGTCCAGCGCCGCGATCCAGTTCTTTCGGCTCTCGGGGGTAGTGTCGCCGACGTACATCCGGCATTGGTTGTACACAACATCGCCAGCGACGATCAGGCCGATCGATGGAACGTAGAGAGACGTCGTATCGGGACTATCGGTGTGGCCCTGCTCGATGATGCGCAACTCGTGGCCCTCGAGGGTGAAGGTGCCGTGCTCATAAGGCTCAGGTGCAACCAACTTTGTGGGCACTTGCCCAGGAAACAACTGGCGGGCTAACCGCTGCACTGGGGGAGAGAGGAACATCTGTATGGCATTCAGCGTCCCGGGAGTAGCTATCGCCCGAGCGCCTGGGAAACGGTCCAGCAGAATGCTCAGACCGTAGAAGTGGTCGAAATGGGCGTGCGTTATATAGATGGTCTCCAGGTTGCGGTTGTGCAGACCAACCCAATCCGCGAGAGCCTCGGCCTCAGTTACTGTCATCATTGCGTCAACCAGCACCGCATCGTGCTCGCCGAAGATCAAAGTCGACGTGATCGGGTCAAAGCCAAGCGGTTCGCCAAAGGGCTTTGGCCGCTCGCCGACCATAGCCTTTCCCGGGGCGGTAAAAACGTTGACACTAAGCGCGTTCGACGCGAAAGACGCGGTCACGCGCGTGGTCTCCGGCCCGTTTGTGCCATCCATTGGATGCCCCTGTCGATGTTAGAGCGAGCGACTGTTCAAGGCAAGATTGGCAGAAGCGCGACGACGAATCCATTGGGCGAACGTATCGATCAATACCAAAGTCCAGGTTGGATATCGCGGTCAGAGAGGTGCATGCGGCTTGACGAGCAGCTTCAGCCTTGAGTGTTGGTAACAAACGCCTTGAGCGCGGCGCGGGGCAGGCGCAAATCTAATAAGACTTGATAATAGACAGGATAGAACTGGTGGAGGCGGCGGGAGTCGAACCCGCGTCCGAAATCGTTGTCAACAGAGAGACTCCATGCTCAGTCGGATTCGGAAATTTCGCTCCCTGCGCTTAGAACCGACAAGAAACGCAGAAAACTAGTCCGATGATCTCGTCGACAACCCACGGACCGAGGGTCGACGACCAGCCCTCTGTGCGACGTCCTTTCGCGGCCCAAGGGCGAAACCGCGGAGGACGGCAACCTAACTAATTAGGCTGCGTATGCCAGCTGATTGGTGTTGGCAATTATGGTTTTCCAGGCGATTACGGGTGCCCAGACCCCGGCATGCCTCTATGCCGCAAGCGATCCCGTCGAAACCGTGACGCCCCCATGGCGACGCCGGTCAGGAAGAGAATCTCCTGGTGGCTGTTCCTATTATCTCACTAACCCGCCGAGACTCAACTGTTCCCGCGGATGTACTCGCGCAGTTGGCGGTTGATCTCCGCGGCCTGCTGAACGCCGTTGTCGAGCATGGCGCGCCACTTCTTTGCATCCTCATCCAGAGGAACGGTGCCGAGCAGAAAGCTGGTCTGCAGCACGATTTCGAGCGCATTGCTGAGATCGTGGGAGAGGCGGCGGATTTCTTTTGCCTGGGATTCGGGAATGGGGCGGGATGGGGGCTGTGGGGTCATGGCAGGGGATCGCTGAGGCCAGAATAACGCGTCAGGGCTTCCTGGCATGCGGGTTTGACACGAGTGGATGCCTTTGTAACACTAGGAGTTGCTGCCCGTCCAGCGCTGATCTGCGCCGGATCTCACTTGCCGAAGTGGCGGAATTGGCAGACGCGCATGGTTCAGGTCCATGTACCCGCAAGGGTGTGGGGGTTCGAGTCCCTTCTTCGGCACCAGTCTTTAAAATCAGCAGCTTAAAGGTCTCGCCGGCTCTTTTTGCGTTTTGTCCTTATCTGAAGCTCCCTGTCTCGAATATTTGAAAAGAGAAAAAGAGAATATGAGGGGGAGGCACGCATGAGAGTCCTCATTCGTGGGCTTGGGACGCCCACTTCTTCCATAGCGCTGGATCGGTCAGCATTTTGATGTAGACGCCGCCCACGACCGAACGCGCCTGGAACCCGACCTGCGCTCCTGTGACCGTGTCGAACCAGTCACTGAGCGGCACGCGTGTCGGAGTCTCGGTCATGAATCTGTACAGCGGATCGATCAGCTCCTGGAATTGGTGCTGATTCGGCGCCAGCGTCGCAGTCCACACGCTCCAGTCGAGCTTGGTGTAGGTGTGGCGATTGTCCAGCGGCAGCCCGAACGCGTTCTGATGCTTCAGGTAAAACGCAATCTCTTCCCGGGTCAGCGATTCCGGAAAGAGATTCAGCCCGAGAATCCGGTCCCACACCAGGTTGTATTTCTGGCTCCACGTCCCCGGAACATCGAAGGCGAGGCGCGTGTGGTCGCCATCGGCCGCCATTTTCAGCCACTGTTGCGCCATCTGCTGCGCGTTCTGCCGGAATCTCGCCGCCTCATCCGTCTTATGCAGCATGTCCGCCAGCTGCGCGTAGCTGCCCAGCGCGAGAATGGCCTTGATCGACAGGTTCGCGTTGTGCGCGAGGTGACCGGTGAAGTCGTCCGTGCTCAGCTGATTCTCCGGATCCATTCCGAACTTCAGCAGATAATCCGCCCACCTTGACAGCAGCGGCCAGTATTGCGCGGCAAAATCCGCATTGCCTTCCGCCTTCGCGAGAGCATCGAACATGATGAGGATGTTGCCGCTTTCCTCCACCGGCATCTGATCCTCTTCGGTCTTCTCGCCGCCGCCGTATACTTGCCCGTTCGCCAGCGGATAGGTTCCGATATCGTGCGGCGCGAACGGCCATGGCCAGCGCGGCAGCCGGGCGTAGTCCATGACGGGGCGCAGTTCCGCCTCCAGCAGCTTCGGGTTTAGCAGCAGGAAAAACGGCGACGCCGGATAGATCACGTCCACCGTATCGGTGCAGCCATTACTCGAATTCTCTTTGGCGAAATACCGCGGCTGCCCGTCGATATCGACCACCAGCTTGCCGGCTCCGAATGTCTGCCGATAGGCAAGGACCGCCAGTTGCGCATACTTCTCGCCACCGACCTGCGTCAGATCCGTCACCAGCGCGCGGTCGAAGGCCTCGGCCTTTGTCAGCAAGGCGTCTTCCTGGTGCTCGGCATCCTGCAGCATCCCGGCAAACGTCTGCTCGTTGCGGCGCCAGTAATCCGGCAACTGCCGGTGCAGGTATTCCACCGCTTCGCGATCGTCGTACGCCAGCATCGCCCGCCGTGTCACCGGCGACGGCGAAACGTCGCCCAGATCGAAATTCACGGCCATCATCGGCAGGTCCACACGCGGGGCCCGCGGCATGTCCAGATCGTCACCCTCTGCAGACGAAGCTCCGCTGGCGACATCATGATGGAACGCGCGGCCGCCAACAATCTCCGTTGTCATGCCTGATTGTGCGGGGATCGCCAGGTCCGCCCAGCCCCAGTCGATGCGCAGATTGTCGCCGGCCTTCTCCAGCATCGGCTGTTGATTGTCGCCGATCTGCATCACGGTCATGTCGCCGACGCGGTTCGTACCCCACACCACCGTCTCGTGCTCATCGTTCACCGCCAGCTTCGCACTGGCACTGACGGAAAGCCGCACCTTGTGCGGTTGCCCATCCGTCGAACGCACCGTCCAGATCAGATAGGTCAGCGGCCGCGACAGCACGTCCAGATCCTGGGGCAGAGCCGGCGTAAAGAATGTCGCTGTCAGATGAATGCCATGCCCTTCGAAGTCGTAGATCGTTCGCGTTGGCCAGATCGCCCGCGACACCTGCGGCAGCTCGGGAATGTCCTGCCAGTCGCCCATGAAGCGGAACGGATGGTCATCGATCCGGATGACTCCATTCAGTTGCTGGTCGGTGCCGGTCCAGTGGCGCGTCGGTCCGCTGTTCAACGCATCGTCAAATGACCACACGCTGAAATACGGATCGTGGACCACCAGAGGTGTCGCCGGCGTCCGCACCGTCACCGGCTGCTGTGCTCCGGCGAAAGGCGAAACAGCCACCGCCACTGCGGCCAGCGCCGCCCACCGCCCCCAATTGCACCGGTTCGGCTCTTGACGCCGATCCGCCTTCATCTCTTGTCTGCTTTGCATATCCGTCCTCTTCGCCCGAATCCCGTCCGAAAGCGCCTGCTTGCCGATTCAAGGCGGGCTTCTGCTGCACGCCCTTCTTCAGCACCAGCCTCTAAAATCAGCACTGTACCTCAAGCTTACGATCGGCTGGTGTTTTCCACCGGTTGTCGGGAATGTCTCCATGATGATGAACCGGCGCAGATTCCTCTATGACAGTGCGGCTATTGGTCTTTCCGCTTCGGCGGCCCAGCGTGGGTTAGGGGCCGCAGCCGTCGACCCTCCCGCCCGTCCTGCCGCCCTCGATGTCGGGCGCCACCGTTTCGGCATCAACTACACGCCGTCGCGCCGATGGTGGTTCTGCTGGAACGACTGGGACCCGGATCCCATCCAGAGCGACCTGGACGCGATTGCCTCGCTCGCCGCCGATCATCTGCGCATCCTGCTGATCTGGCCTTATTTTCAGCCGAATCCCACCTGGGTGAGCCCGCTCCATCTCGAGCGACTGGATCAGATGCTCACTTGGATGGCGCAGCGCAGGCTCGACGCCCTGATTACGGTCTTCACCGGACAGCTCAGCGGCTGGTTTTTTCTCCCGCCCTTCAACCGAACCGGGGCAGCTTTCTTCACGGACTCCCAGATGGCAGCGGCCCAGGAGCTGTTCCTTCGCGAACTGGCGACTGTAGTGAGGAATCACGACAACGTGATCGGGTTCGACCTCGGCAACGAGATCAACACGTGCTGGAGCGGCCCGACTGCGGCTGGCGATGCGTGGATGGCCAGGACTTTTTCTCTGCTCGATTCGATCCTGCCTGGACATCTGAACGTGAACGGCGTCGATCATCAGCCATGGTTTGAGACCACCACGTTCTCGCCCCAGGCGCTCGTGCGCGACCAGCGAATGCCGGTGATGCACTGCTATCCCTGGTGGACCGGCTCTCTGAAGTACGGTGGCCCGATGGATCCGCCGAGCGTCCGGCTTCTGGCTGGCATGGCAACGCTGATCCGTTCGTATGCGGATTCACCGCAGAAACCCGTCTGGGCGGGCGAATTCAACACCTGCATTGAAGCGCTGACGAAAAGCAGCAGGCCGAATGGCTGCAACGAGCCGTTCTCGCAGCGATTGACGAGGGCGTGAGCTGGTTCAGCTACTGGGATAGCCACGATGTTGACCGCCGCTACGAATTCAATTCGGTCGAATATACGCTGGGGCTGCTGACCAACGAGGGTCGCGTGAAGGAGCAGGGACACATGTTTCGCGAGCTGGCCACCAGCTACGGCGGGAAGCCAGTGCGATTCCCGACCGCCAGCCTGCCTTCGCCGCCGCAAGAACCGAACGATGGAGAATACCTGGCGCTGGCTGCTCGACTGGATGGGCTGGCGGCCGCCAGCAGGAAAGCCTTAAGAACGCCCGGCGGCTAATGAAGCTCGGCCACGGAGTCTTCTGCCGGCGCAGACACCTCGTACAACTGAAACTCGCGAATCTGCGCCGCGTCCGTGCTCGACAGGATGTTGAGCCGCACACGGCTCGCGGTCACTTCGGGAAAGATATCGATCTTCTCGTGGCCAATCGCCTGAGCCGCGGTGACGCTCTTCCATCCCGATCCGGTCCAGACATCGATCGAATACTTCTCTACCCGCTGTCCGTCGTTCAGCCACTCCAGGGTGAGGGCGCGGTTGAAGGTGATGGGCTTTGCGAAGCGAAGCTCCAGCACCGCGTAGTGGGAGCCGGCGGGCGCGGACCAGAATGTATCCGGATTGCCGTCGACCGCCGCCTCCTCTTCGGGCGGAATCGGCTGATGCGCCAGCGCAAGATTGTGGGCATAGCGGGCGCGCAGCGCCTTGCCGAATGCCTCCAGACGCGCCACGTCCGCATCAGGCAGGAGACCGCGCCGATCCGGAGCCAGACCCAGCATCAGTTGGGCGCCGCGCCCCACAGTTTCATCCCAGGTGGTGAGCAGCTCGGGTACGGTTTTGAGCGTGGCTTCATCATCGGGATGCCAGAACCAGTGGCCCTTGTGGAGCGGCGTGTCCGCTTCCACTGGACGCCAGCGCACATATCCGTGCCGGTCGATTGCGTCCCAGTCCTCGTAAGGAACAAACCCTTGCTCGTTGCCAACCCAGCGAGCATCGCCATACTCGAACAGCCCGGTATCGGCGAAAACAATCGTGTTCGGCTGATAGGTGCGCAGCGTCTCAATGTATTTCCTGAAGTCGTACACGTGGCCGGCGCTGCCCGCCCCGTCGAGCCACCACTCCACGAGATCGCCATAGTTCGTCGCCAGCTCCGACATTTCCGCTTCGTAATAGCGGTCGTAGGCCGCGGAGTCCTTATAGCGCGGATCGTGGCGATCCCAGGGAGAGAGATAGATGCCGAACTTCAGGCCGTATTTCCTCGCCGCTTTTGCCACATCGCCCACCACGTCGCCGTGCCCGTTCTCCCAGGGACTGGACTTCACGCTGTAGTCGGTTTGTGCAGTCGGCCAGAGGCAGAAGCCATCGTGATGCTTGGCCACCAGGACCACATACTTGGCTCCGGCCGCACGAATCGCTTGCATCCACTGATCAGGATTGAACGCTGTGGGATTGAAGACCGCGGGGCTGGCGGTTCCATCACCCCATTCACGATCCAGGAACGTGTTGGTGGAGAAGTGGATGATCACGCCGAATTCCAGGTCCTGCCACGCAACCTGCTGCGGCGAGGGCTTCAGGTCCACAAAGTTCGGCTGTGTCTGTCCGGAAAGCGCTGCGCACGCGAGCAAGAGCGTGCCGCCGGAGAGCCATCGGCGGAGATTCTTCGCGCTCATTGTTTGCCCTGCGCGTGCCCTTCGCTGGACTGGCGCTGGGGCAGGACTGTCCAGATCTGTGGGTCTTCCTGGCCAAGAACCCAGGAGCAGAAACCTTCCAGGCCATTCTGTTGCGTGAGATCGTAGCGATCCCGGAAGGTGCGCAGGTCGGTGAAAAAGATCCACTCCCGCATCTGGTCACGGTTGATATAGAACCAGGCGGTGTGATCGTCGGCGTCCCACTGAATGATGCCACCCCAGTCGTGCGCCAGCAGCTCGGCATCCGGCGCACCGATGTAGTCCCCGCTCGGGTTCGGCTTCTCGGTCGGAAGCTCCCCTTCCTTCGTCGGCGGAACGAGAATGGGCGTGCCCGCGTACCAGTGGTATCCATAGACGGGAATGCCCAGCGAGAGCTTTTCCTTCGGGACGAACTGCAGGGCGTATTTCATGTTCTCCAGGGTCCATTGCCAGCCTGCGACCGGTCCCGGCTCGGTCCAGCGCGTGTTCTGGTCGTAGGTCATCAGGCAGATCAGATCCACGGATTTGGCCAGAGCTGCCAGATCGTAGGCGCCGCGCCAGTCCGTGTAGATCCACTTGGCGAAGCCACCGCTTCCCGGATAGCCTGGGGCATTCGGGACCGTCGCGATGCTCAGTTGCAGGCCCGCGCCGTGCAGCGCGTCCGCCGTCCTCTTCACCAGAGCTGATAAGGTGTCGCGATCGGTCCACGACACGTTCTCGAGATCGAATTGAAAGCCGACATAGCCATGCAGCTTGCATTCCCGAACCAGCGCCTCGTTCATCAGGGTCTGAGCGGCAGGGTCCATGGCCAGCACGTGAAATTTTGTTTTGTTGAACAGCGCCACAATCGGCATCACCGGCAGCTTCTCACTCTGTGCCTGCCGCAGGACGGCGGGCTCCGGGGCGCCGGTTACCAATCCGTTCTCGTCCACCTGATACCAGGTGGGAACCAGGATGTCGATCTGCGAGGCGTGGGCAAAGAAATCCCGTATCGACGACGGATCGTTCGTCATGTAGAACAACGCGACCGGGTGGGTGGCGGCGAAAGCGGCGGGCGCGAGGAATGTCATCAGCACAAAGAGCAGATGTTTCATAACTCTCCGGAAAAGAAGCAGGGCCCTGATTTCATCGAGTGTACGTCACGGCGCTGAGGTCTCAGAGCGTCAGAGGTTATACGGTGACGCTCTCCCGGTACTCGCCAAAAACTTCCCGCAGCGTGGTGGCGATTTCGCCAACGGTCGCGGCGGCTTCGACGGCCTTGAGAATCGCCGGCATCAGGTTGGCGCCGGACTGGGCATGGTCACGGACCTGATTCAGGGCGGCGTGCCAGGGTGTCGGATCGCGCCGCGATCGCAGCGCCCGCAGCCGCTCCACCTGTTTCCGTTCCAGTTCTGCATCGATGTGCAGCGTGGGGATGGGTGGCTCCTCGTCGCGCGTGAAGCGGTTCACGCCGACAACGATCGCTTGCTGCGCATCCACCGCACGCTGGTGATCGTAGGCTGCATTCTGGATCTCCTGCTGCACCCAGCCGTTCTCGATAGCCGCCAGCATGCCGCCCATCGTCTCGATGCGTTCGAAGTACGACTTCACCTGGCGTTCGATCTCGTTCGTCAGCGTCTCGATGACATATGAGCCCGCAACGGGATCGATGGTGTTGGCCACGCCGGATTCCGAAGCGATGATCTGTTGGGTGCGCAGGGCGATACGGGCAGCCTCTTCGGTCGGCAACGCCAGCGCTTCGTCGTATCCATTGGTATGCAGCGACTGGGTCCCTCCCAGAGCCGCGGCCAGAGCCTGGATCGCCGTGCGGACGATGTTGTTTTCCGGTTGTTGCGCGGTCAGGGTCGACCCCGCGGTCTGCGTATGGAAGCGCAGCATCCACGAGCGCGGATTCTTTGCCTCGAAGCGATCCCGCATGATGCCCGCCCAGATTCGGCGCGCCGCGCGGAATTTGGCGATTTCCTCCAGGAAATCATTGTGCGCATTGAAGAAGAAGGAGAGCCGCGGCGCGAAGAGATCCACTTCCAGTCCCGCATCGATGGCCGCCTGCACATAGGTCATGCCATTGGCGAGGGTGAAGGCAACCTCCTGGGCAGCCGTCGATCCCGCCTCGCGCATGTGATATCCGGAGATGGAGATTGTGTTCCACTCCGGTACGTTCTCGCCCGCCCAGGCAAACACGTCGGTGACCACGCGCATGGCGTGTCGCACGGGATAGATGTAGGTGCCGCGTGCGATGTATTCCTTGAGGATGTCGTTCTGGATGGTGCCGGAGAGCTTCTTCACCTCCGCTCCGGTGCGCCGGGCAACCGCCACATACAGCGCCAGGAGAATTCCGGCTGTGGCGTTGATGGTCATCGAGGTCGAGATGCGATCGAGAGGAATGCCGTCAAAGAGCCGCTCCATGTCTTCGATGGAGTCGATGGCCACACCAACTTTGCCCACTTCGCCGAGCGCCATCGGCGAGTCGGAGTCGTAGCCGATCTGGGTGGGCAGATCGAAGGCGACGGAGAGGCCGGCGGTTCCCTGCTCCAGCAGGAAGCGGTAGCGCCGGTTGCTTTCTTCGGCGTCGCCCATGCCCGCGTACTGGCGCATCGTCCAGAGCCGGCCGCGGTACAGGGTGGGTTGAATGCCGCGTGTGAAGGGAAACTGTCCGGGAAAACCAACGTCGCGTTCAGCGTCGAACGCCGCCAGGTCGTTGGAAGTGTAGACGGGTTTGGAATGGGACTGGCCGGGCATGCGAACCGGCCATTGTAAGCCACAACGCCGAGAGCGCGCCTCAGGTCCGCTTCTGCTTCGCCCGTGCACGCCAGAAGGACGTTGCGGTGAACCAGGCAAAGAGCACCGCAAACGCTGCATAGATCAGGACACGCCGGTCGTGCATTCCAGCCGCTTTGAAAGCCTGCCAGGCATGGACCGTGAAGAAACCTGTGAACAGAGCGAAGAAAACTCCAGTGATCTGGAGCGTGAGCACACCGGTGGCGTGCGCGAAGGGGCGCACCAGAGCCGATCCAAATCGCCCGGCACCCCGCGCCACGCGTCGGCCGCTCTCTGCATAACCGGGAAAGTGAGGGGCCGGCCGGGATCCGGGAGGAGTGGAGGTCGTGGCAGCGGTCGCCGGGCTGGAGGCGGCGGACCGCTGCGCGGCTGCGGCGGCCTGCGCGGTGCCATCGCGCAGTTTGCCGACGGCAACGCGTGTCCCGATTCCCAGAGCCCGACCCAGGCGATTCGGCTGCATAAAAAAAGTCTAGCAGCGCGCCAAAATGGGCATCGAAGGTGCGCATTGCCCCGCGGGAACATCAGAAGATAAGGTAGGAGAATCGGATGTTGCGGTCCCACGCCGCATGCCGGGAAATCGAGGTTCTGACTTGAATCAAAAACTCCGCAAGCTGGTTCAGCAATTGGGCGAGGCCATCCACGAGAGTGTGTCCGAGTCCCCCCAAATCGCCGGCGTGGTGGCCGATATTCGCAGACAGGGATTTGAAGTTCTGCTGATGCTGGAGGCGACTATTGGGCTGAACGAGGTGGAGGAACAGCCGGCTGGCGCTCTGGAGGCCGGAGACAGCAGTCAGGAAGCCGTGTCGGATGAAGAAGGGACGTTTACGGCCCAGGATCTGCATTTCCTCAAATCGCTGCGAATCTCGGTCACCGGTGACTCGGGAGAGCCGGAAGATTCCTGAGGTGTCGCACCGGACGCACAATTCGCCAAACTTGTGATATATCTGACCTTCGCTCCCAGACGATGTGGCAGGGCGCGGGAGCGGGGATCCGGCCGCAGGAAGATCGCGCGAGGGAGCCAATCAGAAGCGGTGAGAGGCGAACATGCCGATGAAGGACACGCTTGGCGTACTTTTGGCGGGCGGGCAGGGCGAGCGCCTGTTTCCGCTCACGCGGGATCGGGCTAAGCCAGCGGTTCCCTTCGGGGGGCAATACCGCATCATCGACATCACCCTCTCCAACTGCATCAACTCCGACCTGCGCCGCGTCTACATCCTCACTCAATACAAAGCTCTTTCTCTGAACCGGCACATCCGCGAGGGATGGACCAGTGTGGTGGCGCAGGAACTTGGCGAATTCATTGAGATTCTCCCGCCCATGCAGCGCGTCAGCTCCAACTGGTACGTGGGCACGGCGGACGCCGTTTACCAGAACATCTACTCGATCGGCTCCGAGCAGCCCAAGCACGTGCTGATTCTTTCCGGCGACCAGATCTACAAGATGAACTACGGCAAGATGCTGCGGCAGCACAAAGACTCCGGCGCCGACGTGACAATCGCCACGCTGCCGATCGAGCCGGCGGATGTCGGCCGCTTCGGCGTGGTGGAGGTGGCCCACAACGGAGAGGTCACCGGGTTCCTGGAGAAGCCGAAGCAGACCGATGTGCGGTCGCCGTTCAATCCCAACATGGTCGATGCCTCGATGGGCATCTATATCTTCAACACGGACGTGCTGCTGCCCGCGCTGATCCGGGATGCCGAGGATCCGGATTCGCAGCACGACTTCGGGCACAACATCCTGCCGGCCATCCTGGGCAAGTACAAGATGTACGCCTACAACTTCGTGGATGAGAACCGGAAGGAAGCCCTGTACTGGCGGGATGTGGGGACGCTGGAAGCTTACTTCGACGCCAATATGGACGTTGGGTCGGTTTCGCCGATCTTCAACCTGTACGACAACAGCTGGCCGATCCGGACGCGGGTGCGCCAGTATCCCCCGGCGAAGTTCGTTTTCGGCGAACCGGGGCGGACGGGCATGGCGATCAATTCAATCGTCTCGGGCGGCTGCATTGTTTCGGGCGCCGTGGTGCGGAACAGTGTGCTGAGCCAGGATGTGCGCGTCAATTCTTATTCGGAGCTCGATTCCACCATTGTCTTCACCCACGTGAACATTGGGCGGCACTGCCGGATCAAGCGAGCCATCATCGACCGCGACGTCCATCTTCCGGAAGGGACGGTCATTGGCTACGACCCGAACGAGGACCGGAAGAACTATTTTGTGACTCCCGGCGGCCTGACGGTCGTGACTCGGGACTACTCGCTGTACGAGAATCCGGTGGCGCCGGACTTTCTGCAGGAGCGTCGCGAGTAGTCCAGGCCGGACGGGCGGCCGCCGGAGCGCACCGGCCCGGTTCCGAGCCTTTTCTTTGCCGTCAACATGCTGGTGAACACCCAGGAGGGCAATACCTGGTCGTTTGAGGAGATCGGAGCGTGGCTGGAGGAGGTTGGGTTCACGAATATCCGCAGCCTGCCGGCTCCTGGACCTTCGCCGCTGATCCTGGCGAACAAACCCTGAGGCATCCCCCCGGGGGGAGGGTTATGTTTTCGGGCAAGTACTTTGTTTGCCGGTAAGTAGCCGTTTCGTTTGAGGGCTCCAAACGCCAGGTAACGGAGAACAGGGTACTTTTTGGAGGCTCCAAAAGCGGGTCCGGTGGCTCACGCAACTGGATTCCAGTACTTACTGAGGGCTTCAAATCCGTGAGCCATGGCGGCGGGGTCTCCTTTCGGGGCCAAAAGGAAAAGCCCGCTTGCGGCGGGCTTTTCCGGAGAGATTTTTCTTTCTTACCCCCTATTTTCAGAATAGCAAGTTGGGACGAGATTTTCTGCCAGCTGTTTTGCGCTCGAATCTGGTCTTGTTTTGTTGGTTTTGTACTTTGGTAATGCTTGACAACCGGAAATTGGGAGATTGCGGGAGGCGGATCTATGGGTTTTGGCAGGGGTCACGGCTCAGTGCCACCCCGGCGAAACGTTGTTTCGCCAGGACCCCGGCTGCCCGCCCTCGCGCCCTGGCGCTTCCTCGCTCGCGAGGAAACGCCACCGGTTCTGTGGCTGAAGCCGCCATTTCCTGGGGATCGTTCTTTCCCCGGGCTCTGTTGGCACCTCGGCGAAACGATGTTTCGCCAGGGCCCCGTTTGGCCGCCCCCGGCTGCCCGCCCTCGCGCCCTGGCGCTTCCTCGCTCGCGAGGAAACGCCACCGGTTCAGGGCTACACGGCGACCTGAAATAGCCGCAGATCCTTCCGCTGCGTCAGGATTACAGCCGGCGCGGCGGGTTAAACACCCGCTCCCTGCACGCGGTACTCTGCACTCTGCGTCGCGATGCGCTGCCGCCGCGGCGACAGTAGCTGCACGGTGATGATCACGCCGGGGATCAGGTACATCATCGAGCCCATCACCCACATGAAGGCTCCGGCGGCGATCTGGTCGTTCATGGCGCTCAGTCCGAAGAGCCGGGGCACGGCTGCGTAGCTGGGATAGAGCAGCTTCCCGGAGAAGCACAGGGACGCCGAGAGCGCGGTGTTCACCACGTCGGCGAGCAGCAGATACGGAATCAGGAGCCATCGCGCGTGATCGCCGCTTCGGCTTCGCACCCAGCGCGGGCGGAAGGGCCACGGCTCAATGACCGGCCACCAGAACAGGAGGCTGGTGAAAAAGAAGCACGCATGCTCGCAGTTGTGGATGTTTTCCGACGAGAGCGCGAACTCGTAGGCGCGAGGGATATGCCAGCCAACATAGGAGACCGTGAAGGCCAGCCAGGCGACCTTCGGGCGGGTGAGAAATCCGCCGATTGCGGGCAGAATGCCGGTCTGGAACAACGGCCGCAACACCCGGCGAATCAGCGGACCGCGGCAGGCCGCGCAGCATGGGCACCACCGGCGCTCCGAAGACGATCAGCGGGCGGGGCCACGGACATCAGCACAAAGTGCTGGCCCATGTGCATGAAGAGGAGGGATTCGCTGAAGGTATCGAGCGGCGACGCGACGGCCACGAAAAGGGCCAGAATCCCACCCAGGAAGGCTGCCAGCCGCCACTTCGGAAATCGCTCGGGCCGCGTTTGTCGGATCTGGCGCCAGCCGCGGAGATAGACGAGGGCGGTGATCGCGAGAGCCGCGGTTACGGCCCAGGGGATGTCCCATCGCGTCACCAGGGCATCGGCATTCATGGTTATTTGCTGCCGCTCACCGGCGGCGGCGACGGATTTGCGTCAATATCTTTCGTCGACGCATTCGCCGCGGGCGGCTCGTTGGCCGGATGCAGCGTCTCAAGGAAGCTTACCAGCGCCTCGATTTCCGGGGGCGACAGGTTCTTTCCGTAGGCAGGCATATTGCCGCCGCCGGAAACCACCTTGAAGCGCATCTGGTCCGGGGTCATGCGGGTGGCCACGGCGTCCAGAGCCGGACCGCGCTGGCCGCCCTGGCCGCCGATGGAGTGACAGTTGCGGCACTGCTTGGCCTGGAAGATGACGGCTCCCTGACGCACCAAGGGGGTGGCCTCGCGGAGATACTTCACGGGCAGCGAATCGCCGCTCCACGCGGTCATGTGCGGGCTCCACGGCGTGTAGGTACCGAGATCGGTGAGGGCGCCCCACGCGACGGCCACTGTGGTCAGGGCCAGCACGGCCACCGGCCGCCGGTGCCAGCTCTTCTCGCCCTCGGGCGCGACGAACGGCACGGCCAGCAATCCCGCGATCATGACGACCGGCGCGATCAGAATGAACGGCGTCTCCATCGAAGGCGGCAGGAAGGACAGAACGGCGTAGATCCAGAGGAACGGAAAGTCCGGCTTGGGAACGGTCTGAATGATGGAGGGATCCGGCTGGCCGCCGGGTCCGTACGGCCCAAAAACGATTGCGCAGACCGCGACGGCCGCGAGCACCGCACCGGAGAAGACCAGGTCCTTCCAGAACGCGCCGGGAACGAAGGGAATGCCGTCCTCATGGGCGAGCTTGTTGTACTCGGCGAGGTAGGTCGAGCGGCGCACCACGCGGCCGGGCATGGGCCACTCGTTGACGCCGAGCTTGAGAACCATCCAGATATGCGCGGCCACCATAACGAGCAGCAGTCCGGGAATGACGAAGACATGCAGGGTAAAGAACCGCGACAGCGTGGCACCGGCAATGACCGGGCCGCCGAGGAGCAGGTGCACCAGATCGCCGCCCACCCAGGGCACGCGGCTCATGATGAAGACGCCGATGCCGAGGCCCCAGTAGGCGTCCTGGTCGAAGCGCAGCACCTGGCCGGTGAAGGCCATGCCCAGGGTCATGAGGAGCAGAAACACGCCGACGGTCCAGGTGAGCTCGCGGGGATATTTGTAGGAGCCGAAGAGGAAGACCTGCGCCATGTGGATGAAGACCACGGCGACCATGAAATTGGAGCCCCATCCATGGAGCGCCCGGAGAAACCAGCCCAGCGGCACCTGATGGTTCAGAATGTTGAGGCTGCTCCACGCCTGGGCGCCCGACGGCACGTACACCAGCGAGAGCAGGATGCCGGTGACAACCTGCAGCATGCAGCAGCGTGAAGGCGGCGCTGCCGAAGACGTACCACCAGCTCGCCGTGTTGCGCGGGACTTTGTGCAGCACCGCGTCCTTGACGGGGCCCTCGAGCTGCAGGCGCAGCTCGAACCAGTCGTAGATCCGCTTCAACCGTGACATGAGGCGTCTCCGTCCTGGCCGGGCAAGGCGATCTTCACCAGCTTCGCCGTGTTGGAAAGGGTGGGCATCTGTCCGGCGTCGATGTGCAGCTCGCCGCCAGCCACCTTGTAGTCGTAGGTAAACAGGCCGCGCTCAGGAGGTCCGGAAGCCCGCGAACCGTCGGCGTAGTAGACGCCACCGTGGCACGGGCACATGAAGAGCTGCGACTGCGGGAACCAGCGGACCGGACATCCGAGATGGGCGCAGTTGATGGCGAAGACGCTGAACTGCGCGGTTCCTTCGCGGCGCACATAGCAGGCGACCTCGTCGGTCTCGCCGTCCCAGGGCCGGGTCCATGGCGTCTTGTAGGAGGTGAGGCGGGTTTGGCCAACGGGAAACTGATCGACGGATCCGAGCGTGACCCAGGAGTTATACGAGGAGTCCTTGCGGACCGGAGCCAGGAGGTAGCGGAAAATGGGAATCGCGAGGCCGATGCCGACCAGACCGTTCAGCGCCGCACCCGCGGCGAGCAGCAGCCAGCGGCGGGTGACGACCTTCGGGCCATCCGGGGCGCTTGGCTCGACCGGGGCCGTGCCGATATCGGGGCCGGTGCTGGGTTTGTTGGGGCTGTCGCTCATGTCAACCACGGCTTATCTCCTCGGGGGAACGGGAATGGGCGCAGCGGAAACCGTCGCCGGGTTCCGCAGCGATCCGAGATACGCAACGATGTCGGTGATTTCCTGACCGGTGAGAGGCGTCGCGGGTGCGCCTTTGGCGGAGTCGTGTTGCCAGTCGGGCTGGCCGATGTCGGGACGGCCGGCGACGATGATGGTGCGCAGCGCGTCGTCGCTGATGAGGGACAGATAGACGGCGCTGGTGAGCTGCTGGCGGGCGGGGCCGCCGTGGCACATGGCGCAGCGCGCCTGATACGCCTGCTGACCGCGCTTCGCGTCGCCGCCGGCGGCCTGCTCGCAGTGGCGGAGGCGTTGTGTCCGCGAAGACGTCCGGTTTGGCCCATTCGCGGCGCATGCCGGCGATGATGGCGTCGATCTGCTGGTCGGTGAGCATGCCGCCGGCCGACTGAGCCCAGGCGGGCATCTGCGTGCCGGGCATGCCGTTGGCGATGATCTGCCGCAGTCGGGCGTCATCGGCCATGGCCAGGTACTCGGGATTGGCCAGATCCAATGCTGGGCCGTTCTGTCCGGCGGTGCCATGGCAGGCCTGGCAGTTCTGGCTGTAGAGGGTATGGAAGTCGAGAACCGCACTGGGCCGCAGCGGAGGATGCGCCTCGGCGCGGGCTCCCGGCATTTGCTCGCATCCGCTGAGCGCCAGCAGGAGCGGAAGCGCTGCCGCAGCGAGGATCCAGGGCCGCCGCATCAGTGCTTCTCCTTGTCTCGCGGCAAGCGGCGGTCCGGCGTTGGGATTCGACTCCATCAATCCTGGCGCTTCAATGCCCATGCGGGCAAAGAACGGCACGCGGCCGGTAGTGCGGATGCGGCCCTCGCGCGCGACCACCAGACCGGCGACCACGCCGAAAAACACCTGCGAAACGACAAACCATCCCCACTGAATGCGCGCATCGAGCGCCGGGTTGATCACGCCCATCGTCGAGTGCAGCAGGCCGGTCCACAACAGCGGAGCCACCACGCCGCCCAGCACCACCGGGCGCCGCGGCAGCATAGGCAGCATGGCACCGTACAGCAACCCCACCAGCAGGCACGTAATCGAGTGAATGATGATGGCCACGAACAGCCAGCTGGGGTGAAAGGTTGCGATCTCCGCTGTGGTGATGTTCTGGGAAGGCCCGACGCCGGCGCCACCGAGCAGGTTCACCGGATACCAGATGCTGTGATGGGCGACCAGTCCGTAGACGATCGCGGGGAAGATCATGGCGATGCCGCCGGCAATGCCGCCCTTGATGCCGCTGAGGATGGGATAGGTCTCGACGGGCAGCAGAGCACGGGTTTCCGGGCTCACCTGGAGCCGCTCCACCACCCGGCGCGTGGTCGTGATGGTGACAGGCTGCACCACGACAGGCACTTCTTCATGCGCTTCGTGCGGCAGCACCTGGCGAAACCATCCGACGCATCCGGCCACGATCAGCACACCGCCGAAGGCGCTGATCCAGTAGGTCGTTACCAGGCCGGCGAGGGCCGCCATGCAGCCGAAGGCCAGCATGATGGGCCAGTGCGTGGGCGCGGGGAGGTGCAGGCTCTCGCCGTGTGCCGGGCCCGCTTTGTGCTGTACCGTGTCGCTCATCTTTCTCTCCGGCTACCGCCCCACGATGTAGACAACGGTGAAGACCACGATCCACACGGCGTCGACAAAGTGCCAGTAGAGCGACACCACCTGGATCCGCTCGGTGTGTTCGTGGCGAAGGTGCCCGGTGAGCGCAAACAGCAGCACCAGACCCAGCATCGTCAGGCCAATGATGACGTGCGACGCGTGCAGGCCGACCAGCGAATAAAACGTCGTCCCGAAAAGATTCGTGCGAATCGTGAGGCCATCCAGATAAATCAGCTTGTGCCACTCAACGCCGGTCCCGAAGAGGAAGATCGTGCCGAGCAGCATGGTGAGCGCCCACAGCGCCGTAAAGCTCTTCATGCGACCGCGCTCGATCTCGCGCTCCGCCAGCCAGATGGTCACGCTGCTGGAAAGCAGGCAAATGGAGTTGAACCACGGCACATCGAGCACGGCCGCCGGCGTGGGACCGGAGAGGCTCTTGCCGATGTAAAAAACGTAAGCGACAACAAAAATGGTGAAGATGGCCGACTCGCCGATGATGAGACACAGCATGGCCACGCGCCCGCGCGACGGCAGCTGCCACGGCTCGTATTCTGCCCCACCCGGAATTGCGGAGACAGGGATGGCGCTCATTGCTCGTATCTCCAGTCGGGATCTTCCGGATGCTTCAGGTCCCACAGCGGACGGCGGCTATGCACTACGGGATCGGTGGCGAAGTTATACGGGGGTGGCGGCGAGGGTACAGACCACTCCAGCGTCCACGCATCCCACGGATCGTTGCCGGCTTCCCTGCCATGGAAATACGAGTTGACCACGTTCCATGCAAAGATCAGCACTGCGATGCCCTGGATGAGTCCGCCCACCGAGATGATGAGGTTCAATCCGGCCCAACCGCGATCCGGCATGTAGGTAAAGATCGAGCGCGGCATGCCCATGAAGCCGACGAAGTGCATGGTGTCGAAGGTGAGATGAAACCCGATGAAGAAGAGCCAGAAATGCCATTTGCCCAGCGTCTCGTTCATCATCCGGCCCGTCATCTTGGGATACCAGTAATAGATCGCCGCGAAGATATTGAAGACGATGGCGCCTACCAGAATGTAATGAAAATGCGCGATCACGAAATACGAATTGTGCAACTGCCAGTCCCACGGCGCGACCGAGAGCATGATCCCGGTGAGGCCCGCGATCAGAAACTGAAACACGAAGGCGACAGCGAACATCATTGGAACTCTGAAGTGGATCTTGCCGCCCCACATGGTTGCCACCCAGTTGAAAATCTTAAGGCTCGTGGGAATGCCCACCATCATGGTTGCGAGGACGAAGAAGGTATTACCGACAGAAGTCATGCCGATGGTGAACATATGGTGCGCCCAGACGCCCAGGCTCACGAAGGCGATGCCCACCGAGGCCGCCACCATGGCCGGATAGCCGAAGATCGCCTTGCGGGAGAATACCTGGATGACCTCGCTGGCCACGCCGAACGCCGGCAGCACCAGCACATACACTTCCGGATGCCCGAAGATCCAGAAGAAGTGCATCCAGATCACCGCCGAGCCGCCCGCCTGCGTGTCGAAAAAATGACCGCCCAGATAGCGGTCGATCACCAGCATGATCTGTGCCGCCGTCAGGGGCGTAATGGCAATCAGGGTCAGCCCGCTGGTGACCACCATCAGCCACACAAACAGCGGCATACGCATCAGCGTCATCCCCCGGCAACGCATGCAAAACGCGGTGGAAATGATGTTGATGGCCGTGCCGAGGGTTCCGAATCCGGCTACGATCAGCGACAGCGCCCAGTAGTCGGTGGCGTGGCCGGGGGAGAATGCGCGTGCGGTGAGCGGGGCATACGCCCACCAGGTCACGTCCGGCGCCGAACCCATCCCATAGAGACCGAAGCCCCCGATAAAGCTGTAGTAGAGCAGCAACCCGCCGAACGCGGTCATCCAGAAGCTGAAGGCATTGAGCCGCGGAAACGCCATGTCCCGTGCCCCGATCATCAGCGGGATAAGATAATTGGCAAAGCCGAACAGGATCGTCATGCCCACCAGAAACACCATGGTGGTGCCGTGCATGGTGAACATCTCGTTGAAGGTCTCGGGTGCGAGGAAGTGCATGCCCGGCCACGCCAGCTGGATGCGAATCGCGATCGCCTCCGCGCCCCCCACCAGCAAAAACATCATCCCGTAGGCGATATACAGAATCCCCAGGCGCTTGTGGTCGACGGTCACCGCCCATCCGTGCAGCCACTCCACCGCCGTGGTCTTCTCCGCACGCGGCAGCGGTGTTACGTCGATCGATCCGGGAATCGGGAAGGTTTGGTCGGCCATTTCTCTGTCCTAGTGAAGCGTGGAAAGGTAGGCCACCAGCTCGTCGATCTGCTGATCGCTGAGCTGCATAGCCGGCATCAGAACTCCGGGCTTGAAAGTATTGGGATTCTGAACCCAGGCGCGAAGATTCTCCGGGGTGTTCGGCACAATGCCGGAAGCAAGGGTATCGCGGCTCATCAGGTGTGTCAGGTTGGGTCCGAAAGTGCCGATCGCCGCCGTCCCCGCGACCGCATGGCAATTGGTGCAGGCTTCCGTCTCAAATACGTGGCGGCCCGCGGCCACGCTCGCGTCCTGCGCGCCGGGCTGCTGCTGATGCTGCACCCACGCCGCAAACTGCTCCGGGGTGTCCACATACACGCGCAGCAGCATCTGCGCGTGCTCAATGCCACAGAACTGCGCGCACTGCCCCACATACAGGCCGGTGTGCTGGGGCTGAATCCACGTTTCGTTCGGATGATTCGGAATCAGGTCCGTCTTTCCCGCAAGCTGTGGCACCCAGAAGCTGTGATCCACATCCGCGGAAAGCAGGTGCAGGAACGTGGCCTGACCCAGCGGGACGTGCAGCTCGTTCGCGGTCACGATGCCCAGCTTGGGATAGCGGAACTCCCACCAGAACTGATGTCCGACCACAGTCACATCGAGAGCGTCCTTCGGCTTCGGCGCGTCCTGTATGGCAAAGATGATGCGCGCGGTGGTGAGGAAGAGCACGACCACGATGAGAACCGGGATCACCGTCCAGGCCAGTTCCACCTGGGTGCTGCCGTAAATCTGGGGCGGTTCGCGGGTGTCGTCACCACGCGCGCGATAGCGAATCAGGGCCCATGTCAACAGCCCGGCCACCACAACAAAAATGCCGCCCGTGATCGTGAGGACGAAGTACGACAAATGCAGAATGGTGTTGGCGGGCGTCGATGCCGGCGCAAAGATGCTGGTCGATCCCTGGGTGGTTTCACCCCAGGCCGCTTGGGCTGCACCAACGATCAGCAGGGGAATGGACCGTCGAATTGCGTGCGGGCTCTGCATCCTGATCATGGATTTCATTTGCGCCAGAAAACCTTTTGATGCTGCGACTGGCGATTCGGAGTCGCGAGGGCACGGTGATTAATGGCCCGGAAACACCCTGGTGGAGCTTGTTCGCTCGAGGGGGGCACACGTGAAACCGGAGATGGATTGCTGCCCGTCCGAAAAGCAATCTTAGCAGTAAATAACGATGGTTCGGTTCCCGCGAGGCAGGGTCACAAAAACTTACATGCCGAAGCTTACATGCCGAACCTTACATGCCGAGCGGGGCGCCAGCGGTACAGACGCGCGCAAAGCGGCGGATGGCACTGGCCAGAGCTGCAATCTTCGTGCCGTTGGCGTATGCGTTGATTACAGCACCGCGAAAAACGGGCGTGGTGAGCGCGCGGAATCCGAGATCGGGATTGCCGTAGAACCATCGCGCACCGGAGGCTGACAGACGAAGGTCCCGGAGCAGAGGCGCGGTGAGGGCGGCGAAGGTCCGGTATGCCGGCTGACCTTTCAGGCCCGCGTCGATTGCGGCTGCAGCCGCCTGGCCGCTGGCGATGGCCCCGTGAATGCCCTCGCCGGTAAGAGGATCGGCAAAGCCGCCGGCGTCGCCGGCCAGAAAGACCCGGCTGCGGACGAGGGGCGCGTCTTCGGCACCAAAACCAAGGAACTGACCGGTGACCCCATCAGCGCACGTGTCGCCAAAACGTTTGCCAATGTAGCGGCTCAGGCGGGAGCGGTCCAGCTTCTCCGCGGCGGATACGCTATAGAGGCCGACGTTGAGATGGTCGCGCTTGGGAAAGATCCAGGCGTACCCGTGCGTCACGGGAGCAAGGTCGAAGACGAGGTCGGCAGAGTTGCTCCCGGCGGAGTGAACCTGCGTTTCCAGAGCAAAGCCGCGGCGAAGCCAGCAAGGCGACTGGCCCTGAACCAACTGGCGCACGCGGCTGTGCACGCCGTCGGCGCCCACGAGAAACCGGCCGCGAAAGGATCCGTCTGCGGTGCGCAGCAGCACATCCGCATCGGTTTCCTCAATGGCGAGGATGGAGCCGATCCGGCAAAACTGCGCACCGGCGGCGAGAGTTTGTTGCAGGCAAAAAGCGTCCAGCTCCTGGCGAACGGTCATGGCGCAGACTGCGGTGCGGCTGCCGAGGATGGCCGCGTCGCCGCGGTGGCTCTCGACGATGATGGTCGAACGGGTCTCGCGGACAACAGGCGCCACGGAATAACGGAGGGCGCGCAGCGATTTGCGGGTGAGACCGCCGGCGCAGGCCTTGTGCCGGGGAAACTCGGCGCGATCGAGGAGCAGGACGGCGCGTCCGGCGGCGGCCAGGTCAAAGGCGGCGGCGCATCCGGCCGGACCGGCTCCCACAATGATGGCCTCCCAGCGTTCCATGACAGCCATAGTATGGCTGCCGCAGCGAGACTCAAAAAGGCATTCTTGGAAACGTACTAAGCGACGCGAGGGGGGACGGAACCGCCTTCGAACTTCGGCTGCGCGGTCGCCGCGTGGATGACCAGCTGCGCTCGTACGGGATCGCCGGCCGTGGATTCCAGAGTTTCGCGCGTGCATTGACAGAGGCTGGCGAGGGCCAGATGCGATTCGACGCTGAGGTCCAGTCCGGCCGCAATGAGGACGCTGTACATCTCGACACAGACGGCGCGGACGAAGGCAAATTCCATGGCAGCGGTGCCACCCGCATCAAACCGGCGGGAGAGAACATCGCCACCACAGGCCATAATGGCGCCGGTGAGAAAGCGAATCGTCCGAGGAGCATCGTCCGCGCACAGAGCGATGAGATTCAGCTCCCACAAGGCACTTCCGGCTCGGCTCAGTTCCGCAGTCTCGTCCACACAGGCTGCATCGGAATGCGAGGAAGCGGGACTTCAGTCTCGATTTATTTCCTCCACGAACTAAAGGTTGGACGCTGTGCTAACGTTGCCTCATGCTGGTGGGTACGGGCATCGATCTGATTGAGGTTCCACGCATCGCAGGCTCCATCGAGCGCTTCGGCGAGAGGTTCCTGCGCCGCATCTTTACCGATACGAGAGATCGCCTACTGCCGCGCGCGAGCCGCGGCTGCAGAGAGTTTTGCCGCCCGCTTCGCCGCCAAAGAAGCAGGGGCGAAAGCGCTGGGAACCGGTATTCAGCACGGCGTTTCGTGGAAGGAGCTCGAGGTGCAGAGGCTTCCCGGGCAGCGTCCGGTGCTGCATCTGACGGGACGCGCGCGTGCCATTGCCGGACAACTGGGCGTGACCCGTGTCTCACTTTCGCTCACTCATACCGCCGCGCTGGCTATGGCCACCGTGCATCTGGAGGGCTGACCTGCCGGGGCAGATCTTCCTGTACCTCGGCCGGCACAGCGGCCGGGGATGGCGAGGACCTGCGCGCCAGATCACGGAAGGCCGAGTAGACAAACGACCCGAGGTACCAGCCATCGATGAATTTGTAGGGAGTTTCGCCGGTGGTGTAATGGCCGCAGGGAAGCACCTTTGAAACAAAATCGATGCCATGCGCGGCGAAGTTGGCCAGAACCTGCTCGGAATACTGCGGCAGGAAGGTGAGATCGTAGCGGGCGTGGATGACCAGCACTCTTTTGGGATGCTGTGCGAAGCACTGCATGTAGGAAACGGGGCTGATGCCGCTCCACAGGCGGTAGAGATGTTTTTGGCTCATGCCGGCGTCTTCGAAAGCGGTGCGGATGTGGCGGGTGCTCTGGCCGGTCCACACCACATCACCGAAGGCCATGGAGGCGTGGTTGAAGGCATTCACGCGAATTCGCGGGTCGAGCGCGCTGGCGATGAAGGCATAGCAGGAGCCGAGGCTGGTTCCGAGGATGCCGAACTGTTCATACCCCTGCGACTCGAGCCAGTCGAGGCAGCAGCGCACGTCAATGACGGCCTGGCGGACCGATGCGATGGTTCGGCCGATGTTGGAACTGACCGCGTAATCGGAGCGCTCGATTTCTGCCGGGCGGCGAATATCGTGGAAGGGCTTGCTGAGGCGAAGTGCGGAAATGCCGAAGCGGTTGAACAGGGAACACAGCACGTTGTGGCTGAAGGCATCGGCATTCCACTGCGGCATAACGATGATCGCCTGCTTCGGTTTGCCCTGCATCTTCTGCTGCGGAGCCGGATACCAGCGGGCATTGACCAGGTCATTTTCCGGATACGGGGTGCGCACCGGAGAGGTGAAACGCAGGAACGGCGCCCTGGGGAGCCGGCCTTCTTTCGCCAGTCGCTTGAGCTCGGCATCGCGGCGCAGGGTCTCCGGCCGCACGTTGGTGGGAAACAGCTGCGGGGGGCGCTCTTCGAGGCGGAAGTCGCCCGGCGTTTGGTAGCCATAGAACGATTCACTGTGCTGCACGATCGCCTGGTTGATGGCGAGCATCGCCCGCTCCGCGGCCAGGGGATCGTGCTGGTCTCGCGCGACTACATCGCGCAGATGGTTCTGATCGATGAAGTCGTCGAGCCAGTCGAAGCCCCATTCCATGGGACGGACCACGCGATTTTCGTCACGGGTCGTGAGCGCCGTTTCCCAGCGAACCATCCAGCGGCGATAGAGCTGTCGAACCATGGTGCGCTAGTCCACCATCACCCGCGGCACACGCGCTGCGATTGCGCAGAGCACCTCGTAGGCGATGGTTCCTGTAGCGGATGCAATGTCGTCCGCGGTGATCCGATTTCCATCCTGCTCGCCGATCAAAATGACCTCGTCACCGGTCTCCACTCCGGGAATGTCGGTCACATCGACCACCGTATGATCCATGGAGATGCGGCCCGCGATGGGCGCGCGTTGCCCGCGCAGGAGCGCGCTGCCTCGATTCGATAGGAGCCGGTTGAGTCCATCGCCGTAACCCACGGGCAGAAGCGCCAAGCGGGTGGTGCGTTGCGCGGTGAAGGTGCCGTCGTAGCCCACGGCCGTTCCCGGTTCGATGGTCCGAAGGGAGACGACGCGCGTCTTCCAGGTCAGGACCGGTTTCAGAGTTGTCGACGGATTCAGCGGAGCACGCAGCGGCGAATATCCGTAGAGCGCGATGCCGGTGCGAACGATGCGGCGAATGCCTCTCTGGCCGGCCCAGGCGTCGATGCAGTCTGCAGAGTCATGGTGCAACACGCTGGCCGAACTGCCGGCGCTGAGGAAATCGAATGGGATCCCGCTGCGCTGGATTTGGTCCGCGGCCGCGAGGAACCCGCGTTGCTGCTGGTGCGTTGCGTCGGCGTCCTCGGGCGAAGGAAAGTGAGTCATCACGGCCTCCAGACGCAGAGGCGAGCCCGGTCTGAAGTGTTGCAGCAGTGGGGCGAAATCATCCGGCGACGCTCCCTGGCGGGACATGCCTGCGTCGATTTCCAGATGCACCGGCACCTGGCCTGGTGGGACGGCGCGCCTCCGCGCTGCGGTTTCGAGCCATTGCAGATGCGTCTGCTCCCAGACAACCGGCGCCAGGCGATGCTCGAGGGTGGTCTCCGCCTCCTGAGCACACAAGCCGGACAGGATCAGGATGCCGGCTTCAGGGCAGGCGCTGCGCAGAGCCACTCCTTCTTCAACGCAGGTAACGCCGAACCGGGTTGCGCCGGCTTTTTCCAGGGTCAGCGCGCAGTCCGCCAGGCCGTGGCCGTAGGCGTTGGCTTTGATGACGGCGGCGACCTCGGTCTGCGGGCCGGCGAGGCGGCGCAACAGGCCGTAATTGTGAACAAGGTTGCTGCGGGAAATCTCAGCCCAGGTGGGTCGTGTGCTGGTCATCGTGTCCGAGCGGAGACCAAGCCGCGCGACTCGGCGGCCTGGCTCCTGTCCGCGCTAATTCGGATTGGAACTGGCCGCGGTCTGTGCATCGGGCTTCGGTTGCGCACCCTTAAAGAACAGCGGAATATGAAACGGCTCCGAGGCGTCGCTCTTTTTCGAGGCCCTCTGCTTCCCACTTCCGGGCTTCAACTCCACCACCGCGGTGCGTTGCGCGTTCACGCAAGCCCAGTGATTGCGGTCGTGGTTATAGATGTGGGTGAAGATGCCTCGCTCCTCGCGCACACTGCCGTTGGTCCGCCATTTGGCGATGTAGGTTCCGCTCACGACGGCGGTGTCTCCGAAGGTGCGCACGCTGACGACCCGCTGCTCGAGACTGACAGGCTCGTCTCCGCCTTTGTCAAACAGCATGGCGATCTGCTGGTTGCGGGTGGTGACATCACCGGTTGAAGAAATGTTGACGAAGACAGGAGACAGCAGGAACTCCAGAGTGTACTGGTCGTTTTTGACTACGGCGTTACTCCACTGATCCTCGTAGCCCTGGAACTCTTTGATCTCCGGGGGAACGGCGTGACCAGAAATGACAGACTCCGCCTGCTGGGCGCTTACAGCGATCGAGGACCCCAGCATGAACATAAAGGCAACTGACAACAGGAATTTCAAACGCATAGAGACAACTCACTCACTCACTCACTCAGGGGAGCTGATTTCAATGATAGACGTTTGGCCGGCGGGAACGCCAACAAACTGTCAGTATGCCCGTTTTACACAGCTTCAACATCCCTCCACAGAAATCTGCCCAACTCGGCTCCCAAACCGGTTCGGTGCGGCCCTAAACTGATCAGGTTCGGCTCTCGCTGATCCTTGAGCGCTGAACGCTGTTCCCTGTCCTATGGCCACCACCCCCGATATTGAATTTGAGCGCGGACTGCCGGCCTCGCTCGACGCCGAGCGCACGATTCTGGGCTCTGTGCTTCTCGACAACCACGCCTACAGCGAGGCCGCCACCGTCCTGCGCCCCGACGACTTCGCCCTCGCCGCTCATCAGCGTGTGTTTGCCCGCATGGGCGAGCTGATCGACCGCAGCCACGCCGTGGACATCGTCACGCTCAGCGAGGAGCTGGCCCGCCGCAAGGAAATCGAATCCGTCGGCGGAGTCGCATGGCTGGCTTCTTTGACCGAAGGCCTGCCGCGGCGCCTGTCGATCGAAGAATACGTTCGCATCGTCAAGGATAAGTCGCTGCTGCGCCAGCTGATCAACATCTGCTCCACGGCGATTACGCGGGCGGCCGACCAGAGCGAAGAAGCTCTGGATGTTCTGAACGCCGCCGAAACTTCTCTGCTCGAGGTGACGGAGAAGGGCATCATCCGCGATTTCTCTGCGGTGCATGAGATTGTCGCCGGGTCTTTCAAGACGATCGACAACCTCTACAAGCAGGGGCAGCATCAGGTCACGGGACTGCGGACCTACCTGACGAAATTCGATGATATGACCAGCGGTCTGCAGAAATCCGAGCTGACGATCATCGCCGCACGTCCTTCGATGGGCAAGACGGCGCTGGCCATCAACATCGCTCAGAACGCCGCGATCAAAGGCGGCAAGATCGTGGCCATCTTCTCGCTGGAAATGTCGAAGGAATCGCTGCTGCGCCGCATGCTCGCCTCGGAAGCGCTTGTGGGCGCAAAGAAAATTCAGACGGGTTTCCTGCCGCGGGAGGACCGGGACAAGCTGACCAAGGGCCTGGAGCGCCTGGTGGAGGCGCAGTTGTACGTGGATGACACGCCCGGTGTGTCGCTGACGGAGATGCGCGCCAAGGCGCGGCGCCTGCGCCAGACCGCCGGAGGGCTGGATCTGATCGTGGTCGATTACCTGCAGCTGATGACCGCCGGCACGATGGGACCCAGCGCCAAACGCTATGAGAACCGCACCCAGGAAGTCTCCGCGATCTCGCGCGGCCTGAAAGCGCTGGCCAAGGAGCTGGAGATTCCGGTCATCGCGCTTTCCCAGCTCTCGCGCGCCTCGGAACAGCGCGGCGGCGACAAGAAACCGATGCTGTCCGATCTGCGCGAGTCGGGCTCGATCGAGCAGGACGCCGACGTGGTCGCGTTCATCCACCGCGAGAGCTACTACAACCGCGACGATCAGGAGAACGAGCACAAGGCGGAGATCATCATTGCCAAGCAGCGCAACGGCCCGACGGGATCGATCGAGGTTGGATGGGTCTCGGACTATACGCTCTTTGCGGATGCCGCCGGGGATTCTGGAGACGACTACGGCGCTTAGGCTCCGAGGCGCTCGCCGCCCTTACGCGCGGGCCGTCTGGCGCTTCGCCTGGATTTCAATGTAGACGTTCACAAGGCTGAGCGCCGCCGGCGTGACTCCGGGAATGCGGCTCGCCTGTCCGAGCGTCGCCGGGCGCACGCGCGTGAGCTTTTCCTGCATCTCGCGGGAAAGGCCGCTCACCTGTGTGTAATCGAACCAAGCAGGGATGCCGCGCTCCTCGGCCTTCTTCAGCTTTTCGATCGCCTTCTTCTGCTGGTCGAGATAGCCGGCGTACTTGATCTCCGTCTCGACCGACTTGAGCTCGTTGTGCACCTGAGCGGGAACTGGTGCTGGCCGCACGGGCAGCTGCGCCTCCGGCGCCTCCGGTCCACCATTGCGGATCCACGGTTCAAAGACTGGATCCGTCAGCTGCTCGCGCAGAGTTGGCCAGATTGTCTCAATCGTCACTTCGGGCCGTCGAAGAATCTGTGCCCACGTTTGTCCCGCCGGCCAATCCCCGCCGCTCGCTTTCCCTACGCTGAGCACCTTCTCCAGCGCGACCGCACGCGCCTGTTTCGCCTCATACTCGGCCCAGGCTGCATCGCCGATGAGCCCGAGTCGACGCCCATAGGGCGTCAGGCGGCGGTCCGCGTTGTCGATGCGCAGATGAAGACGAAACTCCGCGCGCGAAGTAAACATGCGGTAGGGCTCGTTGGTGCCCTTTGAGATCAGGTCGTCGATGAGGATGGCGGTGTAGGCTTCGGTGCGATCGAGCGTAAACGGCGCCTCACCCTTAACGCTGAGCGCCGCATTGATTCCCGCCATGATGCCCTGGCAGGCTGCCTCTTCATAGCCCGAAGTGCCGTTGATCTGCCCGGCCAGATACAGTCCCTGGAAATTCTTCACGCGCAGGGACCGGTCCAGTTCGGTGGGGTCGATAGCGTCATATTCAATGGCGTACCCCGGCCGCAGCATCTCGGCATTTTCGAGACCCGGGATCGAGCGGACGATCTGCCACTGGACTTCCATGGGCAGCGAGGTCGACATGCCGTTCACGTAGACTTCGTGCGTGTTCAGCCCCTCCGGCTCCAGGAAAAACTGGTGCTGCTCCTTATCGGGGAACTTCACCACCTTGTCTTCAATCGACGGGCAATAACGCGGTCCGATGGCCTGAATCTGCCCCGAGTACATGGGCGAGCGGTGCACGTTTTCGCGGATGATGCGCAGCGTCTCCGGGGTAGTGAAGGCAATGTGGCAGGAAACCTGGCGCTGGGGCAGCGTACGGGTGCGGAAGCTGAAGGGCGTGGGATCGGCATCGCCGGGCTGCTCCGCAAAGCGCGACCAGTCAATCGTGCGCCCATCGAGACGCGGCGGCGTGCCCGTCTTGAGTCGACAACCGCGCAGGCCCAGACGCTTCAGCGCTTCGCCCAGCAGCACCGAGGGAGGCTCGCCGCTGCGACCGGCGGGATAATGCTCTTCGCCGCAGTGAATCAGTCCGTTCAGAAAAGTCCCTGTGGTAATGACCGTCGCGCCGGCATCAATTACCCGCCCATCGCGCAGGCGAATGCCCCGAACACGCGACTCTTCCAGCACGAGGTCGCTGACCTCGGCCTGCTTGATGAAGAGGTTCGGCTGCGACTCCAGCACCTCGCGCATCTTCACCCGGTACTGCTGCTTGTCGCACTGCGCGCGCGGCGACCATACCGCCGGACCGCGCGAGGTGTTGAGCAGACGGAACTGGATGCCCACGGCGTCGGCGACTTCGCCCATGATGCCGCCGAGCGCATCGACTTCGCGCACCAGGTGACCCTTGGCGATGCCGCCAATCGCCGGATTACAGCTCATCTGTGCGATGAGATCGAGGTTCAGCGTGAACAGGGCCGTGCGCAGGCCCATGCGCGCCGCAGACATCGCCGCCTCGCAGCCCGCGTGGCCGGCGCCAACCACGACCACATCATATTGTTCGGTAAAAACCATGCTGGAATCGGAGCAATAGGATTCGACTGGCACACAGCGTCGCAGATCAGGCCTGGGGGCTGAGCCGCCGCTGCCATCCATCGCTATTCTAGCGGGTACGCTGCGCGGTCCAAAGAAAACGCGGCGGCCGAAGCCGCCGCGGGTGACGCTGGTTGCGGTGATTTCAGAACATCAGGTGCAGCGACATCTCAACGAGCCTCTGGCTCCCGATGGCACTGGTCACGACGCCCAGCTGGTTGCTCGAACTGGTTTGCGGCGGTGTGTACAGCTCCCACGCGCAGGCCTGGGAAGCGCCGGAGCAGGTAGCAGGGCCGCTGGGAGTGGTGACGGGAAGCGGGCCCGGCTGGACCTGATGCCCGTATCCATATTCACCCTGGATCGCTCCGTTGACGTAACTGATTTCGTCGTAGTTAGGATTGAGCACGATATTGTTGGTGGGCACGTCGAAGCTCGGAGTATTCGTCACGTTGAACACTTCGAACTGATAGCGCAGGTTATATCGCTCGGTGACGTGGATATCCTTCTGCAGCGTCATATCCGCGCGCCTCTGGAAGGACTGGCGGAAGATGTTGCGCTGCCCGGGAACAAATGTCGTCTCGTACACGTCGCACAGCGGCCCGCCTCCCGGACCGGCATTCCCACCCGCCGTGGTGGTGTCGCAGGGCGGAACGCCATTGTCTCCGGGATTGACCAGCGGCACGTAAAAATCCTGCGCGTTCAGTGCCGGCACATAGTTCGCCGTGACGCCTCCGTTGCCCGTGGAGGACGCATACGTATAGGCTCCGGAGTGGCCGGTGCGCACCGACTTTGGCGACAGCCCTGGTTTGATGGGAAGGATGGGATTCATCAACTCGATGTTCCCCCCGAAGTATTCGCTCCCGACCGAACCGGAATAGTCGTAGATGCTGTAGGGCTCGCCGCTGGCCAGCACGGTGATGCCCAGTAACGACCAGTTGTTGGTCACCTTGCCCAGCCAGTTATGTTCGTTCTTCACCACATTCGGTACGTTCAGAATGTAATTGAAGGTCAGCGTATTGGTCTGGTCGTAGT
This sequence comes from uncultured Acidobacteriaceae bacterium, assembly GCA_963770525.1. Taxonomy (GTDB): domain Bacteria; phylum Acidobacteriota; class Terriglobia; order Terriglobales; family Acidobacteriaceae; genus Palsa-343. Next base: position 582,411 of record CAVYPY010000007.1, on the reverse strand, counting down.
CCGCATCGGCATAGGAGGACCGCAGGTTGTTGGGGTTGTCGCCGGTAAAGAAGAGCCCGATGTCGCTCTGCTCATCGAGGGTATGCGCCCAAGTGTAGGACATTCCCAGCTGGAGATTGTGCGACATCCGCTTCGTCAGTTGCGCCTGCAGCGCATCGTAGGAGGAAATCCCGGCGGTCTCGAAGCTGGCCGAGTTGGGATCGTAGCCGACATAGGGAACGCGCAGGTCCACATTGCCGCCGCTGAACGTGTCGTAAGGCTCCGTGGCCATCGAGTAGGGCGTCCCGTCCGGACCGGTATTGTCGCTCAGGACCTCAAGCCCGTAGGAATACATCTGTCCATTGATGGGATGACTGGGCGACGCGATCCCCGGCTCGTTGAACGGTATCGGCACCACCTCATGCTTGCCGCGATTGCCCACATACCCGAGATCGATCGAAAGATCGGTGCGCGGCTGCCACTGCATGTCCAGCATCCAGTTCTCGGTGTAGGGGAGGACGTTGTTGACGTTGTAATTCCCGATCACCAGCGGACCGTCCGGCGCGCCGTCGTTGCAGTTGTAGCCGTTCAGGTTGTTGCCGTTGTAGATGTTGGCGGAGGTGCAGGCGGCCTCAATCGAATCCACTGTCGGCATCAGCGCGGCCAGGTTGGCCGGCGTGGTGGGCGAGACGTAGCTCGTGAAGGGAGTGCTCAGGGTTCCATTGGCGCTCGTATAAGCGGCGAACGGAGCCTCCTGGGTCACGCCGAACGGTCCGCTGATGCCCGCGCCCGCAGGTGGCGACAGATACTGGAAGTATTCGCCGCGGTCGTAATAGAGGCCCGCGCCGACACGCCATACTAATTTGCCAGCGAACTCTTTCGGCGCCCACGCCAGACCCAGGCGCGGCGCGATGCCCCACTGCCGGCCCTTCAGCGTCGAATCGCTCACCCCCGGCGTCCCGAACTGCTTGTTGTTCCCGGCCACGATAAAGCCCGTGTTGGTGACGGCACTGTCAGTGGCCGAATAGAGAGAAGGATCGAAGTTGAAAAGATCGCCATTCTTCTCAGAGAACGGCCCGGTGTAGTCGTAGCGAACCCCTGCGGTGATGCTGACGTTGGGCAGCACCTGCCACTTGTCCATCACAAACGCGCCGGCCTCGTTCGACCGGTAATAGCGATCGGAACCGCCCTGCAACACCGTCCCGCCGTGCAATTTGCCGCTGAGGAAATTGTTAAAACCCGAAGTCGTCAGCTGCGAATGGTTCTCGGCGTTGTTCCTGATATTCAGCTGGTTGTAGTTGTAGCTGCCGCCGACGCTGATGGTGTGCTTGCCGAGCGCAAAAATCGCCGTCGATGAAGGCGAAAGGCGATTCTCGAAGTATCCCTGGTCGACGAAGCCATCGGCATTGGAGGGACCGAGCTTCGCAGTGCTGAAATTAGAGTAGCTGTCCACGCCGAAGTACTCTGCCTCGACCCCGGGCAGGATATTACCCGGTGCGCTGAATCCCAGCGTGGAGGCGGTGTAAGCACTGGAAAAGCCGCTGTAGACCTTCTGCCGCGAAAAGCCGATCTGCTGCACCCAGTTGATCCGCGGCCCGATGGTGATGGAGTTGGTCAGCGACGCGGTCTGCGCCCCGGTATCTTCGCTCTCCGGGAATCCGATCGTATTGGAGGAGGCAAAAGGGCTGACCGTCGGCGTGTGCTGGTAGAGGTACTTCGCGGAGAGATGGTCGCTGTTGGTCGCGTTGAAGTCCAGCGCGCCGGTGACCCAGTCTCCCTTGAAGACGGATGTGCCCACCGTGTTCACGTCGGGCAGCCCGCTTTGCAACTGCGTTTGTGCGTTGGCGTCGGCTGAGGGAATCAAATAGCTTCCGTTGGGCAGCTTCGCGCTCAGCAGCGCTACGGCCGCCGGATCGAACTGGGCCGGCGAGGGGCAGCTGCCATAGCCGGAAGCCGATACGTAGCTGGCACACGCCGCTTCGATACCCGTCGTGCTGCGGTCGTCGGTCAGGCCGTAGGGCACCTCAAACTGCGAGAGCGCCCCGGTCTGATCGGAATCGTACAGGTGCTGGTAGCCGAGGAAGAAGAACAGCTTGTTCTTTATGATCGGACCGCCCACCGTGCCGCCCGCAACCCACCGGTGCAGCTGCGGATTCTCTTCAGAGGCCGGAAGCTCTCCCAGCGCGGCATCCTGCTTGTAAAAGAACGGGTCGGCGTTGATCAGGTTATTGCCCAGCTCTCCGTAAGCCTGCCCGTGAAACTGGTTTGTTCCGGTGCTGGTGCTGATGGCCACATGCGCGCCGCTGGTTTGACCCTGCTCCGCGCCGTACATCGAAGTGGTCACGTTAATTTCCTGCATGAACTCAGGCGGCGGCGAAGCCAGGCCGTTGCCGTTCGATCCATACACGGAGACGTTATCCTGCGTCTGCCCCCCGCTGGTATTCCCTTCGCCGATGTTGAACTGGTAGCGCTGCGAGACATCCTGGCTGGAAGTTTTGCCGTTGAACAGATTGGTCACGCTGATGCCGTTCACGGTGATGGTATTGCTGGTGTCGCGCTGCCCGTTCGCCCAGATGGGCTGATTGCCCAGGCCCGAATCGGTGCCGACGCCAGACAGCAGCTGCGAACTCACCCCCGGCGCCAGGATGGCCAGTTGCGTGAAGCTCCCCGTTCCGAGCGGCGTCTCCGCGATCTGCGTCTTGTCCAGCGTGTAACCGTTGGTGGTGTCAGTGGCGTTCAGGAGGGGGTTTGCATTAACGGTAACCGATTCTGTTACCTGACCGGGTTTCAGAGTGACATTGGGGATCGTGGTGGCCAGACCCGCGCGCACCGCCATGCCGGGCATATCGATCGTCTGGAAATTAGGCGCGGTCACGGTTACCTGGTAGGTGCCGATGGGCAGCTCGAGAATTTCCCAGTAGCCATTTTTCTGAGCCGTGGTGGAGCGTTTCAATCCGGTTTGCTCGCTCACGGCCGTCACCGTGGCGCCCTGAATCGCTGCGCCGGAGCTATCGGCGACCGTGCCATTGATGCTGCCGAGCGTTTGCTGCGCTCTGAGGTTCTGCGCGGCCAGAAAAGCGAAGAGACAAAGGAATATGGACGCGGCGAGGGAGGGACAGGGGTATTTCTTCATTGGGGATGGCCTCAAAATGTAAGATTGCCTGCCGCCACTCGATTCGTGCAGGGCGACTCATGTTCCACGCGGGAGATCTACGCGGATCGCCCTTCTACGCTTCCACAGGGGCGTGAATTTAGCGTTAATTACAACATGGTTTGAGGTAACCCGCCGGGGTGACTTCGTGGAAAATACGGTGGAAAACTCGCCACGACTGTGACAAATTCCCTCAGAAGCGCAGACGGATGCCGATCTGGATCTGCCGTTCCCGGGAATATGCCCGGCTATTGGTATTGGTAACCCCGGCGAACGCGGCCGTGGGGTCCCAAGCATACTGCGTCTGCGTGATCCCGTCCACCATCACCGTTTTCGTGCCTGGTTTCATTCCGCTTTGCCAGGTGAGATTCGCCATATTGGGTTGGGAGGCGTCGTTAGTCAGGCGGTAACCAGTGGTCTGCATATCGGTTACGTTTGGATGGTTCAGGACGTTGAACGCTTCTGCGAGGAGCTGGAAAGAGCAACGGTCGCTGAGACGAATTTCTTTGGTGATGCGCGTATCGAGATTGACCTCTGCCGGATAGCGAAAGGTGTTGCGACCGATGGGTGGAATGAGGTTCTCGCCTCCGGAGCCATTCAGGCCGGGACCCGGCGCGGGGATGGGCACGGCTTCGCCCGCCAGACCTGAATCGAAGGTTTCATCGGGGGCCTGCACGGCCTGCAGGCAATCGGAACCGCGGCCGGTGGCACCGCCGGCGTTCAGCCAGTCCTGATAGGAACAGGAAGGGGCAGGGATGGCACCCGCGATATGCATCGACCAGGGAAGACCGGTGTGCCAATCCCCGGCGGCCGACAGAGAATACCCTCCCAGAAAGACTCCATCCGCTCCCCTCAGGCGCCAGGGTTCGCGGAGCACCACACCCCCGGCCACGCGCTGGCGCACATCGTAATTCGAGGTTCCGTGCTCCAGGCGCGGATCCGCGGGGTCGTACATGTCGTTGCGATCGGCGAAGGTTGCCTCGTTCTGGCCGTCGTCGATGGCGTGGGCCCAGGTATATCCCGCGTTGAGCTGCAGGGCGCGTTTCCGGTGCAGGAGCCGCAGGGCCGCTCCGCGATAGCTGGAGTTGGTCTCGCTGATCGCATCGGTGATCGCTCCGTAAGCAGGATTCAGGCGGCGGTAATAGAAGCGGGCGGGCGTGTAGATGGGATGGGTGAATCCGCCCACCGTGTTTGCCTCTTTGCCCAGGGGTCCAATCTTGCCTTCGTTTCCGGGAGCAGCGATGCTGTAGAAGATGGCGGCGGTCGCGCTGCGATCGAGATTCGTATCGATGAACTGGGTGAGGTCATGGCCGTCGGAGCCGATGGCGGCCACCGTGAGCAGAGTGCCGCGTGAGAGGGTCTGCTGCAGCGAGAGGTCGAAGGAGTTGATCTGCGGGCGGCGAAAATCCGGATCGAAGAAGACCACCTCCGGGGCGGTCGTTTGCTGATCGGGAGCTTCGGGGTCGGTATAGGGCGTTTCATTGCTCGCGAAGACATAGGGAAACGCCGGAGCCCCGGCATCCATCGGCCGCCAGGAATACGTCCGCGGTGAGCGTGCCGAAGCGGTAGCGGTGAGAGCGCTGTACACCGTCGCGTTGGGAACACGTCCCCAGGCGATGGCAAAGCCGCCACGAAGAACCGTACGGCCGTTCCCCAGCACATCCCACGCAAGACCGGCACGCGGGCCGAAATCCGCCTTGTTGTGGGGGAGATGCTCCGCCTGCGGAATTGCTGGGTTGATCAGGGCTGCATTGGTGTCGGGCAGACGCTCGTATTCGTAGCGGAGGCCGGCCGTGAGGCTGATGCGGGGAACTGGCTTCCACTCGTCGATCCAGTAGGCCGCGTAATCGGCGGTCTGGAGGGTCCAGTCCGGATACCCGACCGTCTGGCGAAACTGGGAGTAGCAGGGATAGCGTCCTGCCGCGGTGGTTGTCCCGTCACAGCTGTCCGGCGCCAGCAGGTCGGAGACAAAATCCGCGAGAGTGGCGTAGGAATAGCTGCCGGTCGCATCGTTAAGCCCGTCCACGTCGTCGACTACGTGGTTGTAGTCGTAGCCGAAGCGCATCGCCTGCCTTTGATGAATCCATGTCATCGCCTCCATGACCTGCTGGCGGGTTTCGGCCGGATATTCGGGCTTATCGACGGTTGTGCGCGTTCCGAAGGTGAAGCCGGCGCTGCGGTCAATGGAGACCTGAGGGGGCTGACCGTAAGAGTTGCCGGCCAGAGTCTTCTCGAAGGGGCTGGTCGCGGCCGGGGCTTGGGAAAGCACATCGCGGCTGTACTGATAGCGCAGGCTGCTGGCCAGGTGCGCTGTGGCGAAATGCTCCCAGCGCGCGACGGCCGCGTCATCGCTGGTGGAGCTGTTGCCGAAGCTGTCGATGCTGTCGGTTTCCGTTGCTCCGGTGAGCGCGCCGAACGGAGCTGTACGCCGCATCGAGTTGTACTGCAGCGTGATCTGATTGCGGGCATTCAGATGAAGGTCGAGCCGCGGAAACACGATCGTCTGGCGTGTGGCCCGCGGCACAGCGCCCAGCATGCCGCTCAACTGGCTCAGCACCTTCGCATAAGCGCAGGCCGCCTCTGCTGTTGAGCCGGCCAGGTATGCGGGACAGCCCTGCAGCAGCGGCGACGAGCTGCCGGCGATGCGCGCCTCGAGCGTGGTCAGCGCCGGACCCGAGGGCGGGGCGAAGAACACCTGCGGTTCATTGGCGCGGGCGACGGCAGGATCGTGCCGTTCGTGCTGCTCCCACGCCAGGAACCATTCGGCGCGCCCGCGCCGGATGGGGCCGCCGACAGCCACCTCCCAGCTTTGCCGGCGATCGGGAGCGTGCCACGGAACCTCCTGATAAGTGACCGGCTGACCATCCAGATAAAGGACGGGCTCTCCGTCCACGGTGCCGGTGGTTCCCGCGGGCTCCAATTGCATGACTTTGGTGAAGGCATTGGCCGCTTGGCCCAGCGCTCCGCGGTCATAGAAGACTGCCGAGCCATGCATGTGGGTGGCGCCCGGCTTCGTCACGGTGGTCATGCCGCCCGGGCGCCAGCGCTCCCCTGCCGGCGTGCCTGTCTGGAATTCGCCCACCGCCGATTGCGCTGTGGCGAAACCGTTCCCCTCGGTAGCGCGCTCCTGGGCGCGAAAGGCAAGATTGTGGTCGGTTCCATCGACGGTGATGGCGTTCAGCAGCGGGCTCAGCCCGCGGAAGCTGGTTCCGTTGCCGGCATCGCTGACTCCGTCGGCAAAGAGCGCGGCGAATCGCGACCAGTGCTGGCTGTTATTCGGCAATTCGCTCGCCAGGCTGGCCGTGGCCTCGTCGGAGGCGGATGCGCTGTCTCTCGGCCCCTCGCCATCGACGAGGACCGTCTGATGCACTGTGAGAGGCGCCAAAACGGGATGCAGGCGGGTTGCGGTTCCCAGGCCCACGAGGACATGGTCGGCTTCCCAGTTCGACAGGCCGGGAACACGGACGCGCAGGGTGTACTCGCCGGGCGGCAGATCCGCGAACTGAAAGCCGCCCTGGGTGTCGGATCCGCCGCCGGTGCTTTCCCCGGTCGCTGCGTTCTCAATCCGGACCTGGGCCCCTGCCATGGTACGGCCGCCGGGGCCCTCAATCTGCCCAGACACCGTCCCGCCGATCTCCGACTGAGCGGCGCACCAGGTCGCCGCACCGCACCCGACGCAAAAAATGAGAACCGACAGGGCCGCTTTTGCCGAGGGAGGGAGGTGCACTTTGCCTCTGCCTGCGACTGGGAGCGCCGCCAGTCCGGAGGGTTGATTTCGGGCAGGTGAGTTCATCCTCGTGGATTCGTTAAACTGAGGAAAGCGAATGTTTATCGATGAAGCCAAAATTCGGGTAAAAGCCGGTGACGGGGGTAATGGATGTATGGCCTTTCGCCGGGAAAAGTTCGTTCCCCGCGGCGGACCTTCCGGCGGCGACGGGGGACACGGCGGCAGTGTCATCCTCGAAGCCAGCCAGCGACACAATACGCTGGTCTATTTCCGCTTCAACCCAGAGCACAAAGGCGAGCGCGGGGAGCACGGCATGGGCTCCAACTGCACCGGCCGCGATGGCAAAGATCTGGTCCTGAAGGTTCCGGTGGGCTCCGTGCTCTTCGACGCCGAAACCGGCGAGCTGGTCCACGACTTCACTCATCCCGATGAGCGTCTGGTGATCGCCCGTGGCGGACGCGGCGGACGCGGGAATCAGCATTTCGCCACCTCGACCCACCAGGCTCCGCGCGAGCACGAGCTCGGACGGGCTGGCGAGGAGCGCACCTATCGCCTGGAGCTGCGCGTGCTCGCGGATGTGGGCTGGTCGGCTACCCCAACGTCGGCAAGTCCACGCTCATCTCGCGCATCTCCGCGGCCCGGCCCAAAATTGCCGATTACCCTTTCACCACGCTTGAACCGCAGCTGGGTGTCGTTACGATCGGCGACGCGCCGTACGAGGAAAGCTACGTTGTCGCGGACATCCCCGGCCTTATCGAAGGGGCGCACCTCGGCGCGGGTCTTGGCACTCAGTTCCTTCGCCACATCGAGCGCACCCGCATCCTCGCGCACCTTGTCGATGTTTCCGATGGCAGCGGCCGCCCCGATCCCGTGGAAGACTTCCGCGTCATCATGGAGGAGCTGAAGAGCTTCGGGCACGGCCTCGACAAAAAGCCGATGATCGTCGTCGCCTCCAAAGCCGACGTCGCCAATCCCGCGAAGCTCAAGAAGCTGGAAACGATGGCGAAGCGCCGGAAGATGGCCTTTTACGCGATCTCCGCGGTTACCGGTCTCGGTGTCGAAAAGCTGAAATATGCGATTGGGGAGCGTGTGCGCGATCTGCGCAACGCATCGCCGGAGACACCCGGAACCGAGGAGTCGGTGAGCGCCGCCGGCTGAGACTCACCCGGACATCCCAGCCAGACTGACCAAACACAGCGCCGCCTGGGCCACAATTACGACGCCCGTGGCCCACAGGAAGGTCTTGCGTCCGCGTGTTTCCAGCGCGTCGGCGAAGACGCCGCCGACAAATGCAATGAGGAAGGGCAGAGCCCATAGCCACGGTTCCGACTGAACGCCCGTCGTGACCAGCACCAGGAGAGGCGCCCCGATCAGCAGGGGCGTGGTGTTGCCGAAGTAGCGCGACCGGCGGGAGAACGCGTACAACGTCAGCGCGCCCAGCAGCGCTCCGGTGAAGGCTGCGTGCGCCGGATCTGAAAAGAACCAGATCGCCGGCTCGAGGGAAATCCACATCCTTCCGGCAGCACTTCGAAAGACATAGCTGAAGGCATCCGGGTGAAACGCATACGAGGCAAACAGCAGGAAGAGCGCGCCGGCCACCCAGATCAGGAGCAGGGTCGGAATGTAGGCGCGGCGTCCTTCGGCCACCCACGCCATGAAAACGACGGCGAAGAAGAGCGCCAGGACAAATGCCGCGATGTGAGCCGCCGCCGTGAAGCCGAGGGCCACCGTCAGCAGGACAATCCGCGGCCTCCACTTTTGCCGGGGACCCTGGAGCGCGTGCGCGACCCCAATGGCTGTGTAGATGACGGAAAACAAGCCGAACGCCGCCAGAATCTCATTGTTGGGCGTCGTGCACGCCCGCACAATGGCCGGCATAAAACAGTAGAGCGCCAGGGAAATGTAGCCGCCCTCGTCACCAAAAAGCCGGCGCGTGACCCACCACAGACTGGCGCCCAGAGCCAGACCCGCGAGAAGAAAGGGAAGTCGTAACAGGAATTTGATGGCGCCCACCTCGTGGCGCATCTCCCAGGTGGACGTGGTCGAAGCCTGGCCTGCAAGAATGCGCTCCAGGGTCAGCGGCAGACCCGCCGCGCGATAGGCGAGGGTTCCGTCGTGGATGTTGCCGCAGGTGGTGAAGTACCCGGCCAGGGGGGAGGGATGTTCCCAGATCTCCCGTCCGCAGCGGGCGAACTGATAGTCGCTTTCCGAGAGCGGCCGGCTCGCGCTGACCCAGAGGCACTGGACCAGCAGCAGGAAGAGCAGGGTTGCCGCGATCTTCTGCGGGCGCTCGAACCGGAATTTGCGCAGGCGGTGCGTTCGCGTTGACGACATCAAGTGGCTTTTCAGCAGTGTATCGAACCTGGTCAGCCGGTTCCCCGCTCCCAGCGTTCTGCAGGAACCCTTCGGAACTGTGGCGCCTCGGCGATGATGCGGGAGATGTTCTTCCCCGCATAGCCTTCGATTCACGCGAGGCGTGTCTGCCTCGATACGCCGTCCTTACGCCCGCGGGGGCCGCATCTCTATAATCGACTCGCATGGCCAGCCTGCGCACCGCCAAACGATTCGTGTTGCCGCTGCTCGGGCTTTGGGTCCTTCTCTACGCCTCGTTCTCCATGGTCAAGCCGCCTCTGCTGGACGGAGCGGATGCCCTCAGCGCGGAGATCGGCCGCGAAATGCTCACCGCCGGCCACTGGATCACCCCCTGGGCCAACGGCTTTCGCTATGGGCACCACGCGCCGCTGCTCTACTGGACGATCGCCTGGAGTTTCGGGCTCTTCGGCGTGAGCGACTGGGCCGCGCGCCTGCCCGTCGCCCTGGCCACGCTGGCCCTCTTTACCGCCACGTTTTCCCTGGGGCGCCGCATCTTTCATTCTCCCGCCGCTGCCTTCTATGCCGCTCTGGCGCTGATGACGTCCTACGGCGTCTTCCTGTTCGGGCACCTTCTGCTGCGCGACGTCTTTCTGTGCCTCTGGACCACGCTGGCGATCAACTGCTTCTGGCGGTCACTCGAACAGCAGCAGCATCGGCTGAGCACGGCCATGGGGTTCGGAGCCTGCTGCGCCCTTGGCGTTCTCACCCAGGGGCTGGCCGGAGTCCTTTTCCCTCTGGTGATCGTGATCCTGTATCTGCTGTTCACGCGCCAGGTGCGTTATCTCCTGCATTGGTACCCGATTCCGGCCATCCTCACCTTTTTGGTGATCGTTCTGCCGTGGCACATTGCTGTGCGCATCGACTCCGGGCACATCAGCATCGGATCCCTCATGCCGGCCATGCAGGGAGGCCGCGTTCCGCTGTACGTCTTCTGGCCGCTTCTTCTGCTCTGGATCGTTCCCTGGTGCGCCTTCTCGCTGCGCGCGCTCCGCATCGGCGCCTCACCCGAGCCTGATCGCCGCCGTCGGGCGCGTCTCCTCTGTGTTCTCTGGATCCTGACCGTCCTTGTCTTCTTCAGCTTCACGGCCCGCCTGGAATTCAATTTGCTGTCGGCATTGCCGCCTATGGCGCTGCTGGCCGGGGGCTGGCTGGCCGAGGACGAATCGCTGCCCCATCACCAGGGCCGCATCGCAGCCGTCATCCTCTTCTGCATCGGCATGGCCGCCGCCGCGTTTGTCGGCTATCTGCTGTTCACCGCGCCGCGGCTCGCCCCGGGCGTGGATATCGCCACTCTTCTCCGGCCTCGTCCCGGACTCCACGCGGTCTTTTTCGGCAATTTCTTCGACCTCACCCTGCCCGCCATGGGAGCCTTCAAGGTTCCGCTCTGGATCACTTTCATGGCTCTCCTTGTCGGCGTCTCCGGCGGTCTGCTTTTTCGTCTGCGCGACCAGGCGCGTATGGCCAACTGTTTTCTTGCCGGCATGATCGTCGCAATTCTCGTGGCCGCGCATCTGGCCCTGAATACGTTCTCTCCTGTGTTGTCCTCACAGATCCTCGCGGAAGCCATCAAGCCCGAAGTGCGTCCCGCTGACTCGGTCATCGTCAACGGCCCTTTCGAAGGCGCTTCGTCGCTGGCCTTTTATCTCGAGCGCCAGCTGCTGATCCTCAACGGGCCTGAATCCGGACCGAATCCCGGCGTCTCCGCCAACCCCTCGGTCTTCATCAGTCCGGCCGACCTGGCGACTCGCTGGAGCGGAACTGCCCGCGTCTGGCTGTGGTCGCCGGTTGCGACGCTGCCCAGCCTTCCCGGCCCGGTTTACGTCATCGGGCGCAGCGGCGGCAAAGAAATTGTCAGCAACCAGCCAAACACGGGCGGGGCGAGCTTCTGACCGCCGTTTCGGCGAAATCGACGTCAGCAGTCGTGCTCCGAAATCCATCGAAAGGTGGTTGTCTGATCCGCCGCTCCTCCATGCCGGTCCGGCCCATGCTCAAAGCCTCCGCAGGCATGCTCAGCGCCTTTGCCCTGGTTTCGGTTGCCGCTGCCCAGTCCTCGTCACCATCGCCGGCACCTGCCGGTGCCGGATTTTCTTCCGGTCATCCCGTCACCTTTTCCATCTATGAGCGCGCGCGCCCGGAAGCCTGGCAGTGGTTCGCCGCCCCGCCCAACTCGAATACCTATTCCTACCTGCCGTCTCTGCTGCGCATCGCTCTCTCCCAACAGATCCGCCGATGGGGCTGGCGCCTCGAGCTCTCCCAGGCCGCGATCCTCGGCCTTCCCAGCGATGCCGTCTCCCCGGTCTCCGCACAAGGACAGTTGGGTCTCGGGGCTACCTACTATGCTTCCAGCGACGACAACTCCAATCCCGCCGCTGCCTTTCTCAAGCAGGGATTCCTCCGTTATCGGTTCGCCGACGACAAGAACCTCCGCCTCGGCCGCTTCGAATTCTTCGGCGGCGTGGAAACCCATCCCCAGGATTCCATCGTGGCCTGGCTGCAGAACAACCGCATCCAGCAGCGGCTAATCGGCAATTTCGGATTCACAAACGGGCAGCGCAGTTTCGACGGCATCGAGGGCCACCTCGGCTCCGGCGCCTGGGACGTGACCGCCATGGCCGCACGCGCCGACCAGGGCGTCTGCACCATGAATGGCAACCCTGAACTCAACGTCGATGCGCAGTATCTGGCCTTCACACGCAGCGCCGCCCACGGCCGCTTGCTCGCCCGCGCCTTCGCCATCGGCTATCACGACGGCCGCACCGGCATCACCAAAACCGACAACCGTCCTCTGGCCGTGCGTCAGGCCGATCACAAGAACATCCGACTGGGCACGTGGGGCGGCAGTTTGATCGCGACGCAGCCCGCCGGCCCGGGTGCATTTGATTTTGTCTTCTGGGGCGCCCTCCAGAACGGCGACTGGGGAACCGAGAGCGACCGTGCCGGCGGCGCCGCTCTTGAAGGCGGCTATCGCCTTACTCAGGTCCCCTCCATGCCCTGGCTTCGCGGCGGCTGGTGGCGGGGCTCCGGTGATAACAATCCTTCCGACAACAAAAACACAACCTTCTTTCAGATGCTCCCCACGCCCCGCGTTTATGCGCGTGTGCCCTTCTACAACCTGATGAACGATACCGACAGCTTCGTCCAACTCATCGACGATCCGGCGAAGAAGCTGGAGCTGCGCAGCGATCTTCACTGGATCGACCTCACCTCCGGCCAGGACCTCTGGTACCTGGGCGGCGGCGCGTACGACAACAAGGTTTTCGGCTTCACCGGCCGCCCCGCCAACGGACACACCTCATTGGCCTCAGTCGCTGATATCAGCTCGGACTGGCAGACCAATCCCCACCTCGCCGTCAACCTCTATTACGGACACGGCTGGGGCAAGCGCGTCGTCTCCGCCATCTATCCCACCGGCTCGAAAATCCAGTTTGGCTACGCCGAGCTCGTCTGGCGCTGGGGCCTCACCGCCGGAGCAGGGAAGAGCCATTAGCGCGGTTGACCCTGCCCGCGACTCCCGATAAACTAAATTGGTTTGGCGATTCTGCCCGTCCCGTGTGTCTTCGGGACCTCCCGGCGGGTTGACCCGCTGGCGAGAAGTAAGGGATTCCGCCCAGCTCAGATTTTCAGGCGCGTTCGTTCTGCCCGGTGCTGCACCTGTCCCGGCCACGACGAATGCCGGAGGCATTATGTACGCGGTCATCCGCACTGGTGGGAAACAGTATCGGGTCGCTCCCGGCGATGTGGTGAAGGTCGAAAGCCTCACTGCCGGCGACGACGGCTCCGTCGAGTTCAGCGATGTTCTGGCCTTTTCCGGCGACTCCGGCTCTCTGGTGAAGCCCCAGTCCGCGAAGGTTCTCGGCACCGTGGTCGGCGACGGCCGCGGCGACAAGATCCTGGTTTTCCACTTCAAGCGCAAGAAGCAATACAAGAAGCTGCAGGGACACCGTCAGGGTTTCACTCAGATTCGCATCAGCGAGATTCAGATCGACGGCAACCGCTACACGGCCTAAGGCTGCGTCACACTTCGAGATTCGATTCAGGAACAGGATATGGCACACAAAAAAGGTTTAGGCAGCTCCAAAAACGGCCGCGACTCCAACGCACAGCGGCTCGGCGTGAAGATTTTCGCAGGCCAGGTGGTCACCGGCGGCTCCATCATCGTTCGCCAGAGGGGCACGAAGCTCAAGCCGGGGCTGAATGTCGGACGCGGCAGCGACGACACTCTCTTCGCCAAGATTGACGGCCGCGTGAAGTTCATCGATCGTGGGCGTACCGGGCGATACGTCGCCGTGGAACCCGTCGCCGCGGAATAGCTCAGGTTCATTCGCAGGCCGGACTCGGACGAGTCCGGCCTTTTGCATGTCCGCCAGCGCTATGCGGCTTGGTCGTCTCCGCTATTGTGCCCATAAACAGAAAGGCCCCGGATGGATCCGGCGCTTTTTCAGGAAGAGGAATTCTTTCAGTGAGAGACGACCACAGGGTTCTTGGCCAGCACGCGATCCACAACGCCTTCGATGTCCTGCAGAAAGAAGCCGGTCGGCGCTCCCGCCACTGCGGGCTGTGAAAGCTGGCCCAGCCCTTTGGCGAGAGAGTTCCAGCGCGCCAGCATCGACTGCGGAGGCAGAACCACCATCTTCCGCTCGACCGCCGGCTCGGGAACGAGGAAGTAGACGGTCCAGCTGACGAGAACAAAAACCGTAATGATCTGCTTGACTGCATTGGCATCGGAACCGAGCCCGGGATATCGAGCGGCGACCGCAGTAAAAACTAAATCCGAAGCCGCCTGTAAACCAAATCCAAGCCCAATTCCGAAAAGGCGGCTGCGGAAGGAACGTCCGAGAGCATGGATTGACAGCGCCAAGAAGGCGAGCAGGCAGAGTTCCATCACGCTGACGCAGCGCATGGTCTGAAGCCCAACTGGCCCGATCCGATCCCCACTTGTATTGGAAAATGCGGCGGGCAAAGCAACAGCTCCCAGGCAAACCACGGCCGATACGATGCTGACCCACCGAAAGGCCATCAAGCCCAAACGGCGCAAGCCCGGCACGGGCTCCATGACGCGCTTAAAGACTTCCTGAACGACAAAGAAAATCGCGATTGCGCTGATCAGGTAAGAGATCCAGTAGCCGTAGAAGTAGACCTCGTAGCGCAGCGTGTTGCAGACGGGCATACCGTCGCCCCACACGTGAAGAACGATCTCGAAGAAGAAGGTCTGGGCGGCGCGCACGCTGAAGTAGGTCGCCAAAGCAGGAAGGCGACGGGCTGCGCCGGAACGGAAGAATGCGATGGCCGCGATCAACAGAAACGCAGGCTCAAGCCTCGTGAGGATGTCTTGCAGATGGGGCATCGCTTCCTCTTAGAGATACGAGGATAGCCGGAATGCCCCACCTGCTCAACGAAAAAAGCAGATCCTCAGGCGTTGCAGCCTGCAACTTTTGTGGTAGCGTGGTGACCTTAGTACCGATGCAACTATTGGCCGACGGGGCAGTGATTCGGACCACAGGTCGGCGTCGGATAAGCCGAGCTCACCGCCTGGTGATTCGGAACGAAGGTCGCCTTCGCATGCGACGAGAGAACTGCGGCGGAACAACCAGCTGCGAACATTCCGAGAACGAGAGCTCTAACGGCGAATCTCATGACAGTCTTACTCCTCAAAAGTGGTAGAGACAACTTGTTACAGGGCTCAATATACTTGGTAAATTGGCGATCTGTATTCTCTGATTGATATTATCTAAGTATTATACAGAGAGTATTACCGGCGTACCTTTTCGCCTCCCTGCGTTCCTGTTTTCCACATTACCCAGCCTTCTCGACCGCATCGCGATATTCCACTTAAAGTATTGTTTGTGATGGATTTATCAGTCATAAAAGTCGATATCTCTGTCGGTTCCCTGCTGCCTGCCGAGTCCCCGGTTCGCTGCCCTCCCCATAAGCGCGAAGATACGGCTTCGCGATTCCGCCTACTTTCGGGGCGAGCAGACTCGGTGAAGTAAGTAGACGGAGTGAGTACTAAGGTGATCAGGAGATGGGAGTGGGTACTGAGGTCAGTGCGCTGCCTGCGCCCTGTCGAACGGCTCGGAAGCTCCGTTCCTCGTTCCGGCCGCTGGACTCACCGCCCGCCCGGAGCTTCCCCTCGGTTCCCCTTCTTTTCCGCAATCCGGAGGGCTTCCTCGATCGCCTTCTGCGTCCGCTTCTGCCGCGCTTCCGGGCTCTGGTAATAAAAGATGCCCATCAATTGGCCTCTTCGCTGCGTCGGCGTCATCGCCTGCCAGGCTGCGCGGGCCTTCAGATTGCGAAGAAACGCCGCTTCCAGAATCGGCGGCGTGATCCTCTCGCCTTCCATGGCCAACATCATCCATTCGGCCATCTGCTCGGCTCGCCTCATCCGGGACGCCGCGCTCTTCGGCTCCATCACTCGATCGGCAATCGCTTTGCGATAGGAATCGCTGAGCGCGCCGTGCCACCGCCGCAACGCACGATCCTGGCGCAGCACTTTCTCCAGCTCCGGCGGGAGCGCCACCGTTCGCTCCTCGGTATCCGGCTCCAGCATGACCTCGGCCACGCTCCCGAGGACGACGTCCGCTGCCTTCTGCATCTTCCTGTTGACCAGCAGAATGAAATGACCTGCGCGGGCTCGGAACAGGGAAGTCCGGAAAGCAAAGCCGTTGATCGTCCCCTTCACCCGCAGCCGGTTCCTCTGCGGCCACACTTCGGTGGGGTCAAAGGGCACGCGAACGATGGTCCAGCCCAGACTGGTCCCATCGCGCTCCAGCACTCCTTTGAATTTCTTCCTCGCCGTCATGCCTGCCAGCATAATGGCCCCAGCCTCGTCTGACACCTGCCGGAAGGCTCGCCCTGCCCTCGTCGCCTGTGCCATCATCGTCTTCAGGGATTTCCTGTTCATGACGACTCTGACTGCGCTCCGCTTCCTCGAAGATCTGTGGGACGAAAAGCTCGCCGCCGGCCTTGATGAGCCCGAGCTTCTCCGCTACCGTTCCAATCTCTTCGGCGCCGACCTGCGCATCACCAACTTTGGCGGCGGCAATACCAGCTCCAAAGTGGTCGAGCCCGACCCGCTCACCGGCAAGCCCACGGAAGTCCTTTGGGTGAAGGGCAGCGGCGGCGACCTCGGCAGCATTCAGCGCCGCGGCTTCGCGACGCTCTACCTCGACAAGCTGCTCGCCCTCGAATCCTCTTACCGAGGCGTCGCCGAGGAAGACGCCATGGTCGATCTCTATCCCCTGTGCACTTTTGGCCTGAATCCCGTCGCGGCCTCCATTGACACACCTCTGCACGGATTCCTGCCCTTCCGCCACGTCGATCACCTGCATCCTGACTGGGCCATCGCGCTCGCCGCCTCCGCCAATGGCAAAGAGAAGATGGAGCAGTTCAATCGCGAATTCGGCCACACTCTTATCTGGGTGCCGTGGCAGCGGCCTGGTTTTGAGCTCGGTCTGATGCTTCGCCAGGCGGTTCGCGAAAACCCGGGCTGCGATGGCATCGTTCTCGGAGGACACGGTCTCTTTACCTGGGGCGAAACGCAGCGAGAGTCCTACGTGAACACGATTACCATGATCGATCACCTGGGCCAGTTCATTCGCGCTCACCTTGAGCGGAAGGGAAGTGCTCTCTTCGGCGGCGTGGTCGCCGAGAGCCGCGACAATCGCCGCGATCTAGCCATCGATCTCCTCCCGTTTCTGCGCGGCCGCGTCTCGCAGCAGAAGCGTCTCCTGGTCGGCTACAACGATCTCCCGGAGGTCCTCCGCTTCGTCAACTCCAAAGACGCCGCCACGCTCGCCCACCTCGGCACCAGCTGCCCCGACCACTTCATCCGCAGCAAAATCCGCCCGCTCTTCGTCGCGGCCGAATCCACCGACGAAGTGCCCGCGCTCGAGAAAAAGATCGACGCGGCCCTCGCCCATTACCGCAGCGAATACGCTGCTTACTACCAGCAGCATGTCGAGCCCACCTCGCCCGCCATGCGCGAGCCCAATCCGGCAGTCCTTCTCATTCCCGGCCTGGGCATGTTCTCCTTCGGCAAGAGCAAAACCGAAGCCCGCATCGTCGGCGAGTTCTACACCAACGCCATCCATGTGATGGAAGGCGCCACCGCGCTCGCCGGCGAAACGCTGGTGACCGATTTTCCCCAGGCCGGACCCGCCGCACCCTGCTCCGCCTTCCAGTCGCACGCTAATTACGTTGCTCTGCCGCCCTCCGAGGCCTTTCGCATCGAATACTGGCTTCTTGAGGATGCGAAGCTCCGCCGGCAGCCTGCGGAAAAGGAACTCAGCCGCCGCATCGCTCTCATTGTTGGCGGAGCCAGCGGCATCGGCCGCGCCGCCGCTCTCCTGGCCGCAGAACGCGGCGCAGCCATCGTTGTCGCTGACCGCGATCTCGCCGGAGCCGAAGCCGTCGCCCAGGAGCTCCGTCCCATCGCCGGCAAAGAAGCCGTCGCCGCCACGGCCATCGACATCCGCAGCCGCGACAGCATTGTCGCCGCTCTCCGAGCGACCGTCGCCCTCTATGGCGGCGCCGACATCCTCATCAATACGGCCGCGATCTTTCCCTCATCGCCTACTGACGCCGCCTGGTCTTCCACCCTCGACCTCAATGTGACCGCGAACTATATCCTCGCCGACGAAGCCGCAAAGATCTTCGCCGCCCAGGACCTCGACGGCGCCATCGTCCTGACCAGTTCTGCGAATGCTGTCGTTCCCAAGCGCGGCAGCGAGGCCTATGATGTCAGCAAAGCCGCGCTCAGCCATCTTGTGCGCGAGCTGGCTGTCTCCCTCGCTCCCAAAGTCCGCGTTAATGGCATCAGTCCGGCCACCGTCGTCAAGGGATCGACGATGTTCCCGCGCGAGCGCGTCATCGGCTCACTCACCAAATACAATCTCGCGTTCGATCCTGCCGCTTCCGACGACGACCTGCGAGACCAGCTCGCCGCGTTTTATGCGCAGCGCACCCTCACGCATCAGCCCATCGATCCTGCGGACTGCGCTCAGGCGATTCTCTACCTCGCCGGTCCCCACACGCGTTGCACCACCGGGCATCTCATTCCTGTCGATGGAGGTCTGCCCGAGGCGTTCCTGCGCTGACGAGGAACGCCTGCACCTGCACCCGCAACCTGTCCTATTTCCCCAGCGGCTTGCGCGCGAAGTAGTACAGCGACCCGGCGAGCAGCGCGAACATCAGCACCGACACCCAGTCGTTGTACAGGAACGCCTGCGGCAACTGGATCGGGTTGTTCCGCTCGCTCACGCTCTCCCACAGCTTCATCCCCACGCCCATCAGCCCCACAATGCCGCCCGCCGCGATCAACCCGCTGGCGTAGAGCGAGCCCGGACTGATCTCGCTCTCGTTCTCCGCGCTCGCGCCGGATTTCTCCATGGCGCGATCCACCATCCACCGCACCACGCCCCCGGCAAAAATGGCCAGGGTCGTTGCAATCGACAGGTATGATCCCACCGCAAACGTCAGCGACCGCACCCCCATCAACTCGATCGCAATTACCAGAAACACACCCAGCAACACCAACCCCCACGGCAATTGCTGTCGGAGAATCCCGTTGATCACCGTCGCCATTAGCCGCGCTTGCGGAGCCGCCGCCTTCTCGCTCCCAATCCCCTCGATCCACTGCACCGCAATCGTCTTCGTCTGCGGATCGTACAGATATTTCCCGTCGGCCAGCTCATGCGATCCCAAAGCGTTCAGCAGGATGTAGTGATCGCCCTCGAGCGTCGCCACGGTCTTCTCCTGCCCCTGCCCCGGTTGCGTCACGCGAAACTCCTTCCGCGTAAACACGCCCTGGTTCTGCACTCCGTCGTGCGCCGCGGAGATGTCCCATGCCTTGTTCATGGTGTGGAACTCCTCGAAGCCGCGGTTCATCGCGTTCAGCGTCACGCCCACGGCGAACGTGGACACGCACACGCCGATCATCAGCGCCAGCTGCTGCTTCCACGGCGTTGCGCCCACCAGATAGCCTGTCTTGAGATCCTGCGACGTGTCGCCCGCGTTGGCTGATGCGATGCAGACCACGCCGCCCACCGTGATGGCCAGCGCCCCAAACGCCGGAGCCGTCCAGCCCTTGACCAGAAACACGGCCGCCGTTGCCATCAGCGTGGCAATCGTCATGCCGCTGATCGGATTGGCCGAGCTCCCGATCAGTCCCACAATCCGCGATGACACCGTTACAAATAGAAATCCGAAGACCACAATCAGCAGCGACGCCGCCAGGTTCGCCAGCATCCCGGTCTGCGCCCCAGGCACCGGCTTCAGCGTCAGGAAGACCCACATCAGCACCACCAGCAACACGCTTCCACCCACGACCACCGACATCGGGATGTCGCGGTCGGTCCGCTCGCTGCTCGCCACCGCGCCCTTGCCTTTGCGCAGATTGCCCATCCCGGCCTTGAGCGCGTTCACGATCGTCGGCATCGTCTTCATCAGCGTGATCAGCCCCGACGCGGCCACCGCCCCCGCTCCCATCGGCCGTACGTAGGCCGACCACATCTCCCCCGGTGACATCTGTGCCACCGGCTTGACCGCCGGATACAGCGGCCCCGTCAGATGCGATCCGAAGAAGTAGATGGCCGGCATCAGCACCAGCCAGCTGAAGACGCCACCGGCAAACATCGTCCCCGCCACGCGCGCTCCGATGATGTACCCGACGCCCAGGTACTCCGGCACCGCATCCACGCGCAGCGAAGCGCCCTTCATAATGTGCTGCCGTCCCCAGCTCGGCTGGTAATCCGGCTGATCCGGCCACGCGCCCAGCAGGTCGCTGTTCTGGAACAGCGCATATAGCGCGCCCAGCCCCAGCCCGAGAAATACGCGGCTCGCAAACGATCCGCCGCGTTCGCCCGCAAGCAACACGTCCGCGCACGCCGTGCCCTCGGGATAGGTCAGGTTGCCGTGCTCCTCCACAATGAGCTGCCGCCGTAGCGGGATCATGAACAGCAGCCCCAGCCACCCGCCCAGCATCGCCAGCACGAAGATGCGGAAGTATTCGAGGTCGAATCCCAGGAAGATCAGCGCCGGCAGCGTGAAGATCACGCCCGCCGCAATCGATTGCCCCGCGTTGCCCGTCGTCTGGACAATGTTGTTTTCGAGAATCGAGGCCGGCCCCAGCGCCCGCAGTACGCTGATCGACAGCACCGCAATCGGAATTGAGGCCGCCACCGTCAGCCCTGCCTCGATGCCGACGTAGACGGTCACCCCGCCGAAGATCAGCCCGAAGATGCACCCCAGCAAAATCGCGCGAAACGTCAGCTCTGGTCGTGTCTCATTTGGGGGAACGTACGGCTGAAAACTCGCTGCACTCGATGGTTTAAGGCCTTCTGTCGTCGACAAAGGAAACCTCCGGACGCTCTCGGGGAAGCCTGAGTGTACCAGCGAAACCCGTCAGGTCGCGAGATGACCAACGCGAGCCACTCTGTGCCCTTTGTGGTGAATTCCTCTGGCCAGCTGAGACCACTCGCCACCGCGTCCCTGTAACCTGCAATCTGTTCCCTGTAACCTGTATCATGCGCAAGCTCCTTGCCTACGGAGCCATCTACATTCTGTGGGGCGGATCGTTCCTCGCCATCCGTGAGATCGTTCTTGCCGCCGCGGTGCCGCCCTTCTTCGCAGCCGCCGTCCGCTTTCTCCTCGCTGGCTTCGCGCTCCTCCTCTGGAGCCGCCTCTCCGGTCCGCCCCAGATCAACGCCCGCCAGTTTCTCTCCGCGACCGCTCTCGGGCTGATCATGTTTGCCTGCGACTACGCCAGTCTCTTCTGGGGCGAAACGCGCGTCGCTTCGGGCCTTGCCGCTGTTGTCTTCGCCATGATTCCCGTCTGGATCTTCGCCGGCGAGCTTCTCCTCCGCACCCAGCGCGCCACCCCGCTCGCCGCCGGTGGCATTGCTCTCGGATTCGCGGGAGTCATTGTGCTTTCTCTGCGTTCCGGCTCCGGCCCCGCAACCAGCTCGACCCCCGCCGTTCTCGTCATGCTCGGTGGCACTCTCTGCTGGTCCATCGGAACTCTCTGGTCTCGCCACCTGTCGTTGCCGCGGCCGCAGCGCGCCAACGCCGGCCTCCAGATGTTTACCGGCGGCTTCTTCCTCTTCCTGGCCGCCGCGGCAACCGGTGAACTCCACCGCCTCCCGCCGACGCCCGTACTCTTCAGTTCCCGCGTGCTCGTCAGCCTGGCGTACCTGATCGTCGCAGCCTCGATCATCAGCTACACCGCCTACGTCTGGCTGCTCACGCACGACTCCCCGACGCGCGTCTCGAGCTACGCCTACGTCAATCCGGTTTTCGCGCTGCTTCTGGGAGCCACCCTCGCCGGCGAACGCCTTACCCCGCTTCAGATCGGCGGAGCCGTCCTGGTCCTCGCCGGCGTCTTCGCCACGCTGATGGGCAAGAACAAAACGGTGGTGCTCTCGGTTCCAAATGCAACGGCGGCAGGGACTCAGTCCCCGCCACCGTCGTCTGTACGCTAACCGCTATACGCTAATCGCTGCCTTTACGCATAGATCCCGCGCTGCTTGATCGTGAAGGCCACCCGGTCGATGGCCAGCATGTACGCCGCGATCCGGTTGTTCACCGCATGCGCCTCGGCATACCGCGTCACGTCGTCGAAGCTCTCCACCAGGATCGCCTCCATCCGCTCGTTCACTTCCGACTCTTTCCAGAAGTAGCCCTGCCGATCCTGCACCCATTCGAAGTACGACGCCGTCACGCCGCCCGAATTCGCCAGAATGTCCGGGATGATGAAGACCTTTTTATCGGCCAGGATCTCATCGGCGACCGCCGTCGTCGGACCGTTGGCGCCCTCGCACACAATGCGCGCCTTGATCCGTTCCGCATTGCGGCTGGTGATCACGTTTTCCGTGGCCGCCGGAATCAGAATCTCGCACTCCGCCGTCAGCAGGTCCGCCGTCGGCATCGGCTCCGCTCCGCGGAATCCGAGCACCGTCCCCTGCCGGAGTTTGTGTTCCTCGAGTGAGCAGATATCGATCCCATTCGGGTTATACAGGCCGCCGTCCCACTCGCCGATTCCGATGATCTTATAGCCGCGCTCCTGCATCAGGCGCGCCGCGTTCGAGCCCACATTACCGAAGCCCTGGATCACTACCCGGCATCCAGCGCGCTGCAGCCCGAGATACTTCATCGCCTCGTCGCACACCAGGGCAATGCCGCGGCCGGTTGCTTCTTTCCGACCGCGCGAACCGCCAATCGTCAGGGGTTTTCCGGTCACAACTGCCGTCACCGTTTGCCGCATGTGCATGGAGTAGGTGTCCATGATCCACGCCATGGTCTGCTCGTTGGTATTCACATCCGGCGCGGGCACATCCTTCTCCGGCCCCAGAAACTCGATAATCTCCGCCGTGTAGCGCCGCGTCATCCGCTCCAGCTCGCCCTGGGACATCTTCTTCGGATCGCAGATCACGCCACCCTTGGCTCCGCCAAAGGGGATATTGACCACAGCGCACTTCCACGTCATCCAGCTGGCCAGCGCCCGCACCTCGTCCAGGGTTACGTCCGGCGAGTAGCGAATTCCGCCCTTGCCCGGCCCCCGCGCCTGCGAATGCAGCACTCGATAACCGGTAAACATCTCAATGCGCCCGTCGTCCATCATCACCGGGAAATGCACGATGATTTCACGCGACGGATACCGCAGCACGCGCCATAAGCCCTCATCCAGGTTCAGCTTGCGTGCTGCAAAATCGAATCGAGCTGCCTGGGCTTCCCAGGGATTAATTTCCTGTTCAAGCGAGATGGTTGCCATACTAAAGGTTCTCCACTACCTTCCTGCCTGCCCGTCGCCGGTTCGCTCCAGGCGTAAGCCGGTTCCGGGCCAAACGGTCCGAGTATAGGCCTGTACCGGTGAACCCCGCAACCCTATCCGGCTCTCCGAGGTAACCATTGTGGGGCATTGCCGTGCCGCTGCTAACCCATCGGAAATCAGGCCAACTGATGAAGATGCAGGTGCGCCCTGCCTCAGTCTCCCGCCCGATCGCGCCTCAGTGGATTCTCCCCGCGACTGCACCCGGTTCCGATCCGGGAGGGTCTCGGCCCCGGTCGAGCGCGCCGCAAAACGCAAAGCGCGGGGATCCTTGCCCCGCGCGGCCCAAGCCTAAACGTAAACCCTGCTCTATTGCACTCCGCACATTGTCTTCGCCTTGTCCAACTGGTCCGGCAAGTACTTCTTCGGGATCTTCACGTACTTCACGTGATTCTGCATCGAGAGGTTCTGCAGCGTGCTCAGATCGTCCTGCGTCTCGCTGTACTTCTTGTGCGGCAGCGTCGCGTGGATCGCGTCCACCACCTCCAGAACCTTCACGGTGTGCGTCGTAAACCCGCCTCCACCCGGCGCCATCTCCGACGTCGTTTCCTCCGACTCCTTAAAGATCACGCAGCCCGAATTTCCCGACTGCATCCCCCACGCCTGCGGTTCCTGCTCAGTCTTGTCTTTGGCAAAGCTGGCGGGCGCCAGCACCAGAGCCGCCAGGGCGACGGCCGCGGCTCCTCGGATTGCTTTCGTCACAACCTTCATGAATTCGTTCACCCTCCGGAGTTCCGAGTGTACCAACTCCCCGGAGTTGGATGCCGGACTACTTCGTCCTGTGGAAGCATCCATCGCCACACCAGCCAGGGTCCCGGAAATCCACCGCTCGACCCTCGATAATCGTCTGGACCGACCATGCCGCCCAAGACTTCCGCAGGACTTCTCCTCTATCGCCGCACTCTCGCCGGACTCGAAGTCTTCCTCATCCATCCCGGCGGCCCATTCTGGGCCAAAAAGGACTCCTGGTCCATCCCCAAAGGCGAATACCACGACGGCGAACCGCCCCTTGACGCCGCCCGCCGCGAATTTCAGGAAGAAACCGGTTCCTCGCTGGCCCTCGACCGCCCCGCCACGGATTTCCTGCCGCTCGGCGTCGTCCGCCAGCCCTCCGGCAAAGAAGTTACGGCCTGGGCCCTCGAAGACGACTTCGATCCGGCCACGCTCGTCTCCAACACCTGCCTGGTGGAATGGCCGCCGCGCTCGCGGCGCCAGATTGAGATCCCTGAAGCCGACCGTGGCGCCTGGTTCGATCTCACGACCGCGCGCAAAAAGATCTTCCGCGGCCAGGACGGCCTCCTCGATCGCCTGATTTCTGCTCTAAGCTGACAGCTTCTTTGCTGGCCGCTTTACCGCCGCCCGCTTTTTCGCTGCGTTCCGCGCCGGCACATAGTGGAACCGAATCAGATAGATGTTCTGCCCTCGTCCGTGCTGCGCTGTCTTCAGCAGGTCCAGCACGCCCGGAAAACCGGACGCCCGAGCCAGCTCCGGCGTGATATCCGGCAGCCGGATGGGCTCGATCGAGTCCACCTCGATCTCGCTTTCTTCCATCCGGTACCGCCCGCCCACCCGCACTTGCCGCCGCACCCAGATGCGCACCTGCAGGTGATTGTGCCCCGCTGCACGCCCTCGCGCAGGCGTTTCGTGAATTGCATGAGCGGAGTCTACGCGACCTGCGCGGGCGTCGCACACGCCGCGAGGCCCATCCGACCAGCCGCGACAGGCAGCTCCGTCGCAGCCCGGTCTTCGCCTGCCAGGAACAGATCGAAGAGCGTCGCGTACACTCCCCGCTTTCCGGCCAGTCGCACCCGCCGCTCCCGCAAAAACCCAAACCGGAACGGCGACCACGCCTCAGCCTCTCGCAGAAATCCCGGCGAAAAGTAGACGTGCGACTGCGCCACCGCCATCAATATCAGTGACCGCCAGCTCATCCGCAGCAAGTCCTGGAGCATCGGGTCGCGGTGCGGGAGTGTTTCCATCTGCGCCCCCACGCGCGCGGCGAATTGCAGCAGCTGGATCACCAGGCCGTCCAGGCACTCGCCTCTCCGCGCTGCCGTCGAGAACAGCGTCGCCGATCCGCGCCGCAGATCTTCCTCGATGTCCTGCAGATCGTCGCCCAGCTGCAGCAGCACGCCCCACGCAAACCCGAACCGGCTCTCCGCCTCGCTCAGGTCCGGATGTGCCAGGCAGGCATCCGCCAGCACGGACGTTCCGCCCTTCGTGCAGCTCAGCCGCAGCAGCTCCGCTCCCGAGCAACCGCCCCGCAACTGGCGCAGGCTTTCCTCTTGCCCGCGATGGATCGCCAGCAGGCAATCGAATACCTGCGGGTAAAGCTCCCGCGGATACTGCCCCTCGATCAGCCCCACTAACTCCCAGACCGCTGTTTCCCAAAGGTCCGCCGCCGGCGAGGCATCCCCGCGCAGGCGTTCCTGAAATCGCCGGCTTGCCGCCAGCTTCTTCTCCGCCGGCAGATCGACCCGGTCCAAGTGATTGTCGCTGTAGGGATACAGCAGGCTGTATCCCAGAATCCCTGGCGTCAGACGGATCGGCTCACCCAGTAGCGGTTGCAGCCCGCACGCCGTCCACGCATTGCGGCATGCCTGGACGATCCCGTCCATCGCCAGATCGGGATCAAACGCCCGA
Organism: uncultured Acidobacteriaceae bacterium; assembly: GCA_963770525.1. GTDB lineage: Bacteria > Acidobacteriota > Terriglobia > Terriglobales > Acidobacteriaceae > Palsa-343. The sequence goes on along the minus strand of CAVYPY010000007.1, from coordinate 556,716 downwards.
GCCCATCGTGCCAGCTGCGTGCCCACCGGCAGAAAATCGTCGGTTAGCAGCCCGATCGCATCCTCACCCAAGCCCAGCGCTTCCGCTGAAAACCGCGCAAACGCCGCCACAATCCGCTCCTGCGCGCCCTCCCGCGCCCAGCGCGACCGCCGCACCCGCTTCGCCTCGCGCTCCACGTCGTCCAGCGCCCGATCGTAGGCACGCTCCCGCTCTCTCTGTTCCGGGACCGAGTACCGGCGCGCTTCCGGAGCCTGCTCTGCCGCGCACCCCGCCCAATCAGCGGCCGTCCGTTCCACCTCTGCCTCGACCCACTCCCACCCGAATCGCCGCGCCATACCCATCCCTACGCGAACCAGCAAGCCCCGGTTCCCGCCGCGTGCCCAACCGCGTTGAGCACCTCGCCGCTCGCGTCGCCACGGCCCCGTAATCCGCTTCCCATGGTCGAGCGGGGAAGTTCGCAGGCTACTTGCGGCGAGTGCGCGCCTGGGTCCGTGCTCGGCTCGCCTTCGGTCCGGAGGATTTTCCGGCAGCGGCACGCCGGAGCGCCTCAACTTCGTCGGGATCCAGGTCGCGGGAGTGGCCGGGTTCGAGGTCGAGGATGAGGGGGCCATAGCCGACGCGGCGAATCTTCTCGACGTGATGGCCGATCTCCTCGAACATCTTGCGGATTTCGCGATTGCGCCCTTCGGTGAGGATCATCTCGTACCAGGGATTCTCGGCTTCGCGCAGGAGCCTGACCCTGGCTGGAGCGGTCATGACGCGCTCACGCGGGGCAGCTGAGCGAGCCGCCGGAGGCTTGCCAACTGTGCCACGACGGAGGTTCTTGTGCGCGGGCTGGATCTGCGTGCCGCGGTCGATCATCACCCCATGCCGGAGCTGGTTGAGGGCCGATTCAGTCGGGTGGCCGCTGACCTTGACCAGATAGGTCTTTTCGACGCCGGCTGCTGTTCGGGTGAGCGCGTTGGCGAGCGCGCCGTCGTTGGTCAGGAGCAGGAGTCCTTCGCTCGAGTAGTCGAGCCGGCCCACCGGGAAGAGCCGCGCGGCGCCTGCTTTGCCGGTTCGGACCAGATCCATGACGGTCGGACGGCCCTCGGGATCGCTGGCCGTGGTGACATAGCCCTTCGGCTTGTTGAGGACGACGTAACGGTGGCGTTCGGGGCCATGAAGGAGCTTGCCGTCGACGCGGATGTGGTCGCGGGCGGGATCGGCTTTGGCGCCGAGCTGGGTGACCGTCTGGCCGTTGACCTGGACGCGTCCGGCGAGGATGAGCTCCTCGGCCTTGCGGCGGGAGGCGATGCCGGCTGCGGCGATGATCTTCTGGAGACGCTCCGCGAAGCCGGAATCGGGCGCGGCGTCGGACGAGGATTCGGTCACTGCTGGTGTTCCTCGACGGCGGCGTCGTGCTCGGAGGTGGGGGCTTCGTCGGTCGGCGATGGGGCGGCTGCTGCGGAAGCGGACTCGGCGTTCTCTTCGAGGGTGGTGATTTCGTTTTGAGCGAAGGGAAGGCTCGACTCCGCGGACTCGGCTTCTTCTTCGGTCTCGGTGAGTTCGCTGGCCATCTTTTCGAATTCCTCGATGGACGGCAGCTCGTTCAGGTCTCTGAGGCCGAAGCGGAGAAGGAATTCCTTTGTGGTCTTGTAGAGGATCGGTCGGCCGATGACCTGTTTGCGGCCGGCCGTGGTGATGAGCTTGCGGGCGACAAGGGAGCCGAGAACGCCGCCGGAGTCCACGCCGCGAATTTCGCCGATTTCGGGAGCGGTGACCGGCTGCTTGTAGGCGATGACGGCGAGGGTTTCCAGAGCCTGGAGCGACAACTTCATGGGCGGCTTCAGACTTTTGACAAAGGCGCGGACGGCGTCATGGACTTCGGGCCGGGTGGCAAAGCGGAAGCCTCCGGCGACCTCGCGGATTTCCAGGCCGTGGTCCGCAGCGGAGTAGTCCTGGATGAGCTCGTCGATCAGGCGGCGGATTTCATCGCGGGCTTCGCGGTCGCGAGCACGCTGGGCCTTCTTCTCGGCATCAGAGCCGGCGGGAATTGGCTCAGCGGAAGCTCCGCCGTCGGCGGGCGGCGCTTCGCCCTCCGAAGGCTGGGTGGCATTCACGGCCTCACCGGCCGGTGCCGAGGCGGTGGGTTCGGGGACTGGCTGGGGCTCGCCGGAGAAGTCGGGCGTGGCGACTTCGGCATCGGCGGAGTCCTGGGCGGCGGGTTCGGAAGCCGCGAGCGCAGGCCGATTCAGGAGGGCTTCTTCGCGGAAGAGGGTCGTGAGCTGGGTGAGCGTGACAGGCTCTTCAGCAGCGTAGATGACGGCTTCAATGCGGGCTTTGAGACTCATCGAGGCGTGGGGAATTTCCTGCGCCGCAAAAGGAAACGGCGCTTTCTCGATACTACCGAAAAAGCGCGGGGGCTTCCGTGGAAGCGCTGGAAAAGAAAGCCCCGCGAAAGGCGGGGATTTGCATGCGGACTCCCTCAGGGCAGGCTGGGGATGACGGGAGCTTCGCTGTCGCTCAGGTCCAGTCCCGTTGGACTCGCCCGCTGGCGCGGACTCGCTCAGGGCAGGCTGGGGGATGACGGGAGCTTCGCCGTCGCTCAGGTCCAGTCATCCCGGACACTGAGACGGTCGTTGATGACGTCTTCGAAATTGCCGCTCTTCTTGATGTAAATCTCGCTGAAGCCGCCGTCCTGGCGGAGCAGGATGGCCTGGAGGCGGACCAGCTCCAGCAGAGCGAGGAACATGGCAACGAGCGCGTTCGTCGAGCGCGTGTGGGCGAGGATTTTCGAAAGCCCGACGGGCCGGTCTTCCATCATGAGCCGCCGGCGGAGGTAGTCGATCATCTGGCGGACGGTGACGGCGTCCTCGGAGACATCGAGGACGGGACGCTCTTTGGCTCGTTCGAGGACCTGGCGGAAGACGCGGACGAGGTCGAGGGTGTCGGCGGCGATGTCCTGATCGTCTTCGGCGGTCTGGCGGAAGTCGCGCATGCCGGGATTGGTCCAGGTCGCTTCTTCGAGCTGGCGCTTCTGCTGGAGCATCTGGGCGGCGTTGCGGAAGCGCTCGTGCTCGAGCAATCGCTCGACCAGCTCGCGGCGCGGATCCTCGGCTTCCTCGGGTGATTCGGCGGGTGAGCGCGGAAGCAGCATCTTGCTCTTGATGTGGATGAGCAGGGCCGACATGTAGATGAACTCGCCGGCGGTATCGACGTCGGAGGCCTTGAGGTGTTCGACGTAGGCCAGAAACTGCGCCGTGATTCTGGCGATCGGGATGTCGTAGATGTCGATGTTCTGCTTGCGGACGAGGTCGAGGAGAAGGTCGTAGGGGCCCTCGTAGACGTGGCCGACGCTGACGGAGAACGGGAAAGCGCTGGCCTCCTCCTTGCGAAGATCGGCTTCCGTTTTCTGATAGGGTGTGCCGTCAGACACGGGAAGTGCTTCCGACACTCTTTGCGCTGCAGGGACGGTTGCGTCGGCCATTGTCGGACGCGTGTCGGACGCGGAGGCCGTGGCATCGGACAAAGGGGCGGACGGGTCGTTTGGTTCGGGGGAGCGGGGGTCGTCGGTCATGCGGAAATTCCTGCCAGACCCATGGCCGTGCGGACTTCGTGCATCGTCTGCTCGGCGCGGGCGGTGGCGCGGCGGCTGCCTTCGTGGAGGATGTCGGTGACGAGGGCGGGGTTCTGCTCGAAATGGGTGCGGCGGGCCTGGATGGGAGCGAGGTGCTGAACGATGGCGTCGGCGGCCCAGCCTTTGCACTCGATGCAGCCGATGCCGGCGGTGGTGCAGCCGTCGTAGACCTTCGCGAGGGTTTCCTGAGAAGAGAAGATTTTGTGCAGGTCGCCGACGGGGCACTTGTCGGGATTGCCGGGATCTTTGCGGCGGATGCGGGCCGGGTCAGTGACCATGGGCCTGAGCTTGGCGCGGATATCGGGCTCCGGGTCGCTCATGAGGATGGTGTTGCCGTAGCTCTTGGACATCTTGCGGCCGTCGGTGCCGGGGAGCTTGGGCGAGGGCGTGAGGAGGACCTGGGGCTCGGGAAGGATGGCCTGTTCGGGACGAGCTGACTCGGGGAAACTCTCAATTGTGAGAGGGCGAACGGCAACTCGGGACGCCCCAGCTGCTCCAGGAGGCAGGACATTGTTATTGCGTCTTGCGAACTCCTCAGGCGAAAGGTCTTCAGCAGCAGGCAGCAGAGGCCGGTTCTTCGGATAGAAAAAGTTGAAGCGACGGGCGATTTCGCGGGTGAGCTCGACGTGCGCGGTCTGGTCCTGGCCGACGGGGACGAAGTTGGCCTGGTAGAGGAGGATGTCCGAGGCCATGAGGACCGGGTAGCCGAGGAATCCGTAGTTGGTGAGGTCCTTCGAGGTGAGGTTCTCCTGCATTTCCTTGTAGCTGGGAACGCGCTCGAGCCAGCCGAGGGGGGTGATCATGCCGAGGAGCAGGGGCAGCTCGAAATGCTGTTTGACCTGGCTCTGAACGAAGAGGACGGACTTTTCGGGGTCGAGGCCGGCGGCGAGGTAGTCGAGGATGACCTCGCGGGTGTTGGCCGGAATCTGGGAGGGGTCGGCGTAGTCAGTGGTGAGGGCGTGGACGTCGGCGATGAAGAAGTAGCACTCGTACTGGTCCTGGAGACGAACCCAGTTGTGAAGGGCGCCCATGTAGTTGCCGAGATGGAGTTTGCCGGTGGGGCGCATACCGGAGAGGACGCGCTTACGGCTGGAAGCAGAGGGAATCGACACGATAAGGAATTCCTGGAAAGGGCTTGGGATATTGTACCGGCCATTGCATGGCGCGGACGGTCGGCAGGGCCGAAAAGGGAGGCCAAGCCGCGTCGTATTCGATAGGATACGGGCAGGAAAACTTCCAGGTGAAAGCGGACCTCAGCGTATCGAAAGAGGATTATCTCAAAGCCATTCTGGAGGCTGAGAGCGAGGGGCAGACGGTGATCTCGGCGACGCTGGCCCATTGGCTGGCGGTGTCGGCACCGGCGGTGTCGATGGCGCTGCGACGGCTCAGGCGCGATGGCTATGTGGAGGTGAAGGCCGATGGGGTAGTGCGGCTGACGCCGAAGGGCCACGAGACGGCGTATCGGACGGCGTTGCGCCATCATCTGGTCGAGCGCATGCTGTCGGAGGTCTTCGGGATGCCGTGGTACGAGGTGCACGGCGAGGCGGAGCGGCTGGAGCATGCGGTGTCGCCGGAGTTTGAGGCTCTGCTGCTGAAGAAGCTGGGAGAAAAGGGCACGTGCCCGCACGGGAACGCGGTGCTGCCGGAGAGCGAGGAGCGGCGCAAGCGTCATGGTGTGCGGCCGCTGGCCGACGCGGCCGAGGGCACGACTTGCATCGTGACCAGCCTGTACGAGCGCGATGAGAAGCTGCTGCGTTTTCTGCACAAGACGGGGATCGAACCGGGCGGATCGGTACGCGTGCTGCAGCGGAACTACGATCAGACGCTGGCCATCGAGACGGGAGCGGGGCAGTTCACGATTGGTCCGGCAGCGGCGGAAAAGGTGCGCGTGAAAGGGGCTCGGAAAGCGGAACGCGCAGGACGCTGACCGGCCTCCCGGAAATGTGAGCGGCGGCACGCCTCGGCATGTAGCATTCTGACAGTACTCGGGTGATGGATAAGTTGCGTGCGACAGCGGCGGTATGCGTGGCGCTGATCGGGCTGGCGGCGTCGGCGTGGGGGCTCGATCCGCACATGCCGCTGGCGCAGTACGGCTATCAGTCGTGGCAGACCGATTCCGGCCTGCCGCAAAACACCGTGCATGCGATCGTGCAGGGGCGGCGCGGCTATCTGTGGGTGGGGACCGAAGGCGGACTGGTGCGCTTTGACGGCGTGCAGTTTGCGGTGATGACCCACGCGACGACCCCTGGGCTGCCCAGCGATCTGATCGATGACCTGATGAAGGACGGGTCCGGAACCGTGTGGATCAGCACCTCCGGTGGCCTGGCGCGGATGCGGGCGGGTCAGGTGGAGGCCTTCGGCTCCGAGCGCGGCATGCCGGCCACCCAGGTATGGCGCACCTTCGATGAGGAGTGGCCCGGCGGCAAGGAGCGAGTGTGGGTGCTGTCGGCGGCGGGATTGTTTCGAATTGACGATCCGGATGGAGGCGCACGCGCCGAGCGTGTGGCACTCAATCAGGATCTGACCGAGAACAGCCGCATAGTCATGGGGCACGACGGCGTGCTGTGGCTGGGGACCGCGGAGGGGCTGGTGCGGTTGAGTCCGGATGGGTCGGCGCAGGCGCTGGGCACTGCGGGCGAGGTGCTGGCGCTGGCGGTGGATGGAAATGGCGCCGCATGGGCGGGCCTGCGGTCGGGGCTGGAGGCTTGTGGGGCGAGCGAATGCCGAAACGTGGCCGTTTCAGATGGTGCCGCGGTGGAAGCGCTGACTGCCGATGCGACGGGACGGATCTGGATCGGCACCGATGCCGGGTTGTTCACGGAGGAGGGAGGACACGCGCGGGCGTTTCCGCAGGCGGTGGGCACGGTAAGCTTCCTGACGTGCGATCGGCAGGGCATGGTGTGGGCGGGGACGGCGAAGGGGCTGATGCGGATCGGGCGCGCAGACACAGGTGAACTGCTGCCCCACAACGGAGATGTGTATTTGACTGCGGCAGAGGATCGCGAGGGCGACCTGTGGCTGGGAACGGAAGCCGGCGGGCTGGCGGTGCTGCGAGATCGCAAATTCTCAACCATGACGGCGCAGGACGGGCTCAACGAGGAGTATGTGCTGGCGCTGGCGCAGGGGCCGGATGGCGCAGTGTGGGCGGGGACGAACGGCGGCGGCCTGAATGTGTACCGCGGTGGGCGCTTCCGAGCGCTGACCACGGCCGAGGGGATGGCCAGCAATGTGGTGTTTGCGGTGGCGGCGGCTCCGAATGGCGATGTGTGGGCCGGGACCCCGGATGGGCTGAACCTGATCCGGGACGGACGCGTGCGGGTGCTGACGACGGCGGACGGCCTGGCGGACGACTTTGTGCGGTCGCTGTACGTGGGCCGGCAGGGCGCGCTGTGGATTGGGACGCGGCATGGCTTGTCACGCTACGCCAGCGGCGCGTTTACGACGTGGACCGCGGCCGATGGACTAGGGAGCGATCTGATTGGCGCGATGACGCAGAGCCGGGACGGCGACTTGTGGATCGGGACGCTGGGCGGGTTGAGCAGGATGCACAACGGCCAGTTCACCAACTTCACGCGACAGGACGGACTCTCGAGCAACGTCGTTACCGCGCTTCATGAGGACGCGGATGGGACGATGTGGATCGGGACAAATGACGGCGGGCTGAACCGCATGCGCGACGGGAAGATTGCGCCGGTGGCGCGCGGACTGCTGCCGCCGCGGGTGATCGGCATTCTCGAGGATCGGCTGGGATATTTGTGGATCAGCTCGAACAGCGGTGTGTATCGGGTGAGTCGCGCGGGGCTGAACCGGATGGCGAGCGGGGGACCGGCACCGGAAGTCATGCGCTTCGGCGTGGCGGATGGGATGCGCATCAGCGAATGCAGCAGCGGCGGGCATCCGGCAGTCTTGGCGCTTCAGGATGGGCCGCTGTGGTTCGCGACGCTGAAGGGGATTGCCGCAGTCGATCCCGAGCACATGCCCGTGAATCGGGTAGCGCCGCGGGTGGTGCTGGAAGCGGTGAGCGTGGACGATGTGACGCAGCGGAACGCCACGGCGCTGACGATTCCTCCCGGGCACAGCCACTACGAGTTCGACTACGCGGGGCTGAGCTTTGTGGCGCCGCAAAAGGTGGAGTATCGCTACCAACTCGTGGGATTCGATCCAGGCTGGGTGGAAGCGGGGACGCGGCGCACGGCCTACTACACGAATCTGCCGCACGGGCAGTACACGTTCCGCGTGATGGCGCGCAACAACGACGGGGTTTGGAGCCAGGAGACGGCGAGTGTAGCGCTGACGGTCGAGCCACACCTGTATCAAACGCTCTGGTTGCGGCTGCTGGTGGCGCTGGCGCTCATCGGGCTGGCCTACGCCGCATGGCGGCGGCGGCTGTTGCGGGTGGAGCGCGAGTTTCAGGCGGTGCTGGGCGAACGGACCCGCATCGCGCGCGAGATTCACGATACGCTGGCTCAGGGGTTCGTTGCTGTCTCCGTGCAGCTGGAGCTGGTGGGACAGCTGATGCAGTCGTCCGCGCAGGCAGCGCGCGAGCAACTGGAAAGGACGCAGGCGCTGGTGCGCAGCAGTCTGGAGGAGGCGCGGACCTCGATCTGGGAGCTGCGTTCGCAGAGCACGGAGCGCGAGGACCTGGCCGCCCGCATTTTGTGCATGGCCGAAGATGTGGTGGCAGGCCGGGGAGTGCATTCTGCGGATCGAGCGGCGGCGCCTGCGCACACCGCGAACGGATCGAGCGACGCAAAGCATGCGAAGGTGCAGATGCAGGTGAGCGGAACGAATCACCCGCTGGACGCGGAGGTGGAGCGGGAGCTGATGCGAATCGCGCGGGAGGCAGTGGTCAACGCGGTGCGGCACGGGCATCCTGAAAACATCGCGCTGCGTCTGGAATTCGCACCGGGGATGTTCGCCATGGAGGTTCGTGACGACGGGGACGGGTTCAGCGGGGCTCCGCGGGACGGCGCCAGCGGGCATTATGGGATTGTCGGGATGCGGGAGCGGGCGGCGACCCTTGGTGCGAATCTGAGCGTGGACAGCGAAGCGGGCCAGGGCACTACGGTTCGCGTGCTGCTGCCGCTGGACGGAAGAACGGGAGAATCCTGACGTGAGAGAAACTGCAACGACGACGGATACGATTCAGATCATGATCGTGGACGATCACGCGATTGTGCGGCAAGGGCTGGCCGCCCTGCTGAAGACCGTGCCGGGCTTTAGTGTGGTGGCGGAAGGCGCGGACGGCGCAGAGGCGGTGTCGCTTTATCGGCAGCACCGGCCGGACGTGACGCTGATGGATCTGCGGCTGCCCAAGATGAATGGCGTTGATGCGATCGCGCGCATTCGGGAAGAGTTTTCGGCAGCGCGGATCATCGTGCTGACCACCTTTGACGGAGACGAGGATATTTATCGGGCCATGCAGGCCGGGGCAAAGGGGTATCTGCTGAAGGGGATGGACCTGGCGGAACTGACGGAGGCAGTACGGACGGTCCATGCGGGGAAGTCGCGGATTCCGTCGCGCGTCGCGGAAAAGCTGGCGGAGCGCATGAGCGGCGCCACGCTGACGGCGCGCGAGCTGCAGGTGCTGCAGCTGATCGTGGCGGGCAAGAGCAACAAGGATATTGGAAACGCGCTGTTCATCTCCGAGGCGACGGTGAAAACGCACGTCAACAGTCTGCTGAGCAAAATGGGTGTGGAGGACCGAACCCAGGCGGCGACGACGGCATTGCAGCGGGGGATTGTGCATCTGGACTGAAAAGCAGCGGACAGGGAATAGCGTTTAGCGAACAGAAAACGAAATCCAGAGGGTGGGATGAGGTTCTGCAGAGGTCTGAGAACGGCAGTTCTGATTGAGACAGCAGTGTTGTTGACCGCGATGGCGTGCGGCTGGGCGCAGGAGACGCGGGCGGCGGAATGGAAGACGGCGACCGATGCCGAGCTGCGGTCGGTGATTCCGGCGCGGGCTCCGGTGGTGCAGGAACGGATTGAGACCGAGCTGCGGTCGGCTTCCGGGATCACGGATGGCCATGGCAAATACATCGCGGGTGTGGTGCTGATTACGGCGGGATATTCCGCAGAGGGGAAATATTCCCATTTCCTGCTGACCCAGGTGCCGCTCAGAGTCGGCGATCACATACAGCTGCCACCCGGTAATTATCTGATCGGATACACGCACGGTGAGAATGGGCTGGTGGTCCACCTGTATGAGGCTGCAACCGGCAAGCTGGTGGGGACGGTCACGGCGGCGCTGATCCCCGGCATCACGCGCGTGGAGGAGATTCGCATCTGGCCGCCGGAGGACCGCCACATCATCCAGATTGGCCGGTTCGGCTTTAGTTATGAGATTGGGGGTTAAGCGGTCATGGCGCAAACCTTGACGCAAAAAGAACAGAAGGTGCTGGACGCGTTGTACCAGAACTGGCAGGCGGAGATGCGCGGCTACCACACCTATAACACCCTGTCAGAGCGGGATGAGGATCCTATCCGCAGGAAGACCCTGCGGCATATGGCAGAGGCCGAGGCGCATCATGCGTCCCTGTGGGCGAAACGGATTCGTGAGATAGGCGCGGAGTTGCCGAAGTACGAGGGCAAAGCGACGGGCGATGCGGATCACCTGGCGAATCGGCTGGGCGGAGTGCAGGTTGCGCTGCGGCGTCTGGAGATCGATGAGAGTCGCGACATCGCGCGGTACGGAAAGCAGCTGAAAGAGCTGGGCGACGAGCCGAGCATTGCGATTCTGCACCAGGTAATTGCGGATGAGCGGGATCATTATCGCGAGCTGACGGAGCTGGTCCGGCACCGCTATCCGAAAATGGCGCCGAGCTCGGAGCTGGCGCGGCAGGAACTCGACGAGCTGCTCACACGCAGGAATCGCTCGGGGCGGCAGGCGGCGGGATGGATCGGAGATGCCATCTACGGCGTGAATGATGGGCTGGGGGCTATCTTCGGGATCGTCTCCGGCGTCTCGGGCGCGACCCTGGGGAACAGCCACTGGGTGCTGCTGTCGGGCCTGGCCGGCATGATCGCGAGTGCCCTGTCGATGGGTTCAGGAGCGTACCTGGCCGCGAAGAGCGAGCGTGAGATCTATCAGGCGGAAGTGACACGGGAGCGTGAGGCCATTGAGATGAACGGGCCGGAGGCGCGCGAGCTGCTGTCGCTGTATTACCAGGTGAAGGGAATTCCGCGCGACGACGCGGACCACGTGGTGGAGCATCTGGCGGAGGATCCGGAGCAGTTTCTGCGCGTGCTGGCCAGCGAACGGCTGAACATGACGGAGGAAGGGCTGAGCCAGCCCTTTGTCTCGGCGTGGTCGGGGGCGCTGTCGACCGCGGTGGGCGCGTTTATTCCGATCATTCCGTTCTTCTTCATGACCGGCTACCCGGCGGTGATTGCATCGGCGATTGTTTCGCTGGCGGCGCATTTTGCCGTGGGCGCTGCGAAATCGCTGATCACGGTGCGCTCGTGGTGGGCCAGCGGGCTGGAGATGACGCTTGTGGGCGCCGTGGAAGGCGTGGCGACCTACGTGATTGGACTGGGGCTCAGAGGACTGGGAGTGTAAGAGCAGAGTTTAGGGATTGGAGTTTGGAACGTCGGGGGCCGGTTCTGCTAATGCGGAGCCGGCCCTTCTTCTTGCGCGTGATTTCAGCGGCTGGATGCTACGGCTGCGCCTTTTGTTTATTAGCGTAGTACTCCTGCAGCGTGAAGAAAGCCTTCTTCTTTTCGCCCTTATCGGAGACGAGACCCTTGCGGTTGTAATCGTCCTGGATGCCCGGGAGCTGGCGCATGGGGGAACGGAAGTCCATGAGCACCCAGGGCGTCATGCCGCGCAGGAAGGGCATCTTCACAATCATTTGGAACTGTTGCCGAACCACATAGTCTTGGTATTCCTCGGTGAATTTCTGAGTATCGGGACCGTGGAGGCCGGCTTTGGCGCCGGCGCCGAATTCGCTGAGGATGACGGGCTTGCCCATTGGATCCTGCCAGGTGTAGTTGGGGATGTCGGCGGCGGAGCCCTGGTACCAGCCGAGATATTCGTTGTAGCCGAGGACGTCGAGGTCCTTGCCCAGCGGATCGTCGAGGACGGCGGCGGTGCCGTGGAAGTGCGTGACGATGGCGGAGGTGATGAGGCGAGTGGGGTCCTGGGCGCGTGCAGCGACGGCGAGCTGGTGGAGGAAGGCATCGCGGGCCGGGCTTTCCGGGGTTTCATTCGAAAGCGACCAGAGAATGACCGACGGGTGATTGTGATCGCGGCGGATCATCTCGTGGAGCTGCTGCTTCGCGACGTCGAGGGTGTGCGGGTTGGTCCAGTCGATGTCCCAGTAGACGGGAATTTCCGACCAGACGAGGATGCCGAGTTTGTCGGCGAGGCGGTATTCGTTCTCTGTGTGCGGGTAGTGCGCCATGCGAACGAAGTTGCAGTGGAGCTCTTTGGCCCATCCGAGGAGCGTTTGCGCGTCCTGCTCGGACCAGGAGCGGCCGGAGCGGTAAGGGGCCTCGTCGTGATAGCTGATGCCGCGCAGGAAGATGGGTTGGCCGTTGAGAAGGATCTCATCGCCGCGGACTTCGACGGTGCGGAAGCCGATGTCGTCCGTAATGAGGTCGGCGCCGGCCCGGAAATCGACGGAATAGAGGCGGGGATGCTCGGGCGACCAGAGCTCGAGGCCGGGGGCTGCGAAGGAGAAGGCAGCTCGTCCATCTGTATCCGTGGCGGCAACTTGTTCGATGTGGAGGTCGGGAATATGGAGGGTTACGCGGGTTCCAGTTGGGGCGCCCGTCACGTGGACGTAGCCATCGAGCTGGTCCGCTGAGCCACGCGCGAGCTGAAGCGATTCGTCGTCAATGTACGTGTCGGGGACTTCGACCAGCGAGACGGGGCGGGTGATGCCGCCGTAATTCCACCAGTCTTTGCGCACGGTGGGGACGCGATCGACGGCGCGCGTGTCATCGACGGCGACTACGACGAAGTTGTCTCCGTCATGCACGAGGCTGGTGATGTCGCAGTCGAACGGGGTGAAGCCGCCCTCGTGATCACAGGCGTGCTGATCGTCGATGAAGACCGAGGCAGCATAGCTGACGGCGCCAAAATGCAGGAAGAGGTGGGTATGCGGCCTGGGATGGACGGTGAAATCGCGCTGATACCAGAGAAGGCCTTCGTAATAAAAGAGGGATTTGTCCTGGGAGTTCCAGTCGCCCGGCACGTTAAGCGTGGGCGATCGGGAGAAGTCGTACTGGACGAGCGGGCCGCCGGGGACATAGTGCGCGTTGGCCGCATAGCCGTGGAGGCTGGCGTGGTCTGGGTTCGATCCCCATCCTTCACGGTAGGGATCGGGGATGAAATGCCAGGGGCCGTCGAGCGAGATCTGCGGGCGATGATCGACGTCGACCAGCAGCGTCGTGGACTGGGCAGGAGCGGAAGTGGCGAGGAGGGCGGCGGAAGCCATCAGCAGAGCAACACGGCGGACCATGCAGACCATGGTATCCGCTGAACGAAACGCCGGAGCGCTCAGGGCTGGCGCGGATCGTGGAGCCGGAAGCGGTTGGCGCGGTCGAATTCGTCGCGCAGTTCCGGAGTCTTCAGATTTTCGCGGAGGTGCGCGAGGCGCTGCTCGAGAGCATGCAGAGAGCGCGCGATGGCGTCGGTGTTGGTGTGGGCGATGTCGCGCCACATAGAGAAAGGACTCGCGCCGAGACGGGTCATCTCGCGCAGAGCGCGGCCGCCAATGGGGAGCAGGTCGGCGTTGGCGGCGAACTCGTCTTCCAGCAGAGCCGCCAGAGCGGTGGATACGAACTGCGGCAGGTGGCTGATCCAGGCGCAGAGAATATCGTGGCGGGCCGGATCGAGGTCGATGATGCGAGCGCCGAATCGCTCGACCCAGGAGCGCCAGGCCTGCGCGGCCGGCGACTCGCCTTCGGCCGGACTGCATGGAGTGAAGAGCCAAACAGCACCCTGGAACAACTCCGCGTCGGCGTTTTCGGCGCCGCTGACTTCTTTGCCCGCCATGGGATGGCCGGGGAGAAATCCGGGCTGGTCGGGGCCGTCGTAGCGGTTGGCAGCGCGTTCGCACAGGGCGCCCTTGACGCTGCCGACGTCCGTAACGAGCTGGTCGGCGCGGAGGACCGGCGCGAGACGATCGAGCCATTCAAGAATAGTGAAAACCGGGCCACCGAGGAGGATGAGATCTGCCTGTGTGGCGGCGGTAAGCGGGTCGTCGGTGGCGACGGTGATCGCTTCGCGGCGCAGCGCGGCGTGAAGCTGGTCGGGATTCGGATCCCAGCCGGTGATGGAGCCGGCGAATCCGCGGGCCCGCAACGCGAGCCCGACGGAGGCGCCGATGAGGCCGGTGCCGAGGATGGCAATGCGCTCGATGGGCATGTGCAATCGATCTTAGATCGTACGATCGACCGCAGGCGCGATGATGCGCAGCGAGTCCATGAGAGCGGCGAATTGCTCAGGAAAGAGCGATTGTGCGCCGTCAGAGAGAGCCTTATCGGGGTTGGGGTGGACCTCGATGAGAAGACCGTCGCCGCCTGCGGCTATCGTGGCGCGTGCCATGGCGGGGACTTTATCGCGGCGTCCGGTGCCGTGGGAGGGATCGCCGAGGATCGGCAAGTGGGAGAGCTTATGGACGACGGGGATGGCGGAGATGTCCATGGTGTTGCGGGTGTAGGTCTCAAAGGTGCGAATGCCGCGCTCGCAGAGAATGACGTCGTAGTTGCCGCCGGCGAGGAGGTATTCGGCGGAGAGCAGGAGCTCCTCGATGGTAGCGGCGATACCGCGCTTCAGCAGGACGGGTTTGCGGATAGCTCCGAGCTCGCGCAGCAGGTTGAAGTTCTGCATGTTGCGGGCGCCCACCTGAAAGAGATCGACGTATGGAATCATCTGCTCGATCTGGGAAATTTCCATGACCTCGGAGACGATGAGCAGGCCGTGGGCATCGCCGGCTTCGCGCAGGAGCTTGAGCGCGTCGAGTCCAAGGCCCTGGAAGGAGTAGGGCGAGCTGCGCGGCTTGAAGGCGCCTCCGCGGAGGAATTTGGCGCCGGCGGCCTGCACGAGCTGCGCGCTGGCGAAGATCTGTTCGCGGCTTTCGACTGAGCAGGGACCGGCCATGACGACGATTGTTTTGCCGCCGATGGAGACACCGTTGGGAAAGCGAACGATGGTCCCCTCGGGGCGAAAGCTGCGGCCCGCCAGCTTGTAGGGCGACGAGATGCGGATGACTTCGGCGACGCCGGCGAGGACTTCGAAGTCGGCGTGCTCGAAGGCGCCAGGCGTGCCGACGCCGGCCAGGATGGTCTGCACAGCCCCCGTAGTGCGGTGGACATTGAAGCCGATTTCCATCATGCGCTCGACGACCGTCTGGATTTCCTCTTCGGTCGCGCGCTCCTGCATGGCAACGATCATTGGTCTTTTCCTGTCGATTTCTGGTGGTCTTCCGTAGCGGGCGCGTTGCCGCGTGAGGCAAGCTCGTTCCGCTGCAGCGCGCGCATGACATCGACGATGCGCTCGTAGATATGAACGAGCTCGATGTCGGGCAGCGGGCCCGGATTGTGCGTGCGGACATTCTCAAAAATGACGCGCTCGCGATTGGGCTCGTAGACGGGGAGCGAGGTTTGGCGCTTGAGTCGTCCGATTTCCTGAGCGGCGGCGGCGCGCTCAGAGATGAGCGCGACAATCTGCCGATCGAGTTCGTCGATTTTGCGTCGCCAGGTTTCGATATCCATGGTCTTCCTGGGGGGCTGGCCGCCCCGGCACTGCTTTGGTGTGGTTCGAGCGCTGTATGAGGAATTTTAGCGGGCCGGCAGGGCGGGCTCACGCGTGCCGCCCCGCAGACCCTGGATAAATCGGGCGATGGAGCTGGGCGCGTCTTTCGGGTTGGCCTGCTCGATGGTGGCGACGATAGCGCTGCCGATGACGGCGGCGTCGGCGAACTCGCCTACTGCGGCGAAGTGCTCGGGGTTCGAGATACCAAAACCGACGGCGATGGGCAGCTGCGTATACCGGCGCAGGCGCTTCACCAGCTGCTCGGCGTCGCTGGTCATCGACTTCTGCGTGCCGGTGATGCCGGTACGGGAGATGGCGTAGATGAATCCCTGGGACACGGCGGCAATTTTTTCGAGGCGAGCGTCAGGGCTGGTGGGTGCGGCGAGGAAGATGGGCGCGAGGTGGTGGTGATGCAGCGCTTCGAGGTAGTCCGCGGCTTCCTCAACGATCATGTCGGTGACGAGGACGCCGTCGACGCCCGCTTTCTCCGCGGCCGCGCAGAAGGCTTCGAGGCCGAGGCGGAGGATCGGGTTGTAGTAGGAGAAGACCACGAGGCCGGTCTGGGGGCGCTCACGGCGGAGGTCGGTGGCGAGGGTGAGGACGTCGCGCAGGCTGGTGCCATGGAGAAGGGCACGCTCACTGGCGCGCTGGATGACAGGACCGTCGGCGACAGGATCGCTGAAGGGAACACCGAGCTCGAGGACATCGGCGCCGGCATCGATGGCGGCGAGCGCAATGGCATGCGTGGTCGCGAGGTCAGGATCACCCACCGTGAGATAGGCTACGAGTCCGGGACGGCTGGAAAAACGTAACGGCATCGGCTACTTGTCTCCCGTGAGGCTCAGTTCCCGCGTCAGGATGCCCATGTCCTTGTCGCCGCGGCCGGAGACGTTGACGAGGAGGATATCGCGCGGGCTGAGCGTGGGCGCGAGGCGGACGCACTCGGCTACGGCGTGCGCGCTTTCGAGAGCAGGAATGATGCCTTCGGTGCGGGCGAGGCGCAGGGTTGCGTCGAGAGCGGCCTGGTCCGTGGCCGAGGTGTACTCGGCGCGGCCGGAGTCGTGCAGGGCGGCGTGTTCAGGGCCGATCGAGGCGTAGTCGAGGCCGGCCGAGACGGAATGGGTGAGGGCGATCTGGCCGTTGTCGTCCTGGAGGACATAGGAATAAGTGCCCTGGAGGACGCCGGGGGATCCGCCGCTGAAGCGAGCGGCGTGTTCGCCGAGCTGCGCTCCGCGGCCGCCGGCCTCAACGCCAATCAGGCGAACGTCCTTGTCCGGAATGAATTCGTAGAAGGCGCCGATGGCATTGGAGCCGCCGCCGACACAGGCGATGACCGCGGTGGGCAGGCGGTTCTCCTTTTCGAGAATCTGGGCGCGAGCTTCGCGGCTGATGACGCGGTGGAAGTCGCGGACCATGGTCGGGTAGGGATGCGCGCCGAGGACACTGCCGAGGAGGTAGTGCGTGGTTCGGACGTTGGTGACCCAGTCGCGCATGGCCTCGTTGATCGCGTCTTTCAGGGTGCGGGAGCCCGAGGAAACGCCGCGGACCTCGGCGCCGAGGAGGCGCATGCGGTAGACGTTCAGCTCCTGGCGGCGCATGTCCTCTTCGCCCATGTAGACGACGCATTCGAGGCCGAAGAGGGCGCAGACGGTGGCGGTGGCGACGCCGTGCTGGCCTGCGCCGGTTTCCGCGATGATGCGCTTCTTGCCCATGCGGAGGGCGAGGAGCGCCTGGCCGAGGCAGTTGTTGATCTTGTGCGCGCCGGTGTGGAGAAGGTCTTCGCGCTTGAGGTAGATTTTCGCGCCGCCGAGGGATTCGGTGAGGCGCTGGGCAAAGGAAAGCGGCGTGGGGCGACCGGCATAGTCGTGGAGGAGCGAATCGAGCTTCAGGTGGAAGTCGGGATCCGCCTGGGCATCAGCGTACGCGTGCTCCAGCTCGTCGAGGGCGGCGACGAGGGTCTCGGGAACATAGCGTCCGCCGTAGGGGCCAAAGCGTCCGGCGACGCGGGGAGGTGCGGTGGCAGCCATGAAATCAGGGTACAGGGTACAGCGGACAGGGTACAGGGGGCGCGGGGCACGGATCGCGACTACAGCGAAGGCTGACCGAGAGGAGTGTGATTCTCGATGGCGGCAAAGGCGTCGCGGGCTGCAGTGATGAAGGCAGCGACGCGGTAGGGATCTTTTCTGCCGGGAAACGATTCGACGCCGCTGGCCACGTCGACGCCCCAGGGGCGGAGGGTGCGGATGGCTTCGGCAACATTCTCGGGTCTGAGACCGCCGGCGAGGATGATGCGGAGCTTGCCGGTCTCGGCGCCAACGACCTGCTGGGCGCGCTGCCAGTCGAAGGTTTTGCCGGTGCCGCCGGAAGCGGTGGCCGCTTTCGTATCGAGGAGAATGGCATCGACGGCGCTGTGACGGGTCACAGCGCGCAGCTCGTCGCGGAGCTTTTGTTCGGCGCGGGTCGGGTCGCTGTTCAGGTTCCAGTGAAGGGTCTGGATCATGAAGAAGCCGGGGCCAAACTGATTGCGCAGCTTTTCCGCAAGCGCGAAGTCGAGCTCGCCGTGAAGCTGGACGCCGTGCAGGCCCGATGTGTTGAGCGAAAAGACGATCTCGTCAAAGTCCTGGGTGTTGAAGACGCCGATGCGAGTGAGATCGGGGGGCAGGTTGGGCATGATCTCCGCGATCTGGCCGGCCGTGACGCGGCGGGGGCTGGGGGCAAAGACGAAGCCGATGGCGTCGGCCCCGGCGTCAGAAGCGAGCTGGGCGTCCTCGAGGGTGGTGTTGGCGCAGAGTTTGATCCACATGGCTTTAGGCGAGGGTTGCGGGTTGGGCTGCGGCCCGGAGCAGAGCTTTCAGCGCGTTGCCCGGATGCGGCTGGCGCATGAGCGACTCGCCGATGAGGAAGGCGTGGAAGCCGGCCTCGCGCAGGCGGTGGAGGTCAGAGGCGGTATGAATGCCGCTTTCGGTGACGTGAACGGCGTTGGGGGGAAGTTGGGCAGCCAGCTCGAGGGAGGTTTCGAGGCGGACATCAAAGCTCCGGAGGTCGCGGTTGTTCACGCCATAGCAGTCGCAGCCGAGGTCGCGGACGCGGGCAAGCTCTTCGGCGGTGTGGATTTCGCAGAGAACGTCGAGCTGGAGGGTGCGGGCGAAGGCAGTGAAGCGGGCGAGATCGGCATCGGTGAGCGCGGCGGTGATGAGGAGGATCGCGTCGGCGTGGTGGGCGCGGGCTTCGACGATCTGGTACTCGTCCACGATGAAGTCCTTGCGAAGGCAGGGGAGGGCGGTTGCGGCGGAGGCGAGATCGAGATTCGTGAGGCTGCCCTGAAAGAAGGGCTCGTCGGTGAGGACGGAGAGCGCGGCGGCGGCGGCGGATTCGAGGTCGCGGGCAAGCAAAACGGCGTCGAAATCCCTGCGGATCAGGCCTTTGGAGGGGGAAGCTTTTTTGAGTTCGGCGATGATCGCGGGACCGGACTGAGCAGCGGTGCGAAGGGCGCGGGCGAATCCGCGGGGCGTGTGGGAAGCGGCCGCTTTTTCGAGGAGGTCCACAGGCATGCGGCGGCGGCGCTCGTCCAGGTCGGCGCGGGTTTGGGCGAGGATGCGGTCGAGGTGGAGCAAACGAGGCCTCTGATTCGAGTATAGCGATCACGCAGCCCAACTTCTTCCGTGCAAAGGCACCGTGGAGCAAGGGCGGGGCACCCGAATCGCCTGACATTTGTCATGGGCGATTGCTGACGAAGGGCACTGCCGGAAAAAGGGTGCATGCGCGATGCTGGGAGGGTCAGGAGGAGATCATGGAGACGCGAGGAACGCAGAATCCGCAGCCGTACCCGCCGCAGCCGATGCCGCCGCCGAACGCTTACGCATGCCATTCGGACTCACACTGGATCATGGCCCTGGGCGTTGTTTTGCTGTGTTTCGGTGGGGCGATTACGCACCATCACGAAGTAACGCTGATCGGGCTGGCGATGATTGTGTTTGCGGGCTGCATGGACTGAGCGCTCGAAATAATATTCGCAAACTGCTAAGTGTGAGAAACAAGGTACTTAACGAATCAAAGTTGCTATGTGTGGCAAACAAGGTAGTTACACAGGGCCCCAAATCCCATGTGTGAGAAACAAAGGATTTAAGGCATCTGACCTGTGCGGGTCGGGGTTCTGGTGTGGGAAAACAACAACCGATTTTCGCTCGATTCCGGGTCTCCCGGTCACGATGGAGCCATGAGCCCGGAAGCCATGAGCCCGGACCCTGAAGCGGTCCACCCGGGGACCGCAAGGCGAAGAGGATTCGCAGATCCCCTCGACTGAAATTGTCAAAGAACGATCAAGCCGGGGCCTGAGCCCCGGGGGGACAATCCTGATTGGAGAGCTCGACGAGCCGTACAGGACCGTCCAAAAGAAAAGCTCTGTTCGCGGTGGCGGACAGAGCTTTTCTCATTTTCAAGTGTGAGGCGGGCCTGAAAGGGAGCGCAAGCGAAATCAATGCTGCCGACAGTACGAAGGTACTGGTGGGGACAGGGACAGGGACAGGGACATGGGACATGGGCTACGGGAGAGGGCCGATGGGCTGTGGATGGACTTCAGTAGATGCACGAGAGCGGGAGGGCCCGACGTTTCAAATTGGTTCTGCACACAGTACCTCGGGCTGGAACAGGGGCACGACTTGTTTGACGACGCGGCGTGGAAGGAGTTCGCTTCTTGCTGTGGGGTGAACCTGGCCGTCGGGGAGCGCGGGGGCGTGGTCCTGTCGGTCGGGAAAGTCGGGGCGTGAACCGGCCGTCAGGTAGCGCAGGGTCGTGATCCTGTCCCTGGGGAGAGTGGTGGGGTGAACCTGGCCGTGAGGTAGCGCGGGTGGGCGTGATCCTGTCCGTCGGGAAAAGTCGGGGTGTGAACCGGCCGTCGGGTCGTGCGGGGTCGTGATCCTGTCCCCTGGGGAGAGCCGGGGCGGAAAACTGGCCGTGGGGCGACGCGAAGGCGGCGAGGATTCCTGGTTCTTGTCGCGTCCCCCCAGCCACTTCAGCCTGGGTTTTCACGCGCCGAAGTTCCACTCCGACACTTCAGCCTGGGGTTTTGACGCCTTTGTGGAGCATGTCGATGGCTTTGTCGAGGCGTTTGGCGCGGGTTTCTTCTTTCTTGGCCTCAGTGATCCAGCGGACATATTCCTTGCGGTGGGTGTAGCTGAGATTTTCGAAGGAGGCGAGGAGTCCTTCGCGCTTCAGGCGAGTGAGGAAGGGAGCGGGGACTTCGAGGGTGCGGACGGAGTCGTCCTTCCAGAGGGCGACATCGATTTTGTCGCCTGGGCCTTTGCCGATCTGCTCGCGGATGGCTTTGAGAAGCGGAAGCATGTGCTGCGGGTGTCCATAACGGATGAGGGTGCCGGTGTAGGCGACTCCGTTGAAGGTGGCTTTGATGGGGATTTTGCCTTTGGTGCCGAACTCCTTCTGGACGTCGTACGGGAAGAGCACAAAGGCGCCGCCGCCGTTGGTGGCCTCGATTTTTGCCGTGAAGCGGTAGGTCTGCATGGTCCAACATCTTGCCACGCAGGAGGCGAGGAAGACGAGAGAAGAAGTGCGAGTGAATCCCCTGGCAGCTTCGGGTGAAAGTGCGGGATCAGCGACCCGGATGGCACGAGGTTATTGCTTTCTTCGTTTTTTTTGGTGTTCCTTTGATTGCGCCGCAGGTTTTTTTCGGCTGGGCTCGAGATGTGCGGCGGTGGCGCGGAGCGATTCCGTGAGGTCTTTGGCGGAGAGTGCGCTGGCGGGGTCAATGAGCCACTGCAGCACAAGCCCGGACAAGAGCACGTGGTGGAAGGTGCCGACGGTGCGCACGGTGCGCTCGTCGATGGTGCTCTCGTCCTGATTCAGAAACATGGCAGCCAGGCCGGCGCGCGCCAGGTGCACCTTGTCGGCGATGATGCTGCGGGCGGCGGGCTGCGCGACCATCTGGGCGAAGATCTCGAAATTCGCGATCCAGAGGGAGCGGTGGGTTGCGAAGGTAGCCATGATCTGCTCCCAGACCGCCTCAAATCTCTTTGCCGGCGCACTATCCGCAGGAACCGCGGTGCGGAGCACCTGCTGGAGTTCCTGATCCCATTCGCCAAACGCGAGCAGGAGAGCCTCGGTCAGGAGAGCCTCTTTTGAGGCGAAGTGATAGCCGATGGCGGCGAGGCTGACGCCGGCGGCGGAGGCAATGTCCCGCGCGGTGGTGCGGTTGTATCCCTTCTCCAGCAGGCATTGCTTTGCCGCCATGAGCAGAGCGTCGCGATTGCTCATAAAAAATGTTCCGCTCCCATGGAACATTTGTACCAGACGGACGTATAGTACAAACGTATGAGACATATGTACAACTTCGTCTGTCAGGGGAGCTTTTTATGAAAAGCAGGACCATTCTGATCTCAGGAGCGAGCATCGCCGGACCGGCTCTGGCCTTCTGGCTGCATCGCTACGGGTTCCAGCCCACGATTGTGGAGCGCGCACCTGCCATTCGCGCGGGCGGATATGCCATCGATTTCCGCGGCGCTTCGCTGCGCGTGCTCGAGCGCATGGGACTTCTGCCGGCGGTGCAGGAGAAGCAAACCCGCATCGGGGCCATCACCATTGTGGACCGGAACAACCGCAAGGTCGCCAGCATGCCCGATGGTTTTACCAGCGGCGAGCTGGAAATCCTGCGCGGGGATCTGGCGAACCTCTTTTACGAAGCGACGCGGGAGACGACCGAATACATCTTCGACGACAGCATCGCGACGATCGAGGAAGGCGCGGAAGAAGTGGTCGTGGGTTTCGAGAGCGGCGAGCGGCGACGGTTTGACCTTGTGGTAGGCGCCGATGGGCTCCACTCCAAAGTGCGTTCGATCGCATTTGGAGAGGAAGCGCGCTTTGTTCGTTATCTGGGCTACTACGTGTCCATCTTTACGATTCCGAACTACCTGAATCTGGACCATGCCGGGCTTTATTACGGGACGCTCGGCAAGAAGGTGGGCATCTTCAGCGGAGGCGATCGGGGGGAAGCGAAGGCGTCTTTTTTCTTTGCCAGTGAGCCGCTCGACTCGGTGCGCGGCGACAGCGCGCAGCAAAAGAGGATACTGCGCACGCAATTCGAGCAGGAAGGATGGGAACTGCCGCGCCTGCTGGAACTGATGGAGAGCGCTCCCGATTTCTATTTCGATTCGGTCAGCCAGGTAAAGGTGGATCGCTGGTCGAAGGGGCGCAGCGTGCTGGTGGGAGATGCGGCCTGGTGCGCGTCACCGCTTTCGGGGATGGGAACGGGAATGGCGGTTGTGGGAGCGTACGTGCTGGCCGGCGAACTGGCGGAAGCCGATGGGGATTATCGGATTGCCTTCGAGCAGTATGAGACCGCGATGCGAGAGTTTGTGCGGAAGTGCCAGGGCATCGCGGATGGCGGCACGGACTGGTTCGTTCCGCGGACGCGCCTCCGGCTTTGGCTGAGCACTCAGATGTGGAAGGTTCTGCCGTACACGCCCTGGAAAAACATGATGATTGAAGTGCCTTTGAAAATAGGAAACTCAATTCATCTGAAGGACTATGCGGCGGGAGAAAGAGTGAGCTGACGGGACCGCAGAGACAGAGAGCGGAATGCGCTTTGTGGATTCCGCGCGAGAGCGAGGCGGCATTACTCGCAGCGCAACGCGGCGACCGGGTCGATGCGCATGGCGCGGCGCGCAGGGAAGAATCCGGCGGCCAGGGCTACGATGGCCAGCAGGACAGCGACACCGATGAAGGTAAGGGGATCTGTCGCGGGGACCGCGAAGAGCAGCGCGGACAAAAAATGCGCGGACAGGAGAGCGGCAGGAATGCCTGCCGCCAGTCCGAAGAGCACCAGCTTTGCCGATTCTCCCAGAACAAGACGGCGCAGACGGGCGCGGGAGGCTCCCAGCGCCATGCGTACGCCGATTTCCCGCGTGCGGCGTGAAACTGAAAACGAGATGACGCCGTAGATGCCAACGGCAGCGAGCACGAGGGCCATGGCGGCGAAGATGGCGAGAAGCAGCGTGCGCAGGCGAGGCTCGGCCACCGACGTCTGCAGCGCCTGGGGGAAGGTTTCAATTTGCGTCACGGGGACGCCGGGGTCGATGGCGTGCGTCTGGGTGCGTATGGCCGCGGCTACAACGGCAGGGTCGAAGCTGCTTCTGACGACGACTTCGGCTCCCCAGAAGGGCGACTGTGCGAAGGGAACATACATGATGGGTCCGGGTTTCTGAGCGAGGGAGAGGTCGCGGATGTCGCCGACAACACCGACGATCTCACGCGAAACGTTGCCAAAGGGTGGAAAGCCAAACACCATGTGACGGCCAAGGGGATTCTGACGGGGGAACCATCGGCGGGCCAGCGCCTCGCTGATGAGCGCAACCGGTGGCGTCGTCGCTGTATCGTCTGCAGAAAAGAGCCGGCCACGGGTCAGCGCAATCCCCATCACGGGGAAATATTGCGGGCTGGCGGAGACGTAGTCCGCGATATTGGCCTGGCCCTGGGGCAGCGGTGGATTGCCGGCAATGGTGAACGGCAGGGCGACGGCGTTGTCGGAGATAGGGAGCGGAATGCCCAGGGCGGAATCGCGCAGACCGGGCTGGGCCTGCAGGCGAGTGAGCAGTTGGTTTGCGAAGGCCGTCCACTGCTCCGGCTTCGCATACTGGAAGCGCGGGAGGGAAACTACGGCTTTCACGAGGTGGTGCGTCTCGAAGCCGGGAGTGACGGAAAGCAGATGGGCGAAGCTGCGCAGCAAGAGTCCAGCGCCGGTGAGCAGCACCATGGCCACGGCGATTTCAGCGGCGGCGAGAACGTTGCGCAAACGATGCGCGCCTCTGGCTTCTCCGGCGCGAGTGCCGTCACGAAGAACGGCCTGCGGGTCAGAGCGGGCTGCGAGGAGAACCGGGGCGAGGCCAAAGGTGAGGCTGGCCGCCATGGCCAGAAGAAAGGCGAATGCGAGAACCGAGCCGTCGACGCGGACAGGGTTGAGCTGCAGCAGCTCCGGGGGAAGAGCTGAGGCGAAGAGCGCGACGCAGGACCAGGCGAGAAAAGCTCCCGCAGTGCCGCCGAGTAGTCCGAGCAAAGCACTTTCGGTGAGAAGCTGGCGGGCAATCCGACCGCGGGTCGCTCCCAGGGCAACCCGGATGCCGATTTCCCGGGAGCGGGAGGTGGCGCGGGTGAGGAGCAGGTTGGCGATATTGGCGCAGGCAATGAGCAGCACGAGGCCGACGGCGCCCATGAGGAGGAGCAGAGGCCGCCTGACATCGCCGGCGACGGCGGACTGCAGCGGCTCGATGCGAGGCTGCCAGCCACGCTCGTCGGGAAACTGGCGGGCGAGGTCTGCGCCGATGGTTCGCAGCTCCGCCTGGGCCGTGGCGACGGAAACCCCGGGCCGCAGCCGAGCGATGACCGGGAGCCAGTGCGCTGAAGGGGGACGCGTTCTCCAGTGGCTGAACAGCGGATCCTGGGCCAGAGGAATCCAGACCTGGTCGGTCTGGCCGACAAACGGGGTGCGGAAGATGGCGGGCATCACGCCTACTACTGTGAAGTCACGCTGATCGAGCGCGATGGTGTGACCTGCGATGTCAGGGTCGGCGGCGAAGCGAGCACGCCAGAGATTCTCGCTGAGGACGACGGCGGGTGCAGCGCCGTCGACGCCGTCCTGAGGCAGAAGGGTTCGACCGAGCAGCGGTCTGGCCGCGAAGAGGGCGAAGAAGTCCGGCGTCACGGCCACCGTGCTCTCGTCGGCGGGTTCTCCATGGCCGGTGAGGGTGAGCGCGTGGGCTGCCAGACCGGCAACGGCGCTGAACGGGCTTTTGGGATCGTGCAGAGCGGTGAAGGCGGGCCAGGACATGCCTGCACCGGCAATTGCTGCTTTGGGTTGGTCCTCTGCCATGCTGACGAGCCGGCCAGAATCGGCATAGGGGAGCGGGCGGAGGAGTACGGCATCGACAACGGAGAAGATCGCGGTGTTGGCGCCGACTCCCAGGGCCAGGGTTGCAACGGCGACGAGGGCGAAGGCCGGGTTTTTGGTCAGGGCGCGCAGGCCATAGCGAAGGTCCTGCGCGAACCTTTCGAGGGTAGCGCCGCTGCGGATATCGCGAACGCCCTGCCTGACCTGATCGATCCCGCCCATCTCGCGACGGGTCTCACGATGCGCGTCTTCAGGCGAGAGGCCGGAGCTCACTTTCTCCGCCGAGGCGAGTTCCACCCAGGCGTGGAGTTCCTCGTCGAGGTCGCGGTTGAGCCGATCGCGGTGGAAGATGTTGTTCCACAGCGCGCGAAGGCGGTTGATCATGGGAACCTCCGGTAGCTCAGGGTCGAGCAGCTCCTATCGAATCTCTGTAGGACGTTAGCATTGGCTCTTATAGACAGTCAACAGGAGTGAGGTCTGATTGGGGCGAGGCGAAGCTTAGCTATTGTTCGGGAGGGTCAGGCGACGGCGGCCTGGATTTCGACCTGTGCCTGTGCTTCTGCGACGGTGACGGGCATGGCGATGGAGAAGACGGTTCCGGAGCGGGCGGAGCCGCTGTGGCTGCGGACGCGAATGGACCATCCGTTGCGGCGGATGATTTCGCTGGTGACCCAGAGACCGAGGCCGGTGCCGGTTTCGCCTTTGGTGGTGACGAAGGGCTCAAAGATGGCGGGCAGAAGCGCGGCGGGGATGCCGGAGCCGGTATCGGCGATGGTGAGGCGGGTGCGGAGGAGGCCTTCGCGATCGCGGATGGCGGAGATGCGGATGCGGAGGCGGCCGCCGCGGCGCATGGCGTCGATGGCGTTGCCGATGATGTTGGCGATGACCTGGCGGAGCTCGCCGGGGCTGGAGAGGACTTTGGCGGAAGGGGCTATGTTGTCGAGTTCGACGACGATTCCGGCGGCGGCGAGGCGCGAGTTGTAGAGGACAAGGATGGAGCGGAGGACGCCGGCGATTTCGGTCTCGACGGGGTGGCTGGGCTCGCGGTAAAAGCGGAGGGTCTGGCGGGTGATTTCGGCGACGCGGGCGAGTTCCTGGTCGGCGTCGGCGAGGTAGCGGTGGGCATCGGCCGGGTTTTCGGCGGAGCGCATGAGGTAGATGAGGTTAGTGACGGCTTCGAGGGGGTTGTTGATCTCGTGGGCGATGCTGGCGGCGAGGCGTCCGGTGACGGCGAGTTTTTCGGAGCGGCGGAGAGCGTCCTGAGCGCGCGCGTACTGCTGCATCTGATCGCGGATCTGGTACTGGCGCTGGCGGCCGCGGAGGGCCATCTCAAGGGTGCTGAGCAGGGTTTCGGGGCGGATGGGGCGCTCGAGCACCAGGATGTTGCCGAGGGGGCGGCGGAGTTCGCGGAGTCGCTCGCTTTCCCTTGAGACCTGGCCGCCGATGGTGAGGAGGATGAGGGGGAAATCGGACCAGGGCTGCTGCTGCTCGATGACCTGGCGGAGTTTCACGATGGCGCTGCCGCTGAGGGCCTCTTCGGAGATGATGGCGGCACCGGCGCCGAGGCCGATTTCGACGCAGAGCTCGTCGACGGAGGCGGCGGCATGACAGGGCAGGGCGCAGCGCTCGAGCAGCCCCGCGATGAGGAGCGTGTCTTTCCCGGTCGGCGCGAGGATGATCGTACGGTGGTCGTGGGCCGCGGCGTGAGCTTCAGAGAACAGGGGGATCCTCCCGCGTGGCGGCTGGCCCCATGAATTTGGGCACACCGGTGAGCACTCCTTCGAACTGATTCAGCGGCCGTCCGACAGAGACGTTGCCGGGGCGGAGGAAGAGCTCGCGAATGGAGCGTTCGTGCGGGCCGCTGCGCTTCTTAACGACCGAGATGGCCTGGGAAATTTCTCCAGCGCGCTCAAAATAGCGGAAGAGAACGATGGTATCGGCGAGGTAGCTGACGTCGACGGGGGACTGCATGTTGGAGCCGATGACTCCGGCCTGGGCGAGGGTAATGATGGTGGCGATGCCCTGCTGGCCGAGATAGGAGAAGAGCTCGTGCAGCTGAAGGGCCAGGTACTGCTCCGTGGGCATAGCGTTGAGGAGGCCGTTCATGCTGTCGATGACGACGACGCGGAGGCGCTGATCGTCGACCAGGCCGCGAATCCGGGAGACGAACTCGCCGGGAGAAAGCTCGGCGGGGTCGATCTGCTCGATCTGGAGGCGGCCGGAATCGAGGGCGGGGCGGGGATCGAGTCCGAGCCCAGTGGCGCGCTCGACGAGGGTGGCCAGGGACTCGTCGAAGGTATAGATGGCGGCTTTTTCGCCGCGCTGCGCCGCTGTGCAGGCATAGCGAAGGGCGATGGTGGATTTGCCGCAGCCTGCGGGTCCGGTGAGCAGGGTACTGGTGCCGGTGTCGATGCCGCCGGAGAGCAGATCGTCGAGTTCCTTGATGCCGCTGGGGACAGGCTTGCGTTCGAATCCGGGTTTGTGCTCGGCGGCGATGAGACGGGGGAAGATGGCGAGACCGCCGGTGCGGATGATGTAGTCGTGGTAGCCCTCGCGGAAGGAGGAGCCGCGGAGCTTGTGAACTTCGAGACGGCGGCGGCGAATGCCGTAGTCGCGACTGAGGCCCTGCATGACGATGACGCCGTGGGCGATGCTCTGGAGCTGGAGGTCGTCACTGTTATTGGAGGTGCGATCGTCGAGCAGGAGCACGGTGATGTTCCCTCCGGAGAGGTGGCGCTTGACGGCGAGGATCTGGCGGCGATATTTGAGGGGGTCGCGGGCGAGCATGCGCAGCTCGGCGAGGGAGTCGAAGACGAGGCGCTGCGGCTGAACCTCATCGACCTTTTTGAGGATGCCGGCGATGGTATCGGCGAGCTCGACTTCAGAGGGATGGAAGACCGTGTACTGCGCCTCCGGCTTGAGGTCTTCTTCCGGAGGGATCATCTCAAAGATCTCGAGGTCTTCGGCCGTCCAGCCATGGGAGCGGGCAACCTGCTCGAGCTCGTCCCGGGACTCGGAGAGGGTGACGTAGAGGGTCCGTTCGCCGATGCGGATACCCTCGCGGAGGAACTGGAGGGCGAGGGTGGTTTTGCCGGTGCCGGGGTCGCCTTCGATGAGGTAGAGATGACCCTGGGGGAATCCTCCAAAGAGGATGTCATCGAGGCCGGGGATACCGGTGTGGAGGCGGTGGAACGAATGGCCGTCGTTGAGGCCAGAATGATGGCCGTCGGCGACGGATCTGCGGGGCCCGGTGGCAGCGGGTTGGGAGTTCACCTTTCTGATCTCCGAATGCGAGGCTGCATCGGCCGCGAGGCCGAAGGTCAAAGAAAAACTCGAAATTTCGATGCGCTGGGCGAAGGCGGGAGTTGTCCCGAGGGGAGTGTGGCGGGCGGCTCAGGAAAGGGGAAGTTCCTGCGAAGCGGGCTGGAGAGAATTGGCGGAATCGAGGAGGCGATAGAGGGTGGAGCGGCTGATGCCGAGCATGCGGGAGGCGTGAACTTTGTTGCCATTCGCGTGGGCAAGGACGCGGGTGATGTGGCGCAGGATGGCGCGGTCGAGATTGGGGTCATCGAGGGGGAGCTCGGCCGGGGAAGAGGCGGAGATCGCGGCGGGCCACTGCAGGCGCGGGAGGTCGATGGGGCGAATCCACTGGCCGGGACATTCGAGGGCGGCGGAGGAGATGACGGACTGAAGTTCGCGGACATTGCCGGGCCAGGCATGAGCGGCGAGGCGGCTGAGAGAACCGGGGGCGAAGCCGCGCAGAGGTTTGGCGTGGTGGGGGCCGCACTGACGGAGGAAAAGGCCGGCGAGGAGAGGAAGGTCCTCGCGACGATCGCGCAGAGGGGGGAGGAAGAAACGGATGGCGGTGAGGTGGCTGGCGAGATCGGAGCGAAAGGCGCCCGTGGCGGCGAGACGGCGCAGGGATTGAGAGGCGCCGGCGACGACCTGGCGGGGGCCGGGCAGGGAAAGGCTGCGGAGACGCTCGTGCGCGGCGCGCTCGAGGAAGTCGCGCAGCAGGCGCTGCTGGGGGGCGGTGAGCTCGTCGACGCGAGAAAGATAGATGAGGCCGCCAGCGGCCTCTTTCCAGAGGGACTGCGGAGCGGCGAGGAAGTCAGCGGCGAGGGCCGGGACGAAGGGCCCGGCGGAGGCGTTGCCAAGGCGATGCAGAGTCTGGGCCGCGAGGAGCTTGCCGGTGCCTGATTCGCCTTCGACGGCGACGAGACGGAAATGGGGCGCGGTGCAGCGCATGCGGGTGAAGAGCTGCTGCATGGCGAGACTGCGGCCGGCCATTTCGCCGAGCATCCATTTTTCGAGCTGAAGGTTTTCGGGCTCGAGGTTTTCGGCCTGGAAGGTCTGCGGTTGCAGGGCCTCGAGAGCCAGAGGCTCGGCGAGCGGTTCCGGAGCGGAAACGAGGGAGTCGGGTGCGGGCGCTTCGATGCAATCGCGAGCCACGGTGCTGTCCATCCTGCTGTATGGCATATCGGCAGGATCGCGGAGAGGTTGAAGACGCGGAGCTTCCGGCGCAGCAGGAAGGACAATTTCGACGTAAGGGCGCTATCCCGGCGGAGTGGGAGCGCATCCCAGGAGTTCGGACAGGGGTTGTGCTCCATGGTCTGGCCCCGACCGATGAGGGAATCAACGATGAAGAAATTATTGAGCCTGGGGATTCTGCTGCCCGCTTTGTTTTTGGGCCTGGCGCCGGAGCGAGGACAGGCGCAGATTGGGATTGGGGTGAGTGTGAACTTCGCCCCTCCGCCGCTGCCGGTTTACGAGCAGCCGCTGTGTCCGGCGGAAGGATATTTGTGGACCCCGGGGTATTGGGCGTGGGATCCCGATTACGGCTATTACTGGGTGCCCGGTGTTTGGGTGGCGCCTCCGGAGGCGGGGCTGTTGTGGACGCCAGGCTATTGGGGATATGGCGGCGGACTCTACGGCTGGCATGACGGCTACTGGGCGTCGCAGGTGGGCTATTACGGCGGCGTCGATTACGGCTGGGGATACGGCGGGGTGGGTTTTGTAGGCGGCATGTGGGCCGGCAATGTCTTCCGCTACAACACGGCGGTGGTGCGGGTGAATACGACGGTGATCCACAACGTGTATGTGAACCGAACCGTGGTGCGCAACGAGGGAGGTCCGCGCGCCAGCTTTAATGGGCCGGGAGGCGTGAGCGCACGGCCGACAGCGGCTCAGGAGCGGGTGATGCAGGAGCGGCATTTCGAACGGACGGCAGCGCAGACGCAGCACATCACCGCGGCGCGGAGCGATCCCCAGGCTCGCTTTGCAATGAATCACGGAGCACCGAGGGCAGCCGCGATGGCGCGTGTGGGGGAGAGGCCGGTGGCGGCGACGAATCATCCGAGCGCAGCGGAGGTTCGGGCGGCGCAGTCGCAGAACCGGGGCTCGCACTCAGCGGCGGCGACGCAGCGGTCTGAGGTACGGCCAGCAACGCCGGCTCGGACGGAGAACCGGGCGGTGACGAGCCGGAGCGCAGCGGCTCGGCCCAACGAGAGCCGGCCCGAGACGACACGAGCGACTGAAGCGCGGACATCGCGCCAGCCCGAAGCGGGGCGGGCGGCTTTACCGGCAAAGACTTCGGAACGGGCGCGGGCGCGGAGCACGACGCCGAGGCCGGAGGCAGGGTCCACGGCTACGCATCCCAGCGAGAGCCGTCCGGCTTCGCATCCTGCGGAGAGACCCGCTGCCCGGTCGGAGATGCATACGAAGAGCCGTCCAGCATCTCACGCTGCGGAGAGACCTGCTGCTCGGCCGGAGACGCACACGGAGAGCCGTCCGGCTTCGCATCCTGCGGAGAGACCCGCTGCTCGCCCGGAGACGCATACGGAGAGCCGTCCGGCTTCGCATCCTGCGGCGCGACCTGCTGCTCACCCGGAGACGCATACGGAGAGCCGCCCAGCATCTCACGCTGCGGAGAGGCCGGCTGCTCGCCCGGAGGCGCACACGGAGAGCCGTCCGGCTTCGCATCCTGCGGCGCATCCAGAGAGTCACCCGGCTTCCCATCCGGAAGAGAAGCCGCACTGAGCGGTACGCGTGAAGCAACGACAAGAAGGGCAGGCTGTGAGCCTGCCCTTTTTGTCTGAAGCGTAATTGATGCGGAGACGCTGCCGGCCCGATCTACGGCGCCGATGGGGGGCGCGGAACGTGGGGAGCGAGGGGATTGGCAGCGCGCGAGGACGGCTGGTCGGAGAAGATCGTGCCGTCGCGGATGTGGACGACGCGGTGGGCGTACTCGGCGATATCGGGCTCGTGGGTGACGAGGACGATGGTATTGCCGCGACGGTGGAGATCGTCGAAGAGGGACATGATCTCGATGCCGGTTTTTGAGTCGAGGTTCCCGGTGGGCTCGTCGGCGAGGATGATGGATGGATTGTTGACGAGGGCGCGGGCGATGGCGACGCGCTGACGCTGCCCGCCGGAGAGCTCGTTGGGCTTGTGGTTCATGCGGGCTTCGAGGTTGACGGCGGTCAGGGCGCCTTTTGCGCGCTCAATCCGTTCGTCGGCGGGAGTGCCGTTGTAGATGAGGGGCAGCTCGACGTTGTGCAGGGCCGTAGCGCGGGCCAGCAGATTGAAGGTCTGAAAGACGAATCCGATTTCCTTGTTGCGAATGCGGGCCAGCTCGTCATCATTGAGTTCGCTGACGAGGTGGCCGTTGAGCCAGTATTTGCCGTTGGAGGGCGTGTCGAGACAGCCGATGAGATTCATCAGCGTGGATTTGCCGGAGCCGGAGGGGCCCATGATGGCGACGTATTCATTGCGGCGGATACGCAGGGAGATGCCCTGGAGGGCCTGGACCTGCTGTTCGGAGCCCATGTCATAGGTCTTCCAGAGGTCCTCGACGACGATGATGTCGCTCGCCGCGGCGCTGGACTCGGTTCCAATTTCCGCTTCGGTGGATGTTTCTGGCGCCATGAGGGCTCCTGTAGACCTGCGAACTGGGGGTGAGCCGGGAACAACGGGCCCGACTCACCTCTTCATCTTTACATTTTATGTAGATGACGAGTTGTTCTGCTGGGGCGCGGCGAGGGACGTGTCCTGCTTGACGAGGGCGTCCTGCTTGAGGTCGCGCAGGATGCGGTAGGTGCCGGTGACAATGCGGTCGCCGGGTTTGATGCCGCTGGTGACCTCAATATCGGTGGCGCCGGTGATGCCGGTCGTGACCTGGACGAAGTGAACGCGGTCCTTGCCCCTGATTTTGCTGACGACGAAGACGCCCTGGACCTGAGGCGAGGGCTGCAGCGGGTTCTCGCTGGCGGCGGAGACGGTTTGGGTGCTGGCGGTGGTTTCGTTGAGGTGCTTCGGATCGCGCATGACCAGGGCCTGGATGGGAATGGCGACCACATCGTTCTTCTGCGCGGTGATGATTTTGGCGGTGCAGGAGAGGCCGGGGCGCAGTTCATCGGAAGGATGGTCGAGGGTGACGACGACTTTGAAGTCCTTGGCCTCCTCGACGCCGCTGGTGGACTGGCTGGTGGCGACACCGGTGGAACGCAGGAGCGCCTGGTCGCCAACCTCGGTAACGTGACCTCTGAAGACCTTGCCGGGCAGGGCATCGACGGTGACATCGGCGGCCTGGCCGAGGGCGACGTTGACGATGTCGGTCTCATCCACCTTGACTTCGGCGGTGACGACGGACAAATTGGCGACGGTCATGAGGGTAGAGCCTTCGGTGTTCTGAATGCCCTGGACGACCATCTCGCCCTGGCGGACGGGCTCGTTGGTGACAATGCCGTCAAAGGGGGCGACGGCGATGGTGCGGCCGAGGAGATCCTGGTCGACCTTGAGGTCGGCCTGCTGGGTGCGGAGGTGGCCGCGGGCGGAGGCGGTATTGGCTCTGGCCTGGGCGAGGCCGGCCTGGGCCTGGGCGAGGCTGGCGACATCGAGATCGTAGGCGGCCTTGGCAGCGTCGTAATTCTGCTGCGACATCACCTGATCTTTATAGAGAGCCTGGGCGCGCCGGTAGTCGAGCTTTTTCTGCTCGAGGTCGGCTTGTGCGTGCTCCACGTTGGCCTGAGCAGTTTTTTCGGCGGCGATATAAGAGTTGATATCGGTGCTGGCCGCGGCGATGGCGGCCTGCTGGCCGGCGACGTTGGCTTCCTGCTGCACGTTTTCGATGGTGGCGACGATCTCGCCCTTTCTCACGTGGTCGCCCTCAGCCACATAGAAGTGGGTGACGCGGCCCATGGCGTTGGCGCCGATGTTGACGATCATCTTGGGCTTGACCTGGCCGGTGGCGTTGACCACGGAGACAAGATTTTCACGCGCGACCGTACCCATAAGGACTTTGGTATAGCCCGACTGCGCGCGCACAATGGTCAGCCCAACCACTCCGGCGAGAACCAGGACGACAGCAGCAATGATGAAAAATTTTTTCAAGATGGTAGTTTCCTTCGCGGAGAATTACGCAAATCCCGAATCAGCGGTTCCCCGACGGGCCGGATCGGATCGTTCCTGATCCTGCGGCTGAGATCGCCGGACCGGAACCAGGTACAGTTCCGGGATTTGGACGCCCGCCGCGGCTGCCCCGTTTATTTTGCAGGGAGAGATTTCCACGCCATGATAACAAATTGGGGGGCGGAATCCGCCCACCGAAGCGAGCCGGGTACGTCCAAAGGACAGCAACCGGAGCAGGAATTGCTTGAAAAGGCACGTTACGACCTCTAGAATTGAAGGCGCCCCCGAAGGAGTTGCAGTCGACGTATGCGCAGGCACCGGTTCTCCCTCCCTTCCACGATTCTGATCGCATTGCTGGCCAGCGCAGGAATGCAGGCGGCCCACGCGCGGGTTCATGCCTCCCAGGATCAGGCGCAAAGTGCTCAGGATAATCAGGCACAAAGCTCCCAGGACAGTCAGGCGCAAGGCTCTCAGGACAATCAGGATCCGCTGCACCGTCAGCTCTCGGACAAGGAGCGGTTCAAGCAGCAAAAGGAACTGAAGCAGGAGCTCAGCAAGACCTACAAGAAGTGGCTGGACGAGGATGTCCGCTGGATCATCACAGACCAGGAAAGAAAGGCGTTTCTGAGTCTGAGCAACGATGAGGAGCGGGACGCGTTCATCGAGCAGTTCTGGCGGCGGCGGAATCCGAACCCGGATTCGCCGGAAAACGAGTACCGGGAAGAGCATTATCGGCGCATTGCCTATGCGAATGAACATTTTGCGGCGGGCAAGCCGGGGTGGATGACGGACCGGGGACACATTTACATCGCCTACGGGCCGCCGGACAGCATCGATGCGCATCCGTCGGGGGGTAGCTACGAGCGGCCGCTGGACGAGGGTGGCGGCGAGACGTCGACGTTTCCGTTCGAGGTGTGGCACTACCGGTACCTGGAGGGTATCGGGGAGAACATCGACATTGAGTTTGTGGATACGTGCATGTGCGGCGACTATCACATGACGATCGACCGCTCGGAGAAGGACGCGCTGCTGCACGTGCCGAATGCCGGCCAGACGCTCTATGAAGAGATGGGCATGGCGAAGAAGGCGGACCGGTTCAAGGGGGGGCTGGAGGATCTGGGTCCAGGGCCGGATTCGTCGTCGAACCAGTCGAAAGAGTTCGACCGGATCGAGATGTACGCGAAGCTGATGGCGCCGCCACCGATCAAGTTCAAGGACATGGATCTGGCGTCGTTCCTGTCGAGCCACAAGGTGCTGAACGGCCCGTTCTTCCCGTTTGAAGTGCGGACCGATTTCGTGAAGGTGACGGACGACACGGTTCTGGTGCCGATCACGCTGCAGATCAGGAACCGGGACATCACGTTCAACACGAAGGACGGCGTGGCGCGCGGGGATGTGAGCATCATCGGGCAGGTTTCGACGATCACGGACCGCGTGGTGCAGAGCTTCGAAGATCCGGTGGAAGTGGAGGAGCCGGCGGAGCTGCTGCCGCGGACGCTGAACAACGTTTCGCTTTACTGGAAGGCGCTGCCGCTGCGGCCGGGCCGGTATCGGATCGATATTGCGATCAAGGACGTGAACAATCCGGATCATGTGGGCATCTGGGCGCAGGCCATCACGGTGCCGCGTTACGACGATGACCGGCTGGCGACCTCGTCGCTGATTTTGGCAGACAAGATGGAGCGGGTACCGTCAAAGGAGATCGGGGCGGGGTCGTTCATTATCGGCAACACTTATGTGCGGCCGCGGGTGACAGCGAACGCGGCGACGTCGGCGGTGTTCCATCGGGACCAGAGCCTGAACTTCTGGATGCAGGTTTATAATCTCGGCCTGGACGACAAGAGCAAGCGGAATAACGCCACGATCAATTACGAGATCCTGAACGCGGCGACGAACAAGGCCATTCTGAACACGCAGGAAGACTCGAAGATGCTCGGCGCCAGCTCGGATCAGCTGACGCTGGAAAAATCACTCCCCCTTGCAAGTCTGGAGCCTGGGAAGTACACCGTGAAGATCAGCGTGGATGACGACGTGACGCGGCAGCAGATCGCGCAATCGGCGAATTTCACGGTGGAGTAGGCTTTCAGATAAGGCTCCGGGCGGCAACGCTTCGGAGCGCACCCCAGCGGCCGGAAGAGCGGCGGGGTGGGAAATGATTTGGGAGAAGCCAGGGAGACGATGACGCTAGTATTCGAGTGAGAAGACGTATCTCCATCGCCGGTCCGTTCCTGCTTGCTGTAGTGGTGTTGTGCGCAGCGGGGGCGCAGGCAGACGCGCAGCCCAACAGCCTGACCGGAGTGGTGCGGGACAGCCGGGGTACGCCTCAGATTGGGGCGGCGGTGGAGTTGCTGCGCCCCGACTTTTCAGTGGTGGCGGAAGTCTACACGGATGACCATGGGCGGTATCGCGTGGACGCGATTCTGCCGGGTGTGTATGAGGTAAAGGCATCCGGGGCGCTGTTCCTGCCGACTCTGCGGGAAAATCTGCAGGTGCTGGCCAGCTCGAAGCTGGTGGTGAACCTGACGCTGGATACGCTGTATGAGGCGTTCCGCTGGCTGCCGGCCAAGCCGCGCCAGGCGGATGAGCCGAAAGACGACTGGACCTGGACGCTGCGGTTATCAGCGAATCGACCGCTGCTGCGCCTGCTGCAGGATGGCCCGCTGGTGGTGGTGACGAACGGAGATGGTTCGGCGCCGGCGCTGAAGGCGCGGGTGACGGTGCGGGGCGGCGAGAGCGGTTTTGGCGACGGCGGCATCCACAACGACTTTGAGATGGAGCGTGCGCCGGGCGATGGGCGGGCGATGATCTTCCGGGCGGACCTGAGCCAGGCAGACCAGCCTTCGCTGAACTCGATGATCGGCTACGAGCAGCAGCTGGCGCCTGGGCACACATTCCGCACCATTGCGGCGGTTGAATCGCGGCCGGACATTCTGGCGGGTCGAGGGGTACAGGGGCTGCAGGCGATCGAGTTGCGATCGGGGCAGAC
The DNA here is from genome assembly GCA_963770525.1 of uncultured Acidobacteriaceae bacterium. Taxonomy (GTDB): domain Bacteria; phylum Acidobacteriota; class Terriglobia; order Terriglobales; family Acidobacteriaceae; genus Palsa-343. The sequence continues at coordinate 520,046 of CAVYPY010000007.1, read as the reverse complement.
GATGAGCTTCGGGGAAGCCGTGCAGGCTGAAGTTGGGGACGACGCCGAAGCGATCCATCTGGGTGAAATGCTGATCGCCAACCATCCGTTCGCCGCCTTGACAGTGCGGCACGGGAATTCGGCCATTGCCTATCGGGTTTCGACGGCGCCGGGGATCCAGCAGGTAGAGGATCTGGACCGCGAAGCGACGGTGGAACCAAAGCTGGCGCAGCAGAACGGCCGCCTGGTGATGGAGCAGGGACTGCATCAGGAACTGGCGATTAGCAAAGACCGCGGCGACACGCACATGAAGGTAACGGTGTGGCAGGAGCGGATGGACCACACGGTTATGAGCGGCGGGGGCACGATTGCGGCGGCGGACTGGGCCAGCGGGAACCTGCTGTACGACGAATCGAGCGATCTGTTGCGGGCGACGGGCGGGCCGCTGGCGGGCGAAGGGATGCTGGGCGAGGTGGAGCAGCGGGTGAACGGCAGCACCTGGATCGCCTTCGATGTGGCGCTGGGTGATGCGCTGGCGATGAATGAAGTGGCGGCGCGCACAGAGAGCCTGGGCCAGGCGCTGGCCAGCATGAAGGGGCGGGAGACGCCCATGTACAGCGCGCGCGTGCGGGGCAAGATTCCCGCCTCGGGTACGCAGTGGCAGGCCTCCTATCGCTGGCAGGCGGCCAGCACGATGACCCCGGTGGATGCGTTTGCGACCGGCATTCCGGACGCCTATATGAGTGTGCTGGTGCGGCAGCCGATCCGGTATCGGCGGATGATTCCGAATGGCGTGGAAGCGCTGGTGGACGTGCGGAACCTGTTTGCCGAAGGGTATCGGCCGTTCGTGTCGCGCGATGGCAGCACGCTGTATTTTGCCGAGGCCGCGCGATGCGTGCAGGGCGGCCTTTCGTTCACCTTCTGAGCGTCGGAGCGGCTGATCGCGGAGCGTTTCGCCGCGGCTGATCGCCCGTTTTCGGCATGCTATAGTGAAAAAAGTGGGTGGCTTCTATTTCGACGAGAAGCTCCTGCCCCCGCCTGATCCTTCGTGGACGCGTAGCTCAATTGGCAGAGCATTCGACTCTTAATCGACAGGTTGAAGGTTCGATTCCTTCCGCGTCCACCATGCGTTTGTGGACTGAGGAGGCGAAGAGGTCCTTCACTGCGCTGCGCTTCGTTTCAGGATTTCGGCTGCGGGCTCGGACGCCCGCCAAGCGCCTCAATCTGTGAAGAGCGGGCTTACGGGGTATAGGACTCCACAACGCCATTCACTTTGATGGACGGCAGACCGGTGGTTGCGGAGATGTAGGGCACGCCGTCGGCCATGACGTTATCCGGGAACCGCCATCCGGTTGCCAGTACGCCGGTTCCGGAGACCGTTCCGACATTCACAAAATCGCCCGCCAGCACGGGAGCGCCGATATGGCTGCTGTCGAGGGAGTTCAGAACGAATTGTCCGACGGATCCCGGCATGACGTTCAGGAGAGCCGTTGCGGGATCGGTGAATCCCGCCTGCTGACATGTAAAACCATCGAACTGCAGATTGCCGATCATCGCAGACTCTTCAAAAATGACAGCAGCGACATCCGTGCTGTCGCGGCGGATGAACCGGCAATTTTCAAAGATGACGTTCGAACCGATCCAGGCATTGAGGCCATTGGGGGAGGGTCCGGGGCGCAGAAAGGCGCACGCGTGATTGGGCTGTTGTCCCCAGCCGAAGGGCAACGGGAAGTAGGTAATGCCGCTTGCCTGGATGGTCCCGAAGTTTTCCGCGACTCCGAAGACCACAGGTGCGGTCAGGGTGCAGTTGGAGACGGACAGGGAAGCGACTGCCGCGGGGTTACCGTTGACGAGAAAGCCGATGAGAAAAGCACCTCCTGCCAATGTGCCAGTGCAATCGCTCACGGTCACGCCGTCGATGGCGTATCGGAACGATGCCGAAGCGGTGTAGAGCCGCATGAGTGACAGGCTGTTGAATGTGCAGCCTGTGACCGTGACGCCGGAGATATCTCCCGAGTAACCCTCCGGACAGTTCAGGGCGATGGAATCATCCCCGGTGGCGAAGCTGCAGTTGGAAATGGAGATGTCATTGGCGGGCCCATCGCAGTGGAGGCCGTCGGAATTGACACCCTGCCCCTGCAGGATGCACCCGGAGACCGTAACGCTTCCGACATTCGACAGGCGGATGTGATATGCGGGTGTATTGACGACAACCAGATTCTCGATCGAAATATTGTCGAGGCTCATCAGGTTGATGCCGAAATACCATACCGAGTCGGTTCCATGGGGCTGCCCGCTGGTCGAGACGCCATCGTGGCCGTTTCCCTGATTTCCATTGAGCGTGAAGTTGCTCAACGCGACGTTGCTCCCGCGGGGCGGAGCCGGGGGACCGGGATCATTGACGGTGACGGCATTGGCCGGTCCATTGTGGATGCCATCGTTGTTGGTTCCGGATTTGACGAAGAAGCCTGTGCCGCAGCCCAGTCCGGCGATGCTCCAGTAGCCGCCGGCCGGCAGGAAGAGACCCGAGATGAGAGCGCTGCCGTCGATGATGAGAGTGATGGGATTGGCCGCCGAAGCGCCGGCCATGGCGGCGTTGATGAGGGGCCCATCGTCTGTGGCTTCGCCGCCATGGTACTTATTTTTTCCGGATCTTAGATCGCAGTCCAGAGCGCAACCGATGGCCGACGCCCGGATGTAAGTCATTCCTGAAACGGCAGCGGGAGCCGGAGCGGGTCCCAGACAAGGTATTTCGGTTTGCGATTCACCACAGCCGAGCAGCGGGGCGCCGACGGCGGAGGCGGCCGCGAACAGCCCCGCGTGCAGAACAAAGGATCGGCGGGTGATTCGTTGGTCCGGAGAGCCATTTGGGTTGCGGTGGTGGTGCATGTTCCTGTGCCAGCTGTAACGTCAGTCGCGCATGCAAGTACACCGAGCCGGAATCGCAGTGGAAACGATCCAGAGAAACGGCTGTTGATCGATAGAGAATCAGCAATAGAGTACACCATTTCATTCCGGCGTTCGGGCACAGAGCCCATGAAAGCCGGAGCTCCGCGGAGCAGTTCCGAGTGTCATCAGCGCGGCTCTGACTGAGCCTTCTGGTGGACATTCGCCTGCGGGCAGCGGTTCAGGTATTCTCCGATTTCCAGCTAAACTGATTCCGTGTCCGCGCATCCTTCGCGATCTGAAACGGTGGTGGTTACTGGAAACACTGCGCGGACAAAACCGGAAAATCGCGCGTTTTATCCAGCCCTCGATGGTCTGCGGGCGCTTGCATTTCTAATGGTTTTTCTGCAGCACTATTTCGAGGTTCCGTGGGGGTGGGCGGGCGTCGACATTTTTTTTGTTCTGTCAGGATTTCTCATCACCGGGATTCTGTTTGACACGCGACACGACCCTCACCGGGTCCGAAATTTTTACGTTCGGCGAACGCTGCGGATCTTTCCTCTCTACTACGGAGTTCTCATCGGACTCCTCCTGCTGATGCCGGTATTGCATTGGGAGATCCACTGGAGTTGGCTTGTATGGCCGGCGTATCTCGGAAATTACGCGCGATTTATCCGGCCGTACGGGGCGCATGACGCCCTCCAGATGCTGGCCGATTTTCAGCCCACTGCATTCCTGAAACATCATCAGGTGACGCTCTTTCTGGGACACTTCTGGTCGTTATGTGTCGAGGAGCAGTTTTATCTGATATGGCCCTGGATCGTTTTCTGGATCCGGGATCGAAGGAAATTGCTCTGGGTCTGCGCGGGGGCACTCCCGATTTGTCTCGTGTTGCGGCTCATGGGTCAGGCTCTTCTGCCAACCTGGATGCTGGATAACGAGATTCTGTATCGGGCCACACCGTTTCGTCTGGATGCGCTGCTCTTCGGAGGCCTGCTGACGTTGCTCCTTCGCGGAGAGCAGCGAAAGCTGTGCTTCCGGATTGCGCGCTGGATTTTTCCGATCGTCGCCGCGATCGTCATGGTCTGGCTGGTTTTCGGGTCGTACAGTCCTTTGTGGCACCGGCACCAGGCCTATGTCTATCCGCGCTGGCGACTCACGTGGGGACTGAGCGCTATCGACCTGATCGCAGGGTTGCTGATCCTGACAGCTCTGCAGGCGGACACGGTCGTCTACAAGATATTCAGCCGGCGGCCGCTGCGGTGGGTTGGCCGCATCAGCTATGGCGCTTATGTTCTGCACGACATTCCGCATCCGATCTACGCATTTCTTGGCTCCACGATTGTGAAGCACCTGTCTGAGGGATCAGAGGTGGGGCCCGGCGCCGCGGCAAGATTGGCCGCCGTTCTGACCGGTGTGATTGCTTTGGCTATGACGCTTCTGCTGGCGTGGATGAGTTTCCGCTGGCTGGAGAGCCCGTTTCTCAATTTGAAGGAACGCTGGACCGCTCGAGTGATCGACTGAAACCGGGTTTTCTTATTGTTGAGCGAATGCGATCGGCGAAGCCTTGTGCCATTCCGCAGTGCGATGAATGGATTCCGGCAATCCAACGGTGACATCCAGCTGCAGCAGCTCGCGTGCGCGATCAACAGAGGGCACGTAGCGGAGGGGCGAAGCGCCGGGAACGGGCTCTCGGTCGACGAGGATCTCCGTTTTGGGGTTCAGGGCAGCAGCAACGGTCTGCGCGAGTTCGAGGATGCTGACGTCGTGGCCGGAACCGACGTTGATGGGAATGAGTGCAGGGGCTCGAAACAGGATTGTCCAGAGCCAGATGGCAAGATCGGCGGCGTACAGATAGGAGCGGCGTGGCGTTCCATCGCCTTGAATCCGGATGGGCCGGCCGGCAAGGACATCTCCGATGAAGTTGCCGATGGCGAAGTGCCGATCGAGCGGAAGGTGGGGACCGCAAAAGGCCCAGCAGCGGGCGACTTTGCATTCGAGACTGCCGGTTTGCTGGTACAGCGCGCAGAGGAGTTCCGCCGCTCGTTTGCCTTCGGCGTAAACGCTGGCGGGTGACAGGGGATCGGGCGCGCCAGGCCACGTCTCAGGGACATGGGTCATGGTGGAGGGCTGTTTTCCGTAGACAGCTCCCGAACTGGTCAGCAGGAACTTGCGGGCGCCGCAGGCCTGGGCGAACTGCAGGACGCGTTCGGTTCCGGCGATGATGGCCGAGAGCATCTCGACAGGCGCATTTGCCGCGGTTCTGGCATCAGTGTCAGTTGCCGCGTGAATGATGTGACTGAAGGCGCCTGAAGGGAAGGAAAAGCTGCGCACATCGCCGGCAAGCAGATGCACAGCGGGATCGGAGGCGAGATGAGGACATTTTGCAGTGAAGGCCGCCGGATTCCGGGTGAGGATGGTGATGGAGGCATTCAGGCCGAGTTCGCGATTGATGTGACAGAAGCTCTCGACCAGCCAGCAGCCGAAAAAGCCGGTTCCACCGGTGAGAAAAATGCGGCTGCCGCGGACTTCTTCCCAGAGAGGCGCCGTGCGCTCGAGCACAAGGGACAGATCCCGCGCGGGAAGAGGCGGGGCGGGTTTCATTTGTCCTCGAGCGTGGGGATGATCATATTGGCAAGGAACTCCTCGCGAGGGAGAAACGGGAACAGGTCCTCCAGAGGTTTGGATCCCATGGAGCCGTCGGGCCGGATGTAGGACGATGCTCGGGGGATGCGCTCTTCATTGGGGGCAATCATGACCTCGCACACGATGGGACCGTCGGAGTCCAGCACCTGCTGAATCGAGTGGGCCAGAGCACTCTTGTCCTCGATGCGAGTGTAGGGCAAGCCATAGGCGTGGGCGACTTTGGCGAGATCAGGAAGGGTGACGCCGCTGGTTTTATCGGCGCCGACGAGGCGGTGAAAGTATCCAGTCTGCGAGGCCCGGATGGAGGCGTAGCCGTCGTTATTGCCAATGAAGAACTTGATGGGCAGCCGGAGCCGCTCGACAGTTGCCAGCTCCTGAATGTTCATCTGGAAGCCGCCGTCTCCATCCACGCAGATGGTTCTGTGGCCGCTGGCGACGGCCGCGCCGACGGCGGCAGGGAGACCCAGCCCCATGGAACCCGTGCCTCGATTGTGAAAACAACGCTGCCCGCGCTTGATTTTGAGACACAGAAGGAAGATTTCGATCGCGAAGCCGGAGCTGCCGGGGACGATGACGTCGCCTTCCGCGAGAAGATCGCTCAGCACCTCAGAGAAGTGATACATACTCAGCTCGCCGGGGCGATCGCGATGTTCAGGGAGCACTAAAGGATATTTCGCTTTCCACTCCTGGCAGCGGGCGACCCAGTCCTTCCACGCGAGCGGGATTGACCGTGGCCGCCTGGCGGGAGAGTTCGTCCAGAAAGGCGCCTGCGTCGGCGACGATGGGCAGATGGATCGGGGTCTGCATCTTGCGAATTTCCGCTTCATCGATGTCGACCATGACCTTCTTTGCGCCGCGCGCGAGGCGGTCGTGGGCATAGGCGGTCATGGCCATGTCGAGACGCGAACCAACGATGAGCAGAAGGTCACTATTCTGGAGGGTGAAATTGGCACCGCGCGGGGCGAGAGAACCGGGACGGCCGAAGCACAAGGGATGGGCATCGGGAATCAGATCCAGACCCAGCCAGGTGGTCAGGACGGGAATGCCGAGCTGGTCGACGAGATCGAGGAACTTCTCGCTGGCGCCTGACATGCGGATACCGTTGCCCGCCAGCAGAACCGGCCGGCGTGCGGACTGCAGCCATTCAACGAGTTGAGCTACCTGTTTGTGAAGGTCTTCGGGATCGCCGGAGGGCGCGGATTCAGGTTGGTTAAAGCCGGGCAGTGATGCGGGATCAATCCGGGCAGCCTGGACGTCGAGGGGGATATCGATCCAAACAGGGCCACGCCGGCCGGTGGTGGCGAGGTAGACAGCCTTTTCCAGGTGGTAGCGGACGCTTTGCGGATCGTCGATGGTGACCGCGTATTTCGTGATTGAATCGACGATCGAGACGATGTCGATTTCCTGAACTCCGAGGATGCGGACGCCGCTGTCGCGCTTGAGATCGGCGCGTTTGACCTGACCGGAAATGAAGAGGACGGGAGTGGAATCGAGCCATGCAGCGGCTACACCCGTGATCGTATTCGTGCCGCCGGGACCGGTTGTGACGAGGGCGGCACTGAGGCGGTTGGTCACGCGCGAATCCGCTTCAGCGGCGATGGCGCAGGCCTGCTCATGAAGGTTGCAGACGTACCGCAGTTCAGAGCATCCTCCGAGCGAATCGTCGAGGTGCATGGCACCTCCGCCGGAGAGCATATAGACATGCTTCACGCCCTGCCGGGCGACGAAGTCCATGACATAATCCGAGAGCTTGATGGAAGAAGCCATATATCAGGAAAAGGTACGCTGCTCAAGAACCTGCTCGATGACTTCCCGGAGAACGCCGCAGCCGCCGTCGCGGGAAGCAACCCACGCCGCTTTTTCCTTAGCCGCGGTCTGGGCATTCCTCGGGGTCACCGGAACGCCTACGATCTCCAGTGCGGGAAGATCGGGGATGTCATCTCCGATGAAGCAGACTTCGGAGAGCCGGAGGCCGTAGCGTTCCGCGAACTCCCGGACCGCAGCCCCTTTGTCGTGGCATCCCTTGTACACATCGGTGATCTGGAGCTTGTCGGCAAAGCGCTGGACGAGGAGTTTGGCGGGCTCGCTGGATTCGCCGGAGATGAGAGCGAGGCGGAGACCCGCTTTGCGCGCAAGAGCGATGCCGGTGACATCCGCGAAGGAAAAGCGCTTGAATTCTTCGCCGTTGGTGCCCCACCAGAAGGTGCCGTCAGTCAGCACGCCGTCGACATCGGTGGCGATCGCCTTTACATGCTCAAACATGTCAGTTCTGGCCGCGCAGTCGCGCGATGATGGGCAGCTCGCGTTCCAGAACTTTCTTTTCTCCTGTGCCCATGCTGGTTTCGATCAGGCGAATATCACGGCAGACGCGGGTGAGGCCGGTTGGCTCGAGCGAGGCGGCATGGTCCGATCCCCACATGGCGCGATCGAGAGTGATGTGACGCTCCACGCAGCAGGCGCCAAGAGCGACGGCAGCGACGGTGGATGCAATGCCCGTCTCGTGTCCGGAATATCCGATGGGGACACCGTAGCGGTCGCGCAGAGTGTTGATGGCCCGGAGATTCAGTTCGTCATATTTGGCAGGATAAGTGCTGACTGTGTGCAGCAGGATCAGATTGTCCTTACCAACGACTTCGACGGCATGGTCGATTTCCGCGAGGGAGCTCATTCCGGTGGACATCAGCAGAGGCTTGCCGGTCGCCCGGGTGTGTTTCAGAAGCGCGTCGTGAGTCAGGCTGGCGGACGCGATCTTGTAGCAGGGCGGATCAAAGCGCTGCAGGAAATCAACCGATGGCTCGTCCCAGCAGGAGGCAAACCAAAGGACGTCCTGTTCGCGGCAGTAGCGATCGATCTCCTCATACTGAGCGAGGCCGAACTCCACCTTCTCCCGGTAATCCATGTAGGAGATGTAGCCCCACGGAGTTTCGCGCATATGGTTGCGCTGTGCGGGGGGGACGCAGAGTTCCGGCGTGCGTTTCTGAAATTTGACGGCATCGCAGCCGGAGGCCACGGCAACGCGGATGAGGCGTTTTGCGATATCAATATCGCCATTATGATTGATACCAATTTCGGCAATGATCAGGCAGGGCTGGCCGTCGCCGACCAGCTTGTTGCCAATCCGAGCTGCGCTCATGAAACCACTCCTGGAGTCATTGCGTCCGCAAACGGCGGGACTGCGGGTGGAGAGAAATGCATTCGATGGCACGGAATTGCAACTGCGAGCATTTGAGTCGCGCGGGTCCGGTCAAGGCAGGTCGATTTCTCGTTAAAAGGTATCACAGAGGGTCCGCTGGATAACCTCGCACTGAAGCTTAGGAATCATGCCGAACAAGGGCGCCTTGGGAACTCGTCTTTCAGTCGAGGTCACTCGTTCTGCCCAGAGACGGAAAGACCTGCGCGGGCTACGGCATGTTCTGCCGACCGCATGGTAAATCTGCCCAAGGTCTCGGCGACGAAATCAAGCATCGGCTGGGTGAGTCCGGGATAGACGCCGATCCAGAAGACATTGTTCATGACGAAGTCGGTATTGGGCAGGTCTCCGATGACGCGGTATTCGCAGCCCTCGTAGGCCGGCTGGCGGAGCAGGTTGCCGCCGAAGAGGAGGCGGGTGCCGATCTTCTGGGCTTCCAGAGCGCGGATGAGCTCGTCGCGGCGGAAGGGCGCGCTCTCGCGCACACCGATGGGGAAGCCAAACCATGACGGATCCGAACCGGGCGTGGCTTCGGGCAGGATGAGGAATTCCTCGAGGGGCCGGAGCGCGGCGCGGAGGTAACGAAAATTCTCTTTGCGCCGCTCGATGAAGGTGGGCAGCTTCTCGATTTGCGAGGCGCCCAGCGCAGCCTGCATGTCGGTGGCCTTGAGGTTGTAGCCAATGTGGGTATAGGTGTACTTGTGGTCGTAGCCGCAGGGCAGAGCGCCGAGTTGCCACTCGAAGCGCTTGCCGCAGGTGTTGTCCTTGCCGGTGTGGCACCAGCAGTCGCGACCCCAGTCGCGGAAGGACTCGATGAGCACCTGGAGGCTGGGCTTGTCGGTGAGCACGGCGCCACCCTCGCCCATGGTGATGTGGTGAGCGGGGTAGAAGCTAATGGTGGCGATATCGCCGAAGGTGCCGACTTTTTGTCCCTTCCATGTGGCGCCGAGGGCGTCGCAGCAATCCTCGATGAGCCAGAGGTTGTACTTCCGGACGAAGGCGGTGACGGCGTCCAGGTCGAAGACGTTGCCCAGGGTGTGAGCGACGAAGACCGCTTTGGTTTTCTCGCTGCGGGCTGCTTCCAGCTGGCTGGTGTCGATTTCATAGCCGGGGATGGTGACATCGACAAAGACGGGCACCAGCCGGTTCTGGATGATCGGATTGAGGGTAGTGGGGAATCCTGCAGCCACGGTGATGACTTCATCGCCCGGCAGGAGGCGGCGATCGCCGAGTTTGGGAGAGGTGAGGGCGCTGAGGGCGACGAGATTGGCTGAGGAACCGGAGTTGACCAGAGAAGCGCAGCGGACGCCGACGAAGCGAGCCAGCTTGCGCTCGAAATCCTCGGCAAAGCGGCCGGTGGTGAACCAGCAGTCGAGGGCGGAATCGACGACCGCACTCAGGTCGGCCGAATCGATGACTTTGCCGGAAACAGGAACGGAGGAGGTGCCCGGCTGGAAATCGCCGGGGGGGAAGGCCTCCTGAAAGTATTGAGAACAGAGGGCAAGGATTTGTTGGCGAAGCTGATTTGCCTGATCTGTCATCGAGTTCCGGTGAACTCAGGATACACAATCCAAAAGCCGCAGTGTACTGTAGTGAGGAACAAACGGGTGGGGTCGGAAGCCGGGTTCTGGCTGGCTCCAGGCCTGTTTTGAGTGGAGATCCTAAGAGCTGAAATGAAAGCAGTTATCCTGGCGGGCGGGCTGGGCACCCGGCTCAGTGAAGAAACCGGAACTCGGCCCAAGCCGATGGTGGAGATCGGCGGACGGCCGATTCTCTGGCACATCCTCAAGCTGTATTCGCAGCATGGAATCAATGAGTTCATCGTTTGTTGCGGGTACAAGGGCTACATGATCAAGGAGTACTTTGCGAACTATTTCCTGCATATGTCGGACGTGACGTTCGATATGCAGGGAAATCGGATGGAAGTGCACCAGAGCGTGGCCGAGCCATGGCGGGTGACGCTGATCGACACCGGGGACCACACGGGGACCGGAGGGCGACTGGTGAAGGTCGGCAAGTATCTGGCTGACGAGGATGCCTTCTGCATGACCTACGGAGATGGGGTCAGCGACCTGGATATTGGGGCTACGATCGATTTCCACCGCAGCCATGGGAAGAAGGTTACGTTGACCGCGGTGCAGCCCCCGGCTCGTTTCGGCGGTCTCGGCCTGGAGGGATCGACGGTGAGTGCGTTTCAGGAGAAGCCGAAAGGGGAAGGGGGATGGATCAACGGCGGCTTCTTCGTGCTTTCTCCGAGGATTCTGGATGAGATCGACGATCCCCTGTGGATGCTCGAAAACGAGCCCATGCAGAGGCTGACCGCACAGGACGAGGTTCGCGCATTCTTCCACAAGGGTTTTTGGCAGCCAATGGATACGGTTCGGGATAAGCAGCGGCTCGAGGAATTGTGGGCCAGCGGGAGCGCGCCTTGGAAGAAATGGTGAACACATGGCGCGGGCGACGCGTTTTTCTCACCGGGCACACGGGCTTCAAGGGCGGCTGGCTGGCGCTCTGGCTGGTCCGACTGGGAGCGCAGGTTCGCGGGTATTCGCTCGCACCCGTTACGGAGCCCAATCTGTTCACGGTGGCCGGCGTTGGAAATGTCCTGGACGACGTTCGAGGTGACCTTCTGGATCGGGCGAAGCTGGAGGGCGCGGTGCAGGAATTCGCCCCGGAGGTTGTTTTTCATCTGGCTGCCCAGCCTTTGGTAAGGCGTTCGTATGCGGATCCATTGGGCACGTATGCCACGAACGTGATGGGGACGGTGCATGTGCTGGAGGCGGTGCGAAAGACGCCATCAGTTCGCGCGGTTGTTTGCGTGACCACCGACAAGTGCTACGAGAACCGGGAGTGGGTCTGGCCTTACCGCGAGACCGACCCTCTGGGAGGTCACGACCCCTACTCTTCCAGCAAGGCCTGTGCGGAGATCGTGAGCGCGGCGTACCGCAGCTCGTTCTTCACCGTGGACCGGCCGGGAGAACACCGGGTGGCTCTGGCGACGGCGCGGGCCGGCAATGTGATTGGCGGGGGAGACTGGTCAGAGGATCGACTGATTCCCGACCTGATTCGGGGGTTCGAGACGCGAAAGCCGGCCGTGATTCGGAACCCCGGGGCGATTCGACCTTGGCAGCACGTGCTGGAGCCGCTGATGGGGTACATTCGGCTGGCGCAGAAACTGCTCGCCGGGGAGCCGCAGGTTGATTCTGCTTTCAATTTTGGTCCCGGCGATGAGGATGCGTGGTCCGTGGAGCAGATTGCCGATCGCATGGCTGCTCTTTGGGGAGAAGATGCGCGCTGGGTTAGGGCCGGCGATTCCGGGGTTCATGAAGCCGGGACGCTGCGCCTGGATGCGAGCAAGGCAAGGGCGGAACTGGGCTGGAGGCCTGGACTCGGAATCGAAGATGCTCTGGAGTGGACCGTCCGATGGTATCGTGCGTGGCACGAACGTCGGGAGATGCCCGGAGAAACCCTGAGGCAGATTGCGGACTATGAAGCGCTCCAGGCAGTTGTGCCGGCGGCGCGCGAATTGAATGTTTAGGGTCGGCATGGTGCGGGGGCCCCATTACAATAGAGACATCCGAGCGCCCAGAACTCCCAAGCGACGTTCTCCCCGGGCCGTCCAATCCTTCTGTTATCGAGGCATTCTCTGATGGCCCCAATTTCCGACGGCGCGGCGCCTGTCGGCCGGCCGGAAGCGCAAAATCGCCGCATACGGCAATGGTTGCGCACGAAGCTCGGGATCGATCGGCCGATCGCCTTTACGATTCTGGGAAGAGGCTGGGCCAGCTTCGCCGGACTGGTTACGGTAGCGCTGATCGCCAGATTCCTGACTCCTGGGGAGCAGGGGTACTACTACACGTTTGGCAGCCTCGTCGCTTTACAGATCATCTTCGAGCTGGGTTTTTCCTTCGTCATTCTTCAGATGGCCAGCCACGAGCGTGCCCATCTGGAGATCGCTCCGGATGGATCGGTTACGGGCAATCCTGTCTCCCATGCTCGGCTTGCCTCTGTTCTTCAGAAGGCGATCCGCTGGTATTCGAGTGCTGCGGTCCTGCTGGCGTTATTTCTGCTGGCGGCGGGAAGCTATTTCTTCTCAAGACATGAACAGGCGGGAGTGCGCGTTTCCTGGCACCTGCCCTGGGCGGCGGCCGCGATTGCAGCCTCCATCACCTTTCAGGTTGATCCCATTCTTTCCTTTATGGAAGGCTGCGGGTTTGTGGCGAACGTTGCGCGGGTCCGCCTGTGCCAGGCGGTTACGGGCAGCCTGCTGGCGTGGACTGCATTGGCTGTGCATCACGGACTCTTCGCGCCGTCGATGATCATTGCCGGGAATGCGGTGGTGTCATTCGTGTGGCTCTCGCGCCATCGAAAGCTGCTGCTCTCGTTGCTGCGGTACCAAACCCATGGACACAGGATCCACTGGATCCGGGAAGTCTGGTCCTTCCAGTGGCGGATTGCGGTGAGCTGGCTGTGCGGCTACTTTATCTTCCAGCTCTACAACCCGGTTCTGTTTGCTTTTCGCGGCGCCGTAGTTGCGGGCCAGATGGGTATGTCGCTGAGCCTCGCCAACGCGCTGCAGGCGGTAGCCGTGTCATGGATTAACACAAAGGCAGCTCCATTCGGTTCCCTGATCGCGAAACGGGAGTTCGAGCGTCTCGACATCATCTTTTTTCGGTCCCTCCGCCAGGCAGTCGGGGTTTGCACTTTTGGTGCGGTGACCGTCTGGTGCGGCGTTCTCTATCTGAACTGGGCTCAGATTCGCTTTGCTCATCGGCTGCTGGATCCCTTTTCCATCGCGATTCTTCTGATTACGGTGATACTCAATGTGGTTATCTTTGGCGAGGCCACCTATCTGCGGGCGCATAAGCAGGAAAAATTTCTGCTGAACTCAGTACTGGGAGCCGTCCTGATGGCCCTGTCGACGTGGTTTTTTGGAAAATACTACGGGGCTCGCGGAGTCGTGGTTGGATCGCTGCTGATCGGTCTGCTGATGGGGCTTCCTTTGGGGACCTATGTTTTTGTTAAGTACCGGAGGTTGTGGCATGCCTCTTGACCGCCCGCTGCTGACCATTGCAATCCCGACTTACAACAGAAGCGCATTTCTGGGACAGCTGCTGGGCATCCTGATGCCGCAGCTGAAAAAAGAGCCTTCCGTGGAGCTTCTGATCTCAGATAATGCCTCGCCGGACGATACAGCTGAGGTGGTGGATCGATTCTGCGGGAACGATCCACGAATTCGGCTACTGCGCAACACGGTCAATGTTGGCGCCGACGAGAATTTCCTGCAGTGTTTTCGCGAAGCACGCGGCAAGTACCTCTGGCTGGTAGGCGATGATGACATCCTGGTGGCAGGTTCGGTGGAAAAAGTTGCGCGCCTGCTGGGCATCGCTGAGTATGATCTGGCCTTTGTGCGGCCCTATGCATTTCGCGAGAAATATGACGAAGTCAAAGTGCGGGACTATCTGGGGAGAGCTGCGATGGTAGTCAACGATCCTGAACGATTCGCCGAGATGACAGGAGTCATGCTGACATTCATCAGCGCGGTTATCGTCAACAAGGATCGGCTGGCCGGGAGCGCGGCTCCGGATCCGTCGCGACTGATCGGCACGAACCTGATCCAGCTGGGATGGGTTCTTCCCCTTCTGGCAGAGTATCGCCGCGGCCTGATCATCTACGGGGGGCTGGTTGCCGGACGGCGAGCAAATTCGGGTGGCTATGACCATTCCAATGTTTTTGGCCGGAATCTCAAAAGGGTCGCCTTTGAGTTGCTGCCGGGGCACTCGTATCTGGCGGAGCGGATTCTGAACAACACGCTGCGCTGCTGGTTTCCCGACGTTGTCCTCGAGCTTCGCAGGGAATCTGCGGGAGCATTTGACTACAAGGATATGGATGCCTCACTTCGGCCGGTCTTCGGCGATAACCCGCGATACTGGTTTTTTGTCTACCCTGCTATTAAGGCTCCTCTCTGGCTGGCATCGCTGTTTTCGTCGATTCACCGTCGAATCATTATGAAAGGGAGGGCGATCCTGCTCGCCCTGATCCAGATCACCTTGCAGCGGCGCAACCTGATTACGGAGCGGAGTCAATGAATAGGCGGGGATATCCTGCGGTGTCGGCGGCCTGGCGATACTGCAATTGACGATGGAAGAAGTCTCATTCAACAGGTGATGCAATTGCGGCTAATTACTTCAGCTTTGGTTCGGCATCGTCGCCCAGTCGGCTATTGGGTGTGCCTTGAAATCATCGCGCTGTATATTCCCGTCTGTGCCATTGCCTTCTGGCTGTGGGTGAACCCTTCACTGCTGGGGAACACGTCACAGCATATCGCCGCAGACTCCAGCACTTATATCTATATGGCCGACGTGCTGCGAAACCGCAGCGCTGATCCAACTGTGTACGCTGCGATGGCTCACTTCCCGAACACCCTCTGGATGCCGGTCGGCATCGCCTACGTTTTGAATAGTACGGGGTTAACCGTTCTCTTCAACGTCGGGATATTGTGCCTGTCGCTGATCCTCATCCATCGCTCGGTCGACCTGGACTCCCCGTATCTGCTTCTTCTCCTTTTGCTCAATCCAACTACAGTGATCAGCTTGCTCTCGGTCAATAAAGAGATCATGGATCTGCTGGAGGTTTCCTGCTTCTGTTGTTTTCTTTCGCGTCGAAGCAGGTTATGCCTTGTGAGTGCGTTGATACTCGCGCTGTTGAACCGTTATGAGGTTCTGATCTGTTTCGTCCTTTTTCTGGCGATGCGGAGCCGGCTGAATCCGTGGAGGGGGCGCCGCTGGTTGTCTCTACTCCTTCTTCTGTGTGGATTCACGATCCTGCTTCCGCTCAGCGCTTCGCACGTCCTTGCGGAGAAGTTTGCAGAGGCGGAAGGCGGAGGTGTCGTCACGTTCCTGGATCAGCTGGAAATGCATTTCCTGTTCATCTTTGCCGCCGTGCCCAAAATTGCCGAGAATTTCTTCGGGGAGCTGCTCAACCCGGCTACAATTGCCCGCTATACATTCGAGGATCTGGCGAATTCCTATATTCTTTTGCTCAACAACCTGGCTACCGCACTTGTTGTGGTGAAGTTATGGATGATGGGACGGTTCAGATTGAGATCGATTCAGTCTGACCTGATGTACCTGGCCGCAATTACCTCGATCGTTATGTCGATATCGCTGGTAATTCAACCGAGGTACTTCTACATCGTCTATGTGCTCCTGTGTATAGAGGCGACGCGGCGCCGCCAGCGCGATGCGATCCAGGTTCCGCCGCCGCTTACGCCTGCGCTGTCGGGTACATGACAATGAGCGGAGATCGCGGTATGCGGAAGGGTATCGGCATTCTTGCGGTGGTCGTGCTCTATCGGCATCTTCCCGATGAGAGCACGGCATGGAAGACGTTGCGACAGGCTGCGGCCAAGCGCCCTGCGGCTCTGAGTCGATTTGAGGTCATCTTGTATGACAACTCTCCATCTGGAGCGGTTCCCTCTAATTTGCCGGCCTACGCGACCTATCATGCCGATAAGGAGAACAATGGTCTGTCCGGTGCCTATAACTATGGCCTCGACAGGGCAGAGGCAGACGGCTTCGAGTGGCTTCTGACGATCGATCAGGATACTGAGTTACCGCCCAATTGCTTTGAAAGGCTTTGCGAGTATGGCTGCGCGATTTCGTCGAGGGACGATATCGGGGCTATTGTTCCGCAGCTTTCCGAGGGAAAGATTTTGTTGTCTCCGCAACGAGTTCTGGTTGGGCGAAGCCGTGCGGTTCCTCGTGGCTTTACGGGGATCAGGCAGGGAGAGATCCATGCGTTCAATTCAGGAGCGCTCTGGCGAGTGCAGGCAATCCGTCAAGTTGGTGGATTCTCGAAGTACTTTCCGCTCGACCACCTGGACATCTGGATGCACCATCAGCTTTATCTCGCAGGCTTCAGCGTGTTCATAGCGGGCGACCTGCAGCTGCAGCACTCGCTGTCGCTTCTCGATTACAAAACTCGCGTCAGCAATGAGCGGTATCGGGGCTTTCTCGCGGCAGAAGCGGCCTTCTGCGATCTCTGTAAGGGGCCCCTGGAAAGGGGGTTGCTGACAGCCCGGATGTGCTGCCGTCTGATCGCTCAGCAGATACGGGGAGAGAGAAGGGAAATTCGGAAGCTCACGATGCGTGCGATCTTCAACCGGATTGTGGTGCCGAGGAAGGATCGAATTCACCGATGGATTGCGGAGCTTCCGGGGGGGCAACCCAGCTGTGGCGCCAGCGTGGCGTGCAGACAGCGCATCAGCGTCTGCATGGCAGCTTTCAATGGAGAAAGCCACATTGCGGCGCAGTTGTGTTCGATTCTTGATCAGTTATCGCCCAACGATGAAGTGATCATCGTGGATGATGCGTCGACGGACAGGACGCGGGAAGAGATCAGGAACCTGGGCGACGCGAGAATACGGCTGATCGAGCACAGGGAGACTCGGGGTATTCTGCAGACGTTTGAGGATGCGATACGGGCAGCAAGGAACGAGATCCTATTCCTTAGTGATCAGGATGATATTTGGTTGCCGGGGAAGGTAGCCACGGTGCTTTCGGTGTTCGCGGACGACCCGGAGGTGAGGCTGATCACCTCAAATGTGAAATTGATCGATTCGTCCGGCGAACCGCTTGACGAACGCGACGTCCCGCAGTCCAGGCCTTTCCGCGGTGGTTTCTGGGCAACGCTGATGCGCAACCAATACCGGGGATGCACGATGGCTTTCCGAGTAACTATTAGAAGAGATATTTTACCGCTGCCGAAGCATTATGATGTTATGCATGACATATGGATCGCGACCCGAAACCGGCTGTCTCACGGAAAATCGATCCATATTGTCGAGCCTCTTATGCTCTACCGACGGCATTCCACAACCGTGACCGGCAGAAAGAGGCTAAGCTCGTTCAGAAGGCTGCGCGCGCGCCTGAGCCTGCTGATCGCACTTGGCGAGTTCTCAATCCGAAGAATAGGGAGCCCGTTGAAGCGCCCTCGCTTAAAAGCCTCTGCTGCGTGAGGCCATCATCCAGTTCCGTTGATCTCGATTCACGTGCTCTCTACGCCGATGGATCAACCCGACCGGTGTGCAGGGCATTGAGGGTGCGTCGTGACCCGTTGCGTGCGAAGATGCTTCCACGTGAATCAGAAATATTGAGGAGACGTAATTCTCATTATTCATTGTCTTTGCGCGGGTGACCTTTTCCAGGATGTCGTTGGCTTTGGCAGTCCAGATGAAGGGCTTTGGGTTTTCGTTGTGGCGGTCGATGTAGTCGCCGATGGCCATGATGAGCTGTTCGAGGTCCTGGAAGACGCCGCGCCGGATTCTGCTTTCCGTCAGGTCGCGGAAGAAGCGCTCGATCATGTTCAGCCACGAAGCCGAGGTCGGCGTGAAGTGCACATGGAAGCGCTTGTGTTTGTGCCAGCCAGCGCTGCACCCGTTCGGATGTTTGTGCGTCGCGTAGTTGTCGCAGATGATGTGGATCTCCTTGTCCGCCGGAACGGTCTGGTCGATCTGGCGCAGGAACTTGAGCCACTCCTGATGCCGATGCCGCTCCTGGCACAGGCCGTAGACCTCGCCGGTGGCCGTGTCGAGCGCGGCAAACAACGTGGTGGTTCCGTTGCGCTTGTAGTCGTGCGTCATCGTGTGCGCCGCGGCCCTTCTTCATCGGGCAGGCCGCGCTGCGTGCGGTCCAACGCTTGGATCTGACTCTTCTCGTCGACCGCACAGCACCAAGCGTGTTCGGGCGGATTCAGATACAGGCCGACGATGTCCTCCAGCTTCTCGGCGAACTGCGGATCGTTGCTGACCTTGAAGCTCTCCACGCGATGCGGCTTCAGTCCGTGAGCGCGCCAGATGCGGCCGCACGCTGGCTTCAGAGATGCCCATCTCGCCGCGCCATGTGCTGCGTGACCACTGCGTGGCGTTGGCCGGAGTGCTCTACGTGGTCTTTCTCGACCACTGCGGCTACGGGTGCGGCGAGATCGTCGGTGTGCGCCCAGGCCGGGGGGCATCATGCACCAGCCCCTCGATGCCCAGCTCGCAGAAAACGGGCCCGCCACAGCGCCGCCATGCGCGGCGCGACTTCCAGCTGCCGGGCGATCTGGATATTCTGCATACCGTCGCCGGCCAGCAGCACGATGCGGCTGCGCTCGACTACTCGCACCGGAGTTGTCCGCCGCCGCACCAGCTTCTGCAACTCGGCTCGCTGTTCGGAATTCAGATCAACCGCCGCCGCCACCCGCATCTCGATCACCTCGACTCTACAGCAGATGATCGCGTCACCTTATATGACTCTATTTATGGCGGACTACACTAGCCTTCTGTCTCTGAAATAGCTTGACTGGATGGCAGGTCTGGTGCATCCTGGGACGGAGATGACCTGTTCCTCGCTGCTGCATCCCCTGGTCTTGTCGGTAGTCGAGAAGAAGCAATTGCTGCGACTCAGCCGCCACCGCAGCACACCGCGCGGAGTGCTTGCTCCGTGTCCAGATCGTGCAGGCGGCGGCGGAGGGTCATGGCCAACCGCGCCATTGCTCGCCAAGCTGTCCACGTCGGTACCTACGGTGCTGCTATGGCGTAAGCGGTACAAAACTGAAGGACTGGCTGGTCATTCTCGAAGACAGGCCATCGCAGCGGACGCCCGAAACAGATCACCGCCGAACAGGAAACGGCCATTGTGGAGGCCACGCTGAAAACTACGCCGCGAGATGCCACGCACTGGAGCGTGCGGACCATGGCGGAAGTGCAGAAGGTCAGTCCTTCGACGGTCCACCGGGTCTGGACGAAACATAAGTTGCAACCCCATCGAGTCGAGAGCTTCAAATTCAGCACCGATCCGGAATTTGCATTCAAGGTCCGGGACATCGTGGGACTTTACCTGAATCCGCCGGACAAGGCTCTCATCCTCAGTGTGGATGAGAAGAGCCAGATTCAGGCACTGGATCGCACCCAGCCTATTCTTCCCTCTGCGGCCAGGCCTGCCGGAGCGCCAAACCCACGATTATCGAGCGCCACGGAACAACCACTCTGTTTGCCGCCCTCAACTGCTGCCAAGGAACGGTTATCGCCGATGCCGGCCGCGCCATCGCCAACAGGAGTTCCTGCACTTCCTCGAGCCGCATCGACCAGAGTGTCGATCAGGCCTGGACATCCACATGGTTC
This sequence comes from uncultured Acidobacteriaceae bacterium, assembly GCA_963770525.1. GTDB lineage: Bacteria > Acidobacteriota > Terriglobia > Terriglobales > Acidobacteriaceae > Palsa-343. The sequence goes on along the minus strand of CAVYPY010000007.1, from coordinate 500,181 downwards.
TCGACAAGTACGGAACCCATAAGCATCCCGAGTGAAGAAATGGCTTGCCGCAAGGCCGCGCTACCATCTCCACTTCACCCCGACCAGTTCTCCTGGCTGAATCAGATCGAGCGCTGGTTTGCCGAGATCACCCGCAAACGAATCCGCCGCGGCACCTTCCGCAGTGTGCGTGATCTTGATCCGCGCCATTCAAGACTACGTCCGGCTTCTACAACCGTAATCCACAGCCCTTCCACTGGGTAGCCAGCGCCAGCCGCATCATCCGCAAGGTCAACCGGTATAAACAAATTTCAGAAACAGCAGACTAGTACCGTGACCGCATGAAGCGGTTCTTTCTGTAGCCGAACTTGCGGCGAGCTTTTGCGCGTGTGAAGCGCCAGTCGATCGGGACCCGATGGCGGTTCATGCTTTCATTCCATGCGTCGGCTTCGCGCTCGAGATGGTTCAGGGTGGGGATTCTGCGCTGTCCCAGACACTGGCGGCTGAACAGGCCGATCTCGATCTCGGCCTGGTTCAGCCAGCTGCCGTGCTTCGGTGTGTAGTGGGGAGTGAACCGGTTCCATATCCAGCCACCGACCTGCTCTCCGAAGGAGTCCGTGAGGGCTTTACGGCTGTGCGAACTCAGGTTATCCATCACCAGGTGGATGGTCTTTGCCCGAGGATAGCGAGAAGCGATCTCCACCAGGTAGTCGGCGAATCGCGATGAGCGAGCGGTTCGGAGTAGCCCGGGTAAAGTGGCGGCCCGCTTTCGGCTCCACGCCGCAGAAGACATTGGCGGTGCCTTCCCGTTTGTATTCCGAGTCGCGCCGGGCGACCTGCCCCGGTCGCATGGGCCGCGGCGGACGAACATCGGCATGCAGCACCACCGGCTTCTCGTCCACGCAAACCACCGGCTCCTCTTCCGAAAGCGGCTGCTCATACACGGCCAGCACATCTTCCATGCACGCGATGTACTCCTCATCCAGTTCGGCGATGCACCACATTTTTTTCCCGCCACGGCTTCAGATCATGGCTTTCGAGCAGGATGCGGATCGTCTCCCGTCCCACGGCCGGCGTCAGTTTCCGCTTCACCGCCTCCTCGGCGATCAGCCGCACCGTCCAGCGTGCCCGGCCTTGCGGCGGCGGCCCGCATACCATGGCGATGATGCGCTGGCTCTGCCGGGCATCCAGCGCCGGCTGCTTGCCAGGCCGCGGCTTCTCCCGCAACGCCGATTCCAGGCCTTCTTCTTCATAACGGCGGGCGATGGCTCGCACCGTCTTGGGCGCCATGCCCACATTCAGCGCCACCTGCGCCGCCTTTTGCCCCTGATCCAGCTGCCGCAGGATCAGCGCACGCCGCAGCACCCGCGCCGACTCCCGGCCCCGGCTCAGCATCCCGGCGATCTGCTGCCGGTCCTGCTTCCCCACACGCACATGCACACGATGATATTTCCGCATGGCCCCAGGCTCAGGCCGTTTCCAGTCCCTGCCAAGTACCTCCGCAGGTACACCATCACGCGGTCACAGTACTAGTACTGACAGAAGATGCTAAACACAGCCCCCGCCGCCGGTGCGTGATAAATTGCAACCCAGCCGGCCGTCGCCACCAACGGGACGTACAGGCCGGTCATCTTCGCTGCGGCACCGTTCTGGGCGACGGCGTAGCACCCAGCCCCAGCAGGGGCAGCAGGGGCAGCCAGCAAATCGCTAGTCGCACCAGTCGTAGCCAATGACCCAACAAATCGCACCAATGATGCAGAATCCTTCAGGTCTGTGGATACAGGCTGACTATCGACATACCCCGTTCCGTTTCCGATGAGATAGTGCCGGTCTGGAGCTCCTCCGTTCACCTCGAAACCCGACATAGAGCTGAGGGCTCCGCTCTGCGTAATACAAGATAGGAGCGTGTATGCTGTCCCACCTGCATTGGCCCCATAGAAGGAATGCGCGCAGCTCGACGCAGCCGTATAAACGTTGTTGAAATAGTCCGTCTCTCCTTGACCGGCCGTGTAGTTCCATCCCAACGTTCCTGCGTTATGCTCTCCTGTCCAGCTATTACCTCCTTGAATCATCGGCAATCCGAGATTGATGGAACTAACAGACGTAGTCAAAAGGTAGACGTTCTGATAAGGGAAGTGAGAAGGGCTAGTCCCTGAATCATTTATCGTTGAATCCGCATTACCAATCAACATGTTACGGAGTGCGGCCGAGTTCCCATTCGAGACCGGCGTTGCGGAATCCCACAAATAGGCTCCGGCAAAGACATTATTCTGTATATAAGAGGTTCCCGTATAAGCAATCTCTGCTCCAAAACCATCCATGAACAGTCCGGAAAAAATGTTACCATTCATCTGAAGGCCTGTGCTGTTCATAGTGAGAAGAGTGCCGTTACCTCCGAGGGTAATGTTGCTGAATATATTACCGTTTATATAGCTGCCTGCCCCAGCGGCCGTCAGATAAAAGCCATATTCAAAGCCGTTGCAGGTAATATTTGAGATGTTCGTCATTCCCTGAATATAGGATCCGGAAGGAGGCGACATATAAAAGCAATAGCCGCCTGTTGTGGGGTCCGTCTCCTTAGAAGCATCGATGACCACGTCGCTGATTGAGAATGTGTCGGGAGGGGTGATCGTATCGATAACCGAGATCACCTTACCCGTATACTCCATCGAAGATGGCATTATCACCGTGAGGCCCGTCAACTGCCCGCTTCTTCCAACCTGGAACATATTGATGGACGCGGAGTTCGGTTTAAACACCGTAGCCGGACTGAAGATTAGCTTTTGGGTGCCGGACGACGCACCGACACCCAATGTTACGGTGGCGTCAATCGTCTGCGGAGTCGCCCCATAGCCTCGCGCATCGCAGATGCCGCCGCTTGGAATCGAATTGAGACAGGCATTAATCTGAACATCTGCCGTTGATCCGGAAAAGCTCGTAACATCCCAAAGTCCGTGTACCTCAGTCTGTGCAGCTGCGGAAATACAGATCCATAGACCCAGAAGCGAGATTGTCGGCGCAACTGCTCGGTGCATGGAGAGAGCTCCTTTCGCATCAAATGGTATTGCACCGAGAGGTGTTCAACACTGGAACACTACTGGGCGCTAGTGTCCTGAGTCAGAGATTCGTTTAGAAAGGCGCTCGACCTTGCCCAAGATCAGGTCCGCGTCCGCCTTCCACACGAAGGGCTTGGGGTCCTTGTTGCGCTCATCCAGGTAATCCAGCATCGCCTTCTCCAATGCTCGTACGGCCGTGTGGCTTCCGCGCCGGACGCAGCGTTCGGTCACTTCGGCAAACAATCGCTCCACCAGGTTTAACCAACTGCCGCTGGTGGGCGTGAAGTGGACGTGATAACGAGGGTGGCGCGCCAACCACGTTCGCACCTTGTTGACCTTGTGGGTTCCGTAGTTGTCCATCACCAGATGAACTTCAAAACCGCCGGGGAGATTCGCGTCGATGTCGTTGAGGAACCGCAGGAACTCCTGGTGCCGGTGGCGCCGATAGCAGCTGCTGATCGTGACTCCGCTGGCCACATCCAGGGCCGCAAACAGAGAAGTGACTCCATGCCGTTCGTAGTCATGCGATTGACGCGCCGGCACGCCGGGCGCCAGGGGCAGAATTGGCTGGGTGCGGTTCAGTGCCTGCACCTGGCTCTTCTCGTCCACACACAGGACCACCGCTCGATCCGGAGGATTCAAGTACAGGCCAACGATGTCCCGCACCTTCTCGACGAACTGCGGGTCTTTGGAGAACTTGAAGTTCTCCACGCGATGCGGCTGCAATCCGAAAGCCCGCCAAATCCGCACGATGGCGGTCTGCGAAAGGCCCGTCTTCTGAGCCATCAAGCCGGGTGCTCCAGTGCGTACTGTTGGCTGGCATGGACTCCAGCGTTTTCGTGATCACCTCTTCCACTCGTGCGTCTGTTATGGATCGCGGCGCCCCCAGGCGCGGCTCGTCGAGTAAACCCTCCAGACGCTCCACCCGAAAGCGCTCCCGCCACTTGCAAACCGTTGCTCCGCGTGATCCGTAAGCGCTTCGCCACCTCGCCGTTGCTCAGTCCATCACCGCAGCCAAGCACAATGCGGGCGCGCATTGCGATGGCTTGCGCGGACTTCGGGCGACGCGCCAACATCGACAGTTTCTCCTTCTCCTGAGGGGTCACGTTGAGCGGTTTGGTGGGGCGTCCGATGGCCATACCTCAGTATGCCTTGGCCCGGCTCCTTAATCAACGTATTTCTGACTCAGGACACTAGTACTGTGACCGCGTGATGGTTCGGTATATCGCGGTGAGTATAACATCCATTGTGACTGTTAGGAGCATAATAAGTAGGTGTTTCGATGAGTTAGGGCGGTCGTTAATGGTGACTGAGGTACCTTGCCTGGGGCATCGGCTGGAAGCGTGTCGCGGTAGGGATACGGATTGCTCCCTACCCCCGCACAGATCAGGACAGGCGGAGTTCCCGCATCCGGCTCTTGCCTCAGGTGGTAACGCGCAAATGGCGGGAAGGATCGGGATAGCAGATATGAGCCGGAGGAAGCCAGCCGGCGGATCAGGCGACGGCTCTAAAAAGCATGAGCACTAAAGGATGTCCGGTTCTGCGGAGAGAAGGAACCACCAACCGAGAGGTCTGGGCAAGAGAGTCTTTGATTTTGTTGGGCTGAACAGAGCTGGCGTGGTTGTGATGCGCAGGAAGTTATCGCGCGCGCAGTTGCGGCGCTTCACAGCGAACTGAGCGCGCGGTTGATCGGCATGGAAGCCTGCGGAGGCTCACACTTTCTTGGTTGCAGCCTGCGCGAGCAGGGCCACGAAGTACGTCTGATGCCGGCCCAGTATGTGAAGCCTTACGCCAAGACGAACAAGAACGACTACGTCGATGCCATAGCCGAAGCGGTGGGGCGAGCGAACACATGGAGTCGCTGTACCGAGCGCGGGACCGCTGGGTCGGGCGCAGGGCATCGGTGATCAACGAGATTCGCGGTTCGGCATCCGCCTTAGACTAGGAGGCCAATCAGAGCGGTGCGCCTGGCTAATGCGATCAGATCAGTCGTGGGACCGCAAATGGGGGGACGACTGGCCCTGCAGTTTCGGGGCCGGGGCCCGCTGATCCTCATCAAGTGATTGCAGGCGTTGCAAAGTCCGACGATTGATCAAGGATCTTTCCGAATCGAAGAACCAGCCCCACTTATTAAAGTACTTTATACAATTGTAGATGTGGGTTTGGAGTGCTCGGCGGCCCTTATAAGAGAGCCGAGCGTGGTCATGGACCGCGGTTGCGTATGGATAAAACACGGTACGGAATTCGCGATGCATTCGCCGACTGATATCAATGTCTTCCGGATACATAAAGAACCGTTCATCGAAAAGGCCAACCCTCCGCAGCGCGTTCGTACGAAACAACATGAAGCACCCGGAAAGGTAAGGTACATCCATGAGCCGGTTATAGCCGGTGAAGCGGAGTTCGAATTGATCGTTACGGCGGCGTATCGAATCGGAGAGAATACCGGACGGAAAGCGACGAAGAAAAAGATTGGCCGGCGTTGGCAGCAGCTTGCACAGGTACTGAAGCTCCCCATCGGGATAGAGAATCTTTGGCATGAGCTGACCAACATCGGGATTCTGTTCCATGAAGCAGATCATGGGTTCGAGTTCAGAGGGGCCAAAATAGATGTCAGGGTTCAGGACGAAGTGAAAATCTGAGGTGTCAAGAATCGCGCGTATGACGCTGTTGTGACCTGCACCATAACCTCTGTTCGTTTCCCGGCGATAGGTAATTCCCGGCGTGCGCAGACACGAGTAATCGAGGGGAGAAGGAGAATTATCGACGACATAGGTTGTGAGTTGAATGGACGAGGAGCGAATACAATTCAGGAGGCGAACTATCTGGGACTGAGGGGTATTGTGCAAGACCACCGATGCCGTGATCGTTGACATCACTTTCGCCCCCAGCCCAAACGATGAACCGGCCATTGAAGAGCTCTATGGTGCGAGGCGGCTGGTGCCGCAGATGGCGCAAAAATGTAGGTTGCCAAAGGTAGCTCGAATTGGGTCGTAATCAGCGAAAGCACTCCGATTATAATACCGTGATGGCGGTCCACGTTCCCGTAGAGCCTCCGGCCGAGAGAGTGGTCATTTTGGGCGGCGCTGGCTTCATTGGCGCGAGGTTAGCAGACCTGTTGCAGGGTGCGGGGCACGCCGTGTGCATCGGCGACCTGCGCGAGAGCAGCGCTTTCCCTCAGCTGTGGAAGATCTGCGATGTTCGTCAGGCTACTTCAGTGCGCGAATTACTGGAGGGTGCTACAGTTCTAATCAATCTGGCGGCTGAACACCGCGACGATGTGCGACCGATTTCTCGGTACCGCGAAACGAATGTGGAGGGTGCTCGGCAAGTTTGCATAGCAGCACGGGAGGCGGGAGTCCAGAGAATCGTTTTCACGAGCAGCGTTGCGGTCTATGGATTTCAACCGTATCCGGTGGATGAACATGGACCGTTCGCTCCATTTAACGCGTATGGCCGTACAAAGCTGGAAGCGGAAGAGGTCTATCGCGCCTGGGCTCAAGAGGATGCGGCGCGGACATTAGTGATCGTGCGGCCCACGGTTGTATTTGGAGAAGGAAACCGGGGAAATGTATACAACCTGCTTCGCCAAATAGCGTCTGGGCGGTTCCATATGGTCGGATCCGGGAAAAACGTAAAGTCAATGGCGTACGTAGGAAATGTCGCGGCATTTCTTAAGCATGCGTGTTCGTTTGGGCCAGGACTTCAGATCTTTAATTATGTGGATGGGCCTGACATGAGCGTCAGTGAGCTCGTCGCACATATTTATCGCTGTTTGGGGCGATCCCAGAAGCCAGTGGGTATTCCCAAGTTTGTAGCCCTGGGAGCCGGGTATGGATTGGATATTGCGGCCAAATTATCCGGGCGAACGTTCCCCATCAGCGCAGTGCGAATTCGCAAGTTTTGCGAAACCACGCAGTTCAGGGCGGACCGGGTCAGACAGACGGCGTTCACACCTCCGTATTCGCTTGGTGACGCTCTGGAGCGGACGATCCGTGCTGAATTCGGGGTCCAGTAGTTATCGCGGAATCTCGGTCAACGGGATCGCATTGCTTGGGCTCGGTCGGACATTTCGGAGCACGGCTCAGCGGCCGTGGTCTTCGAGGTACTTCTCGACCTCCAGCGCGGCCATACAGCCAGTGCCCGCTGCGGTGATCGCCTGGCGGTATCTGCGATCCTGGACGTCGCCGCAGGCGAAGACGCCTGGCACCCGAGTGAAGACGTAATTGTGGGTTTTGATGTATCCGTCTTCGTCCAGATCGAGCTGGCCGGCAAACATCGCCGCGTTGGGGATGTGGCCGATGCCGAGAAACAGACCACTGATATCGAGGTCCGACTCGACTCCGGCGACGGTGTCGAGCAGGCGTACGCCGGTGACTTCCTTGTGTTCGACGCCGAGCACTTCCTGAACGAGGACATTGGTCATGAACTTGATCTTCGGGTGGGCGATGGCCCGGTCGAGCATGATGCGCGAGGCTCGGAACTGCTCACGGCGATGGAGCAGGGTCACTTTTGAGGCAAAACGCGTGAGGAAGAGAGCTTCTTCCATGGCGGAATCGCCACCGCCGACAACAGCGATTTCCTTCCCGGAGAAAAAAAAGCCGTCGCAGGTGGCGCATGAACTGACGCCGTGCCCGATGAGCGCCTGCTCCGAGGGCAGCCCCAGCCAGCGGGCGGACGCGCCACTGGCGATGATGAGCGTGCGTGCATGGATCGTCTCGTGGCCGAGGTTCAGGCTGAAGGGATGCTTCGTAAGATCGGCGGTGGCGAGATGGCCGAGCTGGAACTCCGCTCCGAAGCGAGAGGCCTGCTTGCGCATGTTTTCTATGAGTTCCGGGCCCTGAATGCCCTCGGGCCAGCCCGGGAAGTTCTCGACCAGTGTGGTGATGGACAGCTGGCCGCCGGGTTCATGACCCTCCAGAAGGAGCGGCTTCAAGTTGGCGCGGGCGGTATAGATCGCGGCGGTGAGGCCGGCGCATCCAGAGCCGAGAATGACGGTATCGTGAATGGTTTCTGCCATGTTTTCCAAGCTTTTCGAATTGTACCTGCGGCGCGGTCGCCGCCATGCCCGGATGAACCGGGGACTGTTTCCATTTAGGGACCAGCGAGACATCAGGTCCCGAATTGAAAAGATGAGGCAGGGGCCTTCGACGATTCTTGCTCAGGGTTGGGTGCCGCATGTCCAACATAAAGCCGGAGCCACGCTAACGACCGTGGCGGACTCCGGAGGCCCCCGCCATGGGCTGTGTACCGGATCGACCGGAAGAGCTGATTCGTGCCCATCGAATTGTCGGTTTTGTAACTCTCCTGGTGGTTCTGTTGCTCGCCGTGGTACAAGCTGCCCGCGCGGGCGGGCCCCGCTGGGTGGCAGGATCAAGCTACTTTGATGTGTCCGCGAAGGGGAAGCCGGTCGTCTGGGCTAATGGGCAGGTGACCTACTTCACCGATCTGGGTGCGCTGAGCACGCAGGTGAGCCAGACGCAGGCGAACACGATGGTGGCCACCGCAGCTTCGGCCTGGAGCGCGGTTCCGACGGCGGCGGTGTTGATCCAGTCCGGCGGCAGCCTGGCCGAAGACGTCAACGGCTCGGACGTCACGGTGGGTTCCGGCGGCGTTACGCTGCCGGCGGATATTCGGTCCGCCGCGACAAACAAGCCGGTCGCCGTGGTGTACGACGAAGATGGGATCCGTCATCAATGCGCTGTACGGTCCGGGAGCCAGTTCGGCGCTCTCGTGTCCGACCAATGGAGTTCTGGTGAGTGTTGACAATTTTGCCGCAGCCGGCAACATCGCGCATGCACTCATGCTGGTGAACGGACTCTGCGCCACGACCACAACGCAAATCTCCAACCTGCAATATCAATTGGTGCGAGCGTTGGGCCGTGTGCTCGGGCTGGACTGGTCGCAGACGAACGAGGAGATGTTCGATACAAATCAGCCGACGGCGACGGGGCTGCAGGGATGGCCGATCATGCACCCTGTCGAGCTCCTTTGCAACGGCGGTACCGGCCTGTGCATGCCGAATCCGACGCAGTTGCGCACCGACGATATCGCTGCCCTGAATCGGCTCTACCCAGTGACTGCGGCCAATCTCGGCAGCTTCACCGGCAAGGTTCTGACGGCTCAGGCGACGATCTCCGTGCAGGGATCGATCCAGTTTCCGCGCGGACAGGGGATGCAGGGGGTCAATGTCGTCCTTCGGCCGGTGCTGAACGGCATCCCGGATCTGCGCTACACCGCGACGGCGGTGAGTGGAGTCTATTTTCAAGGCGATGCGGGGAATCCGGTGACCGGCGTGACTGATGCCGGCGGCAATCCGCTGAACCGCTTCGGCAGTGATGACGCTCTGCTTGAGGGATTTTTCGATCTGAGCGACGTTCCTTTGCCGCCTGGGGTCAGTAGTGCGGATTACCAGCTGACTTTTGAGGCGATCAGCCCACTCTACACAGGAGCGGTCTCGGTGGGACCGTACACGACCGGGCAGACGGCACCCTCGGGCACCATGCCGGTGATTGATTTGGGGACGCTCGAGGCAGGCTCCGCTGTGACGCAGACCGCGGCGATCAGCAACGCGGCCGACGAGGCGCAGAGTGGAGCGGACGGCGCCGAGAATGCGCCGGCGGCTGTTCCCGCGAGTGGGGAGTGGACGGCCCGGTTGACCGGCTATGGCCACAGCAGCTGGTTCGAATGGTGGGCTCGTGGCGCCCGGGAATTTACCGTGGAAGGGTTGGCCCTGGATGAGAGCGGGCAGCCGACGGCGCAAAAAGCACAGATCGTGTTGGGCGCGTGGAATGGCAGCGATTCGCCGGGATCGCCGCCTGTTACCGGCACCGTGCAGGCGCTTAACGGGAATGAGACTGGGCTGACGACATTGCCAGTGTTGACGGTGGCCGACAGCGAGGTGCGTGTGGGCCTGGCCGACCTGCGCGGAGACGGACGGCCGGATTATGCGTATCGAGGGCGGGTTCTGTATGCCGACAGCGTGACCCCGGCTCGGCTGCCAGCGACCGGCGGGAGCATCGTGATTCAGGGGAGGGGGTTTCGTCCATCCGTCGAGGTTTCAGTGGCGGGTAACCCCGCTCAGGTCACGAGCGTGACGCCGACGACGATCGTGGCTTTGGCTCCGGCTTCCGCGGGCGTTACCGGCGATGTGGTTCTGCAGGTGGAAGATCCGCAGACCCTTGGCATCGCCGCGATCGGCGCCGGATTCGGGTATGACGCGCTGAGCGAGGATGCGATCTCGCTGGTGACGGCGCCGCTGGGATCTGTGCCGATCGGCGTGCCGCAGCCATTCACGGTGCGAGCGCTCGACGTCGCGAGCCAGATGCCGGCTGCGGGTGTGACGGTGACGTGGGCTCTCACCGGTGGGACGGCGAACCTGGGGTGCGGCCAAAGTTCGTGCAGCGTGGTGACAGGAGGCGATGGTACCGCGACGCTCGCGGTTACGGCGAATGCAGCGTCGCTGGCGCAGATCACCGCCTCCCTGACCAATGGGAGCAGTGTGGTTACGGAATTCACGGGAACGACGCCGCCGGCCATCGCCGCGCTGACGCCTTCGCTGTATCTGGCGATCGGCGCGACGGCGCAATGGCCGATCCAGGCGATGGTCGTGAGTCCGTCAGGGGCGCCGGTGGCTGGGCAGACGGTCGCTTGGTCATCGGGAGGAGCGGGGGTGAACCTTTCTTCGGGGCAAAGCACCAGCGGGAGCAGCGGCATCGCTCAGAACCAGCTCACTGCGGGGCCATTCAGTGCCAGCGTGGCGGCAACCGCAAGTGCCTGTTTGCCGAATTCGACCAGTTGCGCGACGTTTACGGTAATCCCGGTGCATCCCGAGACGGGGGTCCTGGCGGCGTGGAGCGGGACGGTGCAGTACATTTCACGGAGCCAGAGCTTTGCGCCGGTAACCCTGCTGGTCACGGATGCATTCGGTCATCCATTGGCCGGCGCGACGGTCACGATTGCGGAGAAGCTGGTCGGCTGGACGGCGCCGTGCCAGGAAGATCAAGACTGCGTCCAGGGACCGCCCCTCGGTGAGCAGGTGGCGCACGCGACGTCGGCGCTGGACGGAACAGTGACGATCGCTCCGCTTGAGCCTAACGGCCTGGCAAGCCAGCTGCTGGTGACCGCGATGACCGGAGGCACCAGCACGCTCAGTTTTGAGCTCGATGCGCATCCGTAAAGAGGCGTGAGGCAGTCGACGAATCACGCGCCGCGCCATGATGCCAACCTTTACGGGGAGAAGCCGGCCCGATACTCTCAGGAAGAATCCTTTCTTCGAGGTTCTCCGATCAACGCCCGCCCCTTTTTCTGGCCCGATGCCAGGACGCCGATGCACTGCGATGGCGTCTCCCTCGATGTACTGGCGCGAAAATACGGAACGCCGCTGTATGTCTACTCGGCGCAGCACATACTTCGGCGCATGGATCTGTTCCGGAGTGCGTTCCAGTCCGTTGATCACCTTGTTTGTTATGCCGTGAAGGCCAACTCGGCGCTGGAAATTCTTCGGTTGCTGGCCGCCCGTGGCGCGGGATTTGACATTGTTTCCGGAGGGGAGCTGGAGCGGGTTCTGATCGTCGATCGAGACGCGGGACAGCGTATCGTTTTTTCGGGCATCGGCAAGACAGCGGTGGAGATGGACCTCGCACTGGATGCAGGCATCCTGCTGTTCAACGTGGAGAGCGAGGGCGAACTGGAGCTGCTCGCGGAACGCGCAGCGAAGAGGCGCAAACGGGCGCGCTTCGCGCTACGCGTTAATCCGGATGTGTTTGCCGAGACGCATCCGTATATCTCCACGGGGATGCGCGAACACAAATTCGGCATCGATATTCGCAAGGCGCGCAGGGTCTACCGCAGAGCGAGCAGGTTCCTGGAGGCGGCCGGTGTCAGCGTGCACATCGGGTCGCAGATCCAAAGCGCGGAGCCCTTTGGATCGGCAGCTGAGCGAGTCACGAAATTGATTGCTGACCTGCGTCGGGACGGGCACGCAATCCGCTTCATGGATATTGGAGGCGGACTGGGGATTGAGTACCACGGCGACAAGCCTTTCGATGCAGCGGAGGAGGTCGCGCAATATGCGGCGGCGCTGATTCCGGCGATCGGTGCGGCTGGTGATCTCAAGCTGCTGCTGGAGCCGGGGCGTTTCCTGGTGGGCCAGGCGGGGGCACTGCTGGCGCGCGTGCTCTACGTGAAGAAGAATGGCGCGAAGACCTTTGTGATTACCGACGCAGCGATGAACGATCTTATTCGTCCGGCGCTGTATCAGGCGTTTCATGAGATTGTTCCGATTCAGCCCTCGCGAGGCGGTCAGAAGATCACAGTCGACGTGGTGGGACCGGTTTGCGAGACAGGCGATTTCTTTGCGCGGGATCGACCGCTGGCGAAGGTAAAACCGGGCGACCTGGTGGCCGTGCTCGACACGGGTGCTTACGGGATGTCCCTTGCGTCGAACTACAATTCGCGGCTGCGCCCGGCGGAGGTGCTGGTGGAAGGCCGACGCGCGCGACTGATCCGGTGGCGAGAATCGATTGAGGATCTGCTGCGGCCCGAGCGGCAGCTGCGGTGATATGTTGTTAGCTTTGCTGTGAAAGCTGCCGCATAAGGAGTCCTTGATGCGCCTTATTGTCCGCACATCGTCCTTCGCTCTCGCTGTTTGCTGTATGGTTGCTCCGCTGTCGGGCCGAGCCGCCGATCAGCTGAAGATCAAAACGGACAAGGGCAAAGTGCAGGGTAAGCTCAGTGATGACGGGCAAATTCGCGTCTTTCTGGGCATTCCGTACGCGGCGCCGCCGGTGGGACCCCTGCGCTGGAAGCCTCCCCAGCCCGAGGCGAAGTGGAAGGGCGCGCGGGAGGCGACGCAGTTTGGGGATCGCTGCATGCAGCCGGATATCTATCACGACATGCATTTTCGCGATCCGGGCCAGAGCGAAGACTGTCTCAATCTGAATGTCTGGACTCCGGCGAAGGATAAGCACTCGAAGCTGCCGGTGATGGTGTGGATTTTCGGCGGAGGCTTTGTCGCCGGAGCCACGTCGGAGCCGCGCCAGGACGGCGCTCATCTGGCTCATAAAGGTGTGGTAGTGGTTTCGATGAACTACCGCCTGGGACTTTTCGGGTTCCTGGCTTTGCCCGGCCTTTCCGACGAGTCGCCGCAGCATGCCGCCGGCAACTATGGCCTGATGGATCAAACCGCGGCGCTCGAGTGGGTGAAGAGGAATATCAGCGCCTTCGGCGGGGATCCGGGCAACGTGACGATCTTCGGCGAGTCGGCCGGATCGTTCTCTGTCAGCGCGCAAATGGCGTCGCCGCTCGCGGAGGGCCTCTTTGTTCGCGGCATTGGCGAGAGCGGAGCGGCCTTCGACAGCCGGGGGCTTTCGTTTCCGCCTGCGGCCGAGCAGGAGAAAAAGGATGCGGCATGGGCGCTGGCCACCTTCGGCACCTCGGATCTGTTGGCACTGCGTGGCATGAGCGCACAGGATCTGCTGACGAAAATGAGTGCGCAGCCTCCGCCCCCGCATCACTCGCCGATCGGCCCTGATGTGGACGGATACTTCCTGCCTGAGAGCGTTCCGCAGGTCTACAGGGAAGGCAAGCAGGCGCACGTTCCGTTGCTGGCGGGATGGAACCGCGACGAACCGAGCGCCCTTGAGGTGGACTATCCGAATCCACCGACGATGCAGAGCTTCCGCGAGATGGCGCAGAAGACTTTCGGGCCGCGCGCGGAAGAGTTTCTCAAGGTCTATCCGGACAACTCAGATGCGGAGGCAGTACGTTCCGCGATTAACTTCTCCGGGGACAGCTTCATCGCCTTCTCCACGTGGAAATGGCTGCAGGCGCAGGTGGCGACGGGCGGCCAGCCTGTTTATCGCTACCATTTTGAGCGGCCGTCTCCGGCGGACAAGTATCATCCGGCCGGATCCGGGGCTTTTCACTCCGACGAGATCGAATATGTTTTCGGGACGCTCGATTCGCGTCCCGATGCGGTTTGGCAGCCGGAAGATCGGCAACTCAGCGATTTGATTGAGACCTACTGGACGAACTTCGCCAGGAACGGCGATCCGAACGGAGGCGACGCGCCGAAGTGGCCGCAATACGATGCGACGGATGGGTGGGAGGTAATGCACCTGGACGCGCAGTCGGGGGCGCGGCCATCGGAGGATCGCGACCGCTATCTGTTCCTGCAGAGCGTTTGGGCGCCTACCGCGGAGACGAGTTCAGGTGCTGGAGCAGCCGCTCCCGCCGCGGGGCGAGGACCTGCTGCAGGGGCCCGGTCAAGGTGACGCGGCCGTTCTCGAGGAGAACGACTTCGGCGGGAATGCGCCAGATTTCCGCGAGGTCGTGAGAGACGTAGATGACCTGCAAGTCGAAGGTGAGGAGCCGGTTCAGAATCTCCTCGGCTGAAGGGTCATCGAGCGCGGCCAGGGGCTCATCGAGCAGGAGAAGCTGCGGGCGCGGTGCCAGCGCGCGGGCCAGCGCAATTCGCTGGCGCTCTCCGCCGGAAAGCTGCGCCGGCTTGCGATCCGCCAGCGCTTCGGCTCCGAAAAGAAGCAGCATCTCGCGGATTCGGCAAGAGCGTTCCTCCTGCGGCAGGTCGCGAATTCCGAAGGCGACGTTGTTATGCGCACTGAGGTGCGGAAACAGCGACGCCTGCTGGGTGACGAAGCCGATGGATCGCCTGCCGGGGGGAGTGGAGACTCCGGCGGCGCTGTCGAACAGCGGTTTTCCCGCCAGCGCGATGCGACCAGAGTCCGGCGTGACCAGGCCGGCCAGGATGCGGAGCAGGGTGCTTTTGCCCGCGCCCGAGGGACCGAAGATCACCGTCCACGGGCTGCGCAGAGAGAACTCTGCTTCCAGCGAGAAGTGACCCAGGTGGTGGCGTACCCGAGCGTCAAGCACGAGAGCGGTCCTCACGGTGCTGGCGCGCATACAGGAAGAGGAGCGCGACGAGCGAAATTGCCAGCAGGAGAAGGGAAGTCCGGTTGGCGGCGGCGTAAGAGAAATCCTGCACCTGGTCGTAAATGGCGATCGAGAGGGTTCGGGTGGCGCCGGGTATGTCGCCCCCGACCATCAGCACCACGCCAAATTCGCCGACGGTATGGGTGAAGCACAGCACGGTTGCGGCGACCAGGGAACGGACGGACAAGGGGATCAGGATCTCGCGCAGAAGACGAGAAGGGCTCGCGCCGAGAAGCTTTGCCTGTTCAATCAACGCAGGATCGACACCGTGGAAACCAGCGGTGAGGGGCTGCACCGCAAAGGGCAGGCTGTAGATCACCGAGCCGACGACCAGGCCGGAAAACGAAAAAGCCAGTGGATGGCCAAGCCAGTGGGCGAGCGTGCGTCCAACGAAGGTCCGGTCGCCGAGCAGAACGAGGAGATAGAAACCGAGAACGGTCGGGGGCAGCAGAAGAGGCAGGGTGGTCAGAGCTTCCACGAGCGGACGCCATGGGGAACGTGTGGTCGTGATCCAGAAGGCGATCGGAATGGCGATCGCCATCAGCACGACGGCCGTGGTGGCGGCGAGCCGCAGGGTGAGCCAGAGCGCCTGCAGGTCCATCAGGAGGCGGGTTCAAGCCCCTCGGCGGCGAGGGTGCGCGCGACAGCCGGGCTCCGAAGGAATTCCAGGAAGCGATGAGCGGCCTGGGCGTGGGCGGCGTCTCGCACGACGACGGCTCCCTGCAGAATCGGGGGATGGTCTTCGGGTGGAACGCGTACGAAGTGGCCATCGGCTCGGAGCCGGGGTGTGAGCGCTGAGGTTAGTGAAATGAATCCGACCTGAGCATTGCCGGAATCGGCGTACTGTGCGGCCTGGGCGATATTCTCAGCGATCCGGAGTTTGGGATGAAGCTTGTCCAGCAGATGCCAATGCTCAAGGGTCGCCTGTGCAGCGCGACCATAGGGAGCGTGTTCGGGATTGGCGATGGCGATCGAGCGGATGGCGTTACTGGTCAGCGCTTCCGGCGCGAGGGAAGACACGCCCGAGTCGTTGCGCGTCCACAGCACCAGCGTTCCTTTGGCATAGAGGATGGGTTGGGTTTCCAGCGCCCGTCCGGCATCGATGACTCGCTGGGGAAAGGATGTGTCGGCGGCCAGGAAGAGATCGAAGGGAGCGCCATTGATGATCTGCGTGGCGAGGGTCGCCGATGACTGGAACGACGCGTCGGCATGAATGCCGGTTTGCTGCTCAAATTCCCGGAGGATCGGCGGAAGGACCGGCTGCAGATCGGCAGCCGCGGCGATGCGCAGGGGGCCGGACGACGGGGCGGGCTGCGCCAGCAGGTATTCGCCTGACAGCAGAAAGGCCAGGCAAAGGAAAAAGAGCCTTCGATCAAACACGCAGCACCATCACCTCAGTGGATTTAATGAGGGCGGCCACGGTTTCGCCTTTCGCCAGGCGCATCTCACGCGCAGCATCGGCGGTGATGATCGACGTAATGATCTGGCCACCGATGGAGAGGCGGACCTGGGCGAGCAGGCCTTCGATCTTCAGGTCGACGATACGGCCGACGAGCTGATTGCGGCCGCTCACGGTGCGCATCATCTGGCGCTTCGGCGTCTCCGGACGCTTCGCCTTGTACAGCAGGGCGTCGAGTTCGGATTCCGGGATGCGGTAGTGGCCCCCGGGGGTCTTGATGGCTTTCAGTTTTCCGCGATAGATCCACTGCTTGATCGCCGGGTAAGAGATGCCGAGCCGGAGGGCGGCTTCCCGCGGTGTCAGAAGCGACGGCATTCGACGATTTTATACGAAAAGATCTGAGACTTTGGACGGAACCCGACGATCCGGCAAGGGGTAGCCGGATGGTAGCCTGAAGTCAACCACGACATGACGAATGGGAGCCATCAACTGCGTTGCGTGGGCTGCTCGCGGTGCATCGATCCGGAGGCGCTTAGCCGGGATTTCCGGTGCTCCGCCTGCGGCGAGCTCTTCGAGGTGATTTATCCCGGATGGAGCGGGCCACCGCACACGCGGCCCAACCCAAGCGCTCTGCGCTGGCTGTGGAAGGACCGCCGACTCTCCAATGAGGATATCGACCGCAGCGGCGTATGGCGATTCCGGGAGATGCTTCCGGTGCTTCAGGATCCGAAGAACATCGTCACGCTGGGGGAAGGGAATACGCCTCTCTACGACCTGCCGCAATCGGGGCGCCGCCTGGAGCTGAAGGACCTGCGCGCGAAGCATCAGGGCATGAATCCGACCGGCTCGTTCAAGGATGCAGGCATGACGGTGGCACTCTCCGTTGCGCGGGAGAGAGGTTTTACCTGGGTAGCCTGTGCCTCGACCGGGAATACTTCCGCCGCGATGGCAGCCTATGCCGCGCGTGCGGGGATGCGCAGCCTGGTTCTGCTGCCGGAGGGGCAGATCGCCTGGGGTAAGCTCTCGCAGGCCATGGATTATGGCGCGCTGACTCTGCAGCTGCGCACGGATTTCGACGGGTGCGTTCGGGTGCTGGCGGAGGTGGTGCAGCGCCTGCCGGTCTACCTGCTGAACTCCGTCAATCCCTACCGGCTGGAAGGCCAAAAGACGCCGGCGCTGGAGATTGCTGAGCAGATGGAGTGGCAGCTACCGGACCATCTGATTGTGCCGGGAGGCAATCTGGCGAACAGCTCGGCGCTGGGGAAGGCGTTCCTCGAAATGAAGGCTCTGGGGCTGACGATGCGCGTTCCACGCGTCTCTGTGATTCAGGCCGAGGGCGCGAATCCTCTGGTCCGATCTGTGCGGGAGTTCGGCGGTGAGCGCATGGAGCCGGTCGCGGCGCGTACCCGAGCCAGCGCCATTCGCATTGGTAATCCCGCCTCCTGGCGCAAGGCGGTGCGGGTCATTCAGGAAACCGGCGGCTGGGTGGAGCAGGTTTCCGAGGCGGAGATTGCTCTGGCAAAAGCGGAGATCGGAGCGGAAGGCATTGGCTGCGAGCCGGCTTCTGCCGTGACTCTGGCAGGACTGAAGAAGCTAAGGCAGCAGGGCAGGATCGCTGCCGATGCATCGGTCATCCTGCTGCTGACGGGACATACGCTGAAGGATCCGGACTATACGATTCACTACCACCGCGGCGATCTCCTTACGGAGAAAGAGCGATCCGGCCTGGAAAAGGAGATGATGGCCACCTCGGGGAACACGCTCGAACTGGATGCTTCGGCGGACGCAGTTCTGCGGGAACTGGAGCGGGTGACTCCATGAGAGGTGTGCACCTGCGCTTGCCCGCGACGACGGCGAACCTGGGGCCCGGATTCGATGCGGTGGCTCTTGCGCTGCAGCTCTACCTGGATCTGCGGGCGGAGGAGGCGCCGGAGTTTCGGATCGAGGCATCCGGCCGCAGCCCGGAAATCTGCGGCGCGCTTGAGAACAATCTTCTGCTCGATACGTACCGAGCCATTTTCGCCAGGGAGGGGCGCCAGGTCGTCCCCCTCGATCTGCAGATGCATAACGAGATTCCGCTGGGGATGGGATGCGGCTCTTCGGCAGCGGTGCGGCTGGCGGCGGTGGCTTTGGCCAGTCATTTTGGGGAACTGGCGTGGGACCGGGACCGCATTTTGGACGAAGCCTGCCGCCTCGAGAAGCATCCGGATAATGCGGCTGCGTGCTGGATGGGTGGCTTTGTCGTGAGCGCGCTCGAACGGGAAAGCGTGACGGCTGTATCCATTGCCCCACCCACGGATTGGTGCGCCCTGCTGGTTTTGCCTCGCCGCCCCTTGTCCACAGCCACTTCCCGTGGCCTGCTGCCCGATTCCTATGCGCGGGCGGAGGTTGTGGCCAATCTGCAGCGCGTTGGCCTGCTAACGGCGGCGTTCGCGTCAGGCAGAGGGGATCTGCTGGCACTGGCGATGCAGGACTGGGTGCATCAGCCCTATCGCAGCGAGGCCTGCCCTTTGTTGGGTCAACTGCTTCCGCTGGGGGGCCAGGCGGGAATTCTCGGGGTCGCGCTGAGCGGAGCCGGCCCGGCGGTTGTCCTGCTGGTGGCCAGCGAGCAGTCTGTGGACGCAGAAAGCGCCGTCAGGCGGGTGCTGGAGGGAGGAGAGCCGGTGGAGATTCTGCCGTGCGGTGTCGAAGCCCAACCCGCTGCGTGCCAGGATGCAGACCCGGCGTCTGCCCGTGGATAACCATGGGGGCACGAAAATGCGACATTGGTAATGTGCTTTTAACCCCTGTCGTAACTCATTGAAGGCATTACCAAAAATTACTCAAGATTGCTTGCCTTACTCGCCCCAAGGCCCTATTTTCGCTTCGTGGGCAGTTCTGGGGGAGGGCTGCTCCGGCGTCCGTGATTCTGCATAAGAATCCGGGCGCCTTAACTTTTGTGCCCTTGTATGGGGTGGTCCCGGCGTACCCTCCTGCGACTCTCCAGCCCCTTTTGCATCTATAAAGTTCAGGTAGACTGAAGCGTGCAGAACGCACGGGGAGACAAACGAGAAATGGCCGCAGTAGGAATTGCCGAGGTAAGCGACGCCACCTTCGATCAGGAGGTGCTGCAGTCGGACCAACCGGTACTGGTGGACTTCTGGGCTACATGGTGCGGACCTTGCCGCGCCCTGGCGCCCATCGTGGATGAAGTGGCGACGGAGTACAGCGGGCGGCTGAAGGTCGCCAAAATGGACGTGGATCACAATCAGGCCACGCCGATGCGGTATGGAATTCGCGGGATTCCGGCTCTGCTTTTGTTCAAGGGCGGCAAGGTCGCCGACCAGATTGTCGGCTACGTTCCGAAGGAGACGATCGAACGCAGCATCATCCGCGTGATCTCCTGAGCAGAAAGCAGAGAACCCATGCAAAAGCCCGGCGCGCAGCCGGGCTTTTCCTTGCATTGATTCAGTACTTTCGTAGCATCCCGAGCACCCTACCTTGGATTGCCACCTGGGAGGCAGGGACGAAGACCGGGTTCATTTCCGGGTTGGCCGGTTGCAGGCGCACCAGAGGGCCTTCGGGGAAGTAGCGTTTGAGGGTGGTTTCGGCGCCTCTCACGAGAGCAACGACGATTTCGCCTGCCCGGGCGGTGCTGGTGCGTTCGACGAGGACATAATCGCCATCGACGATGTGGTCGTCTCGCATCGACTCTCCGCGTACCTGCAGAGCGAAGACGTCGCGGTTGCCAATGATGTCTCCAAGCGAGATGCTTTCGGGAATCTCCGGCGCTTCCACGGGGTAGCCGGCAGCGATCCTGCCCGCCAGGGGAAGACGATCGACGCCACGGCTCTTGTTCCGGGGCGGCAGGACATCAAGGGAACGGCTGCGATTATGGGCGCGGGCGAGAAGGCCCTTATTTTGCAGATTCGTGATGTGCTTGTGAACCGTGGCAAGAGAGCGCAGGTCTAATCCCCGGGCAATCTCCTCAAACGACGGTGAATAGCCGTTTCGCTGCACGAATCCGGAGATGAAGTCGAGCACTTCTTTCTGGCGGCGGGTGATGGCCATGTGCGGCATTATAGCGAATAAAAAGCGAACCGATGCAAGTATATTTTGTGATCGTTTCCCTCTTTGGCACCGGGGCATGGGCAGTTCCCTTTTTGGCTGGGACTCCTGGATTTTTCTCATGGGGAATCTGTTCATCGCGGACAGATCGCGAGAAGGTGAGCGCAGGAGAAGAATCGCATGCGCATGCTGGTTGCCGACGACGATCCATCGCTGGGCAGGTTTCTGGCCCGCGGACTGGAACAGGACGGACACGACGTGAGGCTGGCGACGGATGGGGAGATGGCCATCGAAGCGGCCCGGCAGGATCTTCCCGATATGGCGGTTCTGGACCTGAACCTTCCTCGGCGGGATGGCGTGGAGGTCCTCGAGTTCCTTCGCTCACTGACTGCCGATTTGCCGATTCTCGTGCTGACCGCCCGACGGGAGCCGGATGTGCGCGTGCGCTGCCTGGAGATCGGCGCCGACGATTTCATGTTGAAGCCGTTCTCGTTCGCCGAATTGCGCGCGCGGTGCCACGCCTTGCAGCGCCGGCGTTCGCCCGGTCTGGTCCTGCGGCACGCGGACCTGGAAGTGAACCGCATCGACCGCTCGGTAACCCGGGCTGGGGAAGCCATTGCTCTTACGAACAAGGAATTCTCGCTGCTGGAATATCTTCTTTTGCACAAAGGCCGGGTGGTAGCTCGGTCTGCCCTGCTCCGGGAAGTGTGGAACATCGACCGTAACTGCGGCACGAATGTGGTCGACGTGTATGTGAACTATCTGCGTCGCAAGCTGCGCGATACGTTTCCGCGGCGCGAGGGAAGCGCAGAGGCTGACGGTGAAGCGGGCGGCGGGATGACGCCATTGATCCGGACCATCCGCGGTCAGGGCTATGCCATCGGCCTTGCCTCATAAGTCATGCATAAAAGATCGAAAACAAGGAGGAGTCTGCCATGAGCACGACAGCGCATCCCGCGATCTCAAAAGCAGCCCGAACCGCGATTCTGACCAGCGCTGATCTCTCGTTCCGGCAGCGGGTGCGCGATGCCCTGATCGATCTCCGCTGGCAAGTGGTGGAAGCGTCGGGGGGAGCGGAGACACTGGCGTGTCTTGACCGCGCTCCAGCGGAAACGGTGGTGCTCGATTCGTGGCTGCCGGACCTGGAGATTCAGGAGTTCATCGCCGAGTTCCGGCGTCTTCATCCAAACGTGGACCTGATCCTGGCCGATGCCTCGGACGCACCGGACTCCGCCTGCCGCGGACCGCGCCGTAACGAAGTGCTGCTGGCCCTGCGGCGGGCACAGAGCGACGGAGCTGCCTGGAACTCGGCTCCACGGTTTTTGCTGGCGCCTGGGGCCATCCAGACACCGGACGGGAGGTCAGATCCGCACCCGGCCGTGGATCAGGGGCCGCAAACGCCGTGCGGTGCGTCTGCAGGGGTCGGAACCCGCACCAATCCGGCACTCCTCGCCAGTCAGCTGCCGGAATTCGTCGGGTCGCATCCTGTAATGCTCGAGGTGAGCCGCCGCATCCGGTTAGCCGCGCCGCGGAAGACGACCGTTCTCATTGAAGGGCCCACCGGCAGCGGAAAGGAACTGGTCGCGCGAGCACTCCACCGGCTTAGCCCGCGAGCGAAGAACAAACTGGTGGCTCTGAACTGCGCAGCGATTCCGGAGACGCTGCTCGAGGCTGAACTTTTCGGACACGCGCGCGGGGCGTTTACGGGGGCGGTGCAGGGACGCACAGGTCGCATTGAAGCCGCGCATGGCGGGACCCTTTTCCTGGACGAGATCGGCGAGATGCCGGCCGCTCTGCAGGCCAAGCTGCTGCGATTCCTCGAAACGGGGGAACTGCAGAGAGTCGGCGAGAACGAACCGGTTCGGGTCGATGTGAGGATCGTCGCAGCGACGCACCAACCCCTTGCGCGGCTGGCCGCGGAAGGGGCGTTTCGGGCCGACCTGTACTATCGCCTGGCTGTTTTTATCATTCACACGCCTTCGCTGGCTGTGCACATGACGGATCTCGATGCTCTGGCGGAGCACTTCCTGCGCAGACTGGCGGAAGCGAGTCCGGCGAGGAATCTCACTGAACAGGCGCTGGCACGGCTGCGCGAACATTCCTGGCCGGGCAATGTGCGGGAACTGGAGCACGTGCTGGAGCGCGCCTGGATTCTTGCCGAGGATCGGCCGCAGATTGATGCCGGGGAGATCGAACTGGATGCGCTTCAATAAGAAATTCTTAATCTTTGCCCGGCTCTTGCGGACGGCCGGCTGCTGCGTGTCGGCTGGGGTCTTTGTCGGGAGGAAACATGCAGATCACAACTCCGGTTGCCGATGCTGTAAGCCGATATCTCGACCTTTCGTCGCTGGAACTGAAGCTGACCGCGCAGAACATGGCGAATGTCGACACGCCCGGCTATCGCACCGCCGGATTCGACTTTGCAGCGGAAATGGACCGGTCTATGCAGCAACTGGAATCGGGAGGCAGCGCTGCTCAGGAACCTGCGATCGGCCCGGTCGACGGGTTGCTGGAGCGGCCGGACGGCAACAACGTGTCGATGGACCGCGAAGGCCTGAAGATGGCCGAGGCCCAGCTCCAGTTTCGAACCGGAGTGGGGTTGATTCAGCACGAATTCGCACGGGTCATGGACGCCATTCACGAGGATCAGAAGTGAGCGCTGCCAGGGACGGCACACGATGAATCTCCTGGGACTCATGGAAGTCAGCGGTTCGGCGCTGCAGGCGGAGAGAATCCGGGCCGAGGTGGTGGCGGCCAACATGGCCAACGCGGAAACGACGCGAACCGCGGACGGAGGACCCTATCGCCGGCAACAGGTGGTCTTTGCCTCGGAAGCTCCGTCGGACGGGTTCGCATCGCGCCTCTCCCTGGCTTCAGGCCAGACGGATCCGCCGATCGGCGGCGTGCGGGTCTCCGCGGTTGTCACCGATCCGAGCAGTCCTCTCGAGCGCTACGATCCGGACAATCCCGACGCGGACAAGAACGGTTACGTTGCTTATCCGGACATCAATCCGCTGACCGAGATGGTGGATCTGATGGGGGCGACGCGCGCCTACGGGCTCAACAGCTCGGCGGTGCAGGCGGAGAAGAGCATGATTTCTTCTTCGCTCGACATTCTCAAATAGGAGGTTCGCGATGCAGGTCTCTCTCGGTTCGTCTGTTTCCGCACTGGGCAGCCTTGCGCCGGGCGGCGCTGTTCCGTCCTCTGCGCCTTTCGGTGACGCGCTCCGCAACGCGGTCGGAGAAATCGACGGCGTCGAGCAGCAGGCGACGAACGCGGTCGAGGGTTTGATGCAGGGGACCGGGGTCGACGTGCATCAGGCAATGATCGCAACGCAGAAGGCCGATACGGCGTTTGAACTGGCTCTGGCCGTGCGGAATAAAGCCGTCGCGGCCTATCAGCAGGTCATGGGCATGCAGTTCTGAGCCCGGAACCAGGGTAATCGACAGAAGAAATGGCTGAATCCGCTGACAAATCGTCCCTGGCTCTCACCCCGCAGCAGCGTGCCGGGCAACTGGCCACCGAAGCCTGGGGCCGCTGGCGCAGTCTGGAACCGGAGCGGCGCTTCCGGCTGGTGGCTGCCATTCTGCTGGTGCTGGGCTGTTTTGCGGCGCTGCTCTGGTATGCCAACCGCCCGGACTGGCGCACCCTTTACGCCGGGCTCGATGCCGACGACGCACGGCAGATCGCGCAGCAGCTGACGACCGCCGGTATTCCCTTCGACGTTTCACCCGACGGATCGCTGTTGCGCGTCCCGGCCGAAAACCTCGATAAGGCAAGGCTGGCGACTACGGCGAAAGGCGCCCCCCGAAGCGGACGCATGGGGTTCGAACTCTTCGACCAGCCGAACTGGATGGGGTCGGAGTTCGACGAGAAAGTCAATTATCAACGAGCCCTGGAGGGGGAGCTGGAGCACACGATCGCAACGATCGCCTCTGTCCAGGCGGCGCGGGTGCATCTGGTCCTTCCTCACGATTCGCTGTTTACTGCCGACGCGAGGGAGGCGAAGGCATCCGTGGTGTTGCGGCTGCGCCGCCGGACGATTCCCGTGGACGAGGCGGAGGGCATCAGCAACCTTGTCGCGAGCGCCGTGGATGGGCTGCGCCCGGAAAATGTAACGCTGGTGGACGCGGAAACGGGCGGACTGCTGGGACGACAGAGCGGAGACGCAGGCCTGGAGCAGCACGAGCAGGAACTGGCCTCTCGCATCGTGGAGACGCTGGAGCCGGTGGCGGGCGCAGGCAATGTTCGCGCATCGGTGAACGTCGACTACGACCGGAACTCCGCCGACGAAGTGGACGAAACGTACGATCCGGCGCAGACCGCAGCCCTGTCGATGCAGCGATCGGAACAGACGTCAGGGGTGCCCGCAGCCTCCGGCATTCCCGGCACGGCCAGCAATTCTCCCGGTGCAAAACCGCCTTTGTATCCCAGCCAGAATCTATCCGGTCAAAGTGTCCGCGAAGAAAGCGGAACGTATGCCGTTTCCAAAAAGGTTCGCCATACAGTCGAGTCGCAGGGCGGGGTGCGCCGTCTGACCGCCGCCGTCCTGATCAATTACCGGCGTACCGGCCAGGGCAGCCAGTCCGCATGGCAGCCGCGGGGCGCCGACGACATGAAACGGCTTGCGGATCTGGCCGAGTCGGCGATTGGCTTTGACGTCGCTCGGGGAGATCAGGTCAGCGTGGAAGAACTCGCCTTCGATGAGAATGTTGCTCCTCCGCCAGTGACCCTGACGGAGCGGGTTCTCGGCTGGACGGTCCAATCCGAGCTGCTTTTGCGCTATGGAACCATTCTGGCCGGCATGCTGGCGTTCTTCTCGCTGATCGCACGGCCGACGATGCGCTCCCTCCTGTCGGCGCCCGTGGCCCGCAGCAGAGTAGCCACCGAAGGGACGAACTCGATTCCCGTTCCCGCGAGGGTGCGGGAACTGAGCGCGGAACAGCAGGTGGAAGAGCAAAAGAAGCAGCAGGCCCAGACCCTTTTCGATCAGGTGACGGAGCGCGTGAAGCGTGATCCGGGACAGAGCACACGGCTCCTCGAGAGCTGGATTCGCTCGGAGTGACGTATGGCTTCCTCTGCTTCGCAGCTTTCCGAAGGCCATCGCCAGCCCCTGAGCGGTGTGCGCAAAGCGGCCATTTTTCTTGTGGCGGTCGGCGACGAGCTGGGCCGAAAGATCCTGCAGAATCTGTCGGAGCCGGACCTGCGGCGGCTCACCGAGCAGATCGCGGAGTTGCGCGCGATCCCGCCGGAACTCTCGCTGGAAGTGGTCGAGGAATTCCATGGAATGCTGGAAACGCAGCAGTACATGATGCATGGAGGTCTCGACTACGCCACCAAGCTGCTGGTCGATACGTTTGGCAAGCAGCGGGCAGACGATCTGCTGAACCTGGTGAAACGGGCTCAGGAGGCCAGTCAGAGCGACCTGGCGATGCTGGAGAAGGTTGATCCGCAGCAACTGGGAAAGTTTCTGGAGAGCGAACATCCGCAGACCATCGCCATCGTGCTGGCTCATCTTGACGGACGGCGCGGATCGATTGTCATCGACAGCCTGAGTGAGGAACGACGGGTGGAAGCCATACGCCGGCTCGCGGCCATGCGGCAGTTTTCTCCGGAGATGGCCCAGCGAGTAGCCATGGTCCTGCACCGTCGTCTCGAGAATATGGGGGAGACGGGGCGGAAGGCCTATTCGGGCTTCAAAGCGGTGGCCGATCTGCTGAATCGCATGGAGTCCGAACAAACAACCCGGATGCTGCAGGAGATTGAGGCGGCCGATCCCGCGATGGCTCTGAATATCCGTAACCTGATGTTTACCTTCGACGATCTGGTGACGATTCCTCCGGCCAGCATCCGCGAGATCGTCTCGGCGGCCGACAAGCGCCAGCTGGCACTGGCCCTCCGCGGGGCGCAGGATGAGCTCCGGGCCCATGTTTTTGCAGCGATGTCCTCGCGGGCGGCAGAAATGCTGAAGGAGGACATGGAGGTGATGGGGCCGGTCCGGGCGCGCGAAGTGGCGGGAGCACAGCAGGAAATTCTCGCCCTGGCACGGACGCTTGAGGCTGACGGCAAGGTGATCCTGAAACTCGAGCAAGGCGATGACTTCATCGTGTGAGCGGTGGGAAGGCATGTACGACGAGAACGAATCCCCCATCCGGCCGATGGAATATCCCGTCCTGCAGACAGCCGCC
Source organism: uncultured Acidobacteriaceae bacterium (assembly GCA_963770525.1). GTDB lineage: Bacteria > Acidobacteriota > Terriglobia > Terriglobales > Acidobacteriaceae > Palsa-343. Next base: position 473,559 of record CAVYPY010000007.1, on the reverse strand, counting down.
TGGCTGGCCGGCAACTCGTTGCCGGAGATGGCAGCTCCTGCGACCGCGCTGGAGACGAAACGAGCAGCCGAGGAGGAGGCTTTTACCCGGCAACTGGAAGCCATTCGCCGTGAGGCCGTTGAGCAGGGGAGAAAGATGGCGATCGCCGAGTCCACTGCGTGGCGTCAGCAGCGCGCTGCCGAACTGACCTCCGCCATCGAGGGGTTCGAAGCCAGCCGGGATGCTTATCTCGCCCTGGTCGAGAAAGAGGTGGTCCAGCTGGCCCTGGCCATCGCGGAAAGGATCCTGCACCGGGAATCGCAGCTGGACCCGCTGCTGCTGTCGGGCGCCGTTCGCATGGCGCTGGGGCAACTGGCCGACTCTACCGAAGTGCATCTTCGTGTACCTGCGGATCAACGGGAATTATGGACCGAGGCAGTCCACCTCATGCCGGGTCTGCCGCTCCGTCCGCAGGTGATTGCGGATGCCGAATTGCGGGGCGGCGCGGCGATTCTTGAGAGTAGCCACGGGACGGTTGATCTCAGCATTCGTGCGCAACTGGAGGAGATCGAACGAGGCTTTTTCGATCGGAACGAGTCGCGCAGCGAAGGCGATCATGCCCCGGAAGCGGGACGGGTCCCCGCGAGCAGAAACGCATGAACCTGCTGGGAACGTACTTCTCTCGTCTGCAACAGCGTTCTTCGATCCGCTGGCGGGGGCGCGTGGTGGAAGCCGCCGGCCAAACCGTCGAATCAGAGGGGCCTCCCTGTTCGGTCGGCGAGTGCTGTGAAATCCGCGATTCCGATGCGAAATTCCATGCCGCAGAAGTGATCGGGTTTCGAGGCAACCGCGTCCTCTCCATGACCCTCTCCGCCGCAGATGGAATCCGCTACGGAGATCCGGTGATGGCTCTGCGCCTGCGGCCGCAGATCGAAGTGGGCAGCAGCCTGATGGGACGGGTCCTCAATGCGACGGGCCTGCCGCTGGACGGCGGACGGAGACCGATTCTGCATTCTGCGGTACCCCTTGAACGGCCGGCCCCCGGTCCTCTGGAGCGCGAGCCAATCCGTGAGCCGCTGGGCACCGGGATCCGCGCCATCGACGGCCTGCTGAGCGTGGGCCGCGGACAGCGCATTGGGATTTTTGGCGGATCGGGAGTGGGCAAGAGCACGCTGATCGGCATGATGACGCGGAACAGCGATGCAGACATGATCGTTGTGGGACTGGTGGGCGAACGAGGCCGCGAGGTCGGAGAGTTTCTGGAGGAGAGTCTGGGAACCGAGGGGCGCAAGCGGTCGGTCGTGCTGGTTTCCACCTCCGATCAGTCCCCTCTGCTGCGGATGCGGGCTGCGCTCGGCGCCACCAGCGTGGCGGAATATTTTGCAGGAACGGGCGCCCATGTCCTGCTGGTACTCGATTCCCTGACGCGCTTTGCCATGGCGGCGCGGGAGGTTGGACTGGCGGCTGGTGAACCCCCCACGACGCGGGGCTACACGCCATCCGTGTTCAATCGACTGGCTCGGCTGGTGGAGCGGGCGGGGCGATTCCGGACGGGCAGCGTGACTGCGTTCTACACCGTTCTCATGGAAGGCGACGACCTGCAGGATCCGCTTGTAGATGCGGTGCGATCGTTTCTCGACGGCCACGTGGTTCTTGCCCGGTCCCTGGCGGCAGACGGCTGCTACCCGCCAATTGACATACTCGAATCGATCAGCCGACTGATGCCCGCGATCGTGAGCGAAGACCATCGCATGGCAGCGACAGAGGTGCGGCGGCTTCTGGCCACATGGGCCCGCTCGGAAGACCTCGTTCGCATTGGAGCGTACAAGCCTGGAACCGATGCGGATCTGGATCGCGCGATTCGCTTTCGCCCCGCAATCCGGGAATATCTGATGCAGGGAGCGAAAGAACGGGGCAACTTCGCCGACGCGCGGAGAGAGCTGCTGCGGCTGGTGAGTTCCATGGAAGGCCCAAAGCCGGCGGCGGAGCGGAAGCGATGAAAAAGGGACTTCTGCGGGTGCTGGGTGTGAGGCGACTCCTCGAGGAGCTGTCCGATCTTGAACTGCAGATCAAAACCGCCGAGTTGCGCCAACTGAAAGAACGGGCTCAGGAGCACCGCGGGCTGGCCGCCGAGGCTCGCAGGGAAGCCCTGGCCCGTCCGTCAGGCGAAGCCGCCACCGACTCCTGGCTGGGCATGTCGGATGCCGAGATCTTCCGCTGGAAGAGTGAGCGCATGGAAGCTGCCGCTCAGGAAGTCACCGATGAAGTTGTCGCCGTCCGCGAACAGAGGATGAACCGGCACATCGAGCGACAGCAGGCGGAACTCCTGGTGTCGGAGGCGGCACAGGTGGAGACACGGGAGCGGAGCCGTCGGGAACAACAGCGTGTGGACGACTGGTATCAGAGCCTGCGCTCATCACAATCGCGCCGATCGGGATGAGACTTCTCCAATCTGCTGCGGCCAGGGCTGGTACGTCACCTGCTGTGTTTCAGGACAAGACGAGGATATTTCCGTTGCACTTCTCTGCTGCCAATTTAGCGGGGATGAAGGTCTCACAGCCCTTCATGACACTTCTGGCGAGGGAGTCGACCGCGACGAGCTCAGCAAGTGCCGGGCTCTTTGGCTCTCTGGTGCGCCAGCAGATTCCAAGTGGGACAGAAACTGGAGCCGATTCTGAGGGCCAACGGGAGCCCGCGACAAAAGCTCCCGCCGAAGAGAACCTGACATCGGGAGAATCCATAGTTCCTGGGTGGTCGGCTCATGCTCAGGCCATGCCCACGCAGCCAGTTCGATGCCTTCAGGAGTCCGATACGTCGATGAGTTTTACGGTTCCGCCAGCCGAGGAGGAAAACGCGACGGCAACGGAGATCCGGAGCTCCGATTCTGAGATTCCGGGCGCAGAAGCCAGAGGCGCCGCGCGCCGATGTTGCCCCCCGAACTCCGCATCGGAGACCCCAGTGGCGCCCATTCCTGCCGCCCGATCAACAGCAACGTCCGAACCTGGACCACTCATCTCGGTTCAGGCGGAGGAGCGGGCGGATGGCGCCGGAGGAACTACGACGCCGAAGGACAGAAAATCCGAGACGGTCGGGAAAGAGCATGCAGCTAAGAGCGATCATGCGCCATCGAGCCCGCTCCGTAGCGACTTGTCACCGGATGCAAACACCGCGCAGGTCGGGTCTTCGGTTGTTCCGTCTCCAGCTTCTTCCAGCGCCAGCGGATCCGATCATGGGGAGCCCTCGGCGCTGAATGGAGGACTCGGCGTCCGGATCTCACAAGGCAATTTGCCATCGACGCAACAACGGTCGGGTCCGTCCGCGGCCGAAAATCTCACCAATCACCTCGGCGAAGCGGCTGGTGCCACTTCCCCTGGCGGTGCCGGGGTGCGCGCGGCAACGCACAACACGTCAGGTAATCCCACGGCCGCCTCTCCGCAGCGGGCCTCCGATGTGTTCCGTCCGGGGGCAGGCGTAACCGCCGATGGCCAGCATGCACACCCCTCCGCGGGACCGGCCCTGGCACCCATTGCCGGCGCGCAGGCAGCTCAGGTTTTGCAGACCTCCGGATCGGTCCACTCCGCAGTCACGGCTCATCCATCGGGCGCGGCTTCTGATCCGAGTCTCAGGCCGACCACAGCATTCGAACGCATGGATGCTGCCGAGCCGCCGCGGGTTCTGGAGAACTCACCGCAGAAGCTCACGGTTGGGATCCGCGATTCGGGACTGGGGTGGATCGAGATTCGCACGAATGCCGTCGCGGGTCAGGTGGCCGCAACGCTGGCCAGCGGTACTCGTGAGGCGCATGCAGCGATCGCGGCGGCGCTGCCATCGATTCGGGACGCGCTCACGACCCAGCATGTCGCGCTGCACAGCCTCAATGCGGAACGATTCCCGGCCTCTTCCGGCGGTGGCGGTTCGGCGGCCAATACATCCGACTCAGGAAGCCCGGTTCGTCAACCCTTTGTCAGTCCGAAAGGGGAAGTTCCTTCCGCGTCTGAAGAGGAAGAAGCAGAAAACTTGTCCTACATCAGCGTCCGGGTCTGAGCCGTTCAGGATCCGGAGAAAGGGAACCAAAATGCAAACGTCGATCGGACAGCCCGCCGGATCCGCGCCGGGGCTATTTCCCGCAGCGTGGAGCGGAAACACGGCCGCTCCGAATGCCTCATCCTCGTCCTCCACCACGGACGCCAACTCCTCATCCTCTGCGGACAGCTCGGCGACGATCACCGGCAATGATTTTCTCCAGCTTCTTGTGACGGAATTGCAAAACCAGGATCCAACCGCAGACACCGATCCCAATGAATACATCACTCAGCTGGTTCAGGTGAACAGCCTGGAGCAGCTGGTCGAGATCAATCAGGACCTCGGGAGCAGCAGCAGCACCAGCGGCGCCTCCGGTTCCATAGCGAATTCGCCGGCGGCACCGGCAAGTGCCGGAGTGCAGGCTTCCGCCAGTCAGAAGGGCGGCACAGGCGACGCACAGACAGGAAACCTGCCTGTGCCCGCCTCGTCCTCTGCCGCAGCCCAGGTGGCGAATGCACTGCAGGTTCCCTCGCCCGCGATTTCACCCGCGGATCTGCGAACTTTCATTCACAACCGGGGAATTCATACCGGAGTAGCAGGCACCACCATCAGCACGGTGCGCTGAGCGCGCACACAATTTTCTCCGGGAGGACTCTATGTCATCGTTTTCTATTCCGCTCAGCGGCCTGAGTGCTTCATCAGAAGCGCTGAATACCATCGCCAACAATCTCGCCAATATGAACACAACGGCTTTCAAGAGCCAGAGCGTGAGCTTCAGCGATCTGTTCTATCAGCAGATTGGAACCACCGGCTCCGGCAATCCGCTCCAGGTGGGAGCAGGCACTCAGGTCGGATCCACCGAGACCGATTTCACCCAGGGAGGTGTTCAGGAGACCGGAAACAACTCCGACGTCTACCTCAATGGCAATGGCTACTTCGTCGTTCAGAGCGGCGATCTCACCGAATACACGCGAGCCGGCAACTTCACCCAGAGCAACGACGGCCACCTGATCACTCAGGACGGACAGAACGTCATGGGCTATCCGGTCGTTAATGGCGTGGTGGACACCAACGCGCCGCTCGTACCCATCGTCATTCCTGCCAATGCCGTGGAACAGCCGCAGGCGACCAGCTCTCTTTCTCTCACCGCGAACCTGGACGCCTCATCGGCTGTAGGGACCACCGTTCCCGCGCAGGTGACCATCTATGATTCTCTGGGTGTGGCGCACGTCGCTACCATCAATTTCACCAACCAGGGCAGTGGCAACTGGTCCTACAACATAACGCTTCCCGACACGCTCGCCGCCAGTTCGACGACTGACTCGACCGTCAGCCCTCCTGTGACGACCAGCACGTACTCATTCGCTCAGAGCGGCGGGAATACAGGCACGGTCGATCCGTCGACCAGCCTCACAATTTCCGGCAACACAGCCTCCGGCACGGCCTCCATTGTGGCTCCGACCGTCACGGCCGGAGAGTCCCTGAGCGATTACGCTACTGCTCTGAACAGCGCCCTTTCCGCGGCCGGGATCCTCAGCAGCAGTGCTTCGGTCAGCGTGGGCAGCGGCGGCAACACATTATCCATCAGCGGCGCCAGCTTCTCGACTTCGGGGAGCGTGGTGCAGGAGCCGGTATCCACCAATGCGTCCGGCACGTTGAGCTTCAATGGCGACGGGAATCTGGTTTCTCCGGCGGGGAACGTCAGCGGCATCACCTTCAGCGGATTATCCGATGGTGCGACCGCCCTTGATTTCTCCTGGAACCTCTACGGCGCCGACAATCAACCGAGTGTCAGCCAGGTGGCGGAGGCCTCGGGCGTTTCCGGCACGACTCAGAACGGCTATGCCGGCGGAGAATCGAACGGCTTCACCATCGATTCCAACGGCGTCATCTCTGCGACGTTTACCAATGGCATGACGACGCCGGTCGGACAACTCGCCCTGGCGAATGTCACAAACCCGCAGGGACTGGAGCTGGTGGCCGGCAACAACTATCAGACCACCCTGGCTTCCGGATCTGCCAGCGTTGGCGTTGCAGGATCGGCGGGACTTGGCACGATTCAGGATGCGGCGCTGGAAGCGTCGAATGTAGACATTTCAACCCAGTTCTCCAACCTTATTGTGGAACAGCAGGCGTTCGATGCGAGTTCGAAAGCGATCACCACATTCGATACGATCTCGCAGGACACGCTGAACATGATACACTAGGCATTCGTCGTCGGCCGACTGCCCAGAACCTGCTCGTAGAACCGCTCATACAGCGGAAGAATCTTCGAGGCACAGTAACGGCTCTGGGCAGTGCGGCGCGCCGCTTCGGCCATCGCGTTATAACGGTCGGGATCGCTGAGCAATTCAACGGCGGCTCGGGCCATTGCTTCTACATCGCCGACCGGGAGCAACCGGCCGTTCACCCCGTCCTCGATCAACTCCGGCACGCCGCCCACTCGGGTTGCGATGGTGGGAACCCGGCAGGCCATGGCTTCCAGAGCCACCAGCCCGAACGATTCCTGCTCGCTCGGCATCAGCAACAGATCCGCCAGGGGGAGAATCTCCGAGACATTGCTTTGCTTGCCCAGGAAGTGAACCCGGTCCTGAATACCCTTGCGGTGGGCAATGAACTCCGCCGCCGATCGGTCCGGGCCGTCGCCGATCATCAGCAGGCGAGCGGGGATTTCGCGGGCGACATGCGAAAAGACGCGTACGACATCGGCGGTTCGCTTGACCGGGCGGAAATTGGAGAGATGCATGAGAATTTTCTCGCCCGGCTCGGCATAGCGCGCTCGGCCCGCTTCGCGCTCTGCTCCGCTTAGCGGCAGGTAAACATCGCAGTTCACAAAGTTGGGAATGACTTCAATTGCCTTCTTCGGCTGAAACTCCTGCAGGGTCTTTTCCCGCAGATAACTGGAAATCGCCGTGACGCCGTCGCTCTCATTGATGCCAAATCGCGTAATGGGCAGGTACGAGTGGTCCAGCCCGACCAGCGTGATATCGGTTCCGTGCAGGGTGGTGATAAAGGGCAGGCGTCGATTCTGGCGGGCCAGCATCTCCCGCGCAAGATAGGCGGAGATGGAGTGCGGAATCGCATAGTGGACGTGCAGCAGGTCCAGCTCGTAATAAGCCGCTACCTCCGCCATACGGGTGGCCAATGCCAAATCGTAGGGTGGATATTCAAACAGCGGATAGTTCGAGACCGGGACCTCGTGGAAAGCGATGTCCTGCTCGCGGCCGCGGAGCCGGAACGGTTGGGAATAGGCAATGAAGTGCACCTGATGGCCGGCAGCCGCCAGTTCGATGCCCAGCTCTGTCGCGACCACGCCACTGCCGCCGTAGGTGGGATAGCAGGTGATTCCGATCTTCATGCCGTGCTCTGAGAGTACAGCGTAAGAGATGCACGGCATCGTGAAAAGACGCGAGTGCAGCGAGAACCCGCCAACCTCACGCCGTCTGCCGGACACATAATCTCGGCTCCACAGTGCTTCTCAGGTCGCGGTAGTCCCGTTCGCAGAATCCGGCAGGTGCAGTCCCATGGCGATTGCGGCGGCCAGCAGGAATCCCCCCGAGGTAAGACACAGGGCGGCGGCCAGCCCTGCCTGCTCCGACACGCGGCCAATCACCCATGGCGCCAGCGCACTCAGAATCCGCCCCAGGTTATACGAAAAGCCCATCGCTGAACCGCGCAGCGCGGTGGGGAACAGCTCGCTGGCAATCACGGCAAACCCGCTGAAATAGCCGGTTCCAAAGAATCCCACCAGCGGCCCGATCACCAGCAGCGCATTCGTGTTGCCTACGAAAGCGAAGAGCGGTACCAGCGCCGCCGCCACGACAAGATATCCGATGTACGTGTACTTCCGGCTCATCCGGTCAGCGATATAACCGAAGCTGACGTACCCCAGAAACGTTCCCACCTGCATGACGATCGTCCACTCCGAGGTCATCACGACATTCAGACCTCGGCCGCCCTGGGAGCGTGGCAACGAAAGGAATCGTGGTACCCAGGTGAAGAGTCCCCACCAGGCGAAGAGCGTCGCAGCGTTCATCGTGGTGCAGACCAGAGTGCTCCGGCCCAGAGGTCCTCGAAAGAGCTGGGCTACGGGCACCTTTGGCGTTTTCTCCTTCCTCCACACCTCCGGCTCGTGCAGCTTTTGCTGAACCCAGAAGGCGATCAGGGCCGGAGCCACCCCGGCAAAGAAGACGGCCCTCCATCCAAAGTGAGGCAGGATGATAGCGACCAGCGCGGCGCCCAGGGCATAACCGATGGCCCAGCTGCTTTGCACCAGAGCCAGCGCTTTGGCACGGTGCCGCGCCGGCCATGTCTCCGCCACCAGTGCCGCACCCGAGGCCCACTCGCCGCCCATCCCCAGGCCCAGCACCAGCCGGCACAGCATCAGCTCCACCGCCGTGCCCGTTAACCCGCACAGGGCCGTGGCGACGGAGTAGATGAGGACGCTCGTCGAAAGGGCGCGCACGCGGCCGGCGCGATCGGCAAACCACCCGAACCAGATGCCGCCCACCGCAGCGCTGACCAGGGTCACTGACATCATCGCGCCGCTCATGCCGGCGGACAGATGCATCTCGTGCTGGATCGGCCCGAGCACCAGCGCGTACAGCATCACGTCCATGCTGTCGAGCATCCAGCCCAGCGCCGCCGCCAGCAGTGTCCGTTTCTGCTCGCGCGAGGCTTCGGTGAGCCACCCGTAGATTTCGTTCAAGTCCGCTCCAGGTGTTTTACTGTTCAGGGAATCTGTCCTACCACGATACGAGAGAGAGCGAGTTTTGCGCGCGGCCATCGATACGGGCGGTACCTTCAGCGACTGTGTTTACCTGGACCGGGGCGAGCTGCGCGTCCTGAAATTGTTTTCGACGCCCGCCGATCCGGCGCAGGCCGTCCTTTCGGCTCTGCGACAGATCGCTCCCGACTCCCGCATCGACCTGCGTCACGGCACGACGCTCGGTACCAACGCTATGCTCGAGCGACGCGGCGCGCGGGTTGCTTTCGTCACGACTGCGGGTTTTGAGGACACCATCGCCATCGGCCGTCAGGCGCGCGCCGTCCTCTATGACTGGTTTGCGCCGGCACCGGAATGCCTTGTCCCTCGCGATCTGCGCTTTGGGGTCCCGGAACGAGTCAGTGCCGAAGGCGAAATCCTTCGTTTACCGACCGAGGCTGAACTCGATGCCCTCGTTGCAGCGGTCCGCGCAAGCTCGGCCGAAGCCGTGGCTGTTTCACTGCTCTTCTCTTTTGCGAATCCCGCCACGGAGCGGCGTGTGGGCGAAGTCCTCGCCCCTCTCGGCATTCCTGTCTCCCTCTCCAGCGTCATTCTGCCGGAGTTTCGCGAATACGAGCGTGCCTCGACGACGGTCGTCAACGCGTATCTCGCGCCGCGCATGCAGTCCTATCTCCTCCACCTCGAAGAGCGCGTTGCCGCGGAGCATCGCGGAGGCCGCGTCGATGTCATGCAGTCTTCGGGTGGTATTGTCTCAGCGCGCCTGGCCGCGCAGGAGCCCGTGCGTACTGTGCTTTCCGGGCCCGCTGGCGGCGTCATGGGGGCGATGCGGGTTGCGCGGGCTGCAGGGTTCGACCGCATCATCGGCCTCGACATGGGCGGTACCTCGACGGATGTCTTCCTCTCAGACGCGGACCTGGGCGGCGTTCGCCGCACCCGCGAATCGCTGGTTGCCGGAATCCCGGTCAGCGTGCCCATGCTGCAGATCCACACCGCCGGCGCCGGGGGCGGCTCGCTCGCCCGCTTCGATCGTGGAGGCATGCTGCGCGTCGGGCCTGAGTCTGCGGGAGCCGATCCGGGTCCTCTCTGTTTCGGCCGCGGCACGCTGCCCACTGTGACCGACGCCAACCTTCTTCTCGGCCGCCTCGATCCGTCCAGCTTTCTCGGCGGCAGCGTCTCGGTCGACCGTGATCGCGCCGAAGCCGGCTTGCGAGAGCACAAAGGACCACTGGCCACCGTCGAAGAATTCGCCGCTGGCATTCTGCGCGTTGTCGAAACAGAGATGGACAAGGCCATCCGGGTCATTTCCGTCGAGCAGGGCCATGATCCCCGCGATTTCGCCCTGGTCGCTTTCGGAGGTGGCGGGCCGCTACATGCCTGCGCGCTGGCGCGCTCTTTGCGCATTCCCACGGTCCTGGTGCCGATGATGCCTGGCGCTCTTTCCGCGTTGGGTATTCTCCTTGCCGACGTCGTCCGCGATCACGCCCGCACGGTGATGTTGCCTGGCGATGCGATTCGCAACCTCGCTAATGAGTTCGCAATCCTCGAGCAGCAGGCGCGCAGCGAATTTGCCGAAGAAGGGCTCGAGGGGACGCCCGTGTATTCGCTCGATCTGCGCTATCGCGGGCAGGGTTATGAGCTGAATGTTCCCTGGAGTGCTGGCAATCCCGGCGATTCCATCGATGCCTTTCACAGCCTGCATCGCCAGCGCTATGGCTTCTCCGATCCAGGCAAGCCCATCCAGATCGTTAGCCTACGTTTGCGCATGACAGCACACGCCGAGCCCTGGGAACCGAAACGTTCGGACTCCCGATCCAGCGATGGCAGCGCTGCTCGTTGTGATGAACGGCATATTTTTTTCGACGGCGAGTTTCTGGCGTCGCCGGTCTATCGGCGCGACCAGCTTGTCGCCGGCGACCTTATCGAAGGCCCAGCCCTGATTACCGAGTACACCTCCGCGACCCTGCTGCTTCCTGGCAGCCGCGCCACTGTGGACCCATTCCTCAACCTCGTCATCGATGTGAGGGCTGCCCCATGACCCACGCTGCTACAGATCCAGTCGAGCTGGCCATTTTTCGCAGCGCCGTCCATTCCATTGCCGAAGAGATGGGTGCGGCTCTGCGCCGTACCGCGCTTTCGCCCAACATCAAAGAACGACGCGACTACTCCTGCGCGGTCTTCGACAGCCAGGCGCGCGTAATTGCCATGGGTGATCACATGCCGGTCCACCTTGGCTCCATGCCGATGTCTGTCGAAGCCGCGGTGCGCGCCTTCAGTCTCGGACCCGGCGATATCGCCATGCTCAACGACCCTTACGCCGGCGGTACTCATTTACCCGACATCACCATGGTGCTGCCCGTCTTCCTGCCCGGCAGCGCACGGCCCGCGTTCTACGTCTCGAACCGTGCGCATCACGCGGATGTCGGCGGCTGTTTTGCCGGATCCATGGGACCGGCGCGCGAAATCTTTCAGGAGGGGCTGCGTATCCCGCCGGTTCGCATCGTGCGCGGCGGAGCCCTCGATCGCGAGACGATGGACCTCCTGCTGCTCAACGTCCGTACGCCGCAGGAGCGTGAAGGCGACCTGGCTGCGCAGATCGGCGCCTGTCGCGTCGGTGAGCGCCGAATCCTCGATCTCGTGGAAAAATACGGCGAGCCGTGCCTGCTGGACCTCATCGAAGGCCTTCTCGATTATTCCGAGCGCCTCGTTCGCGCGGAGCTGCGCCGGATGCCCGCCGGTACTTTCGCCGCCGAAGACGCGCTCGACGACGACGGCGTGAGCGATGCGCCCTGCCGGATCTGTGTTCGGCTCCGCATCGATCCAGGCGCCGGCACTCTCCACGCCGACTTTACGGGATCGTCGCCGCAGGTCCCGGGCAGCATCAACGCCGTTCGCGCCATTACGCTTTCTGCGTGCTTTTATTTGCTGTGCTGCCTGCTCGAGCGCGATGCGCCCGCGACTGCCGGGATTCTGCGTCCGCTCACGCTCGTTACGCCTCCCGCCAGCCTTGTCGATGCGCGTCCGCCTGCTCCGGTCGCAGGCGGGAATGTTGAAACCTCGCAGCGCATCGTCGACACACTCATGCGTGCGCTCGCCCAGGCGGCGCCCGATCGCGTTCCCGCCGCCTCTGCAGGCACGATGAGCAATCTGACCATTGGGGGCATCGACCCGCGCACAGGCGAGCCGTTCACATATTACGAAACCACCGCGGGAGGCATGGGCGCCCGTCCCGGGATCGACGGGATCTCCGGTGTGCACACTCACATGACCAACTCGCTCAACACGCCCATCGAGGCGCTCGAATACGCTTATCCGTTCCGTGTTCGCTGTTACGGCTATCGCACCGGATCCGGCGGGTCCGGGCGTTTTCGCGGTGGTGACGGTCTCGTTCGCGAAATCGAACTGCTCGCCCCAGCGCAGGTCACGCTGCTCGCCGATCGCCGCCGGCTGCATCCGTGGGGTCTGGTGGGCGGCGGCGAAGGAGCCCCGGGCCGAGCGGTCGTCACGGAAGCGGCCACAGGCAGTTCGACCGAATTGCCAGGAAAGTGCAGCCGTTATCTCCAGGCCGGAGATATCCTCAGGATCGAAACGCCGGGCGGCGGAGGATGGGGCCTGTAAGCCAAGAGTTGCCCTGCCATGCGAGCATCGCCAGGATATTTTGCGTCGATTGCGATCTCCGCACAACGTTTCCTATACAAACGCTAATCCCAACTTGTGGATTGAAATTCAGGGTTGGAGTTTCAGGATGCGTTCATCGCGATTTACTCGTTGCTCAGGACTGATGCGTTCAGCCATGTTCTCTACCGCCGCGCTTGCGTTGGTTTTGCTGCTCGGGCCCGCCCCCCGCTCCCAGGCGCAGATCAGCGTGCGGATCGGGCCTGCACCGGTATGTCCCTATGGATATTTCTCTTATCCGCCGTACAACTGCGCTCCGTGGGGCTATTACGGCCCGGAGTGGTTTAACGGCGGCATCTTCCTTGGGGCAGGGCCCTGGTTCCATGGCGGTCCCCATTTTCATGGGTACGTCAACAATTACTACGATCCGCATCATGGCTATCACGGAGCCATGCCTCATCGCGGGGAACACGACCACTGGAATAACGGTCACTGGCAAAACCATCCGCACGAAGCATTTCGTGGTAACGAGATGCGCGACGGTCGCGGCCATGTCGTGCAGGGCGGCCACCCCCACGGTCACTGATCTTAGCTGATGGCAAAACAAAGGGCAGGCCCGAAGACCTGCCCTTTTGAGTCGATCGCACGAAGCGCTTACTTCGCTGCTACCGGTTCCGCGGCACGGGCGCCAGCCTGTTCTTTCAGGGCCGCCGCCTTGTCCGTGGCTTCCCATGTGAAGTCTGGCTCATTGACGCGGCCGAAGTGCCCGTACGCCGCTGTTTTGCGGTAAATCGGCCGGCGCAGGTTGAGGCTCTCCATGATGCCTTTCGGCGTCAGCGCGAAGTTCTTCCGCACGAGGTTCACGAGCTGGCTCTCATCCACCTTGCAGGTTCCGAAGGTGTCGACCAGCACACTGACCGGCTCCGCCACGCCAATGGCATAGGCAAGCTGCACTTCGCAGCGCTCCGCCAGTCCCGCCGCAACGATGTTCTTGGCGATGTAGCGCGCCATGTAGGCTGCTGAGCGATCCACCTTCGTCGGGTCCTTGCCGCTGAAGGCGCCGCCGCCGTGCCGGCCCATGCCACCGTAGGTGTCCACGATGATCTTGCGGCCCGTGAGCCCGGTATCGCCCATCGGTCCGCCGATCACAAAGCGGCCGGTCGGATTGATGTGGTACTTCGTGTTTTCGTCCAGCAGGTGCGGCGGCAGGACCGCCTGGATGACGTGCTTCAGGATGTCCGCACGCAGCTCTTCGTTCGAGACCGTCTCCGCATGCTGGGTGGAAATAACAACAGCGTCGATGCGCACTGGCTTGTGGTTGGCGTCGTACTCGACGGTCACCTGCGATTTGCCGTCGGGCCGCAGGTAGGGCAGGCGGCCGTTCTTGCGGACTTCCGAAAGCCGGCGCGTGAGCTTGTGTGCCAGCGAAATCGCGGTGGGCATCAGTTCCGGCGTCTCGTTGGTCGCGTATCCGAACATCATGCCCTGGTCGCCGGCGCCGCCGGTGTCCACGCCCATGGCGATGTCGCCGGATTGCTTGTTGATCGTCGAGATCACCGCGCAGGTGTTCGAATCGAAGCCATACGTGGCGTTGTCGTAGCCAATCGAGGCCACCACGCCGCGCACCAGGGACTGGAAATCGACATAGGCGCTGGTGGTGATTTCGCCGGCGATGACGACGAGGCCGGTCGCGGTCAGCGTTTCGCACGCAACGCGGCTGTAGGGGTCCTGCTCAAGGCAGGCATCCAGGATGGCATCGGAAACCTGATCGGCGATCTTGTCGGGATGGCCTTCGGTGACGGATTCCGAGGTAAACAGAAAACGTTCGGCTGCTGGCAAGGGAACTTCCTCCAGAGGATTGCGGATTGCCTCACGCGAACGGGGGCAGAATCCGGTGGAACTGCTCTTCTATGGTACCAGGAGCGGCGGGTGGCGGGGAAAGAGTTGCAGCCAAAAGCGAAATGGCGCAGGGAACAGCGACTCTCGGCAGGGGAACCGGCAGGACGGACTCCTCGATATCTCGATCGCCCTTAATTGCCGGAACGCGCACTACTGGGGTTTTTCGGGCGCCGGATTTGGGTTGGGCGTGGTGGACTGCGGCGCCTGGTTCGCCGGGCCGTTCTGCGGACTGCCCGTGATGTCCTGGCCGCCGTAGATCACGCGAATGCTGGTGTGGTACTGGCGGTAATTGGTGTATTTCAACGTTTCCCGCATGTGGACATCCTGGCTGAGATAGCCGTGCCCGGCGGAGAAGTGCAGAACCCCATCCCCATGCGTGTAGACGGGGAACCAGTACTTGCCATCGATCATTTGCCGATAGGTCGCGAAGGGCATCGAGAGATCTTCGTGACCGGGACGCGTATCGTCGGGGACATTTTTGCCGTTGGTCACGACAATCTGGTGTTCTTTCTGATCGACCCAGATTCGCCCCTGGAAATAGCGGTGCTTCTTCTCGATCACTTTGGGCTTAATGTCGAAAACCCAGGTGTCAATCTCGTCGATTCGCTGCTTGCCAAGATAGGTGATGTTGTACTGCGAGGCGTCTTCGGTGGTGAGGACAAACGGCAGTCGTTCCTCGATATCGGAGAAGTCTGCAGGCGACATCATCACCCGGGTCAGGCTCGACTCCGGAGCGTCGATTACGTGCTCGGTCCGGTGTCCCTCCGAATCGAAGACCACGTCCACGACCTGGTAATACTGACCATCGGGCTTGTTGTCGTCGTCCAGAGTTTCCACGCGGACGCTGCGCTGCCAGGTGTAGTTGTCCAGTGCCTGCTTGAACACCGATTCTTTGGCCGTGAACTCTTTGATGATCTGCGCTACGGGAATCGCGGGTGCAGTCGGGTCGAGCGGGCCGAATCCGGCATCGAGCGGCATCGACGTGTACGATACCTGGGCGGAAATGGCAGGGGCAGCGAGGAGTGGAATCGCGCTAATAACAATGGCGAGCGATGACCGACGGCGAAACGAGAGAAGGGACACGACTCAACTCCTGTGCTGTAAGGATAGACGCAATCGGGCACCCAGGAGGAGCGATGGTGCGCTCGTGGCCGTGCCTCGGCGAGTTCCGCCGGCGTTCACTGTGCCAGTTCTGCATTTTCACAGTCCTATGAAACGATTAAACTTGGGCGTCTCCTGAATGGTTATGGCTGGCGGCTCTGAGCTTTATCGCATCCCGATTCTGATCCTGCTGATCGCCCTGGTCGCGGTCTTCGGCGCGCTTTGGCTCGAAAGCGGGCGCCACCCCGATCGTGGCTCCGCACCCGCAGAAGTTCCGTCAGGCCGACACCGCCAGCTTCTGTGGCTGGTGGGATGGACGTTCGCGGCCATTCAAATGGGGATTGAAGTTGCGGGCGGCGGATCCGGGCTTTGGATCGCGGTGACGCGCAGCGCAATGCAGATGGCGCCGCTGATGTTTCTGGGCTCGCTGGCTCCGCAGTATTTCAGCCGCCGCCCGCGCATTCAGTACGTCGTGGCCTTCGGGACGCCGCTCATTGTTTTCGCATCTCTGGTCTCCTTCGACCCGAACCCCGGTAGCATGGCGCAGGGCGTACTCCTCGCATGCGCTTTCTGGGCGGCCTTCGTTGCGGCTCGCTGGAGCCTCTATCGCAATCTCGTCCCGGAGTGGCTGAGTCTGGTGGTGGTTGCCGCGGTGAGCAGCGCCTGCCTGTGGCTTACCTGGAACCGCCAATATGACGCGGTGCTGGCGCTGGTCCACAGCGGCGTGCTGCTGATGACCGCCTTCCTGTTCGCATCCGCTTTTCGGCGGGTAACAGCCGGCGCAATTTTCACCGCTGGGGGTCTGGCGCTCTGGTCGCTCCCGGTATTGCTGGCGCCCCTGGCTTCCAGTGGGGAAGCGACGACTCTGCTGGTGCGCATCGTCAACCTCACCAAGGTGATCACCGCGGTCGGCATGATCGTCCTGGTCCTCGAGGATGAGATCGCCTCGAACCGGGCCGCGCAGGAGCGCGACCGCCGCGCCCGACAGGAGATGGAGAAGTACACCGAGATATATCTGGAGGACATTCCTTTCGAGGAAGAAAGCGGCCAGTACGACGGTCTCTGCGCCACGATCGCGTCGGTCAGCCGGTTCCGCCAGGCGGTCATCTTTGTGCGCACGCCGGATGGCCGTTTCCGCCTTGCCGGGCGGGCGGGCATTGATGGCGCTCTGGAGGGTGCGCTGGATGCGCTGGCCCGCCGGACCAGCGAGGAGAAGGTGCAGGAGGTTGCGGCTGGCCAGCGTTTCCCCCAGCAGATCGGACATCTGGTTCTCATGAATCTGCAGCCGCTGATGGAACCCGGCGACGAGCTGCTCCAGATGAACTTCCGCCAGGGCTACGTGATGGGCATCCGCACGCGCGAGGGACGGCTGCTCGGTGCGTTGTTGCTTGCCGGGCTCGGCAACCCGGAAGATCCCCTGCTCACCGAGGATGCGCTTCCTCTGGAGTTGCTCGTGGCGCGCATTGGTGCGGCTCGTGAGCACCAGGCCCTGCTTCGGCAATTACTGCAGGCGGAGCGACTGGCGGGACTGGGCCAACTCGCAGGCGGTGTGGCCCATGAGCTCAACAATCCCCTGACCGTCGTGACCGGGTACGCCGAACTCATGGCGGAGGATGAGAACAGCCCTGACCGGGATCAGGCGCTCGTGATTCTGAACGAAGCCAGGCGCATGAAGCAGATTATCGAGAGCCTCATGCGCTTCCGCAAAGCCTCGGCGACCGGCAAGGCGCCTCTGGCTGTCGAACTGCTGCTCCGTGACATCGATAAACTGGCGCGCCATGAACTGGAATCCGCGGGGATCGAACTGGAGTTGCGGATTGCGCGCGAGGTTCCGCGCGTGAAAGCCGACGGCGAGCAGATGCGGCAGGTTTTCCTGCAAATCACAAGGAATGCGATCGCGTCGCTGCAGGAAGTGCCGATGGGCAATCAGCGGCGCCTGCGTGTGGAAGTCGTACCGATCGGGAGCCGGGTGCAAATTACCTTCGCTGACAACGGGCCTGGTTTCGTCGAGCCGGCCCGCGTCTTCGATCCCTTCTTCACCACGCGCCAACCCGGGGAAGGCGTTGGCCTGGGCCTGAGCATTTGCTACTCGATCGTTCGCGAGCATGGCGGAACCATCACCGCAGAGAATCTGCGGCCCCGGGGCGCGGCGGTGGTGATCGATCTGCCTGGGGAAGCCGATGGACACCCGGCGGAATCCGTCCCCGGCGCTGCCCGTGCGGTTTAGGATAAGGCTGCAATCCAGAGGGCCAGTTTCCATGATCGGGTTCAGGGCAAACGTGTTTTGGGCGGCGTCGCTGCTGCTGGCGGGAATGGGCGCGCCTGTGTTCGTGCAAAGTCAGGCGGTGCCGAACCAGCCGGAACCGTCTGCCGCGGCAAAGCGCCCCATGACATTTGAGGACCTGATGCAGATGCGCCGGCTGGGAGACCTTGATGTCTCCCGCGACGGGCGCTGGGTGCTTTTCTCGGCCACCGATGTGGATCTGGCAAAGAACACAAAGACTTCTCATCTGTGGATCGCGCCGGTGAGCGGCGGCGAAGAGAAGCCTCTGACCGCTTCGGCGGCGGGCGAGAGCCGCGGCCGTTTTTCGCCGGACGGGAAGCAGATCCTCTTTGAGACTGCGCGCCGCGATGGCCAGCAGATCTGGCTGGCGGATTTCGACAACGCTGCCGGCACAATCGGCGAGCCGCATCAGCTCACCTACATCTCCACGGAAGCCGACAATGCTACATGGTCGCCGGACGGCAAACACATTCTTTTCACATCGTCGGTTTATCCGGAGTGCAGCGCGGGGCCGGACGGTGCCGCGGTTTCGGGCGTGGCTGAGGATGCGTGCGACCGGGGGAAGGACGAGGCCCAGGCGCAGAGCAAGGTGAAGGCGAGGATCTTCACGCATCTGCTCTATCGGCACTGGAACGCCTTTACCGGTGACAAGCGCAGCCACCTCTTTCTGATCTCGGTTGACGACGGCGTGTATCGCGATCTGAATCCAGGGGATGACCGTGATGTGCCGCCGTTCTCGCTGGGCGAGCCGGATGGGTGGGACTTCTCGCCGGATGGTCATGAGATCGCCTTCGAAGAGAAAAAGGTGGACGATCCGGCGCTGAGCACGAACGTGGACATCTTCACGCTGAAGCTCTTCAACGACGAAGGGAAAACCGAGTGGGGCGCGAAGCCGCACAAAATCTCGACCAGCCCCGGCGGCGACTTCACGCCGCGCTATTCGCCGGATGGCAAGTGGATCGCGTGGCGGATGCAGCGGCGCGCGGGTTACGAGAGCGATCGGTTCCGGCTCGTCGTTTACAACCGGGAGACGCATGAGATCCGGGAGGTGCTGCCCAATTTTGACCGGTGGGTGGATGAGGAAGCGTGGGGACCGGATTCGAAGACCATTTACTTCACGGCGGGAGACCACGGAGAAGAACCTGTCTACTGGCTGAAACTCACGGGTGATGCGGTGCAGGTCACCATGGCCGGCGAGTTCGGCGATTTGCATGTACTCCCGGATGGGCAAAGGTTGATCGCGTCGCGAATGACCGTTGAATCGCCCGCGGAGGCGGTTCTCGTTTCCGCGCAACAGCCAACCGTGTTTCCGCACCACGGGGGAATCTACCGTTCGGACGATTACTTGAGGACGACCAGCGATGGCAAGAGGCTCGCCTGGGAGAGCGCCGAGACCCAGCTCACCCACCTGAACACCGCTCTCCTCGGACAACTGGATCTGCCGAAGATGGAGTCGTTCTGGTTTCCATCGATTGGCGGGGTTCGCGTGCAGGGATTCCTGATTCGGCCGCCTGGATTTGAGGCGGGGAAGATGTATCCGGTGAAGTTCCTGATCCATGGCGGACCACAAGGTGCGTGGGGCGATTCGTGGTCGTATCGGTGGAATCCCGAGCTTTTCGCGGCGAACGGCTACGTCGTCGTCATGATCAATCCTGGCGGATCGACGGGTTACGGGCAGGCGTTTGTGGACCGCGTGAATGGCGACTGGGGCGGACGGCCGTTCATCGACCTGATGCGCGGGCTGGATTATGCCGAGCTGCACTATCCGTTCATCGACAAGAGCCGGGAATGCGCGCTGGGTGCGAGCTATGGCGGCTACATGGCGGACTGGATCCTCGGACACACAGACCGGTTCAAGTGCATCGTGAGCCATGACGGCATGTTCAATACCGAGTCGGCATACGGAACGACGGATGAGCTGTGGTTCAACGAGTGGGAGTTCAAGGGCACGCCGTGGACGAATCGCGAGGTGTACCGGCGCTGGTCGCCGATGCTGGCGGAGACGCATTTTAAGACGCCGACGCTGGTGATCCACAGCCAGCTCGATTACCGGCTGGACGTTTCGGAGGGCTATCAGCTGTTCGACACGCTGCAGCGGATGAAGGTGCCGTCGAAGATGCTGTATTTCCCGGACGAAGGGCACTGGATACTGAAGCCGCAGAACTCGCAGCTCTGGTACAAGACGGTGAATGACTGGTGCGATCAGTGGACGAAAGACAGGGACTAGAGATGAAGCAGGTCCATTCGACTCGCGGCTGAATTGAGTGTCGCGCCAGGAGCGGGCGCGACGAATTTGGAAGGCTCGCTCAGGATGACAGATTGATGATTGCTCATTTGCGGGGAAGGCTGTTTGCGAAGAGGCCGGGGCAGGCGATTGTCGAGGCCGGAGGCGTCGGCTACGACGTGACGATCAGCGTGCCGACGTTTACGGCGCTGCCGGCGGAGGGCGGCGAGGTTTCGCTCTACATTTACACGCAGGTGCGGGAAGACACGCTGGCGCTGTATGGGTTCATGGAGCGGAACGAGAAGCGTCTGTTCGAACGGCTGATCACCGTTTCCGGCGTGGGACCGAAGCTGGCGGTGACGATTCTGAGCGGGCTGAATCCGGAGCGAACGGTCGCCGCGATTCGGGCGCAGGATCATGCGACGCTGACGCGGATTCCCGGAGTGGGAAAGAAGCTGGCCGAGCGGCTGGTTGTGGAGCTGAAGGAGAAGCTCGAGGATCTGGCGGTTGCGCCGACGGCTCCGGCGGTGGCGGGAGCCGCGACCGAGGACGTTTTGTCGGCGCTGGTGAATCTGGGATACCAGCGAGCAGCGGCGCAGAAGGCGATCGAGACGGTCGTCGAGAAAGACAAGGGCGCGGCGGATGACTTCGATGAGTTGTTCCGGGGCGCGCTGAAGGTGATTCGGTAGAAGCAGCCGGGGGCCGGTAGCCTGTAGCGAAATTCCTCTTCGCAAAATGCTATGTGTGACAAACACGGTAGTTACGGCGGCTGATTTGCTATGTGTGACAAACAGGGCACTTAGCAAGACATCCTGGCGCATGTGTGGCAAACAAAGGAGATAGCCGGTACCCTCTGGCCTGTAGGCTCTAGCCGGGAGCCGGAGTTGGATCCGAGGTAGAGTCGCACAGCGAGTTGAGAAAGATCGTTGCCGCCGCGTTGAGGCGGCCGCCTCTGGAGGCGTGGCCTGCAAGAGAAAAGGACCCGTGGGGCGGGTCTTCTTGCGATTCCTGAATCAGGCTTCGAGATCAGTATGACGGGTGCGGGAAACCGAGGGTAAGAAGAATCGGATCTGGCGCGGTCACGGAGGTCACGTGACCAATAGGGTGAGGCTGCCGCGTCAGCTGACGCGCTTGAGGCCTTCGCGGATGGCTTCCTTCATCACGGATTGATAGCCAATGCCTTTCTTCTGCGCGATGGCGCGAGCCCGTTCGAGATCGGCAATGGGAATGCGGATGGAGACGGCACGGGTTGCGCGTTCCTTCGCCTGCCGGACAAGCGTCTCCAGGAGCGCGGGGTCAGTAGCTTTCGCTTTTGTGCCGGGGGAACGCTGGAGAGTGCCGTTGCGGAGAGCTCGTTCAAACTCACGCTGGGTATAACGGCGGCCTTCGGGAGTCGTGTACCAGGCAGCCTCTTCGGATTCATTGCGGAAGGCCGGAAGCTTTGTCGATTTGCGCGGCATACATTTTCCTTTGGATTGCATTCATCGGATATGCGGTCACGGTCCGAAAGCGTTTATGCCGAATGGTAAAGACCACGACCAGGAAACGGCGAGCCGAGGTTCTTCCGAAGAGTTGCCATCGCTCTTCGCCTGCTACGGATCGAGTCGGCATGGATATGTGAGGCAAATGCACTGCCTGCTCCACTTCCTCAGGTGCTACGCCATGATGAAGGATATGACCGATGTTTGCGGCATCCCAGTCGAACCCTTCGTAATCCTGCAGCACGATTAAGTATATACCCAAATTGTATATACAGAATTATCCAATGTTGACTCTTTTGCTCATTTGCCAACGCGGATTGCACGTCGGGCAGGACTCGGCTCACAGGAGTGCCAGAGAGCCGGCATGCGAACAGGCTGAGATCCCGAATCGGCTCTATACGGTCCTTCGGGCTCAAGCCGATATCGTGAGTGGTTGAACGACGCGGTTTTGGGGGAGTTTGCTTCTTGCTATGGGGTGAACCTGGCCGTCGGGTCGGTCCTGGGGGGCGGCTCCGCGCCCGCCAGTTGGGCATAGGCCTAAGCGCCTGAAGCCGCTCTTTACTCGATCCTTCTTCAGCGCGGCATGATGCCGCGCCTATCAGGTCGCACATCTACTGAATCACGGCAATTTTCGCGCGTTTGCCGACGCGGAGTGTGAGCCGGAGGGGATTGGACGGAGTAGGTCCTGGGCCTCCGGTCACGGTGTAGTAGATTTCAGTCTGCTTGATCCCGTTAATCGAGACGGCACCCGCTTTGATCAGCTTCGTTGCTTCGGTTGCAGACCCTAGCCCCAATTCCCGGATTAGCTTCGTAACTGAATAAGTCGCGACTGCGCCAGATGCCGGCATATGCCCCCGTTTCACGGCGCGTTGAACCTCGCTCATTTGTGCCGTGTCAAATTCCTCTTCGCTCTCGCGATGAGCCTCCACAGCGTGGAGATAAACCTTGTCGAAATCGACGATCACCGATTCGACATCCCCAGAAACCGTCTTCTGCTGAAACATCTTCGCCCAGTTCTCGTCGGCCTGTTGGGCGGCTTCGGTTCCATGGAAGCCGGAGACGATGGTGCGGGCGAGGTTTTTCTTGGCCTGCATGGGATGAAGAGCGCCGGAGGCGATGTCGGCGTTCATTTTGTCGATCTCGCTTTGCCGCAGATCGGTCAGCAGCGTCCAGTAGCGACCCATGATCTCGTCCGAGATCGACATGAGCTTTCCGTACATTTCCTGGGGCGGCTCGTGGATGCCGATGGCGTTGTTGAGGGACTTGGACATTTTCTGGACGCCGTCGAGGCCTTCGATGATGGGAGTCATGAGAACGATCTGGGGCGGCTGGCCGTAGTGACGCTGGAGCTCGCGTCCGGCAATGAGGTTGAACTTCTGGTCGGTACCGCCGAGCTCGACGTCGGCATGGAGGGCGACGGAGTCATAGGCCTGGGAGAGCGGATAGAGGAGCTCGTGCATGGAGATGGGCTTCTCTTCCTGGAAGCGGCGGTGGAACTCGTCGCGTTCGAGCATCTGCGAGACCGTGAAGTGCGAGGCGAGGCGGATCATACCCTCGAAGCCCAGTTTGTCGAGCCACTCGGAGTTGAAGCGGACCTCAGTTTTGTCGCGGTCGAGGATGCGGAAGACCTGGTCGGTGTAGGTCTTCGCGTTGATGTTGATCTGCTCGCGGGTGAGGGGCTTGCGGGTAACGTTGCGGCCGGAAGGGTCGCCGATGAGGGAGGTGAAGTCACCGACAAGAAAAATCACCTGGTGGCCGAGGTCCTGGAAGTGCTTGAGCTTGCGCATGAGGACGGTGTGGCCGAGGTGGAGGTCGGGGGCGGTGGGATCGAATCCGGCTTTGACGCGGAGGGGCGTGCCGGTCTTGCGAGACTGCTCCAGCCGCTCGCGGAGGTCGGAGAGGCGGATGATTTCCGCGGCGCCTTTCTGGAGCAGATCGAGCTGCTCGTCAACGGGAAGGAAGGTGGGCATGGTCAGAGGTCAGTATAGAAGCGGGCAGCGATAAGGCGGTCAGCAGTCAGCGGTCAGCAGTCAGGGTGAAGCGGCCAGCGGGTCGATTGCGGGCTAGAATGGCGGCCATGGACGCGAAACGAGAATTGCTGCGGCACACCGTGGCCACGGTTGCGTATCGAGCGGCGCGAGCTTTTGAGGATGCGCCGGAGGGATTTCGCGAGTTTGCGGGATGTGGCCGGACGCCGGGGCAGATTCTGGCGCACATGGGCGACCTGTTCGACTGGGCGCTGAGTATGGCAACGGGGGAGGAACGGTGGCGCAATTCTGCACCGCTGCCATGGACCGAAGAGAAGGCCCGCTTTTTCGCCTCGCTTGAGGCTTTCGATCAGCGGCTCCCTTCGCCGAGTCGGATTCACACCACGGAGGAAAGGCTGTTTCAGGGACCGGTAGCAGATGCGCTAACCCATGTAGGGCAACTGGCGATGATGCGCAGGCTGGCGGGCAGTCCCGCCTGGAGCGAGAACTATTCCGTCGCGAAGATTACTGCCGGGCGAGCGGGCGCAGATCAAGCCGGAGCCGTGAAGCGGTTCCGATAGGAGAATCGGTTAGCGTCGATCTCCTGCTTCGGCCCAGCCGAAGGCGTTGGGGAAGTGCTCGAAGTCGACGGGCTGGTCCTTCTCGAAGTAGACAGAGAGGATGTCGAAGCGGGTGGCGACGGGCGGGGCGTCGGCAGGGCGGGCAGCAAGCTGGTGGAGGTAGTGGCGGGCAAGGCGGCGGAGGACGCGCCGTTTGCGGTCATCGACGGCGAAGTGGGCGGGAGCGACGAGGCGGGTGGTGCGGGACTTGACTTCGATGAAGCAGAGGGTTTCCTGCTTCGGGGTGCGCTGCCAGGCGATGAGGTCGAGGTCGCCGGGGGCGCGGGCGGAGCGCCAGGAGCGGGCGACGACCGTGTATCCGCGATGGCGGAGCCAGAAGAAGGCGGCGCGCTCGCCGGCCTGGCCGGTGCAGAGGTGTTCGGGGAGGCCAGCCTGGCGCTCGGCGGTGCAGACGAGGGCGTTGACAGCGGACTCCATGAGATTGAGGCGGAACTTAAGGAGCACGAAGCCAGTGTGGCGGGACGGGGCGTCAGGCTCAAGGAACGAAGGTCATGAGGAGGTTACGGGAGACATCTGACAGGGTGCCGGGTACAGGGTACAGGGTGCAGGGTGCAGGTCGGCGGGCTAGCGGAGCAGGAGGAGCCAGATGCCGGAGGCGATGCCGATGAGGGCGAGCAGGAGGGCGAGAACGACGGCACTCGTGGCGATGCGGCCGGGGATCCATGAACCGGTGCGCAGTTCCTTCACGGTGCGGATGTGGTGGGTGACGGCGGTGAGATTGACCGCAACGCCGAGGGCTACGAGGGCGACTCCGGAATAGACCGTGGCCCCCGTGTGGTGGAGCGGGGCGTGCTGATTCGCCTGAAACTCACGCAGAAAGAGACCGAAGCGGGCGAGAGCGAAGCCGACACCCATGAGGCCGAGGCCGGTGCGGATCCACGCGAGGAAGGTGCGCTCGGCGGCGAAGTACGTGCGGGGATCGTCGAGTTCCGAAGGCATGGGACTTGCCGTCCAGGCGACGGTTAGTGAATGAAGAGCCCATCATAAACGGCAACAGGCGAACCCGAAGGCTCGCCTGCTGCCGTTTTCTTTGAACTGGTTGCGTCTTTACAGAGGCTGTACGTCAGCTGCCTGCCAGCCCTTCGGCCCCTTCACGACGTTGAACTGCACGGCCTGACCTTCCTGCAGACTCTTGAAGCCATTGGCGGAAATGGCAGAGTAGTGCACGAAGACATCTTCGCCGTTCTGGCGCGAGATGAAGCCGTAGCCCTTCGCGTCGTTAAACCACTTCACAGTACCTTGTTCCATTTTGTTGCGATTTCCTGAGATTGAATTGCGCTGGAGTGAATCGGAGCGAAACTGGCAGACCCTGCAAATCCTGCTTTGTTGGGCGAGGCGAAAGACTGCACTTGCCCGGTTCTTCTAACGCTAAGGCATTGTAGCAGATTCTCAAAGGGGTTCCGGCGGAAGTTCCCTGGGGCAGGCGGGGCCGGTTGAGGCTCTGATGGCGAGGCGTTTGGGCCCGACTGGCCGGGGTTATTCTGGGTCACGATGACCGATGCTTCGCTGGACCTGCTGACGGCCGCGCTGAACCGTCTGGAAAGGGAATTTGCGGATTTGCCCGAGCCCCGGCTGGCGCCGCCGGCCATGGAGCACGCCGGTGGGGTTCTGGCGGAAGCTGCTGAGCGGCTGGGCGATAACTATCCGTACTTTCACCCGCTGTATGCGGGGCAGATGCTGAAGCCGCCTCATCCGGCGGCGCGGGCGGCGTACGCGCTGGCGATGATGCTGAATCCCAACAATCATGCGCTGGATGGCGGGCGGGCGAGCTCGCGGATGGAAGTGGAGGCGGTGCGGGAGCTGGCGGGGATGGTGGGGTGGACGGAGTACCTCGGTCACCTGACCAGCGGAGGTACGTTCGCGAATCTGGAGGCGCTTTGGGTGGCGGGCAGGATGGCGAACGGACAGGCAGGAGCGGGGAAGACCGTGGTGGCGTCGGAGCAGGCGCACTACACGCATGGGCGGATCAGCGGGGTGCTGCAGCTGCCGTTTGAGGCGGTGGCGACTGATGCGCGAGGGCGGATGGATCTGAACGCTCTGGAGGCGGCGGTGAGGGGCGGCGCGGTGGGGACGGTGGTGGCGACGCTGGGGACGACGGCGGTGGGGGCGGTAGATCCGCTGGACGGGATTCTGGAACTAAAGAAGAAGTATGTGTTCCGGGTGCATGTGGACGCGGCGTATGGGGGGTATTTCCGGCTGGCGTCCACGCTGGGGGCGGAGGCCGAGCGGGCGTTTGAGCGGATGGGAGAGGCGGATTCGGTGGTGATCGATCCACATAAGCACGGGCTGCAGCCGTATGGGTGCGGGTGCGTGCTGTTTCGGGATCCGGGGATGGGGCGGTGGTACAAGCACGACTCGCCGTATACGTACTTCACTTCGCAGGAGTTGCATCTGGGGGAGATCAGCCTGGAGTGCTCGCGGGCAGGGGCCTCGGCGGTGGCGCTGTGGACGACGGAGCGGCTGCTGCCGTTGGTGCGGGGCGGCGAGTTTGCGCGGGGGCTGGAAAAGGGACGGGAGGCGGCACTGCGGCTGCATCGGATGCTGACAGGGGATGGGCGGTTTGTGGTGGGGCCGGAGCCGGAGCTGGACATCGTGGTGTGGGTGGTGAAGGGGGAAACGCTGGAGGCGTCGTCGCAGCGGGCGCAGGAGGTGTTCGACCGGGCGGCGGCGGGGGGGCTGCATCTGGCGCTGGCGCATCTGCCGGCACGGTTCTTTCCTGGGGCGGGATGGTCCGATGCGGGTCCAGGCAGCACGGTGACGGCGCTGCGCTCGGTGCTGATGAAGCCGGAGCATCTGGACTGGATCGAGGAGATTGGGGAGCGGATTCGGCAGGCGGCGGCGGGATAATTCGAGTTCCGATCCAAGTCGTTCCCCACGAGTGAATGCAAACGGATACACTGGGCCGTTGCGATGGGTACGTGTGGGCAGCGCGAGTTAGAGATTTGCGGAGGAAAAGGCCCGATGCTGGACAGTCAGAGGCTGAGGGGAATCCACAAGAAGCGGTTTGGCGCGGGTCCGGAGGTTTTTCTTGCGCCGGGGCGGGTCAACCTGATCGGAGAGCACACCGATTATGCGGGCGGGTTCGTGATGCCGGCGGCGATTGATTTCGGGACTCTGGTGGGGATTTCGCCGCGGGACGATGGGCGGATCGTGGTGTGGTCGGAGAATTTCCAGGAAGAGGTGAGCTACGCGCTGGAGGGATTACCGGCGAAGGGGAACGGGCACTGGTCGGCGTATCCGCTGGGGGTGGTGTTCACCCTGGGGCAGGCGGGTTTCAGCGTGGGGCCGTGCAGCCTGAGCATTGAGGGGGATGTACCGCTGGGGGCGGGGCTGAGCTCGTCGGCGTCGATTGAGGTAGCGACGGCGCTGGCGGCGCTGAGCCGGGTGAGCCAGGCGGCGCCGGGACGAGTGGAGATCGCGAAATTGTGCCAGCGCGCGGAGAACGTGTATGTGGACGCGTCGTGCGGGATTATGGACCAGTTCATCGCCTGCAACGGGGCGGAGGACCACGCGCTGCTGCTGGATTGCCGGTCGCTGGAGTTCCGGCTGGCGCCGATTCCGAAGCATGTGAGCCTGGTGATCGCCAACACGATGGTGAAGCACTCGATTGCGGACGGAGAGTACAAAACGCGGCGAGCGGAGGTCGAGGAAGGCACGGAGATTCTGCGGCGCCATCGGCCGGAAATCGAGCTGCTGCGGGACGCGACGATCGCGGATCTGGAAGAGTGGGGCGCAGAGATGCCGGACAAGGTTCTGCGGCGCTGCCGGCATGTGGTGACGGAGAACGTGCGGACGGTGGCGGCGGCGGACGCGCTGGAGGCGGGGAATCTGATGAAGCTGGGCAATCTGATGGCGGCGGCGCACGCCAGCTACCGGGACGATTTCGAGGCGAGCTGCGAGGAGGCGGATATCATGGTGGCCGCGGCGAATCGCCTGGCGGGGCTGATTGGGGCGCGGCTCACCGGCGGCGGATTCGGGGGATGCACCGTGAATCTGGTGGAAGCCGAGAAGGCGACGGAATTTGCGGCTCAGCTGCGGGAGGATTACCGGGCCGCGACGGGAATCGACGCGGAGATTTATCGCTGCCACGCTTCGGCGGCCGCGCATGCCGCTGAGGAGGAAGCATGACACTGAGAGAGTTTTATCTGACGCGGCGGCGGATCGAGCAGCCGGTCTTTCTGAAGGTGCTGCGGGCCGTGCCGGAGGACAAAATGCAGTACAAGCCGCACGAACGATCGCCCTCGGCCCAGCAGCTGGTGTGGACGGTGACGTCGGAGCTGGGACCGTGTCTGGAAGCAGTGAAGGAGGGACGCGCAGAGTGGCGACAGGAACCGGCCCCACCGCTCGATCAGATGATTTCGAAGTTCGAAGCCTGGTATAACGAGCTGACAGATCGCGTGGAGGCGATGGACGACGCGGCATGGGATCGCAAGGCGCAGTTCTACTATCAGGGAAAGATGGTCTCCGAGCAGCCGGTCAGCGAGTTTCTGTGGATGATTTTCTTCGATGCGATCCATCATCGCGGTCAGCTGACGACGTATCTGCGGCCGATGGGGAGCAAAGTTCCGGCGATTTACGGGCCATCGGGCGACGAGCGGTCGTAGCGGCGGAGGAAACGTTCATCGCGTCAAAGGATTCCACAGAAGGGTCATACCGGCATTTTTCGCGCCGATGTAACAATCACAAAGACTCACCCAGGCAGCAACCGGAGCAGCGGAAGTTGTCTTATTCTGTTGAGATGAGCGCCTGGACGGGCGCCGGAGAATACGTTTAGACAATGCGTTTTATTACTCGTTCGCAATTTTCTTCCCCGGAGGAGCCAGGCGAGGGCGGCATGGTCGCCTATTTTTCGATGGAGATCGCGGTTGTACCGGAGTTTCCGACGTACAGCGGCGGTTTGGGGGTACTGGCCGGTGACACGCTGCGCGCGGCGGCCGACATGGGGCTGCCCCTGGCAGCGGTGACGCTGGCGCACCGGAAGGGCTATTTCCAGCAGCATCTGGATGCCAGTGGCATTCAAACGGAGGAAGCACAGCCCTGGAAACCGGAAGCGGTGCTGGCCGGCGAAGATCCGATCGTCACGGTGACGATCGAAGGGCGGCCGGTGGCAGTGCGCGCCTGGCGGTATGAGCTGGAAGGTGTAACCGGGCATCGCATTCCCATCTATTTTCTGGACACGGATCTGGAGCAGAACGATCCTCGGGATCGCACGCTCACCGACACGCTGTACGGTGGCGACGCGGATTATCGGCTGCGCCAGGAGGCGATTCTGGGGATTGGCGGGGCGCGGATGCTTCGGGCGCTGGAATACGAGCCCACGGTCTACCACATGAACGAAGGTCATGCGGCGCTGCTGACGGTTCCCATTTTGGAACAGGAGTTGCATGGGGCCGGGCTGCAAACGGCGACAGAGCGGGACCTGGAAGCGGTGCGCCGCCACTGCGTCTTCACGACGCACACGCCGGTTCCTGCCGGGCACGACCGTTTCTCGGGCGAGCAGGCGTATCGCGTTCTGGGCGCGGAACGGGCGGGGATGCTGGAGCGCTTTGGCTGTTTCCATGACGGGCTGCTGAACATGACGTATGTGGCGCTGCGTTTCTCGCGGTTTGTGAACGGGGTGGCGATGCAGCACGGCAAGGTATCGCGGCAGATGTTCCCCGACTACACGATTGATGCGATCACCAACGGGGTGCATGCGGGCACGTGGACGGCGCCGGCGGTGCAGGCGGTTTTCGACAAGCATCTGCCGCGGTGGCGCCAGGACAACGTGACGCTGCGCTACGCGATCGACATTCCGGAAAATGAGATTGTGGAGGCTCATGCGGGTGCGAAGCAGGAGCTGCTGAAGACGGTGCGGGAGCGCACGGGCGTGGAGTTGCGGCCCAACATCTTTACGATTGGATTTGCGCGGCGGGCGGCGACGTACAAGCGCGCCGATTTCCTGTTCACGGATCCGGAGCGGCTGCGCCGCATGGCCGAGCAGCAGGGCGGCATGCAGATTGTGTACGCGGGCAAGGCGCACCCTGCCGATGAGCCGGGCAAGGCGAAGATCCGTCGTGTCATCGAGCTTTCACATGAGCTGCGCGAAAGTGCTCTGCAGATCGTCTACCTCGAGAACTACGAGTGGAAGCTAGGTGCGCTGCTGACGGGTGGCGTGGATCTGTGGCTGAATACGCCGCGGCGGCCGTATGAGGCTTCGGGGACGAGCGGGATGAAGGCGGCGCTGAACGGGGTGCCGAGCCTGAGCGTGCTGGACGGATGGTGGATCGAGGGATGGATCGAAGGCGTGACGGGTTGGGCGATCGACGATCACGACGAAGAATCCGGCGAAGCCGAGTCGCTTTACGGCCACATGGAGAAGGTGATTCTGCCGATGTTCTACCAGGACCAGGGGCAGTGGCGGCGTGTGATGCACTCGACGATCGCGCTGAACGGATCGTTCTTCAACACGCAGCGGATGCTGGAGCAGTACGTGATCAACGCGTATTTTCCGGAGCGCAGGGTGGGGAAGAAGACTGAGTCGGGGGAAGCCGTTCTGGAGAAGAGCCTGGTGCAGTAACTCACCCGGGGGGGACGTTGCGGAGCGCATGAGAAATAGCGCGCTCGGGGACAGGATAAGGGCCTTTTGCAGGAGGTTGCGACGGTTGCAGGGTCCTTCACCACAGAGGATTTCAGAGGGCTCGGGCGAGTATCGGGCGAGATACTCGCGCGCAGAAGCGCAAAGGCCCGATGCTATACTTGCGCTGAATTTCCGCATGCGTCCCTGACTGAAAGGGAGCGTAGCCGGGCTGTTTGAGCGCCTGGAATGAGGGTTTCCTCGATTCTGCAGCCGGAACCATGGGAGAAATTTCCTTGAGCCAGGTGTTGCCCCAGCCGCAGACCTCCGGAGTGTCGCGTCGGCCCCTGTGCGTGGATCTGGATGGGACGCTGGTCAAGAGCGACACGCTGATGGATTCGCTGCTGGTGCTGGCGCGGAGCCAGCCGCTGGCTCTGCTGCACGTTCCGCTGTGGCTGATGAGGGGCAGGGCAGCGGTGAAGGCGGAGGTGGGTCGAAGGGTTTCCCTGGATGTGCGGCACCTGCCCTACAACCGCGCTGTGGTGGAGTATCTGGAAAGCGAGCGGGGCGAGGGGCGGCGGCTGTATCTGGCGACCGGCGCGGATCGGCGCCTGGCGGAGCAGATCGCGGAACATCTCGGCTTGTTCGACGGCGTGCTGGCCAGCGACGGACAGACGAATCTGACGGCGGGCAACAAGCTGGAAGGATTGCGGCAAACCTTCGGCGACGAGGGGTACGACTACATCGGGAACGGATCGCCGGACGTGCCGCTGCTGCAGCATGCGGGGACGGCGATGCTGGCGAATCCGATGCCGGGGCTGCGGGCGCGCCTGCGGATGCGAGGGATCGCGGTAGAGCGGGAGTTTGAGGAGCGAGCCGCGCCGGCACGGGCGATGCGGAAGGCCATTCGGCTGCACCAGTGGGCGAAGAACGTACTGATCTTCGTTCCGATGGTGCTGGCGCACACGCTGCGCCTGAACGTGCTGATGGAGGCGCTGCTGGCGTTTCTGAGTTTCAGCCTGTGCGCCTCGGCGACCTACATTGCCAACGATCTGCTGGATATCGAGGCGGACCGCCGGCATCCGGCGAAGCGGCTGCGTCCATTTGCTGCCGGCGATCTCTCGGTGATGACCGGGATGGTTCTGAGCCTAACGCTGCTGGGCGGCGCGCTGGCGATCGCGGTTCTGCTGCTGCCGTGGGCGTTCCTGGGCTGGCTGCTGGTTTATCTGGCGACTACCTTGTCGTACTCGCTGTACTTCAAGCGGGTGGTGCTGGTGGATGTGATTCTGCTGTCGGGACTGTACACGCTGCGGCTGCTGGCGGGTTCGGCGGCGACGCGGGTACCGATTTCCCCATGGTTGGGCGCTTTTGCGCTGTTCCTGTTTCTGAGCCTGGCGATGGTGAAGCGCTTCAGCGAGCTGCAGAACACGCGGGCGCGAGGGCAGACGCTGGCCAATGGGCGCGGGTATCTGCTGATGGACATCGAGCAGATGCGCAGTTTCGGCACGGCCAGCGCGTATGCCTCGGTGGTGGTGTTTTCGTTTTACATCGGCGCGCATGAGATCACGGCTCTCTATCGGCATGCGAGCCGGCTGTGGCTGATCACGCCGCTGATGATTCTGTGGCTGAGCCGGGTTTGGCTGCTGGCCTCGCGGGGAGAGCTGAACGAAGATCCGGTGATCTTTGCGCTGACCGACCGCATGAGCCTGCTGATTGGCCTGGCGGTGGCCGCGATTGCAGCGTTCGCCGTTTTTTAGCAACAGGAAGTGAGACTTCATGGGCAGTTCCGGCACGAGTTCCAAACAGGCTCCGCAGTTTGAATCCTGGGGCCGCTATCCAAAAATGCAGGCCGAAGTAGTTCCGCTGCACTGGACCACGGATTTTCCGCTGGCGCAGGCGCCGGCGACGAAGGTGCTGCCGGTGGGACTGGGGCGGAGCTACGGCGACGTGTGCCTGCTGGATCATGGCACGCTGCTGAAGACATCGGGGATGGACCGGCTGCTGCACTTCGACGCGGCGACCGGGGTGCTTCGCTGCGAGACGGGCGTGTCGCTGCAGCAGATTCTCGACTTCGGCGTGCCCCGGGGATTTTTTCTGCCGGTGACGCCGGGGACGAAGTATGTGACGGTGGGCGGAGCGATTGCCAACGATATTCACGGCAAGAACCACCACGTGGCGGGGGCCTTCGGCCGGCATGTGCTGCGGTTTGAGCTGGTGCGGTCGGATGGATCGCGGTTCGTGTGCAGTCCGGTGGAGAATCCGGAGTGGTTTGCGGCGACGATCGGGGGGATGGGGCTGACGGGCCTGATGACGTGGGCGGAGGTTCGCCTGCGGCCGATCGTGTCGCGGAAGATTCAGTACCGCGGGGAGAAGTTCCATGGCATCGACGAGTTCTTTGCGTTGTCGCAGACGGCGACCAGCGAGTACACGGTGGCGTGGATCGACTGCGTGTCGACAGGGCGCAACTTCGCGCGGGGCATTTTTATGCAGGGCGATCACGCGCAGGAGCCGGGGCCGCTGACGAAGAGCAAAGAACCGAAGCTGGTGTTCCCGATCGAATTGCCGGCCATTGCGCTGAACCGCTGGTCGATGGCGGCGTTCAACAGCCTTTACTTTCATAAGCAGATGGCGAAGCAGAAGGTGGCAGCCGTGGATTACGAGCCGTTCTTCTATCCGCTGGACGCGGTGCTGCACTGGAACCGGATGTATGGGCGGCAGGGACTGCTGCAGTTCCAGAACGTGATTCCGCCGGCGAGCGCGCGGGAGGGGATGATCGAGATTCTGAAGGCGATCACGAAGTCGGGGCTGGCGTCATTTCTGGCGGTGATCAAGTTCTTCGGCGAGGTGCCGTCGGTGGGGATGATGTCGTTTCCGGCGCCGGGAGTGATGCTGGCGCTGGATTTCCCCATCAGGCGGGAAGTGAGCTTCGATCTGGTGGAGCGGCTGGCGCGGATCACGCTGGAGCACGGAGGAAAGATGTACTCGGCGAAGGACGCGCGGATGACGGCAGAGCAGTTCCAGGCGTTCTATCCGCAGTGGCAGGAGTTTTCGCGGTATGTGGATCCGGGGTTCGATTCGGCTTTCTGGCAGAGGGTGACGGGACGGAGGCCGCTCGATGGCTAGGGCTGCAGGGGCGCCTCGGCGGGTTCTGGCTCTGGGGGCGACATCGGCGATTGCCGAGGCGACGCTGCGGCTGATGGCCGAGCAGGGGGCGAGCTTTTTTCTGGTGGCGCGGAATACGGCGAAGCTGGCGGCCGTGTCCGCCGATCTGGTGACGCGAGGGGCCGCTGGGGTGATCGGGCAGGTCGCCGATCTGGACGATACGGCGGGACATCCGGCATTGCTGTCGCGGGCGGTAAACGCTCTCGGCGGAATCGATGTGGCGTTGCTGGCGCATGGGGTGCTGGGGAATCAGCCGCAGGCGGAGCGGGATTATGGCGTGGCCGAAGCGGTGCTGCTGACGAATTTTCTTTCGGCGGTGTCGCTGGTGACGTGGCTGGCGAATTATTTCGAGGGGGAGCGGCGCGGGACGATTGCCGTGATCTCGTCGGTGGCAGGGGATCGGGGGCGCAAGAGCAATTATGTGTATGGCGCTTCGAAGGGCGGGCTGAATGTCTTTCTGGATGGGGTTCGCAACCGGATCGACCGGGCTGGTGTCCAGGTTTTGACCATCAAGCCAGGGTTTGTGGCCACTCCGATGACAGCGCATCTGCCTAAAAATGCGCTGTTCGCGCAACCCTCGGATGTGGCGCGATATGTTGTGAGGGCGATCGACCGGCGGAAGGACGTCGCTTATGTGCCGCCGTTCTGGGGCTTGATTATGCTGGTGGTGCGCAGCATTCCCGGGCGCATTTTCAAGAAGATGAACCTGTAATGGCCGCAGGTTTGCTGAAGAGGAGACTGAATCGCGCGGGACGAGCGATCGTCGGTTTGGTTAAGATTCAACTACTGGTCCTGAAGACTTTTTCGCCGGGAAAACCGTCTTCAAAGTCGTAAGCCCAACCTGGCACGATTCACCTGGCACGATTCCTTCCAGACAGGCTGAGGATGGATACTGAAGAGAGCCGCATTTGTGTCTCTGCAACTGACTACTTCCCGGAATCCAGCCATGCGCAGGGAAGCGATCCGGCCGTCCCAGGGACGGCGAACCGCAGGAGAAACTGACGCGCTATGTGGATAGTCCGCCTCGCGCTGCGACGGCCCTACACCTTTGCCGTTCTGGCACTGCTGTTGATGATTCTGGGACCGCTGGCCATTATGACGATGCCGGTGGATATTTTCCCCAATATCGACATTCCCGTGGTGGCGATGATCTGGCAGTACACGGGGTTTTCGCCGGAGCAGATGGCGAACCGGATCGTGACGCTCAGCGAGCGGTCGCTGACGACGACCGTGAACGACATCGAGCACATCGAGTCGATGTCGGTGAACGGCCGGTCGATCATCAAGATCTATTTCCAGCCGGGAGTGAATATCGGGGATGCGGTGGCGCAGGTGACGGCCATTGCGCAGACGCAGCTGCGGCAGCTGCCGCCGGGAACGACAGCGCCCCTGATCATCCAGTACAACGCGTCGAGCGTGCCGATTATCCAGCTGGGGCTTTCCGGGCAGGGGCTGACGGAGGCGCAGCTGAATGACTACGGCCTGAACTTTATCCGCACGCAGCTGGTGACGGTCCCGGGAGCCGGCGTTCCTTATCCCTACGGCGGAAAGCAGCGGCAGGTGCAGGTGGATCTCAACGTGCCGGCTCTGCAGGCGAAGGGGCTTTCTCCGGCAGATGTCGTGAACACGATCGGCGCGCAGAATCTGATCCTGCCTTCAGGGACGATCAAGATCGGTCCGTTCGAATACCAGCTGGAGACGAATGCGGCGCCGGAGACGATCGCGGAACTGAACAATCTGCCGATTCGCCAGGTGAACGGGGCGATGGTCTACATCCGCGATGTCGCACATGTGGAGTTCGGGTCTCCGCCGCAGACGAACATCGTGCGCGTGGACGGGCAGCGGGCGTCGCTGCTGTCGGTGATCAAGACGGGAAACGCTTCGACGCTGGACATCATCAAGGGTGTGCTGGCCAGAGTCGCATCGCTGAAGTCCCAGCTGCCTCCGCAACTGAAGATCACCCCGTTGTCCGACCAGTCGATTTTCGTCAAAGCCTCGATCAACGACGTAATGCAGGAAGCGATCATCGCCGCGGTGCTGACTGCTCTTATGATCCTTGTGTTCCTGGGAAGCTGGCGGAGCACGCTGATCATCGCGGTCTCGATCCCGCTGTCGATTCTGACGTCGCTGCTGGTGCTGCGGGGGCTGGGGGAGACGATCAACATCATGACGCTGGGCGGCCTCGCTCTGGCGGTGGGCATCCTGGTGGACGATGGCACGGTGGAGATTGAGAACATCAACCGCAACCTGGAGCAGGGCAAGGCCATCGAGCAGGCGATTCTGGACGGCGCGGCGCAGATTGCGGTACCGGCGCTGGTGGCCACGATCTCCATCTGCATCGTGTTTGTGCCGATGTTCTTTCTGGGCGGGGTGGCGCGATACCTTTTCGTTCCACTGGCGGAGGCGGTGGTGTTCGCGATGCTGGCGTCGTATCTGCTGTCGCGCACAGTGGTGCCGACAATGGCGCGCTACCTGCTCCACGAGCACGACCCCCTGGAGGGGGAACGGAAGCTGCAGAGCCGGAATCCGTTCACGCGCTTCCAGAATGCCTTCGAACATCGCTTCGAAAGGATCCGCAGCGGCTACCGCAGCATTCTGGAACTGTGCGTCGAGCATGCGGCACTGTTCATGATCCTGTTTTTCGTCTTCACGATGGGATCGGCGGCGGTGCTGTATCCGTTC
Source organism: uncultured Acidobacteriaceae bacterium (assembly GCA_963770525.1). Taxonomy (GTDB): domain Bacteria; phylum Acidobacteriota; class Terriglobia; order Terriglobales; family Acidobacteriaceae; genus Palsa-343. Next base: position 437,222 of record CAVYPY010000007.1, on the reverse strand, counting down.
CTGGGAGAGGATTTCTTTCCGTCGGTGGACAGCGGACAGTTCAAGATGCACGTGCGGGCACGGACGGGGACGCGCATCGAGGATATGGCCGAGCTGTGCGATCGCATCGACAATACGATCCGCCAGGTGGTCCCGAAGAAGGAGCTGGTGACGATCATCGACAACATTGGGCTGCCGTATTCGGGAATCAACACGACGTATTCGAATTCAGCGCCGATTGGACCAGCGGACGCGGATATTCAGGTTTCGCTGACGGAGCATCATCGCCCGACCGAAGATTACGTGGAGAGGCTGCAGGCGGAGTTGCCGCGGAAGTTCCCGGGCCTCGAGTTTTTCACGCTGCCGGTGGATATGGTGACGCAGATTCTGAACTTTGGCCTGCCGTCGCCGATCGATGTGCAGGTTGTGGGGCCGGATCTGGAAGGGAACCGGCTGGTGGCGGATCGCCTGCTGAACGAGATCAAGTATGTGCCGGGAACGTCGGGCATGCGCATCCAGCAGCCGTTTGACAATCCGAAGCTGACGATCGACGTGAATCGCAGTTTTGCACAGAGCACGAACCTGGAGGAGCGGGATATAGCGCAGAGCCTGCTGGTGGCCAGCAGCGGCAGTTTCCAGACCTCGCCGACGTTTTATCTGGACCCGCGCAACGGAGTGGAGTACGACATCGTCGCGCAGTCGCAGCAATACAACCTGGACACGATGCAGGACCTGAGCAATATCCCGGTGACCACGGGCAGCGGTGGGGGAGCCCTGCTGCCGAACAGTTCCTCGTATGGGGCCGGGCTGCCACCGGGCAGCACAGGCCCGGTGGGAGGAGAGCCGATCCAGATCCTGGGCAATGTCGCGTCAGTCCAGCCGGGCGAAGAGATGGGAATGGTAACGCACTACAACATCAGCCCTGTGCTCGATATTTACGGCAATGTGACGGGAACGGACCTGGCCAGCGTGAGCCAGGGAATCCAGAAAATCGTGGATCGGGAAAAGGCGCATCTGCCGCGGGGATCGCACCTTGTGATCCGCGGGCAGGTGCGGACGATGACGACTGCGTTTCGAGGGCTGCTGCTGGGGCTGCTGGGCTCAATCGCGCTGGTCTACCTGCTGATCGTGATCAATTTCCAGTCGTGGCTGGATCCGTTCATCATCGTGACGGCTCTGCCGGCTGCGGTATCGGGCATTGTGTGGTTCCTTTTCCTGACGCATACGCGGCTCAGCGTGCCGGCGCTGACCGGGGCGATCATGTGTATGGGGGTGGCGACATCGAACTCGATTCTGGTGATCAGCTTTGCCCGGGAGCAGCTGGAGGAGACGGTGGGCGACGCACGGCTGTCGGCGCTGAACGCGGGTTACGTGCGCTTCCGGCCGGTGCTGATGACGGCGCTGGCTATGATTCTGGGCATGGTGCCGATGTCGCTGGGGCTGGGGTCGGGCGGCGAGCAGAACGCGCCGCTGGGGCGGGCAGTGATTGGGGGATTGCTGTTCGCTACGGTTTCAACGCTGTTTTTCGTGCCGACCGTTTTCAGCGTGATGCACGGCCGGCTGGAGAGGAAACGCAAGGAGCGCGAGGCGGAGCGTCACGGGCACCACGCCATGGCGGGGAGTGAAGCATGAGCGAAAGCGAGCGAAATCAGAGAAGGACGGGAGAGCGTCCGGTGCTGACGGGGCGGGGGGCGCTGATCCTGCTGGCGGTGCTGCTGGTGGTTGCGGTGGTGGCGGCGGTGACCGGGATCGTGCCGCGTCTGCGGGCGGAGAAGCAGCTGGCGCAGCGAACCGACGAACTGGCGCTGGCTGACGTGGTGGTGGACAAGCCGCAGCTGGGCGATCCCAGCCAGGAAATCGTGCTGCCGGGCAACATGTTCGCGTATGTGGATTCGCCGATCTATGCGCGGACGGATGGCTATCTGGAGAAGTGGTATTTCGATATCGGCGCGCGCGTAAGGAAGGGGCAGTTGCTGGCGACGATTGCCAGCCCCGAAGTGGACCAGCAGCTGGCGCAGGCGAAAGCGGATCTGCTGACTGCGCAGGCGAACGCGCGCTACGCAAAGCAGCAGGCGCAGCGCTACACGGATCTGCTGGCCCAGAACGCGGTGGCGACGCAGGACACTGAGAATTTCGTGACCCAGCAGGCTTCGACGAATACGCAGGTGAAATCCGCGCAGGCGAATGTGGATCGTCTGGAGCAACTGGTGGGATTCGAGAAGGTCTATGCACCGTTCACGGGAACCCTTACCGCGCGCGACGTAGATATCGGCACGCTGATCAACGCGGGGTCCGGAACCGCGGGCGGGCACGAGATGTTCCACATGGACGACGAGCACGTGATGCGTGTGTACGTGAACGTGCCTCAGGTGGATTCGCCGAACTGCACGCCGGGCACACCGGCATATTTGACCCTCAACGAGATTCCGGGCCGCGAGTTCCAGGGCAAGGTGGTGCGGACGGCACGGGCTATCGATCCCACTTCCCGAACGTTGCTGGTGGAAGTGGACGTGCCGAATCCGGAGGGTCAACTGGTGCCGGGCGCATACACGGAAGTCCATTTTCACGTGAAGGTCGTGAAGCAGACGCTGATCCTGCCGGTTTCCACGCTGCTGTTCCGCCAGGAAGGCCTGCGCGTGGCGACGGTGGTGAACGGGAACAAGGCGAAGCTGGTGCCGGTCACCATCGGGCAGAACGACGGGAAGGTTGTGCAGGTGACGGAGGGGCTGCAGCCGGACGACCTGGTGATGCAGAATCCTCCGGACTCGATCATCGATGGAGAGACGGTGCGCGTGGTGCAGCCGAATCGCGAAGGGGGTATTCCGGGAGCACCGGAGGAAGGCGGACAGGCGCCGGAGGGGGGCGGCCGATGAGGCAGCTTCTTCCGACGGGAGCGGCGACGGTGTTGCTCCTGCTGGCCGGATGCACAGTGGGCCCGAATTATCATCGGCCGAACGCTGCGAGCGCGCCGGAGTGGAAGGAGAACGCGGTTCCTCCGCCGAATCCGCCAAACGGGAGATGGAAGCAGACGGAGCCGAGCGACAGCGTTTTGCGCGGGCCGTGGTGGGAGACGTACGGCGATCCCGAGCTGAACGAGCTGGAGGGGAAGGTCGCGGTTTCGAACCAGACGCTGCGCGTGGCTATGGAGCAGTACCAGCAGGCGCGGGAGCAGGTTGCGGTGGCGCGCTCGCAGTACTATCCGACGCTGGCCGCCGGTCCGTCGGTGCAGCGCACCCGGGAATCGAACAACCAGGCGAATACGGTGCAGGGGGTGACGAACTACCAGTTCAACACCTTCAGTATTGGCGGACAGGCGCAGTGGGAGCCGGATCTCTGGGGTCAGGTGCGGCGGACGGTGGAAGCGACGCGCGCGAATGCGCAGGCGTCCGCGGCGCTGCTGGCGAATGTGGAGCTGAGCCTGCGCGCGGAGCTGGCCGCCGATTACTTCGAGATGCGCGGGCTGGACTCGCAGAAGGAACTGCTGGACAACACGGTGACCGCGTATGAATCGTATTTGCAGCTGACGCAGGTCCGGTTCAAGGGGGGCGTGGCGACTGAGTCCGATGTGGCTCTGGCGCAGACCCAGCTGGAGACGACACGCGCGCAGGATATCGACGTAGCGGTGGCGCGCGCACAATATGAGCACGCGATTGCCACGTTAATCGGCGTGCCCGCCTCGGTATTCAGTTTGCCGGAGATGCCGCTGGGGAACCATATTCCGCAAATTCCAGTGGGAGTGCCTTCGCAGCTGCTGGAACGGCGTCCGGATATTGCGGCGGCGGAGCGGCAGGTGGACGCCGCGAATGCGCAGATTGGGGTGGCCATCGCCGCGTATTATCCGGCTGTATCGCTGACCGGAACCGGGGGCTTTCTAAGCGGCAACGCCGGCACGTGGATTCAGGGACCCAGCGAAATGTGGTCGCTGGGGGCCTCGGCGGTGGAACTGCTGTTCGACGCGGGCCGGCGTCACGCCATTACCCAGCAGGCGCGCGATGCGTACCAGCAACAGGTGGCGAATTACCGGGAAACGGTGCTGTCCGCTTTCGAGGATGTGGAAGACAATCTTTCGGCGCTGCGCATCCTGAACCAGGAAGCGGTGACCGAGGAGGCCGCGGTGGAAGCTGCACGAAGGTCGTTGCTGATCAGCACCAACCGTTACAAGGGCGGAGTGACGACGTATCTGGAAGTGCTGACGGCGCAGACAGCGCAACTCACCAATGAACGCACTCAGGAGGATATTGCCGCGCGGCAGTTCGTGGCGAGCGTGCAGCTGATTCGCGCGCTGGGTGGCGGGTGGGATACGAGTCAGCTACCGAAGCTGTAACGGTCAGAACTCAGTTTGCGCTGGGCTCGGTGACGAAATCCTGGGTGGCCTGGCCGCCGGCGATGCGGTAGAGGGCAAACTGGCGGAAGGTGCGGCCGCGGAGTTCGAAGAGCAGGTCGGCGGTGCCGTCGCCGCGAGGATCCACGGCGTCGATGAGGCTCATCCTCGGGGAAACGTCCAGATCGCCGTCACTGGTCACGTGCTTCAGCAGGATCTGAGCGTTCCCGTAGAAATCAGGCTGGGCGATGATGGTGACGTATTTCACGGGAACGGACGTAGTGCGGGCAGAGAGCACCATGGCGGCACCGCCTCCGAAGCTCAGGCGGAAGACCTTGAATTCCTCATCGGCAAGCATGGGGGCCGGAGGCGCAACGGGCTTCTTCGCGTGGGAAGTATGCCGGGTGGTGCTGGTCTTTGCTGGAGCGGGCGGAGGTGGTGCAAGAGCCTGCTCCGCCGCGGTTTCAAGATCGGCCTTCATTTTCGCGGCGTCGTCCGGATTGGACCAGCTGTAGGTCCAGGATTCCGAGTCGGTCGTCTTCGGATCGGAGACAGCGACGATCTGATTCATTTCGGCCGGCATGCCAGAGAGGGCGTCGGGCTTGTCGAGCTTTTCCTGTGTTTCGGGAGCGGCGTATTCGAGACGAGGGCGATCCGGGTCAATCGAAGCCTGTGAATTGCCGGCCGGCGCTTGTGCCGTCGCCTCCGCCTGGCGGTGGAAAGTGGGGCGGTCGGGATCGGTGTCGTCTGTGGCAGCGCCCGAAGCGGAAGTGTTATCGCTTTGCGGACGCTCGTGGAGGGTTGGGCGATCGGGATCGACGGGGGGCGCACCGGGGGTCCGCTGTGACTGCTGCTGCTCATCGGCGGGCCGGTGGGCGAAGTGAGGCTTGTCCGGGTCTGTGTCGCCGACGACATAGGGCATGATCTTCGCCCGCTGTAGCCTGGCCTTGTACACCTGCGGCGCCTGGTACTTGCCGACGCCGATCCAGAGCCCTGCCAGGCTCTCCGCATCGTTGATGTTGAAATAGCCTTTGGGGTGGCCGTCGGACTCCAACTCGTACTGAGTGCCGGAAAGCACGGCGAGGGGTGCGGGCTCCGCCAGGTAGAGGGCGCCCGGCTGGAACTGCATGCCATCCCAGACGGAAATGGGGATGAGGCGGCTGGCCTTCATGTGGGTGAGGTCGCCGGTGTATTCGACGATCGCAGTGGCGCGGAGGTGGGTTCCGCCGGCCGTGCTGGTGTCGACGCGACCGGGATACTGCGCCCAGGCGGGGAGGGCGCAGGCGATCGCCGCGAAGCCGAACAACCCTGCTGCAACCTTGATGCAACAAACCCGTGACATAATCCTCACTGCTACGAAACAATCATAATGATGCGCGCAACAGACGGAAACGCATCGGCTAACGAGGGAAGATGGAGATCAACGACAAAGTCGCCAATTTCGCTCTCCAGGATGAAGGGGAGCATACCATTCATCTGAAGGACTTTGCGGGCAAACCCGTGGTGTTGTTTTTCTACCCTAAGGCGGATACGCCGGGGTGCACCATCGAGGCCTGCGGCTTTCGCGATCAGTTCAAAAAGATCCAGAACACAGGAGCCGTGGTTCTGGGCATTTCCCGCGACACGCCCAGGGCGCAGAAGAAGTTCCGCGAAAAGTACAACCTGCCGTACACCCTCCTTGCTGATGTAGACGAAGCGGTTTGCAATCAGTTTGGTGTTCTGAAGGAAAAGAATATGTATGGGAAAAAGGTGATCGGCATCGAGCGGACGACCTTTCTGATCGGGCCCGATCAGCGCCTGCTGAAGATTTTTCCCAAAGTGAAGCCGGAAGGGCATGCGGAGGAGGTTTTGGCGACTCTGAAGGAGCTGGCTCCGAAATAAATGCCCCGTTGCCCTGTCGTTTCGCGCCCGTTCTATATTCATCCGCCGGATCAGGTGGCGCGAGCTCTGCTGGGCAAAGTGCTGGTGCGTCGATGCGAGGGAGAGTGGCTGAGCGGGCGGATTGTCGAAACCGAGGCCTACTTTGGCCTGGACGATGAGGCGGCCCATGCATTCGCGGGAAAAACGCGGCGCAATGCGGTGCTGTTTGGACCTCCCGGGTTTGCCTACGTGTACTTCATCTATGGCATGCATTATTGCCTGAACATCAGCTGCGAGCCGGAGGGTGAGGCCGGATGCGTGCTGCTGCGCGCGCTCGAACCCCTGGAGGGATTCGCGACCATGGCGCGCCTGCGCGGGGTTGAGCCGGACGCCAACCCGCGTCTGCTGGCGTCGGGCCCGGGACGGCTGTGCCAGGCGCTGGGCATCACGCGCGACATGCACAACGGCGTGGATGTGACGCATAACCACTCGGGCTTGCACGTAGAGAACGACGGCTTCGTTGCCGATGGGATTACGGTTCTGCCGCGGGTGGGGATTCGCAAAGCCGCCGACCGGCCGCTGCGGTTTGCTTTGCAGGGAAATTCGTTCGTTTCCGGGTGAGCGGCGGGCAGAAGCCGGTACGATGGCTGGATGAATTCTTTGTCATTCTGCAACTTGCGCGGCTTCTCTCCCGTCGCATGAGTAACATTCGGTCAGGGTCTTTCCTCCTCGTCGTATCAGCCTAATTCCCAGGAATCAGACACATGCAGAGATGTTTGTTGTTTGCTGGAATTCTTATTCTCACCCTTGCGGCTCAGCCTGTTTTCGCCGCGCCCACAGTGCAGGAGGCCGGCGCCCCACCCGCTCAGGAAACCCATGCGCGCCGTCCGTTTCCGAAACCAGTGAACCTGAAGGTACTACCGAAGGACACCACTCCCGAGCAACTACGGCAGATTATGCGCGGATTTGCCGGTGCGCTGGGGGTGGAGTGCAACTTCTGCCATGCGGCGAATCCGCAGACGCACAAGCTCGACTTCGCCTCGGATGCGAAACCGGACAAGACGACGGCGCGGCTCATGATCCGCATGACGCGGACCATCGATGCGGACTACCTGGCGAAGGTGAACGATCCTGACGCAACGGCCGAGGACAAGCATGTGACCTGCGGAACCTGCCATCGGGGACACAGCATGCCGGAGCACTTTGTGCCGCCGCCGGAAGCGCATCATGAGCATCCTGGAGCGCCGGCGGGTGGGGCGCCCCCGCAGTAGGCGAATCAGATTGGGGAAATCAGCAGATTGTCGATGAGGCGGGCCGGGCCTACGTAGGCGGCCACGGCCACGAGCGCGCCGTTGCCGACGTGCGGCCGATCTTCGAGCGTGTCGGGATCGACGATGCAGAAGTAGTCCACGCGGACGGACGGCTCTTCGGCGATGGTGCGCAGGCCGGTGGCGATGAGAGCGGCGGCGTCTCTTTCGCCGGCCTGGACCTGAGCTTCGACCGCGTGGAGGGCGCGGCTGAGGACGAGGGCGTGGCGGCGATCTTCAGGGGAAAGATAACGGTTGCGGGAACTCATGGCCAGGCCGTCCGGCTCGCGGACGGTGTGGCAAACAACTAATTCAAGGTCGAAGTGGAGATCGCGCACCATACGCCGCAGGATGGCAACCTGAGCGGCATCCTTCTGGCCGAAGAAGGCTTTGTCCGGTGCGAACAGGTGGAACAACTTGGCGACGATGGTGGCGACGCCGCGAAAGTGTCCGGGGCGGGACTGGCCGTCGAGGCGGTCCTGGATCTCTTCGACCTCGACCCAGGTGGTGGCGCCAGGAGGGTACATGTCGGCGACGTCCGGAGCGAAGAGCAGATCGACATCCTCGGCTTCGAGGAGACGGCAATCGGCTTCGAAGGTGCGGGGATATTTGGAGAGGTCTTCGTTGGGCCCGAACTGGGTGGGATTGACAAAGATGGTGACGGCGACCGCATCGCAGGCGGCTTTGGCGGCGCGCACCAGGGAAATGTGTCCCTCGTGGAGCGCGCCCATGGTGGGCACCAGGCAGAGCGAGCGGCCCTGGCGGCGGAGGTCGGCAACCGCCGCGCGCGTTTCAGCGATGGAACGAACAATCTTCATCCGGGGTTAGCGGCGTCAGTCTTTTTGACGGAGCGCGGCGGTTTCGAGGGCCGCGGCGACGTCTTTCGGCAGGTGATAGCTCTCCGAATCGCTGGGGAAGGCGTTTTGCTCCACGTCGCGGCGGTAGCCGTCGATGGCGGAGCGGAGGAGCGCGGCTGCATCGCCGTATTGGCGGACGAACTTCGCCGGCGAGGTGAAGCTGAGATTAACGAGGTCGTGGAAGACGAGGATTTGGCCATCGCAGTCAGGTCCGGCGCCAATGCCGATGGTGGGAATGCCCACTTCGGCGGTGATGCGAGCGGCGACTTCCCGGGGGATGCCTTCGAGGACAAGAAGGACGGCTCCGGCGGCTTCGAGGGTATGAGCGTCGTGGAGCAGGGTGCTGATGGCGGCAATCGATTTGCCCTGCACCTTGTAACCGCCCATCTTGTGGACGGATTGGGGAGTGAGGCCGAGATGGCCGATAACCGGGATTTCGGCAGAGGTGAGGCGCTCGACGAACTCGGCGCGGCGGGCGCCACCTTCGATTTTGACCGCCTGAGCGCCTGCCTCTTTCACGAAGCGGACGGCGTTGGCCACGCCTTCAGTCAAGCCAAGGTGGTAGGAGCCCCAGGGCATGTCGGCGGCGACGATGGCACGGCGGACCGCGCGGCGGACGGCGCGAGTGTGGTGGAGCATCTCCTCCACGGTGACGGGGAGGGTGTTCTCATAGCCCAGGACGACCTGGGCGAGGGAGTCGCCGACGAGGATCAGGTCGATGCCGGCCTCGTCGACCAGGCGCGCCGTGGCGTAGTCGTAGGCGGTGAGCGCCGTGATGGGGCGGCCCGTCTGCTTCTTTTCCTGCAATGTCTGGAAGGTGACCGGAACCGGCCGGTTGGCCTCCGGGTCGCTGGTACGGAACTGCGTCATGCTCATGATGTCTCCAGTGCGGCTCCTCCCGCGTGCAGAAGATGCCACCCGAACATTTATCGACGATACGCCGGTGCAGGGGGGAAGACAAATCAGAGGCCGGGTTCGGCGCGGAGCGCCTGGGCGGCGGAAATCATGAGGCGGCGGCAGGAGCCTGGGCGGGCAGCGCGTCCCTGCGGCGCAGCGCCGGGAGGTTCTTTAGCTTGAGCCACTGCTTTTCGTAGAGATGCCAACTGGCCAGGGCGACCGTGAGTGAGGCGGCAAAGCCGATGGCGTTGACAAGCACCGCCCCGACCAGCTGATTCGCGTGCAGGCGAAGGGCGAGCTGATCGTTGCTGAATCCCGCCTTGGCCAGAACGGCAATGATGGGCAGGTGGCAAATATAGAGGCAATAACTGTATTTGCCAAAGAAGCGCAGGAAAGGCGTTCCGATGATGCGGCGGGTTCGGCTGCCGGTGGGAGTGCCCATGGCCAGGGCGATGCACGAGGCAAAGAAGATGCCATTGAAGGTGATGGAGAGCGTGTCCATGGAGAGGCTGGGAGCATCGCCGGGACCGGCCAGGCAGTTTGGATTGAGAACGCGCACCACAATGAGTCCGCAGAGGGCGGGCAGTACGAGCCACTGTGCCCACTTCAAAAGAGTCTTCCAGTCGCCGGGATCGCGGAACGCGAGAGCGACGATGGCGCCAATGGCGAGGGAGTCGGCGCGGCAGATCGTCCAGGTATAGGCAGCGATGGGAAGATGGATCTCGAAAAAGACGCCCCTGAGCGTACAGGCAAGGGCCATGATGCCCAGGCAGACGGCGATGAGGCGGCGGCGCGGCACCTTCAGGACCAGAAGCGGCCACACCAGGTAGAACTGCTCTTCGATGGCCAGGGACCAAAAATGCTGGAGGGGGTGCGGGATGGCAGACCATCCTTTGAGTCCCTCGTACCAGTTGATGACGTAGCACCAGGCGAAGAGTTTTGCGACCGGAGTGGTGTAGATGCTGTCACGCATAGCGGCGGAGACGCCGTGATGGACATGGGCCAGCAGGAACGGGACAAGCACGAAGAAGAAGATCAGAGCGGCGTAATAGAGCGGGAAGATGCGAACGGTTCTGCGGCCGTAGAAGACGCGGAAGTAGTGACGGCTGTTGCGTGCGTCATAGAGAATGCCGGTGATCAGAAAGCCGGAAAGGACGAAGAAGAGATCCACACCGGTCCAGCCCATCCCGGCGATGTAGGCATAGAGGCGCAGCCAGAGGGGTTGTCCGAAGCGCGTGGTTCCGTTCTCCCAGAAGTGGAAGAACATGACGAGGAGGATGGCGATGCCGCGGATTCCGTCGAGAACCGGGACGCGATCCCCTGAAGCGGCGTGCTTCTTCGATCCAGAGAGAGAGCGGTCGTCAAGCGGGGCGGATGCTGTCGACATGGTCCGAAGGCCCATTGTCCGGCATCGGTCTGGGGAGGACCGTTTCGCGCCGGAAAGCAGTTTGCTGCGCCACATGCAAGGGCCGCGAGCACCGGTTTCACCCTCGCAAGCAGGGCGAATGACCGGAAAGTGGAGCGGGCGAAGGGAGTCGAACCCTTACCCAAAGCCTGGAGGGCTTTGATTCTGCCATTAAACTACACCCGCATCACCGTTTTACCAGATCGTTCCGGGTCTGCTGCAATGCCCCATTTGCAGTACTTTCATGATTCTTTCGTGAATGGAAGATTGTGCTGGTGCGGCTGTTCGGGATGGTGGGGGCGGGATACGATGGGGGAAAGATCGGATCCTTCAGATTCCGCTTCCTCCATCGCCGCAGCTGGCGTTGCCCGGTTGTTGAAGAGCACGCAGCCGAGCCATACCGAGCGTTTATGATGGGCGAAGCTTACAGGCGAGTGCATCCTGCGCATGAATGACACAATTCTCATTACGGGAGGAGCGGGGTTTATCGGGTCGAACTTCGCGCTGCAGTGGCTGAGCCAGGTCGGCTCGCCGGTGGTGAATCTCGACCGACTGACCTATGCCGGCAACCCGAGGAACCTGGATTCAATCCAGCGGGATACGCGGCACCTTCTGGTGCATGGCGACATCTGCGATGCCGAGTTGATCGGCACGCTGCTGCGCGAGCACCAGCCGCGGGCGATTGTCCACTTTGCGGCCGAAAGCCACGTAGACCGGTCGATTGTGGCGCCGGATGCGTTCATACGCACGAACGTGGAGGGGACGTTCAGGCTGCTGGAGCGGGCGAAGAGTTACTGGTCGGGACTGGATGAGGCGGAGAAGCGGGCTTTCCGGTTTCTGCATATCTCGACCGATGAGGTGTACGGGTCGCTGGGGCCGAACGATCCGGCTTTTTCGGAGACGACTCCTTACGCGCCGAACAGCCCGTACGCGGCGTCGAAGGCTTCATCCGACCATCTGGTGCGGGCGTATCATCACACGTTCGGATTGCCGGTGCTGACGACGAACTGCTCGAACAATTACGGGCCGTTTCAATTTCCGGAGAAGCTGATTCCCCTGATGATCATGAACGCGCTGGAGGGCAAACCGCTTCCGGTGTATGGGGACGGGGCGAATGTGCGCGACTGGCTGTTTGTCGAGGATCACTGTGCGGCGATCCGGACCGTGCTGGAACGGGGACGCGTGGGCGAGACCTATAACATCGGCGGCAACAGCGAAAAGAAGAACCTGGATGTGGTGCACACGATCTGCGATCTGGTGGATGAGATGAGCTCGGACGGCAAGCCGGGATCGCGCAGAAAGTTGATCACGTATGTGAAGGATCGACCGGGGCATGACCGGCGGTACGCCATCGACGCAACGAAAATCACGCAGGAGCTGGATTGGCAGCCGGCCGAGCGGTTCGAGAGCGGACTGCGGCGGACGGTTCGCTGGTATCTGGACAACCTGGACTGGGTGGAGAATGTGCGGACCGGCGGCTATCTGCAGTGGATCGAGCAGAACTATGGCGATCGCATGACGGGGGAGCGGCTGGCGCAATGAAGGGGATCATTCTTGCGGGGGGATCGGGGACCCGGCTGTACCCGGTGACGCATGTGGTTTCGAAGCAGTTGCTGCCGGTGTATGACAAGCCGATGATCTATTACCCGCTGAGCACGCTGATGCTCTCGGGACTGCGGGACATCCTGATTATCTCGACGCCGCAGGACACGGCGCGTTTCCGCGAATTGCTGGGAGACGGGCACGGCTGGGGAATCAACATCACGTACGCCGTGCAGCCCAGCCCGGACGGACTGGCGCAGGCTTTTCTGATCGGGCGGGAGTTCATTGGGCAGGATGCGTGTTCGCTGGTTCTTGGGGACAACATTTTCTACGGGCAGTCGTTTTCGAAGCAGCTACAGCGGGCCGCGCAACTGGAGAAGGGGGCGACGGTCTTCGCGTATCCGGTGCATGATCCGGAGCGGTATGGCGTAGTGGAATTCGACAGCAATGGCCGGGCGATCAGCCTGGAGGAGAAGCCGAAGGCGCCGCGCTCTCGCTACGCGGTGACCGGGCTGTATTTCTACGACAGCCAGGTCGTGGAACTCGCGGCCTCGCTGAAACCGTCGGCGCGCGGCGAGCTGGAGATCACGGACCTGAACCGTCTTTACCTGGAAGCGGGCACGCTGAACGTGCAGATCATGAGCCGCGGGATGGCCTGGCTGGACACCGGAACCCATGATTCGCTGTTTGAGGCGGGCCTCTTCATTCAAACGGTGGAGCGGCGACAGGGATTGAAGATTGCGTGTCCGGAGGAGATTGCCTATCGACTCGGATACATCTCCGCAGAACAGCTGGAGAAGCTCGCAGAGCCTGTGCGGAAGAGCGGATACGGGCAATATCTGCTGGCTTTGTTGCGCGAGCCCTACTTTGCCGCTGAGAGCCTTTGATGAAGATTGAAGAAACGAAACTCCCGGGGGTATTGCTGCTGAAACCCACGATCTACCGGGACAGCCGCGGCGCGTTTCTGGAGACCTGGAACCTGCGAACGATGCAGGAGGCGGGGTTGCCGACGACCTGGGTGCAGGACAACTTTTCAATCTCGAAGAAGAATGTTCTGCGGGGGATGCACTATCAGATCACGCAGCCACAGGGAAAACTGGTGCGGGTGGTGTACGGCGCGGTGCTGGATGTGGCGGTGGATCTGCGGCGGAGTTCGCCGAATTTCGGAAAGCATGTGGCGGTTGAGCTGTCGGAGGAGAATGGCGCCACGCTCTGGATTCCGCCGGGGTTTGGGCACGGATTTCTGGCGCTGGCGGATGTGGGGTTTTCCTACAAGGTGACGGAGTATTACTCGCCTGCTGCCGAGCGAACCATCCGCTGGAACGATCCGGACCTCGCGATCCCGTGGCCGGCAGGTGCGAACAGCATCATCATTTCCCCCCGAGACTCGGAAGGAGCGCTCCTGCGCGACGCCGAGGTGTTTCCGTGAGCGAGGAAAACCGGGTCCTGATCCTCGGTGCAGCGGGCCAGGTGGGGCGTGAGCTGCAACGGAGCTTTCGGGATTATGGCACGATCGTGGCGGTTGATCGCGAGAGCGTGGATCTCGCGGTGCCGGAGCAGATCGCCGAACTGGTGAGCCGGACAAGACCGACACTGATCCTGAACGCGGCAGCCTATACGGCGGTGGATCGTGCGGAATCGGAAGTCGAGATGGCCATGGCCATCAACGCCGAAGCTCCGCGGGTTTTGGCAGAAGAGTCACGGAAGCTGGGCGCGCTGCTGGTGCACTATTCGACGGATTATGTCTTCGACGGCACGAAGCAGGGACCGTGGACCGAAGACGACGCGCCCCAGCCGCTGAATGCGTATGGGAAGAGCAAGCTTGCCGGGGAAGAAGCGATCCGCCGCGTGGGTGGGGCTTCCCTGGTGTTCCGGACGAGCTGGATTTACGGGCCGCATGGAAAGAACTTTCTGTTGACCATGCTGCGTCTGGGGAGCGAACGCGAGTCCCTGAGTGTGGTGGATGATCAGTTTGGAGCGCCAACAAGCTCGATCGATCTGGCGGATGCGACGCGGACGATCGTGGAGGGTGCCGTGGCGGGACGGTTCGGCAGCCCGGCCTCGTGGGCGGGTCTGTATCACATGACGTGCGCCGGATCGACGAGCTGGTGCGGCTTTGCGCATGCGATTTTCGAGCGGGCCGGTGATCTGCTCGACGGAAGACGCCCTGCGGTGAAGCCGATTGCGTCCAGTGAGTATCCAGTGCCGGCGCAACGGCCGCAGAACTCCGTCTTGTCGAACGCCCGGCTGCAGGAGCGGTTTGGTATCGCGCTTCCGGCGTGGGAGGCGGCTCTGGACGAGGTGCTGGGGCGGCTGAGAGCGGAAGTAAAGACGAGCTCCTGAGAGAGCAGAGTCGACGTTTGCTGCGCGTTTCCCGCGGTATTTTCTCTGACCCTCTTCCCTGTGCCTCTCGCTTGCAGAGGGAGCAAGCGCTCCTTTAGAGGATTACTTCTGTGCCGCCGAAGCCCCCGGTGAGCCGAAGGTCAGGCGCCGTCCGGCAAGCTCGTCAGAGATGGTTCTGTTGATCCGGCGCGAGATGGGATAGAAGAACAGCACGGCGGCCGTGGCAAAGAAGAAGAGTCCGGACCAGAGGCCGGCGGTGAGGCGGATGCCGTTGAGCGAGCGCGCGGTCTGCACGGCGTTGGAGACGTACCCGTAGTAAGAGAAGAGCCAGCCGGCGATGGCGCCGCCGATGGCGAGTCCAACCCAGAGAGCAAAGACTACAGCTGCGGTGACGGTGCCGGTGGCGCGGCGGCCGGTTTTCCATTCGCCGTAGTCGGCGACGTCGCCCATCATGGCCCAGATGAGCGGGCCGGAGGTGCCGTAGCAGAACTGGCGCAGCACTTCTGAAACGATGATGGGCACCGTGGCTGTGGCGGGAAGAAAGAGCACGGCCAGGTTGAAGAGTCCGCTGAGCGCCATGCTGAGGATAAAGAGCGGGCGCTTGCCCATTCGGACGGTGAGCGCCGTTGAGACGGTGACGCCGGCGATCAGGGCGGCGAGGCCGAATCCGTTGAACCAGCTGAAGAGTTTCTCGTTGCCGGCCACATATTTGAAGTAGGGCAGCATCACACTGCCGCGCATGGCGATGGCGGCGAAGTAGAAGGTCGTCACGAGGAAGAGAACGATCCAGGGGCGGTTGCTGAAGAGGTCTTTCAGGTCGCGGGTAAGGGAGGTCTGCTGTTGCGGGTTGGGCTGGATGCGTTCCTTCGTGGAGAAAAACGCGACGACGAAGAAGATGACGCTGAGGATTGACAGCAGGCCCATCGTGATCTGGTAACCGCGCGCATCGTTGCCGTGGCCGAAGAAGACGACCATGGGGATGGCGAGGCTCTGCACGATGAAGCCGGCGGAGTTGGCGAAGATCTGGCGGTAGGAGGCGATGCTGGTGCGCTCGTCGGGGTCGCCGGTGAGAACGGCGGTGAGCGAGGCGTAGGGGACGTTGTTGACGGCGTAGATGAGGCGCAGCAGCAGGTAGGTGGTCCAGGCGTAGATGAGCTTGCCGGAGAGGCTCAGACTGGGCGTGGTGAAGGTAAGGATGCCGATGATGCCGAAGGGGACGGCGGTCCAGAGGAGCCACGGGCGAAACTTGCCCCAGCGCGTGTTCGTGCGATCGGCAATGACCCCCATGACGGGATTGAAGGCGGCAGCAATGAGACCGACGACGAGAAAGAGTGTGCCGGCCTGCGCGGCGGAGAGGCCGAAGGTGTCGGTGTAGTAGCTGAGTTGCAGGGCCAGCATCGCCTGGAAGATGAAGTTGGCGGCCATGTCGCCGAGGCCATAGCCGAACTTTTCTTTAAACGAGAGCTTCTGTTCCATAACCGCCTCTTGCTTTCCGTACCGTCGGGGCTGCGGCTATTGGGTGACCTGCAGGATGAGCTTCTTTAGATCCTCATCGCGCGAAGAGGTGCCGATCATGATCTCGAAGTCGCCGGGTTCGACGGTGTGCTTCATGTTGATGTCGTAGAAGGCGAGCGAATCGGGCGTGATGTCGAGAGTGACGGTGGTGGATTCGCCGGGCTCGAGGTGGACTTTTTTGAAGGCTTTGAGCTCTTTGATCGGGCGCGTGACGGAGCTGACGAGGTCGCGGATGTAAAGCTGGACGACTTCGGACCCGGTGCGCTTGCCGGTGTTGGTGACGTCCACCCGGACCTGGGTTGAACCTTTGGTGGTGATTTTCTTTTTTGTCAGGCGCGGGTTCTTCAGCTCGAATGTGGTGTAGCTGAGGCCGTAACCGAAGGCGAAGAGCGGTGAGACCTCGTCGAAGAGATAGCCACGGCGCGCTGAAGGCTTGTAGTTGTAGAAGACCGGCAGGTGCCCGGCGGAGCGCGGGAAGGAGATCGGCAGCTTGCCGCCAGGGTTCAGGTCGCCGAAGAGGACGTCGGCGACGGCGTGGCCGGTTTCCTGGCCGAGATAGAAGCATTCGTACACGACGGGCACTTTGGCGAAGAGGTTGGTGGCGGCCAGCGGGCGGCCGTTGAACAGGAAGGCGATGACGGGCTTGCCGAGGGCCACCATGGCGTCGATGAGCTCGTTCTGGCGGCCGATGAGGTCGAGGCTGGTGCGGTCTCCCATGTGCTGCAGGTTCCACGCTTCGCGCGAGGTCTGCTCATTGCCGCCGATGGCGAGGATGATGACGTCGGCCTTTTTTGCGACCTGGACGGCCTCTTTGATCTGGCGGCGGTCTTCCTCGGGATCGCTGGGCATGACCTGGTCCTGATTCCAGTTGCCACCGATGGTGATCTTGCAGCCTTCGCTATAAAGGACTTTGCCGCGTTTGCCGACCTTCGCCTGGATGCCTTCGAGGACCGTGACCTCGTGCTTTGGAACGCCGCTGTAGCCGCCGAGGAGGGTGCGATTGGCGTTGGGGCCAATGACGGCGATGGTTTTGATCTTCGACAGGTCGAGCGGTGCGAGGTTGTTCTCGTTTTTCAGCAGCGTGATGGATTCGTGCGCAGCTTTCAGAGCGAGGGCTTTGTGCTCCTCGCAGCCGACGACACGCTCGGCCTCGACGGGATCGACGTACGGATCGTCGAAGAGGCCCAGTTCGAATTTCCAGAAGAGCATGGGCGCGACCAGCTCATCGAGCTGGGATTCTTTGAGAACGCCTTTCTTCACCAGTTCAACGAGATAGAGATAGCAGTCGGGATCGGGCAACTCGATATTGACTCCGGCTTTAACGGCGAGAGTAGCTGACTCTTTCTTGTTCTTCGCGACGAAGTGGCCGTGTGTGTCGGGGCGATAGCCGAGTTCCCAGATGGCGTAGTAGTCGGAGACGATGAAGCCTTTGAAGCCCATTTCCCTGCGAAGGACGTCGCGGAGAAGCCACTTATTGGCATGCGAGGGGACTCCGTCGACTTCGTTGTAGGAGGCCATGACGGTAACGGCGCCGGCTTCGCGAAGGGCTTCTTTGAAGGTGTAGAGGAAGGTTTCGCGCAGGACGCGTTCCGAGACATTGGCAGGGGCGCAGTTCATGCCCGACTCAGGCTGGCCGTGGCCGACGAAGTGTTTAAGCGTGGCGAGGACGTGCCGCTTATCGCGGAAATTGCGGTCGCCCTGGAAGCCTCGGACGGCGGCGATGCCGAGGCGGGAGACGAGATACGGATCTTCGCCGTAGGTTTCTTCAACGCGACCCCAGCGTGGCTCGCGGGCGACGTCGACGACGGGCGTGAGGGCATGATGCGCGCCGCGAAGACGGGCTTCGAGGGCGGTCATGGTGAAGAGCTGCTCGACGAGGTCGGGATTGAAGGATGCGCCGAGAGCGATGGGCTGGGGAAAGCTGGTGCCGTCCGGAGCCGCGTGGCCGTGAAGACACTCTTCGTGAAAGATGACGGGGATGCCGAGGCGCGAGTTCTCAAGGAAGAACTTCTGGATGGCATTGGTGAGCTCGGCCATCTGGCGGGCGTTGCGTCCGCCGCCGGCATCGGAGGGGCGACCCACCTGGCCGAGACCGCGGCGATCGCGGAAGGCTTTCTTCGCCTTCGCGTCGTCGAACTCGCCCTTTTCGTTGACGAGCTTCTGGGCCTTTTCCTGCCAGACGCAGAGCATCTGGGCGGCTTTTTCCTCGAGGGTCATGCGGGAGATGAGATCTTTGACGCGGCGGGCTGAGGGCAGGCTGGGATTCTTGTAGGCAGGGGACGTTTTCACAGCAGACAACCTGGTCATGGGAATGAATCCTATGCGTCGATCAGAGTATTCGTCCTGGATGCGAAGAGCAACAGTAAAATCGATTTTCCTGAGGACTTAGGAAACTTCCAGGGCGGGACGGCGGTGCGCGGCGCGAGGTTCGTCGGCGGAGCGGGACCCGCAAGCGGCTCCGATAAAATGAAGCTATGCTGCAGCTTTCCGGCGCGGGCAAGCGCTTTGGTCCCCGACTCCTCTTTGAAAACGCAGACTGGCTGATCACCCCCAACGAGAAGACGGCGCTGGTGGGGGCGAACGGGGCCGGGAAATCCACGCTGATGAAGATTCTTGGCGGGATGGACGGGCTCGACTACGGGTCGCTGCAGCGCATGAAGGGCATGACGATGGGTTACCTGCCCCAGGATGGCCTGGCGCTGTCGGGGCGGACCGTCTTTGAGGAGTGCCTGAGCGTCTTCGACGAACTGCGGGCGATGGAGCAGGAGTTCGAACAGCTGGCGCACGCGCTGGCAGAGCTCGATCCAGAGAGCCCGGCGTACGAATCGGCAGCAGACCGGTACAGCCATGTGGAGGGCCGGCTGCGTCACCACGATGTCTACGCTCTGGACGCGCAGGTGGGCACGGTGCTCACCGGGCTGGGATTTGCGAAGGAAGACTGGACGCGGCGGACGGAAGAGTTTTCCGGAGGCTGGCAGATGCGCGTGGCGCTGGCGAAGCTGCTCCTGCAGAAGCCCGACCTGCTGCTGCTGGACGAGCCGACCAACCACCTGGATCTGGAGACGCGCAACTGGCTGGAGAATTATCTGGCCACCTGGCCGAATGGCTACATCCTGATCTCGCACGACCGGTATTTTCTGGACGTGACGGTGAACAAGATCATCGAGATCTGGAACAAAAGCCTGCACGTTTACCACGGAAATTACGAGAAATACCTGACGCAGAAGGCGGAGCGGCGGGCGCAGCTGGATGCCGCCTACAAGAACCAGCGCGAGCGCATCGAGCATCTCGAGGTGTTCATCAACCGCTTCCGGTATCAGGCGACGAAGGCGAAACAGGTGCAGAGCCGGATCAAGGAACTGGAGAAGATCGAGCGGATTGAGATTCCGCTGGAAGAGCCGGTGCCGCACTTCAGCTTTCCGCAGCCGCCGCCGTCGGGGCGGACCGTGGTGGAGGTTGCGGGGCTGTCGATGCAGTACGGCGAGAAGCGCGTGCTGGAGGATGTGAACTTCACCATCGAGCGGGGCGACCGGATTGCGCTCGTCGGCGTGAACGGAGCGGGGAAATCCACGCTGATCCGGCTGCTTTCGGGTCAGGAGGCGCCGACGCAGGGCACGCTGAAGCTGGGGCATAACGTGGTGGCGGAGTACTTCGCGCAGGATCAGTACAAGGTGCTCGATCCCGACGCGCGGATGCTGGACGACATGAGCCGTGCGGCGGCGAAGGTTCCGGAGAAGGATTTGCGGAGTCTGCTGGGGTGCTTTTTGTTCTCAGGCGATGACGTCTTCAAGCGGCTGGGCGTGTTGAGCGGCGGAGAACG
Source organism: uncultured Acidobacteriaceae bacterium (assembly GCA_963770525.1). Taxonomy (GTDB): domain Bacteria; phylum Acidobacteriota; class Terriglobia; order Terriglobales; family Acidobacteriaceae; genus Palsa-343. The sequence goes on along the minus strand of CAVYPY010000007.1, from coordinate 417,376 downwards.
GAATCGGTATGCGCTGGCGCGGATCCTGGTGAGTCCGGCGAATTTCCTGCTGCTGGACGAGCCGACGAACCACCTGGATCTGCGCGCCAAGGATGTGTTGCTGGAGGCGATCGGAAAGTTCAACGGGACGGTGATTTTTGTCTCACACGACCGGTACTTTATCGATGGGCTGGCGCAGAAGGTGTTCGAGGTGGAGAAGAATCCGGAGGACCCAGCGCGAGGATCGCATCTGCATGTTTATCCGGGGAACTACGAGGATTATCGCTGGCGGAAAGAAGGCGGAGCGGCGGCGCTGGCCTCAGAAACGGCGGTGGCCGCGGAGCCGATTGTGGCTGTGGTTGTTGCTGCTGAGCCGGTGACCTTGCCGAGCGCGCCGGTGAAGCGGGTGAATCCGATCCGGCTGAAGCAGATGCAGGAACGGCTGGCGGCGGTGGAGGCGGAGATTCCGCGCGTGGACGGTTGGGTGGCAGAGACGGAGCAGGCGCTGGGCGTCTACGTGAGCGCGGAAGAAACGCAGCGGTTGACAGAGGTGCTGGCGGCGCTGCGGGATCGGCAGGCGGAGCTGAACAGCGAGTGGGAAGAGCTGTCGATGCAACTGGAGGAGCAGGGCGCGGTCAGCTAGCTGAGGGCCTACTCGCTTTTGCTCGTCGAAGACGAGGAAGACGACTCCGACGATTTGCTGGACGAAGTGGAGGGAGGAGTCGCGGCCGGTTTCTCGGATTTATCAGCAGCGCCCGAGGACTCGGCAGCCTTGCCGTTGCCCTCCGCTGAGGCTTTCATGGATTTACTGGCTTTCGACGCATAGTCGTTGACGTACCAACCGGAGCCCTTGAACTGGATAGCGGAAGCGGAGATCAGGCGCTCGACGGGCCCGTGGCAGAGGGGACATTCCTTCTCATCCGGAGCGCTGAAGCTCTGGATTTTCTCAAACTGATGCCCGCAGTTTTGACAACGATATTCGTAGAGCGGCACAGAAGTGTCCTTCGAATCCTGAACGTGTCGGGTGCCTCCGGAAACTGCGCAGTCGGCAGTCGGCCGGGGAATAGAGCATCCCTGCTGTTATTTTAGCGGGTTCTTCCATCACGACCGGCGGCAGAGCCCTCAGCCGGTCTGCGAAGCGTCCTCGGTATAATCACCGCATTTCCTGGGGAGTTGCGGGTTGCGGGCGAACAGCAACGGAAAGCGGCGGAACGGCAGCGGTCCGAATGGGCAGAGCTTCGGGTTGTCGCGGGCGGAATTGCGCACCTTGCGCAGCCTGAAGACGCCGGCGCTGGTGCAGAAATTCGTGGACGCTCTTCCGTATGACTACGCCCACACCGCGCGTTCGCCGCAGCAGGTGCTGCGCGAACCCAGGGGACATTGTCTGGAGGGAGCCCTTCTGGCGGCTGCGGCGCTGCGGGTGAATGGGCATCCGCCACTGCTGATGGATCTGGAAGCGGTGCACGATGACGACCACGTGATCGCGCTCTACCGCGAGCGCGGACTGTGGGGCGGGATTGCGAAGTCAAACTTTGCGGGGCTGCGGTTTCGGGCGCCGATCTACCGCACACTGCGGGAGCTGGCGCTGAGCTATTTTGAGCACTACTATAATCTGCGCGGGGAGCGGACGCTGCGCGCCTACTCCGAGGCGGTGAACCTGGAGCGGCTGGACGGTGAAGGGTGGATGACCGCGGAGGACGACGTCTGGTGCGTTCCGGAGCTGCTGATCGCCGCACGGCACTATCCGCTGTTTCCGGATCGTGTAGCGCGGGAGCTGCCGCGGCTGGATCGGCGGAGCTTCGAGGCCGGCATGCACGGGTGGGTGAAGCACTGAGGGAAGGCCACAGGCCACAGCAGGCAGGCGACAGGGATCAGGACACCCAGAGTGGGGCTATTCTCTCAGCCGGCGACATCGAACATCGCCGCGCGAGTTCTTACAACGTCACCAGTCGTACCCCGGTAATTGCGGGGGCGGCGCGGAGTTCCTTCAGGACGGCGTCGGTGACTTCGCCGTCGATCTGCACGACGGCCAGTGCCGTTGCCGGAGCGGCTTCCTTGCCGTTCGATCTGCCCAGGGCGAAGTTGGCGATGTTGACCTGGTGATTGCCGAGAATGGTGCCGATGCGGCCGATGACGCCGGGGACGTCCTGGTTGCGGATCGTCAGCAGGGTTCCCTGCAGAGGCGCCTCGATGTCGATGCCGTCGAGGTGAAGAAGCCGCGGCGAGTCGCCATGGAGGATGGCGCCGCTGGCGGAGATGCTGATGTCTCCGGCATGGAGGGTGAGCTGCAGAACGTTGCCGGCGCCACCGAGCGGCGCTTCCTTCTTTTCTTCATGCAGCCGGATGCCTCGCTCAGCCGCGACGGAGGCGGCGTTGATGCGATTGACCTGCTCGAGATGGCCCAGGACGCCGGCGATCGCGGAGTTGCGGATGAGCTCGGTTTTGGCTTCGGCCAGGCGGCCGTGGTAGGCAATCTGGATGGTATCGATACTGCCTTTTGGAAACTGCACGAGGAACGTGCCAAGGCGTTCGGCCAGGGCCATGTACGGGGCCATCTCCTGATATTCCTCGTGGGTGAGCGACGGCAGATTGACTGCGTTCTGGGCGACGCCGGACTTGAGATACTCGCGAACCTGGATAGCAATCTGGACGCCGACGGCCTCCTGGGCTTCGGCTGTGGAACCGGCAATGTGGGGGGTGAGGATGACGTTGTCGAGAGCCGCGAAAGGCGAGTTCTTCGGTGGCTCCTCATGGAAGACGTCGAGAGCGGCGCCCGCGACCTGGCCAGACTTGAGGGCTTCGGCCAGATCGGCTTCGACCACCAGCTCACCGCGAGCGCAGTTGATAATCCGAACGCCCTTCTTCATGGACGCGAGGGTGTTCCGGTTGATGATGCCGGTGGTTTGCGGGGTGAGGCCGACGTGCAGCGTGAGGTAGTCGGACAGGGAGAAGAGCTCTTCGGCGGAAACGAGGCGGATGGCATTTTCGCGCGCGATGGAGGCGGAGACGAAAGGGTCGTGGCCGAGAAGTTCCATGCCGAAGTAGCGGGCGCGGCGGGCGACCTCCAGCCCGATGCGGCCGAGTCCGAGGATGCCCAGCTTTTTGCCGCGGAGTTCGGAGCCCTGGAGAGATTTTTTTTCCCATTTTCCGGCGTGCATGGTGGAGTCGGCGCGGGGGATCTGGCGGGCAAGGGCAATCATGAGGCCGACAGCCAGCTCGGCGACCGCGACGGCATTGGCGCCGGGAGTGTTCATGACGACGATGCCCCGGCGGGTTGCGGCCTCGGCGTCGATGTTGTCGACACCGACGCCGGCGCGCCCAATCACGCGGAGCTTCGGAGCCGCGGACATCAGGGCGTCGTCGACCTGAACGGCGGAGCGGACGACGAGAGCTTCGGCGTCGGCCAGCGATTCGGGCAGGTTCTTCACCTGATCGTGAGTGAGGACCTCCCATCCGGACTCGGACTGAAACACGGCGAGCGTCGCCGGAGAGACTTTTTCCGCGAGAACGACTTTCATGAATCCCTTTCCTGGGTTCGGGCCCGGTGTTTGCGCAGCTTCAGGCGTGGACGGCTTCCGGCTCGGGAGATTTCGCACGCGACGCCGCTTCGCTGCGCTCGGCGTAGGCCTGCTGCGCGGCCGCGAGCGAGTGGCCGAAGCGGAATCCGGGCAGATTCAGGGATGAGGCAGCCACCTGCTCGAGGGCGGCCAGAATCGCGATCGTGTCCATGTAGTCGAAGAGGCCGATGTGGGCGATGCGGAAGATTTTGCCCTTCATCTCGCCCTGGCCGTTGGTCACGATGGCGGCGAAACGGCTCTTCAACTCCTTGACGATTACGCCGGAGTCGACACCTTCCGGCGCGAGAACGGCCGTGGCCGCAGCGGATGGGGCTGTCGGGGCGAAGAGCGGAAGGCCGAGAGCCTGCATGGCAGCGCGGGTCATGGCGGCACAGGTTTCGGCGTTGTCGATGAGGGCGTCGCGTCCGGCGGCCAGATCACCTCCACCCTGGGCGGCGATGTAGTCCAAAGCAGCACCGAGCGCGGCGATGAGGGCAACGGCCGGCGTGTAGGAGGACTCGCCCTTCTGGGCGTTCTTCCGTTCCTTGCGGAGATCGAAATAGTAGCGCGGATTCTTCGAAGTTTCGGCGGCCTTCCAGGCGCGGTCGCTCAGGCTGAGGTAGGCGAGACCGGGTGGAATCATGACTGCCTTCTGCGAGCCGCCGATGATGACGTCGACACCCCAGCCGTCCACGTCGAGATGCGTAGTGCCGAGGCCGGTAATGGCATCGACGATCAGCAGTGCCTCGCTTCCGGCTTCGCGCAACTGGGCCGCGATGGCCTGGATGTCGTGGCGGACGCCTGTCGAGGATTCCGTGGCCTGGACGAAGACGGCGCGCGTGTCGGGACGAAGAGCCTTGCGAATCTCTTCGAGCGAGAAGGTCTGGCCGTAGGGAGCGCTGACCAGGTCCGCGTGACAACCAAAGGCTTTGGCGAGGGATTCCCAGCGCTCGCCGAATTTGCCGGCGGAAAGGACTAAAACGCGATCGCCGGGGGAAGTGAGATTGGAGACGGAGGCTTCCATAGCGCCGGTGCCAGAAGAGGCGAGCAGCAGGACGTCGTTTTTTGTCCCGACAAAGATCTTCAGCTGCCCCAGCACGCGCTGGTAGAGGGCGCGGAATTCGGGCGTGCGATGGTGGATGTCCGCGGCGGCCATGGCAAACTGGGCTGCAGGCAACAAGGGGGTGGGGCCGGGGGTAAAAAGTCTGGTTTTACGGATCATGATGACGTCTCCCTCGCCCCCATTCTAGCGTCCGGCTCCACCTTCCGACCCCTTCTATAATGGAAACCCGGACGAGACGAGGCTGAGTGCATGGAACTTGTCAAACAGATTGATCGGGACATGATTGCCGCGATGAAGGCGCATGACGTGGAGCGCACGCAGACGCTGCGGATGGCGAAGTCCGCGCTGAAGAACAAAGCGATCGAGAAGCGCGGCGATCTGACCGATGCCGAGGCGCAGCAGGTCTTCAACACGATGATCAAGCAGCGCAAGGAGTCAATCGAGCAGTTCATGAAAGGGAACCGGCCGGAGCTGGCGGCGAAGGAAGCGCGGGAGATCGTTCTGATCGAAAGCTACCTGCCCAAGACGGCCAGCGAAGAAGAGCTGAAAAAGGTCGTCGAAGACGTGCTGGCCGGCGGTAGCTTCGGTCCGAAGGATATGGGAACCGCGATGAAGGCGGTGCAGGCGCGGATTCAGCAGCAGGGCTGGCGCGCTGACGGCCGGCAACTCAGCGAAATTGTGAAGGCGCGCCTCGGACAATAGCGCAGCCCCCTGGGCGGGCGTTCAGGCGATTGCGCGCACAGCCGCCCCGGAGATGTCCTGATCGCGGCGAATCTCGTTCGGCACGCCTTCCGCGCTCGCCGGCAGAAAGACACGGAAGGAGGTGCAGGCGCGGCCTTCTTTGTCGCGAAGGCTGCGGAATCGGATGCGGCCTTCATACTTCTGGACAATGCCTTTGCTGATCCAGAGACCGAGGCCGGTGCCTTTGGCTGACTTGGTCGTGAAGAAGGGCTGGAAGAGGCGTTCGGCGTCCTCCCGCCGAATCCCGTTGCCGGTGTCGATCACGGAGATCGCGACGCCGCGCCGCTGGGTCTCCCAATCGGTTGCCTCGGCGACGCGCAGGCGCAGCGTACCTCCGGAAGCCATGGCCTGGATGGCGTTGCTGATCAGATTCAGGAAAACCTGGCGCAGCTCGCCGGGGAAGCCGCGTACCAAACCAGGGCACGCGTACTTCTTCTGCAGGACGATACGGTTGGCCAGGATCGGGCGCTGCTGCAGCTCAACGACGTTGTCCAGGAGGTCGGAAACCGAGACCGGGATGGGTTGTTTGGAGTCCCGGTAAAAGCTCAGCGTCTGCCGAGTGATGTGCGAGGCGCGCTGCAGCTCCTGCTCCGCCATGGATGCATAGTAGCGGGCTTCTTCATCGAGTGAATGGTGGTTGCGCAGAAGATAAAAGGCGTTGGTGATCGCCTCGAGGGGATTGTTGATTTCGTGGGCAATGATGCCGGCGACCCTTCCCATGGCGGCCAGCTTCTCTGCCTGGCGGAGCGCTTCTTCCGCCTGGATCTGCGTGGTGATGTCCCGGTGGATTTCGAGGATGGCGGTTCCTTCGCGATTCAGGACCTTGCGAGTCGCGATGACAATCTCACGACCGTCGCGGGAGTGCACAGTCAGATTGCCCTCCCAGGCTTTGCGCGCAAGCAGCGCGTTCTCGGTATCCCGACGCGACACGGGGAATGTGCTGGAGAGGAGCTGATGGAGGTCGCGGCTCAGTACTTCCTCGCGAGGCCAGCCGTAGAGGGTCTCGGCGCCGGAGTTCCAGAAGCGGATGGCCCCCGCCAGGTCGCGGACGATGATGGCTTCGGTGGCGAGTTCCAGCAGTTCCGCGCGCTCGCGATGATGAGCCTCGCTCTGGCGCAATTCTTCGGTACGGTCGGCGACGCGCCGCTCCAGTTCGCTGTTCAGGCGCTCGAGCAGGCGGGTCTTGCGGTGGAGTTCAACAAAGACTCCGATTTTGGCCCGGAGGACTTCGGGAATGACCGGGACAGAGATGTAGTCGACGGCACCACGGCGATAGCCGTTGATCCTGTCGGAGTCGGTGAGGTGAACGCCGGAGATGAAGATGATGGCGGTCTTGCCAAAGCGGGGATGCTCGCGGATCATGTCGGCCAGCTCGAATCCGTCGAGTTCCGGCATGCTGACGTCCATGAGGACGACGGCGACGTCGGTTTTCAACAGGACGTTCAGGGCTTCCTTGGCCGACCTGGCCTTGATCAGATTCTCACCGAGGTCGCCAAGAATGACCTCGTAGCTGAGAAGCTTGGAGGGCTGATCGTCCACCATGAGGATGTTGACTTTCTCATCTGCCGTCATCGAATGCTCCGAGCCCGAACGAACCTTTCTACCGATGGAGCCACATGCGCAGCGCTGAGAGCAACTGCTCCGTGTTCACCGGTTTGGCAAGATACTCTGACGCGCCAGCTTCCAGGCACTTTTCCCGGTCGCCCTTCATCGCTTTGGCGGTGAGAGCAATGATGGGCAGTCGCCGCAGTGCGGGATTCTGGCGAATGACCTGCATAGTTTCATAGCCGTCCATTTCCGGCATCATGATATCCATCAGAACGATGGCCAGATCGGAAGTGGATTCGATCGTGGCGATCGCTTCGCGGCCTGTTCCGGCGGTCAGCACGGTCATCCCGCGGCGCTCCAGCACGCTGGAGAGAGCGAAGATGTTGCGCACGTCATCGTCCACGATGAGAACTTTACGACCGAAGAGGGCCTCATCGGACTGGTGGAGGCGATCGAGCATGCGCTGCTTATCGAGCGGCAAATCCGCCACCACGCGATGCAGGAAGAGGGCGGTCTCATCGAGCAACCGTTCCGGCGATTCGACGTCCTTGACGACAACGCTGCGGGCCAGCATGCGCAGGCGGGAGTCTTCGTCGGCATTCAGTTCGCGGCCGGTGAAGACGACCACAGGCAGATCGATGAGCTTTTGATTTTCGCGAAGCTGGCCGAGAACCTCGAAGCCGCTCATATCGGGCAGGCGGAGATCGAGGACGGCACAGTCGTAACTATTTTCCTCAAGCTGTTGCAGGGCGGCAGTTCCGGAATCGACGACATCGATGTCGATATCGTCGTGCCAGAGGAGTTCGCGGATGCTGAGTTGCTCCGCGGGATTGTCTTCGATCACCAGCAGGCGTTTGCGACGACGCTGCGAGTAGTCGTGGATGCGGTTGAGGGCGGCTTCCAGGTCCTCAGTGGAAGTGGGTTTGGTGACGAAGGCGAACGCGCCACGGGAGAGCCCGTGATGGCGATCGTCATCCAAGGTGAGCATCTGCACGGGGATGTGGCGGGTGCGCGGGTCCTGCTTGAGATGATTCAGGACCGTCCAGCCGAGCATGTCAGGCAGGAACACATCGAGGGATACAGCGGAGGGACTGAATTCGCGGGCCAGGGCCAGGGCTTCGGCGCCAGTCATCGCAACCAGCACCTTGAAGCCTTTGTCATGGGAGAGATCGGCGATGACGCGGGCGTAGTGTGGATCGTCTTCGACGATGAGCAGAACGGTGTCGCCTTCCTCGAGATTCTCACGGTCGTCCTCGATGACGGCGTCCTGCTCTGAAACGACGGGATTCGAGAGGAACACCGGAGCCGACGGAGAGGGGCCGTGTCTCTCAGGCAGGAGTGGAGCTGTGGGACCCACGTAGGTCTGTGGCACATAGAGTGTGAAGGTGCTGCCCTTGCCGGGAGTGCTGCGCAGCTGAATTTCGCCGCCGAGCAGGCTGGCCAGTTCGCGACTGATGGCCAGACCCAGGCCGGTGCCTCCGTACTTGCGGCTGGTTCCGGCATCGGCCTGCTGGAAGGCTTCGAAGATGATGCGCTGCTTCTCAGTCGGGATTCCGATGCCGGTGTCCGAGACTTCAAAAGCCACGACGGAGCCGGCGCCACTGAGGACGGGGTGATCCGGGCTCCAGCCGGATGCGGCACTGCTGACGGTTAGGCGGACACCACCCTGTTCGGTGAATTTGAAGGCATTCGACAACAGGTTTTTGAGGACCTGCTGCAGGCGGCGAGGATCGGTGACCAGGCTGCGGCCCAGTTTCGGGTCGCCCTTGACCTCGAAGAAGAGTTTGCGATTTTCGGCTTCGTGGCGGAAGGGGCGGGAGACCGCTTCGAGCAGGCTGCCGAAGAAGAGTTCTTCCGGCTCAACCGAGACGGTGCCCGATTCAATCTTGGAGAGGTCGAGGATGTCGCTGATGAGGTTGAGCAGGTCAGTGCCGGCGCCGTGGATGGTGCGGGCGAACTCGACCTGGCGGCCGCTGAGGTTGCCGTCCGGGTTCTCCGCCAGCTGCTGGCCGAGCACGAGAATGGAATTGAGCGGCGTGCGCAGCTCGTGGGACATATTGGCCAGGAACTCGGACTTGTACTTCGAGGTGAGGGCCAGCTCGCGGGCTTTCTCTTCGAGGGCGCGGCGCGCCTGCTCGATTTCCTGGTTCTTACGTTCCACTTCGGAGTTCTGTTCGGCGAGCTGCTGCGCTTTCTGGGCCAGCTGCTCGTTGGTTTGCTGCAGCTCCTTCTGCTGGGTCTGCAATTCGGTGGCCAGCTGTTGTGACTGTTTCAGCAGGGCCTCGGTCTGCATCGTGGCTTCGATGGAGTTGAGCACGATGCCGATGGAGGAGGTGAGCTGTTCGAGGAAGGCCAGGTGCGATGCGGTGAAGACGCTCAGGCTGGCCAGTTCGATGACCGCCTTCACGCGGTCTTCGAAGAGCACCGGCAGGACAATCATGTTGCGGGGAACGGCTTCGATCAGTCCGGAGCGGATGGGCACGGTGGTGTGCGGGAGCTCGGTGATCAGCATGCGGCGTTTTTCCGCAGCGCACTGGCCGATGAGGCCCTCGCCCATGCCAATCTCGCGCTTATAGCCATCAGGGACGTTGGCAAAAGCGGAGAGCAGAACCAGGGCCCCCGTTTCCTCGGTCTCGGTCTGGGTTTCGGTCTGATAGATGACGCCCTGCTGCGCGTTGACGAGCGGAACCAGCTCGGACAGCAGCATGCGACCCACGGTGACCAGATCGCGCTGCCCCTGCAGCATGCCGGTGAAGCGCGCGAGGTTGGTCTTGAGCCAGTCCTGCTCGGTGTTGCGGTCGGTGGTGAGCCGAAGGTTATCAATCATCGTGTTGATGTTGTCCTTCAGCTCGGCGACTTCGCCGCGGGCTTCCACCTGAATGGAGCGGGTGAGGTCGCCCTTGGTGACGGCGGTCGCGACTTCGGCGATGGCGCGAACCTGGTTGGTCAGGTTGTCGGCGAGGAGGTTGACGTTGCCGGTGAGGTCTTTCCAGGTGCCGGCGGCGCCGGGCACGTTGGCCTGTCCGCCGAGCCGGCCTTCGACACCGACCTCGCGGGCGACCGTTGTCACCTGATCGGCGAAGGTGGCCAGCGTGTCGGTCATGCCGTTGATGGTTTCCGCCAGCGCAGCGACTTCGCCCTTGGCGTTCACGGTGAGCTTTTGCTTGAGGTCACCGTTGGCGACGGCGGTCACGACCTTCACGATGCCGCGGACTTGTTCTGTCAGGTTCGCGGCCATGACGTTGACGTTGTCGGTGAGATCCTTCCAGGTGCCGGCGACACCGGGCACTTCAGCCTGGCCGCCCAGCTTGCCTTCGGTACCGACTTCGCGGGCGACGCGCGTGACTTCTGCGGCGAAGGCGTTGAGCTGATCGACCATGGTGTTGATGGTGTTCTTCAGCTCGAGAATTTCGCCTTTGACGTCGACGGCGATCTTACGGGAGAGGTCGCCGCGAGCCACAGCGGTCGTGACCTCGGCGATGTTGCGGACCTGCGCGGTGAGGTTGCCGGCCATGGAGTTGACCGAGTCGGTGAGGTCCTTCCAGGTGCCGGCGACGCCGGGGACGTTCGCCTGGCCGCCAAGGCGGCCTTCGGTGCCGACTTCGCGGGCGACACGCGTGACTTCACCGGCGAAGCGGTTCAGCTGGTCGACCATGGTGTTGATGGTCTCTTTCAGCCGCAGGATCTCGCCGGAGACGTCGACGGTAATCTTGCGGGAAAGATCGCCATTGGCGATGGCGGTTGCGACTTCGGCGATGTTACGCACCTGGCCGGTGAGGTTCGAGGCCATGAAGTTGACGTTGTCGGTGAGGTCCTTCCAGATGCCGGCAACCCCGGGCACGGCCGCCTGACCGCCGAGCTTGCCATCGGTGCCGACTTCGCGGGCGACGCGCGTGACTTCGCCGGCGAAGGCGTTGAGCTGATCGACCATGGTGTTGATGGTGTCTTTCAGCTCGAGAATTTCGCCCTTCACGTCGACGGTAATCTTGCGGGAAAGGTCGCCGCGGGCTACGGCTGTTGCTACTTCGGCGATGTTGCGGACCTGGCCAGTGAGGTTGCCGGCCATGAAGTTGACCGAGTCGGTGAGGTCCTTCCACGTACCGGCGACGCCAGAGACCTGCGCCTGACCGCCGAGTTTGCCCTCGGTGCCGACCTCGCGGGCCACGCGGGTGACTTCACCGGCGAAGGCGTTGAGCTGGTCGACCATGGTGTTAATCGTGTTCTTCAGCTCGAGGATCTCGCCTTTGACGTCGACGGTGATCTTGCGGGAAAGATCGCCACGTGCGACCGCCGTGGTGACTTCGGCGATGTTGCGGACCTGGCCGGTAAGATTCGAAGCCATGGAGTTGACGTTGTCGGTCAAATCCTTCCACGTACCGGCCACGCCGGGCACGTTGGCCTGTCCGCCGAGACGGCCTTCGGTGCCGACCTCGCGGGCGACGCGAGTGACTTCTCCAGCGAAGCGGTTCAGCTGATCGACCATCGTGTTCAGTGTTTCTTTCAGCTGAAGGATTTCACCGCGGACGTCGACGGTAATCTTGCGGGAAAGATCGCCGTTGGCAATGGCTGTAGCCACTTCGGCGATGTTGCGGACCTGGCCGGTGAGGTTCGAGGCCATAAAGTTGACGTTGTCGGTGAGGTCCTTCCAGGTACCGGCGACGCCGGGCACGTTCGCCTGGCCACCCAGTTTGCCTTCCGTGCCGACTTCGCGGGCGACACGCGTCACCTCGCCGGCGAAGGCGTTGAGCTGATCGACCATCGTGTTGATGGTGTCCTTCAGCTCCAGAATTTCGCCCTTCACGTCCACCGTAATCTTGCGGGAAAGATCGCCGCGTGCGACGGCGGTTGTCACCTCGGCGATATTGCGCACCTGAGCCGTGAGGTTGCCGGCCATGGCGTTCACCGAATCGGTGAGGTCCTTCCAGGTACCGGCCACGCCGGGCACGACGGCCTGGCCGCCGAGTTTGCCGTCGGTGCCCACTTCGCGGGCCACGCGCGTCACTTCCGAAGCGAAGGAGCGCAGCTGATCGACCATGGTGTTGATGGCTTCCTTCAGCTGCAGAATTTCGCCGCGGACGTCGACCGTAATCTTGCGGGAAAGATCGCCGCTGGCGACGGCCGTCGCGACTTCTGCGATGTTGCGCACCTGGCCAGTCAGGTTCGAAGCCATGGAGTTGACCGAATCGGTGAGGTCCTTCCAGGTCCCGGCCACGCCGGGTACCTGCGCCTGGCCGCCCAGCTTGCCGTCGGTGCCCACTTCGCGGGCCACGCGCGTCACCTCGGCGGTGAAGATGCTGAGCTGCTGAATCATGGTGTTGACGATGTTGGCGGAGCGGAGGAACTCGCCTTCAAGGGGCCGTCCATCGACATCAAGGCGGACGGTCTGGGTGAGGTTGCCCTGGGCGACGGCAGCGATGGCCCGGGTCACTTCTGTCGTGGGGCGCATCAGATCTTCGATCAGGCCGTTGACCGAGACTTCCATATCGTCCCAGGCGCCGTGATGCCGGGGAACGCGGATACGCTCGCGGGTCTTGCCCTCCTTGCCGACAGCGTGGCCCACGCGCTTCAGTTCCCGCGCCATCTGCTCATTGGCGGCGACAATCTCATTGAAATGGTCGGCGATCTTGCCGGCCAGACCCGTCCATGAAACTGGCAGGCGGACACTGAAGTCACCGTCCTTCATGGTCTGGAGCCCCTGCAGGATGACCGGAAGATAATCCTGCGTCGTGGCGTCAGGACCAGGGACGGGAGATTTTTGTCCGCCTTTTTGTTTTGGCGCGGGCTGCGCAACGGTGGCCATAGGGGTCTCCTGCCTGGTGGTAACGTCTGAGTTTCTTCCCGCAGATGCACCGCGGGCGCGGTGAAAATCGGGAATCGGCTGCAACGGAAGCGCTAGAGAGATGCAGGCTCAGCCGGAAAAGGTTGTCTGTCGGCTCTGCGGATTGAAAACAAATCGGAGGCGGCTGGAATCGGCCCGCCGAGGCGGATGCATGAGCGATCATGGAGAAAAGAGGGGGTTTTCTACTGGGATGAACAGAAGAAGGTTTCTGGCTGCTTCGGCAATGACGGCGGCGATGGCGCACTCGTGGCTTGCCGAGGGCGAACGAAAGACGAACCGGCGATGGCTGCTGGTTGGAACCCAAACTCACGAAAACAGCAAAGGTATCTATGGCTACAACTGGGATCCGGCAAGCGGGGATTTGCAGGGCGGAGATCTGGCGGCGGCCAGTGACAATCCGACCTTCCTGGCTCTCGATCCCGTGGCAAATTTTCTCTACGCTGCCAACGAGCTCGATGAATTCGAAGGGCAGAAGAGTGGAGCGGTAAGCGCCTTTGCTGTCGATCGCGCCGCGAGGAAGCTTCGGCCCATCAATCAGGTGGCCTCGCAGGGAGCGGGCACGTGCAATGTGTCGATCGACCACATTGGCCGCGCTGCGTTCTGCGCCAATTACGTCGGCGGCAGCGCCAGCTCGTTTTATTTGCATCCCGACGGGCAGATCAGCGATGCCGTTTCCCACTTCCAGTACACCGGTCACGGCCCCAATGCAGAACGGCAAGAGGGTCCGCATGCGCATCGCGTGACGGTTTCTCCTGACAATCGCTGGCTGCTGGTGAACGATCTGGGGCTGGACCTCATTCACATCTACCATCTGGATCCTGCCAACGCGCACCTCACGCCGAATCAGCCGCCAGCATGGCACGCGGCTCCGGGCTCGGGACCTCGCGCTCTGGTGTTTCACCCCAACGGGCATATCGCTTATTGCGTCTGCGAGATGGGTTCCGTCGTGAACGTGCTGCACTGGGACACGCAGAAGGGCACGCTGCACGAATTGCAGACGATCAGTCTGGTTCCCGAGGACTACCACGGAGAAACGGCCGGCTGCGACATCGCCGTCACCAGGGACGGCCGCTTTGCCTACGCCATCAACCGGTTCTATGACTCCGCCGAAACCTTCTCCATCGCGAAGGATGGCAAGCTGACGCTACTGGCGCGCAGTTCCTGCGGGGGAAAAACGCCGCGCCATCTGGCGCTGGATCCAACCGAGGGCTTTCTGCTGGTGGCGAATCAGGATTCCGACAACATCGCGGTGTTCGCGAGAGATGCGAAGACCGGCAAGCTGGAGGAATCAGGCAAGAGCTATCCGCGGGTCAAGCCGCAATGCCTGGTTTTTGCCTGACTATTGTGCGGATTTGGACGCGATCACGGCGTCCAGGTCCGCGATGCGGCTTTGCAGGCTGACGAGGTCGTCGGGGAGCAGGGGTGCCGTGGATTTGAGCTGCTCCTCAAGGGCCGCGGCGATCTCACTGCCCTGCGGTAGTCCGAAGATACCCAGCACGCCGGAGAGTTTGTGGGCCGCTTCGCGCCCGCAGTCGCGCGCCTCCTGGTCGGAAGGATTCGCGGCCAGAGCCGCTCTCGAGGCGTGCAGTGCCGCCATGCGCTCCAGAATGGTGGGGCGGCTGGTTTGCCACAACTCCGCGAGCCGGGACGCGATCTTCTCCGCTGCTGCTTCGTTCATGCTTCCTGCCAGCCCAGAACCTGGGCGATGTCCCTGGCCAGAATGAGCGGATCGAAAGGCTTGAACATGACGCTCGCCACCCCAAGATCGGAGAAGCGCTTCTGATCCGCGGCCTGCACTTTGGCAGTGAGCAGGATGACGGGGATGCCGGAGGTTTCCGGGATGGCGCGCAGCTCGCGAAAGGTGGTTGGACCGTCCATGCCCGGCATCATGACATCGAGCAGGATGGCGTCGGGATGACTCTCTCGCGCTTTGGCGATGCCGGCGGCTCCGGATCCGGCGACCAGAACATCCCAGCCGGCGACGGTTTCCAGGCTGAGGGCAGCCACCTCGCGGATGTCTTCCTCGTCGTCGATGATCAGAATCTTTCGTGCCATGCTTTCCTCAAATCAGATTCATGAATAGCTGTGAGCGGCTTCCTCTCCGCTGTGGGTGATGGATGCGCGCTCGGGCAGGAAGAAGCGGAAGGTGGTGCCGCGGGATCCATTTTGCTCGGCCCAGATGCGGCCGCCGTGCTGGTGCATGATGGTGCGGCAGATCGCCAGTCCGAGGCCAGTGCCGCCTTTCTGACGCGAGTCTGACGCATCGACCTGCTGGAAGCGGTCGAAGATGCTCTCCAGCTTGTCGGCGGGCACGCCGCGGCCCTGATCGACGACGCTGACCGTCGCGCCGTCCGGGCCGTTCTTAATCACCACCCGCACGATCGATTTGGCGGGCGAGAACTTGACGGCATTGCTGAGCAGGTTGGTCATCACCTGCAGCATGCGATCGGGATCTGCCTCAACGGAAACGGAGACCGGCTCGAAGGCCAGATGCACATCCTCGGCCTCCGCCATGGGCTGCATAGTTTCCATTGCCTGTCGGATCAGTTCCTCCAAAGCGATGCGGCGGAAGGTGAGTGGGGCGCGGCCCGACTGCATGCGTTCGAGATCGAGAATGTCGTTGATGAGGCGCACAAGGCGGTCGGAGTTGGCAACGGCGATGCGAAGCAGGCTGGTTGCCTTTTCGCTGACCTCGCCGAGCAATCCGGCGGAGAGCAGACCAAGGGCGCCGCGAATCGAGGTGAGCGGCGTACGCAGTTCGTGGCTCACCGTCGAAATGAATTCGTCCTTCATGTGGTCGAGGGCATAGCGCTGACTGATGTCGCGGAAGCTGAGAACGCTGCCGACGGATTCGCCCTCCTCAACCATGGGCATCAGCGAGAACTCGACGGGGAAGCTTCTGGCGGGACCGCGGAAATATACGTCCTGGCCGGAGGCGCTCTCGCCGGCCTGAAAGGCTCGTTGCATCGGGCAGGCAGCATCGCATCCGGCTGAGGCGTGCAGGATCTCGTGAATCTCCCGGCCCGTCAATTCGGATTCGGCATGCTCCAGCATGCGGGCGGCGGCGGGATTGACGAAAGCAATCCGATTCGTCGAATCGACCCCGATGATGCCGTCGGCCACCGAATCGAGGATGAAGGTTCGCTGGCGATCGAGCTGGCGGACGCGAGCCTCCTGGCTGGCGCGGGCCATGAACTGGCCGATGGAGCCGCATACGGTTTCGACCGTGGCCATCAGGTCGGGATCTTCGCGCATGAAATGCCGGGAGAAGCACTCCACGACGGCGATGACCTGGTTGCCGACGCGGACCGGAACGGCCCATCCGGACAGGTAGCCGTTGAGCCGAGCCACGCTGCGGCGGATCATCGTGGTGTTCTGGCGGATATCGGCGACCCAGACGGGCTTGCCGAGAGACCAGACCATGCCGGGAAGTCCTTCGCCGCGGGCGAGCAGCAGGGCCTGAGTATCGCGCAGAAATTCGTTACTGGACCGGCCCTTGGCGCACCACGCAATCCGCGGACGCATGATGTGCTGCGCCTCGTCGACGGCCCAGAGGGCGGCGAATTCACAGGCGAAGGTCTCGCAGAGGGCTTCCAGCACATGGATCAGACCCTCATCGAGCGAGGTGCTTTCGGCAATGATCTGGCTGACGATGAGCTGGATGCGCAGGCGGCGCTCGCGGCGATTTTGCTGGGTCACATCGCGGAAGATGCAGCGGACCGACACGGGTCCGGATTCCTCGCGGCGGCAGCTCAGGCTGGCTTCCACCTCAACGTTTTCACCGATTGAGTTCTGGAGGCGAAGAGGGTGGTGTTCGACGCGGATGCCGTGGAGAGCCTTGTGAAAGAGAGCCGCAGTTTCGGCCTGAACTTCCGGCGGAAATGCGGATTCAAAACCGATGAGGGCCTCGAACTGGGCCGAATCCATGCCGAAGAGAGCCTGCCAGGCCGGGTTCACGTAGAGGTAGCGGCCGCGTGGGCTGAGAGTGGCGATCATTTCCGTGGAGTTATCGAAGAGGTCGCGATAGCGCTCCTCGCTCTCGCGCAGGGCGTGCTCGGCGCGCCGGGTGGCGCTCAGATCGACGGCGATGGTGACCAGACCTTCGATGGCTCCGGCCGAAGAGCGCACGGCCGAGAGGTAAACCATGGCCGGAAAAGTCGTGCCGTCCTTACGGCGATAGCGCATCTCGAAGCCACGGACGCGGCTGGCGGGAAAGCTGGCGACATAGCGGACGTAAGGCAGCAGTGTCGGGGCCGCTTCCGCCGGGATATCGGGCTGTGTGCGCGAACCGGCCAGCGAGGCGGCGAGCTGGTCGCCGACGCGCCCCATTTCGCTCTCGGGAAAGAGTTCCGGGGCAGTCAGTTGGCCAACGACATCGGCGGCGCGGAAACCGAGCATGCGCTCGGCGGCGGGATTGAAGAGGGTAACGCTCCCGGAGAGATCGCAGGCGATCATCATGGGGCCGGCCGAATCGAGGATGCTGCGGTGCAGGCGGGCGACCCTCTGCAGCTGGCGCTCGG
Source organism: uncultured Acidobacteriaceae bacterium (assembly GCA_963770525.1). Lineage (GTDB taxonomy): Bacteria > Acidobacteriota > Terriglobia > Terriglobales > Acidobacteriaceae > Palsa-343. Next base: position 400,129 of record CAVYPY010000007.1, on the reverse strand, counting down.
CCTGGCGCTGCCGCATGGAGGACCGGAAGCTGGAGAGGGCGATGGCGACGAGCAGGGCCTGTGCGAGAGTCCAGAAGGCGGCAAACCAGAAGATCCATGGATGGTTCTGAGTGGGCGCGCTGCCGGCGCGTGCCAGCACGAGAGCTCCAGCGAGGGAGAAGGCCAGAGCGATGACAAAAGCTCTGGTAACGGACCGGGACTGGGTAAGTCGGGTCACAGCTGGATTCCGTGGACCTTAATTCGGCATTCCCATTATCGGGCAATGGGATAGCGGGAGAGTACAGGCGAATGCGAGAAGGTGCCCACAATGTAATCGGAAACATGGGCGGGTGTCGAATTGGGAGGGCCGGCGCCGCACCGAAGTAACCTGGGCGGCGCTCGGGATTATGCGGTGACCGGCTCGAGGATGCGGCTCCAGCGGCGCTCGGAGCGGCTGGCAGCGGCCTTTTTATGCCAGGCATAACCGGCGATCAGCGGCAGCGCGAGGGTGGCTTCGCTGTAGACCATCTGCTCGAAAGTGGTGTCGACTTTGCCCCAGGAACTGGCTTCCTTCAGGGTGCTCGAGGAGAGCGCACCGTCACGGACGTCGGCGACAGTGATCTGGATCGCGTACTTGTGCATCGGCGCTTCGTTGCCCAGGATGTCCGCTGCGACCACGATGTCCTGGGCGAAGTTCTTGGGGACGCCGCCGCCGATCATCAACAGGCCGGTGGTGGGATTGGCGATCTTGAGCTGGGTCAGCTCGTAGAAGTCCTTCGCGGAATCGATGGAGACCTTGGGCTTGTCCTGGCGCTTGTGCTGGTGGGCGACGAGGCCGAAGCCGGCCGAGCAGTCGCTGAAGGCCGGGCAGAAGATCGGAACATCCTTCTGGTATGCGGCGAAGACGATGGAGTCGGCGCCACCCTTTTCCGGGGTTTTGCCGTTGGCTTCCAGCCAGGCGCCCATGGCGCGAATGAACTCGCGAGAGCTGTGCGGGCGCGGCGGCAGAGAGTCGGCGACTTTCTCGGTGGTCTCGTCGCAGGCGCGAAGCTCTTCCTCGTCAATGAGGGTGTCGTAGATTCGATCGATCATCAGCTCGCGCAGAACGCCGTCCTGGGTTCCGGATCGCATGATCTCGTCGGCGATGTAGTGACGGAAGCCGAGAGCTTCGAAGAAGTCCTGGTCGACGATGTTCGCGCCTGTCGAGACGATCGCATCGACCATGTTGTTACGAACCAGGTCGACGAAGATCTGCTTGAGGCCGGCTGAGATCAGCGAACCGGCAAGGCAGAGGATGACGCCGCAGTCCTGGTCGCGCAGCATGCGTTCGTAGATGGAAGCAGCTCGGGCAAGATCACGCGAGCTGTAAGCCATTGATTGCATCGCGTCGACGAGGGCAACGACATTGTGCTGCCTGAGATCGATGTGGCGAATGGGGTCTTTCAGGAGGTCTTTTTTCGTCGGCATAACCTAACCAGAATAACAAGGCAAAAGAGGACTGAGGTTGGCAGTCCGTGAATTGGTGAAGCTGGACGAAAAGGGGTCCAGGGGCACCCCCCTCCCCTTCCGCCGATATGGATCTTTTTGATTTCGCGGGATTTGGAGGGTAATACCTTTTGGGTATTACCCTCCTCTGTCCCGGGAAACCACGGAAGGCGGAATGCGGGGCGCGTCCCACTGCCCTGCCTCATGCCGGATGGCCTGATTATCAAAGAGCCGACGTTGGGCTCCTGGGAGCCCCTGGAAAAGCGAAGGGGATCGGCTGACGCACGATCCCCAGGGTTTCAGAGTAGCGAGGCGCGCCGGGCGAGAGCAAGACAAATGCGCATCGCGGCTGGTACGAAAGTTTGAAACAGGGGCGGGGCTGGTGAGAGCCCCCGCCCCCTGTTTGTTGTCGCCGGGCCGAGACTTCTCAGGCGCGGGCGGAACGCGGCTGGAACGCGGACGCCGGAGCAGCACCGGAACGAAGCGCGCCGCCCGGCTGCGATCCGTCATCGAGGCGGAACTGCTGGATGATGCGGTCGAGGTCGTTGGCCAGAGAAGCCAGGCCATTGAGGGCTGCGACGGCCTCTTCGGCGCCCTGGGTATTTTCGATGGAGAGGCTGGAGATTTCTTCGGCGGAGTGGGAGATTTCGCCGGAGGCGGCGGTCTGTTCGGTGGCGGCCGAGGCGATGAGCTGAATCTGTTGCTCGACCTGTTTGGACGAATGGATGATGGAGTCCAGGCTGTGGCGGGCGCGAGTGGTTTCCTCGATGCCGGCGCTGACGGCGCTGTTACTGTCCTGCATGACCTGCAGTGTGGCCTGGGTCTCTTCCTGCATGGTGCGGATGGTGGCGGCAATTTCCTCGGTGGCACTGCGGGTGCGCTCGGCGAGGCGGCGGACTTCTCCGGCAACGACAGCGAAACCCCGGCCATGTTCGCCGGCGCGGGCGGACTCGATGGCGGCATTGAGGGCGAGGAGGTTGGTCTGCTCGCTGATTTCCTGAATGACGCTGACGACCTTGCCGATTTCGTCGGAGCGGACGGCGAGGGAGGACATTTTTTCGGAGGCGGTGCCGGTGGCGGCAGCGATTTTTTCCATGGTGGCAGCGGCAGCCTGCATTACAGTACCGCCCTGCTGGGCGGTTTCGGCGGATTCGCGGCTGGCATTGGCCGCGTTTTCGGTGTTGCGACTGATCTCGGCGATGGTGGCGGTCATTTCCTGGGCGGCTGCGGCGATCTGGCCGGTTTTGGTGGACTGGGCTTTGGCGTTGGAGGCCGACTGGGAGGCGCGGGTGCTGATCTCGACGGTGGAGGAGGCCAGGGTGTCGGCGCTGGCGGCGACGGACTGCAGGGCCTGGCGGACTGCGTCGGAGAGGATGTTGAGAGCGACACCGACGCCGCCGATTTCGTCCGAGCCGGTCACGAGGATATGGGAGGTGAAGTCCTTTTGCGCCATGCGCTCGAGGGTTTCCTTAACGCGTGCGAGCCGCGGGGTAATGAGGCGGTTGAGCTGGAAACCAACCACGATCGAGGCCAGGACGATCGCCAGGGTCATGAGGACGCTGATCCAGTTGGTGCGGACGCCGGCAGCCACGACGGCGTCCGTCTTCTCATTGGCCTCCTTCACGTTCAGGTCGAGATTCTTATTGGCGATGGCCATCGTGTCGGCGTGTCCCTTGATCTGGGCGGGGTCGACGATGATCTGACGAGCCTGGTCCCGCTGGCCGGCAGCGAGGGCGGCCATGCCGCGATCGGTGGCTTCGGTATAGCGCGCGAAAGCGGAAGAGAACTGCTGGTAGACGTCGCGTTCCTGGGGGGTGTTGATGAGCGGCTCATAGTCTTTTGCCGCAGCACGAAATGCGTCCAGGGACTGCCGACGAACCTCCTTGTAGTGTTCGGTACAGTCTGGCGTGGAACACGCCAGCAGAGCCAGTTCGGCCCGGCGAACGCTGTTGGCGTTAAAGCGCATGGTGGCGAGGTCGACCACGGAGGGGATATTGACGCTGCGCACGCCGGAAGCCATGTCCGTGATGTTGTGCATGGTGAGGAAGCTGTATACCGCCAGGCCGATGCAGAGCAGGCAGATGATGCCAAAGGCATAAGTGAACTTGCGGGCGACGGGAAGATTGCGGGCAACCGACATGAAGAGCACCTTTCCAAACGAGTGACCGGGCGGCACAGGAGGCGTGCGGGCCGGGATGCGAACAGCAACCGACGAGGGAATCATCGGCGGAGCCGGGGAGAACGTGAACCCGTGGAAGCAGACTCCGCCGGTAGCGGGAAGCGAGCCAGGGCACACGCTCAATGAAGGGTCGTCGGGTACGGGGGTGCAGGCTGCGCCGGCGCATCTCTGCTGTAAATGCAGGACTGCCGTTGCCACACGGCGGTTATCGGCGGCGTCTGGGCGGACGTGAGCCGGGAAGGCCTCAAAGGAGTGCGGGTGTAACAAACGCGTGAACGCACGGCGTGTGCAGAGAGTGGCCCGTGACGTGACCGGACAGGTGTGTCCGAAGACGGACAGAGACGGCTTTGAGGATCCGAAGCGAAACGACCCCGATGCACGTCTAAGTGAGGCAGACAGAAGCGTCCACGCGGCCGCGCGCAGTGGCCGTTGAGTTGCCTTTCAGAACAGCAATCCTCGGATTGCCGGACGGGAGCCGGCGCGATGAAGCAGTTTGCCGGATTCAGGCTGGACACGCGGAACGAATGTCTGTGGCGGGAGGGCTCGCAGGTAACGCTGCCGCCGAAGCCCTTCCTGGTGCTGCGCTATCTGGTGGAGCATCCCGGGCGGCTGATCACGCACGATGAGCTGCTGGACGCGCTGTGGCCGGAGACTTGGGTGCAGCCGCAGGTATTGCGCACCTACATGCTGGAACTGCGGAAGGTGCTGGGCGACGACGCCGGACAGCCGCGGTTCATCCAGACAGTGATGAAGCGGGGCTACAGCTTCGTGGCGACGATTGAGGAAACCGGCTCGGACGAGGGAGCAGCGGTCGCGCATCCGAGGGCGGCGGAGCCTGGGAGCCAGCATCGGGCACTTGTGGGCCGGGCGGAGGAGATGGGGCGTCTGCAGGCGGCGCTGGCGCAGGCAGCGCGGGGCGAGCGGCAGATGGTTTTTGTGAGCGGGGAAGCGGGAATCGGCAAGACGGCGCTGGTGGACGCATTTTGCCGGGGAGCGGGGCCGATGCTGGTGGCGCGCGGCCAGTGCGTGGAAGGTTTTGGCCGGCGCGACGAGTTCTACCCGGTGATGGAAGCGCTGGGCGGGCTGTGCCTGCGGGCGGAGTGTGAGAAGGCGAGCGCGGTGCTGGCGAGGATGGCGCCTGCGTGGCGGGTGGGGCTGGGACAGGAGACGGCGATGCATGCCACGCCGCTGCTCTCGACCGAACGCAGGCCGGGAGATTTGTGCGCCGCGCTGGAAGAGATGGCGGCGGAAAAGCTGCTGCTTTTGATTCTGGAAGATGTGCAGTGGGCGGACGAGGGGACGCTGAATCTGCTGTCGGCGCTGGCGCGCCGGCGCGCCGCGGCGAAGCTGCTGGTGGTGGCGACGTGCGGGTGGGGCAGCGGGCTGGGTCGCACATTGCGGAACCGGGCGGAGACGAGCGACGGCGCGGGCACGCTGCGCAACGTAGATTCAGGCGTGAAGGCGCTGAAGCAGAATCTGCTGATGCGGCAGCTTTGTGCGGAGATCCAGCTGGAGCCTCTGCAGCGGGCCGAAGTGGAGGCACTGCTGGGGCGCGAACTGCAACAGCAAGCACCGCCGCAGGGATTGACGGCATTCGTGCACCATCGGTCGGAGGGGAACCCACTGTTTGCGATTGCGATTGTGGAGCATCTGGTGGCGCGGGGCTTTGTGGAGCGGGGCGAGGACGGGTGGAGGGTGCAGGGCAGTCTGGAAGAAGCCGAGGCTGAAGTGCCGGAACGGCTGGCGCAGATGATCGAAGTGGAGATGGAGGGGCTGACCGCCGAGGAGCAGCAGGTGCTGGGCGCGGGCAGCCTGATGGGGATTGCGTTTCCGGCGTGGGCGGTGGCGGCGGCGCTGGGGGAAGAAGCAGCGCGCATTGAGGAGACCTGCGATCGGCTGGCGCGGCGGGTGCATTTCGTCGAGCGCGGCGGCGAGGATGAGCTGCCGGATGGGACGCGTTCGGAGTTCTACGTGTTTGTGCACGGGCTGTACCGCGAGGTGCTGTACCGGCAGCAGGCGCCGGCACGGCGGGCGCAGTGGCATGCGCGCATTGCCGAACGGCTGGGCGTGTTGTTCGAGGGACGCGAGGCGACGGTGGCGCGTGAGCGCTCGATGCATTACGAGGCCGCGGGAGACTGGCAGCGGGCCGGCGCGGCGCTGTGCACGGCGGCACAGCACGCGCGGGATCGGCACGCAACCGCGGAGGCGAGGGATCTGGCAGAGCGGGCGCAGCGGATGGCGGAACATTTGTCCGGGACGGAGCGGGAGGGCGCCATCGCGGCGATCGCCAGGGTTTTCACGGCAGCGCAGAAGGGCGACGGTGTTCGCCGGGAACAGAGCCAGGGTCGCGGGCGAAACTTGACGAAATCTGGACGGGACCTTGACGACATGGAGTGTGGGGACGGAGCAGCATGAGGGGGAAGTCAGGAGGTAATTCTCATGCGATCTCTACTCCCCAAATTCGTACTGGCCTCAGCCGTGATGTTGGCGGGGGCTTTGGCGGCGGCGCCCGCCATGGCAGAAGTGATGGTGAATGTGCCCTTCAGTTTCACCGTGAATGGCAAGGTTTGTCCGGCGGGCCGGTATCAGATCGGACACGATGCCGCGAGCAGCGTGGTTACGCTGCGGGCGGTGAACACGTGGTCGCGCAGCTTCGCCTGGATCGCAGGATCCGGCAATGCCTCCCCCTACGACTCGCGAGTGATCCTGCGGTTTGACGCGAACGGCGATCAGCACGAACTGCAGTCGGTGCAGTTCGGGAGCATGATCACCGATCGGCTGGACCGGGGGCCGCGGCACAGCGAGTACGTGCCGACCCGGGATATGGGGGGACAGTAACGGCAGGGTAAAGCGGACAGCGGACAGTTCAACGAAGAGAGGGCCATCGCTGCGGCGGTGGCCCTCTTTGTATTGGTACGGATTGGGTGGCTCAGGCTGGCTGCGCTCAGCAGAGCTGAACCTTAGAGGCGGTCGATGGTTTTCGCGGCTGCGTCGATGGCTTCGACAATGCGACTGATTTGTTCGGGGGTGGCATTGCCACGAGCGACTCGGGCCATGACGGCGCCGCGCAGGTTCATGAAGGCCTTCATGATCTCGGGAGAGCGGCCGCGGCGGAATTCGTCGCCGGCTTCCTCAAGGCGCTCGAAGAGGGCAGCCACGCGCTCCTTGTTCTGGTCGAGGAAGGCGAGGCCGTCGGGGGTGACGGAGTAGATTTTCTTGTTGCTCTCGGAAATGGACGAAACGGCCAGGCCTTCTTCTTCGAGCAGGGTGAGAGTGGGGTAGATGACGCCAGCGCTCGGGGTGTAGCCGCCGGCGAGACGCTCTTCCATGGTTTTGATGAGCTGATAGCCGTAGCTGGGCTGCTCAGAGAGCAGCTTGAGGATGACGAGGCGGATATCGCCGGCGTCGAAGAGGCGCTCGCGGCCACCGCCGAAGCCGGCCCAGGGACCGGGGCCCCATCCGTGACGGGAGTGGCGGCCGCGGCCGGCAAAGTGCTGCCTGGCCTGCTCGGCGAAGTCTTCGCGACCGCCGAAGCGGCAGTCGTGGCGGGGATGGTCGAAATTGGAATGTTGAAACATAGGGTTCTTATTTCCCTCCATGGTATGTCTTAAGATATATCGTGAGACTGAATCGATGTCAACATGTTTTTAGATATATCTTTTGACGGGATGGACGGCCAGCCGCTGGGGATTTTCCTGGGAGTGGCTGGCCGCTTAGTCCGGAAGGACCATTTTTTGTTTGGAGGCGAGGTCGCAGGCGCGCCAGAGGTACCAGCTGGCGACGGAACGCCAGGGGCGCCATTTTTCCGCGCGGCGCAGCATGGCGTCGGGCTTGGCGAGCATGGAGGCGTCGAACGGCTTACTTTTGGGCAGACGATTGAAGGTTAACGCGAAGCCTTTCCGGACGCCGTAGTCGGTGATGGGGAAGACGTCGGGGCGGCCGAGGCGGAAGATGAGGAGCATTTCGACGGTCCACGTGCCGATGCCGCGGACTGCGGTGAGGCGCTCGACGATTTCGGCGTCGGGCATGCGGCGAATGGCGGTGAGGGTGGGAACGGTGCCGTCGATGGTCTTTGCGGCCAGGTCGCGAAGAGCTTTTGTTTTGGAGGCGGAGAGACCGCAGGCGCGGAGCCTGTCGTCGGGGAACTGGAGGAGGTGCTCGGGCGCGGGATGCAATTCGCCGAAGGCGGTGAGCAGGCGTTTGAGGATGGCCGCGGCGGCCTTGCCGTGGAGCTGCTGGTAAATGATGGATTCGAGCAGAGCCTCGAAGGGCGAGTGCTGGCTCTTGAGCTTCAGCGTGAAGGGTCCGGCGCGGCGCATGAGGTCGCCGAGTTTGGGATCGGCAGCAGCGAGGGCGCGGCAGGCTTCCTCGGCGTTGTAGCGGACGGTGCGTCTTCCGTCGGTCATGGTGACCACAGGGTACAGGGTGCGGGGGACGGGGTACAGGGTGCAGTCCGAGGTTGCAGGCTGCAGGTTACAGGTTGCACCGCAGAGGGCACAGAGAACACAGAGGCTGGAACGAGAGGCCTATAAGGCATCGGGACGGTTACAGATGAAGTGTGGAAAACGGGGCTGCGCTGAAGCGGTGCGTGGATCGAAGCGCTTGCCCGAGGGTTCGCATGCTAACCATCGATCGGCGACATGCATGCGGCGTTGCAGGTTACGAGCGCGGATTTTTTTGCATCAGAGGGTGGTTGGCTTGCAGAGGGCGGCAATCTGTCGCTATAGTTCTTATTTCGAAAACTTTTTGTGATGCAGGTCACATTCGGGCGTGATCCAAAATACAAATCAACCCCCTTCCAGAGCACAGGGACCGGCCCGAGCGGTGAAATTCTGTGCAACGGAACAGCAGCAGCAAGGCACTTTCGGAGAACCCTCGCACGCTTTTGTCTGAGACCGACGCCTGCTTCGTAATCGCGGCGTTCTGAGACGGAGGGATCATCACCGGCAACCGCAGGGCCTCACCTCTCAGCGATTTACCTGGCAGATTTATTTAGGAGAAGCAGGACGCATTCATGCCGCAGATTTTTGACCGCAGCTCGAACGCGCTGGCCCGGATGAGCCTGATTTTGACGGGGCTGATCATCATCAGCCTGGGGCTGACACTCGATGAACTGCAGCGGTCGCCGTGGGTGACGCGGCAGGGCCAGCGGGCGGATCAGCCGGTGCCCTTCAGCCACAAGCATCACGTCGAGGGCCTTGGCCTGCAGTGCCAGTACTGTCATACGACGGTGGAGGAATCGAGCTACGCGGGAATTCCTCCGACCAAAACGTGCATGAACTGCCACGCGCAGATCTGGACGGACGCGGATTTGCTGGAGCCGGTGCGGCACAGCTGGGCGACGGGGCAATCGATTCCGTGGACGAGGGTGCACGACCTGCCGGACTTTGTCTTCTTCAACCATGAAATCCACGTGAACAAGGGCATTGGCTGCTCGTCCTGCCATGGGCGCGTCGACGAGATGCCCATCATGTACATGCAAAACTCGCTGCAGATGGAGTGGTGCCTGAACTGCCATCGCAATCCGGCGAAGAATCTGCGGCCGACGAGCGAGATCTACAACATGGCGTGGACAGGCGCCTCGGAGCTGAAGCCGGTGTGGTGCGCGGCGCAGGATATCTCCAAAGGAACGCCGACGGCAGAGAGCGTGACCTGCACGGAGGCGAATCCGGAAGCAGGGGGAATCCAGATGGCGGCGCTCAGCCGACCGCCGACGGGGATGGCGGCGCAGGTGGCCGGGACCGGGATTGGCAGCGAGGACACGATGCCGGAGAAGCTGCCGGCGGGGATGCACTACGTGAAGTTCACGAGCCAGGATGAGCTGGGGAAATTCCTGATTCAGCACTATGACATTCGCCCGCCGCGTGAGCTGACGAGCTGTGAGGTTTGCCACCGATGAGTAGAAGCGAGCGTACAGCGTACGGCGTACAGCGTACAGAAGAGCACTCAGTTCAGGGCGCGGAAGGAACGATGAACGAGGAAGCGTCACAGTCCCTGGTGCAGATTGAGGAGCCCAAAAAGCCCTCCCTCGAAGAGGTGCGGGCGAAGCTGGCGAGCAAGAGTGGCGGCCAGAAGAAGAAAAAATTCTGGCGGTCGATCGACGAGCTGGTGGATGCGCCGGAGTTTGCCGAACTGGTGAACGAGGAGTTCCCGTCCCAGGCATCGGAGTGGCTTGATCCGGTGTCGCGGCGCAGCTTTCTGAAAGTGATGGGCGCCTCGATGGCGCTGGCGGGTCTTGCGGGCTGCACGAAGCAGCCGGACGAAGCCATCATGCCGTACGTGACGGCGCCGGAAGACCTGATCCTGGGCAAGCCGGTGTACTTCGCCAGCGCGTTCCCGTTCACGACGGGGGCGGTGCCGGTGCTGATCAAGAGCGCGGCGTATCGGCCCATTAAGGTGGATGGGAATCCGGAGCATCCGTACAACCGGGGCGGATCGGATCCGATCACGCAGGCGACGCTGCTGGATATGTACGATCCGGACCGGTCGCAGCACATCCTGTATCGGGGTGAGACGCGGTCGTGGCCGGCCTTTCTGGCGGTGTTCCGGTCGATGCTGGCGGACAAGAAGGCGACGGGCGGTCAGGGGGTGTACTTCCTGAGCGCGACGGTGAACTCGCCGACGATGGCGGCGCAGTGGCAGCAGGGACAGAAGAATTATCCGCAGGCGAAGTTCATCCAGTACGACACGCTGAACCGCGACAGCCATTACACGGCGGCGAAGCAGGCCTTCGGGCAATACGTGGATGCGCAGTACCGGCTGGATCAGGCGGACGTGATTGTTTCGCTGGACGCGAATTTCCTGGGCGGCGCGCAGTATCCGGGTTTCCACCGGCTGGCGCAGGATTACTCGAACAAGCGGAAGCTGGCGGGCACGGATGCGATGAACCGGCTGTACGCGATCGAGACCGGGACAACGCTGACGGGCTTCAAGGCGGAGCATCGGCTGGCGGTTCGGCCGAGCCAGATGACGGCGTTCGCGCAGGCGCTGGCCAGCGCGGTAGGAGCGGGCGCGGCGGGCGGCGCGAACTGGGCGGATCACGAAGCGAAGTACCTGGCCGGGGTGGCCGCGGATCTCGAGGCGAACGGCGGGAAGTGCGTGGTGATCCCGGGCGAGATGGCCTCGCCGGAAGTGCACCTGGCGGCGTTCGCGATCAACGAGAAGCTGGGGAACGTGGGCAAGACGGTGGTGTACACCGACACGGTGAACCCGATGCCCTCGATCCAGATGGCGGATTTGAAGGCGCTGGTCGCGGACATGAATGCCGGCAAAGTGGATTGGCTGGTGATCCTGAATGCGAATCCGGTGTACGCGGCGCCGGCGGATCTGGAGTTTGAAAGCGCGCTGAACAAGGTGGGCACGATCGTTCACCTCGGCTCTCATCTGGATGAGACGGGCGAGATCGCGCACTGGCACATCAACAACGCGCACTACCTGGAGATGTGGTCGGATGCGCGGGCGTATGACGGCACGGTGAGCATCGTGCAGCCGATGATCCAGCCGCTGTACGGCGGCCACAGCGCGCACGAGATTCTGCAGTCGCTGCTGGATCAGCCGGATGTGTCGGCGTACGACGCGGTGCGCGCGACGTGGATGCAGAACGGCGGACCGCTGGCGAAGGGCAATGCATCACCCCATCAGGCCAACGGCGGCCCTGCCGGGGGCCCCGATGCGGAGTTCAACTGGCGCAAGGCGCTGCACGATGGATGGATCGCCGATACGGCGTTCGCGCCGAAGACGGTAGCGGCGAAGGGCGCCGCTGCGGGTGCGGCTGCGGCTGCGGCGGGCAGCGGACTGGAACTGCTGTTCCGGCCGGATCCGCACGTCTACGACGGGCGGTTTGCGAACGTGGGCTGGATGCAGGAAATTCCGCGGCCCATCACCAACCTGGCCTGGGACAACGCGGCGCAGATGAGCTACGCGACGATGGATAAGTACGGGCTGTCGGAAGACGACGCGGTCGAGATCAGCGTAGGCGGGCGGAAGATTATTGCCGGCGCGCTGGCGGTTCCGGGACAGATCGACGATGTGGTCGTGGTGACGCTGGGCCAGGGGCGGCGGATCGGGCGCGTGGCCGGCGGCGTGGGCTACAACGGCTATCTGGTGCAGTCGTCCGATGCGCCGTATCAGCAGATGGGCGCGACGCTGAAGCGGACGGGCGGTATCTACGACCTGTGCGTGACGAAGAGTCACCACATCGATCAGCGCGCGCCGTTTGCCGGCGGGCCTGGTCCCGGCGAGGGCGCGCACTCGCTCGAAGGCGATGAGTCGCTGGACCGCGGGATTATCCGCTACGCGACGCTGACCGAATACAAGAAGGATCCTGATTTTGCGCATGAGGGCGTGGCGCACTGGTCGCCGGAGCCGAACGAGGGCATGTTCCCGGCGTACCGGTACGACAAAAACGCGTGGGGGATGTCGATCGATCTGAACTCGTGCGTGGGCTGCAATGCCTGCGTCGCGGCCTGCTACGCGGAGAACAACATTCCGGTGGTGGGACGGGAGCAGTCGAAGATCGGCCGCATCATGCAGTGGATCCGGATCGATACCTATTACGAGGGCGATCTGGCGGCGCCGCGGGCGCACTTCCAGCCGATGACCTGCCATCAGTGCGAGAACGCGCCGTGCGAGCAGGTGTGTCCGGTGGGCGCGACAGTCCACACGCCGGAAGGCCTGAACATGATGGTTTACAACCGCTGCGTGGGGACACGCTACTGCTCGAACAACTGTCCTTATAAGGTGCGGCGGTTCAACTTCCTGTTGTACTCCGATTACGAGACGGAGAGCCTGAAGCTGATGCGGAATCCGGAAGTGAGCGTGCGGAGCCGCGGGGTGATGGAGAAGTGCAGCTATTGCGTGCAGCGGATCGAGGCGGTGAAGATCGAGGCGGACAAAGAAAACCGCGGGATTCGCGACGGGGAGATCCGGACGGCGTGCCAGCAGGCGTGCCCGACCAACGCGATCATTTTTGGGAACATCAACGACAAGACCAGCCAGGTGGCGAAGATCAAGACGAACGAGCGGACCTACGGGGTGCTGGCGGATATCAACACGCGGCCGCGCACGACGTATGTGGCAGCAGTTCTGAACATCAACGAGGACCTGGCGAAGTCGCTGGGGGAGTATCAGAGTTAGCTGGCAGCTAAGAAGCGGGCAGCTAAGAAGCGGGCAGCTAAGAAGCGGGCAGCTAAGAAACGGGCAGCTAAGAAACGGGCAGCTAAGAAGCGGGCAGCAGGAAAAAGCGGTCAGCGGGAAAAACGGTCAGCGGACCAGCAGGAAAGCGAACAGAGCAAATTCAGCGGGGAATACGGATCGAATGGCAACAAAAGACGCACCCGTCAACAATCCGATGGTGGATCCGGTCACCGGAGAATACCGGGTCATCGCGCCTGGGCACACCTTCAAGTCGGTCACCGAGAAGGTCTCCCGCATAGTGCTGACGAGCCACACGCCGCTGGGGTGGTGGTTCGGATTCCTGGTGGCGGGCGGCTTTGTCATGATGCTGATGACAGCGGTGACCTGGTTGTTCGTGAAGGGCACGGGGATCTGGGCCATTACGATCCCGGTGGCATGGGGCTTCGCGATTATCAATTTCGTGTGGTGGATCGGAATCGGCCACGCGGGCACGCTGATCTCGGCGATTCTGCTGCTGTTCAAGCAGAGCTGGCGCAACTCGATCAACCGCTTTGCGGAGGCGATGACGATCTTCGCCGTGGTCTGCGCCGGCATGTTCCCGCTGATCCACGTGGGCCGGCCGTGGCTGGGGTACTGGCTGTTTCCGTATCCGAGCACGATGAATTACTGGCCGCAGTTCCGGTCGCCGCTGCTGTGGGACGTCTTCGCGGTTTCGACGTACGCGACTATCTCGGTGGTGTTCTGGTACATGGGCATGATCCCCGATTTGGCCACGCTGCGCGATCGCTCGCAATCGAAGTTCGGGCAGTTTGTATACGGGCTGATGAGCGTGGGCTGGCGCGGGTCAGTGCGGCACTGGGTACGGTACGAGACGGCTTCGCTGCTGCTGGCGGGCCTGGCGACGCCGCTGGTGTTGTCAGTCCACAGCGTGATCAGCCTTGATTTTTCGGTGGCGCTGCTGCCGGGCTGGCACACGACGATCTTTCCGCCGTACTTCGTGGCCGGCGCGATTTATTCGGGATTCGCGATGGTGCTGACGCTGGCGATTCCGATCCGCAGGTTCTATCACCTGGAAGATCTGATCACGATCCGGCACATCGATAACTGCGGCAAGGTGATGCTGGCGACGGGCATGATCGTGGCCTACGGCTATTCGACTGAAGTGTTCATGAGCTGGTACTCGGCCAGCCACTGGGAATACTTCATGATGTGGAACCGCATGTTCGGGCCGATGGGGTGGTCGTACTGGGTACTGATCACGTGCAACATCGCGCTGCCGCAGCTGATGTGGATCCGGAAGTTCCGGTCGAACGTGGGGCTGATGTTCCTGATGTCGCTGATCGTGAACACGGGCATGTGGTTTGAGCGGTTCGTGATCGTGGTGACCAGCCTGACGCGCGACTATCTGCCGTCGTCGTGGGGCACCTATCGCGCGACCAAGTGGGACTACATGACGTTTGCGGGGACGCTGGGATTGTTTACGTTCCTGTTCTTCCTGTTTATTCGCTTCCTGCCCATGATTCCGATGTCGGAGCTGCGGCTGATGCTGCCGCAGGCCAAGGTGCGGGAGAAAAAAGAACTTCTTCCGGAGGCAGGTGACTGATGCCACTTCCTGAGGGGCTGTACGGACTGATGGCGGAATTCGATACGCCCACCGAGCTGGTGCACGCGGCGCACGCGGCGTATGCGGAGGGATATCGGCGCATGGACTGCTACACGCCGTATCCGGTGGAGGAAGCGGCGGAGGCGATCGGCTTCCATCGCGACGAGGTTTCGCTGGTGTGCCTGCTGGGCGGATTGCTGGGGCTGGCGGCGATGTTCGGGCTGGAGACATGGATCTCGGTGTGGTCGTATCCGCTGAACATTGCGGGGCGCCCGTATTTCTCCTGGCCGGCGTTTGTGGTTCCGGCGTACGAGTGGACGATTCTGTGGGCGGGACTGTCGGCATGCTTCGGCATGCTGGCGCTGTGCGGGCTGCCCAAGCCGTATCACCCGGTTTTTAATGCTCCGAATTTCCGCAACGGGGCGACGAGCGACAAGTTCTTCCTGTGTCTGGAGTCGACGGACCCGAAGTTCGAGCCGAATGAGACGAGGGGTTTTCTGGAAGCGCAGGCGCCGGTTTCGGTGGTGGAGGTGGAGTATTAACGGCTCAGCGTACAGGGTGCAGGGTACAGGGTACAGCGAGCGCTTCCGCCGAGTCCTGGGGATTGCGGGGGCGGCGGGGTTGCTGCTGCTGGCGGCGGGCTGCCGGCAGGATATGCAGAACCAGCCGAGGATGTTTCCGCAGCGCGGCACGACGCTGTTTGCCGATGGGCGGTCAGTGCGGCCGCAGGTGGAGCACACGGTGGCGCGGGGCCAGCTCTACGAGGACGGTTACTTCTATACGGGGCTGATGAACGGCAAGGAAGCGGACATGATGCCGTTTCCGGTGACCATGCAGGTGCTGGACCGTGGGCAGGAGCGCTTCAACGTTTACTGCACGCCGTGCCACTCGCGGGTGGGCAATGGCGCGGGCATGATTGTGGATCGCGGTTATAAGCCGGCGGGGAACTTCCACGATGCGCGCCGCCTGGCCGAGCCGCTGAGCCACTACTTCTACGTGATGACCAACGGCTATGGCGCCATGCCGGATTACAAGGCGCAGATTGCTCCGGCGGACCGGTGGGCGATTGCGGCGTACATCCGGGCACTGCAGCTGAGCCAGAACGCGACACTGGCGGATGTGCCGGCGGGCACCCAGGTGCAGAACCTGAAGGACATTGCGACGGGCCTGGGAGAGCCGGCGAGTTATGCCGGACCGTGGCCGCTGCCGGAGACCGCGGTGTACGGCTATAAGACGGTGGGGATTGTGGCGGGCGCGCCGGCCGAAGCTCCGGTGAAAACGGCCTCCACCACGAAGCAGACGGTGACCACGAAGAAGGGCGAGACGGCGCCGGCGCCGGCACGGCCCGCAGGAGCGCACGAATAGCGATGGCAAACGATTCTTTCAGCAAAGGACTGCCGTCGACGCTGGGAGCGCCGGCATTCGTGGACGGCTGGCGGCGGCGCGCGCTGATCATCGGGCTGGTGTTCTCGGCGATTGCGGTGCTGTTTGCGTTCCTCGGGCAAAGCCAGGATGGGCTGGGCTGGAACCATCTGCTGCGGGGATGGCTGGACGGCTTTGTGATGTGTTTCGGGTTCTGCTTCGGCGGAATGGCGCTGCTGATGGTGCAGTATCTGTCGGGCGGCAAGTGGGGGCTGATTGTTCGGCGGCCGCTGGAAGCGATGACGCGCACCTGGCCGCTGATCGTGCTGCTGTGGATCCCGGTGGCGGTGTTCGGCGCGGCTTACGGACAGCTTTATCCGTGGGCGAGGTACGAGAACTGGGCGGCCGCGGAGAAGGCCGGCGCGATCTCGCACGAACTGGCGCACGCGATCCACTGGAAGTCGCCGATGCTGAACAAGACGAACTTCTGGGTTGTGTCGCTGCTGTGCTTCGCGATTTTCGCGATCTATATATTTCTGCTCAACCGCTGGTCGTTGCAGCGAGACGCCGATCCGGAGCCGCGGGTGGCGTACTGGCGGACGAAGTTCGAAAATCTGAGCGGATTTGGCGTGGTGCTGTTCGCGGCGCTGCTGTTCATCCTGTCGATTTACTGGGTGATGTCGCTCGATGTGGCGTGGTACTCGACGATTTACGGCTTCCAGTACCTGGTGGGCGAGGCATTTGTTGTGCTGCCGCTTGCGATTCTGACGCTGATCTGGCTGAGCCGTGCCGAGCCGATCAAGAGTACGTTCCGCGTGATCGAGCAGCACGATCTGGGCAAGCTGTGCTTCGCGCTGGTGATGCTCAACATCTACTTCGCTTTCGGGGCGTTTCTGATCATCTGGTCGGGCAACTCGCCGGAAGAGATTCCGTGGTATCTCGACCGGATTCGCGGGAACTGGGGCGTGATTGCGACGCTGGACGTGATCTTCCACTGGCTGATTCCGTTCAGCCTGCTGCTGTCGCGGGATCTGAAGCGGATCCAGAGCCGCTTGTCGGTGACCTGCTGGATCATGATTTTCGCGGGATTCTGGGATATGTTCTGGCTGATTGAGCCGAACTTCAAAGATGCCGCGCGCAACCTGCATTTCAGCTGGGGAATTCTGGAGTACATCGCGGTGCCGGCTGCGTTGTTCTGCTTCTGGCTGGTGGCGTATTTCGGGCAGCTGAAGAAGCGGCCGCTGGTGGCGACGAACGATCCGCATCTGGCGGAGATTCTGGAGCATGACTATGTCCACGCATAATCCGCACGATCCGGGTCCGCTCGATCCGCGGAGCCACCGCGACGATCCCTCAGTGCGCGAGGGCTACGAGGTCACCGACGCGAGCACGGGCGGGATCGTAGTGTTCCTGATCGGGCTGGCGATTTCAGTAGGCGTGTTCTTCGTTTTCTGCTTCGTGATGGGCAAGGTGATCAACACGGCGATGGATCGGCAGGACGGGCCGGTGAACAAGTGGAACGCGCCGAACCAGATTGCGTCGACCCTGGCCCTGAAGTCGAATCCGCAGCTGGAGCAGGAGCAGCTGGCCAAGCTGACGCAACAGTTCCCCTCGCCGCGGGTGCAGCTGGACAACGGCGATGAGGACCTGGCGACCTTGCACGAGCGCGAAGACCTGCTGCTGAACTACTACAGCTGGATCGACCGGGGTCAGGGCAAGGTGCGGATTCCCATTGAACAGGCGATGCAGCTGATTGCGCAGAGGGGATTGCCGGTGGCTCCGGCGGAGCAGAGACAGCCGCTGATGATGGGCGACAGCACGCCCACGGTGCAGATGCCGCTGACGGATGGATTCGCGCCGACCGGTTACGAACAGGAGCTGCACGGACGTGCGCAGCAGGCGGGCGAGCAGACGTCGAGCGTTTTGGGTGGACGGTGAGGCAGGGAATAGGGAATAGGGAATAGGGAATAGGGATTAGGGATTAGGAAACAGGGTACAGGGTACAGGGTGCAGAAGACGATGCAACGCGACGGGACAAGGCGGCGGCTCAGTGGGGCGATGGCGATCGCGGCCTGCGGTCTGCTGCTGGCCGGGGCGTTACCGTTGCGCGCGCAGAGCCAGTGGTTTGGTTTTAAGAAGCCGGGGACGCCGGCGGATCAGCAGCCGCTTCTGCTGAAGAAGATCAGTATCCAGCAGAAGCTGAATACGCAGCTGCCGCTGAATCTGCCGTTTGTGGATGAGACCGGTAAGGCCGTGCACCTGGGCGATTACTTTGGCAAGCGTCCGGTGATTCTGTCGCTCGTGTACTACCAGTGCAAGATCCTGTGCCCGGAGGAAATCGACGGGCTGGTGGGCGCGCTGGAGATGTTGAAGCTGCAGCCGGGGCGCGACTTCGATGTGGTGTTTGTGAGCATCGACGCGCGGGAGACGCCGGAGATTGCGGCGCGCGAGAAGGCTTTCTACATGAAGCGCTACGGGCGGCCGCAGGACAACGGCGGATGGCACTTCCTGACCGGGCAGGCGCCGGCGATTCGGGCTCTGGCGAGCACGGTAGGATTCGGTTACGTGCCCATGGCGGGGCCGGACGGGAAGATGACGCAGTTTGCCCACGCCAGCGCGATTGAGCTGGTGACGCCGGAAGGGCGGCTGGCGCAGTACTACCTGGGCGTGGAGTTTTCGCCGAAGGATCTGCAGCTGGGGCTGGTGGAGGCCTCGCACGGGAAGATTGGCTCGCTGGTGGAGAATCTGCTGACATACTGCTACCGCTACGATCCGACTCTGAACCGGCACACGCTGATGTACATCCGGCTGTATCAGGCGGGTGGTTTGCTGACGGTCCTGCTGCTGGGCGGGTTCATGATCGTCAATTTCCGGCGGGATATACGGGAAGCGCGGGTGCAGAACACAACTTTGGTGAACGGATAAAAAGCGACGATGCAGCATTTCATCAGTCCGGTACTTTGGCAGTTCCTGATTAAGTGGCTCACGAACTTCGCGATCTTTCCGCCGGAGGCGTCGACCATTGCGCCGTATGCGGACGCTCTGTATTTCTTCCTGATCTTCATTTCGGTGATCGGCCTGGCGGCGGTGGCGCTTCTGGTGGTCACGTTCTCGATCCGCTACCGGCAGGAGCGCAATCCGCACGCCACGCCGATTGAAGGCTCGACGCTGCTGGAAGCCACCTGGACGATCATTCCGCTCATCCTGTTCATGATCTGCTTCGTGTGGGGCGCGCTGCTGTACTTCCGCATCTACAGCCCGCCGGCGAACGCCATGAACATCTACGTGGTGGGCAAGCAGTGGATGTGGAAGGCGGAGCATCCGACCGGGCAGCACGAGATCAACGCGCTGCACATCCCCATCAACCGGCCGATCCAGCTGACGCTGATTTCGCAGGATGTGTTCCACAGCTTCTCGGTGCCGGCCTTCCGGGTGAAGCGCGAGGTAATTCCGGGACGGTACAACACGGTGTGGTTCGAAGCGACCACGCCGGGCAAGTATCACCTGTTCTGCACGCAGTACTGCGGAACGCTGCACTCGCAGATGATCGGCTGGGTGTACGCGATGACGCCGGAGGATTATCAGGCGTGGGCGGCGGGATCGACCAGCGGGCACTCGCTGGCGCAGAACGGCGAGCGGCTGTTCGCCAGCCTGGGCTGCAATTCATGCCATAACAGCAGTCCCAATGCGCACGGTCCCAACCTGGGGCATGTTTATGGGGCGCATATCCAGCTGAAGGACGGACAATTTGTCACAGCGGACGATGCGTTTCTGCGGGACACGATTCTGAACCCCACTCTGCATGAAGTGGCGGGGTACGCGCCGATTATGCCGACGTATCAGGGCCAGGTGAGCGAAGAAGGCCTGATCGATCTGGTGGAATATATACGGAGACTCGATTCGCAGTACCGGATCGAGCAGACGATTGACAACAGCGAAGCGCAGTCGATTCAGACGGGCGCGGCGCCTCCGGGGACCTCGGCTCCGGCACTGGCGCCAGGGACGGTGAAGCCATGAGCACGATCGTATCGCTACCCGATCAGTCGACGGCCCGGCTGCCGAAGGTCTCGTACCTGAATGCGGAGTACGGCCTGAAGAGCTGGCTGCTGACGGGCGACCACAAGCGGATCGCGATGCTGTACCTGATCTCGATCACGTTCTTCTTCTTTATCGGCGGAGCGATGGCGGCGCTGATCCGCATGGAGCTGCTGACGCCGGTAAGCGATCTGCTGGCGGCCGATACCTACAACAAGGTCTTCACGGCGCACGGCATCATCATGGTGTTCTTCTTCCTGGTGCCGTCGGTGCCGGCGACGATCGGTAATTTCGTCATTCCCATCATGGTGGGGGCGAAGGACCTGGCGTTTCCGAAGATCAACCTGCTGAGCTGGTACATCTACATCGTGGCCGGCATCATGATGATCTGCGTGCTGGCTTTCGGCGGCGTGGACACCGGCTGGACCTTCACGACTCCGCTGAGCACGCATTACCTGAACACGAACGTGGTGTCCGCGGGCCTGGCGGTCTTTCTTGCAGGATTCAGTTCGATCTTTACCGGACTGAACTTCATCGTGACCATCCACCGCATGCGCGCGCCGGGGATGACCTGGTTCCGGCTGCCGCTGTTCGTGTGGTCGCACTATGCCGCGTCGATTCTGATGGTGCTGGGCACTCCGGTGCTGGCCATCACCCTGGTGCTGGTGGTACTGGAGCGGACGATCGGAATCGGGGTCTTCGATCCGACCAAGGGCGGCGACCCGCTGCTCTTCCAGCATCTGTTCTGGTTCTATTCGCACCCGGCGGTGTACATCATGATTCTGCCGGGCATGGGCGTGATTTCGGAGGTGATCAGCACCTTCTCGAGGAAACGCGTCTTCGGCTACACGGCGGTGGCCTTCTCCTCGGTGGCGATCGCGGTGTTCGGATTCTTCGTGTGGGCCCATCACATGTTCATCATGGGCATCTCGAACTACTCGGCGCTGGTGTTTTCGCTGCTGACGATGCTGGTGGCGGTGCCTTCGGCGATCAAGATCTTCAACTGGTCGGCGACGCTCTATAAGGGCTCGATTACGTTCGAGACGCCGATGCTGTACGCGTTCGGCTTTCTGGGGCTGTTCACGATCGGCGGGCTGACGGGCGTGTTTCTCGGGTCGCTGGGGATGGACATTCACCTGACGGAGACGTACTTCATCGTGGCGCACTTCCACTTTGTGATGGTGGGCGGCATGCTGATGGCGTATCTGGCGGGTGTGCACTTCTGGTGGCCGAAGATTACGGGCCGGATGTATCCAGAGGGCGTTTCAAGGCTGGCCGCGGTGATCACGTTTGTCGGCTTCATCTTGACGTTCTTTCCGCAGTTCATCCTGGGCTACCTGGGCATGCCGCGGCGGTATGCGGCGTATCCGCCGGAGTTCCAGGTGCTGAACGTCTTTTCGAGCGCGGGCGCCAGCGTTCTGGGGATCGGCTACCTGCTGCCGCTGCTGTATCTGACGTGGTCGCTGAAGTACGGGAAGATTGCGGGTCCGAATCCGTGGCAGGCCACGGGGCTGGAGTGGCAGATTCAGTCGCCGCCGCTGACGGAGAACTTCATCGAGACACCGATTGTGACGCACGAGGCCTACGACTACGAGTGGCTGGAGACTACCAAAGTCAGAGAGGTGCCGACCGTTGGATAGCCACACTGTTGCCGCGCAGACTGCGATCACGCCGCACGACGAACATGCGCATCCGCCGTTTCTGCGCCACCACTTTGAAAATGTGGCGCAGCAGCGGGAGGCGGCCACCTTCGGCATGTGGCTGTTCCTGCTGACGGAAATCATGTTCTTCGGCGGCATGTTCTGCGCTTACCTGATCTACCGGAACTGGTACTACCCGGCTTTTGTGGCGGGCAGCCACACGCTGCACATCTGGGCCGGCACGCTGAACACGACGCTGCTCATCATCTCCAGTTTCACGATGGCCATGGGCGTCCACGCGGCAGAGACGCGGCAACGCAAGCCGCTGCTGCGGTGGATGGTCCTGACCATGGTGCTGGGCATCGGGTTCCTGTGCGTGAAGGCGTACGAGTGGCACGACGAGTGGGTGGAGCATCACGTGCCGGGGCTGAACTTCAGTCCGGTGCAGTTTGAGACGGGCACGAAGGCCTATCCGGACGACAAGCTGCCGCTGGATATGGCGGAGAAGACGCAGGTGTACTTCTCACTGTATTTCGCCATGACCGGCATGCACGCGCTGCACATGATCATCGGTGTTTCGCTGCTGGCGTTTCTGTTCGTGAAGGCCTGGGGCGGGGCCTACACCTCGGGGCACGTGGCGCCGATAGAAAACTTCGGGTTGTACTGGCACTTCGTCGATATTGTGTGGATCTTTTTATATCCGCTGCTGTATCTGATCAGTCGACATCAGTGACGAAGGCAGGGATCTGGGATCAGAGTTTAGGGATTAGGGATTAGGGATTAGAGTTTAGGGATTAGGAATTCATCGGAGCGGGAACTGCCATGGAGCATCACGAACACCATCTTCATCTGACACCGTCGGAGCCGACGCATCATGAGGAGCACATTGTTTCTCCGACGGTGTACCTGATCATCGGCACCTGTCTTCTGATCCTGACTGCGTCCACTGCCGCGATCTCCTATATCGATCTGGGCGTGTTTAACGCAGTGGTGGCGCTGGCGATTGCGTGCCTGAAGGGTTCCCTCGTGGTGCTGTTCTTCATGCACATCAAGTACAGCTCCAGGCTGACCAAGCTGACGGTGGCGGCGGGCTTCTTCACGTTCCTGGTACTGCTCACCATGACCATGACGGACTACATCAGCCGGGCGTGGGGACGGTGGTGATAGGAGCAGGGATTAGGGATTAGGGTTTGGTGAAACGAGGGAGCGGCTGAGGCTGCTCCTTTTTGATTTGGGGGGGGCGAGTCGGGTTCTGTCCATTCCCGAACAATCGTGGGCCTTTTGGACACTGGGCGGTCCGGTATCCGAGCTAAGCCGGTGATTTAACGCGCTTCCACCGCAGCGAGCGGCGGCATGCTGCGTGCTGCAGCGGCTTGTGCGTCCTGTGGCTTAACAGGCATTATGATGCAACGCCTGCCGGGTCTTCCTGCGGGCGGCGACTTGTTCCCCGGGGTTTTCCGACAAAGCGATGGACAGGCCGCCGCTAAAGTGGTGCAGGGGACGGCCCGTTCGTGCCTGAGAGGTTCAGCGTATGTGGAAGAATGTCCAGCTTGCCGTCCGCATTCTGCGCAGGAATCCAGTGTTCACTGCGATTGCGATCATGACCATTGCGCTGGGTGTGGGCGCGAGCACCGCCATCTTCAGCGTGACGAATGCGGTGCTGCTGCGGCCGCTGCCGTATAAGGATCCGGGGCAGCTGGTGGTCGGGGGGATGGACCTGACGAAGCGCAACGTGCATGGGCTGCCTTTCTCCAATGCGGATTATCTGGATCTGAAGAACGGCACGCGGGGACAGTTCTCCGATATGGCGGGGGTCTTCAGCTTTCAGGTGGTCGCGCAGAAGGCCGATGGGACGCCGGAGCCGTTCACGATGGCCGTGGTCACGACGAACTTCTTCGACGTGATGGGCGCGCAGATTGTCGCCGGCCGGGATCTCGAGACGCAGGATGGGATTCCTCAGCCACCGGCTCCGGCGGCTACGCAGGGCGGGGCAACGCCACCGCCGCGGCTGCCGCAGATGGCGGTTCTGAGCCACGAGTATTTCATGAAGCGGTACGGTGGGAATCCGGCTGTGCTGGGGCACACGCTCGGCAATGCAGGCGGGCCGAACGCGGTGATTGTTGGGGTACTGGCGCCGGGATTTCGACTGTACTTCCCGCCCGAGGACCAAGTCGACGCGGCGCCGGATGTGTGGGTGGCGAACCGGCTGGACTATGACGCGGCGGTGCGCAACAATTTCAGCATTATTCCTGTGGGTCGTCTGAAGAGCGGGGTAACCGTGCAGCAGGCGCAGGAGGCTGCGGACGCGGTTGCGGCGGAGGGGCGCCGGACGATTCCGATGGATGCATCGGTTGGGTATCACATCTCCCTGGCGCCGATGCGCCAGCACCTGGTGGCGGCGGTGCAGCCGGCGATCCTGGCGCTGATGGGCTCGGTCATTTTTCTGTTGCTGATCGCCTGTGCGAATGTGGCCAATCTGCTGCTGGTACGGGCGTCGCTGCGGGAGCAGGAGTTCGCGGTGCGCGCGGCGATGGGCGCGAACCGGCGGCAGCTGATCGCTCCGTTGTTTACAGAGGCCTGCCTGCTGGCGGTGGGAGGCACGGCGCTGGGAGTGGGGCTGGCATGGGCGGCGATTCGCGAGTTGCGGCATCTGGCGCCAACGGACCTGCCGCGGCTGGACTCAGTGGGGCTCGACATGCCGGTGCTGGTGTTTGCGGCGCTGGCCGGACTGACCGCCGCGGTGCTGTTCGGGCTGGCTCCGGCATGGCGCGCTTCGCAGCCGACGCTGATGAATGTGCTGCGGGGAGCGAGCCGCACCTCGGGGCTGGCGAGCGGGGCGTTCCTGCGGAATACGGTGGTAATGGCGGAAGTGGCAGCCTCGTTCGTGCTGCTGGTCGGGTCGGGGCTGATGTTCCGGAGTTTCCTGGACCTGCAGCGGATCGACCCGGGTTTTGACGCGCACAACCTGCTGACGTTCCAGGTGCTGGGCGCGAACGGAACGGGCGGGAAGACGCTGGAGGAGCGCGTGGCACGGAGGCGGCAGATCGAAGACCGGCTGCGGGCGATTCCGGGGGTCGAGAGCGTCACTGCGTCAACGCCGTTTCCGCTGACCGGGGGTTACAGCCCGGTGCGATGGGGGACGGAAGCCGCGCTGTCAGATCCGAGCCGTTACCAGGCGACGGATTTGCAGATTGTGATCCCTGGATATTTCGAAATGATGCACACGCCTGTGCTGGCGGGACGGACGTTCACCGAGGACGACGAACAGGCGGGCAGAAATTACGTCGTGGTGGACGAGGACCTGGCTAAGAAGGCCTTCCCAGGCCAGTCCGCGATAGGCAAGCAGATCCTCACGCGGGTGCAGACGCCGCAGGCGGTGTTTGTGCAGATCATCGGCGTGGTGGCGCACCAGCGGGAGGAGTCACTGGCCGTGCCGGGCCGGGAACAAATCTATTTCACGGATGCCTATTTTGGCGGGTTCACGCCTCCGCGATGGGCGATTCGGACGCGGAGCGATCCGGCAGGCTATGAGGGCGAGGTTCGTGGGGCGATTACGGGACTGAGCCGCAGCTTTCTGGTCGACAAGGTGGAGCCGGCCGAATCCGTGCTGCGCGTGGCGCAGGCGAGCACGCGCTTCTCGCTGCTGCTGATCGGTCTGTTCGCGGTGGTGGCCGGGGTGCTGGCGGGTGTGGGCCTGTATGGCGTGCTGGCGACAGCGGTACGGCAGCGGACTCCGGAGATTGGCGTGCGCATGGCGATGGGCGCCAACCGCAGCCACATTATGCGGCTGGTGGTGATGCAGGGAATGCGGCTGAGCGTGGCCGGGATCGTGGTGGGTTTCGTGGCGGCTCTGGTGCTGGGCCGAGTGATGACGGCGATGCTGGTGGGAGTGAAGGCGACCGATCCGCTCACGTACCTCAGCATGGCCGTGATCTTTCTGCTCATCGCAGGACTTGCGTCATGGCTGCCGGCGCGGCGGGCGGCGGGGCTGGATCCGAAGACAGCGCTGCATGAACAGTGAGGACTGACCGTCCAGGCGGACGCGCTTCGCGCCCGAACCTTCGCGAGCAAGATTTACGGCCGGGCGAAGGCGTAATAGCCAGAGCGGACGGTGATGTGGGCGCCGGGCGCGGAGCATTGCAGGCGGATGCGGTGGAAGGATCCGTCGGCTTTGAAGCCGGTGGGCTTGTAGACCATGCGGTATTGATTGCGCTGCTCTGACTCCATGATGCGCAGATCATCCAGAATCTGGGCGCCGTGCGGATTGAAGAAGAGACGGCCGCCGGTTTGCTGAGTCAGATCCTGAAGTGTGCGGTAGCCATCGGAGAACTGCCCGCGGCGGCCGCGCACCATGGCGTAGATCGCGGTGCGGGTGCGCTGGCACATATCGACGGCTTCGCTCAGGTAGGCGTGGCTGGCATCGTCGATGCCATCAGTGAAGAGCAGGATGAAATTACCGGTGGGCGTGTCGGGGTCCTGCTGCCATCGATCGCGGCAGGTGGTGTAGAGCGAGTCGAAGATGGCGGTCAGTGGATCGTCGCGGTCCGGCATGTTCCCCACGAGCGCGGCTCCGGAAGCTATGGCGGCGTCACTGTCGGTCCAGTCCTGGCGGATGAAGGTCTTCGTGTCGAATTGTTCGACGAAGGCGCGGTCGTAGCCTTTGCGCAGGAGCTGCGCGGCGTAGGCGTGGATGATGGCGCGGTTGAAGGGCAGGTCCTCGAGCATCGAGGCGCTGGTGTCGAAGAGGAAGCCGGCGCGGATGGGCAGGTCGTCGTAGTTCTGGAGAAAAACGATCTGCGTCTGACGATGGCCGTTGTCGGTGAGGCTTAAATCCTGGCGGGTGAGATGGGTGAGGGGCGCGCCATTATGCGCGGCGGCGTGGAAGGTGAGAGCGATCTCATTGACGGGGATGCGCAGGGTGTACGGAGCAGGCGGTGCGGATTGAGAAAGGCCCATGGCCGGGCACAGCCAGAGAAACGCAAGCAAGGACAGGCCATGGCGCCGAACCATAACGGTCAGGATTGCCGCACGTCAGACGCGGGGAGCGTTGGGAGCAGGGAGATCGCGGCCGGGATCGGGGCGTTTCTCCGACTCGCGGAGAACGATGGGCTGGACCATGGAGTGCGCGTCGAGGACAGGTGCGATGTCGGCGGTCTGCTGATACGTGTGCAGAATGCGGTGGACGACGGTGACGGTGGAGATGACCGCCAGCACCCACAGGACCGGGGCCATCACACCCCAGCGATTGAAGAGAGCTCCGAGGATGATGAGCACGACACGCTCCGGCCTTTCCATGAAGCCGACCTTGCAGCTGCCGATGAGCGCTTCGGCACGAGCGCGGGTGTAGCTGACCATCAGCGAGGTGATCATGACGAAGGCGGCGAGAAAGACGTAGAAGAGGCGATTGCCGCGCGCGTAGTAGACCAGCAGTCCGAAGAAGAGGACGACATCGGAGTAGCGGTCGATGACCGAGTCAAAAAAAGCTCCGAAGACGGTGACCTGCTGGGTTTGCCGGGCGACGCGGCCGTCCACCATGTCGAAGATGCCGGCGCCGATGATCACCAGGCCGGCATACAGGAACATGCGAACGTAATTGTGCTGGTTGGCGAAGCCGAAGAGCACCGCCGCGGCGGTATTGATCAGGAGGCCGATGAAGGTGAGGACGTTGGGCGAAATGCGGGTGAGCGAAAGCCCGTCCACAATGGCCTGCAGGAGAACGCCACAGGCGCGGCCAAACGCCCGGGTCCACGTGAGGTGGGACGGCTTTTCGTCCGCCATGCGGTCTCTACTTTCCGGCTTCCGCTTGTGCTGCAGCCGCTTCGTCGTGGATGGTGGCGAGTTTCAGCACTTCCAGCTCCCGCTTGCCGCTGGGCGTATGCACCACGGCCATATCGCCCACCTGTTTGCCCACGAGAGCCTTGCCGATGGGGGAGGTGGTCGAGATGAGGCCCTTGTTCACGTCCGATTCTTCGCTGGTCACGAGCTTGTACTCGATTTTCTCATCCTTGGAGGTGTCGTAGACGAGCACTGTGGAACCGAAGGCCGCGCGGTCGTGCGGGATATTGGCCAGGTTGACGAGGGCCAGCTCGGCCATGCGCTTTTTCAGCTGGCCAAGGCGCGCATTCACGAAATCCTGGCGCTGTTTGGCCATGTGGTATTCAGCATTTTCGCTGAGGTCGCCCATGGCGACAGCTTTTTTGATTTCGGCGGGGAGCTCGTGCGTCAACTCATGCTCCAGCTGCCGAATCTCTTCCAGGAGCTTTTTCTTGATGTGTTCGGGCATGCTTCAACATCCGTCAGGGCTGGTTCGGTCCGCGCGGGCAATGGCTATGCCTCGCGGAGCGATTTGCATCGATCGGGTCCGCGCTGGAGAAATCAACCCTTGCAAGGGAATAACGTTTGAAGGCCGGGGTACCTGCCTCAATCCTGATTATACGACGCCAGCTCGGGGCGGTGGGAGTCGAGGAAACTCTGCAATATCAACACGGCGGCGACCTGGTCGACGACCTCGCGGTGGCCGGAAAGCGGGCGGCCGGCGGCGTGGAGATGGCGATGGGCTTCGGCCGAGGTCAGGCGCTCGTCCCAGAGGTGGATGGGGAGCGAGAAGGCGGTGCGCAGAGCGTCGGCGAAGGCATGGGTTTTGGCGGCCTGGGGGCTAACATCGCCGGACATGTACAGCGGATTGCCCAGAACGATGGCGGTGCACCCGTATTTGCGGAGGAGGCGACCGAGGGACTTCAGGTCGGATTTGACGTTCCGGCGGACGAGAGTCAGGACCGGTTGCGCGGTGAGCCCGAGTTCATCGGAGACGGCGACCCCGATGCGGCGGTCTCCGAAATCAAGGCCAAGGAGGCGAGGCGGCACAGACGTATGGTAGCGCGGGTGAAGAAGGGCAGAACGGACTGAAGATCGGCATCTTACAATGAGTTAGAGAATCCAAAGGGTCAGAACCCCAGGAGCTGGACTCCCCTTCGTGCGACGCCTTTTCCTCCTCGTTGTGCTGGCGGCCCTTGTGGCGGCCGGAGCTATTGCCTTCGCCTTGCTGGTGCCTGCGGGCCCGGAGACCGCGACGTTCGTGGATATCCTGCCGGGAACGCCCAGCGCCGAGATTGCCGGGCAATTGAAACAGCAGGGGATTATCCGCAGCAAGTACGTCTTTCTTGGGCTGCGCCTGGTCCGGGGCGGGACTTTGAAAGCCGGGGAATACCGCTTCGACCATCCGCTGCCGATGAGGGACGTTTGGGAAATGATCCGGCGGGGCGAAGTTTATACGGTGGAGGTCACGATCCCCGAAGGGTCGAACATCTTCGATATCGCGGCGCGGGTGCAGGCTGCGGGACTAGGCTCAAAGGACGCCTTTGTGGCGGCCGCGAAGCAGGATGCTTCGCTGGTGCAGGACCTGGACCCGCAGGCGCCGAGCCTGGAGGGGTATCTGTTTCCGGACACCTACCGTTTTTCGCTGCACACCGATCCGCAGGAAATGATGATCACGATGGTGAAGCGGTTTCGTGCTGCGGCAACCCGGATTGGGCTTACCAGCGATATGCACCGGACGGTGACGCTGGCCTCTCTGGTGGAGAAGGAGACGCCGATTGATGCGGAGCGGCCGCTGGTGGCGAGCGTTTTCGAGAATCGGCTGGCCAAGAGCATGCCGCTGATGACCGATCCCTCGGTGATCTATGCCGCGTTGCTGGATGGACGCTACCGGGGAACGATTTTTCAATCCGATCTGCAGGCAGATTCGTCTTACAACACGTATCGGCATGCGGGCCTGCCGCCGGGACCCATCTGCAACCCGGGGCTGAAGTCGCTGGAGGCGGCCATGCATCCGGCGACCACGGACTACCTGTATTTCGTAGCCGCCAGCGCCGATCCCTCGGGGAAGTCGCGCTTTTCGGCGACGATTGAAGAGCACGCGAAAGACGTGCAGGCCTACCGGCGCGCAGTGCGCCAGGCCGGCCAGCCGCAATAATGAGGCTGCGGAAACGCTGTCGAAGCTGTAGAGCTGATTGGGAGGATCGCTCGCTGAAAGGAATGCACCGGATCGGGACCCGTCTCTCGCTCGTGCTGCTGCTGGCTCTGCCGGCGCTGAACGGGTGTCTGTGGCATACGCGCAGAGTGCCGCAGGCGAAGCTGCCGACGACGACGCTGACGGTGACGCCGCAGCAGCTGGTGGACAGCATCAATCAACGGTACGACGCGATCAACTCCATGAGTGCCGCCGTGACGTTCACGGCGACATCGGGGGGCGCTCTGAGCGGCAGGGAGAAGACCATTACGCCGTTCAGCGGCTACATCCTGCTGCGCAAGCCAGAGTCGCTGCGCGTGATTGGCTATTTGCCGGTGATCCACTCGCCCGCCTTCGACATGGCGAGCAATGGGAATGCCTTTAAGCTGCTGGTTCCCCCGAAAAGCGAAGCCATCGAAGGACCAAACGCGCTGACGCAGCCCTCGCAGAACGCGATCGAGAATCTGCGTCCCTACATGTTCTTCGATTCGATGGTGATCCCGAAGATCGGCAGGGATGAAATTCTGTCGGTGACTGCCGACAGAAATATGGTCGTCAATCCCAAAACCAGGAAGCTGGAGATTCGCCCGGAATATCTGCTGACGGTTCAGGTGGGGAAGCCAAACAGCCGGTTCACCCAGGTGCATCGGGTGATTCACATCAGCCGGATCGATCTGCGCCCGGTGCAGCAGGACATCTACGATGACAACGGGCAGGTGCAGACGGAGGCCGTGTACGGGCCGCTGCAGACCTTTGGGACGGAGCGCTTTCCGGGGACGATTACGATCCGGTGGCCGCAGCAACAGGAGCAGATCCTGATCACGGTGGAGAAGCTGATCGTGAACCTGCCATTGCACGACGATCAGTTCGAGCTGAAGATTCCCGAAGGGACGAAGATCAAGGAACTGCACTGAGGCCGAATCAGCAGGGCATCAGAGCGGCCGGTCAGTGTAGAGGGTTTTGTCGGAGACCTCCTGCACTTCAATCAGGCGCGATCCCAGCAGCTTCTCCAGGTGCTGGTGAAATTCATCGGGGACGAAAAGGAACTTGCGCGGGCCGGTTCCCCACATGCGCAGCAGGTCGGCATCGCTGAGGAAGATGTGCGGTGCGTCGGGGTAGTCGGAGCCCCAGATCATCGAGGAGCCGAAGAGCTTGCCCTGATCCTCATCCTTGTCGGGCTGGAAGTACCAGGTGCGGCCGTGCACGAGCAGGGCCCGGCGCTCGGTGTAGAAAATGATGGATGAGCCGTCGGACTGGTCGCCATAGAGCATCAGCTGGGCATCGGCATTGGCGGGGTCCGCGGTCAGGCGATTGATGGTGTCGGCCATGGCCTTGGACGAGAGCATGGGCTGGAAACGAACGAGCGCGATGTGTGCGGCGATGAGGATGACGGCCAGAGTAAAAGCGATGGTGACGGTGGACTCAAAAGCGTGACTACGGCGGCGGAGACGCCAGGCGGCCAGAGGTCCGAAGAAGAAGGCGAAAGCGGCCAAAACGGCAGGCATGCGCAGAGCGGCAAACGAGGGGCCGGTGAGATCGAAGAAATGCGACATGGAAAGCGTGTAGTCGCCCACGCCGCGATGCGCCATCAGGGTGCCGATGTCGTGGATGTAGGGCAGGTGGCGCGACTGCCACAGACCATAGGCCAGCAGCGCGGCCGCCAGCATCCCGAGAAAGACGAAAAACCCATGAGCGCCGGTGATCCAGGCGCTGGAGTCGCGTCGCCGGTCGACCCGGGCCTGTTCGATGGTCGCCAGCGAGCCGGTGATGAGCATGAGCACCGCCGGGTAGATCGGCCAGGTGTAGTACTCCTGGTTGGTGGAAGCCGCGAAGAAAACGAGGATGAACAGGGAGTAGATGGTGAGCAGAAGAGCGGTGCGCGCGCGGAAGCGGAGCTGCGCGGCCAGCGCGGAAGACTCCCACGCGGTGATTTTGGGGTCGAGAAACTGGAGGGTGTTGGTAGCGTCGTAGCGCAGGTCGGAGGCGAAGAGACGGCGATTGCGCCAGGCCTGGCGCACAACGGCAGGCAGAAAGAGGCTCCACGGGAAGAGCCAGATGAGCTGGCCGAACCAGAAGACCCACCACGGCTGGCGGTTGTAATCATGCGGATAGCGCTTGCCGAGGAAGCGCAGGAAATGCTCGTTCACGAAGTAGAAGTAGAAGAACCCGTGCACATGGCCGGGCGAAGGGACGTTGCCGGTGGGGTTGCCGTAGTCGGGATTGCGCAGGCCGGCGAGGATGTGCCACGGCGCGCCTATGGCGAGAAACAGCAGCAGTCCGGTGAAGAGTCGGAATTCGCGCCAGCGCCGCCATTCTCCGGTGATGAGGAGATACGTGCCCGCGGCGGCCACGAAGAAGACCGGAGCGATCAGCCCTTTGGCGAGAAGAGCGATGGCGACCGAGGCGTAGGCCAGATAGAAGCGGGACGGTTTGCGGTCCTCAACGCCGGTGAGGAAGCTATAGAGCGCCAGGATGAGAAAGAACGTAAGGATGGATTCGGGGATCAGGGTTCGGGTGAAGAGGAACACTCCCACCGAAGTGAGCAGGGCCAGCGCTGCGTAGAAGGCGGCGCGGTCGCCCCAGGCTCGCCGGCTCCACAGCCAGGCGATCCAGGCGCAGCCGAGCACGGCGAGGGCCATGGGCAAGTGCGTGGCGAAGACGTTGAAGCCGAAGAGGTGGTAATCGACGGCGACCATCCAGTCGGGAAGGGGCGGCTTTTCCAAATAGCGGATGCCGTTGACGTACATCGTGACCCAGTCGCCGCTGGTGACGATGTGCTGGGCGGCCTGGGCGTGGGTGGCATCGGCATCGTCGAGGAGCGCGGGCGAAAAAAGAGCGGCAAAATAGACAGCGAGAAAAACGAGTGACAGCCAGGTCCAGGCACGGGTGGGCGTAGAGTAGAGCGACGACCGGCTGGGTGCGGTTGAGGGAGCTGCAGCAGCTTGGGGAAGTGTCATCTGTTCGAAGCCTGGCAGAAAGTTCAGAATATCAGTGAGAAGCTGCGGGGCCACGGGGTGGAAGCATGGCGAACGACTTGCAGGCGATCCGCAAACAGGCTGATCCGCTGCGTGAAAATCTGGCGAAGTGTGCCAGCGATCCCGATGTGGATCCGGTGCACGACACCCGCACCGGGACGCGCCGGCTGCAGGCGACGCTGGAAAACATGGTGCGCGAGCTGCCGGATGGCGCTGACGGCGAACCGGTGCGCGCGGCCGCCGGCGCAACGATGCGACTGCTGAAGCGGATTCGGCAAGCGGCCGGACCGGTGCGGGATCTCGATGTCCACCGCAAGCTGCTGGAGAAGCTGGCGAAGCGATCGGTGCATCCGGAGCGCGTGCGGAGCGGTAAGGGAAAGAAGCCGGCGTCCGAGCCAGTCCCGATTCCGGATCAGCCGGACCTCCTCGAGACGCCGGAAGCGGGGCTGCGGGTGACCAGCGTGGAGCAGCAGGCGGACGACCTCGACCTCTGGCTGAAGCACCGTCGCCGGGAAGTCGCCGACGAGCTGCAGTCGGAGGCGAGCGGTCTGGAGGCGAAGTTCGATAAGCGGCTGTCGGAGCTGGAAAGCGCCCTGGGTGGGCAATCCAAACGAAGAGCCAGGAAAAAGGCGCCTGGAGTGGTGGCGCTCGAAAATTTTGCGCGCCTCGCTACGGAAATGCAGCTGCTGGACGCGACCAATCTGCACGATTTCCGCAAAGGGGCCAAGAAGGCGCGCTATGTGGCGGAGCTGGCGGCGCAGGGCGACCAGGAAGCGGAGAAGATCGGGACCACCCTGAAAAAGCTGCAGGACGAAATCGGCGACTGGCACGACTGGCTGGTGCTCAGCGACGAGGCGCGCACGGCGCTGGGCGACAAGGCAACGGAGCTGATCGAGTTGCTGGAGGTCGAGCGCGAAAAACACTTTGTGGCGGCGATGAAGACGGTGGCGAAGCTGCGCGGCCGGCTGATGGGCGAGTGGCAGGCCGTCTCGCGCCGGCCAGCGCAAAGGGCCACGCTGTCCAGAGTCAACGGGCCGCAGCGGAGTGCGGCAACCTAACCTTGCTCGTGTATCGTGCTGAGTGAACGCTGTCGGCAGGAGGCCGGCGCTTTTCGGCAATCATGCAGACTTTCGCGGCCATCGATATCGGATCGAATTCGTGCCGGCTGAAGATCGGCCGCGTGGTGAAGCACGAGCTGCACACCCTGCACGAGGATCGCGAGGTGACGCGGCTGGGAGCCAGCGTCTTTGAGGCGGGCATCGTCTCGCCGGAGTCCATGGCGGCGACGCTGCGGACGCTGAAGCGCTTCTACAAAGCCGTACAGCAGCATGGGGCCGACCGCGTGCGGGCGGTGGCGACCTCGGCGATGCGCGACGCGCGGAACTCGCGGGCCTTTCTGGCCTGGGTGCAGGATGAGACCGGCTGGAAGGTGGAGATTATTTCCGGCCTCGAAGAAGGACGCCTCATCCATCGCGGCGTGGTGGAGAACGAGCCGGGCGCTGGCGGGCGCTGCGTGCTGATCGATGTGGGCGGCGGCAGCTGCGAGATTACGCTTTCCGAGCACAAGAGCATCCGGGAGACGATCAGCCTGCCTCTGGGCGCGGTGCGGCTCACCCAGGAATTCCTGCAGAGCGAGGTGCCGCAGAAGGACGAGATTCGCCGGTTGCGGCAATTCATCGATCGCGAATTACGCAGGCCTCGCCGCCGCATCGATGCCAGCGGCGTGCGCCTGGTCGTTGGGACCTCAGGAACAGCGGCGGCGCTGTCGGATGCGGCACGGGCGATCAGCAAAAAGCGCGGCGGCAAGGATCGCGCGGACAAGGATCAGACTCCGGTTGAAGTGGTGCGGCGGCTGACCGCAAAGCTGGGGAAGATGACGAACACCCAGCGCGCCATGGTGCCGGGGATCGGGCCGCGGCGATCGGAGATCATCGTGGCCGGGGCCCATGTGTTCGCGCATATCCTGGAGGAATTCGGCCTGCGCGGGTTTCGCTATTCGCCGCTGGGTCTGCGCGACGGGATTCTGGCGCAGATGCTGGCGGAGCAGGATCCGCGGGCTTCGATTCACCAGCAATTCGAGCGGGAGCGGTGGCAGGGCGTGCTGGAGGCGTGCCGGCGCTACGGCATCGATCCGCGATCGGGGGAACCGATCCGCCAGCATGCGGCGCAGCTTTTTCGCGACCTGGCTGCGGTTCACGAGCTGCCGGACGAGTATCAGACCTGGCTGCAGGCGGCGGCGATGCTGCGCGAAATTGGCAAATTCCTGAACCACCAGGGCTACCACCGCCACGCGCAGTACATCATCGCGAATTCCGAACTGTACGGGTTTACGCCGCAGCAGCGGGTGGTGACGTCGGCGATCGCCCGCTATCAGGGCAAGAGCCGGCCTTCGCCCGAAGGGCGCACCATGCGCCAGGTTCCTCCGGAGGAATACGAGCACGTGCGGCGGGCGGTGGTGCTGTTGCGTCTGGCTGTGGCGTTGAACCAGGATCGCGCCAGCGACGTGTTGCGGGTGCGGGTGCGCGTTTATCCCAAACGCGTGCTGCTGGAGCTGGCGCCCGGCCGCACCGGCGCGGAGCTGGAGCTCTGGTCGCTGCGCAAAGAGGCTGTTTACTTTCGCGAGGTCTTCGGACGCGATCTCTTTGTGGCCCTGCTGTAAACACCGCGAAGGATGCGGGGATCGACCAGCCAGTGAAGCGTGCCGGGGATGCGCGTGCAGTCAATGCGGGCAACGGCGCCCTTGCGCAGGCGCGTGCCCATGCGGCCCGAAGGCGAGAGCAGGGATCCGAAGAAGACGGCCAGGTTCGGATTGTGGCCGACGACCAGGACATTGTCGTACTGCTCGAGGCTACGCACCAGATCGCGAAACTTCTGCACGCTGGCATCGGGAGCGAGCGCGTCGCTGATATCGATCTTCGTGTCGTAGCCGGTTTCGTTGGCCACCAGGGAGGCGGTTTGCAGGGCGCGCTTCAGCGGGCTGGAGACAACGCGATCGAACTGGATATTCAGGCTATTGAGAAAGCCGCCGACCAGGAGGCATTGCTGCTTGCCTTCCTTGTCGAGAGGGCGTTTTACGTCAACGGCAGGGTTAGCGCGGCGTGTGCCGGCGCTGGCATGACGGAGGATATAAAGATTCATGGGTAAAGAGGCGAAATAATTCCGCGTTTAACGTGATTGTAACAATGGAGCTGAGGCGCGAATGTTAATTTCGCGGGGCTTCGCGAGCCGCTTCGACCTCACGCATGTTACTCGCGTTCCTGCGTTTCCGTCAGGCCGTGCGCGTGACCGGCAGGGGCGCCGGAATGGGGCCAGGGTACGGTTCAGGATCGGGGTCGGGGGCAGGACCGGGAGCTGGCTTCGGCTCCGGGATGTCGGGAGGACCCGGCGCGGGTTGAGGGCCGGGATCGATGCCGGGGATGGTAGCCCGGCGCGGTGACGAGTTCAACGGGAAAAGGCATCTGCTGGTGGGAGCCATTGGGGGCAAGGGCGGTTGCCTCGATCAACTGCCAGATCTCCGTGACCAGAAGACCTCCGAGGAAGGACTGCGATGCCGCACAGGTGAAGCCCGAGCGCGCGAGGAGCCTGCGCCATGGCGGAATTCGACGCGTCCGGAGGCCCGTGAGCATGCGGAATGCGGCATAAAGACCGGCGATGAGTGCGCGGGCGAAGGCGGCTCGCGTGCGGCTGCCGGAGGGAACCTGGAATTCCGAGACGACCCAGCGCGCGCCGGGAGACAGGTGGGGACGCAGCCGCAGGATGAGGGCTTCGGTCTCCGATTCGGTCAGACAGTCGAGAAAGAAATGGGTGGCGACGAGATCGTAATCGCAGGCTCGATGGCGTAAAGCTGCGGGCGTCGGCACAAAAGGTCGTGAGGCGGGGCTCTGCGCCCTGATGGGCGGCTCGGGCTCTCAATAGCCGCAGCATCGCCGGGCTGCCGTCGATGGCTTGGGCCGACAGATCCGGGCAGGCTGCGAGAAGTCGTGCGAGAAAGCGGCCGTCGCCATCCCCCAGGATC
Organism: uncultured Acidobacteriaceae bacterium; assembly: GCA_963770525.1. Taxonomy (GTDB): domain Bacteria; phylum Acidobacteriota; class Terriglobia; order Terriglobales; family Acidobacteriaceae; genus Palsa-343. The sequence goes on along the minus strand of CAVYPY010000007.1, from coordinate 363,713 downwards.
AGAGCCCTTGTGCAGTTCGCGGCGGCAAGAGCGCGGAGGTGATGGAAGCGGCAGCGCTCGAGCAGCGGTCCGAAGGAGAGGTACTCGAGGGCGCGATAAAGACGGGCTACGCGGTCAAAGCGCGGCGGTCTGTCGATTATCGCCATAGCACCACAAGAAGCAGAGGCGTGAGCAGGGCAGCGTCGGCCGCGACCCGCACGAGGAGCAGCCAGCGGGCGGCCTCGTCCGGGGCAGCGTCCTGCGTGGAGCGCCGCCGGTGCATGGCATCGAGAGAGAAGAGAACCATCGCGGAGAGGGCGGCACAAAGGATAAGCGCGCCGTCGGCCGGGTCGTGGGCGCCCGTCCAGAACGCGAGCGCAGCAGAGCAGGAGGTCACCGCTCCGGCGGCGAGCGAGACCGAGAATCGCCGCGCACTGTTGGGCTGCTCCCATACTTCGATGGCGATGGTGTTCAGACAGCAGAGCGCGGCGAAGAGCAGGACCAGCAGAGCCATCCGGAGGCGCAGATCGAATGCCTGCGACCACGCAGGGATGGCGGTGGCCAGCGCAAAGACCACGCCGACCGTGATTTCGCGGGCGAATCCTCGACGGGTGCGGGACACCGCCAGATGCACGCTGCCGAAATACAGCATGGCGACGGCAAACAGGATGGCATCGTCGCGGCGGTCGATGGAGGGCATGCGACTGATCAGCCAGAGCAGAACCGCAGCTGCCGGGAAGGCCACGGCCAGCAGCGTTCGGCGATGGCGCGCATGGAAGAAGTGACGCTCCCGGAGTTCCGGCGCAGTCGAGCCCCGGGCCGGCCGGGCATCGAGCAGGCGATCGGCGACGTAAATCAGCCAGGTTCCCAGGCCGAGAACGGCGAGCGCGCTGACGGAGGTGCGGCCCCCGACCGCGCGCTCGAAACTCCAGGCCCACAGAACTGCCACTGTGGGCGCATCCAGACTGAGAAGGTGCCAGTAGAGGGCAACGCGCAGCAGGCGAGAGCGCGGCCGTTCGCAGACCCTGGGGACTTGGACAGCAAAGGCCACACTCTCATTTTAGAAGTGAAACCGGTACTTCAGCTGGCCGTAGATCTCTCGCGGATCATTTTCATGGAAGCCGCCGAAGGTGAGGCTGTTGTCGAGGAGGACGCGGGTGTTGGCCACGTTGGTGGAGTCCGCGCTCAGGGACCAGTTTTCGCCAATGGACTTGCCGACGGCAAGATCGAAGGTCGTATGCGCGGGCAGGTAGTTGCCGGTGTAGGGCGAAGGCGGGCTCGAGTATCCGTTGGAGAAGCCGGAGCCGTAATAGACGTTGAACGAAGCGTAAGCTCGCCTCGGCAGATTGCCGTTAAAGCCAAAGTTGAGGGTGTCGCGCTGATCGTGATCGAGAGCGGAGTAGCCGGGAATGACGGTGCCGGGGCAGTAGCCGGGGTTCGACGGGTCATAGCAGATGAGGCCGCCGGTGATGGGGCCGATCTGCTGAGCGATCTGGTTGGAGTAGGCGAGGTGGAACTGCCCGTAGCGCCACAGATGGGGCGAGCGCAGAGTGAGCTCCCAGGCCTGAATGAGCGCGCCCTGCACGGTGATGGGAATGAAGACGTCGGACTCGCCAATATTGCTGTGGTCGAGGAAATTGTTGGCCCGCGTCTGGAAGGTGTCGGCGTCGAGCAGCCAGCCACGCCAGGGAATCTGCAGCCCGAACTGGTGTTCCTCATCGCGCTCGCCGCGCAGAGGAACGAAGCTGGTGTTGCTGCTCTGCGCGTACGCAAGGGCCGGGCCGGCGATGCTGGTGAGCGGCGGCGGCTGATAGAAGTGACCGTAGAAGCCGCGCAGGACCCAGTGCAGGTAGGGGATCTGTATCGCCATCCCGATGCGCGGATAGATCGCGTTCTCTGAGATGCCTGCCTGGAAGTGGGTCTGGCGCTCGCCGCCAATGAGAGTGAGCCAGGAGGTGGGATGGAAGTTGTCTTCGAGAAAGGCCTCCTCGACGCCGCCGTTGACGACCGAGTTGTAAGAGAAATTGCTCGAGCTGCCATCGTTGAAAACGACTCCGAAAAGATCGTTCTCGTGCTGATCGTAGCCGTAGAGGCCGGCCTTAATCGAGTTGCGGGCGACGACGGTGGAATAGTACGCCTGGCCGCCCGTGTACTGTCCGGTCTGACGGGCGCTGGTGGCTGCGGGATTGTCGTTGGGCGAGGGTTGATAAAGGGCTTCGTTGTAGTGGTAGAAGGGGGAAACCTCAAAGAGGGTTTTGGAGCTAAGGGTATGAATCCAGGAGAACTCGGAAAGACCGTCGGTTTCGTGGTCGCCGTCGCGCAGCCCGGATGAGTTGTACAGCTGGTTTTCCCAGTCATTCGGGTTGGGGTCGTAGGGAATCTGGTAGTAGTCGGTGCGGAGCTGGGAAACCGATCGGAACTGATCGTGTGGGTTGCGGTTCCAGATAAGCGAGGCGAGGCCGCCGTAGCCGTTGGAAGCATCGTGGACAGGGGTTTCGATGGGGGCCATCAGGCCATAGTTGCTGCGATCGCCATTGACAGCGGTAAACCAGGCGAACCGCTCTGTGTGGTCGCCAAAGCTGAGCTGGCTGTCAGTCTGGTCGAAGCTGCCATAGGTCGTGACGAATTCGCCCTCACGGCTCATCTCGAAGCCGGTGCGCGGCACCACGTCAAACATGCCGTAAGTACGGTCGCCGAGATCGGCCTGGTAGCTGCCGCGATCGATCTCGACGGTGTCGATATCCCGCGGATCGATCTGCGGGCCAACATTGCTGGCGATATTGGTGTTGGGGATGGGCACGCCGTCAATCATCCAGTTGAGCTCGTGGCCGCCACGCATGTGCAGCATGTCGTGGGTCATGTAGGCGCCGGGGGTGTAATCAGTGATCATGGCGAGGGAGTTAGTGCGGTCGGCGCCCGGGGTTTCCGTGATGTCGGAGCGGCTGATCATGGTGGTGGGAGTCATGGAATCAGGATTGGCGCTGTTCTGTTCCGCGTGGACGATGGCCGTTTCGCTGGTTGCGGCGACCTGCAGCGGGAAATGAAGGATATCCGCGGAATTGGAGGTGACCTGGATGGTTTGGGTGGTCGTGGCGAAACCCGGGCTGGATACGTTGATGACGTAAACGCCCGGCGGTACAGCGGGGATGGAGAAGGCGCCGTCCGGGTCGCTGGTGGCGTTGAAGGTGAGATCGGAATGTGCCGCGCGCAGCACAATTTTCGCTCCCTGGATGGGGCGATGAGTGGGGTCGTGCACGATGCCCTGCACGCGGCTCAGAACGGCGGCATAGAGCAGCGGCGCTGCCAGCAGGCAGACGAGGAACAACGATAACTTACGCATCATTGGGGCTCCTGAGGAAAGGCTCGCAATTGTAACGGGAACAGGCACAGACGAGCGCACGCGGACTGCGAGCGACCGACTGCCGTTGGTTGCTTTACAGGCTGAGGAGCCGGGGAGGTCCGCGCTTGTGGCGGGTGCGGTCCGCGGAGATGCGGTAGCCGGCCTCGACCGAGCGAACGATCAGGGCCGGTCCCTGTCCGGGACTGGCGACGGTGCGGCGAGCGGATGGCGCGAAGGAGTGCGGCAGCATCAGGGGGCACCGGGCAAACGGTGCATAGGGGCACTTCTCTGAGACTGTAACAAAGCGTGAGGAGAGCTGGCCCAGCATCATCTCTTCCATCTGCATCGCGCAATGATGCTTGCCGTTGCGGCGGCAGCAGGCGGGCAGCTGGGAGTCGTCAGGGCCGGACGCGAAGGCGGGCGCGATCAGCGGATAGCTGAAGAGCACCACCAGGATGGCTGCCCACGCGCGTCGCATGCTGGATCATCGTAGCAGAGGGCCGGGAGCCGCGGCCAGCGCGGCTGGCGTCAATTTCCGCCAGACGACGCGCCGGCTAACTGCACAGATGTCGTGTAACCCTGCTGCACGATTGCCCACGTGTTCTTCTTCTTCGATGTCAGGCTCAGGTGGTGGGAGACGGTGTCCGTCGTGTCCGGTGTGTAGGTCAGAGTGTACTGATACTTCAGCAGAGCGGCAATTTTGTTGTAGGCCTCATCGGCGTGGTCACGCCGGCCCTCGATCATGTAGCCGCCGGTTGCGCTGCACAGATTCTCCATGATCTTTTTGCCGTCGATGTGCGGCTCCGATGAGGGCTCCTGGCCGCCGCGCCGCCCACCACCACCGCCGCCCGGGTAACCGCCGCCTCCCCCGGGATAGCCGCCTCCGCCGCCGGGATAACCACCTCCGCCGCCCGGATAACCGCCCCCGCCCATGCCGCCGCGGCGATTCGTGTTTCGATTGGGATTCTGCTGCTCCTCTTCGCTCTTGTAGTAGATGGCGAAGATCTGAGCATGGGCATTCTGTGCGGCTTCTTCGGCGTCGGCCGCGGTTTCCTTGCTGCCGCGATCGACACCGTCGGTGATGACGACGATGACATGGTGGCCGGGCGCCTTCTGCAGAACTTCAAGGGACGCGAGGTAGATGGCGTCGTAGAGATTGTTGTCGCGGCTGGTGGTCATGTTGCGATTCTGATCGTCGCCGCCGCCATTGCTGAAGTTGGTCGAGCCCAGGTGGTCGATGGCGTCGTGCAGCTTGCTGCTGTTGGCGGTTGGGTCTTCCAGCAGATCGACCTCGCTGCCGAACTGGACGACGAAGGCCTTATCGTCGGTGCCCGGCAGTGTGTGATCGACATAGTGCTCGGTAGCCAGACGCATATCGCCCAGCTCCGATCGGATCGTGGAGTTCGTTTGGCCGAGCAGACCGAAGGTGATCGGCGCCGGCTGGGCTACGGCAAAGGAGTCGATCTTCTGGACGCGCCCATTGTCGGTGAAGGTCAGGTCTGCGGGGGTGAGGTCTTTGACGGGATCGCCCTTGTCATCGACCCCTGTAACCCAGAGATGAACGGGCTGGGCTGCGGCGCCAGGAGTTGGGGCGGCAGGCGTTGGGGCGGCAGGAGCCGCGGGCTTGTCAGTCTGGGCCACGGCAGGCATGGAAAGCAGCAGAGGCATCAGGGACGCGCACGCGGCGGTCCACAGAAAGGGGCGAATGCGGTTCGTCATAAGGGCGCCTGGATGTCTATTAAACCACCCATTAGACGTACGGATCGAGGAACGGGTTTATAGGGCCAGGCAGAGTTCAGCAGTCGCAGCGGCGCCAGATCAGGTAATCCAGTGAGAATCGACCGGCGCCGAAGATCATGAGAATCAGGGACGCGATCAGGAATGTGTACGCCGCATCGCCGTAGAACTTGTCGGGATCGCTGATGATAGAGGCCAGAGCGACGAGATCGGTGGTGATGTAGGCGACAAGCATGTCCACGGCCAGCAACAGGCCGAGCAAGCGGGTCCCGAAGCCCGCGATCAGCAGGATGCCCCCGACGAATTCCAGCCCGGAAACGAACACCGCGGTGAAGCCCGGCAGGGGAAGGCCCAGGCTCGTAAAAAACTGCGTTACGTGCGCGAGGTGATGTAGTTTGCCCCAGCCGGTCGCTGCGAATTGCCAGCCCCAGTAGACGCGGACGAGCAGCAGGAAGGGCGACTCGAGCGCCGCCGTCCAATGCTGGAGGCGGCGGTAGAGAGAGGGAATCAGGCCGGACGGTTTCTCTTTCGTGGAGTCGGCGGCCGCAGCGCTCATGGCATGCCCTTTCTTCCCCTGGTCAGGGTCAACAGGTTTTACGGGTCAAACGGTAAACCAGCCCAGCGCCGCCCAGGAGGCAAACGCCTCCTGCAGGAAAGCGGCGCGTTCCTCTTCCTGCAGAGAGCTGTCCCGGAGGGCAAGCTCAATGGCATTGCCGAGGGTCTTCCCCTCGATCAGCGCTGAAAGCAAGCGGAATTCCTCGACGGACAGCGGCTTGTACCAGACCGAATTTTGGTGGCGATGGACAGCAAGGTGGATCCCCTTCGGCGCGAGTGCTGCTGTGCGACGAACGTGGTGGCGTTTGCGGGCCGCGCTGGCGTTGTTGGTCGACGAGGCGCTGCTGCCGTTTTCGTTGCGCACCTGCAGCAGCAGATCGTCAACCGGATAAGACAGGGAAAGAACGCGCAGGTACGGTTGCAGGTGGAGGACGGAATCTTCGTTGATGGAAGCGAGGCTTTCTGCGCTCAGCTGCGGCCGCTCTTCGCCATCGAACGCCTCAATGTGCTCCCACTCCAGACGGACCATATCCAGAGCCAGGGTGGTGTGGGGCTCGATCCACGCGGGATTCTTTTCAAGCCAGGACGCCAGCCGCGAGCCCAGATTACGGAGCGAGAAGGACTCGGATGGGCATTCGGTCAGGTACGCGCGCATGAGCGCATCAAAGCGGGCGCGGCCCAGGATCGCCTGCAGCCCGGGGAAGTCCTCTTCAAAGCAGGTGTACAGACGGAACCAGTACTGGCGGTTGTAGATTTCGAGCCGCTCAAACGAGGTGAGCCGGTCGTTGGGACGGATGATCGCTTCGGCCTCGCCAAGGTTCGATGTGCCGTCGCGCCGGCGTTGCGGCATCGTCTCGCCGCGGGTGAGCGGATGCATGACAGCGGCGGCCATGCGGCGCTGGATGTCGAGTAGCTGGCTGGCAGGCTGGCTCATCGCGCCACCCTCGACTCCGCCATTGCGGGCTGTTGCAGCGAGGCCGCGGCGGTTTCGATTGCGGCGGTGGCGCTCTCCGGAGCAGCCTCGGCTGCCGCTTTCAGAAACTTATTGGCCTTCAGCGCCTCGGCATGGACTTCCTCAAAGCTGGGGATGTTGTCGTCCCACTCCAGCAGCGTGGCCGTTGGCCCGCAGCGCTCAATGGCGCGCGCATACAGCCGCCATACGGCAGGCAGCACCGGGTGGTCGTGGGTGTCGAGAATGTACTTTTCGAACTTGCTGTGGCCGGCAATGTGGATCTGCGCGACGCGGTGCGCGGGAACGAAGTTGACGTATTCAAAAGGGTCGAAGCTGTGGTTCTTCGAGGAAACGTAAATATTGTTGACGTCCAGCAAAATGCCGCAGTCGGCTCGCTCCACCACTTCCGTGAGGAACTCCCACTCGGTCATTTCCGAAACGTGGAACTCGGCATAGCTGGACACGTTCTCGACCACCACCGGTACCTCAGTAAAGTCCTGCACCTGGCGGATCTTCTGTGCCGTCACCTCGACGGCTTCCCACGTGTAAGGCATGGGCAGCAGGTCGTGCGTGTAGCGGCCGTCCACGGATCCCCAGCAGAGATGGTCGCTCAGCCAGGGCGTCTTTGTCCGGCGCGCCAGCTGCTTCAGGCGCTTCAGATGTTCGCGGCTGAGCGGATCGACCGAGCCGAAGTACATCGAGACGCCGTGCTGCACGACTTTGTACTGTTCGAGGATCTGATCGAGGACCTCCAGCGGCCGTCCGCCGTCGATCATGTAGTTCTCTGAGATGATCTCGAACCAGTCGACGACCGGTTTGCGGCTCAGGATGTGCTGGTAGTGCGGGATGCGCAGACCGATGCCGACGCCGTAGTCGGTATGGCCATTGAAGCGATTGGCAGGCACGTCAAAAACCTCACAGGGGAACAACCGGCACTGACGATTCGATTTACGCCGGCTGCGTGGCGCCTCAGCAGGGAGAGAGCGAAAGGGCCGCAACCAGCGCGGCCCCGTCGCAGAGGGCCGAATTAGCTGGGCATGTGGGAGCCGTCAGTTGCGCAGCCGCCCTTACCCTTGCAGCTGTTCTTTCCTTTGCAGCCATTGTCGCTGCTCTTGCAGCCACCCTGGCCTTTACAGTCGTTCTTGCCCTTACACGAATGCTTGGGCGGTTTCGCCTGCTCAACGCTGGTGAGTGACGTTTTGCCCGCCTTCAAAATGGGCGTGGCGCCGGACGAGCTGAGAACAGACGCGTGCATCGCAGTCGCGCCCGTGAGCAGACCCGAAACGGCGGCAGCGACCATCATGGTCTTCATGGATTGCTTCATTGTCATTCCTCCATCGATTTCCGCTGGACCAGACCGGGCGCGACCGGGAAACTGGGGACCCTTCCTGATGAGTCGAGAGCCGACTCAAGAAATGGGCCGGATTCTGGGGAGCGCCGGGCGGGGGACCTCGCGGTGCGGATTAGACTACATAAACTACTACGCGTTGTGCCACTGCGCCGGATCGTTTTTAGCCAGTTTTCTCGAGGGGTCCGGAGGGTTGTCCACAAGCGGACAGAGTTTGCGCGCATTTTGCCGACCTTTTAACGCCTGGCTGCGCTTCCGTGCGAGAAATGGCAGACGAACTCACCGGAATCCATCTAAAGATTGAGAACCAGATTGAGCACCAAGGAGCCAATCCGCAAACGATGCAGGATTCAGCGTCGAGCCTAACCCGCACGCGTCAGGGCACGATCGCCCTCCGTTTTGTCCTGATGATCGGCGTTGTCAGTTTTTTTGCCGATTTTGTCTACGAAGGCGGACGCAGTATCAGCGGTCCCTTCCTCGAAACGCTGGGCGCCACCGGCGCGGTGGTGGGCGTCGTCGCAGGACTGGGCGAGCTGCTCGGCTATGGCCTGCGCTTCTTTTCCGGCCGTATTAGTGAGAAAACCCGGCAGTTCTGGCCCATGACGATCTTCGGCTACTTCGTCCAGATGGCCGCGGTGCCATGCCTGGCGCTCGCCGGCAACTGGCAGGTGGCCAGCGTCCTGATCGTCCTGGAACGGGTGGGCAAGGCCATTCGCAACCCACCTCGTGACGTGATGCTCTCGCACGCGGGCAGGGAGATGGGCATCGGCTGGGCCTTTGGCCTGCATGAAGGCCTCGACCAGGCTGGCGCGCTCATTGGGCCGCTGGTGCTCGCGTTTGTGCTCGCCCACCGCGGCCAGTATCGGGTGGCCTTTGCCACATTGCTTATCCCCGCCGTAATTACGGCGGTGCTGATTGTGGTCACGAAGTTCCTGTATCCCCGGCCGGAAGATCTGGAAGCGCACACGCCAGAAATTCACGCGGAGGGCATGGGCCGGGCGTTCTGGATCTACATGGTGGGCGCGGCCCTGGTGGCTGCGGGCTTCGCCGATTACCAGCTCATCGCTTTCCATCTGCAGAAGCATGGCATTGCCTCGGCCATCTGGATTCCCATCTTCTATTCGGTGGCCATGGCCACCAGTGGAGCGGGCTCGCTGCTGTTTGGAAGGCTCTTCGACCGTTTCGGCGTCGTGGTGCTCATTCCGCTCACGTTCATCTCGATAGCTTCTGCGCCGCTCGTCTTCCTCGGCGGATTCGATCTGGCGCTGGTAGGCGCGGCCCTGTGGGGACTGGGCATGGGAGTCCACGAATCCATCATTCCTGCCGCGGTCGCAGCCATGGTTCCGGCGGAGCGGCGGCCATCCGCTTATGGACTATTCACCGCGGCCTATGGAATTTTTTGGTTTCTCGGGAGCGCGGCCATTGGATTCCTGTACGACGTCTCCATCGAGGCGGCGGTGGTCTTCTGCGTAGCGACCGGCGTCGCGTCGCTGCCGTTTTTCTTTGCGGTGCGCAGACGGATGGCGTTCAGCGGCCGTTAACTGCAAGTCCGTGACGGTGGCCGTGGTAATCCAGGTAGCCGATGCCGACCCGCATGTGGTGGTGCACAGAATTGGGCACGCTCACCGCCAGGCACATGCCCAGCATGCCGTGCGCGATCGCCAGCGGGTAGAGATTGCGATAGCGGAGATAGAGCAGGCACGAGACGGCGCCCCAGAGCACCACCGCCGGAACCAGCACCGGATTCGGGATGTGCACGATGGCAAACAGCAGCGTCGCGAACGCCACAGCCGAGGCGCGGCCCATCCCCAGCCGCAACAGCCGCAGCAGAACGAAGACCTGGAGAATGTACTGCTGCATCAGCGCCCACAGGGAGTATTCGAGGATGTGCACCCCGAAGGGGAGCGGGCCATAGAGCTTGTGCAGCGAATGTGCGCGCGCCGCGATGCCCAGCCCGATGAACAACAGAGCCGTCGCCGCGGGGACGATCCAGAGAGAGCGCCCCAGGCCGCGGAAGCCCAGCCCAATCGGGCGGCTCCGGTCACGGCTCAGCCAGCCAGTCACGGCGATCCACGCGAAAGCCGACCAGTAGAAAAAGCGCTGCTCGGGATTGCGGGTCCAGACCGTGATCAGGATGAGGCCGTAGCCGATTGCCAGTTCGGCGATTTCGCGGAAGCGGGATGAGGTTGGGACCTTCACAGGGCAAAACAAGGGGCATCCACGCGGGATGCCCCTATTATGATGTCCGCCCGCCCTACTGCAGCAGCGTGCCGGTCTCCGGCTCGATCTTGGCTTCTTCCGGCGGAATGACCACCGCCGCTGCCACCTTGTCGCCTTCTTCGAGGTTCAGCAGCTTCACGCCCTGGGTGGACCTTCCGGCCGCGCGCACCGTATTTGTGTCGATGCGGATGATCTTGCCGTACTGGCTGATCACGATGATCTCCGAGGTCTCATCCACGAGCTGAATGCCGACCACCTTGCCGTTCCTCGCCGTGGTTTTCACGTTGATGACGCCCTTGCCGCCACGGGTCTGCAGGCGGTATTCCTCAACATCGGTCCGCTTGCCAAAGCCGCTCTCGGTGACCGAGAGAATGCGGTGGATCACGCCGTTCTTCTTCGGCGTGACCGCGATTCCGACGAGATAGTCGTTCTTGCCGATGTCGATGCCCCGGACCCCATAAGCCGGACGGCCCATGGAGCGGACATCTTCTTCTCCAAAACGGATGGCCATGCCGTCGTGCGTCGCCAGGAAGACGATCTGTTCGCCGTCGGTGATGCGGACGCCGACCAGCTCATCGTCCTCGTCGATGCCGATGGCAATGATGCCGCGCGCCATCACGTTGCAGAAGTCCTTCAGCGGCGTCTTCTTCACGGTGCCGTTGCGCGTGGCGAAGAAGATGAACTTGCCCTCTTCTTCGAGATTGCGCACCGGCAGAATGTTCCGCACCGTCTCCCCTGGCTGCAGGCTGAGCAGGCTGGCAATGGACTTGCCCTTGCCCGCTGCGCCCACGTCGGGAACCTCGTAGACCTTCAGCCAGTAAACGCGGCCCTTGTTCGTGAAGCAGAGCAGGTAGGCGTGCGTCGAGTCGACGATGAGCTGCGTGACGAAATCCTCTTCACGCGTCTTCATCCCCAGACGGCCCGTTCCGCCGCGCCGCTGCTGGCGGTAGGTAGAGATCGGCGTCCGCTTCAGGTAGCCGGAATGCGACACCGTGACTGCTACTTGTTCGTCGGCAATCAGATCTTCCAGCTGCAGCTCGGCGGTCTCATCCACAATCTGGGTCCGGCGCTCATCGCCGTAATCCTTGCGGATGGCCTCCAGCTCCTTCACGATCACCTGGCGCAGCTTCTTCTCCGAGGCCAGGATGGATTCGTACTCGGCGATGTTGTCGCGGACTTCCTTCATCTCGTTCAGCAGCTCGTCGATGGAGAGCTGGGTCAGCCGATAGAGCTGCAGTTCGAGGATGGCGTCAATCTGCCGGTAGCTGAGCGTCAGCGTGGGGGTGATGAGCTGCGTTGTATCGATGCCGTACTTTGCCGGGTCGAGCTTGACGCCTTTCAGCGCCTGATCGCGCACAGTGATCGTCTTGTTCGAGAAGTACTGGAACAGGTTTTCCCGAGCATCCACGCGCGACGACGATCCGCGGATGATTTTGATCACATTGTCGAGGTGATCGAGCGCGATCTGGTAGCCGAGCAGCACATGCTCGCGCTCGCGGGCTTTGCGCAGCAGGAAGTCCGTGCGCCGGCGAACTACGTCGATGCGGTGATCGATGAAGACGCGGATCGCATCGGGCAGCGGCAGCTCGCGCGGCTGGCCGTTGACCACGGCCAGGAAGATCATCGAGAAGCTCTCCTGCATCTGCGTGTGCTTGTAGAGCTGGTTCAGGACGATCTGCGCCTCGGCTCCGCGCTTCAGCTCGATCACGATGCGCATGCCGTCGCGATCGCTCTCATCGCGCACGTCGCCGATGTCGTCGATGACTTTATCGTTGACCAGCTCGGCGATGCGCTTGATGAGCGTGTTCTTGTTGACCTGGTACGGAATCTCGCTGACGATGATCGACTGGCGTCCCTGGGTCAGGTTCTCGGTGGCGCACTTTGCGCGAATCAGGAAGCGGCCGCGGCCCGTCTTGTAGGCCTGCGCAATGCCCCCCTTGCCGTAGAGGAAGCCGCCGGTTGGGAAGTCCGGCCCGTGCACGTGTTTGAGCACCTCGGCCAGCCCGGCATGCGGATTGTTCACCATCTCGATGGCCGCGTTCACCACCTCGGTGAGGTTGTGCGGCGGAATGTTCGTCGCCATGCCGACGGCGATGCCATTTGACCCATTGACAATCAGATTCGGAATGCGCGTTGGCAGCACCACCGGCTCAAACGTCGACTCGTCGAAGTTCGGCACCATGTCGACGGTCTGCATCTCGATGTCCGCCAGCATCTCGCCGGCGATTTTCGTCATGCGGCACTCGGTGTACCGATAGGCTGCCGGTGGATCGCCATCGACCGAGCCGAAGTTCCCCTGCCCATCCACGAGCGGATAGCGCATCGCCCAGGGCTGCGCCATGCGCACCAGCGCGTCGTAGACCGCGGAGTCGCCGTGCGGATGATATTTCTTCAGGCACTCGCCCACCACGCCGGCGCATTTCGAATAGCGCTTGTTGTACTGCAGCCCCTCGCGCTCCATGGCCACCAGAATGCGGCGATGCACGGGTTTGAGGCCGTCGCGCGCGTCGGGCAGCGCCCGCCCGATGATGACGGACATGGAGTAATCGAGATACGACCGGCGCATCTCCTCTTCAATGTTGATGGGGATAAGATTCGCGGCGCCGGGACCGGTGGGGCCGTCGCCGGAGTTGCCGCCGAGAGGAAGCTGGGGGTTCTGATCGTCTGCCATAATTTTTCGGAGCCGGAGGTCACGCCGGGAGGGTCCACTGCGAGGAGCGACCGAAGACTTATCTTTATGATAAATGAAGAGTTAGCTCTTAACAACCGTGCCTGGCCCAATGGATTCAGGGAGATGCAGACCCCCCCGCAAGATCGTCTTCGCGCTGCCCAAAACTCGGCCCGATTTTGCCGTGAATCCACCCTCAAATGCGGGGGCTATAGTGGACTCAAAGGCTCCTCTTCAAGACCATGACGACCACCGCCGTCGTACCCAAAATCAGCGGACCACCCGCCACCCTCCTCTATAACGACTGGTATCCGGCCCTGCGCAGTGAGGTACTCCAGGGCAGGCGCATGGTGACGACGCTGCTCCTCGGTGTCCCGATGGTCCTTGGCCGCCGCGACGACGGACGCCTCTTTGCCATGCGCGACCTATGCCCGCATCGCGGCATTCCGCTCTCCTGCGGATGGTTCGACGGCAAATCGCTCACCTGCAAATATCACGGCTGGACGTTCGAGCCGGTCAGCGGCCAGTGCATGGAGATCCCCTCGCTAACCAAAGACGATCCCTTTCCGCGCAATCTGCACGGCATGGCGTACCCCTGCGAGGAGCGCGACGGCTATGCCTGGGTTTACGTGCCGGAGTCCGGCCGCGGCCGCGTCAGCCCCGAAGACGCTGCGCTGATTCCCGTACCCGAAGTGCCGAAATTCGGCTCGCGCTTTCGCAGTGCCCATCTGACCGCCGACCTGCCCTGCAATGTCGATCACGGCATCATCGGCCTCATGGATCCGGCGCACGGACCCTTCGTTCACCAGTCGTGGTGGTGGCGCAAAGAGGCGAGCATCCATGAAAAGGAGAAGCGCTTCGAGCCCATCCCGCAGGGATTTCGCATGGCCACCCATGCGCCGTCGAAGAACTCAGCGCCTTACAAGCTCCTCGGCGTCTACGGCGAGCCGGTGGTGACGACCATTGACTTCGTCCTGCCCAACCGCCGCTACGAGACCATCCGCTGCGGCGACAAGTGGTTCTCCAGCCTGACCACCGTCACGCCCACTACGCCCACTTCCTGCCGCATCGACGTTGCCGGCGCGTGGAACGTGCTTTACCACCTGCCGTTCATGACCTCGATCCTGAAGTTCTTCGGCAATATGTTCGTCCGCCAGGATCAGGTGACGATGATCCAGCAGGCGCAGGGCCTGCAGTACGATCCGGCGCTCATGCTGATTGACGACGCCGACAAGCCGGCCAAGTGGTACTTTGCGCTCAAGCAGGCGCGGCTCGAAGCCGAGCGCACCGCCACGCCGATGAAGCACCCCATCCCTGAGCCGGTCACACTGCACTGGCGCAGCTGAAGGGCGAGCAGACAGCGGACAGGGGATAGCGGATAGAGATAAAGCCGGCAGGGTTCGCTAGGCTTCCTGGGCAGCTGGCTCCTGCGTCGCTGCGTGCGCGTTTCCGTTGCCATTGCTTTCCTCGGCGACGATCGACTCCACAGAGATGTGCAGTTGTCGCCCCAGCTCCCGCATCTTCTCCAGCCACTCCGCGGAGGGCGGCTTGTCGCGGCGGTCGCGATACGTCTCGTACCAAAGGTTCTGCGCCTGCCAAAGACTTACATCGAAAGGCAGATCCGGCAGCGTGCGAGCGATCAACAGAGCATCCTCCAGGCATCGCATACACTCTGGATCCTGCTGCAGTCCGAACATCGACTTATTGATCTTCTGCTCGGCGATGTATCCCAGCAGCTGCTTATCCAGCGTTACCTGATCTGACTTCGCCAGCGTCAGCCAGGAGCGCGCCTGGATGGCATCGATGGGCTCGGCTTCCAGCGCGCGCCGCACCCCGGCGTTGATCGCGAAGGTCGCGGCGACCGTCAGCGCCTCGGGCCGCGGCAGCTTGCTCTGGCTTAGGAAGTGCAGCAGCGAGGCCTGATTCTCGTAGATGGCCGACAGGCTCGACTCCACTTCGTCCAGCGTGGTGGTCAGCAGGATCTCGAGGATGCGCTTCTGCTCATCGAGGAAGAGGGAACGCAGCGAATAGGTCTGTCCGCCGAAGTAGCGGTCGAAGATGCGCACGACTTCCGGGAAGTCGGCCAGGTTCACCGCCGCTTTGGCCTTTTCGACGAACTCCCCGTACTGCGCGGGATCGCCATTCTCCCAGCGCTTCACCATCGCCGTGATGTTCTGATCGCCGAAATGGAGGACCCCGAATGCCACTGTCTCGGCCGCTTCGGTGATCTTCGATGAGATGAGCGCCTGCCCCACCGCCAGGCGCACGCGTCCGGAGAAGACGGTTTCATAGGCGAGGCGCCGCACGGAGTAGCAGAACAGATTGGCTTCGTCGGGATAGCTGGTGAAGATCGAGCTGATCGCGTAGTGAGCCGCCACCTGCTCCAGACCCACCTGCATCGACTTCACGTAGCGGTTGTAGACGGCTGCTCCGTCGAGCTGTTCCGGCAGGTTCGACTTCGCCTCCGCCAGCCGCTCGACGAATCGCTTTTCCAGATTCGCAGCCCGCTTCCCGAACAGTTCCGCGGCCAACTGCAGCACGCGTCCCGCGTAGGCGATGATCTGCACCGTCTCGATGCCGGAGATATCGTCGAAGAACCATCCGCAGCTGGTGTACATCAGCATGGAATGGCGCTCCAGCTCCATCAGCATCAGCGCCCGCGCTCGCTCTTCCTCGTTCAGTGTGTAGGAGCTGTGCGCCGAGAGAAACGCATCGCGCGACCCCCTGGAGCGATTGAGGATCACCTGGATGTAGTCGTTGCGCGCGATCTCCGGATCCTTCAAGAGCCGGATTGCCGCCTCATGGGCCAGCGGCGCCACCGCGTCGCGCAGCTCGTCCAGCGCCTTCCGCAGCGGTGTCCGCCACTTCTGGTTCCAGCCGGGCCTCCCGCTCGAGCACCCGCAGTCCGAACGCCAGCGCTCGATGCCATGCGCACAGCTCCAGGAGGTGTCCTCGACAATCTGCGCCTCCCAGCGGGGCGGGTGCTTCTCGAGAAACTCGCCGTAGTTCGTCAGCCGCGCGCCTGGCGCAGGATTGTGATTCGTTTCCTCGAAGCGATGGAGAACCCAGGCCAGAGCCATCTCGCCATAGCGGTGATGGTGCCCGTAGCTCTCCCCGTCGGTGGCGACGTGGACGATTTGTGCCCGTCGGCCTTCTGACTGAAAACCGCTCAGCAGCCGCTGCGCGAAGCCTTCGCCGCTGTTCAGCAGGCCCTCGAAGGCAATCGCCCTTGACCGGGGCCCGTCGTAGAAGAACACCACGATGGAGCGGCCTTCCTTCAGGCGCACCAGATAGGGCTGGGTCGTGTCCACCGCGGCGTTCGGAGTCTCCACCCACGCGGGTTCGCCTTTGCCGCCCCTCCGCGACTCTTTGCCCCCACCCGTCTCTTTCGCAGGCGCCGCAGCCGGTTCGGTCCCCGGGGCAGGACGGTCCAGCGAACGCACCCGCGCGCACTGGTGGGGTGCCAGCAGAGCAAACTGGATTCCATGCTGCGCCAGCAGATCCAGCGATTCGGAATCCACGGCCGTCTCCGGCAGCCACATGCCCTCGGGCTTGCGATGGAAGCGATACTCGAAGTCGGCGATCCCCCAGCGAATCTGCGTGATCCGGTCCCGCGTATTCGCCAGCGGCATGATCAGGTGGTTGTAGACCTGGGCCATGGCCGATCCGTGGCCGGAGTAGCGTTTCTGGCTGCGCTTATCGGCGCGGACAATCGCCTCATGCACCCTCGGCGCGTTCTGCTCCAGCCAGGAGAGCAGCGTCGGCCCGAAGTTGAAGCTCATCCGAGCGTAGTTGTTCAGGATGCGGATGATCTGGTTCTGACCGTCCACAATCCGTGCGGAGGCGTTCGGCGCGTAGCATTCCGTCGTGATGCGGGCGTTCCAGTCGTGCCAGGGTGCGGCGGATTCCTGCGCTTCCACCGTCTCCAGCCAGGGATTTTCCCGGGGGGGCTGGTAAAAATGGCCGTGGATGCAGATCGCTCGTTCGGGAGTGCTCATGACGCGCTCGGACTCACTCCTTAAGGTACACGGCGGCGAGGGGCGGGGCAGCGCCGGCGCCGAACCAACGTTATCTCAACGCCCGGGGCTTAGTATGCGACAATGGAGGCATACGGAGGTGTGTTCGCGCACGGGTGCGATGCTCTCCGGAGGATCCGAATGTTTGACAACCTCTTAAAACCCGAACACCTGTTGCTGATCCTGGCTATCGCTCTGCTGATCTTTGGTCCCACTAAACTACCCGGACTGGGCAAGGGCCTTGGCGAAGCCTTCCGCGGCTTCAAGGAAGGCATTAAGGGTACGCCGGACAACGATCCCGCCAAGCAGGAGAATGCCGCGAAGTCCGAAGTCGTCACGCCGCAGCCGAAGTAGCCGCGAATCCAGATCGGGGATTATCCCGCCGCCAAGCCGCACTTTTCGGGTGCGGCTTTGTGTTTGCCTGCCGTCTTATTTTCGATCCCATCGGGCCGCGATGGCGTCGGCGTCGAAGCCATTCGGGGGCAGCGCCACGTTGTAGGCCGCTTTAAAGATGAAGCGCTGCTGTGTGTCGTCGCCATTGTGCGTGCGCGTGATGGTGAATGGCGTGGGCAGGCCATCGATGGCGTGGTAGTCGGCATACTGCTCGGAATCTTCGTTCTTGTCCTTATAGACCGGGTCGCGCCAGGACCAGCTCCGGCTCAGCGGCAGATGCGTCTCCGAGTCGACCTGAATCGTGATCGAGTCATTTTCGGCATTCAGCAGCGTTATCTGCTGGGCCAGATGACTCCCGGCGAGCGACTGCCCCTCGTACATCAGGATGGTGGAGGGGTCCTTCATCCATACTCGAACTGCGGCCTCGATGGAATGGTCGCGGCTGCGGTTGGCTGCCGAGCATGTGTCATTGGGGATCGGGTTCTTCCCGCGGTACGTGATCTCCCAGCAATGGCCGTTCTCAAACACCTGGGTCCAGTTGTGCTTGTCCTTCTTGCTTTCGGTCAGATCGATGCGGGTTGCCGTCGGTGTATCCCACTGCCAGTAACGTATCGTCGCGCCGGTGGGCTTGCCCTGATAGAAGGCGGCGATGCGCCCTTCCAGGTAACGGTTTTGCAGATTGAGCCAGCGCTGGCCGCCGAGCGCCTGGATCATGGCATCGAGCACGGCACGGGCTTTCGCCGCACTCGGATCCTGGGCCGGAGCGGTGGCGGCCACCGAAGACGTGGGCGGGGCATCGGGCGAGGGCAATTGCGCGTGAACAAGACTGCAGCCGAGCACCAGTGCAAGACCGGAAAGGGACAGACGGGAAATCGTTCGCATGGTCAGCCGACTAAGACGGCTCCTCCATTCACATTGACGATCTCTCCGGTCATAAAGCCAGCAAGCGAAGTGCATAAAAAGAGAATGGGTCCGGCAATTTCCCTGGGATCGGCGATCCGGCCCAGCGGAATCGTCGATAACGCCCGGTTCCGCAGCTTCGGATCGGCCATCGCCGGCGCGGACATCTCGGTGTCCACCCAGCCCGGCGCAACGCAGTTCACCCGAATGCCCTGTGGGGCCAGCTCCGTCGCCAGGCCTTTGGTCAGGCTGATCAGAGCGCCCTTGCTCGCCGCGTAGTCCGCGTGGAAGGCCTCGCCGCGCTGTCCGGCCGTCGAGCTGACGAGCACGATATGAGCGGCGGCGGCCTTGTCGACCGGCGGAGTCGGGTTCTTTTTCTGGAATTGCTGCACCGCCGCCTGGATCAGGCCAAAGACGCTGTCGAGATTGGTCGAGAGCGTTCCGCGCCACTGGCCATCGGACATGGCGCCGATCGGGACGTCGTCCGGCGGCCAGATGCCGTGGTTCACCACCAGGATGTCGAGGCGGCCGAATCGCTCCACTGTGCGGCGGACCAGGGCGCGGCCGTCCTCCGGCGTGGCCAGATCCTGAGCGAAGGCGGCGCACAGCTCCGGCCCGGTTTCCGCCACCAGAGCGTCGGCGGTTGACTGCGCGGATCGGAAGCTGAAGGCCACGCGCGCTCCGGCGTCGCGAAAGAGGCGAACCGCGGCGGCCCCGATGCCGCGCGAGCCCCCGGTAATGAGGGCCACCTTGCCCTTGACAGAAAGGGAAACCATAGCAACAGCGTAAAGGAAAGCGGTGATGCGCCGCGCTGCTCCAAAGCGGCGGCAGGCTTGACATCCCTAGACTTCTCGGCCTATCGTCTTCCTCACACCAAGAAGTCAAGGGATAGCAATGGCGCGAAACGATCTGCAGGGAAGTCTCGATTTGCTGGTTCTGAAAACGCTGGCGCAGCGAGGGCGGCTGCACGGGTATGGCATCGTCCAGCACATTCAGCATGCCTCGGATGCACTGCTGCAGGTGGAGGAAGGCTCGCTCTATCCGGCGCTGCACCGCATGGAGCAGAGCGGGTGGGTCCGCTCGGAATGGGCGCTGACCGAGACGAATCGCAAGGCGAAGTACTACCAGCTGACGGCTGCCGGGCGGAAACAGCTCGATGAGGCGGAGGCCAGCTTTGAGCAGCTGGTGAAAGGCGTGCGCGCGATCCTCCGCTACGCCTGAGGACTGGCCGTCCAGGCGACGGCGCTTCGCGCGATTTTTTAGGGCTGGCAAGGGAGCAAAGCAACACAATGGGGTGGCTAACCAGAACTCGCAACCTGTTTCGGCGAGAACGCGTGGACGCCAGAATTGATGCCGAGCTGCGATCGCATATCGAGATGGCCGTGGAAGACGCGATGCACGGGGGCGTGCCGGAGGCCGAGGCGCGGCGGGCGGCGCGTCTGCGCTTTGGGAATCCGGTGACGGTGCGGGAGAAAACCATGGGAGCGGATGCGGCGCTGGAGCTGGCGGGCATCGGGCGCGACGTGAAGTTCGCCCTGCGGCAACTGCGCCGGTCACCCGGCTTTGCCGTCACCGCCATTGCGACGCTGGCGCTGGGGATTGGCGCAACAACGGCGATTTTTACGCTGATCCAGCAGGTGATCCTGCGCACGCTGCCGGTGGCGAAGCCTGGCGAACTGTGGCGGATTGGCGATGCGGTCTCCTGCTGCTACGCCCAGGGCTATACGCAGACCAGCGACGACCGGACGAACGACTGGAGCCTCTTCTCGTGGGAAGCGTACAAGCTGTTCCGTGCCAATACGCCGGAGTTTCGGGAGCTGGCGGCGTTTGAGATCGGAGAAGGGAATGCGGAGCTGGCGGTGCGGCGCGCCGGCTCTTCGGCCCCGCCGCAGACCAGCAATGGCGAATACGTTTCGGGGAATTTCTTTCGCACCTTTGGCCTCTCCGCCTGGCGCGGTCGCCTCTTCACCGATGCCGACGACCAGCAGGGTGCGCCGCCGGTCGCGGTGATGAGCTTCCATGCCTGGCAGGAGCAGTATGGGTCTGACCCGTCGGTCGTGGGCGCAACCGTTGCGATCAACAGCCATCCCTTCACCATCGTCGGTATTGCTCCGCCCGGTTTTTTCGGCGCGAAGATCGACGTCGGCAGCATGCCGGATATCTGGCTGCCGCTGGCGACGGAGCCGCTGATTGCCGGGGACACATCGCGCCTGAAAAATCCCGGCCATGCCTGGCTCGATCTGATCGGCCCCGTCCGCCCGGGCACCAATCCGCGGCGACTGGAGGCGCAGTTGCAGGGCGAACTGCATCAATGGCTCGGCAGCCATGTCGCCGATATGTCTTCGCTGGAGAAGGCCGCCTGGCAGAAGCAGACGCTGCATCTGACGCCCGGCGGCGCGGGTGTTTCGCTGCTGTGGGCCGGCTACAAGGACGCTCTGCGGCTGCTGCTGGCCGCGGCTCTGTGCGTGCTGCTGGTAGCGTGCGCGAACATCGCCAATCTGCTGCAGGCGCGCGGACTGCGGAACCGGCAGCAAACGGCGGTGCACATGGCGCTGGGCTCCCCGCGCGGGCGGCTGGTGCGCAAGGCGCTGGTGGAAAGCCTGGTGCTGGCGGCGATGGGCGGCACGGCGGGCATCGGTGTGGCCTGGGCAGGAGCGCGGCTGATCCTGCATCTGGCCAGCGGCCGCACCGCACAGAGCAGCTGGATTCCCGTGCAGGCTTCGCCTTCCGTGCCGGTGCTGCTGTTCGCGTTCGGCGTTGCGGCTCTCACTGGAATGCTGTTCGGCATCGCGCCAGCCTGGATGACATCCCACGCCGACCCCATCGACGCGCTGCGCGGTACGGGCCGCGCTGTGGGCGGCGATCGGCACTGGATGCAGAAGACGCTGGTCATCGTGCAGGCAGCGGTCTCCGTGGTGCTGCTGAGCGCCGCGGCGATGCTGGGTGAGAGCCTGCACAACCTCGAGCATCAGGATTTTGGATTCGATCCGGCGGGGCGGTACCTGGTCTCGATCGACCCAAAGGCCTCCGGCATTCCGCAGGAGCAACTGGTTCCCTTATACCGCGCAGTCGAAGGCCGTCTGCGTGCGATTCCGGGAGTGCGCAGCGCCGGCGCGGTGTTTGAGGCGCCGCCGGGAGGCTGGATGACGCATGAGATCCGCGTTGAGGGCCAGCCGGAGCCGGGCCCGAAGGACGATGTCACCTCCGGATGGACGCGAGTGACGCCGGGATTTTTCCCGGCTCTCGGCGATCGGATCCTGCTGGGACGGGGCATTACCGAGGTAGACGACGCGAGCACACAGCCGGTGGCCGTGATCAACGAAGCGTTTGCGAAGAAGTTCTTTGGCAGGGGGAACCCCGTCGGCGAGCATTTCGGCCCGGCTTCGGAGAAAAACGCAGGGATGTACACGATTGTCGGGGTCGCTGCGAATGTCGAGTTTGAGAATGCCCTCGAACAGCCGATGTACTTCCTGCCCGAGGCGCAGACGACCCACTTCGACGATGCCGACCTCGAAAACCGCGAAATTTGGTCGCACGGGTTGTACAACCTCGTGGTCTGGGTGCCGAGCCGTCCGCTGGATCTGGAGGAGCAGGCGAAGAAGGCCCTGGCCGATGTCGATCCGGACCTGGTGATGACCGGCATGGAGCCGTACTCCGAGGTATTTCACGACTTTCCGCAGCAAAACATGATCGCCAGCCTGGCCGGGCTGTTCGGCGCGATCGGGCTGGTGCTCTCCGCCGTAGGACTGTACGGCGTAACGGCCTATGGCGTGGAACAGCGCACCCGTGAGATCGGCGTGCGCATGGCGCTGGGTGCCGATCGCGGATCGGTCGTCGCACTGGTGCTGCGCGGCGCGTTCCTGCAGGTCTCTATCGGGCTGGCGCTGGGGATTCCCGCGGCGATGGGGACGGGCTTTCTGATCGCGAGTGAGCTTTACGGGGTGCGGCCGTGGGATCCACGGATGCTGGCCGGCGCTGCACTGGTGCTGGGGCTGGCCGCGCTTGTGGCGGCGCTGGTTCCGGCACGGCGCGCGGCGAGTGTCGATCCAATGCGAGCGTTGCGCGCGGAGTAAGGGGTTCACGCCGCCAGAGGGAATGGAGGACGACGATGGGATGGCCGCAACGAATCGGGAATCTGTTCCGGCAGGAGCGCGTAGACGCGGAGATTGACGCGGAGTTGCAGTCGCACATCGAGTTGGCCGTCGAGGACGCGGTACGGGCAGGCGTGCCCGAGGCGGAGGCGCGGCGCGCGGCGCGGCTGAAATTTGGGAATCCGGTGACGATGAAGGAGACAACCATGGGATCGGACGCTGCGCTCGGCCTGGAAGGCCTGTGGCGCGATGTGCGCTATGCGCTGCGGCAGCTGAAGAAGGCGCCGGGCTTCACGGCGGTGGTGATCGTGACGCTGGCGCTGGGTATCGGGGCGAACACAACGGTCTTCAGCATCGTCGACGCGGTCCTGTTGCGGCCCCTGCCCTACGCGCATCCCGAGCGGCTGGTCGAGGTGCAGTCCCTCGAGGGCATGGATGGGTTTATCAGCGGTGCGGTGTCGTATCCCGACTTCTTCGACTGGCGCGCGCAGAACCACAGCTTCACGCACCTGGTCTCGTATCAGGATGAATCGGGCACGCTGACCGGCGTCGAGCGGGCGGTCCATCTGGATGGCGAGACCGTCTCCTGGGATCTGCTGCCGCTGCTGGGCGTGGCTCCCGAACGGGGCCACGGCTTCCGTCCGGAGGACGAGAAGCTGGGCGCGCGCGTGGTCCTCATCAGCCACGCGCTTTGGGTGTCGCAGTTTGGATCGGATCCTGCGGTGGTGGGGCGAACTATGCACCTGAGCGGCGAAAACTACACGATCGTGGGCGTGATGCCTCCCTCGTTCCGCTTTCCCGTGAATGCGCCGAAGAACGACTACTGGACGACGCTCGCGGTGGACAATGACGGCACCCCACGCGCCGCTACGGCGAATCGAGGCAACCATTCGCTGGGTGTGATCGGGCAGCTGAAACCCGGCGTGACCGTGGCCCAGGCGGATGCGGAGATGCGCGCGATCGCGACGCGCCTGGCGAAGCAGTATCCGGACACGAACACCCGGCACAACTCAGCCCGGGTGGAGAACGAACTGACAGCGTTGCTGGGCGATACTCGTTCGCTGCTGCTGGTGATTCTGGGTGCGGTGGGCCTGGTGCTGCTGATCGCGTGCGGCAATGTCGCGAATCTGCTGCTGTCTCGAGCCCGCGATCGCGAGCGCGAGATGGCGATGCGCTCCGCACTCGGCGCGAATCGATCCAGAATCGTCCGGCAACTGCTGGCGGAGAGTGTGGTGCTGGGGCTGCTGGGCGGCGCGGCGGGCTGCGGGCTGGCCTTTGCGGCCACGCCGTCTGTGTTGCAGCTGATCGGCACCAGCGTGCCGCGCGCTGCCGATGCGGGCGTGAATCTGCCGGTCCTTCTGTTTGCGTTGTTGGCTTCACTGGCTGCGGGCGTTGTCTTTGGACTGGTCCCGGCGGTCACTTCGGCGCGTGGCGATCTGCTCTCGCCGCTGCGCGAAGGCGGCCGCAGCCATACGAGCAAACATCATAAGCTGGGCTCGCTGGTGATCGTTACGCAGGTGGCGCTGGGCATTGTATTGACCGCGGGCGCCGGCCTGCTGGTGACCAGCTTCGTTCACCTCACGCACACCAGGGAGGGCTTCAATCCCGATCACGTTCTGACGTTCCTGTTTGAGACGCCGGATTCCCGTTACGCGAGCACCCGAGCCGAGTTCTACCGGCGCTATTTTGAGAAGCTGCGCGCCTTGCCAGGTGTCGAGTCGGCCGGCGGGTCGATCCTGCTGCCGATGACCGACAACGACGCGCACGTGAGTTTTGAGAATCCGGAGCGCCCTCTGCCGAAAGGACAGCTGGAGAGCGCGCGCCTCGATCTCGTGTCGCAGAGTTATTTCCGCACGATGGAGATTCCGCTGCTGGAGGGGCGCGACTTCAACGATGGCGACACCGTGCAGTCGCCGCCGGTGATGATCGTCAACCGGGCGTTCGCCGAGACGTTCTTTCCGGGTGAGAACCCGCTCGGCAGGAAGCTGAAGCCGGGCACCAGCGGGCCCTCCCACACGCCCGTATTGCGCAGCATCGTCGGCGTGGTGGGGAATATTCGGACTGCAGCGACTGACCGGGCAACGGATCCGATGTACTACCTGCCCGCGAGCCAGCTCCCTAACTGGTGCTGTATGTATTCGGTGGTGCGGACGGCCATGGAGCCCCTGAGCCTCGAGCCGGAAGTGCGGAGCCTGGTGGCTTCGATGGACCCGGACATTCCTGTCACCGATGTGAGCAACATGCGCGATCGGGTTGGGCTGGAGCTCGCGGAGCCGCGCTTTGCCATGGTGCTGCTCAGCGCCTTCGCCATGCTGGCGTTGCTGCTCACCGTCGTGGGTCTGTATGGGGTGATGATGTACTCCGTGGCGCGGCGGACGCGGGAGATTGGCGTGCGCCTGGCCCTGGGCGCCGCGCGCGGCACGGTGCAGGCGATGGTGCTGCGACAGGCCATTGTGCTGATCGGGACAGGAACGGCGATCGGCCTGGCAGCGACGCTGTTGCTCGCCCCGGTGCTGCGGTCGATGCTCTATGGCGTGAGCGGGAGGAGTCCGGCGGTGCTGGTGCTGGTGTGTGGCGTTGTCGCGCTGGCCGGTTTGCTGGCTGCCTGGCTGCCCGCACTGCGGGCTTCGGGGATTCAG
The DNA here is from genome assembly GCA_963770525.1 of uncultured Acidobacteriaceae bacterium. Classification (GTDB taxonomy): domain Bacteria; phylum Acidobacteriota; class Terriglobia; order Terriglobales; family Acidobacteriaceae; genus Palsa-343. The sequence continues at coordinate 338,875 of CAVYPY010000007.1, read as the reverse complement.
CCGATGGAAGCCCTGCGCGCCGAGTAGGGCCACGCAGATGGGACGGCACCCCTGGCGTCCCCGCAGCTCCGTTTCGGCTCAGATCCGGCGCTGCGCAGGCGGCGTGGAGTGTTCCGGTACAAGCCACGAAGCGTGGGGCTCGTGATCCGGGTGAACGGCCGGCACCATCTGGCGCCCATGGCGCATGACCAGAAACCAGGCCGCCACGAAAACCAGCAACAGAACCACGATGCCGGCCACAACGACCGCGCCGAAGTTCGGGTCCTTTGGCCGCTTGAGAGAAGTACCGCCGGTAGCTGGGTCCATAATCGGTGGGATGCCGCAGGGCAGCATGGCGACATCCTGTCCGCGCGCATATTGGGTTCAGGCCGCCGGGACTCAGGCCCGAGGCACCTTTTCCGGGTTGGGCCGCCTGGGCCTGCCTCTGGCCGCTTCTGATTGTTCCGTCCGGCGCCTGCCAGCCAGTTCGTCCGGTAAACTGAAGGTCCATCTTATGTTTGAGAATCTTTCCGAAAAGCTCCAGCGCGCCTTCAAAAACCTCCGCGGCCAGGGCGCGATCACCGAAGAAAACATGCAGGAAGCGCTGCGCGAGATCCGCGTGGCGCTGCTCGAAGCCGACGTCAACCTCAACGTCGTCAAAGAGCTGATCGACCACATCCGGGAAAAGGCGATGGGCCAGGAGGTGATGACCTCACTCTCGCCGACCGAGCAGGTGGTCAAAATCGTTCGAGACGAGCTGATCGCGATCCTCGGCAAGGACGTCGCCCGCTTCCAGTTCGCCTCCCGTCCACCGACGGTGATCCTGATGGCCGGCCTTCAGGGCTCCGGCAAAACCACCACGGCCGGCAAGCTGGCGGCCTGGCTGCAGAAGGGCGGCCATCGCGCCATGCTGGTCTCGGTGGACGTCTATCGTCCGGCGGCGCGCGAGCAGCTGCGCGTGGTGGCCAAAGCCATCAAGGCCAACATTTATGAAGGCGATCTGAAGGGCGAGCCCGCGGGCACGCCTCTGGTCGAGCGCCTGGCCAAAGAAGCGCGCCGCGAAGCGGTCATCACCGGATGCGACACGCTCATCGTCGACACCGCGGGCCGCCTGCACGTGGACGAGCAGCTGATGGACGAGATGGCGAAGCTGAAGGCACAGCTCTCGCCCCAGGAGATCCTCTTCGTCGCCGACGCTATGACCGGCCAGGACGCGGTGCGCTCGGCCGAGGCTTTCCATAAGCGGCTTGCGCTCACCGGCACGGTCCTTACCAAGATGGACGGCGATGCGCGCGGCGGCGCGGCTCTTTCCATCCGCAACGTCACCGGGCAGCCGGTCAAGTTCATCGGAACGGGTGAAAAGCCAGACGCGTTCGAGCCGTTTCATCCGGACCGCATCGTCGGCCGCATTCTCGGCATGGGCGACATCATGGGGCTGATCGAGCGCGCCGAGGACAAGCTGGACAAGCGCAAGAGCGAAGAGTTTGCGCGCAAGGCTCTTTCCGGCGACGGCTTCTCGCTGGAGGACTTCCGCGATCAGCTGCGGCAAATCAAGAAGCTGGGCTCGCTCGAATCGATCCTGAAAATGCTGCCCTCGGTCGGCCCCTTTGCCGGCATGCAGCAGGCGGCCGGCCAGGTGGACGACAAACAGCTGGGCCGCGTAGAGGCCATCATTAACTCCATGACGCAGAAAGAACGCGACCACCACGAGATCATCTCCGGCAGCCGGCGGAAGCGCATCGCGACGGGATCTGGGACGACGGTGCAGGAAGTGAACCAGCTGTTACGGCAGTACGCGCAGATGCGGAAGATGTTCAAGGGCATGGGCAAGGGCGGCATGCTGCAGCGCCGCGCCATGGGCATGCTGGGCGGTATGAAAGGGCGGTAACCCAACTCGCTTCTGCCCCTTTCGTGTCGTTGGATCACTCGTCGGCTTGTGATAAAGAAAACGGTGATGCGCAAGCTGAGCGGTCTGCGGAGGCGAGCCGTGGTAACGGCGGCGATGTCGGCAGTGCTGGGTCTCTTTCCAGCCATGGTCCACATTCATCTGCCCCAGTGGCTTGTTTTTGTCTTCATTGGTTTACAGGTGGTTCTGCTCTCGCTGGCCATCTCCTTTCTGGTACGTTCCAAACACGCGAAGCAGGGCTGCTGAACCCGTCGCCCGGCCCTGCGCGTTGACGGATTTCCCGGGATAGCCTGATACTGGCTGCAATGGTTCTTCGCACCAGCGGCGCGGCCTTCGCTTTCGGCATGCACATGTGTATGCGCAAGATGACCGTGCGCGGGAGCGAACCGGCGCGATAGGCGCAAATCCAAAGGTTCCCACTGGCCCACGGTCTCAACGATCGCGGGCCGTTTGCTTTTGGACGGCAGGGATCAGGACTCAAGCGGCGGCGGACAGCAACGCATAAAGGAGCGAGCGATGGCAGACGAGCAGAAACAACATCTGGCAACCCTGGCAGTGCACGGCGGCCAAACCCCGGACCCCACCACCGGATCCCGTGCCGTGCCCATCTATCAAACCACGTCGTACGTCTTTCACGACGCCGATCACGCGGCCCGTCTCTTCGGACTGCAGGAGTTCGGCAACATCTACACGCGCATCATGAACCCTACGACGGACGTCTTCGAAAAGCGCGTGGCTGCCCTTGAAGGGGGCGCCGCCGCGCTGGCAACCGCTTCCGGCCAGGCGGCAGAGACGCTGGCCATTACCACGCTGGCCAGTGCCGGCGATGAGATCGTCTCCACCACGTCGCTCTATGGCGGCACTTATAACCTCTTCCACTACACGCTGCCCAAGCTCGGCATCAACGTAAAGTTTGTCGACGCCGACGACTTCGACGGCCTGCGCAAGGCCATCACGCCCAAGACCCGCGCCCTCTACACCGAGACGCTGGGCAATCCCAAGCTCGACATCGTGGACGTGGAAGCGCTGGCGAAGATTGCCCACGAGAACAAGCTGCCGCTCATCATCGACAACACCAGCGCCACGCCTGTGCTGCTGCGGCCCATCGAGTGGGGCGCGGACATCGTCGTTGAGTCGGCGACCAAATACATCGGCGGGCACGGCACTTCCATTGGCGGCATCATCGTCGATGCGGGCAAGTTCGACTGGAAAGCCTCCGGCCGGTTTAAGGATTTCGTCGAGCCCGATCCCTCCTATCACGGCCTCTCCTTCACCGAAGCCTTTGGACCGCTGGCCTTCATCCTCAAGGCCCGCGTGCAGGGCCTGCGCGACCAGGGCGCGGCTGTGTCACCCTTCAACGCGTGGCTCTTCCTGCTGGGACTGGAAACGCTGCACCTCCGCATGCAGCGCCACTCGCAGAACGCTCTCGCCGTGGCTGAGCATCTTGAGAAGCACCCCAGCGTGGAGTGGGTGAACTACCCTGGACTGAAGTCGAGCAAATACGCAGCGCGCGCGAAGAAGTACCTGCCCGACGGCGCCAGCGGCCTGATCACTTTCGGCATCAGGGGCGGATTCAACGCGGGCAAGAGCTTCATCAATTCACTGAAGATCTTCTCGCTGCTGGCGAACCTTGGCGACGCAAAATCGCTGGTGATCCATCCCGCCTCGACCACGCATCAGCAGCTCTCGGTCGAGGAGCAGGCCGCGACGGGTACTACCCCGGAACTGATCCGTCTTTCCATCGGCATCGAGGATGTCCGCGATCTGATTGCCGACATCAATCAGGCGCTGGAGGTCGCAGTGCCCAGTCCGGAGCTGGTAGGCGCGTGACCGCCACCATCGAGCAGGTGCAGGCGCGCCGGCCCGACTTCGAGGGGGACTTTCTCATCGACGAGACGGTCCCGCTCGAAAGCGGGGAAGTCCTGGTGCGCCCCACCCAGCACTACGCCCTCTACGGCAAGCTGAACGCTGCGCGCGACAACGCGGTGCTCGTCTGCCACGCCCTCTCCGGCAACGCCGAGGTCGCGACGTGGTGGCCGCAGCTCTTTAAGAAGCCCGGCGGCCTGCTCGATCTCGACCGCGACTGCATCATCGGCATCAACATTCTCGGATCGTGCTATGGATCGACGGGCCCCGGGTCCGTCGATCCCGAGACCGGCCGCCTCTATGGGCCGACGTTTCCGCTGATCAACGTCCGCGACATCGTACGTGCTCAGGAAAAACTCATCACCTCACTCGACATTCGGAAACTGAAGCTGGCCATCGGCGCCTCCATCGGCGGCATGCAGGTGCTGGAGTGGGCCGTTCTCTTCCCGGATCGCGTCGCGCGCGCGGTGAGCATCGGCGCTGTGCCGCTGGGCGCTATGGGGCTGGGCCTCAACCACCTGCAGCGTCAGGCCATCATGCTCGATCCCAAATGGGCCGGAGGCTATTACCTGCCCGACGACGAGCCGCACGGCGGCCTCGCCGTGGCCCGCGCTCTTGGCATCATCAGCTACAAGAGCGTGCCGCTGTTTGAGGCCCGCTTTGGACGCAAGCCGAACCGGACCGGCGAAAATCCATTCATCTCTGCGACAGCGGGCCAGAATGGCCGATTCGACATCGCCGGCTACCTCGACTATCAGGGCCAAAAGTTCAACGAGCGCTTCGACGCCAACGCCTACATCTGCATCACGCGCACCATGGATACCTTCGATCCGGTGCGCGCCCACCCTTCGCCCTACGCTGCGTACAGCCGCATTCAGGCGCATTTGACGCTGGTGGGAATCTCGACGGATTGGCTCTTTCCGCCGGAAGACGTCCGCTCGCTGGCGGCGATCATCGGAGCAGCCGGCGCGCGCTGCGAATACCGCGAGATGGCCTCCATCCACGGACACGACGCCTTCCTGGCCGAGCCCGACCACCTCGTTCGCCTGCTGCACCCGATCTTCGAATAAAAACTAACAGTCATCCTGAGCGGAGCGCCGTCAGGATTTTTCCAGCGGTGCGTAATGCCTCCCGTCGCGGAGTCGATTGGACCCCCGTAGCGAAACGAGTTGTATGCATCACTGCTGAACTAAGCGCGGAGGGAATCGGCGGCGCAGCCGCCGAAAAAGATCTTGAGCGGTGGCTCGAGGGAAACTAATTGCTGCAACATTTCTCGACGCCATCCCCCTTACGGTTTCTGCGTCGGCCGCATCAACACTTCGCTGATGAACGCCTGCGGCGCCTGTGTCACCAGCATTGCGACGACTCCGGCGACATCGTCCGGCTGCAGCTTCTTCTTCGGATCTTTTCCCGATCGCGCGCCCTGGCCCTGGTGATCCATGAATTCGGTGTTGATCGATCCGGGAGCGATCACGCTGACGCGGACGTTGTGCTGCCGCAGCTCCTCGGCCACTGAATACGTGAGCCCGTTGAGCCCCCACTTCGACGCCGCATAGGCAGCCCCGTTTGGCAGGGGATTCCGCCCCGCCAGCGACGAAATGTTAATGATGTGCCCGGAGCGCGCCTGGATCATCAGCGGCGCCAGAGCACGAATCATCAGGTACGGCCCGCGCAGATTCGTGTTCAGCACGCGATCCCATGCGTTGGGCGGAGTCTCATGCAGCGGCTTGCCTTCAAGGCCCAGCCCGGCGTCGTTGACCAGGATGTCGCAGCGCTGGAACTCGCGGATAATCCGCTCCCCGAGCTGCGTGACGGCGTCGGGGTCCAGAAGATCGCAGGGCAGAGAAGTCGCCCGGCCGCCGGCCTTCTGAATCTTCTGCTCGACCGTTGCAAGGCTCACGCCATCCCGCGCGACGAGCACCACGTGCGCTCCCATCGCGGCCAGTTTTCGCGCGATGGCTTCTCCCGCGCCGCGTCCGGCGCCGGTCACCACCGCAATCTGTGAATCGAGTTCACTCATAGTCGTTTCGATGCGGCCAGGTCGCACACGATCCCCTTCATCCGTTCCGCCCCCGGACGATCTTTGCCGTCGTCACCGCCTGGCCCGTGTGCCTCTGCGTGTGGTCCGCACAGTGAACGAGCAGCCCTCCTACACTGGCCGGCAGCGCCTTGCGTCCCACCGCGCGCGCCTGCTCCAGATCGGCTCCCGCGAAAGCGCGAATCCGCACCTGCGCCGCATCCAGCCCGGCATAAAACTCCGCGAATAACGTTTCCCGCGTCGCCCCCGGATCCAACTCGGCCTTCAGCGCCGCCAGTTGCTCCGCGCTGAGCTGGCCGCCTTCGGCATACGTCAGCAGGCGGTCGAGGGTGCGGACAATGTGCCGCAGATGAAACGCAATCGGTGCTACGTCCGCGGGGCGCGCGTTCAAATCCTCATCGCTCAGCGGACCGCAATGCTGATCGATGTCTTCTCGGCATAGCTCCAAAGCATGCACGACCGAGCGGATCGTCGCAGGAATCTCCGCGTGCGTTCCGCGCAGCCAGGGTTCCGGGCTCATGCCTCCAGTGTCTCGCACTCCGGCAGTCGCCCGTGAATCGCCAACCCACCCAAGCGCGGCCGTCGGCCAGAACCTCAGCCGAATCCGTGCAGGCGCGGCCACATTTGTTGCCAGCTCTCCAGCGGATTCCGGCAAACAAACAGGTCCGGGTGATCTTTCGATTCCTCGTTCTTCACGCCATACGGAATGTGCAGGTGCCCGGCGAGCGTGCAGGTCCCGAAAAATCGCGCCAGCTTCGGCTGGCCGAAGCCCACCGTGACCACCACCTCCGGCGCCGGCGAACCGTAGCCGCGATCGTAAAACGAGTTGATCGGACTGATCGGTTCCGGCAGCCCGTACTTCGGCCCATACAGCGCCAACGCGCCCGCCTCGCCATAGTTCCCGGCGAGAATCGCCGCACGCTCCCGGTCCGCGGGGGGCAACTGATTCCACACCCCGGCTACATCCGCCACCACTTCCGGCCAGCCGATCTCGTCGGCCAGATCGCTGCTGAAACCCACCTGCCGGTAAAAGAGCCGGGATCCAATGTGCGCCACCGGCAGCATCAGGCGCGTGAAACCGACCGCATCGAGCAGCAGTCCGATCGTCAGCAGCGTCCAGACCGCGCGCCGCACAGCCCGGCCGCGCCGGCCCAGAAAATCCTCCCACCACACCGCGCCCGCCGCATACAGCGGTACATATCCGGCCAGCAAATAATACCCGCGCCCATTTGCCAGGGCGAACAGGATCAGCGGCCCCAGATAGAAAAACGCCAGCAGCCGAAATCGCGCGCTCCTCAGCAGCCACCACAGCCCGGCTACGGCAATCGGCAGCCCCAGCGCCATGAAGTCCAGCTGATCCGTCCAGTATCCTGCCGCGCGGCCCTCCCCTACATCGCGGGCGTGCACGAAGCGCTCCATCTTCACGGTGATGAAGCCATGGCGCGCCTCCCAGAGCAGATGCGGCGCCGCGATCAGCAGTGCGAGCAACGCCCCAAACCAGAACCAGCGGCTGCGCAGGTGGTGTCGCTGCGACGGCAGAATCGCCAGCCCGACAATCAGGCTCACCGTGGGAAACGCAATGCTGTATTTCGAGAGAATGCCCATGCCCACGGCCGCGCCCACGGCCAGCCACCAGCGTGGATTTTCCGTGCGCAGGACCATCGCCGTGAAGAAGGCCACCAGCGTCCATGCCAGGTAGTCGAACGAGACGTACTGCATCAGGGCGCCCAGCACCAGGGACATGGCCAGCGCGGCCAGCAGCGCCACAATCTGCGCCGCCCATCGGCCGCCCAGCTGCCGTGCCAGCAGCGCGATCAGAACCAGCGAGGTCGCATCGGCAATGGAAGCCGGCAGCCGAAAGACCGCTGGGGAAATCCCAAACAGCGCGATTGCGATCCGCCCCAGAAACGCTGTGAGCGGCGGATAGGCGACATAGCCCCACGCCAGATGCTGCGCGTCGAAAAGAAACTGCAGCTCGTCGCGATGAAATCCGTAGCGGTTTCCGATGGCGAAGTGGAAGACGACGGTCAACGCCGCCAGCAGCAGCAGAATCACGGTTGGATTGCGCTCCGAGGTCAGGGGTCTTACCGGCTCCGTCATGCGCACAGTGTACGGGCGGCCGATCGCTGCGGTTCCGTTGGGCCGTTTCCGGACCTGAAACCCGACGACGAAAGTCTTTGCCCTTTGCGTCCTGATGCTGCGACAATAAGAAGCAATCCTTCCCCCGACTCCCGAGCGGAGTGAGGGGGAATTTGTTTTGTGGTACAACAATATCCGCGTTGGCCCCGTGAATCCCCGCGAGGTAAGCACTCAGTGGGCTCGGCTGGATTGGGGTACGTTCGCAGTCTAAGGGCAAAGGACTGAAAAAGTATGCTGCCACAACAATGGGAAACATTTAAGCGGGCCGCCCGCCGCGAGAAGATGGACAAGATCCCGATGGCGCTGATCGTCGACAGCCCCTGGATCCCCGGCTACCTCGGCATCAGCCACCTCGACTACTTCCTCGACCCTGAGCTGTGGTTTCAGTCGAACCTGAAAATCATGCGCGAGTTCCCCGACATCATCTTCATCCCCTCATGGTGGATGGAGTACGGCATGGCCGCGGAGCCCTCGGTCCTCGGCGCGAAGATCAAGTTCTGGCAGGACAACACGCCCAGCGAGTACCACACCCTCCACCACCTCGAGGACATGGACCAGTTTCCCGACTATGAGGTCGAGGCCGATGGCTTCGCCGGCCTTACCCTCCATCGCATCAAGATGGCCCGCCAGCGCATTTTTGATGCCGGCTACATTCTGCCCATGGTCACCGCGCGCGGCCCGCTCTGTACTGCCGGCTTCGTCCGCGGCACCACGAATTTCATGATCGACCTGGTCGAGAACCCCGAAGGCGCGCACAAACTCATCGACCTCTGCACGCGCATGATCATCGACTGGCTCAAGGCGCAACAGAAAGTCATGGGCGACACCGTCGAGAGCATCTTCGTCCTCGATGACATCGTGGGCTTCATCAACGAAGAGCACTACCTCGAGTTCGCTCACCCCTATCTCAAGCGCATCTGCGACGCCTTCCCCAAAGAATGGGTGAAGATCTACCACAACGACGCCGAAGTCGACGCCTGCCTCGACCACCTGCCCGACACGGGCTTCAACGTTCTCAACTGGGGGAAGCAGCGGCACATCACCGAAGTGAAGCGCCGCGTCGGCGACCGCATGTGCCTCATGGGCAACGTGAACCCGCTGGAAATCGGCGTTCGCGGCACACCTGAAGAAGTGAAGGACGAAACGCTCGAGGTGCTGGAAGGCTCCGGCGGCGAGGGCGTCATTCTTTCTGTCGGCGGTGGTACCAGCCCCGGCATGCCGAAGGAGAACATCCTCGCCATGCTCGAGGCCCTGGAAGAATTCAACGCGAAGCGCTCCGCAACTCTTGCGAGCGCTCGCTGAGGAAACGCATGCCCGACTACGCCCGCATGAACCAATACCTCTACGAGGGTAACGCAGCTGAGGTCGAGCGGCTCACGAAGGAAGCCCTCTCTGAAGGCCGCACCGCGCAGGAGGTGCTGAACGAGGGGTTGATCGCGGGCATGAGCGTCGTCGGCGAGGACTTCAAACACAATGTCCTCTATGTTCCCGAAGTGCTGATCGCCGCGCGCGCCATGAAGGCGGGCATGGCTGTCCTCAAGCCGCTGCTCACCTCAAAGGACAGCATCAGCAAGCCCAAAGGCGTTCTTCTGATGGGCACGGTCCGCGGCGACCTCCACGACATCGGCAAGAACCTCGTCGCCATGATGGCCGAGGGCGCCGGCTTCGAAGTGCACGACATCGGCGTCGACCAAAGCGTCGAGAAATTTATGGCGGCGGCGGAGAAATGCCAGCCCAATATCATCGGCATGAGCGCGCTGCTCACCACGACCATGACCTATATGAAGACGGTCATCGATGGATTCCAGGCCGCTGGCCTTACGAATATCAAGATGGCCGTCGGCGGCGCGCCCATCAGCCAGATGTTTGCCGACGAAATCGGCGCCGATGGTTATGGCGCCAACGCCTCAGCTGCCGTGGATTTATTTTTGCGGCTTGTGGAAGCGGCGTGAGCTAAACCGGAGTCGAACGTGGCGATCTACAAAATTCTTTACTGGCAGGAAATCCCCACCCAGATTCGCGCCGAGGACGACGAAGACGACGTCACGCTCGAGCTGGACGGCCGCTTCCTGCGCCAGGTCGATATCCTCGCCGCAAAGCGCGGTCTGCAGGCCGCTGACGACTATCTCGCTCAGTGGAAGTGGAGCGACGAGGCCGAGCGTCCGGGCTCCGCGCGCGCAGTCGCCGAGGCTCTCAAGGCTGAACTCGAAGCGAAAGGCTGGCCGGAAGCCTGAGATGCCTGTGACCCTCACCATCAACGGGCAGTCGATCGAGGCGCGCGACGGCTGCTCGCTCTTCGATCACGCCGAAGCCCTCGGAATCGACGTGCCCACCTCCTGCCGCAAGCAGGGCAAGTGCCGCGAGTGCATGGTCGAAGTCGTCGAGGGTCTGCACGTTCTCTCGGCGCATACCGATCCCGAGCGTCATCTCAAGGACAACTTCCGCCTTTCCTGCCAGACCCGCGTCACCGCAGCATCAGGCCATGTCCGCTGTCATACCATGCGACGCGGCGCCATGCGCATCGATCGGCACGCTGTCGGATTCACCGATCGCGCTCCGCAACTCGACCCCGCCGTCACCCGTGACGGCGACCGCATCCTCATCGACGGCGTCGAAGTCGAGCGCTCGACCGGCCCGATCCTGGGTCTGGCCATGGATCTCGGCACCACTACCATCGTTCTCCGCCTGCTCGATCTCGAAACCGGCGAACTCCTCGCCGACACCTCCTTTGAAAATCCGCAGCGCTTCGGCGGCGCAGAGGTCATGGCCCGCATCGCGTACGATACCGACCACCCCGGCCGCCTGCTGCTGCGCACCCTCGCCGGCTATCTCTCGCACGCGATCGAGAAATTCCCTGCCGATCCGAAGACGATCTACGAACTGGTTGTCGTCGGCAACTCGACGATGCGCGACCTGTTCTTCCGCCAGTCGGTACACTCGATCGGCCAGAGCCCCTACCGGTCGATCACCGAGATTGAAATGGCGGCAGGGAAGCGTGCGTCCACCAGCCTCACCCAAACCGGCCTGCGCAGTCTGCTGCCGATCCATCCGCGCGCTCGCGTCTACGGTGTGCCCATCATCAGCGGCCACGTTGGCGCGGATGCTGCCGCGGCCATGCTCGCCGTCGATCTAGCTCACGAGACGCGTCGCGTCGCCATCATGGACATCGGCACCAACACCGAACTCATCGTTGGCAACCGCGACCGCATCCTGGCTGCTTCCTGTCCCGCCGGTCCCGCCTTCGAAGGCGGCGCGATTACCTGCGGCATGCCTGCGCTCGACGGCGCCATCGAATCCGTGGCGATTGACGCTGACGGCCACTTCCGCCTCGGCGTCATCGGCGACCAGAAACCCGAAGGCATCTGCGGCTCCGGCCTGATCGACACGCTGAGCGAGCTGCTGCGCACCGGCCGCATGAACTCCCTTGGCCGCTTCGACCACGATGAGCCGCGTATCACGCTCTGGCGCGGCGCCCCCGATTCCGGCGACGTCTTTCTCCTCGAACGCGACGTCAACGAGCTGGCCCAGGCCAAAGGCGCCAACGTCGCCGGGCTGCACGTCGTCTTCAATCGGTATGGCCTCGATTTCGACGACATCGACCTCTTCTATCTGGCCGGCGGCTTCGGCCACCACATCGACATCGAAGCGGCGAAGCGCATCGGCCTCGTTCCCAACCTCCCCGCAGAGAAATTCGTTCAGGCCGGCAATCTTGCCATTGAAGGCGCGACGATGGCCCTGCTCTCGAAAACAAAACGTCTGGAACTGGAAGAAATCGTTCGCCGCGTCGAGCACTGCCGTCTCGAAACCGACCCGAACTTCTTCGACTTCTTCGTCGAAGGCTGCCAGTTCAAGCCCCTGCCGTTCAAATCGAGGGAGGCGATCCCGTGCGTCCCGTGACGGAGCTGCTCGAGCTCGCCGCGACGCCCACGAGCGTGGACGTCGCCCCTGAGGAATACACACGCCTCCTCGGTTATCCCCGCGGCCATGTGCTCGAAGGCCGCGCCCGCGAGCTGGCGGAATGGGCGCGCGCCTGGTACGCCGTGCACGGCCGCCCGTGGCTCTACGCGCGCCAGGCCGGCAGCTTTGCACTCAACGGCGACACAATTTGTATCAACGGCGGATCCTTTGTCAGCCCGCGTCTGCGCCGGACGCTCGAAGAGGCTGAAGCCCACGGCGTTCTCCTCGCCGCTGTGGGCGCGGGTCCGGAGCTCGAAGAGGAAGCGGGCCGGCGCTGGGAAGATGAAAAGCCCGACGACTATTTCTTCCTCGAAATGTACGGCTCCGCGGTCGTCGAACACCTCGTCACGCTCGCCGGCGCGCGCCTCTGCGACTGGGCCGAGCAGCAGGGCATGGCCGTCCTGCCCCATGCCAGCCCCGGCTACGCGGACTGGGACGTCGCCGAACAGCCGCGCCTGCTCGAAATTCTGCAGTGCACCCGCCGCGCGCAGCTGCCTTCGGGCCTCGAAGTGCTGCCCTCCGGCATGCTGCGCCCCCGCAAATCGCTGCTCGCCGTCTTTGGCCTCACCCGCCACACCGAGCATCTCCGCCGCCTCACCGACCTCGTTCCCTGCGAGGACTGCGCCTTCGGCCCCTGCGCCTATCGCCGCTCGCCGTATCGCCGCCACAATCGCCCCGCAGAGGGCAACGGCCGGCACACTTCGCGACCGGCGCCTGCGCTCGACCCCCACGCCGCGTACACCGTCAACCGCAAAGCTCTCGAGCGCTGGTCGCGCGAGCGCCTCACGCTGCGCTCCTGTCCCGACGGCTCTCTCGAAGCCAGCTTCCGCTATGACGGCACCACCTGCACCAACATGGGCCGGCCGCTCGCCTTTGACTACACGGTCGAGCTCGGACCGCCCGCCGACGGCTATCCAATCCGTGCGCAGCGCTGCCAACCTGCCACCGGCGATAAGGGCCATACCCATATGTGCCAGTACATCGAGAACCCGCAGCAGCTGATGAACGCCATCGCCTCCGAGCAGCCTCTGCGAGGCCAGCACCTCGACGCGATCCTCGCCTGGCAGCGCGAACCGAATGCAGCAGGATGCTTTTGCGAAGCGGCCAGCCGCAACCACAAATGGGGCCTCGTGCTCGAAACGATCCACTACGCGCTCGCCCACAACTCACCAAACCAGGAAACCGAATGAAACCTCTTCTGCACGAAGTCATCCGCGAGCGGCCGCTGCTGGGCGACGGCGCCATGGGCACGCAGCTGATGCTCTCTGGCCTCGAACAGGGCAACTGCGGCGAGCTCTGGAACCTCACCCATCCCGAACGCGTGCTGGCCATTCAGCGGCGCTATGTCGAAGCCGGCTCCGACTGCCTGCTGACGAACACCTTCGGCGGGTCGCGCATTATGCTCACCCGTCACGGCCACGCCGATCAGGGCGTCGAAATCAACCGCGCTGCCGTTCGCATCGGACGCGACGCCTTTGGTAACCGCGACGGTTACGTAATCGGCGACATCGGCCCGTTCGGCGGTCTCCTTGAGCCATTCGGCGATTTCACCGAGGCCCAGGTTCGCGCCGCCTTTGAAGAACAGGCCGCCGCGCTGGTCTCTGCCGGCGCCGACGCCATCATCATCGAAACCCAGACCTCGCTCGAAGAACTGGGCCTCGGTATCGAGGCCGCGAAAGCCGCGGGCGCCCCCTGCATCATCGGCTCCATGGCCTACGACGTCACACTCGACGGCACCACCTTCCGCACCATGATGGGCATCGACCCCGAGCGCGCCGCCGGATTCATGGAAGAGCACGGCGCGCACATCGTTGCCCTCAACTGCGGCACTCGCATGGACATGCAGCGCGCCCTTACCGCGGTCGAGCGCTATAAGGCTGTGACGAGTCTGCCTGTCATGGTCCAGCCCAACGCCGGCCAGCCGCGCCTCGTCAATATGAAAGTCGTCTACGACGAAACACCCGAGCAGATGGTCGAGGGCCTCCCCGCTCTTCTCGAGGCCGGAGCCAACATCGTCGGCGCCTGCTGCGGCAGCACGCCCGAGCACATTCGCGCCTTCAGAACGGCGATGGACGCATTTCTGGAATCGAAGGGAATCCTGGGAGCTGCGCGTGAAAGTCAAACTTTGTGATGTGAACGCCGAGGCGGTCAATAAGCTCCCCCGGCACACCGACGACAAATCCGGCATCGGCGTCCACTACGTCGACACGTGGATCAAGCCGCTGAATGTGAAGCTCGAAGACGGCACACCGGTCAAGTGCAAACGCCGCGGTCTCAAGATCGTCCTCTCCGCCGGGGCAAAGAAGGGCGAGGGCCTCATGCGCCGCCTCGACGTCAGCCCCGACCCGGTCGTCATGCTCGACGCCGCCCTGCAGGAAGCCGCGCAAAGCGCCGGCCTCGAGCTGTCCGTTGAAGACGGAGCGATCTGGCTGACGCTCTGAGTTCGCCAGACCAACGGCATTCTTCGCCATGCCGCTGAGCACGAGAATCACAGGCCACAACTGTGTTACCTTTCCCACCAACGCCCTTCGGCCCCGATGAGTGAACTCCAGCCGCCGTGAGCGCGAATCCCGCAGTCTCGTTTTCAGGAGGTCCCGGTTGAAGCTGCGCCGCCTTTGTGTGTTCGCCAGTCTGGCTCTGCTGTCCCTCGCTCCCGCCCTTCACTCGCAGCAACCCAAAGACGATGCAGCAGGTTCTTCCCTCTACGGAGCCCTGCACTTCCGCTACATCGGTCCTCCCGGAAACCGGGTGACCACAGTCCTCGGCGAGCCCGGCAATCCCAACGTCTACTACGCCGGCGCGGCCTCCGGCGGCGTCTGGAAATCCTTCGACGGCGGCGACCACTGGTACCCAATCTTCGACAAAGAAGACGCCCAGTCCATCGGCTCCATCGCCATCGCGCCTTCCGCGCACAACGTCGTCTGGGTCGGCACCGGCGAAACCTGGATCCGCAGCGATGTCTCCCTCGGCGACGGCATCTACAAATCCATCGATGGCGGCCTCACCTGGCAGCATATGGGCCTCGAGAAGACAGGCCGTATCGGCCGCATCGTCATCGACCCGCAGAACCCCGACATCGTCTACGCCGCAGCCCTCGGCACCTGTTACGGCCCGCAGCAGGAGCGCGGCATCTACCGCACCACCGATGGCGGCAAGACCTGGAAGCGCGTTCTCTTCGTCGACGAGAACACCGGCGCCTCCGATCTCACCATGGATCCCGGCGACCCGCAGCATCTCATCGCCGGTTTCTGGCAAATCGACATCAAGACCTGGGGCCGCAAAAGCGGCGGTCCCGGCAGCGGCTTGTTTGAGACCCATGACGGCGGCGATCACTGGACGCGCCTCACCGGTCACGGCCTGCCACCATCGCCCCTCGGCAAAATCGCCGTCAACTTCGCGCCCAGCGACGGCCGCCGCGTCTACGCACTCATTGAAACCGGCCAGGGTGGAACCCTCTGGCGCTCCGACGACGGCGGCGCCGACTGGCTCGTTGTTAACTACAGCCGCCTCCTTAACGAGCGCCCTCACTACTACACCCGCATGCTCGTCATGCCTGACAACGAAAACGAAGTCTACTTCCCGTCCAACGGCATCAGCGTCACCTACGACGGCGGCGAGACCACGGATCACATGCGGTGTCCGGGCTTCGATCCCGACGCCAAAACCTCCCTGCGCCATGGCTTCGGCTGCGGCGGCGACAACCACGATATGTGGGCCGATCCCAACGATCCTTCCCGCATGATGATCGGCAGCGATGGCGGCGTCCTCATCTCCACCACCCGCGGCCGCTCCTTCCGCGAGATCCGCCTGCCCATCGCGCAGATGTATCACGTCGCCACCGACAATCGCATTCCCTACGACGTGTACGGCCAGATGCAGGACGGCATGCCTCTGCGCGGCCCCAGCAACGTTCCCGGCGCCTATGAAATCGGCGCCGATCAGTGGACCACCACCGCCGGCTGCGAAACCGGCTGGAACATCCCCGATTCCGTCGACAACAACATCGTCTGGGGCGGCTGCTATGCCGGCGTCACTGAGGTCTTCGACGCGAAGTCCGGCTTCGCGCGCTCCGTCAGCGTATGGCCCGATCGCACCATGGGCGCCAATGCGGGTCAGGTGAAGATCCGCATGAACTGGACCTATCCCATCGCCATCGCGCCCTGGGATCACAACACCGTTTACGTTGGCGCGCAGTACGTCGAACGCACCACCGACGGCGGCCAGACCTGGCAGCAGATCAGCCCGGATCTCACCCTCAACGACGCCTCCATGCACGGCGACTCCGGCGGCCTGACTGTCGACAACCTCAGCGTCGAATACGCCGGCGTGGTCTTTGCCATCGCCGCGTCCCCTGTCGAGAAAGGCCAGATCTGGGCCGGCACCAATGACGGCCAGGTTCAGATGACACGCGACGACGGAGCGCACTGGACCAACCTCACCGCCAACTTCCCCGGTCTTCCGCCCAAGATGACCGTCGACAGCATCGAGCCCTCGAAGTACGACGCCGGTACCTGCTACGTCGCCTTCGACGGCCACCAGGTCGATATCTTTGATCCGTATCTCTACAAAACCACCGACTACGGCAAGACCTGGACGAAGATCACTGACGGCATCGACCCTTCACCTCTGAGCTACACGCACGTTCTCCGCGAAGATCCCTTCCGCCGCGGCCTGCTCTACGCCGGCACGGAGAACGGCCTCTACGTTTCCTTCAACGATGGCGCGCACTGGGAGCCCTTGCAGCTCAACCTGCCGCACACCCCCGTTTACTGGCTCACCATCCAGTCCACCTTCGACGATCTGGTCATCGGCACCTACGGCCGCGGCTTCTGGATCCTCGATGACATCTCGCCGCTGCAGCACATGAAAGCCGAGAGCGAGCGCCCCGCCGCCGAACTCTTCCCGGTCCGCAAGGCGTATCGCTTCCGCCCCGGCAGCCGTCGCGAGCTCGCCGCCGAGAGCGTCTCCGTCGGCCATAACCCGCCCTACGGCGTGCCCGTCAACTACCTGCTTAAGTCCGAAACCAAGGGCGTGAAACTCGACGTCTTCGACAAAGATGGCCATCTCGTCCAGAATCTCCACGCCACCGGCCATCCCGGCGTGAACCGCGTCTGGTGGGATCTTCGCTACGAAACGCCGGTCGCCGTCGCCCTGCGCACCACGCCTCCCGGCAATCCGCACATCTGGAGCGAGAAGCGCTTCGCCGGTCACCTCACGCGCCCCATCTTCTATTACGGTGTCAGCCGCGGCAACAACTCACCCCTCGTCGCCCCCGGCACCTATACGGTAAAGCTCACGGTTGACGGGCACGAGCAGTCGCAGCCCGTCATCGTCGTCAAAGATCCCAACACGCCCGCCACTCTCGAGGACGCAATGGTCTCCTCAGCGCTCTCGTACAAGATCTACCAGGATACGGATCGCTCCGCGCAACTGATCAACCAGATCGAGTGGTCGCGCAAGCAGCTCGAAGACACGCGCCGCGTCCTCGTCGCCAAAGGCGCAGAGAAAAACCTGCTCGACGCCACCGACGCCCTCAACCGCAAGTACCTGGACCAGGAAGACCAGCTCATGCACCCGACCATCGCCGAGGGCGATGAAAAATCCTTCCGCGGGCCGCTCGGCCTCTACCTGAAATTCATCTGGCTCCAGGCCGAAGTCGGCAGCGGAGAGGCCGACGTCTCCGGCAACTCCGACTGGCCGCCCACTGATCCGGAAAAGCAGGTCTTCGCCGAGCTCGACACCCAGCTCCATAATGTCGACGCCGCCGTAAAGCACATCGACGACGCCGACCTTGCCACCTACAACGCGCTGCTGGGAAAGAGCAACGTGCAGCGCATCACCGTGGTCCCCAACGGCGGCTCCGACAAAGGCGCCGCCGGGGCCGACACTGAAAGCGACGGGGACGACAACTAACCGTCCCCTGCAGAGGGAAGAGCAGCAGCGAGCCCTGCTGCTTTTCCCTCGTTCCTGCGTGCTCTCCGTGTCCTCTGTGGTGAATGTTCCCGCGTCAGCCGCGGATTACCGGCACGTTAACGGTCCAGGCTGCTGACGCCGCCGGGTGAGCCGCCTGCCCCCCACGGGGCATACCGGCGCCAGCGCAGCCGCCGTACGCTTCCGGCATGGCGCGACTCTCCGAAACCAATCAGCAGGATCGCCGCGGCAGCGGTGCTTCCGGCACCGCCCGACAGCCCCGCATCTCAATGCTGATTCGCCGCGACGGCACCTGGCGCGAAGTCGCCTTCGAGCCGCGGGTCAGACCGTGTCCCCCAGGCAGTGCTCTCGCCGGCAGCTTCGCGACCTCGGTCCCCCAGGAGCAATAAACATGGCCACCGCAGCCTCCACTCTCGAAGTCGAACTGGCGGAACTCCGTCTCCGCCTCCGTTCCACCCTGCACGATCCAGCCCGTCCGCTCGAGGCAAAGATCTCGGAATTCCGTACGCTTCTGCTCGAGTCGCGCCGCTGCGCCGCCCACGCTCAAAGCACCGTCCCGCTGCTCGAAGACAGCCTCTGATCCGCACCCTCTGACAGGCGCCGCACGCGCGATTTTCTGTGTCCGGATCTGGCAACCGATGTACGCCGCCGGCTAGGCCTCGCCGTACACCGGCACGGCCGCGCCGTGAATCAGCCGCGCCTCGTCGCTCGACAGGAACAGCACCACGTTCGCAATCTCCTCCGGCTTCGGCCACCGCGCAAAATCGGCTCCCGGCATCGCCCTGCGATTCGCTTCCGTGTCGAAAATGCTCGGCACAACGGAGTTGACGCGCACGCCCTTGCCCTTCACATCCGCCGCCAGCGAATCGATCATCGCCACCGCTGCCGCCTTTGACGCCGCGTACGCTGCCGCTCCCGCTCCATGATCGAAGGCCGCCCGTGACGCGATGTTGACCACGGCCCCGCTCCCCTGGCGCAGCATCACCGGCACCACCGCCCGGGCCAGCGCGAATCCCGCCCGCAGATTGAGCGCCAGCATCCGCTCGAAGACCTCCGGCGGCGTCTCCCACAGAGCCGTCCCGCCCGCATAGCCGCCCACGGCATTCACCAGCACGTCGATGCGCCCGTGATCCGCGACGATCCCCTGCGCCAGTTGTGCTGTGGCTGCCACATCCGTCACATCGACGGTCTGTCCCGCCAGCGCCGTCGCGTGGTCCCCGGCCGCCGCCTGCAGCGCCTCAAATTCCTTCGCCTGGCGATACGTCACCGCAACGCGCGCGCCTTCGCGCAAAAAGGCCAGACTCACCGCCCGCCCCAGCGCCCCGGTCCCGCCCGCTACCAGCACCACTTTGTCGTGAAATCGCTCCGCCATCTCAGACCGCGCCTCCGCGTATCGCGATTCTACGGGAATGCCCTGGGTTAGCCCGGAGGCTATTCGGCCTCGAAGTTCACAAATTGTTGTTTGGGAAAGGAATGGCGCGCCCTGAGAGATTCGAACTCCCGACCTACTGATTCGTAGTCAAGGTCGAGGCTATCCGTAAGCTGCTGATATTAGAGATGTTATAGCAGAATGGCCCGCACTGAGCGTCGATTTCTTGTTGCAGTATTTTCAAGGGTTTCCAGCGGTTTTCAAAACTGATCGGCACAGTTACGGCACATCACAATTCGCTGTACGGTGGTCAGCCTTTGGGCGATTTCTTCGAACGCCAAAACAGATAGGACGGAAGATGTTCGAATTGTTCGGGAGCCTTGTCACTCTCCCACGTGCCATCGGCGTACAGATGAATCACATCGTCAGGGGAGACGTAGCAAACATCTCCTGCCATGTCCTGTTGGCGGCTGTAGCCGTGATCCGAAAGCAATTGCACTTCATCCGGTTCGCCATCGACACCCGGGCCAAGATTGTGGCCTCGCCTCGCCCGCGTTCTGTTCATGGCCGAATTTTACTCTGGAGGAGCGGTCACGGACTCCTGTCGATTCGGCGCGGGCCTTCGCCTACCACATGATCTTGTAGCGAGTACCGTCATTTCCTTTGCACGCGCCTGCTCCGTGGGTAAGTCCCGACGTAATGTACTCGCAGTCTCCAAGGAATCCCCGATCCCCGGAGGCAATGGCAGTTCCGTAGGACAAACGTTGTGTAGTCCCCGTGGAACTGTTCGCCGGAACGAAACTGTCCGCTTATGGTGCCGTGTCCGCTACCGCTATATGTGAAGCGCACATCTGTGACTTCTCCGGTGGTCAGATTGTAGAGATGTCCGTGAATCGTGCAGCCAGCTAGCAGCAGCAGAGACATCGACAGAAGGACGTTTAACGGGCGAACGCACTCCCTCAGTCTTCGACCACCGAGTATCATCTCTTGTGCCCTTCCATTCTTCCGGCGTGATTCTACCATTGAGCCCCGGCTACTCAACCGGTCGAACCGGCAGCAGGTGACACGAGGTCATGTTTTGGGAAAAAAGCAAAGAGCACCCGGCTAGAATGCCACGGTGCCCTTTGGTAGCTCACACTGGGGAGAGAGCGAGCAGACTTGTATCCTCGCACGGACCGGCGCGGCGTTGTTATCCCACAAACGTGGTGAGTTTGAAGGTACTGAGGTAACCGACCAACCGGGTTTAGCATCTTGCTCTTTTCTCTTGAATCTGTCAACCCGGTTGTGTCATCATAGTTAGGTAAATCTCCCCTGCTGGCTCCTGCCTGCGGATGCGGGTTTCCCCTAAAAACTTGAACGTTTCGTGCGGCGGGACGTTTGCGCCCTGTCACCGCGAGCATCGAACTCTTGCCCGGAAGGAGACAAATGCCAGAAATACAACTTACTCCCCTGCAACTTTTTCACCGCGCTGAGGATGCTCTCATGGAGCGACTCGGTCATCCCGTTGAGCGAGGATTGCTGAATGCGTGCTACAGGGAGCGGGACAAGAGTCCGGGGCGCGAAGATGAGGCGGTCGCGGCCACGGTCACACTGTTCGATAACCACCTCTGCCGCGAACTGGGCGTGTCGCAGGAACGGCTCAGACGCGCAAGGCGCTATCTTCAGGAGCGCGGATTCCTGATCGCTGTCCCCGGCAAGCGTGGGAGCGGTCACTGCATTTATGTTCTGCCTCATTTCAGGCGTGAGCTGTGAGCAACGTCTTCCGCTACACAGCACTGTCCTACTATCAAATGCCTGAAGCCGTGATGGAATCAGGCGTTCTCGCAGAGCTGTCTCTTTCGGCGCTCCGTCTCTACCTCTACCTCCTCTATCGTGCGCAGAAGACAAGTAGCTCGATAGTCAAACTGACGGCGGGCGATGCAATGAAGGCAGGACTGTCCCTTCGGTCTGTGCTCCCTGCGCGTGAGGAGCTGATCGGATGCAAGCTGATTGCCGCAACTCAGGGAAGACGTGGGTTTACCTATGAGCTGCTCGACCCGGTTTCCGGTCAGTCTTTGGAGGCTATCGAAGACTTGTCCAAGGTTGACCCGGAAGTGGTCGGCGAATACTTCATGGATCACCTCGCAGGCTACGACCCGCAGGAGAAGGGCCAAGGGTTGCAGGCGTATTGTCCCTTCCACATGAGGACATCCGAGAGAGTACATACCCTGCATGTGACCTTCGACCGTGGGGGAGCGTTCAAGTGCAACCGTGATTGGCACTTGTCGAAGGAGGGCAAAGATATAAACCCCAGTTGCAAAAGTGGTGGCATCATCGATTTCGAGATGGCTATGGCAGAAAGGAATGGCTCGCCATTGAGCAAGAATCAGGCGTGGGGTCAGGTGAGGAGTTCGTTGTTGTCAATCATGAGGAGGAAGAAACGGCAGGAAGCCGAGGAGCTGGCAGAGCGACGGGCGATGCTGTGAGATTGCCCCAAAAAACGCAAACTATGCGGTAGGTCGGCAAGTTTTGCTTACTTACTCGGCAAGTGTTGCTTACCTGTTTTCTGCAATCAATTGAATCAAAAGCAGGTTAGACATAGGGGTTCCATTGTTAGTGGGGATTGCTTAGGGGAATGGGCAGGGGTTGTTGGCCAAGCGGTTGGTCGGTCTCTCTGTCTGACTCAACGCGTCTGGGCAAGCTTTCGCCATCCGCATCACCATGCGGCGCGAACTCGGTTCAACGTGCAGCGCGATTCGGTAACCGTTCTTGGGAGCGGAGCGCGAAGTGCAGGCCGAAGGCCGGAACGTAGCCGCGCAGCGTCCATCTACCGCATAATACGCAGCGACGAAAGGGAGGAATTCGGTTGAAACAACGTTTGACCCGCGCGGCGCAGTTGAGCAAGCGCGAGAAGCTGGACATGCTCACGTGGAACCGTCGCCTATCGAAAGCGGGTATGGGAGTGAACCGATCCACTCATCACGGACCGAAGATCGCAATCCCGCCGGACCCGTCGCTTGAATACCTGCGCTTTTTGCGGGTCCGCAAGGATCGCAGCGCAAACGGCTACAGGACTGGGAACAAGTTTACAGAAGGGAGTCTGCAGGAGACCACGACATTTTGGGTGCAGGACACGCGAAGCGGCGACAAGGTCACCGATCCGGCGATCCTTGCGGACGTGCTCCGCGTGGTGAACAGCGCGGAAAAATGGAAGCGCAAACCGGGTCGTAGCTCTTACCGATGGGGTGGTGAGACGAAATACAAACCCAGAATCGTCTTCGATAAACCCGGCCCCGGCGAACTGGACCGGCACAATCTGGGCCTAGCTTGTGAATGCTTGAGCTGCAAACCCAAACCCGAAACTACGCCGGTTATCGACAACGTACAACGTCTACGCTTGCTGGACGAGAGCAACGCGCGGCGGCGCGGCTGGACCACGTTCTAAGAACATTTTCACTTTTTTGCGTGCTGGTACGTCCAAATTCGGTGACAAGCTGAACTATTAGTCTAGGGAGAGAAATATCCAATCCTGCTCCCGCGAGGAACTCATGGTTGAATTAGTCACTGCAGGCGAGCGGGAAAATCCGATCTGCGCCCAGATTGTCACCTTTGCTCAAGCCGCTGAAGTGCTCACCATCTCGCAGCGGTCGTTCGAGAAAATCGTGGAGCGCGGCGAGATTCCCACGATCACCATCGGCACACGTAGTCGGCGCGTCTGGCTTGATGACGTGATCGCCTATCTGAAACGCAACACGGCGCAGAGCACTCCCGAAGTTTAGAAACAAGTTCACCGGTCGCGTACCTTCGATCCGCGATCCGGCGAAGCGGTCCGCCATGACCGCCCTTTGGACGCGCGGCACTCGCCCAACATCGGGTGCTGCGCAATTTTCGACATTCATCCCCTGCATCCCGGCTTGACATGGGCCAGTGATGCAGAGCGCGTGCGAGCCATTTCCCTCGGTGACGCGTGCTGCGGATGCAGGCTGATTGGGTGCATGGAGTAGACTCCGACTGGCCGCGAATCAGCAAAGCAGGGGCGGCGTATGAAGCACATCTTTCGGCGTGCTCGCGGACTTAAAGGTTCGCGGGCGCGGTTGCTTCCGCTGTCCCCGCAAGATTCACAGATGACGGCACGGCCTTGGTAGGGTCTAGCCAATCGGTAGAGCGCACGGATGCTACCCCTTGCGTCCGGCGCTCCCGGTCAACCCATCCGAACCCACCGAACCCACAGCGACGCGTCTCAGGCCATCCTGACGCCAGCGCGGGCCATCGTAGACGGCGGATTATACGCTACCATCCGTCAACGGTCAACCACCCGACACACCTCCCGGTACTCCTCGCGGTACACTACTGCGTTAACTCTTTTGCAATCAATCTGATAGCGAATGGTATATGGGGTCCGAATAGTTTAGGACTTTCGGCGACCTCGGAACGCGCGACAGTTTCCGACACACACCCGCGAATTGACGAATTAGGGTTACCGGCTGTAACACTCAGCAACTGAATCGGCACTGAATCGCCTCAAACACCACATAAATAAGAGTTTATGAACCATCCTGTGCGGGAAACCGCTGACAACCCTGCGTTCGCAGCACGCGAGACGCGCGACATGACCGCTAACCCGCTCTACGGGCACTCCCCGCAGAATCCTTATGCGCGAATCCAGTACAGCGGCGCACAAGCGGACGTATTCCAAGTCCTCCGCGTGATCCGTCCCCGGAATCGCAGGATGTCCCTCCACTCATGGGGCGCATTCCCGACGCTCGAAGCGGCGATTGCAGCACGTGACGCTGTGAACCTCGAAATGCACGTGGAGAACGAGAACAGATGAGCAAACACAAACTGAAACGGGAACGCGCTCTTGCGCCCAGAGAGCTGCGCTACCTCGGCAACAACGATGCACGGTTTGAGCTGCGGGAGACTTCGAACGGTGCGACTATCACCGGTTACGCTGCACTGTTCGCCCCGTCGCAAACAGACATGGGTTCGTACTCGGAAGTGGTAGCGCCCACTGCCTTCGATGCGGCGCTGAAGAGTGGAGCAGACGTTCGCGCCCTATTCAATCATGATCCGAATCACGTCATCGGTCGCACCAAAGCAGGCACCCTGCGTCTCTCCAAAGATTCGCGCGGTCTGATCTATCAGGCCGACATCCCGAGGACCACTTGGGCGCAAGACCTCGCGGAGACAATGCGCAGAGGCGATGTGGATCAATCCAGTTACAGATTTTTCGTGCCCGAGGATGGCGAGGATTGGGAAATGGGTCAAGACGGTATCGTGGTCCGGACTCTGCGCAACGTCAATTTGTTCGACGTGAGTCCGGTTACTTTCCCCGCGAACCCAAACACCATCTCGAAACTCAGGGCGCAGTTCCCCGATGGTAAGGAACACATCCAAGAGAGAATCGCGACGCTGCGCAGCACCTCGTTCCCATCGCAGATGGCGCAGCGCAGCACACCCACTGAAAAAACCAAATCAGTGGACGGTGTGGAGCTGCCCGCCGCGTCCTTCGCATACGTCGGTGACAAGTCGGACCCTTCGACGTGGTCGTTGCCCATTCATTTCCCCGGCGACGCGGAGAAGACTCAGGACCACATCCGGCTCGCTCTCGCCATGTTCGGGCGCACCGAGGGTATTCCGGCGAGCGAGAAGGCCGAAGTGTACGCCAAGGTTGTCGGCGCTGCGAAGGCGCACGGCATCGCGGTATCCCATGAATCGCTCCGCGACCGTGAAGATGCAGACGACTGGACCGACCCGGACCCGTATGGCGACGACGACACCGACGACCCAGAGACGCACTTACCGGCGCATATCAGGGTTCATTCGATGCCCACGACGAAGACGAAGACGGCGCGGACGAGGAAGACTCGCTGCGCATGGACCGTCTGCGCGTCGCGACCTACTTCGCAAATCTGCAGGCGAATCTCTAAGCCTATCTCCCGGCGCTCAGTAAGCTGTTCTCTCGCTTAGAGCACCACACCCTACCAAAACCCAAACGCACCCGCGCAGCCTGCACCTCGGGTTTGCGCATTCGTGTGCCTAGCCGTTGGCGATCTAGACGCCAGCAAGAAAGAGCATTCATGACCTCGAAAGAAATTCGCGCGAAAATCTCCGGCCTCCTGATGGAGCAGCGGAAGATCGCGCTCGCTCACGGCGGGTTCACCGCTGAGAGCCGTCAGAAGTTCGACAAGATTCAGAAAGACGTGGAGCAGCTTGAGGCAGACGTTCAGCGGAGGAAGCATTCGAGCAGCGCGACGCTGCAGGGCGCGAGTTCCGCCGGTCTCCCCGGCCCGGTACCGGTACCGGCGCTGAGTTTTCCGGGGATGAGCAGCGTAGCCGGGTCTCCCGCGCATTCCAGCAGTACGCGATGCGGGGCAGCATCCACGCGGTGGACGCGGAGTATCGCGACCTCCTGACCACGTCCGACGCGACCGGCGGCGCTCTGCTGCCTCAGATGTTCTCCGGAATTTTGGTTGACGCTCGCAAATTTTACGGTCCCATCGCCGATAAGGTGATGCAGAAGGTCACCGACAATAAAGGTGTCCCGATGAAAATTTCGTACTCGAACGACACGGGCAACGGCCTGACGCTGCTCGGTACGGAAGGTTCGAGTTCGCCTGCGGAGACTGATCCGGCGTTTGTCTCGGCTCTGCTGGGAGTCGATACCGTGACCGGTGGACTCGTGAAAGTCAGCTTCCAAGAACTGCAAGACTCCAGCTTTGATCTGGACGCCTTCATCCGCTCGCACTTTGCCGTCCGATATGCGCGTGGACTGAGAAGGCGATTACGCTGGGAACGGACTCGGCTGGCACCGCGCTCCCAAATCAGCCCACTGGTGGTTTGCGCGGGGCAGCGACTGTGGGAGTCACCACGGCAACCATCGCTGACGGAATCGGATGGCAGGCGCTCACGCAGCTTTTCTCGTCAGTCGATCCGGCGTACAGCACGCCCGCGTCTTCCTTTGTGATGAGTGCAGCAACCCGCGCCTATCTGTTGGGGCAAGTAGACGGCTTCGGTCGTCCGTACTGGACGCCTGATCCCTCTGCTGATGGACCGTTTAACAAGCTGCTCGGATTCGACGTGGTAATTAACCAGTCGATGGACTCTCCGACTGCCGGTGTGTTCGCTGCGAACTCCCTGCCGATTCTTTTCGGCGATCTGAGTCGCGCATACATGCTGCGCACCGATGGGCAGCCCAGCATCCTGCGTCTGAACGAGCGGTATGCAGATACGTTGGAAGTCGGATTTTTCCTCTGGAGTAGGGTCGGAGGATTGTCGCTCGCACAGAGTGGCGCTCCCACCCCGATGAACTCCCTGAAGATCGCAGCCAGCTAAACCACACAACACGACAACGCCCCGGCGTCGGACAAAACCCCGACGTTTCGGGGCGTTTTCTTTTGTTGCTCGAAAGGTTACAAAAATGCCCATTCGCAAACCCAAAACGTTCACCGTGGATGACTACACCGTGACCGTTGACGCGGAAGACTTCCGCCGCGTTCAGCCATTCATCCCTCTTATGCGGGCGACCGCTGCGCCCGTCGTGTTTCTGGTGAACCACGGCAGTAAGGAGCGTCCGGCGTATCAGCCGCTAACCGCGTTCATCGCTCAGGCTTCGATGACAGAATACTGGACCCTGAAGGATCGCACCGATCCCGGGAACCACACCAAGGCCAATCTGGTGCGAGCATGAGTGAGGTTCGACAGATGTGGCAGGGCGGACCACTCCGCAATTTCTCCCCCACGCGGCCCCGCAGTTCATGGATTCCGCTCGCCGATGGTGGGTACGGCGGACCCTACGTGTGCAAGGGGTGCCAGAACGACGTAATTGGCCTCTACCAGACCTCGGATGGGTGGATGTGCTCAAGATGCCGTGGCGAAGCGAAATTTCGCCGGATAGAAGGCAAGGCGACGGCATGAGCAGACACATACCTGCACCCCGGAATAAGCCGGACACCCGTCCGCGTTTTCTCTTCCTTGACGAGTCACCCCCGCTGCTGATCCGGCTCAAGGTTGACCATTACAGACTCCCAGCCGGGTACACCTTTGAGCTGCCCCGCGAGGAGAGTCTCCGGTTGATCCGGCGCGGACTCGCTTGCGCGGTCGCTGTGGGAGACTTTCGCGCCGTCCCCGATCTCACCCTCACCCCTGAAGACATGGAGGCAGCGACTGCATGAGCACAGACGCACTCTTGAAAGAATCTCAAGTCGCACATCACCTCGGGGTGAGCATGCCGACGCTGCGCTCATGGCGCTGTCGTGGCATCGGTCCTGCCTACGTCAAGCTGGGAGGCGGGAAGAAATCACCCGTGCGTTATCATCATCGTGACCTTGAGCAGTACATCGCTCAGGGCAGAAAGCACGTTTCCGACGCCTCAGTGCGGGCTGCATTCGAGGACTGAGCGAACGTGGAGATTTACAGACGCAAGGGAAGCAAGTATTGGCTCGTGGATTTTGTGGTGAACGGGCAGAGGTTCCGCAAGAGCACACGGGCCACAACAAAAACCAGAGCGATGGAGGTAGCGGCAGAACTCATCAAGGCAGCACAGGAAGGGGACGCGCCAGTGCGCAAAGGTCCGTCACCGATCCTGTCAGCGTTTGCCGAAGAGAAGTTCCTGCCGTTCGTTGATCGCTCCCAACTCGATCCAGACTCAAAACTGTATTACAACAACGGGTGGCGTTTGCTGAGTGCAACCTTCATTGCCGGATGGCGCATGGACCGGATTACGACGGCTGACGCGGAAACCCTCGCGTTTCCGGGCAGCGGGTCCAATGCGAACTGCGCATTGCGGACACTACGGCGGATGCTCTCTCTGGCGAAGGAGTGGAGGAGCGTTCAGGACGTACCGAAAATCAAGCTGAGGGAGGAGAACGAGCGATCTGCCGTTTTCACACCGGAGCGGGAGAAAGCACTGCTCGACGTAGCTCCTCAGCCGTTGCGAGATGTTTTCCTCATCTCACAGGACAGCGGTCTGCGCCCCGACGAAATCATCCGTCTGAAGTGGGACAACATCCTGTGGGATAAACACCTGATCTTCAACCCGGATGGGAAGACGGACAAATCCCGCCGCTACGTGCCTCTCAGTGACCGTGTGCGCTCTCTGCTGCGTGCAAGGGCACAGGATGCCAAAAGCGAATGGGTTTTCCCTTCACCCCGGCGAAAGAAGGCTCACATCACGTATTCCCCGATCCTCCGACAGTTCACCAAAGCGAGGAAGGATGCCGGTCTGCCGAAAGAGATTGTGCTGTATTCGGCTCGGCACTCGTTCGCAACGGACATGCTGGATCGGACCGGGAATCTCATCCTCGTGCAGCGACTGCTGGGGCATGAGAGCGTGACCACCACTCAGAAGTACCTGCACCCGGAAATGAAGGGTGTGGCAGAGATGGTGAACGAGCGCAACGCTGAACGGCACAGTTTACGGCACAGTCAGGGAAGCGTTCAGTAGCTAAGTTGTTGATTTTATGGCGCGCCCTGAGAGATTCGAACTCCCGACCTACTGATTCGTAGTCAGTCGCTCTATCCAACTGAGCTAAGGGCGCGCAGCCACAGGTGTTGCGGACTCCTTCGAGAATATCAGTTCACCCCGGCTCGGGCAATCGCGGCGAAGGATCCGTGTGGCCGTTCAGGCCCGGCGATTCAGCCCCGGAAAGTCAACGACGGCGCCCGCTTTCCGCACCGACCCCGGCGCGCCCGCTCAGCACCAGTCCGGGCGCCGTGTCGCTGCCTTCGCGTCCTTCCGCGCGGCTTTCTCCGCCGTCTCCTCGGGAGTTTCGCCGTCTCCGCCTGCCCCTTCCAGCTCCTCGTCGGTCAGGATGAAGCGCCGGATGTACCGCAGCGGCTCGTCCCACACC
Source organism: uncultured Acidobacteriaceae bacterium (assembly GCA_963770525.1). Classification (GTDB taxonomy): domain Bacteria; phylum Acidobacteriota; class Terriglobia; order Terriglobales; family Acidobacteriaceae; genus Palsa-343. Next base: position 309,860 of record CAVYPY010000007.1, on the reverse strand, counting down.
GCCATCTGTTCCAGGTGATACTGCCAGACCGTATTCGACGTGGACCGTGACGACCGTCGCGTGAACGACTTCCGCTTGATCGTGACCACTTTCCCGTTGGCGCCGATCCGGGTGTACTCCTGCGACGGCAGCACGAAGGTGATCTGCGTGCCCTTCTTCCAGAAGTGCCGGGCGAAGTCGTGCGCGAACAGCAGCGCGTAGTAGCGCTTGCCTGCGTCCAGCACGTCCACCGCCTGCTCGAAGCCGGTCCACTCCTGCTCGATGCTCGTCTGATACCAGCGCCGGAATTCGAACCCATGCACTCGCGCCCGAAGAATGATCATGCGGAGGAGTTCTTTGCGTGTCATGGTCGTTCCGTGAAGGTGGGCGAGCGCGCCGGCCTGCCGCGCCGCTCCCGGCCTTCAACCTATAAGGAGGAGGAAGGGGGCGCAAGGGAAAAGGGATGGCCGCTTTCGTTCCCGGTGCCGCCCTTGGCACCCCCGATTTCGCATTTTAGGAATGATTCAGAGTGACGAGCCGCCCGACGATGCAGCCTCCATGGCCGTCGTCCCGGCACTGCCGCGGACCGCCAGGATCCCGCCCACCCACGCCGCCGGCGCCGTGAAGTAGCTCACGATCAGCCTGGGAATGCGCCGCAGATCCGTCCCCAGCGAGTGCGCTTCCTCGCCTATCAGCAGCGCTCCGTTGCGGATCATGTGCCAGTGGAACGTTGCCGAGAACAGCGTGAACGCCAGCGCCGGGATTCCCAGCTGCTGCGTCCGCCGCCCATCCAGCCAGAAGTGCAGCCCCGCATCCATCCCCAGCGAGACCAGCGGCACCACCACCACGCAGGCCAGCCACGCCAGCCTCTCTGTCCGCAGGCTCAGAGACTGTTGCTGCAGCGCGGAGAAGAATCCGCAGGTCAGCAGCACGAAGGCCGCTTCCACAATGCCGAAATGCCGCCGCGCATGCACTTCCACATGCCGCAGCGCCGCCACGCAGACCCCGCCGCGCAGCAACGCCGTCAGCAGCGCCACCTTCCAGTTCCAGTGCGTGAAAGGGAAGAGCCATGGTGAGGTTTCCCGCTTCCCGACCGCCGTTTTCCCACCCAGAAGCATCGTCTTCTCCGGCCCTGCATGATAGATGCTGGTGTCTCGCTGCTCGTGTCTGGCTGCTCGTCCCGGCGCTCCCGTCCCGCCGTCATCCGCAGCATGACAGCCCATTGCCGATGCCCCATCAACAGGGCATGACATTCCGCTCAATTTACAAGCGCAGGTATGCCTTTCGTAACTCTCATTCGCACTCATTCGGAGTGATTCAGTCCCGTCCCGGTCCGCACCTCATCAAAATTCCCGACAGTGGTTACCAACGTTCGAAACAATTTCCGAAACTTCGCCCCTACCCCTGGGTTCACGCTTGCAACGGCGCAATGACGCCGATTCATTCAGGCAATATCAGCGGTTCCGGACCACGCCCTGCTCGCGACCCTGCGACCGCCGCTCTTCCGAGGTTCGTCGTTCGGATCACACGAGTCGGCGCGTCGTGCGCTATTTTTGTGCCCGAACTGCGACCCTCCTCCGATCGGCGCCGCCGCCTCCGACAGACCATCCCAACCGCGGAAAGCGATCGACTGCATGACCACCCACGCTCCCACCCGTTTCTCCCTTGCCCGTTTCGCCCGTTACGCTTCTCCCCTCGCCCTGGCGGTTCTGCTCGCCGCCGGCTGCGGCGACACATCCACACCGCCCGTCACTACCAACAACCAGAACACCGCCCCTGCCTTTGTCATCGGCACGGACGCGCCGGTGGCCGGCGTCGTCTCCTTCAGTGTCCAGATCCAGTCCATTGACGCCATAGATTCGAGCACCGGCGCCTCCGTGCCTCTGCTCAGTGGCACGCCCACAGTGGACTTCGCCCGCTACAACGGCCTGCAGACGCTGCTCGACATGAACGACGTCGCCGCTGGCACCTATGACCAGATCGCCGTCACCCTCGGACCCGCCACCATCGGCTACCTGCAGACCGGCTCCGGCACCGAGCCGACCATTCAGACCATGCCGGCGACCTACACCACCTCCAGCCAGACGCCCACCATCACCCAAACCCTGAACAACCCGCTCGTCCTCGCGCAGACCGGCCCGGTCGGCGTCCATCTCGACTTCCGCCTCGACAAGTCCATCGGCGTTGACTCGACCGGCCAGATCAACGGTCAGGTCACGCCTACCTTCGACATCAACGCCGTCGGCCCCAACGATCCCGGCGCCTACATCGATGAGTTCATCGCCGGAATTGTCAGCGTCAATACCACCGCTCAGAGCTTCGTCATCCAGGGCCCCCACGGCCGCAACTTCACGGTGAACGTCACCGGCCAGACGGAGTGGGATAACAACGAGAGCATCAGCGATCTCACCTCCACCAGCATCGTCCAGATCTCCGGCATCCTCGATCGCGCCGACGCCACCATCGACGCCGATGAGGTCGCCATCCTCAGCCAGGATGGCTTCTATGCCGCGGGTCTGACGACTTATGTGCAGCCGTCTTCCGGTGTAGCCACCAATATCGATCTCTACACACGCGGCACTCTGCCGGCCAGCGGCGACGATGTCACGGATGGCACGATCACCCACGTCGCACTTACCGGCTCAGAGAACTATTTCATTTACTGGATGCACAACCGCTTCACCCAGTTCCTCTTCAACTCCTCCACGCTGCTGCCCGGCCAGCACATCTCCGTCGGCGGACCACTCTCCGGCGCGGCGAGCCAGCCCATCAGCGTCAAGCGCGTCGTCCTGCGCAACTGGGGCTACAACGGCACGGTCGCCGCCAATACCGGCTCCACCACGGCCGGCTCGTTCCAGATGAACGTTACGGGCTTCGCCGGGCAACTGGTACCCGGCCCGGTCACCGTCTACACGGCCACCGGCACCAGTTGGCGCAACGGCTATAACTCCGACAGCGATGTAACCGTCGGCGACAAAATCCGCGTCGTGGGTCTCCTCATCAAAGACCCCACTTCCGGAGATTCCATCATCCTGGGCCGCTACGTGGACGACATGAACCAGTAGCCGGCACCCTCAGACCCACGAAGGCGGCGTGCTCTAACCAGAGCCGCCGCCTTTGTGCTTTTCTGCTGTCATCCGGAGCGGCCAAAAATTTCATCCTGACCGGAGCGCCGTCGAGATCTTTCCAGTGGTGTACGTTGCATCCCGGCGCGGAGCGGAAGGACCCCCGCAGCGAAACGGGCTGCACGCGCTACGAGCAATCTGCGCGCGGAGGGATCGGTGGCGCAGCCGCCGAAAAGAACTCAAGCGGTGCAAAACGAAAGCTGCGGATCGCGGCCGGACGAGTGATCTCCGACAGCGGATCACTAAACTCTAAACTCAAACTCTAAAACTCCGCCTAACCGCACCCTGCACCCTGTACCCTGTCTACTTCCCCGCATACGCCGACTTCATATATTTCCGCGCCGCATCCCCCTGCGCCGTATCGCTCCCCGCCTGCAGCACCGCCTCATACTGCTCCACCGCCTGCGTGTGATCGTGCATCAGGTCGTAGCTCTTGCCCGCCTCCAGCAGACACCGCCGTTTCAGCTCCGGGCTCGTAGTCGGCTGCAACGCCCCCTGCCGATACGCCTCCACTGCCGCCGCGTACTGCTTTTGTCCTCGCAGCGTGTCGCCCAGGCCAAAGTACGCCAGCTCCATGTGCGCGTTGGGAAAATATCCCGAGTGCTGCGCCGTCTCGATCAACCGCTGGTAGGTGTGCGCTGCCACCATCCCGTCGCCCGCGTCCTTCTCGAGGTTCGCCTCTTCCAGGCTGAACAGATAATTGTGCGGATAGTCCTCGGCCATCTGGTGGGCGATCACGATGGCCGGTTGATACTTCGCTTCCCGCCGCAGAAACAGCATCATCGAGGTCCTCGCTTCCACCTGCGTCACCACGCCGCGCTCGCCGTCATCCCGCAGCAGCGCCATACCGGTGCCCTTCGATCCGCGAATCCCCACCACGCCCACGAGAATCTTGAACCCCAGCGGCAGCGATCCCACTACGTACTGGTACACCCCCACCACCAGCTCCGCGTCCACGTAGTGCGGATCGATCTGCAGCACCTTGTCGCAGTCCCCGCGCGCGCTCATCGCCGACCGCAGCCCCGCCACGAACGACCGCTCCACCAGCGAGTCGTAGATGGCCACAAACGCCTTCGACCACCCCCGCGCGAACAGCGCGTCCGCGTTGTTGGGATCGGCCTTCAGCTCCGCATTCGCTTCGTCTGTCACCTCATCGGCGAGCGCGCGCACTCGATCCCGCACCGCCGGATTCTCGACCACCGTGTGTTTGCCGGTCAGAAATCCATCGTTGGCGTAGAACGTCGTATCCAGCAGATCCAGCCGGTTCAGCTCCCGGAACAGCGTCGCGTTCAGCACGTAGTCCGTCGCCATCGGATCGCCGGGGTGCTCCCGGTGGATCCGCTCGAAGCGCTCCAGCGCGTTGTCGTAATCCATGCTGTAGAAGTGCTGGAAGGCCTCGCGCACCTCCGGCGTCCGGTTCAGCGGATCGGTGTCCACCGTCTCGCCGCCAGCCCCCTGCGCGGCCGCCGGAACCAGGATGAGAACCGTGCAGAAAAAAAGAACGCGCACCCAGGCGCCCAAGCGCAACATGCCATCAAGATTCTAGCTGGAGCAGCGAATGTCATCGCGAGCGAAGCGCCGGGAAGGATCTGGCCAGCGGTGAGTGCAGCGTCCCGGCGCGCAGCCGAAGAGCCTGCCCTGAGCGAGCCGGCGCAAGCCGGCGAGTCGAATGGAACCCCCGTAGCAAAACGCACCGCATGCGCCACGAAGAGACCTGGCGCGGAGGGAATCGGTCGCAAAGCGGCCGAAAAAGAACTCAAGCGGTGTCGATTTCCGAATCCGGGAGGCAAGACTACCGATGATGTCCGCCGCCCCCGTGACTGTGTCCGCCTCCGCCAGAGTGCCCGCCGCCATGGCTGCTGAAATGCCCGCCTCCGGAGTGCGAACTTCCGTGAAAATGGCTGCCGCCCGAGAAGCCCCGCGACGCATGGCTGCCGCCGCCAAACATGTGGAAACCACCCGAATGCGACGATCCGCGGTCTTCGCTGAAACCTCGGCCCGAGCTATGCGACGACTCGCCGCGATATGAGTTTCCAAATCCGCCCCGCATCGCGCTCTCGCCGCCATAATTCCGGGCAATGGTCGGACTCCGGTACGACTGCGCCGAACTCCCGAGCCCGCCCCGGTAACTATTGGCGCTCCCGCCCCGGAATCCCATCGCGCCCCCGCGAGAATCCATCGAGTTGCCGCGGAATCCCTGATTCGCTCCGCCGTTCCATCCACGATTCACCGTCGCCGCCCGGTTGCCGTAGCTCATGGCCGGGCTCCGGTACCCCGATTCCCCGCGTCCGGCGTACCCCGACCCGTAGCTCCCGCGCCCGTACTCCGTCCGGCCGCCGTTGAGCGACGGCGTCCGATTCCAGGCCTGCTGCTCCCGGCCGCCGTATTCTCCGCCACCTCGCACCTCATACGCGCCGCGCTCTCCCTGAATTTCCCGTCCGTCCTGCCGCTCGCCGAAGCTGTTTCCACGGAAGCTGTTCCCAATCGGCGGCCGCGCCGGCCCATGGTGGATTCCCCATGCATCCGTGCCCGCGTTGCGCGCGGTTCCAAATCCCGACCCCCCGCGATACGCCCCACCGTAGCCGCGGTCAAAGCCCTGGCCATAGCCTCGTTCCGAGCCACGCCAGTAGCCCCGATCCCATCCGCGATTCCACCCCGGTCCGCCGCCATGCCCCCAGTCCCACCGCGGACCGCCGTACGGCAGTCCCCAGTCCATCAGCGCCGCATTATGCGGATACCACCCCGATCCGTGAAAGAACAAACCCCCGGCCAGCCAGTTCAGCCCCCAGCCCAGCCAGCCAAACGGCGTGAACGCCGACAGCACATGGCCAAACCCGAACTGCAGCGCCGGCCCCAGCAAATTTCCAATCGTATCCAGCAGCGAGAAGCCCGGGTAAGGCGCGATCGGCTGTCCATACGCGGTCCAGGGATTGTAAGCCGGCACATACACCACGTTCGGATTCGGCGGCGCCAATTGAACATATCCCTGGTCGTCGCTCACCGTCTCCTGGGGCGTCGACTCCAGAGTCCCCGCCGCCTGAGCCCGCTGCCGCAGCTCCTGCACCGTGCTCAGCACCGCATCGGGTTCGTTGTAATAGGCGTTGCCCAGCTCGGTCGTCCACTGCAGGTTCTGATCAAGCTCCTGGAGCACCTGCGGAAACGCCGTCAGCGACTTCACACTTGGATCCCAGTTTTGCTCATTCGCTCCCGCAGCAATCACCTGCGGCGGAGCATCGCCCTGCGCCTGCCGCCACTGGTCCGCCTCGATGATCTGCTGCGGCCACGTCGCCGCCGCCAGAATCTGCGCCAGCAGCGTGTCCGGATCGAGCGCCACCGGCGCCACCAGCTGCTCCAGTTGCCCCTCGTTCAGAGCCTGTGCCGCCTGCGCCAGATTGGGATTCGCGGCCCCATAATTCGGCGAATCGTTGGGAGGATAATTCCCGGCATCGTTCGGCGCCCCATAGCCCGGCTGATTCGCATACGGCTGTGCCCCGTAAGGAGCCCCACCCGGAGCCGCATACGGAGCGTTGTCGTTATAGTCCGGAGGCGGAGGCGTCTGGTCCGGCTGCCCCTCGCCATACGTCTGCGGCGGATTCGGCGACCCATACCCGTACGCCCCATAGGTCTGGGCAACCAGCGGTGTTCCGGTGAAGGTGAGAATTAACGCCGAGATCCCGGCGATCCTGCAGCGTTGCGGAAAGCGGTCAGCATGCATGCTGCCCTCCTGTGGCCCGAAGGCTCGTGGAAGCCTTGCGTTGTGTTCCGCAGACCGCGCCGTACCGGCTGCGACCGATGTTCCACTTCGGTCTTGCGTGCCCGCCGGCGGACTCACCGGCGTTAACACCGTATGAACCCCGCTTCGCCCGTCGGGTTCCGGTAGTAACCAGCTTTTTTCTGGAATCCTGTCCCGACGGGCCACCGTTCCGCGTTCCCAACGCTGGAATCCGAAGAAAATAATGGGCTTCGCCGCGGAGAGGGGCGCCGCATGCGCCTTCACAACTCATTGCGCGGTGGGATCGGTCGCGCGGCGGCGGAAAAGAGTCTCAAGCCTGCCTCCGCACGTGCGGCTCCAGTCCTCCCGCCGGGCTAATGTCCCGAGGATTGGCGCTTGAAAGGGAAGTAATGGCGACTTTGCGCCCGAACTCGATCCGCGTCTCCGCTGACGTAAACTCATCATCGAATCGCAGAAAAAGAGACTCGGAAGGCAATGTCGCATGAGTAGAGTGGGCCTGCTTGCAATCACCTTAACCATGCTGCTCCCCGGCGCTGCGCGGGACACCAACACTCACGTCGGTGCTTTGTTTCTGGCTTGTTGCCTGGCGCCCGCATCCGCACAGTCTGCTCCTGTCTCCGCCAGCCTGCCCGCCTTTGAGGTGGCTACCATTAGGCCGCCCGATCCGAGGGCGCGCTTCCGGCCGGCCGGCTTCTACGGTAAACCCGGTGGGCGCGTTTTCTTTGGTGGCACCATCAAGATGCTCGTTGAAGATGCCTTCGACCTCCGGGGCTACCAAGTGGCCGGAGGCCCGGAATGGACCGCCTCGCAGTGGTTCGAAATCAACGCCATTCCCCCCGAAGGCTCACCCTCGCGGAACATCAAGGTGGCGAACGTGGAACCCACTTCCGAACAGCGATTGATGCTCCAGCGTCTCCTGCGTGACCGTTTGGGCTTCAAGTTTCATTTTGAGACTAAGGAAGGGAAGGTCTACATCCTCACCCGCGGCAGAAAGCCACTCCAACTCAAGCCCCCCAAAGACCCTGCAGCCGATCCTCGGGCTATTGTGATGATGAAAGGGGGCGATCTTGCCGATGGAGAAGCGGAGGGCACCAACACCACCACCGATTACCTCGCAATAAGACTCAGCCGGTATCTTCAACTTCCCGTCCTGAACGAAACCGGAATCGCCGGTTCATACGACTACTATCTGCCGCCCGACGATCCTGAGAACCACGACCTTGTCGCCGCAGTCTTCGATGTAGTGGACCGTCTCGGCCTCAAGATCAAGCGTGGACGCGGTCCGGTCCGAACCATCGTCATCGACCATGTCGAACCACCGTCTGAGAACTAGCGGTTGACCAAGTTGCCGAGTCACCGTCACTTCGGAGCTTTCCCGGGCGCTCCGAAGTGATGGTGACAGCAAATGCACGGAAATCGGCTCGTCGGGTTGATATCCCGCCGGCCCATTCACCGGTCAGGCTGGACGGCTATCTTCAGCCGGGACGCAACCGCGTAGCCGCCCCTGAACGCCGGGATAAATTTCCAGGCCTTCGCCGCCTCCAGTAGCTCAGGATCTCCAACCGCTTCCGGCATGGTCGCTGACTGTACCTTCCCGGCCGCATCGATCGTCAGAAGCACCGTCTCCGTTCCGTGCGTGAGTTCGTTGCGCATCATCGCGATCGGCTGCGCGGGAACATCCACCAGAGTGTTAAACAGACTCGTCTCCATCGGATCCGGCGACCGCGCCCGACTCCCGAGGGACGCGGTCTGCTCAATATTGCGGCTCGTCCCCGTCGTGTCAAAAACCGCCACCTTCCAATGGTGAGGATCCCTGGCCGCCTGCGCGACACTCGCCGCCTGCGCATCGAAGCCTTTCGTCCGCGCCGCCACGATCTCCGCCTTCGCCCGCGCCGCGTCCGCGGCCGGCCACATCTGCGTCAGCTCTGTCCATGCTTCCTGCTCGCGTCCGCTGTAGAGATAGCTCCACACGATCTCCAGAACTTTCGCCTTCGTCTTACGCAGCGCAATCAGCTCGGGCCAGGGCCGGAAGCCATCCTCCAGCCTCCCGTCGGATGCCTCGAAGGCGGCGAGAGCCTGCGGCGTCAAGTGCGAACGCACATACGCAATCTGTTCGTCGTACTGCTTCGGATATTCCGCGCTGACATCCTCCAGCTTCCGATGCTCAAAGCGCAGCACAATCGTCGGGGCGAAGTCGAAATCCGCATAATGCAGCCCGTCAAAACCCTGGACCGCCGCAGCATCGGTCGTCCAGATCGCCAACCGGCCGTCAAAATCCGCATCGACCGCGCGATAGAGATCTCCGCCGGTTAATTTCGCCAACAGCCGCGGCGAGCGATCCAGAGAGTAGATCGAATATGTCGATTTCCAGTCATCCGCAGCTTGCCGTATTACGAACGCCGCCACCGGAACGCCGAAGCCCAGGTCCACACCCATGACATCAATGTCGATCTGGGCAGCCGTCGCTGCCTGGAGAACGGTTTTATCCTTCCACGTCAGGCTGGCGCTGCAGGTGCGCGACGCGAACCCGCTCTGTGAGACCGGCCCCACCGCGACTCCCGCTCCGTCATGCAGCCGCGCCTCGAAGTGTCCTTCTCCGCGATCGCAGACGGCCTGCTGCTCCTGCCCCAAAGCCGCCGACCCGGCTGCCGTACCCAGCAACACGCATATCAGCAGCCCTCCCGCTGCGTTCCACGTCGAAAGACGTTCGCGCAACGAACAGCATCGAACCGCAACGCCGCGATCCACAGTCCGGCCCCCTGCCTCAAGCCGCCACGACCGGGTCCGACACGATTGCGGAAGGCACCCCAGGGGAAACGCTCCATCTCCTGCAGACGCGGCATCTGCACCACTCCGCGTCTGCCGTGCTGCCCTACCGCGCTTTCGGCTCAGTGATCGGTTACGACGGCTTCTCTTGCGTTGACGGCTGGAAATCGATTTGGTTTCGCCGGCCTCTGCGTTTTGCGCTTCCTCCGCGCGAATGTGCGAACCACACTGTACGGCGGTTCCTGCAGGTCCATCAGACACTCAATGCCGGAAGTCGAAAACGATATCTCGCTGTTTTCGCTGTCCGGACGCATCACCGGCATCCATGTCTTTCACGGCGCGAAATTGCCCGATAGCCGACATCCATGTGAGTCATTTGTCAAGGTTGAGCAGAGATGTCCCGGGCGCGTTCGCGAGAACGCGCAATGGGTGATGTCAGGTCTCGTCGTGCGCATGCATGCCTCTCGGCGGGTGGTTCCTGCTCTCGCAGAACCGGACATCCATTGTCTGCCTCGGGCCGCGAAGGCCGTCGCAGAAGATTGAGTTAGTGTTCTCTGCCAGTCCCGAAACAATTCGCAGAGAGCCTCGGGAGCACCTGGCTCCTTCGCTCAGTCGGCAATCGGCAGGACCTGGCAGTCTGCGCATCGATGATCCTGTTTTGTTTTAGCGGGCGGGGTTCAGGCTGCCCGGGTCTCCCGCTGCTCTGCCGGGATAAACTCGCGACTCTCCCGATCCACGGCCAGCAGCCAGGCTACCATTTTGCGGGCCACGGCCAGCGTCGCCCTGTTTTTGTTGCCCTTCTCCATCGCCTTCTGATGGATCAGAGCCAGCTCCGCGCTCTGGCGCGGCGCCAGCTTCGCAGCCTCGACCAGTACATGCTGGATATGCTTGTTCCGCTGTTTTGACAGCGGCATGCGCATCACCTTGTCCGCCGAGCTGTGCTCATCTCCGCACAGCCCGCAGTAGCTGACCGCCTGTTTAATGGATCGGAACCGTGAGATGTCTCCCATCTCCAGAGCCCAGGTCAGTGCCGTGATCGGGCCTACGCCCGGCACGGTTCTCAGCCGCCCGATTCGCTCCTTCAGCAGCGGATCGCGTTCCAGCGAGCTGACCAGTGCATACTCGGTCTTCTGACACCTCTCGATGGTCTCCCGGCTGAGCCGGAGCAGCGGCCGGATGCTGTCGTCGATCTCATCGTTCATCGTCATCAGCCTGCGGAAATAGCCCACCTTATGCAGCCGGCTCTTGTTGTGCTCCACCCCGGTCTCCAGCAGCAGACCCGATACCCGGTTCTTGGTCTGCACCATCTGCTTCACCAGCAGATGGCGATAGCGCAGGACCCGCCGCCGGTTGCGAATCTCCGTCGAAGCCATATGGCACTCCGGCAGGAAATCGCAGCGCAGGCAATCGGCGATCCTGCTGGCATCGATCCTGTCGTTCTTCTTCTTGGCTAAAGCGATGGCCCGCAGCATCAGCGGATGGGCCACCTTCACTGCGCTGGCGTGCGGCAGAAGATGGTCATAGATCCAGCCCGTGAAAATCGTCGCTTCCATCGCGATGGTTCGCGGCAGGGGCAGCGTTCTGATCCACGCATCCAGTTCACAGCGCGTGGAGCCTATCTTGCCTTCCTGATGCACACGGCCAGCCGCGTCCTTCACGCAATAGCTGATCGTCTTCTTGTGTACATCCAGTCCGATGTAGTACATGTCGTCTCTGAGGAGCCTCCGAGGTTGTTCTCTGAATCAGCATGCCCGCTGAGTTCAGCCTTTGTAACACCTCGTGCTCCTCCTCGACTCAGCATTCAAACAATGCGGCAATAACCGCCCATCACCATCGGACACTACTGTGCCTCGCTTCGATACTCACGATATTTTCCGTTTTCGAAGCGATAGGTGGTTTGTGAGCTATGCGTCCCAAACGCCGCGCCACTCTGGATGTCTCTGTATCCGTGATGCCTCGCGTCACGAATGATCAAGCCCAGACCGGCAGTCTTTAGCGCTAGCTCGTAATGCGCTCCAACTTGATGAAACACCCAAAACCAGCCAATGCCCTCAACGCTGTGAAAACACATAAAGCGGTTCCCTTGCGCGACCGGCAACACAACCAGGTCCGCCGCATCAGGTCCGCCTAAGTGGATTTCCGAGGCCACGAACCACGAAGCCAGCGAGGCTCCTGGCGGAATGGGATTCTCCTTCCTACATGCCACGACCTCGCTGTCCTGGGCGAGAATCTGTAACACGGAGTCGGGCAAAGGGACGGGACGGGTGATCTGACGAGAGGGATCGGCGTCGAACGAAGCCTGCTCTTTCTGAGTTTTGCCACAAACTCCAGAGGGTAGGAGCAAGAGGAAAAGGCAGGACCCCAGTATGAGGTGTCTCCAGGGGAGAAGAAGCATGTATCGAGGATACGACGCAGGGGAACGGCCTGATGCTCTGCTCGCTTGCTTAATTGGCGTATAACCGGCTTCGGGGCCGCGCCGAGAAATACAATGCGGTCGATTTCACCTGGCGCTCTGATCGACGCATCGCCCATGTGCAAACCCCTCTTCCACGCCCTCCAGGCTCAGCGCGATTCGCCTGAAATCTGCCGTGTTGATCTCTGCCCTCAGGAACGCGATCCCGCTGACGCTGGTGCTGATTTCAGCCCCGCTATCCATCCACCGCCCGCTCCGCCGACTAGCTTCAACACGTGAGCGATCACATACGCTATCGGCTCCGGCTGTGCCCGGGTCAGCGCGATGTAGATGAGCATTGCCACCACGCCGACCCCGACACCGTGCAGCACGAAGCGCGATTCGACCCCGCTCCCAACCCAACAGCCGAAAAGGAAGCACGTCAGCAGCGAGCCAACCGGGGCGACATACAGCAGTGGGTGCTGCCCGAACTTCAGGTTGATGGGGATCACGATCAGGATGAGCAGCGCCTCCGCCAGAAGTCCCCCTACCAGCGTGCGAAACCAGTGCAGCTTTGCCTTGCCTTCTGCCACGTTGCCCCTCCCCGCTTCGCAAGAATTGATTGTCCTCCAGCCCTGCCCGGCGCGGCTTGTAAAAAGTCGACCCCTCATGTTCATACGAACGGACCGGCGCTCCCCAATATCCCTCAGAAAAGAGTGATACGCTGACTGCAAAATGTCTGCCAAAGCGCCGAGATACGACGTCGCGATCTCCTTCCTGTACCGAGACCTGAATCTCGCCAGAGCTCTCTACGACGAATTGAGCGACGGCCTCGAAGTATTCTTCTTTCCAAGAAATCAAGAGGAGCTCAGCATTCAAACAACCCATTCGGACCGGGTCGAACAAGTCTGGAAGCGTGATCACAGCAATCCACTACAATCAGCGCGGACGTGCGGAGAATGGAATGGCGACGAAACCCGGGACAAACGAAGTGGACAAATACATAGCTGCCTGTCCAAAAGAGGCGCGGGGGAATTTGGCCAGGGTAAGAGCGGCGATACGCGCGACCGCGCCTGGAGCCACGGAACGCACCGATTACTTCCAGATGCCCGGATATTCCTATCCCGGCTATGACTATGACGGGATGTTTGTCTGGTTCAGCTTCAGGAAACCCTACATACGCCTGCATGTACGTCCGCCAGTAATCCAGGAACATAGCAAAGAGCTGGCGGGTTACCCGACAACCAAGGCGATTGTCAGCTTTCCCATGGATGAGCCGATACCGGTAACCCTGGTGAAGAAACTGGTCAGAGCAAGCCTCAGGACAATGAAGGATAAGGCGCGGAAGGATAAGGCGCGCTGACCCGCGCTTTGATCTCGAAGAATGACGCCCGCGCGACCAGGACCCAGCCGGGGCTCAGGGCTCTTGCGGCGAAGCCGCGTCCGCCGGCCTGGCCAGGGCCCTGGCCACCAGCTCGTTCAGCAGCGCCGGATTCGCCTGGCCCTTCGACGCCTTCATCACCTGCCCGACGAAGAACGCCGCGACCGTCTTCTTGCCCTTCCGGTACTGCTCCACCTGCGCTGGACTGGCGGCGATCACCTCGTCGATCATCTTCTCCAGCACCGAGGTGTCGGTGATCTGCTGCGGCTTCTCCCGCTCGTACACCGGCCCGAAGTCCTCGCCCTTTTCGAAGCACAGATCGAAGAGCTGCTTCAGCTGCTTCGACGACAGCTTGCCCTCCTCGGCCAGATCGGCCGCCTGGGCCACGCCCTTCATCGTGATCGGCGACTGTTCCAGCTCGAGGCCCGCGGCCTTCAGACGCATCGTCAGCTCGCTCTGCACCAGGTTGGCCACGCGTCGCGGATTCTTCGCCGCCCGCGCCGCCGCCTCAAACTGGTCCGCAAACTCCCGCGTCGCCGTCAGCGTGTGCGCGTCCTGCTCGGTGATTCCGTACTCGGCGATCATCCGCGCCCGCCGCGCCTCCGGCAGCTCCGGCATCCGCGCCGCAATCTCCGCCTTCCACGCGTCGGAGACAATCAGCGGCGGCAAATCCGGCTCGGGGAAGTACCGGTAGTCGTGCGCCTGCTCCTTCGACCGCATCGAGTAGGTCCGCCCCTCGTTCGCGTTGTAGAGCCGCGTCTCCTGCACCACCCGCCCGCCGGCCTCAACAATCTCCACCTGCCGCTCGATCTCGTATTCGAGCGCTGCGCGGATGAACCGGAAGCTGTTGACGTTCTTCACCTCGGCCTTGGTCCCGAACTTTTCTGCGCCCCTCAGCCGCACGCTGACATTGGCATCGCAACGGAGCGAACCTTCCTCCATGTTGCCGTCGCTCACGCCCGTGTAAACGATGATTTCCTTCAGCCGCGTCAGATATTCGTAAGCCTCGTCGGGCGTCCGCATATCCGGCTCGCTGACAATCTCGATCAGCGGCGTCCCACAGCGGTTCAGATCCACATAGGTCCGGCTCCCCGAATCCGCGAACCCGTCGTGCATTGACTTCCCCGCGTCCTCTTCCATGTGCAGCCGGGTGATGCCGATCCGTTTCTTGCCCTCGCCGCTCGGCACCTCGATCCAACCATGCTCGGCCAGCGGCTTGTCGTACTGCGAAATCTGGTAGCCCTTTGGCAGGTCGGGATAGAAGTAGTTTTTCCGCGCAAAAACCGACCGCTCCCGCACCTCGCAGCGCAGCGCCAGCGACGCCAGCGTGGCAAACTCCACCGCTCGCCGATTCAGCACCGGCAAAGCGCCCGGCAATCCCAGGCACACAGGACAGACGTTCGTATTGGGCGGAGCGCCAAACCGGTTCACGCACCCGCAGAAAGCCTTTGTCTCCGTAAGGAGCTGCACGTGGACCTCAAGCCCGATCACCGCCTCGTATTTGCCGAGGATCTCCTGGGAAACTGTTGCTGCCGTGGCCATAGGAAAAGTGTAGCGTGTGTCTCGCGGTGCGTCCTGCGGCGGCCCAGTTCCGTCAAGAGACAAGCATGCGAAGATTCATCCTTACGGGCGCCCCGGGATCCGGGAAGACGGCGATTCTCCGCCAGCTGGAGATCGACGGTTTCAGCGTAGTCGAAGAAGCAGCCACCGACATCATTGCCGCCGCCCAGGCCCAGGGAACCGCCGAGCCATGGACCCGCTCTTCCTTCATCGATGCCATCGTGCATCTGCAGAAGACGCGCCGCGAGCGAGCGTCATTCGAACCCGACGGTGTCCAGTTCCACGACCGCTCGGCCGTCTGTACAGCAGCCCTGGCCACGTATCTCGGCTATCCCTGGTCCACCGAGCTTTCCGCCGAACTCGGCCGCATCCGCGACGAAGCTCTCTTCGAGAAGCGCGTCTTTCTCATTCGCACCCTGGGCTTCGTCACGCCCACCAAGGCCCGCCGCATCAGCTACGAGGAAACGCTCCGCTTCGAAACCATCCACGAGCAGACCTACCGTGACCTGGGCTTTGAGCTGGTGCCCGTCGACCCGGCCCCGCTGATGGCTCGGGTCAGCGCCGTCCAGGAAGCGATTCGGTAGTACGCTGGTTGCACCTGAACCATGGGAGGCCGCTATGCCGGCTACCGCCATTCCTGTCCACCTCGACGAAATCGGCCAGATCGCCCTCACCGTCACCGATCTCGACGCCGCCCGCTCCTTCTACCGCGATGTTCTGGGCATGCGCTTTCTCTTCGAGGCCGGCACGCTGACCTTTTTCCAGTGCGGCTCGGTGCGCCTGATGCTGACCACCGGCGAAGGCCATTCCGGCCCCGATAGCACTGTCCTTTATTTCCGCGTGCAGGATCTCGAAGGCGTTCACGCCACCCTTGTCGCTCGCGGTGCGAACTTCGAACAAGACCCACACCTCATCGCCCGCATGCCCGACCACGAGCTCTGGATGGCGTTCCTCCGCGATCCTGCCGGCAATCTTCTCGGGCTGATGGAAGAAAAGCGCGCCGCCTGACCCGCACCTTCCTTAAGCCGCGTTCAGGATCGCATCGGCAACGTGAGCGGCTTCAAGTGCGGGGCGAACCTCGTGCACGCGGACAATCGAAGCTCCAGCCAGGATCGCGGCGGTCACGGCGGCGAGCGTGGCGTTGCCGCGAGCCGCGGGAGGAAGGGTAGCCGCGAGAGATTTGGCCTCCGCAGGCGGAACTTCGCCTGGCGACGGAGCCGGGGCGAGCGCCGCCGGCAAAGCCTGCGCGAGCGTATTTGCAAGGAAGGATTTGCGCGAGACACCGGCGAGCAAAGGTTGTCCCAGAGACAGCAGCTCGTGCTGGTGGGCGAGCAGCGGGTAGTTAGCGTCGAAAACCTTGCCAAAGCCGTAGCCGGGATCCAGAACGATCTGACCGCGCTCGATGCCGGCAGCCGTGGCGCGGTCCAGAGCCGCAGCCAGCCCGCTGCGAACGAGGGGCAGGACCTCATTCGGCGGGATTGGCGGCAGCGTCCGCCACTCCGAGGGTCGTCCGCGCGTGTGCATCAGGACAACGCCGCAGCGGAGATCGGCGCACGTCTGCGCGAGCGAGGGATCCCAGAGAAATCCCGAGACGTCGTTGACGATTGCGGCGCCGGCCGTGATCGCCGCGCGGGCGGTTTCTGCGTGATACGTGTCGATGGAGAGAACAGTCCCGGGGCGGCGATGCAGGATCGATTCGATGACCGGGAGGACGCGATCCTGCTCCTCCTCGAGAGAGACGGGCGTTGCGCCGGGGCGCGTGGACTCGCCGCCGACATCGAGCAGATCGGCGCCCTGGTCGAGCAGGGTGAGGCCATGTTCGATGGCGATGAGCGTGTCGTGATGCGCGCCGGACTCGGAGAAAGAGTCCGGAGTCACGTTGAGAATCCCCATGACGAGGGTGCGCGGGCCGAGAGCGAGGGAGCGGGTGCGGAGCTGCCAGGAGAACGCAGGCCGGCGGGTAAAAGTCATGCCGGTAACGATGCTACACTCCAGGAGAATTGCGATTCCCTCAGAAAACTGTAGTGAATGGCGTAAGCATGCGGCGGCGACGGCTCTGTGCGATGGCCGTGTTGTGTTGGCTGGCGGTGCCCGGCGCAGGCGCGGCGCGGCACGCAGCGCGACGGCCTTCACGGCGCGTGCCGCTGGCGAAAGTCGTGCAGCAGATCCTCGACAATCCGGCGGTGGCGCGAGCGCACTGGGGCATTTCGGTCGTGACGATCGAGGGCAAGCCGATCTTCGCTCTGAACGATGGGCAGATGTTCGAGCCGGCGTCGAATGCGAAGCTGTTCACGACGGCGACGCTGCTGGATCTGGTGCCGGCGAGCGCGACGTGGACGACGAACGTGGTCACTTCGGGGACTTTGGACGCGAACGGCACGCTCACCGGCGATGTGCGGCTGCTGGGCTCGGGCGATCCGACGATGTCAGGACGGAGCTACCCCTACGAGGGAAAAACGGAGCGGCCGAATCCGCCGTTGCAGGCGCTCGAGCAAATGGCGGACCAGATTGTCGCGAGCGGCGTAAAGAAGATCGACGGCGACGTGGTCGGCGACGATCGCTGGTTCGTGTGGGAGCGGTACGGAGACGACTGGGGCTGGGACGATCTGTTGTGGGATTACGGCGCCCCCGTTTCCGCGCTGACGGTCAACGATAACGTGCAATATCTGAACGTGACGCCGGCCCCGGAGAGCGGGACCGTTGCGAGCGCGGGCGGCGCGGGTGTGGGGTCGGCGGGAACGCCCTGGGTAGTCGCCTGGAATCCCGATGTGCCGTATTACCGGATTGAGAATGGGCTGACGCTGGCGGCGCCGGGAACCGTGGCGCATTCCGGCATCGATCGGGCGCCGGGCAGCAGGGACATTCGGCTCTTTGGCGCGATCACGCCGAACGGGATGCACGAGGGCCTCGCGATCGAGGACCCCGCGGAGTTTGCCGCCGTCGCGCTGCGTCAGATGCTGCTGGCGCGCGGAGTGACCGTGACGGGCACGGCGCACGCGTGGCATCGGCTCTCGGAGGACACACAGGAATACAGCGCCGAAGTGGGGCAGCCGGTGGTGCTGCGTCCGCTGAGCCTGACGACGATTGGGCCGCAGGTCACGGGTCTGCGCGTGCTGGCGACGCATGTGTCGCCGACGGTGGGCGAAGATGTGACGGTGACCAACAAGGTCAGCCAGAATCTGCACGCAGAACTGTATCAGCGGCTGCTGGGGCGCCTGGAGGGCGATGACGGCACGATCGCGCAGGGAGCGCGTGTGGTGCGCCAGTTTCTGATCAGCGCGGGCGTGGATCCGGGCGACTTTCTGTTCTATGACGGGTCGGGGTTATCGCCCAACGATCTGATCACGCCGCGCGCCGCGACGACGCTGCTGGCCTATGCGGCTCGGCAGCCGTGGGGCGCGCTCTATCGGTCCACGTTGCCCGAAGGAGGCGTGGATGGAACGCTGTCCGACCGCTTCAGTCATGTGCTGCGAGGACGGGTGTTCGCGAAGACGGGAACGCTGGCCGAGGTGAACGCGCTGAGCGGGTATCTGACGGCGCGCAGCGGAAAGACTCTGGTGTTTTCGATTCTGTGCAACGATCGAGCGCCGCAGGGCGACGCCGCGCGGAATGCGATGGATGATGTGGTGCGGGCGATCGCGGAGAGGAACTGAGGCGAGGGCAGAGTTTAGAGTTTGGGAATTGGAGTTTAACGGACTGCGGCGTAAGGAGAGAGGGCCGGTGGTGCGGAAAGTCACTGGATGCGGATTTGGATTCGTCACAATGGCGGTGTTGTTTGGCGCGCTGATGGCCGGTTGTAGTCCGTCGCTGGGGCCGTCGAAGCCCGTGAACGAGCTGACGCCGCAGGAAGCGCAGGGCCGCGTCGTCTACGAGCAATACTGCGCGAACTGCCATTACGCGAACAAGACGGGCGATCTGCATGGGCCGAGTCTGTTTGCGATCTACCGGAAAAAGTATCTGCCCAGCGGAGCCCCAGCCAACGATGCGCGCGTAACGCCGGTGATTCTGCGCGGGCGCAATATGATGCCGGGATTCGGCAATCAACTGGACGACCAGCAACTCCAGAACCTGCTGGCGTATCTCCACACATTATGAGTCCGGAATCGAAGCAGAGGCCGTTGCCGGGCGTCGCGGCGGTCGGCCTGTACATGTTCCTGCTGTGCCTCCTCGGCGTGCTCGGCGTGACCGAGGGCAAGCTTCCCAAGCTCGTCTACCTGTTCTGCATCGCGTTTGCGGTCGGCGGGCAGGGACTGCTGCGGCAGAAACGCTGGGGATGGGCGCTGTCGCTGGCGACCGTCCTGCTATCCGCTGTTTATCAAATGTGGCGGTTTGTGGAGTTCCACGAATTGCCGCTGCTGGGCATGGCCGCGGTGAACATGGTGTTGTTCCTCTATCTGGTGCGGCCCGAAGTGCGGCTGCGGATGCGGTGAGGGAAGCCGGTAGTCCGTAGCCTGTAGCGAAAAGGCGATTAGCTGAATGCCGCTGAGAAGCGTTCAGCGCCGCAGAGATCTGCGACTGGCTACCGAGCACTGGCTGGCAAGTCGTACCGCACGCCGGTCGCTTCTTCTGATACATCCCAGAGCCGGTCGGCGAGGGTCTCGTCGTACGCCTGGGGTTCGGCGCGAACCTCGACCGGATAGCCGCGCATCTGCCGAAATCCGTCGGGACCGTAGAACGCTCCGCCGTGTACGTCGGAAGAAGTCGCGGCATAGAGAGTGGGGAGCGCGCCCTGCGCTTCCGATTGCGCGATGAGCGCGATGAACGGCGGGATGATGGCGGCGAGGAGACCGCCACCCTGTCCGGGTCCGGCGTTGAAGAGATTCGTATTAGAAACGCCGGGATGGACGGCGATGCTGATTGCCGAAGCGCGGGCACGCTCCAGTCGGCGCTGCAGTTCAAACGCAAAGAGGAGATTCGCAAGCTTGGTGCGGCGGTAGGCGGGCCACGGCTTATAGCCATGCTCCCAGTTGAGATTGGCAAAGTCGAGCGTGGCGCCGCGGTGCGCGATCGAGCTGACGGTAATGATGCGCGCGGCAGACGCAGCCAGAAGCGAAGGCAGCAGAAGCCCGGTGAGAGCGAAATGCCCGAAGTGATTGGTGCCTAGCTGCAGCTCAAACCCATCGGGCGTGACGCGGCGCTGGCGAAGCGCCATGATGCCGGCATTGTTGATGAGCAGGTCGAGCGCGCGGCCGCCAGCGAGGAATTGTTGCGCTGCCCCGCGGACCGAGATGAGGCTGGCCAGATCGAGATCCGCGATTTCCAGCTGAGCCGCTGGAACGGCGGTCAGGATGCGAGCCCGCGCGGATTCACCTTTGTCGCGGCTGCGGCAGGCGAGGATAACGGCGGCTCCGGCGCGGGCCAGTCCAAGCGCCGCGTGGAAGCCGACACCGCTGTTGGCGCCGGTAACGTACGCGAGCTTGCCGCGCTGGGAGGGAATCGAAGTGGTTGTCCAGCGCGGCATCAGACCGTCGATTCCTGGGCTTCGCCGAGGGTGACGCGGGTGGTCATTTGCCGGCGGGCGCGGTAGAAGGTGACCGTGATAGTGTCGCCGGGCTGATGCTCGTCCATGATCTCGGCCAGGTCCTGCGAGTTGGTGATTTGCTGACCGTCGATGGCCACGATGAGATCGCCGCCAACGGAGATCGGCTCGTTGCCAAGGTACGCGGTCTGGTTGCCGCCGCGCAGGCCGGCGCGATCGGCAGCGCCCCCGGGTACCACGCTCTGAATGAGGATGCCGTATTCGGCGGGCAAGCCCATCTGCTGGGCGAGATCGGGGCCGATGGCCAGGGTGCGGATGCCCAGCGAAGGCCGGCGGGCATGGCCGTACTTCTGAATGTCATTCAGAACGGCTTTGGCCGTGTCGATGGGAATGGCGAAGCCGATGCCGGCGTTCTGCTCCGCGCCGTTCTGGGCAATCATCGAGTTGATGCCGATCACCTCGCCCTGCGAGTTGAGCAGCGGTCCGCCGGAGTTGCCGGGATTGATGGCGGCGTCGGTCTGGATCGCGTTTTCAATCGGGGCGCCCTGCGGCCCGCGCACCGAACGGATGGCCGAGATGATGCCGGCGGTCATGGTGCCGCTGAGCCCGAAGGGATTGCCGATGGCGAAGACCTGTTGCCCGACCTGGAGATCGTGCGAGGAGGCGAGGACGGCCGGCGTGAGATTGGGCGCGTTGATCTGCAGCAGGGCGAGATCGTGCAGGCGGTCGCTGCCGATGATCTGCGCGGTGTAGCGGTGCTTGTCGTGGGTCTGGACTTCGACTCTTCGCGCGTTGGCAACGACGTGGTAGTTGGTGAGGATGTGTCCCTGCTTGTCAAGGATGAAGCCGGAGCCCTGGTCCTCCTGGGGCACGAGACCATAGAAGAAGTCGAGCGTCAATGTGCCTGCCGTGATGTTGACGACCGAGGGAACCACGCGCTTGTAGACGGCGATATTGTTCAGCTCGGCGGGGTTGTAGGCGGGCGCGGCGTGGGCCTCGGTCAGCTCCAGCGAGGAGGGCAGCGCCGGCGCGAAGGGATTATGGAAGGTGGAGAAGGAGATGAGGTAAGCGAAGGCTCCAACGAAAACCGAGACGAGAAAGACGCGGCGAAAAGTCATAGTGGTTTGCGTACGGCGGCTGAAGACGGCCGCAGCCTGCAGGGGATGAGATGACCGGCAGGCGGGTCCGGGTTCGGTAAGCCAAATTCATTGTAGCGATGCCGGACGGCAGCAGTTCAGGGGCGGGGTGGTCCCGGGAGATCGGCGACGCGCCGGTCACGGACTTCGGTGCGGAGCTGAGCGAGGAGGCGCTCGACCTGGGCGCGAGTGGCATCAAAGGAGCCGGAGTTGTCGATAGCGACGTCCGAGCGAGGGATCTTGACGGCGTCCGGGAGCTGCGCAGCGAGCCGGGAGCGAGCATCGCGTTCAGCCCGCGCACGATCATCGGCCGAGGCGTCAGCAGGAAGAATACGAGCAAGGAAGCGCTGAATCTTCAGGTCGTCGGGCGCAGTGACGAGGACCACGCGGTCGAAGCGACGGCGCCATTCGGGCACGGTGCCCCAGGCTTCGGCCTCGAAGATAAGTGCGGACTCGACGAAGACGATGGCCTGCGGATCGCGCGCGAACAGCTCCGCCATGCGGCGTTCCTGCTCGGCCACGACGGGCGGATGGACGATGCGGTTCAGTTCGGGCAGACGCCCCTGGCGAAAAACAAGCTCGGCAAGCTGCGGGCGATCGAGCGTGGCGTCGTCGCGGAGAATATCGGGACCGAAGTGCTCCACGATGCCCTGGTAGACGGGCTGGCCCGGTTCCATGAACTCACGCGCGATGGCGTCGGCTTCGAGGACCGGATACCCGCCTTTGCGCAGGAGGGCGGCGACGGTGGATTTACCACTGCCCAGTCCGCCGGTGAGTCCGACACGCAGCATGAGCCTCCCCTCGGGACGACAAGACTCGTTGTGATTGTAGGACGCCGCCCGGCCACCGGCGAAGCTAGTGCGGGTGAAACATGGGATGGATGAAAGCCCAGGCGATCCCGGCGGCGATCAGCATGGCCAGGAAGATGAAGAAGAGCATGAGCCCCCACGAAGGACCGGAAGGGGTTGCCTGATCCTCGTGATTATGTTGGGGTGAAGGCACTCTTTAGTGTACGGGGACGCTGTCCCGGTGGGTACATTCGGAGCGTGAGTGGCAGAAAATTCGCTCACGTCGGGTAAAAGCGCTAGCAACACTAATTCCAAACTGCGGTGTCTAACGAAGCAGAGTGAGGAAAGCCCGAAACGGAGCGACGATGACGAACGAGCACAAAATCGAGAAGTTCGCAGCCAACGAGCTGGCGGGTTTGCGGACGGAGTTGTTGCAGTCGGGCGTCGATTCGTGGCAAGCCGCGGAACTGGTGACGGTGTTCCTGTCGGGACGAGGGTACGGGGCAGACCCGACCATGGTGCGCGAGGCTGTGGTGCGGCTGGAGGGGAACGCGTGCTCGCTCGAGTGCATGCAGCAGGAGCTGGAGCGCGTGGCTTTCGTGATGTGAATTGTCATTGAATAAACGTTTTATTTGAGGGCATTCGCACACCAGATTTTTCCGATTCGAGCGGGATTCTGCATCTTTCACCGCTGCTGGTGCGTCCATTCAACAGACAAATTGTGGAAGCGAGGGTTTTGTCTCTCGCGGAAGCATGCCTGGGTCGCATCCCCTTTCCGTTGCTGCCGATAAGGTTGTTCACGGGGGCGATCTACGGGGCGGAACCTCGTCGTATTCCGCTGGCGCGCTGGCGCCGATTGATTTCGCAGAAACGCATTCCGGAAATTCCGGGGTTCTGGCCGCCGTGGTCAATCGGCGCGGAGGCAGAGTCTCGTCCGGGCGCGGTCTGCGGACAAAAGGCGCAGCGAGAAGCAGAGGATTTTCTACAAAGGAGTGAATTGTATGCGTTTGGCTTCATGGAAAAACTGGAGTCTGGGTCTGGCCATGGTTTCGCTGATGACGGGGGCTGCGTGCGCGCAGTCGCTGGCGGGCGTGACGACCACCCTCGATCACACACTGGAATCGAAGAGCGCTGCGCCGGGTCAGACGGTGACGGCGAAGCTGACGGGATCGTTGAAGGCCGATGGGCTTGACCTGCCCAGGGGCACCGAGCTGGTCGGCAAGATCGCCGAGGTGAAGGCTGCGCAAAACGGCACACCGGCCAGCGTGAGCGTGGTGTTCACGACGGCGAAGCTGAAAAACGGAAAAGAAGTTCCGGTGAAGGCCACGGTGATTTCCGTGTATCCGCAGTCAGCCGGCGATGGAGTTGAGGGATCAGGTGTGACCATGGCCGAAGCGCCGCGGCAGGTGCCTCTGGACGGAACCTATGATCAGGAACCGGGCGCTCTGTCGCACGTGACCATGAAGAGCGCTGTGAAGAGCAGCGACTCGGCGACGTTCTCCAGCAACGATAACTTCAGGCTGCCAGCGGGCACGTTTCTGCAGCTGGGCGTGGGCGCGGCCAATGCGAGCGGGAGCGAAACGACCGCGGCAGAATAAGCTAGCCGGATCACTGTTTGTCCTTAAAGGGCCGCCGTCATGGCGGCCCTTCATGTCTGCGCTCGCTCCAGGGCAGGCGGTACCGGGGTTGCCTCGGATTTGTAACTGTTTCCGAACAAATCGACGCGGCACCGCCCTGCGCGGCTGCGCTGGCTCTTTCTGCAGACAGGATGCGGATTCGTGTATCGATTTGGACTGATGGAACGTCGAATTATGTAGAGAGCAATCTTCCGAGAGATAAGGATTGCCAAATCGGGATTGCGAGCCGGCCCAGGAAAAAAGAAAGTCGGCTTTCCAAAGCTATCCCTCAGGGCGGAGATTGAAGATCCGCCAGGCGCACAGATTGCAGGGGGCGTCAGGATCCGGAGTCCGGATTCGCGGGGCGCGGCTGTGCGTGCACCAAATTTTCCGCAAAGGAGCTGGATATGCGAATTTCAATGTCTTTGAGAAATCTTTCTCTGGGAGTGGCAACAGCGTCTTTTCTGCTGGCGGGATCAGCGCTGGCGCAGTCGCCGCAGCAGTGGCAGCTGAGAGGCGTCAACGCGCGGCTCGATCGCCCTCTGGACGCTCAATCGGCGCACGTCGGTCAGGCGGTGGAGGTGAGGCTTGACCGCACGGTGAAAACCGCGGAAGGCGCCACACTGCCGCGCGGCACCCAGGTGTGGGGAAAAATCGAGAAGGTGCAGACCTCGCAAGACGGAAGCCCGTCGATGATGAGCCTGCGCTTCACGACGGCTGAACTGAAAAACGGACAGAAGGTTCCGGTCAAGGTAACCGTCATCGGAGCTTTCCCGGCGAATTCCGCCAGCAACGATATGAACATGGGTGGTGACTTGCCGCCGGCCCCCAGGCACATCAATCCCCTGGACAAGTACACGCAGGAGCCCGGAATGCTGGGGCACGTCGAGTTGACGAGCGCCGTGCAGGGACATAACTCGGGGACGTTCACTGACCAGAAGGGCAACATAAAGCTGAATCAGGGAACGTATCTGCAGTTGGCCATCTCGCCTGTGAACAATGGCATGCAGCAGCGGAGCGGAGCGTAAGCGAACGTTCGAGGAGAGAAAAGGCAAAGGCCGCCCGGAGGACGGCCTTTGCTGTCTCGACGCAAAGGGGGAGGCTTAGACCTGCATGATCTCGACCTCTTTCTTTTTGGCCATCTCCTCCATCTTTTTGATTTCTTCGTCGGTGAGCTTCTGGATCTCTTCGAGGGAGCGCTTTTCTTCGTCCTCGGAAATTTTCTTGTCTTTCGCCGCTTTTTTGATGAGGTCGTTGCCGTCGCGGCGGATGTTGCGGACGGCGGTACGGTGGTCTTCGAGGATGCGATGCAGGTGTTTGACCACTTCGCGCCGGCGCTCCTCGGTCATGGGCGGGACGGGCACGCGGATGATCTTGCCGTCGTTATTGGGATTGAAGCCCAGGTCGGAGGTGCGAAGCGCTTTTTCGATTTCGACGATCAGGCCGGCGTCCCAGGGCTGAATGATGATCATGTTGGGATCGGGCGTGGTGAGCTGCCCCACCTGGTTCAGCGGCGTGGGCGTGCCGTAGTAATCGACTTTGACCTGATCGAGCATGTGAATGGAAGCGCGTCCGGTACGCACGGAGCCGAGATTCGTCTGGAAATCGGCAACCGCCTTGTCCATGCGGGAGCGGAGCTGCGCGTAATCGGATTTGAGGGCGGGAATGCCCGCCATGAATGAACCTGCCATAGGATCAGTCCCTTCAGGAAAACGTGTTCAAAACAGGTATTGTACGCGGAACGGCGAGGCCTCTACATCAGGGTGCGAACGCCGGAGGCTGCGGGATCGGCCTGGGCCTGGCTCTGCTCGTGCGCGTGGTAACTGGAGCGCACCAGCGGGCCGGATTCGACGTGCCGGAACCCCATGGCGAGAGCCTCGCGCTTCATAAAGGCGAACTCGTCCGGGGTGTAATAGCGGGCGATGGGCAGATGGTCTTTCGACGGCCTCAGGTACTGGCCGATGGTGAGGACATTGACGCCGGCCGAGGCCAGATCGCGATAAACCCCGAGCAGCTCGTCCATTTCTTCGCCAAGGCCGACCATGACGCCGGATTTTGTCACTGTCGCCGGCTCAATTTCCTTCGCAAACTGGAGCAGGCGCAGCGTGCGTTCGTAGCGCGCGCCGGAGCGCACCGCGCGGTAGAGCCGCGGAACCGATTCGGTGTTGTGGTTCAGGATTTCCGGACGCGCCTCCACGACCAGGCGGATCGCCTCTTCCTTGCCCTGGAAGTCGGGGATGAGGACTTCGACCTGGCAGCCGGGGGCCTGGCGGCGGATCTCTTCGATCACCGTCACAAAGGCGCGCGCGCCGCCCAGGATGTCATCGTCGCGGTTGACGCTGGTGATGACGGCGAATTTCAGGCCGAGCGCTGCGACCGCTTCGGCCACGCGGCGGGGTTCATCGAAGTCAATGGGCTCGGGGCGGCCTTTGGGCACGGCGCAAAAGCCGCAGCGGCGGGTGCACAGGTTGCCCAGCATCATGAAAGTCGCGGTGCGATGGTGCCAGCACTCGCCAATGTTGGGGCACTGGGCGGACTCGCAGACGGTGTGCAGATTGAGCGAACGTGCCAGCTTTTTCAGGTCGTGGTAGTTCTCGCCGACGGGCGCGCGGGCGCGCAGCCACTCCGGTTTGGGCAGCGGGCGCCGCGGCGCGAGGTCGATCTGGACGAGATCGGGAGCGGCAAAATCGGGCGAGGTAGCCATCCACCCCTATTTTAACGAAGCCCGAAGCTGCGGACAGGCGTCCAGGAAACGAGCGCTGCCTGGCGGCTGCAGCTCATCCTGTGGAGTCAACGAGGAAAGGAGCAAGAGGTTGCCGATAAGAATGGAAAGGGCGAAAAAACGCTGCTGCCCACCGACACCGTTTTGGTGGCGTATGTGACCGTGCATCTGGAGGATGGAGAGAGCTTCGAACTGCTGCCCTTCGAGGACACGCACGATGTCAAAAGCAAAGTCACAGATCTGGTCCAGGAGTGGGTGCGATCCGGTTGCCTCGTGCGCGGCAACCGGATCTATCCGTGGCATCGGGTGCAGCGGCTGGAAGCGACGAAAGTCGAGGAGCTGCAGCTGGCCGATGCGGAGCTGCGGCGCGAACAGTGGCAGGCCCAGGAAACCGAACGGTTGCAGCAGAGTTTCTGGCAGACGAAGCAGCCGCGCGAGAAGCGGAACCAGGAAGAGAAGGAGGATTCCGGCGCCGGCAAACCCGCTATGTAGCGAAAACCCGCGCGCGGACAACGCGAAGTGATCTCAGGGTGGAAGCCGGATCAGCGCAGGCGCAGACGGTTCATGCGATCTTCTTCCATCCCAGCTTCCGTCCAGATTACCTTTTGCTTGCCAGGCTCGTTCTTTCTCACCGCGGTCAGCCATGAGGACTCGACGAACCCGAGGAGAAACAGCAGAGTCGCCTGCACGAGGCGCAGGCCCGACGGCCCCGGCCGCCCATAATTGCTGATGGTGATGGGCTGGGTAAGAAACGGCGGCAGCGAATCGGCGGCCATCGAGCCGAGAGCCACAATCACAACCAGCCCGACGAGAAAGAGCGCGTGAAAGAGGAGGGTTTCGGTGATCGGCTTCGCCGTTTCGCCTGAGATGAGCTGAATGCCGCGCTTGCGGAACCCATTCCCGAAGACCGCGACGGTGTAGCTGGCGGCGGCGGCTCCTTCCAGAGCAAAGCCACTGTTGCGCAGCGCCGTGTAGGCGCCGACGAAGGCGAGAAACGCGAGGAGTGCGACAACTTTACGCTGCAAATATCCCATTTCGAGACAAGCCTCGAATCGTGCGAGATCGGCGATCCAGGCGCAGTGTAGCGTTGCTAATTTGGCGATGAAATGCCCTGAACGGTGTAGGGCGAGTGCTAATCCGGGTGAACCGGCGGAGAGATCCAGGTACTGTGGTGATCTCGCGAAGCCAGCGTGGCGATATAGAGTCCAGACGCGATAATGAGCACCGCGCCGGCGGCCGTGAGCAGCGTCGGCGCCTGCCGCCACACCAGCCACGCCATCAGCGCTCCGCTGACCAACTGGGTGTAGTGAATCTGTGACACGTTCGCTGCTGCCGTGTTTTTCAGGGCGACGAAGAAGCACAGGCTGCCCGTCGCGCAAAGAACGCCAACCGCAACCAGCAGCGCGCCGATCCGCGGCGTAATCGGCCTGGTGTGCGGCAGCATCAGCCAGAATCCGGCCATCAGCGAGAAACCCACCACCGTCATCACCGCTCCGGAGAACAGCGTGAGGCTCTCCGGGTTTTCCGTCTGCGTGAGCACCCGCGACCACACCATGTTGACCGAGAAGCAGGCGACGCAAATAAAGCAGGCGGTGTAGCCGATCCAGTCCGCCTCGCGCGAGCCGCTCCACGGATGCACCGCGATCACCACGCCGGCAAACCCGGTCAGAATGGCCAGGGCCTTGCGCAACGACAGACGTTCGCGCAGGAAGATCGAAGAGAGCAGAGAAACCGTAATCGGCGCGAGAAAGATGAGGATGTAGAACAACGTCAGCGTGAGGTGCCGCAGCGCAACGATGACGCAGATATTGTTGCCAAGGTCGAGCGCCGAGCGCATGAACTGCGGACGCAGCCGATGCGGACGCAGCGCCGCAAGATCCCCTCGCCACCATCCCCGGCCCACAAGAAAGACCACCATGAACAGACCGAGAAATCCGAGCACCTCATACCACGGAAGCCCCGTCTGCCCAACCAGCTTGATGGCCGTGTCGGTCAGCACCCACAGCGTGAATCCCGCGAAGGCAAACGCCATGGCCTGGAGATGGGAGAGGCGATCAGGCATCGCACCGTCCAGTGGCCGGTTCACGACTTCGGCAAATAGCGCCGCCCCACAATCGCATACTTCCCCGACAGCACCCGCGCGATCCCCTCAGCGTAAGCAACGTGCTCCTGCTCCAGAAGTCGCTCCGCCAGCGCATGCGCGTCATCGCCCGGCAGCACCGGCACCGAACGCTGCAGGATGATCGCCCCGTGGTCGAGCTGCTCGTCGACAAAATGCACCGTGCAGCCGCTCACCTGAACGCCGTATTCAAAGGCCTGCTGCTGCGCATCGAGCCCCGGAAACGCCGGCAGCAGCGACGGATGAATGTTGAGGATGCGCCCCGCAAAGGCATGCACAAACCCCGGCGACAACAGCCGCATGTAACCGGCGAGACAAACCAGATCCACTCGGTGCTCGCGCAAACACGCGACGATCTCCTGATCGTGCTCGGCGCGCTTGCGGCCGCGTGCCTCAATCGCAACGGCCGTCAGTCCCCGCGCGCGAGCGGCGGCAAGCCCCGGCGCCTCGGCAAGATTCGAAATGACCACAGCGATCCGCGCGTCGGGAATCCCTCCCGCCTCCACAGCATCGGCAATGGCCAGAAAATTGGACCCGCGTCCCGACAGCAGAATTCCGAGATTGTGCATCAGGCGTAAACGACTTTGCGGTCGCCTTTGATGATGCGGCCGATCACGTAGCTCTTCTCGCCCGCCCGGTCCAGCATCGACTTGCAGCGCTTGAAGCGTTCGGCGGGAACCACCGCGATCAGCCCGATCCCCATGTTGAACGTCCGCAGCATCTCGTCCTGCTCCACGTTGCCCAGCCGCTGCAGATGCTCGAAGATCGGCAGCACCGGCCACGAGCCCAGCTCCACATGCGCCGAGACCGCCTTGGGCAGAATGCGCGGCAGATTCCCCGTAATGCCGCCGCCGGTAATATGCGCCAGGCCTACCGGGTAGTCGCTGGCGGTGAGTTTCTTGATCAGGCCCAGATAGCTGCGGTGCGTCTTCATCAAAGCGCCGCCCGCCTTTTCCTTCAGATCGTTCACATACTGCTCGGGCTTGTACTTCGCCACCTCGAAAAACAGCTTCCGCGCCAGCGAATATCCGTTGGTGTGCAGGCCGGTAGAAGGAAAGCCCAGCAGCACGTCGCCGGGATGAATCTTCGCCCCGGTGATCAGCTTCGCCCGCTCCACCACGCCCACGATAAAGCCGGCCAGGTCGTACTCCCCATCGGCGTAGAAGCCAGGCATCTGCGCCGTCTCGCCGCCAATCAGAGCGCAGCCGTTGGCGCGGCACGCGTCCGACAAACCGGAGACCACCTTCTCCGTCGTCTCGCTGTCCAGCCGCCCGGTGGCCAGGTAGTCGAGGAAGAACAGCGGCGTCGCCCCCTGCACGGCGATGTCGTTCACGCAGTGGTTCACCAGATCGGCGCCGACCGTGTGGTGCAGGCCCAGCTGGAACGCGACCTTTAGCTTGGTCCCAACGCCGTCGGCCGAGGAAACCAGTACCGGCTCCTCATATTTGCCGTCCAGTTTGAACAGGCCGCCGAAGCCGCCAATCTCGCCCAGAACGTTGCGCGTGAAGGTGCGCTGGGCCAGGTACTTGATGCGCTGCTTGGCGCGGTCGCCCGCGGAGAGGTCTACGCCCGCCTCGGCGTACGTAGCCGACGGCGGACCGGATTTCCGCGGCGAAGCAGGGCTGGGATCAGGAAGGGGCATGGGACAAGCAGGTTTCGTGAGAGCCAGTGTACGCGGGATAGCTGTGGGACGACCAGAGTCCCTCAGTGCTCAGCAAAATGCCCATTCGCCTGAGAAGAGAGCAGGGCATCGATTCTGCAGGCTTCCCCGGGCGGCGAAAAAACTGTCTGGGGAAGCCCGGTTTTGTATCAGGGCACGACTGACGCCCCGTTTTTGTATCAGGGCAGAACTTCAGTCGTGCCGAAAAGCTGCCAAAAACGAGGCGGCTTGAGCTGGGATTCTCTTCGGGCGTTTTGCGCGGGCTAACGCATAGTTCCGGCGGCGAATCAGGCCGCGGCTTTGCTGTGCGCAGACTTCGCCTGGGTGACCAGCGCGCTGAATCCGGCGGCGTCGTTCACGGCCAGATCGGCGAGCACCTTGCGGTCCAGCTCGATGCCGGCCTTCTTCAACCCGTTGATCAGCTGCGAGTACGAGATGCCATTGATCTTCGCGGCGGCGTTGATGCGCACAATCCAGATGGAGCGGTACTGCCGCTTCTTCTGCTTGCGCCCGCTGTAGGCGAACTTCAGGCCCCGCTCCACGGCTTCCTGGGCGGCCTGGTACAGTTTGGATTTGGTGAGGAAGTAGCCGCTCGCCCTTTTCAGGATCTTCTTGCGGCGGTCGCTGCGTTTGGTGCCACGTTTGACGCGAGGCATGGGGTTCTCTCCTTTGAGTTACCGGGTGTGGCGGCTGGAGGCGGGAGGGCCTCTTCACTCGCTCTGCAATCCTGATCCACTCCTCGCCAGTACGGTCCAAACCGCTCCGGCCGAGGGGAGCCTCCCGCGCTGGGAGGCCCGGAAAGATCAGGCGTAAGGAATCATGCGGGCCACCTTCTTATGGTCGGCGTCCGAAACCAGCACGCTGTGCGCCAGCTTGCGCTTGGTTTTGGTCTCCTTCGACGTAAGAATGTGCCGCATTTTCGACTGGCCGCGCTTGAATTTGCCCGTGCCGGTCTTTTTGAAGCGCTTCGCAGCGCCCCGATGCGTCTTGAGTTTGGGCATGGTTTCCTGCTTACAAAATGCGTAGGTACAACATTTGTCAGTGTATAGGAATCAGCCGGGAGCGTAAAGGCGGCGGGATGGGGTGGTGTCCTGAGAGTGTGCTGCCGACTATGGGCGCGGCTTAGGACGGTGCTCTGCCAAGGCTGCGGCTTTCTCTTCGCGCTCTTTTCTTTGCTCAGATCTGCCGATCGCGAAAACTGTGATGAGGGAGGTAAGGCTCGCGATAATCGCGGCAAATCCCCAACCGTCCCTCCCCGTAGCCATCAGGTAGATGCCCCCGAGGATCACGGTCAAGGCCAGAACGAATGCGCGAAGGCTCCCACTTTTCTGGTTAGCTAGGTTCCCATCTACGACCCTAGATTCCAGCGATTCTCGATGTGCACTTTGCCGTTCGGCCATCGCGAGAATTCGCTCAGCGCCGTTGGGTACAACTTCGTTGTAACGTGCGAGAACCTCAGGGGGAGGAAGCGGCCCAGAAAAGGAGCGATACTCCGCCCGCATTGCGAGTATGCGGCCCTCTTCGGGAGTACCGGGTTTTGTATTTTTGGGTATAAGAGGCTTTGGCTTATAGCGCTTGCGGCCCACGATCTCTTACGCTGCCGTGACTTCAGACTCAGTTTCAGCGATGCACGCCTCTGCCGCGTCGCTGATGTCTTGGCCTACTACGAGCCAGTCCGCAGCGATGGCCTTGGCATCAGCTTCCGCAGGAGTATCGCTGCGGTTGTAGTCATCAAACAGCGCCCACACGTCAATCACGCGGGCTGCTCCCGACATGAAAGAGGGATCCGCGAAGAGAAAACCGGATTGTACTTTACGGTCCATTGGCTCCTCAGCTTTATCGGCTGATTATGCTTCTGACGTTATGATGATTCGGCCACCGCATATGTTTCGAATCTTCCCAGAATTCATGTGCGCAACGGGGAATCGCGCCGTTCTGGATGCGGTCCAGTATTCTCCACCATTAATGGAAAGTCTACCAGAATCATATGAATAATGGGACTACCAATCCATTACACCATTTCAGCCTAACAGTTCCGCAATACTCAAGATGTGATCGGCGACACCCCTCCGCATAGCAGGCATCACAACGAGGCGCTTTGTGAATCCTGCAAAAGTTGCAGAAGGCAAACCACAGATAAAGAGCCACTTCTAGGTTATCCCACTCTCACCGAAGGCGTTGGCGAGCGCGTCACTCGCTCCAGAATCCAGAATTTGGACACTGCCGGGGGAGTACGATTTTGGCTGCGAATTTTCCGGGTAGGGAGACGGCCCATGGACACCCAACACCGCATCGCAAAAGCACTCGACAACTTCCGCATAGAAATCCCCTCCTGGGGATTCGCCAACACCGGCACCCGCTTCGGCAAATTCCTCCAGCCCGAGGCCGCCACCAGCCTCGAAGAAAAGTTTGCCGACGCCGCCCAGGTCCACAGCCTCACCGGCTCCTGCCCCACCCTCGCCCTCCACGTTGAGTGGGACCTGCCCAACGGACGCGGCGACGTCCCCCGCATCCAGGCCCTCGAGCGCCAGTACGGAGTCCGCGCCGGCTCCATCAATCCCAACCTCTTCGAGCGCCAGGAATACAAGTACGGATCCATCTGCAACCCCGATGCCGCCGTCCGCCGCATGGCCCTCGATCATCTCCTCGACAGCGTCGCCATCGGCAAAGACCTCCGCTCGCGCGACATCTCCCTCTGGCTTGCCGACGGATCGAATTACCCCGGCACGCAAAGCATCCGCCGCCGCATCGACTGGATGGAAGAGGCCCTCGCCGCCACGCACGCCGCGCTCAGTCCCGACCAGCGTCTGCTCATCGAGTACAAGCCCTTCGAGCCCGCCTTCTACCACACCGACATCGCCGACTGGGGCATGGCCCTTCTGCTCGCCCGCCACGCCGGACCCCAGGCCGTCGTCCTCGTCGATACGGGCCATCACTACCAGGCCCAGAACATCGAGCAGATCGTCGTCTGGCTGCTGCGCGAAGGCGTCCTCGGCGGCTTCCACTTCAACGATCGCCGCTATGCCGACGACGACCTCACCCTCGGCTCCATCGATCCCTACCAGGTCTTCCGCATCTTCCACGAGATTCTGTCGTCTCAGCAGGATGCTTCAGGGAAGCGGGGCGAAGTCCGCAACGCCTCCGGCCAGCCGGGCCAGCCAGCTTATATGATCGACCAGAGCCACAACCTCAAGGGCAAGCTCGAAGCCATGGTGCAAACGGTCTGCGCCGCCCAGGAAATCTACGCACGAGCCGGATTAGTCGATCGCGACGAGCTCTCCGCATTGCAGGACGCCTGCCGCCTGGTCGAAGCCGAGGAGTGCCTCCGCCAAGCCTTCTGGACCGATGTCCGCCCCGCCGTCCGAGCCTGGCGCAAAGACCACGGCCTCCCCGAAGACCCGCTCACCGCTCTGCGAGAAAGCGGCTACGTCGAACGAATCCGCGCCGAACGCGGCGCCCGCAACGCAAAAGCCGTCTCCAGCTACGCCTAGCGCCGTGCCCCTGAAGTTCGTTCACGAATTCTCTTCGGTTCTTTATCAGTGCACGACTTCAGTCGCGTTCTCTTCGGTTTTGTATCGGGGCATGACTTCAGTCGTGCCGTAAGGATTGCAACATCAAAGGGCTTGATCCCCTGTGCGAGAAGTCGTCGCTGCCCCCCAAACCCCCGCTTCGCCCCGCCCAGGTTCACCCCACAGCAAGAAGCAAACTCCCCGCCGACCGGGTCGTCAAACGACTCGTTTTCCTCCTTCGACCCGAAGTACTGCACGTAGAACCGATTTGAAACACCCAGCACTCCCCCTGGGTCGGTTCTCTCGCACACACTTTGGCCCGTGGGCGACACCAGGGACCGGCCCGCGCGTCTCCCGCGCCTCCCTTTATTTTCAGGAATTTACGCAAGTTGTCAATCTTGACAACTTGCGTAAACCGCTGATAGGCAAGCACTTACCCGTTAGCCCCACCGACCGGGGGTGGGGTGGCTTTTTCACGCCGTCGGAATGTCCAGCCCGATCGATTGCATCAGCTTCAGCGCATTGCTGGTCTGTACAATCCCCGGCTTCAGCCGGTAGTCGAAATGCAGCCGCCCATCCTCCATGCTGTCTTCGAAATGAGTGTTGCTCGCCGCGTCCGGCATCGTCGCATTGAGCGCCTCCGGTATCGCTGTCAGCGCCAGATCGTGCGTCGTGACCAGGCCAATCGCCCCGCGCCGCACCAGCGCCGTCACAACGTGCCGTGTCCCCTCAAGCCGGTCGTGCGAATTCGTCCCGGACAGCAGCTCATCCAGCAGAAACAGCAGCGGCGTCGGCCCATCCGCCAGATCGGAGAGCAGCTTGAGCCGCTGAATCTCCGCATAAAAACGCGACACGCCGCCCTGCAGCGAGTCGAGGATGCAGATCGAGGCGCCCACCGCCAGCGGCGACATCCGCAGCGAAGCAGCCCGCACCGGCGCACCAGCCTGAGCCAGCGCTGCGTTCAGTCCAATGGCCCGCAGAAAAGTGCTCTTCCCCGCCATATTCGGCCCGCTCACGATGAGCAACTGCGGCGTGCCCGAGCCCAGGCTCAGATCGTTGCCCACCGCCTGCGACACGGGCAGCAGGGGATGCCCAAGGCCGCGCGTCTCGAAGCAGGGACTCTCTGCGGCGAACGTCGGGAACGGATCAGAGGGATGCTCAAAAGCGTAACCGGCGAGCGAAGAGAGAGCTTCGAATTCACCGACCGCAGCCAGCCATCCCCGAATCGCCGGTCCGAAGCGGCGCTGCCAGCGTTCGGCGGCAAGAGTGAATTGCGTGTCGTAGAACGCGAGTCCCATGGCGATGCGGGTGAAGAGATTATGGCGGCCTTCCAGCCAGTCCGCGATGCGTTCGAGGCGAGCGACGGCGACCGAGGCGGGGATATTGTGGGTGTTCAGGGAGGCGCGCAAATCGCGCAGCCGCGGCGCAGCATACGGCTCGCGCTCCAGAAGCGCCAGGACTTCGACAAGCAGGCGAAGGTCCCCGGCAGCATGCTCAATAGCGTCGGCCGCGGCGTCCACCCGGACCTTCAGCGTGCGGCTGATGCCGTAATTCACCAGGGAGAGAACGAGAAGGCCCCACCACAGCGGGCCTGACACCGCAACATCGTAGCCATAGCCGCGTGCAAGCAGGTCAATGAGGTGGACGAGCCACACAGCGGCGACTCCCATCCAGGCAACGCCGAGCACACCAAGAATCCACGGCAGCCAGGGTGAATGGAAGGCGGGTGCGGCTTCGCCCCAGGCCGTGAGCGCGTCGGGATGAACGCCGAGGCGAACCGTTTCTCCGGCGGCGAAAAGCTGCTCGCGCAGCGGCAACCGCGGGCGCAGGTCGGCAACGGCTTGTTGTCGGGCGAGCACCGTCTCAGGCGAAGCCCGGTTCAGAAGCCAGTCGGCGAGCGTGGCTTCGCCGGCGCGGGTGCGCGCCGTGCACAGCAACTCGAACAAACCCCCGGCTCCGAAGAGATCGAGATCGCGGGCGTAAGGATGCGTGGGGGAAAGAAATCGGTCGCCGGTCTCGCCGGTACCCGCCCAGTGGTCGTCGAGGCGTGCGAGTCCGCGGGCGTAGAAATCGGCGACGCGTTCCAGCTTCTGCAGGCGCCGCAGGACGCGATCGTGGGCGACAAGCAGGACGATAAAGATTGCGACAGGAATGAGCAGCAGCAAAGCATGCGACTGTGCTGTGAGCGTAAAAACGGCGAGGGCGACACCCAGGAGGAAGTCGGTGATTTTGGCATAGCCGAGCCAGTGGTGGCGGCGCTGCTCGCGGCTCAGGAGGAGGTGGTTGTCAGCAAGGCAGCGGCGGTAAATGGCGGCGGGGGATTCAGCGGCGGCGGGCGACGACATCGGGACGGGTTCGACATCCGGCTGAGTGGGCGCGGCCATTTCTCTATGATCGCGCGTTTAGCTCGTCGCCGGGACGGACGCCATTTCCGCGAGGATGGCCTCAGTGGCCGCGACGGGATCCGCCGCCTGGGTGATGGGGCGGCCGATGACGAGGTAGGTAGCTCCAGCCGCGAGCGCAGCGGCGGGGGTGGCGACGCGCTTCTGGTCGCCGGCCGCAGCGCCGGCGGGGCGAATGCCGGGGATAACGAGCGTCGCCTGGGGATAGAGACGGCGAAGGGCATCGACTTCTTCGGCGGAGGCGACCAGGCCGGTAATGCTGGAATCAGCGGCGAGAGCGGCAAGGCGCCGGACCTGATCGGCGGGCGTGACGTTGACCCCGATGGCGGCGAGCTGCGCCTGGTCCATGGAAGTGAGGACGGTGACCGCGAGCAGCTGCGGCGAGGTGGGGAGCGAGCCAGCAGCCTCGGCCGCGGCGCGGAGCATGGCGGGGCCTCCGACGGCATGGAGCGTGAGGAGTTCGGCCCCGGTGGTGGCGGCCGAGCGAACAGCTCCCGCGACGGTGTTGGGAATGTCGTGCAGCTTCAGGTCGAGGAAGACGGAAAAGCCGCGGACGCGCAGCTGGCGAACGAGCGCGGGCCCTTCGGCGCAGTAAAGCTCCAGGCCAACCTTGAGCCAGCGAACGTGTCCGCGGAGCTGGTCGGCAAGGGCGAGCGCGGGAGCGGCTGCGGGGAAGTCGAGGGCGACAATCAGGCGTGAATCCATCAAAAACAGCGTACAGCGATCAGCGGACAGGGAGCCGGTAGCCTGTGGCCCAGTGGCTCGCGACCGGCCGCGGCATGGCTGCTGCCAGCGAAACGGCGCGTGAACCTGTTGACAGGTGTCGATAGATGCGGTCACTATATGTAGCTATGACATATATGGAGTAGGCAGGGTTCGATCGGGAAATGAAGAAAGGGAGCGCGGAGCTGCTGATTCTCTCACTGGTCGAGCATCGGCCAAGGCACGGGTATGAGATTGGACGGCTCATCGAGGAGCGGTCGAGCGGAGCGCTGACCTTTCACATCGCGTCCTTTTACCCCCTGCTGTACCGGCTGGAAAAACGCGGACTGCTGGAGGGCAAGTGGGTCGAGAAGGCAGGCCAGCGGCGCCGGCGTTACTACAAGCTGACACGTGACGGTCGGAAGGCTCTGGCGGCGCAGCGGAGTTCCTGGAAGGCTTTTGTGGAGGCGATCCATCACATTACGGGGGCGGAGCATGCCTGAGAATCCAGATCCCGACTGGAAACGCATTGTTCGCGCGGAGCTGGGCGAACTGCGTCTGGAGCCGGGGCGCGACGAAAGCCTGGCCGAGGAGATGGCGCAGGACGCGAGCGAACGGTACGAGGATCTGCTGGCCCATGGCGTTGCCGCGGAAGAAGCGGAGCGGCGCGTGCGCGAGGAACTGAGCGGGGATCGGCTGCGCGCGGAGTTGCGGCGGGTATTTCGTCCGGCGGCGCAGAGCCCGGTACCCGTCGCGGGGGAGCCGTGGTGGCGGGGATGGACCCGCGATGTGCGGATGGCGGCACGGGTGCTGCGGATGAATCCGCTGTTCACGGCAGTGGCTGTGATGTCGCTGGCGCTGGGGATCGGCGCCAACACGGCCATCTTTCAGCTGATCGATGCCGTGGTACTGCGCACGCTGCCGGTGCAGGATCCGCAGCGGCTGGCGAATGTGGATCTGGTGCATCGGGGCCGGGTGGGCAGCACGGTCGGACGCCAGCAGGAGCTGTCGTTTGCGATGTGGGAGCAACTCCGGCAGAAGCAGCAGGCGTTCTCGGATCTGGCAGCGTGGAGCACAGAGACATTCCAGATGGGTCCCGGGAGCGCGGCGCGGCCTGCCAATGGCCTGTGGGTGAGCGGCGACTTCTTCTCGGTTCTGGGCATGCAAGCGGCTCTGGGAAGGCTGATCGGGCCCGGTGACGATCAGGCTGGGTGCGGCGCGCAGACGGCGGTGGTGAGCTACGGATTCTGGCAACGGGAATATGGAGGACGCACGGCGGCAATCGGTCAGAAGATCATGCTGGACCGGCAACTGTTCACCATCGCCGGTGTGACGCCGGCGACCTTTACCGGGCTGGAGGTGGGACGAAGCTTCGATGTGGTGGTGCCGCTGTGCGCGGAGCCGGTCCTGCATCCGGACACCCCATGGACGCGGCAAGCGACAACCTGGTGGCTGGACGCGCTGGGGCGGCTGAAGACCGGCGAGACGCCGACGCGTGCGACCGCGAACCTGGAGGCCATTTCGCCGGGGATTTTTGCGGCGACTGTGCCGACGAGCTACGACGCCATCGAGCGGCGCGACTATCTGCGGTTCACTCTGCGAGCGTTGCCGGCCGCAACCGGCGTCTCGCAGTTGCGCAGAGAATACGAGCAGCCGTTGTGGATGCTGCTTGGGATTTCCGCGCTGGTGCTGCTCATCGCCTGCGCAAATCTCGCGAACCTGATGCTGGCGCGGGCCGGGGCACGGCAGCGGGAGATGGCTGTCCGTCTGAGCCTGGGAGCGTCGCGGGCGCGGCTGGTTCGGCAGTTGCTGGTGGAGAGCCTGCTGCTGGCGTTTCTGGGCGCGGCGGCGGGTGCGGCATTGGCACAGGGACTAGGTCGAGCACTGATGGCCGGGATCGGCACAGCGGGCGATCCGGTGTTCCTGTCGCTGGCCATCGACTGGCGGGTGCTGGGGTTCACCGCGGCAGTGGGGGTGGGGACGTGTCTGCTGTTTGGCGTGGTGCCAGCGCTGCGGGCGGCGCAGGCCGATCCAGGCATGGCGCTGCGCACGGGTGGACGCGGCATGACGGCGGGACGCGAGCGCTTTCTGCTGCGTCGTGGTCTGATTGTGACGCAGGTGGCTCTGTCCCTGCTTCTCGTCACTTCGGCACTCCTGTTTGTGGAGACGTTCCGAAACCTGGTTCGGGTGAATCCCGGCTTCGATCCGCGGCAGGTGGTCGTGGCGGATTTTTTCGACTTATCCGCGCTGCACCGGCAGACCGAGCGGCAGGTGATTTTCCACCGTGAGTTGCTCCGGCAAGTGCGGGCTACGCCCGGCGTAGTGGACGCTGCAGAGACTGCGATTGTCCCGGTGAGTGGCAATGGGTGGGATGAGTTCATCGATGTGCCGGACGCCGGCGTGAAGCGGAAATTGTCCAACTACGATCCGGTCACGGCAGATTATTTCCAGACGCTGCGGATTCCGATGATGGCTGGCCGGACCTTCGCAGGCAGTGACATGGCGGGGTCACCGCTGGTCGCGATCGTGAACCAAACGTTCGCGAAGGAGTTCCTGGGCAGCAGCAATCCCGTGGGCAAGACGTTTGGCATCCAGCAGGACGGTGGCCGGCCGGACAAGACGTACCGCGTGATCGGATTGGTGGGCGACACGAAGTACTACGACCTGCGGGAACAAATGACGCCGATCATCTACGGAGATGTGGATCAGCAGCCGCGCATGGACTCGGATGCCACGTTGCTGATCCGGTCGAGCGAGCCGCTGGGGACGCTGACCGAGTCCCTGAAGCGGACTGCGGAGGAGGTCAGCCCAGGCATCGTGATGATTTCCTGGGGGATGCGGCCCTCCATTCTGGAGGGTCTGGGACGGGAGAGGCTGATGGCAACGCTTTCCGGCTTCTACGGAGCGCTGGCAGCGCTGCTGGCCATGGTGGGACTTTATGGGATCCTCTCCTGGATGGTGGTGCGGCGGCGCAGTGAGATCGGCGTGCGGATGGCTCTGGGATCGACGCGGCGGGGAATCGTGACTCTGATGCTGCGCGAGGCAGGGATTTTGCTGGCGGTGGGATTGGCGGCAGGCACGGTGCTGGTGCTGGCGGCTGGCCGCGCTGTTGCTGCGCTGTTGTACGGGCTCAAACCGACCAGTTTCTCCGTTCTGCTGCTGGCCATGGCGGGCATGACGGCGATCACTCTTCTGGCGAGCTGGCTGCCGGCGGAGCGAGCGGCGGCGCTGGATCCGATGGAGACGCTGCGGGAGGAGTGAAGTTCGAGTGCCGCAGGGAGAAAGATTACTGCAGACACCGCACGAAGGTTGCGCCTTCGCGTAATAGCACTTTCGCTCTATTGACCGTTATGCTACCCCAGGTGAATGCTGGATCGGAGCACGATGTGCGCCCTCGTACGACCCCGCGGGGCGAAAGTTCCGTGACAGAGACAAAGACCGCCGTAAGAGCGGATGAACGTGTGTTCGCATGTGCTGGTGAAGAAGCACGAGCCAGCAGAGCCGCGGACAGAAGCGGCCGCAGGGGCAGAATCCGCGGAATAAAGGCCGGCAGGTTTGCCGGACCGTTGAACGAAACACGCGGAGTGCCGAAGAACAGAAGAAGAGGATGTTGCTGTGAGTGCTGCCAAATCCGCGATTGAATCGCGCCTGGAAACGATTCGAACGGTCAATTTCTTTTCTCCGGAGCACTCGGCGCCGGGGAGCGCTGCCGAAATTATCGACGTGGCGTCTTTGCCCCCGCTGGAGGCTGAGCCGCCGCAAGCGTCATCCGAAGAGACAACGAGCGAGGACGACGGCCTCTTTCATGGACCGGAGTACCGGCCGCGATCGACCGCGGAGCTGGGTATTCGGCGGTCGGTCGTCGACGAACTGGCGCTGAAGACGATGTATGTGTGCGGCGCGCTCTCCACGCGCGACCTGGCGCGGCACCTGCATGTGAGCCAGCCGTTGGCCGACGAGCTGGTGCACTGGATGCGAACCGAGCAACTGTGCCAGTTAACAGGGATGGTGGGCAACGTGCCGACCATCGCTCTCACCGGGCAGGCGCGCGCCCGCGCCCTGAATCTGCTCTCACAATGCCAGTACACCGGGGCGGTACCGGTTTCGCTGGCCAGCTATGTGGCGCAGGTGCGGAAGCAGAGCGTCCGCAACGTGGTGATAAGGAAGCCGGATGTGGAGCGGGCGTTCAACGCTCTGGTCATCGACAACCGAACGCTGGGCCAGATTGGGACGGCTCTGAACTCGGGCTCGACCATCTTCGTCCACGGGCCCGCGGGCGTGGGCAAGACGGCCATCGCGGAAACCATGTCACGGGTGCTGGCCGAGGACGATGTGTGGGTGCCGCACGCGATCGAAGTGGATGGTCAGATCATCGTGCTGTACGACCCGATCATCCACAAGGAATTGGAAGGACCGAGCGCTGATGCCCACGATCTGCGCTGGGTTCGTTGCCGGCGGCCGTCGGTTCTGGTCGGCGGCGAGCTCACCATCGACATGCTCGACCTGCAGTTCAACGCCAATGCGAAGTATTACAGCGGCCCGGTGCAGATGAAGGCCAACAACGGGGTGCTGATCGTGGACGACTTCGGGCGGCAGCGGGTGCGGCCCGAGGAGCTGCTGAACCGCTGGGTGGTGCCGCTGGACCGCGGGATCGATTTTCTGACCCTGGTGGGCGGGCGGAAGATCGAAGTGCCGTTTGAGATGCTGGTCGTCTTTGCCACCAACATGGATCCCTCCGACCTGGTGGATGCCGCGTTCCTGCGCCGGATGCAAACCAAAATCCGGGTGGATGCGGCGACGGAAGATCAGTTTTGCTCGATCTTTGGGCGGGTAGCCCACGAGCGGGGACTGCGCGTGGACGACGCCGTGATCCGGGACCTGGCTCAGGCGATCCGGAGCCTTGGCCAGGAACTGCGGGGGTGCCAGCCGCGGGACCTGGTGAACCAGGTCTGCTGGTCGGCTCGCTACGAGGATCGGACAGCCGTCCTCGACCGGGCTTCGCTGGGCCGGGCAGTCGAGGCGTACTTCCTGGTGGAGAAAACGGCGGGATCCAGCAGTGGGCCGGGAACGAACCGTGGATAGGAGTTCACCGGAACGGATCTTCCCCTGGTACCGATTCGCTCCAATTTAAGGTTCGGCGCGCTACCTCGGTGGGAAACCGCCCGAACGTCCCCCAAAGAGCCAGCGACGCAGGTCACTCTCCTGGGGTCCTGACTGTGGGGGAGTTCCGGGGCAATTCGAGCCCTTTAGGCTCGGCACAGCTCAGCGCGCTGGAGGCAGGTCCGAGGGCGACTGGAGCTGGGCCACTTCGGCGTTGGATCCGATCAGTTCGACCTTGACAGGGGCCAGGCCGCGCTCGCTGAATCCAAGCGCCTGGGCGGCGGCGTAGGAAAGGTCAATGATCCGGTCTTCAGGAACCGGGCCGCGATCATTCACGGTGACGACCACCGAGCGATGGTTGCGCAGGTTCGTGACCTTGAGGACGGAGCCCAGAGGCAGGGTCCGGTGAGCGCAGGTCAGCGCGTTCTCGTCGAAGGGAACGCCGCTCGCGGTGGTTTTGCCCTGGAAGAACTTGCCGTACCAGGACGCGACACCAAACTCGTACCAGTGGTGGTGATGGACGGCGACCTCAGCGGTCGTCAGGTGGTCGGCGGGAGAAGCCGCCCGGGCCCCGGCGACACCCACCAGAATCGACACAACTGCGCCGGCAAAAGTGAGCCATCGGCGAGGACGTTTCGCGTTATCGGATCGTCGGATAGCGTTCATGATCCTCCTCTTCAAATTTTAGAAATCTGCCGCTCGTAAGTCAAACAACCGGAAGCATTTATTTCGCTTCATGGGTTGCGCAGCCGGCCGATCTGTGATAGTCCGGAATGGCGCAACCGGGTCGCAAAAAAGAAAACAGTCTCCAGTCCGGTGCCTGAACAAGGGCGAGCGCCGGAGGGAAGACCCTGCAGGTACGATGGCAGAAAAAGGGCAGAGCGCTGCCCGGAACCAAGGCGGAAATGACTGTGCGACAGAAGTCTCATCGTGTCAAGCAGTTAGTAGGGGAGCCATTAGCGCTTACGATAGCCGGACTGGATCCAACCGGTGGAGCTGGCGCGACCCGGGATCAGCAAGTGATGGCAGCTCATGGCGTTTTTGGGGTAACTGCACTGACGGCGCTAACTGTCCAGTCAACTCAGGGGGTCTTTCGGGTCGATTCGGTTCAACCGGCGCTTTTGGGGGACACCCTGAAGTGCCTGAGGGATGCCTTTGGGGTATCCGGGATCGCCGGGGTCAAGATCGGGATGCTGGCGACGAGCGCCCTGGTGGGGGTGGTGGCGGACTGGCTGCGAGGCGCTGGAGTGCCGCGGGAGCGGGTAGTGCTGGACCCGGTGATCCGCTCGAGTTCCGGTGCGGAGCTCCTGGAACCAGCCGGGGTCGGCCGACTGATCGAAGAACTGTTGCCCCTGGTGGGTTGGGTGACGCCCAACCTGGATGAAGCGGGGGCACTGCTGGGCGAGGCATCTCCCGGGCGGGAAGCAGTGCCGGGTGTCGCTGGCCGGATCGCCGGCTTGGCGCCGGGCTTGGCGGTGGTCGTTACCGGGGGCCATCTGGAACCGCCCGAAGACTTCCTGCGGACCCCGGAAGGGCGAGAGCAGTGGTTTACAGGGCAGCGGGTCGAGCCTCGTGGCCGGCACGGAGCCCACGGGACGGGCTGCGCGTTTTCGACCGCGTTGCTCTGCCGGCTGCTCCTAGGGGAGGGTCCGGCCGAGGCGGTGGCGGGGGCAAAGCGGTTCGTGGTGCAGGAGCTGAAGAACGGACGACAGGCGACACGGAAGAAGTCACCACTTTCCTAAATCGTCGTCCAGTCGAGGATGACCTTCCCGCACTCGCCGCCGAT
This sequence comes from uncultured Acidobacteriaceae bacterium, assembly GCA_963770525.1. Taxonomy (GTDB): domain Bacteria; phylum Acidobacteriota; class Terriglobia; order Terriglobales; family Acidobacteriaceae; genus Palsa-343. The sequence goes on along the minus strand of CAVYPY010000007.1, from coordinate 265,905 downwards.
CATTGCCTGGAAGCCTTCCTCGTAGTCCTTATAGCTGAAGCGGTGGGTGATGACCGGAGAGATGTCGACGCCGGAGGTGATCAGCACCGACATTTTGTACCAGGTCTCATACATCTCGCGGCCGTAGATGCCCCGCACCGTGAGCATGTTGAAGATGATCTTGCGCCAGTCGGTTTGCATCGGCTTCGCCGGCAGGCCGAGAACGGCGATGCGGCCGCCATGCGCCATGTTGTCGATCATCTCGTTGAAAGCCGCGTGGCTGCCGGACATTTCGAGGCCAACGTCGAAGCCTTCCTGCATGCCGAGCTGCTTCTGCACCTGGGAGACCGGTGTTTCGCGGGGATCGACGGCGATGGTTGCGCCCATTTTGCGAGCCAGATCGAGGCGGAAGGGATTCAGGTCGGTGACCGCAACGTAACGAGCGCCGGCATGGCCGACGATAGGGATGGCCATGAGGCCGATGGGACCAGCGCCGGCGATGAGGACGTCTTCTCCCAATACGGGAAACGCCAGCGCGGTGTGGACTGCGTTGCCGAAGGGATCGAAGATGGCGGCGATTTCTTCCGGGACTCCGGCATGGTGGCGCCAGATGTTGGTCATGGGCAGCGCGATGTATTCGGCAAAGGCGCCTGGGCGATTGACGCCGACTCCGGAGGTGTGAGCGCAGAGATGGCGGCGACCGGCGAGGCAATTGCGGCAACGTCCGCAGGTGACGTGGCCTTCGCCGGAGACCAGGTCGCCGACTTTGAAGTCGGAGACGTTCGAGCCGACAGCGGCGATTTCGCCCACGAATTCATGGCCGATGGCCATGGGCACAGGGATGGTTTGCTGAGCCCATTCGTCCCATTGGTAGATGTGGACGTCGGTTCCGCAGATGCCGGTTCGGCGAACGCGGATGAGGACGTCGTTGATTCCGAATTCGGGCTCGGGAATATCCTCGAGCCAAAGGCCGCGTTCGGCGCGAGCCTTGACGAGAGCGCGCATGAGTTTTCCCCTCGAAAAATTCCTTTTCTACGGTACAGCAAGCGCGCTTCGGACCCCACCCCCCTGGGGGGATGGGGGTATGTGGCAAACTCCTGATTCCGGGCTGGTTGCGACGGGCCTCTTTTGGTATGCGGCAAACGACTGATTTCAGGATACTTGCTGAACCCTCAGGGTGCAGGGTGCAGCGTTCAGCAGAGGCCCGAGCGCCCACAACAGAAAAAGCTCTGTTCGCGATAGCGCGGAACAGAGCTTTCTCTGCTTTCAGGGTAGAGGGCGGCGAAGGTGGGGGCAAGGGAAATTTGGGGGTGGGACGGTACGGAGGTAAGGGTCTGTGCTCGGAGCGCGCTGTCCAGGGAAAAGCGAGTCCGGCAACGCGGATCATCGCATGCGCGATCAGCCTGTCGTTTATGGGGTCATGGCGGCGGGTGCGGCGGCGGGTTGGGCAGGGGCTTTGCGGCGGAGGACGGCGGCGGAGAGCAGAGTCATGAGAAGGCCGACGGGAAAGGGCTCGATGAACGTGTACGCCATATTCACGAACGGGTTTTGGTAGAGCTGCTGCGAACGCTCGATGGCAGAGACCCGGGCGGCGGCGGTGGCGGGGTCAAGTCCCGAAGACTGGACCCTGTGAATCTGCGCGGCGAAATAGCTGTCCATGAAGTGGGGCATGAAGTTGAAGTAGAGGACCTCCCAGGTAGCGACGTAGCAGAGGGTGGTGATGAGGGTGATCAGGATGCCGCAGGCGAAGGCGCGGCCGAAGGAGATCTGGCCGGAGAGGGTGTTGTCGCGATAGCTGCGGATGCCGAAGTAGACGAGCAGGAACGACGCCACCATGATGGTGTAGCCGAGGAGCATGCTGTGGCCGGAGCCGATCCTGTGGGCGAGGAGAAGCGAGCTGTCCATGAGGACGGAGATCATGACGCCGGCGATGAGGCCGAAGGTGAGGACGGTTTTTTTCATGGCTGGCTCCTGGTGCAGGTGAGGGTGGAGTCACGATGCGGTGGAAGGGGGCCGGATGTCGTCATCCTTTCGGGTGATTTTTGAGGAATGGTGCGGAAATCGTGCTTTTGGGCGAGGGGACGCCCTTCGGGCAACGGTCGCTACGGCAAGAGGCCGAGTTCTTTGGCGCGCCGGACGGCCTGGGTGCGGCGGGCGGCTCCGAGCTTGTCGAAGGCGCGGGCGCAGTGGGTCTTGACGGTGTTTTCGGAGACGAAGAGCTGGGTGGCGATCTCGCGATTGCTGTGGCCGCGGGCGACCAGGGTGAGGATTTCGAACTCGCGGGCGGTGATGCCGAGGGATTGCCGGCGGGCGGTATCGGGAACGCGGGGTTCGAGGGCGGGAGCTTCGGCGGGGACAACCACTTCCTTCACCACGACGGTTTCGCGGACGGTTTCGCGGCCGCGGGTGATGCGGAGGCCGAGCCAGATGCCGAAGGCGGCGAAGAGGATGGCGATGAGCGCGCCGTAGATCTCGATGGAGTAGGAGAGTACGACGAAGCGGTATTCGGTGTACTGGAGGGTGGCGATGAGGAGTCCGCCGACGACACCGAAGATGAGGACGTGGCGCCTCATGGTGGGTTGCGAAGAAGTATAGCGGAGGCGGCGGGGAGGTGGGTTCAGCGGGGGAGGAGCTGCGCGACGGGCAAGCCTGGTGCCTGGAGGAGATTGCGCCGGGGGTGACGGTAGAGGACGTGCAGCGGGTGACGGAGCCGCGATTGAAGGTGAGTGCGGGGCTGAAGGAGATAGTGGATAGCAGACGTCGCGACGGGTTGAGTTTAGCGATGGGTGGCGCCAGCGGCGCTTAGCGGGAGTAATCCTGCTCGCTCTCCGACGACTTGAGAACGGTGGCGATCCGTAGTCACCAAGTACGACGGGCTGGAGTCACCTCGGTTGTGGTTTGTCGAAGAGCAAAGGCGGGACTGCTTCCTGCCGATGGTTCGGGCAATTCTGCAACTCTGATGTTGCACACGCAGCAGATCTAGCCTGCCAACCGACTGCGGGTAGTGAATTGACTCACGTTAGCCATGTGGGCGAACATAATACGAAGAAGGGTGTGCATGGGGGAGGGAGGCTCCGACACTCACCAAGGAGATCGTTATGAAATCCCACACTACTCCCAAGAGACTGCTAAAGCAGTTCTCTTATAAGCACCCGGTTGAGCAATCCGATTGGCTCTGGCAGTACAGCAAAGGAAAGAAGCCCAACGGTAGAAAATCACCTACGTCAGCTACGCGGATTGACGGGTTCTATGCCGACCCAAATGACTCTGCAATCGAAGTTGAAGTCGAGACGCAGCTGGCTCAGGAGATCGAGCAACCAGTCAACGACCTTATGGATGAGGTCTGCGATCCAAGGTTCGTACTGACTGACGAACGGAAGCTGGCGCTCACCCGTTATATCTTCATGCTGTTTCAGCGCTCGCAGGCTCGCCGCTCCGGGCAGGGCCCGATGATGGCTGTGCGTGCTCACGCCTTTACCACCTTCCTGAATAACCCTAAATAGCTTGCAACGGTCGCGGCACATTGGAACATGGAAGCAATGGCCCAGGGGCGTAGATTCAACGACGGACCAATTACGCCGGAGCATGTGGCCGAGGGTGTGAAGCGCATGATGCGTGTGCACGACACACCCGACGCTCTCCAGCGCAGCTACGTTGAGGGCATAAAGAACCAGATGTCCCATATAGACCCATTGCTTCTGGCTAGTGAATGGCGCTGGATACGTACAACGCCGGATGACCCGTTCATGCTCGGCGACTCGCCGGTCATCACGTTCGCACGCGACGTCGATGGAAAGCTGAACTACGGCATGGGATTCCACGAACCGAATGTTGAGGTTGCGCTACCTATGTTGCCGACCGCCTGCCTGCACCTACTTCCTGCGGTAGCGAATCGCAGGCCAGCGCAAACGCCGACCACACGGGAGGTCAACTGGGGACAAGCGGGCTATGCGTTTGAGCACTGCTTCTGCAATGCCGAATTTGCCCACCTGAACGCGATCATGCAGGAGAACAGCGGCGCGTTCGAAATAGGCACGAAGACATATCGGCTGCCTCACGAGAACTACAACAACCACGTCTGCGACATCCTCATGGGCATTCGCAAGCCGCAAAAATGGTAATCAAATTGCCGACTCGCCCCGTGGGCTGCGGATAGGTAACGAGAAGTCGTCTTGCGGTGAGCTATGGAAGCGGTTGCGTCGCACCTGTTCAGGAATCAGGCGGCGATTCAGCCGCACGGGAAAACACGCCGCGATGCCCGTTGATGAGCACCTAAGCTAACGCTTTTGCAGTCTGGCGGGTTAGTTGGCCGACTAGGCAGGAACGTAGGTCAAGCGGATCACGTCCTCGGCAATCCGATCGCTGGCGACGAGGTGGAGTGGCGGCCGAGGGCCGGAAAAGAATGGCTTGCCGCTGCCCAGCACGACGGGGTGCAGGTAGAGTCGATACTCATCGATCAGGCCGAGTTGGGTCAGGCTTCCAGCCAGGCCGGGTCCGGCCACTTCAATTTCCCCAGCGAGCCGAGCCTTCAGCCCTCGTATCGCCGCCTCGATGTCCTCCGCGACAAGGGTGGCGTTGGGGCCGACCGACTTCAGCGAGCGCGAGACAACCCACTTTGGCCGGCTCCGCCATGCCGCCGCGTAGTCGTGTTCGTGCGCCTGCCAGTCCGGCTGATCTTCGTCCCAATAACGCATGACCTCGTACATGCCGCGGCCGTAGACCATGCCGGTCAGGCCACGCACATCGTCGATGAAGTGACGGAAGAGGGCGAGATCAGGACGAAATTCCGTGTGGTCGACGTAGCCATCCAGAGACTGGTTCAATCCATATACGAGCTTCGCCATGCGGCTAACCATCCCTCCGGAACAGTTTAAAGCGACACTACAAAAAAGGGAGGTCAGGCGCAAGACGCGCGCAGCAGGGCCGGAAGAGTGAGTTGGCCTGTTAGCGTAAACCCAGGGTTGCGCAGAGACCGATCAGCGGAGCCTCGCCGACTTCGCGATGCTGGTGAGCGTTTTCACTTCAATCGCATCGACACTACAGTCCCAAGTCGCTCCCCAATCAGGTGATCGGCGATTCGGATTGCGTTCGCGATAATGGTGAGGGACGGATTGACCGCGCTGGCCGAGACGAAGCAGGACGCATCGACGACATAGAGGTTGTCCAGGTCATGGGCTTTGCATTGCGGGTCAAGGACGCTGACAGCCGGATCGTTACCCATGCGGCAGGTGCCGTTCTGGTGGCCGACGCCTTCAAGGGGTATGCGCTTCTTGAAGTAGGCATGGAACGGAACGGAGGTGCTGGCGTGGCCAGCCTTCTTCAGGACGCCGACCCAACGGTCTTTCAGACGCTCGAAGGATTCGACGTTGTTCGGGGTGTAGGAGAGCTCGATTCGCCCAGGCGAGCTGTTTGTCACAGGCTCCGACTCATTGGTACGGCCGGTATCTCCTGACGGGTGGGCGCCGACAAGGCCTGGTTGATACGCTTCGACGGAGAGCGGAGTCGTGTTGTGGAGCGTCACCCGATTCTCCGGATCGGGCAAATCTTCCGTGGTCAGCCACCAGGGAACGGCGTGGTGTTTCATTCCTTCCAGGACAAACTCGGGAGTGAATGATGGCGCGTCGCCCTTCATCATCTCGTAGTGAAAGCTGCCCACCGGCTGCACCTGGCCGAGGGGAAACGGATAAGACGGGTCGGGATCTTTAAGGTAGAAGTCGTTTGTGCCCCAGGTCTTGGTATAGCTGTCCTCATTGCGGTCAGTGCCAAGCGCGAGCAGCGCGTCGGCCTGGTGATACATGAAGTTACGGCCAACCTGGTCAGAGCGGTTAGCAAGACCCCTAGGGTGCATGTCGTTGGCGGATGCCAGAAGGATGACTGCGGAGTTGATCGCGCCTGCGCACACCGCAAACAGATCGGCTGTATAGATCGCGGCTTTGCCGTCCTTTGATGGCGGCGGCGCACTCGCTACAGTGGGTTCGAGAGCGGACCCATAAGCTTTCCCGGCGCCGGAATGAATAACCTCTGCCGAAGTGACGGCGGTGCCCGTGCTGTTGGTCAGCAGGCGTGTGACCCGGGAATTTGTCATCAGCGTGACATTCGGCAGATTCATAATCTGCCGGATGCAATTGATATCTGCATCGGATTTTGCGTGGACCAGACATGGGTAGCCGTCGCAGGTATCGCAGCGTACGCATTTCGAGGCCAGAGGATTCGCCTCATCGCGCCTGAGCCCCAGCGGAATCGGGAAGGTGTTGATGCCGAGCTTGCGAACATCGTCCTCGATGGACTGCATCCGCGGTTCGTTGGCGAACGGAGGATGAGGATATTTTCTGGAATGGAATGGTTCGGTCGGATCGAAGGAAGAACCATATCCGCCCGGAACAGAGGGAGCAGTGCCAAGGTCGCCATGAACGTGAAAAAGTTCTTCGGCGCGGGTGTAGTAGGGTTCCAGATCGGAATACGAGATCGGCCACGCCGGCGATATGCCGCCTTTGTGGCGGATGACTCCGAAATCCTCCGCGCGCATCCGAAACATCGCCGCTCCGTAAACTTTCGTCTGTCCGCCTACAAAGTAGGACTGTTGTGGGTGCAGGTCCTTTCCATCTTTATCCTTCCAGGTTTCTTTGGTGTGGTAGCGATTGTCGAGGAAAACAGCTGAGGTATCCCAGTTCAGCTTTTCCTGGGGCATGAACGGACCCCGCTCCAGAATGAGGATCTTCTTTCCGGCCTGAGCCAGGTGGAAAGCCAGGGTTCCACCCCCGGCCCCGGTTCCGATAATGATTGCGTCGTAATGAGTCGCCATATGAATTTGGATGCGAAAGCAGATTAGCGATGCTGGGGCAGAGGGCGCATTGCCCATCTGAGTTGTCGACGAATCGCCAGGGCACTCACCGAAAAGGGGTCTCGATGGAGGCTTCTTAGACAGTTTTGCTGAGGCTGAGCGACGCCGGTGACGAGCGCGGCGGCTGGGGCCGGTCGGGGGTTGGGGCGTTACCTGAGCGGGTAGAGAACCATGTTGCGGAAGTAGACTTCGGAGCCTTCCGACTGAAAGAGAATTTTGCCGGTGGCCTGAAAGGCGTCGGTTCCCTCGTTGGCCAGCTTGCCGTTCACATACTGCCAGACGTGCCCGTTGCGATTGACGAGTTCCACTACGTTCCACTCGCCATGCGGCTTCTCCAGTTCGTTGACCGGGTCACGATAGCCAACCACGTTGACGAAGGGGCCCTTGTTGATGCGGTCGATTTTGGATGCCTTGCCGGGCGGCCCGGTGACGCGGACGCCGTCTCTGCCGGTGAGGGCGGCGCCGTCGGTGAGCCAGACGTCGCCGGTGCAGCCCTCGTTGATCTGAAACTCGATGGAGCGTGGCCAGACCTTGTTCGGTCCCTGGATGTTATAGAGGATGCCGCTGTCGCGCGCCTTGCCGTGGCGCACGCCGAAGGTGCCCTCGCCCCACTTGAACTCGGCGCGCAGATAGTAGTTGGAGTACGAGCGCTTCGTGATGATGTAGCCCATCTCAGTGCCCGAGACGTGCACGACGCCGTTCTCGACAGTAAAGACGTGGTTGGGATCGGAGTTCAGTCCCTCTCTGGTGATGAAGGTGTCGAATCCCTTGAGGTCTTTGCCGTCAAAGAGCTTTTCACCACGCCCGTGTTTGGGAATCTCGGGCGCCTGGCCCATGGCCGCGACCGCGCTGAACAATAGCGCCGCCGCACATACTCCAGCTGCAATCCGCATTTGTTGGTGTGCCCCTTTGCGCACCGCAATTATCATCGGCCCCGGCAGGGGTGTGCAAACTGCTCGGTGCGGGCAGAAATTCAGTGACTCGGCAGCTCGCGGATCATGATGTTGCGGAAGCAGAGCTTCACGCCCGGCTCGCCTTTGGGTTCGGTTCCCTGCAGAGAGATATGGCCCTGGTGGTATTTGCTGTATCCGGGCATCCGCGCGAACTTGGTTCCGGCAATCAGCTGGTTCCACTGGCTGTCCCAGAGCTGCGTCTCGATGACCGGGTGGCCGTTCTGGAAGAGCTGCAGATGTCCGTGGTCCTGGATGATCTCAAACTGATTCCATTCGCCGGCCGGCTTCACCCACTCCACCTTGTCCGAGATCATGTCGAAGATGTCGCCGGAGCGCTCCATGAGGACGCGGCTGTCGGGAACGGTGCAGGCGAGGTCCGCGATCTGCATCTCCACGCCGGTGTCGTAGGTGTTGTGGTACTCGGGCGACTCGTGGACGTCGAACATGACTCCGCTGTCGATGCAGGGGCGTGCCTTCCACTCCAGCTTCAGGTCGAAATTCGAATACTCGGCGTCGGTGACCAGGTCGGAATAATCCGCGGGTGGATCCTGGTTGGTCTTCTTCAGCTGGATCGCGCCGTCCACCACCGACCAGTCGCTGCCGGTGCCCTTCTGCAGATAGGAGTGCCAGCCCTGCAGATCGTGCCCGTCGAAGAGCAGGTGCCATCCGCCCTGCTGCTCCTGGGGCGTGAGCGTATTGGGGGCCTGCGCCCCGGCTATTTCGCAGGCAAGAACCCAGACCACGGCCACCATCCACAACTTCATCCGATCAGCCTCACTTCCCACTCCATTATCGGCTAACCGGCAGGGTCAATTCCAGCGCGGGGTTCAGCGCGGGGTGGTCTGCGATGCCCGCTGAGGGAAATTATTGGCCACAAACTCTTCCCAGGAGAGCCTGCGATCGATGATCCCGCGCCGGCGCTCCTCGCTCATCTCCTCCTTGTTCGGGTCGGCATCGGCGCCAACTTCCGGCCAGGCCTTGCGGCGATCGTTAAGTCCGCGCCTGCGATCCGGGGGCTCGTTGCTCTGCTCCCTGCTCGAGTCCACAAAGGCAGCGGGCTGCTGCGGGACCGGCTCGGCAAAGGCAGCCGGCTGCTCCTGGATCGGCTCGGCAAGGGGGGCAGCCTCTTTCGGGGCCTGGCGGGAGTGATCCAGGAGATCGATCACCTTCTCCTCGCTCTGGCTAAAGCGGGGAACCGCGGGCTGCTTGTTCTGGTTGACCAGGGCGCCAATCTCTTCTGCGGCCTGGCGGGTGCGATCCACGTATTCGTTCATCTGCACCTTGCTCTGCTCGACGAGGACGCTGACCGTTTCCGCGGCCTGGCGGATGCGATCCACGTAGTCGGTCACCTGCGCGCTGCTCCTGTCGGCAAGGGCGGTGACCTCTTCGGTCACCAGGCGAGTGCGATCCAGGTATTCGCTGGCCTGCGTGCTCTGGTCGGCGAGGGCAGCCACATGCTGCTGGCTCTGGTCGACAGCCGCGTTCACCGTTTCGGCGGCCAGGCGGACGCGATCCACGTATTCGCTGGCCTGCGTGCTCTGATCGGCGAGGGCAGCCACATGCTGCTGACTCTGGTCGATCAGGGCGCTGACCGTTTCTGCTGCCTGGCGAGTGCGATCCACGTATTCGGTCACCTGCGTGCTCTGGTTGGCGAGGGCCGCCACGTGCTGCTGGCTCTGATCGACAACCGCGCTGACCGTTTCCGCTGCCAGGCGGGCGCGATCCACGTATTCGGTCACCTGCGTGCCCTGGTTGGCGAGGGCCGCCACGTGCTGCTGGCTTTGATCGACAACCGCGCTGACCGTTTCCGCTGCCAGGCGGGCGCGATCCACGTATTCGGTCACCTGCGTGCCCTGGCTGGCGAGGGCCGCCACGTGCTGCTGGCTTTGATCGACAACCGCGCTGACCGTTTCTGCTGCGAGGCGGACGCGATCCACGTGTTGGTTCACCTGCTCCCTGCTCTGGTCGATGAGGGCAGCCACCTGCTGCTGGCTCTGATCGACAGCCGCGCTGACCGTTTCTGCGGCCAGGCGGGTGCGATCCAGGTATTCGCTCACCTGCGTGCTCTGATCGGCGAGGGCCGCCACGTGCTGCTGGCTCTGATCGACAACCGCGCTGACCGTTTCCGCTGCCAGGCGGGCGCGATCCACGTATTCGGTCACCTGCGTGCCCTGGTTGGCGAGGGCCGCCACGTGCTGCTGGCTTTGATCGACAACCGCGCTGACCGTTTCCGCTGCCAGGCGGGCGCGATCCACGTATTCGGTCACCTGCGTGCCCTGGCTGGCGAGGGCCGCCACGTGCTGCTGGCTTTGATCGACAACCGCGCTGACCGTTTCTGCTGCGAGGCGGACGCGATCCACGTGTTGGTTCACCTGCTCCCTGCTCTGGTCGATGAGGGCAGCCACCTGCTGCTGGCTCTGATCGACAGCCGCGCTGACCGTTTCTGCGGCCAGGCGGGTGCGATCCACGTGTTCGTTCACCTGCTCCCTGCTCTGGTCGATGAGGGCAGCCACCTGCTGCCTGCTCTGGTCGATAAGGGCGCTGACCACTTCCGCGGCCTGGCGAGTACGATCGACGTGCCCCTGCACCTGCTCCCTGCTCTGGTCGACGAGGGCAGCCACCTGCTGCCGGCTCTGGTCGGCAACGGCGCTGACCTCTTCCGCGGCCAGGCGAGTGCGACCCAGGTACTCGTTCACCTGCCTGCTCTGGTCGACAACGGCGCTGACTTCTTCCGCAGCCAGGCGAGTGCGATTCACATACTCGTTCACCTGCTCCGTGCTGTGATCGACGAGTGCAGCCACCTGCTGCCGGCTCTGGTCGACAACGGCGCTGACCTGTTCCGCAGCCTGGCGGGTGCGATTCACGTACTCGTTCACCTGCTCCGTGCTGTGATCGACGAGGGCAGCCACCTGCTGCCGGCTCTGGTCGATAAGGGCGCTGACCACTTCCGCGGCCTGGCGCGTACGATCCACATGCCCTTGCACCTGCTCTGTGCTCTGGTCGACGAGGGCAGCTACCTGCTGCCGGCTCCGGTCGACAACGGCGTTGACCTCTTCGGCGGCCTGGCGGGTGCGATTCACATACTCGTTCACCTGCTCCGTGCTGTGATCGACGAGCGCCGCCACCTGCTGTTTGCTGTGGTCGACAACGGTGCTGACCTCTTCCGCGGCGAGGCGGGTGCGACCCAGGTACTCGTTCACCTGCTCCCTGCTCTGGTCGATGAGGGCAGCCACCTGCTGTTTGCTCTGATCAACAACGGTGCTTACCTGTTCCGCTGCCAGGCGGGTGCGATCCAGGTACTCGTTCACCTGTTCCCTGCTCTGGTCCACAAGGGCAGCCACCTGCTGTTTACTCTGGTCGACAACGGTGCTGACCTCGTTCACCTGCTCCCTGCTCTGATCGACGAGGGCAGCCACATGCTCTTTGCTCTGGTCAACAATGGCGCTGACCTCTTCCGCGGCCTGACGAGTGCGACCCAGGTACTCGCTCACCTGCTCCGTGCTCCGGTCGGCGAGGGCAGTCACCCGCTGCTTGCTCTGATGGAAAACGGCGCTCGCCTCTTCCGCAGCCTGGTGGGCGCGACCCACATACTCGTTCACCTGGTCCCTGCTCTGGTCGACGAGTGCAGCCACCTGCTGCTTCCACTGGCCGAGGATGGCGCTGACCTCTTCTTCGGCCTGGCGGGTGCGCGCGCGCAGATACTCGTTCTCCTCGCGGTTGCCGTCGCTGGCGAAGTCTTCACGGCCGGATTTTGGGGCATAGAGAATTCCGGCCAGAGCGCCGGCTCCCACTCCCGCAACAAGCCACGCCAATCCGTAATTCTTGCTCTCTTTTGTCATTGCGAAAACTCTTCTTTCTTTGAACTTGAAGGCCGCCCTGCCCGATCCTGCAGAAAGGTGCGATTTCGGCAATCCGGTCAGCGCATCCTGGAGCGCCATAGAACTGATTCGCGCTTCTACCTTCTTTCCATCGGTAAGATCGGAGCGATTCTCATCGTGCCGATGATCTGGGCCGCCGGCTTTTCAAGCCCGTACCCTGGGGTCGGCACCCGGCTCGCACGCGTTTGTGCTGAGTCGGAGGAATTCGATAACTGATGATTGTCACGGCAGTGAATAACTTTGAATGACCAGTGGGTGTTCTCAGCTACAACTAGCAGAAATGGCCTCTAACACCTTAGTTGCAGTGGGTGCCCGGGAGACAAGCGCCGGATGGCTGGAGCGCAGGGTGTTCTCGGTCTTCCCTGAGGGTGATCCTTGTTATGAGGAAAATTCTGCCGTTGTTGATGCGCAGTACGGCAGGGGTTCGGGGATGGCTTCGCCGTCCCGCTGATGACTGACCGGTTTGCGAATCAACGGCCCTTGAGGCGCCGCGCGTGATCGCTCTTTTTTTCAGGGCATGATGAGGCCGCCGTCCACTGAGATGGACTGGCCGGTGACGTAGCTTGCCGCGTCGCTGGAAAGCCAGAGAACCGCATCCGCGATTTCCTCGGCGCGGCCATAGCGGCCCATGGGCACGCCTTTCAGCATCGCTTCGAGCGCGTCACCCTGACCGCCGGCGACCATCTGATCGGCCATCGGCGTCCAGATCATTCCGGGACACACCGCGTTGATGCGGATTCCGCGCTTTGCATATTCCTGCGCTGCGCTTCTGGTGAATCCAATGACCCCATGCTTGGCGGCGTGATAAATGCCGCGCTCGGCGCCTCCCGTACGTCCTCCGATCGAAGAGCAGTTGACGATGGCGCCGCCGCCTTGCCGGATCATCTGCTGCAGTTCAAATTTCATGCAGCTCCATACGCCTCGGAGGTTGATCCCCATCACCCGGTCGTAGTCTTCCCGGGTTGTATCGGCCGTCGCGGCGAGGAGGTTTTGAACGCCGGCATTGTTGTAGGCCACGTCGAGACGTCCGAAAGCGGTGACCGTCTGCTTCACCATGGCCTCCACCTGTGCGTCGTCGGATACGTCGCAGCGGATGGCCAGGGTTTTGTGGCCTTGCGCGGCGAGCTCCCTGGCTGCGGATTGCGCGGCTTCTTCATGCCAGTCCGCGAGCACGACGGAGGCGCCCGATGCAGCGAAGGCTTTGGCTGTGGCGAGGCCCAGGCCTGATGCGGCGCCTGTAACGAGTGCCACTTTGTTTTCAAAAGATATTTTCATGAGTCCTCATGTTGCGAACGGGTTGTATCCAGGTTTCTTGCAGAGGGTGTCCCACTTGCCCTGAATCTCGGGCTTATGCACTTTTTCGGCCCAATCCTGCCGCTGGACTTCTTCAAACGCCACGGAGACTGCGTCCTCGCCATAGTCCAGAGTGGACATCACGGCATGCGTGATCTCCTGGGCGAGGCGGGACTTTTGCTCTTCCGATTTACCCGGCACCAGCTTCACGACAATATGGGGCATGGTTTTCTCCTGCCGTTCATGAGAGCGAGCCGGTACGAGGCACACAGGTCTTCCCGTACGGGCTTAGCGGTTGGTCATCTGTTCCAGAGCTGCGGGATAACGGTCTCCGTAGACGGGGATCTTCGCGGTCGCGGCGTCGAGTTCGCGGAGATCATCCGGGGTGAGCTGGACTGCAACCGCTCCGATGTTCTCGTCAAGGCGCTGCAACCTGGCGGTGCCAGGAATGGGGACGATCCAGGGTTTCTGAGCGAGGAGCCAGGCGAGTGCGATCTGAGCCGACGTCGCCTTCTTCTTCCCGGCAAATGCCGCAATCAGATCGACCAACGCTTGATTCGCCCTGCGGGCTTCCGGCGAGAAGCGAGGGAAACTGCCGCGATTGTCCTCCGGATCGAACTGCGTGTTTTCGGTAATCGACCCGGTAAGGAATCCTTTGCCAAGCGGACTGAAGGGAACGAGGCCGATGCCCAGCTCTTCCAGGGTGGGAATGATTTCTTCTTCGGGCCGTTTCCACCAGAGCGAGTATTCGCTTTGCAGGGCGGCGACGGGCTGAACGGCGTGTGCGCGGCGGATGGTCTGCGCGCCTGCTTCCGACAAGCCGAAGTGCCGGACCTTGCCCTGCTGGATCAGATCCTTCACCGCCCCGGCCACGTCTTCGATGGGAACGCTGGGATCGACGCGATGTTGGTAGAGCAGATCGATCGTGTCGACATTGAGCCGTTTCAGCGAACCCTCGACGCTCTCTTTGATGTATTCGGGACGGCTGTTGAGACCAACGGGATGCGGATCTTTTTCGGAGTCGATCTGGAATCCGAACTTGGTCGCGATCACCACCTGGTCGCGCACGGGAGCGAGAGCCTCACCCACGAGTTCTTCATTCACGAAGGGGCCGTAGACCTCAGCGGTGTCGAAGAAATTGATGCCACGCTCCACCGCTGTCCGAATAAGGGCGATCATCTCCTGGCGGGTGCCTGCCACGGCTCCGTGACCCGGGCTCAATCTCATGCAGCCGAGGCCGATGGCGGATACTTCGAGATCACTTCTCCCAAGTCTCCGTTTTTGCATGACGGTCCTCCTCTGGGGACTGGCGGGCGTTCCATCGTGCCGTGGATTCGCCTCACTCAACCATAACGAGAGCTGTGCTCTTCACGCTTTCCCGATCCTGCCCATTGTTTGCCTGATTCTGTCGGGCGTCGCAGTAGGTTTAGTGCGGCAGGGGCTCGGGGATGGCTTCGCCATCTTTGCGGGGGTCGGAAGCGCCGAAGTTGACGCCGGTCGAGAAATTGCGCTCGGTGGCCTGGCCGCCGCCCATGACCGAGGAGTAGTTGCCGCGGAGGACGATCTGGTGGCCGCGTTCGGTGAGCGCGGCGCGGACGTCGGCGGGGATGCGGTCTTCCATGTTTACGTCGCAGCCGGCGAAGGTCATCTTGGTGAAGCGGGCGGCTTCGAGGGCGGCCTGAATGTTCATGCCGTAGTCGACGACGTTGGAGACGAACTGGGCGTGCGCCTGGGCCTGGTTGTATCCACCCATGATGCCGAAGGCGATGCGGGTTTGGTCGTGGGTCATGAAGGCGGGGATGATGGTGTGGAGCGGGCGCTTGTGGCCGGCGAGGACGTCGGGCGTGCCGGGATCGAGGTTGAAGAGCGCGCCGCGGTCCTGGAGGGCGAAGCCGGTGCCGGGCGCGGCGAGGCGGGAGCCGAACTCCTGGTAGTTGCTCTGGATGAGGGAGACCATGTTGCCCTCGGCGTCGGTGACGCTGAGATAAGTGGTGTCACCGGCGGGGGGAAGGCCGGGACCGACGTCGCAGTTGGCGTGCTGCATGTCGATGAGCTTCGCGCGCTGGAGGGCGTACTCGGGCGAGAGCAGGCCGGCGACGGGGATCTGGCTGAATTTGGGATCGCCGACGTAGCGGCGGAGGTCGGCATAGGCCAGCTTCTTGGCCTCGATCATGATGTGGAGCGCGTCGGCGGAGTTGTGTCCGTACTGCGCGAGGGGAAACTGGCTCATGAGGTTGAGCATTTCGAGCGCAGCAATGCCCTGGCCGTTAGGCGGGAGCTCGTAGACGGTCCAGCCGTGATAGGTGGTGGACAGCGGCTCGACCCAGTCGGCGGAGTAGTCAGCAAGGTCGGCGGGGGTCATCGAACCGCCTTCCTTCTGCGAGAGGGCGACGATTTTCTCGGCGATGGGGCCTTTGTAGTAGGCGTCGCGGCCGCCACTGGCGATGAGCGAGAGGGAGTGCGCGAGGTCAGGGTTGCGGAAGATTTCGCCGAGCGCGGGCGCGTGGCCGTCGATGAGATAGAGGTTGGCCGTGTCGGGATTCTTCGCGAGGAAGCCGGCGGCTTCGGCCCAGTAGGCGGCGTCCCATTCGGGAACGGGGAAGCCTTCGTCGGCGTAGCGGATGGCCGATTGCAAGTCGTCATGCAGAGTGAGCTTGCCGAAGCGGGCGAGGAGCTTCGACCAGCCATCGACGGCGCCGGGAACGGTGACGGAGTCGATGCCGAACTGGGGCATCTGCGCGATGCCTTTTGACTGCAGGAACTGCGGGGTGAGTGCCTGGGGGGACCAGCCGCTGGCGTTCAGTCCGTAGAGCTTGCCGGATTTCGCGTCGTAGACGATGGCGAAGAGGTCGCCACCGATGCCGTTCATCATGGGCTCGACGACGCCCATGACGGCGTTGGTGGCGACGGCGGCGTCGATGGCGTTGCCGCCGCGGGCGAGGATCTGCGCGCCGGCCTGGGCGGCGAGGGGGCTCTCGGCGGCGACGATGCCGTAGCGGGTGGTGACCATGGAGCGTCCCTGGCTGCGGCCCTGGGCGGGATTGAAGGCCTGTGCTTGCATGAGGGCGGGTGCGGTGAGAACCAGCAGAAGGATAGCGGAGAGCGTTCGGCGCATCGAGAGGTCTCCTGAAAGTTGTGGTTACGAGAGTACAGGAAGTAACTCGAAGCCAAAGGAAGGCTTGCCTTCCGCCAAGCGACTAACCCAAAGTATGATGTCCGATCAGACCAGCTTTCTGATTGTCCGGCAGTATCGAAATGCCGTGGCGACCTGGGCATGGCAAGGTATCACCAATTCGAGGCAGCTATGTTCACGATGGGAAGTGTCGCCGTCGTTTCCCTTGTCTTTGTGCCGGTGGCCTGCTTCCCCCAAAGCAGAACCGAGAGGGCTGCCGCTCCTGTTACCCAGGTTCAGGTGCGCGGGTTTCTGAATGACATCAGCGGCCTGCCGGTGGAATACCGTGCTGATATAGCCTTCCGCGTGCTGGAGGGCTGGTCGTCTCTGATCCCCTGGAATACTGAGAGAAAGCTCCTGGAGGGCATCTTCGAGGACGCACCACAGGCAAAATACCCTTCCGCGGAAATGACGGCAGATGGCCGCTATACAACAGTTGCGCACCAGCAGGAACTCGACCTGCATTGGTCGCCGCTGGATACGCTTGACCTTCAGGCCAGGGTTGTCAGCCTTATGAGGAGGCGCGCTCCGCTGGAGTCGTGGAGTCTCCTTCAGGAAATCGCCCTGCCGGAGCGGCGCGCTTCCTGCAAGGATAGCCTGACGGATACATTCACCCCCTACTATCAGGTGACCGCAAGTTCCCTCGCCAGTTTCAAGAGCAGGTTTCTCCCGAACGGCCAGACGAAGTCGAACTGGCTCGTGGACCAGGCTGACCGGCTTCGCGCGCCTGCACAGGTGAAAGACTTCGTGGATATGCTTGGCGGCGTCGACATGTCCGCCAACGACTTTTCACCAGTTCTCGGCGAACTGCTCATGCAATTGACCGCTATCCAGGGATCGGATCGGGAGATGTATGCGGCGGAGCAGGGTGACAAGGCTGCACTCACTGCCTCAATCGGACGACTAATCGGCAGAGAGAGAAGTCTGGGCATCGACCCTGGCCCGACCCTCCGGGCCTACCGCGAGTTCCTTATTGCCAATCTTCATGGCCTTGCCTGTGCGGATAAGACCCTCGACCGCGGGTCGGAGGCAGCTGCCTTTAATGGTCTGGACCCACAGACAATTGGGATTGCTCCAAAACCGGTCGCGCCTCTCACGGCTAAGTCAATCGCGCCGGCAGGCACCGGCGATTCAGCCAGCTTCGAGAACGTAAGCATGGATGCGACGACAGGCGCGGCTCACCGAATCATTATGGTGTTCTCGGCCAACCAAAAGGCCGTGCACGCCTCCGACGACCCGAATGACTACCTGCAACCAAGCCCGGAAGACGTGCAGGATCTTTTGCAACATTTCCTGAATGAACCCGAAGCGGATGGCCAGAGCCCGCTCGCTCAATTCGAAAACCGGCTCGCTACTCTTGAGTTTCTTGCGACCGTTCTCCCACCGGGCGACTCCTTTGCGGATGCGATTGACGCGGAGCTCAACTACCTCAATTTGAATCCCATCGAAGAGATTTCCCCGGAGTCCTGGCTCCGCCCTCTGAAGACATTGCTGCAGATCAGCCGCCCCATCGATCCGCAACGCTCTCTGGAAGTGAGGCAGGCCGCACTTAAGACCGGCGGGGCGATCCTGCTGCCAAACCCCCAGGCGCTCATGATCCGTGAGACGATGCGCCGGTATCAGTCAGATCGGATTATTGCTGCGTATCTCAGCTTTGAGAGCACTTTCCACCCGCCCTATGTCACGCTCCGGGAGTCATTGAACTATCCGCCGCTCTAACCGCCTGAATAGGGACCCGGTTTTCTCAATCCCACTCAAGCCAAAAGAAGGCCTGCATGGGGCACCCGAAGACTACTCAGGATAGAGGAACGGTCGAAAGGGGCACACGGTGGTCGGTGCAGCGGGCGACGATGAGGGTGATGTCGTCGGCCTGCTCGCCGGTGCAGTGCTCGAGGACCTCGTCGAGGACGGCGCGGACGGTCTCCTTCGCGCTGCGGCCGGTGTTCTTCCGGACGGCGGCGATCAGGCGATCGTGGCCGAATTCCTCGCCGTGGGCGTTGCAGGCTTCGGTGACGCCGTCGGTATAGAGGGCGAGCGTATCGCCGGACGACATTTCGCAGGCGCCGATGTGGCCGGTCCATTCGCGGAAGAGGCCGAGAACCGTTCCGGTGGGGGACAGCTCTTCGACTTCGCCGCTGGTGCGCAGCAGCAGGCCGGGCAGGTGGCCGCAGTTGGCATAGCGCAGGCGGCGCTCATCGTCGCAGTATTCGGCAAAGAACATGGTGGAGTAGGCGCTGTCGACGGTGTTGTCGTAGAAGGTCTGGTTGACGCTGCGGAGAAAGAGCTCCGGCTGCTCGCGGGCCATGGCCAGCTGGCTGCGGAGGTTGGCCTGGAGATTGGCCATGAGCAGAGCGGCGGCGATGCCTTTGCCGGAGATGTCGCCGATGAGCAGGCCGAAGCGGTTGGGGCCGAAGGAGAGGAAGTCGTAGTAATCGCCGCCGACGTGGCGGGCCTGCACGCAGACGCCGGCGTAGTCGAGCGTTTCGAGGGGCGGAGTGGTTTGGGGGAAGAGGCGCGACTGCACTTCGCGGGCGATCTGGAGTTCCTGCTCGAGGCGGCGCTCGGATTCGATGCGATCGCTGGCGGCGCGGCGCTGCTCTTCGATGAGGCGGCTCATTTCGTCCGAGCCGATGAGCTCGAAGGAGTTGCCGTCGACGTCGACGAAGCGGGCGAAGACGCCGCCCCACAACTGCGGCTGGGGCGGCAGATCGAAACGAACGCCGCGGCTGGTCCACAGATCGTAGGTGGCGTTCACGTCTTCGGCGATGAAGGCGATCTGGGTGGGCTTGCCGATGAGGCGATAGTTTTCCGAGCCGCGCGGCGGAGCGACGAGAGCGAGAATGGCGCTTCCATCGGGTGGGGCAATGGCCACCCAGCGGCCGAATTCAAAGCGTCGATCGGCAACAACACAAAAGCCCAGCTGGTTGACGTAAAAGTCGATGCTGCGGTCGTGATCGCGGACGAAGACGTTGCTCTTGAAGATGCGGAGGTAGGGATTCTGCCCGGCGCAGTCGGAGCGCTGCGTTGCGTCGGCGGGTTGTCCGCGATGGATCAGGCTGGTGCCCACGGGAATCTTCCTTGCTTCTGCGATTCCACCAATATTGCATGGCGGGGCTGGCTTGCCTACCCGAACTCGATGTCCTGCCCGGCCCACTCAAGCCAAAATCAGGCTTGAATGGGGCACCCAAATCCTCCATCTTCCCCAACCCACTCAAGCCAAAGGCGGGCTTGAATGGGGCACCCTGACTCTTCACCCGAACTCTGATTTCAGTTGGCCCAGTAGCTGCGGTCCAGCGTCCGGTATTGGATGGCTTCGGCGATGTGGGGGACGGCGAGGTGTTCGGCGGCTTCAAGATCGGCGATGGTGCGGGCGACTTTGAGGATGCGGTCATGGGCGCGAGCGGTGAGCCCCTGCTGGAGCATGGCGCGCTCGAGGAGTTTTTCGGCGTCGGGCGAGAGCTCGCAGTGGGCGCGGATCTGGCGGGTGCCCATCTGGGCGTTAGAGAAGATCTTTTCTTTGACCGCGTGGGTGGGGGCGGCTGTAAAGCGCTGGCGCTGGCGTTCACGGGCGGCAAGGACACGCGCGCGGATGAGGGCGGAGGATTCGGCGGCCGCTCCGCCGCGGAGCTCTTTGTACTGCACGGCAGGGACTTCGATGTGGATGTCGATGCGGTCGAGGAGCGGGCCTGAGATTTTTGCGACGTAGCGCTGGATGAGCGGCGGGGTGCAGTGGCACTCGCGGCTGCGGTCATTAAAGTAGCCGCAGGGGCAGGGATTCATTGCGGCGGCGAGCATGAAGGCGGCGGGGAAGGTGAGGGACATCGCCGCGCGGGAGATGGTGACGTGGCGGTCTTCGAGGGGTTGACGCATGACTTCGAGGACGTTGCGGGGGAACTCGGGCAGTTCGTCGAGGAAAAGAACGCCGTTGTGGGCGAGGGAGACTTCGCCAGGGTGGGGGATCACGCCACCCCCGATCAGCCCCGCGTCGGAGATCGTGTGATGCGGTGCGCGGAAGGGGCGCTGGGTGACCAGGCCGGCTTCGGCATCGAGGACGCCGGCGACGGAATGGATTTTGGTGGTCTCGAGGGCTTCCTCGAAGCTGAGAGGCGGGAGGATGGACGGGAAGCGGCGGGCGAGCATGGTTTTGCCGGAGCCGGGAGGGCCGATCATCAGGATGTTGTGGCCTCCGGCAGCGGCGATTTCGAGGGCGCGCTTGGCGGTTTGCTGGCCGCGGACGTCGGCGAAGTCGAGCGCGAAGTGCTGGAGTTCATTGAGGACCTGGGTGGCCTCCACTTTGAAGGGTTCGGTGTGGATGCCTCCGTTGCCGGCCTGGTTGAGGAGGTCGCGGACCTGGAGAAGCGAGTCGAGGGGATAGACGCTGACGCCTTCGACGACGGCGGCTTCGCGAGCATTGGCTTTGGGGATGATGAGGTGTTTGATTCCCTGAGCACGGGCGGCGACGGCGACCGGGAGCATGCCGGGGACGGGGCGCAGGGTGCCGTCAAGGCCGAGCTCGCCGATGAGGAGAAAGTCGTCGATGGCTTTCAGGTGGAGCGCGCCGTAGGCGCCGAGGATGCCGATGGCCATGGGCAGATCGAAGCCGGAGCCTTCCTTCTTGATGTCGGCGGGGGCGAGGTTGATGGTGATGTGGGTGGGTGGGAGATCGAATCCTGAGTTGCGGATGGCGGCGCGGACGCGGTCGCGGGATTCGCGGACGGCGGCGTCGGGCAGGCCGACAGTGTTGAAGGTTTCGTGCTCGGCTTTGAAGGGCGAGAAGTCGACTTCGACATCGATGAGGTGGGCGTCGATGCCGTAGACGGCGGCGCTGCGGGCGGTATAGAGCATGAGCCTGCGGTTGGGAGCGGGATTCTGCGGGGAGTCTAGCAGCAGAGCCGGGCGGTTTTCGGTGATGGCGTCCGGGAATGGGGGTGGAGGGGAAACCGTGGTAATGGGGGCGTGGGGCGCTGCGCATCCAACTTCAGAAGAGACTGTGCGGAAAAGCGGCGGTGTCTGACGGTAGCGAAGGCATCCTTCAGCGGAGTACAAGGGGTGGAGCACAAGAAGTGCAAAGGGATCGGCTGCGGAGAAGGCGAATGAAGCGAGGCAAAGCGGTATTGCTGGGTGGGGCGGCGCTGGCGGCGGGGGGCGTGGTGTGCGCGGGGACCGCGGCGGCAGCGGCGGTGGTGCTGGTACGGCAGCGCTTCCGGCCGCGAGGTCTGCGCGGGCAGGTAGTTCTGATCACCGGAGCCTCGCGCGGGCTGGGACTGGCCCTGGCCGATGTCTTCGGACAGCGTGGAGCGAAGCTGGCGATCGTGGCAAGGGATCCCTGGGAACTGGATCGGGCGCGGAATCTTCTGGTGCAACGGGGAGCTGCGGGCGAGGCGGAGGTCCTGGTGATCCCCGCCGATTTGCGCAAGCGCGAAGAGGCGGAACAGGCGGTGAGGCGCGCGACGGAGCATTTCGGGCGCATCGACGTGCTGGTGAACAATGCCGGGGTGATGACGGTGGGACCGGTGGAGAATCAGACGGCGCAGGATTTCTACGAAGCGATGGAGGCGAACTTCTTTACCGGCGTCCATTGCGCTTTGGCCGTGGCGCCGCAGATGCTGGCGCGACGGGGCGGGACGATTGTGAATATCGCCTCCCTTGGCGGCAAGGTGGCGATACCGCATTTGCTGCCGTATACGGCGAGCAAGTTCGCGGTGGTTGGGTTTTCGGAAGGGCTGCATGCCGAACTGCGGGCGAAAGGCGTGCATGTGCTGACGGTGTGTCCGGGGCTGATGCGGACGGGCTCGCACCTGAGCGCGCATTTTTCCGGCGATGCGGAGCGCGAGTACTGGTGGTTCAGCCTGGCAGCGAATCTGCCGGGGATTTCGACGAGCGCGGCGTGTGCGGCGCGGCGGATCGTCCGGGCGGTTCAGTGCCGGGAGACGGAGATCGCGATCACTCCGCAGGCGATTGTTGCCTCGCGTCTGGCGCAGATGGCGCCTGAGGTGGTGCTGCGGGCGATGAGCGTGGTGAATCGAGTGCTGCCCGGTGCGACGCAGTCGAGGGAGGGCCGGCAGCGCGGAGCCGAGATGCGAGGGCGCGAGGGTTTGCCGGCGCGCACCATCGGGGACGCGGCGGCCCGTCGCTACAACCAGACAGCGTGAGCGTCTGACGCCTGGATTCAGGCGCGAGCGCTGATGTGGGCGAGGAGCTGGCGCCGGATCTCTTCAAATCCTGGGTTTCCGCGGAGCGAGGCAAAGTCCGGATCGGAGATCGCGCCGAACACGATGTAGTCGTGGTCCTGAAAGGTGGCTTTCAGGTAGCGGACCGCGTCCTCCTGGCGGCCGAGGAGAGCGCAGGTGCGGGCCAGTTCGTATCCTGAGGAGCGGCCCAGCTGGAAATAGTGTTCCTGCACCGGGCGTATGGCTTCGAGCATGCCGTGGGTCCCGCCGTGGGCGAGGCCCTGCTCCGCGGCTGCGGCGACGTCGGTGTATTGCGGATCGTGGGTAATGGTTCCCAGCACCCGATTCTGGCCGATAAAGGTGCGGTAGTCCCTCTGCGCAAAAGCCAGTCCGGCCAGGTAGCGCGGCGCGGAGATAAAGTCGGGCTCGGCGCGCTCGATTTCGCGTAGTTGGGCGATGGCTCCGGCACGATCGCCGTTCCAGTAGCGAATGAGTGCCTGATCGCTGAGGATGGAGCGCGAGGTGGGATTCAGCTTTCGCGCCTGGTTGATCTCTGTGAGGGCCTCCGGATTGCGATGCAGCGTCAGCAGCGATGTCGCGTACCAGTGGTGCGCCTCTTCGTCGCGGGGATCAATGGCGATGGCGCGGCGATATTCAGCCAGGGCGCGGGGGAAGTTCCACTCCCCGTAAAAGAGCGCGAAGGCCAGGGCGCGATGCGCCTCGCCCAGGGAAGGGTCGAGGGCGACAGCCTTGCTGGCGGCGGCGATGGCGCGGGGAAAGGCATCCGAGCCGGGCATGGAGGCGAACTCGGGCATGATGTCGTAGCACTCGGCGAGACCGGCATAGGCCTGGGCATAAGCAGGATCGTGCACGACTGCCTGGGTGAAGGCGTCGACCGCCAGGTTGAGGCTGCCCTCTGTGCGGCGGTCCCAGTAGTAGCGGCCTTTCAGGTAGAACTCTTCGGCCGCCGGATCGGGGACGTGGGCTGAGGAGGAGATGGCCGGAGCCGGGGGCCTTCGGGCGCTGGCGCGGTGGCGGTATCCAACCCAGGCAACGAGCAGGAGAGCGGCGAGGGAAAGCGCCAGGGGCAGGGGCCACCAGCGGGTGGAACTGGGACGGTCGAGGGGCGAAGCCGTTTCGTAAGGGGAAGACGGCACCGGGGTGGGACCAGGAGCGGCGGGAGCTGAGGGTTCGGCCGGATCCGCGACATCGTGGGTGGAGTTGAGCCAGTGGGTCAGCTCGTCAGTGTAGGCGAAGACGCCGCCTCGTTCCCCAGGGATGCGATGGACAGGGAGAGCCCGCTCCTTCTCCCAGCGCCGGACCGTACGTTCGTCGCGCCCGAAAAACGCCGCAATTTCCTTCCAGGAATCGATGCGCCGTCCTGGAGGCGCTGAGGGAGACATAACCAGGCCTCAACCGAATCAGGTACCCGCAGCGTGGGAGCGATCGGGGACCCTCAGTATAGCGGGGCGAGGGGCCCGGTGGAATGCTGTTCCAGAGAGGCGCGGAACGGGAGTGATGTCCGGACCTGACCGGTACCGCCCTGGCGTACCCCTTTTGTGCCTGCGAAGGCGCATGCGATGGTACGAAGGCTCGAATCGGGCTGGGAGGCTGACAACGTCCGAGGCAGCTTCCTGTTCGAGCCGGCGCCCGCGATAAGAAATGGGCGTCCGACAGCACGGGCTCGATTCGCAGCAAGGAGCGGTTCCGATGCCGGTTCTTCCCCCCGAACCTGGACTGCGTCGCTGCTCCGGTCGCGCCGGTGGCCGGAGCAGCTGAAATCCCGCCCGAAAAAATGATCCCCCAGGAACAACGAGAGCCAAAACGACACATTGCACAGGAGAATCCTCGAAGATGCCCGCTGAATTAACTGAAGAGCTGTTGAGAATTGCGGAACAGGTATGCCGGGTCGCGCGCGAACAGGGCAGGACCCTCTTCACCGTCTATCATGGAGGGAAGGACCTCCGTGCGGCGAACGAGCCGGGAGGGACGGTGAAGGAGACACAGACTTGGCAGACCTGATGAGGACCTCGAATCCCACCTTGAACGACAAGGTGTTTCGAGGACTACCCGGGGCCCTGGGTGAAACCATGACCCTGGAAGGAACGGTCAACAAGACCGGAATTCTACTGATCTGCGCGGTGGCGACCGCAGGCTGGACGTGGCACGAGGCGATGAGCCCGGAGACGTCGGCCCTGGTGCCTGGGCTGCTGATGATCGGGGTGATTGGCGGGCTGATCTTCGCGCTTGTAACCGTTTTCAAGAAGACCTGGGCGCCGGTGACGGCTCCGCTGTATGCGCTGCTGGAAGGCCTGGTGCTGGGCGGGATCTCCGCGGTGTTCAACGTGCGTTATCCGGGCATCGCCTTTGAGGCGGTTTGTCTGACCTTCGGCACGATGTTCGTGCTACTGCTGGCCTACCGTGCGCACATCATTCGCGTGACGCAGAAGTTTCGGCTGGGCGTGGTGGCGGCAACGGGCGCGATCTTCCTCTTTTACCTGATGGAGATGGTGCTGGGCTTCTTCCATGTCGGCATGGGCGCGTTCAGCGCGATCAATGGGTCGGGGCCGATCGGGATCGGCATCAGCCTGGTGATTGTGGCCGTGGCGGCGCTGAATCTGGTGCTGGACTTCGACTTCATTGAGAGCGGCGTAGCGGCCGGTGCTCCGAAATACATGGAGTGGTACGGAGCCTTCGGGTTGATGGTCACGCTGGTGTGGCTGTATCTGGAGATGCTGCGGCTGCTGGCGAAGCTGAGGAGCCGGGACTGAGAACGGCAGCGTAAAGCGGATAGCGGACAGAAGGCGTGGGCGAGGAGCTCACGCCTTTTTTCTTTAGCGTTGCTGCTGGTTTTCTTCGGGCGGATCGAGATTCTCGCTGCGGGCGGCGGTTCGCTCGAAGGTGAGATTGACGGAGCGCTTTCCGACGGGGCGGGTACGGTGGCGGACGCCGCGGCTCACAGTGATCATGTGTCCTGGCCGGAGCTCGACGGTCCGGTCGTCAAAGTCGATGAAGAGGCCGCCTTCGAGGGCCAGAAAAGTCTCGTCAGAGTCGGGATGGCAGTGCCAGTGGTACGCCTCCGTCATCGTACTGATCCGCACCTCGTGATCGTTGACCTGGGCGATGGCGTGGTTGTCGTAGCTCTCTGTAGTTGCTGATTCGAGGGCCAGATCGATGACGTCGAAGCTCTGCATGGGCTGCTCCAGGCGGCTTTGAAAGCGACACAGCTGTTCGATTCGGTGCAGCGCGGTGCGACTTCTTTTTGTCGGGTCTACCGGCGCTTTTCGAAGGGCTGGCGGTGGACGATGCCGGAGCCTTCGCGGACCGTAATCGTCTCGCCGGCATCGACGTTGGTGAGGTGATCGACGGCGCCGCTGGGCCAGTGGACTTCGACCACGTCGGCTTTCGGCGATTCGCCAAGACCGAAGGTCAGAACCAGTTCGCTGGCGGAAAGATAGCTGGATCCGCTGCGGAGGGTCTGCTTCTGGCCCATGGTCGGCGACTTGACCCAGACGACCGATCCAATGCCGTCGCGGTTGGATTTGGTGCCGATCAGCTTGACGCGCAGGGAGTGATTCGTCGCGCCTTCGTTCAGGAAGAGTGCTGCGGGACCGGCGTTCGTGGTGATGATGACGTCGGGCGCGCCGTCGTTGTTCACGTCGCCGTAAGCAGCGCCGCGGGCGACCCGGGCGGAGTCGAAGTCGCGGCCCATCTGCGCGGTTACGTCGTCAAAGCCGTGTCCGTCGAGATTGTGATAGAGATGCGGCGGCTCAGCGTAGTGCACTCGCTGCTGAATCTTCTCGATGTCCGGGTCCAGATGGCCATCGGCGACGTACAGGTCGGGCCAGCCGTCGAGGTCGTAGTCGAAAAAGAAGCAGCCGAAGCCCAGGGTGAGCAGGCTGGTGCGGCCGACCTCCGAGGTAGGCGCCTCGTCAACGAACAGGCCGTTCCGCTCGTTGTGGTACAGACCGATCATCTGGTTGGAAAAGTTGGTGATCACCAGGCTGGGATAGCCGGAGTGGTCGAAGTCCCCGGCGGCGATGCCCATGCCGGCGCGGGCGACGCCATCTTCGCTGTAAGCGATGCCTTCGGGAATGCCCTGCTCGGTGAAGGTGCCGTTGCGATTGTTGATGTAGAGCTTGTTGGGCTGGGTGTCGTTGCTGATGGCGATGTCGGGCCAGCCGTCCTGGTTGGCGTCGAGAATGGCGATGCCGAGGCTCTTGGAGGTGGGATCGTAGAGTCCGGACTTTTTCGTCACGTCGGTAAAGGTGCCGTCGCCGTTGTTGTGCCATAGCCGCACCGAATCGCCTTTATACGACTCCGGTGTGCAGTAGGACTTGTCGGTGCCATCCATGGTGCAGTAGAGATCCGTGGCCGGCGACCACTGAACGTAGTTGGCGACCAGCAGGTCGAGGCGGCCGTCTTTGGTGGTGTCCACCCAGGCGGCGCTGGTGCTGAGGTCGGTGGGACCCCAGAGACCGGCCTTCTTCGTCACGTCGGTGAAGGTGCCGTTGCCGTTGTTATGGAAGAGATGGTTCTGTCCGTAGGCGGTGACGAAGAGGTCGTCGTAGCCGTCGTTGTCGTAATCGCCGACGGCCACGCCCATGCCATACATGGGAATCGCGAGGCCGGCCTTTCTTCGTCACGTCGGTGAAGGTGCCGTCGTGATTGTTGTGGTAGAGGACGGGCGTGGAAATGTGGCCGGGATGGCCGGGCCATTTGGTCCCGTTGACGATGAAGATGTCGGGCCAGCCGTCATTGTCGTAATCGATGAAGGCGACGCCGGGCCCCATGGTTTCCGGCAGCCACTTCTTGCCGAAAGCGCCATTGTTATGGACGAAGTGGATGCCCGCGGCGCGGGTGATGTCCACGAAATGGATGTGAGTCGCGTCGCCGTTGGGACTGGCTGCAGGCGGAGCGGCGAGGAGTGGCGGAACCAGACGCGGAGCCAACGCGCAGGCGGCGATGAGGGTCGCCGCGCCGAGGACCAGGGCAGTCGAGGCGTGCTTCAATTGCCACCCCGGTGGGTGGCGTACGATGCGGGAGCCAGAGAGGCGGTGGTGACGGTCTTCATGGGCGTGTTGTTGGCGTTGGCAACGTCGAGGGGCACGGAGTCGTGCTCATGGATGGGCTGGCGCTCATTGTTGTCGTCGGGATGTTTTTCGCGATAGGGGCCGGTGAGTGTCTGCGAAGCCTCGTCGGCTTTGAAGCGCAAATAGCGCTCCTCATAGGCGGCGGCGTCTTTGTGGTCGCCGAGTCCGGTGTAGCAAAGCATCAGGTTGTAGTTGGCCTCGAGGTCTTCAGGATCGATGGTCATGGTCTGGAGAAACGCGTCACGCGCCTGAGCGTATTTGTGCTGGAGAAAGAGAACTCGGCCCAGATCGTCGTTGACGACGCGATCTTCGGGATACTGTGCGAGGACGATCCGCAGGTGGGCAATGGCGCCGTCGTAGTCGCCGACCTGGCGCAGCACGCGGGCATAGAAGTACTGGGCCCGAGCGAGCTTTGGAGACGAGAGCCAGCGCTTTGTCGAGCACCTGTCGCGCGCCGGCCATGTTGCCTTCCTGCACGCGAACGCGGCCGATGTTCACCCAGCCATCGGGATTCTTCGGATCGATCTCGGTGACGCGGGTGAAGGCCGCCTCTGCCGCTTTGAGATCGCCCTGCAGCAGGAAGCCGATGCCGTAATCGTTCCAGCGCTGCCAGTCAGCCTTCTCGAGATCGACCTGGGCCTTCGGTATCGGCGAGCCCGCCGGGAGCACAGCGAGATCGACGTTGGAGCTGGCCATGACCACGATGGGCAGGTTGGGAATGTGCTTGATATCTCCCGCCACCTGGCTGGTGTTTCCCGTGAAGGTCATCGGCCGATCGTCGAAATCCTTTGTGACCTGGTTGGGCCCGGTGGCGTGCTCGACACCGGCATAGGCGAACTGCGTGTTTAGCCAGGTGAACTTCCGGTAATTGACTTTGGCCACGAGATGGATGTGTCCGCGCGCATCTTTCGGGATATGGAGGCGGAAGTGGACGGTGTCCGCGGCGCCGGGCGGGATCAGGTGGGCGTAGACCGTCGCGCGGGCTGCCCAGGCGTTGCGCTTTCAGGATGGGATTGCCATGCTCGTCGATGGAGAGCGAGCGATACATGTGGGCGCCGGGCTCGACGGGCCCGCGGCCGTGATCCTCCACCATGCCGCTCCAGAAGATCACGCGGCCCTCGTCGTCGGTGGCCTTCAGTTCCACCCAGCAGTCAAAGGCATCGACGGTGCCGCCGGGGAAGAAGTGACCGACGCCCAGTGTGCGCACGACCACATCGACGCGGGCGGTCTCACCCGGAATCACCTGGCCTTCCACGCGCTCCAGCGGAGCGGTGATGGGGGCGAGGCTGGTTTCGCCGGTGGCAACGGTCGGGATTTGGTTCTCTGACTCCTCGCCGACCGCGAAGGTGGTTTCCAGCTGCGGCCCCGCGTAGGCCATCGACGCGGCCTTCTTCGTGGTCATTGGCTGGGTTTCCGGCGACAGCGCGAAGATGTCGACGCGGACCTTGTTGGCTTCAAGGAACTGCTCGGTTGCGTCGAGCTGCGTCTTGTCGCCATTGACGAAGGGGAGGGCTGTATTGGCGGCGATAAAGCGGTGAGAGTGGATGAAGCCGTCGACGTTGCCGGCGTCACTGGAACGCACCTCGGTCATGTGGCAATCGACGCAGTTCTGCGGTTTCGGTGGGTAGTAGAAGGAGCGGGCGCCCAGGCCGGAAACTCCGCTGGCCTGCCAGTTGTCGTAATCGTCGAAGCCGCGCACCCAGCGATAGTGATTGACCGGGTAGTCCAGGTGAACCTTGTGGCACACCGAGCAGTACTCCGCCACCTGCGCATCGTGCATGAAGGGGCGCATGAAGGTCCGTCGATGCGGTTCGGGGTTTTCTTCGATCAGAAAGTCGATAGCCTTGCGCAGGTAGGGGTTCTTGCTGGCGACGAGCTTCTGCAAAGCCGGGTATTCGAGGATGAAGTCGCCGTTGCCCATTGTGCTGCGGACCTTGCGGATGGAATGGCAGACCACGCAGCTGATGCCGACATTGGCCTGGGCGGTATGCACGCGCGGCTCGATGGGGGTGTTGAAGTTCCCTGGGAAGAACAGAGCGGCATCGTGGCAGCCGGCGCACCATTTGGAGGCCTGCACGCCATCGACCTGCTGCATGTAGACGATGGCCTGGCGGTACCACTGATTGTTGAAGGATGAGTAGTGGTGGGCTGAGCTATCCCATTCCTTATAGATGTCAGCGTGGCACTGTTTGCAGGTGGCCGAGTCCATGAAGTAGTCCTCGGGAACCACCTTGCCGGTATTGGTTTCTGCGGAGCTGGGGAAGAAGGGAGTGTTGGGGCCGCCGCCTTCGCCGTCCATGGAGGCCGGAGCGATCGATGGATTGCGAATGACGTAGGCGCGCTGCCAGGGAACCGTACGCACCCACCACGCGCCGTAAGCGACAGCAGCGACCAGCGCGAGGCAGGCAGTGACGCGCGCAGCTGCCCGGAGAGCGTCGCCGCGCAACCAGCCGCGGTGTGCGATCCAGACGGAGAGCAGAAGCGCGCAGGCAAAAGCCGAGAGGATCTCATGCGTGTACAGGAGCGGCCACTCGTTGCGCCGAGCACCGGTGAAGATGATGGCGCCGCCGACGAGTCCGCCGGCCAGAAACGCGATCCAGCCGATCTTCTCGACCATGCTTCGGCCGCGCAGGAGCCGCGCCGCCCATGGAAGGCCGAAGACTACGAACGCGGCGCCGCCGAAAATGTGAAAGACGACGACAGCTTCGTAGTAAAGCGTGGCCGTGGGGAAGGCCACCAGGTAGACCGCACTGGCAGCCAGACCGACGCCCAGGGCGATCAGCAATCGTCTCATTGAAATACTTTCGCTCCGGATAGCTGTATGTGCCGGCTGGGCGCCTCTTTACGCCCGAGCCGGACGGCACAAGCATGGTATCGGGCGGCGGATGAGCCCCGCATCCACCTTAAGGTGGATATTGGGACGCTGGCCGGGACTGGCCGTCCAGGCGGGCGCGCCTTGCGGCGCTGGAGATCTCACACACTGCCCGCGGGCCTTGCAGAGACTGGCCGTCGTCCGGGCAGACGGGCCTGCGGGGACTGGCCGTCCAGGCAAATGCGCCTTGCGGCGCCCAGGGTCCTATTCCTTCGGCTCCGGTGCAAACAGGGCGAAGACGGCTCCCTGGGGATCGGCGAGGACGGAGAAATGCAGCTGGCCTTCGACGGTCATGGGCGGCACTTGCATAGCTGCGCCGAGGGCTACGGCCCGAGCGGTCTGGGACTCGCAGCTCTCGCACTGGAAATAGCCGAGCCAGTGGGGCGGAATGCCCCGCGGCAGGCTACGCTCGGCCGGCATGCCGCCAATGTACTGATCGCGGTTTTTGATGTGCAGATATCCGCCGGGATCCTTGTCCTTGCCGAGAACGAATTCCCACCCAAAGAGATCGCCATAGAATTTCGCGGCCAGCTGGCGGTCGGGCGTTTGCAGATCGGCCCAGCAGAAGGCGCCATCCTCGGCGACGATGCCCATACCGCGGTGTCCGCCGGGCTGAAAAATGGCAAAGATGGCGCCCACCGGGTCGCGGATGACGGCCATGCGTCCGATGCCGGGGATGTCGATGGCCGGCGAGAGTGGCTGGCCTCCGAGCTGCAGGGCGCGGCTGATGGCTTCATCGGCATTCTCCACGGCAACGTAAAGGAGCCAGTGGGGCGGGATGCCGAGGACCTGGTCTTCGGCCTTCATGGGGTAGACGGCGCAGACGTCGCGATCCCCGTGGAGGAACATGGTGTAAACGAAATCCCTGCCCATGGGGATGTCGGCGGGCCGCCAGCCGAAGAGGGCGCCATAGAACTGTTTCGCAGCGGGAGGGTCGGTGGTGGCAAGCTCCATCCAGACAAAATTGCCGGCCGGATGCTGGTCAGGGTTGGGCATGGCGAGGATTGTAGGATGACCCGAGGCGGCGGGAAATAAAATTCACGCACCCAGGATTACTCTGAGGGAACCATGACCCGACATGTGGCAAAGGCAGTGCGGCTGACGAATCGGCAGACAGGCCTGATTGCGCGGGCGCTGGCCGATCCCCGCCGGTACGCCATTCTGGAGCAGATTGGGAAGAGCCGCGGGGCGTTGCCCTGTGCGAAGATCCGCGAGTGCCAGCCGGTGAGCGCGGCGACCCTGTCGCACCACATGAAGGAGCTGGAAACCGCTGGACTGGTTCGGATTACCCGCGAAGGCAAGTTCGCCCACCTCGAGCTGGACCGCGAGGTCTGGCAGGCCTATCTCGATCGGCTGAGCAGAATTTAATGTCAGCCGGGTGAACCCTTTTCCCGGTCCGGCTCATCCATTCGATACTTCGATCGATGTCGAAGTGAGAAGAATGCGAAGGAGAGAGCGAATGAGCAGGCTGAAGAATAAGGTGGCCGTGGTGACGGGCGCTTCGAAGGGCATTGGCGCGGCGATTGCAAAAGGCCTGGCGGCAGAAGGCGCCGCGGTGGTGGTGAACTATGCGTCCAGCCGCGAGAGGCGCGGACCGGGTCGTGCAGGAGATCACGGCCAAAGGGTGGAAAGGCCATCGCTGTGCAGGGCGATGTGGCGAAGGCCGCCGACGTCGAGCGGCTGTTTGCGGAGACGCAGAAAACGTTTGGGCGGCTGGACGTGCTGGTGAACAATGCCGGCGTCTATTCCTTCTCGCCTCTGGACGAAGTGAAGGAAGCGGAGTTCCACCGGATCTTCGACACGAATGTACTCGGAACCATTTTGGCGACGCGGGAGGCGGCGAAGTATCTGGGCGAGGGCGGCACGGTCATCAACGTCGGTTCCGTCGTGAGCCGGCTGACGCCTCCGGGAAGCGTGGTTTATACGGCTACCAAGGGTGCAGTCGACGCGATCACCCATGTGCTGGCGAGGGAGCTGGGCCCAAAGAAGATCCGCGTCAACTCGATCAACCCGGGGGGCGTCGAGACGGAAGGCTTCCACACGGCGGGCCTCGCAGGAGGCGATTTTGAGAAGGCGATGATCGCGCAGACGCCGCTGGGCCGGCTGGGGCAGCCGCAGGATATCGCCCCCATTGCTGTGTTCCTGGCCTCCGAAGAGTCGGGATGGCTGACCGGCGAGACGCTGCTGGCCTCCGGCGGCATGCGGTAAACAGGACGAAACCCGCTCAGGCTCTCGGGTGTGGGCCTGAGTGGATTTCCGACGGTGTTGCCGCGTGCTTGCGCAATACGAGCCTGCAGTCCGTCCGCCAGCGCTCGTCGACGGCAAGGAATTGCCACGGAATTTCGGGCGAAAGGTGGCGGAGGATCGGTTTCGTTGGCGGGATGGATGTGGAGAGCGGGGGCCAAGAGGAGCAGAAGCGGGTCCTCGGCGGAAAGCTCGACGCCGGGGAAGTAGCCGTGGCGGGCGATCTCACCGGCGCGGTGCAGAGTGCGCACTCGAGCCCAGTAGTCGAGGGCCTGCAGCGGCAGGTGCAGGTCATCGTCGGCTTTCAGTTCGAGCACGGCGAGGCGGCGCTGGCGGGTGACCGTGAGCAGGTCGAGCAAAGTGCGGCTGGCCGATGCAAAGGCGGGCACCTGCGAGTAGACGGGAGCGCTGTGGGGTTCGCCGGCGAATTCCGAACCCAGCAGCGAGAGGTCGCGGCGGAGGACGGACTCCAGCCAGCGTTCGGGCTGGAGTCGGTACAGGGGGTCGCGTGCCAGCCCCTCAGGGCTGCGGCTGCCGAAGAGCCGATCGATCAGGTCCAGGAACAGGTCTTCGGTGTTTTCGTCGAGGATTGTTTCGCTGGGTCCGGCGCCGAAAGAGATCGCATCGTGACGGGCGAAGGATCCAGGCGCCAGTCCGTGGCGGACGCGGGCGTATTCGAGCCCGTGGAGCGAAAAACCTACTTCGGTGGCGCTGCGCACGCGCACCTCCGTGGCAGCCAGCAGGCCGGGTGGCAACCGCGAGCGCAGATGTTCGACGCCGAGGTGGCAACGGTCGAGCGCGGCCTGGGGATCGAAGGCGTGAGGAAACTGGATTTCGAGATTGCCGTCCTGATCGATGGGGCACGGCGTCAGTTCGCCGGTGGCGGGATGCAACTCCCACAGCTCCCACTGGGCGAGGCCGGGAGCGAGCCAGGCCATGCGCGCGCGGGCGATGGTCGCGGCGCCGGTTGGAACGACCAGCTTGAGTCCGTGGACGACACGGCGCCCGTTGGCGTGATCGCGGCAATAGGCAAGCCACAGAATGCCGAGGGTCAGAGCGCCCTCAATGACCGACGGCGGCTCTTCCGGTCCGACGCCCGTGACCGCCCAGGCGGATTGCCCTCGGACCAGGAGGCCGCGTGCGTACGCCGGGCCGAAGCTGTGCTCCAGATCCATGGCCGAGCGAAAAGACTCGGGCTTCCACTCGGGAAAGCGGGTCGCAAGCGCCTGTTCCAGCGTTCGGAGATAGCAGCGGCGTGCAGTGTCCCGGGCTGTTGGCGTGCGGAAATCCGGATCGGGGACGAGGGTGAGGATTTGCGGGCGGCTCTGGCCGAAGCGGCGGGTCTCGATACGGAGCGTGTCGCGGCGCGGCTGCAGGGCGCAAACGGTGCGGACCAGGTTGCGCTCGGCCGACCAGAGATGGAGCAGGCATCGGCCGTGATCGGCGGTGATCGAACAGTGGTCGAGGCGGAGATCGAAGAGGGTTTGTCCGTCTTCCATCACCACGGCGCGAGGATAGTCAGCGAGGAAGGCTTCGAGGGAGCGGGCCAGATCCGCGGCGGGCAGCGACGCATGGGTGGAGGGAGCGGCGGAGGCGGGCATCTGCTTCGATGGTCAGCGCCCGCACCGCGCGGAGCAAGCAAAACCTTACCAGCTCATACGCTTTCGTAATTCCTGAATATGCGCGACATGATGGCGGGAGTGCCAGTCATAGAGGGCCACGGCCTCGGCGAGGGTCTGCCGGCCGTTCTCCGGGTGGTTGTAGCCGCGCTGCCACTGTTCTTCGTTGAGCGAGCGCAGAAGCAGGGTCCAGCGTTCGTGCAAAGCCTCAATCAGGCTGAGCGAGGTTTGTACGGGGGCGGTGCGCGCGTCGGGCAGGTCGGCCCAGGCCTTCTCGTCATAGGACTTGATGGTCGGCCAGTCCTCGGTGAGCGCGAGGCGCATGCGGACGTAGGCGTTCATGTGGCTGTCAGCGACATGGTGCACCAGCTGGCGAACGGTCCATCCACCATCGCGGTACGGGGTATTCAGCTGCGCCTTATTCAGGCCATGGACGGCGGAACGGAGCTTTTCCGGCAGAGCGGCCAGGGTAGCCACGGAACTGCCATGATCATTGAGATTGGCGGCGGATCGGTTAAACCGGCCGATGGGATAGCGCGGATCAATTTCCGCGGCGGGCAGCGTGCTCATACAACGGAAGGTACAACGATTCCGAAGGAGCGACAAGGCAGCGGGGTTCGGGTCGTCAGCGGGCGACACGTCAGGCGGAAGGCCGCGCGATGCGCCCGGGGGACGGGACAACACTCCGGCGTTAGCTGTGCGGGTGGTTCGGCGTGCCGTTGTGGACCTTGTGATGCTTGTGGTGTTTAGTGTGATGATTCGGGGCCGCGAACGCCGATCCGGCGAACCCGAGGAGGAGGCAAAGGAGGACGAGCTTCTTCATGGGTATCAGCATGACACGGCCCGGTGTCGACGGCGCAGTGAAATCTAATTAAGAATCAAAGAAGCAACAGTTCGGGATGTTACTGCGGGAATCACCGCTGAGAGGATGTAGGGTGGATCATAAACGCTACTTTTTTGAGAAGTTTGGCATCACGGAACGGCTCCTGGAGCGCTGCCTGGGCGAGGCGCTCTCGGCCGGCGGCGATTACGCCGATCTCTACTTCGAATCCGTAGCGGCCACGTCGCTGGGCCTCGATGAGCAGATCGTCAAGTCGGCGAGCCAGGGCGTGAGCGCGGGCTGCGGCGTGCGGGTGGT
Organism: uncultured Acidobacteriaceae bacterium; assembly: GCA_963770525.1. GTDB lineage: Bacteria > Acidobacteriota > Terriglobia > Terriglobales > Acidobacteriaceae > Palsa-343. The sequence goes on along the minus strand of CAVYPY010000007.1, from coordinate 230,653 downwards.
GAGCGGCGAACGCACCGGCTATGCGTATACCGACGATCTCTCGGCGGACCGCCTGCTGCGCGCAGCGCGGACAGCAGCGCTGATCGCCAGCGGTCCCTCGAAGCAGCTGGTGCAGGGGTTCACGGAGACCGAGGCGCCCAGTCTTTATCCCGCGCCGGCAGCGGAGCTGGATACGGATCTGACGCTGAAGCTCGATCTGGTGCAGCGGGCGGACAAAGCTGCGCGCCGGTACGATCCCCGCATCACCCAGGTGCGGGCCAGCTATGCCGACGAAGTGCGGCGGATTCTGATTGCCGCTTCTGACGGGACCTACGCCAGCGACACGCAGCCGCTGGCGCGAATGAGCGTTTTCGTGATCGCGAAGGACGCTGAGCGGACGGCGAAGGGCAGTTCGGGCGGCGGGGGACGCGTAGAAATCAGCTACTTCACCGGAGCGAAGAGCCCCGAGCACTTTGCGGAGGAGGCCGCGCGGACGGCCATTCTGCAGCTCGGCGCCGTGGCGGCTCCGGCCGGCGAGATGGAGGTTGTTCTGGGCCCGGGATGGCCGGGAGTACTGCTACACGAGGCGGTGGGGCACGGTCTCGAAGCGGACTTCAATCGCAAGAAGACGTCGGCGTTTGCCGGACTCATCGGGCAGCGGGTGGCCAGCTCGAAGGTGACGGTGGTGGATAACGGGCGGATGCCCTCGCGGCGCGGCTCGCTCAACGTGGACGATGAGGGATCAGCAACGCAGGAGACGGTGCTGATTGAGGGCGGCATTCTGAAGGGCTATCTGAGCGACAAGCTCAGCGCGCGGCTGATGGGCATCGCCAGCACCGGGAACGGGCGGCGCGAGAGCTATCAGCAGATTCCCATGCCGCGGATGACCAACACCTACATGCTGGCCGGCGAGGACGATCCCGCCGATATTCTGCGCAGCGTGAAGCGCGGCCTTTATGCCGTGAACTTCGGCGGCGGCCAGGTAGACATCACCAGCGGCAAGTTTGTCTTCTCGGCGTCGGAGGCTTACCTGATTGAGGACGGGAAAATCACCGCTCCGGTGCGCGACGCGACGCTGATCGGCAATGGTCCGGAGGCGCTCAAGCATGTCTCGATGGTCGGCAACGACCTGGCGCTCGATGAGGGGATCGGCACCTGCGGCAAGGACGGGCAGAGTGTGCCGGTGGGCGTGGGCATGCCCACGGTGAAGCTGGACCGGATGACGGTGGGAGGCACGGGAAGGTGACGACTGGCACGCAGCCCGGAACCGATCTGCAGCAGTTGGCCACCGACGTCGTTATCCGCGCCCGGCGGGCGGGGGCTGCTGACGCCGAGGTGACAATCCGCGAGGGCGACGAATTTTCGACCACCGTGCGTTTGGGCGAAGTGGAAACGCTCAAGGAGTCCGGCTCGCGCGGGGTGGGCCTGCGCGTGCTGGTGGCCGACGACAACGGCTATCGCGTCGCGAGCACGTCGTCCAGCGACTTCACGGAAGACGGCATCGAGCATCTGGTGCGCGGCGCGGTGGCTCTGGCGCAGGTGACCAGCGTCGATCCCTTTGCAGGGCTGGCCGACCCGGACGAGTTCGGTCAGCTCACCGGCGACCTGCAGCTGTTTCACGAGGATGTTTATTCGCTGCCCACCGACGAGCGCATCGCGTATGCGCGGCGAGCGGAAGCCGCATCGATGGCCGTGGATACGCGGCTGGTGAACAGCGACGGCGGCTCCTTTGACGCGGCCACCGGCAAGCGCATCTTCGCCAACTCCCGCGGCTTTCTGGGCGAATACCGGTCTTCATACTGCTCCGTCTCGGCCAGCCCCATCGCTCAGGGCGCGAATGGGGAAATGCAGCGGGACTTCTGGTGGTCGCAGGCACGGGGCATGCGGAGCCTCGATGCGCCCGAGGAGGTGGGGCGCGAAGCGGCGCGGCGTACGCTGCGCATGCTCGACGCTCGCCGTGTTCCCACCCAGCAGGCCGCGGTGGTGTTTGCGCCGGAGGTGGCGCGCGGCCTGGTCGGCGCGGTGTTTGACGCCGCGGCCGGCGACGCGATCTACCGGCAGTCCTCGATTTTCGCAGGCCGGCTGCATGAGGAAGTCGCCGCGTCCTCGGTCACGATCGTTGATGACGGCACGATTCCGGGAGGTTTCGGCAGCTCACCCTTCGATGCCGAGGGATTACCCAGCCGGCGCACGGTGATCGTCGATAAAGGTACGCTCAACAGTTACATATTGAATACCTACGCCGGTCGCAAGCTGGGCATGAAGAGCACCGGCAACGCGGGCCGCGGTCTGGCGGGCAATCCTTATCTCGACGCGGGCAATCTGTACATGGAAGCGGGTACGCAGACGCCGGATGAAATCCTGCACGGCGTGGAGAGCGGTCTGTATGTGACGCGTCTGCTCGGCCAGGGCGTGAATTTGGTCACTGGCGATTATTCCCGCGGCGCGGCCGGCTTGTGGATCGAGAAGGGCGAGCTGACCTTTGCCGTGCACGAAATCACGATCGCCGGCAACCTGAAGGAGATGCTGCGCAACATCACTGCCATCGGCAGCGATCTGCGCTTCCGCGGCGCGACGGCGGCGCCCACACTGCGCATTGACGGCATGACCATCGCGGGAGCGTAATGTTTCCGAACCAGCTGGCTTTCGACGCGGCCAACCCCGCCTGGGAGTCGATTCCCGCCGAAACCGGTGTCTTTGCGCTGTTCGGCGACGATCCGCAAAGCGAGCCTTACATCAGCCGCACTCCCAATTTGCGACGCCGGATGCGCCGGCTTCTCGACGCACGGCCTGATCAGACGAAGCGCCTGCGCCTGGCCGGACGCGTGGCCCGCATCGAATATGCGCTTACTGGTTCGGATTTCGAGGCGCTGTTGCGGCTGTATGCCGCTAACTGGGCCGCGTTTGGCGATCGCGCCCGCAACCGTCTGCATCTGCGTCCGCCGGCTCTGCTGCGGATGACGGTTGAAAACGCATACCCCCGCGTTTATGTCACCAACAAAGTGACAAAATCTGCGATGGAGGATCTGTACGGGCCTTTCCCCTCGCGGGCTGCGGCGGAAACGTTCCTCGAAAACATGCTGGATCTGTTCAAGCTGCGCCGCTGCTATGAGGACCTCGCGCCCGATCCGGCGTTCCCCGGCTGCGTCTACTCAGAGATGAAGAAATGCCTGGCGCCCTGCTTTCAGGGATGCAGCGATGAGCGCTACGCGGAGGAAGCCGCGGCGGTGCGGGCGTTCCTGCGCACACGCGGTGCGAGTCTGGTGGAGGCTGTGGGCAAAGAGCGCGACGCCGCTTCGGAATTGATGGAGTTCGAAAAGGCGGCGGAGTTGCATACCCGTCTGGCAAAAGCGGAGCAGGTGGCGGCAGTCGTGGCGGAAGCCGTCCATCCCCTGGCCCACCTGGAGGGGGTTATTGTGCAGCCGGCGGCGCAGGCGGACCATGTGGCCTTGTTTCGGCTGACTCAGGGAATGCTGCGCGGGCCGGCTATCTATTCGGTCGCCGGCATGCGTCATCCAAATGAGGCGGCGGGCTCGAGTTCGCTGTACGCTCAGCCGGTTGCCTGGATGGAAGCGGTCCCCCTGGACGCTGGGGTGGTCACGGTGGCCTCGCGGGACGAACTGGAGCAGCGGCTGGAGGGGGCGCTGGCCGAGCTGAATCCGGAGCCGGAGGAGCGGGGCCGCAGGCGAGCTGCGAAATCGAGCGGCGATCGTGGCGACCATCTCTGCCTCTTCAGCCGCTGGTACTACCGGCCGCAGGTGAAGCGCACGGGCGAGGTGGTGTTTGCCGACGAAGACGGCTCGATCTCACCGAAAGTGCTGCTGCGGGCGATCTCGCGGGTTTACCGGCACGCCCCCGCCGAGAAACAGGGATGAGATTTTGCGCCAGCAGAGGGAACGGCAGCAGGCAAAGGATCGCGAGCCATGGGCATTTCATGTGTGCCCCCACATCTGAGACTCTGCCGGTTTTCCGGAAGATGCCCTGTGGCGTCAGGCGGCGCGGTGGCGCGGTGGCGCGGGTCCTCGCAAAAAGGTCCGGGGATCAGACCGACCCCCGGGTTTTGGGAGGACAACAAACCATTCCGGCCACGATACCATGAGCGCGAGAAAAAACGATTATTTTCACCCTGCGCCCCGGTTCAGGGCAAAAGCACTCCGGCCGAACGATAAACGGTTGCGCCCATCCTGGTCTCGATCACGGGGAGGTCCGGTGTTGCGGTCAGAACCTCGATGGATCCATCGCGAAGGAGCGCGGTGTCTTCGGTTTTGGCGCCGTGCAGGCTCGGATTCCACGCAAGCCCCTGCGTAGACTGGAGCACCTGAGTGCCGTCCGGCTTTGCCAACCAGTCGCGCTCCAGATAGCCGCACGGGCCTCCCTGATGATGCTTCGCGATCTGGTCCGGGAATCCGGCGTCCGCATATCCTTGAGCGGCGACGGCATAGAGTTGCGCGGAAGTTGCTCCGGCGCGGCTGGCATGGAGCAGCGCGGCATTGACGCGCGCAGCTCTTACGAAATTGGCCGCCAGCTCGGCGGGAATCGCGCCGAAGTGCACAAAGCGGGTGATGGAAACGACCATGCCGTGGCGCCGGGCACACAAGTTCAGCATCCCGTACTTCTTCAGGATGCCTTTGCGCGGCACCGCGTGCTTGTAGCGGAAGATGCGCTCGTCGGTGGCCATCAGCAGCACGGTGGGCGTAATGTGCTGTGCCAGCAGATCGGCGGCGACGCGCGCGGCCATCTCGTCTTCGCTCACGCCTGGCGCCAGCCCCTTGAGAATCCTCGTCGTTGACGCGGCTACCACGCCGCCCAATGCCCGGAAGCGCTCGACCTCCTCCGCGAGCAGCGGAGCGCGCAGAGCGGTGAAGTTCCAGGGATAGAAGCCAGGCTGCGCGGTGTCGGCTCCGATCTCCGGGCCGCCGTGCTGATGCGCCAGATCGGCGGCGCCATCCTCAGTCCAGGGATAGATTGCCGGCTCGAAGCCGAGGCCCGCAAACTCCTCGTCGGACAGGCGCGCGGCCTCGTTGTTCGGAGCGATGTAATAGCGTCGGCCTTCCCGCGTGAACAACAGCGAACAGACGGCGGTTTCCGTCCCGAGCCCCACCCGGGCTTCCACGCGGCCGGCGGTGGCCCAGGCAATGTTCTCGTGGCGGCGAAACAGGATGGCGTTCCAGTCGTTCTGGTCCATGAGGGCAGTCATCCGGGAATGCTTCTCATCGAGTTCGGCTTGCAGCGATGCGGATGCGGGGGTGGCGATGGCAGAGGTCACAGTCGTTGTCCAGTCACGAAGTGAATCGTTTTAATTGAGCACTCCGCGCCAACCCAGCAATCTACGCGCCGGTTGGACGGGAGGCAAGGGAATTATCCGGGAACCGGGGACGAACTTCGTCTCGCTGGCGTGGTTGCAGGCACCAGACAGAGCCGGGCGGAGAGCAGGACCAGCGAAATCCAGAGCAGGTCGGCCCCCAGCAGGTGGGCCATCTGCAGCCAGGTGGGCGCCAGCAGGGCCACATCCGCTACGCCCAGCAGATACTGCAGACCCAGCAGTCCGAGAACCAGGAACGCTAAACGGCGGTTCTCAGCGAGGCGCAGGCCGCGCGCGACCAGCCAGACGATGAAGACTCCCGCAAGCAGACTGAACGCCGGATGCAGCCAGCGAATGCGCAGCAGCCAGCCGCTGCCCGCGGAGAAATCCTGGGCGATCGCCCGGACTAAATCGTGAGCCGGGTAGAGCGTGTCTCCCAAAGCGGCCAGCGATCCCGTGACGCCGACGGCGAGCACCGCGATCAGGCCCGTCAGCGCCAGGGCGGGCGCGCGGAACTCGACCGAGCCGCGCACGCTGCCCGTCCGCCGCGAGAGAAAATGCGCCGTCAACGCCAGGGCGGCCAGCAGCAGGAGCGTGTTGGTCAGGTGCAATCCCAGATACAACGCCCGCGCCGGCGACTGGTTGTGGGCCACCAGGCCCAGCTCGACGAGCAGCGCGCCGATCAGCGCCTCATTGAAGGTGAGCACGAGGACTGCGACCGAACAGGCGCGTGCCCAGTGGCGGCGCGGCACGACGGCGAAGACCCAAATAAAGAGGCCGAGTACGAAAAGGGTATCGATGCCGCTGGTGATGCGATGAGAAAGCTCGATGAGCGTGGCGATTGCGGGATGATGCACGACCAGGGTTCCGTCGCACAGGGGCCAGTGCTCTCCGCATCCGCCGCCGGAGCCGGTGGCGCGGACCGCCGCGCCCCAGACGATGACCGCGACGTTGTAGCCGAGGACGAACCAGGCGAAGCGCCGGAGCGGCCGCGACGGCTGAGTCAGCGGCGGGGCGGCAGCGGGTTGCCTGGGAATCGCAGCAGAAGTGGTCACAAAAAGGTCCGAATCTCAATTCTAGCCGTGGAATCGGCGGCGTTAACGCAACTCAGCGAGGACTGCGGAACATCCTCTTTCCATATGACAACGAAACGGCAGTGGATGACAGCAATTCTGGGTGTGGCTCTGATGACGCCCGCAATCGGGATCGCGCACGCCCAGAGCGATCAGGGCACGAGCGCGAAGCAGGATATGAAACAGGCCGGGCACGACACGAAGAATGGCGCCAAAGATGCGGCCCGCGGCACGAAAAAGGGGACGAAGAAGGCATATCACAGCACCAAAAAGGGAACGAAGAAGGCGTATCACAAGACGAAGAGCACGACCAAGGGCGCCGTGAACGGCGCGAAGCAGGGCGCGAAACAGCCGCAGTGAAGCAGCCGGTAGCCTTGGCCGTAGCTGGTAGCGAAGCCTGGCCTGATGTTTCAGGCCGGCAGCCCGCTCAGACGAAGCGCACGTAGAAATACGGGCCGAGGCCGATCGTAAACAGGAAGCAGCCGTAGAGGGCGTGTTCGAACCAGGAGACGCAGAGGGAGCGCGTCTCCAGATAGCGTCGCGCGAAGAGAAGGCCGCCGGGGAAGGTCAGGGCAATCGCGATCCAGTTACGAAAGACCAGGTGCATCAGCGAGAAGGTTGCCGCGCTGGCGAGGATCAGCAGCCAGGACTCCGTGCGCCTCGCCACGGGCAGCAACCCCTCGTAGCGGTGGAACAGAAACGCCCGGTAGATCAGCGCCTGCGGATAGACCGACAGCGCCGGGTACAGCGCCATGACCAGCGCCCAGAAGCCGGGATGCGTGCGCGGCAGAGCCAGCAGGAGCGAGGGCGCATACACGCGGATGAGAACCGTGATGGCAACCGCTCCCGCGCCGAAGAGAGCCAGGATGGGCAGAAGCTGCCGGGGCAGCGGCGCGGCGTTCCAAAGCTGACGCCGGTTGAAGGTCGGGTCGCGCAGCAGAGCCACCAGGCAATACGCGGCTGCGGCCCACAGGATCGGCATGGGCGGAATGTGCTGGATCAGGCGCAATCCAAGGGCGAGCGGCAGCGCGACGAAGAGCAGCAGAAACTCCGATACCAGGAAAGCAGGTGACGCGCGCAGCGGCCGGACGACCGGCATTGGCGGCAGCAGATGGATGACCGTATCGGAGAGGGAAGCTTCCGGAACCTCCTGCGGGATAGGCTGGACTGCGGCTGGTGGATTCATCGTGCTCTTTCTTGCGGACCGTGCTTCTCGGTTAGACGACGAATCCGTCTATCCGGTGGCGAGTTCTTTGGCGCGCTGGGTGGCGCGCATCACGGCTTTGATAAGGGTCACGCGCAGGCCGCCTTCCTCCAGTTCGAGGATTCCGTCGATCGTACAGCCGGCCGGGGTGGTCACAGCATCTTTGAGCAGTGCCGGATGGTAGCCGGTTTCGAGCACCATCCTGGCGGCGCCGTAGGTGGTTTGCGCGGCCAGCAGGGTGGCGATGTCGCGGGGCAGGCCGACCTTCACGCCGGCTTCGGCCAGCGACTCGAGAATGATGTAGATGAACGCCGGGCCGGAGGCGGAGAGGCCGGTGACGGCGTCCATGTGCTTCTCATCGACGATCACCGTGCGGCCGACGGCGGAGAAGAGGCTTTCGGCCAGAGCCATGTGCTGCGGCTGCACGAAGCGTCCGCGGCAGAGCGCGGAGATTCCCGCGCCCAGCATCGAGGGGGTGTTAGGCATGGCGCGGATGACCGGGACTTCTTCGACGGCGGCCTTCTCGATGGCTTCGGTGCGGACCGAGGCGGCGAAGGAGATCAGGAGCTTCTCCGGCGTGAGAGCGGGGCGAATCTCCTCGACCAGCGCCGGGACCTGGAAGGGTTTGACGCCGAGCAGGATCACGTCGGCCTTGCCGGCGATGGCGGCGTTGTCGGTCGAGACCTCGATGCCCCACTGGGCGGCGAGGACCTGGGCGCGGTCAGCATGGGCGACGGTGGCGAGGAGGCGGTCGGGGGTGAGGATCTGCTGCTTGAGGAAGGCCTGAAGCAGGATGCCGCCCATTTTGCCGGCTCCCAGGACGGCGACGCGGAGGGTGGAGAGGTCGTTGGCTGACATAGGTTACAGGTTACAGGCGACAGGTTGCGGGTGACATCTCCGCCTTTCGGCTCTGCTATCCTCCGGTTCTGGCCGTTTCTGCCGGGGGCCGTGCTCGCTCTGTTCATTCCTGGCTCGTATGGAGGATTCTCGTGAAGAAAAGTCTGGTTTTCGTTCTGGCGATCTCCGCCGCATTGTGCACAGCCGCCTTCGCAGCCATCCAAAGCGGCGACCGCGCGCCTGAGTTTTCGGCCCCGGCCTCTCTGGCGGGCAAGGAATTCCATTTCTCGCTGCGGGCGGCTCTGAAAAAGGGTCCGGTGGTTGTCTACTTCTATCCCTCCGCCTATACCGGCGGCTGCGATCTGGAGGCCCACACCTTTGCCCAGGACAAGGACCAGTTCACGGCGGCGGGGGCCAGCATCATTGGCGTTTCGGAAGACAGCATCGCGCGCCTGAACCATTTCTCGGCCGATCCCCAGTACTGCGCGGGGCGTTTCCCCGTCGCTTCCGATCCCAGCGGCAAGATCGCCACTTCGTATGGCCTGAAGACCGTGGCGGGAAAGGCCGGCCTCAAAGACGTGCGCGGTGACGCTATCGACCACGGCTTTATCGAGCGGACCACTTTCGTGATCGGCAAGGACGGCAAGGTGGTCGCGGTTTTCTCTTCCCAGGCCGATCATTTGTCGCCGGATGCTCACGTGACGAAGTCGCTGGCCACGGTGCAGCAGCTGGCGGGCAAGTAGCGGACAGCGGACAGACGGGCCGGGTCTGTGGGACTCGGCAAAGGCATGGTTCGCAATTTTTTTCGATTAACTTTGAGCAAGTGTTGCATTTTCAGCGAGTTCTCCAAACCCAGAGGGACCCCCTGCGCCGACTTCGCGCGACTCATCAAGATCTACGGCAGGCCCCGGGACGGGGAGCAGCGGTATAACCCCGCGGAAGTCGTGAGTACGGAGGCGGTCAGCGGGATCCGCTCTCTGACTGTTTCCGCTGCGCTTCTGCATGGGAAGGCCTGGCTGGTTCGCGTCGATTGCAGAAACGGAAAAGCCCGCGCGCGGCGGGCTTTTTTCTTTTTTCACTCTATAAGTTCAGGAAACCAAGTTCGGACGGGTTTACTGCCAAATTTGAGCCGGTACTTTGGTTTGGAAGTGGTTTTGTATCAACGATTGTTACTTTCGTCAGGACGCGAGAGGGCTTGACAGAATTTCCACAGGAGGGCGGAAAACAGGAAGAGGTTGCAGGTTGCAGGTGGCAGGTGGCAGGTACAGGTTACAGGTTACAGGTGGCAGGTTGCTACCTGGTCAGCGGGTGAGGGCGGCGGTCTGGAGCTGGCTCTTCTCTGCGTTCTTTTCGGCGCTGCTTTCGCCGTTCTTTTCGTGGAGGAGCTGGAGGATGTGGCGGTAGAGGCGGTCCTGGAGTTCGAAGCGGGCTGAGGCGCGGGTGACGTAGCGGACCTGGAGATCGATGCCGCCGCCGGAGGGACGGAGGGTGACGACGGGAGCCGCGCTGAGGCGGCTGAGGGCGGCGGAGCGGGCGCTGTGCTGCCATTCCTGCTCGGCAAGGCGGGCATTCTCAGCGGTTTCTTCGCGGGCGGCGCTCTCGATGGTTTTGGCGATCGCGTTCATGTCTTCGCCGGTGGGAACGCTGACCGTGACCTCGTCCCAGAGCCACTGGCCCTCGCCGGAGAAATTGAAGAGCTGTCCGCGGATGGCGTAGCTGTTGAGGAAGGTGACGGTGCGGCCGGTGGGCTCGCCGGACTGGGCGAGGCCCGTGGTTTCGAGCAGCGTGGTGCTCATGAGGCCGAAATCGATGACCTCGCCGCAGACGCCGTTGATCTCGACACGGTCGCCGACGCGGACGCCGTTTTTGCCGACGAGCATGAACCAGCCGATGAAAGCCAGGATGTAGTCCTGAAGGGCGATGGTGAGGGCGGCGGTGGCGAGGCCGATCATGGTGGTGGTCTGCTGGGGCGGACCCACGAGGACCATGACGATGAGGGCGAGTCCGATGACCTGGACGCCGACTTCAAAGATGGTGCGGAGGGTCTGGAGCTGGCGGCGATCGAGCGAGGGGCGCTCCATGAGGCGGCGGACGAGGGCATCGCCGAGGATCATGGCGGCGATGATGAAGAGAATGGTCTCGAGCGACTGCAGGATGAGGTGCAGGACGATGCGGTGCTGGAGGAGGACCTGGCTGCTCCAGCGGGAGTAGACGGTGGCGAGCTGCTGATCGGTTTCGATGCGGTCGTCGTCGATGGAGAGGGTCTGGCGCTGGATGGTGCGGTCCTGGATCTGAGCGAGGGTGAGTGGAGCGGCCGAAGCGCCGGCGTTCATTTTGGCTTCGAGGGCGTTGTGGTCGGCGGTGAGAGTGCGTGCGTCGGACTGGGACTGGGCGAGCGCCTGCTGCAGGGTAGAGTAGCGGCTGCGCTGGCTGAACCAGGAACGGAGGCGGCCGAGGAGGGTGCCCTGGCGCTTCAGAGTCACGATGGCAATCGAGCCGTCGCTGCTCTGCTGCTGGTCGTACTGGCGCATGGAGGCCTGGTGGGAAGCGAGCTCGTTCTGGATGACGACGCTGGCGTTGTTGGTGGCGCGGTCAAGATCGTGCTGGGCGTCGGTGAGCTGGTCGGAGTCGAGGCCGAGCTGGGCCTGGGCAATCTGAAGAGCATCACTGCCGGCGGCGGCGGTTGCGGCGGTTTTTGAAGTCGCGGCAGGGGCGACGGCTTTGGCTTTGAGGTTGTTGACGAGGGACTGGTCCTGGGCGACCTCCTGCTGGAGCTGGGCGACACGCTGGGAGAGCGCGAGGGCCTCGCCGGTGAGGGACTGGTGGCGCGTTTTCAATTGGGCGGCGCGGAGGGCGGCGGCGAAGGCCTGCTCGACTTCGTGATCGGCGAGGCGCTCGGCTTCGCGGGCGTATTGGTGCTCTTCCGAAGTGACGGCGAGAGAGGCGAGGGTCTGGGCAGTTTGCCAGGGGGTGAGGTCGACGGGGGACTGGGCGGATCCACGACGGGCGCGCAGGAAGGCGAGGTTGGCGACGGCGTCATGGGTGGTCCACGAGAGGACGAAGCAGAGGACGAGGCCGGCGACGAGTGCGAAGAGGATGAGGAGGCGGGTGCGAGAGAAGATACGGCCGCGGGGCGCTCGGGGGGTGGGGGAGGTGTTCATGGGGGTCTGGGGACAGGGTACAGCGGACAGGGGGCAGGGTACAGGGGGCAGGGTGCAGGGTACAGGTTACGGGTGACTGGTCACAGGGAGGTCGATCTGTTTCAAATCGGCTCTCTGAGCGGTACTTCGGGGAGAGCGGGAAGAAAGAGTGGGATTGATGACCCGATCTGAAGGGAGTTCGCTGCTTGCTGTGGGGTGAACCTGGCCGGGTCAGCGGTGGGTGGGATCGGTGGTTGGGATTGGTGGTGCGGCGGGGCTTTTTCCCTTAGAGCTTTCCTTAGCGCGTCTGCGCCCGATTCAGTGCAGGCCGTGGCCGAGGATGATGAGGGCCCAGGCGATCGCGCCAGTCACGATGGGGACCGCAAGGACGGGAATGAACAGTCGGAGCAGGCGCAGGCGAGCGGGCAGGAGTGCGAAGAGGATTACGGTGGCGACGATTTCTTCTGTGACCAGGCCGGTCAGCCAGAGTTTGGACAGGCGGCCGGCGTGGCTCACCAGAGATGGCTGGCTGGCAAGGCCATAGTCACCGCTGACGATGGCGCTCCAGGTCGCGTATTTGATCAGGGAGACGGCGGTCAGGAACAGGAGAACGAGCAGGGCGATCCAGACGCCGATGCGGATGGCGATGTTGCGGGTCACGGCTGTTTGCCGCCTCGCTGGGCCGTGATCCAGTCGGTGACGCGCTGGTCGAGGACGTCGAGGGGGAGGGGGCCGGAGTCGATGACCTCATCGTCGAAGGCGCGGAGGTCGAACTTTGGGCCGAGGGCCTGCTGGGCGCGATCGCGGAGGGCGAGAATTTCCATCGCGCCGATTTTGTAGCTGAGGGCCTGGGCTGGCCAGGCGATGTAGCGGTCGCACTCCGCATTGACGGTCGTGTCGTCGAGGCCGGAGTGGGCGTGGAAATAGTCGACCATCTGCTGGCGGGTCCAGTGCTCGGAGTGGACGCCGGTATCGACGACGAGGCGGATGGCGCGGAACTCGTCGGATTCGAGGCGGCCGAAGTCGGAGTACGGGTCCTGGTAGAAGCCGATGTCTTTGCCGAGGTGCTCGGCGTAGAGGCCCCAGCCTTCAATGAAGGCGGTGTAGTGGAGATAGCGGCGGAAGGCGGGGAGATCGGTGAGTTCCTGGGCGATGGAGAGCTGCAGGTGATGGCCGGGGAGGCCTTCATGGTAGGCGATGGACTCGGCCGTCGCGAGGGAGCGGTGCTGGAAGTCGTAGGTGTTGACGAAGACGGTGCCGGGGCGGGAGCCGTCGGCGGTGCCTTCTTCGTAGTAGGCGGGGGCCTGGTCTTTGGCCATGTAATCCGGGACGGCCTCAACGACTAACGGCGCTTTGGGGAGGCGGGTGAAGAGGTCAGGGAGTTTCGGGCGCATGCCGTTGATGAAGCCGCGAAAGGCATCGAGGAGCTGGTCGGCGGAGGTGGGGTGGAGTTTGGGGTTGGCGGCGATGGCCTGGCGGAGGGCCTCGATGGTGGGAAAGCCAAGCTTCTTTGCGATGACGAGTTCTTCCGCTTCGTCCTCTTTCACCTGGTCCAGGCCGATCTGGTGGATCTGCGCGGCGGGGATGTCGGTGGTGGTGGTCTGCTGGACGCGGAAGGCGTAGTACGCGGCTCCATCAGGGAGCGACCAGACGCCGGGATCGGTGCGGCCAGCGGGGATGTAGGTGGCCTGGAGGAAGCGAGCGAAGCGCTGGTAGGCGGGGATGACCTGCCTCGTGATGGCGGCGATTATTTCATCATGAATCTGGGTCTGGGCGGCGGGAGAGATGCCGGCGGGGAATTTTTTCAGCGGACGCGCGAAGGGGGTGTCTTCGGGCTTTTGCGCGGCGATGGCGTTGACCTGGACGAGGACTTTTTCGAGAAGATATTTGGGCGGCACGCGGTGGTCGTCGATGCCGGTGAGCATGTTGTCGGTGATCTGACGGAAGGCGGTGGGGATCTTGTTGAGGCGGGCGATGTAGTCGTCGTAGTCCTTCTCGGAGGTGAAGCTGAGGCGGGCGGCGAGCTGGGGGAGCGAGAGCTGGAGGCCGCTGAACTGGTTGACGGGCATCTCCCAGGGTTTGAAGCGGGATTCTTCCTGCTGCTCGATGAGTTCGCGAGTGAGGAGGTCTTTGCTGAGGATTTCCTGGTCGGAGAGGCCGGAGGTGTCGATCTGGCCGAGGCGGGTGAGAAAGTCGCGGCCGCGGGCGAGCTGCTGGTTGTAGGCGTCAACGGAGTAGTCGGTGAGCTGGTCGTTGAAGCGCTTGTCGCCGATGGTGGAGGCGAATTCGGGGGAGTGGCTGAGGCGGTCTTCCCAGTATTGGGCGAAGAGGTCGTTGAGGGCCTTGCGGCGGGCGGTGACGCCGGTCTGGGTGGTTTGGTCGGGCGCGGAATGCAGGATGGGGGCGGATACGGTGAGGGCGAGTCCGAGGGCAGCGAAAAGGGTGAGGGACTTCATGATGGGAGGTTGCTGACAGGATACAGGTGGGTGGGAAGTCGGCGCGCTGTCAGGCCGCGAGTCGGGCGACGGGAGAGAAGGTACACCGCTTGAGATTTTTTCGGCCGCTGCGCGACCGATCCCTCCGCGCCACGACCCGTGATGACGCATGGTTCTCGTTTCGCTATGGGGGTCCCTCGGCTTCGCGCCGGGAGGCCGTCTTCACCGCTGGAGAGGCCCTTCCCGGCGCTTCGCTCGGGATGACGGATCGTTGATTAAGACAAAATGCCTAGCTTCTTTGCGGTTTTCTCCAGAGTCGTAAGGGCCTGGTCGAGCTGCTCTCTTGTGTGCTCGCTGGTCATGATGGTGCGGATGCGGGCTTTGCCTTCGGGGACGGTGGGGAAGGCGATGCCGGTGCCGAGGACGCCGGCGTCGAAGAGGGCACGCGAGAAGTCCATGGTGAGGCGGCCGTCGCCGATGATGATGGGCGTGATGGGGGTTTCGCTGGCCGGGGTGTTGACGCCGCCGATGTTGAATCCCAGACGGCCCAACTCGCCTTTGAAGTAGCGGGTATTGGTCCAGAGGCGCTCGATGCGCTCGGGCTCGGATTCGAGGAGATCGAAGGCCGCAATGCAGGTGGCGGTCACAGACGGCGGGTGCGAGGTGGAGAAGAGGAACGGGCGGGCGCGGTGGTAGAGGTAGTCGATGAGGTCTTTGGAGCCGCAGACGTAGCCGCCGAGAGAGCCGATGGCCTTCGAGAGCGTGCCGACCTGGATGTCGACGCGGCCGTGGCAGTGGAAGTGGTCGACGGTGCCGCGGCCGTTGCGGCCGAGGACGCCGGAGGCATGGGCATCGTCGACCATCATGATGGCGCCGTATTTTTCGGCGAGATCAGAGAGCTTGTCGACAGGGCCGATGTCGCCGTCCATGGAGAAGACGCCGTCGGTGATGAGGAGTTTGTGGCCGGGTTCATTTTGAACTTCTTTGAGGAGCTCTTCGGCGTGGGCGAGGTCTTTGTGGCGGAAGACCTTGATTTTTGCGCGGGAAAGGCGGGCGCCATCGATGATGGAGGCGTGGTTGAGCTCGTCGGAGATGATGAAGTCTTCTTTGCCGAGAATCGCCGAGACGGTGCCGGCGTTGGCGGCGAATCCGCTCTGAAAGACGACGCAGGCTTCGACGTTTTTGAAACGGGCGATTTTTTCTTCCAGCTCCATGTGGATTTTCATGGTGCCGGCGATGGTGCGGACGGCTCCTGAGCCGACGCCGAACTGCTTTGTGGCCTGGATGGCGGCTTCGCGGAGCTTCGGGTGGTTGCAGAGTCCGAGGTAGTTGTTGGAGGCGAGATTGATGACGCGCTTGCCGTCGTAGGTGCAGACGGGGGCCTGTTCGTCGTCGAGGACGCGGAGGCGGAAGTGGGTGCCTTTTTTCTTCAGCTCGTCGAGCTGGTCGGTGAGGTACTGGAGCTGGGGACGCGCGGAAAGCGAAGTGGCCATGACGGATGCCTCGAAGAATGCGAAATGCGCAACCTACGATCCTACCTCCGATGGGACGGGGATGCAGGAGGCGGCGGTGCGGGAGGTTCGGCGGCTCGGATACAATAGGCTATCCAGCGCAGGCCACCAGATGTGGGCACCAGGGCGGAGGAGTGCCAGGTGCGGGCGGGGGCGGGCGCGGGGGTTTTTCTCGAGAGAGTTCCTCACGAATGAATCTGCTGTTCCGGAAGTGCATTGGAAGTCGCTCCCACCGGGGGCTGGCCATCGCGGGTTTGCTCACCTGCTTTTTTCTCGGCGCAATTGGATGGACTGCGGAGGCGCAGGTCGCCACGCGAACCCAGCTGTCGGCGGAGACCAGCGGCGATGGGGTGTTGTCGCTGACGGCGAAGGTTGGGGATGTGGGCGGCGCAGCGGTCTCCGAGGGATCGGTGAGCTTTGAGACGGCGAAGGGATCGCTGGGGTCGGTGTTCGTCGAGGACGGCGAAGCGACGCTGCACCTGACGAATCCGCCACAGTGGGCCCGAAGCGTGACGGCGGTGTACCACGGCGATGCGGCGTTTGCGGCATCGTCGGCGAGCACGCCGGTGAGCACGGATCAGACGAGCTCGTTGCCGGGGTTCACGGTGACGGCGACGCCGTCGTCGCTGAGCCTGACGCCGGGTCAGTTTGGCTCGATCACTCTGGCGGTGACCTCGCAGAACGGGTTTGCCGAGGCGGTGAACCTGTCGTGCTCGGGGCTGCCGGGGCAGTCGGCGTGCGTGTTCAGTCCCACGGTTGTAACGCCGCCGGCGAACGGAACGATCCAGAGCTCGCTGCAGATCACGACACTGCAGACCTCGCCGACATCGACGAAAAAGGAGCCGGGCCCGCTGAGTGGTTCGCGGACACGATGGGCGGTGGTGCTGCCGGGCATTCTGGCGCTGGCGGGCATGGGCGCGGTGCGGCGGAAGTACTGGACGGCGCTGCGCGTGCTGGGGCTGGTGATGCTGCTGGGCGCAGGGATGATGGGCCTGAGTGCGTGCAACCAGCGGTACGGCTATGAGCACTACAAGCCGTCGCCGAACTTCGGTACGCCGGCGGGGAGCTACACGGTGACCATTTCGGCGTACTCGACGAACGGGACGGCGATCACGAATGCGACGTCCTCGGATGCGAATTGCTCCGGGGCGGTGTGCGTGGCGCTGACGGTGCAGTGAGGAAAGCAGGTTTTAGGGATTAGAGTTTAGGGATTAGAAAGGCTCGGGCGCAGGCTCGGGCCTTTTGCTTTTTGGGGCGAGCGCGGTCGGGGACGATGGAACTCCACAACAGAGAACACAGATAGCACAGAGAAGCGGCCTGTGTGCGTCTCAGGGGGTGAGGCGGCAGACCTCGACTGCGCTGTTGCGGTATGGGCAGGGGAGGGTCGTGGCGGCGGTGGGCGGCAGCAGGAGCCAGGTGGCGCGGAGGGGCGTGAGGGTGGCGCGGCGTTCGGCGTCGGACATGCGATCGACAGAGATTTCGGCGTTGCGCTGGGCTGCCCAGCGTGGGGCCAGTGAGGGAATGATGGCGGCGACGCCCGCGTCCTTGTCGTCGGCAAGCTGATCGCGGTCGCTGATCGCCCGGAAGCCTTGCTCGTCTTCGCCAGGTAAATAGACGAGGCGGGGATTGAAGGCGAAGACGGCGTTCGGCGGGGTGTGGGTGCGAATCCAGAGAAAGGCCTGGGTGTACGGGCTGGTGGGAGCGAGGCCGGGGAGTTCCATACGGCGGCCGCCGGGCCATTCGAGTTGCTCGACCAGGAACATGGCAGCGAAGAGGGCGACGAGGAGCGCAGCCTGGAGCGAGGGCAGGCGGATGAATGGTCGAGATTCGGGCCTTCTCACATCAGCCAAAAACGGGCTGATATGGGGCACCCGGCGGGCGAGGACTCCGCCGCAAAGGATGACGCCGACGCAGTAGATCAGGTGGAAAGAGCGCAGGACCTGGTAAGGGACGAGCGGGAAGGGTCCGGTGGGTGGGACGAAGCAGGCGGCGATGAGAAGGGCGGTGGTCCCGAGAAGGATGGAGGTTAGGCAGAGCGCGCCAGTGGGGGTGTGGGTGCCGATGCGGCGGAAAGCCAGAGCGAACAACGCGAGGGGGAGCAGGAGGCCGAGGACTTCATACCAGCGCCAGCGGGCGAGGAAGAGAAAGGAGCGGGGTGCGAGGGAGACAGCCTGGCGATACGCGGGATCGACGGGGTTGGCGTGGGTGACGACGAAGGCGGTTCCGGCGAGGAGAAAGGCGGCGGCGCAGAGGATGACGGCGACGCGGATGCGGCCTGCGGCGGTGAGGGCGAGGAGCAGGACGAAGGCCGTCGCGTAGACCCCCATGAGGGGATGGATGGCGAGCGTGAGGACGAGGAGGAGAAGGGTCCGCGGCCAGCGGCGAGCTTTGGCTGTGTCGAGCGCGGCGGCGACGGCGAGGAGGCTGAGCGGAGTGGAGAACGATCGAGCGGTGACGCAGGGGTCCATGAGGACGAGGGCGGTTCCGGCGACGGGTAACGCGCAGCAGGCGGCTGCGAGGAGGGTGGCGAGAATCCGGGCAGAGCGGGCGGAGAAGATCCGAGCAGCGAGACGGTCAGCTGCTGCGAGGAAGAGCCAGATGGAAAACAGATGGGTGGCGAGGAGGATCCATGCGAGGGGCAGGTGGGTGAGGCGGACGAGACCGGCGAGGATCCAGGGAAAGACGGAGCGGTGGGCGAAGGCGGTGACGAAGGCGGCGTTGCGCGGGTAGAGCGCGGGGTGAAGGATGTGGCGGACGCCAGCGGTGTAGAGGCCGGCATCTCCGGCAAAAGGATGGTAGCCGTGGATAAGCAAAACGAGGGGCGTGAGGACGATGGGCAGGATGCGGGTGTAGACCGGTACGGCGAACGACTGGGCTGCAGGGTTCGGCGGGCGGCGCGGGCTGGAGGCGGCGAGGGTGGGCATCAGAGATTCGTCTGTACGAGTTCGATGGCCTGGGCGGCGATGGCGGGGTCGTCACCAAAGCCGGGGAGCCAGTGAACATCGGGTTCGCGGCGAAACCAGGTGAGCTGGCGCTTGGCGTAGTTGCGATGACCCTGGGCTGTGGCGGCGATGGCTTCGGCTTCGGTCATCTCGCCGCGAAGGATGGCGCGGGCCTGGCGGTAGCCGAGAGAGTCGAAGGCGCGGGGGGTGTCGCCGTAGCGGGCGAGGAGCGTGCGGGTTTCGTCGAGGAGCCCGCTGGGCGAACATGCCGCGAGCGCGGACGTTGAGGCGTTCATACAGGCCGGCGCGGGGCGGGTCGAGACCGATGCGGAGAATGCGGTAGCCGGTGAGAGGGTCGCGGCCGGCTTTCCAGGCATCGGTGAGCGGCTGGCGGGCGGCGAGGCAGACTTCGAGGGCGCGAATGAGTTTGGGTTCGTCGTTGGCGTGGATGCGCTCAGCGGCGGTGGGATCGAGACGGCTGAGGAGACGGTGCAGCCACCGAGGAGCCATGGAGGCGGGCGCTCTGGCGCAGGCGATGGCGAAGGTCTTCCGAGCGCTGCGGGCCGGGGAAAAGACCATCGAGGAGGGCGCGGAGATAAAGTCCGGTGCCGCCGGTGACGATGGGGAGATGGCCGCGAGCGGTGATTGCGGTGAGGGCCTGGCGGGCGAGGCGGCTGTAGTCGCCGGCGGTGCAGAAGTGGTCGGGCGGGAGGATGTCGAGGAGGTGGTGCGAGACCTGGCTGCGCTCATCGGGGGAAGGTTTGGCGGTGCCGATCTCCATGTCGCGATAAACGGCGACGGAGTCGCAGCTGACGATTTCTCCGTGAAAGCGGCCGGCGAGGGTGAGCGAGAGGGCCGTTTTGCCGCTGCCGGTGGGGCCGAGCAGAGCGACGAGAAGAGGCTCCATAAGGACTGAGCCTAGCAAAGCGGAGGCGGGCACCGGGAGTCAGGAGCCGGGAGTCGGGAGCCAGGAGGAAAGCCCCGTCTGCCGACGAGGCTTCCCGGGGTGAGACTCAGCGGTTGGCGAGGCCGCGGGCGTGATGGATCGGCAGGGTACGGATTTCGGTGGTGACGCGAGGCTTGTTTGCGGAGAAGGTCTTCGGCAGGGCCGGCGGAAGGGAACGATCGAATTCGAAGGGTTTGTCGCGGCGGACGGGGAGAACGGGATGGGTTTCGGGTTCGGGGTTGTACTCTTTTCGGCCACCGATGGCGGCGACCATGGCGGGAGTGGCGACCATAGCGATAAAGGCGAAGATAAAAAGCCAGTCATGCATAAACAACAGCCTCACAGCGGGAGATTCTTGCCTCTGCGCACACCGGTTACCGCAGTTACATCAGTATGAAGCGCAGGCAACGTTCTCTCTATAGCACTTAAAGGGAATGCGGCTCGGTGACGGGGTGTCGCGTTGGGGGAGAATGCCAAACCGATGTACCGGAACGGTTGTACCGGAACGGAGGTAAGAGGGTTGGGGCATCGGGGGTTTCGGGCTTGAAGAGGTTGCGGAAAAAGTCCTGAAGGCAAACGGAAATTCAGCCCTCAGCCAGTCAAGCCGCCACACATTCTGCGGCTGTTATGGCAAGGCTGAAGCTGTGCCCTTTCAAAACCGCGGCTTTCCGCAGCCTGTGAAGGCCCGAGTTTTTGGGGGCAGAGGCGCGCTTTCTCCGCGCGCTTGTGGAGCGCAGGGGCTGAAGCCCGGTTCATTTTGGGACGCCTTTTGGCATGGCTCAAGCCATGCCCTGATACAAAAGCAACCTCACCACAGAGGACACAGAGTTGCTTGACGAGTGGCTTGACGCTCGGGAGGCTTTTCGGCATGGCTCAAGCCATGCCGGATACAAAAGCAAGCTCACCACAGAGGACACAGAGGACACAGAGTGCCTTGACCCAGGTCGCAGGTTTTGAGCAACGGCTGCCAGGTTTCTTCGCTTCGGGCGCCTTTTGGCGTGGCTCAAGCCATGTCCTGATACAAAGGCTCACCACGGAGCGCACAGCGGGCACGGAGTGGCTTGACGCTTCGGACGTCTTTCGCATGGCTCTGATACAAAAGCGAGCCCACCACAGAGGGCACAGAGTTACTCGACCTGCTGTTTGGCTTTGTAGCCGTCGCGGGCGATAACCGTGTACTTCACCTGGTGGTGCTTCTCATCCTGCATGCGGAGGGGATGGCCTTCGTCGTCGACCAGTTCCACGCGGATGCGGCGATAGGTGCCGTCCATTTTGGGATTGGAGGGTTTGTAGGTGAGCTGGTACTGGTTGCGGATGGATTCGTTGATCTGGGTGAAGTCATCGGGCATTTCGGCTTCGAAACGGGGTTCGAAGTGCAAACCGCCGGTCATCTGGGCGAAGGCATTCATCTCGTTATTGGCCTGGAGAATGGTGATGCTGTTCATGCGGCCGCTGGCAAAGCCTCCGCCCATGTAGCCGGCGTCGCCGGTGCTGATGGTGAAGATGGTGACGTTGGGGGTCTCCTTGATTTTCTGCAGGCACTTGTCGAGGGTAATTTTCGAGAAGGTGTCGAGACCCGATCCGATGAGGATGATGTACTTGCGGCCGTCGATGCGAGAGAGCCGGTCGAGCGTGGTGTAGAGGGCGTCGAACATGTTGGTCTCCTGCCAGGTGGGCATCTGGAGAGACTGGATGGCCTGCTGAACCAACATTTTGTTCTGGGTGAAATCGGTGAGGATGTTGGTGTGCATGTCGTAGCTTTCGACGGCGACGTAGTCACCGGGGCGGAGCTGCTGGGTGAAGGCGACGGCAGCGTTCCACATGTCGTAAATGAAATTGAAGCTGTTGGAGGCAAATTCGACGAGCAGAACGGCGGTAATGGGGGCCTTGACCTGGCGGAAGGCGACGATGTCCTGAGGAACGCCATCCTCAAAAACGCGGAAGTTGTCTTCCTTCAGATTGGGAATGAACTGATGGGTTTTCTCGGTGAGGACGCCGACGTCGACGTTGACGACCGGGACGTCGACCCGCAGAGAGTAATTGTTCAGACCGGGAGGGTTCTTTACAGTCGTAGGAGGGGGTGGCGGCGGAGGCGTGACCGTCTTTTTGGGGATGGCGATGGGACCGTTGTCGTTGCCGGGACCGCCGTCTTCGGGGGCAGTCTGCGGATTTTGCTGTTGTTGCTGTTGCTGCTGCTGGTCCTGGGTTTGGCTGGACTGGGTTTGCTGGGCGCGTAACGAGACGGCAGGCCAGAACGTCTGAAAGAGCAGCAGCGAGACAGCGGTCAAAGCCGGGTAACGCAGGCGGGAGTCCCTCATGGGTGAAACCTCTGAAAACATCTTCCAACATCTTCCGGCCAGCGATGCCCTGGCGGCAAGCGCGGGAGCAGCATAGTCTATGGACGTGTGTACAGGACTGAAAGGTATCCGCCGGGTTTTGCCGGCATTGGCGCTGGGCGTGTGTGCTTCGCTCGGAGCGCAGACGACAGGAACGGGTGCGACGGCTGGGCAGGAGCCGGCCGCGACGCTGCATCTGCCGCCGAATCCGCCGGCGGTGACGAAATTCTTTCCTTTGAGCGAGATTCGGCGGGGGCAGCAGGGCGTGGCGTATACGGTCTTCGAAGGCACGAAGCCGGAGCCGATGGGGGTAGAGATTCTGGGGGTGCTGCACAACGCCATTGGTCCGCGGCTGGACATGATTCTGGCGCGGCTGGAGGGTCCGAAGGCGGACTATACCGGTGTGGTGGCGGGGATGAGCGGGAGCCCGGTCTACATCGATGGGCAGTTGGTGGGCGCGCTGGCGTACCGGATTGGGCAGTTCAGCAAGGAACCGATTGCCGGGATTACGCCGATCAGCGCGATGCTGGGGGTGACGGAGCAGGGCGGAGCGCCGGGAACGGAGATGGCCGAAGCGGCGCTGCAGCCGGCCTCAATGGGCGCTGCCGGGAGTTCGCCCAACGGGGCCCTCGGAGTGATGGGCCAGTCAGGCGGGCTGGGAGCGGGTTTCAGCAGCGGGCTGATTCAGCCGATGGAGACGCCGCTGGTCTTCAGCGGCTTCAACAGTGCCGCGCTGCAGTTGTGGAAGGAACATGCGCCGGCGGGACTGATGCCGGTGGAGGGGATTGGCGGGTCGGAGAGCGACGAGAAGCAGCCGGGGCCGCTGGTGCCGGGCTCGGCGGTGAGCGCGGTGCTCATCCGCGGCGATCTGGACATTTCGGCGACGTGCACGGTGACGTATGTGGATCCGAAGCGGATGCTGGCGTGCGGGCATCCGATCACGCAGTTCGGGCCGGTGTCGATGCCGATGACGAAGGCTGATGTGGTGGCGACGCTGGCTTCGCCGCTGGACTCTTTCAAGATCATCAACACAACGGAGACGATCGGATCGATCACGGAGGATCGTCAGTCGGCGATCATGGGCGTGTTTGGCAAGCCGGCGAGGATGATCCCGGTGACGCTGCGGGTGACCGGTGACGGGGCCGGGGCGACGGCGGCTGCCGAGCGCGAGGCGCTGCACTTTGAGGTGATCGATCAGCCGCTGATTACGCCGATGGCGGTGATGGTGGCGGTGTACCAGGGGCTGATGGAGGAGAACGCTTATTCGGCGGAAACCACCTATCGCGTGCAGGGAGCGGTGAAGCTGGGCGGCTATCCGACGGTGAAGCTGAACAGCCTGGTAGCGCCGACCGACGCGCTACCGGCGAATCTGCAGACGGCGCTGGAGCTGGGCGAGCGCTTTGAACGGCTCTACGACAATGCCGCGCGGCGGACGCCGATCGAGAGCGTGGATCTGGAGGTGGCGGCGATTCCGCGGCGGCTGACGGCGGAGATTCAGAGCGCGCACACGAACCGGATCGAGGTGCATCCCGGCGACACGGTGACGGTGGAAGCGACGGTTCTGCCGTGGCATGGGGAACCGCGCAATGTGCGGGTGCCGGTGAAGCTGCCGCCAAACCTGCCGGAGGGTCCGGTGCGGCTGTTGGTGAGCGATGGCGGGACGCTGGATCGGCTGCTGCATCCGCCGCAGTTCAACGCGCAGCCTCTGGATGTGGCGGCGACGATTGCGCAGCTGAACAGCGCGCACCCGAGCGACCAGTTGTACGTGACGCTGCTGGCGCCGGAGCCGCAGGCAGCGGTGGATGGGCGGACGCTGACGTCGATTCCGCTGTCGCTGGCCAACGCCCTGGAGCCGATGAAGGAGAACAAGGGCATGGTGCTGAACGGCGAGTCGGCCGTGCCGATGGCGGCGGTGCCGATGGACGCGGTGCTGAGCGGGCAGCAGGTGGTAACGCTGCAGGTCGAGGATCAGTAGGCCGGCTGGGCCGCGCTGTTCGGGGGCGGACAGCCTTTTCTGATTGCGGACTCTTCGAGGGCGGCCGGCCGGGCTTTGCAGCGAACGCGCTACTGATTCTGCGAGGGTTGTGCGGCTGACCGGTCGATGACAGTGTGGCCGCGCGCGTGCTGCAGGTGGAGGGACTTCGTTTGCCTGGGATGTCTACCGCAGAGAGCACAGAGGGCAGGCGGAAGAGGATGTGGAACCGATAACGCGGGGATTGGGAGGCGGTCATGGCGTACTTCGAGCGGATGCGCGATGTGATTGCGGGGCCTTTCAGTGAAGAGGTCATCCGGCAGCGGATGGCGACGGGATGGCAGCTGGTTTCGCTGGAGTGGCGGCGGGAACTGCCGGACAGCGAGACGCCGGGCGAGGGGGTCTTCGCGGAGGAGATTCCGTACGGGCTGCGGATCTCCGAGGACTGCAAGCGGCTGGAAGTCGAGCCGGCCGAGAACCAGGCGCTGCTGCAGATGATGGAGATGCTGGTGCAGGACTTTCCCTTCTCCACAGTGGCAAGCGATCTGAACGAGAAGGGATTTCGGACGCGGGACGGGCGGCGCTGGAATCCGGTGGCCATCTTCAACATGATTCCGCGGCTGATTGAGGTGGGACCGCGTCTGTTCTCGACCGAGGAGTGGGAGAAGCGGCGGGAGCGGTTCGCGAAGATGGTGTGACGCCGGCTGCGCCAGTGGGCGCGGTTAATTCCTTCGACTACTTCCTTCGACGACGCGCGACGAGGCGGGGCTGCGGCTCCGCTTTGTTGTCTGCGTCAATCCATTACAAAGGACACGGAGAGCACAGAGGGGCGACGATCCGCTCGTTGCACACGTTCACCTGCGCGTCAGGCGGCTTGGCGGTGCTGGGTGATGAAGGAGGCTGCGGCGCGGAGGTCCTGGACAAAATCGCGGCGGGCACGCTCGCGGCTGTCGTGATCGGGAGTGCGGAGAATCGATGATGGGTGAACGGTGGCGAGCACCGGTGGCAGGCCTGGAGGAAAAACGGGCGTGCCGCGATTCTGCATGACGCGAAACGTGCGGCCGAGCAGGGCCTGGGCCGCCGTGGCGCCGAGGCAGACGACGATTTCCGGCTGAATCTCTTCGAGCTCGGCGTTGAGCCAGGGATGACAGGCGGCGATTTCGCGGGCGTTGGGCTTCTTGTGGATGCGGCGCTTGCCGCGTGGCTCCCACTTGAAATGCTTGACGGCATTGGTGAGGTAGACGTCGTCGCGATCGATGCCGGCTTCAGCGAGGCAGCGGTCGAGGAGGAGTCCGGCGGGACCGACGAAGGGCGCGCCCTCGCGATCTTCACGATCGCCGGGTTGCTCGCCAACAAGGATGAGCCGAGCGGTGGCGCGGCCGGCGCCGAAGACGGTCTGCGTGGCGTTTTCGTAAAGCGGGCAACCCTGGCAACTGCGAGCGGCGTTTCGCAGGGAATCTAAATCGCGGCGCTTCGGCAGGAACGGAGCGGCCGTAGAGGATGTCTCTGCTGGATCTTTCGGTACGGTCTTCATCGTTGGAGTCGCCATACAACCCTTGGATGCGACGCGACTGTGGATAAGGGTTTCCATGGGCGTGTAGTTTGCGCGACGAGCCAGTCTCTGCATTCCACCCTGCATCACAGAGAGAGAAGTGCACGACGACGAGACCGCCGCCGGGCGGCCAAACTAACCCACAGGAGCGTGATATGAAGATGTTTTCCGCGAATCTCGATAATCTTCGCAAGCTGTACATCAACCAGCTGCAGATGCTCTTGTCGACGGAACAGCAGATTACTGAGGCGTTGCCCCAAATGGTTGACAAGTCAACGGACACGCAGCTGAAGCAGGCGTTCCAGTCGCATCTGCAGGAGACAAGGGAACAGGCAAAACGGCTGGAGCAGATTCTGAACCAGGCCGCCGGAGAGGCGAAGCCGAACAAGTGCAAGGTGACAGCCGCTTTGATCTCGGCGGCGGAAGATATGGTGAAGGACGCAGCGGACGATACCGTGCGCGACGCCGCGCTGATTTCAGCCGGGCAGCGCGTGGAGCACTTTGAAATTGCAGCCTATGGTGCCGTGCGGCGCTGGGCGCATCTGCTGGGAGAGAGCGCTCACGCCGAGCTGCTGGACAAGACGATCAAGGAAGAAGGGCACGCCGATCATCTGCTGACGGAGATTTCGGATCGGGTGAATCCGTACGCGGAGAAGGCGGCGTAAGAGTCGTTGTATCGAGGCGGAGAGGCCGGGCGAGTGCCCGGCCTTTTCTGTTCCCGGCTGCGGGAGAGTCACGAACGTCCATCTATGATGAAGGTTTGCGGAAAGGAAGCCGGTGAGGAAAGTCTTCGTTCTGGTTGCAATGCTGACAATGTGTTTGGGAGCCGCGCGGGCCCAGGCGGGCGTGTATGCGGGATTTGCCGCGTCGGATTATCACGTGCCCAATGTGGGATGGCAGTACGGGCCGGTGTTTGGGGTGTACTACCAGCCGTGGGCCGCGCCGTTTATACGAGCGGGGCTGGACGTGCGGGGTTCGCTGCTGGGCTCAGGGAACGAGAAGGTCGACAGCATTCTTGTGGGACCTCGGGTACAGATCCATCCTCATGTAGTGCCGCTGATGCCCTACGGGGAAATCCTGATCGGGGGCGGCCATGTGAATCTGGGCCAGGGATCGGCGGCGGTCAACAAGACTGCAGCGGAATATCAGGTAGTGGGCGGGATCGATATGACGGTCTTTCCGCGGCTGGACTGGCGGGTGGCGGAGGTTTCGTGGGGATCGGTGCAGAACGTCGGGACCAGCGTCAAACCGATGACCGTGACGACGGGGCTGGTGCTGCGGCTGCCTTAGAGGGCTTGCAGAAAAGGTATCCGCGCGCGGGAAAAAGCCTCCCCTCAGCGGCGGAAGCCGGACAGATTCTGCGATTTCTACGGCACGGCTGAAGCCATGCCCCTTCAAAGCGGCAGCGATTTTCCGCAGCCCGACAGGGGACGGGTGCCAGGCTGGGCGTGATCATTTCAGGCGGGGACGAACGGGTTCTCGATACGGATGCCCGATATGAGCTGGCGGGCGTTCAGATCTTCCGAGAGGATTCGGTGCGCTCCGGCTTTCAACGCACCAGCCACAATGAGTGCGTCCCAGAAGCTGATGCGGGCATCGTCCTCGATATGGAAGGCCGCCTTCAATTCGGCTGGGGTTATGTCGACGGACCAGGTGCCGTAGGCGTCTACAATTTCCCGCGCGGTTCTGCGGGGGAGTGGACGCGCGATTTTGCGAGTGACATTGACGTAGAACTCCTGAAGGACCTGGGTGCTGAGCACGCCGCGATTCTCATTCCACAGGGACTCAAGGAGATCCGCTGCCTTCTGGTGCTTTGCCCCGGCGTCCAGGTCATGGGCATAAATCAGCACGTTAGAGTCGATGAACGTTTTATCGTTCATGGAGTTCATCACGGGTGGCAGTGATGACGCCGCCCAGATGGAAGCCCCTCCTCATCAGGGCAAAGGCGGAGCGTTTTGCTTTCTCGTACGCCTCGTCCTCACCGGTCAGGGTCTCGATCTGTTCCGCGAGCAGCCCGCTGATGGACGTCGAGCGTTTGGCGGCAAGGATGCGCGCCTTCCGGAGGGTCTCGGGACTGAGGCTCACGGTAACGTTCTGCTTTCCTACGGGTTGAGCCACGGGCGAATCCACCACGTTAGGTACGTGTTACACGTATTTTACGTGTATTCGGTATCAGGGCGCAAGAAGTGCGAGCGGGCTACACCGTGACGGTAGGGTTTCTCCGGGGGCGGCGATTGGATTGGAGGATTTTCTTGCGCAGCCGCAGGGATTTCGGGGTGACTTCGACCATTTCGTCGTCGGCGATGAATTCGATGGCTTGTTCCAGATTCATCAGGTGAGGAGGAGCGAGGCGGATGGCGTCGTCGGCGGTGGAGGCGCGCATGTTGGTGAGCTTCTTTTCGCGAACAACGTTGACGTCGAGGTCGTTGTCGCGAGAGTGCTCGCCGATAACCATGCCTTCGTAGACTTCGACGCCGGGTGGGGTGAAGAGGACGCCGCGATCTTCGAGGCCTTCCAGAGCGTAGGCGGTGGTGACGCCGGGGCGGTCGGCGACCAGGGCGCCGGTGGGGCGCTGCGGGATGTCTCCCTGATGCGGCATGTAGCCGTCAAAGAGCGAATTCATGACGATAGTGCCGCGCGTGTCGGTGAGCAGGTCGCTGCGCAGGCCGATGAGACCGCGGGACGGTACGCGGAATTCGAGACGAACGCGGCCGTAGCCGTGGTTGTGCATCTTGACCATCTCGCCGCGGCGGGGGCCAAGACGCTCGATGACCGTACCGATGAAGTTCTCGGGGATATCGATGGTGAGGTGCTCGACGGGCTCCATCAGCTTGCCGTTGATTTCCCGCGTGACGATTTCCGGGCGGCCGACCATGAGCTCAAAGCCTTCGCGGCGCATCATCTCGATGAGGATGGAGAGCTGGAGCTCGCCGCGGCCGAGGACCTTAAAGCTGTCGGGGCTTCCGGTTTCCTCGACGCGAATGGAGACGTTGGTGAGCAGCTCTTTTTCGAGGCGCTCGCGCAGATTGCGGGAGGTGACCCACTGGCCTTCGCGGCCGACCATTGGCGAGTTATTGATGGAAAACTGCATGGCGATGGTGGGCTCATCGATGATGATGGGCGGCAGGGGCGCGGGGGTCTCGGCATTGGTAATGGTTTCGCCGATGGTGATGCCTTCGACGCCGGCGACGGCGATGATGTCGTCGATCTCGGTGGCCTCGATATCGACTCGTTTCAGGCCGGTGAAGCTGAAGAGCTTGGTGATGCGCGTCTTGTGGAGGGAGCCGTCGCGTTTGGAGATGACGACGTCGTCGCCGGTGTGGAGGGTTCCCTGGAAGACGCGGGCGATGGCGAGGCGGCCGAGGTAGTCCGAGTAGTCGAGGTTAGTAACTTGGATCTGCAGGATGCCGCTGGGGTCGCCTTTGCCGGTGGGGATGGTGGCGAGGATCGCGTCGAAAAGCGGCATGAGGTCGGCGCCAGGCGTGGCGGGATCGGGGCTGGCCTGACCGAGTTTCGCGTTGGTGTAGAGAACGGGGAAGTCGAGCTGATCCTCGGTGGCATCGAGATCGATGAAGAGGTCGTAGACCTCGTTGAGGACTTCCTGAGCGCGGGCGTCGGGGCGATCGATTTTATTGATGACCAGGATGGGGGGCAGGCGGGCTTCGAGGGCTTTGGAGAGGACGTAGCGGGTCTGGGGCAGCGGGCCTTCGGAGGCGTCGACGAGGAGCATGACGCCGTCGACCATTTTGAGGGCGCGCTCGACTTCGCCGCCGAAGTCGGCGTGGCCTGGGGTATCGACGATGTTGATTTTTTCCCCGTGATAGAAGACGGCGGTGTTCTTGGCGAGGATGGTGATGCCGCGCTCGCGCTCCAGCTCGTTGGAATCCATGACGCGCTCGGTGAGGGCTTCGTTGGCGCGGAAAGTACCAGCCTGGCGGAGAAGCTGATCGACGAGGGTGGTCTTGCCGTGGTCGACGTGGGCGATGATGGCGATATTGCGAATGGAGCTCACAGAGTTTTCCTGATGCCCTGGGCCGCGCTTCGGGACCCTGAGCGGCCGCCTGGCTGGGCGAGGTTCTAAAGAGTGGAAGTCATGGTTTGGGGACGGCGCGAAGGACAAATCGGCGCCCGGCTAACCGGCTTTCTATGCTAGTTTAACAGCCGGGGCCGGGCGGACCACGAAGGGCGGCGCTGAATCCGCAGATCAAGCACCCGGGGCCAGACGGCCCGATTTGGATCAAACGGGCAACGCCAAATCCATATCCCTGCG
Organism: uncultured Acidobacteriaceae bacterium; assembly: GCA_963770525.1. Classification (GTDB taxonomy): domain Bacteria; phylum Acidobacteriota; class Terriglobia; order Terriglobales; family Acidobacteriaceae; genus Palsa-343. The sequence continues at coordinate 201,154 of CAVYPY010000007.1, read as the reverse complement.
TCCTGTTATGGGAGGGATGAGGGTGTGCCCACCGAGAGGGGAACCTTATGAAAGCATTTGTTCGGCAACTGCTGGCGGCGGGGGCCGGCGCCGCGCTGATGGTCGTGGCGGGCACATCTGCCGGAGCTCAGAGTCAAAGCTCGGCCGCTGACGCTTCCGATCAACCGCAACACACGATCCAGATGGTGCAGGCGGTGGCGTTGCTGGATCACACCCTGGACGCGAAGAAGGCGAAGCAGGGCGATCCGGTGACGGCCAAACTCCAGGGGGATGTGGATATTCCGCAGGAGCAGGCTCTGCCGAAGAACACCGAGCTGGAAGGGCACGTGGATCAGGTGCAGGCGTCGGAGCACAAGAGTGATTCGACGGTGGTGGTGACCTTCGACAAGGCGAAGCTGAAGAGCGGACAGGAAGTGCCTATCAAAGCCACCGTGCTGGCAATGGTCGAGCCTGTTTATATGCAGCAGCAGGCAATGGAACAGTCACCGGGCGGTGGAATGCCGGCGGCGGGCGGCGGAGGGGGCGGCGGCATGCAGAGCGGGGGGTCGCATGGTGGAGGAGCCGCCCCGAGCAGCACCGCTGCGACTGCACCGCAGCCGATGGGGCCATCTGCACAGCCCTCCGGCACGCAGCAGCCGTCGCAGAAGAACGGGGTGCCCGGGGTGACGCTGCACAGCGACATCCATGAGCAGAGCTCGGCGACGTTCACGTCGAAAGGGAAGAACGTTCACATTCCGGATGGAACGCAGATAGACGTGGCGCTGGCGGTGGTCCCGGCCGGGGTAAAGATCCAGTAGAAACGCGCGCGGGTTGGCCCGCTACTCGTAGCGCAGGGATTCGATAGGATCCATGGCTGCGGCGCGATTAGCGGGCAGGGTGCCGAAGACGATGCCGACGGTGGCCGAGGCGACCAGCCCGACGACGGCCGACCATCCGGAGACGGGGATGCGGTAGTTGCTGAAGAAGCGCACGGACCAGGGAATGGCCAGGCCGATCAGAGCGCCCATGATGCCGCCGAAGAGAGAAACGAAGAGGGCTTCCATCAGAAACTGGAGCCTGATCTCGCGGCGGGTGGCGCCGAGGGCCTTGCGAATCCCGATCTCGCGGGTACGGGAGCGAACGGTAGCGAGCATGATGTTCATAATGCCGACGCCGCCGACCGCGAGCGTGACGCCGGAAACCAGCAGAAGCATGACGGTGAGGGCATTGACGACGAGCCCGGCGGTGGTGATGAGAGCCGTCATGGTCTGCGTCGTATACACCGATGCGGGCTGATGGCGGGAGTGGACGACGGCGACGATCTGTTTGGCCGCATTCTCCACGTCATTCTGATCGCGAACCGAAAAGTACATCTGTTTCACGTTGTCGGTGCCGGTGAAGTAGCGGGCGACGGAGTAGGGAATCAGAACGGTCTGGGTGGCGATCTCAGTCTGGCCGAAGGTTTCGACGCGCTCCCTGAAGGTGCCGATGATGGTGAAGGGAAGGCCCTTGATCTGAAAGGTGCGGCCGATGGCCTCAGAGGGGCTGCCGAACAGGGCGGTGGCAAAGGGATCAGTGACCACAGCGACATGGGCGCTGGCGGCATCGTCCTCGTCGTCGAAGAAGCGGCCGTTGAGAACGACCAGATTGCGGACCTGGCGATAGGCCGGTTCGACGCCCAGCACCAGGACATCCCGGGAGAGGCCGCTGAAGCTGATGCTCTCGTGCAGCTCCAGCACGACGGAGGAGTTGGCGACGGCGGGGACGCGCTCGTCAATGGCCTGCTCGTCTTCGAAATTGAGAAAATCGGTCTGGTTGTTGCTGATGGCTCCGGCTCCGCCGCCGGCGTATTCCAGCTCGACAAGATTGGTACCGATGCCCTGAATCTGAGCGATGATGTACTGCCGTCCGGTGGCGGAGATGGCGACGACCAGGATGATGGAGGCTGTGCCGATGACCATGCCCAGCGCGGTAAGGGCAAAGCGCACTTTGGAGGCGCGGAAGCTCTCGATGGCCAGCTTTGCGATTTCGCTCAGCATTATCGTTTGCCGCGCGCTGGCGATGGTGCGCTCGAAGGAAAGGCGGTGTTGGCGCTCCGGGACCATCTGTTCTAAAGGATGCCACAGAGGAGAGAGTTGGTTCAGGAACAGGAGCGGTTCAACCCCGTAAGGCACTCGGGCGCGGACTAAACCCTGGGGAGCTGAGCGCGGGTCCAGTCGCCACCGAGCGCCTTGATCAGCAGGATGCTGGCTTCGAGCTGGCGGCGCCGGATATCGATGTCGTTGCGCTCGTTGTTGAGCGCGATGGTCTGGGAGGTGACGACCTGGAGATAGGTATCGACCCCGCCCTGATAGCGGTTCATGAAGAGATGCAGGGTCTGCTCGGCAGCGGCCGTCGCGTCGTGTTGCTGTCGAGACTCGGTGGCCAGCACGTGCAGCACGACGAGATTGTCTTCTACCTGCTGGAACGCAGCCAGGGTGGTCTGGCGGTAGCTGGCAACGGCGCCGTCATAGCCGGCGAGCGCGGATTCTTTTACGGCATGGCGACGGCCGGCATCGAAGAGTGTCTCGGAGAGCGTGGGGCCGACAGCCCAGAAGCGGCTCGGCCAGTTAAACCAATTGAGGGCAGAAGTTCCCTCGAAGCCCGCAGCCAGTGAGAGGCCGAGGGTCGGATAATACGCCGCCTGCGCGATACCGATCTGTTCGTTGGCAGCGGCCATGCGGCGCTCGGCCGCAGCGATGTCGGGACGGCGCTCCAGGAGGTCGGAAGGGAGAGCCCGCGGGATATCGGGCAATGCCGGGGGATTGCTGTTGAGAGGGATGGGCGGAAGAGTGAACGCGGCAGGCGGCTTGCCAATCAGGATGGCAATGGCATGCTCGTATTGCTGGCGCATGGCGGTGATGTCGGAGTCCAGCACCTGCGTATCCTGCAGTTGGGTCTTCGCCTGCGCCACGTCGGATAAAGGAGCTACGCCGCCCTGGAAGCGGTTTTGCGTGAGCTGCAGCGCCTGGCTGTACGCCTGGACCGTATCGTCGAGGAGCTTCTTCTGCGCATCGGCGCTGCGCAGCTCGATGTAGTCAACGGCCAGCTCGGCGTGCAGGCTCAGGCGCGCGGCGGCCACATCGCCGGCACTGGCCTGGGTCTCTTCTTTGGCGGCGGCCACGCTGCGGCGAATGCGTCCCCAGAGATCGATCTCCCAGGAAGCCTGGACGGGGAGGGTGAAATCGCCTTCTCCTCCGTTGGCCTCGGTTGAGGTGAAGTACGGTTCGTGAGCGGAGTCGCGGACGGCGCCGATACCGGGAGCAACGCCGATGGTGGGCGCTTCGAAGGAGCGGTTGTACTGGATGGTGGCGCGCGCCTGGCGGTAGTTGGCCTCGGCGATCTTCAGCGTCTGGTTGGCGGAGTCTACCTGGTCTTCGAGCGCATTGAGCTGGGGATCTCCATATTCCTGCCACCACGGGCCGCGTTGCGCGGCATCGCCGGGCTGGGCCAGTTTCCAGCCGTCCACAGGTTGTGCATCAGCCTGCGGCGCTTCCTTGAACGCGGGGGTCATGGGAGCGGGCGGGACCTTGTACTTCGGTCCTACCATGCAGCCGGTGAGCGCCAGCAGACCGGCACAGGCGAGGAAGGAAAGCTTCATGGCTGCACATTCCTCGCGATCTGCACTCGCTGGCCGTTTTCGAGAGAATCCGCCGGGGAGAGAATCACGGCATCCGTCGGCTTGAGGCCTGAGACCACCTCGACACTGCTGCCGTAGTCGTGACCGATGGTGATGGGTACCAGCTGTGCGCGTCCGTTGCGCACGACGCCGACGCGCAGACCTTCGGAGCGGAAGAGCAGGGTATTGGAGGGAATGGTGACCGCTCCGCTCACTGGCGGAACGGTGAGATGCACGAAGACATAAGCGCCCGGGCGCAGCTTGCCCTCGGGATTCGCCACGTCGACCTCGACGTTCAGAGTGCGGGTGGCCGGATCGATGGCATCGGAGTTGCGAACCAGGGTTCCCGTGAACTTCTGGTCGGGGTACTCGTCCAGCGTCAAAGCTACTTTCTCGCCGGTTCGCACCGACTCGCTGTAGAGCTCAGGAACGGGGATGTAGACGCGCAGCGTGCTGATGGACGAGAGATGGAAGAGCTCGCGCGGAGGCGAGTTCTCGCCGGCCTGGATGAGATCGCCGATATCAGTGTTGCGCTGCGTGATGACGCCATCGAAGGGCGCGTAGATGTTCTCGTAGGACTGGAGCTGCTGGAGGCGGCGAACATTGGCTTCATTGGAAGAGACGAGGGCCTGGCTCGAGGCCAGTCCGCTCACGGCCTGATCCGTTTCCTGGCGGGAGACGGAGTTGGTCAGGAGCAGGTGCTGCCAGCGGGCAGCGGTAATCTGGGCCAGCTGCAGATTGGCCTGCGCGTTTTTCAGCTGCGCCCTTGCCTGATCCAGCTGCTGATCGAGTTCGGGGGTTTCGATGGTGGCGAGCAGCTGGCCTTTTCTTACGTGGGCGCCGATATCGAAATACCACTTCTTCAGATAGCCGCTGGTGCGCGCGTAGATGGGCGTGTCGATATAGGCCTGAGTATTACCAGGCAGCGCGATTTCCTCGCTGGCCGATCCGACCGTCGGGTAGACCACGCTGACCGATGGAACAGCCGCTAATGCCGTCTGGTGCGCCAGAGTGCGTTCCGCCTGCGCCCGCGAACGGATGCCGTTATAAATCGCGAAGCCAACGGCGGCGAGGATGACGACAGCGATGATCAGGCCACGGCTGCCGGGCTTTTGCGGTGCGGCTGCAGGGTGCTGAACAGTGGTGCTTTCTTTGGTCTCGGTCATCATGGGCATCTCCGTTACGCAGGTGTCGTGTGCTCTTCTGCATCGAGAGCAAGTTCGGCGTCGGCTGCGGACCCACCACCGTGCAGGAGAGCAAAAACCGCCGGCACAAAGGCGAGAGTGGCCACCGTGGCGCAAAGCAGACCGCCGATGACGGCTCGCCCGAGGGGAGCGTTTTGCTCGCCGCCATCCCCGAGACCCAGGGCCATGGGTATCATGCCGATGATCATGGCGAGGGCGGTCATCACGACGGGACGAAAACGGGTGGCGCCGGCTTCAATGGCGGCCCTCACTGCGCTGCCGTTCACTGCGAGGCGGTCGCGGGCGAAGGAGACGACCAGGATGCTGTTGGCGGTTGCCACGCCCATGCACATAATGGCTCCCATCAGCGCGGGAACGCTGAGCGTGGTGTGGGTGAAGAAGAGGAAGAGCACAATGCCGGCCAGGGCAGCGGGCAATGCGGTGATGATGATGAAGGGGTCGAGCCACGACTGGAAGTTGACCACGATCAGCAGGTAGACGAGGACGATGGCGAAACCGAGCCCGGTGAGGAGGCCGAGGTAGGACTTGCGCATGGTCTGCACCTGGCCGCGCACGGTGATGAAGGTGCCGCGGGGAAGTCCTGTCCGGTTGTGGGCAACGATGGCATCGACAGCTCGCGCTACCGAGCCCAGATCGCGATCCTGTACGGCGCCGTAAACGTCGACGACGCGGCGGAGGTTGTATTCGTCAACGACCGCCATTTCGGTGCCGCGGTGGAGGGAGGTGACGTCGCCGAGGATTTCGGGCGTGCGATTGCCGCTCGCCGTGAGCGGAATGTTCTCCAGATCCTGGATGGACTGCATCCGGTACTGCGGCGTCTGCGCGACCAGGTTATAGTTCACGCCGTTTTTGTAGTTGAGAAAGAACATGGGCGTGATCTGAAGGCTGCCGCTCAGGGTGTTCAGCACACTGTCAGCGACGTCGCGCGCGGTATAGCCGCCCTGCACGGCTTTGGTGCGGTCCATATTGACATCCAGTGTGGGATAGTCGAAGGGCTGCTGGACCCGGAGGTCGACGAGACCCGGGACCTGGCGAAGCTGCGCCAGCATGCGACCGGCAATGGCGTGACTGGCCGCAACGTTGTTGCCCTCGATCTGAACATCGATGGGGGCGGGCAGGCCAAAGTTGAGGATCTGCGTGACCATGTCCGCGGGCAGGAAATAGAAGGTATCGCCAGGAAATTCGCGCGGCAAGGTCCTGCGCAGGTCACGAACATAATTCGCGGTGGGGTGATGGTTCTCGTTCAACGAGACAAGAATGTCCGCGCCATTGGCGCCAATGACCCCGGAGGTCAGGTGCATGGTGTTCATGCCGCTGTAGGGCAGGCCAATGTTGTCGAGGATGTTGTCCACCTCGCTGGAGGGAATCGTCCGGCGGATGGAGTCTTCGACTTCATCGCAAAGGCGCGCCGTGTCCTCGATGCGGGTACCGGTTGGAGCATTGACGTGCAAGAGAAGCTGGCCGCTGTCGGTGTTGGGAAAGAAATCCTGACCGAGCCAGGGAGCGAGTGCAAAGACGGGGACACAGGTGAGGAGAAAGATCGGGATGAAAGCTTTCCGGTGCAACACAAGGCCGGAGAGGAGATGCTGGTAACGAGTGCGAATGCGCTCGAACCCGCGCTCAAAGCCGCGCTGAAAGACAGCCAGGGGATTTCGAGAAAGATGGCTGTGATCTTTCGCGCGGAGCAGATACATGGCCAACGTCGGCACCAGCGTGCGCGAGAGGATATAGGACGCGATCATGGCGAAGACGACCGCTTCCGCGAGGGGCACGAACAGATAGCGAGCCACGCCGCCCAGCAGGAACATGGGCAGGAACACGATACAGATGCAGAGCGTGGAGACGAGGGCCGGGACCGCGATCTGAGCGGCGCCTTCGAGAATCGCGGTCTCGAGCGGCAGACCTTCTTCGAGATAGCGCTCGATGTTCTCAATGGTGACGGTCGCGTCGTCTACCAGGATGCCGACGGCAAGGGCCAGGCCCCCGAGGGTCATGATGTTGATCGTTTGTCCGAGGAAGCTGAGCACGATCACGGAAGTGAGAATCGAGAGCGGAATGGAGACGGCGATAATCAGGGTGCTGCGCCAGCTGCCAAGGAAGAGCAGGATCATCAGTCCGGTGAGGGCGGCAGCGATGATCGCTTCGCGAATGACGCCATTGACCGCCCCGCGCACAAAGATGGACTGATCGGCCAGCGGGACGATTTTCAGGTTGGGGGGAACGATGGTGGCGATGCGCGGCAGCATGGCGCGAATACCCTTGACAACGCTCAGGGTTGAGGCGGATCCGGATTTGATGATTGTGATCAACACGCCGCGCCGGCCATCCTGGCGGACGATGTTGGTTTGTACGGCAAATCCGTTGGCCACGGTGGCGACATCACGCATGTAGATCGTGGTGTCTCCGACCTGCTTGATCGGCAGGTTGTTCAGTGCTTCGATGGTGCGAGGCGCGGTATTCATCCGCACGTCGTATTCGTCGGTGCCGATTTTCGCGGTGCCGAGGGGCAGCACGACGTTTTGCGCATTGACGGCATTCAGCACGTCGGTGGGCGAGATGCCCTTCGCCTGCATGAGGTTCTGATTCATGTTGATCATCACCTGAGGCGTTTTGCCGCCATACGGCGACGGCACCACGGCGCCGGGGACGGTGATCAGCTGGGGGCGTATGTAATTCGTTGCATAGTCCTGCAACTGCTGTTCGGAAAGGTTCTTTCCCGAGAGGCTGAGCTGGAGGACGGGAACGCTGGAGGCACTGAAGTTGATGATCTCCGGCGGCAAGGTCCCCGGTGGAAGCTGGCGGAGCATGAACTGCGACGCGGCGCTCACCTGCGAGTTGGCCAGATCGAGGCTGGCCCCGGGCTGCAGGAAAATCTTGACGACCGACTGGCCGTTGTAATTGGTGGACTCGATGTGCTCGATGTTGTCGACCAGAGACGTCAGAGCCTTTTCATAGGGCAGGGTGAGCCGCCCTTCGATCTCTTCCGGGTCGAGACCGGTGTAGGTCCAGTTCACGGCGACGACGGGGATGTTGATGCTGGGAAAGATGTCGGTGGGCGTGCGCAGGATGACGAGCGGGCTCAGAAACAGGATCAGCAAAGCCAGAACGATAAACGTGTAGGGACGCTGCAGCGCTACCCTGACGATCCACATGATGCTCGTCGTCTCCTGTGTTGGGTCGAACGGTAAGGGGATCTCTGTGCCTCCGGGGAGTGCAGGCACGTAATTAGTGGATTCGACAGGGCCTGTTCGGTTTCATGGTTTGTTCCGAACGAAGCAATCGGTTCAACCGATAAAATGGCACATGGAGCTTCGTCACCTGCGCTATTTTTGCGCGGTCGCAGAGTGGAAGGGATTCAACCGGGCTGCGAAAGCGCTGCACGTCTCGCAGTCAGCGATCAGCGATCAGATTCTGGATCTGGAGCGCGAACTCGGGGTCACGCTCCTCAATCGTTCGCGGCAGCGGATCAGCCTTACTCCGGTCGGGGAAATCTTCCTTGAGGACGCGCGGAAGGTGCTGGCGGAAGCGGATGGGGCCATGGATCGCGCGCGCCGGTCCTCGCGCGGGGAGATCGGATCCCTGCGGATCGCGATCCTGGTGTGGGGCGCCAGCAGTTTTCTCCCCGGGGTGATTCGGGAGTTCCGGCAGCTGCATCCGGGAATTCGGGTGTCGATCGAGGAAATGCTTCCGCAAGCGCAATCGGAAGCCCTGCTGCGCGGCTCGCTCGATGTGGGCTTCACGCGCCCGTTGCAGGCTCCTTACATCACGCAGCTTCGTTCCGAGATTCTTTACCGCGACCCATTCCTGGCGGTACTGCCGATCGATCATCCGCTGGCGCAGTCTTCGCTGAAGCTGCAGGAGCTGGCGAATGAGCCGTTCATCGTGTGCGAGCGCGAGATTTCTCCGACTCTGTTCGACCGGATCATTTCACTGTGCGAGCAGGCAGGGTTTGCTCCGAATATCATTCAAACCTCCAACTTGTTTTCCAGCGTTCTGACGCTGGTGGAGGCGGGTGAGGGGATCACGCTGATTCCGTCCAGTCTGCGTCACGTCCGGTTCAACGATCTGGCTTTTTGCCCGATTACCGAGCCGCAGGCGACGATCGAGCTGATGCTGGCCTGGTCGCCGCAGCGGGAGAGCGCGGTGCAGACAGCGTTCCTCGAGTTCGTGCGCGCCCGGAAGGAATTGATTCGCGGTTCTCTTGAGACCTACGCGACTGCGAAATAAGAGCAATCGCCAGGCACCGGGGAAAGACTGGGTTCAGGAGGGAAACTGGCGGAGAGAAGGGGATTCGAACCCCTGATAGAGCTTTTCAACCCTATAACGGTTTAGCAAACCGCCGCCTTCAGCCACTCGGCCATCTCTCCGGCTCGGTTGTGGCCAGTATATAGGAAGGGCCAGGACGGGACAGAAAATGGCGGTTGTCCGGGATCGGCAGGAGGCGAAAACGGGATGACCGGCATCCCACCTCTGGTGGTTTTCAGCCTACGAGGGAATTGGGAGAAGAGCAGGTATGACAGGTCAAGGCACACGGAGCGGGGACGATCGCATTGTGGTAGGGCATTTCTCCGATGGCGCGGACGCTTATCGCGCGATCAATGAGCTGATGGATGAAGGATTTGGCGCGTCGGAAATTGGCGCGGCGTTTCGCGGCAGCCAGCTGGGAGCCGAGGCTTCTGAGGAAGCGCGGCCGTTGGGCATCCGCGAGATCACGGAGACGAACCCGGCGGTTTCGGGATCGGTTGGAGGCGCGGCCTCCCACGACGAGGCGGTCACACCGGCGGGCCTGGCTCCCGGATCGGGCAACGCCTTTCCCGGCGCTCCGACGTCGCCGGGTCCCATTCCGGGGGGCGAGATTCCTTCAACGCTGCGGCACGATCTGCCCCACGACCTGCCGAGCACTCTGAGCGGCGGAGGCGCCGATGCAGCCGGCGGGGCATCAGCAAGACGCGAAGTCATCGAAGTCGAGCCCAACTGGCCGGAGCGGCTGCATCGGGTCTTTGGCGGCCGCTCGACGAGCGCCGAGGCAGGATCGAAGCGGACGAGCAGCAACAAGATGAAGTTCGGCACCGGGGAGGGCCATCTGGGTCTGGAGCCGGAACATCCGTATTCCCAGTCGGCGTTCGAAGGCTCTTTTCTGGAAATGGGACTGGGCCCGCAGGAAGCTCGAAGCCTGAGCGGCGAGCTGAGCCGGGGTGGCGCGATCGTTTCGGTGCGCGCGAGGGACCGGGCCGCGCTGGCGGAAGGAATCCTGGAGCGGAACCATGGGCGAGTGCGCTGGGAGAAGGTTGCGAGCGCCGACCTTGAGACCGATCGGGAGAGCCCGGTGCAGGTGTATGGATCGATGCGGGGCTATTACCGTCCTGAGGAAGGATTGCGGCGGCGCGCTTCCTGAAGAACGATTTCCCGTTGAGCAGAACGCCACCGCTGGGCGGTGGCGTTTTTGCTTTTCATGAGAAGAGAAGCAGAGTAGATTCGAAATCTCCACTCCCCGCGCGCGAGGGCAACGATCGTCCATTCTCCACAAACGAGGAAAAGGGCGCGCAGCGGTTTGCGTCTGCTGCCGCTGATCGCCGCTACCTATTTCATGGTGTCGGGCGGTCCTTACGGCATCGAGGACATTCTGGGCGGCGGATACCGGATGGGTCTGATCCTGTTGCTGGTGCTGCCGCTGGTGTGGAGCCTCCCCACGGCTTTGATGATTGGCGAGTTGGCCAGCGCGCTGCCGGAAGAAGGCGGATTTTATGTTTGGGTGCGGCGCGCACTGGGGCCGTTCTGGGGCTATCAGGAGGCCTGGCTTTCGCTGAGCGCCAGCATCTTTGACATGGCGATTTATCCCACGCTGTTTGTGCTCTACCTGGATCGACTGTTTCCGGCATGGACGGCGGGATGGCATGGCGCCGCATGGGAAGTGGGGCTGATCGCGGTCTGCTGCGTGTGGAACCTGCTGGGCGCGCCCGTGGTGGGCGATGGCTCGGTGGCGTTTTTCGTGCTGCTGCTCTCGCCCTTCGTCGTGCTGGTGATGGTGGCTGCCTGGCACGGCATGCACTACGCAGGCCCGTCGGTGTGGCGGCAGAGCGGGGCGAGCGGGAGCGTGAGCACGGCGCTGCTGGTGGCGATGTGGAACTACATGGGATGGGACAACGCCTCGACCATTGCGCGCGAGGTGGAGAATCCGCGGCGCAATTATCCACGGGCCATGCTGGCCAGCGCGGGCATCGTGATGGTGACTTACGCCGTGCCGCTGGCGGCGATGGCGTGGGCGGGCGTGCCGGCGGGGCGGTTCAGCACCGGCTCGTGGGCTGACGTAGCGCGCACGATGGTGGGTCCGTGGCTGGGGCTGGCCATCGTGTTGGGTGGAATGCTGACCTCGGTTGGGATGTTCAACGCGCTGACCATGTCGTATGCGCGGCTGCCGATGGTGATGGCCGAGGATGGCCTGCTGCCGGCGGGTTTAGCCTGGAAGAATCGGCGGAGCGTGCCGTGGGTGGCCGTGCTGGCCTGCGCTGTGGCCTGGGCCCTGGCGCTGCGGTTCAGTTTCGAACGGCTGATCTCGCTCGACCTGATTTTGTACGGAGGCAGCCTGATTCTGGAGTTCGTGGCGCTGGTGGCGCTGCGGATTCGCGAGCCGCAGCTGGAGCGGCCGTTCTATGCCGGCCGCTTCTGGTTGGTTTGCGTTATGGGCGCGGCGCCCACGCTGCTTATCGTTTATGCCGCCTGGGTTTCTCGCAGCCAACGCATGGCCCACATGCCGGCGCTGCTGCTGGGGGCGCTGATCGCCGGTGCGGGGCCGGTGTTGTTCCTGCTCTCCCGCGCTTTCAGGAGACGGACGAATCCCGTGCTGGTGGGCGGCGACTGAGGCGGCTATTTGCGGGAGCTCGCCTCGACGAGCTTCTTCTCCCGAGATTCGACGAAATTCCTGGCCGCGTACATCACGCGATCCCGGGCGTGGGCGGCATCGTGCCAGCCCTGGATTTCGACGCGCTTGCCTTCCAGATCCTTATAGATGGAGAAGAAGTGGGTGATCTCGCGCAGCATGTGCGGATAGATCTCGGAGTAGTTCCACACATCTTTGTAGCGGGGATTGTTGCGGCCGACGGCGAGAACTTTCTCGTCGAGAACGCCCTGGTCGAGCATCTGCAGCAGGCCGATGGGACGCACCTGCATCACGCAGCCAGGAAAGCTGGGGGCATCGACGAGGACGAGCACATCGAGAGGGTCGCCGTCATCGCTGAGGGTGGAGGGGACAAAGCCGTAGTCGCCGGGATAATGCACGGGCGAGTAGAGGTTCCGGTCGAGCCGGAAGACGTGCAGCTGCTTGTCGTATTCGTATTTGTTGATGCCCTCGGCGGGAATCTCGATCACGACGTTGAACATTTCCGGCGCTTTGTCGCCGACGGGGAGTTCAAGATAATTCACCATAGCTCTAAACCAGTATCGCCTATACCTTGGATGATGGGGATGGCCGGAAACGGCGCGGAATGGACCAGGATTTATAATCGGGCACAATGAAGGCCCATGTCTACGTCACGCTGAAAAAGACGGTCCTCGACCCGCAGGGACAGGCGATCCACAATGCTCTGCGCAAGATGCGGTATGCGGGCGTGGCGGATGTGCGCCAGGGAAAGCACTTCGAACTGACGCTGGAGGACGGCCTGCCGGAGGCGGCAGCGCGGGCCGAGGTGGAGCGCATCGCGCGCGAAGTCCTGACCAATCCTGTCATCGAAGAGTATTCATTCCGTCTGGAATAGCGGCCTTTTCCGCGGCATGCGGCTGCCCCGGGGGACATGCTCCCTACAACTTTCGTCGCTGCTCTCCTCGTCCGCGCCTGCGATAGCCTAAGGAACAACTATGTGCGGCATCGTTGGATACGTCGGCAACAGCAAGGAAGTGGTCCCGATCATTATCGAGGGGCTGCGCAGGCTCGAGTATCGCGGCTACGACTCGGCGGGCATCGCGGTGGGCGGCAATGGCGATGGGCTCCAGTTGCGGCGCGCGCCGGGCAAGCTGCGCAAACTCGAGGAAGTGCTCCGGGAGCGGCCCCTGCAGGGGACCTTCGGCATCGGCCACACGCGCTGGGCCACGCATGGCCGGCCGACCGAAGAAAACGCGCATCCGCACCGCGACTGCACCGGGCACCTGGTGGTTGTGCACAACGGCATCGTGGAGAACTATCTGGCGCTGAAGCGCGAGCTGATTGGCCAGGGACACAAATTCGTCACAGAAACCGATACAGAAGTCATCGCGCACCTGATCGAGCAGGTACTGGCGAGGGCGGCGAAGGCGGGCAAGCCGCTTCGGCTGGAGGAAGCGGTGCGGCACGCGGTCAAGCGGCTGACCGGGGCGTTCGCCATCAGCGTGCTTTCCGCTGACGAGCCGAACAAGATCGTCGCCGCGCGCAATGGGCCGCCGGTGATTATCGGGGTGGGCAAGGGAGAGTACTTCGTCGCATCGGATGTGCCGGGGATCCTGCACCACACGCGGGATCTGTATTTCCTGGCCGACGGCGACATGGCCGTGCTCACGCGCGACGGCGTGGTGCTGACCGATTTCGAGGGAAATCGGATCGAGCGGCCGCTGCAGCGCATCCTGTGGGATCCGATTCAGGCGGAAAAGGGCGGCTACAAGCATTTCATGCTCAAGGAAATCTTTGAGCAGGCGCGAGCGATTCGCGACACGACCCTGGGCCGCATTTCACTCGACACGGGCAAGGTCTTTCTCGCCGAGATGAAGATTCCGGATGAGACGTTGCGCAAGGCGCGGAACATTCATATCGCGGCCTGCGGCACGAGCTGGCACGCAGCGACCGCCGGCAAGTTCATGATCGAGCGGCTGGCGCGGATGCCGGTGGAAGTGGACTACGCCAGCGAGTTTCGCTATCGGGATCCGATCATCGACACGAATACGGTCGGGATGCTCATCACGCAGTCCGGTGAAACGGCGGACACGCTGGCGGCGCAGCGGGAGATGATCCAGAAGGGCGCGCCAACGGTGGCCGTCTGCAACGTGGTGGGCGCGATGGTGACGCGCGAGGCGAACGGCACGATCTACACGCATGCCGGGCCGGAGATCGGCGTCGCATCGACGAAGGCCTTTACGGCGCAGCTGGTGGCGCTGTTCCTGTTCGCGGTGCATGTGGCGCAGGTGCGCGGCACGCTCGGCGAAGACGAGAGCCGGTCGCTGCTGGAAGCGTTGAACCATCTGCCGGCGCAGGTGGAGGAGATTCTGCGCACCTGCGATGACGCCTGCGAGCCGCTGGCACGGCTGTATTCCACTGCGCGGGACTTTCTCTTCCTGGGGCGCGGCATTCATTATCCGATCGCACTGGAAGGCGCCCTGAAGCTCAAGGAAATCTCGTATATCCACGCTGAGGGTTATCCGGCGGGCGAGATGAAGCACGGGCCGAACGCGCTGATCGATGAGACGCTGCCGGTGGTGGTGCTGGCGACGAAGGATGAGAGCAATCGCGACTCCGTCCTGCGTTACGAGAAGACGCTGTCGAACATTCAGGAAGTGACCGCGCGGTCGGGACAGGTGATTGCCGTGGCCACGCGCGGCGATGACCACATCGGCCAGCTTGTGGATCACGTTCTGTTTGTGCCCAGCGCGCCGGAGCTGCTGCTGCCGATCCTTGATGTGATTCCGCTGCAGCTGCTGGCGTATCACATTGCCGTGCGGCGCGGATGCGACGTCGATCAGCCCCGCAACCTGGCGAAATCTGTCACAGTCGAATAGCTATTTGTCGGTGTAGAGCAGCGCGTGGCTGCGCTCCTGCTCGAACTGTTCGAGAGCAGGCAGCCAGCCTTCCGCGATGCTGTGCGGGTCATCGCCGCCGGCGATGGCGTTAAGCGTTTTGCGATTGGCCAGCAGGGTGTTCATCTTCTCCAGCTCATACTGATCCGGGTAGAGGCGGTGCAGCGCGGATGCCAGTTCGATGCCCAGCTCCGGCATATCGACGATGTTGCGATCGGTGAGGACAATCTGCACACCATGACAGACCTGACCGTTATACGGGTACGGCTTGTCGGGGGTGAAGTCCGTGGGCACAAAGCGCAAACCGGGCAGCTCGCGGTGATTCAGGTAGTGCGCCAGAGCGCGCGCATCGACCCATGGTGCGCCGACAAGTTCGAAAGGCGTATCGGTGCCGCGGCCGACCGAAATGTTGGTGGATTCGATGAGGCCGATGGCCGGGTAGAGCATCTCCTCATCCAGATTGCGCAGATTCGGTGAGGGATCCACCCAGGGAAGGCTGGTGGAATCGAACCAGTCGCCGCGCTGCCAGCCCTGCATGGCAACGACGGTGAGCGGTGCGTTCAGGTGGAGCTGCTCATTGTCGAAGCGGGCGAGTTCTCCGAGCGTCATGCCGTGGCGGACGGGAATGTTCATCGAGTTGACATAGCTTTCCGAGCCGGGGTCGGAGACCGGGCCCTGGACGAACGATCCGTTGACGGGATCGGGGCGGTCGAGCACGACGATATCGGTGCCGGTCTTCGCGGCCGCTTCCAGGAAGTAGCGCACTGCGGCTTCGTAGGTGTAAAAGCGGACACCGACATCCTGCAGGTCAATGACAACCGCGTCGAGTTTGCGGAGCGACTCCAGCGAGGGTCGGCGGTCGCTGTCCTTCGCACCGTAGAGACTGATGACCGGAAGGCCGGTAGCAGTGTCGGTGGAGTTGGGAATGCCGGGCTGGTCCATCGCGCCGCGAATGCCGTGCTCGGGACTGAAGAGAGTGGTCAGGGTGAGGCCCGGAACATCGTGCGGCGCGTCGTGGAAGAGGATGTCGATGGTGCGATGTCCGTCGGCGTCCACCCCGGTTTGATTTGTCAGCAAGCCGAGGCGCAGGTGGCCCCCGTGCTTGCTCGCGAGTTCTGCGAGCTCCTGGAAATGATCGGCCTCGAGAACGTCGATGCCGGTCTTCACGTCTCCATTACGGACCGGCCAACGGCGCATGCCGCTCAGCGACTCGTTGTAGCCGGTAATGTGCGCCGCAAGCGCGCCGCCGTCGGGTTTGATGCCGATGGCGATGGCCGCTGCGTCAGCAACTTTGCCACGCAGAGCCGTGATGCTCTTCGGTCCATTCGGGTGAACGGAGTTGGCGAGGACGATGACGTACGTATCGCTTACCGGATCCATCCAGAGCGAGGTGCCGGTGAAGCCGGTGTGGCCGAAGGAGCCGACGGGGAAGAGTGTTCCGCGATTGCTGGAGTAAGGCGAGTCGATGTCCCATCCAAAGGCGCGCAGGGCGGTGCCGGTGGCCGGTTGTTCCGGTACCACCATCTTCTGCAGGACGATTTGCGAAAGTGGGAACTTGCTGGCGCGGCCGGCCAGACGATCGAGCAGATTCTGCGCAAAGATGGAGACGTCATCGGCGGTGCTGAAGACGCCCGCATGCCCGGCCACGCCGCCCATCCGGCGCGAAGTGGGATCGTGGACGACGCCGCGCAGCATCACGTCGCCGGGGAAGGTGTGCGATTCGGGATTGCCGGAGGCAGCTGCGCCGTGCTCCCACTGCGTGGGGGCGATGAGCGGGATCCAGGATGCCGGCGGCAGGAAACGCGTGTGGGTCATGCCGAGGGGCGCATAGATGTGCTCGAGGACGTACTGGTCCAGCGACTCTCCGGAGAGCTTTTCGACCAGCGCCCCCAGCACGACGAAATTGATATCGCTGTAGACGAAGCGCTCGCCGGCCGGATGCATCGGAGTCACAGCGAAAGCGCGGCGGTAGCCTTCCTCCTTGCCCTGCCACGGCTCAAGCAGATTGAGATCGGGTGGAAGGCCGGAGTAGTGCGTGAGCAGCTCGCGAATGGTAATGTCCTGCTTGCCATTGGCGGCGAAGTCCGGCAGATATTTTGCGACCGGATCGTTGGGGCTGAGCTTGCCCTCCTGATACAGCTGCATCACCGCCGTCGCGGTGGCGAGGCATTTGGTCAGCGATGCCATGTCGAAGATGGTGTCGACGGTCATGCGCTCCTGCGTGGGCTCGAGCGAGCGCATGCCGAATGCCTGGCGGTAAACGACGTGGCCATCGTGGCCGATGACGACCACCGCGCCGGGAAGCTGATGTTGTTCGACGGCCTGATTGACGATGGAGCCGATGTTGGAGAAGTCGTATTGGGCCTGGGCGGCTTCCGCGCAGACAACCAGCGTGAGAGTGAGTACGAGAGCGCGTGTGCGGCGAGTCATGCTTCGTTCAACTCCTCGTGCGGGGATAAGGGTTCCGGGAAGAGCCAGCCGGATCCGTAGCCAATAACGCAGGTGATCAGCGATCCAATGAGCACCCACCACGTCCAGGCAATCTTCGGGAAGACGAGCGCGTGGCCCGCGATGGTGAAGGACAGGGCATGCGGCTGGATCCAGAGCAGGAGATTCACAACGACAGCTACGGCCATCCCGAAGAGGGTACCGCGCTCACCGGCACGGCGGCTGAGCGTGCCCAGGAGGAAGACGCCCAGCATCGCACCCCACAGGACCGAGGCGATGGAGAGGCCGATCTCCACGACGTGTCCGCCGCCGCGCGAGAACATGGCCAGCGCAAACAGAATCGCAGCCCAGACCACGGTCATCAGGCGCGAGAGGCGGGTGCGAAGCCGCTCGGAGATGTCCGGATAGCGAGGCAGATAGAAGTCCACCACAGAGGTGGAGGCCAGCGAGTTGAGCGCGGCGCTGAGGTTGGACATGGCGGCGGCGAGAATCGCGGCAATCATCAGGCCGGCAACGCCCGGCGGCATCTGCTCGACGATGAAGACGGGGAAGAGGCGATCGGCGCTCACGTCGAGCGGGGCGCCGGTGTGCCGGTAGAAGAGGAACAGTCCTGCGCCGATGAACAGAAACAGCGCGAACTGAAAGAAGACGACGACGCCGCTGGTCAGCAGGGCGAGCCGCGATTCGTTCAGGCTCTTTGCCGCCAGCAGGCGCTGCACCATGAGCTGATCGGTTCCGTGGCTGGCCATGGTGAGGAAGCATCCGCCAATGAGTCCGGCCTGGAACGTGTAGGTCTCCGCGATCGACCAGGAGAAGTGCAGCATGGTGAGCTTGTGCGCAGCGGAGGCGCCGGCGAGCAGGCCGCCCCATCCGCCGGGAATGTGATGGCAGACCATGGCCAGCGCGAGCAGCGAGCCGCCGATGTAGAGCACCATCTGGACGACGTCGGTCCAGATGACCGCCGCCAGGCCGCCTTCGAAGGTGTAGATCAATGTGAGCACGGAGAGGATGGCGATGGAGGCGATGTCGCCGGTCCCGATGGCGACGCCGACCACGATGGCCACCGCGAAGACGCGCACGCCCTCGGCGGCAGCGCGCATCACCAGGAACAGGATGGCGGTGAAGCGATGGAGGCGGCGACCGAAGCGCTGCCCGATGAGCTGATAGGCCGTGAGCAGCTCGCCGCGAAAATAACGGGGCAGAAAGAGAATGCAGATGACGATGCGGCCCAACAGATATCCAAGGGCGAGCTGCAGAAAGCCGAAGTCGCCGGTGAAGGCGAGGCCGGGCACGCTGATGATGGTGAGCGTGCTGGTTTCCGCAGCGACGATGGAAAGCGCAATGGCCCACCACGGCAGGTTGCGATCGGCCAGGAAATAGGAACGCAGCGAGCGCTCACCCGATTTGCGAAACCGCAGCCCGAAGAGGGTGATGGCCACCAGGTAGATGGCGACCACCATCAGATCAATCGAGCGCAGATGCGGATGCGGTACAGGCGAAAGCGGCATTCAGCGAATCATGGTTGTGGAGCTTCCGTGGGGATGCCGATTTCGGCGGGTGAGGGCAGCGTGTGGTGCTCATGCCACTGCTCGCGGGCCGCGGCCAGTTTGCTGCTGCGCTCGACCCATCGCTGCGCAGCAAGGTCGTAGCGAGCGGCAACGATATTGAGCCAGTAGGGGCGATTCTCCTCGAGCCACAGATCGCTGTAGCGGGTGCGCAGATAGTTGTAGCCGTCGCGGAGATCTTCGCAGCGTCCGTTGACGCCGGAAAGAAAATACAGATCGCGTGCAACGTGTTGCGCGATGGCGGGATCCTTCTGGCCGTTATACAGGCGGAGGTAGGTGGCGGCGATCTGATCGGCGGTCTGGAACTGGAAGGCGAGAAAATCGATGCGCCGCGCCCCCAGGTCCATGGCTTCGAGCGCTTCGGGTTCGCGCAGCGGACCGGCGGCCTGGGCCTGGGCCAGCAGAGTCAGCGCGCGCTCGGCATCCAAACGGACCTCGGCGCTCACCGGACGCATCTTCGCGGCATCCTGCTGTCCCTCCGCACTCCACGGATCCTCCCAGAAATACGCATCGCGCGCATCCTCAAGGCCGGCGCGTTCCAGTGCCTGATGAGCGGCGATCAGCGCGCGCTGCGCCTCGTCGATCTTGCCTGAGGCATCGCCGTGAAAGACCGGCCCATACGATTCCTGGAACTGCGCAATGTCGCTCGATCCAGGCTGCCACGAAGCGGCCGCGCCGAAGAGCACGCCGTACCAGTCCTCCAGGAACAGGCCTTCGCCGTCGTCATCCCAGACGGTGTTCAGCATGCCGGTGCTGCCGGCGCGCTGGCCGTCGGCCACGAAGCCCTGAATGTTGCGCAGTCCCATGTCGAAGTCGGGCCACACGCGATTCCAGTCGTTCACGCCGGGCGCCACCCAGGTTTCCATGTGCGCGTTGGTGTACGGCTCGATGAAGCGCTGAAAACCTTCGGGGTGGGGATCGTATTCCCAGGGCACGGCGATCATGTCGTGGGGCAGGTTCGGCACCAGGTTCGGGCTCTTCATCGCGATGTCGCCCCAGAAGAGCAACTGCCGATGCAGGGGCTCCAGTGCCTGGTGAATGCGCGTCAGGAAGTCGATGTAGACGGCGCCGAGGCCCTGCTGCTTCACCGCGTCGGCTGTCTGTCCCTGGCCGAGCTCGAAGGTTTCGTCGGCGCCGATGTGCAGATAGGGACTGGGATAGATGCTGGCGAGTTCATCGAACCACTGCGTGATGAGCTGGATCGATCCAGGCTGTCCGGGTGCGAGAACGGAACCATCCGGAATCTCTGCCAGAGGCGCGTACTCCTGCCAGGTGAGCACCTTGTGCACATGCCCAAAAGCTTCCTGCTCGGGAATCACGGTGATGTGGTAGCGGCGCGCGTACGCCACCAGCGCCTTCGCATCCGCCGGCGATATCGACCCGCCCGGCAGCGCCGGCAGCGGGCTCGCCGTGTACTGCATGGTGTTCTCGAAGTAGGGCGAGTACACGTTCAGCTTGTACGCGGCGAAGGTGCGAATCTGCTTTTCCTGAAATTCGAGGGTGGGCACGGGGCCGCGCGAAAGGTCGTCGTCGATGCCGCGCCAGCGCATGGCCGGCCAGTCGCGAATGCTGGCGCCCATCAGCACCGGGTCGCCCTTGCCGGTATGCACCAGCTGCAACAGCGTCTGCGCTCCGTAGAACACGCCGGCCGCGGTATGGCCGATGATGAATGCCTCATGGCCGATGGTGACCAGCACGTAGCCTTCGGGCAGCATCGGCGCTTCGAACTCCAGATGTTCACGACGGAGGATGCGCCTGGCCAGCAGGGTATCGTCGCGCAGCAGCTCAATCCGAACTGCGGTGGACGCGACGCCGGACCGGATGCCGCGCGCCCGCAGCTGATCGCGTAAATCCTCAGCGGCAAAGCGGTCCTCGGCATCGCCACCCGGCGCCAGCACGCGGACTCCGCCGGTGAGGGAAAGATCGTTGCCCGCGGTGAATTCCCGAGGCTGAGGGATGAGCGGCGGCCGCGTCGAAGCCGCGGCGTTCGGAATTCCGGATGCGATGCAAAGAAGAAAAATGGAAGGCAGAAGGAGTCCAGCAGAGGTCGATTTCTTCACCTGCCCATACTCCAACGTTCCGCCGCGAATGTCTACTGCCGGACTGCCGGAATCCCCTGGCGAGCGGACCACAGCGCGCCGGCCGGAGCGTCCGCAGGCTTCGAATCCACCACGATCTCCGCGTAAGTGCGCCGCAGGTGACGGATGAGAGCCTCGCGAACCGGGGCAACGTGTTCGAGGACGCTGCTCGCGATGGCCACGGCAGGAACCACGAAGGGAGCGCCGCCTGCTTCGATGGAGCGAACGTGCTCGATCACAAGGCCGGCCAGCATGGCCAGATCCGCCCCGCCCTGTTCCAGGACCTCCTGGGCCACGGCATCGCCCTCCTCTGCAGCTTCGACGACGATGGGAGCCAGCCGCGAGAAGTCCGGCGCGGGATTCATATTGGCGAACTCGACCAGATCCTCGATGGAGGCGAGTTTCCAGAAGACGCGCGCGTCATCCAGCAGGGAAGTGGGGCGACGCTGATCGATGGCGAGAAAACCGCGGCGCAGCGCTTCCAACCCGATGAAATGACCAGAGCCCTGATCGGCCAGTGCCGGACCCCATCCACCGGCCGTGACAATCGCGCCTGTTGCGGCGCGGCCGGCTACGTTCGAGCCGGTGCCGGCCAGGACCAGAACGCCGCGTCCGCCGAAGAAAACGGAGTCCAGAGCGACATCGACGTCGCCGGTGATGATCAGCTCGCCCGCGACATGACGGCCGAAGGCATCGCGCAGCCAATCGACCACCAGGGGCACGGTCTCGCCTGCCGTCCCGATGCAGCAGCGGAGAACCTCGCGTGGCGAGATGCCAGTTACCGATTGCAGTTGCCGCAATGCCTCCAGCAGATTCGCTTCCGCTGTGGCGGCATCCACTTTCAGCCGCTTGATCGTGCCGGTGCGGAGGCGCGCGAACTCTCGCGTCTCGTCGCCAAGCACAAATTCGGCCTTGGTGCCGCCGGAATCCACGCCAAGGAAATACGCCATGCGGCTAACTCTCCTGCGCGCGGAGTCGGTTGCCTGTCGTTACTCCTCGCTCCCGGGCCAGGGCGTCGACCACAGAGCGCAAAGCGCGAACCCTGTCCTCCTGCACAACGAACCGCAGGTATTCGCGATCGGGAGGGTCCCCCATCGTCACACCTTCTTTGCGGTAGAGAACCGGACTCGAAAACTCTGTGCGCAGAGCGGCGTGAAATTCGGAGGCCCCGGTGGCTGTGGCGACCCCTGCAATCGTCTCGGGGTTGATGCCGCTGCCGGCCATCACGGCCAGGCGGCTGCCCGCGGCGGCAACCATGTGCGCGAGGGTATCGATCGCTTCGGTAACTTTGGCGGCGCCCCCGGAGGTGAGCACGCGGCGTGCGCCGGTTTGGATAACGGATTGCAGCGCGTCCACCGGGTCGGGCGTCATATCGATCGCGCGATGGAAGGTCACGGGCAGGGGCTCCGCCAGGCGCACCAGGGATGCGGTGCGGGCCACATCCACCGTGGCATCTTCATTGAGAATGCCCAAAACCAAGCCGTCGGCGCCGAGCTCGCGCGCCCGCCGAATGTCGTCCTGCATGATGGCCAATTCCGTTTCTGTGTAGCAGAAATCGCCGCCACGCGGGCGAATCATCACAAAGACGCCGATCCTGATACTGCGGCGCACAGCGGCGATCATCCCCGCGGAGGGCGTGATGCCACCCTCCAGCAAATCGCTGCAAAGTTCCACACGATCGGCGCCGCCCCGCTCTGCCGCGATCGCCGATTCCACCGAGTCAATACAAATTTCGAGCTGCATCTCCAGGTATCCTACCGGAACCGCGGTAGCAGCCAGGATATTCATGCGGTTAGCGCAAGAAGAGCTGGCGGTTACTGCTGGTCCGGCCGTCTCCACTGCAGGATGGGGAGCAGGCTGGAGTAGTCATCGGTCCAGACCCGCAGACCAGGGCGCGGCGGGATGGGCCGGGCCATGGCGGCGACCATCGGCTGCTCCAGGAAAGCCGCATTGTTCGTCACCAGCACCCAGGTCGCACGATATTCGCCGCGCGACGCATTCGATGGCGTGTCGACGACGCGAGCCTGCATGTGCGCGGCTTCTGCGAGTTCATCGACTACGGGAACCAGGTCGAGGTACTGATTGGAGACGTGGAAAGCCAGGATGCCGTCCGGCGCGAGCTGCCGCTGGTAGACGGCCATCGCCTGCGTGGTGAGCAGGTGCACTGGAATGGCATCGCCTGAAAATGCATCAATGGCGAGCACGTCGAAGTGCTGCGAAGGCTCTTGTGTCAGTGAAAGGCGAGCATCACCGAGAGCATAAGTGATTTGCGCGCCGGATTCACGAATGTAGGTGAAGAGGTTTTGCGCGATCGGCAGCACCGCCGGGTTGATTTCGTAAAAGCGCAGCCGATCGCCGGGTCTGCCATAGGCGGCAAGCGTTCCCGCGCCCAGGCCAACCACGCCGATGAACCGCGCACGATCACTGCAGCAGTCGCGCAGCGCCAGGCCCACGCCGGAGTCGGTGGCATAGTACGTGGTCGGGACGCGGCGAAATTCCGGCGCGAACCACTGCGTGCCGTGCTCGATGGTGCCATGCGTCAGGGTGCGGATGGTTCCGGCCTGCGCAGGCAGATACGACTGCCGCACGCGCAGGCATCCGTAGAAATTGCGCACGGCGACCAGAGTGTTCCGTCCGTACACGATGTGCAGCATGACGACCAGTGCCAGCAGCAGCGCCGTGCCCACGGACCACAACAGTCGCTGTCCCCAGCCACTCTGCCACGTAACGACCAGGGCGAACGCTGCCGTGGCCAAAAAGGCGAGAGCCACGTCATAGTTCGCGTCAAACAGCAGCGGGCAGCCAATGCCAATGAAGATGGCGCCGGCCGCGCCGCCGGCTGCGATGAGGAGATAAAAGAGCGTTGATTCCGATGGATTCGAGGGCCGCAACGCATAGGTCTCGGCATGACAAAAGAGGCAGGCGAAGGATAATTCCGTGAGAAAGAATCCAATGCTGACCTGAATCGGCAGGCTGACGTCGGTTTTCGAGAGCATGTAGCCGAGCGCCGCCAGAAAAACGATGAGGAGTCGCACGACGATCCAGCGCCGATAGAGCCAGGGCGCGTCAAAGGCCACGATGAACGTGAGCAGATAAACCGCCAGCGGCAGGATCCAGAGCAGAGGAATGGCGGCGATGTTCTGGCTCAGGTGGCTGGTGACGGCGCACAGCTGCATCGCGGCTCCGGCCGGCAGCAGAAACCAGAGGAGCCGGGCCTGGCGCGAGGCTTTGGCCGCCGTTTCCGTGAAAGGAGCCATAGCCGGCACGGGGGCCTGAACGCGCCGGCGAAATTGCGAAACGATCAGGACCGAAAGAATCGCATAGACGCCAAAGCCCATGCCCCAGGCCGCGCGCTGCGTCGTCAGCGACAGGTAGGGCTCGATGACGGCCGGGTAGAGGAGCAGGGCCAGCAGCGATCCGGCATTGGAAAGCGCAAAAAGGCGCCATAGCACGCCGGTGCCTTCCTGCCGGGCCAGCCATAACTGCAGCAGGGGACTGGTTGAGGCCAGCAGGAGGAAGGGTAGTCCAATGGTCAGGCTGAGAACCTGAAAAATCGCGAGGAATGGATGGGCCGAGGCATGGGCCAGGCTGGGTTGGGCCACCATCAGAAGCAGAGCCGCGGCGATGGCGAGCAGAGCAAGGTGGGTTGTGACCGCGCGCTGGGCAGAGGCGCGGCGACCCAGCCAGTGCGCGTACATGTAGCCGAGCAGCAGCACGATCTGGAAGAAGACGAGGCAGGTGATCCAGACAGCCGAGGATCCGCCGAGCGCCGGGAGCAGCCGTTTGGCCGCCATCGGCTCCACGGCGAAGAGCAGGAAAGCGCCGAGAAAAATCACGCTGCCGCACAGGATCCGGAGCGAGCGAGGAAGAGGGGCCATTCCGATAGAACGCTACCACGCGCGCAGGGCAATCGGGCGCCGATGAATTCGCAATTTGCCCCGGATTTCCACGGGTTCCTGCGCGGTACCTTCTCGTAAACTGAAGACGATGAGACTCGGCATTGACTTCGGAACGACGCGGATTGTCGTGGCGGCAGCCGATCGAGGCAACTTCCCGCTGGTGCACTTTGAAACGCCTGATGGACAGGCCTGCGACTGGTTTCCGCCGGTTGTGGCCGTGCGCGGGGACGATCGCCTCTACGGATGGCAGGCGCTGGCCGTTCAGGACGATGAAGGCTGGACGATGCTGCGCTCGCTGAAGAGAGCGCTGCGCAATGCTGGACCTCAGACCGAGCTCCGGATCGGCAGCCGGAGTCTGCCGCTGCGTCGGCTGCTCACTGAGATGATGGGGGCGCTGCGAACGCAGCTGCTGGAGCACTCGAACCTCGGCGCGGAGCCGAACGAGCCGCTGGAGGTGGTCCTCGGAGTTCCTGCGAACGCCAACAGCAATCAGCGCTTCCTTACCGAGGAGGCAGCCCAGAGCGCCGGCTTCACCGTTCTTGGCCTGATGAACGAGCCCTCCGCGGCGGCCATCGAGTACGCCTATCGCAACAGCGCCGAGCGGCGCACCCGCGCCGGCAGCGGTTTGCTGGTCTATGACATGGGCGGCGGCACTTTTGACGTTTCTCTGGTGACGCTGGGCGAAGAGGAGCACTCGGTCGAGGCTTCGGACGGGATCGCCAATCTGGGCGGCGAAGACTTCGATGCGATCCTCGCGGATCTGGCGCTGGAAGCCGCCGCGATCTCGGAGGAACTCACGACAGCCGAGCGGCATCGTCTGTTGGAGGAGTGCCGCGAAAAGAAGGAGGCGCTGAATGCGAACACCCGCCGCCTGACGATCGATCTGGAGCGGGTGCGGGCCTCATGGGCAGCGGTCACGATTCCCACCGACGACTACTACGAGCGCTGCCGACCGCTCATCGAGTCGACCCGTACGGTCGTCGAGAGCCTGCTGGCCGCGCAGACCTCCGTCCCGCTGGACACGCTCTACGTCACGGGCGGCGGATCGGAGCTGCCTCCGGTGGCGCGCATCCTGCGTGAGACCTTCGGCCGCAAGGTGCGTCGCTCGGCCTATATGCGGTCGGCGAGCGCGGTGGGGCTGGCGGTTCGCGCCGCATCGCAGGCGGATGGGCTCCGCGATCAGTTCAACCAGAACTTTGGCATCTGGCGCGAGGCCGATTCCGGCGGGACCATCGTCTTCGACCTGATCTTTCCGCGAGGCGCGCAGCTCCCTCGGCCCGACGAATCACCGCTGGCCACCGAACGCGTGTACCACCCCGCGCACAATGTCGGCCATTTCCGTTACCTGGAGTGCTCGCGTCTGGACGCGAAGGGTCAGCCCACCGGCGAAATCACCAACTGGGAGCAGATCCGCTTCCCCTTCGATCCGCGTCTGCAAAGCGATCTCGATCTGAGCGCTTTTCCCGTGGTGCGCATAACGGACCAGCAGAACCTGACAGTTTGCGAACGCTACACCTGCGATGCCAGCGGGAATCTGCGGGTGCGAATCTCCGCCGAGCCGACGGGCTACACGCGCAATTTCGTGATCGGCCAGACGGGCGCTGCGCAGGCAGGCTCCGCCGCGCACGCGTAATGACTCTGACGATGTCTGGTTGAGCGCAGGCCGACCCTCCGGTCGCTGTGCTACAGTGAACCCATTCCGCCGCGGTTCTCCTGAGTGTCCTGCTCCCCCATCGGCTGCGGACGGTGGCCGTGTGAAATGATCAGCCCTTCCGAATCCGCGCATGGCGTGGACACGATCGATCTGCAGCAGGAGATTGTGCGCCTGCAGGCGCTGCTGGAAACCTCGCGCCAGGTGCATTCCACCATTCGCCAGGATGAAGTGCTGTCCACGGTTCTGCGCATCGTGGTGCGCGAGCTGGAACTTCCCGGCGCGCATATTACCGACCCCGCCATGAGCTATGGAGAGGTACCCGCTGCGCCGTGGGACGGCTGCTTCCGGTTTCCCCTCCATGACAAAGAGGGCCATCACCTGACCGAGCTGATCGTGGCCACGCCCGAGGGCCGGCCTCTGACGATCTATGAAGATGATTTTCTGGAGCGGCTGGCGCTGCAGGCCGGCGTTGCCGTGGAAAACGCCCGCTACTACGAGCGCAGCGTGGAGTGGGCTCGGGTCGAGCAGGACCTGCATGCAGCGCGCGCGATCCAGCGCAGCCTGGTGCCGCAGAAAATGCCGCAGATCGATGGCTATTCGGTCGCGGTGCGCTACAGCGCCTGCTATGAAGTCGGCGGCGACTGCGTGGACATCATGAGCCTTCCCGACGGCGTCCAGGTCATGGCGGTCGCGGATGTAGCCGGCAAGGGACTGGCCTCCGCCATTGTCAGCACCGCCTTCCGCTCGGCATTTCGTGCCAGCGTGGCAGCCGGCGTCGCGTTGCCCGAGCTTGTTTCGCGGCTGAATCATCAGCACTGCGCGGAGGGCGATGAGGCGCGCAATCGCTACGTGACGGCGATCTTTCTCAAACTGGATCCTGCGGTGCACCGGCTGGAGGTGGTGAACGCCGGTCATAATCCGGGCTTCCTGGCCCGGCCGGACGGGTCTGTCCATCAGCTCGAGGCCAGCGCGACGCCCGTCGGCATCGTGCCCTTCGCGGAATACCGCTCCGAGATCCTCGACTTCCCGCCCGGCTCGCGGCTCCTCTTCTATACCGATGGGCTTACCGAGGTCTTTCGCGGGGAGGAGGAGTTTGGCACGGAGCGGCTGCTGGCTTCATTTCTTGGGTGCAACGCGCTGGAATGTACTGCTATCCTCGATACGCTGTGGCAGGAGTTGCGCCATTTTTCCGGAGATGAGCTGGTGCAGCAGCAGGATGATATGACGGCGCTGGCTCTGATGCGGACGCTGGGGTAAGGGAGAAATCCAATGACCGCAACCGCGGGGACGACGGTGGAAGTGCGGCTGCCATCGCGGCTCGGGTTCGAGAAAGTGGCGATGGGCACGGCAGCCAGCGTCGCTGCGCTCATGGGCTTCCCCGCCGCACGGATCGAGGACCTGAAGACCGCGGTCGCTGAAGCCTGCATCAACGCCATCGAGCATGGGAACCACCTCAACGAGAAGCTTTCGGTCGGCGTAATCCTGTCCGCGACCAACGATCAGCTGGAAGTCAAGGTGATCGACAACGGCTCCGGCATCGCGAAACAGCCGTCCAAACCGGACATTGATCGCAAGATCCATGGAGAGGAAGACCCGCGCGGCATGGGCATGTTCCTCATTCAGGCGCTGGTGGACGAGGCCGAGTGGGTTCGAGACAACAAGGGCACGGGCAGCTATGTCAGGCTGGTCATTCGCCTCGATAAGGAGTGAGCAGATGCAAGCCGAGACCAAAGCCACCGTTGACCATACCTCCACTCCCGGAGGCCAGTCCGTGACCGTACTGCGCTTCAGCGGCGATATCTCCAGCAGCTCCCGGGAGCCGGTTCTCGGCGCGTGGCAAAGCGCCAACGGCGGCGGCCCCGTTCTGCTCGACTTCACCAAAGTGGACTACATCAACTCCAGTGGGATCGCGCTGATCATCCAGATGCTCATGGAGGCCGACAAAACCGGCCGGAAAATCGCCGTTTTCGGCCTGACGCCGCACTTTAAAAAAGTCTTCACGATGGTCGGCATCGCCAAGTATGCCGGGCTCTATCAGGACGAGCCAACGGCACTTGCCTCCTTGTAGCAAGTTAATGAAAATGAATGGCTTAACAATCGCAGCGGACAATCTCCCAGCAATCAAACTAAATCATTAGTTACTTTTCCCGGCCAGCCCGCGTCCAATCAACGAGAGGAGATTGGGCCCGTGCCGCGGAAACCATCCGAAACGCTGACCGAAGCCGAGCTTCCCATCATGCAGGTGCTGTGGCGAAAAGGCCCGGGCACGGTGCAGCAGATCCTCGACGCGCTTCCCGGCCCTCCCGCTCTGGCCTACAACACCATCCTCACCACCATTCGCATTCTGGAACGCAAGGGATACGTGGAGCATGCCAAGGATGGCCGCGCCCACGTGTATACGCCGCTGGTCGCGCAGGAGGAGGCGAGCCGCTCCGAAATTCGCCATCTGGTGAGCCGCTTCTTTCGCAACTCGCATGAGGATCTGGTGCTCAACATCCTGGAAGATCGCGGCATGGATCCCGAAGAGCTGGCGCGCCTGCGCGCCATGCTGGAACGCACCGGCCCTCCGAGCGGTTCGAACAGCAATCTGCTGCGTGGGGGGAGCGAATGAATCTCTTCGCGCAAACAGCCGTCGAGCATGTGCTGAATACTCTGCCCGAGGGTCTGCTGCTGGCAGCAAGCGCCTGGCTGCTGCTGCGCCTGCTCCCTCGCCAGAACTCCGGCACGCGCTTCGCTATCTGGCTGGTGGCGCTCGCCGGCGTCGCGGGCCTGCCGTTTCTCGGCGCCGTCCGCAGCGGCGCGTCCTCCGTTCTGCCGCAAACGCATCCCGAAATCACGCTGTCCCCGTTCTGGGCCGCGGCTTTTCTGCTTTTCTGGATCCCCGTCAGTCTGCTGGCGCTCGCTCGCGTAGCCACTGGATTGTGGCAGGTGCGGCGCATTCGCCGAAACTGCCGGGAAGTCCCTGCTGCTGACCTCGATCCGGTCTTGCGGGAGCTTGTTGCGGATATGAAGCGACCGGTGCGGCTGCTGGTTTCCGATCAGGCGCGCGTTCCGGCAGCGATGGGCTTTCTGCATCCCGTAGTGGTGCTCCCCGCCTGGGCCTTGCGTAATCTTCCCGCGGACCAGCTGCGGCACATTCTGATCCATGAGCTGGCTCATATCCGTCGTCACGACGACTGGACGAATCTGGTCCAGAAAATCACCCGGGCGGTCTTCTTCTTTCACCCGGCGGTCTGGTGGATCGATGCGCGCCTTTCCCTCGAGCGGGAGATGGCCTGCGACGAGGCGGTGCTGGCGGCGACCGGCAATCCCCGTGCCTATGCGGGATATCTCATCGATCTGCTGGAGCGCGGCTGCGCGCGCCGCGGCTGGACGATGGCCCAGGCGGCGGTCGCTCGAACCCGCGACGCTTCGATCCGCATTGCGCGCATTCTGCAGGAGAGCCGGCCGGCCAGCACACGGCTGGGCCGCAAGGCGCTTGGACTGGCTGCCGGCGCATCGCTCGCGTGTGCAGGGATGGTTTTCTGCAGCCCCGGCCTGGTGAACTTCGCGCCGGTTCACTCGCAGGCATCGGATGTCACGCTCGCCGCCGCTCGCGGCCTGGAGAACACCCGCGTGCCCGCGCCCCACGTCGTGCCCGCGCTCTACCATCCCGCCGGCGCAACGCTTTCTGCGCGTCCGGCGGTTGTGCGCAACAGGCCCGTCGAACGGCGGCTGGTCCAACCCCGCGAGCGCGTGGCCCCGCATGTGACCCTTGCCCGGAATGTGATTCCGAAGAAGCATGAGAGCCGGGTTCCGGTTATCATGGCCAGCCTGAAGCAGGCGCCCCACACTCAGGCTCTGGTGTCATCGGCTTATTTCATCCTTCAGTCGACGCAGTTCGCACCGGCTCCTCGACAGCTGTCGAATCCGGGAGCGCACCCCGCGTCCATGGAGGATGGCATGATCCTGCGCGTGCAGATGATTGAGGTCGTACGTCAGGACGGCGATGGAATCCATGTGCAGGTCTTCCGGCTTGTGACGCGGGTGCCTGCGGCGATTGCGATGGAGGGCGGCGCGCAGTCGATCTAGGGAAAATTTTTTGACTCAAGCAACTAATTAATTAGTTCTAACAGGAGAAGCAAAGATGAACCTCAGCAAAGTCAAAGCAGTGCTCACGCGGCGCATGGCGATTCCCGCTGTCGCCGTCGGCGCATTTCTCGCCGTGGGCGCCTGGTGTCTCGCGCGTCCGGCCTCCGCGGCCCCGGCTCCCGCTCCGGCGGCGCCTCCCATCAACCAAAGCAGCGTGGCCCCGCTGCTCTCTCTGGACCGGGCGATGGAAGCGCTGACGGCGCACGTGACCCCAGCCGTAGTCAACGTCAACGTCACCTCGAAGCTGAGCAGCCAGGAACTCGCCGAAGACGAAGGCGGCCAGCAGGACCAGCAGCAGCAACAGCAGATGCAGCAGTTCTTCGGTCCTGACTCGCCCTTCGGCCAGTTCTTCCAGGGACCGATGCAGCAGGAACAGCAGCCTTCCATTGAGCGCGGCGAAGGCAGCGGTGTGATCATCTCGCCCGACGGATACATCGTCACCAACAATCACGTCGTGCGCGGCGCCGTGAATATCAGCGTCACGCTCAGCAACGAGGACATCTATCCCGCGAAACTCATCGGCACCGACCCCCTGACGGACATCGCCGTGATCAAGATCAACGCTCACGACCTGCCCAGTATTCCGTGGGGCAATTCCGCGGACCTGCGCAAGGGCGAAATGGTGCTGGCCTTCGGCAATCCCTATGGAGAACAATTCAGCGTGACGCGCGGCATCATCAGCGCGCTGAATCGGCCCAATCCCGATTCGGACCGTTATAAGCCAGGCGAATTCATTCAGACCGATGCCGCCATCAATCCCGGTAACTCCGGCGGAGCTCTGGTGGATGCAACCGGACAGCTCATCGGCATCAATAACTTCCTGATCTCGCCCAGCGGCGCTTTTGCGGGCATGGGATTTGCCATTCCCAGCGAGATCGCCGAGCCCATCGCCAATGAGCTCATCAAAGACGGGCACGTCAACCACGGCTACATCGGCATCTCCATCGAAAACGTCACGCCCAGCAACGCGAAGTTCTTCGGGGTACAGAAAGCGACAGGCGCGGTAGTCGCCGATGTCACGCCGGATTCGCCGGGCAGCAAGGCGGGCCTGAAAACCGGTGATGTCATCACGGAACTGAACGGCAATCCGGTGAGCGATGCCGGTGAACTGCAGATGAAGACCAGCGAGACGCAGCCCGGGACGACGATGCAGCTCACGGTGCTGCGCGATGGCAAGACCCAGAACATCCCGGTCACCCTGGAGTCGATGCCCAACAGCAAGGTCCAGGAAATTGCGCAGAACGGCAACGGCAAAGGTCGCTGGGGTATGGGTCTGGCCAATCTGACGCCGGATGTGCGCCAGCAGATCCAGGCGCCCGCCAGCGTGCACGGCGCGGTGGTCGAGAACGTTCGCACCGCCAGCCCGGCTGACGATGCCGGTATCCAGCGCGGCGATGTGATCGTCTCGGTCGATCGCAAGCCGACGCCGGACGCAGCAGCTGTCGCTCAGCAGCTCTCCAGCGTGCCCGAGGGCCAGGACGCGCTGGTCCTGATCTGGTCGAACGGAAGCAGCACCTTCGTGGTCCTGCACCCCGCTCAGGGCTGAAAGCCAGTCCCTTTTCACAGGCGCAGCCGGTTCCTGAGGCCGGCTGCGCTTTTCTTTTTGCCTGGGCTCTCGCGCTCTGAGCGTCCCGCGTCAGGATCACCCGCGCAGAGCCGCACAATCGGGGGACACAATCGGGGGACTGCTATCGGGAGCGCTTCACCTGGAAGGTCAGCAGATGCCAGGGCTGACCGCCCTTCTCAAAACGAGCCATGCGCACGTCGTCTCCGGCAAAATCGCGAATCGCGCGTTCCCAGAAGCGATAGCCGGCGTAATTCGACTCCATCACCCGCACCTGCCAAGTTCCCGGGTAGCGCCGCCAGATCTCATGCGCCACGGCTTTGCCGATTCCCTGCCGCCGAAAGAGGCGGAGGACGAAAAACTCCGCCACATCCCACACCGTCTCGGTTCCCAGCACGCCGCGTTCGCGCTTCACCAGCACCACCCCCGCGAGGCGGTGATCGGCCTTCACCAGGAAGGGCAGCCGATCCGTCTCCAGCCAGTAGCGCG
Organism: uncultured Acidobacteriaceae bacterium; assembly: GCA_963770525.1. Classification (GTDB taxonomy): domain Bacteria; phylum Acidobacteriota; class Terriglobia; order Terriglobales; family Acidobacteriaceae; genus Palsa-343. The sequence continues at coordinate 168,731 of CAVYPY010000007.1, read as the reverse complement.
AAAGGCCCTTGTAGCCGAAGCGGCCGTCAGGACCGGGATGGATGGGATGAAATTCGCTGATGTCGTAGGCGTACAGCTCAAGAAGGTTGGCCACAATCGGTTCCTGCTCCGATGTGGCGTGCACCACTTCCACGGATGATTGCTGAGCGTCTGGGGTCATTCCAGGTCAAAAGCCCATGATGTTGTAGCCGCTGTCCACGTAGATCACTTCACCGGTTACGCCGCTGGCCAGATCGGAAGCCAGATAGACGGCCGTCTTGCCGACTTCTTCCTGTTGGGTATTGCGATGCAGCGGAGCGCGCTCCTCGTGGTACTTCAGCATGTCGCCCAGCGAGCCGATGCCGCGTGCAGCCAGCGTCTTGATCGGCCCTGCCGAAATGGCGTTGACCCGGATGTTCTGCTTTCCCAGATCCCAGGCCAGATAGCGCACGGTCGCCTCCAGCGATGCTTTGGCCACGCCCATCACTTTGTAGTGGGGCACCACCTTTTCCGCGCCATAGTAGGTCAGCGTCAGAATCGAGCCGCCCTCGGTCATCAGCGGCGCGGCGGCGCGGCTCAGCGCGATGAGCGAATAGACGCTCACCTCGTGCGCGATGCGGAATCCTTCCCGCGTCGTCTGCAGAAAGTCGTTCTTCAGGTCTTCCGCCGGAGCGTAGGCGATGCAGTGCGCCAGCACGTCGATCTTCCCATAGCGCGCTTTCATCTGCGCAAAGACCTGTTCGATCTCTGCGTCATTCGAAACGTCGCACTGGAACGGTTCTGCACCGGGCAGGTCCAGAATCAGGCCTTCGGCTTCGGCCTTCATGCGCTCGTTCTGATAGCTGATGGCCAGCTTCGCGCCCGCTTCGTGCAGCTTCTGGGCAATGCCCCAGGCGATACTGCGCTTGTTGGCCAGCCCAAAGACAGCCGCCACGCGGCCTTCCAGGTTCAGCATCCGTTGGCTCCGCAAATGGAAAAATGGCCGGCAGGCAGGATACGACCGGCAACGCCATTGTAAATCGCGAGCGCGCTGAGACCGAATGGAGCGATCGGCCTAAGCACACTCACAACGCGCATCGCGCCGGATAGCCGCTGCGGCTGGCTCCTCGATCGCGCGATAATAGCGCTGCTCCGGATGCGCGCACGCCAGGCACAGCGTTTGCCCATCTCGCTCCACGAACCGATCGTAGTTGATGCCTTCTCCACAGCTGTCGCAGGTCACGCGTTCACCTTTGTACCCCGGCATCTCGTTGGGACCTGCTTCCACAGCCACCCACTGCTCACCGAACAGATCCGTGTCATCCAGTTCACGGTAGGCTTTCATCTGCTGCTGGTTCTTGTTGGCGATCTCGGGATACAGCTCCCGTGCCCGCTGCTTCGAGGAGTCCAGCGCGACAATGCGCACGGCCCGGCCGGTCTCCAGATCGACGAAGGTCGCCGCCATTTTGCCCCAGTCGCGGAACTTCAGAGCGCGCTTACCCAGCCGGCATCCGGTCACCACGCCAATCGCGTCGGTGGCGCAGCGATCGATCTCAATGTAGGTCACCAGACGTTTGCGGTCCTGCCCCTTGGGATCGGTCAGGCCCAGGCGCCGGCACCCCAGCATGGCCATTCGCACGCCCAACACCTGACCCGCGCACAAATGTCCGTGGGCCGCCTCCGCCTGACGCAAAAGATCGTCCATCGACTCCATGCAGCCATGCTATGCCTCCGGCCGCCGATGCGCGAGATGCCAGATTTCGATGAGCAGGACACAGTTGTTCAGTCAGTTGCTGTCGTCGCCATCTTCCACCAACACCGCCGAGGCGCCGACAAGGTCGTAGCTGACGGCCTCGGCCCCTGCCGCCTGGAAGGTCACCTTCAGCGGATCGCGCTGCCACACCGCCGCCGCGCAGGCGGGCGAGGGATGATCAGCCGCATCCCAGGCGCCCAGCTTCTTCGCCAGCAGGGGCCGCCGCGCCTCAACCTGCGCAACGACGGCAAGCAGCTGTTTGCCACTCGCGTTCATGCCGCAATATGCCGCATAGTCCCGAAACCAGGCCACTTCGGAGACGGCCGGATCGAAGTCCGGGAGATGAAGAGCAGCCACTTTCCCGCTCGCCCGGTCGACCAGCAGCCAGGGACCCCGTTGCCACACCCAGCGCGGAGTCTTGTCGTCCGGCAGGGCATCGTTCAGACGGACGGCCCGGCGCACGGCGAAGCTCCGCTCGGTTACGTCATGCGTCTCGCCGGTGGTCCATTCCTTCACCTTGCCGTCGACGACCAGAGGCCGGACCTTCAGCTCGGTTTCGCCCGGTTTCGCTCCGGCAGGATCCCCCTGAATCGAATAGGGCTCGCGACGCACGGATCCCAGCGCGACCGCATGGGATTTGGCGGCTGCGCCCATCAGCGGCGCAGACAGAAGGAGCATCGCCAGGGACAGAGCGACTCTGGGAGAGGTCATACGGCAGGTTAAGCAGGGAAGTCCTGTCTGCGACAGGTCACAGAAGTACCGCTTCAGCGGGCTGGGGGCGCGGGAGCCGGGGCGATATAGGAGGCGGAGGCCGCCGGGTGGCGTGCCGTCTCATCGGCCAGCACGTGGCCGTTCAGGTACTGAAAAACGAAGAACCCTAATCCTGTCAACAAGACCAGCAGAACCACCAGACTGGTCCAGCGGAAACGGCGGGTCCTCGCGGCCGAAATGTCGCGGGCGCGCCCGACGTTCTCCGCAAACGCCGTCCAGCCGTCCTCGATCGGGGTGCCATGCTCGCGGCTGGCGACGAGGAAGCGCTCGATCCAGGCATTTTCATCGAGTCCGATGGTCCGGACATAGCCGCGAACGATGCCCTTACTGAGGATTCCACCCGGCAGGACTTCGAAGTGCTCGTTTTCGAGCGCAGTCAGGTACCGGGCGATTACCTTGGTCTTCTCGCTGATGGTTTCCAGCGCGATTCCTCGGGCTTCGCGTTCCTTCCGTAACTCGCTGCCGAACTGCCCCACGATGTTCTTCCTTCCCCGGGGAACCAGAACCTTCAACACCCAAAACAATACGACTGAACGCTCTGGCCGGTCAAAGAATTATTTGGGCAAGTGCTTTATTCTTCTCGCGGAGATCATAGTACGTAGGTAACCACTACTGGGAATCCCCCGAACGAGGTAAGCCATAATTACCTTGGGCCATGTCGAATTGATTACTACCCCTACCCCTGAGCCGTCCCGGTTTGGCCGCCGGTTTGCTAATCTGGAAATCTCGGCAAAATCCTTCTACGGCTCATCCAATCCATCGAATGAATAAGCTAGTTTTCGGCAACATCCTGCATCGTCCCGTCCGCTCCGCCATCAGCGTCCTCGCGGTTGCCATTGAAGTCATCATGATCCTCTCCATCGTGGCCATCATGGTGGGCCAGGTGGAGGGAGCGGCCAGCCAGACCGGCGGAGTGGGCGCCGACATCATTGTGCGGCCACCGAATGCCAGCTTCCTGAGCGCGGTGGGTGGCGCGCCAGTGCCGGCGAAGATTGCCGATGTGCTGGCCAAGCTGCCTCACGTGGCGGTGGCGTCTCCGGTGATCGCCAATTTCAGCATGGGCAACGCGCTGCAGACGATCTGGGGCATCGACTTCAACAGCTATAACGCGCTGCGTCCGTTCCAGTTTGAGAAGGGCGGCCCGTTCCGCGGGCCCGACGACGTGATCGTGGACGATCTCTACGCGAAGAGTAATCACGCGTCTGTGGGGCAGCCGCTTGAGCTGCTGCATCATTCCTTCCACGTAACGGGAATTGTCGAGCACGGAAAGGGTGGCCGCATCTTTGTGCCGATCGGAACGCTGGGCACGCTGCTGGGCACGCCCAACAATGCGTCGCTGTTCTATCTGCGCTGGGATTCGCCCAAGAATCAGCCGGCCATCGAACAGGAGATCCATTCGACGCCCGGACTGCAGAATTACGAGGTGCAGTCGATGGCGGACTACATGGGAATGATGACGCCCGAGCATTTTCCAGGTTTCAACATCGCGCTGCGCGTGGTGATCGGGATTGCGGTCATCGTCGGTTTCCTGGTGATTTTCCAGTCGATGTATACGGCGGTGATGGAGCGGACTCGGGAGATCGGGATCCTGAAGTCGCTGGGCGCTTCGAAGAGCTACATCGTGAACCTTGTGCTGCGAGAGGCAGGACTGGTGGCTGTGACCGGGATCATTTTGGGAATCCTGTCCACGTGGGTGATTCGGTGGTTCATGTCCATCAACTTTCCCACTCTGCCGTTCCTGGTCACGGATGCCTGGCTGGGTTACGGCGCAGCCATCGCGCTGGTGGGTTCGGTGCTGGGTGCGCTTTATCCGGCATGGAAAGCGGCGCGAAAAGACCCGATCGACGCGCTGGCCTACGAGTGACCCCCCACCCCCCCAGGGTGGGGGGTATCGTTTCGTTGAATCTGCAGGGGTTGGAGGGTAATACCTTTTGGGTATTACCTTGACCTGCGTCCTCGGAAGCGGCGATGAGCTCTCAAAGAACGTAACCCGGAACACGGTCGCGGCCTGGGCCGCAAAGAAAAAGCTCCATTCGCGAGAGGCGGATGGAGCTTTCCTGCCTTAAGCGTAGACGTGGGAAAGGCCGGGAGCAAGCGAAATCGGGGGGCGGGACGGTACGGAGGTAAGGTGGGTCAGCGGGCGGGGTGTTTGCAGGCGCAGTCGATGCACGCGTGCTTCGCGCAGGTGCCGCAGACCGCGGTCAACTGCTTTGCCACGGCTCGGCGGGCGCGGTGCAGGCGGACATAGGCATTGTTGGCGGTGGTGTTCTGGGCGCTGGCAAAAGACTCGACGGAGGCGCCCCCGAGGTCGACCTGTTCGATCGCGGCGCGGTATTGCGGCTTGAGAGCCCGGACCACTTCGCCAATGCAGGCGCAGACTTCCGCCTGTAGCGCCGGCTCATAGCCCTCGTCCCACTCGCGCAGCCACGCGTCCACGGCTTTGGAGCGGGCGGCGCTTTGCCGGTAATGGTCGGCGATAGCGTTGCGGAGGATGCGATAGAACCAGGCGACGGAGCTTTCGGCCGCGCGCAACTCGTTTCCGTGCTGGATGGCGCGAAGATACGCGGACTGCAGGATGTCCTCCGCGGTGGCTGGGTCGTCGACGCGGCGGCGCAGGAACTGGAGGAAACGGCTGTGGTTCTCGGCGAGGCCGGCGACGGTGGACGGGTGCGTGTCCGGCTGGGTGGCCATGGCAGCTCTCCCTGACTGGGATGGATGGGCGGGCCTGGCAGCGCCCGGGGATCGCGCGCCGCCAGGCCCGTATTTTACGAGTTGGCGCAACTGCAGGGGAGACACGGGCAAAAGGGCGGACAGGAGCCTTCGCCGCACGGGCAGGCGTCGGGAGGGCAGGAGCACTTCTGCGTTTGGTGGGTGGACTGAGTTTGTACCATGGTGGTTCTCCTCTCTAGGGGTGCTGACGGGCGAAGGGGAGAAATCTTACAGTCGGACGAAAAAAGGGCGGATCCTGTTCATCACAGACAGCACGGAGAGCACGGAGGGTAGAAGGTGCAGCGATCGCGGGTTCGGACGAGTTGTATGTCGCTGGGACTGGTGGCAGTGTCTGTTGTTCAAATAGGCGCAGCCCGGACGGGAGCGGCGCAGACCGCCGCATCGCTCACGGGGAACCAGCCGGTGCAGGTTCAGGTGAATCTGAACGCGCGGATGGGGGCATTCCCGCCGATCTATGCGTGGTTTGGCTATGACGAGGCCAACGACACCACGATGCCCCACGGGCGGGAGCTGCTCCGCGAACTGCACGATCTGAGCCCGGTGCCGGTGCACATCCGCGTGCACCATCTACTGACATCGGGGGATGGGAAGGCGGAGCTGAAGTTCAGCTCGACCAATATCTATTCGGAGGATGCCGAGGGCCATCCGCATTACGACTTCACGATCATTGATCAGATTTTCGATACGTGGAAGTCGGAGGGCGTTCGTCCGCTGGTGGAGCTGGGCTTTATGCCGCGCGATCTGGCGGCAACGCTGCCGAATCGGCATGAGCCGTATGAGGTGCACTTTCCCGCGTCGACGATTGCCGGGGCGTCGAACAATCCGCCGAAGGATTACGCGAAGTGGGAGGAACTGGTGCGGGTGCTGACCGCGCACCTGGTCGAGCGCTATGGTCGCGAGACGGTGCTCCAGTGGGATTTCGAAGTCTGGAACGAGCCGGACATCGACTACTGGCACGCGAGCGAGCAGGACTATTTCCGGCTCTACGATTACGCGGTAGCCGGCGTGCGGGCGGCGCTGCCGGGGGCGAAGGTGGGTGGACCGGCGACGACGGGCCCGAGCGGGGAGAAGGCGCGGCGGTTTCTGCGGGATTTTCTGGAGCACGTGGAGTCGGGGCACAGCCTGGCGACGGGCGGCGCGATTCCGCTGGACTTTATCTCGTTCCATGCGAAGGGCTCGCCGACGTTTCATGACGGCGTGGTGACGATGGGGATCCGCCACGAGCTGAGCGATGCGGAGCAGGGATTCAAACTGATCGCGTCGTTTCCGCGCTTCCGGCATCTGCCGGTCATTTTGAGCGAGGCCGATCCGGAGGGCTGCGCGGCGTGCTCGTCGCGGATGAATCCTGCGAACGGGTATCGGAACGGGACGCTGTATCCGGCGTACACGGCGACGGCGTACAAGGCATTGCTGGATTTGCGGGACCAGTATGGAGTGGATCTGATCTCCATGCTGAGCTGGTCGTTTGAATTCGAGAACACGGATTATTTCGAGGGATTTCGGTCGCTGGCGACGAACGGGATCGACAAGCCGATTCTGAATCTGTTCCGCATGCTGGGGCTGATTGGCGGCGAGCGGGTGCGGGTGACGAGCACAGGCGCGGTTCCGCTGGAGACTCTGGTGCAAACAGGGGTGCGCGAGGCGCCGGATGTGGATGGGCTGGCGACGCAGGAGGGGCGCTCGGCGGCGGTGCTGGTATGGAACTACCACGATGTGAACGAGCCAGCGGCTCCGGCAGCAAGCGAGGTGACGGTGCAGGGAATTCCGGAGGGCGTGCATCGGGCGCTGGTGGAGGAATACCGGATCGATACGACACACAGCAATGCGAATACCGTCTGGCACGCGATGGGATCGCCGCAGCCTCCGGACGCGGATCAGATCGCGAAGCTCGAGGCGGCGGGGCAGCTGGAGTTGCTGACTTCGCCGGCGTGGATGGATGTGCGGAGCGGGACGGTGGCGATCCCGATGAGTTTGCCGCGGGAGTCGGTGGAGCTGGTACGGGTGCGGTGGGAGTGAGGGAGCAGGGTCCGTTCAGAGTTTTTTTGAAGGAGGGCGCGCGTGTGATCCATATTGAATGCTGGTATAGAGTATGGTGAGGGGACGCTATGGAAGAGGGCAGAAAAATCACGGTCGAAGTGCCTGCGCAACTGCTGAAAAGGGCGCAGGAGGCGAGCGGCGCAGGGATCACGCAGACGGTGCGCACAGGTCTCGAGCTGATGGCGGCTTCGCGAGCCTACGCTCGCCTGCTGGAGATGCGGGGGAAGGTTCACTTCTCGCGACCGCTGGCTGATCTGAAGGCCGATCGATGATCGCGGCGGACACGAGCACGTGGATCGCGTTCCTGGAAGGGGCAGGTGGGGACGATGTTCAGATGCTGGATCGGGCTCTTCGGGACAGGCAGGTGGTGATGGCGCCGGTGGTGCTTACCGAATTGCTGAGCGATCCGGAGATCCCCAGGTCTGCTGCCCATACGCTTGCGGAACTACCGCTCCTGAGTGTGGAGGGCGGGTATTGGGAACGAGCCGGACGCCTGCGGGCTCGCGTGCTGGGCAAGAAGCGCAAGGCGCGCCTGGGCGACGCCCTGATTGCTCAGACCTGTATCGATAATGCGGTCTCTCTTCTTACGCGGGATCGGGATTTCCGAGCCTTTGCCGACGCAGCGGGTCTCAAGCTGGTCATCGGCTGACGGAACTCCACGATCCGTGCCGGCAAGCGTCCTCAGCAATGTTTTAGGCGGGCACGCTGGTGGCTCTGCCGTGTGGAGCGGGAGACGCTGAGACTCAAAACTTCGAAACGTGACTTTCGTTTGCGGACGGACGGCGTTTTGTATCAGGGCATGACTTCAGTCGTGCCGTTGCGCAGTAAAAAGAAGCAGGGCTTTAGCCCCTGTTATGGCTGCTCCTTCGCGCAACGCAGTTTCCGAGAACGTGGCATGGCCTTCGCGGATGTTCTTCGTGACAACGAAGACGGCCGTGGGAAAGGGAGTGTTGCAATCGGACCGGAATGCGGCGCTTCTGGTCGATGTGCTGCGGTCCTGTGTCGCGGATGGGCACTTCCTTGTGTACGACTTCGTGGTGATGCCGAGTCATCTGCACTTGTTGATCTCGGTGAGCGGCGACATGTCGGTGGGAAAAGCCATGCAGTTCGTCAAGGGCCGTTTTTCGTATCGCGTGAAGAAAGAATTGGGATTTGCAGGGGAAGTTTGGCAAAGAGGATTTTCTGAGGTACGCGCGGACGGGCAGGCGAATCTCGAACGGTATCGGCGTTATATCGCGCAGAATCCTGTGCGCGCGGGTTTGGTGCGGGACGGGGAATGGTTCCGCTGGTGCTTTGAGACGTTGAAGAGGAGAAAGGCGCAGGGGCTAAAGCCCACCACTTTAAAGTCGGCTATCGGCACGACTGAAGTCGTGCCCTGATACGAAGCCAGGACATTTTCTGCCCTGATATACAGCCGGGACGGTTGTTGGGAAGTTGGTTTGCGCCGGTAAAGAGGAGCGCAGGGGCTAAAGCCCGCAACTTTAAAGTCGGCTATCGGCACGACTGAAGCCGTGCTCTGATACGAAGCCAGGACGTTTCTGCCCTGATATACAGCCAAGGCTGGTTTCGTGCCTGATACGAAGCCAGGGCGCTTTCTGCCCTGATATACAGCCGGGACGGTTGTTGGGAAGTTGGTTTGCGCCGGTAAAGAGGAGAGCAGGGGCTAAAGCCCACAACTTTAAGGTCGGCTATCGGCACGACTGAAGTCGTGCCCGGATACGAAGCCTGGACATTTTCTGCCCTGATATACAGCCAAGGCCGGTTTCGTGCCCTGATACGAGGCCAGGACTTTGTCGTGCATGATACGAAGCCAGGACTGTTGCATTGAGAGGCTGGCTCGCTCTGAATTTCGCCCAAATGGAGCAAGGCGGCGATAGGTGACGCGAGATCGGCGAGCTATTTGCCGGCCAGCGATTGTCGTCCACGATGGCGAAAGCCGATGCCGACGGGCAGGCGGAAGTGGGGGGATCGGAAGGGCTCGGGATTTGTGGCCGTGAACCATGCACCAATCAGCGCGAGGGCAGCCTCCGCGAACGGAAGAGCGTTATTGTCCGGCAGGCGCCAGCGCGCGGTTGCGGCGATGTTCAGCACCACAAACAGAACAAAGTAGCTGCACCAGGCGGCGAGAACGATCGCGGACCGCAAAACGAGACGCGGCAGGATGCCGGTGAGGAGACGTGCGACGACTCCCGCCACAGAGCCGCCGAGAATGCCACCCACAATTGCGACGGCGAGACCGGCAAGGAGAACCTTCCGGCCAGGAGATGGACCGCTATCACGGCCAAGGAGATGAGCCACCCAGAGCTCGGCACCCATCACCGCGAAGAGGCAGGGAGCCGCAGCGATGATGCCGGTGGGGATGGGAATCGCCCAGCGGCGCCATCGCGGGAAGGCCGCCAGAATCGTGAAGGCGAGGGCAGCGGCAAACAGAAAGGGCGCCACGAAGAGGATTTGCATGGCGCCCTCATTTTCCTGCGATTCTCGCGACGCGAACGATCTATTTTTCGGTCAGCGCTTCGACGCCGGGGAGCTTCTTGCCTTCGAGGAATTCGAGGCTGGCTCCGCCGCCGGTGGAGATGTGGGTGATCTGGTCGGCGACGCCGGCCTGGCGGATGGCTGCGACTGAGTCGCCGCCGCCGATGATGGAGATGGCGTCTTTGTTGGCCGCGACGGCTTCGGCGATGGCGTTGGTGCCTACGGCGAAGCGGGGGAACTCGAAGACGCCAGCGGGGCCGTTCCAGACGATGGTGCGGGCGCCGGCGACGATCTCCTCGATGGCAGCGATCGATTTGGGGCCGATATCGAGGCCCTCCCAGTCGGGTGGGAAATTCCTGATCGAGTCCCAGGTCTGGGTTTTGGCGTTGGCGGAGAAGCTGTCGGCGAGGATGTTGTCGATGGGCAGCAGGATCTGCACGCCTTTGGCCTGGGCTTTCTTGAGGGCTTCGGCGGCGATGTCGATTTTGTCCTCTTCGACCAGGGACTTACCGGTGGCGATGCCTTTGGCGCGGGCGAAGGTGTAGGCCATGCCGCCGACAATGACCAGGGTATCGACTTTGTCGAGGAGGTTATTGATGACGTCGATCTTGCCGGAGATTTTGGAGCCGCCGAGGATGGCGACGAAGGGGCGCGCGGGCGATTCGAGGGCCTTGCCGAGGTAGTTCAGCTCCTTCTCCATGAGGAGGCCGGCGGCGGACTGCTTGACGAAGTGGGTGATGCCTTCGGTGGAGGCATGGGCGCGGTGGGCGCTGCCAAAGGCGTCGTTGACGTAGACGTCGCAGAGGGAGGCGAGCTTCTTTGAGAACTCGGGATCGTTGGCTTCTTCTTCGGCGTGGAAGCGGAGGTTTTCGAGCAGCAGGACCTGGCCGGATTCGAGTTGGCGGGCGAGTTCCTTCGCGATGTCGCCGATGCAGTCGGGGGCGAAGGCGACGTTGGTCTTCTCGCCGAGGTGATGATCGAGGAGGGTGCGCAGGCGATCGACGACGGGACGGAGGCTGTATTTGAGATTGACCTTGCCCTTGGGGCGGCCGAGGTGGGAAGCGAGGATGAGCTTGGCCTTGTGGCGGAGCGCGTACTCGATGGTGGGCAGCGTCTCTTTGATGCGGGTGTCGTCGGTGATCTCGGAGCCGTCCTCGGTGAGGGGGACGTTGAAGTCGACGCGCATGAAGACGTGTTTGTGGGCGAGGTCGAGGTCGCGAATCGAAAGCTTAGCCATACTGTCTCCGTTTAATGCTGGGTGGCGGCGCCGATGACGGCGTCGGCTTCAATCTCCACGCGCCAGGTGGGTTGCAGGAGCGCGGCGACGACGACCATGGTGGCGGCAGGACGGATCGCGCCAAAGAATTCGCCGTGGACTTTGCCGACCGCTTCCCAGTCGTCGGCGCTGGTGAGGTAAATGCGGGTGCGGACGACGTCTTCGAGGCGGGCTCCGGCCTTTTCGAGGACACCGCGGATGATCTCGAGGATGTGGCGGGTCTGGGTGGCGGGATCGGCGAGATCGGCGCCGACGGGGCCGGTGCCGGCGACGTAGACGGATTGTCCGGCGCGCACGGCGCGGGAAAATCCGATGATCGGCTCGTAAGGGGATGTGCCTGGGATGTTCTGCCGGGTGGACATTTTGTGCCTCTTATCCTGTCGGATCTTCCCACCCGGCCGCCCGGTGTGGGCGACGAGGTGGGAATCCAAAGCAACCAAAGCTCAGGGGCTCAAGCCCCTTTTCTTTTTATGAGGCTTTGCGGCACGACTGAAGTCGTGCCCTGATACAACACCAAAAACAACTCGCGCCCAACTTACCCTACAGACCCTTCTTCGCGAGGAAGAGGATGAGGTCGCGGACGCGGTTGGAGTAGCCCCACTCGTTGTCGTACCAGCTGATGACCTTGGCCATGTTGCCGACCACTTTGGTCAGGGGCGAGTCGACGATGGAGGAGCGGGGGTCGCCCTTGAAGTCGCTGGAGACCAGCTCGTGGGTCTCGTAGCCGAGGATGCCCTTGAGCTCGCCTTCGGAGGCGGACTTGAGCGCTGCGTTGATTGAGTCCTTCGTGATCGGCTTTTCGGCGAGGAAGGTCAGGTCGACAACCGAGACGTTGGGAGTGGGCACGCGGATGGCGAATCCGTCGAGCTTGCCTTCGACTTCGGGGATGACCAGCTTGAGGGCCTTGGCGGCGCCGGTCGAGGTGGGAATCATCGACAGGGCGGCGGCACGGGCGCGGCGCAGGTCTTTGTGGGGGAAGTCGAGGATGACCTGGTCGTTGGTGTAGCTGTGGATGGTCGTCATGATGCCGGAGACGATGCCGAAGTTTTCGACCAGAACCTTGACCACGGGCGCGAGGCAGTTGGTGGTACAGGAGGCGTTAGAGATGATGTTGTGCTTCGCCGGGTCGTACTTCTTCTCGTTGACGCCGAGGACCACGGTGATGTCCTCATTGGTGGCGGGGGCGGAGATGATGACCTTCTTCACGGGGCCGCGGAGGTGGGCTTTGGCTTTGGCGCCGTCGGTAAAGTGGCCGGTGGACTCAACGACAATCTGGGCGCCGACGGATTCCCAGTCCAGAAGGGCGGGATCGCGCTGGGCGAAGACCTTGAGCTTTTTGCCGTCGATGGAGATGAAGTCGTCGCCGGCGACGATGTCATTCTTCAGGTTGCCCAGAATGGAATCGTACTTGAGCAGGTGAGCGAGGGTTGCGGGGCTGGTGAGGTCGTTGACGGCGACAAACTCGAGATCCGGATTACCGAGGGAGGCGCGGAAGACGTTGCGTCCGATGCGCCCAAACCCGTTGATTCCAACCTTGACGGCCATGAAAATTGTCTCCTTGCAGTAATGATCGTGCCTGCGTCCCGGTACTCTCTGTGGTCCGGATCACACGGGTGGAAGATGAGGCCAAAATGCCCGAAACCACCCAATTACCGATGCTAGCACCATAGTCAATGAAAAAGTCGATCCCTAATGGGCTCAACGCAGAGATTCCTGCACGAACGTCATCGGATGGAGCGGTGACCGACAGTGCGGGAAATGGTACAAAGCACGGATGTTGGTTTGCGGTGGGGGTGGGACTGTGTTACATCCTGGATATGCGCTTGTGGATGCGCGATCGCATGAGACGACGCTCGAAGCGTGGGCCGAACACATCGGAGTCCACGGGAAAAATTGGACAGGAACTGCCCCAGAATCAGCCAGCGCCTTTGCAGCCCTCGTATCACGGGGGTGCGGCGCGGGCGGGGGAAGACATTGAGCCGGAGACCGAAGGGCTGACGGACGAACCGGAAGCGGGCCGCGCAGCAGAGGGTCAGGTCGCCGCAGTTGAAGCGCCCGCGAAGCCGGCGGGGAAGCCGGCCAGTGCGGCGCCGACGCAGAAGCTGGTGGTGGAGACGCAGCCGGAGTCGCTGGCGACGCCTCCGCCGGAAGCGCCGTCGACCGGAACCGGGAAGGGCGCGCGGGGCTATGTTGTGCTGACCATCGGGCTGCCGGGGTCGGGGAAGACGACGTGGTTCAAGCGCCGGGGCGTGGTGCCGCTGTCGAGCGATCTGCTGCGGACGCTGCTGTTTGACGACATCACGGAGCAGCGCTGGCAGGGGCTGGTCTTCTCGACGCTGCGGTCGCTGCTGCGGGCGCGTCTGATCGCGAAGATGCCCTGGAACTATGTCGACGCCACGAATCTGTCGCCGCACGAGCGGCGGCAGTGGATCAAGATGGCGAAGAGCTTCGGCTATGACGTGCAGGCGGTGTTCTTCGATGTGCCGCTGGAAGTGTGTCTCGAGCGCAACCGGAAACGCGAGCGCACGGTGAGCGAAGACGTGATGAAGAAGATGGCGGAGCGTCTGCGCGCGCCGGACTTCAAGGAAGGCTTCTCGAAGATCACGGTGGTGCGCGTGAAGGGGTCGGAGAAGAGCGCGACTCTGCCGGCGGCAGACGACAATCCGTAGGCCCGCTGTTTTTCGCCGATGAGAATTCACTTCGTCTGCACCGGGAACGTCTATCGCAGCCGGCTCGCGGAAGCCTGGTGCGCCTCCCGGAATGTTCCTGGAATTGAAGTTTCTTCCAGCGGCATCGCGGCCGGGCGGCAAAGCCCTGAGCCGATCTCTCCCTGGGCGGCTGAGGCACTGGCGCGGCATGGGGTTGACTCGTTCGCGGCCAGGCACTGGCAGAAAACGAGCCGTTCCCTGGTGGAGGCGAGCGACGTGCTCGTCTTCATGGAATCGGAGCATCAACGCTTTTGCGAAAGCTGGATCGAACCGGACCGGCAGAGGATCGAAGTTTGGGGGATCGAGGACATCGGACCGATACCTGCTGAGCAGATCCCCGGCGCGGTCGAGCGGACTTTTGGGCTGATTCGTGAACGGACGGATGTTCTGCTCGAGTCCCTGCGCGGGGAAGGCGACTGAGTAGCGCATTCGCACCGACGGGAGTCGTGGTGGTCCAGTCCTGACAAGGGATCCTGCCCGTATCCCACTCAAGCCAAAGGCGGGCTTGGGGCACCCCAATCCCACATCCCCCCACTCAAGCCAAAGGCGGGCTTGGGGCACCCCAATCCCACATCCCCCCACTCAAGCCAAAGGCGGGCTTGAATGGGGCACCCAATCCCACACCCCCCACTCAAGCCAAAGGCGGGCTTGAATGGGGCACCCGAATCCCACATCCCCCCACTCAAGCCAAAGGCGGGCTTGAATGGGGCACCCAAGCCATTATCTGGTAAGATACTCCCACTTATTCGCTGACTTTTAAGGTATAAGTGCTTTCCGGAGGCGGACGCGGCGCGTCCGTGCGGTTCCGGAGCGAGCGCCGGGGGCGGTTCGGCGAGGGCACCCGGCAGACGAGCAGGCCATGGACAATCTGATTTTCGATCTGAAACTGGTGCTTCGCCAGTTGCGAAAATCGCGGGGATTCGCCATTACCGCGGTGCTGATGCTGGCTTTCGGCATCGGCTCGGTGACAGCGATCTTCTCGCTGGTCGATGGCATCCTGCTGCGCCCGCTGCCGTTTCCCGATCCGGATCGCCTGGTGACGGTGGGCGATCAAATCCGCGGAATGAACTGGGATTACACAGGAGACGGCCCGGTTTCCCCTCCCGAGATTGAGAGCTACACGCACCAGACGCACTCCTTCTCGGCTCTGGGCGGGTACAGCGAAGAGGATCTGGAACTTTCCGGAAGCGCCCGGCCGGTACGGCTGGAAGCGGCGCGGATGACGCCGGCGGTCTTCACGGCGCTGGGGGTTGCGCCGATGATGGGACGGATCTTCACCCAGCAGGAAGACGAGCAGGGTATGCCGGTGGTGGTGCTGAGCTACACGGCGTGGAAGGGCCAGTTCGGCGGGGAGCCGAAGATCCTGGGAACCAAGATCCTGCTGAACCGCAAACCGTACACGGTGATTGGCGTGATGCCAAGGAGGTTCGAGTTCCCAATCGCGCAGGGGATCCTGGCCCACTGCATGCTGTGGGTGCCGATGAGCTTCACAGAGCAGGAGCGGCGGCCGGACGCGGCGGGCGACTGGGATTTCGCGATGGTGGGCCGGCTGAAGCCAGGCGTGAGTCTGGAGGAAGCTCACAACGACGCCGAGCATGTGGCGCAGGCCGATGTGCGGCAGCTTCCGGCGGATCTCTCCAGCTTTGAGTTCCGCGCGGTGGTGCGTCCGCTGCGCGCCGTGACGGTGCGCAATGCGAAGCCGATGCTGCAGGTGCTGCTGCTGGCGGTGACCGTGGTGCTGCTGATTGCCTGCGCCAATCTGGCCAGCCTGCTGCTGGTGCGTGCGGTGCGTTATCAGCGGGAGGTTGCGGTGCGGCTGGCTCTGGGGGCTTCTGCGCGCCGACTGCTGCGCCAGGTGCTGATGGAGAGCACGCTGCTGAGCCTGGCCGGCGGGCTGCTGGGAGTGGGCGCGGCCGCTCCGCTGGTGGCCCTGGGACGGGATCTTCTGCCGTCGACGCTGCCGCTGATCGACGCCGTGCAGATGAACTGGCCGGTGGCCGGGTTTGCGCTGGGACTGGCGCTTTTCACGGGAATCCTTTGCGGTCTGGCGCCCTCGTTTGCCGCGCTGCGGACCAATGTCAATGCGGTGCTCAAGG
Organism: uncultured Acidobacteriaceae bacterium; assembly: GCA_963770525.1. Taxonomy (GTDB): domain Bacteria; phylum Acidobacteriota; class Terriglobia; order Terriglobales; family Acidobacteriaceae; genus Palsa-343. Next base: position 152,927 of record CAVYPY010000007.1, on the reverse strand, counting down.
AGGGTGGGCGGACCGGCTCGGCGGGAGGCGGAAACACGCGGCTGCGCTCGGTTCTGGTGGTGGGCGAGATTGCGGTGGCCCTCGTGCTGCTGACGGCCTCCGGACTGCTGCTGCGCAGCTATTCGAAGATGAGCGCCGGCAATCTGGGATTCGAGCCGGACCACGTGACTACTGCTTTTTATTCTCTGCCGCGTGCGGAATACGGTAATCAGTCACAGGTGAATGCCTTCAATGCCGAGCTGGTGCAGCGGCTGGAGCGGCTACCGGGCGCCGAGGCCGCGGGAATGGCTACAGCGATACCAGTCACCGACATGGCCGGGCTGGCTGGGTTTGTTCCAGAGGGCTACCAGGCGGAGGGGGGGCCGCCGCCGACCGCCGCCGTCATTCCGGTCGTGGGAGATTACTTCCGCGCGATGGGCATCTCGCTTCTCCAGGGGCGCTACTTCACCGATGCCGACGACGCGCAGGGTGCGCCGGTGGCGATCGTGAACCACGAGCTGGCGGAGCACTACTGGCCAGGGGAGAATCCTGTCGGCAAACGGCTGCGCCTGGGGGCGTCCGGGATGGAAACTCCCTGGATCACGGTGGTGGGAGAAGTGGCCGATGCGAAAAAGTCCTCTCCCGATCGCGGGGCCGGGGTGCAGTTCTACTTCCCGGTGTTGCAGGAGGAAGTCGACTCCGGCGCCTTCATCTCCCCCGACGACATCAACGGAAACAGCCTCTACGTGGCGCTACGGTCGCGGTTGCCCGGCACGCAGATGGAGGACGAGTTGCGCGCGACCGTGCGGCAGATGGACTCCGAACTGCCGCTGACCCACGTGGCCACCATGACGGAGGTGGTTTCCGAAAGCGAAGCACCGCGGCGCTTCAACACAATCCTGGTTTCAGCCTTTGCGCTGGCGGCGGTTGTGCTGGCGGTGCTGGGCATTTATGGGGTGATCGCGTTTTCTGTCGCGGCTCGAGTGCAGGAGATGGCGATTCGCCTGGCGCTGGGAGCGGAACGGGGCGGCATCGTAAAACTGGTTCTGAACTCGGGACTGAAACTGGCGGCGGTGGGTTGCGTGCTGGGACTGGGGGGAGCAGCGGCGGCGTCCAGCCTGCTGCGATCGTTCCTTTACGGAGTGAGCCCCTTCGATCCGATGGTGATGGCTCTGGCGGCGGCTGCGGTCTTTGTGCTGGCGTTGCTGGCGGCGGCGATGCCGGCACGACGGGCAGCGGCGGTGGACCCGATCCGGGCGCTGCGCGGGGAGTAGCGGCGCGTTTCGAGGGGCCTACAGGGTGTCGTAGACGAGGGCGACGAAGGTGTTGGGCTGGATGGAGCCTTTGGCCCAGGTGGCGTCGAGGTCGGCGGTGGGCTTGGCGGCGACGACTTCTTCGATGGCCTCGCCGGAAGCCTTGAGCTTCTCCACGCGGTCGGCAACGGTGACCAGCATGGTGCGATAGGTCTGGAGCGCGTCTTTGTCGCCGAGAGGTCCGTGGCCGGGCACGATCTTCGTGCGGTCGTCGGCGAGAGCGAGGATCTGATCGACGCCGCGGATCATGCCGTTGATGGTGCCGCCGCTGCCCGTGTCGATGAGGGGATACATGCCGTTGAACCACAGATCGCCGGTGTGGATGACGTTGCCCTTGACGAACTGGATGAAGATGTCGGAATCAGTGTGGGCATCGGGCGTGTGGACCAGGTTCTCCTGGTCGTTGTTGAGCCAGAGGGTCTCCGATTCGGGGAAGGTTTCCTGGGGCAGGCCGGCATCGGGGGCAGAAGGAAACTTCGCCTGGTAGACCTGGATGGTTTGCGGCTTGAGGAGGCGGAGCCGGGTGTTGTCCTGGGCGATGATGAAGGCGCCGGCCAGGTGCAGCGCGGCGTTGCCGTCGGTGTGGTCGAAATGCCAGTGGGTGTTGATGAGCAGCTTGAGCTTGTGCGTGTCGAGCTTGCTCAGCGCGTCGAGGAGTTTCGGCGTTCCCGTGGAGATCTGCGAATCGATGATCAGCTTGCCGTCGGGGCCGATCTGGCAGACGACGTTGCCGCCCACGCCCTGCAGCATAAAGATCGTATCGGTGAGTTTGGTGGTCTTGATGGTTTCGTCGGCGGCAGCGGTGCGCAGCTGCTGAGCGAGATCGGGGTTGGGCTGGATGGCGGGATTGTTGTTGGGCGGCGCCACATTCTGACCGGAGGGCAGAGGCTCCTGCACGGGAGGGGCGCCGGGCGCCGGGGGAGCGGTTTGCGGATTCTGCGCGGGCGCGTTCTGAGCCTGGAGATCGCCGCGCGCCAGCCAGGCACCGGCGGTGGCCATTCCGGACTGGAGGAGAAAATCGCGGCGCGAAGGCATGGGTTCAGAGAATTCCGGGCGGGAGGTTGAGGCCGCCGAGCAGGCCCTGGACGTTGGACTTCATGATTTCGTCGGCGCGGCGGCCGGCTTCGTTGACCGCGGCGGCCAACAGGTCTTCGAGCATTTCCACGTCCGGCGAGGAACCGGAAAGTCCGGCCACGGCGGCCGGATCGATGGTGACCTTGAGTACTTCCTTCTTTCCATTCATTTTGACGGTGACGGCGCCGCCACCGGAGGAGGCTTCCACGACGGTGGCCGCCAGTTTCTGCTGGATCTGCTCCTGCATCTGCTTCGCCTGTCCGAGCATTTCCTGAAGTTTGAGTGGGTTCAGCATCATTCCTTCGTTCTTTCTTTCTATTGGACGCTTCCTGGGGAGGAAGCATTCTGTATTTAATGTGTTTCCCGCAGGTCGAGGACACTGCGAATGTCGGCCTTGAACAGCTCCTGGGTCTTGCGGACGAGGGGATTATCGAGCGCCGCTGCCTGCGCACTCCCGCTGAGCGGCGGGCTTTCCCTTGCTGGTCCCGTGGCCCCGTTTCCATTTTCTCCAGGCGTAAACGCGATCTTCTGCGTGGCGCCCAGGGCCCGCATCGCCTTACGACAGATGGCCTCTGCCTCGGGGTTAACCGTGAGGGAGAGCATGGTTTTGCGGACGGCGAGCTCGACCTGAATGTTGTTGGCCTGCTCGGTCCACTTGCCCTGATGAATCAGATTGGCGGCGGTTTCGTGGCCGGCCTGGGCGAGGGCGGCGCAAACGGCCTCTCGGATACGGTCGAGATCGGGGGCCTCGGCGACGGTGGCGTCGGCGGCCAGGGCGAGAGAGCCGTCGGTTGCCCCTGGAAGCGGCTCAGCCAGTCCGACAGCGGCGACGGGTTTGCTCTCAAAGATCGGTGGCGCACCTTCAGCGGCGTGGCTGGCGGCTTCGAATGGAGAAAGAGCGCGCGGCGCTGAGCTCGAGCCTTCCGCGGCGCTGCCGACGATCTTCCGTTCACGGTCGGCTTCGAAGGGCGAGGGGCGCGGTGCAGGCTGGGGTGCTGGTGTGCTGCGCTCAGGTGTGTTGCGTTCTGGCGCGGGGCTGGTGCGCGACGCGGGCTGCACCGCGGACGATGCTGAGGATCGGGGGGCGGCGGCTACGCTGCGGGATCCCGACGAACCGCCGGCGGGCGCGCTGGAGGCTCCGCCGCCTGGCAACTGGCTCAGCAGCTCCTCGACGGGGAGCAGGCGCTGCAGGTGAACGAGCTTGACCAGGCCGAGCTCCAGATGGAAGCGCTGCTCCTGGCGGTAATTGAGCTCGTCGAAGGTGCGCAGCATGACCTGGAGGAAGCGGGTGAGGTCTTCCTCGGAGAAGAGCATGGCGGAGCGCGCGGCGCGGGCGCGCTCGTCAGCGGAAATCTGCAGGAGGTCGGTATTCTCGCCGCCGATGCGGGCCATGAGCGCGTTGCGCAGGTAGCGCACGAACTGGCGGGCGAGGGCGGCGGGACTGTTGCCGGCGTTGAGCAGGGCGTTGAGCTCAGTGATGACGGCGGCGGTTTGCCCGGCGCTGATCGCTTCCAGCAGGCGCTCGAAGACGGTGTTGGGCACGGAGCCCATCAGCTCGCGGATCTGATCGGCGACGACTTGCGCCTTGCCATTGACCAGCGGCGCCGAGGCGATGGCCTGATCCATGATCGAAAGCGCATCGCGCATGGAGCCGTCGCCAGCCTCAGCCAGCAGGGCGAGCGCCGAGGCGTCGGTTTCGATCGCTTCCTGGGCGGCGATGGTCTGGAGCTGGGTCAGAATGTCGTCGAATTTGACGGCATGAAAGCTGAAGTGCTGGCATCGCGAGCGGATGGTCTGCGGAATGTCCTCGGGCTGCGTGGTGGCCATCATGAAGATGACGTGGTCGGGCGGCTCCTCGAGGGTCTTGAGCAGGGCGTTGAAGGCGGCGTCGGTGATCTGGTGGGCTTCGTCGAGGATCCAGATCTTGTATTTGTCGCGTGCGGGGCGATAGCGGGCGGCTTCGCGCAGCTCACGGACTTCGTCGATGCCGCGGTTGGTGGCGGCGTCGATCTCGAGCACGTCCACAGCGTTGCCGGCGCGGATTTCCTGGCAGGAGTCGCAGACGCCGCAGGGCTCAAGCGTGGGTCGCTCGGCGGTGCCGGAAGTCGTGCGGCAGTTGAGCGCCTGGGCCAGGATGCGGGCGATGGTGGTTTTGCCGATGCCGCGGTGGCCGGAGAAGATGTAGCCGTGGGCGACGCGGCCCTGCTCCAGTGCGTTCAGCAGCGTGCGGGTGACGTGCTCCTGCCCGGCCACGTCGGCAAAGCGCTGCGGACGATATTTTCGGGCAAGAACCTGGTAAGCCATCGAATGCTGATTGTATCGCCTGGAGCGGTGGGTATCAGGGGCGGCGGCAAGTGGTGGAAGATCAGCGCCTGCGGGGGCCTGCCAGGGGGTCGATGACGCGGGTCGCAGTTCGTGCGGACGGCGGCAGAAGCGCTGCGACGGAGGCATCCAGGGTGACCAGGTGTGCCCCATGGTGGAGCGCGAGTCCGAGGAGGTAGGCATCGGTGATTTGCCTATGACCCTGGAGGCGGACCCCACACAGCTCGAGACTCGTGGAGAGATCGAGGTTGTCCGGCCAGAAGACATGCCCAGGGTGCTGCACATTGGCAGCCAGCAGTTGCAGGGCGTCGTTGACGCTTAGAGCCTCCGGGGTGACCGTGGGATTCGACAGCAGGCGGACAGAACCGGCTTCGGTAATCGGGCAGGTCGCCCAGTGCCGCGCAGCATTGGCCACAAACCAGGCGCGAACCTTCTCATGGTGTTGCTGGAATGGCCACACAAGGGACAGCAGGACATTCACATCGAGCAGAAAAGCCGGTCCCGCTACCATTCGTCTTCGGCTTCGAGCAGCCGCTTCGTGGTAAGGATCGGGGTATTCGGTGGTAGAACCGGAACGTAGATGCCGTCAATGCACCTGAGGTTGAGAGGCTGGGAAATCCCCCGACGGATGAGATCGGTAGCCGCTTTGCCGAGGGAAATGTCACGCTGGGCGGCATACTGCTTCACCTCTTCGAGGACGTCATCGTCGATGGCCAGAGTGGTGCGCATATCGCTATTATGATGCGCTATAGTCTAAGATGATGTCAATTACGCTGATATGGCATCAATTTTAAAAAACGATGCGACCCTGATCTATCGCCTGGCCACGCCCGCCGACCTGTCGGGGATTCGGGCGCTGATTGAAGCCTCGGTGCGGGGGCTGGGGCCGCAGGCGTACTCGGCGACGCAGATCGAGCAGTCGCTGGGTACTTGGTTGGGGCTGGACACGCAGCTGGTCGCCGACCAGACCTATTTCGTCGTTGAGCCGGCGGGCGAGCCCGGGACGCTGGTGGCGTGCGGAGGGTGGTCGCGGCGGCGGACGCCGTTTGGCGCCGATGCCCGGCCTGGACGCGATGACACGTTGCTCGATCCGAAGACCGATGCAGCGAAGATTCGCGCCTTCTTCGTCCATCCGGACTGGGCGCGGAAGGGAATCGGAAGCCGCCTGCTGGCCCTGTGCGAAGAGGCGGCACGCGCCGAAGGTTTCACGCGCTGCGAAATGGGGGCGACGCTGACCGGGATTCCGCTCTACCGCCGTCACGGATACGTGGAAGGCGAGCGACAGGAACTGCCGCTGGCGAATGGGGAGACGCTGGCGATTGTGAAGATGGAACGGAGCCTGTAGCCGGTGGCCTGTCGTCAGTAGCTTGTGACTGCGGATCGATTCAGCGGGTGGGCTGGCGGGAGCGGCTCTCGGTGGTGCGGCCGGACTTCTTTGCCGCCGTCTTTTTCTTCGCCCGGGCGCGGCGGCGAATCTCCTCGGGCGAATACATGCTCTTGCGGCAGTGGGGGGAGCCGCAGTTGCAGCGGGCTTCATCATCGTCGCCGTCGTAGAGGAAGTAATCGTAGGTCAGCTCTTCGCCGGCTTTGATGCCGCGGATGGACATGATCCAGACACGGCCGTCGATCTCCTCGGTCTCACAGTTCGGGTCGCAGGAGTGGTTGATGAACATGGCGGTTCCGTGCCCATCGATGACCATGGAGCCGTCGCCCACACCGAAGAGGTAGGTCGTCGGCGAGTGCTCGTATTTCTCATCGGCGTCGTCCTTCGGAATGCGCGGCCCGGTGTACTCCACAACGCGGGCACTTTTGCGAATGGGGGTGGTGGTGTAGCAGCCGGCGGCATGGATGGCGGACGAGCGAATGACGAGACCCATATGCCTCCACAATAACAAGGGCGATAACCGCTGTGCGGCGCCGGCGCGTCTAAAATAAAGAGAGATGCTGCGCCTTGCCGCCATTGCCGGAACCGCCCTTCTGCTGACCCTGCCCGTCGCCGCCCAGCAGCAGGACAACAGCGCGCCCGCGCAGCAACAACAACAGCAGGACAACTCCGCGGGGCAACAGCAACAGCAGTCACAGGCCGGCAGCAAGGACCAGCAGAAGAAACCCGACAAGAAGAAATCCTCGGCCGACGCCAATCCCTTCCCGGCGGCGCAGTCGGAGAAAGCCGCCCAGCCAAATCAGCAGCAGGATTCCAGCGTTCCCGCGGCTCCGCAGCCATCCTCGGGGAAAGACCAGAATTCAACCTCCAAGAAGGCGTCGACTGCGGATCAGAATCCGTTTCCCGAGGCCGAATCAGAGAAAGCCGCGAAGCAGGAGCAGCAACAGGAGCAGCCAGCGGACTCCTCGGGAGGCGATCAGGACTTCAGTTCCAGTCAGGTTCAGGTGAAGGGCATGGACCTGGCGCCAAGTACCGGTGACGAGGACGAGGCGCCCATCCAGGCCAGCTCGCCGCTGCCCTACGATCCGAAGCTGGCGAAGAAGGACGCGCAGATCGGCGACTTCTACCTCGAATCCGGCGACTATAAAGGCGCGTACGACCGCTATGTGGAGGCGGCGCGCTCCGATCCCGGCAACGCCGAGGCGGTATGGGGACTGGCCGAGTCGGCGCATCGCCTGCAGATGAACGATGTGGCGATCAAAAACTACCGGCTGTACCTGGCCGCGCTGCCCAACGGCCCGCATGCGAAAGAAATTCGCAAGACGCTGAAGGACATGGGCCTCGAGCCTGGCTCCTGAAGGCGCGGTGATATAGTTCTCGCGGAGTTTTCAGATCGGTTGGCCCGCCATGCACCCCGTCCTCCAGCAGGTCTTCGACGCGTACGTTCCGGCGCTGGCCGAACGCCCGGCGGAGTGGTGCCAGAGGCATCCCAGGCAGGAGCAGCGGCTGTGGAGCGCGCAGCAAGTGGTCGGGCACCTGGTGCTGACCTGCCGCAGCACCAGCCGGGAGCTGGAAAGGCGTCTGGAGCGGGGCCATCCCACGCGAGCGCGCAGCACGCCGGTGCAGTGGCTGCTGCAGCTGGCAGTCCTGTCGTTCGGGCATATGCCTGACGGCGTGCCCGCTCCGATTTTTGCTCAGCCCGATCATCTCCACTGGAGCGCGATGGACGGGGGCGAACTGCTGGAGAGGCTTCGCCAGGAAATGGAGAGCATGGACGGGCGTATCACCGAATGCCGCCAGCGCTTCGGCATCCAGCGGGTGGCCTCACACTTCCTGCTGGGACCGATGCGGCCGGACCAGTGGCGGCGCTTTCACACGGTTCACATCCGGCATCATCTGGATCAGCTGAAGCGCATCGAGCAGTCCGTCAACGATCCCGCCTGGGCGGAGGCGTCGCCGGTTGTCCCGAGACGCCGTCCGCGCTCCCGGGTCAGTACTTCGACTTGATGGCGTACGTTATGCCCATGGTGAACTGAAACGAATTCCGTTTGGTGGGCGGCAGCGTCGCCGGCGGGTCGTTGAGATAGCTGTCCATCGTTCCCACGCTGAATCCGAGATTCTTGTAGGTCGGAAACGTGACCGTGTCTCCCTCCTGCGCGGAATAGGCGCGGGGATTGTTGAATGCCGGGATGTAGCCGACGGTCTGCGTGAAAGCGAGCAGCTTCAGTTTCAGGGCGTAGTCGGCCGCGATCGTCGAGCCGATCAGATCCTGGTTGTTGGAGCTGGCGCCGGAGATGAAGTCCTGTTTCTCGTACTGAATCGTCGCCTTTAGGTCGGCGATCTGCTTCGCGGTTTTCAGCGCTGTCCAGCCTGCGCCGCCGCCGTAAATCTGCTGCAGGTTCAGGTCCTGGCCGTAGTTGTGGTCGAAGGCGGTCTGCGCCAGTCCGAAGAAGCGCGACGAGAAGTACTCATCGCGCTCGGCGTCGAAGTGCAGGATGGAGGATTTGGTTGAGGTCGCTGCCACCAAACCTGTGGGAGTGGTGTAAGCGGGCTGCGTGATTTTGCCATACGAGGCGCTGAAGTCGGCCGAGGTGCGGTTGCGCGTATCGAGCCAGGTCACCGTGGGCACGGTGCGCAGCAGACCCACGCTGCCGGAAACGGTGTACTGGTTCTGGGTTGCGCTCACCAGGGTGGCCCCGGCCGTGGCTGCGCCGTTCCAGCCGGTAAAGAAACCGGGCTGGTGGTAGAGCTGCTTGTCCAGCGTGGTCTTGTCCACGATGTATTGCGCATCCTTGGTGGAGATCGGCTGCGGCGCCGGCTGCTGCGCGGCGGGATGCAGGGTGACCGATTCGCTGGTGGCATCGATGGAGCCGGTGGGCAGTTGCCCGCTGGCCTTCTTGCCGCGGTTCTTCACCGTCTTGTCGAGGATGGCGAAATCGCCGGTGGCGTGCAGCTCTTTGATCTTGTCCCACGCGACCGTGATATCGCCCAGCGAGTCGGTATGAAACGTAATGGTGCCGCCGATTTCCCGGACCAGCTTGCCGTGCAGGGTATCGCCGTCGCTCAGCACCAGCGTGTCCGGTGCGGCGGCGGGTTTCTTGTCCTGCGCCAGGCACCGCAGCAGGATCGGGGGAACGAGCAACAGCAGGAACAGCGTAGAGACACTACGGGAGAGGCGGGGGAGCTGGCCCATATAACTTGAGTCCTCCTTGCAAGGGGGCGTATGTAATTCCTGAGTGATGGCGAACTGCTGGTGCGATGCGTCCGAAGTGACCCAGTGTTGCGTGGCTGGACGCGCCGCCCGGTTTCTCCGACAATGAATGTATGACGCTGACCCGTGAACAGGCCCTGGACTTCTTCCGCTCCGACGACCTGATCGGCCTGGGAATGGAAGCGGATGCGGTACGGAAGCGCCTGCATCCGGAAGGCGTGGTCACTTACATCATTGATCGCAATATCAACTATACAAATTTCTGCACCGAATATTGCACCTTCTGCGCGTTTTATCGGCCGTTAAAAGGTAAACAGGCCAGCGAAGGCTACATCCTCGACTTCGAAACGATTTACGAGAAGATCGCCGAGACGCTGGAAATGGGCGGCACCGGCGTGCTGATGCAGGGCGGCCTGCATCCCGATCTGAAGATCGACTGGTTCGAGCGTCTGCTGCGCGGCATCAAGCAGCGTTTTCCGCAGATCTGGCTGCACTGCTTCTCGGCGTCGGAGATTCTGGCCATCGCCGAGTACAGCGATCTCTCGGTGCGCGACACGATTGCGCGGCTGCGTGATGCCGGCCTCGATTCGATTCCCGGCGGCGGTGCGGAAATCCTCGACGATGAAGTCCGCCATCGCATCGCGCGGCTCAAATGCCGCACGGAAGACTGGGTGCTGGTGCATCGCACCGCGCACCAGCTGGGCATGCGCACGACGGCGACGATGATGTTTGGCGTGGGTGAAACGCTGGAGCAGCGCGTGAACCACTTCGATGTGATTCGGCGGCTGCAGGAAGAGACCGGCGGCTTTACCGCGTTTATCCCGTGGAGCTTCCAGCCCAAGAATACGGCGCTGGGCGGGCGCGGCTGGGATGACGCGACGGCGGTGGAGTATCTGAAAGTCCTGGCCATCTCGCGGATCTATCTGGACAACATCGAAAACGTGCAGTCGAGCTGGGTGACGCAGGGTCTGAAGGTCCTGCAGATGGGGCTGCGCTTTGGCGGAAACGATGTCGGCTCGGTGATGCTGGAAGAGAATGTCGTGCGCGCCGCCGGTACCTCGAACTGCACGACGGAAGAAGAGCTGCGGCGCATCATCCGCGACGCGGGATTCAAACCTGTGCAGCGCGACACGCTCTATCGGACGATGTTTCTGAACTAGCCGTCCAGCCGCGCGCTCTTACTGCAGCTCAATCTGTCCCGTCAGCACATGCGCGTAGAGGCGGTACTCGCCGCCGGCGGTGGTGCGCGTGAAGCTGCGGAAGAAGCCACCCTTGTCCACACCCCAGGCGGAGGCCTTCACCTCGCCGATATCGACGGAGGCATGCACGGAGCTGTAGTCGCCCGTATCGCCGGCGGCGATGTTGATCTGGCCCGCGTAGAGATCGATGTCTTTATCGCCCTCCAGATTGTTCACCGTCACCTGTCCCGCGCCCATGTGCAGGCGGAGGCTGGTGCGGTGCGGCACTTCGATGCGGATATCGAGATTGTTCTCGTGCTCGAGGTTGCTGTCGATCGTCAGACGCTCGTGGCTCGGGTCCCCGCTTAGATGGAAGCGTACGGCATGTGGATCATTCCCGGTGGTGCAGGTGATGCGCAGCTGATCGCTGTTGGTGCCGGTGACGGTGACGCCTGCGGGGGTGGACTGGATCACCAGCCTGCCCCGGTCGTGCAGCGGCGCCTCCAGCGCCTGGGCGCAGGATCCGATGGTCTCGCCACAGGCCATGGCTCCGCACGCCAGCGCTGCAGCGGCCACGCATAGCATTCTCATGCACGAAACATACGTCAGCGGGTGGCCCGGAGTTCCCGCTTTCTGGACACCCAGGCGGCTCCCGGGTGATTCTGAAAGGGTTCAGGCAGTTCCGCGAAGCGGGCCCGCCTGGACGGCTAGTCCCCTGGACGGTTAGTCCTCCGCATGATCATTAATCTCGCTCGACGCGCGCACAATCACAACTGGGAACTGGACCCCATTGTCCGCTCGCTGCTGGACACCGATTTCTACAAGCTCCTGATGCTGCAGTTCATCTGGAAGAACTTTGCCGGAACGCGGGCGACGTTTTCGCTGGTGAATCGCGACGCGGACGCCAGCTTTGCCGAGGCGATCGATCCCGTGGAGCTGCGCGCGCAGTTCGATGCGGTTCGCAAAATCCGCTTCCAGAAGTCGGAGCTGATCTGGCTGGCCGGCAACACGTTCTACGGCACCCGCGACATCTTCGAGCCGGCGTTCCTCGAATGGCTCGATCAGAGCTTTCATCTTTCCGATTACGACCTCCTGTTCGAACACGGCCAACTCAGCGTCACCTTTCGTGGCTTGTGGATCGAGACGACGATGTGGGAGATCTATGCGCTGGCCATCATCACCGAGATGCGCACGCGCGCCAGCCTGAAGCGGCTGAACGAGCTGGAGCTGGACATCCTCTACGCCAGGGCCAAATCGAAATTGTGGGACAAGATGGAGCGGCTGCGCGGCGTGCCTGACCTGCGGGTGAGCGACTTCGGCACGCGACGGCGGCACAGCTTTCTCTGGCAGGAGTACGTGGTGGGCGCGATGGCCAACGTGCTGGGGCGGCGGTTTACCGGCACGTCCAACACCTACCTCGCCTACAAGCATGACCTTGAGGCCATCGGCACCAACGCGCATGAAATCCACATGGCGCTGGCGGCGATGGCCAGCAGCGATGCGGAGCTGAAGCGGTCGCAGTACAAAGTCCTCGAGATGTGGCAGCAGACTTATCAGGGAGAGCTGCTCATTCTGCTGCCGGACACCTTCGGCACGACGCAGTTCCTGCGTGACGCGCCCACCTGGGTAGCCGACTGGACGGGGCAGCGCGCCGACAGCAAGGATCCGCGCTCTGCCGGCGAGGAGTACATCGCGTGGCTTGTGCAGCGCGGGCGCAATCCCCGGGAGAAGCTCTTCATCGCCTCCGACTCGCTCGACGTCGATGACATTCTGGAGTTGCACCACGCTTTTTCCGGGCGCATTCGCTTCGCCGCCGGCTGGGGCACGCTGCTGACCAACGATTTCCGCGACTGCAACCCGCAGGGCGGCAACTTCGATCCGCCGCGGCTGGTGTGCAAGCTGCAGGACGCCAACGGCCGCGTGGCGGTGAAGCTGTCGGACAATCTCGACAAAGCGCTGGGTCCGCCGGAAGAGATCGAGCGCTATCGGCGGGTGTTCGGCACCGAAGGCGTGGAGCGGCGGCCGGTGCGAACGTAAGACGTCGGTCAGAATCTCTGATGTTCTGAATGTCAGAGGTTCTGTCATGGAAACCGCCCGCATCGGCAAACGCGGCACCCTCGTGATTCCGGCCAAACTGCGGCAGCGGTTCGCGTTGCGCGAAGGCGATCTGCTGGTCACTGAAGAGCGCGAAGATGGCATTCTGCTGCGCCCTGCCGTGGCCGTGCCGGTCGAGATTTACACGCCGGAGCGCAAGGCGGAATTCCTGCTGAATAACGCGATCACGCGGGAAGACTACGACGAATCGTGCCGCATTATTCGCGAAGATTTCGGCCTTGATCCAGCCAAGATTCCGGATACCGACCCCAACATGCGGAGCGAGCTCCCCACAAATGCGGAGTTCGATCGCATGATGGTGACCATCCGCCGCAATCTTGCAAAACGCACAACGGCGGCAAGGCGACGTGCCTGAACCGCTCCGCGTATTCTTCGACGCCAACATTCTCTTCTCCGCGTCGTACCAACTGCAGCATCCCATCCTCGCGTTCTGGCGGGCTCCCGCCGTGGCCTGTCTGACGTCTTTCTATGCTGCGGATGAGACGAGGCGAAATTGTGTCAGCGATCAGCACCGGCAGCGGCTGGAAAAGCTCCTCGAACTCACCCATATCGTCTCCGATGCGACTCAGGCACCGCTTCCGGCGAGCATTGAGCTTCCCCCCAAAGATCGGCCCATTCTGGCAGCGGCATTGCAGGCTGGTGCTGTCTACCTGATTACGGGTGACAAAGGGCATTTTGGCAAATGGATGGGCCTCCCCATTCCCACTCCAACCGGAACGCTGACCATTTTTCGTCCCCCGCCATTTTTGCTTCTCCTGGCAGGGCGCACTTAGGTACGCGAGCTGCGACAAAGCGGCCATGGCGATTCGCGATGCCGATCGTCGCTAACGCGCAGGGGATCCGGTCGAAGAAGCAGCGTCGCCCCGCAGCCGCTCCACGACCAGCGGCGCCAACTGCGAGACATTCCCCGCGCCCAGGGTCAGGATCGCGTCGCCCTCCTGGGCGTGCGCGATGGCCTGCGCGATGGCCGCGTCCGTCGAGGCCGCGTAGTACACCTGCCCCGCATGCATCGCTTTCACCAGCGCCTGAGCGGTCACGCCGGGGATGGGCTCCTCGCTGGCGGCATAAATATCCAGCATCTGCACTGAGGACGCATCGTCGAAGGCGTGAGTGAATTCCTCCATCAGATCGCGCGTGCGCGTGTAGCGGTGCGGCTGGAAGATGACATGCACGCCGGGGTAGCCGCAATCCTTCGCGGCGCGCAGCGTGGCGCGAATTTCCGTCGGGTGATGGCCGTAGTCATCCACGACGGTGATGCCGCGCTCGCAGCCTTTTACCTGGAAGCGGCGATCGACCCCGCGAAAGGCCTTCAGCCCCGCGGCGATCGCTTCCGGCTTGAGTTCCAGCTGCGCCCCGATGGCCACCGCGGCCGTCGCGTTCAGCACATTGTGCTGTCCCGGCACATGCAATTCCAGCGGACCGTAGACCTCGCCGCCCACAGCGACCTCAAAGCGCGAGAGGCACGCGCGCTCGCCCTGGACTCGCGCTGGAGTCGGAGGCGCCGGCAGCAGGCGCATCACAAAATCCGCCTTCGGTGACGCTCCATAGGTAAACACCCGCCGCCGCACTCGCGGCAGAATCGCCGCCAGCAGAGTATCGTCGGCGCACGCCACGCACGCCCCGTAGAACGGCACCTTATCCATGAACTCGACAAACGCGCTCTCTACGTCGGCCATGTCGTGGTAGCAGTCCATGTGCTCCTTATCGAGATTGGTCACCACCGCCAGAATCGGCGACAGACGCAGAAAGGAACGGTCGCTCTCATCGGCCTCGGCGACGAGATACTGCGACTGCCCGAGGCGCGCGTTCGAGCCCATGGTGTCCACGCGTCCGCCGACCACGACCGTTGGATCGAGCCCACCGGCAGTCAGCACCGATGCCACCATGGAGGTCGTCGTGGTTTTGCCGTGCATGCCGGCGATGGCGATGCCGTATTTCAGGCGCATCAACTCGGCCAGCATCTCTGCGCGCTGGATCACCGGAATCTTGCGCGCCCGCGCTTCCATGACTTCGGGATTCCGCTCGTTGACAGCGGAGCTGACGACGACGACACCCGCGCCGACCACGTTCGCTGCGGCGTGGCCCTCGAATACGGTAGCCCCCAACGTCGCCAGGCGCTCGGTGACCGGCGAGCGGCGCAGATCTGAGCCGCTGACCGGGTAGTTCAGGTTGAGCAGAATCTCGGCGATGCCGCTCATGCCGATCCCGCCGATGCCGATGAAGTGAACGCGCTGCGCCTTGGCGAACATAGTCCCAGACCTAAGGTAAACCAGAGGGCGCGCTGTGCAGGAGCGGCTGTCTGTTTCCGAAGTTCCTTGAGTCATTCGGAGCGTCGATTGACCCGAAGGATCGCCCTCAGGGGCTGAAGCCGCTCGATTTTCCGCCCTTTACGGCACGACTGAAGTCATGCCCTGATACAAGACCAGGACAGAAATCGTAAACAAACCTCGGACACACGAAGCCGATGAATCAGTCTCTGCGTTCTCTGTGGTGGATCAGCAGATGGTGCTAGTGGCTTGCGCCCGATCCCTGCACCGGCCCCGTGTGCAGCACCAGATCGTCCTGGTGGATGAATCGAATGTCCACGTCGAAGCCCTGCCGTCCGTTCCACTGCGCTTCGGTGATGGGGAAGTGGAAGACCAGCTGCCCTTCGATGACCTGGCCCGGCGTCATGGTGATGTCATGCGGGATCGGCGTTTTCTGCTGCGGCGCCAGCGCGGGATAGGCCACGAAGACCTTGCGATAATCCGACCCGCTGGCGGCGAGGCTCTGCTCCACCTGCCCGTCGGGCAGAGTCAGGTTGCCAAACATATCGCTGAGGAACAGCGGCAGCTTCGTCGTGCTCTTAATCTGCACATTCGCGATCACGATCACTTCGTCGGTGATGTTGGGACCGCCATTCACGCCGCCCAGCCCGGAGCCCGTCGACAGCTCGCGGTGAATGGGGTACGCGTACAGAGACGTCACCGTGCCGGCGTGGACCGGACCGGTCCAGGTGGCCCACACGTAGGCCGCGATGATTCCCGCCGAGACGACAATCGCCGCGACGACCGCGAACACTGGATGAATACTGGAGCCGCTGTTTTCAGACATCTTGCTCTCGCATTCTAGCTGAAGTCTCCCTCAGGCCGGGCGCCGGCGCAGCGCATCCAGAAAGGCCTGCGGCTCCAGCGTGTTCAGCACGTCCTCTTTCGACAGCCAGGCCCGCCGCAGTTGCCGGATCCCGTACCGCATCTTGTCCAGATGGCTCGTGTGATGCGAATCCGTGTTCACGACGATCCGGCAGCCCAGTTCTTCCGCCAGCCGCAGGTCGCGGTCGCACAGGTCCAGGCGGTCAGGATACGCGTTGTGCTCCACGGCCACACCCAGCTCCGCCGCACGCCGCAGGATGGCGCCCAGGTCCAGCGGGTACGGCTCCCGGCGCAGCAGGAGGCGGCCCGTGGGATGGCCGAGGATGTGCATATTTGGATTCTCGACCGCTCGCAGAATGCGGTCCGTCATCTGCGCCTCCGGCATATTGAACAGCGAATGGACGCTGGCGATCACCACATCGAGCTGCGCCAGTACGTCATCGGAGAGGTCCAGCGCCCCGTCGGCCAGGATGTCGACCTCGATGCCGGCGAAGACGCGAATCTTCCCCTCCATCTCGCGGTCCACTTCCCGAATATGCCGCATGTGCTCGAGGGCGCGCTCGTCGTCGAGGCCCATGGTCATGGCCAGGTTCTTCGAGTGGTCGGTGATGGCGATGTACTGGTAGCCGTGCCGCAGGCCCGCTTCGGCCATCTCGCGGATCGTGTTCTTTCCGTCCGTGACGTTCGTGTGCATGTGCACGTCGCCGCGAATGTCGGACTGCTCGATCAGCTTCGGCAGCCGATGCGCCTCGGCCGCCTCAATCTCCCCATTGTTCTCGCGCAGCTCCGGCGGAATCCAGTCCAGCCCCAGCGCCGCGTAGATTTCCTCCTCGGTGGCGCCGGCCACAAAGGAGCCGTCCTCGACCCGCGCCAGCGCGTATTCGCTCAGTGTGTAGCCGCGCCGGAGCGCCCGCTGCCGGATCGACACGTTGTGCATCTTCGATCCGGTGAAATACTGCAGAGCCGCGCCGTAGGAGCCCTCCGGCAGCAGCCGCACGTCGATCTGCAAGCCGCTGCGGAGGCGGAAGCTGACCTTATTGATCCCTTTGGCCAGCAGCGTGTGCAGCGGGGGATAGTTGGCCACGTACTCCACCGCAGCGCTCACGCAGTCCTCGGCGCAGGCCGGTCCGGTGGTGAGGATGTCCAGATCGCCGACTGTGTCGCGCCCCCGGCGCAGCGAGCCCGCCGGCAGAATCGTGGTGAGCCCTTCGAAGCGCCGCAGGTACTCGATCAGCTTCTCTGCGGCAATCTCGGCATCGTCCAGCAGGAAGCGCCCGCTGCTCTGCTTGTAATCCTCAATGCCTTTGCGCAGCTTCTGGATCAGCTTCTCGCCAAAGCGCGGCAGCCCTTCCAGGCGTCCAGCGCCAATCGCCTGCTCCAGATCGTCGACCGATCCCACCTGAAGCGCGTCCCACAGCAGTGCGACGGTCTTCGGGCCCATGCCGGGCAGGCGCAGCAACTCCAGCATGGTGGGCTTGTATTTCAACAGCAGCTCTTCGCGCAATGGCAGCGTGCCCGCGCGCTCGATCTCCTGAATGTTCGCCGCCATCCCCTTGCCTATGCCGGGGATCTCCAGCAGTTTTTTGGGATCGCCGGCAATCGTGCTCAGCTGGATTGTGGAGGATTCCACCGCTTCGGCGGCGCGGCGATACGACCGGATGCGAAAGGGATCGCCCGCGCTGATCTCCAGCAGGTCGGCCGTCTCCGCCAGCAGCTGCGCCATCGAGCGATTGTCCATCGGAGACGATTACACCACTTTCAGGAGCGCAGAATCCAGAAGCAGAGGCCGATCCGGCTGCCCGGGCGCTGGGCAGCAACTTCAGGAGCAAAAAGCCCGTATCGACGCGGGCTCTCCCAACTCTCGATGGAAAGTGTTCGGGTCGGTTGCCCCTCAGGCAACTTCCCGGGCCCGGACTACCTGATCTGCCTGCGGTCCCTTCTGCCCCTGAACGATGTCGAACTCGACCTCATCGCCCTCCTTCAGGCTCTTGTATCCATCCACCTGAATGGCGCTGTAGTGGACGAACACGTCCGGCCCATCATCCCGGCCGATAAACCCGTATCCCTTCGCATTGTTGAACCACTTGACCTTGCCTTTGTATTGAGCCACGGACACGAACCTTCCTCTCAGGCAGACTGTGGTTGGGGAATCCAACCCTGCTGTCGAATAAAGACGCTGTGCTGTGGCCTTTGGGTTTTCTTCTGGATAACAGGAAACGTGCGGTTACTTCTTTCGTCGCCCCTGGCTACGAACGTAATACATCACCGAAATCATGGTCTTGCCGTCCTGGATCTGACCCTTCTCGACGAGCCGCAGCAGCCGCGAGAGCGGCACAAACTGCAGCTCAATGGTCTCGTCTTCTTCCGGCTGCGCCAGCCCCGGAACCAGGTCTTCCGCCAGAAAAACCTCATGCCATTCGCCAAGGAATCCTGGACTTGCGTAGTACTTCACCAGCTTCGTCCACTTCCGCGCCTGGTAGCCCGTCTCCTCCAGCAGCTCGCGCTTCGCTGCTTCCAGATGGCTCTCGCCCGGGTCCATTTTGCCCGCCGGCAGCTCGTAGAGATACTGCTGCGCCGCGTGCCGGAACTGCCGCTCGAGCAGCACCAGCGGATCTTTTTTACTTTTCGATCGATCGATGGCCAGGATCACAGCCGACCCGCCGTGCCGGATCACGTCGCGGGTGACTTCCTTCCCGTTCGGCTCGCGGATCACGTCCGTCTGGACCCGGAACAGCGGCCCCTCGTAGGCAATCTTCGACGAGAGCACCTTCGCCGGACCGCCGGCATCGATCTTCAGCTTCCGCTTCACCGGCACTGCATTGGTGACTGCCTTTTTCAGGTCCTTCTTCGATCTCGCCTTCTTCGCCATGCGTCGTGCCTCCGGTCCTTCCTACGGTACCATCCGTTGCCCTTTCTGCAGTCAATGCGCGGCGCCACCCCGTTTCTGCATCTTCCGCGCCGCTCGCCGCATCCGATTCTCGCGGCCCTCCCCCGGAGCCGAGTGATGCGTCCCGGTGTTCTGACCAGCGAACGCCGCCGACGAGCGTGAGAGACTGGAGTACAGGGCTGCGGCCGTGAACGTCGACTGTTATCCCATCTCGCTGCTGCCCCGGCTGAGCCGGCTGTTTCTCGACTACGCTTCCAGCCGGGAGCCGCTCGCGCCCTTCTACCGCAATAACCCGTCGGAAATTCCCACCGCCGTCCCTGAACAGAGCCAGGCTCACCGCAATTCAATTGCCGATCTGCTCCTCGAGCAGAACCGCGCCTGGCTTTCCGCAACAGGCCACGCCGGACCGAAGACCCTGGCCAACATCGAACGTCTGCGCCAGGGAGCCGGGGCTTTCCTTACCGGACAGCAGGTCGCTCTCTTCACCGGGCCGCTGTTCACGCTGCTGAAAGCCGCCACCGTCATTCACCGCGCTCGGGCTGCGAGCGCCGTGCCCATCTTCTGGCTGGCCAGCGAAGACCACGATTTTGCCGAAGCCGACCACGTCATTCTGCCCTCGCGCCACGCGCTCCATACCCTGCGCGTCCACGTCGAACCGTCATCGCACGGCCAGCCTGTCGGCGGCCTTCGCCTTGGCGCGGGCGTCCAGAACGTCCTCGATCGCGCGGCCGAGATGATCGGCGGCACGCCGGAGTTTGACCTCCTCGCGTCCAGCTATACGCCGGACGCCACCTTCGCGTCGGCCTTCGCCCGCTTTCTCGCCGCCGCCTTTGCTGACTTCGGCCTCGTGGTCATCGACGCCTCCAACCGCGCCTTCCATGCGCTCGGCGCGCCGGTCCTGCGCCACGCTCTGGAGCACGCGGACGAGCTGGAGGCCGCCCTCCATGCGCGCGACAAGCTCCTCGCCCAACGCGGCTACCATTCCCAGGTCCTTGTCGCCCCCGGCAGCAGCCTGCTCTTTCTTCTCGACGAGACCAACGGCGCGCGCACTGCGCTTCGCCGCAAAAATGGAAGCTGGCTCGCGGGAAAGACGCAGCATTCCACCGCCGACC
Source organism: uncultured Acidobacteriaceae bacterium (assembly GCA_963770525.1). Lineage (GTDB taxonomy): Bacteria > Acidobacteriota > Terriglobia > Terriglobales > Acidobacteriaceae > Palsa-343. The sequence goes on along the minus strand of CAVYPY010000007.1, from coordinate 133,221 downwards.
TGCTCGCCATTCTCGACGTGACTCCCGAGCGCCTGAGCCCCAACGCGCTTCTGCGCCCTGTCTTCCAGGATTTTCTGCTGCCCAACCTCGCCACCGTCGGCGGCCCCGCGGAGATCGCTTACTTCGCTCAATCGCAGGTCCTGTTTGACGCCATACTCGGCCGCACCACGCCGGTGCTGCCGCGCCTCAGCGCCACTCTCATCGAGCCGGCCATCGCCCAGGTGATGGCCCGCCACGAACTCAACCTCCAGGACATCCTTGAGGCCCATCCCGACGAGCTGGCCCACCGCCTCGGCGCCCGCTCCATGCCACCGGAAGGGAAGCGCCACCTCGCCGCCACCGGCAACGCGCTCAACGCCGAGCTGGACAGTCTGCTGGCCTGGACCGAGTCGCTGGATCCCAGCCTCGGCCGCGCGGCCCACGTCTCCGCTTCGAAAATGCGCTACCAGATGAACCGCCTCCGCCGCCTGGCCGCGAACTACCAGCTCCAGCGGGAAGGCAGCATCCGCCGCCACGTGGATACTCTCTGCTTCAACCTCTTCCCCGACCGCCACCCACAGGAGCGCACCATCGGCGGCGTCGCGTATCTGGCACGCTACGGCACCGCGCTCCTCTCCACGCTCATCGAGCAGGCCACGCCCGACTGCACCGGGCACAAAGCCATCTGGCTGTAGCGCGCCGGCTGTCGTGCCCGGTGTCTTACACTGTTTTCATGCGCAAGCTATTCCAGGCACGCCAGACAGACCTCGAACAGCGCCGCGCCGCCGCGATTGCCAGCCTGCACAGGGATTGGGAGCTCGCCAGAAAATCCGGCGCAGATAAAATCACGGACGCCGAGATCGCCGAAGTTCGTGCCGCTCTCGTGCGATTGCACCCTCCCGCGTCGCGGTGATAGAGTCGCCCTCAAACCGGTCTTTCCGCAATAAGATGGTTTCCGGGACCCGTTGTATGGCCAAAGCGAAATCCAGTTCGGTCTTTGAAGTCGCCTGCCCCGACTGCGGGGCCATGCTCAAAGTGGACGCGGAGACACGCGCCGTCGTCGCCCACACGCCCGCGCCGCGCAAGCGCACCTTCGAGGACTTCGACCAGGCCGGCCGCGCCATGCGCGAGGCCGACGAGCGCAAAGAGAGCCTCTTCCGCCAGGCCGTGGACGCGGAGAAAAACAAGGAAGATCTGTTCAACAAACGCTTCGCGGAGGCGATCAAAAAAGCCAAAGAAACACCGGATACCGGCAAGCCGCTTCGCGAATTCGATCTGGATTAATAGCAGCGCATCTCAAATTTTATGGATACTGAAGTCATCGCTCCTATGAAAGTCATTCGGCAGATGGAAGAAATGCCCTGGACGCGCGGTGTGGCCGCGGGCTCGCTGCTGGTTGGCGCGATCCTGCTGTTCACCGGGCGCCGCAAGTCGGGTCTGGCCGCGGTCGCCGCCGGCGCCGCCGTCGCTCTGCTGGAAAATCCCGAGGCCGTCCGCGATTTCTGGGACCAGGTCCCGCGGCTTCTCCGCTCCAGCCAGGATTTCCTCGTACGCGTCGAGGACTTCATGGAGGAGCTCAACAAGCAGGGCATCCGCCTCCGCAAAGCCGTCTCCCCCGACTGAACAGCGGCTCGGTTGGCCGAATCCACTGAGCCCCGCTTTCGCGTACAGCAGCAATAAGCCGTAATCCTGCGGTGAAAATCTCGCTTTCTCTCAGCCGCTACACTGAAGTCAGATGAAGCGCACCATCACGCACTATGAGCTGGTCCGCAAGCTGGGGGCCGGGGGCAGCGGCATCGTCTACCTCGCCAACGACACCCAGCTCATGCGCCCGGTCGTGCTCAAGGTCCTTAAGCGGGGCGCGCTCACCCAGGAGCAGATGCGCACCACCGTCCTGCGCGAAGCCCGCATGGCCTCGGCCATCGAGCACCCCAACGTCTGCGCTATCTACGAAGTCGGCGAAGAGGGCGAGGAAGCCTTCATCGTCATGCAGTACGTGCCCGGCCAGTCCCTCGACAAGCTGATTGCCAGAGGCGCGGCCAGTTTGCAGCTCATTCTCTCGGTCGGCATCCAGATCGCCGACGGCCTCAGCGCCGCCCACTCCCTCGGCATCTTCCACCGCGACCTGAAGCCGGCCAACGTGATGCTGACCGATGGCGGCCTGGCCAAGATTCTCGACTTCGGCCTCGCCCGCCGCCTGCCTCCCGAAGAAGCCGAGTTTGACCCGTCCAAAGCCTCCCGCCGCAAGCCGGGCGCGCCCATCGCCACCTACACCGCGCGTGGCGGCACCATCGCCTACATGGCCCCCGAGCAGTTCGTTACCGGGCAGAGCAGTGTGCAGAGCGATCTCTGGGCGCTCGGCGTCATCCTCTACGAGCTCGCCAGCGGGCGCCATCCTTTTGCCCGTCCCGATGGCGACGAGTTCCAGAGCATCCGCGCCATCCAGTATTTCGATCCGCCATCCATCGAGAAAATCCCTGACGAGCTGAACTCCATCATCCTCAGCCTGCTGAAGAAGACCCCGGCCGAGCGCTACTCGAGTGCGGCCGAAGTTCGCGAGGCGCTGAAGACCATCATGAAGGCGCTGCAGCTGGAGACCGGCATCATCCCCGGCGACGCCGCCGCGGTCCTGCCTCCCTCCACGCCGGCCGAGCAGGAGAAGCGCGCGACCGGGCTGCTCTCCATGCTCGCGGAGCGTTTTCGCGAATCCTCCGACGAGAAAGCCGCGCAGAATACCATTCTCGTCCTGCCCTTTCAGAATCTGGGAGCGGCCGAGGTGGCGCCGCTTTACGGCTTCGCTCTGGCCGACGCCATCGCCACCCGCATCGCCCGCATGTCCTCGCTCGTCGTCCGCCCCTCCAGCGCGCTCATGTATCTGCCGGTGGCGCAGATGGATCCCCTCGCCATCGGCCAGAAGCTTCTCGTCGCCTGGGTGCTGACCGGCAGCTTTCTGCGCTCCGACAAGGGATTCGACCTCAACTGGCAGCTTCTTGAAGTTGGGACGCAAAGCGTGCGCGGCGGCGGCGCCATCAGCGTGCCCTCCTTCGATCTGATCGCAGTGCAGACGGAAATCTGCAACGAGGTTTTCGCCTCCCTGCAGGGCGTGGGACAGCTCCAGCCCGCAGCCAATCATCAGACCGCTCCCCGCACCCGCCAGCTCGGGGAAGAACTTTCCGAGGAGTACCTGCAAGCTCGCGCCCTGCTCTCCGGCTTCATGCAGCGCACCGGCAGCCGTTCCGATCTGGACCGCGCCCGCGAGCTCTTCGAGGCCGTCACGGGGAGCGATTCCACCTTCGCGCCCGCCTGGACCGGCCTCGGCATCGCGCACCTGCAGTACATTCGCCATGGTTTTGGCGGCCACATGCATGTGATGGCCGCCCGCAAGGCCCTCGATCGTGCCCTCGAGCTCGACCCCGGCTCCGTCGAAGCCAATCTCTACCGCGTTTACATGCTCCTCTCCCGCGGCGAAAAAGAAAGCGCCCGCCACGGCATTGAGAATCTGCTGCGCACCGCCATGAATGACTGGAACGTGCACCTGGTGGCCGGCATCACCCTGCGCATCGACGGCATGTACGAGGAGGCCCTCGAGCAGTTCCATCGCTCGCTCATCCTCAACCCGTCGAACGCGGCCGTTATCTACAACCACCGCGCGCGCGTCTACCAGTACCAGAACCAGCTGGAACTGGCTGAGGAAGAACTGCAGAAGGGGCTGACCCTCGAGCCGAAATATCCGCTTCTGCGCACCTCGCTCGCCTACCAGCGCATGCGCCAGGGCGATCTCCGCCAGGCCATCGACATCCTCGAAGAGGTCATCCGCGACGACAACTCCATGCGCATCGCCGTGCCCACGCTGGCGATGTGCTACGTGCAGATCGGCGACCGCGAGCGGGGCGCCTCGTTGATCGGCGATGAGTCCATCGCCGCCGCCGAAGCCGACAGCGAGATGGCCTACCGCCTCGCCACGTATTTCGCCGTCGACGGCGACGAGAGCGAAGCGCTGCACTACCTGCGCCGCGCCATCTATCTCGGCAATGAGAACTATCCCTGGTTTTCGAAGAACCCGGCCTGGAACCGCCTGCGCGAGCACGCCGACTTCGAGCGCATCCTCGAAGACCTGAAGAAAAGCTGGCGGCGCAACCAGCGCACCTGGAAACGGCTGCTGGCGGGGTCGGGGGCCTAGGGCACGGCTGCTCTCTTTTTCATCTGGACGTGCGCTCCCCGGATCTCTTCAGGAATTCCGCCGGGCTCAGGATCGCGATTCCATTCCATGGATGCAGGCTCAACAGATCCTCATCGCTGCTGATGAGAACCTGCGCCTCGGCGCTCAGCGCCAGAGCGAGAAACTTGTCATCCAGAGGATCCCGGCAGTGGGTACCGCCTCACGCAGGTGCACATCCTGAGCCTCCACCAGGAGGGTGCTGCGGCGAATCAACGTAACAAATTCCCGGCGAAGACGAGTCGTCAGGTAACGATCGAACTTCGACCGCTCGAGGACCTGTTCGAGTTCCGCCACGGTATCAGTGCCTGCGCAGATCGTCCAGCTCCGGAACCCTTCCAGCAGGGCCTTGTGCGGCACCGAACCGGAGCGCAGAGCGGCGCTCACCAAGGTGCTGGTGTCCAGCACCACCCGGCGGTTCATCGACTCTCGTGTACCATCCGGTTCACTTCCTCATCCGTCAGGCGCGCGGCGGCCGGGCGAGCGCGCTTTTTTGCCTGCACGCTCCACGCCTCGAGTTCCGCGACCGCTTTACTGCGGCGGCGGCGAACGCTCAGCAATTCTTCCATCTCACGGGGCGAGACAACAAAAGCCGTCGGCCGTCCATGACGGGTGATGGCGACCGTTTCCCGCTGAGCCGTGTCCAGAAGCTGTCCAAAACGGTTTTGTGCCTCTACCGATGTCATGCGGATCATTGCCAGCCAGCCTCCCTAACATGGCGATTATAGCTAATTTGGCGATAGGCTCGAGGGGTCGCGAGACGCGCCTTTCTAATCGCTGACCCGTAAACCGTAGCCCTGCCTTTAATCCAGCCTGTACTTCGTCTCCGCCAGCCGGTACAGCGGGCGCCACACCAGCCGATTGATGGTCACCACCATCAGCGCCATGATCATCGTTGCCGCCAGCAGGACCGCATAGTTCCCCTTGTCGCTGGCTGCGCTGATCTGCGCTCCCAGCCCGAGGGTCGCCAGCGTGTGTCCCTTCAGCTGGAAATACTCCGCCACAATGGACGCATTCCACGCGCCGCCCGACGCCGTCACCAGTCCCGTGATCAGGAAGGGAAAAATCCCCGGCAGGATCACCGTGGTCCACCGCTGCACTTCGCTGAAGTGGAACAGCCGAGCCACCTCGCGCAGCTCCGACGGAATCGCCTGCGCGCCGGCGATCACGTTGAACAGGATGTACCACTGCGCGGCCAGCAGCATCAGTACCACCGACCCCACACCCAGCCCCACGCCCACGCGCTCCAGAGCCACCAGGATCAGCGGGAACAGCGCCGTCGCCGGGAAGGACGCTGCGATCTGCGCAATCGGCTGCAGCACCTGCGACACGCGCGGGTTGAAACCGATCGCCACTCCCACCGGAATCGTCCACAGCGAGCCGATCAGCAGCGCCGCATTCACCCGCACAAATGTCAGGGCCGCTCCGCCCAGCAGCCGCCTGAACTCCGCCCCGTGAATATCTTCCAGCAGGAGTACCGCGTGAAACCCCAGGAAAGCGATGGCCGCCAGCAACACCGAACCCACCACGATGTAGACGGCTGCCGATCGCTTCTGCGGCTCCCCGGCGACCGCGTGCGGCTTCTTCCTGCGCCGCTCCGCCATGTCCAGATAGAAGCGCTCCATCAGCGGCCGCACCGTCGCGCGGTTCATCACGCGCACCAGGTTCGAGCTGCGCAGGGCATCCAGCACCGGCGACGTCACTCGGCTGCTGCTCTCCACATTTTCAAATTTGAACTTGTCCGACCACGCGATCAGCGGCCGCCACAGCAACTGATCGGTGATGACGATGATCAGCACAATGGTCGTCAGGCCCCAGGTCATCGCCACCCAGTCGCCCTGCGAGGCCGCCGTCTGCAGATACGAGCCCAGGCCCGGCAGCCGGAAGTTGCGGTCGCCCACGGGAAACATCTCGCAGACCATCAGAAAAAACCAGCCGTTGGCCACCGACACCATCGAGTTCCACACCAGGCCGATCGCGCCAAATGGCAGCTCCAGCTGGAACAGCCGCTGCCAGCGCCCGAAGCGGTTGATGGCGGTCGCCTCCATCAACTCCCGGGGAATGCTTTTGAGCGATGTGTAGAAGCTGAACGCCATGTTCCACACTTCGCCCGTGAAGATGAGCAGGATGGCGCCGAATTCAATCCCCAGCTGCCGGGAAGGGAAGAGCGACATCATGGCCAGCATCACGCCGGGCAGGAAACTCAGCACCGGAATCGACTGCAGGATGTCCAGCGTCGCGATCAGCAGCGCCTCGACCCGTTTGTTGTAGGCCGCTGTGTACCCGTAGCCGACCGCGAAGAGCAGGCTCAGCGCATACGCCAGGAAAATCCGCACCACCGAATAGAACGCGTACAGCGGCAGATGCGACGGCGACCGGTAGATCTCAACTTCCGGAATCGCCGAGCTGAACCAGAATTTCGCGATCCACAGAATGGCGTAGAACAGGGCCAGCAGCGCCCCCGCCACGCTCAGATCGATAAAAAACGGCCAGGTCCGCTCCATCACCAGCGCGCGGCTGAGGGTGAAGCGCGGTCTCATCCGGCCTTCTCCTGCTCCCGCGGACCCTCCGTGATCTCGTCGCCCGGGCCGCCGCCGTTTTCCTCGCCCTCGTGCTCGTGCAGCACAAAGCGCCGCCGCCCGTCATCCCAGTCGAACAGCTCTGCGTAGCGGCCCCAGTTGATGGCCGTTGCCAGCTGCCGCTCACACTCATCGTCACTGAACTGCTCGTCCAGCATGTCGAGGAAGAAATCCTCCGGCACCGAGTGGTCGCTCTTGTTGGCCAGCGCCCGCGTAATCTGCCGCAGCAGCAGCACGTGTCCCACCGCCGCCTTGCGGAACAGCTCCTTCTGCCGCAGGATCTCCGCATAGGCGTACTCGTGGCCCTCCGGCGTGATCACCGCGTCGCCTTCTTCCACCTTCAGGAACCCCAGCAGCTGCGCCGCTTCCACGATCGGGAACAGGTCGTCGATTTCGAAGGCCAGCTCATCGGCCAGCCGGTAGATGTCGGTTCGTCCCCCGAGGTCGATGATCAGCTCGAGCAGGCCGGCGATGCCGCCCGGCCGCGCGTGCGGCAGCATCTCGTAATGCATCTGCCGCTGATCGCGAATCCGCCGCCCGTTCGCCTGCACCGGCAACTCCGCCGGCTGCACATCGGGCCGCGTAAGCACCTTGTAGATGTAATCCACCAGCGCTGTGAATTGCGGATTTTTCCGCTCCCGCGGGTGCTCCAGCGTCACCTTGAAATCCGTCCGCACATGTCCCGGATTGCGGCCCAGTACGATGATCCGGTCCGCCAGCAGCACCGCTTCATCGATGTTGTGGGTGACCAGGAAGATCGCTTTGGTGGGGATGGTCTTCTTCTGCCACAACTCCAGCAGTTCGCCGCGCAGGTTATCGGCGGTCAGCACGTCCAGAGCGGAGAACGGCTCGTCCATAAACAGGACCTCCGGCTCCACCACCAGCGCCCGGGCAAATCCCACGCGCTGCCGCATCCCGCCCGACAGCTCCTTCGGATACGCGGCTTCGAATCCGTCCAGACCCACCGTGTCGAGGATTTTCAGGCTGCGGCGATGCCGCTGCGCCGCCTCCATGCCTCGCGCCTGCAGCGGCGCTTCCACGTTTTCCCGCACCGTCAGCCACGGGAACAGCGCGAAGCTCTGGAAGACGATCGAGACGTTCACCTCCACCGACCGCACATCCTGCCCGTGCCACAGCACGCTTCCCGCCGAAGGCAGCGACAGCCCGGAGAGCATCCGCAGCAGCGTCGATTTGCCCGACCCCGAAGGACCCAGCAGCGCCACGATCTCCCCGGCGCAGATCTGCAGGTCCGTCGCCGAAATCACCTGGATGCGCGCATCCCGCGACTGCGAATAGAACTTCTCGACCTGCCGTGCCTCGATGATGGGATCCGTCATCGCGATGCCGCCTGCCGCTCCTTTGATTTCCGGGGTTCCCGCCCGGTTGACGCCGGGAAACACTCATCCCGCTGCCAGATTCTTTCCCGCTGACTGTTTCAAAAGAGTGTAAGGTAAGAGCGTTGCTCCAGGATGAAGCATCTCTCGCCTTCAGCGTATCATCATAGGTGCAGGTTACCCGGCATGGCTTGTCCTGGCACGCCATTGGCGCTCTGCCAGCGCGTTTGCCCTGATTCTTATTGACGACAAGGAACCGATAGAGACGAATGTCTGAACAGCAGGCGACGAACCAGGTAAAACCCAGGGTGCTGGTTGCCGATGATGAGCGCGTCATCGCCGACACACTGGCCATCATTCTCAACCAGGCCGGCTTCGAGGCCACCGCGGTCTACAGCGGCGAGCGAGCCGTCGAAATGGCCGAGATCCTCAAACCCGACATGCTCATCAGCGATGTCATCATGACCGATCTGAACGGCATCGATGCCGCCATTCAGATTCGCGCCATGCTGCCCGGCTGCAAGATCCTGCTCTTCTCCGGACAGGCCGCCACCGCCGATCTGCTTGATCGGGTCCGCGCTCAGGGCCACGAGTTTGAGATTCTCGCCAAGCCCGTCCATCCCCAGGATCTGCTCGCCCGCCTGCGCAGCTGACCTTCGCTGCGTTGCTCCTGGATGGAGCTCCTCTAAGGAATGTAATAGAACGGATCGGAGAGCTTCACCGAGACCTCCGCCCGCGGAGCGCCGGCCAGGTCGCTCCTCTGATCTCCGACATTCACGGCGAGGCGGTAGCCGTCGTCCACAATCCGCTGCCGCTCGGCTGCCTTGTAGACGGCCGCAGTCAGCTTCAGCTCCTTATCCGATCGCAGGACCAGGCCATCCCACTGCGTGTATCCCTGCTCCCGCAGGTTTTTCTCGGTAGCGGCGCGCTGGCTCTCCGGCCTTCCCGTTATAAAGAAGACGGCCACGTGCAGCCGCTCTGCCTCCTGATAGAACCGCAGCGTCCCCGCAATGGCCGGCGCCCGGGCGTCCCCGACCCACTGGTTCCAGACGGCGGCATTATACGCGAAATCCGCCTGCGCGATCTCGGCCCAGTTGGAGAGCGACGTCTCATCGATATCCAGCACCACCGCCAGCTTTGCCGGATGCGCACTCGCCTGATTGGCCCGCACCAGCCGCTCCAGGGCCGCGGTCGCCTGCGCGGTTTCCCGGTTCAGGTCCGTTGTGTAACAGCCATAGTGGCCTGTGCAGTCGTGGTACGCCCGGAGTTCCGTCTCCAGCCGGCCCAGGTTGGGCAGCTCTTTGGGGACAAGAGTGCTTTGCGCCCAGGCAGATAACCCGGCAGCGGCCAGACAAACCAGGAGCAGCGATCCGGTCCGGCGCCTCATCGGCTACTGCGACTTCTCGTGCGGGAACCATGTGATCCGGGCCGCGATCGTCGTGTCATCCTGTTTCCCCGGCAGGTAGATCGGCGCCTTCCATCCCTCGTACTGCACCAGGCCGCGCACTTCGTAATCCCGCGCAAAGCGCTTCCGCACCGACACCGCGAAGTCGTTCTGCGTGGTGCCGCCAGGAATAAACTGCGCGGACGCTTTCGCATTCCGGTACATGAACTGAATGTCTTCCTGCGGCGACAGGTGATAGGTCAGCCACGCCTGTCCGCCCTTGCCCTGGCGCCCCACCCAGTCCGGGAGAAAGCCCTTGTTCGTCGGCCCCTGCCTTTGCACCACTTCCCAGTAGAGGAATATCCCGTCGTCGATAGGAATACCGTTGGGACTGCTGTGGCTCGGCGGCTCCGTATTCGCGCCTTCCACCCGCAGATCCATCTGGTGCAGCCCGGGGAACTGCGCCAGGTAAATCCCCGGATGGACCCCCGACCGCCGCGGTGCGCTGACCGGGCTCACGTCGTCGTGTACCAGCGAGTCCGTGTACAGGGTGATCCACTTTTGCAGATGCGGCAGCCGCCAGTCGAAGTCAAACGTGCCGAAGCGCGCTCCTGGATCGCTCCGCGAAAACTTTTCCGCTCCCGATACGTTCTGCACGCTGAAGAAGCTCTTCAGGAACGTGTGCAGCGTGATCGGCTCGTGGTCCTTGCCGCCCCAGATCACCATCCGGTCGAACCCGAACTCCAGATCCCGATACGGCTTGAAACTGACCTTCTCCACGTGCACCCACGGATCGTTCGGGTCCGTGTGCCCCTTCAGGCTGCCCACGAAAAAGTCGTAACGGAACGGGCCGGTCAGACGCGACAGCAGCGGAATCCGCAGCGGCTCCACGCGATTAATCTCGAAGTCGTAGATATCCTCGGCGTTGTCGCTCCACAGCATGCTCGCGCCCTGGTCCGGGCCCATCCAGTGATCGCTCTTGCCAAAGGAAACTTCGTGACCCAGCAGATGGTAGGAGAAATTCGCCTCCAGGATCCGCGCGTAGTTGGCCGACGCAATCGGCCCCTCGGGAATCGTGTCCTGGACCGGATTGCTCGCGATCGGAATCTCGTCAATGTTGGATAAAAGCGTCGCCAGCGCTGCCGAATATCCCGCCGCGCTCGGCGCATGCTGATACTCCCCGCGGAAATACAGGGAAAACCGTCCCGCCGTCGCGTAGGCGCTGAATCCCGAATAGTTGTTGAAGCCGCCTTCATACGGGCGCCCGTAGTCGTCGATGATCGACTGGCCCAGATGATAGCTGTCCCGCAGCGGCGTCCCGGTGATCCCGCGCAAATTCGTATACACGCTCTCCAGCGTCCCGTGCGGATGGTTCAGCTCCGTCGCGTTGTCGATATCCGGCTGCACTTCCTGGAGCACCGCCAGATAAATGGATTTCGCCTCATCGTTATTCGTGTCCGTATCGATGCGATCCGCGCTCTGCTCCAGCATGTGCGCGATGCTCAGCCGCGTCCACGGCCGCAGTCCCAGAAAAGCCGAGTCGATATACCCGAGCGAATGCAGCCGATCCAGCGCCGGATAAATCCAGCTGTCCATCGGCACATAGCTCGACCCCTCCGAGCTTGTCTCGATCATCGGAACCGGCGGCTTGTAATTCGGGGGGAACGGCTGCGGGGTGGAAGTGGTTTGTGCCTGTGCCTGGATCAAACCTGCGCCGGCCAGCAAGCCGGCAGCCAAAAAACGAAAGCGTCTCAATCAGACCTCGGTGGGGGAGTACCAATTCCCGGCACAGCGGATCGAAATGTGGCTGAACCGATGCTTTCAGCCTGGAGGATGCGCCCGGCACTGTCAAGCGGCGCAGCGAGGATGAAGACTCTGTCATCTGCCGCCATCCCCGCGTTGCAGGAGCTACCGGCTACCGGCTACAGGCCACAGGCTGTCTTTGTGCTCTCTGTGTCTTCTGTGGTGAAACTCCCGGCTCCCGGCTCCACGCTCCCGGCTATCTTACGCATGCGCCGGATCGCCTCGCTCCGGGTCCACGCCCAGCTCCGCCATCGCCGCCTGCGCCTTCTTCGCGTCGAATTTCCCTTCGCGTGCCAGCTTCGACAACGTCGCCGCCACCACCGCCTCCGCATTCACCTCAAAATGCCGCCGCAGATGCTCGCGGTTGTCGCTCCGCCCAAACCCATCTGTCCCCAGGCTCACCAGCCGCGTGGTCAGCCACGGGGCCAGTTGGTCCGGCACCGCTTTCATGTAGTCGCTCGCCGCAATAATCGGCCCCTTTGTTTTTCCGACCACTGACACGATGTACGGCGTTCTCTCCGCCTTCGCGGGATGCAGACGGTTCCACCGCTCCACCGTCAGCGCCTCGCGCCTCAGCTCGTTGTAGCTCGTCACGCTCCACACATCCGTGGCCACGCCATATTTCTCCGCCAGAATCTCCTGCGCCCGCAGCACCTCGTTCAGAATGGGACCGCTGCCGAACAGCTGTGCCACTGCCTTGCCACCATCCGCCGCCTTCAGCTTGTAGATGCCGCGCAGAATGCCTTCCTCCGCGCCCTGCGGCATCTCCGGCATCGCGTAATCCTCGTTGTACATGGTGATGTAGTAGAAGAGGTCTTCGCCCTTCTCGTACATGCGCTTCAAGCCGTCCTGCAGGATCACCGCCAGCTCGTACACATACGCCGGGTCGTAGCTTACGCACGTCGGAATCACGCTCATCAGCACGTGGCTGTGCCCATCCTGGTGTTGCAGCCCTTCACCGGTCATGGTCGTGCGGCCCGCCGTGCCCGCCATCAGGAAGCCCTTGCCCCGGGCATCGGCGAAGGCCCACATCATGTCGCCCACTCGCTGGAATCCGAACATCGAGTAGTACATGTAGAAGGGAATCGTCGGCACCCGATAATTCGCGTACCCCGTGCCCGCCGCGGTGAACGACGCCATCGATCCCGCTTCCGTGATGCCTTCTTCCAGGATTTGTCCGTCTTTCTCCTCGCGGTAGTACAGCAGCATGTCCACGTCGTGCGGTTTGTACTTCTGCCCCTCGCTCGCGTAAATGCCTACCTGCCGGATCGCCGACTCGAGGCCAAAGGTCCGGCCTTCGTCCGGTACGATGGGCACGACCAGCTTGCCGATTTTCTCGTCCTTCATCAGGTGCCGCAGGATGCTCACGAAGCCCATCGTCGTCGAGACCGCGCGTCCCCGCGATCCACCCGTCCACTCCGCGAACTCGCCCAGCTGCGGCGCCTTGAAGTCGATCGGCGGCACATCCCGCTTGGGCATGTACCCGCCCAGGCTTAGCCGGCGCTCGTGCATGTACTGCATCTCCGGCGCGTCCTTCGGCGGCACGAACAGCTTGCCGGCACGCGCGTCTTTCTCCGGAATCGGCAGATCGTAGCGGTGGATGAAGTCCACCAGCGCGTCATCTGCCACCTTCTTTTCCTGGTGCGATGCGTTGCGCGCCTGCGTGCTGCCCAGACCGTAACCCTTCACCGTCTTGGCCAGGATCACCGTGGGACCGCCCTTGTACTCGGTGGCCCTCTTGTACGCGTTGTAGATCTTCCTCGCGTCGTGTCCGCCGCGGTGGAGGTGGAAGATCTCGTCGTCGGACATATCCTTCACCAGCTCCAGCAGCTCCGGATACTTCCCAAAAAACTCGCTCCGGATATACGCGCCGCCCTTCGCCTTGAAGGCCTGGTACTCCCCGTCTACGCACTCTTCCATTCGCTTCAGCAGCAGCCCGGTGTGGTCGCGCTCGAACAGAGCATCCCAGTCCGAGCCCCAGATCACCTTCAGCACGTTCCAGCCCGCGCCTCTGAATACCGCCTCCAGCTCGTCGATGATCCGGCCGTTGCCGCGCACCGGGCCGTCCAGCCGCTGCAGGTTGCAGTTGATCACGAAGATCAGGTTGTCCAGCTTCTCGCGCTTGGCAATCGAGAGCGCCCCCAGCGTGTCCACTTCGTCCGTCTCGCCGTCGCCGATGAATGCCCAGATCTTCCGCGGTGTCTTCTCGATCAGCCCGCGATTTTCGAGATAGCGCATGAACCGCGCCTGATACACCGCATTCAGCGGCCCAATCCCCATCGACACCGTGGGGAAGCGCCAGAAATCCGGCATCAGCCACGGATGGGGATACGACGACAGCCCCGGCGTCTCCCGCAGCTCGTGCCGGAAGTTCAGCACCCGCTGCTCATCCAGCCGACCGAGAAGAAACGCGCGCGCGTAAATGCCCGGGCTCGCATGCCCCTGGAAATAAATCAGGTCGCCCGGCTGCTCGCCGTACTTCGCGTGGAAGAAGTGGTTGAAGCCCACCTCCAGCAGCGTGGCCAGCGATGAGTACGTCGCGATGTGCCCGCCGATGCCTGCATCCTTCTTGTTCTGCCCGTGCACCATGGCCATCGCATTCCAGCGGATCAGCGCCTCGATCCGCCGCTCCATTTTGCGATCGCCTGGGTAGGGAACTTCCTCATGCCTGGGAATCGTGTTCACGTACGGCGTGGTCAGTTCGCTCGGCTGCGAGATGCCGGCTTCGCGCGCCCGCTGCTTCAGCGCCGCCAGCAGCTCCGCGCCCTGCTCCGGCCCCTCGGCCACCACCATGTCGTCAAACGCTTCGATCCACTCCCGAAGCTCCTGCTGAAAATCGCTCTGTGCGGGACTCGTCACCTTCGTCGCCATAAACTCTCTCTCTGCGCACACCGCTCAGGCGAGGCGCAATTCGTCAATCTGCTCTGCGGCCCCTGTGCCTTCGTCGGCTTTGTCGCTCGCTGCCATGCGCTTCGCCGCTTCCAGCTCCGCCAGAATCTCGCGCCGCCACGCCTGCGCCGGCAATCCGCGCGCCTCCAGCCACTGCTCCAGATGTCCGACAGCGTCGCTGCTGTTGTCCGACGGCCACCGCATGCACTGGATCCGCGTGGGACCGCTGCCCTCCCGCGCTCGCGCCATCGACTCATGCGCCACCCGGTAGATCGCGATCACGTCCTCCGCATCCACCGGAATCGCCGGCATCGCGCCGATCCTCTGCGGCAACGCAGCAGAAGACCTCTTCTTCTTTCTCCCGCTCTGTGTTTTCCGCCAGTCTTCAACAAATAAGACCGGCAGCTTTGCCTCATCGGCCAGCTGGTGCGCCTCGGGCAGAATCGGAGCGCTGCCCGTTTTCGTGTCCGGCCGCGCGCACACGATCACCGTCAGCCGTCCGTTCCTGCGCAGTCGATCCGCCACAGCGCCGCTCAATGCCGCAATCACACGCTCGCGGAAGTCGCTCTGGCGCTGCTGCTCCACCACCACGTCATCGCTGCGCAGGTCCGCAGCCACGCCCGCCATCGCCGCATTCAGCCCGGTGCCGCCTGCGTCCTGTGCATGCTCCAGGGCCAGCTCATACAGCCGGCGAAACTTCGCATCGCTGATCAGGGTGTGTCCATGCTTGCCGGACGCAACCCTGCTCCTCGCCTCATTGCCCATGTGTTTCAGAGATGTTCCTTTGCGACCGCCGGATTCGGGGGTGAGGGGTTCGCCGCTCCGAAGCGCTCATTGTTTCCCCTGTGCGTCGCGTCGAGCAGAACCGGCTCACTCAAAATTGTAGCGCAGCGCCGCGTCCCACTTCTCTCCGTCGGACAACAGTCACCACGCGTCCGACACTCTCCGGGATTTCAACAGTTTTGTGAATAAACCTGTGCATTTCCTGTCCGACGCCGCGTCGGACACAGAATCAATGCGCCCCTGAGCGTTCTGCACTTCCTGCGATGCACTCTCGCGCTCCCGATTCCCGCCGTCGTCACGATGTCCGCAAATGCCCGCACACACGATCCGCCGTCAGCATTCACTACCTGCATTCGCTCGTCGTTACTGTTGTACGCTGGACGTCCGACCACTACGCCAGTGCCATGCGTGGTCAACGCTATTCGCTATCCGCCATTCGCTATCCGCTATACGCTGCTAATCCCTAATCCCTAATCCCTAATCCCTAATCCCTATCCGCTTCTCACGTCGAGTAGTCCGCATTAATGTGCACGTACTCCGTCGTCAGATCGCAGGTCCAGAAGCGGCACCGCCCCGCGCCCGCGCCCACCCCAATGCGAATCGCATACTCCCGCTGCTCCAGATACGCATGCGCCGCCTTCTCGTCATACTGCGCCGCGCGTCCGCCTTTCGCGCAAATTGGCAGCGTGCCGAACCAGATCGCAATCTGCTCCGGATCGACCTCCGCTCCCGAATAGCCCACCGCCGCCATCAGCCGTCCCCAGTTGGGATCCGCGCCCGCCCACGCCGTCTTCACCAGCGGCGAGTTGGCGATCGCCCTGGCAATCTTCACCGCGTCCGCGTCCGACGCCGCGCCCTCGATCTGCAACTCCACCACATGCGTCACTCCTTCGCCGTCGGACACGATCTGCTTCGCCAGCGACGTGCACACCTCGGTCAGCGCCTGCGCGAACGCCGCATCCTCGGCCCATACATCCGCGCCCGATGCGCCCGACGCCATCAGCAGCACCGTGTCGTTCGTCGATGTGTCGCCGTCGATCGAGATGCGATTGAAGCTCACCTCCGCGGCTGCCCGCAGATAGCGCTCCAGCGCCGTCGGATGCACCGCCGCATCTGTGAACAGAAACACCAGCATGGTCGCGTGTAAAGGCGATCCTCCCGTCGCGCTGGCCGGCACCAGCTGCGGATGCATCATCCCCGCTCCCTTGCACACGCCCGCAATGCGCACCGTGTTGTCGCCGGACCGCACCGTCGCATGCGCCACCTTGGCCCGCGTGTCGGTCGTCAGAATCGCCTGCGCAAATTCTGAGAAGGCCGCCGTGTCCGACGCCAGCGCCTTTTTCACCGCAGGCAGCGCCGCCACCAGCTTCTCCGCCGGCAGCGGCACCCCGATGATTCCTGTCGAAGAAGGGAAGACCTCGTGCCCGGCGCAGCCAAACGTCTTCGCCGCTGCCGAGCACACCTGCTCGGCCGCTTTCAGTCCCGCCTCGCCCGTCGCGCAGTTCGCGTTCCCGGCGTTCACCGCCAACACGCGCATCAAACCCGCACTGCGCTCCAGATGTCGTCGTCCAACGACAATCGGCGCCGCCTGCACTCGGTTCGCCGTGAACATCGCTGCCGCGCTCGCTGTCGCGTCCGCCACCGCCACCGCAAAATCCGGTTTGCCGCTGGGTTTAATGCCCGCCTTCACTGCCGCGAAACGGAAACCGCGCGGCAGCACATCTGCTGAAATCAAAGATTCGTGAGTCATCGCAATAAATGAGATCCGGAAGGATCTCTACCAGTAAATCAGACATCCGCGCACCCGCAGGCTCTCCATCCACAGGGGCTCCTCAAGTGTGGTTACCCAGCGCAGATCGATCTTGTCCAGTTTCTCCAGTTGTGTCAGACATTCGGGAATAGAAGTCAGCGGATTACCGCGCAAATCGATCTGCCGCAGCTCCCGCAGACCGCCGATCGCATCCGGCAGTCCGGTCAGGCGATTGTTCCGCAGGTGCAGCTCGCGCAGTTGTGCCAAATGTCCGACGCACTCCGGCAGTTCGGTGATCGCATTGTCCGACGCGCGCAGTTCCAGCAGACCTTCCATGCGGCAAACGGCAGACGGAAGCTCAGCGAAGGCATTCTCGCTGATGTTCAGGTACCGCAGCTTCTTCAAAGCGCCCAGCGAACTCGGCAGGTCGGTCAGACGATTGTCATGCAGGTAGAGAAAATCGCTGAGCTGCCCCAGCGTACCGATCGCCTCCGGCACAATGGCCAGCGCGTTGTGTCCCAGGTCGAGCATGCGCAGATTCCGCAGTCGCCCGATCTGCTTCGATAGTTCCGTCAATCCGTTGTCTGCGAGAATCAGCGACTCCACCTGCGTCTGTTCCCAGACATCATCGGGCACATGCCCCAGTTGCTTCTTCCAGAGGTTCAGCTGCTTCGCGGGATCGGGCGGCATCCCGTCATCGTATCGCCAGCCACTGCGTCCCGCCCACGTTCAGTCTCGGTCTCTTTGCAATAATCACTCTGGAGTCCCTCTTCTCGCGTGAATCCATCAGCCGAATTCCTCCTCATGCGCGACGTCAACGTCGCCCGCGGCGACAATGTCGTCCTCCACGACATCTCCCTGCGCATCGCCAGCGGCGAGCACGTCGCCATCCTCGGCCCCAATGGCTGCGGCAAATCGACGCTCATCAAAACCATCACCTGCCAGTGCTACCCGATCGTCACGCCCACCACCGAGCTGCGTCTCCTTGGCCGAACCCGCTGGGACGTCTCGCAGCTCCGCACCCATCTCGGCGTCGTCTCCGCCGAGCTCCCTGGCGAACGCACCCCCGTCACCTCCGGCCTCGACGCCGTTGTCGCCGGCTTTTTCTCCGCCTCCACCCTCTGGCCTAATCTCCACGTCACGCCGGAGATGCGCGACCGCGCCCACCAGGCGCTGCACCTGATGCAGGCCACGCATCTCGAAACCAAGCTTGTCGGACAAATGTCTGCCGGCGAGCAGCGCCGCATCATGATTGCCCGCTCCCTCGTCCACCAGCCGGAGATGCTCCTCCTCGACGAGCCCTCCAACGCCCTCGATCTCGCCGCTCAGCGCGAGCTCCGCGAAGCGCTGCGCCGCGTCGCCCGCCAGGGCGTCGGCATTCTCATGGTCACGCACCACCTGGCCGACATCCTGCCTGAGATCGACCGCGTCATCATGATGCGCGACGGCCGCATCTTCGCCGACGGCCCCAGGCAGCAGTTGATCACCCCGGAGAAGCTCCGCGACCTGTTCGGTGTCGAAGTCCACCTGCTCGAGCGCGACGGCTTCTGGCACTCCTGGTAGGCAGCGTGTCGGACGCCCGTCCGACAACGTCTGACACGGCACGCGTGCCTCGCTGGATACCTGCCCCTCTTGCGCGATTCTCCGGCCCGGCGTTAACTTAGCCGTACACGGGAAAGGAGGATGATCCAGCCAATGAAAAATTCTGATGGTAGTAGTACCCGCAGGACCCTACGTGAGGTGACTGAGGCTTAGAGCCGCTCCTGGCTCCAGTGAACTAAGTCCAGGCGTCAACCCAGGCGCCGAGGCCACTCCGAAAGCGGGGGCGCCTCAGGTCAATCTCAACAGCTCACCGGTGATCAAGGCCCGCTTGCGCAATCTCGCAGCGGGCCTTTCACATTGTCCTGAAAAGAGGGGGCTTGTAGTCGTCAAATGACTATGGGATAATGACCATGGTCATTTGCAGGAGTTTTCCATGAAAACCGTCGGCGCCGGCGCCTTCAAGGCCAAATGCCTCTCCATCATGGACGAAGTGCATGATGGGCTGGGAGAGGTGACCGTCACCAAGCGCGGCAAGCCCTTCGTCAAAATTGTCCCCATCAAGCCTGAAAAACCGGAAAGCATCTTCGGATTTCTCAAGGGCCGCGCGAAAATCGTGGGAGACATCATGGAACCGACCATGAGCGATGAGGATGTGGCGCGTTGGGAACACAAATGGGATGACCTGAATCGATGATCCTGCTGGATACGCACGCTGCGATTTGGCTGGCTCTCGATCCGCGACGCTTGTCACGCGCAGCGCATGCGTCCATCGAGGAACACGCGCCACGGGGATTGGCCCTCAGCGTCTTATCGCTGTATGAAATCGCCTGGTTGATCGTCCGACGACGAATCCTCCCGGAAGAGCCGCTCGAGAGATTCATTCACAGCCTGCAGGCGCGCTTCACCGTCTACCCCCTCACCTCCGCCATCGCGACGACCGCTGCCCAGCTCCCCGCCACCTTTTCCGCCGATCCTTTTGACCGCATCATCGCCGCCACGGCCATCGTCGAGGACATCCCCCTCATCACCGCCGATCAGCGCATCCGTCGCTCCAAAGCGGTGCTTACCCTCTGGTAAGCCCGCTCCGCTCCTCCCCGCACCCGCCGTACAATACTCCCCATGGAACCCCTCGTCATCGCAGGCAAAGCCTTCCAGTCGCGGCTCATCGTCGGCACCGGCAAATACCGCAACGGCCCCGAGACCCAGGCAGCCCTCGAAGCCTCCGGCGCCGAGATGGTCACTGTCGCCGTCCGCCGCGTCAATCTCGACCGCTCGAAGGAATCCCTGCTCGACTTCATCGATCCGCAGCGCTACTTCCTGCTCCCTAATACCGCCGGCTGTTATACCGCCGACGAAGCCATCCGCGCCGCCCGCCTCGCCCGCGAAGTCGGCATCTCCGACTGGGTCAAGATCGAAGTTATCGGCGACCAGGCCACGCTCTACCCCGACGTCCAGGCCACTCTCGAAGCCACCCGCATCCTCGTGAAGGAAGGTTTCACCGTCCTCCCCTACACCTCTGACGACATCGTCTTCGCCCGCCGCCTCATCGAGGCCGGCGCCGCCGCGGTCATGCCCCTGGCTGCCCCCATTGGCTCCGGCCTCGGCATCCAGAACCGCGCCACCCTGCAGATCCTTCGCGAAAAAATCACCGAGGTCCCCCTCATCGTGGACGCCGGCGTTGGCACCGCGTCCGACGCGGCCCTGGCGATGGAGATGGGGGCGGATGCCGTTCTGATGAACACCGCGATTGCCGCCGCTGCCAATCCCATCCTGATGGCGGAAGCCATGCAGCACGCCGTCCTCGCCGGACGCGAAGCGTACCTGGCTGGCCGCATGGCCCGTAAGCTTTACGCCACCGCCAGCTCGCCCCTCGAAGGCGTCTCCCGCTAAGGCGGGCTCCCGCCGGACACCCCCCGAACGCCGCGTCCGACGACGTCGGACAACCGTCCGACGCGGTCCCGGCATTCGTCCGACTCCAATCTAGTGTCACCAGCCGTGCCCGCTATCGCACTCTCCCGGCAGCGCCATTCCGCCCCCGTCCCGTCCCCAAAGCAACCCGTTCCCCTGCCGCCCCGGCTGCGCTAAACTGGCCCTGGCATAATTCAGGCGATCCGCTTTTCTGCTGAGGTGCTGTTCCATGCGTGTCTGCGGCATCGACTGTGGCACTGAAACCACCGGCTACGGTGTGGTCGAATGCGACGATCGTTCCACCGCCGTCGGCCAGTTGCCGCACCTGTTTGCCCTTGATGCCGGCGGCATTTGCCCGCCTCGCAAAGCCCCCCTGCCCGAGCGCCTGGCCTTCATCCACGCGCAGATCGCGGTCCTCCTCGAGCAGCACCGCCCCGACGTCGTCGCCGTCGAGGAAGTTTTCTACTCCGTCAACGCCAAATCCGCCATCAAGCTGGGCCATGTCCGCGGCGTTGCTCTGCTGGCTGCCGCCAATGCCGGCATTCCTGTCGCGGAGTACGCGCCCCTCACCATCAAGTCCACGGTCACCGGCTACGGCCTGGCCGCCAAGCAACAGGTCCAGTTCATGGTGGCGCGCCTGCTCAGCCTTACCCAGGTCCCCGAACCCGCTGACGCCGCCGACGCTCTGGCCATCGCCATCTGTCACATCCACCACGCCCAGACTCTTTCTCTTCAGGAGGCTCGCGCCGTCTAGTCATGCGTCTTCGTCCGGCCCTGTTCCCGCTCTTCGTTTTGTTGTCGGCCGCGGCTCCGCTCGCGGCACAGACCTCGGCCCGCATCGTCTATACCTTTGAGCATCCCCAGCTCCAGCCCTCGCGCTACACCATCACCATCGACGAGAACGGCACCGCCCACTTTGTCTCCCAGCCCGGCCTTGCCCAGCAGGATGACGACGTCTTTCCCGCCGGCATCGACCGCTCCATCCACATCGACGACACCCTCCGCGCCGGCCTCTTTCAGTACGCCCGTACTCACAGCTTCTTCGCCACCGATTGCGAGCGCCATCAGAAAAACCTCGCCTTCACCGGCCATCGCACCCTCGCCTACGCCGGACCCGATGGCCACGGTTCCTGCGCTTTCATCTGGGCCGCAGATCCCACACTCGAGCGCCTCACCGAACAGCTCGGGGCTGTCGCCTTTACCATCGAAATCGGCCGCCGCCTGGACGTTGAGGTCCAGCACGACCGCCTCGGCCTCGATGCCGAACTGGAATCCCTGCAGGACGCCGTCAACGATCGTCGCGCCGACGACCTGCCCAACATCGCCGAGCAACTCCAGGTCATCGCCGACGACCAGCAGGTGATGGACCGCGCCCGCAAGCGCGCCCAGGCCCTGCTGAGCCGCTGCGACAACGCCAAATCCAACTGACCCGCCGGCGCCCGTCGCGCCGCCCAAGGCAACCGCGTTCCGCAACCCTCTGCCCGGTTGGCGCCGTCTCAAGTCGACAGCTCACCCGGCGAATCCGCGATCTCAGGCCTGCGGACTTTCGTCGTCCCGACCTGTTTCCTCTGTCGATCATCTAAGCGGAAGGAGCCCCCATGGCGAACCCGCACGACCGCCCCACCCCGAGCCCGAATCCGAGTCTTGCCCCGAGTGTTGCCCCGACCCCCGCTCAGACCCCGGCCCAGACCCTCGCGGTCGATATCCCCGCCGACGTCCTCCTTCGCGGCGATCTGCATATCCCCGCCAGCATCGCCGGCGTCGTGCTCTTCGCCCACGGCAGCGGCAGCAGCCGTCACAGTCCCCGCAATCAGTTTGTTGCGCGTGAGCTGCAAAAGGCCGGCCTTGCCACGCTCCTGCTCGACCTGCTCACGCCCTCCGAAGAGGTGCTCGACCAGCGCACCGCCCATCTCCGCTTCGACGTCGATCTGCTGGCAAAGCGTCTCCTCTACGCCGTCCAATGGATCCGTCGGCAGCCTGCCCTGGCATCCGTGCGCCTCGGCTGCTTCGGCGCCAGCACCGGAGCCACGGCCGCCCTGCTGGCCGCCTCTGAAGGCCGCCCCTTCGCCGCTATTGTTTCTCGCGGAGGCCGCCCCGATCTCGCCGGAGCTGCCCTCGAAAGAGTTCAGGTCCCGGTTCTCCTTGTCGTTGGCGGCAACGACCCCGAAGTTCTCGATCTCAACCGCCAGGCCAAAGCCCGTTTGAGCACCCGCACCCGCCTCGCCGTCGTGCCCGGAGCCACCCACCTCTTCGAGGAGCCAGGAGCGCTGGAAGAAGTCGCCCGCCTGGCCCAGCTCTGGTTCGAGCGCTGGCTCGCAGCCCGCGATTCCTCCCGTCGCGTCGCCTGAACGTGCCCTGTGGCCCGTGGCCTGTGCCCCGGAATCCCCCAGGAACGCCGTCGTTTCGACCCAACAAAATATGTCCGTCAAAAAATGAAACTTAACATTCGCTCGGCCGTTGAATAGAATGCAGGGTGTTGCAGGGCCACGAGCCACTCACCCGCCGCCGGACGACAGGCACGACTCGCCGCACCGGCCCGGGGAGCCGCTCAAAGGAGGTGCCCCGATGAGGCGCCATGTTGCTCCGTTCTTCCTTCGTCGCCAGGGTTCGTTTTCGCCGAAACCCCTCAGCCGCCTGATTCTCCTTTCCACCGCCATCGCCTTCGTTCTCTGCGCGACCGTCGCCTTCTCGCAGGACACCACGCCGCCCGCCCCGCCGCCGGACCAAACCTCCGCCAATCCCAACCTGGCGCCCGGCCAGAGCCAGGTCCGCGCCGTCCGCATCAGCGATGTTGAAGGACAGGTCCAGGTCTTTGAGAACGGCCAGGTGGCCTTCGACCAGGCTTTGCCCAACATGCCCGCCGTCGAGGGCATGCGCTTCGTCACCGGCGACAACGGCCGCCTCGAAATCGAGTTTGAAGATGGCAGCGTCGCCCGCGTCACCCCGGACAGCTCGATCCGCCTCGCCCAGCTGCGCCGCAACGCCGACGGCAGCACCGTGACGGCCATCGATGCCCTCACCGGCCTCAGCTACTACGAGCTCAACAACCGCGGCGGCCAGTACACCGTCCACTTCGGCGCCGATACTGCGACTCCCATCCAGGACGCCGTCTTCCGCGTCGCCCTTGACTCGGCTCCCTACCAGCTCGCCGTCATGCACGGCTCCGCCCACATCGACGACGGCGGCGGCCTCTCCGTCGACGTGAAGACCAATCAGACCTTCCAGACCGATCCGCAGCAGGCCGGAGAGTTCACCCTCGCTCAGAACATCAGCGCCGACTCCTGGGATCAGTGGAATTCTTACCGGGACCAGTCGCTCTCCAACCTCGAAGCCAGTCAGACGGTCGCTCGCGCCAGTTCCGGCGACGTGAACAACCCCGCCTGGAACGACCTCGACTACTACGGCACCTGGTACAACGTTCCAGGCTACGGCGAAGCCTGGGCCCCGTCCGGCGTCGGCGCCGGCTGGGATCCCTTCGGCAATGGCGCCTGGGGCTACTATTCCGGCTTTGGCTACACCTGGATCTCCGGCTATCCCTGGGGCTGGATGCCCTACCACTGCGGCGCCTGGGATTACATGAGCACCGCGGGTTGGCTCTGGATGCCCGGCAACTGCGGCTACGGTCTCTATGGTCCCGGCTGGTATCCCTACGCCACGGTCTGGAACGTCCCTCCCGGCTACGTCCCGCCGGCGCGCCCGCACGGCATCCCCATTCGCCCCATCAACCCCCGTCCCGTTGGCCCGCGCCCCGTTGTCGAGTCAGCCTCGTCGCGTCTGGTCGTGGTCAATCGTGGGGAGCAGTTCTCCAAGCCCTTTGAGTTCGCCCCCGGCGACCGTCCGCAACCGCGCACGCTCAGCTTCGAGGGCAAAACCATTGCTCCGCTGGATGCCGGTATTCATCCCATTCAGCGCGGACCGGTCGGCGAGAGCTTCACCAGCGCCCTGGTACGCACGCATCCCGAGCTCGGGCCCATCGATGTTCGTGGCGGAGCCTCCCTCGCAGGCCGCTCCGCTTTCATGCCCGCGCAGGGCCGCACCTTCGGCGCCCCGCCCAGCTTTGGATCGGCGGGCCGCGGCGGCTACACTCCCGGCATCGTTGGCCGCAGCAGCTCCGGCGGCAGCGCCGGTGGTGGATTCCACGGTGGCGGCGGCTTTAGCGCTGTTGGCGGCGGCCATGCCGCAGCCTCGGCTCCCAGCAGCGGTGGTGGAGGCGCTCACCACTAACGGCAAGGCAGGAACAGCGTCATCTCTGGCAGATGACGGGGGCGGCGCGGAAATGCATCTTCTGGTTTCCGCGCTGTCGCTTTTTCCATGCCTTTCCTGCTTTTTCTCAGCTAGCCGTTCTCGACGCGCGCCTTGACGTCCGCGTAAGCCCGTTCCACCAGCATGCTGAGCGCCGCCGCATTGGTCGCTGTTCCCGGCAGCAGCTTCACATGGCGCATGAACTTCCCGGTGCCCTGCAACAGGCCGGCCGGATCCGG
The DNA here is from genome assembly GCA_963770525.1 of uncultured Acidobacteriaceae bacterium. GTDB lineage: Bacteria > Acidobacteriota > Terriglobia > Terriglobales > Acidobacteriaceae > Palsa-343. The sequence goes on along the minus strand of CAVYPY010000007.1, from coordinate 108,573 downwards.
CAGCGCCGCCCCCTGAAAGAACCCAACGTTCACGTGCGCACGGAAGACATTTACGTAGCCGAAGGGCCAGTCTCCAAAACACGCCACCGGGCAGCCGTCATGCATACGCTCCCGGACCTCGTCTCCGCACCTGCGCATCGCCTCAAACCACTCCAGCGCCATCGCTCCCAGCGGCCCTGCATGCTCTTTCATCCACGCCTCGATGGCCGGATCGCGTTCGACGGCGCCGTTGAATCGCAGCAGTTCCGTCCGGACCGCCACTCGCCTCTCATCCTGAAATGTGCGCTTCAGCGGCACGGCGGCCTCCGGCAAGAATCCCTCGCGGGAATGCTAACCCAGGCGCCCGTGCCGAGCCAGCCGTCTCACCGCGGGACGCTTTCTTCCTTATCCCGTAAACCGTAACCGGTAACCCCTGTCTCTCCGAACATCGCGTTCAGCTCCGCGTACTCCACCGCCTTCTTCGCCCACGCAAACGAGCCCCGGTTCCGCATCTCCCGCGCCGCCGTCAGAAACGCCCCCAGCGCCGCCCGCGCCAGCGCGCTGCCCACGCTGATCCGCTTCACGCCGAGCGCCTCCAGAGTGGCCACGCTGAACAACGTCCCTCCTCCGGCCAGCACGTTCACGGGACGATCCACGCCCCGCACCACCGCGCGAATCGCTTCCGCCGTCGGCAGCCCCGGCGCGTACAGCACATCCGCGCCCGCCGCCTGATACGCCTCCAGCCGCTCAATCGTGTCCACCAGATCGGGGCGCCCGTGCAGATAATTTTCCGCCCGCGCCGTCAGCACAAAAGGGAAGGGAAGCGCATGCGCTGCCTCCGCCGCCGCGGCCACCCGCTCCCGCGCCAGCCCCAGGTCGTAAATCGGCTGATCCTCGCGTCCCGTCGCGTCCTCAATCGATCCGCCCACCAGCCCCGCGGCAGCCGCCATCCGGATCGTCCGCGCCACTTCTTCCGGCGAATCGCCAAATCCGTTCTCCAGATCCCCGCTCACCGGCAACTCCGTGCTGCATGCGATCGCCGACATGTGCGCCATTGCCGTCTCCCGCCCGATCGAGTTGTCGGGCCTGCCCAACGCAAACGCGCATCCCGCGCTCGTCGTGGCCAGTGCCTCGAAACCCTCCAGCGCCAGAAGCCGCGCCGTCCCCACGTCCCATGGATTCGGCAGCACGAACGCTCCCTCCCGCTCATGCAGCGCCCGAAACGCCACTCCCTTGTCCCACTGTGTCCGCGTCATTGTCACCCCTCTCCAAATCGTCTGCGGCCCATGACTCTCAGGCCTCCGCCCGCATCCCCCAAAATCTCAATACAACAAAAAACACTGTCATCCTGAGCGAGCCTTCCGAGATCGTTGCGCCCGCTTTGGCGCAACAAACAATTCAGCCGCGAGTCGAATGGTCCTGCATTTCTCCTCCCGGCCGTTACCTCAGATTCGCGGACGAGTCGAACGAGGACCCCGTAGCGAACCCAGCTGCATGCACCGCCGACCCTGCACTCCGTCACCTCGCACCCGCCCCAAACGTCCCCTCCACCGTCTCCAGAAACGTACGCTCCTCGCGCAGGATCAGCCGCATCTTCTCCGCCATCGCGAAGTTTTCCCGCGCCGCATCATCCCCCCGCAACCGCCTCCGGTACAGCTCATACGCGGCCAGATCCGGAAAAGCGATCAGTCCCCACGCAATATCGTTCGTTCCTTCCTGGGGCAGAAAATATCCCACCAGGTTCCCCCCGCAGCGCGGAATAATCCGCCCCCAGTTCTCCGCATACTGCCGAAACGCGTCTTTCTGAAACGGATCGATCTGATACCGGATAAAACAAGTCATCGCCATAACCGAACCCCCGCAACTGTACCCTGTACCCTTTAACCTGAATTCTCCCCCTTGCTCCGCACCCACACTTCGTTTACCGTCAAACCATGGATGCAGAGCAGGGCATGGACGCCGCCATCTCCGCCGTGGCCGCCGCCATCGGCGAGCCGGCCCGCACCCGCATGCTGTGTTCGCTCCTCGACGGCCACGCCCGCACCGGCACTGAGCTGGCCATCCTCGCCGATGTCTCCCCCTCCACCGCCAGCGTTCACCTCAGCCGTCTCAAAGCCGAGCGCCTCGTCCGCGTCGCCGCACAGGGTCGCCACCGCTACTACGCTCTCGCCGGACCCGAAGTGGCCCGCGCCCTCGAGCGTCTCAGCGTTCTTGCCGGCGTCACCCGCGCCCGCTTCGTCCCCTCCACGCCGGAGCCGCTGCGCGCCGCCCGCTCCTGCTACGACCACATGGCCGGAGCCCTCGCCGTCGCCCTCCACGACCGCTGCCTCGCCCTTGGCTGGATCGCGGCCGCTCCATCCGCCTCGACCGCCCATTCTCGGCCCAAACATCCCCGTCCCGGCGCCTCCTACCAGCTAACCCCCGCCGGAGAAGCCGCCCTCCACGCTCTCGGCGTCGACCTTGAACCCCTCCGCACCCAGCGCCGCCGCTTCGCCTATGGCTGTCTGGACTGGAGCGAGCGCCGCCCCCATCTTGGCGGAGCTCTCGGCGCTGCTCTCCTCACCCACGCCCTCGCCCGCCGCTGGGTCGCCCGCGAACTCGACAGCCGCGCCCTCCGCCTCACCGCCCATGGCCGCCGCGAACTCGACACCCGCTTCGGCCTGTCAGCGTAAACAGCTGTCATCCTGAGCGAAGCTGTTGCTCCCACCTCCACCACTCCCCGCTACAGGCCACCGGCTACCGGCTACAGGCTACGGGCTCCCGGCTACCGCCTGGGTTACCCTGTCCCTATGTCCCGCATCGCGCGGCTCATCCTCGGACTCATCATCGGGCTCGCCCTTCTCGCCTGGGCTGCCTCCGGTGTCGTCGAGACGACCGCGCGCGAGTGGTTCGAGCGCGACGTCAGCTCCCGCGCCCATCTTGTCCTCACCAGCGCCCGCCGCTCCATCGCCCAGGCCTGGGACAATCCCCAGGACCTGCACAATCAGCTCCTCTCCATCGCGCGCGATGAGCGCGTCATCGGCGTCGCTGCCTGCGGCGCCGACCTCCAGCTCCGCGCCGCATCCTCCGGTTTTCCTGACGCCTTCAGCTGCACCGAAGTCGGCTCCCGCATCCTCAGCGCCGACCCCGCGCCCGACGGCGCCCCTGTCTTTCGCGAGTGGGGCACCATGGCTCCGCTTCCCACCGGCCGCGTGCAGGTCAACGCCATGCCCATCGTCGCCGGCGGCCAGGATCTCGGCTTCGTGATCCTCGTGCAGGATCTCAGCTACATCGACGCTCGCGAAGCCCGCGCCCGCAACTTCCTCATCGCCATCTTTGCTCTCCTCGCCGTGACCGCTTTCGGCGTTCCCCTGCTCGCCGCCCGCCGCGCCCGCTATGAGTGGAACCTCGAATTTCGCCGCCTCCTGCGCGGCGAAGGCCGCCGCACCCGCGAATTCCAGCCCATCCTCTCTGACATGCGCGAGCTCCTCGGCCGCATGGCCACCGAGCAGGGCGACACCTCCGGTCCCTGGTCCGCGGCCAGCCTCAAACAAACGCTCAGCCGTCTCCTGCACGGCGAAAAAATCGTCATCCTCGCCAATCGCGAGCCCTACATCCACGAGCGCATGCCCGACGGCTCCATCGAAGTCCATCACCCCGCCAGCGGCCTGGTCACCGCGCTCGAGCCCGTCCTCCGCGCCTGCTCCGGTGTCTGGGTCGCCCACGGCAGCGGCTCCGCCGATCGCGAAACCGTCGACCGCGGCGATTGCGTTGCCGTTCCCCCCGGCGAGGAGTCGTACCACATCCGCCGCGTCTGGCTCTCTGATGAAGAGCTGCAGGGCTACTACTACGGCTTCGCCAACGAAGGCCTCTGGCCTCTCTGCCACGTCGCTCACGCCCGCCCCGTCTTCCGCTCCACCGACTGGCGCTACTACCGCGAGGTCAATCAGAAGTTCGCCGACGTCGTCTGCAGCCAGGTCGATTCCCGCGACCCCATCATCCTCGTGCAGGACTACCACTTCGCCCTCGCCCCAGCGATGATCCGTCGCCGCCTGCCCCACGCGACCGTCATCGCCTTCTGGCACATCCCCTGGCCCAACGCCGAGCGCATGGGGATCTGCCCCTGGCGCAACGAAATCCTCCAGGGCCTGCTGGGCTCCAGCATCCTCGGCTTCCACACCCAGCTCTTCTGCAATAACTTCCTCGAGTCGGTCGACCGCTACCTCGAAACCCGCATCGACCGCGAGAACAATGCCGTCGTCATGCAGGGCCACAGCACCCTCGTCCGACCTTACCCCATCTCGCTCGAGTGGCCCAGCCACTGGGCCGACTCCGCACCCAGCCCCGAAGAGTGCCGCGCCCAGGTCTTTCGCGACTGGGGTCTCAAGCCTGACGCCCTCCTCGGCGTCGGCGTCGATCGCCTCGACTACACCAAGGGCATCGAGGAGCGCCTCCTCGCCGTCGAGCTCCTCCTCGAGCGCTATCCCGAATTCCGCGGCCGCTTCAGCTTCGCCCAGCTCGCCGCCCCCAGCCGCACCCAGATCCCCCGCTATCGCGACCTCAACGAAACCATCGAAGTGCTCGCCGCCCGCATCAACGAGCGCTTTGGCCACGACGGCTACTCGCCCATCATCCTTCTCCGCTCCCACCACGAGCCGCCCGAGGTCTTCCGCTTCTATCGTGCCGCCGATGTCTGCTACGTCTCCAGCCTCCACGACGGGATGAACCTCGTCGCCAAAGAATTCGTCACCGCCCGCAGCGACCTCAAAGGCGTCCTCGTCCTCAGCGAGTTCACCGGCGCCGCCCGCGAGCTTACCGAAGCCCTGATCGTGAATCCCTACGACCTCGAAGCCAGCAGCGAAGCTCTGGCCGCCGCTCTCCGCATGCCTCTGGATGAGCAGCAGGATCGCATGCGGTCCATGCGCTCCCTCCTCGCCCAGTTCAACGTCTATCGCTGGGCCGGAAAAATGCTCGTCGATGCCGCCCGCCTGCGCGCCCAGGAACGCGTCGCCGGCCGCCTCGCCGACCGCACCCTCGTCGGCTCCCCCATGTGACCCAACCCCGAACGCCCCGGAAGTTCCCGCCAGAATCGCGCCTGTCATTCTGAGCGCACGGGGCCCCAAACGTCTTTCCGTTTGGGGGTGGTAAGCGAAGAATCTGCGGTTGTCTTCTCTGCTGGTGGGAACTGAACTTTCGGGACACCGCGTCTCAAGCGGCCCCCAAGCACCCCTAATCTCAACAAAAAAGAAAAAACTGTCATCCTGAGCGAGCCATCGAAATTCGTTGCGCCCGCTTTTGGCGCAACAAACATTCAGCCGCGAGTCGAACGGACCCGCATTTCTCTGCCGGAACCAACAAACCCTCCGCGGCACTCCTGGGTTCTTGCACCAGGGGTCTCGCAGCTAGGGCGATCCTCGGGAAGAAAAACTTGCCACACCGCACCCTCCCCTCCGACACCCCTTGAAAAACCGCCCCCTTCTTCCGTTCCGCGTTACTCTTGTTGTTGAATTTTGACCCTGAGTCCCGCGTGAGCCCTCCTTCCGTCGCTTCCACGAAACGGCCTGTCCTTTGGCGGCTCGTCTTGCAGATCGAGCTGACGGTGGTCTTCGTCGGGTTGGTGGTTTACGCCGTCCTGGCCTCGATCAGCCAGCGGCCTTCACTGCTCGTCGTCATGATCGCCAGCCTCACGGTGGGCAATCTTCTCATCCCTCTCCAGTTCCTCTGCCGTCGCCTCTTTGTGGCGCGCCCGTTCCCGTGGAACTGGGTCGCGTTTTTCCCCGCCCAGCTCATCTTCGGGGCAATTTGTGCCGTGGCCGCGATTTTCTTTCTGCAGTTGACCAAAGTGGATCGCGAGCCGTTCTCGCTGCTCTTCACCAGGATCGGCTATTTCGTCATTGTCGTCGTGGTAGTCACCAACGTTGTCCTGTTCGCCGGGGAAGAATTCCACCGAAAGCTGCAAAGACGCAATCAACAGCTGGAGCAGACTGTCGAGAAAGGAACCATCGCGCTGCAGCAGCAGGAGGAAGAACTCAAGCGAGCGCGCGAGATTCAGCAAATGCTGCTGCCCAGCACCTTGCCGCAGCTTGCCGGAGTGCAGATCGCCGGTGCCTGGCAGCCCGCGCGTGAAGTCGGCGGCGACTACTTCGACGTGATTCAGCTGGACAAGGATCGCCTCGGCATTTGCGTAGGCGATGTAGCCGGTAAAGGAATCACCGCCGCCCTGCTCATGGCCAATCTCCAGGCATCCCTGCGCGCCTTCGCGACCGCCGACTCATCGCCGCAGGTGGTCTGCACCAAACTGAACAAGTTCCTCTGTGCCAACATCGCCTCGGGAAAGTTTGTGACCTTCTTCTACGCGGTTCTCGACGCCGAAGCCCGCACACTCACTTACGAGAATGCCGGACACTCCCCCGGACTTCTGTTGCGCAGCGATGGCACCACAGAAACGTTGCCGGGAGGAGGAGCCGTGCTGGGTGCGCTGCCTGACTGGACCTACCAGGACTACACCGCGCAACTGCAACCCGGCGACCAGCTGCTGCTCTCAACCGACGGCATCACCGAAGCCGAGAACGCCCAACTCGAAGAGTTCGGCGAAGAGCGCCTGCTGGAAGCCGCTCGCGCAAGCCACGGAAGCGCGTTCGAAGCGCAACGCGCCATCATGCAGCAGGTCACGGCCTTCTGCGGCGGCAATTTCCGCGACGACGCAACCTTACTGGTTCTGCGAATGGCCTGAGATGAGGCCGTGAACCCATGGCCCCGCATCAGCGTATGGAAGAGAACGGACGCCGAGAGATGAAACCTGATGAACCCAGCCGCACAGCCCTGATCCCTGCCCGCCAACGAGCGGCTCATCAGCTGCTCGATCATGGCTCGATCCTCCATGACCCATTTGCCATGAAGATTCTGCGCGAAGACGAAAAGGACGTGCTTCAATTTGCGAACGGACACCCCCAGGCCAGCATCGGACGTCTGCTCACCACCGCGCGAAGCCGGATTGCGGAAGATGCTTTGTCAGGAGCGGTGGAAAGAGGGGTTCGGCAGATCGTCATCCTTGGCGCCGGACTCGACACGTTCGCTCTCCGGAATGCCCACGGCGCAAAGATCCGTATCTATGAGGTAGACCACCCCGCGACGCAGGCATGGAAACGCCAGCGCCTGGCGGACGCGCAAATCGCACTTCCGCCATCGCTGATTTTCGTGCCAGTCGATTTCGAGCGGGACGATGTGGAAGAGAAGCTCGCCGCCGCAGGCTTTCAGCAGAACTCGCCCGCATTTTTCAGCTGGCTCGGAGTGGTGCCCTATCTGACCCTGGACGCTATCGGCCGCACTCTGGACTACCTGTCGTCAATTCCGAACGCGGAGGTGGTCTTCGACTACATGGAATCCCCCCAGGCATTCTCAGAAGAGATGAGGGAATTGGTAAAGGAGCGGACCGAGCAACTGGAGAAAATGGATGAACGCTGGGCCAGCCAATTCGACCCGGCTGGCATTGCAGCGATTCTTCGCTCGCACGGATTCTCTGCCATCGAAGACATCGATTTTGAGGAGATCGCGTCCCGGTTCGGCCGCGCCGTTCAGGGACTCGCCCCCGGACACGCCGGCATTCATGTTGTCCACGCCAGGCACTAACTGAGCGCGAGCGCGTCCACTGCGGTTCCGCTCCCGCGCACACGTCAGCCCGCAGCCCCACCCTCTACACCGGCCTCGCTTCCACCATCCCCATCTCGCTCCCCGCCTCGTGCACACCCACCATCCGAAACCCCGCCGCTTCCAGCAGCCGTCTCCATTGCTCTTCGCTGCGCTCCCGCCCGCCGGTCACCGCCAGCATGTTCAAATCGCTCATCAGCCGCACTTCCAGATGCGGATCCGCCTCTCGACACCACTCGCGGCAGAATGAACTCGATCACCAGCAGCGTTCCATCCTTCGGCATCGCCGCGCTGACGTTCTTCAGCATCGTGGTCGCCTCAGCGTCGTCGCACCCGTGCAGAACATGCTTCAGCATGCACACATCCGCGCCCGCCGGAACCCGCTCCATCAGATCAGCCACCACCAGTTCGCATCGCGCCCCGGCCTTTTCCTTCGCGAACCGTCCCCGCGCCGCCTCAATACTCTCCGGGCGGTCCACCAGCATCCCGCGCACCTGCGGATACGCCTCCAGCACCGCCAGAATCAGCGCTCCGCCGCCCCCGCCCAGATCGGCCACCACCCGCGCCTTCGAAAAATCCCACGCCCGCACAATCGGCGCATAATCCTCCGCCGGAGCCGTCCCCATCACCGCGCGAAAAATCCCGAACGAATCCGGATCCTGCGCGAAGCGCGACGGACATTGCGGATTCCGCACCTCTGCCGCGTTCTTCCCCGTCCGGATACACTCCGTCAGCAGCGACCACTCATCCGCCAGCAGATCCGACCAGAACACCACCGCCGACCACGCCGAACCCTCGACGTCCTTCCGCAGCGGCCGGCCCAGCGCCGTCAGCCGGAACTGCCCCGGCGCCGTCTCCTCCGTTACCCCGATACTGGCCAGCGCCCGCAGAAGCCGGGGCAGCGCATCGGCATTCGCCCTGCACGCGCCCGCCAACTCCTCCGCGCTCCGCACCTCGTCGCCCATTGCATCGGCCACGCCCAGACGCGCCGCCGCGCACAGCATTCGGCTCCGCGCATACGCCATCGCCATCTGCACCAGAGCCGCATTGGGCGTCACATTGCCGATCCCGCCACTTGTCTCCGCCATCTCACTCCCCCGAAACCCGGCCAGAATACCGTACCTGCACTCGGTTGCATCCGCGCTACGATTCTCCCGGAGGTGCATTGCCATGGTCGCCGACACGCCGGAGCAAGCGGTCGAAAGGGTCGATCGGGCTTTCAATCAGGGAGACCTCGAAGCGGTCCTCAGTTTCTATGAGCCTGCAGCGGTGGTCGTCACCGAGCCCGGCCAGCTGGCGCGTGGCCACGAGGAGCTACGGAGATTCTTCACGGGCGTCCTGCGCTCCGGAGCCTCCGCCCATCAGCTCACAACCAGGGTTCTCGAAGCCGACGGCGTCGCGCTCTTCCTCTCCCGCTGGATTTTCACACCAGCCGCCGACCCATCCGGCGCGCCCCCCAACCTTCATCGCGACCACGGTCCTGCGCCGGCAGCCCGATGGAACCTGGAAGGCTCTAATTGATGATTCCTTCGGGCCGCTGATCCTCGGACCCGGCTAGCCGCGCGCCGGGCTTCTTCAGTTTCGGGTTTTACCCGCGCACAGAGCCTGCCGCCAGCCAATCAAAGGCTGTTGCCGATTGTATTGAACTCAGTGTTGATCTTGGTGGTTAAGCCCTTCATCGCGGTAATCGCGGCCAGCGCAATCAGCGCGGCAATCAGCGCATACTCAATCAGATCCTGGCCCGAATCTTCAACCAAAATGCTCCGAAAAACTCGAACTGCGACTTCCATCGTTTCCTCCACGGAGCAGCCTGGCTGCCCGGTAATACGAGTGTGTACAGGTCTATCGTGTAACGATGGGTTCTTGAAATCATCACGAAGCCGGGGGAGATGTCACTGCAACCTTGGGGCCATAGCAGCGTGCCCGCGCGACGATGATCCGGGTGCCCCATTCAAGCCCGCTGTTGGCTTGAGTGGGAAGCCGAAACCGCAAACCGGGGCACGATCCCGGGCGCTGGGTGCCCCATTCAAGCCCGCTGTTGGCTTGAGTGGGAAGCCGAAACCGCCAAACCGGCAGCGCCCTTCTGTCCGCTATCCGCTGTCCGCTGTCGGATCACCCATGCGCTCCCGCCTACTGCACCACCGGCCTGGCTTTTCCAATGCGAATATTGAAGCCGACCAGCGACCCCCAGACGTTGATGCCGTAATCGTAATATTTGGGCTGTGACAGGTAGAAGTTGGAGATGTGCTGGTAGCTCCCTCCGGCATCGACGCTGAATCGAGGGTTGAAGTCGTAGCGTATCCCCCCGCCATTCATCAGCGTGAAGGTCAGATCCTGCCCCTGGGCGTACAGCACCCCGTCTGGTCCCTTGGCGTTGATGTTGCCCACCCCTCCGTGGGCATCAAAATAGGGAACCATCCTCCAGTTCGGACGAATGAAGTTACGGCGGATCCCAAACAGAAACGCAAAATAGCGTGTCTCCGGGCCGCGTGGGATGTCCACATAGCTTCCGCTGAATGTATAGTCCGTCGAGCCCCGCAGGATGCCGGGCCAGTCGATGTTATCGATGGTCCAGCGGACGGAAGCAATGTTCGGTTCCAGCGTGTAATGGAGCGGCCAGGTGGTATACGTGCTGCCCGTCACGAAGTTGTACACGAACGGAATATTGATGGGCTCCCAGCCGCCCTCGAGAGAGAACTCCAGCTTATTTTTGTAAAAGATGTTGCGGTTGAAGTCGCCCGAGTCGTTAAAGAAGAAGAAGTCGCGGATCGGGTGATCCGTGACGTCCTGAGCGTCGCCGGTACTGGCGAAGAACGCGACCAGGACCACAAAGAACAGGCATTTTGCACGCATCCAGCGGGACATCCGTTTCGGAAATTACCTGTCGAACATTGTGAGGATGATATATCAGCGCGCCGTTCCTGTCGGTTCGGCCGGCCTGGTCGGTACTGCTCCGGGCGCCCCCGTCCTCGGGGGCGCCGCATCGAGTAAAGTCCTTTCACCCGCGCCGGCCTCGGCGAAGTCTACGCTCACGATGGGAAGGTGAAGGAAGCGCAGGAAGGGTTCGACAATGCGCCAGACGGGCGACCTTCCGGCAGTCAATCGAATACCTGTGACATCGCATTCCCCGGACAGAAAAACCGAGGCCAAACCGTATACTTTGCCGTCACTGCCCCATTCTTGGGATACCGAGCGTGCCGGACCTCAGGCACAGTCCTCACTACGTGGTGTCGATCTCCTTGTTAGAAACAGAGATTCCCCATGAACTCTTCCGTTCGCATCGCGATCGCGCTGTCCCCTGTGCTCCTGGCAGGAGCCTTCTTCTGGCTCCAGTCCCGCCGCGACTCTGACCCGCCCCCCGCTGTACTCGAAGACCTGGATGGTCATGCTCATCGCGATGCTGTCCGGCGCAGGTTCCTGCAGGCCATCTTCGTGTGCCTGTACGTGGTTCTGCTGGCGGGGGTGATGGTGCTGCCCCTCAGCCCTCTCCTCAAACGCGCGCTGTTGCGTGCAGAAGTGGTGGTCATCCCGGCGTATCTCGCGGTGCTGCGGCGCCTCAAAATGCGCGTCTTCCGCATAGGCCATAAAGGCGATTACGATAAAGCCCTGCGCATGGATCGTTTCTGGAGCGCCATGCCCTTTTATGGATCATCTCTGCGCGGGATGATCCTGTTTAATGCGGGCCGCTACCGTGAAGCGCAGGCCTTCCTCAAACCGCTCGCGTTTGACGCCTATGGCCGTCCCCGTCTCAGCAGCCTTGAGCTTTACAGCTACGCCCTCGCCCTTGTGAACGATAACCGCGCGGCCGAAGCCCAGCCGCTCCTGGAGGCTGCCATACCGGCCGTATCGGATAACGCTCACCTCAAGGTCGCACTGGCCTCATGTCTTCTCACTCAGGAGAAGGACCCCGAGCGTGCCAGGTGCCTCCTTGAGGAGGCTATGGCCAGTCCTCGGCGCAGCGGCCAGAGTTCTGATCTGCGCGCCGATGACGCCCGCCGCATCGCCCGTTACGCCTGGGCGCTCTCCGCCTGCGGACGGCGTCAGGAAGCGCAAAGCCGCATCGACCAGGCTCTGCAACTCGCCCTCAGCCTGCGCACTGAAGACGCAGCCGGTGTCCAGTACTTTGTCGGTGAAGCCTGGCGCGTAATGGGGGAGAACGCCAAAGCCAGGGCCGCTTACGACGAGGCGATCCGCCTGCAACCAACCGGCGTGACTGCCCTCAGCGTCAAAAAGGCCGTCGCCAAAATCGAGAATCGTTCCTGGGCCTGGCAAACGCAGGCCTGACCCGCCGGAGTCGCTCCGCTGCATCGACAAAGAGTCGGCGGCACCCAAATGCAATGGGATGCTGGAAAAGCGCCATGGCGTCTGACCGGCTTTACGGAAAACAACCGGCCGCGGGGCATGAAGGCTCCGGTTTGCCCTGCGGCCGGCGTCCCCAGGCCTGGCGATTTCTGAGGCGCGATAGACTGAAGGGGACAATGCACTACCCTCGACTTCTTGCTTTGATCGATGCCGAACTGGATCGCCTCCACAAGGCTCGCCTGCTCCTGGCTTCCTCTCTCGGTTCTCCAGAGACAGGCGCGAAGAAAAGAACATCGTCAGGTGGCCGCCCGGCGAAAACTGAGATCGCAACGCCGCAACCGATCGCCCCTTTATCGAAGAAAGCAACTTCGCCTCAGGAAACAGTTCTTCAGGCCGGCGCAATCCCGCGCAGTCCGGCGAGACAAGTGCGTCGGAGCAGGCCGGCACCCCGAACCCCGCTGGCTCCGGCCTTTTTAAGTCCACTAGGGGGAGTTGTTCCTTCCGACCCTGTATTTGTCTCCGCGCAGCAGGTCCAGGAACGGAATTCGACGCGACAAGCCACTCAGGCAGCAGAACCCGGCAATCCCTCGGTGACCGACGATCGTACCGCCGAACTTTTGCGGCAAAGATGGCTTCAAGGCTCTGCTTCCTGAGCGTCTGAAAGGCGAGCGAAGCAACATCGTTGCAACGTGCTGTCCGATCGTCTCACTGTCGGCAGGTTAGAAAAACGACAAGTCGCTGGACGATTACGCGATTTGGAAATAACCCGCCCTGGTGCCGCACGCCGCGATCACGCCGTGACCCCTGCACCCTGTCTCTCACCGCCTCCGCCGACCCCGCCTTCAGCGGCCCGTTACCGGCTCCCCTAGCCCGTAACCCGTATCCCGTATCCAGTATCCCGTAACCCCTGCTCCCCCACACACTTGCACAAGTTCGCAAAAATTTTCCCGGACAACCCGCCCCCTCTCGCAGTACCATCGAAGTCCGAGAAAGAAAGCTCCGCGCAGTGCACATCTTGCTGTTCCGGAAGGGTCCTTGTGAGCTCTCCTCTCCCCCGTCCTGCGGTCCTCGCCGGCACCTCGGCCGAGTTCGAGGAATCCGCCCGCCTCGCCGCCCTCCACAGCCTGCGCATTCTCGATACCCCGTCCGAAAGCGAATACGACGATCTCACCCGTCTGGCCGCCTTCGTCTGCAAGACCCCCATCGCGCTCATCACCCTCATCGATGAGCAGCGCCAGTGGTTCAAATCCTGCATCGGCATCGACGCGAAGGAAACCCCTCGCGCGCTCTCCTTCTGCACCCACGCCCTGCGCGAAAACCAGCTCTTCGTCGTGCCCGACGCGCGTAACGATGCTCGCTTCGCCGCCAATCCCTTCGTCGCCGCCGAGCCCGGCGTCCGCTTTTACGCCGGCATGCCCATCGCCGGACCCGACGGCTACAACCTCGGCACCCTCTGCGTCATCGATCACCGTCCCCGCGAGCTGCCAGAGGAATGCCGCATCGCACTCCGCGCCCTCGCCCGCCAGGTCGGCGCGCTCTTCCAGATCCGCCAGCAGATCGCCGGCCTCCGCAACGCCGCCGAAGAACAGGCGCGCATCGAGCACCGCCTCCGCGACAGTCAGGAGCGCCTCCGCGAAGCCAATCGCCGCCTCGAACAAATGGTCCGCACCGACGCGCTGACCGGCCTCGGCAATCGCCGTCTTTTTAAGGAGCGCATGCGCCAGGAATGGAAACTATCGCAGCGGCTCGAATTTCCCGTCGGCCTGCTCATGATCGACGTCGACCACTTCAAAACCATCAACGACGAAAAAGGCCACACCGCCGGAGACGAAGTCCTCCGCCATCTCGCCGGCCTGCTCGAACACGCCACCCGCGAAAGTGATACCTGCGTTCGTTACGGTGGGGAAGAGTTCGCCGTCATTCTGCCCGCTACCTCGCAGAATCAGGCCGAACATCTGGCCGACGTGCTGCGCGAAGAAATCGCGGTGGCGCCCTGCGGACACCAGCCGGTCACCGTCAGCATCGGCGTCGCCGCCGGCAACGCCGGCAACAGCGACGACACACCCGAGCGCCTCATCGAACGCGCCGACGCGGCTCTCTATGCCGCCAAATCCGCGGGGCGCAATCGCGTGGAATGCGCCCCCGCCGATTCGCTTACGCCTTGACTGTCTTCAGATATTCGCGGAACTTCGCACCCAGTTCCTCATGCTTCAGGGCGAATTCCACCGTCGCCTTCAGCATGCCCATCTTGTCGCCCGCGTCGTACCGCGTGCCTTCAAAGCTGTAGCCGTAAACCTTCTCGTGCTGGAGCAACAGTTTGATCCCATCGGTCAGCTGCAGTTCGCCGCCTGCGCCCAGCGGCGTGTGCTCGAGCAGATCGAAGACCTTCGGCGTGAGAATGTACCGGCCGATAATCGCGTTTTTCGACGGCGCTTCGTTCGGCTTCGGCTTCTCCACCAGCCCGGAAACGTCGAACAGCCGCGGATCTCCCTGCACGGGCGTCCCTTCCAGCACTCCGTACGCGGAAATGCCCGGCCCTTCCACCACCTGCGTCGCCAGAATCGTCGACTGCACTTTGTCGTAGACGTCCATCATCTGCTTCAGGCACGGAACCTTCGCGTCGATCACATCGTCGGGCAAAATCACCGCTACCGGCTCATCGCCCACCAGATCGCGCGCCATCAGCACCGCGTGGCCCAGACCCAGCGCTTCCTTCTGCCGAACGTAGGAAACGCGCACCATATGCGAAACATGCTTGCTCGCCGCCAGCAAATCCGTCTTGCCGCGCTTTTCCAGCGTGCATTCCAGCTCGTAACTCACGTCGAAGTGATCTTCGATCGACGACTTGCCGCGTCCCGTCACGATAATGATCTGGTCGCAGCCTGCGGCCAGCGCTTCTTCCACGCCGTACTGGATGACCGGTTTGTCGACCAGCGCCAGCATTTCCTTGGGAATCGATTTCGTGGCCGGCAAAAAGCGGGTGCCGAAACCCGCTGCCGGAAAAATGGCCTTGCGTACTTTGGTCTGTTGGGACATTGCGCTTTTGGGGATTCCTTCCTCGATGATCAGCGGTTGCACGAACGGGTGATTCTACAGGGAGACGCCAATAAGATGCGATCCCCTGTCCGGGTGTTGGCGAATCGTTACCGGCGTGGGATGTGTCGTTCCCTCTTTCGTTCGACTCCATGCCCGAACCTATACTGTCTGCATGTCTCGCACCAGGGTTCGATCGGACGCGCTGCGCCAGCGCGCGGAAAAGCTTTTTCCCGGCGGCGTCAATTCGCCGGTCCGCGCCTTTCACGCTGTCGGTGGCGCGCCGCCGTTTGTTGTCCGCGGCGAAGGCGCGTATCTGTGGGACGCTGATGGAAACTGTTACATCGATTTTTTTGGTTCCTGGGGGCCCATGCTTCTCGGCCACGCTTTTCCTCCCGTCGTCGAGGCGATCCAACAAGCCGCCGCGCGCAGCGCCAGCTTCGGCGCGTCCACCGAATCGGAAGCCGATCTCGCCGAGCGGGTTATCGCCGCAGTTCCTTCCATCGAAAAGCTTCGTTTCGTCAGCTCCGGCACTGAAGCGACAATGTCGGCGATTCGTCTTGCTCGCGCGTTCACGGGGTGCAAATATATCGTGAAATTCGAGGGCTGCTATCACGGTCATGCCGATGGCCTTCTCGTCAAAGCCGGTTCGGGCGTCGCAACGTTTGGCATTCCCGGCTCCGCCGGCGTTCCCGAAGAAGCCGTTCACTTCACGCTCGCGCTTCCCTACAATGACGTCTCGGCAGTCGAATCCGCTTTCGAAATACACAAAGGCGCAATCGCCTGCATCATCGTCGAACCGGTTGTCGGCAACGCCGGCTGCATTCCTCCCGCTCCTGGATATCTGGAATCGCTGCGCCGGCTGACTACCGAAAACGGAGCGCTGCTCATCTTCGACGAAGTCATGACCGGCTTCCGCGTTGCGCTCGGCGGCGCGCAGGAGCTTTACGGCATTCGCCCCGACTTGACCACGCTGGGCAAAATCCTCGGTGGAGGCCTTCCCTGCGGAGCCTTCGGCGGTCGCTCCGACATCATGGATCAGCTCGCCCCGCTCGGTCCCGTGTATCAGGCGGGAACCCTCAGCGGTAATCCGCTGGCCATGGCTGCTGGAATCGCGATGCTTCAGTACCTCGAAGAACATCGCGCCGAGGTTTACCGAACCCTCGAGCAGCGCAGCGCCGCGGTCGCCGATGGCGTCGCGGAAGTCGCCGCGAGCCTCGAAATCCCGCTCACCACCAACCGCATCGGCGCCATGTTCACCTGGTTCTTTACCGGCGAACCCGTTACGGATTTCGCCGGAGCCGCGCGCTGTGACACGCAGCGTTTCGCCGCATTTCACCAGACGATGCTCGAATCAGGCGTCTGGCTTCCGCCCTCCCAGTTCGAAGCAGCGTTTCTCAGCACCGCGCACAGCGAAGCCGACGTTCAGGCCACCGTCGAAGCCGCTCGCCGCGCGCTGGCTTCCATCGCAAAGGAACCCGCATAGAAAACCGCCCACGCCCAATCGCCAGGCTCAGTGCGGATTCTGGTCGTGATCCTTGTCGTTGTTCTTGTTCTTGTCGTCCTTGTGGCGATAATCCCAGTACGCCTTCTGGTCTGCCTTGCTGCGCTTGTTGAAATCCTCGTGGTTTCGATGCGTGTTGTTCTCCCACTGAATGTAGTAGGAGTTTTCCTGCACCCACGGATGTTGATCGTGATAGTACGGATCGTAATAGGTGCGGTGTTCGGCGCAGCCGGTGGTCAGCAGCGGGACGCAAAAGATTGCTGCCATCAGGAGGGGCGTGAGTTTGCGAAGCATTCGATCTTTCTCCTCGAACAAGGCCGTTTCAGTCTGGCCAGTCACTCGCCAGGATGCCGCCCGGCAGAAGCCGGTTGCTCCGTGCCGAAATCGCATACCTGGCGCCGTCAGCCGGTCAGCGCTGTCTTCGGACGAGCAGCTGGATGCGATCGACGGCCAGTCGCAAGCAGTTGTAGCGCAGCGACACTCGCGGGATTTCCCGGAAAGCGATATCGTTTCCTCAGGAGCGGCGGATTTGCGGGCTGCAAAGTTCTTTCGGTATGTCGGCTGTCTGATCGTGGCAACGCTCTGCCTCGTTCCGGCGCTGCACCCCGCCTGCGTTCGCCTGTGCTGCTCTCAGACCACAAGCGCCTGCTGCGTTGCCGCTTCTGAGCCCGCCGTCGTGGACAGCGCGGCGCCTGCGATGCAGCACTCAATGTCCGACGGGAACCCAGTCGCCTGGACCGCGCCGTGTTTCGGCCAGGCCAGCGCCGCCCATTCAATGCAGCTACAAGGCTCCTTTGCGGTGAACCTCAAGGCTCCGCCCGGTGTGCCGGGTTTCGCCCTCGCGCTGCGCATCTAGGAAACCTTCCTCGCCTGCTCCTTTGCGAAATGCGTGGGCGCATTTTGCGTGCGATGCCATGGCCTGTGAGGGGGAAACGGATGTATTTCCGTCGATGGATACCGTTGTTGTTGCTGGTGTGCGGATCGCTGCACGCGCAGATGCAGATGGGCTCTCCGCACACGTTCGAAGGGGAGATTCGCGGCCACGCGACCTCCGGCACCAGCGCCGAGCCGGATTCAGTGCCGCAGCCGATGTGGATGACCATGCGCGGCAACTGGATGCTGATGTTCCACGGAAACGGCTTTGTCTCCGATATTCAGCAGACCAGCCCGCGCGGCGGCGACAAGCTCTTCTCGACGAACTGGGGTATGCCGATGGCGCAATGGAGCCGCGGCCGTCAGCAGCTCACGCTGCGCACCATGCTCAGCCTCGAGCCGGCCACCATCACCGGACGCCAATATCCGCTGCTCTTTCAGCAGGGCGAAACCGCGTACGGCAACCCGATTGTCGACGGGCAGCACCCGCACGACTTTGTCATGGAGGCCGCGGCCCTCTATGACCTGTCACTGGGAAAGCGGACGTTGCTCAGCGTCTACGCGGCGCCGGTGGGCGACCCTGCCATCGGACCCATAGCCTTTCCGCATCGCGCCTCGGCGCTGGAGGATCCGGTCGCGACGCTCGGCCACCACCAGGAGGACTCGACCCATATTTCGGATGACGTGCTGACGACAGGCCTCGCCTGGCGCTGGATCCGAGCGGAGGCCAGCGGTTTCCACGGACGCGAACCCAACGAGCATCGTTGGCAGGTGCAGCAGGGTGCGATGGATTCCTGGTCCACCCGCCTGACGGTGCAGCCGGGTCAGAACTGGAGCGGGCAGATGTCCTACGGGCGCCTGCACAGTCCGGAGGCATTGTTCCCAGCGGAGAACCAGGCGCGCACGACGGCGTCGGCGATCTACAACCGGCCGCTGAGCGGCGATAACAACTGGGTGAGCACGGTGGTGTGGGGAAGGACGCGCTCGCTCGCGGACAACGTGAAAGAGAACAGCTACCTTCTGGAGTCGACGATCCGGTTCCATGCGCGGAATTACGCGTGGACGCGCATCGAAGATGTGGACCGCACCACGGAGTTGCTGCTGGGAGAGCGGCCCATCCCGCCGGGCTTTACCGAGGAACCCGCCGGCCGCGTGCAGGCGTACACTTTCGGCTACGATCGCGACCTGCCGCTGCTGCCGCACTTCGAAACGGCGCTGGGTGCTCAGGTGACGGCGTATACGGTGGGATCGCGCCTCGAGCCGGTCTACGGCAGCGATCCCATGGGCGCAGTGGTCTTTCTCCGCGTCCGGCCGAGAGGGCACTGAAGAAACAGGCTTCCGCTCAGGCCCGGCAGAGCCCCGGCGGGACCGTCAGCTGGGTGTGGCTGCTACCAGAGGTGCAGGGTCACACCGGAGCTGAGCATCACCGGCGTCACGCCGCGTCCGGTGTAGATGCGCGCGTACGACGCTTCCAGGATGCGCCACTCGACCCGCGGCAGAATCGTATGCGCGAATCCAAGATTCGCCTGCCAGGCAGGTCCCCAGGCTGAGGCGAGATTGCCGCTGGAGTCGTAATAGCCGCTGTGGCCCATGCCGCCGCCGACTTCCGCAAAGACGCGCATAAACGGCAGGGAAACAGCAATCCGCGGACCGAGGGTCGCATCGTAGATGCGAATGGTGGAGTTGCTGGGAAGCGCCGTGCCGCGGACGACGAACCCGAGAAGGCTTCCCTGCAGGTAGCTGCCGGCGCTTCCGCCCCACACGATCCCTTCGCCCTGGCCGGTGTGGCCTCCGGAGAATTCGGCGAAGATATTGGCGCCATGATGGCTCAGACCGAGCCCGGTATCCTGGGAGAGGGCCGAAAAGCAAAGCAGCGAAGGGAGCAGAATCAGCGCAAAGCAGCGAATCGGGGGTTTCACTGGGGCACCCTCCTTGGGAGTGAAGCAACCAGCGTGCTCCCTTGGATGCCTAAAAAGCATCCCCACGTTACTTCGGGATTTGGATGAGATCAAAATCGGTTCCGTGGCGCGCCCGCGGGAGCAGAATGCTGGCGGGAGGTAGGTCCATGGGCGACGCTCCCAGCACGATCGGCATGATCCTGGTCTTTTTAGCTGTGTTTGCAGGCTGCATCCTTTGGGCACGCACGGACATCCGTCGGATGCCGACAACGAAGACCTCGGCGTGGTGGCGAAGGATCATTAAAGCTTCGGCCGACAACGCCTAAAACCAGCGGTCGGACAACAGAAGGGGAAGGTTTTGCCCTCTTTACGAGTAGAGGGCAAATCATGAACCTGACCCCGAATACGCTGGGAGTGTTGTTGTTAATGGTCGTCGTGTTCCTGGCCTGCATTCTGTGGGCCACGCACGGGCACACCGCTCACGCCGATCCGGAAGAGGAAGACGTCCAGCAGCCCGGCAAGGCCGGTTGAGCAGGAATGGGTCTTCGATCACTGGGGTCACAGCCTCGGCGGCCGTGCGGGACTCGTCCTTACTCGGCGGGGGCCGGCGTGCGAGGCAAAAGCGCGCGGGTAACCAGCGAAAATCCAAACGCAATGAGCAGACAGCGGATCAGCAGCCGGGGATTATATTCCCAGGCAAGAGCCGCCAGGCAGACAGCGTAAATGACCGGGAAAGCCTCCGCGGCGAGGCTTGTGAACCATTGCGGCCGCGCCCCCGAGGAGGCGATCCGCGGGCGCAGACCGGGGATCAGCCGCGGCACCGCGCGACGGTATTCCAGATACGACTCGCCCTGCTGGTCGGCGAGAAACGCCTCTTCGCCGAGGATGAGCCGAAAGTAGAAGATCCCTTCAAGAACCAGAAACACCAGAGCCCCGCTGGGCGGCATGAGAATCGAGATCCCCAGCGAAAGAATCCAGGATCCCAGATAGAGAGGGTTGCGCACGTAGCGGTAAGGACCGGCGGCCATGACCTGCCCGGCCTGCATGTGCTGCGAGTGAACGACCCCGCTGCCGAGGTGCGCGGTGCCCCAGACGCGCAGGGCGGCTCCGATCACTGCGCAAAGGATCGCCAAGCCCGTGACCAGCAGGCTCGCCTGTTCGAGTGGCAGCCAGTGCCAGAGGGCCAGTGTGGTGGAGATCGCAAGCCAGGCCGTGGTAGCCGGGGCAGCTGCGCCGAAACGCAGCCACGGAGCGTAGAAGCCGATGAAGTAAACGGCCAGCAGAATCACCAGACGGAGACGAAATTCGACCTGAGTGGCTTTCATGGAGGGGCAGGGTACAGGGATTAGGGTATAGGGTTTAGGCGGTAGCCGGTAGCCGGTAGTCGGTCGCCGGTCGCGTGTAGCCTCCCAGTTCTTCCGCCCTGGGCTCTGTGACGTTCGCTTCGGCTACCGGCGATCCGTGAGAGCCTCCCGCAGTCGTCCCTGAACTGCCGCCAGTCGCGCTTCGGCCTGCGCCCGCGAGAGTCCCCTCTGGTGCATCACGACAGCGGTTTTCACCGATTCGGCCTGTGCCAGCAACTCTGCGGCTGCGGTGGTGTCGAGTCCGGTAATCGCCGCGATGATGCGCGCGGCCCGGTCCTGCAGCTTCACATTGGTCGGCTGCACGTTGACCATGAGGTTGCCATACACGTAGCCGAGCCGGACCAGCACCCCGGTCGACAACATATTCAGGACGAGCTTCGTCGCTGTCCCCGCCTTCATGCGCGTCGAGCCGGTGACCACCTCCGGACCCGTCGCCGGGGTAATCGCCAGCTCCGCCGCCTGGGCGATCGGCGATCCGGGCACGCAGCTCAGTCCAATGGTGAGAGCGCCCAGGGCGCGGGCGTGTTCCAGCCCGCCCAGGACATAGGGCGTGCGGCCGCTGGCGGCGATGCCCACCAGCACGTCTTTGCCGTTGAACCCGTGATCGACGAGATCGAGTGCCCCCTGTTCAGGATCGTCTTCGGCGCGCTCGACCGAGTCACGCAGCGCCCGGTCGCCGCCGGCGATCAGTCCCTGGACCAGCTCCGGCGGCGTGTTGTACGTGGGTGGGCACTCGGAGGCGTCGAGGACGCCGAGCCGGCCCGACGTTCCGGCGCCGAGATAGAACAAGCGGCCGCCGTTCTCGACGCGGGCGGCGATAGCATCGACAGCCGCGGTGATGCGGGGCAGCTCGCTCTCGACTGCGTCGACGGCGTCGCGGTCGGCCTGGTGGATGATTTCGAGCATGGCCAAAGTCGGCAGCTCGTCAAGGTGTTCGGAGGCAGGATTGCGCGCTTCCGTGGGGAGATGGGCAAGGTCAGACATCCAAATGATGCTAAATCACACGCCGATCCGGAGCTTCTGCACCCGGGCGAGCGCGTTGGCCGCGTTCCGAACCTCGCATTCCCACAAGGTCACGACCCGCCAGCCCAGCTTGCGCAGCGCCGACGCGTTCCGGCGGTCGCGGGCGACGTTGCCGCCCCGTTTGGCGGCCCAGAATTCGGCGCGAGTGGCCGGGACCACCGATCCATATTTGCAACGGTGACAGTGCCAGAAGCAGCCATGCACGAAGACAGCGGTGCGATATTTGGGCAGAACGATGTCCGGCCGCCCTGGCAGGTCCCTGCGGTGCAGGCGGAAGCGGTAGCCAAGCGCGTGCAGCGCGGAGCGAACACGGACCTCCGGCTTGGTGTTGGCCGACCGGATCGCCGCCATGTTGCGGCTGCGCGTTGCTGGAGAATGCACGTCTGTCATCGCGTTAGCCCTGCTTCTACGCGGCCCACAAAGTCCTCAATTGCCAGAATCTCCAAGGCAGTAGTGTGTGGATAATCGCGGTGCAGCGAGCGAGGAACTATGAGAGACACACCAGCCTGATGCATCAGCCGAAGCTGATCCTCTGAAATTCCCGGTTGCACAGTCAGAATGTATTTGTGTGCGACCCGCGGTGCTTCGTTCACGACCTGACGCCAACGATCCTTGCAGGTCGTCTTCACGCCCACCACGAAGAGCTTGTCTATTGGCCAATTGGGGTCGAAATAGGCTGCTACGCTTGGAATGACGACGTCGGGTTGTCCTTCAATCTCCGCCGGCCGCATCACATGGGGAACCCCTCTTTGTGCAAGTAGCGCTCCGACGTGGTTTTCCAACGATCGTCCTGCTCGTGACTTCCGCCGGTTCATGATGGTCGCGGCAGTTTTCAGAAAATCTTCGATGTCGCGGAACAGGCGCTGAACTTCGCCAGTGCAAAGCGCACGTTCGGCCATGCGGAATAGCCGATACTCGCTATCGATGAGCCTCAGCAGTGCTGAGTCAATATCCAGCTGTTCGAACCCTCGGATGCAATTTGCAACCGTTTGCCGGGCCGCCGCTGAAAATGCTTCTCCGGTAGGAAAGACGGTGAGGCCTTCGACAAATTCCCGAAACGCTCTCTCAATACACTCATTCTCCGTTTCTACTCGCGGCGCACCATTTTGGTAGATCGCCCAGTGTTTCCCAAACTGGACCCCGAGTATTGCCTGCAGTTCTTCGAGGTCATCTGCAATGTCAAGAAGAAATGCCCGAAACGTGGTTGGATTTTCTGGAACAAGAACGAACAGATCTCCAACGGAGTCTCTGGTCAGATAGGGGAAGTCCCGACCAAACCGCGTCAGGCGATATTCGCTCCGAGTCTTCTGTCCATACCACGTGATCGCAGATTGGGTTTCATAACCTTCGATCTGCCAACGAATTGAGACAATCGTCTTATTGAATTCACCCTTATTGGGGGGCTGGGTCGTGAAGAGCTGCCATACGCCGTCTTCCTTTGGGAGGTAAAACCCGCACTGGTGGCTTTCGGTGATCCCGACGTCGTTTGCAGAGATGAATTTGAGAAGCGCGTTGCCGCTGGTTCGAGCCGCGTCTATCGCCGCCTCGCAAAGCGGGGAAGCCATCAGACAGCGGCCTGCTCCAACTCAGGGTAAGGGCGCTTCAGGAGGCATCCCTTGTTCTGCCGGTCCCATTCGCCCCGGAGGACCGGAAGCATGGATCGAACAACCGCGGACGCGACCTTCGGGACGACTGCGTTCCCGAACTGCCTATATGCTTGCGTATCGGAAACCACTATAGGGAATCGTTGAGGGTCGTCAGGGAATCCCATTAGGCGTTGGCATTCTCGCGGTGTCAATCTACGCGGGTTCTTGCGGGCTTGCGGTATCAGGATTTCGGAGCCATCCTTGTAATACCGAGCGCTCAGCGTTCTCGATATTCCCTCCAAATCTGCCAAACCAAACCCAAAGCCATTTCCCTTTTCACGATGCCGCTCGGCATACTCCTGCAAATATCCCCAGAGGTGATCCGTGAGAGTGTACTTCGGGTCCGGCTTTTCCTCGAGGACATCTTGCAGTTTGGGGCTATTTTCCGGGGGCGCTGGGAACTCAAAAGGTGGGTTGTCTCCAAAAACATATCTATCGAAAGCAACGATATACACCCTCTCGCGATGTTGAGGTACCCACCCAGCGGCATCGATCACGTCGACGAAAACTTTGTAATGTAGTGCCTCGAGGTGGCCGTTAATGGTCTCCCACGTCCGCCCTTGGTCATGCGACTTCAGGTTCTTGACATTCTCCAGAAGCAAGACGGGGGGCCGCTTGATCTCGGCGATCGTTGCAATGTTGAAGAAAAGCGTTCCCTGCGTGGTGCACTTGAAACCGTGTAACCTCCCCAAGCTGTTCTTCTTGGACACTCCGGCGATCGAGAATGGTTGGCAAGGAAAGCCTGCGGCAAGGATGTCATGATTCGGAATATCGCTCGGGCGAATTTGGGTTATGTCGCCACGAGGCATTTCCCCGAACCATTTGCTGTACGTTCGTTGCGAGTACCGATCCCACTCGGATGTGAAAATGCACGTTCCGCCGTTTTCCTCCAGTGCGATTCGAAAACCACCAATTCCCGCAAAGAGATCGATAAACGAAAACGGGAGTCGATCATCACTCAGAGTAGGGTGAACCTGGGGGAGGTCGAATGGCAACGTGGGCGTATAGCTTAGTTGGGCAGCTTGACGCAGAGTACTGATCAGGAATTCGTTTTGCTTTTGCTGGCTTCGCTGGGTTTCGCGCCGAATCCAGTGCCGCAAATCAGAAGGGACGTTCCGGATATTGAGTTGATTTGACATCCCGCCTCGCTGGGAAGAACTGCTATCGCGGATGCTAGCAGAAATTCCCAGCGAATGGTTCGACTTTTATTCGCCCCGTGTGGAAAGTCGGTACCAAATTGGTTCGGTCAAAGCTCAGCCCTTCAACTGACCTTCCGGCGGCCGGTACTTGTCTTTCTTGTCGCTTTCTTCGCTGCGGCTTTTTTCGCCGCAACTCTCTTCGCCGGGGCCTTCGCCGCGCGTTTCGCCGGCGTTTTTTTCCGGGCGGCGAGGGTTTTCTCCGTCAGGGCGGCGGTCAGCTCGGCCAGCGCGACCGTACGGGCGGATTTCCGCAGGCGCTCGATGTCGTAAAAAGTCCGCTTGTCGCGCAGAAAGATGTGGACGACGAAATCCACGTAGTCCATCAGGATCCACTCGCCGACGCGGCGGCCCTCGACGGAGTTGGGATATGTCCGGAAGTCGCGTTTCAGGCGCGACTCGATCTCGTCGGCGACGGCCTGGGATTGCCGATCGTTCGCGGTGCTGGTGATGAGGAAGAAGTCGGTAAAGGCGGAGTCAGCGGGATCGAGCTGGAGGATGCGGGTGTCTTCGCCTTTCTTTTCGTCGCAGGCCGCGGCAGCGGCCAGGACCATCCTGCGGATTTCCGTGGAAGCCATGCGTGGGGTGAGCGCTCCTGGGCGCGCGACCGGAAATTGGATGAGGGTCACGCTCCTGGTCGATGATACGGCGAACCGATGAGGATTGGGGGAAAGAAGGCGGCAAGGCGTGAATTGGCCGAGGGAACGCTCGCGGATCAGGATGCGGGTTCGGGCTGATAAAGATGATGGTCCCGTATGTAATCGGCGACGGCGGGCGAGAGCTTCTGGCGGGGATTCGCGCCCTGTTCGAGTTCGAAGCGGATGCCGCTGGCAGAGGCGGGCTCTTCGAGATCGGGAAGGAGATAGAGGTGCGATTCGGGGCGGCCGGGGCTGCGCAGGCAAAGGGCCAGGTGGTCCGGTTGAGCCGCGTCGCAGGAGGCGACGGAGATGCTGGCCGGCAGCGCCGCGGTCACGCGGCCAAGGTCGAACCCAGGGCGGGCGCCAACGGCGAAGTCGCACGCCAGCAGCAGATCGGCGGCGCGATACCACTTGGCGATGCTGAGGAAGGAGTCCGCGCCCAGCAGACAAAAGAGCTGGTCCTCGGAGCCGAGGGTCGCGCGCAGAGCCCGGATGGTATCGATCGTATAGTTGGGGCGGGCATCGGCGCGAGGCGCGTCGATCAGGGAGACTTCGAGCCCGGGCCGGCCATCGATGGCGAGGCGGGTCATGGCAACCCGATCCTCATAGCTGGCCTGAGGACGATCGCGTTTCAGCGGCTGCACGCCGACCGGCGCGAGGACCACCCGGTCGAGGCCAAGGCGCTCCATCGCCAGGCAGGCGAGGGCGACGTGGCCGCGGTGCGGCGGATCGAAGCTGCCCCCGAAGAACCCGATCTTCATGATGTCCTGAGCATATCGCGTTGCGGAAATCGGGTACTGTGGCAGTGTGCGGCATCGAGCAGCCATCGGCGTCGGCGCGAACCTGCCCTCGAAGGTGGGCAGGCCAGAGTTGACTGTCCGCGTGGCCATTGGCGATCTGGCCGCGGTGGGGCGGGTGCTCGCCCGATCGTCGCTCTACCGAACCGAACCGGTGGGCATCCCCGGCCAGCCCGCGTTTGTGAACGCAGCGGCGGTCGTCGAGACCGGCCTCGATCCCGAGGGACTGCTGGAGTTTCTGCTCGCCACCGAACGGAGCTACGGGCGCATTCGCGAGCGCGATGCACCGAAGGGCCCGCGGACGCTCGACCTCGATTTGCTACTGATCGATGATTGCGTGATCCGGACCGAGCGGCTGACTGTGCCGCATCCGGCTCTGGCCGAGCGCCGCTTCGTCCTAGCCCCTCTGGCCGAAATCGCGCCGGCCTGGCGCCATCCGATTCTGGACAGGACCATCGCCGATCTGCTGGCGGCTCTGCCGGCGGAGGGCGTCAACGGCCCGGCGGCGGTTCGCAGAATCGGGGACGAGGCCGCCGAGGGAGGGCAACCCCTTCCATGAAACCCTCGTCCCTTTCAGTCTTGAAAGTCTGCACGCCGATCGTCCTGCTGGTTGCGGCTCTGGCCGCCGCAAATTCTGCCTCAGCGCAAACGCGGGGCACGGTGCGGAATGCGCACGGCAATCCCGTGGCGGGAGCGACAGTCAGCGACCTCTCTGGCAAAACCCTGGCAACCACCGGCGCGGACGGCGCGTTCACCCTGGAGCGCGCCCCGGCGCAGGTCGAGGTAACGGCGGCGCACTACCTCACCGCGGTGGTCAACGTTCAGCCGGGACAGCCACTATCCATCACCCTCCAGCGTCCGCTTGAGACCGTGACTGTGACCGCCTATCGCTCGCCTCTGGGCGAAGAGGACAGTCCCGCCAGCACGCGCGTGATGGATCAGCGACAACTGGAGCAGGCTGCGCCCCCGGCTCTCGACGGAAAGCTGCGCGAGGTGCCAGGCTTCGACCTCTACCGGCGCTCGAGCTCGCTGGTAGCCAATCCCACCACCGAGGGCGTCTCGCTGCGAGGGCTGGGATCGACCGCGGCCAGCCGGTCGCTGGTGGTGATGGACGACGTCCCGCTGAACGATCCCTACGGCGGCTGGATCCACTGGGAGGAACTGCCCGAGCTGTCGGTCCAGTCGGTCGAGGTCGTCCGCGGCGGCGCGTCGGATCTTTACGGATCGAGCGCCATCGGCGGCGTCATCAGCGTTGTCCCGGTGCCCCCCCAGGGCAATGGTGTGCAAGTCCTGGCGAGCGGCGGCTCGGAGAGCACGCTCGACGATGGTGTCCTTGCGACCGGCAAGCGCGGACCGTGGGCCGGCCTCGGGAGCGCCGGCGTGATCGCCACCGACGGCTACACGCTCATCGCTCCGGATCAGCGCGGGCCCATCGATCAGCCGTCGAATGTCCACGCACAAAATGCGCTGGTCGAAGGGCAGCGCGCGCTCCCGGACGGCGGCCGCGTCTTCGCCCGCGCCAATGCGCTGAACGAGAGCCGGCACAACGGCACGCCGGATCAGTACAACCTGACGCGACTGTGGCGAGCGGCGGCCGGCGCCGACTGGGGCGACTGGTCGCTGCGCCTGTTCGGCAGCAACGAGCATTTCCGCCAGACCTTCTCCAGCGTCAATGTGCCACGCACCTCGGAGAAGCTGACCAAGTTCCAGTTCGACCCCGCCGATGAGCTGGGCGCGGCGGCGCGCTGGCGACACGCACTCGGAGCCCATGCGCTGATTCTGGCCGGGGCCGACACGCACGATGTCCGTGCCACCGACAATGAGACCCTGCTGGTCGGCGCAGGTGGAACCACTTCGACCTCCGCGCGGCAGCGGCTCACCGGCGCCTGGGGCGAGGCACTCTACACGCCGGCGGGGTGGACGCTGAGTGGGTCGGCACGCGTCGATCACTTCTCGAACTTCAACGTGTGGCAGACCTCGACCTCGGCGCCTGCGACCACGCTTCCTTCCTGGAGCCAGACCGTCTTCGATCCGCGCCTCGGCGTGGTGCGGCGGCTCACGCCGTGGCTGGCGTGGAGCGCATCGGGATTCCGCGCCTTCCGCACGCCCACCGAGAACGAGCTCTATCGCTCCTTCCAGGTGGGGTCGGAGGTGACCGAGCCCAATCCCAACCTCCGCTCGGAGCGGGCGACGGGCTGGGAGACCGGCGCGCAGGCCGATCTGCGCCGCTGGGGTTCGAGCGTGCGCGCCAGTTATTTCTGGACCCAGGTGAATCGGCCGATTGCCTCGCTCACCCTGAGCGCGACGCCGACCAGCGTGCTGCTTAAACGCGAGAACCTGGGACAAATTGAGAGCCGCGGCGTCTCTCTTGATTACGCGATGCGGCCCACTGCGTGGATCGGCATCGAGGGCGGCTACCAGTACGCCGATGCGACGGTGACGAAGAATGCGCCGGAGCCTTATCTGGTCGGCAACTGGATTCCCGAGGTGCCGCGCAACACGGCGACCGCGCAGGTGCGCTTCTCGCGAGCGCGCTGGGGCCTGGTGAGCCTGCAGGGACGCTACGGCGGCCGCGCCTTTGATGACGATGCGAATCAGTTCCTGCTGCACTCGTATTTCCAGCTGGACGCCTCCGGGCAGCACTCTCTGGGGCAGCATTGCGTCCTGTTCGCCGACGGGGAGAATCTCTTCGATCGCTCGATTGAGGTGGGCAAAACCCCCCAGACCACGCTGGGCACGCCGCGGATCGCCCGGGTGGGAGTGCGGGTGCGGTTCGGCGAATAGCCGTCGAAAAAAGACGTCAAAAATGATGGGCATCAGAAATGGAAGTCGCTGATTCTGCGGGTGGGCAAAGGTAACATCGATGGGATCGCCGACCGCGAAGGGCGCCGACGGTTCCCCTATCTCGACGGCAGGACATAAGCAGCCGGGATCGGTGCGGAAAAAAGAAAGGGTTCGCGCCGCTATCGCGACAACCCTTTGAAGTCCGGAGGTTCCATGCTCGCGAAAAAAGCCGCCCTGGTGGCGGCTTTTTTCTTTTTTACTCTATAAGTTCAGAATACCAAATTCGGACGAGTTTCCTGCCACATTTTGGACCTGTGACGGTTACGAATGATCAATTGATGTGGAAAGGGTTGCGGGGAAAACGGTACCTTGGTAAGGGCGCATAGGGGTTGACAGGATTTCCACAGAAGCGGGGGAAGTGCTTAAAGGCAGGGGACAGGGGTTACGGTTTACGGGTTAGACGAGCAGAGGCGCGGGATGCAGGTGCGATCCGGGTCGGGTTACTTCCGGGATGCCGGTGATACGGCCAGAACGGAAACGGCAGCAAGCTGCACCGCTGAGGTGCACCTTCAGTTTTCTTGCGGCCTGTTGCACGCCTAACTGGTTAGATGTCCATCTCCGGTCCTGAAGAGAACGCGGACAGGACAGCCTGAGTCAGCTTAGGTATGAATGTCAGTTCAGAAAAGCCACAGCGCCCAAAGAGCCGATACAGGAGCCCCGATAATCATTACAGCGTGCGCGAGCAACAATAGCCGACGACCTTGGCCCCGAGCGCTAACGACCAAAACTGAACCAAGGAGCAGGCTAAGCAAACAGCCTGCTTCGCCTAACCACCATCGGTTATCCGAGCGAGACAACAACGCAACCAAGGCCCCGCACGCACAAACCATTGTGGTACCAAGAAAAATTCTGGCTACATCAAGCCGACCTTGCCATCCCCCTCCCCGTCTCGCCTGCAGAATCCGCTGATATCCAACAATTCCACCAAAGATCAAACCCGCGACTCCACACCAACTGCGAATCCAATAGCAGCAATCCCAAACCATAGCGCGCCAGACCATGGTGCATGCCACATTCCATTCCTCCAGTGTCTCCGCCCGGCTGATCTGCTGCGGATGCTCGCAATCGCTCAATCGCGTTGCCACAGGATAATGTACGTAATGTCAGCAATAGGGAAATCACGGGTATGACAACAGTCACCGACGATGTTTACTGATGCGTAATCTCCGGATTGCACCAACTGACGATTGAAGAGCCCCAGGTCAGCTGACTTTCAGTGGCTATTCCGTCTGGCGCAGAGCGTTCGCCGGCTCGGTACGGACGGCACGGAACAGCGGCAGAAGCGATCCCAGGAACGCAAGGATGACGACCCAGCCCAGCGGCGAGAACAGAGATATCGGATCGTTGGGTGTGACACGATAGAGCATGGTGCGCAAAAGCGGACCTGCGAAGAAGGCGGCCCCGAGGCCAAGGACGGTTCCGCCAGCGACGGCAAAGATGAACTGGCTGGAGACGAGAGCAACGAGGCGGGTACGCGAGGCTCCGACGGCCAGATGAATGGCCAGTTCACGGCGACGCTGGGTGACGATCAGCGACATGAGTCCGTAGATCCCGAGACCGGCGAGGATCGCCGCGAAAAGTGCGAAGGCCGACGCGATTTGGGAGTTGAACCGCTCACCGGACGTTGTAGCGTCGAGTTCCTCCTCCATAGTGGCCACGTCGGTGACGGGCAGGGTGGGGTCGAGGGCCGCGAAAATCTTCTCGACCGGCTCGATGATCGTCGCCGGCTTCAGGCTGGTACGCACGTACAAGACGCTGCGCAAGCGGCCGAGGCCAGAGTCCCAGTAAACGATGGGTGACGGCATCTCGCGCAGGGAACGGTACTTCGCATCGCTCACTACACCCACCACTTCGTAGTCGCTCTGGTGACCACGCATCCCGAAGCGTTTGCCGATGGGATCGACGCCGGGGAAAAGCTGGCGAGCGAATGCCTGGTTCACCACGACGTCCGTTGCCTCCCCGGGCTCAGATTTCTGTTGCTGCGGGAAACTACGGCCTTCGAGAATCTTCATTCCCATAGTTGGAAAAAAGTTGCCGGTGGCTGTGTTGAGCGTGACATTCAGCGGCGCGTCCGCTGGTACAGCGACTCCCTGGGGCGCCATCACGACTTTGAATCCGGTACCGCGCATCAACGGCCATCGTGTCACGGCCACCGAGCTGACGCCCGGCAGGCCCTCCACCTGAGCCATGAGCCGCTCGCGGAGCCGGTTCGCCTGGTCGACCGTGTAGCCGCGCAGTTCCGGGTCGAAGGTAAAGCTGACCAGGCGCTCGGCGTCGAATCCCGGATTCGAGTCGCGCAACCGGACAAAGGAACGGGTGAGGAGACTTGCAGAGGCCAGCAGCAGCGTACACAGCGCGACCTGCAACAGCAGCAGCCGGCGCTGCATGCCGAGCCGGTACGAAACATGTCCCGACTGCAGTCCTTCGCGCACGGGCATGCGCGACGCGATCCACGCGGGAGCGCAGCCAAATCCCAGAAAGGCTCCAGTGGCGAGCACGAGGCCGATGATCAAAGGCCGGGCATCGCGCCCAACATCGAGGGCGGCGGTGAGAGAGTCTGTCCGGAGATCGCGCACGGGCGGCAACAAGTGCACGAGCAGCGGGAGGAGCAGATAGCCGAGGGCGATTCCGGCCACGGCTCCGATGGCGGCCAGCAGAGCACCCTCGCAGAGCAGAAGGCGCAGCACGTTGGCGCGGGATGCTCCCAGGGCCAGGCGCACCGCGATATCGTTGGTCCGGGCCAAATGGCGCGACAGGAAGAGGGTGGTCAGATTGGCAGACAGCAGAATTTCGAGGATGACTCCTGCCACCCCGAGCAAAAGCCAGCCGGATCCATAGCGGTCGCGTAGCAGCGAGTTGCCGCGCTTCTCGCTCTCCAACTGCACGCCCAGACGCAGGTCGTCGGCTAGATTCTCTCGGGCTACCTGCCCGTCGCCTGGAATCCGATTCGTCCAGTACTGCGTGATGGCCTCCTGCCAGATGGCCAGGGCGGCGGTTTGGGCTGCAGCGCGGGACCCTCCCGGCTTCAGCCGGCCCACGATGGAAAGGTACGGATAGCCAGCCGTCCCCGGCTCCGTCATCAGGAGCCACCCTGTCCGGAGCAGAACGCGAATATCCGGAGCGGTATCGGCAGAGAGGCCGTGGAACGAGCGCGGCATCACCCCCACAATCACAAAGGGATGGTTGTTCAGCACGAGGGTCTGGCCGACGATCTCCGGGTCACGATGGAATCGGACGTTCCAGAAGGCGTAGCTCAGAACCACCGGCGGAGCTTCCGACGAGTCAGTCTCGTCGCCAGGCGCGAGTACCCTTCCGCGGAGCGCTGGTACACCCAGCAATGAGAAGAACTGCGGCGTGACAAAGGAGACGCGGATCTCCTGCGCGGGGGCAGGTTCAGTCAGAACGACCTGGGCGTTCGTTTCTCCTGCGATTGCGGAAAAGTCGGGGGATCTTGCTTTGAGGGCCAGGAAAAACTCGTAGGGAAATTCCGTTGTCGTCCGAAATGCCGGGTCATGCTGCACCACACGCATCAATTCGCCGGGGCGGTGCACCGCGAGCGGACGGAAGGAAACAGCATCGACCAGGCTCAGGAGCGCCGTACCTGCTCCGATGCCCAGGGCGAGCAGCGCCGTCACTCCGAGGGTGAACCCTGGTGCTCGAAAAAGCCTTCGCGTCGCGAATCGGAACCACGGTGGCATTGAGGGAACCTCTGAGCCCGTGTATCGCCCGCTGGAGAGATTGCAGCCAATTTAGCTCAACGGATGATCCCCGGCAACCGAGCTTCGAGCGGGGCAGAGAATCCGATCATTTCTGCCGACTGTGGGGTGGATCGCAGAACTCGCTTTCCGCCGAGCGTGATGTCCGGATGGTCGGGCTTCCGGAAGTTTCGCGCGGGAGAAGCAGAAAAAGATTCTCTGCTCCGCCTAAGGCGTTTCGGGATGGGGGGATGGCTGGCGGCCCGGTATGCTCAGGGTGATGCGGGAGCGGGGGGAACAGCCGGCGTTCGATGGAGTGGTGGTTGGGGGCGGCGCGGCGGGGCTGATGGCCGCGATCGAGGCGGGGCGGCGCGGGCGGAGAGTCGCCGTGGTGGAGCACGCCGAGCGGGTGGGGAAGAAGATTCTGATTTCGGGCGGCGGCCGCTGCAACTTCACGAACATTCATTGCCGGGCGGAGAACTTTCTCTCCGGGAATCCGCATTTCGCCAAATCCGCGCTGGCGCGGTATGCGCCGGAGGACTTTGTGGCGCTGGTGCGGAAGCATGGCATCGCGTATCACGAGAAGACGCTGGGACAGCTGTTCTGCGATGGGCCGGCGGAGCAGATTGTAGCAATGCTGCTGGAGGAATGCGCGGCGGCGGGGGTGACGATCCTGACGGGGACGCGGGTGACGGAAATCGTGCGCGACACGGATACATATGTACTGCGGGTGGAGATGGAGGGGCAGCGGCGGGAGCTGACGAGCCGGGCGCTGGTGGTGGCGACGGGAGGATTGTCCATCCCAAAGATGGGCGCGACCGGATTTGGGTATGAGGTGGCGCGGCAGTTCGGGGTTCCGGTGCGGGAGTGCCGGCCGGGGCTGGTGCCGCTGGTGCTGGAGGAAGGGGATCGCGCGCGGTGGTGCGATCTGACGGGGGTGTCGGCGGAAGTGGTGGTGTCGGTTGGGAAGCGGCGGTTCCGGGAGAAGCTGCTGGTGACGCATCGGGGGCTGAGCGGGCCGGCAGTGCTGCAGGTGTCGTCGTACTGGCGGGAGGGGGAGGCGGTGATGGTGGACTGGGCTCCCGAGCAGGAGGTGCTGGCGCCGCTGCGCAAGCCGGGGGCGCGGCGTGATGCTGCTGCGGCGAAGGCGGCGCTGCGGGAGGTGTTGCCGGCGCGGCTGGCGGAGCGTCTGTTGGCGGTGGCGGATCCGCAGAACTGGACGAATGCGGGGCTGGATGCGCTGGAGCAGCGGTTACACGCGTGGAGCTTTTCCCCTGCAGGGACGGAGGGGTACGCGAAGGCGGAGGTGACGGCGGGGGGCGT
Organism: uncultured Acidobacteriaceae bacterium; assembly: GCA_963770525.1. Classification (GTDB taxonomy): domain Bacteria; phylum Acidobacteriota; class Terriglobia; order Terriglobales; family Acidobacteriaceae; genus Palsa-343. Next base: position 74,832 of record CAVYPY010000007.1, on the reverse strand, counting down.
GGATACGGATGCGTTGTCGGCGCAGACGATGGAGTGTCGGGCGGTGCCGGGATTGTATTTTGTGGGTGAAGTGGTGGATGTGACGGGGTGGCTGGGCGGGTTTAATTTTCAGTGGGCGTGGGCTTCGGGAGCGGCGGCGGGGCGGGCGCTGTAGCCCCGCGGTGGAAGCGAAGATATAGAAGAAATCTTTCACCACAGAGGACACAGAGAGCGCAGAGGATTTGGGGCGTCAGGGCTTCCCACTCAAGCCAACAGCGGGCTTGAAAGGGGCACCCGGTTACGGCTGGTTCTGTAACAGAGACTGATATAGAGTGATCGTTTGGGCGGCTATGGTTTGCCAGGAGAAGGTTTCTTCGACGCGTTTGCGGCCGGCTTCGCCCATGGCGCGGGCTCGCGCTGGATCATTCAGAACGTGGAGGATCCTGGCGGCAAGGGCTCGGGAGAATTCGTCGGGGTGGACGGGGAATCCGGTGACGCGGTCCTGCTCGAAGGGGACGAGGCAGCCGGTGACGCCTTCTACGACGACTTCGAGGATGCCGCCTGTAGCGCTGGCGACGACGGGGGCGTGGCAGGCCATGGCTTCAAGATTGATGATGCCGAAGGGCTCGTAGACCGAGGGGCAGCAGAACACCGCGCAGTGGCTGTACAGCTGAATGGCCGCGGAGCGGGGAAGCATCTTCTCGATCCAGATGACGTTGGGGTGGGTGCGGCGGGCGGCGGTGACCTTGTCACGCATTTCGGCGGCGATCTCGGGGGTGTCGGGAGCGCCGGCGCAGAGGACGACCTGGGTGTCGTTGGGCAGGTACGCGAGGGCATCGACGAGGTGGGTGACGCCTTTCTGACGGGTGATGCGGCCCACGAAGAGGACGTAGGGGCGCGCGGGGTCGACGCCGTTTTCGATGAGGGCGGAGGTGTCGGGGGTCTGCTGGTACTCGTCGAGATCGATGCCGTTGTAGATGACGTGAATGCGGTCTGCATCGATGTGCGGGTAGGCGCGGAGGATGTCGGCTTTGGTGCCCTGGGAGACGGCGATGATGGCGTCGGCGGCGTGGATGGCGGTGTGCTCCATCCAGGAAGACATGGCGTAGCCGCTGCCCAGCTGCTCGGCTTTCCAGGCGCGGAGGGGTTCGAGGGAGTGGGTGGTGAGGACGTGGGGCGTGCCGTGGAGTTTTTTGGCGAGGAAGCCGGCCATGGCGACGTACCAGGTGTGGGTGTGGACGATGTCGACGTGGAGGGACTGCACCTGGAGCAGGTTGAGGCTGAAAGCTTCGAGCGCGGTGGTGAATTTTTGCGGCTGTCCTTCGGCCAGCGCGGCCCAGGGCTGCTGGCCGCGGACGTGAAGGCGGCCGGCGTCGCCGTGCTGATTGCCCCAGCAGTGGACTTCGACGTCGATGGAGCGGGCGAGCTCGCGGCTGAGGTATTCGACGTGGACGCCGGCGCCTCCATAGACGGCGGGCGGATATTCGCGGGTCATCAGGCCAACGCGCACGGGGACCTCCGGGGGCCGGAACCATCTTAGCGTGGGGAGTTGGTGGATGCGGAAACCCCGGGATTGCGATTTGGCGGCGAGACGGAAGCGCATCGTACATTGGGGGCGGACCGGTTGTGAGGAGGAGCATGCGCTGGAAGGGTCTGGGATGGTGTGTGGCGGCGTCGATGGCGTGCGGGATTGCTGCGGGACAGAGCGTCTACACGCTGCGGCCGGACGATGCGCACGCCGTGTATCTGTCGAAAGCGGAGTTCGGCGCGGTGGGCGATGGAGTGGCCGATGATGCGGATGCGCTGCAGAAGGCGATCGACCAGGCGCAGGCGACGGTGCATCACGGGATCGTGTTTGTGCCGGAGGGGCGGTATCGGCTGGGGCACACTGTACTGGTGTGGGCGGGGATTCGGCTGATTGGATATGGGGCGAAACGGCCGGTGTTCGTGCTGGGGGCGGGGACGCCGGGGTTCGCGGAAAGCGGGCCGCGGCCGATGCTGTGGTTCACGGACGAGCGCAGGGACACGAGCACGGATCCGAATACCGCGTGGGGTACGGCGGGGGCGGATGCAAGCGAGTTCACGTTCTTCAGCGCGGTATCGAATATTGATTTCGAAATTGGGGCGGGGAATTCGGTGGCGGTGGCGGTGCGCTTCAATGTCGCGCAGCACAGCTTTGTGGCGCATGCGGATTTCGATCTGGGCGATGCGCGGGCGGCGATCGAGCAGGTGGGGAACCAGGCGTACGACATTCACGTGCATGGCGGGCAGTACGGGATTGAGACGGGGAAGACGTCGCCGGCATGGCAGTTTCTGCTGATGGATTCGAGCTTTGACGGGCAGGAAAAGGCGGCGATCTCGACCCACGAGGCGGGGATGACGCTGGTGCGGGACCGGTTTGAGGATGTGCCGGTGGCGGTGGAGATTCCGAAGGGAGATGTGGAGCAGCTGTACGGGCGGGATCTGGTGATGCGGGATGTGCGGGACGCGGTGCTGCGGCTCGGCGACGCGGAAAACCTGCGGAATGAGGTCACGCTCGAGAACGTGGTGTGCGACGGCGTCGGTCGCTTTGCCGATGATCAGGTTACGGGTTACAGGTTGCAGGTTACAGAAAAGCAGTATGTCGAGCAGCGGTTCACGCTGGGGCTGGAGATTGCGCCTGACGGGCGGGAGCGTGGGATCAAGGAGGAGCATCGGGAGAAGGCGCTGAGCGCGACGGAGGAGGAGAATGCGGAGCGGGCAGCGCTGAAGACGGATATTCCGACGCTGCCTCCGATGAGCACATGGGTGAATGTGCGGACGCTGGGCGTGAAGGGCGATGGATGGACCGATGACACGAACGCAATTCAGAAGGCGATCAACAACCATCGAGTGCTGTATTTTCCTAGCGGGTTTTATCGGCTGCGGGGGCCGGTGTGGCTGTGGGGCGATTCGGTGCTGATCGGATTCAGTCCTTTTACTACGCAGTTTGTGGTGGCCGATCACGATCCAACGTTTGCGGGGACGGGCGGATCAATTCCGCTGGTGGTGGCGCCGGACGGGGGCGGGAATATTGTGACGGGAATTGGGATCGCGACGGGAAACGGGAATCCGCGAGCGATGGGCGTGGAGTGGCAGGCGGGCGCGCAATCGCTGCTGGAGGACGTGGATTTCTGGGAGGGTCGGAGCGAGTACGTCGAGGCGCTGGAGCCGGCGGCTCCGAAACCACTTCCTCAGACCGGAGCAGGAACCGCGAGGCGGCCGGCGATGGAGGCGAACGCGCAGTATCCCAGCCTGTGGGTGAAGGGCGGGGGCGGGGTGCTGCGGGGGATCTGGTCGCATGCGACGACGGCCAAGGCCGGGCTGGTGATCGAGGACACGACGCGGCCCGGGGCGATCTATCAGTTCTCGTGCGAACACCACATGGAGAACGAGGTGCGGCTGGAGAGGGTGCAGCACTGGCGGATCTACGACCTGCAGACGGAGGAGGAGAATCCGGCAGGGCAGGACGCGGTGCCTGTGGAACTGAACGGCGTGCACGATGTGACGTTCGCGAATACGTACATGTATCGGGTGTCGCGGACGGTGCTGCCGAAGCCGTATGCGGTGGTGGCGAAGGATGCTGACGGGGTGGCGTTCGACAACGTGAAGGTGTTCAGCCAGACGCGGCTGGCGTTCGACAACAGCGTTCACGAGGAGAGCGGAGTGGATGTGCGGGCACATCATTTTGTCCACTTTGAGGTGGAGAAGGATGCGCGGCCGGGGGCGCCGCTGCCACTGCCGGAGGCGTTTGCGCCGGGAGCGAAGCTGGAGCGGGTGGCGACGGGCTTCAGCAATGCGGATGGGCTGACGGCGGGTCCCGACGGGACCGTGTATTTCAGCGATTCGGCGCGGCACCGGATTTTCCGGATCGATTCGGAGACACAGAAGGTGTCGTTGCTGTCGGACACGGGGAAGGAATCGCCGCAGGTTTTGGGATGGGCGGGTGTTGATGCTGCGGGACGCGGCCAACTGATGGCGGTGAATCGCGAGAAGACGGTGATGGCGGTGGATGCGGCGACGGGAACGCTTTCGCAGGTGAACGGCGAGGGCGTGGCGCGGCCGAGGACGGTTCTGCTGCTGCCGGTGGGACTGCATAACGAGCTGGCGTTTCTGGACCGGATGCTGGGGCATGTGGGCTACACGTATCGGGTGGGGAGCAACACGGCGGTAAGAAGTGGCCTCGAACCGCAGGAGCGGGATTATTTCTACGCGTCGGGGACGAATGTGGCGGTGATGGGCGGTGCGACGAGCTGGAAGTGGCGGCCGCTGCTGGAGAGCTCGCAACTGGCGCCGTTTGCGGTGGGTGAGACACGTCTGGTGGTGAGCGAGGACGATGCGAAGACGTGGCGGGCGACGCTGGAGTCCGGGGAGAAGCTCACGACGAAGCTGTTTGCTGAGCGCGGCGGGACCTCGGTGGTGGAGGATGCGGCAGGGAATGTGTATATCGCGAGCGGACAGGTATTCGTCTACGATCGCGACGGAAAAGAGGAGGGTGTGCTGGAGGTTCCCGAGCGACCGGGGAGTTTGTGCTTCGGGGGGAAAGATGGGAAGACGCTGTTCATCGGGGCAAAAGGGTCGGTGTATGAGATCAGGACCAGGGCAGCGGGCAGCAGGTAGAGAGTTTGGAGTTTAGAAGACAGAGAGCGTTGAGCGTATAGCGTGAGGGCGGCGATTCGCGATCTTCCTGGGACGCAAAGCGGTTGGCCACCGGAGATTCTTTTGATTACGCCAGGGGGGCGCCTGGGCCTGCACCAGGCCGCGCGGCCCCTGTATTATCAATCGAGATGGCCTCGAAAGCGCAGACACCCGCAGCCCCGCAGACCCAGGGGTTCGCTTACTCCGCCCTGATTCTCGGCTGGCTGGTTCCCGGCGCCGGACACCTGTTAACCCGCCACTGGATTCGCGCCCTGCTGCTGTTCGTTGCGATCACGGCGATGTTCTCGATCGGACTGGCGATGCAGGCCAAGGTGTACGCGCCCAACACCGGCGATCCGCTGGACATGCTGGGATTCGCCGGCGATCTCGGGACGGGGATTCTGTACTTTATCGCCCGCATCTTCTCGCTGGGCGCGAGCACCGTGCAGCTGGTGACGGCCGACTACGGGACCAAGTTCGTGGTGGTGGCCGGACTGCTGAATTTCGTCGCCGCGGTGGACGCGCACAACCTGCGCATCGGGAGAAAGGTCTAGTGATCGCGCCCTCTCATTTCACTTCTGTTCTGCTGTTCGCCACGTTCGCCTCGGTGGTGTTTGCGATTACGCAGCGATCGACGCCGCGCGCCATGGTGAAGTATGGCGTGTATTGCTGGGTGCTGTTCGTCGGATCGGTGATTGCGGCGAGCTGGCTGATGTACTTCATCCGAAAATAATGCCCCGGCCCGCTGGCTGCGCGGTCGACACGCGTGGTGGAGGGACGGAGATGCCATTCCAGGCACCGCCTGAGATCTTTATCGGTGGCCGATTCCCTCCGCACCAAAGTTCTCCGTGGTGCGCGCCGCTCGTTCGCCCTCCGCTCAAAATCACGATCCTTACATGGTGGGCGCGCCGTCCTTCAGCAGAGCGGCGGCTCGATTGAAGTAGAGATGCACCTGCTCGGGATTTTGGCGCTGGGCGCCGGAGCCGGGCTGGGTTCCCAGCTCGTTCTCTTTGTCGATGAGCGCCTGGACGGCGGCCTGACTCTGCGCGTAGAGCTGCGGGAAGCGGGCGATTTCCTGGTGCGCGGTTTCGGGGTGGTAGTTGAGGCGGTCGCCGGTTTGCCAGGCGTCGATGAGGACGTTGGGCGACCAGGTGGTCGGCCAAACGGAGTTCAGAGCGTTATAAGCGCCCTGGAGACGGGCGATGGCGCCGGGGAAGCCGTCGAGCTGGGCGCGGGAGGCAAGCGAGCCTTCGGCGCGGCGAATGGTGATGGTGACGGCGGTGTGGACCGAGTAGTGCGGGGTGAGGACGACGGTGGTGAGGGTATTGCCTTCGTAGTGCCAGCCGGGTTTCTCCGTTTGCTGGCCGGTGAAGTCGAGATTTGTGCCGTTTACGGTGACAGAAGCGGGCGGCCAGTCGCCGGGGAGCTCGATCTGGTAGGCGCGGTCTTCGATCATGCCGGGGTAGCTGCCTTCGACGGGGGCGATGGAGACGGTGGTGGAGTCGCCGTGCTGGGCGGCGGAGAGTGGCGTCCAGGTGCAGATGCCGCGCTGGTAGGCCCGTGAGCTGCTGGCGTCGTTATAGAGGCGGTAGGAGCTGGTCTGGTTCTCAGCGAGGGGGTAGACGCGGACGATGAGGGGATCGATGGGCTTCTGGCCGGTGTACTCCATGGGCGGCTCGCGGGGAATGATGGCGCCGGCGGGGACGTAGACGGGGATCTGATCGATGGAGAAGGAGCGGGTGATTTCCTGGGGGCCGGTGAAGTGGCGGCCGGTGGGGCGCTCGATCCAGGAGCCGGGGGGGATCCAGAGGGACTCGGTGGCGAGCTCGGTGGTGGAGTCGGCGGCGGCGACGATGGGGGCGACGATCATGTTTTTGCCGAAGACGTACTCATCCTTATTGTCGTAGGCAGCGTCGGCTTCGGGCCAGTCGTAATAGAGCGGATGGAGGAAGGCGACGCCGGTGTCGTAGGTGCGGCGGCCTTCGGTATAGAGGTAGGGCTGCATGGCGTAGCGCTCACGGAAGGTGGCGCGCATGACGGCGGAGTAGGGCTCGGGGTAGGCCCAGATGCGGCGCTCGGCGTCAGGGTTCTTGGTGGTGTGGGTGCGGAGGATGGGGCTATAGGCGCCGAACTCGACCCAGCGGGTAAAGAGCTCGGGATTGACGACGCCGGGCATGTGGCCACCGATGTCGTGACTCCACCAGGCGTAGCCGACGTTGGCGGCGGTGGCGGTGAACCAGGGCTGGAAGGCGAGGGAAGGCCAGACGGAGACGGTGTCGCCGGAGAATCCGATCTGGTAGCGGTGATTGCCGAGGCCGCCCCAGCGATGGAAGAGCAGCGGGCGCTTGCCTTCGCGCTCCTGATCAGTGAAGTGGACGTAGTTGAGCCACCATGTGGGATTGACGCCGGGGGTCTGGGTATTGGCTTCCTGCTGCCAGTCGAGCCACCAGAAATCGATGCCCTCGTGTTCGAGGGGGTGGTGGAGGATGTCCATGTAATTGGTGGCGAATTTCTTATTTGTAATGTCGAACGGCACATATTTGTGGGTGGCGGGATCGATGCCCATGGCGCGGGCCATGGCGGGATAGGCCTTCTCCCAGGGCTGGACGCCGGAAGCGGGATGGAGGTTCATGGTGACCTTCAGGCCCTCCGCATGGACATGATGGAGGAAGGCTGTGGGATCGGGGAAGAGGAGCGGGTTCCAGGTGTAGCCGGACCAGCCGAGGGAGTGACCGGACTGATCGACTTCGTGCATGGCTTCAAGCTGGGTGCGGTTGAGGTGCCAGTCCATGTCGATGACGAGGACGTCGAGGGGGACGGTGTTGTCGTGGAATTCCTGGATGAGGTGGTCGAGTTCCTGATCGCTGTAGGCCCAGTAGCGGGACCACCAGGCGCCGAGGGCGAAGCGGGGCGGGAGGGGGATGCGTCCGGCAACGCGGACGTAATCATGGAGGGCCAATTTGTAATCGTGACCGTAGCCGAAGAAGTACCAGTCGAGGCGATCGCCGGCGGGGCGCTGCATGACCCAGGGCCAGGGGCTTTGTTCGCCTTTGGCGAAGGTGAAGTCATCGGAGTCGAACAGGGGACGGGTGGAATCGTCGACGAGAGCCCAGCCGGAGCGGGAGACCAGGCCCTGGCCGATGGGCTCGCGGGTGTGGCTGCCGAGAGCGCCGTCGAGCGTGCGGGTAGTGCCCTGGAGGTTTTCCGGATCGGCGAGGCCGGGCTGCCAGGTGACGGTTTTGCCGTCGAGGGTAAAGGTAATGGTGAGGTTGTCGGCGGAGAAGCGGCCGTGATCGGAGCCGTCGTCGTTGTATGTGAGGCGGAGGGCCGAGGTCTCGATCGTGAGGGCGTGGCGCGAGCGGTGGGCGGTGAATTGCGGGACGGGCAGGCGGCGATTGAGGAAGACGAAGGAGGGATGGTCTTCGAAGTGGCGATCCTCGGCCCACTCCATGCGGATGAGTTGCGGGGTGAGAACGGTGAAGCGGGCATCGCCGAACTGGACGACGGCGGCGGGATTGGCGATGGGATTGTAGGAGGCTTCGGGCGGCGGTGTTGGAGATTGCGCGCGGGCAGGCGATACGAGGAGTGCGGCAGAGAAGAGGCAGGCGCAGAGAACGCGCAGGGCAGAGCGAAGCCCGAAGAAGAACATGATGCTCATGGTAATGGAAAGGCGGGGAGCGGGGAGTAGGGAGAGATCTCGACGGTGCTTCGGTCGGGATGACAGTCCGCCCTAAATGCGGACGAGTTCGCGCTGGATGCGGCCGGTGACGGTGGCGTGGTCGCGGGAGGTGATCATGTTGACTTCGCTGCGGACGCCGAACTCGGGGAGGTAGATTCCCGGCTCGATGGAGAAGCAGGTGAAGGGCAGGATGCGGCGGGTGTCGTGGGATTCGAGGTTGTCGAGGTGGGCGCCGGCGCCATGGATGGAAGTGCCGATGTTGTGGCCGGTGCGGTGGGTGAAGTACTGCTCGTAGCCGGCGGTGCGGATGACGGAGCGGGCGGCGTCGTCGGCTTCAAAGCCGGCGATGGGGTGGCATCCGTCAGTGAAGGCGGAGCGGACGGCCTCGATGGCGGCGTCACGGGCGTCGCGAACGCAGGCGAAGATGATGCGCTCTTTCTCGGTGGGCTCGCGATTGACGACGCCGGTCCAGGTGATGTCGTACCAGACGGAGCCGGGGGTGTTCTGTCGGGCAAAGATATCGATGAGGAGGAATGTGCCGGAGGCGATGCGGCGGCTGGAGGCGGCAGAGGGTTCGTAGTGGGAGTCGGAGCTGTTTTCGTTGACGGAGACGTCGGGGCCGTGGTCGGTGGTGAGGCCGGCCTGATCCATGGCCTGGCGGAACCAGATCATCATTTCGTATTCGGAAAGCGGGGCACCGGCGCGGGCGCGGCTGCCGATGAGCTGGAAGCCCTGGCTGACGATGTCGTCGAGGGCGCGCTGGGCGGCGTAATGGGAATCGATCTGAGCCTCAGTGAGGACGGCCTGGAAAGGGAGACGAGGTCGGCGGAGCTGACGACGTCTTTGCCGAAGGAGCGAACAAGCTCTACGGTGCCGGCGTCGACCATGGAGACATACATGATGGCGTTATTGGGGGAGTACTGCATGGCGATGCGGGTAAAGGGCTCGAGCATGGCCTCGAGGCCGCCCTCGAGCTCCTGCCAGGAGGAGTAGGCCCCTTTGGAACCGGGAAGGGCGTCGAGCTTGCCGGCTTCGATACGGTGGACGAGCTTGCGGGGCGCGCCTTCGGCGGGGACGACGTAGTACCAGCGGCGGCTGACGAGGCCGGTGTCAGGAAGGCCGAGGATGGAGGCGGCGATGGGGTCGCGATGATGATGGTCGTAGAAGAGCCACGCGTCAATATGGGCGGCGCGGAGGGCTTCCTGGATAGTGTCGAGATCCATGAAGTTAGGGTATAGGGTGGAGGGGGCCGGGAACAGGGGGAAACCGCAGGACGGCGGAATAGGGAGCGGAGGACGTGGGGAAGATTCTGGAGCGCGGGGTACAGGCCCTGCTGGTGACGGCAGTACTGCTGTGGTGCGGCGACTGGGCGGTGTTTCGTGTGCGGGCGGCGCACGGGACCGGGTACGACACGGTAACCGTACAGCAGTTTCTGTCGACGCCCCTGAAGGGGAAAAAGACGGAATACGACTACATGGGGACAGTGCAGGAGAGCTGCGCGCGGACGCTGTTTCCGCATGGGGGCGCGCCCACGTGCTGGTGGCTCAGAAGAAATACTACGCAGTGGGAGTGAGAGAGTCAGGGGTTACGGGATACGGTTTACGGGATAGGCAACGGTTCAGGCCGAGGCACGGGTTAGAGCTTTTTGAGCATGGCGGTGAGCATTTTGCCTACTTTGCAGGAGAGGGATTCCGCGGTGGCGACCTCATCCGCGGTGGCGAAGGCGAGTTCACGGGCCGGAGTCAGCTGAGTTTGCAGCTCAAAATTAGAAGCCTGGGCGATGCCCAGGAAATGACGGTACTGCTCCCGGGTGAGGCACCGGTATCCCTCTGCGATGTTGCTGGGGATTGAAACGGCGGCGCGGCGGACCTGATGGGTCAGACCGTAGAGTTCCTCGCGGGGAAACTTTTGCGTGAGCCGATAAAGAGCAACACAGGTCTCGATGGAGCGTTGCCAGACGATCAGGTCTCGGTACGACTTTTTTGGTGCCCCGTCCATAGGCAAGTTCCACACCGCGACAGCGGGATCGACAGCCTGACTTTGGTCACGATACGACTCCGACGTAACGGGCGGGGAATATAACCGTCGCAACTCTTTGCAGTCCGCGTTCTTTCCCTCTTTGCGGTCACCACAGCAATGCCGAAAAAGCTCTGGACGCTACCCCGTAAACCGTATCCCGTAATCCCTATTTTTTCTCTTCGTGGTATTCCTGCTCGGTATTGATTTCCCAGAGAGCGGTTTTGTCGATCGCGCCCGCGACGATCTGGTCGACGGCGGTCATGGCGGTGAGCATGGAGTGGTCCTGATTGTTGTATTTGTGCATGCCGTTGCGACCTACCAGGAAGAGATTCTCGAAGCGATCGACGTAGCGCACGATGGTGTCGAATCGGTCGTAGGTTCCGAAGTACGCCGGGTAGGTTTTGGGGACGCGGACGACGTGGGAATCGAGGACGTCGGCGGCGCGGAGGATGCCGATCTTCTCCACTTCGGCGATGGCGAAGCGGGCGATCTCATCGTTAGGGAGGTTCCAGAGGCGGTCGGTGTCGTAGCAGAAATATTCGAGACCGATCCAGACTTTGGAGGGGTCGGCGACCATGTACGGGCTCCAGTTGTTGAAGATCTGGAGGCGTCCTACGAGGACATCGGGCTCCTGAATGTAGATCCACGTGTCTTTGAGGGATGAACCGTCAGGGTCGGTGACGGTGAGGCGGTTGACGAGCAGGCCGACGGTGATGAAGTCGCGGTAGACGAGGCCGTCGGCGACCTGACGGACGTCGTCGGGCACAGGAACGTCGAGAGCGCCGATCAGTTCGCGGACGGGCATGGTGGAGAAGACGTAATCCGCCGGGAAGGTGTGGGTGGCGCCGTGGGGATCGGTGGCGTGGACGGAGACGATGCGGTCGCCTTCGATGTGGAGCTTGTGAACGCGCCAGCCGAGGCGGACCTCGCCGCCTTTTTCTGTCACTAAGTCTGCGACATATTCCCAGAGCTGGCCGGGTCCGTATTTGGGATAGAGAAATTTCTCGATGAGGGAGGTTTCGGTGCCTTTTTGGGCGATGTCGGCGGATTTCGGTCGGGTAAAGGTCTTTTTGAAGAAGTGGGCGAGGGCGGTGCGCAGGGAAAGGCCCTTGATGCGCTGCGCGCCCCACTCGGCGCTGATCTCGTTGCAGGGCACGCCCCAGACCTTTTCCGTGTAGGACTTGAAGAAGGTGAGGTAGAGCTCGCGGCCGAAGTGGTTGATGAGGAAATCTTCGAGGGTCTTCTCGTTGCGGTGGGGGAAGAGATGGGCGCGAAGATAGCTGACGCCGATCTTCGCCATGCGCCGGAATCCGAGCTGGCGGATGGTGGCGCCGTTGAGGGCGAGAGGATAGTCAAAGAAGCTGCGCAGGAAGTAGATGCGGCTGCGGCGCGGGCGGACGAGCATGACGAGGTCCGAGGCACGGGCCGTGCCAGTGGACACCGTCCGCGTTTTTCCCTGGTAGGCAATGGCGTGGGTGTCGGCGTCGCTGTCGTCGGAGGCGACCGGCATCAGCTCGGTCCACCAGTTCATGACGCGGTCGGATTTGGAGAAGAAGCGGTGGCCGCCGATGTCCATGCGGTTGCCGTGATGGCGGATGGTGCGGGAGATGCCGCCGATGGAGTCGGTGGCTTCGAGGACGATGGGGCGGATGCCGGAGCGGCGGAGGAGCTCAAGCGCGGCGGTAAGGCCAGCGGGTCCGGCTCCAATGATGACGGCAGTTTTCTGCAAAGAACAGGGTATCGGGTTTACGGGTCAGGGTGTAGAGCGGGCGAGTTACTCTTGCTGCACCGGCTGCTGCGCGTCTTCGGCTTTCGGGCTGACGGCCCTTGATTATGTGAGAGCGTGTTCGGGTTTGTTGGGGGCGTCGCCATCGATGGGGTGCATCAGACCGCCGCGGGTGAGGCGGTAGCGGCGGTTGCGCCAGAGAATCGTGCTGCTGCCGTAGCTGGCCGCCCAGCAGAAGAATCCGAGAAGGTCGCGGAGCGGGTAGAGGAGGGTGGTGCGGAGGAGGTGTCGCTCGTGGACGGCGAGGGATCCGATGAGGGCGGCGAGGACGACGCGGTTCAGGATGCTGTAGGCGAGTACTGCGAGGCCGAGGACGGGGTGGTGCAAAGCGAGGGCGGCGACGCAGGCAAGAAGTCCAAAGGGAACGCTGAACGTCAGAGCGGTGCCGAGGTGGCCGAGGGGGCGGGAGAAGCGTGTGGACTTCATCCAGCGGGTCTGGTGGCGGAGCGAGGCGGCGAAGCTGAGGTTGAGGATGATGTGATCGATGACGTGGCGGGAGAGGACGACGGTGGATCCCTGGGCAGCGACGTTGGCGCCGAGGAGGAAGTCGTCGGAGCAGTAGGGGCCGAGGACGCCGAATCCGCCCATGGCATCGACGGCGCGGCGGCGCACGGCCATGGTGGGGCCGAGGGCGAATTTCATGCCTTCGAGGAGATTGGCGGTGAGGACGCCGGTGGTCATTTCGACGGACATGCCGGCAGCTTCGATCTGGGCCCAGAGACCCTGGTCCGCAACGCCGCGATAGAGACAGGTGACGGCGCCCACCGATTCGCCGGCAAAGGGGCTGGCGACGTCGCGGATGTAGCTGGGCGCGACGCGTACATCGCTGTCGCTGATGATGAAGATGTCGTGGGCGGCGGCGGCGTGCATGCGCTCGAGGGAGGAGACCTTGGCGTTGATCCAGGTGTCGTCGCCGGTGGAGAGGAACTGCGCGGGGATGTGCGGATAGCGGGCGGCGACGCGTCGGGCCGCAGAGAGGCCTGGGTCGTCGGCGTGGCGGGCGCAGAAGAGGATTTCGAAGTGTGGGTAGTCCTGGCGGAAGAAGGATTCGAGGTGTGCTTCGAGGTTGGGTTCATCGCCATCGAGGGGCTTGAGGAGACTGACCGGCCGACTTGCCGTCGAGGCGGGCGCCGCTTCGCGGCCTTTGGCATCGCGGCTGCGTAGAAAGTGGGCGAGACCAATGAGGGCCAGGAGGGCGGAGATGGTCGAGGTGAGGAGGCCGAAGAGGCCCATATCAAGGAGGAGATGGAGCATACGCGTGGGCGGTGAACCTCCTACAAGACTATCGCACCGGCTGCTGCGGTTGGATTTGAAATGGTATAACAGTTATACCAGCGATGCGATTCGACTTTGATCGGCGGAAGAGCGAGCGGCTGCGAAAAAATCCCCGGCGAGGCATTGGGTTCGAGGAGGCAGAAGAGATCTTCTTTCACCCGTACTACCTGGACCAGCGGTTAGATCTGCCCGAGCAGTTCCGCGCGATTGGATGGGCGGGAGAAGCGATGTATTCCGTGATTTTTGAGATCCGGGAAGACCGGGATGGCGAGTATTACCACTTGGTGACGCTTTGGAAGGCGACTCGAGAGGAGCAGAGATTGTATGAAGAACACACGTAACCGGAAGAAGCCGGCAGAGGCAGAGACGATTGCGCGCCTGGCCGATGAGGGGAAGGACGTCTCTCGTTTCTTTACCAATGCGGGCCGGATGATCACCCCCATTCAGCGGGTGAATGTGGACATCACTGCGCCGATGCTGGAGGAGCTGGACTGGGTGGCGAGCGAGATGAATATCAGCCGGCAGGCTGTGATCAAGACACTGATTCGCCAGGCACTCGATCAGCAGTACATGGCGCGGAGAAACAAGCCAGCAAGCCGGGGAAGATAAAAGTCCTTCGGACACCGGTCCGGGATTTGGGTCGGCGGCTGGGTTGCCGGTTGCTGGAAGAAAGCCTTCTGAGCGCCGACTGAGATTTCGGCGGCGCTTCGCTCAGGATGGCATCGTTGATTATGCCGGGAGGAGCTGGGCGTCTTCCCGCAACCAGAGGGCAAGCTGGCGCAGGAGCCAGACGTTGCGCTCGAAGAGCGTGGTGGCGTAGTGGAGGGCAGAGAGGTTGCCGGCGCTGGCGGCTCCCTGGTGGAGATTGTGGCGGCGGCGAAGCTCTTCCATCATGCCGCTGCGGTCGTCGGTCATGCCGAGGAGGAAGTCGGTTTCGATTTCACCGCCCGATTCGAGAGCGGCGAGGGCGGAGAAGACGATGGTGTCGAGGGAATCGATGAGGAGGATGGCGAGCTCCTCGGTGGAGACGCCGCACAGGTTGAGCGCAAAGAGATAGATGTTCTCTTCGAGGGCGCGGAGGGTGCTCTCTTTGCGTTGAAATCCGATGGCGCGGGTAGCCAGATCGGAGGCAATGGGAAGTTGCAGCAGCGCATCGAGAAATTCGCCGATGTGGCGGCCAAGGACAGCGGCGGCCGCGTGGAGGGCGAGCAGGTCGGAGTTGTCGCCGCGGCGGGCGGCGTCGAGGTAGCGGCTGACGACGCGGATGATGCGCATCTGCTCGAGGGCGACGAGGTCGAGGGCGGTTTCAGGAGAGCGCAGGGAGTCGTGCTGGAGGTAGATGGGGCGGGAGAGATCCTGCTCGGCGGTGGGCGGCCAGCATTTGGCGAGCCAGGCGGGCGCCCAGCGGAGTCCAGCGATGGCGACAGCGGCGATGGTGATGTTGAGGGCGAGATAGGTGAAGGCCATGCGCTGGGAGATGGTGGCTCCGGAGGCATGCGTGGCGGCGAGGAAGAGGGGTGCGTTGAAGAGGCGCTCGGCGGCGAGCACAGTGGCGAGGAGGAGTCCCGCGATGAGGTTGGTGAGCGCCTGGTACATGGCGATCTGGCGGGGGATGCCGCGCAGATTACTGGAAAGGATGGAAGTGGCGAGGGCGGAACCGAGGCCCAGTCCGGCGATGACCATCATGGCGGGGAACTCGCCGAGCTGGCCGCCGCGATTGATGGTGACGACGATGGCGGCGACGGCGGAAGAGGAGTGGATGAAGGCGCGCAGCAGGGCTCCGAGGAAGAGAGCGGCGAAAGGCCAGTGGGCAAAGAAACGGCTGACGTGCGCGAACTGGGCGGAAGAGGCGAGCGGCGCGAAGGCCTGCTTCATCATTTCAAGACCGAGAAAGAGCATGCCGATGGAGAGGCCGCCGGCGACGGCAGGCTTCCACTTCTTTGCGAGCCTGAAGGCGAGGATGATGCCGGTGATGCCGATGAGAAAGAGAATGGAGAGATGCAGGTCAGACGCTGCGATGAAGACGAGCAGTGCGGTGCCGATGTTGGCGCAGGCGAGAACGATGAGAGCGCGGGAGATGGGCAGTAGTCCGCTGGAAACCATGCCGGAGAGGATGAAGGCGACGACCGAGGCGCTTTGGGTGATGGCGCCGAGCGCGGCTCCGATGAGGGCCGCCATCACGGGGCGATGGGTGAGCCGGCCGAGGGCCACGCGGAAGCGCTGGCCGCTCATCTGGCGCAGATTGTCGGAGACGCCACTCATGCCGGAAAAGAAGAAGCTCAATCCGGCAAGATAGAGCGCGAGCAGATCAACCATGGGAGCAGGGAAAAACCCTGCGACGCAGGATACCAGCGGAGCAGGCGGAATTGGATGAAAGCGGGCGCGGCGGGATGAATCGGCGGGAGTTTGTTCGCGGGGGTGCGGGTCTGGCAGCGGGAGCGCTGGCGCCGGGGCGGTTGCTCGGAGCAGCGGAGGCCGCGGGTGTCGGCGGACGGAGCTTTCACTGCGACGATGCAGGGCGGATGCGGGTGTATGAGGCGGCGCTGCGGACGCTGGCGGGGAACGTGGTGCGAGTGGCGGGGTATCGCGAGCCGGTGCTGGTGGAGGGGAGCGTTTACCACGGCGTATGGCTGGAGTGCGCGCCGCAGGAGGGGCTGGTTTACAGCGAGACGGGCATGGCGGCGGCACAGGCGGCCGCTCGTAACAATCACCGTATCTTTTTCGCGCTGCAAAAAGAGGATGGGCAGCTGCCTTGCTGGGTGCGGGCGGGGACGCCGGTGGCGGGGCATCCCGCGGCGACGCGACGGTCGCATGCGGGACGGACCCGCTCGCCTGCGGCGGCTCGGGTGCGGGGCGGAGGGCCGGGATTTGGGCAGATCCAGATGGTTGTGCCGGTGGCGGCAACCGCGTGGGAGCTGGCGCAGCAGACCGGGGATGACGAGTTGCTGCACACCGCGTATCTGGCGTGCGGGCGATGGGATGCCTGGCTGCGGAAGTATCGGGACACGCGCGGGACGGGGTTGTGCGAGGGGTTCTGCACGTGGGACACGGGGATGGACAACAGTCCGCGATGGGCGGGGATGCCAAATGCGTGTCCGGAGGGGGATGCGCGGAAGTGTCCGGACGCGCAGGGATTGCCGCGGTTGTGTCCTGACTTGTCGGCGACGGTGTATGGCGGGCGAGTCGCGCTGGCGGCGATGGCCAAGGCGCTGGGGAAGACGAGCGAGGCGGATCGATGGAGCGAGGCGGCACAGGCGATACGGCAGCTGATCGAGGAGCGGCTCTACGATCCGGAGACGGGCGCGTTCTACGACGTGGACGGCAGCGGGCGGTTTGTGCGGGTGCGGAGCGTGGCGACGCTGCGGGTGCTCGGGGAGCATGTGGCGGGGCAGGAGCTCTTCGAGACAGTCTGGCGGAAACAGGTGCACAACACGGGAGCGTTCTGGGCGCCGTATCCATTTCCGTCAGAGGCGCTGGACGATCCAACATTTGTGCGGCCGATTGTGGCGAATTCCTGGGGCGGGGCGGCGCAGGCGCTGACAGCGTTGCGGGCTCCGCGCTGGATGGAGTTCTATGGAAAGCCGTCGGAGCTGGCGTGGATGATGCAGCAGTGGGTGAGCGCCATTCAGCAGGCGGGGGCGTTCCGGCAGCAGATGGATCCGATGACGGGGGATTTCACGGCGGGGGATCCGGGCGGGTATTCGCCGGCGGCGCTGGTGTTCATCGATCTCGTATGGAGGCTATCGGGTGTGCGGGCGGAGGGTGAGCTGCTGGAGTGGAATGTGCGGGCTCCTTCAGAAGAGGGGCGCGCGTTCTTTAGGCTGCCGCTGGCAGGGCGGACCGCGGAGCTTCGTTACGAGAAGGGAAAAGCACAGTTGCAGCTGGGCGGGCGGCCGGTTGCGGAGGTCGAGGGCGTGGTGCGGCTGGTGACGACACGCGATGGGGTGCTGCGCGAGGCTGTGGGCATCAACGATGTGGAGTCGGCCGTCACGGTGACGAACCTGCAAATCGGCGGGCGGCCAAAGAAAAAAATAAGGATACGGCCGAACGCGAGGGTGCGGCTGGAGGGGTGAGACGGTGCAGCTTGATGCGCTCCGGTCCGGGATGGTCGTTCGCTCACCCCTTGAGATCTCTATCGGCCGCTGTGCGACCGATTCCCTCCGCGCGCAGAATTGTTGCCGTGCGTGCA
The DNA here is from genome assembly GCA_963770525.1 of uncultured Acidobacteriaceae bacterium. Classification (GTDB taxonomy): domain Bacteria; phylum Acidobacteriota; class Terriglobia; order Terriglobales; family Acidobacteriaceae; genus Palsa-343. Next base: position 57,249 of record CAVYPY010000007.1, on the reverse strand, counting down.
GTCCGTTTCGCTACGGGGGTCCATTCGACTTCGCGCCGGGAAGCATCGTGCTGACGGATGCCGCCCGGAGCTTCGGTCGGAATGACACGTTGAGCCGGTTAGGCAGCTTTGCGGGCGATCTGATTGGCGATAGAGCGGACTCTGCGCGCCGCTCGTTCCGCTGCCGTGGGACGCGAGAGACGATGCCAGAGCCAGGCGCCGGCTCCGATGGTGACGCCGAGGCCGGTGAGCACGGTCTTGAGATGCGATTCGCCCCAGAATTCCCAGCTGTGGCCGCGAGAGCGATCGTCGAAGACGCCATGCGCTCCGTGGTCGCCGGGGACAGGTTCGTAGAGGTTGTCGGGACGATCGGGATCTTTGCGGCCGTCGTACTGCTGGGCGTCGTAGCCATTGCGGGCGAGGTAGTGGTCGGCGAACGAGGGCGCGAGCTTGTTGCCGAAGATGGCTTTCACGGTGGATCCGCCGACGTAATATTCGCGGCGATGGGGATAGTGGGCGGCGTGATAAATGGCGCGCGCAGCGACTTCCGGCTGAAAAATGGGTGGCACGGGCTGTGCTTTGCGGGGAAGCTTGCTGCGGCACCATCCGAATTGCGGGGTGTTGAGCGCGGGCATGTGGACGATGGTGGTGCGGACGTGGCTCTTGTCGTGAAGCAGTTCGGTGCGCAGCGACGCATAGAAGCCCATCACCGCATGTTTGGCGGCGCAATAGGCGGCCTGCAGCGGGATGCTGCGGTAACACAACGCTGAGCCGACGTGGACGATGGTTCCGCGATCGCGGGGCAGCATGTGTTTGAGCGCGGCGAGGGTGCCGTTGACGAAGCCGAGGTAGGTAACCTCAGTCACGCGCCGAAATTCTTCGCCGGTCATTTCCTTAATGGGCGAAAAGACGGATGTCATGGCATCGTTGACCCAGACATCGATGGGGCCCAGCTCGCGTTCGACGCGGTCGGCGGCGGCCTCGACGGCAGAGGGATCGGCGACGTCGAGCGGCAGCATAAGGGCTTTGCCTCCCGCAGCTTCAACTTCGCGGCGGGCCCCTTCGAGGCCGTCGGCGCCGCGGGCGATGAGGCCAATGGAGGCGCCATGACGGGCAAATTCGCGGACGGTGGCGCGGCCCACGCCTGCCGAGGCCCCGGTGATGACGACGACTTCGGATTTCTTCACAATCTTTCCTCCCCGTTCTGTGGGATGCGGCCGGGGGGGAATTCAGTCGTTTTGCGATGGATTGCGCGGTTTTAATCCAGTGAGATAACCGGAAGGCGGGAGTTTGCCATCGAATCCGGTGTAGCGGCGGGGCGATCTGCGCTGTTGCCTTGTCTGGTTCTTCGTATGCCCATTCCTTCCAGCTCGGCTCCCATCGATCGCGTGACCGTGGCGAGCTATACGATTCCCACGGATGCGCCGGAGTCGGACGGAACCCTGGAATGGACGCGCACGACCATTGTGATCGCCACGATTTCCGCGGCGGGTGAGAACGGGCTCGGTTACACCTACGCCGACAGCACGACCGGTGCGCTGATTCACGCGGTGCTGCGCAATGTGGTGAAGGGCATGGACGCGATGGCGCCGGCCGCTGCCTACATGGCGATGTGGCAGAAGATCCGCAATCTGGGGCGGGCAGGAATCTGCTCTATGGCCATTTCCGCGGTGGACAGCGCGATCTGGGATTTGAAGGCGCGGCTGCTGGGCGTGCCGCTGGTGACTCTGCTGGGGCAGGTGCGCGCGGGCGCGGAAATCTACGGGAGCGGCGGATTCACCTCGTATTCCGATCAGCGGCTCGCCGAGCAACTGGGTGGATGGGCGCGGCAGGGGCTGGGCGCGGTGAAGATGAAGATCGGCCGCGATCCGCAAAGGGATCCGGCGCGGGTAAGCGCGGCGCGGGATGCCATTGGTCGGGAGACGGAACTGTATGTGGACGCCAACGGCGCCTACACGCCGCGCCAGGCGCTGAAGGTGGCGGAAATGCTGGGCCGGTATGACGTGCGGTGGTTCGAAGAGCCGGTGTCGTCCGACAACCTGTACGGGCTGAAGTTTGTGCGCGAGCGCGCGGGCGGAAAAATGGAGATCGCCGCGGGCGAATACTGCTACGACATTTTTGATTTCAAGTCGATGCTGGCGGCAGGCGCGGTGGACGTGCTGCAGGCGGACATGACGCGCTGCGGCGGCGTCACGGCCTTTATGGAAGTGGCGGCGCTGTGCCAGGCGTATAACGTGCCGCTGTCGTCGCACACCGCTCCGGCGATGCATGTGCACGCGGCGTGCGCGGCAGTTCCGTTCACGACGATGGAGTATTTCCACGATCACGTGCGCATCGAGCAAATGCTGTTCGATGGATTGCCGCAACGGGCGAAAGGCGAGCTGTGCCCGGATCTGACCCGTCCCGGCAATGGGCTGGAGCTGCGGCGCGCGGATGCGGAAAAGTTTGCGGCGTAAACCTGTCTGTCGCAACACGAATCGTACAACCGAGAGGAGCGTGTATGTCTGCTGAGGCTGCCCCGTTGATTGCGCCGGAAGAATTGACCCGTCCCATGAGGGCGCGTGCCGGAGGCCGCGGCGTGGATACGGAAGGGCTGCGCCGAGCGCTGGAAGAGAGCGTAAACGGCGAAGTGCGCTTCGACGCGGGCACCAAGGCGCTGTATGCGGTGGACGCTTCGAACTACCGGCAGATTCCGATTGGGGTGGTGATTCCGAAATCGAAAGACGATGTGGCGGAGACGGTGCGCGTGTGCCGGGAGTTCGGCGCGCCGCTCCTGTCGCGCGCCGGCGGGACCAGCCTGGCGGGGCAAACCGTGAACACCGCCGTGGTGATGGACTGGTCGAAGTATATGCATGGGGTGCTGGAGATCAACGCGCAGGAGCGGTGGGCGCGGGTGCTGCCCGGCACGGTGTGCGATGAGCTGCGCAATGAAGCGATGCGCGTGACCGGCAACCTGCTGAACTGGGGGCCGGATCCGGCGACCCACAATCACTGCTGTTTCGGCGGAATGATCGGGAATAATTCGTGCGGGGCGCACGCACAAATGGCGGGCAAGGTGGAAAACAACGTCGAGGAGCTGGAGATCCTGCTCTACGATGGCACGCGCATGACAGTGGGATGGATGACGGATCGCGATCTGGAGCGGAAGATCGCGGGGGGCGGACGGGAAGGCGAGATTTACAGCCGGCTGCGGGCGCTGCGGGACCGGTATGCGCGGCAGATCCGGGACAAGTATCCGCCGATCCCACGGCGGGTGTCGGGGTACAACCTGAACGAACTGCTGCCGGGGAAGGATGGGCGCTTCAACATAGCCCGGGCACTGGTGGGCAGCGAAGGCACGCTGGTGACGGTGCTGGAGGCGAAGGTCCGGCTGATCGATGCCAAGGCGGAGCGGGCGATTCTGATGCTGGGCTATCCCGGCGTGTACGAGGCGGCGGATCACGTGATGGAGATCGACGCGTTCCAGCCGGTGGCGCTGGAGGGCATCGACGACCGTCTTCGCGACAACATGCTGAAGAAGGGCGATCGGCATGCGCGCTATCTGAACCTGCTGCCCGAGGGCGGCGGATGGATGATGGCGGAATTCGGCGCGGACCGCAAGCAGGATGCGATCGCCGCAGCGCATGCGGCCATGGAGGCGCTGAAGAAGAACGCGCACCCGCCGCACATGAAGCTGCTGACCGAGAAGGCCGAGATGCAGCACATGTGGGAGATCCGCGAGTCGGGCCTGGGGTCGACGGCGTTTGTGCCGGGTGAGCCCGATACGTGGCCGGGGTGGGAAGATTCGGCGGTAGCGCCCGAGTATCTGGGGAAGTATCTCCGCGATCTGCGCGCTCTTTACAACAAGTACGAATACAATCCCGCGCTCTATGGGCATTTTGGGCAGGGGTGCATTCACTGCCGGGTGGATTTCGATCTGACCAGCGAGGCGGGCATTCGCAAGTACCGGTCGTTCATGGAAGAGGCGACAGACCTCTGCAGAAAATATGAGGGGAGCTGGAGCGGGGAACACGGGGATGGGCAGGCTCGGGCCGAATTTCTGGTGAAGATGTTCGGGCCGGAGCTGATCGAGGCGTTTCGCGAGTACAAAACGATCTGGGATCCGGACTGGAAGATGAATCCGGGGAAGATCGTCGAGCCGAACCGGATGGACGAGGACCTGAAGCTGGGAGCGGAGTACCATCCCTGGGATCCGGAGACGCGTTTTCAGTTTCCCGATGACGGCGGCAGCTTTGCGCACGCGGCGCTGCGCTGCGTGGGGATCGGGAAGTGCCGTCGTAAAGACAGCAGCCAGCCGGACGATGACACCATGTGCCCGAGCTTTATGGTGACGCACGAGGAGCGGCACACGACGCGCGGGCGGGCGCACACGCTGTGGGAGATGATGCACGGCGGGATCGTCGAAGACCGCTGGCGCGATGACAATGTGAAGGAGGCGCTGGATCTCTGCCTTTCCTGCAAGGGGTGCAAGGGCGATTGTCCCGTCAACGTCGACATCGCGACGTATAAGGCGGAGTTCCTTTCGCATTATTGGGAGGGGCGGACACGACCGCGGCATGCGTATGCCTTCGGGCTAATCGACCAGTGGTCGCGCGTGGCGTCGCTGTGGCCGGGGCTGGTGAATCTGGTGACGCAGACGCCGGGGTTGAGCAATCTGGCGAAAGCGGCAGCGGGCATGCCGCAGGGCAGGACGATTCCGGAGTTTGCGCCGGAGACGTTCAAAGCGTGGTTTAGGGGACGAGATGGGAAGAGAGGGCGACGGTGAGCGTGGGAAGGTGATCCTGTGGGCGGACACCTTCAACAACTTCTTCTTTCCGGAGACGGCGCAGGCGGCGACCGAGGTGCTCGAGAGCGCGGGATTCGAGGTGAAGGTGCCGATGCAGCATCTGTGCTGCGGGAGGCCGCTCTACGACTATGGATTTCTCGATCTGGCGAAGGAATATCTGACGAAGATTCTGCGGACGCTGCGGAAGGACATTGAGGCTGGCGTGCCGGTAGTGGTGCTGGAACCGAGCTGCGCGACGGTGTTCCGCGATGAGCTGCGGAATCTGTTCCCAAACGATCCGCTGGCAAGGAAGCTGCGCGAGCAGACGCTGGTGCTGAGCGAGCTGCTGGAGAAGAAAGCGCCGGATTTCACGGTTCCGCGGTTGGCGCGGCGAGCGGTTGTGCAGGGGCACTGCCATCACAAATCGGTAATCCGGTTTGATGATGAGCAGAAAGTACTGGATAAGATCGGCCTCGATTACAAAGTACTGCCTTCCGGGTGCTGCGGGATGGCCGGTTCATTTGGGTTTGAGGCGGATAAGTACGATATATCGTTACAAATCGGGGAGCGGGCGCTGCTGCCGGCGGTGCGGGACGCCGAGGACGAGGCGGTGATCGTGGCCGACGGGTTCAGCTGCCGCGAACAGATCGCCCAGGACACCGACCGGCAGGCGCTGCATCTGGCCGAGGTGATCCGCATGGCGCAGCAAAAAGCCGGTACGGAAGCGGAGCTGCCGGTGCAGGGGCGGCCCGAGGCGGCGCTGGCCGAGGAACGCAGGAGCAGCCGGCGCAGGGCGCGCATCAGCGCCTTGCTGACGCTTGGCGCGCTGGGAGGGGCCGGAGTGGCTGTGGCGCGGGCGATGCGGAAACGAGCGGTTGGAGTGGCCGAGCCGGCCGCATAAGCCAAGCCGAACGCTGATGGAGAGCGAACCCTCCGCCAGGTCTACCAGGAGAAAGTAACGGTTTGCGTCACGTATCCGGTTCCCGCAGGGAACTGCACCGTAACGGGGCGCAGACCGTCGCGCGCGGGGCCGGCTTCGCCGTGGTCAATCGTGACATGCAGGCGTGGAGCGTTCTCGCGCAGGGAAAAGGTCTGCGTCGAGGAGCCGGGTGCGGAGAGGGTCAGGGTGAGGGAGCGGGATGTGCGCTGTTCGTCGAGGACCTTCATCTGCTCGGTTTGAGCGCCGGGGGTGGGGAGGCTGGCCGGGATTGCGACCTCCACTGCGGGCACCGGGATGTGCAGGGTGTTGCCGGCAATGCGGGCCTGCGCGGCGTGCGAAGCGAGGTGGACGTCAGCGTTGCTGCTGGTGACGAGCCATTCCGAGCTCTGCCGTGTGAAGGTCAGGTCAACGGATGCGTTCCCGAGTGGAATGCGCCGGATCGTGGCTGTGGTCCAGTCGGCGGGAAGACGCGGCGTGACGGTCAGGGTCTTCGCGGGCGCGTTCCATTCGATGCCAAAGAGGCCGCGCAGAACCGGCGAAATGACCATGGCGGAAGACCAGAGTTGATGAGCAGTGCTGCGTCCGAGGACCTGGAAATATTGGCCGGACAAAAGCTCGGTGACGTCGCCGAGATCCTGAGACCAGGTGAGATCAGCGTTCTGCATCAGGTGCGCGTAGCCGGCGAGCGGATGGCCGGCGCGGTACTCGGCCAGCGAAACCCAGCCGGTGAACAGCGGCCAGACAGAGCCCTCGTGATAGCTGATGGGATCGAAGAAGCTGACGTGTCCGCCGACATCGCGAGTGCCCCAGTCGGTGGAGAATTCGCTGGAGGCCCAGCGCTGCAGCATGGCGGATGGATGCTGCAGCTCGAAGGTGCCGTCCCACCAGGCGACGGCGGGATAGATGGTCGGCGTGTCGTCGGTGGCTCCGGTGGGATTGCGGCTGAACGCGTAGAAATTCTGCGACGGGAGGAAGTACTCCTGCTCGAGCGTTTGGGCGAGATGCGTGGCGCGGGTGGCGCCGGCATCGGCGACGTCCGCGTGACCGGTGGCGCGCGCGAGGTCGGCGAAGGCCAGGCTGGCCTGCTCGTCGAGGGCGGCGAGATAAATTTCCTGCGCGGGCAGCCGGGGCGACCAGTTTTCGACCCAGCCGGTGCCCTGGGCGTTGTTGTAGAAGCCATCCGGCGAAACGTGGGTGGTCTCGAAATTCCAGGCGTGGGCGAGCGCGTCCCAATGGGAGCGAACGAAGTCGAGATCTCCGCTGGTTTTCAGGAAATCATTCATGGCCATCAGCATCAGCGGCGTGGCGTCGGCAGCGGCGTACTCATAGGGCAGCGACTGCCAGTCGACGACGTTGGCGGTCTGTGAGTACTCGTGCATGATTTTGCCGTCGGCGCGCTGATGGCGGAGGAGGAAATCGAATTCCTGGCGTGCAGCAGGAAAGTCGCCGTAGCTGTCGACGGCGTAGAGGGTCCAGAGCGCATCGCGACCGAAGAACCAGCCAAAGCCTGGGCGCACGGAGTCGCCGGAATCAAGGAAGCCGGCGGTATAGGCCTGGCCATTGTGGGAGGGCGTTTCGGCGCGGAGCTGATCGATAGAAGTGATGGCCCAGGAGAACGCGTCGTTGAGATGGTCGTCGGGGGTCTCGATGCTGGTGTGCGTGCTGAGCAGGTCGTGAAAGTGGCCGGCATTCGCAGAGTAGAGAGAGGGAACTGCGGCATCGAGTGCGGCGAGACTATGCGCCAGGGAGTACCACTGCGCAGAGTTGCGAGTGTTGGCCATGGTCATGAGCAGCGGGAAGAAGGTGCTGGAATCGCGGGCAGGATCGAAGTGCAGGACGAACTGGAGCGGCCAGGCGTGCGGGCGTTCCTGGTAGGGCGGCAGAATGCCGGGCTCCGCGGTGGGCATGGCGAGGGCGGCGGCCTGGTCGGGAAAACTCTCGTGCAGGATGTAGAAGCCGGAGGAGGGATGCGTGGCGCTGGCAGAGCTCCAGGTGGGAAGCCACTCCGCATCGGGCGCCGGGTCAGAGGCGGCGGGCCACATCTGATACATCTCCGGCGTGAAGCTGAAGGTGAGGGTCATGGGGCGGATGGCTTCGACCTGAAAGAGGACGACGGCGCCCGCGCCTTCGGGCGCGTTGCGAGGCGCGAACATGATCTGGCGAATGGTGAAGTTGGCGTGGGAGTAGGTGAGGATGGTGACGTTGGGATGGACCTCGATCCAGGACGCGTAGTCGTTGACGTCGATGGGAACGGGGTAATCCTGCATGTTGGCAGTGATGCGGAGGTGGCTGAAGATCTTCCAGGGAAAGATCCAGGCCTCGAAGCTGCCGTCCTGATGACCGAGGAGCGCGCCGTGCGGGCCGACGACAGAAAAGGGACGAGAGGGGTCAACTTCGCGGGCGATCTGCAGACCGGATGGCTGCGTGAGAGGAAAGGCGGCGACAGGCGGGAGTGGGGCGGGCCTGGGCACCTGAGCGAAAAGGATGGGTTGCAGGCTCAGGAGCAGTAAAGCGGCCAGCGGCGCGCGCATGCTCATCGTGAATCTCCGAAGGGTTGCATTGGAATTCTCTGCGCGCCCGCGTCCGGGGACGCCGGTGGCTGCGGAATCGAGGGAGCGCCGTAGCCGGTGCGATGGAGGCGCAAGGCAGGGTGAAATGCTACCACGTCGCGCCGCTCACTGCGGCCGCAGGCGATCGAGGTTAGCGCGTGCCTGGGTGTGGCCGGGATTGAGCTGGAGAGCGTGTAGAAAATCGGCGCGGGCTGCGGCGGTCCGGCCGGAGCGCGCTTCCAGAACGCCAAGGTTATTCCAGCCATCGGCATCGTTCGGCTGCAGGTGGAGCGCCTCGCGCTGCTCGTCAATGGCTTGCGGAAGCTGGCCACCGGCGTCGAGGAGTTGCGCGATCAGGGCGTGCACTTCGGCATTGCCGGGGTCGCGCTGCGCAGCTTCGCGCAATTGCTCGAGTGCGTCGTCGTTGTGTCCTGACTGAGCGAAGGCCATGGCCAGCCTCTCGCGCGTTTCCAGGTCGCCAGGCTGCTGCTCGAGAGCTTTCTTGAGAAGGGGGACGGCCTGCTGCGGCTGGCCGGACTCGATGTCCGCTTCGCCCAGTTGCGCGAGCGCCGTGAAGTTGCCGGGATCGAGCTCAAGGGCACGCTGGAACTCGGACTGGGCCGCAGAGGCATTGCCCTGCCCGGCGAGAGCGACGCCGAGGCCGCTGTGGACCTCGGGATCTTCCGGGCACTGCTGGAGCATGGAGCGGAACTGCTGCTCGGCCTTTGGGAAATCGCTTCGCTTTAAGTCGAGCTGCGCGAGGTTGAAGCGGGCGTCGCAACTGTTGCCGCCGGAGGCGATGGCCTGGGCAAAGGCGTCGCTGGCCGCCTGGGAATCGCCGGCGTTCTCCAGAGCGGCGCCCAGGCTGTTGAGCGTACGCGGGTCGCCGGGTTGCGCGGTGAGGACTTTGCGGTAGTCGGCGGCGGCATCCGCATAGCGGCCGAGGCCGGCGAGAGCGGAGGCCAGGTTGTAGAGCGCGATGTCGTCGCCCGGGACCTTCGTCAGGCGGTGCTGCATCCATGCTTCTTCGAGGACCAGGCGCGGGTCCGGACTACCCGGAGGCACGTGGACAGGCAGTACCTGGATCCACAGGTGGGCCATTTCGTCGACGGAGCGGTTGCCGGCGCGCACGCGGATGGGCGGGTCGTTCGGGTTATGGATGTTGTTTTCGGAGTTGTCGTAGACGTAGCGCATGTGCAGGACCGATCCGCGAGGAAGAAAGACGGGGCTGCGATAGCGGTAAACGGACTGGCGATCGATGTCCCAGTTGGGAATGCGGATGAGCCACTGCTTCTGGCCGTTGGGGAGATCGGCCCAGCCTTCGAGAATGTGGCCGAGATAGTGCGCGTGCGGATAGATGCCGAGAGCCTCAACATCGAGAGGCAGACGGAGCGAGTCCTGCACCACGAAATCGGAGTCGTTGGCCGGGATGTTGAGCTGATCGTCGGCATCGAGCTGCAGCAGCATGGGGTGCTTCGTGGCGGGCGCGTCAGCGAAGTAGAGACCGATGCGAGCCGACATGACTTCAGGCATGCCGCTGGGCTTGAGGTGCATGTTGAGGATCAGATCGTTGCCCGGATCGAGGCGCCACGGCATGCCGGGCGGCTCGAAGAGAACAGGCGTGTCGGGCTTCCAGAACAGGAAGTGGCTGTCGGGATCGAAGATGTTGCCCGCATCCACCTCCAGTTCCATGCCGCCGAAGCCGTCCTGCCAGTCAGCGGGATGGGAACGTCGCCAGGAGGCGGTGCGGTCGATGAGGACATTCGCGTGATGCACGACCTGCGGGACGCTGGGGAGAATCTGCATGGCGCGAATGTAGTGGGTTTGCGTGAGGGGATTGGGAAGGATGAAGTTGTGGAAGACGTCCGTGCCCGACGCCTTGAGCGTAAACGAGCGGGGAACGGTGAGGATCAGGTCGGGCGTGCCCATTTGCCAGGCTGCGTTGTAATGCGGCGCCGGCGGGGCTTCCGTGGGATTGCCCTCGGGCATGCCGGAAGCGACCCAGCGGCGGATGAGGGCGATGTCCTCGTCGCTGATGCGGCGGTCGTCGACGAAGTCGCCATAGCCCGGTTCCGGCAGCCAGGGCGGCATAAAACGCGACTGCGTCACCTGCACCATCTGCGGCCCGCGCCGGCGCGCGTCCTGGTAGCTGAGAAGACTGAAGGGTCCGCCGCCACCCGGGTGGTGGCAGGTGGAGCAGTGCTGGTAGACGATGGGGGCGATCTGGCGGTTCCACATCACCGGAACCTCGGCCGCATGGGTCCTGCGATGCGGAGGCGGCAGGCAAAGGAGGGCGCAGCCGGCGAGTGCCAGCGGAACGAGGCGCAGGGTCTTCATTGATCGTTGCGAGGCACGATGGAGCAGCCGACGGTGGGGCCTCCGGGGCCGGGCACATGCTGATCGGCGAGAACGGCGCGAATGGCCAGTTCCAGATCGTGCTTCATAGCGTGCGGACGTTCCTGCCCGAGGGCGATGTAACGATCGTCGATACGGCCGCGATAGACCTCGCGCCAGCCGGAGGCGGCGGGCACCAGAATCGCGACTTCGGGCGTGATGGTGGCGTGGGCCAGAGCGGTCAACCGCTGGTTCACATCGAGCACGGCATCCGAGGAGATGTTGAATTGCTGGTCATGCGCGCGTACCACGGATGCGGTGTCGGCGGGATTCGGATAGACCCAGAGAAAATGTACGCCGTCGGTTACAAATGTGCGCTGCAGCCGCTCGATTTCGGGAATATAGCGGTTCGAGATGGGGCAGTCCGAGGCGGCGAAGAACAGAACCACGGCTTTGGCGCCAGGCGGCGCGAGACGATCGATGGGCTGTCCATGAAGATCAGTGGCGAGGGGCTGAGCGGCGAAGGCAAGGACCGGGAGGCAGAGCAGTGCAGCGGCAAGAAGGCGGGAAAACATTGTCTTGAACCTTAGCACGGGTAGCATAAGATGCAACAGAGCATGAAATCGATTTAGTAAGGGGTAATGTGTCGGCTTTCCGATGATCCCCACGCGATTCACCCTGGCGTGATTTGGCGTCTCCTTGACAAGTGTCCTGTTGCTTGCCTAAAGTCCGACACTGACGTACCGATTCGCAGAGTTTCCCCAGTTTTCCCAGGCCTTTCCAGAAGCTCTGTGATCGTTGTCTCCGCAGTAGATGTGCTCGAAGTGGACTCTTTCCGAGATGTGTCCCGCGCTGTCGATACGGGCGAAGTATCAGTCATCTCCCACCTTGAGTCTCATTTTCTGCGGAAGTTAAAAATACGGATGACGCTCCTGACTGCGGTACAGGAAGCGCAATTAAGATAGCGGTCACTTTTTCGGGAGGACGGTTATGCGATTGATAAGGCTGCTACCAGCCTTTGGTCTGGCGTTTGCTTTGTGTTTCTCCAGCCTGTCTCATGCACAGGCGGTGTATGGCTCGATCAACGGAACGGTGACTGACCCAAGCGGAGCGGTCGTTCCCGGGGCAAAGGTGACGATCACGGATGTCTCGAAGGGGACATCGACGTCGGTCACGTCCAATGCTTCCGGCGAGTATCTGGTCGAGCACCTGATTCCCGATACCTACAACGTGAAGGTGGAGGCGAGCGGCTTCCAGGCGTTTGAAGCCGACGGTGTGCCGGTAGCGGCGGATAGTTCGCCGAGGATCGATGCGTCGCTGAAGACGGGCAGCGCGTCGACGACGGTGACGGTCAGCGCTAACACGATTCCGGAACTGCAGACCGACCGCTCCGAAGTGGCGACCGAGTTCACGACCAAGGAAGTGGAAGACCTGCCGATTCCCGATCGCAATTTCACGAATATGCAGCTGCTGCTGCCGGGGGCGCAGTCGCTGAGCTGGAACCACGCGGCCGATGAGAATCCGCAGGCCAGCAAGCAGATTAATGTGGACGGTCAGGCGTTCGGCGGTGTGGCCTATCAGCTGGACGGCACCGACAATCAGGATCCGATTTTGGGGATCATCGTGGTCAATCCGCCGATGGACGCGATTTCCGAGGCGAAGATCACCACCCAGAACTACGACGCCGAGTTTGGCAAGGCAGTCTCGTCCTTCATCTCGGTGCAGACGAAGTCGGGATCAAACCAGTTCCACGGCAGCGCCTTCGACTATCGCGAGAGCAGCGCGAACCTGGGGCGCGATCCTTACACGCAGTTTCCGGGGACGATCTTTCCTCCGGGGTTGAAGAACCAGTTTGGCGGGTCGATTGGCGGCCCGATTCTGAAGGACAAGCTGTTTTTCTTCGGCGACTACCAGGGTTTGCGGCAGAAGGTAGGGACGGCGGATACGGCTACGGTGCCCTCGGCGCATCTGACCGCGACCTGCCTGGGCACCGCGACAGCGACCAACGGGATCGCGGGCTGCGACTTCAGCGAGTATGCGACGGCCGCGGGCGAGTCGCAGCTGATCTATCAGCAGACCCCGAGTGGTCCGGTCGCCTATCCGGGCAATGTGATTCCCGCGGGGCAGCTTTCTCCGCAGGCACTGGCGCTGTTGAAGCTGCTGGCTCCTTATGCTCCGAACAGCGGCGGCAGCTACTCCGGATTGAAGAACAACTATTCAGCCAGCGGCACGGGACTGTTCAACAGCGACGCGTGGGACGTGCGCGTGGATGACCAGGTCACGAGCGGCACGCACGCGTTCACGCGCTTCAGCCGGTTCACGGACACGCTGTCGGGCACGACGATGTTCGGCGACGCAGGCGGACCGGGGTTCGGCATCGGCGGATACGGCGGCGTGTCGCAAGGCGCGAATGACAGCCTGGCGGCGGGCATGGACATCGCGGTCAATCCAAAACTCCTGACGGACTGGCGGATTGGGTACTACCGCTACGACATCGGCGACCACAAGTACGACCAGACGGTGGAGTTTGCGAATCAACTGGGCATTCCGGGAATGAACCTGGGCAGCAGCATCACGAGCGGCGCACCCGGGTTCAACATTGCCGATGCGGATGTGCGGGCTCCCAGCGGGCCGAACAACCCGACGGGTGGCGGCGCGCAGTACGGCTCGGGATTGAACATTACTCGCTGCAACTGCCCGCTGACGGAGCGCGAAGATCAGTTCCAGATCGTGAACAACTGGACCCGGATCTCCGGCAACCACGCGTTCAAGGCCGGGGTGGATCTGCGCTACGCTCGCAACCTGCGCGTGCCCAGCGACTCGGACCGCACGGGCCTGCTCAACTTCGCACCGGGGCCGACCTCCAACGGCAGCGCGGGCGGTCTGGGCATGGCCAGCTTCCTGCTGGGGGATGTGAGCAGCTTCAACCGCTATGTCAGCGTGTCCACGAACGCGAAGGAGTTCCAGAAGCGGCTGTTCTATTACGCACAGGATACGTGGCGGCCGAAACCCTCGCTGACGATCAATTACGGACTTCGGTACGAGATGTACTTCCCGGAAGCGGTGAACGCGAAGGGGAACGGGTCGCTGATGGAACTGAACGGGGGCTCGGGCGGATATCAGACGGATGGCTATCTGCGCGTGGCTGGGTATGGCAACGTCCCGACCGATATGGGATGGGGCATGGACACCAATGGGTGGAATCCGCGGCTGGGCGTTGCCTGGACCCCGGATTCGAAGACGGTGATTCGCGCCGGCTACGGACGCAGTTTCGATCTGGGCGTGTTCGGGTCGATCTTCGGCCACGTGGTCACGCAGAACATTCCGGTGCTGGCCAACCAGTCGCTGACTGCTTCGACGACGACCGGCAACGCCTTCACGCTGGCCAGCGGCCCGGCGCCGTATGTATTCCCGACAGTGCCGGGGAATGGGCTGCTGCCGGCTCCCGCGTACAACACCAGTCCCAAGGCGCGCCCGGACACACTGCGGCTGCCCACGCTGGATGCATGGAACCTGAGCGTGGAGCGGGCGCTGACGCCGACCCTCTCCCTGACGTTGGCCTACATTGGCAACAAGGGAACGCATACCCTGAGCGACGGCGACGGTAACAACACCAACCCGAACGAAGCGGGCATCTTCCTGCCCGCGGAAAACAGCGTGACGGGGAACGTGCTGCACTACGACGGCAGTGTTCCCGGCGGAACCATTGCCGCCAACGGGGGAACGTCTACCAGCAACTTCCTGCAGCGGTTCTATGGGGGAGGGACGGCCGCGTGCGCGAATCCCACTTATGAAGCAGCGCTGATGGCGCAGAACGAGCCGAACGTCACGCCCGGCATGTGCGGCTGGACGCAGAGCCTCGGCTACTACGGCGACGACCAGGACACCAACTTCAACGCGCTGGATGTGACGCTGTCGAAGCAATACACGCATGGCTTGTCGGGCAATGTGCAGTATGCCTGGCAGCGAGCATTCGATTACGCCTCGGGGTATGCAACATGGAGCAAACAGGCGGTGTACGGGCCGGACAGCAACCTGCGCTCACAGCAACTGGTGACCTATGGGATCTATCAGTTGCCGTTTGGCAAGAATCAGATGCTGGCCGCCAATGACACGCAGTGGGAGGACGAGATCATCGGCGGGTGGCAGATCAGTCCGGTACTGACCTGGTCCAACGGGTTACCGTGGTCGCTGAGTCCCATTCAGGGATGCGGTTCTTCGGTCCCCGGGAGCGCACCATGTTATCCGGTAGGAAACCGCAGCGCCCTGCACACGAGCCTGAGCGGTTTCAATGCTCAGTCCCACAGCCGGGAATTCTACACAGCTCCCGATAACGCTGCCGGTACTTCGGGTCCCTTCTCGGTGGCGGCGCTGGATACACTCGGGAACGTGGGAAGGAACGGCTACCTTGGGCCGGGATACTTCAACACCGACCTGTCGCTACAGAAGAACTTCCCGATTCGCGAGAGCGTGTTCGCGCAGTTCCGGGTGGATGGGTTCAACGCGTTCAACCACATCAACCCGGGCAATCCGTCGTCCACCAACACGGGAGCCAACGGAGAAATTACGGGAGAGCCGGCGTTGGGGATCTATACCAATCCCCGCCAGCTGCAGTTCTCGTTGCGAGTGCAGTTCTAACCTGTCGTAGCCTCCAACACGGGGAGAGTTCCGCTCTCCTCCGTTTGTTTTTCTGGAGTAGACTTCCGGCATTATGCTTTGCTGTGCCTGGCTCTCTGCAGTCGCTTTCGCGGCCCTGGCTGCGAACGTTCCGGCTCAGGTCGTTTCGGTTTCGGGAACTCCTTCACTGGCCAGCGCGCGAGATCTCATCACCCAGGGAAAACTGGACGATGCGCTGCGGGAACTGGAGGCTCTGTCTGCCCAGCGGCCGGAACCGGCCGGAGTGGAGCGCCTGCGCGGCATCGTGGATTACCAGCAGAACCGCATGGCCGATGCTGAAGGCGATTTCACCCGCGCTGTCCAGCAGGATCCTGCCGATCTGCAGTCGCTGCAGATGCGGGGAATCGTTCTCTTCCGCATGAACGAGCCGGCCCGGGCCATTCCCATCCTCGAGAAGGCCCATTCGTCAGCCCCCATTGCCAATGCCGATCCCAATTACGTGCTGGCGCTGTGCTACATCGCCACCGCGCGCTACGACGATGCGCGCCACGCCTTCGCCGCTCAGTATGGATTTGCGCCCGATTCCGCGGCAGCCTGGCTGGTCAGCGCGCGCATGCTCTTTCGCCAGGAGCTGACCGCGCCGGCGGCGACGGCGGCGCAACGGGCGCTGACGCTCGACCCACATCTGCCCCTCGCGCATCGCCTGCTGGGCGAGATCGCCCTTGCGAAGGGCGATGTGCCCGGGGCGCTGACGGAACTCGAACAGGAAGAGAAGGTCGATCCGGCGGACGGCGAGACGTACGACCGGATGGGCGATGCCTATCTGCGCAGCGGGCAGCTGGATCTTGCGCAACAGGCGCTGGATCGCGCGGTCCTGCTGGAGCCGGACGCCAGCGGGCCCTATATTCTGCTGGGCAGGACGCTGCTGGAGCAGCACGACCCGGTGATGGCCGCCATGTATCTGAAACACGCCGAGGCGATGGATCCATCGAATGCCATGACCCACATGCTGCTGGGCCGTGCGTTTGCGGTGAGCGGACGCAAAGACGATGCGCAGCGCGAGTTTCAAATCGTGCAGAGGATGCAGGGGGCGACCGGAACTGCCCCCCCGCAGCCGTAGCGGAGCCATCGGTTCATGGGTCTGAGATCAACTCGATGGCGTCTGGCGGCGACCCTCTGGCTGCTGGGCGGGTGTGTCCTGTGCAGCGCCCAGCAAAAGGCCATGCAGCAGGCCGGCGAGGCCTTTCGTGCCGGAAGCGCCGCTTACGCCCGGGGAGACCTGAAGACTGCGCGAGCGCAGTTCAGCGAGGCGGTGAAGCTGGCGCCTGACATTGAAGAGGGTCACGCGGCGCTGGGTGTCGTTTTGTATGCGCAGGGCGATGTTGAACCCGCGATTGCCGAACTGGAAACGGCTCTGCGGCTGAAGCCCGACGATCGCACGGCCGAGGAGAACCTGGCGCGCGCGTACAGCCAGGCGGGATCGGCGGAGAAAGCAGCGGCTCTGCTGGGGCGCATGGATCAGGAGTCTCCGCTCGACGCCGAGTTGCTGGCCCTGTGGGGCAGGGATCTGGCGGCAGTCTCGCAAACCGATGCCGCCATCGACGTGATGCGCCGTGCAGCGGCCGCGGATCCGCGCAATGCTGCGCTGCTCGATCAGCTGGGCTCGCTGGAAGCGCAGAAGGCGCACTGGCCGGACGCGGACGCTTCCTTCAGCGCCGCGCTGCAGATCGACCCGAATTTGGCCTCGGCCCACATGCACCTCGGCGTGGTGCTGAGCCACGAGCAGCAGCCCGTACGTGCTGTGGCGGAGATGAGCCGGGCCGCCCAGCTCGACCCCCGGAATGCAGCGGTGCAGTTCGAGTGGGGAAATGTGCTGGCGGCGAGCGGGGATGACGCCGATGCGATGACGCATTATCAGCAGGCGATGGCTCTCGATCCCAATTCCACGGATGCGGAATACCAGCTGGCCCTGGCGCTGCAGCGTGCGGGCCGTTCGGCGGAGGCTCTGCCGCTGTTTCGGAAGGTGGTGGCGGCGCGTCCCACGGAGGCCGATCCGCTGATCAACCTTGGCCTGGCTCTCGTCCAAACGGGGAACGCCAAAGACGCGATTCCGCTCTATCAGCGCGCGGCTGGACTGGATCCGCAGAATCCATCGGTGTATCTGGATCAGGGGGCGGCGTATCTGCAGGAGAGCGACATCGACGACGCGATTGTGCAGCTCCAGGCGGGATTGAAGATTGCCTCTGAGGATTCTTTGCTGCATTACGACCTGGGCCTTGCCTACAAGCTGAAAGACGATCTGCCGGATGCGATTCGCGAGCTGGAGACGACGATCCGGATCGCGCCGGATTCGCCGGACGCTCCTTACACGCTGGGCATCCTGTACATGCAGGCGGGGCGGTTCGACGAGGCGGTGAAGCAACTGCGTGCGGCGCTGACTCTTCGCCCGGAGAACGGCGACGGATGGTCGACGCTGGGCAGCATCTATCGGCAGCAGGGGAAATTCGACGAAGCGGAGGACGCGCTGCGTAAGGCGATCGAGCTGCTGCCCCAGCAGCCGGGTCCGCATATCACGCTGGCCGGAGTTCTGCAGCAACAAGGCAAGACAGCCGAAGCTGCCGAGGAGCGGAAGCAGGCGGCGGCGCTGACCCGCGTAGCAGTGAACCGACAGCGCGCGGTCTTTTCCACGAATGCGGGCAATGTGCTGCTGAGCAAAGGGCAGATCGCCGATGCCATTGCGGATTATCGGGACGCGATCGGCAGCGATCCCGGATATGCCGAGGCGCACCGGCAGCTGGCCGCAGCTCTCGCGCAGCAGGGCCGCATGACTGAAGCCGCAGCCGAGCGGCAAAGAGCGGAGACGCTGGCCGCGAAAACACCGTAGGATGGGCATTGTCGTTCCCCATGAATCGCCGACGTTTTCTTGAGTCTCTTTGCCGCACTGCGCTGGTGCTGCCCTTCGCGGATGTGTTGTGGCTGGCGACGCCGCCATGGCGCCGCGATGCGCTGGTGGCGGCGCAGCAAAAGCCCGGCGCGCAGCAAACCTACAATGCAAGGCCCATGCCGCCGCCACCCGGGCCCGCATCGCCGATTGCCGGCACGCCCCTGGGCGTGGCCTTCGTCGATGTGGCCGCCTCGTCGGGACTGAACGTGGAGACGATCTACGGCGGCGAGAACAAAAACAAATATTTGTTGGAAACCACCGGCTGTGGCGTCGCCTTCTATGACTACGATCATGATGGATGGCTGGATATCTTCCTGGTGAATGGCTGGCGGCTGGAAGGGTTCCCCAAAGGTTCCGAGCCCACCTGTCATCTGTTCAAGAACAACCGCGACGGAACGTTTACCGACGTGACCGCAAAGGCGGGGCTGGCGCGCAGCGGCTGGGGACAGGCCTGCTGCGTGGGCGACTATAACAATGATGGCTGGGACGATCTGTTTGTGACGTATTACGGACAGAATGCGCTGTTTCGTAACAACGGCAATGGCACATTGACCGATGTGACAGCCCAGGCCGGTCTTCTCCAGCCGAAGTTAAGGTGGAATTCCGGCTGCGCTTTTCTTGACTACGATCGCGACGGCCATCTGGACCTGTTCGTCGGCAACTATATTGATCTGGATCTGAAAACGGCGCCGCTGCCGGAGTCCGGGCCCTGTTTGTACAAGGGGATTCTCGTAGCCTGCGGGCCGCCGGGACTCGCGCCGGGGAAAAACATCCTCTATCACGGCAATGGCGACGGAACCTTTACCGACGTCTCGGCAAAGGCGAATATCTGGGATACCTACGGCAACTACGCCCTGAGCGCGACCGTGGCCGACTTCGACAACGACGGGTGGCCGGACATTTATGTTGCGAATGATTCAACTGCGGCGACGCTCTACCAGAACCAGAAGGACGGAACCTTCCGCGACATCGCCATCGAGGCGGGTGTGGCGTTCTCGCCGGACGGCAAGCCCCAGGCCGGCATGGGCGTGACGGTGGGCGACTACAATCGCGACGGGCTGCTGGACATCGCGAAGACCAATTTCGCCGGAGATACCGATTCGCTCTATGCGAACCTCGGCGGCTTCAATTTCGAAGACCGCACCTACCAGGCGGGGCTGGGCATGAACACCCGCTATCTGGGCTGGGGCATCGGCTTCTTCGATATGGACAACGATGGCTGGCTCGATCTGCTGGTCGCCAACGGGCACGTCTATCCGGAGGTCAACAGCGTGAAGACCGAGGCGCCCTATGCCGAGCACAAGTATCTGTATCGCAATCTGCGCAACGGGCGTTTCGAAGATGTGAGTGCGCTGGGCGGTTCAGGCATTACGGCGGCGGTTCCCGCGCGGGGGTGCGCCTTTGGCGATTACGACAACGACGGACGTCTGGACGTGGTGGTTAATTGCGTCAACAGCCTGCCCCAGTTACTCCACTGTGAGTCGAAACTGCAGCATCACTGGATCCGCTTCCGGCTGGTGGGTGTGAAGTCCAATCGCAGCGGCATCGGCGCGCAGGTCCGCGTGCTTGCCAGGACGCAGAAGGGTCAGCCGAAGCCGATGCTGCTGGTCGATGAGGTGCACAGCGGCGGCGGCTACTATTCGCAGAACGACCTGCGCCTGCATTTCGGCCTGGGCGAGGCGGAGGTTGCCGAATCGGTGGAAGTCCGCTGGCCTTCCGGACAGGTGGATACGCATACGAATCTCGCGGTGGATCGCCTGTACGTTCTGGAAGAGGGCGCCAAAGAGCCGCAGGCTTTCATGCTTCCGGAGATGAAGAGGGTCTGAGATGCGCAGGCAAGCCGCTCTTTTGCTGATCGCCGCCGGGCTTTTGCTCGGGTCGCGCTGGGTCCGTGCGCAGACGCAGGATCCCGATGCGCGCTGCGCCTCGTGTCACAGCCAGATTTACGAATCGTGGAAGCGCACGCCCATGGCCAATGCCAGCGGGCCGGCCGCGCAGGGTTTCATCGCCGCCGATTTCATCCATGCGCCCTCCGGCGTGCATTACCGGATGGAACTGGATCACGGCCAGGTGTGGCTCTCGTATGAGCGGCCTGATGCTCCTCCCCGCCGCGCGCTCAGCGGGCGGCAATTGTTGCTCTACTATCTCGGGTCGGGCCGCCGCGGACGCACCTGGATCTATCAGCGCGATGGCTACTGGTACGAGATTCCGATCAACTGGTATGCGAAGAAGCACATGTGGGACATGACGCCGCATTATCTGCAGGCGCAGTCGATGCCGTTCACGCTGCCGGTCGATCCGGGCTGTCTGCACTGCCACGCCAGCGATGTCCAGGCGTCGCTGCCTGAGGCGCGGAACAAGTTTGCCGGGTCGCCGTTTCCGCACGGCGGCATTACCTGCGAAGCCTGCCATGGCGACCCGGCGCGGCATCTGGCCAGTGGTGGGCGGGAGCCGATCCTCGATCCCGCGCAGCTGACCGGTTTGCGCCGCGAATCCATCTGCCTGGAATGCCACCTGGAAGGGGAAGTCGCGGTGGTGAAGCAGGGTCAGAAGCTCGGTGCCTTTCGCCCTGGCGACAATCTGTTCGACGAAGCCGCGTACTTCGAAGACGGACGAAAGATCGGGCCCGAAGGACGAGCGACCAGCCAGTGGGAGTCGCTGCTGGAGAGCGCGTGCAAGCGTGCCAGCGGCGACCGGCTCACCTGTACCACCTGCCACGATCCCCACGCGACGGTGGCGCCGGAGAATCGCGTGGCGTATTACCGCGCGCGCTGCCTGTCGTGCCACACAGGCCTCGCCTCCGGTCACCACGCGGAGAATCCCGACTGCACGGCATGCCACATGCCGCGGCAGCCTACGGAGGACATTGCTCATGAGCAGGTGACGGATCATCGGATTCAGATTCCGGGCAAGCCGTTCCATCGTGCGAACGCGGGTGCGGAACTGGTTGCCATTGGCGGCAGCGAACCGACGCCTCGCGACGAAGGCATTGCCTGGGCGGAGCTGGCGCTGCGCGGTGACCAGGCCGCCGGCCAGCGCGCCCTGCATCTGCTGCTGCAGGCGGAGAGCACGGATGCGACCCAGGCCTCCGATGCCGACCTGCACGTGAATCTCGGATTTCTCCAGCAGGCGAACGGCGACCCGGCGCGCGCCGCGGCCGAATACGCTCAGGCCCTGCACGCCGATCCCTGGAATGAAACGGCGGCGGCGGACCTGGCGGTTCTCGATGCACGGCAGGGAAATCTCGCAGCCGCAACTCTCCTGCTGGCCAAAGTCTTCCGCGACGATCCGGGGGCCAGTGCGGCGGGGGTTGATCTGGCCGTCGCCCAATGCCGCCAGGGCGATTCTGCTGCGGCGGCAGAAACACTCAAGCGGGTTCTGTTGTTTGCTCCCGACGATGACTCGGCGCAGCGCTTTTCTCTGGCGCTGGCCCATGGAACCGCCGCCTGCAGTGCGGCGAAGGAGGGATCGCGATGAAGATCAGATCAGCATTAGTGATGATGGCTGTGACAGTTGTTGCGCTCGCACAAAGCCCGCGCAGCGCCTGGGAGATTGGTCCCTTCACGCGGCCTGCCGACGACCATCCGGTGATCACGCCGAATCCTGCGTCAGTGTTTCAGGATCCGATTCGCAAAGCGCCGGTGCACTGGGAGGCGCTCCATACATTCAATCCTGCGGCGGTCGTGCGCGATGGAAAGATTGACGTGCTGTATCGCGCCGAAGACAACACCGGAGAGATGCAGATCGGCATGCACACCTCGCGCCTGGGTCTGGCGGAAAGCGAGGACGGCCTCCATTTCACGCGCCGAGCGGAGCCGGTGTTTTATCCCGCGGAAGACGGCCAGAAGAGCCGCGAGTGGCCCGGCGGTGTGGAAGATCCGCGCATCGTCGAGAGCGAGGACGGGACGTATGTCCTCACCTACACGCAGTGGAACCGGCAGACGTACTCGGTGGGCATTGCAACGTCGCCCGATCTGATCCACTGGACGAAGTACGGACCCGCGTTTCTGGATGCGGAGGGCGGGAAGTATGCGCACCTGAAATACAAATCGGCGGGCATTGTGACCGCGTTGCACGATGGAAGCCTGATGGCGGCGCGCATCGACGGCAAATACTGGATGTACTGGGGCGAGGGTGCGATCCATCTCGCCACGTCAGCAGACCTGATTCACTGGACGCCGGTGGAAAACGCCCACGGAGAGCCGCTGGAAGTCCTGCGCCCGCGGCCGGGGCGCTTCGACAGCTCTTTCCCGGAGACCGGACCGCCTCCGGTGCTGACCCGCCGGGGCATCGTCGTGCTCTACAACGGAAAGAATGCAACCACAGGCGGCGATCCGCGATTGGCTCCCAGCACCTACGCTGTAGGCGAGGCGCTTTTCGATGCGAAGAACCCGGCAAAACTGCTGGCCCGCACCGGGAATCCTGTGCTTGAGCCGACCATGCCCTGGGAAAAGAGCGGGCAATATGTGGCGGGCACCACGTTTGCCGAAGGGCTCGTTGCGTTCCACGGCCGCTGGTTTCTCTATTATGGTTGCGCCGATTCGTTTGTCGGGGTGGTGATGGCCCCGCTGGGTCAGGAGTCGGACCGGCACTGATCTCGCTGGACGGATTCAACCGTCTTCTCGAGCGTGTATTGAGCGGCGAGTTCGCGGAAATTCTCCAGTTCGCGCGCGACCCATACCGAGTCGCGCCCCAGCTCGCGAGCCATCAGAGTGGCCACTGCGGGCGCCATGCGTAGTGCAGACCGTGCACGCAGAAAGAGGGCGCGTGTTCGCCGCGCCAGAACGTCTTCCACCGAGCGTGCCATCTCTTCACGCACCGCCCACACTACCTGGGCCGCAATCGGCGGAAGCTCTGCGTCAAGAGCCTGCCCCAGCTCCGGAGATTCGCCGGCCAGCCGGCGAATCTTCTCAGCGTCGGCTCCGTACACCGCGAGCGGGTCGCCATTCTCGGTATTCTCCGCGTAGCCGTGCAGCCGCAGGTCCTGGGTCACGCAGGGCTTGTCCTCCAGCCTGCCGAGGGTCATCGCGTGGTCTACCGCATCCTGAGCCATGCGGCGGTAGGTGGTCCATTTGCCGCCCGCGATCGTGATCAGGCCGGAGTCATCGATGTGGATGGTGTGGTCGCGCGAGAGAGCAGAGGTGTTGCCGGTATCGGAACCCGCTGCCTTCACCAGCGGCCGAATGCCGACATAAACGCTGAGGACATCCTCGCGTAGAGGTGGGCGGCTCAGATATTCGGCGGCCGTGTCGAGGATAAAGGCAATCTCGTGCTCGAAAGGCAGCGGCTCGTAGCAGGGCGCGTCGATCGGCGTGTCGGTCGTGCCCACGATGGCATGCTGGTGCCACGGGATCGCGAAGAGCACGCGCCCGTCGCTGGTGTGCGGCACCATGATGGCCGTCGTTCCGCGGAGGAACTCCCGGTCCAGCACCAGGTGGATGCCCTGGCTGGGTTGAATCATGGGAGGCGCCCCAGGATTGGCCAGGCTCCGCGTCTCATCCGTGAAGATTCCCGTGGCGTTCACAACCACGCGCGCATCGATGTTGAACGGTTCGCCGGACTCGCTGTCTCTGGCGACCACCCCGCTCACGAAGCCGGTGTCGTCCTTGCGGATCGCCACAACCGGCGCATAGTTCACGACGGTCGCGCCGTAATCGCTCGCGGTGGCCATCAGGTGAATCAGCAGGCGGGCGTCGTCGAACTGGCCGTCGTGGTAGATCACGCCGCCCCGCAGACCTTCCTGGCGCAGGTTGGGCAGGCGCTCCAGCGTCTCCTCGCTGGAAAGCAGACGCGATTTGCCGAACCCGTACTGGCCGGCGAGCAGGTCGTAGATCTTCAGCCCGATGCCGTAGAACGGCGTCTCCCACCAGGAGTAATTCGGGACGACGAAGGGAACGTCGTGGACCAGATGCGGCGCATTGCGGCGCAGGATGCCGCGCTCCTTCAGCGCCTCCATCACCAGCGAGATGTTGCCCTGTTCCAGATAGCGCACGCCGCCATGGACCAGTTTTGTGCTGCGGCTCGATGTGCCTTTGCCGAAGTCTTCCCGCTCCAGCAGAAGCGTCGCGAAGCCGCGGCTGGCCGCGTCCACGGCGATGCCCGCGCCCGTCGCGCCGCCGCCGATGATCACGATGTCCCAGGGCTCGCGGCGCGCGCGGAGCTGGTTCAGCATGGCGGATCGATCCATGAGAATCCTCTCTTAGTGACTCGTGGTTTCCGGCGGACGATTCCAGCCGCGGGAGCGCTGCACCGCGTCCTGCCATTTCTGCTGGCGGCGCAGCATCTCCGCTCGGTCGGCTTTGGGTTCGAAAACCGTATCCGGGCCGCGCAGGCGGGCAATCTCCTCCGCGCTGCTCCAGAAGCCCACAGCGAGTCCCGCCAGGAAAGCCGCGCCCAGCGCTGTGGTTTCCAGCACCGCGGGACGATGTACCGGGATGCCCAGCAGATCCGCCTGGAACTGCATCAGCAGATCGTTGGCCGCAGCGCCGCCGTCCACGCGCAGTTCCTTCAGCGGTCGCTGCGTGTCCTGATCCATCGCGTGCACGACGTCGGCGACCTGGAACGCGATGCTCTCAATGGCGGCGCGCGCGATGTGGCCGATCTGCGTGCTGCGCTGGATGCCGATGATGAGGCCGCTCGCATACGGGTCCCAGTGCGGCGCGCCCAGACCGGTGAAAGCGGGAACGAACACGACACCGTTGGTCGACTCGACCGCAGCCGCCACCGACTCGACGTCGGGTGATGCGGTGAAGAAGCGCATGTTGTCGCGCAGCCACTGCACCACGGCGCCGCCCACGAAGATGCTGCCTTCGAGCACATATTCCGGTTTATTGGCGGGGCTCGCAGCCAGCGTGGTGATCAGTTTCTCGCGCGAAAGCGTGAAGTTGTTGCCCAGGTGCTCGAGCAGAAAACAGCCGGTGCCGTAGGTGTTCTTCGCGTCTCCCGGCTTCACGCACAGCTGGCCGAAGAGCGCCGCCTGCTGATCTCCCGCGATGCCCGCTATGGTTACATCTCCCAGGCCGAGCGAGGTCGTCACCTGCCCGACGTCTTTGCTCGATGCCACCACCTCCGGCATCAGGCTCTCGGGAATCTTCAGCAGCCGCAGCAACTCCGGATCCCAGCGATCCTCGACGATGTTGTAGAGCATGGTGCGGCTGGCGTTGGTGCGGTCGGTGATGTGGCGCGTCCCGCTGGTCAGGTTCCAGACCAGCCAGGAATCGACGGTGCCGAAGGCCAGCTGGCCGCGCTCCGCCCGATCCCGCGCGCCGGGGACGTTGTCCAGGATCCACGCGATTTTCGTCGCGGAAAAGTAGGAGTCGATCAGCAGGCCGGTCCGGCTGCGGATCATCTCTTCCGCGCCGTCGTCGACGAGCCGCTGGCAGAGCGCGGCGCCGCGCCGGTCCTGCCAGACAATGGCGTTATAAATCGGCTTGCCCGTCTCGCGATCCCAGATGAGCGTGGTTTCGCGCTGGTTGGTAATCCCCAGGGCGGCGAGATCGCGCGGGCGCACCCCAGCTTTGCCCAGTACCTCCACCGCGGACGTGAGCTGCGAGGTCAGGATGTCATAAGGATCGTGTTCCACCCATCCGACATTGGGATAAATCTGGCGGAACTCCTGCTGGGCGACACCGACGACCCGGGCATCGTGTCCGAAGAGAATAGCTCGGGAGCTGGTGGTTCCCTGATCGAGGGCCAGAATCAGTGGCATCGATCCTATGATGCCTCATCCGCGAGCATTCCGGTGGTGGCAATCCCGGGTAAGGGCCGATGCGTGGCCGACCCCGCCGCCCCATGCGAGCCTATGCCTCGTGAATAGCCGACATGGGATCGACGCGCGTGGCCCGCAGCGCGGGCAACGACGAAGCCGCACCCGCCACCGCGGCCAGCAGCAGCGCGACCAGCACCAGCGTGAGCGGGTCAGCCGGGCCCACCCCGTAGAGTTGGGCGCTGATGAACCGCGTCAGCGCCAGCGTGAGAACCACGCCCAGAGCGATGCCCAGGCCCGCAAGCCGCAATCCCTGGCGGAGGATGAGCCAGAGCACATCGCGGCGCGCGGCCCCCAGAGCCATGCGAATGCCGATTTCGTGCGTACGCAGCTGCGCGCGATACGCCAGCACTCCGTAGATCCCCGAAGCCGCCAGCACCAGCGCCAGCAGAGCAAACGCCGACGCGAACGTGGACTCCATGAGGGGGCGCGTCCGCCCCGCCTGCGTCGTGTCGCGCAGCGGCCGCACGTCGTAGACCAGCCACTGCGGGTCGATCTGGTGGATGGCCTCGATCACCGCAGGCGCGGCAGATACCGGATCGCCCGGCGTTCGCACCTGCACAATCGTCTCCGGATCGTTGGTCTGCAGGATCGAGTTGTAGACCATCGGCTCGGGGTCCTCCTGGATGAACGCATGCGTGGAGTTCTTTGCAACGCCCACCACGGCGTAGAGCGTGTCCCCCATGCGCAGGCGGCGCCCGAGCGCATCCTTACCCGGCCAGTAGCGGGCCGCGGCGGTCTCGTCCACGATCATCACCGGCTGCGCATTCGCGTCGTCGGCGTCGGTAAAGGACCGGCCTTTGAGAATGGGGATTCCCAGGGTGGCAAAGTACCCGGCAGAGACATCGGCGCGGCGCACTTCGCCCGATTCATGGGGCTGCGGCACATACCCCTCCGGCCATACGTTGCTCGTCTTACGGGTAAGGCTCTGCGGCAGCCAGTCGGTCAGTGAGACGCTCGTCGTGCCGGGAAGCTCGCGCGCCCGTGCCAGGATCTTCTTCTGGAACTGCCGGATCTCGTCGCGAGAGTATCCAATGTCGAGGCCGACGGTCGCCGTGAGGACATGAGTCTCGTCGAAGCCTGGATTGGCAGTGACCGTGTTGCGCAGGGTGCGCAGGAAGAGTCCGGCGGAGACCAGCAGAGCCACCGAGAGCGCCATCTGCACGACCACCAGCCCGCTGAGAACGCGCCGATTATGCGATCCGGCAGCCATGTTCAGCGATTCCTCGCGAAGAACCTCCGCCGGTGCGATATGCGAGGAGCGCCAGGCTGGCAGGGCTCCGCACAGCACGCCGGCTCCCACCGCGACCAGCAGCAGCGCCAGCGCGACGCCCCAGTCCACGGTCCCGCTCACCACGATGGGACTCGCATTGGGCGGAACGAAGCGGCCCAGCATCCTGGATGTCCAGACCGTGAGCAGAAGCGCGGCTCCGGCTCCGGCCAGCGACACGATCAGGCCCTCGAAAATCATCTGCCGCATCAGGGCCGTGCGCCCCGCGCCCAGCGATTGGCGGATCGCCAGGTCCCGCGCCCGCGCCACAAAGCGCACCAGCATCAGGGTCGCCACATTCGCGCAGGTGAGCAGCAGCACCACCGCTGCAAACGCGAGCAGAACCGGCAGCGACATCGCAAAGTAGCCGTTGCCGCCGAAAGGCGAGCGCCACATGGGGTCCAGCGTGATGGTGTTTACGCCGATATGCGCGGCCGGATACGCGGCCACCAGCCGGCGCATGATCGTCTCCAGCTCCTCGGTGGCGGCGCGCCGACTCACCCCAGGCCGCAGACGGCCCACCACGTTCAGCCAGGCATTTTCACGATGCTGCACGTTCCAGTCGTTGCTCCCGGGCGTTGTGCCGGGGGCGAGCGGAACCCACAGGTCCTCGCGGATCGCCGGCATGCAGCCCATGAAGCCCGCGGGCGCGACGCCAATGATGGTGAACGGCTGATGCTGGATCTCGATCGACTTTCCCAGAATGGCCGGGTCGCCTCCGAATCGGGTCTTCCACAGCGAATCGCCCAGGACCACGTACGGCATGCCGCCGAGCCGCGCTTCTTCATCAGGACGGAAGAATCGCCCCAGAGCCGGATGGATTCCCAGCACATCGAAGTAATTCCCGCTCACCTCAGCCGCGTAGATCCGCTGCGGTGCGTCCCCCGCGGTCAGCGTCGCCCATTCGTGGTGATACCCCAGGATCCCGCTGAAAGTGTGATTCGTATCGCGGATGTCGCGGTAATCCGGATAAGAGAAGGGCGGCGACGGGGAAGTATTCCAGGCTCCGCGCATGATCGACACCAGGCTGCCCGTGTCCCGGGCGCCGCGGACAGGCCGCAGCATCGTGCCCTCGATCCAGCTCAACGCGGTGCTGGTGGCGGAGATGCCCAGTGCAAGCATCAGAATCGCGCTTGCCGTGAACCCGGGACTACGGCGCAGTTGCCGCAGAGCATAGCGAATGTCGTGCATGAGTCCGGTCATGACGATCTCCGGATACCATGAATCGCTGCGTAAAAAGGATCTCTTCTGACAGGATGCACCCGTATGGCCAGATCCGAGCCATCGAAAATCGGCAGTTTTGGGCTAATTCGAGGCCGCGTCGAAATCCCGACCGAAGCCGTCGCTGTTCGTTGCCGAAAAAAGTGTCCGTTTCCGTGCGGTTTTTCGATCTCAAAGAATTTCCCGGACATCTCTGGCCACAGGCGATGAGCCCTTCCGTCCCGCATGCGCATCTTCCCACCAGGACCCGCGCTCTGAGCCATGCGCCAGGCAGCGGCAGACTTGAACCCAGGGTGGATGAAGATGCAAAATCAATCGCCAATCGCCCCGTCCACGGAAGAAGAACAAATACGGCAAGCCCTCGATACGCACTGGCAGGCGTCGGCAGCCGGCGACGCCAATGCGGAACACGATATTTATGAGGACGACGCCATTTGTGACTATCCCCAGTCAGGCGAGCGCATCCTCGGGCGCAACAATTTGCAGGCCCTGCGCAGCCATCACCCCGGCAAGCCATCAGGTTTCAAAGTCAGGAGAATCCAGGGAAAGGGGAACCTATGGGTCACGGAATACACCATCCTCTATCAGGGACGATCCGCCTTCACCGTGAGCATTATGGAGTTCCGCAACGATAAGGTTGTGCACGAGACACAGTATTTCGCGGATCCCTTCGAAGCGCCCGCCTGGCGCAGCCAGTGGGTTCAGCCGATCGCCTGACACAGACCAGACATGCACCGGATCAGTCGCGCACCCTCAGCGACGGTCGTCCCCTCGGACGACTCGAGCCGCAGCTTCGCGGGGGGAAAAGACATATGCAGTTAAACTTTACAGTTTAACTGCATATATGCAATATTGATATTGTGAGCAGTCGCAAGTCCTCTTCTCAAACCACGCTCGCCCGGACGCTGGCTGCCGAGATCCGAGCGGTATACCGCAAACTTAAACTGCGTTACCGAGAGCATGGGGGCGGCAACGATCTGACGCCGTCGCAGGCTTCCGTTCTTCTTCGGCTCGAAAAAGAGGGTTCGGCCACGGTTTCAGCTCTGGCGCGAGCGGAAGGCATGCGCCCGCAATCCATGAGCGCTATCGTTGCGCCCTTGCAGGAGTCCGGCCTGGTCATGGGTGCACCTGATCCCAGTGACGGGCGTCAGACTCTGATGTCTCTCACTCCCAAATGCCTGAAGTGGCTTCAGGAGGGCAGGGCCGCAAGACAGGACTGGCTCACAGCGACCATCTCCCAAAAGCTTTCGGTTCACGAGCAGGAGAAGCTTCAGGCAACAATCGAGCTGCTTGCGCGGCTGGTTGAGGATTGAGCCCACTGCGTCCTGCATTTACCCAATCCAATTTATATCCGGGAAAAATCTCACTGCTCGGAAGATTGTTGGAAGAAAGGAACCCTGCATCATGAACTGGCTTTGGCTTGTGTCGTACTTCTTTGCGGGCGTTTTTGCGGCAAACGCCATTCCTCACTTTGTCTCCGGCACCATGGGACGACCCTTCCAGAGTCCCTTCGCCAAACCACCCGGCAAAGGCCTCTCCTCTTCAACGGTCAACGTCGTCTGGGGATTCTTCAACGCCGTACTTGGCTATCTGCTCCTCGCGCACGTGGGTGCTTTCAATCCGCGGGCGACAAGCCACATCCTCGCCTTCGGCCTGGGCGCGCTGCTCATCAGCATCGTTTCGGCGCGTCACTTCGGCCAGTTCCACGGAGGCAACACGCCCGCATGAAGAATCCGGTAGCGGGCACCTTTCGCTCGCTGAGAAGCTTCAATTTCCGCTTGTGGACGGCGGGCGCCCTGGTCTCCAACGTCGGTACGTGGATGCAGCGCGTCGCTCAGGACTGGCTCGTGCTGACGCAGCTGACCCATCACAATGCGTCAGCGCTGGGTATCGTGATGGGCCTCCAGTTCGCTCCGCAACTTCTGTTCCTGCCGTGGACGGGATCGGCCGCGGATCGCCTCAATCAGCGCAGGCTCCTGATGTTCACCCAGGCAACGATGGGCGTTCTTGCGCTCATGCTGGGAGGCCTCACCATCGCAGGAGTCGTCCGCCTCTGGCACGTGTGTGTGTTCGCCTTCCTTTCCGGTTCCGCCGCTGCGCTGGATGCCCCGGTGAGACAGACCTTCGTGGCAGAAATGGTTGGCGACGCGGATCTGCCCAATGCTGTGGCATTGAACTCAACCTCCTTCAATGCGGCGCAGATGATCGGTCCTGCCCTCGCCGGTTTGCTCATCGCAGGCGTGGGCATCGGCTGGGCCTTTCTTCTGAACGGGCTCTCCTTCGCGGCGGTTCTCGTCTCGCTGTCTTTCTTCTGTCTCTCGGAATTGCGCACAAGCGCCAGGGCGCATCGCACTGCATCTGGATTTATGGAAGGCTTTCGCTACGTGTGGAGAAGACGCGACCTCAGGGCGATCCTGATCATGCTGTTTCTGATCGGCACCTTTGGCCTGAACTTTCCCATCTTCATCGCAACCATGGCCGTGAATGTCTTCCACTCAGATGCCCGCGCTTTCGGCCTGCTTTCCTCCTTTATGGCCGTGGGCACCGTCTCAGGAGCTTTGTTTGCTGCCGGCCGGCACAAACCAGGCCTGGCGTCTCTCATGGCGGGAGCGGGTGTCTTCGGGCTTGGCTGTATGCTTGCCGCACTGGCGCCTGGATACTGGTGGTTCGCGGCGGCTCTCATCCTCTTCGGCGCGGCTGCACTGACGTTTACCAACGGCACCAACAGCATCATGCAGCTCTCCACTGAGCCGGCCATGCGGGGCAGGGTAATGGCCCTCCGGGTTGGCGTTGCCCTGGGAGGACTATCGATTGGCGCTCCCATCGTCGGTTGGGTTGCCAACCACTTCGGTCCTCGCTGGTCGCTCGGGTTGGCCGCCGCGGCAGGACTCATCGCCGCCCTGGTCGCGCTCTGCGTCCTGGCCAGCCGAAAAGAGCCACTGCTTGCCCGGGAATCAATCCTCTGAAGTCAACTCTTCGACGGTAGTCCTCGCCTCGTCCCCATTTCTGGCACCGACTGCCCAGGTCAGTGCGATGGCAGGACGAGCTTGTCGTAGAGGCCGCCGATGATGGCGCCCACGGTGAGCGTGGCCAGGACCAGGTAGCCGGATTCGATCGCCAGCAGGTCATACGGCAGCCGGGCCAGGCCGGCCCAGCTGGCCAGAACGACCGCTCCGCAGAGCAGCACGGACATCAGCACGCCCGGCAGCACGCCTTTACGATGACCAACGGCCAGGAGCCACGCCACTCCGTAGGCAAAGAGAAGGCAGACGGCGAAGGTGAGCAGGTGCGGGAAAAGCCACCACCGCATCTGCCGGACCTGCGCATACGTGAGTCCGACGGCGTGCATCCACTGCGGGCGGAAGAGAACCTGCGAATGCCAGATCGCTCCCAGGCACCAGGCAGCAAAGGCGGCGAGAACAATCGGGAGGTGGTAGATCGCTTTCGTTGCGGAGTGGACTTCGCCAGGCGTGTAGGGTTCTGCGTGCTCCGCCTGGGAAAGACAGGGTTGGCCGCACTGCTCGTGTTCGGGCCAGCGGGTACAGGCGCACAGGCGCAGATCCGGATGTCCATGCATGCCGGTCGCCGCTGCATGCCGGGCATCGATGCTGACCGCGGCGGATTGCTGGTCTTCGGGGCAGGCGACGCGGCGCCAGCCGGAATACTGGTTGTAGAGGACACGCAGCCAGAGGGCGAGCGGAAGGAAAATCAGGAAAAGACCGACGAGGCAGAGCACCAGCCAGATGAGGAAAAGCATGGCGCACCTTCTTCCTGAAGGAAGTCTGCCTCCGGGCGGAAAGTCCTGCCGTGATCACCGTCACGGTTGCCGGGAGGACGAAAGGAGGGCCGTCGCGGTTTCTCAGGCGGCGGCGCGCGCCTCCTCGCAGGTCTTGCGACGCCCTTCGGCGCACTCGGACGGCCTGAGCGTGCGCATCTCTGTCCAGGAATAGGGCAGTTCCCGGCCGCACTCCAGGCAGACCGTATAGCAGGTCTTGTTCAGCGTGAAGGCACGAGTCTGGTTGTGGTGAAGGCATCCAAACAAAAGCTCAAGGCAGGCACTCATCATCGCGTCCTCCTTCTCGGGCCTCACTCCAACAACGGGCCTCAATCCAACAACTTGTTCAGCGCTGCGTCCGAATCCTGGAGTCGATCGGGATGGGCAACAGCGCCTTCGTTCCGATTCTCCGGGGATGCGAAATAACGTAGCGCGATGCGGTGACAGCTGCCATGCCACAAACGCTTCAGGCACGGTAGCCGCGCAGTACTCGGGGGGCGGAACGGGGATAACCCGGGAAGGAGTTACCCGTGTGCCGCTGATACACTGAAGCTATTGTGGTAGAGCTGGTTCCATCGATTCTTTCCGCTGATTTTGCGCGCCTGGCCGAGGAGATTGCGGCGGCAGAGCGCGGGGGCGGGCGCGCCATCCACGTGGACGTGATGGATGGGCATTTTGTGCCCAACATCACCGTGGGTCCGCCGATTGTGGCGTCGCTGCGGAAGCACACGAAGCTGCCCCTGGACTGCCACCTGATGATCGAGAATCCCGACGAGTTCGTCCCCGCATTTGCCGATGCCGGGGCCAACTGGGTGAGCGTGCACTACGAGGCCTGCCGGCATCTGCACCGGACCCTGGAGCTGATCGCCCAGCATGGCATGGAGCCGGCAGTGGTCATCAATCCGGCGACGGCGGAGGATCTGCTGATCCCGGTGCTGGGGATGGTGCACCACGTGCTCGTGATGAGCGTAAATCCGGGCTTTGGCGGGCAGAAGTTTATCCCTTACTCTCTGAAGAAGATTCGGCGGCTGCGGGAACTGAGGCAGGAACTGGGGCTGAGCTACCGGATTGAGGTGGACGGCGGAGTGGCTCACGACACGGTGGCCAGCATCGTCGAAGCGGGTGCGGAGCTGCTGGTGGCGGGGAATGCGGTCTTCGGCGAGGGGCATGCCGAACGGGACGCTCGGTCGCTGCTGGAGGCGGCGCAAAGAGCGGCCTTGCAGACGGCCTGAGCGAGGGTAGAGAATCGGGGGAAGGCAATCGCAGACGGCCTTTTGTCCGGAATAGGAATGACGCAGAGGTCTGCGGCTTTTTGAGGTGCTATGAACCGGTTGGTCCTTCGAGTGTCGGCGGTTTGTCTGGGTGTGGCGATCGCCTTTTCGTCTCCCGCGGCTTTTGCCAAGAAGAAGCAGAAGCACAAGAAGAATGAGGATCTGAGCGTCAATCCTCTGGCGAACGTGCAGTCGAACCAGCCGGACAAGCTGCTCTACGACAAGGCGATGAAGGCGATGAAGAAGGGCCACTACGACGTGGCCCGGCTGGACCTGCAGACCCTGCTGAACACCTATCCGGATTCTGAGTACGACATGCGCGCCAAGCTCGCCGTCGGCGATACCTGGTTCAAGGAAGGCGGGACGGCGGCGCTGTCGCAGGCGGAGTCGGAATATAAGGACTTCATCACCTTCTTCCCCCAGGCGCCGGAGGCGGCGGAAGCGCAGATGAAAGTGGGGGACATCTACTTCCAGCAGATGGAAAAGCCGGACCGGGATCCGCAGAACGCGATCCACGCGGAGCAGGAGTACCGGACGATGCTGGAGCAGTTCCCGGACTCGCCGCTGATTCCGCGAGCCAAGCAGAAACTGCGCGAGGTGCAGGAAGTGCTGGCGCAGCGGCAGTTTGAGATTGGGGAGTACTACGCGTCGCGAGAGAACTATGCGGCGGCGATTGCGCGCCTGCAGACCGTGGCGGACGATTATCCCCTGTTCAGCAAGAGCGACCAGACGCTGATCACCATCGGCGACTCCTATGCGGTGGAAGCCCAGAAGATGGCCCAGTCGAAGCTGCCACCCAGGCCGAAGGCCGAGCTGGTGAGGTACTACGACAATGAGGCGGTGGCGTCGTGGGACCGGGTGGTGACGCGCTATCCGCTGTCGGCGCATGTGGAGGATGCCAAGGACCGGCTGATCGCGATGGGACGGCCGATTCCGGATCCGACCCCCCAGGCACTGGCCGAGAGCCAGGCCGAGGAAGACAGCCGGGTGAACGTAAGACTGGGGACGCGGACGCTGGCCCTGCTGGGACACGGCCCGAGCACGATCAAGGCGGCACGTGTGGGCGAGCCGTCGATGGACACCCCGATACAGGTGACTGCGCCCGAAGTGATCAAACAGAGTTCGGTAGCCTTCCGCGCAGCTGTGACCGGCAAGCCGATTCCGGCGGCGCCGGTAACGGCGCAGCAACCGGCAGCAGAAGAAGCGGCGCAGGGCGGCGGCACGGGGAACTACTCGGTGCAGCAGGCGCAGCCGGGCCAGGATGCGGGCGAGGCTCCCACGCAGAAGCTGACATTTGAAGAAGTGCCGGATGCTTCAGGATCGCCGGGCAGTACGGTGACGGTGCAGGTACCGAACGGCGGCGCCACGGACGCGACGGAAGCACCGGGCAATGGCGCGCCTGCTGGCGGTGCGACAGGTGGTGGATCTGCGGCGCCGGGGGCCGCGCCGGCCAATGCCGCTCCGGGCGGAGCCAGCGCGCAGCCGCTTGTAGCGCCGGTGGGTCCGACGGACCAGAAGCCGCTGCCGGCGGTCGACAGGCCTGCGGAGACGCCGCAGCAGATCAACGAAGTGCCGGCGGACCAGCAGAACGCGCAGGTGAAGACGGGGGCGACGGCCAGCGGCAAGCCGAGCAAGAAGACAAAGAAGGCGCCCTACAACAAGAACGATGAGTCGTCGAGCCAGCACAAGAAAAGGAAGGGGCTGGATAAGCTGAACCCGTTCTGAGAAAGCCGGCAGCCGGCGGTTGATCGCCGGTAGCCACGACAATTGCCTGAAGGAAGGGGCCGCGCGTGCGCGGCCCTTCTGTTTGTGGGGCATAGGACGCAGACGGCAGCCCTGCGATGGGCTGGGCTGCGGGGAGAAGCGAAATCCTTTATCGTGAGAGAGAATGCTCCAGCAGTCCAAAGACATGACAGAAACCCCTGAAAAGCCCGCGCGGCGGGAGTTGCCCAAAGCGTACAACCCCCGGGCGATTGAGGATCACTGGGCGGAGTACTGGGTTCAGGAGCGGCTGTTCCACACCGAGACGCCGAGCGCGGAGGAGCTGAAGAAGCTGCGCGCCGCAGGGAACGACGTGTTCACGATCCTGCTGCCGCCGCCCAATGTGACGGGCCGTCTGCACATGGGGCACATGCTGAACCAGACGGAGATGGACATCCTGACCCGCTGGCGGCGGATGCGGGGCGACCTGGCGCTGTGGCTGCCGGGGACGGATCACGCAGGCATCGCCACGCAGATGATGGTGGAGCGGCAGCTGACCTCGGAAGGCACGTCGCGGCAGGCGCTGGGGCGGGAGAAGTTCGTCGAGCGGGTGTGGGAGTGGAAGCGGCACTACGGCGGCGCGATTCTCGACCAGATGAAGCGGCTGGGCGCGAGTGTGGACTGGTCGCGCGAGTACTTCACCATGGACGAGAACCTGTCCGTCGCGGTGCGCGAAGCCTTCGTGCGGCTCTACGAGCAGGGGCTGATCTACCGCGGGGCCTACATCGTGAACTGGTGTCCACGGTGCCAGACGGCGATCTCGGATCTCGAGGTCGTGCACGAGGAGCAGACCGGGAAGCTGTGGGAGATCCGGTACCCCGTGGTTGGTGCGGAAGGCGAATTTGTCACCGTGGCGACGACACGGCCGGAGACCATGCTGGGCGACACGGCGGTGGCAGTAAATCCGCTGGATGAGCGGTACCAGGCGTTGGTGGGGAAGACGCTGCGTCTGCCGCTCGTGGGCCGCGAGATTCCGGTGATCGCCGATGAGTGGGTGAAGTCGGACTTTGGGACGGGTGCGGTGAAGGTGACGCCGGCGCATGATCCCAACGATTTTGCGATTGGGCAGCGGCACAAGCTGCCGGCGATTTCGGTGATGGATGAGACGGCGCACATGAACGCCGAGGCGGGCGCGTATGCAGGGCTGGATCGGTATGCGGCGCGGAAGAAGGTGCTGGAGGATCTGGAAGCGCA
Organism: uncultured Acidobacteriaceae bacterium; assembly: GCA_963770525.1. Classification (GTDB taxonomy): domain Bacteria; phylum Acidobacteriota; class Terriglobia; order Terriglobales; family Acidobacteriaceae; genus Palsa-343. The sequence continues at coordinate 20,864 of CAVYPY010000007.1, read as the reverse complement.
AGGGCTGCTGGGCACGGTGCGGGACCACGTGAACGCGATTGGCAAATGCGATCGCTGTAAGACGGTGGTAGAGCCGCGGTTGTCGACGCAGTGGTTCATTGCGGTGAATCAGTCGCCGAAGGCCGGGGGCGATTCGATGGCCGAGCTGGCGCGCAAGGCGGTGCGCGCGGATGCCGAGGGGAAGAAGGCGATCCGGTTTACGCCGGAGATGTACGAGAAGGTGTACCTGGAGTGGATGAACAACATCTACGACTGGTGCATCTCGCGGCAGCTGTGGTGGGGGCATCGGATTCCGGCGTGGCACTGCGCGGCATGCAAAGAGATCACCGTTGCGCGGGAGGATCCCGAAAAGTGCGTGCACTGCGGGAGTAAGGAGATCACGCAGGAGACCGACGTTCTCGATACGTGGTTCTCGTCGGGCCTCCTGCCGGTGACCGTGTTTGGGTGGCCGCGGCACACGCGGGATCTGGATGTGTTTTATCCGACGCAGCTGCTGGTGACCGGGTTCGACATCCTGTTCTTCTGGGTGGCGCGGATGATCATGCTGGGCTGCTGGTTCAGCAAGGATGTTCCGATGGCCGATGGGTCGCAGCGGCCGCCGGCGGAGTCGGTGCCGTTTCGCGATGTGTACATCCACGCGCTGGTGCGGGATGCCGATCGGCAGAAGATGTCGAAGACGAAGGGGAACGTGATCGATCCGATCCACATTGTGGAGCAGTACGGGACGGATGCGGTGCGGTTTACGCTGGCGTCGATGGCATCGCCGGGGACGGACATTGCGTTTAGCGAGGCGCGAACGGAGGGGTATCGCGCCTTCGCGAACAAGATCTGGAACGCCGCGCGGTTCATTTTTATGAACGTGGATCAGTGGCTGGAGACGGGTGGTGGCCTGGGCTTTGGTTTCGGGGGCGTCGATGGAAAGCTGGATCGGCGAAATGCAGTGCTGCTGGGCGGCGGTTATCCCGCAAATCCGGCGGCTGGTGGAAACGGAGCGCAGGATGCGGGACCGCTGGAGCATCGCTGGATCGTGTCGCGCTTATATGGGGCGGCTGAGGGTGTGAACGCGGCTCTCGAAGAGTATCGATACGACGAGGCGGCGAGCCTGCTGTATCAGTTTTTCTGGGGCGACTTCTGCGACTGGTATCTGGAGATTGTGAAGCTGTCGTTCGACTCCGGTGATCCGAGGCGGAAGGCGATGGCGATGCTGGTGCTGCTGTCGGTCTTCGAGTCAGCGCTGCGTATGCTGTCGCCGTTCATGCCGTTTTTGACCGAGGAATTGTGGCACGCGTATTACAAGGGACACGCGCCGGAGAAATCGATTGCGCTGATGCCGTATCCATATAGTGAGAAGGCTGGGCGGGATGAGAAGTCTGAAGCGGAGATGGCTCTGCTGCAGTCGCTGATCACGTCGGTGCGCGGGGCGCGCAAGGACCTGGGGGCGGAGGAAAAGGCAGCGGTGCCAGTGCGGGTGCGGACTTCGGAAGCAGGGCGGGCGCTGATTGGCGCGAATGAGCCAATGGTGAAGAGGCTCGCAAAGGTGTCGGAGATTGCTTTTGTTGATGCGGCTCCGCAGGGCGCGGGAGTGCGCTCGACGCCGGAGTTTGATGTGCAGGTCGTTTACGAAAAAGCCATTGATGTCCCTGCGGAGCGGGAGCGGCTGACGCGAGAAGTGGCGAAACTGGAGAAGGCGCTGGCGTCGGCGGAGAAGCAGCTGGGGAATTCGTCGTTTCTGGAGAAGGCTCCGCCGGCCGTGGTGGAGGGGTTGCGGAAGCAGCAGGCGGAGAATCGACTGCTGCTGGAAAAGACGCGAAAGGCTCTGGAGGAGCTGAGATAAACAGCCATGGAATGGAAGAGCCGGCGGATTGAAGCGATTCTGGAGCACGCGCTCCTGGAAGACAAGGCCACCAGCGATGTGACGACCGCGCTGACCGTGGAACCAGGGCTGCGCGCGACGGCGACGATTCTGGCCAAAGAAGAGTGCGTGCTGTCGGGGCTGGGGTGCGTTCCGCGGTTCCTGGAGATTTTTGCGCGACTGGACGGAAAAAGCAGTGGGCGCTTCGAAGTGATCAGCCACCCGGAGATCTTTGACGGAGTGCGGGTGCGCAAAGGGCAGGCGGTAGCCGTGATTCGTCACAATGCGCGTGTCATATTAGGATGCGAGCGGGTGATCCTGAACCTGATGCAGCGGATGAGCGGAATTTCCACGCTGACGCGGCGCTATGTGGACGAGGTGCACGGAACCGGGGCCAAGGTGCTGGACACCCGGAAGACGATTCCCGGGCTGCGGATTCTCGACAAGTATGCGGTGCGCTGCGGCGGAGCGGAGAATCACCGGCTGGATTTGTCGGACGGGATTCTGATCAAGAACAATCACATTTCCCTGGGTGGCGGGATCGAGAAGGTTCTGGAACGCGCGAAGGATCGGCGCAAGCCGGGGCAGACGATCGATATTGAGGTAAAGAATTTTGCGGAGCTGGAAGCGGCTCTGGCGCACGGAGCCGAGTCGCTGCTGCTGGACAACATGACGCCGGCAGATGTAAAGAAGTGCATGGAGCGGGTGCGCGAAGAGAACGGGAAGATTCCGGTGGAGGCCTCGGGCGGAATTACGCTCGAAAACATCCGCAAATATGCGCTTGCGGGACCGGATTACATTTCGGTGGGCGCGCTGACGCATTCGGCCACGGCGGTGGATCTTTCCATGCGGCTTACGGCGGAGATTTATTGAAAACGGCGGCTAGCGGACAGCGGACAGCGGACAGCTCCGATCCGTTTGAGCTGGAGGCGCTGGAGACGGCACTGGCGGGCACGCGATTCGCGGGGAAGCTGCATTTCTTTTCATCGGTCGAGTCGACGAACACGCATGCAATGCGAGAGGCGGAGGCGGGCGCTCCGGATGGCAGCGTGTTTTTCGCCGATGAACAGACGCTGGGGCGGGGGCGCGGCGCGCATGAGTGGTCGTCGCCGCCTGGATCGGGATTGTATGTGAGCGTGCTGCTGCGTCCGCGCCTCGCGCCGGCGGATGTGCTCTGGCTCTCGCTGGCCGCGGGCCTGGCGGCGCAGGAGGCGGTACGGCGGACGGTGGGACTGGACGCGGATGTGCGCTGGCCGAACGATTTGCTGCTGGGGCGGCGCAAATTCTGCGGGATTCTGACGGAGCTGAATGCCGAGGTGACGCGGGTCCGGCACGCGGTGGTGGGGATCGGAATCAACGTGCATCAGGCGCAGTTCCCTGAGGAGTTGCGGGACGTGGCGACGTCGCTGCGCATCGAGACCGGACGCGAATGGCCGCGGCAGGAGCTGTTGCGGAGCTTGCTGGAATCGCTGGATGGCGAGGTGACCGCGCTGACGCGATCGCCCGATGTGCGGGCAGCCGCGGGCAGCGTGCGGGAGCGGATCGCCAGCCGGTCAACGTGGATTCGCCGGAAGCGCGTCCGCGTGGATGAGACGGCGAACGGCGGCGAGAGTTTCGCAGGTACGACCGACGGCCTGGACGAGCGCGGGTTCCTGAGGGTTCGCACGGCGGACGGGATGCGTACGGTGCTTTCCGGCGGAGTGCGCGAGGCGTGAGAGGGAGACAAGCATGCTGCTGGTGCTGAACGTGAACAACACGAACACGGTGATCGCGCTGTACGCGCTGCGGCCGGAGGGGACGACGGGCGATCTGCGCGCGACGTGGCGCATCAGCACGCGGCAGGGGCAGACGGCCGATGAGTATGGGATTCTGGTGCGTGGCCTGCTGGCGAGCGAGGGCGTGGAGAGCGGGACCATCAAAGGCATCGCGATTGCGTCAGTGGTGCCGCCGGTGGACTGGATTTTGCGGCAGTTCTGCGAGCGGTATTTCGGGCAGAAGCCGCTGTTCATCGAGCCCGGAGTGAAGACGGGACTGCCGATTCTGACTGACAATCCCGCCGAGGTGGGCGCGGATCGCGTGGCCAATTGCGTGGGAGCCTTTGCTCAATATGGCGGACCGACCATCGTGGTCGATTTTGGGACGGCGACCAACTTCGATGTGGTGTCAAAGAAAGGCGAGTTTCTCGGCGGGGCGATTGCGCCGGGGCTGAACATCAGCGCGGAGGCGCTGTTTGCGCGGGCGGCGCGGCTGCCGCGGGTGGAGATAAGGCGGCCGGCGAAGATTATTGGGACGAACACTGTGGACAATCTGCAGATCGGGTTGTTCTGGGGGCACATCGGTCTGGTGGATGCGATTCTGGAGCGGATGATCGGCGAGCTGGGCAGCGAGACGAAGTGTGTGGCCACGGGCGGACTGTCCCACCTGATTGCGCGGGAGTCGAAGTACATTTCAGAAGTGAACGACATGCTGACGCTGGAAGGGCTGCGGCTGATCTACGATCGAAATCGCGCGGCGCGCAGCGGGCAGACGGGCGAGGCACGGACCAGTGCGGCGTCGGGGACCGCAGCGAGCAAGCCCGCGACCACGGCGTGACGGCTTGGAAAACTACTTCAATTACTTCACGGAAATCGAAGAGCACTTTCAGCGGCGGCGGGGATCGATCCTGCTGCTGTCGACGCTGGACTGGGCGCTGATCGAGACGTGGCGCGAAGCGGGGATTCCCCTGGAGGCAGTGCTGCGCGGGATCGATGCGGCATTTGACCGGCATGACGCGCGCAAGCGGACGGGATCGCGGCGGATCAACGGGCTGGCGTGGTGTGCGCAGGCGGTGATAACGGCGGCGGAGGAGATGCAGGAGGCGTCACTGGGCGCGGCCAAGCCCGAGGCCGATCGAGAGAAGGCCGGGCTCGCCTGGGAGAGGATTGCGGCCCATCTGCGGGAGGGCGCGGCGGGATTGCGGGCGGCGACGGGACTGACCGGGGTCGGGGCAAAGACGGCGGCTGAGATTGCGGAGCGGCTGACGCAGCTGGCGGCGGTGACGGGAGAGGCGGCGCCGCATCCGGAGGAGCTGGAGAAGACGCTGACCGCGCTGGAGGAGAAGCTGCTGCATGCCGTGATCGCGACGACGCCCGAGGAGGAACTGGCGAAGCTGCGGGAGCAGAGCGCGCAGGAGATTGCTCCGTACCGGCGGCGGATGCAGGCTTTGCAGATACGGCAGATCGAGCAGCAGTTTCTGCACAAGCGGCTGCTGGAAAAGCATAATCTCCCGCGGCTGAGCCTGTTCTACATGAGGCAGGAGTGAGGCTGCGCATCGAGAAGGCGATTTATGGCGGGGCGGGCCTCGGGCGCGCGGAAGGGAAAGCTGTATTCGTGCCATTTGCGCTTCCCGGGGAGCTGGTCGAGGTAACGATCGCCGAAGAGAACAAAAGCTACGCGACGGCGGAGCTGGTGGAGGTGCTGGAGGCAAGCGCGGCTCGGGGTGCAGCGCCGTGTCCTTACTTCGGGAGATGCGGGGGCTGCCAGTATCAGCACGCGGAATACGCTGCACAAGTTGAATTGAAGCAGGCGATCCTCCTGGAGACGCTGGAGCGGGCGCGAATCGGGGAGATTCCGGAGATTGAGGTGGTGACCGGAGAGCCGTTCGGGTACAGGAACCGGATTCGGCTGCATGTGGTGAAGAATCCGTTCCGTCTCTGTTACAAAAAGCGAAACTCGCATGTGAATTTGCCGGTGGAGACCTGTCCGATTGCGGCGCCGGTGCTTGAGGCAGCGCTGGCAACGCTGAATCAGGAAGGCGAAGGGCTGGGACTGGGCACATGGGTGCGCGAGATCGAGCTGTTTACGAATCATGACCAAGCCACGGTTCTCCTGGCCTTTTGGACGGAGCGGCCAAAGCACGAGGCGGCGAAGCTGCTGGATGCGTGCTGGCCACGGTTACAGGCTCTGGTACCCGGAGTGGTGGGTGCGGGCGTTTTCTCCGCGGAGCGTGGGACGATGACGGGAAAGCTGCTGGCGCAGGCTGGGGAAGACGCGCTGACATATCGCACCGGGGCGCGGGATTATCGGGTGAGTGTGGGGTCGTTTTTCCAGGTGAGTCGCTTTCTGGTTGAACCGCTGGTGGAACGGGTCACGAGCGGAGCGAGCGGTGGGGTCGCGTGGGATTTGTATGCGGGCGTAGGGCTCTTTTCGCTGGCGCTGACGGAGGGGTTTGGCGAGGTGGTCGCGGTGGAGTCGGGCGGGGCAGCGGTACGGGATCTGCGGGAGAACCTGCGCGGGAGCCGGCATCGGGTGGTATCGACCGAGACGGCGGCGTTTTTGCGGCAGGCGGAGCGGCGCCAGGAAAAACCGGATCTGGTTGTCGTGGACCCGCCGCGAGCGGGACTGGGGCGCGACGTGACGACGCTCCTGGGGCAGGTACGCGCGCGTAACGTGACTTACGTTTCGTGCGATCCGGCTACGCTGAGCCGCGACCTTGCCGCGTTGCTAGAATCCGGCTATCGCCTGGCAAAAATGCACCTGGTGGACCTGTTTCCGCAGACCTTCCACCTGGAGAGCGTGACCCACCTGACGCTGGACTGAGGGCAGGCGGCGGCGCCGGGCGACCGCCGATGGCTGCGACCTCCTCCACTGCATTAGCGCCCGAGACCTCGACAAAAGACACGAGCCTGATCGCGCTTCGGTCTTCGCCGATGCGAAGGCGCGTGTGGATCACCGCGCCTGCGTTGCTGGCTGCGGTGTGCTTTGCGTGCGGGGACGCAGCGACATGGCTGGTGTGGGTTCCCGAGGGGCGATTGCTGGTGGGGCTGGTGCTGCTTCTCTTCGTCGGGGCGGTGGCGGTGTGGCGAGCGGAGCGTGTGGCGTTGTTAGCGGCAGGAGTGGCGTGCGTGTTGCTGGGGATGTTCTGCGCCGAGGTGCAGCCCCGGCCGGCGAGCGAGAGTCCGCTGAGCCGGATTGCGGCGGCGACGCCAACAGCGACGCCGGCAACGCGGCGAGAAGGTGTCGAGACGGCGCCTGTCATTGAAGGAACGATTGTGCGGGCAAGCGGAGTGCGGAGGGCCGCGTCGCTCGCTCCTTATTCGGATGTAGTTCGTGAAGAGCTGAGCCGGCAGGTGGATTTGCGGGTGACGACTGTTGAGGGGAAGCCGCTGCCGGCGCCCGAGGGCCTGCGGCTGACGGTGTATGCCCCGGCAGGTGCGGGTCTTCCGGATATGAAGTGCGGGGCGGCGATGCGGGGACGGGCGGCGCTGCATGGGGAGGAGCGGTTCCTCGATCCGGGTGTATGGGATGCAGGAGAGTGGCTGCGGCAGCAGGGGATCAGCGCGCTGGGCAGCGCGCATGCAGAGGATGTCACCGTGACGGTGACAAAAGTACGGCCGGGGGTGATGTGCCGGGTCTACGGCGCACAACAGGAGGTGAGCGAACGGCTGGTGTCGTTCGTGGACGGAAACGCGGACCGATGGTCGCGGGTGCCGGCGGGGCTGCGGCTAAGCCATGACGACGCGGCGATGCTGACGGCGATGCTGACCGGGGACCGAACGCTGCTGGGGCACCGGCTGCGGGCGGGCTTTGAGCGGACAGGCTCGTTTCATCTGCTGGTGGTTTCGGGGATGCACCTGGCGATCTTTGCGGGCCTGGTGTTCTGGGCAGCGCGGCGGCTGCGGCTTCCGCGGGTGGGCGCGTCGCTGGCCACCGTGGCACTTTCGTTCGGGTACGCGCTGTTCACGGGCTTTGGGCAGCCGGTGGAGCGCGCGTTCTGGATGGTGACGCTGTATCTGGCGGGGCGTATGCTATGGCGGGAAAAGCATCCCCTGAACGCGATCGGATTCGCGGCGCTGGTGATGCTGGCGGTGCGTCCGGCAGCAATTGCGGAGGCCGGTCTGCAGATGACGCTGCTGTCGGTGCTGGCGGTGGCGGGAATTGCGGTGCCTGTCGCGAAGAGGACATTCGGGCCTTTCCTGCGCGGAACGCGGGATTTGTGGCTGGTGCCGATGGATCCGTCGCTGCCCCCGCGGGTGGCGCAGTTTCGGGTAACCCTGCGGATGATAGCGCAGGCGCTGCGTCCTGTGCTGGGAACGAAGCCGGCGCTTAGGGGGATTCCCTGGTGCGTGCGCCTGGGGCTGCTGGTGCTGGAACTTGTCACAACGTCGGTGGCGATTGAGCTTCTGATGGCACTGCCGATGGCGCTGTATTTCCATCGGGTGACGGCTGTGGCTTTGCCGGTGAATCTGCTGATTGTGCCGCTGCTCGGGATTCTGCTGCCGCTGGCGCTGCTGTTCCTGGCAATGGTCCTGGCAGTGCCGAAGGCGGCGTTAGTGGTGGGTGCGCCGCTGGCCCTGTTGTTGCATGGAGCGGCGTGGCTGGTGAGAGGCTTTGGAGCGATGCGGCTCGGGGATCTGCGAATTCCGATGCCGCCAGCGTGGTGCGTGGCGGCGGCGGTGGCGCTGACGGGGGCGGCGCTGGCGCTGGTTCGGTTGCGACGATGGGCGGTGCCGGCGTGTACGGCCGCGCTGGCGGCGGCGGTGGTGGTGCTGGTGGTGCCGCAGGGTGTGGCGCATCGGGCCGGCGCGCTGGAAATCACCACGATCGATGTAGGGCAGGGAGATTCGCTGCTCATCGTGACGCCGCACGGAAAGACCCTGCTGGTGGATGCCGGCGGCCTTGTGGGTGCTGGTGATTTGAGCGGCAGGGCAAACGGCGGGAAGGCGTCGAATTTCGATGTGGGCGAGGATGTGGTGTCGCCGGTTCTGTGGTCGCGGGGGATCGAGCGGCTGGATGCGGTGGCCATCACCCACGCGCACGCCGATCATATTGGCGGAATGGCGGCGGTGCTGGAGAATTTCCGGCCTGCACAGCTATGGGTGGGGATCAATCCACATTCAGGACTCTATGACGCGGTTCTCGATGAGGCTGCTGCGGTGCGAACGCGCGTGGTGCGGAATACGGCCGGAGACGTGTTTGATTTCGATGGCGTGCGGGTGCGGGTGCTGGCGCCGGAGGCGAGTTATCGGCCGGGTCCGGTGCCGAGCAACAACGACTCGCTGGTGCTGCAGTTGTCATGGGAAGGCAAAACGGCGCTGCTGGAGGGTGATGCGGAGTCGCCGAGCGAGAATCGGATGCTGTCAGAAGGCGGACTGCACGCGGACTTCCTGAAGGTGGGGCATCATGGGAGCCGTACCTCGACAACGCCGGAGTTTTTGGCGGCGGTGGCGCCGGAGTGGGCGACGGTTTCGGTGGGGCGGCGAAATTTTTACGGACATCCGAATTACGACGTGATGGAACGGCTCGCAGCGGCCCATGTGCGAACGTATAGGACCGACATGCTGGGGCTCTCGACGTTTGATCTGGATCGGCGGGGTGTTCGGGCGGAAACATGGGCAGCGCGCTAAGTGCGCTGATGCACCACAGCGGACACAAAGAACACAGACCGGCTCGCGATTCCGCGGCGGCCCACTAGCGCATCCGGGCGGCGGCTTCGAGAGCATCGCACGCTGCGGCGGTTCCGTTCTCGGCCTGGACCTGGGCAGCGACGGCGGTGGCGCGCCTCTGATATGTGGGGTCGGAGAGCAGACGGGAGATGAGTTCGGCAGCGGGTTGGGCTTTGTACGCTTTGCGGCTGAGCACTTCCGCGAGGCCGAGGCGGCGCACGCGCCGCGCGTTGTCCGGCTGATCGTGGCTATAAGGCATGACCAGCATGGGGCGTCCTGCGCGGAGAGCCTGAGCTGTGGTGCCGATACCGCCCTGATGGATGAGAACCGAGGCGCGAGGAAAAATCTTCGAATAGGGTGCGTAGCGGGCCACGCAGATGGTGTCAGGGAGTTTGCGTTTTGGCAGGTTGCGGTCGTCCGCGCCGACGAGCAGCACGGCGCGCTGCCCGAGTCGCTCGGCGGCTGCGGCGCTTTGCTCATAGAAATCGCCGGCATGCATGACGGCGGCGGAGCCGAGGGTGAAGACGAGCGGCGGCGGTCCCGAGTCGAGGAACGCAGCGAGGGCGGGCTCGAGACGGCCCTCGTCGCCGGAACCGTCGTAGAAGGCAAATCCGGTGATCTTCACGGAGGAAGGCCAGTCCGGTTGTGGAGAGCCGAAAACGGAAGAGAAGAGAGCCAGGGCGAGGCGGTCGGAGTGTTTCGCGTCGAAGATGGGATCTTTGCCGCGAGGCAGGCCGAGTTCGCGGCGGAGAGCGTAAACCGGCTCCGGCCATTGCCGCGTGACGAAGCGGGCAAAGCGCGCGACGACGTGGCCCAAAGCGGGGACCTTCTCCTGCACGCGGGCGAGTGTGGGATAGGGCGGCAGGACGGGCGGGTCATACGCCGAGAAGAACGAGAAAGGCGCGAGCACGTACGAGGCCCACGGGATGCCGGTTTTTTCGGCGACCAGAGGCGCGGCGTAGGCGAGCTCCCCGGTGACAAGAAGATCGGCGCCGCCATCGGCCTGGACAGCGGCGAGGAGATCGCTGTAACTGTCGCGCAGGGAAGGGAAGAGAAACTGGCGGAGGCCGGTTTCGGTTCCATGCTTGATGTCGTAGATCATCGCGATCAGCCGCGTGTCGTTGGGGTCCTGCTCGGGGCGAACCGGCGCAAATCCGATACCGAGGGGCTCGACTTTGGGGCGGAACATCTCCGGAACGGCGAGGACCGGGTGATGGCCGCGCCGTTTCAGTTCAAGGGAAAGCGAGACGAGCGGATTGACGTCGCCGAAGGTGCCGTAAGTAGAGAAGACGATGCGCATGATGGACGATCAAAAGGAGGATTCAAAGACGCGGAAGCGGTGTTCCAGCTCCCATTCCTGCTGTGCTTTCGCGCTGGACCGGATGAGCGTGGCACAGGCGCCATGCGGTTCGGCCTCGCCGAGCTGGCCGCGACAGGCGGCGACCGGCGTGTCGAGATCCTCGGGAGTGGTTCGGACCCAGAGGCTGTCCCCGGGGAGAAAGGCATGTTCCAGCGAAGTGCGGATCATCAGCTTGAGATCGTGATAGCTCAGCGGATACGTATCCGCTGCACGCACAAACTCATGGGTGAGATCGATGCGGGAGACACCTTCATCGTCGGTGGAGAGGGCGACCGGGACGCCGGCTTTGCGATAGAGCATGAAGGGGTGGTCGTTGCCTTTGACGTTGAGAATCACGTCGTTGCTGGTCAGATTGATTTCCACCATGATGTGGCGATCGGCCATTTCCTTCATCAGTTCCCAGGGGCGGTTCTCAAACATGATGTCGACGCCGTGTCCGATGCGCTCGGCGTGGCCCTGTTCGACGGCGGAGCGAATGTGGAAGGTGAGGCCCTGGGGCGGGACCATGCCTTCAGCCAGCTCGCCGGCATGCAGGGTGATATGCACCTGCGGATACTGGCTGTGCAGGAAGTCGAGCATGTGCATCTGCAGGCGGTAGTCGTGCATAGCCAGGTAGCTGTCTTCAGGCTGGACCAGGTTGATGCCGACGACGTCGGGATCGGAGGCCGCGAGTTCGAAGCCAAGCAGCGACTGCGCGAAGACTTCCTGGGGCGGCTCTTCGCGCTTGATCTGGTAAAGGAAGCGCACGGTGACACGGCAGGCCGGGGCAGCGTCAGGCTGGCCGCAATGTTCGCGGCGGTTGCGCTGCTCCAGAGCCGCAGCGAACTCCGCGCGCAGGCTGGCGACGTTCTCGTGAAAGCTCGGGTCGGCAAGCAGGTGTGCGCGGAATGCGGCGAGATCGGGATCCCAGCCCAGCTTGTCGGCCAGCGCGCGGACGGCGGCGTAGTTCCCGGTCTGCATCAGCTCGAGGTACTGCTCGTTCTGGGCGGCAGCGCGGGTGGCGACCTCGTCGATCCATTCCCCGGCAAAGCGGTTGTCGTCGCCGAAGCGGCCGAAGGTGTCAAAAAAGTGGTCGTGGCCCGATTCGCCGGTGACCGGGACGAAAGTGCGCATGGAAAGCGCGTCGATGAGCTTGTCGTAGAGGTCCTGATCGGCGGGCAGCGCAGTCGCCGGGGACTCGCCCGTCGGGCAATCGGCGTCATGATGCTTGTCGTCGATGCTGAGCTGGGCGGCATTCACGCAATCGTGGTCTTCACCGGCTTCGCGGAGAAAGGTCTCGGCGTAGACGGCGCCGCTCAGGTGCATGTGGAGGTCGGCGCCCTTCGGCATGCGGTAGAGATAGGCGCGCAGGGCGGCCGGGCCTTCGCGGCGGGCTTCGTCGAAAGCATGGGCGGCGCGCACTTCGGAGGGCGATGCGGCGGCCGCGGCGAGGGCGGGATGGCAAAAGAAGAGAAGACAGCAGAGGAGAAATAAGGCTGCGGTGCGGGCGGGGAGAGGCCGCCGTGCGAACCGGGCGTTCCGGGGAGATGTCTCCATGGGTGCGACAAGTGTAACCCGCGTGGATCGCTAATGATGTGAACAGGGAGAGCCCGGAGAGGGAGAACCGTTTGTTATACTGAGTCCGGCTGTTGATTGAGCGCGAGATTGATCCTGCGCCGTTCCGGGCAGCCCCCTTTCTCGCTGGTTTCTCCGGCGGCCAGGTAGCTCAGTGGTAGAGCGCGGCCCTGAAAAGGCCGGCGTCGGCGGTTCGATCCCGTCCCTGGCCACCATTAAAATAAACAACTTAGCGGAAGCCCAGAACGAGGGTTTTCGGTCGTGGGAACAATAGGGGAACATCCTCCAGCCTCCTGTTCCCCTTTCCCGTTTTCGTTCTCCATTAGTTTCCAGATTTCGCGAGCTGTGTTCCCGGTACGCGCGATGTGCTTTCGTCCGAGTTTGGCGTAGCGTTCAGTCATCTTGATGTTCGAGTGGCCGAGGATCTTCGCAAGTTCGTAGAGATCGCCGCCGTTCATCATGTACCACGACGCGAACGTGTGGCGCAGGTCGTGGAAGCGGAAGTCTGAAATCTTCGCCCGTTTGAGCAGATCCTCGAAACTCGCTTCAAGCCTGCGCCGTTTGCCTTCTGCGCCCCTCCGCGGCGGAAAGATGCGATCATCCGAGATCACCGCCGGATAGTGCCTGAGCTCGCCGGCGACTTCGGGCAGCAGCGGAACGTAACGCATCTTGCCACCCTTCAGTTTCGCCCTCACCGCCAACAGGCCCTCGTCATACATCACATCCGACCAGCGCAATCCGAAGATCTCCGACGCGCGCATTCCCGTCGTCAGAGCAAGGAGCACAACAAGTCTCATCCTCTGGGTAGTCCGGTTGAGATCTTTCGTGCCCTTCCGCAGCCGCTTACCATCCAGAGCGGACTTCAGCCTGCGAAGCTCCGTCTCCGACAGGTACCGGTCTCGTGCGTCATCCGGCCTGCGGACTTCCACTGCGTCAGCCGGATTCCGCTCCAGCCCGGTTTCCTTGGACCAGATCGTCGAAGCCTTCTCCATCATGTGGTGCATGACATTGAAGTGCCTCACAGCCGTTCCAGCAGACAGTCCCCGAACCGAAGTGAGCCTTTGATACCAGCGGTCAACCGCGATTCCGTCCACCTCTCGCATGAACAGCTTTCCAAGCTCATCCCGAATACCCTCCGTGATGCTCTTTTCTCGCTCGGCTGAGCGCTTCTTCGAGCCGTACTCATCCCAGTAGCGGTCGATCAGGTCTGACATCCGGAAATTGATCTCTTTCTTGACATCAAGATGCCGATTCTCATCCCGAATCGACATCTTTTTCCGTTCAACTTTGCGCGCCAGTTCGTAGCTTCCGTGAACGCGCAGGCTTCTGTTTCGTCCTCCTTCTCTCCAACGGACTTTGAATGTACCGTCCGCAATCTTGTGAATGGACATCTCTGCTGCTCCTTTCAGTCAATGACTTCGATTGTGTGTTGCTCGATGTAGCGATCCAACGCTGCGACATCGAACTTCAACGCACGACCGACCTTGACAGAAGGGACCTCCCGCAACCGCGACTTCTTGTAGACCGTATCCACTTCGAGGTCGAGGTATTGAGCGGCCTCCCTCACGTTCAGGAGCCGCCTACCGATGGTTCCATTTGACACCATTTGCCCCGTTGCTTTGCGAGGCCAACCTGCGTCGCCGTTCTCCCGAAATTTCCGCTGCTGCTCCATATGAAGATTGCTCCAAACGACGTATTCGATCACCCGGCGCGACTCTTCCGATCAATTCCCACGCGTCTCTAGTTGAACCCCTGATCTGCGCGAAAACGGATGATCGTCAACCCGAGGGGATTGACGGCCAATTCGTTGTTCTGCACTCTGTCCCGAAAGACGTAGGTCACGCTGGCCGTCCATTCCTCCCGCCTGATCACGGACTGATCCTGCGGATTCGTGAAGACCTTTTCGAACTCAATGCGCGCCGAATAGGGGGGCTGCTGCAGGTTGTCGAGGATCACATTTTTTACCTCGACATCGACAAACGGTAGCGAGCTGTCTTTGGTGTAGTCGGCGATCGTGTTGTTTTTTTGCTCCTGACCGATCACTGTCCGCTGCAGCTCGCCGGCGAAGAAGTAAAGCGCGTTCGTCTGCTCCCGCTCGATCGTGAAGAGGTCGCGACCAAAGTAAAGCTCGGCCCAGCGCGTGAGGTAGTACTTGTTTTCCACCTCGTCTGGCCGGTACTTAAAATCGCGGTAGTCGATGGCCTGTGCCTGCCCTACGTCGTTGATGCGCACGATGAGAGGATGCATGCTGGCCAGCGCCACCTGGCTGCGATAATTCAGGCCAGCGAGGACGAGGCAGACGATGGCGAGTACCAGGATTGTGACCTTCAGGTAGGTGTTCATCACCATCGGATCACCGTACTGCTCAAGGTAACGTTCGGCTGCGCGGGTGATCTCGGGGGTGGACTTTGCCATAGTCGTCATTTCGAGTACCTCCATCCGCCCTACATCACCCGCAGAACGGCCGCGGTGACGATTCCACCCGCACCGATTCCATGGCCGCCGACGTGGCCGGAGAAGAGAGAAGCAGTCATCGTGGGGATCTTGAGCAGGATGAAACCAGCAATAAAGCAGAGGATCAGCAAGCCAGGCATCAGCGTTACTAGTTGTTGCGGCTCCGAAACACTGTGCAGGCCGCTCGTGAAGTATTGAATGAGCAAATTGCTCATCACACTGAGCGTGGCCGCAGCGACGACTTTGTAAAACTCAAACCCAACGAACGCCTTGAGCCATCCCCAGAAGAGGAATTCGGTCTTTCCGAACACTATCCAGGGAATGAATACCGGGCCGACCAATCCGATGATCGTCGCTCCGATTGCGCCGTACGCGATGATTACGCCGATAAGAGCGGTGAGAATGGAGAGGATAATCTGAACGGTCCATGTGCAAAGAAGCGTGTAAGGCTCTGTAAGAGAGGGAGACAATGTACCCGCCTGGTTGAGGGCAGCATGAATCGTGTCCTGAACCTGTTGGGTTGCGTCTGTGCCGATGTAATCTACCAGGCTGCTGGTACCGCCGCTGACGAAGCCTTTGAGGGAATAGCCGATCCCAGGAATTGCGCCGTCGTAGAACTTCACAAAACAGTATGCGAAAGTGATCAGCACAAAGAATTCCACAAATCTCCCAATGTTGAACCCCGGTCCGCCACGGGCCGACGCAAGCGCTTCCTGAACGCCGAACCAAACCATCATGATCGTTGCAAGCGCCAAGATTATGTGCAAACCCAGCGCGTCCACCGACGGAGAAGCCGTCGCGGTCAGGTTGTCACAGCCGTTCTTAATGAGGACGAGGAAATCCATAATGAACCTTTTGATCAGTAATGAAGTGCCCATTGAGTGCCGGCGCTGGTCTGCTGGGGCGTCACAGAATTGAAGTTCTGCTGATAGTCGTTCGCCGTAACGAAGAGTGATTTCAGATTGTCCTGCTGGACCTTTTGTCCCACAATCTGCTGCAGGGCATACGCCTCGCTAATCTGATTGCCTTCCTGCTGCTCCTGAATCAGCAGAATGAGTGCCTTGTTGATACGCTGCAGCGCCGCCATCTCGGTGTGCTGGGTAGGGTCGGAGGACTGCGATGCGCTGATGAGAGCGTTGATATCTGCCTGGCGTTTCTCAGCGTCTGCCCGGATCGTTCCGAGGGTCTGGATATCGCTTGAAGTCACGGCAGCGCTGAGGTCGACGGTGGCTCCCTGCGCCGCAATTTCCTGCTGTCCCAAGGTACTTAGATTTCCATAGCCGTTGATCCGGCCAGCAATCGGGATCGAGGCTTGCTGATATCCAATGCTCGCGCCAGCACCGGTGTTTGCGGCGCTCGTCCACTGGTGCGTATTGCCGTAAGTGTTTGCCGCCTCGTTCAGCGCCATCCAGTAGGTCGACGGCGAGAGAAATGGCTGATAGAGGCTCTGAGGGGCCAGCGACATTTCGTGGGCGAGGTTATAGGTGGCAATGGCATTGTCGGCCAGCTTCACAGAGTTGGTGAAGATGTTTTGCCCCTGCTGGATCTGTTGGATTGCGTGCGCTGATTGCGTGGGGTCATAGACGATCCCGGAGCCAAATTGGGCGTGTGCTGGCAACACTCCGAGCATTGCCGCTAAAGTTGCGATTGCGGCGTGGATCTTCATCGAATTCTCTCCTCGTTACTTTTTCCCTCGTTCGGCCTGGAGACGGTTCCAAGCGTCATCCAGCTTTCGTTTTTCGTCGAGGCACTTTGGACTGGGCTTTGGCGAGACCTGCGTCACCTCCGCGAAGCAATCCTTGCGATATTGCGCTCCGAGTTGGTCGTACTGCTTCTGGAGGTCCGCTACCTTTGCTTCATGGCTGCGGCATCCGGTGAAGGCAAAGGCAAGAACGAGTCCGAACGCGACGCACATTACCTTCTGCTGCATGTGGATTCTCCTTCAAAACGTTGGGGGAATTGTGTGGTTCTCATACGCAGGCAGCAACATGTCCTGCGTGAAGTAGATCTTGACGCGGTGGCCCTCACGAACGATGATGGTCGGCGGAATCTCGATAAAGCGGTCGAGAACGTCGGAGGCCGATTGCGAGATGCTGGACGAAGCCCCGGTGGCAAACGCCTGCGACCCGCTGGTCGAGATGATCCCGCCACCCTCTTCGATCTCCCCGGCGCCGGCGACGATGCCAAGTGCGATAGAAGCGCCGAAGATCTGAAGATAATGGTTGTTAACCTTGCCCTTCACGCCCTCGGCCCCGGACTGGCCGAGCCCCTGGAACTGGTCGAGGTCCGCCGAGTAGCCGTCGGGCATAATCATGCGATGAAAGACCAGGGCCATTCGACGTTGATGGCCGATTTCTGGCGAACCGATCGCTCTCGCCTCACCGAGCACAACGGTTCCTGCCGGGACGAGCACATGCTGACGGTCGTGGGAGTAGACGGGGTTGGACACGAGCACCTTCACCGGGCCTGGGGCGTCTCCGTCGAGTCGATTCATCAATACCGTGTCTACGGTCGTTCCCTCATAGACTACGTACGGCTTCCCGGTTGCGGAGTCGATGTTAACCTCTGGCTTGTGCTGATCCGCCCCTTGAACTGCCGGAGCGGATGAAACCGCGGGCGGATCGGCCGACGCTTGCGGCTCGATGACACTGCTCGCAGCCTGATTGTGATCTGTCGGAAGAGGGGCGCTCTGCTGCGGGCCGGTCAATCCTGCGCTATCGGCCAGGGCAGCGGAGGATGGTTTCTGTGCAGGCTGTTCCGGGATCCGTGTGTAGATGACGTTCGATGCGAAGCGGGAATCGTAGGATAGCTCGCGGTCCCTGGCGGCGAGTTGCTGGGCCTCCTGCTGCGCGGGGGACAGTTGCTGCTGCGCATATCCATTGGGCGCCTGCGGACAGACCTGGCCGGGAATGCATGGGTTCGGCTCCCCATTGGGGCCGTAGGAGGCAGCCGCGGCCTGCTGCGCCGGTGTTATGCCCTGGGGCGACGGGTCCGCAGGGTTCGCGCCCTGGTTTGGCATTCTCTGCTCGGCCGCCGCAGCATCGCTCCTGAGTTCCTGCTGGTTGCTCGCTGTGTTGTCCTGGAGCGTGGGGGTGGAACCTCGTGTGAAGCCGTTCCCTTTTGCGTGCCCAGCTTCCTGCCGGTCCCGCTGAATACAGCGGCGACGATGACGAGGAGCGCAGCGCACACGTAAAGCCACGGCTTCAGGTTCTTCGGCAGCACGCCGCGGGGGTCTGGCTGGGCCTGGCGCAGCTCCGACTCGGCTGGCGATGCGTTCTGAGTGCTGGTCGTCGGTTCCGGCATACTCGTCCCCTTTTCACCCCTTGCGCGAGAAATCCATGCGCTTTTTGCCCAGCTCAACGTACCCCGAGTCCATCAATTCCGGGATGATGTACGTCCCGCTTTCGAGCTGATACGTCACCAAATTGGGCTTCCCATCGCGCATGTCATAGATCGAAAACTTCTCCGGCGCGTTGGTCTTGATGTAGGTGAACTTGTCGTCGTGGTAGATCGCCTCGATGTCGAACGGCGCCTCGTTGGCATGGAAGGTGTAATCGAATTTGAGAGAAAGCGGGTAAGAGCTCCTGTATTCGTCAATGGCTTCTGTGACGTGCGCTTCAAGCGCGGCGAGCTGCTGCTTCGACTGCTCCAGCTGCGCTGCCGGAACGAACTGCGGCGGATCGTCAGCGGCAACGATGGAAGAGCGATCAGCAGGGTGAATGATCACCTTCAGGTCCGGCTCCTGCCCCGTCGCCGACACGTCCTGCAGGGTGAAGGAATAGATGTTGCCCCTGTCGGTGATCAGATTCAGATTCGACGCCATGCTGGCCTTCGCCGGATGCAGGAAAGAAGCTGCCCATCACATCGACGATCCAGAAGTCTTTGTCGCCCACGGTCGCTTCCATGATCTTCTCGGTGGGAGGCAACTCGATCAGCGTCGTGTATTTGAGCTTCGCATGGATCGGAACGATGTCCTGCGAGTGAACACCACGGTGCGTGCGGAGACGTCCGGGCCTTTCCCGCGAACGGTGACAGGGACAGGGCGAGCGCGGCAACAAACATCAGTGTGCGTTTCATGCGGCTGCTCCATGGGGAATGAAAGTGAGTGCGCGAGCCTGCCTGCGCGGCTCAAACGGGTGTTCGTCGGCAAGACGCCGAAGGCCCTCGGCGATGCCGTAGCGGATGAAGTATTCCTGGCGCAGCAGGTTCTCTCCCGCGCTGTTCACGGCCATCCAGTGCGTGATCGAATCGACCTCCAGACGCGCCTTCTTCGTCAACTGCGGCTGGCAAATGACCATCTGACCGGGTGGGATCAGGCCGGCAATCAGGTCGATTTTGGTGTCGTTGAGGTGGAACGCCTCGTGGTATAAATCCACGTCCATGTCCGGATTGGCGAGAAGATCTTCGTCGGGCAGCTCTCGGAAACCACGTGCAGCATCCTCGATTCCTGCAGCTCCTTCATCGACTGCGTGGCGAGGATCATGGCGGCCTTATGCTTCCGCCACATCTTCTGTGCCTGGACGATGTAGTCGCGGATTACCTCGTTGCGCATGAATAGCCACGCCTCATCCATCAGGAACGCCTTAAACGTGGCAAGCCGGCGCGGATCGCAGATTTCCTGCGACGCCCAATGCAGGATGTAAAAGAGCAGCGGTTCGAGCAACTCCGGAGAGTCGCTCCATCCCCGGAAATTGAAAGTCTGGAAACTTTTGAACGACAGTGTGTCTTCCTGGTTGTCGAAGAGGAATCCGTACTGGCCCGCGCGGGTCCACCGATAAAGCCGGTCCCGCAGCTCGCCGACGATACTCGAAAGGTTCGAGAGTGTCCGCTGGCCCGGTTCCAGCATGTAGATTCGCTCGATGGCGTTCCAGAGCTTGATCTCTTCCCTGAAATCGAGCCTGCAGCGCTGGCCATCGCCCTCGATCAGCACACGCAGCAGGCTTAATAGAAACTCCTGGTTCTCTCTCGTCGGCGTGAGCGAGAACGGGTTGATGGTGAAGTCGTGCTCTTCACGCCCTACGTTGAGGTAACTGCCGCCGAAGATGTGCGTCAGCGCCTCGAAGCTGCCGCCGATGTCGAAGATAAAGGTGAGGGGATCGTACTTTTGCATGTTCTGTATCAGGAAGTTGCATAAATACGCATTCCCGGTAGCTCGTCATGCCGAGCATGAGGGCGTGCGCTACCTCGCCGCAGTGCAGATTCAGGTAGTACGGCGTCTGATTGTCCGTTTCCATGACAGCCAGGTACTGAGCACCCAGGCAGCGGTTGACCTTCTCGCCCGGCAGGATCGTGAACAGGAAGCTCAGGTCGGCGTAGTTAGTGTTGAGCAGGTACAGACGGCGCAGGTTGAAAGCGTAGTTGCCGGGCAGATCGAACGGCGAAGTACGTGTTGCAGCTGGTTGCAGCACTTTCTGCAACAAGTGTCCCGTCGGCGTTCGTGAACACTCCGGCGAATTTGCCGACGAGCGAGTCGAGAGCCTGCCGGTCCTTGCCGTAGAGAACCATGGTCAGGGAGAATTCGCCGAGCTGCTGCCCGTCGCCCAATGCACGCAGGCAGTCGCCCAGATTCTCGATGTCCGCCTGCTTCGATTCGTCCACCAATACATCGCGCGGGTTGGTCTTCGCTGGATCGTTGCCGAGCTGGGAGATGAAGCCGGTCTTCGCGATGTTGAAGTGCCGACGCCGCTTGTTGACTTCCTTGCGAGCTGCGGTGGCGGCCAAGGGCACCCACTCCGATACCGCGATGAAGTTCGCAGGGATCTTCAGCAGCGCATCGAGTGACAGAGGGCGCGTTTCGCCAACCGCTTCCTTCATCGTCAGGATGCGAACATAGTCGTCGCCAACGCGAAGGTGGTCGCGCTCTCGAGTCCAGCTGGGAGTTGATGACCTGATCACGTAGGAACTGGGAGTGCCCGGGCTCGCCGGCGACGCGCCAGTCATCGTAGTTCAGGAGGTGCCGAAAGAATCGAAACTGGCCCTTATGGTCGAGAAGTTCGATTCGTACCAGGTCGGCGAGCTGGTGCATGAATGCCTGAATGTGCTGCTCGAGGTGAGCGACATCGCCATCCATTTTTGGTTTTGCAGGAGAACCTTGATACCGCGATTGGAGAACTGCGCCCTCAGTTCGTTCAGGCCCCCGGCCGGATCCTGGAAGAGGCGCTGCACGGTGGCCCTGACGCCGGTCTTTGACCGCGCGCCTTCGAGCAGGATGCAGTAGTAG
>CAVYPY010000006.1:0-45365 GCA_963770525.1 uncultured Acidobacteriaceae bacterium | reverse complement strand
GCCGCCTCCACCAGTTCTATCCTGTCTATTATCAAGTCTTATTAGATTTGCGCCTGCCCCGCGCCGCGCTCAAGGCGTTTGTTACCAACACTCAAGGCTGAAGCTGCTCGTCAAGCCGCATGCACCTCTCTGACCGCGATATCCAACCTGGACTTTGGTATTGATCAATACGTTCGCCCTGGATTCGTCGTCGCGCTTCTGCCAATCTTGCCTTGAACAGTCGCTCGCTCTGACATCGACAGGGGCATCCAATGGATGGCACAAACGGGCCGGAGACCACGCGCGTGACCGCGTCTTTTCGCGTCGAACGCGCTTAGTGTCAACGTTTTTACCGCCCCGGGAAAGGCTATGGTCGGCGAGCGGCCAAAGCCCTTTGGCGAACCGCTTGGCTTTGACCCGATCACGTCGACTTTGATCTTCGGCGAGCACGATGCGGTGCTGGTTGACGCAATGATGACAGTAACTGAGGCCGAGGCTCTCGCGGATTGGGTTGGTCTGCACAACCGCAACCTGGAGACCATCTATATAACGCACGCCCATTTCGACCACTTCTACGGTCTGAGCATTCTGCTGGACCGTTTTTTAGGCGCTCGGGCGATAGCTACTCCCGGGACGCTGAATGCCATACAGATGTTCCTCTCTCCCCCAGTGCAGCGGTTAGCCCGCCAGTTGTTTCCTGGGCAAGTGCCCACAAAGTTGGTTGCACCTGAGCCTTATGAGCACGGCACCTTCACCCTCGAGGGCCACGAGTTGCGCATCATCGAGCAGGGCCACACCAATCGCAGGTCCGATACGACGTCTCTCTACGTTCCATCGATCGGCCTGATCGTCGCTGGCGATGTTGTGTACAACCAATGCCGGATGTACGTCGGCGACACTACCCCCGAGAGCCGAAAGAACTGGATCGCGGCGCTGGACCGGTTAGCGGCGCTGAACCCGGCGATAGTTGTCGCCGGGCACAAAAAGCCGGGTGCGCCTGGATTCTCCCTTGACGATCCAGGACACCAGGCGTTACCTGCAGGACTTCGATCGGGTGCAGAAAACCGCGATTTCCGACCAGGACCTGTTCGATCAAATGACGGAGCTATATCCGCATTGGGTAGCCAATCAGTCGTGGTTGATGTTCGGATTCCCAATGTCGTAACCCACATCAACCTCCTCCCCTGGATCCGCACAGAACTGATCAGGATTTCTGGAAGCGGAGGCATAGCCGATGACCTCGCGCAGACAGCTGTTCCAGGGTTTCGCTTTACTCCTGATATCGAATCTTCGTGGCTCCTGGTTGTTCGAGACCGTGTTCTAAAAAACGGAGGAAATTCATGAAGCGAGAAATCATTCTGGTCGAGCCACTGGCGACCTACCTCGAAAAGTACAAGGCGCCCGCTTCGATGGTGACTAAACACGGCGACACGATTTACGTCTCAGGCTGTCCGCCGTTCGATCCGAAAACCGGAGAGATTTTCCGAGGGCCTATCGAGCGCCAGACCGAGATCGTTTTAGACCAGCTTAAGCTCTGTGTCGAAACGGCGGGTTCGTCCCTGGAAAACATCCTGAAACTGAATGTCTACGTGACTTCAGTGGATATGTTTCCTGCTGTTAACGAGGTCTACCGGCGTTACTTCCCGGAGAATCCTCCTGCTCGGATCTTTATCAACGTTCCTGCCTGGAATGGCGGCTTCGACACCGAGGTGGACTGTATCGCCGCCGCTTAACCGGCGCCAGGTATAAAGGAAAGAATCGGAATCAGCAGATCAGCCCTGTTTATCGGTATTGGAGCCGTCAATGAACAGCGTACAAATCGAGCAGAAGAGCTATGAGATGCCCCCGCAAGAGGGGCTCAGCATCGCGCATTTTCTCACCGTCGCCGACATCGAGCGGTCGGCTCGCTACTACGAAAAGGTCTTCGGCGCTCGCATTCTGAGCCAGGGTGACGGCAATGCGCCTGGGTACCTTCAGCTTGCGAATATCTGGATGATTCTGAACGTTGGAGGTGGGCCGACCCCGGATAAACCGACGGTAACCCTCAGCGTCCCCGATCCGAATCACATCAACAGCTTTATGAATTTCCGCGTCGCGGATATTCAAGCGTGCTATGAATTATGGAAAAGTCGAGGAGCCGAGTTCATCACGGAGCCGATACCCAAGTACGGCGAGATACGCTGCTACATCCGCGATCCCGACGGCTATATCATCGAAGTCGGACAGAGCACCGATCTCACGTACGGTTAACGCTCGGCCCGGACGGGATGCGGATTTTCAACGCTTAGTGTCGGCCCTGGCGATCGTTTTCGAAACTGTTTTTGGCGGTTGGCGTCGTAGTCTCAGTCGGACATTCACGCTTTCAGCGTTGGACGTATGCGGTCCAAAATACCCTACTCTGCCTCCACCGACCCGCCTGACTGGGAATCGCTGATCCATTCCGCCTGGGGCAACGGAATCTCTCGCTGGCGTGATCGTACCCCGCGCGTTCAGACTTAGCCCAGCGGCTTAAAATATTCGTGGAGCCGCATGCCAAAAAAGTCCCTGATCCTGCCAGATGCTTCGTAGCCGTGCTTTTTGTAGAAGTGTATCGCTCGCTGCAGGGGCTCCGTCGTGTCCAGAGTCACGCAGGTGCAACCCAGTTTCCGAAGGTTGCTCTCCGCGGCCTGTAACAAGGCGGACGCAGCGCCGGCGCCCTGCGATTCCGGCAGGGCGGCCATGCCTCGCAGGTGACCTTCCGCTCCGCGCGCCTGATGCCCGATGGTGCCCACCACACTCGATTCGGCAACAGCCACCAGAATCGTCATCTCCTCGAGGCGGCTCTGGAGCGTGTCCGCACAAAGAACGGTATCTTCGAATGCTTCCGGCGTGTATTCGTGGCGATATGCCTCAAAGGCCCCCCTCAGGCACCTGAGGATCGGCTCAGCATCGCCCTTAAGAGCCTTTCGCACCTGGATCGGTGGCATCGCTTCCATCGTGACACGCGAGGTCAGTCGCTTCAAAACGAAATCCCGGGGTGACAATGCTGGGATCCGCACTCCAATCTCTGGCCGTTGTAGACTGTCTGCCTGTGTCCCGATCTCGGGCTTCCGACCGCGGCAGCAATCAACAAAGAGGCGGTGCGACGATGATCACCCGCAGAAAGGCGCTGGCCCAGCTGGGCAGTGCAGCCCTGGGCTCGGCGTTCGCCCCCTCGCTGCTCGCAGCTGAAACACCCCAGTCGGCTTCACCTCGCAAACTGCCACCCGCCGGCAAGCCCAACATCCTCTGGATCACCACAGAAGGCGTCCCCCTCAACACTCTGAGCTGTTACGGGAGCAAGCTCATCGAAACCCCGCATATCGATCGCATCGCCAACGAGGGCATGCGTTTTGAGAATAGCTTTACGACTAACGCCCTCTGCGCCCCCAGCCGAGCCACCCTCCTTACCGGCAAATACAGCCACCTGAACGGCATGACCGCAAACCCGGCCGACACCACCGGAGGAGAGACGAATCCCACCTTCGACTCCGGGCAGGAAACTCTTCCGAAAATCCTGAAGCAGAACGGCTATCAGACCGGCATGATCGGCAAATGGCATCTGCCCGCCAATCCTGGAGAATGCGGCTTCGACTCGTTCATCTTTAAGCGCGGCGCCGGCGGTCCCTACTATGAGCCGAGCGGCTATCTCCGCAACGAGCGCATGGGCAGCAACACCATCGTGGAGAAGAGTTATCCCGGATATATCACCGACAACGTCACCAACTTCGCCATGGAGGCACTGCAGCAGTTCACCCAGCCTTTTTTCCTGATGGTGCAATTCTTCAACGATCATCGGCCCTTCGATCCGCCCCACAAGTACGAACATCTGTACGACAATGTGCGGATCCCCGAGCCCGGCACCTTTTACGACGACTGCTCCAATCGCGCCGCAGCCGCGCGCGAGGCGCGCATGCGCATTGCCGACATGCCGGACTTCCACCCTCCGAGCGACCTCACCGAACGCCAGCGACAGCAGTGGAACTATCAGAAGCTCATGGCGCACTTCCTGGGCACGCTGCGCTCCCAGGACGATAATGTCGGCCGCCTGCTGGAGTTTCTCGACACTCACGGCCTCGCCGACAACACCATCGTCATCTTTACCGGTGACCACGGCTTTTTCCTGGGCGACCACGGCTGGTTCGATAAGCGCTTCATGTATGAGCAGGCGCTGCGCGTGCCCTGGATGATCCGCTATCCCGGCGTCGTCAGGCCGGGCAGCGTGAGCAGTAACTGGGTAGTTAACATCGACAATGCTCCCACCGCTCTCGCTCTGGCCGGAGTTTCGATTCCCTCTGACATGCAGGGGCGCAGCCTCGTCCCCCTCCTGCATGGCCATACGCCCGCCGACTGGCGCAAATCCCTCTACTATCACTATTACGAATTCGCGCCGCCCCACTGGGTGCTGCCGCACTACGGCATTCGCACCGAGCGTTACAAACTCATCTACTACTACACCGTGAATGAGTGGGAGCTGTTCGACCTGGAGAAGGATCCCGACGAGATGGAGAGCCTCTTCGCGTGGGCGGGGTACAAAGTCCATCCTGGCTACGAGTCGGTGTTGACGGATCTGGTGGCGCAGCTCACGGACCTGCGTGCCGCCTTCAAAGACACGACTGGCCATCCGCCGAAAATCTGGCCGCTGCAATCCATCGACTGAGGGAAGAGCCTGGTGGCGCTGGTGAGGGAGTGTCTGACTCTACGAAACGGCTTCGAGTTCCCGGGAGCGCTTGAGATCCGCGCCCCAGGCGAGCTGTTCCATCGGATTCGGAGTCGGCCGGCCCAGCAGAAAACCCTGCGCTTCGTTTGTTCCGAGAGCCCGCATTAGTTCCAGTTGTTCCGGCGTCTCGATCCCCTCGACAATCACCTTCATGTGCAGGTTGTGCGCCATCGACAGCACGGACTGC
Organism: uncultured Acidobacteriaceae bacterium; assembly: GCA_963770525.1. Classification (GTDB taxonomy): domain Bacteria; phylum Acidobacteriota; class Terriglobia; order Terriglobales; family Acidobacteriaceae; genus Palsa-343. Next base: position 40,461 of record CAVYPY010000006.1, on the reverse strand, counting down.
ACAAACGAGCGCGTCTCCTGACGCACCGCCAGTTCGGTGACAAAGGTGCGATCAAGCTTCAATGCGTCCAGGAACAGCTTCGGCAGATAGCTCAGGCATGAGTAGCCCGTCCCGAAGTCGTCCATGGCCACGCCAATGCCGCGTCCAGTGAGCCGCCGTATCATGTCCGCGGCACGCTCCACCCCCGTCAGCGTCGCCGATTCCGTCAGTTCCAGCTGCAACAGGCTGGGCTTCAGGCCGGTGCGGTGCAGCGTGTCCTCCACTTCTTCGAGGAACGAATCGCGGGCAAACTGCACGCTCGACACGTTCACCGCCACCTGCAACGGCCGTTTGGCGCGAGCCTGCCATTTCACCGCATCGGTACAGGCGCGCTCCAGCACATAGGCACCCAGCGGCACAATCAGCCCGCTCTCTTCTGCAATCGGGATAAAGCTCAGCGGAGGAATCGGTCCCAGTGTCGGATGCGTCCAGCGCGCCAGTGCCTCGAAGCGCACAATCGTATTGGTCGCCAGGTCGAATTCCGGCTGGTAGTGCAGTGTGATTTCGCCGTTGTCGATGGCCTGCCGCAGCTCGCCTTCGAGCATTAGCCGTTCGCGCGCCGCTGTCCCCAGCCCATCACCAAACTGCACCACTCGGTTTTTGCCGTTTCGCTTGGCGGCAAACATGGCGCAGTCGGCCTGCCGCAGCAGTTGCCCGCCCTCCTGGGCGTGATCCGGGAACAGGCTGATGCCGATGCTGGCCGTCATTCGGATCGAATGGCCATCCACGTCGAAGGGGGCCTTCAGCAACTCCATCGCGTCCCTGGCGACGGTGTCGGCGTCTTCTGCGCCCTGGATATTCTCGATGATCAGCGTGAACTCGTCGCCGCCGATGCGCGCCAGCGTATCCGACTGCCGAAAGCGGGCCTTCATGCGCTGCGCCACCTGGCCCAGCAGCGCGTCCCCCACGCTGTGTCCCAGTCCATCATTGACCAGCTTGAATCCGTCCAGATCGAGATAGAGCAGCGCCACCTTCCGGTTCTCGCGCCATGCCTTTGCCAGGCTGTGCAGCAGCCGATCAGTCAGTAGCCGGCGATTCGGCAACCCGGTCAAGTCGTCGAAGAGCACCATCTGCTGCAGCCGCGCCTCAGCTTCCTTTCGCGCGCGATCGCGGCGCTGCATCTCCGTGAGCATCGCGTTAAATCCATCCACCAGCTCGGCAACTTCTTCGCTGCCGCGCACGGGAAACTGCACGTCGAACGGCCGTTGCGCTGCTACCTGCAGCATGGTCCGGGAGAGTTCCCGGATCGCCTGCGTCGTCTCGGAAGCCTTCTGCAGCGCACCTTCCTGTTCGCTCACCTGGGATCGGAGCCTGTTCACGCGCGTCAGCACCGCCAGGATCGCCAGGCTCAGCAGAGCTACCGCCGCCAGCATGACTGCAGTCATCTGGGTGGTCCAGCCGGGACCGCCCAGGAACAATTGACCCGAGTTCAAAGGAAGGTCCTTCAGGCCCGGCGCTGCGGGGGCGTGCGCAAGGGCGGACCCGCGGCACACCGTGACCCCAAAAATCGCCATGCCTGACAACACGGCCAGGTTTGCCGCCAGACTCTTACGGCTCATGCATCCATATTCAGAGGCAGATGGTTACTAAAGCCATACAACTTTGGCCTGGTTTTGTACCCATTTGGAACCACATGGGTTAGCAAGCCAATCCGCATGCATGCTCCACCGGGCAACCTCTGCTGTCTATTACGAGTTCCGGACCGATTGGCGATTCCATTTGACAATCCTGCGATATAACGAAATCAGGGGATTTGTGGGATGCGCGGAACCCGCCTTCGTCCCTGGCGCGCAGAATGCGTTTTTATCTGAAGTCTTTGTCCTTATTGCTGCTTTGGCTGGTTGCATTTGCCCCGTGCTATGCGCTTGCCCCTGCGTCCGGCCACGCCGAGACGGACACCGGTCGTGCGTCCCCGAGCGGCCCGGTTCCCACTTCCGAAGACAATTCCGGCTCTTCCGGAGGCGGCTATATGCCCGTGCGCCGGTACGAAACCATCGTGATTCCGCGCCTCAGCGCCGCGCCAACACTGGCCGACTTCCTCATCGATCCGGTCCAGGGCGCAGGGGCGACGGAAATGCTGCGCATCCACCGCTTCATCGAGCGCTACCCTGACGACGGCAAAACGCCGCCCGAAGACACCGTCGCTTATCTCGGCTACACCCATGAAGCCTTGTTCGTCGCGTTTGTCTGTGAGGACTCAACCCCCCAGCTTATCCGTGCCCATATGCTCGCCCGCGACGCCCCCGGCGATGACGATGACGTGTTCGTGATGCTTGACACCTTCCATGACCAGCGGCGAGCCTTCCTCTTCCAGACCAATCCGCTGGGCATTCAAACCGATGGCCTCTATAGCGAACAGACCGGCTACGATTTCTCCTTTGACACCGTCTGGGATACCTGGGGTCGCCGTACATCCACCGGCTACGTTGTACTGATGCGCATTCCTTTTGCCAGCCTCTACTTCGCAAAGGCCGAGCCCGGCGAGATGCGCACGTGGGGCGTCATTCTCGGCCGCAACGTCTCCCATCTGAACGAGTCCGACTACTGGCCGCGCAGCAACCACAATATCGCGGGGAAGCTCACCCAGGACATGGCCGTCGAAGGCTTTCGCGACATCGAAAAAGGCCAGAACCTGCAGTTCGAGCCCTATACCCTGGCGCGCAACATGCGCCAGCTCAACTCCGTCGATCCCACCAACCCCTTCTTCGAAGACCATCCGCTCCAGGCCTACAGCGGGCTCGACGCCAAGTTCATTCTGCACAACAGCCTCGTTCTCGATACCACCGTCAATCCCGACTTCAGCCAGGTAGGCATCGACAACCCCGCGACTCCGAATCAGCGCTTCCCTCCTTATTACGCGGAGGTGCGGCCGTTCTTCATTGAGAACAGCAGCTACTTCCAGACCCCCATCAGCCTGTATTACACCGACAACATCGTCACCCCGCAGTACGGCGCCCGGCTCACCGGCAAGCTCGGTCCCTGGGCCATGGGTGTGCTCAGCGTCGACGATCGCAGCCCCGGCCAGCTGGTGCCGGCTACCGATCCGAATGTCAACACACGCGCTGAGTTCTATGCCGGGCGCGTCAACCGCGACATCGGCAAGCTCTCCGACGTCGGGCTCATCTACGCCGACCGCGAGTACCAGGACTCCTTCAACCGTGCCGGCGGCTTCGACTACCGGGCACGCGTGGGCAATGGCTGGACCGTCACCGGCCAGGGCGTGACCTCGGAAACAAGGAACCTGACCAACGACACCCCGGGCGAACAGGAGTGCGAGAATTACGCGCTCTCCTGCAGTGGCCAGGCCTGGTATCAGCAGGTCAGCTATTCCGATCTGCACTGGAACTGGTGGACCGCCTACAACGACAACTCAGCCGGCTTCGTCACCGATACGGGATTCTTTCAACGGCCCGACGTGCGCGAGCCCAACGGCCACATCGGCTACACGTTTCGCCCCTCCCACGGGCCGATTCTTTCGCAGGGACCCAACGTGTACACGGAACGGATCTGGGACCACACCGGTCTCCCGCTCGACTACTACCTGAACCCCTCCTGGAGCGTCACCTTCAAGGGACGCACCTCCCTCAACGGCTGGGTTCAGCTTGGCCAGGACCGGCTCCGGCCCATCGACTACTCGGCGCTACCCAGTGACGTTGAGTACCACAGCAATCAGGCGGGCTTCAGCGTCTATACCTCGCCCGTGCCTTACCTCGCTGTCGGTGGCGGCTACTACCACGGCACCGCCGTCAATTACTCGCCGCCAAACAATCAGGGTCCCGGCCCCGTCGATGTCGCTTCGCCCAACCTCAATGTGGAAGTGAAGCTCCTCAGCGCACTCGATCTGCAGAACAGTTACGTCTATACCCACTTCACCAGCCCGGTCACCGGTGCGGTCGTCTATGACAACCACGAGCTGATCTCGCGCTGGAACTATCAACTGACGAAGGCCGCTTCTTTCAACCTCATCGGCCAGTACATTGCCACGCTGCCCAATGCCGAGTACACCGACGCTGAAAACTCCAAAACTCTCTTCGCCGACGCTCTCTTCACCTATATGCCCCATCCGGGCACCGCGCTCTACGTCGGCTACATCGGCAACTTCGCCAACGTCGACCGTGCCCTCTGCACGCGGGAGCAGGACGGCCTCTGCAATCCGAACGATCCGGTCCTTCCCCCTACGGGCTCCTCGCTCATGAACGACGGCAAGGACGTCTACGTAAAGTTGTCGTATCTGTTGCGGTTCTAGAAGTGCGGTTGTTAAAGCCGCGCCCGATCAGCAGCCACGCTTCGCCCAAACTCCCGCAGAGCCTCCAGCGTCTTCTTTGCCGCTCCGGACTCAATCGCCTCCAGCGCGCGCACCACTCCGTCTTTCAGGCTGCTGGCCAGACCCGCCGCTTCCAGCGCTGCTGACGCATTCAAAAGAACCACGTCCCGGCGCGGTCCCTGCTCCCGGCCCTCCAGTACCGACTCCAGAATGGCCGCGTTCGTCTGCGGTGTATCGCCCCCCTGCAGTTGGCTCAGATCCGCCGGGGACAGTCCCCCATCCTTAGGACGTACCTCCATGTGGAAGGCGTACGGTACCTCGTGATCCGACAGCGCACGGATCACCACCGTGTCCGTCGGCGACAGCGCAATCTCGTCGATGCCGTTGTGAGCGTGGACCACTCGCCCAAACCTCACCCCCAGCTGCACCATCGCTCCCGCTACCAGATCCAGCTTGGCCGGTGAGAATACCCCCATGATCTGCGCGGGTGCTCCGGCGGGATTCGTCAGCGGACCCGCCAGATTGAAGATCGTCCGCACCCCCAGCGCGCGCCGCACCGGCTGTACCCGTTTCATCGCCGGATGCAGGTTCGGTGCATAGAGAAACGTGAATCCCGTTTCCCGCAGGCACTCGGCCGACTGCGCCGGAGTCATCGTTACCGGGACGCCCATTGCCTCCAGCACGTCCGCCGACCCGCACTTCGAGGTGACGCCGCGGTTCCCATGCTTGGCCACCTTCGCGCCCGCCGCCGCCGCCAGCAGCGCCGCCCCGGTCGAGATGTTGAAGGTGTTATGCCCGTCGCCGCCCGTGCCGCACGTATCCACCAGCGAGGCCCGCTCTTCCTCGCTTAGCGGAACCGGCGTCGCCAGGGCTCGCATGGCCTGCACGAACCCTGTCAGCTCGTCGACCGTCTCCCCGCGCGTCGCCATCGCTGACAGCAGCGCCGCAATCTCCTGGTCCACGGCAGGTCCCGGCTCGCTCGTCAGAATTGCCTGGAGCGCACTTCTAGCCTCGTCGCGCGTCAGCGTGCGATGCTCTTCAGCGATCTGCTTCAGTAACCCTTCCAGAGCGGGCATGGGGGATTGATCCCATGCTACCCGAGGGCAGCCGGAGCGGGGCCAGGAAAAAGCCTCCGCTCCGGAACCAGGCTAGTCCCCGGCCGCCGTTCCAGGCAGCGCTTCGTACTCCGGTCTGGCGGCAACCGCACGGGACGCAGGTTCCACCTTCTCCGCAAAGAAGACTCTGTAGATCAACCCCGCCAGCACGGCTCCCATTATCGGCGCGAGCCAGAACAGCCACAGCTGCGACAACGCCCACCCGTGCACAAACAGCGCCTGGGAAGTGCTGCGCGCCGGGTTCACCGACGTGTTGGTAATCGGAATCCCCACCAGATGGATCAGCGTCAGGCTAAGGCCGATGGCGATCGGGCCAAAACCCTTGGGTGCGCGTACGTCCGTGGCGCCAAAAATAATGAACAGAAAGAAAAACGTCAGGATCATCTCCGCGACGAAGCAGGACTGCATGGTGTATCCGCCCGGGGAATGCGCGCCATAGCCGTTCGCAGCGAAGTTGCCCAGCACGAACCCGGGTTTGCCGCGGGCGATGACATACAGGGCAGAGGCGGCGACAAACGCTCCACTCAACTGCGCCGCAATGTACGGCAGCACGTGCGCCATCGGGAACCGTCGCCCAATCGCCAGTCCGATCGAGACCGCAGGGTTAATGTGACATCCCGAGATATGGCCGATTGCGAAGGCCATCGTCAGGAGAGTGAGACCGAAGGCCAGAGCGACGCCGAGAAAGCCGATGCCCAGACCCGGATACGCGGCGGCGAAGATGGCGGCGCCGCATCCCCCGAAGACCAGCCATGCGGTGCCGAAGAACTCGGCAAACAGTTTCTTGCTCAGATTCATGCGTTCCCCCATTGTGCTGCCAGGAATTTTGTACCTGCAGGAATCGTGCCCGCGGGAGAGGTGAGGACAGAAGAAGGGAGGACAGCGTGCCCCCCAGGGGAGAGAGCGGCAGTGTATCGCAGAGAACGCGGGAAAGACAGAAGAAGTTTGGTCGGAGATCTCGCGCGTTTGCCGCCGGCCCGAAGCCTTCGCTACACTGAGCATTCGGCCCTGGCGGGGTTTCTCGCGCTGTCAGGCGCGAGCCCACAGGAAACTCGTAATCGTCAAATCCATCGTTTCTGCACGGTTGCAAATCGCACTTCTGGCTATCCATTTATGAAAATTCACGAGTATCAGGCGAAAGACATTCTGGCGAAGTATGGCGTCGCTGTGCCCCGCGGCGAAGTCGCCAACACCCTCGATGAAGCCCTCGAAATCGCGAAGCGCCTCTTCAGCACCGGCTCCAAAGGCGTCGTGGTCAAGGCGCAGATTCACGCCGGAGGCCGCGGCAAGGGCGGCGGGGTCAAGGTCGCAAAGACCCTCGACGAAGCTGAGCAGTACGCCCAGCAGATCCTCGGCATGCAACTCGTCACCCACCAGACCGGCCCCCAGGGCCAGAAGGTGCAGCGGCTGCTCATTGAGGAGACCGCCAACATTGACCGCGAGCTTTACCTCGGCATCGTCCTCGACCGCGCCGCGGCGAAGCTGGTCTTCATGGCTTCCAAGGCCGGCGGCATGGAGATCGAAGAGGTCGCCGCCAAAGATCCGACGGCCATCCACAAGGCTTACATCGATCCCGGTGTCGGCTTCCAGCCCTACCAGGCCCGTGAGCTCGCCTTTGCGCTTGGCCTCAAACCCACTCAGATCAACGAAGCGGTCAAATTCATGACCGGCCTCTACCGCGCCTACATCGATACCGACGCTTCCTTGCTCGAGATCAACCCCTTCATCACCACCAAAGACGATCAGCTCTTTGCTCTCGACTGCAAAATCAACTTCGACGACAACGCCATGTTCCGGCACAAGGACCTCAAGGAGCTGCGCGACGTCGCCGAAGAAGATCCCCTTGAGGTCGAGGCCTCGAAGTATGCCCTCAACTACATCAAGCTCGACGGCAACATCGCCTGCATGGTCAACGGCGCCGGCCTTGCCATGGCCACCATGGACATCATCCAGTACGCCGGCGGCATGCCCGCCAACTTCCTCGACGTGGGCGGGGGCGCCAATCAACAGCAGATCGAGCACGCCTTCGAGATACTGCTCTCCGACAGAAACGTCCAGGCCGTCTTCATCAACATCTTTGGTGGCATCCTCCGCGTCGACACCCTGGCCCAGGGCGTCGTCCAGGCGGCAAAGAACCTGAACGTCAAGGTGCCTGTCGTCCTCCGCCTCGAAGGCACCAACGTCGAAGAAGGCCGCAAAATCCTTAAGGAATCCGGCCTCAAGTTCATTGTCGGCGACACGATGCAGGACGCCGCCCAAAAAGTCGTCGCAGCGGCAAAAGGAGCAGCGTAGAGATGGCAGTTCTGGTTGACAAAAATACCCGCCTCATCGTGCAGGGCATTACAGGCCGCGAAGGAACCTTCCACGCCAAAGGCTGCGCCGAGTACGGCACAAAAGTTGTTGGTGGCGTCACCCCCGGCAAGGGAGGAACCACGCACGAAGGCTGGCCCGTCTTCGACACCGTCCACGAAGCCGTCGACAAGACGGGCGCCAACGTCACCGTCATCTTCGTGCCCCCGCCGTTTGCTGCCGACGCCATTCTCGAGGCCAACGACGCCGGCCTTGCCCTCATCATCTGCATCACCGAGGGCATCCCGATCAACGACATGGTCAAGGTCTGGAGCCTCCTCAAGCACTCAAAGTCGCGCCTCATCGGCCCCAACTGCCCGGGCGTCATCTCGCCCGGCAAAGCGAAGGTCGGCATTATGCCCGGTCGCATCCATAAAGAGGGTCACATCGGCATCGTCTCCCGCTCCGGCACCCTCACCTACGAGGCCGTCTACCAGCTCTCCCAGCGCGGCATCGGCCAATCGACGGCGATCGGCATCGGTGGCGATCCCATCATCGGCACCACCCACGTCGATGCGCTTCGCCTCCTCAACGACGATCCGGAAACCGAAGCCATCATCCTCATCGGCGAAATCGGCGGCACCGCCGAAGAAACGGCCGCCCAGTTTGTCAAAGAGCACGTGAAGAAGCCCGTCGTCGGCTTCATCGCCGGCCAAACCGCGCCTCCGGGACGCCGCATGGGCCACGCCGGCGCCATCATCTCCGGAGGGCAGGGCACCGCCGCCGAGAAGATGAAGGCCCTCAAAGCCGCCGGCATCCACGTCGTCGAAACCCCCGCCGTCATCGGCGAAACCGTCGCCCGTGTCATCGGCAAACCGTAACCGCATCCCTTCGCCACGAGCTACACGCCACTGGCTACTGGCTCGTCGCCATATCAAAGTTTTTGAGGCTAAGCGTTAAATGACCCAGCGCACCTTCAGCATCATCAAGCCCGACGCCATGCGCAAAGGCTACGCCGGCGCCATCCTCGCCGAAATCGAGAAGGCCGGTTTCCAGATCATCGCCATTAAAAAGCTGTTCATCTCCAAATCCCAGGCCGAAGGCTTCTACTACGTCCACAAGGAGCGCCCTTTCTTCGGCTCGCTCACCACCTTCATGTCCTCGGGAGCGATCATCGCCCTCGTCCTTGAGAAGGACAACGCCATTGCCGACCTGCGCAGGCTCATGGGCGCCACCAATCCGGCCAACGCCGAAGAAGGCACCATCCGCAAAAAGTACGCGGGCTCCATCGAAGAAAACGCGATCCACGGCTCCGATGCCGAGGACACCGCGAAATTCGAAATCGGCTATTTCTTTGCTGGATACGAGCTGGTTTAGCTGGCCACGCCCGCGATAAACGCTTCCAGGTGGCGGATCGTCGCCTGTTGCTCCGAAACCACCCAGTTCACAAGATCGCCGATGGACACGATTCCGGTGACCTCGTCCCGCTCCACCACAGGCAAATGCCGGATCCGCTTCTCCGTCACGATCTGCATGCATTCCCCAATCGAATGCACGGGCGTCACAGTGATTACCGGGCTCGACATGATTTCCGCTACCGGCGTCTCCTTCGATGACCGTCCCTGCAGGATCACCTTGCGCGCGTAATCGCGCTCGGAGACGATGCCCGCCAGCTTGCCGCCTTCCATCACCAGCAGCGCCCCCACCTGCTTCTCCGCCATCATGGCGATGGCCTCATACACCGAGGCCGTCGGCGCGAGAGACCAGACCCGTCCCGCCTTGTTCCGTATCAGCATCCCGACGTTGCCTGTGATCTCCATAGTGGCGTGCAGAATAGCTCCGGCCGAAAATGTCCGTCAATGACTTTAGCGGGCTAGTTCGAACATAAGTGCTTCCATGCGGGTCTGCCGGATATCGTTGATCCCCGCCAAAACCCGAAGATAGATGAACCCGCTCCCGGCAGCCATCAACGCTAAGATGCCCGGCGCCGCCCAGGGGTGTCCGAAAGTCTGGCAGGGCACGACCACCAGCCCTCCCACCGCCAGAAGGCTGAACTGCACCAGCACGCTGAGCAATCCGTTCCCCAGCGCCCCCGGTTCCCGCCGGATCCGAGTCAGATTCAGCCGGTAGGGCATCCGGATCGACAGCAGGTTCCCCGCCGTGAAGTTGGCCGGCACCGCAAACAGAATCCACGCCACCGTCGCTGCCAGGATGCTCGGCGACGGCGCCCCGAACCGGAAGACGATCAGGGCCGCGATCACCAGGGCTTCCAGCACGAACAGGGTCAGGTGCAGCAAGTTCTTCCCCAGCACCACGGTTCGCAGCGGTGTCGGCGAAAGAAAATAGAACTGCAGCCCTGTCCCTTCGCCCCCCAGGTTGTTGCACACCAGCCGCGTCAGCCCCAGAAACGCCCACACCATCCCTACCGGCAGCGCATACTCCACGCGAAGCCGCGAGAACTGGCCGCCATGCATCGCTCCCCCAAATACCACCGCCATCACCAGCGGCGCCGCGAGGTTGTAGAGCATGGGACCGCTCCGCAGCAAGGTGCGCAGGTCCTTCTCAAACACCGCTGCGATTGGCCCCGAAAAGTTCATCAGCCCACCCGGCCGGGCCTGCGCCCGCGCCTTCGTTGCCGAAACCCGCCGCGGCGCCTCGTTCAGATTCTCCCCCTGGCTCTCCGCCCGCAGGCGCCACGCCAGCAGAGCAGCCGCCCCCAGTGTGTACAGCGTGAGCCATCCCAGCGGCTTCGCCTCCCCCAAACTTCGGCGCTCCATCGCCAGAGTAATCGACTCCGACGCCAGGCCTGGTGGCAGAACCTTCTGGATCTCCCAGGCGTTATCCCCAATCCGCTCCACCGTCTCCGGCCGCACACCAAAAGGCAGCCCGCCATGGTGCTGGTAGAAAGCCGGGTTCAGAGCCTGCGCTCCCAGTGCCAGAAACAGCAGGATCCCCGTCACAATCTCCCGTGTCCGACGCTGCGCCAGCCATCGCTCGATCCACGCGAGAATCATCCGCGAGAGCAGCAGGTTAAACAGCACGAAAACCGCCAGCGTCAACGCCGTCCATCCCAGCAGGTCCGGCCGCGCCGCGCTGATGCCGATCCCAATTGCTGCCGCCCAAAGGATCCCGATCAGCGACGAGGGCGCCGCCAGTCCATACACCAGATACAGCAGGATCCACGACCCGAATGTCACCGGATACCGCAGCAGATGGCTTAGCTCGGGATTCTGTCCCGCCAGTGCCGGAGCCAGCGCCGAGAACACCTGCCACACCAGGCACAGTAACCACAGCAGTAGCCCCACGGTGCGAAAATGTCCCTCCGACGTCATGGACCAGGCGCCAAAGCCCAGCCCCGTCGCCGGTCCCACCGCCACGACGGTAAAAATCAGAAATGTGGCGACTTTCGCGCCCAGCTCGAAGCCGCCCCGCCGCGTTCGCAGCGAATTCAGAAAGATGCGTGTCTGCACCCACGCCAGCGCCGCATACTGCTGCCGCGCCAGCCGCGACAGAACCCCCGGCCGCTCTGGGATCGCACTCGATCCAGCCCCCCTGCTGGCCCTGTCTGGGTCAACACCGTTCACGCCAGCCACGACAGCTCCTGCACCGCTTCTTCCGCTGTCTCTACGCCCGTCCCGCTCACCACCCGCAGGAAGATCTCCTCCAGCGTCAGCCGTTCGCCCGACTCGGAGATCCCCGCCGCTACCCCCGCGCGCAACTCATCCAGGGACCCATTGGCTACCAGCCGCCCCTGATGAATGATGGCCACGTGGCTGCATAGCCGCTCCACGATCTCCAGCACATGCGAAGTAAGAAAGATCGTCGCGCCGCGCTCCGTCATCCGCTGAAGCATCGCCTTCAGCGTCCCCGCCGCAATCGCATCAACGCCTTCGAACGGCTCGTCCAGAAACAGCACCCGCGGCCCGTGAATCACCGCCGCCGCCAGCGCCAGCTTCTTCTGCATCCCGTGCGAGAAATCTGTCACCAGCTTCTTCGGATCGGCCGCCAGATTCATAAAGTCCAACAGCTCCTCCGTTCGCCGGTTCGTCGTCTCTTTATCCAGCCCGTACATCCGCCCCACAAACCGCAAATACTCCGATGCAGTCAGCCGCCCAAACAACGCCAAACCCTCCGGCACCACCCCGACTTGCCGCTTCACCTCCACGGCACGCGTCGAAAAATCCATCCCCAGAATCTCGATTCGCCCCGACGTCGGCGCCAGCAACCCGGTCAGCATCTTGATCGTCGTCGATTTCCCGGCTCCGTTCGGCCCCAGAAACCCGAAGAATTGCCCCGGCGCCACGCTCAGACTGATATGGTCCACGGCGGTGAACGTGCCGAATTGGCGAGTCAGATCGCGCACCGCAATCGTGGGGAGGGTCATGGCTCGGAGCATAGCAGAGCAGGTCCGGCATCGTCGTACCCTGCCTCAATCAGACAGCCTGCCCTGCCCCCCTGCTATTCTGGGGAGCGTTTTTGAGGGGGAATTCGATGAGATTGCACCACTTGCTTTGCCTCGCCGCGCTCGCCTGCGCATCGGCCGCACTGGCCCCCGCGAGTCTCGCTCAGGAAAATGACACGACCGCCGCGCCAGCGGCAGCTGCCAATCCCATCGTCCTCCACGCCGCCCGCCTCTTCGATGTCGAAGCTGGCAAGATCATCTCGCCCGGCGAAGTCCTTGTCGAAGGCGACCGCATTAAGGATGCCAGCTCCTCCGTAAATCACCCCGACGGCGTCCAGGTCATCGACCTCGGTGACACCACCCTCATGCCCGGCCTCATCGACGTCCACGTCCACCTCTTCCTTCATCCCGGCGCCGAAGACCTCCAGACCGTCGAGGAATCCGTTCCCCAGCGCACCATCTACGCCACGCTCGCTGCCAGGGCCGACCTAATGGCCGGATTCACCTCCGAACGCGATATGGGCACCGAAGGCGCTGGTTACGCCGACACCGCCGTCATGCGCTCCATCAACGAAGGCCTTATTCCCGGCCCGCGCCTCCGCATCAGCGGCAACGCCATCTCCATCCTCGGCGGCCATGAGGACGCCATCCACTACAACCCCGCCCAGCACGTCCTCTCCAACGCCGATTACGCCAACGACGCCGAGCAGCTGATTGAAACCATCCGCCAGCAGCACAAGGACGGCTCCACCTTCGTCAAGATTTACGAAACCGGCCCGGACTCTATGGCGCCTGGCGGCCCCAACGCGGTCCCCTGCGGTATGGACGAGCCTCTTTGCGCGGAAAACCACCTCGGCCCCCAGCCGGGCGATCCCGAGTTCTGGGAATTCCACACGCCGTATCAATATACGGTTGATCAGCTAAAGGCCGCCGTCGCCGAAGCCGCGCGCCTCGGCACCAATGTCGGCGTCCACGACCAGGGTGAGCCCGCCGCCCTTTTTGCCGCTGAAGCCGGTGTCGCCTCCATCGACCACGCCAGCCAGCTGAGCGACCAGACCATGCGCCTCATGAAGGAAAAGCACATCCCCGCCGTGCCCACTTTCACCATCTTCGAGTACTTCGCCGACCACGCCCCATCGCCCGCGGCAGCGGCGCGTGAACACGCCATGCTCGACTACAAGATTCATGAGTTCAAGCGCCAGGTCGCTGCCGGAGTCCCCATGGCCATCGGCTCCGACGTCGGCCCCTTCCCCCACGGCACGCAGGCCCGCGAGTTCGAGCTCCTGGTGAAGTACGGTATGACCCCCGTTGCCGTCCTTCAGGCCGACTACCTCAACGGAGCGCAGATTCTCACCTGGCAAAAAGAAGTCGGCCAGCTCCGGCCCGGCTATTATGCCGACATCATCGCCGTCCCCGGCAACCCCCTTGACGACATCACCGCCGTCGAGCACGTTCAGTTCGTCATGAAAGGCGGCGTGATCTACCGCCGCTAATCTCAAGGATTCCAGGCAGCAACTGGACCCAACTCCTGAGAACCGTTCTCGTAGATTTCCAGAGCTTATTCCACACCTGCATCCCGCGGGATTCCGAGATGGCCGCGCAGATGCAGCAGCTCCAGTGGATCAATCATCCCGTCCACAACGATGACATTCACATTGCGCTCGTTTGCCACCAGCAGCACCACCCCGTCCACGTCTGCATGTTTCGTCCGCACCCAGACATCGGTCCGCAGCGGATCGGGCGATCCGACGCCCGCAGACGGTCCGGCTTCCGGACTGGCTCCCGAATCGATGGAGGCCCCAGGCGTTCCTGCCGTACTGGCTGCGGCGTCGGCGTGTTTCTGAGCCTTCCAGTGGGTCCAGCCGTCTCCGCTCAACTGCGCCCGCACCGCATCGAGATCGGCTGCGTTGTACATCCCTGGCGCCGAATAACGGAACGTATGCACCGTGATGCTGCGCAGTTTGGCGATCAGCGGCCGCAGATCATCCGGCATGGTTTGACTTGCTGCATTCAGCATCGATTGGTTGAAGGTGAAGCTGGTGCTGAAGGTCGCGTGAGCGGCCAGTGCATCCATCCCCAGCGGCGCCAGGTTCGCCTCCTGCGCTTGCGACCTGGGCGCAGAAAACACCAAAGCAGCACCCGCCAGCAGCGCCGCTCCCAGAAACACACGGATCCGTCGGTACGCCATACCGTCTTCAGACGTTCTTTCTCAGGAAAAGTGTCGCCGGCGAACGACTACACGGGCCAACCTCCGGCGCCAATCTCGCAACCCGGGCCTGAACTCCAATCCCTGGACTCTCAAAGTCTGTCTTATTCCGCCCACTCTCCCTGACGCATCACCGGCTCCGTCTTGCCTGCCGCCGTGATTCCGTCCACGTCGATCTTCTCGGAGCCGATCATCCAGTCCACATGGATCAGGCTGTCGTTGGCGCCCCGGGCGGCCAGTTGCTCCGGCGTCAGCTTGTCGCCGTCCTTCAGGCATGTCGAGTAGGCTTGCCCCAGTGCGATGTGGCAGGCGGCATTCTCATCGAAGAGCGTGTTCAGGAACAGCAATCCGCTCGCCGCGATCGGCGATGAGGCCGGGACCAGAGAGACCTCGCCGAGACGCCGGGCTCCTTCGTCGGTTTCGATCATCCGCTGCAGCACCTGCTCGCCCCGAGCCGCATGCGCCTCGACGATCTTCCCGCCCTCGAAACGCACCTGAATTTTCTCGATGAGCGTTCCCTGGTGGGAGAGCGGCTTCGTGCTGGTCACGGTTCCGTCGACGCGATCCTTGTGCGGCGTGGTGAACACCTCTTCGGTCGGCATGTTGGGGATGCAGTAGCGGCCATTGTGCGCCTCAGTGCCGCCGCCCAGCCACAGATGGTCGTCCGCCAGGCCCACCTTCAGATCCGTACCAGGGCCTTTGAAGTGCAACGTCGCATAGCGCTTCGAGTTCATGCGATTTGCCCACGTATGCAGCTTGTCGTCGTGCGTCTTCCACGCCGCGACGGGGTCGGACTGGTCCGCCCGGCTCGCCGCGAAGATCGCGTCCCACAACCGCCCCAGCGCCTGGTCGGCCGGCAGGTCCGGAAACACGGCCGCCGCCCATGCCGGCGTCGCCGCGCTCACGATCGTCCAGTTGATGTCGTGCCGCGTGATCAGCTCCAGTGCCGGCCGGTAGGCCTTCGACATCGCGCGGTTGGCGCGCCCCACCTTCTCCGGATCTTCCTTCGACAGCAGCGAAGGATTGCCGCCGGTGATCGCCAGCCGCGCCGCGCCGCCTTTGTAAGCCGCCGCCATGCCTTCGTACAGCCATGCCGCGGCTTTGTCGAAGGTCGTGTCAGCGCCGTACCGGTAGCGCAGCAGCGCCGACTCCTCATCGGTGAAAAGCGTGGTCACCAGCGAGGCGCCGGCCTGGTAGGCATGCTTCGTGATCAGGCGTGCCAGCGGCAGGGCCTCGACGCTGGCCGTCATCACCAGCTCCTGCCCCTGGGCCAGGCCCAGCCCTGATCGGATCGCCACTTGGGCCAGCCGATCCAGTTTCTGTTCAAAATCTCTTGTCGGTGCGGAAGTCTCTGCGATCGCGGTTGCGCTCATTCCTCTATTCTGCTGCTCGCCGCCGTGCAATGGCAACGCGGGGGATGCCCTGCAGATCGTCCAGGAACTTTACCTCGTCCCAGCCCACGAGAAGCGCCGAGACGGCATCGCGCTGGCCGTAGCCGATCTCCAGCAGGAGCCAACCACCGTCGACGATCGCCAGCTTCGCCGCGGGAATCAGCCGACGGTAGACTTCGAGTCCGGTGGGGCCCGCGTAGAGCGCCTGCTGCGGCTCGTAGAGCCTTACCTGCGCCTCGAGCAATTCGCTGTTCGCCACATAGGGCGGATTTGACACGATCATGTCGAAGCATTCCCCGCGTACCGCTCCCAGCAGATCCGAGGGCAACAGCCGCACGCGAGCGGCGACGCCATTCCGGACAGCATTCTCGCTCGCCACCTCGAGGGCGTCCGATGACTTATCCAGAGCCGTCACTTCGGCCTGTGGCAGATGATGCGCCAGAGCGATCGCAATCGCCCCTGAGCCCGTCCCCACATCGCAGATTCGCACCGAATGGTCGTGGGCGACTCGCGTGAGCGCGGCTTCCACAAGATGCTCGGTCTCCGGGCGCGGAATCAGCACGTCCGGCGTCACCTTCAGCGCCAGACCATAGAATTCCTGCTCGCCAACGATGTACTGCACCGGCTCGCGCCGTTCGCGTCGCGCAATCCACTCGTCGTAGCGACGCGCCTGTTCGTCGTTGAGCGTTGCCTCGGGATGCGCCAGCAGCCAGGCGCCGTCCCGCTGCAAAAGCCGCAGCAGCAATTGCTGCGCGTCGCGACGCCCATTCGGGAACGGCCCCAGCCGCTCCACGCCGCGGTGCAGCACCGCGGCCAGCGTATTGGTCTGATTCATCACAAAGGTGGAGAACACGCTTTCGTCCGTCCTCGATCCTGATGGAATCTGCTCAACGCCGCTCCGGGAGAACGGTACAAACTTCGGCGCCTCCGGGTCTGTCTCCGCCAGAATCCCCGTGAGGACCCCTCGATTGTAGTGGGAGACGAACGACAGAAGGCTTGCGCTCGCCATTACGATCCGCGCGCGAACTTCCTTATCATCACTGCCATTCCGGCCGCTCCCAATCCCTCTTCCGAGGAGTTACCCCGGGAACTGCTGCAACTTCACGCGCTCAATGGAAATAATGGCTCGCGAAATCGAAGAAGAACGGCTAATTCGGCTGTGGTGTGTGGCCCTACGGATGTTGCCGGAAGTCGGGCTCTTTTACCGACCGCTGGGCTGACGCTATTGCAGAGCCCTCAAATTCCCTCGCAGACCATCAATCTCACCGGCTCCCAGCATCGCCTCCACCTGGGCATGCGTCCGCTCCCACACGGGGGTAGCCTCCGCCAGCAGCTTCTTCCCCCGTGCTGTCAAACGCAGCAAGCGACCGCGTCGGTCCTCAGGATCCACTTCCACATTCACCAATCCGCGACGCTCCAGCGGCTTCAGTGCCGCCGTCAGAGTCGTCCGATCCATAGCCAGCAATTCCGCCACCGATCCTATTCCGGGTGCTTCGGGCCGATTGAGCGACATCATCAGCGAGAACTGCCCATTCGTGAGTTCGAGTGGCCGCAGCGCCTCGTCGAAGCGCCGCGCCAGGACGCGTGCTGCCCTCTGCACGTGCAGGCATAGACAACAATCCCGCACTCGCAACGTGGTTTCAAAGGGAACCGCTTCAGCTCTTGACATACGACCTGATATGTTGATATCAACTTAAGCTGTGACCGTCAAGCCCAAAAGAGGCCGGCCGGTCCGTTTTCATCTTTTCTGAGAGATAAATGAGGTAGAGCAATATAGAAGGCAGCAGTCCCCAGGGCCCCGGCATTGCCAGTCCGATCCAGATGGAGAAACATCATGTCCTTCCTCCGTGATCTCAGAATTGCCGTCCGTTCTCTCTCCCGTGTTCCCTCGCTCTGGATCACCGTGGCCCTCACCCTCGCGCTCGGCATCGGCGCGAACGCCGCCATCTTTTCCGTCGTCCGTGCCGTTCTCCTGCGACCGCTTGCCAACCGCGACGAAGCGCGCCTCCTCTACATTCGGCAGAGCGCTCCCGGGATCCACGCCGACAACACCACCTTCTCCATCCCCGAAATCGACGACCTTGGCAAGCACCTGACGTCCATCTCCGAACTCGGCACTTTCTCGGAAATCGACTTCACCCTCCAGGGCCTCGGCCAGCCCCGAGAAATCCCTGCCGGCGTGGTCGACGGCCACTATTTCGAAGTGATGGGCCTCCGTCCGATTCTCGGTCGGCTTCTCGGCCCGTCCGATGACGGTCCCAACGCCGCCGGGGCTGTCGTGCTGACTTATAAGTTCTGGACCCAGTCCCTGCACTCCGACCCAACCGTCATCGGCAAAACCATCCGCCTCGACAGCTTTGCCGGATCGCGCCCCGCTACAATTGTGGGCGTCCTCGAACCCGCCGTTCCTTACCCGGTCGCGACGGAAATCATCGCCAACGTCGTCACCAGCCCCCACCACCTTTCCGCGACCATGGTCACCGGTCGCGAACATCGCATGACCGAGCTCTTCGGCCGCCTCGCGCCCGGGGCCACCCTGGAGCAGGCTCGCGCCGAACTCCGCACCGACTACGCTGCGATGCTGCAGGCCCACCCGGAGGTGTACAAGCACGACGACCAGTTCACTATCTCGGTCCGTCGCATGCACGACCAAATCAATTCCCGCGCCAACACAATTCTCTGGGTTCTCTTCGCAGCCTCCGCGTTGCTCTTCGTGATCGCATCTTCGAACGTTGCCAACCTCGTTCTGGCGCGCACCCTCCGCCGGGAGTCGGAGCTTGCCGTTCGTTCCGCGCTTGGCGCCAGCACCGCGGTCCTCCGTCGATCGCTCCTTGCTGAAAGCCTCGTCCTCTGCGGATCTGGGGTCGCCGCCGCACTCCTGATCGCGGCGCCGATGGTGGCGATACTGGGCAAGTATGCCGCGCGTTTCTCGGTTCGCGCCGACGACCTCCACCTCGACTCCACGCTCGTCTGGTTCGGCATCGGCCTGGCTCTCGTTGCCTCGGTGTTTCTCGCCTATATTCCGCGGCTGCCTTCCACCAAAGCCTCGCCGGCCTCCGGACTGGCCGCTGGTGGAACACGCAGCACCACCGGGTCCAATCGCCGCCTCCGCATCTTCGCTGTCACACAGATCACCGCCTCCTTCCTGCTCCTGGCCGGCGCCGGCCTCCTCCTGCGCACCCTCTACGATCTGGAATCAACGCGCCCCCCGTTTGACACATCGCGTGTCCTTGCGATCAATCTTCCGCCGGTGACCTACGGCCGCACGCCCCAACAGCAACAGGACTTTAACCACGAAGTCGTTCGCCGCGTGTCCGCGCTTCCTGGTGTGAAGAGCGTCGCTACCGGCTTCAGCGTCCCCTGGCGCGACTCTCAGGGCCTGAGCATCAGCTTCGCTTTTGCTGTCCAGGGCGCCACCCGTAAGAATGGCGATGAAGATCTGCGCGCCAATTTTCGCTCCGTTTCCCCTGGATACTTCTCCACCCTCGGCATCCCGATCCTCGAAGGCCGCGACTTCCGCGACAGCGACAAGGATGGGTCCGACCGCGTCGTCATCATCAGCAAGAGCGTCGCAGACCATCTGTTTGCCGGCCAGGAAGCGATCGGGCGCACGATGCACTGGACCGATGGCGTCATGAAGTTCATCGGCATCAGCTACGACACGCGCCGCATTGTTGGCGTGGTCCCCGACTTCGACGACGAGAACATCATTCCCAATCCCTCTATGACCATCTATCAGCCCGTCGATCAGGAGGGCTGGGGCGGCCGCCTTCTCGTTCGCACCGAAGCCAATCCCTATCCGCTCGTGCCGTCGATCGTTAAAACAATCCAGGACATCGCCGCCGATCAGCCCGTCGAGCGCGCTGCCACCCTTGAGGACATCCGTGCCGAAGTTCTCTCTCCCGATAAGCTCAACGCCCTCGTCTTTGGCGGATTCGCTGCGGTCGCCCTGCTCATCTCGGTCGTCGGTGTCGCCGGTGTTCTCGCCTTTTCCGTCAGTGGCCGTACCCGTGAATTCGGCATCCGCATGGCTCTCGGCGCTGAGCCGCGCCATATTCTCACCGGCGTTCTGAGCGAAGGCATCATCATCGCCTCGATTGGCGTCGTCACCGGCCTCGTTGTCGGTCTGGCCGGAGCTCGCGGACTCGCCGCATGGGTCGGGCAGGTACACATGCCAGGGGCTCTGACCTTCATAGCCTCAGCGGGGGTCATTCTCATCGCCGCCGTGATCGCTTCCGCAGTGCCCGCCGCTCGAGCCGCGCGTGTCAACGCGGTTGAAGCCTTGCGCGCCGAGTAAACTCCGGAGTGCGGAGGCTGACTTTTTCGAGACTGCGGTGTGCAGGCCACGGACCTCGACCATTGCAGTCCGTCAGTTTGTAAACAGCGGCATGCGCAGAGTGACGCAGGTTCCGCTTCCAGCCTGACTGGCGATCGCAGCGGTGCCGCCGTGAAGAGCCATGATGGACTGCACGATGGCCAGACCCAGTCCGGTTCCCCCCGAAACGCGGGAGCGAGAGGGATCGACGCGGAAGAAGCGATCGAAAACCCGCGGCAGCGCTTCAGTGGGGATTCCGGCTCCCGTATCCGAAACACGGATGTATATCTCGGCATCGGCGGCCGACGCTGCCAGCGTAACCGATCCTCCCTGGGGCGTGTGGGCGATGGCGTTCGAAACCAGGTTGCTGACCGCTCGCAGCATCAGAGGCCGATCCAGTGCGGCGGTGATCGGCTCTGCATCACCAGCCGCGACCAGAGAGATCCCGCTGTCAGATGCAATGGCATCGTAGTACTCGCGCACTGTGCTCAACAGTTCACCCACGTTCACAGGCTGCCGGTGCAGGTCGGTTATCGGGCTCTCCGCACGAGCCAGGAACAGCAGGTCGCCGATCAGATCGGACAGGCGCACGGCTTCTTCCAGCGACGACTCCAGCACGTCGCGGTACTCCTCGACTGACCGCGCGCGAGCCAGAGCGACCTCGGCTTCGCCCCGGATATTGTTGATCGGCGTTCGCAGGTCGTGCGCGATGTCCGCCGTAAACCTCGAGATTTGCTCAAAGGACTCCTCCAGACGAACCAGCATTGCATTGAAGGTCTCGGCCAGAGAGGCCAGTTCCGACGGATAGCCTTCCGCCCGGATCCTCTCGCGCAGGTTGTTCGATGTGATTCTTCGGGCTGTAGCGGCAATCTCTTCCACGGGACGAATGCCGTGACGGGCAACGCCGTATCCCACCACGGGGAAGATAATGGAGGTGCCCAGCAGGATGGTCCAGAACCAGAATCGATAGCGCCGAAGCAGTTCTTCCGCCTGGGCAACGTCAATGGCAATTTCAATCGTTGCGGTGCGAGTTGGCGGCGTGCCGACGGCCGCCGTGGCGCTCGTGACACGGAAGGCCTGCCCATTTCTGCCGGTCATCGAAACCAGATGCTCCGGACGCCCGCGCGTGCGGTTCGCCAGCTCCGTGAGATCCAGCTTATCCGTCATACCGGGTGTGGTCAGCACCGGTACACCATGTTCGTCGAGAAGACGGATATAGAACTGCTGATATCGGCGTGCAGCAGACTCCAGCTCGATCTCTTCTCTCAGTCCCTCGAAGTCGTACGGCCGCTCCCGCAGCAGCGTGCGGAGCACGTGTAATTTGTCGGCGAGAAAAAGATCGGTGCTTCTGTCCAGCTCGATACGCAGCACGATGTAAAGACCGGCTGTGGCCAGCAGCAGCAGGAGAACTCCGACCAGGGAGTAAGCGGCCGCCAGCCGGAATGCCAGGGTGGTGCGGATCGTGTTAGGCTTCGGCTTCAAGGACATAGCCTGCGCCGCGCACAGTGTGAATCAGCTTTACGGGAAACGGATCATCAACCTTACTACGCAGACGGCGCACGTTCACGTCAACGACATTGGTATCGCTGTCGAAGTTCATATCCCAGACCATCTCCGCAATCAGGGTCCGGGACAATACCTCGCCCGCACGCCGTGCCAGCAGCGTCAGCAGCACAAATTCCTTTGCCGTCAGCTCCAGCTTCTGGCCGGCGCGAGTCGCGCGATGGCGCAACAGGTCAATCTCCAGATCGCCCATGCGGAGGGTCTCCGAAGCGCGCGGTGCTGCGCGGCGCAGCAAGGAGCGCACTCGGGCCAGCAACTCGGAAAAGGCGAACGGCTTGATCATGTAGTCGTCCGCGCCCATCTCAAACCCCTGCACGCGGTAGTGCACAGCATCGCGCGCTGTGAGCATGAGGACCTGAGCCTTTCGGCTCGCCGCTCGGATTCTTGCCAGCACCTGCCATCCCTCGAGGCCCGGCAGCATCACATCCAGCACGATCAGGTCGAAATCGACCTCGAGGGCCAGGTACAGCCCCTGAACGCCATTGCCGGCAACATCGACGACATAGCCGGCTTCGCTAAGTCCCTTCCTGAGGAACCTGGACGTCTTTGGTTCGTCTTCGACGATCAGAATTTTCATAGTCGACCCTGCTCCGCTGCACAGTCTGTTGGTGGGCATCAGAACTCGAAACGCAATGCGAACTGCATCTCGCGTGGCGTCCCCGATCCCACCGGAGTTACCGGCGATACCGTGTTTACCGTGTTGATAATGCTGCCGAAGCCCGTGGTATTCGAGGGGTTGAACGTGGACTGCGGCTGACCCAGCTGCGGGTGATTGAAGACGTTGTAAAACTCCGAGCGGAATTCCAGCCGGCTGCGCTCCGTCAACGAAAATGTCTTGTCGGCGGCCAGATCGATCTGCCAGGTGCCCGGCCCTGGGTACAGATCGCGCGGCGCGGTGCCGAACTCCCCGGCCGGGGTGGCAAAGGCCGCTGCATTGATCCACTCCGCCACCGTTCTGCCTCCCGGCGGAGTCAGCGAGACGCCCTTCACCAGGTCGGGGCGTTCCGTGCCGGTGGCCCCATCCGGAGCTACATAGCTGCTGGGCATCAGCACATTCACCGGGAAACCGGTGCGAGCCAGGGCGGTCGTCGTCATCTCCCAACCGCCGGCGACGGTGTTTGCAAAACCGGGGTGGTTCAGTATCGGCTTACCGAGCCCGAAGGGCAGCTGATAGACCGCATTGCCGTTGACCACATGGCGTGCGTCCCAGGCGCCGCTGGCCGTATCGCATGCCTGGCACAACGGATTCTGCGGGTTGATTTCATCGCCATCGCCGCTGCCGTTGGAGCCGTTGTCAATCTCGTGCGAATACATGTAGTTCGCAGTGACAAGGAGCCCCTTCGAGAACGAACGCCGCAGGGCCACAGAGAGACCGTTATACGTGCTCATACCCACCGAGCCCCGCCACCCGATGGCTGGAGCAAAGGCCGGATATTGCACCGCTCCCGTGACCGGATTGATCAGGTTCACCACGTTGGTCTCCAGCAGATGCACTCCGTGGCTTCCCAGGTACGAGACCGTGCCCACGAAGTTCGCCGGTAGCTCCCGCTGCACGGAGAGGTCCCACTGCTCAACATAGGTGTCCTTGCGGTCCCGTTGTTCGGCATTCGGTGAGAGGGTTCCGGCGCCGAATACGACCGGCCAGGAAAGCGGCGAACTCGAACCGCCGGTCGCCGAATAGGAAGGCACTTCGTTCTTGGCGGGCAGATTCTGATCGTCCAGCTGTCCATCTTCGTGGTACATGCCGAACCCGCCCCGAATCACCGTCTGGCCGCTCTTCCACGGCGTCCAGGCGAAGGCCACACGGGGATCGATATCGCCGTAGTTCTGCTGGCCGAAGCTGGCGCCCACCCCGCAGAATCCCTGCGGCCCGCAGGTGGCGAAATCGAAGGGGTTGGCCTTCCCGTGGTCTTCGCTGAAGAGATCGAAAATGGTATAGCGCAGCCCCAGATTCAGGACAAGACCCGGCCGCCACTTGTACTCGTCCTGCGCATAGATGAAGTAATCGTTCTTGCGCATATCGTTGACCGGCAGCGCGCCCGTCAGGGCGGCTTTCTTCAGGACATCAGCCGCAAGATTCTCCACGGTGGAGAACGTCAGCTTTCCATGCTGCCCGTAATTCTGGTTCATTTGAATGCTGCGGAACTCCACCCCGGCTTTGAGGGTGTGCCGGTCATGAGCCCAGGTCAGGTTGTCGATCCCTGAAAACGAGTTGCCCACGTAGATGCTGGCGTAGTTGTAGTTTTCCGTGACAAAACCCGGCCCCGGACCCGTCGAAATCGCAACCTGATAAATAATCCCGGAGTCACTGTAGTTGTACTGGTTGTCAGTGGAGCGATTGAATCCGAACTCCGCCTCGTTCACCAGGTGGGGAGTGAAGACGTGGAGCAATTCCAGCACGCCATTGACCGGCGCCGAGACCTTCTGCTGCAAGTCGGTTGCGGAAGCCGAAAGCGGCTGCGTATCCACCGACCGGTCGTAGTTGAAGCGCATGAAGCCCGTTGTGTTCTCGGTGAAGTGTTGGTCGATCCGCAACATCGCCGAGCCCTCGTTGACCACCTGCGTGCATTCGCAGGTCAGCAGGTCGTAATCCATGTAATGCGGGTCATTCGGGTCGCTGGCCGGCGTCCAGGGCGTCAGAATTCTCTTCGGGCCGGCTCCAGGGAACCCGTTGATGATCGCAAAGACGGGCGAGGTGGTCGGAACCGATGCTTTCAGCGACGCGCTCGGCACGTCGCCACTCACCGGATAGCCCCAGTTCTGCCGATAGGCTTCCGAAGCGATGTAAAAAAACGTCTTGTCGCGCACGATGGGCCCACCCAGGGATCCGCCAAACTGATTCAGGCGAAGCGGCTGCTGCGCTTCGCCGTTCGAAGCCCACGTGGGCAGCGGCGCGTCAAAGACATCGTTGCGCAGGTACTCGAACAAGCCTCCGTGGAAGCGGTTCGTGCCTGAGGGCGAGCTAACGTCCAGCTGGGCGCCCCCGGTCGCGGCTTCCTCGGCCGTTGCCATCAGCGTATCGACCCGGAACTCCTGGATCGCGTCCAGAGGAATGGCGAGCCGCACCCACTGGCGCTGGGTCTGATTCACGATGTTGGTGGCGTCCACGCCGTCATAGGTAAAGTTGCTGTCGTCGAGGCCTCGTCCGGCAAAGCGAACCGTCCTCTGATTGCTGCCGCCGGTGTCAATGGCGCCGGGGACGAAGGCCGTCAGCGCCGACCAGTCGCGGCCATTGAGCGGCAATTCCTCCGCCTGCTCTCTCTCGATCAGGCCGGTCACGGCGCTGGTATTGTGGTCCATGAGCGCCGAGGCCGACGAAACTTCCACGCGCTCTTCCCCGCCGGCGACCTGCAAGGCCGCATCCAGGGTGCGGGTCCTGCCGATCACCTGCTCCACATCGATGAACTCGAGCTTCTCGAAACCCTGGCGCTCGAACGTGACGGTATAAATACCCACCGGCAAAAAGGGAACGCTGTAGTTGCCGTGGCCATCCGAGATCGCCTGGCGGTTCAGTCCGGTCGCGTTGCTGATCACCGTTACCTGTACCTGCGGCAGCAGACGGCCGGAGGCATCGGTCACCGTCCCGCTCAGCCCACTGCGATCGACCTGACCGCAAGCACCTGCCCCGACGAAAAGCATCGCGCCGAAACCAATCATGGTGCGAAGGCCCCGGAACACAGAAACCCTGGTGCGGGAGAACGAACCTACTTTACTTAAATGCCCATTCATAGGGCCTCCGGCAATCAACGGTTATTGGCGATGAATGGGAAAGGCTCCTTCGCGGAGCGTCGGGCGCTATCACCCTCACCGCATCTTCGCTCTCATCGGAGGCGCATTCCAAAGCGCGGATTTGCGCCTTCAGTCACCACAGGGGCCCCCGGTTACACGGCCAAACTATAAACCGATCGCCTCCCTCAGCGCGTTGACAGGAGTCTTTGTCGGGCATGCAAACCTGATCGGATGGAAGTCTTTGTCAGCGAGAGGATCAGGAACGCTCGGGCTTTGCAGGATCCCAGCAGATGACGAATTTGTAATCGCCGATCGTTAGGGCCGTGTCATACGAACGTTAAGGTTCGACGAAAAGCGTGTGCGAAAGTCCGACCATGCGGCCAGGTGCCGGGCGCACCCCGCGCAACTCATGGCTTCCCGTTTGCCGAGCAAAGAAAAAGGCCCTCTCCCCGCCGTCGGAGAGAGAGCCTTTAACGAACCGGAGACTTGTTTTAATCGTCCGCGTCCGGGGTGGTGAGAGCGGCTTTTTGGAAGTCGCTCGCCGGGCGAACTGTCTTCTCGCCAGGGAACGGGACCTTAAAGCCGGTGGCTTCGTACCAGTCGAAGTGGCTGACGGTATCAGGGTCAAGGGAATCGGGCATGTGATAGTGGGTGGCGAAGACCTGCGTCTTCATTTTGAGCCAGCCGGCCCGCAGAGCTTTGACCCGAGGACTATCCGGCACGGACGCGGTTACGGAGCTGCAGGTGTTGAGGCTGGGGGTGATGTTCGTCGGGGCCGTGTATCCCGTAACGCCATAGCAGAGCGGGACCTGGTTCGCCACATGCGACCACGGCAGGAAGTTGACCGCCGGCGGATCGTCGACGAAGAGCGTCTTCATCGGCGAGGCCACGAGGTCGTTCTGGTTCATGGGTTTGAGACCGAGGATCTGTTCGATCGTGCGAGTCATGTTCACCTGCGTGTAGAAGGTGCTTGCTTCAATGACCCCGGCCCCGGTGCCATCGGGATTCACCTTCTGTTCGACGTACGGGCTGACGACGTACCCCGGGCTGCGGTGACCGTCAACGTGGTCGACGCCGTTCTGCGCGTCGTCTTCCTCGATGAAGATCGCCGAGTCCTTCCAGACCGGGCTGTGGCTGATGTAGTCGATAACGCGCCCAACGGCCAGGTCGTTATCGGCCTGTTCAGCGGTCGCGTTCGGCGGCCCGGTGGTGTGGTCGCTCATGATCCAGAGGAATTCCAACTGGGGTACTGTACCGGCGGCGACGTCTTTGTCGAAGTCCTGCTTCCAGACGTCGACGCGGTACTGGTCGGGGATGCCCAGATCGAACTGTGGGTAGTTCTGGACCGTGTGTTTGATCAGGTTGGGGAGCGGGGAGACCGATCCGATGTCGTTGTAGTACTGCAGCTGCGACTCCTTACCAGCCTCATACTCCAGTGTGTCGTTGTAGAACTCGGACCAGCTCGGCTCACAGCTGTTCGAAACGACAAAGGGAAGAGTCGTCGGAGGAACTGTTCCGCTATAGGTGTTATCCAGGGTGTTGTTATTCGGAGTGCAGCCCGGCACGGTAAACGTGTTGTACTCGACGTACTCGCCGTAGTTCTTGAACGAGACGCCGGCCTTCACCGCCACATCCCAGATATGGCCGGTCTTCTGATAAGCGATCGCATCGCCCCCGTTGGAGGGGTAGTCGCGGAGCCAGTCCGGCGACTGAATGTCGTCGCCATACGGCGCCATCGCCTGCACGATCCAGTTGTGACCGTCAGCCGACTGGCGGCTCGGGTCGTAGAAGTTGTCCAGAAGCGGGAAGCGCTTCACCAGCGTGTGCACGTTGGGAGTTACGACGGGGTATTCAGCGTAGGTCGAGTCGTCGCCAAAGACAGCCAGGGTCGGGTCGCCATTGCCTTGTGTCACGTCGCCCAGCATCTGGTCGTAGGTGCGGTTTTCACGAATGATCAGGAAGACGTGCTTAATCTTCGAGGGATCGCCGATCCTGGCCGGGATAGCGGCTGGCTTGGCCCACGGGTTGCCGCCTCCAGCCGACCAGATGTTTTGTGCCAGATCCCAGTGGTTGTTCTGGAAGACCTGCTGCGTCATCCCCTCCAGGGTCGAGCGATCCGGAATGGGAATGATGCTGACCGTGCCCAGGTCCTGATGGGTGTTGAAGGAGGACACGCCATAATACGTGGCGTATGAATTTTCGGCCGATTTCGTCGGAGCAGGCTGCACGCCGTAGCCTGTGGTGCCGATGCCCTTGTCGTTGCCAACCAGCAGCGTGTCGTCGGCCTTGTCCAGCACAACCGAGGCCGGCGCGTAGCCGACCGGGATCATGCCCATGACCGGGCTCCACGAACCCTCGTGCAGATCGACCACAGCGATCGCATTGGCATTGTAGAGCGCGACGTAGGCAACGTCTCGCCCGGAATCCACGGCGATCGAGTTCGGGCCCGCGCCATAGGCCGATTTGCGTTCACCGGGCACGCGGATCGGAAGTCCGAGGTCGATCCTCCCCACCTCCCGATTTGTGTTGGTATCGATCACCGAAATGCTGTCGCTATAGGTATTGGCGACCAGCAGATCGTTGCGCCAGAAAGCCATCCCCGTCGGATGCAGGCCGACCCGGATGCTGCTGGTGACCTTGAACGAGGCCAGATCAACCACGGAAACGGTGCCGTTGGCCGTGGAACCTGTTGGATACTGGGCAACCACCGGAGTGCCGTTGGAGTATTCCTGGAAGTCGTTCGCCGTGGGGATTCGGCCGGCCTCATTGGAGACGTAGGCGGTCTTGCCGTCCGGCGAGATCACGACGCTGGCTGGGACGTTGCCAACGCGAACCTCCGGACCCTCCACAGGGGTGGTTGCGGTCAGATCGATTTTGGTCAGCGTGTCGTTATTGTCCAGCACGACATAAGCAGTCTTCGCATTGGATGAGACCGCGATGCCGGTGGGATAGGACGTAAATACGCCATCGGAGAAAGCCGAAACCGAGTAGCCGCACGGAATGTCAAAGCTGCCGTTGGTCCCCCCCGGGCTGTTCGGGAAGCACGTAACAGTGGTCAGAGCACCGCTGGCGTTGACGTCCATGGGAACGCTGACGTGGGCGTAGTTTGTGAGCAGGCCTGTCGTTGGATTGACGCTGGCGATCGCAACGAAGCCACCCTGCTGGAAGCTGTCATAGAAAGTGTTGCCGTCCTGGCTGAACAGCAGGTACTTGCCGTCCGGCGTGTAGGCGATGCCGGTATCGCTGCCGTCTGAGTCGGTGCTGGCCACCCCTTTGGAGTTCGTATACGGCACGCTGTAGGTCTGCAGCACAGCGCCGGTTTGCGTGTTGAAGATCGTCACGGCCTGTGGAGCGCCCATTTGCAGGACGGCGGCGGTGTGATTGCCAGTGGGGTTCAGCGCGATGGCCTTGGCCCGCGTCGTGGTACCAAGGTAAACCTGGGTGCCGGCGGGCGTGATGATCGCGCCATCGCTGACCACCCACGGGTTGGACAGGGGCTGCGAGTAGGTTGGACCGGTGGTCGCGCTCGTGTTCTCGCCGGGTGAATACGTTGGGAACGGGACAGACTGCGCGAGCGCCGAAACGCTCAACCCCATCACCAGGAAACCGGCGAGCTGGAGCACACGTTGATGCAGAGAATGTTGGGATGCATGTCGGGACATCGAGCATTCCTCCTTTAGGTTGGTCATCACGCACGGGCTCGGCCGTGCGTGACCCAGACAAGGACGACCGGCGCTCCTGCACATCGGGGTCACCAGTGATTGCGACAATCTGGAACGGGCTTACAACGGACGGGTGCGGACAAACTGCACCACGCTGCGAGGCTAGAAGCGCGTGCCGCACGGCAGCGTGACGTCGACATTACAGTTTTGTCACTTCATTTCGAAGACAGAAAATGGGACAGCGGCTAACCCGGTGAACAAACCAGGCCGATCCTGAGCGCATCCGCTCAACCCCTTCGCCGTCCCGTGATCTGTCTCCAGGCTGGGGGAGTAACGATGGCGTTAGCCAGGGCTGGAGTTGACCGTTTTGCTTCCCTTGTGCAAAAGCCTCGGGATCAGAAGCAGCGTAACCGCGTAAAGAAAGATGGAGACTGCGGTAAATCCCAGGTGCCCGTGACGCAGATCCTCGAAGAGGAGCTTACAGGCGGTGGAGGCCAAAACGACCCAGGCAAGCCAGACGAGTTCTCTGCGCTGCCAGCGGGAACCGCACCACGCGAGAGCGAGCGCGGTGGCACAACCCACCACAGTGCGGCTGACGGCGATATGCTCCACTCCCGGTGCAACACCCAGTGCTGCAATCCGCACCAGAATCCAGACGAGAAGCGCGGCGCTGGCTCCCAAAGCCAGGCCCGCGAAGAGCAGGTGGAGCGTCCCGCGCCACCACGCGTCCAGGCCGGAGCGCGGCACGCCCGCATAGCAGAGAATCGCGGAGACGCAGACGAGCGAAACGATCCAGCCAGGCGCAGCAGGAGACGCGCCAGCCATGGCGTGGCCGACATAGACGAACAGGCCCGATGAAACAGCCGCCCCCGCCAGCAGAGCCAGACCGTGGAACTGGAGGGTGTCATGCGCTGTGCGTTCCGCCAGACCGACCAATGCGACTGAGGCGAGCCCCGTGCACAACGGAAGGCATCCGGGAGGCAGGCTCAGGAAGCAGCCCGCCAGAAGCAATGCCAGGCTTCCTGTCGCGTAAACGTGGTAATTGCGCCACGCATGGACGCGCCCGAACCAGGCGAAAGCCACAGCGTAGCCGGCGGCCGATGCGATCAGACACAGCACGCCCAGCACAACCGGGCCATGCCCCGGCCAGAAAACAAGGATCGTCCAAACCGTCAGCAAAGCGGCGGACAGCGCCTGTGCCGTCTCGAAAAACGAAATGCCGCGGCGCAGCAGCAGGGTCTGCGCGGCGGCGCTCGCCCCATAGATGCAAAGCAAAGCCGGTGCGAAGACCAGCAGCAGCGGCGCACCGATGGCCGGATATTCAGTGTGGACGCCGGCCGGGCCCGAGTAGATCCAGATCAACGCAAATACCGCCAGGTCGGCAGCTGCCGCGACCACCGGCCGCACGCGCAGGCTGCGATGACGGGCCGCCGCGACCTCACTCACAATCGCCATCGCGAGCAGCGCAAAAAGGAACGGCGTCAGATCGCGAGAGGCCACCGCGAGCACCAGGGCTGCGAGGCTGGCTGCCGCATTCGCCATGCCGGCGACGGCGGTAAAGTGGCGTTTCCATGCGAGCGCCGAAGCCGCAAGGACGAAAGCAACGAGAATGCCGGCGGCAGCGCCGCTGGGCAGGAACCGGAAGCGCAGAGTCAGTTCCCACAGCATGGGAATCAGGATGAGCGCCGACGTCCCGGCCCATGCCGCGCTCGCGAACCACGCCTTCGCCGGCACGCGCGTGGCCGGGATCAGCCATACGAGTGCGTACGCAATCGACACCGCGATCACCGGCCATCGCGGCAAAGCGCCGGACTGCACCGCTGCGCGCAACAGATATGCCCCGGCAATCCCCAGCATGGCCTTACCGAGAATGGCGAAGATCCCACTTCCTCCGGCGGGCGACAGGCGCTCGGGCGCACTCGCGGCCGGCGCGGATAGCACAGGCCGGGCAGCGACTGCGGATACGGGCCGCCGGGAAGCTTCCAGGGCGGAAACTCTGCGCTCCAGTGTTTCCATGCCCCGGGTCAGCTGCTCCACCGCATCGGAAAGATCGTTCATCGTCTTCACCACCTCCGTGAAGACTTCGGCCGAAGCCCGTCTGCTAAGGCGCCGCGAGCACTTCGGGGATCGCGACGTGCTTACCCTCCGGCCACGGCGGCAGAATCTTCACCAGCACGGCCAGAATCGGCAGCGGAAGCAGAAGCAGCGCAATGGAAACCAGCAGCCCCTCCCGCGTCGCAAGCGCCATCTTGTAGGTCGTGTATCCCAGAAAGCTCTTCGAAAACAGTTGCCCGCCGATCACCACGTTCCAGCGCATGGCGAGAATGCCCACCAACGCCAGCGACCCGGCGACCGCATAGATCCGCTTGCGCACAACCTCATCGAGCTTCGTCACCTGCGTCAGCAGCAGCAGCACCAGCGGCGTCAGTGTCCCGATGAAGATTTGCAAAACGATCTGCGAAGAATACAGCCGCGTGTGCACCATGAAATCGAGGCTACGGAACGACTCATCCGCTTCGTAGACTCGGTGGATCAGGTCCAGCATCTCCAGGCTGAAGTCGACGATGAAGATGTAGAACAGGTACATGGCGATGGTGTCCACGCAGCGCATGTCAATCCGCTGCCGCCGCAACCGTGTCGCTGCCATGTAAATCAGCATCACCGCCGCGATGCCCGAAACCATCGCCGAAAAGATAAACACCACCGGCATCAGTGGCGACGACCACCACGGGTTTGCCTTGATCGACCCGAAAATGAATCCGACATAGCCATGCAGCAAAAACGCCGACGGCACTCCGATCAGTGTCACCAGCCAGCCCACCCGCTCGTCGATCTCCAGCGCCCGCGGGCTCACGTTATCCGAGCCCAGCGTCATCGCCATGTACATCCAGCGCCTCCAGCCCCTCGTCGACTGCGACAGCGCTACGATGTCCGCCCGGAAGTCCAGCCAGATCTCCACCACCAGCACCGCCATCAGATACCAGAGGTAAACGAACCCAAACATCGCCATCGCCGATGACCGGTGGGGCGTCATGTACATCTCCAGTGAGCGCTCAGGATGTCCCAGATGCAGCTGCAGAGGCAGCGGCGCCACGATGAGAAATGCCAGCGCCGTCAGCAGCGCCAGCCGGTAAGTCGGCTTCACCGCCTCCACGCGGAAAATCCGCGCCAACGAGGCCAGAATGAAAGCGCCCGCCACCAACCCCGTAATATACGGATACAGAACGATCAGCACGCTCCAGTAGAGCGACACTTCGTTCGGATACATGAACCCTTCCACGCCGGGCATCATCGTTTCCGTCTCCCTCCCGCCTTATCGCACCGAACCGTCCAGCGCGTTGTAGAAAACCTTCGCGCCGGTCGCCATCTGCGGCTTCAGCACCTGCACGCTGTGCGTCTTCAAAAACGCATGAATCGGATCTTTCGGGTTCTTCAGGTCCGCCAGTTGCCGCGCCCCCGTCGGGCACGCCTCGCAGCATGCCGTCGTCAGCCCCTTCGTGATCCGGTGATAACAAAGCGTGCACTTGTCCGCGACCTTCTTCTCCGGATGGATATACCGGCAGCCGTACGGGCACGCCTGCACGCAATAGGCGCAGCCCAGGCAGTATTTCTGATCCACCAGCACTACGCCGTCCGGGGCAACGAAGGTCGCTCCCACCGGACACACCTGCGTGCACGGCGAATCCGCGCAGTGGTTGCACATCTTGGGCACGAAGAAGTACTTGCCTTCGTCCTCCTTTGCCGCCGGAAAACCTTCTTTGCCCCCGTCCGGCGAAATCACCTGCGGATTCGCCAGATTCCAGTCCGTCACGTGGTAGCGTTCCACCCACGTGCGAAAGAATCCGTCCGGCACATCGTTCTCCGCCTGGCAGGCCCGCACGCAGTTGCCGCAGCCAATGCACTTCGGAATGTCGATCAGCATGCCCCACCAGTGCTCAGTCATCGTGTAGTTCGGCGAAGCCTCCGGCGTCCCGGCCAGCACCGACTCCCACGCCACCGCCGCGGCTGGCAGCAGGATCAGCAGTTGACGTCGCGTGATGGTCATTTCGTTCCCCCCGCGCTGATCGCCGGACTGTGCGGCTGGTGACAGGTCTGGCAGGGCAAACCGTTCGAGTGCGCGGCCGCGTCCACCTGCGGAAACCCCTTCGGCCGTGCCGCGCTCGCCGCGTGGCACCGCACGCACAAAACTGCCGTGTCCGGCTTGCCCGGGTCGATCGATGGATCGTCGGCATGTTTCGCCAGGGGGCCGTGGCACGCCTCGCAATGCACCTGCGCATGCTTGCCGGCGCTCTTGGTCTGCGCCACATCGCTGTGGCAGGTCTCGCAGGTCGGCTGCCCTGCAAACCGGATCGGGTGTGCCGCGATCTCGGCAATCGCCGCGCCCCGGTAATGCCCATACTCCCCAAAGCTGCGCGGAACGACGAAGCCGCGGATCACGAAAAACAGCAGTGTCCCCACAGCAAACAAACCGGCGAGGCGGAAGAGATGCCCCGCATCTTTAAATATGCGCATGAGCGCCGCCCCCTTGAGCCCGGTCGCAGACCTCCCGACCGGAGCGTGCAGCTCGATTGACTGCTGACTATTCAGGAGAAGAAACACAACACCTGTATGTGCGCGCGGTCACACCCGTGGGTGATCGACCGAAAGATGGAGGCATCGGTACCGGCAACTTGGCTCTGCGCCGGCTTTTCCGGAAGCGACACCGGCATTCCCGTAAATCTGTGTCATTCCGAATTTTCATCGCCAACCGGCGTCTCAGCGCTAAATGACCTTCCGTGAAACGTTTGGCCTTTTGGCCCCAGTCTCCCAAACCGCGGCAGGTTCTCGGTCCTGCTGGCGCGGGCTGTGCCGGGTTTCTCCTTCCAACAGGCTCGCCGTGTCGACCGGAGATCCTTTCAGGGAGAATGCAGCTGAAATCAATGCGTTCGCGCACCGATACCTTGCTCCCGCGCGCTGACCACGATCTGCAACTTCCGGTCGGGGTCCCGACCTTAGTGGGACAGAGACAGACCAGGTCGTCATTTGCACAGGTTCCTGTGCACGCTAGGATTCAGGGAGTTACCCACCGAAAGCGGAGTATCGCAGCAACATGACGTACGGAGAAATCTGCGCTCCAGGGAACGAAAACCTGGCCCGGCCAGGGATTGGCGAGCGCAAAGGCCAGTTGTACCCCCTTCTCCGTCGGATCTCCGCCGGATGCGGGTGGCTGCTGTTTGGCTACGAGTGGGTACACGTCTCATACCAGACGCCGAGGAAGGAGCAACTTGTGTTTGTCATCATCCTGGTAACGAGCCTGCTTCTGATCCACATCGGCATTCACTTCTGGATCGCACACAACAAACGCCTCGCCGCACAAGGCCGGCGCGGACTGATGACCCGATACACTTCTCCCGTTTTTTCGCAGGATCATTTGGGACGCCAGTTATTGCTGGACGCCGGGTCATTGCTGAGCAGGGAGATTGTTGTTTCGATCAACGGCGACTGCAAGGTCTACGCCGCGGCGCCCGAGGGATAGGATAGCCGGTCCCATGGGAGAACTGCTGAGGTCGCTGTGGCCGAGCTTCAGAGCTATCGATCACTCGACCCTCTACACCATCGCACTTCAGTATTACGGTGCTTATCCGATCTTCATGAGCTGGCTGTGGATTTCCCTGTCTCTGTTCTTTCGCCGGCGCCAGGAAGAAGCGCCCATGAAGATGGAAGGGCCTTATCCGTTTGTCACAGTGATCGTTCCGTGCTTCGCCGAAGGAGCCACCATTCGGCACACGCTGAGCGCGCTTCTGGCCATGGACTACCCGGAGTTCGAGATCATCATTGTCAACGACAACTCCCCCGATAACACCGTGGAGGAGACGCGGAAGTTTCTTCACGATCCGCGGGTGCGCCTGCTCAACAAAACCACCAATGAGGGCAAGGCCATGGGCCTGAACGATGCGCTGCCCATCTGTCGCGGAGAAATCCTGCTGATCATCGACGGCGACATCATCGTCTCGCCCGACGTGCTCCGGCATATGGTTCCGCATTTTCTGGGAACACGGGTGGCAGCCGTAACGGGAAATCCAAGGGTTCGTAACCGGACATCGCTGCTCCAGCATCTGCAGGCCATCGAGTTTTCATCCATCGTTTCCATGCAGCGGCGAGCGCAGCGGGTGCTGGGTCGCATCCTTACGGTCTCCGGGGCGATCTTCGCCGTGCGCCGGACCGCTTTGCTGGACCTGGGAGGATTCTCGTCACACATGGCGACCGAAGACATGGACCTGACCTGGAGGCTGCAGATGCAGTTCTGGGATATCCGATACGAACCGCGTGCGGTGGTGTGGATGCAGGTTCCCCTGAATATCCGCGATCTGTGGAAGCAGCGGCGGCGCTGGACGCGGGGTCTGGCCCAGGCCCTGATCCGGCACCGCCAGATCCCCTTCAGGTGGAAGCTGCGGCGGATGTGGCCGATTTACTACGAGTCATGTGGGTCGATTCTGTGGTCGTATGTGTTCGTCCTGATGACGACCTTCTGGATCGTCTGCATAGCGTCCGGATACAACCCGCGTGGGGCCTCGCCGTTCCCCAATTTCTGGGGCATGGCAATCGCCACGACCTGCCTGGCGCAGCTGATCATCGGTGCGTGGGTCGATCAGCGGTACGACCGGGACATCCTGTGGTCAGCACCCGATGCGGTGTTCTATCCGCTTCTTTACTGGATGATGATGGCGGTAATCACTTCCGTTTACACCCTTCCGGCGATGATCCGTAAGCCTCCGAAGGTGCAGACCTGGCATATCCGGCGGGACATCGCATGACGCGTCGCGCGCATGCCGGCGGAATGCTGGTTCGTTGCAGGGAACTGCGGCGAGTAATGAGGATGCGGGTGGCGCCGTGGACGGCGCTCGTCCTGCTCCTGGTTGTGGCTGGGGCACAGGGTGCGGCGGAAACGGCGGCAGCGCCGCGGGCGGAGCGGGAAGCTGCGGTAGCCAAAGCCAGAGGCGGCGATGCCAAAGGCGCCCTCGCAATTCTGCGCGTGCTGGTGCGGAGTTATCCCGACGACCCGCGGCTCCTGGCGGATACGACGATCGTCGCGAACTGGGCCGGGAACGACGAGTATGCGGTGGAAATGTTCGAGCGGTCCCGGACCCCCAAGGACGACGCCGGGGTGGTGGAGGCGGCGGCGCGTTCGGCCCGGAACCTCCATCGCTACAAGTTGGCTCTGGATCTCTTTCGCCGGGCAGAGGCCGCCTCTCCTGATCGCTGGCAGCCGCGCCTGGGATTCGCCATGGTCCTGACCGACCAGGGCCGCTATCGCGAGGCGAATACGCTCATGCAACCCTTACTGAGGGACTATGGTAGCCAGCGCGACGTGGAAACAGGGGAAGCTTACCTGTGCATGCGTCAGTTGGATTTCGCCTGCGCGATGAAGATGGTTGAACAACAGATAGAGCAGGAACCGGCGGACAGTCGGGCTCTGAAATGCCAGCTGGCGGAAGTGGTGTCAGAAACGGGCGGCGATACACTGGGCGACCAGCTCTGCGGGCAGGCGGATCCGAAACACCTCCGGCTGGAAGCAGCCGCAGGTGCCGAATGGGTGCGGTGGGTGGATTCGAGCGACGAGAAATGGGCACAGCGCCAGGCCGAAGGAAACCAGGCTCTGGCTCAGCTGGACGACGTCATCGCTCACTCCCATGCCGGAGACCCCCTCTGGAGACAGGCTGAGAGCGATCAATTGCTGGTCTTGTCGGATCTTCATCGGATGCGGGACGTGGTGCAGTTGTGGGAGCATCTGCAGAGGGTGAACGTCACGGTGCCGGACTACGCTCTGGCCCGGGTTGCCGAGGCGTATCTGGCCCTGCACCACCCGGAACAGGCCGAGGCGCTGTATCGGGTTCTCGTCGAGCGCTCGCCGAACGACGGTGACCTGCGCGGCAGCCTCGCGTTTGCACAGTTCGAACGGGAGCACATCGCGCAGAGCTTCCGAACCATCGACAGTTCGTATGAGGATGCGCCGTCGGCAGTCCGATCCGCGGGCCTGAAGGCTCCCCAGAGTAACAGCCTGCATACGAGTCTCGGCATCCAGGCGGCGGAGATGCGGGGATTCGCCGGTATGCCCGGCGAGGAGCAACAGCGGCTGACGCCTTTGCTGGCCCAGGCCCCCGGCAATCCGGCGGTGAGACGGGCGATGGCTATGACGTATCTGGCGCGGGGATGGCCGCTGCTGGCGATGCGCGAGGAGAGCATCGCGGACAGCTTCGAGCAGCGGGACGATCTTCCTGTTCTGCAGGACGCAGAGATTATGGAAGGTGCGGGACAGCGCGACCAGGCGGCCGCTCTGCTGGCGCCTTTGCTGCTCCGCGAAGGAAACAGTTTGGCACTGCAACACTTTCAGGGAGACCGGGCGGTCGAATATGGCTGGCAGGCCGACGTATCCGGCGGCTATGAGTGGTCGAACGGACAGTACCTCGGGAATTCGTCACAGTCGGAGGCGCACCTCTACAGCCCGCTGATCGACAGCCGCTGGAGAGTGTATGGCCATGCGCTGGGAGAAACGGGTGAGTTTCGAGAGGGCAACGATTATCGGGCGCGGACCGGTGCCGGACTCCGCTACAACTACGCTCGGCAGTCGGCCTGGGTGGAACTGGATGGGGACACCGGCACATCCGGAGCACTCGCCGCGGTCAGCGCCGGAGGAGAACTGAACGTTGGGGACCACTGGACGGTTCGGGCGCAGGGAGACACAGACGACATATCGAATGTGCAGCTGATCGCCGAGCTGGCCGGTGTTCACGCGCGCAGCGGCGGCGCGACCGTGGAATGGAGGCAGAGCGAGCTCCGCTCCATCACCGCGGGGGTACAGCGGCAACTGTACAGCGACGGGAACCAGAGGACCGCAGTCTCCGCGGGGTGGGACCAGGACGTATGGACGAGTCCGCGGCTGCAGATCGAGATTGCTCCCCAGGTATGGACGTCGTCGAACTCCGAGAATGAGGACCGGCTTTACTTCAATCCCAGCCGGGATTTCTCGCTGGGCCCGCAGACGACCCTGAAATGGACCACCTGGCGGCGCTATGAGCGCAGTCTGCGCCACGAAGTGACGATTAACTCAGCGCCGTACTGGCAGCAGAATTACGGCTTCGGTGCGGCATTCTCCGCCAGCTATGGGCAGCACTGGGAAGTGAGCCGCCGCCTGGGCTTCTTCGGGAAGATGGTGTGGAACAGTCAACCCTACGACGGCAGCCGCGAACCGTATACCGATCTGAATTTCGGACTGACATGGGGTGCGCAATGAAGGCGGTCGCGCTGGCCGGATTGCTGTTTCTTGTGGGCCTCTCCGCGTGGGGGCAGAGCTCGAATGTTGTGGTGCTGTGCTACCACGATGTGCGCGACGATGTGGGAGGCGCGCCCATCCCGGCTGGCGGCAGCGCCGAGCCGTCGCTCGAAATCAGCGCGGGAGGAAGCCGGCAACTCGACGCCGATCAGTACGCGATCAGTACGCGCAACCTGGCATCGCATTTCGACTGGTTGCGCGCGCATGGATACCATGTCATCAGCCTGCAGCAGTTGATTGATGCCCGGACGAAGGGAGCGCAACTGCCTGACAAGCCGGTGCTGCTCACGTTCGACGACGGATTGCAGAGCGCCTACACGAAGGTCTTTCCGCTGCTGAAGGCGTATCAGTTTCACGCAGTGATGGCCGTCGTGGGGGCGTGGACCGATCTGCCCGCCGGGGGAACCGTGGATTTCGGATTCCGGTTGTTTACGCGAGCCGATTTCGCCACCTGGCCGGAGCTGCGCGAAATGCAGAACAGCGGGCTCGTGGAAATTGCTTCGCACACGTCGGACCAGCACCACGGGATCGTGGCCAATCCGCAGCGCAATGTGATTCCGGCGGTGCTGGTCCATGCATATAACGCGAAGACCGGCGGCTACGAGACCGACCAGGAGTATGCGGCCCGTATTCGCGCGGACCTGACGCGCAGCTCCGAAGAGATCAGGGCACAGCTGGGACGGGCGCCGCGGGCAGTGATGTGGCCCTACGGGGCGTATACCCGGCAGGCGAATTCGATTGCGGCATCGCTGGGCATGCCGGTGACGTTCACGCTGGGGCTCCGGTCACGTTTCCCAACAAGCCGTTCGGCGTGACCGGGCTTGAGGCGATCCGCGCCTGGTGATGACGAAGAATCCCACGGTGGGCGACATGGTCTGGTCGCTCCATCATCTGGACCTGAGGAGCAACGTGCGCGCGGTACAGGTAGACCTGGACTACGTGTACGATCCGAATCCGGAACAGCAGGAGCGCAACCTGGGCAGGCTGCTGGACCGGATCCTGAAGATCGGCGCGACCCAGGTTTGGTTGCAGGCCTATGCGGATCCGGACGGCACCGGCGCGCCGAGCGAGCTGTATTTTCCGAATCGTGAGCTGCCCATGCGTGCGGATTTGTTTTCCCGCGTGGCCTGGCAACTGCGAACCCGCTGCGGGGTGGAAGTCTATGCATGGATGCCGGTGCTGGCGTGGCAACTGCCGACAAGGCCCTGCAGGCGCGACTGGAAATCCGGCCCAGGCCTGGCGTTTCGCCCAAAGCCCCGTGCGCCTGAACCCGTACCTGCCGGAGACACGAGAGATCGTCGGCGAAATCTATGCGGATCTGGGCCGAGCCGCTCCGGTGGCGGGAATCCTTTTCAGCGATGACTCGATTCTGCGAGATACGGACGAGCTTGGACCGAACGCGCCTCCGCCCGGGCCGCAGAGGACGGAGTCACTGATTGCGTTCACCGATGAGCTGGCGGCGCGCGTGCGGACCTGGAGCCCTGAACTCGCGACGGCGCGGAACTTGTTTGCCGAACCGGTGCTGAATCCGGATGCGGAAACGTGGTATGCGCAGTCCCTGCCCGCCTTCCTGTCCAGCTACAACACGGTTGCCCTGATGGCGATGCCGGAACTGGAGAACGCGAAGAAGCCGGACGAATGGCTCAACCGGCTGTACCGCCAAGTTGCTGCGCAGCAGAACGGGATTCGCGACACGGTGTTCGAGTTGCAGTCGGTGGACTGGCGGACCCAAAAACCGATTGCGGCGGACCAGTTCGCCAGGGAGATGCTCATGCTCCAGGATAAAGGCGCGCTGAACCTTGGGTACTATCCCGATGATTTCGAGAAAAACAACCCGAAGCTGAACCGCCTGGTTCCGGTGTTTTCGGGCGCGGCTTATCCAGCGCCGTGACGGCGGGTTAGGAACGTGGCAGGTCTCGTATTCCTGGTCGCTTCGGACTTCATCCGTACGCGCTCCGGAGAGCGCGTTGTGCGTCTGAACAGGATCGACAACAACCGTGATTCTCTGCACCGCGTGAACGGAACGCAGATGGCAGCGCGGGCGAAGTGCTTTGAGGCAATCAAGGTGACCTCGATGGCTGTCTGAACGCATTTTTGGGTTGGACTTTGGGTTGGAAGACACGCCGGTGCGAGATGCAGGTTTGCCCAGGTTGTTGGGGGATTTGGTGGACCTGGT
>CAVYPY010000005.1:0-425626 GCA_963770525.1 uncultured Acidobacteriaceae bacterium | reverse complement strand
CCCCGCAACCAAAAAGCTTCTGATTCTAAATGGCTTCCGATATGAGTTCGGAGGCCGTTTCTGCGTCTGGAGTCAATTTAGGCAATCTTGGGCAAGGAATTCCTCACCCAGAAGTGCTCCGAGTTGCTCGCTACTCGCACGTCGTCCAAGGTTATGAGGTGCGTATACCCGGAGTGTCAACTCGCGGGGAGAGTTTATTTCTAGCGAGGCGATCTCCTGACGCCCGACAATGACGCATCATTGCCTGTGCGTTCACCGGACGCTTGCCTGACCGGCGGGAACGATCAGAACCCTACACTTGCAAGCATGCCTCGGGCGTGGAGGTCGCTCGTAAGCTCATTGCCGTGCTCTGCTGCGAACAACAACTTCGCGGTTCGCTTCCGTGGCCTTGTGGAAAGGCCGGAATCGTTGGGGACTCGCTGCAGCGCTGTCACGATCGAAAATGCAGCGAGAAAGCAGCCATGGTGAGACGGTCAGCGAAAGAGCGACCCGCAGCGGGACAGGCAGCGGAGAGGCGGACGGCGCTCCCGCGCGATCGACGTTGTCTCGCACAGGATGATACCGCGAGGCGGTTCGACGCATGCGCAGCGACTGATAAGGTAGATAATTGAGGGTTTTTGGAGAACAGTATTCATGCGCAGACGAGATTTTCTGAAGACGTGGGCGGTTGTGGCGGGCACCATGACTCCGGCGCATCGATGGATGCTGGCGCAGGAGCGCGCGGAGACCGCTGGGGGATTGCTGCCGCGGGCGTTGCCGATGGTGGGCACGGGCTGGCACGGGCACATGTTTCCCGGGGCAGTGGCACCGTTCGGGATGGTGCAGCTAAGTCCGGATTCGAGCGGCGCCCCGGAGGCGAAGTGGAACGAACGGTGGGACATTACCGGCTGGGACCACTGCTCGGGGTATCACTACGCCGACAATTTCGTTCTTGGGTTCAGCCACACGCATCTGCAGGGCACGGGCGGCGCCGATTTGGGCGACGTGCTCCTGATGCCGCTGGTGGAGGGACGCAACTGGAGCTGGAACACCGGCGAGCCCGGGCAAGAGGGAGAGGCGCAGGTGGAGGCGCTGGGCGGGAACTCGGGCTGGGTTTTCGACGAAGGGGAGCGCGGGTACCGGTCGGCGTTCACGCATGAGCGAGAGACGGCGCGGCCTGGCTATTACGCTGTGCATCTGGACACGCCGGATGTACACGCGGAAATGACAGCGACGACGCGCTGCGGCATGCATCGGTACCGGTTTCCGTCGCTGCGGGCGGAGGCACGGCGCGGACTGATGGTCGACCTGGTGCATGGGATCGGCTGCGAGGTGTACGCAGCGGAGCTGCACGTGGAGAGCGCGACGCGCGTGAGCGGCGTGCGCTCGACGCACGGATGGGCTGCGGACAAGCAGGTGTTCTTCGTGATCGAGTTTTCTCAGGCCTTCGCTTCGGCTGAAGTGCAGGTGGACGGCGCGACTCGGAGCGCCGCAGCCGGGGATCGCATTTCCGGCAAACAGATCCGGGCGATCTTTGCCCAGAGCGCGGATTCCGAGCCCCTGGTGGTGCGCGTGGGAATTTCGGGCACGAGCGTCCAGGGAGCGGCAAAGAATCTGGCGGCCGAGATGCCGCACTGGGATTTCGACGGCGTGGCGCGCGGCACGGCGCTGGCCTGGAGCCAGGCGCTGGAGGCGCTGAGCGCGAGTCTGCCCAGCCAGACGCTGAACGAGACCTTCGCCTCCGGCGCGTATCACGGTCTGGTGGCGCCGGCGACATTCAACGATGTGGACGGGACGTATCGCGGACAGGACCACAGGAACTACCCCAACCCTGGGTTTACGAAGTACACGACGCTCTCCATCTGGGACATTTACCGCGGGGAATTTGTCTTCCTGACGCTGCTGCAGCCGCAGAGGATTGGCGACATTGTGAAGACGATGCTGGCCGACTACCGCCAGCTCGATCAGCATTCGCTGCCGGTGTGGCCGCTGTGGGGGAACGAGACGTGGTGCATGACGGGCTTCCACGTGGTGGGGCTCATCGTGGGCGCATACACGCGCGGGCTGCGCGACTTTGACGTGGAGGCAGCGTATGCGGCCATGCGGGACACGGCGCTGGTGGGCGCGACGGCGAATGATAACAAGGCGCTGCAGGAACAGTTCCGCAAGCTGGGCTATGTGGCGGCGGGCGAGCAGAGGCAATCCGTCTCGCGCACGCTCGATTTTTCCTACGACTTCTGGTGCGTGGGCGCGATGGCCGAGCTGCTGGGCAAGCAGGAGGATGCGGCGACGTTCTACAAACTCGCCCAGAACTACAGGAATCTCTTCGATCCGGCGACTGGATTCATGCGCGGCAAGAATGAGGACGGCAAGTGGCGCGAGCCGTTCCGTCCCGACCAGGAATATTGGGAGGACTACACGGAGTCTGATGGGTGGC
Organism: uncultured Acidobacteriaceae bacterium; assembly: GCA_963770525.1. Classification (GTDB taxonomy): domain Bacteria; phylum Acidobacteriota; class Terriglobia; order Terriglobales; family Acidobacteriaceae; genus Palsa-343. Next base: position 423,210 of record CAVYPY010000005.1, on the reverse strand, counting down.
AGGCGACGTTCAACGTAATGCAGGATGTGCAGGGTCTGATCGGTCTGTACGGAGGCGATGAGGCGTTCATGGCGAAGCTCGATGCGCTGTTCGCCGCGGGGTCGAACGTGATCGCATCGCCGCCGGACATCAGCGGAATGGTGGGGCAGGATGCGCAGGGCAACGAGCCGAGCAATCACATTCCGTATCTGTATTCGTTTGCGGGGGCGCCGTGGAAGACGCAGGAGCGCGTGCGGCGGGTGGCGCGGCTGTATAACAACACGCCGGCCGGCGTGCCCGGCAACGACGACTGCGGACAGATCTCGACGTGGTTTGTGTTCGCGGCGCTGGGATTTTATCCGGTCAATGCAGTGACGGGCGTGTATGTGCTCGGCAGCCCGCTGGTGAACCGCGCTGCGCTGCGCGTTCCGGGGACAGGAACGACGTTCACCGTCATCGCCGAAAACAACTCCGAGCAGAATGTCTACGTGCAGAGCGTGGAACTGAACGGCAAACCGCTGACGCGCTCGTGGATCAAGCACGCGGAGATCGTGGCCGGGGGGGAGCTGCGCTTCCGGATGGGAAGAGAACCAAACAAGGCCTGGGGATCGACCGCAGCGGACCGGCCGCCGTCGGGGCTGGTGCCGACGCCTCGCTGAGCGCGGCGATGATAGCGCATTGTTGGAGTTTTGCTCGGAAGGGCATCTTCCGAGCGACGCGGCACGAGTTCCGCCTTCCCTGCATGCGCAATCCGCACTAGATTTGGCGTGATAAGAGCGACGAGGTTTCTGTAGTTGACGGTTTCGTCGCAATTCGTGCTGCCGAAGCCGGGAATTTCGTTCGGGCCGGGCATTCTCATCAGTTGGAGAGAGTCCTGCCGGCTCTTGGCGCTTACCATCAGCGCGCAATTACCGGGCCGCATGGAAATGGTGCTGGTGTACTCCTCGTTCGCAAGTTCCGGGATATCGTTGAGCGAGGCGCCCCGCGACAGCAGGTGGGGAAAGTGCGACGCGCGTTGGCAGCCGACGGCAATTCAGAGACGAATCGAATGGCGCTAATCGACAGGAGCAGTTTGTTTCTGGCGATAGCGAGGCTTCTTCATCAGGTAGCCAATCGGGATGAGGCAGACGGTGAGGATAACGAGGGCGTGGATGGTGTCGATGTAGGCAAGCACATTGGCCTGCTGCACCATCATGTCGTAGATGTGAGCCGTGGAGCGGCTGGCCGCTCCGGCGGGAGAGTAGCCCTGGCTGTGCATGATGCCGGTGAAGGCATGGCTGAGGCTGCGGTAGCTGGGCGAACTGGGATAGACGTGTGCGTCGAGGTAGTTTTGATGCACCTGCGCTCGGCGCACGAGCATTGTGCTGATGAAGGAAATCCCGAGGCTGCCGCCGATGTTGCGGGCCAGCGCCGTGAGCCCGGAGACCTCGTTGTTTTTCTCCTGAGGGACGCCGACATAGGACATGACGCTGATGGGCACGAAAAGGAACGGCATGCCGATGACCATGATGACGCGCCAACTGGCGGCGTCCCAGAAGCTGATGCTGAGGTCGAGGCTGGAGATACGCCAGATGCCGAAACTGACCCAGGCGAAGCCGAAGCAGATCATCAGGCGGGGATCGACCTTTTGCCCGATGAAACCCACGATGGGCAGGAGAACGATGAGCACCAGGCCGCCGAGTGAGAGCACCATGCCGGCCTCGGTGGCGGTGTAGCCCAGGATCTCCTGCAGGAACTGCGGAATCATCACAGTTGTGGCGTAAAGCGCGGCCCCGATTACGAGCATGACGAGCTGTGTCATGCTGAAGTTGCGGCTGCGATAGAGCGAGAGGTCGATGATGGGGTGGGGCGTGGTCAGCTCGCGCCACAGAAAAGCAGCGAGGCCGATGCCGGCGAGGAAGGCGCAGGTGACGATGAGGTGCGAGCCGAACCAGTCCTTCTCCTGCCCTTTGTCGAGCATGATCTGGAGGGCGCCAATGGTGAGGGCGAGCAAGCCGAGACCGATGCCGTCGATGCTGCCCAGCTTCCTGCGGACGCGAGCGAGATAGGGCGGGTCTTCCACGATGCGGCTGGTGAGAACCATCGACAAAATGCCGACAGGGATATTGAGGAAGAAAATCCAGCGCCAGGTATAGTTGTCGGTGATCCAGCCACCGATGGTGGGACCAATTGCCGGTGCGACGACGACGGCCATCCCGTAGAGGGCGAAGGCCACGCTGCGTTTTGAGGGAGCGAACGTATCGGCAAGGATGGCGCGCTCGCTGGGCTGCAGCCCCCCGCCGGCCGCGCCCTGAAAGACACGAAAGATAATCAGCAGAGCGAGCGAGTTCGCGAAGCCGCAACAGAAGGAAAAAAAAGTGAAAGCCGCAACACAGCTCATGTAGAAGCGCTTGCGGCCAATGCGGTTGGCGATCCACCCACTGATGGGCAGAATGATGGCGTTGGAGACCAGATACGAGGTGAGGATCCAGGTGGCCTCGTCGTAGCTGGCGCCCAGCGACCCGGCAATGTGCGGGAGGGCAACGTTGGCAATGGAAGAATCGAGCGCTTCCATGAAGGTGGCGAGCGTGACCGTAAAAGCAATGACCCACGGATTGAACCGTGGTTTCCACGTCTCATCAAAATGAAATTCGCTGTCGGCGTCCCGCGGTTTCGCAGAAGAGGCCGCGGTCGACTCCGCCATGCATGCTCCCTGAAGAATTTTCCCCCCGCAATGCGATTCCGGTACCGGCCCTGGCCGGCGAGGGATGCTGTCCAACCGGGAGTTCTCTGCTCTGCGCCGGGGAAAGCCAGGGGGTCAGTAGAGCGCGAGTCGTCCTACCGACAGGATAAAGCAAACGTCCGGCCGCCGGGCCGGGCGCCGCGCCGTCCATCTGGAAGGCTGAGAGTGCTGGCTACATATCAGGGCACCCATCGGGTCACAGGTCGAAGGACCTCAAAAAGACTTGGGCTTTACAGCCCTTGCAGGATGATCAAACCATCGCCTCCAGGCGACTCGGCATTAGTCGATCGAGCAAGCCGTATCAGAACTTCGTTCATTGTCTCCTGAATTCGGCTGTGTGGTACGCTGTGCTGCGATTGGGCAGAGCGGTCCGGCTTCTGCTGCTGCTTCTGAAGTTATCGCCAAAATGCTCCAGAGTGACATGCAGCGCCACGCTGCATCTGGCGGCTATACGGGACTCCGGCAATACGCTGTCGAAAACCGGCGCTTCGGCAAAGGGCTCCTATGGAGGTGCATATCGCACCGAAGGAAGTCCACCAGACGAAGGTATCGATCGATACCTTCGTCCACTTTCATCACTCCTGCTTCCGTGCCTTAATCAGAACATCAGCCCCGCGGCGAAAGCCGCGTGAGCCGCCGAGAGCGAAGCTGGCTTGAGTTGTGATGATGATCCCGGGACCCTCGGTACCCGGGAGCTGGAAGACTGATTAATGCCAGCGAGAACTGGATTAGCTGCGCTGAAACCTTATCCTCTCGAGTCTTGATAGCAGATTGCGGAGCCTACAGGACGGTGGATCGATCCGTATAAACCGCAACATCACACGACGCGTGGTCGCAAGCCGAATCCCCGACTTGCAACGCGGATTAGGAGAATCCAAATGAGCTTGATCGAACGCGCAATTGCTGCGAACCGCAAGAATGCAGAACACCATGATCCTTCGCTGGCACAAAAGCCCGCTCCGAAAGTTGCAATCCTGACGTGTATGGACCCTCGCCTGAACCAACTGCTCGAATGGCTGGATATCAAACCTGCCGATGCGGATGTCATTCGGAACGTCGGAACAGCAGCAACGGAAGACGTTGTGCGCTCGCTCATGTTTTCAATTCACGTCCTTGGCGTGCGAGAGCTCATGATCGTCGGGCACACTGGCTGCGGAATGGAGATGTTTTCGGAAGAAGAGTTCGAGAAGCACCTTCACACACAATGCGGTGTGTGGGCAGTGGCTCCCGATAAATTCCACTGCTATTCCGACGTGAATCGGCAGACACAGAAGCAGGTATTGAAACTCAGGTCGCACCCGTGGATTCCTTCGAATGTAGTAATTCGTGGATTTGTTTTTGATCTGTCAACGGGCCAATTGAGGGAAGTGACGCCGAAGGAAGAGAAAAAATGACTGCCGGGTAAACAGTCGCGATGCATGCGCCCGGCAGACCGGAGAAACGGCCGCTTCGCATGATCGCCAAATTGCCAGGTATCCTAACCGCAAAAAGGCGTTCGCGTTCGTGACAGCCCTCCTCTTGTCACGCTCATGGATATCCGTTCCCGGAGTGGACCGTTGTGGCTGGTGGTTGATTCCTCAGCAGATTTCCTGTGGCGAATTCAAGATCGACTGCATCCAGGAATAATTCCGATCGTGCGGAGACAATGGACAGTCGCGCCTGGGCCAGCTGGTCCTGTGCTGTGACAACATCGACCAGATTCTTGACTCCATATTTGTATGCAGAGAGTGATGCCGAGTAAGAGGCGTCGGCTGCCTTGAGAAGCGCCACGGCGGCGTCGTGCTTTCGCAACGCCGTGCGGAATGCGATGTATGCCGTCCAGACCTCGCGTGCGGTCTCATCCTGTTTATCCGTAAGTTGGTCCTCTAATTCCCGGTGTCTCGATTCGGCGATCGACAATTCGTTCCTGCGGACACCTCCGTCAAAGACACGCCAGTGGATGCCGAGTGCGACGGACCATGTAGGCTCGCTCGCGGAACCCAGCTGGCCGTAATCTGAGCTGGGCCACAGGGAGGTCTGCGCAACCGATCCGGAGAGAACAATCTGCGGTTTGTATTCGGCTCTGGCTGCGCGAATGCCTGCCTCGGCGGAACGGATTCGCAGAATTTGCGCAATTAGCTCGGGACGATTTTCCATCGCGCGATCGATCAGTGCCTCGATGGACATCGTGAGATGTTCCGGCAAAGGCGCGCTCCTCTGGCTGTCAATGATTATGTCCGGAGAGGGATCCGCTCCAACCGCTTCGGTCAGCCTGACGCGCGCAATCTCCTGGTCACCGTCCGCGGAGTCCTCATCAAAGACCGCCTTAGACGCTTCGGCTCGGGCGTTGAGAACATCGGGAAGAGTTGCAAGCCCATTCTTCAGTCTGTTCTCAGCCGCATCCTGCGTGGTTTGTGCAGTTCGCAACGTGTCCTCGGCGGCCTGTAATCTCTCCTGTGCGGTCACGAGTTGGTAATACGCGACGGCGACATCAAATGCCAGCGCCTGATTTGCCTGGATGAAGTCTGCTCCTGCGGCGAGCTTCTCCTCCTTCGCGGAGGCTACACCCGCCTCGCGCTTGCCAAAGTCAAAGATGAGATACTGAAGAGTGACTTCTGGCCGGACAACGGGGATCTCAACAGTGACATAGCCGCGAGGAGCGAGTGGCTTCGGGAATGGATTTATGGATCTCTCGTCTCCGAATACAGATAAGCCGTCTAACTGGGGATAATATGCGCTTTTTGCCAACCCCAGTTCGCGAGCCTTCTGCTTAGCGCGTTCCCAGACCGCGCGCGTGCCGGGGTTGTGATCTTCGGCAGCGTCGATCAGCTCGGCCAGAGTGTAGGGGTGAGCCGGATCAACGATCGCCGTTGTCCGGCGAGGGGTATTGCGTGCGGCGCAGTCTGCGGTGTCTGTTGGGGAAGATGCTATGCCCGCACATTGACCAAGGTCTGGTGTCGCGGAGAAGGCGAGGAGAAGGGGCAAGAGCAGAACACTCAACGATATGTTATGTCGTGTCAATCGACACTTCTTCGCGTTCATTCCCGGCAACAGATCAGAAATCGCCAGCCACACGCCTCTTGAGTGAGAGCTTGCTGTCACCGTAAACGCCCCTGCTCTGGTCCGCGTTGAAACGTACGACGGCCATCGCTCGATGTGGCACGTCGCCAGAACCATCCGTGTTGCGCTGAGTTCCTGCCAATTCCTCGAATGCTTCTGCCGCTCGACTCTGCCCCCCAACGACTTCGTCAGCGGCCTGATAAGCAGACATACCTCCCGCTGTGACATACGACATCCTGCCCGTACACGCTGAACCGGATGGGAGGTGCTTCCTATCCTCCGGGGATTACGCCAGATGTGCCAGGCTGAGTCTATTGGACGAACGTATCGATCGACCTTAAGGTGTCGGTGAACAATCTCGTGCAAAGCGTTAAACATACCTTCTCCGGCTGAGTGCCGGCCAGCCAGGAGCTCAGAGTGATCGTCGGTTTAAAGGCTGTGTGTAATCTCGCCGGGGGTGACCTCAAACCTGCAGCCGAAGCGCCCACGATTGAAAGCTGAGCGCCAACGCGATCATTCCGATGCGAAGGTATTGAGCGATACCTTCGTCCAATAGATACCGTGGTCGAACCTGTGGCGTAATTGGAACGCAATAATCGCGGGTGTGTCTGCCGGTTCCGCAAACGCTGGCGGTACGAGTGCAGAAAAGACACTTGAGCTTAAACCGCTCCATGAACCGCGGAGGGATCTTCGTGGGGTTGGGATGGAGGGTGGAAGAGCCAGCTTTCCTCGTGGTATAGGCGAAATGGTTAACTGGCCTGCGAGCAATGGTCGAGGCACATGGGGTCTGCCAGGAATGAACAGTGAATCGACGGGCCGCGATCAGCGCCGAGAGACCGTACTTCGACACCTCGCAGTTTTTTGTATCCCGGCGCCCTTGATGGTGGTTGGTTGCTACCACGCGCCCGAGTATACGATCTTCGGCTCTTTCTTCCCGGCGTGGATCTTCTGCTCGGTCGGTGGTCTGCTTTTGGCGATGGGCGCACGCGCCGCTATCGCCCGCATGCCCGTCGGAGAATATCTGGCGACTCCGGTACTGCTGTATCTCAGCACGGCGATCTTCTTCGCCTGTGTCTTGTGGGTCGTGTTTTACGGCTAGGTGAGCAGAATGCCAACCGAGCAGATTGCCCAACCCGAGCAAGACAATCGCATTGCGAAACTTCACCGGTTGGGTCGCGTTCTTACGGCGTCCATGGTTTTGCTCGCGATTGTCGGGCTGATTGCTGTCTATCTGATCACAACGCAGCATCCCTGGACCGATGACGCCGAGATCTTTGCCAACTACATCGGAATCGCCCCGGTTGTCGAGGGGCCCATAGTGCACCTGAACGTCGCTGACAACCAGCGCGTCAAAGAGGGCGATCTTCTTTTTGAGATCGATGATCGCCCCTACAAATATGCCCTTGACCAGGCGATCTCAGGGCAGGCCGACCTCGAAGGTCAGATCGTCGACGAACAGCGCCGCATTCGAGCCGAAGTGCACGCCGTCGCGGCCTCCGGGGCGGCGACGCTCAGGGCCAGCGCCGATATTGAACAGGTGCAGGCCTCCATCCGTGAGGCGGAGGCCGATGTCGCCCGCTCAGAGGCCGCGCTGGATCGAGCGAAAGCCGAGTGGGCATACGCTGGAAATAACCTGCACCGGCTCGAGCCTCTGCTCGTCCAGCAATTCGTTACGGTGGACCAGGTGGACCAGGCACGTACAACAGAGCGGACCAGCGCACAGTCCGTGCATGAAGCCGAGTCGCAGCTCGCTCTCAATCGAGCTCACCTCAATTCGGAACTGGCCGCACTGGCGGAAGCCAGGGCATCGGCAGAGCAGAGTACGGCGCAGTTTCACGAATCGCAGTCCAGCGTACTTACCCTCGATCCGCTCGTGGCCCAACGAGAGGGGAGGGCCGCTGCAATCGCCAACGCCCAATACAACTACAACGAGTGTCACATCTACGCCCCATTTAATGCGCGTGTAACCAACCTTGTGATTTCCGAGGGTGCTTATGCGCACATAGGGCAGCAGATATTCACGCTTATCGACACTCGCGCGTGGTGGGTAATTGCGAATTTCCGCGAAACGCAGCTGAGGCATGTCCAGCCGGGTATGATCGCGGATGTCTACCGTATGTCCGATCCGGGGATACGACTTTCGGGCGTCGTAGAAAGCATTGGGTATGGTGTCATACCCGACCCTTCAATCCTGGGCCGAATCACGCCCGGTCTGCCCGACGTACAGCGCACTCTGAGCTGGGTACACCTGGCCAGCCGCTACCCCGTCCGCATCCGGATTCAGTCGCCGCCATCTGACGCTCTTCGCCTGGGGGAGTCAGCGGTGGTGGTCATCCGAGGGTACGAACGGAAGCCCTGATATGGCGACCCACGCCGCTCAAATCCGCCATCGGCCGGCCGGCCGGGCCGTTTCCTGGCCTTGGTTCCGGGAATTCATCCGTTGGGAGGTTGCCCCGTATCCAGGACGTGTGAACACAGTCATCCGCATGACGGTCACGGCTACGCTGGTCATGCTCATCGTCGAGACCTTCCGCATCCCGAACGCATTCCTGGCTGCTCTCTTTTCGATTCTCCTGGCTCGCGAAAATCTCGCCGCTACCTGGCGTGGGGGACGAATCGTCGTCCTTGCATTCGTCAGCGCGAGCCTCTACACCCTGTTCGGGATGATGCTCTTCCGCGGTTACCCTCTCGCTCACTTCTTCTGGGTAATTGGGAGCCTGTATCTCGTCTTCTTCCTTATACGCACCATGACTAACTACGCAGCCGCAGCGGCTTTCGCCATCCCGATTGGCGTTGCCCTTCCGGTATGGGATCGCTCCGTGGCGACCCAGCTTCAGGTGGAGGGTACTCTCTGGCCTGTTTTGATCATCGCCGTAGGTGCCGGCGTCACTGTGGGAACCGAAATGCTATACCGCATTTTCGATCGCTCCGATCCGCTCATCACATCCGTCGACGATATGTTACTTGCGGTGCAGCAGGCAGCGAAGAGCATTGCCAGTCTGCAAGCCCCACCGAAGTTGGTCATGGACAGGCTTCTTCAATATCAGATGATCGGCACCGGCCGACTCAGGATGATGTTGCAGCGCCAGGGTTCCGACCCGATCCGTCGGGCGCAACGCAGCGCCCTGATCTCGCTGTCGGCCCGGCTCATTGGTCTTGCCGCGGACCTTGAGCGCTCTCTGCCTCGGCCCGACGACGAAGCCGCAGTCCGCCTACGCGCACTTTCCGAGAGGCTCGGGGTAATCCGAAGAGAGCTCCGCGACTCCGGGAGTATCTCCGCCCCACCTTCAGCGCTGGAGGGGCTGTCGTCGCCTGGCTTCCCCGTGCTTCAGGAGATGGAACGTACTGCCGCACTGATCACCGATGTCTTTCAACAGGATCAGATCGTCGATGGCTACCAGAACGGGACACGACGGGACTCGTGGCGCGCTCTGCTTCTGCCTGATGCATTCGAAAACCCGGAATATCAACGCTTCGCCCTGGCCGGATGCCTGGCTGCCAGTGTTTGTTATGTACTCTACAACGCGCTGGACTGGCCCGGCATCTTCATCGGCGTCCTTACCTGCATCGTTACTGCGCTGACCACCGTTGGCAGCTCGCTCCAGGCGCAATTCCTCCGACTTTCCGGATTTGTAGTCGGGGGGCTGGTCATGGGGATATCGGCGCAGATTTTGATCCTGCCAGGTATCGACACCATCTTCGGGTTTGCCCTCTTCTTTGCGGCGGGGACCGCGATCGCCGCGTGGTTCGCCACCTCCAGTCCGCGGCTTTCCTTTTTTGGCGTGCAGATTGCGCTTGCCTTTTACTTCGTCAATCTGACGGATTACCACATCGAGACCGATCTTACGATCCCGCGGGACAAGGTAATCGGCGTGTTATTGGGTATTCTCGCCATGGGATTTATCTTCGACCGATTCGGGACGAAGAGCGACGCGGAGCAGCTGCAGAAACTGCTGGTGCGGAACGTACGGATGCTGGGAGATCTGGGAGTTTGTCCGGTAGTACACGACGAGGCCATAGGCAGTTCGCAGATCAGCCGTCTCCGGCGTCAGATCAATGACAACTTCGCGAGCCTGGAATCGCAGACGGACGCCGTGCGGTTTGAGTTTGAGTTTCGCCATCGGCGCGAACAAGACATTGTCGAGTGTGGGCGGATTCAGAGGATCCAGCCAGCGTTGCGCTCGATCTACCTGCTGGAACTCAGTCTTCACTCACATCGTGAGCGGCGAGAGATCGACTCCGAATTGACGCAGCGCCAAAATCAGGTTTTGGACCATTTTCTAAACGAATACAGAGACAGACTCATGCACGTTGCCGGATGGATCGCAAACGATTCGGATGCCGCACCCGAGGGTATGGCCGATGATTCCATTCGATTGTTGCAGCAGACCTTCGAGGAGCACGGTTCTCCGAACGCGCGGGCTATCGCCGATATCTGTGAGAAAATGGCGTCGTCTCTCCTCATGCTTCGGGACGACTGCAATTCGTAACAAGAGCGAACAGGCGGTCCGTCGATTGGCATCCTGAACGGGCCCACCTCTGCTGTCCGCCAGGTGCGGGAGCTCAGATCTTCCTCCGAATCATTCGTCGCATTCGAGACCGGATGCTGATCCGAAGTGGGTTGCCTTTACGGAAGATGATTCCCCCGGGCACCACGATCTGAATCTCGGTTCTCGAAGCTGGCGAGCTGACAACGGTGACCTTGCCCCCAATACGCGCGGTACGTTCCCGCATTCCCTGCAACCCGAAGTGACCGGCTCTGCCCTAGTCCAGCACCTGGGGTCGATGCCAGCGCCGTTGTCGCGAACGCGCAGAGTCAGGTCCTGTCCGTAGCGCAGCTCGATATGGAGTTAGTTGCCCCGCGAATGTGCGGCTGCGTTGCGAAGAGCCTCGTACCCGATTCGATAGATTTCGTCGCGCACGATCCAGGCCGAATCTGGTGAAGGGAGCCCGAAGATCCGCTTCTAGAAGTCGTACCGAAGGGAAAATTGCTGCTTTCGGGACTGCACCAGCTGCGAACTGTAAATGCCAAAGCCTGCCCCGCTGGTCACCGCTTCGTTCAGGCCCCCGTTGATACTGATCGGACTGGTGTCGAAGCGCGCCGAGTTTGTGATATTGAACACTTCCCAGGCAAAGCGCAGCGCCTGGCTTTCGTGTGTCTTCCAGGCTTTCGCGAGACTCGCATCCGGTTCGAAATAGCCATCACCACGGAAGTAGTTCCGGTTCCCGCCCTCGCCCGGGTACGGGAACCGCAATGGGCTGCCGGTGGCGATGCCATTGTTCAGCGCGTTCGGATCGGCAAACACCTCCGGCAAACCCGCGACCAGATGCTTGTGGACCTTGATCGGCCCCGTCACCACCGCCGGCGTCACGTTCTGGTAATTCGTCACATACGAGAGGGGAGGCACCACGCTGAAAGGCAACCCGCTCGACACCCGCAGAATCCCGGACAGCGTCCACCCACCCGCCAAAGCATTCTCAACGCCATTCATATCCGGCGCAAAGCGCGCGCCACGCCCGAAAGGCAGCGGATAAATCACATCGCCCGTCAGCAGGTGATGCGTGTCGAAATCCGACACCGCGCGGTTCGTCTTCGGATTAAAGCTGTTCGTAATGAAGCTGAAGCTGTTGGTGGTGAACTCGCTGGCCCGCTCGGTGTCCGACCCAAGATCGATAGATTTTGAATACGTATAGCTGAGATCCAGATCGAGCCCCGCGCTGCTCTGCTTGCGTAACGTCAGCTGCAGCCCGTTATAGCTGCTCGTTCCAATGGAAGACCACGCATACAGCGACGAAAACTGCCGTTGGTAGAACCGCGTCGTCACGTTACCGTTCGCGTCTTCATAAGGCCCGCAGCCCAACCCGCCCACGCTCGGATCGCAGTACGCATCCAGCTGTACCAGCGCATAGGAGTCGTTCCCAACGATCGCATTCGGCGCATAAATGTTCGTATAGATGTTCTGCGTCGCGCTCATCGTGCTGGTCTTCAGGTAAGGAAACATGTCCTCCCAGTAAGCGATGGGGTGCACCGTCGTTGCCCCGGCGTACGTCGCCTGGGCCAGCAGCGTGCCGGCCTTGAAGTAGTCCATCCCCGATTGCGGATCCACCAGGTCCAGCGGCTCCGCCAGATCCAACTGCTGCAGCAGATGGCGGCCGAAAGTCCCGACGTAATCCGCCTCTACCGAGAACGCGTGCGGCAGCTCCCGCTGCACCGAGAAATCCGCCGCAATCGTATAAGGCGTCTTGATCTTGCTGTCCACACCCCACGTGATCGCCAGTCCGGTATTGATGTTGTTCGGCGGCGTGTAGGGATAGGGGATCGTAGACGGAATACTCACTCCTTGCAGCGCGGGAAGCGCCGTGAGACTCGTATACCGGGGCGCGTTGTCCACCGAGTACTGCCCGGCGGGATTGGTGATCGACGTCGTCAGCCCAAACGATCCATCGCTTGCGAATGTGTCCACAATCCCTTCGCCGAAGTGGTCGAAATACATCCCCGCCCCCGCCCGGATCGACGTCTTGCTGTCTGGCGAATAAGCCACCGCCAGCCGCGGCGCAAAGTTCGTATCCTGCATGCTCCAGTACGATGGCTTGCCATTCGCCTTGCCCGACGGCGCAAAGGAAAGATCGGGCTGGACGGTCATGCCCTTGGTCGCCTCTTCTGCGCGCGTTGCAAACCATTGGTGCGTATCGACGGTCGGCTGCACTTGGTTCCCGTGGGTCTCATAGGGGGGTTGCAGCAGCACCTGCCGCACGCCGATCGTCACCGTCAGGTTCGGCCGCACCTTCCACTGATCCTGAATGTAGTATTCGAATTCCTTCGAGAAGTAATTCAGCGCGACCGGCGCTCCCGGGGCCGACGCCGCGCCCGTTTGGCCGCCCTTCTGCACGTTGAAGTTGAATTGCCCTGCGACGTAAGGAATCAGTCCAACCAGCGTTCCCACATCCTGGCTGTAGTTCGTCGCATCGCCCGAATCTACCGGCGGTTGTCCGAAGGCTCCGGGATCGAGGTCACTGCCGCTGTCCGCAATCGATCCGCCCCCGGCCAGCCACTGAATGTTCGTATCGGCGTTGCCGAACGAGGTAGCGTCCGAATTCGAATAGTTTGTAATCAGCCGCAGGTCCCCGCCGTACGACAGCGTGTGGCTGCCGTGCGTCCAGCTCTGGTTGTCGATGAAATTGTGTACTGGGACCTGGACCGTCGTCGAGCAGGTCTGCGCCGTCGGCTTTGAAAGTGTCCGGAATGACGTCACGTACGCGCCGCAGCCCGTCCCCGCCTGCGCGAATCCCTGCCGGATATAGCCATAGCGAAAATCGTTCACCAGATTGTTGGTGATCTCCCACGTGTCGCCCGCGCCCAGGCCCTTCGTGTTATCCCGGATCACGTACTCCGGCGGCTGCCCCGGAAACCACACCGGATAGTCCGTCGTGTCGTCCTGCAGGTTGCCGCGGAAAAACAGCTGGTGGTGCGACACCGGGTTCCAGTCCAGACGCACGATCGTCGTGTTCAGATTCTGCGGATTCGGCGACGAGAAGCTGTACGACCCGTTGTTCAATCCATCGCCCAGCGCGGCGCCGTTGGCCGTCGGATACGAATTCAACAGCGTCACGATATTTGGATCCAGGCCCGGCCCCCATGGACAGGTCCCGTTGGCCGTGCATTGGGGATCGGTCAGCGCCAGCTCCCCCGGCGTCTGCGTTACATTCTGGCCGTTGCTCGTGTAGATCAGGTTGCCCGCCTTCCATGACGCGGTCGGCGTCAGCTGCTCCACCTGCTCGTTCTCACGAATGTGCGATGCCTCGTAATTGCCAAAGAAAAACACCCGGTCCTTCAACACTGGACCGCCCAGATCGCCCCCATATGTGTTCCGGATATACTTGCCAGGCTCATTGGGCAGACCGCTGGATGCCTCGGCGTTCTTGTTGAAGAAATCGTTCGCCGCCGTGTTCGTGTTCCGGTTGTATTCGTACAGGCCTCCGTGAAAATGGTCGGTCCCGCTCTTGGTCACCAGGTTCGCCTGGGCCCCTGCCGCGCGCCCCTGGTCGGAATTTGCCATGCCCGTCGTCACCCGGAACTCGTCGATCGAATCCAGCGTCTCGCGCAGAACCCCCGTGAACGCATATCCGTTGCGCTGGTCGTTATCGTCCAGGCCGTCCATCGTGATGTTGTCCTGGTCGGAACGCACCCCGTTCACCGATCCCGTCCGACTGTCGCTGTCCGTATCGACGATGTGGCCCAGGTATAAAACCCCCGGCTGCAGGCTCAGCAGGTCCGGAACGTTGCGGTCGATCATCGGCAGCGCCTCAATCGCCCGGGTCCCGATCGCGTTGCCCAGCGTCGCGTCCGACGTGTTCAGCGTCTCCGCCTCTGAGGACACGTTCACCGTCTCAGAAACGGAATGCACGGACATTTTGAAATCGATGGTGGCCGGCTGGCTCACCAACAGGTTGCCCACCTTGCTTTGATCGGCGAAGCCCGTGACGCTCACCGTCACCGTCCACGTCCCCGGCGCCAGTTGCGAGAACTGGTACTCTCCGCGGCCATTCGTTGCCGTCTTCTGTACCTGTCCGGTTGCCCGCCGGGTAATCGTCACGGAGGCTTGCGGCACCACATTACCGCTCGGATCGGACACTACGCCATTCAGCGACGTCGTCGCCTGCTGGGCCTTCACTGCTGGAAGAAAGAAAAACGCCGCCATCGCGGCGGTCGAAACCGCCGCCAGAAGATGTCTTTTCACTACGGCCTCCAAAAGTCCTGCGAAACGCCTGGCTGGTATAACGTTTCAAAGCGGGCTGGACCATCGCCTGGTTTGGGCCATAATCGGTCAGACCCGCAGTGAAAGCTCACCCACTTTTCACTTCTGTGCACTTCTTCTTCGATCAGGGACAGATACCGAGTCGATCGATACGGTCAACCCCGTTTCGCAACTCACATCTGGGGCTTTGCCGGAGTGCTACGCAGTATGAATTCAAAGCGTGTCGCGAGTCAAATCCAATCATCCCGCACGAGCTTTTCCCTGTCCGTGAAGCCGACTCACAATCGATGCGTGTTCGTCGGGCCCTGGGCAACATCTCCTGCGCTACACTGGCTGTCTCGCCGGCTCAGAGCCTGGGCAGGCGAATCGCTGGGTGTTGTCGAGTCCATCACGGCCGGGTACGACGGATGAAACGATCGTTCTTGCTTCTGGGCGCTGCCGTTCTCGGTGCCTTGGTGTCCTGCACAGGGCAGGCGGACGCGCAGGCTGCGGCCGGCTTCACCTCCATCACGGTGCGCTTACCCAATCCGCAACAGCAGATTCTCTATGTGCATGAGGTGATGCCGGTCAGGCCTGGGCCGCTGACGCTCCTCTATCCGAAGTACATCCCCGGCGATCACGCCCCGGACGGCCCGATCGAAGACATGATGGGCCTGGAGATCACGGCAGCCGGGAAGCGCATTGCGTGGTTCCGCGATGAAGTGGACATGTTCACGTTTCATTTGACGGTGCCGGCGGGCGTTGACAGCATCGACATCCGCTTCCAGTTCCCGGCGGCTGACCGGGTGACGCCGAATCTCATGGGCCTGGAGTGGAACGACGTCGCGCTGTACCAGGCGGGGTCTCCCACGAAATCGCAGATGTTTCGACCCACTCTGGTGATCCCTTCCGGCTGGCGCTACGCGAGCGCGCTGACGACCGAAGAGCACAGTGGCGGAAGCATCACGTTCAAGCCCGTTCCGTGCAACACGCTGGTCGATTCGCCGGTGATTGCCGGCGAATTTTTCCGGGAGATCGATCTCACCCCGGCCGGCGCCTCGGTGCATCGCTATCTCGACATTGTAGGCGACGATGCTGCTTCCCTCGATATCTCCGACGCGCAGCTCGCCGCTTATCGTCACCTGATCGAGCAGGCACAGGCGCTCTTTCACTCCCATCACTACGATGACTATCACCTGCTGCTGACAACGAGCGACTACGTCTCGAAGGGGGGTCTGGAGCACCACCAGTCGAGTGACGATCGCGCGCGCAGCGGCGCAAAGATGTTTGCCGACCCGGACCATTTCATGCTGGACGCTTCACTGCTGCCGCATGAATACACCCATTCGTGGAACGGCAAATTCATGCGTCCGGCAGAACTGTGGCAGCCCAACTTCGAGAGCCCGGAACATACGCGGATGGTGTGGGTTTACGAAGGTCTCACGGTCTATCTCGGCGACATGCTGACGGCGCGAAGCGGGTTGTGGTCACCGAATACGTGGCGAGAGGTCGTCGCCTACCGGGCCGCGTCGATGGCGCATCAAACCGGTCGCGCGTGGCGGCCGCTGATCGATACCACCGACGCCGCGCAGCTGCTCTACGGCTCGCCGAGCGCATGGTCGAACTGGCGCCGGCAAACCGACTTCTATCGCGAAGGCCAGCTGTTGTGGTTGGCCGTCGACGTGAAAATCCGCACGTTGAGCCAGGATCGGCGCTCGATTGACGATTTTGCCCGGCGATTTTTCGGCATCGATGACGGCAGTTTCGTCACCCACACTTACAACTTCGACGACATCGTCCGCGCCCTGAATGCGGTCCAGCCTTATGACTGGGCGGCTTTCTTCCGCAACTGGCTGGACGGTGTGGGCCAGCAGGTCCCGCTGCTGTCCGGTATCGATGCCAGCGGCTGGCGCCTGGTCTACACAGATCAGCCTTCGGGTTACGAAAAAGCGCTCGAGAACGTTGGTCAGGGTGAGCTCGAAGGAAAAGGGATCAACGCCATGTTCTCGGTGGGGCTGTTCCTCGATAGCGAAGGCAACGTCGAGGACGTGTTATGGAACGGACCGGCATTCAAAGCCGGACTCGCACCGGGCATGGAGCTTGTGTCCATCGATGGCGATCCGTACAGCACCGAAGTGTTGCGGAGCGAAATCGCTCAGGCTCAGAAGAGCAGGCAACCGTTGCATATCACCGCGAAGGGCGATGGCGTTACCGAACTCTATACGATCGATTACGACGGTGGGCTGAAGTACCCTCACCTTGTCCGAGTGCCGGGCACGACCGATTATCTGCAGGAGATCCTCGCACCCAGGCCGATGGACAACGGCTCGTAAAGCCTCCTGGCTCGCGAACGGGCAATGTGCCTGCCGCATTCCATCCGAACTCCGCCTGCATGCCAGTCATCGGCAAAGTGGGTCTGCCCGGTACAACCTGTCTCTGGTAGTCTTACCTGTGGCCATCGGCCTGTAACCTTTCTTCCGAGGCCGCGCGGCCCACTTTTGTGCGGCCAGGATGGTGCGCACCATGACAACCGCGACTCACGATCTCCACATCGATACCGGCATTTCCCGTTTTCCCCTCCCGCTCGCCGACCGCATGCAGCGGCTCGGTACTGAGACGGCTTTCGAGGTTCTGGTACGGGCACGGGCTCTCGAAGCCGAAGGGCACGACATCATCCATCTGGAGATCGGCGAACCGGACTTCGACACGCCGGAAAACGTCATCGAGGCCGGGGTCAACGCACTCCGCAGCGGCTGGACCCACTATGGACCTTCCGCGGGGCTGCCGGCTCTGCGCGAAGCCATCGCCCGCGAAGTGGGCGGCACGCGCGAAGTAACGGTCACACCTGAGGAAGTGGTCGTCGTTCCGGGCGGCAAGCCGATCCTCTTCTTCACCATCCTCGCTCTGGTGGGCGAAGGCGACGAAGTGATTTACCCCAATCCCGGATTTCCAATCTACGAATCGATGATCGAGTTTGCGGGAGGCGTTCCCGTTCCGATCCCGCTCCGGGAAGAACGCGAGTTCCGCCTCGACGTCAATGAATTGGCCACGAAGATCACACCCAAAACCCGTCTGATCATTCTCAACTCTCCGGCGAATCCGACCGGGGGCGTTCTGACAGAACAGGACATTCGGGATATCGCAGCCGCCATCGGCGATGCCAACATCATGGTGCTTTCGGACGAGATTTACAGCCGCCTGATCTTCGAGGGCAGCCATTTCTCACCGCTCTCCATTCCGGACTTCCGCGAGCGCACCATCCTGCTCGACGGCTTCTCGAAAACCTATGCCATGACCGGCTGGCGTCTCGGTTATGGGGTGATGCGCCCGGATCTAGCCGCGCAGATAGCGCGCTTGATGACCAATTCCAATTCCTGCACGGCCAGCTTTACTCAAATGGCCGGGGTTGCGGCGCTCACGGGCGACCAGGCATCGGTCACACGAATGTGCACCGCTTTTCGCGAGCGAAGGGATCTGATGGTGAACGGTCTGAACCGCATTCGCGGCTTTCGCTGCCTGTCACCAAAAGGCGCCTTTTATGTTTTTCCCAATATCGAGGGCACAGGTCGAAGATCGCAGGATCTGGCTGGAAGGCTCCTGGAAGAAGCGGGCGTCGCGTGCCTTTCCGGAACAGCCTTCGGAAAATTCGGCGAGGGTTATCTGCGCTTCAGCGTGGCCAATTCCCCTGAAAATATCTCGAAGGCACTGGAGCGTATCGACCAGTGGATCAACAAACATCTCTGATACGAGCCTCGGCGACCTGCCCGACTGATCGTTTTGGAAAGCTATCGCAGCGCCGGCTCGGTTAACCGATCATTCTCCGCTGATCGCTGATGCGGCGCTCGCGTTCGTTGGCGAACCGCTCGACGCCTGCAAAAATCGAATCGGCATCGAGATGAGCTTCCCGGATCACTTCCGCTTCGAGGCCACCGCTCCTCCAGCCATTGTCGAAGTCGGACGTAAGAGAATACTCATCCACCAGCGGCCCAAGGTTGCGCAGCGGCCACATCCGTCGCGTGCCCGTGGATACCACCATCAAATCGAAGCGAGCTTCGGGCGGCAGCACGGAATCGCGATACGCCTGCGGCTGGCGGTCGAATAACTCCTCGCTGATCGCCGCGATCACTTTCACGTTCACACCGGCCGCTTCGAGTTTTGCCAGCACTTTGACCAGATTCACCGTCGAACTCGATCCTTGCGCGATGACATAACCGTGGCGCGGCTGGTTCGGCGCGAAATCGCGGATAACGTAGAGGCCTTTGGCCGCAGCGCGCAGATCCTGGTCGGCGAACTGGCTGCGGTCCGCCACCGCGAAATCGGGACGCGCTACTTCCAGCGTGATGATGCCCACATGCGGATCGCGCGCCGCGATTTCCGCTGCCGCAAAGTATCCGGGCGCGACATCGTTGTAATCCCAGAAGCTCAAATTGATCACCTGACCGCGCGGGAACAGCTTCCACACCTGGGGCGCGAAAATGCCAAAGTGCGTGCGCGCATCTGCCGCAGTTTCAGGTCCGGAGTGCGCGGTGAGAATGTGCAGCACGCCGCCTCGGAATTTGCTGTCCTGATTTTGCTGACTCCACACGCGCGCGGGGGTGTACATGAGCGGCGTGAACGCTCCGTACGTGCCGCTCAACGCCCACACGCCTGCGAATGTTTCGGGATCGACGGAAGCGCTTTGACTCACCAGCCCAATAGCGGTGGAAACATTGCCCGCTTCCTGAATGGCCGCTTTGATGCGCGTGCCCAGCGGATTGTCAACCGGATTGTAGTGTCCCCACAAACTGCCGTGCTCCACGTTGATCGATTCCGAAAGATCGGCGGCCAGCGTAAAGAATCGGCCCTCCGTGACGTAGTTCATCCACTTGACGATTTCAGAAATCCCCCGCCGCGCTCCCGCCATCTCGCCCGGCTTTTTGAAAAGTGCGATGTCTACCTGCTGCTCCGCGCCGGAAACCGCATTGCGCACTGTGACCTTCTGCCGGTCTTCCGGCAGCGCCGCGACCCGCAGCCGATCGTCGAGGAACGGATCGCTCGTAGCGGAAATCCGCAACTTCAGATCGTCGCGCACGGTGTCGCCAATTTCGACAAGTCGCTCGGCTAGGCGATCGCCCAATCCATCGCGATCGAGCAGCGACATCACCACGTCCATGTTGGTCTTGAACTGGATCAATCGCTCGCGATTGTCGCTGACCGGGCCCCTGCGAATTCCTTCGAATTCCACGCCGTAATGCTTCTCGAACGTCTGCGCCAGCGCGACAAAATACTCCGAGTTCATCTTCAGCGCGTAAGGATGACTCGCGTAGCTCACCAGTTGAGCGCCGTAGCCAGGAATTTTTTCATCGACCGCCCCCGGCCAGTAACCCTTCACCGTTCTGCCGATCGCCACGATGGGACGGCGATCGTGCGGGTCCACCTTGTCCATGGCCTTCAGCGCCGCGGCTACTTCGCCGTAGTCGTTACCGTTCGCCAGTGTGAAGACGTTCCACCCATACGACGACCATTGACTCACCAGATCGTAGCCGTCGTAGCCTGCGGCGATCACGCCGCCCAGAAGGCGATCGTCAATACCCGCGTTATTATAGGAAACCATCACGCGCAAACGCTTTCCCACCTGCAGCGCCAGCGCCTGCGTCTTCAGCTCCTGCGCGTGGCCTTCGGTGAGCGCAAATTCGCCTTCCAGCGCAATCACCTTCGGCGAGCCTGTCGCGCCTGCGATATCCCAGAACGCCGCTTTGCCCGCGGCCGTCGCGATGCCCACTCCCGAAGGTCCGCCGTTCACATCGTTGGTGCAGTCGGTACTTTCGGCGTGTCCTGAGAGCGCTCGAATGCCACGCCCTTTCGCCTGCGCAAACAGCGGATGGTCTTCGAGGCCTGTTTCGTGCAGCAGTGTTTTCAGCGCGCCCGCGCCACGCCGGAACCCCAGCGCGTCGATCGGCAACATCGCGACCTGCGGGTCGACGCGATAACGCGAATCGCCGGTCTGCTGATATTTGAGATATAGCGCCTGGCCCATGATCATCCACAGCGCATAGCACGTGGGGATCGAGTGGCCGGCGGCCATCATGAACTTGTCGGCGTAGGGATGCTTCGGCCGGCGGTAATCGTACCGGAGCCCGCCGTTTTCCGGCCCAGCCAGATGGGCCGCAACATTGTAGGGCGTGTACGCAAGTGGTCCACCAAGATGCCCGGTCTGCGCGTAATTCCCGAGCAGCACCAGGGTCATGCACGTCATGTATCCGATGTCATCAAGCAGCGGATCATATGCCAAAGTTGTTTGTTGCGGGGAGTCGGAGGGAACTACCTGAATGCACGTCGACATAGACGGTCTCAAAAAGAGCCTACATCAACATGCGGTGTCGCGTTCCCCGAAAGATAGGCCTCTTTGGGGGAAGCTCTCCCCGTCAAGACCTCAGATTTCCCCGTTTTCCCGGTCACCTGGGATGGTGTTGTCATGTCACACCTCCCATGCCATTGTAGAATCAACAGGTTGCACGATTCGGGCGGGTATCCCATAGGGGTCGCGTCGCCAGCGACAATTCACGCTTGGACCGCAATCACCCTTGGGTTGTCATAGCCGCAGGAACCTCCATGGGGACAAGGAAATTGCTGGCGAGGACATAGTTGTAAAGGTGACCGAGCGGTTGCGGAGGATGAAGCTGCCGGGCAGAAACCGATCCGTTCGCTTCGGTCCACTGCCAGCCCGTGGCCGAGATGTTCTCAATCGCTTGCCGGAGGTCCGCTGAAGCCATCGGATAAGCGTAAATGCGGACGTTTTGTGCCAGGAGGCGAGACAAAGCTTCCAGGAAGCTGCCACCCAGTTGTGTGTAGCGATATTCCCAGGTGCGAACCAGAAGAGATAAGCCCACGACGAAGCGGACGTGCTCCCTGGTGTACCGGTTGACGAGCGCGGTCATGCTGTAGAGCTCTCGTTCGCGAAAAAGCAAAACGTTTCCGCCGAGCGCGTGAAGGGCGTCAATACGTTCCAGCAGCTCAGGGGTTGTCGGAAGCGTGTCAGTGTCCCAGAGAGGCTTTGCAGAAAGGCAGAAGAAGCCCGTGACCGCAGCGTCTTTTTCTTCCAGCTCCCCGCGAAGCTGGTGGACTCCCGAAGCCAGCATCTGAATGGCTGCGCGAGTGGACCCTGTGCTTTTGAACGATCCGGGTGCAAGCACCACAGCTTTCTTGTGGAGAACCTCGATGGGGGGAATAGCTGGCCCGCTGGAGGGGAAAAAGACGGCCTCTGCAAAACCCATGCACACCAACTGGGCCAGAATCGCGCGCTGGTCCCACCCCTCGAAAGCGGCCCCGCGGACTTCTACATGGTCAATCTCAATCCGATTCCGGACGTCCTGAGCGACACTTTCGAGGAAAGACTGTTTCGTCTGCAGCTGGTAGAAAGCAGCGTGGATCAGATTGACGCCAAGGATACCGACCGCTTCCTGCTGGAGGGGATTGGAAGGGTCCAGCAGATTGACATGCAGAACGATCTCGTTCGGTTGACCGCCCGCTTCCAGTTGGAACCGCAGACCGACCCAGCCGTGAGACTCGTTGGTTCCGGCGTAGTTGCGGGCGGAAATGGTATCAACAAAGGAAAAGAAACGAGTGGTCGCCCCACGACTCTTGTTCAACTCGCTGATGAGCTGGGTCCATTCGCTGTCCTGCATCGCTTCGAGGCGTTCCCTCGAGACGTAGCGAGCACTCGAACCGTACAGATCGTCGCTGACTTCCTTGTCATACGCGGAGATGGATTTGGCAACGGTCCCGGAGGCTCCTCCCACAACCAGGAACCATCGCGCGACTTCCTGTCCGGCGCCAATTTCGGCAAAAGAGCCGTAGCTGCTCTTGTCGAGATTGATCTCGAGCGCTTTCTGATGAGTGTTGGGCGCTTCCCTGGATTCCATGGAACACCTCCTTTGTGAATCGATCGGTGGAATTTAGAACCGACAGCTCCGGGCGAAGTTTCACGCCAACAGACAGCCTGACGTCTGAAACAGGTTGAAATTGTATGGATTCGCCTGGCAGCCGGACGGGATCGCGTTTCTCGATTAATTCCATCCGCACTTCGCTCTTGGCGGATTTCAATCTGGCGAGCTCAGGCAAGAGGCAAGTCCAGCATCCGCGGCGGGAGAGTTTCTGGGTTGGGTGTTATGAACCGGCCGCGACGTCGTCCGTGAGCGAAGCCACCAGTGCATCGATGCGGGAGCAGAGCGGCAGCAGGCTTCCGAGCCGGGCCGCTATCTCTGGAGCCGGTTCGGTTCGGCGGTATTCCTGGATTGGCTCTGCGATCAACCCCAGAAGCGGTTCCCTGCGCTGCGCCGCCAGGCTCGTCTTTCCCTGCAGGTGATCGGCAATCGCCTCGATGCGCCCCGCCAGGCCCGCGTCGAATTCCTGCTCCGCCTGGAGAATCCTGTCAGGCAGCTCAAATCCGGGCAGGCGCAGGCGGTATTTCAGCAGCGCGATGCGCGTAATAAAGATGACGCGAAGCTGGACCTGCCATTGCAAGAGGCGGCTCCGGACGGCCAGGTCAGCTTCCCGCGATGGTCCGAATTCCAGCATCACGCCGTCTGCGGTCTCGCGCAGCTTGTTGATGTTCGTGTTGATGGTTTCCCGCTGGGCATAGCTCCGTTCGATTGCAGCAAGCTGGTCGAAAGGGCCGGACGACACGGGCTCCCTCATGAACTGCGCCACGAGTCGAAGGGTGGAGAGAAAGGTGCGCTTCATTTCCTGGATCGCAGGCGCTCCCCAGAGCTGATCGAAGATGAGCCACATCACCAGCAGGCCCAACAGGATGCCCACCACGCGATCCCGCGCGACAGCGAGCGATGGCTCAAACCGGAAGTCCCCCACAGTGACGAGATAGAAAACGAAAGCGAACTGCACGCCGGAGTAGGAAAGCCGCGGACCGGACGTGGCGATCCATGCCGCCAAAAAGGTGGCAGCAACAAATAATAGGGTGAGCCCGGCGATGGTGTCGAGACCGGGAAGAACGAATATCTGCGCGCCAATGGCGACGATGCCGCCGACGAAGGCACCGCCGAATCGCAGGATTTGCTTTTGCCGGGATGCGCCGATGGTTGTCGTTGCCGTCAGGAAGCAGGTCGTTACCGCTGTGCTGATCCCCGGCCAGTCCGTCAGGTTATAGATCAAATAACAGACAGCGGCGGCGAGGCTGCCCCTGATGGCGAATCGGATGTGGTTGGGATTGGTAAAGGCATCGGCCACGAAGAAGCGAGTTCGCGGCATGGGAACCTCAGCCCGAAGACGAGGCCCATGCGCGGGCGCGGAACCGCTCAACACATCGGAGATGGACGACACGGTCCGCTCCATATCCATCAACAAAGGCGCCGCCTCCGGCAAGATGCCGCCTGTCGCCGGACTTTTTTCCGGCTGCTCCGATGCCCCTCCGCCTCCCAGCCTGTGTGCCAGCCCATCGATGCGGCCGGCCAGTTCGCCGAAGCGGCGGCGCGCATCGCCGGAAACCTGCCCCGAGAACAGGTTCATGTTGGCGGCAAGATCGATCAGCCTTCCCACCAACGACACGACGGTGCCCGTCTGCTGCATCACTTCCGCCGGGTAGCCGGATCGAAGCAGGTCGCGCCGCATCCTGGACGTTCCAAGAACGGCGAGGCGGGTCAACTGAATCTGCGCGGCGCGATCGGCATCTCCCGCGGCCCACGCGCGGAGGGCAGCTTCCGTCCAGCGAAGCCGTTCGAGAAGCGCGGCGGTGACCTCATCGAGCTTGTACAGACTTGCATAGATGACCTCGACGACCGCCGTAATGATGCTGGCCAGGGCGATGGCGCCCGCTGCCCAGAGAAGTCCTTCGACTTTGGCTTCGCCGGAAATGCGACTATCGAACAAGGGCATCGCAATGGCAAGCAGATAGCCGAATCGCAAGGCTGCCGTATAGTTCGAGATGGCGTTCAGCGCAAAAAACATGAGAAAGAGCGTTACCAGAACCCAGACGAGGCGAATCACCGGTTCGCTGGAAAAGATGAGCGCTCCCACGAGCACGTACGCCACTGCCGCGGCAAAGGATACGATCAGCGTTGTGACTGCCTTGATGGTGGCGTCAGGATTTTCCCGTGAGATCGTAAGGGCGAACAACGCTGCGTAGGCCCCATACGGGATTTTGAATACCATCGTGACGAGAATGACGAGCGTCGCGGTGAGAACCATGCGCGCCACCAGCGCGGTCCTGCCCGGATACGGCGCCAGCTCGTCCCGCAGGAAGTCCCTGAGCCATTCAAGGGTGCTGGATCGCGGCGCTGTCAGCGTGAAAGTTGCCATGGTTCACTTTCCGCGTATCGTGACGACTGCAGTTTCTCCGATGCGCAACAGATCGGGCGGCGGGTTCTCCACCCGTATGCGCACGGGATAGCGGGCCGCCAGGTGAACCCAGTTCAGCGTCCTCTGCACGTCGGGCAGCCCCGGGCCGAGTTGTCCGATGACGTCGGGATCGGGCGTAACCCCGAAACCGATGCTGTCCACCACGCCCCGGAAACGCTCGCCCGCGCGGGACATCAGATACACGTCGGCATGCATCCCGGGACGAATATGCCGGAGCTGGCCTTCGCGGAAATTCGCCAGCGCCCACCAGGTCCGCGCATCGATGAGAGTAAAGACCTGTTGCCCGACGTGCGCGTATTCGCCGACGGAGATGGTCAGGTTCGTTACCACCGCGTCGAACGGCGCGTACACCCGGCAGTTGTTGAGGTTATAGCGCGCGTTTCTCACATCGGCATCGCGCTCGCCGCGCTGGCTCACCAGCGGGTTCAGCGTGAGAACCGAGTGTTGTGCCTGCTGGTGCTGCGCCCGGCTCTGCTCCAGCTGCGCCTTTGCGTAGAGATACTGGGACTCCGCGGATTTCAGCTCTGCCCGTGCCGCTAGCAGCTGCGATTCCGCCTGCTGGAGCGCCTGCGCCTCCGCCGCCTCGTTGGTCCGGGCGCGATCGACGTCGTCGACGGTGACAAACTGCTTCTGCAGCAGCGGCTCCAGACGATGGAGATTGTCGCTGGCATAGGTCCACTCCGCCTTCACTCGGGCGACGCCCTGCTGCGCACTGGCAACGTCGGCGCGTGCCTGGTCGACAGCCGCTTCCCGGTGATTTAGATCCGCGACCGACGTCTGAATACCCGCCTGCGCCACGGAAACACCACTGACCTGCGCGGCGATGCGCCTTTGCTCGTCCTGAATCTCCCCTTCCAGAGCCGACTGCGCCGAGACCGCCTTCTCAAGGGCGTATTGATAGGGGCGCGGATCGATTACGAAGAGGAGATCGCCCTTCCTGACGAACTGATTGTCGTGCACGGGCAGCTCGACGATGGGCCCTTCGACCTGCGGAGCCATGCCGATGAGGTTGGCGAAGATCTCCGCATCGTCCGTGCGCGGTCGGTGGGTCGCGCGCCACGCGACGCCCAGCGCCAGCAGGACAGCGGCTGCCACAATGCCCAGGCTAAGCCAGCGTTCGATGGGTCGGTGAGATGCTTTTACGAAATCGAAACCTGTCATGCTCAACTCCGGTGGATCAGAAGAAGATCAGCCAGACTGCCAGCGTAAATACCGCCGCGAGGCAGGGATAGACCAGCACGGGAAACATGAGATTGATGTGAGCCCGTAGCAGCACCCAACGAGCGGCCACTGCGAAAAGGATCCCAAGGGCAATGCACACGAGCCATGCCGGGAAAAGCGAACCCATTACGTCGAACGCCGGCGCGTGCGAACAGCCGGAGGTGGCGAGAACAGCGAACGTCGCCGTGCAGATCGACCGGGAACGAGCAGACGTTCTCAAGGCTGTGTCCTTACGGAGGGTGGCTGGATGGAATCCCCGGTTTGGAAGGCCAGCGCCGCCAGCGCGGAGAGGACTTGGGCGCGGGCCAGCACATCCGACGATCGCGCCTGGGCCAGAATCTGTTGTGCCGCGGTCACATCCAGCAGACTCCGCACGCCATCGCGGTACGATTCGATTGCAGCGTTGTAGGACTGATCTGAAGCCTCCAGCAGAGCCGTCGCTGCCTGGCGCTGACGCATAGCCGTTTTCAGATTCGCATAGGCCGTCCAGACTTCGTTCTCGATGTCGTCCCGCGTGGCATCGGCCTCGGCCTGTGTGGTCTTGATATCTGCCATCGCCCTGGCCTTCTGATTCCTGCGCAGTCCGCCATCAAAAACCGTCCAGTGCAGACCCAAAACGACTCCCCCGTCGAGGTCGGCGGTGTCTCCCCACGGTAGTGTCTGTTGCCGTCCGTAGAGTGCCTGCGCATCCGGGCGCACCTGGACGCCGAGATTCGGGTAATAAGCCGCCCGTGCCTGTTTCAGCCGCGCATTGGCCTCGCGGATCGTCGCAATCTGCTGCATAAGGTCAGGCCTTTCGCGCAGCGCGCTGTCAATCGCTGCGTCCACGGTGGTCTCGAGCGTTTCGGGAATCGCCAGACTGTCGATCGGCTGCACCTGGATCGCTTCCGTAGGTGAAGCGCCGAGCGCTGTAGCCAGCTCGCCGTGGGCGATTTCTTCGCTCCCGAGCGCCGCTTGCAGATCGTAATCAGCCTGTGCAGCTGCGCTCTTCGCCTCCAGTTCGTCCGGCAGAGTGGCCAGGCCATTCTTTAGTCGTACTTCTGCGGCCTGCTCGACCGTTTGCGCATTTGCGAGGCTGGCGCGGGCAGCCGCCACTTGTCCGGATGCATTGAGCAGCTCGTAATAGGTTGCGGCAACCCGGTAGATCAGGCGGCGATGCACATCATTGAAATCGAAATCAGCAGCCAGCAGGCGCGCTCTTGCCTCATCGATGCGTCCAGACCGCGCGCCGAAATCAAAGATCGTGTAGTTCAGCTCCAGCGCAAGATCGAATTCCTGGTTCGTCTGCCGATAGAAACGCGTATTCAGGTAGACTTCCGACCGGCCGGTCTGAGACAGCGCCGCTGCCGCAATCGTCGGATAGAGCTCGCTGCGCGCTACACCGAGAGCGGCAGCCTGGGACCGCGCGCGCTCCCAAGCTGCCTGGGTTTCCGGATTATGGGTTTCAGCCAGGTCGATGAGTTCGGGCAGCGTGTAGATTTTTGCTGAATCGATTCCGAATTCCGAGGTCAGGGCGGGTACTGCGCTCTGCTCGAGACGTTGTTCCTGCGTTGAGTGCCACGGATGCTCAGGGGCCGGCGGCGCCGCCTGAGACCAAATCCGCGGACTGCAGAACAGGAGGCCCATCGCCAGGGCCAGCAGAAACAGATTGTCGCCCGCCATATTTCCGGATCGCTTCCAGCACAGATGGAGTACGAGACCCTGAACTCATGCCGTTCCCACCCAGTGCGCTGGGGGTATGGTCTGACAGTGTATCCCACATATGCGCTCCCCAGGGCGAGCGGATCGACAAGTCCTGCGCCGGCGCTGCTGCAGGTTCGGCTCCGATGTGTTTTGTTACCGACTCCCACCCGTCCGCCACGGAAAAGATCGGTGAGCTGGCATCTCATCCCGTCGTTAAGATTGCCGCTGTCGATTGCCGACCGTGCCAGCGCGAATTTGGCGCACTCCGGCGCGCGCGCAGGACTGACGCGGCGGTACCATCGCAGACACTGGTTCCGACCTGTTTGCTTATCACTTCGTCGGAAGAGCGGCGTTTCCCTGCAGAATGGATCCACCTGAGTTCCGTGCAGAGCAAAGGAGTCTATGTCAAAAAAGCAGTCCACTTCGCACATCCGCACGAGCCAGCCGCTCTTCTGTCCATCCGGCAGAGTGCAACAAGGTCGCAGGGGTCCCATGCTCCGAATGGCTCTGCTCGGTCTCGCGGCTTTCCTGCCGCTGTCGCTGACAGCCCAGACGCAAAACAACACCCAGGAAATCCAGAAGCTGCAGGTACTTGTGATGGATCTCGAATACCGCGTGGCCGCCCTCGAACAGCAGAACCGTGCTCCGCAGGGGGGATCCGCGCGACCCGTTGACAGCGCTGGGCCGCAAACCGCCGCTGCCCTGGTGTACGCATCCGAAGAGCTCCGCCGCCCCGGCGCTTCATCTTCGAGTGTGCCCCTCCAGGAAGCGGCAGCAGCCTCTGCACCCGCGTCCCTGCTTCCCGGAACCCTCCCCGGCGGTGCAACTCTGAACTACTATCTTGACGGCTATTACGAATACAACTTCAACAATCCGGTCGGGCGCGTCAACGATCTCCGTGCCTATGACGTGCTCAGCAATACATTTAGCCTGAATCAGGCCAACTTCATCTTCGATCTGGAGCCCGACCTCGCGGCTCACCGCCGCTGGGGGTTCCGCACCGACCTCCAGTTCGGGCAGGCCACCGAAACTCTCCAGGGCAATCCCGCCAACGAGCCGCGGCCCGATATCTATCGCAACATCTTCCAGGCCTACGGCTCATACATTGTCGCGGTGGGTCGCGGCCTCAATGTCAACTTCGGCAAGTGGGCCAGTTCGCTGGGTATTGAGGGTAATTACACCAAGGACCAGATGAATTACACCCGTTCCTGGTACTACTATTTTCTGCCTTTCTATCACGAGGGTGTGCGGATGAGTTATCCGGTGAATGACAAGCTGACTCTGAACTACTGGATCGACAATGGCACGAATCAGTCAGAACCCACCAACGGTTACAAAGATGAGCTGTTCGGCTACATCCTTACGCCGGCGAAGAGCCTGAGCTGGACGTTGAACTACTACCTCGGCCAGGAAAATCCGGACACGGTTCCGGCAACGACTTGTACGGTTCCGGTTCAACCCGGCCTCTGCGAAGCGCCGATCACCCCCGCTCCCAACGGCAAGACCGATATCTTCGACAGCTATGCGACGTGGCAGGCCACTTCAAAGCTAACGCTGGCCGGCGAGGGTGATTACTACATTACGCGCAAATGGGCCAACGCTGCTCCGGACGAGTCCTCCGCCCCATCGCATCTCGACGGTGGAGTTGCCTATGTGCAGTACCAGCTCAACCCGCGCACGGCGTTGGCCGCACGATCCGAATATCTCTCCGACGCGGACGGTCTCTTCAGCAATGCTTCGCAGGACCTGAAGGAAGTGACTGGCACCTACAAATACAGCCTCAGCGATAATTTCGACGTCTTCCTCGAATACCGGCACGACTGGTCCAACATTCCCTATTTCCGCACCAATAGCCCTGCGACCGATCACCAGGACACCACCACGCTCGGCCTCGTCTGGTGGTATGGCGGCAAGCAAGGCTCCTGGTGAGAGGAAAACATCGATGCCTGACGCTCCGATGGCGATTGCAGCATCGCATTCTCGCCGTCGCCCCGCCAAGAGGTGGTCGGTGTCCAGCGAAGGGAGCGCCAGACTCGATGAAAGCATAAAGAGTGGCCGAATCGCAGGTCCGATAAAGGTCCAATAGGGATTCCGCCTGCGACCGGTGATCAGCGGTCGGTGTCACGCACATGACAGATCGGCAAACAGGCAACATGGGATGCGGAAACCGCTTTCGCGTGGCAGCCTGAATCAGACAATTACCGGGATTGCGCATCAAGGTCAATGCTGCGGCGGGTGTCGATCGGATGTCGATCGTCGCCAGAGCGTGGAGTCCGGTTCAGAGAGCAGAGGCGCCTCTTAACTGTCTGGAGCAACATTGAGGCGTCGAGGACTGGCGCCAGATCTTTTCCACACATCCCCTACTTTGGTCCTATTCGTGCATGTCGATGCAGAGGAAGATAATCACATCGACGAGAGAAAGCTTTCGTTGCGATCGATAGAGTGCCGGCATCTGAGGTGCATGCGCGCTCCGCTTGAAACGAGTTACTGTAGAGCGAACGAATGATTCCGGAGGAATTGTCATTATGCAGCTTGGAATGATCGGATTAGGACGAATGGGTGCCAATATGGTTCGGCGGCTCCTGCGAGGTGGACATGAGTGTGTTGTGTTCGACGTCACCGCGAAGGCCGTCGCTGACCTGGTTCGGGAAAACGCCGTTGGAGCCACGGACTTTGGGGATTTCGTGCGAAAGCTCAAGGGGCCTCGCGCGGTATGGCTGATGGTTCCGGCGGCCGTTGTGGATAAGACTATAGAGGAGTTGATCCCACACCTCGAGGCCGGGGACACGCTCATCGACGGAGGCAACTCCTATTACGTCGACGACATCAGCCGGGCAAAGCAGCTCGCCGCGAAGCGAATCCACTATGTCGATGTGGGAACCAGCGGGGGCGTTTGGGGATTGGAACGTGGCTACTGCATGATGATCGGCGGCGAAAACGAGGTGGTGCAGCGTCTCGATCCGATCTTCCGGCAACTGGCGCCCGGTGCGGGAGATATCGCGCGCACGCCGGGTCGCGAGAAGGTGGGCGGAACCGCAGAGCTGGGGTACCTGCATTGTGGAGCAAACGGCGCGGGTCATTTCGTCAAAATGGTTCATAACGGAATTGAATATGGCCTGATGGCGGCCTATGCCGAGGGGCTGGGTGTCCTGCGCGACGCGAATATCGGCAAGCAGAAATCTACCGCGAGCGCGGAAATGACGCCGCTGCGGGATCCGGAAGAATACCAGTATGAGCTGAACCTGCGCGACATCGCCGAGGTCTGGCGGCGCGGCAGCGTGGTCGCCTCGTGGCTGCTCGATCTGACCGCGGCTGCGCTGGTCGAAGATCCGGAGCTCTCGAAATTCGCCGGACGCGTTTCGGATTCGGGTGAGGGAAGATGGACGATCAAAGCGGCCATTGACGAGGGTGTGCCGGCTCCTGTCCTTTCGGCGGCGCTGTATCAGCGGTTCAGCTCCCGTGGCGAAGCGGACTATCAGGACAAGCTGCTTTCGGCAATGCGCTTTCAGTTTGGCGGACACGTCGAATTGCCGAAAAGCTGACGATTGGGAACACCCGGTCAGCCGGGGACCGGGTGTTCCCGTTGAGCTGAAGTTCCGGCTAATTGCCGTGCAGAGTTGACGCCGACCACATATTCGAAAATGTGCCGGCGTCCTCGTGTCTCTGGCGATGCGCGGTTTATGGAACCGTCAGAAGGTTACCTTCCCTCCCAACTGGATTTCGCGAGGATCATGGGTGGATGTAACCTGCCCGAAGGTTGTGTCTCCGAGGCGCTGGTCGACTGCGTCGAAATTGGTGTGATTGAACGCGTTGAAGAATTCGCCGCGGAACTGCAATTTAGCCCTCTCTCCGACGTTGAAGTTCTTGATGGCCGAGAGATCCCAGAGCTCAATGCCGGGGCCTAATAGAATTCCGTTGCCGGCATTGCCGAAGTGACCAACGGCATTCGCGAAAGAGCCGGTGCTGAACCACTGCTGCTGAGTTTTGGGCATGTGGATTGGCGCGACAACATCAGGCCTGGGGGCAATGTCGCTGGGATCGATATTGATGCCGCCGGGATAAGTTCCGGGGATACATCCGGTAGTAGCACCGGCCGGAGTCTGACAGTCGAAGTTATCAGCCTGCTGCAGGGCCGAGAAGGACTGACCGGAGGCAAACTCCGTAATTCCGGATAACTCCCAGCCACCCAGCGTGTGACCCACAAGCCCCTTCTGATTTTCGTAAAAGGGTAGGTTATAGACATAGTTAGCAATGAAGGTCTGTGGCTGGTTGAGCGAAGCCGGTCCGTAATCGAGATGCGGGTTATAAGTGTCGTAGGTCTCGGTGCCGCGATCATTGGACTGGTCGGTGAGGACCTTTGCCCATGTGTAGGCGATGCCAATGGTGAGGGCATTGGACATGTGGTGATTGAGCGAAACCTGCAGGGAGTGGTAGTTGCTGGAGTACTCGGGAATGCGGGAAGCATACCAGGAATAGCCGAGGTAGGGTACGGTTGCGGTGACCCAGGCCGTTGGGTCAGCTGCGCGCGCTCCGAGGGTGGGCTGATTGAGATCTCGTTCTCCCAGGAGATGACGGCCGAGAGTGCCGACATAAGCAATTTCAGCCACTGTGTCAGGCCGCAGTTGCTGCTGCACGGACAGATTGAAGTCCATGTAGGACTCGGTCGGCATGTTCGGAGTGCCGGTGGAAACGATATGGTTCGGGCCCAGCGAAACGCTGGAGGTGCCGGCCAGGGGATGATCAAACTGGGTGTTGTTGATGGTGGCAACCTGGACGAGCGGCGGATCCTGGAAGGCGTTCTGTTCCCAGATGCCGTTGAGGCTCCGATCGTAGAAGATGCCGTAGCCACCGTGAACGGCAGTTCGGTTGTTCGGCGAGTAGGCAAATCCAAACCGAGGTGCAAAATCGTCTTTGGGATCGGGGTTGACATGGGCTCCCCAGGGAGAGCAGTGGACGCTGGGAGCGATGGCTGCGGCCTGTGTGCAGGCGCTGCCGGTGGGAAAGATAAGGCCATTAACGTAGGTTGCGGGAATCTGACCGCCGGCCGCGAAGTTGCCGGAAACCGGATCGATGGCAGGAGCGGCGGCAGAGTTGTAGAGGTCGGGATCGAAATTGTTGAGCGTGTCGAGGACGTCGGCGGGCGATGGGAAGTAGCTATAGCGCAAGCCGAGATTCAGCGTGAGATTACTGGAGATCCGCCAGTCGTCCTGGACGTAGGCTTCGAAGTTGAAGTAATGAAGATCAGGGATGATATCGCGGCTGGCCTGGGTGTAGGTTAAGACATTCCCGAGCAGGAAGTCGGCGAAATTGGAAAACTGAAAGTTAGCCACGCCGCTGGAGGCGTTCTCGGTCTTGAGCATCTGCGAGACCGTGACTCCGGTGCGCACGACGTGCTTTCCGATGTTCAAGGTGAGATTGTCGAAGAGGGTGCGGTCGAGATTTCTCTCGAAATACGGTGTGCTGCCGTAGGCAAAGCCTTGGACGGTACCGCCTACGAAGGAAATCCCCGGGATGCGGCCATAGGGGTCCTTATATTCGGTGTTGTTGGTAAGCGCGCTGGAGACGGCCGACGAGGTAGCGATGGAGCCCGACGTAAAGGCTGAGCTGATGGTGCCCTGGCTGTAAGCGAACTCGGCTTCGTTGACGACCTTGGGGGAAATGGTCCAGGTGAGGTTGCCAACGACGTTCTGGCCTGGAGCGTTAACGGTGGAACCAGCGATGTTGGGGAAGTTGGAACCGGCAAAGAGACCCTGAGGAAAGTTCTCCGGGGTTTCGTCCTGCATGGCGCGGGCGAAGAAGTGCAACTTGTCGGTCAGGTTGGCATCGACGCGGACCAGGTCTTCACGAGTGTTCGCCAGAGCGCCATAGGTGAAGGTGTACTGACCGTTCGGGCTGTTGGCGGGAAACTTATCGTAGACGTTGGCCAGATAGACGTTGGCATTCTGGCTATAGCAGGTCGGCGAAATGGTGCTCGTATTGGCCGCGGCATTGTAGGTGACGCAGCCCGCCGGAGCGCTGGCCGTCAGGTTGCCGCTGAAGGTGCCGGCCAGTTCGGCAGACGTAGGTGGAATGACCGAAGCCGTATTCGGCGCTGTCACCTTGCGCCATTCTTCGGACCAGAAGAAGAAGAGCTTGTTGCGGTTGGTGTAGGCCTTCGGAACGATGAGCGGTCCACCGATAGTGAATCCGAAGTCGTTATAGCGTTCGATTGCGCGCGGCAACGCCGCCTGCTTGTTGAAGTAGCTGTTCGCGTTAAAAGCATCGTTACGATCGAATTCGTAGGCGTCGCCGTGGAACTGGCTGGTTCCGGATTTGGTGGCGACGAGGACCTGGCCGGCGCCACTGCGCCCGAAGCCGGCATCGTAGGTGCTTCTTTCGAGCGTGAACTCCTGAATAGCATCGACGCTGGGAACATTGAGGAGAGTGGCGTTGGAGCCGCTGTCGTTGATATCCGCGCCATCCACGGACCAGTTGTTGGCGGTATCGCGGGCGCCATTGACTGCGACGGAAGAGGTGTTATTGAGGCCGAATCCCACCTCGTCGGGCAGGGCACTGACGACACCTGGCTGGAGGGTCACCAACTGCTCGAAGTTGCGATTGTTGAGCTGCAGCTGGGTGACCTGGGTGCCGGAAATCGTGCCGGCTAGCTCGCTGGTCGAGGTGTCAAGAGCGACAGCATTTTGCTGGACGGTGACGGTTTGACTGACGGTTCCGGTGGCGAGCTTTGCATCAACTGTGCGGGTCTGCGCTACTTCGAGCGTGACATGGGTGGCCTGGAACTTCTGAAATCCCGGGACGGTTACAGTGACGGTGTAATTACCGGCAGGCAGATCGCTGATGCTATAGCTGCCCTGAGCATTCGTCTTTACAGTTCTCGGCGCTGCGGTGCCTTCCTGCTGGGTGACGGTGACGGTGGCGTTGGGCACGACGGCTCCGGAAGGATCGGTGACCGTGCCGTTCAAAATTGCCTGAACCTGCTGACTGCGAAGGAGAAGAGGACAACATGCGATGAATACAGTTACGATGGCGAGGATCAGCTTGCTTCTTTGCATCCGGACGACCTCCAAACGAGAATGGGAATCGGCGACTCTTCCTGCGGAATTGGCGCTCTTTAGTTTTGGCAGCGGATCTGTGTCCACTTCCGTGCGCTCTGATGGAACTCTCGTTGCCGAGGCGAAATCTCGTGGGGTCCAGGAACAAGAGGGGCAGACAACACGCAAAAAATCGGTTGGAGAAAATGGTGTCACATAGGTTAATAAGATGTCAATTAATTACGGTAATATT
This sequence comes from uncultured Acidobacteriaceae bacterium, assembly GCA_963770525.1. Lineage (GTDB taxonomy): Bacteria > Acidobacteriota > Terriglobia > Terriglobales > Acidobacteriaceae > Palsa-343. The sequence goes on along the minus strand of CAVYPY010000005.1, from coordinate 388,197 downwards.
ATGAGGATCACAGGAGCGCCAGCATATGCCATGACTACCTGCGGCGGCGGAATATTGCACAGGGAACGGTTCCTGGCCAATCCATGCGCGCGGCTGGTGAGTGGCATCGTCGTTCTTTCATTGTTTGCTGGCGCGTCAGGCGCCCAGGCGGTTCCGGGGCGGGAAGCCCGAGTGCGGCAAGAGTTTACGCAGGAGGTTGCGCAAGGCACGCAGGCGCTTCAGGCCGGCAACAACCAGGAGGCCGAGAAGGCGTATCGGCAGGCATTGGCGCTGGATCCGCACTCCGTTGAGGTCCTCAATAATCTGGCTATATCGATCGCGCGTCAGGGGCGGGAGGCGCAGGCGATCGAGCTTTATGAGAAGGCTTTGAGTCTGCGGAAAAACGATCCCGTCACCGAGCGAAACCTCGGCGTCGCATATTTCCGCGCGCAGCGCTATTCGGAGGCGCTGCCGTTGCTGAAGTCCTTCGCCCAGGGCACTCCTACATTTCAGTCGCTGGACCTGGCCGGCCTGGATCTGTTTGCGCTCGATCGGTACCGCGAGGCGGCGACTTATCTTGAGCGGGCGAGTCAGGCGGATCCCAAAGATCTGCCGACGCTCGACATTCTGGGAAAGGCGTATTGGAGAGAGAAGAATTACAGCGGAGTCACCGCGGTTTTCGAGCGAATTATGGCGGTCGATCCAAACTCGCCCGAGGCCCATTTCATGCTGGGGCTGGCGGACGATATCGAATACAAAGAGCAGGATGCAGTCCGGGAATTCCAGGCGGTTCTGGCGGCCGATCCCAACTACCCGGACGTTCATCAGAGCCTGGGGCTGATCGACTGGCGCGAAAACAAGGCGAACGGGGCTGAGGAGGAGTTTCAACAGGAGCTGAAGGGGCACCCGAACGATCCGGTGTCGAACTACATGATGGGTCTGATCCTGCAGAAGCAGGGAAGCACCGCCCAGGCGATTCCGTATCTTCACCGGGCGGTGACGGTCAATCCATCCTACCTTGCAGCGCTGTTTCAGTTAGGGCAGTGTTATCTCGCCGAGAGTCAGCCGGCGGAGGCCGTGAAGCCTCTGGAAAGAGCAGCGGAAATTGCGCCGGACGATGCCCAGGTGCACTTCGTGCTGGGCCGCGCTTACGGCCTCGCCGGACACTCTGCGGAGGCTGCACGCGAACGCAATCGGGCACAGGCGATTCAGGCCCGACAGAACGTGCAGCCGCCCGCGACCCGTTGAGGCAGCATGGATTTTCCCGATCACCTGAGCACGAGGGAAAGTGCTTTTGCTAGACCGAGGCCCCCTACCGCAATAATGGTTTCGCAGACAGACCAGCTCCAGATCGTCTGGCTCAGAGACATTCCAAAGTATTCCTTCACGAGCCAAAAGCCGCCATCGTTGACATGGGAAAAGATAAGCGAACCAGCACCGGTCGCGATCGCGAGCAACTCTGGTGAGACGGAAGGGTTGTGCAGAGCAATGGGCGCGACGATCTGAGCGGCCGTCACCATGGCAACGGTGGCCGAACCCGTCGCCAGGCGCATGACCGCGGCCAGCAACCACGCCAGCAGAAGCAGGTGGACGTGGCTGTGCAGGGCGACGGCGACGATCGTCCGCGAGACGCCGCTGTCCTGAAGGATGCGACCGAAGCCTCCTCCGGCTCCGATGAGCAGTGTGACTGCGGCGGTCGGGGCCAGGCACTCATTGGTGAATCGAAGGATGGTTGCCGAGCTGAAGCCCTGGACTCTGCCCAGGCTGACAAAGCTCAGCAAAGCGCCGATCAGAAGGGCCATATCGTCGTTTCCGGCCAGGTGTAGCGCTTCGTTCATCGGGCTCTGCGGGCGCGTGATCGAGTCGGCCCAGCTTCCCAACAGCATCAGGATCACGGGAAGCAGAATGGTGAATATCGTAAGCCAGAAATTCGGAAGCCTGCGCTCGTCTCCATGTTCGATGAACTCGGCCGCCATGGAACTCTCGCCTGTGATGTGAATGTGCGGCGCAATGAACTGCGTGTATACGGGACCAGCCAGCACCGCGACCGGCACCCCGACCAGCAGGGCCTCGCCGATCGTTCGTCCCACATTGGCGTGGTAGATGGTCACCGCCATCATGGCGGCCGGGTGGGGTGGCACGAGTCCGTGGACAACGGAAAGCCCGGCCACTAGCGGCAGACCCACGCTCACGATCGATTGTCCCGTCCGGCGCGCAACCGTAAACGCGATGGGGATGAGAAGAACGAAGCCCACCTCGAAGAATGCCGGCAATCCGACAATCAGGCCGATGAGCACCATTGCCCAGCGGATGTTTTTCTCGCCGAACAAGTCGATGAGCGTATAGGCAATCTGATCGGCGCCACCGGATTCCGCCATCATCTTGCCCAGCATGGTGCCCAGGGCCACGATGATGGCAATGTGACCGATGGTGCCGCCGAAACCAGCCTCAAAAGAGCGGATGATGGTCTGCAGGGGCATGCCTGCGACGACGGCAAGGAACAGCGAGGCGAGAAACAGGCTAATGAATGGATTCAGCCGCACCACCGCGATAAGCAGGACCAGGCCGACGACCGACGCGAGGGCGGTGATGAGCAGAAGAATGCCGTGGGAATCAATCATGAATTAAGTTCGGTTCCGCAGGGTTGTCAGGTGAGTCTTTCCAGGTCAGACATCGCGCTGGGGTGTCTTATACGCGACGCAGTCGATCTCCACTTTACAATCCACTACCATACTGGATACGACGCAGGATCGGGCCGGTGGGTGCTCGCCGAAGAATTCCCGGAAAACGACATTGAAGGCTGCGAAGTCCCGCGGATCATCCAGCCAGACGCCGCAGCGGACGACATGCTCGGGCCCGTATCCCGCTTCGCGCAGGATAGCCAGCAGATTTTCGATTGCCTGCCTCGCCTGGACCGCGATATTGCCGGTGACCAGCTCGCCATTGAGCATGGGAACCTGGCCGGAAACATAGAGCCACCCATCAGCAGCAACTGCACGAGCAAAGGGCAGATGCTGACCACCCGCGCCCTTGCCTCCTTCAGCGCCATAACGCCTGATGTTCATCGATTCTCCTTCACTGCTCTTCATTGGATCCACTCCGTCCTGCCGCGTGGCAGGAATCGCCCGCTGCGTCCACTCGCCGGCTCTTCGGGCGTGCAGGAGAGGACGCCATTCACCCACACGCCGGCGATGCCTTCGGCGCGCTGTACCGGATCGGCAAACGTCGCGCGATCGAGTATCCGCCGCGGATCGAACAGCACCAGATCGGCAAAATACCCTTCGCGCAGAAGGCCGCGCCCTTCCAGCCCAAACCGCTGCGCAGGCATCGCTGTCATCCTGTGGATCGCTTCCGTGACAGAAAACAGTTTGACCTCTCGCGCGTACCGGCCCAGAACGCGAGGGAACGTTCCCCACAGGCGGGGATGCGGACGTGGGTCGCAGGGCAGGCCATCGGAGCCAATCATCGTCGCCGGATGGCCAAGGATGCGGCGCATGTCGTCCTCGGAAATGCTGTGATAGATGGCGCCCGCGGGCTGCAGCTGTCGCGCGGTTTCGACCTGACTTAGACCCCACTCCTGGGCGATTTGGGCCAGCGTTCGTCCCGCAGCTTCCGGGTGGAGATCACTCCATGTAATTGTGATCGTCACCCGCTCGTCCACCTGACGCAAATCCAGAGTGCTCGATCCCGCCGCATACGGATAACAGTCCCAGCCGACGTGCTGGGAGAGGCGTGCGGCGTCCAGCGCCTCAAGAACCTCTCCGCTGCACCCCCAGTGATCGATCCCCGCGCATTTTAGATGGGAAATGATGACAGGAATTCCACTGATACGGCCGACGGTGAGAGCTTCCTGGATCGCGTCCAGAATCGAGTCGGATTCCGAGCGCATGTGAGTCGCGTAAACACCACCTGCTGCGCCCAGGGCGTGCGCCACCGCAAGCACCTCCTCTGTCGTTGCCGCGTTTGCCGAGAGGTAAGCCAGCCCTGAGCTCAACCCCAGCGCTCCGCCGTACAGAGCCTCCTCCAGTTGGGCGCGCATCGCGGTGCTTTCTTCGTATGTCGCTGCGCGATCCAGGCGGTCCATGTGATTGTTGCGTAGAGCCGTGTGCCCAACCAGCGCCGCGACGTTCACGGCCGGCCGCGCGGCGATCACAGCTTCCCGGTAGGCGGCAAACGTGGGATAACGGAATTCCGGTGCCGCACCGAGCAGATTCATCGGATCCGGAAGGTCCCCCTGCAGGGTCACCGGCGACGCACTGATACCGCAGTTGCCGACGATCACCGTCGTGACGCCCTGGGAGATCTTCGGCATCATCGTCGGCGTGCGGAGCACCGCAAGATCGTCATGCGTATGCGTATCGATAAAGCCCGGGGCGAGACACAGCCCGTTGCCTTCAATCACAGCCGCTGCCTGCAAGTGCAGATTCGCGCCGATGGCATGGATTCGATCGCCAGCGATGGCAAGGTCGAGCCGTTCGGCTGGCGCTCCGCTGCCGTCGAGCAGGTTCGCGCCTCGAATGAGTGTGTCGCAGGTCGGCGTCGCGGGCATCAAGAGATATAGGATAGTGCCATTGCGCATCGATCGCATGCGGATCGATCGGCGCGAAGGAGATTCCACTGCCCGAAGACAAGATTTCCGCTCTATCCGACCGCGCTTCCGCGATCACGGCCCTGAATAAAGGACTGCGGTGGTTCGAAGGCTCGCGCAGCGCCGAGGAGATCCGGCGCGAAGGCTGGAATCTCCTGCGCGAGGAGGTGAGCCTGCCAGCTGCGGTTCTGGAAGATGACAAGCTGGAGCACAACCTGGACTGGATGCGGCGTTTCGTTGAGGCGTATGGAGCCAGGCTGGCTCCGCATGGCAAGACCACCATGTCGCCGCAGCTGTTTGCACGACAGCTCAAACATGGTGCGTGGGGCATCACGGTTGCGACCACGCAGCAGGCGATGGTCGCCTGCCAGCACGGCGTGCGGCGCGTCCTGATGGCCAACCAGCTTGTCGGCCGGGAAAATATGCGAGCCGTCGCGAAGATGCTGGAGACTCCTGAGTTCGACTATTACTGTCTAGTCGACTCGGCGGACCAGATTGACCAGCTCGGCGCGTTCTTTGCGGAGCAAAGCACAAGCGCCTGCAGGTTCTTGTTGAACTGGGTGTGATGGGCGGACGCTGCGGCATTCGCGATGACCAGCAAATGGAGTCGTCGCTGGCCGCGCTCTCGCGCTGGCCGGATTCGATCGTGCTCCGCGGCATCGAGATCTATGAAGGGGTGCTGAACGATGCGGTGGCGATCAGGAGCTTTCTGGATCGCGCAATTCGCGTCACGCGCGCGCTGATCAGCGAGAGTCGATTTCATTCCGCTCCCGTGCTGATCTCAGGCGCCGGCTCTGCCTGGTACGACGTGGTCGCGGAGTCGTTCTCCTCCGCCGGTCTGGGAGATCAGGTGCAGGTGGTTCTGCGGCCCGGGTGCTACCTGAGCCACGACGTTGGCGCCTACAGCAAGGCGCAGGACAGGATTCTCGAGAAAAACCCAATCGCCCGGCAGCTCAACTCCGGCCTGGTGCCCGCTCTGAAGATCTGGGCCTATGTGCAGTCGCGACCGGAAGCGGAAAAAGCTATCGTCACCATGGGCAAGCGCGATGTGGCCTTCGATGCCGGATTGCCTGTCCCCGCTCTTCGCTTCCGCCCCGGCGAGAGGCAGCCGCATCCGGCCCCAGTCCACTGGCGGGTCACCAAAATCATGGATCAGCATGCGTTCCTCGATATCCAACCCGAGGATGATCTCCGCGTGGGCGACATGCTGGCCTTCGATATCTTGCATCCGTGCCTGACCTTCGACAAATGGCGCACGATTCTGATCGTGAATGCCCGGTACGACGTCGTGGATATTGCTGAAACGTGGTTTTGAGAGGGAAGCCCGTCGCGTCCGATAAAATCTCTTTTGGATGGACAGAGTTCTTTCTCGCCTTGCCCGCGCTTGCCGGTGGTTGGCCCTTCTCATATTGCCGCTGTTTGCGCCCAGGGCAAGTCTGGCTGCGAGTTCACCGGCGCTGGAGCGGGGCTCTGTGACCTTCCGGAACAGCGGCTGTCCGCGCTGCCACAGCATCACCGGTGTAGGCGGGACGCGGGGTCCCGACCTGGAAACAGTCGGTCTCCGCCGCAGTCCTGTTCAAATCAGGAGACAAATCATGCACGGAGGGCATGGCATGCCGCCCTTCGGGCGCGTTCTGGGCCAGCGCGACATTGACGACCTCGTCGAGTTCCTCAGTTCCTGCCGAACCGACAAGGCTCCTGGCTGCCGGCGATGGGCCGCGCCCCCCACAAATCAGGTCGCGTCCCCGGAAGGCAGTTCCGGCTCCAGTCCTCAGTAAAGATTGCCTGCAACCTCATCGGCGATGCGAGCCAGAGCGTCGTCGCTCGAATCCGAAGGCTTCCCGCTCGTCCTCGCAGCGCGACCGGAGATCGTCACGGTGAAATGCACGGCGCGGACGCTCCCGCTGGCCATCTCTTCACTCAAGCCGCGCGCGTCCGCAATTCTGCATCGCTCTGCCTCATTGCCGACGCCACGAAGTGGAGCGCTGCCCGAAGGACAACCGTGCAGCGACCCGGCGCTCACGCGAATCTCCAGGAAATCCACCGTTGCCTCGCGGCGGACGAAGCGGCAACTCCCTTCGTTGCTGTTTCCCGCCACAGTCACTGTGACATCTCCACCCAGGACATCGGCCGCCGTTCCAACCGTGAGCCACGGGCACTCTGTCTCCTTCATGGCGCTGTCATGATCGCCACTCGCGGCGACCTGTGCCGGCAGAGCGACGGTGCAGGCCAGCAGAGCAAGGAGCATCACGGGCTTTCTTATCCGCGACAGATCAGGCCTTTCTCCTTGCCGGCGTGAGCGGTCCGGCATGGAGGATGCGGCCGCCTTCCTCCACAACATACAGCTGATTCACCGCCAGGTTGCGCAGCTGGTCCACTTGGCCGCTCAGCCACCGGATTTCGAGCAGATCTACCTGCTTTGCCTGTTCCAGACCATAGTGCATGCGCAGATCGTTCTGCGAGAAGTAGCTGCCTCCACTCCGCAGTTCGTCCATCTGCACCAGGGGTTTGCTGGCGCCCGGTACCGTCGTAGCTGTGACGATCACGCGGCTGCCAATCCCCGAACGATTCGACTTTACCCCGACCAGTTTGATCTTGATCCAGTTGCGCTCGAGTACCGGCTCGCACTCCAGAAGCTGCGGCATCGCGTTCACGCAGTTCACCGCGACATCGATCCACCCATCGTTGTTGTAATCGCCGAAGGCCGTTCCCCGCGCCGGAGCGTTTTCCAGAATCCCGGGACCGCCCTCGTTGGTGACATCCTCGAATCGGCCGTTGCGCAGATTGCGGTAGAGGTACTTATGCTCCGCATACTTCAGATCGGCGTTCGACTTATTCACCTCCGGGTAGACATGCCCGTTCGACATAAGGATATCGAGCCAGCCGTCGTTATCCATGTCGAAGAAACCAACACCCCACCCCAAAAGCCGCGTGTTCACGCCTAATCCGCTCGGATAAGTGTGATCTTCGAAATTCGCATCGCCAAGGTTCGTGTAGAGCGAGTCCGTATCTCCGGCGAAATTCGTCTTTACGATGTCGAAGTTACCGTCGCGGTTGTAGTCCCCAATAGAGACGCCCATGCCCGCCTGAGGCTTGGCCTCAGCGGAGAGAGCGGCGCCGGCTTCGATCGCGATATCCCGGAACGTGCCATCTTTCTGATTGAGATACAGCGTCGCCGGCGCGGAATCGTTGGCCACATAGATATCGGGCCAGCCATCGTTGTTGAGATCCGAGGCGGCAACGCTGAGTCCATAGGTGCCCACGGCCGTCCACATCCCCGCCTTCTCGCTGACGTCGGTGAAGGTTCCGTTGCCGTTGTTGTGGTAAAGGATGTTTCTGCCGCCAGGCAGACCCGGAGGTCCGCACGCCACCAGCATGCCCTTGTAGGTGCAGGGTCCGTCCTGGGGACGCGGCGCCGTTTCAAGGTCCAGATCGACATAATTGGCGACAAAGAGATCCAGATGCCCGTCGCGATCGTAGTCGACAAAGGTGCAGCCGGTGTTCCAGCGCTTCTTTGGCCCGGGCTGGATCAGGCCCGCCTGCTCGGTCACATTGGTGAAGGTACCGTCGCCGTGATTGCGATAGAGAGCGGGCTGTCCGTAGTACGTAACGAAAAGATCGTCGTGACCGTCGTTGTCATAATCGCCCACGCAGCAGGCCTGTCCCCAGCCTGTCTTGTGCTCCAGACCGGACCCGATCGTCACATCGGTAAAAGTTCCGTCGCGATTGTTTTTGAACAGATGGCAGTGTGGCTCCTGTCCGGCGGGGAAGCCTTCCAGACGCCATCCATTTACCAGAAACAGATCGAGCCAGCCGTCATTGTCGTAGTCGTAGAAAGCCAGTCCACAACCGGTCGTTTCCAGAAGATATTTGTTGGATCCGACGCCGCCGTAGATGGTCTCGACGTTCAGACCGGACTGTTGCACGACGTCAACAAACTGGAGACCCAGCGGCGTTCCCTCGATCGGCGACTTCGGTCCCGGCGGCGGAGGCGCAGGTTTGGCGTCGTAGCTCCGCTCCTGAGGCCCAATCTTCAGTGGCGCTGGAGCGGGTGCCGACTGCTGCTCGGCGAGCACAGCAATATCGGCGAAAGGCAGAACCAGAGCCGTCCGGCTCAACGATTGAAGAAAAGTGCGGCGGTTCAAAGCGCGTGATTCTCCAGAAATTCTAGGGTTGTCCCGCACCGGTTCCGGCGGCGTCGGGCAGGTTGGTGTGAACGTGCCAGGGATCGCTTTCGATACTGATTTCGGGATGCCGGCGCAGATAATCCAGCGAATACGTGGGGGCCGCGGGATCGACTCGCTTGATGGTGTAGAGCTCCGCCTCCTGTGCGGACTTCTCTTTCATCCCCATGCGGCGATACAGAATGGCCAGGTTATAGTGCGCGGCCAGGTCGTCGGGATCGATGGCTTGCAGCGCCTGGAACTGCTTAATGGCGTCAGCGCTGCGATGCTGCTGGTAGTAGGAAATTCCCAGCTCGCGCCGCGCATCGCGGCAGTCGGGATAACGCGCCACCACTTTCTCCAGATCGGCGACCTCCGCCTGGGAATGCCTCTCCCGGCGCTCCACAAGAGCCAGATAATACAGGGCGCGCGGATCGTCCGGACGCAGCGCGAGCGCTTTCTCCAGAGGAGCCCGGGCCTCGCTGTACTTCTCCCATTCCAGATAGGCGAGCCCTACGTTGATATACCCATCTTTGTAATCGGGCATCAACCGCACCACTTGCTCAAACGCATGAAGCGCGTCGGCGTACTGCTCCTCGTCGAGAAGCCCGATGCCGGCGTTATTCCAGCGCATCCACTCAGGATTATCCTGCGGCAGCGGGTCCACGGGTGGGTTATTGCCCAGTCGCAGCGTGGTGCTTCGCGAAGCCAGCTCGACCACTGGATACGCCGGGTGATCCTTGCCGAATACGTTGTCAAGATACGTCTGCCTGAGGTGGCGATAATTCACCCGTGCCGTTATGGTCAGCGGAAACTGCGCCTGCGCCGGGATGTGGTACGCATAGCGCACCAGGGTCGAGCGTCCCGCCTGGATGGTGTTGTCGTAGGCGACGGAGTGAATCGTCCACACCATGTGGTTGTCGACGAAGTTTCCGTCCGCGTTCACGGGCCGGTTGTCGAACTTGTGCGCACGCTGGTCGAGCGTGCCGTCCGGATTCAGAAAACCGCTCTCATAAATCTTCGCCCCCGCTACATCCGTCACCGTGAATTGAATCCAGGCCTGATACAAATCGCGCACCTCAGGCAGCAGCGAATGACCAATGTTTCTGTTCTGCACGACGACCCAGACTTCCTGGGTCGTGTCCGGCTTCACCTGGAAGGCTGTGGTGCCCAGCGGCGCCACCATCGATCCGTTGTTTTGTCGCAGCGCGAACAGATCCACATTCAGATAGTCGCCGCTCTGCAGAAAGGCAATGGTCTGCTTCAGTTGCTCGTTGTAGCCGTAGTAGAAGGGAACGGCGGTGTTGCCTGCCAGCCACCGGTGCGACGCGATCATCCCCTGACTCGCGCCATAGTCGGGCAGAATCGCCTTCACCCGCTTCATGTGGCAGTCCTGGCAGCTTTTGTAATCCGCCGTATAAAACGTCAGCGGATTCTGCTGCGAAAACTTCGAGGTCTGCCATTCGTCATACGTCGTGAAGGCGCGAATCCACTTATAGTGGTTCAGCTGCGGCGGCAGGTTCGCCTTGTGGCACGCCGAGCAGAATACCGAGGTCCGGTAGAAGTCCTGCATCACGGCCTTCGAGTGCCGGTCCAGATGTGCCAGGATCTCTTCGTCCGGCACAATGCCCGGGATGCGCTTTCCGTTTGCATCCACCATCACCGCCGGCGCAGCCAGTACGAAGCTGCCGTTTCCCAGCTTGCTCGACGCGCTCTGAATGGAGTGGCATACCATGCACGTCACGCCGTCCCGGTCGAAGGACCGGTCCAGCGAGGATCCTGTATTCATAGCGCCGGAAACCACAGCGATGGGGTTATGGCAACTGTCGCAGTGGCGGGCAAACTCCACGCCCCTGCTGTGAACCAGCAGATTCACGCTGGCGCGATAGAAGGGGGTGCGGAAGGAGTTCGAGTGCAGCGCCTGGCGCCACTCGTGATAAGCCTCCTGGTGACAGTGCCCGCAGTACTCTGCATCCGGAAAGGCGCTCGCCGGCAGGAATTTGCTGCCGGCAACGGCTGCGTTCCCCGGCATGGAGATGCCGTCGCCGAAAGGTAACTGATAAGAGGACAGGATCTTTGCGTCGTAAGCAGTGCCTGCGCTCACTGGGGCTGGCTTTGCATCCCCTGTCGGCCGGCTGGCCATCAGACGACGAGCGCCGAGCGCCATCAACGACAACCCGGCCAGAACAACGATCCGGCCTCGAAAACTCATATGCGTAAGCGGGTGTAAGCCGCCACTCTTCTGGTGTCCTTCCGGGCAACACCAATGGGGAGATAAAGGAGGAAGTATCCTCACTATAGCAAACGCGAGGGGCGCTGAACATGGCGATCGGCCGCACCCCCGGAATCTTTCCGTCAGGGCTGCGCTGGCGCTGACCGTCTCGCCTGCGGGTTCTGCGCCTTTTCTCTTTCCGCTGCTGCTTCCGCAGTCTTGCCTTCCTGTTGCAGCGCATTGGCCAGGCCGAGGTGCGCCTGAGCATCGGTGGGATCGAAGCTGAGCGCATCGCGGAATGCGGCTTCCGCATCGGCGAGCTTGCCCTGTTTGAGCAGATCGTTGCCGGAGTTGCACGAAACCTCGGCGCGCTGGCGATTCATGTTGGCCCGCATCAGTTCGGCCGCCTTCTTACGGTCGGCCGCAGCCTGTTCCGGCTGTTTCTGTTTCACCAGCACTTCCGCGAGGATCAGATAAGGATCAGGTTGATTGGGGCGCTGCCGGATCGCCTCCTCGAGCGCTCTGGCCGCCTCAGTCAGTTTGTCGAGATGATTCTCGACGCTGCCCAGCGTGGCCCATCCGTCCCCGTTCTGCGGCTGGAGGCGCAAAGTAATCTGTAGCTCGCGTTCCGCATCGGCGTAGCGCCCCGCCTGCAGGTACAGCATCCCCAGCGCATAGGGCGGTTCCGGCGCCGAAGGATTCCGTCTCTCCGCCGCTTCGAACTCCGGAATTGCGTCCGCGTCGTCATCCTTCATCTTCAGCGCTAGTCCCAGGTCATAGCGCAGTTGCGGCGCCTCCGGGTCCAGCCGCAGCGCCTCTCGGAGTTGTGTCACTGCGTCATCAAACTGGCTGAGCTGAATGTATGCCGCCGCCAGATTCTCGTGAGCTGTGGCATTCCGCGGCGAAAGCGTCACCGCGTTCTGCAGCACGGGCACCGCTTCCTTTGCCCGCTGCGCCTGGCACAGCGCCATGCCCAGGTTCGTTAGAACCTCCGCGTTTCCGCGTTCGGTGGTCGCTGCCTTCTGCAGCAGGAGAATCGCTTCGTTCACCTCACCGGTTCGCTGCAGCGCCAGCCCAAGTTGGTAGGCGTCGGCGGCCGATCCCGGGTTCGCGAAGAGTGCCTCGCGCAGCAGCGGAATCGCCTCACGATCGTTGCCGCTCGCCACCAGCAGTTGCGCAAGCTGCGCCAGAATCACAGGATTCCGGGGAGCCAGAGAGTCGGCTTTGCGTACTTCTTCCAAAGCGCCCGGCTTTTGTTCTGCCTGCAGCGTCAATCCCAGATGCAGGTGCGCCATCGCCAGTCCTGGGTTCAGCCGCACAGCCTGCGTGAAAGACGCGTCCGCCTCGCTCCAGTCCTGCTGTTGTGCCTCCAGAGTGCCCAATTCATCCCACAATTGCGCATCGCCCGGACTTTGCTGCAGCGCATTCTTCATCCGCGTCTGCGCGGCAGCCGGCTGATGCGTCGCCGCCAGCGCTCTCGCATAGGCGGCCAGTACAGCCGAAGGAAGCGGCTGGCGCTTCCCTCGCGCCGCTTCTTCCAGACGCGCAAACCACGGCAGAGCCCGCGCCGGCTCACCATGAGCCTCCAGAGCCATCGCCAGATTCAGTTCCGCGCTTGTGTCGTCCGCGCGCATCGCCACGGCCGTCTGCAACTCTCGAATGCCCGCGACCATCTCTCCGTTTCGCACAAGCACCGTCCCCAGGGCGCTGTGTCCCTGCTCGATATCGGGCGCCAGACGAACGACCTCTTCGAACTCCCGCTGCGCGGTCTTCAGATCATTGCGCGACATCGCCGCGACGCCGGCCCGGTAGTCGGCATCCGCCTGCCTCAGGCCGGGGGAAGGATTTTGCGCGCAGCACACCGCGCAACCGGCCGCAAACGCGGCCGCCCGGAAAGCCATCCGGACAGGGACATCACCATGGAAGAAGAGGAACAGCATAGGGCCGGCGGGACCATAGTACCGGACCGATACCCCGTCGGAGAAACGATGGCTCAGGCTCGATCCCGTTCCTGACCAGCTCCGAAAGCGACCGCGCCCGCCGCCAGAACCCGAGCTTAACAGCCTGGGCCAATGGAGAAGACTTAGCGAAGAAAGTAGCGCGCTGAACCAGGCTATCCTTTGTGCCCAGTTTTGAGTAGCTCGCAGTTCTACGGAACGTCAACCCCAGTGCATAAGTCATTTGATAAATCGCTTGACAATTGATGAAATCGATTGGTAGTCTCTCGCTCCAGTTCCCCGGGGTAGTGAAAAAAAGAACCGGATTTGCGTCGAAAACTGGCGCAATGTCGAAAAGATTCGAGACGGGAAACCATGCGTGCTTCCGAAATCGGAGCACTTTTCTTCAAGGAGGCAATTCGTGAGACAGGTACTCGCAGGACCAGCGCACTACGTGTCGCTGAGAAATGACTCCCGCATTTTGGGCCGCCGCGGAATGCAGCGTTGGTTGCCGTTGTTATGCGGGCTGTTTCTGATCTTTTCCATCCCAGCCATGGCGCAGGAGAATGCCGATCTTTCGGGGGCGGTCACAGATCCCTCGGGCGCGGTCGTTGCCAACGCAACGGTCACTCTGACGAACGTGGCAACCGGCGAAGTACGCCACGGAGTAACCAACGGCGCAGGGCTCTATGATTTTCCGGCTCTGCACATCGGCTCGTACACCCTCAAGGTCACAGCTTCAGGTTTCCAGGCTTACGAGAAGACCGGCATCGTGATGAACGTGGCGGCGACGGTGCGTGAAGACGTCAAGCTGGTAGTCGGAGCGAGTTCAACCACAGTAATGGTGCAGGCGAATGCTCTCCACCTGCAAACGGAAACCAACGAGGTCAGCAACCTGATTACGGGACAGCAACTCACCGAAATCGGAACCAACGGGCGCAGCATGATATCGCTGGCCACGCTGGGGACGGGCGTTTCGGGGAATCTTCCGTCGTTCAACAACGTATCGGCGCAGGGAGCAACAGCGACCATCAGTTTCAACGGCATGCGCCCCGATCACAACGTGTGGATGCTGGATGGCGGCGAAGTCTACGATCGCGGCAGCGGCGGGAAACCGGATGTGATGCCGTCCCCGGACGACTTGGCGGAATTTCAGACGCTGGAAAGTAACTACTCGCCGGATTATGGAATCGGTTCCGGCGGGACCATCCTCATGGCTCTCAAATCGGGCACCCGCAGTTTCCACGGAGGGGTGTGGGAATTCAACCGCAACGATGACTTCGATGCGGCGAACTACTTTTCCAAGCTCAACAATCAGCCGACCCCGGAGCTGCGCCTGAACATCTTTGGCGGAAACATCGGCGGGCCGGTCTTCATCCCCGGAATTTACCCAAAGAGCAGGAGCCGGACCTTCTTCTTCTACAGCGAGGAATGGCGCCGCTATATTGCGGGAGCCGCTCCTTCGGCTGCCAACACAGTTCCTTCGGCTGACATTCCGACAGCCGGTGCAGACCTTAGCTATCAGTTGCCGCCCGGCTGGAAGGAATCGCCGAACAGCGGCATCTGCAATGCGGGACAAACGGCGCCCTGCGTGCCCAACCTGCCCAACAACACCGCATTAACCACCGAAGAAACGAGTCTGGGCCTGGTTCCGGGAAATTCATTTCCGGGCGGCGTGATTCCACATCAGATGATCGATGCTAATGCGGTGCTGTTCATGCACACGGGAGCGATTCCGGTTTCGAATTCCACCTCGGCCAGCGGCTCGCCGCAATATGTGGCTTCGCCTACACAGCCGACCTATGTGCGAGAAGACGTGGTGCGCATCGATCATGACATCACCTCCAGACTGCACCTGATGGGCGACTGGATTCACGACCAGATGTCGCAGACCTACTACCCGGATATGTGGAGCAACGACACTTACCCCACCACCGGGGACGTGTTCGGCAATCCGACTTGGGGAACGGTGATCAAGCTGACGCAGTCGATCTCCCCGACGATGCTGAACGAGACGGCCATCAACGTGAACGGCAACAGCATCAGCATCACCCCTGTGGGCATCTACGCTCAGCCATCCGGATGGTCGCAGGCCGGATACTTCCCGGCCGCCAACAATCTGGACAACCGCATGCCGTCGGTCGATCTGGGCACGCCGCTGGGCACCAACTGGACAATTAACTATTGGCCCTGGAGGAACGCCTTCCTGGACTATCAGCCGCGCGATGACTTTTCGTGGACGAGGGGAAGGCACTCCCTGAAGTTCGGCTTTTCCTACATGCGATCCGACAAGAATCAGCAGCAGCAGGCGGATACCCAGGGGGATTACACCTTCGGAACCGACTTTTCCGGCGATTCCTATGTCAACTTCCTGCTCGGGCTTTCGGACAGCTTCAGCCAGCTCCAGGTCATCGACATGTTCCACTGGGTCAACAACACCTATTCCTTCTACGGAATGGACAACTGGCATGTGACGAACCGGCTCACCCTGAACCTGGGGATGCGTTACGACGGAATGCCGCATGTTAATGAAAAATTCAACCGGACGGCGAACTTCGTTCCGTCTCTCTACGATCCGAACCAGGCGGCGACATTCGGTACGAGCGGAGCGTTGTGTTATGCGTCAACAGGCTCCCTCCCCACCGGTTGCGCTACGCAGAGTCCCGGATTTGCAAACCCGACCAATGCACCGACTGCTTTCTACTTGAACGGCATTGGGCGTCCG
Source organism: uncultured Acidobacteriaceae bacterium (assembly GCA_963770525.1). Lineage (GTDB taxonomy): Bacteria > Acidobacteriota > Terriglobia > Terriglobales > Acidobacteriaceae > Palsa-343. The sequence continues at coordinate 372,593 of CAVYPY010000005.1, read as the reverse complement.
GGCGTCAATGGCTTCCCGGCCGGGCTGGTGCAGAACGACTACTTCACCTGGCAGCCTCGGCTGGGCTTCGCCTATGACGTCTTCGGCACCGGTAAATGGGTGCTCCGGGGCGGCGCGGGCATCTTCTACGAGCGTATCCAGGGCAATGATATTTACGGAACGGATACCAACCCGCCGTATGCGTACAAGCCTACGGCGAGTTCGGTCTACTTCACCGATCCCAGTACCAGTGCGCTCAACGGACAGACTGCCGCGCTCCCGTCGTTTCCCGCCAGCATGGGAACGCTGGGCTACTACTACCCGAACCCGGGCACGTTGCAGTACAGCCTGGGAGTACAACACGAACTGGCGCCTTCGGTCGTAACGCTGGTGCAGTATGTTGGATCGGGGGGGTGGAATCAGGACGATGAGCGGGCCATCAACACGCTGCCGCTGAGCGATATTGCCGATCGGCAAGCGGTATCACAAGGGGCCAACGCGAATCTGTACCGCATCTTTCCGGGCTTCGCCGGCATTACCGAGGATGACAACGCCACCAACACCACCTACAACAGCCTCCAGGCTGCGATACGGATGGAGCACAGACATGGGATAACGGCGCAGTTCGCCTATACCTATGCCCACGAAATCGATATTGAGGGCGGCGACCTCACCTCGCTCTCGGATCCTTTCAACCTGAAGTACGACCGGGGGTCGGGAACCTACGACCGTCGGCATAACTTCGAAGCCAACTACGTTTACAACATCCCGCTGTTCGTGAATTCCAGCAGCATGATGGAACGCAGTCTGCTCGGAGGGTGGGTCTTCTCCGGCGTAACTTCATTTGAAACCGGACTGCCGAACAACGTGACCTACGGACCGGACACGCTGGGTCTGGGCGGCGGCACGACCAACCGTCCGAACCTGGTCGGCAACCCGCGTGGGCCGAAGTCGCAGAAGGAGTGGTTCAACACCACGGCTTTTGCGGCTCCTGTGGCGCCGTGGAATGGCGGCCCCAACAACGGCTTCGGAACGGCAGGCAAAGACAGCATTGTCGCCCCTGGGCTGGCCAACTGGAACATGAGCCTGTTCAAGTCGTTTGTCGTCTCGGAAAACGAGAATACGAAGTTCGAGCTCCGCGTCGAGTCGTACAACACCTTCAACCACACGGAGTTTAACGGTATTGACGCGGGATTCACCGATGGCAACTTCGGTCAGGTCACCAGCGCCAATGATCCGCGTACTCTGCAGTTCGGAGGTAAATTCCTCTTCTGATCGCAGCTGAATCGAAGTGGGCGCAGTGGGGCGTGAGTCCCATTGCGCCTTTTCTTTTGGAGCGAATATCTAACGGAGAACGGAATAGGAGCCTGTCAGAACCTCTACCGGTCAAATCTGCCGGGCGCACAAAACTTCCCCTCCCGGGGTTCCCCACGCCGGAATAGGTGCGCCTGACCTCAGCGACCTTCCCGCTGGACTTCCTTTTGGAGGGTCTTCGCCAGCTTCTCGATGTCGTCGGCTCGCCGCAGCGTCTTGACTGAGAGTGTGTACTGGTCCGTCTTGTCCACTTCTGCCTTCAGTTCCTGCGCGAGGCCGACCAACTGATCCGCTTCGTCCAGCAGCCGCTGCTCCTGCGGAGACAAAGGCGCGACGGAGACAGACACAGCCGTCGATTTGCCGCTGTCCCCTGCAGGGGATGGAGTCGTAGCCGCCTGCGCCGGCGGCGCAGCAGCAGTCTTCACAGAAGGCGGTGCTGTCTGGCCGCCAGCCATCCCACACAAGCCCAGCAGCAGGACCGGTAACAACCCTCTCCGGCGGATCACGGCCAAACCCCCGCTTTGGAGAGGTCCGTCGAGACACCATCTTCGGTTTTTTCGCGGTTCTGGATCATGTGTGCCAGCTTCTCGATCTGATCCAGCCGGTCCGCTTCGGTTTTGGCTGTCATGCCCTCCGGGGGGTTCGCCATCTCCTTCCGCAAGTCCTGGGCGATCCGCAGCAGCAGAGCTGTCGCCTCGACGATCTGTTTCTGACGCTCTTCGCCTCGCAGCCGCGCCTGCTCACGAAGTGCGTGCAGCATCAGGGGATCGTCTTTGTATTTGTTGACCAGGTCCGTCGATTGCTGAGAAGGTTCGGACGGCAGTCCATGCATGCCGGGAAATCCGGACCCCGCAGGGGCGAGATCCTGACCACGCGCGATCCCTGCCGTGGCGCAACTGGCGAACAGCAGCAGTCCCGCTCCCAAGCCAGCTCGGACAAGTTTGGTCACGATCGACGCTCCGCGCGAGAGTGAAAGACGAGAAACCGGCTGCGACCGTTCACCGGTTCAGGACGCTACCGTGGAAATAGAGGCCGCCGCACAGCAATTCGTCTTAACAGAATGGTTCCGCACGGCGATTTGCGATCATCGTACTCCCTTTGAGAGCAGTCGAAAAGCTTCCGTCGCGCCCGCAATCTCGTCGATTCCGGAGCGGAATAACCATGCTGCCTGATATTTTTCGGGGAGTTACAGAAGGGCTGCAGTCTGACATCGAACGGGCTGCGTCCGAACGGTCCCCGGCGAGGCCGCGCACACGTCCCGCTCAGGATATTCAGAGACCGAGCAAGGCGCGAAATCCAACGATCAGTCCCACCCACATGAGGCCGCCGATAGCAAGGCCCAGAATCGCTCCGCGCGCGGGAGCTACGTGCTCTTCTTCTTTGTGCTTTGAGGACGGAAATCGAACTTCGGCGCGAAGCCAATAATCTGCCTCGCCAAAAGTGGAATGAAATCGAACAGCATCGATGGGTGACGCCATGATCAGCTCCCTTCTCCCGTCCATTCAACAGGACGAGAAGATGATCACAAACCCCACATCAATACGATGTGACAAAGGTCACCCTGGTTGCGGTTCTGGCTTCGGTCGGACGGCAACACTACCGGAAGTTGATGAAGGGAAAGGAGCAGCGAGAAAAGAAAATTTGGCCCGGGGCAGAACTCGGTCAGAGATGGGGTTCATGCCCGCAGCCGGCTGCGCAACTCCTCAGGTATGCGATCCTGGAGAACCCGGGCCTGTTCCATGGCGACCCCGGTTATGTACACAGGTGCCGGCGTGGCGATAGCCACGAGAATCCAGGCAGCCAGCGAAGCCAGCAGGCCAACGATCGCCGCGGCCTGCAGCGTGAGGACAACCGCCGTATGCTCCAGATGCATTACGACCGCTGCCGTGCGCAGCGGCTCAACGTGGTGAATGACCGCCAAAGCCAGAAGAAACGCAATAATGCACAGGGTGCTCAGACTGATCAGGGCCACGTCCACGGCGCGGTGCAGCCGCTGCCGGGAGCGGCACCAGGCACAACTGGCCAGATGTTCTTCGTAATCCGTGCGCATCTCGGGGGAGATGCCCGAGATGTCGTAGCGCCAACTCGAAAGAATGTCCCCGACGACCGAATCGGTGCATGTACTCATCGTTCAGGTCCTCATTTTCCCCTCACCTCAACAGCCACAGGAACTCAGGAGGTGAGACTCCAATGCACAGGGGTGACTGTTTTTAATTATATAACCCCTTGTCATTTCAGAACAATAGCTTCCATGGGTCGATCCTGTTCCGCGAGGACCAGGTGATTTGCGAGCAGGCTCATGCGGTCCCGCAAAGCCCGCTCCGCCGCAATGCGCGCCAACTCAGGAAGATTATTGTTTTCGGATAGATGCGCCAGAACGACATACGTCGCTTGCCCATCGTAACCTCTGGCGAGAAAGTCAGCCGCGGCATCGTTAGACAGATGACCGACGCGGGACATCACTCGCTGTTTCACCGCCCACGGATAAGGACCGTCGCGCAGCATATCCAGATCGTGATTGGACTCCAGCATCAGCACATCGCATCCCCGCAACTGCACATTTACATTGGATGGCATGTATCCCAGGTCCGTCGCTAATCCTATGCGAACGCCTTCGGTTTCAAAGACAAACCCAACAGGATCAATAGCGTCATGGGGGATGGTAAAAGGCATGATCGCGATATCGCCGATGCGAAAGCCGCTGCCTGACTGAAAATACTGTACCGAAGGCAGGGCAGTGGGATCCTTCTGTGGTTCGCAGAGGGTTTCCTCGGCCGCTGCCCTCTCTTCCGGGTTGGGTTCCGGCGTCGCATTGGCCTGCGCGCGGCGACGCTCCAGCCACTCGGCGTAGGTGATGCGTTTCTGAGGCGTCATCCAGCGCACCCAGGCGCGGTGCGTTGGCTCCGTCCAGTAGACAGGGATGCCGAGCCGCCGTGCAGTGACCGCGAGACCCTGCACGTGATCCTGGTGCTCGTGGGTGATGAGGATGGCGTCCAGAGCGGAGGGATCTTCACCTGCACTCTGCATCCGCTTCATCAGCTCGCGGCAGGAGAGTCCCGTGTCCACGAGGATGCGCGTCGTGGAGCTGGCGACAATGGCGCTGTTACCTTTGGAGCCACTGGCCAGCACCGTCATCCGCACCATACTTGGAGCATACGCCGTAAGCGTGTGGGAATGAGGGGCGCCCCCGGCGCCAGTACCCGCCTGGCTACACCCGCGTTCAATTCGGCGTCGGAGCTTCCGCGTGGTCGATTACCAGCGTTTCCACCGGACCTTCCGCCGGCGTCAGCTTCAGCCCCGCATCCCCCAGCATCCGCAGAAACGACCCCGTCTGATCCTGCCAGAAAGCAGTGTTGTCCTCCGGAGCGGACCGGTAATCGAACGCCCCCGTCAGCCCGGTCCGGTCCAGAATCGGGCGATGCACGTAAAAGTCTCCCGCAAACTTCGCCAGTTGCGGCATCGTGGTGTCGAAAATCCCCCAACTTCCTCCAGCCCACCCAATGCTGCTGAACGCGCCTGCATCCTGAACCGGTTCCGGCTCCGCGTCCGGGCCATCATCCTGTCTCACCGGCTTCGCCTTCGCCGCCGCCTTCAATTGCAGCGGTTTCCCGCTCAACTCCAGCAGGTACACCCGCCCCGTCTTCGTTTCCTCATGCACCTTCAGCGCAAACCGCTCCGCCAGCAGCGTCTGCAACATCGCGCGCAGCCGCGGATCCTCAATCCCAAACAGGCTGTGGCGCAGGTCATACGGCTTCCCGCCCGTCGCCGGAGCCTTTGCCACCACGTTGTACAGATCCTTTTCAATCCACGGCTCGCCGCCCTCCACCGGCCACCACGCGAGGTGATACGCCGTGCAGATCATCTGCTTCAGAGGCACGCCGTAGAGGTACACCATTCCCCCCGGTTTGACCTCCACTTCCGGTCCCACCATCCCGTGCGGGTCAACCGGCTTAATCGTCGCAACCTCAAACGAAAGCGGGGTCCCCGATCCGGCTGTACCGGAGTGCGTCTGTGCCCGCCCGTCAGCTGTCAGTGCGGCGAGAATCAAAATTCCGGCGGCCACGCTGGCTGCACAAAATCGGCGCCATCGCGTCCGGGAATGCAGTTTTGCATGCATGGCTGAACGCGCCTAGTAGGTATAAAACCCGCGTCCTGACTTCCGTCCCAGCCAGCCGGCGTCCACCATGCGGATCAGGAGGGGGCACGGCCGGTATTTCGGGTCGCCCAGACCGTCGTGCAGCACACGCATAATGTCCAGGCAGACATCGAGCCCTATGAAGTCCGCGAGGGTCAGCGGGCCCATCGGATGCGCCATGCCCAGCTTAAAGACCTCATCGACGGCCTCCGGCTTGGCGACACCTTCCATCACCGCATACATCGCCTCGTTGAGCAGAGGCATGAGCACGCGGTTCGACACGAACCCAGGCGCGTCGTTCACTTCAACAGGCGTCTTGCCGAGCTTCTCTGCCAAACCCTGGACCGTTTCAAAGGTCTCTTGTGACGTCGCCAGCCCGCGGATGACCTCCACCAGCTTCATCACCGGAACCGGATTGAAGAAGTGCATCCCGATCACCCGATCGGGACGGCCGGTCTGCCCGGCGAGTTTCGTGATGGAAATCGAGGAGGTATTGGAGGCGAGGATGACCTCGGCGGGCAGCACTGCGTCGAGATCCTGGAAAACCGACCGTTTGATCTCAAAGCGCTCGGTCGCGGCCTCGACGACAAAGTCGCACGAGCTCAGCGCCGCCCGGTCCAGTGTCCCCTCAATCCGCTGCAGCGCCGCCTGAACCTCATCCTGAGAGATCTTGCCTTTCTCAGCCTCACGCCCCAGGTTCTTCCGGATCGTCTCCAGACCGCGATCCAGAAAGCGTTGTTCGACCTCGCAAAGAACCACCGGGAATCCGCTGCGCGCGAAGACGTGGGCAATCCCGTTGCCCATGGTGCCGGCGCCCAGGACGCCAACCTTCCTGATTTCTGCCATCCCTCTCCTCTTATAGTTGTCGCCTATTCCGGGCCAGGCACATGAACCAGCAGGCAGGTGACATTATCGCGGCCGCCCGCCTCATTCGCTTCCTCTACAAGCCGCTCCACGGCGCCTTGCAGGTCGTCGCCCATCCCGAGCGCCTGTGCAATCTGCTCCTCGGTCACCTCACGGGTCAGCCCATCGGTACACAGCAGGAAGAGGTCGCCGGGCTCCGTTTCCATTTCCAGAATCTCTTCGGAGACCGTTTCCTGGGTGCCGATGGCACGGGTAATCACGCTCCGAAACGGCGAGCGCTCCGCTTCTTCCTGGGTCATCGTCCCCAGGCGCATCTGCTCATCGACCAACGAGTGATCGTGCGTGCAGCGCGACAGAGCTCCGTGCCGGAACAGGTAGCAGCGGCTGTCGCCCGCATGCGCGATGAGCGCCTTGCCCGGTCCGGGGTTCCGCCCGATCATCAGCGCCACCAGTGTTGTTCCCATACCGTACAGGCCCGGTTCCCGATCGGCCCGCTCCAGGACGGCCAGGTTGGCTTCTGCGATTGCCTCGTGGATACGGTCCCGTGCGCTGCCGCCGGCGCCGTTTTCGCTGGAAATGCGATGAAGCACTGTGTCCACGGTGAGCCGGCTGGCGATTTCGCCGCCCGCTGCTCCGCCCATCCCGTCGCAAACCACGTAAATCCCGTGGTCGGGCAGAAAACCGAAGGCGTCTTCATTGCCGGTGCGCACCCTGCCGGTGCTGGTTCGAGCCACTGCCTTCGGCAGTCTGAGGTTCTCGGTCATCATTCGTGGGCAAACAAGACCAGAATCACGATACACGAGGGTACTCGAACTTGTATCGGGCATCACCATTGCACACCCAGGCGGTCTTCTACAATCACCCTGAGGGACTACTCACGATGCCGCGGAAACCGCTGATCGCTGCTAACTGGAAAATGTACAAAACGCCGGCCCAGGCCCAGGAATTCACTAAAAACTTCCTGCCGCTGGTGGCGAATCACTCCCGGGACGAAATCGTCCTGTGCCCGTCGTTTACCTCGCTTTCGGTGGTGATCGCGGCGGTCACCGGGTCCGGCGTGGCGGTGGGCGCGCAAAACATGCATTTTGCCGACGAGGGAGCCTACACCGGAGAAACTTCGCCCCTGATGCTGAAGGCCATCGGCGCGACCCACGTCATTCTGGGGCATTCCGAGCGCCGGCAGTATTTCGGTGAAACCGACGAGATCATCAATAAGAAGCTGAAGACCGCCTTGCAGCATGGTCTGACGCCCATCGTCTGCGTGGGCGAGGTCCTGGCTGAAAGAGAAGCAGGAAAGACCAAAGAGGTCCTGCTGCGCCAGACTCGTGGCGTGCTGGCAGGCATCCAGTCCGCCGACGCGGCTCCGATTGTCATCGCCTATGAGCCGGTGTGGGCCATTGGGACCGGCAAAACTGCGACCCCGGAGATCGCCTCCGAAGCCCACAAAGTGATCCGTGGCGACGTGGCGAAGATGCTTGGCCCGAAGGTTGCAGACGACATGCGCATCCTGTACGGCGGCAGCGTCAAGCCCGAGAACGCCACAGCTCTGATGAGCGAGGCTGAAATTGACGGTGGCCTCGTGGGAGGAGCCAGCCTTGACGCGCAGTCGTTTGCGAAAATTGTGAACTATTAGGGCATGCTTCTTCCTCGCCCTGGCGTCCGGCCATTTTGCGACCGGCGCATGTGACTGGCATCTCATCAACGATGAATGAACCTGCCACCATCCGGGAAATCCTCGACCGAACCCGCACCATCGCCGTTGTCGGCCTCACCAGTCGCGAGGGCCGCGCCTCGCTGGGCGTCGCCCGCTTCATGCAAAGCCAGGGCTACCGGATCCTCCCCGTCAATCCTCAGATTGACAGCGTTCTGGGCGAAAAAGCTTTCCCCGATCTGGACGAAGCCGTCGCATCTGCACGCGGCGCCGTCGAACTGGTCAACGTCTTCCGCGCCCCGGAGCACGTGCCGGAGATTGTCAAGGACGTCATCCGCCTGAAGATCCCCTACCTCTGGCTGCAGGAAGGCGTCGTGCACGACGAAGCTGCGTCCTGGGCCGAGGCGGCTGGCGTGAAGGTGATTATGGATCACTGCCTTCTGAAGGAACGCATGGCGGCAGGGTGGAGAAACCGAAGCTGACTGCGATACAAGTGGGTATGTCGCAGACAAGAGAGCCGCTGATCATTGAACTCGAGAATCAACTGTGCGCGGCGATGCTTGCCTCAGACACAAAGGTTCTCGGGACCCTTCTGTCCGCGGATCTCATCTTTACGAATCACCTCGGGCAGTTGCTGGGCAAGGAGGAGGACCTGTCTGCGCATCGATCGGGCCTGCTCAGGATCGACCGTCTGCTGCGCTCCGAACAACGCATTCTTGTCCGTGGAAGCATCGCGATCGTAACCGTGCGAACGCAGATAACGGGCGTATACGCCGGTTATCCTGCAAACGGCGACCTTCGCTTTACGCGGGTATGGGCAGCCTCTTCGCAGAATCAGTGGCAGGTGGTGGCCGCACACGCAACAGCTGTCTCCTGAGCGAGAAGCCGGCTTCGCCCATCGGGCGATTCTAAATTTCCACGCCCTTGGCCTTCACGTTCTCGCGAATGAAGCGGACCACCGTATCCAGCGAAGTCCCCGGCCCGAAGACGGCAGACACGCCGCTTTCCCTGAGAAAGGGAAGATCCTGTTCGGGAATCGTTCCGCCCAGAACCAACAGAATGTCGCCAGCGCCTCGCTCTTTCAGCATGGCGGTGATCCGCGGGACGATGGCGTTGTGCGCGCCGGACAGGATACTGAGCCCGACGCAGTCCACATCTTCCTGGAGCGCCGCGTTCACGATCATCTCCGGCGTCTGGCGCAGGCCCGTATAGATGACTTCCATGCCCGCGTCGCGCAGCGCCCGGGCAATGACTTTCGCGCCACGATCGTGGCCGTCGAGGCCCGGCTTGGCCACAAGGACGCGAATGGGCGTGACGCGCTCAGTCATGGGAACGCTGAAGAATAGCACACTCGTTCAGGGATGCGAGACGAGTTCCGCCGCTGACGAAAGCCGCAACCGGCGCAACAGGGAACTCATCGTGAGCCCCTGTACTACCACGGAGAAGACGACAACCACGTAGGTGATGGCCAGCAACTGGTCATGCAGGGCTCCGGGCGACAGGGACAGAGCGAGGGCGACGGCCAGCCCGCCCCGCAGTCCTCCCCATGTGAGCACCGAAATGGCGCCCCGCGCCGGTTTGTGAAAGATGCGGACAATCCCCAGCGAGGTAACCACGCTGAGCCACCGTGCGCCGAGCACGACCGGAATGGCCAACAGTCCTGCATAGACATAAGTCGCCTTCCACGGCATGGCGAGCAGCTCAAGACCGAGGAGCAGAAAGAGGATGACGTTCATGATGGCGTCCACCAGATCCCAGAAGTCATCCACGTGATCGCGCGTCGTGGGCGACATAGCGAGGGCCCGCGCGCGCCCGCCCACCACCAGGCCGGAGGCCACCGCCTCAAGAGGGGCCGACAAATGGAGCCCGTCGGCAAGGGCATAGCCGCCCATAGCCAGCGCCAGTGTCAGCAGCACCTCCGTGCGATAGCTGTCGAGAGAACGCAGAAGACGAAAGACGAAGTAGCCCAGTCCCAGCCCCAGACCGATTCCACCGCCCGACTGAACGAGCAGGTGCCAGGTAAACGAGCCAAACGAAGGTTGTTGTCCCTGGCTGAACGATCCCAGCAGAGTCAGAAAGAGCACCGCGCCTACGCCATCGTTGAAGAGCGATTCGCCGGTCAGCTGCGCCTCCAGTTGCGCCGGTGCGCCGACCCGGCGCAGCATCTCCAGCACCGCGATCGGATCGGTGGGCGAGATCAGCGCGCCGAAAAGAAGGCAGGCAACGAAGGGCGCGTTGAATCCCATGATGCCCAGAATGGCCCTGGTGGACAACGCGATCAGACCGGCGGAAAACAAAGTGCCAAAGGTGGACAGCGATGTCACCGCGGCCTTCTGCCTGGCCAGATCGGTGAGGTTCAGGTTCAGGGCTCCGGCAAAGAGCAGAAACGCGAGCATTCCGTGGAGCACTACGGCGGAGAAATCAATATGGTGAATGAACGTCTCCGCGTGCGTGTGCAGGCCCGGAACGGCGCGTCCCACCACAACCACTACCGCCGACATCCCCAGCGACAACAACATGACTCCGACCGTCGCCGGCAGGCGAAGGAATCGCCGGCTAATGAAGGTGAACGCCGCGGCGAGGCAAACAAGCGTGCTGAGAAGAGCGAAGATCGGCACAGTGGAAACGTTCTCCAAGGGAAATGCAGAGGCCCTGATTCTTCGGATGAGCGAATCTGCGAAAGAGGACGAGCTTCCGACTTGCAGAAAGCCGGTCAGCCCACCGGCCAAGCTTCAGTTCTCGGACTCGCTCTCGCCGCTGCTCGGATCCATCGACTCCAGAGGGCTGAGCGCCTCCTCCGGAACTTCCCATCGTCGCAGAATCCGATAAATGATGGCCGTCGAGAAGCCGGCCCGCGCCAGCATGCGCATCACCCGAGCAGCTTCCTTGTCGTTCTGCGGCTTTTGCACGCGCTTGCGCTCCAGATGCCGGCGCGCCAGTTCTTCCTCGTCGACGCTTTCATAGGAGGTTTCCAGAGTCCTGGCAATCAGCGTAGCCTGCACGCCTTTGCGCATCAGGTCCTGCTGAACCCGCCGCCGCCCCAGGCTCGCGTTTTCCTGGCGCAGCCGGGTGTAGTCCTGGGCATACGCGGCGTCGTCGAGATAGCGATGCTCTTTCAGGCGGGAGACCACGGTGTTCATCTTCGCGTCCCCTGGCTCTCCAGGCTCCACGCGCCGCCGCAGCAGCCTCTTCACTTCAGCGACGGTTCTCATCTGCTGGCCCAGGAGCCGCACGGCATAGTCATAAAGCGCAGGCTCATCGAGAACAGCCGGCTTGCGGGTGCGGGAACGCATGCGACCAGCGTAGTACAAAGCCGCGTCGCCGCAGCAGCCTTTTACGTTCGCCGCCGGTACCGAATCTCGAATTCGTAGCCCTGATTCGGAGGGAACAGTTCAGCGACATGCCGCAGCCGCTCGGCCAGTGCCGGCGCAGCCAGCAGCGGATACTCCCGCTCGCGCAGATCGGCATAGTCGAAGTCGATCGTCAGCGAGAGCATGTAAATCGCCAGCGTATCGGCGAACGCCGATTCCAGAAAGCTGGTCTTTGCCTTCTCGTCCACAACACCACCGCGGCTGCCGTCCAGCGCCCGGCGGCGGCTCTCCCAGGCGTCGTGGCTGGTTTCTCCCCGCACATCGGCGGTCGCCTGCGACCAGACCAGATCGGCAAAGCTCTGCGGGACCCCGACCACGTCCACGAAGTGGTGCCCCACATTGATCAGAAACTCGAAGGCCAGCGCGAACCGGTCCTGCATCAGCCGCGTCGAGATGAAGATGCACTCCGACCCGCCAAAACGCACATTGCGGTGGCAGATGGCGCGATCGCCGAGATCGACCGAGTAGTCCGGCGCCACGACCGTATCGTCGTTTTCGCCAATGGCCAGGGGAACGAAATACCAGGCGCGCTGGCGGAGCGCTCCCGCCACCACCGCCGGCACCGCCTGCACGATCCTCTCCAGCTCATTCTGGGCGGTATGCACCTCGCCGAAAACGGCGTAGCACATCCCGTTATCCGCCTGACGCACCGCGGCTTCCTGCGCAACTTTCGTCGCGGCATACAGGGGGATCTGGGCGGCTCCGGCCATAAGTCTGTATTCTAGCTGACGAGGAGTTTGGGTATGACGGCCAATCCGCAGCCCGCGCGGCTTCTGGGCATTCCGCTGGGCGACTTCGGCCTCTTTTCGTGCGTCCTGCTCTCGGTTGCCGCCGGCTTTTTCGCCTTCTTCGGCACCTGCTTCTTCGCGATCGTGGGATTGCTCTTTTGGAACACCCTGGCGCAACAGCAGATCAACTATGCGGATTCCTACCGCTACATCGCCTTCCCCACCGGCATCGTGGTCATGGTCTTCGGATTCGTATTCTTCACCTCCGTCTGGCTCCGGCGCCGATTCACGGGGGCTGCCTGATGGCGGTGGTTCCCATTCCGGCTGACCGTCTCCATCCGTCGCCGCAGGAGGCGCGCGCCTGGTGTGCCCAGCTCGAATCCGGTGACATCCTCTACTTCCCGCAAACGCCCGTCCCCCTTACGCCGGACGACGCAAGCTTCCTCCTCGGCCAGCAGCAGACGGACAGCTCGCTGCACAAGAACATCGCATACAAACCGAAGGTTGACCGCCTCAGCGGCGTCGACACGAAAACCGCCAGTCCCGCCGCCGTGGAGCGCCTGCAGGCCATCATGCGCCGATACTCCGCGTCCGTGGTCCAGTTCCTGGGCCGCTTTCTGTCGCCCTACCCGGCGCACTGGAAGCTCGACTACGCCAGCTTCCGTCCCCAGGAAGAGCAGGGCCGCGATCTGCCTCTGCGCCGCCGCAACGACCTGCTCCACACCGATGCCTTTCCCACCCGCCCCACGCACGGAGCGCGGATTCTGCGCTTCTTCAACAACATTCATCCGGCGCGCACCCGCGACTGGGTCGTCAGCGATCCGTTTGCGGAGACGGTTCGGCAGTTCGTCCCCGGTCAGATCGCTGCTGGCCCTGAATCGGCGCTGGCGCGACTGGGCAAATCCGCCGGGCGTACCCTCGGCCTCAGCGCCGCCATTCCCTCGCTGAAGCGCTCGCCCTATGACGAATTCATGATGCGCTTCCACAATTTCCTGAAAGAGAATTCGCGCTGGCAGGCGGAGTGTCCCAGGTACCCGTTCCAGTTTCCGCCGGGTTCGAGCTGGATGGTCTACACCGATACGGTTCCCCACGCCGTGCTGGCGGGGCAATATGCTCTGGAGCAGACCTTTCTGGTGCCGATCGAAGCCATGGTACGGCCGGAAATCTCTCCGCTGCGGGTGCTGGAAGAGCTGGCCCATGCGCGGCTGACCTGATGCGAATGATGAGTCAACGAAGGCTGGTTTCTCCTGCACGCCGCATCTTCGCGTTCGCCCTTTGCGCGGCGACGGTGCTCGCGATAATCGGTTGCAACTCCTCGGAAGTCCCGGCAACGCCGACCGCCCCCTTCCACGTCCACGCGATTTTCGATCCCAGCGCCGACGCGGCGGGTCAGGTCCGCGACGCGCTGGCCGAAGCCGCCCGGCAGCATAAGCGCGTTCTGCTCGACTTCGGCGGCAACTGGTGTGGCGACTGCCAGATCCTCGACTACTACTTTCATCAGCCGCCCAACTCCGATCTAATCGACCGCAACTACATCGTCGTGGACATCGACGTCGGCCACCTGGACCACAACGTGGCCCTCGCCAACCAGTACGGCGTGACTCTGGCCCACGGCGTCCCCTCTCTGGCCGTCGTGGATGCGCAGGGGCACGTCCTTTACAGCCAGAACAACGGCGAGTTCTCATCCATGGGTCGCGTCGATCCGGCGTCGGTGACCCACCTCCTCGAACAGTGGAAGATCAGCGGTTAGGATCGATTCATATTCCTGCGCGGCGACTTTTTCGTCCTCGCTCGCGTCACAAGTGACGGATACACTGTGGAACGGATGCTGCGCCTCTTTCACCATCTGCGCAGGGCGGTCTGGTCGGCCTTTGGCCACAGCGTATTCTCCATGGCCAAAGCGGCTGCCTATTCCGCCATCCTCAGCATCTTTCCCGCCCTGCTGGTCGTGACCACGGTCTTTGCCATGATGCCGGCCGGCGGGGACATCCGGGGACTGCTGCGCGTCGGGTTTGAGCGGATTCTGCCCCCCGATACCATGGCGCTGGTCCAGATGTATTTCGTGATCAACCACGCGCGCTCGGTGCGGATCGTGTGGGTCTCGGTATTCATCAGCCTCTTTGCTGCCATGGGCGTCCTGCTCTCGTTAATGGAGGGCTTCCGCCGCGCCTACCGTCTGCCGCGAGGTGCGTGGGGATTCTGGCGCGAGCGCACGGTGGCCTTCCTGCTGGTGCCGGGAACGATGGTTCCCATGGCCGCCGCCACCCTCTTCCTGGCCTTCGGGCATGTCATTGAGCGATGGATGATCGAGAACTCCGGCCACGATCTGCACACCTACGTCATTTTCGGATGGCGGCTGGTGCGCTGGCTGATTGCCATGCTGGCCAGCGTCCTCTCTCTCATGGTCGTGTATCACTTTGGCGTGCCCGAGGAGAAATTGCCCCCTGGCCGCGAGCGCTGGGCAGAGAGGCGCGCGCGATGGCGCGAAACCCTGCCGGGAGCGGCGATCGCCACCGCAACCTGGTTCCTCTCCACGCTGCTGTTTGGCTGGTATGTGATCCGCTTCGGGCATTATTCGCTCGTCTACGGCTCGCTGGGAGCCGGAATCGCCACCCTGGTGTGGCTGTACATGGTCTCGCTCAGCGTACTGATAGGCGCGGAGATCAATGCCCAGGTTTTCCCGCGCTCCGAGCGAGCGCGCAACCCGGCACTGTCGGGAGAGATGGGCAAACCCGGCGAGATCACGCTGCTGGAGCCGGGCGAAGGTTTGGTTCCACCCCGCGCGGTATGAAGAGAGGCGTTCCCCACGGTAGAATCAGGCTGGGACTACCCAGAGTCTCCGCTTCTTCGGTTTCTTTTTGAATCCTTACAACACCTTTTGGGGGATGGATGAACTTCTCGCTGTCAGGGCCCGGCCTCCTCGCGGACAATCCGCGGCGCGCCAAGATCGTGGCCACGCTCGGTCCCGCTTCGTCGAACGAGACGGTCTTTCGTGAACTGCTGCGTGCGGGTCTGGACGTGGCCCGCCTGAACTTCTCGCACGGCACGCATCCAGAAAAGCTGAAGCTCATCGAGATGGTCCGCAAAGTCGAGCGGGAAGAGGGACGCAGCATTTGTATCCTCGGCGATCTGCAGGGTCCGAAGATCCGCACCGGCCGTTTGAAGAACCGGATTCCCGTGCAGCTGAAGGCCGGGCAGCGCCTGACCATCACGCCGCGCGACATTCTGGGAACTTCCAGCGTTATCGCCACGACCTTTCCCACTCTGGCGGAAAATCTGGAGCCTGGGGCTCGCATTCTGCTTTCCGACGGGCTGATTGAGCTGCGCGTCATTGAAATTCCCGGCGAAAACGTGGAATGCGAGGTGATCAACGGCGGAATGCTCGGCGAGCACAAGGGCATCAATCTGCCGGGTATTCCGGTGCGCGTTCCGTCACTGACCGACAAGGATGAGGAAGACCTCGAATTCGGAATGAAGAACGGCATCGATGCGATAGCGGTTTCGTTCGTGCGGACCGCGGAGGACATCCGCCACGTGAAATTCCGGGTCGCCGCGCTGGGGCTGGAGACGTGGGTCATCGCCAAACTGGAGAAGCCGCAGGCCATCGAAAACCTGGAAGCGATTCTGGAAAATGCCGACGGCGTAATGGTGGCGCGTGGCGATCTGGGCGTGGAAATGCCGCCGGAGAAAGTGCCGGCCATCCAGAAGCACGTGATCCGGCGCGCGGCAGAGTATCGGAAGCCGGTGATTACCGCGACGCAGATGCTGGAGTCGATGATCGAGAATCCGCGGCCGACGCGCGCCGAAGCCAGCGACGTGGCCAACGCGATCTATGACGGAACCGATGCGGTGATGCTCTCCGCGGAAACCGCGGCGGGCAAGTATCCGGTCGAAGCCGTCAAAATGATGGCCAAGATCGTCAGCGAGACCGAAACGAATGTCCGCGAAGGCGCGGGGCAGGAACTGCACCACAATCGGGTGCGGCTGTCGATCGCGGAAACTATCTGCGAGTCGGCGGCGCATGCTGCTGAAGACCTGGATGTGAGCGCGATCGTGGTGTTCACCGAATCGGGGACAACGGCGCGGCAGCTGTCGAAGTACCGGCCCAGGCCGCGGATTTACGCATTGTCCAGCATTGACGCGGTGATTCACCGGATGGCGCTGCTGTGGGGCGTGTATCCGATCCGATGTCCGAAGCTGCATACCGCGGAGCAGATGGTGGATCACGCGGAGAACACGCTCGAGCAGATGGGCTTCGTCAAGCCGCGCGAGATTATGGGAATCGTCGCGGGCACGCAGACGCGCTCCGGTTCCACGAACTTCCTGCGCTTGCATGTACTCGGTGATCGCCTGACAGACGGATCAGGAGGTCACGACAAGAAGCTGGCGCCCGCGGCGAAGAGGACGGCAAAAGCAGCCAAAGCAGCGAGAACCGCGGGGCCGGCAAAGAAGGCCGCTCGCCGGAAGTAGGGCACCGCAGAAAATTTTCCTGCAAACTACGCAAGTGTGACAAACAAAGTACTTGCGGGACGCCTGTTGCTATGTGTGGCAAACAGGGTAGTTACCAGGGCCTCTTGCTGCAAGTATGCATTACAAATAACTTAGCCGCAGCCGGGCGGAAAGCTCGCCATAAACCATCGGCGAGCCGGCTCTTGCGGGTGTGAAACATCCAGTCGTCTCAAAGAACGAAGAACCTCCACCTGGGTGGAAGACAGCAAAGCCCTGTTCCGGATTCCTTTTCAGGGTCGGGACAGGGCTTTCCTTTTTCAGTATGGGCGGCGGTGCATCCGGGGACAAGGAGAATCGTGCGGGGGCTGGGTACGAAGGTACCGAGCGCCCGCGAAGTGCGGGCCATCCGAATCGGCGGGCCGGAGTTCGCGGACGGGCAGCCGCAGGAGAACCAAAGGCCGGTTCCGGAAGACAATCCAAAGTGATCTTTACCCGGCTGTAAGTGCGGTGTAGGCTCGCACAGAACGGGGGGACTTCATGGCGAGCGACCGTATTGTCTGTCCGAAGATGTTGCGGGCGTGCCCGGGGCCGGGGACGTGCGCGGGGTGCCGGGTGCATGCGGCACTGCAGAACCGGGAGGGCGAGGAGCTGCGGAAGCGGCTGATGGTTCTGTGGGAAGGCAAGCCGCTGCAGGCAACGTCGTACCGGGAGCTGATGCGGGATCTGGGCATTAGCGAGGATGAGGCGCGGGAACTGGAGTGCCAGGAGCAGAGCCTGGTGGACGAGGAGATTGCGCGTTTCCCAAAGGGGATTCAGTAGCGCGGAGGAGAGCCTTTCCCCGGGTGGGCGGGCTGCGCCCATCAACGCGATACTTCGTTGTTGCCGACTCTGATGTCCGAGCCTTAGCGGCGGGATGCGATCAATCGTTGCGCAGCGCCGCCATCGGGTCGATTCGCGCTGCACGCCGCGCCGGGATCAAGGTCGCCGCCAGCGCCATCCCCAGGGTGATTCCCCCTGCCACAGCAAAGCTCACCGGATCCGCAAAGCTCATCTGATAGAGCTGCGATCGCAGCAGGTTCCCCAACGCGAGCGCCAGCGGGATCCCCACCGCCAGCCCGGCCGCGCACAGCAGCAGGCTTTCACCCAGCACCATCCGCAGCACGTTGCCACGCAGCGCCCCAAGCGCCATCCGCACGCCGATCTCCCCTCGCCGCCGCTCCAGCCGGTACACCAGCGTCCCATACAGCCCGGTTCCGACCAGCACAATCGCCAGCAGCCCGAAGCCCATCGCCAGCCGCGCAAAGAGCAGCGGCGTCAAATAGGACCTCTCGAACTGGGCGGCCTGCGTCATAGGATTCTGCAGCGGCAGATTCGGATCCAGTCCCTGCACCAACTGCCGCACTTCCGGCAGCAGCGCCATCGGTGCGCCGGCGGTCCGCACCTCCACCGTCACCTGTCCGCGCATCCCCATCTGCGCCAGGGGAAAGTAGTCGGTCGGCATGGGCCGGTCTGTCACCGACCGGAACTTGCTGTCCTCCACCACCCCTACAATCTCCGCCCCCTCGAGCCGGTGCCCCAGCGCGCCGCCTGGCAAAAACCGCCGCGCAAAGGTCTCGTTCACCACCACCACCGGAGGGCTCGTTGGCGTGTCTGCCGCGGCAATGTCCCGCCCCAGCAGCACTGGGATGCCCAGCGTGTGAAAGAAATCGCCGCCCACCGAGTTCTCGTAGATCTCCGCGCGCGCGCCATTGTTGCCCGTGAGCAGCTTGCCGTCGAGGTTCACGCTGCTGCTCCGCAGCCATCCTGATCCCGGTCGCCACTGCGCTACTGATACCGCCTCCACCCCTGGTGCCGCCTTCACCCGGCTCAGCAGTTCGTTGTAAAACGACCACGCCTGCACATCGTTCGCGAGCCCCTGCGGATCCACATCGAAGATGAGCAGCTGATGCGCATCCATTCCGAGGTCCAGATGCTCGTAGCGCAGCAGCGTTCGCACCGTCAGCCCCGCCGTCACCAGGAGCGTGAAGCACAGCGCAATCTGCAGAGCCATGGCCGCATTCCCGCGCCGCACCCCCTGCCGGCTCTGGCTCATCCCCGCGCTCGTGCTGCGCAGAGCCTGCTCCAGGGAGATCCGCCGCATGCCGCGCAACGGCGCCAGCGAAAATCCCAGTGCCACCGCACACGCGACCCCCAGGGTAAACAGGAGCACCAGCCGGTCCGGCGCGAGGCCCGACTCGATCCGCGCCCACGCCGCCAGCGCCCGCGTCGCACCGAGCGCCAGCACCCATCCCAGCGCCGCTCCCGTGCCCACCAGCAGCAGGCTCTCGGTGAGCAGTTGCCGGAACAGCCGCCCCATCCGCGCTCCCGCCGCCATCCGGATCGCAAACTCCCGCTCCCGCGCCGCATTGCGCGCCAAAATGAGCAGCGCCACATTCGTGCATGCGATCAGGAGCACCAGCCCCACCAGCGCCATCATGATCTCGACAGGCGTCCGGTAAGCATGGGCGTAACCCGCGATGCCCTCGATCGGCGCGAACCCCAGATGCGCCGGCCATTTCTTTGGATCGATTGGCCCTGCTCCGATGTTTGCCGCCTGCCAGAAGACCGGCTGCAGCGCCGCCACCGCCTGCTGCGGCGTCACGCCCGGCTGCAACCGCGCCACCATGGGCACCGCCCACCACTCCGGCCAGTTGTACAGGGTGTATCGATCCCCCGGCAGGCCCCACGCATTCAATCCGGGACGATTCTGCATTGGCACCCAGAAGTCGACCGCATCCCCCGGGTCGACGCCGAAGAACGCCGGCGGCGTGATCCCGACAATCGTGAAGGGCACATCTTTGATGAACAGGGTCTGGCCAATCGCTCCGGGATCGCGCGAGAACGCGCGCGTCCACAGCCCGTAACTGATCACGACCTTCGCGCTGTGCTTCTGCTCGTCAGCTTCCGTGAATCCGGCGCCGCGCACCATCCGCACACCGAGCCCCGAGAAGAAGTCCCCGCTCACTTCTTCACCCAGCTCTGCGCCCGGCGTTTTCCCGTAGCGGATCGGTACCTTGCCCACGCTCAGCGGCACATGGGCCATCAAAGCGCTGAACACCCGTTTCTGCGTGCGCAGGGCCTGATACACCGGAAAGGAAAACGAAGTATTTCCGTGCCCCGATCCCGAAGTGTTTGGCGGCTGCGTCCCACCGTTGATCAGCATCACCCGGTAAACGCCTTGCGGATCGCGCACCGGCAGCATCCGCAGCAGCAGCGCATCCAGGGTGCTGAAGACCGCGGTGTTCGCGCCGATCCCCAGCGCCAGCGTCACAATCGCCGTCAGCGCAAACCCCGGCGCCTTACCCAGTTGCCGCAGACTGTATCGGATATCCTGGAAAAAACCCGCAAGCAGGCGTGACATCAGAACCTCCCGAGCGATTTCGAAGCCGGTTCCCGTGCCGCCCTCAATTGTAGCCAGCCCTAACCATCCGGCCCTGGCCAGCACCCCGCGCGGCTGGACATTTGACGCATCCGCCCAGCGCGCCGCTCACCGGGGCCCCGCCTCGAAGCACACTGCACTCCTGTTGCGCGCTCTCAATCGAAAGCCTGGTGCATCATCGGCAGCCTGAAGCGGTGCTCGCCGGACAGCGGCTTACTGCAAACGACTGCTTTTCATTCAAGTTCGCTCTCTACGAGTGCCCAATCGCCGAATTACTCAGCTGCACCGGATTGACAGTGCGGCTTTTGCTGCAGGCGACTTCGTAGCGGGAGCCGATGCGGGATCTGGCTCTCAAGTCATTCAGAATGGTTGCGGCTTTGTCGATGCGGGCACGGCGAGGATATAAAGGACCATCCCGATATCCGGAAGGTTCCGCGAATGGCATTTCTGGCCGATGTTCGTCATGCGCTGCGGCGGCTAAAGCTTACGCCTGTTTTCACGGCCACGGTAGTGCTCACACTGGCTCTGGGCATCGGTGCGTGCACGGCCATCTTTTCGCTGATCGACGCGGTCATGCTGAAGTCTCTGCCGGTGACGGATCCTTCGAGTCTGTATCAGATCGGTGTGGGCAAGGCGTGCTGTCTGATGAATGGCATGGAGGGAGACTGGGACCTCTATTCGTTCAAGCTCTACAAGCGACTGTCAGTGGAGATGAAGCCGGAGTTCGATCAGGTGGCGGCTTTCCAGGCGGAGCCGGGGGTGCTGAGCGTGCGCTACGGCAACGACCGGGCGCAGGCGCGGGCCCTGATGGGCGAGTACGTGAGCGGCAATTACTTTCAGACGCTGGGCGTGAAGGCTGTGGCTGGACACATGTTCACCCCGGAAGACGATCGGCGCGGCGCTCCGGCGGTGGCGGTGATGAGCTATCGCACCTGGCAGCAGGATTATGGCAGCGATCCGAAGATTATCGGCGCGACCTTCGACATTGAGACCTTTCCCTTCACGATTGTCGGCGTGGCGCCACCCGGCTTTTTCGGCGACACGCTCACCGGCCATCCTATGGATCTGTGGGTGCCGCTCTCGGTCGACTACCTGACCGATGCGGAGGCTCCGTACTGCGACATTCCATCGATGGCCTGGCTGCGCATGATCGGCCGGCTGAAGCCTGGTGCGACGACCGCCGGGGTGGCGGAGCGTCTGACGGCCGATCTGCGGCACTGGCTCACGAGCGAAGACGCGCTGGCGCCGGAGTTCCAGTCGCAGCTGAAGGACCAACTGCCGCGGCAGATCATTCGCCTGGGTCCCGGGGGACAGGGGATCGGCGAGATGCGCGATTCCTATGGCCGCAGCCTGCGGATCTTGCTGGCCCTGTGCGTGGCGGTGCTGCTGGTGGGCTGTGCGAATGTGGCCAATCTGCTGTTGGCGCGGGGCATGGCGCGGCGTCCGCAGATGGCGCTGCAGCGGGCGCTGGGCGCATCGACGGGAAGGATCCTGCGGCAATCGTTCACGGAAAGTCTGCTGCTCGCCGTGCTGGGCGGGGCTCTCGGCGTGGGCGTCGCGTGGGCGGGAGCGGGGCTGGTTGTGCGGCTTGCTTTTCGTTACGCGGTCGTTGTTCCAGTGCATGTTCAGGCCGTCACTGCCCATGCTTGGTTTCTGTGTGGGGTTATCAATCCTCACCGGCGTGATGGCAGGGACGGTGCCGGCGTGGTTCGCTTCGCATACCGACCCGATGGTTTCCATGCGAGGGGCCACGCGCACGATGGGCGTGGGCGCAGGGCTGCCGCAAAAGGCGATGGTGATCGTGCAGACGACGATTTCCCTGGTGCTGGTGGCCGTCGCAGGCATGCTCACGCACAGTATCGATAATCTGCGCCATCAGGACTTCGGCTTCGACGCACGAAACCGTGAGATTGTGACCATTGAACCGCCTCTGGCGAAGTACACCGTGGCCGACCTCGACCAGATTTACCGGCAACTGAAGATACGGCTGGAGGCACTGCCCGGAGTGCGCAGTGCGAGCGTGGCTCTGGACAGCCCGATGAGCGGGCAGTGGTATGACTATGTCGTGAAGCCAGGCGAAGGCGTGCCACCCAGCGACAGTGCGCACCGCGTGGATTACGATCGCGTGGGGCCGGGGTATTTCGCGACGATCGGCCAGCCGCTGGTGGAGGGGCGCGGCATTTTGCTCTCTGACCGGGAAGACACGCAACATGTGGCGGTGGTGAACCAGGCCTTCGCGCGCAGGTTTTTCCCGAAGGAAGATCCCATCGGCCGCCACTTCGGCTTTGACCTGCCGGCCTACAGCGACAGTTTCGCCATTGTGGGCGTCGTTCGCGACGCGAGATACGCCAGTCCGGCGCTGCCACCCGAGCCCATGGTGTTCGGCGCGCTTTCGCAGAGCATTCATTACAGCGATCCTGCGCTGAAGGAAAACGAGAAGTGGGCGCATTTTATCGATGGCGCGCAGGTGTGGACGAGCGGCAGCATGAGCCGGCTGGAACCGCAAATCCGCACGGTCTTCGCTGAGGTCGATCCCAACCTCGCCATCATCGATATGCATCCGCTGCAGCAGCAGATCGATGTGCATTACGACCAGCAGCGAACGGTGGCCGAGTTGAGTACGCTCTTTGGCGGGCTGGCCATCCTTCTCGCGTCGATTGGTCTCTACGGAGTGATGGCTTACGCCGTCGCCCGACGGACGGTCGAGATCGGCGTGCGTATGGCCGTAGGAGCAACACGGGTCAACGTGATGCTGCTGATGCTGCGTGTGGCCTTCGTGCAGGTAACGATCGGGCTGGTCCTGGGGCTGGCTCTCTCTGTTGTTGCCAGCCGCCTGCTGCATTCCAGCCTGTATGAAGTGGGAGAAGTCGATCTGGCGGCACTGGGGATTGCGACTGGCATTCTGCTGCTCAGCGCATTGATCGCGAGCCTGATTCCGGCACAGCGGGCGGCGAGCGTAAATCCGGTAACCGCTCTGCGCGCCGATTAGCGGGCAGCGATTCGCTATCGGGGGTAACCCTGCCAGACGTATTCGAGGGCTTCAGGGAGGGTCTGGAGCTTCGTGGCGTGGTCGACGTGGCCGGCATTCTCGGCGAAGACGAACTGGTAGTGGTAGTGCTTTGCGGCGAGAACCTTCGCCATCTGCTCGTTGGCGACGACCCAGTCGTGCATGCCGTCGCGCAGGAGGTTGGGGTTGTAGAGGTCGCGATCGCCGACTTCCATCCAGATGCGGATGGGCTTGCGTGGACTCTTTGGAATGATGGTCGTGTGGAAGCCCCAGGCGCCCTGCGGCGTGGAGGGATCCCAGGGCCACTGCTGATTGATAAACGTTCCTGAATAGCTGAGGACGCGGTGATACCACTCCGGGTGATACCAGGCCATGATGAACGCTGCTGCGGCGCCGGAGCTGCCGCCCATGGCGGCGCGGCCGTTGGGGTCGCGGGTGAGGCGGACGTGATAACGGGATTCGACCTGGGGCAGGACGACGTGCTCGACCCACTCAGCGTATTTGCCGGACATGGTGTCGTATTCGAGGCCGCGCTCGGAGCCCTGGGCGTCGCCGCCTCCGTTCTGTATGGAGATGGCGATCTGGACGGGGACCTTGTGCTCGGCGATGAGATTGTCGAGGGCGGTGAAGAGGGAGTGGTCGGGTCCGTCGGCACCGACGATGAACGGAGCGGCGGTGCCGGACTTGTATTGCGCGGGGATGTAGACGGCGACGGTGCGCGTCCATGGATGCGGGTGGCTTGTAGTGACGATGAGCTTCGCGGGGTTGTGCGGGTCGGGCGTACCGGCCTCAGAGCTCGGGGTTCCAGGGTCGCGGGCGATGCCGGGATAGTACGGGTCGCCCTGGGAGGTGAGGGTGAATTCTTCGACGCGGCCCTGGGGGACGCCGGGGTGGACGGACGTTGCGGGCGCGGGCGTGTGGGTGGGGCCGAGGATGAAGTTGCCGTCCTGTGTCGGCAGCGGTAGGGTGCCGCCGGGGAGTTGGGTGGCGTAAACGTAGCCGGGGGTGTGGGGATCGCGAGTGGGGTAGGTGGGGTGGGGTTGATTCTGGGACTGGAGGGGCTGAACGACCATCGCGAGAGCGAGCAGCGGTAATAGGAGGGTTCGGGGCATCGGCTCCGATTGTAGTAGAGGCTGCGGGAGCGGGTGGCCGGTCCGGCATTCTGCCGGAGTTGGCAGTAGACTGGCTATCCAAAGGTCAGGAAGCCGATGGATCGTTCTGCGCTGTACGCGTTTCTGTCTTCGAACCGGTATGGAGTGGTCTCCAGCATTGGAAGAAGCGGAGGACCGCAATCCGCGCTGGTGGGTATCACTGTCTCCAGCGAGCTGGAGATTGTCTTCGACACGGTGAAGTCGTCGCGCAAATATCCAAACCTGATCGCCAATGCCGCGTGCTCCTTCGTGATTGGGTGGGCCGGTGAGCAGACGGTCCAATACGAGGGCGTCGCGTTTGAGCCGGTGGGAGAGGAGCTGCAGCGCTATCAGGAGATCTACTTTCGAGCGTGGCCCGACGGGCCGGCGCGCCTGAGCTGGCCCGGCATTACGCACTTTGTTGTGCGTCCGCGATGGATCCGCTACAGCGATTTCGATCAGAGCCCGCCGCTCATCCAGGAATTCGAGCTGAATGGCGGCGAGTAGCTGTCAGGTCTGCGAAGCCGCTGTCTCCGTTTCGCTCAGGAGGCGATCGATGGCATCGTAGCCGGTGGGGAGCCTGATGCCTTGCTGGTGCGCGCCGGCGGCCAGGAGCGCGGCGACGGAGTCGGGCTGGCGGCGGTCTTTCCAGTACGAGTCGGTGCAGGCACGGACGGCGAACTGGAGCGGGGTGCGGCCGCGAGGATCAGTGGCATTCACGTTGGCGCCGCGGGCGATCAGCTCGCGGACGATGTCGTGGTGGGCGCGCCACGCGGCAACGTGGAGGGCGGTGGAGTTGCGGGGGAGCTCCCAGTAGGGATCGCCGTCGGGCCAGGGCGCGTCCACCGGGATGCCGAGGTCGAGGAGGGTGCGGACGCCCTCAAGATTGCCGGCTCCAGCGAAGCGGGCGAGTAGGGCAGGGCTGATTTGTAACAGTTGCGGGAGCAAGTCGGGGCTGGCGGCAATGAGGGCCTGAGTGCGGGCAAGATCGGCACGGGCGCAGGTGGCAACGAGGGCGTCGAAGGGCCGATCCCATTGCGGGGCGGAGCCGCGATTCTCAAGCTCGGCGAGAATGTCGGCGCGTCCATGGTGCGCGGCCATCTGGAAAGCGTTTAGGTGATCGACATTGTTACGAATGGTTGGGTCGGCGCCGTGGTCGAGCAACATCTGGATCATGACAAGGCCATTGTCGCGGCGGATGGCGTGCTGGAAGGGAGTGGCTTTCCAGACGGTGAGGTAGTTGGGATTGGCGCCGGCATGGAGGGCGAGCAGGAGGCCCTCGTCATCGTGCCAGTCGGCTTTGCGGGCGAGGACGGTGGCGAGGGACTGCTCATGGAAGCGGCCGGAGTCGAGGAGGATACGGAGGACGGTGTTATCGCGGGTTTCGGGGACGTGGTATGGCGTCTCCTCGTCATTCGGGTCGGCGCCGTAGTCGAGGAGGAGCTGGGTGAGACCGGCGTGCCGAGCGATGCCGGCGGTGCCGTAGATGGCTTTTTCGGGGACCTGGCGCGGCGGGTCTTCGTCGAGCATTTCCCACCAGCCGGTGTTGGCGGAGGCTCCGGCTTCGAGGAGCGTGCGCGCGGTGTCAACGAAGGCGCGATGGGGCTCGAGGCGGAGATAGCGGGAGAAGCAGAGATACGTGAGGGCGTCCCATGCATTGGGGCCGCCGGGTGTGGTGGCGAGGGCAGGATCTCGCCCGAGAAAGCCAGCGACTCCGGCGGCATCTCCCAGGACCGCAGCCGTATAAATGCTGGCCGTCGCGACGTGCGGATAGCGAGACAGAATGAGGTTCGCCTGGTCGAGGGTGCCGGAGGCGTGCCAGCCGTGGCGAGGAACGGAGGCAAATTGAAGGAAGAGCGACTCCGGATCCGGAAGGCCCGCGCCGGAAGGATCTTCAAGAGCGCGGAGCGTGTTCACCGTTTCCAGATGAGCGGCGAACTTTGGCCACGACGGAAAGCCGTGCTCGTGCGCGAGGACCAGTTGGGCATCGGCCAGGACGATCGCCGCGATCCGGTCGTCTGCCGCTTTGCGGAAGCGGGGATGCCAGCGGCGAATTCTGTCGAGCGCATCGAGGTTGCGGGCAGAGCAGGCACGGAGGAGATCTTTGGCCTGTTTCTTATATTGTTCGAGCGACGGGCGGGCGGGAATATCGGGCATACGAAGCTCCTTTCGAATTCCGCAACAGCGGAGGCGCCTCAGGTTGTCCGCACAGGTGAGGCTGAAAGAAGGTTCGTCAGGTTGTGAACGTCTAAGGTGGGCACGGCCCTTTCCGCGGACTGGATGCGCCCTTCGCGCTGGAATCAGAGTAGGCGGGCGGACGGAAGTGAGTCAAGAATATTGGGGTGGATCATAGCTGGCACGGCGGGGGTGGGACTCGAAGTTTGTGCGAGGATGGAGCGCGTCATCTGCGAGAATAGGAGCCGATGACGGAATTCCGAGCACTGGATTAAGGAAATGCACACCACTGTTACCGCACGTGAATCGGAACTGAGGGATCTTTGCCGGAATTTTCATGTGCGGCGGCTGGAACTGTTTGGATCCGCGGCGCGCGGAGATTTCGACGCGGATTGCAGCGACCTGGACTTTCTGGTCGAATTCGACCCGTTGCCGACGGGCAGCTATGCTGCCGCTTTTTTTGGATTCAAAGAGGCGCTGGAGCGGCTATTCGAACGATCGGTGGATCTGGTTGTGGCCTCGGCGATTCGCAATCCGTATTTCCGTCAAAGCGTGGAACAGGGTAAGACCCTTCTGTATGCGGCTTGAGTCGCGGAAGTATCTCTACGACATCCAGGAAGCCGCGGGGCTAGCGGCCCAGTTCGCAGCCGGCAAGGATTTCGCGCAGTACGAGCGCGACCCGATGGTGCGACTCGCAGTTGAGCGCGCGTTTTCGATCATGGGAGAAGCTTTGATACATCTCGCACGTGTGGACCAGGAGCTGGCACACCAGATTTCCGATTATCGGAACATTGTCGCTTTCAGGAACATTCTGGTGCATGCGTATGCCCAGGTAGATGATCGGATTGTCTGGGATATTCTGCAGACAAAAGTACCTGTGCTGATCCGAGAAGTTGCCTCGCTGATGCAGTCGGCCGAATCAGAGCCGTGAAGGGCCGGAACGCGGACCGCTCCGGCCACTGCGGCGGGCGCGGCGACGCTGCTTTCGGATCGCCGCGCTCAAAGCGACTAGACCAGTTCGCGGACGCGCTCGTGGGCGGTGGTGAGGATGATCTTCGAGCGGTTGGGTTCGCCGCGAACGAGGGCTTCGGCCAGTTTGGCGGCCTGGCCGGCTTTGACCTTCGCCGGCATGGGCGGCGTGAACTGATCGACGACCGCTTCGATGAGCATGGGTCCCTGGTTGGCGAGAGCGGTCAGAAGCTGCTGAGGACATTCTTTTGCCTCGTTGATCTGCATGGCGCTGAGGCCGCAGCCGCGGGCGATGGTGACGAAGTCGGCGGGATAGAGGTCGCAGGCGTATTCGGGGTTGCCGAGGAAGACCATCTGCTCCCACTTGATCTGGCCGAGGGTGTTGTTCTTGATGACGACGATTTTGATGTTGAGGTTATAGGCGGCCACAGTGATGAGCTCGCCCATGAGCATGCTGAGGCCGCCGTCGCCGATGATGCAACAGACGGGGCGGTCAGGATACGCGACGGCGGCGGCGATTGCGTAGGGAAGCCCGCAGGCCATGGTGGCGAGATTGCCGGAGCAGCTGTGCATCTGGCCGCGGAGCGCTGGGACGTAGCGCGCCCACCAGGTGGTGATGGTGCCGGAGTCCGAAGTGACGATGGCGTTGGCGGGAAGACGCTTGCCGAGCTCCCAGCCCACAACCTGCGGCTTCATGGGAGTCTCGGGGTTGGTGCCGCGCTTCTCCATCAGCTCTTTCCAGTCTTCTTTCGCCTTCTGCGCTTTCTTCAGGAAACCTTTGTCGTGCTTTTTGAGCAGCGGCATGAGGGCGCGGAGGCAGGCACGCGAGCTGCCGATGAGGCCCACATCAGCGGGATAGCGCAGGCTGATCCGCTGCGGATCGATGTCGATCTGGACGCACCTGGCCGAGCCGGGCTCAGGGAGGAATTCGATGTAGGGGAACGAGGAGCCGACGATGAAAAGGGTGTCGCAGTCTTCGAGGGCATCCTGCGAGGGCTCGGTGCCGAGCAGGCCGATGCCACCCGTGGTGTACGGGCTGTCGTCGGGGACGGCGGCTTTGCCGAGGAGGGCTTTGATGATGGGCGCGCCGAGAAGCTCGGCGACCTGTTCCAGTTCGTCGCTGGCGCCGAGGGCTCCCTGGCCGGCGAGGATGGCGATGCGTTTGCCGCGGTTGAGAATGTCGGCGGCATGCTCGAGATCGACATGGGAGGGCAGATTGTCAGAGAAGGCCGGAGTCGCCGATGTGTGGTGCGGAGGGTTGCGCGGCGAGCGCCCTTTCTTTACTTCCTGGACCTGAATGTCGACAGGGATGGTGATGTGGGCGACGCTGCGCTGCTCGATGGCGGTGCGGATGGCGAGATCGGCGACCGCTTCCATATGGGCGCCGCTCATGACGCGCTCGTTGTAGACGGTGACGTCCTGATAGAGCTTGTCGAGGGCGACGTCCTGCTGGGTGAAGGTGCCGATGAGGTCGGAGTGCTGCATGCCAGTGATGGCGAGGACGGGGTGGCCATCCATTTTGGCATCGTAGAGGCCGTTGAGGAGATGAATGCCGCCGGGACCCGAGGTGGCGATGCAGACGCCGATGCGCCCGGTGAATTTGGCATACGCGCAGGCGGCGAAAGCGGCGGATTCTTCGTGGCGCATGTGGATGAAGCGGATGCGGTCCTTGTTCTGGCGCAGGGACTCGAAGACGCCGTTGATGCCGTCGCCGGGCAGGCCGAAGATCGTGTCCACACCCCAGGCAATGAGGCGCTCGACCAACATGTCGGATGCGTTCATGGGTTCTCTCCTCAGTGGGTAGGAAGCGGAGCGGGGTCCGGCGGTTGGCAGGGAACAGCAGGTTACAGGTGGCAGGTTACAGGTGACGGAGCGCTGCAGGTTACAGGTTACGGGCGATGATTTGCAGGAGACTGGCGGGAGCCTGGGCGCATCTTAGTAGCCAGGCCGGAAGCTGACCTGCACGACTGCATTCTTCTTTAGCTGCCAACTCACTCTCTACGTCCACTCATTCACCAGGGGAATCAGAAAGGCATCGGGGAACAGGGATTCGTCATGAGACGCATGCTCAAGTTCACTCTTAGCCTGAGCGCGGCGCTGTGTGTCACAGTGCCCATGGCTCAGGCCGCTGCAACTTCGACAGGCCAGTCGAGCGGCAATCAGCCAGTGGCCTATGTGTATGTGTCTACGCCAGCAGGCAGCACGGGACGGAATGAGGTGCACGCCTGGACGGCGAGCGCCAACGGGAAGCTAACCGCGGTTGCAGGGTCGCCCTTCCAGGAAAACGTGAACAACATGGCGGTGAACGGGACGTTCCTGTTCGGCGCGACGCGGACGGGGAACGACGTCAATTCCTATCGGATCGAGGCGAACGGGGGGCTGCGTTACGCGGTGACCACCAACATTACGCAGTACGAAGACACGGATTGCGCAAGCGCAGGGCCGGTGTTCCTGGATAACACCGGGACCACGCTCTATAACATGGAATATCGAGGCGACGGCTGCGCGAATAACACGTATCGCTCGTTCAGGGTCGAGAACGCTACGGGAGGTCTTGAGAATCTCGGCGAATCCGGTGGAAATTCCTGGCTCTATCAGCGAGCGAGTTTTCTGGGCAACAACGTGTGGGGGTATTCGGCTTCCTGCCTGGGGAACATGTACTGGGGAATCTTCGGATTCAAGCGGAGCAGCAATGGGATGCTGACCGAGATGCCGATCAGTGCGCCCGTGCCGGCTCCGCCGAACGGCGAGTTCTTCTGTCCTTCCGACGCAGCCGCGGACGGAGGAAACCACGTGGCCATCGCCGTGCAGGCGGTGAAACAACTGGATTTCAGTTCAGTCGGCTCGCCACAGGTGGCGGTGTACACGGCCCAAAGTAACGGGAATCTGACGACAACGAGCACCATCGCGAACATGGTGCAGGCCAGCGTGGGCAGCGTGACGGATCTGGAGATACAGCCAGGTGGGAAACTGCTGGCGATCGCAGGGAGCGGCGGGCTGGAGGTGTTCCACTTTAACGGCGCCAGTCCGGTGACGCGCTTTACCGGCTTGCTGACCTCCGATTCGATTGACCAGGTCTACTGGGACCACGCAGGGCATCTGTATGCGATCAGCGGAAAGTCGGGAAAGCTGTTTGTGTTTACCGTGACGACGGATGCTGTGCACGCGGCTGCGGGTTCTCCCTACACGGTGAATGCGGCGGAGTATCTGGCGGTGTGGAGCAAGTAACCCAGGTTGCAGGTTCGGGGTTACAGGTTTGGAGTGACTGGGGCGCGGTACGCTCGGAGGCATGAACACTCTCGAGTTGGAAAAGCAGACGCGAACGGAGGCGATCGCGTCGCTGCGCCGGTACTTTGAAGCGAACATGCCTGAACCGATCGGGGAGCTGGCCGCAGGGCTGCTCCTCGATTTTTTTGTGGAAGAGGTTGGGCCGGTGATCCACAACGCCGCTGTGCGCACGGCGCAGGAGCGGTTGCAGGTGCGGGTATCGGATCTGGAAGGCGAGCTGTACGCGGATCCGTTCCAGTACTGGATCCGGGCGGCGGCGCGGAAAAAGGGGAAGCGCCAGAGTTAGGCGACCGCCAGGGAGTGCAGGGCAGCGACGGCCTGGCGGTCGTGGCGTCCGGGATCGATCTGGAGTTCCAGGGCGGCGACGTTCGGAAGGTTCACAGCATAATCCTCGATTTCGCACGTGGAGCCGCCGGGACTGAAATTCCACTGCTGGCGCGCAATGAGCCGCCGCTGGTTCTCGACATGGATGACCGAGAGGCAAAATTCCTGGGAGCGCTGCCCTCGTTCGGAGAACTGCAGGCGGATGCGGCGCACAGAGCACGGCTCGTCGAAATGAATGCGGATGACCTGCGGACCGGGCGAGGCCGCGCGCCAACCCCCTTTGTCCAGCCCGCGGAGAGCATTTTCGAAGGGATGAGAAGGGTCTTCGGAAGAGATCTCGGCGGAAGCGATCCGTTCCAGATCGAGCCAGGTGTCGAGGGCTGGACGGGGATCGGGCGTGGCGTGACTCAGAATGGCTTTGCGCAATGGGAACCTCAGCCGGTGAGATGCGGGCGGAGCGGAATAGATCGCACGGCGCGACTGTGAAGCGAGTGTAAACGAGAGTAATGCGGCAGGGCAGCGCGCAGTAATCGGCGATTCATCCCGGCGGGCCAGGGGCGCTTCACGGCTGTGGGATGTTGGCGAGCGGTACCGGCTCCTAGACTAATCGCACAGGAGCCCGACTGATGCGGAACAAGCTGCGCGAAATGGGTGTTGGCCGAGCGCTCCAGGTGGGCGGGGCGCTGGTTCTGTTGGCTGCGTGCCTGGCGGTGCTGGGCGCGGCCGTGTCGCGGAACGCGGCGCATCGGGACTTCATCTGCTACTGGAGCTCGGCGCGACTGCTGCGGGTGCACGCGAATCCATATGCGACGCAGGCGATTCTGGGGCTGGAGAACGCAGCCGGCGGCTCCTATCGTGAGCCCTTCATTATGCGGAATCCGCCGTGGGCGCTGTTTCTGATTGCGCCGCTGGGATTTTTTTCGGCGCCGGTGGGGGGATTTCTGTGGCTGGTGGCGCTGATCGGGTCGGCGCTGCTGTCGATTCGGCTATTGCGCGAAGGGCAGGAGAAACCGCCGCTGGTGGTGTATCTGTTTGCGCCCATTCTGGGGTGCGCGATGGCGGGGCAGACCTCGATTTTTCTCCTGCTGGGGATTGCGCTGTTCTTCAGGTACCAGGAACGATGGCCGTTTTGGGCGGGCGTGGCGCTGGTGTTGCCGGCGATGAAGCCGCACCTGTTCCTGCTGCTGTGGCCGGTGCTGCTGCTGCATTCGTGGAGAACGAAAGAGTTTCGGGTATTAGCCGGACTGGCTGCCGGACTGGGCGCGGCGATGGGCGTGGCGCTGTTGTTCGATCCGCACGTGTGGACGCATTATCTGGCGGCGATGCGCGCGGAACACATCGAAGGGCAATATCTGCCGAACATTCCGTGCTCGCTGCGGGCGCTGGTGCCGGGGCATCCGGCGTGGGTGCAGGGTGTGCCGTCGATGCTGGGGCTTTTGTTGTCGGCGCGGTTCTACTGGCGGCGGCGCGACCAGTGGAACTGGCGGCGGGATGGCGCGCAGCTGGTGGCGATCTCGGCGGCGGTTTCACCGTATTCATGGCCGTTCGATCAGCTGCTGTATCTGCCGGCGATCGTGGACATGTGCTCAGCGCGGCTGGCGCGGGGCATGGTGCCGGTGCTGGCGATGCTGAACGGAATTGGGCTGCTGTTGCTGCTGACGATGATGCCGCTCAGCTCGCCTGCCTATGCGTGGACGGGCGCGGCTTGTCTGGTGTGGTTTTGGTGGGCGCGGCGGCAGGCGGGGCTTGCGTGGGGGCCGGGGTCGGCGAGGGCTGAACTGGCGACGGCGTAGGGATCCACCACGGAGGGCTCAGAGGGCACAGAGGATGCGCTGGAGAGTGCTCCCCAGGGGCTAAAGCCCATTGTCTTCAGGGTGTTTTTCGGCACGACTGAAGTCGTGCCCTGATACAAAAGCGGACCTGCTTCCGTGCTCTAGCCCGCGCCTTCTCAAAACTCGCTTGAGACTCGGGGTGCCCGACCGCGAAGGATCTAGATCTCCAAAATCACCGGCATGATGAGCGGGCGGCGGCTGGTGTTTTTCTGTATGTAGCGCTTGAGGTCGATGCGGATCTTTTCCTTGATGACGCCGTAGTCGGCCTTCTCCTCGGCACTGGAGGTGTCGAGGGTCTGGGTGACGACCTGGCGCGCGCCTTCCATCAGCTCAGGCTCGGCGCCGACAAAGCCGCGGCTGACCAGTTCCGGCTGGCGCTCCACTTTACCGCTGAGTTTGTTAATGGTGAGGATGGGCAGAACGATGCCGTCTTCGGAAAGATGGCGGCGATCGCGGATGACGAGGTCTTCGACGACGTCGGCGGTTGAGCCGGAGTCGATGCAGACGCGGCCGGCGGTGACTTTGCCGGTCTTGCGGGCGTTGTCGCGGTCGAGCTCGAGGACTTCGCCGTTCTCGATGATGATGGCGAGGTCGATGACGCCGAGGCGCTGCGCGATTTCGGCGTGCTTCTTCAGATGGCGGTAGTCGCCGTGAATAGGGACGAAGAACTTCGGCCGCAGCAGGTTGATCATGAGCCGCTGTTCTTCCTGGCTGGCGTGACCGCTGACATGGATGAGGCCATGGGAGCCGTCGTCGAAGATGACGTCGGCATCGCGGCGGCAGAGATGGTCGATGACGCGGAAGATGGACTTTTCGTTGCCGGGGATGACGCGGGAGCTGAGGATGACGGTGTCGCCGGCCTGGATTCTGGCGTGCTTGTGGTTGTCGACGGCGGCACGGCTCAGGGCGCTCATGGGTTCCCCTTGCGTCCCGCTGATGAGCACCATGATCTGCTCGGGCGAGTAGTCGTTGATTTGGCCGGGATGGATGATAAGGCCGGCAGGCAGGTCGAGGTAGCCGAGGTCCTGAGCGATCTCAGAGGATTCGAGCATGGAGCGGCCGACGATGGCGACCTTGCGGTTGTGCTGGCGGGCCAGCTCGCAGGCGATGCGAATGCGGTAGATCGATGAAGAGAAGCAGCTGAAGAAGAGCTTCTTCCTGGTGCGGGAGAAAATCTCGTCGAGGCGCGGTTTCACGGCCCATTCGCTGGGTGTGTAGCCGGCGCGATCGACATTGGTGGAGTCCTGCAGAAGGGCGAGGACGCCGCGCTTGCCGTATTCGGCGAAGCGGTGGAGATCGAAGGCCTTGCCGTCGGGCGGCGAGAGGTCGATTTTGAAGTCTCCGGTGTGGACGACGACGCCGACCGGTGTCTCGATGGCGAGCGCGACGCAATCAACGAGGGAGTGGGTGACGCGGATGGGCTCAATGGTGAAGGCGCCGAGGGTGAACCTTTCGCCAGGGACGATTTCGATGAGTTCGGCGTCGTCGAGGGCATGTTCTTCCAGCTTGCCGTCGACGTAGGCGAGAGTGAACTCGGTGCCGTACACGGGGACATTGAGCTCGGAAAGGATCCACGGCAAGCCGCCGATGTGGTCTTCGTGCCCGTGGGTGAGGATGATCG
The DNA here is from genome assembly GCA_963770525.1 of uncultured Acidobacteriaceae bacterium. Taxonomy (GTDB): domain Bacteria; phylum Acidobacteriota; class Terriglobia; order Terriglobales; family Acidobacteriaceae; genus Palsa-343. Next base: position 338,338 of record CAVYPY010000005.1, on the reverse strand, counting down.
CGCGGACGTGCTGTCTGTTCTCGACGAGGTAGGTGATGTCGGGGACGACGATGTCAACGCCGAGGAGCTCGGATTCCGGGAACATGAGCCCGGCGTCGATGACGATGATGTCGTCCTTGTAGCGGAGGGCGAGGCAGTTCATGCCGAACTCGCCGAGGCCACCAAGGGGGATGATTTGTAATTTCGCGTCAGCCATGGAAAGGAAAATCGAACCGGATCAGGAACAGGAGAGCTGGCGTGCTTGAGCCAGGCGGATGCGCGGGCCGGGCTCGCCTGAAATCGCTCAGGACAAGCTCGCCGACGCGCGTTGGGTCAGGTGTTCGACAAGTTGCGAGTACAGCACAGGATAACAGTTAACGGATCGGCGGAAGCGTCGCGGGCAACGCGCGGCAGACCGGCCATCACTCCCGCGGCTTTCCTAATACTCGGTAGCCGACGGGTAATAACCCTGCTTGGCATCGACGGTGAGTCCGGTAAGGCCTTCGACGCGTACGTCGATGATGTGGTACTTGCCGCTGATGGTCGGCTGGTGGCTTACGTACTGGAGATCGTAAGCGGTGCGGACGGAGTCAGCAATTTTGGAGAAAGCGCTCTGGATGCCGTTCTCGGACATCTCGTGATAAATATCGCCGCCTGTCGCAAGAACATAACGGGGCAGCACGTCTTCTGGCTGCAGTAAAGGCAGCTTCATGCGATCGAGGTAGCCGATACCCCAGACGGCGGCATCGCCGACGTCGGTTCCGGAGACAGAGATGTTGTTGGCCAGCAGGTACTGGACGACTTCCTTATAGCTGGCCTTGCTGCGGGAGTTCTTGCCATCGCTGATGACATAGATGACGCGACGGCGCCCGCGGGGCTGGCTGGAAAGCTGCTCGGCGGCATAGAGAATGGCGTCATTCAGCGGATGAGATTCCTTCTCCGGGAAGAGGATGCCGCTGGCGTTGCCGCGCTGCAGTTCGAGCGTGGGGTCAACGGATTGGCCGTTCACCATGGGTCCGCCGGTGAAGGGGTCATCGACGAGGGGCACGCCCGGGCGTTCACCAGGCTTGTGGGCAATGTCGAGTGCGGCGGTCAGGCGGGGTCCGCCGGCGGCGGTGAAGCTGGTGACGAGCTGGGGCGAGGTTCCTGCATAGCTGATGACCGCAACGGTGTCAGAGGGCGTCAGAGTATTGGAGATGACGGAGAAGCTCTGGTTCACCTTCTGCATGATGTCGGAGGGCAGAGTGGCATCGACAACCAGGGCGATGGAGAGCGGGTAGGCATCGGTGCTGAAGAAGGCGATGTTCTGCCGGATACCGTCCTCATACACGCGGAAGCGCCACCAGGGAAGACCGGAAACAAGGGCGCCGTGCTTGTCACGAACCGTGACCGGGACGTCGACGACGGTGAGGTAGGTGCGGAGGGTGTAGGGCGACTTGCCGGGGGGTCCCATTTCCGGCGGCTGCTGCTGGGTGCCCGGGGGCGGGGTCTGCTCGGCGGGAGGCGTTGCCGGGACGCCGCCCTGGCTGACTTTGGGAGCAGGCTGACCCGCGGCGGCAGCACCGGCGGCGTTCTCATCGAGCGGAGCGCCGGTTCCTTTGCCGGGGGCGATCTGGCCGAAGTTCGGCACAGAGGGTGCCGGAGCGTTGGGAGCGGGGGCATTGGGAACATTCTGCTGCGCTTGTGCGAGGACTGCACCCGAAAGACTGAATGACAGTGCGGCAAGACAGATGGCCCGCATCGAACCGAAACCCCTCATCCGTTCACGACTCCAGCCACTGCGCGGCTTCATGATATTTCCTCCGGAAGCGTCCTGCGCAGCCTCCACCTGTTTAAGATGCAGCGCCGGAGCGGTGGTACAAATCCGGCGTATGCTCAAGAGTAACAGAGGCTCGGCCTCCCCAGGCCTGTCTAACGCCCTCTCTGCGGCTTCGTCTAAGGAGACATGGTTGTGCGCTGGCTGCGACTTTGGAGTCTTCCACTTGTCTGCATGGCAATCTCTGTTCCTGTGACGTGGGGACAGGCGGCTCCGTCACCCGATGCGCCTCCGGTGAGCACGGTTCCGGCCGACAATTCCCCGGTGGATACCAGCCCGCGGGAGACGCTGCACGTGACGTCGAACCTGGTCAGCGAGTACTTCACGGTCCGCGACAAGCACAACGCCCTGATCCCTTTTCTGACGAAGAACGACTGCAACGTCTTCGAGGACAAACAGCCCCAGGTACTGAAAAGCTTTGTAGCCGAATCGAATCTGCCGCTGACGCTGGGCATCCTGATCGACACGAGCGGCAGCCAGGAGTACGTACTGCCCCTGGAACAGCAGTCGGCGTCGGAATTTCTGAAGCGGATTCTGCGGCCCAAGGACCAGGCATTCCTGGTGAGTTTTGACGTCGGGGTGAACCTGGAACAGGACTTCACCAACAACGTGCGGGAGCTGGATCAGGCGATCAACAAGGTGCAGATCAATACCGCGGCGGGCGGAGGATCGGCGGGGGTGCCGGGGATCGGGCAGGGTCCGGTGCCGACGGTCGGCCAGCCCAAAGGAACGGTGTTGTACGACGCTGTCTATGAGGTTTCGAACGACAAAATGCGGGCGCAGACCGGGCGCAAGGCGCTGGTCCTGCTGACTGACGGCGAGGATGAGGGCAGCGACACCAAGCCCAAAGCGGCGATCGCGGCGGCCGAGAACGCGAATGCCATCATTTACGTGATCCTGATCGCGGATCGCGGATTCTACTTCGGCAGCGGCTCTCCGTTCGGCTACACGGGCGATATGCAGATGCGGTCTTTGACGGAGGCGACCGGCGGCCGGGTGATCAACGTGGGAAACAACGGGAAGAAGCTGGAAGACGCTTTTGATCAGATCGAACAGGAACTGCGGACCCAGTATGTGGCGCAGTACGTTCCCGCGAACAAGAATATGGACGGCAGTTTCCGCAAGGTGGACGTCTTCTGCAAAGACCAGCAGGATGGCCAGCTGAAGGTGCAGGCGCGCAAGGGGTACTTTGCTGTGGGCGATGAAGAGTAGGGCGGCCGCTGAGAGTTCAGGGGTTAGGGTTTGGGGATTAGGGATTAGGGATTAGGGATTCGAGTTTAGTGGTCAGGAGTTGTGCTGACGGTCGGGAATGACTACGCCTAACCTCCAAACTGCAATCCCTAATCCCTAAACTCTGGCTTTTCTGAATGCGCGCCACTCCTCGGCCGTCACCTCCCAGATTTCGCCGGGCAGGCGGCCGCAGACGTAATCCTGCTCGATAACGCCGACGAGGCGCATGCCGGTTTTCTCGGAGATGCGGCGCGACGCGACGTTGGCGACCGCCTTCGGTGCGCGCAGGACCGGGAACTTCAGGACATCAAACCAATAATCGGTGACCGCGAGAACAGCCTCGGTCATCAGCCCCTGGCCGCCGCACTCGGGGACGATCCAGAAGCCGCGATTGTTCCCCTCCCCACGGGCAAGGTGGATTCTGCCGATGAGCTGGTCCGGGGCGATTTTGCGGCGCAGCGTCCAGTGCCATTCGTCGCCGCGCTCCATGGCCGGCAGGGCGTGGTCGCGGATATGAGCCAGTGCGGCGCCTTTGGGGAACGGCCACGGAACGATGGCATTGAGGTAGCGGACGATCTCCCAATGCGGGAAGACCGCCTCAATCGGCTCAGCGTCTTCGAGCGCGAGCGGTCGCAGCAGAAGGCGCGGAGTTTCGAGCGCGGGCGTCATCACCCTATTCTCGCCGGAGAGCCCAGGCAGGAACGCCCAGGCTTCCTGCGATGGGCCTAGTGGATGACTTTGCCTTCGCCCGGTTTGACGTCGCCGCAGTCAGCGCTGAGGTATTTCGTCTTCATGGTCATGTGCATGGCCATGCCCGCGGGCAGGTTGGGGCCTGTCATTTTCATGTCGGCGTGCCCATGGCCGTTTTCGGTGTCATCGATCAGCATTTCAAAATGCATGGTGTTGGCGAAACCGGCCTGGCTGGCGGAGCAGGATTCATCGAAAGAGACGTGATGACTGTCCTGCTGGAAGTTCGACATTGTGCATTGGGTATTGCGCATGCGCCCCTGCATCCCCTGCATCTCCTTTTTCCAGCTGTCGGTCGTCAGGCATCCCTGAGTGACGACGGTGTGCCCGCCCGCCATTGCGTGGCCCGAAGGCAAATTGGGCATGCCTTCCATGGTGGTCGTGATTTCCGATTGCCAGAGGCCCATCTTGATCGGCGGCGGTTCGATGGTCTGGGCGGCGAGGGAGGCGACGGAGACGAGCAGCGGGAGCGTGGCCAGAATGAGGAAGCGGAGTTTCATCGTGGATCTCCCGTGTGCGGGATGGGCTGCGGTGGGCAGCCATTATGGCACACCGGCACAGGGGTTGGAAGGGGCATGGGACTAAGGCCCGGAAGCCTGTTGCACGGCTCCGTTTTGCAAGGCCCAGGCCACGAATCCGGCTGGCGGATTCCTGACCCCGGCGACGTTGGCGCCCCGGATGACGGCGATGTGCTGCCACTGGACCGCTTGCAGGTCGGCGTTGTGAAGGTCGGCGTTCGTCAGGTCCGCGGCCTCCAGGTCGGAACCAGCCAGATCGGCGCCGGAAAGATCGCAGTCCTGCAGATTGGCGTGGTTGAAGACGACTCCTTCGAGGTCAGCCCGGCGCAGATTAGCGTAATGCATGTCGGCAAAGGAGAGATCGGCCCGGTGCAGATCGCTGTCGCGGAGATCGGCGGCGCCGAAGCTGGATCGGGCGAGGCGGGCGCGGGGGAGACGCACACCCTGGAGGAAAGCGGAGGAGACGTCGACACCGGTGAGGGGAATGCGGTCGGCGTTGAGTTCCTCAAGCGCTTCGATGCGGCCGCCGCTGCCGCCCTTGCCCTGAGCGGTATTGATCACCTGCCATGCCTGGTAATGGCGCTGCATCACGCGGTCGCCGGATTCACTGAACCAGAAGATGACGCCGATGAGGACCGAGAAACTGCCGAGGTATTCGAGGACCTCGAGAAAGCTCCAGTTGCTGAGGAGGTAAGCGACCCACTCCCAGGCGAAGTCGAAGGCGACGAGGGGCACGAGCCAGCGGTGGCGGACGCGAGCCCTGCGCTCGGCCCAGGGATGGGGCCGGTCCCGCGCGCGGTGTTCGATCATGGGCGGCGCTCCTGGCGGATGCAAACGCGAGTGGAGCTATTCTACTGGCTTTTTCGCCGACATCAGGGGCAGCAGCGCCGCGCCGTCGATGCCGGCATCGGGGAGCTGGGCCGGCGCGATGTGTGTTTTGCCTTCCTCGTAGACGCTCGGGTCCTCGGGCATGGACATGCGGTAGACGTAGCTGCCCTCGCGGACGGTGGCGAACATCTTTGGCGCGAAGAGGGGAAAAGCAGCGGCAGCGCCTCCGCCGAGAAGGTAGAGGGGCAGGTCGAGGGCGTTGATGAGGTGAGAGAGCGAGAGGCCGAGAGCGTAGCCAACCTCGTCGAAGATCTGGAGCGCGCGCGAATCGCCGTGGGTCGCGAGCTGGGCGACGGTGGAAGCGGTGAGCGGCGCGGTGCTGCCGTTGCCGGCGGCATCGGAAATGCCGAGCGCTCTAGCGCGGCGAACGATGCCGGTAGCTGAGGCATAGAGTTCCAGACAGCCGTGCGCCCCGCAGGGACAGGGCGGCCCATCGGGGATGATGGGACCGTGGCCGGATTCGCCGGCTGCACCCTTCATGCCTTGCCAGATGCGGCCGTCCAGGATGATGCCGCAGCCGACGCCGGTGCCGAGGGTGAGCATGCAGAGGGAATCGACGGCGAAAGCCTTGCCGGCGCCGAGGACGAATTCGCCGTAAGCCGCGAGGTTGGCGTCGGAATTGACCTGGACCGGGCGATGGACGCGGCGTTCCAGTTCGGTGCGGAGGTTCAGGCCGTCAAAGCCGGGGAGGTTGGGCGGATGATGGAGCACACCGGCGGGGAGTTCCAGAGGGCCGGGACTGCCGACCCCAATGCCAAGGAGCTCGCCCGACCACTTTTTGACAAGTTGCTCAATCGCACCAGCCATATCGTCAAGAACGGCATGGGGCCCGTCAGCGAGCCGAGTGGAAAGGCTGATGGTGTCGAGCCGCTCGCCCTGGGGAGTGACGGCCGCAATGCGCAGGTTGGTTCCGCCGAGATCGATGCCGATGGAATAAGAACTCATGGTCGGTAACGGTCCCATGATACGCGAGGCCCGGGGGCTCAACCGATTCACCAAAATTCAGGGACGCGAGCGGGACCCCCGCGGGGGGGAGGGGAATCGCATATGATGGTCGCGGGCAAAGGCGGCGGCCTTTCCGGTGCCGAGAGGCAGGAGAGCGAACGCCGCATCCAATGAAACACAAGTCCTGCAGGAACGAACCTGCAATTCAGGAACGGCTCAGCCAATTCCAACAAGGAGAGAAGTATGCAACGGACGGCGAGCGCCGTATGGCGCGGAGGTCTGAAGGACGGCAAGGGAACGATTTCCAGCCAGAGCGGCGTGTTGAAAGAGACGCAGTATTCGTTTGGGACGCGCTTTGAAAACGGCGTGGGGACCAACCCCGAAGAGCTGATTGCGGCGGCACATGCCGGATGCTTCACCATGGCCCTGAGCGCGCAGCTGGGGAATGCGAACCTGACACCGGAGTCGCTGGAAACAACCGCCGAGGTGAAGTTCGAAAAGACGGACGAGGGCTTCACCATTACGGCGATTCATCTGACAACGCGGGCGAAGGTGCCGGGTGCGAACGCTTCCAGCTTCGAGACGGCCGCAAATAACGCCAAGAACGGCTGCCCCATCTCGCGGCTGTTCAAGGGCAACACGCAAATCACGCTGGACGCCAAGCTGGTCTAGGCAGAACGGAACGAGGGCAGCGCCGCGGTTCGCCGTGGCGCTTGCCGTTTAAGAACAGGGAATAGGGAACAGGGAACAGGGATTAGGGATTAGGGATTAGGGATTAGAGTTTGAGGCCCGGAGAGGCCATTCGCTTTTGTTCTGAAAGAGGGCATGGAACCTGTAACGCACTTTTTAACCGGCGCGTGCCTTGGGCGCTCCGGATTCAATCGCAAAACGGCCTATGCGACGCTGGCGATGACGCTGGCAGCGGAAGCTCCCGACCTCGACATGCTTTGGGGCTTCAAGGGGCCGGTCGAGCAGCTACAGCACCATCGCGGCTGGACGCACGCCTTCATCGGCTCACCGGTGGTGGCGCTGGTTACGGTCGCGTTTGTCTGGCTGGTCTGGCGTTTTCGACGAAAGGATCCCGTCATCCCGCCGCGGTGGGGCTTTCTGTATCTTTGCGCGCTGATCGCGGCGCTGAGCCACATTCTCCTGGATTACACGGTGAACTACGGCGTCCGGCCATTTCTGCCGTGGAATGCGCACTGGTACTCGTGGAATATCGAGTTCATCTTCGATCCGGTGTGGTTTCTGGTCCTGGTCCTGGCGCTGGTGATTCCGTGGATCCTCGGCCTCGCGGATCGCGAGATCGGCGCGAAGAAGAAGCCATTCCGCGGGCGCGGCTGGGCCGTTGCCGCTCTGGTCTTCGTGGTCCTGTGGTGGGGGCTGCGCAATGCTGAGCATCTGCACGCGCTGGAACTGGTGCGGACGGGCAGCTATACGCGGGAACCGCTGATCCGCGTGGCAGCGGAGCCGCACATGATCAGCCCGTTCACCTGGCATGTAGTGATGGAGACGAAAGACTACTACCAGACGGCGGAGGTCCACACCATCGGCGATCGCGTGGACACGGATGCTTATGACGACGTGATCTACAAGCCGCCGGTGACCCCGCAAGTGACGGCGGCCGAGCAGACGTATCTGGGAAGGGTGTACCTCGACTGGTCGAAGTGGCCTGTCGTAACGGATCGCGGCAGCGTGCCGATTCCGGGCGTTGATGTGACGCCGGATCCGGACTGGCACACGGTGGAGTTCCAGGACCTGCGGTTTGGCTACTGGCCGCTGGGCTCGGAGAAGGGAAACCAGCCGCGGGTTCCCCCGTTGAGCGGGTGGGTGTATGTCGGGCCTGGGAATGAGATCGAGGGGATGTTCATGCAGGGGCAGGAGCAGAAGAACCCGTGATGCGTTGCGGAACGGGCGGCCGGGATTTTCGTGCGGTGAATCGGTTGGTTGATGAAATGGAAGGTTTGCCTTGACCCGGAGCCGGGGCGGTCCGCAGAATGGAAGAACTGCTGTTCGTTCGAAGGAATGAGGGAATGATGGCTGCCTATCTGCTGATGGTGCTGGCGGTTCTGAGCCGGGTGGTGCCCTTTCCGGGCATGAACTTTACGGCGGTGGGAGCGGGCCTGCTGTATTTCGGAGCACGGCGGCCGCTGAAGGAAATGGCCCTGCCGGTGCTTTCACTGATGGCGACGGACGTTTACCTGACCGTCTTTGCCTATCACTACGCCTGGCACACCGGCGCCTATCTGGTGACGTGGGCCTGGTACGCGGGCGTGATCCTGCTGGGACGTGTGCTGCTGCAGAAGCAGATTACGGTGACCCGCGTGGTGGCGGCTCCGGTGCTCTCGGCGACTTCCTTTTTCCTGGTGAGCAACTTTGCGGTCTGGGCGAGCGGAACGATGTATCCGATGACGACCGCCGGGCTGACCGCCTGCTACGCGGCGGCGCTGGTGTTCTACCGGAACGATCTGCTGGCGACGACGGCAATCACAGCAACGGCTTTCGGATTGACAGCTGTGGTGAAGCGGATGAGCGAAACTCGCGCGCACAACCTGGCGGCATAAGGCAATTCCGCGCAAAAAGAATGGCCACCCGAGGGTGGCCATTTTGCTTTGGTGCGGCGACTACTTCGCGGCGAGTTGCCGGAGGACGTACTGCAGGATGCCTCCGTTCTGGAAGTAGAGGATCTCCTGCGGGGTGTCGATGCGGACTTTTGCGGAGAACTCCTTCGTTTTTCCGCTCGGGTCTTTGGCGTGGACCTTGAGCGTCTTGCCGCCAGAGAGCTTCGCATCGAGCATGGCTTTCAGGCCGGGGAAATCATACGTCTCTTCGCCGGTGAGGCCGAGGCTTTCGACGTTCTGGCCCGGCTCAAACTGCAGCGGCAGGATACCCATCCCTACCAAGTTGGAACGATGGATGCGCTCGAACGACTCGGCGATGACGGCGCGCACGCCAAGCAGCCGCGGTCCTTTGGCTGCCCAGTCGCGCGACGATCCCGAGCCGTACTCCTTGCCGGCCAGGATGATGAGCGGGGTGCCGCGCTCCGCATACTTCACCGAGGCGTCGAAGATGGACATCGGTTCGCCTTCGGGCAGCAGGCGCGTGACGCCGCCTTCGGTTCCGGGCGCGAGCTTGTTGCGCAGTCTTACATTGGCAAACGTCCCGCGCACCATGACCTCGTGATTGCCCCTGCGCGATCCGTATGAGTTGAAGTCCGCGGGTTTAACGCCATGCTCGGTGAGGTATTTGCCCGCGGGTCCATTAGCCTTGATCGATCCGGCGGGTGAGATGTGGTCCGTCGTGACGCTGTCCCCGAGGACGGCCAGCACGCGGGCGTTGGCGATGTCCTTGACCGGCACCGGCTGCGCGGGCATGCCGTCGAAATACGGCGCCTGGCGAATGTAGGTGGAGTCGGACTCCCACTGGTAAACGTCGCCGGTGGGGAAGCTGAGCTTCTGCCAGTTGGCGTCGCCCTGCGTGACCGTCGCGTACTCCTTCGTGTAGCTGTCGGAGCTGATCGACGAAGCGATGACCTGAGCGACTTCCTGCTGCGTAGGCCAGAGGTCGCGCAGGAAGACGGGCTGGCCAGCCTTGTCTTTGCCGATGGGGTCCTTATCGAAGTCGTGGTCGATGCGCCCGGCCAGCGCGTAGGCAACGACCAGTGGCGGCGACATGAGGTAGTTGGCGCGAACCTCGGAGTTGATGCGGCCTTCGAAGTTGCGATTGCCGCTGAGCACGGAGACGGCGACGAGACTGTGCTGCTCGATGGCTTTCGAGATGTCTTCGGGCAGCGGGCCGGAGTTGCCGATGCAGGTGGTACATCCGTAGCCGACGGTGTTGAAGCGGAGCTTGTCGAGCCATTGCGTCAGACCGGATTTGTCGTAGTAGTCGGTAACGACGCGGGAGCCGGGCGCGAGCGAGGTCTTGACCCATGGCGGCACGCTCAGGCCCTTCTCGACCGCTTTCTTCGCGAGCAGGCCAGCGGCGACCATGACCGACGGGTTCGACGTGTTGGTGCAGCTGGTGATGGCGGCGATGACGATGGAGCCGTGATCGAGGTACGGCTCGACGTCGACGCCAAAGCGCTCCTTGACGGTATGAGCGATGTGGCCGTTGCCGGCGGGCTCCGGCGCGGCGTGCGTCGATGCCGCATTGCCGTTGGCCGACGTGTGGCCGCCTTCGCCTTCCCAGCGAATCGCCTGGCGCCGATTGACCTTGTCGGCGTTGGGGCCGAGGAGCGACGGCAGCTGCTTCCTGAAGCTGGCTCCCGCTTCGCGCAGCAGGACGCGATCCTGCGGACGCTTGGGTCCGGCGACGCTGGGCTCGACGGTTGCGAGGTCGAGCGAGAGCGTCTGCGAGTATTCGGCTTCCTGGGAGTCGGGCGTGTGGAAGAGTCCCTGCTCCTTGAAGTAGGCCTCGACGAGCGCGATCTGCTCGGCGGGGCGGCCGGTGAGGCGCAGGTAGCGCAGCGTCTCCGCATCGACGGGAAAAAGGCCGCAAGTGGCTCCATATTCCGGCGCCATGTTGCCGATGGTGGCGCGATCGGCGAGCGGCAACTCCGCAATGCCAGGGCCGTAGAACTCGACGAACTTGCCGACGACGCCGAGCTTGCGCAGCATTTCGGTCACAGTGAGCACGAGGTCGGTGGCCGTCGCGCCTTCGCGCAGCTTGCCGGTGAGCCTGAAGCCGACGACCTGCGGGACCAGCATGGAGACGGGCTGGCCGAGCATGGCCGCTTCGGCTTCAATGCCGCCGACGCCCCATCCGAGGACGCCGAGCCCGTTGATCATCGTGGTGTGGGAGTCGGTGCCGACCAGCGTGTCGGGATAGGCCTGGGGCTTTGCTCCGGAGGTGGTGAAGACGACGCGCGCGAGGTGCTCGAGGTTGACCTGGTGGCAGATGCCCATGCCCGGCGGCACGGCGGAGAAGTTGCGGAACGCTGTTTGTCCCCACTTGAGGAACGCATAGCGCTCGCGGTTGCGCTGGAATTCGAGCGCTGCATTGAGCGAGTAAGCGTTGCCGGTGCCGTATTCATCTACCTGGACGGAGTGGTCGATGACCAGCTCGGCCGGCTGCAGCGGGTTGATCTTCTGTGGGTCGCCGCCCAGCTGTTTCATCGCGTCGCGCATGGCAGCGAGGTCCACCACAGCAGGCACGCCCGTGAAGTCCTGCATGAGGACGCGGGCGGGCATCCAGGAGATTTCGCGCGAGGGCTCGGCTCTGGGATCCCATTTCGCGAGGAACTCGATGTCGTCGGCGGTGACGGATTTGCCGTCCTCGTAGCGGAGGAGATTTTCAAGCAGGATGCGCAGGCTGAAGGGAAGGCGCGCGAGGCGCATGCCGCGCTGGCCTTCGAGAGCACTGAGACGGAAGATCTGCCAGGTTTTGCCGCCGGCTTTCAGCTCGGACTGGCTGCCAAAGGAGTTCATGACCTTTTCCTTTCGTGATGTTGGGCGCAGGAACTTCGCTCACGCACGACCGAGGCGGAGCGGGAGAAACGGTCAGTTGAAAAGGATACGTCGTCCGCGGTCCGGACGGCCACGGCGGAAGCGCCGCAGGGGAGGAGGGTCGGAGATCGCTCGATCCACGATCATCATCGCCTTCCATTTTAAGACCAATCGGCAGGGAGGCGCACGATGGCGCGCTCGGAAATCTGCGGTCGATGCGGCGGATGTGAACATTTCTTAACAGAATTATGTTAACTATAGTTTACAAAAGCGCTCGAACTGGATAGACTCGGCACAATCCACAGGTTTTCCCGGTTGAGCCCCATCCGCCGGGCCGCAGCACGATTCTGAGAACGAGATCCGCAGAAAAACCAAAAGTTGAGTGCAGAGGCACAATCCGGGAGCAAGGTACGCGTGTTGGCGGGCGTGGAAGACGAAGTCGTCGTCACGCACGAGGACATCGACCGCGCCTTCGACCGCTCGCGGGTAGCGAGTGCGCGCCTCGAGGGCGGCCTGCGCTCGCGGCTGTGGCTGCTGTGGCTGCTGATCGGTCCGGGCATCCTTGTGATGCTGGGCGAAAACGACGGGCCCAGCATGCTGTCGTATGCGGCGACCGGCGCGAAGTTTGGGATTGGCTTCTTTCTGCCGTTCGTGGTGCTGACGTTCGTCATGGCGCTGGTGGTCCAGGAAATGACGGTGCGCCTGGGAGCAGCGACGCATCGCGGGCACGCGGAGCTGATCTTCGAGCGCTTCGGGCCCTTCTGGGGCTGGTTCTCGGTGATCGACCTCGGGATCGGCAACTTTCTCACGCTGATCACAGAATTCATCGCGGTGCGCGCGGGGCTGGGATATTTCGGCGTGCCGCCGTGGGCGGCGATTCTGCTGGCCCTGGCGGTGCTCTATTCGGCCATCCTCAGCCACCGTTACTGGACCTGGGAACGGATCACGCTGGCGGCCGCGGCCTTCAATCTGATCTTCATTCCGGTGGCGCTGATGACGCATCCGCACTGGGGATCGATCGGGCACGCGTTTGCGTCCTGGGGTCCGGTGCCGCGGGTGGACAAGGACATGGTGCTCATCATCCTCTCGGACATTGGCGCGACGGTGACGCCGTGGATGCTGTTTTTCCAGCAGAGCGCGACGGTGGACAAGGGGATGACCACGAAAGATATTCGCTTTGGGCGCATCGATACGCTGCTCGGTGCGGCTCTGGCGGCTCTGGCGGCCCTGGGCGTGATCGTGGCCACGGCTCCGCTCTTCGGGCACATCAGCGCGGACAATTTTGAGGCCGCGCAGTTTGCCCAGGCCCTGGCACCGGTGATCGGCCGCTATGGCGCGGCATTGTTTGCGCTGGGCATGGTGGAGGCGGGCATCGTGGCGTCGATCACCATCTCGACCTCGTCGGCGTATGCCTTTGGCGAGGTGGCGGGACGTCCACACAGTCTTAATCTCCCGGTACGGGAGGGCAAGTCGTTTTACGCGGTGCTCGGATTGTGCGCGGCGGTCGCGGCGGCCATCGTGCTGATTCCGGGACTGCCGCTGGTCTTCGTGGTGCTGGTGGTCAATGTGGTGGCGGTGCTGGCGATGCCGCCGGCGCTGGTCTTCCTGTATCTGCTGGTGAACGACAAAGAGATCATGGACGGGGTACAGAGTCCGCGATGGGCGAACGCGCTGGCAGCGCTGGTGGTGGTGTTGCTGACGGCGGCCGGCGTGCTGTACGGCATCAGCGTGGTGGCGCCGCAGGCGCTGTCCTGGATCGGCGGACGGTGAGGGTCCTGTGAGCGAAGAAGAGAGACATGTAACAGGAGCGGAGGCGGACTGGATTCTGGCGACGCTGGAACCGGACCAACTGGCTCTGGCCAAGAAGACGCCGGTGCCGCGGCGGCGGCTGACGAGCGTCGAGCTGGCGCTGCTGTGGACGCTCCGCGTGTATCTGGTCTTCATGATGGTGGTGGTGTTCTGGCAGGCGTGGCTCGCCGTAAAGTAGCGTTCGCGGCGAGGCTGCGATAGGCTCGAACACTGGAGAAACCGAAAAGCCGATGAAGGTGCTGGTGATTGGTGGAGGCGGGCGCGAGCACGCGCTGTGCGCGTCGATTCGGAAGTCGTCTCGGGTGAGCGAAGTGGTCTGCGCGCCGGGGAACGGCGGCATTGCCCAGGTGGCGCGCTGCGTGCCCGGGAGCCAGAAGGATTTGGGCGATCTGCTGCGGGTGGTGAGCGAAGAGGCTCCGGATCTGACGGTGGTGGGGCCGGAGCTGCCCCTGTCGCTGGGCCTCGCCGACGCGCTGCTGGAGCGCGGGCTGAAGGTGTTCGGGCCGACGCGCGAGGCGGCGCTGCTGGAAACGAGCAAGGGCCATGCCAAGCGCTTCATGCAGCGGCACACGATTCCCACCGCCAACTTTGCGGCCTGCACTTCGCGCGAGGAGGCTCTGGCGGCGATGGACCTGTTCCATATGCCGGTGGTGATCAAGGCGGATGGACTGGCGGCGGGCAAGGGCGTTCTGATCTGCGAGACGAAGGCGGAGGCGGAGCAGGCGATTACGGGACTGTTCAGCGGCGAGCTGCTGGGATCGATCGAGACAACCGTAGTGGTCGAGGAGTGCCTGACCGGCGAGGAACTGTCGTTCCTGGTGTTGAGCGACGGGAAGCACGCGGTGCCCCTGGTTCCCGCGCAGGACCACAAGCGGCTGGGCGAGGGCGATACGGGTCCGAACACCGGCGGCATGGGCGTGTACTCAACCGACGCGATGCTGGATGCGCCGATGCGGGCGTGGATCCTGGAGCACATCGCGCAGAAGACCATCGACGGAATGGCGGCGGAGGAGACTCCGTTTGTGGGCGTGCTGTATTGCGGGCTCATGATGACGGCGAAGGGGCCGATGGTGCTGGAGTTCAACGCCCGCTTCGGCGATCCGGAGACCCAGGCGATTCTGCCGCGGATGGAGAGCGATCTGGTGGAGGCGCTGGAGGCATGCGTCGAAGGGCGGCTGAGCGAGACGGAGTTTCGCTGGAAGCCGGGAGCCTCGGTGTGCGTCGTCGCGGCCTCGGAGGGGTATCCGGGGAAGTACGCGACGGGCAAGGCGATCAGCGGGCTTGCGGAGGCGGCGCGCGTGCCGGGCGTCGAGGTCTTCCATGCCGGGACGACCTTCGACGGGCAGGGATACCGGACCGCGGGCGGCCGGGTGCTGGGCGTGACCGCGACCGGCGATTCGCTCGAGGAAGCGCTGGGACTGGCGTATGAGGCGATGGGGCGAATCTCCTTTGAAGGCATGGTGTTTCGGCGGGACATCGGGCACAGGGCGGTCAAACGATAGGCTGCAGCCGGTAGCCAGTAGCTGGTAGCCAGGAGCCTGGAGCCCAGAGCCAGCCAGTTGGCAGGGCTCCCCACTCCCGGCTCCGTGCTCCGGTGTGCTATGCTCGCCGCGTGTCCGCCACGACCGCTGTCCCCGTCAGGAAGAAGACCGCGCGCCATGCCGCTGTGGTTCGGGTGACGCACTGGCTGACGGCGGTGGCGTTCCTGGTTCTGCTGTTTACCGGATGCGAGATCATCCTGACCCATCCCCGGTTCTACTGGGGCGAGACCGGCAACGTCACGATGAAGCCGCTGTTCCGGATTCCGATACCGTCGTCGCGGGATACGGTGCCGACCGGCTACAACTACGTGCTGCCGGACTGGAATGGCTGGGGGCGCGCACTGCACTTTGAGGCTGCCTGGCTGCTGGTGTTCACCGCGCTGGTGTATGGCGTTTGGGGGCTGTGGACCGGGCACTTTCGCAGGAACCTGCTGCCGGAGCGGGGCGACTGGAACGGACGGGCGTTCTGGCGCGATCTTTGGCGGTCACCTCGTGAGAAGACGGGATCAGCCTCGTACAACGTGGTGCAGCGGACGGTGTATTTCGGAGTGATCTTTGTCCTGTTTCCGATGGTCATCTGGACAGGGCTGGCGCTGTCGCCAACCTTCAATGCGGCGTTTCCGTGGTTTGTCGACGTGCTGGGCGGACGGCAGTCGGCGCGGACGCTGCACTTCTTCATCACCCTTGCTCTGACGCTCTTCTTTGTGGTGCATGTGATGATGGTGGTGATGTCGGGATTCCGGAGCAAGATGCGGGGGATGATCACGGGCCGAGTGGAATCCGAGGAGGAGCAGCGATGAGTCCGATCTCGCGGCGGAAGCTGATTACGGGCGGCGCGGTTTCGGTCGCAGGGCTGGCCGGTGTGGCAGTCGCGGGGCGAGTGGCCGAGCGGTACGGGCTGATTCCTCCCGACCATGGGACTTTGTACGGAGCCGGCGAGACGCTGACGTATGCGGCGCAGCGGCTGCTGACGCGGCACTCGCTGGCGCGGGAGTTTCCGCGGAGCATGATCTCGAAGACTCCGTTCCTGAATGAGGTTTCCCCGCATGGCGAGGCGTTCAAACAACAGCAGGCGGAGGGGTTCCGGAACTGGCGGCTGCAGGTGGATGGGCTGGTGGCGCGACCGACCTCGTTCTCGGTGGCGGATCTCGAGGCGCTGGGCCGTCGGAGCCAGATCACCGAGGTGATGTGCGAGGAGGGCTGGTCGTACATCGCGGAGTGGATCGGGACGCCGGTGTCGGCGGTGCTGCGGGAAGTTGGGGTTTTGCCGCAGGCGCGGTACCTGGCGTACTTCGGGATCGACAAAGAGTGGTGGGACAGCCTGGACATGAGCGAGGCCCGGCATCCCCAGACGCTGCTGACGTGGGGGATGAATGACGGCGAGTTGCCGGTGGGCTTTGGCGGTCCGCTGCGGATGCGGGTGCCGCGGCAGCTGGGGTACAAGAGCATCAAGTACGTGCAGCGGCTGACGGCGACTGACTCCATGAAGAAGTATGGAAAGGGTTTGGGTTCGGCGGCGCCGGAGGGTGGGTACTCCTGGTACGCGGGCATCTGACGGGGCAAGAAAAAATTTTCCAGTTAACTTTGCGGAATTCCTTTGTTTTGAGCGAGTTCTCTATTTCCAGAGGAACCCCCTCAAGGTAAGTGTCGATTTTTCATTTACCTGAGAGGGGGCCCCTCAGGGCGCGAGTCATGCTGGGAGGGTGATGGTGGGCCGGCGGAGCCAGTCGAGGAGAAAGAGCGCCCCGATGAGGATGAGCGGGCCGGAGATGAAGGCGTAGGCGGTCCAGGCAAAACGTCCCCATTCGAAGATGAGATAGATTTTGGCCTCCCACCCTGTCGCCACGAAAAGCGGGCGGCGACAAGGATGGGGCACCCGGTGTCGTGCGCTGATGCGAAAGCCGGCTTTCTCAGCCGGCCTGTACGTCCTTTCCAGATCGTGAGCGCGGAATCAGGATTGAGTGGAACCGGGGGGCCTGGCACCGGACACACGGCCTACGTCGAGCAGAGTTTTGACGAGTCCGGAGAGGACGGATAGTTCCTCAATCGCCTGGCCGATTTGTACCTGGGCGGCAGCGCCGCCCTGCTGGGCGAGATAGAGAGTATTGCTCAGGGCCTGGAGCGGATTGTTGATGAGGTGAGCCAGCTCGTTGGCGCGAGTGGCGCAGGCGGCCTGCATTTCGCTTTCGCGGATGAGGATCTGCTGCTTTTCGTGGCGAAGCGCCATAGCGGCAAAAGAAGCGAGCGTATTCAGGAGGCGATAGTCCTCCATATCGAAGGCTTCGCGGGAGTGGTGGGCGACGGCCCAGATGGTTCCGCGCAGGCCACCACTGGTCCAGGGGATGAGCAGGCCGTCGGTGATCTCGTCGGCGGTGACGCCGAGGAAGTCGTAGTAAGGCTGGGTGACGCGGTAGAGCTGCGCGCGATCGGTGTCCAGACAGGTGCCGCAGGGACTGAAGAAGCGAGGCGTGGTGGCGTTGAGGTACTGCGCGAAGCTGCCGGCGATGGCCACCCAGCGGAAGCGCCGCTCGCCGTCGGGGGATTCCTCTTCCAGACTGATGCCGGCGCTGTCGGCGCCACAGAAGCGGACGGCGATTTCGACAAGCTCGCTGAGGACGAGATCCGGGTTGTCGACGAAGGCCTGGGCGAGGCGGCTGACGGCGTCAACATAGTGCGTGGCCCGTCGAGGGCCGCGGCTGCGGGTAGGGAAATCTGGATCGAGGAGGAGATCGCGGAGGTACATCCCTGTGTCCGCGGCGGTATTCGTGATCGTAGAGCCGATTGCCAAGCGGGGCCTCCCTTGCGGGTCTTGCGATGCTATCGCGTTCTGCAGCCGGTTGGGAAAAGGAAAAGGCGGGGACGCGACAACGGAGAGAGGGGCGACACCCGGGGTATCTGCAGGGAGTCGATGCATGGTGATGTCGGGACGGTTGCCTTTCCTGGGAATGGGAATTACCTGAGGGCCGCAGGCGCGACCCTCAGAATGACGGTCATGGGTTGATGATCGTCGCTGCGTCCTTACTTCGCTTCGAGGATGGCGATGGCCTGCTCGACGACGGGGGCGAGCTTTTTGAAGTCGTCGATGAGGGTGACGAAGTCGGAGTAGACCTTCGAGTCGGCGGCGAAGTTGAGGCCATTGGAGGTGAGGGCGCCTTCGGAGGCGGCGATGAGGGCTTCGACGTCGGAGACGACGGTGGAGAGGCCGGCGATGAAGGGCTGCTCGAGGGGTTTTTCCGACTTCAGGATCTGCTCGACGCGGACAGCGACGCCGATGACGGATTTGACGGCGCCGGCGAACCATTTGCCGAAGTCGGCGATTTTGACGCCAATTTTCTGAAAGACGTTCATTTTGTTCCTTTGCACGTGCGGGATGGGAGGGCAGGGCAGACGCAAAAAGGCCCGCCCGGTTTTCCCTGGGAGGGCCGTGGTCGGCGTCTCAGGGAGCCCGGAGCGGGCCTTTTTTTCTTTTCTTACCCTCTATTATCAGAATACCAAGTCCAGACGGGTTTACTGCCAAATTGGATGGACTGTAAGTGCTGCATTTTTAGAGAGATGCACTTCGGTAATGGCAGCCTGGGGCTTGACAAGATTTCCACAGAACGACGGGAATTGGGATAAAGACAGCGGATAGCGGAAGAAGGCCACAGGCCACAGGCCACGGGCCAGGGCACGGGGCGCACTGCACAGGCCGCAGGGCACGGGTTTCGCGGCAGGCGGCTCTCGAGTTTGGGGGCCTTGTCGGGATTTTCGGGAACCGGCGGCGGGGAAGTTTCGTATGGACCTGTGGCAATACCACAGGGTAATGTGCGAGACTTCTGTGGCCGTAACACAGGAGAAGGAATGGGAGACACGAAGCTGGATTTGCTGCAGGGGACGCTGGACCTGATGGTGCTGCAGACGCTGGCGGCGATGGGCGAGCAGCACGGGTATGGGATTGCGCGGCGGATTGAGCAGGTGAGTGGCGACGAAGTGCTGCTGAATCAGGGAACGATTTACGCGTCGCTGGTGCGGCTGCAGCAGCGGGGATGGATTGATGCGGAGTGGGGCGTGTCAGACAACAACCGCAAGGCGAAGTTCTACCGGATCACGGATCGGGGGAAGAAGCAGCTGGCCGAGGACGCGGCGTACTGGCAGAGGCTGGCGGCGGTGATGGGGCGGGTGATGGGGCAGGCAGCAGGGAATAGGGATTAGGGGATAGGGATTAGGCCACGGGCTACGGGCTACAGGCCACAGGTTGCAGGTTTACGGTTGCGGCTGAGTGCGGAGGCGAGCGCGATGACGGATGGTTCGGGACGACGGGCGGCGAATCGGGTGAGGGCGTTCTTTCATAAGGGGCCCATGGATACTGAGCTCGATGCGGAGATGGCCTCGCATCTGGAGATGGCGGTTGAGGAGAACGTGCGGAGCGGGATGAGTCCTGAAGAGGCGCGGCGGCGGGCGCTGGTGCGATTTGGCGGCGTACAGCGGGCGCGCGAGGAGCAGAGGGCGTCGCGGGGACTGCCGTTTCTGGATGTGCTGGGGCAGGATCTGCGCTACACGATGCGGACTCTGCGGCGGGATGCCGGCTTTACCGTCGTCGCGGTGCTGATTCTGGCGCTGGGGATCGGCGCGAATGTTGCGGTGTTCAGCGTGGTGAACACGCTGCTGCTGCGGCCGCTGCCGTTTCCTGAGGCGCAGAGACTGGTGTGGGTGCAGGGGCCTCCGCAGGCTTGTGGCGAGTCGTGCGTGACCTTCTCCGTGGATGGGTTCGAGGATTACCAGCAGCGCAACCGGACGCTCTCGGGCGTGACGGCGTACTTCCCGTTCTTCGGCGTGGGGGGATTCAAGCTCACCGGGCAGGGAGAGCCGGTTCCGGTATCGGGCGTTTCCGTGGAGGGGAATTTCTTCCAGGTGCTGGGGGTGCAGCCATTCCTGGGGCGTGGATTCTCGCCGGAGGAGACGCAGCTGCACGGGCGCCCGGCGGTGCTGTTGAGCTATCCCTTCTGGGAGCGGCAGTTCCATGGCGATCGCAGCATCGTGGGGCAGGCGATCGAGCTGAACAATACGCCGACGCTGGTGGTGGGGGTGCTGCCGCGGAGTTTCGATTTCGGCAGTGTCTTTGCGCCGGGCACGAACATGCAGATCTTTGTGCCGGCGATCAACGACCAGATGCGGAACTGGGGAAACGTGTTCCTGATTGTCGGGCGCATGAAGCCGGGGGTGAGCTTCGCGCAGGTGCGCGAGGAGGCGGCGAGGCTGTTTCCGGATTTCTACTTCAGCAAGAGCCATCCGGAGTACGGCAAGGGCTACAAGGCGTGGGTGCAGCCTCTGAAGGAGCACGTGAGCGGAAGCCTGCGGCCATCGCTGGAGCTGCTGTGGAGCGCGGTGGGCCTGATCCTGCTGATTGTGTGCGTGAACCTGTCGAATCTGCTGCTGGCGCGTTCGGCGGCGCGCAGCAAGGAGTTCGCGATGCGCAGCGCGCTGGGGGCGGGGCGGATACGGATTGTGCGGCAGATGCTGACGGAGAGCCTGCTGCTGGCGGGCGCCGGGGCGCTGCTGGGTTTAGGCGTGGCGGTGGGGATCACGTCGTACCTGGCGCGAGCGGGCTCGATCGCGCTGCCGCTGCTGGATGACGTGCGGGTGGACGGCGCGGCGGTGGCGTGGACGGTGCTGATTGCGATGACGGCGGCGGTGCTGTTCGGGACAGCTCCGGCGCTGCGCATGGCGGGCAAGCATCTGCAGGAGGCGCTGAAGGACAGCGGGCACGGGACGAGCGCAGGGCGGCGGCATGAGGGGCTGCGGTCGGCTCTGGTGATCAGCGAAGTGGCGCTGGCGTGCGTGCTGCTGGTGGGTGCGGGGCTGCTGCTGCGCAGTTTTCTGAAGGTGATGGAGATCCACCTGGGGTTCCAGCCGGATCGAGCGGCGGCGATCAAGGTGGATTACAACGACATCGGTCCGGATGGGAATGAGAATGCCGCGCTGCTGGTGGCGGCGATGCAGAACATCCTGCGGGAAGTGAGGAGCGTCCCTGGAATTGAGGCAGCGGGGATCACGGACATGCTGCCGCTGGATCAGAACCGGAGCTGGAATCTGTCGGCGGAGGGGGTGGACTGCCGCAAGAAGGAGTGTCCTGACGCGCTGGTGCAGATTGTGACGCCGGGTTATCTGGAAGCGATGGGGATGAAGCTGCGCGAGGGGCGGGACTTCGCGTGGTCGGACCGGCCGAACGATGGGTGTGTGGTGATTCTGAACGAGGCCGCGGTGAAGCGGCTGTGGCCGGGAGAGGATCCGCTGGGACGCATCGCGAATATCGGGCAGTGCAGCAAGCCGCCGCGGGTCATCGGCGTGGTGGGCGATGTGCGGGACACGAGCGTGGAAGGCGGGTCGGATGGTCCGGAGGCGTATCTGCCGATGGGGCAGGAAAAGCCGGCGGGGGCGGAGCTGGTGGTGCGGACCGAGCTGCCTCCGGCAGCGCTGGCGGCGAGCGTGATGCGGGCGCTGCGGGCGAATAATCCGGGGCAGCCGGCGACGGAGTTTCGGCCGCTGCGATCGTTTGTGGACCATTCGGTTTCGCCGCGGCGATTCTTCGTGCTGCTGGTGGGAATCTTCGCGGGGCTGGGGCTGCTGCTGGCTTCGCTGGGGATCTATGGAGTGATCGCGTATTCGGTGACGCGGCAGACGCAGGAGATCGGGATTCGCATGGCGCTGGGTGCGAGCCGCTGGCGGGTGCAGCGAGGCGTGCTGGGGAGGACGCTACGGCTGGCGCTGGTGGGACTGGGTGCAGGTGTGGCGGTGTCGTTTTTAGCAGCGCGCGCGATCGCGTCGCTGTTGTATGGCACCGAGCCAACGGATCTGCTGACGTATGCGGGGATGATCGTGCTGCTGCTGGCGGTCGCGGCGCTGGCCGGATATTTGCCGGCGCGGCGAGCTTCGCGGATCGATCCGATGGTGGCGTTGAGGACGAACTGAAGCAGGAAGGCAGGGTACAGGGTGCAGGGTACAGGTAACTGCGGAGGCGAGCGCGATGGATGGGTGGGGACGGCGGGCGGCGAATCGGGTGCGGGCGTTCTTTGGGAAGAGTGCGCTGGATCGGGATTTGGATGCGGAGATGGCTTCGCATCTGGAGATGGCGGTTGAGGAGAACGTGCGGAGCGGGATGAATCCTGAAGAGGCGAGGCGGCGAGCGATGGTGCGTTTTGGAGGCGTACAGCGGGCACGCGAAGAACAACGGGCATCGCGGGGGCTGCCGTTTCTCGACATCATGGGGCAGGATCTGCACTACACCGTGCGGACACTGCGGCGGGATGCCGGCTTTACCGTCGTTGCGGTGCTGATTCTGGCGCTGGGGATCGGGGCGAACGTGGCGGTGTTCAGCGTGGTGAACACGCTGCTGCTGCGGCCGCTGCCGTTTCCTGAGGCACAGCGGCTGGTGCGGATTGCGACGGTGAATCCGGTATGCGGTGAGTCGTGCCGGACGTATTCGGCGGACGCGACGCGGGAGTTCCAGGAACGGAACCACTCCTTCAGCTCGGTGACGGGATACTTTGCCTTTACGGGGCCGAACAATTTCAAGCTGACGGATCGGGCTGTGCCGGTGCCGGTGACCGGCATCCTGGTGATGGATAACTTTTTTCAGACGCTGGGCGTGCAGCCGATGCTGGGACGGCTGTTCCTGCCGGAGGAGGCGCTGCACGGGAGCCGGGCGACGGCGGTGCTGAGCTACGCGTTCTGGAAGCGGCAATTCGGAGGCGATCGCAGCATCGTGGGGCGGGCGGTGAGCTTTAACGGGACGCCGGTGACGGTGATTGGCGTTCTGCCGGAGACATTTGATTTTGGCTCTGTGTTTTCGCCTGGCTCGCGGGTGGATATGTTCGTTCCGTACGTGATGTCGGACTTCGAGAACGACGGGAACGATCTGGCGCTGATGGCACGGCTGAAGCCGGGCGTGACGCTGGCGCAGGCACAGGAGGAAGCGAATCGTCTGTTTCCAGAACTGGATGCCGACCTGAAACATCCGGAGTGGAAACCGCATTACACGGCGCACGTGACGGGGATGAAGGAGTATGTGAGCGGGAAGCTGCGGCGATCGCTGGTGGTGCTGTGGGCCGCGGTGGGGATGATCCTGCTGATTGTGTGCGTGAACCTGTCGAACCTGCTGCTGGCGCGGGCGGCGGCGCGGAGCCGGGAGTTTGCGATGCGGATGGCGCTGGGGGCGAGCCGGGGGCGCATCGTGCGGCAGCTGCTGATTGAAAGCCTGGTGCTGTCGGTGGCGGGATCGGCGCTGGGACTGGGGATTGCGGTGGGCGTGACGCGATTCGTCGCGCATTCGGGATCGATTGCGCTGCCGCTGTTGACCGATGTGGGGGTCGATGGGGCGGCGGTGGCGTGGACGGTGGGGCTGGCCTTCGTGGCGGCGGTGCTGTTTGGACTGGTGCCGGCGCTGCGCATGGCACGGGGACCGATGCAGGAGGCGCTCAAGGATTCCGGCCATGGCATGAGTGAAGGGCGGAGGCATGAGGGGCTGCGGTCGGCGCTGGTGATCAGCGAAGTGGCGCTGGCGTGTGTGCTGCTGGTAGGCGCGGGACTGCTCCTGCGGAGTTTTCTGCATTTGCTGGACGTGGATCTGGGATTCCAGCCGGAGCAGGCGGACACCATCAGCCTGGACTTTGATGACGGCCAGAAATCGGAGGCGCGGGTGGCGCAGTGGCAGGAGATCCAGCGCAGAGTGGAGGCGATTCCGGGGGTGGAGATGGCGGGGATCACGGACAATCTGCCGCTGAGCCGGAACCGCAGCTGGGGAATTCAGGCGAAGGGAGTGGAATACCGGCCGGGGCAACTGCAGGGAACGTTTGTCTTCATCGTTTCGCCGGGGTATGTGGAGGCGATCGGGATGCGACTGGTGGAGGGGCGCGATTTTCGCTGGGACGACAGCAATAAGCCGCCGGGCGTGATCATCAACGAAACGGTGGCGCGGGCGTTGTGGCCGGGGCAGGACCCGATTGGGCGCATTGCCGAGGCGGGGGGAGCAGACGTCCAGGTGATCGGAGTGATCGCGGACGTGCACGAATCGACGGTGGAGGGCGGCGGGGGCTGGCAGATGTATTTGCCGGTGACAGCGCCGCAGTTTGGTCCGGAGGGCGCGGATCTGGTGGTGCGGAGCGCGCTGCCGGCGGGGACACTGGCGGGGAGCGTCATGGCGACGCTGCGGGGGATCGATCCGGGACAACCGGCGACGCAACTGCGACCGCTGCAGGCACTGGTGGATCACTCGATGTCGCCGCGGCGATTCTTTGTGCTGCTGGTGGGGATTTTTGCGGGGCTGGGGCTGCTGCTGGCGGCGCTGGGAATTTATGGGGTGATCGCGTACTCGGTGACGCGGCAGACGCAGGAGATCGGGATCCGGATGGCGCTGGGTGCGAGCCGGGGACGGGTGCAGCGCGCGGTGCTGGGGCGGACGCTGGGACTGGTGAGCGCGGGGCTGGTGGTGGGGATGTTTGCCTCGCTGGCGGCGTCGCGCGGGATCGCGTCGCTGCTGTACGGCACTGAGCCTACAGACTGGGTGACGTATGTGGGGATGGCGGTGCTGCTGCTGGCGGTGGCGGTGGTGGCGGGGTATCTGCCGGCGCGGCGAGCATCGCGGGTGGATCCGCTGGTGGCGCTGAGGACGAATTGAGGCAGGGGCTACGGATTACGGGATAGGAGAAGCGGATAGCGTATAGCGAAAGGGCGGGCAGCTAAGAAGCGGTCAGCTAAGAGGTCAGCGAGAGCGCGGCACAGAGGTTTGTTGTCCGGAAACGGACAGAGTTGTGGTTCATCGGACAGGGGAGGGCCTTCGGCGGGCTGCCGGAGGCCTTTCTTTTCAGTCCGGGGGGAGGCAGCGCGATGGCGAGCCAGATGCAACGAAACGTGTGAGGCTGTCGGGTGAGGCGCGGCGGCTTCTGCAAGTCCATCCTGATTTTCCGAGGAGTGAGAGCCGTGATGGCTGATCTGAAAACGGCATTCCGGCAACTGCGGAAGTCGCCGGCGTTTACGGTGACGGCGGTGCTGACCCTGGCGCTGGGGATTGGAGCGACGACGGCGATCTTTACGCTGGTGGACCAGGTGCTGCTGAAGTCGCTGCCGGTGCAGGATCCGGCGGGGCTGTGGCGGATCGGGGACAACGAGCAGTGCTGCTTTAACGGCGGGCTGCCAACGTATACGGGCAAGCCGAACGACTGGTCGCTGTTTTCGTATCTGCAGTACACGGAGTTTCGCGACCATACGCCGGGGATGAAGAGCCTGGCGGCGTTTGAAGGCGGCGATCGGGAGATGGCGGTGCGGCGGGCGGGGAGCCATGATCCGGCGCAGCCGTATTACGGAGAGTTTGTCTCCGGGAATTCGTTCGACGTGCTGGGGCTGCGGGCGTACGCGGGCCGGCTGCTGGAGCCGCAGGACGATGTGACGGGCGCGCCGCCGGTGGCGGTGTTGAGTTTCCAGACCTGGCAAGAGATGGGACGCGAGCCGGGCGTGGTGGGATCGAGCTGGCAGATTAACGGACAGACGGTGACGGTGGTGGGAATTGCGCCGCCGGGGTTCTACAGCGAACGGCTGAGCGACACGCCGCCGTCGTTCTGGATGCCGATCCACATGGCGCCGATGATCTGGCCGCGGGATACGGATCTGTTGCAGCGAGGCGAGCAGCAGTGGCTGAATCTGATGGGACGGCTGACGCCGGGAGCGAGCGTGGCGTCGGTGCAGGCGCAGATGGTAGTGGAGTTGCAGGCGTTTCTGCGCAGCCCGCAGGCGAAGCTGGCGGCGACGGAAGTGCCGCTGATTCCGCGGCAATATCTGCGGCTCTCGCCGGGAGGCGGAGGAGTGCAGCGGATGCAGGAGCAGTACGAGGGCGATCTGCAACTGCTGATGTGGGTGTCGAGTTTTGTGCTGCTGATTGCGTGCGCCAACCTGGCGAATCTGATGCTGACGCGCAGCGTGACGCAGGGGCAGCAGACGGCGGTGCGGGCGGCGCTGGGCGCGCAGCGGAAGCAATTAGTGCGGCGGGCGCTGACGGAGTGCCTGCTGCTGGCCATGCTGGGCGGCCTGGCAGGGATTGTGGTGGCGTGGGGCGGGGCGAAGCTGATCCTGCATCTGGCATTCGCGCGGAATCCGATCACCATCAGCGCGAGCCCGTCGCTGGCGGTGCTGGGATTTGCCATTGCCGCGTCGGTGCTGACGGGGCTGCTGTTCGGAGTAGCGCCGGCCTTGCGGGCGGCGCAGGCCAATCCCATCGAGGCGCTGCGCGGGGCGAACCGGGCGACGGGGCGGCACGAGACGTTCGCGCAGAAATCGCTGGTGGTCGCGCAGGCGGCGGTGTCGGTGGTGCTGCTGTGCGCGGCGGGGCTGCTGATCCTGAGTTTGCGGAAGCTGGAGCACCAGCATTTCGGATTCGAGGCGGCGAACCGGACGATTGTCCGGCTCAATACGGTGAACGCGGGGATGCAGCCGGAGCAAATGGACGATTTCTACCGGAAGGTGCATGACTCGCTGTCGTCGATTCCAGGCGTGGAGAGTGTGGCGTTGTCGACGTGGAGCCCGATGGACGGGAACAACTACAGCGATGACGTGTACATCGACGGGCAGCCGCCGCCGCCGCCGGGATCGGCGGTGAATCTGGCGTCGTGGGTGCGGGTGACTCCGAACTACTTTGCCACGATTGGGACGAAGGTGGTGGAGGGGCGCGGGTTCACGGACGGCGACAATCGAACGGCCGGGGCGGTCGCGATTGTGGACGAGGCGTTCGTGAAGAAGTACCTGCACGGGGAAAATCCGATCGGCGTGCATTTTAGCAACTGGGACGCGGCGCATCCGGCAGCGTACACGATCGTGGGAGTCGTGGAGGATGCGCAGTACTGGCCCCCCAACGATGCGGAAGATGTGGGAGGGCGCCCGATGTTCTTTCTGCCGTCGGGGCAGTGGTCGGCGCCCGAGCCGACGGATCCGCGGGCGGCGGCGGAGGCGCAGTTCCTGACCAACACGCATTACCTGGGCTCGATGGAGATCGAGACGCACGGGAGGGTGCCGCAGCTGGAAGCGGAGGTACGGAACCGGCTGACGGAGATCAATCCGAACATGATGATCGTGCACTACCACAGCTTTGCGCAGCAGGTGCAGCTGGGCTTCAGCCAGCAGGCGATGATCGTGCAGTTGACGTCGCTGTTCGGGCTGGTGGCGCTGGCGCTGGCGGCGATTGGGCTGTATGGCGTGACAGCGTATGCGGTAGCGCAGCGGACCAGCGAGATCGGCATCAGGATGGCGCTGGGCGCGAACCGGATGGATGTGCAGCGGATGGTGCTGCGCGGAGCGTTCCTGCAGGTGGGGGTCGGCCTGGCGATCGGGATTCCGTGCGCGATTGAGACGGGGCACCTGATGGCTGCGGAGCTGTTCGGGGTGGGCGCGGTGAATCCGCTGGTGCTGGGAACGACGATCGCGGTGCTGGCCTTATCGGCGCTGCTGGCCGCGTCATTGCCGGCGCGAAGGGCGGCGGCCGTGGAGCCGATGGCGGCGCTGCGGGGGGAGTGAGTGAGGCCACAGGCCACAGGGCATTGGTCTGAGTTAAGCTTTGCGACGGGATTCGGTGCGGTTTCGCTCGGTTCACGGTGCAGGGCGGTGGCCTTCGCTCTGTCAGCTGCAATGGTCTGCGACCAGCGCTGAGCTCTAGCCCTAAACTCTGTGGCCTGTGGCCCGTGGCCTGTGGCTCCTCCCTTGACTTTCTATCCATAGACAATCTATGGTTTGGACCATGGCGAGCAAAGCGGATTTGTTGCCGGGGACGCTGGACCTTTTGATTCTGCAAACGCTGAAGCGGGCGCCGCTGCACGGGTACGGGATCGCGCAGTCGATTAAGCGCGTGAGCGACGAGGTGCTGACGGTGGAGGAGGGCTCGCTGTATCCCGCGCTGCAGCGGCTGCTGCTGCAGGGGTGGGTGAAGGCTGAGTGGAAGATCACCGAGACGAACCGACGCGCGCGTTTCTATACGCTGACGGCGGCGGGGCGGAAGCAGCTGGGTCTCGAGATTTCGAAATTTGAACAGATGATGGCGGCGATTGGGAGGGTGCTGGCGGACGCCGAGGAGGCCGGATGAGCCTGTTGAGCGCGATGGGCCGGTGGTGGCGGAAGCTGGACGTCCTGCGGCGGAGGGAGGAGTTCGGCGGCGAGCTGGACGAGGAGATGCAGTTCCACTGCGAGCAGGCGGCGCGGGAGCTGGAGGCGCGGGGGATGTCGCGCGAAGAAGCGCGGTACGCGGCACTGCGGCAGTTCGGCAATGCGACTCGACTGCGGGAAAAAAGCCACGAGGTGATGGGATTCCGCTGGGAGACGGTGGCGCAGGATGTGCGGTTCGCGTGGCGGCAGATGGGGCGCAATCCTGGATTCGCGGTGACGGCGGTGCTGATGCTGGCGCTGGGGATGGGCGCGAGCACGGCGATCTTCGGGTTTGTGGACGCGGCGCTGATCCAGCCGCTGCCGTACGCGCAGCCGAACCGGCTGGTGGCCGTGGATGAGAGCGAGGCTGTGTTTCCGCGGTCGAATCTGTCGCGCCTGGATTACGAAGACTGGAAGCGGATGAACACTTCGCTTGCGTCGCTGGACGTCTACAACGGCACGGGATTTCTGCTGCGGATGGGTCCGGTGGCAGAGCCGGTGCCGGCGGCGCGCGTGAGCGCGGGATTTTTTCACACGCTGGGCGTGCAGCCAATGCTGGGGCGGGATTTTCGTCCGGGGGAAGACCAGCCGGGGCAGCCGAAGATCGCGTTGCTGCCGTTCGGCACGTGGAAGACGCGGTTTGGCGGGCGGCGGGATGTGATCGGGCAGCAGGTGAGCCTGAGCGGGGATGAATACACGATTGTGGGTGTGCTGCCGCGGAGCTTTGCGTTTGCGCCGCGGGCGAACGCGCAGTTCTGGGTGCCGCTGCTGGATCGGAGAGTGGGGTGCGAGGACCGGCGGAGCTGCCACAATCTGGATGGCGTGGCGCGGCTGAAACCCGGAGTGACGGTCGGGGAGGCTCTGGCGGATCTGAAAAATGTGGCGGCGCGGCTGGCGGTGGAGTATCCGGGATCGAACAAGGGACAGGGCGCGAGCGTGGAGCCGCTGACGGAGCTGATTGTCGGGCAGGTGCGGCCGATTCTGCTGACGCTGCTGGCCGGCGCGGGGCTGCTGTTGCTGATTGCATGCGTGAATGTGGCGAGCCTGCTGCTGGTGCGAGCGGAGAAGCGGAGGCGGGAGATTGCGGTGCGGGGCGCGCTGGGGGCAACGCCGGCGCGGCTGATGCGGCAGTTTGTGACCGAAGGCTTGCTGATGGCGGCGGCCGGCTGCGCGGGCGGAACGCTGGTGGCGGCCGGGCTGATGACGCTGCTGGCGCGGATGGTGCCGAAGGCGATGGCCCAGGGAATGCCGTTTCTGAGTGTGGTGGGGATGAACGCGCACACGGCGCTTTTTGCGGCGGGTGTAACGGTGCTGGCGGCGGGGCTGCTGGCGGCGATTCCGGCGCTGCGCATGCAGCTGAGAGATCTGCACGAAGGACTGGGCGAAGGTGCGCGGGGCACGGCGGGACGGCTGTGGCGGCGGCTGGGCGCGAATCTCGTAGTGGTGGAGCTGGCCGTGGCGGTGGTGCTGCTGGCCGGCGCAGGATTGCTGGGAAAGAGTCTGTATCGGCTGCTGCACGTGGATCTGGGCTTCGACGCCACGCATCTGGCGACGGCGTATGTGATGGCGACGGGACCGGGGTATGCGAAGCCGGAGCAGCAGATGAATTTGTATCGGGAGATCGAGCGGCGAGTGGGTGCTCTGCCGGGCGTAACGGGGGTGGGAATCTCGAGCGATCTGCCGATTCAGTGCAACTGCGACACGGACTGGATCCGGATTCCGGGAAAGCCGTTTCACGGAGAGCACAACGAGGTGCTGGATCGGGATGTGAGCCCGGATTATCTCGGCGTGTTGCGCGCGAAGCTGCTGGAGGGGCGGATGCTCACGGAAGAGGACAACGCGCAGCATCCGAACGTGGCGATTATCAATGAGTCGCTGGCGAAGAAGTATTTTCCGGGTGAGGATCCGCTGGGAAAGCAGATCGGCAACGGCGACCTGACGGCGACGTCGATGCGGACCATTGTAGGGCTGGTGGCGGACATTCGCGAAGGAGCCCTGGACGATCCGCCGTGGCCGACGGAGTATCTGCCGATTTATCACGCGCCGGAGACGAACTTTTCTGTGGTGGCGCGTACGGGCGGCGATGCGGGAGCGTTGTTGCCGGAGATGATAAAGGCGATGCGGGGGATTACTCCCAACCCCGGCGTGTATGGGGAAGTCACGATGGAGGAGCAGGCGAGCGGGTCGCCGGCGGCGATGCTGCATCGCTTCTCAACCTGGCTGGTGGGCGGGTTTGCGGCGGTGGCTTTGGTGCTGTGCGTGGTGGGCCTGTATGGGGTGGTGGCGTATTCGGTGAGCCAGCGGACGCGGGAGATCGGGGTGCGCATGGCGCTGGGGGCACAGCGCGGCGCGGTGCAGGGGATGGTCCTGCGCGAGGCAGGATGGCTAGCGGGGATTGGCATTGTCGCGGGGCTGGGATGTGCGGTGGCTGCGGCGGCGCTGATGAAGAGCCTGCTCTTTGGCGTGGCGGCGTGGGACGTGCCGACGCTGGCGGGGGTGACGGGGGTGCTGGGTGTGTCGGCACTGCTGGCGAGTTTTCTGCCGGCGCGACGGGCGGCGCGGGTAAATCCGGTGGAGGCGCTGAGAAGCGAGTGAGGCAGGGTACAGGTTACAGGTAACAGAGACTGTGGCCTGTTGCCGGTCGCCGGAAAACCTCGGGAGAAAAGCAGAAGCCGCGAGAGGGATCTCGCGGCTTTTTGTATCAGGAACGGATACTTTATTCGACTCTCAGGGCCTGTTGGGGGTCGAGGCGTGAGGCGCGGGTGGCGGGCATCCAGACGGCGAGCAGGGCCACGAGGCAGAGGATGACCGGGACGGTGGCGAAGACCAGCGGATCCCAGGTTTTGACGCCGTAGAGGAAGCTGGCGATGAAGCGGGTGAGTCCAAAGGCGGCGCCAATGCCGATGACGATGCCGATGAGGGCGAGGCGCATGCCGTGCCAGACGACGAGCGAGCGGATGTGTCCGCGGTCGGCACCGAGAGCCATGCGGATGCCCATCTCCTGGGTGCGCTGCTGCACGGAGTAGGCCATGAGGCCGTAGATGCCGATGGCGGCGAGGATGAGGGCGGCGGCTCCGAAGATGGAGAGAAGGAGCATGTTGAAGTCCTGACTGGCGGTGGACTCGCTGACGACCTCGGTCATGGGACGGACGCGGGCGACGGGGAAACCGCCGCTGGCCTGGCGGAGCTGCTCGGAGATGGTGGAGATGTACTGATGCGGGTCGCCGTGGGTGCGAACGATCCAGACCATGGGGCTGATGCCGGCGTTGAGGGCGGTCATGCCGTCGGGGACCTGTGAGACGGGGACGATCATGAGCGGGTACGGGTCCTGATTGAGGCCACCGTCGCGGATGTCGGCGACAACGCCGATGATCTGGCGGGGGCCCTCAGCGAACTGCGGGCCGACGCCTTTGCCGATGAGGAGCTGCTGGCCGACGGGATTGCCCTTGGGCCAGTATTTTTTGGCGAAGGTCTCGTTGATGAGGACGACCAGAGGAGCGGAGCCGGTGTCCTGCTCGTTGAAGTCGCGGCCGTGCAGGACAGGGATGCGGAAGACAGAGAAATAGCCGGGCGAGGTGCTCAGCCAGCCGGCGCCGCCGTTGTAGGGGGACTTTGGATCGGGGGCACGGCCAATGATGTTAAAAGGCAGGCCATAGCCGCCTTCGAGAGGCAGACAACAAGTGAACGCGGAGGCTTCCACGCCGGGGATGGCATTGACACGCTCGCGGCCGTCGCGGGAGAGCTGAGCCATGCCGGCGGTCTTCAGGTACTGGTCGCCTGTGAGAGACATGCGGAGGGTCAGGACATCGCGGGGATCGAAGCCGGGATTGACTTCGCGGAGGGCGAGGAAGGTGCGAATGAGCAGGGCGGCTCCGACGAGCAGGACGAGGGCGAGGGAAACCTCGGTGATGACGAGCAGAGAGCGGGCTTTGTTGTGGCGGAGGCCGGTCCCGGAGCGGTTGGAGCTTTCCTTGAGGGTGGAGTTGAGGTCGGTGTGGGAGACTCCGATGGCAGGGAAGAGGCCGAAGAGGATTCCGGTGAGGAGAGAGATGCCGAGGGTGAAGGCGAGAACGCGCCAGTCGATGCCGATGCCAGCGCCGTGCTCTCCGACGCGGGGCAGGTCGTGGGGACTGATGGCGAGCAAAGCGCGGACGCCGGCAAAGCCAAGGATGAGGCCGAGGATACCGCCGGTGAGGGCGAGAGTGATGCTTTCCGTAAGGAGCTGGCGGATGATGCGGAGGCGGCCGGCGCCCATGGCGGCGCGGATGGCAAATTCACGCTTGCGGCTGGTGGCGCGGACGAGGAGGAGATTGGCGACGTTGGCGCAGGCGATGAGGAGGACGAAGCCGACCGCTCCAAGGAGGATGAAGAGAGATTTGCGGGCGCCGGCGACGATGGAGTCGCGGAGGGACTGGACGCCGAAGCTGTCTTTGGGGCCGAGATCGTCGGGGTGGAGGTGGCGGTACTGATCGGCTGCGATTTTGAGCTGGGCGTTGGCCTGGGCGAGGGTGATGCCGGGTTTCAGGCGGCCGGCGACAAAGAAGTAGTGGCCGAGGTTGGTGCTGTTGGGATCGATCTGGAAGGGAACCCAGAGGTCGGAGGGGGGATCGGTGAAGAAGGATTTCCCGAGGACGCCGACGATGGTGTAGGGCTCGTTGCTGAGGGAGATCGTGGTGCCAATGATGTGGGGATTGCCGCCGAATTTGCGCTGCCAGAATCCGTAGCTGAGGACGACGAAGTGGCCGCCGTTGGGGGAGTCTTCCTGGGGCGTGAAGGTGCGGCCGAGGATGACGGGCGCGCCGAAGAGGCGGAAGTAGGCTTCGCTGACGTGGATGCCGTGGACCTGCTCGGGGACGGCGCCGGTGAGGTTGAAGCCCGGACCCCCGAAGTCGTAAGCGGCGACATCCTGGAAGACGGAGGTCTGGGCACGCCAGGTGTTGAAGTTGACCGGAGAGGCGCCAGGGCTGTTGCCGTCGGAGAAGGTGTTCATGAACTGGACCATGCGGTCCGGCTCAGGGTAAGTGAGGGGCTTGAGGAGAACGTTATCGACGACGGTGAAGATGGCGGTGTTGACGCCGATGCCGAGGGCGAGAGCAGCGATGGCCGTGATGGTGAAGGCCGGATTGCCGATCAGCATGCGGAGGGCGTAGCGGAGATCGCTGAGGAAGTCGCTCATCGAGAGGCCAGGTTACAAGTACAGGTTACAGGTGACAGGTTGCAGGTTCCGGTATGGGCCGCGAGTGTGTCCACGATACGCCTGTATGCGGGTGACGGGTGACGGGGTACAGGGTGCAGGTGTCGGACGAAGATTCACCACTGAGGACACAGAGAACAGAGATAGCCGGTAGGCGGTAGCCGGTAGCCTGTGGCCGGTAGCCTGTGGCTTCGACCGATGAACTTCGTTGGAATCCGAGGAGACCCGGCGGCTAACCGTGGGTGCCGGTGTGGGCGGGGGGCGGAACGGGAACGGGGCCGGCAGCGGAGACCCGGTCGAGATAGCCGAGCGAGGGGAAGTAGACCTGGGGGTTCTGCTCCATCACTTCGAAGTAGCCGCGGAGAAATTCTTCGGCGATGGTCTGGGGATTCTCTTCCGGTTCGGCGGAGAGGACCTGGCGCGCCATGTCGAGGAGGAGCCCGTCGACTTTTTCGCCGAGGCCTTCGGCCTGCTGGATCTCAGAGCGATCGATGTAGAAGAACGAGCCGCGGTTGGAGAGGACGACCATCTCGGTATCTTCGCCGACGGATTTGGGATCGGAGCGGCGGGCGAGATGCATGAGATACGTCATGCGCAGGACGGTGGAGCGGAGGCTGGTGTTACGGCCGGCGCCAGGGGTGAGCAGGCGGAGCATGGAGCTGACCGAGCGGGAGGCTGAGCCGATGACGCAGGGGCCGAAGGTATCCATGACGGTGCTGGGCGGCTCGCAGAGAAGAACACGGCCGGTGTTGTCGTCGGACGAATTGCTGGCGACGAGGAACTGCATGGAGGGAACCTGGGCGACGCCGTAGGAGCGGAACCAGTCGCCCATGACGCGCTTGATGCCGGGGACGACGTCGGCGCGGTTGGGTGAGGCGCAGGCGACGGTGGCGATTTCAGAGGCAAGCATGCTGCCGGCGCGGGGATCCTGCGCGGCGAAGGTGATGGCGAACATGCGGCGGCCGGCGGTGACCGACATGAGGGCGGGGCTGTCGTCTCCCGGAGTGGGTCCGCCGCTGGCGTCGAGGCGGGAGTCGGCGCAGAGGATGGAGCCACCTGGAAAGGGAACGGCTAACCCGACAGTCATGAGGAACGGCCTTTCGCAACGGCACTGGCTGTTGGCCCAGGCGAAACGGATTGGGGGGAACGGCGACGTCCGTCGTTATGGGTGCTGCGGCTCGCCTGCGCCGGACGGGTTCGGCGGACGAGGCAATGCGGAGGTGGGTGCGTCAGAACAGGTCTCCGAGGGTTTTTCTGGCGCAGGACGCCTAACTCATTCGTAGGCGTCAGGCAAGGGTGGGTCAATGGGATTTTTGGGGGATTGCTGTGGAATTTGAGGCTTATGAATCAAGCAGTTCAACAAATTCGGGGAAGAGCTGTGGATAACCAGGATGAAATCGAGTATACAGTGTATACATGACAGTGCAGACCAGCCCGGGCACCGACACGGCGGAGCGGATTCTCGACGCCGCGACCCAGCTTCTCGACCTGGAAGGCGCCGAGGCGGTCTCGATGCGGCGCGTGGCGGCGGGGGTGGGGATTACCGCGATGGCGGTGTACCGGCATTTTCCGAACCGTGAGGGATTGCTGAACGCGATCACCGATGCGGGCTTTGTGGAAATGCGGGAACGATTGCTGGCGGCGGGCGGCCGTGAGACCGAGCCGCGGCTGACGGCGTTGCTGGATGTTTGGCTGGATTTCGCGCTGGAGAAGCCGCGGCTGTTCGAACTCATGTTCCTGACCCTGCGACCGGGGGCCCGGGTGTTTCCGGAGGATTTTCGCGCGGGGGCGTCGCCGACGGCGAATATCGCGGCGGGCTTGATTGATGAAGGCATGCGGAACGGGGTCTTTCGCCGGGATGACGTGTGGGAGATCACGCTGGAGATGGGAGCTCTGCTGCAGGGGATGGTGATGCTGTATCTCGGCGGACGCATTGGGATGGAGGCGGAGGAATTTCGGGCCCTGTGTCATCGATCGTTTCGGAGGTATTTCGATGGAATTCGAACGTAAGGGGTGGAGCGTGGGGCTGGGACTGGCAGCCGCCGCGGCGATGGCGGTGCTGGTGTATTTCGGGAACGGGCTGCATCCGCTATGGCCGCTGATGTGGGTGGCGCCGCTGCCGGTGCTGCTGTATGCGCTGTGGTCGAGGGCTGCGTGGAGTGCAGGGTTGGCGGCGTGGGCGGCGATGTTCGCCGGGTGCCTGAACTTCTGGCACTACTTTCAGGTGCTGGGAGCGCCGCCCGTGGCGTGGGTGGTGGACTTCGGGCTGGAGGCGCTGGCGTTCAGCGCGGTGGTGCTGCTGATGCGCGCGCTGGCGCGGCGGGGCGCGGTGTGGAGTGCATGGCTGGCGCTGCCGGCGGTGTGGGTGACGTTTGAGTACGCGCGGAATCTGCTGTGGCCGCATGGATCGGCGGCGTGTCTGGCGTATTCGCAGCTGAAGTTCTTGCCGTTCCTGCAGCTGGCGTCGCTGACGGGGCCGTGGGGGATGAGCTTTGTGCTGCTGCTGTTCTCGTCAGGCATTGCGGTGGCGTGGCATGTTTGGCGGACGGATTCCTGGCGAGCGGTGCAGGTGCTGGGCGCGACGGCGGCAGTGGTGGCGGCGGTGCTGATCTTTGGGGTGGTACGGCTGACGAGGCAGCAGCCGGGGCCCGAGGTGCGGGTAGGGCTGGTGGCATCGGATGCGGGCACCAACTGGCTTCCGGCAGATCCGGGAGCGCCGGCGGAGCGGCTGTTGACACAATACGCAGAGAGAGCGGGAGAACTGTTCGCCCGCGGAGCGCAGGTGGTGGTGATTCCGGAGAACCTGGGTGTGCTGACGAATGCCGACGCCACGCAGCTGGACGCGATTTTTCAGCCGGTGGTGGATCGTGCGGGGACGATGCTGATCGCAGGGGTCAACGATGTGACAGGGCACGTGGCCTTCAATGAGGCGCGTGTTTATACGGCGGGGTTGCCGGTGAGGACCTATCACAAGCATCATTTGCTGCCGCCCTTTGAGACTCGCGTGTTCGCCCCCGGCCGTGGAACGCTGATGTTCAGCGGAGTGGGAACGGCGGCCGGCGACCGGTGGGGCGTGGAGATCTGCAAAGATATGGACTTCGGCGAGCCAGCGCGGGGGTATGGCCGCGCGGGCGTGGGTCTGATGCTGGTGCCAGGGTGGGATTTCGTAGTGGATGCGTTCTGGCATGGGCACATCGCGGTGATGCGCGCGGTGGAGGATGGGTTCAGCCTGGCGCGGACTGCGAAGCATTCCACGTTGTTCGTGGCAGACGACCGGGGGCGTGTGATTGCGGAGACGCCGAGCGATGCGGCTCCGTTTGCCACGCTGCTGGCGGTGGTGCCGGCTGGGCACCAGGGGACGCTGTATCAGGCGTGGGGGGACTGGTTCGCGTGGTTTGCGATGGCGTTGTGTGCGTGGGTGGTGGTGCGGCGGTGGTTTTTCACGGAAAGATCCACCGCAGAGGACACAGAGAGCACAGAGGAAAGGCTGGAGCCGGTAGCCGGTAGCCAGTAGCAGCGATTCACTGCAGAGGACGCAGAAGGACACAGAAGGTGCGGCGGTGGTGGTCTCTTGTGATGAACGAAGACCCCGCCATGGGGTGGGTGGGGCACGTGGCTGATCTTGCTTGTGCAGCAGTCCTGGGGAACTGGCGGGGTGGTTTCTCCGTAGGTTGAAGCAAGAGGACGCCCGGCGTGAAGCTCTCCATTGAGAACGTGGGAAAGTGTTATCGCGGCCAGGTGTGGGCGCTGCGGCAGTTCAGTCTCGAGCTGAAGCCGGGGGTGCTGGGGCTGCTGGGGCCGAACGGCGCGGGCAAGACGACGCTGATGAGCATTCTGGCGACGATCACGCGTGCGACCGAGGGACGCGTGCTGTGGAACGGCGCGGATCTCGCGGCGCAGCCGAATGCGCTGCGCCGGGTGCTGGGGTATCTGCCGCAGGATTTTGGCGTCTATCCCAATCTGAATGCGCAGGAATTCCTCGAATATCTGGCGGCGGTGAAGGGTCTGGAGGCGAGGATCGCGCAGAAGCGCATCGATCAGCTGCTGGACCTGGTGAATCTGCAGGATGTACGCAAGCGTCCGCTGGGAGGATTTTCCGGCGGGATGAAGCAGCGCGTGGGGATTGCGCAGGCTCTGTTGAACGATCCTGAGCTGCTGATTGTGGATGAGCCGACGGCGGGGCTGGATCCGGAAGAGCGGGTGCGGTTCCGGAATTTGCTGGCGGAGCTTTCGGGCGAGCGGATCGTGATTCTGTCGACGCATATTGTCTCGGACGTGGAGGCGACGGCGACCGACATTGCGCTGATTGCGAGCGGGCATCTCGTCGCGCATGCCGCCCCAGAGGAACTGTTGCGGCGCGTGGACGGCAGGGTGTGGGAGTGGGTGGTGCCAAGCGCGGATCTGCATGGGGTGAAGGAAGCGTATCGGGTGAGCAGCACGGCGCGGCGCAGCGATGGCGTGCATGTGCGGGTCCTGACGGATGAGCCCCCGGCGGGAGCGCAGCCGGTGATGGCGACGCTCGAAGATGCGTATCTGGATGCCCTGTCGGCGCATCGCGCGAGAGCGGTGACCGGCGCGGTGACGGCATGAAGTCCGCACGGGTGCTTTGGCATCTGGTGAAGGCGGATTTTCTGACGCGGGTGCGGCGGACGAGCTTTCTGCTGACGCTGGGCTTCACGGTATTCGTGGGATACGAGACGTTTGTCGGGCACATCGTGCTGCGGCTGGGGGAGTATCGCGGCGTGTACAACTCGGCGTGGGTGGGCGCGCTGATGGGGGTGGTGACGAGCGCGTTCCTGAGCCTGGTGGGGTTCTACATCGTGAAGGGGTCGATCCTGCGCGATGAGCAGACGCGTGTGGGGCAGATTCTGGCCGCGACGCCGATGAGCAAGGGCTTTTACACGGTGGCGAAGTGGCTGGGGAATTTTTTAGTACTGGCGTCGATGGTGGGTGTGATGGCGCTGGCCGCGCTGCTGATGCAGATGGTGCGGGGCGAGGATCGCGTGGTGCACCTGTGGCCGCTGCTGAGTCCGCTGCTGCTGTATGCGCTGCCGGCGATGGCGCTGGTGGCGGCGCTGGCGGTGCTGTTTGAAACGCTGCCGGTGCTGCGCGGCGGGGTGGGCAACGTAGTGTATTTCTTTGCGTGGACGGGGCTGCTGTCTCTGGGCATCGGCTCGGTGATGGGGCATGCGGGACCCGTGCGCACGAGCGCGTATTTTCGGGACTTCACCGGGATGCCGACGCTGATGAGCCAGATGCGCGAGGCGCTGCTGCGGGTGAATCCCGGGTTTCGCAATGAATTCGCACTGTCGATTGGAATGCCTGCTGGGCCCCGGCGGTTTTTGTGGAATGGGGCGACGTGGAGCGGCGTCGAGGTGGCTGCGCGGCTGGCGTGGGTGGGGTACGGTCTGCTGGCGGCGCTGCTGGCGGCGGTGTTCTTTCATCGATTCGATCCAGCACGGGTTTGGGCGCGGCGCGGATTGCGAACGGAACTGGTGCCGGAGCGGGGCGAGGTGATTGAGCTGAAGGCGGCGCGGCAACTGGCCGAGCAGAGTCGAGAGGGATGGCGCGGAATGCTGACGCCGGT
The DNA here is from genome assembly GCA_963770525.1 of uncultured Acidobacteriaceae bacterium. Lineage (GTDB taxonomy): Bacteria > Acidobacteriota > Terriglobia > Terriglobales > Acidobacteriaceae > Palsa-343. Next base: position 299,482 of record CAVYPY010000005.1, on the reverse strand, counting down.
TCCGCGGGGCGAGGAGAAGACGCGGTTCTTCGCGCTGGTGGCGGCGGAGCTGCGACTGATGCTGCACGGGCAGAAATGGTGGTGGTATGTGGGCGCGGCGGGATTATTTGTGGGGTGTTTGGCGGCGCCGCTGAACATCGGGCGCACTGGAGTTCTGGTGGCGGCGTGGCTGTGGCCCCTGCTGCTTTGGGCGCCGATGGGCAATCGCGAGGCGCGCTGGTCGACGGAGTCCCTGGTGTATGCCTCGCCGCATGCGCTGGCCCGGCAGTTGCCGGCGACGTGGATGGCGGGCGTGCTGATGACGATGACGACGGGCGGAGGGCTGGCGATCCGGCTGGGGATCGCGGGGGATGTGCACGGGTTGGTGGGTTGGGCGGTGGGCGCGTGTTTTATTCCGAGCCTGGCGCTGGCGGCCGGAGTGTGGAGCGGCGGCAGCAAATTGTTTGAGGCGCTGTACACGGTGTGGTGGTACGTGGGGACTCTGCATCATGTGGCGGGGCTGGACTACACAGGCGTCGTCGCGTCGAGCGCGCGGCCGGGCGTGTATGCAGGGCTGACGCTGATGTTGCTGGGCGCGGCGTGGATGGGGCGTCGGGGGAAGCTGGCGTACGCGTGAGGACAGAGGGCAGCCGGTAGCCCGTAGCCGGTGGCATCGATTCACCACTGAGGACACGGAGAGCACAGAGGATTCTTTCGTGGTCAGGCACAGATGGCAGGGAACTGCGCGGGGTGCGGGGACGTACGTTTTTTGGAGGGTCACTATGACGCGACGGACAGTTCAGGGGATGGCATGGTGTTGCGCGGCGGCGGTGGTTGCGCTGGTGTTGGGCGGCGGGCCGCTGCGTGCGCAGGATTCGGATTTTCATCTGGATCTGCATGCGAATGGGCATGCGACGGCGCACGAGATTGGACTGCCGGAGTATCCGGGAGCGAAGCCGTACAAGAATGACAAAGACGGGGACAAGGACGACAGCGGGTCCGCGGATCTGGGACTGGTGCTGAACAGTTTCCATTTCCAGCTGCAGGTGGCGAGCTACATCACGCCGGATTCAGCGGAGAAAGTTCTGCACTTTTATCGCAAGCCGCTCGCTCACTATGGCGAGGTGCTGGAGTGCGATCATGGGCGGCCGGTGGGCTCTCTGGTACAAACGCGCAGCGGACTGACCTGCGGCGACAAGAGTCATGTGCAGTTCAACGAGAGCGAAGACTCGTCCACGGATCGCGAGCTGCGGGCGGGAACGCCAAAGCGGTTCCGCATAGTGGCGATCGATAACAGCGTGGCGGGGCAGACGAAGTTCGGGCTGGTGTCGCTGGAGCTGCCGAAGGACTCGCAGTAGGGAAAAAGCTGCCAGCGGAAAAGCGGTCAGCTCAATGACGGTTAGCTAAAGAACGGTCAGCGAAAGAACGGTTCGCTGAAGAACGGTCAGCTAGAGAACGGTCAGCTAAAGAACGGTCAGCTAAAGAACGGTCAGCTAGAGAACGGTCAGCTAAAGAAAGGTCAGCGAACGCTCAAGCGGATAGCGGCCGCTGGCGATGTCTTCAGAAACGGTGACGCAGCAGCAAATCCGCCGCGACGAAGCGGTTAACCGGACGCACGCTGGATGAGCGACTGCAGAACGGTACGGAGAGAGACTTCTCCTTTACGGGACGCAGCCGGGCCGGCTTCGAACTCGATCCATCCTTCGTTGAAGCCGTCGAGCATTTGTATACGGGGCAAAGGGTTCTTCATGCCCTGGGCGCGGAAGAGCGCTTCCCATGAATCGCGAGGGACGGCCTCCGCACGGACCGGGCGCCCCAGGAGCTCAGCAAGGGTGGAGGCGATCTGGTTGGGAGTAATGCGCTGCGGTCCTTCCAGCTCGACGGCGTCGGAGGCGGTTGCCGGATCGAGAAGCAGATCGGCGGCGACGCGTCCGATGTCGGCGGCAGCGACCATGGGAACGGGCTTATCGAGGGGCTGGAGGAAGCTGGAAAGGATGCCGGAGTCGCGCGCGGTAGCGACGTCCCAACTGCAGTTTTCCATGAACCAGGCGGGGCGGAGAAAAGTGATGGGCAGAGGCAGGGTGCGCAGGGTGTTTTCAATCAGCGTGTGCTGGGTGAGCAGATTGGACTGCGCGGCCTGGGCGCCGATGGTGGACAGATAGACGACGCGCGGCGGGCTGGCGCGGTCGAGAGCGGTAGACAGCCTGGCGGCAAGGGCCTGAGCTTCCGGAAATCCGGGAGCCGGGTCGAAGAGGGGTGGGACGAGAATAAAAGCGCCCTCGACTCCGGTGAGAGCGTTGGCCAGGGCCGAAGGATTGCCGATGTCGGCGACGGCCAGTTCGGCGCCGCGCGCGGTCCAGGCCTGGGCGCGGCCTGGATCGCGGACGACGGCGCGGATGGATCGACCTCGCTCCAGCAGACTGTGGGCCACGGCGCCGCCGACCTGGCCGGTGATTCCGGTAATCGCGAACATGGCAGTTCCTCCTGCGGATCGTGCGCCGCCGCTGCCGTTATCGGGCGAGGATGCCGAAATCGGCGCCCGCGGAATGCTTGCTTGTGGGAAGGGGGCCTCAACTGCTGATGCTGAGATTCTGACGAAGGGCCGAGGGATTCAGGCAGCGAGCTGCTTCGGCGAAGGCGCCGGCTTCAGAAGCGGTGACGCAGGAGCAGGTCCGCCGCGACGAAGACAAAGAAGATGACGGAGATGACGCCGTTCATGGTGAAGAAAGCGGCGTTGAGGCGGCTGAGGTCAGACGGCGAGACGATGAGGTGCTCCCAGAGGAGCAGGGCCGCTACGGCAAAGATGCCGATCATAGCGAGCGGGCCGAGGTGGAAGAGCGCCACCAGCGAGATGAGCAGGGCCAGCATAAGGAGGTGCATGGTGCGCGCGATCCAGAAGGCCGTGGTGGTGCCGAGCGTGGCGGGAAGGCTGAGGAGTCCGACAGCGCGATCGTGGGTTTCATCCTGGCAGGCATAAAGGACGTCGAAGCCGGCCACCCAGAACAAAACAGCCGCGGTGAGAACGACGATGCGCGGATCGAGCGAGCCGCGGATGGCGATCCACGCGCCGGTGGGGGCGATGCCGAGGGCGAGTCCCAGGAAGAGATGGGACCAGCGGGTGAAGCGCTTCGTGTAGGAGTAGAGGAACAGAATCGCCAGAACAATCGGGGACAGGAGCAGCGTGAGGCGGTTGAGCTGGGCGGCGGCGAGCAGAAAGACCGCGGACATGACGAGGGTGAAACCGCCGGCGAAGGCGCGGGTGAGCAAGCCCGCAGGGATGGCGCGCATGCGGGTGCGGGGGTTGGCGGCGTCGAGGTCGGCGTCCGCCCAGCGATTGAAGGCCATGGCGGCGGAGCGGGCGGCGACCATGCAAACGACGATCCAGAGAAGCTTGATGGCCGGGGGCCAGCCATGCGCGGCGAGCATGGCGCCGGTGAGCGCGAAGGGGAGCGCGAAGACGGAGTGCTCCCACTTGATCATCTCGAGGGTGACGCGGATGGAGCGGAAGAGCGGCATGGTCAGGTTACAGGTTACAGGTTACGGGTTACAGCCAGGAGCCAGGAGCTGGGTGCCAGGGATAAAGCGGCCAGGAGAGAGGCGGTCAGAGTTCCCGGGGAGGCAAGAGGAAACCCCACACCACCTAAGGCAGTGTGGGGTTTGGGGGAGGAAGCTCGACGACGGTTATTTGCCGGGTTTTTCTTTGCCGCCGTTCGCCACCTGCAGATTGTTGGTCACGCTGAAGGCTCCGGAGACGCTGTTGGCCTGAATGCCGGCGGCATCCTTATCGGCCTCGCTGTCCACGGTTCCATACAGGGTGATGTGGCCGTTCGCCACCTGGATGCGGATCGGCTTCTCGGGATCGATGGCGTACTTATTCAGCGAGGGGAAGCCATAGATCCGCCGATAGGCTTCGATCCGGACCTGATTATCCATGGGGGAAAGCGGATCGATCTGAATGTTGTCGATGACGTCTTTTACGCCTTTGGTGTTCTCGACAGCCGCTATGGCATCGGAGGCGGCGATGGGACCCGCGGCGTGACCGCCGAGGAGGACGACGCCGTTGTGGACCTGCACGGAGATGGCCTGGAAAGCGACGGGCACATAGCCGAGCAGGCTGTAGGAGATCGTGTTCATCAGTTTGGCCTGGAGCTCCTGGTCCGAGATTTCGGGGCCGGCGACCTGAATTTCGTCGCGGATGGCCTGGACGCCCTTGACGTGGCGGATCTTCTGGTCAGCCCTCATCTTGTCGGCATAAAGGTTGACCGTGCCGGTGAGCGTGGCGACGCCATTGTCAACGTTGACCTGGACGTTTTTGAAATGGCTGACAGCCTTCTGGGCGGATGCCTGGACATCGTTCTGCGCCAGCGCAGCTGGCACCGCAAGAGCCGCGGCAAGAAGGAAAAGCACAGTTTTCTTCATAGTTTTCTCCTGGCTGTCTCGCAGTATTGTGGGGGTTTCCGGCGGAAAACGCTGCGGGCCGGGGAGACAGCTCATTCACTCCATCTGACACAGAAAGACGCGGTTTGGATGCGCGAAAAAGGAGGAAAAATGAGCGCCAGGCGCCCCTTGGCGGCTTGCAGTGTCGGGGACCTGGCGAGGGTTAACGGGAGCGGGAAAAGCGCTCAGCGGTAGCGGCGGCGGAGGCGGAAAATGAGCGAGAAGACGCCGGATTCGTCGCGTACGGCGAGGACGGAGATGTCAGGGGTGAAGCGCCATTCGCCCTGGATGAGCTGCTCGGCGGTGGAGTTGACGTTGGTGGCGTAGGTGAGCGTGGCCTTCTTGGAGATGGGCTCTTCGATGGTGATGCGGGCGGTGGCATTGCCGAGGCCGGAGACGAAGGTGGGATCGATGCGCACACTGCCGCCGCCGAAGAGCTTCTGAATGCGATTGCTGAGGGTGGAATTGAGGGCGCCGCCGAGAAGGGCGTCGGCGGTGGAGTTGACGCCGGCCTGCTGCTGCTCGGTGGAGTAGATCTGCTGCTCCTCCTGGGTGCGGCCCATGGCGAGCAGAGAGAAGATGTCCTGCTCGGAGAGCGGCGGCTCGGAGCGGAAGGTTGGCGTGAGTTTGGAGGTGTTGCCCTGGAGGGAGATGGTGATGGTGTAGTCCTCGACGTTGGTGGTGGCGGTGACGTCGATGACGGGCTGAATGCGAACGGGGTTGCTGAAGTAGATTTCGCCGTGCTGGAGCTCGAACTTCTCACCGTTGAAGGTGGCGGTCCCCTCGGTGACGGTGACGCGGCCGAGCACGGTGGGCTGAGCGAGGGTTCCGCGGATGGCGAGGTCCACATTGCCGGCGAGGCGGGCAAAAGAGTTCTGGAAATTGAGCGAGGGCGCCGAAGTGATGCGGATATCGAGACGGACGCGATTGGAGGGGGAATTGGGATTGGGGGGCAGCGAGACACCAGTGGTCGCCGAGGCGAGGGAGGCGAAATCGACGTTGGGGCTGACGGAAAAGCCGGTGAGGAGTACGTTGCCGCTGAGGATCATGCTGACCTGGCTGCCCTGAAAGCGGAGTTTGGCGCTGGCGGTGGAGGTGATGCCTTCTGGGTAGCGGATCCGGACATCTTTGGCGCTGGCGGTGAGGTCGGCGTAGAGGCCGTGGTGATAGGTGACAAAGCCGCCAAGCTGAATGAGGCCGCCGCCGCTGTAGGCGGTGACGTTTTTAAAGTCCAGACGATCCTGATCGAAGGCCAGCTCGCCATTCATATGGCTGAGGCCGTTGACGTAGTCCTCGAGGGCGACGTTCACGTTGGTGAACTTCACCTTGCCGGAAAGGTCCGGGTTCACGGTCGTGCCTTCGGCGCTGAGGTTGAAGTCGACGTGGCCGGAGGAAAGGATGTCGGTGTCGAGGGTCTGGGCGAGGGCCATGTTGATGGAGCCGCTGGCCTGGCCGTGAATCGCGCGGGGCTGGGCGAAGAGGGCTATCCAGCCCTGGGTGCGGAGGTCGGTATCCTGCCCGGTAATGTGAACCTGATCCATGGTGAAGACACCGTTGCGCAGGGTGGCGTGCAGCGGGCCGTCGGAGTGGATGGGCACGCCTTCGAGCACGACGGAAATATCGCTGAGGCGGAGATCGCCGCTGAGCTGTTTGGGCTCTTTCAGCGGACCGGAGACAGTGACGACTCCGGCGATGGACGAGCTGCCCTGGATGCCGCTGACGCTGAAGGTGCGCAGGAGCGGATCGATGTTGAAGCGAGAGATGTTGAGAGTGGCGCGGGTGGGATAGTTGCCGGTGAGCTGGGTTTGGGTGGTGAGGTTGAGCGTAGAGGTATTGAGATGCGAAGACAGGTGCGCGACGAGTGCATGGTCCTGGGTGTGCGCGTCGAGATTGACGAAGCCGTTGAATTCGCGGGCGAGGCGCAGGTTTTCCAGATGCGCGCCGGCCTGCAGGGAAGGATTCTGCAGAGTGCCGCTGCCGCGAACCTGAAAGTCCATGACGCCGCCGACGGGGTACTGCGCGTTTTGCAGTTTGCGGATATGGCTGAGCTCGAAGCCGGCGCCCCGCAGGTTCAGGCTGATCGCTTTGGTGGCGATGTTGTAGCCGGCGGCGCCGGAGATGCTGCCTCCATCCATGGTGAAGACGAGATGGCTGGCGCTGAGGTTTTTGCCCTTGAAAGCCAGCTCGCTGGTGAGGAGGTGATACGGTTCGCCGTCGATGGACCCGCCGCTGAGAATGAAATGGCCGGTGCCGTCGATGTCGCCGATGGTGCCGGCAGCCTGCGCGTGCAGCTCGAGGGTGCCAGAGACGGGGTAGCTTTTACCGGTCAGGGCGATCCACTGAGAGAGGTCGGCGTGGCTGACCTGGACGGTGGCCTGGAGGGTGGACGAGTCGGCGAAGAGATCTTTGGGAGCTTCGCGGCGGCCGCGAACCTCGCCGGAGATCTGGATGGTGGTTTTGCCCTGAACCAGCGTGCCGGCAGAGATGGAAAGAGAGCCGGCGCTGTAGGCGGCGTCGGCGGTGAGGCTGTCGAACTCCAGTCCGCTGAGGCCGGGAACGGCCGCGGGTGTGACGGATCGGGCAAGGTTGAAGTTGGTGGCCTGAAGATGGCCGCGGAAGTCGGGGGATTGCAGGCTGCCGGTGAGGGTGCCGTGGAAATCCGCTACGCCGCGCAGCTGCGCGGGGACAGGGCTGGCCTGCGGCTCGGTGGAAAGCCCGAAGGCGGTGAGCGCCGGGCCGAACTCGGAGAGATCCTGGGTGCTGAAGCTGATGTTGAGAGACGAGGCGCCGCTGACGGGATAGACGCCCAGGCCGCCGCTGACCTGGATCTGCGAGGCGGGTGTGTGAATGTCGACATCGTGGATGATTACGGTGCCGGAGCGATGGACGTATTCGGCGTTGACGACGCCGGTGACCGGGACTTCGCCTGGCGTGGGTGGGTGTGTCGGGGTGAGCTGGACGTTGACGGCACCGGTGAGACTGGAGACGCTGCCTTTCCAGGCAACGTTGGCGGTACCGGAGGCGGAAGTGTCGAACCCGAGATGGCGGTAATGAGGCGGAGCCGAGGTGGCGAGGATGGAGTCGAGGCTGAAGCCGGCGAGCTGGGTGTGAATCGCGCCTTGCTCGGGAGCCGACGGCGGAGCGGGTTGGCCGGGCTGCGGAGGCGAGGGCGTTTGCCAGTTGACGATGCGCATGTCGCCGGTGAGCCGTCCGCCGGTGGCCAGCCGGGCGTGAATGTTGGTGACGTCAATCTGATCCTGGGTGACGCGGGCGACGGCATCGGCGGTGAGGTTGGTGATGTGTACGGTGCCGGTGTGGTACCCGGCGCCGGAAAGCCGGGCGGTGCCGTCGATGAGGAACTGCGTGCCGGCGCCGTGTCCGGCGACATCCACCTGGGCGGTGCCTGCCTCCAGACCGGGCAGCCCGGTGAGCGCGCGGACTTCGAGGGCGTCGACGGCGCCCTTCATGGTGAATTGCCAGGCGGGATGGGAAAAGTTGTTGAGGGCGCCGCTGATGCGGACGACGGTTTTCTGCTTCTGGCCTTCGGGGCCGCTCTGCAGCGTCAGTGAGAGCAGATTGGCGGTGTTGCGGCCCACGTCGAGGACGGCGTCGAGCACGGAATGAACGGGGGTGTCGGCGCCGCGCTGGGTAACGATGTCTTCGGCGTGAATCGTGCCGGTGTAGTGATTGCCGAGGGGGACATAGCTGACTTCAGCAGCGAGATTGCTGGCACTGAGGTTGAAGGGGATTTTGCGGTCGTTGAGGATGGCGACGCCGTTGTCCAGGACGGTGCGTCCGATGGCAAGGGTGAAGATCTCGTTTTTTGTATCGGAATTTGAGGGATGCTTTGGCTTCGGCTGGTTGGTGGTGCCGTCGGGATAGACGATGAGGTGGACGACCGGGTGGTCGGCTTCGAGGTAATTGAGGCCGATCTTCGCGCGGAAGAAAGAGAGAATCTGGAGGCGGACGAAGAGGCGATCGATGTGGGCGTAGGGAATCTGGCCGGGCCCTTCGAGGCCGTGGATGGTGAGGTTGTCGGCTTCGAATTCAAGATGGGTGAGGCGCCAGTTGAAGCGCTGCAGGTCTACGCGGCCGCCGGTGGATTTTTCCAGCTCGGCGATGACCACGGTACGGATGTGGTGCTTAAACGAGGCTGAGTTCACATACCATAGCAGGCCGCCGATGAGGAGGAGAATGAGGTAAAGGGTCCAGCCGAAGGCGTGCAGCAGAATGCGAGCGGCGCGGCCGGGCCGCGAAGCGCGCGAAGAGCCCACGCGCCGGAGGCGCGTCTGCTGGTCCTGCGGGGGCTGGGGCGCGGCTTTCATTCGCTGGTTCCCGGAGTGTGACTGGTGAGGCCGAGGTCGGCATTGTAGGCGTCATCGACGATGCGGACGTTGCCCTGATCGCGGAGGCTGGAGAGCCAGTCCTGAAAAAGGCCGCTGACCTGCTGCTGGAGGAGGATCTCCTGTACGCGGGCAGAGACGGTATCGAGAGGAGGAACGAACTGGTGTTCTTTCTCGAGCGCGGGGGCCAGGGTGTTGTGGTAATAGGCCGCGATCTGCTCCTGAGAGATGCGAATGCCGCTGCGGAAGCGGAGATCGATAAAGTGGAGCATGGCCATGCGCTGGCTCCAGCGCTGCTGGACGAGTTCGGGGGTGAGATCGTGGGCCTTCAGGAAATCGTCCCATCCCTGCTCGTTTTCGCAATGGTAGCGCGCGCAGGCAGGAATCTCCTTACGCAACTGCTCGATGGACTTCTGCACTTCGGGGGCGGCGGTGGTGGTGCTCTGCTGCTGCTGCTCCATCTGTTCGAGGATGAGGGTGCGGTCGATGAGGCGGCGGAGGGCGGCGTCGGGAGTGTTCTGGCCGGGAAGAACCTGCAGGGGCTCGAGAGCGGAGAGCTGCATCTCCTGTTCGACATCGCTCTGCAGCAGGACGTTGCTGCCGATGATGGCGACGACGTGATCCAGCTGGACGGGCTGCAGGGCTGCGGGCGAGGAGGGTGGCGGCGGAGGCGCCTGCGGAGACGGCTGCTGCGCGGTGGCGGCCATCGCCAGAGCGAGGGCGGCGAGCCGAGCGGGAATGCGGACGGCGCGGATCATCAGAAGGCCTGCCCGATGCTGAAGAAGAAGTTGAAATGCGCGGCCTGGCCGACGCACGGCGGAGCCATCGAGGAGTTTGCGCAGGAATTGGAGGTCGAGGTCGATGTGCTTCCGTAACTGACAATGACGGGATAGATGGGCGGATTCAGGTTGTAGCCAAGGTCGAAACGGATGGGGCCGATGGGGGTGTGGTAGCGCACGCCGAGCCCCACGGTATGCGTGAAGTCATTGAAGTCGCAGTGACCGGTTTGGTTGGTGCTGGAGGAGCGCGTGACCTGTTCCTGGTACTGGGCGCTGAGATTTTTGCAGGTCCAGCTGTGAGGCTGCTTGATGCGGATGGCGCTGGGCCAGATGTCGGAAGAGTTGTTGAAGGTATTGCCCATGTCCTCGAAGAGGACGAAGCCGAGCGACTTGCCGAAGTAAGGAAGCTGCGGGTAGGGCAGGCGCAGCTCCGTCTGGTTGACGAAGACGCCGGCGCCGCCGATGGGGAAGCCGGTCTCGGAATCGCGAGGGCCGGCCGAGTTCAGCGCGAAGCCGCGGATGGATTCAGGGCCGCCGGCATAGAGGCGCTCGGGCAGGGGAATGGATTCATATTTGGCCTCGCCGTAGACGCGCTCCATGCCGAAGCGGGTATTGCGGGCGAGGATATAGTTCTTGTCCCGGCCCAGCGGGTAATAGCTGGAGTTGGACCAGTCAAAGTGGGCGTAATTGGCCTGGGAGTTCAGGATGAAGTTGTCGGTGGCGAAGACCTGGATGCTGTTGTACAGGCCGGCGCGAGCGTCGAGGGGTTCAGGACGCCGGCTGTCGTGAATCCAGGTCAGCTCCGGACCGCCCACGCGCACCGGCAGAGAGAGCAGAGGGATCAGGTTGGGAGAGATCTGAACGGTGTTGGGATCGACCTGAACGCGCCGATAGGAAAGCTGATAGATCAGGGTGTCGACGAGATTCGGGTGTTGGGTGAGCCGAACATCGCCTTCAGAGGTGGAGGACGCGAAGGTGACGACGTTCATGGCATTGATGTAACCGCCGCCCAGGGAGAAATCGATGGTGGGGTGATTGAAGAATCGGGGCGCGTCGTAATTGGCGGTGAACTGCTGCTCGAGCGAGCCGTATTCGGAGCGGAAGGTGAGGGACTGGTTGCGTCCCCAGAGATTGATGCGGGAGATATCCAGTTCGACCAGAGCGCTGACGCCAAACTTGCCGTTGGGACTGCAGGAGCTGATGTAGGTGAGGGGGTTGATGCCGAGGGCGATCAGGCTCTGCGGGGTGGGGCAGTTGGTGCTGGGGGTTCCGGTCTGCGCCTGGAATCCGCCACCGTAGGTCACGTCCCAGCGGCGCGCTTCGTCGAACTGCACGAGCACATTCTTGCGCAGCTCGTCTCCTTCTGGATTCTCGACGGCGGTGGAGACCTGATTGAAGAGGGTCAGGTTGTAGAGCTGGCGCTGGGTTTCGAGGAGTTTGGACTGATCGAGGGGCTGACCGTCGCCGACGAGAATCTGCGGCTTCACGGTGGAGGGTCGCGTGTAGTGCAGGCCGCTGATGAGGACGTGACGGATGAAGATCTGATCGCCGGGAGTGACCTGGAGGACGATATTGATCAGGTTGGGATCGTTGGGGGCCGGGTGCTGCTGCAGCGTGACCTGCGCGTGGTCGTACCCGTGGTCGAGGAAGTATCCGAGGATGGCGTCGCGATCGGAGGTGAGATTATTGCCGGAATAGGGCTGGCCGGACTGGAGGCTGAGCGAGGGCCGGATCGCTGCGAGCTGGGCGGGGGTGACGCCCTCGATGCGGTACTCGCCGACTTTCTGCTGCACGCCTTCGACGATTCGATAGGTGACGGCGAGATCCTGGTTTCCGGTCTTCGGGTTTCTTGAGACGATGCGGATTTCCGGCGTGACCTGGACGCTGGTGAAGCCGTTGCTCTGGTAAAGCGCGGTGATGGTGTTGACGTCGGCTTCCTGCAGGGCCTGGCTGTAGATTCCGTAGCGCATGAACAGGGAAGTGGACTGGACGCTGAGGCGCGGCGTCAGGAGCGAGGTCCCGAAGTAATGGTTGCCGGAGATGGAGACGGACTTGATCCTGTCACGGGGGCCACGGGTGACGTCGTAGGTGATATGGGTGACGCCGTCGCTGGCACTGGACGTGTGCGTGACTTTGGCGTTGAAGTAGCCCTGGCGCTGAAAGTAATCGCGGATGCGCTTGCTGCCTTCGTTGAGGAGATCTTCATCGAGGGTTCCTTCGGCATAGACGGGAACGAGATTGCGGATCTGGCCTTTGCTCAGGCTCGCGCCTTCGACAACGATTCTGACGACGGGCCCGCGGTCGGTCTGGAAGTCATAGTTGAGATGATTGGTCGGCTTCTGATACTTGCTGGCGGCGAGGCTGACGTTGGCTTCGAGGCGATGCTCCCCCTGGTAGTGTTTGCGGAGCCGGGTGAGCGCGCGGCTGACCGTATCGGAATTGACCTTTGAATTGTTTTTGAGCTTCGCCTTCTTGCGAAAATCGGGGACGGTCATGCCGCTGTCGCCCTGGACGGCCACATCGCCCACGCGCGCCTGCTTGCCCTGCTTCACCTCGAACTGCACATTGATTTCGGCATCGGTCTTGTCGAGAGAGGTGTGGGGCACGATCGATCCCTGGTAGTAGCCGCTTTGCTGGAGCGTCTGCTGCAGGAGATCCGTGGAGCGGTTCAGCTTCTGGGCGGTGAAAGGCGTACCCGGATTGAGGCGCGTGGAGTAATTGAGCTGATTGGAGAGCTGCGTGTTCTTGACGCCTTTGATGGAGATACGGCCGATGAAAACAGTCGGCGTACCCTGGAAGATGAGGACGACACTGTTGCCCTGGCGCTCGCCTTCGACGGCGATGGTTTGGTAGAGACCAGTAGCGTAGAGCCGGCGGAGGCTGGAGCGGACTTTGACGGGATCCAGGGGGGCCTGTGGTTGTTGCGGGAGCTTTTCCGGCAGGGGTTCGAGGGCGTCGCGGTTCACGCCGGAAAAACGGATCTCCGATACCTGAAGACCGGACCAGCCTTCGAGCTTATCGGAGGTGGGAACCGGCTGCACTTTGGTCTGGGTCTGGGCCTGGATGTTGTTGTACGAAGGCAGGACGCTGCCGGGAGGAACGGGCGGAGTCTTCTTTCGCTGCTGTTCGGGGCTGGCCGGGTTGGGCACCTGGGCGTCAGGGTTGATGGGCTGCTGGGCAAAGCCACGGGGCGCGCAGGCCGCCAGAGCCGCGGCCAGAAGCAACACGGGCAGCGAGCGCGACGAGCGTGCGAAGCACCGCCGGAGAGTCCGCCGGGCCGGACACAGATTTTTTCGCACAACAGGAACTGCTGTCGAACCCAAACCACCCTCGATCCGCATGGGAAGGTCTTTGACCGCAAAAAGCGGAGAAACCAGGGCCCTGACATTCCGCCAGGCCGTTTAATCTTTCAGACGCGCCGACTCAGGGGTTGTTGCTCCGCAAACTGCCTGCGATCGCCTCTAAGAACCATGAGATGCGAGGCGAGCGAGAGCGTGGCTTCGAAGAAAACCAAGGCGCAGTTCTGAAATTTCTATACTACTGAGAGATGACGACCCCGTCCCAGTCCGTATCTGAAAGGTACTCCCGGCAGGTGCTCTTTGGAGCAATCGGAGCCGAGGGGCAACAGCGGCTGGGGAGAGCGCATGCGGCGGTGGTGGGGGTGGGGGCAACCGGCGCCGCGGCGGCCAGCCTGCTGGCCCGCGCCGGCGTGGGAACGCTGACCCTGGTTGACCGCGATTTCGTGGAAGAGAGCAACCTGCAGCGGCAGGTGCTGTTCGACGAGGAGGACGCGCGGGAATCGCGCGCGAAAGCGGAAGCGGCGCGGCGGAAGATCGAGGCCTTCAACAGCGAGATTGAGGTGCGGGCGCAGGTGACGGATCTGACTCCGGGCAACATCCACGAGGTGCTGCGGGAGGCGGAGATCGTTCTGGATGCGACCGACAATTTTGAGACGCGCTATCTGCTGAACGATTACGCGGTGGAGCAGGGCAAGCCCTGGATTTACGCGGCAGCGGTGGGCGCCTATGCGGTGACCATGAATGTGCTGCCCGGGGAAACGGCCTGCCTGGCCTGCATTTTTCCGGAAGCGCCGGGCGGAGCGGTCGAAACCTGCGATACGGCGGGGATTCTGAATACGGCGGTGAATCTGGCAGCGTCGATTGAGGTGACCGAGGCGCTGAAGTGGCTGGTGGGCGCCCGGGACCGGATGCGGCGCAAGCTGCTCTCCTGCGATGTGTGGAACAACGAGTGGAGCGAGGTGGCGGCCGGGGCGCCACGGGCCGGCTGCGCGGTGTGCGGCGGGCGGGACTTTGCGCATCTGCGCGGCGAAGGGCGCCCGCATATTACGCTGTGCGGCCGGAACTCGGTGCAGATTCACGAGCGCTCGCGGCCGCTGGATCTGGCGGAGATGGAGACGCGGCTGCGGCCTCATGGAACGGTCAGGAGGAACGAACTGCTGCTGCGTTTTGAGCGAGGACCACACTCGATGACGCTGTTTGCGGATGGGCGGGCGATCATCCAGGGGACGACCGATGTGGGCCTGGCGCGGAGTTTGTATGCGCGGTTTGTGGGTTCATGACGGCGCTTCGTAACGAAGAAAACGCCCCGGCTTGTGACCGGGGCGTTTGTGAGTGTTTGCGGCGAAGCCGCGGCCGCCTGGACGGCCAGTCCTCAGAACTGGTTCCACAGGAACTGGTTGTAGACCTCGTGGTGGAACTGGACTTCCGAGGGTTTGACGAAGGTGCCGAGAAGACGCGGGCAGCGGTCGGCTGAAGCCTGCTTCAGGTCCGCATAGCGGCCTTTGACGTCTTCGCCGAGGAGTTTCGTGGTCCATGCGGCGTTGCGGAAGTTCTCCATCGCCGTATAGATGTTGTCCGGCAGGTAGCGTTCGGCCTGGCGGAGGTTGGCGATCTTCGAGGTCTCGCCTTCGATGCCGGAGCGGAAGACCGAGAGCATGACGAGGTAAGGATTGGAGTCCGGTGCGACGGAGCGGACTTCGACGCGCATGGAGCGCTCGTTGCCGATGGGAATGCGGACCATCGAGCCACGGTCCACGGCCGAGGCCTTGATCTGGTTGGGCGCCTCGAAGTGCGGATCGAGACGGCGGTAGGCGTTCACGCTGGAGTTGAGCAGCAGGCAGATGTCGTTGCCATGGGTGAGAATGCGATCCACGAACTCCCAGCCGGTCTTCGAAAGCTTCTCTTCGCCCTTGGGATCCCAGAAAAGGTTCTTGCCGTCTTTGCTGATGGAGACGTTGGTATGCATGCCGCTGCCGTTGACGCCGACGACGGGCTTGGGCAGGAAGGACGCCGTCATGCCCATGCGCGTGGCCACCTGCCGGCAGATCAGCTTATAGATCTGGATCTGGTCGGCGGCGGCGACGACTTCGCCGTATCCATAGTTGACTTCGAACTGCGACGGGGCGACCTCGGGGTGGTCCTTCTCGTTCTCGAAACCCATAGCGCGCTGGACTTCAGCGACGGTGTCGATGAAGGTGCGGAGCGGGTCGCCGGGCAGCGAGTGGTAGTAGCCGCCGGTGTTGACGTAATCGAAGCGGCCGACGGTGGGGAAGCTGCGCTCCGCGTCGACGCCGGCGAAGAGGAAGCCTTCGATTTCGTTGGCGGCGTTCAGCGTATAGCCGTGCTTCTCGTGCTGTTCTTTGGCAAAGGTCTTGAGCAGGCCACGGGTGTCGCCGGTGTAGGGCGTGCCGCCCTTGTCGATGACGTCGCCGAAGACCAGAGCCTTGCCGGCGCCGAAGATGTCGGCGGGGGCGAAGTAGAAGGAACTCCAGTCGATGCCGAGGCGCAGGTCGCTCTCCCTCTGCGCGGTAAAGCCGCGGATGGAAGAGCCGTCGAAGGTGAGATTGTCGTAGCTCTTGAGGAGGAATTTCTTGTCGTAGTCGAGCATGTGGAGGCGGCCTTCGAGATCGCTGAAGAGAACCGTGACCGCCTTGATGCCCTTTTGGTCGGTGAGATACTTCAGCCGCTCATCCTGAATTTTGTCGAGAGCGACGCGCTTCCTGCGCTGATCTTTGGACTTGAGATTGAGTTCCTCCAGCTCCTCATACGAGAGCGCCAGGAAATTGCGGTAATCAGTCGACATGCTTCTCCTCGATCGTGATGGATTGGAAGTTGGCTGCCGCGTCCAACTCGCACCGGGAGGGCGACCCGGCACTCCACAGCTTCGACGACAGGGTGGAAGGATGCAGTGCGGAGAAGGGTTTGGCGGTTCTTCTTTCAGGGTAGCGCAGAGCCTGCCGGCACTCTGCCACAAAAAAGAGTGATTGTGGAAATCGCGGGAGGTTTTTGGGGCGGCTCGACGCAAGGTTCGCCCCCGGGGCCGGAAACCACTAAGCTGGACGTGCAAAGCGATGAACGCGGTTCAGGCAGAGGCGCTGGTGCTGAAGAAGTGGCCCATCCACGAGGCCGACGAGATTGTGTCTCTGTTTACGCGCAGCCAGGGACGGATTCGCGGAGTGGCGAAGGCTGCGGCGAAATCGCGTCGGCGCTTTGGCGGGGCGCTGGAGCCGATGACGTGGGTGACGGCCAGCTACGTGGAGAAGCCGAAGCAGGAGCTGGTGCGGCTGGACGCCTGCGAGGTGATCCAGTCGCCGCTGTCGGATCCGGTGGATTATGCCCGGGCTGCGGCACTGGCCTTCTATGCCGAGGTGCTGGAGGAGGCGATGCCGGATCACGATCCCCAGGAGGCGGTGTTTCGGCTGGTGCTGGCGGTGCTGCAGCAGACCCGCGGCGATCGCATCTGGATGCCGGTGACGTATTTCGCGCTGTGGATGACGCGGCTGCTGGGCTGGATGCCGTCGATCACCCATTGTGTGATCGATGGGGAGAGCCTCGGCGCCGGGCCGGCGTGGTTCAACCTGCAGTCGGACGGCCTGGTGTGCGGGCGGCATAAGAATTCGGGGAGCCGGATGCTGTCGCCGGAGTCGCTGGCGCTGGCGCGGCGGATCTTCCAGTCGCCGATTGCGGCGCTGGCAGCGGAGGAGTGGCCGGCGAGCCGGGCGGCCGATCTGCGGCGGTTTGCGATTCAGGCTCTGGAGCGGCATCTGGAGCGGCGTTTGCTTGCGGCTGCGGCACTGGCACGACTCGCGGGCTGAATGGGGCCTGAACCCGGGGGCTGATTTGCTGCGGCTCGGAAGCCGCTGGCGCATCTACTGGGGAAAGCGGCAATTTTAGCGTGGAGATAAAGGGGTGAAGCGATGAAGATTGCGAACCGTGTGACGGATCTGATTGGCCATACGCCGCTGGTGCAGCTGAACGAAGTGACGGCGGGGGCGCATGCGCGCGTCGTGGCGAAGCTGGAGAGCGCGAATCCGATGAACAGCGTGAAAGACCGCATCGGCTTTGCCATGATCGAGGCGGCGGAACGGGAAGGGAAGATTCATCCCGAGAGGACCATTCTGGTCGAGCCGACCAGCGGCAACACGGGGATCGGGCTGGCCTTTGTCGCGGCGGTGAAGGGGTACGAGCTGATCCTGACCATGCCGGAGACGATGAGTCTGGAGCGGCGCATGCTGCTACTGGCCTTTGGCGCGAAGCTGGTGCTGACGCCCGGGCCAAACGGCATGAACGGCGCGATCGCCAAGGCGAAACAGATTCTGGCCGCCACGCCCAACGGATATATGCTGCAGCAGTTTGAAAATCCGGCCAATCCGAAGATTCACTACGACACAACGGGGCCGGAGATCTGGAACGATACCGATGGCCAGGTAGACATCCTGGTGTCCGGCGTGGGAACAGGCGGGACGCTGACCGGCGTAGGGGAATACATCAAGCCGCGGAAGCCATCGTTCAAAATTGTGGCTGTGGAGCCGACGGACAGCCCGGTGCTGAGCGGCGGCAAGCCGGGTCCGCACAAGATTCAGGGGATCGGCGCCGGTTTTGTGCCGAAGGTGCTGGAGACGAAGCTGATCGACGAAGTGGTGCAGGTCTCGAACGACGATGCGATCGCCATGGCGCGGCGGCTGCCTCTGGAAGAGGGTCTGCTGGTCGGCATCTCGTCCGGTGCGGCGGTCCATGCCGCGGTCGAGGTGGCGAAGCGCAATGAAAACGCCGGCAAGCTGATCGTCGTGGTGGTGCCGGACTTCGGAGAACGCTATTTGTCGTCGGTTCTCTACGAGAATCTGCGCAACGAGGCGCAGGCGATGAAGGCGGAGGCGATCGAGGGGTAAGGGAATTTTTCTGAACGCAGGTTATTGGAAGAGCGTTGTCAGGCGGGCCAGGACATCTTCGAGAATCTCCCGGGGTAAGGTATCGACTTTTGTCCCTCCCCGGGCGCGAAGGTCCAGCGCGCGCATCTGATCGCAACGAATGACGCCGGTCGTATGAATGCCGGAGATGGGAACCGTAAAGCCAAGACGGCGGGCGAACGCGCCGCCCGAGGTAATGGGCAGGACAATGGGAATTCCGGTCGCACGGTTGAACTCACTGGCTGAGACGATCAGGACGGGGCGGCGGCCCTGTTGTTCGTGGCCTGCAGTCGGGTCCAGCGAGACAATGTAGATGTCGCCTCGGTTCACAGCAGTTCGCCGCCCGCGGGGGAATCCTCCAGCCAGGCGCGGTCCGCTCGCGACCGTCTCTTCGGGAATTTCGACTCGGCGAGAAGATCGGAGAGCGTGTAACGGGGGCGAGCGGCAGGCTCGACGATCAAGCGGCCTTTTTCGACGCTCACACCGACGTGGGCACCGGCGTGCAGCTGCAAAAGCTCGAGCATCACGGGAGGGACCGTGAGCATAACTGAGCCGCCCACCTTGCGCAAACTGGTTTTGTGCATCGGGTACCTCTGTTTAATTGTAATATAACTTGGGCAGGGGCCCACCCTGCTCCGAGAACCCCGACAGTCCTGCTATGTCCATGTTCGCGAGGATGAAGGAAGACATCGCTTCGATCCTGGAGCGCGATCCGGCGGCCGGTTCGCGGCTGATGGTGGTGCTGTGCTATCCGGGGCTGCATGCGGTGTGGGCGCAACGCATCACGTCGTGGTTCTGGCGGGCGCGGATGCGGCTGCTGGGGCGGTTTCTCTCCCAGGTGGCGCGACTGCTGACGGGGATTGAGATTCATCCCGGGGCGCAGATCGGCCGCCGCGTCTTCATCGACCATGGCGCGGGCGTGGTGATCGGCGAGACGGCCATTGTGGGCGACGATGTGACGCTCTACCAGGGCGTGACGCTGGGCGGCACCGGACACGAGCACGGCAAGCGGCATCCCACGCTGCTGGCAGGCGTGTTTGTGGGCAGCAATGCGCAGATCCTGGGAAATATTTGTATTGGAGAGAATTCGCGTGTCGGCGCGGGCTCGGTAGTGCTGCGCGATGTGCCGCCGAACTCGACGGTGGTCGGCGTTCCGGCGCATATCGTCTATCAAAATGGCGAGCGGGTGCTGATTACCGATCCCAGCCAGGTGAAGGATCCGCTGTCAGGCGTGATCATTGCGTTGGCTGAAGAGGTGAAGCGGCTGCGCCTGCGGGTGGATGTGCTCGACGGCCAGCTGGAAATGACGGCGCGCGAACTGGACTCGGTACGCTCGCTGGAGAGCGAGGACGAGGAGCGAGAACAGTACCGGAGCGAACAGGCGGGGCTTGTGAGTATGGGGGAAGGAATCTAGAGGCAGGGAATAGCGATTAGCGATTAGGGATTAGGGATTAGGGATTAGGGATTAGGGATTAGAACTGCCTTACTGTGCCTGTGCCGCTGGCGGATGCTCCTGCAGCGCCTGCACGACCATGGCGCGGATCGCATCGTAATCCGGCTGGCCGGAGAACATGCGGTAGTCGACTTCCTGGTTATTGTCGCCGTGGCCGTTGAGCTGGAACTGGCGCTCGCCCTTTGCCGCCTCCGCGGGGTGAGCCGCAGCCCAGGAGCGCTGGTCGAAGTCGTTGCTCTGCACGTCGATCTCCCAGAAGCGACGACCGTCGGGCCGGTGGACGAGGAACCGATAGTACGTGTGGAATTTGCCCATCGGCTCGAACTCCTCGATGGCGTCGATGCGGTTAGCGCCAACAGGAAACATTTCGATAAGGAAGCCGGCGGCCTGGCGCGCGTCGGAGGGCCCAGTCTGGTGCAGCTGCCGGAGCGTCGCGCGCTCCTCGTCCCGTTGAGTCTTCATACCTGCGGCGGAGAAGGCGGCGACCAGGGTGGTGTGGATCTTCCAGTTCTGCGGGTCGAGCTGGCGAGCCTTCTCGGCGTACTGGACGGCCAGCGTTCCCCGGTAGAGTTCGACGGCGGCGGTGGAGGCGAGGAGGTTGGCGGTGGCGTTGCTGGGGTCGGCCTGCAAGGCCTGCTGAAAATTCGTGAGCGCCTGGCGAGGCTGGTTCGTCTGGAGAGCAGCCAGTCCCTGGGTGATGGCGCTTGCCGCGACAGAAGAAGGAGTTGGGGCTGAGCCGGAATTGGCTTGTTGAGCCACCAGCCGCGCGCCGCCATGGAACAGAAAGACGGCTGCGATCAGTAAGGTCAGAGGCAGCGGGGCGCGTAGAGAGGTCAACATCCTGGCATTCTCAGGGTCCGGGTTCTCGGCATCGCGGTTTTCAGGATCAGGTTCTCCGGATCAGGTTCTCAGCAACCACTCTATCGCGGCGGCCCGGCGCGCCAGGAATCCGAGGCGGGCAAAGAATCGCCATTTTCGATATGCTGATCGCACGAATCCGAAAGGAGCAAGGAACGATGGAAGTGGTGGCAATTGTCAGCTTCACGGTGATCTTCATCAGCGGGATTCTGTGGGCATCGCGGCGGCCTGCGGACGAGCATCACTGAACTGGAATCCGGCCTGCGGCTCCCTGGATATCGATATGATTTGTCATATCCATCGCCAGGTTTCCAGATAGCCGGTTGCGGTGTCCCGGTCGAGAACCCGGAAAGAGCCTGTGACTCTGGCTTCATCCATCTTACTTTCAGCGATATACCACTAAGGTCAAAAATTTCGGTTTTGTCATAACCGGTGGCCCCGAACTTGCACTGCATAAATTAGTTCAGGAACTACGAACCCCGGACGCGCTGCCCGGGGCCACGGCACAGTTGTCAGGGTCCCCCAGGGTGTTCAGGACCGGAGCCTCCTCTCCGCGCCATGCAGAGAACATTCCAAACCCGCATTGTCGCTGTCCTTCTAGCCTTTTTTACTGCGGCAGCGATTGTGTTTGCGGGCTTCAACCTGGTGCAGGAGAACCGGTATCAGGTCCCGTCCGATGGCGTCTGGTGGGTCGAAGGACATGGGGGGCTGGTCGCTCAGCGGGTGCCCAACGACAGTCCCGGTGAGCGGGCTGGGGTCAAAGCGGGTGACCTGCTGCTGGCCGCGAATGGGGCGCCGACACCGCGCTGGGCGTCGCTGGTGCAGCAGATGGTGCGCACCCGGGCCTACAACACCATCCATTACATGCTGGTGCGGGACGGCATTCGGCTGCCGGACGTCCCGGTCATCCTCGACATCACAGACCGCAGCATCAACCAGGGTTTCCGGTTTATCGCCCTGGTATACCTGGGGATTGGCCTGTACGTGCTGCTGCGACGCTGGACCGCGCCGCATTCCACCCACTTCTACATCTTCTGCCTGGTCTCGTTTGTTCTGTACTCGTTCTGGACCACGGGCAAGCTGAACGAGTTCGACTGGCTGGTGTACTGGAGCAAGATCGCCGCAGCTGCGCTGCAGCCGGCGCTCTTTTTGCATTTTGCGCTGGCCTTCTCTCGCAAGCGGAAGAAAGGCAACTGGCTGGCCGCTCTGACGTACTTGCCGGGAGCATTCCTGGTCGGTCTGCAGGTGATGGCGATCGAGTTCTGGTCGGCGACCGAACTGTTGCGGCACCGTCTGGATCAGGTATCGACTGGATATCAGGCCTTGTTCTATGTGGCGGCGGGGCTGGTGTTCTATCTGCATTACCACCAGGCAAAGGCACCGCTGGAGCGGCAGCAGCTGAAGTGGCTCACGCGGGGAACGATCCTCGCGGTCGCGCCCTTCACGCTGCTGGTGGCGATCCCGTACATGGCCGATGTGGCCATGCCCGGTATGGTGACCAAAATCGCCGGCATCTGCATGGTCATTTTGCCGCTGACGTTCAGCTGGGCGATCGTCCGCTATCGAATGATGGACGTCGACCTGATCTTCAAGCGGGGCGTCACCTACACGCTGGCCACCGCGGCACTGGTAGCGGTGTACTTCGCGCTGGTCGCCGTATCGGCGGAGGTGGTGCACTCCCGTCTGCCGGGCGCGGGCGTCTGGGGGCTCTTCGCCGCCATCATCGTCACCGCCCTGCTGTTCGATCCGCTGAAGCAGTGGTTCCAGCGAAGAGTGGATCGCGTTTTCGACCGGCAGAACTATGACTATCGTTCCACGCTGATTGATTTCGGGCGCGGCCTGAGTTCGTTTACGAACCTGGACGCGCTGCTGCATGCGATTGTGGACCGGCTGCCGCGGACCTTGCTGGTGGATCGCGTGGCGGTATTTCTGCGGGAAGACGGAAGCGAGGCGCTCTGGCGTCTGGCCGCGCAGCACGGTCTGCCGGAAATGGTGGCCGGCGGATCGCTGGAGCTGGGATTCCTTCGCTTCGACCAGCCCAATGCGGGCAGCCATCTCTTTCTGGAGAATCCGCAGCTGGCCCTGCATCTGACGCCCGATCAGCAGCGGGCGGCGGCGGTCCTCGATATGAATTACTTCCTGCCCTGCCGCGTGGGTGTGCCCCATCCCGAGAGACTGACGTCGCAGCAGTGGCAGACGCGGGACCGCACCATTGCGGTGATCGGCCTGGGACGGCGCGCGGGCGGCGATTTTCTCTCCAGCGAAGATATGGAGCTACTGGAGTCCCTCGCCGGATACATCGGGATCGCGCTGCAGAATGCGCGCCTGTATGCGAGCCTCGAGCAGAAGATCAGCGAATACGAGCGGCTCAAGGAGTTCAACGAGAACATCGTCGAGTCGATCAACGTGGGGATTATGGCGGTCGATCCGGAGGAACGGGTCGAGAGCTGGAACTCGCAGATGGAAGTCATGTTCGCGCTGGCCCGGAAGGAGGCGCTGCACCAGCCCCTGGAAACGATCTTCCCGGGAGAGCTGGTGGAGGAGTTCCGGCGAGTGAAAGACCAGCCGGGCGTGCACAACCTGTACAAGTTCCGGCTGGAGACGCGGGCGGAAGAGACGCGCATCGCGAACATCGCCATCGCTCCGCTGGTCTCGCGGGATTTCCGCACGGTGGGCCGCATTGTCCTCATCGACGACATTACCGACCAGACGCAGATGGAGGGACAGCTGGCGCAGGCGGAGAAGCTCTCTTCCATCGGTCTGCTGGCGGCCGGCGTGGCGCATGAAGTGAACACGCCGCTGGCGGTGATCTCCTCGTATGCGCAGTTGCTGGCGCGGCAGGTGAAGGGCGACGGCAAGCTGGGACCGCTGCTGGACAAAATCACGCAGCAAACTTTCCGTGCGTCGGAGATTGTGAACGGCCTGCTGAATTTCTCGCGGACCAGCGGCACGGAATACCGGGAGACGGATGTGAATGCGATCATCCGCGACACGCTGACGCTGCTGGACCATCAGTTCAAAACCGCGCAGATTCATGTAGAGGCGAGCCTGATGCCGGATCTGCCGCCGATTCTCGGCAACTCCGGCAAGCTGCAGCAGGTGTTCCTGAACCTGTTCCTGAACGCCAAAGACGCGATGGCATCCAGCGGCGACGGAGCTGGCGAGGCGAAGACGCTGCGCATCGCCACCGAGATGAACGGACACGTGAGCGTGTCCATTGCCGACAGCGGATCGGGTATTGCCCCCGAGCATCTGCGACGCATTTACGACCCATTCTTTACCACCAAGACGGCGCGCAGAGACGGGCAGCCGCGCGGAACGGGACTGGGCCTGGCCGTGACATACGGAATTATTCAGGAGCACTCGGGCAAGATTCACGTGGAAAGCCAGGTCGGCCAGGGGACCACGTTCTATCTCGAGTTTCCGATGCTGAGGAAACCCGCGCATGTCTGAAGGGACGATCACGGCTCCGGCGAATTCCGCCGTTGCTGGTCCGGAGGCCAATCCACGCATTCTGATCATCGACGATGAAGCTGCGATCCGCGAGTCGCTGGAGACGCTGTTGTCGCTGGAAGGCTACGCGGTGGAGTCGGCGGAGAACGGCGAGCAGGGCCTGGAGCGCATCGCCGAGCAGCCCTTCGATCTGGTGCTGCTGGATCTGGCGCTGCCGGGGCGGAATGGCCTGGAGATTCTGGGGACGATCCGCGAGCGCGAGGCGAACCTGCCGGTCATTATGATTACCGCCTTCGGCACCGTCGATAACGTGGTGGAGGCGATTCGCGGCGGCGCACAGAATTTCGTCCAGAAACCGTGGGACAACGAGAAGCTGCTGGCGGATATCCGCGCGGCCATCGCCCGATTCCGGGTCGAAGAAGAGAACGTGCAGCTGAAGCGCGCGCTGCGCCAGCGGTACAACTTCCCGAACATCGTGGGCAAGAGCGAGGTAATGCTGCGCATCTTCGACCTGGTGGCGCAGGTGGCGCCCACGCGGTCGACGGTGCTGATCCAGGGCGAGAGCGGCACCGGCAAGGAGCTGATCGCCAAGGCACTGCATGCGAACTCGCCGCGCAAGGATAAGCCCTTCGTACCGGTGAACACAGGCGCCATGCCAACCGATCTGCTGGAGTCCACGCTCTTCGGGCACGTGAAGGGCGCCTTCACGTCGGCGATTGCGGCGAAAAAGGGCCTCTTCGAAGTCGCCAACGGGGGCACGCTCTTCCTGGACGAAATTGCCACCATGGGCATGGACACTCAGGCCAAGATTCTGCGCGTGCTGCAGGACCGGCGCTTCATGCATCTGGGCGGCGTGCAGGAGATCCAGGTGGACGTGCGCATCATCGCCGCCACCAACGTGGATCTGCGCACGGCGGTGCGGGACGGCAAGTTCCGCGAAGATCTGTTCTACCGGCTCAACGTGATTGCCATCGAGTTGCCGCCGCTGCGGAGCCGCCGCGAGGATATCCCGGCGCTGGCCGCGCACTTCCTGCGGCGCTACTCGGATGAGAATGGCCTGTCGGTCCGATCGCTCACGCCCGAGGCCATGCGGGTCCTGGTCGACTACGAGTGGCCCGGCAACGTGCGCGAGCTGGAGAACGTGATGGAGCGAGGCGTTGTGCTTTCCTCGGGGGGAACCATCGGCGTGGATCTGCTGCCCGGCCATCTCACCGGCGCCAGCTACTCGACGAGCCTGCTGGAACACAGCCCCGATGCTTCGCTGTTCGACATTATGGAAGACATCGAGCGGCGCATCATCGTGGACAAGCTGGAGCGCTGCAACGGCAATCAGACCGAGGCGGCGGAGCAGTTCCGGATTCCGCTCTCCACGCTGAACCAGAAAATCAAGCGGCTGAACATCGAGATTCGCAAGCGGCCGCGCGAGTAAGGTGCGCCGGGCCCTGCGTCCCTATTCAATCGAAAATACGGCGTAGACCGTCGCTGATTCCTCAACCTGCTGAGGCCGAAGGGCCAGCGGCCTGACGGTCGGCGGCGCAGCTTTGGCCTGGAAGCCCATCCTGGCAAGCGGGAGTACAGGCCGCTCCGGCGCCTGATTGCTGGCGTACATCAGCGGACCCAGCGTGACGCCAAGGCCCGCGGCCATCTGCGCGGCGATGGCGTGCGCATCGACCAGGGCCTTTGCTGCCGCTTTGGCCTCGAGACCCTTCCGATCCGTCACGTCCCAGTCGATGGCGCCGCTGTCATTCGCGCCAGCTTCGACGGCCGCATGCAGAACCCTCGCCGCATCGGCAGCCGAAGTATGAACCGTCCAGCTCTGCGAAAGGGTGAAGGCTTTCTGCGCGCGCTCCTCGGGAGTTGGCGCCGGATTGTAGGGGAAGTCCGTCTTGCTCAGGTTCTGGGCGCGGCTCTCGATGGACTTGTCCGGCACGCCCGCGTTTTTGAGGGCGTCCATGATGGCGTTGGAAATCTGCGACCCCTGACTGTAGGCCGTGGCGGCGTCGGGCGCATACGTATTGAAGCCGACGCTGACGCCGGCCAGCTCGGCTTCCGCCGTAGCCGTGTCGCTGGCGGTGACCGCAATGGTGCGGTTGTTCTTATCCACCTGGATGGTTTGAGCGCAGGCAACGGACAGGCACATCCATGCTGCCGCTCCAGCCAGCATCAGAGCGTGTTTCATAACGCAATCCTCATCGGGATTGTACCCGGCTGCCGGGGCCGAGTTGCGCGCGGCGGGCTGTATGCTAGGCTCAAGCTGCGGAGCGGAAGCGGCTGTCCGCGCATCCAATCCGCCATAACCTATGGCTCTGGAAACGATCGATGCCGCCGCCAAGCGCGGCGTTCTGGCGGTGCAGGAATACGCTGTGCTGTCCGGCCGGGCGCTGGGCAATCTCTTCCGGCGGCCGTTCTATCGTGCGGACATTTTTCTGCAGGCCGACATCATCGGCGTAGGCTCCCTGCCTATTGTCATCCTGACCGGGTTCTTTCTGGGAGGGGTGCTGGCGCTGCAGTCCTCGGCAACCCTCACGCAGTTTGGCGCGACCGCCTTCACCGGACAGCTGGTCAGCTTCTCGATGATCAAGGAAATCGGACCGGTGGTGACGGCGCTGATGGTCTCCGGGCGCAATGCGTCGGGCATGGCCAGCGAGCTGGGCTCGATGATCGTGACCGAGCAGATTGACGCGATGCGTTCGCTGGGCACCGATCCGCTGAAGAAGCTGGTGATGCCGCGCATCGTGGCCACAGTGGTGATGCTGTTCTTCCTGGTCATTCTGTCCGACGCGGTGGGGATCTTTGGTGGCGGCCTTGTCTCGGTCATGATGCTGGGCCAGGACGCGTCCCAGTACTTCCACACCGCCTATCAGTCGCTCGAGTACCCGGACATCATTCAGGGCCTGGTGAAGCCTGTCTTCTTCGGTCTCATCATCGCCACCATCGGCTGCTACTTCGGCATGAAGACGCGGGGCGGCACGCAGGGCGTGGGCCGCTCGACCACGCAGGCCGTGGTGTGGTCCTCCATTCTGATCATCGCGTGCGATTTCATGATCAGCCGAACGCTCATCGGCATCTTCGGGCGGTGACTGGCGTGGGCGGGAACGGAGCGGCACCGCCGGTCTTATCGTCCGGCGAGCCGGTGGTCATTTTTGAGGACGTTTCCATCGGCTTCGACCAGAAGCCGGTGCTGGAAAACATCTCCTTCCAGATCCGGCGTGGGGAAACGCGCATCCTGCTGGGACCGGCCGGGGTCGGCAAGAGCGTCCTGCTCAAGCTGACCAACGGACTGCTGCGGCCGGACTCGGGTCGGATTTTCGTTTTCGGCAAAGAGATCAGCGCCATGCGCGAAGAAGACCTGTTCGAGCTGCGCGGCGCGATCGGAACCGTCTTCCAGGAAGGTGCGCTCTTCGATTCGCTCACGGTGCGCGACAACGTCGGTTACCGGCTGCTCGAAGAGCATGTTTCAGACGAAGAAGTGACCAGCCGCGTGACCGAAGCGCTGCGCTTTGTCGAACTGGAACACACGCTGATGCAGTTTCCTTCGCAGCTTTCCGGCGGCATGCGGCGGCGCGTGGCCATTGCGCGGGCCATTGTGACGCATCCGCGGCTGATCCTGTACGACTCGCCGACAGGCGGCCTGGATCCGATCACCTCAACAACGATTATTGAGCTGGTGATGAAGCAGCGCGATGTCTCGCACACGAGCTCCATCGTGGTGACGCACCGCCTGCAGGACGCGTTCATGCTGGCCACCCATCACTTCAGCGCCGAGGAGAACCACATGGTGCCGCTGAGCGATCATCAGGCCGATCCCAACACCAGCTTCATGATGCTGCACCAGGGAAAGCTGGTCTTCGACGGCACCACAGCGGAACTGGTGCACTCGCAGGATCCGTTTATTCGCAGCTACATCGGGTGAGGAAGACAGCGTATAGCGGATAGCGGACAGCGGACGAAGAGCAGCGGATAGCGCATAGCGGACAGCGGATAACTCGCGGACTCCAATCACCGCGGCGAAGGGTGTTTTCTCTCCGCTCTCCGCTATACGCTATCCGCTCCTCACCCCGCCGCGTCGTGGTCGTAGAAGCGGAAGAAAAGGCCCGGTTTCGAGACGGGCTCCGCTTTTGCGACGATGGCCGACTGCTGCTGCTGGGTGAGAGGCGTGAACTCCCGCGCCAACTGAACGTTGTGCTCGAGCTGCGGGATCGAATCGCACCCGATGATGATCGTGCTCACCGGCTGCGAGAGGACGTAGTAGACCGCTTCCTGCATCGTCAGCGTGCCGGGCTGGGTGGCGATCACCATGCCTTCCCACGAGTGCTGCTGCTGTTCGAGCGGCGGCGGCGTCCAGGTGGAGAGCAGGCGGCTGCGGCCGGGAACTTTCATGCCGATGATGCCCAGCTGCTTTTCGACCGCCATCGGCAACAGCTCCTGCTGGAAGCTGTAGTGGTGCGGATCGGCCGCATTAATCGCCATCAGGATGGTGTCGAAGTCGTGGCGGTGGAGAGCTTCCATCAGCGCGTCGGGCCGGTAATGGCCGGTGACGCCCAGGTAGCGGACGACCTTCTGCTGCTGCATTTCGAGCAGCGCCTCCATGGCGCCGCCGGGGCCGAAGATCGCGTTAATGTCTTTCATGGTGCCGATGTCGTGCAGCTGCCACAGATCCACGTGATCGGTCTGGAGGAGCTTCAGCGACTCGTCGATCATGCGCATCGAGCCTTCGCGGGTGCGCTCCTTGGTTTTGGTGGCGAGGAAGGCTTCGTTGCGGCGGGTCTTCATCACCTCGCCTACGTAGCGCTCGCTCCAGCGCATCGGGCCTCCGTAGATGGAGGAGGTATCGAGGTAGTTGACGCCCAGGTCGAGCGCGCGGTTGATGATCGGAACGGCGATGTCGGCGTTGTTGGCCTTTTCCAGCGCGGCCTGACCGCCGAGGGAGAAAATGCCGACCTTGTAGCCGGTGCGGCCGAGGTTGCGCGTCGGCATCGCGTCCTGCGTGCGCGGATTGTTGGGCAGAGCAGGGAGAACAGCGGCGGCGGCGCGCGGCAGGGTGAGGCCGGAGCCGGTGAGAACCGCGGCAGCAGCGGCCGTAGTTCCTTTCAAAAAAGTGCGTCGATCCTGAGTTGACATTGCGGGCCCCTCGGTGGGCAACAAACCGTTTTACCACACCGTTGCCGCGCCGAGGAGGAGCGATTTTCAGGTCAGGAAACCGAAATGAAAGAAAAAGAGGGACGGCCGAAGCCATCCCTCTCGAGGTAAGCGATTCGATTACCGGCCGTGCGGTTTTTCGTGGTCGCCGTTGCTCTTCGGGTGCCCTTCGTTGTGAGGCTTCGCGTTATTGGGCCGAGCCTCAGGCCGCTGCTGGCTGTTGGGCCGGTTCGTGTTCTGTGCCGGCCGATTGTAATTCTGAGCCGGGCGATTGTAGTTCTGTGCCGGCCGGTTGTAATTCTGCGCGGGCCGGTTGTAGTTGGTGGTGCCGCGGTTGTAGTTGGTCGTGCTGCGGTTGTAGTTGTTCGTCCGGTTGAAATTGTTATTGGTTCGGTTGTTGATCACCGTCCGGTTGTTGTTGATCTCGGTCACATGGTTGTAGTTGACATTGCGGACCGACGCCGCAGCATGCATGTTGAACGTCCGAGCTCCCGGCGCACGGTCAAAGCGACCGTAGTAACCATGGTTGACGACCGTAACGCTGCGCGAGACGAAGGTGACGTGGTTGTACATGACGAAGGGGTGAGGTCCCCAACCCATGCCCCAGTGGCCCCATCCCCATCCCCAGCCGCCCCACGCGCCGACGGCGATGCCGATGCCGAAGCCGATGCCCAGGCCGACCACGAAGCCGCGCGGCGGCGGAGGCGCGTACCAGGCATAATACGGGCGGAAGCCCCACATCACCCACGGATCGTAGTAAGGGACGTACACGACGGCGGGATTTGCCGGTGCAATCACGATGTCGTTCGGCTGATAGTCAACATTCAGCTGAGCACTCGACTGCAGATGACCGGAGGCATACGCCTGCTGACGCATGGCCTGCACCGCGCTCATCACATCCTGCGGCTGGTTGTAGTAGGCGTTGCCCAGCTGGCTGGTCCAGTCGAGGTTCTTGTCCATGTTGGCGAGAACGGAGGGGAAGGCGCACAGGGCCTTGACGCTGGGATCCCAGGGTTGGTTGTTGGCCTCCTGGGCAATCTGCTCCGGCGGTGCGCCGGCCTGCGACTCCACGAAACGATCGGCGTCGACCACCTGAGTGGGATACGTGGCGGCGGCAAGAACCTGCGCGACCAGCGAATCCGGATACAGAGCGATGGGCGCGACCAGCTGGTTGAGCTGGTCGGGGCTCAGCGCGTTCCACTGCTGCGGGGGCGGGCCCTGATCGTCGGCCGGCGGAGGTCCCTGGTCCTGCTGATCGGGCGGGGGAGGGGGTGCTTCCTGCGCAAAGGCGGAAACCTGGGCAATCCCCATCGGAATCATGAGACCGGCCAGGACCGCTGCAATCGTGCGCTTGGAAAGCTCCACAGAAATTGCGGCGAGCCGGCTTCTCCATTGGCCGGCCGTGGGTCGAAACTCAAAAAGGTCTTTCATTCAAGGTCCTTTTCAGCCCTTATGGGCCCTTCTTATTTGGAGCGCCCAGGAATGGGCTTCGCTCAGCCTATGGGAAACCGAAACGCGCACTTAAGTTGCGTTGATTTTCGGGGTAACCGCCGTCTTTATACCACGGAATCAAAGAAGCGGCGCAGGATTCGGGCAACCAGTTCCGGCTGCTCAAAAGGGGTATAGTGGCCGCCGTCGGGGATCTCGTTGTATTCAGCGCCGTAGCCGCCATTGCGAATCTGCTCGGCCAGCAGGCGCATATCGGCGGGCGTGCTCCCGGGATCCTCGCCGCCGGCCAGCACGCAGCAGGGAACGCGAATCGTACGCGCCGTTGCGACAGAATCGGGACGGCGGGCGAGCCCCTGCTGAACCGCGACGATGGAATCGGGAGGGACGGCCTGCATCATCTCCCGTGCTTCGGCCACTTTCTGCGGCCAGCGGCGCCGCGCGGTGGCGCCGATCAATGTCTGCAGGTTCGATTCAATAAAGTCCGCTGTGCCGCGCTCGCGCACCTGCGCGATGGTCTGCTCGCGCTTCGCCCGTGCCGCCTCGTCGTCGGCCTGCGGCTTGGAGCAGCAGAAGGCGAAGCCTTCCACGCGATCGGGCATCGTGCGCCAGATCTCGTACTGCGCGTAGCCGCCGATGGAGCACCCTGCGAACAGAGCCTTGCCGAGCTGGAAGTGATCCAGCAGCCGGCCCGCGTCGACCGCCAGCTTCTCTACGGTGATCGCGCCTTCGCCGAGCTCCGACTCGCCGTGCCCGCGCAGATCGGGAATGATCAGGCGGTAATGGGGGGCGAGGATTTCAGCCAGCGGCAGCCAGAAGCGGTGATTCAGAGGCGTGGGATGCAGCAGAACCACCGCGGGTCCGTGGCCCATGGTGGTGCAGAAGAGCTTCGCGCCGTCGGAGTAGTAAAACATAGCTGCCTCTGAGCCTCATTCTGGTGTCCTGTCCCAGAAGTCCGATAAAGAATCGCTTTTGCTTTTGTATCAGGGCATGGCTTCAGCCGTGCGACCAATTGCGCAAAATCAAACGGGCTTCAGCCCCTCAGGGCTGCTCTCCACGCTCTCCCATTCGTTGATCCGCTCTCACGACAGCCCACTAGCTGGGCGGCGGATAAGGCGCGGCGGGCGGAGCAGGAGGCGGAAACATCAGCGGCTCCTCGGGCATGACGATCCAGAAGATGATGTAAGCGAGCAGGCCGGAGCCGCCGCCGAAGACGGTCAGCAGCACGGTGATCACGCGAACCCAGACCACGTCCCATGCATAAGCGTTGGCCAGCCCCTGGCAGACGCCGGCAATCATGCGGCCGTGGCGCGGGCGCACGAGCCGGGTAACGCTCGTGGTGGTAGGCCAGGGAGCCACGGGCGGAGGTGTCTGCGCGCCGCATCCGGAACAGAAGCGGGCGTCATCGGCAAGGACCTTGCCGCAATTCCTGCAATAGATGGCCATGGCCGAGTCCCTCCCAGGAGCCACATTGGCTCCGTGCAAAAGTACAGCATAGCGGGAGATTCGAAATCCAGCAGGAAAGCTGGCCGAAGCTGCGCTACACCGTTAGATACGCGATTCCCTGCTCCGGGGTTCCGCAGGCCGCGGAGGCATTACTGCGGTGTTCCGGAGGGCTTTTCCAGCGGCTGCCCCAGCGGGACCGGGCGCCCGAAATCCGGGGTCGCATCGGGGTTCCATGTGAAGGGCTGGATACGCGGCGAGCGCTGGCTGCCGCAGCCCTCATTGGGCCCGGGATTGGCGTGATAGATGATCCAGTTCTGCCGACCATCCGGCGACAGGAAGAACCCGTTGTGCCCGGTGCCGTAGGCGTGTCCGGCGGGATTCTGCCCGAAGACGGGGTGATCGGATTTCGTCCACGCCGCCGGATCCATCGGGTCGCCGCCCGGCCGCAGGCTGAGCATGCCCAGCTCGTAGTAGTTGGTCCAGCAGCCGCTCGCCGAATAGACCAGGAACGTCCGGCCACCGTGCTGCAGGATCTCCGGACCTTCGTTGACGTCCACGTGCGGCACGGGGAGAACTTTGCCGTCCCACGCGAAGTCGCCGACCTTCTCCCACGGATATTGCGGAGTGGAGAGCCGCACCCGCCGCCCTTCGATCGTCCACGGATTTTTGAGCCGTGCGATGTACAGGCTCTGCACGCCGTCGGTGTCGCCTTCCCATCCAGACCACACGATGTAGTCCTTGCCGCCGAGCGCAAATACCGTCGGATCGATCGCCCATTTGTCCGACGGATCGGCGACTTTGCCCTTGAAAGTCCAGGTTCCCTCGACGGGATCCGCCGCATCGTTCTCGATCACCCAGATCCGATGGTGAGCGTTCGATCCATTATCGGCGGCAAAGTAGAGGTACCACTTGCCGTCCAGACGATGCAGCTCCGGCGCCCAGACTTCACGCGAATACGGGCCGGTGGCCGGCGGCGTCCACACGACACGCTTCTGTGCGTGTGCCAGATCCGCAATGTCGCGTGTCTTCCAGATCGTCAGGTTCGTCTGGGTGCTGTTCATGTAGTAGTAAAAGCCGTCGTGGAGAATAACCCAGGGATCGGGCCCGATCGGCAGCAGAGGATTGTGGAAGGTTGCGGGGGTCTGAGCGTGCGCGCAGAGGCCCGCCAGAACCACCAGCAGGAGGGTGCGGAAGCCATTACGGACCATCCCGAATTATGGCCCGGCACGGGTTATGAAAGCCCCTTCCGGGGGTACACAGCTGAAAATTTCGCATCCAATGGACTGAATAAAGGCAAATTCCGGAGGATCGATGCAGAGTTTGCAGGGGAAGGTCGCGATTGTCACCGGCGGCGGGTCGGGCATCGGGCAGGGCATCGCCAAACGCCTCGGTTGCGAGGGCGCCCGCGTCATCATCGACTACATCGGCAGCGAAGCCGGCGCCGACGACACGCGCAAGGCCATTGAAGCCTGCGGCAGCCAGGGCGAAGTGGTCGAGGCCGACGTGACGAAGATGGATGACGTCCGTCATTTAGTGGATGCCGCGTGGCAGCGCTTCGGCGCGGCCGACGTTCTGGTGAACAACGCCGGCATGGAAAAACGGTCCGACTTCTGGGATACGCCGGAAGAGGATTTCGATAAGGTGATGGCCGTGAACCTGCGCGGCCCGTTTTTCCTGACCCAGGCTTTTGTGCGGCGTTTGCGAGACGCGAAGAAGCCCGGCCGCATCATCAACATCAGTTCGGTGCACGAGGACATGGCCTTCCCCGGTTTTGCCACCTACTGCTGCAGCAAGGGTGGCCTGCGCATGCTGATGCGCGACCTGACCGTCGAGTTGGGTCCGCTGGGCATTACCGTGAACAACATTGCTCCGGGCGCGATCGCTACGCCCATTAATACGGCGCTGCTGGATGACAAACCCAAGCTGAATGCGCTGCTGAAGAATATCCCTCTGGGTCGTCTGGGAACGCCGGAAGATGTGGCGGGCATGGTCGCGTACCTGGCCTCCGACGATGCATCCTACGTCTCCGGCGCAACCTTCCTCGTCGACGGCGGATTGATGCGCAACTACCACGAGCAGTAAAGTTCTCCCGTCTATGGCCTCAAAGATCGAAGATTATGCGATGATCGGCGACTGCGAAACCGCAGCCCTGGTCAACCGCGAAGGTTGCATCGACTGGCTCTGCTGGCCAGACTTCTCGTCCGCGGCCTGCTTCACGGCGCTACTGGGAACGGAGGAGAACGGCCTCTGGCAGATCGCCCCGGCGGGTGAAGGCTGCAGGTCGACGCGGAAATACCGCGACCACACCCTCATTCTGGAAACCACCTTCGAGACCGCCGAAGGCGCAGTGCGGCTGATTGACTTCATGCCCATCCGCGAGCGGAACTCCGATGTGGTGCGCATCGTCGAAGGCATTCGCGGGAAGATGGACCTGTGCATGAAGCTCTCTCTGCGCTTCGATTACGGCCGCACCGTTCCCTGGGTGAATGCGATTGAGGACGGCATCCGCGCCGTTGCCGGCCCCAACCTGGCGGTGCTCCACACCTCCGTCCCGGTGCACGGCGAAGACCTGCAGACGGTGGCGGACTTCACCGTGAGCGAAGGCGAGCAGGTCTGGTTCACGCTGACCTATGGCGAGTCGTTCGTGCCGGATCCGGAGCCGATCGACGCCAAACAGGCTCTGGAAGACACAGAAAAGTTCTGGAGCGACTGGATCGCGCAGCTCACCTACGAGGGGCGCTACGCGGAGGTGGTGGAGCGCTCGCTGATCACACTGAAGGCGATGACGTTTCGCCCCACCGGCGGCCTGGTGGCGGCCATGACAACATCGCTGCCGGAGTGCATCGGCGGCGCGCGTAACTGGGATTATCGCTACTGCTGGCTGCGCGACACGACTTTCACCCTTCTGGCTATGACCACTGCGGGCTATTTCGAGGAAGCGGCCGCCTGGGAGGACTGGCTGCTGCGCGCGGTTGCGGGCAGCCCCGATGAGGTGCAGATCATGTACGGGCTGAAAGGCGAGCGCCAGCTGGTGGAGTGGGAGATCGACTGGCTGCCCGGCTATGAGAATTCGCGGCCGGTGCGCATCGGCAATGCTGCGGCGAACCAGCTGCAGCTGGATATCTATGGCGAGATGCTGGACACGTTCTTCCACGCCCTGCACGGCCTGGGGGAGCACACCGAGCAGGATTTCCGGGTCCTGGTACGGCTTCTTCAGCACCTGGAAACAATCTGGCAGCAACCCGACGAAGGCATCTGGGAGCCACGCAGCGGACCGCAGCAGTTCACCTATTCGAAGATGATGGCCTGGGTCGCGTTCGATCGCGCCATCCTCATCGCCGAGAAGCTGGGAGCCGAAGCGCCCGTGGAGAAATGGCAGAAGCTGCGCGACACCATCCACGACGAGATCTGCCGAAAGGCTTTCAACAAAAAGAAGAACGCGTTCGTGCAGTATTACGGAGCAGACCAGCTGGATGCCGCGCTGCTGCTGATGCCGCTGGTCGGATTTCTCCCCCCGACGATCCGCGGGTGCGGGGGACGATCGATGCCATCGAGCGGGAGCTGATGCCGGGTGGCTTCGTTCTGCGCTACGACACCAGCAAAGTCGAGGACGGCCTGCCGCCGGGCGAGGGAGTCTTCCTGGCGTGCAGCTTCTGGATGGTCAGCTGCCTGAAGGCGATTGGCCGGATCGATGAGGCACGTACTCTGTTCGAGCGGCTTCTCGGCCTGTGCAACGACGTGGGTCTGCTGTCGGAAGAATACGACGTGAAGGGCAAGCGGCTGGTGGGGAATTTCCCGCAGGCGTTCTCCCACATTTCGCTGATCAACGCGGCTTTCGATCTCGAAGGCAAAGACGGCGCGCGGCAGCGGGCGCATCGGCATGGCGCGCCGGTCGAAACAAAGGCCTGAGCCGCCGATCGCTCTCTAGTTTTTGTCGGTTGCCGTTACTCTCGAAATCGGGAAGGACCTCGATGCATCGTTTTCGCGTTTGGGCGCCGAAAGCGCAGCGCGTTTCTGTCGGTACCGGCGCGGACAAAGTTCCGATGGAACGAGCTGACGGCGGCTGGTGGGAAGCGGCCGTGGACGCGGCTGGACCGGGCACCGACTATGCCTTCTTCCTCGACGACGAGGATCTCGCTCTGCCCGATCCGCGATCCATGTGGCAGCCCCAGGGTGTGCATGGCCCCTCGCGCGTCTTCGATCCGAGTGCCTTCCCCTGGAGCGACGCCGGATGGCAGGCGCCGCCGCTGGCGAGCGCCATCCTTTACGAGCTGCACGTCGGCACGTTTACGCCTGAAGGAACGTTCGACGCGGCTCGCAGCAAGCTCGATGCGCTTCGTGAGCTGGGCATCACCCACGTCGAACTGATGCCCGTGAATGCCTTCCCGGGAAAACAGGGCTGGGGCTACGACGGCGTGGATCTGTTCGCGCCGCATGAGCCCTACGGCGGTCCCGAAGCCCTGATGCGCCTGGTGAACGCCTGTCACGAAAAGGGACGGGCGGTACTGCTCGACGTGGTCTATAACCACCTCGGCCCGGACGGGAATTATCTCGGCAAGTTCGGTCCGTATTTCACCGATGCGCACCACACCCCGTGGGGCGACGCCGTGAATCTGGAAGACGCCGGCAGCCACGAGGTTCGGCGCTTCTTCTGCGACAACGCGCTGATGTGGCTTCGCGATTACCACTTCGACGGCCTGCGCCTGGACGCGGTGCATGCCTACATCGATCGCTCGGCGATCCATTTCATGGAGCAGATCGCAGGAGAGGTTCGCGCGCTCGAAGGCCAGACCGGCCGCCATTACGAGATCATTGCAGAGAGCGATCTGAACGATCCCCGCGTGGTGCGGGGGCGTGAAGCCGGCGGCTACGGCATGGATGCGCAGTGGAGCGATGACTTTCATCATTCCCTCGTCACCGTGCTCACCGGCGATCGCCGCGGCTACTACGCGGACTTCGGGAAACTGGAGCAGCTGGCGAAATCTCTGCGCGACGCCTTCGTCTACGACGGCATTTACTCCCTTCATCGCGACCGCATTCATGGAGCGCCGGTGCACGGCCTTCCCGGCTGGCGTTTCCTCGGCTTCTCGCAGAACCACGATCAGGTTGGGAATCGCGCCCAGGGCGAGCGGCTCAGTCACCTCACCAGCCTCGGCCGAGCGAAGATTGCTGCCGCGCTCGAGCTAACTGCGCCCTTTGTGCCGATGCTCTTTCAGGGCGAGGAGTGGGCGGCATCAGCGCCGTTCCAGTACTTCACCGATCACGAGGAAGAACTCGGCAAGCTGGTTTCCGCAGGACGAACAAGGGAATTCGCCGCCTTTGGATGGGACCCCAAAGAGATCCCCGATCCGCAGGCCCGCGCAACCTTCGAGCGCTCCAAGCTCAACTGGGACGAGCGCGCCCAGCCGCCGCACTCCGAGATGCTGGCGTGGTACCGCGAGCTAATCGCCCTGCGCAAAAGCCTGCCCGAACTGACCGATGGCGATCTCTCCCAGGTTCACGTACGCTGCAGTGAGAAAGAGCGCTGGCTGGTGATGGAGCGCGGCGGCTGCACGGTCGCCTTCTCGCTCGCCGAAAAGCCGTTCACGCTCGCCGTGCGCGGCGGATCGCGGATCATCCTGGCCTCGACCCGTGAAGTCGCGCTCGAAGGAGATCGCCTCACGCTGCCCACGGATTCAGTGGCCGTGCTGATCTACGGCGAAAAAACCGGGTCGGACCCAGCCTGACGCTCGCACTTCCTCGCAAAACCCGGATTGACTTTGCGCCGTTCCCTCCTTACAGTGAGTCATCCACTCTGCGATTTTCATCAGAACTGATTTTTCTCGGGTGACCCATCCGACCCGTTACCTGCAAAGGGGGTGTAGTGATGCATTGCACCTTGAGGAGCCTGCTTTTTTCCGAGGGATGCCGGAAGTACACCGAATTTTTCACCGCTAAATTACTCTTCCTGCTGGTCGTCTTCTTCGCTTTCACATTCGCAGCAGGTCCGGTCATGTACGGCCAGGCCCGCGGAAGCATTTCCGGAAACATCACTGACAAATCGGGATCGTCGGTTCCCGGCGCCTCGGTCACAGTCACCGCGCAGAGCACGGGACAGGCTCGTGCCGCAAAGACCGATGCAGCGGGACATTACGAGGTTCCGCTGCTCCCCGTAGGCACCTACAGCGTGCGCGTGGATGCCAGCGGCTTTCAGAGCACGGAGACCAAAGACCTGCAGCTTCAGGTGGATGAGGCCCGCGAACTCGATTTCAACCTAACGCCGGCTACCGTCGTCACGACGGTGACCGTTTCCGGCGCGCCCGTGGCGGTGGAGACCGCGAACCCGTCTCTTGGCCAGGTGATTACCTCGCAGCAGGTGGCGGAGCTGCCGCTGAACGGCCGCGATTTTGTTCAGCTGGCGACGCTGACGGCGGGTGCGACTGCAGAAACCAATCCCAACAGCTTCTTCACCTCCGGAAGTGACAGCGAAGTGGCTGCGCGCGGATCGTTCTCGTTGTCCGTGGGCGGCTCCCGCCCCAACAGCACGGACTGGCTGCTCGACGGAGTCGACAACAACGAGCTGACCGCCGGCGGCATCGGCGTCTTCTCGTCCATCGACGACATTCAGGAATTCAAGGTTCTTACGTATACCTACTCCGCCGAATTCGGCACGCGCGCCGGCCCCACCGTCCTGGTCACAACGAAATCGGGAAGCAATGATTTCCACGGATCGCTCTTCGAGTTCGTCCGCAACACCGACCTCGATGCAAAGGGCGACTTCGACACAACAACGCCCAAGTTCAATCTGAACCAGTTCGGCGGCTCTCTCGGGGGCCCGGTCCGCCGCAACAAGCTCTTTTTCTTCGTGGATGGAGAGCAGAAGGATCAGCGCGAAGGCATCACGTTCACCGGCCTCATTCCTTCGCTGGCCATGCGCTCCGGCGACTTCTCCGCTGATCCCTTTGGCAATCCTGTGAGTGGGCTGGCGATCGTCAACCCGAACATGATCGGCGCCTCCACCAGCACCTCCGTTTACCCGAATATCTATTTCCAGTGCGATGCGTCCGGAAACCCGATCCCGGCCAACGCTGACGGAAGCCAGGCGCAGGGAACTCCCTGCAACAAGATCCCCTCCAACCTCATCAACAGCGTCGGCAAGGGCATGATCGATATCTATCCCACGCCCAACGCCAACAACGCCGCCGGGGGATACAACTACGTCAACGAGCCGGTGCGCAGCCTGAATGAAACCAAGTTCGATGTCCGGCTGGACCAGACCATCTCCGCCAAAGACAATGCCTTCGAACGCTTCAGCTACGATCAGGCATTCTCATTCGTCCCCGGCGGCGCACCGGGGCTCGCCGAGTCCAATCCCTTCGGCAGCAATGAGAACCTGATCAACCACGCGCGCAACGTCGGCCTCGGCTGGAGTCACGTGTTCTCCGCCACCACCCTCAACACGGCTACCGTCGGCTACGACCGCATCTTCGACTACATCGATTCGCTCGGTAACTTCACCTGCGCCTCGGCGCTGCTCGGAATTCCCAATGCCGATCTGGGCTGCTCCTCCAGCGGGAGCCCGATGGCCAGCGATCCGTACAGTCAGGGTTTGGTTTCCACTGAGGTGTATGGCGGCTATTGGTCCCTCGGCGACCGCGGCTATTCTCCCTTTCAGGGTGGGACGAACATCTTCTCCTACAAGGATGTTCTCGATCTCATCCGCGGCAAACACGAGATTCGCACCGGCCTCGATCTGCGCGACAACCAGCTGAATGCGGGAACCGAAGAGTTCCAGGACGGCTTCTGGCTGGTCGGCGCCTTCGGAGACTTCAGCGGCTATAACTGTCCCACCGGCGCCGCGAACTGCACCAGCACCCCCGGCAATTCCGAGGCCGATCTGCTGATGGGCATGACCGGCGGAGCGATCCACGATCAGACTTACTACGGCCCGGTCACCGGCCGCCGCTGGAAGATCATCCGGCCCTTCGTTGAGGATGACTGGCGCCCGACCTCTTCGCTCACCCTCAACCTCGGCCTGGCGTGGGATATGACCACTCCCATTACCGAGATCCATAACCGCATGGCGAATTACATCCCCTCGACGGGACAGCTCCTGGTCGCGGGCCAGAATGGCGTAAGCCGGTCGGCAGGCATCAATATGTACTGGGCCGCGTACGAGCCCCGTCTCGGCGCCACCTGGAAGGTGCTGGGCAGCGACAAGACCGTCCTTCGCCTCGGCTTTGGCATCTACCACGATTCGTCGTGGAACCAGGGCGCCCAGGGCCTGTGGCAAAATCCGCCCGACCTCGGCGAGTCCGATCAGTTCCCGGCCACGTTCTCCACGGGCTGCGCCTTTGCCACTTCCTACTGCGCCGCCACGCTCGGACAAACACCCGAGCTGAACTTCAACCTCTCCAGCGGCTTTACCGCCCTTCCCTCTCCGCAGAATGCGGGCACTTACGTAGGGACGTTCAATTACCAGCCTGTGAACTTCCAGCCGGGCAGGGTTCACCAATATAACGTCAACATCGAGCGCCAGCTGCCCGGCAGTGTTGTCCTCACCGCCGGCTACGCCGGTTCGACCGGCGGACATCTGCTGGTGATCGGCAACGACCTCAACACCAACAGCCCCTCAGCCTGCGGAACTGTCTCCGGCTATACGCTGGGCTGCCTGCCCAACGGCTCTCCTTACAGCTATCCCTACAATCCCCCGAACTATAACGCCATCCTGCTCTTCGGCGATGTGGGCACGACGCATTACAACTCACTGCAGATCAAAGCGGAGACCAAGGCGCCCAAACACGGTCTTTACGCGCTGTTTGCCTACACCTATTCGCATACCTACGACAACGGCCTCTCCGATGGCCTGGGTTCGGAGTTGAGCGCTCCTTATTTCCCGCTGCCTAACTGGCAAAATCTCGACTGGTCCCTGTCGCAGATCAATCTCGATCAAAGCTTCACCGGCAGTTTGATCTATAACCTGCCCTTCGGCAGAGACAGGGCATTCGGAAACAACTGGAACACCGTGACTAATACGTTTCTCGGCGATTACCAGCTCACCCTGATCGAGAGAATTTCTTCCGGCTTCCCCGTTCCGCTGATCGACAGCAACAACCAGTCGGGCACGACCTTCAATGCCGGCGGCAACGACAACAATTACAACCGGCCCGATCAGGTTGCCGGCTGCGACACCTCTGCCGCCAGCCACAGCCAGCACCAGTGGATCAACTCCACCTGCTTCGTGGCGCCGGCCTCCGGAGAGCTGGGCGATGCCGCCCGTGTTCCCTTAAGCGGACCGGATTTCGTCAACACTGACTTTTCGGTCATCAAAGATTTTCCTCTGAACCGAGAGCGGCAGATGGGCCTGAACTTCCGTGCGGAGTTCTTCAACCTCTTCAATCATCCTGAGTTCGGAATGCCGGTGAACGACATCAACCAGCCAGGATTCGGGTCCGTGAACTCGACAGTCAACAATCCGCGATTGGTGCAGTTGGCGTTGAAGCTATCGTTCTGACGGACGCAGACGAGCGACTCGAGCTAAGGCCAGCGAGTCCCTGAGCTGGTGAACGAGGGAACTCCCTGGCTTGCGTCAGAGAAGCGCTGCCACCCGTTTCCGCCCGCGTGCTTGACGCGGTAGAGGGCGACATCAGCAGCCTTCAATAACGCCTCCTCCTCGATGCCGTCCTGAGGGTAAGTGGCTATGCCGATGCTGAGGGTCGTGGTCAGAGTGGCTTGATCGACCGGGAGAGGGTCGCGGACACTGCCGGCCAGTCGGGAGCAGAGCCTGGCCAGTCCGTTCTCGTCGATGGGCTCGGCCACCAGCACGGCAAACTCGTCGCCACCCAGCCTTGCGAAGCAATCCGACTGGCGCACAACCGCATTCACGCGCTGCGCCACGGCCTTCAGCCAGGCATCGCCGGCGTCGTGCCCCCAGGCGTCATTAATCTCCTTGAACTTATCAAGGTCGAAGAGCAGGAGCGTGAAGGAACTGTCCCCCTGGCGCTGGGCGGAGGCCAGAACCCGGCGGAAGTAGTCAGTGAACATGCGGCGGTTGGGCAGACCGGTGAGCGCGTCAGAGTGGGCCATCTGCTCCAGTTGGCGCCGACTCTCCTCCAGCTCCTCGGTGGTTTTTCTGATCTCGGCCGTGCGCTCCTCGACTCGCCGTTCCAGCTCGCTCTGCCGCGCCCTCAGATAGGCTGTGCTGGATCGATAAGCAGCGGTGAGGATGAGCAGCAGAAGCAGAAACGCTCCGGTGCGGGCCCAGAGAGTCTGATACCACGCGGGAACCACCCGGATAAGAAGCCGCCGCACCGGTCCCCAGAGACCATCGCGATTGGAACCGCGCAGCTCGAGCGTGTAGCTTCCAGGCGGCAGATTGGTATAGCTGGCGGTGCGGCGCGTGGCCGGCGCCGGAATCCAGTCTTTGTCAAAGCCATCCAGTTTGTAGGCGTAAAGCTCACGGTTGGGTCCGGTGTAGTCCAGGGCGGCGAACCCCACCTCCACGCGGCTGGCATCGTGTCGAATGCTGAGAACCGGCGTTGCGTCGGGCTGATTGAAGAGATCCGACGGCACCGTCAAGCCGCCCGCAAGGATATCCGTGACGACCACCGGCGGCACGTAACCCCAGGGCCGAACGTGTGCGGGATCGACGACCGTCACGCCGCCATCGCCGCCGAAGATCAGGCGTCCGTCCGGCAAATTGCTGCCGGACTTGACCCAGTAGGCGGGAATCGCAACACCATCGGCCTGGCGCAGCGGCGTGATGGCGAAGGTTCGGGGATCGATGGTGGCAAAGCCATCGTCGGTGCTCACCCAAAGCGTTCCGTTGGGAGCCTGGAGGATATCGTCAGCGTTAGGGTTGGGAAGTCCCTGCGCAAGGGTGCGGAATCGCGCCTTTGCCTTCGCGTCGCGGCCCTCGAGAAGGCTGACGCCGGCGCCCCACGTGGTGACCCAGAGACGGTGCTGATTGTCCAGAAGGACCGAGGTGACCGGAGCCGGCAGTCCGCCGGGGTCTGCTGGATCGACGGGAATCCGCTCCGAAGTCTGGGTCGCGGTGTCGTACCGGACCAGCTCGTTCGCCGTCGCTATCCAGAGATCGTTGCCCGTGCCCCGCGCCAGGACCGTGATCTCAGGAGTTGTCAGCGGCAGAGGAACCGGCTGAGGGGGATTGCGCAGGCTTTTCGAGAGGCTTGTTCTCCAAAGGCCTTTGCGAGAGCCGATCCACAAAGTGTCGCCTTCGCAGAGCAGACCGTCGACGTAAATGGCCGTCCCCTGAGGCCGGGGAAGAGGGGCCAGGTGGCGCCCGTCAGCATCCGTGCGATCGATCCAGTTGGTGGTGCCGATGTAGACGGCGCCGTCGGGCGAGGTCGCCAGCGCGTTGATCTGGCCGCCGGGCAGCGGAGAGCCGGCACCCGCGGCGATGTGCCGCAGCGGCTGAAGCTCCGCATCTTCCAGCGAGACGAGTTCGACGCCATTGGCATTCATTCCCAGCCACAGGCGTCCCTGGGAAACCGGCAGCACCGCCGTGATTCCCGTGTCCGCGATGCGTCCCGATTGCCCGGGAAGGCCGGTCGCGCCAAAGAAGGTGAGAATGCCGCCGCCTGGTTGCGCCCGTCCCACTCCGTCCGTGGTGCCCACCCACACCGAGCCCGCCGCATCCTTCAACAACTTCACCACGGAATCGCTGGGCAGGCTGGTGGGATACGCAGCGTCATGAGCGATGCGGTAAGTCTGGAGGGTTTGCGCGTCGACGGCCACGATGCCGTCACCAAGAGTGCCCAGCCAGATGACTCCGGGCGCCGCCTCGCAGAGGGTGTCTACCGACGTCTGGTCGAGGAGGGATGGGCCAGGTCCGCTCTCATGAATGCGGACGGCTTGCTGCGCGGAGGGCTGCAGCACCCAGGCTCCCGCGGTCGTCCCGATCCAGAGCCGGCCGGCATCGTCGAAGAGCAGCCTCCACGGCCGGACGGTTTCCTTCCCAAAAATGTTCTGCTGGCTGAAATGCATGCCATGAGCGTCGCTGCGAAAGAGCCCCAGCGGTGTCCCCGCCCAGATGCGGCCGGAGCGGTCACGTGTGAGGCACATGACCGGTGCGTGGGCCGCCGTTCCTTCCAGCGCGACGGGAGTGAAGGTGCCGGCTGCGGGGTTGAGATGATCGATCCCGCTCCGCGACCCCACAAACAGACCACCAGCTCCGTCGCTGACCATCGCGTAGACGGTGGGGGACGCCTCATCCTTGCCAGTCGGCGCAAAGGTCTGGAAGCGGTCGTGCGCCGCATCGTAGCGCACCACGCCGCGCGACCGGGTTCCGATCCAAAGAGTCCCCTGGGGATCGGTGTACATGGAGTAGATATCGTTGTCGGGCAACGCGCCCGGGTCACCGACCTGAAACTGGTAATTGCGGAAGCGATAACCGTCCCAGCGAGAAACCCCGCTGCCGGTGCCGACCCATAAAAAGCCATTCCCATCCTGAGCGAGAGCCTGGACGATCGGGCTGGGCAATCCGTCGTTGCGATCCAGGTGCTCGAAGATCACATCGGCGCGGCGGCCAGAACTCTGAGCCAGGCATGTCGCGGCCAGGAGCAGGGCGCCGGCAAGCCCTGCCAGGCGCGAGATCCTTCGGCTCTGCGGGAGCAGGGGCCGTGCAACGGGCTCCGCAGCTCCATTTCGCGCTTTACGAGGAAGGGGTGTAAGCAAATTCGCCATCGTCCCCGTCAGGACCTGGGTTGAGGATGTGGTACTTCCTCCCAGCATAATCGAACCTTTCCGGGCAGGAAGGTGATTGAAGTGGTTCCTGGGTCGAGGTTAGGGCGAAAAACGGCCTCAGCCGCGATGAGAACATCCGGACTGCTGCGCAGTTCAATCAGTCTGGGCGGCGAAGCGTTCCGGCTGCGTGCTGCATCTCTTTGCGGATCTCTGCCGGATCGTCCATGTCGAGCAGCTCCGCCGCTTCCTTTCGCGACTTCGGGCGGGCGAAGCGCGCCTTGGCGGGCACAAAGACGTGCGGGTCCGACGCCTGCACGGCATAAGCGCCGAGATGCGGATGGTCGTCCCAGATGCCGGTTACCTGACCGGCGAGAGCGTCTTCGAGATTGAGCGAGCCCAGGCCGAGGAGCTCGTCGATGGTGCGAATGATCGAT
Organism: uncultured Acidobacteriaceae bacterium; assembly: GCA_963770525.1. Taxonomy (GTDB): domain Bacteria; phylum Acidobacteriota; class Terriglobia; order Terriglobales; family Acidobacteriaceae; genus Palsa-343. Next base: position 254,825 of record CAVYPY010000005.1, on the reverse strand, counting down.
CCCATACTGGTGTGCTGATGCGAGACCGAGCCGGGCCGGACCCAGGGGCTCGCCACCAGAAGGAGGCTGCGATGCGCGTCCACGTGATCGACGCCGCTCTGGGCATCGTCTTCGGTGACGAAGACGGCGGAGTCTTTCCAGATCGGTGTGCTGCTGAGGAAGGCGACGATCCGGCCGAGGGCAAGATCGTTATCGGCCACGTAGGAGGCGCGGTACGGGTATCCGTCGCCAGGGCGAGGACCGGCGGTGTGATCGTTGGGCAGCCGGATGACGATGAGGGCGGGGATGGTCCCTGCAGCGAGACGGCGCAGGAAGTCACGCTCGAATTCCGCGGCGCGAAACTGATCGGGAATCCCGAGATTGAACGTGGGATACCGCCGGTCGCTGTGCTCATAGACGGGCAGCGGCAGCGGCGCATTCAGCAGCAGGCGCTGGCCCTCGGGCGCGGCGCCGTCCATTTCATCGGAGCCTTCGATCTCCAGGCCCTCGCCATAATTCAGAACGCCGCGGCCGGCGTTGGCGATGTGCTCCCAGAGAGAACCGAACTGAGGCAGATCCTCCGGCATAGGGGCATCGGCGCCGCCGAACATGGCGCGGCGTCCGGGCTGCGCGGCACTGGCATTGCTGGTGCGGTGTCCGCCATAGCCGGAGGTCCACGCGGTGTTGAAGAAGGTGGTGGGATTGACGCCGACAACCCAGCGGTGACCATCGGCGGAGACGTCGCTGTCAACGAAGTAGTTGTCGCTGACGGCAAACTGCTGCGCAAGCGCATGCAGATTGGGCGTGACGCGCAGGTGGCGTGCGCTGGGATTCTCCTCCGCCCAGCCATCGGTTCCGTACCGCGCCAGGGAGGGATCGCCATTCACTCCGGGCAGATCGCCGAGGATCTCGTCGAAGGTGCGATTCTCGCGGATGACGAGAAAGCAGTGGCGCAGACGGGGCAGGGACGGCTGGCCGGCAATATCCGCGAGATTGCCGTCGATGACGGTCTGCGTGAGCTCGCCGGCGGGTGGAAGATCGGCGAGACGAATGACGCTGAGGCTGCCGTATTCAAGGGCGCCGACATAGGTCGGTGCGCCGGCGGCGTGTCCGGCTCCGGCGTTGGGGCCGGCTCCGCGACCTTTAGTGTTCACCACATAGAGAGTTACGCCATCCGGCGAAAGGGCAACAGCGGTGGGATTCCATCCCACGGGAATGTGTTCGAGAACGCGGGTCGTCGCTGCATCGACCAGTGCGACCGCATTCATCCCCGACTCCGCCACGTAGACGCGGCCATCGCGGACGGCGACGCCACTGGGCATGACGCCGCGCAGGGGCCGGCCCTGCGTGTCGCGAAAGCGCGAACCGAGCCGGAGCGCGATCCGGGGCGCGTCGAAAGGGGAGAGCGCGACCTCGGCCACCAGCCGCGTGCCGTCCGGAGTGATTTTCGCCAGGGTGTCATCGTGCGCCAGGGTGACGAAGACCGCGTCTTCGTCGGCGGCAACACCGGTCGGCGCCGATCCGCCCACTGTGCCTCCGCGTGTTTCAGAAACGGGTGCTCCCAGGTGGAGACGGGCGGTGAGAATAGGATGGGCCGGGTCGCGGATGTCGTAGGTCCAGAGCGAGTTGCCATTCAGCGAATTCTCGTCGCCGAGGCCGGGAATCCTCCGGCCGCCGATGGTGACGCCCTCGCGCGATGCGGGCGACGGATAGCCGTAAGGCGGAAAGCGTAATCCGGTGTGGAGCGGGTCGCGGTCATCCACGCCGGGAAGCGTGGTGTATTCGAAGAGGCCGGTATTCGTAAGGTAAAGGCGTTGCCCATCCGGAGAGAGGGTCATCATCAGGGGATAGCGTCCAGTGGGAATAGAGGCGATGCGGGTGTGGGTGGCCGCGTCGATGATCACGATGCGCCAGTTTCCCTGGTCGAGCGCGTAAAGCGTCCTGCCATCGCTTGAGACGAGGACCATAGCAGCGAAGCTGTCGCTGTAGCTGCCTCCAGTTGTGGGTCCGTCGAGAGCGATTGCGTCAACGAGAGAAAGAGGTGCAGCCTCCGCGGCGAGCGCGGCGCGATAGACGAGGATCTTGCCGGAGTCGCCGCTGGCTACCCACAGGATCGAGCCATCGGGAGACCAGGCCGCGCCGGTGTGCACATCGAAGGTGTCGTCGTGCTGGGCAGAAGCCGAGGGGAAACGCTGCAACCGGGGATGATCGGAGCCAGGATCCTGGATGAGATTCAGCGCGAAGGGGAACCCGATCGACGGAATGGCCATCCGGCGTCCGTCCCGGGAGAGCGCGAGAGCGAAAGGATAGGGCGCAAGCGGAATCCAGTTACCGGCAGGGTGAATGACGCGGCCGTTGGGGAGGATTGCCTGGATGGGGTTCTCAGCAGCGCAGCCGGGCCTGTTTGCGAAGACAAACAGAATCGTCAGGAAGATCCATCGCCGGCCGTCCATGGCTCGTAACATGCACGTTTCGAACGAATTCCTCAACAATGCAGGAAAGCTCCCTGCAGATGATAGATTCATGGTATCCACTCTCGACCAGGTTGGATTCTGCTGCAACACCCCCGGAAAGGGATTTGTTTGGTTCCTGGACGCTTTTTCCCGCTGGCCAGAACAGCCTGCACGCTGCTGATCTTTGCCTTCTTTCATCTCGGAGACGGATTCGCTGCTGACGATTTGCCCAACTCGCCTCAGCCGCAAAACTCATCGTCGCAACAAACGCCCCAGCCCGCTGCATCGGGGCAGAATGCCCCGAATACTCAGGCTGGACAGAACGGCCAAACCCACACCGAAACCGAGGAGGAGCGCAAGGAGCGCGCCCAGCGCGAACTGCAGGAGCAGGAGAAGCAGCGCATGCTCGGCGTGGTTCCCATGTTCAACGTCACCTCAAATGCCGACGCCGCCCCGCTCACTCCGAAGCAGAAATTCCAGCTCTTCTTCAAGAGCTCAACGGACTGGTACCAGTTCGTTATTACTGCCATCGACGGAGGCATCAGCATGGCCGGGGATGAATATCCCTCCTACGGCCAGGGTGTCGAAGGGTTCGCAAAGTACTGGGGCGCGGCTTACACCGACACCTTCGACGGCAATTTCTGGGGCAATGCCGTGCTGCCATCCTGGTGGCACGAGGATCCGCGCTACTATCGCATGGGTCACGGAAAGTTCTTCAAACGCATGGCGTATGCGGCAGTCACTACGGTTTGGTGCAGGCGCGACAGCGGAAAATGGGGACCCAATTACGCCAACGTGACCGGCAACTTCATCGGCGGCGCCATCTCCAATATCTACTATCCCAGCAATCAGCGCGGAGTCGGACTCACCCTGGGCCGTGGCGCCAGCGTGACCTACGAAGGAATCGTCGGCGCCGAGATTGCCGAGTTCTGGCCGGACATCGGGCAGCGTCTCGCGAAGAGGCACGCCGAAAAGCTGGCGAAAAAGAGGGCGCGGGAGATGAACGCCCCCGACGACTCTAACTGACCCCTTCCCGGGGCGCTCCGCCTCGTCCTCTTAAGCTCCCAGGTCTCCCTCGCGAAAGTCGCTCGGCGATACCTCTCGTGGCGGGAAGCCGCGGATGAGCAGCGGCATAACGAAGAGAATCGCGAAAACCGTGGTGAGCATCCCACCCACCACCACACGCGCCAGCGGTTGCTGCGCCTGGGCGCCGATGCTGGTGGCGATGGCAGCGGGAAGCAACCCCAGACCCGCAGCCATGCAGGCCATCACGACGGGCCGCATCTCATCGAGACAGCCCTTCTCCAGACCCGCGACGAAACCTTCCTCGCGCTGGGCGCGCCGGATCCCGGAAAGAAAGACGACCGCGCCCAGCGTCGCCACACCGGTCAGCGACGTGAAGCCGACCGCAGCCGAGATGCTGAACGGCGTTCCGGTGACGAACAGTGACAGCACGCCTCCAATGGCGGCAAACGGCAGGGTGCCCATCACGATAAACGCGTCACGCCAGGCGCGGAACTGGATGTACAGCAGGACGAGGATGACGGCGAGGCTGACCGGAATGATGAACGCGAGCCGCTGCTGCTCCTTGCGCAGGCTGTCGAATTCACCCGCCCAGGTATATTCATAGCCGCTGGGCAGGTGCACCTCAGCGGCCATCCGGCCCTGCAGATCCTGAATCGCGCTGGCCAGATCGCGCCCGCGCACGCTGAACTTGATGGGGATGTAACGGCGTCCGCCCTCGTGATAGATCATGAACGCGCCGTTGCGGATGCTGACGTCCGCTACGGACCCCAGGGGCACCTGGTTGCCGTCGGGGGTGGGCAGCAGGATCTGCGAAATCTCCTGCGCTGTGCTGCGGTACTGCGGCGCGTACCGGATCGAGAAATCGAAACGGCGGTCGTTGTCGATGATCTGCGTTACCGGTGCGCCACCCACCGCCGCCTGCACCACGTTGTTGATGTCCTGCGGCTGCAGACCGTAGCGCGCCGCCTTGGGCCGGTCGATCGATACCATCAGGCTCGGCTGGCCGGTCACGTCGAAGACGCCAACGTCGGTGATGCCGGGAACCTGCTTCATGATGCCGGCGATCTGATCGGCGATGCGCGTCAGCTGGTCGAAGTCATTGCCGAAGAGCTTCAGCGAGTTCTCGCCTTTCACCCCCGACATCGCCTCCTCGACGTTGTCCTGGATGTTCTGGGAGAAGTTGAAATCCACTCCCGGATACTGCTGAAAACTCTTCGAAATCGCCGCGATCAGCTTGTCTTTGCTGCCATGAAACTGAGGACGCCACTGCCCGACAGGCTTCAGATCGGCAAGAAATTCGATGTTGTTGAAGGTGCTGACGTCGGTGCCGTCGTCGGGACGACCCATCTGCGAGACCACTTGTGTCACTTCGGGATACGCGCGCAGCGTCGCGCGAATATCGTCGGCCATCTTCTCCGAAGCCTGGAATGAGATGTCCTGCTGCATGTCGGCGCGGATCCACAGGTTGCCCTCCTCGAGCGCCGGCATGAATTCGCCTCCGACAAAATGGAACACAATCCCTGCGCCAATGAGCGCGGCGAAGGCGACGATCCAGGAGATGGTCCGGAAACGGAGAGAGCGGCGGAGACCTTTGCCGTAATGGCGGCGGAAGAAAGCGCTCAGCCATGTTTCCTTCGCATCATGGCGAATTTCTTTGGGAACCGCCAGCGATCCCAGCACCGGGGCGAAGATGAGCGCGAAGATGAGCGCCCCGGTCAGCGCGAACCCATAGGTGATCGACATGGGCGCGAAGATCTTGCCCGGCACGCCCTGCATGGTGAACAGCGGAATAAACGCGACCAGGATGATCAGCGTGGCAAAGAGCACAGGCTTGGCCGAATCGGCGACTCCGGCGAGGATCAGTTCGGCAATCTCTTCGCCCTCGACCCGGCGTGAAACCCGCCGGTAGACGCTCTCCAGCACGACAATCGAGGCATCGACGAGGATGCCGAAGTCGATCGCGCCGATGGAAATCAGGTTGGCCGACTGATTGGTGAGCACCATCAGGCTGAAGGCAAACAGCACCGCAAAGGGAATGGTCACCGCGGCAATCAGCGTGATGCGCCAGTCACCCAGCATGCTCAGGAGCACCAGCGTCACCAGCGTGAGGCCCATGATGACGATGTGCCGCACCGTCTCCGTGGTGATGTCGATCAGTTTGGTGCGGTCGTAGATGGTGCTGATGTGCATCCCGGGGGGCAGCAGATTCCCGTGGTTCAGGGCGTGAATCTTCTCCCGCAGCGCAGCCAGCGCCGGCAGCGATTTCGCTCCCTTCTGCAGCAGCACAATGCCTTCCACGATGTCCGGATCGTCGTGCCCGTTGACATCCCGGCCGACTTTGCCCAGCCGGGGCTGATGGCCCTCGCGCACATCGGCCACGTCGCTGAGCAGAACCGGGACCCCGTTGTGTTCGGCCACCACGATATGCTGCATGTCGTCGATTGAATGCAACAGTCCGATGCCCCGCACGTTCACGCTCTGGCTGCCGATCGTGAGGTAATTGCCGCCCGCATTGGCATTGCTGTTCTGCACCGCGTTCACCACCTGGGTCATGGTGACGCCGTAAGTCAGCAGCTTGTTGGGATCGACTTCCGCCTGATATTGCCGGGTGGTCCCGCCAAAGGTCGCCACATCGATGATGCCCGGCACCTGCTTGATCTCCCGTACCACAAGCCAGTCCTGGGTCGCCTTGATCTCGTTCAGCGAATAATCCGGGCCGGTAAGCTGATAGCGGTAGATTTCGCCGATGGGCGATTCGGGAGAAAGCTGCGGTTGCAGGTTATTCGGCAGCGTCACCTGGGCAACGCGGTTGAGCGCCTCCTGCCGGTCGACAAAATAGTCGCTGTCGAAGGCGAAGTACATCTTCACGTCGCTCAGGCCAAAAATGCTGATGGAGCGGATCTGATCGAGTTCCGGCGTTCCGTAGAGCCCCGTCTCCAGCGGAATGGTCACCTGCTGTTCCATCTCCTCCGCCGACCAGGAAGGATTCTGGGTGATGAACTCCACCATGGGCGGGGAGGGGTCCGGATAGGCCTCGATGTCGAGTTGCGTAAACGCGTAGCCGCCGATGATCAGCGCCGCCAGAAAGACAATCAGCACGACGTTGCGATAGCGGAGCAGCGTGCGAATCAGCGCCTGCATGGCTATTGGTCCCCCGCCTCGCGCAGAAGCTCTGATCCCTGGCTCACGACGGTCTCGCCGTCGTTGAGGCCCTGCGCCACGTCATCGGTTGCTGTGCCGCTGTTGGCCAGCGTAATCTTGCGGCGTTCGTATTTGCCCGCTGCCGTTTCGACAAAGACAAAGGTCTCGTGGCCATTCTGAATGACGGCCGTGGCCGGCACCTCAATCACGTTCTGCGCCGCGCCGGTCAGCGTCATATTGGCGTACATGTCGGGCTTGAGGCGGTGTTGCGGATTGGGCAATACAACCCGGACCTTGAGGGTCAGAGACGTGGGATCAACCGCATCCGAGATGTTGTCGACCTTGCCATGCAGCGTCATGCCGGGATAGCCGTTCACGGTGATGGCTGCGGTCTGTCCCACGTGGACCTTGCCCTGGTCGCGCGGGTAGAGATCGCCGATCACCCAGATCGCATTGATGTTGGCGATGGTTGCGATGGCCGTCGCGTTGTCCAGCGACCGCTGCAGCTCGCCCGGTCCCGTGCCCACGTCGAGAACCACGCCCGAGATCGGCGCGGTAATCGGCACAATGTCGCTCGTCCCGTTTTCGCTGAAGCCAAGCATGTGCAGCGTTTGCCGCGCTCTCTCCAGCTCCGAGTGATCCGCGGCATCGAGGGCTTTCAGGTCGTCGTAATCCCGCTGTGCCATCACGTCATGCGCCAGCAGTTCCTTCGCGCGGTTCAACTGCAGGTCGGCGCGATCGGCTTCGATTTTCGCCTTCTCATAATCAGATCGTGCCTGCGCTGCGTCGCTGCTCTGCAGCGTGCCGATGGCTTCACCCTTATGCACTTCCTGTCCCGGCAGTATCCGCAGAGAAAGAACGCGCCCGCTGATCAGGGGATAGATGTGCACCATGTCTGTGGGATTGGCGGCGATCCGCGCAGGCAGCACCAGCTGGCCCGCTACCTGCTGGCGATGGACGGTAACGGTTTCGACGACCTGCTGTGCCGGCGTCGGCGTTTGTGCCGGCGGTTCATTTTCATGACAACCGGAAAGCGAGAGGGCGGCAGCGAGGCCGGCCACGGTAAGGACAAGCCTGTTCATGGAACAACCTCCGTAGCGGCGGCGAAGCTGAGCTGGTCCAGGCTGAGCCACACCTGCTGGTTGGCGGCCAGGGCATCGAGATGCACCTGGCGATAGTCTCGCAGCGCGTCGAGATAATCCAGCAGGGTTGCGCCGCCGTTCCGATAGCTGAATTCCAGATTCCCACGGACGCGCTCCGACTCGGCGACGTAGTGGTTGTTGTAGCGTTTGGCCAGGTCAAGAGCCGCTACATAGCCGGCCCAGGCCTGATCGACGTCGTTCAGGACCTGGTTGCGCGCTTCCGTCTCCGCCAGGCGGGACGACTGCGCCTCGTACCGGGTTCGCTCCTTTTCCCCCTGGTTGCGATCGAAGATCCGGACCGGAATGGAAACCTGAAATCCGGCGCTGTCAAATACGCCCACGCGCTCGTATTCACCCCCGACCATGGGGTCCGTCGTTCCCTCGGAATCGGCCACCTTCACATTGGCGTCGGCAAGAGTGACGGATTCGCGCGCCGCCTCGTAATCGGGCCGCGCAATCAGCGCTTCCTGCTCGATCTGGGTCAGGGTCTGGGTCAGCTCCGGCGGCTCCAGCGAGCCTGTGATATCGAAATTCGGCGAGGCTTTCTCAATCCCCATCAGCAGCTGCAGAGAGTCGCTGGACTGCACCAGGTTCAGCTTCGCGGTGTCATAGTCTGACTCAAACTCCGCAAGCTGCAGGTCGATGCGTTCAAAATCGGTCCTGCTGATGTCGCCTGCGTCCAGACGCGCTTTGCTCAGATCGACGGTCCTGCGATAGCTGTCGAGGTTATCCTGGGCCACCTGCAGAGCCCCTTTGGCTGCCAGCATATTGGTGAAGGCGTCCTTCACCTGCAGGACCAGCTGGCGCTGCTGATCGTTGTACTGGCTCCGAGTCACCGAGGTCGTCGCCGTTGCAGCGTCCAGGCGCCAGCGTCGTTTTTGTCCGCGCTCAAAGAGTCGCGAGACATTCCCCACGTAGGTGTAGGGGCTGCTTGGATTGTTCGCCGGCAGCGTTGTGTTCGCTCCGGAAACTGTGAACGTGGGGTTCTGCCGCAGCCCTGCGGTGATCTCGGAAGCTTTGGTTGCAATCACATGCTGTTCGGCGGAGAGCAGGCCCGGATTTCTTGCGCGGGAAACGGCCAATACCTGCTGCAGGGACATCGGCGCCGGCGTTTGCGCGCGCAAAGGCACAGTCACCAGAAGCAGGGCGATAGCGAGCCCGGGCGCGAAGAGGCGGAGTTTCATGATGCGTGTCCAGTAATCGCCCTGGGGGGCGACGATCGATTGAAAAATCGGAAACGAAGAGGAGACGAACGGGCGGCTCAGGCGGCAGGAGGAGGCCTGGACGCAAGCAGGCGAATGTAGGCCATCCTTTCACTGCGCGGAGGAACAGGGGGCGGCATCAATGCAATGGTGTGTGGAGAAGAAAGCAACAGACTTCTGATCACGAACGCCAGTGCCGCTGGCGCCTGCGGTACCGTCTCCGGCTGCAGCAGGTGCTGATCGTTCCGGATGCAGGTGCGCTCCACTTCTGCGGGATTATGCGAGGCCTGCAGATCGTCCGAAACCGAAATCACCGGCAACAGGATCATGGTCAGCAGGGCCACCGCTGTCAGCTGCACGCCGAAGCCCCAGCGCGGCGATCTTCCGCGCGCCCGGTGCCGTTCGGCCAGCCATACACTGCCAAGGGCCAGCGCGACTGCAATCCAGACGAGGTTAGAGAGCAGTTCCACGAGGTTAAACGCATTATATAGGCTCGCGTTTCCGCTCTCTCTCGACTCCGGTCCTGCCACTTCGCCGGGAAACGTTTTTCTTTACGGTTCACCCATGTTAAGGTGTCTTCCGCGTTGGAGAGCCGCCTGCGAACTCGCTGTGTGGCGAGAGTTCGTCGCATCGCAACCAACCGTGAGCGTGTTGCGGCCGAAAGGACAAGAAATGTCCAGACCTTTGCGCGTTGCCCCTGCGGCGGCCCTGATGCTCGCGGCCGGCATCGGGCTGGCTCCCTGCACTCGAGGTCTTCCCGGGTGAAACGGCCGGCGCTGGTGGCCATCGATCTGGGCGCACAGAGTTGTCGCGTCTCCCTGCTCCGCTGGGCACCGGAATCCGATCTTCCCGCCATCGTCATCGTTCACCGTTTCCCGAATGCCCCGTGGGATCAGGGAGCGGCCGGGATTCGCTGGAATCTCGACCACATCTGCCGGGAGCTGGAGAGCGGATTACGCTCCTGCGCCGATCGTGCGCCAGAGGGGATTGCCAGCATCGGGGTCACCGGCTGGGGCGTGGACTATCTCCGCCTGGACAGCCACGGCCAGCCGCTCGCGGCGCCGTTCTGCTATCGCGATCCGCGCAATGGGCCGGCCATGGATGCCGTTCACACCATCGTTCCAGCAGCAGAGCTTTACTCGAGGACCGGAGTCCAGATTCAAACCATCAACACGGTCTATCAGCTCTATGCCGACAAACTCGCCGGGACCCCCTCTGCACTCTGGGTGATGTTGCCCGAGTCCATTCTGCACTGGCTTGGTGCGCCGCGTGTCGCCGAATATACCAACGCCACGCATACGGCCCTCCTGGATCCCGAGACACGCTCGTGGTCGGCAGATCTTTTTGCGGCGCTCGGCCTGGACCTTTCCGCAGCGCCTCCCCTGGTACCGACGGGCACCGCCCTCGGCCCCGTTCGCGCGGACCTGCGCAGGTTGCCGGCCTTTGCCGGTACGCAGGTGATCGCAGCAGCGTGTCATGACACGGCGTCCGCGATTGCGGGCATTCCTTATCCCAGCGGCAACTGGGCCTATATCAGTTCGGGCACCTGGTCTTTGGTCGGTACGGTGCTTCCCTCTGCGGTTCGCACTCCCAACGTGTTCGCTGCGAACTTTACCAACCTGGGAGCGGCCGGCGGAGGCGTGCTCTTTCATCGTGGCCTACCTGGCATGTGGCTCTTGCGTCAGTGCCTCAACCACTGGGAAGGCGAGAGAACGTGGACGGTGCGGGAGTTGATCGCGGCGGCTCAGCAGCTTTCGGTTCCGCGCGACGTTCTCGATCTCGACGATCCGGCCTTTCTGGCGCCCGGCGATATGCCTTCGCGCATCAACGCGCAGCGCATCCAGCGTGGGCTGGAGCCGCTCCCGGATGGCTCTTCCGCTGCGCCTCAATACGCCAACCTGATTTTTCACAGTCTGGCAGCCAGCTACCAGTCGCTCATCGGCAGTCTCGGCGATCTCACCGGACGCCGGATCCGGCGAATCTGCGTGGTCGGCGGCGGAAGCCGCAATGAGTATCTCAACGCGCTCACCCAGGAGCGCACCGGCTTGCCGGTCGAACGCTGCTCGGCCGAGAGCTCGACCGCCGGCAACTTCGCCGTGCAGTGGGCGAGGCTGGACCAGGAAGCCAACCTTATATCCGTAGCTGACATTGCCGAGCGAGCGCGCTCTCTGGCCCGCGCCGGCGCTGACTGAAGGCCCCACCCCCGCGATTGGCATGTTGCAAGTACCAGAGTCCATGGTAGTTGTCCGGCGTATGTTGCGGGCACGTCCCCCTTAATTGGAGAATGCAGCCCGTCGCCCAGCCAGCATCTGGATTCGTATTGACAGCAGGATTTTTGGCTGGATACACTGCATACCGATTGATCGGTATGCCATGCAGACAACACAAAACCTCCACGAATCCAAAAGAAAGCTGCTGGATGCCGCGCTCCACGTAATCCGGGAAAAAGGCTACGAGGCGGCGCGAATCGAGGATATTTGTGAGGCGGCCAGGCTGACCAAGGGCAGCTTTTTCCATCATTTCAAAAGCAAAGACGAGCTGGGTCTGGCTGTTACAGCGCATTGGAGCGAAATCACCGCCGCTTCATTCTCTTCGGCGCCCTACCACGCTTTCGATGATCCTCTGGACCGTCTGCTGGCCTACATCGCCTTTCGGAAATCCCTGTTGCGCGGAACGCTCGAGGAGTTTACCTGTCTGGCGGGCACCATGGTGCAGGAGGTGTACGCCACGCATCCGCTGCTGCGCGACGCGTGCGAGGAGAGCATCAGCGGGCACGTGGCAACACTGGAGCCGGATATCGCAGAGGCGATGAAGAAGTACAACGTGCGCGGGAACTGGACGCCTCGCAGCCTGGCGCTCTACACCCAGGCGGTGCTCCAGGGCTCCTTCATTCTGGCCAAGGCACGCGGTGGACCCGAGGTTGCCGAGACGATGGTCGAGCATCTGCGTCTATATATCGAGCTCCTTTTTCACCGGAACGCCGGGCATGCACAGAGCGAAGAGCCTGCAGAAGAGGCCAGCCCGGGTAATTCTCTGATCCATCGCGCCACTGGAGTTTCGGTATGAGCATCCTTGGATGGAAGTCGCTGTATTCGAATCGCGAACCGGCCAGCCTGGAACATTCCGACGCTGCCTACCCGAGAATTGTAGAAAAGCGCCATCTTTACGGAAACGATTCGGCCGCTGGATTCGGCAGGGATTTGAGAACGGCGCCGGAAAAGTATCTGAGCCGAATGGCAGTTAAAGTGGGAGACAAAATCGTCTTAGTCTCCATGAGCGATGTGTTGTGGATTCAAAGCCACGGAAACCTGGTTCGGCTGCACCTGCAGAACACCAGCTACGAACGAAGAACGACGATCAAAGATGCGTATACGCACCTCGATCCGGAGCGTTTCGTTCGCATCCATCGAAACGCGATCGTCAATCTGGACCATGTTATGGAGTTCGACCTTCCCCGCCAAGGCAACGCCTTCGTTCATTTACGCAATGGCAAGGTTTTGCCCATTAGCGGGACAGCACGGGTGGAACTGAGGCGTGGGCTGCTGTCACAGTCGTATGCTTCGACCGGTAGCGGCGACATTCAGTAATCATCAAGGTCCGGATCCCCGGCCACGCCCTCGCGAATGCGCAGTTATTGCTAAAAAAATGCGGGAGCCCCTGAGGAACTCCCGCACCGAACCATTCCTGCGAGCGGCCTGAGAGTCTCCCCTCAGGCCGCTCGTCAGGGCTAGAAGGTGATGCGCCCGCCAAACTCCATCTGGCGCGGGTTGTTCGCCTGCGCGTTCAGCACGCCCCAGGTGGAGGGAGTGCACAGGCAAAGGGTTTCATTCTCCGCATCGGCGAATTGCCGGTGGTTGAGCATATTAGTCGCGATGAACGAGAACTCGAAGGTTGTGGATTCTGCGATCCGGATATCCTTCACGACTTGCCCATCGAGGTTCCAGTACGGCATTCCTGTTATAGGTCCTTCTCCGGGATTCCTGGTGTCGACACCCAGAATGGGAGCGCGGACCTGCGCCCACACCGCCGCCGGGTTAGAGAAGTAATTCACCGGCGTGTTGGAGGTTGCCGTGCCGATGCCATTGCTGCCCGTAACTCCGAAATGAGCCGAGTGTCCGCCGTTGTACGGACTGGTGAACACACACTGCTCGTTGTCGAAGTAGCTGACACCGTCTCCGGCGCCGAACGCCTCTGCCTGGTTGCCCGAGGTGGTTTCGCAATTGAGGGGCGGTCCCGATCCGGCTGTGAAGATGGGAGCAAACTCCCAGCCGCCCGCGGCCCGGCCCAGAAGGCCGTTCTGACCCTTGAACCATGGCTCCTGCGCGACAACATAAGTGTTGTAGATAAATTTGCGCTGGAATGGCTGCACGCCATACATCTTGCCCAGATCGAACGGGTCGTTCGGCGTATATTCACTGCTCGCCTGCACAACATTTCCGGTTCCCAGCGCCTTGCTGTACGTAAAGTTATGCTGCATTGTCAGCCCGTGCCAGTTCCGCGTCCCGAAGCTGATAAACAGAGCGTTGTAGTTGCCGTAACCCACGCTGGCGTTCTCGGCGATGCCGCTGCTCTGCTGTCCGTTCGCTCCGTTGGGATCATTCGGAATCGGTGTGTTCTCCATCGAGCGTGGAATCACGCTTGTGTTGAACCCGCCGTTGTCCAGATTGGACCACAGGCTCCAGACCTGCTGCGCCTCGAGATTAGCGAGTTGAGTATCCAGAACCGCTGCCGTGCAGCTGGCGTAGGGCGTGCCCGAGCCATTCGACATGGTTCCGGTGCAGGCGCCACTACCGGCCATGGCCGATTCAAAGAATGGCTGCGCGGCCACTGAGTTAACAAATGCGGTGTAGGCCGGATTGGGCGCGCCGCCTGTCAGGGTTGCGCTCGGAACGCTGGCGCCGCAGGCTGCTGCGGACGTAGCGCAGCCCAGCACCCTTTCGAGATTGGCGTAAGCGTTCTGGAACTGCTGGCCGCCCACCGACGTCATGTATGGCACCGCGTTGAGGTTAATCGGCTGGTATTCGTGCCGGTCCAGACGCCCGATGTACCCGACCTCCAGCAGAGACCGCTGACCCACTTGCCGCTGAATGGTAAGGTCGAACGAATCGATAACGTTGGGCCGGAAGTGCGGATCCATCGCTTCGTTCGCCGAACCGCCCGCCAGGTTGACCCCGGTATAGGCCGGTTGCGGAAGCGTTGGAGCCGCCGCCTGCAGAGGCGCGTCGTTCCCGTCCACACCGATGCGGAAGGCATTGGCTGCCGTGGGATTCGCCGAACCGCAGGTGCCGTTCATGAAGTTGTCTTTGCACAGCACCGGCTGGATGAGACCGACGCCCAGCAGCGGCACCAGCACCAGATCCACGCCGTTCAGGCGTCCGTAGATGCGCCCGTAGCCGCCGCGGACAACCGTCGCACTGGAAAAGCTCGGGTTCCATGCAAATCCAACGCGCGGGCTGAACGATCCATAGAACGGATCATAGGGGTACTTAGTCCCGGCGCCCACGTTGCCCACCAGCGCGAAGCCGAGAATGGGGTTGTAGACACCGCCCTGCTGCGCAGCGATTTTCCGCTGCGTCAGGAAGTCCTGCGTCACCACCGGCTCGTCCGCGGTATCCACCAGGACCGTCGCTTTACCATCCTTCTCCGCAGGCGGCATTTCCAGCGTCCATCCCAGTCCATAGGTAAGCGTGAAGCTGGGTTTCATGTGCCAGGAATCGTTGAAATACGCGTTGTAGTAGGGAATTGTTACCTGATCGGACGCCGGCGTCATCGGAGGATTCAGAGCCAGGTTCGGCCCGCTGCGGGTGTACGCCACCTGCGAATCGGTCACGATGCCCAGAGCGGCCGCGGTCACCAGAGCCGACGGCGTGGAAAGGTTGGTCGCATACCCGCCGCCCAGATCGCTCAGGTCTACGTTACCGCTGCCGGAACTGTCGCCCATCTGATAGGTCGGGGTGAAGTTGATGTTACCGCCATTGTCGCTGCGCTGGTGGTAGTTGTAGTTATGCTGGTACTGCCCGCCGAACTGCAGCAGGTGGTTGCCTTTCAGCAGTGAGAAGTTATCGCTCAGGAAGTTATCCTGACCATCCCAGAAACGGGTGCGAATGTCCTGGGAGTTGACGTTGTAGGGAGCCAGCACATACGTCGGGCTTTCGCCCATCGGCTCCATCGCCCCGCCCAGTCCGGGAAGCTGGGGCGGCGCATTGTCATCGCTCCAGCTCCAGAAGTTGCGCAGGAAGCTGTAGTGGAAATCGTTGGTCAGGCTGGCGGTGATGTTGGTCGTCAGGCCGGTGACGAAATACCACGGCTGTTGCGGCCGGTTGGCCAGAGCCGCCGGAACCCCCAGCGTGTCGCCGGGGAAGAAGCCGCCGATATCGACCTGCTCATCGGCCAGCTGGTTCAGCTTGTAGTACCGGTAGCTGGCAAACCAGTTCCACTTCGGACTGAACGAATGGTCGACGCGGAACGCCATATCGTTGCTGCTCTCCGGTATCGACATGTTGCCCACGAACGCCACTTCGTTGTAGCCGTCGCACGCTCTGCCCGCGATGCTTCCGCACAGTGTGGAACCCTGCGTGCCGGCGATCGTCCCCTTCGGCTCGTACTTGCTCCACATCGCCGCAACATCGGGATTCAGGCCGATGCCCCGCGGATCGATCGACTTCAGGCTGTAGGGGACCTCATTGCCGTCCGCGTCCGGCTGGTAGATCGTCCCCGCCATCAGGCTGGGCGACGGTACCGCCTTCGCGATCGTCTCCGACTGCGGATACCGATATCCCTCGAACCATCCGAAGAAGTAAGTCCGGCCGCCCCAGTGCGACGGCAGAATCCACCCTCCCGCCTTGGCGCCGAATCGGCTGTAGTGATACTGGGTGAGCGGCTGCCCGATCTGGTTATTCTGCCAACTGTTCGCGTCGAATCCGTTGTCCAGATAGTACTCGTACGCGCCGCCGTGCCACCGATTCGTGCCGCGCGGAGTTACAAATTCCACCTGCGAGCCGGACGAGTTGTCGAAGTCTGCGGTCTGGTTCGCGGAATTGACTTTCACCTCGTCCACGCTGTCCTGCGGTGTCGGCATGACGCCCGTCGGTTGCGCGGTCATCATGCCCTGATTCGCGGAAAGGCCACCCGTCGGATCGCCGGCAAAGCTGGACGTGTAAACCGAGGTGCTGCCGTCCATGTCGCTGGTGATGTTGCCTCCATCCAGCAGGAAGGTGTTCTCGTCATTGGCCGCGCCGGCTACGCTGCCATTGGGGGACACCCCCGGTTGCATCGACGTGAAGGTGTTCACGTCATGGTTAAGGCTGGGCAGCGCTGCGATCACCTGCTGCGGGATGGTCTGCCCGACCGTCGAGTTGAGCGTCTGCAGTTCGGTGCCCATCACCTGGACTTCCACGGTTTCCGTGCCGCCGCCCACCTTCATGGTCAGGTTCGCCGTCAGCTGCGTGCTGATGTTCACCGTTAGTCCTTGTGATTTGGCCGCCGAGAAGCCTGTCTTCGTCCCGGTAATGGAGTAGGTGCCGGGTGGCACATTGGGGAAAATGTATTTGCCTTCATCGTTAGTTACGCTGTTCAGGGTGATACCCGCACTCGAATCGGAAAGTGTGACTTTCACCCCCGGAATCAGGGCGCCGCTTGAGTCCGTGATCTGGCCGACCACTGTGCCCGTGTTCGTCGCCTGGCCATGAGCCGGGCCGGCGCCCGCACACGTCCACAGGACAACCATAACCATGGCCATAATCCATCGCAGTCTGAGTTGCGTCATTGCAGCTCCTCCGTAAGTTCGCTCGTTGTGCTTTTGCACTATCTCCGGACCAGCGACTGATCGCCCGGCGTGTAGCCGGAGATAGGGCAATCGGCGGTCCAAAGGCCGCTGGGCCGGGCAACGGTGAATTCGGGATGAGGTCCCGCGAAAGCGGGATAAGCAAGAGAACGCGCGCCTCAGCTATGGCGTTACGGAGCGGCCCATGTATCGATTGGAAGATCGACGGTCAGAGAAGATCGCATCGACCATCGTGGCGATCCGGGCGTGCGCCCGCCGTCCGCGAGGTCCATCGAGGCACAGGAATCTTCGGTCTGTAAGGAAGCAGGAGTTATGAGCCGAAAGACCTACATGCACTCGCCCAGACCTGAGCAACACGCATCTCTGGCGAGCGCGTGCTCCAACTACGTGTCTTTGTGAGCGGTTTATAGGTACGGGCGCTCAGCTCCCGGTGCGCCGCTTCAGTGCGGCCCCGGAGTTCCGTCCGACCAGTGGCGCACCACAACCATCATTACCGTCACCCGAGCCTCCGCATCATTCGCCGCGATGATCGGTGAGCCAGGCAGATTTGCGCCCCAGCTCGGCGCCGCATCGCCCGAAACATAGAACATCACGTGCGGATACCAGTTCTTTGCCTGATCGTTGAGGTACTGATCTTTCGACATCATGTAGCACATCGCTCCCGGCTCCAGGGCAGGGAACTTCTTCTCGTTCAGGGCCGTGGCCATCGTCTGCGCGATCTGCGCTCTCGAGTCCCCGGCCAGCACCAGTCGGCTCTTCATCAGATAGATCGGCGTAATGCTCCGCACCGCCGCTTCGTTGAAGCAGTTGGGAGCGCGCATCTTCGGATTCCAGAATTCCGGATCGTCTGTGGTCTTGGCCCACGACCGCTCCACATAGCAGACAAAGCCGTTCGTGCCCGGCACCGCAACCGTGTATCCCTGCCGCTCCAGGACCATCACCGTGGCATGATCCGCAATCGAAGCCGGTGCCGCACTGCGAGCCAGCGCAATCTCTGCGTCCTTCGGCATCAGATACTGGTCCAGCGGCGCCATCGCCGGATACGCGCCCATCTCTGCGCGCGCACGGCCACCGGCTCCCGCCAATACAAACAGGACAGGGACAACGAAAGCGACGATTGCAAGACTCTTTCTCATGCGATTCTCCAGCTCCGGAACATTATCATTCAGTAGTGAGACTTTCATCGCGGGCCTTCCGTTCAGGAACGAGTCGATCACGCCTCTCAGAAGCGCAGTCGTCATCTCGTCCGCATCATCTCATCCCGCCTTGTCTGGCAATCGGAGCTCCACAAGACGCATGGGACAGACGACGCAATTTCCGGGATAAACACCGGCAAAAATGGGATGAACGACAGCAGGGCGCTCCACTCCTATGACAGTATGTAGAAACGCTGTATCAAGTGATAGCTGCGAAGATCCGACAGGGAAGCATCGAGTTTAGTGTATAAACGCAGAACACCTCCCCCGGATGAGGACTCTGCATGGCGGAATCGGCGACGCCTTCCGGCCATTACGAGCGGCTCCGGCTCGTCGTGGCCACCTGCGACGAGGCAGCACTCCCGGATATCGGACAGGAACTGGCTCCGGCGTTTTTCGTGAATCTGGCCCCCGATTCAGAGGCGCTCTTCCGGGGGCTGCAGGAGCATGTCCCGGAAATCGCGGTGCTCGATCTGGATACGATCGTGCCGGACGGGGACGACGTCTTTGCCTGGGTGGAACGGGTCCGGGCCGCAGCGCCCCACATCCTCCTGATCGTGATTTCGCGGACACCCCTGCGCAATGCGCGTGCCCGCACGAAGAAAGCCGGCGGCGACGAGTTCCTGCTCGCTCCCGTCGACTTTGCCGAGCTGCGCGAGTATCTGCAGGAAGCCGGAGAGCAGCGGCGGCGCGAGCGACGGGCAGAGGAGCTGCGGGAGACGATTGCGCAGAAGATCTCCTTTGGCGGCATGATCGGCGGCAGCGAGGCGATGCTCCGCGTGTATGAGGCGGTGCGGCGGGTGGCGCCCGGCAACACCACGGTCATGCTGCGCGGGGAAAGCGGAACGGGCAAAGAGCTGGCGGCGCGGGCCATCGTTTCCCTCAGTCCCCGGCGCGAGGGGCCGTTTGTCGGCGTCAACTGCGCGGCGCTTCCGGAGACCCTGATGGAGTCGGAGCTGTTCGGCCACGAAAAAGGGTCGTTTACCGGAGCGCATGCTACCCAGCCCGGACTGGTCGAACTGGCCGACGGAGGGACGCTCTTCCTCGACGAGATTGGCTCCCTGGGCCTGGCGCTGCAGAGCAAGCTGCTGCGCGTGCTGCAGGAGCGATCGGTGCAGCGGATCGGCGGCAAGACCCCGCGCAAGATCGATTTCCGGCTGATCACCGCGACCAATGACGATCTGGAAGGGATGGTGAAGAAGGGGCAGTTCCGCGAAGACCTTTATTACCGGATCTGCGTGGTTCCGATCGCCCTGCCCCCGCTGCGGGAGCGGGCCGGCGACATTCCTCTTCTCCTCGACCACTATATGAGGATGTATTGCACCGCCAGCGAGGTGCCGCCCAAGCGCTTCTCACCGGAGGCGATGCAGGTTCTGGAGACCAGCAGCTGGCCCGGCAACGTACGCGAGCTCGAGAACCTGACCCAGCGGCTGGCGATCATGGTGGACGGAGAGGTGATTGAAGTGGACCACCTGCCGGAAAAGGTGCTTGTGGAGAGCGCGGCGAGCAACGATCACCGCCTGATTCCTGCAGAAGGCATCGAGCTGGATGACGAGCTGATCCGGATTGAGCTCGCTTATCTGCAGGCTGCGATCCGCCGCGCGGGCAGCAAGCGAGGCGCGGCGGGGCTGCTGCACATTCCCATTCAGAAAATGAAATATCTCTGCCGGAAGCACGGGATCTGAGCTGCGAAGAAGAGGGTCAGAAATTGACCCTGCCAGGGGTTAAATTTTCACCCAAGAAACGCGCGAGGCACGCGGTTTTCCCGCCGAGAAGGCCTGGAAGAGTCGCTTTTCACCGATTTCAAGCCCTTTCAGGCGATTTTTGAGTTTGGCCATTGAATCGCAATAGGTGAGGGCGCAAGCGAACTGGAGCGATCCAGGAAGCAGAAAAAACGAGATTGAGGAGAACATTCAAAATGGCCATCCAGAAAAAGTCGTTAATCGGCAACCTGAGCTCCCGCAAAACCTCCCCCGAAGCCCCCGCCAGCGTGACCGCCAACATCCAGATGACGAAGAGCGCCGCGAATGTGGCTCTGTCGCGGAGCTTGGTTTCGAAGGCCCCGGTATCGAAGGCTCCGGTGTCCAAGGCGCCGGTATCGAAAGCCCCGGTGTCAAAAGCCACGGTATCGAAGGCTCCAGTTTCCAAGGCTCCGGTTTCCAAGGCCCCGGTATCGAAGGCTACGGTGTCCAAGGCCCCGGTTTCGAAGTACATGTTCTAAGGCTAAGCCCTCCCCCCAAGCCTTCTTTCCACGCCGGAGAGTCTGCTGCCAGGGAACTCAGTGTGAACAAAAAAGAGGAAGAGCTCCGGCTCTTCCTCTTTGCATTGCGCCCTACCAGACTTTGCGTTCGACGAAGTCCCGGAGTTCGCGGGCGACGCGGCCGGCCAGACTGGTGCGGCGGACAACGATGCGGGCAGTACCAGTCATTCCTGGGCGGAGAGACCCATCGTTGGCCATCACGGCTTCGACTGCATAGTACTCGAGCCGCGCTCCCCCTTTGATTTCCTTGATACTTTCCACCGCAGGCGGCAGCTCGCCGGCGACGGGCTGCAGGGCGGTAACGGTGGCCTCGCGGGAGCGGAAGGTCCCGTCAACGAGCAGGCTCACCGGCAGCTCCGGGACGAACGCGGCCGATGGCGAAGTCGGGCACGAAGATGCGGGCGCGCATCCGGCCGAGGTCGTCGATTTGCGTGATGGTGGCGCCGGCCGGCAGATAAGCGCCGATAAGGTCGCCGAGGCGGGGCGCGGCAACCACTCCGTCGATAGGAGCGCGCGGCGTGAGCTGGGCCGCCTGATCGAGAACGACCGCCTGTTGCGCCCGCGCACGGGCAGTCTGCTGGAGAGCGGAGCCGAGATCGGCGTAGGAAAGTTGGGCCTGGACGCGCTCCAGACCGGTGAGGGCGGCATCTTCGCCGGATCCGGCGCGCGCAGAATTGACCGGCGCGCTGGTCATACGCAGCAACGTATCGCCCGCCCGCACGAACTCGCCCTCGTGGATCAGGACGCTTGTGACGCGCCCGGGCACCGTGCTGCGCACGACGGCGAAGCGGATCGGTCTCCAGCAGGAAGCGAGCGGTGACGGTCTGATGCCAGACCGGCAGAAACAGAGTCGAGGACCAGCGCCCCGAGCACGGCAGCCGTGCGCCAGGGCGTGAACCAGGAGCGGACGCGATCGCGTTTGTCGAGGGCCACGGTGCGAGTGAACCTCCCCAGAGTTTTCAGGCGGGAGCGGAAGATGAGCAGCGCCAGAGCCAGAGCAGGAACAAACGCCCACTGCGGGCTGTAATTGGCGAAGACGTTGAAGCAGAACCGGACGACGGTGAAGAGCAGGAGATAGCTGTAGAGGCCGGAGGCGACTGGCATAGAGGATGAAACCGGCGCGCCGTCGCCTCGGAACGAAGTCCATTTCAACCGGAAGGCGGAAGATATTCTTTCGCACCAGACCGGAGAGGTAAGCGGTGGACTTCTCCTTAATATCGGCGAAGCCGAGGATTTCGGAAAACGCATAGTAGCCGTCGAGCTTGATGAGCGGATTCATATTGACCACGACGACCACGACGCCGGTGATCAGCATGACTTTGTAAGCGAGATCGTGCGCGCCGCTGCCGCGCGGCGTGCCCCACCACACAATGGTGGCGAAGGCACAGAAGATCATCTCCACCCAGATTCCGGCGAGGATGGTGATGAACCTTTGCCAGCGGCTGGCGTAGACCGAAGCCCTCACTTACGTCGATGAAAAAGGCGGGCGCAGATAGATGAGGTGGAATCCCATGGAATGCACCTGGCCGCCGTAATGCTTGCAGGTAAGGCCATGGGCCGACTCATGGAAGTAGGCGAGGATGAGAAAGAGAATCCAGAACTCGGCCAGATCGGCAGGGGTCTTTTGCGTGAAGTTGTAGTACTGCAGTGTATCGTGGCCGATCTCGACCCCAGTTCGCGATAAAGATCGAGGTCATGAAGGAGAAGAGTGCGAGGCAGATGCCGACGAACCAGGGCGTGTAGATCCAGCGCAGCCACGGATAGACGATGATCGAAGTAGCGGTCCGGGTCCCAGGCGGAGAACTGCATGTGGGCGACATCGCCGAATTTCGATTTCTTGTGGGCGTGCTGGTGGCGGCCGGCCTCCAGCTTCTGCTGCAGCGCCATGTTCCTCTCCAGCGGCGTCTGGTACCAGAAACCCATCCCGTCGAGCTGGCTTGTAAATTCGCGCAGGTCCTCAGGCTCATAGCGCACGCCGAACGTTCGGCATACA
Source organism: uncultured Acidobacteriaceae bacterium (assembly GCA_963770525.1). Lineage (GTDB taxonomy): Bacteria > Acidobacteriota > Terriglobia > Terriglobales > Acidobacteriaceae > Palsa-343. Next base: position 232,650 of record CAVYPY010000005.1, on the reverse strand, counting down.
GATCCGCCACCTCCGCCCACGAGCGTTTTCCGTCGAAGAGTTCGATGAGATGCCACTGTTCCGGAGGAAAGCGAAACATTTCGTCGCGGCTCGCGGATGAGAACGACGATCACGGGCTCACCGTCCTCGATATTGTCACGATGAACGGCCTCGGGATCGAGTTTTGGATAGCCCGCACGAGCGCGGCGCGCCGGCAGATCCGGCAGCGCAGCGTTCAGGGCTTCGGCGAGATTCATTGCGCGCGCGGAATGCGAATGTTGGCCACCATCCCCGGCAGCAGGCCGGGAACGCGCCTGGCCAGCACCGCCGTCACTTCGATGGTGCCGCTGCCTGGATCGACGACGGGGCTGAGATGGGTGACCGACGCCGCCGCCGTCTCACGAAAATCCGCGGTCGGGGAAACGATCACCCGCTCGCCCCGGCGCATCAGCGGAATATCGCGCTCCGGCAGCGTGAAGCGGACCTCCATGGGTGAGTTGCCGGTGATTTGAAAGAGGCGGTCGCCGATGTTGACGTACTGGCCGAAGCGCACGTAGCGCTGCGAGACGACGCCGCCGAAGGGAGCGGTGATCCGGGTCTTCTGCAACTCCAGCTGGAGCGACTGCAGGGTCGCCTGAGCGGCCTCCATCTCGCCGCGCTGGCGATCCACTTCAAACTGCGTCGCGGTCAGGTCGTAACGCGCGTGGTCGAGCGCCTCCTGGGTATTGATGCCGGCCTGGCGCATGGCTTCGGCGCGCTGGAGATCGGTTTTGCGCACGTCGACCTCCGCCTGCCAGTTCTTCAGATCGGAATCAAGGCTCTGGACCTTGTACCGGGCGGCGTCCCGGTCCGCCGTCACCTGCCGGTCGTCGAGCTGGGCCAGCAGCTGGCCCTGGCTCACCGGGGAGTCGACGTCGGCCGTCAGGCTGGTGACAACCCCGGCCCGCAGAGCCACGACGTCAATCTGCTGCTCCATGGTGACGGGGCCGGTGGTGACGATGTCCTCAGCAGCCGGAGCGGCAGCATCCTTTGGGCCAGGTGCGGCAGCAGGAGACAAAGCCGGCGAGGGCGTTGTTGCAGCCGCGGCCACGGTGGGTTCGCCGCCCGCCCCGTTGTTCCCGCTGCATCCCAGCGCTGCCAGAAGAAGCGCCAGCGTGCCGGCCGCCGCCCTCCCATGTCGCATTGCACACTTCACCATCCGAACCACCCCCAAAGCTTCGCCCAGGCCCACAGCGCCGGATCGCGGAAGAGAACATAGCCCAGCGGCCGCAGCCCGGTGCGAATCTTCCCGTAGCCCTGCATGCCGGAGCGGAGCCGCCCGTCCGGGTTGGGCACACTGATGCGCGCATAGAAGGCGCGATCGTCACCGATCACCTGGCTGGCCGGGCTTACCACGCCAACGCTGCCGCTGAACGTTCGCATGGGGAACGACTCCAGTTTCACGCGCGCCGGATCGCCGACCCGCACCAGGCTGATATCCCCCTCCGGTACCGCCACATCGACGCTCACGCTGCCGGTGCTGACCAGCTCCATGATGGGGTCGCCGAGGGAGAGCTTGCGCCCCGCCAGGTTTTCAACGTAGGGAGTCGCGACAACCCCGGCCATTTGCGCCCGGAGTGTCGTCCGCGACAGTTCCTCGCCGGCCCGCGCCAGTTCACCGCGCAGGTAGGTCGCTTCCAGTTGTCGCTGCCCGGCGAGGGAGGCGTTGTTATTCACCAGCGCCTGGGCCACCTGGGCCATCGCCGTGTTATAGCGGGCCTCGAGGGTGGCAACGGCCGCGCGCTGGCTCCAGTCCGCCATCTGCGCCAGAGGCGTGCCCGGCGTCACCCGGTCGCCCTCATGCACAAATACCTGCAGCACCACGCCATCTTCCTCGGCGCGGACGTACTGGGTCTGGTCGGGCGTGACCTGGGCGGTCCCCGCCACGCGCAGCGGAATCGGCAAAAGGATGAGCAACAGCACCACAGCGGCGACCGCGCCTACTCTCACCGCGCGCCGGCGCCGCTCCAGAGCCATGAACTTGCGCTTCTTCTCGATCAGCGGCTCAAGGATCCCGATGAACGGGACCTCTTTATAAAGCGAAGCGTTGCGCAGCGCCAGCGTCGCCTGGCTGGCGAGGATCTTGATGACCTCGATATGCAGGTCGGTCAGGAAATCGGGGTCGGGGCTTTCGAACGAGAGAACGCCCAGCGAGCCTTCATCGTCGGTGAGGGGAATGGCATAGAAGCCGCGCGAGCCGGAATCTTCAAAGTAGCGGCGGAATTTTTCCCGGGTTTCCGGGCGCGGATCGTCGATCTCCTCCTCGTGCTGGGTCACGTGGACTTCCGTCTGCAGACCCGCCGTCCAGCGCAGCACGTCCGTAAGATCGCGAATGGTGGGATCGGAGGCGTCGACCTTGCGCACGCCGGAGATGGCCTGGATGGTCAGGCGTCCCCTTTGCTCCAGGGCGATGGCGGCGCGCTGGTAGGGAATCACCAGCTGCGGCTGGTTCACAATGGCCTGCAGAACCCGCTCAAGATTCAGCGTGGAGCCGATTTCCTGGCCAACGCTCACCAGCGTTTGCAGGATTTCGATCTTGCGCTCGGCCTCCAGCAGCGATGAGTTGTGCAGAGCCTGGGCCGCTGACGCGGCCACCTGAGTGAGCACGAACAGATCGTCGTCGTCGAAAGGGGAATCGTCCTCGAAGCGAATCACTTCAAGAGCGCCCACCAGGCTTTCCCCGTCCATGAGCGGCGCGGCGATCAGCGAGCCAATGCGGAGTTCGCCGCCGCGGGCGTTGCGCTGGATCAGCCGTTCATCGTCGGCCTGCACCAGCAATGGCTCTCCGGAATCGCCCACCTGTCCGGCAATCTCCGAAGAGCCGGACTGGCGCTCGCCCACCCGCGCGCCAGGATCCTCTCCCGCCTGCTGCACCAGCAGAAGATCGTCCTTATCCACCATCCACAGGTTCACAGCGCCCGCGTGGATCAGGTCTCCCACCTTCTCGCAGATGATGGGCAGCAGCGACTCCATCTCCAGCGTGGCGTTGAAGACCTTCTCGATGTCGTAGAGCTGGGTCAGCCGCATCACGGAAGCCAGGCCCGCATTGCGTTCCGCCGCATAGATCAGGGCGCTGGCGAAGGCGGTAGCGGCCAGGCCGGCCATTTCGCCGATCGGCTCCAGGGCCTCGTCCGATGGCGGCGCGCCGAAGCTGACAATCTCGATGCAGCCCACCAGCTCCTCGCCATGAAGCAGAGGAACATACGACAGCGCGGTCAGATTCTGGCGCACATCGAGATGGGCGAAATCCGCGCGGCTCAGTTCCTCGACGCTGAAGCGCAGAATCGCGCGCTCCTCGGCGACCGCCCCCAGGGTGCCGGCGTCCAGAGCGATCGCGCCGCCCTCCACCGTGATCTCACCCGCCGTGGCCCGAGCCGTCCAGACCGGTGCTGCGCGATCCTCGATGGTGAAAACCACCACCGCCGATTCCGGGATCAGTTCGGCCACGCTGGCGGCGATCAGCCGCGCGCGCGGGCCGATCTCCAGCTCCGACAGCAGAGCCGACGGCAATTCTGCGAATGGGAAAACCACTGCAGGGTGACTCAACTGCAGGCTCCTTCCGTCCGGGTTCAGCCTGATGCGCAGGACCGGTCTCGTGCGTTCGAGCGGGCCGTTGCTGGGGAGGAACGATGCCCGTGCTTCGGGGGATGAAGCTCTCTCTGTGAGACCGCTGGCGGTATGGTATCCTGCCGCTGCTTTCACGGTTAAGTTTTTTTCTCAGCCCCGAGGCTGCCGGCTGTCTCCGGGCTGATGCGCCTGCCGGTTGCGCGAAGATGCGCGTTCCGAGAGATCTGTTCTGAAGGAGGAACCGGCCTTGAACTCGCTCGAGATCGGCGTCTTAAAGCACGGGGAAGTCACGGCGGTGACGCTGCGCGGCACGCTTGTGCTGGGCCCTCCCGTGGACAGCCTGCGCCAGACCCTGGCGAATCTGACCGAGCATGGCGAGTTCCGGATCGTTCTCGGGCTCGCCGAGGTCACCAAGCTGGACTCCAGCGGGATCGGCCTGCTGGTCAAGGGCCTGCAGTGGTGCAAGGAAGCCGGCGGCTCCGTCAAACTGGTGAATCCGGCGCGCGTGGTTGTGCAGACACTGAGCATGTGCCGCCTGCTCCCTCTGTTCGACGTCTACGATAATGAGGCCGACGCCATCGCCTCCTTTGGCTAAGCCCGCCGTGCACAGATTCCCGGTGCCGAAGGGATTCCGGGGCAGAAAGAAAGCACCCTGCGGCCGCTGTCAGCCGACTGGGGATCCCGGCCTGTGGATAACTCATCTGGATTCCTGATCCCGAAAGGGTCTTTCGTTCATGCGCGGGACCGCCAAACGGCGTATCTTTTTTCTCAGAGCTCCGAAAGAGGGGCTCGCAGGATCCGAGAATCCAATCCACCAGCGTTGCGAGCCATCCGGAGAAGAGCTGACCGGCGCTGATCGAACCTGTTTTTGCGGGCCGCGAACGCCCGGTTCCGGGCTCACTTCGAGAAGAATCTGCCTGATCTTCGCAAACTTCGAGGGTCTTGATGGAAAGAAGACGTTCGCCGATGGGGCCGCCGCGGGCTTCCCTCGGTCACTGGGTCATTGCGGCGATTTTCGCCGTCGCCGTTGCCTGGGGAATGCGCACCTGGCTCGATCGCAAGGCAGTGCAGTCCTCGCAGACAGCGACCCTGTCCTGGGACGCCGGCGTGGCCCGCCAACTGGATCCCAGCCTGGCCAGCGCCACCGACCCCGCGGTCGCCACGGCCCAGTCCATCCTGAGCGATTCGGTTGTCGCGAAGCTGGCCAGGTCAGCGCCTCTGCCCTCCTCGGCGGCCACCGTCCGCATCGGAGAATTTCGCTCGCGGCTGCAACTCCGGCAATCGTCCGGCGATTCGTTGCAGGTGGGGTTTCGCGATGCCAGCCCTGAGCAGGCGGCGCAAATGGCCAACGCTGTCGCCGATGCTTTAGTCGCAGGGGCTCCCGCAAGCGCGCCTGCGGCCGCAGCCGCTCCTCCCCCGGTCACCGCACCGCCCGCCGCGCCTGTGAAGCCTCCCGTTACGCATGCGGCTGGCAACAAATCCGATGCTCTGGCGCATGCGCTGGGCCAGCTCGAGGCGGAATTGTCTCAAACCCAGAAAAAGGTGGACGGCCTCAATTACGGCACCTGGGACCGCAGAGAGCATGCGGGCGAGCCGTCGTCGTATCGCGAATCGAAGCAGCAACAGCTGATGACCGCCCAGGTGGGCGCGGCCCTGAAGGAAGTGGCGGATCTGCGCGCCGAACCGGCCAACGGCGGAGCAGCCCAGGAGTCGCTGCGGCGCATTCAGGACGCTCTGTTCTCCGTGTGGCCCGCAAGCCGCGCCTACAAGGGGGCGAGAAGCCCGGCCGATTTCAGGGGATTCAACGCGGCTGGAGTCAATGCCAGCCGTCTGCGCGAGGAACGAGCCCAGTTCGCCCACGCGGTTGATGTCGTGCAGAAGGAGCAGGAGGCGGTGCGGCGTCTGGAGCCTGCCGAAGCGCCCCAGCCCGCGCAATCCGCTTCGGAGTCGCCTGCCGCCCAGCCGGCATCGCCGCCTTCCTCCTCAGGCGTGACCCCGCCCATCACAGAGTCGGAAATACTGAAGTCGCCGGCGGAATCGCCTTTCCAGCTTGTGCGGCCCGCGGGCACTCCAGTGCGCAGTCCCCAGTGGCCTCCCGTGCTCGCCGGGCTCTTCGGCGCAGGGTTGTATCTGGCCGTGGCGGGGTCGCGTCGGCGGCGGGATGAAGAAGACTACGAAACGGAATACGTCAGCGAGAGCGCGGAGGAGCCGTCGCACTCGATTACTCCGTCTAAGCCCCTGCGGCCTGCGGACTTCTTTGGCAATGCTGAAGAGCAGCCTGCGGACACGAGCGTGAGCGCAGACCCGTCGCGGATGATCACCCCTGCCAAACCCGCGCGACTGGCAGAGTTCTTTGGAAAGGCCGAAGACCGGCTCGCGGACACGAGCGAGAGCGCCGAGGAGCCATCGCGGATGATCACCCCTGGCAAACCCGCGCGACTGGCAGACTTCTTTGGAAAAGCCGAAGAACGGCCTGCGGACACCAGCGAGAGCACAGAAGAGCCGTCCCGGATGATCACCCCTGCTAAGCCCGCGCGACTGGCGGACTTCTTTGGCAAGGCCGAAGACCGGCCCGCGGACAGCAGTGAGCGCGCGCCGAAGAACCATCGCGGATGAGCACCCCTGGCAAACCCGCGCGACTGGCGGACTTCTTCGGAAAGGCCGAAGACCGGCCCGCGGACACCAGTGAGCGCACAGAAGAGCCGCCGCGGCCGACGCCTTCGGCGAAGCCCATTCGGTCTGCGGACTTCTTCGGAAGCGCTGACGCTCGTCCCGCGGAAGTGATCCTGCCTGAGCGCACCCCCGATCCTCCGCCGGACCTCGAGAAAAACTCTGAGGTCAGCTATGAGGGGAACCCCATGACCGGGGATGCGATGAAGCGGCCCTTCCGCGAAGAGGTTGTTGCCGAAGAAGGCGATCCGGATCCCTGGGTCGACACCATGATGAAGACCCTTTCCGAAACATCCATCGGCCGGATGTTCGATAAGCCGTCTGCGCAGGATCAGGAAGAAAATGCTGATGCTGACTCCCGGCAGCGCCCCATCCATCCCAATCGCCTGGCGGGTTAGTCAGGCGTTTGGACCGCGACTCGGAAATTGAAGCCTGAGGCTGGCGCCCCTTACCAGCGAGAGACGCTTAGCTGGTCGATATAGACCATTGCTGACCCGCTGGCGCCTTTTCCGTCGATCTGAAAATTCGTCAGCAGCGACGCGGCCCAGCCCAGAGAGAACGCGGACGGCACTGTCACCCCGATGTCCTGCTCCTTGCCATCGAGCCAGACCGACTGATAGGTCACGTTGCCGGAGCTGTCGCGCGAATAGAGAACCTGGACGTGATGCCAGGCGTTGGTGGTCCAGTCGCGCGGATTGCACGCCTGATCGGATTCAACCCAGTGCGGAACCGGCTTCTCCGGCGTGCCGGTGTTCATCGTGTAGTCCCAGGTGTTGTTCCATCCATCGCACTGGAAGCCGAAGATGACCGTGTCGCCGTTGGGCATGGTCTGGTTCATATCCATTTCCAGATTGGCGATGTCGGTGGACGGACTCTTCACATAAACCTGCACGTCGTACAGGAAATTCGTGGAGGTCTGATCCGTCCCAAACGAGGCGTAGAAGCGCTCGCCCCCGTTGTTGGTGTACTCCATATCCAGTTCACGAGCCTGTCCGCTCAGCGAGGGCGTGTCGACGATGGTTGTCGATCCCAGCGTACTGCCGCTCGTCCCCGTGTCGAAGACCCCCAGCCAGTTGGATAAGGCCTGAATCTCATTCACAGTGACCGCCGTGCCAGGGAGGGTCGGGCCGGAGCCGGTGGACCCGCTCGATCCCGAGCTGCCGGAACTGGAGCCGGAACTGCCCGAACTGGATCCGGTGCTGCCCGAACTGCCGGAGCCCGAGCTGCCGCTGGAACTCGAGCCGGAGCCGGAAGTGCCGCTTCCCGAACTGCTGCTGCCGCTCGATCCCGAACTGCCAGAGCTGCTGGATCCGGAACTGCCACTGCTACTTGAACCCGAGCCGCTGGAGCCCGATCCGGAACTGCCACTGCCACTGCCACTGCCACTGCCACTTGAACCCGAACTGCCGGAGCCCGTCGACCCCGAACCCGAACTCCCGCTGCCCGAGCTGCTGCCTGACCCGGATCCGGAGCTGCCACTCCCGCTCGATCCCGAGCCCGAGCTGCCAGAGCCGCTTGATCCTGAGCTGCCGGAAGATCCGGAACCACTGGAGCCGGAACTGCCCGAGCCGCTCGATCCTGATCCTGAACTGCCCGAGCCGCTCGATCCTGAACTGCCCGAAGAGCCGGAGCCGCTGGATCCCGAAGTGCCGGCTCCGGTGCTCGTCTGAGCAGTGGTCGAGGAGGTGATGGGTGCAATGCCCCCGCAGCCCTGAGCAAAAAAGATGGCAACGGAGAGAGATATATAGCCTACAAACCAACGGGAAGTCTTCACGAGCGCCGCCTAAAAAAGATCGAGCGCGTTGATTCGGGCTTGCAGACGGGGAGCGGTGGAGCAGACACACGCCGACGAACGCGGCATGAATGCACAATCCCGCTAACCGATCACCACGATTCGCAGTTGCTCTTGAGTAGTTAACCCGAAAGTAAGTCACCTCCTCCGTGCCGGCAATCACACGAATGAGGGGCCAGCCACACTACAGTAACTATATAATTTGCTGGAAAGTTAACAAACAAAGAAAGATAACTGCGGTAACTGTAACTGAAGTAACCATCGCGGCCCATTCGACCTATCGCTTTTCGACACTGCTGAAGGCCGGCCCACTGGACGCTGTCCGTGCGTCGTTGGCTGCGCTTTTGCAGGCGAATTTCTGCAGGCTCCTGGGTGTTTTCTGGCGTTCGCCGAGCCGCTTTTCCGCCCTCGCAATCCTGCTATCGTTCCGCCATGGCGCTGCGCAAGATCGTGCACGTGGACATGGACGCGTTCTACGCGTCGGTGGAGCAGCGGGACGATCCGAAGCTGCGCGGCAAGCCGGTCATCGTGGCCTGGCGCGGCCTGCGCTCAGTCGTGTGCGCCGCGTCATATGAGGCGCGGCGGTTTGGGGTTCGGTCGGCGATGCCCGCCCTGCGGGCTGAGCGTCTTTGTCCGGAGGGCGCTTTCATTCCGCCGGACTTTGTGCGCTACCGCACCGTCTCGCGGCAGACCCGCGAGATCTTTCGGCGCTTCACCGACCTGATCGAGCCCCTGTCGCTCGACGAAGCCTATCTGGACGTGACCGTGAACCAGGCCGGGCTGCCCACAGCCACGAAGGTGGCGATTGCCATCCGCCGGGCGATTCGGGAGGAGCTGCACCTGACCGCGTCAGCGGGCGTGGCGCCCAACAAGTTCCTGGCCAAGATCGCGTCGGACTGGCGCAAGCCGGATGGACTCTTCGTGATCCAGCCGGAAGAAGTGGACGCGTTTCTACCCCCGCTGCCGGTGGAGCGACTGCCCGGCGTCGGGCGCGTCACGGCGCAACGGCTCGCCAACCTGGGGATTCGCACCGTAGGCGATGTGCGGGCCATGGAGCCGGGCGCGATCGAGCGGCTGTTCGGGCGTCATGGGCAGCGGCTCCACGAGCTGGCCTTCGGCATCGATGATTCAGCAGTCGTGCCGGATCGGCCGACGAAATCCATTTCGGCCGAGGACACCTTCACGCGAGACGTGACCCTCGATGAGACCGAAGAAGCGATTCGGCGCCTGGCAGAAAGAGTCTGGACGGCTTCGCGCAAGGAATCGCGGATCGCGCGGACCGTGGTGCTGAAGCTGAAGACGGCGCAGTTTCAGAACCTCACGCGCAGCCTCACACCCGCCGAGCCAGTGGCGTCGTGCGAGGAGCTGACCGGCATCGCGTTGGCCCTGCGCGAGCGGGTCAGGCTGGGATCGGAGCAGCGGTTTCGCCTGGTCGGCGTGGGGTTAGGGAATTTTCGCGATCCGGAAGAGCAGCAGTCGGAACTCTTCGCGTGATTCCCGGGCCGCAACCAGCCAGCGCTGCCGTCATTCCTCTCGCAAAGTTCTGGCTGGATCGATGCCGGCAACCCTGAGAACCGGAACCAGCGTCGCCAGCAGGCTGACCGAGGCGAGTGTGAGAATGACCGTCGCGATCGTGGGAACGTCGTAGACGCCCACTCCATAGATCACGCTCTGCATCGCGCGCAGCGCGATCGCGCAGAGGATGAGTCCGGCGACCAGGCCGAGCAGGGAAGCACGCAGGCCGGGAACCCCGGTGTGCATCATGGCCTGTTGCGTGCTGGAGCCCAGGGCCAGACGAATACCGATCTCCCGCGTCTTCTGCGCGACGATGCTCGCGACCAGGGCGAAGATCCCGACGGCGCTGAGCAGCAGGGCGAGCCCCGCGAGAGTAATCAGCAACGCCACTTCGAGGCGCTGGAGAACCAGAGTCTTCGCGAGAACATCACGCATGCTGTAGAAGCCGGAGAAGGGCAATCCAGGATCGATGCCGGCGAGCGCCTGCTGCATCTGCTCGGTAAGACCGGTGACAGGAGCGGCGGTGCGCACAATCCAGCTGGGCTGGAACCAGGCGTGGACGACAGCGAGCTCCGGAGCGCCGACCTGGGCGGCGGGAATGTACATCGTCGCCTCGCCGGTGATGGGCGCGATCGCGTCGATGCCCGGGGCCATGGCAACGTCCTCAACAACGCCAACGATCCGGGTGTCTCCATTCAGAATGCGGCCGATAGGATCGTCGCCATGGAAATATTGCCGGACGAAGAGACGGTTGACGATGGCCACGTGCTGCGTAGTGGCCCCGTCGGCGGAAGTGAACACGCGGCCGGCGAGAAGAGGAATTTCCAGAGTGGAGAAGTAGCCGGGAGTGACGTAAGTCTCGTCAGCCATTCCGACCTGGCCTGCTTCTTTGCCACCGCTGAATTTGATGCCGCCCATGATGAGCGAACGCTCGTACGGCAGGCTGAGACCGACGGCCGCGCTCTGCACGCCGGGGATGCGCCGCATGGCATCGATGCTCTCGTCGAGGAGTTGCCGAAAGGCCGCGGGATCGTGGTAACGAATGTTGTCGAGCGACGCAGTCGCGGTCATCACGCCATCGGGGTTGAAGCCTGGTGGCAGCGTCTGCAGATGGATGAGGCTGCGAATGAGCAGGCCGGAGGCCGCGAGCAGGACCACGGTGAGGGCGACTTCGCCGGCGATGAGAATCTGGCGGATGCGCAGGTGTCCGCCGCCGGAGGCTGTGCGCGTTCCCATGGCCGAGCGCAGATCGAAGCGGCGCGTGACCAGAGCCGGGAGCATGCCGAAGAGCACGCTGGTGAACGCGGAGACGATGAGCGTGAACGCGAGGACGCGCGGGTCGAGGGAAACAGTAGCCACGGGCAGGAAGTTCTGCGGCAGAAGCCCGAGCAGGGCGCGGAGTGCGAGGTATCCCACACCCACGGCAGCGACTCCGCCGGCCGCGGCGAGCAGCAGATTCTCGATCCAGAGCTGTTGCTCAATGCGCCAGCGCGAAGCGCCGAGTGCCAGTCGCGTGGCGATCTCGGGAGTGCGGCGCAGCACGCGGACCAGCGTGAGGCCGGCCAAATTGGCGCAGGCGATCAGCAGAATGAAACCGGCGGCCAGCATGAGAGCGAGAACCTGCGGGCGGAGGGTCGTGGCTTCGCCTTGTTGCAGCGGCACGGTGCAGTAGCTCACCTGAGCGCCGGGATTGTCATCGAGCTCGTACGGGTGCGCGCGCAGGGCCCAGGCACGGTTAATTTCCGCATCGGCCTGCTGCCAGGTGGCGCCGTCGCGCAGGCGGACGATGTCAATGAAGTTGGTGCCGCCGCCTTCCCCGGAACGGCTCGCCTGAATGGGCGTGTAGAGATCGGCAGTCTGCGGCGTCACCACTCCCTGGGGAAGCACGCCGACGACCGTGAACGGCTCGCCTTTGAGAAGGGCAGCCGTTCCGACGACATTACGGTTCGCATCGAAGGCGCTGCGCCACAGGCCATAGCTCAGGATTACGACCCTGGGTCCGTTAGGCAGGTCATCGTTCTCGGTGAAGTTGCGGCCGAGGAAGGGATGGATCCCGAGGACGTCCAGATAGTGGGCGGAGATGCGTGCATCATGCAGATACGCGACGTGCGAGCCCGCCAGCAGGTTGATGCCGGCCGGGCGGATGCCGGAGATCGCCGGGAGCAGTGCCGGCACATGATCGCGCAGCAACTCCCATTGTTCGCCGTCGATGTGGTGACGGTACGTGGAGGGATTGGGTCCGGAGATGTGCGTGAAGATGGTGCCCAGACGCTCAGGATGCGGATATGGCAGGCTGCGCAGCAGTAGCGCGTTGACGATGGAAAAGATGGCAGTGTTGGCGCCGACAGAAAGAGCCAGCGTCAGGATGACGGTGACGGTGAAGGTCGGGTTGCGAAGCATCTGCCGCAGGCCATAGCGGACGTCCTGGGCGAGGCGTTCGATCCCGGCTCCGGCGCGCCCCTCGCGCACTGCCTGGCGTACCGGCTCGACTCCGCCGAACTCGGCCAGAGCCAAACGGCGAGCCTCGTTCGCAGGCAGGCCGGCAGCCATCTTTTCATCGATCAGGAACTGAACGCTGGAGCGCAGTTCCTGGTCGAGCTTGTTTTCAGCTTCGCGCCGGCGGAAGAGATTGCGCAGCGCGCTTTCGATGCGGTGCCAGACAGGCATGGCTCACTCTCTCGTATCGAATATCTGTATGAGAATGGACCGCCGTCGTATCGATTGTCAATAGAAGCTGGCTCGAGTCTCCGTGTCCTCTGTGGTGGACCCCTCGACCCCAGCTTGTTTCTAGTAGACCAGTTTCAAAGAGAACTGAATCTGCCGCGAAGTGCCGGCGGTTTTGCTGATAATGCCGAAGCCGGAGCCCTTGATGGTGTTGGCCGGCAGCCCCATGTTGACGATGTTGAAGAGGTTGAAGAACTCCGCGCGGAACTGCAGATCGGTGCGCTCGATGCCGCTGGCGCGGTGGCCGAAGGGCGTGCTCTTGATGAGGGCGTAATCGAAATCGTAGTAGGCAGGCCCGCGGAAGGTGTTGCGCCCGAGGGTGCCGAAGCGTCCGGAGTTTGGGCCGGTGCCGCCGGGGATGTTGATCGGGATCGAGAAGAACGAGGCGTTGGCGGCGCCGAGGCCGAAGTAATCATCGCGCGGGCGGCTGGCGCTGTGCGCGGTGGAGAGCTGGGGCCTGCCGATCTGGTCGGGACGGTCGCTGCCATTCGTCCCCGCCCCGGTCTGCTGGATTCCCGAATAGACGGTGAAGGGCGAGCCGCTGGTGATCGTCGAGATGCTGAGGAACTCCCATCCATTGGTCATGGCGGGGAGGGCTCCGCGGAAGAGCTGGATCAGGTGGAGATCCTGCGCGGCGCTCAGCGCGAAGGCGTGAGCGATGTCGAAGCTGGACGGTCCTTTTTCCGGATGGGTGTCGAAGGGATCCTGCGGGATGGGCAGCGCAATGGCTCCGGTCGACCCGGTGCCGCCGATCACGGCGCTCACGTCGTCAATCGATTTGGACCAGGTGTAACCCGCCTGAACGCCGGGACCCCCGTGGCGGAAAGTGCCCGCGAGCGAGGTCTGCAGGGCGTGGTAAGACGAGTGGGCGGTATCGGTAATGACGTTCTCAAGGCCGAAGCCGCCAGTGACGTCGCCGCTCGAATCGAACTGCGTGTAATGGGCAAAACCGGGCCCGGCGCCAGGAAAGGCGTTGGGGAATGTGGCGCGCGGAAGCCGGAACGATTCGGTGCCGACGTAGGCGGCGTCGGCGGTCAGGCCGCCAAACTGGCGCTCGAGACCGAGGGTCCACGTTTGAAGGAAGCCGTTGCCGAAGCGGGGATCGATGGCGCTGAGGCTCAGCAGGGAGAGCTGATGGCCGGGCGCGAGGCTGGCCAGATCCTGCTGATAGCGGTTGACGTCCATGACGGTGTTGGCGGGGACTTTCTTCGGATCGTCGCCCGCGGTGGCGAAGACGTCCTGACCTGCGGTGTTGTAGGTGGGGGGCAGCTCCGAGGGAGTGATGGTGAAGCCGTAAGGGATTTCAGCATTGCGCGCCGCGTTCACGCGCGGATAAACCGCGAAGGGCGTGGAGCCGGTAAGGAAATTGTCCTGCCAGATGTTGGGCGGGATCACGGTGATGCCGCCGCCCAGGTGAACCAGAACCTCATGCGGCGCGCGCCAGCTCAACTGCACGCGCGGACCCCACCCGTTCCAGCCGTTGCGATAGCCGGGCTGCGGATTGATCAGGTATTGCTGCTGTTCGCCGGGCGGGGGATTGACCTCGCGGAAGCTCGAAGTGCGGTGAGCGCGCTCGGTGATGGGGGAGTAGTACTCGAAGCGCAGCCCGTAGTCGAGCGTTAGGCGCGGTGTCATCTTCCAGGTGTCCTGGAAATAGAAATTGAAATCGTTGCGGCTGATGGCAGCGGGGCCGATGTGGGGTCCGTTGGAGAAATAAGGCGGGGCGACAGCCACGGTGTAGCTGTAGGGATAGCCGATCAGCAGGCTGCTCAGCGTGTCGGGCAGCGGATCGCCGGGGTAAATATCGTGCAGCCCGCTCTGCGAGGGGATGAAGATCGGCGAATACACGGTGCCGCCGCCGAAGTCGTATTCGCCGTTGGGGCTGGTGCCGAAATAGGTAGTGTCGCGGTTCAGGAGAGCTTCCGCGCCGAACTTGAACGCGTGGCTGCGCCGGATCCAGGTGAAGTTCTGCTGGCCCTGAAAGACATTGCCGTAAGCCTGCATCACCGACCCGGCGGCGGTATTGAATCCTTCGAAGAGCCCGTCAACGAACTTCACCGCGGGATCGGTGTGATTCGGCGTGGGAAATCCAGGCGTGGTGCGGATGATGCCGAAGCCGGAGGTCCACGTGAGATGAGCCGAGGCGGTGCGCGTGTAGTGGAAGGCGACGTTGCGCTGGCGGTCGACGTACTGCACGCCGAAAGTGGGATCGATGGTCGTCTGATCCGGGTTGGTGGTCGGGCCGGTGAGATTGTCTTCGGTCAGGCGGCCGAAGAACTGGCCCTTTTTGCCCAGTTGCTGATCGATGCGGATGGAGAACTGATCGGCATCGGTGACCACGTTGCTGTGCGTGGCGTAAGTGCGCGTGCCATAGGCGCCGCTGGGATGGTTCGGCACGGGATAGCGGGCAAGGACGGCGGCGATTGCGGGATTCACGGGGACGTCGAGGGTGTCCGTGGAGCCGTCGGAGAAGGTAAGCGTGTCAAAGCCCTGGCGCTCGGCGGGGGTGGGCATGGGCAGCACCTGAGTGGTGCCCAGAACCTGGCGGAATCCCTGGTACTGGCCGAAATAGTACGTGCGCCCGCGGCCGTCGTAGAGATGCGGGATGTAGACAGGTCCGCCGTTGGTGAAGCCGAACTCGTCGCGATGGAAGGGCGGGATGCGCTGATTGCTGCCCGGCGGAGGAAAGTCGAAGTAATTGCGAGCATCGAAAGCGGAGTTGCGGATGAATTCGAAGAAGGAGCCGTGGAAGCCGTCTTTGCCGGAGCGGGTGATGATGTTGGTGAAACCGGCGGCGCCGCGGCCAATTTCGGCAGGCATCCAGCCGGACGAGGACTGGATTTCCTCGATGGCGTCGACGTTGAAATTCGGGAAGGCCGCGCCTCCCATCTCGGGATCGGTTGTATCGGCGCCGTCCATCGAGAAGACCGCTTCGTCGCCGCGCTGGCCGTTGATGGCGAACTGCTGCGTAAAGTTGGTGGCTCCGTTGGCGTCGGTCATCGTGCCGGCGGCGAGCAACAGCAGGGTGCTGAAGTCGCGGCCGTTCAGGGGAAGCTGGCTCACGGACTGACTGGAGAGCTGTTCCCCGCCGCTGGTGCCGCGCCCAGCCTGGTCCGGCATGGTGTTGGCCGGCATGGGAACGGCCGCCAGGGCGAGAGCGTTGCCAGGCGCGAGGGTGAGCACGGCGCTCGGACCGGGAATCTGAATCGCAATGGCGGCGCTCGCCCGCCGGCGGGGCAGGCGGACGGTCAGCGAGTAGCTGCCCGGCGCGGGACTCACGAAGCGGAAGCTGCCATCGGCGGCGCTGGTGGTGCGGAGAGTCGCGGCTCCCGTGAGCGTGACCGTGGCTGCGGCGATCGGGTGTCCGCCAGCGTCCCGGACCACTCCGCCCCAGCTGGGCGCTGCCGGTGCCGACGAGGATTGCGCCGTCAGGGACGGGACGGGGAGAAACAGCAGCACACCGGCCAGGAGTATCCGGATGGTTACGAAGCCGCAGGCGGACAGACGGGGGTAGAGCCGGAAGAGAGATCGCATGCCGTCCCAAACGATATCACGAGACAGGGTATGCTAGTAAAACGTTTGATCGGCAAGACGGACCGCGGTACTCAAGCCGGGAAACCGCCCTGAAAGAGGAGCCAACCCCAGTCCTCCGGTTACGAAAGGCGTACCGCGCTCGTGCAAACGGATGCCCCTGACGAGGAATCGAGTTCCGGCGCCAAAAATAGATACGTTAGGGCGGGGAGCACACCCGTGGTCCCCAGGCACGACGTGCGCCTTTGATCCGGAACGGTACGAGGGGATTGGAGCGCTGGAGAACGTACCCATGATTCTGCGAATCATCGCCGGTATCCTGATCGGGCTGGCCCTGGGGCTGCTGATGAAGCAGTACCGGCGCTCACGCAGCCTTTGGCAGTAGGCCAGGAACCAGATCTTCCCAACTCCGCGAGCATCCCCAGGGGGAGACGTGTGCCTGCGCGCCCCTCTCCGCCTTGAGTAGGATGGGGACGGCCATGAGATTGTATCGGCGGCTGTCTCTCTTTCTGATGGGTGGGTTTTCCCTCGGGCTCAGCGTGGGGCAGGCCCAGGCCGTGCCGGCACCCCAGGCCTGGATCGAAACCTGGGCGGCATCGCAGCAGATTCCCGAACCGCAGAACGCTCTGCCTCAGGCGGATCTCGCGGATGTGACGATCCGCGAGACATTTCACATGTCGGTCGCCGGCTCGATGATCCGCGTGCGCCTGTCGAACGCATTCGGAACGGAGCCTCTGGTCTTCACCGCAGTGCACGTGGCGCGTCCCGTCACGGTGGGATCGGCGGCCATCGTGCCTGAATCGGACACACTGGTCACGTTTTCCGGTGCGGCGTCGATAACGGTGCCCGCGGGCGCGGAGTACGAGTCCGATCCGGTGGCCTTCCCGGTAACGGCGTTGTCGAGTGTGACGGTGAGCTTTTATCTGGAGACAGCTCCAGCCCAGCAGACGGGCCATCCGGGATCACGCGCAACAAGCTATTACGTGCATGGAAATCTGGTGGCGTCCGCAGACTTGCCCGGTGCGCAGCCCATAGACCACTGGTATCAGGTGTCGGGGATTGAAGTGCCCGCGCCGGCCGGCGGCGGCGATGTCGTCGCTCTGGGCGACTCGCTCACCGACGGCCACGCTACGACGACCAACGGGAACAATCGCTGGACCGACGATCTGGCGGCGCGCCTGCAGGCCTCACCGGCCACGCAAAACATCGGCGTCTTGAACGAGGGCATCGGCGGAAACCGGCTGCTCCAGGATGGGTTGGGGCCGAACGCGCTGGCGCGCTTCGATCGCGATGTGCTGGCCCAGGCCGGGGCGCGCTGGGTGATCGTGCTGGAAGGGATCAACGATCTCGGTGAGCTGACCCGCCTGAACGCTGTGCCGCCGGCCGACCATCAGGCGCTGGTGCAGCGGATTCTGGAAGCGTATGAGCAGATCGTTCTGCAGGCGCATCAGCATGGACTGAAGGTGATTGGCGGAACGCTCACACCGTTTGTCGGGTCGGACTACTACCATCCAGGTCCGCAGAGCGAGGCGGACCGGCAGGCGATCAACGCGTGGATCCGCACGCCCGGGCATTTCGATGCGGTCGTTGACTTTGACAAAATAGTTCGCGACCCGGCCGATCCCGAGCGGATGCTGCCGAAGTACGATTCGGGAGATCATCTGCATCCGTCGGTGGCGGGATATCGCGCGATGGCGGATGCAATTCTAGTGGCGCTGTTCCATTAAAGAGTGGGAGGCTGATGTGAAGAGACAGCTGTCGAGTGCCTGCCTGGGTGTTCTTCTTGCGGCCGCGGTCGCCGCCGTAGCGCAGGAGATGCCCGCGGTGCGGATGGAGAACGGCGCGTCGCAGTTTCTAGTGCAGGGAAAGCCGTTCCTGATGCTGGCCGGAGAGATGGGGAATTCTTCAGCCGGAACCGCCGCGGAGGCCGACACGATTCTCCCGCGGCTCGCCGCTCTGCATTTCAATACGGTGCTGATGCCCGTGGCCTGGGACGAGATCGAGCCGCAGGAAGGGCAGTTTGATTTCTCGATTCCGGACCACTGGATCGAAGTGGCGCGGCGCGAACACATACACCTGGTCTTTCTGTGGTTCGGCAGCTGGAAGAATGCATTTTCCGAGTACGCGCCCGCATGGGTGATGGCGAATGCGCAGCGATTCCCGCGGGAGATTTCCGCGGAGGGCATGCCGCTGGGGATTCTCTCGCCGCTCGGCGAGGAGACAATGCAGTGCGACGCCCGCGCCTTCGCAGCGCTGATGCGGCACGTGAAGGAAACCGATGCTGCGCAGCAGACCGTGTTGATGGTGCAGGTTGAGAACGAGATTGGCTTTCTCGGTGTGGGCGGACGCGACCGGTCCGAAGCGGCGAATCGGCTGTTTGCAGGTCCGGTACCGGCAGAGCTGCTGCGGGCGCTGCAGGCTGATCGCGCCAGACTGCCGTACGCAATGGACAAAGAATTCAATCCGGCAGGGAAGACGTGGCAGGCGGCGTTCGGCAACGCCGCAGACGAAGTCTTCATGGCGTGGGAGTACGGGCGCTTTGCGAACACGGTAGCTGCGGCGGGAAAAAAGGAATACGCGCTGCCCGTGTACATGAACGCGCAACTGCCCGCGCCGCTGGAGCAGCCGGGCAGCTATCCAAGCGGCGGCCCCTATCCGCGGGATCAGGTGATCTACCGGGTCGCGGCGCCCGCGATTGATTTCTACTCTCCGGACATCTACTGGCCGGACTTCGAGAACTGGATTGAGAAGTATCGGGACCAGGGAAATCCCGTTTTCGTGCCCGAGGCGCGCCTGGATCAGGCGCCGTTCAACGCCCTCTACACCTTTGGCGAAGGCCGCGGCTTCGGCTTTTCCCCCTTTGCCGTGGATTCATTGCCGGCCCAGGCGCCCGCGGACGACAAAGGTCCGGATCTGTCGGATGAATACGCCGCGCTCTCCGAGATGAGCGATGCGCTGATCTCCGCGCAGGCGAAGAACCAGACGCGCGCGCTGGTGCTGCATGCGACCAGCTGGCGACCGACGCAGACGGTGGCGCTGGGTGGGTATTTGTTCCGGGCAAGCCTGGCGCGTTCCTGGCCGGCGATGACGCCCGAGGAAACCGACGGCGCAATGCTGGTGATCGAGTCCGGGACGAATGAGTTTACGGTGATGGGCAGCGGACTCCGCGTGGAGTTTCTTCGCGATCCCGATATGGATAATCAGGCGGCAGGCATCGCCGGCATCGAGCAGATGGCGTATACGGATGGGAAGTGGACCGTGGCGCGCGAGCTGAACGGCGACCAGAGCGATCAGGGCCGCGCGCTCCTGATGGATGCCCACGCCTTCCGCGTCTACCGGCTGCGGCTCTACGCGGTTCCGCGCGGGCAGGCGAAGCCGTAGCCGTCCACGGGGACGGCCCCGGGATTAGTCCCCTTTGATGGCCGCAGCCAGGGGCAGCACGAAGCCCGCGACCGCCGTGACCAGGCAGGTGGTGGTGAGCACCGCGAGGACGTTGATCTCCGTGACCAGCCTGACGGTCGTGGATGAAGCGGCCGCGGCGACCGTGAGCATCAGAGCGAGGGCGAACAGGCCGTACTCGATCAGATCGGCGCCGCAGGTGTCCTGCAGCAGGTGGCTGAGCTGTTCGTGGGTTCGGTTCATGGCGTCTCCTCCAGGGGTGACGCGACCAGGAGAGTTGGGGAAGCTCTGGTGGCGCTTCTGTGCCCTGATTGTGCGGGGAACGCGGCGCCGCGACCATTCCCATTGGGTAACGGTCAGCGATATCAATAGACAGGGTCACCTGGATTACTGCGCGGTCGCGCATGGGTCATGTCCGGCAGGTTACTGACGGGGAACGGCGCGCAATGGGCCAAGCGGGCCCGAGATCGGCTTTCCCAGCGGTTCCGGGCGAGACATTGCCCATCCTTGCCCACGCTGTCTCCTCAAGAAAAACCGAGGTGACAAGCCCGGGGCGCCCGCGTTACGGCTGGCCGGTCGGACTCGGATTCGGGGCCGTGAACCCTGAGCAGCAGGGTTTGGAGGCCGCCGTGAACTCCATCAGCTCGACCCGCGTGCCGTCGGGGTCATACAGATTGAACTGCCACTTGCCGTCGCGGCCGATCTGCGGGCGCGGCGCTTCGCCGCCCAGGCGGTCTTCGGAGTCGAGCGCGGTGACGGCTTTCTCCATGTTGATCACGCCCAGCGAGAAGTGGTTCAGGACCCCCAGCTGCTTCTGCGAAATGCTGGCAGGAATCCCGCCGCCCGAGGGTCCGCTGGTCAGCATGTACTCGATCCAGTCGTGGCCGTTGGGCACCTGCTGCGAAACCCAGTCGGTTTTGCCGGTCTGCATGCCCCCGTGCCAGTAGGGCTCGAAGCCCAGGATCGTTCGGTAGAAAGTGTTCTCTTTTTCCTCGGAGTGAACCAGCATGCCCACGTGGATGATCCGCCGGCCAATAGGATCACCGCCGCTCAGCGTGTAGAGAGAGGCGGTGTCCCTGTCGCTGAGCACATGCGCAGGGGGCTGGACGAACTGCACCGTGTTGCCCTCCGGATCCTTCACGTCGAACCACACGCTCCCGTCGGAAGCGTGCTCAACCTTGCCCGGAACGGTGACGCCCTTGGCGGCGAGATAGGTGCGGAGTTCAGCAGCATTCGCGGTGATATAGCCAAGGTGGTCGAGGCGGTCGGTGCCGGCGCCGGCAGGCAGAGGCAGAACCTCTACGAACTGCTCCTGATTCACGTAATAACGGGCGCCCTGGGGATTCTCGGGGTCAGAACCTTTCTTCAGCCCGATCTGCTCCACGTAAAAGTGCTCGGCCTGGGCGGCGTTGCTGGTGTAAACGGCAATGTGCGAGACGCCGAGGATGGGCGGGCGAGACTGCGCGGCGCAGGAGGCAGCAAAAAGAGTAACGAGAATGGCGGAAAGAGATGAGAGACGCATGAACAGACTCATGAACCAGGAGCCCTCCGGAATGCGTATCAAGTCTAACGCTCGGCACGCGCAGGAGGACAAATTACCCTCTGTGCAGGGAGACTGGGCGGGATACTATGTCCCCACGGATGAAACGACGGAAGCAGAAGACTGCGTCACTGGGTTTGCTGCGGTTTTTTCTCGGCCTTTGGATCCTGGCGAGCCTGAGCTACTGGTCCGCCGGGGTCGTGGATCTGTGGCAGAACCTCGTCCATTGGGATCAGCGCGTGGATGTTCCGTTCCGCTTCGGATCCGATTCACGCAAGATCGATCAAGCGGGGCTGAAGCCGGAGGCGAAAGCCGCCGGGCTGGCCGCCGGGGACCGCATTCAACAGCTGAACGGCGCCGACTACACAGGAACCGCGCAGTGGGCGACGATTCTGTCGGAGAGCCATCCCGGCGACATTCTCGACGTGGGATACACGCGGCCCAACGGCAGTACCGCGACCGCCACGCTGACCCTGGTGCGCAATGAGCTTCTGCACGGCCGCATTTCCCCGGTCCTGGGATTCTGGCGCGACTTCTTCATCACCGGTCTGCTGACCCTGGTCTGCCTGCTGATCGGGTACTGGGTGGTGTTCACCCGGCCCGCGGATCGCAATGCGTGGCTGCTGCTGGTGCTGCTCACGTTTCCCAGCTGCGTCTTCATCACAACCGGCCTGGCCACCGGCGTGGGCTTGTTTCTGCGTGAATTCTGGTATCAGACGATCCAGCTCGCCGGTGCCCCGGCGCTGCTGCTCTTCGGGGTCTATTTCCCCGAGCGGTCGCGAATCGACGCCAGGGCACACTGGGCCAAGTGGATCCTGCTCGGTATTTTCGGGGTCTGCATGGCCATCCTGTATCCCTCCATTTATATGGAGCACTACGGCGGCGGCGATGGACCCTTCCTCACGCGGGCCAGCGATCTGGCCAGCGCCGTGGTGAATTCTCTCAACCTTCTCTGGGTCGGACTCTTCCTCGTCCTCACCGTGGACAAGCTGCGATCCGCTTCAACGCAGGATGCGCGGCGCCGCCTGCGCGTGTTGCTGACCGGCATGAGCGTAGGCGTGGCATCGCTGCTGCTGGTGTTCGTCGTGCTCCCCCATTTTGGAGTCACCGGGCTGCAGCCGCGCTATTACGTAGTGCGCTATTCGGGCGCGATCATCTTTATGCTTGCGCCCCTCACCCTCGCCTACGTCGTGGTGGTGCAGCGGGCCATGGACGTGCGCGTGCTGCTGCGCACCGGCACACGCTATGCGCTGGCACGGGCTTCGCTCTGGGTGCTGCAGATCGCGCTGCTGGCGGTCATCGGCTTCCGCCTGTTTTTGCCGATGATCGAGCGGCGGCAGCCGCAGCCCTCCGATGTGTGGGCGGCTGTGGTTTTCCTCGCGCTGATTCTGGCGCTGCGCTTTGGGGTCAGCAACCGCCTGCAGCAGTGGCTGGACCGCCGCTTCTTCCGCGAGGCCTACAACGCTGAGGTGATGCTGAACGAGCTGTCCGACGAGGTGCGCCGCTTCACTGAAACCCAGCCGCTGCTCGAGACGGTGGCCAAGCGCATCTGCGAGACCCTCCACATCCGGCAGATCGCCATGCTGCTCCGGCGCGGCGACGTCTTCTACGTGGAGGAGGCGCTGGGTGTGGCGGCCGATGGTTCGCTCACCCTGCCCGCCCAGGCCTCGTCGATCCGTTATCTCGCCAATTCCAGCGAGCCGGCGCGGTTGTATCGCGAGGATCCCGACGCGTGGTATCTCATGGCCGGAACAGCCGAGCGCCG
The DNA here is from genome assembly GCA_963770525.1 of uncultured Acidobacteriaceae bacterium. Classification (GTDB taxonomy): domain Bacteria; phylum Acidobacteriota; class Terriglobia; order Terriglobales; family Acidobacteriaceae; genus Palsa-343. The sequence continues at coordinate 210,129 of CAVYPY010000005.1, read as the reverse complement.
TGCTCTCGACACGCTGAATGCGGAGCTGCTGTTGCCGCTGCCCGGGCGCAATCGGCTGATGGGCGTGATGGCCCTGGGTCCGAAGCGGTCGGAGGCGGCGTGGTCGCGCACCGATCTGCAGGTGCTCACGACCGTGGCGCGGCAAACGGGCCTGGCGCTCGAAGTCAGCGAGCTGGCGCACTCCCTCGCAGCCGAAGCGGCGCAGCGGGAGCGCGTGAATCGGGAGATGGAGATTGCGCGCGAGGTGCAGGAGCGGCTGTTTCCGCAGCAGATGCCTGAACTGAGGGGAGCGACGGTAGCGGGCGCATGCCGCCCGGCGCTGGGCGTCGGCGGCGATTATTACGACGTGATCCAGCTGGAGGATGGGCGGATTGGGCTGGCGGTGGGCGATGTGTCCGGGAAGGGCATTTCGGCAGCGCTGCTGATGGCCAGCCTGCGCGCCAGCCTGCGGGGGGTGGCGCTCGATAGTCCGCGCAACTTCGCTGAGCTGATGCACAAGGTGAATGTGCTGGTGTACGAGGCTTCGGCGTCGAACCGCTACGCGACCTTCTTCTTTGCCGCGTACGATCCGGCCACGCGCCGTCTGGACTGCGTGAACGCCGGGCACAATCCGCCGGTGCTCCTGCGCCACGGCAGGGTGATCCGTCTGGAGGCGGACGGCCCGGTGGTGGGGCTGCTGCCGTTTGCGCCCTACACCGAGCAGTCACTGACCCTCGAGCCCGGGGATCTGCTCTTGCTCTATACCGACGGCATCAGCGAGGCGATGACCCACGACGATGAAGAGTGGGCCGAGGAGCGCATGATCCAGGCGGCCCTCAAGGTGCGGGACCAGCAAGCCGACGAAATCCTGCGCGCGATATTCGTCGCGGCCGACGCCTTTACCGCCGGCGCTCCGCAGCATGACGATATGACGCTGCTGGTGCTGAAACTGGAGCAGATCAGTTCGACGGAATCACAACGGTTGTAATGTTCGATGGCTCGCTTTCGTTCCCCTCAGCGTCCACCGCGCGGATCTCATACGTATAGCTCACGCCGAGCTGCACCGTCCTGTCCGTGTAGGTCGCCTGCAGAACGGGAGATGTGTTGATCTGCTGAAAACCGGCGCTGCCGCCGGCCAGCTCGCGGTAGACGTTATAGCTCGCAGCCGGATCGCTGCCGCCAGACGGGTTCCAGGTGAGCTGCGCGGAGTACTTCGAAGCCGCGGCGGTGGCAAGGTTTGGGGCGGCGGCGGTTGTCGTTCCGCAGCCTGAGAGCAGCAGCACAGGCAGGAAGCCGAGGAGCGTCTTCGCTCCCCATCCTCTGGCCTGCTGGAGAGGGAGAGCCAGGGATCTCGCCCGCGAGGCCTCTCGCCGCGCTGCGCGTTGCGCCGTCAGCTCCTGTGCGTGAACCAGCATCGTCTTTCGCCTTACAGCTGGTAGGGACCCGGCAGGCTGCTGAAGATCTGTCTCTTGCCGATTGCTGTAGAAGGAGGCTAGCTCTTACAGGAACGGCTCGTCAACGGTGACCGGTTGTGCAACGCCCGTTCCAATGCAGGAACCGTTATTGCGCACAAGAGTCGAAGCGAACCGTTACCCCCTGCCGGGCAGGGGGCAACGACTAACGCGACGAGTTTTTACTCAGCCTTACGGTTACAGTTTCGCGAAAAAGGCCTTCATCCGCGTGAGCCCCTCATCGACATCGGCGTGGCTGGTTGCGTAGCTCAGGCGGATGTGCTCGTTCGTCCCGAAGGCTTCGCCCGGAACCGTGACCACGTGGGCCTCGTGAAGAAGCCGCTTCGAAAGCTCCATCGCCGACCCCACGCCCGATTTGCCCAGATACTTCGAGACATTCGGATAAACGTAGAAAGCGCCTTCCGGCCTGGTGCAGGTGATGCCCGGGATTTCAGCGAGCCGGCCGAGGATCTTGTCGCGCAGCTTCAGATAATCGGCGCGCATCTCGGCAACGCAGTCCTGGGAATCGCGCAGCGCCGCAATCGCGGCCTTCTGGATGAAGGCGGTGGGGCTGGAAGTGGACTGGCTCTGCAGCTTGGTCATGGCGGCGACAACGGGCTTGGGCGCCAGTGCAAAGCCGGCGCGCCACCCCGTCATCGCATAGGTTTTCGAGAGCGATCCGAGGACGACGATGTGGTCTTTGCAGTCGGTGAACGAGCCGCCGCTCACCAGCGCGCCCGTAAATTGCAGATAGACGTAGCACTCGTCCAGCAGCACCCAGATGCCGCGCTTGTGAGCCAGGCGAACGATGCGCTCCAGATCCGCGGGCGAGACCACCGCGCCGGACGGATTCGAAGGCGAGTTCAGGATGATGGCTTTCGTCTTCGGCGTGATCGCGGCTTCGATGGCGTCCGCAGTCAGGCGGAAGTTGTCGGCCTCCTGGGTTTCGAGATAAACCACCTTGCCGCCCGCGAACTGCACGATGTCTTTGTAAGAGACCCAGTAGGGAACGGGCAGGATGACTTCGTCGCCGTGATCGATGAGGGCTTCGATGGCGTTAAAGAGCGCGAGCTTGCCGCCGGTGGTGAAAATCGCCTCGTCGGGAGCGTAGCTGGAGCCAAAATCGGCGGCATGGCGGTCGACGATCGCCTGCCGCAGCTCGGGAATGCCGGACACAACCGTATACCGCGTGAAGTTGGCCTCGATGGCCGCGATAGCCGCATCCTTGATGTGCTGCGGCGTGGCGAAGTGCGGCTCGCCGGCTCCGAAGTCGACGAGCTTCGCTCCCTGGGCGCGGAGCTTCGCGGCTTCCGCGGTGACGGCCATGGTGGCGGAGATCTCAATGCGGCCGATGCGATCGGAGAAGACTTCGGTAGCGGTCGTGGTCATGGATATATTTTTTCAGATTTTGCCCGGCGTGTGGGCGGATTTGTCGGAGATCGGCCCGCTTTATGCAAAGACGCGCCGCCGGAGCCTTCCTGCGCCTCGTGATAGCGTGTTGGACATCGCGCAGTAAAGGAGCGGTCATGAAGCAGGCCGGAGACGCCGAACTGGCGAAAAAGCTGGCCAAGCTGTGGCCGCACCGGGAGCATGAAGCCGGCGCGGTCTGCGCCTGGTTCTGCCGCATGGGCCTGCACCGCTGGCGATCGCTCCATCTCGCGGAACTCGCGCCGGGCCGGGACGTGCGCTTTTGCTTCTGGTGCTCGAAGGTGCGCATCGACGGCGCTGTCTATCACCCGTGACCGCGCACGCTCGCCCGCGCGACACGCCAACGCCGCGCGGCTGCGAAATCCCGAAACCCTGACTAGCTGAAGGAGACGACCTTCTTCGCAGCCGTCACGGCGTTCTGCGCGGAGTCCACGACGTCGTTCACCGTGTCTTTGCCCCGCTTGATGTACTTGTTGGCCGTATCGCTGACGGTGTTGACGGCGTCGTTCAGGTAGTCGCCCGCCTCGTTGATGCCGCGACGGATCTGGCGACGGGTGCGCGCCCCGGACTGCGGCGCATAGATGAGGGCGAGAGCCGCACCGGCGGCGACTCCGACTCCAAAGGCTGCCCAAAATTTCCAGGTGCTCATCGTCGTACTCCTGTTCCTAATTTTGCCCTCTTTCGGTTCGATACGACGAAGTTGTTGCGGGTTGTGTATCCAGGATGAAAACAGAAAAGCCGCCCCTGGGCGGCTTTTCTGCAAATTAAGCGCTTGGCGTCGCCGGCCGGCCTTATTTTTTCGCGCTGAGCTGCTGCGCCTGCAGGGTCACCAGCTCGCTCAGGTCCTGCTTTTCCAGGCCGTGAACGGCCTTGTTGAACTCGTCCACCTTGCTCGACCAGTTCATCGAGCAGAATTTCGGGCCGCACATCGAACAGAACGCCGCTTCCTTGTAGTAGTCGTCGGGCAGCGTCTCGTCGTGCATCGCCCTCGCCGTTTCCGGATCGAGCGACAGCGCGAACTGCTTCTCCCAGTCGAACGTGTAGCGAGCGTAGCTGATCGCGTCGTCGCGATCGCGCGCCCCGGGTCGATGGCGCGCAATGTCGGCGGCATGAGCGGCGATCTTGTAGGCGATCATCCCGTCGTGCACGTCCTTCTCGTTCGGCAGTCCCAGGTGCTCCTTCGGCGTCACATAGCAGAGCATCGAAGCGCCATGCCACCCGATCAGCGCCGCACCAATGGCCGACGTGATGTGGTCGTAGCCCGGCGCGATGTCCGTGACCAGCGGTCCCAGGGTGTAGAAGGGCGCGCCAAAGCAGTATTCGACTTCCTTATCGACCTGCTCCTTGATCTTGTCCAGCGGAACGTGCCCCGGGCCTTCGATCATCACCTGCACATCGGACTCCCAGGCTTTGGCCGTCAGCTCGCCGAGGGTCTTCAGCTCGGAGAACTGCGCCTCATCGGAGGCGTCCGCGATCGAGCCAGGCCGGAGTCCGTCGCCCAGCGAGAAGCTGACGTCGTACTTCGCCATCACCTTCACGATGCGGTCGAAGTTCTCGTAGAGGAAGTTCTGCCTGTGGTGGTGCGTCATCCACTGCGCCAGGATGGCGCCGCCCCGGCTCACGATGCCGGTGATGCGCTTCGCAACCATGGGCACGTACTGGATGAGCACGCCGGCGTGGACGGTGAAGTAGTCGACGCCCTGCTGCGCCTGCTCCTCGATCACCTCCAGATAGACATCGATGTTCAGGTCTTCCAGGCGCTTCACCCGGGCCAGCGCCTCGTAAATGGGCACCGTGCCGATCGGCACAGGCGAGTGGCGCAGGATCGCGTCGCGGATCTCCGGGATGTCCCCGCCCGTGGAAAGGTCCATCACGGTATCCGCGCCATGCTGCACGGCCATGTGCAGCTTGCGCAGCTCCTCGTCGATATTGGAGACGATGGCGGAGTTGCCGATATTGGCGTTGACCTTGCAGCGCGTCGCGATGCCGATGCCCATCGGCTCCAGCTCCGGATGATTGATGTTGGCCGGAATAATCAGGCGCCCGGCGGCGACTTCGTCCCGCACCAGCTCGAGCGGCAGCTTCTCACGCTCGGCCACATACGCCATTTCTTCCGTGAGCAGGCCTTTGCGGGCGAAGTGCATCTGCGACATGTTGGTGTCGCCGCTGCGCGCGGCTTCAGCCTTGCGGCGGACGATCCAGTCCGCGCGGGGCTTAAGAATTTCAAGAGTGGGATTGGATGCTGCCACGAATCACCTCATTCAGCCGGAAATCGGATTGCGGCGGGAAAAATGCAGCGAACTTCTTCGGATTATAAATCTCGGACGCCGTGACGGATGACAGAGCCGTTTCAGCTCGTCGCAGCCGGCTACCGCCAAAGCAGGCCGCCGAAACCACCCTGAAGCTGCATTCCTGGCCCGGTCATCGCCTGCCCGCGTTCGTCCGCGCCTAAGCACAGATGTTGTACCATGGCCAAAACACACCACTCTTGTGCTTTGTCCGGGGTCATGAATGAGTCGTGTCGTTATTCTCGGCGCAGGCCCCATGGGCTTGGCCGCCGCTTATCGAGCGGCGAAAAACGGCCACACTGTTGAAGTCTTCGAAGCCGCCCCGGAACCGGGCGGCATGGCCGGGCATTTCGACTTCGACGGTCTCTCCCTCGAGCGCTTCTATCACTTCGTTTGCAAGTCGGACCTCCCTACCTTCCAGCTCATGCGAGAACTGGGAATCGAAGACAAAATGCGCTGGCGCGCCACGTCGATGGGCCTCTTTACCAAAGGAAAACTCCATGGCTGGGGCGATCCGGCTGCGCTGCTGCGTTTTCCCCACCTCAGTCTCTGGCAGAAGTTGCGCTACGGGCTGTTCTCCTTCGTCTGCATCCGCCGCAATCGCTGGAACTCCATCGAGAACGAATCGGCCCGCAGCTGGATCACCCGCTGGTGTGGCCACGATATCTACGAGCGCTTCTGGAAGAACCTTTTCCAGTACAAGTTTCACGAATACGCGGAAAACATCTCAGCGGCATGGATCTGGACCCGCATCCGTCGCATTGGACGGTCGCGCCGCAGTATGTTCCAGGAAGAGCTGGGATACATCGACGGTGGCTCGCTGACCCTGATCAACGCGCTCATCGCAGGAATCGAGTCCTGCGGCGGACGAATCTGGCTGGGCGAGCCTGTCAAAACCGTCCTAATCGAAAAAGATGCGGTGAAAGGAGTTCAGACCGCCCGGCGCACTGTTCCCGCCGATGCCGTCATCTCCACCGTGCCTTCGCCGCTCGTTGCCGATCTCGTGCCCGGCCTGCCGCCGGAGTGGAAACACCGCTATGCGGCCATCCATAACATTGGGGCCATCTGCGTAATCTTCAAGCTGCGTCGCTCCCTTTCCCGGCATTTCTGGATCAACGTCTCAGAACCCGATATCGAGATACCCGGAGTGATCGAGTTTTCCAATCTGCGCAATCTCGGCGATGAGACGGTTGTCTACGTTCCCTACTACCTGCCCGTCTGCAACGTAAAGTTTTCCTGGCCGGAAGATCGGCTCATCGGCGAAGCCTTTGCCTGTCTGAAACGCATCAATCCCGCTCTCACGGAGGGCGACATCCTCGCCACGAAGGTCGCTCGCCTTCGCTATGCTCAGCCTGTCTGCGAGCCCGGCTTCGCAGCCAAAATCCCGCCCGTTCAAACGCCCATCGCCGGCCTCCAGATTGCCGACACCTGCTTCTATTACCCTGAAGACCGCGGAGTCGCCGAAAGCGTGCGCCTCGCCTCGGCAATGGCCAACTCCCTGGGACGAGCGCGCGGCGACGTTTCCAGCGCCGCGCTCAAAACCGAAATTGGAGTCGCGTAGAATCCTGCCTTCTTCCGCGGAGTGGAACGCCGCATAGCGCGCCAGAGCACCGGCAGTGGAGTCTGTTGATCTTGAGAAAAATCGTTATCACCGGCGCGGCCGGCCTCGTTGGCCAGAACCTGATTACCCGCCTCAGCAGCCAGAGCCAAACGTCGATCGTCGCCATTGACAAGCACCCCAGCAACACCGCCGTGCTGCGCCGAAACCACCCCGAGGTCCGCGTCATCGAGGAGGACCTTGCCTCCGACCAGGGTCCCATGCAGTGGAGGCAGGAACTTCAGGGCTGCGATGCCCTGGTCATCGCTCACGCCCAGATCGGCGGAACCGAACCGGAGGAATTCCATCGCAACAATGTCCTCGCCACCCAGCGCCTGCTTGAAACCGCCCGCCAATGCCGGATTCCCTACCTGGTCAACATTTCCTCCTCCGTGGTCAATTCCATGGCCGTCGACAATTACACCGAGACGAAAAAGCAGCAGGAAGCCCTGGTTGCTGCCAGCGGGATCAAACAGGTCATCCTTCGTCCCACCCTCATGTTCGGCTGGTATGACCGCAAACATCTCGGATGGCTCGCTCGCTTCATGAAGAAGTCCCCGCTGTTCCCCATACCCGGCTCCGGCCGATACCTTCGCCAGCCTTTATACGTGGGAGATTTTTGCAGCATCATCATGGCGGCCATCGCCTCCGAAACGACCGGCGCTTACAACATCACCGGGCTGGAGCGGATCGACTATATCGATCTGATTCGCGCCTTGCGCACGGCCACCGGCGCCCGCGTGCGCATTCAACGGATCCCTTATTGGCTCTTTGCGTTGCTGCTTCGGGTCAATGCGATCTTCGACAGCAATCCCGCCTTCACCGCCGATCAGCTGCGCGCTCTCGTCACTCCCGATGTCTTCGAAGTCATTGACTGGCCAGCGATTTTCGCTGTCCGCCCCACCCCCCTCAAAGAGGCCCTCCACGAAACCTGCCGCCACCCGGTCTATTCGGCCATTGAGCTGAGCTTCTGAGTCAGGCTTTTACCGTATACCCCCCCATCCGCTGCCCAAAAAGCCTCACCATGCCCGCCGACGCGCGGTTTCCCCCAGCCGCCGCCTCCCAGCTTCTTTTCACTGAGTGATATATGTCACATGCTCCTGTGCCCGCAGACTGCTTACAATAGTCAATATGAAGAGCGGCAACAGCCAGACACTGCGGATCGCAGCGGCGGTGGTCATCATCCTGGGGGCGATCTCGTACCTCGCGGTGACCGGCGTGGAAGCCAACAAGAGCTACTACGTCACCATCCAGGAGCTGCAGACCATGGGCAACAAGGCCTACACGCGGAACCTCCGAGTGGCGGGCAGCGTGCAGCCTGGCACCATCAAGCGCGATGGCGCCCACGCCCTGTTTGTCCTGGTGGAGAACGACCGCAAGCTGCAGGTGGCCTACACCGGCGAGGAGCCGCCTCCCGATACCTTTAAGGACAACAGCCAGGCGCTGGCCATCGGCCACTACGGCCGCGATGGCGTCTTTCATGCCACAGGATTGCAGGCCAAGTGCGCCTCAAAGTACGCGCCGGCGCAGCAAAAGCCGGGCGCGCCGACCCAAACGGCGGCCATGGCCACCCCGGCCGCCACAGGACAGTAAAGCAAGCACAAGGCAGGGTGTAGAGTTCAGGGGTTAGGGTGAAGATGTGGATCTGCGCCCTCAGGCAACGTGTGTCTGCGGTGGGCGAGGGATTGGCCTGGAAACCGGCGATGAACGGCATGATTGCGGAGTTCGATGAGGTTTCGAAGCTGTACGGCACCTTTGCCGCGTTGCGCAAAGTGTCGGTGCAGTTCGAGCGCGGACGCTGCTATCTGGTGCTGGGCGAGAACGGCGCAGGCAAGTCCACTCTGTTGCGGACCCTCGCCGGGCTGCTCCGGCCGAGCTACGGCAAGGTGAAGATCTACGGCCCCCAAGGCCAGGCCGTGGATCCTATGCAGGCGCGAGAGACGGATCGGCTACATGAGCCACGCCACCATGCTCTACGACGAATTTACCGGCGTGGAGAATCTCGAGTACTTCGCCAAGCTCTACCGCGGACGCGAGTGCGTCGCCCCCGCCGAGGCCCTGCGCAGCGTCGGCCTCGACCCCGCTCTGCCCCGGACCGTGGGCCAGTATTCGCAGGGCATGAAGCAGCGGGCGTCCCTGGCCCGCGTCCTGATTTCCCGCCCCGAGCTCCTCCTGCTCGACGAGCCCTTCTCCAACATGGATATCCAGAGCGCCCACCAGATGCTGCGCCTGCTCGAGACGTTCCGCACCGAGCATCGCACCATCCTGCTCACTACCCATCAGCGCGAGTTGGCCGAGCCCCTGGCCGATTTTGTGCTCACCCTGCATGCCGGCGCCGTGGCCTTTCTGGAAGAAGGCCCCTACGCGAGCGGGGGTGCCGCCGGACTTGAGGCCCGCCTGATGGCGGCTGCGGTGGGAGCGGCGCGATGAGCAGCGTCCACAAAACGAACGCAATCCGGCTGCTGGAATCGCTCAGCATCGCCTATGAAATTCGCGAATACGAGGTCGATCCGGAGGAATTTTCGGCCATCGTGGTGGCCGAAAAGGTCGGTCTCCCCCCCGAGCAGGTCTTCAAGACCCTGCTGTGCGTGACTTCCGAAAAACAGCATGTCTTCGCGGTCGTCCCCGGCGACGCCGAGCTGGATTTCAAAAAGTTGGCCGCGGCCGCCGGTGCGCGCAAGGCGGAGATGGTGTCTCTGAAAGATGTGCAGCCGCTCACCGGCTACGTGCGCGGCGGCGTCACGGTCTTCGGCGCGAAAAAGGATTTTCCCGTCTTCGTCGACGAAACGCTGGAGCTCTTCGACGTCATCTCGGTATCGGCAGGCACGCGCGGCGTCCAGGTGCTTCTCACCCCTGCGGATTATCTGCGCGCCGCGAAGGCAACGGTCGCCGATCTCACGAAAGACGCGCGCCAGGAGCGTACCGCATGAAAGCCGCTTATTTTCTGACCCACCTGAGCAAAGACCTGCGGCTGGAATGGCGCTCGAAGGATGCCATCAACTCCATGCTGTTCTTCGCCCTGCTGGTGGTGGTGCTGTTCAGCCTGGCCTTTGATCCCACCCGCGCCGTCAGCCGGCAAATTGCCGGCGGAATCCTGTGCGTGGCGACCATGTTTGCCGCGGTGAGCGCCCTGAATCAGGCGTGGGCGCGCGAGTTGCGCAACCAGGTGCTGGACGCCCTCCGCATGACGCCGGCCCCGGGAGCATCGCTGTTCCTCGGCAAGGCCCTGGCCAATTTCCTCTTTGTAACGGCCGTCGAGATCGCCCTGGCTCCCGTCTTCATCGTCTTCTACAACCTGCACGCGCTCGGTAATGCCTGGCTGCTGGCCGTGGTGCTCCCCCTCGGTACCTGGTCGCTGATTGTGAACGGAGTATTCTTCGCGGCGCTCTCCATCCGCACCCGGAATCGCGAGCTGCTCCTCCCACTCATCCTCTTCCCAATCTTCATTCCCGCATTATTAGGGATGGTGATGTCGGCGACCGCGATCCTGACCGGCGAAGGCGACTCGTTGCTCTGGATCAAAATGCTGGCCGCCTACGATGTCATCTTCACGACCATCTGTATGCTGCTCTTCGAGGTGATTCTCCATGCGGAGTAACGAGTGGCTCCTTCGCCTCCGCTCAGCGCAGGCCTTCAGGCCCACACCTTTGGTAGTGCCTCTCAGCGGAGGCCGGCTGCAGCCGGCCTCCTCACCAGCGCCCGGTGTGGTGCAGGTGCAGGACGTGCGCCGCCGAGAAGGCAACAATCCACAATCCGACGACCAGCGAGCCGACGGTGAGGACCCACTTGCGGGCGGGGCGATCATGGGCGGCGAGGCGCGTCGTCTTGCGGACACCGAAGATCTGCCCGCCGATTCCGACGGCCATCAGAAGGGCACCGAGAATGAGCGTGAACCAAGCCATGGTGTACCTTTGTACCCTATTCAGGATGGATGCGGGAAGAGGCAATCCGGAGGGTCCGGTGAGGTTCCGGATACCGCCAGGGAAGCCACGCTACCGGAGGTGATTGCATGAGAATGACTTACGGAAAGGCTCTGCTTCTGGGAGCAGCGATCGTCCTGGCCGCAACCCCCGCCGGCTGGTCCCAGCAGAACGCCCCGGTGGCCAAACCGGCTGCCCAGGCGCCGAAATCCGACCCTGCTTCGCTCACAGTGGACGTAGTGGGCCGGTTGTTTTCCGAGGACCGGTCCAACCTCCGGGACTACTGGCCGGCACTGGAGCAGCGGACGAAAGATAGCTGGCTGGCGGCGATGCCGGATGAGGCCCAACCGCCGCAATCGACCGCGGGAACGGTGAGAATTTTCTGCGTGGTGCATACCGACGGAAGCGTCTCCGGCATGACCCTCGAGCAGAAATCCGGAAAGGCGGCGCTGGATCGGGCGGCCTGGGCTGCGATTACCGGGTCGGCGCCCTACGATCCCTTTCCCTCCGGCATCAGCACCGATCACGTGAAGGTGCGGTTCACGTTTGTGTACAACGGCGGGACGCAGGCCACTCCGTTGGGTAAGAAAGGCCCTACTAAGTGACGCAATGGGTCGGACAGGTGAGCTTTTCGATGGTCTGAAGCAGGTCGGGTCCCATCGGGAGCGGGAAGGGCAGGACGGTTATGAAATTGTGGCGATGGTTATGGCTGGCGGTCACGCTGGGTGTGCTGGCAGAGGGCTTCCGGGTGGCGATGTTCGTGGTGCCTCCGGATGCGGCACAGGGCAATGTGCAGAGGATCTTCTACTACCACATCCCCTCGTGGGCGGGGATGGGCCTCTTCTTTGCGATCAACCTCATTTGTTCGCTGGTCTATCTGGCGGTACGCAACCGCAACCATGAGCTGGCCATCAAGGCCGACGCGCTGGCCGTCACCTCAGCCGAGATGGGCGTCGTCTTCTGCCTCATCGGCCTGGTCACCGGCTCGCTCTGGGGCCGCGCCGTCTGGGGCATCTGGTGGACATGGGATGCGCGGCTCACCTCCACCCTGGTCCTGTGGCTCATCTATGTCGCGTATCTGCTCCTCCGCCGCTTTGCCGAGGGCCCGCAGATGCGCACCCTCGCCGCGGTCATGGCCATCTTCGGCTACCTCGACGTGCCCCTGGTCTATATGTCCACGCGCTGGTGGCGGACCCAGCATCCCGCCCCGGTCTTCGGTGGCGCCCCCGGATCCGGCATCGATCCCAGCATGATGCCGGCCGTCTGGTGGAACCTCGCCGGCTGGATCATGTGGGGAATATTCGTCGCCAGTCTGCGCTACGTCTCGGAATACCGGTCCCAAAAGGCGGAGCAGGAAGCAGGCGCTGCGGGCGCTGGATGCTGTGCCCGCGCAACCCCAGATGGCAGGAGGGAGATAAAGCTTATGAGCGACATTGGACATCGGCATCTGGTGCTGGCCTACGCGGCGACATTCCTGATCCACCTCGTCTATCTGACGTATGTGACGGTGAAGTGGCAGGCGGCAAAGCGGGCGGCAAAACAGCTTTAAAAAGTTGGGCCGCCATGCGCCGACTTTCAGCTTTTCGGGTCGAAACGGTAGACTCGAAAGTATGGTTGGATTGCGCAAACTGGTCGTTTTAGGAGTCGGTTTTCTGATTGCGCTGGCGGCGCCGGCGCAGGACATTCTCCATCCGAAGGACACTTCGGCCCTGCATCCACCGCCGGGTTACAAGGTGGCGATCGTGGAGTTCGCCGACCTGGAATGCCCCATGTGCGGGATGGAGAACCCCGTCATCATGCAGGCTGTGGAGAAGTACCACGTGGCCTGGGAGCGGCATTCGTTTCCACTGCCCATGCACAACTGGAGCTTTCAGGCGGCCGTGAACGCGCGCTGGTTCGACACGAGATCGAAGCAGCTGGGCGACGACTACCGCAACGCGGTGTTTGCCAACCAGGCGAGCATCGAGACGAAAAGCGATCTGCAGAATTTCACCCAGAAGTTTGCCCAGCAGCACGGCACCGCCCTGCCCTTTGTCATGGATCCCCAGGGCAAGCTCGCCGCCGAAGTCAGAGCCGACGTGGCCCTCGGCGACCGCATGGGCATCCACGAGACACCGACCGCCTGGGTCGTGACCGACCACGGCTACAAGCAGGTCACCGATTTCTCGAAGCTGTACTCCATGCTCGACGAAGCGGAAGCCGAGACGAAGTAACGGCAGAGTCTCAGTACAGGGCCTGGGTCCGGAAACATTCTGAGAGCCTGCACGCGCTGCAGGCTTCTTTTTTCGTGAGGGAAGAATCACTGAATCGAGAGAGCGAGATGATTGCTGAGAAACTCAGCGCCCAGCCCCCCGTGGCGGCGCAGAAGCACACCGAGCGGACCGTGCATGGACACACCCTGGTTGACGATTACGCATGGCTGCGCGAGAAAGAAAGTCCCGAGGTGCTGGCGTATCTCGAGGCCGAGAACGCGTGCTGCGGCCAGGTCGTGGCCGGCACTGAAGATCTGCAGAAGCAGCTCTACGAGGAGATGCTGAGCCACATCAAGGAGACCGATGTCTCCGTACCCTTCCGCGACCGCAAACACTGGTACTACTCGCGCACCGAGCAGGGCAAGCAGTACGAGATTTTTTGCCGGAAGCAGGGAACCGCCGTGGAGCCCACCGGCGAAGAGGAGATCCTCCTCGACGTGAACGCGCTGGCGGAGCACGAGAGTTTTCTCGCCCTGGGCACCATGGTCGTCTCCGATGACGAGAACCTGCTGATCTACTCCTGCGACACCAAAGGCTTCCGCCAGTACACCCTGTATGTCAAAGACCTGCGCACCGGAGCCGTGCTGAACGAGAAGGTGGAGCGCGTGGGCTCGGTGGTGTGGGCAACGGACAATCGCACCCTCTTCTACACAGTCGAAGACCAGGAGCAGAAGCGCCAGTTCCAGCTCTACCGCCACGTCCTCGGTACGCCGCACACCGAAGACCCGCTCGTCTATGAGGAGAAGGACGAGCGCTTCAATATCGGCGTCGGCCGCACCCGCGACGATCTCTATCTCGTTCTGGAAAGCGCCAGCCACACCACGACCGAGGAGCGTCTGCTGGCCGCCGCCGACCCGCTGGGTGAGTGGCGCCTGATCGAGCCGCGCCGCGACGAGATCGAGTACTACGCCGACCATCGCAACGGTCAGCTCTACCTGCGTGTGAATGACACCGGGCGAAACTTCCGCCTGGTCACGGCGCCCCTGGAGACGCCCGGCCGCGAGCACTGGAAGGAGCTGATCCCCCTGCGCCCGGAGGCGATGCTGGAAGAGGTCGATCTCTTCGCCGGACACGCCGTCGTGTGGGAGCGCCGCGCGGGCCTGCAGCACGTGCGCATCCGTCCCTTCATCGGGGCGGGACCGGAAATGCAGGAAGGCCGGGAGATTGCCTTTCCCGAGCCCGTCTACAGCACCCATCCGCACGCCAACCGCGTCTACGACACGGCGAAATACCGTTACGCGTACCAGTCGCTCGTCACTCCGGCCTCGGTCTTCGAATACGACGTGCGTACCGGCGACTCGAAGCTGCTCAAGCAGCTGGAGGTGCCGGGTGGCTTCGACCGCGAGCAGTACGCCTCGGAGCGCATCTTCACGAAAGCGCCGGATGGAGTCGAGATCCCGGTCTCCCTGGTGTGGCGCAAAGACAAACGCGAGGCAGGTAAAAATCCCCTGTGGGTCTATGGCTACGGCGCCTATGGCTACTCGCTCCCCGTCGGCTTCAACAGCAATCGCCTCAGCCTGCTCGATCGCGGCTTTGTGCTGGCCTACGCGCACGTGCGCGGCGGCGGCGATATGGGCAAGGCCTGGCACGATGCCGGTCGCCTCATGCACAAGCGGAACACCTTCACCGATTTCATCGCGGCGACCGAACATCTTGTGGCCCAGGGCTATGGAGCCCCGGGTCGCGTCGCAGCCGAGGGCGGCAGCGCCGGCGGCCTGCTCATGGGCGCCATCGCCAACCTTCGCCCCGACTTATATCGCGTGGTCATCGCCCACGTACCCTTCGTCGACGTGATGAACACCATGCTCGATCCTACCCTGCCCCTCACCGTCCCGGAGTACGAGGAGTGGGGCGACCCAAATAAGAAGGAAGCCTTCGAATACATGCTCAGCTATTCGCCCTACGACAATTTAGAGGCGAAGCCGTACCCCGCCATGCTGGTGAAGACCTCGCTGCACGACAGCCAGGTCATGTACTGGGAGCCGGCAAAGTATGTCGCGAAGATGCGCACCCTCAGAACGGACGACCGCGTTTTGGTCCTGCATACCAACCTGAGCGCCGGTCACGGCGGCGCCTCCGGCCGCTACGACTACCTGAAAGAGATCGCCCTCGATTACGTATTCCTGCTGCTTGAGCTGAACGTTCAGGCGTAGGGCCCAGACAGCAACCCGCCACACGTCACTCACCCGCGACAACAACATCCGCCGCCATGGTTGCTTCGCGCCGGACAAGCCGCGCCAGAACGCCATAGCTGGCCGCGGCCAGCGCCGAATCCGTCACCAGGCTGGCGATGGCCGCGCCCTGCCATGACCAGCGCGGAATCAGTAACGCATTCAGTATCAAATTCAGCGCGGCGGCGCCGAACTGCGTGGCCGTGCGGTTCCATTGCGAAGCGGAGCCGGTAATCGCCGACCCCCACGAGTAGTGCAGAGCGCGCAGCACCGGAAGCAGGCAAAGCCAGCGCAGCGCGGCGACAGAGTCGCGAAACGACGGCCCAAAGACGATGGGCAGCAGCGGCGCGGCGAGGGCCAGCAAGACCGTCGCGCCCACCGCGAGCGGCAGCGTGCGGCGAAGCGTCGTCCGCGCAAAATCCCGAGCCGAGCGAACGCTCGCGGCTCCTTCGCGAAAGAAACGCGGTGCGGCAGCAGCATAGACCGCATAAAGGGGAGCGCTGGCCGCATCGACCACACGATAGGCCGCCGAGTAGATGCCCGCAGCGTGCGTCTGACCCAGGCTGACGAGAAATGTCTTGTCGATGTCGTTGTAGACGGAGATGGAGCTGCTCGAGAGAGAAGCTGAGACCCTCGCTGACGTCGGTGCGGCGAATCCGGGCAAAGCGGGGCCGTCCCAGTCGCACGGTGGCAAGGATCAGCGCCAACAGAGCAACCGCCAGGGTGGCGATCCAGTACAGGTGAGCCCACAGCAAAGCGGTCGATCGCAGATGATGAGCGCGGGCGAAAATCCACAACCCCGCGGCGGTGACAACCCGGCCCACATACGTCAGCGCGGTGAGCCGAGCAGTCCAGGCCAGGTGGCCGGCTCCCTGAAATGCGCGCGCCGCGAGCTGCACCAGCTTGCCCAGCAATCCATCGGCGAGCGCGATCCAGGGGACAAGCGCGCGCAGCTCCGGGCGCAGCGTGAAGTGCGCGATCAGCATCGAGGCCGCAAGCAACGCCAGGAATCCCGCCGCCGTGAACAGCAGCGCATGTCCCCACGTGCGCGGAAAGCTGGTCCGATCGCGGCTCACGTTGCGGACGAGGATCATCTCCATGCCCAGCGAGCTGAACTGGCTCAGCGAGGCGATGAGAGCCGCGACCCCCACGAAGGCGCCGTATTCACGGCTCCCCAGCGTGCGGCCGATCAGGATGAAGTAAACGATCTGCGCCGCCATGGCCACGCCCTGGCCCGAAACCATCCAGAGGGAGCCGTGCAGCAGCGATTCTTCTTCCGGGGGCGGCATCAGCCCAGGGCTTCTGCATAGAGATCTTCAAGGCGTGCGGTCTGCCGCTCCAGACTGAACAGCGCTTCCGCGCGGCGGCGGCCGGCAGCAGCGAGGCGCGCAGCCAGGTCGGCGTTCCCGAGCACAGTGGAGATGGCTTCGGCGAGACACTTGTCGCTGCGCGAAGGAACCACCAGAGCGGTTTCGTTTTCGACGACCGCTTCCGCCACGCCGGGACCCTGAAAGGCGACGACGGGCAAGCCGATCGCCTGAGCCTCACAGAGTGTAATCGGCAGGCCCTCGGTATCGCCGTTGGAGGCGACGATGCTGGGCGCGGCGAGCAGACTCGCGCGGTGCATCAGGTCGCGGACCACGTTGGGCGGCTGTGAGCCGAGGAAGGTGCAGCTGCGCAGGGCCGCGCGCACCTGCAAGCGCAGCGGATCGAGCAGCGGCCCATCGCCCACGATCAGAAGTTTGGCATTGGAATGGCGGCTATCCAGCTGGGCCATTGCGCGAATGAGGTATTCGCATCCCTTCTTCTCCACCAGACGGCCGACGAAGAGCACGATGGGATCGCGGGAGCGCGAGCGGAGCGGATCCGGCGCAAAGAGCTTCAAATCGACGCCGATCGGCAGGGTGCGAATCTTGCTTTCCGCAACGCCGCGCTCCAGAGCCTGCTGATGGATGTGCTCCGAGACACAGATGAAGAAACGCGCCCGCTCGCGGAGTTCCCGGCGCCGGCGCAGAAAAATACGCCCGGCAATCGTGCTGCGCAGCGCCTCGTCGCTCATCGTCGTGTCGTAACCGTGCAGGGTCACGATCAGCGGGAGCCGGAGCTGCTTCTGCAGAGGCAGAGCCGCGGCTCCGTCGAGAGCAAAATGCGCGTGGAGAAGGACGGGATGAAAGCGCTCGAGAGAACGGACGAAGCGCGGCGCAAGGCCCGTGGAGAGAAAGAGGCGGCGGTGCAGCCTGTCGGCCGGCGCATCGCCTTGGGTCAGCAGCACGGATTCGCAGGGATCGATCGGAAGTCCGGCCGGGACTCTGCGCAGACCCGCAAAGCACGCAGAGTACCGCCGCAGCGCATGCGCCTGCGCGGCCACGAATGTTTCCGAAGGCGGGAGCAGTTCGGAGCGATAGATCAGAACGGTGGGTTTCACAGAATTAACGGGCGGTCCGTGTGGCCAGTCTCCTCAGGCGATGGTGCTGCAGGGTCAGCATTTCATGGGGAGTGCATGCCCCGGTGTGACGGCGATCACGAAATGCACAGTCGATCGTGACCAGCGCCGCGACGCACAGAATCCAGAAGAGGCCGTTGTAGAGCAGCAGCGTGTTTTCATCCAGGTCGTACAGAACCACCATAAACAGCACCGCGACAGGAAAGGCAATCCCATCGATGGGTCCGCGGATCCAGAGCGGCCAGAGCCGCCGCGCGGCGCCCACCCCGGTGAGGACAAGGAGAAGAACTCCCGCGGCGCCGAGTTCCAGCGCGATCTCAAGAAACCCGTTGTGAGCGTGGACCACCACAAAATGAACCGCGGCCGAAATCGTGAGCGACGGCCCCTGCATGCCGTGCCAGAAGGCGTCGTATCCGTAGCCCAGCCACGGGTGCCGGGCAATGCTGCCGAGCACCTGCGCCCAGATCGCGGTCCGCCCGGAGAGCGTTGGATCGCGCCCCATCAGCGGAGCGAGGCGCGGGTAGACGGCCAGGGCGACCGCCGCGACGCCGAGGCATGCGGCGGGTGCACCGACGGCAAGAACCAAACGCACTCGCGGGCTGGAGCGGCTGGCAAAGCGGACGGTCACCCAGACCAGCAGCAGCGCGGCTTCAATGATCCACGCGCCCCGCGAGCCGCTCATCACCAGCACAAAGAGGAACAGGGCCAGGCTGGCGGCGCGGCCGAAAGTCATGCGTTCGCCGAACAGGATCACCGCGGTGGCGAGGACCATAATCCGCCCGCAGGCGTTCTTCTGCGTGAAGACGCCCTGCCAGTCGGCGGCATGTCCGGGGGTGTGATCCAGACCGATGCCCGGCAGGAACAACGCGCAGGCAATCGTCGCGATCGCCAGCACGATGAACGTCATTCGAAGAATGGCCAGCTGCCGCGGTTGCGCAAAGCGGGCGCTGAAGTAGACCCCGAACAGTCCAGCCAGCGCGAAGGGAACGGAGCGGCGCAGGGTCAACATTGGATCGAGCGACCACACACTCGACGCAACCGCAAGCACGGCCAGCAGTGCAGGCCAGGGAACGGCCGCGATGCGCTTCAGCACGAGGTGCGGACGGCGGAAGATCAGCAGGAGAATGATGCCGTTGGCAGCCGCCTGGGTGACGATGCCGCCGAGGGTCGTGAAGGTGGACGGCGCGGTGGCCGTCATCTCCAGGGCCTGCGCCGGCGCGATGCCCGGGATCGAGCCCTGCATAGCGAAGAACGCGAACAGCGCGGCGCACGCCAGATCTTCCAGAGGCGGTGAAGGAAGCGCGCGCGGCGAGGATCGCCCGGGACGGGTGTGCGCGGTCATTGGGTGGCGTAGATCAGCGCGGAGCTGGCCGCGGCGGTAATGTTGGCCAGACCCAGCGAGAGATTGCGCATCACGCTGAACGGCACATAGATGATGTCGTTGGGCTGAAGAGCGACGTCCGGTTCCCGCCCGCGCTCCATGTCGCGGAGAGGAAGATCGATCGAGAGCGGCCGCCCGTCGACGGTGCGCACCAGCCGCACTTTGCGTTCGCTGGCCGTCTTTGAGGCGCCCGAGGCAAGCGCAATCGCCTGCAGCGCCGTCAGCTTTGAGTCGTTCTGCATCACGTAGCCGCCGGGATGGGCGACGTCGCCGAGAATGTAAACGATGCCGGCTTTAGGCACGATCACCGTATCCCCCGGCCGGACGAGGATGTCGGCGTTGAGCGCATCGTCGGCCCGATTGGGCAGGTAGGCGCGAATGCGCTCGGCCGCCTCCCCGTCATGAGCCTTGCGCTCGACAACGATGTGCCGGTCGGCGAACTCGTTCAGCCCGCCCGCCAGCGACAGCACGTCAATGAGGGTACGGGGCGCAGTCAGACGGACCGTGCCCGGGTGAGCCACCTGGCCCAAAATTGTCACAGTCTGAGTGGCATATTCCTCCACCAGAACCGACACCTCCGGATGAAGCAGAAATTTGCCGTCGCGATATCTGGCGGCGATTCGGGCCGCAGCTTCAGCCGGCGTGAGTCCCTGGACCGGCACGTTCCCGGCGAGTTCAAGGCGAAATCTCCCCGGAGTCGAGCACGCGGACCTTCTGGTCGAGTTCGGATTCGCGCAGGATGCTGATGTGCAGCAGGTCGCCCGGTCCGATGAGCAGAGACTCAGGCGCCGCGGAGTCCGCGGCTTTCGGTTCTGCGTCCGCGGGTGCCGGCGCAGCGACCGCGGCCTGGCCGGGACCAGCTGCAGAAACGGTCGCGGCGGCTGCCGGCACGCCTGCGGGTAGGGGCCCGCTTTGTGCGCAGGCGCTGCAACACCCGGCGATCAGCGCCGCGGTCAGGGCCAGCGTCCGGAAACGATCAGGCATGAGCATAACGAGAACCCTGGGAAGCTGCTTCGAGCACGACACCGAGAACCGCCTGGTTTGAAACCTGGCGGCTGAGGGCGTCATGCACATCGCGCAGCGGCGCTTTGCGCGTCGTCCCGGCCCGCGCCGAGACCAGCACAGCGTCGGATTGCTGCGCCAGCACCAGCGAGTCCGCAGTGTGCGCGGGCGGGCCGTCGATCACGATGAAGCTGAACTCATCGCGGCATTGCGAGAGCAGCTGCTCCATGCGCGGTGAGGCAATCAGTTCAGCGGGGCAAGGCGGTCGCGGCCCCGAAGCGAGAATCGAGAGCAGCGGCGGCGCTGTATCCTGATGCGCGTAGTCAGGCGCCCCATTGCTGGCCAGCAGATCGCTGAGTCCCGGCCCGGCGGCGAAACTACCGGCAGCCGGTGCCGAGCGCAGATCGGCGTCAATGTACAGCACCGGAGCGCCGTATTGCGCGAGCACCGCAGCCAGACTGAGGGCCAGCGAAGGCGATTGCCCTTCGTTGCGCTCCCGCGATGAATCCGACGCAGCAGTAAAGGTGATCACCTGAGGCGCGCGGCCGCTGTGGCAAAGAAGCAGCGAGGCGCGCAGGCGATGGAGCGCCTCCCTGAACGGTGAGGGCGGAGCGGGAAGCCCGAAGTGGGAGTCCGCTGCCGCCTGCAGAGCGAGTGGCGCCGATGCGGGAGCCGGCAGAAGCCGGCGATACCAGGGCCGGCTTTCCAGCGCAGCGGGAATCGTCGCAAACACAGGAGTATCGAGCAGCGATTCCAGATCGGCGGCCGTGTGAATGGTGTTGTCGATCAGTTCGCGCGCAATCGCCGCAACGCTGCCCACACTGACGCCGGCCGCGATCGCGAGAGCAGCCAGCAGCGGCAGGTTCGGGCTCGTGGGGTGGTCCGGGGGAGGAACGAGCGCCGGGCTCACCACCGTGAAATTACCGGAGTGCAGCCCTTCCAGCACCCCTGTTTGTTCGAGCCGCGTCTCCAGGCTGGTATAGAGAGCGCGGCTCTGATCGGCCTCCTGCCGTGCCAGCCGCAAAGCCACCGCGTCCCCGGTGAGGCGTGATGCGAGTTCCTTCTGCTCGTTGAAATTCGCGCGCGCCGAGTTCTCCGCCTGGACGGACACATCGTAGTCGGTGTGCGCGCGATCGCCGAGTCGGCGCACTTCGTCCTGAATAGATTTCTCCAGCGTTTCCAGGCGCGCTCGCTGTTCGGCCACAGCCGGCCAGTTCGCCCCATACCGCTTGCCGGATTCGGCCAGCTGCGCCCTCGCCTGCGCCTCCTGCGCCCGCAGCGACTGCAGCAGCGCGAAGGAATTCTGGGTATTTGCCCCGGCGGCAGGGTTGCCGGCCAGCCCCGAGAGCGCCTCGGGATCGCCGCTTTGCACCGCGCGCCAGACCGCCTCGCGGACGATCCGGTTGGATTCGGCGCTGGACAGCGCCGTGTTCAGCGAATCGAGCCGCGCGAGCACCGGATTGTGCGATGGATCGTCGCCGTAATCGCCCGATGCGCGGTCCAGAGCGGCGGCGCGCGCGTCAAGAGTGTCGGTTTGCTCTTTGAGCGCACCCAGCTGCGAGGAAAGCCATGTAGCGGATTGCGCCGCAGCCGAAGATCGCGACTGGAAACCGTAGTCCGAGAGTGCCTGGAGGAGCGTCTGCACGACCAGGGCGGCGCGCGCCGGATCCGGATCGGAGTAACTGACCTCGATCAGACGGGTTCCCGCCTGCGGTGCGACTTTGCAGTGCGCGGCAAAAATTTTAAGCGCGACGTAGCGCCGATTCGGCGCATCGCTCAGCGGCGTCGAGAGCGTTTCGAGCGGCTTGCGCCACAAGGCGAGTTTGCGCAGGAACACGAGCCCTCCCGGCTGCTGGCCGAAGTAGTCGGTTGTGGTTTCGAGGCCGGAGCGGCGGATCACATCAAGCGTTAGAGCATCCGACTCCAGGATGCCGACTTCCGTCTGCAGCGTCAGGTTGTCGTCGAACGAGTCACTGACCGGATCGGTGGGGCGATCGGTGGTCGTGTTATCCAGGCCGAAAGCGCCCTCCGACTCTTTCTGAATTTCCAGCACCGCCGTGGCGCGGTAACGCGGCGTCGCCAGCCCCCAGTCGAGCAGCGGGAGAGCGCAGAAGAAAGCAAGCGAGCCCACGATCCAGTTGCGCCGCCGCCACAGAACCGAGCCCAGATCGACCATCGTCCATTCGACCGGCGGATCGGCCGAAGCCTGCGTAAGGCGGCTCACGAGCAACCTGCCGCGTTGGGTCCAGCCTCAGACATTGCGCAGAAGAACCACCGATCCATCGAAGTCGAAGGCGAAATCCATTTCGCTCAGGCCGGCGCGCAGCATGGTATCCCGCAGCCGCCGCCGGTCCTGCGTGGCCAGCAGCAGGAAGCCGCTGCCGCCCGCGCCCACCAGCTTGCCGCCCGTGGCCCCACCCTCGGAGCGAGCCAGCTCGTACAGCGCGTCAATATGGCTGCTGGACATCCGGCAGCAGCGGCTCCGCTTGCGCAGCCAGTGCTGATGCATCAGCTGCCCGAACTCCGCCACCTGTCCCGCTTCCAGCGCGTCTCGAATCTCACGCCCCAGCGAGCGCGCAAAATGCAGGCTGTCGATCATCGCCGGATCCCGTGCCTCGGAGAGCCGCTTCTGTTCGCCCAGCAGGGAAGACGCGCTGCGCGTCTCGCCGACGAAGAAGAGCATGAGCGAATCGCGCAGCTCGCGCAGCGACTCCTCGCTCATGTGCAGAGGCGTGACCCGCACTTGGCCATCGGGCAGATATTCCTGGCAGAGAAGGCCGCCATACGCGGCGATGTACTGGTCCTGCTTGCCCACAGGCTGGCCCAGCCGGTTCATTTCGATCTCGACCGCTTCCCGCGCCAGCGTCTCCGCTGTGACCGGCTCGCGCTG
Source organism: uncultured Acidobacteriaceae bacterium (assembly GCA_963770525.1). Taxonomy (GTDB): domain Bacteria; phylum Acidobacteriota; class Terriglobia; order Terriglobales; family Acidobacteriaceae; genus Palsa-343. The sequence goes on along the minus strand of CAVYPY010000005.1, from coordinate 187,327 downwards.
CCAGGCATACAGCGCGTGCAGCAGGCCCACCAAAAAGGTTCCCGATGAGCCCAGTCCCGTCCCCGCCGGCACATCGGCCACGCTCACCACTTCCAGCGGCGACGAGGCGCGATGCATGCGGATCGCTTCGCGCAGCAGCGGGTGGCGAATCTCATCGCACGTATCCGCATGCTCGGTTTCCGAATACTTGAGAAAGTACCCAGGCAAAAAGCTGCGATTGACCGTGATGTAGACGTATTTACTGATAGCCGCGGAAATGACGAACCCGCCGCCGTGCTCCTGATAGTACGAGGGCAGGTCGGTGCCGCCGCCGCCGATCGAAATGCGCAGGGGCGTCCGCGTCATGATCATCAGCACACCCTCGGACCATCTTTTTGCGGCACAGCGCCGTCCTGGATGATCGAGAGAGCGCGCAGTGCCGGGGCAAAGCCGGAGGCGACCGCCGCTTCCGTCTCGCGCAGCCCGGGAAGCGAGCCGATCTCGTAAAAGCGTTCTGTGGTTTCGTACCCGGCCAGCCGTCCGTAATCAGCCAGCCCGGACAGAACCTCCGCCAGGTCGAACACCGGTACCGTCCAGCGGTCGAGAACGCCGGCGTCCAGTACCTGGAAGCCATAGTCGATATGCTGCATCGTTGCCGAGGGCCGCCGCTTGTCATACCGGACCACGAGCCCCTTCCGGTACTCGACATTGCTCGCGCCCCAGCGGTTCCGGTTGCGAAAAACCGTCATCAGCGCCGGCTTGCCCGACGCGCAAAAGGTGCGCCAGATCGGCTCGATGGGCTCGGTGAGCCAGCTGTCGCCATACATCACCAAAAACTCCCGCCCCAGCAGCGGCAGCGCCGCCCGTAGCGCGCCCCCGGTGCCCAGCGGCGTTTCGCCGTCGTAGCTGTACGCAATGGACAAACCGAAGCGGCTGCCGTCCCCGGCGAAATCCTCGATCTGCGACCCAAGAAATCCGCAGCAGATCACCACCTCGCGAATGCCTCCGGCGCGCACCAGCCGCAGCTGATGGCCGAGAAACGGCTCACCGGCAACCGGGATGAGCGACTTCGGTGTGGTGTTGGTCAGCGGCCGAAGCCGCGTCGCCAGCCCGCCCGCCAACAGCGCCAGACGCGGCGGCCAGTGCGCGGCGCAGGTGCAGTGCGACGGCGCGTTCACGTTTTCCGAGCCGGGTAACCACGGAGGCGTTCCAAAGATACCCGCAAGGTTCGGAGCCGGCGGCATCCCGCCGCCCATGTCAGTTGAGCAGTGTACGTTCATCGGCCTTCATCTCCTGGAGGGAGTGGCGTACGGCTTCGCGGCTGTTCCATTTCGGGAACCAGCCCAGCGATCGGATACGCGTCGAATCGAGGCGGACCACGGGAACGTCGCCCCGCCAGCCGCGGCGGCCGCCCGTATATTCCCGGGCGGGCAACGCGGCCAGGCCCAGTGTCTCAACGGCGCAATCGGCGATCTCGTCCACCGTCACTGCGTCGTCCGTGGCCACGTTGAAGACGGAAAACGGCGTGCTGGCCTTGCCCGCCGCACACAGCGCAGCATCCACCACGTCGCTCACGTGGATATAAGGCTTGCTCTGCTGCCCGTCGCCCAGAATACGCAGCCGGTTGGGCCGCGCGCGCAGGCTGCGCAGGAAATCGAATCCCACCCCGTGGGTCTGCCGCGGTCCCACCACATTCCCAAAACGGAACGCGCACGCGCGAAGACCGAACATCGAGCAGTAGCTGGCAATCAGCGATTCGCACGCCAGCTTGCTCGCCCCGTACGTGGACACCGGAATCATCGGCGCATAGTCCTCGGCCACCAGCGTCTCCCCGGCGTCGCCGTAAACCCCGCTGCCTGAGGCATAAAGCAGGCGATGCAGCCCCGTGCGCCGCATCGCTTCCACCACGTTGTTCGTCAGCAGCGTGCCCCGATAGAAATCGATCTCCGGCAGCTCCGCGGCGCGGGCGATATCCGGATTGGAGGCGAGGTGGATAACCCAGTCGTGGCCCTCCATGGTGGCCATAAGCGCGCTGATATCACTGGCATCCGCGCGCGCCACCTGCAGTCGCGCATCCTCGGTATGCCCCTCGTAGTGCCAGTCGCGTCCCGAGGAGAAGTTGTCGAACAGCGTCACACGCCGTGTTTTCGGCGAACGCAGAAGCGCGTCGGTGAAATGACTGCCGATGAAACCGGCGCCGCCCACAATGAAATAGCTGGCCTCAGGTAGAAGCACGAAAGATTCCTTCAGAGCAGAGAGTTGCTGCAGGGACATCAGAAAACTGCAGAATTGCCGGAGCGCTATCGCTCTCGACGGTGTCTATCTTTCGTTGCGCTTCCCAAATTGGCAACCGTTTCTGTCGCCGCCATCGTTACGCAAGTCAGGTTGGCGAGTGGATTAGTGGCCCGTTGCTGGTTGATCAACGGTTACTATGGTCAGCGGGATTACCAGGGTCATCCAGCAAAAAAATAATTTGCGAGAGCCGCCCCAGCCATGCAGATATAAGTCATCCATAAGTTCACAATAGAATCTCAGCGGCACAGTTAGACCGCATCCGTTTTTCAACTGCATCAGAAGTTCGTCCTTGGTCTCTCGAATCATGCAGAACGCAGAACTCACGATCACAGTGGGTATGCCGGTGTGCAACGCCATGCCCTGGCTGCCCGAGGCGATGGAGAGTCTTCTCTCGCAGACCGCCCGCGATTTCCCCATCCTCGCCATCGTCGACGGCGGAGACGACGGAAGCGCCGCGTATCTGCGCAGCCTGCGCCTTCCCCAGCTGCGCGTCATCGAGCAGCCCCACGCAGGCGTAACCGCAACGCTCAACCGTCTGTTGCTCGAGGCGTGCACGCCCTGGCTGGTGCGCATGGATGCCGACGATGTTTCCTATCCCGCGCGCATCGAAACACTCCTCGACGCCATCGGGCAATTCCCCGGCGCCGGCCTCATCTACTCGTTCGCGGATTATCACCCCCGCGAGCGCTGCGCCGGTCAGTTCCGCTGCTCCCGCGGCTCAGCCGAAGAGCTGCATTCCATTGTCGAACGTGGCTATCTGCTCTCCATCTGCCATCCCACCGTCGCCCTCAACGTGGAGAAGGCCCAGGCCGTAGGTGCCTACCGCATGGATCTGCATGCCGAAGACGCCGACCTGTGGTGGCGCATGGCCCGGCGATTTGAAATCCGCTGCATACCGCAGGCGCTGGTCGGCTTTCGCCAGACCGAGCAGAGCGTCAGCACGCGGCACCTCGAGGACCAGCAGCTCAATGCGCTTTACGTGCAGTATCTGCTGCTCTCCGATCTCTGGAGCTTGCCGCCCCACCCGCTCAGCGATGTCTCCGCTGTGCTGAGAGGCTTTTTGAATCCCGACGCCGTGCAGGCCAAGGACTGGCTGCGCCGCTGCAATATGCATCTCGCCCGCCGGCAGCGGTGGCGCGCGGCCACTGCGCTGGCTCGCTCGGCTTATGCCTCGCCGCGTTACCTGGCCGGCCGTCTGCGCGATGAAATACGAAAAACCGCGATCGCCAATGGGGTCGCGCCCCGACGTTTCTTGGAAAGGAAGGAAGCTCTGTGGGCCTGATCGAAGTTATGGATGCGGTTGTAGCGAATCCCGAATCAACGGCCACGGTGAACCCGGCGGAACCTGCAAAGAGCCCGTTGCGCCTGCCCCTGCCGCCCCGCCTTGTCCTCGCACGCGTGCCCGTAGATCGGATCTCGATGGAATATGCCGCCGTTCTCCTCGTGGAAGCCCTGCTCCATCGCGGCGAATTTCCCACCCTCACCGTTGCCGGTCCCAATGCGCAGCTGGTGACCCTGGCGCAGCGCGATGAGCTCTTTGCCGAGGCGCTGCAGCAGGCCGACCTCGCCGTTCCCGACGGCATGTCGGTCGTGATGGCGTCGCGTCTGCTCGGTGCTCCCATTCCGGAGCGCGTCACCGGCGGCGATCTCATGGAACGCATGTGCGCCGAGGCCGCTCATTACGGCTTTCGCGTCTTTTTCCTCGGCGGATTGCCCGGCGCTGCCGAGATGGCCGCCTTCAACCTGCGCCGCCGCTATCCCGGCCTCAACATCTGCGGAACCTATTGCCCTCCCCTCGGTTTCGAAAACGATCCCGCCGAGCTCTACTGGATCGAGAAGGTCGTCGAAGAGGCGCAGCCCGACCTGCTCTGCGTCGCCTTCGGCGCTCCCAAACAGGAGATATGGATGCAGCGCCATCGCCAACGGGTCAACGTCGGCGTCATTCTTCCCGTGGGCGCCGCCTTCGATACCCAGGCCGGCCTGCAGCGCCGCGCCCCCCAATGGATGCAGCGCATCGCTCTCGAATGGCTCTTCCGCCTCATGATGGAGCCTCGCCGCCTGTGGCGCCGCTACCTCATCGGCAACACCCGCTTCATCGTTCTGGTGCTGCAACAGTGGGCGCGCGACAAACGCTCCGCGTGGCAACAGCGGTTGTCCCGCCGGACCTCGCCGACACACCAGCCAACCGCCGGAGACTGACCATGAGAAGGATCGAAGACTGGCGCATCCGCCTCTTCAGCGATGGCGCGGATCTGCCCACCATTCTGGAAATGGCCGCGAAGCCGTGGATTCAGGGTTTCACCACCAATCCCACCCTCATGCGCAAAGCCGCCGTGCGCGACTACGAAACCTTTGCCCGCTCCCTGCTCGCCGCCGTGCCCGATCGGCCCATCTCTTTCGAGGTCTTCGCCGACGACGAAGCGGAGATGGAACGCCAGGCCATGACGCTGGCCACGTGGGGCGCGAACGTCAACGTCAAGATCCCCGTCACCAATCGTGCCGGTGTCTTTCTCGGGCCGCTGATCCGCCGCCTCGCCGAAGCCGGTGTCGCCCTCAACGTCACCGCCATCCTCACCCTCGATCAGGTGGAGCGGGTTGTCGAAGCGCTCCCCCCCGAGGCCTGGGCGATTGTCTCCGTCTTCGCCGGTCGCATCGCCGACACCGGCGTCGATCCCGTGCCCCTCATGGCCTGGGCCAAAGTACTGCTCCGCGATCGGCCCCGCACCCAGTTGCTCTGGGCCAGTCCCCGCGAGCTGCTCAATATTTTCCAGGCCGAACAGGCCGGCGCCGACATCATCACCGTCCCCCCCGACATCCTGCGCAAGGTCGACCTCGTCGGGAAAGACCTCAGAGCGTATTCGCGCGAGACCGTGGAGATGTTTCACCGCGACGCGCAGGCCGCTGCCTACACCATCGACACCAGCGCCCTCAAAGCCGTGTTTGGACCGCCTAAGTCAGTCTCCGAGGATGATCTCAGCAGCCTCAGTCAGATCGCGCGCGACGGCGTCGGCGTCGGAGTTCGAGACCTCCGCCCCGGAATCTGACCCGTCCCCGCTGATTCGCAGCGTCCGCACCCCGTCGCCCGTACGCATAAGAGACGAATGTCATCCCGACCGAAGCGCCGCCGAGGTCTGTCCAGCGGTGCACGATGCATCCCGGCGCGCAGTGGAGGGAACCCCGTAGCGAAACGAGCAGCCCGCGCCATCAAACCACTCGGCGCGCAGGGATCGGTGGTGCAGCCGCCGAAAAAATCTCGAGCGTTGCTCCTGTTCACTCGCTGACCGCTTCTGAGCTAACCGCATCACCAGCTAAAGCTAACCGGTTCTAAGCTGCCTCGCAGAGACACTCAGCTCCGCAGGATGATCCGCACCGCCTCATCCAGATCGTGCGCGACAGCGTCGGCGCCGGGGTCAACCCGATCCGTCCCGGCGCGTGAATCGATCCGCAGCGTCCGCACTCCGGCCGCCCGTCCGCATTCCATATCGGTGGGCTGGTCCCCCACCATCCACGAATCCGCCAGCGACAGATGGAAATCCTCGCGGGCGCGCAGCAAAAACCACGGCGATGGCTTGCGGCAGGAGCACGATCCCGAATACCCCGGCACAACCCCTTTGGGGTGATGCAGGCAGTAGCAGAAACGGGTAAAGTGAACCCCGGCGTCGACTAACTCCCCCACGAATTTGTGGTGAATCAGCCCTAACGTCAGCCAGGTCGACTTACCCAGAGCATAATTCGGCTGATTAGAAACCAAAATCAGAAGAGTTCCATCCGCCTGCAAACCCTTGAGCGCAGGGATAACTCCCGGGTTCAGCTGAAAGTCTTCCGGGATCAGCGGCGATTCCATGCGCCCCGTCGCCGGATTCAGAACCAGCGCATTCAGCACCCCGTCCCGATCGAGAAAAATCGCGCGTCTGCCTACTTCTCCGATTCCCATTTCATCTCATGGCGGCGCAGCCGCGGGTGCGAAACGAGAAGATGCCACACCACCGCCTGGAACTCCTCGGTATGCGGCGTAACCGTTTCGACCGAAAGCGCAGGGATCACCACGCAGGCATCGGCGACCTCCGCCGTAGTCCCGCCATCGCGTCCCACCACGCCCAGGATCCGCGCCCCCACGCTTTTCGCAAACGTCAGGCTCGCCACCAGGTTCAGGCTGACGCCACGCTCGACATTCCCCCCGCCCACCGAGAAGACAAACACGCCATCGCGGCGGTTGAGATGGCTGCCCCGCAGCCACTGCGCATAACAGGTCTCCCACCCCTCGTCGTTGATGCGCGCCGTCAGCTCGGAAACATTATCGGTGGGCGCGTAAGATTCGATCCCGGCAATCTTGCGAAAGTCGTTGACCGCATGGCCGGCATGGCCCGCGCCCCCTCCCACACCAAGAAAAAACAGGCGCCCTTCCTCCGCGCGAATCTCGACCAGCAAATCGATCATGCGGTCGATGGCCCCGGCATTCAGGCGCGAGGCGATCGTCCCCACCTCGCTCAGATAGTTGAGTGTGTATTCCTTCACCAGCGCGAAGCCTCTCCCTCAGCGGAAAGTCCGGCGCAGAGGCGCCGAAGCAGGTTCCCGGACAAAGGCCAGCTGCAATCCCGGAGCCGATTCCTGGGAAAGTGACAGGGTCTTCATCACTGAGTTCACCCATTTCCGCATTCCCCTGGGCAAACAACCGAAGACAAGGAAAAGCAGAGACGAACGAAACTCAGGCTTCCCGTGCATCAGAAACAGCCACAGCAGCGCGAGCCGCGCGCTCACTCCAGCACGGCTGGCCTGCGCCCGCCAGGCGCACTGGATGGCAATAAACCAGGAGAACGCGCGCGGAGAAAGGAACGGCCTGATGCGCCGAATCCAGGCCAGCGAAGCCCGCCAGTCCGGAGACCGCCCCACGCTCGATCGATGGTCCTCAACCCGCCACACCACCAGCGGCTGCGGCACCATCCGCAGCCCCACCCCCTTATGAGCCGCGACCCGAATCGTCCAGTCCCAGTCCTGATGCATCGGCAGTCCCGTCTGAAACGGCACCGCCATCAGCAGCTCCCGCGGCGCCAGCAGCGTCGAACTCTGCAGCAGCCCGCCCGGATCGCGCAGACCCTCGCGACAGAAAAGATAATCCCCCACCGGCTCCGGCGCCTGATACGCGCGCGGCGGCAGAACCCGGCTGCTCGTGGGCGACTGCGCGATCACCCGGCAGGAAACCACCGGAAACCAGTCGTGCATAGCCACCGCAGCGCGCATCTGGCGTTCGATCTTTTCCGCCAGCCACTCATCGTCATCGTCCAGGAACGCGATCCATTCGCCGCGCGCCGCATGCACCCCCGCATTGCGCGCATCGGAGCCCCCGCAGGCGCGCTCCAGGAAAACAACGCGCACCCTCACATCGTGAATCAAGGCCAGCTGGCTTTCCGTCGCCGCATCCGGCCCATCGACAACCACCACGACCTCCATCTTTGGCCACGTCTGCCGCAGCACGCTGCGCACCGCCCCCACCAGCAATTCCGGCCGTCCCCGCGTCGGAATCACCGCCGTGACCAGAGGACAATCCGCATTGGCAAGTGAGTGGCGCATGCAATTCCCGAAAAGACAACCCGAAAAGACAACCCGGATACAGGCTGAGTCGAGAATAGAGAGCGGGCTACGCGCGCGACAGATTACGAGGGTGCGCCGCCTTTACGAAGGTAATGGGTCCGAAGATGCGATCCTGCATTCTGCAGAGCATAGCAACACGCCTGGTCCGCAACGCACTCGCCTCCTGGAGAATCCAAGCACCAGGGCCTGAGGCAATCCCAGAAATTCAGCGACCGGTTCCCCTACGCGGACGGTTGTTCAGAGGAGTGACAAGGATGAAGCATGCACGGATTCTGGCCGGGGCCAGAGTTGGAATCTTTTTAGGGCTCTTGCCCCTTCTGCCGATTACGCTCTCGGCCCGCGCCCAGCAGGTCGTCTCCATCGACGCCAACGGTCCCGCCACCCCGTTGCCCCATTTCTGGGAGCAGATGTTCGGCTCCGGCCACGCCATCCTCGCCCTGCGCCAATCGTGGCGCGACGATCTGCGCGCCGTCAAAGGCATCACCGACTTCCAGTGGGTCCGCTTCCACGGCATTCTCGACGGCGACGTCGGCATTTACACCCGCGACGAGCACGGCAACCCCGTCTACAACTTCTCCTACGCCGACGAAATCTACGACGGCATGCTCGCCCAGGGCGTCCACCCCCTCGTCGAGCTCAGCTTCATGCCCGTGCAAATGGCCTTCAACCCCCTCGACCTCCACGTCTTCTGGTACCACCCCAACGTCTCTCCGCCGCGCAGCTGGGACGACTGGGACGCCCTCATCCGCACCTTCGCCCAGCACATGGTCGATCGCTACGGCATCGACGAAGTCTCGCAGTGGTACTTCGAAGTCTGGAACGAGCCCAACATCGACTTCTGGGGCGGCATTCCCCGCCAGCAGTCCTACTTCGAGCTCTACGCGCACACCGCCCGCGCCCTCAAAAGCGTCAGCCCCCGCCTCCGCGTCGGTGGACCCGCAACCGCGGCCGCCTCCTGGATTCCGGAATTCCTCCAGTACGTCGCGCAGAATCACGTCCCCATCGACTTCGTCTCCACCCACGGCTATGCCGACGACACCGTCGAAAACCTCTTCCACAACGACAAGCCTGTGCCCATGGACGACCGCGTCTGCGCCGCCGTCTCTAAAGTCCGCAACCAGATCGACGCCTCGGCCCTCCCCCATCTCCCCCTCTTCTGGACCGAGTGGAACGTCCAGGGCCAGGACGAGTCGCGCGACACCACCTTCGTTGGGCCTGCGCTGGCCAACACCATCCGCGAGTGCGACGGCAAGGTCAACGAAATGTCCTTCTGGACCTTCTCCGATGTCTTCCAGGAAGGCGGCCCCATAGCCAAGCCCTTCGAAGGCCACTTCGGTCTGCGCGCCAAAGGCGGCATCGACAAGCCCAGCTTCTATGGCTTTGCCTTACTGCATCGCCTCGGCGACCAGCGCCTGACCGCAAACTCCGACGACGTAATCGCGACAAAGGCCGGCGACGGATCCCTCCGCATCGCCGCCTGGAACCTCGTCGATCCCGGCCAGACCGGTCCCACCAAAAACATCGACCTCGAGTTTCGCGGCGTCCCCGCCGATGCCCGCGTGACCATCGCCACCGTCGACAAGGAGCACGGCAACGTCCTGCCGAAGTACCGCGCCATGGGCTCGCCGCTCGATCCCACACCAAAGCAAGTCGAGCAGCTGAACCAGGAAACCGCCCTCCCACTCCCCACCGAAACGCACCTGACCGCCGGCCACCTGACCCTGACCCTAACCCCCGACGCCCTCGACCTGGTCACGGTAGAAAAGTAGAAAGGTAGAGAAGTAGAAGGGTAGAGAAGTAGAAGGGTAGAGAAGTAGAAGGGTAGAGAAGTAGAAGGGTAGAGAAGTAGAAGGGTAGAGAAGTAGAAGGGTAGAGAAGTAGAAGGGTAGAGAAGTAGAAAAAACAAAATGTCATCCTGAGCGAAGCGCCGAAACGAACTGCCTGCGTCACGATAAATTTCCGCGCGGAGGGATCGCTGGTGCAGCCGCCGAAAAAGCACTCAAGCGTTGCCGCGCGGTCACCCAAGCTCCAGGCTCCCGGCCCCCAGCTGCCCCGCCCCTCACGCCACAGCCCGCGCCTCCTCCGTCTCGTCTTCCGCCTCGCCGATCCGATCCAGATTCACCCCCGTAGTCTCAATCCGATACATCCACGTCACCACCGCCCCCAGCAGCGACGCAACCACCAGGCCGTACAGCAGCATCCGCGTGCCGATGCTGACCAGCAGAATCGGGAAAAGGAACGCCGTAGCCACCGCCCCGATCTTCGCAAACGCCGCCGCAAACCCCGCACCCTTGCCGCGAATCGCCGTCGGGAACACCTCGCCCGCCAGCAGATAGGTCTGCGCATTCGGCCCCAGATTCGTCATGAAGTCGAACAGCATGAAGCCGGCGAAGATGAAGATGATTTTCAGGCTGCTCCCCACATCCACCGAAAGCGAAGCAAGAAACAACCCCACCGCGCACCCGATGAACCCGATAATCTGCAGCCGAATCCGCCCCACCTTGTCGGCCAGCAGCACCGCAAACGCAATCCCGATGATCAGCAGCACCGTAATCATCGCGTCTCCCCGCGCGGCCAGCGTCGCATTGCCGATCAGGTCGCTCATGCTGCGGACGTGCTCGGCATGGTGGCCGAGGGCCGCCCCCAGGATCGTCGGCGTGAAGATGCCGATGCCATAAGTGCTCAGATCCTGCAGAAACCACGGCACCGAAGCCAATATCGTCGCCCGCCGATAACGCTTGTTGAACAAAGACAAAAAGGAGCCATTGCCGTGGGAGTGGCCGCCGTCACCCCCCTGCTGCGCCAGCACGATGTCCGAGGGATACTGCGGCTTGCGCAGCAAAAGGCGCCGGGCCGCGACCTGGGCGCGTTCAATGGAGCCGCGCGTGTGCAGCCACGTCGCGCTCTCGGTCACGTAGAAGCGGCCGATGGTCACCAGCAGCGCGGGCACAACCGCGGTGGCAAACATCCAGCGCCACGCATCCAGATTCGGCACCGCAACCAGAACCGCATAGCCAACCAGAGCGCCGCCCAGCGCGCCGACCGCCTGGAAAGCGAACGCGGCCAGCACCAGGCGTCCCCGGCTGGTGCTGGGGATGCTTTCCGAGATGATCATGTGCGCCGTCGGGTAGTCGCAGCCCAGCGCGACGCCCAGTCCGAAGAGGCAAATCACCAGAGAGATGAAGCTGGTGCAGAAGACCGCCGCCCCCAGAAACGCGGTGAAGATGATCATCTCCACGATGAACATCGACTTGCGCCCGAAGTAGTCCGACAGGCTGCCCAGCCCGACCGCGCCCACCAGGATGCCGCCCAGCGTTGCCGCCGTCACGAAGCCCTTCTGCGCCGGCGCGATGGCGAACTGCCGCGCGATCAGCGGCACCGCCACGCCAGTCATGAAGACCACGAAGCCCTCGAAGAACTTCCCGGCTGCGGCCAGCATCCAGATGCGCTTCTGCATTGTGGTCATGGGTACGCTCGGCAGATGCGTCCCGTCCGGCCACATGGGCCGCTCATCGATATAGTCCTGCACGGTGCGGGTTGAGGTCTTTGCGCTGCTCGCGATATTTGGCATCGAAATATCCTTCACAAATGACTCGGCGGTTGGGAATCTCCGGCCCTCTGCTGTTCCCGCCTACTGAATTTTGGCAATCTGGATTTCGCTGCGCGCCCGAATCGGCGTTGGCAGCGCGATGAAGTGCACGGGACCAAGAAAACCAGGCGCACTGCCTCCCTGCGGCGAGATGCACCACAGCAGAAAGTTGCTGATGGCCGTCGCCATCTGCGCATTCGGCTGCTTGTCCCACACCATGGCGTATTCGTAGTTGATCAGCGGATAGGAATCAGCTCCCGGTGCGAACACCAGCGTCAGTCGCTCATCCGGCGGAGTGCGCGGTGTAAGCGCGGCCGCCGCGGCGGTCACCGTGGCCTCCGTCGGCAGCAGGAAGTTCCCGGCCTGATTCTGCAGCATCGCTGTGATCAGGCCCGCCTTGCTCGCCTGGTCTTCGAAGCTCGCCCCCAGGTAGCCCACCGAATAAGGTGTCCGCGCGATCGTCTGGACCATCCCTGCATTGCCGTTTGCCGTCACCGCGCCAGCTACCGAGGGCCAGGCCACGGTTGTCCCGTAGGCGATGGTGTCGGACCACGTGCCATGGCACGATGGGTCGTCGTTCTCACCCGACACGCACGTAGTGAAGGTCAGGAACTGCGTGAAGATGAAGGTGTCGCCCGACCCGTCCGCGCGATGCACGGGAACGATGGCGTGGTGGGGCAAAGAGACGCCACGGTTCATCGACGCGATCTCCGGCGCATCCCACATCCGGATCTTCCCCGTGTAGATCTCCGCCAGCACCGGGCCGCTCAGCTTCAGCGCGCCACCGTGCAGCTCCGGCAAATTCGCATCCACCGTCTGCGCTGAGATGGCCAGCGGGATGCTCAGAATGTGCGGATTCGCCATCGCCTGGTTGTCGTCCATGTAGGCGTCGGACGTGCCGATCTCGACCTGCTTCGAGATGGCCCCGGCGATTCCGGCTCCCGACCCCGTGGCCGCGACCGTCATCTGCACGCCGGGATCGACCTTCGCATACGCGCCCACCCATTCCTGGAACAATGGATAGATAAGGGTGGATCCGCTTTCGGATACGGTGAGAGCCGCCAGCGGTAGTGCCGCGGCTGCGATCAACGCCAGGGTCACCGGCAACGCCGGGAAGCCTCCCCTTCGACGAACCGAGCCGGTGTGACGAACAGGCATCAGTCACGCCTCCTGTATGTAATTTGTTACGCGAGAATCACCGGCCATCGGGGACGTGGCCAGCTTGTGGAAGACACCGTAACAGACCGTCTGTTAAGAAATGATGACAACCCCCGCCCGGACCCAGCCAAACCGCGAAACGTCAGTCTTTGGCGGAGCGGTCCGTAGCCGGGCCCCAGGAATCGGTCCGAAGTTAGTGCCCCTCAGGGCTCTCCAGCAGCGGCTTCCACACGTAAAGAAAATTCTCGTCGCTCGAAGTGGCGATATCGATAGACCCCTCGATGGCTCTTTGTCCTGTTCCCGTCAAAAGAGCGCGTCTTGACTCTATACTTAGATATCTATATAAAGACATCTAAGTATGGCCAGAACTGACGCCCTCCAGGGTTCGCTCGATTTGCTCGTGCTCAAGATTTTGTCGCGGCGCCCCCGCCTTCACGGCTACGCCATCATGGCGGCCATCGCCGCCGCCTCCGGCGAAGTGCTGCGCGCCGAGGAGGGCTCGCTCTATCCCGCGCTCTATCGGATGGAGGAAGCCGGCTGGATTCGCGCGGAATGGATCAAAAAGGACACCGGTCGCCGCGCCCGCATCTACGAACTCACCGCCGCCGGCAAAAAGCAGCTGGGCGCGGAAGAGTCGCGCTGGCAGTCTGTGAGCCTGGCCATCAATCGGGTTCTCCGGGAGGCATGACATGTCGTTGGCTTCGCGTATCTTGAATGCCCTGCACCCCGAGCGCGTGAACCGCGAGATCGATGAAGAACTGCAGTTGCACATCGAAGAGGCCATTGCATCGGGACGCGACCCCGACGAAGCACGCCGCACCTTTGGTTCGATCCTGCGCCAGCGCGAGGCGAGCCACAGCATTCGCGTTGCCGGATGGCTTGAGTCTCTCCTCGCCGATACGAAATTCGGCTGGCGGCAGCTCTGCCGCAACAAGGTCGCCTCCGCGACCGCTGTGCTTTCCCTCGCCCTCGGCATTGGCTCCTGTGTCGGCGCCTTCCGTCTCATCGACGCCCTGCTCTGGCGCCCGCTGCCCATCTCCGGCGCCAGCCGGCTCTATGCCCTCTCCCGCAAGGTCACTCTCTTCAACGGCAAGCCTGCCGTCGACGGCTACTGGGCCACGCCCGACTTCAGGCTCATGCGCGATGCCGTCAAAGACCAGGCCGACCTCATCGCCATCAGCGACGCCGACCGCACCGACATTACCTGGTCCACCGACGACGACGTGGAGAAGGCCCACGTCGTTTATGTCTCCGGCAACATGTTCCCGCTCTTCGGCCTCCAGCCCGCCCTCGGCCGCCTGCTCATCCCCGCCGACGACCGCGGCCTCGGCGCCGGTCCCTATGCGGTCCTCTCCTGGGACTACTGGAATCACCGCTTTGGCCGCGATCCCCGCGTCCTCGGCCGCCTGCTCCACATCGGCGACCAGACCTTCCAGATCATCGGCGTCGGCCCTCGCAACTTCACCGGAACCGAAAAAGGAACCGTCGCTGACATCTTTCTGCCCCTCAGCATGAGCACCTACGCCACCCAGGACAGAACCAACTGGCACCGTATCTTCCTCATGCTGAAACCCGGCGTCAACCCGGCCACCGCCCTCGAGCCCATCCGGCAGCACCTCTCCGCCGTCAACCACGCCTTCGCAAGCGCCTGTTCCACCTGCTACCGCGGCGAGACCCAGGCGTCCATCGCCCGTTTTCTCAATCAGACGCTCGTCATCGATCCCGCCGGCGCCGGCATCTCCGACCTCCAGAAGGACTATCGCCAATCCCTCGGCATCCTCGGTCTCCTGGCCGCTCTCGTCCTCATCATCGCCTGCGTCAACGTCGCCAACATGATGACCGCCCAGGCCGCCGCCCGCGCTCAGGAGATCGCTCTCCGCATCTCCATCGGCGCCGGCCGCCGTCGCCTCATCCAGCTCATCCTGGCTCAGAGCGCGCTGCTCGCCCTCTTCGCTTCCGCCTTGGGCGCGCTCTTTGCAGCAGGGTCGGCGCCCTTCGTGCTCGGCCTCATCAGTCCGCCCGACAATCCTGCGCGCCTCGCCCTGTCTGCCGACTGGCGCGTGCTTCTATTCGGCTTCGGGCTCACGATCCTCGTCGTTCTATTGCTGGGTCTGCTTCCTGCGCTCCGGGCCTCCGCCGTCCAGCCCGTCGCCGCCCTCAAAGGGGGTGAAGATCCCCACTCGCCACGCCGTCTCATGCGCGGAGCCATCGCTCTTCAGGTCGCTTTCTGTTGCCTCGTCCTCTTTCTGTCGTCGCTCTTCGTCGCATCCTTCCGGCGCCTGGAGAACCGCTCCCTCGGTTTCTCCACCGATCGTCTGCTCCTGCTGGAAACCGTTGCCGGCAAAGGCCAGCTCCCCGTCGTCTGGAATCAGACGGCCGAGGCGCTCCGTGCCGCCCCCGGCGTCCAATCGGTCGCCATCTCCGGCTGGCCCCTGCTCGGACGCATCCGCATCAACAGCGACATCTCCATCAACGGCGCGCCTCCCGGTCCCACGCACGCCTTTTTCCTCAACGTTTCCCCCGGCTGGCTCTCCACCATGAAGATCCCCCTGCTTTTCGGACGCGACTTCGGCCCCCACGACACCTCGCCGGGTGCCGCCATTGTTAACCAAACCTTTGTCAGGACCTTCTTCCCCGGCCAGGACCCCATCGGCCGCACCTTTGAGCGCGGTGCCAGTCAACCCCTTAACAAGATCATCGGCGTCACCCCCGACGTCCCTGACCACGATCTGCGCGAAACCGACAGCGCCGTCTTCTACGTCCCCTTCAACGCAATCGATAACAAATCCGCCCCCACGCTGGTCAGCTTTGCCACCTTCGTCATTCACACCGACACACAGGACCCGCTCGCCCTCGCCAACTCCCTCCGCCAGTTCATCGCGCAGCGCCACAACGGTCTTCGCGTCTCGAACATCACCACGCAGCTCGATCTGGTCCGCGACCAGACCGTTCGCGAGCGCCTCATCGCCATGCTCGCCAGCTTCTTTGCCGCGGTCGCCCTGCTTCTCGCCGGCATTGGACTCTACGCCGTCCTCAACTACACCGTCCTCCAGCGCCGCCGCGAGATCGGGATCCGCATGGCCATCGGCTCCACGCGGGCCGGCATCGTCCGCATTGTGACTCTCGATGTCTTCCTGATGATCGCGCTCGGGGGCTGCGCGGGCGTCGCGCTCGGATTCGGCGCGGCGCGCTCCATTGCGTCCCTTTTATACCAGGTCAAAGCCACTGACGCGGAGATGATCGCCTTGCCCGCGTGCGCCATGCTGCTCACGGCTCTCGTTGCCACACTACCCGCTGTGTTTCGCGCTCTGCGCACCAACCCCACCCAGATCCTGCGCTCCGAGTGAACAAGCGCATTTTCCCTGCTGGCGCAGCGCATTTTTTCTGACACCTTTGTTGGCGACGGTCATCTTAGTTGGCGTCAGTCCCCTGGGAGGCGTCATGAAGCTCGCAGGCAAAAAGGCCCTCATCACCGGAGGCAACAGCGGCATCGGCCTGGCCACAGCCCGCCTTTTCGTCTCTGAAGGCGCCGAAGTCGCCATCACCGGTCGCGATCAGCAGACACTCAACGAGGCGGTCGCGGAGCTCGGATCGAAAGCGCGCGGCTATCGCGCCGACGTTACAGTGGCCGAGGACCGCAAAAATCTCTTCGCTGAACTCACCAAAGACTTTGGCAAGCTCGACATCGTCTTCGCCAACGCCGGCATCTCCGGCAGGACGCCGACGGGCACAGCCGACGAAGCCATCTTCGAAAAGGTGATCTACACCAACCTCACCGGTGTTTTCTTTATCGTCAATGCCGCCGCTCCTCTCCTCAACGACAACGGCAGCATCGTCTTCTGCGGATCGGTGCACAATTATCTCGGTCAACCCGGCGTGGCTGCCTACGCGGCCACCAAAGGCGGACTCGTCTCCATGGCCCGATCCATCGCCGCCGACCTTGCATCCCGCAGGATTCGCGTGAACGTGGTGGCCCCGGGGGCAATCAAGACCCCCATCTGGAAGCGCGGGCCGCGCGCCAATGCCACCCAGGAAGAATCCGCAAAACTTTCCGACTTCTTTTCTTCTACGATTCCGCTTGCCCGTTGGGGCGAGCCGGAAGAGGTGGCCAAGGCTGTGCTTTTTCTTGCCTCCGACGATTCGTCCTACATCAACGCGGCCGAACTCATGGTCGATGGCGGACTGACGGGCGCTCCCTTCGGTGCCGCTATTCTTCAGGCCTGACCGCAGCTCGCCGGCCTCCATTCGATTCCTTCCCGTGCGCGCGGCGAGTTCTCTCATGGCCAGTGCTTTTCACGGAGGTTCGTTATGTCACATCATTTCGATACCAAACTGTCGAGGGAGGATCCCAGCCTCAACATCTGCGACTTTTATCTGTTCGACGGCCCCTCGGGCAAGACCGTGATGGCCATGACCGTGAATCCGAATGCGGGAGTATCGGCTCCCGATACGCTTCATCGGGAAGGCCTCTACGCCTTCCGCTTCGACCTCAACGAAGACGCGAGGGAAGAGGTTACGTTCAGGTTCAGGTTTGGTGAACCACGACACGCAGATGGCGCTGAGCACACTCACATTCAGCCGTTTGTGGTGCGGAAGGCGACCGGTGACAGCGCTCTCCGTGGGGACGCTGGAGAGATTCTGGTTGAGGGTGAAACCAGTTCGGTCGCCACGAATGCGGGTCTTCGTGCCTATGTTGGGATCGCTCCAGACCTGTTTGCGGCCAATGCCGGATTCCGCCCATGGATAACTACCTTCTATAAGGACCACCGCTACGATGGCGACGCCCTTCTGCATCAGCAGAATCCCTTTGCCGGGTGGAATGTTACGGTGATTGTCCTGGAAGTGCCGACCGAACTGATCGGGAAGGGAAGAGTCAACGCATGGGCGACCATCTCCCTCTTCGGCCATGCGCCGGAGCTCCAGGTTTCGCGTTGGGGCCTGCCCATGGTGACGCACCTCTTCCTGAACGACCCGAGCGATCAGGAGCTGAAAGAACAATTCAATGCGTCGGTCCCGTCGGAAGATCGCGAGCGCTTCGCAAAGTCCATCGCCGATTTTGCCGAGAAGATGACCACCTGTGCCGGTTCGTCGGCGAACCCGGCCGAATACGGAAAGCGGATCGCCGCACGGCTTTGTCCCAACACCTTGCCTTACGAGCTTGGAACCTCCGCCGCATTTGAGCTGGACCGCTTCAATGGACGCGCCCTCGGCGACGACGTGATGGATGTGATGGTCACGCTGGCCGCCAACAAGCCCCTTGCCGATGGACTGGTTCCCGACCGCGGACGCATTCGCAGGGACTTCCCCTACTATGGCGCGCCGTATACGGCGGAGGAGCAGGCCGCGGTCACGCTCCATGCCGCGTCCCGCTAAGAGGAGGAGTCAGCAATGACCACGAAAGCAGCAAGCAGGGACCAGGAGACGAAAACCGCGAGCGTTGCAGACCTCGATATGAAGCTCGAGGTGGTGATCATCCCCGTTTCCGATGTCGACCGCGCCAGGGAATTCTACTCAAAGCTCGGGTGGCGGCTCGACGCCGACCACACCTCCGGTGAAAACTTCCGTATCGTCCAGTTCACGCCTCCTGGTTCCGGCGCCTCGATCCACTTCGGCGTCAACCTGACCTCGGTCGTACCCGGTTCAGCCCCGGGAATGCTCCTCGCCGTCTCTGACATCGAGGCCGCCCGCCAGCAACTTGTCGCCCACGGTGTCGACGCCAGCGAGGTGTTTCACTGTGAGACCGGCATCGCCTGCGCGTTTCCCGGCATCGGCGGGCGGCTCAGCGGACCGCAGCCCGAGCACCTCAGCTATCTCTCGTTCGTGAGTTTCAGCGATCCCGACGGCAACCGCTGGTTGTTGCAGGAAGTGACGCAGCGGGCTCCCGGACGCGTTACAGGCAATACCACGTATGCATCGGCGCGCGACCTTGCCCAGGCGATGGTGCGCGCCGCAAAGCAGCATGGGCAGCACGAGAAAAAGACCGGGCAAGCCGACCCCAACTGGCCCGACTGGTACGCCGACTATATGGTCCGCGAACAATCCGGCGAAAAGCTGCCGCAATAAACCGCTGAGAGCTGATTCCGTTTGCCTCATCGACTCTTTCTGCTATTCACACCGCAGAGCCACCACAGGATCCACCTCCATGGCGCGTCGTGCCGGCATCAGAGTCGCCGCCGTCGCGATCCCGAACAGGAAAAGCGGCACAAAGACGAAGGCGACCGGATCGTGCGCCCCTATGCCGAACATCATGCTGGAGAGCACGCCTGAAACCATCGCACACAGAATCACGCCAATGGCCCCGCCGATCAGCACGGGTCGCATGGATTGCCAAAGGACATGCTTCAGCACGCCTGCCTTGTCGGCGCCCAGCGCCAAACGGATGCCGATCTCGCGCACCGAGCGGCTGACGCTGAAGGACACCATGCCGTAGACGCCAATGGAGCAGAGCAGGAGAGCCAGCACCCCCAGCGTGCCGGAGAGTCCGGCAACGATGCGCGACGGCGCACGCCACACCTCTAGGTAGTCCGCCAGACGCGTGACGTCGATCGAGAGATTCGGGTCGATGGAATGCGCTGCCGCGCGCATGCTTTTAGCCACGCCGCCGAAGCCCCCGCCATAACGAACCAATACATAGCTCCGCGTGTTGTCTCCGGGGCCAAAGGGGTAATAGAGATAGTTCGAAGTCGATTCACCCAGGTGGGACACCTGCGCGTCGCGGGCGACTCCAATCACAATCCGCTCATGGCCCGAGGACTCCCGCAGTGTTTGTCCCAGCGGATCCTGATGCGGCCAGAGCCGGCGAGCCGTCGACTCGGTGACGATGACTCCGGGCGCGTCGTGGTTCTCCGTCGAGGTAAAATCCCGGCCACGCACGATGGGAATTCCGATCAGGGAAAAGTAACTCGGCGTGACGTGGTTGTATTCGATCGGGATTGGGTCAGAGCGGCCAGGCAGAGTGAAGTGGTCGGCGCTGAAGTCGTGGGCCAGGGGCGCACACTCCGCTTGAGCGACCTCCGTGACCCCGGGCAGGCCGCGCAGCCTGTCCTTGAAGCGCATCATGAATTGCGTTGCACGCGGCTGATCGTATCCCTGATGGCCCAGCTCGAGAAATGTCGCCGCGACGCCCTGGATCTCGAAGCCCGGATCGACCGTTTGCGCATAGTAGAGCCCGCGCAGCAGTAATCCCGCAGCCAGCAGCAACACCATGCAGACGGCCACCTGGGAGCCGACCAGCGCACTCAGCAGGAACCGCCCGCTCCTTTTTCCGGATGCGGTCGCTGTGCCGTCCCCTTTCATGCTGCTGTTCAGATCGGGCCGCGTGCTTTGCAGCGCCGGAACCAGCCCGAAGGCGATGCTGGTGCAGAGCGTGAGCAGAAGCGCGTAGACGAGAACGTGAAGATCGGGTGCGACGTTGATGAAAATGGGCGGAGTATCACCCGGCAGATGACTCGTGACAAAACGCGTCATCCGCATAAACGACCAGCAGGCGATCAGCGACCCGAGGATGCCGCCGAAAAGCGAAAGCAGCAGGCTTTCCGTCAGTAACTGGCGCACCAGACGCCCTCGGCCCGCACCCAGAGACAGTCGCAGCGCGATCTCTTTTTGCCGCACCGACGCGCGCGCCAGCAGCAGGTTGCTGACATTCGCGCAGGCAATCAGCAGCACCAGTGCGAAGGCAGCGAGAATGACCGACGAGACGGGAATGAGGAACTGACGGTCGTCGGGAGTCGAAAAGAATCGCGCCGTGTGGATGGCCAGGGAAGTGGTTCGCCCTGGATAGTGCTGGTCGATGCGCCGGGCGATCACGTCAAGGTCGGCGTGGACCTGGTCGAGCGTCTCGCCCGGCCGCGTGCGTCCCAGCATCGCCAGCCAGCTCATGTTGTCGTTCGCCAGGCGATTTTCACCGGGCTCCAGTGCTTCGTCCATGGTGACCGGAACCCAGAAAGCACTCGGAATCAGCTCAGTCCCGGCGAACCCCGGGCGCGCAATGCCGACGACCGTGTAGGCCGTTCGATTGAGGATGATCGGCTTGCCAATCAACCCGGGATCGGCCCCAAACTGATTGCGCCACATCGAATCGCTCAGGACCACAACGGCATTGGCGCCGGAGCAGTCGCCGGAGGCAAAGCCGCGCCCGAGGGCAGGCGTCTCTTCGAGGACGTCGAAATAATTGCAGGAGGCCGCGGTGCCGAGGATCTGGCGCGCATTCCCGCCGGCCAGTGTCGCTTCAACATAAGGCTCATAGGCCGCGACGCCGGAAAAAACGTGGTTATGGTCGCGATAGTCGCGGTACTCAGACCAGGAAAAATAGCCGTCATCGTTGTGGATATAACGATTGCCCCGGCCGCGAAAATGCAGAATCTGATTGATGCTCAGGACTTCCTGTGCGCGCGGAATGGGAAGCAGGCGGAGCGCCACACCGTTGAGCACGGAGAAAATGCCAACGTTCATGCCGACGCCCAGAGCGATGGCCAGCACGGCGGCAATGGTCAGGCCCGGGTTGCGGCCCAGGGTACGCGCGCCATAACGAACGTCCTGCAGGAACTGTTCGAGCCACACCAGTCCCCATACCTCGTGCGTCTGCTCTTGCACTCGCGCCACATTGCCGAATTTGCGCAGGGAAGCGTAGCGCGCCTCCTCCGGAGACATGCCCCGCTCGATGTTGTCCTGCGTCTCTCTTTCGATGTGCTCGCGAATGTCTTCCTCGAGTTGATCGAGCATCCGTTTGCGGCGCGTCATGGTTTCTCCTGCCCTGCCGGCCGCAGGATTTGCGCAATCGCCGCGGCCAGCTTCTCCCACTTGCCGGTTTCGACTCTCAACTGCCGTCTGCCCTGCCGGGTCAGCGCATAGAACTTCGCCCGGCGGTTGTTTTCCGAGGTGCCTTCCTCCACGGAAATCCATCTCCGTTTGATCAGGCGGTGGAGAGCTGGATAGAGCGACCCCTGCTCGACCTGAAGCACCTCGTCCGACCGGAACTCGATGGCCTTCGCAATGGCGTGACCGTGCAATGGACCCAGCTGCAGCGTGCGCAGGATCAACAGATCCAGGGTGCCCTGCAGAAGCTCGATGCGTTCCTGCTGTTCCTTAGTAGACATTCTAGGTGAGACTAAACGCGCTCGGGTAGAATGTCAAGGTGAGCGTGCCAAACGCCGCAGGCGAATGCCGCCTGTACCCTGTACCCTGGACTAACCCCGTTTCGCAGACGCAGCTGCGCCCGGCTCAACCAACAGCCATGCCGTGACAGCACTCAACGCCGCAAGCCCCGTCGCTATCCAGATCACACAACGGTAGCCGCTTACGAACGATTCGGCGATCGCCCGCTGAACCATCGGGTTGGGATTGTGAGCGGCGGCAAGCTGAGGCCGGGCGGCATCCACCTGAGCGCGAACTTCAGGGAGCAACGCCAGTCGATCGAGGGATCGATCCAGCGACTGGTTGAAAACCGCCACCAGAACCGCACCGAAAACAGCTACGGCCAGCAGAGCAGCCGAACGGGAGACCGCGTTATTGATGCCGGAGGCCACTCCCGATTCGGATTCGGGTACGGCGTTCATGACCGTCGTCGTCAGCGGAGCGACGCTGATCGTCATGCCCAGACCCATGACCACCACCGCGGGGAAGAAGGTTGCCCAGTAGCTCCCGCTCTGCGGTACAACGGCGAACAGCGCAATCCCGCCGGCCGCAACCAGAGGCCCAAGCGTCAGCGGAATTCGCGACCCGTAGCGTGCAACCAAGCCGCCTGCCCACCGTGACAGCCCAAACATGATGGCGACAAAAGGGAGAAACGCCGCTCCTGCCTGAGTTGCTGTGTAGTGTTGAATCTGGATCAGGTCAATCGGAAAGAAAAACATCAATCCACCCAGGGATGCGTACAGAAACAGTGTCAGCAGATTCGCGCCGGCAAAGTTTCGAGAGCGAAACAGCTGCAGCGAAACCATCGGCGCACGCGACCCATGCTCCACGGCGACGAATCCCGCCAAAGCCATGCCGCCAAAAAGCGCTGCAGGAACAACCAGGCCGCCATGGCGAACGCCACCCGGCCACTCAATCAGCGCGTACGTCACGCCGCCAAACCCCAGCGTCACCAGAAGAGCGCCAGCCCAGTCGAGATGATGGGAGGCATTCTCGTCGCGGCTCTCCGCTACCCCGGGGGAGAGCAGCACGATCGCCAAAGCCAGCGGGAGATTCAGCAGGAAGACCCAGCGCCATGTCGAGTGTTCGATCAGCCAGCCGCCCATGACCGGGCCGATCACCGCAGCCATGGCAGAAAATCCGGACCAGGTGCCAATGGCATGCCCTCTCGTACTTTCGGGAAAGGAAGCCGTGATCAGTGCGAGACTTCCAGGCACCAGCAAAGCAGCTCCCAGACCCTGAAGGGAGCGAGCCCAGATCAGCATGTCAATATTTCGCGCCATGCCACAGCAGGCAGAAGCGGCGGCAAACACGACAACGCCAATAACGTACACTTTACGACGGCCGAAGATATCTCCCAGTGAGCCGCCCACAAGGAGCAACGCCGCCAGCATCAGCGCGTACGATTCCACCACCCACTGCACGTCGGCAATTGTGGCGTGAAAAGCGTTCTGCAACGCGGGAAGTGCGACATTAACGACCGTGCCGTCAATGAACGCCATGCTCGATCCAAGGATGGTGACGGCCAGCACGACGCGTTCGCTTACCTGCGACTTGGGGCTGTCATTGCGCATGGATTGAATCTCAACGAGCCTACTCCAATTTGAACTCTTTGCTGACCAGGGATTGGACGGAGCGCGGCCTCACACCTGTCTGATAACGATAAGGTTCTCCTGTTTTGAGCAGAACTGCTATTTCTGGGTGCGTGGTGAGATGGCACGCTTGATCCGCTGGCCGCTCCCCATCCACCAGCGAGCAACATTTGTTCAGCCGCAATACGATTCCGCAGGCGTTTGAGCAAAAGTGACCATCCTTCTGGGCAGCTACTCTGCCACACTCGCATAGGTCTGCACTGGCAGGTTGTCTCGTCCGAACCAGCGTTGCGCAGTTCCAGTTCCACAGGATGAAGAGGCTATTGAAATGAGAAAAAGCAATTCGCTTTCCGCACTTGTATTCGTTGTGATCGCCGGCATCGGCGCGGCACTTGCCTATTTCGCACATCTGGCGGCAGACAACGCGGCCGGCATAGCGACATTCTGCGCTGCAATTGTCGTTGCCTTCATCGTTTCGTCTGCGATTCAAGTTGCGGACCAGTGGAGCAAGGCCGTCGTTCTGCGCCTCGGCAAGTTCCGCTCCCTGGAGGGACCGGGCCTTTTCTTAATCATTCCGCTAATCGAAAACATTCCGTACTGGATCGACACGCGCGTTCTCACCAGCTCGTTCAAAGCGGAGAAGACGCTGACCAAGGACACGGTTCCCGTAGACGTGGACGCTGTCCTTTTCTGGAAGATTATCGATCCGAAGAAAGCGGCTCTCGATGTAGCCGACTATCAGAGCGCAATCAGCTGGGCCTCGCAAACCGCGTTGCGTGACGTGATCGGCAAGACCATGCTCTCGGAAATGCTGGAAGGCCGTGACAAGATCAGCAGCGTGCTGCGGGCGATTATCGATGAGCGCACAGAACCATGGGGCATCAATGTGATCTCGGTCGAAGTGAAGGACGTATTGATTCCGCCGGCGCTGGAGAATGCGATGTCCATGCAGGCTCAGGCGGAGAGGGAACGTCAGGCCCGCGTCATCCTTGGTGATTCGGAGCGTCAGGTGGCGGAGAAGTTTGTTGAAGCCGCCAGAACCTATGCCAATGATCCCATCGCTTTCCATTTGCGCGGTATGAACATGCTGTACGAAGGATTGAAGCAAAACTCGACCATCGTCATCGTTCCCAGTTCTGCCATTGAGACGATGCAACTGGGCGGCCTCGCCGGAATGACCGCGCTGACCATGGGCATTGGTCAGGAAAACGCAAACAAAGCACAGGCAGCGCGCAACGGCCACAGCGCTCTGCCCGCACCCGAAGACGAATTGCAGCCCGCATGACCGATCCGGGAACGACTCACACGCATCATGAGGAAGGACCGCATCCGAGCGAGGCTCAGCAGAAACGCCCGTACTGGATGCGCGCGCATCGAGACTGGCGCTTCTGGGTCGCGGTGCTCTGCATCGCCGCGGCCCTGTTCGTCTACATAACCAGCGTCGACTTATCTCTTGTGCCAGGCCGGCGCCATCACGCGACAGTCCCGGTCGGGCAGTAGTGAATTCTTCGATGGTTCAGCGGATGCCGGCTGCACCGCCAATGTACGACTTTCCAGAACATATGACAGGAATCTGGCTGAGCTTTCCAGCGATTCCCCAATGGAGTGTGTATGAAGAAGGTTATTGTTTTCGATCTGGACGGAACGCTCGCCAGGAGTAAGTCATCTCTCGACCACGAAATGTCGGCGCTGCTCACCGATCTTCTCTCCATCGTCAAAGTGGCAGTGATCTCCGGAGGCGCCTGGCCCCAGTTTGAGGAACAGCTGCTCGCCCATCTTCCCCACGACCAGCACCTGATGAATCTATCCATCCTGCCGACTTGTGGAACGCAATTCTTCCGTTACTCAGGCGAGTGGAAAAAGATCTATTCGGAAGACTTCACCGCGGACGAAAAGGCGAAGATCGTGAGTTCGCTGAAGAAGGCTTTCGAGGCATCGGGATTCAAGGCCGATAAGGTGTGGGGCGAAGTCATCGAAGACCGGGGCAGCCAGATAACCCTGTCGGCGCTGGGTCAGCAGGCGCCGCTCGCGGAAAAGGAGAAGTGGGACCCGGATTTTGCGAAGCGGAAGAAGGTGAAAGCGATCCTGGATCCCTTAATTCCCGGGTTCTCCGTTCGGCTGGGAGGCGCGACCTCTATCGATGTTACGAAGCCGGGTATCGATAAGGCTTACGGAATTCGCAAGCTGCGCGATATCCTCGGCATTTCCATGAAAGAGATGATCTACATCGGCGATGCCTTGTTTGTGGGCGGGAATGACTATCCGGCAGAACTGGCAGGCGTGATCTCCATTCCGGTGCGCGGGCCCGAGGACACCAAGCGCGTGATCGAAGCCATCCTCGCTTGCTTAGGCGACGACATCCCGCAGGCTGAATTGCAGGTGGGTATCCATGAGCTGGCCTAATTGCGGCGCCTGCACACGGTAAGGAAGCCGGGGCGAGGAAATTCGCGAAGGCCGAGCACTTTCCTTTCCCTGAAGCTGGTGCGGCAATGTCCCCAATCAGCGTTGCCACAGAATCCGGGCAGCTTCGAGCGGCACCGATGCGCCCGGATGGTGTGGGATGATGCGTGGCGTGTAATCGCTTGCGGGGCGATTTCTCGATATCTCGGCCAGATACACGAGAAGACCTCTCGAATTCGCACAGGTCGTGCATGCCGCCATGGACTCAACAGAGGGCGCTCCGCCGCTCTGTTCCGGCTCTGCATAGAGTTCGACTCTCAGCTCATCTGGGGCGAGACTGCCCGGAGAAATCTCAACCCGGAAAAAATGGTGTTCATCGTGCGTCCTCACGTCGACACTACCGAATCGAACTGAGCTCCAGTGCTGGGTAATTTTCTTTTGCCACTGGATAAGGCTATTGCCAAGCACGCCCTCCTGGGCTGCACGATCTCGGTAACCGGAAGCGGCAGGCAGATAGTGATCCTCTGTATATTCGCGGATAGCACGGCTGGCTGAGAATTCCGGCGTGAGCAGGGCCATGCTTTCGCGGATCCGCCCCAGCCACTTCGTGGGCATACCGCCTTCGTTGCGATCATAGAATTCCGGGATAACCTCGCGCTCCAGAACCGAATACAACTCGTCAGCTTCCGTCGCATCCCACGCCGGGTCTTCGCCGTGCTCCTTGCCGTCGCCGATGGCCCAGCCTACCTCGGGTGAATACGCTTCCGCCCACCAGCCGTCCAGCTCAGAGGCATTTAGGCCTCCGTTAACCAGAACTTTCATCCCGCTTGTTCCGCAGGCCTCCCACGGACGCCGCGGTGTATTGATCCACAGGTCAACACCCTGAACCAGCTCTTGCGTCAGCAACATATCGTAATCGCTGAGGAAGACGACGCGGTCGCGGACTCCCGACCGCCGGATGAAATCATTCCACTGCTGGATCAGCGCCTGTCCGGGTAAGTCCTGCGGGTGAGCTTTTCCAGCGAGGACCAGCTGCACCGGACGCTGCGGATTGGATAGCAGGCGAATCAGCCGCTCCGGATCGTGCAGGAGAAGATTCGGGCGTTTATAGGTGGCAAAGCGCCGTGCAAATCCCAGTGTCAGTGTCTTTTCATCGAATACGGCGCCGGCGTCCGATGGTGGGCGACCTTCCGAGGCGAGCTGATGCGCGTACCGCTTACGAATGCGATCGACTAAGGTCTTCCGTCCTGCGGAACGCATTTCCCATAACTGCGCGTCCGATAATCTGCGGATGTCATCTTCGACGGCGCGGTCTCCACGCCAGCGCTTCTTGCCGCAAGCTGTGGTCCAGAGCGCATCCGCAGCCACCGAGTCCCAGGTGGGAACATGAATGCCATTGGTGACGGAGCCTATAGGAACCTCCGTTTCCGGCCATCGCGGGAAGAGTGGCTGAAAGATATGCCGGCTCACTTGTCCATGGAGCTTGCTTACGCCATTGATCTGGCCGCTGCTACGGACCGCGAGCCAGGCCATGTTGAAGGCTTCCGAAGCATCGCCGCGATTTTGCCTCCCCATGGCGAGCAAATCCTGAATCGGAATTGCGAGTTCGTTCTGCGCATAATGACTTAGATATTTGCGGATGAGTTCGGGGCCGAAGCGATCGAATCCCGCTGAGACTGCGGTATGCGTGGTGAAAACATTTCCAGATCGCGTAATATTCATGGCGAGATCAAACGGCTTCTGATGATCCTCCATGTAGAACCGTGCCCTCTCTAAGGTGGCAAAGGCTGCGTGTCCTTCATTGAGATGGCAGACCTCAGGCTGCAGGCCGAGCGCCCGCAGCAATCGCCATCCGCCGATGCCCAGCACGATCTCCTGCTTCAGACGCATTTCCGCGTCGCCGCCATAAAGCTCGCTGGTGATTCCCCGATGCGCCGCGCTGTTAGCGAAATCGTTGGTATCCAGCAGATAGAGCTTCGTGCGGCCAACCGACACTTCCCAGCAGCGCAGCCACATCTTCGATTCGGGCAATTGGATCTGTAACCGCAACCATTCGCCATTCGGTCGCCGCAATGGACGGATGGGTAACTGGCCGGGATCGTTGACGGGGTATAACGCCCGCTGCCGGCCTTCGGAATTGAAATCCTGGCGGAAGTAGCCCTGACCGTAGAGCAGGCCGACTCCCACGACCGGGACACCCAGGTCGCTGGCCGCCTTCATCTGGTCGCCGGCTACATTGCCGAGCCCACCTGAGTAAATAGGCAGTGCTTCGCTCAGCATAAACTCCATGCTGAAGTAGGCTGCCAACGTTAGGGCAGTATCTGGGTGCTTCGTTTGAAACCAAGCGTCTGAGCGATAGGCTTCCCGATTGTGTTGTGGTAGATTGTCGAGGCGCTGACGAAACTCCGTCTCTGCCAAAGCGGTCTTGATTGTGTCCCGGGAAACAGTCTGCAGGATGACCCAGGGATTCTGCGTCGTCTCCCAAAGATCGGCGTCCAGACGTTTCCACAGTTCATCCGCTGCATGGTTCCAGGACCAGTGCAGGTTGAGCGCCAGCTCGGTCAGCGCGTCCATACCTTCGACTTCTGACTGCGTCAATGGGGAACGATCCTCTCTCTTTTGCTCCGTTGGCCCTACGAATGGGGCGGTTGTGAATCCCTAGGCCGCCAGATGCTTCCGGATGGACTGCAATTCCGCACGCCGCTTCGGCGTGGTTCTGGGCCACGCCATTTTGAGGTCTTCAAGCGCATCGAGCACAATGCGCGAGACAATCAGCCGCGCATTCTCTTTGTCATCGGCGGGAACGATGTACCAGGGGGCGTGGTGCGTGCTGGTCGCGTGCAGGCATGCCTCATAGGCCTTCACATAATCCTTCCAGTATTTCCTCTCGTGAATGTCGGCGAGGCTGAATTTCCAGTTCTTGTCTGGTTCATCGATGCGTGCCAAAAAGCGCTTTCGCTGCTCCTCTTCGGAAAGGTGCAGAAATATCTTGACGACCCGAGTAGCGTTACGGTGCAGGTGCTTCTCCATCTCTACGATGGAGCGATACCGCCCGTCCCAGATGGTCTTCTCGTCGCATAGCTCTGGCGGAAGTCCCTGGCTGCGGAGAAGCTCGGGATGCACTCGAACCACCAGCACATCCTCATAATAGGAACGATTGAAGATGCCGATCCGGCCGCGTTCGGGAAGACGGCAGGTAGCACGCCACAGAAAATCGTGATCCAGTTCTTCGGCGCTCGGCTGTTTAAAGCTGAATACCTCGCACCCTTCCGGATTGACACCCGACATCACGTGCCGGATAGCGCCGTCCTTGCCGGCGCCGTCCATACCCTGAAAGACCAGAAGCAGGGCGTAGCGGTGCGAAGCGTAATGCAGCTGCTGCAGAGAACTGAGCTCCTTCACATGCTTTGCGAGAAGGTCGTCATACTCGACGTCCGACGGACAGATCGGCTCCACCGCCGTCGGCCATTTACTGAGTTCGACCTTCTTTCCGGGCCGAACGCGAAAATCCTTCGCATTAATTTTCATCTTCTTCTTCCTGTGCGACGCAAGCGTCTACGCAACCTTAGGACCTGCTGGCAGATTGCTCCGTGTTTCCCTTTCGGCTTCCAGCCAGTCATGATCCTGCTGGCTTTCACCATGCACCCGCTGTTGGTAGAGCTCATAGGCTCGTGCGGCAATCTGCGGGGTACGATCGACCGGTGGCTTCTTCGCGAGCAAGGGTTCTTTTGTCGGGTCCAGAATGCGATAACCAAGAAGTTTCACGCGGTCCGTCACCAGCGCCCAGACGAGGGCATAAGCCCATACCAGGCCGGCCAACTTCCAGCCGAGAGGCGCCATGAACAGCCCGTAAACGGCAATCAGAGTCGCAATCGCCTGGGTTCCCAGCACGGCCATCCAAAGAATTCTGGCGGGGCGTATAGACCAGAGCGGGCCCCGGGTGCGAGTGAGGAAGATGGTCAGGTGTCCGGCGACTGAGAGCAGCAGGTACATCAGAGTCTGCAGTTGCGGATGTCCAAGGTGGAGGACTCGGTCGCCGAGATAGAACAGCCCGAACGCGGCAATGGGACCCACCACGCCCAACACTGTCGCGATTCCCAGCACCAGCCGCATGTTCCAGGCCTCGGGCTGGTCCTTGTAATGAACATTGTCATACGCGATCGAGAGGATCGCCCCGTCATTGAGCACCGCGATTAACACGATCATGACCGCGGTCACGGGATAGAAGTTGAACACCAGGATTGCCAGAACCATGAACAACAGCACGCGCAGCGTTTCGGCGATGCGGTAGATGGCGTAGCTGTTCATCCGCTGGACGATCCTGCGGCTCTCTTTAATGGCGTCGATGATCACCGAGAGACCCTGCGCCAGCAGCACGATGGACGCCGCCGCGCGGGCCGCATCGGTCGCGCCGGAAACCGCGATGCCGCAGTCTGCCTGCTTCAGCGCGGGGGCGTCGTTCACGCCATCGCCGGTCATGCCCACGAAGTGGCCGCGCTTCTGCAGAACTTCGATAATGTGGAATTTATGTTCCGGAAATACCTGAGCGAAGCCGTCTGCTTTCTCGATGGCTTCTGCGGATTGATCCGTGACCTGCTGCTTCATGTCCCCCAGCGAAGTGGCATCCAGGATATCTGTACCCATCCCCAGCTGTTTGGCGGTTTCCCGCGCGATTGCCACCTGATCGCCCGTTACCATCTTGACCTTCACGCCCATATGCAGAGCGCTCGCAATGGTGGCTTTCGCCTGGTCTCTCGGCGGATCGAATAACGGCAGCACGCCGGAAAACTGCCACTTGCCTTCCTCATCCGCGCGCGCCACGCCCAGGGAGCGGAAACCGCGTCCCGCAAATTCGTTGACGGCTTTGTCGACGGCTGGCTTTACCTCTTCGGCGTTCGTCGCCATGGCGAGAATCACCTGCGGAGCGCCCTTGGCCACAAAGAACTGTTTTCCGTCTCCGCCTTTCACCGTGGCTTCCGTCCGCTTATGCACCGGATCGAACGGCTGGAAATGCAGGATTTGATAGCTCTTGAGTGCCTTCTCGTCCTTCACTCCGCCGATCACCGCCAGATCGATAGTGTCCTTGTCTTCGGCGCGCGAAGCGAGTGCGGCCCAGAGGATCACCTGATCGCCGGGGATGTTGTTGACGCTGAAAGGATCGCCGAGAGTCAGTTTGTTCTGCGTCAGAGTGCCGGTTTTATCCGAGCACAGGATGTCCACGCCGGCCAGCTCTTCGATTGCCGATAAGCGCGTCACCACGACTTCTTTTTTTGCGAGGAGCCGCGCACCAACGGCCATGGTCACGGACAATACCGTGGGCATGGCCACCGGGATCGCGGCGACGAGAAGCACCAGGCAGAATTCAAGGGTCGTCAGAACCGGGTCGCCCCGGAAGAGCGCGACCGCCAGGATCAGGATCACCAGAGCCGCCGCAAGAATGATCAGGTAGTCGCCAATTTTCAGCACGGAACGCTGGAAATGGCTGACGGTATGCGCCTCCTGGACTAACTGCGCGGTCTTGCCGAAATAGGTTTTCGTCCCGGTGGCATACACTATGGCGTCGATCTCGCCCTGGCGGAGGATCGAGCCCGAAAAGACGGCGCCGCCCGGCTTGACCGTAACCGGCAGAGATTCTCCGGTCAATGCGGACTGATCCACTTCGACTGGATCGCCAGCCAGCAGGCGCGCATCTGCGGGGATGATGTCGCCCAGGCGCAGGCGAATAACGTCGCCGGGAACCAGTTCCGATGCCTTCGGAGTCGTCCACTTACCGTCGCGCTTCGCGCGTGCATTGATGGCCAGCCTGGCCTTGAGCGCCTCAATGGCGTTGCCCGCCTGATGCTCTTCCCAGAACCCCACGACGGCATTTGAGAGCAGCAGGAAAAAGATGATGCCAAAATCCATCCAGTGCCGCACCACTCCGGACAAGATGACCGCCACTTCGATCATCCACGGAATGGGGCCCCAGAAATAGGAGAGAAACTTCAGGAATGCGTTGGTCTTCTTTTCCACGATCGCATTCGGGCCATACTGAATCAGCCGCTTCTGAGCCTCGGCCTGGCTAAGGCCATCGGGGGAAGACCCCAGCTTTTTCTGGAGATCCGCCATCGGGATGGACTTCAGCTCGTCCCCGGACTTGGGCTTTGCGTCAGGCTTCAAATCGTTCTTGGCCTGAGTTTTTGCATCGGGTTTCGTCCCGTTCTTGTCCGAAGCCTTCGATGGAGTCTCTGTCTGAGGCTGGGAATCCTGCTTTGACTCAGGCGTGGATTCGGTGGTCGTGGGAGATGAGGACACGATGGGTTTCTCCTGTCCGCGAGCGGATCGCGACGACGGAGGTCATCTGCGCGCGTCGTATCAAGTATGTCCTCGCGAGCATGACGGCGCTGTGCAGTATTGCTCACCGATAAAGAGTCCCGGCCCAGTCGTCAGGAAGCTGCGACGGCCGCAGGCAGCAACCTGCCTCAACGAGGTGCACAACTTTATCCACAAAACCATCGAGGTTGCCTGTTCAACCTGGTTTTCAAAAACAGACGACGAGCTGGAACTGGATCGGTCAAACATGATCAAAAGGGAACAGCTTATCGCCGGCGTGGATGCGACGCTATCGTTGGGCATGAGTTATGTGCGCCCCCGGATCGAATCAGAGCCCCGTTGACGAGCAGGTCCGTTGCTGGCCATCCCGCGGTTCAACCCCACCTCTTCACGCCCCTGAAAACAAAGGGAGATTAAAACGATGCCGACCGACATGCTCACCACCGCAGAATTGCTCCACGAGACGCCCGAAGCGTTAGGCAGAGAAGAGTCCGTTGAGGACAACCACACGCTCACTCCAGAGCTACTGCGCAAAATAAACGCTTACTGGCGCGCTGCCAATTATGTCTCGGTGGGCCAGATCTACCTCTATGACAATCCGCTTCTGAAGGAGCCGCTGAAGCTGGAGCACGTGAAGCCGCTGGTGGTCTCCCACTGGGGCACGACGCCAGGCCAGAACTTTATCTACGTTCATCTGAACCGTGTCATCGGGAAGTACGGCCTGAATATGTTCTACATCGCCGGCCCTGGCCATGGGGGCCCCGCGATTGTGGGCAACGTCTACCTCGAGGGCACCTGGAGCGAGGTTTATCCGAACGTCACCCAGGACGAAGCCGGTTTGAAAGAGCTGTTCAAACAATTCTCCTTCCCCGGAGGAATCTCCAGCCATGTTGCGCCGACCACGCCTGGATCGATTCACGAAGGCGGCGAGCTGGGTTACTCGCTGAGCCATGCCTTTGGCGCCGCGTTCGACAATCCCGATCTGATCGTCGCATGTGTCATTGGCGACGGTGAGGCGGAAACGGCATCCCTGGCGACCTCGTGGCATTCCAACAAATTTCTCGATCCCAAGACTGACGGAGCGGTGCTGCCCATTCTGCACCTGAACGGTTACAAGATCAGCAATCCAACCGTGCTCGCCCGCATCGAGCATGAAGAACTGGATCAATTCCTGAGGGGCTGTGGGTGGGCGCCTTACTTTGTGGAAGGGGATGAACCGGAGAAGATGCACGAACTGATGGCCGCGACTCTCGACGCAGCCATCGAGGACATCCATCGGATTCAAAGTCAAGCACGCGGTCGCAATGACACGACTCGGCCGCGCTGGCCAATGATCGTCCTCAAGTCGCCCAAGGGCTGGACAGGACCGAAGGTCGTCGACGGCGTGCAGATCGAGGGGACATTTCGAGCCCATCAGGTGCCGCTACTCGTCGATCCTCAGCATCCCGATCACGTCAAACTGCTCGAGAACTGGATGAAGAGCTATAAGCCCGAGGAATTGTTCGACGCGAACGGGCGCCTCCTCCAGGAACTGGCCGAGTTGGCCCCGCAGGGCACTCGTCGTATGGGCGCCAATCCGCATGCAAATGGCGGTATTCTTCTCCACGACCTGCGCATGCCCGACTTCCACGACCACGCGGTCACGGTGACTGCACCGGGCGCGGTCCAGATCGAAGACACGCTCGTGCTGGGTTCATTTCTGCGCGATGTTGCCAAACTGAATCAGGACCAGCATAACTTCCGTGTATTCGGCCCGGATGAAACCGTGTCGAATCTACTTCAGGCCGTCTTCGAGGTCACCAATCGTCAGTGGGATGCGCGTGAATTCAGCAACGACGAGTTCCTCGCGCCGGCTGGGCGCGTTCTGGATTCCATGCTGAGCGAAAACCAGTGCGAGGGGTGGCTCGAAGGGTATCTGCTCACAGGACGGCACGGACTGTTCAACAGCTATGAGGCGTTCATCCGCATCATCGACTCGATGTTCAGCCAGCATGCGAAATGGCTGAAGGTATGCCGTGAACTGCCATGGCGTCGCGATATCTCGTCGCTGAACTATCTTCTGGCCTCGCATGTCTGGCAGCAGGACCACAACGGATTCACCCACCAGGATCCCGGCTTCCTCGACCACGTCATCAACAAGAAGGCCGATATCGTACGCTGTTACCTTCCGGCGGATGCCAACTGCCTTCTATCCGTTTTCGATCACTGCCTGCGCAGTCGGAATTACGTCAACGTGGTGGTCGCGGGAAAGCATGCACTGCCACAATGGCTGACGATGGATCAGGCGGTCGTGCATTGCACGGAAGGCGTCGGCATCTGGCAATGGGCCAGCAATGACCAGGACAGCGACCCCGATGTAGTGATGGCCTGCTGCGGAGACACACCCACGCTGGAGATTCTTGCTGCTGTTTCCATTCTTCGCGAGCGTCTGCCGGAGCTGAAGATCCGTGTGGTCAATGTCGTCGATCTGATGAAACTGCAACCCAGCACTGAACACCCGCACGGGCTGAACGAGAAGGATTACGACTCTCTTTTCACAAGAGACAAACACATCATCTTCGGATTTCACGGGTATCCATGGCTCATCCATCGACTGACCTATGCCCGTACCAACCGCAACCTGCATGTGCGAGGCTACAAGGAAGAGGGCACGATCACGACCCCCTTCGACATGAGGGTGCAGAACGACCTGGACCGCTTCCACCTGGTGCAGGACGTGGTGGATCGGGTACCGAATCTCGGTTCCAGGGGAGCGTATCTGAAGCAACAGATGCAGGACAAGCTCATCGAGCACAAACACTACATCGACGCTTACGGCCAGGACATGCCAGAGATCCTGAACTGGAAATGGGGCGGCGCTCAATGAAGTGCAGATACTCGCGGGGCGACGATGATGGTCGCCGACGTCCCTCTGGCCGGGGCGGTTGTCTCGGGAAAGGTGCGAGTCAGTTCGAGTTTCGCAGTAATAACTAACAACACCGGGGAGGTGCCTATGTACCACTTTTACTGGTTCGGAATGCATGCCTATTGGTGGATTTTCTGGGTCATCCTGTGGATGTTGTTCTTCTCCTTCATGACGCCGGTGAGGCGAAGCAGCTACCGGGACTTGCAAACGCCTCTGCAACTCCTGCAAAGGAGGTATGCTGCGGGTGAGATCACAAGCGAGGAATACGAGGAACACCGCGTTAAGCTACTGCGGGATGCGAGGGCAGTATAAGTCCGCCATTCGCGCTTGTCGGTTCGGCGGCCTTGAAGCATTGACAGGATCGAGCCAATGACGATCGTCTGTGTGAGCGGAGAAGCCGTCGGAGCGGTGCCAGCCCGGGAGTTCGTCCAGATCTTTCAGGGCTGCTCACCTCGGCAACGGGCGAATGCCATTGGCGGAACACGCGGAATTGTAGGCGCTCGAACAACCGAGCTGATCGAAAGGGAAAATCACATGGAACTGGGCATCATCGGACTGGGCAGGATGGGATCCAATAGGGTGCTTCGTCGTCAGCGCGGCGGCCGCCATTGTGTTGTTTACGGCCCATATCAAGAAGCGGCGCAGACACTCGCCAAAGAGGGTGCGGTAGCCGCGACTTCACTCGAAAAGTTCGGTGCCGCCTGATGGCATCCTCTCATTCGGACGTTCTGGTGCTCTTCGGCGTGACGGGCGATCTGGCCCACAAGATGATCTTCCCGGCACTGTACGCCATGGTGAAACGGGGCACCCTCACAGCACCGATCATCGGCGTTGCCTTCCCGAAGTGGAGCCTTGATCGCCTGCACAAACGCGTGACGGACAGCATTGAGCGGTCAGGTGGAATCGATAACAAGCGCGCTTTCCAGTCGTTCCTGTCGCTTTTCAGGTACGTCAGTGGCGATTACAAAGATCCGGGTACATTCACGGCGATCAAGAAAGAACTGGGCGGCGCCAGACGACCGGCACACTATCTCGCTATCCCACCCTCGCTTTTCGAAACAGTGATCAAGGGACTTGGCGAGGCAGGCCTGGCCGAGCACGCCCGCGTCATTGTCGAAAAGCCGTTCGGCCGCGATCTGGCCTCCGCACGGGAGCTCAACCGGGTTGCCCGCTCCGTGTTTCCGGAAGATTCCATCTTCCGGATCGATCACTTCCTCGGAAAGGAAGCGATCATGAACATCCTCTATTTCCGCTTCGCCAATTCGTTCCTGGAGCCAATCTGGAACCGCAACTACGTGGCCAGCGTCCAGATAACCCTCTCGGAAACCTTCGGGGTGAAGGGCCGTGGAGCATTTTACGAATCCGCCGGCTGCTTGCGCGATGTAATTCAGAACCACCTTTTCCAGATTGTCGCGCTGCTTGCCATGGAGCCGCCGTCTACCAGAGATTTTGGCGCCGTGCACAGCGAGAAGGCGAAAGTCTTTGAGGCCATGCGCCCTTTGCAGCCCAACGACGTGGTCCGAGGCCAGTACGCCGGCTACCGGCAGGAGAAAGGCGTGGCGAAGAACTCCGACGTTGAGACCTTCTGCGCCCTGCGTCTTTTCATTGACTCATGGCGTTGGGAAGGAGTGCCCTGGTACCTGCGCTCCGGCAAGTATCTGTCTGAAACCGCAACCGAGGTTGTAGTGGAGTTGAAACCCTCGCCGCAGAGGCTCTTCGCCGATTCAGCGCCGGCGACCGGCCCAGCCAATTATCTGCGCTTTCGGCTGTCGCCCAACTCGGCCATTGCTCTTGCCGCTCGTGTGAAGATCGCCGGGAAGGATTTCATCGGAGAACAACGAGAGCTCTACCTGTGCGAAGAACGGCCGGGCGAGGAAGCTCCGTATGAGCGGCTTCTGGGCGACGCTATGAGAGGCGATGGAGCGCTCTTCACGCGTGAGAATGCGGTTGAAGCTGCCTGGGCAGTCGTCAATCCGGTCCTGAAAAATCACCATCGGGTTCATCCTTACAAGCGCCGAAGCTGGGGGCCGAAACAGGCTGACGCGATCCTTGCTCCAGGCGGTAGCTGGCACAATCCCCACCCGCAGGAGTCCTCTCGATAAGGTCCTCTTGCAGCCGTACGGCGCTCGTCGACCGCAGCCCGACATACCTGCACTCCAACGCATCATCCGTGAACGATCCGGGAGGAAAGCGATGAAAGCCACGCAAAAGCTCCACGAAATGGGCCAAAGTCTCTGGCTCGACAACATCACCCGCGGACTGCTGATGAAAGGCACGCTCCGCCGCTACATCCAGGAGTTCTCGATCACCGGCCTGACCTCAAATCCAACCATCTTCGCTCATGCGCTCAGGAACAGCCGCGAATACGACCACGGTATCCAGCAGAAATTGCAGGAAGGCAAATCGGGCGAGGCCCTCTTCTTCGAACTCGCCATCGAAGACCTCCGGCAGGCTGCCGATCTCTTTCGGCCGATCCATGATCGGACCAACCACGTGGACGGCTGGGTGTCGCTCGAAGTGTCGCCCCTGCTGGCCCACGACACTGCCGCCACGCTCGCCGCAGCCAGGGATCTTCACGCTCGTGCAGCGCGGCCGAACCTCTTCATCAAAATACCGGGCACGAAGGAGGGCCTGCCCGCCATCGAAGAGGCAATCTTCGCGGGTGTGCCGGTCAATGTAACACTCCTGTTCTCGTCAGCGCAGTATGTCGCGGCCGCAGAGGCGTATCTGCGCGGCATCGAGCGCCGCATCGCTGCCGGGCTGGACCCCGATGTTGGTTCCGTCGCCTCGCTTTTTGTCAGCCGCTGGGACGTGGCGATAGCAGGCACAGCTCCCGGGGAACTGCGGAACCAGCTGGGTATCGCCGTTGCACGAGAGACGTATGCGAGCTATCGCATGTTGCTCGACTCGCCACGCTCGCAGCGCATCCTGAACGCGGGTGCTCGTGCCCAACGCCTGCTTTTCGCCAGCACCCGAACCAAGGATCCAAAAGCCTCTGACACGCTGTACATTGAGGCCCTCGCTGCTCCCTTCACCGTAAACACGATGCCTGATGAGACTTTGCAGGCATTCGCCGATCACGGAGATATCCATGAGACGCTGCCTGCTCACGTCGGAGACGAACTGGCCAGGTTCGACAAAGCGGGCATCGACACAAAAGCGCTGGGCTCGCAACTCCAGAACGAAGGGGCCGAATCGTTCGTCAGGTCCTGGAAAGAGCTGCTGGACTGCATCGCCGCCAAAACGGAGACTTTCAAAGCCGCTTGAACCCGCGCGGGAAGTAATGAAGGCGGAAACAGGGCGCTCATTCCTGCTGAGCAAAGCGGATCAGGGGGCTTTCTCCGATAGCGAACTGGAGTACCCAGAGGCAATGAACCCGAGCGCCGAGTGGCAGGCGACAAGAGATGCTCTCACTACCGCCAATTCTGAAATCGCCCTGACTGCCGCGTTCGTCGGTTTGCCTGTTTTGAAACTCTTCGAAAGACTCCAGCCAAACGTGGCTCTCAGTATCGGCTGCAAAATAAATGCTACAGGGGTTGGCCGCAAGCACGGCGAGCACCTCGCCTGGACAAGGACGCCAGGTCCCCGCCACTCCTGTAGGCGACTTGCTGCGCAGATAACCGCCCTTCGCCTTCTCAATGGGCGGGGAACCGCACTTGAAAACGGATACATACTCGAAAGTCGCGTGATCGTAGGAGGGCTGAGAACTGCGCGAGGTCAGGCTATTGAGGACAGCCGATTTGGACGGTTCAAGGTCCGGGAGCTTGAGGACGGTTTTCGGAGCCCGCTTCCGCTTCGATTTCGTTGTTCTCGCCATCGCGACGGCCTCCTTCCGACCGTGGCAATAGCGTCGACCGTCAGTAGGTTCCCTGACCATCAGCCCGTTTTATGGGGACTAATCATTTGGCAATCGTAGTTACTGAGAACGGGCCTTTGGGGGCTGTTGAGACTCTTTTCTTGACAATTGCCGGAAGGCGATTCCCGCAGACGGCGTGCTCCTCCTGGTAGGGGGGCCTCTCCGGCGAAAATGTTCCTTCAAATGGCAAATTCGTCGACATCGTTATGCTCATTTTGACCGGAGGCCGCGAGCGCTCCGTGGACGAGTATCGCGAGCTCCTGGCTGGCGCCGCTTTCGACTCAGCAAAGTTGTCCCCACTGCCGCGCAATTTGCAGTGATTGAAGAGTTTCCCGTCTAGTGGCAATTGACGATCCGGAATGAGTCCTGCGGCCAATACCCGGCTACGAGCTACGGGCTACAGGCCACCGGCTACGGGCTACGGGCTACAGGCTCGCAGATGTTACCTTTGCCCACCCACCGAATCAGCCACTTCCATATCCCGATTCCCCCATTTTTTGACGTCCAGTTTCCGCGTGGCCCGCGCGAAATTGGTGATGAAATGGGACCACAGCGGCTGGCTGATCCGTCTAACATCTACCCAGGAAGCGCGACCCGGTGAACCGGGCGGAGGCTCCAGTGCATAAGCCCTTCTCAGACCTCAGGCTGGTCCTCCGCCAGCTGCGCCAGTCTCCCGGATTTACCGCAACCGCCGTCCTGATGCTGGCCTTCGGCATCGGCGCGACGACGGCGATCTTCTCCATTGTCGATGGCGTCCTGCTCCGGCCGCTGCCTTTTGTGCAGCCGAATCAGCTGGTCACGCTGGGCGATCAGCTGGCGGGAACGAACTGGGGCGAGCACGATCCCGGGCCGGTGACCGGGCCGGAGGTCGTGACCTACCAGCGCGAGACGCATGCGTTCCAGAGCCTGGGCGGGTTCACCGGAGCGGGGTACGAGCTGTCCGGGATCGGCGAGCCCGCTCAGATTTCCGCCGCGCGGATGACGCCTTCCATGTTCACGGTACTTGGCGTGGCGCCGCTGCTGGGGCGCGTGTTTACGGCGCAGGAAGATCAGCAAAAGGCGCAGGTCGCGGTCCTCAGCTACATCACGTGGAAGAGCCGATTCAACGGCGATCCGCATGTTCTGGGAACGAAGATTCTGCTGGATCGCAAGCCTTACGTCGTGATCGGCGTGATGCCGCGCAGCTTTGAATTCCCGATGGAGTACGGACACCTGTATCGGACGGAGCTGTGGGTGCCGATGAGTTTTTCC
Organism: uncultured Acidobacteriaceae bacterium; assembly: GCA_963770525.1. Lineage (GTDB taxonomy): Bacteria > Acidobacteriota > Terriglobia > Terriglobales > Acidobacteriaceae > Palsa-343. Next base: position 147,269 of record CAVYPY010000005.1, on the reverse strand, counting down.
GTGCAGGAGCTTTCGCCTGATGCGGAGACCAGCTGGTATCTGCAGATGGTAGGGCGGCTGAAGCCCGGGGTCACCAGGGCGCAGGCGGAGGCTGATGCGAATCAGGTGGCCGCGGAGATTATGCGGAACTATCCCCCGGATGCGAAGAACTTCCGGATTCATCCGGTCGTGTATCCGCTGCAGCAGATTGAGGTACTGCAGACGCGTCCCCTGCTGCGGATGCTGTTTCTGGCGGTTGCGGTGGTGCTGCTGATTGCGTGCGCGAACCTGGCGGGGCTGCTGCTGGTGCGGGCGATCCGGCGGCAGCGGGAGATTGCGGTGCGCATGGCGATCGGCGCGCCGGCGCTGGCTTTATTGCGGCAGATGATCCTGGAGAGCGTGGTGATCAGCGTGGCCGGAGGGCTGATCGGAATCGGACTGGCTGCGTTCGCTGTGGAGTTTGGACGGAACCTGCTGCCGGAGACGCTGCCGCGCGTGGCTGCGATCACCCTGAACTGGAGTGTCGTGGGATTCGCGTTGCTGCTGGCGGTGGTGACGGGATTTTTCTGCGGGCTGGCGCCGGGTTTTGCGGCGCTGCGCACGAACGTGAACGCATCATTGAAAGAGGGCGGGCGCAGCGGATCGGCGGGGGGCGGGCATGCGCGGCTGCGGTCGACGTTGGTGGTGCTGGAGATCGCGGTGGCGCTGGTGCTGCTGACGGCTTCGGGTCTGCTGCTGCGCAGCTTCAGCAAGATGAGCGAAGTAAATCTTGGGTTTCGGCCGGATCACGTGACGACGGCGGTCTATTCTCTGCCGCAGAAGCAGTATGCGACGCAGGCGCAGATGGACACGTTCAATCGTCGTTTACTGGAGCGGCTGAGGCAGCTGCCGGGTGTGCAGGCGGCGGGCATGACCACCACGATTCCCGCGACAGGCGACGGCATCACGATTTTTGTTGTGGAGGGCTTTGTCGATCCGCGGGGACCGGACCGCAGCACGGCTTCGCCTTCTATGGTGATCCCTGACTATTTTCAGGCAATGGGGATTCCGCTGCTGCGGGGACGGTATTTCACGGAAGCCGATGACGCGAACAGCCAGCTGGTGGTGATCGTGAATCACGAATTCGCACAGCACTACTGGCCGGGGCAGGATCCCATTGGCAAGCGGATGCGGACCGGGATGGTGAAGTCCGCGACGCCGTGGATGACGGTAGTGGGGGAAGTCGCGGATGCGAAGCTCAACTCGCCGGACGCTGACGCTCACGAGCAGTTCTACGCGCCGGTGGCGCAGCTGGAGAAGGACGCCGGCGCTTATGCGCAGCCAACGGATTTGAACGGAAACTCCCTCTACATCGTTCTGCGGTCGGCTCTGCCGCCGGAGCAGATGGAGAATGCGATGCGCGCGGTGGTGCGGAATCTCGATCCGCAGCTGCCGCTCACGCAGGTGCAGACGATGGACGAGGTGGTGGCGCAAAGTGAAGCGCCGCGGCGCTTCAACACCATCATCATTTCCAGCTTCGCCCTGGCGGCGGTGCTTCTGGCGGTGCTGGGGATTTACAGCATCATCGCGTTCTCGGTGGCGTCGCGGGTGCAGGAGATGGCGATCCGGATGGCGCTCGGGTCGCAGCGTTCGCACATCGTGCGGCTGGTGGCACTCTCCGGGCTGAAGCTGGCGGTGGTTGGCTGCGTTCTGGGGCTCGCCGGGGCGGCAGCAGCTGCGAGAATCCTGCGCAGCTTCCTTTTCGAGGTGAGCCCGTTCGATCCCGTGGTAATGATCCTCGCGACGCTGGCGGTGTTCGCGCTGGCGCTGGCCGCGTCGGCGCTTCCGGCGCGGCGGGCGGCTTCGGTCGATCCCCTGCAGGCACTCAGAGGGGAGTGACGGCGGAACGCAGCACCGGACTCAGGTCCGATTAGCGTTTCAGGCCCTTTGGGGCAGGGGCGGATGCTGCGTCGTCTGAGTCGAGTTGCGGTGGACTCGCAGGTTGTCGAGCGCGTAATCGAGGTAGCGGGGCTCCATTTGGGGAGGCTGCTCCATGAAGCGACAGGTGGCGATGACCTGATCGACGATGAATCTGGGCTGATAGGCGGCGAGCTCGAGGCCTTTCTCAATTTCAATTCTGTAGACGATGTTGTCGATGGCATCCGTGGAAACGGGGAGGCCAGCCCTGGCGCACTCCGTCTCGAAGATGCGGCGGAAGGAGTTGACGCTGGGCGCGCCTACCTCGATTTTGTAGGGCAGGCGGCGGAGGAAGGCGGGGTCCATGAGATCTTCCGGCTCGATGTTGGTGGAGAAGATGACGAGTTCCTCAAAGGGAATGCTGAAGCTTTTGCCGGTATGGAGTTTGAGGTAGTCGATGCGGTTTTCGAGGGGGACGATCCAGCGGTTGAGCAGGGCGGTGGGGCTGACGATCTGGCGGCCGAAGTCGTCGATGATGAAGCAGCCGCCCAGCGCCTTGATATGGAGCGGCGCCTCGTAATAGTGGCCGACGGGGTTGTAGAGGAGGTCGAGCATCTCGAGGGTGAGCTCGCCGCCGGCAACGAGAAAGGGCCGCCGGCAGGGGACCCAGCGGTGATCGAGAACATCGGTGCGGGCGGCGGGGAGACCGCCATCGTCAATGAGGCCGGCGGGATCGACGGCGACGTGAATGGCGGGATCGAAGACGCGGATGATCTGGCCTTCGACGGCGATGGCGTACGGCACGTAGACGATGTCGCTGAAGACGTTGGCGAGGCAGCGGGCGATGGAGGTTTTTCCGTTGCCCGGGGGGCCGTAGAGGAGGATGGCGCGGCCGGAGTTCAGGCCGGGCCCGCACTTCTCGATGAGGGCGTCGTCGAAGGTGAGCGAGCCGATGGACTTGCGGATGCGGTCGAAGGTGATGACTTCGTTGGTGAGCTTCTGGTGGAGCACCTGTTCATTGAACTGCTCAAGAGGCACAGGGGCGGGACCGATATAGCCGACCTGGGCGAGGGCGTCGAGGGTCCAGCGCCTTCCATCTTCGGTGATCGCGTAGCTGCTGCTGCCAAAGCTGTCGGCGCCGCGCACGCCGAGGGAGACAAGCAGCTTGCGATCGATGGCCATCTGCACCAGCTCGTTGACCATGCGGGTGGGGAGCATGATGGCTTCGCTGACCTGGCGGACGGTCTGCAGACGGGAGGAATAGATGAGCTTCATCATGATGCCCATCAGGTCGACAGCGTCAATTCCGGTGGCGGCAAGATTGGCGGGGTCGCTGGGAAAGTGATGCAGAAATGCATCGAGCGCGTTCTGCGTGAGCGCTCCCGTAGCAACGAGGTTTTCGCCCAGCCGGCCGCCCTCGCTGGTCTGGCGCTCGAGCGCTTTGGCTACGTCCTCGGCGGTGACCAGCCTGGCCTGGACGAGCAGATCTCCTAACTGCAGACGCGTGGCGATGACATCCTCCGGGAATGGGTTTGCGCTGCCAGGGTAGTGGGGAGCGCCGCGCCAGGATCGCACGGAACAGGAAAAATGCAGGGGAAATGCATTGAAGTGTCCATCGGTGGATCAGGCTCGGGTCGTGCAGCTCTCGCCGTGGAGAGACGTGGGGTTCGAGTCTGATCGAACGACCTCCATGGTCGGCCGACGAACTGAGCCTATCTCGCCGGGGGCGATCCGCCCATCCCTCTTCCGTGGTGTGGCGCCTGGAAAGGGAACTGGCGCAGGACCGCGATGAAGTTGCGGATTTGTTGGTGTCAGCGGTTCATGCCGTCGAGCACCGAGCCGACGATGCCGCCGAGCAGGCCTGCTTCGGCGGTCTGGCGTCCCTGCTGGGCGGGCAGATACTCCTGGATCTGGTGAGCCAGTTTCGAGATGGGCAAAGTCTGCAGCCAGATGCGCCCCGGGCCGGTGAGCGCCGCGAGAAAGATGCCGTCGCCTCCGAAGATCAGGTTGCGGATGCCGCGGACCATGGTGATCTGGAACCCGATGCTGGCCTGGAAGGCGCCGACGTGTCCGGGATGGACGAGCAGCGTTTCGCCGGGACGGAGGTCGCGCTGAACGAGTTCACCGGAGAGCTCCAGCCACGCGACACCCTGGCCGCCGACTTTCTGCAGGAGGAAGCCGTCGCCACCGAAGATGCCGGCGCCCAGCGACTGCTGGAATCCGACACTGAGCGCAATGCCGGCGGTGGCGCAGAGGAAGCCGTGGCGGTGGATCATGTACTCGTTGCCGGGAGCAACTTCGACGGGGACGATGTGGCCAGGCACGCGCGTGGCAAAGGCCAGCTCGCCGGGGCCTCCCATCGCGCGGTACTCGGTCATGAAGAGGCTGCCGCCCCCGACGACGCGTTTAAAGGCGCCGAAGAGGCCGCCGCCGCCGCCGAACTGCGTGTGCGTGGTCATCTGGACGTTGGCGGACATCCAGGACAGCTCGCCCGCTTCAGAGATGATGGCGTCATTCGGCTCGAGCAGGAACTCGAGCACAGGCATGGTGGTGCCGGTGATGCGGTTTTGCATGCCTGCAAGGGTACAGGAAGTTCGGGAAGAAGCGTCAGAGACCCCGTGTAAATTCCGCGGCAAGGTGGCCGGCGGGACGATGCACTGGGGTGACCTGGCAGAAAAACAAGGCAAGGATTTGTGGAATACACATTGTCCGACAGATGACTTTAGTCGTGCATAGTCCGTGGTGCATCCGCTCGAGGTAAATGCATTGTTGCCCGGTGGTTGGCTGATGCATATCGTGCTAATTCGGGCACAGCAGGAGTCGCGATGGAATGGCACTTTTAGACAACTTTTTTTATGCACCCTGCGTCACCAACTGATTACGGTACCCAACTTGCATGTATTGACGGCCAATCGCCCCGTTGTTCACGCAGTCACCGCGTCCTGAGTAGCAGCCACGTCGCTGTTCCAGATTCGCCAGCCCGCAGTACCCCTGACCAGCCTTGGGATTTCAGTCTGAGAGAGAAAGGTAGTGTCGCGCCTCGACAAGGGCCGCTTCCTCCTGCTGCGCACCGGAATGTGCGGGCGGGCGCTGGTGTTGAGCTCCTGGTGATCCTGCTCCGGCTCAACGGCGGCTGAATCCCTCCCTTGCCAGGGCGTATAGCGTCAGGATCACCGTCTCCTGAATCGTTCGATTCGCTCGCTGCGCCGGACCCGGTTCTGACGTGGACGGGATTCGTGTGCTCCTGCGCCGACCAGGATCGTCCCAATGAAGTTGCGTTGTGTTCCTCCCCCCTGCGGCTGCCCAGTTGCGGCTGACCGCGTAGCGCAATCGAGCCACACCTTATCCGGCCGCGAGCCAGCATTACCGCGCAGGCTATGGCGTCCGGCTCTGGTGTTGGCATTCACCGGGCTGTTGCCTTTGTCGAGCTTCGCGGCGCGCCACGGTCGCAGCGGCGCATCGGATGACGGCGTGAAACTGAGCGCGTTAACGTGCAGCCAAAGCACACTCAGCGGAGCGGTCAGCGATTCCTGTTCCGTGACGCTGAGTGCGGCGGCGAATAATCGCGGCGCGACGGTCAGTCTGAGCAGCAACGAGGCGTCCGTCCAGGTTCCGGCCTCCGTTGTGGTGCCAGATGGGGCGACCACCGCATCGTTCACAGCCACTGCAGCGGCGGTTACCTCATCGCAGAGCGTGACGCTGACGGCGAGTGAGGGCGGTACGTCGGAGACCTTCCTCCTGGACCTGAAGGCAGCCGCCGCGGCGGGGCTGACGGTGAACGCGACAAAGGTCTCGTTTGGCAGCGTGGCGGAAAACACGACGGCGACGCAGACCGTGACGCTGACCTCCAGCGGCGGCGCGGCACTCACGATCCAGTCGGCGACGGTGTCGGGGAAGGGGTTCAGCGCAACCGGGCTGAGTCTTCCGCTGACGCTGAATCCAAAACAGTCCGCCACGCTGGATCTGCAGTTCGATCCGACGGCGGCGGGAGCCGCGACGGGAAGTGTGAGCATCAGCAGCAACGCCGACTCCGCGGTGACGATCAGTCTGAGCGGCACCGGGGAGAGCAGCGCTTCCAGCTATGCGGTGGACCTGAGCTGGGAGGCTCCGGACAGCTCCACGGATCCGGTCGCGGGGTACAACGTCTATCGCGCGAGCGGCAGTGGCAGTTACCAAAAGCTGAATTCGTCGGTGAATGCGCCGACGAGCTTTACCGATTCGACGGCCCAAAGCGGCACGACCTACAACTACAAGGTCACCAGTGTGGATGGGTCAGGGGCCGAAAGCACGGCGTCGAACATCTACACGGCGAGCATTCCATAAGGCGAATTGCGCAGGAGGCAGCACCGGCCCTGTCGGGCTAAGGACAGGGTCGGGCTGCATCAGCGTGCGGCTTTGGGTGCTCAGGGCGGACTGCGCCTTGAGGGTGAGACGCTAGTCGGTGTCGCGCATCTTCTTCTCTACAGTCTTGGCGAGCTTTTGAATCTGGGCGGCGGTGTGGATGACGGTCATCGAAAACTGATCTTTACTGCTCTTGTCGACGGCGGTTTTGAGCTGTTGGGCGAGCTCGAGGAGTTGTGCTGTGTCGTCGACGATGGCTTTCTGGCGCAGCGCATTGTGCTGGGGGCTCGTGTCGCGAGGGGTTTGAGTTTTGACCCCGCCAGCGGTGGTGATAGCGATGTCGTCGGAGGCCTCGCTGTTGGTGGCAGCGTGAGCCGCGCGGGAGCGGGAAGGCGACGAGACCTGGGCGCGCAAAGAAGGAGCGAGGAAAGGCAAAGCAGCGGCGAGCAGGAGGATCCAGCCGAAGCGAATGCGAAGGGAAGTACATTGCAGGACGGCCATGGGAAATCTCCTCTGGGAAAGCGGATCCGGTCCTGGGGTGGGAGCATTATAGGACGGAGAGCGGAGAGAAGTCCGGTGGCCGCGGGCAGGTATTCTTAAGAAAACTATGTGGACTGAACTGCTGTTGGTAGGTCGGCGGGAATTCTTCGTCGGCCTCGGTGACAAATATCTTCTGGATCTGCAGGACTTCCTGCACGACAAGCTGCCCAAGCTGATTGGCGTCGCGCTGATCGCGTGGCTGCTGATGCGGGTGCTGGGACTGATCACCGACCGCGTGTTGCGGATCGCGAACAAGCAGTCAAGCACGGCCGGGCACCTGGCGCAGTTGCGGACGCTGACTTCGGTGATCCGGACCACGGGAATCGTGGTGATCGTGTTCCTGGCGACGCTGCAGGTGCTGCCGATTCTGGGCTTCAACCTGGGGCCTCTGCTGACCAGCGCGGGCGTGGCGGGGGTAGCCATCGGGCTGGCGGCGCAGAACATCGTGAAGGACTGCTTCAACGGGTTTTTGATCCTTGTGGAGGACCAGTTCAACGTCGGGGACGTGGTGACGATCGCCGGAGTGACCGGAACGGTAGAGTCGATGACGCTGCGGAAGACGCAGGTGCGGGGCGGCGACGGAACGTTGTACATCGTACCGAACTCGCAGATTACGACGGTGGCGAATGTGACGCGGGATTACTCGCTGGCAACGATCCAGGTGTCGGTGGACTTTTCGGCGAATCCCGACGAGGTGATGGCACTGCTGAAGGAAGTAGCGATGAGCGTGCGCACCGATCCGAAGTACAGTGATGTGTATCTGGCCGATCCGACGCTGCTGGGGGTGGACGCGATCAAGGGATCGCAGGTCATGTATCCGGTGCAGCTGAAGACGAAGGCGAACCAGCAGTGGGCGGCGATGCGGGAGACGCAGCGGCGGATCCGTCTGGCGCTGGAGGAACACGGAATGCTGCCGGGGGATCCGATGCGGGTGTACCGCAAAGGCAGCGGACAGCGGACAGCGGATAGCGGACAGGATGCGGTGCAGATTGAGGAGAGCCGCGAGGTGGAGAAGCCGGATCCGACGACGATCAAGCCGGCGGAGGGGAATCCGTTTACGGGTGAGTAGACAGGTTACAGGCCACAGGTTGCAGGTTACGGCGCAGGGATTTCGGCGAACGTGAGATTTTCGGCGGGGCTGCCGGTGTCTTTTTTCCACTGCTCAAAGAGGCGGCCGTAGCTGAGGGTGATGAAGTCGGCGGGATCGATGCCGAGTTTGTTGCCGGTGGCGTCGATCCAGTCCGGTGGGCCTTCGAGCTCAGCATAGATACCGATGGGGGTTTCATCAAGCACACAGTGGCCGGTCGAGTCGGCGTATTCGGTGCGCCACTTTTCATAGACAAAGGCAGGTTGGTAGCCGAGCTGGGTGAAGATGTGGCCGATGGCTTCGCCGTCCTGGACCTGGGTCTCGGTTTCTTCGCGGTGCTTGTGGCGGGCAGCGGGATCGTTGTTCTGCGGCAGGCATTTGAAAGTGACGACCCAGCGTTCTCCGTATTTGCGGACGCGCAGGATGGCGGTTTGGGCGCGAAGGCAGGCGGTCGGCAGTGTCGTAGAGGACGTTGCGCTCGAAGGTGCGGGGCGTTTCCTCGTGGAAGCCGGCAGCGACGAGACGGCGGCGGAGGGCCTGGGGATCCGCGACGCGGAATTTGACTTCGATTTCCGTGGCCATAAGGACAGCGTACAGCGAACAGCGTCCAGCGTTCAGGAACGACGGGCGATGCGGCGGGAGAATTCGCTCTCGGCTCCGAAATTCGGAGTCATCAGCGCGGGTCATCGGGTTCCATTACGAAGGAAGGATCGATTTGCGGCGAACGGGGCCGTAGCATGGAATCGATGAAGACACTGCGACTGCTCGTCGATCGTGGGGATTTGAAGAGTGACGCATCGCGTCGCGCGATTGCGCAGGCTGCGGAGATTTTGCGCGGCGGCGGGACAGTGGCGTTTCCGACAGAGACGGTGTACGGCCTGGGAGCGAACGCGCTGGATGCGGCGGCGGTGGCCAGGATTTTTGTGGCGAAGGGACGGCCCTCGTGGGATCCGCTGATTGTGCACATCGGCGATGCCGCGATGCTGCCCACGGTGGCGGCCGGGGCCAGCGCGATTGCGGACCGGCTGATCGATGGGTTCTGGCCGGGGCCGCTGACGCTGTTGCTGCCGAAGAGCGAGCAGGTGCCGGCGGCCGTGACCGCCGGGCTGATGCGTGTGGGCGTGCGGATGCCGGCGCATCCCGTGGCCCAGGCGCTGCTGCGAGCGGCGGGTGTACCGGTAGCGGCGCCGAGCGCGAATCGTTTTGGGCGGACCAGCGCCACGACGGCCGAGCACGTGGCGGAGGATCTGAATGAGCGGATCGACGCGATCCTGGATGGCGGAGAGGCAACCCACGGCGTGGAGTCGACGGTGGTGGATGTGCGGGAGTCGAGCTGCGTGGTGTATCGGCCAGGGGTAATTTCCCTGGAGCAGCTGCGCGAAGTGTGCCGGTGTCCGGTGTGGATCCGCGAGAGCAGGACCACGGAGGAAACGGCGGAGGCGGCGGCGGCGCCGGGGATGGGCGAGCGCCATTATGCGCCGAGGGCGAGGCTGATCCTGATCGAGGGTGAGAGCGAGGCGCAGAAGGCGAGTCTTGGGGCGACCGTGCGGCGATGCGAGGAAGGCGGGGAATCGGTCGGCGTAATGCTGCCGGATGTCTTCCAGGCTGCGGTGATCGGGCGGCAGGCGCGGGTCTTTCGCTGGGGCAAGTGGGAGGATGCCGAGGAGCTGGCGCAGCGGCTCTATGCAGGATTGCGGTGGCTGGACAGCGCGGGCTTGACGGTGATTGTGTGTCCGCTGCCGGCCGAGGGGGGCCTGGGGACAGCGCTGCGCGATCGGCTGCAGAAGGCAGCGCGGCGCTAGGAAGCAGCCGGTGGCCTGTAGCTGGCAGCGTAGTTCAGAATTGCGGCTGGTTCTCGCCGGCCTTGAAGAGGTACTTGATCCCGGATTTGTAGATCAGGATGCGCGTGGCATGTTCGCCGTGGCGGAAGGGCGAGGAGCTGTTGCAGCGCACCTTGATGACATCACGGTCGTACCACTCGATCGAGCCTTCGATCCGTTCTCCGTCGTCGAGCACGAAGACCATCGGCGTCTGCGCCTGAATCTGCTTCTGGAAGTAGAACGATTCGGCGCTGGAGGTTTCGTGGGCGAGTGCAGCCGGCGGAGCAGGCCGATGCCACAGGTACGGAGTTTCATCGGGGCGCTGGGAGCGGCGGCTGCGGACGAATCCTTCGGGCAGGTGCGGGCGGATGAGCTTGCGCGGACCGATGACGTCGAGGTCGTGGGTGTTGTTGCGGTGCTCCGGAGGCGCGGGCGATGCGGGCGGCGGAACGGCAACAGGTCCTGGCACAGGTTGAGGAGTGGCGCCGACAGCGCCGAGGGCGGAGGAGGCACGCTGGAGTGAGCTCTTGCTGGACTGCGCGCTCAGCGTGCGCACGGCGGAGGCAGACGATTGGGACATAACCCAGAATCCTTTACGGACAATGATGCCTATGTGATGCGGGAAACCGAGTCCGCGTCGCAAATGGCGATCGGGGAATTGGGGAATCTGAGAGTTATGCTACTCCGGCGCAAGGTGGAGAAACGAGCGCCAGGTTCGGCCAGAAGATTAAATTTCCACAGAATGGCTGAGCTGCGCGGCGAAGCTGTCGAGCGAGAGAGACCGGAGCAGGTTGCGGCGCATACCAGATTCCACCTGGCGCAGGCCGCGCGCCGCGGATTCGATCCACGAAAAGCTAACGGCGGAGGCCATGGCGGCGAGCTCTTTGCGGAGGTCGATATTGCGCAGGAGATCGGGAGTCTCCGACTTGAGCAGGAGCAGGTCTTCGAGGAGCGAGGCGGCGGTGCGCAGCAGGGCTTCGGTTTTCTGCTGGCCTTCGGCGCCGGCGCGATAGGTTTCAGTGATTTTGAAGAGGTCGCTGGCGTCGGCCTGGCCGATGGAGTTGCGCAGGAGGACCATGGCGTCGGCGCGGCTGGCCAGCCATGCCTCGAGATCGAAGCCGAGGGCACGGCCGATAGCGCCTTCGGAGAGGCGGGCGATGAGGGCGCGTTGGGCGGGCTTGGCGTCGGGACGGCGCTCAGCGAGGAGGCGCTCGATCTGTTCGGTGGGGATGGCGCCGAGGCGGAAGATGCCGGCGCGGGAGCGGATGGTGGGGAGCAATTCGCCGGGATTTTCCGCGAGCAGGACGATGGTTGCGTGGGCGGGCGGCTCTTCGAGGACTTTCAGGAGGGAGTTGGCCGCTTCTTTCATAAACGAGGCACAGGTGAAGATCGAAAAGGCGCGGCGGGCTTCGGCGGGGACGCGGTAGATTTCGCGGGTGAGCACGCGGACCTGGCCGATCTTGATGAGCATCTGCGGCGGATCGGGGGGGATGACGAGGACGTCAGGGTGGGTCTGAATGAGGATGCGGGTGTCGCGCTTGTCGGCGTCGCGCATGTCTTCGCGGGTGGCGACGGCTTCGGCAAAACGGGCGTCGAGGTCGCGGGATTCGCCGATCCTCACGCAATTGGAGCAGCGGCCGCAGAAATCAGGGAGGCCGTCGGGATTGCTGGGAGGGGTGAGGCAGTTGGCCGCCTGGGCGAGCATGATGGCGAGGGTGTATTTGCCGGCGCCGCGGGGTCCGGCGAGGATGAGGGAGTGCGGGAGACGTCCGGCGGCGATGGCTTCGCGCAGGTGGCGGACGGTGGCTTCGTTGCCGAGGAAGTCCTGGAAGGGCACCGATTCAGGGTACAGCGGACAGGGTAGAGGGTACAGCCAACAGGCCACAGGCCACAGGCCACAGGCCACAGGCCACAGGCCACAGGCCACAGATATGACTCGCCAATCCTGAGTTGCCTAGACCACGGAGTTGGTGCGGATCACCTCTTTGTAGAAGGCAGAGGAGAGTTTGGGGGTGCGCTTTTCGGTTTTGAAGTCGATGTAGGTGATGCCGAAGCGTTTCGAGAAGCCGGAGGCCCATTCGTAGTTGTCGAGGAGGCTCCAGAGGAAATAGCCCTTGAGGGGAACGCCTTCCGAGACGCCGCGGTGGAGCTGGGTGAGGTAGTTTCTCAGATAAAGGATGCGGTCGGTGTCGAGGACCTGGCCGTCGGGACGGAGAACGTCGTCGGAGGAGTAGCCGTTTTCGGTGATGTAGATTTCTTTGACGCCCCAGATTTCGGAGACGAACTTCGGGGTCCAGTAGATGGCCTGCGGATTGAAGTAAAGCCAGTCTGAAGAGGCGTGCGGATAGCTGGCCGGGCGCGGGACCATGGCGAAGCCTTCGGGCGTATCGGCGGGGATGACTTCCTGGGTGGTGTAGATGTTGGTGCCGACGAAGTCCAGGGGCGTGGAGATGATCTTCAGCTCGTCGGGCGTGAAGTGCGGGGCATCGGCGCCGAGTTTGCGGAGGTAGAGATCGGTATAGCGGCCCTCCATGATGACGGTGAGATAGGGCGCGTTGATTTCGCGAAAGGCGGTTTCGGCGGCACGGATGTGCGGCTCGTCTTCGATGGCGGGCATGGCGCCAGGAGCGTCCTGCGCGAGGCCGACCTTGACCGGCTGTTTGGCGGCGGCGCGGATGGCCTGTACGGCGAGTCCGTGGGCGAGGACGGCGTAGTGGCGGGCCTGGGTGACCTCATTGAGGGGGAGCTTCAGACCCGGAGCGGAATTTCCGGACTGATAGCCGTCGTCGATGAAGGAGTCGAACTCATTGATGGTCATCCAGTGGGTGATGCGGTCGGAGAGCTGGCCGGCGGTGTAGCCGGCGTAGTCCGCGAAGGCGTGGCTGGTGGCGATGTTGGTCCATCCGCCTTTGTCCTGCAGGGCCTGGGGCAGATCCCAGTGGTAGAGCGTGCAGTAGGGAGTGATGTCGGCGGACTGCAGCGCGTCGAGGAGGCGCTTGTAGAAGTCGAGACCCTTCGGGTTGGGCGTGCCGGTGCCCTGCGGGAAGACGCGTGGCCACGCGATGGAGAAGCGGAAGGTCTGCGTGCCCAGATCCTTCATGAGGGCAACATCTTCTTTATAGAGGTGGTAGAAGTCGTCGGTGACGTCGGCGGTTTCGCCCTCGTAGGTCTTGCCGGGGGTGTGGGAGAAGGTGTCCCAAATCGAGGGGCCGCGGCCGTCGGCGTGGACGGCGCCTTCGACCTGATAAGCGGCAGTCGCCGTGCCCCAGAGGAATCCCTGGGGGAACTGACGCGGCGTGGGCACGGGGATTTCGGGCAGGTCAGCGGCAAAGGCGCGGGGCAGAAGCGGCTGGAAAGCGGGGGCAGCGGCGAGAGCGACGGCAGATTTCAGAAACGAACGACGTTGCATGGAAAGGCCTCGTGGATCGTCACCCAGACTATCAGCTTAAACGTTTAATTAGAAACTTTTCTTATTTAGGAAGCTGCTTCCGGCCGGTGACGGTGAAGACGGCGGTCTGGACGTCTGGCGAGTCGCCGGGCTGGCCGCTGCCGATGGAGACGCTGTAGGTGCCGGGTTCAATGATGCGGTTGCCGTCTTTGTCGACCTGGGCGATGGAGCGGTGTTCGAGAGTGAGGCCGACATGGACAGAGGCGCCGGCGTCGAGATGGATGCGCTGGAAGGCGGCGAGCTCGTGGATGGGCGTTTCAAAACCGCGCGGCTGCGTGAGGTAGAGTTCGACGACTTCATCGCCGGCGCGGGAGCCGGTGTTCCTCACCTCCGCTTCGATTTGGACGGGCTGACCGGCTTCGACTTCGTGCGGTGTTTTCACATCGCTGAAGGCGAAGGTTGTGTAACTCAGTCCGTAGCCGAAGGGGTAGAGCGGTTTCCCAGTGAAGTAGCGGTAAGTGCGGTTCTCCATGGAGTAGTCGGTGAAGGGCGGCAGCTGATCGAGCGAAGCGTAGAAGGTGAGGGGCAGGCGGCCGGCGGGATCGTTGTCGCCGGCGAGGGTTTCGGCGATAGCTGTGCCGCCTTCCTCGCCGGGATACCAGGCTTCGAGGATCGCGCTGGCGTGCTGCTGGGCCCAGTCGACGGCGAGCGCGCTGCCGTTTTGCAGGACCACGATGAGGGGTTTGCCAGTCGCGGCGAGGGCGTGGAGTAAATCTTCCTGCGCGGCGGGCAGGCTGATGGAGGTGCGGTCGCCACCGCTGAAACCTTCAAGGTGAACGGGCATCTCTTCGCCTTCCAGATTCGGCGAGAGGCCAACGCAGGCGATGACGATGTCGGATTGCTTCGCTGCTTCGACGGCCTGGTTGCGGAGGGCGTCGGCAGGAGCGATCCAGGAGAGATCGATGCCGGCCGAGCCGGTCCCATGGAGGTATTCGAGGCGGATGGCGTGCGGCGTTGTGTTGTCGAAGTGAACGGGGGCGTCGTAGGCAGCGCCGCGCTCTCCGGACATAGTTTTTCCGCTCTGGAGGATCAGTTTGCCGTCGAGGTAGAGGCGATAGCCTTCGGCATTCTCACATGCGTAACAGTAGTTAATACGAACGCCGAGCTTGTAGTCGCCGGGCGCAGGCGGGGTAAAGGTGCCGGTCCAGCGGACGGAGTAGTTGTTGCGCTGCAGGCCGGGGACGGGCACGACCTTGTCCCAGTTGAAATTGATGAAGCGGTCGGTGCGGGTGAGGACGGGCTTGCCGGAGAGGTCGGGGGTGGGGAAGTATTCGCCGGTGAGGCCGTAACCGGAGCCGTGCGCGGGATGAAGCGCGGTTTCTTCGATGGGGATGGCGAAGCCCTCGACCAGCGTGGAGCCCTGGGCGTAGTGGATCTTCGCCGAGGCGAAACGCTTCTCGATGCCAGTGAGCGGGTAGACGGGGTTCGGCGGCGGCCCGTTGTAGTTGCCCTGGAGGGATTGGACGAGAGCGGCGGTGGGTCCGACGACGGCGATGCTGCCGATGCCGGATTGGAGCGGGAGAATGTGGTCTTCATTTTTGAGCAGGACCATCGACTCGCGCGCGGCCTGCAGCGAAAGCTGGCGGTGCTGGGGCGAGTTCACTTCGCTGAAGGGGATGCGGCCGTAGGCGTAGCTCGAGGGTGGGTCGAACATGCCGAGTTTAAAGCGGGCGCGGAAGAGCCGGTGAAGGGCCTGGTTGATGTCAGCTTCCGACAGCAGGTTTTCGTGGACCGCTTCAACGAGCGAAGGGAAGGCCTGGCCCTGCATGTATCCGCATTCGAGATCGGTGCCGGCTTTCACGGCATCGGCGGCGGCGTGAGCCATGTCGGGCGCGTAGTGGTGGCCGGTGTAGATGTCGGCGGCGGCGGCGCAGTCGGAGACGACATAGCCGTCGAAGTGCCAGTCGTCGCGCAGGTGCTGCTGGAGCAGCATGGTGTTGGCGCAGGCGGGAGCGCCGTCGATGGCGTTGTAGGCGCACATCACCGACTGGGCGTGAGCCTCAGTGACGGCTGCGCGGAAGGCGGGGAGGTAGGTGTCTTCGAGGTCGTGCGGGGAGACATCGACGTTGAACTGGTGGCGCAGGGGCTCGGGCCCACTGTGCACGGCGTAGTGCTTCGGTGTGGAGACGACCCGGAAGTAGTGCGGGTCGTCGCCCTGCATGCCGCTCACGAAGGCGACGGCCATACGGCTGGTGAGAAAAGGATCCTCGCCGTAGGTTTCCTGGCCGCGGCCCCAGCGGGGATCGCGAAAGATGTTGATGTTGGGCGCCCAGAAGGTGAGGCCGAAGAATTGTTCATGCTGATTGTTACGAATGGCCTCGTCATATTTGGCGCGGGCTTCAGTGGAGATGGTCTGGCCCATGCGATGGACGAGCTGGGCATCGAAGGTGGCGGCCATGCCGATCACCTGGGGAAAGTTGGTGGCGTATCCGGAGAAGGCGACGCCGTGCAGGCCTTCGTTCCACCAGAAGTAGGCGGGAACGCTGAGGCGAGGGATGGCGGGCGCGTGATCGCGCATCTGCTGGACCTTTTCTTCGAGGGTCATCTGCGAGACGAGGTCGTCGACCCGCTGATCGATGGGGAGCGCGGTGTTGAGCCAGGGGCGCTGCGCGTTCTCGCCGAATTGCTGGGCGCGGGCAGCGTGGGGAGCGAAGGTGAACGCGGTGAGAAGCAGGAGGCAGGCGAGGCGAAAACGCGCAGGCACCATAGGCGAAAGGCGGCTCCTAAATCGTCTTACTGCTACGAAACCGACAGTATAGGCCGGGCGCGAGGCGTTGCGTAGAGGATTGTGCGTCAGGGAGGACAAGGCCCAATTTTCACCACGGAGGGCTCAGAGAACCCAGAGAGTCCCGGGCTGTCGCATTGGGCTTTCGGATTTTGGTGCTGGAGAGGATACTGGCAGGAACCCTTGCGGCGAGGAGGACGTTTCTCTGAGTTCAGCAACAGCAGCGGTATTGGGAGAGGTGGGTCTGCCGGCGCCGGTGCGCGAGCTGGCGGCGCGCGACTGGGATGTGATCGTGGTGGGCGCGGGGCATAACGGGCTGGCGTGCGCGGCCTATTTGGCGCAGGCCGGGCAGCGAGTGCTGGTGCTGGAGAGCCGACCGCGCGTAGGCGGCGCGTGCACGATCGAAGAGCCGTTTCCTGAGACGCACCCGGCCGTGCGAATGTCGCCGTGCGCGTACCTGGCGGGGTTGCTGCACCCGAAGGTGGTGGAGGAGCTGGGTCTGCCGGCGCGCGGCTTTCACTGGACGCCGGCGGTGAACGGGCTCTTCGTGCCGTTTCTCGACGGAAGCAGCGTGCAGCTGTGGGACGACGATGAGAAGTGCGAGGCGGAGGTGCGGCGGTTCGCGCCCGGCGATGTCGATGGATGGAAGGCGATGAACGCGACGCTGGCGCGGCTGCGGGATGCGCTGCGTCCGGCTGGCGATGGCGATGCGTGGGTAGGCGAGGCGCCGTCGGCGGAGGCGATTTGCGAACGGCTGGGCAGCGACGAAGAGGCGCGGAAGCTTCTCTATGAGTGGTCGATGGCGGAGTTTGTGGAGCACTACCTGCGTGACGAATTGCTGCAGACCGCGTATCTGGGGCAGGGGGTGATCGGGACGTACGCCAGCCCGTTCGACAAAGGAACGGCGTCGATCCGGTTTCATCATGCGTCGGGGCGCTTGGGCGGGATGCCGGGGATGTGGGGCTATGTGCGCGGCGGCATGGGGATGGTGTCGTTCTACTTTTGCGACGCGGCGCGCGAGGCGGGTGCGGTGGTGGCGAGCGGCGTGCCGGTGGCGGAGATTGTTCCTGGAGAAGGCGTGCGGCTGGAGGGCGGCGAGCGGATCGCGGCGAAGGGGGTCGTGTCCAATGCGGATCCCAGGGTGACGCTGCGCCTGCTGGGCGGATCGGCGGATGCTGGATGGAAGGCGAAGGTGGAGCGGGTTCCGATTGAGGGCTGCACAGTGAAGCTGAACGTGCTGCTGCGGGACCTGCCGAACTTCAAGGCGCGGCCTGGAATCGACGAGCCCCACCACTATGGGCAGATCAACGCACCGCTGACGAAGGCGGAGTGGAAGTCGGGATATGCTGCGGCGCGGCGCGGCGAGCTGGGTGAGGCGCTGTGGTGCGAGCTGTACTTCCAGAGCGTGCACGATCGCAGCGTGGTTCCCGAGGGCCTGCACACGATGAGCGTCTTCGCGCAGTATGTGCCGTACACTTTCGCGCAGGGCAGCTGGGAGACGCGGCGGGATGAGATACGTCGTCTGGCGCTTGGGTCGCTGGGGCGCTTCTGCTCGAATCTCGACAGTGCCGTGGTCGAGGCGCAGGTATTGGGGCCGCCGGACATTGAGAAGAAGGTGGGGCTGACGGGCGGGCACATTTTCCAGGGGGAATGCCTGCCACCGTTTATGTGGTCGAAGCGGCTGATGGCGCGGACGCCGATGGCGGGCGTGTATCTGTGCGGGGCGTGCACGCATCCGGGCGGGAGCGTGATTGGCGTAAACGGGCGGAACGCGGCGATGGCAGTGCTCGCGGATCTGGGGCTACGAGCCCATGGCTGAAGCGCCGGTGGTGATACCGGGGATCGTCGCGACCGATGCGGCGGGGCATGGGCATGCGCAGGGGCTGAAGCGGACGCTGCGGCTGCGGGATGTAACGCTGCTGTACATTGCCACGACGCTGAGCGTGCGCTGGGTGGCAACAGCGGCGGCGGCGGGGCCGAGCGCGCTGATGGTATGGATCTTCGCTCTGGTTGGATTTTTTGTGCCTCTGGCGGCGAGCGTGATGGAGCTGTCGTCGCGCTATCCGCAGGAAGGCGGGCTGTACATCTGGACGCGCGAAGCCTTCGGGGATTTTGCGGGATTCCTGAGCGCCTGGACCTACTGGATGTCGAATCTGCCGTACTTTGCGGCAATTCTTTATTTCGGCGCGGGGGCGGCACTGTTTGCTGCCGGGGAGCGGGGACATCGGCTCGCTGGCAGCCCCTGGTACTTTATGACGTTTGCGGTGACGTGGCTGGCGGTAATCACCGCGGTGAACGTGACAGGACTGAACGCCGGAAAGTGGCTGAATAACATCGGATCGACGGGGATGTGGCTGTCGATGGTGGTGCTGGTGGTGCTGGCGGCGGTGGCCGCGCCACGGTTCGGGGTGGCGACGCGGTTTTCCTGGGGCGCGATGACGCCCCATTTGACGGTGAGGAACGCAGCTTTTTGGGCGACGATCTTCATCGCCTTCTCGGGGTGCGAAACCGGATCGTTTATGGGGGAGGAGATCGAGGAGCCGCGAAAGACGATTCCACGGGCGCTGCTGGTAAGCGGGGTCGCCCTGGCGCTGGCGTACGTGCTGGGGACGGCGGCGCTTCTGGCAACGCTGCGGTCGGGACAGATTTCGGGCGTGGATGGGTTTATGCAGGGCACGGCGATGCTGTGCGGACGGCTGGGCCTGCCGTGGCTGGGCGTGGTCGTGGCTGGGTTGCTGGTGCTGGGGGCGATCGGCGGAGCGGCGGCTTATCTGTCGTCGACGTCGCGGCTGCCATTTGTCGCAGGCATTGATCTTTATTTACCCCCGGCGTTTGCGCGGGTACATCCGCGGTTCCGGACGCCGTGGGTGGCGATCGTGGTGTACGGGCTGGCGGGCATGCTGATGGCGGCTCTGGGGCAGGCAGGGACCAGTGTGCGCGGCGCGTACGACCTGATGGTGAGCATGACAATTATCACGACATTTCTGCCGTTCCTGGCGCTGTTCGCCGCGATGGCGTGGGCGCAAAGCCAGCCCGCGGGTCCGGAGGTGATGCGGGTGCCTGGCAAGCGTCCGGTGGCAATCGCCGTTGCACTGGTGGGATTTGCTACGACGGCCGCGGCTATCGTGCTCTCCGTGTTTCCGGCGGAGGAGGAACCGCACAAGGCGATGGCGGTGGTGAAGGTGCTGGGGTTGACGGCGGCTCTGGTGGGCGCGGGAGTGGTGGTGTTCGCCATAGGGCGAAGGAAGAGAAAGAGGTTGCTGCGGCGCAGGAGGTAGCGGCAGGAGAGCGTTCAACGTTCGGGCGCTCAGAAAATGCAGCGCGCGGCTTAGGCAGCTTTCTTTTTTTCGCGTTCTGCGATCACCCGCTCGTGAAGGAGCTTTTTGGCCCGCTCCAGTTCACGGCGGCGCGTGGCGCTGAGGCCCTTGCCGCCCCGATTAAGGAAATAGGTGAGCATGCGCATGCCCGACGCGGGGCCTTTGGGGGAGACCTTCTTCGAGGCCAGAGAGCGGGCGATAACGGGCGCGCTTTTTGTGAAGAGGTCCTTGGGCGGGTGGGTGGAATCCGTAGTCACGTTGCGGACCCAGCGCTTCTTTGAAGCGGATTTCTTCCTCGAGCCGGAGGACTTCTTTTCTGTGCTGCGGTGAGCGGCGGTGGCCATCGTTGTCCTCTAGTGCCGTTTGAAGTACTGGACGGCGCGCTCGTGTTGCTCGGCTTTCTCGCGCGTGGAGAAGGTGCCGAGGTTGCGGCGCTTGCCGGTGGAGGGATTCTTTTTGCGGGAGTAGAGACGATATTCGCCGGACTTGAGTTTGCGAACCATACAGAAAAGGATGCAGCCGGGCGGCAAAATGAGGCCTCGCGCGGCGTGCGAACGATCCGCTCGAATTCGGCGGCTTCCTGAGTGAAGCGAACAAGCTGAATCCAGGAGCCCCGCTCGGCCAGGGGAAGACCAGCGGGAGACGCGACGCGGGATCGTATCTAATGAAACTCGGCGCGCGCAAAAGTTGAATAGGCCGAAGGGTGCGCCTATGGTAGCCTCGTCCTCGATGGCAACGCGGATTGCGGGGGAGCGCGGCCGGGGAGATACTGCATGGCCCTGGATCATTGTGCTGGCTGGTACCGCGCTGTATTTCTTCGCCTTCTTTAATCGGTTCGGGGGATTGCGCTCCGGCGACGGAGAGTTTGGCGGAGGGATGGCGCTGCTGGCGGGTCGGCTGCCGTATCGCGATTACTTCACTGCTGGACCACCGCTGAATTCCATTAAGGCTGCCATCGAACTGTCGTTGTTCGGGAAGGCGCTGATTGTGAGCCGGGCGTGTGCGGTGGTGGAGCGGCTTGCGCTTGCAGGGGTGATGTACGCGTGGTTGCGCCGCGGCTTCGGCGCCTGGGCATCGAGTTTGGCCGCACTGGTGACCGTCATCATCTCCGCGGGCGACCACACGGATCCTGTGGCTTCCTACAATCACGACGCGATCCTGTTTGCAATGCTGTGCGGGTTTGCGGCCAGTGTCTCGCTGGAGGTTTTCCGGCCGCGCCGGACGCTGCTTCTGGCTTTGGCATCAGGGGGTGCCGCAGGACTGAGCGCGCTGACCAAGCAGACGATCGGGCTGGGTACGGCAGTTGCTGTGGCTGTCATCGCCGGCGTGGCCTGCGCGCGGTTGTTCAACATTCGCCGCTGCGTTGCCTGGCTGATTGTCTACTGGCTGGGATTCGCTGTGCCTGTAGGGGTAGTAGCAGCCTACCTTGCGCATCTTGGGGTGCTGCACGCGTGTCTCCAGATGTTGTTCGTGAGCGGACCGCACGCCAAGGCCGGAAAGCCTGGGATGTTCCTGCTGCGGGAGATGGTCGTCGCCCTTGGGTATTGGATATGGCTTTTGCTGGGAATCGCGGGTCTGGCGCTGGGCGGGCCAGCCATTGTGCGCAGCATTGCCGCGGAGAAATCTGACGAATCGGAATTGCCCCGGTGGGGGGCATTCGCAGCTGTAGCTCTGATCACGATTGGAGCGGCGGAAATATTAGCCCTGACGCGACTGCCGGCGCTGCGGGACTACTCGAAGAGCGCGGTCTATTTCACATTTGTGGGAACGACGATTTTCGGGCTGATCGCGATTGACCTGGCGTTGAAACGTTCCAGGAAATCGACCCTGCGGTTGTGGCAAATTGCGATTCTGGCGGCGGTGGGATGGTCAGTGGCGTTCACGCTTTCTCTTTCCTGGCCGGCCTTCGAGGCGATGACCATTCCGGGGCTGGGACTGCTTCTGGCCGCCGCCGTGGAGGGCACACGGGGTTGGGGACGACGGTTTCTGTATGCAGTCATGATCGGGATGGTCTTTTTGGCTGTGCGCGAAAAGCTCGATCTCCCGTTTAGCTTCGATAGTCAGGATGAGGCGCCAGTGCGAATGGCGACAGTGCGGTCAAACCTGCCGGAGTTGAGAGGTATGCGGCTGCCGGCCGAGGAAGTGCGGTTACTGGACGAAACTGTACCGCTGATGCAGTCGGCGGCGGCGCATCATCAGACTGTCTTCACCTACCCTGAGTTTGGTTTGCTGTATGCGTTGAGTGGAGCGAATCCACCCACCTGGGCTGGCTCGCACAATATTGACGTTGTGTCGGACAGTCTGGCACGGCAGGATGCGGAGCGGCTGCTCCAGCATCCTCCTCAGGTGATTTCTTACGCGCGGCCCACGGAACAGTACCTGCGCGTACAGGAAGCTATATGGCGTGACGGCCGGCCGAGCGGGCAGCGCGATCTGATAAACGCCATCGATTCGCTTCTGCCGCAGTACCGGCTGGTGGATACCTTTCAGCTGATGCCGGACGATACTCCGATCTCGCTCTACGTTCGGAAACAATAAGAGAAGCTGTTTGCGCTTTTCGCAGGCGTTATCTGCGGCAGTACCGGTCCCCATAAATTTGCCGCGAAGCGCCGACAGCCCATGTAGCCTTGGAATGAGATCGAGGGTCGAGGCTCGTTCGGTGACGCAAAAGCTGATCACGATTGTTTCTCCCTGTTACAACGAAGAGCTGAATGTGCGCGAGATGCATCGGCGTCTGCGCGCCATGGCTGCCGAGCTGCCGGAGTACCGCTTTGCGTTTCTGTTCATCGATAACGCGTCAGGGGACAACACGGTGGGCGTGCTGCGCGAGCTGGCGGCGGAAGATCCGGCGGTCCGGGTAATCGTCAACGCCCGGAATTTCGGACATCTGCGCTCTCCCATGCACGGATTCCTGCAGGCGGAAGGCGATGCGGTGGGGCTGGTGGCTTCCGATCTGCAGGAACCTCCTGAGCTGTTTGTGCCGATGGTACGGGAGTGGGAAAAAGGGTCGCCCATTGTGGCTGCAGTGAAGAATTCGAGCGACGAGAGCGGCCTGATGTATCGTATCCGCACCGGCTATTACCGACTGGTGGCACGGCTGACCAACGTGGAGGTCATCGAGCATTACACAGGCTTCGGGCTCTACGACCGGAAGGTGGCGGAGGCGCTGCGCGCCGGATTCCATGATCCCTATCCCTACTTTCGGGGCATGATTGCGGAACTGGGAATGCCGCATGTGAAGGTCTTCTACAACCAGGCACAGCGAAAGCGCGGCATCACGAAGAACAACTTCTATACGCTGTACGACCTGGCGATGCTGGGCATCACGAACCTCTCGAAGGTGCCGCTGCGGCTGGTGACGTTCACCGGATTCGTTTGCGCGCTGTTGAGCTTCCTGGCAGGTCTGTTCTACTTCGGTTACAAAATCACGTTTTGGAAGCACTTCACCGTCGGGGTCGCGCCGGTGGTCATCGGGTTGTTTTTCCTGGGATCGGTGCAGATGATCGCGCTGGGGATCATCGGGGAATACGTCGGCTCGATCCACACCATGGCGCAGAACCGACCTCTGGTGACGGAAAAAGAGCGCATCAACTGTTGATCAGCGTGGAGCAGAAGACCCATCGATCGGCCTCGGAGTTCCTGCGATTCCTGCTGGTCGGCGGGTTCAACACTCTGTTCGGCTACGGAGTGTTTGCTCTGCTCAACTGGTCGCTCCGGCGCTTGCCCGCCGGCTATCTGCTGGCGGCGCTCCTGGCGAACCTGATCGCCATCACGGTGGCCTTTCTCGGATACAAGTGGTTTGTCTTCCGCACCCGAGGGCACTATCTGCGCGAGTGGCTGCGCTGCGTGGGCGTCTACGGGACCTCGATGGTGATCGGCCTGGCGGGCATGGCGATTCTGGTGCCGGTGCTGCGTCGGCATATGGAGCGGCCGCAGGCGGCGGCCTATGTGGCCATGGCGCTCATGACGAGCGTCACCGTGGCCTTCAGCTTTTTCGGACACAAGAACATTTCATTCCGGCAGACGCTGGCCGGGCCGGACGAGAGCTAAAGGCGTCCAGACGGCCGGATATTGCTCGAAAAAAATCTCCGCAAAATGCACATGTGTGCATTCCAAATGGCTTACGGGTCATACATGCGTATGTGCGGCAAACAAAGCACTTCGAGAGGGCCTCTGCGGAACTAATTCCATTTGAGGCACTTGCGCAGGAGGCGGCGGTTTTGTTGGGGAGGGCGCCGCCCCTCGGATCAGGTTGTCAAAGAACTCGGTGCAGCAGCTCGAACCGCCCCGGAGGTCGCCTGGGCGACGCTGGGCGGTGGGCATGAAGGTCAAAGAAAAAGCTCTGTTCGCGTCTGGCAGGACTGCGGACAGAGCTTTCCTTTTTTAGTCTGGCCGACAGATCGGCGCGGTACAAGGAGAATCAGCCAGCCCGACGGTACGGAGGTACCGCGCGGGATTCTAGTGGGGCTGCGAGGAGGCGATGATCACGGACGCGATGACGCCCGTGGCGATCGCGGCCAGGACATAGTTCCCGTCCACTTCGCGCCATTCGTAGCCACGGGGCGGCTGGCGGAGGTGATGGGAGTGCCAGTCAACCTGCTCGCCGCGATTCCAGTCGTCGTGATTGATGCGAGCGCCTTTGTGCCATTCCTGGTGGTGGACGTAATGCTGGTTGTCGTGATGGTCCTGATCCGGATGGTCCTGAGCAAAAGCGGGCATGCCGGTGAGGGTGAGCGCGAGGGTGGAAATAACGATGGTGCGGAGAATCGGCTTCATGCGGTGGGTCCTCCGGGGCTGAGATTCGGCACAACGGAACGGCGTTGTTTGGCGTTGCGTCGAAAAACGAATTTTACAGGCCCGGGATATTTTTTTGTCCGGTTAAGCCATTGGCGGGGATGAATTTTTGGTGCAACAAGGCGAAAAGAGGCAGGAATCAATCGGAGAGCGCAGAGGAAGGGTGGGCGCAGTCCTCAGGGAGACTCTGCGCCGCGTCCGGGACTAGGCGGAGAGGCGTTCCTGCCGGGGCAGCGGCTCGAGATCGGAGACGTGGGCGAGCTTCTTGACGGGGTTCTGGGCTCCGTTGAGCTGGACGACGTACATGTCCTGCATGTAGGAGAGCTTGCGGTGGATCGTGCCAGTGCACTGCCCGCGTTTGAAGAGGACCGGTTGACCTTCAGCGAATGCCATGCGGGGAAGATTAGGGCAGATGAGGGCTGTGGATCAATGGCGAAAAGGGGGCAGAAAGGCGGGGAGCAGGGAACGGGGAATCGGGATTAGGGATTAGGCAATAGGATTTGCGTCGGGGCGAACCGGAGGGCTGTGATTTCCGTATCTCGCTTGACACAGAGAGTGGTAGAACTGCCGTACCGAAAATCTCCCCTTGAAAGAGGTCACAGGTGATGAGCTTGCGTTGGCGGAGCTTTGTGGTGGCGGGGGTGTTTGCGTTCGTGGGAGCCGGGGCCGCGATGGCGCAGCCGGCGATGCAGCCGACGGTGGATATCAGGAACGTGCCGGCGGCGGCCGAGCCTTCGGCGTATTTCGATGCGGATGCGGCGACGGAAGCGTATATGGCGATGATTCCGCCCGCGGCCCGGGCGCGATCGGACGCGTACTTTGAGGGCGGGTACTGGCTGGTGCTGTGGGATTTTCTGTACGCGTCGGCGATGATGCTGCTGTTGCTGCAGACGGGCTGGTCGGCGAAGATGCGCGACCTGGCAGTGCGGATCACGCGCTTCCGGTGGCTCGAGACGCTGCTGTACTGGGTCCAGTATCTGCTGGTGACAACGGTGCTGGGATTTCCGCTGGAGTTCTACGAGAACTTTGTGCGCGAGCACAAATACGGGCTGGCGACGCAGACCTTCGGTCCATGGATGGGCGATGAGGGGAAGGCGCTGCTGGTGAGTCTGGTGATTGGCGGCGTGGCGGTGGTGGTGCTGTTCGCGATCGCGCGCAGGCTGCCGCGCACCTGGTGGCTGTGGGGAGCGGCGGCGACGCTGGCGATGGTAGTGGTGGTGATCGCCATGGCTCCCGTGTACCTGATGCCGATCTTCAACAAAGTGACACGGCTGAACGATCCTAAGGTGACGGAGCCGATTCTGCGCATGGCGCGCGCCAACGGGATTCCCGCGAAGGATGTGTATGAGATCGACGCCAGCCGGCAGACGACACGCATGAGCGCCAACGTGAGCGGGTTTGCGAATACGATGCGGATCACGCTGAACGACAACCTGCTGCGGAGGGGGTCGCCGGAGGAGATTCAGGCGGTGATGGGGCACGAAATGGGGCATTACGTGCTGAACCACATTCCTAACTCGATCATGTTTCTGGCTATCGTAACGGTGGTGTCGTTCGCTTACCTGTTCTACGGACTGCAGTGGGCGCTGCGGCGCTGGGGCGCGCGATGGGGAATTCACGACTTCAGCGACCCGGCGGTGCTGCCGCTGGTGTTTCTGCTGGCGGGCATTCTGTTCTTCGTGCTGACGCCGGTGATGAACACCTTCACGCGCACGCAGGAGAAGGAGGCGGACATGTTCGGGCTGAACGCTTCCCGGCAGCCGGACGGGTTTGCGCAGGCTGCGATTCACCTGAGCGAGTACCGGAAGATGCGGCCCGGGCGGCTGGAGGAGTGGGTGTTCTTCGACCATCCCAGCGGGTACAACCGGATTCACTCGGCGATGGTGTGGAAGGGGGAGAATCTGGAGCTGTTTGAGAAAGGCGCGGATTGCGGGGGCGGGCAGTAGAAGTTCCAGGCGGTTGCTCGTGGCTTAGGCCCGGCGTTCCTCTCTAGACCAACACAAGGCGCAGGCGGCGTCCCAGGACAGAGGCGGCTCGCTCCACGGTATCGAGCTGAACCCTGGCATTCTCGGGGTCGAGCAGGCGATCGAGATGAGCACGGCTGGTGCCCATGCGGCGCGCCATCTCGGTTTTGGTGAGGGACTTTTCCTGCATGGCCTTTTCGATCTGCCATGCCAGGACACGCTTCACCGCGTAGTTGGTTGCGTCCTCGTGGATTCCTTCTTCTTTGAGGAAATCGTCCAGGGAGGAGCCGATGTGGGGGTTCTTTCTCACAGATCCAGATCCTTCTTTCGTTTGTGTGCGATGTTCAGTTCGGCGTCCGGGGTCTTCTGCCTTTTCTTGATGAAGCCGTGCAGCAGAACCATATGTCCTTCGACCGCGCAGAAGAGGACGCGAGCGATGCGATTGCCGGCGAGCGTGCTGCGAACTTCCCAAAGTCCACCTCCCAGGGCGCGACACAAGGGCATTCCTATCGGCCAGCCCATCTCGATGAGGCGAAGGTCACGGCCCAGTGTGTGCCGATCTTCTGTCGGTAAGCCTTTGAGCCAGTCGCGAACGGGCTCAGCTCCGGAGCGCGAGCGATAGAACGCAACGGTCAGCTTCTTGTCGTCGCCCACGTTTGATAGCCGACACCACTGTACCATATAAGGTACAACCCGCGGGGAATTTTGGCGCGCGAGTCGAGGGCGTCGGAAGCGACGCTCCACAGGATGCGGCCGGGGCGGGTGCGGGAGTGGTATTTTTCGACCATCCCAGCGGGTACAACCGGATTCACTCGGCGATGGTGTGGAAGGGGGAGAACCTGGAGCTGTTTGAGAAGGGCGCGGATTGCGGGGGCGGGAAGTAGAGGTGGGTGGGACGGAGAGGCGAACGCAAGCCAGGGACGGGCGGCTCGGGGGACGAACGCGTTTTTATTATTATTGACATATGACGTATCACGTCATACGATTGCCATGTGATCGTCAGCTTCAAAGATGACGAGGGGAGGAAGCTGTTCGAGACGGGCCAGAGCCGCAGGTATGCGAATATAGCAGCCGTGGCAGCCCGGAAGCTGGATCAGATCGAAGCGGCGAAAGCGCTGGAAGACCTTCGATCGCCGCCGGGCAATCGGCTCGAGGCCCTGAAAGGCGAGCGCAAGGGGCAGCACAGCATACGGATCAACGACCAGTTTCGTGTGTGCTTCGAGTGGAACGCGGACGGAGCCCATGAGGTCGAAATTGCGGATTACCACTGAGCGCAAGGCAAGGAAAGGCACGGAACGATGAGCATCAGGAGACCGGCAGGCGGGTGGCAGTTCCAGCGGGTGACGACCCATCCGGGGGAAATGCTCGTGGAAGAGTTTCTGAAGCCGCTGAGGATCAGCCAGAATCAGCTGGCGCTGGATCTGCGGGTGCCGGCGAACCGCATCGGGCAGATCGTGCGCGGGTTGCGCGGGGTGACTCCGGAGACGGCGCTGCGGCTGGCGCGGTATTTCGGGAACAGCCCGGAGTTTTGGCTGAACCTGCAGCAGATGTACGACCTGAGCCATGCGCGGAAGGAGAGCGGGCGGGCGATTGAGGAGGAAGTGCGGCCGATGCGGCGGAGCGCGTGAGCCTTCACGTCACGAGATCCGATTGGACGGGAGATCCTTCGGCTCGCCGCGCTGACGCGCGGACAAGGCTCAGGATGACATACTTGCTGAGAAAGGAACAGAAAAAGCCCGGCTTGCGCCGGGCTCTTCTGTTGCTGCTGTTGTTGCGCCGAAGGCGCGTTCGCCTGGACGGCCAGTCCCTATTCCGACGCGGCCATTTCTTCGGCTTCGCCTTCCTGGCGCATGAGTTCGAGCTCGCGCTCGGCCTCTTCCCAGGCGGTCTGGACTTCGGCCTGGATTTTGGCTGCCGCTTCTTCGAGCTCCGGCGAGAGCTCGACGTTGCGGTAGTACTCCATGCCGGTGCCGGCGGGGATGAGGCGGCCGACGATGACGTTCTCCTTGAGGCCGCGCAGGTTGTCCACCGCGCCGTTGATACTGGCTTCGGTGAGCACGCGCGTGGTCTCCTGGAAGGACGCCGCGGAGATGAAGGATTCGGTGGAGAGCGAGGCCTTGGTGATGCCGAGCAGCAGCGGGCGACCCACAGCGGGGCGGCCGCCATTGGCGATCACGCGGTCCTTCTCTTCGCGGAAGCGGAACTTGTCCACCTGCTGTTCGAGCAGGAAGGTGGAGTCGCCGACTTCCTCGATCTTCACCCAGCGGAGCATCTGCCGGACGATGGTTTCGATGTGCTTGTCGGAGATGGCCACGCCCTGGAGGCGGTAGACTTCCTGGATTTCGTTGACCAGGTAAGCCTGCAGCTCCTTCTCGCCGAGGACGGCGAGAATGTCGTGGGGGTTGAGCGGACCATCCATGAGCGGCTCGCCGGCGCGGACGCGCTCGCCTTCCTGGACGTTGATGTGGACGCCGCGCGGCACGGAGTATTCCTTCTCCTCGCCGTTGTCGGCGGTCACGTAAACGCGACGCTGACCCTTGCTGACTTCGCCGAAGCGAACCACGCCGTCGATCTCGGAGATGATGGCGGTTTCGCGCGGCTTGCGGGCCTCGAAGAGCTCGACGACGCGGGGCAGACCGCCGGTGATGTCCTTGGTGCGCGTGGTTTCGCGCGGGATCTTGGCCAGGATATCGCCGGGGAAGACCTCATCGCCGTCCTGCACCATGAGGTGCGCGCGGCTGGGCATGAGATAACGCTTGTTGCCCTTGCTGCCCTTGATGACGATCGTCGGCTGGCGCTTTTCGTCGGGGGATTCCGCGACGACCAGACGCGACAGGCCGGTGACCTCGTCGACTTCTTCGTGCAGGGTGATGCCTTCCTGCAGGTCCTTGAAGGCGACTGCGCCTCCGATTTCCGTAAGGATGGCGAAGGTGTAGGGATCCCACTCGGCCATGACCTGACCGAGGGTGACGGCCTGGTTCTCCTCGACCTTGAGGCGCGCACCGTAGACGACCTGGTAGCGCTCCTTTTCGCGGCCGCGGTCATCGACCACGGCGATCGACCCGGAGCGGTTCATGGCGACCAGATCGCCCTGACGGCTGCGGACCGTGGCCAGGTTAATGAAGCGGACGGCGCCGTTGTTCTTGGCTTCGAGGCGCGACTGCTCGTTGACACGGGATGCGGTGCCGCCGATGTGGAAGGTGCGCATGGTGAGCTGCGTGCCGGGCTCGCCGATGGACTGCGCGGCGATGACGCCGACAGCTTCGCCGAGTTCCACCATGCGGCCGGAGCCGAGGTTGCGGCCGTAGCAGAGGATGCAGACGCCGCGGCGGGATTCGCAGGTGAGCACGGAGCGAATCTTGACGCGCTCGATGCCCGCAGCCTGGATGGCCGACGCGAGGTCCTCGGTGATTTCCTGGTTGACGTCGACGATGACGCTGCCCTCGTAGTCCTTGATCTTTTCGAGCGACACGCGGCCGACGATGCGGTCACGCAGGGGCTCGATGATCTCTCCGGACTCAACGATGGGGGTCACGTAGATACCTTCGACGGTACCGCAATCCTTCTCGCTGACGATGACGTCCTGGGCCACGTCGACGAGACGGCGGGTGAGGTAGCCGGAGTCGGCGGTTTTGAGAGCGGTATCGGCGAGACCCTTGCGGGCGCCGTGCGTGGAGATGAAGTACTCGAGCACGGTGAGCCCTTCACGGAAGTTGGCCGTGATGGGGGTCTCGATGATTTCGCCCGAAGGCTTGGCCATTAGGCCACGCATGCCGGAGAGCTGTCGGATCTGCTGTTTGGATCCGCGGGCGCCGGAGTCGGCCATGATGTAGATCGGGTTCATGGCGCCGGACTTGTCGGCCTGCTTCATGTTGTCGAACATCTCGTCGGCCACCTTCTCGGTGACGGCGGACCAGATCTGGATGACCTTGTTGTTCCGCTCGCCGTTGGTGATGGCGCCGTCGAGATACTGCTGCTGGACCGCGATGGCCTGCTTTTCGGCATCGCGGACGGTCGTGTACTTGGAATCGGGGATGACCATGTCGTCGAGACCGACGGACAGGCCGCTGCGGGTGGCGTAATTGAAGCCGAGCTCCTTGATGCGGTCGAGCATCCTGACGGTCTGCTCGAGGCCGAGGTTCAGGTAGCAGTAGTTCACCAGCTGGCCGATGCCCTTCTTCTTGAGAAGGCCATTGACGTAGGGCATGTTCTCCGGCAGCTGGTCATTAAGAATGGCGCGGCCGACGGTGGTGGAGATGTACTGGCGGTCGTACTGCACCGGCTCAGTGTGGGTGAGGTCCTGATCGTCGTACGCGGTGCCCATGTCGAGGACGGGGCCGGAGTAACGCAGACGGATCGGGGACAGCGTCTCGACTTCCTTCACTTCGAGCGCCATCAGGACTTCTTCGATGTTGGCGAAGACGCGGCCTTCACCCTTGGCGCCCTTCTTGGACTTGGTGAGGTAGTAGAGGCCGAGCACCATGTCCTGGGTGGGGACGGTGATGGGCTGTCCGGACGCCGGCGAGAGGATGTTGTGCGAGGACAGCATCAGGACGCTGGCTTCCACCTGCGCTTCGGGCGACAGGGGGATGTGGACGGCCATCTGGTCGCCATCGAAGTCGGCGTTGAAGGCGGTGCAGACCAGAGGGTGAATCTTGATGGCCTTGCCTTCGACGAGGACCGGCTCAAACGCCTGGATGCCCAGACGGTGGAGCGTAGGCGCGCGGTTGAGCAGCACCGGGTGATCGCGGATGACTTCTTCGAGGATGTCCCACACGATGGGTTCCTGCATCTCCACCATTTCCTTGGCCTGCTTGATGGTGGTGCAGTGGCCGGTCTGTTCGAGGCGGTGGTAGATGAACGGCTTGAAGAGCTCGAGGGCCATCTTTTTGGGAAGGCCGCACTGGTGCAGCTTGAGCTCGGGACCGACCACGATGACCGAACGGCCGGAGTAATCCACGCGCTTGCCGAGCAGGTTCTGGCGGAAGCGGCCCTGCTTGCCCTTCAGCGTGTCGGAGAGCGACTTGAGCGGGCGGTTGTTGGCGCCGCGCAGGACGCGTCCGCGACGGCCGTTATCGAAGAGAGCGTCGACGGCTTCCTGCAGCATGCGCTTTTCGTTGCGCACGATGACTTCGGGCGCATGCAGGTCCATGAGCTTCTTGAGACGGTTGTTGCGGTTGATGACGCGCCGGTAGAGATCGTTCAGATCGGAGGTGGCGAAGCGGCCGCCGTCCAGTGGCACGAGCGGGCGGAGTTCCGGCGGGATCACGGGGATCACGTCGAGGATCATCCACTGCGGCTTGTTGCCGGACTTGCGGAAAGCTTCGACAACCTTGAGGCGCTTGGCGTACTTGAGGCGCTTCTGCAGCGAGGTTTCGGTGCGCATGCGCTCGCGCAGCTCGACCGACAGCTCATCGATATTGACGCGCTTGAGGAGTTCCTTGATGGCCTCGGCGCCCATCATGCCTTTGAAGCCGGTGGGACGGTACTGCTGGTCGATTTCGCGGAACTTGGTCTCGTCCTTGATGATCTCGCGCTCGCGGACGGGCGCGTCGCCGGGATCGACGACGACGTAGCTCTCGAAGTAGAGGACGGATTCGAGGTCGCGCAGCGAGATGTCGAGCAGGTGGCCGATGCGCGACGGGAGTCCCTTGAAGAACCACACGTGCGAGCAGGGCGAAGCCAGCTCGATGTGCCCGAGGCGCTCACGACGCACCTTGGAGACGGTGACTTCGACGCCGCACTTGTCGCAGATGACGCCGCGGTGCTTCATGCGCTTGTACTTGCCGCACAGGCACTCCCAGTCAGTGACGGGGCCGAAAATGCGGGCGCAGAAAAGCCCGTCGCGCTCCGGTTTGAAGGTGCGGTAATTGATGGTTTC
The DNA here is from genome assembly GCA_963770525.1 of uncultured Acidobacteriaceae bacterium. Classification (GTDB taxonomy): domain Bacteria; phylum Acidobacteriota; class Terriglobia; order Terriglobales; family Acidobacteriaceae; genus Palsa-343. The sequence goes on along the minus strand of CAVYPY010000005.1, from coordinate 115,477 downwards.
CGGCTTGGTGACTTCGCCGTGCGACCAACTGCGAATCTTCTCAGGCGAAGCAAGCGAGATGCGAATCGCGTCGAAGTCGGTAATCGGGCTGGTCATTTCGAACGGGCTGGAACGGTACAAGGTGTTCCTCCTTGCAGTGAAGCCGGGAGCCGGGGGCCGGGAGCCCGGTGCACTGCTGGTTCTTCTTAGTTCCGTTTGCAACGCGGTGGTTTGCGCTGCCGAATTCTGCGGGCCTTTACCCCGGGGCTCAAGCCCCGGTTTGTTATGGCCCTTGCTGCGACACGACTGAACTCGTGCCCTGATACAAAACCTGCTTCTGTCCTCCCCCGCCGTCCCTTGCCAGAAGCGAAAGGATGGCGGAGGAAGCCGGTCTTAATCTGCCGCGGCCAGTTCGGGCACGGGCTGTTTCTTCACGTCCTTCGGACCGCCGGCCAGCTTGATGAGCTCAACATCGAGGCAGAGCGACTGCAGCTCGCGGATGAGCACGTTGAACGATTCCGGCACGCCGGGCTCGATGGCTGCCTCGCCCTTGACGATGGCCTCGTAGATCCGGGTGCGGCCATAGACGTCGTCGGACTTGGCGGTGAGCAGCTCCTGGAGGATGTAGGCGGCGCCGTAAGCTTCCAGCGCCCACACTTCCATTTCTCCGAAGCGCTGCCCGCCGAACTGCGCTTTGCCGCCCAGCGGCTGCTGGGTGATGAGCGAGTACGGCCCGATGGAGCGAGCGTGGATCTTGTCGTCGACCAGGTGCGAGAGCTTGAGCATGTAGATGTAGCCCACGGTGGCCGGCTGCTCGAAGGCTTCGCCGCTCATGCCGTCGAACAGCTCGGTCTTGCCCGAAGTGGGCAGACCGGCCGCCGAAAGCAGGGCCTTGATTTCGCTTTCGCGCGCGCCGTCGAAGACCGCGGTGCCGAACCATATGCCTTTGTCCATGCCGGCCGCGACGCGAAGCAGATGCTCATCGTCGAGATCAAGCAGCTGGCTCAGCAGCGCGGTGTTGGCGAACTTCTCTTCGATCACTTTGCGGAGAGAATTCGCGTCGTGGTTCTGCTTCACGAGCGCGGCAATCTTGTGGCCGAGGTCGTGCGCGGCCCAGCCGAGGTGGGTCTCCAGAATCTGACCCACGTTCATACGGGAGGGCACGCCGAGCGGGTTGAGCACGATTTCGACCGGGGTGCCGTCGGGCAGGTAAGGCATGTCTTCTTCCGGAAGGATCCGGGCGATGACGCCCTTGTTGCCGTGACGGCCGGCCATCTTGTCGCCGACGGAGAGCTTGCGCTTCATGGCGATGTAGACCTTGACGAGCTTGATGACGCCGGGGGCCAGTTCATCGCCCTTCTGCAGCTTGCCGATTTTCTCGTTGGTGATCTTGCGCAGCACGTCGATCTGGCGCGAGGTCATCTCCTCGATCTCATCGATCTGCTCATTGACGCGGGGATCCTTGTCGTTATAGCGGATGCGCTTGAGGTTGCGGGTGGAGATGCGCTCGATGGCGTCGCGATCGAGAATGGCGCCCTTGGCCAGCAGACGCTTGTTGGTGCGCTCGTCGTGCAGGTCGGCGAGAACTTCCTTGCCGCCGAGAATGCCTTCAAGACGCTTCAGCCGTTCGTCGGTAAGAATGCGGATTTCGTCGGACAGGTTCTTCTCCAGCTGAGCGACCTGTTCGGCTTCGATCTGGCGGGCGCGCTCGTCCTTCTCCTGACCCTTGCGGGAGAAAATGCGGACGTCGACCACGGTGCCCTCGATGCCCGGAGGGCAGGTGAGGGAAGCGTCGCGGACATCGCCGGCCTTTTCGCCGAAGATGGCGCGCAGCAGTTTTTCTTCCGGCGTGAGCTGGGTTTCGCCCTTGGGCGTGACCTTGCCGACCAGAATGTCGTTGTGGTGCACCTTGGCGCCGATGCGGATGATGCCGCTCTCATCCAGATCGCGCAGCGCGTGCTCGCTGACGTTGGGGATGTCGCGGGTGATCTCTTCCGGACCGAGCTTGGTGTCGCGGGCCTCGATCTCGAACTCCTCGATGTGGACGGAGGTGTAGTAGTCCTCGCGCACCAGTTTCTCGGAGATCAGGATCGCGTCCTCGAAGTTGTAACCGCGCCACGGCATAAAGGCCACGAGTACGTTGCGGCCGAGGCCGAGCTCGCCCTGCTCGGTGCAGGGTCCGTCGGCGATGACCTGGCCTTTCAGCACGCGGTCGCCCTGACGGACGATCGGCTTCTGGTTGATGCAGGTGTTCTGGTTCGACCGCTTGAACTTGATGAGCTGGTAGATGTCCGAACCCACCTCGCGCGAGAGCTGCGTGGGATGGTGTTCGCCTTCCACGCGGACGATGATCCGCTCGGAGTCGACCGAATCCACGAGGCCATTGCGCTTGGCGAGGATGACGGCGCCCGAGTCGCGGGCGGTGACGCCTTCCATGCCGGTGCCGACCAGCGGCGCTTCAGAAACGAGCAGAGGCACGGACTGCCGCTGCATGTTCGCGCCCATCAGCGCGCGGTTGGCGTCGTCGTGCTCGAGGAAGGGCACGAGTGAAGCGGCCACCGAAACGAGCTGTTTGGGGCTGACGTCGATGTAGTCGACTTCGCCGCGATTGACGAGGACGAAGTTGCCCTGACGGCGCGCGTTGACCAGATCTTCCTTGATGTTGAGCTTCTCATCGAGGTCGACGTTGGCCTGGGCGATGGTGTGACGGTCTTCTTCCCATGCCGACAGATAGAACGAGTAGGGCTCGTACTCGATCTGCCGCTGCTTCTCTTTGCGCAGCTTGTCGTTCAGCTTCACCGCCTCGCTTTTCTCGAGGTGATCGCCGACGCGCATGCCGCTTTCGCCGGCGTTGGTGATCTGGACGAAGTCGAGCACGCGGCTGTCGCGCACCTTGCGGTAAGGCGACTCGATGAAGCCGTACTCGTTGATGCGGGCAAAGCACGAGAGCGAGCTGATCAGGCCGATGTTCGGACCTTCCGGCGTCTCAATCGGGCAGATGCGGCCGTAGTGGGTGGGGTGCACGTCGCGGACTTCGAATCCGGCGCGCTCGCGCGACAGACCGCCCGGCCCCAGCGCGGAGAGACGGCGCTTGTGCGTGATCTCCGAGAGGGGATTGGTCTGGTCCATAAACTGCGAGAGCTGCGAGGAGCCGAAGAACTCGCGAATGGCCGCCATGACCGGCTTGGCGTTGATGAGGTCGTGCGGCATGGCCGTGGACATTTCCTGGTACACGGACATCTTTTCTTTGATGGCGCGTTCCATGCGAACCAGGCCGATGCGGAACTGGTTCTCCATCAGCTCGCCGACCGCGCGCACACGGCGGTTGCCAAGGTGATCGATGTCATCGACCATGCCGATGTTGCGGCGCAGCTTGAGCAGGTAGCGGATGGTGGCGTAAAAGTCGTCCGGCGTCAGGGTGCGGTGGTCGAGCGAGGTCGCGTCCTGATTCTCGTAGAGCTTGATGTTGAACTTCAGCCGGCCGACGCGCGAGAAGTCGTACTTGCGCGGATCGAAGAACATGCCTTCGAAAAGCGCGGTCGCGGTATCGAGGGTGGGCGGATCGCCGGGGCGCAGCTTGCGGTAGATCTCGATGAGGGCTTCTTCCGGCTTGCGGACGGAATCGCGGCGCAGCGTGTTGGTGATCACGTTGCCCATGTCGTCGCGCTCGGGGAAGAAGACTTCGATGGAGCCGATGCCGGCTTCCTGGATCTTGTGCAGCTTGTCCGAGGTGAGCTCCTGGTTGGCTTCGAGGAAGACCTCGCCGGTGCTGGTGTCGACCACGTCGGCAGCGGTCATGGCGCCGTCCAGCTCCGAGGCTTCGACTTCAACCTCGGAAACCTTCGCCGCACGCAGCGCCTTGAGGATCGACGGGGTGACCTTGCGGCCGGAGTGGGCGATCTCCTCGCCCTTGACCACGACAGCGTGGGCGGGCTTGGCGCCGAGCAGATGCGTGTGCTTCTCGGCAGAGGGATCGAGGTTCCAGAAGATGCGTCCGTCCTTCAGGTGGAACTTGTCGACGGTGTAGAAGGTGCGGAGGATCTCTTCGTCGGACTTGAGACCGAGCGCGCGCAGGAAGATGGTGCCGAGGAACTTGCGCTTGCGATCGATGCGGACGTAGAGGGTGTTCTTCTGGTCGTACTCGAATTCGACCCACGATCCGCGATAGGGAATGATCTTGCCGAGGAAGTAGGTGCGGTTGTTCGCCGTCTCAAAGAAGACGCCGGGCGAACGATGCAGCTGCGAGACGATGACGCGCTCGGTGCCGTTGACGATGAACGTGCCGTTCTGCGTCATCAGCGGAATGTCGCCGAAGAAGACTTCCTGCTCCTTGATGTCGCGGATGGACTTGGCGCCGGTCTCGGGGTCTTTATCGTAAATTGTCAGGCGAACGGTGACTTTGAGCGGCGCGGAGAAGGTCATGCCGCGCTCTTCGCACTCTGCCTGGTCGTATTTCAGCTGCAGGCCGACGGGGTCGCCGCACTTGTTGCAGAAGTCGGGCGTGTTCTTGTTGTAGGTGCCGCACTTCTGGCAGAGGACATCGCCGGGATGGAACGGGTCGGTAATCACCATGGCCCCGCAGTGAACGCAGGTGGTGCGCAGGTGATGGAGGCCTTTCAGGTGGCCGCATTTACATTCCCAGTTCCCGATCGAGAAATCCACAAAATCGAGCTGCGAAATGTTGCGAAAATCACTGATGGGGAAGACGGAAGTAAAGACCGACTGGAGGCCGGAGTCGTCGCGCTCAGATGGAAGCTTATCCATCTGCAGGAAGCGCTCGTAGGAGCGGCGCTGGACCTCGATGAGATTGGGAATACGGATGGCGGTTGGGATCTTCGAAAAGTCGAGACGACTGCGAACCGCGCGGTTCTCGTTGGACATTCTTTACTCCTCAGGACCCGTGTTGCGAGGAAACGACGAGCGGCCGTGCGGGTCACGCGGTGCTCGCTGTATGTCCGACTGCCACGCAGAGCCGACCCGCCTCGTTCAGGAAGGCGCTGCGCTTTTTGGTTACGGCCGCACAAAAAGTGAAGTGCAGTGCCGTTTTTCACTTGCGCGGAGGAACGCAAGGGGGTTACGCTTCCGCTTTGCCTGGGCGACTTTCGTGGGTTATCCGCCGCCGCACGCGTTGCCTGTTTGTCTGCCGGGTTGATCTCGAGATCAAAGCCCGGGACGTGGGTTATGGGGCGGAGAGACAGAAGCGAGGCAGGACGCAGGTTGCCGGACAAGTGGAAAACGCTCGCAGGGACAGCATCTCCCGCGAGCGCCACAACCGAAATGTGCACTGTTTGATAACAGAATGTCCGATTCCCGCCGCTCAAAAACCCTACGCCCGCGCCGCCTGACTACCATCGAAAAGCCGCAATGACAGGTCCGCCGCCTGGCCTGGCACTACGCCGGCAAATTCTGCCGGAAGATATTGTGGTCTGTCCCGACTTTGCGCGCGCAAACTGACACCCCGTAAGGGGGAGCAGGTTACGTCAGAGCGATGATCGGGAAGACAGAAACGCGCCCCGGAACCGGCAAACAGGAATGCAGCCGAGCGGAACGCACAAATAGAATCATAGCGCGTTCCGCTTTGGCATGCAAGTTGCTGGGCAAGGCGCCAAAAGCTACTTCACTTCGACGGTTGCGACACCATCAAACTTCTTTTTGATCGCCTCGGCGTCTTCCTTGCTGATGTTCTCCTTGAGCGTCTTGGGAGCGCCATCCACCAGGTCCTTGGCTTCCTTCAGGCCGAGCGAGGTGACCTCACGTACGGCCTTGATGGTGTTGATCTTATTCGCGCCGGCATCCTTCAGGGTGACGGTGAATTCGGTCTGCTCGACAGCCGCCGGGGCTGCTGCGCCCGCCGCTGCTCCGCCAGCCACGACCACGGGGGCCGCGGCTGCGGCTGAAACGCCGAGACGCTCTTCGAGCTTCTTTACGAGGGCCGCCGCGTCCAGCAGGCTAAGCCCGACAATCTGATCTTCCAACTGCTGCAGATCCGCCATTGTGTTCTCCAGTGATTCTGATTTTTTACCCGCCGGTGGACTTGCGCCCGCCGGTTGCCGGCCCGCCGCCTCGAGGTTTCCGATGTGCCCCAGACCAGGCACCCCTCGGGGAGGGAAGAACGGCGTATCCCTAACTCGCGGCCGCTTCGCCGCCAGCAAACTTTTGTTTCTCCACGCCCTGGTTGATCACCACCGCGAGGTCGCGCCCCGTGGCGTTGATGACCGTGGCCAGACGCTGCGCCGGGGAATTGATGAGGAAGAGAAGCTTCGCGAAAATCTCTTCCTTACCCGGCATGGTGGCCAGAGCCTTGACCTCTTCGACGTTGATGACCTTGCCATCGACGATGCCCAGCTTGAAGGTGAACTCCGCATTCTCCGTCACCCACGTGGACAATGCCTTGGCCAGCGCGACCGGATCGCCGCTGGTGTAGGCGACGGACGAAACGCCCTTCAGGTTCTGCAGAGCGGCTTCAATCTTCGTGCCCTGCGCGGCGCGTCCGGCGAGCTTGTTCTTGAGCACGCGGTAGCGTCCGCCGGCCTTGCGAACGGTCTTGCGCAGCTCAAAATCCTGCGCGACGGTGAGTTTGGAGAAGGTGCCGATGATGGCGCTGGTCGATTGTTCCAGCTCTTTTGCAAGCTGCTCGACCTTCTCCGTCTTTTTCTGTCTGCTCAGTGCCATATGCAATTCCTTTGATCTTGTTCGGCTCCGTTGCGAAGCCGGTAGCCTGTCGCCGGTAGCGTCTGGTTTCAGCTACTGGCCACCGGCTGCAGGCTGTCTTTCTATGCCTTGGCGGCGCTGTCGGCGACGGCCGAATCGAGCGAGATGCCGGGGCCCATTGTCGAGCTGATGGTGATGCCCTTGATGTACCTGCCCTTGGCCGCTGATGGCTTGGCCCGCACGACGCTGGTAATCACGGTCATCGCGTTCTCTACCAGCTTCTCCGGCGGAAAGGAAATCTTGCCGACTGGCACGTGCACCAGCGCCGTCTTGTCGGTGCGGAACTCAACCTTGCCGGCCTTGATCTCGCGGATCGCCGAGGTGACGTCGTTGGTCACGGTGCCGGTCTTCGGGTTCGGCATCAGGCCGCGGGGGCCGAGCACCTTGCCGAGACGGCCGACGGACTTCATCATGTCCGGCGTGGCGATCAGGGCATCGAAGTCGGTCCAGGATTCCTTCTGGATCTTCTCGACCAACTCGTCGCCGCCCACAATGTCGGCGCCGGCCGCTTCGGCTTCGCGCTGCTTGTCGCCGGAGGTGATGACCGCCACCTTCTTGGTCTTGCCGAGGCCGTGGGGCAGAACGACTGTGCCGCGAACCATCTGATCGGCATGCCGCGGATCGACGCCCAGACGCAGGGTCAGATCGACGGTCTCATCAAACTTGGCGAACTTGATTTTCTGGAGGAGCGGAACCGCTTCCTGCAGGGGATAAGGGCGCTTTTCCACCTGAGCGCGCGCCTTCTCAATACTCTTGCCTGGCTTGGCCATGGAACCTCGTCTCCCACCGCGCGGACGCTGCTGTCTGCCGGCCGTGGTTGTAGTGACACCGCGCCCGATGGGCGCAGTTATTGATTATCTATGAAAGGGGTAGGGAAGGCAAGCCGGATACCATGCGAGCGAAGATAATGGGACGACGGACAAGAGCCTCCAGCGATACACAAGGTTCTATCCGCCGATCGGGCAAAATCCGCCTCGAGGAAGAAGCGGAAGTAGAGCTACTTCCAGAATTCGTTCATTTCGATCTGGAATCCCGCGAGGGGTCCGTCTCCGAACATGGTGTTGGGCTGAGTGAGAATTTCGGGTTCGCGTTCGGGACGATAGATCATGGCAAGCTTACGAAGAGGATCGATGAGCCAACCCAGTTGGGCGCCCCGGCTCATCCAGAATTCCATCTTCGCTTCAATTTTTGAGGCGCGATCCGAGCGGGAGCGCAGCTCGACAACGAACTCCGGACAAAAGGGCAGAAAACCTGGGCGATCTCTGGTCGTCTGCATGTAAGCATTCCAGCGATCGGCGGAGAGCCACGCGGCGTCTGGTCCTCGCATGACCTTGTCGGAGAAACGGATTCCGAGGTCCGGACCGAAGACCTCGCCATTCGCCCCGCGCCGCGCCCACGACAACAACTCGGCAGCAAGAATCTGATTGAGGCGGCTGCTTTCCGGCCCCGCGGGGGTCATGATTCTGATGCTCCCATCGGCATCGCTTTCGATGTCAAGTCCGCTGTTGGACTCGCAGAAAGCCAGCAAATTTTCGTCGCTCAGCGGATTTGCCAATTGGAGGGTAACAGGCAGAGGGACGTCGCGCAGTGACAGATCCGAAGACACGTAATCTTCGGTCACCTGATCTGAGCGGAACGCCGGGGCGGCGGACATAGGTCCCTCCCTGCCAGCGATTTTACTTTACGCCGTGACTTCGATGCCCATCGACCGCGCGGTGCCCTTGATGCTCTTGACGGCGGCTTCGACGGAGGCGGCGTTCAGATCCGGCATCTTCTGCTTGGCGATCTCGAGGACCTGGGCTTCGGAGACCTTGCCCACCTTGTCCTTGTTGGGCGTGCCGGAACCCTTGGCCAGGTTGGCGGCCTTCTTCAGCAGCACCGACGCCGGAGGCGTCTTGGTGATGAAGGTGAAGGTGCGGTCGGCGTAGACGGTGATGACGACCGGAATGATGAGGCCGACCATCTCTTTGTTCTGCGTGCGGGCGTTGAACTGCTTGCAGAACTCCATGATGTTGACCTGGGCCTGGCCGAGCGCCGGGCCGACGGGCGGCGCGGGCGTGGCTTTGCCGGCTTCAATCTGGAGCTTCACCATCGTCTGAACTTTTTTTGTCGGAGGCATTGCTTTGGAACCTTTCTCTCTGGACCGGGAAACGCCTGCAAGCCGGTAGCCTGTAGCCCGTAGCTTGTCGCGAACCTCGGTGCTGCTGAATCTTGTATCTCCCTGCAGGCTGTAGCTACTGGCTACGAGCTACCGGCTACAGGCTCCGTTACGCTATCTTTTCCACCTTGCCGAAGTCGAGCTCCACCGGAGTGGAACGGCCGAAGATCGTCACCATCACTTTCAGGGTTTCGCGATCTTCGTTGACCTCGTCCACCACGCCATTGAAGTTGGCAAACGGGCCTTCGGTGATGCGCACCGATTCGGCCTTCTGGAACTTGACCTTGAGCCGCGGCTTGTCCTTCGACGTGTCGCTGCGGAACAGGATGGAACCGACCTCATCGTCGGTCAGCGCCACGGGCTTGTCGCCGGTGCCGAGGAAGCCGGTGACCCGAGGCGTGTTCTTGATCACGTGCCAGAGGTCGTTGTCGAGATCCATCTCCACCAGCACGTAGCCGGGGAGGAAGACACGCTCGACGGTGCGCTTCTTGCCGTTGGTGATCTCGGTGACGGCTTCGGTGGGGATCATGACGCGGCCGATGCGGTTCTGCAGGCCAAAGGCCTGGACGCGCGTCTCGATCGACTCGCGCACCTTGCGCTCAAAGCCGGAGTAGGCGTGGATGATGTACCACCGAAAACGCTCGTTCGCGGGCGGTTCGAGACGAGGCTGGGCTTCGCCGGTGCTGCCAGTTTCCTCGGCGCCTGGGGTTGGGTTCTTGGTTTCTTCCGCCATTTGCATTCAATCCTCTTGCGGGCGCTTACTGGATTGCGCCCATCCAGTGATACAGGTACTTCACCGCATTGCCGAGCACCGCGTCGACCACATAGAAGAAGCCGGCGAACGCGAAGACCGAAAGGATGACCACGATCGTGGTGGAGCGCACGTCGGCGGCCGAGGGAGTGACCACCTTGCGCATTTCCGCGCGGACATCCTTCAGGAAGTCGCGGCTGCGGGTAAACAGGCTCAGGGCACGGTTCGGGACGCCTTCTTCGGAATTGATGATTGCTGCCTTGGCCATAACTCTCTTCTTCTTTTCCGTGCCTTTTTCGACGACGGCCATTGGTAAAGCCTTTTCTGCGGTTCGGGTTGATCTGGCAGGGGCGGAGGGATTCGAACCCCCAAGTCCGGTTTTGGAGACCGGCAGTTTAACCGTTGAGCTTACGCCCCTGTGAAGCAGGGGATACGGCATACGGGTTACGGTTTAGAAAGGCCGGGAACTGCGATGGACCCGAACGCGCGCTTTGCTATACCGTATCCCGTAAACCGTAAACCCTGCTTTTACTTCGTTTCCTTATGCGGGGTGTGCTTGCGGCAGCGATTACAGAACTTCTTGAACTCGAGGCGGCCGGTGGTCGTCTTCTTGTTCTTCGTCGTCGAGTAATTGCGCTCTTTGCACTCACCGCATTGCAATGTCACAATTTCACGCATCTTCTTATCCTACCTGATTCTGCCCTCAGGGGCTAAAGCCCGGGAAGGGCACTGCCTGGCGGCACGACTGACGTCGTGCCCTGTTACAAACCCTGGTTCTTTCTCCGGTCAGCGGATCACTCTTGCGAATGACCCGCTGCCTGTTTTCCGCTATCCACTGTTCCACTGACCGCTTTTTAGCTGACCGGCCTTGAGCTGACCGCTTCTCAGCTGCCCGGCCTTCAGCTAAGCGATAATTTCGCTGATCGTGCCCGCGCCCACCGTGCGCCCGCCTTCGCGGATCGCGAACCTGAGACCCTTTTCCATGGCCACCGGCGTGATCAACTCCACTTCCAGCTCCACGTTGTCGCCCGGCATCACCATTTCCGTGCCCGCCGGCAGCGTGGCCACACCCGTCACATCCGTCGTCCGGAAGTAGAACTGCGGACGATAGCCCTTGAAGAACGGCGTGTGCCGGCCGCCCTCTTCCTTGCTCAGCACGTACACGCTCGACTTGAACTTCGTGTGCGGCGTGATCGAGCCCGGCTTGGCCAGCACCATGCCGCGCTCCACGTCTTCCTTGGGAATGCCGCGCAGCAGCAGGCCTGCGTTGTCGCCGGCCAGACCTTCGTCGAGCTGCTTCTTGAACATCTCAACGCCGGTGACGACGGTCTTGCGCGTTTCACGGAACCCGACGATCTCAGCTTCCTCGCCCACCTTCACCTTGCCCCGCTCGATGCGGCCCGTAACAACCGTCCCGCGTCCCGAGATCGAGAAGATGTCTTCAATCGGCATCAGGAAGGGCTGGTCGATCGCGCGCGCCGGCAGCGGCACCTGCTTGTCCACCGCATCCATCAGCTCGTCGATCTTCGCTTCCCACTTCGCCTCGCCGTTCAGCGCGCCCAGCGCCGAGCCGCGGATCACCGCAACGTCGTCGCCCGGGAACTGGTACTTGGTCAGCAGCTCGCGGACTTCCATCTCCACCAGATCCGTCAGCTCTTCGTCCTCCACCGCGTCGCACTTGTTCAGGAACACCACGATGTAGGGCACGCCCACCTGGCGGGCCAGCAGCACGTGCTCCTTGGTCTGCGGCATCGGTCCGTCAGTCGCCGCAACCACCAGAATCGCTCCGTCCATCTGCGCCGCGCCGGTGATCATGTTCTTGATGTAGTCGGCGTGGCCCGGGCAGTCGACGTGCGCGTAATGCCGGTTCGCCGTCTCATACTCCACGTGCGCCGTGGCGATCGTGATGCCGCGCTCCCGCTCTTCCGGCGCGTTGTCGATCGAATCAAAAGAACGAAAATGGTTCTTCGGATTGTGCTTCTGCAGCACCTTCGTGATCGCCGCCGTCAGCGTCGTCTTCCCGTGATCAATGTGCCCAATCGTCCCCACGTTCACGTGCGGCTTCGACCGGTCAAACTTTTCCTTCGCCATACTTGTTTCCTCTCCAAATACCTCTAACTAAACTCATGGTTGCGCTGGGGGAACTCAATAGCCCGCATACAACCGGAAATACTTCTTCCGGACTTCGGGAGCGACCTGCTCCACACGCCGGAGATACTGCTCGCGGATCTGGCCGCGATCCGTATCGCTGAGAGCCGCGTAGGCCGACTGCGCCGGGGTGCCGAGCAGTCCGTGGGCCAGGATCGCCTCGAACTGGCGAACCCGGAGCTTCGCGCTCTCCACGCGGCGGAGAAAGCGTGCTGCCTGTTGTGGGGCAAACGCCTCGTCCAGCGCCTGCCGGACCACCGCGAAGGTCGCTTCGTTCTGTACCGGAATCGTTGCCTGCTCGAACATGATTGCGTGACTACCCTCAGGGACCGAAGCCCGATGATCCTGCGATTGATCCGGAAAACTAAAACCGTGCCCCTTCAAATCAACTCCTGATCCGAATTTCTGGAGCGGGAGACGGGAATCGAACCCGCGACCAACAGCTTGGAAGGCTGTGACTCTACCACTGAGTTACTCCCGCCTGAAAAGCAGCGTTTAGCGTATAGCGTTCAGAGAAACCCGCTGCGTTGCATTGCATCTCTTACTGCTGCTCTTCCACTTCCACCTCGTCCGGTGCCCTGCGGGTCATCAGACTGATGCGAAGAGCGAAACCACCCAGCAAAACCACCACCACCAGCCGGACTCTGCCCGGATCCATCGTGGTCCAGGCGAGGGCCGCCAGAACTGCGAGAGAAGCCAGCGCGATCAGCTTGCGCTTTGTTCCTTCCACCCGCATCCCGTACCCCCAACCTGCCAAAAACCAGCCGCGCTGTTCAGGCGCGGCTCACAACCTGGTGCACAGGGGAGGATTCGAACCTCCGCAGGGCCTTTCTCGAGGGTTTGACTTCGCGCCTTCGGCTCTCGTCAAGACCCTCTCGCTTGGTCCGCGCCTTTCCAGCGCGGCCGCCGCGATTCACCCAACCTGCGCCGGCGTCTTTAGCGCCGGTAACCTGGTGCACAGGGGAGGATTCGAACCTCCGTAGCTCCAAAGAGCGGCAGATTTACAGTCTGCTGCCATTAACCACTCGGCCACCTGTGCGGAAAGCGCTTCGAAAAGCGCCTTTGCAACTCTGGAGCTGATGACCGGGATTGAACCGGTGACCTCTCCCTTACCAAGGGAGTGCTCTACCAACTGAGCTACATCAGCCCTGTACTGCGTCTTACAAACTCTGCCCGATCCTGCTCCGCTCTGGAGCTGATGACCGGGATGAAAAGCCCGAACCGGTGACCCTTTTTCCTTGTCCGCGGCTTAAGCCGCGGGGGCTTACCAAGGGAGTGCTCTACCAACTGAGCTACATCAGCCCGTCCTGCAAAACTCTTTCGGGCACCCTTCGGCATTCCGGAAGCACTCCGGCCATTGCCATTGCCTGCTCGAGGATCGTTGCGAAGGGAAATCCAGCCCTGACTCTCCGTGGCCGGAACGTGGAGCTGGCGAAGGGACTTGAACCCCCGACCCTCTGATTACAAATCAGATGCTCTACCAGCTGAGCTACGCCAGCCCGGACAGCCTCGCACCCGCGGTCCGAAGGCACACTCCTGCGTTCTTCGTTCAGCGGGTACAGGATAAAAAATATCACAGGGAATGACGGCTCGCAATGCGTTACTGGAGGCGTCTGTGGAGCCTCGCCGGGAGGCCTTTGAGCGGCCCAAAACGCGCCCGGCGCGCTCCCGAAAGTTGGCCGACGACGGCGACCGTTGTTACAGAGGCCCGGTCGGGTGAGATGATAGGAACGCTGTTCGATTCCGATGACCCGCCGGCGCACGAAACTTTCCATTGCTATTGTGGTTATCGTCCTGGTCCTGCTTGGGGGCGCGATTTACCTCCGCAAGGAGGCGCCGCCCGAGGCAGCCCGCCTGCTGCCCGAATCCGACGGCATTGTTTATATCAATCTGCGTCCGTTGCGCGCGGCTACACATTTTGATCAGCATCCGGTCACGCGTTCGCCAGACTATCAGCGGTTCATCGACGCCACGGGCATCGAGTTCGAACGCGATCTGGATTCCGCCGCTTTTGCGCTGCATCGGATGGCCAATCCCAACGGTCCGAACGGTTCGGTGGCCTTTTCCGACGCTTTTGTCGGGCATTTCGACGGCCGGCGGCTGGCCGCTTACCTGGCCAGCATTGCCGCCTCCCAGGAGAGCTACGCGGGCCGAACGATCTACAACATTCCCAGTGACGGTCGTACCGTGCGCGTGGCCCTGCTGGGCTACGACATCGTGGCCGTGAGCAATTATCCGTCGCCGGAGATGATCCACTCGATGATCGACCGGTACCGGACGGCGGCGCTCCCCTTTGCGGGCTCTTCGCTGCTGGCGAAGAACTATTCAAAGGTGCCGCTGCTGTCGGTGGCGTGGGGGATTGGGCAGATTGCCTTGCCGCTGGGGAACAACGGCGGCGCGCGCATCTTTGGGCTGCGCCTGCCGCTGCCGGTCGATGCGATGTTCATCGCCTCGCTGGGCTGGATCGGCAAGATGCACCTGCGTATCGAAGAAATTGCCCCGACCGAGTCGGCGGCGGCGGATACGACCGAGTCGCTGCAGACGATTCTGGTCCTGGTGCGGTCGATGGAGAGTGCGGCCGGACCGGCCGGTAGCCAGCCCTTCGATCCTGATGTACGGGCGTTCATCAACAGCATCGCCGTGGAGCGGCACCGCAATCAGGCGGTGCTGACAGCCACGATTCCGACGAGCCTCGTGCAGCGACTGGTGAACACGCCGCAGGATCTGAAGAAGATGGGTGTCCCGGGGAGTGGGAAAACTGCGCCGGCCAAGGCGCCTTAGCGTACCCCGAAGGGCTCTAACTGCATCTGGAAAGTACGGCTTAACCTGCGGGAACCGAGACAATCGTGGCTCCCGCATCGTCTCCAACCTCAACGGGAGGAATCATGCAGAACTTTTCTGTTTCCCTGGGCCTGCTGGCTTTGGCTCTGCCACTGGCGGTCAGCCCGGCCTTCGCGGACGGTCCCCACGGCAAGGTGCTGACCGGGCAGCAGGCGTTTACCAACTATTCCGAAGAGCACCCCGGAGTGCGGCGACATCTCACGGTTGCCGACCTGCCGGCGCCGTATGCCACCAAAGGCGTGGACAACGGAGCCGAGATGGTGCCCCGGCCGCAGAATGCCTGGCCCGAAGCTCCGAAGGGTTTTAAGGTGGACCTTTATTACACCGGTCTCGATCAGCCGCGGCTGATCCGGGCGGCGCCGAACGGCGACCTGTTCGTCGCCATCAGCTATCAGAACAAGATCATGGTCTTCCGCGGCGTGGGCGCAGACGGCAAGCCAAAGGAAGTCTCGACCTTCGCGGACAATCTGAGCCAGCCCTTCGGGATCCGCTTCTACCCGGCGGGCCCGAACCCGAAGTGGGTCTACGTAGGGAATACAGATTCGGTGGTGCGGTTTCCGTACAGGAACGGCGACCTGAAGGCGCGCGGACCGGCCGAGAAGCTCGCGGATTTACCGGGCGGCGGACGTCTGCGCGGGGGCGGCCACTGGACTCGCGACATCGCCTTCTCGAAAGACGGCCAGCGGATGTTCGTTTCGGTTGGATCGCACTCGAATGACGACGATCCCGACACGCATCCCGAAGAATTCCACCGCGCCGACGTGCTCGAGTTCACCCCCGAGGGCAAATTCGTGAAGATCTATGCCTACGGGATCCGCAACTGCGTGGGTGAGGAGATCAATCCGATCACCGGCGAGCTGTGGTGCTCGACCAATGAGCGGGATATGCTCGGCGACGATCTGGTCCCCGACTACATCACGCACATCCAGGAAGGCGGCTTCTACGGCTGGCCCTGGTTCTACATGGGCGAGCACGGCGGCCAATGGGATCCGCGGCAGAAGGGCAAGCATCCCGAGCTGCAGAGCAAGGTCATTACCCCCGACGTGCTGCTGGAGCCGCACTTCGCCTCCCTCGAACTGCTGTTCTACAACGGCTCGCAGTTCCCGTCTGAGTACAAGGGCGATGGCTTCGCGGCCGAGCATGGCTCGTGGAACCGCTCCAAGCGCGCCGGATATGAAGTCATTCGGGTGCCGATGCACGACGGCCACGCGACCGGCGAGTATGAGGACTTCCTCACCGGATTCACGACGGCGGACGGACACGTGTGGGGACGTCCGGTAGGCGTGACGGTGGCGAAAGATGGATCGCTGTTTGTCACCGACGACGGCTCGGGCTCGATCTGGCACGTGAGTTATACGGGCAGCCGGTAGCTGGGACCCTGTAGCCTTCAGGGCTCACTCGCTGCCTGGCGGGTGAGCCCTTTCTGCTGTGGAGCGACAGGCAACGTCCTGATGCCGTAGTCTGAAAGACGGATGATTTCAACCCGAACCGTCTCCCATCTTTCAGTCGCGTTTTCGGCTGCCGTTTTGCTCTCCTGTTCCGTTTTCGCGCAGCAATCCAGCGTTCCTGATGCGCCGGCTCCGACGGGCCAGCAGCAGAGCGCGCCCCCACAGACCGCGCCTGCCGGAACCCCCTCTCAGGAACTGCCGGGGGCGCCCGAGTCGCATGCGGCGCCGCTGCCGACCGGGCCCACCGTGATCTTCGACACCAGCATGGGCCGCATGACCTGCAAGCTCTTCGACAAGGAGGCGCCGGAAGCGGTCGCCAACTTCGTCGGCCTCGCCACCGGCACGAAGGAGTGGACCGATCCAAAGACGAATCAGAAGGTCCAGGGCAAACCCTTCTACGACGGGACGACATTTCACCGCGTGATTCCCGAGTTCATGATCCAGGGCGGCGATCCGATGGGAACCGGCGAAGGCGGCCCCGGCTACAGTTTTAAAGACGAGTTCGACCCCAACCTCAACTTCGACGTGCCGGGGCGGCTGGCCATGGCCAACTCCGGCCCGGACACCAACGGCTCGCAGTTCTTCATCACCGAGACGCCGCAGCCGCATCTGGATCAGCACTACACGATCTTCGGGCAGTGCGACGACCCGAGCCTGCTGGTGGTGCAGTCGATCGCCCGTGTGAATCGCGACTCGAACGACAGGCCGGTGGATCCCGTGCTGCTGAACAAGGTGACCGTCATTCCCGCCGGACAGCCGATACCTCCGGCCCCCGGCGTTCCGGCCAGTGCACCCGCCAATCCACCGGGCAATATGCCCAGCCCGGCCCCGCAACCGCAGTAAATCCCAGGTTTCAAAAAATCCCCACGAGGAGTATGTATGAGCCGACAGCCAGGAACGTATGCCATTTTCAAGACCAGCGAGGGGCAGGTGGTCTGCCGCCTGTTCGAGAAAGAAGCCCCCAAGACCGTTGCCAACTTTACCGAGCTGGCCGAGGGCAAGCGCGAGTGGACGCATCCCACCACGCACGCAAAGAGTAACGACAAGCTGTACGACGGAACCGCCTTCCATCGCGTGATTCCGGACTTCATGATCCAGGGCGGCGATCCGGCGGGCACCGGCATGGGCGGCCCGGGTTACAAGTTTGAGGACGAAACGAAGGGCTCGCCGCACCGTTTCGACAAGAAGGGCAAGCTGGCCATGGCCAACGCCGGGCCGAACACCAACGGCTCGCAATTCTTCATCACCGTGGCCGGGACGGAGTGGCTGACGGGCAAGCACACCATCTTCGGCGAAGTCGTCGAGGGCCAGGAGATCGTGGACAAGATTTCGAAGGTATCGAAGGACCGGAGCGACAAGCCGACCAAGCCGGTGGTGCTCGAGTCGGTGACCATCGAAAGAGTGTAGGGGAAGCCTGTAGCCGGTGGCCTGGAATCCCGACAGGCCACCGTGTCAGGGATCCGCCCGGAGGGCAGCTTGCCCTGGATCCCAAAGAAGAGGCGGCTCCTCGCCAGCGTCCGGCTCGAGGGCCCGTCATTCATTCCATTGCCGCGCTGGCGGATCTTGACCATCAAATCGAAATGGGGCGACGTATCCCAAGAGATGCAGGCTCCTACCTTGATACGAAGGTATCGATGAATACCTTCGTCCAATTTGTTCTGCTCTTCACCTCTGGCCTAATGGCAATCGTTCCAGACGCACGCCGGATCGGGGTCAGAAGACTTTTCCTGTGAAGGAGGACACGCACGATGCCTGAACTCATGAGGGAATCTGTGGGCATGCCGTGGACGGGCAATTGGGGCGGAAGTGATCGCAGCGTGGTGTTCAGGCACAAGCTGATGCTGGGCGTGATCGGTGCAATGCTGGGCGCATCACTTCAAGGTTGCACGGCCGACAAACATCCTTCCCGTGACGAAGCCGGCCTGGCCGATGCGGCCAAAGACGTCACCATTCCCCTGGAGGCAGGAAAGAAGAAGAACCCGCTGCCTGAGACCGATGAAGTGGTGAGCCAGGGCCAGGAGGTGTTTCTTGGGTCCTGCGCCCAATGCCACGGTCCGGATGGGCGCGGAGACGCTTCCCTCGGGCGCAGCATGAACCCGCCCGCCATGGACCTGGACTCACCCCACGTGCAGCACTGGAGCGACGCGGAACTGTTTTGGATCATACAAAACGGAATTCGCCTCACCGGCATGCCTTCCTGGCAGTCGAGCATTTCCGATAACGACACGTGGAAGCTTGCACGTTTCATCCACAACCTTCCCCGCCTCGACACCGCCTCCGCCTCCACAGGAGTCGCGTCTCAGGCACAAGCCGCCATTTCCACCGAGGACAAGTACGCCCTGAAAATACCGAATGGCCTCGCGTTCTCTGAGTTCAGGGGATACGAAAGCTGGCCGGTGATCGCTATCAGCCACAATGGCGATAAGCTCGCCGCGATCCTCGGGAATTCTGTGATGATCGACGCCTTTAAGGCGGGCATTCCCGGTAACGGCAAGCCCTTTCCCGACGGCGCGAAGATGGCGAAGGTCCATTGGAACGGGAAAGTGGATGCCAGTGAACCCGGAGCGCCGACGGTGCCGGGCACCCAGCATGACGTCGATTTCATGCTCAAGGACAGCAAGAGGTTCGCCGACAGCGGTGGGTGGGGTTACGGCGTCTTCGAGTATGACGCGGCGTCCGGTAACTTCAGGCTGGGCAACCTGAAAGACAAGCCCCCGCAGGGGAACGACGCCAAATGCGGGTTCGCGTGCCACACCGCAGTGAAGTCAAAAGATTACGTCTTCACCGCTTACGGGCAAAGGTGAAGCGGGATGAGCCGACTGTTCCTGTGCACTGAAGGCGGCCACGGATGAGTTGACCGGCGCCATGGACGACAGCGCGGGGACCGATCTTCGGCAGCGCTTCGGTCGGGAGGACAGTTGGTTTTTATTGAGGAAGTGTGGAAGCTCGGTAGTCCGGTTTTTCGGGCTGCTGGCGAACGCGACAGGCCGGGTGAGGCGAGATTCCTCGCGGTATAGTTCCTGCTATGCGTTGGAGAACGTTCTGGTCCGCCCTGGGGTTGCCCCTCTGCCTGGTTCCTCTGCCTCTCGCACAAACAAACAAGCCTTCCATCACTCTGGACGAGTACATGAGCACGACGGAGATCACCGCGGCGCGAATAGCGCCGGGCGGAGCGGCGGCGGTGATCGCCACGGAGACGCCGGACTGGAAGCACAACGTCTTCAGCGACGATCTGTGGCTGTGGACTGCGGAGGGCGGGTTGCGGCCGCTGACGCACTCGGGCACGGAGAAGGATCCGCGCTGGAGTCCCGATGGCAAGTGGGTAGCGTTTGTCTCGGATCGTGCGCTCCCGGGTGAGCCGGCGGGCGACGATGGGGCGGCGTCGAGCGAAGAGGCGCGGGCGGAGCGGCTGTGGGTGATTGCGGTTGCGGGCGGCGAAGCTTTGCCGCTCTACACCGAGAAGCTGGACGTGCACGCGTTTGCGTGGTCGCCGGATGGGAAGTTTTTGTATTTTTCCGCGACGCAACCGCAAACGAAGGAGCAGGAAGAGGCGGACAAGGCGGAGTGGAAGGACGTGATCCGCTGGCGCGAGAAGGATCGCGGCGACGTGCTGGTGAAGATGGAAGTGGCGCTGGCGCTGGCGCGGGATCTGAAGGCGCCGTTGCCGGAGGCGGCCACGCCGCCCGACAACAAGTCCGACAGTAAGAAGGCCGAAGAGGCGCCGGCAGAGTTGCCGGCGAGCGCGCAGACGCTGACGACGAGCAAGGAGGAGATCACAGAGATTGCCCCCTCGCCGGAGGGGAAGACGGTCGCGTTTGAAACAGGGCCGCCGAATCAGCGGGAGGAGAATCCCGCGGACTATGAGATTTTCGTGGTGGCTCCGGAGGGCGGCACGGCGCGGCAGGTGACGCACAATGAAGCGCTGGAGTCGCGTCTGATCTGGTCGCCGGATGGCCGATGGCTGCATTTCGAGGTGCCGGCCGCGGCGGGCTCGCTCGAGGGGAAGTATCGCGACGTGCAGGGTCGTCTCTACCGGATGGATCCTGAGTCGGGGCATGTGGAGCGCCTGGGCGCGGAGTTCACCGGATCATGGGGTCCCTATTCGCTGCTGCCGGACGGACGCCTGATCGCGTTGGGGCAGATGGGCACCGAGACGCAGCTGTATCGGGTAGACGGCGACAAGGCGACGAAGCTGCCGGGGCTGCCGGGAACGTATTCCGAGATTGACGCGGCGCAAGGAACGAACGCGGTCGTGGTGCGCTACTCGACGATCAGCGACCCGGAGCAGGCGTATTTGCTCGAGAATCCACTGGAGCCGCAGCAGGCGACGAAGCTGACGGACTTCGACAAGATTTTTTCCGAGCGAGCGCAGCCGGAGTGGCAGACGTACACCTGGAAATCCGACGACGGCCGAACCGTGGAAGGCGTTCTGATCTTTCCGCCGGGGGAGAAGGGCGCGAAGCATCTGCGCATGCTGACGCTGATCCACGGAGGACCCGCGGATGCGGACGGCAATCGCTTTGGCGCGGACTGGTACGACTGGGCGACGCTGGCGGCGGATCGCGGGTGGCTGGTGTTTCGCCCCAACTACTGCGGCTCGTCGGGCTATGGCGACGACTTCATGCTGGCCATCGAGCCGCATCTGGTGTCGGCGCCGGGGCGCGACATCCTGGCCGGTGTCGACGCGCTGGTGCGGGACGGGTATGCCGATCCCGACAAGCTGGCGATTGGCGGGTACAGCTACGGCGGCTACATGACGAACTGGCTGATCACGCAGACCACGCGCTTCAAGGCAGCGGTCACCGGAGCGGGCGCGGTGGAGCATGCGGCGAACTGGGGCAACGACGACGAGACCTATGACGACGCCTGGTATCTGGGCGGCGAGCCGTGGCAGGATCCGCAGCTGTACCAGAGCGAGGCGGCGCTCTTCCAGTTCAACAAGGTGAAGACGCCGGTGCATCTGGTGCAGGGCGGCGCGGACATTCGGGTGAGCTATCTGGAAGGCGTGACGATGGAGCGCGCCCTCCAGGAGTTGGGGATTCCGCACGAGTTCCTGGTCTTTCCCGGGGAGGGGCACGGGCTGGGGAAGAATCCGTGGCACGGGTACATCAAGGTGCGCGACGAGCTGCAGTGGCTGGAGAAGTACGTGCCGGAGTGACCGGGATTAGCCCGGCCTGATTTCCCTCGAGGCTGTACTCATCGATCCCATGCAGGCCCTGCGCAGCGAATGAGGGCCGGCCGCGGAACCGCGACGCGCGGACCTGCGTAAGGGAAACAAGCGGCGGGCGGAATTTGCCGGGTCGCGCTGCTCTCAGCCATGCGCGTGCCGCTATAATCGTCGGTTTCCCGATCCAGTAATTGAATTCAGCTTTTTTTGAGGAGCCATGATGCAAAAGTTCAGTCGCCTGCTGGCGGTGTTCATCACCGTCGCCGTCACTTTCACGCCTCTGATTGCGCGCTCTGCTGCCGCGCAGGAGAAGTCCGACAAAGCCGCCGAGCCATCGGCCGAAAAGGCTGCCGCCAAAGCGCCTCCCCAGGAAGTGACGACCCAGGGCACAGTGGATGCCGGAGGGCAGCACATCAGCTATAACGCGGTTGCCGGGATCATCACCGTCGGGGCGACCGACGTGCAGGACGCGCAGCTGGGACCGGACGGCAAACCGCAGCCGGATACGGATCTGGCGGCGGCCGTGGAGGCGGCGAAGAACCCGGCCGATGCACCTCCGCTGGCGCGAATGTTCTACGTGGCGTATTTCAAGCAGGGCGCGAATGCGAACCGGCCGATTACGTTTCTCTACAACGGCGGTCCGGGCAGCTCGACGGTGTGGCTGCACATGGGGTCGTTCGGGCCGAAGCGGGTGGATACCGACGATCAGGATACGCACCTTCCGGCCGCTCCCTACAAGCTGGAGGACAATCCTTACTCACTCCTGGATGTGAGCGATCTGGTGTTCATTGACATGCCGGGTACCGGCTTCGGGCGGTTGACGGGGAAGGACAGCGACAAGGCTTTCTGGGGTGTCGACCAGGATGGACACGCGTTTGCGCGCTTCATCCAGCGGTTCCTCTCGAAGTACAACCGCTGGAACTCGCCGAAGTATCTCTTCGGGGAGAGCTACGGGACCACTCGATCGGCGGTGCTGTCGAACATGCTGGAGAACGACTACAACATCGATTTGAACGGGGTGATGCTGCTGTCGCAGATTTTCAACTTCACGACCGACATCGACGAGGCGCACACGAACCCCGGTGTGGACATGCCGTACGAGCTGGCGCTGCCGACCTATGCGGCGACGGCTCTCTACCACCACAAGCTGCCGCAGGACCATCCGGATCTCGAGGCCTTCATGCAGGAGGTCGAGACGTTTGCGATGGGTCCTTACGCGCAGGCGCTGGACAAGGGTACGGACCTGAGCGCCACGGAGAAGCAGGCCATTGCGGAGAAGCTGCACGACTACACGGGGCTGCCGGTGGACTACCTGGTGAAGGGCGATCTGAGGATTTCAGGTCCGCAGTTTGAGCACACACTGATCGGCGACGACACGACAACCGGGCGACTGGACACGCGGTTCTCCGGGCCGTCAATTAATCCGCTGGGGGAAGAGTCGGAGTACGATCCGCAGAGCTCTGCGATCTCGTCGGCGTATGTGTCGCTGTTCAACCAATATGTGCGGCAAACCCTGAAGTACGGCGCGAGCGAGACCTATCTGCCGGAGGCGCAGTTCCATGGATTTGAGTGGCAATTCATGCGCCATGGAGATCCCATCCTGAACGTGGCGCCGGATCTGGCGATGGCGATGAAGACGAATGACAAGCTGAAGGTGATGGTGAACGGGGGATACTACGATCTGGCAACGCCGTTTTATGCCGCTTTCTACGAGGACAAACACCTGCCGATCCCGGACCGGCTCGCCGGCAATATCGAATATCAGTGGTATCAGTCCGGGCACATGGTGTATGTGCGAAACTCGGCCCTGAAACAGCTGCACGACCGGGTAGCAGCGTTCATCAAGAGCACGGAGGCGGGGAACGAGTAGAGAACAGGGTTTACGGATTAGGGTTTAGGGATTAGAAGGGCACGGGCGCTGTCTTGGTCCGTGCCCTTGATTCTTAGTGCGCAGGACTTCCACCCGGGATAGACCTGCTGCCCACCCAGACTTCAGTCCGTTCCCCCCGCCTATCCCCTCGGCCAGGTTCACCCCACAGCAAGAAGCTAACTCCCCTTCGGTCCCAGTCCCAATGGACTTCCTTCCTTATTACGGCCCGGGGTACTCTCCTGGAGATCCGATTTGGAACTCCGGGCGGCGGGGAGCGACGGGTTCTCTTGCCCTCACCCCTAAAAGTCCCCCTGACGGGGGTCCGGGAAAAAGCCGCTGCCTCAGGATTGGTGCACCGCAGGAGGGTAATACCCAAAAGGTATTACCCTCCTCTAATTGAAAACACGGTAGTTGTTGAGGTTCTCAGCCAGGGGGGTGGGGGGAGCGGCCACCGACGCCCTCAGAGTGGGGCGGAACGCGCCAGTCGATTAGACTCCACACATGTCGGAATTCCTGCTCTTTCACGGAGTAGCCATCGTCATTCTGATCCTGGCGAATGGCTTCTTTGTGGCGGCGGAGTTCGCGCTGGTGAGCGTGCGGGAGACGCGCGTCCAGCAGATGATTGCCGAGCGGCGCCCGGGCGCACGCATTGTTCACCGGCTGCAGGAGAACCTGGGAGACTTTCTGCCCGCGGTGCAGCTGGGAGTGACGCTGTGCAGCCTGGCTCTCGGCTGGCTGGGCGAGCCGGCGGTTGCCGGAATCTTCGAGCAGATGATGAGTCCGATGCCGCATGCGCGGTTGTATGCGCATCTGGCAGCGGTGCCGCTGGCGTTTGCCTTCATCACCTATTTTGAGGTGCTGCTGGGCGAGCTGGTGCCCAAGGCGCTGGCCCTGCGCAGCTCGGACGAGATGGCGATTGCCGTGGCCGGTCCGATGGATGTGTTTATCCGTCTGACGCGGCCCGTGATCCGGCTGCTGAACCGCTCGGCGGCGCTGGTGCTGCGGCTGTTTCATGCGCGGCTGGCGCAGGAGGGTGGGGGAATCCACTCGCCGGAAGAGCTGAAGCTGATGGCGACGGCGGCGCGACGAGTCGGAATGCTGCCGGAGTATCAGGAGGCGCTGATCCACCGCGCGGTGGAGATGAACGAGGTGATCACGCGGGAGATCATGACGCCGCGGCAGCGGATCTTCTCTCTGCCCGCGGATATGCTGATCGAGGACGCGAGCGCGCGCATCGTGGAGGAGCTGCACTCGCGGGTTCCGGTGTACGACCCGGTGCGGGGGCCGGAGTTCATTGTGGGCGTGGTGTATTCGAAGGACATCAGCCGGCTGATGCATTTTCGCGCGACGGCGACGACGCGTTTCGGATCGACGCCCTTCAGCGAGATGCGGCTGGGGCAGGTGATGCGCGAGGTGCTGGTGGTTCCGGAGACCAAGCCGGTGCCGGACCTGCTGCGCGATTTTCAGCATCGGCGCCGGCATATTGCGATTGTGGTGGACGAGTTTGGTTCGACAACGGGGCTGGTGACGGTGGAGGACGCGATCGAGCAGCTGATTGGCGAGGTCGAGGATGAGTTCGATGTGGCGCCGCGCGCGATGCTGGCGACGACAACCGGCGGCCTGGTGCTGGACGGCAGCGTGAGCCTGCGCGATCTGGAGACGCAGATGAAGTGGCAACTGCCGCGGGACAGCGGAGTGGAAACGCTGGCGGGCTTTCTGCTGGCGAGGCTGGGGCGGATTCCGAAGGGCGGGGAGTCGATTGAGTACGATGGGCGCAAGCTGACAGTTCTGGAGATGAGCGGGCGGCGGATCAGCAAGGTGCGTATTGAGCCGGTGGAAACAGCGGGCGAGAAAGCGGGGAGCGGGGTCACGGGAAACGGGAAGCCAACGACTGAGAATGCGGCCGGATGAAGCGGGTTCTGCGATCTCTGCTGCTGCGGCTGGGATACACGCTGCCGGTGCTGTGGCTGGTGGTGTCGGTGGTGTTTCTGCTGATCCACATTGTGCCCGGCGATCCGGTGGAGCAGATGCTGGGCGAGGGTGCTCGGACCGAGGACATTGCGGCGCTGCGGCATCTGTATGGGCTCGATCAGCCGCTTTGGACGCAGTACGTGCACTATTGGCGCGGGGTGCTGCACGGGAATCTGGGGCGGTCGATTCGGCTGAACGATTCTGTGACGCACCTGGTGCTGACGCGGTATCCGTTCACGGTGGAACTGACGGCGGCGGCGCTGGTCATTGCGATTCTGCTGGCGGTGCCGTTGGGGATCGCGGCGGCGCTGCATCGAGGAACGTCGCGGGATCATGTGATCAGCGTGGTGAGTTTGCTGGGGCTGTCGTTTCCGGCGTTTGCGCTGGGGCCGATCCTGATGCTGCTGGTGTCGATCAAGCTGGGGTGGCTGCCGGTATCGGGCGCGGGGGATCTGGCGCATCTGGTGCTGCCGGCGGTGACGATGGGCAGCGCGCTGGCGGCGATCCTGACGCGGATGGTGCGGACGTCAATGCTGGAGGAACTGGGGCAGGATTACATTCGCACGGCGCGGGCGAAAGGACTGCCGGAGCGGACCGTGGTCTATAAGCACGCGCTGCGGAACGCGCTGATTCCGGTCATCACGCTGATCGGGCTGCAGTTTGGGGCGCTGCTGGCGGGGGCGATTGTGACGGAGACGATCTTCAGCTGGCCAGGGATCGGGCGGCTGACGGTCTCAGCGATCTCGAATCGGGATTACCCGCTGCTGCAGGGGTGCATTCTGGCGATTGGACTGACGTACGTGCTGGTCAATCTCGCGACCGACATCTTATATGTCGTGGTGAATCCAAGAATCCGAGCATGAGGATCCGGGCATGAGGATGCTGGGCGCGCGGCTGGTGGTGCCTGTTGCGGTGCTGGCGGGGATGGCAGGGTTTGGCCGGGCGCAGAAGGGAACGTCCGGGGTAGAGCGTTCAGCGGCGCGCGAGTATGTCGGGTTCGATAAGAACGCTTATCCGGGGGACGATGCGCTGGCGGTGTTGCATCGGACGTTTGCCTACACGGGATTCTGGCTGAACGATCCGTCGGGATTGACGGCGAATCCGTGGGTGGGGAAGCGGGCGGTGGTGCGGGCGGCGGGGTTTGGCTTCCTCATCCTGTTCAACGGGCGGTTCGATGCACAGCTGAAGGGGCAGGATGCGGCAGCGCTGGGGCGCCAGGACGCGGCGGCTGCGGTGAAGGCGGCGGAGCGGGAGGGGTTTCCGCGGGGAGCGGTGATTTTTCTGGATCAGGAAGAGGGCGGCGCGCTGCTGGCGGAGCAGGCGGCATATATCGGGGGGTGGATTGTGGGCGTGGAGAAGTCGGCGTATCGGCCGGGCGTCTACTGCTCAGGGATTCGAGTCGCGGCGGGGGCAAAGCAGACATCGACGGCGGAGGATGTGGCAGCGCGATGGCCGGAGGCGAAGCTGTGGGTGTGGAACGACCAATGTCCGCCGGCGCCGGGGTGCGTGGTGGGCAAGGCGGGTGGGCCAGCCCGGAGCGGGGTAGCAAATGCCTGGGTGTGGCAATACGCGCGGAGCCCGCGGAACTCTCAGGGAACGGCCGCGTGCCGGACGACCTATGCGGCGGATAACGGGTGTTATGCGTCGGGATTACCGCAGTCAGCGGCGACATGGGTGGATCTGGATGTGAGCGGGTCGGCGGATCCGTCCCATGGACGATAGGCGATCAGGAGGGGCGGGGGGAATCGTGGGCCGGTGCGATGCCGGCCCGTTTCTTTTCTAGAAGAGCGTGTGATTGTCTCCCAAAACCCGAGGGTGGCCGCAGAATTCTTGCCTTTATCTTCGATCCTGCATGCCAGTTGACATTCGACGCCCCGAGGACAACGATGCACAATGCACAGGGCGCCTTTTTTCGGTCAAATCTTGATCACCGGAGAACTCTCGGAGTTTCACAAGGATGCACGGGAGTTTCAATAAGGTGGAAACGACAGGAGACGGTTTGACGAGGACGAATGATCGCGTACAAGATAATTCCCAGAGACCCCCATATGGCAGTTCCGGTCGAGCATTCGGAGAAGGTGATAGCGCGATTCCGTTTTGGGCTGTTTGAGGCCGACGCGGAATCGGGAGAGCTGCGTAGATCAGGAATTCGGATCCGGTTACAGGCGCAACCATTTCGTTTGCTGCTGTGCTTGCTGGAGCAGCCCGGGGAGTTGGTAACCCGAGAGGAGATCCAGCAGCGGCTGTGGGGCAGCGACACGATTGTGGATTTCGATCACTCGCTGGGCACGGCCATCAATAAGCTGCGGGAGGCGCTGGGAGACTCGGCGGAGAATCCGCGATTCATCGAGACGCTGGCGCGGCGGGGATATCGATTCCTGGCTCCGGTGACTGTGGTGACTGATGCACCGGCCCACGTTCCTGTAGCCGACGCTGTGCCGAGGCAGGATCGGATGCCGGTTTCGGCAACATCTTCGCCTGGGCTCTCCACGCATGGAGCGCGGTCCAGAGGAGTGACGTGGTGGCGTGCTGCAGCGGCCGCCGCGGTTCTGGGATTGATCGCGGGCGCTTACTGGGCGGGGCGATGGCGCAGCGACGCCTACCGGACTCCGACGCGGATCACGCAGATCACCTTCTCGGGACGGGTGGCCCCCGCCGACCCGCTGTTCGAGAGTTTTCCGGGGACGGCGACGGATGGGTCGCGCATTTATTTTCCGGAAATCGAGAATGGACAGTCGGTGCTGGCGCAGGCGCTGATCGCCGATGGGGAAACCCGGACGCTGGCTCTGCCGGAAGAACTGGCGGCGCCGTCGCTGGGCGACCTTTCTCCGGACGGGTCGCGGCTGTTGCTACGCAATCACCTGGCAACCGCGCCGGAACAGGCGCTGTGGGTGGTGTCGACGATTGGCGGAACGGCGCGGCGGATTCCGGGAATTCTGGCGCACGATGCGGCGTGGATGCCGGATGGGCAGCGGATCCTGTATGCAAGCGGAGACGATCTATATATCGCGCGGGAGAATGGCGGCGAGAGCCGGAAACTGGCGACGTTGCCGGGACGAGCGTTCTGGCTGCGGTGGTCTCCGGATGGGAAGCGGCTGCGGCTGACGCTGCTGAACAGCGAGACGCATACCTCCACGCTGTGGGAGCTGAACCGCGACGGAAGCGGGGCGCATCAGCTGCTGGATGGCTGGAACAACGCGGCGCCGGCGGAATGCTGCGGCAGCTGGACGGACGATGGCCGCTACTACGTTTTCCAGTCGGCGCGGGGCGGGGACAGCAACATCTGGGCGATTCCCGAACGAGGCGGACTGTTGGGGAGTCCGCAGAAGCCGATTTCGATCACGAACGGGCCGATGAGCTATCAGGCGCCGATTACGGAGCGGGGCGGGCGACGCGTCTTCTTCATCGGGCTGAATCCTCAGGCGGAACTGCTGCGGTACGACCGGAGCGGGCGGATTTTCGTTCCCTACGGCGAGGACCTGACCCTGGCGCGGCGGGTAGAGTTCTCGCACGATGGGCAGTGGGCGGCCTGGATTCGGCAGGACGACAACTCGCTGTGGGTAAGCCACAAGGATGGATCGGCGCGGGTGCAGATCACCGGACGGCCGATGGAGATTTTCATGATGCACTGGTCGCCGGACAACCGGCAGCTGGTGTTCATGGGGCGGCAGCCAGGGAAACCCTGGAAGATCTTTACTGTGGATGCGGACGGGGGGCATTTGCAGGAATTGACCAACGAGCAGCGATGCGAAGCCGATCCCGACTGGTCGCCGGACGGCAGGACCGTAATATTCGGGCGACTCCCGGATTTGATGGCGGAGGCGTCGCAGCCGAAGGACATCGAACTGGTGGATCGGGCGACCAGGGCGGTGACGAAACTGCCGGGGTCCGACGGCCTTTTCAGTCCGCGATGGTCGGCCAACGGCAAATACATCCTGGCGTTGTCGATTGACCAGAGGCGGCTGCTCTTGTTCGATGTGGCGACGAAGAGATGGCGGGTCCTGGCGCAGCAGAACATTGCCGATCCATGCTGGTCGCATGATGACACGGCGATCTACTTTCATGACTTTGTCGCGGCCGATCAGCCGATTTACAAGGTCACGGTGGCCACGGGTAAGGTTGAGCGGGTGGCCGATCTGCACGATTTGCGTTCGGCGAGCGTAGTGGATTACCGCTTTGCGGGGCTGGCTCTAGGGGACGTGCCGCTGGTGAGCGCGCGAATGTCGACGGCGAACATTTACGCGACCCAGCTGCCGAGATAAGAGCAGGCAATAGGGATTAAGGATTAAAGAACAGGCTCCATGGTGTGCGCGGATTCTGGTTCGGCAGCTCGTGCATAAGCGAGGAAAATCCACCACAGAGAACACGGAGAGCAGAGAGGGTTCTGCTCTCTGACGGTCGAGCTGGGTTCAGCATGACCTTAAAATGGAGGGGATGGCGTCCTCTCGCTCTGCTTCTGCTGATCTTCAGGCTGTCGATGCGCTGCTTCGATCGGGCGGGCTTGCGCCTGGGCGGCGTCTGCTTGGGGGCGAGGGAATGAAGCGGCGCGGCGAGCGGAACCAGACGGTCGAGCTGCCTCCGCAAAAACCGCGGAGGGTGATCAAGTCGCAGATTGAGGTTGTGCAGGCGCCTCAATGGCAGACGATTTCCTGGCTGGCGCATGGCTTCAGCACGCGGACGGGCGGGGTGACGACCGCGTATCGGACGGGACAGCGGGCGGGCGAGCTGAACCTGGGCTTCACGCAGTCGGACGTGCGCGAGCACGTGCTGGAGAATCGTCGGCGCTTACTGGAGGCGCTGGGGGCGCCGGACGCAAAGCTCGTGACGCTGCGGCAGATTCATTCATCGCTGGTGCGACGGGTGAAGGGGACAGACGCGGATGGGACGCCCGGCCGGAAGGGCGACGGGATGATGACCGACGAGCCGGGGCTGCTGCTGGCAATCCAGACCGCCGACTGCATTCCGGTTCTGGTCGCTGACACGAACAGAAGAGCGGTGGCGGCGTTTCATGCCGGATGGCGGGGGACGCTGAAGCGCATCGTGGAAGGCGGAGTCAACCGGATGCGGGTGGAGTTTGGCAGCCGTCCGGAGGACCTGGTTGCGGCCATCGGGCCGGGAATTGCCACCTGCTGCTACGCGGTTGGGGAAGAAGTGAGGACTGAATTCAACTCGCAGTTTGCTTATGCGCCGGAGTTGTTCCACGAGGTGTCGGACGCAGATCCGATTCGGGAGAAGTATCCGCTGCTGTTCCTGACGGCGCGGGCGCCGGGGCACAGCAACCTGGGGCCGTCGCTGCATCTGGACCTGATGGAGGCGAACCGTCGGCAGCTGCTGGATGCGGGAGTGGGTGCAGAGGCGATCACGGTGATCGGCGACT
Source organism: uncultured Acidobacteriaceae bacterium (assembly GCA_963770525.1). Classification (GTDB taxonomy): domain Bacteria; phylum Acidobacteriota; class Terriglobia; order Terriglobales; family Acidobacteriaceae; genus Palsa-343. The sequence continues at coordinate 85,056 of CAVYPY010000005.1, read as the reverse complement.
GTACGCGCTGCCAGAACAACCGGTACTTCTCGTATCGGGCGGAGCAAGGGTTCACGGGACGGATGCTGAGTGTGGTGGGAATCCGCCCGTAGGGCGATTCGGCATTCGAGGCGCTACTCGCTCCAGTTTTCGAGGGTGAGCGGTTGCTCGATCCGGTCGTAGTGTCGCACGTTGTTGGTCACAAGCACGGCACCAACAGCCAGCGCGTGAGAGGCGATCATCATGTCGAACTCGCCGATGGGCTGACCGGAACGGATCAGCTGATGGGCGATCTCTGCGTAGAAATCGGCGGCGTCCGATTCCCAAGGCAGTACGCGGACCATTCGAAGAAATCGTCGTACTGAGATGTGAAGACGATGGGATGGCGGCAGGCGCTTCAATCCATAGAGGAGTTCCGCGCGCGTCATAACCGAAATGCAGATTTCATCCGGAGCGAGGTCCGCAAGCCGTTCCTCGATTCGCCGTGAACGGCCGCGCATCAGATAGCTGCAGATATCGGTATCGAGCATGTACAACAATCAGTTCTGATCTCCCAAGATGTTCTTTTTCCCGGGCCTGCGGTTCATCGGACGATCTGCGAGGAAGTCGTCAGGCACGTCGATGCCGCGGAGTTCGCGAAAGAAGTCGGCCCAGTAGCTTGCGCCGGGGCGGGTTGAGAGCACGACGTCTCCCGTGACTTCGTCTTTGGTTGCGTAGATGGTCTCCCCGGAAAAGCGGAACTCCGCGGGCAGGCGCACCGCCTGGCTGGCGCCGTTCTTAAAGAGGCGGACTCGTTTGGTTTGGGGCACGGGGCACCTCGTCTATACACTAGTATATACGATGTACCCGATCTATTGTCGGACCGATTCCGGCAGATGCCGGATGCTCAAAACCGGCGCTTTGGCGCGGGCGATGATGTTGTAAACCGTGTCGTCGCCGCGAATCGGCCAGAAAGAGGCGTCGGTGTTGACGCCGAGTGCGATCAGGTCCGCTTCGATTTCAGCCGCGACGTTCAGCACCTCTTCCACGACGTCGCCGATTTCGACCTGAACGGTGGCACGCGTCCAGAGGGGCGCTTCGTCGGGAATGATGCGGCGCAGCTCGGCTTTGGTCCACTCGACCACGCGATCGGCGTCGGGCTGGTTCTGCACGTTGCGCGAAAGGACGTGCAGGAGAGTGATGTCGGCCCGGTAGAACTCGGCCATTTCCATGGCGACGCCCGCGCTCTCCTCGAATCCGGAACAGAGCGAGACGGGATGAAGGATCTTCCGCAGGGCTCCGAAGGAGGACGCCTGGTGGGCGTGCGGACCGATGGTGCAGATCGGGACTTCGGCGGTGCGAAGAATCTCGTGGGCGACGGAGCCGAGGAAGAAGCGCTTCAGGTTGCGGCGGCCGTGGGTTCCTGCGATGACGCGGCCGGCGTGCGTTTCGCGAGCCAGGGCAACGAGTTGCTCTTTGGGATAGCCCTGTACAACGGCTGTGTCGCAGGGGATGCCGCTGTCGCGGATTTTGAGAGCTGCTGTCTCGAGGATCTCCAGAGCCTCTTTCTTCATGTCGGCCACGTCCAGATAAGGAATGGCGCTGGCGTCGAGAGGGATGGCCTGGCCGGGCGGAATGACATGGACCAGAGTGAGGGAGCCGCCGCAGGCGCGGGCCTGGGCTGTGGCGTGAGGGATGAGGTAGTCGAGGTCGGCGAGGTCGGTCGCCACCAGAATCCTGTCAGGAACCGCAAAGAGACGCTGATTGAAAGGCAGATGCTCGAGGGTTTTCATGGCGAAAAACCTCCTGCCGGAAAGTCTGCTGCCGGTACCTTCGTACCGCTGTGACTGCAGGCACAAGCGGCTGTGATGGGGGTCACGCGCGGATTCGGCCATGCGGGTGCTTAATGTCCAAAGCCGGACCAAAGCAGGAACGGGAGAAGAACAACCACTCCTGTGATGGCAGTCACATACACGCGTTTTTCAGCAAAGGTACGGTCTGTCTGCGAATCCCCTGGATCGCGCAAAAAGCAGGCAGGAGGGCCGGATGGTCGCAGAGGCATCGGTTCTTGAGATATGTAGACAACGGGGAGTCTCCCGCAGGCGTTTTATGCAGTTTTGCGGGACGATGGTGGCGACGCTGGCGCTGCCCAGGGGCTATGCGCAAACGATTGCGAACGCCCTGAGCACAAAAAAGAAGCCGACGGTGGTGTGGCTGGAATTTCAGGACTGCGCGGGAAATACAGAGTCGATGCTGCGGTCGCCCCATCCTCCGATTGAAGACATTGTTCTGGAAGCGATCTCGCTGGAGTACCACGAGACGATTATGGCCGGATACGGCAAGCATGCCGAGGCGGCTCTGAAGCGGGTGGTCGAACAGGAGAAGGGCAAATATCTGGTCGTGGTCGAGGGCGCGATTCCGACGGCGGATGACGGCATTTACTGCACGATCGGCGGCCGCACGGCGCTGGATATTGCGCGTGAGGTTTGCGGTGGGGCGGCGGCGACGATTGCCGTGGGTGCCTGCGCCTGGGACGGTGGCCTGGTACGGTCGAATCCTAACCCAACCGGCGCGGTCGGACTGCACGAGGCGGTTCCTGGGATCAGGATCGTCAATCTGCCGGGTTGTCCGCATAATTCCGTGAACACGGCGGCGGTCCTGGTGCATTACCTCACGTTTGGCGAGATGCCGGCCCTCGATCCGGAGAATCGGCCGCTGTTCGCGTACGGGCAGCTGATCCACGACCAGTGCGAACGGCGCGCGCACTATGACGCCGGGCGCTACGTGCAGACGTGGGGGGACGAGGGGCATCGCAAGGGTTGGTGCCTGTTCAAGATGGGCTGTAAAGGGCCGGAGGCGAATTACAACTGCCCGACGGTCCGCTGGAACAACGCGACGAGCTGGCCGGTGAAGTCCGGTCACGGCTGCATCGCGTGCGCATCGTCGCGCTTCTGGGATACGAAGTCGCCGTTCTACGAGCGGCTGCCGCATCCGGCCGGTTTCGGCGTGGATGTGACGGCGGGTCAGATCGGCTGGACGGTGGTGGGCGCCGTAGCGGGGGCCACGGCCGCTCACGCTGTGGGTCACGTGGTCCGGGATCACTTCCATCCCAACGACGGGGACGGCGACGCCGCTTCCGAAGAGAAGACGGAAAAGACGACGACGGAGGTGCACTGAGATGAGTCGCGTGGTGATTGATCCGGTAACGCGCATCGAAGGCCACCTCCGCATTGAGACGGAGGTGAATGGAGGCCGGGTGACGGACGCCTGGAGCTCCGGCACCATGTTTCGCGGGATTGAGCTGATTCTCCGCGGGCGCGACCCGCGCGAAGCGTGGATCTGGGCGCAGCGGATTTGCGGCGTCTGCACGACCGTGCACGCGCTGGCGTCAGTGCGCGCGGTGGAGAATGCTCTGGGTGTTGAGGTTCCTGACAATGCGCGGCTGGTGCGCAACATCATCGCAGGCGCGCAGAACGTTCAGGATCACGTTGTTCACTTTTATCATCTTCATGCACTCGACTGGGTAGATGTCACCCTTGCCCTGAAGGCGGATCCGGCAAAGACTTCGCAGCTGGCGCAGTCGATTTCGGAATGGCCTAAGTCGAGCACGACCTACTTTAAGGGTGTCCAGGACCGTGTCAAGGCCCTAGTGGCCAGTCGGCAGTTGAGCCTCTTTAGCAGCGGTGACTGGGGACACCCTGCTTACCAACTGCCGCCGGAAGCGAACCTGCTTGCTGTCGCGCATTACATCGAGGCGCTTGATATGCAGCGGGATTTTATTCGCATCCACGCGGTCCTGGGCGGTAAAAATCCACACCTGCAGACGTTCCTGGTGGGTGGGATGGCTACCGCGATCGATGGCAACGAGCCGGAAGCGGTCATTAATCCGGAGCGCATTACGCTCTTCAATGAGCTTGCGGCTCGGGCCCAGACGTTCGTGCAGCAGGTTTACATTCCCGATGTTCTTGCGATCGCCGGATTCTACAAGGAGTGGTTCGGCTACGGGGAGGGCCTCGGCAACTTCATGGCCTATGGCGACCTGCCGTCGGGCAGCATCAACGACCCGGCGGGGGACTTCTTCCCGCGAGGCGTGATTCTGAACCGGGATCTTTCAACGGTGCATCCGCTCGATCCGGAAAAGATCTCCGAATACGTTACACATTCCTGGTATGAGTATTCGATGGGCGACAACACGAGCCGCAAGCCGGCAGAGGGCGAGACGAATCCGAAGTACTCAGGTCCGAAGCCGCCGTTCGAACAGCTGGACACCGATGCGAAGTACTCCTGGCTGAAGTCGCCGCGCTATGACGACAAGCCGATGGAAGTGGGACCGCTGGCGCGGACGCTGATCGCCTACGCCTCCGGGAACGAGCAGGTAAAAAAGACCGTCGACGGAGTGCTGGCGAAGTTCAATGCGCCGCCGACAGCTCTGTTCTCCACCCTCGGCCGGATTGCGGCGCGGGCCATTGAGGCAGATCTGGTGGTGCAGAAGCTGCCGGAGTGGATTGGGCAGCTGGACGACAACATGAGTCATGGTGACGTGCGGATCCACAACGGCGACAAGTGGGACCCGGAGAGCTGGCCGAAGTCGTGCGCCGGTTTCGGGCTCGAAGAGGCGCCGCGTGGCTCGCTCGGCCACTGGGTGGAAATCGAGAACAAGAGGATCGTCAACTATCAGGCCATCGTGCCGTCCACGTGGAATGCCGGCCCGCGGGATGCGCAGGGCCAGCGGGGCGCGTATGAGGCGGCTCTGCTGAATACGCCGATCGCCGACCCGGAGCGTCCGCTGGAGGTGCTGCGGACGGTTCACTCCTTCGATCCATGCCTGGCGTGCGCGGTCCATGTGGTTGATGGAAAGGGCCGCAGCGTCAGCCGGAATGGCATAGTTGTGTCGGAGCCGGAGGAATCCCTGTCGCTTCCTGCGGACGTTGCGTGTCTGGTCGGAGGCATGTGATGGCCACGATCGTTCGTCCGATACCCGCGAAAACCCACATCGCGGCTGCCGAGGAGCATCTGGTACCCGTTTACGTGTGGGAACTGCCGGTTCGCCTGAGCCATTGGGGCATTGTGGCTGCGGTGACGGTGCTGACCTGGACCGGCCTCTACATGAATCATCCGTTCCTGATCTTCCCGCACAAGACCGCGTGGACGATGGGAACGATACGGTTTATCCACGAGCTGGCCGGGTTTGAACTGATCGGAGCGCTGATCGTTCGAATCTACTGGTTTTTCGCGGGCAACCACTGGGCGCGGTGGCGACAGTTTCTGCCCCTGACCCGGCGCCAGTGGAAGAGCCTCAAGGCGATGGTTCGGTACTACACATTCCAGCAGCGGAAGCCGTTCGAGCAAATCGGGCATAACACGCTGGCCGGGCTCACGTACATCGTTGTGTATTTCATGATCGCCTGCGAGTGCGTCTCGGGGCTGGTGCTGTTTGCCACGGTGGAGGGATCTCCGACGCTGCGGTTCTTCGTGGGATGGATTCCGCGGATGATCGATATCCAGTGGATTCGCCTGGTCCATTTCCTGTTCATGTTCTTCCTGATGGCCTTCTTCATTCACCACGTGTACAGCGCGGTGCTGGTGGCCATGACCGAGCGGAATGCAGAGATGGAGAGTGTCTTCAGCGGTTACAAATTTGTGCCGGATGAAGTGATCGACGAAGAGCTGGAGATCGCGCATCTGGAGCCGCGGCATCTGTTCGGGAAACGCAAAATCCATCGCACCCGGGACTGGGATCGATGAGGGAGCGGCGCATCGTCGTGCTCGGTTTGGGCAATCTGATGCGAACCGACGACGCCGTGGGGATGCTCGCAGTGCAACAGCTGCGGGCCGACGCTCGCCTGCCGGTTTCAGTTTTGCTGGTGGATGGCGGGACACTGGGGCTCGATCTTATGCATCCACTGGACGGGGCGACCCACCTGCTGGCGCTGGACGCCATCGAGTCGGGCGCGGCTCCGGGCACGCTGCTTCGCTTTGCCGGTGAGGAGATCGCCGATCTACCGGTTTCGAAGAGCGTGCACCTGCTGGGCTTTTCGGATTTGATCGGCGCCATGCGTCTGACCGGGAATGCTCCGGCCGAGATTGTCGTGCTGGGAGTTCAGCCGGAAAAGATCGGATGGGGCACCCAGTTGACATCCACAGTTGAGGCCGCGCTGCCGGAACTCGTTGAATCGGCTCTGGCGCAGGTGGAGCAGTGGCGAGCGGAGATGCCGGGCTTGCCTCTGACTGGTTACACTGAGCCGGTGCGGGCCTCCGCAGAAGCCGGTTAAGCCCGCGGCCGCTGTATTGCGACTTCAACCCACCCCAAGGGGATTCATTGCCTGACAGAGAGCGATTTCATCGGCTGGGTTCGGCGCCGGAGCGCTGATGCACGAAGTCGGCATTGCCAGCTCGATTCTGGAAGCGAGCCTCGCGGAGACGGCGCGCCGGCCGGGCGCGCGGCTGGTGGCGATCGGGGTGCGTGTGGGGGTGCTCTCGGGCGTAGACGTGGATGCGCTGCGTTTTGCCTTCGAGTGTCTGGTGGCCGATACCGACGAGCAGAACGTCGCTTTCACCGTGGAGGCATGTCCCCGGGTGAACCGCTGTGACGAATGTGGACACGAGTTTCCCTCTGCGTCGGAGTCGCCGTTTACGGATGCGCCGTGCCCGGTCTGCGACAGCCGGCGAACCCGCTTTGTCAGCGGAGATCAGCTCGATCTAAAGTTCATTGAGGTGGAGGAGCCATGACCGTTGTCCGTGTGGAAGAGAAGGTCCTGAATGAGAACCAGCGCATCGCGCTCGATCTGCGCCGCCGATTCCAGGAGAACCATGTACTTTGCCTGAACCTCATCAGCTCGCCTGGCTCGGGCAAGACGACGCTGCTGGAGAGCACGCTGGCGTCGTTCGGTGCAGAAGAGCGTGTGGCCGTGCTGACCGGCGACCTGCAGACGGAGAACGATGCGCGGCGGCTGATGCGCTATGGCTTCCCGGTGCAGCAGATCGTGACTGGCGGTGTGTGTCATCTGGATGGAAAGATGATTGAGCGCGCGCTCGAAAAATGGTCGCTGGAGGATCTGGATGTTCTGCTGATCGAGAACGTGGGCAATCTGGTTTGCCCTTCCAGCTACGATCTCGGCGAAGAATCGAAGATTGTGCTGCTGAGCGTGACGGAGGGTGAGGACAAGCCGCTGAAGTATCCGTCGATCTTCCACAAAGCCGCGCTGCTGGTGCTGACCAAGGTCGATCTGCTGCCGTATGTGCCGTTCGATATCGAAGCGGCGAAGGCCAATGCGCGTTCGGTCCATCCAGGGATGGAGATCCTGGAGATCTCCTGTTCCACAGGGCAGGGGATGGATGCGTGGCTGGGGTGGCTCCGGCAACGCCGTGCGCCAGCCGGAGTACAGGCAGCCGCGCACTGAACCTTCGCTTTTGCCGCCCAGGCTGACGGACCGATGATTCGCCTGGAGTCACGCGTCAAGCTGGACGCTCGCCATGACCCAAACGAAGGTAACGCCTCCCTCCGCTGTTCTGCGGAGCGATGACTTGGCGTGTTCGCGGGGGTGCCAGCCCAAATTTCCGCATTTGCGGGGGGTTAGGGTGCCTTCACCGAGGCGTGTGCCGAATTTGGCACCCTTCGAAGCTAAGTGATTGTCATCACAGCACCAACGGTAACGTCTGCATGTGATTTACATCACTGTGGCCTTCCAGGACGCACCGCTATTCTCCACGAGTAAGCAAAGCATTTATTTCAGCAGGCAGGGCGAGAGAAACAGGGACTGCCCCCTTGCTGTGCGAGGTGAATACGCATGCGTCGTCTCTTTACCAGCATGGCGTGTCTTCTACTGCTGACCGGGTTCGCAGGAACCAGGCTGGCGCAGGCTGCGGTCCATAGTCCGCAGCAAGCGGCAACTTCCGAACCCAAGGCGGCAGCCGATTCGACGCAATACGTCGGTCAGGAGACCTGCGCCACATGTCATGAGGAGGTCGTGAAGAAGTTCGGCACGAATCCTCATTCTCGTCTTGCTCTCGAACATGCCGGTAAGGGAGTGACCTGCGAAAGCTGTCACGGACCGGGGCAGGCCCATGTGGAAGGCGGCGGCGACGTTACGAAGATTCGCCGCTTCGACAAGCTCAGCCCGAAGGAAATCGATGAGACGTGCCTGGGCTGCCATGCCGGCACACATCCGAACTTCGAGCGCTCGCCGCATGCGAAAGCGGGTGTGAGCTGCCTGGGCTGCCACAGCGTGCATGCACCCCAGACGCCGGAGAAGCTGCTGAAGGCGGAACAGCCGAAGCTGTGCTTCCAGTGCCACTCCGACCAGAAGGCGTCGTTCGGCATGCCGTTCCATCACCCGGTGAACGAGGGCGCCGTGAGCTGCAGTGACTGCCACGACGTGCACGGCACATTCCAACCCAATAACCTCAGGGCGACCGCGGATCAGAACAATGTCTGCACGAAGTGCCACGCAGAAACGCGGGGGCCTTTTGTATACGAGCACGCGGCAGTCCGAGCCGAGGGCTGCACGGGTTGCCATTCGCCCCACGGCTCACAGAATGCACGGATGCTGAACATGGGGTCGATCAATACGCTGTGCAATCAGTGCCACAGCCAGGTTGGCGCGGATACGGTTCACGGCCTGAATGCAGGTTCGTCAGAACTGGCTCCCTGTACGAGCTGCCACACCTACATCCACGGCTCGAACATCAACGCGGCATTTCTGAGGTAAGCGCATGGAACCGGATCGCGCCTTCTCCACATCGGACGGCGCGGTCGGATCCAGAGATTCGATGTGGGCGATGTTTTCCAAGTGAGGCTTGCTATGAACAAGATTTGCTGGTTATCACGGCTCTCCACTCAACCGCTCTCGCGCGGGTGGGCCCGGCGCATTGCCGGAAGCATTGGAGTCGCCGCTTTGCTGATGACGACGGGATTGGCCATTGCCCAGGCGCCAGGAGCCCCCGCGCCGGACACACAGCCAGTCGCTCCCACTGGCTATTCGCTCCACGAGGCCATTGATCTGGGGGGCCACATAACGAACGTGAACGGCAGCGGCGCGATGTACGACACGATGGTTAACGAGGACTCCGGGCCGCGTGTGCTGGGTGAAAGATTCGAACTGCGCGCGCTTCCCGGTACAAAGAACACCCTGGTTGATTCTCTGAGCGCCTTCGGCAGCGGCTTTGGCGGCGATCCCTATGATTTCGCCAAAGTCGACTTCTACAAGGGTCGGCTTTACGAGTTCTCGGGTCTGTTCCGTCGCGATCGTCAGTATTTTGATTACGATCTGCTGGGCAATCCGAATGTCCCATCAGGGCAGTCGATTCCACTTTCGCCGGGGGGCTCCTACCCCTGGCAGCAGGTGAACCATTCGCCGTTCCTGTACAACACGGTGCGGCGCATGACGGATACGCACCTGACGCTGTTGCCGATGTCGAAGGTCACGTTTCGGGCAGGTTATTCGCATGATACGTTCGAGGGCCCGAGCCTGACGCCCAGCGGGTATCAGTTCGCCGGCTCCTACGACGTGCTGCTCCAGGAATATCAGCGCAACGGCACCGACGACTTTCTCGGAGGGATGGACTGGAAGCCTGTCAAAGACACGAAGCTGACCTACGAAGAGGTCGTGGACCACTACAAGGCGGATTCGTACTTCACGATGAATCCCTCCAATTACATCTTTCAGGAACCTGACGGGACCAGGGTGGCCCCGCTGGTCAACTACGACAGCCTGACGCCTTACAACCCGACCAATACCTGCAACGCCAACAGCGCCGGCACAACGCCGCCACTGTCGGCGCCCAACACGCCGGGTGGTCCGCCGGTCATCAACCCCGCTTGTGCCGTGGTGTTCAGCTACCTGCGCACGCAGCCTACGCGGTTCCTCTATCCCACCGAGATCTTCCGCTTTCAGAGCTCCAGCATTCGGAACGTAGTGATGAACGGTGATGTTCGCTATACCAATGCGGTCATGAACCTGCCCACCTACTACGACAGCTTCCAGGGGCTCACCAAAGCATCGGCAACAGCCGGAGCCATTCGTTCGCAAACCTTTGTCGCCAACGCCCATGCAAGGCGAGAGGTCATGGCGGCCGACTATGGCATCACCTGGCAGGTGGCCCACACGTTCGACGTGTCCGATCAGCTGACATTCTCCAATGCGCAGGAGGCGGGAAGAGCTCTCACGACCAGCGCAACGCAACAGACGACGCCGCTGACCGCCGGTAACGAAAGCATTAACTACGCCGGTGCCCTGAAGACCGCCAACGCCTCAGTTCCTGAGGGTACCGGAGCGCTTGGTGTCATTGTGCCGAATTTCTTTGGGCAGAGATTCGTAACCAACGATGTGACCGGAACCTGGGATGGCTGGTCACGCGCGACGATTTCGCTTACTTATCGGCACCAGAACCACGTGATCGGTGAAGGGATACCGCACAGCGCACCGCTGGCTGCGGGTGCCACCAACGATGGCACCGTGACCATCAACCAGGATGGCGGCATCTTCAACGTCTTCCTGCGTCCCTCCAGCAACTGGGACCTGAACGGCAGCGCGGAGGTCCTCTACGCCGATAACGTATTCACGCCCGTCGCGCCGCGGCAACTGCAGCACTATCGCGTGCATACCCTGTATCGTGCGAAGCCCTGGGCGACTCTTTCCGGGGCCTATAACGACATGGAGCTGCACAACAACACGAACAACACAGGCACCGTCTCCGCTGCGGGTCCGCTCGACCATGTCGCGCACACCCGGGTTGCCGCACTGGGCGCGGAGCTCTCGCCGAATGAGCACTACGGCCTGAGCCTGAACTACACCTACAGCGACGTCTACACCGCAACGAACATCTGCTACGACGGTGGCGCCAGCGCTGCGGTGCCTTTGGCCGCCGCCTCTCCGGCCGGGACAGGATGCCCCGGGGCAACTGTGCGCGGAGCCACCTATCTGGAATTCGGTCCGGTGAAGGACTTCATGGATGCGCCCACGCAGGCGGGCTCGGCGGCCATCCATCTGTCGCCGAATACCAAGCTTGCCGGGAACGTCGGTTACCGGATTAACTCGGTGAACGGCAGCCGCTTCTACAACGATCCGCGGGACGTCGCCGGCTCGCTGGTTTCCACGTATGAGTCGCCTTTTGTGAATCTGGCCTGGACCGTCCATCCCGGATTTATCTGGAAGGCCGAATACAACTTCTACGGCTATGGCGAGGGCGGTCCCTCCGGGGCTCCATACTGCACCACGGCCACGACTCTTCCGACAGCGAGCACGCCGGCGCCCGTGGTTTCCTGTGCCTCAACCGGTTATCAGACGGGCATAACCATCTCGCCTGCAGGAGAAACCGCGCCGCGCAACTTCCACGCTAACAATGTGACGCTCGGATTCCATTACGAATTCTGAGCGGTGACAGCAGTAAAGTGACGGCCGGGGTACGCCCCGGCCGTCAACTTGAGGAGCAGAACGTGAAACTGCCATTTCGTATCACGGGAATGATTCTGCTTGGGGCCTCGTTCGCTATATCCGCTCAAGCCCAGCAGTCCGGAGAAGCCACTTACAAAGCAAAATGCGCCATGTGCCATGGGGCCGACGGCACGGCCAGTACCCCTGTGGGCAAGAGCATGAAGCTGCGCTCGCTGAAGTCTCCCGAAGACGTGAAAGCTACCGATGACGTGTTGTTCAAGGACACCAAAGACGGCGTCGGCAAAATGCAGGGCTATGCGGGAAAACTGAACGACGCGCAGATTAAAGACGTCGTCACGTACATCCGGACCCTGCAGAAGTAGTTCGAGGAGCGGCAGCGAAGGCAGAAGCCGCGCTTCGGTGGCGCGCAGGATAACCTTGCGCCGCAATCGCTGCCCAGCTCCGGATTCAGCAGCCGCTCTGACTGCGAATCCGGACTTCCGCACCTGGTTCGTCTGAGCCGGATACGGAAGACTGTGAGAGTACGTTATGGGGACCCGCGCGGATTTGCCTGCGCATCGCTGGTTCGGCTTCACCTTTTTTGGAGATCGCCGCTTCCACGGATTTTTTCTCTGCCTTCTTTCGATCCTTCTCCTCTCTGGTTCTTCCCTGTTGGCGCAGTCGACCTCGGATTGCCTCGTCTGCCACGGCGCCTCGACCGGGTTGAAGAACTCGCAGGGCAAGAGCATCATCGTCAATCCGGCGACCCACATGAAGGGGCCGCACTCCGATCTGGGGTGCCTGGACTGCCATGCGGGAGCGAGTTCTCAGACGCATAGTGCGAGGAACGCCTCCGCGTCATGCATCACGTGTCATGCGGATTCTGCCAAAGATGTGGCTTCCGGGGCGCATGCGGCGCTGGGGAATCCGAACGATCCTCAAACCTGCATTGCGTGTCACGGCACCAATAACGCCAGCAAAGCCGTTGCCGGGACGCAGTTCTGCGCGACGTGCCACGCGACGGAAGTTGAGCAGTACCGAAACAGCGTTCACGGCCGGGCTCACGATCACGGTAACGGCGACGTACCCACCTGCCAGAGCTGTCACGGGTCAGCGCACACCGTACTCGCGGCAACCGACCCCCATTCGCCGGTCTCCAAGGACAGACTGCCGGATACCTGCGGAACCTGCCACTCCGATCCGAAGCTGGCAGCGAAATACATGTTCACCGAAGTGCGCCCTGTCCAGGCCTACCGCCAGAGCGTTCACGGTCGCGCTGTGGAGGCGGGCAATCAAAACGCGGCGACCTGCAACGATTGTCACGGCACCCATGACATCCTGCCGGTGACCGATCCCCATTCAAAAATCTGGAGGCAGAATGTCGCCTCTACCTGCGGGAGATGCCACAGCGATATCTATAAGACCTACGCGCAGAGTATTCACGGCCAGGCCGTCGCCAAAGGCGTTCTGCAGGCGGCCACATGTACCGACTGCCACAGCGAACACCGCATTCTCGCACCCGGCGATCCGGGCTCGCCCGTCTATATGGCGAACGTCGCGCAGGAAGCCTGCTCCCGCTGTCACGCGGATACGCAGCTGATGGCCGGGTTCAATCTGCCGCAGGATCGCGTTCCCACTTATGAGGACAGTTATCACGGCCTGGCCGCGCACGAAGGACGGCAGACCGTCGCCAACTGCGCTAGTTGCCATGGCGTTCATAACATCTATCCCTCCAGCGATCCGCGATCCACGGTGAATCGCGCCAATCTCAGCAAGACCTGCGGGCAGTGTCACGCGGATGCGGGCCGCCGTTTCGCGATCGGACCGGTGCATGCGCTGTCGGCCACGACGCCCGGCGGCCGGATCCTGGACTACGTCAAAATCTTCTACTTCATCGTGATTCCCGTGACCCTGGGACTCATGCTGCTGCATAACCTGATCGACTGGCGGCGCAAGGCGCGCGCCGTTCTTGCGCAGTACCGGCAGCATCCGGGACAAGTGCGTCTGGCCCTCAACGAGCGGGCGCAGCATGGGGTTCTCCTGGTCAGCTTTATCGTTCTCGTCATCACTGGATTTGCCCTCAAGTTCCCCCACGCTTTCTGGGTTGCCCCCATGGTGCGCTGGGAGCATCACTACCCCGTGCGCGGCTGGATCCATCGCATCGCCGGCGTGGTGCTGATCGGAGCCTCGGTCTACCACATGGTGTATCTGTCGCTGAAGAAAAGCGGCCGGCGCTGGCTGAAGGACATGATTCCGGATCTGCGCGACGCGAAGGAAGCGGTCCAGACGGTCGAGTACAACCTCGGGCGGCGGGATCAACTGCCGCGATACCGGCGCTTCAACTACGCCGAGAAGGCCGAGTACTGGGCCCTGGTGTGGGGCACGGCGGTCATGGCTATCACCGGCGTCCTGCTCTGGCTCAATGACTGGATTCTGGCCCATTTGCCACACCCGGCCTCGATTCTGGCGATCAGCACGGCGATTCACTTCTATGAAGCGATCCTGGCGACGGCTGCCATTGTGATCTGGCATTTCTACGCGGTGATTTTCGATCCGGATATTTACCCGCTGAAGTGGACGTTCCTGACCGGGCGCGCTCCGGAGCATGAAGTCAGGGAGCAGGCGGAAGACGATGCGATCCATGAACCTCAGTCCTCGAGCCCAACGCCCATGAAGCCAGGCGAGTCTGCTGACGGTACACCACCGGCGAAGTGAAGTGCGGGACAGAACCGGATTACCGGGGTGAGCGCCGGAACGCCGTCAAAACGGCAATTTGTATCGAGCGTCACAGTCAGGCCGTGACCGCAGGCTTTATCAGAGACAAGGGACCTTGCAAATCGCAGGCCCCTGGAGGAGCACCACTCATGAACCATCGCATCAGAACCGCGGCAATGATCCTGCTGGCCGCCTCGATTGCGGCGCCTGCGTTTGCGCAGAGTGCCGGCGCCGACACCTACAAAGCGAAGTGCGCCATGTGCCACGGTCCCGACGGAACTGCCGCGACTCCGATGGGAAAGATGATGAAGATCCCGTCCTTCAAGGCTCCCGATCAGGCGAAGGCGACGGAAGCGTCATACATCGCGACCACCAAAGATGGCAAAGGCAAGATGCCCGCGTACAACGGCAAGCTGACCGATGGCCAGATTAAGGATGTTGTTTCCTACATCCGCAGCCTCCAGAAGTAGGCGAGGCATGCAGACCGTCGTGGAGCGGCGGGACGGAGGAAATCTTCAGACAGTCTCTCCCGTTTTCCGCCGCCATGAACGGCGCGTGCCACCGGAGCTCCCATGAAGACCCTTGCTTCCCTTAGCCTGACGATCTCTGCGTCAGCGCTCCTGTTGCTCAGTCCGGTTCGGCCGCTGCACGCGCAGACGGACTGCCTTGCCTGTCACGGCGATCCCACCATGCAGGACGCGTCCGGCAAGAGCATCGGGGTCAGCGCCGACAAATTCCATGCGAGCATCCACGGTTCCCTGAAGTGCACGGACTGCCATACCAACGTTAAGGGCTATCCGCATGCGGCGAATGCTGCCGATGTGAACTGCAGCGCCTGTCACAGCGATGAGGCGGCGGGACTGGCGGAGAGCGTTCACGTGAAGGCCAGTGAGCACCCCTGCCTGAGCTGCCACGGCGATCCGCACTCGATCGTGCCAAAGACAGACGCGCAATCGCCGGTCTATCCGCTGAACATTCCCCGGACCTGCGGATCCTGCCACGGCAACGAGGCCATGGCGAAGAAGTATCACTTGCCGAACGTCTACGCGCTCTACATTGATTCGATTCACGGATTCGCCCTGGGCAAGGAGGGCCTGCTGGTGGCGGCCAATTGCACCAGCTGTCACGGTTCCCACAAAATTCTGAAGCACACGGATCCGCAAAGTCCCACCTACCGAACCAACGTTGCCGCCACCTGCGGCAGCTGCCATGTTGGCATCAACGCCCAGTATCAGAACGGCATTCATGGCAAGGCGGTCGCGGCGGGCAACAAAAACGCACCGGTCTGCACGGACTGCCACACGGCGCATGCCATCATCGAGCCCACCTCCGCCGACTTCCGCATGCAGTCCACTCCGGTCTGTGGCTCATGCCATCGCGACAAATTCAGCACATACCGCGACACATTCCACTCGCAGCTGGGTCTGCTGGGCGGTTACGTCGAAACGGCCCGTTGCTGGGACTGCCATGGCGCGCACGAGATTCTGCCTGCGTCTGATCCGCGGTCGCCCATCAGCCAGGCCAACCTCGTGAAGACCTGCGGCAAGTGCCACGCCGCGGCGAACGCGAGTTTCGTGCAGTACCAGCCGCACGCAAATGCGCGCAATCGCCGGCTGAATCCCGCGCTCTATTACATCCGCCTCTTCATGAACCTGCTGCTGGCCAGCGTCCTGACGTTCTTCCTCATTCACACCGTGCTGTGGCTCTTCCGCTCCCAGATTGCGCGGCTCAGGGGAGGAGCGGGCAATGGAGGGAAAGATGCCTGAATCGACTGAGACCGTTCCGAATATGCGCATTTTGGAAACCGAGCCGGCGGCGGTTCCCGCATCGGAGAAGCCCGGGCAGCAGCGCTGGTTTGTTCGCTTCACTCTGGCGCAGCGGTATCTGCATGCCGTCCTGTTCACCACGTTCCTTGTGCTCGCGGCCACGGGTCTGATCATGCGGTTCAGCGGATCCATCTGGGCCATTCGGTTCGCCAGGGCCGTCGGGGGATTCGGCGCCATCCTCTTCTTCCACAAATTTTGTGCGCTGGTTTTGACGCTCGCCTTTCTGATTCACGTTCGGGAAATTTTCGCCCGCGGCCTGTTCAAGCGCGAGAAGGGCATTTTCTGGGGCGCTACTTCGATGGTGGCCAACTGGAAAGACGTGAAGGACCTGTTCGGCCACATGCGCTGGTTTCTCGGCCTTGGACCCAAGCCGCGATTTGAGCGTTACGCCTACTGGGAGAAATTCGACTATTGGGCGGTGTTCTGGGGGATGGTCGTCATCGGCTTCTCCGGTTATGCGATGTGGTTTGCGCCGTTCTTTGCGCACTTCCTGCCCGGATGGGCACTGAATGCAGTCCTGGTGATCCACAGCGAGGAAGGCCTGCTCGCGATCCTGTTCATTTTCTCGATTCATTTCGTCAACACCCATCTGCGGCCCGACAGCTTCCCCATGGATATGGTGATTTTTACCGGGCGTGAGAGCGAGGAGGAGTTCAAGAGCCGCCGGCCGGACGAATATCAGCGGATGATGGCAGAGGGAAGAGGTGCGACAAGGATCACAGACGCGCCCCCTAAGTGGTTGATAAATTTCAGTCGAGTCGTGGGGTTTACGGCTATGCTCATAGGCCTGACGCTCCTCGTGCTGACTTTGACGGCGTACTTCGCTGAATAAGAGGTCCCCATGCCGCTGTTCCGCAGAGTGAAGGAGAATTGGCTCGAGCCCTTTTTCTTCTACGGCAATAACCTGTTGAGCCTGATCGGTGGCGCCCTTACCACCGCATCGGCATTTGTTCTCGTCGGCTTCTGGATCGTCTCGATCTTCGGGCACGGCGGCTCGACGAACCCCTATATCGGGATCGTTCTCGATCTGGCCCTGCCGGGGCTGTTCATCGTCGGGCTGGTCCTGATCCCGATTGGCATCTCGCTGCGGCGGCGGCAGCTTCTGGCAGCGGGCCAGGTACCTTCGGTCTATCCGCAAATCGATCTGCGCAACCCGGTTTTTCGGCGCGGGATTGAAATCGTGGTCCTGGCGACCTTCATCAATTTCGTGATCGTGGGCACGGCGACGTACCGGGGCGTCTCCTACATGGACTCGCCGAATTTCTGTGGGCAATCCTGCCATGTGATGGCTCCGCAGTGGACTGCGTATCAGGAATCCCCGCACTCCCATGTGGAGTGCGTCCAGTGCCATGTTGGGTCGGGGATGAAGTCCTATGTACAGGCCAAGGTGAACGGCACAAAACAGCTGGTGGAGGTTACTTTCCACACCTGGCCGACGCCGATTCGCGCCAATCTGAATGCATTGCGGCCGGCACGGGAAACCTGTGAAGCCTGCCATTCGCCCACGCGGTTTATTGGCGAAAAGCTGCTGGTGAAGACGACGTTTGGCGACGACGATAAGAATTCGATGACCCGCACCGTTCTCGTTCTGCACCTGGGCGGCGTCGATTCCGTCTCGCATCGCAGTGGCATTCACGGCCACCACCTGAACAACTTCGAATACGTTGCTACGGACAACGAAGCACAGACCATCATTGCGGTCACCGCCACCAATCCCGACGGCTCCAAGACCGAGTACGTCAGCTCGGACTGGAAAGGCCCCGTTAAAGGCGTGCGCCGCACCATGGACTGCATGGATTGCCATAACCAGGCGACCCACGTCTTCCAGACGCCGCAGGATGCCATCGACGAGGCCATGCTCGACGGAACGCCGAGCTCCAGCCTGCCGTTTGTCCACAAGGAAGGCCTGCAGTTGATCCAGGCGACCTACGCGTCGCAGGCGGAAGCGGGGCAGAAAATCGTTGCCGGTCTGGAGGATTTCTACCGCACCCAGTATCCGCAGGTTTGGACGGCGGACCGGGGCAAGGTCGACGCAGCTGCCAGACGCCTGGTGGCTCTTTATGACCGCAATGTTTATCCGGACATGAAGGTCACCTGGGGCACGTATCCCAACAACATCGGCCACATGGCGTATCCGGGATGCTTCCGGTGCCACGACGGCAGTCACGTCTCCAAAGACGGCAAAACGCTCAGCAATGACTGCAGCCTTTGCCATAACATCCTGGCGACGGATGAGACCCACCCCGCCGTGCTCAACGACCTGCAGCTCCAGAACGAGCTGCACCTGCAGTAAGGCTATGATTCGAGGGCGATTGCCAATGGCGACCGCCCCCAGCGGCCAGGCTTGATCCGGCGTGCTCACCGGGCCGGAATTGTGACGTTCGTCACAGAGCCGGAAGCCTGTCCCTGGTTACCGTAGGACTGGCCATGAATACCCTTCTGCTGGACCGTATCCACTTTGCTTTCACCGTGACGTACCACTACTTGTTTCCGCAGCTGACCATGGGGCTCGCGCTGCTGATGGTGGTGATGAAACTGATCGCCATGCGCACGGGCCAGGAACGCTGGAATCAGGCAGCTCGTTTCTGGGCGAAGATCTTCGCGATCAATTTTCTGCTGGGCGTGGTCACCGGCATTCCCATGGAGTTCCAGTTCGGCACCAACTGGTCGGAATTTGCGCGCCGCACCGGAGGGGTGATCGGGCAGCCGCTGGCCATGGAGGGCGTCTTCGCCTTCTTCCTGGAGTCCACGTTTCTCGGGCTGTTCCTCTTCGGAGAAAAGCGTCTCTCCCGGGCGGCTCACTTTGGCGCGGCGTTCATGGTCTGGTTCGGGTCCTGGATTTCGGGCTTCTTCATCATTGTGACCGACGCCTGGATGCAGCACCCGGTCGCGTATCACGTGCTGCAGAACGGCACGTATGAGGTATCGAGTTTCTGGGGGCTGCTGCTGAATCCCTGGGCATGGATTCAATACGCGCACAACATGTGCGGCGCGGTGGTGACGGCGTCCTTTGTGGTGGCCGCGACGGGCGCCTTTTATCTGCTGGAGAAAAGCCATGAGGAGTTTGGGCGGCTGTTTCTGAAGATCGGTGTGATCGCCGGCCTGATCTCCTGCGTTGTCCAGATCTTTCCCACCGGCGACCTGCACGGCCGCTACGTTGCGAAGTATCAGCCTGCTGCGATCGCGGGCATGGAAGGCGTCTTCCACACGGAAAAGGGTGCGCCGGTCGTGCTGATCGGTCAGCCGGATATCGATGCGCAGAAGATCGATAATCCGCTCGCCGTGAACGACGTGCTCAGCTTTCTGATTTACGGCACGACGTCTGCCGAGGTGAAGGGGTTGAGCGATTTTCCGCAGGATCAATGGCCCTCGGCGCTACCTTTGCTCTACTACAGCTACCACATCATGGCCGGGCTCGGAACCTGGTTCCTGCTGCTGATGGCCGGGGCTGCCTTCCTGCTCTGGCGCGGCAAGCTCTATCACGCGCGCTGGATGCTGTGGCCCATCCTGCTCAGCTTTCCGCTGCCCTATGTAGCCAATACGGCCGGGTGGATGACCGCGGAGATCGGGCGCCAGCCCTGGCTGGTGTATGGGCTGATCCGCACCAACGCCGGCTACTCGCCTCATGTGTCGGCGGGAAACATACTGTTCACGCTGCTCGGTTTCCTGGGAATGTATTCCGTGCTTTCGATTCTCTGGATTGTTCTCGTTTACCGCTTCATCCGGACCGGACCGGCGGCCGCGGCTGCTGTCGCCCCCGATCTGGAAAAACCCACCCCGACAGCGGTCTAGCAGAGGAGATCACTATGGGATTCGTCTGGTTCTGGATTGTCGCCGTCATGATCGCCGCCTACGTCGTACTCGATGGGTTCGATCTGGGTGTTGGGATCCTCAGTCCCTTTCTGGCGAAGGTCGAAGATGACCGTCGCACCCTGATTCGTTCGATCGGCCCGGTATGGGATGGCAACGAGGTGTGGCTGCTGGCCGGCGGCGGTACGCTCTATTTTGCCTTCCCGCTGCTCTACGCTTCATCCTTCAGCGGCTTCTATCTGCCGCTGATGATCGTGCTCTGGCTGCTGATCATGCGCGGCGCGAGCATCGAGCTGCGCATGCATATCGATCACGGCGTGTGGCGCAGTTTCTTTGACGGGCTCTTCTTTGTGGCCAGTGCGCTGCTTGCCATCTTCTTTGGCGCGGCGCTGGCGAATGTGATTCGCGGGGTCCCGATCGGCGCGGACGATTATTTCTTCCTGCCGCTCTGGACCAACTGGCGGGTCGGCGCGACCCCCGGGATTCTGGACTGGTACACCGTCATCGGCGGAGTGGTGGCTCTGGTGGCGCTCGCGACGCACGGCGCTCTGTGGCTGGTTCTGAAAGCGCCCGGCGCTCTGGAAGAGCGGGCCCGCCGCGCGGCCACCTGGCTTTGGGGCGCGCTGCTGCTGGTCACGCTTATCAGCCTGCCGGCGACCATTGCGGTTCGTCCTTCCGGGCTGGACAACTATGAGGCGAATCCTGTGCTGTTTGCCATCCCTGTCCTCGTGTTCGCCATGCTGGTGGGCATGCTGAACTTCAACCGGCAGCGGAAGGCGCTGGCTGCGTTTCTCTGCTCCTGCCTCTACCTTGTGTTCATGCTGGTAGGCGCCGCGGCCGGCCTCTATCCCACACTGCTGCCCTCCTCCACCGATCCATCCCGCAACATCACCATTGCCAAAGCGCTGGCCGGTCCGCACTCGCTGCACGTCGGTCTGGTCTGGTGGTCGTTCGGACTCGCTTTGGCTCTCGTATATTTCACCGTTTCGTACCGCCTCTTCCGTGGAAAAGTCACCGCTGAGGCGGGGTATGGCCACTGAACAGGGCTCAAAGGAGAATCCCCAAATGCCTTCCTCTGCTGTCGCCGCTCCGGACCGTCCGGTCATCATCGATCCCGCTCATGATCTGGTGGGTCTCCGCCGGAGTTCGCTCCAGACGATCTTCGCTCCGAAGTCGGTAGCGGTTGTTGGGGCATCCGAGCGTCCCGGCAGCGTCGGTTTTACGGTGCTTACGAACCTGACCGGCAGCTCTTTTGGCGGGCCGGTCTGGCCCGTCAACCCAAAGCGCCCGACCGTCCTCGGTCTGCCTGCTTACAAGAGCATCGCGGAGTTGCCCGGTGTTCCCGAGCTGATCGTCGTCACTACGCCTGCGGCGACGGTGCCGGGAATCATTCAGGAAGCCGTTGCTGCCGGCGTCCCGTCGGCCATTGTGATTTCTGCCGGATTTAAGGAAGTGGGCGAATCGGGCAAAGAACTGGAGCGCCAGATCGCCGCCACGATCCACGGCAAAATGCGCCTCATTGGTCCCAACTGCCTTGGCATTATGAATCCGGTAGGCGGCCTAAATGCCACTTTTGCAAAGGCGATGGTGCCTGCGGGGCGCCTGGCGTTTATCAGCCAGAGCGGCGCCCTGGGCACAGCAATTCTCGACTGGTGCATCCGCGAGCGGGTTGGGCTGAGCGGCTTTGTTTCTGCGGGATCGATGCTCGATGTTACGTTCGGTGAGCTGATCGACCACTATGGACAGGATACGAATACAGACGCGATCGTTATCTACTCGGAGTCGATCGGCGACGCGCGCAGTTTCCTCTCTGCCGCGCGGGAAGTGGCACTGAATAAGCCGATCCTCATCATCAAGGCCGGCCGGACCGCCGCCGCCGCGAAAGCCGCGGCTTCTCACACGGGCTCGCTGACGGGCAGCGATGACGTTCTCGATGCCGCGTTCGAACGGGCCGGCGTGCTGCGCGTGAATTCGATCAGCGAAATGTTTTACGTTGCCGAGGTGCTGGCCAAGCAGCCGCTGCCGAAAGGTCCGAGGCTGACGATCCTGACCAATGCCGGAGGGCCGGGCGTGCTCGCGACCGATGCGCTGATCTCCGCCGGCGGGGAATTGACCGAGATTTCGGCCGAGACAGTCGCAACCTATAACACCTTCCTCCCCGATGCATGGAGTCATAACAACCCGGTGGACATTCTGGGGGACGCCGAGGCGGAACGCTACGCGCAGGCTCTGGAGATCGCTTCGAAAGATGCTAATACCGACGGGATGCTCGTCATCCTCACGCCGCAGGGCATGACCGATCCAACCGAGATCGCCAAAAACCTCGTGCCCTACGCCGAGTCGACAGGCAAGCCGATCATCGCCAGCTGGATGGGAGGCGACACAGTGGCCGAAGGCGAGACGATCCTGACGCACGCCGGCATTCCCGTCTTCCCTTACCCGGATGCAGCGGCCCAGGCATTCGTTGCGACATGGAAGCACACGAGCCATCTGCGCGACCTGTATGAGACGCCGGCGGCTCGGTCGAGCTCGGTCCCGGATACGAATCGTCTCCTTGCGGCCAGCATTATCGAGCGGGTGCGAGCTGGTCGCCGCACCATCCTGACGGAGTTCGAATCGAAACAACTCCTCGCGGCGTATGGTATTCCCACGGTGCGCACGGAACTGGCCCGAACCTCGGACGAAGCGGTGCGACAAGCCGCCGAGATCGGCTATCCGGTAGTGCTGAAGCTGCATTCGGAAACCATCACGCACAAGACGGATGTTGGCGGGGTGAAGCTGAACCTGCGCAGCGCCGGCGACGTTACGGCAGCTTTCGCAGAGATTCAGGCTTCGGTAACCGCGAAATGCGGCGCCGAGCATTTCCTGGGCGTGACCGTGCAGCCGTTCGCCAAACTTGACGGCTACGAGCTGATCATCGGAAGCAGCATCGACCCGCAGCTGGGCCCGGTTCTTCTTTTCGGCACAGGCGGACAGCTGGTCGAGGTCTATAAGGATCGTGCCCTGGCGCTGCCGCCTCTGACCGCTACGCTGGCGCGCCATCAGATGGAGAAGACCAAAATCTACAAAGCACTAAAAGGCGTGCGCGGCCGCAAACCTGTGGATCAGAGCGCTCTGGAGGCTCTCGTCGTGCGCTTCAGCGAACTGGTGGTCGAGCAGCGGTGGATCAAGGAGATCGACATCAATCCACTGCTCGCTTCGCCTGACGGCCTGATCGCCCTCGACGCGCGCGTCGTGCTTCACGAGCCGGGAACGAGCGAAGACCAGCTCCCGCGTCCGGCGATCCGTCCCTATCCGGTGCAGTACGCTTCGCCATGGAAGACAAAGACCGGCACGGACGTCCTGATCCGGCCGATTCGTCCCGAGGACGAACCGCTGATCGTGGGCTTCCACGACCGGCTCTCCGAGCGGACGGTCGTCGAGCGCTATTTCACCTCGCTGGACCTGAACGCGCGCACCGCGCACGAGCGGCTGACGCGGATCTGCTTTATCGATTACGACCGCGAACTCGCGCTTGTGGCGGAGACGCATGGTCCGGCAGGGGTCCAGATCGGCGGCGTGAGCCGGATGATTCGCGGCGACGGCGGCAACTCTGCGACGCTCGCCGTAGTGGTTGCCGACGATTGCCAGGGGCAGGGACTGGGCGAAGAACTGATGCGCCACGCACTGGATGCCGCGCGTGCTGAAGGCGTTCGCGAAGTCGTGATCCACTTCCTGCCGGAAAACAATCGCATGCGGAAGCTTTCCCGCAAACTGGGCTTTGCGTTGCTGGAAGAGAAGGACCTGGTTCGCGGCGCGATTGTGTTTTGAACTACTGCCAACACGGGGAACGGGCCGGGTTCTGTTCCCTGTCTTTTTTGATTCAGCGCTGCTGAAAAGTGACCGACTCGGGGATTCGAGGGGACTCCGACGGTGTGTCTTCCTGATGCGGTCGAGGCAGGCGCACGGTCACGCAGGTGCCTTCGCCTAAGCGGCTGGTCACACCAATCTCGCCGCCGCATCCGTCCACGATCGCTTTGCAGATGGAGAGACCCAGTCCTACGCCGCCGGTGCTGCGGGCGCGCGAGGTGTCGCCGCGCCAGAAGCGCTCGAACAGATGAGGAAGGTCCTCCGGAGCAATCCCGCGGCCGGTATCGCTGACTTCGACCAGGACGGTGTTCGCTGCGGCGACGCGCGTCATCACTGAGCCTCCGGCGGCCGTGTACTGCACGGCATTCAGCATCAGGTTGGCGAGCAGGGACGAGCAGGCATCCTCGCTGATCAGCGCGGTCACCGAAGCCGGCGCTTCGACGGCGAGGTTCACCTGCCGTATCTCGGCGATCCTCTCCATTTGTGCGGCGACGTCGCGGGCCACTTCGGCGACATCGCAGCCGACGTTTTGTGCCTGCGGCTCGCGCTCGAAGCGGGCCAGCTGCAGCATGCGCTGGACGAGCTCTTCCATACGCGCGCAGTCATCCTGGCAGGTCTCCAGACCGCGGGCGTACTCGCGCGCCGTTCTGGGGCGCGACGCCAGCAGCTGCAGCGATGACTTCACAATCGTTACCGCGGTTTTCAGTTCATGAGCCGCGTCATGAACAAAGACCTGCTGCCGAACGAAAGCGTCCTCCAGCCGCCGCGTCGCCTCTTCCAGCGCTCTGGCCAGGACCGACAGCTCGGCAGCTGCGTGCGCGTTTTGCGGCGCATGAAACAGCGGATGGCGCGGGGTGATCTCGGCCGCGGATGCGCTCAATGTTTCCAGCGGAGCCAGCCCGCGACGCAGTAACCAGGCCAGGACAGCCGCCGTGAGCATCAGCAGCAAACAACCTGCAATCGTCAGAAAGCGCGCGGCGTGCTCCACGGAGGTATAGACCGGCGCCAGAGGTGAGGCGTAGTCAATCACCACCGGACGGGCTATACCGGGACTGGTGTCGTCGGCGTCGATTTGGCGAACGCCGTGGAGAGACACACCACGGAACATCCGGCCGCCGATTTTGACGTTGCGGGCCCGGCGGTTCGCCGACAGAGTTTTCTCCGCTGCCGCATTCCAGTTGGCCGACTGCGCGAGGACGCGGCCGCCGGCATCTCTCGCCATCCAGGCATCTCCGGAGGGCAGGTCGAGCGCCGCTGGTGTGATGGTCACGTCATCGGCGGCGTTCTCGGCATCGTGCACCGCACCCAGCAGGGAATCGGCGCGTCCGCGAACCATCTGGTCGAAGCTGTACACGTGGTCGCGCCAGATATAGAGAAGGATCGCCCCGCTGATGCTCAGGGTCAGGGCGCACTCCACCGCCAGAACCATGGCAATCAGCCGCCGGCGCAGGGAGTACTGCCTCATGCCGCGCCCCTTCCCGCGTGTTCCGCCAGCAGACGATAGCCGCGCCCGCGCAGGGTTTCGATCCACTGCGTCTCGCCACTCCGGTTCAGCTTGCGTCGCAGGTTGGAGATGTGCGCCTCGATGACGTTGGAGTGATGTTCCCAGTTGTAGTCGTAGAGGTGCTCCAGGAGCACCTGCTTGGAGATGACCGACCGGGGACGATGGCTCAGATACTCGAGCGCCCGATATTCCGTGGGCGAAAGCTCGACCGGCTTGCCGGCAACCGTCACGGTCTTTTCCAGGGTATCGATGACCAGGTTGGCGATTTCGATCCTGGGATGGCTCACGCCTTTGCCGCGCCGGATGAGAGCCTTCACACGCGCCAGCAGTTCTCCCAGGTCGAAGGGCTTGGCCAGGTAATCATCCGCGCCGGCATTCAGCAGGCTCACAACGGAGGCTTTTTCCGCTACAGCGGTCAGCACCAGCACGGGGGCCGTCTGCCCTCTGGCGCGGATCGCCCGGAGTACTTCGCGGCCGCTCACGCCGGGCAGCATCAGGTCGAGGATGAGGAGATCGTAGTTGGTCTGCTGACCGAGATCGATGCCGTCGCGGCCATTCTGCGCCACATCCACGGCCAGCCCCGCACTCTCGCGCAGAGCCTCGGCAATGTTGTCCGCGACCCGGGCTTCGTCTTCGACGACCAGCACGCGCATGGGTTCAGAATCACTCCCCACCCTTAATTTTGCCTGAATCCGGTCCTGGTCGCATCGGGCTTGTCGGGCCGGCTGGAAATCATCCTTCAGCCGCTACAATGACTGCATGCGCCGCGTGTATATGGATGCCAATGCCACCACACCTCTGCTGCCCGAGGTGCTGGAGGCCATGCAACCGTTCTTCATCGAGTCGTTTGGCAACGCCTCGTCCATCCACTACTTCGGCCAGCGTGCCCGCGCGGCCGTCGAACGGGCTCGGGAGCAGGTAGCGGCGCTCCTGCACTGCCGGCCTGCCGAAATTGTCTTTACCGCCAGCGGCACGGAAGGGGACAACACGGCCATCTTCGGTGTGCTTCGCCCTGGTGATCATCTCATTACCTCGTCGATTGAGCACCATGCCGTCCTGCATGCGGCGGAGAAGACCCTGCAGCGCGGTATCGATGTTACGTTTTTGCCGGTTGCCTCATCGGGTGCGCTCGATCCCGACGACGTGCGGCGCGCGCTCAAGCCCAACACCAGGCTGATCAGCGTGATGATGGCCAACAACGAAACGGGAGTGATCCAGCCCATCGAGGCGATCGGCAAAATCGCGGCCGAGGCGGGCATTGCCTTCCATACGGACGCGGTCCAGGCGGCCGGCAAGATCCCCATCGATGTCGATGCCATCGGGTGTCACCTGCTCAGCATTTCCGGGCACAAATTTCATGCGCCGCAGGGCACTGGCGCTCTCTACGTGCGGCGGGGGACCCGATTCGAGCCGCTTCTCTTCGGAGGATCGCATGAGCGCCAGCGCCGCGCCGGCACCGAGAATGTGGCGGGCATCGTCGGGTTGGGCAAGGCTGCGGAATTTGCCCTGTCCGCACTCACCGACGGAACCGAAGAGAAGATTGCGGTTCTGCGCGACCGGCTGGAACAGGGTCTGATCGCGCGTATTGAAGAGTGCGGGGTGAACGGCGTCGGGCAGCCGCGGGTTCCGAATACGACGAATCTGTACCTCGACCACCTCGAAGGCGAGGCGCTGGTGATCGCGCTGGACCTGAAGGGCATCGCGGTCTCGGGCGGCTCCGCCTGCTCGTCGGGGTCGACGGAGCCGTCGCATGTCCTCACCGCCATGGGCCTGCCGGCAGCGACCTCGCGTGCCAGTCTGCGCTTCAGCCTGTCACGTCTGAGCACCGGGGCGGATATTGACTACGCGCTGGAAACAGTGCCGCCGGCTGTGGCCCGGCTCCGCGAGTTGTCGCCGCTGTACAGGAAGCCGGTCGCCGAAGCCGCGAACTAAGTTCGATCTGCCGGAATTCAGCGTCGATTCACGGTGCCTGGGCGAGAAGCTCGGCGATGCCGTGTTCTTCGCGATAAAGCACAGTCTTGAGGGACGGGAAGGCAGTGCGGAGTTCGCCGGGATGGAGGGCGAATCGCAGGGAGTGTCCCTGCTGAAAGCTAACGTGGTCGGAGGTGTACGTCCTGTAGACGAGGCGACCGCCGGGAGCGAGCAGGCTGGGGAGTTCGGCGAAGTGCTCGCGGAGGAGAAAGAGGAAGACGAGGACAAGGTCGAAGCGCTCGCTCTGGCAGCCTAAGGCGAGAGTTTCGGCGGCGGATTCGCGACGGAGAGTGATGGAGACGCCAGCCTCGGCGATGCGGTGACGCGCCAGGGACAGGCCTTCGTCGGAAACATCGGCCAGGGTCGCGGTCCAGCCGCGCTGAGCGAGCCAGAGGGAGTGGCGGCCGGCGCCGCCGGCCAGGTCGAGAGCCCGTCCGGGCGGCAGAGCGGAGCAGGCCTCAACCAGAAACGGATCCGGTTCGGTGAGCTGGGCTTCCCCGGCGATAAATTTGGCGTTCCAGCGATCGCGGTCGGAGCTGGGGGTATCGCCGCCGGGTTTTTCGTCGGTCTTCATGGCAGGGCACCCCCTGGACCCCCTTTTTGTGTGATGGCCGCGAACGGCGCCCACCGTTACAGTACAGGCGCCCACCGGTACAGTACATAGGACATGATGCTCCGGAAGATCTGCTGCGGCGTTGCGACATTGCGCTCTACCGATCGAAGCGCAGCGCGAGGAATCTCGTAACAGCCCCCAGGTCCTTTCCCGGTTCATCGGATATCTCGACACAACCGGCGTAGCAGGCGCGGCGGGTTGCGCGTGTTCGCTATACTCATGGGGATGGCGCCCCAGAAGACCTTCTATCTCGAGACATTCGGCTGCCAGATGAACGTGCATGACTCGGAAAAAGTCATCGGCACGCTGGAGCAGCAGGGGTATACGCAGGTCGAGACGGAAGAGGCGGCCGATCTGATCCTCTACAATACCTGCTCCATTCGCGACAAAGCGGAGCAGAAGGTTTTTCACCGGCTGAATGACTACAAGGCGTTGTATCGGCAGGGGAAACGCTTTGGTGTGCTCGGATGCGTGGCGCAGCAGGAGGGCGAGCGCATCTTTGAGCGGGCGCAGTTTGTGTCCCTGGTCTCAGGATCGGCGTCGTACCGGAAACTGCCGGAAATGCTGGTGCAGATCGAGCAGGGCGCGACGCGGGTAACGGGTCTGGACGACCGACAGACGGACGAGACCTTCGAAACGGAGTTCACGGCCCGATCGAATCCGCATCGCGGCTACATCACGATCATCGAGGGCTGCGATAAGTTCTGCGCTTATTGTGTCGTCCCCTACACACGGGGCAAGGAGCGTAGCCGGAAGGCGGAGTCGGTGCTGGCCGAGGCACGACGGATGGCGGACGCCGGGTTTACCGAGATCCAGCTGCTGGGGCAGAACGTCAATTCGTACCGGGATCCGGAAGGGAAGCGCAGCTTCGCGGAACTGCTGGCGGCCGTGGGCGAAGTGCCGGGGATCCGGCGGGTACGGTTCACGACGTCGCATCCCAGGGATTTCACCCGGGAGATCGTGCAGGCGATCGACGCGGTGCCGTCGCTGTGCGATCATGTGCATCTTCCCGTGCAGAGCGGGTCATCGAAGGTGTTGGGTCTGATGGCACGGGAGTATACGCGCGAGCAGTACCTGGAACGGATTGGATGGATCCAGAACGCGCGGCGGACGATCAGCATGACCACCGACATCATCACGGGCTTTCCGGGCGAGACGGTGAACGACTTTGAGGAAACGCTGAGCCTGCTGAACCAGGTGCAGTACGACGGCGTCTTTGCCTTCAAGTATTCGCCGCGGCCGAACACGCCATCGCTGTCCATGCCGGATTCGATTCCTGAGGAAGAGAAGTCGAAGCGGCTGCAGGTGCTGCTGGACCGGCAGCGGGAGATTCAGCGGGCGAATTATGAGAAGCACCTCGGCCAGGTGCTTGAGGTGATGGTGGAGGGCTTGAATCCTGCACGCGGGCAGGTGGTGGGGCGCACGACGCAGAACAAGACTCTGAACTTCACTACGAGCCAGCCGATCGCGCCGGCGCCAGGCGTCTATCTGCCGGTGCGTGTGACAAAAACCTTCCCTAACAGTCTTGTTGGAGAAGCAGTTGTGCAGTGAGGCGGCGATGGAAGTCGAGATGAAAATCCGGGGCCTGATGGTCGATCCTTCGACGAATATGCCGGTCGTGATCCTGAAGGATCCGAAGAGCGAGGCGGTGCTGCCGATCTGGGTGGGTCTTTACGAGGCGAATGCCATCGCTTTGGAAGTGGAGAAGTCGACGACGGCGCGGCCGCTGACGCATGACCTGTTGAAGAATGTGGTGCTGGGGCTGAATGCGCAGGTGCAGCGGGTGGTGGTGTCGGAGCTGCGCGGCGACACCTTCTATGCGGTGATCTGGGTGGAGCAGAACGGGGAGATTGTGGCGATCGATGCGCGGCCGTCGGATGCTCTGGCCCTGGCGCTGCGGTCGGATTGCCCGATCTTTGTGGCGGAAGAAGTGCTGCAGGCGGCCAAAGTGGTGCCCAGCGCAGCCGATACCCAGCCCAGCGCCCAGGAACTGCGCCGCTGGCTGGAGAACCTGGGCGATGAGGATTTGGGGAAGTACAAGATGTGAAAAGGCCCCTTTCTACCCCCACCCCCCTGGGACTCTGAATATCATTTAATTGATCGCAAAGCACTTCGAGGGTAATACCTTTTGGGTATTACCTTGCATTGGGATTGTGCACCATTTCTGAGGCAGCCACTTTTTCCCGGGCATGACCCTGAGGGCATAGGGAACGGTGCCAGGAGCGTGCCGCCTCGCGAGGCTCTGGTCTGGCACCATCGGCGGCTTCAAGGGGTGGCAAAGTGGCTGCGGGGGTTCGGTGCGGACGCCCGTCGGGGCATGTCCCCGGGATGCCTGGCGCCCTTCGGTCACGCAAATCGGCGGTTCAGGTTACGAAAGACCACCCTACCTCCGTTATCTTGCGGGGTTACGCCCCGACCTTCTACAACTGGAAACAATTACAACGCAGATCTGGGGAACGGGGCTGATGGCTGGCAGGCGACTGCGATCCGACAGCCCCAATTTTTTGTTCGGGATGCCCCACTTCGCGGCCTTTCTCAACCTTCCGCCGCCGTGACGCATCGTAGTCAGGGAGGCTCGACGGGTGGCTGCTCCGGCGGAGAACCTGTCGGTCGCCTCGCTTTTCGGGGATCCAGCCTCGGTTCTTCCGGTTATTGCTCTGGTTCCAGTTTGTCCGTGCATAGAGAGTCTCCGCCCTGTCGCACGGGGTTCATGGAGTTAAAGTAAACTGGCATGGGTCACGAAGAACATCTTTCTGATGGGAGAAGTGAAAGAAATGAAAAGGTTTGTAGTTCTTCTTTGCACAGTTGCCATGGCCGTCCCCGCATTTGCGCAGAGTAACCAGAAGCTCCTGGACCGGCTCGATGCCTCACAGACGATCCTGAACCAGATCATGGCCACGCCGGACAAGCAAATTCCGGATTCGATTCTCAAGTCCGCAACCTGCGTCGCGGTCGTTCCGGGTCTGCTCAAGGGCGCCTTCATTATCGGCGCTGAGTATGGTCAGGGGGTGGTGACCTGCCGTACGGGCCATGGCTGGAGTGGCCCGGTGTTCATCCGCATGGCGGGCGGTTCCTGGGGATTCCAGATTGGCGGCAAGGGTACCGACCTGGTGCTGGTGGCTGTGAACCAGAAGGGCCTGCAGGACCTGCTGAAGAGCCAGTTCAAGATTGGCGCCAGCGCTTCCGCGGCTGCCGGTCCGGTGGGGCGCGATGCCGGAGCGTCAACGAACTGGAAGCTGCAGTCGGAACTGCTGACCTGGTCGCGGAGCAAAGGGCTGTTTGCGGGCGTCGATCTGAGCGGCGTTTCGGTCTCGCAGAACACAGGCGATACCGATGCGTTTTATGGGGCGCCGCACGAGTTCCGGCAGATTCTGGACGGCAATGTTCCGGTACCCGAGGGGGCGCGGCCGTTTGTCCGGACCGTGGCCAAGTATTTCCACGAAGCACACGAGTAGTTGACGAAGGGGTGGCATGAGAGGACGGAGCGGGAGAAGCTCCGTCCTTTTTGTCCTTGTTCGAGTCATCGGTTCCGGGCCTCGGAGATCCCTTCATCGTTTCCATCCTTTGAGCCTGTCCCTCCGTGATGCCGCCTGCACAGGCCGGTGAAACCGTGGACCGCGCGACGGTGCGGCAAGGCCTGCGTCCGCTGGAATGGCTGAATTTCTTTCTGGCAGACGTACAGACGGGCCTGGGTCCGTTTCTGGCGGCGTGGCTGGCAATAGCGGGATGGAATCCCGAACGGGTGGGGATCGCCATCACCGTGGGCGGTATGGTGACGGTGGCGCTGCAAACGCCAGCCGGCGCTGCCGTCGATCGTTCTCATTGCAAGCGAGGCGTGATCGCGGCGGGGGTCGGCGTGCTGGTTGTGGGTGCGTTCCTGTTGCTGGCGAGTACCCGCACGGTCTGGGTCTACGCCGCTCAGGTGCTGATCGGGGGAGCCGGACCGTTTCTGGCGCCGACTGTGGCAGCGATCACCCTGGGTATGGTCGGTGCAAAAGCATTCGGCCGGCAGTTTGGGCGTAACCAGTCTTTCAATTCTGCGGGGAATGTGTTTGCAGCGCTGCTGGTGGCGGGAGTGAGCCGCTGGATGGGGACGCGCGAGATTTTTCTGGTTCCCATCGTGCTGGCTCTTCCGACCTGCATGACACTGGCGGCGATTCCGGCAGGGCGCATCGATTATGCGCAGTCGCGCGGGGCAAAGCGAGAGGGTGGGCACGGCCGGAGCGGGGAAGACGATGTACGCCTATCGGCCGCTTCGGCAGTTCTTGCTGATCGGGTATTGTTGACATTTTTTGCCTGCGTCTGCCTGTTCCACCTGGCGAATGCGGCGATGCTGCCGCAGCTGGGTGAAATGCTGGCGCGGCACCGGACCCGCAGCGCGGCGGCTTTCATGTCCGCCTGCATCATCGTCACCCAGGTTGTCATCACGCTGACGGCACCCCGGGTTGCGAAATGGGCGGAACGATTCGGCCGACGCCCTCTGCTGCTGCTTGGCTTTGGAGTTCTGCCGATTCGTGGGGTTCTCTACACGCTGGTGGGCGGTACTTTGCCCCTGATCGCGGTTCAGTTCCTGGACGGGATTGCGAACTCGATCTTTGGGGTCGTGTCGATTATGGTGGTCGCGGATCGTACGCGGGGTACGGGCCGATTCAATCTGATTCAGGGAGCGCTGGCAACGATGGTGGGCGTCGGGGCGGCTCTCAGCACGACTCTCGGCGGCACTCTGATCCAGCATTTCAGCTATCGGATTTCATTTCTGGGGCTGGCGGGTGTGGCGTTGCTGGCCGTCATCGTTCTATGGTTCGGAGTGCCGGAAACC
The DNA here is from genome assembly GCA_963770525.1 of uncultured Acidobacteriaceae bacterium. Taxonomy (GTDB): domain Bacteria; phylum Acidobacteriota; class Terriglobia; order Terriglobales; family Acidobacteriaceae; genus Palsa-343. The sequence continues at coordinate 52,619 of CAVYPY010000005.1, read as the reverse complement.
GGGCAGCGGGTCCCGCCTGGGACGGCGATGGCCGCCGAGCAGCCGGCAGCGTGAGCACCGGTTACACTGAGCCTTCGCCGCACTGATGCGAGAAGCTCTCGAATTTGCGTTTGCCTGGACACTGCTGAAGGGCATCGGCGCGCTGCCCCGTCCCCTGGCGCGGCGCGTGGGGGCGGGTCTGGGAGCGATCGCCTGGTGGATCCTGCCTCGCCTGCGGCGGACCGGACTGCGGAATCTGGAACTGGCATTTCCCTCGATGAATTCCGATGAGCGGCTGCGCGTACTGCGCCGGCTCTATCGACATCTTGGGCACCAGCTGGCGGAGTTCTGCCAGATGCAGCGGTATACGCGGGAGAATACCCGAGAGCTGGTCCGCTATGAAGGACTGGGTAATTATCTTGCGGCGCGGGGCCGGGGCAACGGGGTGCTGATTGTCACCGGCCATCTGGGGGCATGGGAGCTGTCGAGTTTCTGGCATTCGCTGATGGGCTACCCCATGGCGATGGTGATCCGGAGACTGGACAATCCTAAGGTGGACCGGCTGGTGAACGGGATTCGCTGTCTGCACGGCAACCGCGTACTGCACAAAGACGATTTCGCACGAGGGCTGCTCTCGGCGATGCGGCAGGGCGAGACGGTCGGGATCCTGATGGACACGAACATGACGCCGCCGCAGGGCGTCTTCGTGCCGTTCTTCGGAACTGAGGCCTGCACGGCGTCAGGGCTGGCGCGCGTGGCTCTGCGTACCGGTGCGGCGGTGCTGCCCGGGTTTCTGGTGTGGGAAGAGGCAGAAGGAAAATACGTGCTGCATTTCGGAGAAGAGATTCCCCTGGTGCAGACCGGCGACGATGAGCGCGACATGGTGGAGAACACGGCACGATTCACTGCAGTGATTGAGAGCTTTGTGCGGCGCTATCCGGATCAGTGGCTGTGGGTGCACCGCCGCTGGAAGACACGGCCCGCGGGAGAGCCGCCGCTCTACTAACTGTCGCGTTGCCGGACAGCCGTTCGCCGCATCGGCGCGGCCGTTTGCCCGGCGGAAGGCGTTCGCCTAAGACTTTGCCGGGATGGGCCGATGAAGGACGCGACGGGCAAAATCGTCCTCACGGAGGCGCGGCTCGCAGATGGAAAGAGCGTTGCTGCGGGATCTGGCGAAATCGGGTTGGAGAATCCTGCGTTCCTGGACACTCCTGGGCGGGCGCCACGCATGCCCCGCTACGAGGCGGCCGATGCGGAGAAACGGGGCAGCCGGCAGGTGTCTGCGGATGGTGTTGTCGCTCGTCATCGCGGCCTTCTTCGGCGGAGTGGCGAGTGCGGCGAACCCTGGCTCTTCCACGGTGGGCGAGGACCTCACGCGCCTCGGCATTCATGATCAGGAACTCCTGCTGAGAGTTCTTCTGGTGCTGGTGACCGCGGTTCTGATGCGGCTTCTGTTCGCCGTCCATCTGGCCCGGATCGTGACCGAGCCGGTCAGGTCTCTGGCGCGGGTGGCGCGGACCATCTCCGAAAAGCGTAACTACTCGATCCGCGCGGAAGCCGGGGCCAGCGGGGAGATCGGTCTGCTGATCCGTGCCTTCAATGAGATGCTGGACCAGATTGAGAGCTATGACCGTGCCCGGCAAGAGGCGGAGCGACGGCTGCGTGCGAGCGAGGAGCGTTACGAGCTGGCCGCCCGCGGATCGAGAGATGGATTGTGGGATCACGACGTGGCCACGAGCATGGTTTACCAGTCTGCACGGCTGAATGCCATGCGCGGGAGTCCGGAAACCGAGAGCTGGGTCAGCGTGGAGGATTGGTGCCGCCTCCTTCATCCCCTGGATCGGGAGCGCGTGCGACTCCAGATCGAAAGCTTTGTGCAGTCGGACCGCATGACGAATGAGATGGAATACCGGATTCGCCACGCGGACGGGGGCTATCGCTGGATGTTGAGCCGAGGCATCGTGATACGGGACGCCGACGGTCGTCCCCTGCGCGTGGCCGGGTCAGAGCGGGATATCACCCCTCGAAAAACGACGGATTCTCTGACCGGGCTGGCCAACCGGCTGGCCTTCCTGGACCAGCTGGTACGGGCCATGCAGACTGAAACCAGCGGCCGGCAGCCGGTGGTTTTGTTTGTGGATATCGATCATTTCCGGCTGATCGATGAGAGCCTGGGGCGGGCGGCGAGCGATGAGGTGCTGGTGCAGCTGACCGGCCGGCTGCGGACGCTGGCCCGCTGGTCGGAGCGCGACGGGCAGGCCGGCCCACTGTCGGTGGCGCGCATCGGGGGCGATGAATTCGCGCTGCTGCTGAGCGGCGGTGCAGAGCTTCCTGAAGCGACGTTGCTGGCCCAGCGCATTCTCGACCTGTTGCGGGAACCGTTTTTCATCGAAGGTCAGCGGCTGTCAGTAAGCGCCAGCATCGGAATCGCGGAGGGCGCGGGGAGCGATTTGCCGGACGAACTGCTGCAAAATGCGGAGAACGCCATGCGGGAGGCGTCTTTCCGCGGCCGAGGGGAATTTGCGGTTTTCCATCCCGAGATGCGCCGCCGCGCGGATGTTCGCCTCGAGGTGCATCAGAGACTGCGGCACGCGATCGACGCGGGCGAACTGCATCTGCAGTATCAGCCGGTGGTCTCGCTGCGGGCGCAGCGCATCATCGGCTTCGAGGCGCTGGTGCGATGGCAGCATCCGGAGCGGGGACTGATGGGTCCGGACGAATTTATCCCGGTGGCGGAGGAGACCGATGCCATTCTCGACGTGGGCCGGTGGGTCCTGCGCGAAGCGTGCGGGCAGATGTCGGAGTGGGAACGGGAGTTTGCTCCGGGGCCGTCGCTTTCCATTGGTGTGAATCTTTCCGCACGGCAGATGAATGACCCGGGGCTGGTGGACGAGGTGCGCGAGACGCTGGCGGCGACCGGTCTGGCGCCGGAACGGCTGCGGCTGGAGATCACGGAGGGCTCCGTGATCGGAAATTCAGACGGGGCGCTGGCGGTGTTGCGTGAATTGCGGCGGATGCAGGTGGGACTGGTGATCGACGATTTCGGAACAGGGTACTCGTCCCTGAGCTACCTGCAGCGGCTGCCCTTCGAGACACTCAAGATCGACCGGTCGTTTGTGGGTGAACTGGACGGGGGCGGTGGGGCGCCGGAGATCGTGCGGGCGATTCTGGCGATGGCGTGCTCCCTGAACATGCGGGTGGTGGCTGAAGGTGTGGAGCGAGGTGGCGAGGTGCAGCGGCTGATGACCCTGGGCTGCGATTTGATGCAGGGCTACTATTTCGGCCGGCCGGCGGGGCCGGAGGAGACGGGTGAACGCATCCGAGGCGGGCTGTCGGTTGCAGCGATGCTGGCCTTCCTTGCGCACCCGGAAGATAGCCCCTCTCCCCGAGCAGAAGGAATGCATGAGGTTCCGATGCTGGAGGTTTGTCAGTCGGCGGCGGCCGGCTTCGACTGACTCCGATCCTGCGTGCCCGGAGCCGTCGGATCGAGTGGCTCGGGCTGCTCGTCGGCGCCCTGCTGGGTCGTCCATCCGGGGAGCGCCTGGCTGCCGTAGATGAGGCGAACGCCGCGCGTGAACGTGAAGTAGCTCCAGATCCACTGCGTGAGAACAGCGACGCGGTTGCGGAAGCCGATCAGAAAATAAATGTGGACGACCAGCCATGTGACCCAGGCGGGAAATCCGCTGAGATGGGCCTTGAAGGGCCACACGACTTTGGCGACGGCAGCCAGACGGCCGATGGTGGCCATGTCTCCTTTGTCAAAATAGCGGAATGGTTTGCGCGGCTGATGATTGAGGTCGGCCTCGATCATCCGCGCAATATGGTCGCCCATCTGCATCGCGGGCTGTGCCACGCCGGGAACCTGATGGCCGTCCTGCTCGAAGTGGGCGAGATCGCCGCACACAAAGACTTCGGGATGGCCCTCGGGATTGAGCGTGCTGTTGACGAGCACGCAGCCGCGCTTGTCGGTGGGCGCGCCGAGGAGCTTGCCCAGCGGAGAGGCCGCGACGCCTGCGGCCCAGAGAGTGACAACGGCCTCGAGACGCTCGCCTTCGGCGATGACATATCCCGGCTGGACGTCGGTGACGCGAACGCCGTCGCGCACCTCCACGCCGAGCTCGCGGAGCTGCTCTTCGGCTTTACGGGAGAGATCGGGGGGGTACGGGGCGAGAACTCGCTTCTCGCCTTCGATCAGAATCACGCGGGCCTTGCTGGGATCGATGTGGCGAAAGTCGTGGCGCATGTAGCGGCGGGTGATGTCGGCGATGGCGCCAGCCAGCTCGACGCCGGTGGGGCCTCCGCCGATGATCACGAAGTTGAGGGGCGGATGCGAGCCGGTTTCCAGCATCCGGCGTTCCGCAAGCTCAAAGGAGAGCAGGATACGGCGGCGAATTTCGATGGCATCTTCGATGGTTTTCAGGCCAGGCGCGAATTCCGCCCACTCATCGTGGCCGAAGTAGGAATGCGTGGCGCCGGTGGCGACCATCAGGTAGTCGTAGCGGAGTTCCGCGCCGCTGCGGAAGCGCACCGTGCGGTTCTCGAGGTCGAAGCCAGCGGCTTCATCCATGAGAACTTCAGCGTTGGTGTTGTGGCGCTCCATGGTGCGCAGGGGCGAGGCGATATCGGCCGGCGACAGGACGGCGAGGGCGACCTGGTACAGAAGCGGCTGGAAGGTGAAGTGATTCCGCCGGTCCACGAGGGTGATATCGACAGGGAGCTTGGCCAGAGCCTTGGCTGCATGCGTACCCGCAAAGCCGCCGCCGATGATCAGGACGCGCGGTCGCCCAGGGGTTTTGCCAGCCGCCATGCCGTTCCTCCGTCAGTAGAGAAGATGCGCTCGTGCGGGAAAGGAAACACCGTTTGGATTCAGTTTCTCAGGCCGCCATAGACGGCGACCAGGAGGACGGCTGTGGCGGGTATGGCGCCCACCAGATTCGGGTGATGGAGAAAGAACCAGCCGGTCAGCACAGCCGACAGGAAGTACACGCCGAGGATGGCGGCCTGGAGCGCAAATCGCTCCTCAAAGCTGGCTTTTTGCCGCTCGGTGCGCGGGCTGTGCGTGATCAGGAGGGTCAGCCCGTTGGTCAGGGTGGTCCAGGTTCCGGTGATGTAGGTGGTGACGACCCCAGGAACGCGAAGCTGCACCATGGCGCCGCTCTGCAGGCCGATGGCGACAGCAATCCCCGCCAGCAGCCAGGCAGCGAGGCGCGGGGAAGGGGCATGCGCCGTGGCGATCCAGCCAATCTCAGCTCCGATGAGCAGGAGCGCCTCGACAAAAAGCGCCCAGGAGACGTTTCTGGCCCAGAGGGCGCCGGGCTTGACGCGACGGGTGATGAGCGTGCCCAGAACCGTGCCCACAAGATAGCTGCACAGGGCGATGAGCGGATGCAGGATATCCCGCTGGAGGTGGAAGATGGCGATCCCCAGCAAGACGGTGTTGCCGGTCATATTGGCAACGAAGGCGTGGCCGATCCCAAAGAAGCTCCAGCCGTCGGCGGAACCGGAGGCGGCGGCCAGGGCCATCAGCAGACCGTCTCGCTCGATCGTTCTCACGGTGGAATTGGATGCGGCGAATCGGACAGCCCGCGGGCGACGCCTCTGAAATAAAGATGGGCGTAACGGGCGTTAGCCGAAACGGGCGCGGCGGACGGTGCGACGGAAGTCTTCGCCGCGCATTTCGATCAGGACGCACATCTCGGCAAGACGGGAGCGCATGCGCTCACCGATGCGGTCGCCCAGGGTTTCCTCGCTGCTGCCTGAACCCTTGATTCGAGGTGCACCGCCGGGGGGCAAGTCGGCGTAATTGGTGGTGATCAGGGTGGTGCGCTTGTCGTTGTAGCGGGTGTTGAGGACCAGCGCCACTGTGTCCCAGACCCAGTCAGTGGGCTTGGCGGCGCCCAGCTCGTCGAGCACAAGGACCTCGGCGTCAAAGACCGGCCGCAGGATCTCCATCTCGGTGACGGAGACCTGGGGATTGTAGGAATTCTGGATTTCCTTGAGGAGTTCCCGGTAGTCGCAGAAGAGGCCGTGGACGGACTTCTCGACGATGAGGGCCTGGAGGATCCCGACAGCGAGATGAGTCTTGCCGACGCCAATGGAGCCGGTGAGAAGCAGGCCGCGGCCGCCGGTGGTGGCCGGATAGCCATCGACGAAGCGTCGGGCCATCAGGTGGGCAGCGGTGAGCGAGCGGTCCGCGCCGGGAAAGCTGGCCTCGTAGCTGTCTAAAGAGCAGTGCTCGTAGCGGCTGGGAATGCCGGCGCGCTTCATCAGCCGCGCCACGCGCTGCTCCACCTGGCACTCGCAGGTTTCGAGGGTATTGCCGCCGCCGGGATTGGGGAGCACGCGGACGCCGGCGCCGCCACATCTGGGACAAACAGAGATCATGGGAATGATTCAGTATCGCAGGTTGGACGGGGTGGAAAAGGGGTCCGGAATGTGGGTTCCGGGGGCGGCAATTTGGTGCTGATGCAGGTCTCGCTCACAAAGTGAGGGTGGGCGGCTTGACGGCGAGGCGGAGGCGGGAGTACTTTTCCCGCATGGGCGAACAAAAGGCGAATCTAATGAAGAAACCGGCGGCGTCCGTCGCGGCGGGCGCTTCGCCTCGTGTCGGAGCAGCGGGAATCCATGCAGCGCTGGCGGTGGTTGACGCACATAGCGAGTCTCCGACGTTGTTTCCCATCGTGGGGCAGGGGCCGGTGGGGATTGCGCGGCTCGCGGCGGAAGGCCAGGCCGCGGGCGAGCGGAAGCTGGTGGTGTTTCGGACGATGGCGCCGCGATCGCTGCTGAACCGCACCGACTCGAAGCGGATGCCGTGGATGACGTGGACGATCAATCCTTACCGCGGGTGCGAGTTTGGGTGCCGGTATTGCTATGCGCGGTACACGCATGAGTTTATTCACCCGCAGAAAGCGGCCGGGAGCGGGGAGCCGGGGGCCGGGAGCGATGCTTTTGAGCTGTTCGAGCGGGAGATCTTCATCAAGCAGCATGCGGCGTGGCTGCTGCGGCAGGAGCTGGGGCAGGTGCGGCCGGGGGAGTATATCGGGCTGGGGACGGCGACCGATCCTTACCAGCCGGTGGAGCGGACGGCGAAGGTGACGCGGAGTTTGCTGGAGGTGCTGGCGGAGCGGAAGGGGCTGACGCTGGGGATTGTGACCAAGTCGACGCTCATCGAGAGGGATGTGGATTTGCTCGTGCGGATTGCGGAGCGGAACCGGCTGAGCGTGTGCCTGACGATCACCACTCCGGATGCGCGGCTGGCGCGGATTCTGGAGCCGCGGGCGCCACGTCCTGATCTGCGCTTTCAGACAGTGGAGCGGCTGCGGGCCGCCGGGCTGCGGGTGGGAATTCTGTGCTCGCCGCTGATGCCGGGGATCACGGACACGCCGCGGGCTCTCGAGGCCATGGCACGGCGGGCGAAGCAGGCGGGGGCGAGCTTCTTTGCCTCGCAGCCACTGTTTCTGAAGCCGTGCTCGAAGGGAGTGTTTCTGCGGTTTGTGCGTGAGCATTTTCCGGCGCTGGAGCCAATGTATGCAGCGCGGTATGGGGACCGGGCATTTGTATCTAGGGCGTATCGGGAGCGGGTGGCGGCGCTGGTGAAGGCGGTGGTGAAGAAGTATGAGCTGGAGCCGCGGTTTGAGGAACGGGTGGGGAAGGTGGCGGAGCCGGTGCAGGGGGAATTGTGGGGGTGAGGACAGCGGATAGAGATGCGTCGTTGTGCTTTGAGTCGAAATGGCTGATTGAGATGAGCGGACTCCCATCCTTGTCCGCCAAAATCTGGCGGACAAGGATGGGGCACCCGAGGTTTCTCCGATTACTGGGCCATGGGAGCGGTTGGCTCGGGGACGGCGTCGGGGTAGAGGTTTTTGATGGGGGCGTTTTCCTGCTCGCGGAGTTCGGGGTGGGGCAAGGGCTTGCGCGGCATCATCGGGTCGCGCATGGCGGCGTTGTAGACGAAGATGGCTTCGACGACGGCGGCCTGTTTCAGGTCGTCGGGCTGGAGCTCTTCGTACACGTCCATGTTGGAGTGGTGGGTACGGGTTTCGTAGTCGAGCGGGTCCTGAATGAACTGGAAGCCCGGGATATCGACGGCGTCGAAAGAGAGGTGGTCGGTGCCGCCGGTATTGCGCAGGGTGATGGTGGTGACCCCGAGGTCCCTGAGGGGCTTGATCCACTGGGCGAAGATGGGCGCGACGGCGGCGTTGCCCTGGGTGTAGATGCCGCGGATCTTGCCGGAGCCGTTGTCGAGGTTGAAGTAGGCGGAGATGAGACGCTGTTCGGGCTTGAGCTGGAGCGGGCCGACGGGGCGGCGGATGAATGCCGGCAGGGCCAGCTGGTCAGGCGCGGTAGAAAGAGCCGCGGAGCCGAAGTGTTCTTTGACATAACCGACTGATCCCAGCAGGCCTTGTTCTTCGCCGGTCCAGAGACCGATGCGAATGGTGCGACGGGGCTGGACGTGGAGGGCGGTGAGGATGCGCATGACCTCCATGGCGACCAGGGTGCCGGCGCCGTTATCGGTGGCGCCGGTGCCGGCGATCCAGCTGTCGAGGTGGCCTCCGACCATAACGACCTGGTCTTTGAGGTTGGGATCGGTGCCGGGAATTTCGGCGACGGTGTCGTAGCCGTGCTGGTCGTCGCCGGTGAACTTGGTTTCGACGTCCATCTGAATGGATACGGGGACGTGGGCCTCGAGGAGCCGGTAGACGCGGCCGTAGTTCTCAATGGCCATGACGACCATGGGGACCTTCATTTTGTGATCGGGCATGTAAGCGGTGAAGGTTGGGCCGTCGTCGAAGAAGGTGCCGCCGGAACCGCCGCCATCGCCTCCATCGCGGCTGGGCATGATGATGGCGGCGACCTTCTCATTGGCGAGAAACTGGGAAATCTTGCCGACCATGGCCATGCGATCGAGAAAGGCACGGATCCGTTGGGGGGTAAGGCCCTCGCGATCGGTGAGGGGAAACTGGGCCAGATCCTTGAGCTGCTCGTCGGTATAGCGAGTGAAGAGAGGCTGATCGACAGGCGGGACGGGGCGCATTTTGCCGAGGAGAACGATTTTGCCTTCGAGCTTGCCGCGGTACTGATCGAAGTCCTTCTCGTCCTGAATATTGACGTAGACGACGTCGCCGGTGACGGGGCCGGCGGTGGCGGGGGACCAGGGAGCGGCCTGAGCGATGAAGACGGCGGTGTCGGGACTGGTCATGCGGACCCATGTGTTGAGCTGCTGCCAGCCCATGCCGAAATCGCCCCAGTCGTCGAGGTGAGCGTTGGCGCAGCCCATTGCGGTGAGTTGGTCGCGGGTCCACGCATTGGCTTTGGCCAGGTTGGGCGAGCCGGTGAGGCGGGGGCCGATGTCGTCGGCGAGGGCGGAGGCGTACTGCATGATGCGGGAGTGCTCGAAGCCTTCATCGCGGATGCGCTGGTACATGTTGAGGTCGATGGTTTCGACGGTGGGCTGGGGCTCAGACCAGGGGCCGATGGCGGGATCGGTAACGGCTGCGGCGGCGGGTGCATTGGGTGCGGTCTTGTGCTTTTTCTGCGCGGGCGCGGCGAGCGGCAGGGTTAGACAGAGGGCGAGAGCGAGGGGAAAGGACAGGCGGGAGCGTGCGAGCATCAGTGATCCTCCGGTACGGGGAACAGCTGGGAATGAACGGAAGAGACAGCGTACAGGGGAGAGGGGATGGCGTACAGAGGCAGCCGGTAGCCGGTAGCCCGGCCGTCAGACGACGGATTCGGGTTCGGCTGGCGCGGGGGTGGAGTCGTCGGGGAGGGGTTCGCGCTGGAGGCCGTCGGCAGGGAAGAAGACCGTGAAGACGGTACCGGTCTCGGGGCCGGCGGTGCAGGTGCGGACGCGGGCGACGGCATGGTGCTTGCGGATGATCTGGTCGCTGACCCAGAGGCCGAGGCCGGTGCCGGTGGCCTCCTTGGTGGTGAAAAAGGGCTCGAAGATGTGTCGGATGGCCTCCGGGGCGATGCCCGAGCCGGTGTCGGCCACGGTGACACGGACGCCAGGGATGCCGTCGCGCGTAATGCGGCGGGCACGAACGATGAGGCGGCCGCCAGCGGGGGTCATGGCATCGAGAGCATTACCCACGAGGTTGGCGAAGACCTGGCGGAGCTCGCCGGCGAGGCAGAAAAGCTGGAGATCGCCGTAGTAGTCGCGGCGGAGGTCGACCTGGAGTGCCTGGATACGCCCGATGTGGAGGGTGAGGACCGAGTCGAGGAGCTCGCGGACATTGGATTCGACAGGAAGCGTGGACTGGCGGTAGAAGCGGAGGGTCTGCTGGGTGATCTCCGAGACGCGGGTGACCTCCTGCTGGGCGAGTTCAGCAAAGCGCGCCGGCTCGGGGGCCAGATCTTCCTGGCGTATGAGGAAGAGGAGGTTCATGACGGCTTCGAGGGGATTGTTGATCTCGTGGGCGATGGAGGCGGCGAGGCGCCCGGCGGCGGCCAGTTTCTCGGTGCGGCGGAGGGCTTCTTCGGCGCGGCGTTGCTCGGTGGTGTCGACGAGGATGGCGCCAACCCAGCGGGTGGTGCCGGGGTCGGTGTGCACGGGGTAGAGGTGGACGAGCCAGCTCCGGATGCGGCCGGGCTCCTGCTCCCAGGCGATATCGAGGTTGCGGACCGGGCGGCCGGTGGTGAAGACGGTTTCGATGCACTGCTCGAGGCGGGCGGTGCCGGCGGGCGGGAGGATGCCGGCGACGGTGCGGCCGATGTGGAGGCCGAAAGAGTAGCCGCTCATGTCGGAGAGGAACTGGTTGACGCGGACAAAGCGGTACTTGCGGTCGAAGAAGGCGAAGCCGATGGGGGCATTCGCCAGCATGGAGTCGAGGAGGGCGAGGGTTTCGTTGAGACCGGCGCGCTGCTCCTGCATGGCCACGACCATGTGGTTGAAGGCATCGGTGAGGTCGGCGACCTCATTGCCTGAGGTCACGGGGAGGGGAAAAGCTCCGGTGTCTTCGGGGTTCTGGCTGAGACGGCCGGTGGCGCGGATGAGCAGCTCCAGCTGGCGGGAAGTGGACTGGGCGAGGAAGGCGGCGATGAGGGTACAGGCAGCGAGGACGAAGAGCGCCCAGAGAACCGTGATGCGAACGAGGGAGCGAAGATCCTGCTGGTCCTGATGGGAATTGGGGTAGATCCAGACGAGGAGGCGGACCTGGCCGCCCTGGCGGATGGGAGCGACGGCCTCCCAATTTTTGGCGCTTGCGGCAAAGATGACGGGCTGGTCGAGCCGGCGGAGGTAGGTTTTCTCCTTGTCGGAGAGGACGAGCTTGCCGAGGACGGTGGGGTCCGTGCTGGCGATGGTGCGGCCCTGGAGATCGGTGATCTGGGCGGCGTTGACGCTGGGGGCTTCGGCGGCGCTCTGCACGACGTTGTTGAGAGCGTTGGGCTGACGGCTGTCGGCGGCGAGGGAACCTTCGGCGGCGACCATGAAAGCCTGGCTTTCCAGGCGGCGGCGCAGGCGCTGGTTCAGCTCGGCGTTCTGCTGGTGGACGAGCAGGACGGTGAAGATGCTGACGACGATGATTTCGAACAGGACCAGGGCGGCCATGAACTGGCCGCGTATCGTGCGTGGTCGGAGGAACGGCATATCTCTCAAAAAAAAGACCAGCAAAAAGCGGTGCTGAGGGCCTGGAAAACAGCCTAAAAAATGTGTGCGCGGTTGTCCATGAACCGAATTCCGGGGCCGGTGCGACTTATTCCGCCTGAATGCCCGCCAGCGCGCCGGCGGGAGACTGCAGTTTCAGTTTCAGGTCTTTGGCGATCTGGCGGCCGTGGAAACGGCCGTTCTCGATAAAAATTTCGTTGGTGCGATCGCCGGCGATGATGACGCCGGCGAGGTAAATGCCGGGAACGTTGCTTTCGAGCGAGGTCGGATCGCAGGAGGGGCAGCGGTATTCGCCTTCGATGCGGATGCCGAGGGATTCGAGGAAGGTGAAGTCGGGAAGGTAACCGGTAAGGGCGAAAACGAAGTCGTTGCGCAGGACGAGCGTCCCGCCGGGAGTTTCGAGGGTGATGGTGTCGGGGTCGATGCGCTGGACGGTGGTGCGGAAGTGGGCGGTGACTTCGCCGTTTTTGATGCGGTTCTCGATGTCGGGAAGGATCCAGTATTTGATATGGGGCTGCATTTTGTCGCCGCGGTAGACGACGGTGACGCGGGCGCCATGACGCCACAGCTCGAGGGCGGCGATGGCGGCGGAGTTTTTGCCGCCGATGACGACAACATCGGTGTCGTAGTAGGGATGGGGGTCGACGTAGTAGTGCATCACCTTCGGCAGATCCTCGCCGGGGATGTCCATGAGGTTAGGCAGGTCGTAGTAGCCGGTGGCGACGACGATTTTGCGGGTGCGGTAGACGGTGGTGCGGCCGAATTCGTCGTGGGTGTGGACCCGGAAGTCGAGGTCGTGGCCGGAGACCTGCTCGACGCGCTGGTACTGGCGGATGTCGAGCTGATAGAACATGGCGACTTTGCGGTAGTACTCGAGGGCCTCGTTGCGGGAGGGCTTGGCGTTGGGCGAGGGGAAGGGAATGTCGCCGATCTCCAGCAGCTCGGAGGTGGTGAAGAACGTCATGTGCGACGGATAGTGGAAGAGGGAGTTGCAGAGGCAACCCTTGTCGATGAGGACGGAGCGGAAGCCGGCGCGCTGGGCGTCAATGGCGCAGGCCATGCCCGTGGGTCCGGCGCCGATGACGAGGACGTCGAAGGAGTCGGTGGGGTGGGCTGCGCGCGGGGATTCGGGCATGTTCCTCTTAGATTAGACGATGGGGATGGGGAGAGGTGGGAGTGGGGTCAGGAGAGGCGGGCGATTTTCGCAGCGAGTTCGACGAACTCCCTGCGTTCGTCTGGATGGAGCCGGAGGAGCATATTGCGGCAATTGGCCAGGTGGGCGTCGTGCAGACGAGCCGCCAGTTTCTTGCCCCGAGAGGTTGGTTCGACCAGGACTCGGCGGCGATCGGCGGCGCTGCGGGTGCGGCGGATGAGCCCGGCGTGTTCGAGGCGATCGAGCGCCGAGGAGATAGTGGAGATGGGAGCGCCGAGGGCGTGGGCGACGGCGCGAACGGTCCAGGAAACGGGCTGCGACAGGATCTCGAATAGCTCAATGTCGTTGGCGTGAAGACCAGCGTAGGGACCGCCCGCGAGCAAGCCGGGTGCGAGACGAAACTCGCGCATGAGAGAGCTGATGCTCTCGTGGAGTCGGAACTCCTGTTCGCGGTTCTCGCGGGACGACGGCCTCGAGGCTGGCTTTTTCATGGCAAATCGGACCCTGGCCGCACATGGCCTGCGTTCATGGTACACGTGGGCCATTGACGCATTTATTACGATAATCATATATTACGACAGTCGGAATATTGTTCCGGGATTCGGAGCAGGGGACAAGATTCTGGAAAGGGTGGCCAGGAGATGAGGCTCAGTTTGTACATACGGCGGGGCAGTTTGGCGGGGGTGCTGTGGCTTCCGTGCGCGCTGATGGCTTCCTCATGCTCGCCGCCGCCAGGGTTTCGCGATACGCCGCCTCCCGCGATTGCCCCGGCAGGAGACCTGGCTGCGCATACGGAGACGATCGTTATTCCGCGGCCTTTACTGGTGGTGCGTGCCGCGATGAACGAGCCCCTGAGCAACGCCATCCGCCGCTCGGACTCTCTGCCAGGGGTGGCGGGGGAATTCGTACTGACAGGGGGTAGCTTTGGCATGCCGGGGAGCCGGCGGATGGTCTGTTTGACGGACGGCAGCAGCACCGAGGAGGAGGTGCTGGAGCGTGAAGATGGCCCCCGGGCTGGGCATTTTCGCTATGTTGTGTGGAACTACACGACGCCAAAGGCGCGGCCCATTCTTTACGGCGTGGGGGAGTTTCGCACGGTCGCGATTGATGCCGGGCACACCCGCGTTACCTGGACCTACGCCTTTCAGCTGCGCGGCGACCGGTTTCCGGGGGAACTGGGCGCGCTGGGCCGATGGCTCTTTGAGGTCGGTTTCCTTGATCGGGATTACGCATCGATGATGAAGAGCGTTCTGCAGGGATACGCGGACAATGCGGAAAAACAGCCGGCCATCGCGCCGCTCCGTTCCCGGTGATCGTGGCGGCGAGGGTGTTATCCCAAACTCCAGGACCAGCGCGCTGCAGGCAAACCATCGTCACCGCGGGCGAGGTCGAGCGGGCGGGAGGACGCTTGAGTCGATTAACCTGAGGGTAAGGACATTCCCATGGCGACGATTCGGCAGGACGATTTGATTCAGAGCGTGGCGGACGCGCTGCAGTACATCAGCTACTACCATCCGGTGGATTACATCACCAGCCTGGCGCGGGCGTATGAGCGCGAGCAGTCGCCGGCGGCGAAGGACGCGATGGCGCAGATCCTGGTGAACTCGCGCATGTGCGCCGAGGGGCATCGGCCGATTTGCCAGGACACGGGGATTGTGACCGTGTTTCTCAAAATCGGGATGGATGTGCGCTGGGACGCATCGATGACGGTGCAGGAGATGGTGGATGCGGGGGTGCGGCGGGCCTATCTCGATCCGGATAACACGCTGCGGGCGTCGATCCTCGCCGATCCGGCGGGCGCCAGGAAGAACACGAAGGACAATACGCCGGCGGTGGTCAGCATTGAGATGGTGAAGGGCGGGAACGTCGATGTGACGGTCGCGGCCAAGGGCGGAGGGAGCGAGGCGAAGTCGAAATTCGCGATGCTGAACCCTTCGGACTCGGTTGTGGAGTGGGTGCTGAAGACGGTGCCGACGATGGGAGCGGGGTGGTGTCCCCCAGGGATGCTGGGGATTGGCATTGGGGGGACAGCGGAGAAGGCGATGCTGATGGCGAAGGAGTCGCTGATGGATCCGATCGACATGCGCGAGCTGCTGGATCGCGGGCCGAAAAATGGGCTGGAAAAGATGCGAGTGGAGATCTACGAAAAGGTCAACAAGCTCGGCATTGGCGCGCAGGGGCTGGGCGGGCTGACGACGGTGCTGGACGTGAAGATTCGTGATTATCCGACGCACGCGGCAAATTTGCCGGTGGCGATGATTCCCAACTGCGCGGCGACGCGGCATGCGCACTTTGTGCTGGACGGGTCGGGTGCGGTGGCGCTGCAGCCGCCGTCGCTCGATGACTGGCCGACGCTGACCTATGACGTGAGTTCGGCGCGGCGGGTGAATCTCGATACGGTGGCGCGGGCGGAAGTGGCGACGTGGAAGCCGGGCGAGGTGGTGCTGCTGCGCGGCAAGCTGCTGACGGGGCGCGATGCGGCGCACAAGCGGCTCACGGAGATGCTGAATCGTGGGGAGAAGCTGCCGGTGGACTTCACGAATCGGTTCATCTATTACGTGGGGCCGGTGGATCCGGTGCGGGAAGAAGTGATGGGCCCGGCAGGGCCGACGACGGCGACGCGCATGGACAAGTTCACGCGGCAGATGCTGGAGCAGACGGGTCTGCTGGGGATGGTGGGCAAGGCGGAGCGCGGGCCGGCAGCGGTGGAGGCGATTCGCGACAACCACGCGGTGTATCTGATGGCGGTGGGCGGCGCGGCATATCTGGTGTCAAAGGCGATTCGAGCGGCGCGGGTCGTCGCCTTCGAGGATCTGGGCATGGAGGCGATCTACGAGTTCACGGTCGAGGACATGCCGGTGACGGTGGCCGTGGACGCGCAGGGGACGTCCGTGCACGAGACGGGTCCGCGGGAATGGAAGCAGCGGATTCAGACGGAGTTTGCGGGAGTGGCGATTCTCGCCTGAAGGCCAGCGAATAGCGTTTAGCGGATAGCGTATAGAGAAATTCGCGCGATCGAGGGACCGCGGGAGCGCGTGACGTGGTTGCGCCCGTGGAGCTAGAGAGAGCGGGCGAGGGCCAGTTCCACAACCCTGCGAATCATGTCGGTGTACGAATAGCCGGCTTTTTTTGCGGCCATGGTGAATTCTGCGGCGCTGGCCAGCCATGGATTGGGGTTGGCTTCGATGACGTACACCTCGCCTTTTTTGGTCAGCCGCATATCCACGCGGCCGTAGTCGCGCAGCTTGAGAGCGCGGTAGGCGGCGAGCGCGGTGTCCTTCAGCTTTTTCGTGATGTCTTCGTCGAGGTCTTCGGCCGGCGCGGACTTGGTCACCTTGTAAGCCTCGGTTTCGTGATCGAACTTCACATCCTGGCCGGCGATGCGCGGGGTTCCGCGGGGCAGCTTGCTGAGGTCGAGCTCGACGAGCGGGAGCACCTCGGCGTTCTCGTTGCCGAGGATGGAGGCATAGATCTCGCGGCCTTCGATGTACTCCTCAATGAGCGCCGGGCTGTCGAATTCCTCGTGGATGTAGTGGATGCGCTCCATCAGCTCCTTCACACTGTCGACAACCGAGCCGGTGTCGATGCCGATGGATCCGTCTTCGGAGACGGGTTTGACGATCAGAGGGAATTCAATATCGTGCGAGTGGTCGGTGAGGCCTTTGTAGGAGGTGGCGAAGTCCGGTGTCTTGATTTTGTGAAAGTCAAAGATCTTCTTGGCGATGGCCTTGTCCTGGGCCAGGTAGAGAGCCTGGGTTCCGCCGCCGGTGTAGGGAATGTGCAGCAGATCCAGATAGGCGGCGATGTTTTTGTCCGCGGTGTCGTCGCCGGCGTAGGACTCGGTGAGGTTGAAGACGAGGTCGGCTCCGCATTTAGCCAGCGCCAGCAGCGATTGGTTTCTGCCGTCGAGGACGTGATAGCCAGGCTGATGTCCAAGCTTAGTGAGTGCCTCGAAGATCTCTTCGCGGTCGCGGAGGGGATTTTCCTTTTTCCTGCGACGTTTGCCCGTCTTGCTGCGCAGGGGCCTGACTGGCTCCGGCTCGGGCTCCGGCGGACCTTCTTCCCAGACGTCGTGCAGAATCGTGACTTTCAGGCTTGCCATGAGGCTTTCACCCTCTTTGGATTGGTTCCCATCCGCCATGGAGGCCGGATGTGAAGCACGAGTCAATCAGCTCTCAGGGCAGAATGAACTTGCCCCGAGTAATGTAGTTCATCGCCAGTGCGGTCGCGTACACCGAAACTTCGGTCAAATATTCTTTCTCACATCTTACGTCGGCGCGCAGGCCGAGGTCGCTGACTTTTCCTTCGATGGCTTCGATCAGCTTCTTGACGAGGGGGCGCTGCACGCCGGTCCAGTAGTTCACTTTGTCGACGAGGACCTTGCGGTTCTCGCGCAGTAGATCGACGGCGGGGCGAACATTTTTTCTGCGCCGCTTCGAGACGCTGAAGATGTCGTGCAGATCGGTGTCGAGGGGCAGCTCGCCGGGGGTGAGCTGCTGATCGAGCGCGCGCTGGTAAAATTCGCCGACGGTGACATCCATTTCGTCCACGGTGATGTCCGTGTCGCCGTGGGCAACGATGGGGTCGATATCCCTGAGGCCGTGGCCGATGCGATCCATGTACAGCAGCTTCTTCATCGCGCCCCAGTCTTTGTAGCGCCTGCGCCAGTTGGAGCGCGGCGTAAGCCAGACGGCGAAGGTTTCGGCGAAATCCTCGTCCGGGTGCTTTTGCGCGTACCAGCCCTCCATGTGGCGGACGAACTGGCGGGAGAAGGGAACGGGCTTGTAGTTGTCGCGGTAGGCGCGGCGGAAAGGGCCGAAGACGCTGCGCCACTCCTGCGTTTTGTACAGAGCGTAAGCGTAGTTGAAGGCGTGGCCGGCCTCGTGGCGCAGGTACATCATGATCTGGTGCGCGTCTTCAATGTCGTTCATTTCCGATTCAAGGCGCTGCAGCTTGGGGTCGGCGAGGTAAAAGGGGATGCCGATGACCGGCTCCATGTTGGGGCAGCCCCATTCATCGGTGAGGTACACCCGGGGGCGAAAGCGGTTGAGACCCTTGGCGCCAAGCTCTTTGTAAAGTTGCTGAACGAAGCGCTCGAGAGGCGAGCCTTCCAGCTTGAGACCGAGCTGCTGGATCGGCCGGGAGAGGATTTCCTGGACCTCTGCCGGCGCTTTTTCGAAGTTGGCCACGGATGGACGAAGCGTAGCAGAAGCAGCCGTTCAGGCATAGGCGGAACTGGCCGTCACGGGCGGGCGCGGTGACTGGCCGTCACGGGCGGGCGCGCCTTGCGGCGCAGAGGCTACGGATCCCGGTGGGTGAGCGTGACAAATCCTTTTGGCGGGCGGATCATCTGAGGTTCAGAGGGAGCGCCATGACGGTGATGCGTAAGGAGAAAGACTCGCTGGGGTTGGTGGAGGTTCCGGCGGGGGCGTTGTATGGCGCGCAGACGCAGCGAGCGGTGGAGAACTATCCCATCTCGGGCATGCGGGCGCATCCGCTGCTGATTCGCGGGATCGCGATGGTGAAGCGTGCGGCAGCGGAGGCGAACAAAGACCTGGGACTTCTGAAGGATCCCGACCTTCCCACTCAAGCCAAACCCGGGCTTGAATGGGGCACCCGAAAAGAAGGTGCTTTGGCCGATGCTGTCATTCAGGCCGCGCAGGAAGTACTCTCCGGCAAGTGGGACGCGGAGTTTGTGGTGGATGTGTTCCAGGCGGGTGCGGGCGTCAGCTTCCACATGAACGCGAATGAGGTGATCGCGAATCGCGCGAACGAGATTCTGGGCGGTCAGCGGGGGGAATATGCGTTCGTTCATCCCAACGATCACGTGAACTACGGGCAGTCGACGAACGATGTGTTTCCCACGGCGATGCGGGTGGCGGCGCTGCTGGCGCTGGAAACGCTGTATCCCGAGCTGGACGCGCTGGCGGATGCGTTTGCAGCGAAGGGCCGTGAGTTTGACGGGGTGATGAAGTCCGGGCGGACACACATGCAGGACGCGGTGCCGATCCGCCTCGGCCAGGAATTTGCTGCGTACGGCATCGCCATTCGCAAGGCGAGCGAGACGCTGCGGGATGCGGGCGACGGCCTGCGCGAGCTGGGATTGGGCGGGACGGCCGTCGGGACAGGGCTGAACACGCATCCCGAGTTTCGTAAGAAAGCTGTTGAAAATCTGGCGCGGATTGCGAATCAACCGCTGTTTCCAGCGGAGGATTTGCGCTGGGCGATGCAGTCGCAGGCGCCGCTGGGGCAGGTGAGCGCGGCGCTGCGGGGGCTGGCGCTGGAGGTGATCCGAATCTCGAACGATCTGCGTCTGCTGTCGTCGGGACCGAACACGGGGTTCAACGAGATTCATCTGCCGAGCCTGCAGCCGGGGTCGTCGATTATGCCGGGCAAGATCAACCCGGTGATGGCGGAGCTGGCGGCGATGGTGAGCTTCCAGGTGGTGGGCAACGATGCGGCGGTGGCGCTGGCGCTGCAGGCGGGGCAGCTGGAGCTGAATGTGATGATGCCAGCAATCGCGTACAACGTTCTGCAGAGCACGACGATCCTGGCGAACACGCTGCGGGCGTTCACGGAGAAATGCGTCGTGGGGATCACGGCGAACGAGGAGAAGTGCCGGCATTATGCGGAGAGCACGATTGCGCTGGCGACGGCGCTGAATCCGCGGATTGGCTATGCGAAGGCGGCGGAGCTGGTGAAGGAGTCGGTGACGACGGGGAAGTCGATTGTGGCGCTGGCGCGGGAGAAGCAGTTGCTGAGCGAGGAAGAGCTCAAGGAGATTCTGGATCCGGCGAAAATGACGGAGCCGCGAGTGGGGAACCAATGAGGTTCACCACAGAGGGCAGAGAGATCACAGAGGCTCAGTTGTGAACGCGTTCATTGCGCAACGTGATAGGGTCACGCGGAAGGAACCTGGTCGATGACATCGATAGCGCTACTGGATGAGGCTGTGTGCTGGCCCGTATTGCCGCTCGCCGATTGGCAGGAGACCTGCGCGACACTGCACATGTGGACGCAGATTGTCGGCAAGGTGCGCCTGAAGCTGACGCCGCTGGTGAACCACTGGTGGAATGTGCCGCTGTATGTGACGGCGCGAGGGCTGACGACGTCGCGGATTCCCTATGGCGCGCGGGCCTTTGAGCTGAGGTTCGATTTCCTGGCGCACCAGCTGGTGCTGGAGACCAGCGAAGGCGCAGTAAAGACGCTGGCGCTGGAGCCGCAGACCGTGGCGGATTTCTATCACGAGTGCATGGCGCTGCTCGCCGGGGAGGGGATCGAGGTGAAGATCTGGCGGATGCCGGTGGAAGTGCCGGATCCGATTCCGTTCGACGAGGACACCGTGCATCGGGCATATGACGCGCTGGCCGTGGAGCGGTTCTGGCGGGTTCTGCTGAGTGTGGATGCGGTGTTTCATGAATTCCGGGCGGATTTTATTGGAAAGGTGAGCCCGGTCCATTTTTTCTGGGGGAGCTTCGACCTGGCGGTGACGCGCTTTTCGGGCCGGCGGGCGCCGGAGCGCGAGGGGGCGGATGCGGTGACGCGCGAAGCGTACTCGCACGAGGTGAGCAGCGTGGGCTTCTGGCCGGGAACGAAGGGCGGCCCGGACGCATCCTTTTACTCGTATGCGGCGCCGTCGCCGGAAGGGTTCAGCGCGGCGCGGGTGCGTCCGGAGGCGGCGCGGTGGAATGCCGGGATGGGCGAGTTTCTGCTGGCGTATGAAGATGTGCGCAGGAGCGCTTCGCCGACGCGGATGCTGCTGGAGTTTTGCCGGAGTACGTATCAGGCGGCGGCACGATTTGGGCAGTGGGATCGCGGGGCGCTGGAACGGCCGTGACGCCGGGCGGTTGAGGGATCGGGAATTGGGACGGCAAAGTCGACGAGGGGCAAAAGGAGGAGCGATGGCAGCGGAATGCACGCATCTGGATGCGATAGCAATTACGGCAACTACGACGCATGTGTGCGAGGAGTGCGTCCAGATGGGCGACCGGTGGGTGCATCTGCGGCTGTGCCTGAGCTGCGGGAACGTGGGCTGCTGCGATTCTTCGAAGAACAAGCACGCGACGAAGCATTTTCGGACGACGCGGCATCCGCTGATGCGGTCGATTGAGCCGGGCGAGGCGTGGGTGTGGTGCTACGTGGATGAAATGGCGCCCGGCGAGATTCGGCGTGGACATTTTGTGGCGGAGTGATCGCTCACCGATTCAGGGAAAGCTTTTGCAATCAACAGACGTCGCGGCCCGGCGATTCAGCCAGGCGAGTGGCAGAAGATATCGCTTGCTTTCCGTCGGCTGAATTGCGTACTTTCCCTTCAATCTCCTGACTCGTTTGGCGCACGTGCAGACCTGCAGGCGTACTCCCCCGTACGCATTTCAGCCCTGAAGGTGCAATCCATGAAAGCTCTGAGCAAGAGTGTCGTCGCGGCGTGTCTGTTTGCGGCGAGCGCCGTATCCGCGTTTGCTGGTGTCACCATCAGCAGCCCCCAGAACCAGTCCCAGGTTCCATCGCCCTTTACGTTGTCGGCCAGCGCTTCGAACTGTTCATCGCAGAGAGTCACCTCAATGGGCTACGCGCTGGACAGCATGTCGGATCCGACGACCGTCAGCGGAAGTTCGCTGAGCGTCCAGGTCAGCGCTTCGGCGGGCGCGCACACCGTGTACGTAGTGGCCTACGGTCAGAAGAGGGCGACGTGCGTGGCCCAGGTGGCGATCACGGTTGCAGGAGCATTGAATATTCCGGCGAATGCCGTCAGCGTGAGCGAACTGCAGACGCTGAGCGACTGGATCGCAGCCGATGACACGGCGGGGAACGGCACGGCCCAGGGAACCATGAATCTGGTGGGTTCGCCGTCCTATGGGGGACAGGCGCTCGAGTTCGTAACCCAATTTACGAACTCCGGCGACGAGCGCTACTCGGTAGTCTTTGGAGACGATACGGCATCGGCGAACTTTGTCTGGGATGGGTGGGTGTATCTGACCCGATCGGTCAGCAAAGTTGCCAACCTCGAAATGGATATGAACCAGGTAATGGCGAATGGCCAGACGGTAATTTACGGGTTCCAGTGCGACGGCGATTCGGGTACGTGGGATTACTCGATGAATGCCGGTACGCCGGCGAGCCCCCAGAGTGAGTGGGTCCATTCAAATGCGAGCTGCAACGTGCAGAGCTGGGGCACCAATAAATGGCATCACGTGCAGGTCGCTTATACACGGGACAACTCCGGCAATGTGACGTATCAGTCGGTATGGCTCGATGGAGTGGAGTCCCCGGTAAATGCGACGGTGCCGTCGGCTTATGCGCTGGACTGGGGGCCGGTGCTGCTGACGAATTTCGAGATCGATGGCGATGGATCGAGCGGCTCGTCGACGGTGTATCTGGACGATCTGACGGTTTACCGGTGGTGACGTGGCGAGGCTGGCCACGCGGCCTGCGGGCTACAATGGGGCAGGCCATGCGCGTGCGAAAGTGGCGGAATTGGCAGACGCACCAGACTTAGGATCTGGCGGGGCAACCCGTGGGGGTTCGAGTCCCCCCTTTCGCACCAATGCGATCCGCGATCTCCTCGCTGCCCCAATGCGGTACTCTTGGGGAGATCATGAATCCACCGCAGCCACAACCGAAAATTCAGCTGAGCCAGAGCCCTGACTATCGCGAAATCTACTCCAACAGCGTGCAGGTGCGCGTGAGCGTGTGGGATTTCCTGCTGGTGTTCGGGCTGGTGCATCAGGAGTCGCCCGAACAGGTGAACGTGAACAACGCGCTGGGTGTGTATCTGAGCCCGCAGCAGGCCAAGGCGCTGTGGAACATTCTGGGGCAGAACCTGGCGCAATATGAGCAGACCTTCGGCGCGCTGGCGCTGGAGCCACAGCCGCCGAAGGGCCCGGTCCACTAGAACGCTCATGGCAGCCGGTAAGACGGCGCGAGCGCTGGCCCGAACATTTCCGTGGTGGGGTGTGCTGCTCGCGGCATATGCTGCCGAGCTGGCCGCGCATGCTCCGCTGCTGCGATTGCCCTATTACTGGGACGAGGCCGGGTACTACATTCCGGCAGCGTATGACTTCTTCCGACGCGGGACACTGATTCCGTATTCCACCTTGTCGAATGCGCATCCGCCGGTGCCGTCGCTGTATTTGGCCCTGGTGTGGAGAGTCTTTCATTTTGCGCCGGTGGTGACGCGGTCGGCGATGTGTCTGGTGGCGGCGCTGGCGCTGACGGCGGTGTGGCGGCTGGCGCTGGCGACGACGGGGAAGCAAGCGGTGGCGGCGGCGACGGTGCTGCTGACGGGGCTGTATCCGGTGGTGTTCGCACAGAGCTCTCTTGCGCATGCCGACCTGTTTGCGATGGCGGGGACGCTGTGGGCGCTGGTGTTTCTGCTGGAGGAGCGGCTGGGTTGGGCAGCCGTGTGCTTTTCGCTGGCAGCTCTGGCCAAGGAGACGGCGGTGGTAACGCCGGTGGCGCTGGCGGTGTGGGAGAGCTGGAGACTTCGGCCGCGAAAGCGGAGCGTGCGCGCGGTAGCCGCACTGCTGGCGCCGGTGGTTCCGCTGGCGTGCTGGTACCTGTACCACTGGCACAAGACGGGATTCATCTTCGGGAATCCGGAGTACGTGGAGTACAACGCGACGGCGACGCTGATGCCGCTACGGATCCTGCTGGCGCTGGCCCATCGCGTGATGCATGTGACTCTGCACATGAATCTGTTCGTGCCGGTGGCAGCGATGTTCGCGTGTTTGTTGCTGCCGCCGGTGACCGAGCAAGACGGGACAGTACGGGCGCGGATTACGCCGGAGCACCAGGCTCTATTCCTGGTGGTGATTGTTACAAATGTGATGCTGTTTTCGGTGCTGGGGGGTGCGCTGCTCACGCGGTATCTGCTGCCGTTGTATCCGCTGATTTTGCTGCTGGCGGTGAATACGTTCCGGCGGCGGTTACGAGAGTGGACGGGGCTGGTGGCGCTGAGCGCAGCGGCCTTCGTGGTCGGGCTGTTTGTCAATCCGCCGTACCGCTTTGCGCCGGAGGACAACCTGGAATACGTGACGGTGGTGCGGCTGCATCAGGCGGCGATCGGGGAGATCATGGCACAAGTGCCGCATCCCGTAGTGCTGACGGCGTGGCCGGCGAGCGATGAACTGACGAAGCCGGAGCTGGGGTATGTGACGAAGCCGGTGCCAGTCGTGGCGATCGACAATTTTTCCGCGCAGGAAGTGGAGAAGGCCGCGTATCTGCCGGAGGACTACAACACGGCGCTGGTGTTCTCGACGAAGTACGATCCACCGCACCTATTGCTGAGCCTGGGACGGAAGAACGAGCAACTCGACGAGCGCTATTTCGACTTCCACCGGGATTTGCCGCCGGGACTGATCGCGCGCATCCTCGGCGGCAATGTGGTGTGGCGCGAGGAGCACAAAGGGCAGTGGGCGGCGGTGCTGCGTTTCACGCGACAACCAGGTCCGACGGAGGGAAGGCTCGGCCAGGGGCCAGCGTCGTCGCGAGCGCGCTAGGCGGGACGCTCCACCACAGAGGACACGGAGGACACAGAGAAATGGGGGAGAGGTGATCCTCTCCCCCACTCAGACTGCTGATCGGTGTGCGCCTGGTTAGTAGCGGTAGTGCTCCGACTTGTACGGGCCCTCAACAGCGACGCCGATGTAGTCCGCCTGGCGTTGCGAGAGCTTCGTCAGCTTCACGCCAATCTTCTCCAGATGAAGCCGCGCGACCTCTTCGTCCAGATGCTTGGGCAGCGTGTAGACGTCGATGGCGTAGCTGTCGCGGTTCTTCCAGAGATCGAGCTGGGCCAGCGTCTGGTTGGCGAAGCTGTTGCTCATCACGAAGCTGGGGTGGCCGGTGGCACAGCCCAGGTTCACGAGGCGGCCTTCCGCCAGGATGAAGATGCTGTGCGCCGGCTTAGCGCCTTCCGCCGGGAAGTTGTACTGATCCACCTGCGGCTTGATGTTGGTTTTCTGCACGCCCGACGCCTGGTTGAGGCGATCCATCTGAATCTCGTTGTCGAAGTGGCCGATGTTGCAGACGATGGCCTGGTCCTTCATGCGCTTCATGTGATCGAAGGTGATGATGTCCACGTTACCGGTGCAGGTGACGTAGATGTCGCCGCGGCCCAGCGTGTCTTCGAGGGTGGTAACCTCGAAACCTTCCATGGCCGCCTGCAGCGCGTTGATGGGGTCGATCTCAGTGACGATGACGCGCGCGCCCATGCCGCGCAGCGAGTGCGCCGAGCCCTTGCCCACATCGCCGTAGCCGCAGATGACCGCGACTTTGCCGGCCATCATCACGTCCGTCGCGCGCTTAATCCCGTCGGCCAGCGACTCGCGGCAGCCGTAGAGGTTGTCGAACTTGGACTTGGTGACGGAGTCGTTGACGTTGATGGCGGGAACGAGCAGCTTGCCCACTTCCTTCATCTTGTAGAGCCGATGAACGCCGGTGGTGGTCTCCTCGGAGACGCCGCGCCAGTCCATCACGACTTTGTGCCAGTGCTGGGGATCGTCGGCGTGGACTTCTTTCAGCAGGTTTTTGATCACCTTTTCTTCTTCGCTCTCGGAAGGCGTGTTCACCCAGTTGTCGCCGTCTTCCAGCTCGTAGCCTTTGTGGATGAGCAGGGTCGCGTCGCCGCCATCGTCCACGATGAGCTGCGGCCCTTTGCCGCCCTCGTGCGTGAGCGCCTGCAGCGTGCTCCACCAGTACTCTTCGAGGGTCTCGCCCTTCCACGCGAAGACCGGGATGCCGGCCGCCGCGATGGCTGCTGCTGCATGATCCTGCGTAGAGAAGATGTTGCAGCTGGCCCAGCGCACCGTCGCGCCCAGGTCTTTCAGCGTCTCGATCAGGACGGCGGTCTGGATGGTCATATGCAGCGAGCCCGAGACCCGCACGCCCGCGAGAGGCTTCTCCGCAGAGTACTTGTGGCGGATGGCCATGAGGCCGGGCATCTCATGCTCGGCGATCGAAATCTCTTTGCGTCCCCAGTCGGCCAGCGACAGGTCGGCGACTTTATAGGCGGCGGCTTTACGTTCGACGGTGGCAGTTGCCATGATCGGTGTCTCCTGAATGCAAGTTCCTTTTGATTGTAACTGGCCTAATGGGGACGCCATCTGCATTGCAGCGGACGGCAGGATGCGGTGGTTCAACGGTCGCAGTCGCGGTCCGGGGACCCGTCAGGGATGCACGTAGACCGTGCGTCCACCCACGACGGTTCGCAGAACCTGAGTGCCGAGGATCTCGTGCGGGGGAATCGCGGTGAGATCGCGATCGAGCACGACAAAGTCCGCGACGTAGCCGGGCGCCAGCTTGCCTTTCCAGCTCTCCGCAAACTCCGCATAAGCAGAGCCCTGTGTATAGGCATAGAGAGTTTGCGCCATGGTCAGCTTCTGCTCCGGGTGAAAAGTCATCGTGCCGGCTTCATTCATACGCGTGACGGAGGCATAAACGCCGCGGAAGGGCGCAATGGGCTCAACGGGATAGTCCGTTCCATAGGCCAGGGGCACGCCGGCATCGAGAAACGACTTCCACGCATAGGCGTATTGCGAGCGCTCCGGGCCCAGCCGCGCTCCAGCCCAGGCCATGTCCGTAAGCAGGTGGTTGGGCTGCATCGACGCGATCACGCCGAGCTGCTTGTAGCGGGCGAAGTCGCCCGGGCCGACCACCTGGCTGTGCTCGATGCGCCAGCGCAGATCGCGCGACGGAGCCTGGGGCTCAGCCAAAGCGAAGGCATCGAGAGCCATCTCCACGGCGCGGTCGCCGATGGCGTGGAAGCCCATCTGGAAACCGGCGCGGGCGCGTTCGACAGCCATGGCGTTCAGCTCAGCCTGCGTGTAGCGAGGGATGCCGGAGTTGCCTGGATCGTCCGCATAGGGAGCGTTCATGGCGGCGGTGCGCGAACCCAGCGAGCCATCCATAAAACCCTTCAGCATCGTGGTGCGCAGCATGCGATCGTTGCGAGAATGATGTGCCTGCTGCTCCTCTTCGACGTCGAGCGGATCGGCAAAGCGGAGCCACTCGGAGATGCGAACCGGCAGCTGGCCTTCTTTCTCCATCTGCTCGAAGACCAGGAAGTCGTCCCAATCGGAGAAGTCCTGGACGGAGGTGAGGCCGTGGGAGTACGCGTCCTGGAGCGCCAGTTCCAGGCCGCGGCGCCGCTGCTCGGGTGAGGGCGGGGGTACGTGCACCAGCCCCTGCGCCGTCTCGCGCAGGATGCCCGTGGGCTCGCCGTCCGGCCCGTGATCAATCTCGCCGCCTTCGGGCGCCTGCGTTGTTTTCGCAATGCCCGCTGCTGAGAGGGCCGCGGAATCCGCCACGGCGATGTGGCCGTCGACGCGGGTGAAGATCGCCGGATGTCCTGCGGCGGCTGCGTCGATGTCCCGGCGGCTCGGCAGCCGCTTGTCAGCCCACAGCGTGTGATCCCATCCACCCCCGCTGAGCCACTGTCCTGGAGGCGCCTTTTCCGCCGCGGCGCGAATCCGCGCCTGCATCTCGGCGAGCGATTGGACCCCGATCAGATCCACCGACAGCCGAATCCGGCCGCCCATCCCCAGATGCGCGTGCGCGTCGTTAAAGCCCGGCATCACGAAGGCGCCGTGCAGATCGACAATTTGCGTGGTCGGGCCCTGGAATCGGGCCTTGATCTGCGCATCGGTGCCGGAGCCGAGAATCTCGCCATGCGCCACCGCGATAGCTGAAACGCACTCGGGATGGGCTGTTTCGAGATCGACACCCGTGAGAATGTTGCCGTGGAGATAGATCGCATCCGCGGCGGGATGCGCCTGCGCCGAAGCCATCGAGACACTCATCATCATTCCCAACAGAAGAGGCGTGACTTTCACCGAGCCAGTCTAGACGATGGCGACCGTCCGCACTCCTCTGAACCTTTGCGGATCAGCAACCGGCGAGCGCCAGCAGCAGCAGTAGAATGCGGCGGAGGCCCAGCTCGCGCCCGCGCGCGTCGTACCACTCGCCGTACGTGTGGATGCCACCGCCTTCGCCGCCGCCGCCAATGCTCACGGCGGGCACGCCCAGGGAGAGCGGGATGTTCGCATCGGTCGACGCCAGGCGAGGCTCCGTGCGGATGGCCAGGTGGCGATCGACGGCCTCCAGCAATCCCATCAGCTCCGACTGCGCCGGGAGCCGTCCTGCCGGGCGATCGCCGATCTTCTCGATCTCGAAGCGCACGCCACCGTTTTCCGTGTGGTGCCGCTGGTTGGCAGAGAGCACCGCATCTTCGACGGCGCGATGCAGCTCCACTTCCAGCCGGATCAGCTGCTCGGGATCCGTGGAACGCAGATCGAAGCGGGCCGAGGCCTGCTGAGGAATGGCATTGATCGCCGTCCCGCCTTCCATCGTGCCCACGTTGATTGTGGTCCGCGGAATGTCGGGAAGGCTGACGGCCGCGAAGCGCTGAATGGCCTGGCTCAGAAGGACGATGGGATTGGGCCGGCCGGCATCCGTCCACGAATGGCCGCCGGGCCCGTTGATCGTCACCCGGTAGCGCTGGCTGCCGAGCGCATGGGTTACGGCCGCCTCGTGTCCGGCGCCGTCGAGCACCAAATGGGCAGCGATGGTTTCCCGCGCGCCGGCGCCGTAGATGTGACGGATGCCGCGCAGGTCGCCCTCGCCCTCCTCGCCCACGTTGCCGACAAATTCGAGCGTGGCGGGCAAAGGGATCTCCACCGCCCGTAGCGCGGCGGCGATGGCCAACAGCGCGGCCACACCCGCTCCGTTATCACACGCGCCGGGAGCGCAGAGGCGCGATCCGTTCAGATTCGGCTCAATGGCCGTGCCTGCCGGGAAGACGGTGTCGATGTGCGCGGAAAGCAGAACCCGCCGGGGATTCGGATCCGTGCCGCTCTGCCGCGCGATGGCGTTGCCGACCGAGTCGATGAGCGGATCCTCGAGTCCCAACTCGCGAAACCGGTCGCACAGCCAGCGGGCCCGCGGCGCTTCTCCGAACGGAGGAGCGGGCACCCGCACCAGCTCCGTCTGCCACTGCAGAATGCGCTGCTCCTGCAGGTGCAGCCACTGGAACGCCTGGTGCACGCGGCGATCGGAAGCCAGCCGGGCAACGCACGCGGATGCAGGAGCAGGAGAGGCCATGGGAATTTCAGCGTAGCACTCGAAGGACCGGGCGGAGTCGCGCCTGCTGGTTCCGGAGCGCTAATACTCCACGCTGTCCAGAAACAGGCCGCGCGCCGGTGCCGTGGGCCCGGCGGCTTCGCGCGCCCGCGCTGCGAGGATCCGCGGCATCGCGTCCGGCTCAACGTGGCCGCGGCCGATGTCGACGAAGGTGCCCACCAGGTTGCGCACCATGTGATGGAGGAAGCCGTCCCCGCGCACCCGGTAAATCAGTGTTTCGCCCTCTTCCCGCCATTCGGAATGAAGGATCGTCCGGACGTTTCCGATTCGGCCGGGGCCGTCTTCCTCCTCGGCCGCGTCCCTAGTGGTCCGATCGGGATCGAACGCCGCAAAGGAAGTGAAGTCGTGCGTGCCGATCACCGCCTGCGCCGCGGTCTGCATCCGCGACACATCGAGAGGCCAGGGGAGCGCCCACGCGAAGCGCGCCCGCCAGGGCGGACAAATCTCCGCGCGGTCGATGCGGTAGTCGTAAGACTTGGCCCGGGCGCTGTGGCGCGCGTGGAATTCCGGCGGCGCCGGTTCCGCAGACAGCACCCGGATGGGCTCCGGCAGCTTACGGTTCAGAGCGCGCAGCAGGTTCTCGGGCGGAATTGGAGCATCGAGGGCAAACGACGCCACCTGGCCCCGCGCGTGGACGCCGGCGTCGGTGCGTCCGCTGCCCTGCGGCAACACGCGTTCCCCGGTCACGCGCTCGATGGCGTCGGCCAGCGCGCCCTGGATCGTCATCCGATCCGGCTGCACCTGCCAGCCGAAAAAATCGGTGCCGTCATACGCCAATGTCAGTTTCCAGTTCAAGAAAGTTCCGTATTCCGGATTTGATACTACCGTTTAACTATTTCGGCCTAAATAGTCGCATCCGCGAGAACCGCGAATTCATCGAAACGCTACGATATACTCAGCTTTCCCGAATGTTGTGATGTGGGTACGGAACCAGTCCGAGGCGTGCGCCGTATAGCTGAGCAAGCCAACGCGGTTTTCCTGGGCCTGGAGTGCGCATGCGTGTTCTGCGAATGGTCAGAGCCCTGTGCGAATGCGTTTCAGAGGAGTGGAGACGGCCAATGTCAGCTGCCCGCAATCATTTTGCAGAAAATAAGACCACCCTGTTTGCCAAACTGAGAGCGGCCGCTGCCATCTCCTGCCTGCTGGTGGGCACGGCGCCCTCCTGGGCGCAGCTTCCGCAGGCGCCTCAATCCGTGCCCGCGGCGCCCGGGCTGCCCCCCGAGCCCGTGCCGAATTACACCCAGCCGCTCTACATGCACGATACTTCGCGTGATTTCTCGAAACCGCGCGGCTACTTCCCGAATCTGATCGCGCCGTATGAGCCTACGAGTGTCCAGGCTCCGAACTTCCTGAATTCGGTACAGCTGGACAACCTGATCAAGGACGGAAAAATCTATCTCAGCCTGAGCGATGCCGTGCTGCTGGCGCTGCAGAATAACTACGATATTGCCATCCAGCGGCTGAATCTGGATATTGCCGACACCGACATTCTGCGCACGAAAGCAGGGCAGGCCCCGCAGGGCTCCAGTACCTCGCTGGTGACCAACACCCTTGGCGGCAGCGGATCGGCCGTCACCTCCGGCGGCGGACCGGGCGGCAGCAGCGTCGCGGGAACTGGCGTGGGCGGCATTGCCGTCTCCACACTCGGCTCGGGACCCACGCCCGAGAATCTCGACCCTTACGTAACGGGCAATATTCAGCTGCAGCGCCAGAAAGCCCCGCAGCTCAACCCTCTGTTCAGCGGCAACAAGGCATTTCTCACCACCAATACCAACGTGTATAACTTCACCTATAACCAGGGTTTCCGCACGGGCACTGCGCTGCAGGTCAGCTTTCAGAATCAGCGGGTCGCGACCGACAGCCCCCTGAACATTTACAGCCCTGCTTTCACCACAACCTTCAATGCCCAGCTCACCCAGCATCTGCTGCAGGGATTTGGCTGGGGACTGAACAGCCGCTTCATCGTTCAGGCCACCAACAATCGGCGCATCGCCGATTCCGTCTTCCGCTCGCAGCTGCTTTACACCATCAACCAGGTGGAGGACATCTACTGGGGGCTGGTGAGCGCCTATGAGGATGTGCAATCGAAGCAGCGGGCCCTCGACCAGTCCACCAGCCTCGAGAAAGACGACGAGAAGCAGCTCCAGATCGGCAGCATGGCGCCGCTGGATGTTGTGAATGCGAAGAGCCAGATGTCCAGCGATCAGCAGGCCCTGATCGCCTCGCAGAGCAATCTGGAGTATCAACAGCTCCTGATGAAGCAGGCGATCGCCCGCAATCTCGACGATCCGCAACTGGCTAACGCTCCGGTGATTCCCACTGACCGCGTGAGCCTCGCTGAGACGCCGGAAGAGCACATGCCCGCCGACGATCTGGTGCGGGAGGCGGATGCCAACAGTCCGTCTGTCGAGCAGGCCATTCTGAATCTGAAGAACGACGAGATTACGCTGAAGGCTGCGAAAAACGGCCTGCTGCCCCAGCTGGATGCCTATGCCTTTTACGGCGGCGAAGGTCTGGGTGGCACACAAAGTCCCGGGTGCATCAACTTCTTTACCGGTCAGGCCTGTCCCCCGGGAAGCTACCCGACGATTGGGTACGGCACGACTTTTGAAGATCTCTTCCAGAGTTACGGCCCCAACAAGGCTGTCGGCTTCAATCTGAATATCCCCATCCACAACCGTCCCGCGCAGGCGCTGCAGGCGCGGTCGCAGATCGAATATCGCCAGGCGCAGATGCGGCTGCAGCAGCTCTACGTGCAGATTCGCATGCAGGTGATCAACGACCAGTACGCCCTGACCAATGACCGCGCCTCGGTGAGTGCGGCTGAGTCTAACCAGGACTACAACCGGCAGAGCCTCGACGCCGACATTAAGAAGCTCCACCTCGGCGCCGCCACGACCGCCGACGTCCTCCAGCAGCAGCGCAGCCTGGCCGCGGCGGATGCCCAGCTGATCTCGGCCCGGGCCCGCTACGCCACCGATCGTGCCGCACTGGAAGAGGCGCTGGCCAGCACGCTGGATCGCTACGGCATCTCCATCGTCGATGCGGTAACCGGCCAGGTCCATACACCGCCAGTGATCCCCGGCCTCGAACCGGCGCAGAATCTGCCGGAAGTGCAGCCGCCCACGCAGAAGCAGCAGCTCCAGAAGCAGGAGCAGCAACCGCAGCCTCAGACGCAGCCACAAACCGAGAGCCAGCCGCAACCGCAGCGCTAAGCTCTTTCTTTCGCTCGAAGCCAATCAGGCCCGCCCGGCACGGGCCTTTTCTGTGCCGAAATTCGCCCAGGTTTTGCTCGTGCTCGCGCAATTTTCCCGCCACTCCCTGATAGAATCAGAAGAATCCACTCTCTGGAGTCTCCATGCAGGCAATGCTTGCGCTCGAAGACGGGCGCATCTTCAGGGGCGAAGGCTACGGCGCCCAGGGCGAATGCCGCGGAGAGGTCGTTTTTAATACATCATTGACCGGATACCAGGAGATCTTCACCGATCCTTCCTACGCCGGGCAGATTGTCGTCCTCACCAATCCGCAGATCGGCAACTACGGCACCAACGCGGCGGATAACGAAGCCGCCCACCCCTACATCGAGGGCCTTGTCACCCGCGAGTTTTCCCCCATCAGCTCCAACTGGCGCTCGCAGCAGGTCGCCGACGAGTACCTGGAGCGCTTTCATGTCCCGGTCATCTCGGAAATTGACACCCGCGCTCTGGTCCGGCACCTGCGCAACAACGGCGTCATGCGCGGCGTGATCTCGACCGTCGAGTCGAACCCCGATGTCCTCGTCGAGAAGGCCCGCGTCGATCCGCAAAATGGACGGGACGGACCTGGCCAGCGTCGTCTCCACGAAGGACCGCTACGAATTCCAGCACGACGGGCCCGACCCCCTCAGCCAGGCTCCGCGGCAGCCGGAAGGCGCGCCTGCGCTGTCGCCGACCAGTCTGCACGTGGTCGCCTACGACTACGGCATCAAGAAGAACATCCTGCGCATGCTGCGCCAGGAGGGCTGCCGCGTGACGGTGGTTCCCGCGCAGACCTCGGCCGAGGATGTGCTGGCGCTCAAGCCCGACGGCATCTTTCTCTCCAACGGCCCTGGCGATCCCGAACCGGTGACCTATGCCCAGGAGAACATCCGCAGACTGGCTGGCCGCGCGCCGATCTTCGGTATTTGCCTCGGCCATCAGCTGATCGGCCTCGCCCTCGGCGGCAAAACCTACAAGCTCAAGTTCGGACACCACGGCGGCAATCATCCGGTCAAGTGCATGGAGAACGGCAAGGTGGAGATCACCGCCCACAATCACAACTTCGCGGTGGATCCCGAGTCGATCAACACCAGCGAAGTCGATCTGACGCACATCGACCTGAACGACAATACGCTGGAAGGTCTGCGTCATCGCACGATGCCGCTCTTCAGCGTGCAATACCATCCCGAAGCCAGCCCCGGCCCTCACGACTCGCATTATCTCTTCAAAGACTTCCGCAAAATGATGGAGGAGTGGAAGGGATGACGTGTTTTCGATAAGGTGTTCCAACCGGCGGGGATTTTCTCCCGCCATTTTTATGAAACCAGGATACTGAGAGCAGCTGACGAAACATGCCACGCCGCAATGACATCACCAAAATCCTCGTGATCGGCTCCGGCCCGATCGTCATCGGCCAGTCGGCCGAGTTCGACTACTCCGGCACCCAGGCCTGCAAGGCTCTTAAGGCCGAAGGCTACGAAGTGGTGCTGGTCAATTCGAATCCCGCCACCATCATGACCGATCCGGAGCTGGCCGACCGCACCTACATCGAGCCGCTTACGAAGGAATATCTCGACGAGATTCTGCG
Source organism: uncultured Acidobacteriaceae bacterium (assembly GCA_963770525.1). GTDB lineage: Bacteria > Acidobacteriota > Terriglobia > Terriglobales > Acidobacteriaceae > Palsa-343. The sequence goes on along the minus strand of CAVYPY010000005.1, from coordinate 18,924 downwards.
CCTCGAAGTGCAGATGCTCAAAGACGAGGGCCGCGACGGCGTCTTCGCCGTGCTGCCTACCGTGGGCGGCCAGACCGCCCTCAATCTTGCCGTCGAACTTTCCGACGCCGGGATCCTCGACAAGTACGGCGTCGAGCTCATCGGCGCGAAGCTCGAAGCCATCAAGAAAGCCGAAGACCGCCTTCTTTTCAAGGACGCGATGACCCGCATCGGCCTCGATGTGCCGCGCTCGGCGCTGGTCAACAATCTGCGGGACGGCCTCGACTTCGCCACCAAGATTGGTTTTCCGGTCATTATCCGGCCGTCGTTCACTCTGGGCGGATCGGGCGGCGGCCTCGCGTACAACCGCGAAGAACTTTTGGAAATCCTCGCCCGCGGCCTTGATCTTTCGCCCGTTCACGAATGCCTCATTGAGGAATCCGTCCTCGGCTGGAAGGAATTCGAGCTCGAGGTAATGCGCGACCTCGCTGACAACGTGATCGTGGTCTGCTCGATCGAGAACATGGATCCGATGGGCGTGCACACCGGGGATTCGATCACCGTTGCTCCCGCGCAGACGCTCACCGACCGTGAATACCAGGCGATGCGCGACGCCGCTATTCTCGTGATGCGGGAAATCGGCGTGGAGACCGGCGGCTCCAACGTGCAGTTCGGCGTTCATCCCACCAACGGCCGCATGGTGGTCATTGAGATGAACCCGCGGGTGTCGCGCTCGTCGGCTCTGGCGTCGAAGGCCACCGGCTTCCCCATCGCCAAGATTGCGGCTCGCCTGGCCGTGGGTTACACGCTCGACGAGATTCCCAACGACATCACGAAGATGACGCCGGCGTGCTTCGAGCCGACCATCGACTACGTTGTTGTCAAAATTCCCAAGTGGCAGTTTGAAAAGTTTCCTGGCGCCGACGAGAACCTCGGGCCGCAGATGAAGTCGGTTGGCGAAGCGATGGCCATCGGCCGCACCTTCAAGGAAGCGCTGATGAAAGCCACGCGCTCGCTGGAGACCGGGAAAAGAGCCGGAGCGGAGGTGCTGGAGCGGCGCCGGCTGACCCAGAAGCTGGTGACCGCGCAGCCGGAGCGGCTGAGCTACATCCGGTTCGCCTTCCGCGAGGGGCATTCGGTGCGGGAAGTGGCCCGCATGACCTCGATGGATCCCTGGTTCCTGTACCAGATCAAGGAGGTCTCTGACGCCGCGGTGGCGCTGATCGGCAAAACGCCGGAGAATACGTCGCCGGAACAGTTACGGAAAGCCAAGCGCCTCGGCCTTTCCGACGAACGGCTGGCGGACTTGTGGTCGCTCAGCGGAAATCAGGGCGTCGAGCAGGTGCGCAACCTGCGCCAGCGGCACGGGCTGCGGCCGGTTTACAAACTCGTGGACACCTGCGCCGCGGAATTCGAGAGCTTCACGCCCTATCTCTACTCCTGCTACGACGAAGAAGATGAGGCGCCCCCAACGTCGAAGCGCAAGGTGATCATTCTGGGCAGCGGACCGAACCGCATCGGGCAGGGCATTGAATTCGACTACTGCTGCTGCCACGCGGCCTTCGCGCTGAAGGAAGACGGCTACGAGACCATTATGGTCAACTGCAACCCGGAGACCGTCTCTACCGATTACGACACCAGCGACCGGTTGTACTTCGAGCCGCTGACTCTGGAAGACGTGCTCGCGGTTTACGAGCACGAGGCATCCGGCGGGGCCGAAATCGGCATGATCGTGCAGTTCGGCGGCCAGACGCCGCTGAACCTCGCGCTGCGCCTGAAGGCGGCAGGCGTGCCGATTCTGGGCACATCGCCCGAGTCCATCGATCTCGCCGAAGATCGCAAGCGCTTCGGCAAGCTACTGGAAGAGTTACAAATTCCCCAGCCGCCGGGCGTCATCGCCACCAGCGTGGAGGAAGCCCTGGCCGGCGCCGAACAGATCGGCTACCCGGTGCTGGTTCGCCCCTCGTATGTGCTGGGCGGCCGCGCCATGGTGATCGCCTTCGATGCCGAGAGCGTCTCCCGCTATATGAAGGAGGCCGTGGAGTATTCCCAGGAGCGGCCCGTGCTGATCGATCACTTTCTCGAAGATGCGGTTGAGGTGGACGTCGATGCCCTCTGCGATCGGCGGGATGTGGTGATCGCCGGCATCATGCAGCACATCGAAGAAGCCGGCATCCACTCCGGGGATTCTTCCTGCGTTCTGCCCGCGGTCGACCTGGCGCCTTCGACGCTGGAAACGATCCGCGGCTACACGCGCAAGCTCGCGCTGGCTCTCAACGTGGTGGGCCTGGTCAATCTGCAGTTCGCCATCCAGCGCAGGCAGGGCCAGCCGGACAAGGTTTTTGTCATCGAGGTGAATCCGCGCGCCTCGCGCACCGTGCCCTATGTCTCGAAAGCCACCGGTGTGCCGCTCGCGAAGATCGCCTCGCGTCTCATGACCGGGCGCCGCCTGCGCGACTTCCTCGAAATCGATGGAAACGACCTCGGCACCGGCACGCATTTCTACGTCAAATCGCCGGTCTTCCCCTGGGGCAAATTCCCGGGCGTGGACACGGTCCTCGGCCCGGAAATGAAATCGACGGGCGAAGTGATGGGTGTGGCCGACAACTTCGGCGAGGCCTTTGCCAAGGCGCAGCTCTCCGCCGGACTGCATCTGCCCGTCAAGGGAACGGTCTTCTTCAGCGTGAGCGACCGCGACAAGACAAGCTGTGTGAACCTCGCCCGCCAGTATGTCGAGCTGGGATTCCATTTGGTCGCAACCGAGGGCACGGCGAATGCTATCGAGAAGGCGGGTTTGACGGTTGATCGCGTTTACAAGGTCAAGGAGGGGCGTCCCAACGTGGTCGATCTCATCAAAGGCGATCGCATCCAGCTCATCATCAACACGCCCCGCGGACAGGATCCGTACTTTGACGAGAAGGCGATCCGCCGCGCCGCCGTGCTGGCCCGCATCCCTACGATTACGACGTTAGCCGCCGCCAGCGCAGCCGCCGAAGGCATTGCCGCTCTGCAGCGCCGCCGCGTCAATGTGAACCCGCTGCAGAAGCTCCACGCCGAGCATATGGCATCCCGCTGAATGGCAAACAGAGAGAAGATCGGAATCCGCCTGGGATTCCCTAATCCCTAATCCCTAAACTCTGTTCTTCTCGTCCACGTCGCGCCACAGCGCCACGCCACCCAGCAGCCCATCCATATTGGAAACGATAGTGATGTCCGGGCGCGGTTCCATTTTAATGAGCTTCGTATTCCCGCCGCCCAGATACAGGTGATCCCAGTTGAAGGTCGCCGCCGTCTGCTCGATCGCTTTCTGCAGCAACTTGTTCCACTTCTTCTTTCCGTACCTCTTCAGGCCGCGCAGGCCCAGGTAGTCCTCGTAGGTCATCTTCTTCCATGGATGATGCCCCAGTTCCATCGGGCACGTGTGCCCATCCACAAACAGGCACGATCCCAGCCCGGTGCCGAGCGTCAGAATCAGCTCAATGCCACGTCCCTGAATCGAGCCCATTCCCTGCACAGCCGCATCATTGGCCACGCGCACCGGCTTCTTCCACCGCTTCTGCAGATTCGCCTGGAGCGGATAGCCCACCCACTTCGGATCGAGATTTACGGCCAGCATCGTCGTCCCGTGCTTGATCACCCCGGGAAATCCCACACTAACCCGGTCGAAAGACGGCATCTTCGCCTTCAGCCCGTCGAGCGCGAGCAGAACCTTCTCCGGGATGGCCGGAGCCGGTGTGAGCACACGCAGGCGCTCCGTGATGGGCTTGCCTTCCGCATCGAGGCACAGCATCTTCAGCCCTGTGCCGCCTATATCCACTGCCAGAGTGATCGGTTTCACATTCTTCATAGCGGTTAAGATTCCAGAGTTCCATTCCCCGGCTCGCGGCCCGGGAAAGGGAAGTGTATCGTGGCGGGTCTTCGCCCGCTGCTTCGTTTCCGATCAGCGGCCCTGGATCACAATCGGGAACGAGGGCGTCTCCGATCCGTGCGCGGGTTCCATGGTGACGATGAATTTCTCAACCTGCGTGTCCGCGGGAACGGGAGGCAGCACGACCGTAGCGCCATGGTCGGCGTTGGGCCGAAAAAGCCCGGCCGGCACCGGCGCCTTCCCCAGCGTGGGGATCAGCCACAGCTCATAAGTCCTGTCCGGCGGCAGCGGCTTCAGGCCGCCGGCCATAAAAACCAGCGCTCCTTTGCCGGCCAGCCAGCTCAGTTGTCCCACCGGATGTGTGGGTTCCCGCGTCTCGGTGAGGACCGCGTGCACAGAGTCCGGCGAGTTCAGCACGTCAACAATCTCGTCCGCATGCTGCAACTGCACCTGGAGCTGGGCCGCGTTGCCCTGAGACGCGTTTACCTGCCCTCTCAGGAAAGCGATGTGGTGCGCCAATCCGGCAGCGGTCGCCGCAAACAGGCCGGCCAGCAGCCATCCCAGCCAAAGAAAGGGATGATGCCGATGCGTTGGTTGTGTCGTTTCCTCAGCCATTCCGTATGCTCTCTTCGGCTGGATTCCCGGCCCGCTTCCCACCATACTTAGGATGCACAGTGCTCACGGCGCGCGGTTTGGGTTCCAATGATTGTGGCCGCAACAGCCCTGTCTAGTCTGCTCCTGAAATCGCCTGGATGAAAACTCGTCTCGACAAACTTCTCGTGGAACGGGGTCTGGTGCCCACCCGCGAACGCGCACAAGCCCTCATTCTCGCCGGCCGCGTGCTCGTCCATGAACAAAAGTACGATAAGCCGGGCACCTCGGTCGTGTCCGACGCGCCCATCCGGCTCCTCGGCTCCGATCTCCGCTACGTCAGCCGCGGCGGCCTGAAACTGGAGGCCGCGCTTGCCCAATGGTCGATTAACCTGACTGGCCGTTTCTGTCTCGACATCGGCGCGTCCACCGGCGGCTTCACCGACTGCATGCTCCAGCACGGCGCCGCTCGCGTGCTTGCCATCGATACCGGTTACGGGCAGATCGCCCAGTCCCTCCGCGACGATCCCCGCGTCACCCTGATGGAGCGCACCAACGCCCGCCTCCTTACCCCCGGCGATCTGCCGCCGGGCATTTCGTTTCTGGCCGTGGACGTGTCGTTCATCTCTGCCACCCTGGTCCTGCCCCCGGTCATTGCCGCTGTCCGACACGCGTCCGACACGCCACCTCTGGAGGCCGTCATCCTCATCAAGCCGCAGTTTGAGGCCGGCCGCGAGCACGTCGGCAAGGGCGGTATCGTCCGCGATCCCGCCGCCCACCAGCTGGCCATCGACCGCGTCCGCGGCTGTGTGTCGGACATCGGTGCCAGCTCCATCGAAGTCATCGACTCACCCATCACCGGCACTGAAGGCAACCGCGAATTTCTCCTCCACGCCCTCTGGAGGCAGAACCGGCTTCCTTCGCGTGGTACCCTCCGCGCATGAGGATCGTTCTCCTGTTGGCAGTCCTCAGCGCCGGCGCCGCGGCCCAGCAAACCCCGGGAACTCTGCCTCCAGCGAAGCCTCCTTCCACGGTTCCCGCCGCGACGAGCGGATCCGAGGCGCAGACATCCTCTCCACCCTTCATGACGCCGGTCGCGGCCTACCAATACGCGATGGAGCCCTTCAATGACGCACGGAATGCTCCGGACGACCTGACCGACGCCGACAAATGGGCTCTCCGTATCGGCATGCAGCGCGCCAACCAGCAGTGCGAAGTGCTCAAAGTCCAAAAGCTCATCGGCGAAGATCTCCTCACTCTCGGCAAACTCTGTCTCTTCGGACAGGATTTCGAGCCCGCGCGCGAGACTCTGATTGCTTACCTCGAGTCGCCCGCGCCGCAATCGCCCGAGGTGGGCCGACTGCTCCTGCTCCGCGCCTTTCTCGGCCTGCACCAAATCGCCGCCGCCGAAAGCCAGGTGGAGTCCCTGCTCAGCGCTTTCCCTTACGACGCCAGCATCCATCTGGGCTTCGACCAGATCGACGATGCGGCCGCCGCCAGTATGAGCGCCGACGACCTTGGGGTCATCGATCGCCTCAATGAACAGCAGCTTCCGCACATCCTGGACGCGCTTGCCGCCGGCGGTTCGCTCAAAGGCAATGGCGACTTTGTCGACGCGGCGACCCTGGTGCGCGACGCCCTGCGCATCGCCAATAGCCTGCGGTTCAGCGAAAAGCCCGAAGACGCTGAGAAAATCGTGGGCCAGGTGAGTGCCGACGCGGCCTCCGATGCCGTCGTGCACAGCGCCAGCAACGCGTCGATCCAGAACGCTCTCACCCGCTACGCATTTTTCCAGCAGCCCAGCCCCGTGCGCGCGTTTCACGGCGTCGAGTTGCTTCCCTCCGGCGCGACCCTGAACCGCACAGTCCTGCTTTACGATCCCGATCCGGCGGCGCACCGCATTGTGCGGCACATCGGCAAAGAGACGATGATCCGCATGCTCGACGACCGGACCCTCGTCCTGGTTTTCTCCCTCGCCAGCCCTGCTTCCGGGCCCGCCATCAACAAAATCCTGGTGCAGTTCGCCAAAGATCACATCACTTCCGGAATGAAAGTTGTTGCCGTGACGTCCTGGGCCGCTAACCTCGGCGTGGATGCGCCCGATCCCGCCGCGCTCGCAGCGCTCCGCGTTTTCCGCGCCACCCTCCCGGCAAAGCTGCCCGTCCTCATCGTCCCCGATTCCGACCTGCATCCCTTTGCCATCGACCGCTGGCCGGCCGCTCTGCTGGTCAGCGGCAAGGGCCGCGTTCTCTGGCTGAACACTCTCTCCGGGTCCGACGGGAGCATTCGGCAGATGGAACGCGAGATGGAAAGCGCGGCCACTCTGCAGCTTCCCGATCTCAATTGATCGTCCTCGCTACCCCCTGTCGAATCGTGCACTCCCGGGTGTATGCTGGTCCCCACTTTCAGTGTCGGGGTCTTCAGCGCCTCCACGAGCGTCGTCCCCAAAAACAGCCTGTTCATCTGCGGGAGCGGATATGATTCAGTCTTTCTCCATCGGCATCGGAGGAGCCGCCGGTCAGGGTGTTGCCACCCCGGGCGACATCTTCGCCAAGATCTTCAGCCGGCGCGGCCTTCACCTCAACGCCTATAACGCCTATCAGTCGATCATCCGCGGCGGCCATACTTATCTGACCATCCGCACCGGCACCGAGCCCATCACCAACATGGGCGACCATCTCGATCTCCTCATTCCTCTGAATCAGGACACGATGGACCGCCACCTGCGTCTGCTCGCCGCCGGCGGCGCCTGCATTTACAACGCTGACTCGATCAAACCCGGCGAGCACGCCGACGGCGTCCAGCTCTGCCCCCTGCCGGTGTCCACTCTCGCCGATATCACCAAGAACAAAGTCGCGCAGAACACCCTCGCCATCGGCGCCGCCCTCAGCATGATGGGCATCGGATTCAACTCGCTGGAAAGTGTCATCCACGAGCAGTTCGGCAAAAAAGCCCCCGCCGTCGCCGAGGAAAACATCGCCGTCGCCCGCGCCGGCTACGATTACGCCACGCAGCACTTCAAGCCCTTCGCCAATCCCATCCCCATGGCAGACAAAAAGTACGCGGTCCTCAGCGGCAACACCGCGCTGGCCATGGGCGGAGCCGCTGCCGGCGTCAAGTTTTACTGCGCCTATCCCATGAGTCCGTCGACGGGCGTGCTCCACTGGTTCGCCGCGAACGGCCGCAAAGCCGGCATCATGGTCCGCCAGGTCGAGGACGAAATCGGCGTCGTGAACATGACCATCGGCGCCGCCCATGCGGGCGTCCGTGCCATGTGCGCTACCTCAGGCGGCGGCTTTGCGCTCATGTCGGAAGCGCTTGGCCTCTCCGCCATGGCGGAAATCCCCATCGTCGTCATCGACTGCCAGCGCGCGGGTCCATCCACCGGCGTGCCCACCAAAACCGAGCAGGGTGACCTGTGGCAGATGCTCGGCGCCGCCTTCGGCGACTATCCCCGCGTCATCGCCGCGCCCCTCGACATCGGCGACTGCTTCACGCTGATGGCGGAAATCTGGAACATCGTCGACAAGTTCCAGGTCCCCGGCCTCGTCCTCTGCGATCTGCTGCTTTCCGAAGGGCGTCTCAGCGTCGATCCCGAGATTCTCAACTTCACGCCGCCCGTCGATCGCGGCGAAATGATCACTGCCGCGAACGGCAATGGTCATGGAGGCTACAAGCGCTACCTCATCACCAACAGCGGCGTCTCGCCCCGCGCCATCCCCGGCATCCCTGGCTACACGCACGTGGTGTCCAGCGATGAGCACGACGAAAACGGCGTCCTCATCAGCGACATGTTCACCGACGCACGCAAGCGCCGCGCCATGATGGAAAAGCGCATGCGCAAGGAGAAGGGCATTGCCGATGCCGTGCCGCCGCCCGTCCTCCAGGGCCCCAAAGATGCCGACGTTACTCTCATCGGCTGGGGCTCCACGCAGGGCGTGATTGAAGAAGCCCGCGGGCTACTCGCCGAGCAGGGCATCACCGCCAACCAGCTGCAGATCCGCTGGCTCGTCCCGCTCCACGGCGATGCCATCGTCGACCAGCTCCGCGACGCGAAGCGCACCATCATCGTTGAGAACAATTACAGCGGACAGTTTGCCCGCTATCTGCGCAGCGAAACCAGCTTCGTGGCCGACGGACACATCCGCAAGTACGACGGCGAGCCCTTCATGCCGCACCACATCGTGGACGCGGTCCGCGAACAACTGGCCGGCGACGCAACGCTGTCCGTCCCCGCCCACGAGATCATGGTTTAGGAGATTCATCAATGGCAACAATTGTCGAAGGACCCAAACCCCTCACGATGACCGATCTCAAGGGCCGCGTCGATCCTGACTGGTGCCCAGGCTGCGGCGACTTTGGCGTGCTGGCCGCCGTCCAGAAGGCCCTCGTCGATCTGCAGATTCCTCAGCACCAGATCGTCACCGTCAGCGGCATCGGCTGCTCCTCCAATTTCCCCGGCTTCATTGAGACCTACGGCATGCACACCCTGCACGGCCGCTCTTTGCCCGTGGCCACCGGCGTCAAGATGGCCAATCCCGACCTCACCGTTCTCGTCACCGGCGGCGATGGAGACGGCTTCGGCATCGGCGGCAACCACCTCACCCACACCATCCGCCGCAACGTTGACCTGACCTACATCGTTATGGACAACCAGATCTACGGCCTCACCACCGGCCAGACCTCACCCACCAGCCGCATCGGCATGAAGACCAAGAGCGCGCCCTTCGGCAACATCGAAGGCCCCATCTATCCCCTCACCATGGCGCTGGCCGCCGGAGCCACCTTCGTCGCCCGTGGCTTTTCCGGCGAACAGAAGCACCTCACCGACCTCATCAAACAGGCCATCCAGCACAAGGGCTTCTCGTTTCTCGACGTCTTCAGCCCCTGCGTCACCTACAACAAGGACAACACCTACCAGTGGTTCCGCCCGCGTGTGAAGAAGCTCGAAGACGACCCTGCCTGGGATGCCACCGACTGGCTCGCCGCCATGGAGAAATCCACAATCTGGGGCGAAGAGATCCCCATCGGAAAATTCTTCGAGCGCACCGACCTGCCCGCTCTGCACGACGCCGAACCCGTCACCCAGGGCCGCACCATGCTCTCGTATCCCCTGCACATCGACCCAGCAGCGGCGAAGGCGTTCATCGACGAGTTGATGTAGCCACAGTTCACGAACCGGGCGTCTGATCCAGACGCCCCAATCTGCTCACGAAGCGGACCAAATCAAGCTGCCCTGTAACCTGAGCCCTGCATCCTGCCTTACCGCGGCCCGCCCTCCGCCAGAAACAGCTTCTCCACCTGCTGCCAGTTGTCCACCCGCGTGTAGCCGCTCACGTTCAGGTTGTGCGGAGCCGTGAACAGAATCCCTCGTCCCGCAAACACCCGCAGGTTCCGCGGCTGATCGTCGATCAGGTAGTCCGCTTTCACAATGCTCTTGTCTCCGCAAAAGACAAAGTGCCGCGGATCGAGAAAAGGGAGGTGGCGCCGCAGCCAGCGATACTTCGGACCGAATGAGTTGGGGAACTCCATTGCCGAGGTCGCGATGTAGATGTCGTACGTCTGCGCCATCAACTGCAGCACCCGCTGGCTGTCGGCCATGACGGGAAGGTCCTCGAAGAAGTCTTCCGAACGCAGATAGCCCTGCAGACGCTCGTGGCGGTCGATCGACACAACGTCCCACAGCCACTTGCCTTCCAGGTCGGCCTTGGTAATCGCCTCGCCGTGGTCGCGGTTGTAGCGCGCCAGATGCTCGGCCAGCGTATCGGCCAGCACCTCATCCATGTCGATGGCGATGCGCTTCATAACAATGGTCAGGAAATCGTCTGTACCCCGAACGCTGTACCCTGAACCCTGTACCCTGATTTCTCTACTCCACGCCCGCTTCAGGAGCCTTGCGGCCCCGCTTCGGCTTTTCCGGTTCGGGCACCGGCTGCGGCTCCTTCGCAGCGTCGTAATACAGCAACCGCCCGCACGACTCGCAGGTCATGATCTCCCCGGCGCGAATCTGATTCCACATCTGTGGCCGGATGCCCATCTGGCACTCCATGCATCGCTGTCCCTGCGCATACGCCACGCCGGTCGCGCGCGACGACGACGAGACCCGGTCGTAGATCCGCAGCAGCTCCTCCGGCACGTGCGCCCGCTCCGCCTCCCGCCGCTTCAGCAGATCCGCGAGGTGGGTCTGCTGCTCGGCGGAAACGGCCCGCGCCTGGTTCTGCTCGATCTCCACCACCTTCATGTTGTCTTTCAGATCGTTCTCGGCGGCTTTGCGCTTCTGCTCCAGTTGCTCGGCGCGTTCCATGCTCTCCAGCTCGCGATCCTCCACCTTCTTGATCTCCGCTTCGGCAAACTCGATCTCGTGCTGGAAGGCACGGTATTCCTCGTTGGTTTTCACGGCTGACATCTGCGTGCGGAGCTTCAGGATCTTTTGCTGCTGGTCCTTCAGATCGCTTTCCATCCGCCGCCGCGCCGCCTCTTCGTCCTTCAGCGCCTTCTGCACCTCTTCCAAAGCGGCTTTCTCCGCCGCCAGGCGCGACTCCAGCGCCGCCAGCCGTTTGGGCAGCGCCGCAATCTCCCCGCGCAGCTGCGCGGTCTCCTGATCGAGGGTTTGTACGCGGATCAACGCTTCCAGTTCAGCTCGCATCGTCAGAATCTGCAGGATATCACTGTGGGAGCCGTTCACCTGATCTCCGATTCATCGGGGGATCACCGCTGGCTGTTTCCATTTCCACGCAAAATCGAACAACGCCCTGTCGAAAGTCACCAGGGTCGCGCCCCATCCAGCGGCGAACGCCAGCAACCAGCAGTCGCCCACCCACTTCGACGCGGCCTTCGCGGCCAGCGGTTCCAGGGCCTCGCGAAATTCTGCGTCGACATTGCGCGGTTCCGGCTGAAACTCCACTCGCGGATCCTTCAGCCATCCGTCATAGACCTTCCATGCCTCGTGCACGGTAAGGATCCGATCGCTCATCATCGCGGAATTCGTGAGCAGTCGGAGCAGCCCGATCTGCGTGTAACGGGAGAAAATCAACCGCGAATCTTCCGGCAGCGACCGCAGCCAGCGCCACGCCGGGGTGTTGTGGGTATGCCCCTCCACCGACAGCGCCAGCCAGACGTTCAGGTCAGGAAAAAATAAGGTCATGCGGATTCTCGTCCACAGGGAAGCGCGGTCCCAGCCTGCCTTTGCCGCGCACCATGGGCCCGGTGACCTTTTTCCCCTTCCGCGGGTCCGAATAGGCCTGCTCCAGGGCACGCACGATCAGGGAACGGATCGAGACCCCGGAACTGGCGGCCCGATGCCGCAGCTCTTCGTGCAGCGGTTCGGGTATGTCGACGGTGGTTCGCACTGACATGACATAATTATGTCACAATCACAGTAACCGGCCACCCGGCAGATCGCCTCGCCGCCGCGGACTGAGCGGGCCAGGCCCGCAGAAGCTTTCCCCCAGCTCAACGATAGTGCTCCGGGATGAAGTTCTGCTCGTGGAACGGCGGCCGCTTGTACTTTTTCCTGTCCAGAGGCGGAAGCTCCATCGCCTCCGGAGTCAGGTCGCGGTACTCGATCTGCGACAGCAAATGCCGGATCACGTTCAGCCGCGCGCGCTTCTTGTTTTCCGCGTTCACCACGTACCAGGGCGACTGGCGCGTGTCGGTCTGCGCGAACATTTCGTCCTTCGCCCGCGAATAATCCGCCCAGTGCCGCCGCGATTCCAGATCCATGGGGCTCAGCTTCCACCGCTTCGTCGGATCCGACATCCGCTCCCGGAAGCGCCGCTCCTGCTCTTCATCGCTCACCGAAAACCAGTATTTGAGCAGGATGATTCCCGAACGAATCAGCATCCGCTCGAACTCCGGACAGCTGTGCATGAATTCGACATACTCCGCCTCGGTGCAGAAGCCCATCACGTGCTCCACTCCGGCGCGGTTGTACCAGCTGCGGTCGAACAGGACCATCTCTCCGGCTGCCGGCAGATGGGCCACGTAGCGCTGGAAGTACCACTGCGTCTTCTCCCTCTCGGTCGGCGTCCCCAGCGCCACCACCCGGCAGATGCGCGGGTTCAGCGTTTCGGTGATGCGCTTGATCGCTCCTCCCTTTCCTGCCGCATCGCGCCCCTCAAAAAGCACAACCACCCGCAGGCCCCGATCGCGAACCCACTCCTGCAGCTTGACCAGCTCGATCTGCAGTCGGTGCAGGTCTTTCTCATAGTTGTAGTTCTTCTCAGGTCGTGACCCGTTACCCTCGCACGTCAACGCCGCGCCGTGGTTCTCACTTCGAGCCGAGGAAGCCGATTTTGCGCCCAACCCCGCACCTCCGGAGAGCCGCACTCCGCCCGCGCCCGTGCCTGCACCCCGCTGACCTTATCGGCAACTCGCGGGCTTTTGTCCACGCGAGATCGCTCCTGCTCTGCAAAGGCAGGTTCCCACCCGCCGGCACGCCCACATTTGCTGCATCCTCCTGATACCCTTGACTCTCCAATCCCTATCGATGCCCGACTCCGACGCCAACTGGAAGCCGAAGCATAATCCCTGGGCCATCGCGCTTACCGTCACCCTCGCTACCTTCATGGAGGTCCTCGACACCTCCATCGCCAACGTCGCCATCCCCCACATCGCCGGCGGCCTCGGCGCCTCCCAGGATGAAGCCACCTGGGTCCTGACTTCCTACCTCGTCTCCAACGCCGTCATCCTGCCGGCCAGCGCCTATCTCGTCTCGTTTATCGGACGCAAGCGCTTCTACATGATCTGCGTCGCGCTGTTCGGCATCAGCTCCATGCTCTGCGGACTCGCGCCCTCGCTGCCCATGCTGATCTTGTTCCGCGTCCTGCAGGGAGCCGGTGGCGGCGGTCTCCAGCCCAGCGAGCAGGCCATCCTCGCCGACACCTTCCCGCCTCGCAAACGCGGACAGGCCTTCGCCGTCTACGGCATGGCCGTCGTCCTCGCCCCCGCCATCGGCCCCACCCTCGGCGGCTGGATCACCGACAATTACACCTGGCGCTGGATCTTCTTCATCAACGTCCCCATCGCCATCCTGTCGCTCTTTCTCAGCTCCCGCCTCGTCGAAGACCCGCCTCACATTCAGAAGGAAGTGGAGCAGAGCCGCAAGCGCGGCCTCAACCTCGACTACATGGGCTTCGGCCTGCTCGCTGTCGGCTTCGGCTCCCTGCAGTTCGTTCTCGACAAAGGCCAGGAGGACGACTGGTTCGGATCGCACCTCATCGCCACTTTCTTCGTCCTCTGCGCGGCCTCTCTGGTCACGCTCATCGTCTGGGAGATCATGCAGATCCGGAAGGGCCATCGCCCCATCCTCGACCTCACGATGTTCCGCAACCGGACCTTCGCCATCTCTGCGTTCCTGATGTTCGTCCTCGGCTTCACGCTTTTCGGCACCACCGTCCTTATCCCGCTCTTCGTCCAGCAGATGATGGGCTATACCGCCGAGCAGGCCGGCCTCGTCATCTCCCCAGGCGGCCTCGCCATCCTCGTCCTCATGCCGCTGGTGGGATTCCTGGTCGGCCGTGTCGATGCCCGCTATCTCATCGCCTTTGGATTCGCCATCCTTGCCTCCGCCCTGGCCGCTCTGCACACCATCGACACCCAGGCCAGCTACTCCTACGTCGCCTGGATGCGCATCTTCCAGGCCTCCGGACTCGCCTTCCTCTTCGTCCCGATCAACACCCTTTCTTACACCGATGTTCCCCGCGAGAAGAACAACGACGTCTCCGGCCTTATGAACCTGGCCCGCAATATCGGCGGGAGTGTCGGCACATCCTTCTTCGTCACTCTCCTCGCCCGCCGCAGTCAGGACCATCAGGACCGCCTGGCCATGCACATCAACGCCTCCAGCGCCCCCTTCCTGCAGGCCATCAACCGCACGGCTGCCTACCTGCAGCACGCCGGCGGTATCACCTCGTCCGCCGCTCAGGCCCGCGCCCTGGCTCAGGGCACCATCTACCAGCAGCTCCTGCAGCAGAGCACCCAGCTCGCCTATCTCGACGTGATCGCCATCCTCGCCGTCGGCTCCGCCTGCATGATTCCCCTCATCTTCCTCATGAAGAAGCACAAAGGCCCCGCGGCCGCCCATTGATTCCGGCGCACCTCGCGGCAAAGCGTTAGAATGGCCCTCACACACACAAGGTCCCGGCATCTCTTTTGCTCAACCGGGCCGTTCGGGAGCTATTCTTGCGTTCCATACTGCCGCGCCTTGGTCGTTTCTCTGTCCCCCTGTTTGCTGTAGCCCTTTTCCTTCCCGTCCCGGGAGCCCGTGCCCAGGAGACTCAGCCCTGGACCGTCCAGGAGATCTTTGGCCACTCCGGCGCCGACACCGGCACTCCTCCCCAGGATATGGCCTGGTCACCCGACGGCCGACGCGTCAGCTGGATTTCCCAGGACGGCGATCTCGTCGAGCTGCAGCCCCCCGACACCCACCCCAAAACCCTGCTCCCTTACGACAAGATCTCGGCGCTTCTCAACGCTACCCTCCCCGAGCGGGATCGCGATCACCGCGCTCGCTACGACGAGCCGCCCTACTTCTGGGCGCCTGACTCCCAGCACCTTCTCTTCGACACCAACGGCCAGCTCTGGCTCTTCGATCCCAAGACCGGCACCGGAGTCGAAATCGGCAACTCCGGCATGCAGTCCGGCGACGATCCCAAGTTCTCGCCCAACGGCCAGTATGTCTCCTACCTGCACGACCACAATCTCTACGTGCAGCGCCCCGACGGCTCCCTTCCGCCTCTGGCCCTGACCACCGATCACGACGACACCCTCCTCGACGGCGAAGTCGACTGGGTCTACCTCGAAGAACTCGACGTTCGCAGCAACTACTTCTGGTCTCCCGATTCACACCAGGTCGCCTACCTCCAGATGAACGAGACCCGAGTTCCCGAGTACCCGCTCGTCGACTGGATCCCCGTGCATGCCACGGTCGAAATGCAGCGCTATCCGCAGCCTGGCGATCCCAATCCCGGCGTCCGCGTCGGCGTGGTCACCGTCAATGGCGGCACCACCCGCTGGCTGCACATCCCCCTCGACAACGGCAACGACTACATCCCCCGTTTCGGCTGGGTGAACCCCCACGTCGTCTGGGTTGAAGTCCTCTCCCGCGACCAGCAGCACCTCGACATCTGGTTTGCCGATACCAAAAGCGGCGATGTGCGCCGCGTGCTCGAGCAATCCGAGCCCAAGTACTTCAACCTCACCTATGACGTGAAGTTTGTCGGCGACCACGAGTTCTTCCTGCTCAGCTGGCGCGACGGCCATACCCACATCTATCGCTACGGATACGACAGCAATAACCCGCTCGGCCAGCTCGCCCAGCTAGAGAATCAGGTAGAGAGCGGCGACTACGAAGTCTCCTCCATCCAGGCCATCGACGACAACACCCAGACCCTCTGGTATCTCTCCGACCAGGGCGATCCTCGCCAGCAGCAGGTCTGGGCCGTCCAGTTCGACGGCACTGGCAAACGTCAGATCTCCAAAGACCCCGGCGTCCACGAAACCTCCTTTCCCACGCAGGGAGGCGCCTTCGTTGACACCCACTCCACCCTGCTGGTGCCCCCTGCCGTCTCCATCTGTACCTCGGGCGTTCCCGCGTCGGGCTCGCCAGGCGTCGTCTGCACCGCCATCTGGCACTCTCACCCGCTTGAGGGCCATCGCCTGATCGCTCCGCAATCGCTCGAACTCACCGCCGCCGACAAGACCACCAAGCTCTACGGAACCCTGCTCCTGCCCCCAGGAAATTCCTCACCGCACAGCGTCCCGCTCATCGTGAATCCCTATGGGGGGCCGGGCGTGGGCGCGGCGCGCGATCGCTGGGGCGGTAAGCGTCTCTTCTTCGACGAGTTGCTCGCCGAGCACGGTTTTGCTGTCCTCCATGTCGACAATCGCGGCATGGCCGGCCGCGGCCGCGACTTCGAACAGGTCTGCTGGCATAACTTCGGGCCGCCGCAGTTCGCCGATCAGATAGCCTCCATCGATCAGGTCATTCGCGACTACCCTCAACTCGATCCGCATCGTCTGGGCTGGTGGGGATGGAGCTGGGGCGGCAGCTTTACCCTTTTCGCTCTCTCCCACAGCGACAGCTTCCGCGCCGGCGTGGCCGGAGCTCCGGTCACCGACTGGCGCGACTATGACTCCATCTACACCGAGCGCTACATGGGCCTGCCTTCTGACGACGCCCAGAACTACCACGATGACTCCGACGTGAACAGCGCCGCCGACCTGCACGGCCACATCCTCATCCTCCACGGCACCGGGGACGACAACGTCCACACTGAAGGCGACGTCCAGTACATCCAGAAGCTCATCGAAGCCGGCATCCCGTACGACTACAACATCTTTCCCCGTAAAACTCACTCCGTTTCCGGGGCTGACGACCAGACGGAGCTCTTCACGCGTCTCCTCGATCATTTCGAGCGCTACCTGGCAGAACCGGCCCCTGAAGCCTCGGCGGGGCATCGCTAGCGGATGGTGCCCAAGTCTCCCTCAGCGCCCGCGCCGGACCATCATCCCGGCGAGCGCCCGGGCACCGCTGAGCCCATCCGTGGCCGCGTCTCTGTCGGCGACTTTGAATTGACCGTTCTCAGCGACGGCCCCTACTTTTCCGACGGCGGCGCCATGTTCGGCGTCGTCCCCAAACTGCTCTGGGAAAAACGTGCCCCCGCCGACGCTCAGAATCGAGTCCTTCTCGGCCTCAACACCGTCGTCGTCTTTACCGGCCGCCACACCGTCGCCATCGAAACCGGCATCGGCAACAAACTGGGCGACAAACTGAACGCGATCTATGGAGCCACTCAGCAGCTCCCTCGCGCCTTCGCCGCCGCCGGCATTCGCCCCGAAGACGTCGATATCGTCATCAACACGCACCTGCACTTCGATCACTGCGGCTGGAACACCACCCGCACTCCCGATGGCCGCGTCGTCCCCACCTTCCCCAACGCCCGCTATTTTGCCCACCGCGGCGAAGTCGAGCACGGCCACCTGCAGCTGGAGCGCGACGCCATCAGCTACATTTCCGAGAATTACGATCCAATCGTGGACTCCGGCCAGATGACGCTGCTCACCACCCGACCCGGCGAAACAAGCCGCATCGTCCCCGGCATCACGGTCGAGTGCTTTCCCGGACACACCGCGCAGCTGCTGGCTGTTCATATCGAATCCGCCGGCCAGCACGCCTGCTATGTCTCCGACCTCATCCCCACTACCGCGCACCTCGACATCGCCTGGGTCATGGGCTACGACCTCGACCCCGTCCGCTGCATCGCCGAACGCAAGCGCTTCTACGAGCGCGCCATTCCCGAAAACTGGCTGGTCCTCTTCACCCACGACCACCACACGCCTTTCGCCAGAATCGGGCTCAATGAGAAAGGAAAACCGGTGGTGCGGGAAGACAAGTCTTCAAAGGCCTAGTGGACATTCCCGGTGCAGCGGAAAGCCGGGCCCCACAGCCCCTGGCTGCCTATACTGCTGACAGGCGCCCTCCTTACCGGTTGCTCGGTCGCGCGCCTCGGTGATTCGCTATGGTGCTCTTTAAGTTTTTGCCCTCATCGCTGCAGTTACTGGTCCTGCCGTATCTTCCGCTGTTCAACACCCACCGGTCCCATGGACCACTGTCTCACCCGCTGGCCACGCTGATCCTCCTCGCGGTCCTTTTCCTGATCATCTACAGAACCTTCCGCCGAAAAACCGGCTAAAACCACCTGGGCGCCGTCATCCTGACGTCGAGCCTCGCGAGACGGAAGGATCTGCGGTTGCTTCTTCCCTCAGGAAACCTGTTGAGTATGAGTGGCGGGTCGCCTGCGTGGCTCGGCTCCCCGATCCCCCAGAATCAGTGGGCCGATAGCCTGTTCGCCGCCATTCAACTGGACGGAGACATGATCCCTATTCCGTCTGGCCCAACAAGTGGACCGTCGCCTATCAATAGTCCGGCGGACCCACCCAGCCCGGCAATCTGTCGCGGAAATATCGATCCGGGACTCGCTTCGCCGAATCCTGCCATTTTGCGCCGATTGCGCAGGAATCGGAATTCTGCCCTCCTGTGACCCACTCGTAAACACCCTTTGTCATAGTCTGCTGTTGCAACCCTGATTCACTTTGTCCGAGGTGGTGCCCATGAAGGACCGGGTCATCCTTCTCACCAGTACCGTGCTCGCCGTCACCGTCGCTCTCTTCGCCTGGTTTACCTGGAGCCGCTGGGGAACCGTCGGTATCTATCCCGTCGTCGGCCGGATCGTCATTGGCGCCGGTGTCTTCGCTCTCGCCTTCGCCGGCCTCTTCGCCCTCTCGCGCCGCGGCGCCGTACCCGCTCCACCAAAACCCGGTTCAAGGCCCTCGCAGACCCCTGGCGCTGCCCGTCCCGCCGCCGCTGTGGAAACCTGTCAAGAGGCAGAGGGGAAAACCAAAGTCACAACCGTTGAAATATCGTGACTTGCACGCCAAAATACCCGCCCAAATCTGACAGGAAACCCGTCTGAACTTGGTATTCT
>CAVYPY010000004.1:0-3843 GCA_963770525.1 uncultured Acidobacteriaceae bacterium | reverse complement strand
AGCAAAAGGGGGCGACCACTTCTGCCGCCCTAAGACCGGGTTTCTGAGGTGGTAACGGGCGTCTCCGGGTTCGTCGCCCTGGCGATGAGTTCGGTGGTGCTGAAGCCCGCGACGATCGGCACGATCTTCACGCGCCCACCCCATGAGCGGACCTCGCGGGCTCCGACGATCGTCTCCTCGCGGTAGTCGCCGCCCTTCACAATCACCTCGGGCTGCAGCGCCTCGATCAGTCGCAGCGGAGTCGGTTCATCGAAAATAATGACCGCGTCCACGGCCGCCAATGCCGCCAGTATCCTGGCCCGCTCGCGTTCACCGACGATCGGACGCGTGGGTCCCTTTAGTTCGCGCACCGACCTGTCGCTGTTGATGGCCACCACCAGTCGATCGCCCTCCCGCCGCGCGTCCTCCAGCAAAGTAATGTGGCCAATATGGAGCAGATCGAAGCAGCCGTTGGTGAAAACCGTCATCTGGCCGGCGGAACGCCAGGCGCTCACCCGTACCTTCAGCGAATCCAGCCCCAGAACCTTCTCTGCAGCCTGTAATTCGATTTGCGGCATGAGGCCGGTCAGCAGTTCATCCCGGCTCACCGGTACCGTTCCCACCTTTCCGACGACGATCCCGGCAGCCACGTTGGCCAGCTGCGCGGCCGTCTCCACGGCGAGGCCGCTGGCGATGGCCAGAGCCAGCGTAGCGACCACCGTGTCCCCCGCGCCCGAGACGTCGAACACCTGCCTCGCCACAGCCGGGTCGATAAAGCGGGAGTCGGCGCGCAGAATCGCGATGCCTTTCTCGCTCATGGTCGCGGCCAGATACTGCAGATCCAGCTGCGCAACCAGTGCCTGCCCCGCGGTCAGCAAAGCTTCCACCTCCCGCGCAGAGCCGCCCACCACTCCGGCCAGCTCGGCGAGGTTAGGGCAGATCATCGTGGCTCCGCGGTAGCGGCGGAGATCGCGCTGTTTGGGGTCGACCAGCACCGGAATCCCGCGCCCCCTCGCCGCGCTGATCACTTGCTGGCAAAGCTCTGCGCTCAGCACCCCCTTGGCATAGTCGGATAAGACCACCGCATCGGCAGCTTCCATCGCCTCTTCGATTTTGTCAGCCAGTGCCCGATGCGCAGCCTCGGGATAGCCGTCCGTCTGTTCCGTATCCACACGCAGCATCTGCTGCTTCCCGCTCAGGATCCGCAGCTTCGTGGTTGTCGGATGTCCCGCTACCACGGTCAGGTGCGCCGTGACGCTTGCCTCCGGCAGACATTTCTCCAGCGCCGCGCGCCCCTCATCGTCCCCGCAGAAGCCAAAGAGCTCCGCTTTGGCGCCCAGCCCGGCGATATTCATCGCCACATTGGCGGCTCCGCCTGGTCGCTCGCTGCGATGGCCGGCGTGCACCACCGGCACCGGCGCTTCCGGCGATACTCTTTCCACGTCGCCCCAGATGTACTGGTCCAGCATGACATCCCCGACCACCAGAACCCGGGTGGCACGCCAGTCTCTCTCGATGAGACGAACGACATTATGCAGGTCCTGGATCATGGGCGGTTTATTCCGGCAGCCGTGGTCTCTCCCGCGCAGATCGACAGCTCGATCTGGTCGCACAGCAGATGGCCGCAGAGAATGTGGGCCTCCTGGATGCGCGCCGTGTCTTTTGAGGCGACCGCCAGTACGGCGTCGGCCACGCCTGCCATGGCCCCGCCCCCCTGGCCGGTAAACGCCACCGTCCAGGCCCCCCTCTGCCGGGCTGCTTCCAGAGCGAGACACACATTGCGGCTGTTTCCCGAAGTGGAAATACCGACCAGAATGTCCCCGGGCACGCACAGCGCCTCCACCTGCCGCTGGAAAACGCGCTCGAAACCATAATCGTTGGCCACTGCCGTGAGAATGGAGGTGTCGGTCGTCAGTGCGATCGACGGCAGCCCACGCCGTTCGCGGCGAAAGCGCCCGACCAGTTCTGCGGCAAGATGCTGGGAGTCGGCGGCGCTGCCCCCGTTCCCGCACCATAACACTGTGTTTCCCCGCAGGAGCGCCCCAGCCATCCGGACCGCGATCTCTTCCAGCAGAGCCCGCTGCCCCCGCAGGCTTTCAATCACCGTCAGGTGCTCGGCAATCCCCGTCTCAAATAGCGGCGAGCTGTTCGGCGGCTCCGCCATGCGCTCCAACTCCTTTTGCTCCACAGTCGCTGAGTGTTTCTCCGCTATCATACCGTCATCGTCATCCGCCGAATATCGGGAGCGTCTCGGGCAGTGGCCAATTCGTTGCAGGGCATCCGCGCCGTGTTTCTGGACCGCGACGGCGTGATCAATCGCAAGCCTCCCGAGGGTGAGTACATCTCCAAATGGAGCGATTTCCACCTGCTTCCCGGCGTCCAGGAGTCCATCGCGGAGCTCAACCACGCCGGCGTGCGCGTTATCGTCATTTCCAACCAGCGGGGCATTGCCCTCGGCCGAACGACGCGGAGCGACGTTGAGAGCATTCATGCACGTCTGCAGCAGCACCTTATCGCCGCTGGCGCTCACATCGATGCCTTCTATTACTGCCCTCACGACAAAGACGAATGCGAGTGCCGCAAGCCGAAGACCGGCCTCTTCGAACAGGCGTTTCGCGATTTCCCTGACGTGGACCGCTCGGCCAGCCTTGTCATCGGCGACTCCCTCTCCGACCTCCAGGCCGCCCGCGCCCTGGGCCTGCCTTCCATCCTCATCCAGGGTGATCCGGCGACCCGAAAACCGGGCTGGGAGCAAGCCGCTGATCTCGCCGACGCCGTTGCCCTGTCGCTGTCCGACGTGGTGAATCAGATCATCTTCTGATCACACCAAGGCGGCCTCGACATCGGCAAACGTCTCCCGGACTCCATCCTCCAGGGGCGTGAACACAAAGTCGCACTCTGTTTCCCGGAATCCGGTGAGATCCGCCTCGGTGTAATGCTGGTATCGTTGCTTCAGATCCGCAGGAAATGGAATGTACTCGATGGCCGACTCCCCGTGGATCTTCATCAGCGCCTGGGCCACTTCATTGAATGTGCGTGCGTTACCGGTGCCGGCATTCACCACCGCCTGGTATTGCCGACGCTTCCGGCCGGGCGGCGGAGCCCAGGGCCCGGTCTGGGTGAAGTACAAGTTCAGTCGCGCCAGATCGCGCACAAAAACAAAATCTCGCCGTTGCTCGCCATTTCCGTATCCTCCCGAACCCTCGAACAGCCGGACCTTTCCCTGCTCCTTCATCTGTTGAGAAAAATGATGGATCACGGAAGCCATCCTGCCCTTGTGCGCCTCTCGGGGACCGTACGCGTTGAAATAGCGCAGGCCCACGACCGTGATGGGCAGAGAGCCGTCGGCGATTCTGTGCCGCACGTGATGGTCGAAGGCCAGCTTCGAAAACCCGTAGATGTTTAGCGGTTTCTCATTCTCAAGAGTGGGCGCGAAGTGTCCCGGGCCGCTCAGGCCGTAAACCGCCGCCGTCGATGCGTACACCAGCGGCGCACCCTGTTCCACCGCGTAATCGAGGATCTCCTTCGAGCAGGTAAAGTTGTTGTCCATCACGTACACGCCGTCATCGACGAGCGTGTTGGAACAGGCGCCTTGATGGAAGATCGCATCGACGCTGGCAGCACCGAGAGCCTTCGATGTTATGGCACGGCGAAACTCGCGCTTGTCCATGTAATCTGAAAAGCGAGCGCCGTGCAGATTTACCTGCTTCCGCGCATCGGCGAAGTTGTCGACAATCAGAATGTCGGTGATGCCCTCCCGATTCAGTTCCTGAACCAGATTGCTGCCGATGAAGCCAGCGCCGCCGGTCACGATGTACATGCTCTGGGTCTCCCGCTCGATGATTTGAGTCTCCGTTCGGCCTG
>CAVYPY010000003.1:0-521836 GCA_963770525.1 uncultured Acidobacteriaceae bacterium | reverse complement strand
GATAATAGAGGGGTAGATACAGAAAAAGGCCGCCGCAAGGCGGCCTTTTGCATGGGTGGCTGTGATACCGCACGTGGCTGAACTGCGCGCTGCGGGCCACTGGCTACCGGCTTGTTTTCAATGGTTTGCCACATACCAAAACGGGTCTCGCGAAACTTGTCTGAATTCAGCCACTTGCCACATATCCCCACCCGGGGGGAGGGGGAGCACTTCCGGCAAAACACACCTCGATAGTTCACAATGGATTCCATGGCCACAGCCACCACTCCGCGCCTCCTCACACTCGATGCCTTTCGCGACGCTCAGACCCGCATCCGCGGCGTCGCCGCTCGAACGCCTCTGGTCCGTCTGCTTCACCCCGACTTCGCCACCGCCGAAGTCTGGATCAAGGCCGAAGGTCTGCAGCCCATCGGCAGCTTCAAGCTGCGCGGCGCCTGGAACAAGATTGCCCAGCTCACGCCAGACGAGCGCAGTCGCGGCGTCATCACCTACTCCAGCGGCAATCACGCTCAGGGAGTGGCCTACGCAGCCCGCGTCGCCGGCGCCAAAGCGGTCATCGTCATGCCGTCCAACGCCCCTGAAGTGAAAAAGCGGGCCACCGCCGCCCTCGGCGCCGAAATCGTCGAAGTCGGACCTGCCAGCTCCGACCGCCAGCGTAAAGCCGAGGAGCTGGAGGCGCAACACGGCTACATCATGATTCCTCCCTACGACGACGAACAGATCATCGCTGGCCAGGGCACCTGCGGTCTCGAAATCCTCGAAGACCTGCCTGATGTCGACCTGGTCCTCTCGCCCGTCTCCGGCGGCGGACTGCTCAGCGGTGTGGCCACCGCCATCAAGCAGTCGAACCCCGCGGTTCGTGTCATTGGAGTCGAGCCCGAACTTGCCGCCGACGCCCAGGAGAGCTTCCGCTCCGGCACTCGAGTCACCTGGCCAGCGGACATGACCACTCGCACGATCTGCGATGGGCTTCGCACCCAGTCGCTCGGCGAGCGGAATTTTGAACACATTCGCACCTACGTCGACGACATCATCACCGTTTCCGAAGCCGAGATACGCTGCGCGATGCGCACGCTGCTCTACAGCGCTCGCCTGACGCCGGAACCCAGCGGCGCCGCTTCCGCAGCCGGCATTCTCTTCCATCGGGAGCAGCTTCTGCCCTTCCGCAAAGTTGCGGTAGTGATGAGCGGCGGCAACGTCGAACCGGAAGTGCTCACTTCCGTGCTCTCTGAAAATCCGGCCCGATGAGACGAACGGCCCGCTTCGTTCGTCCTATCTTCGTTATGCGTGTGCTACTCGTGTCCACCATCCTGCTGGCGTCTGCCTGCATGGCAAATGCCCAGAGGCCTCTGCCGAAGTACCCGACACCCCGCAACGGCACGCTCGCCACGCTGGTGCGGGAAGCCAATCTCTACGCCAATGCCGACGACACCGCGGGCCCCATCGCGACCATTCAGCCAGGCCGTGAACTCGTCGTCGCCGAGCGCAACGGGAAATGGCTCCGTGTATTCGCCAACACCGATCCGCCCGACACGCGCGAATCGGATCGTCCCGAAATTACCGACGAGAGCGCCGCCCAGCCTATCTCCGGCTGGATGCTCGACAAGGGCATCATCGACGTCAACACTCCGCATGGCGACGAAATCCTCTTTGGTACAGCGGACGAGGCCGAGCAGCAGGCCGCCGTTCCCGATCCGCCGCCGCACATGGCCGAAGAAGCCCGACTGCTCTACAAGCGCGTCTCCACCATGTACCCGCAGTCTCCCTGGGTGCCGGAAGCCATGTATCGCGCCGCGGATATCCGCTGGCAACTCCAGAAAGCCGACGCCGCCTCGCTGCCGTCCGCTCACGAAAAGCAAAACTATCTGCGCGAGCAGATGGACGAAGACGAGATGAAGAAGATCGAAAAGTATTTTCCCAATACTCGCTGGTCCGATCTGGCCGCCTTCGACCTGATCGATAACAAGCTGTGTGGTGACTGGCAGGGATCGGAGAAGTGCCCCGAGCAGGAGACCAACTATTACCTGCAGTACGTGGACCAGCACCCCAATTCGCCGAAGGCCGCCGAAGCTCTCTACGATGCGATCTACCGCCAGGCCGCTGCCGGCGACATGTGGCAGTCGGATGCCGACGGCAAGCGTGCCGACGAGGACCGCGGCCACGCTCACGCCATCTTCGACCGTCTGCAGCAGAAATATCCGGATTCCTCGTTCACGGCACGCGCCGCCAGTCTGTTGTACAAGGTGGATCAGGGCATTCCCGTGTACGGCAGCAGCCGCGAGTAGCGGGGCAGCCAGCCGGAGAAACGCGGCGCAAAACGGGATCGGGACGTGCCTCGCCGCAGGCATTTTGATCGACAATTGGGTCTCTGTCTTGCCGGGCGGCTGACGGAGGGAGTTGTCCTGACTCCCTCCCGTCCTATATTCACCTCGATTCCCCCAGCCCTTTTCCACCCCTCGCGCCGCCCCGCTCTGGGATAATGGTCTTGCTCTGGCAGTTCGGCTTAACCTCCTGTCACAGGAGGCCTGCGACCTGTCTGCCCATGAAACCCGTTCGTTTGGTCCTGACGCCGACCCGCCACCGCCGCCTGAATGAGCTCGTCGGGCTGCTGGTGCTGGCCTCCGCCGTCCTCCTGTTCCTCTCTCTGGCCTCGTACCATCCCACGGATCCGTCCTTCAACACCGACGGCTCCGGCCCCATCCGCAACTGGATCGGCCCCGCCGGCGCGTACACCAGCGATCTGCTTCTGCAAATCGAGGGTATTTCGGCCTTCCTGCTGCCCCTGCTGATCGGCGCGCTCGGCTGGACATGGATGCGTTCACGCCCGGCCGGCTCGCCCGGCGCCAAACTCACCGGCATCATCCTGACGTTTCTCTTCGCTCCCGCGCTGTTCGGACTCATCCCCAGCCATCCGCATATTCTTTACGGCCTGCCGGTTGCCGGGCTCACGGGCCGCCTCGTCGCCGACCTGCTCGTACGCTGGTTCAACATGACCGGCGCGTGGATCGTGACGATCACTCTGGTCGCCGCGGCCCTCTACCTGTCCACGACCTTTAGCTTCAACACGGCCCGCGAGTGGATCGGCATCAAGCTCGCCTTCCTTCTCGCCTGGCGCGACCGCTTTGCGAACTGGCGGCGCGAGCGCGCGAAACGCCGTGAGCTCAAGGCCGCCGCCCGTCTCGACAAGATCCATGAGAAGGAGCTGGTCAAAGCCCGTAAGGCCGCCGAGAAGGCAGCAAAGAAGGAAAAGGGCGCAGAAATCCCGGTGGCCACTGCGCGCTCACGGGATGACGATCGCGACGCGATGCCGCACCGCCACTCCGGCTTTGCTGAAACCGCGATCCCCGAAGTACCCGGCGCATCGAAAGCCACGGCCCTGTGGGATTCGATGCCGCGTACAACAGCGCCCGAGCCTTCCGAGCCGGTACGCCAGCCGGAATCGGTGGCCGCGCCCGCACCGGCTCCGACCGCTGCCAACGCCGCCCCGTCGAAGCCGCAGCTCGTTAAAAAGGCGGAAGCGCCCGGACCCTCCATCGGCGAACGTGCCGATACCGAACTCCGTACCGTCACCGTCGCTCCAAAAAACGTCAGCGGCTATCGCCTGCCGCCCAGCACGCTGCTCCACCGCAGCGACGACCCCTCGCCGGTCCGCGAAGACGACTTGAGGAAGTCGGCGCAGGTACTGGTCGAGAAATGTGCCGAGTTCGATGTCCTCGGCCAGGTCGTGCAGATCAATCCCGGTCCCGTCGTCACCACTTTTGAATTCCGCCCGGAGGCTGGTATCAAATACAGCCGCGTCACCGGCCTCGCTGACGACCTCTGTCTCGCCACTCGCGCCGAGTCGATCCTCATCGAACGGATGGCCGGCAAGAGCACCGTCGGCATCCAGGTGCCCAATGACGAGCGCGAAACCATCTGGCTTCGCGACGTGATCGAAAGCGAGCACTTCGCCACCTCGCGCTCCAAACTGACCCTCGCCATGGGCAAGGACATCAACGGCCGCATCGTCACTGCGGATCTGACAACCATGCCGCACGTCCTGATCGCCGGTTCCACCGGCAGCGGCAAATCGGTGGCCATCAACGCCATGATCATGTCCGTGCTCTACAAATCGACGCCCGAACAGGTGCGCCTGATTCTCGTCGATCCCAAGCGCGTGGAGCTGGGCATGTACGAAGGCATTCCGCACCTGTTCACGCCGATCATCGCCGAGCCCAAACTGGCCGCCAACGCGCTTCGCAATGCGGTGAAGGAAATGGAGCGCCGGCTAAAACTCCTCGCCTCGCGCTCAGTCCGTAACATCGACCAGTACAACCGGCTCTTCGACGCTGCGACGCCCTCGCTCTTCGACGAAGCCCAGGAAGAGAAGCCGCTGCCCTACATCGTGATCATTATCGATGAGCTGGCTGATCTGATGATGCTCGACAAGGCCAACGTGGAAGAGTCCATCACGCGCCTGGCGCAGATGGCCCGCGCCGTCGGCATCCACCTCGTGCTCGCCACCCAGCGCCCTTCGGTGGATGTCATCACCGGCCTCATCAAGGCCAACGTCCCCACGCGCATCTCCTTCCGTCTCGCCACCAAGGTCGACTCACGCACGATTCTTGACGCCAACGGCGCCGAGGCGCTCCTCGGCCGCGGCGACATGCTCTTCCTGCCGCCGGGCACCTCTCGTCTCCACCGCGTGCACGCTCCGTTCGTGACGGAAAAAGAAATCGCCGCTGTGACGGATTTCTGGAAGAAGCAGGGAAGCGCCGAGTACGTGCAGGGCTTCCTGGAAGCGCCGAAAGACGCGGCCGGCGGAGACTCCGGTTTTGCCGAGGATGGCGAGGAGGCCAACGACGATCTCTTCGAAGACGCGGTGCGCCTCATCCTGGAGTTCGGCAAGGCTTCGACCTCGCTGCTGCAGCGTCGTTTGCGCATTGGCTACGGACGCGCTGCCCATCTGATCGACATGATGGAGCGCGATGGCATCGTCGGACCCGCCGAAGGCTCGAAGCCGCGCGAGATCCTCAAGCCGCCGGACTGGATTTCGGAAGTGGAATCCACGATTCGGTAGCTTCCGTCCGAGCGCGCTGCAACGGCTGTTACAGTAAAAAAGCAAACCCACGATTTTCGGGCCCCTTCAAATTCCCTCAGGAGCCGCCATGCAATCCCCACGGATTTTTACCTGCATGACCCGCGCTTTCGCCGCTGCCACCCTCGTCTCTCTGCTTGCTGCCCCTGCGCTGCGAGCCCAGCAGGCCGCGCATCTGGTTAGTCCCGATCAGCTCCAGCAGCAGGTGCAGAGCGCTACGGCCACACGCCAGGGGGACATCGGCAATCTGACTCGCTTCCTCTCGACGCCCACCGCGGAGAAGGCCATGCGTGATGCCAAAATCGATCCGGTTCAGGTCCGCACCGCCATCCCTGCCCTCTCCGACCAGGAGCTGGCGAATCTGTCGCAACGCGCCACCAGCGCGCAGCGGGCCTTCTCCGCCGGCACGCTCAGCAACAACGACCTGCTGATCATTATCCTGATCCTGGTCGTGGTCATTCTGATCGCGGTCATTCGCTGACGCAGGCTGCCGGGCTCCAATGCCAGGGTCCGGACGTCTCTCAACGCCCGCGCAGGCTAAGCCAGTCTCTCTGGTACACAAAGCTCACTGCCAGCAGCAGGGCACCCAGTCCAAGAAAACTCAAAACGCGATAGCCCTGGCTCAGCGTGTGCATGTCCACCAGAAAGACTTTGCCGATGCTCAGGCACAGCAGCAGCAATCCCTGCCAGCGGAGTGCTGCCGAGCGCCTCCAGAACCCCACGCCCAGCGCCACAGCTCCGGCCAGCATGAACCACGCCGAGTAACTGATCTGCTCTTCCACTCCGCTGTCTGGCGTGCCGGCCCAGTAGCTGTGAATGCCAAACCCAACCGCCGCAAGGACGAAGCAGGTCGCCGTCAGCAGGTGTACGTTGGCCAGCCGGGCCGTGCGCGCCAGGGCAAAGAACAGCGCCGCCAGCGCCAGCGCGGCCCATCCGCGCGTATCGGGGCCGAAGAGAAAGATGATCCCCACCAGGCCGAAAACCGCGTTCAGAATGGCAACGGCCATCAGCATGTCAGAAAAACGCGCCTCTCCCGTCAGTGCCACGCCGCCACGCGCCACATAAGTTGTCGCCGCGAAGACCAGCAGAAATACGATGGCAAATGCCAGCGTCATGCCAAACTGCGGCTCGGTGTAGTACTCCGCGTACCAGCCGAACGCATATGCCGTTGTCGCCAGAAACGCGCCCAGCGCCAGGCGAGGCCAGGGACGCACCGCGAGAAGCGCGAGTGCCGCAGCGTTCAGCAGCAGCAGATAGCTGAAGAGAGGCGCCTCGTGGTTCTGTCCGTTGCTCAGCAGCAGGGGAGTGAGGTACCCGCCGATCGCGGCATAAAACGCCAGCAGCTCCGATTCGCGTTTCCAGGCGAGCATCCCGTTGCCCGCGGTCACCAGCACCATCGCCGCGGCCGCCGCCGGCAGCGACAACAGGTGAAACAGTGACCAGGCCGCCCACAGCGACAAATACAGCAGCCCCGCGCCCACCGCCTTCAGCGAATACGAAAACGCCAGATACCCGTGCCTGCCAAACCGCTCCGACCAGGCATAGAGGCCCAGTCCGGCAACGAGCCCCGCGCTCACCTTGCCCACCGAGCCCAGCCAGCGGTTGTCAAACGCGATCTTCAGAAACCACGCTACGCCGATCAGCACCGCAACAATGCCGAT
The DNA here is from genome assembly GCA_963770525.1 of uncultured Acidobacteriaceae bacterium. Lineage (GTDB taxonomy): Bacteria > Acidobacteriota > Terriglobia > Terriglobales > Acidobacteriaceae > Palsa-343. The sequence continues at coordinate 515,098 of CAVYPY010000003.1, read as the reverse complement.
ACGGTTGAAGATGCGCGACCCGATGCGCGTCTCCAGGTCTTCTTTGGCCGCAGGAAGAGGAGGCGGTTCCAGGACCTCTGCCGATGCAGTCTCCTGCGGCGAAGCCTCCGGCAGCGCGGCTTCCAGTCGCGCCACTCTCCGCTTCAACTCCGCAATTTCCTGTCGCAGCTCCTCCCGTCCCTCATCCATGCCACCCAATTAGAACACTGAACTCCCTGGCGGTTTTCGGGTCCTCAAAAGGAAAGGAGCCGGCGTGGCCGGCTCCCGCATAAGCAACGAAGCGGAGTTAGTAAAGGAGCTTCAGAGCGAATTGAAGAATCCGTGGTTCGAAGGTGCTGGAAACCTGCCCGCCCGCGTTGGGTACGCCTCCGGCGATCGCCGACAAGTCAGGAGTGGCGCCGACTCCCAGCGTTTGCGTCGTAGTACCCTGGGTGCCGCTGATAGTGCCGGGCAGATAAAAGTTTGTGTGATTGAACATGTTGTAGGCCTCTGCGCGGAACTCGATTTTCATGCTTTCCAGCGGCGTATTGAACCGCTTGTTCAGGGCCAGATCCGTCTCATTAAACGGTGGCGTACGTCCTGGGTTACGCGACGCACTGCCGAACGGGCTGAGCACATTGCCGGCCGCATCTTTGGCCGGTGGCAGCACAAATGCGCTGAAGTTGATGTAGTTCACGTAGCCGCTGCCCGCTGCCCGCGACGACGTGCCCTGCGTTATCTTCTGTCCGGGCACGATGTCCGGCCGGTATTCGTTGGCTCCGCGATAGGTGGCCGAAATCTGTGGAGAAACAGCCTGAGCGCCGCTCGGGCTGTAGGTCAGGTTGAAGGGCGTGCCCGCCTGCGCCGTGTTGATGGCACTGATCTGCCATCCCCCCAGCACCGCGTTTTCAATTCCATTGACCCCGTTCAAATACGCGCGTCCTTTGCCGAAGGGCAGATCGTAAACCAGGCTCACGACGTCAGCGATCGGCAGATTATAGTCCGACTGTGCGTAATCGGCGTGCAGGTTGTATGCGTTCTGCGGCGAGGGTGTATTGCCTTCCAGAGACGCGGAAGCATTATCCAGCGAGTGCTCCCATGTGAACGAATTCAGCAGCGTAAGCCCGGCCACCGCACGCTGTTCGTAGCGCACCTCCAGCGCGTTGTAGTTGGAGAAGAACTCGTTGTACGCCTCGGTGATGTCGCTCGGCCAGCTGAAAGGCCGCGCAAAGCCGTTCGCCGGATTCTTCTGGTTTCCATTCATGAAGCCCTGCAGATGCAGTCCATGATTGCCGACGTACGCAATGTCCACCAGAGCATTCTTGGCGATTTGCCGCTGGATGCTCAGGAAGTAGTTCTCCACGTAGCTGTCGGGCGTGTTCTTAGGAACCCAGGTGATGTTATCGGTGGCCGGATTGAACGACGTCACCAGCCCTGAGGGAAATCCCTGGCCGGCCGAGGCAAAGCAGCTCGGCGTGCTGGTGTTGTTGGGGACAATCTGCGCCGGCAGGGGCGTGGCGCAATGATCCGTTGCTGTCGGCGTGATCTGCGTGATATTGGCAAACTGCGCCTGGGGTGCGTTGATGCCGAGAATGTCACCGGACCCTGCACGAGTGTAGTGCACATAGCCGGTTCCGAATCCCCCGCGCAGTGACGTCTTCGGCGTTACCTCATACGCAAAGCCGATGCGCGGCATGTAATCGTGGAGATCCGGATTCACCAGCGTGCTTCCATAGACGCCGCTCGGATTCACCACGGTGATGCCGTTGCCTGTAACTGCTCCCGGAGCGATGGTCAGCACGGTCTGCGACACCGGGTCCCAGTTGGAGATGTAGTTCTTCCACTCCGAGTACGGAGAGCCGTACTCCCAGCGCAGCCCCAGGTTCAGGGTCAGCTTCGGCATCACCTTCCAGTCGTCCTGAGCATAGGCACTGTCCATCGTCTGGCGCAGATGGGCCACGAAATAATTCGCCAGCGCGATGCTCTTCGGCGTGCCGAACAGGAAATCGGCCCAGTAGTTATCGGCCGCTGTACCGCCGCTGTATCCGCCGCTGTAGGTCCACGATCCGTACAGCGGATTGTTGTCGTTCACCGCCATCCAGATGTGTTCGTATTCGTAACCGAATTTGAGTGAGTGATTGCCCTTTACCCAGGCATAATTCACTTTGGGATCGAGCAGCGCTGGATTCTGCCACTGCGGGTTCGTGCTCTGCCGCCCGAAGCCGGTAAATCCGCCGCTGATGCCCACCGAAGGCAGCCCGCCCGCCACGACCGGGTTGGAGGGCAGTCCCGGAATCGAGAATGCGTTGTCGCCGATCGAAAGCGTGTATTTGCCCGCCTTGGTCCGCGAAAGCCCCAGTCGAGCGTCGATGATCTTATTGGCGCCGAACAGGTGGTTGTAGCCGAGAGCAACCTGCTGATCCAGAATGCGGATTGTGCCGTTCGTCTGGCCGTCAAGAGGCAGCGGCATCGTTACATGGTTGACGCCGGTTTCTTTGCGATCGCTGATGCGCAGGAACCAGGAATTGTTCGCGTTCTCCTGATAGTCGAGTCGCAGATCGCCCTTGTCGGAATTGTCCGTGAACGGCGCCTCGACCGAGTAATCGTCGGCATTCAGTCCGGTAGTAGCCAGCCCCGATACCGGCAGCGCAATATTCTTGAAATAGTTCACGATTTGCGCGTTCAGGGGATCGAAGGCCGAACTCGGAATCTGTGTCCCCGCCGGATATGTCACTCCTGTGAGCGGATTGGTGACCTTCACCGCCAGAATGCCGTTCAGCTCATTCTGTGTGGGCAGGGTTCCCGCGGTGATCGGCGTCAGCGTCTGCCGGAAGCCTTCATAATCCAGGAAATAAAAGAGCTTGTCTCTGACGATCGGGCCACCGAAGTTCATCCCGTACTGGTTCCGGTTAAACGCCGGCTTTTTGAAGGGCACGATGCTGCCGGAGCTGCCGATCAGGGTTGGCTTGAAGAATCCGGCCGAGTTCAGATCCGTGTTGCGCAGAAATTCATACAGAGTGAAGTGATACTGGTTAGTTCCGCTCAGCGATGCCACGTTGATCGTGGCGCCCGACCCGCGCCCGTACTCCGCATTCTCGTTGTTGGTAACCACGGAGAACTGCGCCACGGAATCCGGTGAGACGGCGATGATCTGGTTGTCAAACCCCTGGTTGCTCTCTCCGTAAGCGTTGTTATCCATTCCGTCGAGCAGGAAATTATTAAACACACTCCGCTGCCCGTTGACGTTGTACGCGCCTTCGCGCACCAGGCTGGAGATCGAGCTTGTCGTCGCCTGAGTCGGCGCCTGCCGCGATCCAGTCACCAGCTCAAGCAGGTCGGAGTAGTTGCGGCTCACCAGCGGGAGCGCCTCGCTCTGATAATTGGTGATCGTCTGGTCGCGCTGACTGGAGTCCGTCTCCAGCTGCAGAGCGACGTCGCTGACCTCTACAGTTGTCTGCGTCTGCCCAGGGAGGAGCGTCAGGTCAATGCGCTGCCGGCTGCCGACCGAGATCGTGATGTTCTGCGCCACGGCCTGTGCGAATCCTTTGGCCGCGGCCGTGATCGTGTAGACTCCGGTTCGCAGAGAAGGGAACTCATAATCGCCATTGCCTGTGGTTACGGCTTTGGCGGTAATTCCGGTGGCTATATTCGCGGCCGTAACCGCCGCTCCCGCGACGACTGCTCCGCTGGAATCATGAATGGTGCCTACAAGACTGCCATCATCGTACTGAGAATATGCAGAACTGCCCCCAAGCAAAAGAAGACCGGCCAGGAAGAACCGGAGAAACAGGCCATTTTGTATTTTCATCACCCCAAATTAAGTGATGATTTGCGAATGAAAGGTTAACCCTCTGCAAATGGAGCGTGAATCCAGCGCGCTTGCTGTGTACAATCGTGCCGTCATGGGATTCGTCTCTCGCCGCGTCCTCGCTGTCGATGACGATCCGGTCAGCCTCGCGGTCACCGCCGTGCTGCTGGAGGCCGAGGGCTGCGCTGTACTGCAGGCGGAGAGCGGGGAAGCGGCCCTTGAACTGGCCGCCGCCCACGCTCCGGACTGCGTTCTCGCCGATCTCCGCATGCCCGGTCTCAGCTCCACAGAGCTGGCGCTCTCGCTTCGCCAGGTCGTGCCTCGTGCCCGGCTCTTTGCCATGAGCGCCACGCCCCCTCCGCATCTGGAGGGCTACGACGGCATCCTCAAAAAGCCGCTCTCCCCGGAAAGTCTGCAGGCCGCTTTCGCCGATTCCGCAATCGTGACGGACACGGATACAGTTCTCCCGCGTAAAGCCGAGGGCGACGGCGTGATCGATTCCGGGGTTTTCAACCGCCTGCTGAAGTCGATCCAGGCCTCGGGCGTCGAAGAGATTTACGACGTTTTCCTGCACGACACGCGCCAGCGCCTGGCCGCCATGCGCTCGGGCGATCCGGCCACCGTCCGCCGCGAAGCCCATACTATTAAGGGAGGGGCCGGCATGGTTGGCGCTGTTCTTGTGGCCCGCGCTGCCGCCGCGGTAGAAGCGGGTATTGACGATCCTGGTGATCGCCGGCTCAAACTGGACGAGATCGAGGCGCATTGCCGCAGCACGGAGATTATTCTCAAACAGAGGCTCAACCCATGACTTCTCAGACCAAGGCACCCGCTGTTCGTCCTGCTCCCCCGAGGCCGGCCCGCCCGAACTCGCGGAGTATCCGCATCCTCATCGCCGACGATCACCCGGTCATCCGCATCGGCGTGCGCAATATGCTGCAGGCCGAGCCCGGTCTTGAGGTAGTGGGTGAATGCAACGACGGCGATGAGGCCATCACGCAGACCCTCGAGCTGTTGCCCGATATCCTCCTCCTCGACGTCTACATGCCTCGGCTGCCCGGCATCGAAGCCATGCGCGCCATCATGACCGGCTCGCCCAGCGTCAAGATCATCCTGCTCACCAGCACCATCAGCACCCAACAGGTCATCGAAGCCCTGCAGATCGGCGCTCGCGGCATCGTCATCAAAGACGCCGTCGCCGACCACATCACCGCTGCCATTCGTGCCGTTTCCGGCGGCGATTACTGGATCGGAGGCAAGCGCGTCGTCAATCTCGTGGGCGCCCTCCACGACCTGATGCAGCAGGCCGCCGTTCCCGACCGCAAGACCTTCGGCCTCACCCCGCGCGAGATGGAAGTCGTCGGCTGCATCGTCGAAGGTTGCTCCAATCGCGACATCGCCAAACAGTTCGGGCTGAGCGAGGAAACCGTGAAACGCCACCTGTCCAATATCTTCGACAAGACCGGCGTCTCCACCCGCCTCGAGCTGGCCATGTTTGCCATCGCTCACCACCTGGTCGCGACGGATCGCTAGAGGCCGGAGCGGAGCGAGTACCGGCAAAGTCCATGGCGCCGCGGCTCTTTGGCGCCGAAGCGCGCCCACACGGCACGGCCATTGCCTGTGACCTTTCTCACATATCCCCTCCCCCATTCGTCTCATAGTGATAGAGAGGTCCGGGCCGGTACAATCGAACGTTGGCCAGCCGCCGCCGCATAAGGGAGGGGCAGCAGCAGAATGTCGTCGCAGACAACTGAAACCCTGGAAACCGCGGGAACCGCTTACACCCGCAACCATCCTTATTCGGCCACCGTTACCGCCAACCGCCTCCTCACCGGCCCCGGTTCCGAGAAGGAAACCCGCCACATCGAAATCGACATCGCCCGCTCCGGCATCACCTACCTGCCCGGCGACTCCGCGGGTATCCTGCCGGTCAACACCTGCGATGCCGTCAATCTCGTGCTCGAGCGGCTGGGCTACACGGGCTCTGAACCCGTGGTGGATTTCTACGGCAAGCCCCTCGACCTCCGCGAAGCCCTCACCTCCTGGCTCATGATCGGCAAGCTCTCCGGCTCCACGCTGCGCGCCTGGGCCAAACTCACCGGTCATCCCGAACTCGCCGCTCTCATCGAACCGGGCAACAAAGAAAAACTGGAAGCCTGGCTCTGGGGCCGCGAGTTTGTCGACCTCATCGAGCACTCGCCCTGCAAAGTCGAAGACCCGCAGCAGCTCTTCAAGCTCCTGCCTCGTCTCGCGCCGCGCCTCTATTCCATCTCATCCAGCCAGGCGCTGCACTCGGACTCCGTGCACCTCTCGGTCCGCGTCGTGAAGTACCAGAGCTATGGACGCGAACGCCTTGGCGTGTGTTCCGGCTACATCGGCGAGCGCACCCCTCCCGGCGGCAAGCTGCCCGTCTTCATCCATTCGAACCAGCTCTTCCGCATGCCTGCCGATCCCGATGTCCCTGTGATTATGGTTGGCCCCGGTACCGGCGTTGCACCCTTCCGCGCTTATCTTGAGCACAAAGAGGCCGGGTGCGGACGCTGGCCCATGTGGCTCTTCTTCGGCGATCAGCGCGCCAAACAGGACTTCCTCTACGAGGAGGAACTCCTCGCCTGGCAGAAGTCGGGCCTGCTCAACCGGCTCGACACCGCCTTCTCTCGCGATCAGTCCTTCAAGATCTACGTCCAGGACCGTATCCGCGAGAATTCCGCCGAAATCTGGCGCTGGCTCGACCAGGGCGGCTACTTCTACGTCTGCGGCGACTCCAAACGCATGGCTCCCGATGTCGAAGCGGCGCTGCTGGAATCGATCGGCACCCACAGCGGCCGCGGAACTGAGTACGCGAACGAGTATCTCGCCGCCATGAAGAAGCAGAAGCGCTACCTGCGCGACGTGTACTGAGCTGAGTCGTTGTCGCGGCGCGGAAGAGAGTCTCTTCTTTCCGGCAGGACCGGGGGCTCCCCCTCCGTTTATTTCTTCTTTTCCGGCTCCTTTACGCGAAACGCGTACAGCACGCGATCGCCCAGATCCTGTTTGAGCCCCAAATCTTCCAGGCCCTTCTTTGCGTCGGCCGGCAGAGGCTTGCCGACTTCAAAAACGATCGCTTCATCCTGCCACGTGCCGACCAGCGTCTCTGAGACGAATGCGCAGGCGGCCGTCGCCTTCGGCAGCGGAACAAAAATCACCTCGCCCGCATGCCAGTCCGTCGCTGGCCCCCCATGCGAAACCGGCAACAGGTCGCGTACCTTCAGATTGACGGTCAGCTGTACAGCGGCCCCGTGCGTCACAATGCGATAGCCCACGGTGTTCGCGTCCCGAATCAGGACATCCGTCTGATCCAGCGCCGCGCATCCGTGCTGCTTCGCCGCCGTCTCCGCGCATTCATAGCGCGGCACCCCAAACTCCTCAATCGCGCACTGAGGCCGGAACGATCGAGATTGCCCGCCGTCTCTGCAGCCGTATATTGCGAACCTGCCTGAACGGCGATCGTCGGCGCCGGATTCAGCCAGTGCGCCTCTCCGGTTGGCTCAACCACGGTTGTCACCAGGGAGTAGTACCCCACAACGGCTGACGGCTTCTTCGCCTCCTGGCTCGTATCCGGCGTGGCCTGCCCCCACACCGTCCACACCCCAAACCCGGCCCACGAGGCTACCAGCAGAAGCTCGAAATACGCCCGAGGGGAAATACCGCGCCAGCGCACTGTGCACCTCGCAAACGGCCGAAGGAGCCGATACCTGGATCATCGTTAAGAATGGCTTTTCACAATCAGCCTCGTCAGAAACTTCCAGGGGCGCGGGTTCAAATCGGGAGACCGGCTCTCCGTCCGCTCCCAAATTAATACTCTTGACAATTCACATAACTGTACTACTGTATGAATACAGTGAAGGCGAGGCAGCCCTGAGTGCCCGCTCCCCGATCTCCATGCTTTTTCGCGTCCATCCCGCTTCCGGCGTTCCCATCTATCTCCAGATTGAGAACCAGGTGCGCCACGCCGTCGCCGCCGGCGTCCTCCGCCACGACGACCCGCTCCCTTCGGTACGCAAGCTCGCCGCTGAGCTCCGCGTGAATCCCAACACCGTCGCCCGCGCCTTCCAGAATCTCGGCTAAGGAGTCCTGCGCACCGTTCCCGGTGGCGGCTGCTATGTCAATCAGCAGTCCCCGGGGCTGCTTCGCTCGGAAAAGGTCCGCCGGCTCAGGCCGCTGGCTACCCAGCTTGCGGTGGAAGCCAGCCAGCTCCGCTTCTCCCGCGAAGAAGCCCTGCGCCTGCTTGACCAATCCTTCCAGGAACTCGGAGACAGCCATGAGTGATCCCGTCATCCTTACGCGATCGCTGCTCAAGCACTACGGCAATATTGCCGCGCTCGACGGTCTCTCTCTCAGCGTGCCGCGCGGCTCCATTTACGGTTTTCTCGGCCGCAACGGAGCGGGGAAGACCACCGCCATTCGCGTCCTTGCCGGCCTGGCCCGTCCCGCTTCCGGCGAAGCCGCCGTCCTCGGCCTCGATCCCCGGCGCGACCGCGTCGCCCTCCTCGCGCGCACCGGCTTTGTCATCGAGAAGACACTGCTCCCCTCCCTCACCGGCAACGAGCTCGTTCGCTTCAACCGCGGCTTCTTCCCTGGCTGGTCCGACGCACTCGTCAGCAAGTACACCAAAGCTCTCGAAGTCCCCATGGACCGCAAGTTCCGCAAGCTCTCCCAGGGCAGCCGCACCAAGCTCTGCCTGTTGCTCGCTCTGGCCCAGGGCGCGGAACTGCTCATCCTCGACGAGCCCACCCTGGGACTCGACCCCGTCATCACCGATCAGCTGCTGCGCATCCTGGTAGACGATGTCGCCGCCTCCGGCCGCACCATCCTCATGTCCTCGCACCATCTTTCCGAGGTGGAGAAGATCGCCGACTGGGTCGGCATCATCGACCGAGGCCGCCTTCTGCTCGAGGCCCAGCTCGACGACATCCGCAGCAGCTATGCGCGGCTTCGCGTTTCCGGCCGAGATCTGCCGCGAGAGGGTCCGGCCATTCTCACCGTTGCCGAGACCGGAGGCGTCAGCGAGTACGTCCTTCGTTCCGGCGCGGCCGAATTTACCTCCGGACTCAGCCGCCAGGGCGCGGTGATCCTCGATGCCTCTCCCATGAACCTGTCCGAAATCTTCCTCGAGCTGGTCGGAAAGGAGAACCATGATGCTGTGGAAGTGCTGGCGTGATCTCCGTCTCTTCGTCTGGATTGGCCTCACGTGGCTCGCTATAGTCGCTGCGGTTATTGTGTACGCCCACCTGCGCGGTTCTGCCGAAGCGCACATCACGACCACCAGCCATGCAGGGCGGGTTATGCCGGAATTCGTGGCTGGCCTTACCTTCGTCCAGATGGCGTTTGTCCTTCTCGCCTGGGCGATGGGCACGGTCGGCATTGGCCGCGATCTCGGCCATGGCGCGGGCTCCTTTATGCTGACTCGTCCCGCACCCCGCGGACGTTTCGTCTGGACCGAGTGGGCCTCCGGCCTGACCGCACTGGCACTGCTGCTCGCGCTTGCCGATTGCCTGTGGTGGCTGGGGATGCGCCTGGACATCTTCCACTTCGTCATCGAGTCGCCGAACTCGACGGCCGCGCCGCTTCTGCTCGCGCCCGTTTTTCCATCCGGGCTGGCGACAGCTACCACGCTCTGCGTCTTTGTCTTCCTCGCGCTGATCTTCAGCGTCACCCACTGCGGTACCGTCGCGCTGCGCAACTCCACCCGCGGGCTGCTCTTCTGTCTGGGATTCCTGATCGTCTATGCCATCCTCACTCATGAGGTTGCGCAATACGGTCCGGCCTGGATGCCACGTCTGCCCGACCTCTTTCTTGATCCCTCTGTCGAACACGGCTCTCCGCTCGTTCTGCGGCCCGACCTGGCCTCCGCCATCCTCGAGCGGCTCGCCGTTCTTCCGTTCCTCCCGCTGATTGCGCAGTTGTTCCTGCGGCGCGCCGAGGTGTGACTTGTTTGCGGAGAAACAAAAAGGGAAGGGCAGTCGCCCTTCCCTTTTGAACGCAATGCGCTCAGGCTGAACGCGTCGCTCAACCGCCCGCTCAGTGCCCGGTTTCGGTGTAGAAGCCGGCCAGATCGTGCTTGAACTCCTTCAGCGCCTCCACGTTCAGATACACCATGTGCCCGGACGGGTAGTAGCCGAACTCGATGTTCTTCGCCAGCGCCGGCGAGAGCATCACCTGCGACAGGTCGTACTCCGTGATGTGGAACGGCGTCGCCAGGTCGAAGTATCCGTTGGCCGAAAAGACCTTCATCTTCGGATCCTTCCGCATGGCATCTGCCAGGTCGCCGGCCAGGTAAGGCGCTCCGCTCCGCCCGCCGCCGAAGAAGCGCATCCCCGGCATACGGTGGTGCTCGTCCCACGGCACTTCGGAGATCGACTGGGTGTGATACGTGTCGGTCGTCTCGTACTTCAGGTCGTTCACCAGGTAGTTGTGGAAGGCCGCGACAAACGCACCCGTGATGCCTGTATCTGACGGGTCGAAGCCAGGAAACTCACCTGCATTGTCCACGTCCGTTGCTTCAAAGCGCGCGTCGTAGCGTCCCAGAATGTCGCCGTCCTCCCGCATCAGCTCCTTGCGGAACCGCGACGGATTCACGCGCAGGTTGGCGTCCTTCAGGTACTGCACGCTCAGCCCGGTAAAGTGCGACATCTTCGTCGCCACCTCGTTCAGCTGTTCGGGTGAGATCTGGTCGCCGGCCCGCAGAGCCGCGGCCAATTCTCCATCTGCAAAGGTCCGCGCCTGGGCCACCCACGTCTTGATGTCCGCCGGCTTGTCCTGCACTTTGTTGTGGTACCACGCAATCGCCGCATACGAGGGCAGTGTTCCGATGTATTCCTCGTCCAGCCCCGGCGAGCCGTCGGCGAAGTTCAGGATCGACGACAGCAGCACCACACCGTTCACGTAAACCCCGTCCTCTTCCAGCGAATCCGACAGGCCCGCCGAACGAGGCGTACCATACGACTCGCCGAACAGATACTTCGGCGAATTCCAGCGATCGTTCACCGTGATGTAACGAACGATGAACTTGTCGAACGCCTTGATGTCCTGATCGACGCCGCGAAAGTCCTTATCGGTGCCCTTGCCCACGGCCTTCGAGAAGCCGGTCAGCGGAGCGTCGATGAAGACCAGGTCCGATTTGTCCAGCAGGCTGTACTGGTTCGGAACAAGATGGTAGGGCGCCGGGCCGGTCGCGTCCGGGCTGGCCGTTTCGATACGCATCGGCCCAAAGGAGCCCATGTGCAGCCACAGAGTCGCCGATCCCGGGCCGCCGTTATACAGGAACGTGACCGGACGCGAACTCGCATCCGCTCCATCCAGCGTATAAGCCACGTAGAAGATGCTGCCGTAGGGATGGTCGTCTTCTCCATCCCGGATCAGCAGCGTACCGGCCGTGGCCGTATAGTGCAGGGTTTTGCCGTCCAGATTCAGATCGTGCTGCGTGACCGAGCTCTTTTCCGGCGGTATCGGTTCCTGCTTATTCGCGTCGGCTGGGTGCGGTTCTTCCGGACGCCGCTGCTCCTGTGCGCGGAGCGATTGCATCGTGCCTGTAACCAACAGCGTTCCCAGCATGAGAACGCAGGATCTGCGCAGCAACTGGCTCAATTTTGACCTCCGAAGAGACTGATTCTTTGAAAATTTTCCGGGAAAGAAGCGAAGGGACGGCCTGCCGACAGGGACGATCCGGGCTCGCGGAAAGTCTCAACCCTATCGGCAAAACTTGTAACAGGAAGAGGTATCTGGCCGCAAGCCGAGGCGGCAATCGCCAGCTTCAGGAACCGGTTCCGCGCAGGACGACATTGGCCGTTTGCGCCAGGATGCGCAGATCGAGCCAGAAACTCCAGTTCTCCACGTAAGCCGTATCCAGGGCGATGTACTTGGCGAAGGAGGGATCGTGCCGGGCCTGCACCTGCCAGAGGCCTGTCAGTCCAGGCAGCACTTCGAGCCGGCGCATGTGCTCCAGTTCGTACTTCTCCACCTCGCTGGCAATCGGCGGCCGCGGCCCCACAATACTCATCTCGCCGCGCAGCACATTCAGGAACTGCGGAAGCTCATCCAGGCTGTATTTCCGAAGGATCCTGCCCAGCCGCGTCACCCGCGGGTCGTTCTTCACCTTGAACAGGACTCCGTCCCTCTCGTTCAGGGCGGTCAGATCCTGCTTCATCTTTTCCGCTTCATTCACCATGGTGCGAAATTTAAAGCAGGGAAATACCCGCCCCCGCTTGCCGATGCGCTCCGAAATATAGAAGACCGGCCCCTGCGATTCCAGCTTCACCGCCAGCGCAATGAGGAGCATCAGCGGCGCAGCGACCAGCAGGGCCCCCAGAGAGAGAAGAATATCCACGCCTCGCTTGCCGAGCAGCCCGATCATGCGCGGTGTGCGCCGGTGCAGCGGGCATAGCGGAAAGATGCCCAGGAATTCCACCGGTGCATTCGTTGACAAATCGCTGTAATAGCCGGAGATCGCGCGCACATCCACGTCCATTTCCCGCGCCTCCTGCACCAGCCGAATCGCACTTTCTGTAGGGTAATATTCGGCGATCACCACTTCGTCGATGAAATTCTGCCGCACCAGCTGCCGCATCCTGTCGGTGCTGCCCAGAATCTCTTGTGGGGCGATTTCCCGGCTGACCGCCGACCCCGGAGCAGCGACGAATCCTGCGAACCGGTATCCCAGCCGGCTGTGCATCCGGATATGCCGGCTCATCGCATAGCTGAGCTGATTCGTTCCCAGGATCAGGATGTTGCGCAGCTCGATCCCCTGCGCGAATTGCCGGTACAACGCATACCGCCGCACCGAGCGGCGCACGCACAGCGTCAGGGATGCGGTTATCACCAGAAGCAGCACCAGAATGCGCGAGATTGCCAGACCGTGGAACATGAACAGCGCGCCGCAAAGCAACAGCCCTGCGTTCATGCACCCCTGCAATACCAGGCGCAGCTCGTGCATTCCGGTTCCTGACGGAATGGTGGCGTACAGCCCGTAGCGTCGCGCCACCAGCACATACGCCAGCAGGAACCATCCGAGATAGAACAGGTCCAGCGGCGTGTTCGGCACCGATCCCAGGCCGGCTCCGGGAATCAGATCCCACCTTGTCACGAGCATCCGCAGCAGGACAGCCAGGCCAAACGCCACCACGATCGCCAAAACATCGTTGAGCATCACCAGCGCAGAGGCTACGGTCGAGGGTCCAATCCCCGATCGCCGTGGGCTGGCTGGCAGTTGCAGCACCGGACCCTGAGGTCGGTCTCTGTCCTGTCGGTTCCGCAGATACTCTGAGGTCGCCATATCCTTCTGGTTGGCCGGCCTTATCCGGCCCGGTCAGGTCTTCGGCTGCGGGTTGATTGTGCCGTTTCTGTCTCGGCCCGGTCTGGAAATCCGTCTCCTGCTAACGATTGCAGCATTCAAGAGCGGCTACAGTTTCTTCCTGGCGACGGAATTTCCGGCGAATCCAAACTTCTGTGCAACTCCGCGGAAAACAAATCGGCCCCGACGACTAAGGATTTTTGGTCTTTTAAGCACGATACAACAACTTTGCCGTTTTCGGAGGTTCCTGCCACCTCCGCGAACCGCGGCAGTAGCAAAATAAAGTAGTGCGTGAACTCTTTCCAGAGAAAAATGTCACAAACCGATAACCAAAAGAGAGAAGCCTCTGCATCCCCCGGTATTCTGCCCCTGCAAAATGGCTTGCGGAAGATTACAAAGGTATCATGAGTTCCCCTGTCCTTGATCGGCTGGCCCATTTCGTCGAAACCCAGGCCCGCCCTGTGGATAAATTCGGGCATCAGCCCCGGCTGATCGAATTGACCCGGCTGATCGGCGCCGACATCCCCCATGACTGCGAAATTGTCGCTGCCGCTGCCTGGTTGCACGATCTCGGCGTCTTTGTCGGTCATCGCCCCGATAATCCGGAAGAACTCGCCCATTGGGATCACGTGGCTTACGCCTGTTCCCATGTCCCCGGCATCCTCCGCCAAATGGAGTTCCCCGAAGGGAAAATCCCCGGCGTCCTCACCTGCTTCCGGCAACATCAGCCCGGCGACGAGCCGCAGACGATCGAGGCCACCATCCTCCGCGACGCCGACATCCTCGAGCAGCTCGGCGCCATTGGCATTCTGCGCGCGGTCAGCAAAGTCGGCCGCGATACCCGTTTTCCTCGCTTTACCGATGCGGTCGCCGTTCTGCGACGCAATGTCGAGGATCTGCCGGGCAAACTCCGCCTCGAGAGCGCCCGCCGGCTGGCAGCGTCCCGAATTGCAATCCTGCAGCAATTCCTTCAGGCCATACATGACGAAAGTGGTGCGAACCTTCTCTGAGATGCCCGCTCTTCATCGGACCTCGTTAAGATGTGGTGAAAGATGGGGTCGAGCTGCCACCGCCGGCCGCAACTTCTGCACCTTTAGCCAAAACAATTCTCCACGAGGACGCCGTGCACGAATTCCCGCGTATTCGCCGCCTGCCCGCCTACGTCTTCAACATTACCGGCGAGCTCAAAGCCGCTGCCCGTCGCCGTGGCGAGGACATCATCGACTTCGGCATGGGCAATCCCGACGGCGCCACTCCTCGCCATATCGTGGACAAGATGATCGAGGCGGCGCGCCGCCCCGAAACCCATCGCTACTCCATCTCCAAAGGCATCCCGCGACTCCGTCGTGCCATTACGAAGTGGTATGCCTCCCGTTACGGCATCACCCTCGATCCCGAAACGGAATCCATCGTTACCATTGGTTCCAAGGAAGGCATTGCCCATCTCTGTCTGGCCACTCTCGATCAGGGCGACGTGGTTCTCGTGCCCAATCCCAGCTACCCCATCCACATCTACGGGCCGGTGATCGCCGGCGCCACCATTCACAGCGTCCCCATTCACAGCGCGGACAACTTCCTCGCCGAGCTGGAACAGGTGATCCCGCTCATGGTCCCGCGTCCGAAGATGCTCATCCTCAACTTCCCCGCCAACCCGACGACCCAGTGCGTCGACCTGGCTTTTTTCGAGCGGGTCGTCGCTCTCTGTCGCCAGCACAACATCTGGATCGTCCACGATCTCGCCTACGCCGATATCGTTTTCGACGGCTACCGCGCTCCCTCCATCCTCGAAGTCCCCGGCGCCAAAGACATCGCCGTTGAGTTCTTCACGCTGTCGAAGAGCTACAACATGCCCGGCTGGCGAGTGGGTTTTATGGTGGGCAATCCCGAGCTGGTCTCCGCGCTCGCCCGTCTCAAGAGCTACTTCGACTACGGCACCTTCACGCCCATTCAGGTGGCGGCCATCCTTGCTCTCGAAGGTCCGCAGGACTGCGTTGGCGAAATCCGCGACATCTATCAGCGTCGCCGCGACTGCCTGGTCAGCGGTCTGAACAAGCTGGGCTGGGACGTCCCCTTGCCGCGCGCCACCATGTTCGTCTGGGCGCCCATCCCGGAGCAATGGCGCTCCATGGGATCCCTCGAGTTCTCCAAACTCATGCTGCAGGAAGCGAAGGTCGCCGTCAGTCCCGGCATCGGCTTTGGCGAGTACGGAGACGGCCACGTTCGCTTCGCCCTGATCGAAAACGAGGAGCGCACCCGCCAGGCCCTGCGCGGCATCCGCCAGATGCTGCAGCAGGAAAAGGCGCCGGCTTCCGCCGGCTGAACTGGCTGCCGGCAGTTGTGTGCTGCCGAGGCTGTTTCTCTTGCGCCCACTGTGCCGGATCGCGTAGATTGAGGGCACAGTAGCTCTGCTGCTGTGCCCTTTTCCGCTGAGGGGTCTGAGTGCGTCCCTCCACACCGACAGGAGACACCCTGCATGAGCGAAATGATCGTTTGTCTCGCTGCCGACCACAACGGTGTTGACCTGAAGTCGAGAATCAAAGCTTCCCTGACCGAAGCCGGTCACCGCTGCCTCGATCTTGGCCCGTTTTCTTCGTCGGTTTCCGTCGATTATGTCGACTACGCCCAACTGGTGGGCACGCTGATTCAGAACGGCGACTGCGATCGTGGAATCCTCATCTGTGGTACCGGGATTGGGATGAGCATTGCCGCGAACAAGCTGCCCAAAGTGCGCGCCGCTGTTGTGCACAATTACGAAAGCGCCGGCAAGTGCCGCGAGCACAATGACGCTAATGTACTCTGCCTCGGCTCCTGGATCTGCAGCGATCAGGAGAACATCGAGATCAGCCACCGCTGGCTTTCGGAGAAGTTCGGAGAGCGCCGCCATGTGCGGCGGGTCGAGCGAATCGCCCCCGATCCTCGGGGCAAGGTGGTCTTCACGAACGGTGTTTTCGACATCCTGCACCAGGGGCACATCGAGCTTCTGAACTGGTCCCGTAATCTCGGCGACCGTTTGGTCGTCGGTATCAATTCCGACGCCTCAGTGCGCGCTCTCAAAGGCGAAGGTCGCCCCGTCAACTCCCAGGAGAACCGCAAGGCCGTTCTCCAGGCACTGCGCTTTGTCGATGAGGTAGTCGTCTTCGATGATCTGCGGCCAACCGCGCTCATCGAATCGCTTCATCCCGCCATCGTGGTGAAGGGCGGCGAATGGCTCGCCGAAGAGGTCCGCGCCCAGGATGAAGTTCCCGAGGACATTGAGGTCAAGATTTTCCCTCTGGTTCGCGGTTACTCCTCCACGAATGTCATTCAACGCATTAAGCGCGGCGAATCGCCACAATCTCCGTCGCATGAATCGGCTCGGATCCACTGATCGCGTGGCGCCGGTGACTCCCTCGCGGATGGTCCGGCCGCGCTTCTCGGGAATTCTCGGTTGAACACACTGGAAACCATTCTTCAAAGACTGAACCGCAGGCGAGTGCTGCTGATCGGGGATACCATCCTCGATATCTATACTTACGGCACCGCGCTCGGCCTCTCCGCCGAAACGCCTACGATCGTTGCTCGCCGCAGGGAAGTAAAGCATTCGCTGGGAGGTGCGGCCCTGGTCGCTCGCAACCTCCTCGAACTCGGTGCTTCCGTGCAGTTCCTCACGCTGATCGGCGCCGATGAGGAAGCCGCCCACGTCCGGCAGTTCGCTGCGCCGCATCTGAGTCTGCTCCCTGTGGAGGATCCCGCGCGTCCCACCACCGTCAAGCATCGCTTCTGGGTCGACGGCTACAAACTCTTCCAGCTCGACCAGCGCGACGACGCCCCCATCTCCGCCACTGTCGGCGACCAGGTTCTTGCCCTGGTGGAAGCTGCACTGCCCGGCACCGACATCGTCATCATCTCCGATTACCGCCACGGCCTGCTCTCCACCGATCTCCTGACTTCGCTCCTGCCCCGACTGCATGCTGCACAAAAAACCGTCTATGTGGACTCGCAGGTCTCGCAGACCGCCAGCAATCACGCCCTCTACCGCGGCGGCTGCGTCATGGTCCTTAACCTGCGAGAAGCCCGCTGCATCGATCCGGGTTTTACCCCGTCCACAGCTCCCGGCTCCTTCGCGGTCCTGAACCGCGCACTCGACACCAGCCGCATCGTCGTCAAGCTGGGCGAAGACGGGGCTATCTTCCAGAATGGCTCCTCCGTCTTTCAGGCCCCTGCCCGGGCCGTTACCGTCACCGACACAACCGGCGCGGGCGACGCCTTTCTTTCCGCCTTTTGTCTCGCCGGTCTCGACGATCCTGAGGCAGCCCTGCAACTGGCCAACGCCTGGGCTGGCCTCGCCGTGCAGATCCACGGTACGATTCCGCCGAGGAAGACCGACCTCGCGCCGGCCCTCGGCCTGTAACCGCAAAAGGAGCCGCTTATGGCTTACGGATTGACCCTCGATCAGGTCCGCCACATCAATCAGCCTCAGGCCGCCTCGTTCTCGTGGGGCGGCGTCACCTCCCTGACCGAGCTGCCGCAGTTCTCGATGTATCGTGTCGACCTCCTCCCCGGCGCCGCTCAGCCGCTGCACATCCTCGCCGCCGGCAAATTCCACGCCGTTGTGGAATCCGGCGAAGTCCTTCTGCGCAGCATCGATCAGGCGGGCAATCCCCAGGCTGGCATCGTCCGCGCCGGCCAGCTCCTGCCCATTCCCGCATTCTTCCCCCACGCCGCCGCCAGTCACTCCGGTGCCGCCATCTATCTCTTCGGCCCTCGCACTCCCGAAGGTCTCCGCTCCATCCGTCTCGAAACCGATGAGGCCGCGGCTGCGGCCTTCCGCTCTCTGGATTCGGCTTCGATTCCCCTCATCGGCCAGCCCACCACCGACGTCCGCGAAAAATACTGGGGCCGCATCGAGACCATCCTCAGCGAAGACGTCGCTGCCAAACGCATTTTTGTCCAGAAGGGCGGGCAAAGCAGCCTCGAATATCACGTGGAAAAAAGCGAGAGCTACTACATCCATTCCGGCCTGCTGAAGGTCGGCCTGCGCATCGGCCGTGCCGAGAATCGCAGCATCGTCATGATGGCCGGACAAAGCTACGATGTCCGCCCCGGCGTCATGCATATGCGCATCGGCCTCGAGGACACCGTCATCCTCGAAGTCTCTACGCGCGACTCCGATTCCGATTCCTATCTCGTCGAAGATGGCCAGACCTATCGCCACATCGACGTCGACTCCCTCCCACTCAACCCAAAACAGGAGCAACCTGCGTGAAGATTTTCCTCGACTCGGCCAACCTCCAGGACGTCGAAAACGGATTGGCGCGCGGCCATCTCTCCGGCATCACCACCAACCCGTCTCTGCTGGCGAAGGAGCCCAAAGCCAATTTCTACGAGCACATCAAAAAGATTGCGAAGCTGATCGAAGCAGATGGCCGCAAACTGCCTCTCAGCGTGGAAGTCTTCGCTACCAAAGCCGACGAAATGATCGCCCAGGGCAAGGACATCATGGACAAGATCGGTTATTCCGGCCTCAACATCAAAATCCCCATTGGCTGGGACGAACTGAAAGCCATCTACGGGCTCTCCAAAGCCGGGATCCGCGTCAACTGCACCTGCATCTTCACCGAGGAGCAGTGCGTGCTCGCCGCTAACAGCGGTGCCAGCTATGTCTCTGTCTTTCACTGCCGGCTCAAGGACATCGGCGGCGATCCGGTGCGGGTCATCGGTAACACGCGTCGCATCTTCGACCAGGCCGGTCACAAGGCGGAGATTATCGCCGGCAGCATCCGCCTCCAGACCGACGTCCTCGAGGCGCATATGGCTGGCGGCCATATCGTCACTGTCGGAGCCAAAATCCTTGAGCAGATGGCCGCGCATCCAGCGACGGACAAATCCGTCCAGGGCTTCCTCAAAGATTTCCAGGGCTGGATGTCTTCATGAGGGTTTGCTTCGATATCGATGGGGTCTTGTGCGACCAGATGGAAGGCGACTATGAAGACGCACAGCCCCACCCCGCCATGATCGCTCTGGTCAATCGACTTTACGACCGCGGCTTCACCATCGTCCTGCACACCAGCCGTTTTATGGGTCGGACCCAGGGGAACCGTGAAGAGACGGAGCGCATCGGACGCGCTTTCACCGAGGACCAGCTCGCCGGCTGGGGCGTGCGCTATCACGAACTCTGGATGGGTAAGCCCCGCTACGATTTCCTCATTGATGATCGCTCCGTCTTCTACGATCCCGATTGTTCACGCATCGAGGCCTTTCTTGAGGAACAAGGCCGCTCCCAAGCCCGGTAGCCTGCGCCGGGGGCTACTCCCGCGCGCGTGCAATGATCTCCGTCGTGCTGAACCCTTCAACAAAAGGCACAAATAAGACTTTGCCTCCCCACAACCGCACTTCCGGTCCACCCACAATCTCTTCTCCTGCATAGTCCCCCCCCTTCACCAGCACATCCGGACGCAGCGCTTCGATCAATTGCAGCGGGGTGGGCTCATCGAAAATCACCACAGCATCCACCGCCTCCAGTCCTGCCAGGACCCGCGCCCGCGCTTCCTCGCGTAGCACCGGCCGCGATGGCCCTTTCAGCGATCGGACTGAATCGTCGCTGTTGATGCCCACAATCAGCCGATCGCCCTCACGTCGTGCCTGATCCAGGAGTGTCACATGTCCCAGGTGGAGCAAATCGAAGCACCCGTTCGTGAATACATTCTTCAGTCCGGCTGTCCGCCATTCGGTCACTCGAACTCGCGCTTCTGCCCATTCCAGAATCTTCTCTTCCGGAGAGCGCGGGACCATTCTTGCTTCAGCGCTCACAGGGAACCCTTTGTCCTTCCCGCCACGCCTCGAGCGCTGCTGTCATCATCTCCTCCACGGTAATCGAGGTCAGGCACTTTTTGCGCTCCTCAATACACACGGTCAGCCGGCAGTTTTCGCAATCGACATGGTGGTAAATCAGGCGGTGGCGGCTGCCGATCGGGAACCAGCGTCCCGCCCTGTCCAGCGCCGCAAACGGAATGGCGCAGGGCACCCCATAAGCGGCTGCCAGATGCATCGGCCCGCTGTCCGGTCCGAGAAAAAGCTCTGCTCGCCGCAGAACTCCCGCCGTCTCGCGAGGGGTCAGCTTTCCACATACATTGATGATCGGTCCACCCCATTCTTCGGCTGCATAATCCGCCGCGGCTGCGTCTTCCTTCGCGCCCACCAGCACCAGAGCATGGTTCGGGAATTCGCGGCTCAGCCGGCTTAGCAACTGGCGCCAATTCTCCTGTCCCCAGTCCTTCGCCTGCATCTTGGTGCCCGGACCGCACGTAACGATCGGACGATTTCCGGCGGGAATCAGTACTTCTGCAGCCTTTCGCTCTTCCGCCTCGGTCAGCCGCAAATCCCAGTTGGCCGGGTCCTGGAGATCCACTTCGCCGA
Source organism: uncultured Acidobacteriaceae bacterium (assembly GCA_963770525.1). GTDB lineage: Bacteria > Acidobacteriota > Terriglobia > Terriglobales > Acidobacteriaceae > Palsa-343. The sequence continues at coordinate 494,591 of CAVYPY010000003.1, read as the reverse complement.
GGCGACTGCGCAGGCAGCGCGCCAGCCGTGCTCCCTCGTGCTCCCAAACCCCGGTGGCCGGGTCATACAACGGCTCTGCCAGATCTCCTGTCGGCAGGCCAATCACCTCGCACACCCCGCACAGGCGAAAAAACCATCGGTCCCGGCTTTCCGTGTTGCGCTGGCCCATCAGATAAACCACAACCTGGGGACGAAATCGCACGATCTTCCACCAAAGTCGCGCTAAATCGCCGAAGCTGCGCGTCCTCCATGGATAATCCATAAACCCGTGAACCAGCCCCGAACCCTCTAAAACGGCAAATGCCGCCGGTGCTTTGGAGTGCGTCGGCATGTTCGTGAGAAGACGTCGTTCTGCGCCGGGGAAGGCCCGCTCCACCAGGTGCAGCGCCGGCAAGGCCACGACGGTATCGCCCAGACTCCCCAGACGGTAGATCAGCACGCGTTCGATCATGGTTCTCCCGGGGCGCGCTCGGATTGCAGGGGTCGCCCTGAACCCGGATCGGAATTTAGACGAGTCTCGGGTTTTTGCGGACGACGGATCACAGGTATTCAAATTATCACTGTGGGAGTGCCGACCTGCACATCACGCCCCTTACAGCCTCGGCGGGCGATAGCGATTTGAACGCCTTCAGGACAGCCCCACCCCGACATCCCGCGTGTGCGACGTTCCCGGCCGTCCGACGCTCAGGTACGTGAACCCCTGCTGCGCCATCGCGTCCGGCTCATAGAGATTGCGCCCGTCGATGATGATGGGGTAACGCAGCACACGGTGGACCCGCTTCAGATCCAGCTGGCCGAATTCTTCCCACTCGTTCAGAATCAGCAGGGCATCGGCATCCTGGGCCGCGGCATAGGCGTCGTCGGCGTAGCACATCTGCGGTCCTGCCGGCAGCACTTCCTTCGCCCGCTCAGCCGCCGCGGGGTCATATGCGGTCACGCGTGCGCCCTCCAGCAGCAGTTGCCGCACGATATCAACCGCCGGTGATTCCCGGATATCGTCCGTCCCGCCCTTGAATGCCAGCCCCAAAACCCCGATCTTCTTGCCGCGGAAGGTCCACAGGGCTGCGCGCACTTTCTGAAAGAAGCGCCTCCTCTGCTCCGTATTGATCTTCTCCACCTCCCGCAGCAGGCTGAAATCCACTCCCATCTGCTCGGCCACATGCCGGAAGGCGGCCACATCCTTGGGGAAGCACGATCCGCCATAACCGATGCCCGGCTCCAGAAACCGCGGACCGATACGGCTGTCCATGCCGAGTCCACGTACGACCTCCCTCACATCGGCTCCGGCCGTCTCGCAGATATTGGCAACAACGTTGATGAACGAAATCTTGGTCGCCAGAAAGGCATTCGAGGCGTGCTTAATGATCTCCGCCGCCTTCGTGGATGTCTGCAGGAGCGGCGGCGGATCGCTCTCCTGCCGCATCCCGGGCACCGCTCCGGCGGTTCGATAATAAGCGCCCGAAATCAGCGGCTCGTAGATCTTCCGCAGCAGCTCGGCTGCCCGCTCAGTCTGCGTGCCCAGAACAATCCTCTCCGGATGCAGGAAATCCGCCACCGCTGTTCCTTCGCGCAGGAACTCGGGATTGGAGGTGACTTCAAAGAGTTGCCGGTGTACGCCATTTCGTTCAATCACCCGCCGAATCCACTCGTTCGTATAGACGGGAACCGTGCTCTTCTCCACGATCACCTTGTAGTCATCGATCGCCCGAGCGATTTCGCTGGCCACCGCGTCTACATAGGACAAATCGGCGCAGCCCGAATCGCTCTGGGGTGTGCCGACAGCAATAAAAACCGCCTGGGCTTCCTGGGTAGCCCCCCGCAGGTCCGTCGTAAACGTCAGCGATTGGCCGCGATGCCGCCCCAGCAACTCCGGCAAATACATCTCGTGGATCGGAATTCCGCCCTGTTGCAGAACACCGACTTTCGCCTCGTCGTTATCGACGCACACCACGCGGTGTCCGATCTCCGCGAAGCAGGCGGCCGCCACCAATCCCACGTACCCGGAACCGACTACTGCAATCGAAACGCTCTGGCTCATGGAATCCTCGCGAAACCCGTCTGCAAGGCCCGACGTATCAGATACATTCTCCGGCCCAGTATCGCGGTGGACCATGAACAGCAAGAGAATTTCGCTCAGACCCAGCATTCTGAAGTAACAGCAGCGCCGAAATCAGTGTCGAAACGGGACCGCACTCGCCCCTCCACCATGGCTCTCCACGTTCCTGATTTACAATGCCCCTGTGATCGCTCTTGCCCACGCCGTCATGACCGGGATGGTCTGGATCTTCTTCATCGGCGTCGCCGGATCCCTGCTCGTCATCATCATTAGCTTCTTCGAGGACCTGAACGAACTCATCGGCAAGGAGTAGATTCATGTCCTCCCCGGATTCCCCGCAACCGGATCGCCCGCAGTGGTAGCCGCCTCTCCGCCCGTCTCCGCGCGTCCTGTGCGTGCTTCGCTCCGCCTTCCCATCCTGCTCGCCTTCGTCTCCTCGGTCCTCCTCGACTTCTGTTTCCCGGTCGCCGGACCCCTCCCGCCCTGGCGCGGCATCCTCGCCTGGTTCGCCCTCGTCCCTCTGCTCTGGGCGCTGCTCGCCCCCGCCCAGGCCGCCCATCCCCACGACCTCCGCCGCGCCGCCTTCATCGGCTGGCTCTCCGGACTCCTGTGGTACATCCTCAATTGCTACTGGATCTACCAGACGATGGTCCTCTACGGCCATCTCCCCGCCATTGGCGGCGCATTCATGGTCGTCGCCTTCAGCGCCATCCTCGGCCTCTACTTCGGCCTCTTCGGACTCCTCCTCGCTCTCATCCGCCGCCGCCTCGGCCTGATCTCCGCCCTGGTCCTCGCCCCGTTTCTCTGGACCGCTCTCGAACTCGCCGCCGCCCGCATCACCTCCGTCCCCTGGGACCAGCTCGGCTACGCTCAGGTCGACAACCTCTTCCTCACCCACCTTGCTCCCTGGACCGGCGTCTACGGCCTCTCCTTTGTCCTGGTCGGCGTCAACGCCCTCTTCACCGGAGCCCTCTTGGCCACCGCCCGTCCGCGCCTCGTCCTCGCCGTCTCAGGCGTCCTCCTCGTCGCCATCCTCCAGCCCGGCTCCTTCGTTGAGGGCCCACCCTCACCTACCTCCGATTACGCCGTCCTCCTGCAGCCCAACATCAACGTCGCCGCCGAAGACGCCACCACCTGGCCCGGCCTCCAGTGGAACGGCCAGCTCTCCTGGATCCTCCAGCAGGATGCGCGCACCTGCACTCCCGCCTTCGACGGCCTGCCCACCCTCGCGCATCCGCCTGCTGCGCCCGCCGAATGCGCGCAAAACACCCCGCCCCCCGGCATCATCCTCTGGCCTGAAACCGCCTCCTGGTTCCAGAGCGACCAGCCCCGCACCCTCGACGCCATGGCAGACCCTCGCCACCGCCGCCCATGCCCCCCTCATCGTCGGCATGCTCGGCCACGACTCCCAGGGCTTCTACAATTCCGGCGTCTTCGTCAATTCCGACGGCTCCGTCCAGGGACGCTACGACAAAATCCACCTCGTCCCCTTCGGCGAATACATCCCGTACCGTCAGCTCTTCTTCTTCGCCCCCAAGCTCACCCACCAGCTCGAAGACCTCCAGCGCGGCACCCGGCGCACCGTCTTCCACGCCGACGGCCACACCTTCGGCCTCTTCATCTGCTACGAATCCGTCTTCGCCGACGAGATCCGCCACTTCGCCCTCAACGGCGCCCAGGTCCTCGTCAACATCTCCGACGACGGCTGGTACGGCGACACCTCCGCCCCCTGGCAGCACCTCAACATGACTCGCATGCGCGCCATCGAAAACCACCGCTGGCTCCTGCTCGACACCAACTCCGGCGTCACCACCGTCATCGACCCCCGCGGACGCGTCACCCTCTCCGTCCCACGCCATACGCTGACCTCGCTCGTTGCCCGCTTCGGATACCGCACGGACCTCACCTTCTATACCCGCCACGGCGACCTGTTCGCGTATCTTTGCGGCGCCATTGTCCTCGCGGCTCTCGCCGCCGGATTCATGCGTCGCCCAGCCGGTAGCCGATAGCCTCGCTGACAGTTCTTCCGCTGCCCGCTTCACCCGCTGCCCGCTTCACCCGCTGCCCGCTTCACCCGCTGCCCGCTTTTTAGCTAGACTTTAAGAATGCTTTCCGATCTCGAGTTCGCCTACGCTCCCGTCCGCGAAAAAGTCCGCGGCCTACGGGAGTATCTTTGACGCTCCCCGCCTCCGCACTCAGTTAGCCGTCCTCGAACAAAAGCTGTCGGACCCCTCCGTCTGGGCCAATCCCGCCCAGTCGCAGCCGCTCATGCGCGACAAGAAGCGCATCGACACCCAGCTCGCTGACGACGCCGAGCTCGAGCGCCGCACCGGCGACGTCGAGGCCTATTTTGAGTTGGCCCGCGACGCCAAATCCGAGGCCGACCAGGAAGTCGCCGCGATCCTCGTCGATCTGGACAAAGAGATCAAAGCCCTCTCTGACATCGCCGAGCAGATGGAAGCCCGCACCATGCTCTCCGGCGAAACCGACCCCCTCAACGCCATCGTCACCGTTCACCCCGGCGCCGGCGGCACCGAGTCCCAGGACTGGGCCGAGATGCTCCTCCGCATGTATCTCCGCTGGGCCGAGCAGCAGGGCTTCAAAACCGAAATGAACGACTATCAGGACGGCGAAGAGGCCGGCATCAAATCCGCCACCTTCACCATCACCGGCGAGAACGCCTTCGGCCTGCTCAGCGGAGAAACCGGCGTCCACCGCCTCGTCCGCATCTCCCCCTTTGACCAGGCCAAGCGCCGCCACACCAGCTTCGCCTCGGTCTACGTCTCGCCCGAAATCGATGACTCGATCGAGATCGACATCAAGCCCGACCAGATCCGCACCGATACCTACCGCTCAGGCGGCAAAGGCGGCCAGCACGTCAACACCACGGACTCCGCCGTTCGCATCACCCATCTCCCGACCAATATCGTGGTGCAGTGCCAGAACGAGCGCTCCCAGCACAAGAACCGCGAGAAGGCGATGAAGATGCTGCGCTCTCGACTGTATGAGTACGAGCTGGAAAAGAAGCACGCCGCCACCCGCAAAATCGAGGACTCGAAGTTAGAAATCAACTTCGGCTCCCAGATCCGCAGCTACGTCCTCCAGCCCTACCGCATTGCCAAGGACCACCGCACGAAGGTAGAAGTCGGCGACGTGGACAAGGTGCTGGACGGCTACCTCGACCCCTTCATCCGCGGCTACCTGCTGATGAAGCGCCAGGGCGGCGTCCCGGTTGCGGCGGGTTCGGACGAAGATCTGGAGTAGGGTAGCGAAGGAATAAGGGTCCGCGACAAGGGCAAGAGATTCGAGGGATTCGGGGGGCTATGATTAAAGCTTCCCACTAGGAGGAATTCGATCCGTGCCCACGCACATGGTCAACCTCGACGCGCTGATCCGCAGAGAGGATTTCACCGTAAACATTGACCCGCAGAAGTCACATCCACTGGATGAAGCGGATCGAATGAAAATCATAGAGATTGAGCCTACGAGTCTCATGTTCAGGTGGCTCAGAAAGCCTGATTTTCAGAGGACGACGGCGCATTGGTCCCCGACGAAGGTAGCAGGCTTCATCGAGAGTTTCGTATCTGGCGACCTCATCCCCGCCCTGATTCTTTGGCAATCCGATGCAAGCGGAATATTCGTAATTGATGGAGCACATCGCCTCAGTGCGCTGGTTGCGTGGGTGCACGATGACTATGGAGACGGCGGAATTTCGCTGGGATTTTTTGAAGGTTCGATACCCCCGGAACAGAAAGCCGCCGCGCTTGAGGCGCGAAAGCTAGTCGCAACGAAAATCGGGTCATATAACGACATCAAGCATGGTGCCAATTTGACCCCGGAACGTGCTCGATTCGCGAGCAATCTGGCGGCTGGCGGAATCACGTTGCAGTGGGTTCGCGGCGATGCGTCACGCGCGGAGAGATCATTCCACACGATCAATACTGAGCAAACCCCGATTGGCGACTTGGAAGTGCGCTTAATTAGAGACCGGAAGAGTGCCAATGCAATAGCGACACGCGCACTCGTTGGGGCTGGAACCGGACGATACTCCCCGCCATCTTTCTCCGATCTAACGAACGGTCAAATCAAGTTGTTGGCGAAGGATGTCTACGCAGACCTCTTTGTGCCTCCGTTAGAAACCCCGATAAAGACGCTCGATTTGCCCGTAGCTGGCCGCGGCTATTCGGCAGAGACGATGAAACTCATTCTAGAGGCTGTTATTAAGTTTGTTCCTGTGTTTTGAAACAGATGAGCGATTTGGCTTTCTGTCGTGCATCCTGGGGTTGTGGGACGGCGTGAGCGACAGGGGTATCCGAGCGATGTGACGGATGAGGAGTGGGCGATGGTGGCGCCCTACCTGGCCCTCTGCCGGGAGGACGCCGAGCAGCGCGAGTACCCGCTCCGCGACGTCTTCAACGGATTGCGCTATGTGGTGCGGACCGGCTGCCAGTGGCGTTATCTGCCCAACGATCTGCCGCCGTGGGAGGTCGTGTATCAGCAGGTGCAGCGCTGGATCCGCGCCCGTTGCTTCGAGACGATGGTGGAAGACCTGCGCATGCTGCTGCGCGAGTTTGCCGGGCGCAAAGCGCAGCCCACAGCGATGATTCTCGACAGCCGCACGCTGCAGTCGACACCGGAATCGGGTGCGCGAGCCGGCTATGACGGAGCCAAACGGCGCAAAGGCTCCAAAGTACACGCCGCTGTGGATACGCTGGGGCATCTGCTGGCCCTGCATGTGACTCCGGCCAACGAACAGGATCGCGCCCAGGTCGGCGAGCTGTCCCGGCAGGTGCAGCAGATCACCGGTGAGCACGTCGAACTCGCCTACGTGGATCAGGGCTATACCGGCGAAGCTGCGGCCGAGGCCGCCGAACAGCACGGAATCGCCCTGGAAGTGGTGAAACATACTCAGGCCAAACGAGGCTTTGTTCTGCTGCCGCGCCGCTGGGTGGTGGAGAGAAGCTTTGCCTGGGCTGCCCGCTTCCGCCGCCTGGCCCGCGATTACGAACGCCTGGCTACCACTCTCGGTGCCTTCCACTTTCTCGCCTGCGCCTGCCTCATGCTCGCCACCCTCTTCAAAATGCTTACTCAAACTTAATAACAGCCTCTAGATTTTGTCGAATTTGTGAATCCCATTCCCACGGCAGGCCCAGCTGTGAAAAGGCGCAGGGGAAAGACTGACATTCTTGCGCCCACAATGCAAGAGGACACCGATGGGTCAAAGACAATTCAGTTTCTCGAAAACGTCCGCAACGCGTCCTCCAGAATCGCGGGAATAAAGCCGCAGTCTCTGGGGCTGCATCCTGCGGTCTACTTCTACAGCGCAACAGGTAACTATCAACCAACCGCATTTCTAGCTGCCGTTCGCCTCGCCTTGGACCTTGAGAGGTCTGACGAACTAAACGTTTTTACGCAGTTTCGGCACGATTTTGAGGAACTGCTTGTCAGGCATAAGTACCTCATCAATCAAATTGTCAGGAAACTCGGTGCGGGGCAAAGGAGCCTGACTGGCGTCTCCCGTCTCTTCAGGCACGTTTTTGATGGAATCCGGCAAGGCAAGAACGAGGAAGAAATCATCCCGAAACTGGTCGAAGAAGAGACAATGGGATTTCTAAAGCCGATCATCGACTTCGACAAGGGGACGAATCCGGACTTTACTACCGAGAGAAAGTCGGCAGTGTTTTTGACTCAAGCTCTAAAGACGGCGATGCGGTGCGGAATATGTAGAGCACGCCTACACAAGAATTCCATGAACCTGGACCATGTCGTTGACAAAAGGCATGGAGGCCTTGGCTCGGAGGACAACGCGGTGCTTACTCATCCTTACTGCAATAGCACCTATAAGGAATGGTCGCGGAAGGAACGTGTTGTGATAAGCAGCGAATGAAGCAATCCTCCTGAATCGGCAAATCTGGCTGATGACGCTGTAAGGGAAGAGCGAAATGGACGATCTGAGCCCTGCACAAAAAAGCGCACTGAAAGCAGCGGTCGACATGGAGACAGCAATGCGGGTCGCACGACGTCCGCCGAGGAGGTAGTTATGGCGAAGCGCAGTCTCTTCAACGAACTCATGGAAGGCGTCGAGGCGATGAAGGCACATCGCGAGGGGAAAATCACGCTGCGCTCGTATCGCTTCGATCCCGCGCCGCTCCCCGAACTGGATTCGGCCTTCATTCGCGACACGCGTGCCAGGCTGCGCTGCTCCCGTGCCGTCTTTGCTCGCCGCCTGCGCATTAACGAGCGCACACTCGAAAAATGGGAACAGGGCCGTTCCAAACCCAATCCCCAGGCCGCAGCGCTGATCCTGCTGGTGCGTCATTACCCTGATACCCTGCAGCGGCTGGAGCGTGTTTCACATGGCTAGGATCCGCCAGGCCTTTCAGGCCGGCCTGAATGCGATGAAGGCCTATCGCTCCACCGGGCCAACCGAGATCGTCCTGCCCCCCCGCCACGAGTCGAAGCCCGACTTGCAATCCAGCCCGGCCCCGCCCCTAACCATCCGAACCTCCGAAAAAGACTGGCTCGCCCGCCTCACCGAGGCCTACCGCCACCACGCCCAGGTCGACCTCATCGACGACGCTGGCGCTGGCATCGACCCCGCCCGCCACTCGCTCCTGCAGATGGGCCTCTCCGGCCGCCTCTCCCGCCGCGAGTGGACCGCCGTCTCCGTTTCGGCGGGGATGACGGTTTTCGGCGCCGGCCTCATCATCGCCGCCGTCCTCGACCCCGACCCCACCTCCAAACTCGGCCTCCTCGTCGGCAGCGGAGCCCTCCTCGCCCTCACCGGCGGATTCCAGACCATCCATCTCCTCACCCGCCAGCGCCCGCCCTCCATCACCATCTCCGCCCGCGGCGTCCACATCGACTGGCACGGGGAAAACAGCCGCTAGCGACAGCGGATCAGGCCTGCTTTGAGGCAATCGGCCGATTCAACGACTCGGCTGCGGTGCTGCGCACCTGCGCCGAGAGCCTGCGGCAGCAAGGAAGGTACCTGTCGGCGCACTTATTCGGCACGACTGAAGTCGTGCCCTGATACAAGAGCCATGCCTGATACAAGACCCATGCCTGATACAAGACCCATGACCTGATACAAGTCCCATGCCCTGATACAAGTCCCATGCCCTGATACAGGACCCATGCCCTGATACAGGACCCATGCCTGATACAAGACCCATGACCTGATACAGGACCCATGACCTGATACAAGTCCCATGCCCTGATACAGGACCCATGCCTGATACAAGACCCATGCCCTGATACAGGACCCATGACCTGATACAAGTCCCATGCCCTGATACAAGACCCATGACCTGATACAAGACCCATGCCCTGATACAGGTCCCTGGCTTCAGCCCCTGAGGTTTTGTATCAGGGCATGACTTCAGTCGTGCCGAAAAGACCGCGCGCAGCGCGCTTCCTTGCTGCCGCAGGCCGTCCGCGCAGCTCGGGACGAGCGCAGCGGACTCACTCCCCGCGGTACCTTCGTACCCTCTCACCGCGCGATTCCCCTTGCACTCAACCGCCCCGCATTCCAAACTGGAAGCAGGGAAAGCCCTGTCCGCAACGCGAACAGGGCTTTTCCTTTGCCGCTCCACTCAGGTGGAGCGCCGCGCTCTTTGAGACGACCGCTCGCTTTCTCGCTCACCGGCTCCGGCCCGAAACAAGGCCCAGCCGGAAAAAGAAGGTAATACCCTCAGGGTATTACCTTCCATGTGCTGCCAAATCAGCAACTTGTGATTTGGCACTACCAGGGGGTACCCCTACCTAGCTTTTGAGCACCGGAAACGCCGTGATCCGCAGCTTTGCTGCCGCGTAAGGCAACAGCGTCAGCCGCTCTTCCGGAGATTCGCTGGCAACCGGGCTTTCCGGCAGCGGATTCGCTGCTCCATCGTCGGCGACCCAGGATGTGACCTGGCGTCCACGGGCGGCGATGCGAACTCCGGTGTCCTTTGCCGAAAAGGGAACTGAGCCAATCGGGGTTTCGGTCACCGCCAGATCCGTTTCGGGACGTGCCGGATCGATGGCCAGTGCGTAATTCCACTCGTGGGTCGGGAAAACCTGCCAGTCCGCGGACTTCTCGCCGTGCTGCTGCAGCTTGACCCAGTCTTCTCCAACCTGGAGCGAGAAGACCAGAGGCCCGCGTTCGACCGCGACCGCCTGGTTAAACCAGCGTGAAGTGCGCAGGTGCATCGGGAAGTCGATCTCGACGCGATCGCCAGGTTTCCACGTCCGCTCGACGCGGGGGAAAGTGCCGGGCTGAATTTCGCCGACGCTCTGGCCGTTGATGCGAATCGTGGTTCCGCTGGCCCACTCCGGAATACGGAGCTGCAGCGGAAATGCCAGCGGCTTTTCCGGATTGACCGTCAATGAAACGGCACCGCGAAACGGATAGCCGGTTTCTTCAGTCACGGTGACGGTGGTTCCGCGGACGAGCGTTGTGACCTCGCACGGCGCGTACGCGGCAGCGACTAATCCGTCTTCGCGGGCGTGGTCGGGTGCGCCGGAGAGCATCCAGAGGCTGTTGGCGAACTTGGGCCAACCCTGATGGAAGTTCGCGGTGCAGCAGCCGAAGTTGGGCGCGAGGCCGAAGAGGTTCGACTCGGGGCCGTCGGAAACCCAGGGTTTCTGGTGCAGGCTGCACTCGATCTGATTGGGCTCCTGGTTATATTGGTGCGCCCACATATCGTCCGTGAGCGTGCCAGGCAGCGCGTTGAAGGCCAGCTTCTCCAGCCGGTCGCCGAGCGCGGCCGAGCCGGTGATGGCGAGCGCGCGTTCGAGCGAGAACATGCTCTCGACGACGGTGCAGAGTTCTGATCCGTGCGAGGGATCGCGTCCGGCGAGATGCTCGTCGCAGGAGAACATGCCGTTGGGCAGGCCGTGATATTGGGTCAGGTCGGCGAGCATCTGCGCGGAGGCGGCGCGATCGGTCGGCGATCCGGAGACGAGCGACCAGACGGCGCCGGTCTTGAGGGCCTGTCCGTTGTTGACGCCGTGGGTGGCGAGGGCGAGGCCGTCGAGTCCCTGTCCGTAAGAGAGCTTCAGCTCGGCCTGGGTCATGGCGTGCGTGTACTGGAAGTGCTCGGCGTCGGCGATCCAGTCGTAGCCCTGCTGATGGAGCAGGCGGGCGAGGTCCAGGAGATAGGGCGAGCCGGTGCGGTTGTAGAGCCAGAGGACGGAGAGGACGTTGTCCTGCCAGCGGAATTTGCCCCAGTCGCGGAGCGGTCGCGAGGGCAGCGTGGCGAGCTGGTAGCGGAAGTAGCGGTCCATGAGCGGAAGGACGCGGGGGTCGCCGGTGAGCTCCTGGTATTGGGTGAGGGCTTTGAGCATGACGATGCGCGGCCACCAGTCGCTGTTTTTCGTGGGGCCGATCATGCCGCTGGGCCAGGGATGGTCGAGGGTCCAGTCAACGAAACGCTGGGCGAGCGCCTGAAGGCGGGGATCGTTGACGAGCCAGGCGAGCGGCAGCAGACCGTCGAGGTAGTAGGGGCCGCGCTCCCAGCTTTCGCCGGTGCCGCCGAGCCAGCCGGAGTTGGGGCCGACGTCGGGCCAGATTTCGTAGAGGTGGCCGGAGAGGCCGGAGGCCTGGATGCGGAGCTGGTCGAGGAGCCAGCCGCGGGGGCGGATGGACCCGAGCGGCAGGAAGAAGAAGGCGCCGGAGGTGAGCGGGGCTCGATCTTTGATGGCCGGTTGTGGGCGGGTGTTGGTGAGGGGCGCGGCGGCGGCGGTGCGGGCGAGCCAGGCGGGTGCCGTGGAGGCAGCGGCGGCGGCGGTGAGTCCGCGGAGGAAGGTACGGCGCGTGGGGCCGCTGGTGGAATTGCCCATTGACTCGATTATGGCGCAGATCGCATCGCGATCGGGTGCCGGGCACGAACGGTTGCGGATTCACGCCAATTGGGTTGCGGGGGCGCGGGGCCTTGCGTATAGTTCGAGCAAAGATGCAAACGTCAATGAGAGAAGAGAGGAATGGGCATGGCGGCAGGTGAAGCCACGGCGGTGATCGGGAAGTCGGTACAGATCCGCGGGGAAGTGAAGGGGAACGAGGATCTGGTGGTGGAAGGTTTGGTGGAAGGCACGATCACGCTGAGCGGGAATCGCCTGACGGTGGGTCCGCACGCGCGCGTGCAGGCAAATGTCGTGGGACGCGATGTGATCGTGTTGGGCACGCTGCAAGGCGATGTGCAGGCGACAGGACGCGTGGAACTGCGGGCCGGCAGCCACGTTACCGGGGATATCCGTGCGGCGCGGCTGTCGGTGGAAGACAACGCAGTCTACTCGGGAAAAGTCGAGCTGGACGGGACGGGTTCGACCGCTGAAGGCGGCAAGGCAGCGGCGCATGTGCCAGCCAGCACGCCGAGTCCGGTCGCTGGAGCGCAGTAACCGATCGAGTGTAAAGAAGAAGGCTCCGCATCTGACCGATGCGGAGCCTTTTTGTTTGACACAAACCCGCTATTCGGAGAAGTGCACCGTCTTGCTGAGAGGCAGATCGGCGGACGAGGAGCCGGCGAAGATCCTGTAGTCGCCGGGAGTGAGCTCGAAGCTGTTCTTCTCCACATTGAAGATGGACAGATAGAGCGGATCGATGGTGACGGTGACGGTTTTGGAGTCGCCGGGGGCGAGCTGGACGCGATCCCAGCCGATGAGGCGCTTGAAGCTGGACTCGCCGGTGGACGCAGGCAGGACAGCATAGACCTGGGCGACTTCGGCTCCGGCGCGCTGGCCGGTGTTGCGGACGGTGAGGGTGACGGTGTGCGTACCGGCATCCACATGGAGGCCGGAGAACGAGTACGAGGTGTAGGAGAGGCCGAAGCCGAAGGGGAAGAGCGGCTTGAGGTCTTTTGACTCAAACCATTTGTAACCGACACGGACACCTTCGACGTTGTAGTCGGCGTCGAAGGGCGGCAGCTCGCCCATGTGGTGATGGTGCGCCTCAGGCATGCCGCCGCTGACGGGCTTAAGGAGGTTCATGCCCGGGACTTCGGGATGCGGGAGCTGATCGTCGCTCTTCGGGAAGGTGATGGCGAGGCGAGCGGAGGGATCGACTTCGCCGAAGAGGATGTTGGCGAGGGACTGGGCGCCACCGATGCCGGGATACCAGGCTTCGAGGATGCCCTGCACTTTGTCGACCCAGGGCATAGCGACGGGCCCACCGGATTCAACGACGACGATGGTGCGGGGGTTGGCGGCGGCGACGGCCTCAACGAGCGCGTCCTGGTTGTTGGGGAGCTCAATGGTGGCGGCATCCATGCCTTCGCGCATGGGCTGATTGACGAAGACGATGGCGATCTGGGATTGCGCGGCAAGCTGCGCGGCAGCGGCGGTGTCCGTGCCTTCGTTGAATTCAACCTGCGCGTTGGGAGCGTGCTTGCGGATTTGCCGCAGCGGAGAAGACGGGAAGTAGACGACCTCACCCCAGTAGGAGGGGCCGGGATGCGGATTGACGGCGTTGCCGCCGGGTGCATCGACCTGGGCGGAGCCGCCGCCGGAGGGCACCCCGACATCGGCGTGAGAGCCGATGATGGCGATGGACTTCACGTCGTCGGCTTTGAGGGGGAGGATGTCGTCGTTTTTGAGGAGGACGATGCTTTCGTCGGCGATGTGCTCGGCGTCTTCGCGGCCGCGGAAGGGATTGACGACCTCGCCGACGGGGGGATTATCGATGACGCCGTTGGCGAACATCTCGCGGAGGATGCGGTGCACCATGTCATCGAGGCGAGACATGGGGACCTGGCCGTTCTGGACGGCCTGCTTGAGAGCATCGCCAAAGTACTGACTGCCGGGCTCCTCCTGATCGAGGCCGGCGAGCGCGGCGTGAACGGTGGAGTGGGTTCCACCCCAGTCGGAGAGGACGAAGCCTTTGAAGTCCCAGTCCTTTTTGAGGACCTGGTTGAGGAGGTAGTCGTTTTCGCAGGACCAGTCGGTGCCGCCGGGAGGCGTGATCGTGTCCTTGTTATAGGAGCACATGACGCCGGCGGGATGGGCGAGGCTGATGGCGATCTGAAAGGCGAGGAGATCGCTTTCGCGAGCCGCGCGCTGGCTGATTTCGGCGTTGACGATGGTGCGGCCGGTTTCCTGATCGTTGAAGGCGTAGTGCTTGATGTCGCCCATGACCTGGTTGGACTGGACGCCGCGGGCGAGTTCGCCAACCATGGTGCCGGCGAGGATCGGGTCTTCTCCGGCGTATTCGAAGTTGCGGCCATTGCGCGGGTCGCGGGCAATGTCGACGCCGCCCCCGATGGACATGTTGTAGCCGGATTCGCGCAGCTCACGGCCGATGACGTCGCCGAAGAGGAAGAGGGCCTGCTTATCCCAGCTGCTGGCGGCGCCGAGGACGGAGGGCAGCAGAGTGGCGTAGTGCGAGCCCTGAGCGGCGAGACGGACGCCAACCGCGGAGTCGGCCATATTGACGCCGGGAATGCCGAGGCGGGGAACGCCTTCCATGTAGCCGGCGTTGCCGAGGGAGCCTTTGGGGATTTCAGCTTTTTCGCGGAGGCCGTTCCAGCCGGTGCCGTGGACGAAGTTCATTTTTTCGTCGAGGGTCATTTGTTTGATGAGGAGATCGGCGCGCTCATCGGGTGAGAGCGATTTGTTCATCCAGGGTCGATCGGGCGGCTGGCTCTGAGCAGAGGCAGAAGGCGCGAAGCTAAACAGGGCTACGAAGAGGACAGCGGCGGCGCACGACAAGGTGCGGCGCAAACAGGAAGCGAGCAGAAACATAAGCACCTCGAACGAGCGTCATGCTACGCGGGGGCGCAGGATGGAGTCAAGATGAAGCGTTTTAGTGGCGGGTGCGCACTGCAAGGGGGGGTCACCTGATGAAGAGGGGTCCACCACAAGAGACGCAGAGAGCACAGAGGTATTTGGGGCTGACTGGAATTTCCATCCAGTCACTTCCTGGCGAGACCGACAAGATAAGGCGCAGGAGAAGACGCTCCCCGTGAGGGGAGCGTCGGTTAAGGCAAGAGTAAGGTGAGGTGCGAGCGCAGCGCCGGGACTTAGAAGCGGAGCGTCGGGCCGAAGGTGACACGGAGATTGTTGTAAGTGCCGTTGTCGAGATAGATTTCGTCGCCGACCTCTGCACGCAGGCCGATGGGTCCCACAAAACCTTCGATGCCGCCGCCGGGATAAACCGCGAGGTGAGTCCCGGAGCCGCCGACACCCGCGACCGCATTGGTGGCGCTCGTGGTGGTGACATTGCCGCTGTTATTGACGCTGAAATCGACGAACCCGACCTTACCGGTGACAAACGCCTTGAAGGGGCCCGGGGTTTCAAGTTTGGGGCCGAAGAGGCCAGTGAGAGGGCGCACGCTGGAAGTGACAAAAGAAGTGGTGGCCCCGGCGCCAGCGCCGGTGGTGTAGGTGGTGGTGTAGTTGCGGGCGAAGTCATAGTTCATCTCCGCCTCCATGGCAAAGGTGGGACGGATATTGAAGGCGACACGGCCGCCGACACCGACGTAATTGGTCGCGGTATTTCCTGGATTGAGGCGGAGATAATCCGCGTAAGCACCGACTTCTCCGTGATCGCTCTGGGCGAACAAGGCCGCTGGCAGTGCAACCAGCGTGCCCAGAGCCAGGATCATGGCAATGCGTTTCATGTGTGGGGACTCCTTGAGAAATTGAGGTTCCGGGCGCCGGGGCCCGGCGAACGAAATCCAGCGCGCTAATGGAGTCGGATGCCTGGAGTTACTTTCTGGTTAACCAGTGCGGAGGGAGGAAAGAGGCGGGACGGCGGGCGGGAAGGCCCTATTGCTGGACGAAGAACTCATTCATAAGGGGGGCGTTAGCGGCGTTCCCGGGAGGGTTGGGGAGCTTGAGCAACTCCATCATGGTGGCCAGCATGCTTTCGTGCTGATAGACGGTGGAGGAGGTTTGCTCGTAGCCGGAGCGGACGCCGGGTCCCCAGAGCACGGGGGCGACGTGGCCACCACCGTGGGTGGTGTCGGTGGTGGCGGCTTCGTCGAAGTCGACGATGAGGACGCCGTCGCCGCCTGGCTGGAAAGCCGCGGTTTGGGACAAGGGAGCGACGACGTTGGTCTGGAGCCAGGTGTCGGCTTCCTGCGGAGTACCGTTGTGAGCGTCGTCATTGACGTCGGGAACGATGTACGAGAAGGCGGGCTGGGCGTTTGCGGTGAGGTCGGTGGCGAACTGCGTAAACGGCCAGAGGACATCGTTAGCGACGGTCGTACTGTCGGCGACGTCGGAGAGCATGGCGAAGGGGTTGTGGCGGATGAGGTAGAGGCCTGTATTGCCGCCGAGGTAGCCGCGGGTGATGCCCTCAGCGTAGACGCGGAAGGAGACGCTGGAGGAGAGCATGCGTCGGGCGATGTTGTCGACGGAATAGACGGTGGTGGAGTTGTCGTCGTTGGTCAGGATCTGGCCGGTAGTGAGCATGAAGTAATTGCCGATGGAGGGGTGAGTGTCGGCGTAGTAGTTTGTCGGCAGCGCACCGGTGGCGATGAGGTGGTTGAGATTGGGCCAGGCGCTGCTGCCGACGACGGTGGAGTAACTCTGATTCTCTTCCATCACCAGGACCACGTGATTGCTGCGGGGCGTCAGGACGGGAGGCGGGGTTATCGCCTGGACGGTGACGGAGGCGTTGCCGGACTTTGTCGTGTCCTGGGTGCTGGTGGCGGTGACGGTGGCGGTGGTGGCAGACGCCGGAGCTGTGAAGAGTCCGTTGCTGTCGATGGTGCCGGTGCTGGCGGACCACGTGACGGTGGAACTAAAGCTGCCGGTTCCGCTGACGGTGGCGTTGCATTGGGCGGTCGTGCTGACGTCGAGGGTGGACGGACTGCAGGTGACGGAGACAGACGTTATGGTGGGCGAGGCGGGGGGAGTAGGCGGAGCGGGCGGCGTGGGCGATGGCGCCGTGGGGGTGTTGCTGCTGGTGCTGTGGCTGCCGCAGGCGAGGGGTATCGCGAGAAGGAGGGCCAGGGCGAATATCGACAGGTGACGGGCGTGCACGTACGACTCCGGAGCCTTAGATGCAAGGTTGGCTCGCGGCGCGCATGAAGAATCCGTCATGCCGGGGCCTGGAGGTGGCCCCGGATGGCGGACGGCTGGGACCAGGGATTAGCGGGCGGCGGCAGCGGCCTGCTGGTATTCCTCGTACGGGCCCTTGAAGTCCTCGATGACACCCTTGTCAAAGTGCCAGATGCGGGTGGCCACTTCGTCGATGAGGTCGTGGTCGTGAGTGACGAGCAGGACGGTGCCCTCGTATTTCTGGAGTGCGATGTTCAGGGCGTTGATGGCTTCGAGGTCGAGGTGGTTCGTCGGCTCGTCGAGGATGAGCAGGTTGGGCTTCTGCAGCATGAGCTTGCAGAAGAGCAGACGCGCGGCTTCGCCTCCGGAGAGCGCAGCGGTGGGTTTGAGGCCTTCTTCGCCGCGGAAGAGCATCTGGCCGAGGATGCCTCGGATGTCTTCGGTGGTGGCCTTGGCGTCGAACTGGCGGAGCCAGTCGACGATGGTCACGCCAGGCTCGATGACGCCGGTATTGTCCTGAGGGAAGTATCCGATCTGGACTTCGTGTCCCCACTTCACGTTGCCCGCGTCGAGGATGAAGTCTTTTTCGGCGAGGTCCTTTTGATTCGCGAGCAGGGATTTAAGCATGGTGGTCTTGCCCTGGGCGTTGCGGCCCATGAGGCCGATTTTTTCGCCACGCCTGATGCCGGTCGAGAAGCCATCGATGACGGTGAGGTCGCCGTAGGTCTTGCGGAGACCTTCGATCTCGAGCACGTATTTGCCGGAAGGACGGTTTTGGTCGAAGCGAATGTAGGGACGGGCGATGTTGGAGCGGGCGAGGTCAGTGGTTTGTAACCGTTCCACTTCCTTTTTGCGGCTGGTGACCTGCGAGGAGCGGGTGCCGGCGGAGAAGCGGGCGATGAATTCGTTCAGTTGAGCGATCTTTTTCTCGCGCTGGGCGTTTTCGGATTCGAGACGCGAACGGATCTGCGTCTTGGCGAGCACCATGTCGTCGTAGCCGCCGGTGTAAGTGATGATCGTCTGGTAATCGATGTCGGCGATGTGGGTGCAGACCGAGTTGAGGAAGTGGCGGTCGTGGGAGATGGTGATCAGGGTGCCTTCGAAACGGCCGAGGAAATCCTGGAGCCAGTGGATGGAGTCGAGATCGAGGTAGTTGGTGGGCTCGTCGAGGAGCAGTGCCTGGGGCTTACCGAAGAGAGCCTGAGCGAGGAGGACGCGGACCTTCTGGCCGCCCTGGAGCTCGGACATTTTGCGCTCGTGGAGCTCGTCGGCGATATCGAGGCCCTGGAGGAGGATGGCGGCGTCGGATTCGGCGGTGTAGCCGTCTTCTTCGCCAACCACTCCTTCCAGCTCCGCCAGGCGCATGCCGTCGTCATCCGTGAGGTCGGACTTTTCGTAGATTTTGTCGCGCTCGGCGAGGGCAGCCCACAGGCCTTTGTTGCCCATAACGACCGTGTCGATGACGCGGAAGGCGTCAAAGGCGTACTGGTCCTGGCTGAGGACGGAAAGCTTCCTGGGGCGGACGACGGCGCCCTTTTGCGGGTCGAGATCGCCGGAGAGGATCTTCATGAAGGTGGATTTGCCGGCGCCGTTGGGGCCGGTAAGGCCATAGCGCCGGCCGGGCGTGAAGGTGGTGGAGACTTCTTCGAACAGAACTTTGGCGCCGTAGCGCATGGTGACGTTGCTAACGGAGATCATGCAGCTCTCAATAAATTGGGGTCTTCTTCAGAATATAGGATGGGGCTCGTCGCCGCCGGCGACTGGCTGTCCAGACGGACGCGCTTGGGCGCCGGAGCTTCTGCCGACGGGCAAGAATTTCCAAAAGACGTGTATTTTTCTGCCGGTTACGGCAGTGCCATGACGACTGGAACCAATGGAAAATCAGACACTTGCTCATTGGGAAAGATGGAAACCTGCGTGCTTGCGACAGGGGCACAGTCTTCGTGTGTCCGGAGGCATACAGATGATGGACGACTCCTCGATTGAAGGTTCGACGCCGCTGGTGCGGCGGGTGGCTGTGGCTGTGGCGGCGCTGGCGGTAGGCATTGCCGGATTTAGCTATGCGATGCACGAGCACCATGCCGCGCAGAAGCTGGCGGCAGAGAATCAGCAGGTCAACACGCAACTGGCGCGGACCCGCAGCCAGCTGAATGACCTGACGACGAAGGTGAGCGAGCTGACGACGCGTGCCGCGGAACAGCAGGCGGCACAACAGGCTGCACAGCAGCAGGCGGCCCAGGAGGCGCAACATCCGATTGTGCGCCGGATCGGGAAACCGCACGCCGGGCGGCCGGTCGAGGCGCGCTGGAAAAAGATGCAGGCGCAGCTGGATGCGCAGGGCAAAGAGATCGAGGAGGCGCGCGGGGATCTGGCCAGCGCGAAAACCGAGCTGGGCGGATCGATCGCGCATACGCACGACGAGCTGGTGGTGCTGGAGAGGCGCGGACAGCGGAGCTACTTTGAATTCGATCTGGAGAAGTCGAAGCAGTTCGCGCACGAGGGGCCGGTGGGCGTGAGCCTGCGGAAGGCGAATGTGAAACATCAGTATGTCGACCTGCAGCTGATGGTGGACGACCGTGACCTGGTGCAGAAGCACGTGAATCTGGATCAGCCGGTGATGTACTACGAGTCGGACAGCGAGCAGCCGATTGAGGTGGTGATCAACACCATCACGAAGGATCACGTTCACGGCTATGTGAGTGCGCCGGTGTACCGGAAGTCGGAGCTGACTTCGATGGAGGAGGCGGCCAGCGCGGGAACCACTCCGGCCGCTGACACGCAGGCGACGAGGAAGAAGCTTACGGTCCCGCCGCAGAACTAGCCGTCCGAAGGACTGGCCGTCCAGGCGTACGCCGCTTCGCGGCAACCGTCATGCGGAGCATTTATACTTGCCGGTTGCTATGAAGATTCTGGTTTGCATCAAGCAGGTGCCGCAGAAGGATGCGCCACTGCGGCTGAACGAGTCGGGGACGTGGATCCGCGACGATGTCTCATGGGAGACGAACGAGCCCGATGCGTATGCGCTGGAAGAGGCGCTGCGGCAGAAGGAGAAGCACGGCGGCGAGGTGGCGGTGATCACGGCCGGCCCGGCGCGGTCGCAGCAGGTGTTGCGCGAGGCGTTGGCCAAGGGCGCCGACCGGGCGATTCATCTGGAAGACGACCGCTTTGCGCAGATGGACGCGGCGAACACGGCCAGGGCGATAGCGGCGGCGATCGCATCCGAAAATGGGGGCGAGGGGTTCGACCTGATCGTGACTGGGCTGCAGTCGGACGATTTTGGCGCGGCGCAGACAGGCGTGCTGCTGGCGGAGATCCTGGGGATTCCCCACGCGACGATCATTATCGGTATCGAGAAGACCGAAACGGGGCTGAAGCTGAAGCGGGAGCTGGAGGCGGGGCATTATCAGAATATTGAGATGGCCATGCCGGCGGTGCTGACGATCCAGAGCGGGATCAACAAGCTGCGGTACGCGACGCTGATCGGCATCAAGCAGGCGAAGATGAAGCCGATGCGCAAGGTGATGTGGGCAGACGTGGAAGGCAAGCTGTCGCCGCATGTGCAGAAGATCGAGAAGCTCTACGTCCCGGGCAGCCAGAAGCAGACGCGGAAGATCGAGGGTCCGGCGGCGCAGGTGGCAAAGGAACTGGTGGAGTATCTGAAGAACGAGGCGCGGGCGCTGTGAGAGGCGGAGTTTAGAGTTTAGGGATTAGATTTTAGAAACGCAGAGGCCCTGACGAGAGGGAAAATCACCGCGATCCCCGGATATAATGGTGCGCAACACGACGAAGGAGAAGGACAGACGATGCCGAACATGACGATCCCCGAGAGCGAACGCAATCTGACGCCGGCGCAGGTGGGCGCGCTGGAGAAGCGGCGGCAGCGGGGGCTGATGTTTCAGGTGGTCTCGGGGCAGTGCGCGTTCTTCGCGGTGCTGCTGCTGTTGTGGACGGGGCAGGACCTGCAATACGATCCGGGCTGGATTCATCCGATGTTCTACTACAACGTGCTGGCGGGCGTGCTGGCGGTGATCTTTGGGATCTATGGCACGTATCTGCGGCGCGGACGGGTCCACGAATACTAGAGAAGCAGGGATTAGGGGATTAGGGTTTAGGCGCGGCTCCAGGGCCGCGCTTTTTCCTGAGCGCCCACGGTGCGGATGACTGAGACAAGGCGTGTTATGGCCGATTTGATTCTGGTGGTGGCGGAGCAGCGGGAAGGAAAACTGAATCGGGTTTCCTTCGAGACGATTGCGGCGGCGCAGGCGATCGCTAAGCAGACGGGTTGGAGCGCCGAAGTGGTGCTGGCGGGCCATGACGTGGCGGCGCTGGCACAGGAACTGGCAGCAAAAGCTGTGGCGAAGGTCGTGGCTCTGGAGGCTGATTCGCTGGCGAAGTACACCTCCGATGCGTACGTTTATGCGCTGAAGGCATTCATTGCTGAGAAGCAGCCGAAGCTGGTGCTGTTTCCGCACACGTATCAGGTGCGGGATTTTGCGCCGCGGCTGGCACTGGCTCTGGACCGGACGCTGATTTCCGACTCGACCGGCTACAAGTACGAGGGAGGAAAGCTGCTGTTCACGCGGCAGATGTTCCAGGGGAAATTTGCCGCAGACGTGTCGTTTGGCGGAGACGCGCCGTGGATGGCGACGATTCAGATCGGGGCGTTTCGCGGGGATCAGGCAGAGGGTGGATCGGCGGCGGTGGAGACCGTAGCGGCGGCGGTCGCTGCGAGCGCGCCGCGGGTGACACCGCATGAGGTCTTCCAGGAGGCGAAGCAGACGGTGGACCTGTCGCAAGCGGAGGTGATCGTCGCCGTCGGGCGCGGGATCAAAGAGCAGAAGAACATGGCGCTGGTCGAGAATCTCGCGGCGGCGCTGGGCGGCGAGGTCGGGGCGTCGCGGCCGATCTGCGACAACGGATGGCTGCCTCTGGAGCGGCAGATTGGGTCGTCGGGGCAGACGGTAGCGCCGAAGCTGTATATCGGGCTGGGCGTGAGCGGTGCGATCCAGCACATTGTGGGGATGAAGGGCGCGCGGACGATTGTTGCGATCAATAAGGATCCGGAGGCGCCGATTTTTGAGATTGCCGATGTCGCGGTGGTGGGGGATCTTTTCCAGATCGTGCCGGCGCTGACGGAAGAAGTGAAGAAGGCGAAAAGCAGCTGAGGAGCGGTTAGCTCAGAACCGGTCAGCTCAAAACCGGTCAGCTAAGGGCCGGTCAGCTCAGTTTCGGTTCGCGGATGACGCGGTCAGCGAGCCCGCGTGGCCGGTGCTATACTCGGCCAACTCATTCGCTCCCCATGCAGACAAACCAGGCAGTGGAGCAACCCGATCGAAACGGGCTGGCGGTGGTGCCTCCGCGCGGCGACGAGGCGATTGGACGCTCGGCGCTGCGCAAGGCGAGCGTACGGCTGTTGCCGCTGATCGGCGTCGGCTACGGGATCGCCTATATGGATCGCGTGAATGTGAGCTTTGCCGCGCTCCAGATGAACCAGCAGCTGCATTTTTCTGCCGCGGTGTTTGGTTTGGGCGCGGGGCTGTTCTTTCTTCCCTATGCGGCGCTGGAAATTCCGTCGAACCTGATGCTGTTGAGGTTCGGCGCGAAACGGTGGCTGGCGCGGATCATGTTCACCTGGGGTCTGCTGTCGATGGGGATGATCTTCGTGCGGACTCCGCTGGAGTTTTACACGGGACGGCTGCTGCTGGGCGCCGCGGAGGCGGGGTTTTTCCCGGGGATCATCTTTTATTTGTCCCGATGGTTTCCCGCCAGGGAACGGGCGAAAGCTGTCAGCCGGTTCTATATTGCGTTTCCGCTCGCCTCCACAGTGATGGGAGGGCTGGCGGGCGGTCTGCTGCACCTGAATGGCCGAGGTCATCTGGCGGGATGGCAGTGGCTGCTGCTGATGGAAGGTCTGCCCGCGGTGCTGATGAGCGTGGTGTTTCTGGCGGCGCTGCCTGACGGTCCGAGGCAGGCGGCCTGGCTGACGGAGGCCGAACGCAGCTGGATTCAGCGCGAGCTGGGAGAGCAGGGCGTGCGGGACGAAGAGCAGACGCACAGCACTACGGGAGCCTTTCGCGATCCGCGGGTCTGGCTGGTGGGGATGTTTTTGTTTTGTCTCTACGTTGGCACCTATGGTTACACCTTCATCGCGCCGTCCCTGGTCCGCGACGTAACGGGACTGCACGCCACCGGCGTGGGCATGATCATTGCGTGTCTTGGGCTTCTGGGCGCCGCGGCGATGCTGCTGAACGGCTGGCATTCCGACCGGAACGGCGAACGCTACTGGCACATTCTCCTGCCGGTCGTGGTGATGGCGCCTGCTTTTGTTGCGGCCGCGCTGTCGAGCCGGGCGGGGGTGGTGATTGCGGCTCTGGTCGTGGTGATGATGGGGTTCAATGCCTTTCAGGGGCCGCTGTGGACGATCCCCACGAGCTTTCTGCGGGGCCGGTCAGCCGCTGCCGGGATCGCCACAGTGAATTCGATCGCGATTCTGGGCGGTTTCGTGGGGCCGTACTGGATGGGGCTCTCGGCAGGCTGGATGGGCGGCTATCAGAGAGGCCTGGTCACGCTGGCGTTCCCGACTCTGGTGGCGGCAGTGCTGATCACGATGGTGCATCGGTATGGAACGCGTAAGGCGGCGATCCCTCTGCGCGAGGTGGCTGCGGCATCGGATACCGGAGACTGATCTGAATCGGTTATACAAATAGCGGAATCGGCGGGGGCGAGCGCAACGGGCGCATCCTCTCACTGGTAAGATGGTCGGTCGTTGCTGACCCCGGAACCCATGATTGTCTTTCGAAAACCAGTAGAAGGTGTGGAGCGGCCGCAGATGGAGGCGGACGTGGTGATCGTCGGCGGCGGCCCGGCGGGGATGGCGTGCGCTTTGCGACTGGCGCAGCTGATCGATGCGCACAAGGCGGAACATCCGGATTCGCCGCTGACCAAAGAGAACATTTACGTGCTGGAGAAGGCGCGGGAGGTGGGTCAGCACTGCCTGTCCGGGGCGCTGCTCGATCCGGAATCGATGCGGGAGCTGCTGCCGGGGTTTGAGAAGGAAGCGCCGCTGGACGCCGAGGTGACGAAGGAGTCGTTGTGGTACCTGACGCCGACGGGGCAGAGGAAATTTCCGATTGTGCCGCCTCCGCTGCGGGATCACGGGAACTACATCATCTCGCTGAACAAGTTCGTGAAGTGGATGGGGCAGAAGGTTGAAGAAGCCGGCATCACCATCTTCACGGGGTTCGCGGGGTCGCAGCTGCTGTGGGGCGAGGATGCACGCGTGGCGGGCGTCCAGACGGATGACAAGGGCGTGGATAAGGAAGGGCATCCGAAAGGGAATTTTGAACCGGGGTACGATCTGCGGGCGAAGGTGACGGTGCTGGCCGAGGGCACGCGTGGGAACTGTGCGAAGGAGCTGATTGGGCGGCTGGGCCTCGAGGATCCGGAGCATGCGCAGACCTACGGGTTGGGGGTCAAGGAGCTGTGGGAGATTCCCGCGGGGCGGATCGCGAAAGGCGAGGTGCGGTACACGCTGGGATATCCGCTGACGACCCGGGAGTACGGCGGCGCGTGGATTTACGGGATCAGCGACACGCTGATTTCTATTGGGTATGTGACGGGGCTGGACTACGAGGATCCGCGGACGGACCCGCACCATGTGTTCCAGAGCTTTAAGGAGCATCCCTGGGCGCGGCGGATTCTGGAAGGCGGGAAGATGATCCGCTATGGCGCGAAGAGCCTGCCCTATGGCGGATGGCTGACGATGCCGCAGATTTACGGGAATGGCTGGGTGCTGCTTGGGGATTCGGCGAGCTTCCTGAATTCGCAGAGGCTGAAGGGGATTCATCTGGCGATCAAGAGCGGCATGCTGGCGGCGGAGGCGGTTTTCGACGCGCTGCTGACCGGGGACAGCTCGGAAAAGACGTTGCGGCAGTATAAGGCGCTGGTGGACGCGAGCTGGATCCGCGATGAGATGTGGCGGGTGCGGAATTTCCATCAGGGATTTGAGCATGGTTTGCTGGAGGGCCTGGCCAGCGCGGCGGTCCAGCAGGTGATGTTTGGAGCGCGCCTGGGTCCGGACGCGGAGAGTGTAGCGGATTACCGGCAAATGGCTCGCGTGGACGAGCTGGGGCCTCCGGACCTGAACCGGGGGCCGATGGTCGGCAACGCCCGCGGGGACGGGAAGCTGACCTTCGACCGGCTGACGGATGTGTTTCATTCCGGCACGCGGCACGACGAGGACCAGCCGGTGCACCTGGTGGTGAAGGATCTGAACCTCTGCAGCGACCGGTGCACGCAGGAGTATGGCAATCCCTGCCAGTACTTCTGCCCGGCGGCGGTGTACGAGATGGTGGACGTGCCGGACATGGCATCGGGGGCGTCGGACAATGTCAGACACGCGTCGGACGGCGTCGGACACGAAGCCGCACAAGGGGCGAAGAAAGAGCTGAAGATCAACTTCACCAACTGTGTGCACTGCAAGACCTGCGACATCATGGATCCCTACCAGATCATCAACTGGGTGCCCCCGGAGGGCGGAGGCGGTCCGAACTACGACGGGATGTAAGTGCTGTGAATCCAATCCGGAATGATCGCGGAGGGGTGACTGGGCAACTTCCGAGGCACGGCCGGTGTCAAAGGGGACACAGATTCCCCGCGACATAACATGACGGACCATCGGGTCACAGGATGGGGAACGACAAGTGAGTTCCGATGACCAGCAAACTGTTTCGCTGCCCGGGTTGCGGAGAGGCGAATGCGATTCGCCGCTCCCACCATCGTGCCAATGACTGGGTATTTTGGATGGTGGGAATGAAGACCTGGCGCTGCCTGAACTGCAACCGGCGCTTTCATCGCTGGAGGCGTAGGCCGTCCGAACATGTTACGCGGATAGCCGCGGGTTGAAACTGGCGTGGGCGGCGCGCATCCAAGTAAAGTATTAGCTCATGGCGATCGCCTTGGCCCCACCCCCGAATTTCCCGTCCGCGGGAGACGTGTCCGAGCGGCTGCGGGACAAGCACGGGCGGGCGATCACCGACCTGCGCATCTCGATTACAGACCGGTGCAACTACAAGTGCGTCTATTGCCGGACAGGCAACGAAGGCGCCATCTACGCGGAGTTGCCGATCGAGCATTACCTGCGGATCGCGCGGGTGTTTGTTTCGCTGGGGATCGAAAAGATCCGGCTGACGGGTGGAGAACCGCTGCTGCGCCGCGGCCTTCTCGATCTGCTGCGAGAGCTGAGCCGGCTGAAGACGCTGGATGGAGAGCCGCTGGATCTGGCGATTACGACGAACGGGCACCTGCTGGAAGAGATGGCGAAGCCGCTGCGCGAGGCAGGCTTGAGCCGGATCACCGTGAGCATGGACGCCGTGGATGCGGAGAAGTTTGCACGCATTACGCGGGTGCCGGGGAGTTATGAGCGGGTGCTGGCCGGGATTCGGGCAGCGAAGCGCGCCGGGCTGGCTCCGGTGAAGGTGAACTGCGTGCTGCTGCGCGGCTTCAATGAAGATCAGATTGTGCCGTTCGCGCGGTTTTCCCGGGATGAGGATGTGATCGTGCGGTTCATCGAATTTATGCCCCTCGAAGAGGACCGGTTGTGGACGCCGGAGTCGGTGGTGTCGCTGAAGGAGATCGTGTCGGCGCTGGAGAGCTTCCGGCCGGTGCGCCGTCTGACGCCGAACGTGGCCAGCGAGACGGCGGTGCGGTACACCTTCGACGACGGGGTCGGCGAGATGGGCATCATCGCCCCGGTAACCCAGGCATTCTGCGGGGCCTGCAGCCGTGTCCGGCTGACGTCGGACGGGAAGATCCGAACCTGCCTGTTTTCGCAATCGGATCATGACCTGTACGGAGTGATGCAGCGAGGCGGCAGCGATGACGAGATGATTGCGTTCATCCGCAGGACCGTGGATCAGAAAGAAGCGCGGCACCATATCGGGGAGCCGGACTTTCTGAAGCCATCGCGGAGCATGGTCCACATCGGCGGTTAGCCACCCGGGCGTACGCGCTTGCGCGCTTAGGATCTGTGCAGGCTCCAACGGTTCGCGGGACTGGCCGTCCAGGCGGGCGGCGCTACGCGCCCTTTGAATGCAGGAACGGGGCTGGTCGCGCGCGTTTGCGCGTTTAAGATGTGTGCAGGCTCCGACGGTTAGCGCCGTTTATTTGGCGAGACGTCTGCGCTGATCCCTATAATGGACGGCGAATCATGCCATCCAGGAAAACTCCTCTCCAGTTTGTGAGCTTT
Organism: uncultured Acidobacteriaceae bacterium; assembly: GCA_963770525.1. GTDB lineage: Bacteria > Acidobacteriota > Terriglobia > Terriglobales > Acidobacteriaceae > Palsa-343. Next base: position 467,310 of record CAVYPY010000003.1, on the reverse strand, counting down.
TTTGTGCCCGCGGTCGTTCTGATCGGGGGAATGACCGCGCTCACGGCTCGTCCTTCCGCGGAGCCGAACGATGCAACCGAGGCGGCGCGGCTGAACAGCATCGGCGTGGCGCTGATGAATCAGCAGCTGACAGAAAAGGCGGCGGCGCAGTTCGCCGAGGCAGAGAAGGCGGATCCGCAGTCGGCGATTCCGGTGCTGAACCGGGGCATTGCGCTGCTGTACCTGGAAAAGCTGCCGGAGGCGGAGCAGGAACTGCAGCAGGCAGCGCGGATGGCGCCCGATAATCCGCGGGTCTGGTACAACCTGGGCCTGACGCAGATGGACGAGGCGAATCAGAAGGGGGCGATCGAGGACATGCGGAGGGTTCTGGCGATCGATCCGCAGGACGCCGATGCGCATTATTTCGTGGCACAGCTGGACCTGACGGTGGGGAACTTCAACGACGCGATTGCCGAGTTCGAGAAGGCGCTGGAGATGAATCCCATTCATTGCTCGGCGCAGTTTGGGCTGGCGCGAGCTCTGCAGCGGGTAGGGCGGACGCAGGAGGCGCACGAGCACCTGAAGATTTTTCAGCACCTGACGCAGGCGAAGATCGCTTCGCCGCTGAGCGTTGGCTACGGAGAGCGCGGCCACTATTCGACGATGGAAGAGATGGAACTGCCGGAGGCGCCGGTGGGCGCGATGATCCCGGTGCACTTCGAGCCACAGCGGGTGATGCAGTTTGCGCCGTCGCATTACCGGCAGGACGCTGGAGCGGCGGCAGACGGCTCTTTGGGCGGGGGAGCGTGTGTTGCGGATCTGGAGGGTGCGGGATCGCAGGACCTGGTCGTGATGACGCAGGGTCCGGAGGCCATCGAGGCGTATCGGAACCTGAAGAATGGATCATTTGAACCGATTCCGGCGAGCGAAACGGGTCTGGACGCAAGCGGGGTGGGCGTTGCCTGCGCGGTGGGGGATTTCGACAATGACGGCCTGCCCGATCTGGCGGTGGCGCTTCGGGACCGAGTGATTCTCTATCGGAATCTCGGGGGCGGGAAGTTTGAGGATGTGACGGCGAAAGTGGGAATTCAGCAGCTGAACCGGCCGGCGGGCCTGACGTTTGTGGATTTCGACCATGACGGAGATCTGGATCTGCTGATCACGGGAGCGGCGACTGAGGGAGGCAAGTCCGGGCCGAACGTGCTGTGGCGGAACAACGGGAACTCGACGTTTACCGAGCGGACCGGGCCAACCGCGCTGGGCGGACACGGGAGAACGGTGCAGGCGACGCTGTCGGACATCAACAACGACCGCGCGGTGGATCTGCTGATCACGGGCGACAGTGGCGCGCCGACGATCTATTTCAACCGGCGTGAGGGAGCTTTCCAGCCGATGCCGCTGTACGCGGATGCGAGCCTGCCGGCGACGCGCGGAGTGAGCGTCTTCGATTTCGACAAAGACGGCTGGATGGATGTCGCAGTCACCCATGCGGGAGCGCCGGGCCTGACCCTGTGGAAGAACGTCGAGGGAAAGCGGTTTGAGCGCGTCCATTTGCCGCTGCCGGCGGGAGTGACGGGCGGATGGGGTGTGACGCCGATCGACTTCGACAACGATGGATGGATCGATCTGGCTGCCGTGCTGGAAACGGCGCATGGGACCGAACTGCATGTTTTCCGGAACCTGGGGCCGCAAGGGTTTGAGGACGTGAGCGCGCCCCTCGGACTGGACAAAGTCACGATCAAAGACGCGCGGTCGGTGATTGCCGCGGACGTGGACGGTGACGGGGCGGCGGATCTCATCGTGACCCGTCTGAACGGAGCGCCCGTGGTGCTGAGAAATGTCGGCGGGAACAAAAACCATTCGCTGCGGATTGCTCTGGCGGGGCTGGCGGATAACAAGTCGGGAATCGGGACCAAGGTTGAAGTGCTGGCGGGGGGACACTGGCAGAAGTTTGAGGTGGCCGGCGGATCCGGGTACCTGAGCCAGGGATCGATGGACGTTCTAGCCGGGCTCGGTTCGGCAGACAAGGTGGATGTGGTGCGGCTGCTGTGGCCGACAGGGGTTCCGCAGGACGAGATCAACATCGCCGCCAACAGGACCCTGGCCTTGAAGGAGCTGGATCGGCGGGGAAGTTCGTGTCCGACACTCTTTGCCTGGGATGGAAAGGAGTATCGGTTTGTGTCGGACGTGATCGGTGCGGCTGTCGTCGGACACTGGGTTTCGCCGACAGCGACCAACGAGAACGATCCGGATGAGTGGATCAAGGTGGACGGCAACCTGCTGCGCGCGCGGAATGGTCTGCTGAGCCTGCGCTTTGGGGAGCCGATGGAGGAGGTCAATTACATCGACCAGCTGCGGCTGGTGGCGGTCGACCATCCGGCGGGCGTGGAGGTTTATCCCGATGAGCGGTTCCTGAGCGAGCGGCCGTTTGCTTCGGGAAAGACGGTTGCGGTGGTGGCGCCGCGGCCGGTAGCCGGCGCGTGGGACGACCATGGACGCGATGTGCGTCCGCAGCTGGCTAAGATCGACCACCAGTACGTGCGGGACTTCACGAACCTCAGCTATGCCGGATTCGCGAACCCGCACACGCTGACCCTGGATTTGGGTGCGTGGACGCCCGGAAATCCGCTGCGGCTGCTGCTGCACGGATATATCGAATATTTCAGCGCGAGTTCGATGCATGCGGCCTGGCAGGCGGGGCTGCATCCGATGCCGCCGCAGCTGGACGTGCAGATGCCCGATGGACGCTGGAAACGGGTGATTCAGGACATGGGGTTCCCGGCGGGGCTTCCGCGGACGATCGTCGTGGACCTGACAGGCAAGCTGCCGCCGGGCGCGCGGAAGATCCGGATCACCACGAATCTGCAGATCTATTGGGATCAGGCGCTGGTGGACAACGGGCCCGAAGCAGTAAACCAGGTGCGGCGGATCGAGGTACCGCTGGCCGAGGCGCATCTGGCGTTTCGCGGGTATCCGCAGCAGATTGAGGGAAAGACGCCGGGCGACCTCACGTACAACTACGAGCGGATCAGCCAGACGGGGCCGTTTTTCTGGGCTCGGGGTGTGTACACGCGCTACGGGGATGTGACACCGCTGCTGGAGCGGGTGGACAACCGCTATGTGATCTTTGGGACGGGCGAGGAGATCGATGCCGAGTTCCGGGCCGGGGCTCTGCCGCCGCTGCCGCGTGGCTGGAAGCGGGATTATTTCTTCTATGCCAACGGCTTTGTGAAGGACATGGACTTCTGGGAGGCTTCGCCCTTTACGGTGGGGCCGATGCCGTTCCAGGCGATGACGCGGTATCCGTATCCGGCGAGCGAGCATTATCCGGAGGGCGCTGCGGCCGACCGCTACTGGCTGACGTGGGATACGCGGTATGAGTCCGGTCGGCGCGATCAGCGGTGGGATTTCAACTATCAGCCGGCGCAGGAGAAACCGATTCAGTAGACGGCGAGGGATTCACTGAGCCTCGAGTGGGTTCAGCGAATCTTGAGAACGAGGAAAATGACCAGGATGAGGACCGTATGGGACAGCAGGGTGAGGCGGAGCCGGACTCGGTCGAGAAAAGCGTAGCCTGGCATTCCCTCGGCAATTCTGGCACTGATGCGCTTATACAGCGAGTAGTAAGCGTACGCGGCAAAGATGCCGATGAAGTCGACGACCGCCAGCCAGCCCGGTGACATGGGCAGATCCTTCAGATAAGCCATATCGGGATTTCGGATCATCTCAGTCCATCCGAGGATCCACGGAAGGACGATCAGGCAGATAGTCTCGGCCAGGGAGAGAACCATCGAGACCCGAGCATGTCCTTCATATTGGCCATGATAGGGCCCGAACTTTGCAGCTGGGGCAGAATGCGGTGTGGAGGCAAAGCTGTTCACAGCATTATTGTGATGCTAATTTTGCGTTAAAAGTCGTACAAGTCGGTTGCCATGCACACGACTATTCCGGGCGATAGCTCCGCTGATACGTTCTCGTGATGCGGTCGTGCCAGCCGAGAGTGTCCTCGTCGAAGAGTGCCCACAGAAAACCGAGACCCAGGGGCAGGGCCGACAGGAGCATCGCGACGATCCGACCGCGCATGGCGGAGCGGGCGGGATTTTCGTCGTCAAAGGTGCAGAGCGCGATCTTCGCGTAGCGCATTCCCGGGGTCGCATCCGTAAGGGTGAAGAAGAGGAACTGGTACAACACCCACATGATCAGCAGGATAGCGCCGGAACCAATGAGGGCCACGCGGCCGGAGGGCAGATGGGTGGTCGAGGCCGCGAAGACCACAATGAAGAGAAGAAAAGCGGCCAGCGTGAGGGAAAAGTCCACCAGACCGGCCATGGCCCGGTGCCCGAGGGGCGCGACATGCAGGGGCAGGTCGTCCAGAGAGGTGTTCCGCGCGGATTGCTTCGTCGGGGGCATGGAGGTCTCCGCGTCCAGGTGAATGGAAAGCCATTCCGGCGGGTCCTGCGCCGGCGATAAGGGCGGCCGGGCAGGCTCGGCTTCAAAAATGCGAAGTTCGCCGGGGTCAGAGTCGGAGCGGGTCGGGAGCTCCTGCCGGGCCTCTGCGGGATCGACCTGAGGCGAGGAATCCTCGCGAAGGGGGCCTTCAGCCCGGCGAGGGCGCGCTTTGCGGGGCGCGATCAGCTCGCGCGGGAAGGCCAGCACGCGCGCCGGCAGGGGATGCGCGGGCTCCACAACCGCATCCTCGAGAGGATCGGCTCCAGTTTCGGGCATGTCCACCGAGCGATGTGCCGAAACGCGGGCTTCCGCCGGGGTGGATGGCGCAGGGGGCAGCGAATCCGTGCTGACGAAATAGCGAAGCAGATCGGGCTGCCAGGGCTGTTCGACCGGCTCATCCGGGAGGAGCGGTTCCTGGGAAGGCTCAAGGGTCGGCGTGACAGTCGGGGAGATGGCGGCGCGAGCGGCGGCCCTCGCCTCGGCGGCCGCTTCGGCTTCGGCTGCGGCAGCCTGGGCCGCGAGAACGTCTCTATAGGAAGGCACGCGGGCGTAGCGTTCGGCTACGCGAGCGGCAATGGTCGAGGGGCCGAGCGCGTTCTCCAGTCCCGGGAGGGCGGGCTGGTCTTCGGAGGACGGGGAGCGTCGCGTGCGATGCGCACGGACTCGCGCCGTGACTTCATTCTTCCAGGACGGCGTGGGAGGAACGGGGATGGGCGCCGTGGAGGTCGAAGGGGGAAGGTCGGTCGTGAGCGGCGTCAAATCAATCCTCGTCGGGTTGAAAACTGCAGCAGGGATCATCCCCGGGGTGGTACCCGGTGATAACCGGGGTGTCAAAGACTCCCAAATCGGGCGGCAGGCACGTGTCGCGCCGGAGAATCCGCATTCTGCTTTGCTATGCTGGAGTTGCCGCGCGCGATGAGAACCCGCTTGTTTTGGTGTATCACGCTGTATCTGCTGTGTCATCCGCGACTCCGAGCGCAGGCGGTAACCACGCAGCTTCCCCCCGCACAAGGTCGTCCTGCAGCAAGCCTGCCTGACGATCCCAGCCTGCACAGCTCGATTCCACAGGCGCATGTTGTGCCGCAACCGAGCCCCGGGGTACCGGTAAAAATCATTGCCGATACGCAGACGCGGGAAGAGACGAAGAACGGGACCGTTTATACCCTGGACGGCAATGTGGTCCTGTATTACCGGCTCTATATCATCCACACCGACCACGCGACCTACAACGCCACAACCGGCGAAGTGGTGGCGCAGGGGCACCTGATGGTGGATGGCGGCCCGGACGATGAGCATTTCGAAGCCAGCCACGGAACCACCAACGTGCAGCAGGATACGGGCGACTTCTTTGATGTCGTGGGCACGCTGGGGGTGGAGCGCACGCCGCGCGGCCGGATGGTGTTTACCGCGCCGAATCCCTTTGCCCTTACCGGCCGCGAGGTTTTGCAACTGGGCAAGGGGCACTATCGGGTTATTCACGGAACGATGACTTCGTGTCGGCTGCCGAAGCCGGACTGGCGGATTCTGTCGCGGAATATCGCGCTCGACAACGGCGTCGCACGCGCAAAAAACGCCACGTTTCAGTGGTTCCACCTGCCATTGCTTTTCCTCCCCTACATGACGCACGCAGTGGATGTGCAGCGGTCGTCGGGGATTCTGATTCCCTATTTCGGAGATGACACGACGAGGGGATTCATGATCGGGGAGGGTGTCTACCTGACGCTGGGGCGGAGCGCGGACCTGATGGTGGCGTCGCAATGGTGGTCGAACCGGGGATTCGCGCCCAACGGGTTGTTCCGGTACCGGGGACTGGAGCGGAATTTCGCGAACGTCCGCTTTCACAGCCTCCTGGATGAAGGCGTTCTGTTGCCAAACGGACAGCGCGGAGCGAACCAGGGAGGGGTGGATGTCGCGGCCGACGGCCGCTACGATTTCACGCCACATACGACAGGGGTAGTGGATGCGGAGTATCTGAGTTCCTACATCTATCGGCTGGTGTGGGAGGAAGATTACGCAATCGCGATCAACTCCGAGGTGAAATCGCAGCTCTTTGTGACCCACGAGAACCACGACATGTGGGAGAGCCTGCGCATGAATCGGTACCAGGATTTCCAGAGCGCGGCGATCACGGGCGACGAAGTGCGAATCCTGCATCTCCCGGAGGTCGATGTGGCCACGGCGGACCGGCGGCTGGGTGGGCCGCAGAGCGTGTCGGGTGTCATGTGGGGGTTCGACGGGTCGGCGGGTGCAATATCCCGGTACGACTACCCGAGTTTCCGGACGACGGCGGGGGTGCCCCGTGTGGACTTTTACCCCCGCGCTTCTCTGCCGCTGCATTTCGATGGCTGGACCTTTCGGCCGGAAGCGGCGTTCCGCGAGACCTGGTATGGGAAGAGCCAGGATCCTGCGGATCTGGAGCAGATCCCGACGGTGCGCACGGAAGACGTCGCGCGCAGCGACGTGGAGATGGGGTTTGAGCTGCGGCCGCCAGCGCTGGAACGAGATTTCTCTCCGCCATGGCTTGTGCATCTGCTGGGCGGTGACGTGCGCCACACGATTGAGCCGGCTGTGTCCTATCGGTACGTCACCGGGATCAATAACTTCCGGCAGATTCTGCGATTCGACCAGACGGATGTGGCGAGCAACACCAACGAGCTGGAGTACGGATTGACGCAACGGCTGTTTCTGCGGCATCTGCCTCCACATCCGTGCAAGGGTGACGAAGCGCTCGGCCCGGATGTGCTGTGCGGCGGGGGATCGAGGGACTGGCTCACCTGGCGGGTCGCGCAGAAGTACTATTTCGAGCCGGATTTCGATCATGCGATCACGCGGGGTACGCCGAACCCGCTCGATACAACGCTCGATTTCACAGGAATCGACTTCCTGACGGAGCCGCGGCACACCACTCCGGTGATTTCGCGGCTGCGGCTGCGGACCAGTGGGACCACGGATGGGGAGTGGGATCTGGACTACGACGTGAAGGAAGGGAAGATCACTTCGAGCAATCTGTTTGCGGGATATCGGACGGGCCTGTGGAAGCTGCAGTTTGGGGATGCGTACATGAATGTGCCCCTGGGATACACGCCGCTGACCACCGCCAAGTCGCCGCCGCAATCGCCGAATGCGCCGACTCAGTACAACCAGATCCATCTGCTGGCGACGCACGGGGCAGCGAATCATCTGGGGCTGAGCGAGGGGCTGAATACGACGTACGATCTGGTGCACCAGCAGCTGCAATTTGGAGCGGCCCAGGTACAGTACAACTGGGATTGCTGCGGTATCGATTTCCAGTATCGCCGGTTTTCGCTGGGCTCGATCCGTGACGACACCGAGTATTTCTGGACCTTCAATTTTGCCGGCATGTCGAATGTGGGCGATCTGACTCACCGGATCAGCCTGTTTTGACGGGTTTGGAAGCCTGACGTCGGGTGAACTGCGATAATGAAGGAAGTGATCCCAGTAATGTTGGCTTTGAGCCGAGAAGGCGGTTTTTCTTGTTGAGCAGGTTTTTGCTTTTTTGCGGCGCCTTGATTCTGGCAGCCGGGTGCGTCGCGCAGCAGACGGATACCCCAGTTCTGCCGGCGCCTGCATCGTTGAATCGGAAGATTGAAATCATGATCCGGTCGGAGCTGAGCGTGCCGCCGGAATACCAGGTGACCATCGGGGCGCGTGAGAAGAGCGACCTGGTGGGCTTTGACACCATCCCGGTGACATTTTCACTGCCCAGCGAGCCGAGCCGGTCGCAGACGGTGAACTTCCTGCTCTCGAAAGACGGCAACACGCTGGCCCGTCTGTCCAGATGGGATCTGGGAAAGGATCCCGCGACGACGCTGCCGACCGAGGGCCGGCCCGTTCGCGGCAATTCGCAGGCGAAGGTGACGATCGTCAACTTCGACGACCTGGAGTGCCCCTACTGCGCGCGGATGAACGCGGAGTTCTTTCCCGACACGCTGGAACACTACAAGGGCCTGGTGAATTTCATCTATCTGGATTACCCGCTGGTCGAGATCCATCCCTGGGCGATGCACGCGGCGGTAGATGCGAACTGCCTGGCAGTCCAGAACCAAACGGCCTACTGGAATTACGTCGATTATCTGCACACCCATGGCGAGGATGTGAGCGGCCCGTCTCACGATACGGCCAAATCAGCGGCCATGCTGGACAAGCTGGCCAGCCAGGAAGGTACGCGGGAACATCTGGACGGGACGCAGCTGAACGCCTGCGTGGCGAAGCAGGACGACCACGGGATCATCGCCGAAATGAAGGCGGGAGACCGGGCGGGCGTGAACGCCACGCCGACCTTCTTCGTGAACGGGGAGCGCTGGGCGGGGCAGCTGGACGAGCACGAGTTGTGGATCATGATCGACCGGGCCCTGCGGGAGCAGGGAATCGCGCCGCCGGCGGAGAGCCCGAGTCCGGCGAGCCCGGCCGCGGCGAAATGAGTCTTTGCAGGGCTCGGGGACCGCATTATGCTGAATCATAAGCGCCGTACCCCGATTCGCGGCGCGCCAGCAGGGAGAAGATTTTTGCCATCTCGATCGGTTTCATTGGCTGTCCTGGATTCCCCATTCCCACCTCGGATCCTGAAGGTTGCTGTTCTGGGGGTCGCCCTGGCGCTGCTGGGTGGCTGCCAGCGCGCTCACGACCCCAACACGCTGGCCACCGTGAACGGAAAGCCGATCGAGCGAGCGGAAGTGGAAACCATCTTCCAGAACAACCTGGGAGACTCGCACCAGCAGCCCTCGAAGGTGCAGGCGGACATCATGCGCCTGAATATTCTGCGTCAGCTGATCGATCAGGAGATCGTGATGCAGCGGGCGGAAAAACAGAATCTGGTGGCGACCGATGAGGAAGTGAACGATCAGCTGAACGAGTTCAAGGCGCCGTTCACGAAAGAGGAGTTTCAGAAGAAACTGGATTCGCAACATATGACCCTGGACGATCTGAAGCGGGAGATCCGCCGGAATCGGACCGAAGAGAAACTCTTCAACAAGGAAATCACCTCCCGGATCAACATCACCGACGCCGACATCACGAACTACTACAACGAGCACAAGGCAGATTTCAATCTCATCGAACCCCGTTATCACCTGGCGCAGATTGTGGTGACCGCGCAGCCGATGCCGCCGCAGCAGGTGGGCAATCTGCAGAACAGTAAGGCGATGAATGAGGCGGAAGCCAAACGGAAGATCGAGACGCTGTATAACCGGCTGGAGAGTGGCGACGATTTCGGCGCGCTGGCCATGAACTTCTCGGAGAATCCGAACACGGCGGGCAATGGCGGTGACATGGGCTTTGTGCAGGACTCCCAGTTGCGCCAGGATCCGGCTCTCTATGCCGCGATCACGAAGCTGAAGCCGGGACAGATCACCGACATTATGCCCATCTACCCGTCGCCCAATTCCAAACAGCCCGTGGGCTATCAGATTTTTAAGCTCATCGATCGCCTGGCGGCGGGGCAGCGGGAACTGAACGATCCTCGCGTGCAGCAGGACATTCGCCAGCAGTTGCGGGACAGCCGCGAGCAGCTGCTGAAAAATGCTTATCTGGAAATGCTGCGCGACCAGGCGCGGGTGGTGAACTACTACGCGGAAGATGTCTTTAAAGGCGCACAGTAGCGCGTGGACGAGTCCTCCGCCGGAACCAGTCCTCAGCCGGAACCGGCCGCCTCAGGCCACGCCTGAGGGTGGCGGACACCAAAAAGAGTCCCCAATCCGCTGCTGCTAATCTAAAACCTGTTCCATTCTCATTGATCCGCTCTGGCGTCCGCCGATTTGGGGCGCTCCTCAGGAAATGCCTGCGCATTCCGGAGAGCGCGTGATCTGCGCAGCAGTCGAAAACACCGAGCGGCACGGACAAGCGATTGGCAGAACTGCATTATGACGAGGCGAACTGGACCCCGAGCCATAATCCGTGGCTTGTGGCGCTCACGGTCACGCTGGCGACCTTTATGGAGGTGCTCGACACCTCCATCGCCAACGTGGCCCTGCCCCATATGGCCGGAACCCTCGGCGCCAGCCAGGACGAAGCCACCTGGGTTCTGACCAGCTATCTGGTGTCGAGTGCCGTTATTCTGCCGATCTCTGGCTGGCTGATGGCGCGCATGGGCCGCAAACGCTTCTACATGACCTGCGTGACGCTGTTTACGATCTGCTCCATGTTGTGCGGCCTCGCGACTTCTCTGCCGATGCTGGTCTTCTTCCGCATATTGCAGGGGATAGGCGGTGGTGGGCTGGCGCCCAGCGAGCAGGCCATCCTGGCGGATACATTTCCGGTCAGCAAGCGCGGACAGGCTTTTGCGCTTTACGGAATGGCGGTGGTCGTGGCTCCGGCGATCGGTCCTACTCTCGGCGGCTGGATCACTGACAATTTCAACTGGCACTGGATCTTCTTTATCAATGTGCCGGTAGGGCTGTTGTCGCTGTTTCTGACTCATCGCATGGTCGAAGATCCGCCGTACCTGCAGGAAGAAAAGGGCCGCGGCGGACGGGTCGATTTCATGGGACTGGGGCTCATCTCCATTGGCGTGGGCTGTCTGGAGTTCGTGCTGGACAAGGGCCAGGAGAAAGACTGGTTCGGAGATCCGAACATCACCGCCTTTGCCATCATCGCCGTGGTCATGCTCGTGACGTTTGTCTGGTGGGAATGGCGGCACGAAGACCCCATCGTCGATCTCAAGCTGCTGAAGAACCGCAATTTCGGCACGGCCGTTTTTTTGCAGTTCGTGCTGGGCATGGTGCTGTTCGGAACGACGGTCCTGATCCCGCAGTTTCTGCAGGTGCTGCTGGGATACACCGCCGAGCGCGCGGGCATGGTTCTGTCTCCAGGGGCGCTGGTTCTTATGCTGACGATGCCCATTGCCGGACGAATTGTCGGGTCGAACAAGTTCGATCCGCGCATGCTGGTGGCCATTGGGTACGCGATCACGGCGGCCGGCCTCTTTAACCTGACTCGCCTGGACCTGAACGTCTCGTTCGCGCAGATCACGCTGTGGCGCGCGTATCAGGTAATGGGCTTGTCGTTCGTCTTCATTCCCATCAGCACGCTGAACTATCTGGGCGTCCCGCGCACCAAGAACAATCAGATTTCCAGCTTCTCGAACTTCGCGCGCAACATCGGCGGATCCGTAGGCACGGCTCTGCTGACCACGTTTCTGCAGAGGACGCAGCAAACCCATATTTCGGCGCTGAGCTCGCACGTGGTGCCGGGAAGCCCGCAGTATTCGCGCTTTGTCGACATGACCCGCGAAGCGCTGGAGCGGCTGGGACAGAGCGCCAGCAGCGCCGCCCAGTTTGCCCAGGGAAATGTCTGGCAAACACTCAACCGTCAGGCGCAGATGCTGAGCTATCAGAACGCCTTCTGGGGGCTGAGCATCATTATTCTTTTCCTGATTCCGCTGCCGTTCATCATGCGCCGGCCGCCGCGCGCGGGACGCGCAGCCCCGGCGATGGGCGAGCACTAAGCGTGACCGCGGGCTGGTTGCGCATTGCTTCCCGATATAGCGATGCGGAGCGGGTTTCAGTGTTTCGCATGGTGCCGTATGATTGAAAAAGTGTGAATTTCACGCGCCCGGAATCTCGGCCGGAGCCTCTGTCATGATACGTTTCATCGGGGACCTTCCTCTCCGAGGGTGAAAACGGAGCTCGGAGCAAGGGAGCGTGTAGAAGTTTCAGGATCCGGAGGGATTGAAAATTGGGAAAAAGCATGGTCCCGCGACGGCTGTTCTTTACGAAGGGCGTGGGAAAACATAAGGAACGGCTGACTTCGTTTGAGCTGGCGCTGCGGGATGCCGGCATTGCGGCGCAGAATCTGGTGCGCGTCTCGTCCATTTTCCCGCCCCAGGCAAAGCTGGTTCCCCGCAAAGAAGGGCTGAAGTATCTGAGCCCGGGCGAAGTGGTCTTCGCGGTGGTGGCCGAGAACTCCACACGAGAGCCGCATCGGCTGGTGGCATCCAGCATCGGGGTGGCGATTCCCAGTGATCGTAACACCTACGGTTACTTAAGCGAGCACCACAGCTTCGGCGAGACCGAAGAACAGGCAGGAGAATACGCCGAAGAGCTGGCCGCAGAGATGCTGGCCACCACGCTGGACGTGGAGTTCGATCCTGACACGAGCTGGGACGAAAAAAAGGAGATTTACCGCATCTCCAACAAGATCGTGCGCACCGCGAACGTGACTCAGTCGGCGATTGGCGACAAGCGCGGGCTTTGGACGACAACGATCGCGGCGGCGATTCTGATTTTCGAATAGGCCGGAAGTGGTCTGAACGTGGGCGTGGGCCACAATGGCCTGCGCCTTTTGCTTGTTTTTGTAATTTATGTAACTGGAATCAGCACAAATATGGTAAACGACAGCAATTTTCGCGTTGGACTGGTGCAGATGAGCTGCGGGCCGGATCCTGACGCTAATCTGGACAAGGCTGCGGATCGCGTGCGCGAAGCGGCGCGCGAGGGCGCAGAGGTGATCTGCCTGCCCGAGCTTTTCCGCGCTCAGTATTTCTGCCAGCGGGAGGATATCGCCCTCTTCGATCTGGCCGAACCCATTCCCGGGCCGAGCACCGAGCGGCTGGGAGCGGTCGCGCGCGAGGAGAAAGTAGTGGTGGTGGCATCGCTGTTCGAGCGGCGCGCGCCGGGGCTTTATCACAACACCGCCGCGGTCCTCGAAAAAGATGGCCGGGTGGCGGGGCTCTACCGCAAAATGCACATCCCGGATGATCCGCTCTATTACGAGAAGTTTTATTTCACGCCTGGCGATCTGGGATTTCGCGCCTTCGACACTTCGGCGGGACGGATTGGCACCCTCGTCTGCTGGGATCAGTGGTATCCGGAGGGCGCGCGCATTACTGCTCTGCAGGGCGCGAACGTATTGTTTTATCCGACCGCGATCGGGTGGCATCCGCGCGAGAAGGAGGAGTTCGGCACGGCGCAGTATGAGGCGTGGCAGACAATCCAGCGCGCGCATGCCATCGCCAACGGCGTCTACGTGGCGGCGGTCAACCGCGTGGGTATGGAGCACGGCGATGTGCGCGGCAATCGCGTTGAAGGGCCGGGGCTGGAGTTCTGGGGAGGGTCGTTCCTGGCCGATTCCTTTGGGCGCGTGATTGCGAAAGCCGCGCACGATCGGGAGGAAATCCTGATTGGCGAGATCGATTTGCAGGCGATGGAAGACACGCGCCGAAACTGGCCGTTTCTGCGCGATCGCCGCATCGACGCCTACGGCCCGATTGTCAGCCGCTTCCTGGATGGCGGTGAGAAATGAGCGAGAACACCGCAGTGGAAGAGATCGAGGGCGCCTTGTCGACGATGACGGGCACGCCGCGCCAGCACGGATATCGCATGCCCGCGGAGTGGGAGCCGCACGAGGCGACCTGGCTGGCGTGGCCGCACAACCCGGAAGACTGGCCCGGCAAGTTCCAGCCGATTCCCTGGGTTTACGCGGAGATCGTCGGGCACCTGGCGCGCGTCGAAAATGTCCACATCCTTGTCGACGATGCCGCGGCGGAGAAACGTGCGCGGCGCATTCTGAAGCGTTGCGGTGCGAACCTTGCCCGGGTGCACTTCCATCTGTGGCCGACGGATCGCGTGTGGACGCGCGATGCCGGACCAATTTTTGTGCGGAGGAATGAGCCCGGCAAAGACTCCGTTGCCATTACCAACTGGAAGTTCAACGCCTGGGCGAAGTACTCTGACTGGCACAAGGATGACCGGATCCCCGACCAGGTGGCCGAGTTGCTCGGCCTGCCGCAGTGGACGCCAACCATCGAAACACTCGCAGGTCCGCAGAGAATTGTTCTTGAGGGCGGATCAATCGACGTGAACGGCGAGGGCACGCTGATCACCACGGAAGAATGTCTGCTGAGTGATGTGCAGCAGCGCAATCCTGGAGTGACGCGTGAGCAGTTGGAGCAGATCTTTCACAACTTTCTCGGCATTGACCAGGTCCTGTGGATGAATCGGGGCATCGCCGGCGACGATACGCACGGGCACGTGGACGATATCACGCGCTTCGTGGGGCCGAATACGATTGTGACGGTGGTCGAGCCGAACAAAAACGACGAGAACCATCTGCCCCTGGCCGAAAACCTGGATCGGCTGCAATCAGCGAGAAATCGCGAAGGAAAGCCTTTCGAAGTGATTGAGCTGCCGATGCCGCCACCGGTAATTTTTGATGGGCAGCGGCTGCCCGCCAGCTACGCCAACTTTTACATTGCCAATGATCTGGTGCTCGTGCCAACCTTAAATCGTTCCGCTGATCGGCGAGCGCTCAACATTCTCGCGGACGCTTTTCCGTCCCGCGAGGTCGTGGGCATCTATTGCGGAGATTTGATCTGGGGGCTGGGCGCTCTGCACTGCATGACGCAACAACAGCCCAAAGTAGTGGAGCCGTAATGCCCGACAATCTCGAGTGGCTGGAAGACTGGTACCAACGCCAGTGCGACGGCGACTGGGAACATACGCAGGGAATTCGACTGGAGAGCCAGGGGCGCGGGTGGCGGCTGACGATCAGCCTCGAAGGCACCACCGCGCAGAATGTCACTCCCAACCGGCTCAACTTCGGCACCAGCGGCGAGGAGTGGATCGACTGCACCATCTCCGAGGAGCGATTTGAAGGCGCCGGCGATCCGCGGCGGCTGGAGCAGATCATTGGCGTATTCCGGAAATGGGTCGAAGAGCCGCAGCAGGAGCAGTCCTGAGCGCGAGGCTTGTCTCCAGCGCCGAATACCATAGAAGAATGGCAGAAGCCGACGAGGTCCTGATGCGGGCGGCGCTTGTCGAGGCGCGTGCCGCGGCCGACGCAGGCGAGGTTCCCATTGGGGCGGTGGCCGCGATCGGCGGCACGATTGTGGCGCGTGGACAGAATCGCGTGCTGCGCGACGTCGATCCAACCGCGCACGCCGAAATCGTCGCGCTGCGCGCCGCCGCGCACGCCATCGGCAACTATCGGCTGCTCGATTGCGAACTGTTTGTCACCCTCGAGCCCTGTGCGATGTGTGCCGGGGCCATGATCCACGCACGGCTGGGGCGGCTGATCTACGGAGCTTCCGATCCCAAGGCGGGCGCGGCCGGATCGGTTCTGGAGGTGGTGAATCATCCCAGGCTCAACCACCAAATGGCGTTGACCTCCGGTGTGCTGGCGGAGGAGTGCGGCGAGCTTCTGCGCAGTTTTTTCCGGGAGCGCCGCCAGGAGTCGAGCGATTCCGGGGCTGAAAACAGATGACAGCTCCCATTCGCATGCTGGTGATCGATATCGATGGCACGCTGTTGCCGTCAGTGGGAGCAGGCGTGAGCGAGCGCACCTGTCGCATCCTGCGCGAGGCCGAGGCGGCGGGGCTGGATGTCGTGATTGCGACCGGGCGGCGGCAGGCGTATGCGATGCCGCTGCTCAGCCCCCTGGGCCTCAGGCCGGAGACGGTGCTGATCACCTCCAATGGCACGGTTACGCGCACGATGGCGGGCGATCCCATCGATCGCTTTTTCCTGCCGGTGGAAACCGCACGCGCCTTGTGTCCCGCGCTCCGTCCTTTCGGGACGACGGTCTTCACGTTCGACCGGGAAGGGGCCGGCGAGCTGGTTCTCGAGTCGCTGCAGTCACTTCATGACCGCATCTCTCTCTGGGTGGAGGCGAACCGGCCGTGGATTCGCGAAGTCAGGCCGCTGGAACGGGCATTCGATAATGGAGAGGCGCCGGTCCAGGGCATGGTCTGCGGTGGCGTAGCGGAAATGAGGCGCGCAGAGGAATGGCTAATGGAGAGCCCCCTTGCCCCGCAGATTGAAGTGCACCGGACGGAGTATCCGTCACGGAACCTGACGATTGTCGACATCCTGCCGGCGGGGTGTTCCAAAGGGGCAGCGCTGCGCCAACTCGCTGAAAAACGGGGCATTGCACGCGAGGCGATTCTGGCGATAGGCGATAACTGGAACGATCTGGAAATGCTGGAGTTCGCCGGGCGGCCGGTCGTCATGAGGAATGGCGCTCCGGACCTGGTGGACCTGGCGCGCCAGCGCGGATGGGAAATTGCCCCCGCCAATGACGACGATGGCGTTGCCCGGATCGTGGAGAGCGTTTTAGCCGAAAGTCGCGTCTGAGAATGGTAGAGTTGGAGGCAATGCACCGATCGTGCGCCAAAACGGGCCTCATGGTCCTGGCTGTCGTCTGCCTGGGCGGCACGGTGGCCCATGCAGCCGAGTATGTCACCCTGAAGAACGGCCAGAACCTCATCTGCGACCACCGGGTGCTGGATGGCGACAAGGTACGGCTCTATTTCGACGACTCGACCGGCAGCTATCTGGAAGTGAAGGCCTCGGACATCGTCTCTGCCGAGACCGTGAACCTGCCGAAGCCGGCAGCAAAGACCGCTGCGGCCACCTCTGCGCCGGCTCCCGCACCGGAGAAGCTTTCCGATTCAGACCTGCATCCGATGCTCGCGAAAGCCGGAGCGGTGTTTGATATCGATACCGATCTGCTGGCGAGCGTCATCCGGCAGGAGAGCGGCGGGCATTCGCGAGCGGTCAGCCGCGCGGGTGCGCAGGGGCTGATGCAGCTGATGCCGGGAACGGCCGCTCAGCTGGGCGTGAGCAACAGCTTTGCGCCGCGCCAGAATATTGACGGCGGCACGGCTTATCTTGACGCGCTGCTGACCCGGTACCACAACGATCTGGCGCTGGCTTTGGCCGCGTACAACGCCGGTCCGGCAGCGGTTGACCGTTGGCACGGGATTCCACCCTATCGCGAGACGCAGCTCTATGTGGCCCGGGTCATTCACGAGTACAACCGGCGGTACAGGCTTCGCCAGCGCGCGCAGCAATTGGCGGCCGGCCAGCCGGCTCCACTGCCCCAGCAGGCGCAGTGAAGGACCCGCAGCGCTTTCCCTCCGGAGCTTTGATTTGAAATCCAGGAGAAACTGGATCGTACTGGCCATTATCCTGGCGGCGGTTGCCGTGCTCATCGGGTACGGCCGTCATCGGATTCACTTTGACTGGCACGTCTTTGTTGCGCAGCTGCGCCAGGCGGAGTGGGGCAGGATTCTCGTCGCGCTGGGATGCATTTATCTGGGCTATGTCCTGCGCTCCGTTCGCTGGGCGCTCTTGATCCGGCAGAACAAGAAAGTGCCTCTACTGTCGCTGCTGGGCACGCAGGTGATTGGATTCACAGCGGTGGCTCTGATCGGTCGCGTGGCCGATCCGGTGCGGCCCTATCTGGTCGCGAAGAAGACCGGGCTGCCGCTGAGTTCGCAGCTTGCCGTGTACATCGTTGAACGGCTGTTTGACGCGGGATCGATGGCGCTTATCTTCTGCTCCGTGATCCTGCTGGCTCCCTCAGGATCGCTGCCGCACCCGGAGATCATCCGGAAAGCGAGCTACACAGCCCTGGCGACGACGATCGCCGGCGGTCTCTTCCTGTTGGCTGTGCGCCTCTCCGGCAACGCGGTGGCGTCCTTTTCCGAGAAGGCCTTCGGAATGGCGTCCCACAAGCTCGGACAAGCGGTGGGAGACAAGATTCGAACCTTCCACACCGGACTCGATACTCTCCGCTCTTTCTCCGACTTCGGCGCGATGCTGGGAGTTTCCCTGGCCATGTGGGTCCTGATTGCGCTCTCCTATCTGGAGACGACCCGAGCTTTTGTGGCCAGTCCACAACTGGGGCATATGACCGTTGCTCAGTGCATGCTGCTGATGGCTTCGAGCATGGTGGCCAGCGGATTTCAGCTGCCCATTCTCGGCTGGTTTACGCAGATCGGCCTGGTCGCCGCAGCCATGTCGGGATTCTTTGGAGTGGCGCCGGAGCCGGCGACCGGATGCGCCGCGACGCTGCTGCTGGTCACCTTCCTGGGCATCGTGCCGGTTGGGCTGATCTGGGCGCGCTTCGACCACATCTCCCTGAAGAACGTGACGCGCGAGAGCGGGCACGCCGGGGAGGACGTGAGCCATTCTTCTGCGACGACCCAGGAAGCCTGACGACTCGCAAAGAGCGGATCAGAGAGCGCGTCGAACGGCGCGCCGGACAGCATCCGTCGCTACGCCGTAGGCTGCGTGCGTCGCCCACTCGCTGATGCGCTCCTGGGTGGGCTGTTGCCCGGGAGGAGCCGACAGACCCAGCTTCGGCAGCAGGGATTCATGCGTGATCCGGTTGAGCGTAATGCCGAACGCTGCCCCGCGCCAGGCGCCCAGTGAAGGCTCGTACTCCACCATGACGCCGTAGACGGCTCCGGCCAGGGCGCCGAAAATCCAGTGAATGCCCTGCATGGCCATTTGGCGATCGCTCTCGGTGAGGGGACGCCGGGCGACCTGTTCGGCGAGAACCACCGGAGGCGGCGTCTGTCCCTGTACGCGCGGCGGGAAGAGCTGCTCGGCGATCATTTTCGCCGCGGCTCCGGCCAGGCCGCCGATTAATCCGGCGAGCGCGCCTTTCATGATGCTGCGTGTCGAATCTTTGCTCATAGTCGGATAAGATGCGTTGCGAATCACGATAGCCCGATTCGAACACCCTGACAATTGCACAAAGCGGGACATCAGCGCCGGAGCGCGTTCTGATGCAGGCGCTGCTAGAATCAAAGCAGACCGATGAAATGTCCTTACTGCGGGTTTGCCCAGGACCGCGTCATTGATTCGCGGGAGAGCAGGGAGGCCGACTCCATCCGCAGGCGGCGCGAATGCGAGCGGTGCAACCGCCGGTTTACCACCTACGAGCGAATCGACGAAATCCCCTACATGGTGGTGAAGAAGGATGGGCGCCGGGAGAAATTCGAGCGCCAGAAGGTATTAAGCGGGCTGCTGCACGCCTGCGAGAAGCGGCCGATTTCCGCCGGCAAGCTGGAACAGCTGGTCGATGAAACAGAGGCCTTCGTCACCGAGTCCACCGAGCGCGAGCGAACCACCTCGGAAATCGGCGAGCTGATTATGGAGCGGCTGAAGGCGCTGGACACCGTCGCTTACATCCGTTTCGCCAGCGTCTATCGGGATTTCAAAGACGTTCGCGAATTTAAGGAAGAGCTGGAGCAGCTGCTGAACCAGCACAGCGACAAGCATCCCAAAAAGAAGCAGGCCTGATCCGGCTCGACAACTCATCCAAGGAGAAATGTGGGGAAGACACACACCATTACGCTGATCCCCGGTGACGGCATCGGCCCGGAAGTCACCGACGCGGTGGTCCGGATTCTCGAAGCGACCGGCGTTCGATTCGCATGGGAGCGCTTCGCCGCCGGAGCCGGGGCTTTCGAAAAGCACGGCGAATATATCCCGAAGGAACTTTACGCCTCGATCGAGCGGAACCGCGTGGCTTTGAAGGGTCCGGTGACGACACCGGTCGGCGGCGGATTCGCCTCGATCAACGTCACGCTGCGGAAGAAGTTCGAGCTGTTTGCCAACTTCCGGCCCATCAAAAACCTGCCCGGGCTCGATACGCGCTACCCCAATGTGGATCTGATCATCATTCGTGAGAACACCGAGGGACTGTACGTCGGCCTGGAACATGAGGTTGTGCCTGGCGTCATCGAGTCGCTGAAGGTGATCACCGAGAAGGCCTCAACGCGCATTGCGAAGTTCGCCTTTGAATATGCGGCGAAGCATGGACGGCGCCGTATCCATGCCATCCACAAAGCCAACATCATGAAGATGTCCGACGGCCTGTTCTTGCGCTGTGCACGCGATGTGGCCAAAGGATACCCGGACATCACCTACGGCGAGCACATCATCGATAACACCTGTATGCAGCTGGTGATGAATCCATACCAGTACGACACGCTGCTGCTCGAGAATCTCTACGGCGATATCGTCAGCGATCTGTGCGCGGCCTTTGTCGGAGGCCTGGGACTGGTGCCGGGAGCGAACCTGGGGGCGGAAGCTGCCATATTCGAAGCGGTGCATGGCTCGGCGCCCGACATTGCCGGCAAAGACATCGCGAATCCGACGGCTTTGCTGCAGTCGGCGGTTCTGATGCTGCGCCACATTGATGAGGCGGAAGCCGCTGATCGCTTACACGCGGCCCTTGAAGCAACGTATTCCGCAAAGAAGACCCTGACCCGCGATGTGGGTGGAACAGCGGGAACCGCGGCCTTCGCGGATGCAGTGATTGAGGCGCTGGCGCACGAGACAACGCACGCAGGGGGAACACAGGGATGAAGACGAGAGTGCTCATGGCAGCGGCTCTGCTGCTGCTGGCGGCAGGCTGCAAAAAGCAGGCGACCGAGACAACTCCGAAACCGAGTTACACGGCGATCGACTGGAACACTGCCGGAACGATCGAGGGAACCGTGCACTATGTGGGCACGGCGCCGAAGCCGATCGAGATCGACATGAATCAGGATCCGGCCTGCACCCTCGGCCCCACGAATTACAGCGAGGGCTACGTGGTCAACAAGGGCGGATTCGCCAACGTCTTCATCTACGTGAAGGATGGCCTGGGCAATCGCACCTACGCGCCGCCGACACAGCCGGTGGACATCGATCAGAAGGGCTGCCGGTATATTCCTCATGTGGTCGGCGTCATGGCGGGCCAGCCGGTGCGCTTTACCAACAGCGATCCGACCATGCATAACATTCACATGACGCCCACGGTCGCCGGCAATCAGGCTGTGGACATTTCCCAGCCGCCGAACGCGGGCCAGGATGAGCGCACCTTCCACGAGCCGGAGCTGATGATTCCGGTACGCTGCAATAACCACCCCTGGATGCAGGCCTTTATCAATGTGGCGGCGGATCCGTTTTACGCTGTCTCCGATGCATCCGGCCGCTTCGTGATCAAGGGTCTGCCCCCCGGCACCTACACGCTGGTGGCGGATCAGGAAAACCTGGGGCAGAAGATCTCGACTGTCACCGTCGGCCCAAAGCAGACCGTGACCCAGGACTTCACCTACGGCAACGGGCCGGGAACCGTGCAGCAATAGAGACTGCAACTCCCCCACGGCGGCTGCAGCGGCACGATTTACACTATCGCTAAAGCTCCTGCAGCCGGATCTTTTGTCTATGCCGGCGTGAGCTCTCTTAGCAAAGGCGCAATCATGCGGCATAAAGTTGGCATCCTGGGCGCGACCGGAATGGTCGGGCAGCGGTTCATTCAGCTTCTGGAGAATCACCCGTGGTTCCAGGTGGACTGGCTGGCGGCCAGCGATCGCTCGAGCGGGAAGAAATACGGCGATGCGGCGCGCTGGAAGCTGGATACGCCGCTGCCGGAACGGATTGCCCAGATCCCCGTTTCCCCGGCGGAGCCGGAGGGTGCGCCGCGCATCATTTTCGCTGCGCTCGACGCCGATATTGCGCGCGAACTGGAACCGCAATTTGCCGCAGCCGGATGCGCGGTGATTTCCAACTCCAGCGCTTTTCGCATGCAGCCGGCCGTGCCGCTGGTGATTCCTGAAGTGAATGCCGACCATCTCGCTCTGGTGGAGAACCAGAGCTGGCGCAAGGAAGCGGGCGGATACATTGTCACCAACCCGAACTGCTCGGCGATCGGGCTGGTGCTGGCTCTGAAGCCGATTGCCGAACGCTTCGGCATCGAAGCCATCTTCGTCAGCACAATGCAGGCGGTAAGCGGGGCCGGCTATCCCGGCGTGGCATCCATGGATATTCTCGGCAACGTGGTTCCGTTTATCAAGAACGAAGAAGAGAAGATGGAGGCCGAAACCCTGAAGCTGCTGGGCCGGCTCAACGGGCGCGTCGTCGAGCCGCTGCCGGCCAGGATGAGCGCGCACTGCAATCGGGTTGCGGTCGAAGATGGGCATACAGAGTGCGTCAGCCTCCAGCTGACGAAGAAAGCCACGCGCGATGAACTGATCGCGGCGTGGGCGGAGTTCCGGCCGCTGGCCGGAAGAGATCTGCCGACGGCTCCGGAACAGCCGGTGGAATTTACTACGGCGGAGGATCGGCCGCAGCCCCGTCTGGATCGCATGCGCGGCGCAGGGATGGCGGCGACGGTGGGCCGGTTGCGGCCCTGCGGCCTGCTGGACTGGAAGTTCACGGTCCTTTCTCACAACACCATCCGCGGCGCGGCGGGCGCGGCACTGCTGAATGCCGAACTGCTCGTTTCCCTTGGAAAACTCGATCCGGTGGCTGTGCCGGCATGAACCGCCTCCTGGTGATGAAGTTCGGCGGCACCTCTGTGGAGGATGCTGTCGCCATTCGACGAACCGCGGAGATTGTCGCGGGTCGCGTCCGCAGGGGACTGCAGCCCATTGTCGTGGTGAGTGCGATGGCGAGAGTCACCGATCTGCTGCTTTCGGCTGCAGCCACGGCGGCTCGTGGAGACCGCGGCAGCGCTCTCGCCATTCTGGAGCGTCTGCGCATCCGGCACCATGACACGGCCACCCAGCTTGCGCTGCAGCCCTGCGATGCCGGAGACCCTCTCGCTTTCGCGAAACGCGATCCGGAACTGGTGGCGAGTCACGCGTGGATGGACGCGGAGTTCGATTCGCTGGAGGAGATTCTGCGCGGTCTCGCTGCAGTCGGCGAGCTGACGCCGCGCATCTCCGACATGGTGGTCTCCTACGGAGAGCGCATTTCCAGCCGCATGATCGCCGAAGCTTTCCTGCACTGCGGCCTGACCGCGGTGCACGTGGATGCGCGCCAGTGTATCGTCACCGATGCTCAGCACGGCAGGGCTATTCCCCAGGATGGACCCACAGAGCAGCGTCTGAAGCTGCATGTGGTGCCGCTCCTCGCGGATGGCCAGGTGCCGATCATGGGCGGCTTCATCGGGGCCACGGAACAGGGCGTCACGACGACGCTGGGTCGCGGAGGTTCCGACTTTACCGCGGCTCTGGTAGGCGGCGCCATCGATGCCGGGGCAATCGAAATCTGGACCGACGTGAATGGCATCATGACGGCCGATCCGCGGGTGTGTCCTGACGCGCTGCGAGTGAAAATCATCAGTTTTGAAGAAGCTGCGGAACTGGCCTATTTTGGCGCCAAGGTTCTGCATCCGGCGACCATTCTGCCCGCGGTGAAGAAGAACATCCCGGTCTGGGTGCTGAATTCGAAGAACCCGGCGAACAACGGGACGCGGATTGCTGCGCTGGCGCCGCACTGCCGGAGTCCGTTCAAGTCGATCGCGGTGAAGAAGCGGCTGACGATCATGGATATCGTGGCCAGCCGCATGCTGCTTTCGCATGGGTACCTGCACGCCATCTTCGAGGTCTTCGACCGGCACAAGTGTCCGGTGGATATGGTGTCCACGTCCGAGGTCAGCGTTTCGCTCAGCGTCGATTCGAATGAGAAGTTGCCGGCCGTTGCCGCGGATCTGAGCAAGCTGGCCGATGTTAAATATGAGGGCCGCAAGGCGCTCGTCTGTATGGTGGGGGAGAATATTCGCGGCCAGAACGGAATTGCGGCGCGGGTGTTCCAGAGTGTGCGGCACGTGAACCTGCGCATGATTTCCCAGGGCGCCTCGGAGATCAACATGAGCTTCATGGTGGAGGAGGACGATGCGGACGAGGCGGTGCGCTCGCTGCACGCGGAGTTCTTCCAGGATCCCGATCCGGAGATCTTCGATCGGGAATCGAGCCCGGCGGCGGTGAACTCCAGAGAATGAGATAACGAGTTTTGAGGATGGCATCATGCTCTTTCTGGTTCTGGGACGAGGCAAAACCGGCAGCCTGGTGGCTCAGGTTGCCCACGAGCGCGGGCACGGCGTCCGCGTGGTCGGTGAGGAAGAGAATCGCAACGCCGCGGCTTTGACGGCTCCCTTTCTCGCCGGTTTTGACGCGGTGATCGACTTCACCACACCGGAAGCAGCGGTGCAGAACATTCGTGCCTGCCTGGCCAACGGGGCGCGGGTGGTGGTGGGTACGACGGGTTGGTATCAGCACCTCAAAGATCTGCACGATCTGTGCACGCGGAAGGACGCAGCCCTGCTGTACAGCACCAACTTCTCGATCGGCGTGCAGGCGCTGTTCCGGATCGCGCGCGAGCTGGCGACAGTGGCTCCTCACTACACCTTCAGCATTACCGAGACCCACCACGTATCCAAGAAAGATGCGCCGTCGGGAACGGCCCTGTCGCTGCAGCGCATTATCGAGTCGGCAGCTCCGGGGCAGAAGGTCGAGATCGTCTCGAAGCGGGAAGGCGACGCTCCCGGCATTCACGTTGTTGAGGCGCGTTCGGACAACGATTGCCTCGAACTGCGGCACGAGTCGTTCTCCCGGCGGGGCTTTGCCGAGGGAGCGGTGCGGGCAGCGGAATGGATTGCGGGACGGACGGGCTGCTGGGATTTCGAGGACGTCGTCGGGGAGCTGAAGTAGGGCTAGAGGCCGACGAAATCGAGGGTTTGCGCACCGCTGTTCGCACGCGGCTCGAAGTCTGGCGGCTAAACTTGCGCGCTCTGGCACGGCTATCGCTTCATGCAATAATTTGTCGAGCTCTCTTGAACAGATAGCGAGTGTTGCGGAAATCAGCAGAGGCGTTGCTCCTATGACATCCAGTTTCAGGAGAAGAATAAAGAATGGCGGCAAGAGCATGTTGAGATACATGTTCGAGATGGGCCAGCGTCTCAGAGTGGACGTCCTTCCGCGTCACTTTTATTCGGAGATTCCCGATATGCGCGTCCTGAAGGGCACCACACGCTGGAAGACGGCGCGGAGCTTTGAAGGAATCTCGGGTGATATCGATGATCAGGTTCGATGGGTAGATGAGTGCACGAAAAACTACCGCGTACTGCTGCGACAATTTGGGATTCACAAATCAGCGGTCACAATGAATGGCAGCGATGAGGGTTATGGAGAAGTCGAAGCGGACCTGCTGTACAGCTTTGTTCGCGCCCATCGGCCAAAGCAGGTTGTTCAGGTCGGTTGTGGAGTTTCAACCGCAGTTTGTCTGCTTGCCGCAAGAGATGAGGGCTATTCGCCCCGGATTATTTGTATCGAGCCGTACCCCACGGACTTTCTTCAACGGGAGAACCAGGCGGGGCGGATTGAGCTGGTGTCCAGGAAACTGGAAGACGCGGGATTGGAGTGCATCGGCGGACTGGGAGCAGGCGATCTGTTCTTTGTCGATTCGAGCCACACTCTCGCGCCTGCAGGCGAAGTGAATCTCATCATTCTGGAAATGCTGCCACGCCTACCCGGAGGCGCTTACGTCCACTTTCACGACATTCACTTCCCGTACGACTATTCTCCGGACACCCTTTCGTCGGCGATTTTTTTTCCGCACGAAACTGCGTTGCTTTACGCCTTTCTGGCCATGAATCCTCATTTTGACATTGCCGCGTCTCTGGGGATGCTGCATCATCGCCGCATCAGCGATCTCATTCGGTTCTTTCCGGACATGAAGCCGCGGCGGTTTGACGAGGGGCTCAATGCGGGCGAAGGACACTATCCGAGCTCGATTTTTCTTCGACGTCGTAGCGGATAATCCGCTGCCGGAGAGCAATTCGAACGTGATCAGGGAGCTCAAATTCGGGGGCTATCGCCGAATGTCTCGAGAGCAACATCGGTTGTAATAAGAATATTGGCAGGCTACAGGAAACGATTCGGTCCTTGTCCACAATCCTCAAAGTCGCCCAGGTTCTGCGCTCGCCCTATCTTTCGCGCGCGCTTCTGCAGCACCGCGTTCTCGCCGCTGTCGAGCATCGGCGCGTCCTTGCCCCTGATCTCGCCACGATCATCGACGTTGGCGCCAATCGAGGGCAGTTTGCTCTCGCCGCACGCCATTGGTCCCCACGCGCCCGGGTCATTTCCTTCGAGCCGCTGCCAGGACCTGCCGCGCTCTTCCGGCGAGTGTTCGCGGGCGATCCTCTGATTACGCTGCACCAGTCCGCTCTCGGCACCTCTCGCGCCACCCTCACCATGCACATCTCCGCACGGGACGACTCGTCCTCCCTGCTCCCCATATCCGCCACGCAGTCTTCAATTTTTCCTGGTACCGCCGAGGTCGGCTCGCTCAAGGTTCCCGTCGCGCCGCTCTCGGACTTCGTGCAAGCCAACGAGCTGCGCTCGCCCGCCATGATCAAGCTCGACGTCCAAGGGTACGAGTATGATGCCCTCCTCGGCTGCGAATCCGTGCTGCCCTGCGTTCAGTGGATCTACTGCGAGTGCTCCTTCCTTGAGCTCTACACCGGTCAGAAACTCGCCCCTGAGGTCATCTCTCTTCTGGCGCAACGCGGCTTTCAGCTGGTCGGCATCCAAAACCCCTGCTGGGACCTGGCCGGCCGCTCAGTCCAGGCCGATCTCCTCTTCGCCCGCTCCTCTTAGCGAAGCCTCTATGATCGCGCGCCGCTGTTCATGCGGGCATTCGGACTTTTCTTCTACAGATACTTTTTGCGTCTCGGGTTTCTGGACGGCAAGGAGGGTTTCATCTTCTTTGTGTTACAAACATTCTGGTTCCGGTTTCTGATCGACGCCAAGGTTTACGAACGGAACAAAGGATGCCCGACCTGAGATCTGCGCCGGCCGGTGTAGACTCGACAGTTATGAATCTGCAGGGGTGCGGGACGGCGCTGGTCACGCCGTTTCGCGCGGATGGAAGTCTGGACGCGCGGGCACTGTACGACCTGGCCCGGTGGCAGGTGGAGAGCGGCATCGACTGGCTGCTCGCGTGCGGGACGACGGGCGAGACGCCGACGCTGGACGAGGCGGAGTGGCTGGAGGTCATCCGCATCGTGGCGGAAGCCGCAGCCGGGCGCGTTCCGGTATGGGCGGGATGCTCGCATAACTCCACGAAGACCGCGGTGGTCAAGGCGCGGACGGCGGCGCAGATTCCAGGGGTGACCGCGATCCTGACGGCGAATCCCTGGTACAACAAGCCGACCCAGGAAGGGCAGTTCCAGCACTTCAAAGCCGTTGCCGATGCCGTACAACTGCCGGTGGTCCTGTACAACATTCCCGGTCGGTCGGGGGCGAACCTGGAACCGGCCACGGCGATCCGGCTGGCCGAAGCCTGCCCGAACATTGCGGCGGTGAAGGAGTCGAGCGGAAACCTGGTGCAGATTACGGATCTGCTGACGCAGGCGCCGCGCGACTTCCGGGTCTACTCCGGCGACGACATGATGACGCTGGGCGTGCTGGGCGCGGGCGGTGCGGGGCTGGTCTCCGTCGTGTCGAATCTCATTCCCGCGGAGATGGCGGAGATGGTGCGAGCGGCGCTGGCCAACGAGTGGTCGGCGGCGCGGCGGATCAATCGCAGGTACTTCCGGCTGATGCAGGGCATATTCAAAGAAACCAGTCCAGGGCCGGTGAAGGCGATTCTGGCGATGATGGGGCGGATCGGCGAGCATTACCGTTTGCCGATGGTGCCGGTTGCGCCGGGAACGCGGGCGATGCTGGAGCGGATGGCGGGCGAACTGGGGCTGGGGGTGGCCGGTAGCCGGGAGCGGGTAGCCGGTAGCCTGTAGCCTGTGCCCGTGGCCCGTAGCCCGTAGCCCGTAGCCCGTAGCCCGTAGCCCGTAGCCCGTAGCCGTAGCCCTCCTCCTTTTTGAAAAATTTTTTGCTTGCGAAAGTGCTATGTGTGAGTAACAGGGCACTTCGATGGGGCCTGTGCGCGTATGTGCGGCAGGGACTGGGGTTGTGCGTACCTAATAGTAGGGACAGGGGATAGCGTATAGCGTTCAGCGTGTGGCGAGAGGCTGTTGGCTTGTGGGTGGGGGCGTGGCCGTTCGTCGGCGGAGGCGGTGAGGGCGGGGAGGGTGATGGGTTCGGATTCGGGCTCGTATCTGGGTTTGGGAGCGTAGCGGGCTCCGGGGTAGGTTTCGATTTCAGCGAGCATTTTCGGGTCGTTCTTGTAGTACTCGCGGAGGTAGAGGGTTGCGTCGCGCTGGCGGGCGATCCAAACGGGGTCATCTTCCTGTGGTGTCTCGCGAGGTGCGGACGGAAGGGGAGCGGGAGCGGGGTCGGACAGTTGTGGCGGCGGCATGCTGTCGGTGTTGAGGACGTAGTCGGTGACGAAGTCTTCGGGTTCGGGGGCACCGTACCCACTCAAGCCAACTTCGGGCTTGAATGGGGCACCCGGATTCCCACTCGAGCCAACTTCGGGCTTGAATGGGGCACCCGGATTCCCACTCAAGCCAACAGAGGGCTTGAACGGGGCACCCGGATCAGGGTGCAGGGTAGGGGTTGCAGCGTTGTCTTCTCCAACTGCGGGAGGGGACAGGGGTGCGGCGTCGACTGGCTGGTCGGGGAGGGCGAGGGGCATGCCGTCGGTGTCGAGGACGTAGTCGGTGACGAAGTCTTCGGGATCGGGGGCACCATACCCACTCAAGCCAACAGAGGGCTTGAATGGGGCACCCGGATTCCCACTCGAGCCAGCTTCGGGCGTGAATGGGGCACCCGGATTCCGACTCGAGGTCGGACTCCCACTCAAGGCAACTTCGGGCTTGCATGGGGCGGCCGCAGCGGCGCGCTCGCGCGCTTCGAATCGCTCGTGCAGGAATTTTTGACGGAGGGAGCGCTGGGCGGTGTACATGACGGCGTTGAGGGCTCCCGCCTCGCGGGCGGTGATGGTGGAGTGCACGAGGGCGAGGGCGATCTGATTGCAGTTGAAGAGAATGGCGTCGTGGTCGTCGGCCCAGGCGAAGCGGACGAGGGGGACGGTGTTGAAGGTGGAGGGCGGGCTGGGGCGGAGGCGTCCGCGGCTGTAGGTTTTTTTGAAGTGGTGATCGCAGCAGAGGTCGCTGCCGGGCTTGGCGTGGGAGCGGCAGCGGGCGCCGTTGACTTTGACGAAGCGGCAGCGGTGGTCGGGGCCGGGCGGAGGCGTAAGGTCGGCGAGTGTGGTGAACATTGGGTCCTCGGGGGAGCAGGTTACAGGTTGCAGGTTACAGGTGACAGGCCACAGGCCACCGGCCACAGGGCACAGGGCGCGGGCCACGGAGACGCAAAAAGCCGCCTGTTAAGGCGGCTTTCTTCTTTTTTTACTCTATAAGTTCAGAATACCAAGTTTGGACGGGTTTACTGCCAGATTTGGGGAGGAATTTTGGCGTGGAAAACGTTTTGTATCAATCGTTGTTACTTTCGTCAGGGCGGTGGGGGGCTTGACAAAATTTCCACAGGTGCCTGCCTGGTTCGGAAACCTGGGTCCTGGTGGTTGCCGCTCCAGGCTTCGGCTTCCCACTCGAGCCAAAAGAGGGCTCGAATGGGTTTCTGCCTGAGCCGAAAGAGGGCCTGGACGGGGCTTCGGCTTCCCACTCGAGCCAAAAGAGGGCTCGAATGGGGCACCCGGCCGATTCCCTGAGTTAGGGATAGCACCTATTGACATTCTGTAGGGCGGCGGGTCATTCTCATGCAGATATTCGACAGGAGTGAGGGATGGGAGACAATTCGACCAACCTGCTGCAGGGGACGCTGGACCTTCTGATCCTGCAGGCGATAGGAGACGGGGAATTTCATGGGCTGGGGGTTTCGCGGCGGATCGAGCAGATCACACGGGGGACGTTCCAGGTGAAGCCGGGATCGCTGTTTCCGGCGCTGCACCGGATGGAAGAGGCGGGATGGCTGACGTCGTTCTGGGGCGAGTCAGAAAACCGGCGGCGGGCGAAATACTACCGCAGGACGAAAGCGGGCGCGCGGCAACTTGGAGTGGAGACGGAGCAGTGGACGACGATTGCGCGGGCGATCGGGCACGCGCTGCGGGCGACTGAAGAAGGCGCATGAGAATGCTGGGGCGACTGCGGGCAGCGCTGCGGAATCTGCTGCATCGGAAACGCGTGGATGCGGAACTGGACGAGGAAGTTCGCGCGTATGCGGATCTTGTCGCCGAAGAAAAGGCGGCGGGCGGTACGGCAGCGGGCGAGGCGCGGCGGCAGGCGTTGGCGGAGCTGGGCGGGATGGAAGCGGTGAAGCAGGCGGTACGCGAGGCGCGGGCGGGGACGCAACTGGACAATCTTTGGCAGGACTCTCGCTATGGGCTGCGGCAGCTGCGGCGGAATCCTGCGTTTGCGGGTGCGGCGATTGTGACGCTGGGGCTGGGGATTGGCGCGACGACTTCGATTTTTTCGGTTGTGTACAGCCTGCTGTTGCGGCCGCTGCCTTATGCGGAGGCGAGCCGGCTGGTGTCGATTTCGGTGCTGCCTTCGCCGGATTTTGTGGCGGCGCGGCAGAGTCTGCACTCGTTTGCGGGGCTGGCCGGATACGACGAGGGGAACGACAACCTGACGGGCGCGGGCGAGCCGGTGCGGGTGACGCGGGCGGGGGTAACGGCGAATCTGTTCCCAATGCTGGGCGTCGAGGCGCAGGTGGGGCGGGTGTTTTCGGCGAGCGACGATCGGCGCGGCGGACCGGCGGTGATCGTGCTGAGCAATCGGCTGTGGCGGAGCCAGTTTGGCGGGGATCGGTCGGTGGTGGGACGGGCGGTCACGATCAACGGCGTGCGAGAAACGATCATCGGGGTATTGCCGGCGCACTTCAGCTTTCCGGATGCGGGGCTGGAGCCGGATTATTACGTGCCGGCGGATCTGGATTCGGCGACGACGCTTTCGGTGACGACTCCGGTGATGTGGATCCACGCGATCGGGAAGCTGCGGCCGGGTGTGACGGTCGAAGCTGCGCAGGCGGAGGTGAAGACGTTCTTTGCGGGACGGGTGCACTGGTATCCCGCGCCGTTCTGGCCGTGGGCGGAGCATCGCGACGTGAAGGTGGAGAGCCTGCAACGGGATTTGACGGGCGACCAGCGGCAACCGCTGTGGGTTCTGCTGGCGTGCGTGGGGGCGGTGCTGCTGATTGCGTGCGCGAATGTGGCGAATCTGCAGCTGGCGCGGGCGGTGGCGCGCCGGCAGGAGACGGCGATTCGAGGCGCGCTGGGAGCGTCGCGAACGCGGCTGGTGCGGCAGTTCCTGGTGGAGGGGCTGACGCTGTCGCTGGTGGCGACGGTTTTGGGACTGGCGATTGCGGGGATGGCGGCGGGAGTGATCCGGCATGTTTCGGCGCCGGGTGTTGCGGGGCTGACTCCAGGGATTGCGGAGTGGCTGCGTTTGCCGCTGGGAAAAGCCGGGGCAGTGGTGCAGGTGGACGGATGGGTGTTCGCGTTTGCAGGCGGGCTGGCGCTGGTGACGACGCTGCTGTTCGGGCTGGCACCGGCGCTGGGCGCGACGGGCAGCACGCTGCGGCGGGACTTGAAGACAGCGGGGCTGCGCGCGACCGCGGGCCGGGAGCACAGGGTGCTGCGGCATGGGCTGCTGGTGGCGGAAGTGGGGCTGGCGGTAGCGCTGCTGGCGTCGGCGGGGCTGCTGCTGCGCAGCTTTGCGAACGTGATGCGTTACGACTCGGGGTTCGATCCTTCGCATACGCTGACGGCGATGACGCTGCTGAGCGACCAGCAGTCGTCGGAGGAGCACACACTGAATTTTGTGCAGCAGGTGGTGGCGCGGCTGCAGGCTCTGCCGGGTGTGGAGGCCGCGGCGGCGACGAGCCTGTTGCCGGTGGAGACGATCGGAGGGACGCCGCAGATCTTTGCAGCGCAGGGAGCGATTCCGCCGGTGGATGCGTGGCTGACGACGCCGAGCGTGGGGACGGCGCAGCTGACTTCGGTCACTCCGGAGTATTTTCGCGCGGTGGGCACGCCGCTGCTGGGGGGGAGGGCCTTCACTGCGGCGGATGGAGCGAATGCGCCGCGGGTGGCGGTTGTGAATCGGGCATTCGCGAAGCGGTTTCTGGGCGGCGATGCGGTGGGGAAGGCGTTTCGGACGAACCTGTGGCAGGGGCCGTTCCACTACACGGTGGTGACGGTGGTGGGGATGGTTCCGGATGTGCGGCACGGGAGCCTGGAGGATCGGCCGGAGGCGGAGGCGTTTCTGCCGGAGGCGCAGAGTCCGAATGGGACGGTCAACTTTATCGTGCGAACGCGGGTGGATGCGGCATCGCTGAGCGGCGCGGTGCGGCGGGTGGTGGCCGAGGTGGACGCGACGCAGCCGCTGTTCGATGTGGAGACGATGGAAGAGCGGGTAGACGAGACCGTGGCGCAGCGGCGGCTGGTGATGCTGCTGACGGCGTGCTTTGCGGTGCTGGCGGTGGTGCTGTCGGGCGTGGGCGTCTATGGGGTGTTTGCGTACTCGGTGCACCAGCGGCGACAGGAGATGGGGATCCGTTTGGCGCTGGGCGCGTCGCGGGGCGGGGTGGTGCGGCTGGTGGTGGTGCAGGCGGCGCGGCTGATTGTGGTGGGGGGAGCGGCGGGGATTGGAGCGGCGTTGCTGCTGAGCCGGCTGCTGGCCAGCATGCTGGTAGGGGTGTCGGCGCACGATGCGGTTTCGTTTGCGGCGGCGTGCGTGCTGATGGTCGTGATTGCCATCCTGGCGAGCGCGATTCCTGCGGCGGAGGCTGGGCGGACGGATCTGGTTTCGGTGCTTCGCGCTGAGTAGCGGCGGAGGGGGTCCGGGGTTAAAGCCCGCTATTTAGAAAGCGATTGTTCCACGGCCTGGAGGCCCCGTTCGGCTCCGCACCTGCGGTGCTTCGCTCAGGGCAGGCTGTAGCTTTCTCCGCAAGTCCTGGTTCGCAGGACGAACGGATGTTTTTCCGTTGCCGGTGAGGGTCATGGCTTTCTCCGCGTTCGACTCGGTTGTCTGCGGCAACTTGCTCTGGGCGGGATCCGTGGCGCCACACGGCATGTCGTCGAGTTCCTGTCGAGCCACTCCGGGCGCAAGGCCTGCATGGGGTCGATGTTGGGGGAGGGGAGCGGGGTGCGTTGATTTTCAAAACGGTACCGGACGCAGTACTTCGGAACGAACTGGGGAAGAACGTTCTTGAATCAACTGGCGTGCGAGGAGTTTGCTTCTTGCTATGGGGTGAACCTGGCCGTCGTTGGTGGGGGGTGGGGTGGGTGGGTGGTCGTTGGGTGGTGGTTTGGGGTTGGGGTTCTGGCCTCCGGGGTTCGCCTGCGCTTCTATTCGCGAAAGGGTCCGCTCGCGTCGATTTTCAAAACGGTACGGGACGCAGTACTTCGGAACGAACTGGGGAAGAACGTTCTTGAATCAACTGGCGTGCGAGGAGTTTGCTTCTTGCTGTGGGGTGAACCTGGCCGTCGTTCGTGGGGGGTGGTGGTGGTTGGGGTGGGGTGGGGGTTGCGGTGGTGGTTGGTGGTGGTTGGTTGGGGTTGGGGTTGGGGTTGGCGGGTGGTCGTTGGGTTGAGGTTGGGTTGGGGTGGGGGGTGGGCGGTGGGCGGTGAGTCATGGTTTCCGGCCTTGAGTTCGCCCACGCTTCCGTCTTCGAAACGGTCCGCGACCGGCGTTGGGAAGGCCCGACAACGCTTGAGATTCTATTCGGCGGCTGCGCCACCGATCGCTCCGCGCAAAGAGAGGTTTTGGTGCGGGCGGCCCGTTTCGCTACGGGGGTCCCTCCACTGCGCGCCGGGATGCCTCGCACACCGCTGTAAAGATGCGGCCCGGCGCTTCGGTCGGGATGACAATCTTTACCTCTAATCCCTAATCCCTAATCCTAATCCCTAATCCCTAATCCCTAATCCCTAATCCCTAATCCCTAATCCCTAATCCCTAATCCCTAATCCCTAATCCCTAATCCCTAATCCCTAATCCCTAATCCCTAATCCCTAATCCCTAATCCCTAATCCCTAATCCCTAATCCCTAATCCCTAATCCCTAATCCCTAATCCCTAATCCCTAATCCCTAATCATTCCTCGTCTTACTCGGAGCGGAGGGCTTGCATGGGTTCGATGTTGGCGGCGCGGCGGGCGGGGAGGAGTCCTGCGACGAAGACGGTGAAGAGCAGGAAGAGACCGGCGGCGACGTAGCTGAGCGGGTCGAAGGGCGTGACGCCGAAGAGGAGCGCGCGCAGGATGCGCACGGCGGCGAGGGAGCCGGCGACTCCGGTGGCGAGTCCGATGAGGGCGGTGAAGGCGCTGCCGCGGAGGACGAGGCGGAAGACGCCGGAGCGTGTGGATCCCAAAGCCATGCGGAGGGCGAACTCACGGTAGCGCTCGAGGACCGAGTACGCCATGACGGCATAGAGACCGATCAACGCTACGAGGACGCTGGAGAGGGCGTAGACGCTGAGGAGTTCCGCGGGGATGCGGGACATTTGATAGCGCATGTCGATGACGCTGGCGAGAGAGCCGACATTTTCGAGAGGCAGCAGGCGATCCTGAGCAGCGACGGCGGAGCGGAGGGCGGCTGCGGCGGCGTGGAGGGAGGTGCGATAGCGGATGGCAACGATCGCGTAGGAGTAGTCGTTCTGGGCGAGGGGGAGGAAGAGAAGGGGTGAGGGATCGGTGTCAGACGGGTCGGCGTAGGTGTAGTTGCCGATGATGCCGATGATGCGACGGGGATGTTTATTGATGATGACGGTTGAGCCGATGGCATTGCCTTTGGGCCAGTAGCGGTGGGCCATAGGCTGGTTGACGATGGCGACGGCGGGGGCGGAGGCGTTGTCGGAGGGGGAGAATTCGCGGCCCTGCACGATGGGAATGTCCATGGTGTGGAAGAAGTCGGATCCTTCAAAGTCAGTGACGACTTCCATGTCTTCGCCTTTAGCGGGAACGTAGCCGGGAACGCTGAGACCCTGGGCGTTGCCGGTGCCCATGTCGCCCATGGGGAGGTGGGTGGTGAGGGTAGCGGCAGAGATGCCGGGCGTGGCGCGGAGGCGGTCGAGGAGGGCGGCTTCGAATTGGCGGGTGTGTTGGGCGTCGTAACCGGAGCGGGAGAAATCCATGGTGGCAGTGAGGACGTGGGCGGGGTCGAAGCCGATGGGGCGGTTGAGGATGTTGAAGGCGGTGCGGGTGAGGAGCCCGCAGCCGGTGAGAACGATGAAGCAGATGCCGAGCTGGAATCCGAGGAGGAGACGGCTGCCCAGGCTGCGGTGGGAGCGGCCGGTGACGGAGGCTCCGCCTTCGTGGAGGGCTTCGTTCTGGGCGAAACGGAGGGACTGGCGGACGGGATAGAGTCCGCAGACGAGGGTCACGGCGACGGCGATGGCGGTAACGAAGAGGAGGATGCGCGGGTCGCTGTGGAGGTTGAAGGCGATGGGGTAGCCGAAGGTGGGGAGCAGGACGTAGAGAGCGCGGGAGATGCCGGTGCTGACGGCCCATCCGGCGAGGGCGCCGGTGATGGCGAGGAGGCTGGTTTCGACGAGAACCTGGGCGGCGATGCGGGTGGGATGGGCGCCGAGAGCGGTGCGGATGGCGACCTCGCGACGGCGGCGGGCGGCATGCTGGCCGAGGAGCGAAGCGATGTTGATGCAGACGAGGATCATGAGGAGGACGGAGGCGCCGGCGAGGATGGGCAGCATTATGCCGATCATGCCGAAGAAGCCCTTCTCCATGTGGGCGGCGTCGCGAAGGTTGAGATCCCAGTGGTTGAGCTTGCCGGGGTGCTGGGCGGCGAAGGTGCGGGCGAGAGTGTGAACTTCCGCAGCGGCGGTGCGCTGGGAGACGCCGGGACGGAGGCGGACAGAGACCTGGAGGCCGTCGTACTGGAGAGGATCGGGGGGCGCGTCGGGTGAGAGGCTGCGCAGTGAGGAGAGTGGAAGCCAGGCGGATTCGGCGAGGCCGCCGTAGATGCCGGCGAATTCCGGCGGGGCGACGCCGATGACCGCGAAGGGATGCTTATTGATGGAGATGGTGCGTCCGATGACGGAGGGGCTGGCCTGGAAGCGATCGCGCCAGAGGGCGTCGGAGAGGACGACTTCATCGTGAGCGCCGTACACGTGGTCGTTATCGGAGGGGTTGAAGAAACGGCCGGCTTCGGGGGTGAGGCCGAGGAACTGGAAGTAGTTGGAGGAGACGGTGCCGGCGGTGATGGTGCGGGGCTGGGTGCCGGGGTCGGCGAGATTGACGAAGGCCATTTCGAAGGCGATGGAGCTGGACCAGGAGTGGCCTGAGTCGTGGAGGAATTTGTAGACGTCGTAGTGGACAGAGTAGCCCTCGCCGCCGAGGACGCTGGCGTCGATGAAGTGGATCTCGCGGGGGGCGGCGACATGCGGCCAGGGATTGTAGAGGACGGCGTTGGTCCAGGTGGCGACGGTGGTGAGGGCTCCGATGCCGAGCGCGAGGGTGAGG
This sequence comes from uncultured Acidobacteriaceae bacterium, assembly GCA_963770525.1. Classification (GTDB taxonomy): domain Bacteria; phylum Acidobacteriota; class Terriglobia; order Terriglobales; family Acidobacteriaceae; genus Palsa-343. The sequence continues at coordinate 430,968 of CAVYPY010000003.1, read as the reverse complement.
ACGGCGGTGAGGGTGAATCCTGGAGCTTTGCGCAACTGGCGGAGGGCGAAGCGGAGGTCCTGCAGGCGAGGATGCATGGTGGGTCGCTCCTGAGAGGGCCGGGTGAATGGATTGTATCGAGGTAAAGGATGCACGTTCGGGACCAGAGCACGGCGCCGGCGATTTGGGAAAAATCAGGAGTTGGCGGGGCAGGCCTGGAGTGCGCGGTGGCCGATTTTGGAGAAGGGCGTTCGGATTTGGACAGGGGCGAGCCCACCCTGTCGCACAAAACGCGACAAGGATGGGGCAGCCGGATCCCACTCAAGCCAAAGGAGGGCTTGAATGGGGCACCCGGCTCGTTTCGCTATGGGGGTGCCGTTCGATGCGGCGTCCTGACGACGCCTTGCTCAGGCCAGGCTCTTCCGCTCCGCGCCGGGGTATATCCTCCTCCGCTGGAGAAATCCAACCCGGCGCTTTGCCTCAGGATGACCCTTTCAGGTGACCCTTTCATTCGGTGCGGAGGGCCTGGAGGGGATCGATGCTGGCGGCGCGGTGGGCGGGTGCGGCTCCGGCAGCGAGGGCGACCAGCGCTACGCCGAGGATGGAGAGCAGATACGTGAGGGGGTCGAGGGGCTGAACTCCGTAGAGCGAAGAGGCGAGGGCGCGTCCGGTGAGAGCGGCGAGGGGCAGGCCGACGACGACGCCGATGGCGGTGAGGATGAGGGTATCGCGGAGGATCATCCAGAGGACCTGGGCGCGGCGGGCGCCGATGGCCATGCGGACGCCGATTTCGGCGGTGCGGCGGTTGACGCGGTAGGAGAGGGTTCCGTAGAGGCCGGTGGCGACGAGGACTACGGCGAGGAGTCCGAAGAACTGGGCGAGGCGGGCGAAGAGGAGCTGCTGGGAGATGGTGCGCTCAAACTGCTCGCGCTGGAGAGTGGGCTCGATGAGCGGGGCGTTGGGATCCATCTGGGCGACGGTCTTCCGGACGGAGGGGAGGATGGCGAGGGGATCGGCGCCGCGGACGCGCATCTCGACGGTCATCTCGCCTTCGCCGGGGCCCTGGGCGTAATCCCACCAGGCCATGGGGATGGGATCTTCGTCCATGGCGCGGTATTTGTGATTGGCGACGACGCCGATGATGGTGAAGTTGTTGACGCGGTGGCCCAAAGGGTTGGTGTTGGGGAAATAGCGCTGCGCGAGGAGCTCATTGATGACGGTGACGTAGTGTTTGGAGGCGCCGTCGGCGTCGGTGAATTCGCGGCCGAGGAGGATGGGGACCTGGAGGGTATGGAAGAAGTTGGGGCCGATGTCGTTGCTGCGGGCCAGAGCAATGGCTCCATCGGGCGTGCGGGCGTCATGGCCGTCGATGGTGAAGCTGGAGTTGTTGGACCACCAGGAGCCGAGGCGGGTAGAGGAGACGGCGGTGGATTCGACACCGGGGAGAGCGCGGAGACGGGTCTGGAGGTCCTGATAGAAGTGGACGAGCTGGGGCTGGTTGTGGACGGTCTGCGGATTGAGGCCAAAGACGACGAGGCCGGTGGTATTCATGCCGAGGGGGATGTTGCGGAGGTTGACGAGCGTACGGGTGAGCAGGCCGGCTCCGACGAGGAGGACGACGCAGAGAGCCATCTGGAGGGCGACGATGGTTTTGCCGAGGCGGGACTTGCCGGCGTCGGTATGGGCGGCGGCGGTTGAGGTTTTGAGGGCGAGCTCGGCGCCGCCGGAGATGGCGGTGCGGAAGGGAGCGATGCCGAGAACGATGGCGCTGAGCGCGAGGACGGCGCAGGTGAAGAGGAGAACGGTGCGGTCGGGGGCGAGGCTGGATTCGATGAGGGCCCAGCGGGCGAGGATACGCGTGGAGAGGATGGCGAAGGTCCAGGCGAGCGCGCCGCCGAGCAGGACGAGAAGGACGAATTCGGTGAGGAGCTGGCGGAGGAGTTCGACGGGGCGGGCGCCGAGAGCGAGGCGGAGAGAGAATTCACGCTGGCGAGCGGCGTTGCGGGCCATGAGCAGCATGATGAGGTTGGTGAGAGCGATGAGCAGGACCAGAGCCACCATGGCCATGAGCATGTGCAGGGGTTGGCCGTATTGCTGGTCGTAGCCGGCGAAGAGCCTGGCGTCGGAGATGCTGAGGACAACGGGTCGCTCGCCAGGCATGGGATTGCCGAGGCCGATTCGGGCGGCGTGCTGAAAGAGGGGCTGGAGACGGGCGACGGCTTGCTGACGGCTGACGCCGGGGGCGAGGCGGCCGATGAGGCGGAGGCACCACCAGGTGGGATCGGCCTGATACAGCTTGCCGTTTTCAGGGGGATTGCCGAGGACGTTGAAGGGCAGACGGTTCTGCAGAGGGATCCAGAAGTCGGTGGACTGCGTGGGCTCGACGCCCCTCGAAGCCCTGGGCGGCAACGCCGATGACGGTGAAAGGAACATCTTTGACGATCATCGTTTTGCCGATGACGTTGGGGTCGCGGTCGAAGCGGCGGGTCCAGTAGTCGTAGCTGAGGACGAGGACGGAGGCGCTGGTGGATTCGTCTTGAGAAGAAAAGCCGCGACCGCGCAGGATGGGAACGCCGAGGCCGGAGAAGAAATTGCCGGAGACCATATCGCCTTCTGCCTGCTCGGGCAGGGCTCCGATGCGAACCCCGAGCTTGCCGCCGGAGAGAAGGCCGACCGCGATGAGGTCGCTGAGGGCGCCGTTGGGCGGACGCAGGGCGTTGTAGACCGCATAGGAAAAGGTGCTGTTTGAGTCGATGGTGCCGGTGCCGTTGGGGGTGCCGGAGGTGTTGAGATAGACGACGCGCTGGGGATCGGAGACGGGGAGGGAACGCAGGAGGACGGCGTTCATGACGCTGAAGACGGCGGTGTTGGCGCCGATGCCTAAAGCAAGAGTAAGAACGGCCGTTAGGGTGAAGCCGGGCGCCTGGCGCATGGAGCGCAGGCCGAAGCGGAGATCGCGGAGGAGGCGATCGAGCCAGGCCCAGTGGCTGCGGAGGTAGAAATTTTCCTGGGCGGCGCGAACGTTGCCGAAGGTGCGATGGGCCTGGAAGTGGGCTTCGTCGGGAGAGACGCCTTCCTGGCGAAGGTCGTCGGCTTCGAGCTCGAGGTGGGCGCGGACTTCTTCGGCAAAATCGGCTTCAGTGCGGCGGCGGCGACGGAACATGGATCAGACCTCCTCGTTTTGGGGTCCGGCGGCGTTGAGGATGCGGCCCATGGCTTCGGTGAGGCGGTTCCACTGCGAGGTTTTTTCGGCGAGCTGGGCGCGGCCCTTCGGAGTGAGCTCGTAGAAGCGGGCGCGGCGGTTGTTTTCGCTGACGCCCCAGCGGGCGCGGATCCACTTTTTGTCTTCGAGGCGCTGCAGGGCGAGATAGAGCGAGCCGTGGTCGACGAAGAGGACTTCTTCAGACTGGCGCTGGATGGAGCGGGCGACGCCCTGTCCGTGACAGGCGCCGAGGAGCAGGGTGCGGAGGATGAGCAGGTCGAGAGTGCCCTGCAGGAGGGCGATGCGATCGTCGGCGGGCGGTTGGGTCGGCATTCGACAGGAGTATGGACCGGATTTGGGTCGGATGTCAACCTGAAGGGCAGAAGCCGGGGGCCGGGAGCCGGGAGGGTTAGTAAATGTAGGGGATCAGCTTGCGGGTGTGGCGGGCGTAGTCGTCAAATTCGGCGCCGTAATGGTCGCGAAGATGGGCGTCGAGGACCGGTATGTTGACGAAGACGAAGCCGGTCAGCATGAGCGCGGGGATGATGGCGGTGATCCAGCGGCCGGTGAAGAGGCAGAGGCCGGAGAAGGAGAGGAGGTCGCCGAGGTAGTTGGGGTGACGGGTCCAGCGGAAGAGGGTGCCGGTGTAGAGGCGCCCCTGATGGGAGGGCTGCAGCTTCCAGCGGTGGCGGGCGAACTCGGCGTAGGAATTCATCCACGATCCGAGGAGAAAGAGAAAGGCGCCGAGCCAGAAGGCGGGAGCGGGGCGGGCGGGATTGCGTCCGCCTTCGACGGTGAGGAAGAGGACGATGAACAGGAGCCAGGGAGCGACGGTGAAGACTTCTTTCCAGGAGACACCGCGGCGGAGGAAGACGAATTCGGTGAAGAGAAGACGGACGAAGTAGATGGAGAATGCGGCGGCGAGGCAGGCGCGGCGGAGCGGATCGCCGGAGGGCCAGGAGGCTGCGAAAAGAAGGCCGGTGCGACGGAGGCCTGCGCCCAGGAGAAGCCACCAGGCGAGGGCTGTTGCCAGGGCCGCGAAGAGGGCGAGGGTCCAGCGCTGCGCGCGGGAGGGGTGGCGCAGCTCATACATGGATTGCTGCAGTTTTCGGCTGGGCACGAGGCGTGACTCCGAAGTCTCTCTCATTGTCTTTCAGGCGAGCGCGCCGGGCGGGGACGAATGAGGGTCGTGCATTTTTAACGGTGGGACGGAGAAGCGGGCGGCGTTGACGCGGGGGCGGATTCCTGCTCTGCTGGCGGAGTGCATCCGGTTCGGCTGATTTTCGGGGTGATTTGCGTGATCGCGGCGCTGCTCGACGCGTTCGAGACGGTGATTCTGCCGCGGCGGGCGACGGGGCGCTTCCAGTTCACGCGGATTTTCTACCAGCTGACGTGGCGGCCGTGGCGCTGGCTGACCGTGCACGTGTGCCAGTCGCGCAGGCGGGAGACGATGCTGAGCTTTTTCGGGCCGCTGTCGCTGGTGATTCTGATTGCGGCGTGGGCGGGGGCGCTGGTGGTGGGATTCGCGCTGATCTACTCGGGGATCCCGACGGCATTTGTCGACGCGGGCGGGTCGCAGCATCGTTTTGTTACGGATTTGTATGTGAGCGGTACGACGATTTTCACGCTGGGACTGGGCGACGTGGTTCCGCACGGGACGGTGGTGCGAGCGCTGGCGGTGCTGGAGTCGGGGATCGGGCTGGGGTTTGTGGCGCTGGTGATCGGATATTTCCCCGTGCTGTACGGAGCGTTCTCGCGGCGGGAGGTGAGCATTGCACTGCTGGACGCGCGGGCAGGATCGCCGCCGACGGCGTTCGAGCTGATCCGGCGGCACTCCTTTGAGGGCGGGCGGGCCGCGCTGGTGCTGCTGCTGGAGGAGTGGGAGCGGTGGTCGGCGGAACTGCTGGAGAGTCATATTTCGTATCCGCTGTTGTGCCTTTTTCGTTCGCAGCACACCAGCCAGAGCTGGCTGAGCGCGCTGACGGCGATGCTGGATGCCTGCGCTCTGCTGATCGCCAGCGTGCAGGAGCACAGTGCTCGGCAGGCGCAGCTGACCTTCGCCATGGCGCGGCATGCGCTGGTGGATCTGTCCCAGACGCTGTCACTGAAGCCGGTGAAGGCACCGGAAGACCGGCTGCCGGCGGACCAGTATCGGCTGATCTACGATTCGCTGTGCCAGTTAGGCGTTCGGGTGTGCCGCGATGAGCAGAGCAGCCAGCGGCTGCAGGAGCTGCGGGGGATGTATGAGGGCTACGCGGCGGCGCTGAGCCGGTATCTGGCCATGCCGCTGCCGCCGTTTTACATCGAGCATCCGAAGAAGGACAACTGGCAGACGGTGGCGCGGGTGCGGGCGGCGGCGGAGGGCGAAGCCACGGTTCCGCACGAGGGCGAAGAGCACATTTTCTGAAAAGAGCGCGGATGGGGAACGGCAGGGGCCGAATTGTGCTCTGGGACACAAGGAAGCAAATCCGGGCCAGCAAGGAAACCGTTTACATTTTGCGGGTCTTCCGACGCTCCTCATCACCAAAGTAACGTGCTGCCGATCCGGCTGCTGCCGAGCTGCCGGCTCGCGATGGCGAGATTCAGGGTTCTGCGGGCGGGCGGGATCCTGCCGCGCAAGTATCGAGCCGCCAGTCACTTGCAGCCGGTTGAGCGTTGACGAGGCTGCGCTCCGGTGCGGGGCGCAAAGCTCGCGCAGGTTCGGCTTTCGGCGTGGTGCTCTTCGCGATGGGTGCCGGGAGGGACACCTGCACGGCGCAGTTCCTCAGGCATATTGACAATGAAAAATCACAAGATGAGAATCCGAGCCGCAGCTGTGGAAAGGGTGCCTGCAGGACACGCGATAAATCCGTTTACTGCAGGGATTCGGAAAGCAGGGGTAACAGCGAAGGAAGCGGCCGGGCGAAAGCGCCGGACCGCAGAGGGAACGGCGATCGGGCTGCAGACGCAGCCGCTCCCCACACCTGAACGCGAGGAGAACCGGCGGCACCAACGGAGTTGAGGACGAGCGGGAAGTCGCGGAAGCAGAAGTTGGGCCACAGGGTGTTGCTCCTCGGCGAAAGCCTTTTAGAGGGGGCAGAATATGACGCAAAGGAAATATCCGGGCCGAATGCGCGGGCATGGAATGCTGCGCTGGTTGCCGGTTTTATTTGGACTGTTTCTGATCTTTTCCCTTACCGCAAGAGCGCAGGAGAATGCCGAGCTTCTGGGAAGCGTAACGGATCCGTCGGGCGCGGTGGTGGCGAATGCAAGCGTAACTCTGACGAACGCGGCCACGGGTGAAGTTCGGAACGGAGTGACCAACGCAGCGGGGCTGTACGATTTTCCGGCTCTGCACATCGGAAGCTACACACTGAAGGTCACGGCGTCGGGATTCGAGATCTACCAGAAGACAGACATCGTGATGAACGTGGCGGCGACGGTCCGCGAGGACGTGAAGCTGGCGGTGGGCGCGAGCTCGACCACGGTGACGGTGCAGGCGAATGCGCTCCACCTGCAAACGGACACGAACGAAGTGAGCAACCTGATCACGGGAGAGCAGCTCACCGAGATCGGCACGAATGGACGAAGCATGATTTCGCTGGCCACACTGGGAACCGGCGTTTCGGCGAACATCCCGTCCTTTAACGGTATTTCGGCTCAGGGCAGCAACGAGAGCATCAGCTTCAACGGCATGCGCCCGGGACACAACAACTGGCTGATCGACGGCGGCGAAGTGTACGACCGCGGCAGCGGCGGGCGGCCGGGAGTGATGCCTTCTCCGGATGTGCTGGCGGAATTCCAGACGCTGGACAGCAACTATGCTCCGGACTATGGAATCGCTTCGGGCGGCACGATGGTGATGGCGCTGAAGTCCGGCACCTCGACATTCCATGGCGGAGTGTGGGAGTTCAACCGGAACGACGCGTTCGATGCGGCGAGCTACTTTTCCAAGCTGAACAATCAGCCGACGCCGGAACTGCGCCTGAACATCTTCGGAGGGGATATTGGCGGTCCGCTGTTTATTCCCGGCCTGTATCCGAAGAGCAGAAGCAGGACATTCTTCTTCTACAGCGAGGAATGGCGGCGCTTCATTCAGGGAGCCAATCCATCGGCAGTGAACACAATCCCGCAGTATGACATTCCGACAGCCGGCGCCTCACTGACGTACCAGGTGCCTCAGGGCTTCAAAGAATCGCCCAACAGCGGCATTTGCAACGCGGGACAGACGGCACCCTGCGTGCCGAACGTGCCCACCAATGCAGCATTAACCGCTCTGGAACAGAGCAACAACCTGACTCCGGGCGATTCGTTTCCGGGCGGCGTGATTCCGGCCGGCATGATCGATCCCAATGCCGTGCTGTTCATGAAGACGGGAGCGATTCCGGCCTCCAATTCCACCGCAGCGAATGGCGCACCGCAGTATGTGGCCTCGCCGAGACAGCCGACGTTTGTGCGCGAAGACGTAGTGCGCATCGATCATGACATTACGGACAGGCTGCATCTGATGGGGCACTTCATCCACGATCAGATGTCGCAGACGTACTACCCGGATATGTGGAGCAGTGACAATTATCCGACCACCGGGAACGTGTTCGGCAATCCGACGTGGGGCTCTGTGATCAAGCTGACACAGACGATCTCGCCGACTCTGCTGAACGAGACGTCATTCAACGTCAACGGCAACAGCATCAGCATCACGCCGGCGGGAATCTATGCGCAGCCGTCGGGATGGTCGCAGACGGGATATTTCCCGGCAGCGAATAACATTCAGAACCGGATGCCCTCGATCGGTTTGGGGGGCCCGGTAGGCACGACCTGGACGATCAACTACTGGCCGTGGAAGAACGCCTTCCTCGACTGGCAGCCGCGCGACGACGTCTCCTGGACGAAGGGGCGGCATGGTCTGAAGTTCGGGTTCGCATACATGCGGAACGACAAGAACCAGCAGCAGCAGGCCGATACGCAGGGGGACTACTCCTTCGGAACGGACTTCTCCGGCGATTCTTATGTCAACTTCCTGCTGGGGCTGGCGGACAGCTTCAAGCAACTGCAGGTCATCGACATGTTCCACTGGATCAACAACACCTATTCCTTCTATGGAATGGATAACTGGCATGCGACCAACCGGCTGACTCTGAACCTGGGGCTGCGCTACGACGCGCTGCCGCATGTGTATGAGAAGTTCAATCGGACCGCGAACTTTGTTCCGTCACAGTACAACCCGGCCAATGCAGCGACGTTCTCGAGCACGGGGGCACTATGCACTTCGGCCACGCTGCCGGGTTGCTCGGCGGTGAGTCCGGGGTTCGCGAATCCAACCGGTGCACCGGTCTCTTTTTACCTGAACGGCATCGCACGGCCGGGCGTGAACGGCTTCTCGCGCGGACTGGTGCAAAACGACTTTTTCACCATTCAACCGCGCATTGGCTTCGCCTACGACCTCTTCGGCAACGGGAAAACCGTGCTGCGTGGGGGAGCAGGGACCTTCTACGAGCGTGTTCAGGGGAACGATATCTACGGTACCGACACCAACCCGCCTTACGCTTATCAGCCGCAGGCGAGCTCGGTGTACTTTACCAATCCCAGCGTGAGCGTGCTCACTAACCAGACAGCCACGAATCCGGTCTTCCCGGCGAGTATGGGAACGCTGGATACCTACTATCCGCCACCGGCTACGGCGCAGTACAGCGTGGGCGTGCAGCAGGAACTTGCACCGGCAGTGGTAGCGCTGGTGCAGTACGTAGGATCGACCGGGTGGGATCAGAACGATCAGCGGGCGATCAACACGCTGCCGCTGAGCGATCTGACGCATCGGCAGGCGGTCACGACGGGAGCGAACGCGAACCTCTACCGGCAGTATCTCGGATATGCAGGGATTACGCAGGATGAGAATGCCAGCAATAACAGTTACAACAGCCTGCAGGCCGCGGTGCGCATGGAGCGCAAGCACGGTCTGACGGCGCAGTTCGCCTACACCTACGCGCACCAGATCGATGAAGAGACGGACGATCTGACCGGCGTGTCGGATCCGTTCAACATCCGGTACGACCGTGCGAATGGCGGGTACGACCGGCGGCAAATCTTCCAGGCCAACTACGTCTACAACATCCCGGTGTTCCTGAATTCCGGGACTCTGATGGAAAAGAGCCTTCTGGGAGGATGGGTCTTCTCCGGAGTGTCCTCGTTCCAGACCGGGTTGCCGCAGAACGTAACGTACGGCACCGACACACTGGGTCTGGGTGGTGGAACGACCAACCGTCCCAACCTGGTAGGAAAGGTGAGCGGGCCGAAAACGCAGAAGGCGTGGTTCAACACCGCGGCTTTTGCGGCTCCTGTGGCGCCATGGAACGGCGGTGGAAACCAGGGCTTCGGAGACGCGGGCAGAAATGCTGTACGCGGCCCCGGGCTGGCCAACTGGAATCTCAGCCTGTTCAAGTCCTTCGCTCTGACCGAGAGTGAGAACACGCGGCTGGAGCTTCGGGTGGAGTCCTACAACACCTTCAACCATACGCAGTTCAGCGGGCTGGACCTGGGATTCACCGACGGCAACTTCGGTCAGGTGACCAGCGCCAACGATCCGCGCACGCTGCAGTTCGGAGGGAAATTTATCTTCTGATCCACGCTTCACCTGGAGATGGCGCAGTGGGCCTGTCCCACTGCGCCTTTTCTTTTGCGGCGGATGGTCTAATGAAGCGTGGGATTTGAGGCAGGGATGAGATTTTCGAGCGCGCTGCTGATGGCTGGCCTTGTCGCCGTGAGTGCGGGGCAGGCCGGGGCGCAGACGGCGACGGCGGCGCAGGCGGAGGCACTGGCGCAGCAGGGACGGCTGGAGGAGTCGGCGCAGGCGTGGGAGGCGGTGATTGCTGCGCATCCGCGCGACGCCGCGGCGTTGGCGAACCTTGGACTGGTGCGGGCGCGCGAAGGCCAGTACGCGGGTGCGGCGGAGGCCTACCGGAAGGCGCTGGCGATCCGCAAACTGCCGGGGATTGAGCTGGACCTGGGACTGGCGGAGTTCAAGCAAGGGCACCTGAAGGAGGCGATCGCTCCGTTCGAGGCGGCTCTGCGCGAACAGCCCGGCAGCCTGCAGGTGCGGACACTGCTGGGCATGGCGTACTACGGGACGGCGCAGTATGCGGAGGCGATTCCCTACCTGCGCGTGGCCGCGGAGAAGTCGCCGGACAATGAGGAACTGCACGGAGTGCTGGCGCAGAGCTGTCTCTACGCGAAGCAGTACCCGTGCACGCTGGACGAATACAAGAAAATTCTGACGCTGAATCCGAACTCGGCGCAGGCGCACATGCTCGCCGGGGAGGCGTGGGACGGGATGCATGAGCAGGAGCGGGCGACGGCGGAATTCGAAGCGGCGGAGAAGGTGGCTCCCAACGAGCCGAACGTGCATTTCGGTCTCGGGTATCTGTACTGGAAGCAGAAACGCTACGCGGATGCGGAGCGGGAGTTCGAGCTGGAGCTGAAAAACGAGCCCGATTACGGGCAGGCGCTCGCGTATCTGGGCGATGCGGAGATGCGGCTGGAAAAACCTGCGGAAGCGCAGGCGACGCTGGAGAAGGCGGTGAGTCTGCCCAACCCCAATCGGCTGGCGTGGCTGGATCTGGGGATTGTGCTGGCGAGCGAGGGCAGGAACGAGCCGGCGGCGGCGGATCTGGAGCGCGCGATTGCGATGGATCCCAATGAAGTGGACGCGCACTGGCGGCTGGCGCGGCTGTATCAGGCGATGGGGAAGAAGGATCAGGCGCGGCTGGAATTCGCGAAAGCGGCCTCTCTGCATCAGAAGGCGGACGAGAGCCTGGTGCAGAGGATCAGTGGGCCGCAGAGCAAGGAGTAGGAAACAGGCAGGTTTCAGGTTACAGGTTGCAGTTTGCGGGCAGGGGCTGCCTGTGATGCAGCGCACAGATTGGGAAATCCGGTGGCCGATAGAGTGGGCCACGCAGCGGCGAATCGCGCCGATGCGAGAGGAGTTTCCCGATTCCCGCCGGAAACCAGAAAAGACGCGAGCAGAATCCACCTTTCGATGGAGGCGATGCCTCCGGGGCGGGGCTACGCTCAAGGGTTCCCCAGAGAAGTGGAGCGGAGGTGGGCAGCGGCTGGAAAGAGCAGTTTGCCGACGCACCGGATGTTCTGAAGACGCACCCTGACCAGAAGACAGTGGTGCGGGCGGGCAGCGTGGCCGTTGGCGGCGGGGAATTTGTCACCATGGCGGGGCCGTGTTCGGTGGAAACCGAGCGGCAGCTGATGGAGACGGCCGAGTTTGTGGCGCAAGCCGGCGCGCGGGTGCTGCGCGGCGGCGCCTTCAAGCCGAGGACATCGCCGTATGCATTCCAGGGTCTGGGACTCGAAGGGCTGAAGCTGCTGGCGAAGGCGCGGGCCGCGACAGGCCTGGCCATCGTGACCGAGGTGATGGCGGCGGCCGATGCGCCCATGGTCGCCGAGTACGCCGACATCCTGCAGATCGGCTCGCGGAGCATGGAGAATTACGCTCTGCTGGAAGCCGCGGCGCGGACGGGGCGGCCGATTCTGCTGAAGCGAGGGATGGTAGCGAGCGTGGCCGACCTGATGGTGTCGGCGCAGTGCGTTATCAGCTATGGCAATCCCAATGTGATTTTGTGCGAGCGGGGTATCCGCACGTTTGAGACGGCGACGCGGAACACGTTCGACGTATCTGCGATCGTGGTGCTCGAGGAGATCGCGCGGCTGCCGGTGATTGCCGATCCGAGCCACGCGGCGGGGCGCAGGCAGTTGGTTCCGGCGCTGGCGCGCAGCGCGGTGGCTGCCGGAGCGGACGGGCTGATCGTCGAGGTGCATCCGCACCCGGACGAAGCGTGGAGCGACGGCGAGCAGTCGCTGACGTTCGCCGAATTCGAGACGATGATGGCGGAACTGGGGCCATGGTGCGAACTGCGGGGGTGCGAACTGCGGGCCCGGCGCGCCGGCGCCCTGGAGAGGGTTGTATGAAGGGGGCGGCGGCCGCGGCGCTGGCGCTGGGTGTCGTCTTGCCAATGGCGCTGGCGCGTGGGTTCCCGGGACAGGATGGGAGCGCGGCGGCCGGGCAACATGCGCCGAAGATTCAACGACCGACAGGGCAATCGAACGGAAGGGCTGCGGTGATTTTCACAGCGACGCCGGTGTACGCGTCGCTCGCGGCGCTGCATGGGGGGGAGCGGTTTCCGAAGGGCGCTCAGTTGATGATCCTGCGCGCGGGGAAATCTGAGCCGCTGGTGAAGGGCTTTGCGGCGAGCGCGGATGCGAGCGTGTCGTTTGACGGGAAGACGGTTCTTTTTGCGGGAAAGAAGAGCGCGGAGGACCCCTGGCAAATTTGGCAAATGCCGGTGGAGGGTGGTCCGCCGCGGCTGGAGTACGGCGGGCACGGGGATGCGATTCGCCCTCTGTGGTTGCCGGACGGGCAGGTGGTGTTTGCCGAGCGCCGGGTGGATGGGTTTGCGCTGATGGCGGTAACGGTGGGTGGTGGTGCTTCGCTGCGGCTGAGCTATCTGCCGGGGAACTTCATTCCTGACGATGTGCTCGAGGACGGGCGCGTGCTGTTTGAGTCGGGATTTCCGCTGGGTGTGGGATCAACACCGGAGTTGTACCTGGTGTATCCGGACGGCAACGGCGTGGAGAGCGTGCGCTGCGACCACGGTAACGCGGTGAAGAGCGGCGGGCGAGAGCGCGGGCGGCAGATGAATCTGAATTCAGCAGCCGCAGGCGTTGGGGATATTGTCTTCGCGCAGGGAGGGCGGCTCGCGCGTTTCACGTCGGCGCTGGCGGAGGAAGTACCGATTGCAGCACCGACCGGCGAGTTTACCGGCGATGTTGCTGAGCTGCCCGACGGGCGCTGGCTGCTGGCGATGCGCGCACCGGGACAGAAGCACGACGAGTTGGTGGCGTGGAGGCCAGGAACGAAGGCCGTGCAGCCGGTAGCGTCGGGATGTGGAACGCGATTTGGTGGAGCCGGCGGTCGTGGCGGCGCGGCCGGTGCCACGGACATTTCCTACGGCACTGCATCCGTGGAAAACGGGGAATCTGCTAGCGATGGATGCGCGGCTTTCGCGCGACGGACCGCTGCAGGGCGCGCCGGTGACGGTGCGGGTGGAGACGCAGGACGGGGGTGGACAGGCCAAAGTCCTGGGGACGGCGCCGGTGATGCAGGACGGGTCGTTTTTTGTAAAGGTGCCGGGCGATGCGGCGCTGCGATTCATTTTGCTGGATGCGGCTGGACGCACAGTGCGGCAGGAGCGGGGATGGTTCTGGATGCGGAGCGGCGAGCAGCGCATTTGCGTGGGATGCCATACGGGACCGGAGCGAGCTCCGGACAATCGGGTGCCCGAGGTGCTGCTGCGCACCACCACACCGGTGGATATGTCGGGAGCCGGGCAGCGCGACCGCGGCGGGAGGCCACTGAAATGCAACTGCGACGGTTCCTTATTCTCGGCCTGGTTTCCGCAGCGATGGCGCAGACGGCTCCGGTGAACGCTCCCCTGCACAGGAGCGCGCCGATTCGATTTGAAGATGCGACGGCTAAGGCGGGCATCGACGCGACCGACAGCATTGGCTCGGCGCAGCTGAGTTCGCTGCTGGAAGGCACGGGCGCGGGCTGCGTCTGGTTCGACTACAACAACGACGGGCTGCCGGATCTGTATGTGCTGAGCGGGCGAACGCTGCCGGCTTCGATGACGCCGCATCCGCTGACGGCGACGCCGGAGCCCCCGCCACAGAACCATCTGTATCGCAACAACGGCGACGGGACGTTCACGGACGTGACGGAGAAAGCGGGGCTGAATCCGGATTTGTATTCGGTGGCGGTGACGGCGGCGGATTACGACAACGATGGCTATGAAGACCTGCTGGTGACCGGATACGGGCGGGTGATTCTCTACCACAACAACGGGAACGGGACCTTCACGGATGTAACGGAGAAGGCCGGGATCAAGGTGGACGGGTGGGCGATCAGCTCGACGTGGCTCGACTACGACAAAGACGGCTGCGTGGATTTGTTTGTCGGGCGGTATGTGAAGTTCGATCCGAAGTACCGGAATTACTATGCCGCGGATAACTATCCGGGGCCGCTCGATTACGAGGGCGAGACCAACAAGCTCTTCCACAATAACTGCGACGGCACGTTTACGGATGTGTCGGAGAAGTCGGGGATCAGCGCGGCGATTGGGCGGACGATGGGCGTCACGGCGGCGGACTTCGACGGCGACGGATGGCCGGACATCTATGTCGCCAACGACAAGACGGAGAATTTTCTCTTTCACAACAAGCACGATGGGACGTTTGAAGAGACTGCGACCGATGCCGGCGTGGCTTATGGGCAGGATGGCGAAGCGACCTCATCGATGGGGCCGGTGTTCGCGGACATAACCGGGGGCGGGCTGCTCGATCTGTGGGTGAGCGACGGGCATTACAACCGCCTGATGAAGAACAACGGGAAGGGCGGCTTCGACGATATCGGGATCGCCTCGGGTTTGTCACAGGCAAACGCACAATATGTGAGCTGGGGATCCGGGGTCTACGACTTCGACAACGACGGCTGGCTCGACATTCTGGTGTTCCATGGCGGACTGATTCATATGATCCCCATGGAGCACTCGGTGTTTCGGGGAGTGGGGCAGGGGAAGTTCGAAGATGTATCGGAGACGGCCGGAGCGCCGGTGAATCAGCGGACGGTGGCACGCGGGGCGTGCTTTGCGGACTACGACAATGACGGCAAAGTGGATGCCTACGTCGTGAACCTGGGGGCAAAGGGCACGCTGCTGCATAACGTATCGCAGGGAACGGGGAACTGGATTGGAATCTGGCTGCGCGGAGCTAACACGGCGAAAGATCATACGCACAGCAATCGCGACGGCATCGGCGCGCGCGTGGAGGTGTGGGCGGGCGGACGCGAGCAGGTGGCGGAACGCGTGGCCTCGTCGGGTTATCTGTCGCAGAACGACGGGCGGCTGCACTTTGGCCTGGGTGCGGCGGCGAAGGTGGACAAAATTGTCGTGCGGTGGCCGAGCGGGCGCGTCCAGACGCTGGAGAACGTGAGTGTGGACCGCGTGCTGACGGTGGAGGAACCGCGGTGAGAGCCACGATGCCACGGGCGAGGGCTCTCCGGCGATTCGCGGGGCTAGCGGCGGTATGCGCAGTCAGTGTCGGTTTTGCGGCGCTGTGGGAACCGGGCGCGACCGTGGCAGCACAGCCGGATCCAACGCCGGAGGAGCGCTATGCTTCGCCGCTGGAGCTGCTGCTGTCGCCGGATGGCCGGGATTTGTATGTGCTGTGCCAGGGCGCCGATGAGGTGCGGGTGCTGGACGCCGCAAGCGGGCGCGCGCTGCGGATTATTCCGGTGGGGCATGTGCCGCGGGGTTTCTCGCTTTCGCCGGATGGCAAGCGGTTGTTCGTGACGAACTCCTGGGACGATACGGTGACCGTGGCGGATACGAATTCGGGCCGGGTGCTGGCGAAGTGGGCGGTAGGGTATGAGCCGTCGAGCGTGGTGGAGGACCGCGGGGAGAAGCGGCTGTTTGTGGCCGACAGGATCGGGAACGATATCACCGTTATGGATGCGGCCACGGGCGCGGTGGAGGCGACGCTGGAAGCCGGGCGGGGAGCGAGTTATCTGGCCATGGCGCCGGATGGCAATCGGCTGTACGCGACGCATGTGTATCCGAATCCGGGGCCCTACCGGACGCCGCCCGGGTCAGAGATTACCGTCATCGATGCGGCAAAGGGGCAGGTGGTCGATCGGCTGACGATGCCTGGGATTGCCGGAGTCTTTCACGTGGCGCTGTCGCGGGATGGACGTCTGGGCGCGGCGGCGGAGCTACACCCGAAGAACCTGGTCCCGCTGGCGCATGTGGAGCATGGGTGGGTGTTCGCCGATACGCTGACGGTGTTTGGCGCGGATGCGGGAAGGCAGGTTGAGGTTCCGCTGGACGAACTCGACCGCTATTTTGCGATGCCGTTTGGGGTGGCGATTGCGCCGGATAAGTCGCGGATTTTCGTGACGAACGCCGGATCGGATTGTGTGACGGTCATCGATACAAAAAGGATGCTGGCGTTCATTCGCACGCATCCGGAGCCCTTCGCGGAGGATCTTGTCAGCGAGCGCGCACTATGTAGTGGCGCGGATTGCGGTGGGGAAGAATCCGCGGGGCATGGCGATGAGCCGGGACGGGGCGCGGCTGTATGTGGCCAACCGGCTGGATGACACGATCAGCGTGATCGATGCGCGAGCGCTGCGGGTGGTGCAGACGCTGGGGCTGGCGGGGCCTGCGAAGGTGAGCGCGCTGCGGCGGGGCGAGCAGGTCTTCTATTCGTCACATTCCTTTCAGGGCCAATTCGGCTGTTCGAACTGCCATATCGACTCGACGTTCGACGGAATGCAGTGGGATCTGGAGCCGGATGGGTTCGGGATGGACATCGTGGACAACCGGCTGATCGAGGATCTGCGCGGGACGGAGCCGTTTAAGTGGAACGGGAAGAATCCGTCGATTGCGGTGGAGTGCGGCATCCGCACAGAGATGTATTTCTGGCGGACGCAGAATTACGACGATTTGCGGCTGGCGGATCTGGCGCTGTACATCCGCTCTCTGCCATCGCGGCCGAACCGGTGGCTCGCAGCAGACGGCGTATTGACGCCGGCGCAGGAACGTGGACGGGAGATCTTCTATCGCACGGTGGACAAGCTGGGGCAGCCGATTCCGCTGAAGAACCGGTGCTCCTATTGCCACAGCGGGCCGAAGGGGACGAGCCAGAAGTCATTCGACGTGGGAACGGGCAAGGCGACGGACAACAGCGGGTTGCTGGACACGCCGCAGCTCAGGAATATCGCGCTGACGGCGCCGTATCTGCACGACGGGTCGGCGGCGACGCTGGAGGAGATCTGGACGGTGTTCAACCCGCACGATCGGCATGGCCGGACGAACGATCTGACCAAAGACGAACTCAACGACCTGATTGAGTATCTGAGGACGCGATGAGACGGGCGGCGATTCTGGCGGTTCTTTTGGCGGCGGCCGCGGTCGCGACGAGTGGGCAGGCTCCGCATGCGGCGCGGAGGGTTCAGGCGGTGGCGGGGACTGCAGGGGTCCCGAAGATGCCGCGCTTTCGCTGGGAGAACTTCACGACGGCGAATGGGCTGCCGGACAACCACGTGTTCTCGGTGCTGGTGGATGGCGATCGCATCTGGGCAGGCACGAACAACGGGCTGGGCGAGTACGAGAACGGGCGATGGAAGGTGTACACGACCGCCGATGGCCTGGCGCATCGCGCGGTGCTGTCACTAGCGCTGGATCAGCGGACCGGCGCGGTGTGGGCGGGGACGATGGGCGGGCTGAGCCGCATCTCGGCTGGGCGGATCGACACCTACACGCAGCTGAATTCCGGACTGAGCAACGACGTGGTGTACGGCGTTTCCGTCGAAGGGGACAACGTGTGGGTGGCGACGGCGGCGGGCGCGTGCCGGCTGAATACGCGCACGGGGGAGTGGTCGCTCTACAACGAGCGGAACACGCCGATGATCGAGATCTGGGCCTATGGCGTGTCAGCGGCGGCGGACAAGGTGTACTACGCGGTGTGGGGCAGCGGGCTTCTCGAATACACGCAGAAGACGGGCGCGTGGGACATGTACTCCGACCCCGATGGAGAGAACGAGATCGTCCTGCTGAAGGATCAGGGACTGATCCACGAGATCACGAGTTCGGTGAGTTATGTGGATGGGATTGTCTGGGTCGCGACCTATTTTGGCGACAGCCGCTACGACGGGCGCTACTGGCATAACTTCCTGACCAAAGACAGCGGACTGCCGAGTAACTTCACGAACTTTGTGAAGGGCGTGGATGGGAAGCGGGCGTGGTTCTGTACGGACAAGGGACTGGCGTATTTTGACGGGACGAACTGGGCGGTCTATCGGCCGGCACTCGACACGCACAAGCCGGAGATGACGGTGCGCGACGCGGCGGGGCATGTCACGGAGATTCCGGTGACGACCGCGCCGGCGCACAACTACGTGCTGGGCATTGATTTTCAGGGGCGGGATGTCTGGGTGGCTACGGCCGAGGGATTGAGTCACGGAGTTTATCAACCTTATTAGGAGGCGTTTTTATGAGCGCGGTAGCGGAATTATTGGCAGGGCTGGGACATGCGCCTATCCAGAAGCGGGCGATGACGAACCACGGAGTGCTGAACGAGGCCTATGCCTATGCGAAGCCGAGCTCGTTCGCGCGGGGCATGCGGATCGATCTGAACGGGCTGACGATTCTGCTGATCTCGGGGACGGCCAGCATTGACGAGGCAGGCAAGAGCGTACACATCGGGGATTTTCGCGCGCAATGCCGGCGGACCTTCGCGAATATTACGGGGCTGCTGGCGAGCGAGGGCGCGACGTGGAAGGACATTGTGCGGACGAGCTGCTATATGCGGGATATCGATCGCGACTATGAGGCGTTCAACGAGGAGCGGACGGCGTTCTTCAAGGAACAGGGGCTCGATCCGCTTCCGGCGTCGACGGGGATTCAGGCGAAGCTGTGCCGGCCGGAGCTGCTGGTCGAAATTGAGGCGATCGCCATGTTCCAGACTCCGAAGAAAGAAGAGTAGCGGCGATGGTCCGGCATTGTGGGTACGGCGCAACCCTTGCGGGGGCGATGCTGCTGGCGTTGCTGCTGCCGGCGGGCATAGCAGCCCAGGCGGGACCGGGATCGCCGTCGCCGGGACCGGGGTGTGCGTGCGGGGCGCATGCGCCGGGACCGCCTCCGGATCGAACCGTCGCGCCCTATGCGGGGGAGCCGAAGGACCTGCAGCCGTATGAGAAATTTTCGAAGCCGTATTACGAAAACTATCTGACGCCGAACCTCTACACCGGGGCGGGGCGGGACATTCCCGATCCGCAGAATGTGAGCGAAGTGCGGATCGGCTTTCTGGGACCGGTGGAGAAGCAGGCGGATCAGGTCTTCGGGCTGCGGATGCTGCACGGTGCGCATATGGCCATCGATGAAGCGAACGCGCGCGGCGGCTATGGCGGCAAGCCGTTCCGGCTGATGATTCACGACGACTACAGCAACTGGCAGTTTGGTGCGGAAGGCGGAGAGACACGGCCGACGGATTCGGCGATCTGGGGAGCGCCGCTCGATGAAGCCGTGAAGATGATTTACGACGAGAAGGACTGGGCGATCTTCGGGGCTATTAATTCTGAGAGCACGCACATGGTGCTGCGGCTGGCGCTGAAGGCGGAGATTCCGATTGTCAATTCGGCTTCGACCGATCCCACGATTCCGGAGACCTACATTCCGTGGTATTTCACAGATCTGCAGGACGATCGCGTGCAATGCTTCACGCTGGCGCGGCGCATCTTCACGGAGCTGGGGCTGAAACGGGCGGCGCTGCTGCGGGTGAACAATCGCTATGGGCGCATGGGCGTGGGGAAGTTTCGCGATGCGGCGCGGCGGCTGGGGCATCCGCTGGTGATCGAGCAGAAATTTCTGCCGGGCGATACGGATTATCGGCGGGAGCTGCGCATCATTCGCGATTCGCGCGTGGACGCGATTGTGCTGTGGGGGGACGAGAGCGAGACGGCGGAGATCCTGAAGGAGATGCGCGAGCTGGGCATGCATCAGCGGGTGTTTGGCAGCTATCGGACGCTGGGGGACGATCTGGTGGCGAAAGCGGGTCCGGCGGCGGAGGGGTTTGAGGCGGTTTATCCGTACGATCCGACGCGCACCGATCCGAAGTGGATGGCGTTTGAGCAGACGTACCAGGCGAAGTATGGCGAGAAGCCGGAGACGGATGCGGCGCTGGCCTACGACGCGATGAATATTCTGCTGGAATCCATTTGCCGCGCGGGGCTGAATCGGGCGCGCATCCAGGACGCTCTGGATCAGGTGTATCGCTACGACGGCGTGACGGGGCCAATGGTTTTCGATCCCAACAACAAGAACGTGAGCCCGATGTTTCTGGGGACGGTCCACGACGGGAAGATTACCTATCGGGTGGCAACGATGGACGGTGCGCCGGTCAAGCCGACGGTTGCGGGTGCTGCGGCCGCGAATCCGTTGGAGAGCCAGATCGCGACGTTACCAAAAAGTCCGCCGGACGCGAAGTCCCCGTATGCGCGTGTGGGCGAGGATGGGGTGCGCTATCTGGGGCCGGATGAGGCCGACATTCCGCGGGGCGAGGCGACGATCGTGCTCTTCGCGCCGCACGCGGCGGAAGTGGCTGCGTCGGCCGAGGTGCGCCATGCGCTCGGCTCGGAGAGGTGGAGCGTGATTTCCGTGGAAAGCGATCAGAACTGGGGCGTGGCGGCGACGCAGCTGGTGCATGCGCTGGAAGATGAGCACGCGCTGGCGGTGGTGGCGCTGGATCGCGATTGCGCGCATCTGGCGGAGCAACTGGCGCTGAAGACGTTTGTGCCGTTGGTGGCGCTGGCCGACGATCGGACGCTTACATCGACGAATGTGCCGTGGATTTTTCGGTTGCCGGGGAACACGGCCCCGGCTGAAGCGGTGCGGCTGCTGGTGGCAGCGGCGCAGGCAAGCGGGGAGAATCCGGAGAAGCTGCGGGCGGTGCTGGCGTCGGGAGAGACGCTGGCGGGGGTGCGGTTCCGGGATACCGGGGAGCCCAAGCCGTAGCGGCTCTTTGCCAGAGGCGATGCTGCGGCTGTCCTGATGCAGGTCCACACAGAGAGCACGGAGAACGCAGAGGGAACTCGACTGCGGGAATCTGCCTGTTCAGCGCGGGCTTTCTCTGATTTCTGAAGACCAGCTGCTAGGCGGTGACCAGGCTGGGGGTGCGTACCGGCGCGGCTTTGGATTTCTGTTTTTCTGCGCCGAGGGTGACCAGCTTCCACGCGGAGCGGTCGCGGAGCAGGCGCGAGACGAGCGCGGTGTGCATGGCGTGGCCGGCGCGCTCGGCGACGACGTGGCCGAGGATGTGGTGTCCGGCGAGGGCGAGATCGCCGATGAGGTCGAGGACCTTGTGGCGGGCGAACTCGTCTCTGAATCGAAGGGACCCGTTGAGGACGCGCTGCCTCGAGAGCACGATCACGCTCTCTTCCGACGCGCCGCGGATCAGGCCCATGTCACGAAGCTTCTGTTCGTCTTCGCGCCAGCCGAAGGTGCGGGCCGGGGCGATCTGGTTCTCATAGGCGCCGGTGGCCAAATCGACGACGTAGCCCTGCTGTCCAATGGGCGGAGGAAAATCAATCTGATAGGAGACGGAGTAGCCGTCGCCGGGGTAGACTCCGATGAACTTGTCGCCCTCGCGCACTTCAACGCTCTTGAGGATGCGCATGTATTCGCGGCGGCGGCGCTGCGATTTGAGGCCGACTTCGCGGAAGGCCTGAATGTAGGGCAGAGCGCTGCCATCGAGGATGGGAAGTTCCAGGTTGTCGAGTTCGACGATGACGTTGTCGATGCCCATGCCGAGCAGGGCGGAGAGAAGGTGCTCGGTAGTGGAGATGAGGACGCCCTGGCGCATGAGGCTGGTGGCGTAGCTGACCTTGGCGACGTTGCGGCCGATGGCGGCAATTTCGAATGCGTCGAGATCGGTGCGGCGAAAGACGACGCCGGAACCAGCGGGGGCGGGGAGCAGGCGCATGCGAACCGGCGCGCCGCTATGAAGACCAACGCCAGAGAATTCAATCGGGGAGGAAATTGTGTTTTCCAGGTGCGATGATTCTGCCAAGCGTTTTGCCTCGATGAACACATAGACTACAGCCGAAAGCCGAAAGTTGCGGTGTTGTAATTTTGCCACACCACCCATGCCGATGGTCACGGTACCAAAGGAGATTCCTTTGCGGATAAGAGCCAATGATGCAAGCAGATACGATCGGAACCCATTGCTGGGGGCCACCAGGGCCTCAGAAGCAAAGTTGATCGAACGGATACGTCGGCTGGTCGAGATCGAGTCGCCCAGCGATGCCAAGCGGGCTGTGGACGCATGTGTGGACGCTGCGGCGGAAATGGCTGCCGTTGTGGGGGGGCGCGCGCGGCGACATCGGCAGCGAGCCTTTGGCGATGTGCTGGAGCTGCGCTTCGGAGCAAGCGGCACGGCGAAGAAGAAAGACGCGCCGCTGATGCTGCTGGGACATCTGGATACAGTGTGGCCGCTGGGGACGCTGGGGAAGATGCCGTTTCGGATCGCAGACGGGCGCGTGTGGGGTCCGGGGACGCTGGATATGAAGGCGGGGGTGGCGATGGCGATGACCGCGATCGAGATTTTGCGCACGATCGGGGCGGAGCATCGTCCAATCGTCATGCTGCTGAACAGCGACGAGGAGGTCGGGAGTTCGGTGTCGCGGCCGATCACGGAGAAGCTGGCACGGGAGTGCGCGGCGGTCTTCGTGCTGGAGCCGGCGCAGGGGCTGGGCGGCGCTTACAAGACCGCGCGCAAGGGCGTGGGCGATTACACGGTGCGAGTGAAGGGCGTCGCTGCGCATGCGGGTGTGGATTTCGAACGAGGGCACAGCGCGATCGGGGAGCTGGCGCATCAGCTGGAGACGATACGGGCCTTTACGGAGCTGGGGCGGGGACTCACCGTGAGTCCGGGAGTGATTCGAGGAGGCACGCGGACCAACGTTGTGGCCGCGGAGGCCGAGGCGGAAGTCGACGTGAGAATTGCGCGGGCGATGGACGCGGCGCGCATCGACAAAAAATTTCGACGTCTGCGCGTTCGGGACCGTGGCTGCGTCCTCGAAGTGGAAGGCGGGATGAATCGGCCGCCGATGGAGCGGAGCCGGGCCACGGTCGCGCTGTTCGAGCGGGCGCGGAAGCTGGCGGAGGGTTTGGGGTTTTGCCTGGACGAAGCGGCGACCGGCGGCGGATCCGATGGAAACTTTACCGCGGCCATGGGGGTTCCTACGTTGGACGGCATGGGAGCGGTGGGCGAGGGCGCTCACGCATCTCATGAGTCAGTGCTGCTGAAAGATCTGGTGCCGAGGACGGCGCTGCTGGCGGAGATGATCCGCACCACCTGAGTGCAAAGGATGGTTCGATGCTGAAGCTGATGGAGATCGGGTTGTTGGCGGTGAGTTTGCTGATTGTCCTGGGCCTGGTGCTCAAGGGGCAGCCGGAGGCGCCACCGACGTCGGATCGAATCATCGGAGCGCAGGAACCGCGCGAAGGGAAAGAGCATCCCAAGGCAAGCTGAGCGATTGCCATCGAGGCAGGCGCCAGTGGATGGGTCAGAGCCGCGGTTCGGCTTTCAGGGCACGACGATTTGTGAGGTGACGCCGGAGCGCAGGCGCAGTTCGACGGCTTCAATCATGGAAGTGACGAGCGCCAGCGGTAATCCAACGACATTGAAATAGCAGCCGTGAACGCGGGGAATCCAGCGGGCGGCGCGGCCCTGGATGGCATACGCGCCCGCTTTGCCGTGGGTCTCGCCGGTGGCAATATAGCGGTCAATGTCCTCGTCGCTGGGGGTGAGCATGGTGACGTGGGTGACCTCCGCGGCGACTTCGCTGATGTCGGCCTGCGGTACGAGGACTGCCACGCCGGTGATGACCTGGTGCGTGGCTCCGGCGAGGAGGCGCAGCATGCGGGCGGCGTCAGCGTCATCTTCGGGCTTGCCGAGGATTTCGCCGTTGGGCGCAACGACGGTGGTATCGGCGCCGAGGAGGATGGGCGGCTCGGGGCTGCGCCGGGCCAGGGCTTGGAATTCCTGAGAAGCGGCGACGGCTTCGGCTTTCTCACGGGCCAGGCGCAACACGTAGCCGATGGGGCGTTCGCCGGGGCGCGGGTCTTCGTTGATGGAGGCGGAGAGGATCTCGAAGGCAAATCCCGCCTGGGTTAGCAGATCGCGTCGGCGTGGGGAGGCAGAGGCCAGGACCAGCATGAAAGCAGGGTACAGGGTACAGGGTGCAGGGTACAGGGAGCAGAGAGCCGGTAGCCTGTAGCCGGTAGCTTGTAGCTGGGCGGGAAACTGGTCAGCGATGGTGGGGCATGCGAGGCCTGTCCATCGTCTTGATCACGAGTGTTCGGGGCTGGAGCCGGGCTCGGGGAAATCGGAATCGTTGTCTTTGATTTCTTCGTTGCTGTCGCGGTGAGGCAGCTGATCGGCCAGGCGATCATGGGCTTCACCGGGGCGCGAGGATCTCGGCCGATTGTCTTCGACGGCGCCCTTCTGAAGGTCGGCGTCGGGCTGTGACGGTCCCGTGGGGGTCATAGTTTCTCCGCAAAAAACATGAATGGCAAGGAAGGTGGATGCTCTTTGGCCAGAGTACGCTGCTTTGCCCGCACCCGCACCAACGAGAACTGCTAAGGTGAGTACCGATGGAACCGGATTTCGATCCAAAGGCGATGCTTGAGGTGGCAGTGCGCGAGGCGCGCGCGGGCTTGGCGGAGGGTGGGATTCCGATTGGGGCGGGGATTTTCACACGGGCGGGAAAGCTGCTCGGCGCGGGGCACAATCGGCGCGTGCAGCATGGCGATCCTTCTGCGCACGGGGAGACGGATGCGTTTCGCAACGCGGGGCGGCAGCGGTCGTATCGGGACATGGTGATGGTGACTACGCTGGCGCCGTGCTGGTACTGCAGCGGGCTCATCCGCCAGTTTGGATTCCAGACGGTGATCGTGGGGGAGAGCCGGACCTTTCAGGGCGGGATCGACTGGCTGCGCGAGCTGGGGGTCGAGGTGATCGATCTCGATTCCGCGGAATGCCGGGAGCTGCTGGGCGGCTTCATTCGCGAGCACCCGGAAATCTGGAACGAAGACATCGGGAGCTAGCCGCTCAGGCGGGCGCGGGACTGGCCGTCCGGGCGTACGCGGGACTGGCCGTCCAGGCATACGCGCTTCGCGCTAAGGCACGGGTGCTCGAGCTTTGCGATGCGGGGCGCTTGGGATGGCGTCCCGCATCGATGCGTTTTGAAAAGTCGCGTTCAGGCGGTTTGAGCGAAGACGTGTTTTTCCATCCACTCCTTCGCTTCCGCCGATTTCGTCCAGTCGCCGGCGATCTGGCGAGTGGGGACATTCAGACGATTCCAGACATTGATCGCCGCGATGGTGAGCAGCAGAGCCGCAAGGCCCTTCTCGTCGTAATGGCGGGCGGCTTCCTTCCAGATTTCGTCCGGCACCGGGTCGGGCCGGTCGCTGAGGCGCGTGACGCACTCGGCCAGAGCGAGGGCCGCGCGCTCCGCGTCGGTAAAGTACGGGGCGTCGCGCCACGCGGCGACGGCGAAGAGACGGTCATCGGTTTCGCCCTCATGGCGCAACTCACGGGCATGCATGTCCACGCAGAGGCTGCAGCCGTTGATCTGGCTGACGCGCAGGTGAACGAGTTTGATGGTGGATTTGGGGAGCCCGCTCTCTTCGGTAGACGCATTCAGGGCGAGCATCGCCTGCATGGCTTTGGGGAAGATCATTACGGGGTTTTTCATGCGTGCCTGCATCGTGTGTCTCCTTGTCACAGGGAGTGATTTTCATCCGTCATCACTATGACGCAACCCACGGGGAGGATGTGACGGAGATGGCGGACACGGCGGTGGAACAGGGAGAACGAAGAGGAACCGGGAGGGTCATCGGCTATTGGGGGGTGACCGGCCTGCTGTGCGCCGAACTGCTGGCGGGCGGCTTTCTGGATGTCCTGCGCACGCATTATGCTGTCGGGATTGTGGTTCGGCTGGGTTATCCGCCCTATATCCTGACCGTCCTGGGGCTATGGAAGCTGCTGGCGATTCCGGCGCTGCTGGCACCGGGGTTCACGCGGCTGAAAGAATGGGCCTACGCCGGGATTTTTTTCGATATGACGGGTGCAGCCGTGTCGCACGCGGCCTGCGGAGAAGGGAAAGCGGTGATTGCGCCGCTGGTGATTGCGGTGCTGGCGATGGTCTCGTGGTGGTTGCGTCCGGCGGAGCCGCCGCTGCGAAGCATTCGCGCGCGCAGAAGTAATGACAGGTGAGAGATGAGCGAAGGGGACTGGCTGGCGGAGCGATTTGAAGAGAACCGGGGACATCTGCGGGCGGTGGCGTACCGGATGCTGGGGTCGCTGAACGATGCGGACGATGCGGTGCAGGAATCGTGGCTGCGGCTGAGCCGCAACGGCGCCGAAGGGGTCGATAACCTGGGCGGCTGGCTCACGACGGTGGTGGCGCGCGTGTGTCTCGACATGCTGCGCTCGCGCAACTCGCGGAAGGAAGAACCGCTGGAGAGTCCGGCAGCAGCGGAGCCGCAGGCGCCACGCAGGCAGGGAATCGATCCCGAGGTGGAAGCGCAGATGGCTGACGCTGTGGGGTTGGCGCTGCTGGTGGTGCTGGACCGGCTGGCTCCGGCAGAGAGGCTGGCCTTTGTGCTGCACGATTTGTTCGATCTGCCCTTCGAGGAAATTGCCGGCATCGTGGGTCGATCTCCCGTGGCGGCGCGGCAACTGGCGAGTCGTGCGCGGCGCCGGGTGCAGGGTGTGAAGGCGTCTCCGGGCGCCAATTTGCAGGGACAGCGGAAAACGGTGGAGGCCTTTCTTGCCGCACTGCGCGGCGGAGATCTGCAGGGATTGATGGCGGTGCTGGATCCGGATGTGGTGATCCGCGTGGATGAAGCCTCGGCACAGCCGGGAATGCCGCTCGAACTGCGCGGAGCGGAGGAATGGGCGCCGCACGCCATGAAGGCAGGGAAGGGCGCGCGTTTGGCGCGGGTGGCGCTGGTGGACGGGACGGTGGGGATCGTGGTCGCTCCGCGCGGACGTTTGTTCCGGGTGCTGCGATTCGCGTTTGCGGAGGGGCGAATCGCGGGGATGGAGGTGATTGGCGATCCGCAGCGCCTGCAGGCAACAGAGGTGGCGGTTCTCGAGTGAGCGGGAGATTTCCACTGTCGCGCTCGAAACAAAGCATATTTTCCGCTTGTCTCCAGTGACGAATGTCACCGACGATCGTTGCCTGCGCGCTGCATCCTGTACCTGAGGAGCGCGCCAACTCCGGGGCCTTTCACGCACAGGAAGTCCAGCACCGGAGCGGCTCGCAGAACTCCTCCGTCCATCGGCGGGCGGGTTGTCCGGATGGAACGGGAGCTCCGACTGCCCCGGGGGCGGCCGGTGGAGGTACAAGATGCCGCTCTACGCAGAACGTCCGCCTCTGCCCTCAGAAGACAAGCGCTGGAGAATTGTGAATGGCACGATGCGCAAGCACGGCTATTCGCGCAACGCGCTCATTGAGACACTGCACACGGTGCAGTCGTCATTCGGCTTTCTCGACGAGCCGTCGATTCGATTTGTCGCGCAATCGCTGCGCGTTCCGCTGAGCCAGGCGTATGGGGTGGTGACCTTCTACCACTTCTTCAGCCTGAAGCCGCCCGGCCGACACACCTGCACCGTCTGCACCGGAACAGCCTGCTACATCAAGGGATCGGACAAACTGGTGGCCCAGACGGAGAAGCTGCTGCACATCCATGCGGGACAGACCACGCCGGATGGCGAGGTTTCGTTCACGACGGCGCGGTGCGTGGGTGCGTGCGGGCGCGCGCCGGTGGTGCTGCTGGATGGCGAGCTTTCCGGACAGATGGAGGCGCCCCAGCTGGTGCAGCAACTGGAAAGGTGGACCCAGCAATGAACGCCGAGGAACTGGAGCAGATTGCCGCTACGCAGGTAGAAGAGCGGGACCAGTATGAATACCAGGTGAACGTGTGCATGGGAACCGGCTGCCTGTCGCAGCACAGCGATCGGGTGAAAGCCGCCATCGAGAAAGAAGCAGAAGGCCGCGGAAAGAAATGCCACGTGCGGCGTACCGGCTGCATGGGTCTGTGCGCCGCGGGCCCCATGGTGCTGATTGAGCCGAGCGAGACCCGATACGGGCACGTGCACGAGGGGGATGCGAAGGAGGTTGTAGCGTCACTCGGAGGCGAGGCTGTGGCGCGGCTCGATCCGCATCTGGGCGGGTATTTCGAAGGCCAGCATCATGTAGTGCTGGAGAATTCCGGGCATATCGACCCGGAAAAGATTGAGGAATACGCGGCGCGCGGGGGCTACGAGGCGCTGGTGAAAGCACTGACGGATATGTCACCCGCGTCGGTGATCGAGCAAATTGCGAAGAGCGGGCTACGCGGGCGCGGCGGCGGCGGCTATCCCACCGGACTGAAGTGGGACACGGTGGCCAAGGTCAAAGGCGCGCAGAAGTATGTCATCTGCAATGGAGACGAGGGTGACCCCGGCGCGTTCATGGATCGCAGCGTGCTCGAAAGCGATCCGCAGCGGGTGATCGAGGGCATGGCCATCGCGGCGTACGCCATCGGCGCGAGCAAGGGATACATCTATGTGCGCGCGGAGTATCCGCTGGCCGTGCAGCGGCTGACGGTAGCGCTGCAGCAGGCGCGGCGGCGCGGGTTTCTGGGGAACGGGATTTGCGAGACAACTTTCAATTTCGACATTGATATTCGTCTGGGCGCGGGAGCGTTTGTCTGCGGCGAAGAGACGGCGCTGATCGCGTCGATTGAGGGCAAGCGCGGGACGCCGCGTCCGCGGCCGCCGTATCCGGCGGTATCGGGGCTGTGGGGCGCGCCCACGCTGATCAACAACGTCGAGACCTTCGCCAATGTCGCGCCGATTATCCGGCATGGGGGCGAGTGGTTCTCGTCAATGGGCACGGCGCGCAGCAAGGGGACGAAGGTCTTCGCGCTGACGGGCAAGATTCAGCGCACCGGCCTGGTGGAAGTGGCGATGGGGATGACGCTGCGGCAGATCATTTTTGGCATTGGCGGCGGCGTTCCGGACGGCAGGAAATTCAAGGCAGTACAGACTGGCGGACCCTCAGGCGGCTGTTTGCCGGAGGAGCACCTCGATTTGTCCATCAGCTACGACGCTCTGATCAGCGCCGGTTCCATGATGGGTTCGGGCGGCATGATCGTCATGGACGATACCTCGTGCATGGTGTCGGTCGCCCGCTTCTTTATGGAGTTCTGCATGACGGAGTCGTGCGGAAAGTGCATTCCGTGCCGCGCGGGAACGGTGCAGATGTACAACCTCCTGTCGAAGATCTGCAACGGCGAGGGCACGCATCGGGATCTGAACCAGCTGACGGAGCTGTGCGAAGTCGTCGGCGCGACGAGTCTGTGCGGGCTGGGACAGACGGCGCCCAATCCCGTGCTGAGCACGCTGCGCTACTTCAAACATGAGTATCTGGCGCATATTGACGAGAAGCGTTGCCCGGCGGGCGTATGCGAATTGAGTGCGGCTGCGGTGGACGCCCCCCGCGGGGAGGTGCACGCATGAGCGCCGAAGCGAATGTTCGTACCCTGGTGATCGACGGCGAGGACATCAGCGCGCACGCCGATCAGACCATCCTCGAAGCGGCGCGGGAGCACAACGTCGCCATCCCGACATTGTGCCACCTGGAAGGACTTTCCGAAGTGGGCGCCTGCCGGCTCTGCCTGGTGGAAGTAAAGGGAGCGCGGCGCCTGCTGCCGGCCTGCGTGACGCGGGTAGAGGAGGGCATGGAAGTCACGACCCATTCTGCAAAGATCGACCGCTACCGGACGATGATTCTGGAGATGTTCTTCGCGGAGAGGAACCATGTGTGCAGCGTGTGCGTGGCCAACGGCAACTGCGAGTTGCAGAGTTTATCGCTGACTCTGGGCCTCACGCACGTCGAGATTCCCTACCAGTATCCGCAGCTGCCGGTGGATGCATCGCATCCGCGCTTCACCGTGGATCACAACCGGTGCGTGCTGTGCACGCGGTGTGTGCGGGTGTGCTCGGAGATCGAAGGCGCCAATACATGGGGCGTTATGGGACGCGGCACGCAATCCCTGGTGATTACAGATCTGAAGGAGCCGTGGGGCGATTCGCAAACCTGTACGAGCTGCGGCAAGTGCGTGCAGGTATGCCCGACAGGGGCGCTGTTTGAGAAGACGCATGCGGGAGCGAACGTCCGCAAGCATCCTGAGTTCCTGCCGTATCTGCGGATTATGCGGGAAGGAGAGCAGCCATGAGCGAACTGAAAACTCTGGCCACTGTTTGGCTCGACGGCTGTTCCGGCTGCCACATGTCGCTGCTCGATATGGATGAGCGGCTGATCGAACTGAGCAGCCAGTTTCGTCTGGTCTTCAGCCCGCTGGTGGATCGCAAGACGTTTCCCGAGAGTGTGGATGTGACGCTGGTCGAAGGCGCGGTGGCGAGCGAAGAGGATCTGAAAAAGATACGGAAGATTCGCGAGCATACGCGGGTTCTGGTTTCGCTGGGCGATTGTGCGCTGACCGGGAACGTCTCGGCCATGCGCAACATGCTTGGACCGCTCCCGGTGCTGCAGCGGGTCTACCTGGAGAATGTCGATCTGCAGCCTCAGGTGCCGACGGTTGGGGTTCCGGCGCTGCTGGCCCGCGTGCGGCCGGTGCACGAGGTGGTGCCGGTGGATGTTTTTGTGCCGGGCTGCCCGCCCTCGGCGGACACGATTTACCAGGTGCTGACGGAGCTGCTGGCGGGCCGTGTGCCCTCGCTGGGCGGCGTCGCCCACTTCGGCTGATTGGAGAGTTCTATGCCTCGTACCCTTGTCATCGATCCCGTCACGCGGCTGGAAGGACACGGCAAAATCACTCTGCAGCTGGATGACGCCGGCATTGTGCAGGACGCGACGTTCCATGTAACGCAGCTGCGCGGATTCGAGAAATTCTGCGAAGGGCGGCCGTTCTACGAGATGCCGAACATCACGGCGCGCATCTGCGGCATTTGCCCGGTGAGCCATCTGATTGCGTCGTCGAAGGCCTGCGATGCGATTCTGGCGGTGCGGATTCCTCCGGCGGCGGCGAATCTGCGGCGGATTCTGAATCTGGCGCAGCTGATCCAGTCGCACGCCCTGAGCTTCTTCTATCTGTCCTCACCGGATCTGCTGCTGGGGATGGATGCGCCCGCCGACGAGCGCAGCATTCTGCACGTGGCCCACACGCATCCCTCGATCGGCGCCGATGGCGTGGCTCTGCGGCAGTTTGGGCAGAGGGTGATCGAACTGATGGCGGGGCGGAGGATTCATCCCGGGTGGGCGGTGCCGGGCGGCGTCAACGAGCCGCTGAGCGCAGAGAAGCGCGATCAGATCCTCAAAATGATTCCTGCGTCGATTGCGGCCATCGAGCGGACGCTGGTGTGGTTCCGGCAGAGCCTGGAGAAGTTCACGGCAGAGATCGAAGTTTTTGCCAATTTCCCGACACTGTTCATGGGCCTGATCGACGATCGCGGCCTGGCCGAATATTACGACGGAGCGCTGCGCGTCATTGACTCCGAAGGAAACATCATCGCCGGCGAGCTGGATCCGACGCACTACCAGGACTTCATCGGCGAGGCCGTCGAGCCGTTCACATACATGAAGTTCCCGTATTACAAGCCGCTGGGTTATCCGGGCGGAACGTATCGGGTGGGACCGCTGGCACGGCTGAATCTGGCCGGCCGCTGCGATACGCCTCTTGCCGACAAGGAGTGGCGGGAGTTTCGGGCCATGTCGCCGCGGCCGCTGCTCAGCTCGTTCCACTACCACTACGCGCGGCTGATCGAGATGCTGCATGCGACGGAAAAGATCGAAGAGCTGCTGGGCGACCCGGGCATCCTGGACAAGCACGTGCGGGCCACTGCCTCAGTGAACAACCTCGAAGGGGTGGGGGTGGCGGAAGCGCCGCGGGGCACGCTGATCCACCACTACAAGGTGGATGAGAACGGGTTGATCCGTTGGGCGAACCTGGTGATTGCCACGGGACACAACAACGCCGCGATGAATCGCGGCATCCTGCAAACCGCCGGGCACTATGTGCAGGGAGACAACATTGCCGAGGGCATGCTGAATCGCGTGGAGGCGGTGGTGCGCACCTTCGATCCCTGCCTCAGTTGTTCCACGCACGCGATGGGGCGGATGCCGCTGGCGATCGAACTCCGCGCACCGGATGGTTCGCTGGTGCGCGAGGTGCGGAGGGGCTGAGGCCGGGGCGCCATGGACGCAACTACAACCAACACGCCCCTGCCTCCCGCATCGACGGCTTTGCCGCCTGATCCCAGGCGCGCCGTGGCCGGCACACCGGCGCTGCTGCTGGCCTGCGGCAATTCTTTGCGGGAAGACGACGGCGTCGGTCTGCAGATTGCGGAGGCGGTGGAACAACTCTTCCCCACCTCGCGTCTGCGGATTGTCGCGGCGCAGCAGTTCACGCCGGAGATGGCCGCGGAGCTGGCCGCGACGGATCTCGCCATCTTTGTGGATGCTTGTGTGGATGACGATCCCGGCGCAATCCGCGTTACCCCCGTGGCGGCGAGCGCTGATCCTCCGGAGACTCACCGGCTGGATCCACCTGCTCTGCTGGCCATGGCGGGATCGCTGTGCGGGCACACGCCGGTGCATGCCTTTGCTCTGACGGTGGGAGCCAGACGATTCGGCTATGGTACGGAGATCGCCGGTCCCGTGCGTCAGGCCATTCCGCGGGCCTGCCGGCTGGTGGGTAATCTTCTTCGGGCCTTTAGCCCGCCTCAGGCCTGACCGTTTTCTCTGAGCGATTCTCCGTTTCTTTCTTTTCCAAAGACCGAAGAGCCAGCCGGAAACCCTGCAGAAGCCTGTGTGGTTCGGATTCGAGCACGGCGTCCATCCCATCCTTCTCTGCCGCAGGGGCGCCCGGTCCACTGGAAACCAGCAGGATGGCAGCCGACGGGTTGTGCCGGCGGATTGCGGCTGCCAGATTCAGGCGGTCCGTGCGGCTGAGGGAGTGGCACAGAACCGCCAGGTCGAACGGGGCGTCCCGGATGCGCTCGAGGCCCTGAGGAAACCCCTCAGCGTTCACCAGGCGCACGCCGGCGGTTTCGAGAATGGCGGCCCGGGATTGCAGGAGGACGGAGTCGGAGCCGATCTGGATTGCGGTCAGCATGCAATGTCAGAAGATGGCGCCGACCGCAAAGGGGCCCTGCCATCTCATCTCCATTTTGGGTGAGCAAAGCGGCATCGTATGTATGGTAGCGAACAAAGGCGGGCGGCCTTTTGAGGTGTAATTAACCACGATTGCCGCAATCGGCAGCATGGGAGGGAGAAGGAGCGGGTGCCCTATTGCAATGTGATTTTGCAGCATCTGGACGCGGATACCCTTGAGCGGCTTCGGCTGCGGTCCGTGCCCCTGGAATCAAGGCAGAGTCTGGAAACCCCTGGCGGACGCATCGACAATATCTTCTTTATCGAAGAAGGCATCGGATCGATGACCACGACGTTCGAAGACGGCTCGCAGGTGGAAGCGGGTATGTTCGGCTGGGATTCGGCGATTGGGGCGTCGGCGCTGATGGGGATCCGCAGCAGCCGCAATCACATCATCGTGCAGGTGCCCGGACATGCCTGGGCGGCGCCAAAAGAAGCCGCGGAGCAGGAATTTCGAAGGCTCGACTGCTTTCACGATCTGGTGCTGCGCTACATGCAGTCGCAGATCCTGCAGGCGACGCAGTCCTGCGGGTGCAACGCGCGCCATAACGTCCAGCAGCGGCTTTCACGATGGTTGCTGCTGTGCCGGGATCGCACCAGCGCGGACGTGCTGCAGCTGACCCAGGAATTTCTGGCCGCCATGCTGGGGGTGGAGCGGCCCGCGGTGACGGTGGTGGCAGGCAAGCTGCAGGAGCGCGGCCTGATCGAGTACAGCCGCGGGCGAGTGCGGATTACAGACCGGCCGGGACTGGAGTCGGTGGCCTGCGAGTGCTACCAGGTCGCCCGGCGCGAGCTGCAGGCATTCCGAGACTTCGCCGATGAGCGGTCCGGGGTGGTTCAGTCGAGAAACGGGGGCGTGCGGGCCCAGTAGTCTTCGCTCAGAAATTCTGCGGCTGCGGAGGGGCGCCCGGACCGGGTTGCTGAGCGCCGGGCTGCTCGGAACCAGGCTGCTGGGCGCCGGGCGGTGGAGCGCTCCCTCGCGGCGGCTCGTAATGCGGCCGGTTCTGCAGGCGGAAGCCATCGCGAACGACGTAGAAATTCTGCTCGGGAAGATCGGCTTCGAGGAGCTGTCCATCGCCGGCGTAATACAGCTCGACGCTGATGCCGTTTTGCTCGCTGACGATGACGCTGGTGTGGTGCACCGTGGTGGCGCGGCCATCGAGCGTGGCGCTCACGTCGGGCTTAGCGTTGTAATCGGCCGGAACGAGCAAGCCATTTTGTTTGGGGATGACGATCCACGTGGTCGGCGGATGATCCAGCGCGAAGTGGGTCATCTCGATGTAGGCGGCGGGGTCGAGGTCGGGCAGCAGGGCAAGATGCTGATGCCGATCGACGGTGTTGGTGGTGGTCTTGCCGCTGGCATTGATGCTGATCTGAAACTGGCGGCCGGTGGCATCGGAGTCGAGGTTGAAAGTCACCTGGGCTCCATTCACCGTACCGCTGAGCTGATCGCGCACGATGTTGAGCCGGCTGTCGAGGCGATTGTCGTTGGAGAACGAATAGGTGAACTTCGCCATCTTCAGATCGCCGTGGGAGGTGATCTGATAGCCGCCCGGGATGGCCGCGACGGTGGCCTCGGCGCTGCCGACAGCTTTGCCATTGTCGGCCTCGACGAGCGTGTAGTGAGACGTGCCGGGAGGAACGCCGGGGGTCTGCGCGAACGCTGCCGAAGCCAACAGGACAGAAAAACAAGCAAGAACGGGCAAACGCATGGTTCAGAAGGACCTTTCTGATCCATTAGACACGATTCCGCGGCAAAAGCTGCGCACCGTGCGGAGGGCCAAAAAGTCCCGGGAAATTAACAGGAAAGGCCCCGACCCTGTTTATCCGGCTTCGTTTAGTGGAAGAGGCTCAGGTCGATGGAGTTCGCCATGGCCGCGTAACCAGCGTCTTTTGGATGAAGGTGGTCGCCGCTGTCGTAGGCGGGCGCATAGACGAGCGGATGGGCGGGATCGCGGGTCGCTTTGTCGAAATCGATGACGCCGTCAAACGCATGGCCGTTCCTGATCCAGTCGTTGACAGCTTCGCGGATTTCTTCGCCCCGGTCGGTGTAATAGTCGGCTCCCTGATAGGGGGTGAGGGTCGCGCCGAAGACTTTGATGCCGTGCTCGTGGGCGCGAGCGACGATCTGGCGCAGGCCCTGCTCGAGGTCCTCGGCGGTGAGCTTGTAGTCGGGTTGGTTGGCATCATGCAGGGTGCCGATATCGTTGATGCTCTCGAGCACGATGACGTATTTGACGCCGGACTGGGAGAGAACATCGCGGTCGAAGCGGGCGAGGGCGTTGGGTCCGGCGCAGGTGATGAGCACGCAGTTGCCGCCGATGCCTTCGTTCAGGACGGACAGGTGCGCGGTGGCGGGATCGTTGTGCAGGCGCTGGGCGAGGTAATCGGGCCAGCGATGGTTCTCGTTGTCGGTCGCGTACGCGCCGTCGGTAATGGAATCGCCATAGGCGACGACCGCGGCGGCATGCGGGGCGACGGGCTCAACATCGACGCCCTTGACGAAGTACCACGAAGCAACCGTCGTGGCGCCGGTGAGCGTGGGAGCGCTGACGACGTTGCTGCCCGCCTGAATGTAATTGATCTGCTGCGCGCTGCTGTGGACGGAGACATGGCTGATCTGCTGCAGCGGCAGATACAGACTGATGGCGAGGTTGGTGAAAGCGGGCGTAGCCATCTCCACGGGATCGCTGACCACCTCGGCGCCGGGTGGGATGACGATGGAGGGCTGGCCTCCAAAGGCGAGGGTGTGGAGCGAATCCGGTTGGATAGCGGATTCGCCGGAGCTGAGGGCGATGTTGGCCGCGTCGATGCGCAGGGGCTCGGTGCCGAACTCATTGGTGAAGCGGACGCGCAGCGCTTTGCCCGCGATCGATGTATGGACGATCTCGCGAAGGGTGGAATCGACGATAGTGGGGATGGTATGCCAGGGATCGCCGCCAAAGGCGGACGTTGCCCAGGTGCCGACCCAGTGCGGAGGAGCGGGGGCGGGTGTCTGCGCTGGGGCGGTGAAGCCGAAGCTCAAGAGCAAGGCGACAGTCAGCAGAGATAAACGGCCAGGCAGAAGCAAGCGTACAGAGCGCAGGCGGCGCATAAGGGGCGATCCTCCGGGGGAGTTACGGATGGTGCAGAACGGACCATCTTAAACTCCGCGGAAGATGGAAATGCCCTTTCCCTGGCCAGAAGCAAAAGAAAGGGCATTGAAAGAGAATGCGCGGGTTCGCCGTTGCGGCGAAGGTTCCGTCTTACTTCTTTGCTTTTTCGAAGCGCTTGTTGATCTCGTCCCAGTTGACGGTGTTCCACCAGGCAGCGAGATATTCCGGGCGCCGGTTCTGGTACTTGAGGTAGTAGGCGTGCTCCCAGACATCGTTGCCGAGGATGGGGAAATGGCCCTGCATGAGCGGGCTGTCCTGGTTGGCGCTGGTGATGATCTTCAGCTTGCCGCCGTCCCAGATGAGCCAGCCCCAGCCGGAGCCGAACTGCTTCGCTGTGGTTTCGTTGAACTGCTTTTTGAAATCTTCGAAGCCGCCGAAGTCTTTTTTGATCTGGTCAGCGATGGCGCCAGTGGGCTCACCGCCGCCCTTCGGCTTCATGATGGCCCAGAACATGCTGTGGTTCACGTGGCCGCCGCCGTTGTTGCGCACCGTGGTGCGGACGTCTTCCGGGACGCTGTTGAGGTTGCGGAGCAGATCTTCGGCGGAGTGTTTTCCCAGGTCGGGATGTTTTTCAATCGCCGCGTTGAGGTTGTTGACGTAGGCGGCGTGGTGCTTATCGTGATGCAGATGCATCGTCTGTTCGTCGATGTGCGGTTCCAGAGCCGCGTAGTCGTACGGAAGGGGTGGAACTTCGTGTGCCAAAGCATCCTCCTTGAGCGAGGTTAGTGTTCGATTGTTCCGAGGGGTCGCGCGGGTGTTTCGCGAATACGGACGGAGGCCCGCGCACAAAGCGCCCTCCGATCATACTGGATGCAACAACCGGCTCGCAGGGTGCAAGGGCAGCCGGGTTGCCCGCCGGCAGAGCAGAATGGAATTTCGGTTTTTCGGGGCCCGGAGCGTTTCCACGCGGGGCGACTCTTATACATTGAGAAGGGGACTACCGCTGGTTGCATCCCTTGCGACGATGAGTGGACATCTCCATCTGCTGACGGACTGCATCTCTGTTGAAATCTCAGGATAAGAGCGGGCCTCGATTGGCTCCATCGCCCATAACCCGAAGAGAACTGCTGCGTCGAGCCGGGGCATCCGGTGTCCTGGCGCTGGGCGCACCCGCGCTGGCGTTAGGACAAAACCAGAACCAGGCGCCGAAGGTGAAGGCCGGACAGGAACCGAAGTCCGAGTCGCAGGCGGCCCAGCAATATCCGCACCCGCCCGGAGTCTTCATCAACCGGCCGCTGATCCAGGTCACCAAAGCAGCCGATGCGCTGCTGGACGATCTGGAAGGACGGGCCAGCGACTTCTTCTACAACGAAGCCAGCCCGCGCACGGGGATGGTGCGCGACCGCGCTCCGGCGGCGGGGTTGTCGGTGAGCCGGGTCTCCAGCATCGCGGCGACGGGCTTCGGCCTGACCGGGTTGTGTATCGCGCACAAGCGCAATTATCTGCGCCCCTTTGACTGCGAGCAGCGGGTGGAAAAGACCCTGGCCTTTCTGCTGGAAGACTGCCCGCACGAGCACGGATTCCTCTATCACTTCATCGACATGGAAAGCGGACAGCGCATGTTCGGCAGCGAGCTTTCCTCGATCGATACCTGCTGGCTGCTGTGCGGCATTCTCACGTGCCGGCAATATTTTGCCGGCAATCCCCGCATCGAGGGGCTGGCGACGACGTTCTATCGCCGCGTCGACTGGGAATGGATGCTGAATGGCGGCAACACTCTCTCCATGGGCTGGCTGCCCGATCAGGGCTTTCTAAGCCATCGCTGGGACATCTACTCCGAACTGCTGGTGCTGTACCTGCTGGCCATCGGTTCGCCGACCCATCCCATTCCCGCCACCACATGGAACGATCTGCAACGGCCGGTGGTGCAATTCGGCGGACTGGATTACATCAGCGGGGTGGCGCCCATCTTCATCCACCAGTACGCGCACGCGTGGTGCGACTTCCGCAACGTGGCCGACCTGCATGCCAACTACTTCACCAACTCCATTGCGGCCACGCGGGCGCATCAGTTGTGGTGCCTGACGGAGGGCCGCCAGTTTCCCTGGTTCGATCAGAATTTCTGGGGTGTCTCCGCTTCGGATTCGCGCGAAGGCTATCGCGTTTGGGGCGGTCCGCCGGCGATGGGGCCGCTGGACGGCACGCTGGTGCCGAATGCCGCGGGCGGCTCGGTGATCTTTCTCCCCGCGGAATGCACGCACGTGCTGCTGAGCATGCGCGAGCAGTTCAAGGAGAAGGTGTATACGCGGTACGGCTTTGTCGATGCCTTCCAGCCGCACGTCAACTGGTTCGCGCCGGACATTCTGGGAATCGATCAGGGCATTATGATGCTGATGGCCGAGAACCTGCGGAGCGGCTTCGTCTGGGAGAACTTCATGAAGAACCGCGAGGTCGGCCACGCCATGAGCCAGGTGCAGTTCCATCCCGACCCCGACGCGATGGCGCAGGTGATGTAGCCGGCCCGGGAAATCGCCTCAGCGGTTCGGAATTCGCTCGGGGTGCAGAAAAATCGGCCTCGCCGAAGAAATGCTGACACCTTTGCATCCATGAATTGATCCTATCGTCACGCAGTATCTTGAGAATTCGGAGAGAATAGCTGGTCTCATGGCAGACTCCATTCCCCGCTACCGATGGATCCAAGGGCAGGGTCAGGCTTTCGGTGCGCCCGGCCTCGAGCCGCGCTGGACTTCCAGCGCCAAAGACGCGGTCAGCACCGCCTACGCCGCATCCAGCAAGATCTGGTTCACCGTCTCCCACGGCATCCTGAACGAGATCTATTGCCCCACCATCGACCGCCCGCAGATTCGCGACATGCAGTTTCTCATCACGGATGGGGAGACCTTCTTCCACGAGGAACGGCGCGACCTGACCCACGAATTCGACTACATCGATCCGGACGCGCTGGCCGTCTGCGTGCACAACCGGGATCCGGAGGGCCGCTACACGATCGTCCGCCGGATGATTGCCGATCCGCATTATCCGGTGGCGCTGGTGAATGTGACGCTGGAGGGCGACGAGCAATTCCTCTCCCGGCTGCACCTGTACGCGCTGCTGGCGCCGCATCTGGAGGTGGGCGGGCGCGGCAATTCCGCGCAGGTGGCCGACGTAGCGGGCAAGCGTGTCGTACTGGCCTGGAAAGACACCATGTCGCTGGCCTTTGCGGCTGATTGCGGCTTCTCCCGCGCCAGCTGCGGCTATGTGGGCACGAGCGACGGCTGGCAGGACCTGAAACAGAACTTCAGAATGGACTGGGAGTTCGGTTCGGCGCTGAATGGCAACATCGCCATTATGGGTGAGCTGCCGGTGGGGCGCCGCGAGTTCACCGTCGCGATCGGCTTCGGGGAAGGCCACCATGCTGCCCTTTCGGCGACGGTGGGATCGCTGGGCGTTCCTTTTGAGCGCCATCTGAGGCGCTTTATCGAGCAGTGGCAGCGTGCCGCTACGCCGCGCGAACTGGCGGAGCACAGCTGTGACGACGGACGCCTGCTGAATGTCAGCCACAACGTAGTTCTGGCCCACGAGGACAAAACATTTGCCGGAGCCTTTGTCGCGTCGGCGTCGATCCCGTGGGGCTACGCCAAAGGCGACGACGACCTGGGTGGTTATCACCTGGTGTGGACGCGCGATATGGTGCAGACGGCGACCGCTCTGATGGCCTGCGGCCGGCTGGAAACCGCGCTGCGCGCCCTCGTCTATCTGGCCTGCACGCAGAGGCCCGACGGCAGCTTCTCGCAGAATTTCTGGGTCAATGGCGACCCCTACTGGACCGGCATTCAGCTCGACGAAGTCGCTTTTCCGATCATGCTGGCGTGGCGCTTATGGAAGCAGGACGCTCTGGGCAGCTTCACCGTATTCCCGTTTGTCGAGCGTGCAGCGGCTTTCCTGGTCCGCTACGCGCCGGTGACGCAGCAGGAGCGCTGGGAAGAGACATCGGGCTATTCGCCTTCCACCCTGGCGGCGGTGATCGCCGGCCTCATCTGCGCCGCCGATCTGGCGCGCGCGCACAGTTCGCCGGAGCTGGCTCACTTCCTGGAGGAGCACGCGGACTGGATCGAAGGCCACCTGGAAGACTGGACGGTGACCAACAACGGCGTCCTGCATCCAGACGTGAAGCGCCACTACATGCGGATTCGTCCGCCGGAGTGCAACGATCCGTATGCGCACGAGGAGTGCGGTCGGGAGATGCTGCACATCAACAACATTGCGCCCGGCGAGAAGGCGGACTTTGAAGCGCGCGAGATTATCGACGCCGGTTTCCTGGAACTGGTGCGCTATGGGGTGCGGGCGCCCGACGATCCCCTGATTGCGGACTCCCTCAAGGTCGTCGACCGCGTGCTGAAGGTGGACACACCGAAGGGGCCGTGCTGGCTGCGCTACAACCACGACGGCTATGGCCAGCGCAGCGATGGCGGACCCTTCCTGGGCTGGGGCAAGGGGCGCGCGTGGCCGTTGCTGGTGGGGGAGCGCGCCCACTACGAACTGGCGGCGGGCCGCGACATTGAGCCGCTGATTAAGACGATTGAGCAGTTTGCCTCCAGCGGCGGCATGCTGCCCGAGCAAATCTGGGATGAGCCGGACAAGAACGGATTGGTGCTGGGGGGGCCTGCGGGTTCGGCGATGCCCCTGGTTTGG
Source organism: uncultured Acidobacteriaceae bacterium (assembly GCA_963770525.1). Taxonomy (GTDB): domain Bacteria; phylum Acidobacteriota; class Terriglobia; order Terriglobales; family Acidobacteriaceae; genus Palsa-343. The sequence goes on along the minus strand of CAVYPY010000003.1, from coordinate 390,176 downwards.
GCGCACTCCGAGTATCTGAAGCTGCTCCGCTCGGCCGCCGACCATCGCGTTTACGACTGCATCCCGATTGTGGAGGAGCGCTACGCGCAGGGCCGGCATCCGGAGAGCCACATCGAGGTGTTCAAGGTGCTCCGCCGCCAGATCCGGCAGATAACAGCAGGCAAAACGCTGCGGATCACCACAGCTGCGCGCTTTCAGGTGATCTGGTCGCCGGACAGCTGGCAAACAACGCACGTAATGGACAGCACCCAGCTCGGCTACGCCGGATCGTATGCCGATTTGCCCACAACGCCCGACCAGACCGGGTCGCTGACCTTTACCTTCTTCTGGCCGGACGAAAATCGCTGGGAGGGCGGCAATTTTGAAGTGATCCTCGAGCCGCCCGTTTGAGACGGACCCCTGGTTTGCGTCATCCAAGCGAAGAGAGCGAGAATCAGATTTGAACGTTCCGGCCATTCGGACCGTCCCCACCCGAACAGAATCCAGAGGAGAGACGAGCGTATGAACGAACTCGATCAGCTATCGATTAATGCCCTGCGCTTTCTGGCGGTCGATGCCGTCCAAAAAGCCAACAGCGGTCATCCTGGTGCGCCGCTGGGCGACGCGCCCATCGCCTATCTCCTCTTTCACAAGTACATGCGGCACAATCCGAAGCACTCGAAGTGGTCCAACCGCGACCGCTTTGTGCTCTCGAACGGCCACGCTTCGGCGCTGCTTTATTCCGTTCTGCACCTGACCGGGTACGACCTGTCGATCGCGGACCTGGAGCAGTTCCGCCAGTATGGATCGAGAACACCCGGGCACCCGGAGTACGGCGATACCGACGGTGTAGAGGTGACCACCGGTCCGCTGGGACAGGGCTTTGCCATGGGCGTGGGGATGGCCATCGCCGAGAAGCATCTGGCGGCGATCTACAACCGCCCCGGCTTTGAGATCGTCGACCACTACACGTACGGGCTTTGCGGCGACGGCGATCTGATGGAGGGCATCTCTCACGAGGCAGGCTCGCTGGCGGGGACTTTGGGACTGGGCAAGCTGATTTATTTGTATGACGACAATCTGGTGTCGCTCGATGGGCCGACAGAGCTGAGCTTCACCGAAGATGTGCTGAAGCGCTTCGAGGCTTATCACTGGCATGTGCAGCTGGTGGGCGACGGCAACGATCTGGAAGGCATCGCGAAGGCGATTGAAACGGCGCAGGGGGTGAAGGACAAGCCGTCGCTGATCGCGGTCCGCACCGTGATTGGCTATGGCAGTCCCAAGGCGGGCACCAACAAGGCGCACGGCGAAGCCCTCGGCGTGGAAGCGGTGAAGCAGACGAAGAAGAATCTGGGCTGGCCGGAGGACAAGGATTTCTACGTTCCCGACGATGTGGCAAAGAACTGGCTGCAGGCCGTGGATCGCGGGGCCAAAGAGGAGTCCGACTGGAACGCGCTGTTTGCAAAGTACAAGACTGCGTTTCCGGAAGCTGCAGCCGAGTTCGAGCGCGTGCAGGCGGGCCGGCTCAGGGATGGCTGGCAGCAGTCGCTGCCGCAGTTCCCCGCGGACGGCAAGCCCATCGCGACCCGCAACGCCGGCAACGCGGTGATGAATGCCGTTGCGAAACAGGTGCCGGAGCTGATTGGCGGCGCTGCCGATCTGTCCACGTCGACAAAGACCCTCTTCAAGGACAGCAAGAATTTCCACCTCGATCCCAGCGGGCAGAACATTTTCTTCGGCGTCCGCGAGTTCGGCATGTGCGCCATGGTGAACGGAATGGCGGCGCATGGCGGGGTCATCCCCTACGGATCCACATTCTTTATCTTCTCGGATTACGCGAAGCCGGCCATTCGCCTGGCGGCGCTGATGCAGGTGCACTCGCTGTTCATCTTTACGCACGACTCGATCGGCCTGGGCGAGGACGGGCCCACGCATCAGCCGGTGGAACAGCTGACCATGCTGCGCGCGGTTCCGCATCTCACGGACTTCCGGCCGGCGGATGCGAATGAGACCTCGGCCGTCTGGGGGCTGGCGCTGGAGCGCAAAGGTCCGTCCTTCATGGCGCTGTCGCGGCAGGACCTGCCGCTGCTCGATCCGGTGCGCCAGCGCGTCTTCGAGGGGGTCCGGCGTGGCGCCTACATCGTGGAGCAGGGCAGCGACTCGCCCGATCTGCTGATTGTGGGGACGGGCGCCGAACTGTGGCCGGCGATACGAGCGGGCGAGCAGCTGAAGAAGGAGGGCATCAAGGTGCGGGTGGTCTCGATGCCGAGCTTCCGGGTATTTGAAGAGCAGCCTGAGAGTTACAAGGCGTCGATCTTCCCGGACCATCTGCCGAAGCTGGCGGTGGAAGCCGGTGCGCCGCTGTGCTGGTGGAAGTATGTGGGCAGGGACGGGGACGTGATCGGACTGGAGCGCTTCGGCGCCTCCGGTCAGGGAGCCACCGTTCTGGAAAAGCTCGGCTTCGGCACGGACAACGTTGTCGCTCGAGCGAAAGCGCTGCTGGAGCGCGCACGCAAGGCTGAGCCGGCGATGGCGGGAAAATAGCATGAGACTGGCCATTGGAGCCGATCACGCAGGCTACCCTCTGAAGGAAGAGGTGCGTGGTTATCTGGAGCGGCTCGGTCATGAGGTGATCGATCTCGGCGCCTTCAACACCGAGCCGTCTGATTTTCCGGATTACGCGGAAGCCGTGGGTCGCGCGCTGGAGGCAGGCCGCGCCGAGCGCGGCATTCTGGTGTGCGGCAGCGGCGTTGGCGTTTGCGTCGCGGCGAATAAAATGCCGGGAATCCGGGCCTGCATGTGCCACGATCACTATTCGGCGCATCAGGGCGTGGAGCACGACGATATGAACGTGCTGGTGCTGGGCGCGCGCATCATCGGCCAGGAGCTGGCCTTCGATCTGGTCGCCGCCTTTCTCGATGCGCGTTTTCAGTCGCAGGTGGAACGATATGTGCGCCGCGTGAATAAGATGAAGGCCATTGAAGCTCGTAACATGCAGGAAACAGTGAAGCCGTAGAATCAGCCGGGCCCCCAGGCCCGTTTTTTCCGCACGATTTCAGCCATGGAGATGCCATGAACGGCATCAGTACGATTCTTTGGGACGTGGGTGGCGTTCTGCTCACCAATGCGTGGGATCACCAGCAGCGCACCGCGGTTCTGACGCGGTTTGGGCTCGATCGCGCAGATTTCGAGCGACGCCACGCGGAAGTTGACCAGGCCTGGGAGAGGGACGAGGTCAGCGCGGAGGAATATCTGCGCCACACCGTCTTCTTTCAGCCGCGATCTTTTTCGCAGGCCGAGTTTCTGGACGCGATGCGCGCGGAATCTGCGGTGTTGCCGGACAGCGCTCTGGGAATCGTTCGGCGCCTGGCGGCATCGGAATATGTGCTGGCTACGGTGAACAATGAGTCGCGGGCGATGAATGAGTACCGGCTGAAGAATTTTGGCCTCACGGAATCCTTCAGCGCGTTTTTCACATCGTGCTATCTGGGCGTGCGCAAGCCCGATCGCCGCATTTATCAGATTGCGCTCGACGTGCTGCAGCGCGATCCGGAAGCCGTGGTTTTTGTCGACGATCGGCCGGAGAACGTTGCTGCGGCGGTCTCGCTGGGCATCCACGGCATTCGCTATGAAGGATCCGCGCAGTTGTCTGACGAGCTGGGACGGCTGGGTGTTTCGGTGGGTCGCGATGGAGTGAGCCTGTTGCGCGCATAGCCCGGGCTCTAGCTCGGCGGGGTTGGAATTCTGATCGATTGACAGGAGAAAAGAATGGAACTGGGCATCATCGGACTGGGGAAAATGGGCGGCAACATGGCGGAGCGGCTGCGCCTCGGCGGCCACAAAGTCGTAGGCTTCGATTTCAGTGCCGAAGCGGTAAAGCGGCTGACAGAATCGGGATCGACAGGCGTCTCCACCCTGGAAGAGCTGGCGAAGCATCTTGCCGCGCCCCGCGCCATTTGGCTGATGGTCCCGGCGGGCAAGCCTGTCGATGAGACGATTGCGAAGCTGAAGCCGCTGCTGCAGAAGGGCGACACGCTCATCGACGGCGGCAACTCGAATTATCAGGATACCCGGCGGCGCCACCACGAACTGAAGGCCGAGGGGTTCAACTTCGTGGACGTGGGCACGTCGGGCGGGGTGTGGGGCCTCAAAGAAGGCTACAGCATGATGATCGGCGGCGACGATGCCGTCGTCGAGCGCCTTTATCCCATCTTCCAAACCCTCGCGCCTGCAAAGGACAAAGGGTGGGGTCATGTGGGACCGGCCGGGGCCGGGCATTTCGTGAAGATGGTTCATAACGGCATCGAGTACGGCATGATGCAGGCCTATGCCGAGGGCTTTTCCATTATGCGGGCGAAGCACGAAATGGACCTCGATCTTGGGGAGATTGCCGAGATCTGGCGCTACGGCAGCGTTGTCCGCTCCTGGCTGCTGGATCTGACCGCCGATGCCCTCAACCGCAATCCGGAACTGGAAGGGCTGGAAGCCTGGGTGGAAGATTCCGGCGAGGGCCGCTGGACCGCCGTGGAAGCCATCAATCTCAATGTCTCGGCCCCGATCATTACAGAATCGCTGCTGCGCCGGATTCGTAGCAGGGAAGAGAACAATTTCACCGATCGCATGCTGGCCATCATGCGCAGCGAATTCGGCGGCCACGCGGTGAAGACGGAAAAAGAAGAAGCCGCCTGAAAACGGGCAAAAATGTATCGAACACAGATACGAATCAGAAGGGGTTGAGCGATGGCAACCACGGAAATCAGAGTTTCTCCGGAGGACGTGAAACAGGCTGCGTCCCAGGTCCAGGAGCGCATTCCCGAGCCGGGCGTGGTGGTCATTTTCGGGGCCTCCGGCGACCTGACCAAGCGCAAACTGCTGCCCGCGCTCTTTCATCTGGAGCAGGCGGGCCTGCTCCCGGAGCAGGTTCGCATCGTCGGCGTGGCGCGCCGCAACCTTGGCGAGGCCTTTGCCGACGATATGAGGCAGGGCATTCTCGAGTTCGGCGGCGTGGACAAGAATGCGGACAAGCTGGACGAGTTTATCGGCAAGGTCAGCTATCACGCCATGGACTTCGACAACGACCAGGGATACGAGGCGCTGAAGAAGCTTCTGGCCGGCTATGACCACGATTACGGCACCCGCGGCAATCGCCTCTTCTATCTGGCCACCGCTCCCGACTACTTTGCCGACATTGTGCACCGGCTGGGCACCCACGGAATGGCCAAGCCGGAGGTGGGCACGGCGCGCGTCATCATTGAGAAGCCCTTCGGCCACGATCTGGAGAGCGCCCGTGAGCTGAACGACGACGTCAACACCGTCTTCGGCGAGAACCAGATCTTCCGCATCGACCACTACCTGGGCAAGGAGACGGTTCAGAACATACTGGTTTTCCGGTTTGCCAACGGTATCTTCGAACCCATCTGGAACCGCAACTACATCGATCACGTGCAGATCACGGCGGCGGAGAGCATCGGCATCGAAGGACGAGGTCCTTTTTACGAGAAGGCCGGCGCTCTGCGCGACGTGGTGCAGAACCACATGATGGAGTTGCTCTCCTTTGTCACGATGGAGCCTCCGGCCAGCTTCGCCGCCGAAGCGGTTCGGGGCGAAAAAATCAAGCTGTGGACCTCCATCAAGCCCATCAATATTTACGACTGCGTGCGCGGCCAGTACGGTCCCGGCATCGTCGGCGATCAGATGGTCAAGGGCTATCGCGAAGAAGACCGCGTCAATCCGCAGTCGCAGACTGAAACCTACGCCGCGCTGCGGCTGGAGATCGATAACTGGCGCTGGGCGGGGGTCCCCTTTTATCTCCGCGCGGGTAAGCGTCTGGCCAGCCGCGTCACCGAGATTACGATTCAGTTCAAGCAACCGCCGATGCTGGTTTTCGGCACGCATATGCAGGGGCCGTGCACAGAGATCCAGCCCAACCTAATCACCATGCGCATTCAGCCCGACGAAGGAATCTCCCTGCGCTTCGGCGCCAAGGTTCCGGGTCCGCAGATGGCGGTCTGCCCGGTGGTCATGGACTTCGGCTACGCGCAGGCCTTCGGATCTTCGTCTGCCAATGGATACGAGCGCTTGCTGCTGGACGCCATGCTGGGCGACGCGACGCTGTTTGCGCATCGCGACGGGGTGGAAGCCACGTGGGCGCTGTTTACGCCGGTTCTCGACGCCTGGGCGAAGAAATACCCGCAGACCTTCCCGAACTACGCCGCCGGCACGTGGGGTCCGGAATGCGGCGATGAGCTGATCGGTCGCGACGGCCAGCATTGGCACGCGGTCCAGCCGTCGAACTCTCAGGGACCCGCGAAGGCGGTCTCGGTCTGAGCGGTTGCCCTCCCAAACTACGCCGAGTCTCGCCGACGGGACGCGGGATCGGCTTCTGCAACATCTAATCCATCTAATCCATCATGTCGAAAAGAATTCACGTCGAATATCGCGTTTTTGAGCAGCAGGATGCGCTGTCCCACGCCACAGCGGAGTATTTCGTCCGCGGCATTAAGGCAGCCGTATCGGCACGCGGCGTGGCTCGCATTGCCATCTCCGGCGGCGGCAGCCCCAAGCCCGTATTTGCGCTGCTCGCCGACCCGAAACAGCCGTATCGCGAAGCCATTCCGTGGGATCGTCTTTGGGTGTTCTGGGTGGATGAGCGCTGCGTGCCTCCCGATAACGCCGACAGCAATTATGGCGTTGCCCGCGAGCTGCTGCTGGACAAGGTCCCCCTGCTTCCCGATCACATAACGCGCATCGAGGGCGAGCTCGATCCGGAGGAAGCCGCCGCGCGCTACGAAACGGCGATCCGCGCGCACTATCGTCTCGAGGGAGCCGAGGCGCCGGTTTTCGATCTGATCCAGCTGGGCATGGGCGACGACGGCCACACAGCTTCGCTTTTCCCGCATACGCAGGCTCTGCACGAGCTTGGCCGCATCGCCGTGGCCAACCTCGTCCCCCAGCAGAAGCGGAGCCATCGCATCACGCTCACGCGGCCGGTCATCGACGCGGGGCGCGACGTCTTTTTCCTGATTGAAGGCCCGGCCAAGGCCGATCCCGTGGGCCACGTGCTGACGGGCGCGTATGACCCCGAGACCTTGCCCTCTCAGTTCATCCAGCCGCAAAATGGCAGGCTGGTATTCTTACTGGACAGAGCGGCAGCGGCGCACCTGCCTGCGCCCAACGCTCAGGGCATCGGAACACTGGAGATCGAAAGATGATTCTGGCCGGGGACGTGGGCGGCACCAAGGTCCATCTTGCACTTTATTCGTTTGAGCACGGTCAGCTGGCCCACGTACGCGACGAGCGGTATCCGGCCCATGAATACAGCGGACTGGAGGAGATCGTCCGGAAGTTTCTGAGCGAGTGCAGCAACCCCGACATCACGGCTGCCTGCTTTGGTGTGCCAGGTCCGGTCAAGGGTGGGCGTCTTCGCCTGACGAATCTCCCCTGGGTGCTCGACAGCCGCGAGCTTTCCACGGATCTGAAGATCCCGCATCTTTTTTTGATCAACGATCTGGAAGCCAATGGCTACGGCGTCCCCGAGCTGACTGCGAATCAGATCTTTACTCTCAATGTGGGGGACCCGGCCGCGGTCGGCAATCGCGCTCTGGTCTCCGCCGGTACCGGGTTGGGAGAAGGTGTGCTGGTGTGGGACGGCAAAACCCATATCCCCATGCCTTCCGAGGGCGGCCATTGCGATTTCGCGCCGCGCAATCCACTCGATTTCGAATTGCTGACATGGCTGATGAAGAAGCTGGGCGGCCGGGTCAGCTACGAGCGGGTCATCTCCGGTCCTGGCCTGACCAACATTTATACGTTCCTCCGCGATGCCAAAGGAATGGCGGAGCCGGCGTGGCTCCGCCAGCGCATGGAGACGGAAGACCCGAATGCGGTGATCGGCGAAGTGGGCGAGCTGGGCAGCAGTGAGCTCTGCGCAAAGACGCTCGAAGTTTTTACCTCCGCTTACGGATCGGAGGCCGGGAACATGGTGCTGAAGGTGCTGGCGACCGGCGGCATGTATCTGGGCGGCGGCATCGCGCCCAAGATTCTGAAGACTATGCGCAGCGGCATCTTCATGAAAGCCTTCACGGACAAGGGCCGCCTGACCGATCTGGTCGTGCATACGCCGGTGCACATCATTCTGGAAAGCCGCGCCGCGCTGATGGGCGCTGCGGCCTATGCTGAAGCCCGCGCCGCGGAAATCAGCGGCAAATCCGTGCGCGCCGCCTCGCGCTAGGTCCCGCCGGAGCTCGCAATTCACGTTCTGGTTCCCGCACTTTTCCTGGGACGATGGATCAACCACCGCCTGCGCGGAGAAGTGTTCCTGAAGTTTGTCTTTGCGGGCCTGGCAGCTATCGGAGCGGTAGTTGTAATGCAGGCCATCGCCGGTCGCGGTTAGCGCCGGCCCCGATTCACCCCGGCAGATTCGTTCACAGTTGCCGTGATACCGTGGGACTGTCTGCAACCATCGGGCCCCCGCGAAGAAACGAAATCACACGGAAGAGATTCGGATGAACACGAAGAAATCGCTGACCGTTGCTCTGTTTGCGCTCGGGCTGCTGCTGCTGGCGCCCCGCATGGCTCTGGCCCACGCTCACCTCATGTCCAGCACGCCCGCGGCGAACGCAACCGTGCAGGGGCCTGAGGTTGCGATCGAGCTCCGGTACAACTCGCGTGTCGACGGCCAGCATTCCATGCTGATGCTGGTCAGGCCCGACAATCGAAGCGAGACCCTCACCCTCGATCGCCAGAGCGCCGCTACGAATCTGAACACGCACCTCAGGCTGCAGCCCGGCCATTACTCGATCCGCTGGCAAGCGCTCTCCACCGATGGACACATCACCCGCGGCGAGATTCCGTTCACCGTTCGCTGATCCGCCTTGATCTGGTTTGTCCGCGATTTCGACCTGCTCTCGCTCATCCTGCGCGCCGTCTCGTTCAGTCTGGAGGCGCTCGCGTTCGGCGCGCTCTTCTTTCTCATCTTCGCTGCTCGCTCCGCAAAGCTCCCGCACGAAGCGCAGCGGCGACTGCGGCGCACCGCGGCCTGGTTCGCTCTGGCACTCGCCACCACTCAGCTGGCTCTGCTGATCACTACATCCGCCGTGCTTGTGGGAAGCAACACCGGCATGGGGCTGGGCGATTTGCTCGGCGCGGATTACTTCCTCGCCGGGTCCGTTTTCGTGATCGCGGCGTTGTTGCTGTTTGTGCTTTTGCGATGGGTTCGCTACCTCACGCCTGCAGTTCTCGCGGGCCTGGCAGCGCTGGCGGCATCGGTGGCCCTCAGTCACGCTGCTTCGCGGATGGATCACCGACCCCTTCTGATCGTCTTTACCGCCGCTCATCATCTCGGGATGGCCGCCTGGCTTGGGGCGATGCCGTTTCTCCTGCTGGCGCTGCGTCGCACGGATGACGCTGGTCTCGCGCGCAGTATGGCGCGCCGTTTTTCCGCGATGGCGCTGGTCGGCGTAGCGGTCCTCATCCTGGCGGGCGTCGGCCTCTCGTGGTTCTATGCGGGATCGTGGCAGGGACTCTATGGCACATCCTATGGAATTCTCCTTTCGGCCAAGATCGCGCTGACGCTGGTGATCCTTACCCTGGGCGCCGGCAATTTCCTGGGCCTGCGCAGCGTGGAGCGTGATCCCGCGCCGCTGCTTTTTCGCCTGCGCCGCTTCAGCGAGGCGGAACTCGGCCTGGGATTCACCGTGATCCTCGCCGCCGCTTCTCTCACAGCGCAGTCGCCCTCCGTCGACGAAACGCCGCAGGACATCCTCAGCGGCCACCAGGTTATGCAGCGGATGGAATGGCACTGGCCGAGCTTCCACACGCCGGCCTTCGCGCAGCTGGCGCCACCGACGCCGCTCAGCGTGGCCGTGCGCGAGGCCACGTACACCGGAGGCAGCGCCAGCGATGCGAACGACCGCGCCTGGTCCGAGTACAACCACCACTGGGCAGGACTGATCGTTCTCGTTGCCGGCGCGCTGGCTCTCGTGTCTCGCATTCCAGGGCAGAAGTGGGCGCGGCACTGGCCGCTGCTCTTTCTCGGACTTGCTGTCTTCATCCTGATCCGCGCCGATCCAGAATGCTGGCCCCTCGGCCCGCGGCCTTTCTGGGCCAGTTTCACCGCGCCCGATGTCCTCGAACATCGACTGTACGCTTTGCTCATCGTTGTTTTTGCTGCTTTCGAGTGGGGTGTGCAAACCGGCCGGCTGCGCTGGCCGCGTGCCCGGTTTGTTTTTCCGGTGCTGTGCGCGGCCGGAGGAGCGCTGCTTCTGACCCACACCCATGCGCTGGGCGAAGGGAATGACGAGGTCTTCGCCGAACTGAGCCACACGCCCATGGCTGTGCTGGGAGCAGTTGCGGGCTGGGGGCGCTGGCTCGAACTCCGCCTCAACGGTGGCGTGACCTCGGAGGCATCGGAGCGTCCGCGGCGGATCGCAGCCTGGGTATGGCCCGTCTGCCTCGTCCTGATCGGACTGTTGCTGCTCAATTACCGGGAATCCTAGCTTCGCCGCGAACCTGGTTGGGTACTCATGCAGGACTCTTCGATCTTCGATAATCAAACCGTGGCCCCCGCGCGTCAGCCCGAGCCGAAGTCGCCGACGAAAAACGCCGCACTGCTGCGCGAATACATTGCTTACCTCCGCGTGGAGAAGGGACTGCGGCCGCTTTCCTGTGAGGCGTACGAACGCGATCTGCTGCAGTTCGCCGAGTATCTCGAGGAGCACTCTGCTACGCTTCTCAACGCCACGCAGGAACGGATCACCGGTTTTCTCGAACACTTGGCGAAGCACAACGTCGAGTCGCGCTCAGCGGCGCGCAAGCTCTCCTGTCTGCGCGGCTTCTATCGCTGGCTGCTGCTGGACAAGCGCATCCATCGCGACCCGACACTGAATCTGGAATCGCCGGCGACCTGGAAGGTGCTGCCCAAGTCGCTCGCGGTCTCCGAAGTGGGCGCCATGCTGGATCGCGCCGGCCTCGCCGCCGATCATCCTCAGGTGGACGCCATCGCGCTGCGGGATCGCGCGATTCTCGAACTGCTCTACGCTGCCGGGCTGCGGGTCTCTGAGCTGACCGGCCTGAATGTTGCCGACCTCTCGCTCGACGCGGGCCGCGCGCTGGTCCGCGGCAAAGGCGACAAGGAGCGCCTGGTGCCGCTGGGTCGCGCGTCCGTCGAAGCGATCGACCGGTACCTGAAGCAGGGCCGCCCGGCGCTCGAGAAAAAGTCCTCGGCGCGGCTGTTTCTCTCCACGCGCGGCCAGCCGCTCAGTCGCGCCTGGGTCTGGCATCTGGTCAAGCAGAGCGACGCCCACGCCAGCCCGCACATGCTTCGCCACAGTTGCGCCACGCATATGGTGGAAAACGGTGCGGACCTGCGCACCGTGCAGACCCTCCTCGGCCACGCCGACATCGCCACCACGCAGGTTTATACGCATCTCGCCCTGGGACGGTTGAAAGCCGTCCACCGCCAGCACCACCCCCGCGCGAAGCGAGTCGCGCCATGAGCGCCAGGACTGCCGCGCGCAAACCCGCCGAAAAACCGGCCCCGAAGCCCGCAGTTGTGAAGCGCGTCGACGAATTCCTGGCCATGCTTGCTAATGAGCGCAACGCGAGCCCTCACACGATCCGCGCCTACGCGCGCGAGCTGCACGGCTTTGCGGATTTTGTTGTGAGCCAACTCGGCGCGAACCTCCCCGTCCAGCGCATCGAGCATCAACACATCCGCGCATATCTGGGCGAGCTTTACACGCGCGGTCTCTCCAAAGCCTCGGCCGCCCGCGCGCTGGCCGCGATCCGCTCCTGGTTCAAATGGCTGGCCAAACGCGGTCTTGTCGAGCAGAGCCCCGCCGCGCTGGTCGCCACGCCCAAGCTGCCCAAACATCTGCCGCGCGTTCCTACCATTGAGGACATGAACCGTGTGGTCGAAAGCGCCGCTGACGACAACGCCGCCTGGCCGGAGCGCGACCGGGTCATCTTCGAGCTGCTTTACGGCTGCGGCATTCGCAACGCGGAACTGGTCGGCATCGATCTCGCCGATATCCACTGGGCCAACGAAGCGATCCTTGTCCGCGGCAAAGGCCGCAAGCAGCGCTATGTTCCCCTGGGCGATGCCGCGGCTCAGGCTCTGCGGGCATGGCTACCGGTGCGTGAGGCTAAACTTGCCGGGGCGGGGAAGTCCTCGCCGGCTCTTCTGCTCAACCTGCGTCTGCGGGGAGACGGTCGTCTCACCACACGCAGCGTCGGCCGCATCGTGAAGCACATTGCGCTGGCCCACGGATTGCCGGCGGACGTCCATCCGCACACGCTGCGCCATGCCTTCGGAACGCACATGCTGGAAGAGGGCGCGGATTTGCGCGCCATCCAGGAGTTGCTCGGCCACGAGCGACTCTCCACGACCCAGCGATATACACAGTTGACCGTCGGTCAGGTAGCTGCGGTTTACGATCGGACGCATCCAAGAGCGAAGTAAGTTCGGTTTTGCCCCGGAATCAGGCGAAAACAGGGCGAAAGTGCCAGTTATCATCCGGGTTTTTCCCGCATCTTTTCGCTTGGTTGAACCATTTTCTGTGCGATATTCTTGGCTCCCATGGCTTCAACCGTCTGGAAAGGCTACATCTCGTTCGGTCTGATTTCGGTGCCGATCCGCCTCTTTGTTGCGGCACGCGAAGCAGCACATCAGCTTCAATCAGATCCACTCCGTCTGCGGCACGCGCATTCGCCAGCAAATCTTCTGCCCGCACTGCGAGCGGGTCGTCGAGCGCAGCGAGATCGCCAAGGGCTACCCCGTCGACAAGGACAACTACGTCCTCGTCACGAATGAGGAGCTGCGCGCTCTCGAGGCGCAGTCGTCGGAGACGATGGAGATCGTGCAGTTCGTCAAGCTGCCGGACGTCGATCCGCTCTACTACCAAACCTCCTACTTCAGCGTTGCCGAAGATCCCGGCCGCAAGGCCTACTCGCTCATCCACAAAGGCATGCAGCAGCTGAACCTCGGTGCGATCGCCAAGATCACGCTCCACCAGCGCGAACAGATTGTGATGATTCGCCCCTTCGAGCAGGGCCTGGTGCTGCACACGCTCTACTATCCCGAAGAAATTCGCGCCGTCGCCGAATACGACAACCAGACCGAAGTCACCGTGCAAAAAGCCGAGCTCGAACTGGCCGAGCAGTTCATGAAGCAGCTCATCGCCGAGTTTCGCCCGGAGAACTTCAGCGACGAATACGAGAACCGCGTCGAGCAGCTCATCGAAAGCAAGCAGGGCCAGGCGCCGGCTCCCGGCAAGCAGACGAAGAAAAAGCTCGCCCCGATCATCGATCTCATGGACGCGCTGCGCAAGAGCATGGAGCAGCAGCCGGCGCCGCCCGCAGAGGTCACGGCGAAGAAGCCGCCGCAACGCGACACTGCGCAGAAAAAGCGCAAGGCCGGATAGCCAGCCGCGATCCGCTCCGAACGCGGGCCCATCATTTTCCGCGGAGCGCCGGCTCGATCAAAGCAGCAATCTCTGCAGCCTTGCGCCCTCGCACCACGATCGTCTTATTGCGGCCGTGGTCGCCGCCGGCAATTTCGATCGACGATCGCGGCACCCGCAAAAAATCCGCCAGAAATTCGATCAGAGCCGCATTGGCCCGGCCCTCCACGGGAGGCGCCTGCAACGCGATCTTCACCGCGGCCTGAGAACCCTCGCCCATCACTCCCGTGATTGCGGTGCGGCTCGCGCGAGGGGCCACGCGCACCAGGAATCGCGCTCCCTCCGGCGTGTCTCGCACAAAGAAAGCCATGCCTACCTCGGCCGCGGGCGCGCGCCAAAGAGGGCTGTCCCGATTCGCACCAGCGTCGACCCTTCTTCAATCGCAATCTCAAAATCGGCCGACATCCCCATCGACAGCTCGCGAAAATCGAGGTTAGGAAAACTCGCGCTCCAACGCTCCTGTAACGCGCGCAGCCGGCGAAAGCAGGCGCGAGCGGTCTCAGGATTTTCGTCGAGCGGCGCAATCGTCATCAGCCCGCGCATGCCCAGATGCTTCAGATCGGGCAGGCGTTCGAACAGAGACCGCAGATCGTCACTGTCCGGTTCCAGTCCGCTCTTGGTCGGCTCGTCGCTGAGCTTGATCTCCAGCAGAATCGGCAGGATCTTTCCCAGTTTGTCGGCTGCGTCGTTCAGCCGCTCCGCCAGCCGCAGAGAATCGACGCTGTCGATGCCGTCGAACAACTCCGCGGCCTTCGCCGACTTGTTTGACTGCAGGTGCCCGATCAGGTGGACCTCCGCGCCTTTCACGCCCAGCTCTCGCAGTTGATCCCGCTTTGTCTCGAATTCCTGAACCCGGTTTTCGCCAAACAGGGTTACACCCGCAGCCACCGCCTCCGCGAAAGCCGCAGCCGGATGCACCTTGGAAACGGCCATCAGCCGCACCTCATCCGGATCGCGCCCAGCCCGGCGGCACGCATGGTCGATCCTGTCCTGAATGTTAGAGAGCCGCTGAGCAAAGGGAGTCACCGCTCTATGGTAGGCGAAGGCTCCCGGGAGAGCGCGGCGGGCAGACCAGCAGAATGGCGCTTTTTGCCGTCCCATGCCCCGGCCTCAAAACCAACCCTTCCCGGCAGGCGCGCATCCTTCCTCGACAATACCCGGGACCCAATTACCAATGGAGGCTTGCTCAGAGCAGCATGCGTACTGTCGTTTTGGTCCGAGGACTTTTAAAAGGACCGCAAGTGGAAGTTCGATGCGAGATGCTCGCAATGAGGGAACGGCTTGGGGAATCCGGCCAGATCCTTTACTCTCGCTGCTGCGTACTCGACGCTCCGCCGGAGATTCCGGATGGCGATTACAGGGTCTTCTTTGACAGTCACTGCGTGAGCGCCGTCAGGCAGGGCGGGCTCTGGCTTCCGCAGGATCGAGCCGAGTCACTGCCGCGTGAGCAGCGCCTCAGGCGACCGGAGGACGTTTCCTTCCGCATGGAGGATGCCATCGAAATCCTGCCCCTGCTGAGGGGCGAAGCTGCCTGAACGATTCAGCGCAGGTGGTAGAACACTCCCAGGATCGCGCCGAAGGCCACATGCGAGACGATGATCGCCAGCGGGGTCTGCACTCCATAGTGCAAAGCCAGAACGCCCGGCGGTTCCAGCACGCGTTTGGCGGTGGGGCCATAGTGCTCGCTGGCCATGCGCGGATGCACGCTGGGCAGCAGCTTCATCACGACCGTCAGCACGAAGAGCGCCTGGACAAGGCCGATCAGAGCGCCCCTCCACCAGCCGGCGGC
Source organism: uncultured Acidobacteriaceae bacterium (assembly GCA_963770525.1). GTDB lineage: Bacteria > Acidobacteriota > Terriglobia > Terriglobales > Acidobacteriaceae > Palsa-343. The sequence goes on along the minus strand of CAVYPY010000003.1, from coordinate 374,948 downwards.
GTGCAGCGACTGGAAAATGGCGACGTAAATCAGCGAGTAGACCAGGCCCAGCACGACGTGCAGCAGGAATCCGTACAGTTTCGCCTTGTCGCGGCTGGGCGTCACGGCCAGTCCCAGCACATCGGGGAAACTCATGCGCGTGAGCCCGGCTCCCTGCGCTCCTTCACTGAGAGTGGTGAAGGCCATGGTGGCCACGAAGCCCCACAGCAGCCAGCTCCCCCAGTTCACGCGGCACTCTCCCCAAAGCCGTCGCGGCGCCGGTCCCTGTGCCGGTCGGCGCGCCGCCTTTCCTGTTCTTCCAGGGTCAGAGCCGCGCTGATCAGGCCCACGTGAGTAAAGGCCTGGGGCATGTTGCCGAGCCCGTCGCCCGTATCCGGATCCACCTCCTCTGACAGCAATCCCACCGGGCTGGCAATGCGCAGCTGCTCGCGGAAGAGCGCATGCGCCTCCTCCAGCGTGCCCCCACCCATCGCGAGATACTCCACTGCCCAGAATCCGCAGGCGCCAAAGGCTCCCTCCTCAGGATCGCGCCGATAGCGAAACAGCAGGCCGTCTCCGGCTCCCAGCCGTTCCATAATCCGGCGGCCCGTGGCCTGCATGCGAGCCGAATCGGCGCGCTCGAAGCCGTGCCAGGGAATCCGGAACAGGTTGGCGTCCACCTTCTCTCCGTCCAGGGTTTTGGCGTAGCTGCGCAGCGCCGGATTCCAGGCCCGCTGCTCGATCTGGTGACGGATCCGTTCCCGCTGCAGCAAGAATTCCTGCCGGGGAACCCCGCGCACCAGGCCTTTCTTCTCCAGTTGCAGAAGGCGGTTGAGCGCCGTCCAGCACATCAGCCGCGAATGGGTGTGATTCTTCCCGCCGGAGCGGCTTTCCCACATGCCGCGATCGGGCTGATCCCAGTGCTTCGCCACATACCGGCCGAAGCCAATGAGCGCCTTCTGCGCCCTGCGGTCCAGATGCCCCTGGTGTTCGGCGAATTGTCCCGCGGCTTCCACCACCTCTCCATAGGTGTCCAGCTGGAACTGATCGCGCGCGCTGTTGCCCAGCCGCACCGGTCGCGAACCGCGATAGCCCTCAAGATGCTCCAGGAAAGTCTCGCGAGGCGCCATGCAGCCGTACAGGTCATACAGAACCCGCAGCCTGGGCTGCGTCAACCGGGTGCTGTGCAGCAGCCATGAGACAAAGCTCTCCACTTCGTCGACATACCCCAGGCCGAGCAGCGCTCGAACTGTGAGCGAGGCATCCCGCAGCCAGCAAAACCGGTAGTCCCAGTTGAGCGAGCCGTGGATGCGCTCCGGCAACGACGTGGTGGCGGCAGCGGCGATGGCCCCGGAAGGAGCAAACGCCAGCAGCTTCAGAGCCAGCAGGCTGCGCTCCACCTCGTTCCGGTAGGGTCCTCGATACTGCGACGCGGTGAGCCACTCGCGCCACCACCGCACCGAGCGATCGATCATCGCGTGGGCCTCAGCGCCCAGCGGCGGCAGCACTGCGGGAGCTTCCTCGGCATAGGTGAACGAGAACTGCAGCACCTCGCCGCGGCGCAGAAGGATCTGCGCGCTCGCTCCGTCGGGTTCGGCGCGCAGCGGCGCGCTCGATCGCAGCCAGCCCACGCCGTGCCCCAGCGGAATGCGCAGCCCCAGCGCGCCTTCCGCCTTCACCGTGACCGGTTGCCGCGCGTAATCCGGACGAGGACGAAAATCCATCCGGACGACCATCTCGCCGTCCGTGCATTGCAGCTCGCGCAGAAGATGACGTTCCGGCACCAGCGCGGTCTGCTTGTAATCCTCATCGCTCACCGGCATCAGATCGGTCAGCGTCGCTCTTCCGTCGGACGACGCGAAGAGCGTCTGCAGCACATTCGAGCCCGGAATGTAGTGCTGCTCCGAGCGGAACGGCCCCTGCGGCGCGATCGTCCAGTGTCCGCCGCGAAAGCGGTCGACAATGGCCGCGAAGATCGATCCACTATCCAGGCGCGGCCAGCACAGCCAGTCCACCGATCCATGACGCGAGACCAGCGCCACGGATCGGCAATCGCCAATGGCTGCATAGTCGTGGATGGCGGGGATGCTGTCGGCGAACAACACATCTGGGTAGATGAGAAGCAGCGAACTCCCGGCTGTTTCAATTTGGCGCTCCTGTGATCAGTCTCGGTGGGCAACCTGCCCGGGCCATTCGGCATCGCTCCTCGGAGCATCCCGCCGCACGTCCCCATCCCCGGGGTCACCCATACGCCAATACCTCGTTCAACTTTCTGCAATGGAAGCGCCTGATACTAAAGGAGGCGATCCAAAGAATGTCCCCCTGCGCAGTTGTTGGTAGGGTAGAGAAGAGGAGGGATCGTTGACGTCCACGCAGGCCACACCCGTCGTTCGCTATAGTCTTGGAGAGTTTCGCGAGGCCGTATTCGCCATTGCCCCTCGCACCGCGGTCTTTGACTGCGACGGTACCCTGTGGAACGGGGACGCCGGCATTGGCTTCCTGAACTGGTCGATTGAAGCCGGGCTGCTCTCCCGCAACGCCAGCGACTGGATCGACGCCCGCCACCGCCTCTATCGCCAGGACAAAGTCTCCGAGCTCGAAATCTGTGGCGAGATGGTCCAGGTCTACGCGAGCCTGCGCGACGACGAGCTCCGCCGCGCCGCAGCCCGCTACTTCGTGCAGCAGGTGGAATCGCAGATATTTCCCGAGATGCAGGCGCTCGTCGCCGATCTCCGCGCGGCCGGAACGGACATCTGGGCTGTGAGTTCCACGAACACCTGGGTGGTCGAGGAGGGCGTCCGCCGCTTTGGCATTCCTGCGAATCGCGTGCTGGCCGCTGCGGTCCATGTTCACGACGGCCTCATCACCAGCGATCTGATCGACGTTCCCACCGATGAAGGCAAGGCGGAATCTCTGCGGCGCGCCAGCCTGCCGCATCCCGACGCCGTCTTCGGCAACTCCATCCACGACGCCGCCATGCTGGAGATCGCGCAGCATGCCTTCCCGGTGAACCCCACTCCGGGTCTGGCTGAAATCGCCGGGCAGCGAGGATGGGCCGTCTACTATCCGGCCGCGGTTCTCGCCGACCACACCAAATAGCCGTGAAGATCGCATCGCTGCAGCCGAGCGTCAGCATCATCCTCGAGCGCCTCGGCTGCCTCGACGCATTGGTCGCCTGCACCCGCTATTGCCTGGCGGCCGTTCCCGCCCTGCGCGAGCGGCCAATTCTCCTGGTGCACGATTCCTGGTCAACCCGCACCGAAGAACTGCTCGCGGTGCGGCCGGATCTTGTTATTGCCTCGGTACCGTATCGGCAGGAATCTCTGGCCGAGATCCTGAAGGCTGGCTGCCCCGTCCTCGCCCTCGCACCCCACAGCCTCGCCGACATCGAGAAGGACATCCGTCTGCTCGCATCTCTCACCGACGCCGTGACGGAGGGAGAAGCCGTCGTCGCTGCGATGCGCTCCGGCGTCCAGGCCATCCGCGACCGGTGTGCCGGCTTACCGGAGAAGCCCCTCGTCTACTGCGAAGAATGGGGCAAGCCGCTGATCCACTCGCAGCTCTGGGTGAAGGAAATGGTTGAGGCTGCGGGTGGCGTTTTTCTGGGGCAGCCAGGCGCCGTCACCTCGCCGGAAGCCGTGGCGAAGGCTCATCCCGATGTCATCATCGCCGCCTGGTGCGGAGCCGGCGACCGCGTGCCCCTGGAAAAGCTGGCTGCCCGCCCGGGATGGGCCGAAACCCGCGCGGTTCGCAGCCATCGCGTTTATTGCATTGCCGACGAGCTTCTCAACACGCCGGCTCCCACGCTGCTGGAGGGGCTGCAGGCGATCGCTTCCGCCCTCCATCCCGAAGTTTTCGGAGCTTCGGGGGCCGGATTGCGGCGGATTCAGAGTCAAACCACATCCGCGTGCGTCTAAACTAGCGGGGAATATGGGAGATACGGCCCAAAACGGCAAGGAGAACAAGACCCTCCGCTTCGTGGCGGCGGCGCTCATCCTGCGCGGCGACGAGGTCCTCATCTGCCAGCGCAAGGCCGGCGCGCCCATGGGCCTCAAGTGGGAGTTTCCCGGCGGCAAGATCGAGCCCGGCGAATCCCCGGAACAGGCGCTGCGCCGCGAGCTCGATGAGGAGCTGGGCATCCAGGCCTCCATCGGCACCCTCATTGCCCACCTGCGCCATACCTACCGCAGCGGCGGCGCCGTCGACCTGCAGTTTTTCGCGGTGCACAGCTTTGAAGGCGAGCTGGTCAACCACATCTTCGAAGATATGCGCTGGTCGCCCCTGCGCGAGCTGCCTGCATACGACTTCCTGGCTGCCGACCGCGATCTGGTCCGCGACCTGGCCGCCGGCAAGCTGCTCTAGAGGGCAACCAGTCTCAATTGCAACAAACTCATAACAACGAGAACGACCGCAAAAACGCAGTGGGAATCTCTAATGACAAAAGAAGCGATTACGGTGGTTTACGTCGTGGCGATGATCGCTGCGATCGTTATTACCGATGTTTTCTTCTTCAGGAACCATCTCTGGGAACGGCTGATCGTGAATATCGGAATCGTTCTGGTCTTTGCAGCCTGCTATTTCCGATTCCTCAGGCACCCCTGAAGTGTCGTTGCGAGACGACGCAGGCCAGCTGAGAGCCCGTCAATTCCCACTGCCCCATATCCTGCACCCTCAGTGCTTCCTTGGCCACCACTGCTGCACCATCAGGATCACTGACAGGATGCTGACCACGATGGCCGTGAGCCATGCCGCTCCATTGAACCAGTGCGAATTCACGTGTTTGCCCATCAGGTCCTTGCGGTTGATGAGCAGCAGCATCAGCACGATCACCACCGGCAGCAGAATCCCGTTCAGGGCCTGCGACTCCACGTACCACTGCATGAGCCGGGCATTCGGTATCAGCATCACGGCTGCCCCGCCGCCCACGATCAGCAGTGTGTAGAGGCCGTAGAAGAAGGGCGCCTCGCGGAACTTCCGCTCCACCCCCGATTCGACGCCCAGGCCCTCGCACACCACGTAGGCCGTCGAGAGCGGCAGCACGCTGGCCGCGAAGAACCCGGCGTTGAACAGCCCGAAGGCGAACAGGATGAAGGCATACTGCCCGGCCAGTGGCTTCATCGCCTCCGCCGCGGAGGAAGCGTCGGAAATGGACGTGATGCCATGCACCCACAGCGTCGCCGCACACGCCACGATGATGAACCACGCGACTACGTCGGTGAAGATCGACCCCACGATCACGTCCAGCCGCGATCCGGCATAGCTCTTCGCGGTCACGCCCTTCTCCACAATCGACGCCTGCAGATAGAACTGCATCCAGGGCGCGATGGTCGTCCCGATCACGGCGACCACGGCAAACACGTAATCCTTGTCGCGCAGAAACGACACAGAGGGCAGTTTGATCGTGGCGGACAAGGCCTCGTGCCACCCCGGATGCGCCAGCACACCCGCGATGATGTAACAGAAGTACACCATCGACGCGACCAGGAAGACCTTTTCCACGCTCTTGTAATCGCCCTTCACCGCCAGCAGCCAAACCAGGGCGCTGCAGATGGGGATGGAGATGAACTTTGACACGTGAAACAGTCCGAGGCTGCCGGCAATCCCGGTGAATTCGCCGATGATGTTGCCGAAATTCACCAGCACCAGCAGGAACATGATGATGACCGTCAGCCGCAGCCCAAACTCCTCGCGGATCAGGTCGCTGAGCCCTTTGCCGGTCACCGCGCCCATGCGCGCGCACATCTCCTGCACCACGATCAGCGCCAGGGTCACGGGAATCATCGTCCACAGCAGTGCGTAGCCGTACTGGGCTCCCGCCTGCGAGTACGTAATGATCCCGTTCGGATCGTTATCGACGTTGGCTGTAATGAATCCCGGACCGAGGACGGCGAGGAAGAGCAGAATCCGGATTCTCCAGCGTTTCAGCATCTCGGCACAGGTTCAGTTCAGGATTGGTCTTGCGGAGGAGCAAACGAAACCTCAGTGTAGGCGACCCGCGCGGATTTGTGTCATCTCATTTGTGTGCGAATCGCATCCGCCAAGGCTCCTGGCGAGACCTTTCTGTAGACTGAAATTCAGCATGATTCGAAGACCGTTCCGCCCATGGGCGGCGCTGCCCTTTTTCGCAGCCTGCTGCCTTCCACTCCTTGTCTCGCTCGCGCACGCCCAGGGCACACGCCTCTGGACCGAGTCGCGCTTCGAGGATCTGGAGCGGGGAACGCCCAACGGAGTCGCCATTACCAGCGATGGCCACCTCGTTCCCGGACCGGAAAGCAAACCCATCCTCACCACACCCTCCACCTACATCTGGTCGGAGGCCGCCGACCGCGACGGCAATGTCTATCTGGCCACCGGCACGCCGGCAACGGTACTGCGCGTTACGCCCGACGGCAAATCCACCACCGTCTTCACCAGCCGCGAAATGAGCGTGCAGGTGGTGCGCATGGGCCCGGACGGCGAGCTCTATGCCGCCACCCTGCCTTCCGGGAAGGTCTACCGGCTCGATCCTCACGCGCACGATCTCACCGACGATAATGCGCCGGTCGTCTTCGATCCCGCCGGAACCAAAGAAAAACCCAAATACGTCTGGGACCTCGCCTTCGACACTCAGGGGCGCCTGTACATCGCTACCGGCGGACCCGCCGCAATTTATCGGGTCACTCCCGGCGCCAATGCCACCACGCCGAACAAAGCCGACCTCTTTTTCAAAAGCGATGAAGAGCACATCCGCTGCCTGGCTTTCGATAAAGCCGGCAATCTCATCGCCGGATCCGACGGCACCGGCCTCGTGTACCGGATCGATCCCTCCGGCAAGGCCTTCGTCCTTTACGACGCGTCCAAAAAGGAAATCACGGCCCTCGCGGTCGCGCCCGATGGAACCATCTATGCCGCCGGCGTTGGCGACAAAGGCCGGAACAACCTGCCGCCGCTCGCCGTTACCGGACAAGCCACCGTCACCGCGACCATCACCATCATTCAGCCCGGTTCCGTCCAGGCCTTCAGCGGCAACACGCTCGTGCCCGGCGGCTCCGATCTGTACGAGATTCCCCACGGGAACGGTCCGCCCCGGAAGATCTGGGAAGGGAAGGACGACATTCTCTACGCGCTGGCCTGGACCCCGGACGGAGTCCTCGCCGCTACCGGCAATCGCGGGCGCATCTACCGCATCCACGACGATGGCACATGGGCCGATGTCGCCCACCTCGAAGCCTCGCAGGCGACCGGCTTTGCCGACTCTCCGAAAGGCCTGTACGTCAGCACCGCGAATTCCGGCCGCCTCTATCTGCTGAGCCACGGCCAGGCCGCCGAAGGCACCTACACCAGCGAGGTCTTCGACGCCGGCGTCTTCGCGCAGTGGGGCCGCGCCGAGGTGGAGCTCGGCGCCGGAACGCAGCCTTCCGCCGTGCAGATGTTCGCGCGCGCCGGCAATATCGAGAACCCCGAGCGCGCCTGGAGCGACTGGAAGGCGTTCACGCCCAATGTCGGCTCCGTCGGCATCTCCAACTCGCGTTTCATGCAGTGGAAGGTCGTCGAACATCCCGGCACCTCGCTGGGCGCGGTCAGCATCAACTACCTGCCGGTTAATTTGCCTCCGGTGATCGACGAGATCGTGGTCGCGCCTGGCGCCCGCGCCGCCGAAAATCCGCAGCCCCCCGGACAAAGCCAGCCTGTCACCATCAATTTCCCCTCCACCCAGGCCAATACTGTTAACTACAATCCGGAACCGGGCAGGGAACCCCTTTCCGCCTTCAGGGACCGCAACGCCGTCACCGTGCGCTGGGCCGCGCATGACGACAACGGCGACGATCTCAGCTTCACCCTTTACTACCGCGGCGAAGGCCAGCGTAACTGGGAGCTCCTCCGCGATCACCTCCGCGATCGCTATTACTCCTTTGACGCCTCGCGTCTGCCCGACGGCCCCTACCGCGTCAAGGTGGTTGCCAGCGATGCGCCTTCGCACAATCCGGGCGAGGCTCTCACCGCCGACGGCATCAGCGATGAGTTCATCATCGACACCACGCCCCCGGTTGTCTCCGGCCTCGAGGCCAGCGTCGTCAACGGCAAAATCCACGCTTCGCTCACCGCTACCGACGCCACTTCGCCGGTCTCCCACGCCGAGTTCTCCGTCGATGCCGGACGCTGGCAGTACATCGCTCCCGTCGGCAACATCGCGGACTCCCTCACCGAGCGCTTCGACTTTGACGCGCCCATCCCCGCCCCGCACCCGGATGCCGCGCCCCCTGTCGATCCCGCCGAGCATGTCATCGCCATCCGCGTCTTCGATCGCTACGACAACGCCGTTACCGTGAAGGCGGTGGTCCACACAACCGGGGCGCAATGAAATTTGAGCTCTTCGTCGCGGCCCGGTATCTCCGGGCCAAGCGCCGCCAGGCCGTCATCGGCGTCATCACGTGGATCTCCATCATCGGCGTCGCCGTCGGCGTGGCCTCGCTCATCATCGCCCTGGCCATCACCAACGGCACCCGCCGCGACCTGCAGAGCCGCCTCCTCAGCTCGACCTCCCACGTCGAGCTCATGCGCACCATGAGCGACGGCATTCGCAACTGGCGCGCTCTCACTGAGCGTCTCCGTCATGTGCCGCACGTCGTCGCCGATGCCCCAGGCCTTTACGAACCCGTCCTCATCTCGCGCGGCGCACGCTCCGGCGGAGCTCTTCTCAAAGGCATCATCCCCGGCGAGGAGCGGACCGTCTCTGACATGCTCAGCCACCTCACCGCGGGCAGCGTTGCGCCGCTCAGCGTCGGCGCCAATCCTCAGGACTCCGGCGGCGAGCCCACCCCGCCCATCGTCATCGGCTATGATCTGGCCGACTCCATCGGCGCCACGGTTGGCGATACCGTGATGGTCACCAGCCCCCAGGGCGACCTTACCCCTTACGGCCTCATCCCCAAATACCAGCGCTTCCAGGTTGTCGGCATCTTTCACTCCGGCTTCTACCAGTACGACTCCAGCTTCGGCTTCATCCGCCTCGTCGACGCGCAGAAGCTCTTCGGCGAAGCTGACCTCGTCTCCGTCATCTCCTTCAGGGTCGACGATCTCTACCACGCCGACACCATCGCAAACGAAATCGAAAAAGCCGCCGGCCCCGGCTTCACCACCACCAACTGGATGGAGCAGAACCGCGAGCTCTTCCGCGCCCTCAAGCTGGAGCAGATCGTCACCTTCATCGTCATCGGCCTCATCGTCTGCGTCGCCGCCCTCAACATCCTTATCGCGCTGACCATGATGGTTATGGAGAAGACCAAAGACATCGCCGTGATGCTCTCCATGGGCGTGCAACCCGCCCAGGTGCGCCGCATCTTCCTCTACCAGGGATTGCTCATCAGCTTCATCGGCACTTTCCTGGGCCTGGTGCTGGGCTACACCATCGCTTTCCTCGGCCAGCACTACCGCTTCATCCATTTATCGGCCGACGTCTATTCCCTGGACTATCTCCCCTTCGCTCCGCGCATCCTACATGGCGTGATTGTCGCCGCTATGTCCCTCGGCGTTTCGCTGCTCGCGACACTGTATCCGTCCACCGCGGCAGCGCGTGTGCTGCCGGCCGAGGCTCTGCGCTACGAATAGTCGTCAAGGGGTTTTCGCACGAATGAACGGTAAGTCCGTGATGGCTGCGCTGCTGCTGTTGCTGTGCTCGCCGCTCTGCTTCGCCTATTCCTTCCTCACCCACGAAATGATCATCGACATGACGTGGGAATCCGGCATCAAGCCGGTCCTCCTGGCTCGTTACCCCAACACCACGCCGGAGCAGCTGCGCACCGCGCATGCCTATGCCTACGGAGGCTGCGCCATTCAGGATGCCGGCTATTATCCCTTTGGCCATCCGCCCTTCAGCAACCTCGCTCACTACGTCCGCACCGGCGATTTCGTCACCAACCTCATCCGCCAGTCGCGCAATGTCAACGAGCTGGCCTTCGCTCTGGGCGCGCTCTCCCACTACGTCGGCGACAACCTCGGCCACATGGATGCGGTGAACGTCTCTGTGCCTCTTGAGTTCCCGAATCTCGAACACGAATACGGCCCCATCGTCACCTACGAGGAGAATCCCCACGCCCACATCCGCACCGAGTGGGCCTTCGACATCGACCAGCTCAGCCACGGGCGATTTGCCCCGGCTGCCTATCTGCGTCACGTCGGCCTTCACGTGCCCCGCTCTCTGCTGGAGCGCGCCTTCTACGCCACCTACGGTCTGTCTCTGCACAAGGTCATCGGCAACGAATCCCGCTCCCTCCACGGCTACGCCTGGTCCGTCCGCCAGTTCCTCCCACGCATCTCCTATGCCGAAATCCTTCTCCATCGCAAACAGTTTCCGCCGGACGAGGATCTTCCCGGCTTCTACACCTTCCGGAAGCGTCTGCAGGATGCTTCCACGCGCAACGGATGGGAAGCGTACCGCAAGCACAAGCCCAGCTTCGAAACCCGCATCGTCGCCGCATTGATCTTCATCGTGCCCAAGGTCGGCATCGTCTCCGATCTCGCCATTCGCGGTCCGAGCCGCGACACTGAGGAGAAATATGTCGAAAGCGTCGATCTGGCCACCGATCGCTACCTTGACCTTCTCCACGAGCTCGCCGAGAAGAATCAGGATGGCTTTGCCGTGCCCGATCTCGATCTCGACACCGGCTATCCCACGCGCCCCGGCACCTACCATCTCACCGACAAGACCTACGCCACGCTCCTCAAGCGAGGTGACCACCACCACCGCCATGCCTCCGCTGGGCTCTGCGCCAGAACATCCTCGCCTTCTACTCCGACACGAACGCCCTGATTGAAACCAAAAAGCACCCTCGCCAATGGAAAAAGGTTCAGAAAGAACTGGCCATCCTCCGCGCCATGCCCGCCACGCGCATCCCTGACGCAAAATAGGATCGGTATGTCGCAAAACAGGACAGCTTCATCCGCACCCTCGCGCCCCGAGGGTTACTCGCAGAGAGTCCTGGCCGGCTTCCCCTCTCCCGTCCTGTGTCCCGCCGTGTATTCTGCCCTTACATGCAGCGCATTCTCACTGCGATCGTTCTCATCCCCCTCGTCCTCCTGCTGATCTTCGTGTCTCCCAAATGGCCGCTGTTGTTTATGGCAGTAGTCTTCGCCGTTGCGGCACTCGCTCTGTGGGAATACCTCGGTCTGGCCGATGCCATGGGCGCGAAAACGCCACGCATCGTCGTCATCGTATGTCTCGCGATTCTGTATGCGGCCATCTTTCGGCGGCCTGATCTCATGGCTCCGGTCACCGGCGCGCTCGCGCTCTTCCTCTTCGGGTTCAGCACCTTTCGCTCGCCCGTGAATCGCGTCCTTGCCGACACCGCCTACTCCGTCTTCGGGCTGCTCTATATCGGACTCTCGATGTCCACCCTCTATCTGCTCTCCAGCCAGGACAATGGCCCGTCGCTTCTCCTCTTTCTCGTCTTCGTCGTGTGGGCGGGAGACATCGCCGCCCTCTACATCGGCCGCGCCTTCGGGCGCTGGAAACTCGCTCCCACGCTCAGCCCCAACAAAACCTGGGAGGGCTCTTTTGCCTCCGTTGCCGGCAGCATCCTCATCACGATTCTGTTGATTTACCTGGCGCGCAACCTCACCGCCCGCGACATTGACACGCTTTCCTATCCCGGCAACCCGGCCCTCTGGATCGGCTACGCCGTGCTGGTCAACGTTGCGGCACAGATCGGCGATCTGGTCGAATCGGCCATCAAGCGCGGCGCCGGCGTCAAAGACTCCGGGCACCTCCTGCCCGGCCACGGGGGCATGCTCGACCGCGTCGACGCACTGCTGCTGGCCGCTCCCGTGCTGTGGTACGCTCAGTTAGCGCAGCAGTCCTTTTAGCTCGATGACTCGTCAGCCACAGCGCATTTCTGGCGTGAAAGCCTCCGCCGGAAGCCTCTCGAAGGACCTCCGTTGAAGCACATTGCGATCCTGGGCTCGACCGGCTCCATCGGTCAGAGCACCCTCAGCATCGTTGAAAGCTTTCCTGACCGCTTTGCCGTCGCCTCACTCGCCGCCGGCCGCAACGTCGACGCCGCTTTCCAGCAATGTCTCCGCTGGCGCCCCCGCATCGTCTCACTCGCCACTGAGGAGCACGCCGCCGACCTGAGCCGCCGTCTCCGCGAGCGCGGTCATACAGGAACCGAGGTCGTCTGGGGCAGCGAAGGCACCGTTCGCGTCGCAACCCTCCCGGAGGTCGATTTCGTCGTCTCGGCCATCGTCGGCGTCGCCGGGCTCCAGGCCACATATGCCGCCGTCCAGGCCGGCAAAACCATCGGCCTCGCCAACAAGGAAGCCATGGTCGCCGCCGGCGAGATTCTCACCGCCGCCGCCCGAGCCAAAGGCGTGGCTCTGCTGCCCATCGACTCCGAACACAACGCCATTCACCAGTGCATGCGCGCCGGCGAGCGCAGCGAAGTTCGGCAGATCTGGCTCACCGCCTCCGGAGGACCCTTCCGCACCCTGCCGCTCTCCGAGTTTCCCAATATCACCGTCGAGCAGGCCCTGCGTCATCCCACCTGGGTCATGGGCCGCCGCATCACCATCGACTCCGCTACGCTGCTCAACAAGGGTTTGGAAATCATCGAGGCCTGCCGCCTCTTTGACCTGCCTCCGTCCGCGGTCAAAGTCACGGTCCATCCCCAGTCCACCGTCCACTCTCTGGTCGAATACATCGACGGCAGCCTGCTCGCGCAAATCTCCGTCACGGACATGCGCCTGCCCATCCTCTACGCCCTCAGCTATCCCGAGCGGGTTGCCTCCGATCTGCGCTTTGACATGGCCGCCCTCGGCGATCTTCATTTCGAACCGCCCGATCTCCAGCGTTTTCCGTGCCTCCGTCTGGCGTATGAAGCCGCCGAGAAGGGAGGCGCCCACTCCATCGCCCTCAATGCCGCTGACGAGGTCGCCGTCGAGGCCTTCCTCAAACGAGGCATTCCCTTTACCGGCATTCCGTCTACAATAGAATCAGTACTCGAGACAACCCCCGAGACCCATCCGGCGACCATACAAGAAGTGCTCGCACTGGACTGTGAGGCACGCGATCGGGCGCGGGAAGTTCTCGCCAGATCGTCAGGTCGGCCGGTGCCGGTTCCTGCATCCCCGGTACTTTGAGCATCGTCGAAACCTATAGATATGCCTTTCGCCGTCACCGCCACCGTTTCCTTCCTCCTCGTCCTCGGCATCATGGTCCTCATCCATGAGTTCGGCCATTTTGCCGTGGCCAAGCTTTGTGGGGTCCGCGTAGAAGTCTTCTCGCTCGGCTTCGGTACCCGCCTTTTTGGTATCAAGTGGGGCGACACCGACTACCGCGTCAGCGCTCTGCCGCTGGGCGGCTACGTCAAGATGTCCGGCGAAACCCCCGGCTCGGAAACCACCGGCGATCCCGGCGAATTCAGCTCCCACCCCCGCTGGCAGCGTGTGCTCATCGCCGTCGCCGGCCCGGTCGCGAATTTCATCCTGGCCTTCGTCCTCATGGCCGGCCTCTACATGATGCACAACGAGGTCGAACTCTACCTGAGCCAGCCTGCCGTCCTCGATGTCGTTCCGCCCACCTCGGCCGCCGGACGCGCCGGGCTGAAATCGGGCGACCGCATCATCCGCTTCGATGAGGAGAAGAACCCCAGCTGGGAAAAACTCGGCGACCGCGCCGTCCTTGACGCCAATTCCACCGTGCCCATTACCGTCGAGCGCACCGTCAACGGCCAGACCCAGCAGTTCAGCACCGAGCTTCTGCTCTCCGACCCCTCCAACGGCCAGGATTTCGACATTACCTCGCTGGGTTTGATTCCCAAAGAGCAGGACGGTCCGGTCATGATCCAGGACCTCATCCCCGGCGACCCCGCCGTCCTCGCCGGTCTGAAACCCGGTGACGGTATCCTCTCCATCGATGGCCAGACTGTGCACGGCGTCCTGAGCATGATCGCCGTCCTCGACGAGAACGGCAGCAAGCCGGCCAATCTGCTCATCGTTCGCGACGGCCGCCAGTTCAACCTTTCCGTGCAGCCCATCTGGACCGACTTCGGCGCCACCGAGCCTGCCGGCTATCGCCTGGGCTTCACCCCGGCGCCCCCGCCGTTCACCGTCGAGCAACTCCCGCTGGACAAGGCCGTCAGCCGCTCGGTCAGCTACAACCTGCGGTACTCCGGCTACATCCTCGACATCCTGCACCGCCTCTTCACGCGCCATTCAGCCGTGATGCAGCAGCTCAGCGGCCCCATCGGCATCGCCCGCATGACCGGCGAAGCCGCAGAGATGCATGGCTGGGAGCCGATCATCGGCCTCACCGCCCTCATCAGCCTCAACCTCGGCATCATGAATCTGCTGCCCATCCCCATCCTCGATGGCGGCATGATCCTCCTGCTCTGCATCGAGGGCCTCCTGCGCCGCGACCTCAAGCAGGAATTCAAGGAACGCGTCTACCAGGTTGCCTTCGTCATGCTGATCCTGTTCTTTGCCATCGTGATGGTGAACGACGTCTCCAAGCTGAATCTCTTCTCGAAGTTCAAGCCGTAAGCTGAACTATCGATTCAGCCAGGGTCCGCCATTGCGGCGGGCCTTTCGTTTGCGCGCCGATTCGCTCCCGGCCCCTGTGACGTCTGCATCCTTCGCGCATCTACAAAAAGGAACAGCCGGTGCTGCGCGAATCTCACCCTTTGAACGGAGCCCGACCATGAAACGCCGCGTCTTCCTGCAAAGCGCCACTGCCGCCGCCGCCACTTTGGCCGCGCGCCAGACTCCGCTCCACGCTCAGCAGGCGAACCAGTTGCCGAGCAACCCCCGCACCGAAGTCCCTCTGGGAGAGGAATTCCTTACCGTTCCCAATCCCGACGTCGTGCGCCTGCTGCCCCGCGTCGAGCACCCAGGCGCGCTCCGCGGCGAAATGCTCTATCGCCCGCTCGGCGCCACCGGCGTCGAGGTCTCCGTCATCGGCATGGGCGGCTACCACCTCGGCAAGCCGGACATGACCCAGGACGCAGTCAACCGCCTCGTGCACCAGGCCATCGACCGCGGCATCACCTTCATCGACAATTGCTGGGACTACAACAACGGCCGCAGTGAAGAAGTCGTCGGCATCGCCCTCGCCCAGGGCGGCTATCGCCAGAAGGCCTTCGTCATGACCAAGCTCGATGGCCGCACCCAACAGGCCGCGGCGCAGCAGATCGATCAGTCACTCCAGCGCCTGAAAACCGACCACATCGACCTCATCCAGCATCACGAAATCATCCGCTTCGAGGACCCGGACCGCGTCTTCGCGAATGGGGGCTCTATGGAAGCCGTTCTCGAAGCGAAGCAGGCCGGCAAAATCCGCTTCATCGGCTTCACCGGCCACAAGGATCCGCACGTCCATCTCTATATGCTCGACGTCGCGAAGTCCCACGGCTTCCACTTCGACACCGCGCAGATGCCCATCAACGTGATGGACGCCCATTTCCGCAGCTTTGCCCAGCTCGTCGTCCCCCGCCTCGTCCGCGAAGACACCGCCCTCCTCGGCATGAAGTGCTTCGGCGATCACTTCATCCTGCAAAGCAACACAGCCACCCCCATCGAATGCCTGCACTACTCGCTCAGCCTGCCGGTGTCGGTGCAGATCACCGGCATCGATAACCAGCAGGTTCTCGATCAAGCCTTCGAGGCGGTCAAGACCTTCCGTCCCCTCGACGACCAGCAACTGGCAGCGATCCTGAACAAGACCCAGCAGGCCGCCTTCACCGGCCGCTTCGAGCTCTTCAAGACGACCTCCAATTTCGACGGCACCGCGCATAACCCGACCTGGCTCGGCTAGATTGCCGGGTGCCCCATCCTTGTCTTCTCGTGCTGTTCGAGAGGACAGGGTGGGAAGGTCCGCACACTAAAGCGCCATCTGTGGCGCCTGATACCCGAAGGCGCTCTCCACGGCCGCAGCCACGGACAGCACCAGTTCGTCTTCGTAGGGCCGCCCCGCGATCTGCACTCCAATGGGTAAACCTCCCGCCGACCGGCTCAACGGCACCACCGCCGCCGGACCACCCAGCAGATTGAACCACTGCGTATACCGCATCGCGTCAAGATAGGTGACCGTCTGCCCCTCCACCATCCAGCTCCGCTCAAACGGCCGGAATGCCGGAACGGAGCACACCGGGCAGAGCCAGACCGGGAACTCCCGCAGCTCCTCGAGCATCCGCCCCCGCACCGCGTCCGACTCCACCCACGCGTTGAGCAGGGAAGTCGCCGTCAGCGGAGCCTCGGCCCGCGCCAGAGCCAGAAAATCCCGAAACGTCGGGCTCAGTTCGTCCTCGCGTCCGCGAATCGTCGGCTCGTAGAGCATTGCCCCGCACTGCATAAAAAAGATCCACCACAATTTCCGCGCTTCTTCGAGAGCCCGCGGCTGGAACCGCTGCACCGTGAACCCCTGCTCCTCCAGCGCCCGCGCCGCTGCCTGCACCGCCGCCCGCGTCTCCGGTGTCACGGGAACCAGCCCGTCATCCTCAAACCATCCAATCGGCACGCGCTTCGCGTCCTCCCACGTCACCGTCCGATGCGCCACCGGCGCGCCGCTCGCATCCGTCGGATCCTGCCCGGCCAGCGCTCCGAACAGCAACGCCACATCGCCCACCGTCCGCGCCATCGGCCCAATCGATCCCAGAAACGCAAACGGCCCCTGGCACGGCGGCAGATGTCCCGCAGCAGGGAATCGCCCCGCCGTCGGCTTCAGCGCGCAGATCCCGGTAAAGTGCGCCGGCTCGCGCACGCTCCCGCCGCTGTCGCTGCCCAGTCCGCCCGCTGACAATCCCGCGGCAATCGCCGCCGCTTCGCCCCCGCTCGACCCCCCCGCCGTCCGCTTCAGATCCCACGGATTCCGCGTGCTACCGTACAGCAGATTCTCCGTCTCATACGCCATCAGAAACTCGGGACAATTCGTCGTCCCCAGAATCACTGCACCCGCCGCCAGCAGCCGCTCCACCAGCAACGCGTTTTTGTCGGGAACCGATCCCCGCAGCAGGGTGCTGCCGATCTCACAGCGATAGCCAGCGACCGAAATGGACGCCTTCACCGTCACCGGCAATCCCGCCAGCTCTCCGGATTCGACCCGCACCGCGCGCGCCTGCGCGCGCACCCGTTCCGGATCGAAATCCACCAACGCATTCAGCCGCGGATTCAGCCGCTCGATCTGCCTAATATGCTCCTCGGCCAACTCCAGCGGCGAAATCGCACGCCGACGCAGGAGCGCCAGTTGTTCGGTCGCGGGTAGAAGCGTCACCTGCATAGTGGAAGCGCCATTATAATTTCGGCAAAGTGCTCTCTTCTTTTTCCGCGCCGCCCTCCTTCTGGTCCGCAATTCTCGAGCGCGCCGCGGATTCCCCCCAACCCGCTCCGATTCCGAGCCTCGCCGGCCAGACCATTCTGGTCACCGGCGCGGGCGGCTACATCGGCTCGCGCATGACCCGCCTTTTTGCCGACTCCGGTGCGCGCCTCGTCCTCCTCGAAATCGCCGAGCCGTCCCTCTTCGATCTGCATACTCAACTCACCGCCGCCGGCGACGCCGATCGCTGCATCCCCGTCATCGGCAGCGTCTGCGACCGCGCGCTTCTCGCCACCCTCTTCGACGAGCACCGTCCCGACCTCGTCCTCCATGCCGCCGCGCTCAAGCACGTGCCCCTGATGGAGCAAAATCCGCTCGCCGCCCTCGCCACCAACGCTCTCGGCACCTGGACTCTCACCGAAATCGCCGCCGATTTCGACACTCCGCGTATGCTCCTCATCTCCACCGACAAGGCTGTCGCCCCGCACAGCATTATGGGCGCCTCCAAACGCATCGCGGAGCAAATCGTCCTCGCCCATCCCGGCTTCACCGCCGTCCGCCTCGTGAACGTTCTCGGCTCCCCCGCCAGCGTCGGCCCCATCTTTGCCGACCAAATCGCCCACGGCGGCCCCGTCACCGTCACTCACCCTGACGCTCGCCGCTTCTTCCTCACGCTTGACGAAGTCGCCGCGCTTCTCACCGAAGCCATCGACGCGCACGCTTCCGGCCTGCTCATTCCCGACCCCGGCGAACCCCTCCGCATCACGGACCTCGCTCGTCGCATGATCACCGCACTCCGGCCGAACGACGGCCCCGACATTCCCATCGTCTTCACCACTCCTCGCCCCGGCGACAAGCTCGACGAATCGCTCCTCTCCGCTGCGGAACGCGACGCCAGCCCCGCCACACCTTCGCTGCGCCGCGTCCTCAGCCCCTCCGTACCCGATCTCCGCGCCGCGATCCGCGACCTCGAGTCCGCAATCGCCGCCCGCGCCCTCTCCGACCTCCTCCGCGCCGTCCTCCGTCTCGTTCCCGACTACGAACCCAGCGCCCTCCTCCGGGAATCATTCGCCGAATTCGGCGCCGAATCCGCAACCGCCCGATGACTCCCCGCCGCATCGCCGCCGTCACTACCTCCCGCGCCGACTACAGCCATCTTTACTGGCCGCTGAAGCTCCTCTCGGAACACCCCGCCGTCGATCTCCGCCTCATCGTCATGGGGCCGCACCTCTCGCCGGAGTTCGGCGCCACCATCCACGAAATCGAAAAAGACGGCTTCCCCATCGCCGCCCGCATTGAATCCCTCCTCAGCTCCGACACCGACATTGGCATGGCCAAAAGCATCGGCGTCGCCGTTCTCTCGCTCGCCGACACGCTGGGCGCTCTCCGCCCCGACCTGCTCCTCCTCATCGCGGATCGCTATGAAATGCTCGCCCCCGCTTCCGTCGCGCTCTCGCTCCGCATCCCCATCGCCCACATCGAAGGCGGCGAGATCAGCGAAGGCGCCATTGACGACGCTGTCCGCAACGCGCTCACCAAAATGAGCCACATCCACTTCACCTCCACGGTGAACGCCCGCGCTCGCGTCATCGCCATGGGCGAGGAGCCCTGGCGCGTTCACCACGCCGGCGCACCCTCCCTCGATCACCTCCGCCGCAGCCGTCTTCTCTCGCGCGAGGAACTCGCCACGCGCCTCAGCCTCGACCTCACGACGCCGCCTCTGCTCGTCGCATACCACCCTGTCACCCTCGAACAGAACACCACCGTCGAAGCTGAAGCCCTCTTCGCCGCGCTCGACACACTCGCGGAGCAGAGCGGGTCTCTGGAAAGGGCCCCGATCGTCTTCTGCTACCCCAATGCCGACGCCGGCAGCCGCTCCCTCCTCTCGCGCACCCGCGCCTTCGCCGCCCACCATCCGGCAACAAAGCTCTTCGTCAATCTCGACGCCGTCGCGTACTGGAGCCTCCTGCGCGAGTCCGCTGTGCTCATCGGAAACTCCTCCAGCGGCATCATGGAATCCGCCTCCTTCGCCATCCCCACCGTGAACATCGGACTCCGCCAGAAAGGCCGCGAGCGCGCCCGCAACGTCCTCGACGCGGCCGCCGATACCGCCGCCATCCTCGCCCGCGTCGCCGAAGCCCGCACTCCCGCCTTTCGCGCCTCGCTCCAGGGCATGACCAATCCCTACGGCGATGGACACGCCGCCGAGCGCATCGTTGACGTCCTCACCTCCGCGCCGCTCGGCCCCGAGCTCCTCATCAAGCGCGCCCTGCCGCTCCGCAACGACTTCGCGCCCTGAATCATGTCATGACGGATCCCATCCCGCTTTCCGCACCCGATATCACCGAAGCCGAAATCGAGGCCGTCGTCGCCGTCCTGCGCACGCCCCGCCTCAGCCTCGGCCCGCAGATGGAAGCCTTCGAAGCCGCCATGGCCGCCCTGACCGGTGTTCCCCATGGCATCGCCGTCAGCTCCGGCACCGCCGGACTGCACCTCGCGCTCCTCGCCCTCAACATCGGCCCCGGCGACGAAGTCATCATCCCGTCCTTCACGTTCATCGCCGTCGCCAACGCCGTGCGCTACGTCGGCGCGCATCCCGTTTTCGCCGACATCGACCCCATCACGCTCAATCTCGATCCGCAATCCGTCGAAGCCGCCCTCACTCCGAGCACCCGCGCCGTTATCGCCGTCCATACCTTCGGGCGGCCCGCGGATATGGCCGCCCTCGCCGACATCGCCCGCCGCCACAACCTCGTCCTCATTGAGGACGCCTGCGAGGCCATCGGCGCCGAAGTCAATGGGCACCCCGTCGGCTCCTTCGGCGATGCTGCCGTCTTCGCCTTCTACCCCAACAAACAGATCACCACTGGCGAAGGCGGCATGGTGGTCACGCCCCACCCCGAAGCCGCCCGCCGCATCGCCGCCTTACGCAATCATGGCCGTTACGAATCTGCCCCCGGCCAGTTCAGCGAAACCCACACCGAGGTCGGCTTCAATTACCGGCTCTCGGAAATCCAGTGCGCCCTCGGCCTCGCCCAGCTCGGCCGCCTCGACGCGATCCTCGCCCGCCGCGACGCCATCGCCCGGCGCTATTGCGATCTCCTTGCCGGCACGCCGGACCTCATGCTCCCCGCCACCGACATCCCGGGCCAGAGTCTCACCTGGTTTGTCTTTGTCGTTCGCCTCGCCGACCGCTTCACCTCTGCCCACCGCGACCGTCTACGCGCAATCCTCAACAGCGCCGGCATTGGCACCGGACGCTATTTCGCCCCCATCCATCTCCAGCCCGCGTATGCCGCCTGGCGCTCCACCCATCTGCCCATCACCGAAGCTGTTTCCGACCGCACCCTGGCGCTGCCTTTCTTCAATCGCCTCAGCGACAAACAGATGCAGCGAGTCGCCAGCGAACTGCAGACCGCCCTCCGCACCCTCTGACTGCCGTAATCACCTGCGCACTGCCCGCAATGAGTCACGAGAAATCGCGATTCCAGGTGGTACGATGGCCCCATGTCCCCCACCCGGAAGCTTGTGGGCAAGCGCCGCGCCGCCGAGGGAAACGGCCGCGCTTCTGCTCCCGCGCATCCGCGCGATCTGGTCATCCTCACCGGCCTCTCCGGATCCGGCAAAGCCTCCGCGCTGAAAGCCTTCGAAGACCTTGGCTTCTACGCCGTGGACAACATGCCCGTCTCGCTCATGCCGCCCTTCGCAGAGCTGGTCGCGCACTCCCGCGATATCCGCCGTGCCGCACTCGTCGTCGATGTGCGCGAAGGCCAGAGCCTCGAGCGCTTTCCCGCCATCCTTGGCGAGATGCGCCGCACCCTGCCCACCACGGTCGTGTTTCTCGAAGCCACCCGCGCCGCACTCCTCGCCCGCTACTCCGAAACCCGCCGTCCCCACCCGCTCGGCCGCGAAGCTCGCGTCACCCGCGCCCTGCAGCAGGAGCGCAAACTCCTCGAGCCCATCCGCAACGTCGCCGACGTTGTCATCGACACCACCAAGTTCAACGTCCACGAGCTCCGCGCTTACATTCAGAGCAAATTCGTCCGCCAGGACGAGGAAAAATCCCTCCTCATCTCATCGATCAGTTTCGGTTACAAAAAGGGCGTGCCGCTGGATGCCGACCTCGTCTTCGACGTCCGCTTCCTGCCCAATCCCCACTTCGTCCCGGAATTCCGCAACCTGACGGGGAAGGATCCGAAGGTCGAGAACTACATCGTCAGTTTCCCCCAGACGCGCGAGTTTCTCGACCGCGTGACCGACCTGCTCCTCTTCCTGCTCCCCCACTACATTCACGAGGGCAAAAGCTATCTCACCCTCGCCTTCGGCTGCACCGGCGGCCAGCACCGCTCCGTCATGATCGCCGAAGAGGTCGCCCGCCGCCTCGAGCGCCACGCCTTTCGCGTCAAAGTCGCCCATCGCGACATGCCCCGCTAGCTACCGGCGACCGGCTACAGGCTGGCTGCGTCGCTTCTCTCACAAGCCCAGCGCGTGCTGCGACAACGACAGAACATTCCCATCCGGATCCCTGAACCACGCGACTCTGTCTCCGGTTGGAAACGTGCAGATCCCCTGCGCATCCTGCCCCATGTTTTCGTAGCGCTCGAATCGCACGCCCCTGGCCTCCAGCCGCGAAACCTCTGCCCCGATCGCGTCGACCTCCCAGCCCAGCACCGTGTTCTGCGGCGGCGCGAAATCCGGCACCCGGCCGATCCGCAGCATCACCCCACCCAGATCGAAGACCAGCGCGAACCCGTCGTCCCGTACATACCGGCACCCCATTGTGTCGCGATAAAAGGCCGTCGCCTCCTCCGGCTTCGTGGTCAATAGAAACGTCACCAACCGATTCATACGACCCTCCGTGATCGCACCAATCCTACACGCCGTCGAAGACAAACAAGTTGACCTGGGCTCAACGCTACCGGCCACAGGCTGCAGGCTGCGCTAATTCGTCCCTCCTTTTCCTCACCCGCGCCAATCTCCGTGTCCCTTCGCGTATCCGCAACGCGACCTAAAATAGAGATAAGCACCCATGGCCGAATTCACCCACTTGCACCTGCACACCGACTACTCCCTCCTCGACGGCGCCTGCGACGTCGAAAAGCTCGTCCAGCGCGTGTCGAGCATCGGCCAGAAGTCTGTCGCCATCACCGACCATGGCAACATCTACGGCGCGGTCCACTTCTTTGAAGCGGCGAAAAAGCACAACGTCCAGCCCATCCTCGGCTGCGAGCTCTACATCTGCAAGAAGGACGACCACCGCGAAGATCCCCAGGGCGACGACTACAACCACCTCCTCGTCCTCGCTGAAAACGAAGAAGGCTACCGCAATCTCGTCCGTATTACCTCAGAGGCATCGCTGCACGGCTTCTATCGCAAGCCGCGCGTCAGCAAAAAGTATCTCGCCGAACACGCCCAGGGCCTCATCGGATTCTCCGGATGCCTCGCCGGCGAACTCTGCGAAAATCTCATGGCCGGCAAGTACGACGCGGCCCGCGCCACTGCCGCCCAGTATCAGGACATCTTCGGCCGCGGCAATTTCTTCCTAGAAATCCAGGACCAGGGTCTCGAGCTGGAAAAGAAGATCCACGCCGATCTTTTCCGTCTCGAAAAGGAACTCGACATCCCGCTGGTCGCCACCAACGACAGCCATTACCTCTGCGAAGACGACGCCCACGCCCATGAAGTCCTGCTCTGCGTCCAGACCGCCGGCTCCATCAACGACCCGAAGCGCTTCAAGTTTGACTCCGACCAGTTCTACGTCAAGTCCGCCGCGGAGATGCAGACGCTCTTTTCCCACGCGCCGGAAGTCGTCAGCCGCACCATGCAGTTTGCCGAGCGCTGCCACTTCAAGCTCAGCAAGGTCGACAATCCTTTTCCCGAATTCGCCGTTCCCGCCGGCCACACCATCGACAGCTACTTCGAAGAGGTCTGCCGCCAGGGCCTGAAGAAGCGCTTCGATACCGCCATCCGCACCCTCGAGCTCCGCGGAGTTCTGCGCACGCCGGTCCATGAATACGAATCGCGGCTGAACTTCGAAATCAACATCATCAAGCAGATGAAGTACTCGGGATACTTCCTGATCGTGTGGGATTTCATCAAGTACGCGCGCGATCACGGCATCCCGGTCGGCCCCGGCCGCGGCTCGGCCACCGGCTCTCTGGTCGCGTACGCCATGGAGATCACCAATATCGATCCCATGCAGAACGTCCTGCTCTTCGAGCGCTTTCTGAATCCCGAGCGCGTCACCATGCCCGACATTGACGTCGACTTCTGCCAGAACCGCCGCGGCGAAGTCATCGACTACGTCACCCGCAAGTACGGTCGCGAGCAGGTCGCCCAGATCATCACCTTCAACACCATGGCCGCCAAGGCCGCCATCAAAGACGTCGGCCGCGCCCTCGACATGCCCTACGGCGACGTCGACCGCATCGCCAAGCTGGTCCCCGCCACCATCGGCATCACCATCGACCGCGCTCTCAAAGATTCGCCGCAGCTGCAGGAGGTCTACGACAGCACGCCGCAGATCCGCGAGCTCATCGACACCGCAAAGAAGCTCGAAGGCCTCGTGCGCGGAGCCGGCGTCCACGCCTCCGCCGTCGTGATCGCGCCCCGGCCGCTCACGGAGCTGGTGCCGCTCAATCGCACCAAAAACGAAGAAATCGTGACTGCCTACGACATGAAGGCGGTCGAAAAAATGGGCCTGCTCAAGATGGACTTCCTCGGCCTGGCGACCCTCACGGTCATCACCGACTGCCTGAGGCTGATCGAGCAGACCCGCGGCGAAAAACTCGACATCGAGCTGCTCCCTCTCGACGATCCGGAAACCATGAAGCGCGTCTTCCACACCGCGCTCACCTCCGGCGTCTTCCAGTTTGAATCGCCGGGCATGCGCGACATTCTCCGTCGCTACAAGCCCGACACCGTCGAAGACCTCACCGCCCTCAATGCCCTCTACCGCCCCGGCCCGATGGACATGATCGACGACTTCATCGAGCGCAAGTGGGGGCGCCGCAAAGTGGAGTTCCTGCTCCCCGATCTGGAGCCCATCCTCAAAGACTCACTCGGCGTCATCGTCTATCAGGAACAGGTGATGCGCATCGCCAATGTCCTCGCCAGCTACTCCCTCGGCGAGGCCGATCTGCTCCGCCGCGCCATGGGCAAGAAGGATCCCGCCGCTATGGCCGAGCAGCGCGACCGCTTTTTGAAGGGCGCCGCCGACCTCGGCCATCCCAAAGCCCCGGTCGCGGAGATCTTCGATCAGATGGAGAAGTTCTCCGGCTACGGCTTCAACAAGTCGCACTCCGCCGCCTACGCCCTCGTGGCCTATCAGACTGCGTATCTGAAGACCCACTACCCCATCGAGTTCATGTCGGCGCTGCTCACCTCGGAAATCTCCAAGCCCGAAAACGTCGTCAAGTACATCAAGGAGTGCCGCGAACTCAACATTTCCGTGGACCCGCCCGACGTCCGCTACTCCGACGCCGACTTCACCCCCCACGGCGAAGCCATCCGCTTCGGCCTCACCGCCATCAAGAACGTCGGCCGCAACGCCATCGACTCCATCCTCTCTGCCCGCGCCTCGCTCGCTGAAGAAGGGAAGTCCTTCGCCGGTTTCCAGGATTTCTGCGAGAAGATCGATCTTCGCCTCCTCAACAAGCGCGTCGTCGAATCCCTCATTAAAGCCGGCGCGCTGGACTCCTTCGGCCGCCGCTCTCAGCTTCTCGCCGCCGTCGACAAGGTGATGGAGCGCGCGCAAAAAGCCCAGCGCGACGTCGCCGCCGGCCAGTCCGGTCTCTTCGGCATCTTCGACACCCACACGTCCGACGCCCACGGCGACGATCTCCCCAACGTCCCCGACATGGACGAGTCCCAGCGCCTCGCCATGGAGAAAGAAGTCCTCGGCTTCTTCGTCTCCGGTCATCCGCTCGACAAATACGCTGAGAAGCTCCGCAATCTTCCTGGCGTTCTCGACGTCGCCACCGCGCTTGAAACCAAACCCGCGCCCTCCAACGGCCGCCGCGGCCAGGCCCCCGAAAATGACATCGCCATCGCCGGGGTTCTCCTCGGCCTCAAGGTCGCCAAGTCCAAACGCTCCGGCGAACTCTACGCGCAGGCCGCTCTGGAAGACGCCTCCGGCAAAATCGACCTCATCTGCTTCCCCAAAGACTACGAGCGTCTGGCCGAATCCCTCCGCATCGAAGTCCCGGTCCTCGTCCGCGGCCAGCTTCGCGCCGAAGAAGACGCCGCCCCCAAGCTCTGCGTCTCTGCCATCGAAGCGCTCGAAGACGTGAAGATCCGCCTGCCGAAGAACGTCCGCATCCGCATCCCGCTCGAACGGATCAGCGAAACCACCCTCGTCGAGCTGCGCGATCTGGTCGTCGGCGCCCCGGGCCCCGCGCGTGTCATGCTCAGCGTGGAGCAGCGCGGCGAATACTGCGTTGTCATGGAGCCGGAAGGCATCAAGGTCGCCGCCGACCGCGCCTTCATCGACAAAGCCGAAATCCTCCTCGGCCGCGGCATGGTTCAGGCCGTCGACTAGAGTTTGGAAATTAGAGTTTAGGAATTAGAGTTTGGAGTTCAGCGGACAGCGGACGGCGTGACAGGATGCCTCGCTCAGAGAAAGCTCCAAACTCTAAACTCTAATCCCCGCCCCCCAGCCCACACCGCCCCCGCACCTCATACCGCGATCCCTCCGGCCCCGGCAACGATTCATACAGCACAAATTCCCCCGCCACAAACTCCGTCCGCAGTTCCAGCCGATGCTTCTCAACCGACTTCCGCAGTGGCGCCAGCGCACGCGCCCCTGCACGGCCCTTCGCCCGCGCCAGCGTGATGTGCGGCCGATACGCCCGATCCTCGGGCACAAACCCGCATACCCGCGTCGCTGCCACCACCTTCTGCTGCAGCGCCAGCAACTCCGGCGTCAGCGCCACGCCCGCCCAGAAGACGCCCGCCCGCTCAAAGAATCCGAGTCCTTCGATCCGCACCGGCACCCGCTCCGCGCGTACCGTTCCCAGATTTTCGACCACACACCGCGCCTGTTCGTCACTCGTCTGCCCCAGAAACTGCAGCGTCACATGCCAGCTCTCCGGCGCCGACCAGCGCAGTTCGCTTTCACCGGATGAAAGCCGCTCCAGACGCTCCCGCACCGCCCGCAGCGCCGCTGTCGCCTCTTCCGTCAGCGCAATTCCGATAAACAGCCGCATCGCTGTCCAGAATAGCGCCCACCCCCCGTGCGCCTCAGTCGCCCGCCTCTTCCAGGTCCTGGTTCAGCTCCACCAGAAATTTCCTCAGCACCCGGGCATTCTCTTCGGTGTTCTCCGCTCGTTCCAGAAACCGCGATTGCGTCATCTCCCGCCCCGGCGTCATCCGCTCCGCCAGCCGGTGGTACAGCGCCGCGCTCTCCTCCAGCGCTCGCAGTCCCGACCACAAGGCCGTCTCTATGGCATGCCGCTGTTCCCCGCTCAGGTGTCTGGCTGTAAAGGCATGTCCCACCCGGCAGCGAAACCGCAGGAATCCGCTTTCCTCCAGCTCCCACAACACTCCTCCGCAATCCGGACACGCAAAGGCGGAAGGCTGTCCTGGCCGCTCCTTATTTTCCATCTGTGGCAATTCCTTCTCCAGGAACCGGGTCTCTTTGTCCTCCGTCGTTCCTCGCACCCGCGCGCCGTTCCCGTTCTCCGGCAGCTCTTCGTTCACCAGCCGCACCAGCTCAGCTCCAATCTTTTCAAGGGGCAGCACGGTCGCGTCCGGCACCTGCTCCAGGGCGCTCCTCGGCATCGCCAAGAACAGCGCCGTTTCCGGATCCTGCACGATCGCCGCGCCCCCGTGCGCCTTCACCACCATCAGGCCTGAGGTCCCATCGTCCAGCAGTCCCGTCAGCACCACCCCGATCACCCGGTTTCCCGCCGCTACCGCTGCCGACCGAAACAGCGGGTCAACTGCCGGCCGGTGCAGGTTCTCCCGCGGTCCCTGCAGCACCCGCAAACGCCCGTCCTCCACCAGCAAGTGGAAGTCCGGAGATGCAACATACACATGGCCTTTCCTCATACGCTCCCCGTCTTCCGGATGGCTGGACGGGAGCTGGCTTGACCGTCCCAGAATCTGCGGCAGCAGGCCCATGCTCCGTCCTGACGTGTGCAGCACAACCAGCACCGCAGCCCCCAGATCGCCTGGAAGCTCGCCCATCAGTCGTTGCACGGCCTCAATACCCCCGGCCGAAGCCCCGATCACGATCAGGTCGCGATGCCTCACCCGTGAACCCCTCTCCTGGCGTGGGATGTGTTCCCTGTCAAATCCGGTGGCCACCGTACCAAACGGCTGTCCGGAACTGTGATATAGAAGAGGAGCAATTACAGGGGTTCAGGCATCTGTAGTTGGGTCGAACGACTCCCAGTGAGATGCAGCACTCAGCGGCTGCCCCCCGACAATCGACCTGAAGACCGGAGAATTCGATGAATAACGGATCCAGCACCGCTTCCGTCGCCGTTCTCACTTCCTGGAAAGAGATCGCCCGCTACATGGGCAAAGGTGTCCGCACCGTCCAGCGCTGGGAACAGGATTTCGGCCTGCCCGTCCGCCGTCCCGTAGGCTCCAGCAAGACAGCGATCCTCGCCCGCCCCGGCGATCTGGATGCCTGGGTCGCCTTCCGCTGCTCCAGCCGCGCGCAAATGGTGGTCGTTCCCAACCGCGCCTCCTCCTCGCTTGGCCTCAACAAACCTCCCGTCTCACTCGGAGTCCTGTCGGCGCTCAGCGCGGAGATTCATACCTCGCGCATGCTCCGCTCCAGCAATCGGGAGCTGATGGGGGGTATTCGCGTGGCTCTGGATCGATTGAATCAGGAGCTCGCCTCAATGTTCCCGGTTAGCTGACGCGGTGATTTTCGAGCCATCCCAACGACGGCGTCACCACGCGCACCCGTACCTTCCTCCCGGACTATAATTCGGTCCATCGGATGGCGTTGCCGCGTTCCGCCGCCGCCGTCACGGCAGATGGCTTTCTAAATGACCCCTCGTAAATCCAGTCCGGGTTCCCGTCAGGCGGCGCCCAGCAGGAAGGTGTCGGCCAGCGTGCAGGCGGAGACTTCTCAGCAGGGGGGCCGCAGTCATCCCTTCCCCATCGTCGGCATCGGCGCTTCGGCCGGCGGCCTCGAAGCGATGAGCACCCTCTTTAAGAACGTTCAGTCCGACCTCGGCATGGCCTTCATCCTCGTGCCTCACCTGGATCCCCAGCGCGAGAGCGCTGTCAGCCAGATTCTTGCCCGCACCACCTCCATGCCGGTTGTCCAGATCGAAAACGGCATGAAGGTCGAGCCCAACCACGTTTACGTCATCCCACCCAACTGCGAACTGGGCATCAGCGACAGCAGTCTCAAGACCACCGAGCGCGAGCAGGGGCGCCCCGTCAATACCACCATCGATACCTTCCTCCGCTCCCTCGCCGCCGCCCACGGCCCCAATGCCATCGGCGTCATTCTCTCCGGCACCGCCTCCGACGGCACCCTCGGTCTCTCTGCCATCAAAGGCGAAGGCGGCATCACCTTCGCCCAGGACACACGCTCCTCCAAGTACGACGGCATGCCCTCCAGCGCCATCGCCGCCGGTTGTGTCGACTTCATCCTGCCTCCTGAAGAAATCGCCAACGAGCTCGCCCGCATCAGCAACCATCCTTACGTCGTCGGTCCATCCCTCAGCCAGATGGAAGACGATGGCACCCTCGATGGCCATATGAATCAGGTCTTCCGTCTGCTGCGCCGCGCCACCCGCGTCGACTTCTCGGAATACAAGTCCCCCACCATCGCCCGCCGCGTCCAGCGCCGCATGGTGCTGCACAAAATTGAGAAGCTCCCTGACTATGTGGCCCTCCTTCTTCGTGACCGCAACGAAGTCAACGCTCTCTATCAGGACCTGCTGATCAATGTCACCAGCTTCTTCCGCAATCCCGAAGCCTTCGATACCCTGAAGCACGTCGTCTATCCCGCCATCCTGCAGGCGCGCCACCCCGCCGCTCCCATCCGCATCTGGGTCCCCGGTTGCTCCACCGGAGAAGAAGCCTATTCTCACGCTATTTCTCTGGTGGAGTTTCTCAGCGACGAGCATCTCGAAGTCCCCATCCAGATTTTTGGGACCGACCTCAGCGAAGTCGCCATCCAGCGCGCCCGCGCCGCCCTCTACCGGGAGAACATCGAAGCCGACGTCAGCCCCGCCCGTCTTCGCCGCTTCTTCCACAAAGCTGACGGCGGCTACCAGATCAGCAAGACCATTCGCGACCTCTGCATCTTCTCCAGTCAGAACATCTTCAGCGACCCGCCTTTCTCCCGCATGGATCTGGTCAGTTGCCGGAATGTCATGATCTACCTCAGCCAGACCCTGCAGAAACGCGTCATCCCCGTCTTTCACTACGCCCTTAATCCCGCCGGCTTCCTCATGATCGGCAATACGGAAGGCTTGCTGGGCGCTGGCTCGGAACTGTTCGAAATGGCCGACAAAAAGCAGAAGATCTATCGCAAAAAGCTCGTCTCCACCCCTCCCACATTTGCTTTTTCCGTTGGCGCCCTCGATCACGAGGTGGACGTTCCGGAACTACCCGCCCCGCCGCCTCGCCAGCCCGAGCCCACCAAGGCCCCCCTTGAGCTGCAGCGCGAAGCCGATCGCCTGCTGCTCACCCGCTATGCGCCCCCCGCCGTTGTCATCAACGATCACCTGGAGATCCTGCAGAGCCGCGGCCGCACCGGCGCTTATCTTGAGCTCGCCCCCGGCAAGGCCAGCCTCAATCTCCTCAAAATGGCTCGCCCCGGCCTGCTCTTCGAGCTGCAAAGCGCCATCGAGGAGGCAAAGAAGTCCGGCGTCGAAGCCGAGCGCCGCCAGGTCCTCGTCGAAGCCAACGGCCACTCCCATTCCATCGACCTCCGCGTCCTGCCCTTCCGCACCCCCATCCAGGAGCAGCACAGCTATCTGGTCATCTTCGAGCCGGCTCCCGTCGAAAACAATGAGGTCTCCGCTCACCAGGCTGAGCCCCTCACCGAATCCGAGCGCAGTGAGAAGGAAAAGCAGATCGCTCAGCTCAAACAGGAGCTCTCCGCCACCAAGGAATACCTGCAGTCCATCATTGAAATGCAGGAAGCCACCAACGAAGAGCTGCAGTCCGCCAACGAGGAGATTCAGTCCGGCAACGAAGAGCTGCAGAGCACCAACGAAGAGCTGCAAACCTCCAAGGAAGAGCTCGAGTCCGCCAACGAAGA
This sequence comes from uncultured Acidobacteriaceae bacterium, assembly GCA_963770525.1. Lineage (GTDB taxonomy): Bacteria > Acidobacteriota > Terriglobia > Terriglobales > Acidobacteriaceae > Palsa-343. Next base: position 344,448 of record CAVYPY010000003.1, on the reverse strand, counting down.
GCTGCACACCGTCAACGAGGAGATGCAGCACCGCAACGATCTCCTCACCCAGCTCAACAACGACCTCACGAATCTTCTCAACAGCATCAACCTGCCCATGGTGATGGTCGGCTCTGACCTCAGCGTGCGCCGCTTCACGCCTCAGGCTGCCGCCGTCCTCGGTCTCATGCCCGGCGATGTGGGCCGTCCCATCCCCCGCCTCAATCTCAAGGTCGACGTCCGCTCTCTGGAAGACACGATGCTCGAGGTCATGCGCGAAGTGCAGCCCCGTCAGATCCTGGTCCAGAGCGACGGCAATGCCGCGTCCACGCTCCGCCTCACTCCCTACCGCACCCTCGACAACCGCATCGACGGGGTCGTTCTCACCGTGGTGGACCGCCACTCCGCGGACGGAGACGGCCGCGAAGCTGCCAAACCCTCCGCCGACGGGATCGCCAAAATCCCCGCGAAGAAATCCCCGCCCGCTAAAAAGCGCTGATCCAGGCACAGTCCTGACGGTCCGCATAGGGAGGCGGAAGGATCAGGTTTGTATTTTTTTGCCGCCTTTGGACAGGCGCAGATCAACAGCCCGCCGGGGCCCAGTCGCCGCCAGCGGCAGGAGAACCCAACCGGCTCGCCGCTAATTCCCCAGGTCGCTCGCCATCGCCTTCCAGCCGTTCCGGATCGCCGCTGCCAGCGCATCCTCACCAGCGTCGTGATCGAGCACGCGATGGAACAGGCACCGCTCCGGTCCCGCGGGATGCATCCACTCCACCAGAAACAGCCGGCTCGCCGGACTGTACCGCCGCACCGTGCACGCCAGAAACACCAGCGCCGCCTCTTCGATGCTTCCGCACAGCACCCACAGCCGCGATTTCCCGTCATGCGCGGGAAACTCCGCCTGCTCCGGCGCCACCGACTGCACGCCGATGCCTCTCTGCTCCAGCGCCGTTTGGCGTTTCATCAGCAATGCGCGATCCCGCCCAACCGAAATTACCGGCAACGGGCGTCGACCGGGTACAACGGACTGACGTGCAGACATAGGGCCCCTCAGCTCTCTGATCATGGTGGACATATCAGTTCTCACTTCCCGCAACCCTCGGTAGCTGAGTCAGTCGAACAGCGTCTCGTTACGGAAACTGTACCCACAGTAACTCCGCACACTCGACGATGGTGACGTCAGATCACGCCAATTGTGCCTCTGATTTCCACACGATTTCCACGGCCTGGCCGGACGCGAGCCAGCGTCCTTTAGACGTGAAACCGCTATCAGCGCTGAGCTATTGCGCCTTATGCCCGATGAGCTTGTCCGCCCACTGCAGGAAGTACGTCATGTTCGGCGCGTCCGTGTGGCCGCCGTCATGTTGCCGCCACGCCAGCGCGCCATCCAGCAGCCCCATGTTCACCGGCGGCATCGGCGCCGTGGCATAATCCGCCCCCACCGTGAATCCCGGCCCGCCCAGTCCCTTCGCGCCCAGCAGTTCCCACACCGCATTCGCATCCACCGTCGCCATCCAGCTGCCCCGATGATCCAGCCAGTGCGCATCGCCCTTCTCCGGAACGCCATAGCTGATGAACGTCAGCCGCGGCGCGCACAGCGCGATCAGCTCATTCGAATCCACGGGAATCTCCCCCGCATTCATGCTTTCGACCTTCGCTCCGACCCTGATCTTCGACGCGCCATACTTCATAAAGTTCCCGGCCATCCAGTAAGACTCGCCGTCCGTCAGATTCTCGACCGCCTCGCCATAGTTCCGCCGCAGCGGCGTGGCTCCGCCCTTGCCCGATGACCCCACCAGCACCATGGCAAACCGCTCGTCGAACGCCATCGTCACCAGAGCCGCCTTCCCATACCGCGACACGCCCTCGATCCCTACATGCTTCGCATCCACTGCGGGATCGGTCTCGAGATAATCCAGTCCCCGCCCCGCGCCCCACGCCCACGCCCGCAGCGCGCCCCACTCGTCCGGCGTGCGCGGCTGCCCATGATTCACGAGGCCGATGATCCCCCGCGTCAGCCCCGCCCCGTCATCGGCCTGCACGCTCGCCGGATCCAGCAGCGCAAACCCCCATCCATCCGCCACCAGCTGCCACGTGTTCGGCAGCCCTCCATCGGCATTCAGCTGCGGAAACTGGAACGGCGTCCGCTTCACTGGCTCCCACGCAGGATGCGCATCGAACACCGCCGCGAGCGATGGATCCTGCTCGATCAGCATCTTCTTCCACGCCGCGTTGATCCGCGCAAACTCCTCCTCGCTCGGCTCGTTGGGAGCAGGGAAGCCCGCCGGCGCAAACATCATCAGCACCGGCACCGGGCCCTTCGCTGCTGCAGGCGTCACCAGAGTCATGTGGATCTTCACCGTGATCGCCGAATACTCTGCGTTGTCCACCGTTCCGATCAGGTCCTTCGCGATCACCGGCGTGAACCCGATCCTCTCGCGATCGACGGCCCGCACCGTCCACGTCACTTTTGGCACAGCGGCAGGCACAAATCCGTAAACGTACTTCGATTCCATCTCGACAATCTGCGGCCGCCGCTCCTTCCACCACATCTCCGCCGAGGTCACCTTCTGCCCGTCATCGAGCGTCAGCGCATCCGGCAGATTGGGATAAGGATTGGCGTTCGACTCGTCGTAGTTCGCCGGGTTTGGACCCTTCTCGTCGCCGCTCCGCCCCGGCCGCAGCGCCTCAATGCCCAGCTGATCCATCATGTTCTGGTGATCCTGCTCGGCCGTGAAGGTGACCGGCGGCGGGGTTGATCCCGAGGCTGAGGTCTTGGCGACTCCGGCAGCCGATGCCGCGAGCAAGAGGACACAACAGAAACTCCGAGCAGGCAAGCCGAACCTCCAGAAAGCCGGGCAGAGAACCGGATTGATTCGCGACCCATACTAAAGCTTTCGTGGCTTCCTGGGGAAAAACAACGCCCATCCTGGAAGGGAGCGCTGCGGAACTTTCAAACCGGAGGCGCAGAGGCCTTCCCCCTCAGTCCTCTGAGCCCTATGTGTCCTCTGCGGTGGGACCCCGCTGCCCTGCCGAGCCTGGGCGGGAATGAAGAATTTCCTGTAAACTGGGAATTCGGAAAATTCCCAAGAAAGAGTCAGGATTATGTCGATACATCCAGTGATGCAGCGCCTTGCCGAGAAGCTGAACCGTACGGATTTGCCGCCGTTTGCGACGGGCGATACGGTGCGGGTGCAGGTGCGGATTAAGGAAGGCGATAAGGAGCGGCTGCAGGCGTTTGAGGGCGTGGTGATCGCGCGGAAAAATGGCCCGCAGGGCAGCTTTACCGTCCGCAAGATGAGCTTTGGACAGGGCGTGGAGCGCATCTTCCCCTTCAACAGCAAGGTCATCGACAAGATCGAGAAGGTGCGGTCGTCGAAAGTGCGGCGGGCTCGTCTGTTCTACCTGCGCGGGCTGCGCGGCAAAGCAGCGCGCCTGAAGGAAGTGGAGAGAAGCTGAGGACTGGCCGTCCAGGCGGACGCGCTTCGCGCCACAGCAGCGAGAGATAACGGTGACGCCTCGGCAAACGCCGGGGCGTTCGTGTTTTTGGACGGGACAAGAAAGAATTCCAAAGGTCAGGTGAGGCATCTCACCGAATGTGAACGTCCAATGAACCACCGCGAGATCGAGCGGCAGTCATGGAGCATCACGGGAGTCTGCAGGTGGACGGACCGAGACAAGCGGCGAATCGGGGCGCGACGAAATGGGTGCTGGCCGCCAGTCTGGTCGCCGTGGGGCTGCTGGCATGGTTGATGCTGCGGCCGAAGAGCGAGCCGCCGTGGAATGACACAGCGATTGCTGCGGATTTCCAGACACTGACGATTCAGAAGCCGGTGGGTCCGGAAGAGGCGGGACAAACGCCAGGCGACTTGCACGTCATCTTTCGCTACCAGCTGCGCAACCTGACCAACAAATCCTGGCAGATACCGGAGCCGAAAAACGGCGTTCTGATGAAGAAGGTGGCAGGCGGTGGGTGGCAGGAAGTGGATTCGGTGCTGTGGGACAACCACCTCACGATTCCGGCACGCAAGGCGGCGGTGGTGGAGTTCGATATGGCGATTCCCTCGACGGATCCGGGTGCGCCCGAGGAGCCCAGGGACGAGAAGGAACTGGCGGCTGCGGGAACGGAACGGCTGCGGCACATCGGCGACCTGGCGTTCTTCGACTATGAACGCCACTACGTGATCCATCTTCCCAAAGGATGGGGATGAACGAAGTCAGGCGGCGCGGGCGAGCCAGGATTTCATGGTGTTTGCGTCGACGAGACCGGCTTGCTGGAAATGCAGCTGGCCGCCGGTGAAGACGGCGAAGTTGGGAATGCCCTGGACGTTGTAGCGGCCGGCGAGCTCGGGGTGCTGCTCGGTATCGACTTTGAGGACGATGGCTTCGCCGGCGAGCTCGCGCGCGGTTTGCGCGACATGCGGAGCGGCTGTACGACAAGGTCCGCACCAGGCAGCCCAGAAATCGACGAGGATTGGCACTTTGGCCTCGCGAACGATCTCGTCGAATTCGGCGGGACCAACGGCGATCGGTTCGGCGAGCGGCGGAAGCGGATTTTTGCAGGCGCCGCAACGGCCGGCGTCAGCGAGGTGACGGGCAGGGATGCGATTCGATTTGCCGCAGCTGGGGCAGGCGCGGATGACGGGCATAGCAGTTCGCTAAGAAGAGCGTAGCGGAAAAGCGGTCAGCTGAAAAACGGTTAGCGAAAAAGCGGTCAGAGGGGAACCGGTCGGCGGCGACGAGAGGGTTCGCCAGGGACCATTGGCGAAAACGTTGCGGGCGGAAAAACAGAGGGCTGGCGGACGGCCAGCCCTCTGCGATCGCCCCCCTGAATTCGGGGCGGCGGGGTTATTGAGCGGACGCCGATTTGGCGGCGGCCTTGTGGTGATGGTGGTGGTGCGACCGGGTTCCGAGGCTGCGGCTGAATGTCGCCGCTGACCTGCGAAGTCCCGGGCACGTCGTTGTCGAAGGTGGCGCCGGACGGCACGAGATAGTCGCCGACCTCATTCTGGCCGCTGGTGCCGGTGCGGACCTGGATGCGGCTGGCGTCGATGCCCTTGTCGGTGACCAGGTAGTCCTTGGTGTTCACCGCACGCTGAGCAGCGAGTTCATCGGCGGTCATCTCATGGCGACGATGATGGCCATGCTTCTCGGGCACAGGAGCGGAGTTGCCGACCAGGACCAGAGTCGCATCCGGCTTCTGTTGAGCGTTGAGCGCGACGTCGTCGAGGCAGGCCTTGGCTTCGTTATCGACGCGCGTCGGACGATGCGTATCGCGATCGAACTGAATGGAGCAGAGGGTCTGGGTCTTTGGCGGCGGCGGAGGCGGCGGCGCCTGCACGTCGACCGAAGTCGTCGCCGAGGCGTTGTGCCCCTTGTCGTCCTGCACGTTGCAGGTGACGGTGATGGAACCGGAAGGCGCGCCGGTGGTGGCCAGAGTGGCAGAGGTGCCGGTGCCGTTGATGGATCCGGATGACGCGGAGTAGCTGTAGGTCAGCGGACGGTTCTGCGGGCTCGAAGCACTGGCGGTGATGGTAGCGCTGTCGCCAGGTCTGACGGTGGTGGGACTGGCCGAGCAACTGATCGTCGGCGGCTCGAAGGGCTTCACGGTGAAGTCAGTCGAGCAATCGGCGGTTTCGTTAGGCTTGAGGCCTTCCTTGCCCTTCTTGCCTTCCTTGATGTTGCCCTTCACGGTGTAGCTGCCGGGATCGAGAGAAGCCGTAGCCACCGAGGCGGTGTCGCCGTTGCCGGTGACTCCGTTGCCGCTCCAGGTGTAGACGGTATCCCAGTGCTTTTTGGTGGTGACGTCGGTGGGCGTCGCGGTGACCGTTTCCGGATCGCCGGGATAGATGGACGGAGCGCTTGCGTTGCAGGCCAGCTTGACCGGAGGGACCTTCTTGCAGCCCATGGGCAAAAAGGCCAGACAGGTGAGCGGGAGGATGAGGGAGGCAGATTTCAGAGTTCGTGGATTCATCTTGTCGTTCTCCAAACGAGAAGTTCACAGGAACAGAGGAACCGCCTGAGCCGCATCGTCGAGTTAAGAACAGAAAGCCAACACAGGGAGAGCAGGCACAGGCAGCAGGAGGCACGGAATCTTCGCTGACAAGTGTAACTCCGGATCAGGGAGGCAGCGCGTACGGAATGCGATGGAAAAGTAACAGCAAGGGCACTGATTGAGGAGGATACGGGAGCGGTGAGAGCGGAACCATTACTGAGTAGTAACGGGACGAGATTGGGGGCGCGCCAGACGGTACTACAGTAATCTGCGGCTCCGAGTGGCTCAGAAATCGCGCGTTCCCCTTGCGCTTCTACAAGTGACGGTGGTAGCGTCCTGTAGAAGCTAAAGGGGAGGGCGCAATGCCGTATCTGGACCTGCCGCAGGGGACGCTGGACCTGCTGATTCTGCGAGCGCTGCTGATGGGGCCGCAGCATGGATGGGCGATTTCCGAGCGCGTTCAGCAGGTGTCGGACGACGTTCTGCACATCCAGCAGGGCTCGCTGTATCCGGCGCTGCACCGGCTCGAGCGCCGGGGATGGATCAAGGCGCAGTGGGGCGTCTCCGACAATAACCGCAAAGCTAAGTACTACGAGCTGACGCGCAGCGGGCGCCGGCAACTGGAAGCTGAAACAGAGAGCTGGCGGAAACTGACGGCGGCGGTGGCCCAGGTGCTGGAGAGGGTGTGAGGGAGTAGTCGTCCAGGCGGACGCGCTTCGCGCCGAGGTAGTCCAGGAGATTACGAGATGCTGAGCGATTTGCGTTTTCGAGTGCGAGCGCTGTTCCGGCGCGAGGCGGTGGAGGCGGAACTGGACGATGAGCTTCGGTTCCACTTTGAGGAAGAAGTGGAGAAGCTGGAGCGGCGCGGAATGTCGCCCGAGGAGGCGCGGCGACAAGCGCGGCTCGCGTTTGGCGGATCGGCGCAGGTGGCGGAAGATTGCCGTGATGCGCGAGGGACGAGCCTGGTCGAGAACACGGCGCAGGATGTGCGGTACGCGCTGCGCGTGCTGCGTAAGAATCCTGGATTCACGGCCGTCGCAGCGCTGACGCTGGCGCTGGGGATTGGAGCGAGCACTGCGGCGTTCAGCCTGGTGGATGCGGTGCTGCTGCAGCCGTTGCCCTATCCGAACGCGAGGCGCGCGGTGATGGTTTGGCTGGAATCGCCGCCGGGTTCGTACTACGGCAACATCGACAATCCGTGGGCAGCGCAGCAGTTTCTGATCTACGCAGGCATGCAGAAGGCGTTCGCACAACTGGGGGTGTTCCGGAAGAAGACGTTCAATCTGACCGGCGCCGGGGAGCCAGAACTGGAAGAAGGCGTGGAAGTGTCGGGGGGATTCTTTTCGGCGCTGGGCGCGGGGCCGGTGCTGGGGCGCGCGATTACCGCAGAAGATGATCAGCCGGGGCACGAGAAGGTGGCAGTCCTGAGCCAGTGGCTGTGGCGGACGCGCTATTCCGGCGATCGCGGGATTGTGGGGAAGACGATCGACGTCAATGGATCGCCGTTGACGGTGATTGGGGTGATGCCGGCGAGCTTCGTATTTCCCGATGGAGCGGGGACGCCGGCGGGTCTGGATGTGCCGCGGCGGACGGCGATGTGGGTGCCCATGGCTCTGCCGCCGGGTGCGCGCGGGTCGAACGACATGGGCCTGGTGGGCGAGCTGAAGGCCGGCGTGAGCCAGGCGCAGCTGGACGACGATCTCCTGGCGTTCGATCGGCGGTTTGCCGAGATGTATCCGCAGGCGAAGGGATTCTGGACGCGCGCGGTGCCGCTGGCCGATCAGGCGGTGACGGAGACGCGCCGGCCGCTGCTGCTGTGGATGGGCGCGGTGCTGGTGGTGTTGCTGATTGCCTGCGCGAATGTGGCGGGGCTGTCGCTGAATCGAGCGGTGGGGCGGCGGCGCGAGTTCACGCTGCGAGGAGCGCTGGGGGCGCGGCGCGGACGGCTGGTGCGGCAGATGATGATTGAGAATGTGCTGCTGGCGCTGCTGGGCGGAATTCTCGGCCTGGCCGGCGCGGAAGCGGGCGTTCTTGCCGTGCAACGGCTGGGACCGGCGACGCTGCCGCATCTCCAGGAGGCGGGGATTCATTTCGGGGTGGCTCTGTTTGGCCTGGGGCTGACGCTGGCGACGGGAATCGTGTTTGGGCTGGGGCCGGCGCTGGGAGCCACGCGCATGAATCTGGTGGAGGCGCTGAAAGAGGGTGGGCAGCGAACGATCGGGAGTGCGACGGCGCCGCGCATCCGCAACGGGCTGCTGGTCGCGCAGGTAGCTCTGGCGATGGTTCTGGTGGCGGCCGCGGGGCTGCTGCTACGAACGTTTTACGCGATGCTGCACACGAACGCCGGCTTTGACGCAACGCATGTGGTGACGTTTGAGCTGCCGCTGCCGACGTCGGCGCAATATGCGGACACGAATCGCATGGCGCAGGTGTACGGCGCGGTGCTGGAGCGGCTGCAGGGGATTCCAGGCGTGCAGGCGGCGGGGTTTGCGTCGGTGGTGCCGATGGGTGGAGAGACGGACAGCACGATTATTCGCATTCCGGGACGGCCGCAGGTGCGGCAGGCGGATGCGCCGGGAGCGAATTATCAGTTTGTCGCGCCGGGGTTCTTTCGGGCGATGGGCACGCCGTTGGAGGAGGGCCGGGATGTGGCGGCCAGCGACGTGCTCAGCTCGCGTCCGGTGACGGTGATCAATCGCACGATGGCGGAGAAATACTGGCCGGGGCAGGATCCGGTGGGCAAGCAGGTGGGCGTGGGTCTGGTGCGGATACCGCTGCGAACGATTATCGGAGTGGTGGCGGACACGAAGCAGACGTCGCTGCGCGAGCCGCCCGCGCCGGAGATGTATGTGCCCTGCACGCAGAACGAGATCAAGACGTGGCCGTCGATGCAGACGATGCAGTACGCGCTGCGGCTGCGCGGGAGTGCGGCGGGCATTGCCGCGGCGGTGCGGCAGGCGGTGGATGGGGTGGATCCGGCGCTGCCTGTGGCGCGACTGACGGAACTCGAGACGATGGTGGATGCTTCGATGTCGGCGGACCGCTTTGCGCTGCTGCTGCTCAGCGCCTTTGGGCTGCTGGCGCTGGTGCTGGCCTCGGTGGGGATGTTTGGGGTGATTTCGTACACGGTGCTGCAGCGCACGGCGGAGATCGGGGTACGGATGGCGCTGGGCGCAGGGCGCGGGCAAATTCTGGGGATGGTGCTGCGGCAGGGCGGAGCGCTGGCTCTGACGGGCATCGGGATCGGACTGGCGGGCGCGTGGATGACGACGCGGCTGATGGCGGGATTTCTGTATGGCGTGCGACCGGGCGATCCAGAGACGCTGGTAGCCGTGGCGGTGCTGCTGCTGGGCGTGGCGCTGGCGGCGTGCTGGGTTCCGGCGCGGCGCGCGATGCAGGTCGATCCCATGATTGCGCTGCGTGCGGAGTGAAGAAGTCCACCACAGAGAACACAGAGCTCACGGAGTTGGTCGTTTCTGCGGGACGGGATTTCCACGGGTTTACGCAGGGAGGGCGGCGGTAGACTCGCGGTATGGGGCAGATGCTGGGGCCTGAATTCGAGAGGCACGCGGCAACGGGGAGTGACGCGGCTCCCACGCGCGGGCGCAAGGCTGAGCGGCTGGGGAAGAGCGGCCGGCGGCTGCTTCCCGATGATGAGGTCACGGCGGCGACGCGGAAGATGCGCATGCTGCGGTCGCTGGCCTGCGGGAACAAATACGAAAAGCTGGCGCGGGCGACGGGCGCTGTTTTGATTGCAGGCGTGGATGAGGTGGGGCGCGGTGCGCTGTTCGGTCCGGTCGTAGCGGCGGCGGTGATTCTGCCGCTCGATACGCGGATTCGCGGACTGCGGGATTCGAAGCAGCTGCTCCAGGAAGATCGCGAACGCCTGGCGGCGATCGTGCGCGCGCGCGCGATTGCGGTGGCGGTGGAGGAAGTCGACGCGGAGACAATCGACCGCGTGAATATCTACCAGGCGAGCCGGATGGCGATGGCCGCGGCGGTGGTGCGTCTGGATCCGCAACCGGATCATTTGCTGATCGACGCGCTGCTGCTGGATTTGCCGCACGCGCAGACGAAGATCATTTACGGAGATTCGCTGAGCATTTCGATTGCAGCGGCGTCGGTGGTGGCCAAGGTGTATCGCGACCGGCGGATGTGCGAGATGGATGCGGCGTATCCGGGGTACGGCCTCGCGTCGCATAAGGGCTATGCAACGCCGGAGCATCGGGAGGCACTGCAGACGATTGGGCCGTCGGCGTTGCACAGGAGAAGCTTTATGCCGGTGCTGCAGGGAGAGCTGCCATGGGAGGATTTTGTGGCGGAGGAAGGGCCGGAGGAGCAGGGATTAGAGGTTAGGGATTAGGGTTTAGGTTTTCGCTCGCCAGCACGTGACAGGCAAGCGCGCGAGTTTCGCAACCGGGGTCGCATTCGTTTAGGCTCAGGATGAATGACTCATCGACTCCTTGTGGTGACGGCGCATCCGGATGACGAGAGCGGCGGCTTTGGCGGGGCGCTGCTGCTGGCGCATCGGGCGGGTGCGGAAACGAATCTTCTTTGCTTTACGGATGGGCAGGCGGCGCATTTTCGCGGAGTGGCCTCGGACGATGAGGAACTGGGGCGGATGCGGCGCGCGGAGCTGGACTCGGCGTGCGACGTGCTGGGATTGACGCGCTGCGACGTGCTGCATTATCCCGATGGGGCTCTGCCGGAGCAGAATTTCCTGGAACTGGTGGGCGTGGTGGTGGAGCGGATCCGGCGCTGGCGTCCGCAGGTGGTGCTGACGTTTGGCGCCGATGGGTCGGTGAATCTGCATCGGGACCACACGATGGTTTCGCTGGTGACGACGGCGGCGTTCCACTGGGCGGCGCGGGGGGAGATGTTTGCGGAGACGGGCGCGGCATGGGCGGCGCAGAAGCTGTATTACGCGAGCACGCCGTTTGTGAGCGTGCGGAATCACCCGGAGCTGACGGCGGTGGCGGCGACGGTGCCGTGGTCGCTGGAGCTGCATCTGGGAGCGCTGGCGGACGAGAAGATGGCGGCTTTCGGAAAACACACATCGCAGCAGGCCGTGCTGGAGCGGGTGGGCAGGGAGAACGTGCGGAAGGGCATGGAGGCCGAGCGGTATCTGCTGGCGGCGAAGCGGGGGATGGGGCCGGCAGCAGAGGACGATATGTGGGCGGGGATCGTGGAGTAGCCGCGTGCGCTTTTCCGGGAGAACTGCGTGGGACGTGGCGGAGACGCGGCTGGCGCGGGCGTTGCGGGCGCGGCGCGAGGCGGGTCTTACGATTCTGGATCTGACGGCGTCGAATCCGACGCGGTGCGGATTCCACTACGACGAGGCCGGGATTCTGGCGGCGCTGGGGGATCGAGAGGCGCTGGTCTACGATCCGGATCCGCGCGGGATGCTGCGGGCGCGCGAGGCAGTGTGCCGGTACTACGCGGAGCGCGGCGCCACAGTCGGGCCGGAGCAGATTTTTCTGACGACCAGCACGAGCGAGGCCTACAGCGGGGTCTTCCGGCTGCTGTGCGATGCGGGAGACGAGGTCCTGATTGCGCAGCCGAGCTATCCACTGTTCGATTTTCTGGCGCAGATCGAGGATGTGCGATTGGTGCCGTATCCGCTGGTGTACGACCACGGTTGGCAGATCGATCTTGCCGGTCTGCGGGCGCGGGTGACGGAGCGAACCAGGGCGATTGCGCTGGTACACCCGAATAATCCCACGGGACACTGGACTCGGGAACGCAGGGAACTGGAGACGATCTGCGAGGAGCGTGGGCTGGCGCTAATCGTGGACGAGGTGTTCTTAGATTTTGGGATGACGATAACCCACCCTGTCGCAAAAAGCCGCGACAAGGATGGGGCACCCAGGTCCGGAGTTGGAGAGAGTTTTGCGGGCGGGGAACATCCGTGTCTGACGTTTGTGCTGAGCGGGATCAGCAAAATTGCGGCGCTCCCGCAGATGAAGGTGGCGTGGATGGTTGGGTCCGGGCCGGAAGGCGCATTGCGGGAGGCGCTGGGGCGGCTGGAAATTGTCGCCGATACGTTTCTGTCGATGAACGCGCCGGTGCAGTGCGCGCTGCCGTTGTGGATGGCGAGCGCGGGCGCGATGCAGGAGCAGATTCGGCGACGGACGGCTGCCAATTTGCGGGCGCTGGATGCGGTTCTGGAGGAGGCGCCGTCGGTGACGCGTCTGGAGGTGGAGGCCGGGTGGTATGCGGTGCTGCGGGTTCCGGCGCTGGGCAGCGATGAGGAACTGGCGGTGCGTTTGGTGGAGGAGCGCGGGGTGAGCGTGCATCCGGGATACTTCTTCGGCTTTCCGGGAGCAGGGTGGCTGGTGGTGAGTCTGCTGCCGGAGGAAGAGGAATTCCGACGGGGCGTGGAAGCGGTGTGCGCGGAGTTTGAGAACGACAGGGATTAGGGGTTAGGGATCAGGGACGGGACGCGTTCAAAGCCATTTCCATTTCCCATTTCGATCTCGCGGCCGATGACCCTAACGAATCGGATGGAAGGTGCGGGACCACCGGGTGCGGGTGAAGAAGTGCAGGAGTTCGTCGAGCGTGACGGCGGCGCGCTGAGAAGCGGGCGCGTTGTCGGGGAGCTCGGGGATGCGGATCGACCAGTAGACGAAGAGCGGGCGGCCGAGGATGTTCTGGCGGGGAACGAATCCCCAGTAGCGGCTGTCGAAGCTGTTCTGCCGGTTGTCGCCCATGACGAAGTAGCTGTTGGGCGGAACGCAGACGTCGCCATGATGGAGATACGAGGGGAACCCAGCCGCCCATTCGGGCGTGGCTCCCGCATCGATGGAGGGGGCCACGGCCGGGAAGTCGTCCACGTTGGCGTTGTAGTCGGCGGCGGTGGGGCGGGAGGCGAAGGGCTCATTCTGCGCGACGCCGTTACGGTAGACGATGCCATTCTGCAGATGCAGGCAGTCACCGGGAATACCGATGACGCGCTTGACCAGGGTCCAGTGCTGGCCGTCGGCTTCGAGGAAGGGCGTCTTGAAGACGACGATGTCGTCGCGATGGACCTGCCGGTAGTGGACAAAGGGCGCCCAGGAAGTGGCGGGAGCGAGGTTGGCGCGCTCGACGATGACGTGATCGCCGACCAGAATGGTGCTGGCCATGGAGGACGAGGGGATGGCGAAGTTCTCAAAGATGAAGGCAAAGACGAAGAGCGCGACGGCGATGGTGCCGCAGGTAGAGGAGAAGCTGAGGAGCGGCGATTCTTTCGCGGGCGTGGCGGAGGGGGTTGCTCGGCGCGTGGCAGGGGGATCTTTGCGCATTCGGGGTCCAGTGTAACAGCGCGTTCAGAGGATATTGATAGCGCGGGCGGCGAGGAGGGCGACGGTGGCCAGCGAAATGAGCGACTGGATCATCATGAGGACTTTGGCCCAGCGGGAGAGGACGGGGACGTCGGTGGGCGAAAAAGCTGTGGAGGTATTGAAGGCGAGGAAGAGGTAGTCGATGAAGCCCGGGTTCCAGCACTGCTCGCCCATGGCGATGCGGGCCTGCTGGTCGAGGGTCATCTGCGGGAAGAGGAAGGCGCCGTCGGTGTGGACGCCGCGCAGTTCGCGGGCACTGGGACCGCCGCCATCGAGGCGCCAGTACCACGAGGCAAAGACGAGGATGTTCGCGATCCAGAGGGCGGAGGCGGACTCGAGCAGCTGCAGGGGCGTTTCGCGGTGGCGCGGGAGCGCGGCGATGAGGAGGCCGAGCGACCAGATCGTATCAGCGGTGACGACGGCGGTGACGATGATGCCGAAGACGCGGCTGAGGGCGGGACGGCCGGTTCGCGAGGCCCAGCCGCTGGGAATAAGCAGGGCGACGACGACAGCCATCAGAAGCCAGTCAGGGCCGACGGAGAGCGATTCGGGCAGGGCGAGACGAAGTCCGCCGATGGCCAGCAGGGCGAGCACGGCCGGCCAGCGGGGCTCGCGGTATTTCGGAGTGGGCGGCGCCGAGGTTGTGGTCGCGGTCAAAGGTTTCTGAGGTAGTTCAGGATCTCGGGATTGGTCCAGTCCTGAGGCCCGATGAATTTACGGCGAATGATGCCGTGGGTGTCGATGATATAGGTTTCGGGCGGGCGGGTGGTGTCAAAGGCGTTGCTGGACTGGTTTCCGAGATCGACGATGGTGGTGATGCCGGCGATGTGGTTATCGATGAGGTATTGGCGATAGGCGGGCTCGTCGGTGTCGAAGGCGACGGCGACTACCTCGATGTTGGGCATGTCCTTCTGCAGCTGCATGAGCGAAGGGAACTCCTCGAGGCAGGGAGCGCACCAGCTGGCCCAGAAGTTGAGAACGACGACTTTGCCCTGCTTTTCGTACTGGCGGAGGGTGACCGTCTGGGCTCCGTCGTGAATGACGATTTTGGGGGCGTGCTCGCCGACCTGGGCGGGATGGGAAGTGTGGTTGCAGCCCAGGAGCAGGGTGCAGGGTGCAGCGGACAGGGTAGAGAAGAGCAGCGCGAGGAAGAGGGAGCGTATAGGGTTTAGCGGATAGCGTGCAGAACGAACAGCGAAGAAGGGGGAGCCGGGCGCGGACACGTCGCGAGGGTGGAAGAGCGATCCAGTCACATTCCTATAATAGGACCGTGGAAGAAGCCCCGCCCCTGATTCTCTCCGTCATCATTCCCGCACGTAATGAGGAAGATTGCCTGGGGACGTGTCTCGCGTCGCTGGTGGAGCAGCAGGAAGACGGGTGGCGGCTCGGTATCGATTGGGAAATTCTTGTCGTTGACGACGCCTCGACCGATGGGACACGTGCGATTGCCGCGGGGTTTCCCGGCGTGACAGTGATCGAAGCACCGAAACTCGAAAAGGGCTGGACGGGGAAGAACAACGCCTGCTGGGCTGGCTCGCAAAAAGTGCGCGGACAGTGGTTGCTGTTCACCGATGCGGACACACAGCATGAGCCAGGACATTTGCGGCTAGCGAGGGTGGAAGCGGAGCGGCATGGGGCCGGGATGCTGTCGTATTCGCCGCGGCAAGTGGTGCGGGGGCTGGCGCAGCGGGCGCTGATGCCGCTGGTCTTCAGCGATCTGGCGGTCACGTATACGCCGGCGAAGGTGAACGACCTTGCGCGCCACGTGGCGGCGGCGAACGGGCAGTTTCTGCTGGTGCGGCGGGATATCTACGACAGGATCGGCGGACATGCGGCAGTACGGGGCGCGGTTCTCGAAGATGTGGAGCTGGCGACGCTGGTGAAGCGGCGGAGGCTGGGGCTGCGCTTCCGGTATGCACCGGAGGCGGTGTCGGCGCGGATGTACCGGAGTTTCGGCACGCTGGTGGAGGGGTGGACGAAGAATTTGGCGCTGCTGTTCCGGAATGCTCCGGCGCTCGCCGGCATGCGGCTGCTGCAGCTGGGGGTTCTGCTGGGTGTGCCGTTGCTGACTGGGTTTTTCGCATGGGAGATGGAGCGGCCGGGGGCGCGGAGCGGGGTGCTGGGTCCGCCGATGGCGATTGCGGCGCTGAGCCTGGTTTGGGTGCGGGCGCTGTGGGGGTTTTACAGCCGAGTGGCGAAGTCGAATTTTCCGTTCAGGGATTATGTATGGGCGCCGCTGGCGGTGCCGCTGTATGCGTGGCTGCTGTGGCGGAGCTGGTTTCGCGTGAGGGTGCTGAAGCAGGTAGTCTGGAAGGGGAGAGAGAACAGAGTTTAGGGCAGCGTATAGCGGATAGCGTGCGCGCGTCATCGACGGTCCGCGACTGGTGGGATTGCAAAAGACATGATCTTGTTGACGAGGAAGGCTGAGTTTTCGGCGTCGCATTACTACTGGGTGGAGGCATGGAGCCCGGAGGAAAATGCGCGCGCGTTTGGGAAGTGCTCTAATCGTAACGGGCACGGGCACAATTACACGCTGGAAGTTACGGTGGCGGGGGAAGTCGATCCCGTGACGGGGTTCGTTGTCGATCTGAAGGAACTGAAGGACGTGATGGAGCGGGAGGTCGTGTCGGCTTACGATCATCGGCATCTGAACCTGGAGGCGCCGGAGTTTCGGACGGCGCTGCCGACGACGGAGAACATTGCGGTCGCGGTGTGGCGGCGCCTGGAGGGGAAGATCCAGGGAGCGAAGCTGCATCGCGTGCGAGTGTATGAGATGCCGGATCTGTTTGCGGATTATTTCGGCGAGGACTAGCCGTCCAGGCAGCCGCGGGACTGGCCGTCCAGGCGGACGCGCCTTTGGCGCAGGAGCGAAGATGATGAGATCGACCGCAAGGGCTAAAGCCCCAATTCTCTTAGCAGCGGTATCGGCACGACTGAAGTTGTGCCCTGATACAAAAGCCGCGGCCTCGCCGTTCCCGACCGCAGGGGCGGTTTCCATTCGACTCTGCAGCTGGGGTGTTCCGCTCAGGGCGGGCTTGAAGTCGTGCCCTGATACAAAAGCCGCGGCCTCGCCGTTCCCGACCGCAGGGGTGGTTTCCATTCGACTCTGCAGCTGGGGTGTTCCGCTCAGGGCGGGCTTGAAGTCGTGCCCTGATACAAAAGCCGCAGCCTCGCCCGTCCTGGCTCCACGGGCGAGACCTATGGGGCTCCGCAGCTATGGTTCTCTACTCGGGGCGGATCTGAAGTCGCGCCTTGATACAGATGCCGGTGCGTTGGCTCGCGGTGACAATCGATGAGGGCGTATTTGGGGCGGAGGTATCGGTTGAGCGCGTCGCATCGGCTGTTCGTCGCATCGCACAGCGAGGCGGAGAATCTAAAGGTGTATGGCAAATGCGCCAATCCGCATGGGCATGGGCATAACTACACGGTGGAAGTCATCGTGGGCGGCGAGATGGACAGCGTGACCGGGATGGTGACGGATCTGGTGGAACTGGATGGGTGTGTGGGGCGCGAGGTGCTGGAGCCTTTCGATCGGCAGAACCTGAATTTGCTGGAATGTTTTCGCGGGGTGGTGCCGACGACCGAGAATTTTTGTCTGGAGATCGAGCGGCGGCTGCGTCGGTCACTATCAGAGACACTGTCGCTGGCGGTGCGGGTGGAGGAGACGTCGAAGAACTCCTTCGAGATACCAGGTGACAGGTTGCAGGTCACAGGTTAGTGAGAGTTCAGGGGTTAGAAAGAGCGGATCATGGCGAAATTGCAGGTACACGCGGGGAATTCCACAAAACGGGAGTTGACGGGGAAGACAGGGCTCGAAGCGGTCTCGACGCAGGACATCTATCGCGAAATCATTCGGCGATATGACGCCGATCCTACGCGGGATGGGCTGGAGCGGACACCGGAGCGGATCGAGAAGTCACTGGAGTTTCTGACTCAGGGATACCACCAGGATCCCAGCGAGATTCTGCGCGGGGCGCTCTTCGAGGTGGCGTACGACGAGATGGTGATCGTGAAGGACATCGAGATGTACTCGCTGTGCGAGCATCACATGCTGCCGTTCTTCGGCAAGGTGCACATCGCGTATATCCCCGACGGCAAGGTGATTGGGCTGAGCAAGGCGCCGCGGCTGGTGGATGTGTTTGCGCGGCGGCTGCAGGTGCAGGAGCGGATGACGCGGCAGATCGCCGATGCGATTCAGGAGGCGATCCATCCCCAGGGCGTGGGCGTGGTGATTGAGGCGCGGCACCTGTGCATGATGATGCGCGGTGTGGAGAAGCAGAACTCGTCGACGGTGACGTCGGCGATGCTGGGGGTCTTCCAGAAACAGAACACGCGGAATGAATTTCTGGCGCTGATCCGGGATGGAGCAGGAATCAGGGTCTAGGGGCAGCCTGTAGCGGAAAAGCGGTCAGCGAAGGGCCGGTCAGCGGAAAAGCGGTCAGCGAACGAGCGGTTAACTCAGGCAGCCGGTGCGATAGGGTAGTTGAGTGAATGGGCTGCTGATCCTGGACAAGCCGGGTGGAATGACGTCGCATGACGTGGTGGCGCGGGTGCGACGCGCGACCGGCGAACAATCGGTTGGACATTTGGGGACGCTGGATCCGATGGCGACAGGGGTGCTCCCGCTGCTTCTGGGGAAGTTCACGCGGCTGGCGCAGTTTTACGGGTCGAGCGAGAAGGCGTACTCGGGGACGATCCGGTTTGGATTCGCCACAAACACGTATGACGCGGAGGGCGAGCGCGTTGGCGAGCCGCAGGTTGTGAGGCTGGATCTCGAGGCGGTGCGACAACTGGCGGCACGGTTCCTCGGCGAGAGCGAGCAGATGCCTCCGCCGTATTCAGCGAAGAAAATCGACGGCAAGCCGGCGTACAAGCTGGCGCGAGAGGGAAAGACGCCGGAGTTGAAACCGGTGCGGGTGAATGTGGACGCGTTTACGATCGAGCGGGTCGATGGGGACGCGGCGACCTTCACGATGCGAATCTCCGCGGGCGGCTACGTGCGGGCGATTGCGCATGCGATGGGCCAGGCGCTGGGATGCGGCGCGCATCTGGCGAGTTTGCGGCGGACGAAGGCAGGGCCGTTCGCGCTGGAGCAGGCGCTGACGCTGAGCGAAGTAGAAGCGCTGGGCGCAGCGGGACGGCTGGAAGAGCGGATGCCTCATCCGCGGACACTGCTGCCGGAGATGCCGGCGGTGACCGCGGACGAGGCGACGGTGGGGCGGATTCGCAACGGGATGCAGGTGAATCTGCCGGAGTATTCGGAGGCGCCGCTGGTGAAGATTTTTGAGGGGCAGCGGGAGTTGATCGCGGTGGGACGACGGGTGGCGGGAACGCTGTTTCAGCCGTTTGTGGTGCTGGCCGGGTAGCTGAAGTGCAGTCAGCTGGAGAGCGGTCAGATAAAGAGCGGTCAGTGGCGGCTCGCGGGACTGTTCGATTCCGAACAGGGCATGCCGATTGCGGACAATCGGCAGATCGCGAATAAACTCTAAAGACAGCATTTTGAGAAGCTTGACGGGGAACGAGACTGGCGGGCAGCATGCACCGGTACGGTATCCGCTGGCGCAGGTGTGCGCCGGGGGCCGGTTCCATCCTTAAGAGACACGAGGGCGTGCATGCTGGGAGATTTCAGGCAATCGCTGCGGCAACTGAGGAAGTCGCCGGGTTTTACGGTGACAGCGGTGGTAACCCTGGCGCTGGGGATTGGCGCGACAACGGCGATTTTTACGCTGATCCAGCAGGTAATGCTGCGGTCGCTGCCGGTGGTGAAGCCAGGCGAGCTGTGGAAGATCGGCGATGCCGACCGGTGCTGCAACTGGGGCGGCTACACGCAGGGCGGCAACGGCAAGCCCAACGACTGGAGCCTCTTCTCCTGGGAGGCGTACAAGCAGTTTCGCGACAATACGCCGGCTTTTTCGGATCTGGCGGCGTTCCAGGCGGGGAACACGCAGGTGGGGGTGCGCCAGGCGGGAAGCGCGGAGCAGGCGGAGACGCGGAACGGGGAATTTGTTTCGGGGAATTTCTTTCAGACGTTTGGCGTGGGAGCCTGGATGGGGCGGCTGCTGACGCCGGCCGACGATCATGAAGGCGCGCCGCCGGTCGCGGTAATGAGCTATCAGATGTGGCTGCAGCATTACGGCGCGGATCGCGGGGTGGTGGGGCGCAGCTATCTGATCGATGGACACCCGTTCACCGTGGTGGGGGTGGCGGCGCCGTCGTTTTATGGGGCGATTCTGTCCGGGTGGAATATGCCGGGATTCTGGATGCCGCTGACCACCGAACCGCTGGTGGATGGGGCGACGGCGCGGCTGAAGACTCCCAATGAGAATTTTCTGGATTTGATAGGGCGAGCGAAACCGGGAACGAATCCCCGAGCGCTGGAGGCGCAGCTGCGCGGAGAACTGCACGACTGGCAGGCCAGCCACGTGCCGGACATGAGTCCGCAGGAGAAACAGACCTGGCAGAAGAGCACGCTGCATCTGGTGCCGGGCGGCGCGGGCGTGGATTCGATGGCAGACAACTATGGAGACGGGCTGAAGCTGTTGCTCGCGGCGGCGGCGTGCGTGCTGCTGGTGGCGTGCGCAAACCTGGCGAATCTGCTGCTGGCGCGCGGGCTGAAGGATCGGCAGCAGACCTCGATTCGGGTGGCGCTGGGGGCGAGCCGTCAGCGGCTGGTCCGGAAGGCGCTGGCGGAAAGCGTGACGCTGGGCGTGCTGGGCGGTCTCGCAGCCGTCGGGGTGGCGTATGGAGGGGCGCGATTGATCGTGCATCTGGCCTTCCAGATCGGCGGCCCACAGAACTGGGTGCCGATTGACGTGTCTCCGTCATGGATGGTGCTGGGGTTTGCGCTGGGGGTTTCGGTGGTGACCGGGGTGCTGTTCGGGATTGCGCCCGCATGGATTACCTCGCATGCGGAACCGATTGAGGCGCTGCGTGGATCGCGGGGATCAATGGGAACGAAGGCAAAGTGGCCGCAGAAGGCGCTGGTGGTGGCGCAGGCGGCCATGTCGCTGGTGCTGTTGAGCGCGGCAGCCCTGCTGGGCCAGAGCCTGCGCAATCTGCAGAACCAGAATTTCGGCTTCACTGCGCAGGATCGTTATCTGGTGTGGACGAACACACAGCTGACCGGGTATCCGGTGGGCCAGATGCCGCTGCTGTTCCGGCGGATCGATGAGCGGCTGGCGGCGATTCCCGGGGTGAAAGGCGCGGCGGCGGTGACCTATGCACCGATGAGCGGAGACAGCTGGAACGATGGGATTCGCGTGGAAGGACAGCCGGAGCCCTCACCGAAGGCAGACGCGTCGTCAGGCTGGACGCGGGTGACTCCGGGCTTCTTTGAGGCTGTCGGGAACCGGATCGTAATGGGGCGGCCGATCACGGAGGAAGACGCGCCGACAACGCAGAATGTGGCGGTGATCAACGAGGCGTTTGCGAAGAAGTTTTTCAAAGGGGAGAACCCGATCGGTCGGCATTTTGGACCGGACAAGATGAAGTACGCGGCGATATACACGGTGGTGGGCGTGGCGGCGGATATGCGGTACATGGCTTACAACCTGGACAAGCCGGTGGGGCCGATGTTTTATCTGCCGGAGGCGCAGACGGCGCACTTTGACGAGGTGCAGATGAACAGCGGCGATACATGGTCGCACTACCTCTACAACGTCGTGTTGTGGGCGCCCGGTCATCCACCCAACCTGCTGGACCAGGTGAAGAAAGCGATGACGGACATCGATCCCAATCTGGTGGTGCAGGGTGTGGACAAGTATTCCGATGTGCTGGACGGGGATTTCCAGCAGCAGAGCATGATTGCGACGCTGACGCTGTTGTTTGGCGGGCTGGGTCTGGTGCTGGCGGCGGTGGGACTGTACGGTGTGACGGCCTACACCGTGGAGCAGCGCACGAGCGAGATCGGGGTGCGCATGGCGCTGGGCGCCGACCGCGCGAGCGTGGTGCGGATGGTGCTGCGCGGGGCGTTTCTGCAGGTGGGGATCGGGCTGGGGCTGGGGATTCCGGCGGCGATCCTGGCCGGGCGGGCGATGGCCGGGCAGCTGTATGGAGTGCGGCCCTGGGATCCGGCGATGCTGGCTGCGGCGACCGTGCTGCTGGGAGCGGCGGCGTTTCTGGCGGCGGTGATTCCGGCGCGGCGGGCGGCGGGGGTAGAACCGATGGAAGCGCTCAGAAACGAGTAGACAGGTTACAGGTTGCAGGAAACAGGAGTCGATGATGCTGGGTGATTTCAGATATGCGATGCGGCAGTTGCGGAAGTCGCCGGGATTTACGGTGACGGCGGTGTTGACGCTGGCGCTGGGGATTGGGGCGAACACGGCGATCTTCACGCTGGTGGATTCGATCATGCTGCGGCCGCTGCCGTTTCCGCAGCAGGACCGGCTGATGCGCATTGGCTACGAGGGAACCGGAGACACCGATCCATGGCACTCCCCGTTTCCCAAGGGCTGGATTCGCGCGCTGGGTGAGCACTCCGCATCGTTTGCGCAGGTGAGCGGGTTTGGCGAGGATGCCGAGTCGAACGTGGGCGACGCGAACTCGGCGGACCGGGTTTTCGGCGCCGAGGTGATGGCCAATGCTCTGGAAACGCTGGGGCTGCATCCGGTGGTGGGTCGCTTTTTCACCGCAGATGACGCGCTCTCCAGCCACGACCCCGTCGTGGTGCTGAGTTACGGGTACTGGCAACAGCATTTCGGCGCGAATCCGGAAATTGTGGGGCAGACGCTCCGCATCGACGGGATTTCAAGGCGGGTGATCGGCGTGATGCCGGCGGGCGTGCGCTTTCCGTATGCGGATACGCAATTCGTCACGCCCGTGACGTTCAAGAGCGGCGATTCGCTGGATCCCTGGCAGAACTTTGATCTGCGCGCCTTCGGGCGGCTGAGGCCCGGGGTAACGCCGCTGCAGGCCCAGAGCGAACTGCGCCGGCTGTATCCGCTGATGCTGCCGCTGTTCCCGTGGCGGATGCCGGACAATTGGGCCTCCAATACCTCGGTCGCGCCGCTGCTGGATACGGAAGTGGGCGACATGCGTCCGCGGCTGATGCTGCTGTTCGCGGCGGTTGGACTGATTCTGCTGATTGCGTGCGCGAATGTGGCCAACCTGATGCTGGCGCGCGCGGCGGGGCGGGAGCGGGAGATAGCGGTGCGGAGCGCGCTGGGGGCGAGTGGAGGACGGTTGGTCCGGCAGTTGCTTGCGGAGAGCGTGGTGCTGGGATCGGTGGCCGGCGTGGTGGGTCTGCTGGCCGCGATGGTGAGCCTGCAGGCATTGGTGACGCTGCTGCCGGCGGACACGCCGCGGCTCAGCGACGTGTCGCTGCACTGGCCTGTGTTTCTGTTTGCCGCACTTGCGTCCGTAGTGACGGGCGTTTTGTTCGGCCTGATTCCCGCGATGCGCATGGCCTCGCCGAATCTGCTTGAGTCGCTGCATGCGGGCAGCCGCAGCGTGGCGGGGAAGACGGGGCAGTTCCGCGTGTCGATGATGCTGGTGGTGGGCCAGATTGCGCTCTCCGTGGTGGTGATTACGGCGGCGGGCCTGTTGCTGCACAGCCTGTGGAGCCTGGCGCAGGTGAATCCCGGCTTCGATACGGATCGGATTGTGACCGCGGAGGTATCGATGGATGCGACCGCATGCCAGACGTGGCCCGGCGCGCCGACCAGCCCTGAAACGGCAAAGGGCCGCTGCGAGCAATTCTTTTCGACGCTGCTGAACCGCCTGCACGGCATGGCCGGCGAGCAGAGTGTGGCGCTGACCGACTCTCTGCCGCTCAACGGGCCCACCGACAACTACGTCTACGATGCGGAGGGACACCCCAGAGACGCACGGCAGACGGCCTTGATGGCAACGGCACGAACGGTGACGCCAGGGTACTTTGCAACGCTCGGGATGAGCCTCGAGCGCGGGCGGTTCCTGACGGATCAGGATGCATCGGGGGCCAGCCGCGCGGTCATCGTCAGCCAGCACATGGCGGCAGCGTTGTGGCCGAATCAGAATCCGCTGGGGCAACATATCCTCAGCGTCAGCGACGAACCCACTCCGGCGGTGTGGGTGCCGAATGCAGCCATGACGGTGGTGGGCGTGGTGAACAATACGCACGAAGGCAGCCTGGCAAGCGCTTTCGGCGACGAGGTCTATCTGCCCATGACGCCGGATCACGAGCTTCCGACCATGTATGTGGTGTTGCGTACACGGACGAGTCCTCAGGAAGCAGCGGCCGAACTGCGGCGGACGGTGGCGGAGGTCGATCCCCTGGTGCCGGTGACGCGGGTGCGCTCGCTGAGCGAGGTGGTCGCTGCGTCGGAGTCGGCTCCGCGATCGCTGACGCTGCTGCTGCTGACGTTCGGCGGCCTGGCGGTGGTGATTGGCGGTGTGGGCGTCTACAGCCTCATTGCCTACATTGTGAGCTGGCGGACGCGGGAGATCGGCATCCGGCTGGCGCTGGGCGCGCAGCGGTGGCAGATCATCACCGGGGTGGTGCGGCAAAGCCTGCTGCTGGCACTGGGCGGATCGGTGGTGGGACTCGCGGTGGCGGCGCTGGTGGCGCAACTGCTGCGGACATTCCTGTACGGCGTGAAGGCCGTGGATCCAGTGACCTTCGGCGCAGTGGCGGTGCTGATGACGCTGCTGGCGCTGGTGGCCGCGTGGGTGCCGGCGCGGCGGGCAGCGAGCGTGGATCCGATGAAGACGCTGAGGATGGAATAAGGCAGCCGGTAGCCTGTAGCCGGTAGCTGGGAGGCGGGCAGCAGTCAGAGGGCAGGAAACGCCACGATTCGCGGAACCCGCGGGGCGACTGTCTCGTATAGCTTCGCAAGGCGGGAAGCGATGACGAGCGATCTGAAAGTGGCGTTGCGGCAGCTCCGGAAGACGCCGGGATTTACGGTGACGGCGATTCTGACCCTGGCACTGGGGATCGGCGCGAATGCCATTGTGTTCAGCGTGCTGAACGCGATTGTGCTGAAGCCGGTGAAAGTGCCGCATCCGGAAAATCTGTATATGGTGCAGCGGTTCCAGTATCCTTCGCAATCGGTGCCGGACTATGAGGACCTGCGCGACAAGAACCGCACCTTTCAGAACCTGACCATGTACAACATCATCGGTCCGGTGGGATTCGACACCGGGAACAACCCGACGATTGCGTGGCCGTATGAAGCCAGCGGGAATTATTTCGATGCGCTGGGGATTCATCCGTATGTCGGGCGGTTCTTTCACAAAGACGATGAAAAGGGAGTGAACAGCGCTCCCTATATCGTGCTGAGCTACGATTTCTGGCACACGCAGTTCCACGACGATCGAAGCGTGGTGGGGCGGATGGTGCAGGTGAACAAGCATCCGATGACGATCATCGGAGTGGCGCCGCCGGGCTTTCGCGGCACGGAGTTGTTCTTTGCGCCGGCCTTCTGGTTTCCGCTGATGGATGCGAACGAAGTAGAGGGATGGGACAAGATCCACGAGCGCGGGTCGCACTCGGGGTTTGTGGTGGGTCGTCTGAAACCGGGAGTGACGCCGGCGGAGGCGATGGCCGATCTGCAGTCGCTGGCGTCGTGGCTGGCGAAGACCTATCCGAAGTCGGATGACGGCGTGAAGTTCTCGCTGGCGCGGCCGGGTCTGGTAGGCGACATGCTGGGCAATCCGGCACGGGCGTTTGTGGCGGGTCTGATGCTGCTGGCGGGGATGATTCTGCTGGCGGCGTGCGCGAACCTGGGCAGCCTGTTTGCGGCGCGGGCGGCGGACCGGGCGAAAGAAGTCGCGCTGCGGGTGGCGCTGGGGTCGCGGCGCGGGCGCATTGTGCGGCAACTGCTGACGGAAGCGGTGATGGTTTCGCTGGCGGGTGGCGTAATCGGCCTGGCCGGCGGTGTGCTGATCCTGCGCTGGCTGAGCGCCTGGCAGCCGATTCCGAGTGTACCGATCAATGTGCCGGTGAATCCCGACCTGGGAACCTACGGCGTGGCGCTGGGCATGGCGCTCGCGAGCGGACTGCTGTTCGGCATGGTGCCGGTGCGGCAGGTTCTGCGGACCGATCCGTGGCAGGTGATTCGCACCGGAGGCGCAGGCCTGGGCGGCGTGCGCAAGGTCACGCTGCGCGATTTGCTGCTGGTGGGACAGATCGCGATCTGCGCGGTGCTGGTGACTTCATCTCTGGTGGCCGTGCGGGGCCTCGTGCGTTCGCTGCACAGCAATTTCGGCTTCGATCCGAACCATGTTGTCGTGGTCTCAACGGATCTGCAGATGGCCGGCTACACCAGCGCGCAGCAGGCGCCGATGCAGAAGCGGATGGTGGAAGCGATCGAGGCTCTTCCGGGCATCTCGGCGGTGGGCTACTCCAATCAGCTGCCGCTGAGCCTGGGCGGGAGCGACTCCGATGTGTACAAGGACACGACCACGGACTTCCGGCCGACGAATGCGATCGCCGACGCGATGAACTACACGATCTCGCCAGGCTATCTGGCGGCGGCAGGCACAACGCTGCTGGCCGGCAGAAATCTCACGATGCACGACGACGACAAGTCGCCGATCGTCGCTCTGGTGAACCGCACGTTCGCGGTGAAGGTCTTCGGGTCCGTGAGCCAGGCGCTGGGCGGGCACTTCAAGTACTGGGGCGGCAAGCGGGCCGAGGTGGTGGGCGTGGTGCAGGACGGAAAATACCGGACGCTGACCGAGGACCAGCAGCCGGCGATGTTCTTCCAGTTCCTGCAGCAGCCGGACAGCGGTGCGTGGCTGGAAGTGCGGTCGATGCAGGATCCCGCGGCGGTGTCGCGGGCCGTCGAGCAGACGCTGCACGGACTCGATGCAGGGCTCCCCCTGCAGATGAACACGTGGAATCAGGAGATGGATTCGGCGCTGTTTGCGGCGCGAGTCGCGACGGTGGCGCTGGGCGTGCTCGGGCTGCTGGGAGCGATGCTGGCGGTGACGGGGATCTTCGGCATGGCGTCGTATGTGGTGACGAAGCGGATGCGGGAGCTGGGGATTCGCGTGGCGCTGGGAGCCGGGCAGAAGCAGGTTCTGGGAACGGTGCTGGGGAGGGCCTTCCTTTTGCTGGCCGGAGGATCGGTGGGCGGGATCGTGCTGGGCGTGCTGGCAACGAAGGTGCTCTCCGCCATCGTGTACCAGGCGACGCCGAAGGATCCGGTGGTACTGGGCGGGGTGGTGGTGACAATGCTCGTGCTGGGCCTGCTGGCCGCATGGCTGCCGGCGCGCAAAGCGCTGGCGGTGGACCCGATGATCTTGCTACGGGACGAGTAAAAGACAGCGTATAGCGGATAGCGTATAGAAAACCGAAGGCAGACCAGGTTAGGTCTGCCCCTTTTGTTGGCCGAGGTTGGGTTAACGGCGGTCGTGGTTTGTGCCGAAGTTGAAGGCGCTAATCCCGTCGTCGATCGCCGGGCCATTGCGGGGGGACATAGGAATTCCAGAGGCCCGGCGATCGAGTTGCGGCGGTTTAAATTTCACCGGCCGCGACTTTTGGGTGGTTGCGCGGGTTAGCGGGACAAGGACAGACTGTCTCAGAGGACGACCATGCCCACGACTGTTCGTTGTCTCGCCGCATTTTTGGCGGCGCTGCTGATCCTCCCGCCAGGAGACGCAGCGGCCTTCGGTCATAAAAACAAGAAGAAGCCGGCCGGGAGAGCGGCCAGCGAGTCGCCGCTGACGCAGGATCAGCGTGCGCTGCAGGCGCTGAATCGGCTGACGTTTGGGCCGCGGCCGGGAGACGTGGCGGCTGTGGAGGCGATGGGGCTGGACAAGTGGATCGACGAGCAACTGAATCCACAGTCGATTGACGATTCGGCGCTGGAGACTCGGCTGGCGGAATACCCGGCGATGCGGCTGAACCTGCACGAGCGGGTGCAGCTGTTTCCTTCACCGCAGATGATCCGACAGGCGGAGCAGGGTCGGCTGGCGATCCCGCGAGATCCGGTGGAACACGCAATCTACGAGGATCAGATTGCGCAGTTGCAGGAGCGGCAGCAGAACCGGCAACAGGGTACAGCGGGTGAGGTACAGGGGACAGGGGACAAGGCACAGAACTCGGCTGCAGAGGCGCAGCCGAATGCTCCGGCGACGGGCACGACGAGTGCAATGTCGGCTGCCGACGATATGGCGCCGCCGCCGCCTCTGGACATGATGCCGAAGCCCGAGCAGGGCGCTGCTTCAACGCCGAGCGCAGAACAGGCGTCCGAGGTGCAGGCAGCCGAGGTGAAGGCCGCGGAAGACAAGCTCTACGCGGACCTGGGGGCGACGAGCGTGGTGAATCTGCCGCCGATGGAACGCGTGCAAAAGCTGGTGACGATGCAGCCGGAGGCGTTCCGTGAATTTCTGCGGCGGCTGAGCCGGCCGGATCGCGTGGCGCTATTCGCCGGGCTCACGCCGGAGCAGCGGGAGACGGTCTTTGCACTGATCAATCCGCAGCTGGTGGTGGGCGGCGAGGTGCTGATCACCCGGGTGCTGCGCGATGTCTACAGCGAGCGGCAGCTCCAGGAAGTGATGACCGACTTCTGGCTGAACCACTTCAACGTGTATCTGCGCAAAGGGCCGTTCGCACCGTGGTATCTGGCCGATTATCAGGACAAGGTGATCCGGCCGCGGGCGCTGGGGAAGTTTGAGGATCTGCTGGTCGCGACGGCCCAGAGCCCGGCGATGCTGTTCTATCTGGACCAGACGGAGAGCGTGGGGCCGCATTCGATAGCAGCGGTGCGGGCAGCATGGTCCCAGGGGCCCAATGGGAAGGGACGGACCTTAGGCATCAACGAGAATTACGCGCGCGAGCTGATGGAGCTGCACACGCTGGGCGTGGACAGCGGCTACTCGCAGAAGGATGTGATCGAAGTAGCGAAGGCGTTCACGGGTTGGGGTATCGAGCGGCCCGACCAGGGTGGGGAGTTTGTCTTCAACCCGCGGCGGCATGAGCCGGGACCGAAATTTGTGCTGGGCAAGAAAATCTCCGAGCGCGGCGAAGGTGAGGGGCTGGAAGTCCTGCACATGCTGGCGATGAGTCCCGCGACCGCGCATCATGTGTCGTACCAGATCGCGCAGCGCTTCGTGAGCGACACACCGCCGCCGGCGCTGGTGGACGCCATGGCCGCGACCTGGATGAAGACGGGCGGCGATATTCGCGAGGTGCTGCGGACCATGCTGGAGCGGCCGGAGTTCTGGTCGAAGGAAACGTACCGGGCTAAGGTGAAGACGCCGGAGGAGTATGTACTCTCGGCGGTGCGCGCGACCGGCGGCGATGTTGTACATCCGGCGGCGCTGGTAGAGGCGATCGGACAACTGGGGATGCCGCTCTACGGCTGCCAGACGCCGAATGGCTACGCGTGGACGGCGGAGGCGTGGCTGAACAGCGGAGAACTGCTGGATCGGATGAACTTCAGCATGGCGCTGGCGGACAACAACGCGGGCACGGTGATGGAGTGGGACAAGCTGATGGGGATCGGCGGCCCGCAGCAGGCAAGCGCCGAGACCAAGGAGAACCGGCTGGAAACGGCGCTGTTCGGCGAGGCGGTTTCCGAGCACACGCGCAGCGCGGCGCTGGGGCAGCTGGCGCAGAATGCTTCAGGCGATGGTGCAGATGCTGGAATGCCGAAAGCTCCGCGACGCGCAAGTTTTGTGCAGCCGCACGAGTTCGGGCAGTTGCTGCAGGCGATGGCTCCGCTGCCGGCGCCGGCAGATGGGGACGCGGCGCTGCTGGGCGGCCTGCTGCTGGGGTCGCCGGAGTTTCAGCGCAGGTAACCCCCGGGGCTCGTCAGAATCCGTTCACGCGGCATTGACTCAGGATTCATCCTGGATTGCGAGCATGGTTGGCGGCGTGCGATTCACGCACACGGTCGCACCGAACTTGACTTGCATTCCAGGAGACTCCGCACATGACAGTATTGAGCCTGGGCCGCGCCGGACGGCGCTGTGCCCTGGGAGCCGTCGCGACTTTCGCGCTGGCTGCCCTTGCTTTTCCAACGACCCTCTCCGCACAGGGATTCCCGCCCGGGTTTCGGCCGCAGCCGTTTTCCCCCGGCAATCTGGTGGTGAGCCGGAGCGTGTACGACAACAGCGCCGGCAACGTGACGGTGGGCGAGACCCTGCCGCCGAACTGCGTCACCTCGACAGGCAGCTGCGTGCAGGCGGTGAATAACGGCACGTATCCTTATGTCTTCAACAACGCGCCGGTGGACGGCAGCTTCGGTATTACCTCGCGCATTTATCTAGATCAGATGACGCCCTGGGGCCGGACGGTGAGCACGCTCGAAGTGCCGAACAGCCTGGACCGCGGCGTGGGGACAAAGAGCAATCAGCTGGTCACGAGCTTCAGCTCGAAATCGGAACTGGGGCTGCATCTGTCGCTGGACGGGCAGTATCTGACGTTCATGGGATATGTGGCTCCGGTGAACGCGGTGGATGTCTCGAACTCGAATACCCCGGGCGCGGTGGACGACACGAATCCGGTCGGCGAGAACGTTTATCGGGCCGTCGCGCGCATGGATCGCTGGGGGAACTTCACCTACACCGAGACCAATGCATACAGCGGCAACAACGGCCGTTCGGTCATTCTGAACAACCTGAGCAGGAACGATCTGTACTACGCGGCCGGGAACGCGGGGAACGGCAGCACGCCCCAGCCAACGAACGTGATTCTGGGAGCGGGCGCGCAGCTGATCTACCCAACCGATGCGCCGGAGGCGGTGCAGAATCCACCGGTGCCGCCGACGCCGCTGGGCAGTTTCTCGGTGACGCAGCTGGGCGATCCGGCAGACAAGGTGGGCAAGGACGACAATTTCCGCGGCATCACGGTCTTCAACAATGTCGTGTATTACACGAAGGGCAGCGGCGGCAACGGCGTGAACACCGTGTATTTCATTGACACGACGGGAACGGCCTGTCCCAGTGGAACGGGGCTGCCGGTACCCGGCGCGGCGCTGCCGAACCAGCCGCTGAGCTACAACGCGTCCACCGTGCAGAGCGGTCTGCCGAGCAACATGTGCATCCTCGCGGGCTTCCCGACGCTTTCGAACAAGGCGAAGGGCGCGAATCCGGTGAACTTCCCCTTCGGGTTGTGGTTCGCGAACGCCAATACGCTGTACGTGGCCGATGAAGGCGATGGCTATACGGGCGGAACGGATCTCTACACCCACGCCGCGGCGCAGACGAATGCCGGGCTGGAGAAGTGGATCTTCGATTCCACCAGCCAGACCTGGAAACTCGCGTACACGCTGACCAGCGGCCTGAACCTCGGGACGCCGTACACGGTCGGGGGCTATCCAACCGGCAACAACCTGGGAACGGCGACGAAGACGATCCCGACGGGATTGCCGTGGTCGCCGGCGACGGACGGGCTGCGGAATCTCACCGGGAAGGTGAATCGCGACGGAACAGTGACGATCTGGGCGATCACCTCGACGGTGAGCGGGAGCGGCGATCCGGGCGCCGATCCGAACAAGCTGGTGGTGATCACCGACAACCTGAGCAACACAACGGCTGCGGGCGCCGCGAAGGAGCAGTTCTCTGCGCTGCGGACGGCGCAGTTCGCCGAAGTGCTGCGCGGGGTGTCGTTCACGCCAGGAACCTGGGCGGACAACGACCACGACTAGACTAGCCGCAAACGTGGCGGTGGGAAGGACCGGCCTGCATGTGATTGTGCGTGCAGGCCGTTGTTTTTTGGGGCGGGGCGGCGGGTCGAGCGGGCGGGCTGACCACCGCGCGGACCACGATGGGAACGACGGTCTGCACGACGGCGGGAACCACAGCACGCACGACCGGGATGCCGATGAATATTCCCAGGAGGGTCAGGGTGGATACCGCGATGACCACCGCCTGAGACAAGCGCCTGCTCAGCGAACTCTGGACCGCAAGAGGATCGTCGGGAGTCCGGCGGGACGGGCGGGGCGAATTGGAGTCAGTCTGCGGAGACGGCATGGGGCACCGGGCGTTTGCGGCTGAATACGTGGAGGAGCGACTGGAGCATCACGTAGAGCACGGGAATGAAGAACAGGTTAAGCAGCGTGGAAACCAGCATGCCGCCGATGATGGTCGTGCCGACGGAGCGGCGTCCTGCGGAGCCCGCACCGGAGGCGATGGCGAGAGGAATGACGCCGAGGATGAAGGCGAAGGAGGTCATCAGAATCGGGCGCAGGCGCAGCTCGGCGGCCTCGATGGCGGCGTCGACGATGGAGCGCCCTTTGCGGCGGAGCTGCTCGGCGAATTCAACAATGAGGATGGAGTTCTTGGCAGCCAGGCCGATGAGCATCACGAGACCGATCTGGCAGTAGATGTCATCCGCATAGCCGCGCAGCGACTGGGCCAGCAAAGCGCCGAGGACGGCCATGGGCACGGCGAGCAGAATGATAAAGGGCAGAGCGAAGCTCTCATAGAGCGCGGCGAGCGTGAGATAGACGACGAGGATACCGAGGCCGAAGATGATGAAGATCTTCCCGGCGGACTCGATCTCCTCGAGGGCCAGTCCGGTCCATTCGTAGGCCATGCCGTGCATCATGGTGTGATCGGCAATGTTCTCCATGGTGTGCAGGGCGACGCTGGTGCTCACGCCGGGAGCGGGAGAGCCGTCGATTTCCGCGGAACGGAAGAGGTTGTAGTGGCTGATGACCTGCGGCCCTGAGGTGTTTTCAATGGCGACGAGATTGTCCAGCGGGATCATCTGGCCGGTATTGGAGCGCACGTAGTACTGGCGAATGTCCGCAGCGTCTTCGCGGAATTGCTGCTCGGCCTGGACGTAGACGCGGTAACTGCGGTTGTTGAAGTCGAAGTTGTTGACGTACTCAGACCCCATGTAGACCTGCAGAGCGTCAGAGATCTGACCGAAGGGAACGCCGAGAGCCTTGGCTTTCTCGCGGTCGATGCGTACCAGGACCTGGGGATCGTTTGAGGTGAAGCTGGTGTACATGCCGGCGAGGTCCTTGTTCTGGCTGGCACTCGCGACGATCATATGGGCGGTGCGATCGAGATCGGTGAGAGTGTTGTTGCTGCGATCCTCAAGCTCAAACTGGAAGCCGCCGATGCTGCCGACACCCTGGATGGCGGGCGGCACCAGGGGAATGATGAGCGCGCCGGGAATCATGAAGAACTTCGGGCGCAGGCGGGCGACGATGGCGTCGGCGGAGTGCTCGGGACCCTTGCGCTGGTCATAGGGAGCGAGCGCGCAGAACATCATGCCGTAGTTGGCCGCGTTGCCGCTGAAGCTGAATCCGCCCACGGCAAAGGCGCCGGCCACATCCTTGTCCTTGTTCAGAAGGCCGCTTACTTCCGCTTCGATGTGCGTGGTGTAGGCCAGCGAGGCTCCCTGCGGCGCCTGGATCAGGATCATCATGAAACCCTGGTCTTCTTCGGGAACAAAGGCCGTTGGGACGTGGGTGTACTCCCAGTAAGCGCCGAAAAGGCCGACGAAAAACAGGATCACCATCAGCCAGCGCACGCGCAGAACGCCGTGGATGGCGCGGGCATAGCCGCGCCCCAGCCCTTTGATGGCGCGCTCGGCAAAATGGAGGACCGAATGTTTGGCCTCCTCACGGCGCAGGAAGAGCGCCGAGAGCGCCGGTGACAGGGTGAGCGCGTTGAACGCCGAGATAGCGATGGAAAACGCGATGGTCAGCGAAAACTGCCGGTAGAGAATGCCGGTGGTTCCGGGGAAGAAGGAGACCGGCACGAAGACGGCGATGAGCACGAGGGAGGTCGCGATCACGGCGCCGGTGACTTCGACCATGGCGGCGGAGGTGGCGTGGTGCGTCTCGCTGTCGCCTTCGGCGATATGGCGCTGGACGTTTTCGATGACGACGATGGCGTCGTCGACGACCAGACCGGTAGCGAGGGTGATGCCGAAGAGCGTGAGCGAGTTGATGGAGAAACCGAAGACCTTGATGAAGGCGAAGGTACCGACGAGCGAAACCGGGATGGTGACCGCGGGAATGAGGGTGGCGCGCCAGTCCTGCAGGAAGAAGAAGATCACCGCAATGACGATGAGGATGGCTTCGAGGAGCGTCTTGATGACCTCGTGGATCGAGGCGCCGACAATCGTCGTGGTATCGAAGGCCACGGCGTACTTCATGCCCGGCGGGAAGGATTTGGCCAGCCTGGCAAGCTCGGCCTGGGCGTCGCGGTCGACCTGCAAAGCGTTGGCGTCGCTGAGCTGCATCACGCCGAAGCCGACGGCGGGAATGCCGTCGAAGGTGAGGGTGCTGGCATAACTCGAGGAGCCGAGTTCTGCGTGGCCGACGTCCTTGATCTGGACGATGCCGTTGGGCGTGTTTTTAACGATGATGTTGTCAAATTGCTCGGGCGTAGTGAGGCGGCCGACCACGTTGACGGAAATCTGGAAGGACTGCTGGTTGTTGGAGGGCGGTGCGCCCAGCTGCCCGGAAGGCACCTCGACGTTCTGCTCCTGCAGGGCCGCGACCACATCGGTGGCAGTCAGATCGCGCGCAGCAAGCTTCACCGGGTCGAGCCAGATGCGCATGGCGTACTGGCCGACGCCGAAGATCTGGACGTCGCCGACGCCCGGCACGCGCTTGATGGCGTCCTTGATGTAGACATCAAGGTAGTTGCTCATGAAGAGATTGCTGTACTGGCCGTGGTCGGCATAGATGCCGGCGCCAAAGACGAAATTGCTGTTGGCTTTGCTGACGGTGATGCCGGTCTGATTCACCTCGGCGGGCAGCAGGCCGGAGGCGGAGGAGACGCGATTCTGCACATCCACCGCGGCGATGTCGAGTGGGTAGCCGGTCTGGAAGGTGGTGGTGATGGCGCTGGTTCCGTCATTCGCGCTGGTGGACTGGATGTAGCGCATGCCGGGGACGCCGTTGATGGCCTCTTCCAGAGGAATGGTGACCGCGGACTCCACCTGGCTGGCATTGGCGCCGATGTAGGCGCTGGTGACGGTGACCTGGGGCGGCGCCAGCTGCGGATACAGGGAGATGGGCAGCGACGGAATAACCACAGCCCCCGCCAGGATGATGAGCAGCGCGCAGACCGTGGCAAAAACCGGGCGATGAATAAAGAAGTCAACCAAGCTGAGCCTCGCAGTTCATGCGTGTGAAACGAAGCGCCTCAGAGACCGTGAGCAGGCGCATTGGGCGGCGGACCGGAGGGCATGGGAATCACGGGCATGCCGTCCATCAGTATCTGCGTGCCGGAGACGATGACCTTGTCTCCGCTATCGAGGCCGCTGAGCACGGCGTAGTTGTTGCCAACGGTTTGGCCCAGATCGATGGGTTGCTGGTGGGCGACAAACTTGCCCTCGCCGGCGCTCTTTGCGACATAAACAAAGGCCTGTCCTCCGATGCGGCTGACGGCGAGCACGGGAACCACCGGTTTAGGCGAGACGCTCCAGATGACCTGGGCATTCACCATCTGTTCATTGCGCAGCAGCGGGGAATGGATGGGCGCCTTGACCAGAATGCCCTGCAGAGCGTCGTCCACCTGCGGCGACACAAAGTCGATCGCGGTGTTCTCAACGGGCTTGCCGCTGTTGTCGAGAATCCTGACTCCCAGACCCGTGTGCACCTGCGAGGCGCGCTCCGTCGGGATATAGATGTAGGCTTCCAGGTCCTTGTTTTCGTCGAGGGTGGTCAGCATGGTGCTGGGGGTGACGTAATCGCCGATGTGGACGGGGATGTCACCGATGGTTCCGGCGAAGGCAGCCGTGATGCGGTAATAGCCAAGCTCCTGCTGCTGGGTTGTCAGGGTAGCCAGCGCCGACTCGTAATTGGCTTTGGAGCTGGCGTAGGCCTGCTCCGACTGGTCGATGGCGTCCTTGCTGATGATGCCATCGGAATAGAGCTGACGCTGGCGGGCGATCTGGGCCTGGTTGTACTTATAAACGGCCAACAGCTGCTGATCGGTTGCCTCCTGAGAAGCGACCGTAGCCTGCTGTTTGGTCGGGTCGATTTCCATCAGGAGCTGGCCGGCCTTCACCTGGTCACCCGAATGCACGAGGATCTGCGTCAGATTGCCGCTGACCTGCGGGTTGATGGTGGCCGAACGCCGCGATTTGATCGTGGCTACATACTGGTCCGACTGCGGAACCGGCTGTTCCGCGACCGTCATTGTCTGGACAGGGAGGGCCTGCATGCCGGCGCCGGCACGCTGCTGCGGCTCGGCCTTTCCGCAACCCGCGATTCCGGCGGCGAGCAGGAGCGATAAGGCAGAGATGATGACTGGATCGGTTTTCAAAGTGCGTCCTCTGGCCGGCTCAAAGCCGACCTAAATGTAGGAAAGAAAACAACCAGCGAATAAACCCCTCAGAATACCGCGCTCCCAGCGGCCCCAGTGGTTCTAACGACGAAATATCCCTTGAATTGGTGCATTGGATGTACGAGCGCGATGGATAGCTCCAGAATATCTGGATTTCAAAGGAGGATACGAAGGAAAGAGGACGGCGGTTCGCAGAATAGAAAACGGGCTGTCCGTTTCCGAACAGCCCGCCCTGTTTTTTGATTCCCGGTTGTCGCCCCGGGGGAAAAGTGGTCATGCTTCCACGGAAACGCCTTCCATGGAAGCTTAGCCGCCCGCCGTAGTCTCGCCTCCATAGAAGAGGCCCGGAATTTTCAGCTGCCCTCCGGAAGAGAAGTGAAATTCGAGCAGAGGCCTCGAAGGCATCGACTCGGCTCGAGTGCTTCTCCCTCCGCGAGATTGCGGATCGGTAAAGACAGCTCGCTTTCCTGCCGATTCAGTTGGTTTCGTCCGAATTCTGGACATCCATCCTCCTTGGTCGGTTTCTGAAGCGTTACCGCATCTACCCCTTTTCGATACCAGCCGGGTGCCGGAAGTTGCCAAAGTGCGCCGCCCAAATTCCGGCCGAAGCTTATCCGCTGGAAGGCGCTTCGTTGCGAGAGCGCACCCGGAACCAGATCGGTGAGCCTTCAAAGCCAAAGGCTGCACGGATTTGGTTCTCAAGAAAGCGCTCGAAGGAGAAGTGCAGCTTCACGTCGCGATCGGTAAAGAGAACGAACGTCGGAGGAGCCACCGCGGCCTGGGTCATGTAGTAGATGCGGACTCGTTTGGCCATGGGTACCGTGGCTCTCTGGAAGTCGACCTTCTGCAGGAAGCGGTTCATCTGCCCGGTGCCTACGCGCTTACGGCGCTCTGCGGCCACGCGCAGCACGGTGTCGAGAACGCGCGCGATGCCGCGACCCTCGGAGGCGGAGATGAAGAGGACCGGCGCGTAGCTCAGGTATTTCAGGACGGAGCGAAGCTGCCGCTCGAAGATGGCGTTGTCCGCCGGCGGTTTGCCGTCGGTGCGGCCAGTCGTGACAAGGTCCCACTTGTTCACGACGATGATCACCGAGCGGCCACTCTCGTGTGCATAGCCGCCGATGGTTGCGTCCGAGGCCGAGACGCCCTCGGTGGCGTCGATAACCAGCAGGGCCAGATCGGCGGCTTCCAGATGCTTCCGCGCCATCACCACGGAGAGCTTTTCGGCCATCAGCTTCGTTTTGCCCTTGCGGCGAATGCCGGCCGTGTCGATGAGGCGGAGGTCGTGATCCTTGTACCGCATGACCTCGTCGACCGCATCGCGCGTGGTGCCGGCGACAGGCGAGACGATGGCGCGCGCGCTGCCGGTGAGGGCGTTCAGCAGGGTCGATTTGCCGACGTTAGGGCGGCCGATGATGGCGACGCGGGTTTCCATCTGCTCGAATTCGCCGTGAGTACGAAGCGGCTCATTTTCAGATGGGCTCGCCTCATCGAGCGGCACGTCTGGCGGGATTTCGTCGGAGATTTCCGGCTCGGGCAGAACGGCGAAGACCTCGTCGAGGAGATCACCGATGTTATGTCCGTGCTCGGCGGAGATTGGCACCAGGTTGCGAATGCCGAGGCGGCGGAAATTTTCAGCAGCAGCGCCCATGTTTTCCGCGTCGATCTTGTTCACCGCGAGGAAGAGCGGCTTGCCGGTGCGGAGCAGCAGCCGGGCCAGGTCCATATCCGGGGAGGCGAGCTCGGTACGGCCGTCGACCACCATGATGATGGCGCTGGCTTCCTCGAGCGCGTGGCGCGCCTGGCGGAAGATCTCGGTGGGAATCAGAGCTTCGTCGTCGGGGACGATGCCGCCCGTGTCAACCAGGCGGACGAGCCGGCCGTTCCACCCAACCTCGCCGTAGATGCGGTCGCGGGTAATGCCGGGCTCGTTGCCGACGATGGAGCGGCGGCTGCCGGTGAGCCGGTTGAAGAGCGTCGACTTGCCGACGTTGGGGCGGCCGACGATGGCGAGAACTGGCCGTTCAGGCGACGGCGCCTTCGGCGTGGCTGGTTGTCCGGGCGGCTTTGCCTTCGGTGCAACTGGGGCAAGCCGGGGACTGCGCTTCTTGTCCGATCGGGAACGAGGCATTCAGTTCGATTATCAGGCTTGCCCCGAAGCGGACCAAATTAAGCCGGCGAAGCCGGTCAGCTTACCGTCTCGGCTGAATACCGCGCGATCAGCCCCGTGCGCACCGCGTGGCGATAAACGCCGGTGAACAGCCGTCCCATCAGCAGCAGGTAAATCACGGCCAGAGCGCTGCCGATCGCCAGCGATGTCGCCGCGACCGTGTGGCCGAGCAGTACCTGGCGCATCCCCTCAAATACATAGCTGGGCGGAATCAGGCGGGCCAGGCCCTGCATCCAGTGCGGCAGCACCGACAGCGGGTAAAAGACGCAGGCCAGCGGCGAGATGAAGGCCGGAATCGGCCAGATGAACCATTCCGCTGCCGGACCAAAGCGCAGGACCAGCGCGCAGCCGAAGATCCCCAGTGAAATTCCGAAGAGAAAGAGGACCAGCAGAAACGCGGCCAGCATCGATCCGTAGACAAAGAACGACAATCCAAACGCCAGGGTGGCGAGCGCGACCATGGCGACGAGGCCGACGATGCTGGTGGCGATGCTGGTGAGGACCAGACCCGTCAGGTATTCCGACACGCTGAGCGGCGAGGCGAAGAGGTTGAGGAAATTTCGCGACCACACATCTTCGAGAAACGCAGTGGTAATGCCCTGCATCACGCGCGACATGAAATCCCAGAGCAACACCGCGCCCAGCATCGCGGGCACGAAATTGAAGCGCGCCGCGGAGACGGAGTTGAGGTAGCGGGTGATGAATCCCCAGAGGATGATGTCGATGGCGACCCACGCAAACAGGGGAACGAGGCGCGTAGGGCTGCTGCGCAGCAGATAGTACTGGCGGAGCAGCAGGCCGGCGGGGCGTCGCGGGAAGAGAGCCATCAGTCCTGCTCCTGAGGCACGCGCAGGGTGAGCGGCTCGCGCGCCACGGCGACAAAGAGATCTTCGAGCGTGGAGTGGCCGTGCAGCCCAGGCAGGGAGCGCGGATCGCCCTCCAGAAGGACTTTGCCGTGCGAGAGAAACAGCACGCGGTGGCAGACCTCGGAGACTTCCACCATGTTGTGCGAGGTCCACAGAACGCCCACCCCGGTGCGCGATGCGAAGTCGCGGATCGTCGCGCGGATCTCGCGCGCAATGGCGGGATCGAGCGACGCAGTTGGCTCATCGAGCAGCAGGAGCCGCGGACGGTTGATCATTGCCTTGGCCAGAGCCACACGGGTCTGCTCGCCGGACGAGAGCACCCCGCATTTCGTATTGCGAAAGCGAACCAGGTCGAAGTCGCGCAGACTCTCCTCAATACGCTCGCGGAGTCCGGAAACGGCGTAGAGCAGGCCGAAGACGCGCAGATTCTGCGCAACCGTCAGATTGCCGGGCAGTGGCGCATAGACGGCAGCGAAATTCGTCCGGCTCAGCGCCTGCCGCCGCCGGCGGGCGAGGTCGCAGCCATCGATGGTGATGGTGCCCGACGTCGGCGCCAGCACGCCGAGGATCATGTTGATGGTCGTCGTCTTGCCCGCGCCGTTGGGCCCGAGAAGCCCGAGGATCTCCTGCGAGCCGACCGAAAAGGAGACATCGTCGACGGCGACGATGGCGCCATACTGCTTCGACAGATGTTCGACGGACAGGATGGCGGCAGGCGCGAGCCTGGCAGGAGCAGCGTGGGGCATCTGCTTTTCAGTGTGGCATCGCCAGCCACGCGGGGCAACGCGGAGAGATCTCCGCACGCCCCGCAACCGATCCGGGCCAGCTTCCTGAGGCCAGGTTTAGAGGCTACGTTCCCAGATACATCACGTGAACATACGTGCCAAGGCGAACGTTGTAGGCGAGGTACCAGCCTGGATCGTCCGGATCGGGATAGAGCACGATGTCGTCGGAATCCCAGAGCCAGCCGTCGCAGTCGTCTACGTCAGCCGGGGCGACGCTGAAGTAGAAGCCGCCGAACCAGAAGCGGTCGGGTCCGCCGCCGGCCAGGCGCCACACCTGCCGGGCTCCCGTGGAACCGGGGAAGTGTCCGTGCTGCCAGGGCTGGGCGAGGTGGTAATTCCCTGAGGGCACGTGGCCGACCCAGCGGTCGGTGCTCGCGTCCACGTGCGGCACTGTGGGATGGCCGGGTTGGTCGGGCTTGCCCTTCGGAAGCGGCGTGTGGGTTTGGGGGCCATGGGAGGGGACGTGACCTCCTCCAACGGGCGGCCGCGCCGGGCCGATGGGATGCACCCCGCGCGCTCCCTGCTGCGGGGCCGCGTGTGGACTGGCCGCCGGGTGGCTCGCCGGGCGATCCTGAGCGACACCGGTAAGGGCAAATACAAGCAGAACTGCAAGTGGACCGAGGATGCGTCTCATGATTCCTCCAGGGCACTGCATGGGGCCGGTCCTTCCTGCGCCAGGGGGGACAGTCGTTTCGCAGCAGTGGCACTGTATGGGCGATGAGGAGCCGACGGCACGCCCATCATACATGCGGGATATGCAATTCCCACGGATGAAAATCGGCCGCTATTCGGCCGGCGAACTCTCGAGGAAATCCCAGGAGGCCGAGACTTCCGCGCCCAATCCGTCTGCGATGCGGATCGCCGCGCTCTCCACCTGGGCCATCAGGCCCGACAGGTAGTCGCGGGAGCCGGAGATGGCGGCGATGCCCAGCGTGGCGGAATGCCAGGTGGGTGATTCGTCCATTTCGGCTATGGAAATATTGAACCCGTGGGCCAGCTTCTCCTTCAGGCTGCGGACCACCTGGCGGCGATCCTTAAGAGAATGAGCGTGCTCGATGCGAAGATCGAGAAACATGGCAGCGACGGGCATCGGAAGTCATGGTAAACCGGAGAAGAGGCCCGGAGCCGTTGGCCAGGTCCGGGAGTGACCATCCGGCTTCCCGGCATCCGATTCTGCGTGGGCCGGGTGACCGGACGATGCGGCGCCGCATCTCTTTGATCTGGGACGACAAACAGGGGGGACCAGGGACAATGAAGAGGGTCTGGGTTTTGGCGCTGGCGCTGGCCGGATGCGGAACGCTGCTTGCGCAGGAGGCGAATCCAACAGCAACCGATCGCTGGCCGCAGCAGGGACAGCAGCCGCAAGGCACGGAGAACGGCGTACCCATCTACAAGATCACCGTCGTGGGGCGCAACATTCCGGCCATTAACTACTTTCACCGCAGCGGCGCCACCCGCGTCGGCTTTCGCGGCACGGAGTTGCTGCCCCAGGCCAAAGGCGCCGCCGAGGTGAACAGCCTGAATGGGCGCACCCAGATCAAGGTCCATCTCGAAGGGCTGATTCCGGCGAACAGTTACGGGATCGAATATCTGACCTACGTCCTCTGGGCGATTACCCCCGAAGGCCGTCCCATCAACCTGGGCGAAGTGCTCTGGAGCCGCAGCGGCAAGGCCGATACCACGGTCACCACGAACCTCCAGTCCTTCGGGATGATTCTGACCGCCGAGCCGTATTTTGCGGTCACCATGCCCAGCGACGTCGTCGTGATGCAGAACTTTGTGATCAACGACAAAACCACCGGCGTGC
Organism: uncultured Acidobacteriaceae bacterium; assembly: GCA_963770525.1. Classification (GTDB taxonomy): domain Bacteria; phylum Acidobacteriota; class Terriglobia; order Terriglobales; family Acidobacteriaceae; genus Palsa-343. Next base: position 303,336 of record CAVYPY010000003.1, on the reverse strand, counting down.
TGGAGACGGTGAACGCGCATTACAGTCTGTTGCCGCGCGGCGCCTATGCGCAGACCGAGGGTCCGCACTCGGTGCTTCACCCCATCACGCGCAACGACCGCTCCCCGCTGGATCTGTATGAGGCGATCAACGCCGTGCAGATTGCCGACGCCGAGGGCGCCGAGCAATACGCACCCGGCCCCATGGCCTCGGCCAAACAGGACCTCGACAACGCCCAGCAGATGGACATTCACCAGAAGGAGATGAAGCAGGAGATCACCTACGCGCGCGAGGCGGTGCAAACCTCAGAGGATGCCCGCATTCTGACCATCCGCAAGAAGCAGGCGGACGATGAGGCGCGGCAGCGCGCCGCGGAGGAGGCCGCGAAGCAGCAGGCTCAGGCGTCGGCCCTGGCGGCGCAACAAGCCCAGCAACAGCAGCAGCAGGCCGAAGCTCAGGCCCAGGCTGCCCAACAGCAGCAGCAGCAGGCCGAGGCAGCCGCCGAAGCGGCGCGCGCCGAACAGGCGAAGGCGCAGGTCGCCCAGCAGGCCGCCGAGCAGGCCGAAGCCCAGGCGCGGCAGGCGGCAGAGCAGATGCGCGAAAGGCTGCGCGACCAGCTGAACCAGGTCCTGAACACGCAGGAGACGGCGCGCGGGCTGATCGTGAACCTGTCCGACGTGTTGTTCGGCTTCAACAAGTACGACCTCAAGACCGATGCCGAGATCAAGCTGGCCAAGGTCTCCGGCATCCTGCTCACCTATCCCAACCTGAAGGTGCAGGTGGAAGGCTACACCGACAACGTCGGCTCACAGGCATACAACCAGCAGCTTTCGGAGAAGCGGGCGATGGCCGTGCAGTCTTTCCTGATCGCCCAGGGCGTGCCGCCGGGCAGCGTGACATCGCAGGGCTACGGCGAGGCAAGTCCAGTCGCGGATAATTCCACTTCGGCGGGAAGGGCGAAGAACCGTCGCGTTGAGATGGTCGTTTCGGGCGCCTCCATTGGCGTGCAGGAGCAGGCTCCGACTCCGGCGAACTCGCAGCCGGTGGCTCCAGGAACGGCGCCGATCACCGCACAGCCGCCTGTGCCGCCGCAGGGAACCCCTCCGGCGAATCCGCAGGCTCCGCCGCCGCAACCGCAGCCAAAGAACGCGAGCGGTACCTCCCAGGGACCTCCGCAATAGCGCGAATGGCCATAACTGCAGTGTGAAAAGGTCATCCCTGGGGATGGCCTTTTTTATTGATCTTCTTTGTTGATCTGCGCCGGCAGGAAAATTTCCCCCCCAAATCTACTTGCAATTCACAAGTAATCGTTGCTAGATTGGCAGGCGTGCCCAGGAAGGCCGTTCCCCAGCACCGTTCCGGATGTCCGGTCAGCATCTCGCTCGAAGTCTTCGGCGACCGATGGTCGCTGCTGATCGTGCGCGATCTGATGGTGCGCGGCTTTCAGAGATTTCAGGATTTTGTGGAGTCGGGCGAAGGCATCGCCACAAATATCCTCGCCGACCGGCTCCGCCGTTTGCAGTGCACGGGGGTGGTCGAGGCAGAGCAGGACCCGGAGGACGGCCGCAGAGTGAATTACCGGCTCACGCAGAAAGGGATCGATCTGGCGCCGGTGATGCTGGAGCTGCTGATCTGGGGCGCGCAGCACGAGCAGACCGGGGCGCCGGCGCAACTGGTCGCTCACATGGCAGCGAATCGGGAGTCGATTCTGAACGAGACGCTGCGGCGCTGGAAAGACCGGGATCCCACGCCCATCCTTCCCTGGCTGGGCGGTCCCCGGCGCAACGGAACGAAGGACGGGAAACCGTAAGAAGGAAACCGGTATGGTTCCCCGGGCCAAAGCAGTTCGACAATTTCCCAAAGTGGATATGGAGGACGGTCATGGCGGAAGCAACGATGGGAGCGCGCTGGACAGAGAACAGCGCAGCGGAGGTTTCTACGGGACGGTTATGGACCGGACGGGTGATCGCCGGACTGGCGGCTCTGTTCTTCCTGTTGGACGCGGTGATGAAGTTCGTTCGGCCGAAACCGGTGGCAGACGCGTTTGTCCGCACCGGCTGGCCTATCGAGCTCTCCGTCACTCTGGGCGTCTTACTGCTGGTGAGCACTATTCTCTACCTGATCCCGCGGACCGCCATTCTGGGGGCGATTTTGCTGACCGGTTATCTGGGCGGCGCCGTGGCAACCAATCTTCGGCTGCAGGAGCCGCTCTTCAGTCACACGCTGTTTCCGGTGTATTTTGGCGTTCTGGTTTGGGGCGCTCTGTGGTTGCGTGAACCGCGGCTCGGCGAACTGGTGCCGCTCAGGCAAAACAGTTAGGAACCAGCTTCATTTTTAGGCCCAAAGGAGGATGATCGTGTCGATTGCACAGGGTTTTCTTGCTGAATTTGAACAGCAGGCGCCGGTAACGCGGAAGTTTCTGGAGCGTTTGCCTGAGGACAAGCTGACCTGGAAGCCACATCGGAAGTCGAGGTCCGCGGGCCAGCTGGCGTTGCATTTGGCCGAGGTGCCGGGAAACGTCGTGCGTTTTGTACAGGAAGATTCGGGGCAGGCCCCGGATTTCTCGAATATGCCGGAACCGGCGAGCCGGGAGGAGGTCCTTCGATCTTTCGAGGAGAGTGTAGCGACCGTCCGATCTCTGCTGCCGAAGCTTGACGACGCCGCCATGAATGAAAACTTTCGCGTCCTCGCCGGGGAACAAGTGGTGTTGGCTATGCCTCGGCAGGCTTTCATTCGCAACATCATGCTCAACCACTGGTACCAGCACCGCGGGCAGTTCTGCGTTTATCTTCGTTTGCTCGACGTGCCGGTTCCAGCAAGCTGGGGGCCCAGCGCCGACGAAGCGCCAGCGATGACGCAACAGCCGGAAAGCGTGCCCGCCTGATTTCATAAAGAACCCCGGACCTGGTCCGGCCTGTCCGTTGCCGGACGTCGAACACCACATCAGCCTTCATCCTTCAGGAGACACAATGCGAATCCAGCCTTACTTGAATTTCAGCGGGCAGTGCGAAGAGGCCTTCCGTACCTACGAGCGGGTGCTGGGCGGCAAAATCGTCGGCATGTTTACGTTTGGCAACAGCCCCATGGCCGCGAAGTATCCGGAATGGGCGAACAAGGTCATGCATGTGGCCCTTTCAGTCGGGGATGAAATGATTCTCGGCTCCGATGCGCCGCCGGAATATTTCCAGAAGGCGCAGGGCATGGCCGTCTGTCTGGACCTCGAGGATGTCGAAACGGCCGAGCGCGTTTATCCCGGCCTCTCCGAAGGCGGAGAAGTGAAGATGCCGCTGCAGGAGACCTTCTGGGCGAAGCGGTATGCGCACTTTACCGATCGCTTCGGAACGCCGTGGATGATCAACGTTTCCAAACCGATGTAATCTGTCCCGCACAAACCCGGAAAGGATTTCAAAGGAGCGAGCATGAGCAAAGTACGCGTCCTGGCGGGGACCAGGAAAGGCGCGTTCACCCTGACCGCAGACGGCAAGCGGGAAAACTGGGCAGTCGAAGGCCCCTTCTTCGCCGGCTGGGAGGTCTATCACATGAAGGGATCGCCGGTGAATCCGGACCGGATCTATGCCTCGCAGACCAGCGGGTGGTTCGGACAGATCATCCAGCGGTCCGACGATGGCGGCAAGACCTGGACGGCCCCCGGAGGCGGCCTGCAGAAGTCGCCGCAGGGCTGGCCGATGGGCGAGAGCAACCGGTTTGTCTACGACACCTCGGAAAAAAGCGGGGCGCCGCTCACCACCCACCAGTGGTATGACGGAACCCAGCATCCGTGGGAGTTCAAGCGCGTGTGGCACCTGGAGCCATCGCTCTCCGACGCCGAGGCCGTTTACGCGGGAGTGGAGGACGCGGCGCTGTTCAAATCCACCGACGCCGGCCATTCCTGGCAGGAGCTGCCCGGGTTGCGCGGCCACGGCACAGGACCGAATTGGCAGCCGGGTGCGGGCGGCATGTGCCTGCACACCGTCGTGCTCGATCCCAAAGACCCCAACCGCATCTACATCGCAATCTCGGCCGCGGGCGCGTTCCGCACCGACGACGGGGGCAGGAGCTGGAAGCCGATCAACAAAGGCCTGCGCTCGCAGTTCATGCCCGACCAGGATGCCGAGGTCGGCCACTGCGTGCACCACATTGCCATGAGCCCGAACCGCCCGGGCGTGCTTTTCATGCAGAAGCACTGGGACGTGATGCGCAGCGACGATGCCGGCGACAACTGGCGCGAAGTGAGCGGCAATCTGCCGACCGACTTCGGCTTCGCGATCGACGTGCATTCCCACGAGCCGGACACGATTTATGTGGCGCCCATCAAGAGCGACTCCGAGCACTACCCGCTGGAGGGCAAGCTGCAGGTGTGGCGCAGCCGCAGCGGCGGCAATGACTGGGAGGCGCTGACCAGCGGGCTTCCGCAGCAGAACTGCTACGTGAACGTGCTGCGCGATGCCATGGCCGTCGACAAGCTGGACGACTGCGGCATCTACTTCGGCACCACGGGCGGTCAGGTCTATGTATCGCCCGATGGCGGGGAGCACTGGAAGCCAATCGTGCGGGATCTGCCTCCGGTTTTGTCGGTGGAGGTTCAGACCCTGCCATGATCCGGGTTGAGCTGCCGTTCCACCTGCGCACGCTGGCGCAGGTGAGCGGTGAAGTCCAGGTGGACGTTCCGGCTCCGGTGACGCTCCGGCGCGTGCTCGATGCGCTGGAAGAGCAGTATCCGGTGCTCCGTGGGACGATCCGCGATCACGACACGAAGAAGCGCAGGCCGTTCCTGCGCTTCTTTGCCTGCCAGGAAGACCTGTCGCACGACTCGCCGGACGATCCGCTGCCGGACGAGGTCGCGTCAGGAAAAGAGCCGCTGCTGGTCATTGGAGCCATCGCCGGCGGCACGCGTTGAGGCCAGACACCCCAGCGTGAGGGAGAGTCATGCAGAAGATCCAGCCGTTCCTGTGGTTCAGTGACAACGCCGAAGAGGCGGTTGAGTTCTATCTGTCGGTCTTTCCCAATGCAAAACGCGGGGCAGTGCTGCGGGCCCCGGAGGGTGCACCCAATCCTGCGGGATCGGTGCTGACCGTGACCTTCACCATCGGCGACCTCGAGTTTGTCGCGCTCAATGGCGGGCCCCATTACCAGTTCACGCCCGCGATCTCGTTCGTGATTCCCTGCGAGACACAGGCGGAGATCGACGACATGTGGGCGAAGCTCTCGGCCGGCGGCAGCGAGATGCAGTGCGGCTGGGTCGCGGACAAGTTCGGCGTCTCCTGGCAGGTGGTTCCGGCCAACATCGGGGAGCTGCTGCACGGCAAAGACGCCGAGGGCGGCAAGCGCGCGATGGCAGCCATGCTGCAGATGGTGAAGCTGGACATCGAGACGCTGAAGCGGGCCGGCGGCCTGGCCTGATCCTCTCTCCGTCGCCGCATCTTCCTGGAACAAAAGCTCCGATTCTGACACTCGTAAAAGAAGGGTGCGCGGTCTCCCTGGGGATCGTCTGAGTCCCTCTCGGCAGGCGGAAATGGCTGTGGTTCTGTGCGTTAGGAGTTAGTAAAGAAAAGAGTGCCCGAAGATGGGGCGAATTGCTATGATTGTGGCCCTCCCTCGATAGAGAAACAGGAAACGGCTCGTGCAAAACTCGGCCGGCGATGGCAAGCGAACCGGCTAGCGCAACCGGGGCGAGAAGGACGACGCCTCTCGTCCGACAGTCAGACCAGGCTCATTGCGGGTCGGGCTCCCCAGAGTGCCCGAGGAGCAGGAACATGAAGCTGAGGGATTTCGGAATCGTGGCGGCTCTGTCGGCCGGAGTCATGGCGGCGCCTCTGCAGGGCCAGGGCTTTGGCATGGCCAAGACCAAAGTGACGCTGGAGCGCAAACTGCCGGCTCTGATCCAGCTGCCTGGTGACACGATCCGGGTGAAGGTGACCGGGCACCAGGATCAGACGGATCTGGCGCACGATCTGCAGGCGCTTCTGGAAACCGAACTACTGAAGGACAATCCGCAGTTGCGCGAGGACGAGGATCATCCGGCGGTGACGGTGTACTGCCAGATCATCAACTTCACGCATCCGCAGCCGACCGTGACGCGCGCTCCCGCGGTGGGGAAAGCGGCGCCCCAGGTGTACACGCGCATCACGGGAGCCCTGAGCGTTTCTTTCCAGGCAAAGACCAGCGCCGGGCGGACACTTGGGTCGGACAACATCGACGTTAACTACGACCAGGAGTTCGACAGCAACGGCAACAACGCCTCGCATGGAGTGATGGGCGGGCTGTCGAGCGGGTGGCACAAGATCAAAGGCAGCTCCAGCACGGATCAGGATGACAGCCCTCCGACGGATGCTGAGCTGCGGTCGCGCCTGCTCATGATGGCGGTGAATCGCGTTGCAGAACACATCGTGAACACCGACGAATCGATTGACGTGTTCCTGGCGAAGAACAAGGGTGCGCTGGACGAGGGCGACAAGCAGGCAGAAGCGGGTTTGTGGGAGCGCGCGCTGGAGACGTTCGAGACCGCCGATCCACTGACCAAGCACGATGACGACGCCTACCGGCTGTACAACATCGGAGTGGCCGACGAGGCTCTGGGCTATCAGGCGAAAGATACCAAGACGGCGATGAAGTTCCTGGACCAGGCAGCGATCGACTATGGCAAGGCGATCGACGCCAAACCGGGCGAGAAGTACTTCCTGATCCCGCAGAAGCGGATCGAGACCGCACTGATGCATTACCACAAGCTGGAAGAGCAGAAGAACGCCCCGGTGGTTGCGGAGAATACGCCTCCTCCTCCCGTGCCGGCGCCTGCTGATCCTCCGGCGGCGCACACGGTCGCGGCCCCGGCCGTCAGCCACCATAGTTCGGTGACGACTCCACGAACGGGGACGGTGCATTCCCGGTCGGAGACGGCCAGGGCTCTGACCAACGCCCAGATCATCGCCATGGTGAAGGCCGGGGTGTCGGATGACATCGTGGCCGCGTCGGTGCGCAACGCGAAGGCAGTGGACTTCGACCTGAGCCTGGCGGCGCGGCGCCATCTGACCGAGAGCGGCGTGAGCCCGGAAGTGCTGGAGGCCATGAAGATGCGCTGGGCGCACGAACTGACGAGCGGCAAATGATGGCGCGGCGAGCAGCGTTTGCGGCCGGGCTGGCGCTGCTGATCCTGCTGAGCAGCGCGGTGGCGCGGGCCGATGACGACCGCTGCGGCGCCGGCAAAGACCTGGTGGTGCAGGCGCTGGAGCGGGTGCGTCCGACCAGCAGCGACGATGACTTCCAGGACGCGCTGGAGCTGCTGAAGCACGCGGTTTCCACCTGCGCGGAGCTGGGCGATGCGTGGTATTACCGCAGCCTGGTGGAACAGCGGCTGGGCAACACGCGGATGGCCCAGTACTCGCTCTCGAAGGCGCAGACCTTCGGGTCCGAGGCAATGCAGGAAGCGCTGAACCCGCTTGTGCTGGCAACGCCCAGCCAGAGCCGCGGGCTGCACGAGAGCGCGGAGCGGGGCGAGCCGGCGGCGGCGGAGGCGCCCGCGGTGGCGGGGCCGGTACAGCAGAAGTGGGCGCTGGTGATCGGGATCGGGCAGTTCCAGAATCCGGGGATTCCAACCCTGCATTACACGACCGCCGATGCGAAGGCGTTTGCGCTGGAGCTGGCCGATCCGGCGATCGGACGGTTTCCGCCGGACCACGTGGGCGTTCTGCTGGACGATCAGGCGACAACCAGGAACATCAAGGAGAAGCTCAACTGGATCGCGCGGAATGCGAAGCCAAACGATCTGGTGGTGATTTATGTGGCGACGCATGGATCGCCCCGCACCGACGATTCGGCGGGCGGGGCCAACTATATCGTCACCTACGACACCGACGTCGGGCAGGGTGGGGCGATCGACCAGGATGCGCTGTACGCGACCGCGCTGCCGATGGTGGAGCTGGCGAACGCGGTGGCGACACGCATGAAGGCGCTGCGCACGGCGGTGATTCTGGACACCTGCTACAGCGGCGGCGCCATGGGCAACACGGCGAAGCTGATGGCGGCAGGCCTGGCCAATTCCGCTCCGTCGTCGGCGATGCTGGAGCGAATGGCCGACGGGACGGGGCGAATCGTGATTGCGGCGGCGCGCTCGGACGAGGAGTCGCTGGAGAGCAGCTCGCTGCAGCATGGATACTTCACCTATTACCTCCTCCAGGCGATGAAAGCGGACAAGGGATTGGATCCGATGAGCCGGATCTACTCCTCCGTTTCGCAGTCGGTGGAGCAGCAGGTAGCCGCGCTGGCAAAACAGCAGGGCAAGACCTTCGGGCAGCATCCTGTGATGAGCCGGAGTTCGGCTGCCGCGGATTTCTCCCTGGGCATTGCCGGCGGCCAGTAGCCGGGAGCGCGTCCGACCTCGGTGACGGCTGCATCGAGGCTTCTCCCTTTACGCGAAGTGGAAGACGCAAATTGCCACAACGCAGAAAACAGTGAGAAACGCGACTGCGACGCCGAAGACGCGCCACTGACGGGAATTCCGAGGCCACCATCCAGCGACGGGCAAGCCTACAAGGGATGCGAGCAGGGCCAGCACAGCAATCCGAAACCATGTGGGCCATTCTGAGTACGGTGCCATGATCGGCACCATTCTAGAACACCGGAGCTGATGCGGACACACCTGGCCGCAAGAGCAGCTCAACGTTCGGCAGGTTGTCCAGGCAGCGCCCTCGACCCTCAGCGGTGGTTCTCGGAGTTGATCGGGAAGCGGGCGGAAGCCGGATGGTCGGCATCCGGAGCCTGGGCAGGGAAGGCCAGGGTGACGCGCGTGCCACGGCCGGGACGGCTGTGGACATCGAACAGCGCAGCATCGCCATAGAGCACCTGCAGCCGCTCGCGCACGTTCTTCATGCCGATGCCGGTGCCGTTGAGCACGCCGCTGGAGTGGGCGCGGCCAGGAGCGATGCCGACGCCGTCGTCCTCCACCTCGATGATGAGGCGGTCGCGCTCGAGGCGGCTGCGCAGGGTGACGGTGCCGCCGGCCATGCGCGGCTCCAGTCCATGCTTGATGCTGTTCTCCACCAGGGGCTGGAGGAGCATGCTGGGCACTGGGATTTCGAGGGTACGGGGATCGATGTCCCTGCTCACCTGGAGCTTGTCCGCACCAAAGCGGACGACTTCGATGCTGAGGTAATCCTCGGTGGTCGTCAGCTCGTCGCGAAACGGGATGACGGCATCGTGATCGCGCAGGCGGTTGCGCAGGATGTTGGCCAGCTTGACAATCAGCTCGCGGGCCTGCTCGGGGCGGAAGCGGACCAGCGAAGCGATGGAGTTGAGAGTGTTGAAGAGGAAGTGGGGATTGATCTGGCGCTGCAGTGCGTCGAGGCGGGCTTCCAGAAGGAGACGCTTCTGCTCCTCGAGCGATTGCTCGATGCGGATGGCGTTCCAGATCTTGAGCGGGATGCCGACCACCATCGCTGCCGTCGCCCAGATGGCGAGGCGGATGATCCAGCTGTCGGTGTAAAGGGCAAAGAGGCGCGCGGGATAGATGCGGTGGATCCACTCGCGCAGGACCTCCATGGCGACGATGAGCAGGACGAGCAGAATCTGGCGATCGATGCGCGGGCGCAGAAGGGTGCGGCGGACCCAGCGGTAGAGGCTGAGATCGACAAAGGGCGAGAACGACCAGACCTCTTCTTTCTCGACGAAGAGCCCGTAGATGCCGGCGGTGACGGCAACGGCAAGAAGGAAGGGCAGAGCGAGGTATTCGCGATGGAGGAGCGCGGGCAGCGAGAGCACCGCGGCGCCGATGAGGGCGGCCCCCGGTCCGACGAGGATGCCGAGCAGGATGGTGATTTCGAAGGAGATGTCGGCAGCATAGAAGTTGGGCACGGCAACACGCACCCAGACGCCAAGGCCCAATGGGATGCAGATGAAGGCGACCAGGCCGAGGGTCTGCGCGGCCGTGCGGTCGTCGCGAAACAGCAGGCTCTGAAAGACACGCGAGCGCGCCAGCGCCGAAGAGACAGCCGCGGCCACACCCAGCTTGATCAGCAGGGTAATAAGGATAATGTGCGGTTCGAGCACGAGACTAGCGTACAGCCTTCAGAGCACAGGGAAACAGAGAGTCGCGGCTGGAGGGTGGCGCATCCTTATAATCGATCTATGGCCATCGCCTCGGTTCACAAGGTTGCGGATGCGGATTTCCCCACGCGCTGGGGGCATTTCCGCATTCTGGGCTTCGAAGGCGTCTATGCCGACCCGGACGGAAAGCCGTGCGGACCGACGGCGGAGAAAGAAGAGGCCGTGGCGCTGGTGATGGGCGATCTCGAGGCGGGTCCGCCGCTGGTGCGGGTCCATTCGCAGTGCCTCACCGGCGATGTCTTTCACTCGCTGCGCTGCGACTGCCGCCTGCAGCTGGAGCTTGCCCTGCGCAAGATCGCCGAAGCCGGAGCGGGCATCCTGATCTACGAGCAGCAGGAAGGCCGCGGCATCGGACTCATGGCCAAGCTGCGCGCGTATGAACTGCAGGATCAGGGCCTGGACACGGTGGAAGCCAATCTGAAGCTGGGCTATCAGGCGGACTGCCGGGAGTTCGAGCTGCCGGCTGAGATTCTGCGGCAGATGGGCGTGCGCTCGGTGCGGCTCATCACGAACAATCCCGACAAGGTCGCGGCCCTGGAAGCGGCTGGCGTGAAAGTGGCCGAGCGAGTGTCCGCCGAAGTACCGGCGCAGGACAGCTTCGAGCACTATCTCCGCGTGAAGCAGGAGAAGATGGGGCACATCTTCGAAGAGCTGAGCTGAAAACGCTGAGCTGAAAACAAGGACAACGTGGGGGAGGAGAGCCTGAGGCTACGAGCTCAAAGAGCTACGCCCCGAAGGTTTTGGGGTGTGCTTTGGCGGCAGCTTCGATTCCGGCGCCCCCTGAGCCGGCGAGGTCCTGAGGCGTCATCGCGGGCTTCACGGTGAGGGCCGCGTTGAAGGCGAGGAACCACGGCTCGGCAATGGCGGGCAGCTGCGAGGCATCCTTCATGTCGAAAAAGATGTAGCCGCTGCGGGTGCCATTGGTTTCAGTGAAGAAGGCGGCCTCCGGTTTCAGGTCGCCGAGGAGCTTCTGGATCGTCGAACCCAGTTTTCCCTCCCGGACGGCCGCATTGCCGGTCTTTACGGGTATCACAACGTGGAGCATCATGCGCATCGTGCAGCCCCTCCCTGGGCCGTGGGCATTCTACGCTCCGCAACGCGCATGGGTCGCGCGGGACTTTGCATACACTGGAGAACAATGACGAACTCACGGTTTTGCTTCCTTCTCTTTTCCGAGGTGATTCTGGCTGCCGGGGCGGCAGCAGGGCAACTGGCTCCGAAGGCTCCGCCGCCACCGCCCCATCGTCCCGCAGCGCCTCTGGTCCACTGCGCTCTGCCGCAGCCGGATCTTTCGCCGAAGATTCCCCCGGCTCCCGCGGGGCTCGGCTGTCCGAAGCTCGAATATGCGCTGACCTACCTCGATCTCAGGGTCGGAACCGGCGTGCCGGTCGAAACGCGTAAGTGGACGACCGTGCAGTACACCGGCTATCTGGCCGACGGCACGAAGTTCGATTCGTCCTACGATCACGGCCAGCCGTTCACCTTTCCCTACGGTGCGCACCGGGTGATTCCCGGCTGGGATACGGGCTTCGAGGGGATGCGTATCGGCGGCAAACGCCGCCTGTTCATTCCGTATCAGCTTGCCTACGGCGAAATGGGCCGTCCGCCCGTGATCCCGCCCAAGGCTGAGCTGATCTTCGACGTCGAAGTGCTCAGCCAAAGCGATACACCGCCGCCGATGCCGGTCGCGCCAGGCCTCCGACCCCAGCCGCCGGCTGGCGGCGTGCATCCACCACCAGGAGTAAACCCCGGAGCGCAGCCCCAGGGTACGTCGAAGCCGCAGACACAACCGCCCTCGAACCCGCAATGACGGAATCCGCGAAGGGGCGAATCAGCGCCAGTCGTCGCTGAGGTAACGAACGTCTTCGCGACTGAAACCGGGGGATATGGGGCCGAGGCACAGGCGCCCGAATGTAATCGCGCGGGCACATTCCATACCCTTCGCATCGAATTCGCCCGTGTGGCGTTTTTTGGCGTCCTGCGCGGATTTTCTAACGCTGAATTGCCAGGAACAGCTTCGACACAAAGCCACTTACGCCCGGGACGAGACGGTTGCGCTGAATGACGTAAAAAAAAAGCAACGCGCCGGCACCTATGTTGCGTCTCAGTCAATTTTGCATGAATTCTTCTTTCTGCCGCCCTTAAGAGTGGTGTGACGTTTGTACGCTGAGGCAGCCTTCATTCTTCGCAAATCCTGCAGGACCTGGTTGGCCCCTGGTCTTGTTGTCTCTCTCCTTATCCTTGCCGGTTGCGGTTCCCAAGAGGGCGACCAACCCGCCTCGCAACCCAGCTCGCAACCCAGCGTCACCATCGCGGCCAATCCTGCGTCCATTGCCGCGGGCTCTACGTCCACGCTCTCCGTCTCCGCCAGCAATGCAAAAGGCGTGACGATTGCAGGGAGCGATGGCACCAGCTATACGCTGAACTCCGCAGGGGGAAACCAGACGGTGTCGCCGGCCAACACGACCACGTACACGGTGACCGCGACGGGAGCCGCTGGCAGCGTATCGGATTCGGCAACCGTCACGGTTACGTCGGGAACTCAGGCGCCAACGGTGACCCTCACGGCCAGCCCGACGACGATCGCCAGCGGGGCGAGCGCGACCCTGACGTGGACGAGCGCGAACGCCACGAGCGTCAGCTTCAGTCCGGCCGTGGGATCGGGGACACCAGCGGTGAACGGGTCAGCGGCGGTGACTCCCACGGCCACGACCACGTACACGATTACGGCGACGGGATCGGGAGGGACAGCGACGGCTTCGGCCACAGTTACGGTGAGCGCGGCGGCAGTGGCGGGTTCCACGCAGTCCCCCATCACCCATCTGATCGTCCTCATCCTGCAGAACCACTCGTTCGACAACATGTTCGGGACGTTTCCCGCAGCCGACGGCCTCGACCCCAGCCTGCCCAGCTATACCCAGACCGACGCGGCAGGGAACACGGTGACGCCGAAGGTGATGAGCCAGCTGGACGCGCCGGATATCAACCATGACTATGCGTCCTACACCGCAGCGTGGGACAACGGCAAGATGGACAAGTACGCCTATACCAACGGCGACATCTCCATGGACTATTACGACAACACGGTTTCGGGGCCGGCGACCGACGGAACGACGTGGGGGATCGACACCATCTGGGGATACGCGGACCAGTATGCGTTGGCCGACCACTTCTTCTCGTCGTCGATGTACAGCGAGCCCGCGCAGATGCTGTACATGGTGGCTGCGACCACGCAGGATGCGCGCACGGCGGGCAGCCTGCCCTACTACGACAAGTGCGATGCGAGCCAGCTGGCGCAGGGTGCGTCGACCGTTGCGACGCCTTTGACAGAGACGAACGTGGGCGATCAGATGAGCGCGGCCGGCGTGTCGTGGGCCTGGTATCAGATGAATTACGCGACCTCAGTGAACGGAACCTGCGTGAACTATGTGCCGCAGGAGAATCCATTCCAGTACTTCACCAGTACGGAATATTCCTCAAATCTGCAGGACATCAGCCTGCCCAGCTTCAAAGAAATTCTGGCCAACGGGACGCTGCCGTCGGTGGCGTTTATCACGCCGGCGGGGAATGTTGACGAGCATCCGGGGGCAGCTGCGGGCGACATGGCCAACGGCATTGAGTGGGTCGATAACCTCGTGCAGAAGGTGGAGGATTCCTCCTACTGGCAGAGCACGGCGATCGTGATGCTCTACGACGAGAGCGGGGGATGGTACGATCACGAGCCGCCGCCGCAGCTGGATGCGTTCGGGCTGGGTGCGCGAGTGCCGGTGATCGTACTCTCGCCCTACGCCAAGGCCGGCTACATCTCCCACCAGCAAATGGATTACGTCTCGATCCTGCGCTTCATCCAGTGGAACTGGAACCTGGGCATGCTGCCCTCCGCCACCCAGCAGGCGCGAGAGCAGCAGTCCGGCGACCTGTGCGATTTGCTCACCATTCCATGCGGTGCGCCGTAGCAGCATACAGGGCAGCGCTCACGGTAGCCGGTCGTCGAAAGGCCGATTAGCGGCACGGACGCCGCAGGCCGATTCACGCCCTTTTGACCGGATCCCTCGCAGCGCCGTTCGATGTTCTTGACAGTTCCGGCCGGTGCGCAGGCATCTGGCGGCGACCAGGCCGCGATCGAGACGCTTTATCACCAATTTGACGCCGCGTTCAACAAGAAGGACGTGGACGGAATCATGGCCGAGTACGCGCCGGACGTCTTTGTCTTCGATGTGATTCCGCCGCGGCAATATGTTGGCTCGGCCGCTTACAGAAAGGACTGGGAGGACCTGTTTGCCGCCAATCCCGGACCGATGACCGGCCGCGTAACCGATCTGAGTATCACGGTGGTGGGTTCGGTGGCGTACACGCATTACCTCGAGGTTGGCTCGATGGCCGACAAAGATGGCAAGCAGACGCAGTTGGCGGTGCGGAGTACGGATGTGCTGCGGAAGAAGAACGGAAAGTGGCTGATCGTGCAGGAGCACAACTCGGTGCCGGTGGATCTGGCGACGGGCCAGGGGGACATGCTGTCGAAGGAGTAAGGTAGCCGGTAGCGGGTAGCCGAGAAGCGGTCAGCGCGAAAAACGGTCAGCTGAGAAGCGGTCAGCGCCGCAACTTCCTGCCCTGGCGGGCGTTGGTAGAAGCATGAACCTGAGGGGGGGCCTTTTTGGCCCGTTCCGCTGGGAGTGGAGTCTGCCAATGAGCAACCAGGCCTGGGATGAACGCGTGCATGGACCCGTGGTGGAAACGCCGGTTGAAGATGCGGCGATCCAGCGGCGGGTGACTCCGGTCACGCGGCGCGCGTTCCTCAAAGGCGGAGCCCTGGCGGTGGTGGGGACAGCGGCGGTGCCTGCGTTCCTCACCCGGACAGTGCTGGCCCAGGCAACCGATGCTCAGGCGCGGGGCAAGAAGTTGGTGGTGATCTTCCAGCGCGGAGCGGCCGATGGGCTGAACGTCGTGGTTCCATATCGCGAGCCGTCCTACTACCAGTACCGGCCGCAGATCGCGATTCCCCAGAATGCGGTCATCGATCTGGACGGCTTCTTCGGCCTGCATCCCGCGATGGCGCCGCTGAAGCCGCTCTGGGACCAGGGACATCTGGCGGTGGTGCATGCCTCCGGCTCGCCCGACCCGAGCCGCTCGCATTTCGATGCACAGGACTTCATGGAGTCGGGCACGCCCGGGTTCAAGGCGACGCCCGATGGATGGCTGAACCGCGCACTGCAGGCCGAGGATGCCGCGTGCCCTGATTGCCGGCATACGCCGTTCCGCGCGGTGGCGCTAGGGGCGGAGATTCCGCGGACGCTGGAGGGCCGGATTGAAGCGGTGGCGCTGAACCGGATCCAGGACTTCGGGGTCCAGTCGAACGCGGCGGCGCAAGGCTTTGCCGCGATGTACGACGAGAGCACAGACACGGTATTGCACGGGACGGGGCAGGAGACCTTCGAGGCGGTACGAATGCTGAAGGCGGCCGATCCAACGCGCTACACGCCAGCTACGGGCGCGGAGTATCCGGGCGGCCCTTTCGGCAACAGTATGAAGCAGATCGCGCAGCTTCTGAAAGCAAACCTTGGAGTGGAGGCGGCCTTCGCGGATATCGGCGGATGGGACACGCACCAGAACCAGGGCAACACTGAGGGTCAGCTGGCCGGACGGCTGCGGGAGTTCGGTGCCGGGTTAGCAGCGTTCTGGATGGATATGGGAGACCAGGCCGACGACATTGTGCTGGTCACCATGTCAGAGTTTGGGCGGACCTGCCGCCAGAACGGGACAGGCGGCACGGATCATGGGCACGCCAACGTCATGTTTGCCCTGGGCGGTCCGGTACGAGGCGGACACGTGTATGGCCGCTGGCCAGGATTGGCCCCGGAGCAGCTCTACCAGGGCCGCGATCTGGCCATCACAACGGATTTTCGACAGGTGCTGAGCGAAGCCGCCTACAAGACGCTCGGCGCACGGAACCTGAGTTTAGTCTTCCCGCAATCAGGTCTGCAGAGGAGGGACTTTCTGGATATTCTTCAAGTGTGACTTGAAGGCATCAACCTGGTTAACCCTCTGTGGAAATCTGATGGAAAACAGAGGGAGAAATGCGGAGCCCGGCACACCCGGAAACGGGGGCCGGGTTTTGTGTTTTGGGACCACCGGTTGCGGAACCAGGGGAATTTCACAAGGGGCGCGAAGCGGGAGGTGGTATGGTGGCGGCAGAACCCAGGGTTACTGTCGGAATGCCTCGCCCCCCGCAATGGGGAGTGCTCGGCTGTCCGGAATCTGATATCGACGAAGCATCTCCTAAGGAACCTGGAAACGTCCCATGAAGCCTGCGTGGTTTGCCGCTATCGCCCTGCCTCTCGTTAGCTTGTCCCTCTGCCATCCCCAGACCAGCCCGCCGACGACTCCTGCCCTCAACCCGTCTTCCCCCCAGGCGCAAGCGGCACCCGCGCCCGAGGCAGCGCCGATTACCGAAGCCGAGCTGCGGCAGAGGCTCGTGGGGCGGCAGTTGTTCCTCCGCGGACTCTACCTGGACGATACCCTGCACTTCAACATGAAAGGCGACCTGGCCAGCCAGTCGAAGAAAGGATCGTGGACCCTGTGCGACGTCGTCATCGATCACGTGAAGATGTCGGCGAAAAAGGTGGAGTTGGAGGGGATCCGGTACGGAATTCATTTTGAGGATGAAGGGGACTGGGCGGAGCAGGCGGCCTCGTTCGACCGGATCCAGGTCACGCCGAAGAAAAAGCATCTGCTGATCGAGATTGATCGCCAGATCGTGGTGAAGCCGAAGAAGGAGAAGGGCGAGAAGAAGGACAAGGCGAAGCAAAAGGCCGCTGGCAATCAGACGCCGGCCGATGACGAGACGGCAGAGAAGCCGGAGGCACCGCAAACGCCTCCGCCGGGAGCGACCTTTTCCCCGGCCGAGTCGGCCGAGAATCTGCGGGCGGCGCTGAACAAGATCTTCGCGCCGGAGCTGGACGCGAAGATGATCGCCGAGATGCCGGATTACTGGCAGTTCTTCTATCAGGCGCAGGACAGCCACAAGATGCTGACGCCGACCGATCCGAATATCGTGCGCCCTGGCCCTGGAGTGGACGGGCCGCACCTGGAGGCGCACGTGACGCCGGTCTCCAATGACTATGCGCAGAAGGCGGAAGTGGCCGGCGTGGCCAGCTACATGGTGATTCTGAACACGGACGGCAGGCCGGCTGCGGTAGCGGTGTATCGGCCCATCGGGTTTGGTCTGGACGAGAACGCAGTGACCGCGATTCAGAATGCGAAGTTCACGCCCGCCGTGAAGGATGGCAAGCCGGTGATGTCGGTCATCGATCTGGCGGTCAACTTCCGCATCTATTCGAAGCGGACGGCGCTGGCAGCCGCGGCGCAGACGGCGCAGGCCGCGCAGGCCGCGAGTCCGTCGGCGACGCTGAAGCCGATGCCAGGACCGTATACAGTGCAGGCGCACGAGTAGCTTTCCCAACGTCTGGGCTCAGCCGCCGATTTTCTCCGTCAGCTCGACCCAGCGCTCATAGATGGTATGGTGATCGGCTTTAGCCGCTTCAAGCTCGACGAGGGCTTCAGTGAGCGCGCGGGAATCCGTGACGACTTCCGGGGATTCGAGGCGCTGTTGGGCGGCGAAGAGTCGGGCGTCGGCTGCCTCAATGCGGGCTTCGATGCTGTCGTACTCCCGCTGTTCCAGGTAGGAGAGCTTTTTGCGCGGCGCCGCGGCGCTGGGCTGACTGACGGTGTCGGGGGACTCGCTGGCACGCACGGTGCTTTCGGATTTTGCTGCATCAGCACCGGTAGCCGACGCCCGGTTCTGTTCATCGCGCCAGGCTTCGAACTGCAGGTAATCCGCGAAGAGCGCGGCGTGACCCAGGCCATCGAGGCCAAGGACCGCATTGGTGACGCGATCGAGCAGCCAGCGGTCGTGGGTGACGAGGACCAGAGCGCCGGGAAATTCAAGCAGCGCTTCTTCGAGGATTTCGAGGGTCGGGATATCGAGGTCGTTGGTGGGCTCGTCGAGGATAAGAACGTCGGCGGGCTGGAGCATCAGGCGGGCGATCAGGACGCGGGCGCGCTCGCCGCCGCTCAGGCGCTCCACGGGCTGGTTGAGCTGCTCGCCGGTGAAGAGGAAGCGGTTGGCATAGCTGGCGACATGCAGGACGCGATCCTGATAGATGACCGAGTCGGAGTCGGGAGCGAGCGCGCGACGCAGGGTAAGAGAGGTGTCCAGCTCGCGCATTTGGGAGAAGTAAACGATGCGGAGTCCTGGGGCGCGGCGGATGGTGCCGGTGCTGAACGGATGCTCACCGGTGATAGTGCGGAGGAGCGAGGTTTTGCCGGAGCCGTTGGCGCCGGCCAGGCCGAGCTTAAGACCATTGACCAGGGTCACGCTGACATCGCGGAGGATGGTGCGGTCTCCGAATGCGATCGCGGCGTTCTCCATTTCGATGAGGCGTTTGGTCTGGCGGCCGGTAGCGTCGAAGGCGATGCCGGCCGCGGCGGTGCGGGTCCGGGCTTCGGATTCCGCGAGCGAGGCAATGAGAGCGTTGGCGTTGTCGATGCGGGCTTTGGCTTTAGTGGCGCGGGCTTTGGGGCCGCGGCGGAGCCACTCGATTTCGACGCGAACGCGGTTGCGAAGGCTTTCCTGGGCGCGCTGCTGCCACTCAACATAAGCATCGCGCTCTTCGAGGAACCTGGAGTAGCTGCCCTGGACGCGAAGCAGCCCCTCGGAGTACAGGCGGTTGAGCTCGACCACCACCCTGGCGACGTTTTCGAGGAAGTAGCGGTCGTGGGTGACAACCACAAAGGCGAATCGGGCAGCGCCGAGGAGACCTTCCAGCCACTCGATGCCCTCAAGGTCGAGGTGGTTGGTAGGCTCGTCGAGGAGGAGCACGTCGGGATCGGTGACCAGGGCTTCGGCAATGGCGAGGCGCTTGCGCCATCCGCCGCTGAGGGTTGCGGCTTCGCGGTCCATTCCGGGCTGGATGGGGCTGTCGTTTTCGGCGAAGCCGGCGCGGCCGAGGGTTTCGCGCAGGCGCTGCTCGCGATCGCCGGCGGGAACGGCGGTGCGGCCGAAGGCAGCTTCGATGATCTGGCGGACGGTGAGACCGGCGGCGAAATCGGAGATCTGACGGACGTAGCCGATGCGGGCGCGCTTGCGGAAGGAAACTTCGCCGGAATCAGGCTGCTCCTCGGCTGCAAGGATGGCGAGCAGCGTGGATTTGCCCGCGCCGTTGGGGCCAATGAGCCCGATGCGGTCGCCATCGTGAACGGCGAAGGAGAGATTCTCGAAGAGGGGAGTGGCGCCGAAGCGTTTGGAGATGTTCTGCGCGATCAGGATCGGCGGCATGGTTCCAGTTTATGAGGGCGAAGCTCGCGCATGGGGTGCATACCGGTATACTTTCTCGGCATCTTCGCGAATCCCCAGGAGGCGAGTGAAAAGAATGATTCGGCACGTTGGCTGTTGCACCCTTGCTGCGCTGCTGGCTCTTCCGGTGGCTCTGGCACAGAAACCTAATCATGATGGGACCGACATGAAGGCCGCCGATCACGCGGCAGACGAGGCTGCGCCGAGGTCACCCGGTGCCATGCCGCCGGATTCGATCACCGAAGGGTCGGTGACGACGGTGGACGGGCAGGCGATCCAATACAAAGCGATCGCCGGAATGCTGACTGTCGGCTCGAGCGACGCGCAGGACGCGATGATCGGGATGGACGGCAAGTATCTGCCGGGATCGGAGATCGATCTGCCCGCGAAGATCGAAGATCAGCCGCCGATCGCGCGCATGTACTACGTGGCGTACTTCAAGAAGGACACACCGCAGGGCACGCGGCCGATCACGTTCATCTACAACGGCGGCCCGGGCAGCTCGACCATGTATCTGCACATGGGCGCGTTCGGACCCATGCGGGTGGTGCTGCCGAATGTGCAGCATCAGGAGGCCGCGCCGTATTCCATCGTGTCGAACCAGTACAGCCTGCTCGATGTGAGCGACCTGGTCTTCATCGATGCGCCGGGCACGGGATTTTCACGGGTGCTGGGCAAAGACGCGGGGAAGGCATTTTTCGGGACGGATCAGGATGGGCACGCCTTCACCCGCTTCATTCACCGCTTCCTGACCAAATACGAGCTGTGGAACAATCCGAAGTTTCTCTTTGGAGAGAGCTACGGAACGACGCGCACCGCGGTGCTGACGTTCGATCTGCAGCGGAGCGGCATCGATGTGAACGGGTCGGTATTCCTGTCGCAGATTCTGAACTTCGACGACAGTTTGGATGGGCCGCAGGGCAATCCGGGAACGGACAACGGATATTTCCTCGGCTTTCCTTCGATGGCGGCGACGGCGTGGTACCACCATCATGTGCCCAACCAGCCCGCGCAGCTGGAGCCGTTCCTGCAGGAAGTGGAGCAGTTCAGCCTGGGCGCGTATGCTTCGGCGCTGCTGCAGGGTGCGGATTTACCCGACGAGCAGAAACATGCGATCGCTGCGAAGATGGAGAGCTACACCGGCGTGCCCGCGGCGTACTGGTATAAAGCGGATCTGCGGGTGAGCGGCGGCGAGTTCTCCAAAGAGCTGCAAAACGAGCTGAACATCACCACGGGCCGCCTGGACACGCGCTACGAGGGGCCTGACCTCGATCCGCTGAGCGAAGATGCGGAGTACGATCCGTTCGGCAGCGCGACGTCGGCGCCCTACGACGCGGCGGTGAACTATTACACGCGCGAAGTGCTGCACTACGGCGACAACATGACCTACAAGCCGAGCGCGTACGGTCCGGACTTCCACTGGGATCTGAAGCACACGCCTCCGGGCGGACGGGGCTGGGATGCCAGTGTGAACGTGATGCCGGACCTGTCGGTGGCGATGAAAATGAATCCGAAGCTGAAAATCCTGCTGATGGGCGGCTACTACGATCTCGGCACGACGTTCTTCGGAGCGACGTACGAGGACAAGCACCTGCAGATTCCCGAGAAGCTGCAGGCCAACATCAGCTATCACTTCTTTCAGACCGGACACATGGTGTACGTGACGGTGCCGGCGCTGAAAGAGCTGCATCAGGTAACGGCGGACTTTATCCGCGCCAACGAGCACCCCGAGCAATAGGCTGAGAGGTCAGGCCTGGCCGCCCTTAGCGGGTGGCCGGGCTTTTTCTTTCTGCGCGACTCAGGCGCAGGGCAGTTCGACGCGGAACTCCGTACGAAAGCCATCGCGAAGGCCGCCGGTCTGGAGGGTGATGCGGCCGCCGTTTTTTTCGATGAGGTCTTTGGTCACCCACAGGCCGATCCCTGTTCCGACATCCTCTTTGGTGGTGAAGAACGGGTCGAAGATGCGGGAGATGTTTTCCGGTGCAATGCCTGCGCCGTTGTCGCGGACCGAGAGCGCAGCCATCGAACTGGCCCGCGCGATCTCGATTTCAATGCGGCCGCCGGATTCAGGCAGGGCATCGCATGCATTGGAGACGAGGTTGGTGAGAACCTGGCGGAGATCGTCGGAAGGGATGGCCAGAAGGAGGTCGCTGTCGTGCAGGATGCGGATCTCTGCGCTGCGAGCCGTGCAGCGGGGCAGGAACATGGCGACCACGGCATCGACAACCTCAAGGACATGGACGGGACCCGGAGAGGATTTGGGACGGACGAAGGTGAGGGTGCGGCGCGCGATGCCGCCCAGGCGGGCGAGTTCCTGGTCGGCGCGGTGAAGGTACTCGCGGGCGTCAGGAGGCAGTTCGGGTTCGCTCTGCGCCAGGTAGAGAAGATTGGTCACCGCTTCCAGAGGGTTATTCACTTCGTGGGCAATGGTGGCGGAGAGGCGGCCAATGGCCGCAAGCTTCTCTGAGCGGACCAGAGCCAGTTCGGCGTTCTTGCGATCGGTGATGTCAAGGGTGACGCCGTGCCAGATTTTCGTGTTCACGGTCGAGGGGGTGCCGCGGCTTTCCAGCCAGTGGATCTCGCCGTTCGGCCAGCGGACGCGGAATTCCGAGCGAAAGGCGCGCTTGGCGTTCATGGCCTGTGCGTATTCCTCCAGGACGCGGGCGCGGTCTTCGTCGACGATAAGGTTGACGGTGGCTTCCTGCGGAGCGTCGGCGGCCACCGGCTGTCCAAAGACCTGAGCGCCGCCTTCGGCCCAGTAAAGATGGCCGTCGTTGACATTGAAGGTCCAGACAGCGGCGTTGCTCGCCTGCTGCGCCTCCATCAGCGCATCGGTGCGGATCTGCAGCGAAGCCAAAGCGGCGCGCAGTCGGCTGCGGGTGACCCGCTGGATGTCGCACAGCCACGCAATGAGAAAGCCGATGACCAGAATGGCGGCGGTGTAGGCGAGTGACCGCGAGTCCAGGGAGAAAGTTCCAGCTGGTGGCAGCACCAGAAAGTTGAAGCAGACAGCGGTGCAGACAACGGAGAGCAGGCCAGGACCGAGTCCGGCAACGACGGTGATGCCGGCCACGAAGATGTAGCTCAGGGCGACGGGAGTGCCGTGCAGGGCGGGCGTTCGGATGGTGAAAGTGACACCGAGCCAGGGAAGGAGGACTGCGGCCACATATCCGCTGAGGAGTACAGGAAGGCGCGACGCGCGCGGCACGCCAGGTCGTGCAGGTGTGGTCAAAATTGCTGCCCTCTAGCAAAAATCGAGCGCCGGAGGCGGTCTGAGGACGAATCCGGTGACGATGTGAAGCAAGCATACACGCTTGAGAGCGCAGGGTCTGTCCGGTGAAGCTCGATCCAGGACGCGTGGCGGCCGCGCCGGCTAGAATTTGCCGGCCTTCTCTCCGAGATTCCAGAATTCCGATCGCAGGCCGGCATCGTGGAAGATCTGCTGCGCTTCGGCAACCGACCATTTGTGCCAGTCAGGACGCGCATGCGATCCGTACCACACGCGAGCCATCCGAGCGACCTGATGCAGCGGAACCGGCTCACCCACAGGCAGGCGATAATGCTGCGACCAGGAACGAACCTCGTCCGCCGAGCGAAAGGGCAGAACCATGGCACAGTGTTCGTGCACATTGTCCCAGGCGCGCGCCGGCGGAATGGTGAAGTGAACCACGACGGAGTCGAATCCCTGTGGCTCACCGTCCTTCACCGGAATCGTCAGCGGCTCTCCCTCCGCACCGTAGCGCGAATGGATGCGGACCTCGTCGCCCGCCAGCGCGGCGACCCCCAGAGCGCACCAGATGCAGGGAGCCCACCAGCCGCGGTCCTTGCCCTCAACCCAGTTGAGGGTGGGCGTGAGCGAAAAGGGGTGAATCACCCACGGAGCGCAGCGCTGCGGATGCAGAACGACGCCGTGGATCGAAGCCAGCTCGCGCAGGAGATCCTCGACGCCGCCAATGTCACGGTGCAGGCGCTCGGCGAGTTCGGCGTTGGTCGGGCAGGCGCCGGTCTCCAGCAATCCGTGGACAAGTTCATAGTGAAGTTGCGTTACGGTGGCTGCATCGTTCATCGGGGTCGTCCATAGACGGAATCACCACGCACAGCGGGGCTATCTACTTTTCCGCCCTCAGGCGGGCGGCGAGCTGGTTGACCCGCTCAGTGGCCCGGGTGAGGTCGAGATGCTCCGCGGATTCGAGCAGGCGCACCGCTTCGACTTTGCGTCCCCGGCGCAGCAGGGCGCGCAGCGAGTCGTCGAGATCGGACGCCGGCGCCGGCAGCGGGGTTCCACGGTGCGTCTGAAGGAAACGCTGCGTGGTCTCGCGGAGGCTCGCACAGCGATCGCGGCCGACGCTATAGGCGTCCGTGAAGGGAATGACCGCTTGTCCCGTGAGGAGGGTGAGCCGGTAGAGCGTGGATCCGCCGCTGCCGGAGGAGCTATCCGTGCCGATGCCGGTAATTTCGGAAAACGGCACCGTACCGGAGGCCGAGCGAAAGAAGCGCATGCGCCGCCAGCGCACCGCGCGCTCAGCAGCGTCGAAGGCGACAGTGGCCTGTCGGAGCCAGACGAGTGCGCCGACGGCAAAGAAGATGGCGAGGATGAGATTCCCGCGCTTGCCGGGCAGAGTGGAGGCATAGAAGAGCGGCAGAGCCGCCAGCGCGAGCAGGATGGAGATCCAGAGCGTGCTTTCCCTCAGGATCAGCTCGGTGTCGGATTGGCGGACAATCTTCATGATGCTGCCGGGGACATGAGATGCTCAACGCCCTGCCACTGGCCGGACTGCGCCGACTGAAAGACAGCCTCAATCACCGCCATGTTGGCGATGCCTTCCTCGAGAGAAACGGGCACGGGCTTGCCTTCGAGCACAGCGCGCGAGAAGGCGTCACCCTGCAGCGTGTACTGATCGACGACGGGGAAGGTTTCGGTCGTGATGCCGCTGCCGAAGACATCCCCGCCGTCATCGACAAAAATGCGCGTTGGGCGGTCAGGCGGCGCGTTGAAGGGGATCTCGATCTCGATGCGGCCTTTCGTTCCCAGGAAATGCACGCGCTGGTACGGGACGAACTGCGTGCTCGCGGTGAAGATCGCGTGGCCGCCGGGAAAGTCGAGCAGCGCGGAGGTGAGCCGGTCGGTACCGAACGCCGGGTCACGGTCAATCAGGCCGCAGACCCGAGTCGGCTCCTGCCCGAAGGCATAGCGCGCGGCGTGTATGCAGTAGCAGCCGATGTCGTAGAGCGCGCCGCCGCCGCATTCCACCTGATTGCGGATATTGGCGGGATCGTCGTTGAAGTAGCTGAAGACCCCGGTGACGGCGCGAAGCGTTCCGATGCGGCCTTCGTCGATCAGAGCGCGGGTGTGCAGCCACTGCGGGTGACAGCGGATCATGAAAGCTTCACCGATCTGCACGCCGGTGCGTTCGCGCACAGCGAGGAGGGACTCGGCTTCGGCCAGGGTCAGGCTGAGGGGCTTCTCGCAGAGCACGTGCTTGCCGGCTTCCGCAGCGCGGATGGTCCACGGAACGTGGAACTGATTGGGCAGGGGATTGTAGATGGCGTCGATGGCGGGATCGGCGAGGAGTTCTTCATAGCTGCCGTACGCTGTGGGGATGCCGAGCTGCGCGGCGATCGCGCGCCCTTTGGCCAGATCGCGTGAGGCGATGGCCGTAACGGTGGAAAGCTCTCCGCGCTGCATTCCGGGGATGACTTTTTTGACGCCGATGTTGGCCGTGGAGAGGATGCCCCAGCGCAGCTTTTCGCTCATGCGAAGAGGATAACTCCGGGGAGGGGCCGGATTCAGAATTGGCGGGTTGTCCTGAAAATGCCGATCAGGGCGTGGCGAGGGTTAGACGCCGCCACCGACGAAGTGAACGATCTCCACGCGATCGCCGTCGGCGACAACGGTACCTCCCCAGGCAGGGCGGGAGACGATGGAGCCGTTGTGTTCGACGGCAATGCGGTCCTGCTTCAGGCCGAGGGCATCGAGGAGATCGAGAAGGTGGGAGCCAGCGGAAAGAGCAGGGAAGCTGCGCGCCTGGCCATTGATCACGAGGTCCATAGAGGGAGAGTAGCAGGCGGTTCGCGTGGCGGGACTGGCGTTGGCTATCCGCCCGTATGGCGACACTCGCCAGGCCCGAAGGAAAGTCCAGCTCAGCGAAGGAATTTCCAGACCTGCCAGCCGAGAACGACAAGCAGGAGGACGCCAATCTGGATCATGGCGGCGGCCACAAGACCGCGGAAGACTCCCAGCGGCTCTTCGCCGGCGTGCGGGAAATCCAGATGATCCGAGTGAACCTCGTCCTCTGCGAGGGAGCGCGTGGCGAGGTCCGGAAAAGCGAAATCGGTGTCGAGCGGATGGGCGTCCATGGCAGTGCTCCCGTGAGTACGCTATCGGCGCACCGCCCCCGCGCGATCAGGAGAGACGAAAACCGACAGTCGGGTGTTGCAAAACGGAACAGGGAATCCCCCGCTTTCCAAAAAGGGAAGCCCGGACCAGAACGGTCCGGGCTTCCTGGGAAAAGGTGATTAGCGAATCACGTCGAGGGTCACCGTCGTGGTATGCACGGTGCTCCCGCTGGTGGCTGTGACCGTGATGGTGTGGTCGCCCGTTGAGGCGTTGCGCCCCACCGTGATCGTCATGGTGGAGCTGCCTGCGCCCGTAATGGTGGAGGGGCTGAAGCTGACGGAGTTGCCACTGCCCTCGCCGGAGGCAGTGAGAGTGATGGGCGAGTCAAACCCGCCGCTGGTTGTCGTGGTAATCGTTACCTGGCCGGAGCTGCGCCGGGCGACGCTGATCGACGTTGGATTGGCGCTGACCGAGAAGCCCGCCGTGCTGCTGGTCACCGTCAGGGAGACGGTCGTCGTCTCCACCGTGCTGCCGGAGGTGCCCTTGACGGTGATGGTGTAGGTGCCCGGTGTCGTGCTGGAGGAGACCGAGATCGACATGGACGAGCTGCCCGCGCCGGTGATCGAGGTCGGGCTAAAGCCGATCGTCACGCCGGAGGGTTGTCCGCTCGCCGAGAGGGCAACGGCGGAGTCAAAGCCGCCGGTCACGCTGCTGGAGATGGTCGTCGACCCCGCGCTGCCCTGTACGACCGAGACCGATCCAGGCGAAGCCGAGAGGCTGAAGCCAGGCTGCGTGGAGCTCGATCCCAAAAGCGCGCTGATCAGGCTCGCCGTCGGGCTGCCCCATCCGGTGACCAGATCGTATCCAGTCGTCGCGGAGTAGCCGTTGCTGCCGCTGGTGATGTCGTGGAAGTCGGTGTCGTAGCTGGAGCCCTCTCCCAGCGTATAAAGAGCGGGGTTGATGAATCCGAGCGGCGTGCCGCCGTTGGCCACCGACTGCTGATTGACGAGCGCCAGAAAGCCGGCCCACATGGGCGCCGCGAAGCTGGTGCCGCCGTAGTCATTGGCGGTGCAGGTGGTCTGATCCGCGCAAACGTAGAAGGTGAAGTTGGCGTTGGCGGAGACGTCTGGCCCGTTGCGGTAGCTCTTCGAGCAGCTGGAGCAGGAAGCGGCCGTCGCGGTTTGCCATGAGGGGATGGCGTAGTCGTGCGGAGAAATGCCGCCACCCGAATCCGACCAGGCCGTTTCCGAAGCCCACGGTCCGGCAGCAGAAGACGTAGTCAGGTCCGTGCCGCCCACGCAGGTGATATAGGGATCGTCAGCCGGGTAGGTTTCCGAAGCTGTGCCGGAGGTGGTCCATTTCGAGCTGTCGCCCGCGGCCTGGAAGAGGTTCTGTCCCTGCGCGGCGAATTCCTTGAAGAACGGATCGTCGGTCGATGGATCGGCGGGCGTCCACGTCCATGAAGAGCTGAGCTGGGCGTTCAGAGGGTTGTGCGTGGCCATGGCGTTGAAGATAGCGGCGTCGCTGGAACCCACATAGACGATCAGGCTGGAGAGACCCGGAGCCATGCCCGCCGCCTGGGTGATGTCGAGGGTCTGCTCGGTGTCGTCGCAGTCGCCGCCGGAGCGCGAATCGACACAAGAGGTGCTGGTGCCGTCGGTGGAAAGCAGAGTGATCGGCACGTTATTCGTCTGGTGGACGTTGTTGTAGTAAGCCGTGACGTCGGCCAGATCGGTGCCGTAATACTCCAGCAGGCCGAGGGACTGCCCGGCGCCGTTCAGCGAGCCGTTGCCGTAATACGCCGCGCGCATATCGCTGCCCAGGAACGAAGCGGATGGCCCCGACCCCACGGTCGCGCCCGACTGCACAGCATTGCGATCAGGATTGTGCGTGAGACCGGCGGGATGCGGGATCGAGTAGTTGTCGAGCCCGTAAATATGCCACAGCTGGAAGGGCAGATCGACCGAAGGCTCGCGATCCGGCGCAAAGAAGGTGCGGTTCTCCGTCGGATGCTGATAGGTCCGCATCGTGAGGTGGAAAGCCTGATCGATCTGGGCGACCGTTCCGGTCACGTCCAGGTTGAGGCGGTTCGGCGAAGTGCCCACGATGGTCAGACCGTGTTCCTGCGCAAACGCGAGGACGGTGTTGTAGTCCTCCTGCGTGGGTCCGAACTCCGCCGTGAACTGCGCAACAGTGAGGAAGTGATGGTATTCAGGGCTGGACGGGTTGTAGAGATCGCCGAGCAGACTGTCGAGTTCGGCTTCATTGCGGAGCGAGAGCGTCAGCGTGAGGCGAAGGGTCTGCGAGGCCGGCAGTTGGCCGACGATCTTCGCCTGGCCATTCGTCTGAACCTGGCGTACGTGACGGGTCAGCAGGAACTGCGTCTGGCCGAAGGCAGTCGCGGCAACCGCGGCCGCAACAATTGAGAGCAGGGACGTCCTGAGCAGGCGTTTCACATTCTCTCCTTGGTTGTGGCCCGAGAGGGGATTTCCGCGAGCGAGGGTGGGTCTCGGGTGGAGGCATTCTGCGGCAGACAAAGTCTGCGTGTAAAGAAAAATCGAGCAGCACGAAGGAGGGCCTACGAAGGTAATCAGGAGCGCGGGGAAGGCGCGGAGGGTGCGGCTGTCACGGAGGTTCGCCTGTGGAGAAGAACGGCTGGCGCCGCATGCAGCCGACGCCAGCCGGCCCGGTCACGACGTTTGGCAGACGATGGCGCCGTTCATCCCTGCAGGGTAGAAGCCGCCGGCGCAGGTGCCGCCGCCATAAACGATCTTCAGCACCTCCGACGGTGTTCTCGCAATGCTCAGCGCATTCTTGTCCACAGCAAACGGGGTCTTCGGCGTGGGAGGCACGTCGTTCGCATCCACAGCGGGGCTTGTCACTCCCCAGCGGATGCAGGCGTCGCGAATGGCGCCGGAATGCTGCGCTTCGGTGGAGAGGATCGCCCCCGCTGCGCCCAGGTAGGTCTTGCTGGAGATGAGCGGCGCTGCGCCAAGATAGGCGCTCACGCCCACGTCCTCAAACTGCCGTGCCAGTTCCAGCCAGCTCATAATGCCGGCGAAGCCATAGCCGAGAGCGTTGAGGTTGATCGCCGGCTTCTTCACCGCCTCCGAACCGAGAGCCGAGCGAAGGTAGAGCACGTGCGCGATCTCGTCTTCCCGCAGAGCCGTCGCCCACGTCGCTTCCGTTCCAAAGTCGGTGACCTTCTTGCCGCCGGTCGTGGGTCCGGACTCATCCCCCGAAGTGATAACGCCGAGCTGGACCAGAGTGGCGCCATACGTGGACATGGAATAAAACTCGGCTTCGAGATATTCGAGGTTGAGGGCGAAGTTGAGAATCTCCGCGTCGCTGTACGAAGAGGCGGCTTCCACGCGAGGGCTGTTGAGTCCCAGCCTGGAGCCAAGGACGGCGGCCCCGGCCATACCGAGCCCGGTCATGCCCGCGCCTTTAAGAAAGGTGCGGCGATTGCCCAAACGGGCAAGTTCATCCTGCTTCATAAGGTCTCCTGGAATGCACGGTTGAAGGTGACGTGCAGTCGCGCTGAGCGAGCCAGTTTCCGCGCGGTGGCGTGGAGCTGGTTCCGGTGTCCCGCGTGCGCACGCGGGGTCCGGGAACCGGAACGGTTCAGTCGATCAATCGATCACTGCAGGGGATCGCGGCCCGCGAGGTTTCGCCGGTGATCTCCGCGAAGCGTCAGAGAAGAACGCATTCAGCCGGTGGGTGCGGATCGTCGATTCGTCCGGCCGATCTGTGGCTGGTAGAGGTACGCTCAGACGCCGCTCGGCGGATTGCCGGATTGCGAAGAATTCCTGTGACAGTAGCGATCTCGCCCATTTGGCGCTGACTCCGGCTAGTGCACGACGCCCATATTCGAGGCCGGCCAGTAGATGAAATCGGCCTTGCCGTAGATGAGGTCGCGATCGACCGGGCCGAAGTCCCGGCTGTCACTGGAAATCGAGCGGTGGTCGCCCATCACGAAGTATTCGTCGGGCGGAACGATCATCTCAGCCATGGAGCGCGTGTCGCGATAACGGCGGGGAACGTAAGGCTCATCGAGCGGCTGGTTGTTCACCCACACGCGGCCGTGGTCGATGTAGATCGAGTCGCCGGGCAGGCCGATGATCCGCTTGATGTAGCTCTTCTCCGGATCGCGCGGGTAGTGGAAGACGACGATGTCGCCGCGGTCAATCTTCTCGAACTTAAAGAAAAATTTGTCGATGAACAGGCGATCCTGATCGCGCAGCTCCGGCTGCATGCTGGTGCCTTCCACCCGCACCGGCTGATACAGAAACGTGACGATGAAGAACGACGCGATGACGGAGATGACGATGTCGCGAAACCAGACGCGCAACCGGCTTTGCTGAGGGGCGTTGTCACTCATGTCGGGCTAGCTGCACCCCAGGCTGCCCGCCGGGCAGAGAATATGCGGCCGCTGGCGGAGCACGGGACTCCCGGGCGCGGGCGCAGTCTGGACGGATGCAGGCGTGAGCGTGGCGGGTCCGGTGAGGTTCGATTCCTCGATCTCAAACGGCTGCTGGACGACCATCTCCACCTGGCTCCCCGCCGCAAGATTGATGTCGGCCCTGCGGGTAAAGAGTGCGACGATGCCGGCGGCTGCGAGTCCTGCTCCGGCGCCTTCCAGTCCACCGGCCAGCGGATGTCCGGCTCCCAGCCCGCCAATCGAGCCGACCGTCGCCCCGGTGGGCACCGCAATCTTGGCGGTCTCGGCGGCATTGTGTCCCTTGTTGCTGCCGCCCTGCTGCTCGACCGTGCCCTCATCGCCGGTCACGGCCTGGTTCTGCGCGCCGGGCAGGCTGTTCACGCGGCCGGGGATGTCCACGACCGTCCCATTGGGAAAAATCATCGACGTGAAATGCATGTTCAGCTGCGCGTTGCCATGGATCCGGCCCGGGCGCACCACGCTGTCCACCACGCCCTGCACATAAACGCCCGCAGGAATGAGGACATGGTGGCCGACGACGACCGGGAAGGTGGAGTTCAGATAGACTCCATCGCCAGGCTTCGCGCTTTTGGTGTTGAGGGAGCTGCGCAGCTCCAGCAGAACCTTCGTCCCCGCGGGGACGAGGAAGGTTTTGGGCGCGCTGGCCGGTGCGGCCACAGGTGCTGGCGCTGCCGAAGCGACGGTGGTCGCGGGAGCGGGAGCGGGCGACGGTGCCGTTTGCGCCGAGGCCGCCAGGGTTCCGGCGATGAGCCACACCGGCCACCCCATCGTGCAAAATCGGCGCGACGGAAAACCCGGTGCGGTTTGGGATCGGTACATCGTCAGCTGTCTCACGGGACCATTTCTATTGTGCCTGAAATCCCTATACGCATTTGGATCAGGCCTGGATCAGGAAAACAGACCGGCAGGCTCGAACGCGAGCAGGGTCCTCTCATTGGACCGGCACGGGCGAGCATGGGTGAGCCGCGCACAGCCAGGGCGGCTCGAAGGCGTGGTTTTTCAGGCGCGGATCAGCTGCGGTCCGCTGGAGGGAACGATGTCGGAGAGGTCGTCGAAAGCGGCCATGCGGCGCAGATGCTCCTCGATCCGGCACATCTCCCCGGCACTGGCGAACTGAACAGCCTTGTTCAGGAGCTCGCGGGCGGCAGGGCGGCCCATGCGCTTTTCCTGGACCGCAGCGAGATTGATATACGCGCGGGCCAGCGTGGGATCGTGCTGGAGAGCGCGCAGCGCCAGCCGGTACGCTTCCTCGTAGTTCCTCACGGCAAAGAGCAGCTGGCTGTGCAGCACCAGAAGGTCCACGTCTTCGCCCGCCAGCCTGAGTGCAGCCTCACAGTGGGGGAGAGCGTCGTCCGTCTTGCCCTGATTTTTGTAGAGGACGGTCAGGCGGCGGTGCAGCGCCAGCATGGCAACGCGTGGCAGGGGAAGCACCAGCTGCGCCTCACAAAACGCTGCCAGTTCCCGCTCGCGCCCCAGCTCGATCATGACCGTGAAGAAGATGTTCTGGATCGCCGGCCCCACGCCGGTGTCGCTCAGCGTTTTGGAGATCAGGTCCTGCAGCAGCCGGAGCGACTCTTCCCGCTCCGAGGCGTGCGCTTTTGCGGAAAGCGCCAGGAACTCCGCGCGCGCTGTAAGATTCTCGCCGTCTTTGTTCGTCGCCTGGCGGTAGAACTCGATGGCCTTGGCAAGAAAACCCTGTTCCCGGCAGATGTCTCCTGCGGATTCGAGGTTTTTGGAAGTGGCCATTGTCAGGTCAATGCGTGCCAGATAGCCTGCCGTCGTCGCCCACTCTTCTGACAGCCGGGCCAGGCGCAGCAGTGCTTCCGGCGAATTCCACTCTCCGTTTTCGCGGGCCTGGTGGTTCTCGGCGCGTGGAGCTTCCGCCGGGTGCGGCGCGACTTCTTCCCGAATGGTCGTGATCTTGGTGACGTACTGGCGCACGCTGCGGATTTCGGAAACCATCCGCTGGATTTCTTCTTTGGAGACTTCGATTTGCTGCTGAAACCGCGCGTTTTCCTCGAGCGATGCTGCCTTCGCGAGGGAAATGCTGGCCAGCAGCTGGCGCGCGTCATCGTTGGTGCGGCGCGTGTCTTCGGTGAGCCTGTCCATCTCCGCGCGAACGCGGTCCTCCACCTGCTCGGCCACTTCAGTTCTGGCGCTGCGGCGGTCTCGAACCAGATAAAGAATGAGAACGAGGTTGGCCAGCGAAAACAGCAGAACAACGACCGGCGGTAAGTCCGCCATCAACGAGGCAAGTGTCTGCTGGCCCATCGCTGCCTTTCCGGGGAGAGACTGATCATAGCACGTTTGCCAGGGGTCAGATTTGCGGCACGTCGAGGCGGTTTTTATGTTGCGCAGTGGGCGCCAAGCCCCCGGCGAATCAGGTTCCCGGCGCCTCTGAAACGACCGTTTCCGTTGTGCCCGCAGCTTCCAGGCTGGCTACGATGGTCGTGATCTGAGTGAACGGGATAAAGAAGGCCGACGGCGCCGCAGGCTTCACCCGGAAGCGATCCGCGATGCGATTGGCCGCCTCCTCGCTCTCGATCCAGATCCCCGCCGGGTCGACGCCGAGCAGGGTCACGGTTTCCAGCTTGGCCTGATTCTCGCCGCCGAGCAGATGCGGTCCCAGCACAACGATCTTCCGATGCAGCAAATTCGCCAGATGCATGTCCATGGCTGATCGAGACGCGCCTGGCCGCATGTGGGGTTGGCCGGACACTATCGGACGCGGTTGAGCGCTGCAGAACGTGTCCTGGCAGACACGGCGTGGCATGTCCGACACGCGTCGGACACGCGCGACGGGCGCTCCTGCACGGTTAAGCCTTTTATTTTCATCGTTTCTGCCGATGGCTGCGGGCTTGCACTGTCTCGCGGCGCAGGCAACAAGCGAGGCGAACGATGAACGGCAAGGTGCAGACGAGGTCAGCGGCAGCAGTTCTGGTTCTCTTATTCACGGTCCTCTCCAGCGCGGCTCTGGGACAAGCGAAAGCAGACGCGGCGTCCGACACGGCGACCCCGGCCGTCCCCACGGTCACGCGGACGATCGTCGTCAGCCTCGAAGATCGGCGCCTGGCTCTGCTGGAAGACGGCGTGGTGAAGAAGGTCTATCCGGTTGCGGTGGGCAAAGACGCAACGCCGAGTCCGACGGGAACCTTCACGATTGTGGCGCGGGTAACCGACCCCACCTATTACCACGACGGCAAAGTCATTCCTGCCGGACCTGAAAACCCGGTCGGCACGCGGTGGATGGGCCTGAGCCAGAAGGGCTACGGGATTCACGGAACCAACGCGCCCCGCTCCATCGGCAAAGCCGCCTCCCACGGCTGCATCCGCATGGGCCGCCGCGATCTCGAAGACCTCTTTGCGCAGGTGCGGGCCGGCGACGTTGTGGAGATTGTCGGCGAGCGCGACGCAGAGACCGCCGCGATCTTCGGCATGCCGGCGATGCCGGGCACGGCCGCGACCACTGTATTGGCGAAGGCCGAACCGCAGGCGGCGGATGGCTCTGCGGCTGCCGAAACGACCCCAGCACCGGCGGACCGGTAAGAGCACGGAGCCGGCCAGCCAGGCAGCAAAGGAGGATCGCGATGGAACTGTTTGCGGAAGCGGTGAGTGTGGTGGGAGCCCTGCTGCTGAGCGTTTCGTGCGGGCTGCTGGTGGAGGAGCTGCTGTTTGGTGGGCTGGTCCGGCTGTTTTTCGCTCGACAGGCGGTGGCCAGTGTCCGGGGAGAGCGGAGGAAAGAGAGAGAAGGGCAATGCTCGCGCTGAGGGAACTGCTGATCGTTGCGGGAGCGCTGTTGCTGGCTTCCGCGCTGGGAATCACGCTGTACGACCTGTGGACGTGGTTCGACTATCACCGGAAGCTTCGCTCCCTGGCGTCGGACCCAGAGTCACCAATGTCCGACACGGAGCGGCAAAAGCCCGAGCCGCCGATGCCGCAGCCGGTGCGCTGGCAGACATCGGTGACACTGGCGATCGCCGCGTGTCTGCCATGGTTGCTCGCCGACGGCATCGTCGTCATCCCGGCGGGCATGGGCGGCGTGCGCGTCAGCCAGATGCGCGGCACGCTGCCCGGAACGCTCTACTCCGGCGCACATTTCGTCACCCCGCTGATGGACACCGTGCAGATCTTCGACCTGCGCGACAAGCTCTTCACCGCCGGCGTCGTCGAAGGTGCTGGCCTGAAGAAAGCTGCCCTGGAAATGCAGCCGCTCGACGTCCAGTCAAAAGAGGGCCTCGACATCGGCCTGGCCATCACGGTGCGTTATCGCCTGGACCCGAGACGGCTGGACTGGATGGAAACGCACCTGCCGCAGCCGGTGGATCAGCAAATGGTTCCGGCGGTCGTGGCCAGCGCCTGGCGCGATCTGGCCCCAAGCTACACCGTCCGCGAAATCTTCAGCTCGAAACGCGAAGAGGTCCGCCGCGAGGCCTCCGGCGTCATCACGAACAAGCTCGGCGCCGACGGCATCCTGGTCGAGGAGGTCATGCTGCGCAACATCCAGCTGCCGCCCGAGTATGCGAGAGGCCTGCAGGATCTTCTTCTGAAGGAGCAGCTGGACGATCAGATGGCCGTCCAGACCGACATCCAGCAGAAGCAGGTGCGGATCGCCGAGCTCCAGGCGGAGGCCGAAGCCGCGCAGAAGGTCAAAGAAGCTCAGGGCGACGCGCAGGCCCGGGTGGTGGAAGCCAAAGGCGAAGCCGACGCCATGCAGTACACGCTGCCGCTGAAGCAGAAGCAGATCGAGCAGTCGAAGCTCGAGGCCGAAGCACGCAAAGAAGCGACGATCGAAAACGCCGACGCCGAAGCCCAGGCCAAGGTGATCGACAGCAAGGCGGAGCTGCAGCGGCGCGACCTGCTCACCCAGGCCGAGGCCAACCGCATTCGCGTGACCGCCGCGGCGGACGCCGAGCGCATGGCCAGCGAAGCGAAGCTGCTCAACCAGTCGCCGCTGCTCATCAACAAAATCATCGCGGAGCGGTTGTCGGACAAAATCCAGATGGTCATGGTGCCGTCCGACGGCAAGTATTTCTTCGCCAGCGATGTCTTCCGCGGCCTCGATGCCAACTCCGCGCTGAAACAGGGGCTGAGCCAGCAGATGGATCCTGACGATCCGCCTTCTGCGCCGCCTCCAGGCGCGTCCCGTCACTGAGGCTGATGGTCGAGGTGCCGCCCGGGCAGGGTCTCACGCTTGTCAGAGACAGGCTCCAACAGAAGACCTACCCCGGGCGAGACCACCCCGGCTGTCGAAACAGGCAGCCGGGGTGGAGGCTCATGGCGCTTTTGGGGAGCATAGATGACGCTGACCGCACGATATAATCCGCCCCAGCGAATGATGGAAAACCTGCGGTTCTGGCGTTGGGGTGCGGCGCTCGCGTGTCTGGGGCTTTTGATTCCAGCCGCACAGGCAGCCACCTGGGAGCAACCCGCCTCCGACCTGGCCCGCCAGATTGCTGCGCTCACCGGTCCGGGGCCCGCGCGGCTCATCCTCCAAAATGCATCGACGCTGCCCGCCGGCGATCTTCCCGTCATCCACCGCCTGCTCGACCAGGATCTGCGCAGGCTCGGCGTTCTCCCCGGCGGCAGAGACAGCGCAACGCTCATCCGCGTGACTCTCTCCGAGAATCTGCAGGGCGGTCTGTGGGTCGCCGAAGTCCAGGAAGGCACCGAGACCCGCGTGACC
Organism: uncultured Acidobacteriaceae bacterium; assembly: GCA_963770525.1. Classification (GTDB taxonomy): domain Bacteria; phylum Acidobacteriota; class Terriglobia; order Terriglobales; family Acidobacteriaceae; genus Palsa-343. Next base: position 267,428 of record CAVYPY010000003.1, on the reverse strand, counting down.
ATGCTGGCCGTGCCGCTGGCTCCCGCGGCGCCCAGCGGCAACGGTGGAACCATCACCATCCGCCGCAGCCTCCTCATCACGGAAGACGCGCCCGTCCTCGACGCGAAGGTCTTCGTCACCGGCGGCGTGCAGCGGCTGGTGGTGCTGGCGCCGGAGCAGATTCTGACCTACGAGCACAACACCGCCGCGCTCGGCACGAGCCCCTGGATTCAGGATCAAACCTTCCCCATCACCCACACGCGCCCGTACCCCCGCGATCTGCGCGGAGAACTCTTCGCCGCAACGGACCACGTCTTCGACGCATGGCTCCCCGGCGTCTCCTGCCGCGGCGCCGAGTCAAACGCCGGCGTCGGCACTGCCTTGTCGGTAACGTGCGCCGACAGCGACGATCCCTGGCCGGTCACTTCGAACCAGAAGGCTTTCTACAACGCCATGCGCGACAACTTCACCGGCGTTCTGGCGCCGGGCTTCGGCATGGACCTGCCGCCGTTCTACGAATCGGGCGATCTGCCCCACGAGACAGCCTCATCGATGCTGCTGACTTTGGTCGATGGCCGTGTTCTCCTGATCGATGGAGGCGTGGCGAAGCCCATCACCGGCGCCAACGACTGGGGCAGCGACTTTGCCGTGCTCCGTTCCGGCTGCGGAAGCGGCGCGCAGGTGCTGGTGTCCGGTTCGGGAGCCGCGGCAGCCGGCGACAGTCTCCGCGCCTGGGAAATTGCAGGGCGCGAAGCGATTCCCGTCAGCGCGCCGATCTCTGTCGACGGCGCGGTGACGGCGATCGGGCCATCCACGGATAGCGTCACCGAAACCGTCATCGTGCGGCGAGAATCGCCCGTGCGCTACGAGGTATGGAATGCATCGGCGCTTTGTAATTAGTGCGATGCTGCTGGTCCTCGCGCTCGGCGCACAGGCGCGCACGCGTCCGCATTACGGCGGCACGCTGCGCATCGAGACCCAGGGCGATCCCTGGCAGATGCCCGACGGCCTCGCGCGCCGACTCGTCCTCGACTCGCTCACCACGGTCGGTGCCACTGGCATCGCGCAGCCCGCGCTGGCTCTCAACTGGACCTCGCAAAATGCCGATCATCGCTGGGAATTTACGCTTCGTCCTGGCGTGCGCTTCCAGGACGGCGCGCCGCTGACGGGCGAGTCGGTCGTCGCGGCCCTGAACGACGTCTGCACACGCGGCGCCGCTGCCGATCCCCCGCAGGCCTGCCCCTGGCGGACCGTCCGCGCTGTGGGCGACGCGGTGATCTTCGTCAGCGATGCGTCGCTTCCCGACCTGCCCGCCCTGCTCGCCCAGCAAGCCTTCGCCATCGCCCGCCAGGATGCCTCGGGAGCCGTCATCGGCACCGGACCGTTCCGCGTCACCGGTTTTGCCAACGGCGCCCTGGTGCTTGCCGCCAACGATGACTGCTGGGCCGGCCGGCCCTTCGTCGACACCGTCGAAATTCACCCCCATCGCACGGTCCGCGATCAGTGGCTCGACTTCAGCATTGGCAAAGCCGACATCGTCGAAGTCCCTCCGGAGATGATTCGCCAGGCGCAACAGCAGCATCTCAGCGTGCTCGTCTCGCGCCCGGTCGATCTGCTGGCTCTCGCCATCGCGCCCAACGGCCCGTTCTCCAGTCGCGAAATGCGCCAGGCAGCGGCCCTCGCCGTCGATCGCGCCGCGCTCTCCAACGTCATCTTCCAAAAACAGGGAGAGATCACCGCAAGCCTTCTGCCGAATGCCCTCAGCGGCTACACCTTCCTGTTCCCAACCGACCGCAACCTCGATCGAGCGCGTGCCCTGCGCGGCGGAGAGTCGCCCCCCAGTCTGCTTCTCAGTTCGGAAGATACGAGTCCCACCATGCATCTGGCCGCGGAACGCCTGGCTCTCAACCTGCACGAGGCCGGATTTACGGTGCAGGTGGCCGGATCGCGCCAGTCCGCGGCCCTCACCCTGCGTTGTGTGCATCTGGAAGCCGCCAGTCCCGAAGCGGCTCTGGGCGAAATGCTGGCCCACTTCGGGCAGAATGGTACCGTCACGGCAACCGATCCCGCGTCGCTGTGGCAAACGGAGCGAGGCGTTCTGGACAACGAAACCATTGTGCCGCTGCTGTGGCTGCCCCGCGCGTGGGCTGTCGGTGACCGAGTGCGCGACCTCGGCCTCTCGCCCGATGGCGCCCCGCTCCTGGCCGACGCCTCGCTGGAGGGCCCGAAGTGAACCTGCGGCAAAAGCTGCTGCTCATGTTCTCCGTCACCGTCGTAGGCCTCGTGGTGGCCGTGGCGTGGATCGTCTCGGTGCGGGTGCGCCGCGTCTTTGAAGGCATGGACCAGCAGCAGACCGCGGCTCTGGTGAACCAGTTCCAGCGCGAGTTCAGCCAGCGTGCCGACGACACAGCCTCCGCCCTCGATCGCATGGCCGCCAGCGACGCCGTGAAGCAAATTGCCTTCGAGCTCGGCAATGGCAGCGATGCGTCGTCGTATCTGCAGGCGGCGCTGCCCCTCGCCCAGGAATATCGCCTCGACTACCTCGAGCTCGTCGCCCACGATGGCAGCATCGTCTCGTCGTTCCAGTGGACCGCGCGCTTCGGCTATCGGGAACCGGCGATTACCGCAGCGGGCCAGCCGGCCTTCCTGAAGCAGGAAGACCTGCCCGACGGCTCTTCCCAGATCGGGATCTTTGCCGTGCGACGCGTGGCCGGCTCCGACCCCCCGCTGTACCTCGTGGGTGGCCGCCAGATCGACGCTTCCTTCCTCAAGGATTTTCCCACTCCCTCTGGAACCCAGGTGGTTCTCTACCGGAACCTGACCGGCTCATTCGACGTGAACAACTTCGGCGCAGCCGCGAGGAATCCGGGCGCCGCGCACTTTCAACCTGTCGTCGATGAAGCGCGCAACAGCGGCAAAAACGCTACCGGCATTGTTTATGTCACGAAAAAGCGCGCAGACAGCGTCGATGCGACGGCCATTCCGCTGAAGGGTCTCGACGGCAGCGTGCTGGCCGTTCTCGTCGTCGCCAACTCGCGGCGGGGCATGGTGCAGGTGCAGCAGCACATCCGCGATGCGGCCTTCGGCGTAGCCGGACTGGGCATCATCTTTGCTGTGCTGGTGAGCTTGTGGATCGCCATTCGCGTCTCCCGTCCCATTGAAGAACTGGCGCGCGCGGCGGGCAAAGTGGCTGCAGGGGACTGGGAAACGCGCGTGGACATTCACTCGCGCGATGAGGTCGGTGAGCTGGCGCGCAGCTTCAACAACATGACCCGCCAGCTGAGCGAGCAGCGCGATCGCCTGGTGCAGACCGAGCGCGTCGCCGCCTGGCGTGAACTCGCCCGGAGGCTCGCCCACGAGCTGAAGAATCCCCTCTTTCCGCTGCAGATCACGGTTGAGAATATGGTGCGCGCCCGCAAGTTGCCGGTGAGGGAATTCGACGAGGTCTTTATCGAAAGCGCCGCCACTCTCCAGACGGAGATCGCCAATCTGAAGACCATCATCGGGCGCTTCAGCGATTTTTCGAAGATGCCGAAGCCGCAGACCATCGATATGGACGCACGCGAGACGGTGCGCCGTGTGGTCAAGCTCTACGGGGCGGCGCTGGAAGAGAAGCATATCCAGCTGGGAACCTCGGTCGCGTCCGAGCCGCTGCCGATCCGGGGCGACTCCGAGCTGCTGCACCGGGCTCTCTCCAACCTGGTGCTCAATGCCATGGATGCCATGCCCACGGGCGGAACGCTGACCATCTCCATCGCACGCGCCGGCGAAATGGCCCGCATCGCCGTTGCCGATACCGGCGAGGGTATGACGCCGGAAGAGCGCGAGCGCCTCTTCACGCCGTATTACACCACCAAACAGCACGGAACCGGACTGGGCCTGGCGATCGTGCAGTCCGTCGTTTCCGACCACAACGGCACCATCGCCGTGGAGAGTGCCGAAGGCGGCGGCACGCGCTTCATCATCGGATTGCCGCTCACCGAAGAAAAGGTGGAGGCATGACGAAGGCCGACATCCTTATCGTCGACGACGAGGCCAACACCCTGGCCTCGCTGGCGCGCGCCTTCCGCCTGGCCGGCCATGAGGCCACCGTCTGCGATAACGCCGCGAAGGCCCTGGAGCTGGCGAAGTCACGCCCCTTTGACCTGATCTTGTCCGACGTGGTGATGCCCGGCCGCGACGGGCTCGCGCTGCTCGAGGATCTGAAGACCAGCGGCGTGGCCGCGCCCGTGGTCATGATGTCCGGCCAGGCGCACATCGAAATGGCCGTGAAGGCGACCCGCCTGGGCGCGCTTGATTTTCTGGAGAAGCCGCTCTCCACCGACAAGCTGCTGCTTACCGTCGAGAATGCACTGCGTCTGAAGCGCCTCGAGACAGAGAACTCCGACCTGCGCCGGCGCGTAGGCAAACACGAGCTGATCTGGACCGGCGAGGCGATGCAGCGCGTCATGGCCCAGATCGGCCGCGTCGCGGCCAGCGAAACGCGCGTGTGCATCTACGGCGAAACGGGCACCGGCAAAGAACTCGTGGCGCGGACGCTGCACGACAAAAGCTCCCGCGCCGCGGGGCCGTTCGTCACGCTGAACTGTGCGGCGATTCCCGCCGAACTGATCGAGTCGGAACTCTTCGGACACGAGAAAGGCTCGTTTACCGGAGCCGCGCAGCGGCACGTCGGCAAATTCGAGCAGGCACACCACGGCACACTCTTTCTCGACGAGATCGGCGATATGTCTCTGGCGCTGCAGACGAGGTTGCTGCGTGTACTCGAGCAATCTGAAGTCGAGCGCATCGGTGGCGACAAACCGGTCGCCGTCGATGTGCGCGTGCTCGTGGCTACCCACCGCAACCTCGAAGAGATGGTGGAGGCGGGCAGCTTTCGCCGCGATTTGTATCATCGCGTCGTCGTCTTTCCCATCACCCTGCCGCCCTTGCGCGCCCGACGCGAAGATATTCCGGCGCTGGTGGACTATTTCGCGCGCCAGGTCTCAACGCAAAATGGCTGGAAGCCGGTGCCCTTCGCTCCGGAAGCCATCGAGGCGCTGAAAGGCTGGTCCTGGCCTGGGAACATTCGCGAGCTGCGCAATATCGTTGAGCGCTTGTTGCTGCTCGCCGGCGATCGCGTCGATGAGGCGACCGTCGAACTGGCGCTGCCGCAGGCGGGTGCGATTCCGGAAAACGCGCCGCCGGGAACCAGCGCGTCGGCAGGGGATGCAGGCTCTCTTGCCCAGAGAGTCGCTGCCTTTGAGCGCGCCACGCTGCTGGCCGAGCTGGAGCGCCATCAGGGCCACATCACCAACACGGCTAAAGCGCTCGGCCTCGAGCGCAGCCATTTCTACAAAAAGTGCCAGCAGGTAGGGATTGATCTAAAGGCAGAACGCGGGTAAGGGCAATCGCGCCCACCCACCCGTAATCTGCCGCGCCCGCACAGGCGCAACTACCCTGAACACACCTTCTTTCAGAGTGCGAAAGCGGCTGCGCTGGAATGGGTCCGGAAAATCGCGCCAACGGCCCGCAGGCCGCGTCAACGACCTGCGGGCCGTTACCAATGAAAGGAGGTGAGGCGGATGGCTCAAAAGTCATCCTGGCTGCAAGTGCTGATCACGATCGTCATCGACTGGCGCTTCGTGACGGCAGTTGTAGCTCTGCTTCTACTGCTGCTTCTCAGGTAGCAAACCCCCGGGAGGGTCGCATCCTTCCGGGGCACCTTCATTTTAGCAAATCGGCCGTCTTTCGCCGCCCTTTAGTGAATCGTCGTCGCCAGCAGCGTGCTCGTACTGCGGTGGCGCTTCGCGATCATCCGCGGAGGAGCCGGCGGCGCGTAGCTGCGATACACCGTGATGTGGAAGCAAGCCTGGTAAAACTCTTCCTCCACATCAATTTTCCCCGCCGTCTGTAGCGGCAGCAGATGCGCGCGCATCCAGGCAATTTCCGAGAAGCTCATGCCGTGCTTGCCGATGTCCACAGCGGCGCCGGTCAGGTGCGGAGAAGCCAGATCGCCCTCCGCCGGAGCGGCGTTGCCATTGATCTCCAGCAGCATTCGCTGAAACGCTACCGTCCGCACCGCCGAATTCACCTGGAACGGACGGTGAAACCGTTCGTAATGGCTGCGCGCCAGATCGGCAAGAAACCGCGCCGTCCACGGTCGGCAATAGCGGCGATCCACGGGCAGGTCCGGGTTCACCCGCAGCCCATAGCTCGCCGGCAGCGGCACAATGGCCTGCTCGTCCTCCATCTGCAGCAGCTGGGCATTGTCCTCGATGCGCACCAGGCCCTCGGCGGTGTCCCGCTCATTCTGGCGCAGCAGAGAGGCCATCGACCCGCGCAGCGGCGGCACATACCGAATGCGCGCGACCATGGAGGCGGGTTGGTAAGCCGCAGGGTGGAGCGCGGTCCGGTGCACCGGCGTGTGCCGGGTATGCACGGTTCTGCGCGCATGCCCGGCCCTGCGGCTATGGGCGCGGCGATGGTGGGTTCGGGCGTAGGCGGGCTGATGCACGGCGGCGAACGCTGGTCCTGCGAAGACCAGGCCGAGGGCGAGGATGCACAACTGACGAAAACGCATTCTGTACCGCGGGGGGTTATCGATTGAGCAACTCAAGCTTACCGCAGAAGTCTTTCGGCTGAGAAGTACCCACTCTGGTGACAGCCCGTTTCCAGCCGCAGCAGAGGGAAGCGCCTAAACGCCCTGCCACGACTCCGGATTTTGACCTGAGCCCGGCGGCGGCGGGAGTACAATTCCGAAAAATCGCGAAAGCGCCAATCGCCCGCAGTACGTTCCGGAGGACTCTTATGTCGGACGCCGTCGTTCAACCCGATGCATCGGCCCCACCGCTGGGCGAGGTCCAGCGTGTCGTCGATACGTTTCTGGCTCCCTCCAAAACCTTCGCCGACATCCGCCGCAGCGCCAGCTGGTGGCTGCCCTGGATCATCGGCGTGGTCGTCACTCTGATCTTCGGCATGGCCGTGCAGCAGAAGATCGGCTGGGACAAGGCCTACGAAAATATCCTGCGCCAGACCCCCGCCCAGCAGCAGCGCGTCGAGTCACTCCCGGCCGACCAGCAGGCCCGCGCGAAACAAATGGGAGCGAACATCACGAAGTACATCTTTTGGGCGACGCCGCTCGTCGGCCTCATCGTGGCCGTCGTAGTCGCCGCCGTTCTGCTCGCCACCATCAACTTCGGTTTCGGCGGCACAGCGAAATTCGGCCAGATGTTCGCCGTCTGGATGTACGCCATCCTCCCTTGGTCGATCCAGGGCATCCTGGGGATTGTCACCGTGTATGTGGGGGTCGATCCCGATTCGTTCAACCTGAAGAATTTTGTCGGGACGAACATCGGCTACTACCTGCCGCAGGATTTTTCGAAACCCCTCATGGCGCTCGCTACCTCCATCGACATCTTTACCATCTGGGGCCTGGTCCTTCTCACCATTGGCTGCGCCATGATTGGCAATGTGAAGAAGAGCAAGGCCGCCACCGCCGTCTTCGGCTGGTGGGTCATCATCGTCATTCTGAAAATGGTCGGCGCGATGTTCTCCTGAGCACGCACTTAACAAGAAAAGGCCCGCCGATCCGGCGGGCCTTTTCTTGTTGCAATCGCGATCCGCCGTGCGCGAAGCACCTACTCCTCCTCTTCTTCTCCCGCCGGCTTCTTCGCGTTCGCCACAATCTTCTCGGCGATCGGCTGCGGCACCACGTCGTAGTGATCCATCTCCATGTGGAAGCTCCCCCGCCCCTGAGTCATCGCCGTCAGCGTCTGCCCGTAGGTCAGCATCTCGGCCATCGGCACCTCGGCGCGAATCAGCGTCGTCGCCCCCTTGCTTTCCATGCCCTGGACGCGTCCGCGCCGCTGGTTCAGATCGCCCATCAGCGCGCCTGCGAACTCCTGCGGTCCCTCAATCTCCACTCGCATGATCGGCTCCAGCAGCGCAGGCTTGGCCTGCTCCATGCATTTGCGGAAGGCAATCCGCCCCGCCATCTTGAACGACAACTCGTTCGAGTCCACGTCGTGGTAGCTTCCGTCGTACAGGACCACCTTGAAGTCCACCACCGGATAGCCCGCTAAAAAGCCGCGCGCCGCCGACTCCTGAATACCTTTCTCGACCGCGGGAATGAAGTTCCGAGGAATGGATCCGCCAAAGACGTCGTTCTCGAATTCGAACCCGCCTCCGCGCGCCAGCGGTTCCATCTTGATCTTGCAGTCTCCATACTGCCCGTGGCCGCCGGTCTGCTTCTTGTGCCGCCCCTGCGCGTCGGCGCGCCCCCGAATCGTCTCCCGGTACGGCACCCGCGGCGCCTTCAGCGTCACTTCCGTGTGGTAGCGCTTGCGCAGCTTACTCACCAGCGTCTCGATGTGCGGCTGCCCGGCGGCGGCAATCAAAAATTCATTCGTCTGCCCGTCGCGGAAGAACCGCACCATCAGGTCCTCTTCCATCAGCTTGTGCACCGCAGGCGCCAGCTTGTCTTCGTCCGCGCGCGACTTCGGCTCAATCGCCCACGTCATCGCCGGCTCCGGCATGGTCACCGGCTCATAGAAGATTTCCGCGCCCTTGTCGCCCAGCGTGTCGCCGGTCAGCGTCTCTTTCAGCTTGGCCACCGCGCCAAGATCGCCCGCGTGCAGCTCCGTCACCGCCACCGCCGTCCGCCCCTGCATGATCGACAGGTGCGAGAACTTCTCCGCCGTCCGCCGTGAATAGTTCTGCGCTGAGCCATCATTCTTCAGCACGCCCGAGAACACCTTAAAAAAGCTGATCCGCCCCGCAAAGGGATCGGTCATCGTCTTGAAGACGTAGAGTGACAGCGGCTCCCCATCGTTCACCTTGCGCATCACGATCTCCGGCGACTGTCCCTCAGCCGTCGCCGCCTCGCCATTCCCGCCGCCATTGGCGGCAGCAGTCACCGTAGCGAGTACCGCCCTCGCCGCCACCGGCTCGCGCTCAATTGGCGCCGGCGCATAGACCTTCAGGAAATCCAGCAGATGATCGGTCGCCACGTTCCCGAGGCCGCTCGCGTACAGAACCGGAAAGATCCGATCCTCGCGAATCGCCTCATGCAGGGCCGTGATCAGGTGCTGCTCCGGGATCGTTCCCTCGCGGAAGTACTCCTCCATCAGCTCATCTTTGCCCTCGGCCACCAGCTCCACCAGCGTCTCGTGCGCGCGCTGCGCGGGCTCTTTCAGATTCTCGGGGATCTCGCCGATCTTGCCGTGTCCGTCGCCACCCATCGTGTAGAAGAAGGCCTCCATCGTCACCAGATCCACCACGCCTTCAAAACCTTTGCTGCTGGCGATCGGCAGCTGCACCGGGACCGCCTGCCGCCCAAAGCGCTCGCTCAGCTTCGCCAGCGTCGCCTCCGCGGACTCGGCCGCGCGCGGATGGTCCATCTGATTAATCACGATGGCCCGAGGCAGATTGAACTCTTCCGCGTACTTCCACACGCGCTCCGTCATCGCCTCCACGCCACTCACGGCGTGGACGGTCACCAGCGCCGCCTCCACCGGCAGCATCGCGGCGCGCGCCTCGTGCACGAACATATGAAAGCCAGGGGTATCGATGAAATTCACCTTCACGCCATCCCACTCGGCAAAGGCGACGGCATTCTGCATCGTGGTCGCGCGGGCCACGTCTTCTTCGTCGTAGGCGGTCACAGCCGATCCGTCTTCCACTCGGCCCAGCGTCGGGGTCATTTTGGCGGCATGCAGCAGTGCGGAGACCAGCGTGGTCTTGCCGCTGTGCGCATGCCCCACTACAGCCACATTGCGGATCTCACTTCCTGGATAGCTTTTCATCGACAGCTCCTTGTTTGAAGGCTCGTTGTGGTGCTCGTTGAAACAAATGCGTGCGGACCTCGGCCGGGACCAGAATTTCGTCGCCGCTCAGGCGAAAACAGACAAGTAGAAATCAGAGAAGGGAATCCGTCCTGTGATGGTGGGCACAGGGATGTCGGGGAGGCGTCGTGCGGGCGTCTGGGGCGGAGGCGGATTAGGCTCCGGCGCGCGGTCGTGGCGTGCCGGACGGCGTCCGGCATAAATGCTCAGGGCGGGCCAGGATTACGGACACCTCCGCTCCTGCACCCGCGGAAACTCGGAGGATAGCACAGCGGGGGCAGAGCAGGGCAGGGGCAAATCAGCGCTCCCCGGCCACGCAAACGCCCTCAAGATCCGCGGGTTCCGGGTTCACGAAATACCGGCGCTGGAAATACCGGGCGACGTTCACCAGCGCGATCATCACCGGCACCTCCACCAGCGGCCCGATCACCGCGGCGAACGCGGCGCCGGAGTTGATGCCAAACACCGAAACCGCCACCGCAATGGCCAGCTCAAAGTTGTTCGAGGCCGCCGTGAACGAGAGCGTGGTGGTCTTCGAGTAGTCCGCGCCCAGCCTGCGCCCCATATAAAACGAGACCAGGAACATGACCACGAAATACACGAGCAGCGGAGCCGCGATCCGCAGCACGTCCAGAGGCAGGCGGACAATATACCCGCCCTTCAGCGAAAACATGACGACGATGGTGAACAGCAGAGCCAGCAGCGTCAGCGGGCTCACCCGCGGCACAAAACTCCGGTCGTACCATGCGCGGCCCTTCAGCCGGATCAGAATCGTGCGGGTCAGGAAGCCCGCCAGGAACGGAACGCCCAGATAAACGAAGACGCTCTTCGTGATGTCTGCGATGGAGACCCGCACGACCATGCCGTGCAGGCCAAACCACCCCGGCAGCACCGTGATGAACACCCACGCGTACACCGAGTAAAAGAACACCTGGAAGAGGGAATTGAACGCTACCAGTCCGGCGGCGTACTGCGTGTCGCCTTTGGCCAGCTCGTTCCACACAATCACCATGGCGATACAGCGCGCCAGCCCGATCATGATCAGCCCCGCCATGTATTCCGGATAACCGCGCAGAAAAATTATCGCGAGCGCGAACATAAGAATGGGGCCAATCACCCAGTTCTGCACCAGCGACAGGCCCAGCACCTTTTTGTCGCGAAAGACCTCGTGCAGCTCCTCGTAGCGCACCCGCGTGAACGGCGGATACATCATCAGGATCAGGCCGGCGGCAATCGGAATCGACGTGGTGCCGACGCTGAAGCGGTTCGGAAACGGCACGATGCCCGGCGCGATCCAGCCCAGCGCCACGCCCACCGCCATCGCGCCAAAGATCCAGGCGGTCAGGTAGCGATCGAGAAAGGACAGACGACTCTTTTTCAACGATGCCTCCGCAGACGCGCTATGACCGCCCAATCGAATCGATTTCGTGCTTAATCGCCAGCTGATCCAGCGTGCTCAGAGGCAAAGACAAGAACAGCCCGATACGACGGTCGAGAATCACGTAGGCATCGCGAAAAGCCCGAGCGATCTCCTCCGGCGTCCCCTTCACTGCCGCGGGATCGGGAATGCCCCAGTGCGCCGTCATCGGCTGGCCCGGCCAATAAGGACACTGCTCCTTCGCCGCGTTATCGCAAACGGTGAAAACAAAATCGAGATGCGGCGCGCCCGGCGCGGCAAACTCATCCCACGACTTACTCCTCAGTCCGGCCACCGGCATCCCCGCCGATTCGATCTGCCGCAGCGCCTCCCGCCGCGGCTGCCCGGAAGGGTGGCTCCCCGCGCTGTATGCCGCAAAGCGTCCTTTCCCTTTGTGGTTGAGAATCGCCTCGGCCATGATCGATCGGGCCGAGTTCCCGGTACACAGAAACAGCACGTTGTAGTGGCTCGCCATCGTCATTCCTTTGCTCCGGTGGCGGCAGGCGCGCAGCAGTCCGGCGCGCAGCACGCCGCCGCCGGCTTTGTCCCTCGAATGAACGCGCTCATGAATTTCTCGTGCACCTGCGGAGCAAGGGCATCCACATCCACGCCCGCGTCGGCCAGAAACGTGCGGGCATCTTCCACGTCGTAGACTCGTGTCGGTTCCAGGGAAACCCCGCTGAATCCAGCCTTCTCCAGCTTCGCCCGATATTCGTTCTCCTCCAGCGCGCCGGCGATGCAGCCCACCCACAGCAGCAGGCTCTGCCGCACCGCTTCCGGAACCGCTCCCCGCACCACCACGTCGGAAACCGCAAAGCGTCCGCCCGGCTTCAGCACGCGGAAGGCTTCGGCGATCACGCGATCCTTATCCGCGGAGAGGTTGATCACGCAGTTGGAAATGATCACGTCCACGGAATTGTCGGGCAGGGGAATGTTCTCGATCTCGCCTCTGAGGAATTCGACATTCGTCGCGCCGGCCTGCCGCTGGTTCTCGCGAGCCAGTGCCAGCATTTCGTCCGTCATGTCCAGGCCGTATGCTTTGCCCGTGGGACCCACCCGCTTCGCGGAGAGCAGCACGTCGATGCCGCCGCCGGAGCCCAGATCGAGCACCGTCTCGCCCGGCCGCAGCTCGATCAGAGCGGTGGGATTGCCGCAGCCCAGCGAGGCCAGTACCGCATTGTCAGGGACGCGCCCCTGCTCATCGGCGCCGTAGAGATTCGTGGTGATCGGATCGCAGCAGCGCAGCCCGGAATCGCAGCACGAGCCCTCACTGCCTGCAGCCACCGCCCGCGCGGCGCTTCCGTACTTTTCCTTCACCTGGTCCTGAAGGGTAGTGGACGTTCCCATGCGTGCGTCTCCTCGCATACGCTAAGGCGAATGTATGTGCGCTGGACATATCTGTCAAGGCGTATATTATGAAAGCTGTGGAACGCCCTCCGAAGAATCCCGACCTGGCTCTCCTGTTCGCCGCGTTCTCTGACCCTACGCGTCTCCGTCTTCTGAACCTGATGGACGGCCGCGAGGTCTGCGTCTGCTATTTCGTCGAAATCCTGGGGCAAAGCCAGCCCAAGATCTCGCGCCACCTCGCCTATCTCCGGCGGGCCGGCGTCGTGGCCGCACGCCGCGAAGGCAAATGGATGCACTACCGCATCGTTGTCCCCGCCTATCCCGGCCCCGCAAAGATTCTCCGCGAGACCTTGGCGGTTCTCCGCGAAGAGAAAGCCATGCAGGCCGATTTGGCGCGCCTGAGCCGCGCCTGCTGCGCTCCACGCAAGGTCCCCGCCCTCGAGAGCGCTCCTTTGCCCGTCCTGGTAGAAGCCGTCGGCTGCGCCGGCTGCTGAATGGTCAGTGGAGACGCCAACCCCCGAGAACATCCTGGGTGCCCGATTCAAGCCCGCTGTTGGCTTGAGTGGGAAGTCCGAGACGCCAACTCCGGTACCTAAGCTCTGCGCCTGAGCTGGCTATCCCGTCCTTTTAACCTCGTGCCAGTTCAGGTTCGTATCAGGGCACGACCTGGGTCGTGCCGAAAAAGTCCACGAAGAATCCGGGCTTTAGCCCCTGAGGCCTTTACTGGCGTCGGCGCGACATTTTTCCGCAACCTCACTCGTACCGGCTGGCAACGGGTCGAACAGGGATAGCCCCTTCGGAACAAACCCACCCCTCCCGGTGTCTTCCGAATAGACGTTTTGCCATCAAATCAAAAAGGTAGCGGCCGCACCAGGCGCCGCATCCCATCGTTAAGTGAGCCGGAATTTCAATTGGATCTGGTATCTCGGTGCCGCGGTTTGGTTCCTGAACGCGGCGCTGGCCATGCACCATGGCAATCTGCGCCTCGGGCTGACGAATGCCCTCATCTCGGCGGTTTTCCTGGCAGCTGGCCTCTTCTTTCGCCGCCAGTCCAAACGCCAGGAACGCCGCAATAACGGCCGCTGAAGCGTCCCGACCGCGAGACTCGCCTCACAACCCTCTGCGTCCTCCGTGCTCTGCTGGCGCATCGGGTTTTGTATCAGGAAGTTGGGTTGCCAGAGATCACGCGCGAGCCGACGCTGCCTCCTGGGAAGAAACCAGCTCCTTCTCGGCTTCGTTGATGCACTCCTCGAGAATCTCCACCGCGACCGAGCATTCCTGCTCCTTCACAATCAGCGGCGGAGCGAGCCGGATCGAGTTCTCGCCGCAGCCAAGGATCAACAAGCCGTGCTCGAAGGCCAGATCGACGATCCGGTCTCTCAAGCCAGGTGCCGCTTCGCGGGTCTCCTGATCTTTGACAATCTCGATGCCGATCATCAGACCGCGTCCACGAACGTCGCCGACAATCGCATGCTTCTTCGGCCAGCCGCGCAGCCGGCTGAAAAGCCGCTCGCCCTGCTCTGCTGCATTGGCAAGCCCTTCATGTTGAAGGACATCGAGCGTAGCCAGCGCTGCCGCAATGCAGACCGGATTGCCGCCAAACGTCGAAGCATGCGAGCCCGGTTTCCAGTCCATAATCGACGCCTTCGTCATGCAGATGCCGAGCGGCATTCCGGAAGCAATGCCCTTAGCCGAGCAGACGATGTCCGGCTCAACGCCGGTATGCTCGATCGCCCACCATTTTCCGGTTCGCCCGGCGCCGGACTGCACCTCGTCGGCGACCAGCAGAATGCCGTATTGGTCGCAGATGCGCCGCAGCTCCCGCATAAAGATCGTCGGCGCGACAACGTAACCGCCTTCGCCCTGAATCGGCTCGACGAAGATGGCAGCGACCTCTTCCGGAGCCAGAACCGTGTGGAAGAGCTTCTCCTCGATATAACGAGCGCAGCCCAGCGCAAACGCCTCCTCCTCCTGCGGTCCGCCGGAACAGCCGCGATACGCATATGGATAACGAATATGCGTCACGCCAGGCACAAGCGGCGCAAACCGCCGCCTCTGTTGCGGCTTCGAAGCGGTCAGCGACAGAGCGCCCATCGTTCGTCCGTGGAACGCGCCAAGGAAAGCGATGATGTTCTGGCGTCCCGTGTGATAGCGGGCGACCTTCAGCGCACACTCAATCGCCTCAGCTCCGGAGTTGCCATAATAGAAGCGATGCGGCCCAGGCATCGGAGCAATCGCCGACAGCCGCTCCGACAGGGTGACGAGCGATTCGTAGTAGAAATCCGTGCCCGACATGTGGATCAGCTCGCCCGCCTGCTTCTGGATGGCGGCGACCACAGCCGGATGACAATGGCCGGTCGAGACAACGGCGATGCCGGCGGCGAAGTCGAGGAACTCGTTGCCATCGACGTCTTCAACGCGCACGCCGCGGCCGCGCTTCGCCACCAGCGGATAGGAACGCGTGTAGCTGGGCGAAATGACCCGGTCGTCGGCCGCGACGATCCGCTTGGCTTCGGGTCCAGGCAGCGCTGTCTTCAGTTTGGGTCCGTACTGACTCAGTATTTCGGAGGTGGCAGTCATGGATCACTCCTTGCAGGTGGAAAGCGGCTGTCGGGCCATCGGCGGAATCCGGATGACAGTGCGGAGAAAGAGGTCATCTTCGGACACGCCGCTGGGGTTCCTGTGGCGCGGGCGGCGGTGACTAGTCGCTGCCGAAGAGACTCGGTCGTGTGCGAGTGGGCAGAACGCGGACGAAGCGGCGCGGCGCGACGGCGCGCACGTAGGCCCGATTCCAGTTCCTGCAGCTGAAAACGTCGATGGAAGCGGTGCGGCGCATAGCTCTGCTGGCCCTGAGGATAGCACGCCCGCATGACGGTTCGACAGCCGAGGCGCAGGTTACCGCCGCGCCGGGTTGCTGGTGCTTAAGACCAAAGCAGGCGCCCGGCATCTCATATACTGGAACTATGTCGATCGTTCGCAACGCCGCTGCTATCGCCAAAGGGATGAGCATCACCTTCCGGGAGATCTTCCAGCCGACGGAAGTGGAGAACTATCCGGACGGCAAAGGTCCGCTGCGGGGAGCGGTCTTTCAGGAACGCTTCCGTGGCGCGCACGTGCTGCAGCGGGACGAGAACGGCCTGGAAAAGTGTGTCGCCTGTTTTCTGTGTGCGGCCGCCTGCCCCTCGAACTGCATTTTTATTGAGGCAGCCGAGAACACCGCCGAGCAGCGGATCTCCAGCTCCGAGCGCTATGCGAAGGTCTACAACATCGACTACAACCGCTGCATCTTCTGCGGCTACTGTGTCGAGGCCTGCCCGACGGACGCCATCACACACGGCCACGGTTTCGAGCTGGCCAGCCTGAACGCCACCAATCTGGTGATGCGCAAAGAAGACATGCTGGTGCCGGTGGGCATGCCGGGTGTCGCCACCCACTCCGATTCCACGAAGTAGCCTCGGGTTCGCACTTCTCGCGTGGCTGCCGAACGGCACGATCACTTGTCGGGCCCGACCGTTCCCTTAACAAAACCGCAGCTCCAATGAGTACCAGGCACCGCCTGACCGTTGTGGATTCGGGTTGGCCGGGGAGTTGTTTACGATCAGAGTAGCCAACGGCAACGTTTCATCCAATGACCGACCTTCGCCCAACCCGCAATCCAGACCATCCGCTGCGCCGGATTCTCGCGCAACGCATTGCCATCATCGACGGCGCCATGGGCACGACCATCCGTACCTATGGGATGAAGGAAGCGGATATTCGCGGCGAACGCTTCCGCGATGCGAAAAAGGATCTGCTCAATAACGGTGACTTGTTCACGCTGACGCAGCCAGAGATGATCGGCGACATCCATCGTCGCTTTCTGGAAGCCGGTGCCGACATCATCGAGACGAATACCTTCGGCGCCACTTCGATCGCGCAGAGCGAGTTTTTCGTCGAGGATCCGCGCGAGCACGGCGGTCGCAAGGATCCGGAGTTCTACCAAAAGATCATCGACGACCCATTCCTCGGGAACCTGGCCTGGGAGATCAACGAGCAGTCCGCGCGGCAGTGCCGCCTTTGGGCGGACCGTATCGGAAATTCGACAGGCCGCCAGCGCTTTGTCGCCGGAGCCGTCGGCCCGCTGACCGTCTCCCTCTCGAATTCGCCAGATGCGGATGATCCGGGGTTTAGGGTGATCACCTTCGATCAGGTGAAGACCGCCTACAAACAGGAGGTACGGGCTCTCCTGGCCGGCGGCGTGGACCTGCTGCTGGTCGAGACGATCTTCGATTCGTTGAATGCCAAGGCCGCGCTGGTGGCGATCCGTGAAGTCTTTGACGAAGCCAAGAAGGAAGTGCCGATCATGATCTCGGCCGCGGTTGGCCGCGGCGGCGAGACGATGATCTCCGCGCAGACCGTACCCGCTTTTTGGGATGCGGTAGAGAACGTGCATCCGTTTTCAGTCGGGCTGAACTGTTCGCTGGGGCCGGACCTGATGTATCCGTTCCTCGAAGAATTGTCGGAGAAAGCGGATGTCGCGATCTCGGCCTACCCGAATGCAGGTTTGCCCAATCCGCTCTCGCCGACCGGCTTCGATTTCGGCCCGGGCGACATGGCGAAATATCTGGGCGACTTCGCTCGCGGCGGCCTGATCAACATCGCCGGCGGCTGCTGCGGCAATACGCCGGAGCACATCGCGGCGATTGCCAGGGCGCTGGAGGGTCAGGAGCCGCGAGCCCTTGCGCTGAGGGCGCAGGGCACAGAGCACAGGGTACCCCAGGGCGCGCCGGCCATCGAGATTGAGACCGGTGCGGCGAGCGAGGCCGGGTCCGGCTTCCAGCCGCTGCGCCTCTCCGGGTCGCGTCCGTTCACCCAGCAGGAGAACGTCTTCATCATGATCGGCGAGCGCACCAACGTGGCCGGTTCGCCCAGGTTCGCAAAGCTCGTCAAGGAAGGGAAGTACGAAGATGCGGTCAGCGTCGCCCGCCAGCAGGTCGACAGCGGCGCCAACGTACTCGACATCTGCATGGATGAGGGCATGATTGACGGCGTCGCGGCGATGACGCGCTTCCTGCAGCTGCTGGGCTCCGAGCCGGAAGTGGCCGCCGTGCCCTTCATGATCGACTCCTCGAAATGGGAGGTGATCGAGGCCGGCCTGAAGTGCATGCAGGGCAAAGGCATCGTCAACTCCATCTCGCTCAAGGAGGGCGAAGCGAAGTTTCGCGAGCACGCGGCGACGGTGCAGAAATATGGCGCGGCAGTCGTTGTGATGGCTTTTGACGAGCGCGGCCAGGCCGCTACGTATCAGGACAAGATCCGCGTGTGCGAGCGCGCTTACCGCATTCTTGTCGATCAGCTCGGCTTCCCGCCCGAGGACATCGTCTTCGACCCCAACATCCTGACCGTCGCGACCGGGATGGAGGAGCATAACAACTACGCCGTCGACTTCATCCAGGCGACGCGCTGGATCAAAGAGAATCTGCCGCACGCCAAGGTCAGCGGTGGCGTCTCGAACATCTCATTCAGCTTCCGCGGCAACAACAAGGTTCGCGAGGCGATGCACGCGGCGTTTCTCTACCACGCGATCGCTGCCGGCCTTGACATGGGCATCGTCAATGCCGGCCAGCTGGAGATCTACGAGGAGATCGAGCCCGAGCTGAAGACGCTGGTGGAAGACGTCCTGCTCAATCGCCGCCCTGACGCGACGGAGCGGCTCGTGGTCTATGGCGAATCGCTCAAGGCCGCCGGCACCGGCGCAACGGCAACCGAGAAGCAAGCCGAAGAATGGCGGCACGGCACTGTCGAAGAGCGCCTGACGCACGCGCTGGTCAAAGGCATCGACGCGTACATCGAAGCCGACACCGAGGAAGCGCGCCAGAAACTCGGCCGTCCCCTGGCTGTGATTGAAGGCCCGCTGATGGCCGGTATGAGCGTGGTGGGCGATTTGTTCGGCGCCGGCAAGATGTTCCTGCCGCAGGTTGTGAAATCCGCGCGCGTGATGAAGAAGGCCGTCGCGTACCTCACGCCCTGGATGGAAGCGGAAAAGGCGGCGATGGTGGCGGCCGGACATGAGGTAAAGGCGCAGGGCAAGATCCTGCTCGCCACCGTGAAGGGCGACGTCCACGACATCGGCAAGAACATCGTCGGTGTGGTGCTGGCCTGCAACAACTACGAAGTGATCGATATGGGCGTGATGGTTCCGGCGGAAAAGATTCTGGAACGTGCCCGCGTCGAAAAAGCCGATCTGATCGGCCTCAGCGGCCTCATCACGCCTTCGCTCGACGAGATGGTGCACGTCGCGCGTGAGATGGAGCGGCTGGAATTCAAGGTGCCGCTGCTAATCGGTGGGGCGACAACGAGCCGCGCGCATACGGCCATCCGCATCGCGCCACACTACAGCCAGCCGGTGGTGCATGTCGTCGACGCCAGCCGGGCTGTGCCGGTCGCCACCAGCCTGCTCAGCGACGAGAACAAAGCCGGCTTCGTGACCCAGCTTCATGTGGAATACGCGGCGGTTCGCAAGGCGTACGCGGCGCCGCGACAGGCGACCATTCCTCTGGCAGAAGCGAGGGCCCGGCGCACGCCCGCTGAATGGCACGCTGAGGACATCGCGGTGCCCTCGTTTACCGGGGCGCGGGTCCTCGACGATGTCTCTCTGGCCGAGCTGCGGGGATACATCGACTGGAGCCCGTTGTTCCACGCCTGGGAGATGAAGGGGATCTATCCTCGTATCCTCGACGATGAAAGGCAGGGCCAGCAGGCGCGGCAGCTCTTCGCCGATGCGAATCTGCTTCTGGATCGAATCATCGAAGAGAATCTGCTGTCCGCGCGCGGCGTCTACGGATTCTTCCCGGCGAACGCCGACGGCGACGACGTGGATCTCTACACCGACCCATCCCGCGCCACGGTTCTCGAGCGGCTGCACTTTCTGCGCCAGCAGGCGAACCGGGAAGGGAACGAGCCCTGCCGTTCGCTGGCGGACTTTGTCGCGCCGAAGGAAACCGCTCTGCGCGACACCATCGGCGCTTTTGCGGTGACCAGCGGCATCGGCCTCCCCGATATGGTGCAGCGCTTCAAAGCCGAGCACGACGATTACAGCGCGATCATGGCCGAAGCGCTCGCGGATCGGCTGGCCGAGGCCTTTGCGGAATACCTGCACCGGCGCGCACGCAAAGACTGGGGCTATGGCTGTGCAGAGAAGCTAAGCCCTGCCGATCTGGTTGCCGAGAAGTATCGTGGCATACGCCCGGCGCCAGGCTACCCGGCCTGTCCGGACCACACGGAGAAGGCAACCGTGTGGCGTCTGCTTGACGTCGAGCGGACCACGGGTATCCGGCTGACGGAGTCGTTCGCGATGTGGCCCGGGTCGAGCGTGAGCGGCCTCTACTTCGCGCATCCGCAGTCGCGTTATTTTGCCGTGGGCAAGATCGATCGCGATCAGGTAGCCGATTATGCCCAGCGCAAGGGCATGAGCCTCGGCGAGGCAGAGCGCTGGCTCGGTCCGAATCTCAACTACGAGCCGGGTCGCTGATCGGCCCGGCCTGCGCGCATATTACCCGGCCTTTTTCAGAGCTGCGGGCTTCTTCGCTTTCTTCGCGTTCGCGTCGGACTTTGCCAGAGCCTCGCGCATCGGCTTTTCATGCAGCAGCAACTCCACCGCGCGCATCTGCGTGTTGTCGTAGAACCAGCGCTGCATAGCATTGTCCTCGAGAAGATTCAGCAGGCCCAGGATACACATGCCCTGATGGTGGGCCATCCACTCGCGCACGACCTCCGGCTGTTTGCTCGTGAAGTCGATGGCTTCGTAAAAGCCGTACGCGCCGGTCCAGCCCTCGGCCGCCATCCGGCGCAGGTTCTGGATCGATGCCCCCGGCTCGACGTTCAGCGCAAGAAACGTCGAGTACGGCGAAACCACCGGACCCGCAGTGGCGTCCCACTTGAGCGAAATCTGCGGAATGCCGAACGCCTGGTAGTGGTAGTGTCCCTGGTCGGTCTTCGCGGCGTAACCCGACTCCGAAATGCCCCACGGAATATTGTGCTCTTTGCCGTAAGCGCGCTGGATGTCCACCGCTCCATACAGCGAGTTCGAAAGAAGCGTGTCCGGGTAGCTGCGCATCCACAATGCCGGCATCAGGTACTCGAACATCGTGCCCGTCCACGACAGCAGCACCGGATGCCCATAGGCCTGGGTGTGCACGCGCGACATCTTGAACCAGCCCTGCTGGGAGAGTTCGCCGCGCGCCACCGCAATATAGGTGGCAATGCGCGCCTCTGAAGCAAGCATGTCGTAGCAGGCCCAGTGAATCTTGCCCGTCGAAAACTCGTATCCAATCGAGAGCAGCAGGCGATCCTTGTTCACCAGGAACGCGAAGTCGGTGTTGTCCGCCAGCTTTCCCGCTTCCGCAGCCACACTCCTGAGGCTCGCCACGAGCGCGATGAGCCGTTCGCGCGCGCGGGCCAGATCGATCCGCAGTCTCTGGATCAAAGCCGCTTCCTCTGCGGATTCCGGCATCCGGCGCGGTGCCGCCAGCCGCTGCTCGAGCGCAGCCACCAACTGCGGCGTGTCTTCCAGAGCGGGAAGAGAGAGCGGGGTCGCGCCGTTCCCAGCAGGAACCGCATGGAGCGCCGTCTCGCCGCCCGGCTTCTCGAAGAGCAGCCCTTCCAGCGGCGCATACTCCGCTTTCAGCCAGGGCAGATAGTCATTCACCAGCGTGGTGATTCTCTCGATGCGCGCCTTCGTTTCGTTCGTCCACCACAGCGCCTGGTCCAGAGAGGGCTCGGTGTACGGCGGCAGGCCGGCAAAGACCGCCCTGGTTTCCGGCGAGAGCACCCACGGCAGCCACGCTGGAGAATCAACAGAGTCGGCCGGCGCCCGCAGCGACGCGATCGGCTGGGGCACATTCTCCAGTGTCTGGAGCAGCCGGAGATGGGTATCGACGCCGGCGAAGAGCCGCCGCTCCAGCAGCGGGCGCTTCAGCAGCGCCAGTGTGCCGGTCTTCAGCGTGTAAAGCGAGGCGACAAAGTTGCCGCTGTCCACGGAGGAGACCGTGATCGGCCGCAGCGGCTCCAGAGTATCGGTCGTATACCAGTTGTAGAGATGTCCCTTGAACAGCGGCAGCCGCGCCATGGTGGCGTAGCTGCGCTGCATCAGCTCGGCATACTCCGGCACGGTGAGAAATCCGAACTCGCACGCCGCCTGGCGGGCGTTGAACAGCAGCCCCAGGTTCGTGGGAGAGACGCGGGCGGCTTCGAACAGCCCATCCTCTTCCACATTGTCGGGGATGAGATAGTTGTGCCGCGCCCCGCCGAACTCGAAGAAGAAGCGCCAGACGCGCAGGGCATATTCGCGCAGGAAAAGTTCGTCTTCGCGGCGCAGCTGCTGGCGCGGCTCGCGCGGTGGCTTGTTCAGCCACAGTGTCACATCGCGCTCAAAGCCCCACAGGAGGAGGATTGGCGCGGCCGGAATCAGCGCCGGGAGATGAAAAACGCCCAGGATCAGCGCGATGATGGCGGAGACAATCGGCGTGAGAGTCAGATAACGATCGACCGTGGAGATGCGCCGCTGCGATGCCTCGGCCTCGGCCGCGGTCTCCCACTCCAGCAGGCGCTGCCCCGTCACCATGCGCCGCACCATGGCGCGCACAATGGCGTCGATGGCCATCATCGTCTGGTGGGGCAGGAAGGTCAGCGTGAGCAGCGTGGTCACGATCGCCTGATGGAATCCCGTCAGAACATCCTGCGTCGCTCCTTCCTGCTCCTGGAACATGGCCCGTCCCATGCCGAAGATCAGCTGGATGAACGGTGGAACGAACATCAGGAAGAGCGTGACCAGCGTCCAGTAGACCGGTCCGCCGGGCAGCCCCAGCCAGCCCGCCACCAGCAGGATCATGGTGGCCGGCTCGACCAGGGAACGCCGGAGATTATCGAGAATCTTCCAGCGCGAAATGGTCGAAATGGGGTTGCGGACGAATTTCCCTGACTCGTCAGGCACGCGTCCGAAGAGCCATTGCGCGATTTGCCAGTCCCCGCGCACCCAGCGATGTTTGCGGCGCGTGTAGGCACTGTAATGCGAGGGATAATCGTCGATGACTTCGATATCGGTCGCCAGTCCGGCGCGCGCGTACGCGCCCTCGATCAGATCGTGGCTGAGCAGGGAATTGCGCGGGAAACGCTTCTCCAGTACCGCGTGCAGCGTCGCGACCTCATAGATGCCCTTGCCGGTGAAGCTGCCTTCGCCGTAGAGATCCTGATAGACGTCGGAGATGGCGCGCGTATAAATATCGAAGCCCGTCTGCCCGGAGTAGATGTTGGCCATGCGCGAGCGTGACGCGGAGTGCACGCTGACACCAACGCGCGGCTGCAGAATCCCGTAGCCATCGGTAACAATGCGCCGCACCGGATCGATGACCGCGCGATTCAGCGGATGGGTCATCGCGCCGACCAGCGCATGCGCTGCGCCCCGCGGCATCTGCGTGTCGGAGTCGAGGGTGATGATGTAGCGCACGCGCCGCAGCACGCTGCTGTCGCCGGCCTTCACCGGGAAAGCGTCGAATGCACCCGTCAGCAGCTTATTCAGGTCGAGCAGCTTGCCGCGCTTGCGCTCCCAGCCCATCCATACGCCCTGGCGCGCGTTGAAGATGCGATGCCGATGCAGCAGCAGAAAGCGTCCATACTTGCGCTGTCCCTGGTAGCGCGCGTTCAGGTCGTTAATGAGGCGCACGGCCAGGTCGACCAGCGGATCGCTGTCATTCTCCCGCGGCCTTGCCACCGAATCCGGCAAGTCGGTCAGCAAAGCAAAGTGCAGATTGGGATCGGGATTGGCCAGGCAGCGAATCTCCAGATCCTCAACCAGCTCCCGCACCTGCGCCTCGTTCAACAGCAGCGTCGGCACCACGACCATGCTGCTGGACTCGACGGGAATCCCATCCGTGAGGTCGAGCCGCGGCAGCGGCAGCGGACGGAACAGCGAAGAGATGGTGTTGTTCACCAGATCGACGGCACCCTGGGTGACGGGAATCAGCAGCATCAGGAAGGCCACGGTCAACCCGCCGAAGATCGAGTAATTCGGAATCAGCGGCAGCAAAATGGCGGCGATCAGAAAAACGGTGAGGACTTCGATGCCCCCGATGTAGAAATCATCGGCGTTCCGCCGCAACGTCGTCCGCAGGCGATCGATGAACCGCGGATGGTAGCCGATCTGTCCTTTCAGATCCTCGAATCCCTTGTCGATGAGGTAGTAGCCCACATGCGAGCGACGCAGGTACACGCGCGGATCGGCGATGGCCTGCTGATGCGCGGCCTTCGCCATGTTGATCGCCGCACCCGCCACCTCGGTTTCCGTGCAGTCCGCGTAGCGCGCGATCCGCGAAACCTGCTTGCGGTAAACCTCGCGGCTGTCGAAGTCCATCTTCGGATAGGCGCCCGCCGGATCTTCGCGCAGAACCGCGTCAAAGACGACCAGCGGTTCCATGACGAAGAACCAGTCCACAAAGGCAATTTCGCGCAGCGACTGGATGCGCGTGGTCAGCAGCTGGGCAAAGGCCGGTTCGCCGGGCTCGCCGCTGAATCGCGGAACGCCATTCTCAAACGAGAGCGCCTGCAGCCGCTCCGTGGCCTGCTCAAGAATCAGTTCCAGCAGCCGAAAGCGGAGCATCACCGGCAGCACCCACAGCTCTTCCAGCAGCAGGGCTTCCGGCTTCTGCAATTCGGCCAGGTAGATGCGCAGAGCATCCGCGTTCCATACCGATCCGGCTGCCGCCAGATACACACCGGCCACGCTGGTGGTGCGCGGCTCCGCCTGATGATCGTCGGTGACCGCAAACGGCAGACGGCGCAGCTTGCGGCGCACCGTGCGCAGCTCGGCCAGCGCGGAGCGCACCAGGCGCGGGTTTTCGCGGATCTCCAGCAACGGTTCAGGCCCTGGCCAGCCGGTCGTAGGCAGCCGATCGAGCGCCGCCGACAGCGCATCGAGATGCCGCTGGGCGGCTTCCATGCGGGCGGTGAAGGCGTCGAGTCCCTGGGGCTGACGGACGGTCCTCCAGCGGTGCACGTCTTCGCGGGCGGCCGCGCGGAGATGCTCCGGCACAAGGCCGGCCTCCCGCAGTCGCTGTTCGTTAATCATCGTCACCTGTCCCGTCATGGCCCACCTCTTTCAGCGATAGCTGGCCGCCTGCATTTCGAACATTTCTGCGTAGCGGCCGCCCAGCGCCATCAGTTGCTGATGCGTTCCTTCTTCCACCAGATGGCCACCCGCCAGCACCACGATGCGATCGGCCATTCGTACGGTGGAGAAGCGATGCGAGATGAGCAAGGCCATCTTACCGGCAGTCAGCTCGGCAAATCGCTCAAAGACTTCCAGTTCACTTTTCGCGTCCAGAGCCGCCGTCGGCTCGTCGAGGATCAGCAGCTGGGCATCGCGCAGATATGCGCGCGCCAAAGCAATCCGCTGCCACTCGCCGCCCGAGAGATCCACCCCACTCACAAACCGCCGGCCCAGCATCTGGTCGTACCCGCCGGCCAGCTTCTTGACCACCTCGGCGGCCAGGCTCTTCTGAGCCGCAGCTTCGATTTCCTGCTCGGTGTGCGCCACCTCGACGTGTCCGACGCCGATGTTTTCCTTCACCGTCATCTCATACCGCATAAAGTCCTGGAAGATGACCCCCATCTCGCGGTGCAGGTCCTCGATCGAGTACTCCCGCAGATCGACGCCGTCGAGCAGAATCTGCCCCTCGGTCGGGTCGTAGAGCCGTGTGATCAGCTTCACCACGGTTGTCTTGCCCTGCCCGTTTTCGCCGATCAGGGCAACGCGTTGCCCCGGCTCGATGGTGAAGTTGAAGTCCTTTAACACGCGCCGCTCGGTCCCCGGATACGCGAAAGACACATTGCGGAACTCGAAGCCGCGCCGGATGGGGTGGGGCGCCGGCAGGGCATTCGGTTTGGAACGGACGGTCGGCTCCATGTCGAAGAACGCAATCAGATCGGTTAGGAACAGCGCCTGATCGGCGATTCCCGACGCGATGGAGAAGACCTGCTGCAGGCTGGCGCTCGACTGCTGGATGGCGATGGTGATCAGCGAGAACTGCGCGATGTTGTATTTGCCGTGAACCGCTTCGAAGATTGCGTACACGTAACCGCCGTAGTAGCCGCAGGTCCCCAGCAGCGACAGCATCCCGCCCCACAGCAGCTTCCGGCGCGAAAGCTCGACATTCTCGTCGTAGATCTGTTCTGAGAGCTTGCTGAACCGGTTCGTCAGATAGTCGCTCAGGTTGAAGAGCTTCAGCTCCTTGGCAGCCTCTTTGCTGCCGCCCACCAGGCGCAGGTAGTCCATGATGCGCTTGATCGGCGTCTGCCGGAAGTTCTTGGCATACCCCAGAAACGCGAAGTGCGTCTCCGCGACAAACGACGGCGCAACGCCCAGAATCAGCAGGAACAGCAGGATCGGCGAGTACCAGACCAGCTGAATCGACCACACGATGGTCGTGATGGTCTGCTGAAACAGCCGCCCCATCTGCTGGATCATGGCCAGCCGATCGGTCGCCTGCACCCGGGCCCGCTCCAGGCGGTCGTAGAACTCCGGATCCTCGTAGGTGGTCAGGTCCAGCCGAGCCGCCTGGCGCATCACGCGAACGCTGACGTAATGCGTATAGCGATCGGAGAGGAGAGAGTCGGTGTAATCGATGGCTCGTGAGAGCGCGCCCGTAATCAGAGCAAACCCGACCTCCGAAACGACAATCCACCAGAAATGTACCGGCAGGGGCTGGTGATCGATGGCGTTCTTCACCCCGCCGATAATCAGCGACGCGGCCTTGCCAATCGCCCACGGCATAAAGGCGACCAGCAGGCGCAGGACCAGTCCCCACGTCACAACCGCCGGTCCGGACTCCCAGAGAATCCTCAGGACCGGAGGGACATTGCGAAGGGCTCGGATCCGATCCCCCCACGCGCTTTGAGAACCTGACTGACTGTTGCCGCTCATTGACTCACAGTGGGGGATGACCCCGGCCGCACGCCGGACAGGAGACTCGCGGCTGTGCCACGCCAGGGTAGTCCTTTGGATGCGGTTGCACGCGGCGTAAGTTGTTACCTCTTCGTCTGATACTAACCCCAGGCCGCCCCTCGGCCCGACCAGAAAAATGCGAACGCCGCAGCGGGGTTCGCCCCCCGCGGTACGGCATCGGGCGCCAATGCCGGGCGGATTCCCCCTGCGTCCAAATGAGACGCTCATTCGTCCTTTATGGCATCGCCGCAAGCTCTCAGGGCATTCGTTTGGGTCGCCGCCAGGAAGGGATAACAGAGGTGGGTTTTTTGTGCATCGACGTTGACCTTATGCGGCTGTCGCCGGTGATAAACTCCAGATTTAATGCGATTTTTCACCGTCATCGCTCCCGACCGCGACGGTGATACTCCTCCGAAGTTTTTCCATTTTGAACCAGGTGAACGACACAATCGCAGATGACTTCTGAACCTTCCGCCTCTATTGCCCCGCCGGATCATCAGCTCCCACCGTCCACGGGCGCGCCCCCGCGTAAGCGCCGCCATCGCTGGATCTGGGCGGTTGTTCTGATCGCCTTTGGCCTCCTTTTTTACTGGGTCATCACGCAGCACCAGAAGAGCCAGCAGGCCGTCATGGGCCGCGGCCGCCATGCCGGCCAGGGGACCGTCCCCGTGGTTCCGGCCACCGCCAAAACCGGTAGCCTGGGGATCTATCTCACTTCCATCGGAACCGTCACTCCGGTCTACACGGATTCGATGACCGCCCAGGTCACGGGTGTCATCACTGACGTGCACTATCGCGAAGGGCAAACGGTTCGCCAGGGCGACCCGCTGATTGACATCGATCCGCGCCCCTACGCCGCCCAGCTGGTCGAGGCGCAGGGTATTCTCGAACGCGATCAGAACCTGCTGGCGGAAGCCCAGATGGACCTGGTGCGGTATCAGACGGCCTGGGCGAAGAATGCCATCCCTCGCCAGACTCTCGAAGATCAGGAAAAGCTCGTCCTCCAGGATCAGGGCACGGTGAAGAACGACGAGGGCACCGTGCAGTACGACCAGGTGCAGCTCAGCTACTGCCATATTGTTTCGCCGATTACCGGCCGCGTGGGTCTGCGCCTCGTCGACCCCGGCAACCTGGTCACCGCCAACTCTTCCACCACATTGGTGGTCGTCACCCAGATGCAGCCCATCACCGTGATCTTCACCATCCCTGAGGACAACCTCGAGCAGGTTCTGGGTCCTCTGCGCAAGGGCACCAAAATGCCGGTGGAAGCCTGGGATCGCTCCAATGCCAACCAGCTGGCCACCGGACAGCTGCTGACGGTGGACAATCTGATCGATACCTCCACCGGTACGGTGAAGCTGCGCGCCCAATTTGCCAACACCAAAGGCACCCTGTTTCCGAACCAGTTCGTGAATGCGAAGATCCTGGTGAACACGCTGCAAAACCAGATCCTTTTGCCTTCCTCGGCGATTCAGCACAATGGCGATACAGCCTTTGTGTACGTCATTGAGAAAGGTCCAGGCACACCGCAGGCCGGTGAAGGCGGCCAGAATCCACAGAGCACCGCAACCAGCGAGAGTACCGCCCCCGGCACGGCTGCAAAGAGCGGCGGCGCTTCCCACACTCCCGCCACCCCGAGCACGGCCGGCGCCAGTGGAGCCAAACCTCAATATCACGTGGTGATGCGCACCGTGAAAGCGGGCGCCAGCGACAGCACCATGACCGCCGTCCAGGGCATCCAGGCCGGTGAGATGGTGGCCGACAGCAGCTTCGAGAAACTGCTGGACGGCTCTTCCGTGAGTATTTCGAAAGTCGGACTGCCGGTGATGCAAACCACCATCTCCGGCGAGAGCAACGCCCCGTGAGTCCGTCTCGCCCGTTCATTCTCCGGCCGGTGGCCACCTCGCTGCTGATGGCCGCCATCCTGCTTGTGGGCATCGTCGCCTTCACGCAGTTGCCCATTTCCGCCCTGCCCGAGGTGGATTATCCCACTATTCAGGTGCTGACCTTCTATCCCGGCGCCAGTCCGGATGTGACCGCGACCACCATCACCGCTCCCCTGGAGCGGCAGTTCGGCGAGATGCAGGGTCTCAGCCAGATGACCTCCACCAGCTCCGGCGGAGTCTCGGTCATCGTGCTGCAGTTCAGCCTGTCCATGTCCATCGACGTGGCCGAAGAAGAAGTGCAGGCTGCCATCAATGGCGGCGGATCCTACCTGCCCTCCGATCTGCCCACCCCGCCCGTCTACAACAAGACCAATCCAGCGGACGCTCCCGTCCTCACGTTAGGAATCACGTCCACCACGCTGCCTCTGTCGCAGGTTGAGGACCTGATCGACACGCGCCTCGCGCCCAAAATCGCCCAGCTCAGCGGCGTCGGAATGGTCAGTATCAGCGGCGGCGAGAAACCGGCCGTTCGCATTCAGGCCAATCCCGTCGCGCTCTCTTCCTATGGGCTGAACATGGAGGACCTGCGTACCGCTCTGACGGATGCGAGTACCAACTCCGCCAAGGGCAACTTCGATGGCCCCCGCCAGGACTACCAGATCGACTCCAACGATCAGATCACCGAGGCCAGCGACTATAAAAATGTCGTCGTTGCCTACCGCAACGGTGCGCCGGTTTTCGTGAAAGACGTTGCCAACGTCATCAACGGGGTTGAGAACACCAAAGAGGCCGCGTGGATGAACAAGACGCCGGCCATCATCCTCAACATCCAGCGGCAGCCAGGCGCGAACACCATCACCGTGGTGCGCAGCATTCAGAAGATTCTGCCCCAGCTCGAAACCGGTCTTCCGGCGTCGATCCGCATCCAGACCCTCACCGACATGACCACCAGCATTGAGGCCTCCGTCGATGACGTCGAGTTTGAGCTGATGCTGACCATCGGCCTGGTGGTGCTGGTCATCTTCCTCTTCCTGCGCAGCCTCTACGCCACCATCATCCCCAGCGTCGCCGTGCCGCTTTCGCTGGTCGGCACATTCGCGGCCATGTACCTGCTCGGGTACAGCCTCGACAACCTCTCTCTCATGGCGCTCACCATCTCCACCGGCTTCGTGGTGGACGACGCCATCGTGATGATCGAGAACATCGCGCGCTACCTCGAAGAGGGAATGTCCCCACTGCAGGCAGCCCTCACCGGCGCCAGCCAGATCGGCTTCACGATTATTTCGCTGACTGTCTCGCTCATCGCCGTGCTCATCCCGCTCCTCTTTATGGGCGACGTGGTCGGGCGCCTCTTCCGCGAATTTGCCGTCACTCTGGCAGTCACCATCGTGATCTCCGCGGTCGTCTCGCTCACCCTGACGCCGATGATGTGCTCCCGCATCCTGCGCCACAATCCGGAAGAGCAGCAGACCCGCTTCTATCGCGCCTCCGAGCACGTCTTCAACCGCATGATCGACTTTTACGGGCGGACGCTGCGCGTCGTCCTCCGCTACCAGGGCATTACCCTGCTCATCGCCCTCGGTACCCTCGTGCTCACCGTCTACCTCTATATCGTCATTCCCAAAGGCTTCTTCCCGGTGCAGGACACCGGCGTGATCCAGGGCATCTCCCAGGCCCCCGAGTCCATCTCCTTCGACGCCATGTCCGCCAAACAGCAGCAGGTGGCGAACATCATCCTCCAGGATCCGGCGGTGGAGAGCATTTCTTCCTTTATCGGTGTGGACGGCATCAATACCACGCTCAACAGCGGGCGCATCGACATCAATCTGAAGCCCATCAATCAGCGCGACCTGAGCGCATCGGATGTGATTCGCCGGCTGCAAAACAGCCTGAGCAAGGTCTCCGGCATTCATCTCTACATGCAGCCCGTCCAGGACATTACTGTCGACGATCGCGTGAGCCGCACCCAGTATCAGTACACGCTCGAGGATCCCGACGTAAACGAGCTCAACCTCTGGACCAATCGTTTTGTGGCTCAGCTGAAAAAACTGCCTGAGCTGGAAGACGTTGCCACCGACCAGCAGACCGGCGGCCTGGCCGTTTCGCTGATGATCGATCGGGTCACCGCCTCGCGCCTGGGCATCGCGCCAACGACTATCGACAATACCCTCTACGATTCCTACGGACAGCGCGAGATCAGCACCCTCTACACCCAGCTGAATCAATATCACGTGGTGCTGGAGACGGCGCCGCAGTGGCAGCAGAACCCGGCCAATCTCGGCGACCTCTATATTCAGTCCAGCGCCTCTTCCGGCGCCAGCGGGGCTGGCGCGGTCACCAACTTCTCCTCGTCCGCCTCAGCCTCCGCAGGTTCCAACGCCCTGACCACCGGTGTGGCCTACACCGCGGCCCCGAATGTTCTGGCAGCGCCGGCAAAAGTGCTCGGACCTACGAGCGCAGCCCAGGGCAATTCCTCCATCAATGGTGGCACCATCGCCGGCACCACCCCCAACACCACCACCTCCGCGACCTCCGCCAATGCCGTCCCGCTCGGCGCCTTCACCCAGGCGACCCAGACAACCGAGTCGCTCTCCATCAACCATCAGGGACAATTCCCGGCGGTCACCGTCTCCTTCAACCTCGCGTCGAATGCCTCGCTGGGCTCCGCCATCACCGCCATCGACAACACTGCGGCCAAACTCCACTTTCCCGCCAGCCTGCAGGCCGACTTCCAGGGCACCGCGGCCGCTTTCCGCAACTCGCTCTCCAACGAGGCCCTGCTCATCCTCGCTGCCCTGGTCACCGTCTACATCGTTCTCGGCGTTCTCTATGAGAGCTTCATTCATCCGGTGACCATTCTCTCCACGCTACCCTCGGCCGGCGTCGGCGCGCTGCTGGCGCTGATGCTCTTTCACCAGGATCTCAGCGTGGTCGCCATCATCGGCATCATCCTGCTCATCGGCATCGTCAAGAAGAACGGCATCATGATCGTGGACTTCGCGCTGGAAGCCGAGCGCGAGCATGGCAAAGATTCCACGGAAGCCATTTTCGAAGCCAGCATGCTGCGCTTCCGCCCCATCATGATGACCACCATGGCCGCCCTGCTCGGCGGTCTGCCGCTGGCTCTGGGCCGCGGCCTCGGGTCGGAGCTGCGCCGGCCTCTGGGCATCGCCATGGTGGGCGGCCTGCTGCTCAGCCAGGTCCTTACCCTCTACACCACGCCGGTCATCTACATCTTCTTTGACCGCATCGGCCAGAAGCTCTCTGGTCATCGACCGTCGTCGCAGGCCGCCCAGCATGCCGGAGACTCCATGCCTCCTCCCGCGGAGACGCATCCATGAGCTTCTCCTGGACCTTCATCCGCCGCCCCGTCGGCACTACGCTGCTGACCATCGCCGTTGCCATTGCCGGCGCCATCGGCTTCATGGTGCTGCCCGTCGCGCCTCTGCCTCAGGTGGATTTCCCCACCATCAACGTGAACGCCAGCCTGCCCGGTGCCAGCGCGCAGATCATGGCCGCTTCCGTGGCCACGCCGCTGGAGCGGCAGCTCGGTCACATCGCCGGCGTCACGGAAATGACCTCGTCGAGCAGCCTGGGCAGCACCCGCATCACCATGCAGTTCGACCTCAGTCGCGACATCAACGCCGCCGCTCGCGACGTGCAGGCCGCCATCAATGCCGCGCGCACCTACCTGCCCGCCAATCTGCCCAGCAATCCCAGCTTCTGGAAATCGAATCCCGCCGATGCGCCGATCATGATCATTGACCTCACGTCGAAGAAGTACGACGTGACCAAGGTCTACGATCTGGCCTCGACCATCCTCGAACAGAAGCTCTCGCAGATCAACGGCGTCGGACAGGTATTTGTGGGCGGCGGCGCCACGCCCTCGGTGCGCGTCGAAGTGGATCCCACCAAGCTGGAGAGCTTCGGCCTGACTCTCTCCAGCGTCCGTTCGCTGCTCAGCCTGCAGAACTCGCATGAGCCGCGCGGCCAGCTCTCCAATGGCGCCGTCACCGCCGACATCATCACCAACGATCAGATTTCCAAAGCCGCCGACTACAAGCCGCTCGTCGTCGGCTATCACAACGGACAGGCGGTGCGCCTCTCTGAAGTCGCCGGCGTCTACGATTCCACTCAGAACATCCGCACTGCCGGCTACACGGATGGCACCCGCGCCGTCACCATCATCATCTTTCGCCAGCCAGGCGCGAATATCATCCAGACCGTCGACAGCATTCGCGCGCAGCTGCCTTTTCTGCAGGCCGTGCTGCCCCAGGGCATTGATACGACGATCGTGCTCGATCGTACGACGACCATCCGGGCGTCCGTCCGCAATGTCGAAGAGACCCTCCTCGGTTCCGTCGTCCTGGTCGTCATGGTGGTTTTCATCTTCCTGCGCCGGCCCCGCGCCACGCTGATTCCCACCGTGGCCGTCCCGGTTTCCCTCATCGGCACCTTTGCCGTCATGTATCTGCTCGGGTACAGCATCGACAACCTTTCCCTCATGGCGCTGACCATCGCTACAGGATTCGTTGTCGACGACGCCATCGTGGTGATGGAGAACATCACGCGCCATCTGGAAAGCGGCATGCCCGCGTTCAATGCCGCGCTCGTCGGCGCCCGGGAGATCGGCTTCACCGTCTTCTCCATCAGCATGTCGCTCATCGCCGTCTTCATTCCCATCCTGATGATGGGCGGCATTATCGGGCGGCTCTTTCGCGAATTCGCAGTGACCCTGTCCACCGCGATCCTGGTGTCCATGGTGGTTTCGCTCACCACCACGCCCACCATGTGCGCCCATCTGCTCAAGCACCACGACGAGTCGGAGGAGCACAACTGGCTCTACCGGGCGAGCGAGAAAGGTTTCAACGGGCTGCTTGCCGGTTACCGCAGCTCGCTCAGCTGGGCGCTGGACAATCCGGTCCTCATCCTCATCGTGCTCGGCCTGACCATCGCTCTCAACCTGGTCGTCATCGTCCGCATTCCCAAAGGATTCTTTCCTCAGCAGGACACCGGCGCCATCGTGGGCGGCGTGCAGGGCCCCCAGGACGCTTCCTTCCCCTTCATGCAATACTCCGTGCTGCAGCTGGTGAAGGTGATCAAGGCCGATCCGGCGGTCGCTCATGTGAACGCCTATACCGGCGGCAACGGCTCCAGCAACGGTGGCTTCATTTATATGGCTTTGAAGCCGCTGGGCCACGGAAAGGGCGACCGCACTGTCAGCGCTATGGACGTGATCAACCGTCTGCGGCCCAAAATCGATCGCCTGCCCGTGGCCTCCGCGTTCCTGCAGCCCGTACAGGATCTGCGTATCGGCGGCCGCAGCAGTAACGCGCTTTATCAATACACCATCCAGACGGATGACATTCCCGACCTCGCCAAATGGGGACCTATTCTGCTCAACCACATGCGCACGCTCCCCGGCCTGCAGGATGTGAATACCGACCAGCAGAACGGCGGCCTCGAGGAAATGCTCGACTTCGACCGGGTCACCTCGGCGCGCCTGGGCCAGACTCCCACCACCCTCGACTCCGCGCTCTACAGCGCCTTCGGCCAGTCGGAAGTCTCGGTGATTTACACGCAGCTGAACCAGTATTACGTCGTTATGGAAGTGGCTCCGCAGTACTGGCAATCGCCCGAGGGGCTGAAAGATATCTGGTTCACGACCAGTGGCAACGCATCCAGCGGAACCACCGCGGGCATCAACACCATCTCACCGCTGGCCACTGTCATCAAAGAGCATGTCGGCACAACACCGCTCCAGGTCAATCACACCGGGCTGTTCCCCTCCGTGACCGTCTCCTTCAACCTCGCCAATGGCATGTCCCTCAGCGACGCCACCCGTGAAGTGAGCCAGATGGAGTCCGACCTCGGCATGCCCTCGACCGTGCATGGCTTCTTCGCCGGCACCGCCCAGGCCTACCAGGACTCCCTCGCCACCGAGAAATACCTGGTCATCACCGCCATTCTCGCGGTCTACATCGTCCTCGGCATCCTCTATGAGAGCCTGGTCCACCCGTTCACCATTCTCTCCACGCTGCCCTCGGCCAGTATCGGAGCCATGCTGGCGCTCATGCTCTTCCACATGGATCTGAACGTCATCTCCATCATCGGCATCATCCTGCTCATCGGCATCGTCAAAAAGAACGCCATCATGATGATCGACTTCGCCCTGATGGCCGAGCGCGAAGAGCAGAAATCCACCTACGACGCCATCTTCGAGGCCTGCATGCTGCGCTTCCGGCCCATCCTGATGACCACCATGGCCGCCATCTGCGGCGCCCTGCCTCTCGCCTTCGGCACCGGTACCGGCTCGGAGCTGCGCCGGCCCCTCGGCATTACCATCGTCGGCGGACTCCTGCTCAGCCAGCTCATCACCCTGTACACGACTCCGGTCGTTTATCTCACTCTGGATGCTCTGCGCCTCAGGCTCCTCGGCAGGTCGCGCGACACCTTCCGCCCGGAGATCGAAGGAGCCGCGTCGTGAGACAACCAGCAAACAAGCTTATGGCTACCAAAAACCGGACGGCGCCGCTCCTGGCCGTCGCCGCAGCGGCACTGCTCGCGGTTGTTACGGGCTGCATGGTCGGACCGCGCTATCATGCGCCCGCTCCGCCGCAGGTCACCGCTTCCAATTACAAGGAATCGACCGTCAATTTCCAGAACGAACCGGGGTGGCAGGTCGCCCGCCCGCAGGACGCGATGCTGCGCGGCAACTGGTGGGAGGTTTTTCATGAGCCGGAGCTGAACACGCTCGAAGACCAGCTCAACATCAACAACCAGACCATCAAACAGTATTTCAACCAGTACATGGCGGCGCGCGCGCTGGTGGCCCAGGCCCGATCCCAGTACTGGCCGACCATCACCCTTGGCCCCTCATGGACTCGCCAAAAGACTTCGGGCAACCTGCGGGCATCCACCGTCGCCAATACGGGTTCCACCAGCGGTGTCTGGGCCGTTCCGCTCGATGTCTCCTGGGCTCCCGATCTCTGGGGCAAGATCCGCAACGAAGTCCGCGTCGAAGAATACGCCGCTCAGATGAGCGCGGCCGATCTGCAGCTGGAGAAGCTGACCGAACAGTCGTCGCTGGCCGAGTACTATTTCGAGATCCGCGGCCAGGACATGCTGCAGCAAATCCTCGACCGGACCGTCGCAGCCGATCAGAAAGCCCTCGATGCCACCCAGGGCGCTTATGACGCGGGTGTCGGCGACTACATCTCGGTGGTCGAAGCACGAGCCACACTGGAATCGGCGAAGTCCGCGCAGATCAATGTTGGACTCCTGCGCGCCCAGTATGAGCACGCCATCGCCATGCTGCTGGGCAAGATCGCCACGGATTTCTCCATCCCCGTGCGCCCCATGACCTATACCCCCCCGGCCATCCCGACCGGCGTGCCATCGCAGCTGGTCGAGCGCCGCCCCGACGTCGCCGCTGCCGAGCGGACGCTGGCAGGAGCCAACGCGACCATCGGAATCGGTTACGGCGCATTCTTCCCCCAGGTCAGCCTCTCGGCCTCGGGTGGAACCGAAGCTTCCAACATCGCTCATATTGCCGACTGGCCCAGCCGCTTCTGGTCCATCGGCGCCTCGGCGTCGCAGATCATCTTTGACGGCGGTCTCTATCGCGCTGAGCTGCATCAGTACGAAGCTCAGTACAACGCCGATCTGGCCAGCTATCGGCAGACGGCGCTGACCGCATTCCAACAGGTGGAAGACGATCTCGCGGCCACGCGTGTTTATTCGCAGCAAATCCTGCAACAGCAGGACGCCGTGAATTCCGCCCAGCAGTTCCTCGACCTCGAAACGCAGCGCTACCAAACCGGCGTGGATCCCTACGTCGACGTGGTGACCGCGCAAACCACCCTGCTCGGCGATCAGCAGACCCTGAACTCTCTGCAGGTGAGCCAGATGATTTCCGCCGTGGAGCTGGTGCAGGCTCTGGGCGGCGGCTGGGACGTCTCGCAGCTTCCCACGCCGGCGCAGACCGGCGCGAAGGTGTCGGGCAACGCATACACCATGCAGAAGTAGCGCTCAGGCCGCTTTCTTCCGCTTTGGCCCTCGCACGCCTTTCGCAGCCTCGCTGGCCGCCCAGGCTATCGCGGACGGCCGAAGAACAACACGTAGCCGTCCGGGTCGGTGACCTCGAAGCCGCGCAGGCCGTCGTGGGTGTCTTGCAGCGGAGTGCTGAAGGTCGTGCCGTGCGCCAGGAATTCCTCGGCCAGAGCATCGGGCTCGGGCGCATAGACAAACGCGTCCAGCCGCATGAAAGGATGGCGCGCGGAATTGGGGAGCGGGGGAAGATTGGCTTCGGATTTGACGAAGAGCTGCGCGCCATCCCGCAGCAGGATGGCGAAGAAGGGGTTTTGAGCGGGCTCCCGAAAGGTGGTCTCGAAACCCAGCCGGTCGCGATAGAACGCGATGGTTCGATCGACGTCGCTGACGATAAAGCAGGGGGAAATCGCCGTAGTCGCTGCTCGTGTCATGAAGGTTCCCTTTCGCAGCCATAGTAGACCCGGGGCGGCCGTTCCGCGGGACCCGGTCCGAGCCGGCGTCTGCCGATTTGGACTAAACTGGACGGTTATGGCGACCACCGTCGAAACATCCACCGTCATCCTGCCGCGTGCGCCGAAGGGCGCATTCCGCAACGAGCCGTTCATCGATTTCTCCCAGCATCACAACGCCCACGCCATGCGCGAGGCGCTGACGCGGGTCGGCGATCAGCTCGGCCATGAGTATCCGCTGATCATCGGCGGCGAGCGCGTGAAGACCAGCGGCAAGATCGAGTCGCGCAACCCGGCGCGGCCCGCGCAGATTGTCGGAATCCACCAGAAAGCCGGTGCCGAGCATGCCGAGCAGGCGGTGCAGGCCGCTCTGCAGGCCTTCGCGACGTGGAAGTTTGTTCCAGCCGAGGAGCGGGCGTCGCTGTTGCTGCACGCGGCGGAGCTGATCCGCGAGCGGAAGTTCGATTTCTGCGCCTGGCTGACCTACGAGGTCGGCAAGAATTATGCGGAAGCCGATGCCGATGTAGGCGAGACCATCGACTTTCTGGAGTTCTACGCGCGCGAGGCGCTCCGACTGGCCCGCGCAACCACGCCGATTCAGCTGCCCGGCGAGCATGACGAGCTCCTCTACATTCCCCTCGGCGTGGGCGCGGTCATCTCCCCGTGGAATTTCCCCTTCGCCATTATGGCGGGCATGACGGCGGCGGCCATTGTGGCGGGGAACACCGTGGTGCTGAAGCCCTCGAGCGATTCGCCGACCATCGCGGCGCGCTTCATGGAGGTTCTGGAAGAAGCCGGACTGCCGGGCGGCGTGGTGAACTTCTGTCCCGGCTCGGGCGGCACGTTCGGCAACGCGGTCGTTGCGCATCCGAAGACGCGCTTCATCGCCTTCACCGGATCGAAGGAAGTCGGACTGGACATTCACGAGCGCGCGGCGAAAGCGCAGCCCGGGCAAGTCTGGATCAAGCGCACGATTCTGGAGATGGGCGGGAAGGACTCGATCATCGTGAGCGCAGACGCGGATTTCGACGCGGCCGTCGATGGTGTGATCGCGTCGGCGTTCGGATTCAGCGGGCAGAAGTGCTCGGCGTGCTCCCGGGCGATTGTGGAGGAAGCGATCTATCCGGAGTTCATCGACCGGCTGCAGCAGCGCGCCGAGAAACTGACCGTGGGCGATCCTGCGACGAATCCCAACATGGGCCCCGTGGTGAGTGAAGGCGCCATGAAGACGATTCTCGAATACATCGAATTAGGCAGGAAGGAAGGACGCCTGCTCGCCGGCGGAAAAGCAGTCGATACCCCGGAGAAGGGCTACTACGTTGCCCCGACGGTGATTGCCGACGTGGCTCCGAACGCGCGGATTGCCCAGGAGGAGATTTTCGGCCCGGTGCTGGCAGTGATCAAGGCGCGGGACTTCGACCATGCCCTCGAGATCGCCAACAACACCGAGTTCGGTCTGACCGGAGCGGTGTACTCAACCGACCGGGTGAAGCTGGACCGGGCGCGCCGCGAGTTCCACGTCGGGAACCTCTACTTCAACCGCAAGTGCACCGGCGCGATGGTCGGAGCGCATCCCTTTGGCGGCTTCAATATGTCAGGAACGGATTCCAAAGCCGGTGGCCCGGACTACCTGTACCTGTTCACCCAGGCGAAGTCGGTGGGCGAGAAGCTGACGAAGTAGGCGCCGACGCCTGAGGGCATCAGAGAGCAGAACAGCGCCAGGAAAGGCGCGGATGATCTGCTCAGCGTTCTTCCTGGTCTGCGGCGGTTTGCTGGAAAGGGCTCCCTACTCATAGCGCAGGGCGGTTGTCGGTTCCACGTGAGCGGCGCGCACGGCTGGAACCAGGACGGCGATGACCGCGGTTGCGATCAGCACGAAAGACACCGTCGTCAAGGTCAGCAGGTCGGTTCCGCTGATGCCATAGAGGAGACTGGCGGTGAATCGGCCCAGGGCGAGGGCGAGAGCGAGGCCGATGGCCAGCCCGACGGCGGTCAGCAGCATTCCCTGGCGGAGGACCATGCCAAGCACCGCGGGACGTTTGGCGCCCAGCGCCATACGGATGCCGATTTCGCGCGTGCGCCGGCGCACCGAATAGCTCATGACGCCGTAGAGACCGATGGAGGCCAGGGTGAGTCCGATGGCCCCGAAGACACCGAGCAGAAGCGCGGAGATCCGGGGCAGGAGCAGCGATTCATCGACGTGTTCCTGCATGGTCTGGGTGTTGAAGACGGCCATGTTTGGATCGAGGGCCGCAATCTGTTCGCGCACGGCGGAAGCGAGGGCGCGGGGATCGACCGACGTCTTGACGAGGATGGAAGTCCCGAAGAAGCTGTTGGCTCTTTCGGGTGCGGCATTGAGAAAGAAATAGACGGCATCGGTGGGCTTTTCGCCGATGGTGCGCAGTTTGGAATCGCGGGCGACGCCAATGACGGTGTAGGCCTTGTCCTGACGGATGATGCGGCCGATGGGGTCCTGTCCAGGAAACAGATGGGCGGCCATGGTCTCGTTGATGATGGCGGCTGAGGCGTTATCAGTGGGAGCGAAGGCGCGGCCGCGCAGCAGGGGAATTCCCATGGTCTGGAAATAGCCGTCGCCGATGGGTTCGACGATGGCGAGGGCCTTCTGAGCGGGATGGCCCTTCGTGGCAGCCACATCGAAGTCGTTATTCGTAGAGCCGAGGCTGAGCGGGACATCGCCGACAAAGCTGACGGAGCGAACGCCGGGAAGCGCGGCCACGCGGTCATGGAGCTGGGAGAGGAACCGCTGGGTCTTTTGCTGCGAATAGTTTTCGAGCTTGGGATCGACGGACAGGATGAGGAGATGGGCTGGCTGGAAGCCGATGTCGATGGAGGAAGCGTGGCCAAGGCTGCGGAGGAAGAGCCCGGCGGTGGTGAGAAGGACGAGCGAGAGGGAAACCTGCACGATGACAAGGGCGTTGCGCATGCGGGAACGGCGCCCGCCCAGCAAGCCGCCAGGATTGTCCTTCAGCGATGCGACGAGGTCGGGATGCGAAGCGCGCAGAGCGGGGAGCAATCCAAAGAGCAGCGCGGTAATGACGGATAGGCCGAGGGTGAAGAGGGCGACGCGCGTATCCACGTTGAAGTTGAAGGAAATGGGCATGGGCAGGGGCAGACGGAAGGTGGAGACGGCGCGAGCGGCGACGGCGGCGAGAAGAAATCCGAAGAAGGCGCCGGTGAGGGAGAGCAGGAGGCTCTCGATGAGGAGCTGACGGATGAGCTGGCGGCGTCCGGCGCCGATGGCGAGGCGGATGGCGATTTCCTTTTGGCGGCCGGTGGCACGCGCCAGCAGCAGGTTGGCGACATTGGCGCAGGCCACGAGGAGGACGAGGCCAACCACCACCATGAGGACCGTCATGAGCGCGAAGGCAGGCGTAGAGGAGCCGGCGATGAGGCCACCCGCCGACTGCAGCGTGATCTTCTCGTGGGTCTTATCGTTCTTGTGCCACGCATCGTCAATGCGCTTCTTCACGAGGTTGACGGCGACCAGAGCCTGGGCGCGGCTGACGGCGGGCCTGAGGCGCGCGTCGAGCATGAGCCACTGATTGTCGCGCCGGGTGTGAAGATCGCCACCGGTGTTGGCCAGATCGGGCAGGATTTGTTCGGCGACCGAGAGCGGCACCCAGAAATCGGAATTGATGCCGTGATCGACACCATAAAAGCCAGGCGGCGCCACGCCCACGACAGTGTAGTGCCCTCCGTTGAGAGCGATGTCGCTGTTGAGGATCGTGGGATCGGCGGCAAAGCGCCGGCGCCACAGGCCGTTGCTAAGGACGACCACGTGTCCCTGGGCGACGGTGTCGTCGGCGGGAAGAATGGGGCGGCCGAGCGCCATGGGCGTTTCGAGGATGGAAAAGAAGTTGCCGCTGACGGCCTGGCCCCAGACGCGCTCGGGCGTTCCTTTGCCGCCGATGCTGGCGGGAACGAGAGGAAAGTGGGCGGCGACGCCGCCATCGAAGACAGCGGCGGTCTGGTCGCGATAGTCGCGGTAGTCGGGGTACGAGAAGGAGTCGCCCTCGGAGAACATGACCATGCGGCCTGGATCGCGGATGGGCAGGACGCCCCACAGCAGTCCATTGGCGACGCTGAAGACCGTAGCATTCGCGGCGACGGCGAGCG
The DNA here is from genome assembly GCA_963770525.1 of uncultured Acidobacteriaceae bacterium. GTDB lineage: Bacteria > Acidobacteriota > Terriglobia > Terriglobales > Acidobacteriaceae > Palsa-343. The sequence goes on along the minus strand of CAVYPY010000003.1, from coordinate 226,362 downwards.
CAATGGAAAGGATGACCACAGAGGAAAAGCCAGGGGACCGAAGGAGCGTTCGAATCGTGTAGCGAAGGTCCTGCAGCAGGTTCTCCATGATCACCTCGGTTGGAGCGGGAGTTGGCTGGGGTTACGCTGGAGAGCGCGAGAAAGTTCCCTGGGACACACCTTCTGAGGGAGTTGTTCCCATGATCCGTTGCGGCGACGGTGGTGTGAAACGCCGGCGCGACCATGCACTGGCAGGCTCTCGCTGCGCCTGGCTCATCGCCGCCAGTCGGCGGGAAGGCTCGACGGCACCCCGCTCTTGATCGCGGCTTAACCGAGAGTCACGGGAAACAGCGAAAAAGGCGCCGGTACCGAGGGGTACCAGCGCCTTCGAAAGCAACACAGAAGCGGGAAGAAAGAACGACGATTACGTGCCTTGCAGAATCTGGTCGCCGATGGCCTGGGCGGCCTCGGCGAGCATGCGATGGTGGATCGTGAAGAGCGCCAGCTCCAGACGGTCCGAGACCCCGGTCTTGTCGTAGATGCTGCGCAGATAGTTCTTGATGACCTGCTCGGTGGTGCAGAGCCGGACGGCGATTTCCTTGTTCTTGCAGCCCTGGACGATCAGGGAGACAATCTTCAGCTCTTTGGGCGTCAGCCGGTCGCGGACGCGCGAGCCGACAGAGTCTTCTTCCAGCCCCGGGGCATCTATACCGTTGGCACGGACCTGGCGGTCGCCCTGGCCGACGTGACGAACGCACTCGATCAGGGCGGGCCCGGTAACGTTACGATGGGCAGCCCCGTTGACGCCGGCGCTGAACCACGGCTGGACAGTCTCGCCGTTCTCGGCGATGACGATGCTCCGGCTCCCGGCGCCCAGAACGCGCGGAATCAGGTTCTGCGGGTCGAGTTTGAGCGAGGAGGCAAAGAGCAGGATGGCGCCGCGGAAGGTTTCCAGCGCGGGGTAAAGGCGCTCGGGTTCCGAGCACTGGGCGATGATGCGGAAATCGTCTTCCATAGCCAGGATTTTGGCGGTCCCGGCTCTGAAAATGGCCTGGTTATCAGCAAGAATGAGCTTATTCATGAGTCCGCTTCCTCAAAAGGTGCGTCCCCGGGTAGCCCCGAAGACGGATGAGTAAGAATGCGCGTCGGGAACTGCAGGGCGCGCGGCTGCGGTCATCGCTCCGTGTGTCTCTTGGGTGGGCACTTTGGCTATATCCGCATCGTCGCGGCGGGATGATGGCGCTTTCCGTCGGAGCATCCCGGGAAAAGCGTGGATGGATGACCTGTGAGCGATTGCCACCATTCAGGACAAAAGTAACCCTCGAATGCACAAAGGTCCTGTGACGTACGTCACGGGTGTGGGCGGTTGAAATGAAACTTTTGGGGAGTGGCGGATTTGGAAATATTCCACGCTGCTGCCCCGGTGCGACTCGGCCGCTCAAGGCGGGGCAGGCTCCCGGCGACAGGCCGTGGAACTCGCAGGAACGACCGGTGCCCCTGTAACGTAGTAAGTGAAACCCGGAGAAGCGACCGACAAAAAACCCGGACGAGAGAACCGGATGAGAAGGCAAGAAGGAGTTCCCCCGAATGGCCAGGCCGATCATTCTTGCAGTCGATGACGACGCCAGTGTGCTGGAAGCCGTGGTGCAGGATCTGCGGCGGAAGTATGGGCAGGAGTACCGGATTCTGCGGGCAGGGTCGGGCCAGGCGGCGCTCGACACATGTACGCAGCTCAAGGAACGCGGTGACGCGGTGGCCCTGATCGTCTCCGACCAGCGCATGCCGGGCATGTCCGGCGTGGAAATGCTGGAGCAGGTTCAGGAAAAGTATCCGCGGGCGCGGCGAGTGCTGCTGACGGCGTACGCCGACACAGAAGCGGCGATTCGCGCCATCAATGCGGCGCGCATCCACTATTACCTGACCAAGCCATGGGATCCGCCGGAAGAGCGGCTCTATCCGGTGCTCGACGATCTGCTGGAAGAGTGGAATCAGGGCTACAAGCCGCCCTTCGAGGGCATCCGCGTGGTGGGACCGCGCTACGGACTGATGGACTACCGCGTGCGCAATTTTCTGTCGCGCAACCAGGTGCCGTACGTGTGGCTCGATCCGGAGCGCGATGATCAGGCGGTGGATCTCCTGCAGAAGTTCGGCGTGGACGACAGCAAGCTCCCCGTGGTCCTGTTTCCCGACGGGACTGCGCTGGTCCAGCCGAAGGAAGAGGAGCTGGCCCAGCGCGTCGGTCTGCGCACCGAGGCGAAGCAGGCCTTCTACGACCTGGTGGTGGTGGGCGCTGGCATGGCGGGGCTGGCCGCAGCCGTATATGGCGCTTCAGAGGGATTGAAAACCCTCGTGCTGGAGCCCGATGCTCCAGGAGGGCAGGCCGGCGGCAGCTCGAGGATCGAGAACTACCTCGGCTTCCCGACGGGGGTATCCGGCGAGCGGCTCGCGCGCGCTGCCTATGACCAGGCACGGCGGTTCGGAGCGGAATTTATCACCCAGCGGGCCACCGGCATCACCGCCGACGGGCAGTACCGGCAGGTCCGTCTGGGCAACGGAGCCGCTCTTTCCTGTCGGGTAAGCCTGATTGCCGCAGGGGTTTGTTACCGCAGGATGGAGGCGCCGGGCATCGACCGCCTGACCGGCTCCGGGGTTTATTATGGCGCTTCGCTGGCCGAGGCGCAGTCCTGCCAGGACGAGCTGGTTTTCGTGGTGGGCGGCGCCAATTCGGCCGGACAGGCGGCCATGCACTTCTCCCGTGTCGCCAAAAAGGTGACGATGCTGGTGCGCGGGGAGGGCCTTGAGAGGAGTATGTCGAAATATCTCATCGATCAGATCGCTGGCACATCGAATATTAAGGTGGAGACGCGGGCCGAGGTCCTGGAGGCCATGGGCAACAGCCATCTGGAGTGCGTGAAGGTGCGAACGTCGAAGGGAGAAGAGGTGCGGCCGGCGTCGTCGCTTTTCCTGTTCATCGGGGCGGCTCCGCAGACCGACTGGCTCCCGGCAGGCATCATGCGCGACCCGAACGGCTTCGTCCTCTCCGGTCGCGATATGCGTGTCGAGGGGCAGCTGCCCAAATCGTGGAAAGAAGACCGCGAGCCCTATTTGCTGGAAACCTCCATGCCCGGGGTTTTCGTCGCCGGCGATGTGCGGCACGGATCCGTGAAGCGCGCCGCGTCGGCGGTAGGCGAAGGCTCGATTGCGGTGCAGATGATGCACCAGTATCTGGCCCAGTTTTAATAGTTGGGAACGAGAGCGGATGGAAGTTAAGTTGGCGGAAACGCGAACGAGAATGGTGACCGAGCAGGAGCTGTCGCAGCTCATCCGCGGAGTACCCCTTTTGGCCGGCCTCAAGCCGGAGGAACTCAGCTGTCTGGGCGCGGTGGAGCTCATCGAAGCGCCGGCGGGCGCAATCGTCTATGAACAGGGCGGGAGCCTTCCCGGACTCTGCATCGTCCTCGAAGGCGACGTCCGCGCGATTCGCAAAGAAACGAATGGGGTCGAAACGCCGCTGATGTCGTGCCGTGTAGGCGATTCCTTTGGTGAAGCGCCGCTGCTGATGGGCTCCAAAGTGAGCGGCGCGCAATGCGTCGCGGTTACCGATGTCCGTCTGCTGCGAGTGGACCCCGATGGATTTTGGCGTTTGATGGCCAGCTGTCCGACGGTGCGCGAGGGCATTCTGGCCAACGCGGCACAGCGCATCCAGGTTTTTCAGGCGACCACTCTGCACCGCGAAAAGCTGATTTCGCTCGGCACCCTGGCCGCCGGGCTCATGCACGAGCTGAACAATCCCGGAGCGGCGGCCAAGCGCTCAGCGGCGCAGTTGCGCGAGAACCTGATGCGTCTGCAGGACATCAGCCTGCACTTTTGCCGGTCTCCGCTGAGCCAGGAACAGACCGCGTGCCTGCTCGATCTGCAGCGGGAGGTCCTCGCGCTGAACAAGCCGAAGGCGGCGAGCACTCTCGAAGAAGCCGACGCCGAAGAGGAGCTGGCAACGTGGCTGGAGAGCGTTGGAGTCCGCGGCGCGTGGCAGCTGGCGCCCACCCTGGTGGCCGCGGGCTGGCGTCGGTCTGACATTGCCTGCACCCAGCAGGCATTTCCTCCCGAGGCGCTGCAGGACGCGCTGAACTGGCTGGAGTCGCTCATTTCCGCGATGCAGCAGCTCACCACAATTGAAGAGAGCCTGAGCCGCGTCACCGAGCTGGTGATGGCGGTAAAAAAATACGCCTACGAGGACAAGAACGGCGCCCGGCTTGTGGATGTTCACGAGAGCATCCAGAGCACGTTGATCATCCTGGGCCACAAGTTCCGGCACAGGCAGCTGGCCGTGGAGAAGGATTTTGCCGCCGATCTGCCCAAACTAAAAACCCGGGGTACCGGATTGAGCCAGGTGTGGACCAATCTGCTCGACAACGCCGTCGATGCGGCGCCCGAGGGCTCGAAGGTGCGCATCCGCACCTGGACGGAGGCCGGCGCGGTGTGCGTAGGCATCGCGGACCAGGGCCAGGGCATTCCACCGGAGCAGCGAGAACTGATCTTCCGGCCGTTCTACACCACCAAGCCGGCGGGTGTGGGCACCGGTCTGGGCCTCGACATCGCCAAGCGAATCGTGACCGGACCTTACAACGGAACGATCGCATTTACCTCAGAGCCGGGCCGGACCGAATTCGTCGTGCGTCTGCCCCAGGAGCCAGCGGACAGCGGCGAGCCAATAGTCGGGGGCGAGCTGCCGGTAGCTAAGAGCCAGTAGCCCGTAGCGTGCCGCGAGCCACCGCGGTTCACGTGTGTCATCCTGACGAGTCGAATGGCATCTGCGGTTGCCGTTCGGCGGTCGTCCCAGTTCGAAAACTCGCCATTGCCGACAATACGATCAGAACCCTGCACCGAGTCCGGGTGCCCCATCCTTGTCGCCTCGCGGTTCGGGGCGACAGGGTGGGAAGGCCCAAATCTCAATCGGTCGCTTTTGTATCAGGTCACGACTTCAGTCGTGCCGTATCGAAACCTAAAAATTAAGTTTTCCACAGTATATGCCTTGACAAGCATATGCCTAGTTAGGTATATAAGAATCGTGGAATCGGTATTCGAAGTCATCGCGGAACCCAGCCGGCGGGCGATTCTCAGCATGCTGGCAACGTCGGAGCAGTCCGTAGGCGAGATCGAGCGGCAGTTGCGCATGTCGCAGCCGACCGTGTCCAAGCACCTGCGCGTGCTGCGCGAGGCGGGATTTGTGGAGGCGACCGTGGATGCTCAGCGCCGTTTGTATCGGCTGAGGCCGGAACCACTGAAGGCCGTGGATGCGTGGCTGGCGCCGTTTCGGCGCTTCTGGGAGGCGCACGTGGATGCTCTGGAGCGGCATCTGGACCGCATGGAGGAACAGGAAACGGGTACGCAACGCAGGGCCAGGAGTCAACGGCGCGGCACCCACCGCGCAAAGAAAAACAAAGGAGAGAAGTAATGAAGATCAAACTGAGCAGCGTATATGTAGACGATCAGGACAAGGCTCTGCGCTTCTATACCGAGGTGCTGGGCTTTGTGAAGAAAGCGGACTTCAGCCAGGGGCCGTATCGCTGGCTGACGGTGGCTTCAGCGGAAGAGCCACAGGGCACGGAGCTGCAGCTGGCCCTCAACAACAATCCGGCGGCGCAGGCCTATCAGCAGGCGATGTTCCAGCAGAACCAGCCTGCAGCCAATTTCTTCACCGGCGACGTGAAGGCCGATTACGAGCGGATGAAAGCGCAGGGCGCGGAATTCGCCATGCCGCCGACCGACGTCCAGTACGCCTGGATCGCCGCGCTCAACGACACCTGCGGCAATCGCATCCAGATTACGCAGCTGAAGTGGAACGGCTGAGCCGATGAGCAGTCGCGCAGAGTACGTGCCGGGTCCCGCTTTCGGAGGGCGGGCGGAAAACGACGGAGAGCGGTGGACGCTCGTTCTGGTGCGGGAGTTGCGCCATCCTCCTGCGCGGGTGTGGGAAGCTCTGACCGACCCGGCGCATCTGCGCGAGTGGGCGCCCTTCGACGCCGACGGGATGCTCGACAGCGTAGGAGCCACGGTCCACGTGACATGGACGGGCACGGGACGGGCGACAGAGGCTACCGTGACCCAAGTCGTAGCTCCTGAGCTTCTGGAGTTCGGCGATCTGCGCTGGGAGCTGGAGCCGTGGGGCAACGGCACGCGTCTGACCCTGTGGCACAACATCGGTCACCGCTATATCACCTGGGGCGCGGCGGGATGGCACATCTGCTTCGACGTACTCGATCGGCTGCTCGCTGGGGCTCCCATCGGGCGCATCGCGGGCGGCGACGCGATGCAGTTCGAGTGGAAGCGGCTGGTCGCGGAGTACGCCAGGGAATTCGGGCTTGAGGAGTCGGGTGGGACGTCGAAAAGCAATTGACGAATCGTGAATCAGGAGGAAACCCATGGAATCGACACTGAGCAAGCCGGCCTTCGTGGCCGATCGCACCATCTCCAAAGCCATCCCCTGGCTCTTTTGGATTTTTACTGCGCTCTTCTGTCTGGAGATGAGCTTCACCGCGTATTACGAGCTGTTGCCGCAGGGAGCGCAGGCCTTTGCACGCCTCGGCTTCGTCAACGGCGCCTTCCGCTATGAGCTTTCCCTGGCCAAGCTGGTGGGCGTGGCCGTATTGCTCATCCCCATGATCCCCGCGCGGCTCAAAGAGTGGGCCTACGCCGGCTTCGCCATCAATCTTGTGTCGGCGGTCATTGCTCACTCCTCCATCAGCGATCGCCGGCTGGCGTTTGTTCCATCGACGCTGACTGCTGTGCTCTGGGCGGCCTCGTATTTTTTGTGGCACCGCCGGCAGGACGCGCCGATTATCTCCGCTCGCGCCGCCGCTACGAACGAGCTGTCATCCTGAGCGAGCTTTCCGAATTTGTTGCGCGCTTTTGGCGCAACACGAATTCCAGGTGCGAGTCGAATGGACCTGCATTTCTTACGGTCCGGGCGCCAGGAAGCGAGCTATTTGGGCGCTGAGGTCGCGCTGGCCACACCGTCCGCATTCCAGGCAGTCACGCGATAGCGTGTGCCGAACGCAGGATGAGGATCGATCCAGGGATCCTGCTCGTCGGTGGCACAGCGATCGCAGATGAGCTTCCACTGTGTGGAACCGGGAGCCTCGCTCTCGATGGAGTAGAGGGTGGCGCCCGCGGAGCCGCGCCAGGCGACGAGCCCGCCGATGACCACCGAGCTGACGACAGGCGGAGGCGGCACGGCATGTTGGGGAATCGGGAGCTCCGACATCTGGTACGCGTGGGCACGCAGCTGCTGCGCGCGGCCGGCCATATCCTCCGCGGACATCACCAGCGTTTTGCGACCCGGATAGTAGAGCGCCCACCACTCGCCGGATTCGCCTTTGGCAGCGAACTCGGCATTGTTGGCATCGGCAGGAATGGGCTGGAAGCCGAAGTTATCGAGGTGTCCCTGCAGCGCCCAGAAGCCGTCGCCGGAGATATCGGGATTGTGGAGAAAGCTGTCGAGCACGTGCTGCAGGTCGTCCGGGGTGGCCCAGTCGGTCTTGTCCCAGCCAAATTCGTTCACGATGAAGACCTTGCCGTGGCTGACGACGGTTGCGGCATCATGCGCGATGGTTTCCGCTGTCGTGTGCTGCGAGGTGAGCCCCAAGGATCGAGTCCCAGTGCGGATATTCCTCGAAAGCGAAGAGATCGACGCTGGGATTATTCAGAATGTCCGGATCGTTGCGGAAGATGCCGGTGGTGTCCAGATAGAGATGGCGGTGATCGATGGACTTGGATGTGTTCGCCAATGGTCTCCGACCATTTCGCCACGTCGGCGAGGTTTCCGTGCTTAAAGACGGAAAAGATTCCGCACATATTGCAGTTTTCCCAGGCCATGATCGTCGGATCATCGCGATAAAGAACGCCGGTGATCGTGTTTCGATGATTGAGGACGGCATCGACGTGGCGCTCGTACGCCGCGATAAGGGCCGGGTCGGTGAAGAAATCCTGGAAATTAACCGTCTTGTGCCATGCCAGGAATTGGCCGATGCCGCCGCCGGAGCAGGTGGCGCAGTCTCCAATGAGCGTGATGATCACTTTCATGCGGTACTTTGCGGCGACGGAGAGCGCGTAGTCCGATGCCTGGAAGGCGTTCGGGTTAAATTGTCCTTCTTCCGGCTCGATGCAGCGCGGGCAGCCGACGGTATCGCCCATGGTTTGCGAGCGGACTACCTTCGCGCCCATCTCCGCCGCCGTGGCGAAGACGTCGTCGATCTCGAAGTGAGAGGGGTAACGCGGGCCAAAGGGATCGTGCGGGCCATACCCTTCAAGGCCCAGCCACTCGATGTTGGGACCGCTGTAGCGGAAGGTTTTGCCGTCAAGCGTGAGGTGGGTTCCGCTGCGTTGAACGAAGGACTGGCCGTAGAGGCTGGTGGCAACCAGGGTGAAGCACAGCAGGAACGAGCGCATAGGTTGTGGATTCCCTCTCCGCAGGGCGACGGGTCAAAAGACGAGACCCAGTATAAGGGCAGGGCCGCGGACTCGTCTGGTTCAACGGGTAGCTAAAATAGGTCGGAGACTGGAGGTCGACGATGGAAGCAGCATCCTCACGCATTGACGAAAAGGTCAAACAACTGGGGGACTGGCGCGGAACGATGCTCGCGAAGGTGCGCGGGATCATTCACGCGGCCGACCCGGAGATCGTCGAAGAGTGGAAGTGGGCCAAGGCGACCAATCCCGGGACGCCGGTCTTTTCCCACGCCGGCATCGTGTGCACAGGAGAGACGTACAAAAGCGTGGTCAAGCTGACGTTCGCCAAAGGAGCATCCCTGCCGGATCCGGCCGGGCTCTTCAATTCCAGCCTCGAGGGGAATGTGCGGCGCGCCATCGACATTCACGAAGGCGACAAGGTCGACGAAGCGGCGCTGAAGGCCCTCATCCGCGCAGCGGTCACGCTGAACGTCCAGGGGAAAAGCAAAAAGAAGGCGAGGTAGCCGTGAAAGAGGCGAGCACGTCCCAAAAGTGGCTGCACCAGAGATGGTGCAACGTTCGAGGGTAATACCCAAAAGGTATTACCCTCGAAGTGCTTTTATATCAAGCACATGCATTTTGCGGTCGCCAGGGGGGTACCCCCTGGTGCCGGTTTAGGCGGCTGTGCCGGCGCCGCGCAGGTCGAAGCGGTCCAGGTTCATCACCTTGTTCCAGACCCCGACGAAGTCGTGGACGAACTTCTCGTGAGCGTCCGCGCTTGCGTAGACCTCAGCCAGCGCCCGAAGCTGAGCATTGGAGCCAAAGATGAGATCAGCACGCGTCGCCGTCCACCGCACTTTGCCGGTTTGACGGTCGCGCCCCTCAAAGACGTCCTGCGCGTCGGAAGTCGCCTTCCACACCGTCCGCATGTCGAGCAGGTTGACGAAGAAGTCGTTGGTGAGCGCTTCGGGCCGCTCGGTGAAGACGCCGTATCTGGATTGACCGACGTTGGTGCCGAGCATGCGCAAGCCGCCGACCAGCACGGTGAGTTCAGGCGCGGTCAGCGTGAGCAGCTGCGCCTTGTCGAGCAGCTCGACCTCAGCCGGATCGTGACCATTGCTGTTGGTCCAGGAGCGGAAGCCGTCGGCGCGCGGTTCAAGAAAGCCCACTGACTCGACGTCCGTCTGCTCCTGCGAAGCGTCCATGCGACCCGGAGAGAAGGGAACGTTGACGTTGATGCCGGCATTCTTCGCGGCCTTCTCGATGCCCGCATCCCCGGCCAGGACGATCATGTCGGCCAGCGAGACTTTCTTGCCGCCCGATTGAGCCCTGTTGAACTCGCTCTGGATGCTTTCGAGGGTTGTGAGCACCTTCTTCAGCTGCTCCGGCTGATTAACGGCCCAGTCCTTCTGCGGAGCCAGCCGGACGCGAGCGCCGTTAGCGCCGCCGCGCTTATCGGAGCCGCGATAGGTCGAGGCCGCAGCCCAGGCAGTAGAAACCAGCTGCGAGACAGTCAGCCCAGAAGCCAGGATCTTCTCCTTAAGCGATGCGATGTCCTTCGCATCGACCCGGGGATGGTTGAGGGCAGGAATGGGATCCTGCCAGATGAGCACTTCCTTCGGGACTTCCGGGCCGAGATAGCGAGCCCGAGGACCCATGTCGCGATGGGTCAGCTTGAACCATGCGCGAGCAAAGGCGTCGGCCAGCTGGTCGGGATGCTCGTAGAAGCGGCGCGCGATGGGTTCATAGATCGGATCGAGGCGCAGGGCGAGATCGGTGGTAAGCATGCCCGGCGCGTGACCCTTTGACCCATTGTGCCCGTTGTGGGCATCCGGAACGGTGCCGGCGCCTGCGTCTCCTTTGGGCTTCCACTGCCAGGCACCCCCGGGGCTCTTCGTCAGCTCCCATTCGTACTTGAACAAGTGCTCCAGGAAGTCGTTGCTCCACTTCGTCGGCGTGGTGGTCCACGTCACTTCCAGACCGCTGGTGATGGCGTCGCCCGCGATGCCAGTGGCATAGGCGCTGGACCAGCCCAGTCCCTGTTCCTCGATGGGAGCGCCTTCGGGCTCGCGGCGCAGCTGAGCGCCGGCGCCGGCGCCGTGAGTTTTGCCGAAGGTGTGACCGCCGGCGATCAGGGCAACGGTTTCTTCATCGTTCATGGCCATGCGACCGAAGGTCACGCGGATATCTTTGGCGGCCGCCACCGGATCAGGTTTGCCCTCCGGACCTTCAGGGTTGACGTAAATGAGACCCATGGTCGTGGCGCCGAAGGGATTGGCGAGATCGCGCTCGCCGGAATAGCGCTCGTGCGTTCCCATCCAGGTGGCTTCCGCTCCCCAGTTGACGTCCTGATCGGGTTCCCACACGTCGGCGCGTCCACCGGCAAAGCCGAAGGTTTTGAAGCCCATCGTTTCCAGCGCGACGTTGCCGGCGAGGATCAGCAGATCGGCCCAGGAGATTTTCTTGCCGTACTTCTGTTTGACAGGCCAGAGCAGGCGGCGAGCGCGGTCCAGGTTCACGTTGTCGGGCCAGCTGTTGAGCGGAGCAAAACGCTGCTGGCCTCGGCCAGCGCCGCCGCGTCCATCCTGGGTGCGGTAGGTTCCGGCGCTGTGCCAGGCCATGCGGATGAAGAGCGGGCCATAATGGCCGAAATCCGCGGGCCACCACGGCTGGGAATCGGTCATGAGCGCGGCAAGATCTTTCTTCAGCGCGGCGTAATCGAGCGTCTTGAACTCTTCGGCATAGTTGAAGTCCTCGCCCATAGGATCGGAGAGGGATGAATGCTGATGCAGGATATTGAGGTTCAGCTGGTTCGGCCACCAGTCACGGTTGGAGCGGGGTGCGCCCTGGATGGGGTGCTGGACCGGGCATTTTGCTTCCGTTGCCATGGATTCTCCTTCTGAGGGTTGAAAGCCTGTGCCGGGTCCGAAGCCCGGCGTCGATCGGTAGGGTGGTCGCTTCGCGGAAGGGGAATGGACCCCGTCGCACGCGCAAATTAATCGGTCAGTCCTGAACAGATGAATGTAGCACCGTGGACAGGTATAGTTCCAATAGATATCGCCCATCCGACGTATAGGGAGAGTCTATGGAATTCCACCAGCTGCGTTACATCTGCGCGATCGCGGAAACCGGCAGCTTCAGCCGCGCCGCGGAACGCTGCCAGGTGGCTCAGCCCTCGCTGTCGCAGCAGGTGCTCAAACTGGAGAAAGATCTGGGGACCCGGCTGTTCGATCGCCTCGGGCGCAGCGTTCGCCTGACGGAAGCGGGGCGAGCGTTTCTCCCGCACGCGCGCGCGATTCTGAGCCAGATGGAAGCGGCGCGTTCCAGCGTCGCCGTGCAGCGCGCGGACCTGCGGGGCAGCGTAGCCGTGGGCGTGATTCCGACGATCGCGCCGTATCTGATGCCGCGTACCACGGCGGCGTTTGCGAAGAAATATCCGGAAGCGAAGCTGCGCATTGTCGAGGCGACGACGCCGGTGCTGATCGAAAATCTGCGGACGCTGTCCATCGATCTGGCCATTCTGGCGCTGCCGTTGCGGCACAGGGATCTGGAACTGTATCCGCTGCGCCGCGAACCGCTCTTTGCGGTGCTGCCGCGAGAGCATGCACGCGCCGAGGCAAAGTCGATGGCTCTGCGGGAGCTGCGGGGAGCGTCGTTTGTCATGCTCCGCGACGGGCACTGCTTTCGCGACCTGAGCCTCAATGCCTGCGCGCATGCCCGGGTAACCCCGCAGATCGCGTTCGAGAGCGACCAGTTCAGCAGCGTGCTGGGCATGGTGGCGGCAGGCGTCGGCGTCTCGATTGTTCCCGAAATGGCAATGGATCGGAATGCAGGTTGCCGTTTCGTGCCGCTGAGCGACGCGCGCGCCACCCGCACAATCGTGGCCGCGGTGCTGCGCGGACGCAGCTTCAACCGCGTGCAACAGGCGTTTCTGGCCGGGATCCGGCAGGGGATCTGAAATCGGTTTCTGTGCAAATGCTGCAGAAGTGGTGCAAGTGACTCATAGTGCGAGCCTGTGACCGCGGTCACTTACGCTGCGAGTGAGAGCAGGAGACGATGGCTCAACCGTGAGAGCGACGCGGGCTGACTTGTGAAGCTGTGGAGGAGGCTGGTGAACATGAGCGCCGCGGATCTGATCAACAGGCTGATGGAAATTGAACGGGTGGCCGGCAAGGCCCGGGCCCTCGAGGTGCATTCTCTGGTGCTGGAAGCCCAGGGATCTGTGCTGGAAATCCAGAGGCAGATGATCGATACACTGCGGGAAAATGTGCGACTGCGGGAGCGGCTGGAGAAGTATGAGCCGACATCGCCGGCACGAGTGCGCGAGCCACGGTTGCCGAGCCATGCGGAGATCGCCCGGGAGCTGATGCGGATGCCGAAACCCGTGGCAGACGATGCCGGTGTGCCGTTCCACCTGGCGGCGTCCTGACCGCTGGGGCGAGGCGTTTCTGAGCGGGCCTCAAAAAACATTGACAAACGTCGAGCGGGGAGGGCACGCTAGCCGCATCCTAAAGCGCCTCCTGTCCCCGCAAAAGAGAAACGCCGCCATGCTGGCGGCGTTCTTCTTTTGGCAAGCGGAAGTCGGTGATGGCGCCGGTGTCATCGGGGACCCGTCGAAGATGTAGAAGTCATCGAGCGAGTTTCAGCGGCGGCATAGAAGCGGGCGAGATCGGGAGCGGCAGGCGTGCGAAGGCGGGGAGGGTGGGCGGAGTTGATGAGAGCGACAATGCGGCCCCAGAGACGTTAGGTGAACATATCCAGCTTTTGGCGTCGAGGCGGAGGAATGGTGAAATCGCCTCCCTGGTTTATCGCCACCGCGGATGGCGCGCCGCCGCCCAAACGGGGGACTGCGGAAAGGCCATTGGGGGACAACATCAGCCGGAGCGGAGGGTATCGAGAGGATCGACCTGGGTGGCGCGGCGGGCGGGGAGATAGCTGGCGAGAGCGGCGATGACCAGGAAGACGAGAGGCGCCAGAGCGAAGGTCCGGAGGTCGTACGCGCTGGTTTTGTAGAGAACGCTGGCCATGAGGCGGGTGAGCAGCAGTCCTGCGGCGAGGCCGATCGCAATGCCGGTCACGGCGAGGGTGAGGCCCTGGCGGACGACGAGCCAGCGGATGTGGCCGCGGTCGGCTCCGAGGGCAAGGCGGATGGCAAGCTCCTGGCGGCGCTGGACGACGCTCCACGCGAGCATGGCGGCGAGACCGATAGCGGCCAGTAAGAGGGCGGTGAGCGAAAAGACGGCCAGCAGGACCATGGTGAAGCGAGGCTGCGCGCGGGAGCTGTCCATGAGGTCGCCGAGGGTCTGGGTCGCGGTGACGGGCTGGTCGGGATCGACGGCGGCAATCTGCGCACGAACGGTCGACGCGAGCGATAGCGGAGGAACGCTGGTGCGGACCAGCAGGACCATGTCGTTCCAGGGGAGTTGCGGGAACGGGATATAGAGCTGGGGCCAGGGATTTTGGGCGAGACCGCGGTTGCGCACGTCGGACGCGACGCCGACGATCTGCGACGGCTGGGGACCACGTCCGACAATGACAGTTTTGCCGATGGGGTTCTGGCCGGGCCAGAAGCGGCGGGCGAAGGTCTCATTCACGACGAGGACTTTGGGCGCCTGGGCGTTGTCCGACGCGGTGAAGGTTCGACCGGCCAGGAGCGGTACGCGGAGTGTGGAGAACCAGCCCGGACTGATGGTCTCGATATCGATGAAGGGACGCTGCGCGAGCGGAACGTCAGGCTGGCCCTCGGGGAGAACCGGCGTGATCCGCTTAAAGCTGAGGGGTTGAGCGGCGGAGACAGCAGCATCGCGCACGCCGGGCAGGGCGGAGACACGGCGAAGGACCTCGTCAAAGAAGGCGGTCTGCTGATCGTGGCTGGCGTATTTCTCCGTCGGCAGGGAGATCTCCATCGTGAGGACGCTGCGCGCAGCAAAACCGGGATCGACATGGAGGAGGCGGTCGAAGCTGCGGATCAGCAGGCCGGCGCCGATGAGGAGGAGCAGCGAGAGGGCGACCTGTCCGACGACGAGGACGCTGCGCAGACGGGCGCGGGAACGGCTGCCGGAGAGGCCACGGCCTTCATCGCGGAGCGTGGAGTTGAGGTCGGTGCGGGCGAGTTGCAGAGCGGGGAAGAGGCCGGTGAGGAGGCCGGTGAGGACCGAGATGGCGACGGCGAAGAGCAGGACGCCGCTGTCGAGCGCAATGGGGACTCCCTGGGGAAGCTGAGCGGCACCCCAGGTCGCGAGGGCGCGGTCGGCGGCCCAGCCAAGGGAAACGCCGAGAACGCCAGCCGCGGCAGACAGAAGCAGACTTTCGATGAGGAGCTGTCGGACAACGGCGGACCGGCTGGCGCCGAGGGCTGCGCGTACCGCGAGCTCGCGGCGGCGGGCGAGGGCGCGGGAGAGCAGAAGGCTGGCAACGTTGGCGCAGCCGATGAGGAGGAGGAGTGCGACGGCGGCGGTAAGGATCCAGAGCTTGCCGCGAATGTCGGACACGATGAGATCACGGAGGGGACGGGCGGTGATGGTGTCTGACGCGAGGGCGTCGGGGGCGGTGGGGTTGTCGCGACGGTACTGCTCGTTGAGCAGATCGAGGTCGGCGTTGGCCCGGGCGAGGGTGACGCCGGGATGGAGGCGTCCGACATACCCCAGGTAGCCGACTCCGAGGCGCAGACGGGCCGCGGGCATCAGGGTGAGCTCGAAATAGCGAGGGGTGAAGAGATCCGCGGGCCCGACGAAGGGGAAGTCCACGTTGGCGGGGAGAACGCCGATGACGGTGGTCGCCTCGCCGTCGAGGTCGATGGTGTGTCCCACGATGGCGGGATTACTGCTGAAGCGCGTCCGCCAAAGAGCGTTACTGAGGAGAGCGACGCGATGGCCTTCCGGGCGGCCTTCGTCGGAGGTGAACGTGCGTCCGAGGAGCGGCTGGACGCCGAGGAGGGAGAAGAAATTGGGGGTGACGCGAGCAATGGGGATCTGGACGGGCTCGCCGGCGCCGGTTAACGCGAAGGAGTCATTGGCCCAGGCGGCGATGTCGAGGGTGTGGGCGTGGTCTCGGATGAGCTCGTATCGGAGGAGGGTGCCCGGCTGGTCGGAGTTGCTGAACCCGATGCTGACCAGCTGCTGCGGTTGTGCGTAGGGGAAGGGGCGCAGAAGGAGCGCGCTGGTGACGGAGAAGATGGCGGTGTTGGCTCCGATGGCGAGGCCGAGGGTGAGGATCGCGACGAGCGTGAAGCCGGGGTTGCGGCGGAGCATGCGGAGGCCGAAGCGGAGGTCGCGCATGGGAACAGAGTACAGCGGACAGCTGGATCCGGTTCTAGCGCTGGCTGGCTTCGCCGGATGCGACCTTGCGGTTAAATTCAGCGGACCCGCGGCGGGGGACGCTGAGGGACTGCCAGTGGTCACAGCAGAAGTGTTTGGCGAGGAGAACAATTTGTCCGACGTGGTGCGGGTAGTGGGCAAGCTGGCGGTTGATGGCCTGCATCACGGAGTGCGCTTCACCGCGGATGGTGATGGTGCGCGTGAGATCGGCATCGGTGAGGGGCTCGAGGGCGGAAAAGAGACAGGACCATCCGGCTTCCCAGGTTTCGAGCAGAGCAGCGCGGGTGGAGGGCGGCTCTTCGAATTCGGAGTCGCGATGGCGGTCGGGTTTTTCGCCGTCAGTGGTGAGGAAGTCGGTCCAGCGGGAGCGCATGTTGCCGGCCATGTGCTTGACGATCGTCGCGATAGAGTTGGCCTCGTCGTCGAGGGACTGCCTGAGTTGGTCGTCGGAGACCTGGGCCATGGCGCGCTCGCCGAGTTTCTTGTAGTAGGCGAAGACGGCGCGCGCATCTTCGAGATAAGAGGTGGTGAACTGGAGCGCCATGGGGGCAGTTTACTGCGGTGGGCTGCTCAAAAAATGGGCAATAATATACTTGACTAATGACACGTTCTTCGCTATTCTGGTGTTGCCATGAAGAACGAACTCAAAAGCCTTTCAGATGCAATCAGATACTTCGCTGACGAGTACGTTTGCATCAACACCGTCTCCGCAATGCGCTGGCCCAGCGGGCCGGTTTGCCCTGCTTGCGGGTCTGTGGCGGAACGCCAGCACTTTCTGAAGAACCAAAAGCGGTTTCAGTGCCGGGATTGCGGCAAGCAGTACAGCGTCAAGGTCGGCACCATCTTCGAGGATTCCGCGATCAAGCTGGATAAATGGCTGACCGCAATCTGGCTCCTGGCGAACTGCAAAAACGGGATCAGCTCCTACGAACTGGCGCGGGATTTGGGCGTCACCCAGAAGTCCGCCTGGTTCATGCTCCATCGCATCCGCGAGGCGATGCGGACGGGCTCGCTCGAAAAGATGGGCGGGGGCGGGACTCCTGTCGAAGTGGATGAGGCATTCATCGGGGGCAATCCCAAAAATATGCACCGTTCGCGCCGTCTCAAGATGAACGTGAAAAGCGGCATCTATGGCGATCACAAAGTCGCCGTGATGGGGATGCTGGATCGCGAGACGCGGCAGGTTCGCGCCAAGCTAATTCCCGATGTGACCCGCGAGACGCTACAGAATGAAATCCTGCGCCAGATTGATCGCGGCGCCACCGTCTACACAGATGGCCACGTTGGCTATGATCGGCTGAAGATGCACGAATTTGTCCACGAAACGGTGACCCACGTCGACGAGTACGTTCGCGGGCAAGTCCACACCCAGGGGATCGAGAATTTCTGGTCGCTGCTTAAGCGCGGCCTGAAGGGCACCTATGTTGCCGTGGAACCCTTCCACCTGTCGAAGTATGTTGATGAACAGGTTTTCAGGTTCAACAATCGGGCCACCAAAGACAATCCCCTTACCGACGCGGATCGGTTCGCGCTGGCAGTATCGCAAATCAGCGGAAAACGGCTGACCTATGCAGACCTGACCGGCAAGGTGGAGGGGCCGGAAATCGAACCCTTCTAGGGCTCCTTGGAAAAAGCGCCAGGGGCGGGGCCGACGTGCTACTGGATGCCAGTGATTCCCAAATCCTGTAACGCCTTTTGCGCCGCGTCGAATCGGGTTTGCACTATGTCGCGCTCTCTGACAACGTCCGACAGTTCGGCGATGTTTAACAGGAGCGCAGACTCGGGCATGTCGGGGCGCCATCCGAATTGCAGTTTTCCGTTTACGAACCGCGGTTCATTGCCCGAACCACGACTAGAAGCCATCGTCTCGCCGATCTGCCGGTAGGCGCGAAAGATGTCGTCGATTTTTTTCTTAATGTGAGCCAGCTCCACCTTAGCGGTCTGATATTCCGAGACGGCGTGGCCAATCTGGGCAGCTTTCTCGTCTCCGCTCATTTCTTTGGCTTCTCCCTTTCTGGCTTCTCGCGTTTTTCTTGCTCTAACCGGCTATTTAGTTCTGCCTTGGAAACCGTGAGAACGCGGCCCAGCAAGCTCTCAAAACGCCTATACTCTTCGCTCTGCGGTTTTGGCTTCATGGAGACCATTTTATGCCCCAAACTGTATTTTTCTTGGGAAGAGTTCTGCCGGAAACCGATGCATTGAAGATCACGATTCGCGATCTCCCATCGGCTCACTGGGAAGAGGTGAGCATTGGTTTGGTGATGGATTTTAGCGTGAAAATCGAGAATTCAAAGGTCGCTGTCGAGTGCCAGGTGAATCGCTATCAGCCAACCGATCTGCCCTATCTTCATGTGCGGGCCTTCGATTTGGCGCGTGCAGCCGTGGACATTCTCGCTTTTTCGAGGGGATGGGGGTTGACGGTGTGGATCGACAGTTTCACCGATCCCAGCGGTGTCGAAACTCCCCTGCTCTGCCAGATGCCGCAGCTCGCGGCACTGTGTACCGCTTTCGATCTCACCCCTGGGACTGGGAACACTGATGATGTGTGGCGTCTTGTGGTTTCTGAGCCAGCTTTATTCATGGCTCTTAACGATCTAATCGCCAGCATCGCGCTGCCTCATCACGCTCCGGTAAACTGCGCCAGGGCAATCGATGGAATACTCCGAATGATGATTCCCGCTGGCTCAGACCCTAAGAAGAGCTGGCCGTTCATGCATCAAAATCTAAACGTTGACCGGAAGTACCTGGAGTACATTACCGACCAGTCAACCGGGCCGCGCCATGGAGACAGGTCGCACATACCAGGACCGGATGTGAACATCACCGTCGAGCGATCATGGAATGTGATGAACCGATTCCTGGAATTCAGG
This sequence comes from uncultured Acidobacteriaceae bacterium, assembly GCA_963770525.1. Taxonomy (GTDB): domain Bacteria; phylum Acidobacteriota; class Terriglobia; order Terriglobales; family Acidobacteriaceae; genus Palsa-343. The sequence goes on along the minus strand of CAVYPY010000003.1, from coordinate 207,749 downwards.
AAGCGGGGGAATCAACCCCTACCCCTTGCTGTTTTCCCGCTTCTTGCTGGCTAGACTCCCAGGCTTCAATCATTGATTCCCAGACGCCAGCGGCGTCCTCAAAGTGTGCCGACGCCCACCCTTCAGCCAGCATTTCCTTCGTCGGATTCCTGGGTACGAGTACGAAATCGTTCTGCTGTCCCGCCACGTTCCACCATCGTTTTCTATGGCCCTGTCACGGTGTTTCGAGTTTGTCGCAAGGCCAATCATTAGTCAAGTATATTATTACCCCGCTAAACTCAACAAAATAAAGGATCGCGGCGGAGACAATTGGATACGCGCCGAGGGAGGGTGCGTCCCGGGTAACGAATCCGGCTCTCAGACGCGGATGGCGACGAGGAAGGCGATCATGGCCGCGGTGAGGGCGACGACGCGGAAGCGGTGCAGGAGGTCCCAGCGGTCGTGCTCGCGGAGGGCCTGTTCGGGGGTGGTGCCGGGGGCGGGGCGGATCAGGCGGTTGTTGATGGGGACGAGGAAGCGGAGGGTGAAGACGATCACGAAGGCCCAGATCGCGCTCGCGGCGATGAGCAGCGAGACCTGCGGGGTGTGACGGAGAAGGACGGTTTCGACAAGGAGCAGGACAAAGCTGAGGATGTACCAGAAGGGCATGGCGGCGCCGAGGCGGGCGGCAAAGGGCTGAATGAGGGCGAGCTGCGAGCGGTCGTCGAGGCGGCGGAGGATGGGGTTGATGAAGGCGGAAACGGCAAATTCGGTGCCGATGAGCAGGCCCAGCGAGAGAGTCGTGAGGATGTTCAGGATCATGGGGCGAGCCTCCTTTTTTGGCTTCCGGGGATAAGACGCGGGATGGGCGTACACTGACGCAGAGGTTTGTACTGACAAAGTTGTCAGTGTGTGAGGGTTCGCCATGCCGGTTTCTAAGAAGGAAATTTCCCCGTGTCCCATTGATGCGATGCTTTCGGTGGTGGATGGGCGGTGGAAGGGGACGATTCTGTGGCGGCTGTCCGCGGGGCCGATGCGCACGAGCGAGCTGCGGCGGAGCATTCCGGAGATGACGGAGCGGATGCTGATCCGGCACCTGCAGGAGCTGGTGCGGGACGGGATTCTGCTGCGGCATGACGAGCGGACGGTTCCGCCGTGCGTGCGCTACTCGATTTCGAAATATGGATGGACGCTGGTGCCGGTGCTGGAGGTGATCTGCGCGTGGGGACGGGTGCATTTGAAGCGGGTGCAGGCCTGCCGCGGTTGAGACTTCCGGGATGCCACCAACCTCCCGGGACACCTCTCATTGCAGTGAGTCCCCTTACCTGGCCGTGGATGTGCATGGCCCGGTAGCCGACAGATCAAGAATCCCCTTAACGGGAATCAGCGAGCCGATTTGTGCATGGCATCAATGGTGGCTTCGCGTGCTTTCTCTTCGGCATCTCGGAAAAGGAAGCTAAGATGCTCTGCTGACGCGCGGCTCCAGGGCGCAGGAGAAAAGCTGCCGGTCTTGGGCTCGAACAAAAAGTCCAATCTGTACTTCTGAACCGTCGAGTGCACGGCAGGCCAGAGGCAAGATCCACCGTCTTTTGGGGGGTAGGTTCCCTGGCCCACTGTAATCTTCAGCGACAGTTCTGGCGTGCCGTCGCCATTCGCATCGAGGAGCGTCGCATCCTCTATGGAACCCCACACCGCGCTCGTGCCGCAGGCGGCCTGTGTATCGACCGCCTTGAACACGCCTGGGCACGCAGGCGGGTTCTGGCCAGAGAAACCACAGACATAGATCTCCTGGGAGGTTTCATCCATGTGGCCATCTTCACCTTCGCAGAGCAGAAGGTCGCGGCCGGTCTTGAGGTGGTAGGTTCGACAGGCCGTGGTAATGAGCGACTGCATATAACGAACCATTGACCAGGAATCGTCACGTTTCATTAGCAGGATGCTACCGCCGAACTCAGTCGTATGTGGTTCGCAACCTTCGAAGCTCGCTATATCTTCCTGAACTCCAGGCCCCGTGAAGCTGCCATAGATGACGGATCGCAGATCGAATGTTTCGCTGGTATCCACGCCATATTGTGGATCTCCATTCGTGGTGTACTTCGGACAGACTCTACAACCTGGCAGAGAACCTGGGTTATTGCCACGAACCGATTGCGCGTTACTCGGGCAGACCGCCTGCAACAGGGAGGCCGCCTGAGTTGGGCTCGGCGCAGCGGACTTCCACACCAGGTCTTGACTGAAGCATAAGAGTCCGGTAGACACGATTCCGAGCAGCAGAAGCTGTATCCGAATCCGTCGGATCAATGCTCACCTCATTTCGGCGCTGCAGATTGTTCTCATTATGATTTTGCCTGCTAACTAAGATCCGGTCTCTAACATATTTTGTTTGGCGGCATGAATATAAGGTTCGACGGCTCTATGGCCAAGCGCGGCCCGACCGTCGGCCATGGAAGGTCGGTCAACACGTTACGGATGATCGAGCAAGCTCTCGGGCGTGATCCGGTCGAGTCACCGGCATTTCGGAAGTGACGAAAACATCCCTCAGGGGCTGAAGCCCGATCTTTAGAAGTTGCGTTGCGGCATGACTGAAGTCATGTCCTGATACAAAAGCGGGTCGCTGACATGGCTTCGAGCGCCCGAGACCGGGAACCAGTGCGTTTCGGGCGCGGATGGCCCGGGCCTGAAGGCCTGTTTCTTTTGGTGAGGACATTTCCACGGGCTGAAGCCCGTGGCTTTTTCCGTCGTGCTGCTGCGCAGCACACGAGGGCCGTGTCGGATGAGGTTGTCATTCCCCGCACAGGGCCTGCATGGGTTCGATTCCTGCGGCGCGGCGGGCGGGGATGAACGCGGCCAGCATGGCCAGGGCGAGGACGAAGAACGCCGCCAGCGTCAGGACCATGGGGTCGAGGGCGCTGACTCCGTAGAGCATGGTGCGGAGCAGGCAGGTGGCGGCGATGGCGCCGCCGAGGCCGATGAGGCATCCCGCGACGGCGAGTTTGAGGTTGCAAGCGTTCAGGCCCCAGCGCCGAAATGCAGGTCCATTCGATTCGCGTCTGAAATGATTGTTGCGCGCAAAAACTGCGCGCAACGAATTCGGAAAGCTCGCTCAGGATGACAGGTTTTTGGCGATGGATTCGTGGGATATCGTCAGGGGCTGCTTCCGCGAGCGTAGTTGGTGCTCGACCGTCATTCGGGAGTCAAGCAAAACATGCCTCAGGGGCTGAAGCCCGATCTTTAGAAGTGGCGTTGCGGCACGACTGAAGTCATGCCCTGATACGAGAACGGATCACGGACATGCCGTCGTGCGCAGGACCGGCATCCGAGGCGGTCCGCACGCAGAGGGCCCGGGCCTGAGGCCTGTTTCTTTTGGTGAGGACACTTCGCGGGATCCGTTATCTACGGGGCGGGCTGGGAGAGGGCTTTCGCCACTGCCTGCTCGGCGAGGGGTTCCATGATGTCATAGCCGGCGTCGTTGGGATGGACGGTGCCATCGGTGGTTAGCTCGGGCTTCATTCCTCCCTCGGCATTGACCAGCGCGGGATAGTAGTTGAGATAGACGAGGTGCTGCTCGGCGGCATAACTCTGCAGCCACTGGTTCAGTTCGCGGATCTTTTCCACGGGCTGGATACTCGGCCGCCAGTTGAATCTGGACGCAGGCAGCACCGACGAGAGCACCACGCGCACATGGTTCGCTTTGGCCAGCGTCACCATCGAGCGGAAGTTATCCTCGATAGCGGACATGGATTCGGGTCCCGTATTTTCCGCAATGTCGTTGGTGCCGGCAAGGATGACCACCGCGGCGGGGTGCAGCGCCAGCACGTCCTGCTGAAAGCGCACCAGCATCTGGGGAGTGGTCTGCCCGCTGATGCCGCGGTTGACCCAGGGATTGCCGGGGAAGAATTTGCCGTGGGTGCGTCCCCACGCATCGGTGATGGAATCGCCCAGGAACACGACTCTGTTTTCGCCCGGAGCGGGCGGCGGCAATTGCGCATCCTCATCGCGATAGCGGGCCAGATCCGGCCAGTCCTGCAGCTTTGCCTCCATGTCCGCGATCTGAGCGGCGGTGCGTTGTTCCGGCTGAGCCTGAGGCGCAGGCGGCTGAGGAGCCGTTGCCGGCTGGGAGGGCGCCTGTTGCCCGGCCATGGTTCCCACGCAAAAAAGCCCTCCGGCCAGCCATAGTATCGTCCGCCGCATTTTCACCTTCTCCCTCCTCGCTTTCCTGTTGACACGAAGGGTACAGGGTATCAAAAGCAGGAGCGTGATGGGGTTGTTCGGTGGTGCTTCTGTGACAGCTCGGTGGGGCGATCCCTATTCGCTGAGCAGGGCCTGCATGGGTTCGATTCCTGCGGCGCGGCGGGCGGGGACGAACGAGGCCAGCATCGCCAGGGCGAGGACGAAGAACGCCGCCAGCGTCAGGACCATAGGGTCGAGGGAGCTGACTCCGTAGAGCATGGTGCGGAGCAGGCAGGTGGCGGCGATGGCGCCGCCGAGGCAGATGAGGCATCCGGCAACGGCGAATTTGAGGCCGCAAGCGTTCAGGCCCCAGCGCCGAAATGCAGGTCCATTCGACTCGCGTCTGAAATGATTGTTGCGCGCAAAAACTGCGCGCAACGAATTCGGAAAGCTCGCTCAGGATGACAGTTTTTTGGCGATGGATTCGTGGGATATCGTCAGGGGCTGTTTCCGCGAGCGTAGTTGGTGCTCGACCGTCATTCGGGAGTCAAGCAAAACACACCTCAGGGGCTGAAGCCCGATCTTAGAAGTGGCGTTGCGGCACGACTGAAGTCGTGCCCTGATACAAAAGCGGGTCGCTGACATGGCTTCGAGCGCCCGAGACCGGGAACCAGTGCGTTTCGGGCGCGGATGGCCCGGGCCTCAAGGCCTGTTTCTCTTGGCGAGGACATTTCCACGGGCTGAAGCCCGTGGCTTTCTCCGTCGTGCTGCTGCGCAGCACACGAGGGCCTTGTCATATGGCAGCACACTAGGGCCTTGTCATATGGCAGCAGGGAAATGGTTATCCAAGCCCGACGCGATGGATCAGGTCCGCGAATCGAGGATCGCTGCGGATCGGGTCGAAGTAGGGGTGGGTTTTGACGAACTGGAGGATATTCGACTGCTCCTGGTAAGCCTGTTCGAGCCAATAAAAGGCCTGTTGGTTGTCGCCGAGACCGAGCCAGGCATTCACGAATGCGCCGGCGGGAATGTAGCCCGACTTGCGGCGCTGGTTGAGTTGCGCGAGCAGCCGGAGCGCGTCGCTCCGCCGACCGGCGTGGGCATATGCTCGGATGAGCACGCCGGTTGCAGCAGGGCTGCCTCCCGTGAGGGATACGGCTTTCTCCAGCGCGGGGATGGCATCCGCAGGCTGGTTATTGGCGATCAGCGAAAACCCCAGAGTCGTAAGACCGGCCGCATTGTCCGGCTCTATCGCCAGAACGCTGCGCGACTCCCGGATTGCCTCATCGAAGCGGTGGGCCTGAAAGAGGATCCACGCCACGTCGTCGCCGGAGACGCCGGCCGGGTCCAGAGCGCGAGCGCGCCGGATCCAGGTTACGGACTCGTCAATACGGCCCTGGCAGGACAGCCAGGAGGCAAACTCTGCCTGGGCAGTTGCGTTGTTTGGGTTGAGTGCAAGAGCGCGCCTGTATTCCGACTCGGCTTCAGTCCACTGCCATTCTTCCTGGAGAACGTCGGCCAGGACGAGGTGAGCCTCGACCAGGTCGGGATCAAGAGCGAGCGCCTGGCGCGCAAAACCGATGACCTGAGGCCGGGTCTGCTGCGGAGGTACGCCCACGAAAACCGTCCCGAGATCGCTCCAGGCTTCCGCCGCGCCCAGATAAGCCGGCGCGAAGGTTGAGTCTCTGTGGATAGCATCCTCGAAATAGCGGATGCTTTGCTCCGTGTCGGCTCTGCCATTTGCATGGTTCAGAGCAAACCGGCCCTTCAGATAGCTCTCGTAGACTTCAGGCTCCACAGAACGGGCTGCAGCGAGGCGCTGTCGCTCTTCCCCGGTCGCGGTCGCCTCGACTTTCCCGGCGATCAGCTGCGCGAGCTCACTTTCGAGAGTGAGCGCGTCCCGCAGCTCGCGGTCGTAGGTTACCGACCAGAAGTGTTCGTCGGTGGCTCCCCGAATCAACTGCGCGGTGACGCGGATCCGGCTGCCGTCGCGGATGACCGATCCTTCGACGACAGCATCCACGTGCAAAGCCTTTGCGATTTCGGGCACCGATTGTTGCGGATTCCTGAAGCGCATCACCGAGGTGTGAGAGGTGACGCGGAGATCGTGGATTTCCGAGAGGCGGCCGATGAGAGCCTCTGTGATTCCGTCGGCCAGGTATTCCTGCCCTGGATCCTGTGAAATGTTGCGAAGGGGCAGGACGGCGATCGACTGGATACGGGATGAAGCACTGGCAGCGGCCCGATGCCGGAACACCAGCCATGCTGCGACCACCATGCTGAGGCAAACAAAAGCGCCAAGAGCAAACCAGAGACGGGCGCCCGGTGCGCCCCGTGCCGGGGGCGGGCCCTGCGAGGCCTGGGACACTTTCGTCTCGTGCTTTGACTGCGGCTCGTGCGCGGGCGAACGGCGGCTCTCGATCCAGGCGTCAAGTTCGCCGGTGAGGGCATAGACGGAGCCGCGCTTATCATGCTGGTGCCGATGGACCGGCATCCCTTCCCGCTTTTCCCATCGCTGAACGGTGGTGACGTCGCGGATGAGGTAAGTCGCAATCTCCTTCCACGAATCGAGCCGTCGATCCGGCGCCTTCTTCAGAGACAGGGCATTCGACGGCTCGGCCATAGCGATCTCCCGGGGCGGTCCCGCGTTTCTCGCAGACGATGAGGCGATTGTAACGCTGGTCAGCAGGACTGCAAGAGACGGCATTTGACGGCATGTGGCCTTTCAGCGTCTTGCCGCTTGAATGGGTGTGCCGCAGGGGGGATGGTTTGTGGAATTCAGGCGCGGCTCATCGCACCACACGCTTTCCGGGCCAGGAAAGGATTCAGGAATGACCGGAGCGCCGGCGGGAAATGCGCCCATTTCAGAAGCGGAGATCTCTCATGAGAATGTGCAGCAAAACGCCCCTATGGATCCTCAGTGCGATGTCAGTCCTCCTGTTGCCAGGAGGGCCAGCCAGCGCCCAGGTACGGCGTCAACCCGAAGTGCAGTTCAGCGGCCTGCTCAACGACTACACGCCCTCCACGGTGACCAACGGTCCCTATGAGATGCGCGGCACGTGGAAGATCGCTCTGAACACGGCTTCGAACACGGCCGATTTTTTGGCCGAGTTCAATATGGAAACGTCTGACTATGGCGTCACGACCGGAGTTGTCAATCCGACGGATCCGACGACTCGCGGAGCGCACACGCACCACATTGCTTTGAAGGGCGCCAAAGTCACCTGGAACATGGTGGGCTGCCCGGCATTCCCCCCGGAAAGTCCGAAAACCGACCAGGGCTTTCAGTTCACGGGCACGGTGGATTTGCTGGCGGCAAACGGGAGTCCGGCGCCGTTCGAAACGAGCCCGCCGTCTTCGGTGCTGCAGATCTGCGTCACGGGAGGAGACTTCGTCGCGGGTTCGGTCCCTTACTCGAATATGACCATGCAGTTCGTGGATCTGGCGTCAGGAGCGCCTTCGCCGGCGACCAAGCATTTTGGTACTCAGGCGATCCACGGCGTCGTCACAAAAGTGTACTAGGGAACAAAGGCGGAAGAGGCCGGGGTGGCGAGTTGCAGCGCGGCCGTTCTGGTTGCGTCCGCTCAGCGCAGGGATGAATAGGGGGCACACTCTCCGTGTGACCGGCATTGCGAAAGTAACGAAGATATCCCTCAGGGGCTGAAGCCCGATCTTAGAAGTGGCGTTGCGGCACGACTGAAGTCGTGCCCTGATACAAAAGCGGGTCGCTGACATGGCTTCGAGCGCCCGAGACCGGGATCCAGTGCGTTTCGGGCGCGGATGGCCCGGGACTCAAGGCCTGTTTCGTTTGGTGGGGACATTTCCACGGGCTGAAGCCCGTGGCTTTCTCCGTCGTGCTGCTGCGCAGCTGGCGCAGGACCGGGATCCAGTGCGTTTCGGGCGCGGATGGCCCGGGCCTGAAGGCCTGTTTCTTTTGGTGAGGACATTTCCACGGGCTGAAGCCCGTGGCTTTCTCCGTCGTGCTGCTGCGCAGCACACGAGGGCGGTTCAGGGCCAACGACGGTCAGGGCCAAGGGCGGTCGGGGCCAGGGGCGGTCAGGGCCGTGCCGCCTGGAGGTCGTTATTCCCCGCGCAGGGCCTGCATGGGGTCGATTCCTGCGGCGCGGCGGGCGGGGATGAACGAGGCCAGCATCGCCAGTGCGAGGACGAAGAAGGCGGCGAGCGTCAGAACCATCGGATCCATGGCGCTGACGCCGTAGAGCATCGTGCGGAGCAGACGCGTGGCGGCGATGGCGCCGCCGAGTCCGATAAGGCATCCCGCGACGGCGAGCTTGAGGCCGGAAGCGAGGACGAGGCCGACGATGCCCCCACGCTGCGAGCCGAGGGCCATGCGGATGGCCATCTCATGCACGCGCATAGCGACGGTGAAGGCGATGACGCTGTAGATGCCGAGAATCGCGAGCAGAACGGCGGCCGCGGCGAAGGCGGAGATGAGGATGGTGTTGAAGCGGCGCGGCGCCTCGGAGTCGCTGAGGGCGTGGTCCATCGTCTCGACCTGTGTCAGCGGCAGTTGTGGGTCCAGCGAGCGGACGGTCTGGCGGAGCTGGTTCTCCATCAACTCAGGGGGCATAGCGGTGCGGACGACGATGTAGCCGCCGTTGCCGTTGAGATCGGTGGCAGGATTGCCGAGGGTGCCGAACTGGGCTTCCGTCTGGTCGATGGGCATGTAGTACTGCTGGCGGGGCTCGGCGTCAGGGGAGCCTTCTTTCATGCTGGCAACTTCGCCGACGACGGTGGCCCAGGGCGTCTGCATGCTTTCGGTGCCGAGGCGCATGCGTTTGCCGATGGGGTTCTGGCCGGGCCAGGACTGCTGGGCGAGCTGCTGATTCACGATGACGACGAGCTGGGCGTGGGACTGGTTGTCGGCTTCGGTGAAGAGGCGTCCGCGGAGCAGCGGAATGCCCATGGCGCGGAAGAGATCGCCCTGGACCTGGATGGGCGAGGCGAGATCGATAGTGCCGGGTTTGGCGGGCACGTAGCCTTCCGCCACGAAGGCGCTGTTGCCCTGATTGCCGTTGGCGGGGAGGAAGGACGTGAGAGCGGCGGATTGAACGCCCGGGAGCGCGCCGAGACGGCGCAGGAGATTCTGATTGAACTGGTCGACCGCGGACTGGGTGCCGTACTGCTTGCGAGGCAGGCTGTAGTTGGCGATGAGGGAGTGGTCGGGGTTGTAGCCGAGCGAGGCTTCGCGCATCTTCTCAAAGCTGCGCAGCAGGAGTCCGGAAGCGGCGAGAAGGATGAGGGCGACGGCGATTTCCGCGATGACGAGGCCGGAGCGGAGGCGCGCGTGGCCGGAGCCAGAGGTGCCGGTGCGTCCGCCTTCTTTCAACGTGTCGTTGACACTGGTGCGCATGGCGGCGAAGGCCGGGGCCACGCCGCTGATGACGCCGGTGACGATGCCGAGCGCGAGAGCAAAGACGGCGACGCGCCAGTCCAGCTGAATGTTGGCGATGAGGGGGAGGGTTTCGGGAAGGCTGTGGACGCCGATTTTGAGCGCGATGGCAGCCAGGATGAGCCCAAGGACGCCGCCGGCGACGCTGAGGACGAGGCTTTCCAGAAGCGCCTGGCGCAGGAGCGTGGAGCCGCTGGCTCCGAGGGCGAGGCGGACGGCGATTTCGCGGCGGCGGCGGATGGCGCGGACCAGGAGGAGTCCCGCGAGGTTGGCGCAGGCGATCAGCAGGACGACGGCGACGGCGAGGAAGAGGGTGCGGACCAGCGGTTTGGCCTGGGAGACGGTGTCTTCATGGAGGCCGCGCACGATGGGGCTGATATGCAGGCTGGCCATGAAAGCCGGATAGGCGGACATGATCTCCTGGGCGACGCGGTTGGCGTCGTCACGGGCCTGGGCGGCGCTCACACCAGGCTTGAGGCGGCCGACCATCTGATAGCTCCAGTTGGCAGCGGAGCCACCGGAGAGCTCTTCGGCGCGGAGGCTGAGGGGGATCCAGAGCTCAACGCGCATGGCCTGGCCGGCGATGAGCGGGAATTCAAAGCTGCCCGGCATGACGCCGGTGACGATGTAGGGCTTGCGGTCCAGGAGGATCTTTTTGCCCACGATGTTGGGATCGCTGTGGAAGCGCGACTGCCAGGTGGAGTAGCTGAGGACGGCGACCTGCTGATGCTGCTGGTCCTCTTCGGGAGTGAAGGTGCGTCCGAGGAGCGGCGGTACCTCGAGGGCGGAGAAGACGCCGGGCGTCATGCGCGAAGCCATGATCTGGGCGGGATTGCCGAGGCCGGAGAGCTCATAGGTGGCGAAGGTGTATCCGCCGAGGGCAGAGAAGCTGTGAGTGTCGCGGGTGTAGGCGACGATGTCGGGGCCGGTGACTCCGGCTTCATTCTGGCCGTTGATCTCGGCGCCGGAGATCGTGTCGCTGAGGACGACGAGGCGGTCGGGATGGGGGAAGGGCAGCGGGCGCAGGAGCACCCCTTCGACGATGGAGAAGATGGCGGTGGTGGCGCCGATGCCGAGGGTGAGCATGAGGACGGCGGTGAGGGAAAAGCCCGGCGATTTGAGCAGGTGGCGAACGGCGAGCTTCAGATCACGGGTGAGAGGCACAGGCTTTCTCCTGGAATGGCGGGATAAGAGCAGAGTAGAGCACGTCTGTGTCCAAATACGCGAAGGCTGGGGGGCCGGTTCCACGGGAAACGGAGGGCGAGGGGGCGTGCGGGAGTGTCCAGAAATGGAATGCGGGTGTTCGCGACAGGACAGTGGACGCGGGCGGTTCGAGGACCGGCGGAGAGGGGGAAAGCGCATTGATGGGGGCGGGATTTCCGCCGATGAGTTGGAGAGACGCCCGTCCCTCGGGTGGCGCGCGCCGGCTGAGCCAGAGCGGTCAGGGTGAAGGTGCGCGCAGGAGGCTTCTCCGAACGGCATGTTTGCGATCATCGGGATTCTGGTGGTCTTCGGGGCGGTGGCAGCCGGCTATCTGATGGAGCACGGGCATCTGGCGGTGCTGGTGCAGCCGGCGGAGCTGCTGATTATTGGCGGAGCGGGCCTGGGGACGCTGCTGATCGCGAATCCGGTGCGCATTCTGAAAAAGATCGGGGCGGGCGCAGCGGGAATCTTTGGCAGCTCGCAGTTCGGCAAGGCGCGCTATCTGGAGACGCTGCGCATGCTGTACGAGCTGCTGCAGAAGGCGCGGCGCGGAGGCATGCTGACCATCGAGAGCGACGTGGAGAAGCCGGAGGAGAGCGAGATCCTGAAGAAGTATCCGGCGTTCCTGAACGATCACCACGTGCGCGATTTCGTATGCGACACGCTGCGCATGGTGATTACCGGCGGCGTGGACGCGTTTGACATGGACCAGATGATGGACCTCGACATGGAGGTGCAGCACCACGGGGCCGAGGAGCCGGTGACGGCGCTGGCGACGATGGCGGATTCGCTGCCCGGGCTGGGGATTGTGGCGGCGGTGCTGGGCGTGGTGATCACCATGGGAGCGCTGGGCGGACCGGCGGAGGAGATCGGCCACAAGGTAGCGGCGGCGCTGGTGGGGACGTTTCTGGGCATTCTGCTGTGCTACGGGCTGGTGGGGCCGATGAGCCAGAGCATGGCCAAGACGACCGCGGAGGAGCACGCGTATTTGTACGTGCTGCGGGTACTGATCCTGTCGTTCATTCGCGGACAGCCCCCGGTGGTGGCGATCGAAGTGGGGCGGCGGGCCATTCCCGCGCACGTGCGGCCTTCGTTTTCAGAAGTCGAGGAAGCCTGCCGGAACGGCGGGTCGGCTGCCGCTGCGAAGGAAGCGGTGGTGTAGAGCGGCACGGCAGAGAGGAACCCCATGGCGGCGAGCAAGCCGATCATCATTATCAAAAAGAAGAGCGGGCACGGCGGCCACCATGGGGGGGCGTGGAAGGTGGCCTATGCGGATTTTGTGACGGCCATGATGTCGCTGTTCATCGTGCTGTGGCTGATGAACACCAGCGAGAAAGTGCGGCAGGCGGTGGCCGGATACTTCAACGATCCGCGCGGCAAGAGCACGGAGACAGGGACCGACCAGTCGGGGACGAATGAGAACCTGGCGCTGACGGAGAAGAATATTCCGGAGCTGAAGAAGAAGATCGAGGAAGCGATCCGGAAGATGAACGACCTGAAGGCACTGCAAAACCAGATTCAGATCACGATTACGCCGGAGGGACTGCGGATTGAGCTGCTGGAGACGAAGGATGGGACGTTTTTCGATACAGGCAGCGCGACCCTGAACCGGAACGGGAAAGAACTGCTGGTGATGCTGGCGGGGCAGCTGGGCGATTTGCCGAATCGGATTTCGATTGAGGGGCACACGGATGCGCAGCCGTATGCGTCGAAGGACGGATACGGCAACTGGGATCTGTCAACGGATCGAGCGAACGCGGCGCGGCGGGTGATGCAGGGATCGGGCTTGCGCGAGAACCAGGTGTCGCAGGTGCGGGGCTATGCGGATCAGAAGCTGCGGGTACCGTCGAATCCGCTGGACCCCTCGAATCGAAGGATTTCGCTGATCGTGCAGTATCTGACGGCGGATGCGCCGCCGGTGCCGGCGGAGAAGCTGGGGAGCGCGGCGCTGGTGGCCGATGGGACGGCGCCGGCGAAGCAGAATTCTGATGCGGAGAAGGCTGGAGGTGGCAAGCCCCCGCCGCCGCCTGCTGCGCCTGCTGCGAAAAACGCGCCCGCGAACAGCGGAACGGCGGCTCGACCCGGCGTGTACGTGACGGGACAGGGCGCGGCGGGGAAGCCGGCGGCGAGTCCGACAAGCGCGTTGACACGCTTCCTGCAAAAGATTCGCGGTGGGAGCAAAAAATAAAAAGACAAAAAAAGGCCCGTGGCCAGGAGACAGGACCACGGGCTCTTCAGGGAGGCTGAAGAAACTTGTTGTCATGCGCAGGCCGGGCGAAGGCGCCGGTGCGCATGGTTGAGCCGCGAGGTGCAGGGAGGGCTTCAGCGCGCCGGAAGGACCAAGGGCGCGAAGCGATCCGGCACAGAAAGGCGCGGCAAAGCTCGAGTGTGCGCAACACAGGGTGCGCAGCAAAACTTGTTGTGGAGATCTTCGACGAGGAAGGAAACCGCAGGAACAACGCCTTCAAACAAGGAAAGCGAAATGCGGAGCCTTATCTTGTGTCACGATAAGGGTGTTCTTCCATTGAGACACAGCGCACGCAAAAAAGCAAGAGCGGAAGATCCGCCGGCGCTGGATTTTATCCGGGGAGTCAGACAACGGTGGACGATTCAGCGCGAATGCAGGACGAGACCACGACCAGCGATATCGAACTGCTGCATGAGATTGGCAGCCGCATGGCGGCGGCCGATCCGTTTCACGAAGTGCTGGAGCGCGTGATTGAGATGGTGACCGCGGCGGTGCGCTGCGACTCCTGTTTTTTGTACGTACTGGAGAAGGACAAGCTGGTGCTGCGGGCGTCGAAGAATCCTCATGAGGACGTCGTGGACCGGATGGTGATCGACATGGGCCAGGGCGTAACCGGCTGGGTGGCCGAGCACAAGCAAACGGTAACGCTGTCGTCGCGGGCGTGGGCCGATCCGCGGTTCGCGCGTTTTCCGGCGCTGCCCGAGGATCGCTTCGAGGCGTTCCTGGCGGTGCCGATTCTGTGCCGGGGCAAGCTGGTGGGCGCGATCAACATGCAGCACCGGGAGCCGCACCATCACTCGAAGCGGGAGATCCGGCTGATTACGATGATCGGCTATCTTGTCGGCGCCGAAGTGGAACTGGCGCACATGGAATTCGAGAAGAGCCAGCTGGCCGCGCAGCTGGAAACGCGCAAGGTAATGGAGCGGGCCAAAGGCCTGCTGCAGCGCGAGCTGAAGATCGACGAAGAAGCGGCCTACCTGATGCTGCAGAAGCAGAGCCGGCAGAAGCGCAAGCCGCTGCGGGAGATTGCCGAGGCCATCATTCTGATGGACGACCTGCGCAAGGGAAAGAAGTGAACGAGCCCGTAGCCGGTAGCCTGTAGCCGGTAGCCCGTAGCCAGTCTCCAGTTCGCCGCCATCCTCTTCGTGGGTCGGGGACTGTGCCCCCGGATGGGCGCGTTCGTTTCTGATCTGTCCAATTTCGAACAGTCGATTGCGCCAGCGGACAGCAGGGCGTCGGCGATTTTTCAGTAAGCGGCGTGTTTTCAGAACGGCCACCCGGAGCCGGAGTGGAACCGGAACTGCCCGTGGATGCGTACGGTTCTTTATGCGCCTCCTCAGGCGCCCAGGGAGAAAAGCTTGCTTGCGGATTTTCGCTATGCCTTACGGCAACTGGTGAATGCGCCGGCGTTCGCGCTGACGGCGGTGCTGACTCTGGCGCTGGGGATCGGCGCGAACACAGCGATTTTCAGCGTGGTGAATGCGGTTCTGCGGCATCCGGCGGGCGTGGACCACCCCGAGCAGGTAGCGGTGCTGCATACCCGCTACACGATGTTCACGCTGGATGTGCCGAGTGTCTCGATCCCGGTGTATGCAGCCGCGGCTGGCATGCGGAACGTGGTCGACGCGGCGGCTGTGGAGCTGACAGGCAGCTTCAACATCGAGCGCGACGGGCGGGCCGAGCACGTGCCGGCGGCGCGGGTTTCGTGGCAGTGGTTCCGGGTGTTCGGCGCCCAGCCCATTCTGGGGAGGACGTTCACAGCCGACGAGGATCAGCCGAATGCCGGGCCGGTCGTGGTGCTGAGCTACGGAATGTGGCAGCGGGTGTTCGGCGGCCGGCGCGATGTGGTGGGGCAGACGCTGCTGCTGGACCAGAAGCCGTATCGCGTGGTGGGCGTGATGCGCAGCGATTTTGCGTGGCCGCGTAAGGCGGAGGTGTGGGTGCCGATGGCGCTGGCGCCGGACGCCTTCGACCTGAACAATTTCTTCAACGAAAACTATTTCGCGGCGGCGCGGCTGCGGCCGGGCGTGCCGGTGCAGCAATTCAGCGCCGAGCTGAGCACGAAGCTGTGGCAGTTGCTGCGGCCCAGGCCTGGTGCGAACTTTGCGACGCAGGCGAAGTGGGGCGTGTACGCGACGCCGATGGCGGAATTCGTGGCGGGTCCGCTGCGGACGCCGCTCTACGTGCTGGGCGGGGTGGTGGCGCTGGTGCTGCTGATCGCGGCGGCGAATGTGGCGGGGCTGCTGCTGGCGCGGTCGTCGGCGCGCGGCCGGGAGTTTGCCATTCGCACGGCGCTGGGGGCGAGCGCATGGCGCATGGTGCGGCAACTGCTGGTGGAAACCACTCTGCTGGCGGGAACAGCTGCGGTGGCCGGCGTACTGGCCGGGCCCCTGATCGGGCGGCTGCTGCTGCATCTGGTGCCGCACGATCTTGCGCTCGGCTTCGTGGTGCGGACGGATCCGGCGGTGCTGGCCTTCACAGCGGGCGCGGCGGTGCTGGCGTCGCTGATTGCGGGACTGGGACCGGCGTGGTCGTTGCTGCGCGGGCAGCGTCGTCTGGCGCTGCATGAGGGCGGGCGCAGCGGCACAGCGTCGGCCGAGAAGCAGCGGATGCGCAGCGCTTTTGTGGTGGCCGAAGTTGCGGCGGCCTTCTTTCTGCTGGCCGGAACGGGGCTGTTTCTGACCAGCCTCGAGAAGCTGCAGAAGGTGGATCCAGGCTTCAATCCACAGGGTGTGCTGGCGGGGTCGGTGCAGTACTCGGGGCAGGAGTTCAAAAAGAATCAGCAGCGGCAGGCCACGTTTGTGAACGGCGTCGTGAGCCAGCTGGCAGCGCAGCCGGGAGTGCGCGCGGCTGCGGCGGTGGCGCCGCTGCCCTTCGATCCGAACGCCGGCGGGTCGTGTTCGTTTGGGATTATTGGACGGCCGATGGCGCCGAACGATCCAGGCCCCCACAGTCAATTGACGCTGGCGACACCGGCGTACCTGAGCGTGATGCAGATTCCGCTGCTGGCGGGGCGGTGGTTCAACGCGAGCGACATCGCGAACAGCGAGCACGTCACGGTAATCGACCAGCGCCTGGCGAAGAAATACTGGCCGGGAGAAAGCCCGATTGGGCAGCACATTTCGTTCCAGTGCGGCGGGCAGCAGAGTCCGGCGGTGATTATCGGAGTCGTGGGCACGGTGCGGCTGAGCTCGCTCGAAGAGGACACAAGCGACGGCATGCGGTATTACCCGTTTGCCCAGGGCACGAGTGGGAGCGCCGATTTTGTGGTGCGGGTGGATGGCGATCCGAGCCGCATGAGCTCGGCGATCCAGCGGGCTGTGGCTGACGCGGATGGCTCGCAGGCTGTCGCGACGGTGGTTCCGGTGGAGACGCTGGTGTCGGACTCGCTGGCCGGGCGGCGGCTGATTGTGCGGATGCTGGCGGTCTTTGCCGGGCTGGCGCTCCTGCTGGCAATTGTGGGGATCTACGGGCTCATCAGTTATGTCACAGCGCAGCGTACCAATGAGGTTGGAGTGCGGATGGCGCTGGGCGCCCAACGCAGCGACGTGGTGCGGCTGATCCTGGGACACGCGCTGGTGCTGGTGGCGATTGGACTGGGGATCGGAGCCGCGCTGTCGGGACTGGGTTCGGCCCTGCTGCGCAGCAGCTTCGCGGATTTCGGCGGCGGCGTGCTTGGCTCGCTGGGGATTGCGGCGGCGCTGCTGCTGGCGGTGGGCCTGGTGGCGGGTCTGATTCCGGCGCTGCGCGCGGCGAGCGTGGATCCGGTGAAGGCGCTGAGGATGGAGTGAGAGACAGGGAATAGGGATTAGGGATTAGAAAAACGAGGGCAGGACGCCCAGGCGGCGACATTCGTAACGGAGAAAGTGGCAGATATGTTTGGAGACCTGAGATATGCATGGCGGAAGCTGCGGCGGTCGCCGGCGTTTGCTCTGACGGCGGTCATCACCCTGGCGCTGGGCATTGGGGCGACGACGGCCATCTTTACGATGTTCGACCAGGTACTGCTGCGGATGCTGCCGGTGGAGGCGCCGCAGGAGCTGGTGCGTTTCCACTGGAAGGGAAGTTTCTCGGGAAACGCGAGCAGCTTCGGCGGCGGTACCGGGAATTACTTCTCCTATCCGATGTACAAGGATTTGCGCGACCGCAATCAGGTCTTCAGCGGCATGCTGGCGGCGGATCGCACCAACGTGGGCATCGCCTGGCAGAACCTGGCCAAAGATGAGCCTGCCGAGATGGTGAGCGGCAACTACTTCCAGGTGCTGGGGCTGAGGCCCGTGGCGGGCCGGCTGTTTACGTCGGCGGATGAGACAGCCAATGACGCGAATCCGGTGGTGGTCCTGAGCTACGACGAGTGGCGCACACGCTTTGGCGGTTCGCGCGACGTCATAGGCCAGATCCTGCACGTGAACGGGCACCCGTTCACGATTGTGGGTGTGGCTCCGGAGAACTTCCACACCGCCATTGGCGGTTATCGGCCGTCGGTCTTTCTGCCGATGACGATGGTGGATATCGCGATCCCCTGGACCGCGACGATTCATCGCTACGACAACCGCCAGTCGCTGTGGCTGACCATTGTGGCGCGGCGCAAGCCGGGAATCTCCATCCAGCAGGCGGAGGCGGCGATGCTGCCGCTGTGGCGCGCGCTTCGCGCCAATGAACTGCCCCTCTACAAGCAGGTGTCGCAGAAGTTTAAGGAACGCTATGTGGAGAAATCGACATTCGAGGTGATTGACGACTCGATGGGCTTCTCGCCGGGGCGCATGGATCTGAAGACGCCGCTGATCATTCTGCTGAGTATGGCGGGGCTGCTGGTGGCGATGTGCACGCTGAACGTGGCGACGCTGCTGCTGCTGCGCTCGACCGTGCGCATGCGCGAGATGGTGATGCGCTATGCGCTGGGCGCGAAGAGCGGGCGCATCGTGCGGCAGCTGCTGATTGAAGGCGGGCTGCTGGGACTGGTGGGCGGCGCAGCCGGGTTGGCCCTGGCGCCGGTGTTCGGGCTGACGCTGGTGAGGCTGCTGACCAGCGCGAATCCAGGGAGCGAGCCGTATTCCTCCAACGTCGACATGCGCATGCTCTGGTTCACGCTGGGACTGTCCGTGGTGGTGAGCATGCTGTTCTCGATTGCGCCGGCGCTGCACTTCCTGCGGCCGGACCTGGCGGGGTCGCTGCGGCAGAGCACCGGCACGGCGTCGAAGAGTTCGCAGCGCTTCCGCAAGCTGGCGGTGGGCGTGCAGATTGCGCTGAGCGTGCTGCTGCTGGGCGGAGCAGGGCTGTTTGTGCGGACTCTGCAGAACCTGCGCGACGTGCCGGTGGGCTGGGATACGAGTCACGTAGCGACGTTCACGCTGGACCCGACCCAGTCCGGCTATGGGGAGCAGCCGACGTCACAAATTGTGAGGACGGCGGTGGAGAAGCTGCAGACGCTTCCGGGCGTAGCGTCTGTGAGTGTGACGACCGATCCTGAGTTGAGCGGGGACTCGAACAGTAACGGTTACGTGGTTCAGGGTCACAAATTCACCGAGAACGAGAACAACGACTTCGAATCACCGCTGGTGCTGCCTGGATATTTTGCGACGCTGCGGCAGCCAATGCTGGTGGGTCGCGATTTCAACGTCGCGGACCGGACCGGCACTCCCAATGTCGCCATTGTGAACCTGGAGTTCGCGAAGCGTTTCTATGGATCGGCGTCGAATGCACTCGGGCATCTGATTGGGACCGATAAAGCGGACACGACCATCGTGGGCGTGGTGGGCGACACGAAGCATCAGGACCTGCGCACCGATGTGGGGCCGGAGGTGTATGAGGCGTACCTGCAGATGACCCATCCGACAGGCGTGCAGATCTATCTGCGGTCGCACGGCGCGCCGGATGCGCTGGAGCCGGAGATTGAGCGAACGATCCATACGATGGACCCGACGCTGGTAGTGGATGGGCTGCGCACCATGGAGGCGCAGGTGGACATGAGCGCGTCGAGCGAGCGGGCGCTCGCGATCCTGGCGATGGCCTTTGCCGTACTGGCCGCGCTGTTGGCGGGTGTGGGCCTGTATGGGGTGCTGGCCTATTCGACGCAGAGCCGGACGCGCGAAATTGGCGTGCGGTTGGCCCTCGGTGCGCCACGGCTTTCGGTGGTGGCGCTGGTCGTGCGCGAAATGGCCTGGATTGCGGCCGGAGCGGTGATCGTGGCGCTGCCGGCGACTGTGGCGCTGGCGCGGCTCTTCCGAAGCCAGCTGTACGGGGTGAGCACGTGGGATCCCGTAGCGCTTGTCGGGGCAGTGTTGCTGACGGCGCTGATGGTGGCGGTGGCGGCTGCGCTGCCGGCGCAGCGCGCGACGGCAGTGCATCCGATGGAGGCACTGAGGACCGAGTAAGCCGGGAGCAGGAAGCCAGTAGCCAGTGGCCGGTAGCCCGTAGCGGATGGGAACCGAGATGCGCGACTCGTCGTGAGGAGGGGACATGCTCGATGATCTGCGGTATGCGCTGCGGCAGTTGAAACGGAGTCCTGGATTTGCGGCGGCGGTGGTGGTGACGCTGGCGCTGGCGATTGGCGTGAACACGGCGGTCTTCAGCCTGCTGGATGGATTCCTGCTGCGGAGCCTGCCGTATCCGCAGCCGGAGCGGCTGGCGGCGCTGGTGCTGCATGAGGCGCGGAAGAGTGCCCCGAGGGACTTCATCGACGACGACTCGTCGGACAACCGGACATGGGCGGCGCTGAAGCAGGATGTGCCGTCGGTGACGGCGGCGATCACCGGCCAGGGCTTTGGCGACACCGAGGGCGTGAATCTCGAGGCCGCAGCGGCTCAGGGGGGAACGACCGCATATGTGCACGGAGCGCTGGTTTCGGCGCACTACTTTCAGGTGCTGGGCATTGAGCCGCTGCTGGGGCGCGGCTTTACCGAGGACGAGGACCGGCCGGGCGCCGGCAAAGCGGTGGTGCTGAGCTATGGGCTGTGGCACTCGCTCTTCCACAACGATGCGGGGATTCTGGGCAAGCCGATTCTGCTGAAGGGCGCGCCTTACACGGTGGTGGGCGTGCTGCCGCGCGGTGCACAAATGCCGCATCCGGCGGATGTGTGGACGCCGCTGATGCCGGACGATCCGCACGGCATGTGCGCGGGGAACAACTGCCTGATCCTGATGCGGCTGAAGCCGGGCGCGACATGGGACGAGGTGCGGGCGGAGCTGACCCATATGCCGCCGTCGCGCAATGAAGACTTGTCGAAGATGAACGCGTGGTATATCCCAAGCCTGCTGCACGCGTACGCAGCGAGCGCCATGAAGCCGCAGACGGAGGCGCTGATGCTGGCGGTGGGGTTCATTCTGCTGATCGCATGCGCGAACCTGGCAGGGCTGATGCTGGCGCGGATTCATCGACGCACGCCGGAGATGGCGACGCGGTTGGCGCTGGGCGCATCGCGAATGAGGATTCTGCGGCAACTGTGGATGGAGAACCTGCTGCTGGCGCTACTGGGCGGCGGGGCCGGCGTGGCGCTGGCGGTGCTGCTGTTCCCGGTGATGAAGCAGCTTTTGCCGAACGAGATGATCCCGATCGGGGGTTTCGCTCTGAACGGGATGGTGCTGCTGTTTGCGCTGGGCGCCTCGCTGGTGACGAGTCTGCTGTTCGGCGCGTTGCCGGCGCTGGAGACACGGCGGGTGGACCTGCGCAGCTCGATTGCCGCGGGGACGCGCAGTGTGTCGGGCGGTTCGGGACGGGTGCGGCAAGGGCTCATCGGAGCCGAGGTGGCTCTTACGGTGGTGCTTCTGGCGAGCGCGGGATTGCTGATCCGCACGGTGGTGCACCTGGAGACACTGCCGGCGGGCTTCGACGCGCACAACGTGATGACGGCGAAGGCGTCGCTGGACGATGCGCGGTATCAGAATGCGGAGAGTTTTCAGGGGCTGCTGCGGGGCAGTTTGGCGGCGATGCATCGGATTCCTGGTGTCGCAGAGGCCGCGGTCGCGCTGAGCGTGCCCTACGAACGTGGTCTGAACGACGGGCTGCAGGTCGCCGATGGGCCGCGTGCCGGGTACGAGTGGGGATCGAGCATGGATTGGGTGACGCCGGAATTCTTTGCGGCGCTGCGGATTCCGATTCTGAGCGGGCGCGCGCTTCGCGACAGCGACACGGCGACGGGGGAGCCGGTGGCGGTGGTGAACGAGGCGTTTGGCCGAATGTTTTACAACAATCCGAATCCCGTGGGGCGGCACTTCCGTTATGGAAAGACGGTCACGATTGTGGGGGTGGTGCCGGATGTGGTGAAGACTCTGGGAATGAGCCAGGGAGCGCCGCTGGCGACTGAGCCGCTCTTCTATATCCCGGCGGTCCAGGCCAATCAGAAAATGGTGAACCTGGCGAACATGTGGTTCCAGCCCTCGTGGATCGTGCGGACCAGCGGTCCCATCGGAGACCTGACCGGAAGGATGCAGCAGGCACTGGCGTCGGCCGCAACCGGGCTGCCGTTTTCCGGCTTTTACTCGATGGAAGATGTGCTCCACCAGCAGTTACAAATGCAGCGGATCGAAGTGACGCTGCTGGGAACGCTCGCCGGCCTGGCTCTGCTGCTGTCGGCAGTGGGGATCTACGCGCTGGTGTCGAACCTGGTGGTTCAGCGGACGCGGGAGATCGGCATCCGCATTGCGCTGGGATCGACGCTGGGCGAGGCGATCCGGCACATTGCGGGGTCGGGAGTGGCGGCAGCGGGCGGCGGTGTGATCGCCGGGCTGGTGTGCTGCGTCTTTGTGCTGCGGGTGATGAAGAGTGTCCTTTACGGAGTGGGCACCTATGATCCGGTGACGCTCGTGGCGGTGCCGCTGATCCTGCTGAGCATCGCGGCGGCGGCCAGCGCCCTGCCGGCGCTGCGGATTGCCCGGATCGACCCGGCCGAGACGCTGAGAGCGGAGTGAGGAGCAGGGAGCAGGGAGTAGAAACGGCGGGGGATCGGAAGTTTGAACAGGATCGTCCGGCTGGCTGGGCCGGACAACGAGGCAGTTCCTCCTTCACGGCGGCGGAGTCCAAATTCGGCTTCGCCGCCATTTTTTCGTCTATATAGACAGATATGAAGACGATCGAGCTGGATGGATTTGGCGGGCCGGAAGTGCTGCGGGTGGCGGAAGCCGAGCCGCCGCGCCCTGGTCCTGGGGAAGTTCTGATTCACGTGGCCGCCGCCGGGCTGAACCGCGCGGATATTGTGCAGCGAAAAGGGTACTATCCGCCTCCTCCGGGCGCGTCGGAGGTGCTGGGGATGGAGGTGGCCGGCACGATTGTGGAACGCGGGCCCGGCGCCGAGGAGCGATGGCGGGTGGGCGATCCGGTCTGTGCGCTGCTGCCGGGCGGCGGCTATGCCGAGTTCTGCGTCGCGAACGGCGGATCCTGTCTGCCGGTGCCGAAGGGGCTGAGTCTGGAAGAGGCCGCATCGCTGCCGGAAACGACGATAACGGTCTGGGCGAATCTGTTCGACCCGGGCTCGAACGGCGGCCGGCGGCTGTTTCCACGCAATCGATTCCTGATGCAGGGCGGGACGAGCGGCGTGGGAACGATGGCGGTCCAGATGGCGCACGCCTTTGGCGCGCGCGTTGCCGCCACCGCGGGTTCAGCGGAGAAGTGCCGGTTCCTGCGTGAGCTGGGATGTGAGCAGGCGTGGAACTATCGCGAGGAGGACTGGGCCGCCCGGGCAAAGGCGTGGGCCGGGACTCCGCCGGACGCCGGCGTCGACGTCATTCTCGACATGGTCGGCGGCGACTACTTTCCGAAGCACGTCGAGATCCTGGCGCGGGATGGACGGCTGGTCCACATCGCGTTCCTCGGGGGCGCGGAGGTGAAGCTGGATCTGCGCGCGATAACGAGCAAGCGCCTGTTGATCACGGGTTCGACGCTGCGGTCGCGATCGGTGGAGGAAAAACGGCGATTGCGGGATGGCGTGGAGGAGAACGTGTGGCCGCTGGTGGGCGCGGGCAGGGTGCGGCCGGTGATGGACCGGGTGTTCCCGATGGATGAGGTGGCCGAGGCGCATCGACGGATGGAGCGCAGCGAGCACATCGGAAAGATCGTGCTGCGGGTGACCAATTAGAGGCCGGGCGAGAACCGAAGTGGCCGGCCATGAGCACCGAGCCGCCGGAATGAGAAGATGAAGCAGGTATGCGCGTAACGATTGAGGGGCTGCGCCGCTGGGTTCTGATCACCGCCGCCCTGTTGCTGGCCACCGTTGCCGGGTTTTTTATCTATGCAAAGAGCCGGCTGCGGCACATCGAAAAGGATCTGCCGGCGCGGCTGGGGGCCAATATTCAGCAGACGGCGACCGGTTTCAGTTACACGCAAACCAGCCAGGGGCACGCGCTGTTCACGCTGAAGGCTTCGAAGCTGATCCAGCTGAAGGCCGGCCATGCGCTGCTGCACGATGTGGACATCACGCTGTTCGGGCCGCCCGGCTCGGGGCGCCAGGACCGAATTTCCGGCAGCGACTTCGATTACAACCAGAATGACGGCGTGGCCACCAGCCAGGGTACGGTGGAGATCGAGCTGCAGGGGCTAACCCAAAGCAACGGCACTCCTGGCGCCCAGGGAAACAATACGATTCGCGTGAAGACCAACGGTCTGACCTTCGTGCAAAAGACCGAAGAGGCCTCGACGGCGGGCAGAGTGGAGTTCCAGCTGCCGCGTGGCGCAGGCAACGCGGTGGGCGCCGATTACAACGCGAAGACCGGCGTGGTGATCCTGAACAGCCAGGTGCACATCACCACCAGCAACAATGGCAAGCCGGCCCTGGTCGAGGCGGGACACGCCACCATCCTGCGCACTTCGCAGCAGGCTCTTCTCACCGACGCCAGCCTGGAATACGAAACGACGAACGGGCGCGCGGATCAGGCGACCGTCTTTTTCCGCAAAGACGGGACGGCGGAAAAGGTGGACGCGCAGGGGCATGTGCACCTCCGCTCCGACAGCGGCGCCAATGTGGACGCGCAGACCACAGAGATTCTCTTCGATGCGAAGAGTCAGCCCCTGCAGGCGACGGTCGGCGGCGGCGTGCAGTTCGCCTCAGCGCGACCGAACCAGACGATGCAGGGATCGGCGCAGGAAGGCACGCTGCTGTTTACTGCCGGAACTCCAGGTTCGCCGACGAGTCTGCGGCATGCCGAGTTCCGCAAAGAGGTGCACATCGACGAGCAGGCGACGGGGCTGCAGAACGATCCGCGCGGCCGGATGGAGAGGCAGGTCGACGCACAGATCCTGAACGTGGACTTCGCACGACAGCCCGGGGGACGTGACGTCGAAGCGCGGAAAGCGATCGCCGACGGAAGCCCGGTGGTCACGATGCGGCAGACGCCGTCCAAAGGGCGGGGGCAGTCGATGCGCATCAGCGGCGACCACCTGGTAGCAAACCTGGCGAGCGGCAATCGTCTGCAGACGCTGGGTGGAACCGGGAATACGCAGGTGGTGGATGAGGCGATCGACGGCAGCCGGGACACAACGCACGGCGATGTGCTGCACGCAACCTTTGTCCAGCAGCCCGCGGCGGTTCAGCCGAAGCGCTCCCCGCAGGCGGGACGGTCGGGAAGCGCGAAAGGGAAAAAAGCCGCGGCTCCGGCGATGCAGACGACACTGGAGACAGCGGTGCAGGACGGCCATGTCGTGCTGACCGAAACGCCGGCGAAGAAACCCGGCGCGAGCGCTCCGCCGGAAACGCTGACGGGATGGGCACAGCACGCGGAGTATCACGCCCAGGATCAGATATTGCATATGACCGGTCATCCGCGGATCGTGGAGGGTGAGGAGACGCAGCTTTCTGCCGAGCAGATTGACTATCATCGCGACACCCAAAACGCTACCGCGACGGGTGACGTGAAGGCGACCTACACCCAGGCGAACAATCAGCCGGGCGCCGTGCACAAGGCGGCCCCGGCGATGGGCGGCAGCGGACCGGTGCACGTGATTGCCGATCACGCGACCCTCGATCACGCCAGCAACCAGAGCTTTTTCTACGGAAGCGTGCGAGCGCCGGCTCGGATGTGGCAGGACGCGGACTCACTGCTGGCTCCGGTGATCGCGATGGACCGCAACAAGAACGTCCTGAAGGCATGGGGCGAGGGAACGGGAGATCAGCCGGTGGTCGATGTGAATTTTGCCCAGGGCTCTCCTGGCGGCAAGCGGCCGCCGGCGCTCACGGAGGTGCATAGCCGCACCCTGGTCTATTCGGATAACGATCGGATCGCGGACTTTCAGGGGAATGTAACGGCGGAGCAGGCGGACGAGACGATCCATGCCGATAACGCGCGTGTCTATCTGAAGCCGGCGCCGAAACCGGGAACGCCGACACCAGCGCCGACGAAGAGCAGCACGGGCGGCCGAGGCTCGCAGCTGGATCATCTGGTTGCGACCGGGCATGTCGTGTTCACCCAGCCAGGACGAAAAGGCGACGGCGAAAAGCTGGTGTACACCGCCGATGACGAAAAGTACGTGCTGACAGGAACGCCGGCGGAGCCTCCGCGGTTGTGGGATCGCGACCACGGAACGACGACGGGGGCCGCTCTGGTTTTCTATAGCCAGTCGCAGAAGGTCGACGTGCTCGGAGAAAAGTCGAGCGCGGTGACGGAAACGCACACTCCGCGGTAGCGCGTGACGCGCAGTGCCCTGTAAGCTGGAGAAGAATTCATGCGCAGGCTGGCCACGGACGAAATCAGCAAATCCTACAAGGGACGCCAGGTGGTGCACGCCGTCAGCGTGCAGGTGACCGAAGGCGAGGTGGTGGGGCTGCTGGGGCCGAACGGCGCGGGCAAGACCACCAGCTTCTACATGATTGTCGGCCTGATCCAGCCGGATGGAGGACGCATCCTGCTCGATGACCAGGAGATCACCCAGGTGCCGATGTACCTGCGGGCGCGGCAATATGGAATCAGCTATCTGCCGCAGGAGCCCTCTGTCTTTCGCAAGCTGACGGTGGAAGAGAACATCCTGGCGGTGCTGGAAGTGCAGCCGATTGCGCCGGAGATGCGGCGGTCGCGCGCGGAGAAGCTGATCGAACAGCTGAATCTCGGACACATTCGCAAGACCCGGGGTTACGCGCTCTCCGGCGGCGAGCGGCGCCGGGTGGAGATTGCGCGGGCTCTGTGCATTCAACCGGCATTCATTCTCCTGGACGAGCCGTTCTCGGGCATCGATCCCATCGCGGTGCTGGACCTGCAGGAGATCATCTTCGATCTGAAGGCCAGCGGCATTGGCGTCCTGATCACGGACCACAACGTGCGCGAGACGCTTTCGGTCACCGACCGTGCCTACATCATTAATGACGGACGCATCTTCCGCCACGGAACTCCGGAGCAGCTGGGGAACGATCCCGAGGTGCGGCGCGTTTATCTGGGCGAGAGTTTTTCGCTCGGGTAAAAGCCGTATTGCCTTGCAAGCCAGGGGGTTACCTTTGCGCACCCGGAATGGGCACGCAGGGGTGAGGGTACAGATGTAAACTCTGAAGTGCTGCTTGGATTTTGCAGATTATGGTTCTTCTTCAGCCAAAACTCAGCCTCAAGGTCGCGCAGCGTCAGATTCTGACGCCGGGCCTGATGCAGATGGTCAGCGTTCTGGCGCTGAACAAGCTGGAGCTGAAGGAGATGATCCAGGCGGAGATCGCCGAGAATCCGGTTCTGGAGGAACTGGAAGAGAACGTTCCTCTGCTGGATGACGTGGCGCGTGCGGAAGAAGATCGCGACCGGCCGGTGGAGACCCAGACGGTGACCACCGAGGCTGAGGCGAAAGAGAAGGATCCCTTCGACGAGATCGATTTCGGAAGCTACTTCCAGGATTATCTCGATCCGGGATTCCGATCGCCCAACAATTACGAAGAGATCGAGAAGCCTTCGATTGAGAACTTCCTGTCGTCGCCGGCGACGCTGACCGATCACCTGTTCTGGCAACTGGGCGCCCTGAACCTGTCGCCCGCGGTGCGCGAGACGGCCGAGTACATCATCGGCAATCTGAATGAAGACGGCTATCTGACGGCGACCGATGAGGAGCTGCTGGCCGGCTACCTGCGCGAGCAGATGGAACCGGACATAGCGGATAGCGGTCAGCGCGCGAAGGAACAGGCGGCGCGTGTCGCTGAGTTGCCGCCGGCCATGGTCGAGCGCGCGCGCGGGCATCTGACCTCGGGCATGGACGTTGTTCGCCAGCTCGACCCGATCGGCGTGGGCACGCGCGATCTGCGCGAGTGCCTGCTGGTGCAGGTAGAGGCCCAGCGCAGAGAATTCGATCTGATCTTTCGGCGGACGGCGAATGGCAGCTCGACGGCGTTCCATGCGAGTCCCAACGGCACGCACGGCATGAACGGCGCGCACACCAACGGGACGGCGTCGCATGCCTCTGAGTTCGCAGCGGCGCACCCGGCTGCCGATGGTAACGGTGCGAAACCGGATCATGAGCAGGCGCAGCGGTTGGAGATCTTCGAGATGGCGACCAAGATCATCGACACGCACATGCTGCTGCTGCAGAAGCGCGATCCGCGCGAGCTTTCCAGGGTGCTGGGCAAATCCGTGGAAGAGACGCAGCGAGCGATTGACTTCATCCGCACGCTCGATCCCCGGCCTGGCCAGCGCTATAACCGGAGTGAAGCGCGGCTGATTGAGCCGGATGTGGCGTTTGTGAAGCGCGGCGATGAGTGGGTCGTGGTGATGAACGAAGAGGATCTGCCCACGCTGCGGCTGAACCAGGGTTATCGTCGGCTGTTGACCCAGGACGGCGCCGAGAAGGACGTCAAGGATTACGTGAAGGAGCGGTATCGCTCCGCGCTGCAGCTGATGCGGAACATCGAGCAGCGGAAGAACACCATCCTGAAGACCTGCGAAGCGATTGTGCGGCGGCAGACGGAGTTCCTGGACAAAGGCGTGGACGCGATGAAGCCGATGATGATCAAGGAAGTCGCCGAGGAGATCGGCGTACACCCTTCGACGGTGAGCCGCGCGGTTTCCAGCAAATACGTGCACACGCCACAAGGGGTTTATGAGCTGCGCTTCTTCTTCTCAGAGGGCGTGAACGGGCCGGAAGGCGCGGGAACGCCGCTGATGCTGCTGAAGCGCAAGGTAAAGAAGCTGATCGAGGAGGAGGATCCGCGCAAGCCGCTCACCGACGATCAGATCGCACAAATGTTACAAGGCCAGGGCATCGACGTGACCCGCCGGACAGTGGCAAAATACCGCGAAGACCTGCGGATTCCGAGCACACATCAGCGCCGCGTCCGCGGCTGACGCAATATCCCGACTGACAACACGGCATTTCCCCAGGGAAAGGAGCTTTCCATGCAGGCTGAGTACACCGGAAGGCAGGTGAGCATTACCCCGGCGCTGCGCCGGATGGGGGATGAAGGCATTGAGAGGATCGCGAAACTGCTGCCGAAGGTAGTGGGTGCGCACATCGTTTTGACCTCAGAGAAGTACCGCAAGACCGCTGACGTCTCAGTGAAGATGCGGGCGGGGAAGATCGTGGGATTCGCCGAGTCGACCCAGATGGACCAGGCGCTGCGGGAGGCGCTGGAGCGGGCCGAAACCCAGGCGATCAAGTATCGCAAGCGGCAGCACGCGATCAAGCGGCAGCCCAAGGAAGAGAAGCAGCAGAACGAGGTGGTGCCTCCACGGTCGCGGAAGTCGAATCGCGCCCATCCGGAACCGGAGGAGAACCCGGTGGCTGAGGCGATCGCGGCGGCCAAAGCCAACGGCAAACGGGCGGGACGGACGATGGTGCCGGTGACGGTGCATACCTTTCCGGCCACGCGGCCGATCCCGGAGCCGCACATCGTGCGCTCGTCGGACTCGGTAGCTCTGCGGCCGATGACCATCGAAGAGGCGGTGAAGGAAGCCGAGTTCCGCGACCGGGATGTGTTTGTCTTCCGGACGAACGAGGGCACGGTTTGCGTGCTGCACCGGAAGCGCGACGGGAAGATGGAGCTGATCGAAGCGCCTTGAGAGGAGCCGGTAGCCCGTAGCGGGTAGCGGGTAGCGGGTAGCCCCGGCGCACCCCCTGACCGTTGGGCTAGCTTTGTGGAAATCCCGTCAAGTCCCTTTAGTCACAGTACGACCGCGTATTGACTGATTCAAAAAGACTTCCACGCCACCCAATGTGGCAGTAAACCCGTCCAAACTTGGTATTCTGATAATAGAGGGGTAGATACAGAAAAGGCCGCCCAAAAGGCGGCCTTTTCCTTTTCCTATACGATGTATTCCGCCCATCCAACCTGCTCAAGCTCACCGTCGCCGCGGTCCCTCCGCCGCCCGCTCAGCCCTGAACGCTATCCGCTATCCGCTGTTTTAAAGCCCTCGAACAACTGCCCTGTTTCCGTCGCTCACGCTATCCGCTATACGCTGTCCGCCGTTTTGGGGCCCTCAAAAAGTACCCCATTTCCCATTACATACCGTTTGGAGTCTCCAAAAAAATCCCGTACTTACTGGCAAATAAAGTACTTAGCCAAAACAATGCCACCCCCCCGGGGGGATCCCCACTCGCAAGGCTACCGGCTACCGGCTACCGGCTACCGGCTACCGGCTACCTCAGGCTACGGGCTCCAGGCTACCGGCAACCGGCTACTTCGGTGCCGGGTTGGCGGGTGGCTGGCCTTGGCTGGCCGGCGGGATGATGCCGTTCATGCGGAGATACTCGACCATCTGGCCGTAGTGATCGTTGGCATGCCAGAGGACGAAGGTGGCCAGGGCGAGGCGGGTGTTCATCGACGCGATGGGCGGATGGGGAACCGGAGCGAGGGCGTTCTCCAGAGTGAGTGTGGCCAGGGCGCGGTGGCCGAGAGCGAACGAGTCGCGCAGGTACTGGAGGATCTGATCTTTGGTGCGGAGGTTGTCGGGGCCGTTGCCGGCGCCGGCGAGGCTCACGCCCGGAGGCGGGTCCTGCCCAAGGATGATGCTGTAGAAGCCGAAGTTGGCGGTGGCGACGTGGCGGACTTCGAGGGCGAAGGTGCGGACACCGGCGAAGTTGGCGCCCGAGGGCGCGAAGTCGTACTTGTCGGCGGGCATCGCTTCGGCGGCGGGAACGAACTGCTTTTCGACGGCGGTGAGCTGGGCGTCGAGAACCGCAGAGAGGGTGGGCGACGGGGGCGGAGTTGAAGGAGTCTGCGCCGGAGCGGCGGGCGCGGCGAGGACGAGCGAGAACAGGATCGACTGAAGGGCGAGGTAAGGGAAGGATCGCATCGTGGATTCAGGATGACGCACGGGAGTCGGGCAAGAAGGTCCACTTGTGGAGCGGTTGGGAGATACCACCCTGGGGCACTCACTGAGACACGCCGATTTGCGGGCTGAGCCGCGCATCCAAGCCCGCTTCCTTCTTCATGGTTGGCGAACGAATGCGTGATTCAACACCGGCGGGAATGGCCACACGCGATACTATGGGGCTGCCGGAAGGCGCGTTGCCTGAACGGCCCGTTCCTATGCCCCTGACTCCCGGCGCACGTCTTGGTCCCTACGATGTCACCGCTCTGATCGGCGCGGGCGGCATGGGCGAGGTTTACAAGGCACGCGACACGCGTCTGAACCGCGACGTCGCCATTAAGATCCTGCCTGCGTCGTTCGCCAGCGACCATGAACGTCTGCGCCGCTTTCAGCAGGAGGCACAGGCGGTCGCCGCGCTGAGCCATCCCAACATTCTGGCCGTTTACGACTCGGGAGAATACGAAGGAGCGCCCTATCTTGTCTCCGAGCTGCTGGAAGGCGAGACGCTGCGCGCCCTGCTTCTGCGCGGGGTGCCCTCTCATCGGAAGTCCACCGCGTACGCCATTCAGATTGCGCAGGGACTGGCCGCCGCGCACAGCAAGAACATCGCTCACCGCGACCTGAAGCCCGACAACATCTACATCACTCGCGAAGGTCAGGTAAAGATCCTCGATTTCGGGCTGGCCAAATCCATCGTCAGGCCCGGTCACGGGGCCGCTTCGCCCGACGATCTCACGCTCGCCTCGTCGGGGCCGGCGACGGACGCGGGAACCGTGATGGGCACGGCCGGCTACATGTCGCCCGAGCAGGTGCGCGGCTCCGCCGCGGACACCCGCACCGACATCTTCAGCTTCGGAGCGGTGTTCTTCGAAATGCTCACCGGCGTCCGAGCCTTCAGCCGCAACACCACCGCGGAAACGATGACGGCGATCCTGAACGACGAGCCGCCGGAGACGGTGGAATCCTCGCGCCACATTCCGCCCGCGCTCGACCGTATCGTCCGCCACTGTCTGGAGAAATCTCCCGATCAGCGTTTTCAGTCGGCGCGCGATCTGGCCTTCGATCTCGAATCCGCCTCCAATTTGACGTCGTCCGGCGGCCTGCCCGCCGCAAAGGCTCGCTCGCGGCATTCCTGGTGGAGCTATGCCGCCGCGGGGCTGGCCGTCATTGTGATCGCCGCGTTCTCCCTGTGGAGAATCCACTCGGCCGCAGAACCGGTCACCGGCACGCAATTCCACCAGCTCACGTATCGCCGCGGAATCCTGACAGACGCACGCTTCACGCCGGACGGACAAAACGTCCTTTACTCCGCCGCATGGCAGGGAACTCAACCCGAGATTTACACCGTTTCCGCTAACGGAAGCGGGGGCCACCCCCTGGGCATTACCAATGCGCGTCTGCTGGCCGTGTCGAAAACCGGCGAAGTCGCCGTCGCGCTCTCGCCCCATTTTGTAACGACGCTGCTGAGCCCGGGCACACTGGCGCGCGCCTCCGGCGGCAGCGGCGCTCCCAAGCCGGAAATTGAGAATGTCGTGGCCGCGGACTACTCCCCGGACGGCTCGGCACTGGCCATCGTCCGGTATGTTCCCGACAAGGCAATCTGCCAGGTTGAGTATCCGATCGGGAAAGTCCTCTACACCGCCCCGGCCATCGACGATCTCCGCTTCTCGCCCAACGGAAAGTACCTTGGCTTCATCCCTCATACCAATCCCTTCGACGACCGCGGAAGCGCCGTCATCCTGAAGGTGAGCGGCGCAAAGGTGGCCACCAGCACCCTGTTCGAAAGCGCCCAGGGTCTGGTCTGGACACGCTCCGGCGACGAAATCTGGTTCACCTCGCCGCTCGAATCCGGGCAGATCCATGCCCTCTCCCTCTCCGGGAAAAATCGCGAAGTTCTTTCGGTTCCCGGCCGCCTGTTCCTGCGTGACATGGCCCCCAACGGGCGGCTCCTTGGCGAACAGGGCATCATCCACCTCGGCATCATCGCGTCGATCGGGAAGCAAAATGAGCAGCGCGATCTTTCCTGGCTCGATTACGGTTTCATCCGCGCCATCAGCGACGACGGGCAGCTGATCCTGTTTGACGAGGAAGGATCCGAGAATCCGCAATACACCATTTATGTGCGCAATACAGACGGTTCACCCGCGGTCCCGCTCGGCGACGGTTATGGCGCCGCTCTGTCGCGTGACAAGAACTGGGTGCTGGCCGAAAAGTTGAACGGGGAAGTCTGGCTGGTCCCCGTCGGACCCGGCGAGCCGCGCCGCATCTCTCCACCCGGCTTCTTCTGCCACTGGGCCGGCTTTCTTCCCGATGGCAAACAGGTCGTCCTCGACGCCCAGAAAGGCAACGGCCCTTTCCGCATCTGGCTGCAGAATCTCGACGGCGGCGATCCGCACCCCATCTCTCCCGATAACACCGCAGGCGTTCTGGTTTCGCCCGATGGCAAGTGGGTGCTGGCGGGGTCGGAATCGGATCTGACGGGGCGGAACACCCTTATGGTGCCGATCGATGGCACGGCGCCGGTTCCCATCGCCGGTCTCCAGCCTGCTGACTATCCCCTCGGCTGGACGGCGGACGACCGAATCTACGTCGATCCCCACCTCAAAGCGAGCGATACGAGCGTCACTGTCGGGATTCTGGATCCGCGCACAGGCAAACGGACCGCCTGGCGCGAGATACCGCTGATCCCGGTCGGCGGCATCCACGCCTTCCAGCTCAGCATCACTCCCGATGGATCAAGCTACGCCTACGGTTACAATCTCTACCTCTCCGATCTCTACACGTTCACCAGTCCGCGGTGAGGCCAGCGCTAGAGTGGGGATCGGGGGCTCTCCCAGCAGAAGGCCCATTTCTTCTACGCGGCGCGGGCAACCGTCACTGGCCGGATCTCCCCGGCCTGAGGGTTCGTCGTCGCCGTTACTTCCTGGGCTGTGCCGAAGGGGGCAACATCCCGTTCAGCCTTAGATAGGCAGCCATCTGGGAGTAGTGGTCCGCCAGGTCGGCCGGCAGAACCAGCAGCGCTGCCGCCCGCGGCATCGTGCGGTGGAACAGGGTGATCGTCTCCCCCAGCTTCGCGTCGGTCAGGCCGTCGAGCACCGGGCCGCAGAAGTCGAACGAAGCCTTTAACCCCGCAACCAGATCGGCTTTCGAAGCCGTATCGCTCACGTGCACAGCGGCCGGCGCATCCGTGCCCGAGAGCGCCGCGCACAGCCCTCCATTCGACTGCGCAACGTGCGAAACGAGCTTCCCGAAGGTCCACTGGTCGGGCGTGGGGTGGTAGCTGTACTTGTTCTCGGGCATCTCTTCGGCCGCGGCGATCATGTTCTTCGCGTCGCGCTGGTAGAGCATCTTCGCGCTCCACACCACCGGGTTCGCAGCCGCTTCGGCGGGCAGGGAAGCGGCAGGCGCCTGCGCCAGCAGGACCGGCCCCGTGGCCACAGCCATCAACGTCATCACAGACAAAGCTCTCATCGAGACTCGCACAGGCGTCGCCTCCTCCTCATGGGTTCGTTGTGGTGCCGCAACCAGGGATGCAGGGAAAATGGCTCGACAGTTCCAGGCGGCCATCATAGGGGCTGCTTTTTGCCTGTGTCAATTGCGCGGTTCCTGTGCTGAGACGGGCCGGTCAGATTGCGGGATCGGCAGCGGGCTGAACGTCGTCGCGAGCCATGAGCGCGTCGGTGAGAGCGGCCGCATCGGATATTTCGCGGAGGACTTCGCCGGCGAGGAGGATGGCGGGGGCTGGTCCGGGGGTGAGTGCGGGCAGGTCAGCGAGGGTGGTGCGCTGGATCTGCTGTCCGGGCTGGCCGGCGCGGGAGACGACGACGCAGGGGAGTGAGGGCGGCGCGCCTTCGGCACGGAGTTGCGCGGCGACGGGGGCGAGGTCGCGTCCTGGCATGTAGACGACGCGGGTGGGGGTGTGCGGAGGCGCCTCTGGTGTGTGGGCTGCGTGGTGACCGGCGGAGAGGACGACGCTGGATGCGGCCCGGCGGTCGGTGAGCGAGGTACGGAGAGCAGCGGCGGCAGCGAAGGCGGCGGTGATGCCGGGCACGATGTCGAAGTCGATGCCGGCGGCGGTGAGAGCGTCGATCTCTTCGCCGGCGCGTCCGAAAAGGAGCGGATCGCCGGACTGGAGGCGAACCACGCTGAGCCCGCGGCGCGCGAGATCGATGAGCATGGCGTGGATTTGTTCCTGGGTGATGCTCTTTTGGCCGCAGCGTTTGCCGACGTTGATGACCAGGGCCTGGCGTCGGGCGAGGTCGAGGATGGCGGGCGGCACGAGGTCGTCGTGGAGGACGACGTCAGCCGTGGCGAGGAGACGCGTGGCGCGGACGGTGAGGAGTTCGGGATCACCGGGGCCGGCGCCGACCAGGTACACCTTACCGGCCGCGGGGCGTGCTGTCTGATCGGCGGTGGAGTGGGGGGTGCGTGCCGGGCGCGTCATGCGGGGACCTCGGTGCGGAGCTTCTCGACTTGCTGCTGCGCGTATTGGCGCGTGGGGCAGGTGGGCGCATCGCAGAGCGGGCGATGGGCCAGCTCATGGAGAAGCTGGGTGCGTGCGGGCGTGGCCGGGGCTTCTGCGCGAATCGTCCGGCGGAGCGCGCCAAGTTCGTGGAGCCAGGGGCCGAGGTCAGATGGGAGCTGTTCGTCGATCTCACGGCGGAGGCGCTGTGCGAGAGCGGGGCTTTCGCCGGCGGTGGAGATGGCGATCTGGAGATCGCCGCGGGAGACGGTGGATCCGAAATAGAAATCGCAGTTGGGCGGGTCGTCAACGGCGTTGCAGAGGATATTGCGGCGGAGCGCCTCCTCATAAACGGCGTGGTTGACGGCGGAGTTGTTGGTGGCGGCGATGACGAGGAAGGCTCCGTCGAGGTCAGCGGGCGCGAAGAGGCGCGGATGCCAGACGAGTTGGTTTTCGCGAGCGAGGGACTTTATGGGCTCGACGGCAGCGGGTGCGACGATGGTGAGCTGCGCGCCGGTGGGGAGCAGGCTCTCAATTTTGGCCAGCGCGACGGTACCGGCGCCGATGACGATGACCGGGCGGCGATCGAGGCGGAGGAAGATGGGAAGCAGAGTCATCCCGCCCGCCTTAGCCCGCAACCTGGGCCGGGACATGGCCGCTGGGCTGATCGCGTTCGACCGGGGCGAGGTCTTCGCCGGCGAGCGCGGCGCGGAGGGTTTCGTCGGAATGACGGGCGAAGTACGCGCGGAGATTTTCGCCGGGGGCGCGCTCGACGAGGTAGCGGTGCAGCAGGCGCTCGATGGCATCGGGGACGAGCGGGGCGGGGGTGCGGAAGCCGACGGGGCGCGCGGTTCCGGCATGGAGACCGACGGAGCCGCCGAGGCAGAAGTAGTAGGCGTCGGTGAGCTGGCCGTTGTGTTTGATCTTCTTGCCTTCGAGACCGATGTCAGCGATCCAGTGCTGGCCGCAACTGTTGGGGCAGCCGGTGACGTGGAGACGAAGCTGCTGATCGAACTGGGGGAGGCGCTCCTCGAGCTCGTCCACGAGCCAGCGGAGGAAACCTTTGGTCTCGGTGATGGCGAGCTTGCAGAATTCGGTGCCGGTGCAGGCGATGCCGCCGCGCCAGAACTGCGAGCCGTCGACGTGGAGGCCGATCGCACCGAGTTCGCGGGCGAGGTCGCCGGCGCTGATGCTGGGGACGTCGAGGAAGAGGAGGTTCTGCATGACGGTGGCGCGGAGGCTGCCGCTGCCGTAGCGGTCGGCGAGATCGGCGGCGGCGGCGAACTGCTCGCCGGAGAGGCGTCCGCGGAGAACGGAGGCGCCGATGTAGGAGAGGCCGGTTTGTTTTTGCCGGTGGATGCCGACGTGGTCGCGGAGGACATCGTCGGGAATGGATTCTTTGGGGGCCGGGTCAAATTTGGTTCCGAGACGAGATTCGATTTCGCCGAGGAAGCGGTCGGCGGTCCAGCCTTCCCTGAGAAACAGATACTTCATACGGGCGCGGTCGCGGCTTTCGCGGAGGCCCTGCTGGTCGCGAAAGATTTCCGCGATGGTGCGGACGACGGAGAGCGCCTGATCCTGGCGAACGAAGGCGTTGAGGCGGACGGCGAGATGCGGTTCGGTGGAAAGGCCGCCGCCGACGCGGACGGAGTAGCCGATTTCACCGTCAGGTTCGGGGCCGCGGCGCACGGCGGTGAGGCCGATGTCGTTGATCTCCGGATAGGCGCACCAGACGGGGCAGCCGGAGATGGAGATTTTGAATTTGCGGGGTAGGTTGTAGAAGTCGGAATTGCCATTGAGCTCGTCGGCGACGGCGAGAGCGAGAGGCGAGGCGTCGAGAAGTTCATCGTGGGCGATGCCGGCCAGCGGGCATCCGGTGACGTTGCGGACGACGTCGCCGCAGGCGCCGCGCGGGGAGAGGCCGATGGCGTCGAGCTGGCGGATGACCTCGGGGAGCGATTCGACCGCGAGCCAGTGGAGCTGGATATTCTGGCGCACGGTGATGTCAACGAGGTTGCGTGCATGCTGCTGCGCGATGCCGGCGATGACGCGAGCCTGGTGAGCGGTGAGGATGCCGTTGGGAATCCCGATGCGGAGCATGAAGTATTCGGTGGCGCGGCCTTCTCCGCCCTTGCCGCCGATGACGCCGAGGCCGTCGCCCTGGGTGTAAATGCCCCACCACTTAAAATAGAGATTCCACTCTTCGGGGATGCTGGCGCGGCCGTCGCGGGCGAACGCGCGGATCTCGTCGAGGGCATCCCAGGGATTCTTCTCGCGCTTGAGGCGTTCGACTTTTTGAGCTTTCGTCTCTTTGGGGGCGGCGATGGCGGTCATGGATCCTCTCGGAAGATTGCGGAAAATGAAAAGCCCGCGTCAGCAAAGGCTGAAGCGCGGGCTTATGGATGAAAAGAACTGTTGAAGCTCAGTTACCCACAAGTCCGGCGCAGCGCCCGACAACAGGCGCACATGGCGGAAGTGGGACACATCTTCATAATTCGACTATAGAAACGTTGGCGCCGAACGTCAACACTCGCCTCTTTTGAAGATGAGGGGAGATGCGGCGACGATTCATCGCGGGCGGAGTTTTTGAGGCAGGGATTCAGGTCAAAGACTAAGGCGAGTGGCTGGAACAGGTTGCGGCCACGGTGCGGCGGGCGGCCGTTGATTTCTTTTGTACTTCCCAGCCATGGTGGGACGCGCTATTCTGCTGTTCTCCCCGAAACCGCTCGCATGCTGCGACCCGGAGGCACTTTATGAAGCTGCTGCGCTCCGTCGCGTCCGTTGTGCTGAGCTACATCGTGGTGTACGGGATCGTCAGTTTGTCCGATCCTGTCCTGATGCACTTTTTTCCAGGCCAGTATGTGCGGGGGCAGGTGCCGCCGGTATTTCTGCTGTGGATCAGCACGGCCGTGTTTGGGCTGGCGTCGATTCTTGGCGGGTGGATGTGTGTGCGCATCGCGCCCTTCCGGGCGGGCGGGCATCTGTTCGTGCTGTTTCTGCTGGGCGAACTGGTGGGAGGCTATTTCACGTGGCAGAGGTGGGGGAGCTGGCCGCACTGGTATTCACTGGTATGGCTGATCGTGTGGCCGGTGTGCCTGTGGCTGGGCGGGCTGGGACGACGGTCGGCGCCGGTGCCGCGATTTGCATAGAGGCATCTCCTACAATCTGTCTGTGGACTTCCAGTTAGTCAGCGATTACAAGCCGCGCGGGGATCAGGGGCGCGCGATCGAAGAACTCATCACCGGGATCGAGAGCGGCGAGAAGCATCAGGTGCTGCTCGGGGTGACGGGGTCGGGAAAGACCTTCACGATGGCCAAGATCGTGGAGGCGATGAACCGGCCGGCGCTGGTGCTGGCGCACAACAAGACGCTGGCGGCGCAGCTCTTTCACGAGTTCAAGCAGTTCTTCCCGAACAATGCGGTCGAGTATTTTGTGTCGTACTACGACTATTACCAGCCGGAGGCGTATATCCCGGCGGGCGATCTTTATATCGAAAAGGAAGCGACGATCAACGAGGAGCTGGACAAGCTGCGGCTCTCGGCGACGCGGTCGCTCTTCGAGCGGCGGGACGCGATCATTGTGGCGTCGGTGTCGTGCATCTATGGCCTGGGCTCGCCGGAAGCGTATTACGGGATGCTGCTCCTGCTGGAAAAAGGGCAGAAGGTGCGGCGGGACGACATTACGCGGCGGCTGGTGGAGATTCTGTACGAGCGCAACGACAGCGACTTTCGGCGTGGGACGTTTCGGGTGCGCGGGGATGTGATCGAGGTTTATCCCACCTACGACGAGAATGCGTATCGGATCGAGTTATTCGGGGACGAGATCGACTCGCTGTCGCAGATCGATCCGCTGTTCGGCACGGTGCGGCAGAAGTACGCGCGGCTGCCGATTTATCCCAAGAGCCACTATGTGGTGCAGCCAGAGCGGAAGAAGACGGCGATTGAGAGCATCCTGGACGAGCTGGCGGTGTGGGAGAAGGAGCTGGAGACGCAGGGACGGATGGTGGAGTCGCAGCGAGTGCACCAGCGGACGCGCTTCGACCTGGAGATGATCAAGTCCGTCGGGTATTGCCACGGGATCGAGAATTACTCGCGGCATTTTTCCGGGCGGCTGCCGGGTGAGCCGCCGCCGACGCTGCTGGATTATTTTCCGCGCGATTTTCTGCTGTTTATCGACGAATCGCATGTGACGGTGCCACAGCTGCATGGGATGTGGCACGGCGACCGGTCGCGCAAGCAAAACCTGGTGGACTACGGGTTTCGGCTGCCGTCGGCGATGGATAACCGGCCGCTGAAGTTCGAGGAGTTCGAGGCGCGGACGAATCAGATTGTGTATGTGTCGGCGACGCCGGGGCCGTATGAGCTGACCCGGGCGGCGGGGGTGGTGGTGGAGCAGATCATCCGGCCGACCGGCCTCGTGGATCCCGAGGTGGAGGTGCGTCCGGTGCGGGGGCAGATCGACGATCTGCTGCATGAGATTCGCGACCGGGCGAAGAAGAGCGAGCGGGTGCTGGTGACGACGCTGACCAAGCGGATGGCCGAGGACCTGGCCGGGTACTACTCCGAGGTGGGCGTGCGCTGCCGGTACATGCACTCGGAAATCGAGACGCTGGAGCGGGTGAAGCTGTTGCGCGATCTGCGCAGGGGCGAGTACGACGTGCTGATCGGGATCAACCTGCTGCGCGAAGGGCTGGATTTGCCGGAGGTATCGCTGGTGGCGATCCTTGACGCGGACAAGGAAGGTTTCCTGCGGTCGTCGGGATCGCTGATTCAGACGATGGGGCGCGCGGCGCGGCATATACAGGGGCGCGCGATTCTGTACGCGGATCGAATCACAGACTCGATGCGGCAGGCGATGGGGGAGACCGACCGGCGGCGGGCGGTGCAGAGGGCTTATAACGAGGAGCACGGGATCACGCCGACGTCGATTGTGCGGGGCGTGGATATGTCGCTGGCAAAGATTCTGCAGGCGGAGTATGCGGATCTGGCGGAGGAAGTGGAGACGATGCCGGAATTCGCGTCGCAGGCGGAGTTGGACGCTTATATCGCGAAGCTCGAGGCAGAGATGCGCGAGGCGGCGAAGAAGTTCGAGTTCGAGAAGGCGGCAAAGCTGCGCGACACGATCCGGGAGCTAAGAACGAAGGAGTTCTTGTTCAGCTAGCCTGCCAGGGAGCATTCATCACAGAGAGTACGGAGGGGTTGCGGGTGCACGCCCCTTCAGTCGTCTTCGTGATCGGTTAAGCGGTGACATGCCTGGAGGCGGTTACCACAGAGAGGGGCCATGGGTGTGGCCTCTGCAGCCGTGTGCCGGGTGATCGGACGGCAATTTTTGCGCGGCCTGGGGCAGCTAATACACGATCATTTCGCGGTTGTGCCGCCAGGCGGAGTGGCTCTCGTCGATGGAATGGCGGCGCTGCTTTTCATTCCGGGCCTTCAACTCGGAGTGGATGCTCATGACCCAGACGATCGCCAGCATAGCGGCGGCGGCTACTGCAAATGAGGCAATAAAGACAACGGCGATGGTGGACATGGTTTTTTTCTCCCTGCTTTGAGTTCGTGCTGTCGATCACGCATGCGCTCTGGCAGGGGAAAGATGGGGAAGCGCAGGAGAGATCGACAATCTCGTTGGCGTGAACAGGTGCACGACGGGAGCCATATCCGGGGGGATCCCACAAAAGGTGTAGATGGAAGCGTGGGCGGGTTGGGTAGGCGCAGGGGGTATCAGCGGGTTGGGGAACGCTGCCAGCAAAACGTAAAGGAGCGCGGTGCGCCGAGGAGGTGGTTCACTGGCAATCCGCTTTGAGGGAAGCTTTTTCTCTTTCGCGGCCGGTCCTGGCGGCGCTCGGCTGTTCCGGGCAGAACCCTGCGTCTTCGGCGAGATTCATGGAAAAGCCGGACGGGATCATTCCATGGCGAGGCGTCTTGCAGACTGGGCAGGCTTCCGCGCGATCGGTAATCTCGGCGCCACAACATCCGCAAAATGCAGCCATAGTTTCCACTCCTGATGATTCTGGGTTTTGGATGACCTGCTGTGCGGGAACGGTTCAGCGGGAGAGGGCAATTTTTAGGGAGCGATTCCGGCTGGTCCCGTTTGGCGTTTGCGGAATAGCGGATAGAGGACCAGTCCGAAGAGGATGAGTGCGGTGCCGATGAGGGAGTTCTTCAGGTTCTCCGCGTAAGAGTAGACGAGGAGAACGGCGGCGGCGGCGATGAAGATCGCGGGGATCACGGGGTAGCCCCAGACGTGGAAGACGGGCGCGCCGCGATCGCGGCGGCGATAGTGGAAGATGGTCGTCGCCGTGATCATGTAGAAGAGCCACTCGGCAAAGATGGCCAGCTCGAAAAGCTGCTGGAAGCGTCCCACGGCGAGCAGGAGCCCGGTGGTAAGCAGCGCCTGCACGATGAGGGACGTCGAGGGGCTCGAGAAGCGCGGGTGAATGTCGGCCATGCGACGGAAGAAGAGGCCGTCGCGGGCAGCGGCGTAGGGCACGCGCGCGCCGGACATAATGGTGCCGTTCAGTGTGACGATGATGCTGACGGCCATGGCGATGGAGACCAGTCCTGCGCCCCAGGGACCGGTGATGGCCTGGAGGGCGCTGACGGCGGGGCGCGGTGAGGCGGCAATCTGCGCGGCGGGCAGAATGTACTGGATAGCGGCGTTGGTGGCCATGTAGAGGACGCCGACGATGCCGAGTCCGGCGAGGAGGGCGATGGGCAGGCTGCGCTCGGGGTTGCGGACTTCGCCGGCGACCATGGTGAGGTCGTTCCAGCCGTCGTAGGCCCAGAGGGCGGCGATGAGAGCGATCATGAATCCGCTGAAGCCTCCGTGGGCGCCGAGGAAGTGGGTGGCGAAGTTCGTCCAGTGTCCGCTGAAAGAGAAGAAGCAGAAGCCGGCGATGACGGCGATGAGCACGCCCTTGAGCCAGGTGAAGATGAGTTGGAACTCGCTGGCCTTGCGCATGCCGAGATAGTTGAGTCCGGTGATGAGCCAGGTGGCGACGATGGCGAAGACCTGCGACCATTCGACGGCGAAGGGGACGTGGAAGGCCGTGCCGTTGAGCCAGCGCAGAGAGGGGAAGATGGCGAGGACGCGGGCGAGGCCGGTGGTGACGCTGGCGATGGAAGCGGGCTTGG
Organism: uncultured Acidobacteriaceae bacterium; assembly: GCA_963770525.1. Lineage (GTDB taxonomy): Bacteria > Acidobacteriota > Terriglobia > Terriglobales > Acidobacteriaceae > Palsa-343. The sequence goes on along the minus strand of CAVYPY010000003.1, from coordinate 165,945 downwards.
CGACGGCGAACCACGTCCACATATAGAGGAAGGCGAGCAGGTCGCCGTACGCGCCGCGGATGTAGACGTACTCGCCGCCAGCGTAGGGGAGCAGCGTGCTGAGCTCGGCGTAGGTCATGGCGCCGAAGAGGGAGAGCAAACCACCGGCGATCCAGGCGAGGTAGACGAGCGAGGAGGAGCCGGTGGCGCGCATCATTTCCTGAGGAACGAGGAAGATGCCGCTGCCGATGATGGTGCCGACGACGATGGCGGTGGCGTGCGAGGTGTTCAGCACGCGGGGCAGGTCGGGCGCGGACGAGGTGGGCCGCTGCGGGTTGGCGGCGTGCGGGGTCAGTTCAGGGATGGGTGGCAAACGCGCGACGGCTCCACGTCAGTAGTAGTACTTGAAGTCCTTCCAGTCTGCCTGATATGAGCGGAATCTGCCACGGCAAAGGTCGATGTTCTTGTGCTCCCAGGGCATGGAGAGAGGATTGTCGACCTTGTCCATCACCTGGCAGGAGGCGTAGTACGGCTTGAGGTCGGCGAGTGATTCATCGGTGATGATGATCATCTCCTGACCGGTATAGCCGTGGGGACCCCAGAGCCAGTAGGTCTGATGGCCGCTGATGGCGACGGGCAGGCCGTACTTTGGGCCGAAGAGATTGATGTCGCTGGCTTCGCCGTAATTGCCGGCGAAGATGCCGGTAACGGCGCGCTCCTCCGGGGGCAGAGCGTTGTAGACCTGGGCGGTTTTTTCGACCATCTCGTGCCAGCCGAAGCGGTCGGCGTAGAACTGCGGCAGGATGGTCGCGGAGTGGTTCTCGGAATCTTTGGGCTGGAAGTGCATGGTCTTCATCCAGGCGACGAGTTGCTGCGGCGGCAGCACAGGGATGGAGAAGGGAACGGTGAGGACGAAACCGATGCAGAGAAGCACGGCATAGGCGCTGACGCGGACGGTGCGTAGCTTGCTGGTACGGCCGACCGGGAGGTAGCCCATGGCGCCGGTGGCGAAGTAGAGGGGATAAATGGGCGCCAGATAGTAGTCCTTGGCGTGGAGGGCCATCATCATGGGGAGAAAGACGAGGTAGAGCACGCCGAGGAAGAGGAATGGCCGGGCGCGGCGGGCGACAAGGAGCCAGACGATGCCGGTGATCCACAGGGGGGCGGTCCAGGGGGTGAGCATCATCAGCTGTCCAAGGAGGGATGCCGGCGGAGACAGCTTCACGTCCTTATTGCTGTGGGAGACCGCCACCAGCCACTCAAGCGTGGGGAAGTGGTAGTGGATTTGCCAGAGGAGATTGGGTAAGGCGATCAGGACGATGAGTCCGACGGCGACTGCGAACCAGCGGCTGGCCAGGATGCGCCGCTGCGGCGTGAGCAGCAGAGCAATGAGGACGGCCACGAGGAAGAAGACGATGTTGTCCTTATTTTCGAGGCCGAGGCCGGCGCTGATGCCGAGCGTGATCCACCAGAAGCGGGCGAGGTTTTCGCGGCCCGGGATTCCGTGCTCCGCTGTGATGCGGATGAGCGCCAGAGCACAGAGCATCCAGAAGACCGGCTCGAAAGAGTTCATGGAGAGGAAGCTGGCGAGGCCGAGATACACGCCGGCCACGGTGACGCCGAGCATGGCGAAGGCCGCGGCAGCGCGACGGCCGCCCAGCGCCCAGACGATAGCCCCGGTGAGGAAGACGGTGGCGGCGCCCGCGAGAGCGGAGATGAGGCGCAGCGACCACATGTGCTGGTAGCCGAAGAGCAGCTCGGAAAGCCGCGCCTGCAGGGCGACCATGGGCGGCTGGTCGACGTAACCGAAGGCGAGGTGATGGCCGCAGATGAGGTAGTACATCTCGTCGCGGAAGATGCCGTAGCCGGCGTGTTGCGCGAGGATGTTGCCAACTACCTGGATGGTGAGCTTGAGGGCGGCGAAGGCGAGGCAGATCCAGACAAAGCCGCGAAAGCTTTCCTGGCGTGCGGTGGAGGCGGCGGTTTGTGTGGTCGCAGTGCTCATAGAAGAAAGGGCTTCGGCAGCGGGCAACAGGCTTAGAATACGCGGGGGATTGCGGATTGGTTCCGTGCGGCGCGGCGCCTCAGGCGGTTCGCGCGGCAACCCTTCGCATCGCATTGCCATGATGGACGTGTTCGAGGATCGCTGCCATGCGGGCCGTGCGCTCGCGCACGCCGTCCGCGAGCAACTGGAGTGGGCGGGCGCGATCGTGCTGGGCTTGCCGCGGGGCGGAGTGCCGGTGGCCTTTGAAGTGGCACAGGCGTTGCACTTGCCGCTGGATGTGTTTGTGGTGCGTAAGCTGGGCGTGCCGGGTGAGGAAGAACTGGCCATGGGCGCAGTGGCCAGCGGCGGCCTGGTGGTGACCCAGGCCGATGTGGTGCGGGCGTACAGGATCGTGCAGGAGACGATCGATGCGGCGGCGGAACGCGAGCGCGGCGAGATTGCGCGGCGCGAGGCGCTCTATCGGGATGGCCGGCCGCCGGTGCAGGTCGAGGGACGGACGGTCATCCTGGTCGACGATGGCCTGGCTACGGGCTCCACGATGAGGGCGGCGGCGCGGGCATTGCGACCCGTGGCGCAGCGGGTCTTCGTAGCGGTGCCGGTGGCGGCGCGAGTGACCTGCGACGAGCTGCGGCGGGAAGTGGATGCGCTGGTGTGCCTGGAGACGCCGGACCCATTCCACGCGGTGGGAGAGTTCTACCGGAACTTCGACCAGACCTCGGATGAAGAGGTGCGCGGGCTGCTGGCAGTGGCGTATCACGAAACGGCCGCCCCTACCACGAATCCGCCGGTTCCGGGCACTTAGCAGGGTCCTGAAGTAATACTTTTGTGGGGGCTATCCCATTTTGGTTCATCGGGTTGAATTCCCCCACTGGTGTTATGGGAGATGACCCGTGGGGCACTTACAATAGAGTTAACTTTGAATCCAGATCGAAGGGGATGCTGGTGCACGGGTTGGAGCGCGTCGCAGAATTTGTTGGTGCTGGCTGGCTGCTGTTCAACATGCTGGGCGTGGTGTTTGTGACTGTGGGTGTGGCGCGGCAGTATGCCCGGGTGGCGGCGGAACGGCGCGAGGAGTCAACCGGCGATGTGGCGTTCGATCCGGCGCTGAGCCTTACCGAATAACCCAGGTTCCCGAAGCCGTTGTGGTGGTCCCGTAATATCCGGCGCTGACGTTATTGTTCCAGACACTTCGAATCGCGGTGGTTGGATTGACGCCGGAGGTTCGCGTGTTGGTCAGGTCGATCTGATCCTGGTTTCCCATGGCTTTGTAGCGGCCGGGATTGTTTTTGAGCGGCTGAGCGATATTCAGCGCGGAACAAGCTCCATTGACACAAAGGTCGTCGTAATAGACGCAGCCACGTCCGCCGCAGCCGGTGTCTCCAGGCACGCGATGGCAGGTGAGGGAGACGTGCGTCGGGCTGGTAGTGGAAAGAGGGCAGCCGGTCCGAATGCCGGTGTCCTGCCAGCCGGTTCCGGCGCCCGAGTCGACCTGCCACTGCAGCCAGCGATTTTGCTGGTTGCACTGAAGGCCGCACATCATCTCTTTCTGATCGACGGGGTCATAGAGGTAGGCGTCCATTTCGTTGTTGGCGATGAAGCGTGCGCCGGCCGAGGGCTGGATGAATTTGTCCTGCGCGAGCAGCATGCAGTCGTAGCAGCCCGGACCGCCGAAGATGTAAAGCTGCTGGGTTTCGCTGGAGGAAGCCGTGGTGGAGAGCATCTCGGTCATCGGCTCGCCAAAATGCCAGTCCCATGCGGAGGGCTGCTGACTGCCGACGCCCGCGCCACCTCCGCAGGCAAGGCCATTCGAGGCGCCGCCACGGGGGTTGAGACATTTCCAGCCGCGGGAGGAAGCGCCGGTATCCTGAAAGGCCTGGCCGATGCGCGCGGCGATGACGCTCAGAGTTTCCGTCGCGGTGACGGGGATCGGCCGCGTGTATTCCGTGGAGGCGATGTTCGGCGGTGAGCCGTCCAGGGTGAAGAAGCAGCGCAGCCCGCGCGGGCAGTGGATGGTGACGGCGACAGGATGGTCATAAGGCCAGGCGCCGGCGAGAAGGTGATGGTGGAAGCCGGTTGCTCCGGGGGTGGACCATCCGCCGCCTGGGCTCCGGCCGGAACGCCTTGACCCACGGCCGGAAGGCTGGCGAGCAGGATCACGAATCCGGCAAGGAGGGTGATTGGGTTCTGCATCGATCCATGGAAGACGCCGATGGTCCGCCAAAAGGGTGGATGCACGTGCCTTGATTTGGCTGCCTGTTTCATGCCCCCAAAGAACCAAGCGGATTGCATTCTGAACGAGACGGTCGGGAGGGATGGTGGGCAGTGCAGGGCTCGAACCTGCGACCTCCTGCTTGTAAGGCAGGCGCTCTAACCAGCTGAGCTAACCGCCCGGCGAGCCGGCGTGGCGCGGACGAACAAAATCGAGTGCGCCACGGATGTTGTCACGATTCTATCAGCGCGAGGAGACGGGACATCCGCAGGAAGGCGGATGAGCGCCGATCCGGGTTAGCTCCGGCCTGGAGGATGCAGGGCCGATCGCACGAAAGGGGCAGGCGTCGAGGCTCCCTGCGTGCGGGGGAGATGCGATAATCGGGGGCAAGCTCCCTGGCGAGTATTTTGAACAGGCCTCCGCCTTCCACGGATCGGCCGCAGGTGTATGCGCCGCTTTCTCTCCCTCCGCGATTTTGACTGGACGCTGCTGGGCTTCGTGCTGACGCTGTCGGTGATCAGTGTCTTCGAGATCTACTCGGCGACGCTGCACACCAAGTTTCACGGCTTCCAGCGCCTGCAGATCCTCTGGATCCTGGGCGGGCTGGGCGCGATGTTTGTGATGTCGGTGATCGACTATCACAAGCTGCTGAGCGTTATTTACTGGCTTTACGGTTTCTGCCTGGTGGCGCTGGTGGCGGTGCTGGCGGTGGGCACGCGGGTGAACGGCGGCAAGCGCTGGATCAAACTGCCCGGGGGCGTGCACTTTCAGCCATCGGAGTGGGTGAAGCTGGTGCTGATCGTTTTGGTGGCGCGCTATTTCTCGAACCTGGCGGGGAGGGAACTGACCTGGCGCGACATCTTCAAGGTGATCGGGCTGGTGGCGCTGCCCATGCTGCTGGTGCTGAAGCAGCCGGACCTGGGCACGGCGCTGACCTATTCACCGGTTCTGCTGCTGGGCCTGTTTCTGGGCGGCATTGACATCAAGCGCGGCGGCATTCTGGTGCTGGTGGTGCTGCTGGCAGTGGGCGTGGTGTGGAAGAGCGGAAAGGTCCTCAAGCCCTACCAGAAGGCGCGGCTGACCAGCTTCATGAATCCGGATGCGGACCCGCGGGGGACGGGCTACCAGATCCTGCAGTCGAAGATCGCGGTGGGAGACGGTGGTGTTTTCGGGCGCGGGGCCAACCAGGGAACGCAGACGCAGGGCGACTTTCTGCCCATTCCGTATACGGATTTCATCTTCGCCGCATTTAGTGAGGAGCATGGGTTCGTGGGCGCGATCCTCGTGCTCCTGATATACTTCCTCATACTGATGCGTTTGATTCAAAACGCTCAGACAGCCGCGGACCTGCCAGGCTCGTTTCTGGTAATGGGCGTGGCGGCCGTCCTGATCTTTCAGATCGCCGTCAACGTCGGTATGGTTCTGGGGCTGATGCCCGTAACCGGGATTCCCTTGCCGCTGATGAGTTATGGGGGATCATCGGTCCTGTTCACGTTCCTGGCTCTCGGTATGGTGATGAACGTCCGGATGAGCCGGTTTGTGAACTAAGCGGCAGACAGGTTTGCATTGTTGGGCCCGCAGGGCGGGCGCAGTTAGAGATTCACGAATTTGAATAACCGGCCAGGAAGTTGGACACGGGCCGGGCAGGATCAGGAATGAGCGTGCAGAGACGGGCAACGACCCCGCCAGAGCGATCGGCAGGAGCGGTCACAAACTCTCGGCACGCGGACGACTCTCCGGAAGACATGAATATCCTCAGCACACTTTCACCGGTCACCCCACCTGGACGGTTCCCAGACCATCCACAAGGCGGCGGCAGGGGTTTGCGCGCGACCGATACCGGTCCATCGTCCTGCTTTTTCTGATCTTTTCCGGGTTTCCCGTGCCGTCTGCCCTGGCGATTTGAGGCAGAATGGCAAAAGAAATTTGCATATCGACCACGCCGCATGAGACGCGGCTGGCGATTCTTGAAGACGATCAGCTCGCAGAGATCTACTACGAGCGCGAAAACGAATACACCTTAGCCGGATCCGTTTACAAAGGAAAGGTCACGCGGGTGCTCCCGGGTATGCAGTCGGCGTTTGTCGACGTGGGCCTGGAGCGCGACGCGTTCCTGTACGTGACGGATTTCCTGGAAGAGCAGGAAGAATCAGAAGAATACGAGCGCGTGGACGCTGGGAACGGCCGCGAGCGGCGTCCGGGACGCGAAGGCGGCGGCCGTGAGAGCCGGGAGGCGCGCGAGCCGCGGGGCCGTTCGCAGGAGCCCGAAGCGGAGCTGTCCGCTGCCGGGGAAGCGCCGCAGCGTCGCAGCGAACCCTCGCAGGAGCGCGACGAGGGCGGGGAGTCCGGCGGGCGCCGCTGGCGCGGGCGCCGGGGACGCGGCTTTCGCGGTCGCGGAGGCCGAGGCGGTGAGCGGGGCGGCGAAGGCCGTTCCGAGCAGCGCACCCAGACCCAAAGCAAACTGGAGTCGCCGGAGATTGTCGAAGAGGCGATCAGCGCCGAGCCGGTTTCGCGGCCGGAGCGCGGTGCGCCAGGTGGCATTCCGGCACAGAACCTTCCTATTGTTTTGCCGGGCGAGTCGCTGTCAAAGTACGGTGGGCGGCCGGCGGAATCGCGGACGTCGGGGAACGGGCCAGCGGGGAATGGACCGTCAGGGCGTGGCTCCGCGCCGGTGAGCAGGGGCTCTTCGCGGCCCTCCACGCTGGTTGAGGTGCCGACCGGATGGGATGGCGGAGCGGTATTGCCGGGCGAAACGCTCTCGCGGCGTCGCGGAGGCGCAGAGCCGACGGCTCCGGTGGCCAGGGTTGCGCCGGTTGTCGAACCGGAGGCGAATCCGCAGGAAGAATCCTTCGCTGCAACATCCATACCGGCGGTAGAGACACCTCAGGCTCTCGCGCCGATTTCAGAACACGACGCACCGGTCTCTCCGGTGGCTGAACCCGCGGAGGAGACGGTCGAGACGGTCGAAGAGGAGCACGAGTACGAGCCGGAAGAAGCTTCGGCTTCGCATCGCGTGGAAACGCCGCGCAGCGAGTTCCGCTTCTCGACGCCTGTGGAAGAAGAAGAGATCGAAGAGGAGGAAGAGCACGCTCCCGAGGCTGCTGCCGGGTCCGAAGCGGCGCAGGCATCGTCATCGGAGGAGTCCGCGGGCGAAGAACACGCGCCGGGTGAGCCTTCACCGGAAAGCGAAGTGATGCGGCAGCTCTTCGGGTATGCGCCGGGCGTCGGCGTCCTGGAAGAGGAGACGATCGACGAGGACGAGTACGACTTCGAGCCGATTCCGGGCGAGCACGATGAGCACCTGAACGAGGAGATGGAAGAGGAAACCATCGATCAGGCGGCGACCATCGAGTCGGCGGTCCGTGACGAGCACGTGGAAAAGCGGCTTGGCTACTCCACGCTGGCGGAAGCCAGCGAAGAGGAAGAGACCGACGAGTTCGAGAGCGGTTTTGCGGAAACGGAAGAGTCGGAGATCGGCGGCGAGGACGCTGGCGAAGAGGAGTTCGAGGAAGGCAGTGAAGAAACCGCTGAGGAGCCGGCTGTAGCCGGGGAAGCTCCGGCGCGCCGTGAGGATCGCCGCTTTGGACGCCGCGGCGGACGCGGACGCCAGCAACCCGGCCGCCGCCACGGTGGACGCCGACCCAACATGCAGACCTCCAACCTGCCCATCATCAGCGAACTGCTGAAGCCGGGGCAGGAAATCCTGGTGCAGATTGCCAAGGAGCCGATCGCCCGCAAAGGAGCGCGCATCACCAGTCACATCGCGCTGCCGGGGCGGTTCCTGGTCTTCATGCCGACGGTGAACCACGTGGGCGTCTCGCGCAAGATCGAGTCCGATGAGGAGCGGCAGCGGCTGAAGCGGATCCTGGTGAGCGAGAAGGGAAGCGCCACAGGAGGCTTCATTGTGCGGACCGCCGCGGAGAGCGCCAGCGAGGATGACCTTCGCGCCGATCTTCGCTTCCTGATCAACCTGTGGAACGAAATCAAGCAGCGCTCGGACGCGGGCAAGGCGCCGGCGCTGATCTATCACGACCTCAACCTGATCGAGCGCATCCTGCGCGACCAGGTGAGCGACAACTTCTCCACGATCTGGGTGGACAGCGAGTCGGAGTACGAGCGGATTGTGCGCTTCCTCAACCGCTTCCAGCCCTCGCTGGTGCGCCGCGTGAAGCTCTACACCAAGGAGATGCCGCTCTTCGAGCAGTTCGGCATCCAGGAAGAGATCAGCAAGGCGCTGAAGTCGAAGGTGTGGCTCAAGTCCGGCGGATCGATCGTGATCAACCAGACCGAAGCGCTGGTGGCCATCGACATCAACACCGGCAAATACGTGGGCAAGACGGCGCGCCTCGAGGACACGATCCTGAAGACGAACCTCGATGCCATTCCGGAGATCGTGCGGCAGATTCGCCTGCGCGACCTGGGCGGCATCATCGTGATCGACTTCATCGACATGGACGAACGGCGCAACCGGCAGAAGGTGACCCAGGCGCTGGAAGACGCGCTGAAGGTCGACCGGGCCCCCTCTAAAGTACTGCAGTTCAACGATTTCGGGCTGGTGGCGATCACCCGCAAACGCGTGAAGCAGTCGCTGGAGCGGACCCTGAGCGTGCCCTGTCCGGTGTGTACCGCAACCGGCATGGTGAAGAGCCCGGTGACGGTAGCCAACGAAATCTATATCGAAATGCGCAAGATGATGCGGCACTTCGAGCGGAACGACGTGCTGCTGCGGGTGTATCCGGATGTGGTGAAGGTGCTGAAGGCCAACAATGCGAAGTGGCTGAACGAGCTCGAGGAGATGATCGGCAAAACGATCATCGTGAAGAGCGATCCGACGCTGCCGCCGGAGCAGTTCGACATCCAGGGGTAGAATGCCGGGGTGGGGTCAGGTCCTGCGGGGCCTGGCCCACTTGCCGTTGGCCGAATCTGGCGCTGGGCTCTGAACCCGAAGTGGTGCCGCATCTGCGAAAATGCATCTTAGCGTGCAACTTAGGACAAAATTTGGTGTCCAATACCTGCGGGCAGGCTTGCGCCTGCTTTTTCCGGCTTCGTACTTTCAACGACTCTGAGGTGTTCTCAAAATGCTTGCGAACTCTGATCGGAACTCGCCGCTTCTGCGGTGCCTGTTAATGGTTGCATCGGCTGTAGTCGTCAGCTGCACTCTTCCTGCCGCTGCGCAGACTTCTTCTTCCGCGAATCTGGCGGATGCGCAGAACTCTTCCAGCTCGGTCATGTACCAGGCGTCTCTCAATACGGACGAGCTGCTGGGCGGGTCCGCGACTCCATACCACTTTTCCCTGGCCGCGGCGGACGGCTCGCCGCAGTATGGGGGTCGCAATAACCAGCGCTATCCGCAGTACCCCAACTACGAGAGCAAATGGAGCCACATCGCCATTGTCGCGGGCGGCGGATTCACGGCGCCCGTCGGCAACGATACGAACGGCTACGATACGTATGGTTACAACCTGACGTTCGGCGGCGGCTGGAACTTCACGAAGAAGTTTGGCGTCCTGTTCGAGTATCAGTTCGATCGGAACAAGATTCCCGGAGCCACCATCGCCGCTGTCGGCGCCCAGGGCGGCAACATCAACAGCCACCTCTTCCTGTTTGATCCCATTTACTACTTCTATGGCCGGCACACCACAGGCGCTTACGTTACGGGCGGCGGCGGATTCTCCCGCAAGGTGACCAACTTCACCGACCTGCAGGAAGTCGAGGAGTGCTACTACTTCTGCGAGTACGGCTATGCGTCGGAAACGGTGGCCAACTTCTCCAGCACGCAGGGCGCTTTTGATATCGGCCTGGGCGGGTACTGGAAGGCCTTCGGTCCCGACAGCAACGCCAAGCTCTTTGCCGAGGCGCGGTACGTCTGGGTTGATTCGCCGAAGCCAACCGCCACGACCAACGGTGAAGGCACCGAGGGTCTGATTCCGATCACGTTCGGTATTCGGTTCTAGCCCTGCCAGCGAGTTGTGCGCCAGCCTTTCGCCGTAACGGAAGGCTGGCGCCGGCCTGCACTTCACCTGTATGTTCTGCTGCTCGTCCCCACACCGTCGTCCCCAGCCGGCCTGATTGCTTCGACTATCGGAGTTCCATTCGTGAAGAGACAGCGCGAGGTCGTTCTGGCGATCGCGCTTTTCGGCCTGGCCGCCTTCTTCGTGTCGAGTTGCGGCGTTACGCAGGGGACGCAGCCTCCGCCGCCTCAATCCGCACCCACCCAGCCGCCTCCGGTGGCGGCGAACTTCGGTTCGGTGACCATCAGCCCGCAGTATGTGGCGCTGTTCCCAGGAGAAACCCGGCAATTCACGGCAACGTCTTCCACGGGTGGCGCGCTCACCTGGCTGGTGAATGGGGTTGCCGGCGGCAGCGCAGCCTACGGAACCGTGGACGCCACGGGCAAGTACACTGCGCCCTCATCGCTGCCGCAGAGTGTGAACGTGAGCATTACCGCGGAGCTGACCTCTTCGCCGCAGCAGAACCAGGCGACCGCTGTGGCTTCGATCATCGATGAGGGAGTGATCTATCCCACGAATAATCCTCAGGTGGTGGAGTACACGGTGTATCTGCCGGCGCCGGGCAAAGTGTCGGTGGAGTTTGGCCCGACGACGGACTACGGCCTGAATACCTGGCAGGTCGCCACACCGACGGCCTACGGCGGACAGGTGAGTGTTCTGGTGGGCGGCATGCTGGCGCAGACGACCTACCACATGCGCGCGCAGATTGCCCTGAACGACGGCGCGACGCTCACAGATATCGACCACGATCAGTTCGCCTCCGGACTGCCGCTGACCGCCGGCACGCCTCCCCCGACCAGCGCCATCACCATCACGAATCCCGGCACGCCGCAGCCGGGCATCGAGCTGTGGAATACCATCCTGCCCTCCGGCGTGACGCAGCTGTTTGCCACCGACCTCGAGGGCAACGTGCTGTGGACCTACACGTACCAGGGGACCACGCTCGATACGATCCAGGGCGCACAGCTGCTGCCGGATGGCGATTTCCTGATGGTGATCTCGTATCTGTCCTCGCTCACCGCGGGGGTCGCGGGCGCGCATCCAGGCACGCTGAATGTGGTGCGCGAAGTAGACCTGGCGGGAAATACCGTGCGCCAGATCACGATGGATCAGCTCAACCAGAGCCTCGCCGCGGCCGGCTTCCACGATTCCGATGGCTCGCCCTACCAGCTGAAGAGTTTCCACCACAATGTGCTCGCGCTGCCGAACGGGCACTGGGTCCTGCTGGCCGCTTATCCGAAGAACTTTAGCAACCTGCCTGGGTATCCGGGAACGACGGGCGTACTGGGCGACGTGCTGGTGGACGTGGACGCGAACGGCAATCCCGACTGGGTATGGAGCAGCTTCGATCATCTGGACATCAACCGCCATCCCATGAATTTCCCTGACTGGACGCACTCGAACGACATGCTGTATTCGAGCGACGACCACAATCTGCTGCTCTCGATGCGGCACCAGAACTGGATTATCAAGATCGATTTCAACGACGGGCACGGTTCGGGGAATATCCTGTGGCACCTGGGCGAGGGTGGCGACTTCCAGCTGCTGAACAGCGCCGGCCAGGCGGATACGAATCCGGCGGACTGGTTCTATGCGCAGCACGGGATGAACTATTTCACGCCGAATACGACTGGTGTTTTCCGGCTGGGCCTGATGGATAACGGCAACGACCGCATTTTTTCGACGGGGCAGGTGCAGTGCAAGCCGGATGCGGCGACAACGCCGCAATGCTACTCAACGGTGCCGCTGCTGGAGATCAACGAGTCGAACATGACGGCCACGCTGGTGACCCACTACACTCCGCCCGATACGTTCTTCAGCTTCTTCGGCGGCGATGTGGAGCAGCTGGCCAATGGCGATATGCACATCGACTTCTGCGGACCGCTGGCGGGGACGATTGTGCAGGAGATGGATTCATCGGCGTCGCAGCTGGTCTGGCAGGGAACCACGCCGGGTCAGGACCAGTTCAAAGTGGACCGCCTGCCCAGCCTTTACCCAGGCGTGCAGTGGTAGCGGTGATCGTGTCGACCTCCGTTGCCGGCAAAAGCAAAAGCGGCCCGATCGGCCGCTTCGCCTTCTAATCCCTAATCCCCAAACTCTAATCCCTGTTCTTCTACTTCCAGCTGACAGCGAGTTGCCAGCGCAGATTGCGAACGGCCGTCTTGCGCAGGACGCGCTCGTACTCCTCGAGCTCCGACACGACAGCTGCGGTTTCCGCGCCGAGGGCCGACGGCGCCTCGCGCAGAAAATCGTGGAGCGTGCAAATCGTGATGAGGCCATCTTCCGGCGTGAACCACTGGGGCGGCGGCAGGGTGCGCGCCCACTCCGGGTCGCCCGCGCCTTCTTCCAGCAGCAGGGCCATGGAATTCTCATCGGCAGAGAAGAATTCCAGCAGAGGTTTTACCCCGAGGCGCAGAGACAATTTCTCCAGAGCATCTTCGTTGCGAGCCAGCGCATGGCCGTTCACGAAAATGTCGTAACCGGGGTCTTCTCCTTCGACGACGATGTACATCGATGCGCTCATTGGCGACAGTCTACCTGATGAGGGGATGCCCGGAAGCCGATAGAGGATGCAGCGTTGCCAGAACAGTAACGGGTAGAGGAGATGCGCCTCCTTTCGGTATTGGACGGCTGAGCAGGGCGGTTTGGCGCGTGAATTCCGGCAAAAAAATGAAAGGCCGGACGACGGGCGTCCGGCCTCACATACCGTTGATGGAAAAGGTGCGGTGGGTTACTGAGCGCCGCGGCTGCCGCCACCCGGGCCACCGGGTCTGCGCCCGCGACGGCGACGACGCCGTCCTGCGCCACCCGGGCCGCCGGCGCCAGCGCCTGCGGGACGCCGATCGCCTCCTGGACCGGTCACGACTGGCACACCGTCGGCGCGGTTGAAGTTGATCTCTTCCCCTTCTTCGAGGTTGCTCTCTTCTTCGTCGAAGTCCTCGCCGCCCTCGATCATGATGGTGCTGGCGTTGGAAGTGGGCTGACGCTCTTCCGGCGGTGGCGCCGCGGGACGTGGTGGACGCGGCGGCCGATCACCCCGTTCTCCGCGCTCTCCACGACCTCTGCCCTCGCCCCGGTCGCCACGATCACCGCGGTCGGCCCGTTCTGCACGCTCGGTGGGTTCAGGACTGCCGGAGGCCGCCATGTCGCCGCCCTGGCCCGGTTCAGGCAGGCCCAGCTTCTGGCGTTGCTCGCGCAGCACGGCCTTGCGAGACAGCTTGATGCGGTTACCTTCCACGCCGAGGACCTTCACCATCACCTGATCGCCTTCGCGCAACTCGTCCTTTACTTCGCGGACGCGATGCTCGGCGATTTCGCTGATGTGCAGCAGGCCATCGGTGCCGGGGAAGATCTCGACGAACGCGCCAAATTCTGCCAGGCGAACCACCTTGCCGAGGTAGGTCTTGCCGACTTCGGGCACCGCGGTCAGATCGTTGATCATGGCCAGCGCCTTCTTCAGACCTTCCTCGTCGCTGGAGGCCACGTTGACGCGGCCGGTGTCGTCCACGTCGATCTTGACCTGCGTCGCTTCGATGATGCCGCGGATGGTCTTGCCACCCGGCCCGATCAGATCGCGAATCTTGTCGGTCGGGATCTGCAGGGTGCGGATCTGCGGCGCGAACTTCGACTTCTCGGTTCGCGGTCCGCTCAGCGCCGCTTCCATCGTGTCCAGCAGGAACAGCCGGCCCCTGCGCGCCTGCTCCATCGCCTCGCGCATGATCTGACCCGTGATCCCGCCGATCTTGATGTCCATCTGCAGGGCGGTGATTCCGTTGCGTGTGCCGGCGACCTTGAAGTCCATGTCGCCGTAGTGGTCCTCAGCGCCCGCGATGTCGGTGAGGATGGCGTAGTCGTCGCCCTCCTTCACCAGGCCCATGGCAATGCCGGCCACTGCTGCCTTCAGCGGAATGCCCGCATCCATCAGCGCCAGGCTGGCGCCGCAGACCGAAGCCATCGACGACGATCCGTTCGACTCCAGAATGTCCGACACCACGCGCAGCGAGTAGGGGGATTCTTCTTCGCTGGGCAGCACCGCGCTGATGGCGCGCTCTGCCAGCGCCCCGTGTCCGACTTCGCGGCGTCCGACGCCGGTCATGCGTCCGGTCTCGCCCACCGAAAACGGCGGGAAATTGTAATGGAGCATGAACTTCTTCCGCTGCTCGCCCTCGAACGTCTCCAGCCGCTGCGAGTCGTCCGTCGTGCCCAGGGTCGCCGTCACCAGCGCCTGCGTCTCGCCGCGCGTAAACAGCGCCGAACCGTGTGTCCGGGGCAGAACCCCCAGCTCGATGGAAATGGGACGAATCTGGTCGAAGGCGCGATGATCCGGCCGCACCCGCTCCTTCGTCACCTGCTCGCGGAACATCCGTTCCCGCAGAGTTTCGTAGTAGTGGGCCAGCTTCTTTTTCGCCGCCGCTGCGTTCGCATCGTCGGGAATCTCGGCTTTCAGCTCGTCCTGGATCTGCTTCACCAGCACCTGGCTCTCGAGCTTGGGATGAGCCTTCGTATCCAGCGCATCCTTCAGCCGCGCGCCCATTTTGGCGTGCAGTGCGTCGTAATAAGCCTGATCGAACTCCGGAGCCGTCACCGGCCGCTTCGTCTTACCCGCCCGCGATACCAGGTCTTCGATGGCGGCAACGATCTTTTTGATCTCGGTGTGCCCGAACTCGATGGCGTCCACCACCGTCTCTTCGGGGGCCTCGGCCGCGCCGCTTTCGATCATCACGATGCCGTCTTTGGTTCCGACCACCGTGATGTTCACCTTGCTGTCGCGGCGCTCGGTGTACGACGGATTGACGACGAACTCGCCGTTGACTTGTCCGACGCGCACCGCGCCGATGATCGCACCGAAGGGAATGTCCGACAGAGCCAGGGCGCAGCCTGCCGCGTTAATGCCCACGACGTCCGGATCGTTTTCCTTGTCCGCGGAGAAGACCAGCGCGATGATCTGGGTCTCGTTGCGGAATCCTTCGGGGAAGAGCGGGCGGATGGGCCGGTCGATCTGGCGACTGGTCAGAATCTCGCGCTCGCTGGGGCGTCCCTCGCGCTTGATGAAGCCGCCGGGGATGCGTCCGCCGGCATACGCGTACTCGCGATAGTCCACAGTGAGGGGGAAGAAATCAATGCCTTCCCGGGGGTCGGGGGAGGCGACCGCCGTCGCCAGCACCACGGTGTCACCGGAGCTGACCAGCGCAGCGCCCGAGGCCTGCTTGGCCATCCGGCCGGTTTCAAAATGCAGCCGCTTGCCGCCGGCAAGCTCGACCGATACTTCCTGCTTCATGGTTTCCTCTTTTCTGAATGGGCGGCGATCGGGCGGGCGTCCGCGGCGCTGCGGGTGATGGGGAGCCGGGAGAGCGGAGAGTTGGGATCGCTGCTACTGCTTCGACCAGGGGCCGCGCAACCTGCGGATGGGCGCCGCCCCTCACGGTCCGTGCTCTTTTCGGTTCCGGTCGCGCGCGCGCCGAAGACCAGGCCCGGCCGTGTTATTTACGAATACCCAGCCTCGTGATCACAGTCCGATACCGGTCGGAATCGTGAGTTTTCAGGTAGTCCAGCAGGCGCCGGCGCTTGCTCACCAGCATCAGCAGGCCGCGGCGCGACGCATGATCCTTCGCGTGGGCCTTGAAATGCTCGGTCAGGTCGCCAATACGCTCGCTGAGAACCGCGATCTGCACCTCAGGGCTGCCGGTATCGGTGTCATGGGTGCGATAGCTTGCGATAACTTCGGATTTCTTTTGGGGTGCCAGCACGTCCGTGCGTACTCCTCTGAATTTTCGTCGATTGCACTTCCTAAGTGTCTGGCCCAAGAATAACATGGGGCGGACCGCCGGGACCACCGTTCGTTGCCCGCAGCGCGTCTTTTCTGCTGGCACATCCGCCGCCCGCCAACCGCCTTACAATCAATTGCCATGCGCTCGGTTCTCCGCAGGAACGCTTTCGCCGTGTGCCTGCTGGGCTTGGCTTTCCTCCTTCATTTTCAGCTGGCGAAACACTGGAAGCCCTGGTCCGCGGTGAATCCGTTCAGCGAAGACCCTTATGACGCGGTTGGCTCCTTCGCCGTCCAGTTTGTCCTGTTCATGATGCTGGTGTCGCTCGTCCGCGCATTCCGCCCCTTTTCGGAGGAAGCCGCGCCCGTCGCCTCCTTCACCCGCGGCGTCCTCATGGCCTCGGTGGCCATCGGATTCACCTGCCTCTCCGATCTGATCGCCATGGCCCGGCACCTGTCCCCGTGGTTCGACCGGCCCCAGGGAACCCAGCTCTTCGCAGCGACCGCCCTGCTGCTGTTCTGGTCGTTCGCGGCCGCTGCCTGGTTTTTGCTGTCGGTCCCTGGGGCGAAGTCGCCCCGGAAGCCTGCCACGAGAAAACTCGCCATCCCGGCCTCTGCCCTGGTCGCTTTGGCCATCTACCCAGAGAATTTGCGGAACTCCATCCCGGGGGCCATTCTCACCGCCTTCTGCGGCTCTCTGCTGCTGTTCGTCGCGGTCTGGTCTGTTGGCACGGCACTGCTCCCGGTCTCGGAGGAATCCCGTACCGATCTCGTGGACGATGTCTCCGCGCTTCTGTCTCCATGGCGGCGCGGGGTTCTCGGCCGCAGCGGAACGCGCATTCGAAAAACGCACAACCTGCCTGCCCGGCTCAATCCGCGGCGCCTGGGATGGGCTCTTGCCGTTCTCACCGGACTCGCCTGTGGGGCGTTGCTCGTCACGCGGGAACTCGCGCAACCCGGGCCGTCGCCTCATGGCTCTCGCCGGATTCTCGTCGTGGCTGTCTACCTTTTTCTCGAAAGCGCCGGAGTTCTTACCGGCTACGCGCTGCTGGCCGAGCCGCTCAGCCTGATCCGCGAGTAAAGCCAGCCCCGGTGCCCGATTCAGACATGCGGCTGGCTTGAGCGCGCAAGCAGGCGCCGCACCGCCATCCCCGCATAAGCCCCCGCCATCGGGAAGGCCAGGATCACAAATCCACCGAGGACATTGCCGATCGACGGCTTCTGCACGATGAGGTGCAGGGGCACCCACAGGCCAATGGCGAGCGCCCACAGCCACGGGCGCCGTGGCCCGATCAGCCCCAGCACGGCCGCCGACAGCAGCAGCATGCCGGCGGTGATGCCGCTGTCGTCCCAGTGGGGACGAGCGTCAACCCAGGCGATGGCCAGCCCCACTGCCAGGGCCAGCAGCAGCAGGATCGCGTCCGCGATTCTCCAGCTCGATCCATTCATGCGTCTTCCCCCTCGCCGGCAAACAGCGTCGGCGCCTCCTGCAAAAGCTCCTGCACGAATCGATCCCGATCGTTCACGAACCGCCGCACAATCTGGAAGGGCGCCGTCTGCTCGTAGTCGACCTCCTGGATTCGCTCCTCGTCGAAGGAGAAAACCTGCGCGTCGGGATACCCGAGCAGAAGGGGCGAGTGCGTCGAGATGATGAACTGCGCATCCTTGTGCCGCCTGATGGTCTCATGCAACAAAATCAGGAAAGACAGTTGTCGCTGCGGCGACAGGGCGGCCTCCGGCTCGTCCAGCAGGAAAAGGCCGTTGCGCTGCATTTTGAGCTCGATCATCTGAAGGAACGTCTCGCCGTGCGAGCGGGCGTGCAGGCTCCTGCCGCCGTAGAAGGCACTGAGCGGTGGCGCGGTAAGGCCCGGGTACGCTGTTTTCTCGTCCGTCTCATCGATCCAGCTTGCGGAATTGAAGAAGCTCTCCGCCCGCAGGTAAAACCCCGCACCCGTTCTTACATCGAAGGACAGCCGCAGCGCGCTGACCAGAGGGTCGATCGACCGGTTGCTCTTCGTCGAGTCATTCAGAAAACTGCGCGTCCCGCCCTCGCGCCCGAATCCATAGTGAGCGGCGATGGCTTCCAGCAGAGTCGATTTCCCGCTTCCGTTTTCCCCGGCAAAGAAGCAGACGCGCGAGCGCAATGCCAGGGTATCCAGCGCGCGAATGACGGGAACAGAGAACGGGTAGATTTCCCAGTCCGCCACTCGATCGCGCAGCAAAGCAATCTTCTTCAGCATTCGAAATCTCCGCCGCCCTGCTCCTGACACTATCTCGAAATTCTCTTCTTGACACAGCTACTGTGTATCGCATAGTGTATGGCGCATACGATGCTCGACATCGTACTGCCATGCAGCCCGAAGCCCTCGACAACCTCCGCCTTGAACTTCGCCGCGGCTCTCTCGTTCTGGCTGTGCTGGCCGCGCTGCACACGGAGCAGTACGGCTACACCCTGCGTCGGGAACTGGCGGAGAACGGCCTTGAGATGGACGAGGGCACGCTCTATCCCCTGCTGCGCCGCCTCGAATCGCAGGGCCTGCTGGTGAGCGAGTGGCGCGAGCACGAAAAACGCAACAAGCGCTTTTACCGACTTTCCGCCGACGGTCGCCGCATCCTCCTGCAGCTCATGGCCGAGTGGCAACACCTCGACAATTCCGTCCGCGCCATTTTCCAGGAGAACCACCATGGATCTCGTTAACCGTTATCTGCAGGCCGTCCGCTTCTGGCTGCCGCGCAAGCAGCAGGACGACATGATCGCCGAGCTGTCCGAAGACATCCGCTCGGAGATGGAGGAGCGCTCGCGGGCTCTGGGGCACCCGCTGACCGAAGACGAGG
The DNA here is from genome assembly GCA_963770525.1 of uncultured Acidobacteriaceae bacterium. Lineage (GTDB taxonomy): Bacteria > Acidobacteriota > Terriglobia > Terriglobales > Acidobacteriaceae > Palsa-343. Next base: position 147,142 of record CAVYPY010000003.1, on the reverse strand, counting down.
TGGAAGAACTCCTGCGCCAGCGCGGCTCTCCGATTCTGGTTGCCAACCGGTATCTGCCGCAGCAATCGCTGATCGGGCCGCTGCTGTTTCCCATCTATCGCTTCGTCGCCATCGTGGTGACATTTTGTCTCCTGGTGCCCATCTTCTTGGGGTGGCTGGTGACGGTGTTGAGTCCAGGCTTCGGAGCCGACCGCTCGGCGCACTGGCTCTCGCTGGTGGGGCTCACCTGGTCGCACCTGTGGACGGCGTGGTTTGCCGCCATGGGCATCGTCACCCTGGTCTTCGCAGTCCTGGAACGGACGCACGCCCAGCAGCACATCCTCGAATCGTGGAGTCCACGCAAGCTGCCGCCTGTCCGACACCCGAGTCTCATTCCGCGCTCCACGTCGGCCATCGAGCTGGCGGTGAACCTGGCGGTGGTGCTCTGGTGGATCGCCAACATGGCGCCGCCGCTCCGCTTCCATTTTGGCAACCTGCACATCGCGCTGACGGCCGAGTGGAGCCTCTTCTTCTGGGCGACGCTCGCTCTCACTGTGGCCAACGCAGTGTTCTCCAGCGTCAACCTGGTCCGACCCTTCTGGACGGCCCAACGGATCACCGTTCGGCTGCTCGTCGATCTCGTCGGCGCGGTGTTCTTCTGCTGGCTGCTGCGCGCCAACATCGTGGCGGCGGTGGTTTCGCCCACGTTCACGCCCGAAAAAGCGCTGGCGGTCACGTTGTCCATGAATCAATGGCTGGCGCGGATGTTTCCGTGGGCGGTCCTCGCCTGCATCGCGGTGGCGGCGGCGAACCTGTGGCGCTACGTTCACCTGAAGAAGAAGCCGCGGGCGCAGCCGCGACAGGCGGCTACGGTTTAGCCGCGGCCACGCACCGGCAGCGGTTCAATCGGCTGCCGATCGCCGAGAGTCTTGTCGGACAACGTCGGACAATTCAGCCCGCTGCGCCGGAGCGTGTCGGACATTGTCTGACGCGGCGGCTTCAATGCGGCGGGATCGGTGGCGTTGTGGTGCCGTTTGTCTGCTGCACCGGCTTATTCGCATCCGGTGCCGGCGCCTGCGCGGGCGGCTGGTCCTGGATCTTCTCGAAATGCCTTTTGAACAGGTGGCGCGAAATGTCCGGCCAGAACTCCACAAACTCCGAGCCGATCGCCCCTTCGGCGGTCACCGTCAGCGCGCGCGTAAGGGTCAGCTCCACGCCGCGGTCGCTCTGTGGATAGTAGAGGTTCGAAATTCCGCCCGCGACAAAATTACCCGCGACGTTGGCGTAGTTCGGTCCCCAGTTCCCATTGTCCCGCTTGCACCAGATCGTCGTCCATGCTGAATAGAGGAAGCGGTTCATGAAAGGCCCGCTGCCTTTGCGAAAATAGCGCGGATCCTCGTGCAGCAGCACAGGCAGAATCGCGTTCCCCCACAGTCCACCGTCAAACGTATCGGCATAGGAGGCGCCGAAGCGTTTGGCATATCCCGCCGCTCCCTGTCCATACCCCGGGAACGTGTCTTCGGCCTGTTCTTCGCCCGCATCCAGACCGGCGAAGACAAATTCAAAGGGATCAAGCGAGCTTCTTAGATCCAGCTGGAATTTCTGCTTCGCCGTCAGCGGGGCCGCGTCCTGAATGTCCGTGGTCGAAAAGTTGGGTACCACGCCCAGAATTCGTTGCTTCTCTTCCTGCTTTAGCTGCTGCTGCGCCAGCCGTTGCTGCTCCTCTTTTGTGGTTGCCGGCTTCGATTGCGTCGTTGCGTTGCCGTTGCCGGACGGCTGCTGGGCCGGCTGGGTAGCTGGTGCCTGGCCCGGCGAGCTCTGGGGCGCCGGGTTCGCATTCGACGTTTGCTGCGAAGGAGCGTTGGGCAAGTCGAAAGGTTCCGTACCCGGTTCCGGCGTACTCAGAGCTTTGCACGGCGTGAAGCTCAGACCGGCAAACAGGAGGAGGAAGAGCGCGCAACGGACTGCGGCACATCGAAAAAAATGCAAAATGGCTCCCAAAACTATCAGGGCAAAGGAATCCCGGCCGAAACCAGGACACACCGTTACCTTGGCTGTACCTCATCAGACGGAAATGGCCCACCCGAGGTTTGGAGCGGGCGAAGAATTATTCCGGCGATCAGGGCCTGCGCAGCGAAGGCACTGCCCCAGGACGTTGTTTCTATTGCTGCGCTGAGATGGGAGCAGGACTCTTCTCCTTCACCCCCAGTTCGCGTTCGGCCCGGCAATCGCCTGTGGGGCAGAACAAGACAGTCGAGAGCCGTCCGATTCTGTCCGGATAGGATAGGTACGGGCGGCTCCTTTCCCATGAAATCACCACCCAACCCGGAGTTCATGCGCCGCGCCATCGCGCTCGCGTCGGACAATGTCCGACACGGCCTCGGCGGCCCATTTGGCGCGGTGATTGTGCGCGACAGCGCCATCATCGGCGAGGGCGCGAACTCTGTGACTCGCACCAATGACGCCACCGCCCATGGCGAAATCGTCGCCATCCGCGACGCTTGCCGTCGCCTGAATACCTTCAGCCTGGCCGGCGCGGAAATCTACACCAGCTGCGAGCCGTGTCCGATGTGCCTGTCCGCCATCTATTGGGCCCACATCGACCGCATCTGGTACGGCAACACCAGCGCCGATGCGGCCCGCGTCGGCTTCGACGATGCGGTGCTTTACCGCGAATTCACTCTGCCTGCGTCCGAACGGCGCTTCCCCGGCGCACCGCTCCTGCACGACGATGCCTGGGAGTCCTTCCAGCTGTGGCTCGATTCGCCCAACAAAACTCCCTATTGAGAACAACCCTGGGGGTGAATCGGGCCGGCCGCGAATCCCGCCAGCTTTTGCCTTTCTGCACCCTGTACGCCGTACGCTGAACGCTGTCCTTGCACCAATCCACAGCCCACGCGCATCCTTCCCCCTATGGACTATCGTTTTCTTGGACGCTCCGGACTCAAAGTCTCCGCTCTCAGCTTTGGCGCCGCCACTTTCGGTGGCGGTAACGAGTTCTTCGCCGCCTGGGGCAATACGGACGTTGAGGAAGCTCGCCGCCTTGTCGATCATTGCATCGAGGCGGGCGTGAATTTGTTTGACGTGGCCAACGGCTACTCGACGGGGCTCGCCGAAGAGATCCTCGGCAAGGCACTGGGCAAGAAACGCAACCATGTTCTGATCTCGACCAAGGTCTTCTTCCCTATGGCCGGCGGTCCGAACGACCTCGGCACCTCGCGCTTCCACATCCTTGAACAGTGCGACGCCAGCCTGCGGCGGCTGGGCACCGATCACATCGACATCTACCACATGCATGCCTTTGACGCGTTCACGCCCGTCGAGGAAACGCTCGACACGCTGCAGACCCTGGTCCGCGCCGGGAAGGTGCGGTATATCGCCTGCTCGAATTTCTCCGGATGGGCTCTGATGAAGTCTCTGGGAGTCTCCGACCGCTACGGCTGGCCGCGCTACGTTGCCCACCAGGTGTACTACTCGCTGGTCGGACGTGAGTATGAATGGGAGCTGATGCCGCTCGGGACCGACCAGGGCGTCGGCGCGCTCGTATGGAGCCCGCTCGGCTGGGGTCGCCTGACGGGTAAGATCCGCCGCGGTAAACCCGTGCCGGAAGTCAGCCGCCTGCACAAAACCGCCGAAGCTGGACCTCCGGTGGACAACGAATATCTTTATGGAGTTGTCGATGCGCTCGATGAAGTGGCGAAAGAAACAGGGAAGACGATCTCCCAGATCGCTCTGAACTGGCTCCTGCAGCGGCCCACGGTGTCCAGTGTGATCGTGGGCGCGCGCAACGCGGAGCAGCTCCAGCAGAACCTGCAGGCGGCGGATTGGAACCTGACACCGGCGCAGGTGGAGCAGCTGGACCGCGCCAGTGAACAGATCCCCATCTACCCCTACTGGCACCAGCGCGGGACGCAGTTCCGCAATCCGCCCGCGGTGACGGAGTACGGCAAACAAGCCTGATTCGTTTCTGCGCAAGAGGACCGGCGCAGCCGATCCTCTTTTGTCCGACGGCGTCGGACGCACGTCGGACAATGTCCGACAGCGCTATGCGTTCGCGAACGGATCGTCCAGTGACGGGCTGGCCGGTGTCAGCAGCTCGGCGCCGTTCTCTCCCACGTGCATGTCATCCTCGAGCCGCACGCCGAACTCGCCCGGAATGTAGATTCCTGGCTCGTCGCTGAAAACCATGTTGGCCTGCATGTGCGGATGCAGCTCCCAGCCAAACATGTCGTTCTTCACCAGGTATTGCCACTCGTGGCCATCCATGCCCAGACCATGTCCGACGCGGTGAGAGAAGTATTTGAACCCCGGTCCGTAGCCGGCATCGACGATCACCTGGCGCGCGGCCGCATCCACGCTGGCCAGTTCCACGCCGGGGCGTGCGGCCTTGAGCGCCGCCTGCTGTGCCTGGTGCACGATGTCGAAAACCTTCTTCATTTTGTCCGACGGCTTGCCCAGCACAAAGGTACGCGTAATGTCCGACGAGTAGCCTTCCACCCTGCAGCCGTCGTCGATCATCAGAATCGTGCCCTCGCGAATGGTCTGCACCGACCGCGATCCATGCGGGTTGGCCGTGTAGGTGCCGATGTTCAGTGTGGCGTCGCCTGGCAGGCCGACCTGTTTGTAGCCTTCGTCCACCAGCCGTTCCACGTCCAGGTTGGTCATGCCTTCCCGCAGGGACTCGTAAACCGCCTTGTAGACGGCCAGCGTCGCCGCGCACGCCGTGCGGATGCACTCGACTTCATGCGCATCCTTAATCATGCGGCAGCCCCCGGTCACCGGAGTGGCGACGACGAAAGTCAGCGCCGGTCCGGACTGGGCGAGGCTGTTGGCAAAGACGAATTTCATCTCCTCATCGAGGCCCACGCGCCCGGTGGCGATGCCGCGATCGCGCAGGCCTTTCACGGTGAGCACGAACGGGCTCTCGTCTTCCTGCCAGGTCAGCACATCGGCATCGGTGCCGAACGGCCCGGACTCCAGCAGCTCATGCGCGCGCGCATTCTCAAACGCCGGACACACCACAAACGGTTTGCCCTTCGCCGGAATCACCAGAGCCCACAGCCGTTCGCCACCGTTCAGGCTGATGTTGGCGAAATAGAGCGAACTGGTTGCGTCGTTGGCCAGGAGGATGGCATCCATTTTGTGCGCGGCCATCAACTGCTTCGCGCGCTCGATGCGGCTCAGCCGCTCCTCGTTGCTGATGGGCTGCACGCGTCCGACAAATGACGGCAGCGCCGCGATTGGCGCCGGCAGTTGCGGCGGCGCATCGTCCTGGGCCTCGCACAACGAGGGAAGGGAAGCGGCGGCGGCCGCCGACGCCGCAGACACCCGCAAAAACGAACGCCGTGAAATCATGCTGGCTCCTGTTACAAATGCGTCGGCCCGGGCCGCGAAAACCGGACTTTCGAAATTGGGCTGCAAAAACGTAGAAGAAGACTACCTGATTCGCCTGGAATTGTGGGCGGGAGCTGCGCGCACCGCGGACCGGCCGCGCCGCCGCCGACCATCCCGTAATCCACACAAACACCGGGATTTCCACCAAAATATTCCCCTTGCGGCGCGGCCGTTTTGTGAGAATATTCCTTCAACGGAAGAGCAATCTTCCCGCGAAGAAAGCAGAAAGCGGCTTTCGCGAGCGTCGGCAACGGCGCTCACAACCCTGCGGGAAACCGGCGGGCGAATGAGGGCAGCCACGAAGCTTTCGCAGCGAGTGTGAGCACGAGTGGGTGCAGGAAAATGCGGGCTCCGCCTGCGTCTCCCGGCCCAATGCGGGTTCACCCACCGCAGCGATCCGGTCCCGAACCCGGATCTTCGAAATCGGAAAAGTGGGGGGCGAGTTTCCCGCAAGGGAGTTCGCCCTTTCGCTTTTTCCGGGCGATCTTTCGCAGTTGGCAACGCGGCCACAGACCGTATACTTCCCCCCAAATGAAATTCCGCCGCTCCGCGCTGTTGTTCCTCCTTGTCGCCGCGCTGGCTGCGCCCTCCTTTGCCCGCGTCACCGGTATTGACATCCTCCGCCGCGAGCCGGTCCTCGGCGGAATGGCCTTCGGCCCCGCGGGTCCCTATGAAAAAATCGTCGCCCGCGTGCACTTCGCGGTGCGACCCGACGATCCGCACGACCGCGGCATTGTCGATCTCGATCTGGCTCCGCGCAACGCTATGGGTGAAGTCGAATTCTCCGCCGACCTGTGGATGCTGCGTCCCCTCCACGGCGGCAACAGCGCGCTCCTGCTGGAAATCCCCAACCGCGGCGGCAAAGGCCTGCTGTGGCTGGTGGATGGCGGTTCGCACTCGCCCGATCCCAGCGCGGCCTCCGACTTTGGCGATGCCTGGCTGCTGCGCCAGGGTTACACCATCGCCGATCTCGGCTGGCAGTGGGACGCGCCGCCAGGCAGTCTGCGCCTTTACGCGCCTGTCGCCACCGATCACGGCCAGCCCATTACCGGGCTGCTGCGCGACGACTTCACCCCGGCTGCGACCACGACCGACTGGCCCCTCGGCCACATCATTGTTGGCCACATGGGCGGCACCGAGTACCCCGTCGCCAATCCCGATGATCCGCGCAACGTCCTCACCGTCCGCGATACGCCCACCGGCCCGCGCACCGTCATTCCGCGCACGCAGTGGTCCTTCATTTCGCCCGGCGCGCCGCGCTTTGTTCCCATTGCGCAGGCCCGTCGCCTCCTGGCGCCGCATGGCTCTATCCATCTCAACGGCGGATTTCAGCCCGGCCGCATCTACGAGCTGGTCTATGTGGTCAAGGATCCCGTCGTCGCCGGCCTTGGCTTTGCCGCGGTGCGCGATTTCGTTTCGTGGCTGAAGTACGGCAGCAACCAGAGCGCAGGTCCCCGGACCGTCGCTACTCCCGCGTCGGCCATTCCTGCGCCCGTCGCGCCCGTCAGCCGTGCTTACGCCCTCGGCATCTCGCAGTGTGGACGCTGGCTGCGCACGCTGCTCTACGAGGGCTTCAACCAGGACGAGCAGGATCGTATGGCGCTCGACGGCATCCTCGCTCACGTGGGCGGCGCCGGCCGCGGCAGCTTCAATCTCCGTTTCGCGCAGCCCTCGCGCGACGCGCAGCCCATGTCTTCGATCTTCTGGCCGACGGACATCTTTCCCTTCACCGGCCTCCCTGAACAGGATCCCGCACACTCGCATGCTGCTGCCCAGGGTCTGCTCGACCGTACGCGCGCTGAGAACGCTCTGCCGAAGATCTTTTTCTCTCACACCTCGTATGAGTACTGGGGGCGTGCCGCCTCGCTCATCCACACCACCGCCGATGGCCGCCGCGACATGCCGCAGGACCCGAACGTGCGCATCTACTTCTTCGCCGGTCTGCAGCACTTCAGCGGCCCGTTCCCGCCTGAGCGCGGCACCCCTGAGTTGGCCAGCCAAAATCTCGAAAGCCCGCTTCCCATCCGCTGGTTCTGGCGCGGCATGATTTCGAACATGAACCGCTGGGTCCGCGACGGCGTTGCGCCGCCGCCCACAACCGTTCCGCACATTGCCGATGGCACTCTTGTCCCGCTCGACAAGCTGGCCTTCCCGGCCATCCCCGGCGTGCACGTTCCGCGCAACGTGAATCAGGGCTGGCATCTCGACTTTGGCCCGCGCTGGCAGCAGACCGGCATCCTCACCCTGCAGCCGCCCATCGTCGGCGCGGCCTTCCCGGTCCTGGTGCCGCAGGTGGACGCCGATGGTACCGACCGCGCCGGCGTGCATCTGCCGGAGATCGCCGTGCCGCTGGCTACCTATACCGGCTGGAACCTCCGCGACCCATCGACCGGCGCGCCCGATCAGCGCGTCTCCTTCCTCGGCTCCTATTTCCCGTTTGCGAAGACCGCTGCCGAGCGCAAAGCCGCCGGCGACCCGCGTTCCTCGATTGAGGAGCGCTATCCAGGCGGACGCGACGAGTATCTTGCCCGCTACAAGAAAGCGGTCGACGTGCTGGTCCGCCAGCGCTGGATCCTGCCCGACGACGCGCCGGCGCTCAACGCGCAGGGCGCCCTGGAATGGGAAACCGCGACCAAGTGAGAGTACATCCCATCGTGTTCGGGCTTTTCCATCCAACAGGAGACTCGATGCGCCGCGCCCTGCTCGCCCTGGCCTTCGCCCTCGCCGCTGTGCCTGTCTTCGCCCAGCAGATTCCGCATATCGACGTCACCACGCTCGACAACGGTCACGTCGTGCTGCCCGCGTCCGGCAGCCAAAAGCCGATCGTCATCGTCATCGCGTTTACCGCCAGGGGCGGCGACGACAGTGGCGCGTGGAACAAGCGCTTCCAGCCTGTCTATACGAAGGACTCCCGCTTCGATTACATCGAGCTGGCTGACTTTCAGGGTATCCCTTCGTTCATCATGAAAATGATCATGCATGGTATGCGCCGCTCCGTGCACGAGCCGGAGAAATCGCATCTGGCGCCGTTCTACTCAGAGGAAGGGAAGTGGGAGGGTCTGGTCGGCGCGAGCAACAAGAACATCGCCTACGTGCTGGTCGCCGACCCCTCCGGGCACGTCGTTTTCCAGACGCACGGACCGGCCACCGACGCCAAAGCCGGCGATGTGCTGGACGCGCTGACGAAACTGGAGCATCGGTCGGCGCCGTAAATGCCTGCGGTCCGTGCCCAGGCCGGCAAACGGATCGCCTCTGTTAGCTTTCTTTTTGGGAGCCTTGCTCTCTGAAAGGGCTAAATACGCCAGAGATGAACATGAAAAGCAGGACGACAATGAGCACGCTGATGATGGCAGCGTGCGGCACACTTTTGCTGTTGGGGCCTGCGCTTACAGGCTGCAGGAAGCAGGCGCCACCCACGGTCATCGGGCACGCACCGGATGCGATCGAAGGGGGCACTGTGGAAGCGACACAGAACGCCCAGGTGGCTCGCTACACGATTCAGCCGCAGAGCGCGGCGCGCGTCACCGTCGACTTTGGGCCGACGATGGCCTACGGACTGCGGACCTGGACCCTCGATGCGCCGGCGGGTCGCCCGGCGACGATTCTGGTGGCGGGCATGCGCGGAGACACGACCTATCACATGCAGGCAGTGGCGCAGTTCCCCGATGGGACGGTGGTGCGGGACGTCGATCACGCGTTCACGACCGGGCACTACAGGAGCCGGATGATCCCGGCGATCACCGTGCAGTCGCCGGGCACGCCGCAGCCGGGCGTGGAGATGATCAATCCCTCCATCGGGCACTGGTGTGAGGCGATCGTGACCGATCTGCAGGGGCATGTGCTCTGGGCGTACGAGTATCCGGACCGCCAGTCCTCGACGGTGGTGCAGATCCACAAGGACGTGCATGCGCTCTATCTGACTTTGGTGGGATGGCTGCACGGGCATTTTGGACTGAGTGCCTGGGTGCCGACGCCGAAGCAGCGGCGATTCGGCACCATCATCAATCCGATCATTCCGCTGTCCAACGGCGATTTTCTGGTGGTGATCGGGATGCCGGCGCACCAGTTGCTGGACAGTCCGGACGGCGCGCCGCCACCGGACACCACGATCCTGATGCGCGAGATCAACCTGGCAGGTGAAACCATTCGCCAGATTGACATGCAGCAGCTGAACGACCGGCTGCGCGCGCGCGGCTACAAGGGGCCGATCCTGGAGATGATGCATCACGACGTGGCCGTGCTGCCGAACGGCCACATGATTGTGATAGCGGCCGCAACGCGGGATTACACCAACCTGCCGGGATATCCCGGGACGACACGCGTAATTGCGGACGTTCTCGTCGATCTGGATCCGCGGTGGCAGCCGGTGTGGACGTGGAGCGAGTTCGATCATCTCGACGTCAACCGCCATCCCAAAGACTTTCCGGACTGGACACATACCAACGCGGTGCTCTACACGAAGGACGACGGGAACCTGATCGTGTCAATGCGGTCGCAGAGCTGGGTCATCAAGATCGACTACCGAAACGGCCAGGGCACAGGGAAGATTCTGTGGACATTGGGCAAGGATGGCGATCTGCGCCTGATCAACGGGCAGGCGCCGCAGGACTGGAACTACGGGCAGCACAACCCGGCGCTGTTCAGCACCCAGGATGCGGGCGTCTTCGACCTGGGCATGATGGATAACGGCTACGGGCGGATCCTGGCGGACGGCAGGATGTGCGGTACGAAGGGCGCGGCGCCGTGCTACACGACGGTGCCGATTTTCCGCATCGATGAAGCGGCGAAGACGGCAACGCTGGTCTTTCGCAAGGTCTTCCCGCCGAAGCAGTACTCCTACTGGGGCGGCGGGGTGCAGTGGCTGCCCAACGGGAACGTCGAGATCGATTTGTGCAGCCAGGGCGACAACTCCGATGTGTGGGAAGTGACGCGCACGGCCGATCCGCAGACAGTCTGGCACATGCATGTGGCGGGGACGAACGACTACCGGACCGAGCGGCTCGGGAGTTTGTATCCGGGAGTGCAGTGGTAACCCATTCGAAAATTACGATGGGTTCCCGCGGCCGCAGGTAACATCCTGCCGGCGGAGATCCACCAGGCAACCGGGCCTACACGTGGATCTTCACCGGCCAGGTCTTCCAGATATCGGAGCAATAATCGCGAATGGCCCGGTCGGAAGAGAACTTGCCGGAGCGCGCCACGTTCAGAATCGACATACGGGTCCAGTGCTCCGGATCCCGATACGCCGCGCTGACCCGATCCTGACAGTCGATATAGGAAGCGTAATCGGCCAGCAGCATGTATTCGTCGCGGCTGAGGAGCGACTCCACCAGCGGCGCGAACAAGGCTCGATCGCCGTGAGAGAACTCCCCGTTGGCTATGGCATCGAGAATCTCCCGGAGGTCGGCATTCGCTTCGTAGATCGCGCGCGGATCGTATCCCTCGCGTTTCCGCTCCACAACTTCGGAGGCGGTTAATCCGAAGAGGAAGAAGTTTTCCGCCCCGACCTCGTCGCGAATCTCAATGTTGGCGCCGTCCAGAGTGCCGATGGTGAGGGCGCCATTCATGGCGAATTTCATGTTGCCGGTTCCGGAAGCCTCCTTGCCGGCGAGGGAGATCTGCTCGGAGAGATCCGCAGCCGGATAAACCCGGTGGCCGAGCTTCACACTGAAATCAGGCAAAAAGACCACGCGCAGCCTGCCCGCCACCGAAGGATCGGTGTTCACGACTTCTCCGACGGAATGAATCAGCTTGATGATCAGCTTCGCCATCCGATAGCCGGGCGCAGCCTTGCCGCCAAAAATGAAGGTCCGGGGAACGATGGGGGCGTTGGGATCGCGCTGAGCCCGTTTCAGCAGGGTCAGAATATGCAGGATCTGCAGGTGCTGCCGCTTGTACTCGTGCAGGCGCTTGGCCAGCACATCGAACATCGACTCGTGGTCGGCGGCAATCCCCAGCTTCTCGTGAATCCAGGCCGCGAGCTGCACCTTGTTGTGCCGCTTAATGGCGCGCCACTCGCTGCGGAACTCGGGGTCGTCGGCCAGCGGCTCCAGGCGGCGCAGCTTCTCGAGGTCGTAGATCCATCCATTGCCCAGCCGCGCCGTGAGCAGCTGCGCCAGTCGAGGATTGCTCAGGACGATCCAGCGCCGCGGTGTCACGCCGTTCGTCTTGTTGGAGAACTTCTCCGGGCTCAGCGCATAAAAATCGCCCAGAATGCTCTCCTTCAGCAATTCCGTGTGCAGGGCCGCCACTCCGTTGATGGCGTGGCTGCCCAGAGCCGCCAGGTAGGCCATTCGCACGTATTTCTCGCCGCTGCCATCGCTGACCAGCGACAGCCGTTGCGCCCGTTCCTCGTCGCCGGGGAACTTCGCGCGGACTTCCTCGAGGTGGCGGCGGTTGATCTCGTCGACAATCTCCATGTGGCGCGGCAGCAGCGCGGCGAACAGGCTCCGCGGCCACTGCTCCAGAGCCTCCGGCAGCAGCGTGTGGTTCGTATAGGACAGCGAGTTCACCGTCACATTCCACGCCGGATCCCATTCCAGGCCGTGCTCGTCCACCAGCAGCCGCACCAGCTCGGCCACTGCGATGGCGGGGTGGGTATCGTTCATCTGAATGGCGAAATTGCGGTGCAGCTCCGTCAGCGGCCGGTTCTGATTGGTCTGGATCCGAACGATGTGCTGCAGGCTGCAGGAGACGAAGAAGTACTGCTGGGCCAGGCGCAGCTGCTTGCCCTGCGCGGCCTCGTCGTTGGGATAGAGAATCTTGGAGATGTTTTCCGAAGCCACCTTATCCGAGACCGCCCCGAAAAAATCACCCTGATTGAAGGTTTCGAAGACGAAGCTCTGTACCGCCTGTGCCGACCAAAGCCGCATGGTGTTCGCGGTGTTGGTGCGGTAGCCCAGAATCGGTGTATCGTGCGGAACCCCGCGCACCACGTGCTCGGCAACCCACTTCACGTGCATCCGCCCCCGAGCGTCGATATGCGTTTCCGTGCGGCCGCCCATCCGGACTTCATAGGAATCCTCGGGCCTCTCCAGCGCCCAGGCATTGCCCAGGCGCAGCCAGTTGTCGGTCGACTCCACCTGCCAGCCGTCGCGAATCTGCTGGTCGAAAATCCCGTATTCGTAGCGAATGCCGTAGCCGATGGCGGGGATATCCAGCGTGGCCAGCGAATCCATGAAACAGGAGGCCAGGCGCCCCAGGCCGCCGTTGCCCAGGCCCGGCTCGCCTTCCTGTTCGATCAGCAGGTTCAGATCGACGCCCAGGTGCCGCATGGCCTCCTCGGCCTCGTCGTAGATTCCGAGGTTGATCAGATTGTTGGCCAGATGAGGACCGGTCAGGAATTCCGCCGAGAGGTAGCACACCACGCGCACATCCTGCGCCTGGTAATTCTTCGTGGTCGAGATCCAGCGTTCCACCAGGCGGTCGCGGACCGTATGCGCCAGAGCCATGTACAGGTCATTCACCGTGGCTCGTTCCATCGACCGGCCCTGAACAAAGAGCAGATTGTCCAGAAACGACTGCGCCAGAGCCTCTACGCCCGGCGCTGTCCTCTGGCTTCGCTGCGATGCAGCCGTAGCAGCTACGGCAGTTCCATATTCCGACATGAGCCTACCTCTCTCCGAAACAACGCACGATCGATGCCCGGCTACTGCGCTCCCACGATAGTTCCAGGGAGCCCGTGCCGCGCATCAAAGCGCGGAGAATAACAGGTTGCGAACCTGCAAACTTCTGCTGGCGAAGCCGGAACTGCCTCTCACCTGATTGTCGCCGCCGGTTCTCTCCTTGCGAAGTGGGTCGTTCTCCCGGCGATCGGGATCCGCGGTACCTCCGTACCGTTCGCCCTCACGTTTCTTCTTGCTCTAAGTCCGCAGCTCCGCCACACTCGAAATAAGGAAAGCTCTGTCCGCCCGACGCGAACAGAGCTTTTGTTTCTGCGATCGTGTTTGCGTCCGGCCCAGGCCGGCTCCGTCGTGGCTCTTTGAAATTTCAGGTTCCTTCTTCAGAGTGCGGGGGCCTTCCCCCTGCACAGGCGGCTTCATCGCACATGACGTAAACCGCGACGGCCGTCCAAGTCGTTTGCTTGTCACACATGCGTTTGAGGCCTTTTCTAAGTACCCTGTTTGTCACACATGCGCATTCCGTCTTTGCAACTACCGTGTTTGTCACACATGCACATTTCCGCAGAATTTTTTTCGCAGTCGCAAGTGGCGCGAGTCGCCCCTCCTGTCGGGCGATTCTCGCTCTGCTATACTCAAGCGTTGCGGGCATTCCCGGAAACCCCTCTGTTTCCGGCCCTTTGCCCCAAATTTCCCGCGATACAAGCGACGTTTTGAGGTTTCCATGTCCGGCCATTCCAAATGGGCGACCATTAAGCACAAAAAAGGGGCGCTCGACGCCAAGCGCGGCAAGATCTTCACCCAGCTGATTAAGGAAATCACCATCGCCGCCAAATCCGGTGGCGATCCCGACGGCAATCCGCGCCTGCGTTCCGCCATCGCCGCGGCCAAGGCTGAGAACATGCCGAACGACAACATCAAGCGCGCCATCCAGCGCGGCACCGGCGAGCTCCCCGGCGCCACCTACGAGGAAATCGCCTTCGAGGGCTACGGTCCCGGCGGCGTCGCGGTGATTGTCGAGGCCACCACGGACAATCGCAATCGCGCCGTCTCCGAAATCCGCCACACCTTCGCCAAGCACGGCGGCAACCTCGGCGAGCCGAATTCGGTCCGCTTCATGTTCTCGAAGAAGGGCATCATCGCGATTCCCAAGTCCGCGGCCGACGAAGAGAAGCTGATGAACATCGTGCTGGAAGCCGGCGGCGAAGACCTCAACGACGAAGGGGACACGTGGGAGATCATCACCGAACCGTCCTCCTTCGAAGCGGTCGCGCAGGCGGTTCGCGACGCCAAGATTGAAACGGTCATGTCGGAGGTCACGATGATCGCCTCGACCTATACCAGGCTCGAAGGTGCGACGGTGGCGCAGATGGTGCGCCTTCTCGAAGCACTCGAAGAACACGACGACGTGCAGCACGTCTATTCGAACTTCGACATGGACGCCAAACAGCTGGAGGAAGTGACCAGCTAGCGGCCGGCCTGACCTGATCCGAAGGGCCGCCCGCAGGCGGCCTTTCCTTTGCCCCGGCAAACGCAGGGAAGAGATTCAACCCCAGGGAGAAGATTCGCGCTTCTATGATGTCCGTCCGATTCGCGCCTGTCCGCCACTTCGCTGTCTCGCTCCTCGTTGCCGCTCTCTGGATCGCTGCTCCGGCTCTGGCCTGCGCGCAAACCGCGCCGTCCGACATCGCGTCCGACACGCCGGCAAAGTCCGCCCTCGCCCAACGGTCCTGGGAATACGGTCCGTTCTTCCAGTACATGAATGGCGCCGGCGCCCGCTCGGACTTTCACTTCACCGCGGCCGGATTCCGGCTGGGCAAGGTCATTACTCCGCCGCTCCTTCACGGATTCTTTCGCGGACAGTTTGAGTATGCGGGCGAGATCATGCCTTACTGGCAGGCATTCACGCCCGCTCCGCATACGCAGCCGCAGACCTACTATGACCCGGCGACCGGCCTGGATTATCAGGGGACCATTGGCGTGGGCGGCGGGACCTACACCGGGGTCAGCCTGACGCCGATCATCCTGCGCTGGGACTTCACGCCCCGCCGCAGGTTCGCTCCCTGGTTCCAGGCAGCGGGTGGGCTGATCTACACCACCCACAAGTTTCCCCCGGACACGCTGGTCCCGCACGGCCAGCCCGGAGGGACGTCGGTGTGGAACTTCTCGCCCCAGGGCGGCGGCGGCATCCAGTACTTTCTTAAGCCGGGGCAGTCGCTGATGTTTGCGATCAGCGGCGTTCACATCTCTTCGGCCTCACTGGGGGACAAGAATCCGGGCGTGAACGGCAGCGTTGCGTTCCAGATCGGCTACACCTGGTGGAGCCGGAAATAGCTCACAAGCCGGGGGCGCGGATCTTCATGAAAATCCAGTGCGCGAACGGCTACAATCCCCTGTCCAACACAGAGGCATTCCTGGCTTAAAAATGTCCGACGCTGTAATCGAATGCGTGCCGAACTTCTCGGAGGGCCGCCGTGCCGAAGTGGTGGAATCCATCCTGGCAGCGATGGCGGTTGAAGGGGCTTGTCTGCTGGACTGGTCGCTCGACGCCGATCATAACCGCTCGGTGGTGACGCTGGCGGGTCCGCCCGCGGCCATTGTGGAGGCGGCGGTTCGCGGGGCAGGGCGTGCCGCGGAACTGATCGATCTGACCACTCAGGAAGGCGTTCATCCCCGTATTGGCGCGGCGGACGTGATCCCCTTCGTCCCGGTGCGGGGCGTTTCTCTGGAACAGTGCGCGCTGCTGGCGCGGCAGGCCGGCGCCGAAATCTGGAAGCGCTGGCAGGTCCCGGTCTATTTCTACGAAGCGGCGGCGGCTCGTCCGGATCGCGCCATGCTGGAAGAGGTTCGGCGAGGACAATTTGAGGGGCTGCGGGAAGCGGTGCACCGGGAGCCTGCGCGCCAGCCCGACGTGGGAGGGCCAGGGCTGCATCCGACGGCAGGAGCTTCGGCGGTGGGCGCTCGGCGGTTCCTGATCGCCTTCAACCTGTACCTCGACAGCCCGGAGGTTTCGGTCGCCCGTGCCATTGCCAGGGAGATTCGCCAGTCCGGAGGCGGCCTGGCGGGCGTGAAGGCGATGGGGGTCTCGGCTCACGGACAGGCGCAGGTATCGATGAACATTACGGATTACACCCGAACCTCAGTGAGCCAGGCCTTCGCGGCAGTGAAGGAAAAGGCCGCCCGGCACGGCGCCGCGCCGGCCCGGGCGGAGCTGATTGGGTTGATTCCGGAGGCGGCGCTTGAGCGAAACAGCGAGTGGCTGCGTCTGCTGGATGGATTCGATCCCGAACTGAAGGTGCTGGAGCGGCGGCTGGAACACCCCTTACCGTGGCCAGAGAGCCGCTGACGGAGCGCGAACCCTGGGTACGGCAGGAACCATAGTTGTAGACCTGCTAAGGGGTCGTCCGGCGTAAAATTGACATACAGCGGGGCGTGAGCGAGTCGTTTGGCCGCCTTCCGGGGTCCAATACCCCAGCAGATTTCTTCCCATCAACACTCGGCCGGGAAGTCCGGCAGAGGGAGCAGGTTAACCGGTGAGATTCAGTCAGCAGTGGTTTTTCAGTGGGCTCGTGGCGATCGCCGCCAGCGCAGCCCTGACGTTGCCCGCGCACGCGGCGCAGCTCGACAATGACGCGCAGTCCGCAATTCCGCAGGACGTGCAGCAGCTGATCGTGGTAGATTACCGCGTGATGCAGAACTCGCCAGCGGCGATGAACCTGAAGCAGCGGATTCTGCCCCCCGAACTGAAGCAGCTGGAAACCGCGCTGAAGACTTCGGGCTTCAATGAGAACGACGACGTCGAGGAATTGGCGTTTGCAGCGTACCGCGTAGGCGGGAGCAGCAACAACATTAAGGTAGTCGGGCTGGCTCAGGGCCAATTTCAGCTCAGCGACATCATGGCCAGCTTGCAGAAGCGGAAGATCAAGCCGACGATGGTTCGCAATAACAAGCTGTATCCGATGGGCGCCAGCGGCATGCTGGTGACCTTCCTGAATCCGACCACGATGCTGTTCGGATCGAGCGATGCCATTAAGCCGGCGCTCGACTGCCGCGACGGGCTGGCTCCTTCCTTCCAGACGAACAACAATATGCTGGCGGCAATGCAGCAGGTGGATACCGAGCCGCTGTGGAGCATTCTCGATCAGGAGGGGACGCAGTACATGATGCACTCGCTGCTGGGGCAGGCCGCGCAACTGACCGACTATGAGCAGGTGCGGAAGCGGCTGCTCAGCTCCAGCTATACGATGAACTTCAACAATGGCGTGAAGTTCTCGCTGTATGTGCTGACCTCTGATACGTTCACAGCGGCAACGATGTCTTCGCTGCTGAACGCGGCGGCGATGTACGAGAAGGTCAGCGGGACGGCGACCGAGAAACAGGCGATTGACGACACAACGATCGACTCCGCGGCAGGCACGCTGAGCGTGAAGTTCTCGGCATCGGACGGCCAGTTCTCGGCGCTGCTGCAGTCACCGCTGTTCCAGAACGTGGTGCACTAGAGCCGTCATTCTTCGAAGGCGCAGGGGGAGCGGATCGGAATCCGCTCCCCTTTTCGTTTGGTTCGATTTGTCAGGCGCTGCCGAGCATCGTCTCGAGCCCCGCTTCGTCGAGGACTGCGACTCCGAGTTCGCGGGCTTTGTCCAGCTTCGAGCCTGCTTCTTCGCCGGCGACGACGTAGTTGGTCTTTTTGCTGACGGAGCCGGAGACGCGGCCACCGGCGGCTTCGATTCTCGCTTTGGCCTGATCCCGCGAGAGGCTCGGCAGGGTGCCGGTGAGGACGAAGGTCAAGCCTTCGAGCTGCGAGGTCTTCTTTCGCTTTGCGGCGGTGAGGACGAGGCCGGCTTTCTCGAGGTGACGGACCAGGTCGCGATTGCGAGACTCGTCAAAGAATTCGCGGATGGCCTGCGAGACGCGCGGACCGACTTCGTTGACGCGCTCCAGTTCTTCGGCGCTGGCAGCCATCAGGGCTTCGATCGAGCCGAACTCTTCGGCTAACAGCTGCGCTGTGCGTTCCCCGACAAAGCGGATGCCGAGACCGATGAGAACGCGCGCCAGGCCGGATTTCTTCGAGGCCTCGATTTCAGCAAGAAGGTCTTTGCGTTCTTTAGGGCCGACGAGAGCCTGCATACGGGTCTTCGTCTGGCCAGTCTTTTTGTCGGTGGTGGCGACTTCGTGCTGGAGCTGCGCGAGTTGCTCGTCAGTCAGGAAATAGAGGTCGGCGATGCTGGAGACGAGCTTGTGTTCGAGCAGGCCCATCACGACGGCATCGCCGAGCCCCTCGATGTTCATAACGCCGCGGGAGGCGAAATGAAGCAGGCTACCGGCCAGGCGGGCTGGGCAGTCGATGTTGACGCAGCGGTAGTCGGCTTCGCCTTCAGTACGGACGATTTCGCTGTTGCAGACGGGGCAGTGGGTGGGGAAGCGGAACTTCTTGCGGCCACGCGGGTGTTCTTTGTCTTCGACGACCTCAACGACCTTGGGGATGACGTCGCCGCCGCGCTCAACTTTGACGGAGTCGCCGATGAGGAGACCGAGGCGCTCGATTTCGTCGGCGTTGTGCAGGGTGGCGCGGGAGACGGTGGTGCCGCCGATAGCGACGGGTGTGAGCCAGGCGACGGGCGTGAGCTTGCCGGTGCGGCCCACCTGAATCTTAATGTCCTCGACCTGAGTGATGCCGCCCCGCGCAGTGAATTTGAAGGCGACGGCCCAGCGCGGGGCGCGGCCGGTGTAGCCGAGGCGGCGCTGGACCTCTGTGGAGTTGACTTTGATGACGACGCCATCGATTTCGTAGCCGAGGTCGGCACGATTGGTCTCAGCGCGCTGGACGAAGGCGAGGACCTTGTCCACGGAGGGCATCGCTTCGCGATGGGGATTGACGCGGAAGCCGAGGGCGGTGAGCGCGTCGAGGGCTTCGGATTGGTCGGGGAGAAGGTCCTCGCCGCGCTCGTTGAGTAGAAAATAGGCGTAGAAATCGAGGCGCCGCTGGGCGACGATGTTTGGCTCGAGAGTGCGAATGGTGCCGGCGGCGTAATTGCGCGGATTGGCGGCGGGCTCCAGTCCCTGAGCCTCGCGTTCTTCGTTGGCCTTGCGGAAGGCGGCGAGCGGCATGACGATTTCGCCGCGGACCTCGAAGGTTGGCGGGACGTGGGCTTTCTTCAGCGCGGCGGCGGGGATGGAGAGCGGGACGGAACGGATGGTGCGGACGTTGGTGGTGACGTCTTCGCCTGTGGTGCCGTCGCCGCGCGTAAGGCCTCGAGCGAGATGCGCGGAGCCGTCAGGCGCCTCGCGATAGTGAAGGGCCATGGAGAGGCCGTCGAGCTTGTACTCACAGACATAGCCAATCTTCGCGCCTTCGCCAGCGAGGGCGTGAACGCGGCGATCCCACTCGCGGAGCTCTTCCTCACTGGTGACGTTGTCGATGGACAGCATGGGGCGGGAGTGCGCGACCTTGGGAAAGCCTTCTTTGGGTTTACCCCCGACACGCTGCGTAGGGGAATCGGGCATGACGAGGCTGGGGTGCTCGCGCTCGAGGCGCTGGAGCTCGCGCATGAGGTCGTCGAACTCGGCATCAGAGATCGCCGGCTGGTCGAGCACGTAATAGAGGTGCTCGTGGTGGCGGATTTTTTCGCGGAGGGCGGCGATCTTTTTGGCGGCGTCGGCGGCGGCAGAGGCGGCGTGGGTCATCGCCATTTCATGGTAATCGGGCGAGGGCAGGGGTGGGCAGCTCCGCCAACGGCGGCAGGGGAGGAGCAGGGCTGGCGGTCCCGCGGTGGGTGCGGGGAACTACTTCTTTAGGTCGATATAGCGGCTCTGCACAAAGCCGACGATGTTGTCGTACTTGTGGTCGTAGCCGTCATTGTGCAGCACGGCGTACCAGACGGCGTTATCTCCCGATTTGGTGGCAGTATCCTTCCACTTCGGATCGATGACCCACTTCATATAGGGGACGGTTGGGTCGGTTTTTCCTGAATCGCCGACGATGCGGATGCTGTTGCCAACGGCGAGGCCTGTGTCGGTAACGATGTCAGGATCGTTGGTATAGAGGTAGGTGATGTCCTTCGTCGACATATCCCAGGCGACAGTGTACCGGACCTTGCCGATGTCGATTTCAGTGCAGGGATCGTAGTGGTGCTCGTCGGTGCGGCACTGTTTTTCATGTTTTGCGTCGTTCAGAAGAGAGGGAGGAACGGGCGCGCCGAGTGCGGGGAGATGGCCGATCTGAGCTCGGGCTGGGATTGCGGTGAAGGCAAAGGAGCAGAGGAACAGGGCAGAAACGAGGGGGAACAGAGGACGTTGCATGGGAGTCTGAACCTCCAAAATTTTGAGGTAATTGTAAGCGAGCAGGAGGGGAAGAAATGGGGCAGCGGCACGGCAGGGTAAATTTTTTCAGTTGCCATGATGCGACACGGGGGTGCGGTCGGGGCGCGGGGAGCCAGGACAAAGGGGATGGGGCAGCCGAGGTCCGACCGCTATAATCCGTGACGATGGAAAAGCATGTTCTGGATGAGTTAAAGCGGCGCAATCGGCTGGCGGAAGAAGGCGGCGGCGCGGAGCGGCGGGCCAAACAGCATAAGGAGGGCAAGCTGGGAGCGCGGGAGCGGATTGCGCTGCTGCTGGACGAAGGCACGTTTGAGGAGACAGACCGTTTTGTGACGCATCGGGCCACCGATTTCGGGATGGCGGAGAAGCGGATTCCCGGAGATGGGATCGTGACGGGGTTCGGGCGGATTGACGGCCGGACCGTCTTCGTTTTCGCACAGGACTTTACGGTCTTCGGCGGGTCGCTGTCGGAGGCGAACGCGGGCAAGATCGTCAAGCTGATGGAGACGGCGATGCGGGTGGGGGCGCCGCTGATCGGCCTCAACGATTCCGGGGGCGCGCGCATTCAGGAGGGGGTCGTATCGCTGGCGGGGTATGCGGATATTTTTCTGCGGAACACGCTGGCCAGCGGAGTAATCCCGCAGATCTCGGCGATTCTGGGGCCGTGCGCGGGCGGAGCGGTCTACTCGCCGGCGATTACGGATTTCATTTTGATGGTGGACAAGACGTCGTACATGTTTGTGACGGGTCCGGACGTCATCAAGACGGTGACGCACGAGGAGGTGACGAAGGAAGCGCTGGGCGGAGCGACGACGCACAACGAGATCTCGGGTGTCGCGCATTTTATGGCGCACGATGACGCCGAGTGCCTGGCGATGATCCGCGAGCTGTTGAGTTTTCTGCCGTCGAACAATCTGGACGATCCGCCGCGGCGGCCGTGCTCGGATCCGGTGGACCGGGCTGATCGCGAGCTGGATAACCTGGTGCCGACGGAATCGAACCTGCCGTACGACATCAAGCAAGTGATCGAGCGCATCGTGGACGATGGTTATTTCTTCGAGGTGCATGAGCACTTCGCGAAGAACATCGTAGTGGGCTTTGCGCGGATGAACGGGCGGCCGGTGGGGATTGTGGCCAATCAGCCAGCATTCCTGGCGGGCGTGCTGGACAACCATGCGAGCGTGAAGGGGGCGCGGTTCGTGCGATTCTGCGACGCGTTCAATATTCCGCTGATCACACTGGAAGACGTGCCGGGGTTTTTGCCGGGCACGCAGCAGGAATACGGTGGGATTATTCGCAACGGGGCGAAGCTGCTCTACGCGTTCGCTGAGGCGACCGTGCCGAAGATCCTGGTGATCACGCGGAAAGCGTATGGCGGGGCCTACTGCGTGATGAGCTCGAAGCACATCCGCACCGATTTGAATCTGGCATGGCCGACGGCGGAGATTGCGGTTATGGGGCCGGAGGGCGCGGTGAATATCGTCTACGGTCGAGAGCTGGCGGCGGCGGTGCGCGAGGCGGAGGCAAGAGAAGGCAAGCTGAGCGAGGATCGGTGCGGCGAGGTGCTGGCAGAGGCGAAGGCGGCACGGGTGCACGAATTTCGTGAGCAGTTTGCGAATCCGTACGTAGCGGCGGAGCGAGGCTATGTGGACGCCGTAATTCTGCCGCACGAGACGCGGCGGCGCCTGATTGCGGCGCTGGAGATGCTGGAAGGGAAGCGGGATAAGAATCCGCCGAAGAAGCATGGGAATATTCCTTTGTAGCGAGCTTGGCTCGCTGCAAAGGAGCTAAGGGGCGGGTAGCTGGGAAGCGGTCAGCCTGGAGCGGGGATGGCTCGACGTGAGGTGACGGACATGGTGCCGGTGAGTGTGGAGACGGCGGAGCATTACGTCTGGGGCGAGCGGCAGGGTCCGGCGTGCGATGGCTGGCATCTGGTGCGGAGCGAGGGGCTGAGCGTGATTGAGGAGCGAATGCCGGCGGGAGCACGGGAGGAGCGGCATTTCCATGCGCGAGCCCGGCAGTTCTTTTATGTGCTGGACGGTGAGCTGACTCTGGAAGTAGAGGGCCGCGAGCACGGCCTCGGCGCTGGACAGGGGATGGAAGTGCCGCCTGGCTCACCGCACCAGGCACTCAACGAGACGCGGGAAGCGGTGCGGTTTCTTGTGATCTCGTCGCCACCGGGGCAGGGGGACCGGATCATCAGCGAATAGCGGACAGCGGATAGCGAGAACCTGGCCCAGAGCGGGACGCGGCCATCGCGGCTCACCGTTCATCGAACGGGTGTAGGATGGCGGAACCATCTTTGGAGGCCCTGCGATGAGTTCCCCCACTCAGAAGCGTATTGTTCTGCCCCATTCCGAACGCGCGGTTCCCGCGAACGCGACGCGCATCGGACCCACCCAGCCGCAACAGGTTATCAGCGTTTCGCTGATCGTGCGACGCAAGAATCCTTTGGACCTGCAGGCGCTGGGCGGGCGGCGCGTGTCGCGCGAGGAGTTCGATCGGCAATACGCGGCCGATCCCGCCGATTTTGAGACGCTGCGTGGCTTCGCTCATCAGCATGGGCTGGCGGTGGATGAGGCGGCATCCAGCCTGTCGCGGCGGACGCTGGTGGTGCGCGGGTCGGCTGCGGCGATGGAGAAGGCTTTCGGCGTCCAACTGCACGACTATGAGGAGACGGCGGCGGGCCGACATCCAGGCCGGCGCTTTCACGGATTTACGGGGCCGGTGTCGCTGCCGGAAACGCATGCCACCCTGATTGAAGCCGTGCTGGGGCTGGATGCGCGACCGATCGCAAGGGCCCACTTTCGGTTTCTGAAGGATCTGAAAAAGCAGAAGACGACCAACGCATCGGCCCAGCCGGAACCGTTTAATCCGCCGCAAGTGGCGCAGTTATATCAATTTCCCACGGGTGTGAACGGGAGCGGAGAGACGATTGGCATTCTGGAGCTGGGCGGCGGTTACAACACGAGCGACATCGATACCTATTTTCAGGGACTGGGGCTGACGCCGCCGACCGTGGTGGCGGTTTCGGTGGATGGTGGCACGAACTCGCCGGGAGATCCGAACGGAGCTGACGGTGAGGTGGCGCTCGATATTCAGGTGGCGGGTTCGATTGCGCCGGGAGTGCGGATGGCAGTGTATTTCGCGCCGAACACGGATCAGGGGTTTATCGACGCGATCACAACAGCGGTGCACGACACGACAAACAACCCCTCGGTGCTGTCGATCAGCTGGGGCGGACCGGAGTCGAGCTGGGCGCAGACGTCGATAACGGCGCTGGACAATGCCTGCCAGTCGGCAGCGGCGCTGGGCGTCACGATCACGGTGGCCTCGGGCGATAACGGTTCGAGTGACGGAGTGAGCGACGGGCAGAATCACGTGGACTTTCCGGCATCGAGCCCGCATGTGCTGGCGTGCGGCGGGACGGAGCTGATCGGCTCGGGAGCCACAATCACGGAAGAAGTTGTCTGGGACGATCTGGCCAGCCAGGGCGGGGCGACGGGCGGTGGGTACAGCGCAGTGTTTCCGCTGCCATCGTGGCAGAGCAGCGCGGGCGTGACGGGAAGTGGGCGCGGCGTGCCGGATGTGGCAGGGGACGCGTCGCCGGAAAGCGGATACAACATTCTGGTGGACGGGCAGCAGGAGGTCGTCGGCGGGACCAGCGCGGTGGCTCCGCTGTGGGCGGCGCTGGTGGCACTGGTCAATCAACAGAAAGGGTCGCCGGTGGGGTTCGTCAATCCGACCCTCTACACGGACAGGAGCGACTTCCGCGACATTACGCAGGGGAACAACGGCGCGTATCAGGCGGGACCGGGATGGGATGCCTGCACCGGGCTGGGCTCACCCAACGGGCAGGAGATCGCGCAGGCGATTGGGTAGAGAGCCCGGCAACCGGCAAACGGAAAAAAAAGCGACGCGTGGGTTATTCCTTTGGCTGCATCAGTAGACTTCGCGGTGGAAGAGGTCGTCCTTTTCCTTGCAGGTCGCGCAGTGGCAACCGACGGCGCAGCCGACCAGAGCGGCTACCCCGAGGGTGATGAGAATGGCCGGCAGATAGCCGCTCAGGTTCGACAGATGGCCGAGCAGATCGTGCATTTTCAGGAACCACATAGTTAGCTCCCGTAATTGTGACACCTGAACGCCCGTTCAGGTTTGCTTCATGAGGGAGAAGACGTTCATCATCGCAAAAATGTTGGTCCGGGGATATGGCTTTTTAGGTGGATTTCCACGGTAACTTTGGGAAATTACCCGATTTGGGAAGCGAGGGCCGATTCGGGAACCGGCAGAATTGTCGTTTTGACTGCATAAATCTTTGAAAAACAGCGCCTTACCTGCGAAATAGGTGCATGAGTCCTGCGGGCGGCAGATCCGGGGCAACGAATCTCTGAGAAGCCCCCTGGGTGTCGGTGAGGGCTTCGGCGGCCAGGTAGCCGCTGCGGGCGGCTCCTTCCATGGTCGCAGGCCAGCCGGTGGCGGTCCAGTCGCCGGCAAGGAAGATGCCTGGCCAGGGACTGGCGGCGGAGGGGCGGATGGTGTCGATCTGAGGCCGCACGGACCATGTGGCGCGCACCTCCTTCACAACAGCAGCCTTGAGCAGGTTGGTGGTCTTCACTGCGGGGAAGAACTGCGCGAGTTCGCCGAGCGCGAGATCGATGATGGCTTGGCGCTGCATGGGAACGAGGGAGCGCGAGGCGCTGACGACCAGTTCCAGATAGCTGCCTTCGCTGTTGCGGTGGGCGGGCTGGAGGCGGGACTTGTTGAACATCCACTGGATGGTGGTGTCGAGAAGCACAGCGTGGTCGAGGTCGGTGACGTCGCGGTCGAACCAGAGGTGGACGCCGGTGATGGGGGAGTGCTCGAACTGGGCGAGACTCGCGGACAGTTCCTGAGAGGCGGGATTTTGCGGCAGGGACGGAAGCAGGGCCGCCATCGCTTCAAAGGAGAGCGCAAGGATGACGGCATCGGTAGCAATGGTGCGGGATCCGCCGCCGGAGGTTGCGGTGATCAGCCAGCCGTCTTCCGCGGGGCTGATACGGTCAGTGCTGGAGCGGAGGCAAACCTGGCCACCACGCGCTTCGATGTATCCGATCGCCCGATTGTAGAGTTCGCTGAGCGGGATGGCGGGAATGCCCATGCGTCCGGACTGGGGCGACATCAGGAAGGATTCGCGAAAGACCTTGGCGGCGTAGTGGACGGAGATGTGGTCGAGATCTTCGTTGAGCGCGGAGACGAGGACCGGCTTCCAGAAGCGGTCGATGGCGCGCTGGGTCTGCTGGTGGCGGTGGAGCCATTGGAGGAAGTTCTCGCGGGTGTCCGGCGGCAGACCGGGGATGAAAGCAGTCAGGCCGCGAGCGATGGCCAGCTTGTCGGCGACGGAGAAGGCCGGTGCGCGCAGGAAGGCCAGAGTGGAGTGGAAGGGTGCGGGCAGAGAGCCGGGCTCAATGATGCTCGGCGGGGCCTGGGATGTGGGACCGGCAGGAGTGAGAAAGGTGAAGCGGTCGTACCAGCGGATGGCGTCGGCAACGCCGAGGCGGCGGTAGAGGTCGATGAGACTGGTGCAGCGGCCGATGAGGACGTGCTGGCAGTTGTCGATGATCTCGCCGGTTCCGGGGTGTTCGTAGGACGAGGCTCGGCCGCCGAGGTAGGGGCGGCGCTCGAGCAGCTGCACGCGGTAGCCCGCATCCGCAAGGGCGCAGGCGGCGGCGATACCGGCGATACCACCTCCGACGACGGTGACGGATTCAGGCATGCTGACTGGCAGCTCCGGTCAGGCGATTGAAAAGAATGCGGATGAGACCGCGGAGAAGGATGCCGAGACGGGTGGTCAGCGGCACGGAGACGCGCTCAGAGAAGACGTCGAAGCCGCGGCGCTCGATGCGGCGCAGCAGGCGGTGATAGATGGTGATGAGCACCCAAAGGGCGGGCCGGGCATCGGGTGAGATGAGAGGCAGCAGTTGCCGGCCTGATTTGTAGTAGTCTTCGGCGCGTTTGGCGAGGCTTTCGAGAAGCTCGCGCTGATTGAGGGTCAGGTGAGAGCCATCGCGGAGAGCGGCCAGTTCATCGATCCGGACGTTATGGCGGTCCAGATCTTCCAGAGGCAGATAGATGCGGCCGCGCTCGGCATCTTCGCGGACGTCGCGAAGAATGTTGGTGAGCTGGAAGGCGATGCCGGTATCTTCGGCGAGCTTCTCGGCGCGGGCGTCGGAGTAGCCGAAGATGCGGATGCAGACCAGGCCAACGACCGAGGCAACGTAGTAGCAGTAGCGGCGGAGGTCGTCGAAGGTGGCGTAGGTATCCCAGGGACGAGCTTCCTGCGCTTCTCCGTAGGCGGCCTTTTCGTCCAGAGTTGTGTCGAGATCCATGGCTGTGCCGTGGACGAGCTGGTCGAGAAGATCCATAGGAATGGCAAAGCGCCGGCGGGCGTCGGCGAGGGCGAGGAAGACAGGGTCGCTGGTGTGGGCGCCGGCTGCGGCACGATGCCAGGAGTCGAGCCAGGCGTCGAGGTCGGCGCGGCGCTGGGCGCGGGTGTGCGACTCGTCGTCGGAGATGTCGTCGGCGTGGCGCATGAAGGCGTAAACGGCGCAGATGGCATCGCGCTTCGGTTTGGGAAGCGCAATGAAGGCGTAATAGAAGTTCTTCGCCTGGCGGCGGGCGATTTGGGTGCAGGTTCGGTAGGCCGCTGCGAGTTGAGGGTCTGAAACCCGATCCTGCTCGGGGCCATGGCCCGGTGGCGTCAAGCCGCGCTCCTCGCGAAGGCTCTTTGTGTGAGGGCGCGCAGCAGAAGGGCGAGCTTGCGCGGCTTCGAAATGGCCGGGCGTTCACGAAGGACGTTGTAGTTCTGGCGGCGGATGGCGCGGAGAATCTCCATGCCGCCTCGCGAGAAGAGATCGATGTCCAGCGCGAGTTCCGGATCGACCTTGCCGATGAGCGGCAGGCCGGCCTGGAACAGATCCGAGGCGTAATCCACTTCGTACTGCATCAGTCTGCGGAACTCCGGAGTAAAGTGCCGGGCAGCGAGGCTGACCTCTTCCACGTGAAAGCGATCCAGGTGTTCCTGGGGGATGTAGACGCGGCCTTTGGTGTAGTCCACGCGAATATCCTGCCAGAAATTGGCGAGCTGGAGAGCGGTGCAGGTCTTGTCGGAGAGGGTGAAGCGCTCGTCGTCGCGGTAGCCGCATGCGTAGAGGACAATGCGGCCGACGGGATTGGCCGAATAGCGGCAGTAGCCGAGGACGTCGGCCATGGTGGGAAAGCGGGTGACCGTCTGGTCCTGGCGGAAGGCGACGAGGAGATCGGCGAACGGCTCTTTCGGGATGTCGCAGGCGCGGATCGTTTCAGCCAGGGCGACGAAGACGGGGTGACGGGCTTCGCCGCGGTAGCAGGCGTCCAGCTCGGCGCCCCAAAGGTCGAGCAGGGCGAGGGCGGCGCCGCGGTCGCCCACCTCATCGCCGAGATCATCGGAGACGCGGCAATAGGCGTAGATGGCATGGAAGTGCGGACGCAGGCGCTTCGGAAGAAACCAGGAAGCAACGTGGAAATTCTCGTAGTGGGTTTCGGCGAGGCGACGGCACCAGTCGCGCGCTTCTTCCAGAGTGGGCGGAGTGGCCGGGATGCGGTATTCGGGCGGAAGCGCCGACCATCCTTTTTCGATCAAGTCCTGCTGTGCGGTGTCGACGGACATTGCCGGCTCAGGGGATGATGGCTGTTTTGATGTCCCCCGCACGGTTCATGAGACGGCGGAAGACGCGGTTCAGCTCCGACAGGGGCGCGCGGCTGGTGATGGTGTCGCTGCAGCGGAATTTCCCACTGACAATCAGGTCAAAGGCTTTGCGGGCCGCTGCGGGCGTGTGGTGGAAGCTGGCGCGCAGGGTGATGTTGTTGTAGTGGAGGCGGTTCGTGTCCAGCTCGACTTTGGTGCCGGCTGCGCATCCACCGAAGAAGTTGACGGTGCCGCCTTTGCGAACCATATCCACGGCCCATTGCCAGGCGGTGGGCGTGGCGACCGCGTCGATGGCGAGATCGACGCCTCGTCGATGGGGTGTGAGCGCGCGGACAGCGGCGATGGGGTCGTCAGCCTTCGCGATCTGAACAACCTCGGCGGCTCCGAAGCGACGGGCGGCGGCCACCTGTTCATCGCGCTTCACGACGGCGATGACACGGAGGCCGTAAAGTTCGGCCACACGCATGAACATAAGACCGATGGGCCCGGCGCCGATGACGGCAATGCTGTCGCCGGACTGCGGCTGGCACTCATCGAGTCCACGGACGACGCAGGCCAGAGCTTCAGTGAGAGCGGCGTGCTCGAAGGGAATGCCGGTGGGGATGCGGAGGGTGTTGCGTTCGACGATCTGCGCGGGAATGTGGAGAAATTCCGCGTAGGCGCCGTTGTTGAAGATGAGGTTATCGCAGAGGTTTTCCTGGTCACGCAGGCAGTAATAGCACTCGCCGCAGGGTGCGGAATTGAGAGCGACGACGCGATCTCCCGCCTGGAAGGCGGTGACGCCGCGCCCGGCCTGGTGTACGGTGCCGGCCAACTCGTGCCCAAACGGGATGGGCGGCTTGAGCATGCGGGCGTGATAGCCCCGCCGATAGACCTTGAGGTCGGTACCGCAGGTGAGCGCGGCGTGGACACGGACAACGATCTCCCCCGTGCCGGCTCGGGGCATAGGGACCTGTTCAATCCGCAGATCCTCGCGGCCATGCAGCACGGCGGCTGTCATATGCGCTGCCATCTCTTCTATTGTCTCAAATTATGGCTGAATAAACACTTTCATGGATTGCGGCCCTGGGTTCGAGGCGACATGGATGGCCTCGACGGCGTCGTCCAGAGAGAAGCGGTGGGAGATGAGGCGGGTCAGGTCGAAATCGGAGCGATAACCGCCGAAAACCAGATCCGTGACTTCGCCATTGAGCTCGAAGGAGGAACTGTAGGAGCCGACGAGGGACTTTTCGTCCATGCAAACGACAGCTGGATCGAAGATGGCCTCGCCGTGCTGGGTAGCGGCGAAGAGCAGGATCCGGCCACCGGGGCGTGCGGAATCCATCGCGGTGCGGATGAGGGCATTGCCGCCCACGGCGAGAATGACGGCATCGGCCCCGCGGCCTTCGCTGGCGGTATGGGCGGCGGCGGCGACGTCCTCTTTGCTGGCGTCGATGGGGTGATCGAGCCCATAGTGCGAGGCAATGGCGTGACGCGCCGGATAGAGGTCGGAGGTGAGGATTTTGGCGCCGGTACGGGCCGCGATGGACGCGAGCAGGATCCCGATAGGCCCCTGGCCGATGACCAGAACGGTTTCGTCGGGGGCAAGATTGAGGTTGCGGATGGCTTTATAGCAGGTGTTGGCGGGCTCGACGAAAGCCGCCTGCTCAAAGGGCACACCGTTGGGGATATGGATCAGGCCGCCGCTGCGAAGGATCCAGGGCATGACGCGGACGTATTCGGCAAAGCCGCCGCCGGAGGGTTCGAAACCCGCGGTGCAGCCGACCCGCTTGTAGTCATTGCACTGGGCGAAGGTCTTCTTGCGGCAGTAATAGCAGTGGCCGCAGGGGGTGTGGTGGAAGACCATGACACGATCGCCGACGGCGAAATCGCGTACGCCATCGCCGACGGCCGCGAGGGTGCCGGCAGTTTCATGGCCGAAAATGCGGGGAGCCGAGTGCGATCCGGTGTGGATCTTTTTCAGATCGGTACCACAGACGCCGCAGGAGTGAACGCGGATGAGAACTTCGCCGGCGCCGATTTCGGGAACCGGTACGGTTTCAACGCGGACGTCGTTGACGCCGCGGTAGACAGCGGCGCGCATCGTTGTGGGGACTGGGGCAAAGTGCTGCTGCAAATCGTTTGAAGTCGCGGTAGCCATGGGAACTCTTTGGATCACTGTACCGAACCCGAGAGGATGCGTGAAACAAAATTTGACAACTCCTGAGCAGCCTGGCGGCTGTCCTGGCCGAGGCGCCGCAGCGTCCCCCAGGAACCGGGATGGACGAGAGCCCACGCGATGAGGCTCGACATCCGCAGTTGTCCTTCTGAAGTGGTGAAGCGGTTGAAGTCAGGGAGAAGGTCGTTGGGTCCGTCGGTAACGGCTTTGTAGCAGAGAAAGCGCAGGTTGTGGGAGCAGGCGAAGCGGGCAACGGCGGCGGCCTCCATATCCACCAGGGTGGCCTGGAACTGCTCGGCCAGGCGGCGCTTTTCCTGGGGATCGGCAACCCGGTCGCGTGTGACAAGGCGCTGGGGTTTGATGGGGGCTGCGGAGGGGTCCGGCAGCAGTTCTGTGGGAAAGCGTTCGCCGGTCGCCGCATCGATCACTTCGCGGATGGCACAGGCATCGGGCGGGCGGAGTCCGCAGGAGAGCGAACCGGCATATCCGATGGAGATGAGGGTGTCGATGGGGGCATCGTTTGGGGCGGCAGTAAGCACGGCCTCGCACGCGCGGGTGACGGCGGAAGCGCCCATTCCTGAGGCCGCGGCGACGATGGTGTGACCACCGATGCGGCCGCGGAGGACGCCTCCGAAGCGTGGCCAGCCGCGGGTGAGCGGCTGAAGCTCGGAGGGCAGCGCGGCGACGATGGCGACAGTGTTCATGACCGGGGGAACGGCGCCACAGAGGGCTCACTACTACTTTAGGGGATTGTGCCGGCCCGATGCGACTCCGGCGGGAAGCTCAGGAGGTTCATTGCCCTGCAACGGTCGCAATTGCGATGCGGTTTCTCCGTCATTCAGGACAGGGGTGCATACCCATGTGCCCGGAACCACTCGATCGCGGCACGAAGGGCCGAATAGACAGGGAGAACGCGGAAGCCGAGCTCGCGCTCCGCTTTGGCGGAGGAGGCGAACATCTTCTTCCTGCCCATGCGGACGGCCTCGACGGTGGCGCGCGGCTCCTTGCGGAGAAGGCGGCCGGTGAAATTCTCGTCGAAGAAAGCGAAGGCCATGGCAACGGAGTGCGGCACTTTCGCGGTGGGCGAAGGCAGGCCGGTGATGGCGGACATCTTGTCGAGGATCTGTTTGAGGGTCAGGTTTTCGCCGCCGAGGATGTAGCGTTCCCCGGGGCGGCCCAAAGCGGGTTGAGAACGTCGGCGTGGGTGCGGGCGACTTCGGCGACATCGACCAGGTTGAGGCCGGTGTCCATGTAGGCTGGGAACTTCTTATTGAGGAAATCGACGATAATGCGGCCGGTGGGGGTCGGCTTGAGGTCGTTTGGGCCGATGGGCGTTGTGGGGTTCAGGATCAGGACCGACTGACCTGCGCGCGCGGCTTCGATGGCGACCTGTTCGGCCATGAACTTGGAGCGCTTGTAGTGGCCGATCATGTCGGTGAGAGAGACGGGGGTGGTCTCGTCGACGATGGTGCCGTCGGAGTGAAAGCCCATGGTGGCGACGCTGGAGGTATAGACGCAGCGCGGGACGCCTTCTTCGCGGGCGATGCGCAGCAGGGCACGGGTGCCTTCCACATTGGCCCGATACATCGTCTCCGGATCGCGCACCCACAGGCGGTAATCCGCGGCCACGTGCATGACGGCGCCGCAGCTGCGGATGGCTGGACGGAGCGACTCAGGCTCGAGCAGGTCGCCGGTAACGGTTTCTGCGCTCAGTCCTTCAAGATTGGCCAGGTTGCTGGTGCGGCGGGTGAGGAGCCGCAGGGCGGCACCACGGCCGGCCAGCTCACGCGCGACGTGGCTACCGACGAATCCCGTAGCACCGGTAACGAAGACTCTCATAGAGCAGCCGGTAGCCTGTAGCCGGTGGCCTCCAGTTCAAGCCCCGTTCTCCGGAACCGAAAGGAAGGGGCCGAGAACGCGCAGGTCATTGTTGCTCCACCGCCAGCCAGGATCCAAGCTCGGCGACGGGAAGGCGCACGCCGACGTAGAAGGCGCCGAAGAGGCCGTAGAGGGCCGAGGCCTCATCGAAGCGCATTTCGTAGATGAGTTGCTTGAAAACTCCGGGATTATCGGCGTAGAGGTCGACGCCCCATTCCCAGTCGTCGAGGCCGAT
Organism: uncultured Acidobacteriaceae bacterium; assembly: GCA_963770525.1. Classification (GTDB taxonomy): domain Bacteria; phylum Acidobacteriota; class Terriglobia; order Terriglobales; family Acidobacteriaceae; genus Palsa-343. Next base: position 114,836 of record CAVYPY010000003.1, on the reverse strand, counting down.
GGAGCCGGAGATCACCTGCTTCACGGTGCCGGCGAAGCGGCGGCCGATGAGACCGTGGTCCTGCATCATGCGGGCGCGGTCCGGCATTGGCGTCGAGTACCAATTGACCTGCTCGCCGCGTTTCTTGTCCATCGGGTAAAAGCAGAGGTATTTTGCGTCGGGAATCGCGGGATAGAGGCGAGTAGTCATCGCCGCTGCCTGACGCGCCATGGTGTCGCGGACGCGGGCGTCCCATGTTTCCGAATGCGGTTCGATGTTCTCTGCTGCGAGCTGGGCGTAGAGCTTCGAAGAGGATTCGTAGAGGCCGAGCTCGACGATGGAGAGATAGGAGTGCGCGGGCTGAAGGAAGCTGGCGAAATCGGTGCGCGCGAGGTCGCGCTCCACCTGGGCGAGTTGCTCGATGGTGTCACGGTAATGGACGAAAAGGAGATCGCCCTTGTGCCCGAGCTGCGCGAAAACGGCCGACTGATTCGGATGACCTTCGGAGGAGCCCTTTTCGAGAGGCGCGAGGAGCGAGGAGGCTTCGCTGATCAAACTGTCGCGGGTCGCGGAGTCGAGACGGCGCCAGGCCGGCCAATCGAAGCGAAACATCTGGTGGAGCAGGCTCGAACCGTCGAGCGTAAGCGGAAACGGGGGTAATTCGGGCAAAAGAGCCTCCCAAAAGCAGGGTACAGGGTACAGGGTACAGCGAACAGGGAGGGGGCGGGGTCAGCGCGTTGATGTTGCTTCGTCGGCGTAGAACTCGGCGATTTCGCGGGCGTATTTCTGCGCGACTACGCGGCGGCGCAGCTTGAGGCTGGGCGTGAGCTCACCGGAGTCGAGGGACCACTCGTCGGGGACGAGTCGGAAACGTTTGATGGTTTCGAAGTTGGCGAGGGTGGCATTGACGCGGTCGATGAGAGCCTGGTATTCGGCGCGAATCTGCTGGTTTTCGACGAGACGAGCGCGGGAGTTGACTGCGATGCCGCGCTCCCTGGCCCACGGCTCAAGGGCCGCAAAGTTGGGGGCGATGAGGGCCGAGGCGAACTTGTGGCGGTCGCCGACGAGGGCGCAGTTGGCGACGAGGACGCTGGCCTTGAGTTTGTTCTCGATGGGCTGCGGGGCGATCATTTTGCCGCCGGACGTTTTGAGGAGCTCCTTCTTGCGGTCGGTGATGAAGAGGAAGCCTTCGGCGTCGATGTGGCCGATATCGCCAGTGTGGAACCAGCCCTCGGCATCGAAAGTCTCGGCATCGCCGCGGTTCTTCCAGTAACCCTGGAAGATGCTGGGGCCGCGGACGAGCAGCTCGCCATCGGCGGCAATGCGGCACTCGACGTTGGGGAGCGGCCGGCCGACGGAGCCCATACGGTTGGCCTGCGGCGTGTTGATGGCGATTACGGGTGAGGTTTCCGTCAGGCCATAGCCTTCGAGGATGCGAATGCCCATGGAGGCGAACCAGTGGGCGGTGTCGATGCCGAGGGGCGCACCGCCGGCAATCGCATAGCGGACGCGGCCGCCGAATCCGGCGCGAAGCTTTTTGTAGACCAGGGCGTCAGCGAGTTTCCAGGAGAGATCAGACGGCGTTCGGCCGGAAGCCACCGTTTCGCGATGGGGACGGCCGGCGCTCTGTGCCCAGGCGAAAAGGCGCCGTTTGATGCCGGACTCCGAAGCGCGTTGCTCAGCGACCTGGCGAACCTTTTCGAAGACGCGCGGCACCGCGACGAGAATCGTCGGCCGAACGGCCTGCATTGCCTCGGGCAACTTGTCAAAGGATGGGCAGTAGGCGACAAGGACGTTCTTCGCGTAGAGCGCGTAGTCGAGATGGCGGGCGGTGATGTGCGAGAGGGGCAGGAAGGAGATGCAGGCATCCGTAGGTTGGAGACCGAAGGCATCCAGGGAGTGATTCAGGTTGCTCGCGATATTGCCGTGGGTAAGGAGAACGCCCTTCGGCTCCCCGGTGGTGCCGGAGGTGTAGATGAGGGTGGCGAGATCGCCGGGCCGGACGGCCCGCGCGGTGTGTTCGAAATCGGGGTCTGGGGCGCCTCTGCCCCGGTTCAGCAGGGAAGAGAAGGTTTCGGCGCCCGAGACAGGCACCTCGTCCATGATCACCACGTGCTCCAGCGGCGTGGCGGAGCAGATGCCGGCGATTTTGTCGTATTGGGCGCGGGTGGAGAGGAGGATCGCACGGGAGCCGGAGTCCACCAGCAGCGGCGCGATCTGATCCGCCAGCAGTGTGGGATAAATGGGGACGTCAACGACGCCGAGAGCGAGGCAGGCGAAGTCCGCGATGGCCCACTCCCAGCGATTTTCGGAAAGGATGGCAACACGGTCGCCCTTGCGAATGCCCCACGCGGTGAGCGCCGCAGAGACGGCGCGAACCCTCTGAGCGAACTGCTCTGAGGAGATGGGCTGCCAGGAGCCGGCAGCGTCCTGCCAGAGCATGGCGCGGTCGCGGCCGCTTTCTGCAATCGTGAAGAAGATGTCGTTAAGCGTTTGTAGCTGGAGCACGCGCGACTACTGTATCGGAGCGGGCACGCGGGCGCAAGATAGCGCCCCAGGTTCAGCGGCTGTCCGTAGTTGGGCTCTGCAGCGGCACTCCCTGAAGGCCGAGGATCTGGGCGTTGGCGCGCATGGCCGCGATGCAGTTGGCGATGTGGTCGTCGAGAGGGATCTCGAGTTCGGCGGCGCCCTTCACGATATCGTCGCGATTCACGCCGCGAGCGAAGGCTTTGTCCTTCATCTTCTTCTTCACGCCGGCGACATCGACATCGTGGATTGACTTTGTCGGCTTGACCAGAGAGCACGCCGTCAGGAAGCCAGCTAACTCGTCGCAGGCAAAGAGGGCCTTCGCCAGCTGGGTCTCGCGCGGGACGCCGGAATATTCGGCGTGGCCGAGGATGGCGGTACGGACCTCTTCCGGCCAGCCTTGTTCGGTGAGGATCCTGTTGCCGACAAACGGGTGCTCTTCCGCAGACGGGTGCTTCTCGTAATCGAAATCATGGAGCAGTGCCGTGGCTGACCATGTGTCGAGCAGCGCAGCGCGATCTTCACCGCTGAGGCCGGCGGCATCGGCTTCGCGTTCGGCGTAGCTTCGGACGCAGCTCTCGACGCCCAGCGCATGTTTGATGAGGCTCGCGGACTGAGTGTGCTCGTTGAGGAGCGTCCAGGCGTGTTCGCGCGTGAAAGAAGCATCAGGCATTGTGAACATCTCCGTTTTTGGTTTTTCCTGGCTTTTGCACGGAAACTTTGGGGAGTCTCGCAGTTTTCACTTGACAAGGAGGATACCCTCCCGGCAATGTATTTCAAAGGCTGAGGCCGGCATGGCCGGTCCAGCCCGGATCGCACGCTCTGGCGTTCCGCACAATCTATGGCAACTTCGTTAGCAACTGTTGAGACCCGTGAGGTACTTCGTTGCGACTTCTGTAGCCTGGTGCAATTCCGCACGTCGAATTCCCTGTGCAGGCGTTGCCGCAAGCCCCTCGAAATTGAAGAGCCTGAACCGCTGTCCCCACAACTGGTCTCTGCCAACACGCAGGGAGCCGAGGAGGACGAGGGCATCGACGTGGCGCGCGCCGTTCGCGAAGTGCGCCATGGCCGCAACCTGAGCCAAAGGCAGCTGGCCGGGCGTATGCAGGTTCCGCGCACCTATATTTCGAAGATCGAAAATGGGAAAGCGGTGCCTACGCTCTCGTCGCTGCAGCGGCTGGCAACGGCGCTGCAGGTGAATATCTGCGATCTGCTGCGGGATGGAGAGAGCCGGCGCGCGCGGGAAACTGCCGCGGTGCTGGGCGATCCGTTTCTGTCGGAGATCGCTCCGCTGATAGCGCAGCTCGATCCGTTCCAGCGCTCCATGTTCCTGAATCAGGTGCGGGAGCTGGCCTGCGGACGTCGTCGTCCGGCGTAGTTCCGACAGGATGAACAACCTGTCATCCGAGCGCATCATGGTGCGTTTGGGACGGCTCAGGTCTGTATAATCTGGCAGAGAGGAACTGCTCCCAGGGTTCCGCGGCAGCGCGCGCACGCAGGTTTTGTCACCTAATGTGGCGAAGTGCGCGCCCGTCTTACGTCTGCCAGGGAGCCGCCTGAAGGGGACCGTTGCTACTGAACTCCAGCCGTGTTCACGAACTGCCGCCGGACGAGGCAGCGGTCTACCGCCGCCTTGATCCTGAGCGGCTGCCCCAACACATCGCTATCATCATGGACGGCAACGGCCGCTGGGCGGGGAAGCGCAGCCTGAAGCGCTTCTTTGGCCACCAGCAGGGCGCTGAGGCGGTGCAGTACGTCGTGGAAACCGCATCGCGCATTGGGCTGCCATGGCTGACACTCTATGCTTTCTCGCTCGAGAACAATCTGAAGCGGCCGAAGTCGGAAGTGAATTTCCTGATGAGGCTGCTGAAGAGCTATCTCACGAGCAACGTGCAGCGCATGAACGACAACAATGTGCGCATCCAGTACGTTGGCCGGACCGAGGAGTTGCCGAGTGAAGTGCGTGAACGCATGCACTGGGCAGCGGAAGCGACACGACAGAACACCGGTACCGTCCTAACCCTGGCTCTGAATTACGGCGGGCGCTCGGAACTGGTGGACGCCTTCCGGCGGCTGGCGGCCGAGATGCAGAGGATGGGTCTGCGGCCGGATCAAATTGGCGAAGTCGATATTCATCGGCATCTGTATACCGCGCACATGCCGGATCCGGATTTGCTGGTCCGGACCTCGGGCGAGATGCGAATCTCGAATTTCCTGCTGTGGCAGATTGCTTATACCGAAATTTTTGTCACCAACCGCTTGTGGCCCGACTTTCGCGGGATTCACATGCTGGAAGCCATCGAGGACTACCAGCGCCGGGAACGGCGCTATGGCGGCCTTGCGGACGGCACCGAGTCAGACGACGTGGAGAGTCTGCCAGTAAATCAGCTGGTCGTCTGAGACAGATTGGGTCGGAGAGGCGCATCGCATCGGGCGGTGCGCCCTTTCTGTTTGTGCACGAGCTGACTACTGCGGGGCCAGGCCGGCGGGCGCGATCCAGACCTGCTGCGGTGCCGTTACGCTGCTGTCGGGAGCCTTGACCCTGACTTTGAGTGTCTGCTCCTGCGCTTTGCCGCGGAGAGGAACGGTGAATCCCAGTTCGTACTGATTCTGCAGGCGACGGTCGAAATCCTCGAAATAAGGCTGCAGGGTGACGGGGTTTCCAAAGCCGATCCAGTAGGAATTGCCTCCGGTACTCTGCGTGATCTGACCAAGAAGGTTCTGGCCGTCATAATTCGCATATTGCGTGCGGTCAAGGAAGCCTGCGTTGCGCCAATAGATCGAATAAACCAGCAGGTGCGCACGCACCGCATCCTGGATCGCCGCCAGAACGTAGGGATCCTGCGGATCATAGCGGCGCTCGTAGTAGTCCACACCGTCGGTGATCATAATGACTTCCCGCCGCGCTTCAGAATCATTGGACGGCCAGCGCCTCGCCAGATCGGAAAGGCAGAAATACGGGCTGGCGCTCTCGCCAGGCACGCCTGCCGGCAGATGCAGTTCACTGACAGCCTGAGCGTGATCGGTGGTCAGAGGGCCGGCCAGGGCCGCGCGGCCATTCTCCATGTATCCGATCGTGAATTTCACATTGGGGGGGAGACCCTGGACGAAGTGGGTGATGTCGTCCATTTCTCGTCCCAGGCTGGTGCGAGCGCCTTCGTCGATCAGGAGAACTAATTCGACGCCCGCGTGATCCCCTCGCAGAGGCTGCCAGCTCGAAACGTCAGTCTTTCGGCCGTTGACGGATATCTCGACGGTCTGTTGCGATACGTCGCTGGGTGGCGCAGTTGCTTTCTTCGGCAGAACGGTGACAACCGCCTCCCCCTGCCCCTGGTTTTCGTTTTGCGCAAAGACGACCGGTGAAGCATCAAGCAGACTCGCGACCGCGGCAGTGAAGAATCTTAACTGGTAAAGGCGCTTTCTCATCGACCCATCCGATCCGGACAGCGAGGCTGCATTATCAGCGCAAGAAACCTCACCTGCCCAATTGGTTAGATGGGAGAAGCGCGCGAATTGTCACAAATCGGTTCGAGGCGGCCTACTTTGCGCGACGGAAATCGACGCAGGTCCGGCCGAAGCAGAGCCTGTAGGCACCGGTTGCAGATCCCTCAAGGATCTGAAGAGGTCTGGGCCGGGTCATCGTTTTGTCATCGGCAGCCGTGGCCTGCAGCAAATCGTGGCTGCTGATGTCCATCACGCCGAAGTGGTTTCCCACAAAGCCGATCCCATAGGCGCCGGCAGGAAGGCGATGATCGCCGAACACGAGAGGAACTTCGGTGAGCAGATATCCCTGGTATTTCTCCTGGACGGCAGAGGAATAGCCGGAGGTGTCGACGAGGACGGCGAGGACATAAAGCCCGTCGGCATAGCTCACACCAGCAGAGTTGCGCAGCTGAGTGCCCGCGGATTTACCGGCGAAGTAGACGGCGTCGGGAAGGAGTTTCGCCGCCTCAGGGGCCCGGAGGATGGTTGCGTGGGCCGGTGCCTGCGCCGTGGCGCAAAGAGGCATGGCAATGAGAGCGGCGGCGAGAATTGGGTGAAGGAAAGGGACGCTGCGAAGGACATGCATGGGTGAGCCTCCCGGAGATGCGGACTGAGTATAACGCCGGGTACGCGGCTCGACGAGATTACTATGCCGGGGTTTCGCGGGAGGGTCTGGTTCTTTACTATCAATCCTGATGCGGAGAGTGAGAGAGTTCCATTCCCGGAGGTGGCGGGAGGTGCGGCGGTCGATGAAGGAACGGTCGATCGACGCCCTGCTGATCACGCATTTGCCCGACGTGCGGTGGCTGTGCGGATTTACGGGCTCCAACGCCTCCCTGGCCGTGACGGCGAACAAGGCTGCGCTTTTCACGGACGGGCGCTACACAACCCAGGCTCGGGAGGAAACGCGCGGAGCGCGTGTGGCGATCGCGCCGAAATCGGCGCTGCAGGCCGCCTGCGGATGGCTCGGAGCGCAGGGGCAGCACGCGTGGTTCGATGCGGAACATACTTCAGTCGCGGCGCTGTCGATGATGCGCTCGGCCGTGCCGGCGAAGCAGCGGCGAGGATTCTTTACTGCCATGGAGAAGCCGCTGGTTTCCGAACTGCGGATGGTGAAGGACGCGGACGAGCTGCGCCAAATGGAAGCTGCAGCCGCGGTGGGGTGTTCGCTGTTTGAGGCGATGCTGGGGCGGATCGAGGCGGGTGTGACGGAGATCGCTGTGGCAGGGGAACTGGAGTTCCTGGCTCGCGGACTCGGAGCGGAAGGGATGTCGTTCGAGACCATCATTGCCTCGGGAGCGCGATCGGCGATGCCGCACGGGCGTGCCACGCATGCGAAGCTGCCCCGCAAGGGATTCGTGACACTGGACTTCGGTGTTATCCTCAAAGGTTATTGCTCGGATATGACGCGGACCGTGCACCTGGGACGCGCGAGCGATGAGGAACGGTCGGCATACGAAGCGGTTCTGGAGGCGCAGGAAGCGGCGGTTGCTACGGTGGCACCGGGCGTGACCTGCGGTGCTGTCGATGAGGCCGCGCGTAGCGTCCTGCGCAAGGCTGGGCTGGCGAAATACTTCACCCATTCGACCGGGCATGGTGTGGGTTTGGAGATTCATGAGCAGCCCCGTATTGCGGCGGGGCAGGAGATGCAGCTGGAGCCCGGGATGGTGATCACAGTTGAACCGGGCGTTTATCTGCCAGGCAAGTTCGGAATTCGGATTGAAGACATGGTCGCTGTGACCCGGAACGGAAACAAGGTTCTGACACCGGTGACCAAAGGCTGGATTGATCTTTAGACGGGTGAGGCGCGCGAGAGCGAAACGATGAATGCGGAAGACATGAACGAGCTGAAGGAACTCATCGAGTTCCTCAAAGAGAACAAGATTGGCGAATTCGACCTGGAGCGCGGCGATCTGAAGGTGCGGATCAAGTTCGCGCAGGAGGGCGGCGCGGATCTGGCGGGTCTGGCGAGGATGCTGCAGGCGCAGGCCGCTGCGGCTCCGGCTACCGCTGCAATTTCTGCTCCGGTATCGGGTACGGCGACCGCGATACATGCCAGCGCCGGAGCCGCTGCAGCCGAGGCACCCGCCGCGGAAGACACCGACGCGGGCCTGCACATCGTGAAATCGCCCATAGTGGGAACATTTTACGAGTCGCCCTCGCCGGGCTCGGCGGCGTTTGTGAAGATCGGCGACCAGGTGGAAGTCGGCCAGGTGCTGTGCATTGTGGAAGCCATGAAGCTGATGAACGAAATTGAGAGCGATGGGGCCGGCGAGATCGTGAAGCGCTTTGTGCAGAACGGTCAGCCTGTCGAATACGGCCAGCAGCTCTTCGCGGTGCGTCCCCGATAACTATGCGTAAAGTTCTGATCGCCAATCGCGGCGAAATCGCGCTGCGCGTGATTTGCGCCTGCCGGGAGATGGGCCTTCGTACCGTCGCCATTTACAGCGAAGCGGACAGCCATGCGCTGCACGTCCGGTTTGCGGATGAAGCCATCTGCATTGGTCCTCCGCGATCGGCGGAGAGTTATCTGAATGTTCCGGCAGTGATCAGCGCCGCGGAGATCGCTGACGTGGATGCGATTCATCCGGGGTACGGACTGCTGAGCGAGAACGCCAACTTTGCCGAGGTCTGCCGGGCATCGAACATCAAGTTCATCGGGCCTCCGCCGGAGGTGACGCGGCTGATGGGCGAAAAGGAAAAGGCGCGCCAGGCGATGAAGAGGGCCAAAGTGCCAATTCTGCCCGGCTCCGACGGCGTCATCCAGAGCGAAGGCGAAGCGCTGGAGTGGGCGAAAACGGTCGGCTATCCGGTGATCCTGAAGGCCTCGGCGGGCGGCGGCGGGCGCGGGATGCGCGTGGTGCGTTCGCCGCAGGAGTTGCCCAATCTTTTTCAGGCGGCGCAGAGTGAGGCAGCCAATGCGTTCGGCAACGGCGATCTCTACATGGAGAAGTTCATCGAGCGGCCGCGGCATATCGAGTTTCAGGTGTTGGCCGATGAGCATGGGACCGCGATGTCGCTGGGCGAACGCGAATGCTCGATCCAGCGGCGGCACCAGAAGCTGATCGAAGAGGCGCCCTCGCTGCAGGTGACTCCCAGGATGCGCGAGGAGATGGCGCGAACGCTGAAGCGGTGTCTCGAGGCGGTGGGCTACCAGAACGCCGGGACCATCGAGTTCCTCATGGATGAAGACGGCAAGCTCTACTTCATCGAGATGAACACGCGCATTCAGGTTGAGCATCCGGTGACCGAGATGGTAACGGGCATCGACCTCGTGAAAGCGCAGCTGCGCCTCGCGATGGGAGAGACGCTGTCGAGTGTGGTGCCGGAGCCGGTGACGATCCGCGGCCACGCGATTGAGTGCCGCATCAATGCGGAGCACCCGGAAAAGTTCACGCCGTCGGCGGGGAAGATCACCGCCTTCAACGTGCCTGGCGGCAACGGTATCCGCGTGGATACAGCGCAGTATGCGGAAGGCGTGGTGCCGCCCTACTACGACTCTCTGATTGCGAAGCTCATCGCGCACGGGCACGACCGCGAAGAGGCCATGGCCCGGATGCGGCGCGCCCTCGGCATGTTCATCGTGCAGGGAATCCACACGACCATCCCGATGCACCAGCGTGTCTTCGAGGATGAGGAATTCCAGCGGGGGCAGTTCGACACGAAATTCATGGAGCGCTTCTTCGAACGGGCGAAGGAACGGAAGGAAGCAGAAGTCCGGTAGCCTGCTTTCGTTCCCTCTCCAATGAATATCGGGTAGACCTTCAGTTGAATGGCACTCGCAGTGACTGGGGGCGCCTAAAGTTGGTGCTTCGCAGCCTGAACGGTTGTTGCCTGGATGTAGACGCCTTCCTGTTCCAGCTGATCCACGTCGTCGTCGCTCAGCTTCCATTCCTGCTGTGCCTGCGCGGATGGTGGGGCCTTCACGATCCTGCCTGTTACATCGAGGTGCTGTACCCCTGTGGGCGCGGCGGATGCGGAAGGCGCAGACTCTGGGAGAGCCCCGGAACTCGCCGCTGAGGCGGTCTTCGGCGCAAGCGGAGAGGCGGAGGGGAAGATCAGGAGCATCGGGAGATAACTGTGGCGGGAGCCGATCCAGACGGCGCGATTGCCGGACCAGTGATCTACGGAGACATTCTGGATTTGAAAGGACTGGCCAATGTAGTCCTGCTTGTTGGCGACTTCCAGGATGACCACGCCGGAGCCGCCAAGCCCACCATTATTTGCCACAGTGACTGAGGCGTTATGGTTTCCCCAGATCCACCCGCCGGAGTTGCTCCAGCCGAAACCGACATACCAGAAGGCAAGGATGAGGCATAGAAGGATCCACGCGTAGCCGAAGCGCCACCTGCGCGGAGAAGGCGACTTCCTGGGAGCGGGAGCAGGTTTTTGGAGCTGCGGCTGAGGCGCTGGGGTTAAACCGGCGTCAGCCGAAAACTGTCGCTGCGGGGCAGCCATGGCGTGTACCTCGTTCCTGCGATTCTGGGTTGCAACGGACCCGGCCGGCATGCGCGGTCCATTTGTAACAGGCCCTGCCCGAATCACTCTTGCACACGCCGAAGTGAAGTGCGATGCAAAATCTGCCGGGAGGTTGCTCAAAAAGGCGCGTGGCATCCTATGACGCGCCAGCCGCGATGGGATCAGACGGTGCAGATGGCCACGGCCTGGCGGAGGCTCGAGAAAGGGTCGCCGGCCGGTACAAATTCGTGGGCAAGATAGCCGCTGAATCCGGTATCCGCGATGGCCTTCGCCACGGCGGCGTAGCCGATTTCCTGGCTGGCGTCGATCTCGTGACGGCCGGGTACACCGCCGGTGTGAAAATGCCCGATCACGCCGATGTTCTGGCGAATGGTGTCGATCAGATCGCCTTCCATAATCTGCATGTGATAGATGTCGTAGAGCAGTTTCACGCGCGGCGAATTCACCTCGTGCATCACGCGCGCGCCCCACCCCGTGTGGTCGGCCATGTAGTCCGGATGGTTGACCTTGCTGTTGAGCAACTCGAGACAGATGGTGACCCCGTAATCTTCCGCAACAGGCTTTAGACGGTTAAGACCGGCAATGGTATTCCGGGCCCCTTCTTCATCGGACATGCCACGCCGGTTCCCGGAGAAGGTGATTACATTAGGAACGCCGGCTTTGGCCGCCAGCGGAATATTCCGGCGGAAGGCAGCCTCGATGGCCGGATGGTTTTCCGTGCGGTTGAGAGCGTCAGCAATCGTTCCGCCGCCGGCGTAGCCCATGGTGCAGACTAATCCGTAACGGCGGGGGACCTCGTAATCCGCCACTTCGAGCAGGTCGACGCCGCGGAGTCCAAGCTGGATAGCCCACTGGCAAAGCTCGTCGAGCGAGATGCTCTGGTAGCACCAGCGGCATACCGACTGGTGCAGCCTGCCAGGAGAGGCCGCACGGGACTCAGGCTGCGCCGGCAGCGTTGCCGTAAGCGAAAGGGCGGCTCCGGATCTGAGAAAGGATCGGCGAGAGGCAGGCACCGCTCCAGATTACAGCGAGCGGCGGGAGGCGCCGAATCTGCGCCATCGCGGCAGCCGCACGTTTTCGGCTGTTTTGCTCCTGTAAAATCGAGCGCGTGCTTTGCCCGGACCCACCGATTGATTGACGGAGATGGCTCGAAAATGCGGAATTGCTGCCTTTTGCTTGCTGCGCTCGCCATAGCGGCTCCTCTCACGGCGCAGAATTCTCAGCCACAACCGGAACCCGTACCGATGCCGCCGCCGATCGCAACGCCTGCGGACACGCCCTATCCCGGCACGATCACCCTCGATGTGAGCCTGACCGACACAACGGATCGCGTGGCGAAGGTCCACGAGACGATTCCTGTGAAGCCGGGCGAATTGACGCTGCTGTATCCGGAGTGGATTCCAGGCAATCATTCGCCGACGGGGCCCATCCAGAAGCTGGCGGGGCTGTTCGTGAAGGCGGACGGCAGGAGCATTCCATGGGTACGCGACCGTGTGAACGTCTACGCGTTTCACGTCGACGTGCCGAGCGGCATGACTTCGCTGGACGTCGATTTCGACTATCTCTCGGCAATTCGCCCGCAGGATGGCCGGATCGAAATCTCCTCGAAACTGGCGGACCTGGCCTGGAACACCGTGGTCCTGTATCCGGCAGGCCATTTCTCCCGGGACATTCACTTCCAGCCCAACATTGTGCTGCCGAGTGGATGGAAGTACGCGACTGCGCTGGAAACGGCGGGGCAGGATGGAGACACCGTCCACTTCAAGGAGACGACGCTGAACACGCTGGTGGATTCGCCGCTGATCGGTGGTGAATATTTCAAGCGCGTCGACCTGTCCACCAGTCCGGACAATCCGGTGTTTCTGGATATCGTTGCGGACGAAGCGAAGGATCTGGAGATCACGCCGGAAGAATTGCAGGACCACAAAAACCTCGCGATCCAGGCGCAGAAGCTGTTCGCCTCGCACCACTACAATCACTACGACTTCCTCTTCATGCTGACGGATGTAGTGGGCGGCCAGGGCCTGGAGCATCACCAGTCGAGCGAAGATGGAACTCGGGCGAATTACTTCACGGACTGGGCGGCGGGGGTGCGCGGACGCGATCTGCTGGCGCATGAGTACACGCACTCATGGAACGGGAAATTCCGCCGTCCTGGCGATCTGTGGACGCCGAACTTCAACGTGCCCATGCGCGACGATCTGCTGTGGGTGTATGAAGGGCTCACGCAATACTGGGGCTACGTGCTGACCGCGCGCTCCAGCATGCGCAGCCCGGAGGATACGCGCGATCTGATGGCGGCCATCGCGGCCAACTTCGAAGATAGCCCGGGACGCGACTGGCGGCCGCTGGTGGATACCACCAACCAGCCCACCATCTCGGAGAGGCGGCCGGTAAGTTGGGTGAGCTGGCTGCGTCCGGAGGATTACTACGAGGAGGGGTTGCTGATCTGGCTGGATGCCGACACAAAGATCCGCGAACTGAGCGGCGGGACAAAGTCGCTGGATGATTTTGCGAAGCTCTTCTACGGCGTTTACAACGGCAGCTTCATCACCGATCCGTACGATTTTGACGACATTGTGAAGGCGCTGAACGAAGTTGAGCCGTATGACTGGGCGAAGTTCCTGCGCGAGCGAGTCTACGAGCTGCATCCGCAGGTGCCCGAGAACGGCTTCACGCAGGGCGGTTACAAGCTGGTCTACAACGACACGGTCCCCTCCTGGGAGAAACACGCTGAGAACCCGCGCTTCGGCGTTAGCTTCTCGACGTCCATCGGCTTCAGCGTGATGCAGGACGGAACCCTGAGCAATGTGGATTGGGACAGCCCTGCCTTCAAAGCGGGATTGGTCCCCGGCATGGACCTGCTGGCGGTCAATGGCGAGACCTACACGCCGGACAAGCTCAAGCAGGCCATCCTGCAAGCCGAGAAGGAGACCACGCCGATCAATCTGCTGATGAAGGATCGCGACCAGATTAAGCCGGTCACGGTGGATTACCACGGCGGCATGCGCTATCCACATCTGGAACGCGTGGAGGGAGCGCCCGATCGGCTGGACGCGATTCTGCAGCCGGTGGACTAAGGGCAGAGTTTAGGGGTTGGAGTTTAGGAGCAGGAACAACCCCGGACACTGTGAGCGGGGCCTACCGCTCCGTCACTCGCTCCAGCAAATCGAAGAACTCAGGAAATGAGATAGCCGCCGATTCAGCGCCGCGGATGAGCGTTTCCCCGCTCGCCCGCAACCCAACGATCGCGAAAGCCATGGCGATGCGGTGATCGCCACCTGCATCGATGGTGGCTCCATGAAGCTTCTGCCCTCCAGGAATGTCGAGGCCGTCGTCGAACTCCTCCACCTCGGCGCCCATCGCGCGCAGATTGGCTGCTACCAGAGCGATGCGGTCCGATTCCTTTACGCGCAGCTCTTTCGCATCGCGAATGCGGATGCCGTTCTTTGTGTACGGTCCAATTGCCGCGAGCACCGGCAACTCATCGATGAGCTGCGCTGCCAGCGCGCCCGAGATCGCAGTGCCGCTGAGTCCCTGGGGCGGGGCATTCACCTGGACGGTCCCCACCAGCTCGTCATTCTTCGTCTCGAGGTTGAGGACCCCGATGTGCGCGCCCAGCGACGTCAGGACATCCAGGAGAGTGGCGCGTGTGGGGTTGAGTCCCAGGTCGTCAAAAAGAAGATTCGAGTCAGGAAACAGGGCAGCAGCACAGAGGAAGAATGCTGCAGACGAGATATCGCCCGGAACTGTAGCTTCGATCGCGTGGAGCTGCTGGCCGCCCTGGATCGAGACGGAGTCCTTCGCCCGCTCCACCTGCGCCCCAAAGGCTCGCAGGGCCAGCTCGCCGTGATCCCGTGTGCGCACCTCTTCGCGAACTGTGGTGATTCCCTGGGCCTGCAGTCCGGCGAACAGCACGGCTGTCTTTACCTGCGCGCTGGGGACCGGAGTGGCGTAATGGATGGCCGTGAGCGGTCCGCCATGGATCGCGATCGGGGCGTGGCCCTCCGTAAGCTCCATGCGGGCCCCCATTTGGGTAAGCGGTTTGCGGATGCGCTCCATGGGGCGGCGGCTCAGCGAGGCGTCGCCGACGAGCGTGAAGGTGCCCTGTTGCGCGACCAGCAGACCGGAGAGCATGCGCATTGTCGAGCCGGAATTGCCGCAGTCGAGAGGGTCCGCCGGCGCCTGGAATCGTCCCCCTACGCCGGTGATCTCGACGGAATGGTCGCTGCGCTGTTCAACCTGAGCACCAAGAGCCGCCACGCATGCCAGAGAGGAAGCACAATCGGCTCCGGTGGAGAAATTCGCCAGCCGGGTTGTGCCTTCAGCCAGCCCTCCCAGCAATGCGTAACGGTGAGAAATACTTTTGTCGCCGGGCAGGCGAAGGCTGCCCTGAATGTTGCGAGCGGGTCGGACGAGTCGTTCTGTGGTAACGGCCTGCATGAGGACAGGTTACAGGGAGCCGTGTGCAGCGTACAAAGCGAGAGCCGGCGCTCAGTCTCATTTATCCGCCGAGGCAACCCTTGATTTCCGCAGAGGGGCTGTGCGAGATTCGGAATCGAAGTGAGTGCGACTCTGGCGGTGTTGTTCGCGGAAGAATATCGAGCCCTGCGGCCGCGCGCTCCGATGCCGCCCATCGAAGTCCGCTTCTACCGCTTCACCTCCCTGAACACCACCATCCGCCTGCGCGACGGCCACATCCGTGTCAACCTCTCCGATTTGCTGGAGGGGGCGCCGCAACCGGTGTTGCGAGCCATCGCCCACATCCTGCTGGCGAAGCTCTACCGTAAGCCCATTGATGCGGGCCATGCGCAGCGGTACCGCCGGTTCACCAGCAGCGAAGCGGTGGTGCGGCAGAGCGAGCGCATCCGCCAGACGCGCGGCCGCAAGCGCATCGGTTCAGCCCAGGGGCAGCATTACGATCTGGAAGAAGTCTTCGAATCCCTGAACCGCCGCTTTTTTCATGGACTCATGGGCCGGCCCCTGCTCACCTGGAGCGAGGTGACGGCGCGGCGCCTTCTCGGCCACTATGATCCTGCTCACAACACCATCATGGTCAGCCGCGTCTTCGATCGGAAAGGAACGCCCCGCTACGCGATCGAATACCTCATGTACCACGAGATGCTGCACCTGAAGCATCCGGTAAAGCAGAGGAACGGACGCCGATGCGTGCACCCGCGAGCGTTCCAGGAGGAAGAAAAGCTCTTCCCCGACCTGGATCGGGCCAAAGCGTACCTGAAGACTCTCTGACTGGGAATCGCTATCGAGCCGCGATCAGTGACGGCTCAGATAGTATTCCGCAAGGTTGTACTCATTGAAGGTGACCGTCCCGCCGATCGCTCCAAGGTTGATGACCTGCCCGGCGCGCGCCAGGCGGCGATGTCCGTGGCGCACCAGTAGCCGATAGACCCAGTAATTGGCCACCACGGTGCTGACCTCAAACGCGGCGAAGGCGGGATGATTGTCGACCAGGGCCTGAGGCAGTTCCACTTCGTGAAATATCGGTCGGTTCGTCGAGCGCCTTCACGGTAGTTTGGTAATCGAGGTAGCGAAACACTCCCGCTGCCCCAAGAAGGCTCCAGTCGGTGAAGGTCATTCCGGGAAGGGAATTGTGAACAGCTTGCGGGGGAGCCGCAACTACGATTGCCGATCCCGCCGGTACTCCGGTTATGCTCGGCTCGGAGGCATCGTCAATCAGCCTGTCCTGGGCGTACAACACCGGCATCAGGAACAGCGCCAGCACGAAGAGCGAGTTGCCGATTCTGAATTGCACACTGCCAGCATCGGAAGCGGCCCCCGCAACATTAGCATGCTCTAATCCTGGGCACCCGGGTGGAGGGTCCCGACGCGCCGGGTAACTCCGACTACCCCCGCCCTCCGCACCGGCAGAAACGCGGAAGGTCGATTAAAATGAGAGAGGAACCCTGATTTTTCTTCATGGGAGAGGCGGTTTCCCATATCGGTCCGCGACGCGAGGCCGCAGCGACCGCCCAAGGACTCGATTTTGATCGGAAGTAACGTTCTCACTAAGGTATTTGGCACCAGCAACGAGCGGGCGGTGAAGCGTCTGCTGCCCCAGGTGCAGGCCATCAACGCGCTGGAGCCGCGGATACAGGCACTGAGCGACGAGGCTCTGCGCGCGAAAACCATCGAGTTTCGCTCGCGGATCGCGGCCGCCCTTGAAGGGATCACCGAAGACGATGCCCGGGTTGAGGCTGAGAAGCAGGCCCTGAACGACATCCTCCCCGAGGCGTTCGCGGTGGTGCGGGAAGCTGGAAGGCGCGCTGTCAATATGCGCCACTTCGACGTCCAGCTCGTCGGCGGGATGGTGCTCCACCAGGGCAAGATCGCCGAAATGAAAACCGGCGAAGGCAAGACGCTCGTCGCGACGCTGCCCTGCTATTTGAATGCCCTTGCCGGCCACGGCGTTCACGTCGTCACCGTCAACGACTACCTCGCGAAACGCGACGCCGAGTGGATGGGCAAGATCTATGAATTCCTCGGACTGACCGTCGGCGTGATCGTCCACGATCTCGACGACAACCAGCGGCGTAACGCCTACGGCGCCGATATCACCTACGGCACCAACAACGAATTCGGCTTCGACTACCTGCGCGACAACATGAAGTTCGAGCTGGCGGACTGTGTCCAGCGCGGCCATTACTACGGCATCGTCGACGAGGTGGACTCCATCCTGATCGACGAAGCCCGCACCCCCCTCATCATCTCCGGCCCTACCGATCAGACCACTGACAAGTACGCGCGGGTGAACCGCATCATCCCGTCGCTGGAGCAGGGCGAGGAAATCGAGAAGAGCCCGGAAGAGAAGATCCTGACCGGCGACTTCGTCGTGGACGAGAAGCACAAGACCATCTCCGTCACCGATGAAGGGTGGGAGAAGATCGAAGGCCTGCTGGGCATTGGCAATATTGCGGATCCGGAAAACTGGGATCTGAAGCACCACGTGGAGACGGCCATCAAGGCCCACACACTGTACAAGCGCGATGTGCAATACGTGGTGAAGGATGGCGAAGTCATCATCGTCGACGAGTTCACCGGCCGCATGATGCCGGGGCGACGCTGGTCCGATGGTCTGCACCAGGCCGTCGAGGCCAAGGAGGGCGTGAACATCCGCCGCGAAGACCAGACGCTGGCGACCATCACCTTCCAGAATTATTTCCGCCTGTACAAAAAGCTGGCCGGCATGACCGGAACGGCGGAAACGGAAGCCTCGGAGTTCGGCGAAATCTACAAGCTCGATATCGTCGTGATCCCGACGAACCGGCCGCTGCTGCGGATTGAAAATGCAGACGTGGTCTTCCGGACGGCGAAGGAAAAATATTTTGCCGCGGCGGACGAGATCGCGCAGCTGCACGAGAAGCAGCAGCCGGTGCTGGTGGGCACCACCTCCATCGAGAAGTCGGAGCTGCTGTCGCAGATCCTGGCGCGCAAGGGCGTGCGCCACGTGGTGCTGAACGCCAAGTACCACGAGCGCGAAGCGGAAATCGTGGCTCAGGCCGGCCGCCTGGGCATGGTCACCATCGCCACCAACATGGCTGGTCGCGGCACCGATATTCTGCTGGGCGGCAATCCCGATTTCGTGGCTCGCCAGGAGTTGGTGAAGAAATCCATGGCGCGCGCGATCTCGGTGGCCGAAGGCGCCATCAATCCCATGGCCGCGCCCGGCATGCTGCGCTTCTACTACCAGGGCCAGGAATTCGAAACCTCCCAGGAGAGCTGGGACCGCGTTTACCAGGGGCATGCAGCCAGCGCGGCGACGGAGCACGATGCGGTTGTCGAGGCGGGTGGCCTGTTCATCCTTGGGACCGAGCGGCACGAGTCGCGGCGCATCGACAATCAGCTGCGTGGCCGCGCCGGCCGCCAGGGCGATCCGGGAGCTTCGCGTTTCTACCTCTCTCTCGAAGACGACCTGATGCGCATCTTCGCCCGCGAGTGGGTTTCGACCCTGCTCCAGAAGATGGGCATGGAAGAGGGCATGCCGATCGAGTCGCGCATGATCTCCAACCGCATCGAAGCGGCCCAGAAGGCCGTCGAAGGGCAGAACTTCGAAGCCCGCAAGCACTTGCTCGAGTACGACGATGTGATGAACAAGCAACGCGAGGCTGTCTATGGACTGCGGCGGCAGCTTCTGGAAGGGCTCGATCAGAAAGAGCTCATCGTCGAAGATTACACGCCGAACCTCATGAGCGATCTCCTCGACGAGTTCGCCGGTGAGCGCGTTCACCCGGACCAGTGGGATCTCAAGGGCCTCAAGTCGAAACTGGCTTCGCAGTTCGGCTTCGACATGGATGCGGAAGGCGTCGACACCTCTCAGATGACCCGCCATGAGCTGGGGGAAACGATCTTCGAGCGCCTGAAGTCGAAGTACGAGGCCAAACAGCAGCTCATCGGCGATCAGGCCATGCGCTTCCATGAGCGGATGATCATGCTGAGCGTCATGGATGGGCTGTGGAAGGATCATCTGCTGAACATGGACCACCTCAAGGAAGGGATCGGGCTGCGCGGTTACGGGCAGCAGGATCCGCTGGTGGCCTACAAGAAGGAATCCTTCGAAATGTTCGAGGCAATGATGGAGCGCCTCCAGGAAGATACGGTACGCTTCCTCTTCCTCATGAAGATCGTCGGTCCGGATGGACAGCCGGTGGAGATTCCGGCGCGGCCGCGGCCGGCCATTCCGGCGGCTCCCGCTGTGGCTTCGGCCGACGGCGCCGGCGCCGGCGGAAACGGCCATCACCTGCCCTCCGCGCCGCCCATTCCGTTGCCGCCTTCGCGGACGCCCTCCACGACCATCGACGAGCTCGAAAAGGAGTTCGAGCGCAAGAAGAAACAGGAGCTGGAGCACGCGCGGATGGCCGGCGCAGGAGACGCTTCCTTGCCGCAGCAGCGTCGCGTGGGCGAGAAAGTGGGACGCAACGATCCCTGCCCCTGCGGATCGGGCAAGAAGTACAAGAAGTGCCACGGCGCGAACGAGGCGTAGCGGCGCCCGCTCATCAGGAATAAGAGGAAGGTGCGGCCGACGCGACTGCACCTTTCCCTTTGCAGACGGGTTTTACGCGCTCGACTGGCGATTCTTGTTCACGATGCCGGCCAGAATAATCAGAAAGGCGAAGGCGCGGACCAGGAATACCCAGGGGCTTGCCTCGCCAGGATGGGCGAAGAAGATCCGGAAGCTGCGATTGACGCCTTCGATCAGAAACGCCAGCGCAAACGCAAGGAAGAGCGAATCTCGTGTGTCCTTCCAGAAGCGAAGGAAGAATACTCCGGCCAGGATCGAGGTCGTGGCGATCACGCCGAGCAGGAAGCCTTCCACCAGAGGAGAGTAGGTCATTGCTGGCCCTCCCAGATGAGTCCGTAGAGAAGCAGCAGCATCGCGATCGCCGCCGTGATCAGTCGCAGCAGGTACAGATCGACTGTGGGCAGAAGAACAAGATCGACAAAGACGAGCACGTTTGAGATCGCCAGGCCGCAGAAGCAGACGGCGCTCCACAGTAACAGGCGTTTGCGGACAGCGGCGTAGGCGCGGAAGAGCAGAACGCCGCAGGCAAGCGTGACCAGGAAACCCAGGATGTAAACAGCCGGTGCGATCGCGTTCATGGCTTGTCTTTCTTGAACCTGAAAGCGCGGGCAAATTCCCGCACCGCAGGCGAGGCTTTCGAGTGAATCATGTTGGATACGCCGACCAGTTCGCGGCGATAAGTGCGGTCCAGTTCCTCCATCAGCTCCCCGCGGCTGTAATGCGGATTGTAGAAGCAGCCGGAGAACGTCATCACCACCAGCTCCCGCTGCTGGAGGTCCTGGAGGATTTCCCGGGTTCGATCGGGGGGGATGAAGAGAAAGCTGGCCAGCTCCTCCACCGGCCACTGTTTGGGACGGCTGTTCCACAGCAGCAGAAGGGCTTCGAGGTGGGGAACGCTGTCGATCTCGCTCAGGATGAACCGATCGATCTCAGCCCGCTGCGGATTGGGATCTTCCTTGCCCGGAGACATAGTTCGAACAGGGCCAGACTCGGGGATAGCGGCGGAAACCTGTGGGATGCCGCGCGCAACGCACGAAGTTGCTCTGACACGGCTCGTGCCGCCTCCGACTACTGCGCTTCCCGCACCGACCGCATCAGCCAGTCTACATAGTCGGCAAGCCCCGATTCCGGGGTGAAGACCAGCACCTCAGGAATTTCGTACGAATGAGCCGCGCGCAGGGCCGCTTCCGCGCGGTCCACAAGTTCTGCCCTGGTCTTGATCAGCAGCAGGACCTCGGTCGCCGTCTCGACCTCGTCCTTCCATCGATACACCGAGGTGAGCCCCGGCAGGATGTTCACACACGCTGCCAGGCGCTGGTCGACGAGGGCGCGGGCGATCCGCTCTGCCTCTTCTGCGGAGCCGGCCGTCGACAGAATCACGCGAATTTCAAGAGCGGGTACTATCATCGATGCGGACCGGAAGCGACTGCAGTTCAGGCTGCAAGCATCATAAGGCCAATAACGACAAGGAAAGAAACATGACTGCCGAGATCAAGTTCGGAACTTCGGGGTGGCGCGCGATCGTCGCGGAAGACTTCACCTTCGGCAATATTCGGCGCGCGGTGGCCGGCATCGCGCAATACGTGGCCTCGCAGTCCGGGGCGAAAACTGTGCTTGTCGGCCGCGATCCTCGCTTTCTGGGCGAGATGTTTGTGGCGGATGCGGCCAGGGTGCTGGCTGCCCACGGGGCCACGCCCATCGTGATTCCCCAACCGGCGCCAACGCCCGCTATCGCGTATGCTGTGCGGCAGCTCAAAACGGGAGGATCCATCAACTTCACCGCCTCCCACAATCCGCCGGAGTACAACGGGATCAAGTACTCCACGCCGGATGGCGCGCCCGCCCTGCCGGAGGTGACCGGGCAGATCGAGGCGAAGATCCAGGCGCTGGGCGACAATGCGTCTGCGCTGCCGGATGGAACGGCGAAGTACGACGAGGCCGACGTCAAGCCCGGCTATCTGAAGCGGCTGGCCGAACTCGTCGATTTCAAGGCAATCAAAAAGTCCGGGCTCAAGGTGGTTTTCGATCCGTTCTGGGGAGCGGGGCGCGGCTACAGCTGCCATATCCTCCGCGAGCATAGCGTGGAGACCGCCACCGTCCACGACTATCGAGACGTGCTGTTCGGTGGCCATGCGCCGGAGCCGGACGATCCTCTGCTGGGCGAATGCAAAAAGAAGATGCAGGAGACCGGCGCCGCCATCGGCATTGCCACTGACGGCGATGCGGACCGATTCGGCGTTGTGGATGCCGACGGCACCTTCATCCAGCCCAACTACATCATCGCCCTCCTATTCGATTACCTGGTGGAGACGCGCGGCTGGAAGAACGGCGTGGCCAAATCGGTGGCCACGACCAACCTCGTCAACGCGCTGGCCGACGAAAAGGGCATTCCGCTTTATGAGACCCCGGTCGGGTTCAAATACATCGGCGAACTCATCAACGAGGACAAGATCGCCATTGGCGGCGAAGAAAGCGCCGGTCTGACGATCCGCGGACACGTTCCGGAGAAGGATGGCATCATCGCTGGTCTGCTGGCCACGGAGATGGTCGCGGTGCGCGGGAAGAGCCTCGGCGAGCAGCTGCAGCAGCTTTTTGCCAGGGTTGGCTCCTTTTATCCCCATCGCGAGAATTTCCGCTTGACGCCCGAGGTGAAGAGAACTTTCACTGAGAAGATAAAGACGGATCCGGCCGAGCTGGGCGGGCGCAAGGTTACCCAGGCGGTGCGGACGGATGGTCTGAAGCTGATTCTGCAGGACGGTTCGTGGGTCTGCTACCGGTTGAGCGGCACGGAGCCGGTGGTACGCGTCTATTCCGAGGCGCGCAAGGACAGCGACCGGGAACCGTTGAGCCAGGCGGCGAAAAACTGGGTCCTGCAGTGAGCAGACCCTAAGGGCGGAGCGAGTGAAGGGCGAGCAGCAACAACCCGGAATTCCGAAGCGCTTCGGGCTGGTGCTCTATCGCATGCGGCGGAGGATCGCGACTGCGGCGGTGATTGTCGCTGCCCTCTTCTTTGGCTACCACGCGATCTTTGGCGAGAACGGCGTGAATGTTTACGAGCAGCGCCGTGCCGAAGACGCGACGATCCACAAGCACATTGGCGAGCTGCAGCAGGAGAACGCCAAACTGCAGCAGCAGGTGAAGGCCCTCAAGACCGATCCCGATGCCATTGAGCACGAGGCGCGGGAGCGGCTGCACTACGCGCGGCCGGGCGAGGTGATCTGGACCGAGGACGGTCCGCCTGCCTCTTCCACACCGCAGGATCCGCCTGCGCCCCGGAAATAAGCGCTCGCTCTCCTGGAACCCTTAGTCCTTCCACGCCCCGAGTTCGCGCCGCAGCACGACCAGTTGTCCCAGGTGGTAGCTGGTATGCTGGCCGGCCAGCAGGACTTCGCGCAGCAGCGTTTGCCCCTCGCCCCAGGGAATCTCGGCATAGAGGTTGGACTCCGGATCGCCCACCAGCTTCTCAAAGTCGGCCAAATCCTTCTTCACGGCGCGCACTGAAGCATCCCAGGCGGCATCGTCCGCGGGAGCGGTTTCTTTCGGCCAGTAGTCGTCCGGCCATTTGAGGGCGACATAGTGCGAGTTCGTGGAGAAGTCCAGCAGGTCGTGCAGGGCCACACGGATGTGCTCCAGCAACTGCCAGGCCGAATAGGGCATCCCCTTCAGCTTTTTCCCGCGCAGCTCGGCGGGGAAGTCATCGACGACGGACTTCAGTTCAGCATGGGCGCTTCCGCCCCGCAAAAATTCCACCAGCTGCTTGCGCAGCGCGCGATCCTCAGCATTGGCCATGGCAGGCACTCCTTTTTGACGTAGGATGCGGAGTGGCCGAGCCCTGATTCTTTTACTGCGCTGCCAGTTCCGGCTCGCCCTTTTCGGAAAACACGTTGCCCATGCGGCGAATCTGCGCCCCCACGCCGCGCAGCTTCTCCTCAATGTGCTCGTAACCGCGGTCGATGTTGTAGACGCGGTCCAGAATCGACTCGCCATCCGCGATCAGCGCGGCCAGAACCAGCGATGCCGAGGCGCGCAGGTCCGAGCACATCACAGCGGCAGCCGATAACGGGGTCCTGCCGCGAACCGTGGCCGTGCGTCCGTCGACGCGAATGTTCGCGCCCATCCGAACCAGCTCCTGCACGTGCATGAACCGGTTCTCGAAGATGTTCTCTTTCACGATCGAGGTGCCTTCGGCCTGGGTGGCCAGCGCCATGTACTGCGCCTGCATGTCGGTGGGAAAGCCTGGGTACTCCTCGGTGGCGATGTCGGCGGCCTGCAGCCCGCCAGTGCTCCGAACGCGAACTCCTTCGGCTCCGGCGACCTCAGCATCCGAAGCGCGGCGCAACAGCACGGGCGCCTCGGTGCGGACGCGGATCTGATCCGGTCCTTCCAAATCGATGCGGACGCCCATCTCCTGCAGCTTGCCGATCAGCGCGGTCAGATGCGCCGGGTTGCAGTGGGCGACGCGCAGATCGCCGCCGGTGATGGCTCCGGCGATCAGGAATGTTCCGGCCTCGATACGGTCCGGGTTGATGCGGTGCTTCGCGCCGTGCAGCTTCGATACGCCCTCCACCCGGACCGTGGAAGTGCCGGCGCCGTGAATCTTCGCGCCCATGGCGGTGAGCAGCGCGGCCAGGTCGGTGACCTCCGGCTCGCGGGCGCAGTTTTCCATGACCGTCTCGCCTTCGGCGAGTACAGCGGCCATCAGCACGTCTTCGGTTCCGGTGACCGTGATCTTGTCGAAGAGGATGTGCGCGCCGCGCAGACGATCGGCCCGCGCTTCGATATAGCCGTGCTCGTAGGTGATCTTCGCGCCCAGCATCTCGAGACTCTTGGTGTGGAGATCGATGGGGCGCGCTCCGATGGCACAGCCGCCGGGCATGGAGACGCGTGCCACGCCGCAGCGGGCGACCAGCGGACCGAGGACCAGGGAGGAGGCGCGCATGGTCTTGACGATTTCGTAAGGCGCCTCGGGATTGGGCAGCGAGCGGCAGCTGATGGTGGTGCGATGCTGCGCACGGCCGTAACCCAGCTCGACTTCCGCGCCCATGGAGGTGAGCAGCTTGCGCTCGGTCTCAATGTCGCGCACCTGGGGAATGTTCTCGAGGACGACCTCGTCTTCGGTCAGGATGGCCGCGGCCATGCAGGGCAGGGCAGAGTTCTTGGAGCCGCTGACGCGAATCGTGCCGAGGAGGGGATTACCGCCGCGAATGACGAATTTGTCCATAACGATTTCTTTCAGTGTAAACGCGCTGGGGGCCGGTGGGCTGTAGGTGGTAAGCCGTCCATCCGTATCCCCTGAGGTTTCTTGTGTCTTTTGCACTTCTTTTTAAAAGGCCATGTTTTTCAGTGTGTTGCATTTTTCCCAGTGGAGTCCCGTGGGCTCGGGGCGACGACTTATCTGGGCGCGATGCCAAGAGCTGCGTCGAGTTCGGCCGGGTCGTAGAGGTTGCCGTCCTTGATGGTCAGCACTACGTTTCGGATGTTTGCCATGTTGGCTATGGGGTTCCCGGCGATCAGGTCGAGGTCGGCGATCTTGCCGGGGGCGATGGAGCCGAGCGTGTTGTCCATGGACATGATGCGGGCCGCGTTCAGGGTGGCATCCTGCAGGACGCGGGCAGGAGGAATGCCGGTCTCGACGTCGAGCTCCAGCTCGCGGTGAAGCGAGAATCCCGGCATTTCATCGGTGCCGTCTTCAATGGGGATGCCGGCGCGGTACATCATGCCGATCATGGCGAGCATGTTGCGGAAGGAGCGGCGGTAGGTTTCCTGCATGCCGGGCGGGGCGGCAAGCCCGCTGGACAGAAGCTGGCGGCGGACCTGGGGCGGGAGGCGATCGGCAACCGGCTGAAAGGCCGGCGGGATGACGCCGGGGCCCTGCATGTACATGTCCTCGAAGACGTCGAGAGTGGGATCGAGATCGATGTGGTGTGCGAGCAGCAGCTGCACGAAGGACTGCATGGCGGGCGAGTGAAGGTCGAGCGAGGCGCCGCGTTGCGCGACGGCGGTGAAGCGGGAACGGGTGTTGGTGTCGCGAACATCGCGCATGAAATTCAGCATGAGGAAATTAGCGTGCTGGATTTCGTTGTAGCCGAGTTCGACGCACTGGTCGGCATACATATCCGCGGGGATGTGGCCGCTGACACGCATGCCAAGGCGGTGGGCTTCCTGAATGATGGTGGGGACCACGGCCGGCGGAACGGAGCTATAGATCTTGATCTGGACGTAGCCGAGGCGTTTGTAATTGTCCACGGCGGCGCGGGCCTGCTCGTTGGTAGAGACGAGGACTTTGGTGGGTCCGTGCCAGGGACCGGGGCCGTCAATGACGCCGGCGAGGACGATGCGGGTGCCCACTTCCTGCAGGTTCTCGATGCGGCGGCGACGGGCCAGCAGCGTGTCGATGTCGTTGGCGAGATCGCGGACGGTGGTGACGCCGGCAGCGAGGTTGAGCAGGCCATCATTGTCGGCGACGTGGGCGTGCATGTCCCACAGGCCAGGGAGCAAGGTCTTGCCGCGTCCATCGATGAGCTGGGCGCCGGCAGGGACGCTGGCGGAAGCTGCGGGACCGACGCTCTGGATGCGGTTGCCACGGAGGATTACGGTCCGGTCGTGGACGATGCTGGCGGATGCGGAGTCGAAGAGATCAACATGGGTGATGGCGACGGGGCCGGAGGGACGGTGGATGAGAATGCGCGCCAGGTCGGCGGAACGCGCCTCGACAACCTTGTTCTGAGCGGCGTGGAGCGCGGGGAGCGCGGACTGCCAGTCATCGGGAAGAACCGACAGCCAGTCACTCACTGAGGCGAAGAAGGCGCCTTTGTCGTCGAGCCAGACATAGCTGGGCGAGTAGTCGAGGCCGGTGACAGCGTACAGGCCGATGTGCTTCTTTTCGCGCGAGGATTGGACGGTGAGATTGCTGACGCGCGACACGTGCGCCTCGCCTTCCGGCAGCAGAGCGAGTTGGCTGCCATGATGGAGAGCGGCGGTTGCGAGGATGCCGGTCTCGATCGGCGAAGGATCCACGGCAACGTACATGGCTGGTGCGGAGAGAACGCGGCTTCCATGCTCGTATTGGTTCTGCCAGTGGGCTGAGCCGGAAGTCAGCGCGTAGGCTTCGCGAATCGGGGCTTTGAGGTAGTTGTCGCCGGTTACGGACTCAGAGATGGGGACGCCGGATGCATCGAGGTGGAGGACGCTGGTGGTGGCAGGGCCTCGGCCGCGATCGTTGTACTGAAAGAAGACGTGAAATGCGCCATCAGGGGTGGTCCAGAGTTCCTGTTGGCCGGCGGGAGCGCCAACGAGGAGAACGACGAAGCGCTGAGCCGTGGGTGGTATGCCAGTGGGCAGAGGCGGGACTGCGCCGGGCTGCTGACCGGTCGCTGCGAAGGCGGCGGCTGTGGAAACGAGAGCGGCGCAGGCGAAGGCGAGAGTCCGAGAAACAAATGATGGCACGGGCGCTCCGGATTCAGGCGGTTCCCCAGATATCGCCGAGGACGCGCTGGAAGTTTGCGCCGAGAACCTTTTCGATGACGGAGGAGGGCTGGCCGCGGCGAGCGAGACCTTCTGCGATGATTTCCAAATGGGAAGGGCCGCTGAGGTCGGGGACCCAGGGATAGCGGTCTTCGCCGGGCGCACCGATGTGCAGCTGTTTCCGCCGGGCGATGTCGGCGTCGAAGGCGGCTTTCTGTTCGGGGGTGAGAGTGATGGCCTGGATGGAGCCGTCGCAGCCGACGCCGACGTGATCGGCGCCGCAGACGTCGATGGCGTGGACCAGGTGATTGAGAACGTGCTCATGCGTGGGGACCGTGGGCGATGCCACGAGATAGGGCATGAGATAAACGCCGAAGTAGCCGCCGCGGTCAGACAGGGCGCGAAGGATGGTGTCGGGTTTATTGCGCGGATGTGGGTAGACGGCGGCGCAGCCGGAATGGGTAATCAGCACGGGTTTCGAGGAGTATTCGATGGCGTCGGAGGTGGTGCGGTAGCCGCTGTGGCTAAGGTCGACGGCGACGCCGATGGCATTCATGGTTTTAACTGCTGCATGGCCGGCATTGGAAAGGCCGGCGTTGCCCGGCTCAAGACAACCGTCGCCGAAGATGCTCCGATTGTTATAGGTAAGCTGCATGATCCGCACGTCGAGGTTGCGGAACATGCCGATCCGGCTGGGATCGTCTTCCAGAAAACCGGTGTATTGAAAGCCCATCAAAATGCCCATGCGGTGGGATTGTTTCGCGAGGGCGATCTCCGGCTGACGGCGAATGATGGCAAAGGTATCAGGATATTTGTCGACCAGGGCCTGGACAGCGGCGATGATGCGGAAGGTGCCTTCAAAGTCGCGATCGGAGACGGTCCAGTTGACAGCGGTGATGCCGGAGCCGAGAACCGTCTTTACCAGGGCCGGCCCGGGATCGCCTTCGGTATCGGCAAAAGGACTGCAAAGGGAATCGATGACGATGGCTCGGTGATAAAGAGTAGAGATATCGGAATTATCCGCAGCGAGGGCCAGGCGTGGTGAAAGCAGCAGAGCCGCGGAGGCCCTGAGGGCAGAGATCTGAAATTCCCGGCGAGTGAGCGGGCGCGTGTCCATAACGGTTCAGGGGAGAACCAGAGTCTATCATCGCTGGGGGAGCGGATTCGTTTTAGCGGGACGGAAGGGGAGAGTGATGGGGCCAACAGGGTGCAGGTTACAGGTTAAGAGGACAGGCACGTTGATCGGCGTGGACAGGCCACAGGCCACCGTCCACCGGTTACCGTTATCTGCAGGGCACGCGGTTATCCTGCGAGGCGACGATCTGCCATCTGCCGGCGCGCTTCAGCCAGGTGTCGGTCCAGACCTGGCAGACCTTTGCGCAGGGCTGGGATGGATCCTTGCCGATTGCGTGCTCGCTGCCATAGACAATGGCCAAGTTGTTTCCGAAGAAGCGCACTTTCGTTTCGTCCAGTCCGCAATCATGGGCGATGTGAGGGCCTTTCTCGTCTCGGAGCTCATCGGCTTTGGTGAAGCGGGCGCCTTTGGTGGAGGTGCCCTCGAAGTCGTCGGCGAGCAGACGCGCGACGACGCCGTTGTTGACGCAGACGCCCTCGGCCCACTTGCGTTCCATGCTGACGATGAAGTGAGCGGTCGGATCGTCGGGAGAGGCCCAGCGACTTTGCTGAGCGCAGGCGGGAAGGAGCAACGCGGCTGCCGCGAGTGCAGCGGCCGAGAATCGTGCAAGCATGGTTCGCATGCGGGGAATCGTACACGACGGTTCGAGGGGTGAGGTGAGCAATCGGGACGGCGGCAGAGGGAGGGTGGTTCGCCGAAGTCCGTCTTCCGATGTCGTTGCGTTCAGCGCGCCTGTGATCGGGGAGGGACGGTGGCAAGGACCGGGACAAGCGTGATCGTTTGGAGGCTTTCCCGGCGGGTTGTGCGGCATGCGATACTTCAGGCAGCATGTACAAACGGGTCGTTCTGAAGCTTTCCGGGGAGGCGCTGGCGGCGGGTAAGGGGTTCGGCGTCGATCCGATACGCATTCACGAAATTGCCGCTGAAGTGGCCGAAGTGCATCAGATGGGCGTGGAAATGGCTCTAGTGGTGGGTGGGGGCAATTTCTTTCGCGGGGTGGCGGAGCAGGCCAAAGAGATGGACCGCGTGTCGGCCGACAATATGGGCATGCTGGCGACGGTGATCAACGCGCTGGCCATTCAGGACGCTCTGGAGAAGCGGGATGTGTACTGCCGGGTGATGTCGGCGATCGAAATGAATCAGGTGTGCGAGCCGTACATCCGGCGAAGGGCCATAAGGCACCTGGAAAAGGGCCGGGTCGTCATTTTTGCCGCAGGGACGGGGAACCCGTATTTTTCAACAGATACGGCGGCTTCTCTGCGCGCGATGGAAATCAAGGCTGATGTGCTGCTGAAGGCAACTAAGGTTGAAGGCATCTACGATGCCGATCCGGTCATCCGACAGGACGCGGTGAAATTTGAGCAGATTACCTACATGGAAATTCTGCGGCTGGGGTTGAAGGTGATGGATACCACAGCGGTGAGTCTGTGTAAGGACAATAATCTGCCCATGATCATCTTCAACCTGAACCAGCCGGGCAATATCCGCCGGGTCATTTCCGGGGAGAAGGTCGGCAGCCTGGTGACGGCCTGAGCGCGCAACTGCAAATCGTACCCGCTTTGGGCGGGGCCTCCCCCGAGGTAAGTGCGCCGGCCGGCCGGCCGGTAGAGGTGAAGGCGAAGAAAGAGCATCTGCCTGCACTCAGCGGCCTGCGGGCGTTCTCGGCGATGAACATCGTCTTTTACCACTTCTGCAATCCAAAGTGGTTCGGGCCGCTGTCGCCGATCGTCGAAAACGGGTACACGTCGGTGAGCTTCTTTCTTCTGCTGTCGGGGTTCGTGCTGGCGTACAACTACTCCGACCGGGCGCAGAAAGGGCAATTGAAGGTAAAAAACTTCTGGATCGCTCGGGTCTCGCGGCTGTATCCGATTTACCTGGTGGCCCTGGTGGTGTCGCTGGGCATGCTGATGGAGGAGTGGCACGCGCGGCCGCACAGCCAGTTCGCGTGGGGTGTGATTCTGACGCCGCTGATGCTGCAGGGGTGGAGTCCATCACTGTCGACGTTCTGGAACACGCCGGCGTGGACGATGTGCACGGAGGCGTTCTTCTATCTTATCTTCCCGCTGGTGATCCTGTGGAAGCGGCCGAAGCACATCGGGCGACTGTGCGCGATCCTGCTGGGGCTGTGGGGCCTGGGGATGGTGGCACCGAGCCTGTATATGACGTTCCACCCGGACGGCGTACTGCATGCGGGGCGATACACGGACGGATTCTGGATCCGAGCACTGAAATTTACGCCGCCACCGCACATTCCGTCGTTTCTGTTCGGAATTGTGCTGGCGGACATCGATTCGCTGATCCCGCGCGGAGCGCGGAAGCGGTTTGTGCTGGGCGCACTGGGGATGGTCGGCATCCTGGCCGTGCTGTACTTCGGGAACTATCTCCCGTTTCCGATGATGCACGACGGACTGATGATGCCGCTGTTCGGGATGGCGGTGCTGGGCCTGGCGGGGCACAACCTGATCGCGCGGTTCTTTGGATTCTTCCCGTTTGTGGCCGTTGGGCAGGCGAGTTATTGTCTGTATATTCTGCACTTTAACCTGTGGAACATCATCCATGACCATCACTTTGTCGCAAGGCTGGGATTAACGCAGTTCGATCCCTGGCTGAGCTACTCGATTCTGGTGCTGATCGCGGTACTGGCGATGAAGTTCATCGAGCGGCCGGCGCAGCGGTGGATCAAGGGGACGTTCCTGCCGAGCCGATAGCCGTTTAGCGCCACCGCACTAAACACTGAAATCACAGAGGGGAAACCGGGGGCGGAAGCCCTCTTTCCCTGGAGATCGTTGCAGTGTGGGCCGAAACCCGCACCTGCTGGCGCTGCTCTCAGAAAGAGGCGGGAATGGGGTCGGGAAGGCGCAGGACGGTACGGTTGCGGCCCGCGCTTTTGGCGGCATAGAGGGCGAGATCGGCGCGGCTGAGGAGGTCGGCATCGGTCGTGCGGCTTTCCGATTCGCCGGTTCCCGGGTCCAGATGATCGAAGGCAACTGTGGCGCCGATGCTGATTGTGAGGGAAATGGCTGCGTCGCCGGCAAAGAATGGCTGGGCGCTGACAGCTGCGCGAATACGTTCGGCGCCACTCTCGGTCTGCATGAAGTCGCACCCGGGGAGAAGGATGAGGAACTCCTCGCCGCCATAGCGTCCCGCGATGTCGTAGGAGCGGGTGGATCGGGTAATGCGGCGGCCGATTTCGCAGAGGACGGCATCGCCGGCCAGATGGCCGTACGTGTCGTTGACCCGCTTGAAATGATCGACATCGAGGAGGAGGACGCCGAGGGCGTCGTGGGTTCGCCAGGCGCGCTCGCCTTCTTTGTGGAGGAAGTCGAGCAGGGCGGCGCGGTTCCACAGGTCGGTGAGGGCGTCGTGCGTGGCCTGGTAGCGGAGCTTTTCCTGCGCGGCGAGGAGGTCGCGCTGGGTGATGAGAAGGCTGGTCAGAGTCTGGCTTTTCTCGTGGTGGGCGGCTTCTGCGTGGATGCGGAGGGCGCGGGCCTCTTCGAGCTGCGCCTGAATCTGGCGCGTCTGCGCGCTGACGCGGTGGCTGAGACCTGCGCTGCGCGTGGCTATGACAAAGACAAGAAGGGCGAGGATTGCGGCGAGAATGAGAGTGTGACGCGGGGTCCACCAGGGAGCCATGCGCGCGACCTGGACGTCGGCGGGAGCACGGAGCAGGAGGTCAATGGACTGCGGAGTCTTGCTGTTGCCGGTGTGAATGATGCAGATGCCGCGGAGGCGCAGGGTGCTGCCGATCTGAAGGGAATCGAGAAAGCCGGCGGCCGTGTCAGGGGAGAGCACGGCGAGGAATTTTTGGCCGTCGTCGCTGAGCAGGAGACTGCTGCCATTCTGCCCGCGGGAGCGGTCGAGGAGCAAGCCTTCAAGTTCGATGAGCTCGGCATCCCAGGCGCCGGTGAGCGCCTGGACAGCGGTGAGGCGGACGGGCGCGGGGAGGGGAGCGGAGCCGAGGCGGCGGGTGAGGGCTCCGTCGAGCCAGGAGGTGTAGTCGCCGTTGGAGGGAAAGCCGACGACGTCGAGGAGGTCGCCAGGATGCAGCCGCGCGGGATCCTGGGTGGTAACAAAGATGCCGTGGTCCGGCCCCATCAGGGAGAAGTGCTGGTCGCCGAAGGTGGAGGTGACGACGCCACGAACATGGACACGGTGGCCGGGCTCGCGGGCGGAGGTACGGGTGATCGTGGTGGTGGTGGAGAGAGGCAGGGCGAAGGGATCGGCGGGGGCGGGACGGAGAACCTGAAGGTAGGAAAGGTCGGGCATGAAGGCCTGGACGCCGATGAACTGCTTTCTTTGATTGAAGCGGCTGCCGACGACGGCACGCAGGCGAACTCTTGCGTCCACGAGGTTGCGCGGAAGCGGCCCCGGGGGTAGCTGGGTCACGATATCGAGTCGTTCTTCGCCGCAGGCGAGGGTGAGGATCAGATTGTTGGCATCGAACCTCGTCGTGCCGTCAAAGTCGGAGCGTCGCGAAGGGTGGTCGATGGAGCGAACGATGCCCTCCAGAGCGACCCAGCGGGAATCAAAGGCGCCGGAGGAGAGGCGGTCGAGGCTGACCCGAGGCGCGGCTGGCAGTGGGGCGTGGCCGAGAATGCGGAACCGGGCGCCGTTCAGGACGGGCGCCACGTCGCCCGGGGCCGTAATGCCGTCGACCGCGACGATGTCGCCGGCCTGGATCGCGGGCCGCTTGCCTTGGGCAGGGTTGGCGTAGATCCCGTCCGTTGGATCCATGAGGAAGAGCGCGCCGAAGGAAGGCTGGTAGTAAGTTATCTGCGCCCAGGCGAGATGGACGGGGTAGCCCCGGCCGGCTTGCTCAGCAGAAAGGGTGTGGGCCTCCCGGGCAGTGCGGAGGACGGGGAGGGGCGTGGTGTAGGCGGCGCGGGCAACGGGCAGGAAAAAGATAAAAGGGACGGTGAAGCAGAAGAACGCGCCTGTTCTGCCACCCGCCGCTCTTGTTGAAGCCGCACCCATCCCGAGATCCCGGCCGCGCGTTCTCTGGAGGTTCTATCGGCAGAAGCGCGGCTCAGGATAAGGGCACGGGGTGCGGAGCGGGGGAAGTGAATCGGCGGCAGGCGGAGCGGGTATATGCCATTCGTAATGTGGCGATTAGCAGCCAGGAGGCGGGAGCATCGGCTGCGGCCGCCTGGGATGACAACTCATCGTGCTGGGCGTTCAGGCTGGGTTCATGCCAGCGAGGACGCCGCGCATGTAGGCGAAGCTTTTGCTGACGCCGGGCATGGGATCGTCGGGGTGGACTTCGTATTCGAGGTCGACGTAACCCGGATAACGGATGGCCTGGAGTGCCCGGAAGATTTGCGGGATGGGCATTTTGCCGTCGCCGACGGCGACCTGGCTGGCCTTGTCATGGAAGTCGGTGAGGTCTTTCATGTGCATGTTGAAGAGGCGGGGGCCGACGACGTGGATGGCTTCGACGACGTTGGTGCCGGTCCGGACGGTGTGGCCGACGTCGATGCAGCAGCCGATGCGCGGGTCCATCCCATGAATGTCTTTGAGGATGTCGAGGGGCGAGGGCCAGAGCTTGTCCTCGGGGCCGTGGTTGTGGATGGCGAGACGGATATCGTACTGCTTCACGAACTGCTCGATGCGGGGGAGGGTTGCGGGCGAGGGATCGCCGGCGACCATGACGGGGATGTTGGCGCGCTTCAGATATTCGAACTGGGTGCGGATGTCGTCGTCGGTGGCCTTCTGAAAGTAGATGGCGCCGGCGGCGTGGAGGCGGATGCCGGCGGCGCGGTAGTCGGCGAGAGCCTGGGCTTCGGCGCTTGGATCCATGGGGAGATGGTCTTTGGCGTCTTTTGCGTTGAGGTCGAAGACCTGGAGTTGCTGCATGAAGCCGATGAGCTGAGCGCGGGAGAAATTGCGGAAAGTGTAGCTGGCGAGGCCGAGGCGGATTTTCTCCTGCGCCGGAGGCTGGGCCAGGGCGCCGGCGGGGAGCAGGGGAGCGGCGGCCGCGGTGAGGGCGGCGGAGCGGAGAAGGGTGCGGCGGGAGAGGTTCATGCTGATTGTTCCCTTTTTATAGCTTCGGTTCCCAGCCCGGCTGGTATTCGCGGGTCCAGCCTTTCATGGCTTCGGGGTCGTGTTGAATCTTGCCGTCGGAGGGATCGAGGTTGAGGAGGCGCTGGACCTCCCAGGAGATGTTGGAGAGCTGAAGCATGGTGACGGCGACATTGCCGACTTCGATCGGCGCGTTGAGCTTTGCGCCGTGGGTGACACCGGCGATGAAGTTGGCGAAGTGCGCGTCGGTCATGGAGTCGGCTCCGATGACGTCAGCGGAGGAGTTGGCGTTCTTCTTTGGGACGCGATATTCGCTGGTTTTGTGACCGTCGAGATCATAAATCTCATAGCCGTCGCGATCGACAAGGACGGAGCCGGTGGTGCCGAGGATGGTGGAGCCGCGGTCACGGTTGTACATCTTCATTCCGTTGCAGCATCGGCCTTCCCAGGAGAGGAGCTTGTCGTCGTATTCGAAGCTGGTAACGAGAGTGTCGTAGAACTGCCAGTCGTCTTTGAAAGCGTAGCGTCCACCGGAGGCGGTGACGCGGTTGGGATAGTCGACGCCGAGGGCCCAGCGGCAGACATCGACTTCATGGGTGCCGTTGTTGAGGGTTTCGCCGGTGCCCCAGATGCGGAACCAGTGCCAGTTGTAGGGCTGGACGTTGTTGCGGTAGGGCCGGCGCGGCGCGGGGCCCTGCCAGAGATCCCAGTCGAGGGTCGCGGGAATGGGGACTTCGTGACCGGTGCCGATGGATTTGCGGGTGTTGTCGTACCAGGCCATGGCGTAGTACGCGCGTCCGATGAGACCGTCATGAATGCGCTGCACGATTTCGATGGTGTGGGGCGAGGAGCGCTGCTGAGTGCCCATTTGAACGAGCTTGCCGTATTTCTTTTGAGCAGCGACGAGGAGCGCGCCCTCGGCAGGGTTGTGGCTGCAGGGCTTTTCGACGTAGACGTGCTTGCCGGCCTGGAGGGCATCGATGGCCATGGTCGTGTGCCAGTGGTCAGGCGTGGCGATGGAGACGGCGTCAATATCTTTGCGCTCGAGGAGGCGGCGGAAGTCGCGGGCGGTGTCGGGCTGATAGCCGAGGGTCTGACTGGCGGCGGCGGCGAATTTGGCGAGGATGTTGCTTTCGACGTCGCAGATGGCGGCGAGGCGCGCCGTGGCGCGGTTG
This sequence comes from uncultured Acidobacteriaceae bacterium, assembly GCA_963770525.1. Taxonomy (GTDB): domain Bacteria; phylum Acidobacteriota; class Terriglobia; order Terriglobales; family Acidobacteriaceae; genus Palsa-343. The sequence continues at coordinate 79,540 of CAVYPY010000003.1, read as the reverse complement.
GCCTGGAGGGCGGAGAGGTGCGCGTAGGCGCGGCCGTGGAGCCCGATGGTGGCGAAGGTGAGGCGGTCGTTGGCGCCGAGGATCTGGGCGTAGCTTTTGGCAGTGCTGGCGACGGCGAGTCCGGCGGAGGCGGTGGCGAGGGTGTCGAGGAAGTCGCGGCGGGTGATCATGCGGGGCTCCTGAAGGCAGCGCTTAGCAGAGAGGTTCCAGGTGACAGGTTGCAGGTTACAGAGGGCCGGATCGTGTGCTGTGCTCGATGGCGAAGTGTTGGCGCAGGGGAGGAACGAGAGGTTCTTCGCTGCGCTCAGGATGACAACGATTACTGAACATCAGCATTGGGCTCCGGAGGCGGCGAGGGCTTTCTTTAGATCGGCCATGCTGATGCGGGAGGAGGCTTCGGGCGTGCCGGCGCCGCGCCAGTGGGTTTCGAGGCTGACGGCATAGTGGTAGCCGTCCTGGCGAAGGGCGCGGAGCTGGCCGGTCCAGTCGACGACGCCGGTGCCGACGGGCTGCCATTCGAACTTGCCGCCGGGTTCGCGCTTCACATTTTTGGCGTGGCAGTGCCCGATCCGGTGTTTGGGGAGGAGATTGTAACCGTTGGGGTACGGAATAGCGCCGGGGAAGGTGCCGGCGTTTCCGGGATCCCAGTTGAGCATGAAGTTGTGGTTGGGGACGGCGGTGAGGGTGGCGGCGGCTTCAGCGCCGGTGGCTGTGTTGCAGTCCATTTCGTTTTCAAGGAGAAGGATGAGGTTGTGCTTCGCGCATTTCTCGGCGGCTTCGGTGAGTTTGCGGTTCATGGCTTCGCGATACGGCTTCGGATCCTGAAGACGCCAAAAATCGAAACAGCGAATGCGGTCGGTGGAGAAGGTGTGGGCGAGGTCGATGCAGTGGTCGAGGAGGGCGTCCTGCTGATGGAAACCGAAGTCGGCGTGGAACTCGTCGCGCTCTTTGGTTTTGGTGGGGGCGCCGGGCCAGTCGACTTTGTAGAGCGGACTGGCGATGTCGGTGACGCGGAGGTCGTACTTTTCCAGGATGCGTTTGGATTCCGCGAGCTCGTTGGTGTCGAGGTCGGTGATGTTCTTGTTCCACATGCCGCGGAGCTCGATCCAGCGGAGGCCGAAGTCGTTGGCGGCGACCGAGGCGGAGTGGTCGAAGTCCTGAGAGATTTCGTCGTTGATGACGGAGAGGCGGAAGGGGCAGGTGGTGGCGACGCGAGGGGCGGCCGCGGAGGCGATGGCGGGGAGGGCCGAGAGAGCGCCAGCGGCGCCAAGCCCGCCGAGGAACGCGCGACGAGACACGGGCATGAAGACTCCAGATGGGTACTGCAAAGGGTTACGACAGCAGTCGCCAGTATAGACGGCAGCGCAGTGCCAGAGAGGGATGGGCGTGGAGTGGCGCGGATTTTCTCTGAAAGGCAGCGTTTCAGGAGAACAGTTCTCGGTGGATGGCGATTGTCTCCCCGAAAAGTACTTCGGCCGTCGGACCGCAGTCACACGCAATTTGTTCCTCCGGTACCGTGCCCGCGGCGGAGCGCAGCTGAAGATAGCGGGATAGGTGAAGACCAATGGTCATGCGGCTGCCATTACTTATGATCTGCGCTACAACCGAATAAGTATGTCAATCTAACTTGTGTGTGAGTGAGCTATCTCCGAGGTGGTACGGCGTGGTCGGCAGGTTGCCAAACGCAGTCAGAGATGAGGAGGAGCGGAGATGATGGATCGGGGTGAGAGGCAGACAGCGTGGCGGGACTCGGTATGGAATCGGACCCGGCCAGCGACAGTGCCGACGATGGGGCGCAACCGGCTGGCGCTGGGAGACGCCGGGTTTGCCAGCGGAGAGCGGAGAGGTGAAGGGGTCGAAGATGCTGCAGCGTCGGTGCTGCGGTTCTTTGCGGCGCCGTGGACAAAGCCGGTGTGGCAACGGTACCGGAGCGGAAGCCAGGGGCTCATCCGGATTCTCGAGTGGATGACTGCGAAGACATGGCCGCTGGCAGTGCTGGACGACATGTGTGAGTGGCTCGAGGACGGATCGGCGGCGAGCCGGATGTTTGTCGGGTGCGCGGCGGCAGCCGTGATGGCGGCGCTGTTAACCGTGCACTGGGCGGCATTGTACGGACTGCAGGCGATGACATTGATGCCGGCGTTCGGCGGACATGGCGTCCTGGCTTTGGTGGCGGCGAGCTTTCTGGTGGGCGCAACGCTGCTGCCGGCGATTCTCGGGCACGTGCTTGGCGTGCTGCTAAGGTTCTACGTGCTGGTGAATTTGTGCACGCTGGCGGCGCTGTTCGGGTACGGGGGCTGGCTGCTGTATTCGTACGCGAAGTTTTGAAAAGGGCAGCCCGTAGCCTGTGGCCGGTGGCCTGAAGCGATTCGCGAAATCGAGATCGACAAAACACAAAGCGCCTGCCGTTTAGCAGGCGCTTCATCAACCCGGCCTTATTGCTTGCTGTTGCGGGTGAAACTTAGGTGCCCTTCCGTGGGCTGCCCGTGATTCCGGTTGCGACGAGAAGAACCAAGGCAGACGGGGCAGGAACGGCAAGGAGGATGACGCGGATCGCTGTTCCAGGAGGAGTGTCTGGCTGCAAATCCTGTAGATGAGTTTAGGGAGCGGGGTGTGGGGGGACCATCCCACTTTTCGGGATGGAGTGTGACGGGAACAGGGTACGGATACAGCGGACAGGTTACAGGTGACAGCACAAATCAGCGGCCGTCGCGAAGGCGGGTCGCGAGGCGATCGGGAAGGCCGGCGCTGAGGATGCGTTGCTGCGCCTCGCGAAGATCGTAGGGGACGCGATACCAGGTGACGACTCGCCGAACATCGTCATAAAGGGCAAAGGCGGCGCGCCAGTCGCCGTCGCGGGGCTGCCCCACGGAGCCGGGGTTGAGGAGATAGCGCGCGCCTTCGCGAAGCTCGAGCTCGAACTGTTCGGCTTCGGACGACTCGTTGGGAGCATGGGGGCGGCGCCAGGCGCGGTGGTGCCCGAAGTCGGGGGTGAGGCGGAACCAGTCGTCGCCATTGGTCGCGAAGCCGCCCTGGACGTGGGTGTGTCCGAAGAAAGTGAGGCGAACGTCGGTGTCGTGGAGGGCGGGCCAGGCATCGCGCACGGTGAGGAGATAGTCGTCCTCGTCGAGGGGCGACCCGTGCACGCAGCGGACGGTGGGGCCGTCGGGGGCGATGGGTCCGGGGGCGAGGTGGCGGAGCCATTCGCGGTGCTCGGGGGTTAGGACGTATTCGGTCCAGTGGGCGGCGCGCTGGGCGACAGGATTGAAGTCTTCCGCGTCGCTGAGGCCGCAGCAGGCGCGGTCGTGATTGCCGCGGACGAAGACGCTGCCGAGGCGGCGGGATTCGTCGATGACTTCGTTGGGATTGGCGCCGTAGCCGACGATGTCGCCGAGGTTCCAGACGACGTCGTAAGAGGGAGCGGCGGCGAGGACTGCCTGCAGGGCCTCCAGGTTGGCGTGGATATCCGAGATGACGAGCGCGCGCATGGCAGACAGGGCCGCTTTCCAATGTATTGGATGAGGGGCGGGGTTGTCGCGGCTAATCGACACGGGGATTTCACGACGGAGGGCGCAGAGAGCCCAGAGGAGAGCAGGGAAGTTCATTGTGCAGCGCGGGAGATCCCACTAATCGACGCGGGCCCAGTGGCCTGGGGCGACTTCGCGGAGGGGTGGGGGCGCGACGGGAACGGAGGAGAGCGCGCCGGAGGCGGCGGGCGCCAGGGTGGCGAGCGGCTCGTCGAGGGCGGTCTGCATGGTGGGCACGGCGCCGAGGAGACTGCGGGTGTAGGGGTGCATCGGGTTGCGGAAGAGCAGGGGGCGCGGAGCTTCTTCGAGGAGGAGTCCGTGGCGCATGACGGCGACGCGATCGGCAACCTGGGAGACGACAGCGAGGTCATGGGAGATGAAGAGCATCGACAGGCCGTAGCGCTGGCGGAGGTCGGCGAGGAGGTCGAGGATCTGGGCCTGGACGGTGACGTCGAGGGCGGTGGTGGGCTCATCGGCGATGAGCAGGCGCGGGCGGTTGACGATGGCCATGGCGATGAGGATGCGCTGGCGCTGTCCGCCGGAGAACTGGTGGGGGTAGTCGTTGAAACGCGCGGCTGGAGTGGGGAGGGCGACGGCGGCCATGGCTTCGAGGACACGGTCGCGGACCTGGCGGCGGGAGAGGTCGTGGCGGTGGGCGCGCACCGCTTCGGCGATTTGTTCGCCGATGGGGAGGACCGGATTGAGGGCGGTCATGGGCTCCTGAAAGATCATCGCGATGTCGCGGCCGCGCAGGCGGCGAATCGCTTCCGGAGTGAGCGTGAGGAGATTGTGGCCATCGAAATCGATGGAGCCGGAAACGGAGGCGGCGGGATCGAGGAGGCGGAGGATGGCGAGGGCGGTGACGGATTTCCCGGAGCCGGATTCGCCGACGAGGCCGAGGGATTCTCCGGGAGCGATGGAGAGAGAGAGGGAGCGGACGGCATCGAGGGAGCGGAAGCGAATGGAGAGGTTGTGGATGTGGAGCAGCGGCGGCACAAAAGAATCGTACAGGAGCGGGTAGTTGGCAGCGGACCGCGTACGTGGTTGCGAGTGCCCGTCCCTGGGGGGCGCTGCTTCCCACTCAAGCCAAAAGAAGGCTTGAATGGGGCATCCGGACCCAGTCGATTTTCAGAATCAGGGCTGCAAGGTGTCGCTGCTCAGGAGGCGGTCGGTCATGGTCTGGAAGTGGTAGCCCATGACGGCCATGGTCATGGCGGCGCCGAATTCGCGGCGATGACGAGTGGCGGCGATGAAGACAAATTTCCAGTAGCTGAGACGCGATCGGTGCAGGATTCCCTGACGCAGGATCGAGAGGCAGAGGGCGCGGACATTGGCGACGCTGAGATTCGCGCGGGAACGGGGACGGCAGGCGCGGAGATAGTGGCGGACGCGCTGATAGTAACAGTCGCTGGAATAAATGCGGCGGAGAACGGAGCGGTAGCCCTCGAGGAGACGGTCGGGGTTCATACGGGGGCGGAAGTTGAGATGGCATCCGGTATTGTTGCCGCCGCCGGCGCTGAGGATGCGGCCTTCGCGGGTGAGGCGGCGAAAAAGCTGCGTGCCGGGAAGGGCCTGGAGGAGCCCGACCATGGCGATGGGAATGCCGCTGTTCTGAATGAAGTCGACGAGACGGTCGAAGATGTCGTCGCGGTCGGTGTCAAAGCCGAGGATGAAGCCGCCCATGACTTCGATGCCGGCCTGCTGGATGCGGGCGACGCTGGCGAGCAGGTCGCGGCGAGTGTTCTGGAGTTTGTTGACGGCGGCGAGGCTGGATTCGTCGGGTGTTTCGATGCCGAGGAAGACGGAGGCGAAGGCGGCCTGCCGGAACTGGCGGAGGAGATCGGGATCGTCAGAGAGGTTGATGGAGGCTTCGGTGATGAAGCGGAAGGGACGGCCGTGGTCCTGCTGCCAGAGGCAGAGCGCGTCGAGGAGTTCGCGGACACGGGGTTTGTTGCCGATGAAATTGTCGTCGACGATAAAGACGGGGCCGCGCCAGCCGGCGGCGTGGAGCTGATCGAGTTCAGCGAGGACGTGATCGATGGGTTTGGTGCGCGGGCGGCGGCCGTAGATCTCGATGATGTCGCAGAACTCGCAGGAGAAGGGGCAGCCGCGGGAGTACTGGACGGTCATAGTGCTGTAGAGGCTCATGCGGATGAGGCTGAGATCGGGAAGGGGAGTGCGGTCGAGGGAAGGGCGCTGGGCACATTCGTAAACGGGGCGAGCGGCGCCGGCTTCGAGATCGTGGGCGAGATCGGCGATTAGGTCTTCGGCCTCACCGATGACGACGTGATCGCACTCGAGTGAGGCGGCGGGAACGCTGCTGGTGATGGGGCCACCGACAATGGTGCGGAGGCCACGGGCGTGGCAGCGGCGAACGATGGCGAGCAGATCGCGTTGCTGGACGTGCATGCCGCCGATGAAGGCGACATCGGCCCAGGCGAGATCGCGGTCGCGCAGGCGCTCGACATTAGTGTCGATGAGACGCTTGTTCCAGGATGCGGGCAGCAGGGCAGCAACGGTCATGAGGCCGAGAGGCGGCTGGGCGGCGCGCTTGCCCTGGAAAGAGAGAGCGTAGCGAAAGCTCCAGTAGGTGTCGGGGAATCCTGGATAGATGAGGAGAACGTTCATAGCGTGCATCTCCGCGGGCCGCGCGAGAGAGGAGAAAGCCCGTGCCAGACGCGCGCCTTTGATTACCAGTGTGGGCGAGCTGAGAAGCAGCACAAGGGGTGCGACGAAAAGATTACAGAAGCATAGGTCACGAAAGTGCGGTCCCAAAGCAAAAGGGAAGCGGCGGAGCCGCTTCCCTTTTGTGGATGAGGGACGGAGCTACTTCTTGGGGGGGGCGATGGAGTCCTTGGCGGACTTGGCTACGCGGAATTTGACGACGGTCTTGGCCTTGATCTTGATCTGTTCGCCGGTCTGCGGATTGCGGCCCATGCGGGCTTTGCGCTCCGCCTTCACGAGGCGTCCGAGGCCGGGAATGACAAACACGCCGTTCTTCTTGGTTTCCTTGATCGCGGTATCAGCAAGCAGATCGAGAAAAGCGGCGGACTGCTTATTCGTGAGTTCCAGCTTCTCGGCCAACTGACGGACGAGAGCTGTTTTGGTCATGGTAGCTGCCATTGAAATCTATCCTCCTTGTTTTTCCTTCAGGTCGCCGGAGCGGCGCGGTGCGCGTTTCCGGAGTTCTTCGGATTGCGGCAGACTGCAGAAACTACAGTAATGACGCGGGTCCGAAAGAACGTGCCGCCCTTTACCCTGCGGCTTTGCGGAGCGTTTGTCAATGCCAAAACACGTGTTTCCACAGGTTTTTTGCGGTTTTTCCTGGCATTTCTCTGGAAAACCCGGTTTTTCCGGGCATTTTGCCACCTAACGGCTCGCGGAGGGGCGTCTGGCGCGGGTCCGCGCAGCGAGGGGGCGGGTGCGCTGCTGGCGTGGAGTGTAGTCCCCCGGTGAGCGGCGCGCAATCCGTGCTGTTCAAAAAAGAGCATTGAGTTTGACGGAACGCCGGGGCTCGGTGCGGGTGAGCGGGGCGTTAAGGAAATCGACGAGAGGCGCAGCGAGACGAAAACGCTTCTCGACCTGGCGGAGTAGATCGGGACGGAGAGCCTGCTCGGCGGGAAGATGCGCGGTGACGCCCCACTGGCGCCATTTGATCCACTCGATGGCGGGGTGGCAGGGCGGGAAGCCTTTGGGCGGCCGGGAGAGAGCCATGGGATCGTGCACGGCGAAGGAGCGAAGGAGCGCGCGGCCGGTGATGAGGCGCTTCCACTCGGCGTGATGCTCGAGGAGGTGACGGCGGATGGCGAGGAGCTGATCCTTTTCCGGCATGTAAACGCCGGCGGCGATCACGAGTTCGGTGTCACTGACGTGCAGGTAATAGCCACCGCCGGAGGTTTTGACGAGCGCGCTGTGCGCCCACCAGGCGCCCTGATGGGTTTTGTAGGGCTTTTTGTCGGCGGAGAAGCGCGTGTCGCGATAAATGCGGAAGAGGGATTTGGTCGCGGGACGAACGTGGTTCGGCGCGTAATCGAGCATGCCATGGTTGAGTTGCTCGATGAGGGCGAGCATCGGCAGCTTCACGGATTGCTCGTAAGTGGAGCGGCGCTCTTCGAACCACTCGCGGCGATTGTTGCGCTTGAGGCCGCGGAGAAAGCGGAGAGTTTCCGATGTGAAGCGAGTGGGGGTGGTTGGCACGGGGCCATTGTAGACGGGGGAAGACAGGATTTTGGGGAATAGGGGAATAGAGATCAGGGGCATACCACAGAGAACACGGAGGCAGCCTGTAGCCGGTTGCGGATAGCGCGGAGATTCGGGATCGCGGAAGAAAGGGGTAGAAGAATTCTCCGGAGCGCTGTGTTGGGGAGCGGTAGCGGGATGCGCGCCTTCTATACTTGAGGGAAGGAACCCCTGATTTGAAGCTCCGCTGGATTCTCTCCTGCCTGCTGCTGTGCAGCCTCACGGTTGCCGAGACGGGGGTGGTTCGCGCTGCGGCGAGCAGACGCGGTCTCAGCCTGCGGCAGGCGCGCCAGATCGCTGTGCTGGTGGCGCATCACGACCGCATCGACCTGAGCGACACGCACGTGGAGCTGAACAGCATGGACCTGAATGCCGAATTCGTGCCGGGTTTCTTCAGCTTCATCATTATTCGCGAGAGCAGCACGCCGGGTCCGGACGAGACACTGCGTCGCTATGCGGTCAGCCGGCGGACGGGCGATGTGTGGGAGATGACGCTGTGCACACACTACGATTTTCCGGAGCTGACGCGGATGCGGCGCGACTTTGGGCGGGTGGGCGCCGCGGCTGAGGTGGCCGAACAAGGGCGGCAACTCGGCTGTACGGAGCACCCGGCGAAGCCGGCTTCGTAGAGTACGATTCCCGCAAGATCACTTACCACAGAGAAGACGGCGAGCCTAGAGGATTCCGGGGCTGAGCATACGCCGTTGATGCATCGCGGTCGGCGGAGGAAACTCTGCCGATGCTCGCTAGCCGGCGGCGGGGGATCCGATCTGGCGGACGACGCGCCACGCGTAGTGGAAACCGGAAAAAACCGTGAGAAAGATCACGATGTTGAGCGACCAGTGGCGCACGAACAGGACCCAGGGCGGCGCGAAGAACTGGCGGAGCAGGACCGCGGCCAGAGCCAGAATCTGCGCAAAGGTGTTGGCCTTGCCGAAGATGCTGGGTTTGAAGTTGCGGATGGAGGTGGTGGCGTAAAGGATGGCGGCGACGATGAGGATGCCGAGATCGCGGGCGAAGACGAGAACGGTGACGCGGCGAGAGATGAGGGCCTCGTGATGGAGGACAAGGAAGAGCGTGCTCAGCAGGAGCTTGTCGACGACCGGGTCGAGGTACTGGCCGAGGAGGGTGCGCTGGTGGAGGAGGCGAGCGAGCAGACCGTCGAGGGCATCGGTGCAGCCGGCGAGGATGAAAAGGGCAAAGGCAAGCGGGAAACGTTGATCGAGGACCGCGAGGACCAGAAAGGGAACGATGCAGAGGCGCAGGAACGTGAGCAGATTGGGCGTTGCCTGTAAGTCGTTCATCGAAGGGATCGCGGCTCCCGGTTGCGCCGGCCGCCGGGTTCGACGGGTTCACGCCGCACTCATACTATCGCAGAGGGTGTGGAATTCCCAGGCGAAGTGGCTGAGAGGCGATGGGTTCCGGCTGCTGGACGGAGGTGGTGGCGGGTGGAGTGCCGAGGTTGTTGCCGGATTCGCAGCTTCCGTCTGCCAAGTTGTTGAATTATCTGGTAGGCACGAGGAGACTCGAACTCCTGACCTCTACCGTGTCAAGGTAGCGCTCTAACCAACTGAGCTACGCGCCTACACGCAGAACGAACTGCCCCTCATCATAACAGGAGATAACCGGCACATCTGACCGGCGGCACTCGCCTCAACAGCATGTCCGGCCAATAAGGTTTCGCGACCAGGTCAAATGGACTGGCGAAAACCCAGTTTGCGTCCGTTGGATCATCCAATGCGTGAAGACAGCCAGCGCACGGTTGGTCCGGCCTGTGCTCAGATGAAGACACGCTGGAATGGCTGGTGCCAAGATGGCGCGCAACCGATTTATCAGGACCAATCCAATGCTACAACCCTGCCACTCAATCCACTCTGCGCAGCGGGCAGCTTGAAATGTCACTCCCCATAGCTTCTTGTAGCAACCTCGTGCTCCTCCTCGACTCAGCATTAAAAAACCGCAATTTCCGTCCAAGCCCCAAGGCGACTTCAACCCAGAAAGACTGGATAATCTCGCAAGGTGCCGTTTCCGCGGTGCATCGTGGGCCCATTGACTGCGTGACTGAGGCTTCAGTGCTGAGGATCAACGGGCTGCACGGCCGGGAGTCGTCGAAGTGGCATGGGAAGGCAGCCGGTCGACATTCCGATCGCTGCTGCGGGCGAGACCGAGACGGGTGCGCAGGTGATCGGCGACATAGGCGGGGACAAGCGGGGATTTCGTGAGGCCGATGGCAACGTTTACGCCGGGCTTGGTGTCTCCGTGAAAGTCGGAGCCGCCGGTCAGCGCAAGCCCGTGTCTCCGTGCCAACGCGGAGAGTTGCGCGACGTCCTCCGCGCAATGTTCCGAGTGATAGCACTCAATGGCGTCCAGACCGCGGCCAGCGTACTCGGCGATGAGCTGATTGAGGCGTTCCCAGTCGCGAGAGATGCGCACCGGATGCGCGAGAGAACTCAACGCCCCGGCTGTGCGCAGACGTTGCAATGCTTCCGCCAGGGTTGGCTCCTCGCGGCCGACCCACGCCTTTCCTCCCTCGCTCAGATAAACCTCGAATGCCTCGCTGAGGTCCTTGACGTAACCCTTGCGAACCAGCACTGTGGCGAAATGCGGTCGTCCAACCTGCTGTTGAGCCAGCGCCGCAACCTCACTCCATTGAATGTCCAATCCGAGTTGCTGGAGACGCGCCAGCAGGGCGGCGTTACGTGTGCGGCGGCTTTCCTGCAGTTCGTTGAGCCAGGCAACAAAGGCCGGATCCGGGCGCGACGGGAAGTACCCGAGCAGGTGAACCGACCGGCTCGCGCCGGAGAGATGAGTGCTGAGCTCGACCCCGCAAAGCAGTTCAATGCCGGCAGCACGAGCAGGTTCGATCGCCATGTCCCAGGCCTGCACCGTGTCGTGATCTGTGATCGCAAGAAGACGTACGCCCGCCGAAGCTGCGTGGGTCACCAGTGCGGTGGGGCTGAGAGTTCCGTCGGAGCACGTCGTATGACAATGAAGGTCAATCAAGAAATACCAGGCACTCCGTGATGGAAGATACACACCACATTTGATCGTAATACAGACTGGAATGTGCGAATAAAAGTTGCGCCTGTTTCGCAGAGCCTGAGACAGGCTGTTACCCGACCTGGCTGTGAAGAAATCATGTAGGCTGAAGCCATGCTGCTTGCTGCTTCGGTGTACACAACTCGCAACGAGCGCCTGCGTGCGCGCTGGAAGCTGGAAGGTGGACTGCCACCGGTCCCCGGACAAAAAGTCTCCACTTCGTTAACAACGGGATCCGGCAAAACCGACGCCCCGCTGACCTGGCTCAAGGAGGAATACCGGTTTTTTCCCAACGAGAATCTCGGTCCCACGATGGATGCCCCTTCGGACTATGCGGGAACCTTCGTGGTGTACGACTGGGAACGCCGTGAGCGCATCTGGCAGTCAAACTGGGGCAACGTGCTCGGCAATCCCGCGGGGTACTGCTTTGCCGACAACGTAATCTACATGAACGATTTCGAAGCGGGAAACATTTTTCGCATCGGGATCGAGCCCGAGCCGGGCAAGCTGCTGCAGCGCATCTCGCATCCGTATTTCAACGATCTGCACAGCCTCGAGCGCACTCGCCGGGGGCTGCTGGCAGCCTGCTGCGGGACGGACCTGGTCGTCGAAGTGGATTTGGCGGGTAACATTCTGTGGGAGTGGTGGGCGGCCGAACACGGATACACCGTCACACCCAGCGGGGAGAGCCGCGCCAGCGGGCGCGGCGGCGAGCATCGCAACCGGTATTACCATACGCGCTATCAAAGTACGCACGTGAACTGTGCGACGGTCCGCGATCGTGAAGACGAGCGCCTGATTCTTTGCCTGTTATTCCACCAGGGGCAGCTTCTTCAGATCGATCGCAGCTTGCCGCCCGGGCAGCAGGACCCGGAAGTCATCCTCGAAGGGCTTGCACGGCCACACAGTCTCGAAAAGACTCCCGATGGTTGGATTTTCTGCAACAGCCTTTCCAAAGAACTTGTGCTGCTGGACGATGCACTCCATGTCACCGGAAACATTCCTTACGATGGCGGCTGGATCCAGGACTGCACGCGCCTGCCGAACGGCAATGTTGTGCTGAACGACGTGGATAATACTGTGCTGGTAGAACTTGCCCCGCCGAACTGGAACATAGTCAGTCGGACGCTCTACCCCGATACCTGGCGCATGGGTGAGCTGGTCGTGGTGCCGGGCGAACACGAGCCGGCATTTCTCAATGCCCGCAATGCGAGCGCAACGGAAAGTCCGAAGCCGGACCACTTGGTACCCCTCGCACGTTGAGTTTTTGGAAAAGGCCCAGACTTCCCCGGGGGAAATCTCGTCATACGAGATGTTTCCGATTCAAGAACAGGGGCAAGCCCGAGAAAACAGCCTCTGCCGTTCGCACACGAGGTCATAGTGAAGGGACGGCAGACGAGGCTCAGGAGAAGCTATTTCCGATGTTCCGAGAGTTGTCTCATCTGGAAGCGCTGGAAGCCGAGAGTATTCATATTCTGCGGGAGGTAGCCGCCGAGTTCGCGCGCCCAGTGTTGCTCTATTCGGTCGGGAAGGATTCGTCTGTACTCCTGCGACTGGCGCAGAAGGCGTTTTATCCGGCACGGCCGCCATTTCCACTCCTCCACATCGACACTTCGTACAAGTTCGGCGAAATGATCCAGTTCCGCGATCGAATTACAGCGGAGCTGGGCCTGCGCCTGATTGTCGCCTCGGGAACCAAAGCTCTCATGGAAGGAGCGAGCCCTTTCCGGCTGGGGACGCAGGCATGCTGCGCCGCGCTGAAGACGGGCGCGCTGCTCGACGCTCTCCGGGAAGGTCGATTTGATGCTGCCATTGGAGGAGCGCGCCGAGACGAGGAGAAGTCGCGGGCCAAGGAGCGCGTGTACTCCTTCCGCGATCGACATGGACAGTGGGACCCTAAGAACCAGCGACCGGAGCTCTGGAATCTCTTCAACGGACGTATCCATGACGGGGAAAGCATTCGCATCTTTCCTCTGTCGAACTGGACCGAACTCGATGTATGGGAATACATCCGGGCAGAGGCGATTCCCGTCGTACCCCTGTATTTCGCGCGCTCGCGGCCCATGCTGGTCCGGGGGGATTCGCTGATTTCGCCGGAGCATGGCCCGCCCATGCTGCCGGGCGAGAATGTGGAAATGGTGATGTGCCGCATGCGTTCCCTGGGCTGTACCTACTGCACGGGTGCTGTGCGTTCGACGGCGGCCAGTGTGGACGAGATTATCGAAGAACTGCAAATCGCCCGAAACTCAGAAAGGGAGAACCGGGTGATTGATCATGACCAGGAGGGTTCGATGGAGCTGAAAAAGCGCGAGGGCTACTTCTAGGTATGGTTCAGGAATTGCTGCGCATCAGTACAGCGGGAAGCGTTGACGACGGCAAGTCCACCCTGATCGGGCGCCTGCTCTACGACAGCGGAGGGATCTACGAAGATCAGCTGCGGGCTGTAAGCCGTGCTTCGCGCAACGGTCTGGATCTGGCTTATCTGACCGATGGTCTGCGTGCCGAGCGAGAACAGGGCATCACCATCGATGTCGCCTACCGCTATTTTTCCACGGAACGGCGCAAGTTTATCCTCGCGGACACGCCCGGCCATGAACAGTACACGCGCAATATGGCCACCGGGGCGTCTACGGCCCAGGTGGCGCTCATTCTTCTCGACGCCCGCAAGGGCGTTCTCTCTCAGACGATTCGTCACGCCTACATCGCGTGGTTGCTCGGCATCCGGGAGATCGTAGTAGCCATCAACAAGATGGACCTCGTGGATTTTCAGCGGGACGTCTTCGAGGACATACGGCGCCAGTTCGCGCGCCTCGAAGCAGCGATGGAGGGCGTTCGGCTCTATTATGTGCCGGTGGTCGCGCTCGACGGCGACAACGTGGCGCGGCGCAGCACCCGGATGCCCTGGTTCAGCGGCCCCTGCATTCTGGAATTCCTGGAGTCGGTGCCCATCGAACCGAGTCTTCAGGACCAACCGTTCAGGATGCCAGTTCAATACGTGGTCCGGGATCAGGACTACCGCGGATACACGGGGCAGATCATTGCCGGCTCGGTGGCCGAGGGCGACGAACTTCTCGCTCTTCCCTCCAGGGCGCGGGTGCGCGTTGCGCGGCTGCCCTCGCTGCACGGCGATCTCGATCGCGCTTTCGCCCCAATGTCGGTTTCTGTCTGCCTGGACGATCATGTCGATCTTGGCCGTGGCGATATTCTGGTGGATGGGAACTCTCCACCGCATGCGACGCGCTCCTTCCGCGCGCGCCTGGTGTGGATGTCGGACACGCCTCTGTCCGTCGGGCGTCCCTACCTCATCAAACACCTGTCGCAGACCGTTTGCGCCGAAGCAACTCGAATCACGGGGCGGCTCAACGTCACCAGTCTTACCGAGGAGCCGGCCGAAACGCTGCGGCTCAACGATATCGGCGAAGTCATGATCGAAACTCACCGCGATCTTTTCTGCGACCTCTACCGCGTCAACCGCAGTGCGGGCAGCTTCATCCTGATCGATCCGGTATCGAATCTCACTGTGGGCGCGGGTATGATCGAGCATGTTCCCGAGCACATCGCCACGTCGCGGCGACGCGGCACACCTCCGGGTATGACCGTCTGGTTCACGGGCCTCAGTTCGGCGGGCAAGAGCACGCTGAGCGAAGCCGTTTACCAGCGCCTGTGGGCGCGTGGTTACCGTGTGGAATTGCTCGACGGCGATGAGATCCGGCGCCATTTGTCGCGCGGTCTTGGTTTCAGTCGAGAAGATCGTAATGAGAACGTTCGCCGCATCGGGTTCGTGGCGGAGATGCTGACCCGTCATGGGGTCATAGCGCTGGTGGCCGCAATCTCGCCCTACCGTGATGCACGAGATGAACTGCGCAGCCGCGTGCCGAATTTTCTGGAGATTTACGTGAATGCCCCCTTGCGCGTCTGTGAGGAGCGGGACGTCAAGGGCCTGTATCGCAAGGCTCGCTCCGGCGATATTCCCCGCTTTACCGGGATCGACGATCCCTACGAACCTCCGCTCGCGCCGGAGGTCGAATGCCGAACGGATCTGGAGACAATCGCCGAAAGCGCAGACAAGATCGTCGACGCAATTGAAAGCCGCCTCTTGAATAGCGAGCACGGGAAAGCGGGCGAATCTTCTGCTGAGCTGCTGAGTGGCCCGTCCGACCTCCTGTACCGGTAAGGCCTGGGCAAGGACGGGAGCCGACACCGTTGACACGAGATTCCCGCACCTAATATCCTACTAATTCGATAGGAATACTCGGCGCTGGGCTATGAGAATCTCCAGGAAGGGTCTTTACGCGCTGCAGGCCATGATTTCGCTTGCGTCGAGCTATCCCGAACAGACCATGACGACTCGCGACATCGCCGGCCGGGAAGGCATTCCTGAGAAGTTTCTGGAACTCATCCTCGCGGAATTGAAGAATGCACGGCTGGTCGACAGCCAGCGGGGGTCCAGGGGCGGCTACCGGCTGGCGAGGAGCCCAGCGAAGATCTTCCTGGGCGAAATTATTCGCCTGATCGATGGACCGCTTGCGCCACTTGGTAACGCCGCAAGCCTCCGGCGTCTCGTAGCTCGCGATAAGCGGCACAGCCCTCTTTATCGGGTCTTCCTTGACGTCCGTAACGCCACGTCAAACATCATCGATCACACGTCCCTCGCCGATCTCTGCCGCGAAGGAGGGAAGCGATGAGCAACGATCTGTCGGTTCGCAGCGTGGCCGATCTCTCCGTGCCCGAGTCCCGGTTGCTGCACGAATTCTTCGAGGGCATGCAGGACATCCGCTATAGATCCACCTCGCTCACCATCCATGATGGCCGGCGGGTCGAAGTCCACCCAGCTGTCACTAGTGGTTCCCGGCTTACGAATCTTTACAGCCTTCGTGATGCGCGCCGCCCTGGCGTGCACGGCTGTTGTTGTTGATCTCCCTGGTTGCGCGCCCCTGATTCCTCATCACCGCAGCGCTTTTCTTGTCCCAGGAGGATTGTTTTCATGCGTTTGTTCTCGCGATCCGCAACGTTGTCCCTGCTTTTGTCCGGCCTCTTTCTGGCGCTGGCCGCGCCGCTCTTCGCTCAGGTGGTGGGCGGCACGATCTCAGGCACAGTAAAAGACCGCTCCGGTGCCGCTCTTCCCCGGGCCAGCGTCGCCATCCTCAACCAGGAAACCGGCAGCACCCGCCATCTGGTCACCGGCGTTGATGGAACCTTTTCCGCACCCTCGCTTCCCATCGGCAGTTACAGCGTGCAGGTGAATGCGAAGGGCTTTTCCCCCCAGCAGCAGACGGGGATTGTTGTCACCGTGGGGCGGTCTGTCACGTTGAATTTGACTCTGGGCCTCGGTACGGTCAGCCAGACGGTATCGGTGGTGGACGGGTCTTCGGTGGTGAACACTTCGACCGATGAAACAGAAGGGCTGGTGAACGAACGCCAGGTCAAGCAGCTTCCTCTTAACGGCCGCAGCTTCGACCAGCTCATCACGCTCAATCCCGCGGCCATTAACTACACCAACCAACGTTCCGGCAGCGTCGGAACGTCCAATTCCTCGGTCGGCAACATGTTTTCGGTCTCAGGCCGCCGCCCCCAGGACAATCTCTTTCTCCTGAATGGTATCGAGTACACGGGAGCGTCGCTGATCAACAACACTCCTGGTGGCGCCAGCGGCCAATTGCTGGGTGTGGACGCTGTTCGCGAGTTCAACGTGGTGACCGGCACATATGGCGCGAATTACGGACAGCGGGACGGCGCGCAGGTTTCCATCGTCACGCAATCGGGCACTAATCAGGTGCACGGCACCGCCTACGAGTTCCTGCGCAACAGCGCACTCGACGCCCGCAACTATTTCGATCAGGCGCAAATCCCCGAGTTCCAGCGCAACAACTTCGGCGCGGCTCTCGGCGGCCCGTTGCGGCGTAACCGTGTCTTTCTCTTCGGCAACTATGAGGGCTATCGGCAGAAGCTTGGCCTCAGCGACGTAACTCTGGTCCCGGACGATGCTTCCCGTGCCGCTGCGGATACGTCGGCCCAGCCACTGCTTGCGCTGTGGCCGGTCGCCAACGGGCCGGAGCTGGGCAGCGGCATCGCCGAGGCTTTCTCCAGTCCGACGCAGCGGGTGCGGGAGGATTTCGGAACTACGCGCCTGGATGCCACCCTGACTCCGAAAGACTCCTTCTTCTCCGTCTACACCATCGATGACAGCGATGCGAACACGCCCACGGCCAATCCGCTCTCGCTGATCTACGAGAGCCTCCGTGAGCAGGTGCTGAGCGCGCAGGAACAGCACGTTGTCTCCTCGAACCTGCTCAATGTCTTCCGTATCGGTTATTCTCGCGGTGCGTACTACTTTACCGGTCAGGTTCCCGTGAACCTTCCCGGCTGGGTGACCGGCGAACCTATCGGCGCTGTTGTCATCTCCGGCAGCACAGCATCGAACGGTTCTTCGCAGATCACAGGAGCCGGCACTAACACCGGAAGCAACAACACGGCGGTGCGCAATCTGTTCACCGTGGCCGATCACGTGTACTGGAGCCACGGCAGGCACCAGGTGGAAGCCGGAGGCTGGCTGCAGCGCGTCCAGGCCAACGACAACCTGGCGCAGGATCAATATGGGCAGGCGTCGTTCAGCACGCTGGCGTCTTTTCTGAAGGGCGATGTCGCCACCTTTACCGTTGTGCCTGCACCGACGGAACTGGGCTGGCGCTCGCTTGAAGGCGCGGGCTTCGCGCAGGATATCTGGCAGGCGACCTCGCGGCTGAAGGTGCGGGCCGGACTTCGCTTCGAGTCCACGAATGGCTGGAACGAGGCGCAATGCCGTGCTTCGAACTACGGCTTCACCAACGGCGTCATCAATACCGATCCAACCGTCGGCTGCTCAGCGCTGACCACCAATCGAGCGAAGTTTCTTCCCGAGCCGCGCGCCGGTCTCGCCTGGGATGTCTTCGGCGACGGAAGGACAGCGGTGCGAGCAGGCTTCGGGATCTATCGCACCTTGCTGGACAATCTTGATTACCGCCTCGACGAAACGGCTCCCTTTAACACGTCGCTAACGCTGAAAAATGTAACCGTATCTGGCCTCAGCATCGCTCCGGGTTCGACGACCGCATCGGGCAGCGAGGTTTCGCCTTCGAACGTGCAGCCTGATCTCTACACGCCCTCCGTCGCCGCATGGTCGGCGAAAATCGAACAGCAAATCGCACCGGCCACCTCGCTCACCATCGGCTATGAGGGCTCGCACGGCTACCACCAGATCCTTTCCGAAGACGAGAACGAGCCGGCCTCGGTCGTCTGCCCGAACGCCGCGTGTCCCGCTGCGCTGCCCGCCGGAGCCATCTATTACCCGACGACAACGGATGCAAATCCCGCCCTGGCCAATACCACTTCCTGGGTCTCCCAGGGCGCCAGCAACTACAACGCGCTGGAAGTCGACGTGCGCCACCAGTTCACGCACGGAGTGCAATTGCGCGGCGTCTACACCTGGTCGCATAATCTCGACGACGGCTCAGCCTGGAACACCAGCGTCAGCGCCAACACGCCCGCCTATGTCGAGTACCCGGCAAATCCCCACCTGGATTACGGCGATGCCGCCACCGACATCCGCGACCTCGCGGCCATCAACGGAACCTGGGACCTTCCCTTCGCTTCCCGGCGCCGTCTCATCGGCGGCTGGAACCTGAGCGGGATCGCCAGCCTGCAAGCCGGCTTCCCCTTCTCTCCACAGCTGGGCTACAACCCCACTGGCAGCGGAGACTCGCGCAATCCTGTGCGGCCCGACGTCAATCCCGGTTTCAGCGGGAATCTCTATCCGCACACCGTCTCGCATTGGTTCAATCCCAACGTATTCCTGGCTCCGGCTTCCGGCACCGTCGGCAATCTCGGCCGCGACACGCTGAGCGGGCCGGGCCTGCAGGAACTGGACCTCTCGGTCGCCAAAACAACGACCATTCACGAATCGGTCCACCTGCAGTTCCGCGCGGAATTCTTCAACATTTTCAATCACAGCAATTTCATGACGCCCAACCCGGTGGTCTATTCGTCGGGACCGAAGCCCGGCTCGGCGTCTGCCGCGCCGGTGCTTTCGCCCACCGCGGGCGTCATCACTGCATCCTCCACCACTTCACGCCAAATTCAGTTTGGACTGAAGCTGCTGTTCTGAGCACGACAACCGGGCGCTCGAAAATGAGCGCCACTGCATCCCTGGCAAAACAGACCGGCACAACCAGGCCGGTTCTCCTGCGGAGGTCGAATGGAGTACGGGGCGGGCTTTGTGATCGCCATCGTGATCGCACTCACCGGAGTCGGAGCGGGCACCATCACCGCACCCTTGCTCATTCTCGGCCTCCGTATCCCGCCGGGGATCGCCGTCGGTACGGCGCTGGCTTACTCGGCCGTGGTCAAGTTGATTATCGTGCCCGTGCAGATGCTGCGGCGCCAGGTTAATTACCGCGTCCTCGCCTTCATGCTGGCAGGCGGCCTTCCGGGGGTGATCGCCGGATCGCTCCTCCTTCGCAGCGTCGCGCACCGCGGCCGATGGGCGTCGCTTTACTGGGTTCTCGGAGGCATCATTGTTTTTTCCTCCGCCTGGCACATCTTCCGTCACTTCTGGCCACCCGCGCCGTCCCGCGTGCCCCGGCAAAGACTCTCCTGGATTGCGGCCATCATGGTCCCCATCGGCGCCGAGGTGGGCTTTTCTTCCTCGGGCGCCGGAGCTCTGGGCACGGTCGCGCTGATGAGCCTCACTTCTCTTCCCGCTGCGCAGATCGTGGGCACGGATCTGACATTCGGACTGGCTCTGTCCCTGGTCGGTGGCGGCATTCACGCCCTGAACGGTCTGTATAACCTCGCGTTGCTGGCAAAGATGAGTGGGGGCGGTCTCGTCGGCGCCGTGGTCGGAACCAGCATCGCTCCGCGCCTGCCGAACAGGCTCCTTCGCCTGGCGCTCTCTGCCTGTCTTCTGGTCATCGGGTGCATCTTCTTCTATCGTGCCGCAGGATTCTGAACGGCATCCTTAAACACAAAACGAAATGTTCCAGCTCACGATCTTTACGCTCATTCGCCCAAACTTATCCGGTATGGGTTCTGTTGGGCTTCGCCGCCCCCGCGCCGCTCAGAAGTTCACGCTCTCGCCATTCCACGACGCTCGAACCAGGGCGTGAGTCTTTCCTCATATTTTTCGCATTGCCAAATCTTTATTCCCAACCTATCCCTCGTCCGCCACAAGAGAAGCTCTCTCGGTTCCTCTTCGCGCAGCCCGCTGGTCGCCCGGAACAGAATGGGTCAGTTGGGTCTCTCTTCTCCATCGCCGCGCCCAGCGGGCCGGCTCTCATCTTCCAAGCCGCCACCTCTGCCAGTTGTTTCTGTATTGCCGGTCAACCACTCCACAGCGCCCATCTACTATCATCGTTTTCTAATGAGAGAATCGCGTTTCCTGCTGATGGTTTTCTTTGGGCTCGCAGCCGGAGCGGCATACGCACAAGGGACGGTGCCGACGTTCCGCTACAAGGTGGGCCAGACCTGGGTAACACTGCCGGGACAGGGCCCCGCGCAGGCCGGGACACAGGGCGGGACCACGGTGATTCCGACAGTTCTGGTGCCGGTGCGGCTTGAGTTCGACGTGCGGCCTGTAGCCGGGAAGCCGTTCACGCTGGATGCCGCGGCCGATGTGCAACCGTTGCTGCAATCGCCGGTGTTCGCGAAAGCGCCCTTTGGCGATGAGGGAACGACGCAGTATGTGGACGCGATGCTGCGGGCGACTCTCGGAAAGAGTGCGGGAGCCGGATGGCACACGCTGCTCGCGCCGCCGGAGGTGCGGCCCCTGACGGTGGAGATTCCCGCGGGATTCGGGTACGTGCTTACGTCGAAACGGACGGGAACGGCGCTGGGGATGGCGGACGCGGAGTACGTCGAGCGGGCGGTGTTCCAGTCCATCGCCCATGAAGACGGCAAGCTGGTGATCGCGGTGACGCAGAATACGGCCTTCTACACTTATGGGGACGCAACAGTGTGTTGCACCTTTGGAACGCACGGCGTCGATCCGACGACGGGGAATTCGTTTGTGCTGGCGTCGTATCTGGGGGCCGTACCGCCGCTGGTGGTGGAGCACGATGTGCAGCCGCTGACGGAGCAGCTGGCGGAGTGGGTGAACGATCCGCTGTTCGATCCGCTGTTTCATCTGGAGTTCCGCAAGCCGCTGCCCCTGGGAGAGAATCTCGTTCCGGCCTGGAAATGGCCGGCGGCGGACGGTGGGGAGCATGGCGGGTGCGGCGGAGAGAGTCCGTCGACGCGCTACGTGCTACAGGATCCGCTGGACACGAATAATCGCAGCGATCTGCCGGCGGGGCCGGCGTCGGCAGTCCATACAGCCGGCGGGACGTGGCACGTGGCGGACGTCGCTCTCATGGGGTGGTATACGGGCGGAGAAGGAGCGTACAGCTTTCCCGACGTGCAGAGGCTGCAGGCAACGGCCGATCGCTGCCCGTCGCGGCCCGTTCCGAATCCGGCCATGGCCAATGAGCCGGCACCGCCAGCGGCGGTAGCGCCGGTGCCGTCCCAGGGAACGACGAACGGACATGCGCTGATTGGGTACTGGACCGGCGACGGGCCAGGAGGAACGCTGCTCCGACTGCGCGATGTTGCGCAGCAGTGGGATGTCATCCTGGTAGCCTTTGCGAACGTGAATCATCTGGCGCCGGAAGGCACGATGCAAATGCATGTGCGTCCAGGGCGGCCGGCGTGGATGGGCCAGCCGGAGGTCCCGCCGCTGGATCTGGTGCAGATGAAGGAAGACATTGCGTTTTTGCACAGCCGCGGGAAGAAGGTGCTGATCTCCCTGGGTGGCGGCGGAGAGTACTTCTCGCTGTCGGACAAGGGCAGCATTCCGAACTTCGTGGATTCGGTGACGCAGATCGTCGAGGAGTATGGATTCGACGGCATCGATCTGGATTTCGAGTCGCCGTCGCTGGTACTCGATCCCGGAGATACGGACTTCCGGCATCCAAAGACGGTGTCGGTCGTGAATCTGATTGCGGCGCTGCACGAACTGCGGGGGCATTTCGGGCCCAAGTTCATGCTGACCCTGGTGCCGGAAGGAACGCAGATTCCCGGCGCCTATGTCGGCTACGGCGGGCAGTTTGGATCGTATCTGCCGCTCTTGTGGGGGGTGCGGGACATACTGACCTTTGTGGACGTGCAGGACTACAACACGCCTCCGTTCGAAGGCCTGGATGGAGAGGCGTATCAGGTGGGATCGGTGGATTACGACGCGGCGATGACAGAGTTGCTGCTGCATGGGTTTCCCGTGGATGGGCGTGCGGACGACTTCTTTCCAGCAGTACCGTCGGACAAGGTGGCCGTGGGATTTCTCACCGGCGAGGTGACGCCGCAGAGAGTGAGCGGGACAATGCAGTATCTGATCACGGGGAAGGCCCCCGCGGGTGTGACCTATCGATTGCGGCGGCCGGGCGGATATCCGGGATTGATAGGCGCGATGTTCTGGACGGTCGATGGGGATCGGGAGGAGAACTACGCCTTTTCTAATCTGGTTGGACCGCAACTGCACGGGATTCCATAGTTGAAACAGTGGGCGAATCAATCGGAGGAGAGGACAATCTCGCTACGTTCAACGCGCTGTTGACTTGCGCGTAAGTTCCGTATCGCCGGTCAAGCTCAGGGATTGAGGCAGATGGCGCCACCTGCAGATCTGATATTCCCATATTGTTTCGATGCTAAGTCGAGGAGGAGCACGAGGTGTTACAAGAAGCTGAACTCAGCGGGCAAGCCGATTCAGAGAACAACGTCGGAGGCTCCTCAGAGACGACATGTACTACATCGGACTGGATGTTCACAAGAAGACGATCAGTTATAGCCGACTCCAACGACCCTCCCGCCGGACGCTTTGTCGGAGAATTTCTTCGGGGCGACTTGCTGGTCAGCTTTGCCTGCCAGTAAGCCGCTCGTTTCTTATCCGTCCCAGCGAGTTGAGGCGGCCACCGTGCCGCCTCAATCTTTTTCGCAGGCGAAACTATCGAAACCGCATCTCGGGTTAATGGGATAGGCGACCAGGGTGTTGCGTCAGACGGCTTCCTGTTGCACGCGGGCGCTGGTGCGCACTGTGTCTTCGTCGAGGGCGGCCAGGGCGTCGAAGAGGTGCATCTGGAAGGTGCCGGGCCCTTGGGAGCGCTCCGCGGCTTTCTCGCCGGCCAGCCCATAGCAGGCCAGCGCGGCGGCGGTTGCCAGGGCCGGGTCCTTTTCGATTACGGAGAAGGCGGCGATCACGGAAGTGGCCATGCAACCGGTTCCGGTGACCTGTGCCATCAGGGAATGACCGTTCGAAACGCGAAAGAGCCGCTCGCCGTCGGTGATGGCATCGACGGGGCCCGTGGCCGCGGCGGCGCAGTGGTAGCGGCGCGCAAAGGCGAGGGCGATGGAAGCGTTGTCCGCAGTTCCGCCGACGGATTCGACTCCACGGATGCTGGAGTCAATGCCGGCGAGGGAGCCGATCTCCGCAGGGTTGCCGCGCACGACGGCGACGGAGAACTCGCGCAGGATGCGGTGGGCGGATTCGGTGCGGTAGGGTGTTGCGCCCGCTCCAACGGGATCGAGAACGATAGGGATGCCTTTGGCATTGGCGCGGCCACCTGCGAGAAACATGGCTTCGACCTGCTCGGGCCAGAGAGTGCCGAGGTTGAGCACCAGCGCGTCGGCGGAGGCGGTCATGTCTTCGACTTCCTGGCGGGCATGAGCCATGACGGGCAGGGCGCCGGCGCAGAGGGTGATGTTCGCAGTGGTGTTCATGACGACGAAGTTCGTGATGTGGTGAATCAGCGGACGGCGGTTCCTGAGCCGGGTGAGCAGTTCTGCGGCGGCTGAGGCCAGATGATTCGAGTCCATCACTGCGAAGTCTCCTCTGTGAACAGGATCGCAGATGGCGGATCGATCCGGGCGCAGGGGTGAAGCGGTATTCAGTTCGCGAGGATGGCGCTTTCGAAGGCCTGCACCGACTGATGCAGGCTGTCGAAGATCATTGAGGGAGGAATGACGTCGGCAAGGTGATGGCGCTGGAAGTCAGCGGCGGCGCTCCAGGGCATGCGGGCAAAGCCGAGAGCGACTCCGGCTTCGGCCAGCTGCTTGTCGAGCTGCGCGATCACGCGCGACGCTGAGTAATCGATGTCGGTGATGGCCTCGGCGTCGACAATCAGCCAGCGAACGGTCGTAGGCGGCGGACCGATGAGGGTGAGGATCTCCTCGGCGAAGCGGGTAGCGTTGGCATAAAAGAGCGATGCGCCGAAGCGGTAGAGGACAAGGCCGGGCTTCGTCACCACTCCCGGAGCGGAGGGAACAATGTGCCACGTCTGACTGGTTCCGTTGGTTTGGCCAATCACGACGCCGGTGTGCGGTCGATAGCTGTGGCTGACGATGCGCAGCAGAGAGAGAGCCATGGCCAGAACAATGCCTGGCTCCACTCCGGCGGCGATGACGACCAGGGCGGTGATGAGGGCTACGGTAAATTCGCCGGGGCTCTCCTGACGGATGGCGATTAATCCCCGCAGGTCGACCAGATGGATCGCGACGAGGAGGACGAGCGAGCCGAGCACGCACTGGGGAAGGTATTCGAGAGGATGAGTGAGGAGCAGCAGGACGCAGGCGACGACGCAGGCGGTGGCGATCTGCGCGATCTGGCTCTGTCCGCCGGCTCGCTCGACCATGGCGGTCTGGGTGGGGCTGCCGTTCACCACAAAAGTCCCGGTGAGCGCGGCCGCGGCGTTGGCGGCGCTGAGCCCGAGCAGGTCCTGGTTCTCGCTGAGCTTCTGCTGGTGACGCAGGGCGTAGGCGCGGGCGGTGGCGGCGCTCTGCGTGATGATGAGGATGACGCAGGATCCGGCGATGGAAAGCAGCGGCGGGATCTCATGCCAGGCCGGCAGCGGAAAGCGGAGAGGCGGCAGGCCGCCCGCGACCGAGCCGATGGTGGCGATGCCGTGAGCAGGGAAGTTCCACCAGGCGCTCGCAGCGATGGCGGCGACGACGGCGATGAGCGCTCCGGGGATTTTCGGAGTCCACCGTTGCGACCCGAGAACAACCGCGAGGACGCTGAGGGAGACGAACAGAGTGGGGAGCCGGACAGAAGGCAACTCGTGGATGACCTCAGCGAATTGCATGACGGTGCGGCGGGAGTGGGTGGGAAGGCCGAGGGTTTCGCCGAGGACGGCGATGCCAACCTGAAAGCCGACTCCCGTGAGGAAGCCAACGAGAACGGTCTGGGAGAGAAAGTCGGCGATGAAGCCGAGGCGGAAGAGCCGGCCGAGCAGCAGGAAGGCGGCAACCAGCAAAGCGACCGATCCCGCGAGAGCGATGTAATGGGGACTTCCGGGGGAAGCCAGAGGTGCGAGTCCGCCGGCGAGAACGGCGGCTGTGGCCGAATCGGCGGCAACGACCAGGAAGCGCGAGGAGCCGATGAAGGCGAAGGCGACCAGAGGCAGCAGGAGCGTGTACAAGCCGGTAACCACAGGCATGCCGGCGATGCGCGCGTAGCCCAGCGCCTGGGGAATGTTCATCGCCGCCAATCCCACACCAGCGCCGACGTCGCGAAGAGCCTGATCGCGGCGGATGGGCCGAATACCGGTAAGCAGACTCACGATTCGGATCTCCGGCGCAGGGAGAAGATCACAACGACTCCTGAGGAGCAGATTTGAGAAATGCTAACGCAAAACGGCTGAGGAGACGGGGGTTTGTTACCGGGATTGTTGCCTTTGCACGCAGATATTACTGCGGCTGCGGTTTGACGGGCGGCGCCTGTCCAGGAGGGAGAACCCTGACCGGCGGCTCTTTGCCAGGAGGCAAAGGACGAACGGGTGGTTCCTTGCCGTTGCGAAGCGGTGCAGTGTAGTCGGAGAGCTTCTTCGCATCAGCAGTGAGCAACCGGCCTTTGCTGGTGAAGGTGAGAATCCAGACCAGGTACTGACCGGGGGCGTTGCGGTCGGTGAAGATGACCTGACGTGTGGGAGCGTCCTCGGTGATGTGCAGGGTGGGCACAGGCGCGAGGGCGAGCGAGACGTCGGCTCCGGAATGCTGGAGCGCGTGCGCTTCGGCGCCGACCATGTCGGCGTAACAGAGGCCCATCAGGAGCCAGGTTCCATCGGGCTGCAGGGCCTTCTCGGCCACCTCAGCAGGGACGACGCGATTGAAGACGGCGATGCTGCGCTCGCTCCCATAGGCGGACTTGAAGGGTGTGGCGTTGCGATAGAGGACGGGTACGACATAGACGCGGTCGTTGCCTCGGGGGACCAGCGCGGTGAAGAGGGAGACGGCTCCATCGCGCGAGGTGCGCTGGTAATGAAGCAGAAGATGATCGGGGAATTCGGGGCAGAGGGTCTCATTCGAAATCCAGCCGGAGGCGTGCAGGTCGTAGCCGAAGAAGGCGGCTTCGGTGGCGATGGCGCGGGCTTTGGAGCGGAGAAGAGCGGCGTCCGCGGTGCCGGCCTGGGCGGTGGAGCGATGGTCGAGCTGGAGGAAGCGCGGCGGCTCGGAGGCCGAGGATTCGGCGGCAGGCGCCGATGGTTGAGCGGTCTGGGCTGCGAGGCTTGCCAGAGAGAGGCCGCAGGTGGCGAGAAGAAGTACGGATGGGAGAACGAAGGCTCTCCCGCAGTTCACGAAAGACATTCGATTCCAATGTAGCAGGCGCGGGAAACAGCGAAACGGGCAGCCACAAGGGCTGCCCGCTGAGGGATGCTTCTGGCGGTTTAACGGCCAGAATGGTGGGTTGTGTGGCGAACGGGAGCGTGGTGCACGGGGGCAGCCTTGGGCTCGCCGTCCTTCAGGATGATCATCGGCGGGTTCTGGGTGTAGGAGTCGAAGGTGGCGATATAAGTTTCTTTGTCGCCCTGCTTGGGAACGTCCTTGTCCTTCAGAGGCGTCTTCATATTGATGGTGAAGTCGGCCTTTTGGGACTGTTGGGCATCCTGGGAGACAGCCATCTGAACCGAATCCGGGGTGGCGGAGATCACGATACCCGGGACCTCGGCGGTGACGCCGTTCATGACGCTCCAGATCACCTGCTGATCGGCGGGCGTGCCGTTGGAGAGGATGAACTCCTTATCGGACAGCGCCATGGTCTTCAGGCTGGTGGAGCAATCGGGCGGCACTGTGGGCGCAGCCGCAGGTGCCGCAGCCGGAGTCGCGGCGGGGGCTGCTGCAGGTGCTGCGGCAGGAGCCGACCCGGCCGGAGGCGCCGGAGGCGGAGCAGGGGTGACATTGGCGCAGCCCGCTGAGCTGACAATGGCCGTGTGGGCCAGATCAGCCGGAGACGGCGGCGGCGGAGCCTGGGACGGGTTGTACTCGGCAGGCGGGAAGACGTTGGTCGGCACGGAGGCTAACTGCTGAATCTGAGCGAATCCCTGTGGGGGATTGGAGCGGCAGGCGGCGTCGTTCTGTGCGCAGTGGAACTTGGTGAACCAATATTCAGCGGCGGCCAGAGCCTGCTGCTGGTAGGGCGGCTTGGCGAAGGCCGCAAAGCGGGTCAGGAACCAGACAGCCATCTTCTGGTTCTGCGGATCCTTGTTGTCGAGAGAAACGTAGGCATTGCCGAGGTAGTAGGTATCGAGCAGGCCGGGAACCTGGGTGGTCTGAGTGGGATCCTTGTAGGACTGCAGTTCTTTGGTGTAGGCGTCGATGGCGCCCTTGTAGTCCTTTTTGGCCGAATCATCTGCACCGATGGCGCTGTAGAAAACCGGCGTCGCGAGCGCCTTCACTTTGTCGTAGTCGGCGTCGGACATGCACTGGTCTTTGGGGGCGCTCAGACCCTTCTGGGCATAATCGGCGGCATCGTCGAGCATCTGCTGGTTGCCGTTGGACTGCTGATGCTCGATGTAGACGACAAAGATGAGAGCACGAAGGTTATTGGGATCGACCTGGAGGAGACGCTTGGCTGCGTCGAGCGCCTTGGGAGCGTTGTTCGACTGCTGATAAGCGACCATGAGGGCTTCCAGCATGCCCTGTTTGGCGACGCTGTTCGGATACTGCTGGAGGAAAGCCTCGATGGCTTCAGCCTTGGCGGTGGGTGAGGACTGGCTGGTGGCGTTCGCCCACGCGTTATATTCCGTGGCGTCCTTAATGGTGATCTGGCCGCAGGGAGAGCCCCCGGCCTGACCGCCGGAGGTCTGGGCGAAAGCGGAGGAACCGACGATTGCGCAGGAACACAGGCCAGCCAGCGCAACCGATGCAAGAACGAGCTTCTTCATTCAACGCTCCTGGGAGAATTCGTGTGATGAAAACCAAGCTTCAGAGGCTGCCGGAACGCACAGCCAAACCAGGCAGAATCAGGCTGTTTCCGTCGTCGTGCGCCGCAAATCATGCGCCGGGATCACTCCTCGGCAATGATGCTGGATTATAAAAACCATTCGCACGTGCTGACAAGTGAACGGCACGGACATTATCTGGCTCGCTGCAGTTGGGATGCGCGGGAGTGCGCGTTGTTTGGCCCGTCCGAAGCAAGAGCCAGCTTACACGAGCCCGGGACGAATGCCAGCGAAAAAATTGGTCAGGTCGAGAAAGTGCGAAAGAGAGCCGAGTGGTGATTCGAAAGGCGCAGGGGCGCTATTTTGAGGACTGGATAAGGCGAATGCGAGTGGTAAAGGCGCGGCCCAGCGGCTGGGTAAAGGTGAGGTATTGGGGCGAGTCAACGTTGTTGTTGACGATGTAGGGGTCGGCGGCGTCGGTGGCGTTTTCGAGCGTGCCGCGAAGGCCGAAGTACTTGCCATGAAAGTGAAAGCGCCATTCGAGGCCGGGGCTGAAGGAAAGAAAGTTGGGGAAGCGATGGGAACCGGCGGGGCCGGCAATTTGCTGGTTCGCATCGATGGAGTCGAATGGGTAACCGGTGTTCCAAAGGAGGGTATAGACGAAGTCCCAGTTCTTATGAACGCTGGGAAACCAGGGCGCCCAGGCGGGAAGCCATCCCCAGGAGATGACGCGATTGGGCGTGTCCCAGGGCAGCGGGCCGGATTGCTGGGGGCCGAGGATCGAAAGGGAGGGAATGTAATCGAGAGCGGCATTGGTCGTAGCTGAGGAGCGCGTATACGCGCCGAACAGGGTGTAGCCGCCGGAAAAGGTGTGGCGCGCCTCGAACTCCCACGAGTGGTAATGGTCCTGCCGATTGTTGGTGAGGAGATAGTTGCCATAGAGGGCCGCGGGGCCGCTCTGATTGGCGTAGGTGAACTCATCGGCGACGTGCTTCTGCAGGTAATTGGCGGCGATCCAGGTGTCGTGAGGCAACATGTGCTGGACGCCCAGGCTCCAGTTGAGGGCATGCGCCTCGTGCAGGTTCTCCGTGTCTTCGTTCTGGTCGAATGTGGTTTCGAGCGGGGGACCCAGAGGCGTCGTTCCGTCGGGGGCATACAGAGTGTCATAGCGCACGCCGGTGTAGGCCGCAGCGATGTAATCGAGCTGGGTGTGTTCGTAGTATTCGCCGATGCCGGCGGAGAAGGTGGTTTTGCTGTCTCCGATACGCGGCGAGTAGTTCATGGCAATGCGCGGTGACCAGAGAGGGCCG
The DNA here is from genome assembly GCA_963770525.1 of uncultured Acidobacteriaceae bacterium. GTDB lineage: Bacteria > Acidobacteriota > Terriglobia > Terriglobales > Acidobacteriaceae > Palsa-343. Next base: position 50,212 of record CAVYPY010000003.1, on the reverse strand, counting down.
CGGATGACCTCATCCCAGTCGAAGCGAAGACCGGGCTCGATGAGCAGGCCTTTGACGGGGGTCCAGCGGTCTTCGCCATAGGCGCCGAGTTCAACATTGTGAAGACGGAACGGAGCGAAGGAAGGGAAGACGCTGCGGCGGAGAAGGGTGCGGTCTTCGCGCAGGTAATTGATGGGCGCGAAGGTATCGTCTTCCCTTGAGCCGACGTGATCGAGATCGATGCCGGCGCGAAATTCGTGGCTGCCAAGCCGGTGGACGGGCGGGAAGAAAAGATTGATGTAGCCCTCTTCGCGCTGGGAACGACTGGTGGAGGTCTCAAAATTGCTGCCGGTGGGGAGTTCGGGGGTGACATCGTAGGGCAGAGTCCCGTGGGATTCGAAGCCCTCGCGGTAGCGCATCACGCCGAAGCCGGTGTTGACCAGGACATGGTTGCGGAAGCTGTGCTGTTCCTGCAGATATGGAAGCCAGGCTATGATGTCGTGGTTGTCGGTGCTCTGCTGCGGGTTGAGAGCGGAAAGACCGTCGTAGGGGGAATGAAAGTCGTTCCAGAGCAGAGCGGCGATAAGACTGTTGCGGGAGCCGAGGTTCTGCTGGAATTTGATCAGGTTGCTGCCCTGGATGAGGTGGTTGGTGTCGGCGTTCGTGGGCAGTTCGGGGATGTAGATGTCGCTGTACTCCATGTCAATGGCGTCGAAAAACCAGAGACGATCGCGGCGAATGGGGCCGGAGAAGGTGACGCGAGGCTCGAAGGTATCGAATCGGAGGCCATTGAGATTACGAACGGAAGGGATGAAGTTGGTGGCATCGTAGCGAAACTTGTTGTCGCCGGTGCCGGTGGTGAAAGCGATGACGCCACCGGTGCTTCGGCCATACTCGACAGGGTAGCGGGTAGTTTCGGTGTCGATGGAACGGAGGGCATCCGTGCTGACGTGCAGATCGAGCGTGCCCGTGACGGGTGAGCGGATGTCGAAGCCGTCCATGGTGTCGAGGGTCATCCAGGTTTCGCTTCCGGCTACGTGCGGCTGACCGTAGGCGTCCTGTACGACCGACGGCGTGAACGGAAGCAGGTTGCGGATATCTCGGTTGGTGGGGAAGGGAACGTTCACGATCTCGGGGACGGCGAGAGTGATTTTGTTGGGGATCTGTTCGGTGTCGATGGCTGCGGTGGAGGCGTGGACATTGACCTCCTGCTGGAGGACCTCCTGGTGGGTGAGCACGAGGCGGAGCGATTTGAGATTTGGGTCGATGTCGTTCTCGGTAGTAGGGTAAAAGCCCTGCTTTTCGATGCGGATCGAGTAGGGGGCTGACTTGCGGAGGATCCAGGTGCAGTGGCCGTCGTAATCGGTGATGCTCCGAAAGTCGGGGAGGCCGGGCTCCTGGATCGTGATCTGGGCGCTGGGAACAAGGACGCCGTTCTGATCCACGACCGTGAAGCTGACTGAAGACGACACGGTCGGGGAGGCGGTTCCGCGGGGATGAGGTTGCTGAGCGAAAGCGGCGATACCGCACGCGAGCAGCAACGCGACGATCGCGGGGCCTTCCCGGCAGAAACGCACCATGCACTTACCCTACGGCAAGTGGTTGGATGCCGACATCGTGATGACGTGAGCAGAGTTGCAGCTCTGTCATAAGCAGATCATGCGGCGCGCACCAGATGAACGCGGTCCTGGTCGGCTTCGCCTTCGATGCTCCGTTTGCGGGCGACTGAGGCCACCAGTTCTTCCTCTGCGATGAGGGTACCCAAAACCGCGATGAACGGCAGCAACTCGCCAAAGACGCGGGTCTCGACCAGAATGCCCCAGGTGAACATCATGGCGTACCAGACTGGGATCATCCACATCCAGAGATGCAGCTGGGCATCGTGCACATGCTTGCGAAAGACAGGAAGCAGCGGCAGCAGATAGCCGCAGGCACTGAAGAGCTGGGGCCAATAACGAAGGCGTCGGAAGCAGTACAGATTGAACTGCACCGCGGGTAGTACTCGGAAGCATTGTGGCGGAAGACGTGAAAGATGAAGATGTGCCAGACGCTCCAGTAGGCCAGCATCAGGCCGGCAGTGATGAAGACCTCGGCCCGGAAGAGACGACTCCAGCGGACGGGATGCAGGGCGGCCACGAGGCCAGGAACGAGGCCAGGAACGAGTCCCGGAACCAGGGAAAGCAAAATGGGATGGCCGGTGCTCGGCTGCCGGGGCTCACCGCTCTCAGAGAAAGCGAGGAAAGCGAGCTCGCTGAGCAGGTAGAAGGGGATCAGGAAAAGCGTGGTTTCGCGGTTCAGGGTGGCGATCGCGAAGAGCGCGACCAGCAGGAGGCGGGACTTGCGGAAGTAGATCAGATACAGGCCCAGCGAAAAGAAAGCGAGACTCGGCAAGTCATAGACGAAGCGGTAGTTCTGAATGGTGTGGAGGATGTAGGACACCGAACACAGCACCAGGAACAGGGGGTACACGAGCCAGCCGAGGAGATGGCGGCGGCTGGCCGCCTGATAGATCCGGACGGCGACCCAGCCGGCAATCAGAACACAGGGAATATTCAGCCAGAACTCGACGACTTCCGATGGACCAATGCCGTGCGGGAAGAAGTAGCCATTCATGGCAAGGCGCGAGGCATAGTGCACCATGAAGGCACTGTGCTGAGCCCAGTGGAGCAGGGGCGCCAGGAGCAAGCGCGTCTGAAAGGGGAGGCGCTCATAGCCGTGAGCGAAGCGGCGCAGGTTGAGATAGCGCTGGCTGAGAAACAGGTAGCAACCGACAAACTGCACAGTCATCAGGAGATAGAGACTGAGGAATCCGAGGAAGCCGAAAACAGTTCTCCAGTTCTGGGTGAATCGATCCCGTAACCTACTAGTTAACATTACTGAGTTGGATGCGAGACCCTCGAGGGCGTGTCGGCCGGGGCAGCCATCCGGCGCAGGGGGCGGCGGGGTATCCAGAAGGTGACAGGAATCACAGGAAATTTGCTTGTAACCGGTGGTGGAGGGGGTTACCGTGAAGGCATCTGGCGATCTCCGCTCCTCGGTTCGAGCAATCCATCATTTCGGCATTGTGACCCCAATACTTGGGTTTGGTACCCCTTATCCACAAGATGTTGCGGTGGGCGTGTTGACCCTCCGGGAGAAGGGCGGCTACAGTCGTCATGATGATCGCTCGAACCCTGTCTTTCCCCCATGATTGGACGAGGAGCAGTTGCTCATGCTGAAGCTGAAGAAGATTCAGATCCTTGGCTTTAAGTCGTTTTTCGATCGCACCGAGGTGACGCTGCCCGGGCAGGGCATTGCCATCATCGTCGGCCCGAACGGGTGCGGCAAGTCGAACATTCTGGACGCAGTGAGCTGGGTGCTCGGCGAGCAGAGCGCCAAGAGCCTGCGCGGCGGCAAGATGGAGGACGTGATCTTCGCAGGGACGCGGGATCGCAAGCCGTTGGGGATGGCCGAGGTGTCTCTGACGCTGGTGGATCCCGAGGCGTACGAGGGGTCGCTGCTGGCCGAGCCGGAGGTGGTGATCGACGAGGCTGGGCCGGACTGGGACGAGGAGAAGCTGCGGGCGGAACGGGCGGCCGAGGTCGAGGAGATCATTGCGGAATCGCAGCCGGGGCAGGTGATTGAGGGAGAAGGAGCGGAGGCGGAGATGGCCACCGCACCTGCTGAGAGCCAGGCGAGCGTGGAGACACCGACGCAGGCTGTCGGCGAGAACGGCGTTCCAGCGGTGGTGCTGAAGATTCGCCGGAGAAAGTTCAACAGGACTCCGCAAAAGGGCGAGATGGTGGTGACGCGGCGGTTGTTCCGGACCGGGGACAGCGAGTATCTGCTGAACGGGAAGCTGTGCCGGCTGCGGGATATCCAGGACATCTTTATGGGGACCGGCCTGGGACCGGAGTCGTACGCGATCATCGGGCAGGAGCGCATCGGGCAGCTACTGAGCTCGCGGCCGCACGACCGGCGGGCGATTATCGAAGAAGCAGCAGGGATCACGCGCTTCAAGACGAAGAAGCGGCTGGCGGAGCTGCGCCTGGAGCAGGCGAAGCAGAACCTGGCGCGCGTGAACGATATCTTCGAGGAAGTGACGCGGCAGATGGCGTCGCTGAAGCGCCAGGCGGCGAAGGCCGAGCGCTACGGCAAACTGCGCGACGAGATGCGCGCGAAGCTGAAGGTGGTTCTGGCGAGCCGGATTGCGCAGATGGATGCGCGGCACGCGGAGCTGGAAGCGGAGATTGCGGCGCTGACGGAGAAGATCGACGCGGGCGCGGAACGGGTTAACGGCCTTGAAGCCGAGCACACGGCGCTGATGGAGCGTGGGTATTTGCTGGAAGACGCGGCGAAGGATGCCGAGACGCGGGCGAACCAGCGGGCCGTTGAGATTGAGCGCGCGGATGCGCGGCACCAGACGAACCAGGAGCGCATCGCCGAGCTGGAGGTGCGGATGGCGGCGGCGCACGCGGAGCTGGAGCAGGCGGCGGAGCATGTCCGCAGCATGACGGCGGAGCGCGACGCGCAGCGGAGCTTCCTGGAGACGGCGGCGCAGGAAGCGGCGGCGTTCCGCGAGCAGGCGCGGCAGAAACAGGAAACGATGCGGGCGGCCGTGACTGCGGTTTCCGAAGCGGAGATGCAGTCGGAGACGGCGCGGCGTTTAGCGGCGCAGCTGCTGTCGCAGGTAAGCAACACGCGGAACCAGATCACGCAGGGCGAGGAGGCTCTGGCGTCGCTGGTGCGTGAGTCCGAGCGCCTGGGCGTGGAGATGGAATCGGCGCGGCGCGACCTGGAGGCGCTGGGTGCCGAGCGCGGGCAGATGTCCATGACCTTCGAGTCCGTGACCGAGACGCTGCGTCGACTGGAGGGCGAGATTGGCGCGTTGCGCAGCGAGATGGAGACGAATCGGGCCGAAGAACAGCAGGCGCGTCGGCACGCGGATCAGCTGCGGGCCGAACACGCGACGCTGAGCGGGCGGCGGAATTCCCTGGAGTCGCTGATCCGCGAGCACAGCTACTCGACCGACACGGTGCGGAAGCTGTTCCAGTCGCACTCGCTGGGCGGAGGGCTGGCGCCAGTAGGCACGCTGGCGGATTTTCTGGAAGTGAACGGGGAGTACGAGAGCGTCGTCGACGAATTCCTGCGCGACGAGCTGAACTACATCGTGGTGAAGAGCTGGGATTCGGCGCACGAGGGCATGCGGCTGCTGAAGGCCGGCGTGGATGGGCGTGCGACGTTCCTCGTGCATCCGGAAGATGCGCAGGCGAAGTTCTCGTTTGCGGCGACCGATTCGACGTACGAGCAGAGGTCGGCGCGGCCTGTGGTTCCGCTGCGGAACTGCATTCGCGTGCTGGACGGGTTTGGGCGGTCGCTGGAGGTGATTCTGCCGAAGCTGCGCGACGGCTATGTGGCTCCGGATTCGGAAACGGCGCGGTCGCTGGCGCTGGAGAATCCGTCGGCATTCTTCCTGTCGCCGTCGGGCGAGACATTCCACAACGTTACGGTGACGGGCGGCAAGCCGGGTTCTGAAGGTCCGCTGGCTCTGAAGCGTGAGTTGCGCGATACGCAGCAGAAGCTGACCTTTGTGGAGCGGGAATTATCACAGGCGGAGACGCGGACGGCGACTCTGGCGAAGACCGTCGCAGACCTGACCCGGCTGATCGATGCGAAATCAGAAGAGCGGCGGCTGGCCGAGAAAGAAAGCGCGAACCAGAGCGCCGCGCTGCGGCAGATGGAGATGGAGGTCCAGCGACTGGACCGGCGGCTGCAGGAGTGGACGCTGCAGAGCGAGCGCAATCGTGATGCGCGAGCAGCGAAGGAAAGCTTCCTGGAGCAGCGGCGCGAGGAGGCGGTGCGGCTGGAGGCCGCGCAGCAGCAGGCCGAGGCTGGCATCGAAGAGTTGCAACGGAAGGTGATCGAGCTGCGGACGGCGCGGGATCTGGCACAGCAGGAGGCCGCACAGATCTCCGCGGAACTGGCGGGACTGGAAGAGCGGCGCCGCGGTGCGGAGCAGGCCTTTGCGCGCATCGATCGGATGTTCCGAGAACTGGAAGCGCGCGTGGTGCAGATCGAGCAGCAACTCGCCGCCTCAAAGGCGGAGCAGGAGCAGCGGGCTCGGGAGAACGAGCAGCTGGTGGCGACGAGGGCGGAGCTGATCGAGTCGCGGGATGCGGCGCAGAAGGAAGCCGTCGAGACGCACGCGCAGATCACAGCGCTTCGGGCTTCGATTGCAGCGATGGAGCAGGATCTGAAGGGGCTGCGCGCGGAAATCGATGCGCTGCGGGAGGCGCGTGGCACTGCAGGCAGCCAGACGGCGACGCTGACAGCGGAGTTGCGGCATGCGGAAGAGTCCTGCGTGGCGGATCTGGGCGTTGAAGCTGCGATGCTGCGCGAGGAGAGCGACCTTGCGCGGATCGAAGGAGAAACGCTGGTCGCCGAAGACGCAGCATGCCGCGAGATGAAGCAGCGGCTCGAGAGCATGGGTCCGGTGAACATGATGGCATTGGAGGAATACAACGAGACCTCCCAGCGACACACGTTCCTGGAAACGCAGCGCAAAGATCTGCTGGATTCCATAGACAACACGCAGGCGACGATCAAAGAGATCGACGAGATTTCGCGGACGAAGTTCGACGAGGCGTTTGCGCGGATCAACGAGAACTTCAGCGCGACGTTTGGCAAGCTGTTCGGCGGCGGGCAGGCGTTCATCCGGCTGACGGATGAGGAGAACGTCGCGGACAGCGGCATCGACATCGTGGCTTCGCCGCCGGGCAAGAAACTGCAGAATGTGCTTTTGCTTTCGGGTGGCGAGAAGGCGCTGACCGCTCTGTCGCTGCTGATCGGGATCTTTCTTTACCAGCCGAGCCCGTTCTGCGTGCTCGACGAAGTGGATGCGCCGCTGGACGAGACGAACGTGGGTCGCCTGGCCGATATGCTGGGCGCGATGGCAGAAGAAACGCAGTTCGTGATCGTGACGCACTCCCGACGCATGATGCAGGCCGCAGACATGATCTACGGCGTGACCATGCAGGAGCCGGGCGTGTCGAAGGTGGTGAGCGTGCGGCTGGGCGGGAATGAGCATCCGCGCGCCGGAAGGTCGGCTGAGGCGCGGCTGGCGACGGCGTAGAACGGCTGCGTATAGCGGTTAGCGGACAGCGCACAGGTGAGCTGCGGCACGGGAAGCTGCGGGCCAGCCTGTCTGCTTATCGCAGGGCAGAGTCTGGCACAACGGCCGCCGGGTGGAGTAAAAGGGACTCCATGACCGAGACGGCTTCTGCTCCTCCGACGGAACTCACCACCGAGCAGGTGGTTGAACTCACGCGACAACTGAACTACGGCACGTGGCGGTATCAGAAGGGCTGGAAGCCCATGCATCTGGCCGATGCCGAGGGCTGCTACTTCACCGATGGGCAGGGGAAGCGGTATCTGGACCTGTCAGCGCAGCTGATGTGCGTGAACCTGGGACATAAGAATCCCGCGGTGATCGCCGCGATTGCGGAGCAGGCGGAGACACTGGCGTTTGCCTCGCCGGCCTATGCGACAGAGGCGCGCGCGGAGCTGAGCCGGACTCTGCTGGAAGTGCTGCCGCAGGGGCTGACCAAGTTCTTTTTCACAACATCGGGAACGGAGGCGAACGAGGCAGCGTTCAAGATCGCGCGCATGATGACGGGGAAGTCGAAGATCCTGGCGCGGTACCGCTCGTATCACGGGTCGACGGCGGGCTCCATTGGGGCGACGGGCGGACTTCGGCGATGGCCAATGGAGCCGGTGGGCGGCAAGGGTCAGGGGTTTGTCTTCGCGCCGGAGGTGAACTGCTACAAGTGCCCGATCAGGCACACGTATCCGCAGTGCGGAATTGCGTGCGTGGAGTATCTGGAGCACATGATCCGCAACGAGAGCGATGTCGCCGCGGTGATTGTGGAACCGGTGGTGGGAACGAATGGAGTGCTGGTACCTCCGCCGGAGTACATGCCGATGTTGCGGGAGATTTGTACCCGTCATGGTGTCCTGTTGATCGCCGACGAGGTGATGAGCGGGTGGGGCCGTACCGGCGCGTGGTTCGCCATGGACAACTGGGGCGTGAAGCCGGACATTCTGACGACGGCCAAAGGGATCACGTCAGCGTATGTGCCGCTGGGGCTGTGCGCGACGACGGCCGAAATCGCCGCGTACTTTGACGATCACTACTTTGCGCACGGGCACACGTACGAGGCGCACCCGATCACGCTGAAGCCGGCGGTGGCGACGATCCGCGAGATGCAGCGGCTTGGGCTGGTGGAACGGGCGAAGCGGATGGGCGCCTGGCTGGAGCCGAAGCTGCGGGCGCTGCAGGCGAAGCATCCTTCGATTGGCGAAGTGCGCGGACTGGGGCTGTTCTGGGCGCTGGATCTGGTGAGGAATCGGGCGACTAAAGAGCCGTTCAACACGATGCGCGACAAGGTGGAGGGGAAGGCAACTGTCGTGGATCGCGTGGCCGCGGAGATGCTGAAGCAAGGAGTGGCGATTCAGGCGTGGGTGAGTCACCTGATCGTGGCGCCGCCACTGATTGTGGAGGAGAAGGATCTGGATTTTGCGATCGAGGCGCTGGATGCGGCGCTGGCTGTCGCGGATGGGGAAGTGAAGTAAAGCTTCTATCACAGAGGGCACGGAGAACACAGAGAAGTCGCTCCCTGTAATCAAAACCTGGTCATTATCTCTGTGCCCTCTGCCTTCTCTGGGGTGTAGCGGGTAGTGACTTTACCGGTGCCTGATGAACTTGCCGGATTGCAGTTCGGTCATGGCCTGGCGAAGTTCGGCCTGGGTGTTCATGACGATGGGGCCGTACCACGCGACCGGCTCCTCAATCGGCTGGCCGGAGACGAGCAGGAAGCGGATGCCTTCGGGGCCGGCCTGGACCTGGATCTCGTCGCCGCGATCAAAGAGTACGAGCGAGTGGTTGGTCGCGTCGTACACCGGTTGGGCATTAGGGTCTTTGCCTGATTCGGTCAGGACTGCTTGTGGCGTCGAGGCGTCGCGGAAGGTGCCGGCGCCGGCGAAGACATAGGCGAAGGCGTTGCGGGTGGTTTCGACCTTGAGGCGCCGCTTCTTGTTGGGCGGCACAGATACGTCGATGTAGTTGGGGTCGGCGGCGACGCCTTCGACCGGACCGCGTTTCCCCCAGAACTCGCCGCAGATGATGCGGGCGGTGGTGCCATCGTCTTCGGTGACCTCGGGGATGGCTGTACTGGGAATGTCCTGGTAGCGCGGGTCGGTCATCTTCAGGTGAGAGGGCAGGTTCGCCCAGAGCTGAAATCCGTGCATGCGGCCGCGCTCATCGCCTTTGGGCATTTCCTGGTGGAGGATGCCGCTGCCGGCGGTCATCCACTGGACATCCCCGGCGGTCATTTTGCCCTTGTTCCCGAGCGAGTCGCCGTGCTCGACGGAGCCGGCGAGGACGTACGTGATGGTCTCGATGCCGCGATGGGGGTGCCAGGGGAATCCCGCGAGGTAGTCGGCGGGGTTCTCGTTGCGGAAGTCATCGAGGAGCAGAAACGGATCGAATTCCTTGGTTTTGCCGAATCCAAAGGCACGCTGGAGGCGCACGCCGGCGCCTTCGAGGGTAGGTTGGGTCGACAGGATTTCCTTAACGGGCCTGAGTGACATACTGACCTTCTTTGCTGGGGAGACTTGAGCGTCACTCTGTCAGATTCGCGAAAGTGCAGAAGGATTCAGGGCCGCCCAGGCGGATGCGTTTCGCGCCAGAAAGGTCCGGTGATGCAGCCGATCCCGTGGGTTACGGATAGGATCGGCTGCACGCCCGCCAAGGTAAACCCACCTGGCGGGGAACGCGGGGCGCCGGAGGGCTAGCGCCAGTGGCCTTCGATCCAGACGTAGCCGCCCCGAGCATGGCGCCAGCGGCCTGCGACCCAGACGGCGTGGGGGCGAGGCGGCTCGACCCAGCGGCCCGGGACCCAGACGTAGCGGGCGCCATCCCAGCGGTGATAGCCGCCGACCCAGGCCCAGCCGGCGTGCGGACGAGGGCCGGGGTGCTCGACGACGACGGGGGGAGGACCGACGCGGACGACGATCTGCTGTGCGAATGCCGGAGGCAGGCTGAGGAGCGCGGCCGCGGCGACAAGAAGAAGCTTCTTCATGAGTGGGTTTTCCTTTCCCAAAAGTAGAGTTCCACGAGGGCGCTGCTCATGCTGCGTCAACGCCGCTCAGGGGATGGAACACCAGGGCCCAGAAGAGGTTGCGCTATATTCTCACGAATTCAAAACGCCGGGATGGAAGTGCGATGAAAGGAGGAAGCGGATCTGCGCGTGGCTAGGAGTTGGAAAGGAGGGCCCAGGCCACGAGGGTGTTTCCGGTGCGGCCGGTGGTGTGCTCGGCTTCAGCCGTCAGGGAATTCTCGAGGTCTTCGCAGTCGAGATGGACCTCACAGGCAGTGATTTCCTCCGGTGTGGCGCCGTGGAAACAGAGCTCGCAGACGCCGACGCCGCCTTCGACACGCAGGGGAGGCCCGAAGAGGCGGCAGGTCAGGGGGCGAGCGGCATAGAGATCGCAGAGGCCCGTGGCCGGATCGAGAGCGGGGCAAGGTTCGTCGTTGGCGAAGTCCTCGAGCAGGTCGGCGTGGGCCTCATCGAGGGCGCCGGTGGCGGGATCGCCGGGAAATTCAGGGGAGAGGCGCGCGACCGATGCCTGAGCGCGGTGACGAACAGCGGCAGCGCGCTGCGTATCGGAAGTTTCGAGAGAGGCGAGTCCTTCGCGAAGGCGGGAGGCGTCGAGCTGCGAGATCGGGAAGACGCCAATGCAGCACTGCGTGCAACCAGGAGCGCACAGCAGCCAGGAACCGGAGCGGCGAGCCGCGTCGGCAACAGCGGCGTCGACAATCTGAACGAGCTGTGTGTCGCTTGCGGGACGCATGCCTTCAGGATAGCGAAAGCGTTCTACCGATGAGACCCTCGTCGCCGGGCAAGTCGCTCCGTTTCGGCGGTCGTGGCCGCTGCGAGGGCTGTCTTATGGTAGAGAAGCGGGTTTCAGGTCGACCAGAAACGATATGCGCTGCGCCATTGCGGCGGCTCCGGAATGCGTTTCGGCGAGGTTCGGGCCGTTAAAGCTCCTGTAGGAAGGAGCGTTCTGCGGTCCCATGGTAACGAACTCGACAGAAGCGGGAACATCGGGAATTCTTGCACCGAACCAGTGGGGATCGTCACGCTGAAACCAGGTGACGAGAGCGAGGACAGCTCCCGATGGGTAGTGAGGCGCCGATGGAGAGGAGTTCCGTGCATCCACGGACCGGATTGCTACTGCATTGCCGTAGAGCGTCGACATCGTGTGGCTCTTCTGATCGACGAACATCGTGATGGCCGTCCAGCGCAGGGGGTGATACGGCAGCCCTTCAGGAAGCGACGCCGCGCGGTTGTTGACATCCTCCGGCAAAGTCGACCGGGCACTCGTGATCGGCGGCGTGTAGACGTAGTCGTCACCTTTCACCGGCTGATGGCAGCCTGTGCATTCGTTGACAAAGCGCGCATTGGATCCATAGGGTTTCAGGTCCAGGCTGCGCCAGCGCCCCCATCCCCAGCCTTCGGTGGAAGCGTATTTTCCGGAGTCTTTGGTCATTAGCTCGACCTGCCAGAACCCCCCGGGATAGACGAGGCCATCTCTGCCGAGCTGCTGATGCCAGGCGACCTTTGCGAAGCGTGTTCCATCGGGCCACGGCGAGATGTGGCCCGATTCCGCGGCCTGGACTGCGATGTCGTTGCCTAGGACGAAGCGGAAGCTGTTGTTGTCGCCACGATCGGTGAAGCTGAGAGGCTTCCATGTTTCGAATGACGGATCGAAGGCCACACCCGTCCATTCGGGGCTGACGTTCTCAAGGCTAATCGGAGGTGTGGCCGCGGAAACGGAGGCGCCCGTGGATGCAACAGGCCCGGGCAGGGGAGCCCACGGGGAGAGGTACGCTTTCATCGCCGCCAGATCCTCGGAGGAAACCCTCGCGTCCGGATGGAGCGCAAGGAAGCGAGGCAGCGGCATCGCACCCAGCTGGATCATGTTCACCGCCTCATAAAGCGCTCCCTTCTGCGCCGGCGCGGGCTTGCTTCCAAGGGTCGAGAAGTCGAGATGCCAGCGCGCCGTGAGGACGTCTTTTCGAACGAGCCAATAGCCCGGTTGAATTTCATCGAACCAGGCGAGCCGCCGCTGGTCGGAATGGCAGCTGTAACAATCCTTTTCGAGAATCTGATGGATGTGCGGAGGTACCTGGATCTCCGCCGTGGCAGTCCTGGAGGGGATGCCGGGCCGAATCAACTGCAATAATGCAAACACCGCTGCACACGCCAGGATCAATTTTCCGAACACCTTCATGCGCGTCACTCTCCATCGGTTCAGATTCCGGTATTTGGCTGCCGAATGCAGATATTTTGTTCCTGTCATCCGACTGGCGAAAGGCATTTTGGACGAGCTGCGTACCGCCAGGGGGCAGCATGGAATCCAAGGTGGCGAGTGTGAGGAGCCGCGATGAAGAATTCGTCATGCAGGAGGGATATTCTGCGATTGAATTCGTGAAACGTCGAAACTTCCTCATTCAGGGTTGCAGAGCTGTTGCGGGAGCGTTACCGCTCGCCCGGTGGTGGCCGCTGGCCGCGCAAACGACTCCGGCCGCCGATTACACCCTCCACATTGCGCCGATCCATCTGGAAATCGCGCCGGGAAAGACCGTGAAGACGACCGCCTTCAACGGGAAGGTACCGGGTGAGCTGATCCGTCTGCGTGAAGGCCAGATGGTGACAATCGACGTGGTGAACGAAACCGACATCGAGGACATCGTGCACTGGCATGGGTTGTGGATTCCCTCAGTGCAGGACGGGGCGACCGAGGAGGGTTCGCCCGCTGTGGCGCCGCACGGCGGCAGGCAGCGGTTTACGTGGAGAGCCGAACCTGCGGGATTTCGCTGGTACCATTCGCACATTTTCGCAGGCCATCATCTGGACCGCTCGACCTATAGCGGCGAGTTCGGCTTTCTGATGATCGATCCGAGGAGCGATCCCGCGCGGTACGACCAGGAGATCTTCCTGGCGCTGCATGACTGGGAGGGGCACGCAGAGGGAAGCTCGGAAGGATACCAGGAGGTGGTCTACAGCCACGCGACGATCAACGACCGGAAACTGGGATTCGGGGAGCCGCTGAGTGTGCGGACGGGGCAGAAGGTGTTGCTCCACGTGCTGAACGCGAGCGCCACCCTGCTGCACAACCTGGCGCTCCCGGGGCACCGGTTTCAGGTGACGGCGCTGGACGGAAATCCGGTGCCGAATCCGGCGCTGGTGGAAACGATTCGCCTCGGACCGGCGGAGCGCGTGGATGCGGTGGTGACGATGAACCAGCCCGGGGTGTGGGTACTGGGCGAGACCGATCCGGCGCTGCGCAAGGCCGGTATGGGTATGGTGGTGGAGTATGCGAACCGAAGCGGAGTACCGGTATGGCGGGATCCTGAGGCGTTCGATTTTGCGTACGAGAAATTCGGGGCAGCGACGGAAGCGGATTCGAGCGTGGCGGACGAGGTGCCGATTCCCCTCGTTATCCGGCCGAAGTTCGAAGGGTACGGCGACTTCGATCACTGGACGATCAACGGCGATTCGTGGCCCAGGTCGAAGCCCGTGTTGCTGCGCGAGGGAACCCGTTACCGGCTGATTTTCGACAACCGGAGCACCGATGTTCATCCTGTCCACCTGCACCGGCACACCTTCGAATTGAGGACAGTCGGCGGGAAACCGACGGCTGGAGTTCGAAAAGATGTGGTGCTGGCGCCAGTGGGGAAGAAAACGGAAGTGGTCTTCACAGCCGCCAATCCCGGCAAGACTTTATTCCACTGCCATCAACAGGACCACATGGATTCGGGATTCATGATGCTGTTCGATTACGCGTAAATCCGAGGAGAGGAGGAAATGGTTTTGGGGGCGCTTCCAGTTCGCGCTGCGGTTTTGGGGCTGGCGCTGGTCGCTGGCTGGGGTGTTACGACCGGCCGCACGGCACAGGCTCAGAACAACTATGAGATCCAGGTGTATCCCTCGGAGACGCAGGCACCGGGAACGCTGCTGGTTGAACTGCACAGCAATTACACGGTCGAGGGAAGCACCACGCCTTCGTTTGGCATGCTGGGGACGCAGGGCCAGGAACACGAGACCGTTGAATTCACGCAGGGCATCAACAACTGGATGGAAGTGGGATTCTACGTCTTCACGGAGGAGAAGAGCGGGACGGGCGTGCAGTGGGTGGGAGACCATATCCGGCCGCGCGTGCGGGTTCCACCGAGCTGGCACTGGCCGGTTGGCGTGAGCCTGTCGAATGAGATTGGGTATGCGCGATCGGAGTATGCGAATCCAACGTGGCTGTGGCAGATCATGCCGATTGTGGATCAGACGGTTGGGAAATGGTACTGGTCAGTGAACACGACGATGGACTGGGGAATTCATCCGACATCGCTGCCGCCGGGAACGCCGCAGTCAGTGGTGAACTACTATTACCACGATGTTTCGCCTCATGGGATGACGTTTGGGCCAGCCGCGACAGTCACGTATCAGCCGTCGCCGCTTTATAACTTCGGGATCGAATACTACGGATACTGGGGTGAGATTGGGCACTTCGTGAATGTGCACAATCAGGAGCAGCAGTTTTTTCCCGTTGTGAACCTGTTTGTCTCGCCGAAGTGGGAGATCAACTTCGGAGCAGGCTGGGGAGCGACGGCCTCCACCGATCATCTGATCGTGAAGGGAATTCTTGGACGGTACTTCAACTGGGGCGATTTGCGCAGGACCCATCACGTGCCGCGAACGCAGTGAGCGGCCTGGAGGGGTACCCCCCAGGTGCGGGGTATGTGGCAAGTCGCAGATTCTGCGGGGCGGCGACGGTAATACCTTTTGGGTATTACCCTGATCTGTCTTCCGAGGGCGATTTCAAAGAACTTTAACTTCGCGGCCTGAGCCGCAGGGCGGAGCGGAGGGTTGAGCGCCACAACCGCGTCTGCAACAGAAAAAGCTCTGTGCGCGATGCGCGAACAGAGCTTTCCTCGCTTTAGGGTAGGTCCGGAGGCGAGCAGAGGCAAGAAGAATCGCGAGGCTAAGGGGTACGAAGGTCATGGTGGCCGACAGGACTAATCCCGGCGATAAGCGTCTGCACTCCTGCGATCGAAAAGGCCATACCACATTCCTTTCGCAAACGGCCTCGCAGCCATTGCGCAGATCGCATTCCGTTGAGACGTGATGTGTATCACTGATTGCAGCCGTCGCCGGACTCGATACTTGAAGACCGTACTCTGGAGGTCTGTCCTTGAATCGTCTCTGTGCGCGCCTGTTCGGTTTCACCCTGTTCGGTCTGACCCTGTTCGGCTTTCTCGTTTTGGCTCTTGCCGTCCAACCTGCCATGGCTCAGCAGGATCAACCCACGCATATCTTCCATCGGCTGATTCCAGCCGGGGATACCTGTGCCACCTGCCACAAGGCGATCTATGACCAATGGAAAGCCAGCCCGCATGCCGCCAACAGCGTCGAATGCACCGTGTGCCATGGCGAGACAACAGCAAAGGACTTCGCGGGCATGCCAGGGGTAAGCACATGCGAGACCTGTCACAGCGATCAGGTAGCGCAACTGAAGTCTGATCCGTTCATGAACGGCAAGACGTGTGTGAGCTGCCATCAGGCACACATCTTCGTGGAGCACAAGAAGGCGGCCGCGGCCCCGGCAGGCGAGTAGTAACAATTTCCAGGGGTGGCATTCTCGGACGGCTGGGCGGCGCATCTGCGCTCACCCCCTGGAAACGTGTCATCGCATGCCCGGGGGAATGTACGGTTGCCCTGAAAACCAGGCTCTGCAGAAGATCGCTGGACGGAAGTACGTTTACGGCAACCAATCGACTCGAAAACGGCAAACTTAAGCTGAATGAGCGCTTTGTCCTGTTAACAACCGTTGGCCCACAATTCCCGGATCTTTGCCATGGACGGTGGCGTGGCAAAAGAGATTCCGCGCCCGCCAATACCGGGTATAGTTGTCGTTGCCCTATCGCGAACCGGTAATCTTCCTCAGATTCAGATATCTACAGCGGCGAGTCCAAAGAACTGGGCGCGACTGGAAGATGAGGAGTGGGCAGCCATGCGAGTGATCTTCTTTGCGCCGCGACCGGCGTCTCTTCTGCTTCAGCTTCAGCGATCCGGTTCTTTTCTGCTCCTGTTAGCGTTGCTCGCATTGTGGGCGCTTCCCGCGGTGGCTGGGACGCCAGCGCCCTCTGAGCAGCTCCAGGACCTTGGCCGAAGGATTACCTTTGACTGGGCGAAATCGCACCCGATCAATGCGACGTATCTCGGCCTCAGCGACGAAGACGGTCAGCTTGACGTCCCGTCTGAGGCTGAGAATGCTCGCGATCTCGCGACCATTCGCGCCTGGGAGAAGGAGCTCGCGTCGATTCCGCTCGAGGGCGCGTCCCTGGAGGACGTGGACGACGCAAAGCTGCTTCGAGCGCAGCTGGTGGCCTATGAGCGGCAGTATCTTGTCTACAAGCCCTTCGAGAAGGACCCGTCAGCGCCATCAGTGGCCATCATGGGCGCTGTCTACATGCAATTTCTGCACCTGCCCATCGCCGGCACCGATGGAGCCACCGCAGCCGACGTCGCCGCCGCGTGGCAGAAAATCATCCAAAGGCTCCGCGGCGCACCCGCATACATAGCTGCGGGCAACGCGCTCGTCATCCATCCAGGCCATCTCTACGGCGTTACTGGCTCCGAGGAGCTTGCCGGAGCGCCGAGCTTCTTCGGCGGCCCGCTGACGGACGCCGCGAAGGAGCAGTTATCCCCCGATCGCTTCGCGCGGTTCATTCAGGCGCGTGACGCGACGCTCGTGTCGATGGAGCAGACGAAGAAATACATCGACGAGCACGTGTCATCGTGGCCCGAGAACTACGCGATTGGCCGCGACGCTTACGACGCAATGCTTCGCGATGAGGAGCTTCTGCCATTCAACTCCAGCGACATCGAGCGCATGGGGCGCGAGGAGCTCGGACATGGATGGTCTGTACAAAGCTGGGTGGAGGAACTTGCCGCCGAGCGCGGCACGCCGATCGGGCCGGAGACGGGCGGCGGTCTGGCTCCCGGAGGTGCAGCTCTCATTGACTACTATCGCGCCCGCATCGTTCAGCTCCGGGAGTTCGTTGTGCAGCATCGCGTTGTCGATGTGCCGGCCTGGCTCGGCGAGATCGCTGTTGTCGAAACGCCAAAGTTTCTGCAGCCGGTGTCCCCGGGCGCCTCGATGTTTCCTCCTTTATTGTTCAGTAAGAACGCAACCGGCTTTTACTTCATAACGCCGCCAACGTCGCTCGCAGAGGCGGCGAAGAACCTGGACGCCAATCAGGACTTCGACCGCGATCGCATCCTCTCCACCGCGGCCCACGAAGCCATGCCCGGCCACTTTATGCAGATGTCGATCGCCCGCCGCCATCCTGATTTCGTTCGCAAAATCCAGTACAGCAGCGAATTCATGGAAGGCTGGGCGTTTTATGGAGAAGAGCTCTTCGTGCAACTCGGCCTTTACGGCGACAACCTCGATGGCCGCTACTACACGGCGCAATGGGAGCGAGTGCGTGGCGCCCGCGCCATCGTAGACCCCGAACTGGCCAGCGGTGACTGGAGCGTGGATCAGGCGGTGCAATTCTTCGCGCAGGAAACGGGCTTTTCACCTGCTCAGGCGAAGGAGGCCATTGCGGGCATCGCTCTCTCACCTGGCGGTGTTATTTCGTATACGGCGGGCCGTGCGCAGCTGGAAGCTCTGCTGTCAGACTATCGAGCAAAGGCGGGCCCACAGGCATCGCTCCGCGACTTCAACGATCGGCTCTTGTGCTACGGTTCAGCACCTTTCTCCGTCGTCGGCCCCGAACTGCTCGCGGACCTTCCCAAGCCGCTCGCGGAGGTCCGCGCGCACGCCGGATACTAGTCGAACGAGGCGATGGCGGTCTTCCTTGCGCGTCCCGCGCCGCGGAAGAAGTTTGTCGGGAGAACCTTCATGCGCTCCTGCGCCGGCACCCATCAACTTCATGGAATTCACTTCGTTCTTTACGCTATGTCCGGCATCTCAAGCACAACGAACCATGAATGGGCAACGCGAAACCCCAGCTATTGAAGGCGGTCCAGTACAGTGACCGGAACTGAGCCGTCGGGTCTCGGTGCAACCTTCTAGGAAAGCTCGCTTCCGCTCATTTGATAAGGGCGCACCTGTGTTGTTCCATCCTCATTGGGAAAGGAAGCACGATCAACGTGGAAGGTGATCGTATGTTTGACAGGGTCCAGGCTGTATGTTCCGAAGTGGACGCTCGTACTAAGAACGGCTTCTTTGTACTCTTCAGCGGTTCCCTTGAATTTGTCTCCAGAGGCAAATTTCAGACGCTCTGCGCGATAGATTTGAACAGAGTAGTGGCCATCCGAAGTAAAGATAACAAGACCGTGCGGATTATCTCCGTAATCAGAAGCGCGCGCACCATCTGGAAGTATCTTGTACGCTGCGGTCAGACCCCACGTGCCAACAATGGAAGAAGATTGTGCAGCAGCGGCGAGAGTCGCCATGCAGAAAAGAGCGAGAAGCGATAAACATCTGATCTTCATGCGGCCAATGTAACAATCAACCAGGAGCCGCACAATTTGATTCTTCTCAACGCATCGTTGAGCGCAATTTATATTTCCCCACCTGGCTTGCAGAAATATCGATGACGCTGTTGTTCTTACGCACACGCGTTTTCCTGTTGGGATGGGATGCCAGAGTCAACTTCAGCGACTGTGAGAGCAGGTCGGCCATACGATCAATAGCCTTACTGTCAGAATGTGCGCTTCGTTGCAAGGTGACAGGCAACTGTCCAAGTTCAGGCAGACCATAAAGCGAGCCCGATGCAATGAGGCCGTCAGGAAGATTCAGCGCGGTACGCGCTGTGACGCCAAGGCCCCCAAGTAATGAAGCCCAAAGACCGTCGAGGCCAGGGCTAATGGCAGCAATGCGGTACTGTATCTCCTTTTCATCGAGATGCCTGATCACGCGCTTGCGAAAAATACACTGCGGGCCAAGGGCTGCTAAGGGCAAGGGTTGATCGTGTGGTAGAGCAAAGCTCGATGCGGCAATCCACACAAGGTCGAGATGACCTACGGTCTGTGCTGCGGCACGGCCCTCATGGCCAATGACAACTGCAAGATCAATCTGTGACGCCTCAACTCCGTCGGCAAGAGCAGTGTTACCTTCAATTCGCATCTCTATCTGCATCCGTGGATAGAGTAAGGAAAACTGCGATAGAACTGGCGGTAGAATCGAGGCAAAATCCTGCGTACACCCAAGGCGAATATTGCCCGCAATGCTCGCTCCCTGCATGGTGTCCAGCAATTCATCGTGGAGGGTAAGAATACGACGCGCAAAGTCGACCACAACCACCCCAGCTTCCGTCAGAGCTAAATTGCGCCCATGTCTGCGGAAGAGGACAATGCCAAGGTCATCCTGGAGGCGCTTCATTTGCAGACTAATCGCTGAGGGCGTGCGGCCAAGTTGCTCTGCAGCCTGTGTCAGACTTCCAAGTTCCTGGGCAACAGCAAGCGTGCGGAGAGTGTCGAGATCGAGGTTGGTTCGCACGGACACAGGGTGTCCGTAGTCTAAACGATCAATTCCTTCAAGGCGCTAATGGCCATCGCGAGATGGAAAGGCCTTACCCGGGTTCCCGATTGCTGCTCATACTGCAAGGCGCTCATTGAAGGTTCTGAGAGAACGATTGGCACTTCTGGCGGTCTCTGGACCTGGGCCCGCCCGGGAAGGCGGGACCGGCGGATCCCCAGGCTCCTCAAAGCGAGCGGAGGGCCTGATGAGAAACCGGGACCGTGTCCTGATCCGAGGCTGTCTTGTTGAATTTGTGCTGCCCATCCGGGATTTGAGGAAGCTGTGCGGAACGCTGCCCGGATGTGTGTCGGTGTTTACGGACGCGCATCGGGGCGGTCGGCGGTAGAAAACAGGTCCGGACGACAATTTCGGAGCTAAGGAGCGGAGGGAGCAGTCTGGCTGGCCGCGGGGGGCTGTTCGGCCAGGAGCATCTGGATGGCTTTGCGGTAATCGAGATCGGCGGGCACGGGCGAGAAGCGGGACATTTCTTCGGTGATGCGGAAGCTGAGGGACTTCACCAGCAGGGCTTTGCCGGTGAGGTTGAGCTTCATGCGGGTGAGTTGCCAGTTGTCGTTGCCGACGTCGGTTTGCTCAAGGGAGATGGTGCCGCCTTTGTCGAGGCGGCCGATGATGCCCCAGCCGAATTCAACTTCAGAAATGACGTGGGCGTTGAGGCGGACGAGGCGCTCGTGCGAGGTCTCGATCCAGACCTCGCCAGCCATGCCGGTGAGGATCTTCGACTCGGCATCGGGCGGATTGAAGCGTGGGTTCGGCGTATAGGTGAGGTGGTAGCACTGGAAGACGGGAACCGGGCCTGCGGGAGGCGTCGGGAGCGGTTCGCCGGGAATCGGGACGAACGGTGGAACGTTGATGGTGCAGGGCACGACTGAGTCTTCGTGGTAGATGAATGCGTCGGGGAGCTCGCGCAGGAGCTTGTCGATGCGGGCGGCATCTTCCTGCTCGCGCTTGTGGCGGTGGTCCTGGAGATCGGGATGGGCAGCGAGGTTGTTGAGGCGGTCGATCTGGGCCTGATGGCCGATGGGCCCCAGGGGCTGGCCGTTGGCGGCGATGGTGAGGGCCACGTCACCCTGACGGGTTTGGATGATTTTCTGGGTGAAGTCGTGGCGCTCGTCGCGCTTGTGGTAGACGAAGCGGACGGGTTGGGGACTGGCGTCTTCAGCGAGGCGTTTGGCGACGGCTCGACGGACCAGGGCGGCGGCATCGACGGAGGGCGGAGGGGCGTTCTGGGCGCGGGCGAGGGGCGCGAGCAGGAGAGGGAGCATCGCGCCAACCGCCAGGAGGGCGAGACGGGGCCGGGATGGGCGGAGGGGTAACCGATGCATGCTGGTGAGCTTACGGTAATCCAGGGGCAAGGACGAAGGACGCTTTTCCGGCCCGGAGCCGAAGAGGCTGTCCCGGGACTGTTCTCCAGTAGACGGCTTTTGCTGTGAGAAAGTTACGGGAGGCGGAGAGATACCAGTTCCGAAGCCGGGGGCATGTGCTCTAAAATTGCGGGTATGAATCGTGGTTTCTGGCGTTCCGGATTGCCGCTGGCTGCGGCGGTGCTTCTGCTTTTCCCTTCGGCGTACGCTCAGCAGCAGCGGGGCCGCAAGTACAAGCCGCCTCCGCCAACCTGCACGATCACGGTGACGGTGCTGAGGGGCGACAACAAAAAGCCGGTGGAAGATGCCGCCGTGGTCTTCCATCCTTTGAAGGGTGGGAAGGACGACGGAAACATGGAGCTTAAGACGAATGAGGAAGGCAAGGTCTCGCTCAGTGTGATCCCGATCGGGACGAACCTGCGGTTGCAGGTGATTGCGTCAGGCTTCCAGACCTACGGGCAGGATTATGATCTGCCCGCCGATACGAAAGAAATCACGGTTAAGCTGAACCGGCCGCAGCGGCAGTACTCGATTTACCAGAGTCATCCTACGAACGATGCGGGGCAGGCGACGACGCAGCCGCAGAAGCCGCAGTAAATCAGCCGGGGGCCGGTAGCCGGGAGCCGGCAGGGGCCAGGGGGGCATCCGCGCACTGGACGGCGGTACGACGGTTTCTCGAATGCAGCTGCGGCTGTGGATCGGGTGCTGGTCGGCGCCGCCTGAGCGGCTATTCTGAAGAGGCCGTGTCCACCCAACAAACCACTTCGGGGCTGCCTTCGCTGCATGATTTTTTTGCGCCGGGGGGCGTACTGTCGCGCTCGAGCCTGCCGTATGAGTTCCGGCGGGGGCAGCTGGAGATGGCGCAGGCGGTGGAGCGGGCCTTTACGGAGCGGCGCCACCTGATTGTGGAAGCGGGCACGGGGACGGGCAAGACGCTGGCGTATCTGCTGCCCGCGCTGCGGCAGTGCGCGGCGACCGGGCAGCGGGTGATCATTTCGACGGGCACGAAGAATCTGCAGGAGCAGCTGTTCTTTAAGGACGTGCCGTTTCTGGAGTCGCTGCTGGGGCCGTTGCGCGTCTGCACGATGAAGGGGCGGGCGAATTATCTGTGCCGGCACAAGCTGTTTGCGCTGCGGAATCAGCCAATTTTGTCCGGCCTGGAAGAGATTTCGCAGTATCAGGCGATCGCGGACTGGGAAAAGACGACGGAAACCGGGGATCGGGTGGAGATTGACGATTTGCCGGAGGCGAGCGCGCTGTGGTCGAAGCTGGATGCGCGGAGCGAGGCGTGCCTGGGACAGACGTGTCCGGATTATGGGCGGTGCTTCATCACGGAGATGCGGCGGAAGGCGGTGGAGAGCGATGTGGTGATCGTGAACCACCATCTTTTCTTCGCAGACATGGCCGTTCGACAGCAGGCGGGCGGGGCTCCGGATGCGGGGGTCTTGCCCGAGGCCGGGGTGGTGATCTTCGACGAGGCGCACGAGCTGGAGGATGTGGCATCGAGCTACTTCGGGATCAGCCTGAGCAATGTGCGGTTTGAGGAGCTGGCGCGGGATATCGAGACGCTGCTGCGCGGCGCGGGTGAGCTGAAGGCCGAGGTGCTGACGGCGGCGGCGATGATCCGGGAGCGGGCGCGGCTGTTCTTTTCGGCGTTGCCGACGCGGGTGAGTGGGCGCGGCGCCGGACCCGAAGCCGGATACGAAACCCGATATGAAGCAAGATACCAGGCCAGGGGCGGCGAAGGACGGATGCCGTTCACCAACCGCGAGGAGTTCCTGGAGGCGCAGGGCGATGTTTACCTGGGCTTGCTGAACGCGTTGCATCGGATGGAAGGCGAACTGGAGCGGCTGAAGGGAGCTGAAGAGGCGCAGCCGCTGCGACGGCGAACGGGGATGGTGCGGGAGCAGCTGAAGTTTCTGATGGAGTCGCAGGACCGGAATACGGTGTTCTGGCTGGAACGGCGGAGCGGGCGGCAGATGAGCACGCATCTGCAGGCGACGCCGATCGACGTATCGGAGCTGCTGCGGGAGCTGCTGTTCGAGAATTATCCGAGCGTGGTGCTGACTTCGGCGACGCTGACCGTGCAGGGTGGGTTCACGCATATTCGCAAACGGCTGGGGCTGGACGAAAGCCGGGAACTGGTGGTGCCGTCGCATTTCCAGTACGCGCACCAGGCGCTGCTGTATCTGCCACCGGAGATGCCGGATCCGCGGGAGCCGGATTTTCAGGATGAGGCGGCACGGCGGATGCGGCGGGTGCTGGAGATCACGCGGGGGCGGGCTTTTTGCCTGTTTACGAGCTACCAGCAAATGCGGGATCTGTATGAGCGGCTGCTGATCGAAGTCCCATATCCACTCCTGTTGCAGGGAACGGCGCCGCGGAAGGCGCTGCTGGAGGAATTTCGCGCGACGCCGAATGCGGTCTTGTTTGGGACGTCGAGCTTCTGGCAGGGCGTGGATGTGCAGGGCGAGGCGCTGAGCTGTGTGATCGTGGATCGTCTGCCGTTTGCGGTGCCCACCGATCCGGTGGTGCAGGCGCGGATGCGGGCGATTGAAGAGGCCGGGGGCAGTCCATTCTTTGAATATCAGGTGCCGTCGGCGGTGATCACGCTGAAGCAGGGATTTGGGCGGCTGATCCGGTCGCTGGACGATCGCGGCGTGCTGATGCTGCTCGATCCCCGGCTGGAGCGGCAGAGGTACGGGAGAGTCTTTCTGGAGAGTCTGCCGCCGTACCGAATCACGCAGAACATCGGGGATGTGGAAGCATTTTTTAGCCGGTAGCCGGCGGGAGCCGGGAGCCTGGAGCCGCGATGCGCCCGAGCGCCAGGTGCGCCATTCGACGCAGGCCTGCAGGTTGTGTGACGCATCGCACACAGAGGTGTGACGCAGGCTCCATCATGGGCCAATGGTTGCAGCCCTTGTGATTTCAATCACATGCGATTTGGCGTGAGTTTGGCCCGTTCCGTGCACTATCCCGGGCATCCAGCAGTCCCCAGGAGAACCCATCATGGAACGGAATCAGGGATGTCTGCAGTGCCCGGCGAAAAGCAAACACCTCTTCTGCAGCATGGAAAGCGGATCGCTTGAGAAGTTCGACGGCATTGGAACCCCGGTGCAGTTCGGCAGCGGGGCGATCATCTTCCGCGAGGGCGATAACTGCGGATCCGTGCATGTGCTGTGCTCGGGGCGGGTGAAGTTGTCGGCGACCAGCCGCGAAGGCCGGACGCTGATCCTGAAAATTGCCCGGGCGGGCGAAGTGCTGGGGCTGTCGGCGGCGCTGGCCAACCAGCCGTTTGAAGTGACGGCGGAGACGGTGGAGCCGTGCCGGATGAAGACGATCCGGCGGCAGGCACTGATCGATTTTCTCGATCGCAATCCCGATGCCAGTATGCGGGCGGCGCGGTGCGTCGCGCAGGAGTATAAGGCGGCTTTCAATGAAGTGCGCCGGCTGGCGTTGCCGGCAACGGCGTCAGGCCGGGTGGCCAACCTGCTGCTGGACTGGAGCCGGGAACAGGCGCCGGAGAATGCACTGAAGGGTCGCTGCATGATGCCGCTGACCCATGAAGAGATCGCTTCGATGACCGCCACGACGCGCGAAACCGTCACGCGGGTGCTCGGCCAGCTGAAGCGGGACAACCTGATTCAGATTCACGGAGCCGCTCTGACGGTCCTGCAACCACAGGCGCTGGAAAGGCTCGCGGTTTAGGGCTAGTGGAAGAGGGGAGAACATCCCTCAGCGGCTGAAGCCCGTATTTGTTGCGACTGCTTTGCGGCACGGCTGAAGGCGTGCCCTTTCAAAACCAGGATTTTTAGCACGCACGGTTTAAAACGAACGCGTTCACGAACAGGCTGGTGAACGCGTTCAGCCCTCCCCCCTGGAGCTGTGAAGATTTTCTTTGTTTGCTGTACTACTTTTGAGGCGGCCGCGAGGCTGCCTCTTCTTTTTGCGGACTACTCCTGGTACCAGGGGATGTTGATGACCACGATGCGCTGACCGCCGCGTACGAGAAGAAGCAGTTTGAGGAGATTGGCGCGCTGGTTGTGCAGAAGATTCTCCCACCAGTGGCGGACGACCAGTTCGGGCACAAGGACGGCAATATGCCGGTCGGCGTGGATGCGCTCTTCGGTGAGGATGTAATCGAGCAGTGGCATCAGGACGGTTCGATAAGGGGACTGCAGACGCGTGAATTTTGGTTCGACGCATCCTGCTTCCCGCAGGGGATCGAAGATTTTCTCCTTCCACAGCAGATGCAGCTCATCATCGCCATGGCTCTCGTCGGGTGTATCGACGTGCACGATCTGCAGGTCGGGTGAGATGGAAATGGCAAAGCGCAGCGCCTTCTCAGCGATGCGGCTCCAGCGGTCCATGGGAATGATCACGATGGGCGGATGAATATTCGTAACGCGCAGAGGATTGGAGATCGTCGTTTCCCGCCGCACGCGGCGGTAGTGGCGGTTGACCGCGACCATGGCAAGGATCATGAGGGGAATCAGCAGTGCCGTCACCCAGGCGCCCTCAATAAACTTCGTCATCAGCACAACGACGGTGGTGATGCCGGTGGCAACGGCGCCGGTCCCGTTGACCAGCATGCGCAGGGTGGAACCGCGACCGCCGATGCGTTTCCAGTGCATCACCATACCTGCCTGGGAGAGCGTAAAGGCGAGAAAAGCGCCGATGGCATAGAGAGGGATCAGACGATCAGTGACGCCGCCGAAGAGGATAAGCAGCAAGGCGGTCAGGCCGACGAGGACGTAGATGCCCCATGAATAGAGCAGGCGGCGTCCGCGCAGGGCGAAGACCCGGGGCAGATAGTTCTGCAGAGCGATGGCTCGGGTAAGGCGCGGGAAATCGGCGTAGGCGGTATTGGCGGAGAGAGCCAGGACCAGAAGGATGGAGCCGATGGTGAGGTAGTAGAACCATCCGCGACCAAGGACGGCGGCCGTGAGCTGCGACAGGACGCTTTGATAGCCGGAAGCGCCAGGATCGGTGGCGCCCACGTGATAGATGCGGCAAAGCTCGGCGATTCCCGCGAGGAGAACGATGAGCAGGGCAATGATGACGGTGAGCGCGCGCCGCGCGTTTTTGGTTGTCGGGTCGCGAAAGGCCATCACGCCGTTGCTGACGGCCTCCACACCGGTCATCGCAGTGCAGCCGCTGGAGAAGACGCGCAGAAGGAGCCAGAGGCTGACCGCGGTGGTGGCGGCGGGCAGAGCGGGCGGCGGGATTACGGGTGTGGGATGACCACCGGAGAGAAAAGTCCGGGTGAGGCCGACTCCGATGACCGTAAGGAGCGTGCCAAGGAAGAAATAGGTCGGGATGAGGAAGGCGACGCCCGTGTCGCGCACGCCGCGCATGTTCACCAGAGTGAGCAGGGCGAGCACTCCCAGGCAGAGTTCGAGGGTGTGCGGCTGCAGGGAGGGAACGGCGGAAATAAGGGCGCCCACGCCGGCGGAAATTCCGACCGCGGCGGTGAGCACGTAGTCGATCATGAGGGCGGCTGCAGCGAGCAGGGCTGCGCGATAGCCCAGGTTCTCCCCGGCTACCGTGAACGAGCCGCCGCCGTGCGGGTAGGCCTCGATGGTTTGCGAGTAGGAAAAGTAGAGGATGACGAGGAGAGCCAGAATCGCGACGGTGATGGGGGCGATGTAGTGAATGCCGCCGAGCCCGAGGGGGATCAGGAGCGTGAGGGCGGCTTCAGGGCCGTAGGCCGCTGAGCTGAGCGCATCCAGTCCGAAGACGGGAATGCCGGCGGCGGGGCCGATTTGCTCGCCACGCTCCTCGGAGGTAGCCAGCGGTCTTCCAAAGAGCAGGTCAGTGATTTGCATGCGGTGGAATCATCGTGCCAGATTGGCAGCTTTATTGCTTCAGATGGCGCAGAAAAAAGTGAGCCATCAGGTGGTCGGCTTCTTTGGACTCGGGAAGATTCGGGTCATTCCAGAAGGCGTGGGGCAGGCCTTCAAAGACGACGAGCTGTACATTATCGTTGCCGGCGCGGAGAAAGGCGCGGTCGAGGATGGTGGTACCGCTGAGGAGAAGATCGCGGCCGCTGGTGATGAAGAGCGTGGGCGGCATGTTGCGGAGGTCGGCGAAGAGCGGGGAGAGGACCGGGTCGCGGGGGTCGGTGGAACCGATGTACTCCGAGTCGTGGGTATTCGGTGAAGGCGGATCGAGATGGCCGGAGAGGCCGTTGAGGGCGTACATCGCCCAGGAATCGCCGACACGGGAGAAGTCGCCCATGCCGGAGAAGATGCCGAGGGCTCCGGGCATCGGCATGTGGAGCTGGCGAAGCTTTACGGCGACTTCGCCGGTGAGGATGGCGCCAGCGGAGGTTCCGTAGATGGCGATGTGCGCGGGCTTGTAGGTTTTGAGGAGTTCCCTGTAGACGGCGACGACGTCGTCCAGACCAGCGGGGAAGGGATGCTCGGGCGCGAGGCGGTAGAGGACGGCGACGACCTTCATCCTGGTGAGATTGGCGATGGGGATGGTTTCCGTCCAGGAGCCGGAGTCGGAGTTGAAACCGCCGCCGTGGATGTTAAGGAGGACGCGATCGGGGTCCATGTCAGCGACCGGGGTGATGATGCGGACGGGCACGCCGGCGATGGTGCTTTCAGAACGATGGACGGGATAGAGCTGAGCCGAGACGTCGCCCGCGTGGTTCTGCCAGACGTCGGTGCCGTGGCGGCGCTGGGCGAGCGTCTGGGGAACGGCTGCGTCGGAGACGGGACGGGCGAGGGAAGCTTTCGCTTCCGGGCTGAGGTCGGACGGGATGGGAATGACGCGGGTGATGTGCGCGATGCCCTGCGGATCGATGTAGCTGGTGTCCTTGTTGGGCGCCTGGGCGGCGGTGGTGCCCTGCTGGGCGAAGGCCGAAGCGCAAACAAGGATCAGGGAGGCGGCAAGCGCTTTCATGGAGATTCTCCGGAACATGAGAACTGAATGCGGAAGGATAGCAGACAGAGCCGTAGAGAAAAGCGAAAGGCCCGCTTTCCAGCGGGCCCGCTTCAGAGGCTATGGAGGGGTAATCGGGGATAAGTCGAGGGTTCCCGCAGTTGTTACGCCGCGGGCAGGTACAGGAAGAGACTGATACAACCAGGTAGGTTGGAATCGCCTGAAGTCGCCTCTGGTGTTACTGCTATAGATGCGCGGAAAGCCGGGAAGTTGGCTGGGAGCGCAGAAAAATTATTGCTACGCGTTATGTTTTGTTGTTTCAGGAGTATACGCAGCATTATTGAAGCGCTCCATCGGGATGCTCCACGTTGTAGAGAGCCGAAGAATGGGGTGGGAGTGTGACTTCGAGGTGGTCGACGCGGCCTAATTCTTCACGCTTCCAGAGGTCGCGGATGGGGCGCTTGCCAAAGGGGAAGCCGAGATCATCCCAGGAGAGATTCACGTCCTGCGGCGTGTCAGCGAGGTTGAAGACTGCGACGTAATCCCCGGCGTGCTGGGGAGCGGAAGCCATCCAGACGACGAGGTTGGGTTTCCGGATGACGGGACGGTTGTTTTCGGAATACTGATCGACGTCGAGAACCTCGGGATCGGTGAGGGCGTCTTCTGTGGGCGCGTCCATTTTGAGCAGATTGGCGCCGATGAAGAGAGGTGAGCGGGAGATCGACCAGAGAGTGACCATGGTGCGCATTTCGTCGACGGTGAGGCGGGAGTGGCGCGAATCGCCCCAGCCGGGCGTGGGTCCGAGATAGCCGATGGGGAGCATGTCGGCGTCGGGCCAGTGGCCGGGACCGGAATACGGCTGCCAGGCGGCGATGAGGGCGAACTGATTTTTGAGGGCCTGCGGAAAGGGGGGCGCGGTGGCGGGTTTGGACCAGAGGTCCCACACGTCGTCGGAGATGCGCCAGAGCTGCGCATTGCGGACGACATCATCGGCGGCGGAGAGCGGCGTGGGGCCAGGCGAGAGACTCAGCACAATGGGGCGGCCGCTTTGCGCGAGGGCGTGGCTGAGCATGTGGATTTCATCGGCCTGGTAGGGCTGCGAGATGCAGTCGACTTTGAGGTAGTCGACTCCCCATTTGGCGTACATGTCGGCGACGGCGTCGTAGTAGTCCTGGGCGGCTTTGTTGCTCTTCAGGCCGTAATTATCGGAATTCCAGGAGCAGGTGTTGCTGGTGTCGGCGGCATCGGCGGCATGG
The DNA here is from genome assembly GCA_963770525.1 of uncultured Acidobacteriaceae bacterium. Classification (GTDB taxonomy): domain Bacteria; phylum Acidobacteriota; class Terriglobia; order Terriglobales; family Acidobacteriaceae; genus Palsa-343. Next base: position 21,072 of record CAVYPY010000003.1, on the reverse strand, counting down.
AAGTGCGAGCCGGGAATAGGCAGGTTGCGCTCGACGGCTTCCCTGGGGATGCCATGGATGATGTGGATGCCGAAGCGGAGGCCCTGTGCGTGGACCCAGTCGGCGAGCGGGCGGAAGCCTTTGCCGGCGGCGGCGGAAGGGAAGCGATTGACGGCGGGCAGGTAGAGACCGCGATCGGAGAGGGTGTAGTCCTGATGGCCGGCCGGGTTCTCGGGATGCTGCGCGAACCATCCTTCGTCGATGACGACGTATTGCCATCCATAACGTTGCAGATGGTTGTGGAAATACGTGACGGTGTCGCGGAACTGCTGTTCATTGATGTTCATGCCCCAGGCGTCCCAGCTGTTCCAGCCCATGGGCGGAGTCTGGGCGAACTCGCTCATGTCGTCGCGAGCGGGGTGGGCCGCGATGGTGACGGCGAGAAAGGCAAGAACGACAGGCAGGAAGAATCGAACTGCGCCTTTGCGCATGGTGGGCATCCTCGCTCAGTGCTTCTATCGTAACTATGCATCGTCCCGGAAGCCGGTGCCGGTGCGATATACTCCTCTTTCTATGCGGGTATCCGTGATTTTGCCAGCAGCCGGCCTGGGCACGCGTATGACGCCCGGCCACACGTCGCACGCTGCTCCCAAGCAGTTTCTGGAACTGGCGGGAAAGCCGATTCTGATTCGCACCCTGGAGGCGTTTGCCGCGGTAGGGGAAGTCTCAGAACTGGTGGTGGCGGTGCGGGCCACGGAGATGGAGCGGCTGACGGCGCACATTTTCGAGCATGGATTCGCCGAACGCGTTCGCGTGGTGGAAGGCGGCGACAATCGCCAGGAGAGTGTGACGAATGCGCTGAAGTCGCTGGACTGCGAGGCGGACGACATTGTTCTGGTGCATGACGCGGTACGGCCGCTGATCGAGCCGGCGGTAATCCGGCGGGTGATCGAGGCGGTGGAGAAACACAGCGCGGCCATTGTGGGGCTACCCGCTCTGGACACGATCAAGCAGGTGGAGCGGACGGCGGATGGGGCGATCATTACGGCGACCATCCCGCGGGAGTACATCGTGCAGGCACAAACGCCTCAGGGCTTTCGGTATGGACTGCTGCGCAAGGTGTTTGCGGAGGCGGAGGCCGACGGCTTTGTCGGCACCGATGAGGCGAGCGTGGCGGAGCGGGCGGGTATCCAGGTGTTCGTGGTTCCGGGATCGCCGTCGAATCTGAAGATTACGCAGCCGGGGGATCTGGAACTGGCGGAGTTTTATCTGGCGCAGCGGGGCGAGACTTAGCCGCAACCAGGCGCGCCAACCTGATATACCCTGAATGGACACGGAAAAACCATGGATATCCGCATTGGTTACGGCTGGGACTCGCATGCATTCAAGCCGGGCGTTCCGCTGAAGATTGGCGGCCTTCGGATCGAGCATCCGGAGGGTTTGGCGGGCCACTCCGACGGCGACGTGCTGCTGCATGCGCTGACGGATGCTTTGCTGGGCGCGGTTTCCGCCGGGGATATCGGCAGCTTTTTCCCGCCGGGCGATCCGCGCTGGAAGGATGCGGATTCCACCATTTTTCTGAACCTGGCGATGGAAGAGATCCAGAACGCCGGCTATCGCGTCGTGAACGTGGACTCGACCCTGGTGCTGAATGCTCCAAAGATCGGGCCGGTTGCGAGCGAGATGCGTGAGCGGGTTGCGGATTTGCTGGGCATCGAGCCGGCGAACGTTGGTATCAAGGCCAAGACGCCGGAAGGCCTTGGCATGGACAACGTAGCCCAGGCGCATGCTGTGGTGCTGCTGGAGCGGATTGAAGACCCGAACGAGCTGCAGACGATGTCCGCGGTGGTGCAGAGCCAGCGGGAGTTAGAGGATGTGGTCCGCGATCTGGTGAGCCAGGTACAGGGCGTGGCGGCGAAACCACCGTTCGACACCGACGACATTACTTAAGAACGTCCCCCGGCTCGGACACAAGTTCCGGAGACTGGAGCCGAGCTTCGCCGGGCGACGCCTGCGCCTGGAGCATGGCTTCCGCCGCGAGCGGCAGTTCCGGAACGAGCCGGCCGTCGCCTTCCTGTAATAGCCAGAACTGTGAGGCATCCCGGGCGCCGTGGAGGGCGCGAGCCAGGCGTTGCTGCGGATCGGCATAGCCATCATCGGCGAGAGCAAAGGTCCCGTAGTGAATCCCAATGGCCGTCGCTGCGCCCAGGATGCGACGGGTTTCGACCGCCTGCTCGGGCGTCATATGCACCGGTCCCATGAACCACTCCGGGTCAAACGCGCCAACGGGCAGGAGTGCGAGGCGCAACGGTGCGAAGCGATCGCGAATCTCCTGGAAGAAGGCGCCGAAGCCCGTGTCGCCGGCGAAGTAGACGTTTCCCGACACACTCTCGAGCATCCAGCCGCACCACAGCGTTCGGTTGCGATCGAACGGGGTACGCGAAGCGAAATGCTGGGCCCGAACGCAATGAACCTGGAAGGGTCCCCACGGCTGTGACTGACCCCAGTCGTTCTCAAAGATCTCGCGGAAGCCGATGCGGCGAAGCGCTCGCGCATTACCGAGCGGGCAAAACACAACGGGATGGTGGCGCCGCCAGAGGCGCCGCAGCGTCGGGGTGTCGAAATGATCGTAGTGATTGTGGCTGAGGAGGATCGCGTGGATTGGCGGCAGGTCTTCAAAGCGAAGGCCGGGATCGCGGTGGCGTTGCGGGCCAGCGAAGGAAAACGGGCTGGCGCGGCGCGACCAGATGGGATCGGTGAGGAGATTGACTCCGGCGGTTTGGAGCAGGACGGTGGAGTGGTTGACAAACGTTACGCGCAGGTCAGAACCATCCACCTGAGCGGGTGGAGGCGGTCCGGGTGGGGAAGGAATCCACGCGGGCCACGGGCCAGGTGTGCGGTTCTTGATCCATCGATAGAGCTCGCGGAAGCCGTGGTCGGGGGCTCCGGGATTGAGGAAGCGGCCGCTGCGAAAGTGTTCGTCCAAATCAGCCTCTGCTGTTTAGATGGTGCCACGGGGCAAAAAGAGCAGCAATCGTGCCGGGTCCGCAACGGAGCCGGGATGGACGGATCCGGCTCAGATTTCGTCGTGCTGCAGGTTCCCCGGGACCACGCCTCCCACCGGCAAGAACACCTCAAACGTCGTGCCACTGCACTCTGGCCGTGTTGAGGAGCGGAAGCGGATGGTTCCGTTGTGTTCCATGACCAGGTTCCTCGACACCCACAGTCCCAACCCTGAACCACGGAGTTCCTTGGTGGTGAAAAAGGGATCGAACATCATCTTCTGCACGGGCCTGGGAATGCCGCTGCCGCGGTCATGAATCGTGACGCGCACCCCTTCCCGGCCGGCGCGGCGACAAGGGCGAACGCGGATGCTGATCTCGGTGTCGGGCCTTGCCGCTTCGATCGCATTCCGCACCAGGTTGCCGAAGACCTGCCGCAACTGGCCGGAGTAGCCATAAATCGTCAACACAGGTTGCCGGTCGAACGCCACGCGAACGCGGCGCGCGACGGCGGATTTCTCGAACAGTTCGATGACATCCGCAATCAGACTGCCGATATCGATCGCTACCGGAGTGCGGGTTTCGCGGTGAAAGGAGAGCGACTGTTTTGTCACGCGCGAAATACGCGCGAGCTCGGCGCTGGCGCCTTCCAGATAGTGTTGAACCCTCTCGATCGAGGAGGAAGACTGGGCGAGATAGAGATGGTTGGTCAGCGATTCCAGTGGATTGTTAATCTCGTGGGCGATGGCGTTCGCCAGCTTGCCGGTTGCGGCGAGTTTTTCAGCGGTCCGCACCGCATATTCGGCGAGCTTTCGGTCGGTGATATCGGAAACGACCATCACAGTCGGGCTGGAGGCTGAGTCCGGATTGAATTGCCGGACTGTGAGCTGGAAGGTTCTGTCGCCCAGGATGAATTCCGATCGTGCAGGTTGATCCGCTGTGCAGAACAGCGCTTCGTTCGATCCGAAGAGCTGTTCCAGAAGAAACGCTGCATCGGTTCCGGCAGCGAGCGGGTGGCGGGAACTACAGAGGGCCTCGAAGGCAGCATTCCAGCGGATCAGCCTGCGATCGGCACCGATGACCGCCAAACCCTCGGGAAGAGCGTCGAAGGTGGCCTGCCATTGACCAGCGGTTTGCCGGGCCGCAGCCTCGGCGGCACGAAGCCGCAAAAGGGAACGGACCGTGGCGACGAGGACGGTACCGTCAATGGGATGGATGAGGTATCCGTCGGCGCCTGCCTCAAGAGCCCGGGCCTTGTTCTCGCTCGAAACCATCGAGGCCGAGATCTGCAGGATAGAAATTTGCGACGTGACGGGGTCACTCTTAAGACGGCGGCACACCTCAAAGCCTGAGATATCGGGGAGATTCACATCGAGAACGATGACATCGGGCAGGGTTGCCGCGAGCGCGAGGGCTTCGCTCCCTTTGCTCGCTTCCAGGCATTCATAACCGGCCTGGCGCAGGACGCGCGACAGCACGTACCGAGTTTGCTCGTGGTCATCGACGATGAGGATACGGGGGCGCCGTTCAGGCATTGGCTTCGCGTGCAGGCTGGTTGGGGGAGAGCCCCGCAGCAGTCAACCAGTCGAGAAATGGCTGGGGCGAGAGTCGCGTCGAGATGTCTTCCTTGCGAATGATCCGGACTCGCAATGCTTCCAGCTGTTCGCGCTCGGATTCAGTCAGGATTTTGGATGTATAGATCAGAACCGGCAACTGCTGGGTTGCCGGGGTGGCCCGCAACTGGCGCAGAATCTCGAACCCGCTCACATCGGGCATGAGCAGATCGAGGATGAGCGCATCGGGCGGCTTCGCAGCCAGGGTGGCCAGAGCCTCTTTGCCGTTTCTGGCTTCGTCCATCTCCAGCCATGGCAGATGCAGGAGTTCGCGCAGGATATACCGGGAGACATCGTTATCGTCGACGATCAACAGCCGCCTGGTTCCGCTTTGGGCAGTCAGGCGCCGCAGCTCCCGCAACAGCGTTTCGCGCTCCAGCGGTTTGGGCAGGAACAGGCTGGCTCCGCTCTCGGCGGCTTTGCCGGACTCCTCATAGATGCTGGTGGCGATGATAGGCAGGGAAGGGAGCCGGTCGCGCAGTCGCCCGAGAAATCCCCAGGCGGTGTCGTCGCCCAGATAAATATCCGATACGACTGCGGCGGGAGAATGACGCGCGGTCCAAACTTCGGCCTGGGCGACGCTGGATGCCAGGATAAGCTGAAACTCCGTATTGCGCAGGTAACTTTCGAGGATGCGTGCGGTCTCGGGATTGTCTTCGAGAAAGAGCAGGGGAGCCCGATGGAAATCGGGAGCCGGCAGGCTTTCAGCTTCCTGTGACTCCAGCATTTCGCCCACATAAACGGAGGGGACCATGACGTGGAAGGTGGACCCTTTACCCGGTTCGCTCTCCAGCCAAATCTTCCCCCCGAGGAGCTGCGCGAGGTTACGACACAGGGGCAGGCCCAGCCCCGTGCCGCGATGCCTCTCCTGGAGCGGATTTTCCAATTGGCTGAATTCGCGAAAAATTTTCTCGTGATGTTCGGCCTCGATGCCGATGCCGGTGTCCTCCACGGCAAAGAGGACGAAGTTCTCTCCTTGCTGCCCGGCCGAGACGCGCACGAAGCCGGAAGGTGTGAATTTCAGCGCATTGGAGATCAGATTTCGAAGAATCTGCGAGACCTTGCCCTCATCGGTATAAAGCTTCGGCAAGGCATCCGCATCTTCGAAGATGAGCTCGACGGATGTGTTGTCGGCAAGGAGCGGCTTGAGCATGCCCTTGAGAGCGCTGAACAGCTCGTGGACCTCGAATTGTTTCGGTCGAATGCGAATCTTGCCAGCCTCAACTTTGGCCAGGTCCAGCAGATCATTGACCAGCTCCTGCAGATCGCGAGCGGAACTCTCAATGAAGCCCACCTGCCTGACCTGCTCAGTGGTGAGGTCGCCATCCATCCGGTCCATCAGCAGGCGGGAGAGAGAAATGATGGAGTTCAGGGGCGTGCGGAATTCATGGGAGACATTGGACAGGAACTTTGTTTTGAGTTCGGAGGCGCGGCGCAGGTAGTCGGCGCGCTCATCGAGCTCGGCATATAAGGCGACTACGCCTCGATTGGTGTCCTCCAGCTCGCGATTCAGCAGTTCCAGCTCCTCCTGGCGGGCGCGCAACTCCTGCAGGGTTTTCAGAAGCTCCTGGTTCTGCTGCTCAATTTCCTCGTAGGGACTGTCGGGCGTCCGCTGCTGCAGCCTCTGGTTCAGCTCGCGCGCGGCGCGCTGCGTCATGATCACCTGATGACGCGGGAGGCGCTTGGCCATCCTGACCGTCGTTCCCTTCGCCGTTGCTTCAATGGCGAAGTCGTCCATCAGCCGGCGGGTCCCCACGATGCCCATACCCATGCCCGTCGTGGATTTGTAGCGGCCCTCGAGAATCTCCTCGAGGTTGGAGATTCCGGGACCGGAATCGGTAATCGTCACTTCAAGAACCTGCGGCTCGTTCAGGCCGACCGCGAACTGGACTCGCCCGTTGCGGGCATAGCGAAAAGCATTCCGGGCGATCTCTGACGTCGCCGTCGCCATGCGGATCTGATCCTGATTATCGAGGCCCAGCTCGGCCGCTACTTCACGCGCGCGCTGGCGCGCCTGTACGACATCGCGCTCGGTGCGCAGGAGGAGATCGAAAACAGGGACGGACATGATTCACGCCGCCTTGACTACGACTACGCTGGCGTCGTCCCGCAGCCGGCGGAAGTCGCGCAGGAGCGCGGCCGCGATCATCGCCGGGGAGCGGGTCACCAGACCGGCATACGAGGAGAGATCCCACTTCGACTGCAGGCCATCGGAATGCAGCACCAGGATGGCATCGGCAGTCCAGGGGAGTCGAAACTCCTGCATGCGGGAAGTGATCATCCCCAGAGTACCGTTGTGCGAAACCAAGCTCCGCGATGTGCCTCCTGCGATCACGCTTGCCGCAATGTTGCCGATGCCTGCGTAGGTCAGCACGCCTTCCCCCGGGCGGATCTCGGCGATTGCGGCTACGGCCCCGCGCGTCTTCTTCAGGGCATCGTGCAGATAGCTCAGAATCTCTGCGGGAGCGAGGTCCTGCCGCTTGCGGAAGGCAGCGATGGCTTCCTGGGCAGCCTCTGCCGCTTCGCGGCCGTGGCCGAGGCCGTCGGTGAGCAGTATCACCATCCGGTCCCGAGTCTGGTGAAAGGCCCAGGCGTCGCCGCAGAATCGCTCGCCGGGGAAGGGAACCGCGAGGCCGGCGATACGCAGCGAGTGGGGCCGGGTGGCCGTTCCCAGTTCAAGAAGAACGATGGTTCCGTTGCGGCCGGTGAAAACCTCGAGGGTGGTGGCAATGCGCTTCATCGCTCCGAGGCCGCCGCCCATGGTGCCTGCGGTGGAGTATCCATCGGTCATGGCCTGGGCAATATTGGCGATGCCGGTTCCCTGGTCCATGGCGATGATCTGCGCCACGCGGTGGCCCTCGCTCTCCATGGCCGAGATGACCACTTGCCCGCCCCCTCCGTGCACCAGGACATTACGCGAGGATTCGGTGGCCAGCAAGGTCAGCTCGCCGGACCGCGTCGCATCGAATCCGAGACGCTGCGCGATCAACAGAGACTTGCGCCGCGCCTCTCCAATGGAGCTCTCGTCGGTTATCGGGATCCATTCCGCAGACGCTACTTCCATCGGATAACTGTGACCTTTGTACCCTTTCCCGGCGTCGATTCGATGGCGAACTCATTCACCAGACGCCTGCTGCCGCCCAGCCCCAGACCCATTCCGTGACCGGTCGTGAATCCATCTTTGAGAGCGATTTCGATGTCGGGGATGCCTGGCCCCTGATCTTCGAACGTCAGTTTCAGGCCGGTCCGCGGACCCTGGGCGAGCTGTTCGATGGTGACAGAGCCGCCCCGGCCGTGATCCAGGGTGTTACGGGCCAGTTCGCTGGCCGCCGTGACCAGCTTGGTCAGGTCGACGAGGGTGAAACGCAGTTCGGTTGCCCATTGCCGGACCCTTTGCCGTGCCAGGACAACGTCGTTTGAAGTCTTCAGAGGGAGGGATTCACGCTTCGTCTCGCTCATCGTCGCTCCCCGTGCGGAACCCCGCTCCCGCTCCGTAGAGCAGCTCCATGCCCGCTTCGACGCTGAGCGCTGTGCGCACGCCCGGCAGCGACATGCCCAGCTCGACCAGGGTGATGGCCACCGCCGGCTGCATGCCTACGACGATGGTTTCCGCGCCCAGAACCCGGGACATCGCCGCGATGTTGGCCAGCATTCGACCGATGAAGGAATCCACGATCTCCAGCGAGGAAATATCGATGAGCACGCCGGTGGAGCCAAGGTCGGCGATGCGGCTGGTTACGTCATCCTGCAGCTGAAGGGCCAGCTTGTCATGCATGTCCACCTGGATGGTGATCAGCAGGAGGCTGCCCATGCGAAGAACCGGAATCCGTTCCACTCAGCCCTCCTGCCTGGCCAGAGGACCGGCCAGAACGGTTTTCGGTGCCGCGGCGGAAGCCGCCTGGCGCACCACCGTGCGCCCGCTCATCTGCAGCGCGAGAGCGAAGGCATCGGAGAGCTTGGCCCGGGTGGTCACATCCTCCAGATTGATGCCCAGGTGCACGATGGTCTGAGCGATCTGCGGCCGCACGCCGCTGATGATGCATTCCGCACCCATGAGCCGGGCGGCGGTAATGGTCTTGAGCAGATGCTGTGCCACCAGGGTGTCTACCGTCGGCACTCCGGTGATGTCGATGATGGCGAACCTGGAGTTGCTGGAGACTACGGACTGCAGGAGATTCTCCATCACGACCTGAGTGCGTGCGCTGTCCAGCGTGCCGATGATGGGGAGCGCCAGGATGCCATCCCACAGCTTGACGACGGGGGTGGACAGCTCGAGCAGCTCCTGCTGTTGCCTCAGGATCAGCTCTTCCCTCATGGCAATGTAGGCTTCAGTCGTCAGAAGCGCCAGACGGTCCAGCAGCTCGGTAGCAGCCCAGATGGTCTCGAAAAGCTTGTCCGGCGTTTTGCCCATCTCGCGGCGAGCCGCCGTAAAGAGCGGCCGCTTGAGAGAGAGGACGAAGGTCGCCACTTCCGTGGGCGAGAATCCCTGGCGCGCGCGCGAGGCCGAGATCCCCTCCAGAAACTCCCGCGTCTGGCTCCATCCGGAGGTGGTGACATCCGTCGGCGAGCCGCTGCGCACGCCCGCCATTACGCTCGTGAGCAGGGTGGCGCATTGCTCCTCCAGTTCGGTCTTGCTGATCAGATCTGTCCGCTGAACCACCTGGGTCATGTCCCGGATCCACTCGGAGCGGATCTGCTCTTCATTACGAGCAATCAATTCTGCTAAGTCACTCATAGAGGCCCTCTTTGCAATCGCACTGGAAAGAATTGTCTGTGGCCGAAGGTCGGCCGGTTCGGAGTAACGTTACTCTGTTTACCATAAACGGCGGGAGTTGCGGGCGAGGGGGCCAACCGGCGCCTGGGCCGAATCGAGGAAGGATGCAAACAGAGGTGAGAAAGGGATTTCAGGCGGACAGGCGGGCCAAGCCGCTCAGAACGGTTCGCAACACAGAAATGTCTTCACCTTTGGACACGTAAGCCTTCACCTGAAACATGCGGCAGATTTCCTGATAGTGGTCTCCCAGAATGGTCCACACCACCAGCGGGATCTTTGCCAGCTGAGGATTGCCATGCCAGAATCGCAGCAACTCAAATCCGCTGTCGTAGCCAAGATCGAGATCCAGCACGATGGCATCGGGCAGCGATCCCTGTCCTGCAAGAGCCTTTTCCAGATGCGCCTTTGCCATCAATGCAGAGGACCTGGCATCGATATCGGAGAAACCTGAGGCTTGCGCCGCCGCGGAGGCGATGCGGAGGTCATTGGGGTGATCTTCGACGATCAGTACCTGCATACCGTTCGGGCCCTTTGGGATAGTGGTTGAAGGATTTTCAGTCTAACAGGGTGACTAACAGGGTGAACAGCCTGGACAAAAACAGGCTGAGGTCAGGCATACGCCAAAGGACGCCATTCTTCTGGTACCGGCTCAAACCTGTGGGCGCAATTGAACTTTCACGGCACAGGATCCGGGCGCGCGGAGTGAGCCGATTGCAGTGCTATCGGGTCAGATGCAAACGAGAGCCTACGCCGACTCGCGGGTCGGGGTTGCTCACGCAACGGACAGCCCAATGCCCCTGACAGCGCCTGAAGCATGCCATTTCGCAGCTGCTCCAAAATGCGACATGTGTTCCACGATGGAACGCGTTGTGTTCCACCCGGAGCAACGTCTGCGGTGCTGTGTCGGGCTGGCAACCGACGCGCGCCGGATCCTGTAAGTCTTTTCTGATCAGGATCCAGGCTTGGTTCGCGCCTCTCCCCGCAACGTCATTGAGCGAACGGACCTCGACTTGCACTCCTCTCTACGCTCCGACTGTGATCCCGGCTTCGGTCTGGCTTGTGGACGGCATTCCCTTGGTTGCGGGGTAAGAAAGTGAAGAACGTGTTCGTGGTGGGCGCCGGCCCGGCAGGATTGTTTGCTGCTCAAAAAATCGCGGTGGCGGGCCATCGGGTCTTCGTCTTCAATCGGGACATCAAGCCGGGCGGCCTGGCTGAGTACGGGATCTATCCACTGAAGGACAAGATGAAGGGCGGGCTGCGCAAACAGTTCGCCAAAGTGCTGGCGATGCCGAATGTTCACTACTTCGGGAATGTGAAGATCGGCGCTGCCTACGATGTGACTCTGGACGACCTGGCAAGAATGGCTCCGTCGGCGGTGGTGTTTGCCTGCGGCGCACAGGGTTATAACCGGTTGAACCTTCCCGGAGAGGATGCCCGGGGAGTCTACTCCGCCAAGGATTTTGTCTACCACTACAACCAGCTCCCCCCTTTCGCGACGGAGGATTTCTCCGCGGGCAAACGAATCGCCGTGATCGGTATGGGCAATGTGGCGCTGGACATTGCGCGGTGGCTGCTGGTGGACAGTCCTGCGCGGCGGACCGAAGAGGTGACGATTATCGCGCGCCGCGGCCCCTGGGAGGCCAAATTCGACGAGAAGGAGATGGCTCACGTCGAAGCGCACCTGGATCGCACCGCGTTCGCGCGCGAACTGGAGCGCGTCCGGACGCGCTGCGAGACCTGCGGACAGGATGTGTCGATCGAGAAGCTCAGTCAGGCTACTTTCCCCGCTTTGCTACGGGAGGGGATCATCGAGACTCGGCCAAAACTCACCTTCCGTTTTCTGTCTTCGCCGAAAGAGATCGTCAGGGACGCCACTGGCAGGATTCGGCAGATGGTGGTCACCGAGAACGATCTGGTGCTGCGGAGCGATGGCAACACCGGAGCGAAGGCGACCGGCAGAACGGCGGTGATTGACGTGGATACCCTCATCTTCGCGATCGGCGAGAAGCACGATCCAGGACTCGGATTGCCGATGGGAGCGGACGGCTTTTCGACAAGATCCGACCCCGCGCATCCGGAGGAGCCGGCTTACGAGGTGTGGGATCCGGTGGCCGGGAAGCGGCTCGATGGCTTTTATGTTGCGGGCTGGGCGAGACGCGCGAGTACGGGATTAGCGGGCATTGCGCGTCATGACGGTGAGAATGCCGCGGCGCGAGTGATTCAGTATGTGGACGCGCTGCCGGACAAGCCTCAGCTTTGCGCGGATGAGATTCAGGCGATTTTGGAGAGCAAAGGCGCGGCTGTCGTGAACAAAGACGATCTCTTCCTGCTGGACGCGGCAGCGGAACGCGAAGCGCAAAGGAGCAATCTCGCTTACTTCAAGTATTCCAGCAACGCCGGCATGCTCAACGCAATTGCCGAAGAGAAGAGATCGCTGGCAGAGAGCCGATCCTCGGCGAACTGGAGGTTCGCGGCCCCTCAGACTTCTGCGGAGGCGGAAACAGTTCTGTCGAACCGCTGATGCATGCGCAGTCGACCTGATCCATCAGGGAGTGGGCTGCCGGGAAGAGAAAGCTTGTCAATCGGTGACGGCTCAGTTGATGAGATGGCGCCGAGCAAAGGAGAGAACAGATATGGCAACAACGATTAGTCACTCATCGACCATCCATGACGCGCTGGCGGTGCTGCGCGCTTCAGGCGTCAAGTTAAGATACGAAAACTTCATCGGCGGCAAATGGGTACCGCCGACCACCGGCCGCTACTTCGTCAGCCACAGCCCCATCAACGCGGAGCCAATCTGCGAATTTGCGCGCTCCGGTGTTGCTGATGTGGAACTGGCCCTCGATGCCGCTCACGCCATTAAGGAAGAATGGGCCCATACATCCCCGGCGGCGCGGTCGACTGCCCTGCTGAAGATCGCGGACGTTCTGGAACAGAACCTCGAAACCCTGGCGCTGGCGGAAACCCTCGACAACGGCAAGCCGATCCGCGAAACGCGCAACGCGGATATACCGCTGGTCATCGACCACTTCCGTTACTTCGCGGCCTGTATCCGCGCCGAAGAAGGGTCCATCAGCGAACTGGATAAGGACACGGTTGCTTACCATTTCAAAGAGCCCCTGGGCGTGGTGGGCCAGATCATTCCCTGGAACTTCCCGCTGCTGATGGCCGCCTGGAAACTGGCTCCGGCGATCGGCGCCGGCAACTGCGTGGTGATCAAGCCGGCATCGAATACCCCGCTGAGCATCATGATCTTCGCGCAGTTGGTGGGCGAGCTGCTGCCCCCCGGCGTGCTGAATGTGATCAGCGGTCCCGGCGGAGAGATGGGCAAGGCTCTGGCGTCGAGCAAACGCATCGCCAAGATTGCGTTTACCGGAGAAACGACGACGGGCCGGCTCATCATGCAGTACGCTTCCGAGCCGATCATCCCGCAGACGCTGGAGCTGGGCGGCAAGTCGCCGAACATCTTCTTCGCCGACGTGATGGATGCGGACGACGACTTCCTCGACAAGGCGCTGGAGGGCTTCGCTCTGTTTGCCTTCAACAAGGGAGAAGTCTGCACCTGCCCATCCCGCGCCCTCATTCAGGAGTCGATCTACGACAAGTTCATGGAGCGGGCGGTTGAGCGCGTGAAGAGGATCAAAGTCGGGAATTCACTGCTTCCCACCACGCAGATGGGGCCGCAGGTCTCGAAGGAGCAGATGAACTCGATCCTCAACTACATCCGGATCGGAAAAGAGGAAGGCGCAAAGTGCCTGACCGGCGGAGAGCGCGCCCATGTTGGCGGCGATCTGGAGAACGGCTATTTTCTGCAGCCAACTGTCTTCTCCGGCCACAACAAGATGCGCATCTTCCAGGAAGAGATCTTCGGACCGGTTCTTTCCGTCACGACGTTCAAGACCCTCGAAGAAGCCATCGAGATCGGCAACGACACGGTCTATGGCCTGGGATCGGGCGTCTGGTCTCGCAATCCGAACAACCTGTACCGCGTCGGCCGGGAAATCAAGGCGGGCCGCTGCTGGACCAACTGCTACCACATGTATCCCGCCGGCGCGGCATTCGGCGGCTACAAGGAGTCTGGTTTCGGTCGCGAAACGCACAAGATTATCCTCGACCATTACCAGCAGACCAAAAACCTCCTGGTCAGCTACAGCACCAAAGCAATGGGCTTCTTCTAGAGCCAGCAGCATCTGTTTGTTCCCCGGGGGCGGCGTGACACACGCTGCCCCCAAAGGCTGGATCCATGACTGGCGCTCCCTAAAGCGTCAGTGCCTGCCACACCAGCAGACTCACGCCGACCGCGATGCCCAGGCGGACGGCCCCGCTTCGCTGCCACGCCATCCTGACGCGCCACGGGGATTGCCCTAATCCCTGTCTGTTGAGTGATTTGACTGGATCGCGAAACCGGCGACCTGAAAATCAGCGCGGCTCTGCAGCAAATTCCATCCCTATTTTGGGAATTTATTGTCCAAATCCGGGTGTCGTCATCGACTATCTGGTGAACGCATGTCAAATCCACCCGGAGGACGCAATGAAATATCTATGCCTGGTCTTCTACGACGAGAAAAAGCGAAATGAACTGTCGGAGCAGGAGTCCCAGACACTGATCGACGAGTCGCTCGATTTTGACGAAGCTGTGCGCAGGGAAGGCTACCTGATCGAGTCGGGTCCGTTGCAGCCAGTTGAAACGGCAACTATCGTTCGCGTGCGGAGCGGCCAGGTTTCGGTTACGGATGGGCCATTCGCCGAGACCCATGAACAGATCGGAGGGTTCGTGCTCATCGAGGCAAGAGACCTGAACGAGGCGATCCGGGTCGCATCCCGCATCCCGCCCGCCCGTCTTGGGGGAGTCGAAATCCGTCCCATGATGGATCGAGTCCACAGCAATGAGCGAAACGGGAAGGAACCCCGATCGTGAAATACCTCTGCATGGTTTTCATTGACGAAGCGAGGATGAACGCATCGTCGGAAGCGGCACGTCAGGAACTGGACCGGCAGAGCCTGGCCTATGACGAGTCGGGCACAGGAAACAAAGCTATGGAAGGAAGGATATGCAATGACAAGTGTTACTAATCCAAACACGGCCTCTCATGATGAGTGGCTTCGCGCTCGCCTTGAACTGCTGACCGTGGAAAAGGCTCTGACCCGCCACTACGACGCTGTGGCGAGCGCCCGTCGCGCGCTGCCATGGGTGAAAGTCGAAACTGAATATGTCTTCGACACGCCCGAGGGAAAGAAGAATCTCTCAGAGCTGTTCGACGGACGGAGCCAGCTGATTGTCCGCCATTTCATGTTCGGTCCTGACTGGCAGGAGGGATGCGTCGGCTGTTCTTTCGCCTCGGATCATGTGGGTGCCGCGCTGGTTCACCTGCGCAACCACGACGTAACCTATGTTGCTGTGTCGCGTGCGCCGGTCGATCAGCTGGAGCAATTTAGAAAGCGCATGGAATGGACCTTTCCATGGGTCTCGTCTCTGGAGAACGACTTCAATTTTGACTATGACGTCTCCTTTACCGCAGAGCAGCTGGCAACCGGCGAGATCTTCTACAACTATCGAACAGAAAAGGCGTCGATCGAGGAGCTGTCAGGCCTGAGTGTCTTCTGCAAAGACCAGGCCGGCCAGATTTTCCATACCTATTCCACCTACGGTCGCGGGGACGAAGGCGGGCTGACGACCTACTTCTACCTTGACCTTACGCCCAGGGGACGGGACGAGACCGGACGCGGCAATCTGAGCGACTGGGTACGGCACCATGATCGCTACGGCACCGGTGGCTACGTGGAGCCGACTGGCCGCTATCGCTACGATCACGACAAAGAAAAGTGCTGCCATGAGTGAGGGCCTGCAAAGTGGGGAAGACGGGTCGCGAGACCGCGGCAAGTCACGGTAGCACTGCCGATTGGTTTGGCAGACGCACTACACTTGACTCGCAGGGATGCGGGTGGATGAACGCACATTCTTCGGAGAACGCGCGTGAGGCGCTTGAATCCGTTTATCGCAACGAGTCAAGCCGCGTGCTCGCCACGCTCATTCGTCTGCTTGGCGATTTCGAGCTGGCGGAGGACGCGCTGCATGACGCAGTGATGGCCGCTGCCGAGCAGTGGCCGCGCGACGGCATTCCTGCGAATCCGCGTGCCTGGCTGGTATCGACCGGGCGTTTCAAGGCGATCGACCAGCTTCGCCGGCGGGCTCGACTCGGGGCTCCGCTCGACGAAGTGGCGAATCAGCTGCCGGCGCAGCCCTTCGAGCCCTCTGACCTCGACGAGCAGCACCTGGATGACGATCGCCTGCAGCTGATCTTCATCTGCTGTCACCCCGCGCTGCCACCGGATTCCCGGATTGCCCTGACGCTGCGCGAGGTATGCGGCCTCACAACGGAGGAAATAGGGCGAGCTTTTCTTACCCGCGCGCCGACCATTGCCAAGCGCATCGTTCGCGCCAAAGCGAAAATCCGCGAGGCCCGCATTCCCTACGAAGTTCCCGCGCCGGCGGACCTGTCTCCGAGACTGGATTCCGTACTACGGGTCGTGTACCTCATTTTCACGGAAGGCTACTCCGCCTCATCCGGTGGATCCCTCACACGAAGGGATCTTTCAGAGGAAGCGATTCGGCTGGGGCGTCTATTGGGAGAACTTGTCCCGGACCCGGAGGTCCACGGACTGCTGGCGCTGATGCTCCTTCAGGAATCGCGACGAGTGGCTCGTGTTTCCGCGCAAGGCGATCTGATTCTCCTGGACCGACAGGATCGCTCCCTGTGGAACCGCGACATGATTGCCGAGGGGCAATCTCTGGCAGAGCGCGCTATGGCTTCGCGCAGGTTTGGACCCTACACGCTGCAGGCAGCCATTGCGGCGGTGCATGGCGACGCCTCCAGTGCGGCCGCTACGGACTGGGAACAGATCTGTGGACTTTACGATGTTCTTCTCCGCATCGAGCCGTCGCCGGTCATTGAGCTGAATCGGGCCGTGGCGGTTGCTATGAAAGAGGGTCCGAGGGTTGGGCTTGAGCTGGTCGACAGCATTCTGAATCGAGGCAATCTCCAGGATTACTTTCTCGCCTATGCCACCCGTGCTGACCTTTGCCGGCGGCTGGGTGAAAGGGACAACGCGCTCAGGGCCTATCGAGATGCTCTGTCTCTTGCGCGCCAGGAGCCGGCGCGCCGCTTTCTCGAGTGCCGCATTCGCGAGCTCACGGGGGAGTGACTGTTGTCCTGGGCGCTGCAAAGTTCTATGACGTGCTGTGCTTCCAAAGCGTCTACTGGATGAGTGGTGTTGAAGGAGAGACATGAACCTTCGACCCATTTATAGTGCTTGCGGGGGAAATCAAGCGAAAATGCCCGCCAATTCCAGGCAGCGGAAATGGGGGATGTGCCTCGTGGCGCTCTTCGCCGTTTCCTGCCGGGGCACTATTGGCCAAACGGTATCGGTATCGGAGGAGCCTCCGAGCATCATCGGCAGTGCTCCCCTGAACGGTCTGTCAGGCGCGACCGGGTGGATCAACTCCGGACCGCTAACCGCAAAAGAGCTGAAGGGCAAGGTCGTTCTCGTCGACTTCTGGACCTATTCCTGCATCAACTGTTTGCGCGCGCTGCCGTATATCGAGGCATGGGCGCAGAAGTATAAGGACAACGGCCTGGTAGTGATTGGCGTTCATACCCCGGAGTTCGGCTTTGAACAGCAGTTGCCCAATGTGCAGAGAGCGGTCGAGAGGTTCGGCGTCACATTTCCGGTCGCTCTGGACAGCAAGTACGCGATCTGGAACTCATTCCACAACGAATTTTGGCCCGCCGACTATTTCATCGATATTCATGGGAAAGTGCGCTTCGAGCACTTCGGCGAGGGGAGCTACGATGAATCGGAGCACTGGATCCAGCAGCTTCTGAAGCAACGCTCCGCCACGGGGATGCCGAGCGGCATGGTCGATGTGCAGGCGCAGGGAGTGGAAGCGGCATCCGATGCGCGTGAGGTGCGGTCGCCGGAGACGTACATTGGATATGCGCGGGCCGATCGCTTCGCTTCGCCGGGCGGGATCCGGCGCAATCAGGAACACCTGTACACTCCGCCTTCCCGTCTTCGATTGAACCAGTGGGGCCTCTCCGGCAGCTGGGCCGATCATGCAATGGGTGCGGTTCTCCAATCGGCGGGTGGCGAGGTCGTCTTTCATTTTCACGCTCGCGACCTGCATCTTGTGCTCGGCCCGGCGGGGGATGGAAAGCCCGTTCGTTTTCGCGTGACTTTAGACGGTCAGGCGCCGGGAGAGAACCATGGTGTCGACACGGACGCCGATGGCAACGGAGTCGTGACAGGATACCGGCTGTATCAGCTGGTCAGGCAGCGCGGCGCCGTCGGCGATCACATCTTCACGATCGAGTTCCTCGATCCCGGAGTCCAGGTATTTTCCTTTACCTTCGGTTGAAGCTCTCGTGGGGTTTTATGGGGGGAGATGCGTCAAGCGGGGTGATGTTGGTGGGTGCGGGGTGGCACGGAGTTGGGGCTTATCGCAGAGCGCGGCAAAAAACCTTCTCTCAGCTTCAGCCAGAGCTAGAGGGCGACCAACTCGGCGAGCTTGGCCGCTACGTCAGCCATCGCGCTTTCTAAGGTATTCAGGCCGTTTCGCGATGCGAGCAGCGGGCTGATTTCGCGGAGCGCTTCGTAAGTCGTGCCGTGCACAACGGGGACTAGCTGCTCACGTGCCAGGAGGACCGATAGCTCTTTGTCGGCGATACTCTCTCCTCGGAGACGGCGCAGCAGCGCAGGCGTCACCAGCACGATTCCGGCCTTCGATTTCGCCAAGCCCTTGTCGATTTCGCGAAGGAACGGTGTACCTAGGCGGATGTCCGTTTCGCTGAACCAGACCGAAACACCGCGTGACCGGAGCAGATCGTACAGTTCCTTAGCGGCCCCTGCCCGGTCGTCCCACGCATGGCAGAGGAAGTAGTCCCGACCTTCAGGCAACGGCGCTAGTTTTTCGACGGTTTCGCGGACCGGCGTGAGTGCGCGCACCTCAGTAGCCGTGTACGCCACGGACGAACCGGCTGGTGACCAGCGCGGCCTTGCGCTGCTGCCGGACCCGCCGCCGCTGCTCCGGCCGCCCCCGCTACTCCCCGACGAGGAGTAGGACGGGGCCGAGTACGACCCGTAGCTGCTGTAGCCGCTGGAGCGGCCATAGCGGCCACCGTGTACAGGGCAGTCCGCTGCGGCGCTTGCTGAGCGATGGCCCCTCACGGGTGCTGTGCATCTAGCCATGTGCTGAATGATACCGATGCCCTCGCCGCTCTCAAGCGCTAGTGCAAAGCGCGGCAACGGCCTGTTTTCTCAGCTATCGGTCCGCCGACGTGGGCGGTGTTCCTAATTTGCCGTCCCGTGGTCTGACTCTTCGTCGGCTTTCAGTTTATTCGCCCCGTCTTCCGCACCCTTAGACGTGCCTACCAAAAACTCAACCACGTCGGCAACTTTGCCGAAAGTCTGGTAGGTTTGCCGTCTGAGGGTGTCGATCTCCAGCAAAACAAAGTTGTAGACACCTGCGACCACCTGAACCATGATCAATGCTAATGAAGTGCGGGGATGCTCTGGAAATGTACGGATCATGAGAGCAATCGTGAAGAGACCGAACGCCAATAAGGATATAGTCACTGTCCTGTAAGACCGGGTAATAAAACGCCACAAAGATTTGGCAAAGGAAGACTGCATGAGTTTCCCCGGCTGCCCCTTACCGGCTCTGAAGAAGGGGCGGAAATACCAAATCGCGGCGACGGGTGGGATCAGGAACAGGACAATGCAGCCAAAAAACACGATGTCCTGAATGCGTTTATGGCCAGTATTGAAAGCAAAGACGCCAAAGGCGATGACTTCACCGAGAAAAGCCACATAGAGTGCGGCTAGCGCTAGGATGTTGTTCGGGGCGAACGTTTGAGTGAGGAGCTTTTTGCGATTCAGCCTAAGAATTCGCGCAGCGTCCTGCTCGTTTTTTTCCCCTCGGCTGCCAACTCGGGTTTGTCGTCACGTTCCGGTTCGACCATAGGTGAAATTGTATTTTCATTTTTGTTGAAACCCGATGACGGGGGTCGGCAGGACCAGCTTAGTAATGCTGGTAAGACAATGTGACTGGGGTGAAACCGAGTAAATCTCGCCATTAAAGCCTTTATATTGTTGAATATAAAGGATTTAATGGCGGGGACGACGGGGCTCGAACCCGCGACCTCTGCCGTGACAGGGCAGCATTCTAACCAACTGAACTACGTCCCCACGAGTCTTTTCAGACACTTGGATATATGTCACATAGAATCAAGCGATTCGCAGCTTTCGCTCTTTTCGCTCTTTTCTACCATTTCGCTGCTGTGGACTCAATTTTGGGGCTTCTATAGACACCAAACAGACACCAAGAAGACAACAAAACCGCCACCCGCAACGACAGAATCAAGTCTACCAGATCAAGCCGAATTTGGTGTCCAGTTTGCCCTCTCACAGAGCAAAAGTTCGTTCCATGCGGGGGCAGTCAGCTCCGGTAATCATGCCAGACTAGGCATCTTGCCGCAAAATCTTCAATGAGCAAAAGGAATGGGCCACGGGCGGCCTGACTCGATATCCGGATGTCTCGGTTCTGATTCAACGGGGCCGTATTCATTGCGCAACTCGTCGATGCGGGTAAGACACCTCCAAGCCAGTTGCGCCTCAGACGTATCACCCTGAATCATTCCGAATAGCTTTTTCCGTAGCGACGGAACCGCAATACCAAAAAGCTCGCTGGCTCCAGCCCAATCCTGAGATGGTCGTTCGCCGACGACGGCGTGCCGAATGCCGGCTTCAATGCTGCCCGGAATAAGGTTTGCCCCGGTGTGCATGGTTTTGAACCAATATCAGCACCCCCGTCTCATCGGCGCCTTCCGCGATAGCCCCCTCCAATAACTCACTCGCAACCCCGTCAGAAGCTGAATCGTATTGGCGATATACATCTGCTCGAAAATCTGCCTCCTCCAGCATTGCTCGGCCTAGTTTTCGAGTGAGCCACCATCTGTCTCGCACCTCAACAGCGGAAAAAGTTCCATCCGAAATGAATTCAAGAAGCGTGCGCGCCGCGGTTACCGGGGAACGTCGTTCCAAAGCACCGAGCCAGTCGTGGTCGTTCAAGAACGCAGTGTCTCTTCGCGGCAATTCCTTGAGCACATGCTCAGCCTCGGATGACGGTGCAAATGACAGAGCGGACAAGATGCTGCGAAGACGCCAAGGTTGCCGCCAGGTAGGGTCGATCAGATCGAGACCATCCAATGTAGCCATTGGGCGATCGGAGAACGGTAAGAGCTCCAGCCAACCTCCGAGTTCCCACCAATCCTGTTCGAGGTTGAACCAGCGTTTCGCTTTCCATTCCGCAACGAGAGCTTGAAGCCGTCGAGACCATGTCAGCCCGAACGATTTCACCGCTCAGGACAACGGCGCTGAGTAACGCCTGCTTTTCGCGAAGAGACTGCTTTAATTGAAGAAGGCTATCCAACGTAGAAGTTCGATCACCGTGCGGCATCCGAAGCGCCACCGTTGCCAACTGGAGTGCGTGACGATGCTCCTCGTCGCTCGATCCAGGCTGGATGAGATCATCAACGACCGCAAAGATTGCGTCCGCGGAGGGTGAGGTTGCGGGGCTTCCGGTCGCCGAAGCTCGTTTAGCCCTGCGCGCGCCCACTTGCGAGAAGTCTGTTCCGAAAACGAGCCT
>CAVYPY010000002.1:820000-972982 GCA_963770525.1 uncultured Acidobacteriaceae bacterium | reverse complement strand
TCTCTTCATTCGTAGATTCGGGCCGCGCTCTCAAATGAATGCAAGCCGATTTGCGCATACTTATCCTCTGGCTCCTGATCCTCTCCACGCGGCCAGCGTCAATCGTTTTTTTCTCGTGGCCACGTAGAAGGTCGAAGCCTGTGCGCAAGGCTTCGAGTAAATGCCAGAGGACGTAGATCGAATTGGTATTTCGCAGCCCAATCCGCTCAGTACATCGGAGGCAAGCCCAGTTCCTGGATGATCGAGCGATAGCGCGGGTCTCGATGGAGGAAGTCAAAGGCAGGATCAGATTGAACAGCGAGTAGCAATTGAGGATCGCGTTCATCGACAGCCTTATCGAGTAGCGCGAGTGTTTCGTCGCGCTGACTCAGCATGCCGTGGAGTTCAGCAAGGTCGAAGGTGGAAACCCTCCCGGTTCGCGCCTTCTTTTCAACTGCAGCCAGCCGAGTACGAACGACAGCAGAGTATCCCCCGGACTCAAATGCGCGACGAACAGAGGCCGAGAGGGTATTGTCTCCTTCGGCGGAAAGCGAGCGAGCAAGCATTTCAACGGATTCTTTGTCTCGGCCTTTCCAGTGATAGCTCTCGGCTAAAACATCGAGAATATCAGGGTCCGCAGGACGATCTTTGAGACGCATCTCCGCATCGCTGATCGCGGCATCGAATCGGCGTGTGCACAGGTACATTGCCGCCAGAGACGAGGGGTACTCAAAGGCGTTGATGGCAATTGACTGTTTCTGCACTGCAATCGCTTCGTCATAGCGGCCCAGCGCGCACAGGAATCTAGCATGAAGTTGCATGGACTCGCTATCGTGAGGGTCTAATTCTGTGGCTCTGGAGATCTCCTGCAGTGCTTGTGCCGTATCACCCCGATTCAAAAAAATCATGCCTCCGAGAGTTGCGTGTGCCCGTGGGAGGCTGTCGTCCAGTTCGACCGCCTTACGGGCTGCGGTTTCTGCCTGCGGGAGAGCCTGGCTGGGATCGAGTTCACCCAACATTGCGCCCTGCGCATAGTAGTCGGCGAGACCCGTCCAACCGAGGGCATAATCGGGCTGAAGATCGACGGCCTGCCGGTAATACCTGCCTGCATCCTCATTTCGACCGACAACCCAATCGTAGTGGCCGCGCAGATAGGCATCATGGGCTTCCGGTTTAATGTAGCGGGCGCTGGTATGCGACGACGTCGCTCGGTTCAGGCGAGCAGCGATGGCTGTGGCGGCAACGTCCGGAAGTTCAGCAGCATTATTCGTATCGCGGTCGTAGCTCTCGGCCCAAATGTGTGCATCGGTATCGCCGCGGATGAGCTGAAGTGTCATGTGGACCTGACCATTCGCGCGGGAAACGGAGCCTTCGAGAATGCCGTCGACGTTGAGCACGCGTGCAATTTCCGGCAGCGAACGGTGCGCGCCCTTGAATTGCATGGCGGAGGTGCGGGAAACGATCCGGAGGGTGGAATTCTTGGCAAGCATGGTCGTGAGTTCGTCGGTCATGCCATCGGCGAAGTACGCCTCATTAGGATTGCCGGAAAGATTATCGAGTGGGAGAACGGCGAGCGAGGCGATCGGAGCGTGAGTGTTTCGATTAAGGAAGCGGGCAGCCAGAGGATGCGGGCCGAGCGTAAGTATAGAAATGATAACGAGCACGGAGGCACATAGGGCACTGACCAGCCAGATTCTGTAAGGGGATTTGCCAGCCAATGGGATGACGGGAGTAGCAGAGATCTCAGGAGAAGGAGGCAGGTCGACAGGGTCGCCAGACGGTTGAACTGGCTCGGTGACTTCTTGCTCAACAGCTCTCACGGGCGCGACGAAGCGGTAACCAGAGCCGGAAATTGTCTGCACAAACTGCGGCAGGTCCGAATTGTCACCAAGAACTTGGCGAATTTTTCGGATTGCTGTATTGATTCCGTGTTCGATATCGACGAAGACTTCCCGCCCCCAAAGGCACCCGGCAATTTCCTCCCGCGTTACAGTCTGTCCATGTTTGGTGACCAGGACGACGAGAAGTTCGAGGGGCTTCCGCTCAAGCCTGAGCCTATGGCCTTTGCGGCAGAGTTCAAATTTGCCGCAATCAAGGCTGAAGTCGCCGAATTTGTAGACGACCAAGGGCACTCTCACTCTCCGCAGCGCGGCTGAAGTATACATTGGAGAAAATCTGGACGGAGATTCTCTAACAGATTCAGGGACTTACGCCTTCAGCTTTCTTCACCTCTGAATTTTACCTTCCTGCATTGTACGCGAACTCGAATTAGGTTTTATCTCGTTCAAGCCGGCAAAATTCTCCGGCAGAGGAGGAAGTCATGAAGTCGGGAAATTGGAAAATCGTGCCGGCGCTGAGCGTGCTGGTACTCGCAACTATGTTTGGTCCCTACGCCCATGCCGGGTGCGGCCTCTATAGTCCAGTGCCACACACCACCGGTTGGCAGCCCCATATCGCCTCGCCGCGACTCTTACTTGCGGCTCTTACCACAGACGACGATGACGCTGCCACGAAGGAACCCAGCATCGTCGGACTTTGGAAACAGCATTTGATCTCCGAAGGCAATGAGGGAATCGAGGACGGCACCGAGGTTGATGCTTCTTACGCTCAGTGGCACAGTGACGGCACTGAAATGCAAGTCTCCGGCATGCGTGCTCCCTTGACCGGCGACACTTGCCTCGGTGTATGGATAAAAACCGGCGCGCGGACTTATCAGTTGAACCACTTTGGAGTCTCGTTCGACCCCACAGGTCAAATCCTCGTCGGCCCCGCCCGCCTTCAGGCATGGCTAACCCTTGACGCCAAGGGGAATTCAAGCTTGGGAAGATTCACCCTCGAGCAGTGGGACGAG
This sequence comes from uncultured Acidobacteriaceae bacterium, assembly GCA_963770525.1. GTDB lineage: Bacteria > Acidobacteriota > Terriglobia > Terriglobales > Acidobacteriaceae > Palsa-343. The sequence continues at coordinate 970,152 of CAVYPY010000002.1, read as the reverse complement.
GCGGGCAATCTGCTCGCTCACGTGCAGGGCAATGTCACCGGAACCAGAGTGACCATGGAAACCGGATTCCAACCCGTTGAATAAGTTAAATCTCGACTGGCAATCGCGGGTCTCGCTCGCGCTAACTGGATTGAAGCGCGACCTGCGTTTGCTGACCGGACCGCGAATCGCGGTTGGTTACCGGGCCTGATCGGCGGCCGAGTCAGATACCTCGCCGCCATCTCACTCTCCATGTTCTTCTTTTTGCGAAAATGCAGACACTGGTTACAGCGGCACGTCCGCGCAACTTGAGTTTCTAGATGAGGCGATCCGTCACTTCGAAGAAAATATGGCTCAATGAGCGCGTCATCGCCAATGCACTCATCGAGCCCGGATTTGTACCCCGAAGATCGAAGAAATGCACGCTGCCGCTGCAAACCAAACTCGATGAGCGACCTGGCCTGTTGGCGTCAATTGAGAACTGCTCCGGGCCGCCGGTGACCCGTCTTATGCGCGTCAGCGTCAGAACCCGCTCAACGTCACTTTGCCGATGGCTTTTCCGCTCTCAACGAGCGCATGGGCCTTCTTCAGATTCTCGACATTGATGGGGCTGAAGGTCTCGGTTTGCGTCGAGCGCAGTTCCCCTTGATCGACGAGCTCCGACACGCGGGTCAGCAGGCGTCCCTGTTCGGCCATGTCCGGGGTTTGCCACATCGAGCGCGCAAACATGAACTCCCAATGGAGCGACGCGGCTTTGCGTTTGAGCGGCACCACATCGAGCGTCGCCGGGTCGTCGATGAGGCCGATCTTTCCCTGCGGAGCCAAAACTTCAACCAGTTGCGCGAAGTTCCGCGCGGTGGCCGTGAGGCTGGCGATGTATTGCACGGGGGGCACGCGCAGTGCATTCACCTGCCCGGCCAGCGGCTGGGTATGGTCGATCACGTGATGGGCCCCCATCTGTGAGACCCATTGCACGGTTTCCGGCCGCGATGCCGTCGCGATGACGGTCAGTCCCGTGAGCCGGCGCGCAAGTTGCACGAGAATGGAGCCCACGCCGCCGGCGGCTCCGCTGACCAGCAGGGACGCGCCGCTTTCGCCTTCATGAACGCCAAGCCGGTCGAAGAGCAGTTCCCACGCGGTAATGCTGGTGAGGGGCAGCGCGGCAGCCTCGGCAAAGCCGATCGATTTCGGCTTGCGTCCGACGAGCCGTGCGTCCACGGCCTCGAATTCAGCGTTCGATCCGGGACGCTCCAGATCGCCGGCGTAGTAAACCTCGTCGCCCACGTCGAAGCCGGTGACCGCGGCGCCTCTGCCCACCACTATGCCCGCAGCATCCCAGCCGAGCACACGCGGTTTGCCGGAGTTGTCCGACGCGGAGCCCTGATGCCGCGCGCCCCGCACCTTCGTATCCACGGGATTGACGGAAACGGCGCGCACATTGACCAGCAAGTCATGAGGCCCGAATTCCGGCCGCGGCAGATCCAGCTCCACCAGCGAGTCCTGGTCCTCGATCGGCAGCGGACGGGTGAATGCGATCGCTTTCACGGTTCTCTCCAGCCTGGAACACAGGTCCAGCGCGGCGTGGGATCAAGTCTACTCGCCAAATTGTCCAGTTCAATGCGTCGTTCCAGACGAACGGGCGACGAGCCCCAACTCCACTCGGGAAAATAGCGCTCGATGAGCGGCCCCGTCGGACACATCATCTCCCTCAGTGAAAGAAACTGACAAGGGCTGGAGCCTGGTCTATTCTGTCTCTCGTCTGTTTCTGCCATGTCGAAGACAGGAAACCACAAATTCGATCCTGGCTCATCGGGAATCATTGCCTCAGGTCGGCTGTTCAGGACGCGAACGCTGCTGTGGGGCATCTTTCTTTTCCTGATCGTGCTGGCGTTCTTCTTCGCCTCGGTATTGGGTGCCGGATGGATTGGATTCCATGGGAACTGGCGGTACCTCCCACCGATAGCCCTGCCGCTGATCGCGTGCTGGATCTATGCCCTGCTGGTGCGGCGATTTGAACGGCGTGAGCCGTGGGAGATTCAGATCACGCCACCGGTGCTTTTCGAAATTCCTCTGGGCTTTCTCTTCGGAGGGATATTCATTACGGCTATGTGGGCACTCCTGTGGTGCCTCAGGCTGTATACCGCACACCGGGGTTTGTGGACACGATGGTTTGACGACTTCGTGTTCGACAGCTATATCTCGGCGGTTCTTGAAGAACTCGCCTTTCGGGCTGTGCTGCTTCGCATCCTTGCAAGGTTGTGGGGTGTACGGACGGGAGTGATCCTTTCTTCGATCCTCTTCGGTTTGGCCCACTTCTCGCATGGTTCCTGGCTCGGCATCATAGGAATCATCCTGAACGCAGGGATAACGATGGGGCTTCTCTACGTGATTACCGGCCGCGTGTGGATGTCGATTGGCATGCATTTGGGTTACGACTTCATCGAGACCTCTGTACTCGGTATCGGCAGCTCAGCATGGGTTCCTCGCCAACCTGCCGATGGCAGGAGCAGCGCCATGGCTCACCGGCGGAAAGTTTGGGCCCGACGCAGCGGTTCCGGCGATGATTCTCGGCTTGCTGATCAATGTGATCTTGTGGCGCATCGCGTTCGGGACAAGTAACCAGAAACGGGCTTCACGCCAGTGATCTCAGTCCCGTGGCAGTCGACGAGTGCAAATCACCCGTGCACTCAGTGACTCTGCCTGCGCTGAGGCTATACCCTCGGTTGAACGGCGGATGGATCCGCATCCAACGTTGGAGAGACGGCGGAAGGAGACGAGACCAGGATGGCATCGTCAGTTTTGGAAACTACCTGTTGCGTGGCGGGTGGCGGGCCTGCGGGCATGATGCTCGGATACTTGCTGGCGCGCCAGGGCGTTGAGGTCGTGGTACTGGAGAAGCACGAAGACTTCTTCCGGGATTTCCGCGGCGACACCGTGCACCCTTCCACCCTGGAAGTGCTCGGGGAGCTGGGGCTGCTGGAGGAGTTCCTCCGTTTGCCGCACCAGCAGGTGGAATCAGTGGGCATTGTTATCGGCGATTCGACCTTCAAAGTCGCCGACTTCCGACACGTGCCGACGCGGTGCAAGTTCGTGGCGCTGATGCCCCAGTGGGATTTCCTGAATTTCCTTTCCGATCACGCGAAGAAGCTGCCCACCTTTCAACTGCTGATGAAGCACGAGGTCGTTGACCTGCGCCGCGATGGGGCGCGCATTAGCGGGGTGGTGGCCCACAACGACGGGCAGGAAGTGCAGGTGCGCGCGGATCTGGTGGTGGGCTGCGATGGGCGACATTCGGTGACGCGCCGGGCCGCGGGGCTGGAGGTGATCGAGCACGGGGTGCCGATCGACGTTCTGTGGTTTCGGATCAGCCGCAACCCGGGCGATCCGGCTCAGGTACTGGGCAACGTGAACTACGGGAAAGCCCTGATCCTCATCAATCGCTCGGATTACTTTCAGGCGGGGCTCATCATCCCCAAAGGCTCCTATGATGAGGTGCAGGCGCGCGGGATGGAGGCGTTCCGCAACGACATTCGCCAGATCGCTCCGTGGCTGGGCGAGCGGGTGAACGAATTGCACGACTGGGAGCATGTCAAAATCCTGACCGTGCAGATCAATCGGCTGCGGCGCTGGCACACTCCGGGATTGCTGTGCATTGGAGACGCGGCGCACGCAATGTCGCCGGCGGGCGGAGTGGGGATTAACCTTGCCATTCAGGACGCCATCGCCACGGCCAATCTGCTGGCGGAACCGCTGAACCATGGACGGCTCTGTGAGGCCGATCTGGAAGCGGTGCAGCGGCGCCGCGTCTTCCCCACCCGCGTTACCCAGGCGATCCAGCTGGGCGCACATCGCGGCTTCGCCCGCGTTTTTGAAAATACCGGACCCATTTATGCACCGTGGCAGATGAAAGCTCTGCAACACATTCCGGGCATTCATCGGGCACTGGGATACATGGTTGGGATCGGCGCGCGCCCGGAACATGTGGGTGAGCGCGCACGGGCAAGTCAGCGAGGTTCGCGTCTGCCCGGGTTGGTTTGCGCGGGAGCCGGTATCGCGGCGGGTGCGATCGTCTGCGGGTGGGCGACGTGGAAGGTGTGGAGCAAAGCCACCGGCCGCCCGGCGAACCCGCTTGTTGCGAGGCAGTGATCCTCGACGCTTCGATCTTGCCTTCGCGAACGCGTCGAATGAACCGGGGGCGCGTCTCGTGGCACGCTCAGAAACGTTGTGCCTTCATGCCCGCAGCGCCAAAACATGGGCCGCACCGATGCATCAGGCGCAGCGCGGGCGTGACGGTGTTAACGTTTTAGGTATGGGAGGATCCTATGGATCGCAGAAGCTTTCTGACGAGCGGCGCCATTGCGGCAGGACTGGCAGCGCTGCCTGAAATTTCCGCAGCCACGCCCTGGCCTTCGCCTTCCGACTCAGGCTTCAAACCCATTCCGAAGCGGCCGCTGGGCAAAACCGGCCGGAATCTCTCGATCGTCGGCCTGGGCGGCATCGTCATCATGAGCGCGGATCAGGCGGTGGCGAACAACACCGTGGCCCAGGCGCACCATGCGGGCATTAACTACGTGGACGTCGCTCCGAGCTACGGGGATGCGCAGCAATTGCTGGGGCCGGCGCTCAAGCCGTACCGCGACGACTTCTTCCTGGCCTGCAAGACCGGCAAGCGCGACCAAGCGGGAGCGGCCGCGGCGCTGGATGATTCGTTGAAGCTGCTGGAAACGGATCACGTGGATTTGTACCAGCATCACGCGGTCACGACGATTGAGGACGTGAATCGCATCATGGGTCCGGGCGGCGCGCAGGAGGCGTTTGAGGCAGGACGCAAGGCGGGCAAGATCCGTTATCTGGGCTTTTCCGCACACTCGGAGGAGGCGGCCCTGGCTCTGCTGGACCACTTTGACTTCGACACGGTTCTGTTTCCCATCAATTTTGTCCTCACCTCACAGAAGAATTTCGGGCCGCGGGTGATCGCCCGTGTGCACGAAAAGGGTGCAGGGATGCTGGCCATCAAGGCGATGGCGAAATCGAAATGGCCCACCGGGGTGGAGGGCGCGCAAAGGCCGAACCCGAAGGAGTGGTACGAGCCGTGCTCCGTGCCGGAGCAGGCCGCGCTGGCGCTGCGCTGGACTCTTTCCCAGCGGATTACGGCGGCGATTCCGCCAGGGGACGAGCGCTATTTCCGCTGGCCATGTACGTGGCGCAGAATTTCCAGCCCATCACCAGTGATGAGGAGAAACACCTGATCGCCAGCGCGGCCACGGCCACGCCCATTTTCCCGGCTGCGTAGACAACGGCGGAGAAGAGCCGACTGAGAGCCCCGTTCGACGCCCGAACGGGTCGCGGGCACTTTGTGCGCTCAGGGCAGGCTGGCGGCGGTGTGCTGAGGCACTTCTTCCTGGACGGCGCTCTGCGCTGACGCTGGTTGTGCGGCGAAACCGGCGAGCAGGACCGTGGCGGCGAAGAGGAGCGTGTCGAAGATGTAGTTGAGGCCTTCGACGCGGAGCGCCGGAGAATGAAAGTCGCTCACGAGGATGGGAACGTAGAAGAAGGCGGTGACCAGCAGGAGGACGAGGCCGGTTCCGGCAGCGGCGAGGCGGATGGTCGATTGGAAGAGCAGGCCGATGGCGCCGAGGAGCAGGGCGATGCCGACGAGCCAGGCCCAGAGGACAGGCGCGGGGATCCAGGCGGGCGTCGGCTTTTCCAGCGGAACGCCGATCACGAAGTGTGAAAAGACGAAATGTTCGATGCCGTAGAAGACCATGATGGCGGCGAGGACGGTGCGGCCGATGCGGGTGAGAGCCTGACCTGCAGCGTGATCACGCGGCCAGAGGCTGCCGGATAAAACCAGAGCTCCGGAGGCGAAGGCAGTTTCACGGACGGTGAGCGTCCAGAAGATGTGGTTGTGGAGGTGGCGGGGCACACCGGGCAGATCGAGGGTGATGACGATGATGAGAAACAGGAGGGCCAGCAGGGCAGCGGCGGGGCGCACGCAGCGCCAGGCAAGGAAGCTGAGGGCTGTGGCGAGAAGGCAGGCGCCGACGAAGTACACCCAGAAGAGAGGTGCCGGGAGCCAGTGGGGCACGATGGGGGCGAGATCGTGGGCCGCGGTGAAATGTTCGGCGGCGAAGGCGGCAAGGGCGGAGGCTTCACAGATGGGGCCGAGGACGATCAGGTTGCCAGCTCGGTCAGCGGCGGCGAGGCGCGGCCTGGCGAGGATGGGTCCGGCGATCAGGGCGGCAACGCCCGCAGCGGTCATGGCGCCGACTTCAAGAGTCAAGATCGTCTCCTGGCGCGGAATTCCGCAACGACGGGGGGCGCGTGGAGAATTCTACAGGCGCCGCACCCATGTTTTCGCATTCGGCGGGTAAGTCCATAGCCAGCGACCGCCGGTGAATGCTGAATAGTGGTCAGGGTGGAAGCGGCCGATCCCGGAGTCGCTCGGGTTCGGGTGCGCTTTCAGCAAAGGGAGCTTGTGACGTATAAAGGTCTTTCGCCGGAGGGTTCGATGCAGAGACGGGAATTTCTTGCGGGAGCGGTGAGCGCGACGATGCTGGGGGCTGCAGGCCGGGCGGAGGCGCTCTTCCCTGCTGCCGGAACGGGGGCTGCCGCTGACGCGCCTGCGTGGCCGCAGCTGGACCCGATGGCCGTTGGGCTGCTCATCCAGCCGGCCAATGGCGCAGAAGAGAGTATCCGGCGCGTTCACGATTTGGCGATGACGAACTGCTTCCTGTCGCTGGACGGGTATCTGGGGAGATATTCGAACGATCTGGCGCAGCAGCTGCGGGGTCTGCTGGAGAAATACAACGTGGTGCCGACGGCGGCGGAGGTGGTGGGGCCGGGGCCGCTGGTGTGGGATTTTCTGCGGGGTCCTTCGACGATCGGGCTGGTGCCACGGGCGACGCGCACGGCGCGCATGGATGCGCTGAAGCAGACGTCGGATTTTGCGGCGCTGCTGGGAATCCGGCAGATCCAGACGCACTGCGGATTTTTGCCCGAGGATCCGGCAGATCCCTTGTACGCGGAGGCGGTAACGGCGATCCGCGAGGTAGCGCAGCACTGCGGGGGAAACGGACAGATGTTCCTGATGGAGACCGGACAGGAGACGCCGACGACGATGTCGCGCGCGATCCAGGATGTGAATCAGATGAATCTCGGTGTGGGCCTGGACACGGCGAATCTGATTCTGTACGGGAAGGCGAATCCCGTCGATGCGGTGGACATCATCGGGCGGCATGTGCGGAGTATGCACGCCAAGGATGGGCGCTGGCCGACCGATCCGATGCAACTGGGCGAAGAGGTGCTGATCGGGACGGGGCTGGTGGATTTCCAGGCCGTGCTCACGAAGCTGCATCGGCTGGGGTATGCGGGAGCGGTGACGATTGAGCGGGAGATCTCCGGGCCGCAGCAGATTGCGGATGTGAAGCAGGAGAGAGTGTATCTGGAGCGGGTGCTGGGGGCCGTGCGGGGCGGGGCAGCTTAACCAGGTGGGGCGAGGGATATGGATCGAAGAGACTTTATCGGCGGCGCGGCCGCTTCAGGGATTATGCTGCTGAATTCACGGACAGCGTTTGGGTACGAGGCGAACTCGGCGGTGCGGCTGGGACTGCTGGGCTGCGGGAATCGCGGCACGTCGGTGGCGACGTCGTTCGCGAAGAACACGTCAGCGCGCGTGGTGGCGCTGGCGGATTTGTTTCCGGATCAGCTGGCTGCGGGGAAAGCGCATTTTGACGCGGTGAACGCCTCGCTGAATGTGCCGGCGATTGATCCCAGGCTGATGTTTCGCGGTTCGCATGCGTTTGAGGAGCTGGCCAACTCGAAGGATGTGGATGCGGTGCAGATTTCGACGCCGCCGTGGTTCCACGTCCAGCACCTGGACGCGGTGGTAAGCGCGGGCAAGCATGCGTACTGCGAGAAACCGCTGGGAGTGGATGTGGCGCAGACGCAGCAGGCGCTGGAGATCGGCAAACGCGCTGAAGGGCGGCTGAGCCTGGATATCGGCTTCGAAGTGCGCAGCGCACCGCCGATTGCCGAGGTGGTGCGGCGGATTCATGCCGGGGATATTGGGCGGGTGGCGGCGATGACGGCCCACTACTTCGCACCGAACGCGGTGAGCCACAGCGGCACGGGCTGGTCGGCAGATGAATTTCGGCTGCGGAACTGGCTGTGGGACCTGGTGCTGTCCGGAGACATCATCGTCGAGCAAAACATTCACGTGATCGATCTGTGCAACTGGGTGCTCGGGAGTCATCCGGTCCAGGCGACGGCGACGGGGGGGCGCAGCGTCATTACGCACCCGGGCGACTGCTGGGACAATTACCAGGTGATCTTCACGTACCCGAACGATGTCCACCTGAGCTTTTCGTCGACGCAGTGGGGCAACAGCGGGTGGTTCGACGTGACGGAACAATTCTTCGGCACAACGGGCATGGCTGAGGCGCCGTATTCGGGACCGGTGCGCATCGTCGGCGAAAAGGCGTGGAACTGGGGCGAGGGCGGTAGCGCGGCGCCGGGAGCGCCGGCGGCGCAGTTCGCGGCCAATGGGGCGTTCAGCGACAACCTGGAGTTTGCGGACCGGGACAAGGACCGGGCGTATATCGAGAGCATCACGTCAGGGAAGTTCCACAACCAGACCGCGGACGGCGTCCAGAGCGCTTTGAGCGCCATGCTGGGGCGGATGGCGGGGCGGACCGGGAAGACCGTAACCTGGGACGATCTGATGCATCACGGCGAGCGGTATTCGATGAACATTGACATGGCGCAGTTCGGGTAAGGAAAGCCGGGAGACGGGAGCCGGGAGGTTCAGTCGAGCGGCGCGGGCGGATGAGAGAATCGCTTTGTGACGTGGCGTTGTCTGCTCTCTTCCCTTTTGACTTGTTTTCTGATTCCGGGGGCGGCGGCCGCGCCGCTGGCGCACGGCCACAATCCTCTGGAGCACCTGCGGCGGCATCCGACGGTGGCGCTGACGTTCGACGATTTGCCGGCAGCGGGTGGGCTGCCGGAGGGCGTGACGCGCGTTGAGATTCTGACGCGGCTCGCCAGGGAGCTGAGGAACGGACACCTGCGGGGTGTCTACGGGTTCGTGAACGCCGTGGATCTCGAGGACGATCCGGACACGCAGGACGCTCTGCGGGCGTGGGTCGCGTCCGGGATGAATATCGGCAACCACACCTGGTCGCATCCGTCGATCAACGACGTGACGGCGCAGGCGTTTGAGCATGAGATTGCTCTCGATGAGCCGGCCCTTCGCCAGTATGCCGCGGGGCGCAACTGGCACTGGTTCCGGTATCCGTACCTGGAGGAGGGTGCCACGCTGGAGAAGCGGGACAGCGTTCGCGCCTGGCTTCACGACCATGGTTATCGCATTGCCGAAGGGACGCTGACGACGCAGGATGACGACTGGAGCGATCCGTATAACCGCTGCCTGGCGAAGGGCGACGCGGCCGGCATTGCCTGGCTGAAGCAGAGCTATCTGGCGAATGCGACGGAATTCCTGCGGCTGGGACGCGAGGAGGAACAGATTGCGTTCGGGCACGAGATTCCGAATGTGCTGTTGTTGCATGCGACCGACTTCACCACGCTCATCCTGCCGGATCTGCTCCATTTGCTGCATCGGGAGGGATTCCGCTTCTCGTCGCTGGCCAGGGTGGAACGGAACCCGGCGTATTCGCTGGATCCTCATGCGGGACTGCCGGAGGGAGGCCCGTTGCCGAACCTGTTTATGAATTCGCGCCACCTGAAGTATCCAACGTTCCAGCAGGAGCCCGTGAGTGAGCTGAACGCAGTGTGCCGGTAGAGTATCGGGCAGCGGGTGATGCTGCCTTTCTCCAGGAGACCGGGCGAAAGCGATTCAAAGTGCGGCGGTCGCAGAGCGTCTCTGGCAGGCCTTATGATGGCCGGGCGCCAGAATTCGGGATTTCCTGCCGGAACAACGCGCGACGGTGGTTGCGCCATCTGAACCGGCGTCATCCAACAAAACTAAGGAGAAAGCATGGCGGAGCAAAAAGCGAATGACAAGGCAGTGAAGGAATTGGTCGACGCGCTCAATGAGGATCTGGCGCGGGAGTATCAGGCGATCATCGCGTACACGGTGTACAGCAACGTACTGTCAGGGGCGCAGTGGATGAATATCGCTGCCGAGCTGAAAGTGCATGCGACCGAAGAGCTGCAGCACGCGATGATCCTCGCCGATCAGATCGATTATCTCGGCGGGATGCCGACGGCAACGCCGAAAACCGTGAAGCTGTCGAAGAAGGCGGAAGAGATGCTGCGGTTCGATCTGGACAACGAGACGGAGACGATCAGGAACTACCGGCAGCGGGTGAAGCAGGCCGAAGCGGTGGGGCACTATGCGCTGGCAGAACAGATCCGGCAAATCATTACACAGGAGCAGGACCACCAGCACTCGCTGGCGACGGCTCTGGGGATCGAGGTACCGAAGGTGCTGGCGCAGGGGGCGTAGAGCGGCGATTTGGCGGGTCGTGGGTGATGGCGCGGGACGGATTCGTCTCGCGCCTTGATCAGACGTTTTGCAGATAGCGTTCGCGGGCGCGGCGGATCTGTCGCTCCTGGTCGGCCTCGAGGGTATTCCAGCTGCCGAGCTGCCAGGTAGCGAGGCGGATCTGGGCGACGTGCTCGAGGGTTTCCATTTTGCAGAAGGCGTCGAAGAGACTGGTGCCGCAGACCACGGCTCCGTGGTTGGCGAGGAGTATGGCGCCATAGGCGGGAATGAGGGGGCGCAGGCTGTCCGCAACCTCGTCGGTGCCGGTGGTGGCGTAGGGGGCAAGAGGGACGGGGCCGATGATCATGGCGGCTTCCTGGGAGAGCAATTCGTCGAGGGCATGGCCGGCGCAGGCAAAGGCCGTGGCAATGGGCGGGTGGGCGTGGATGACGGCCTCGATGTCGTCGCGCTGGCGATAGAACGCCAGATGCATGCCAAGTTCGCTGGTGGCGTTGCGCGCGCCTTCGAGGCGATGCCCGTCGAGATCGACCAGAACCATATCCGACCGGCGCAGCAGGCCCTTACTGGCGCCGGTAGGGGTCACCAGCAGGGTGCGCTTATCCAGACGCACGGAGAGATTGCCCGTCGTGGCGGGCGTATAACCCAGGCGATAGAGCCAGCGGCTATAGCGGACGAGGTCGCGCCGCAGGGCGTCTTCCCTTCCCGGTCTGCATCCCTCCTCGACTTCACGTCTTCCCGGGGTTCTCGTGGTCATGGTTGGCTCCCGAGATCATGCGCTGCAGGGACACGCTCCTGGATATCGAGGAGAGAATACTCCGGAGGTAAAGGGGCGGAATGTGTCGAAGGTCACGGCTCTTTTGCCGGACGAAAGGAAAATCGCTGTGCGGCTGCTGATGGCGGGCGTAGAATCCGGAACGCACCGCGGTTTGGCAAGAGCGGCGCGCTCGACCCGATCGCGCAGATAAGCGGAGGAGGTGCGGTATGCGGTGGATGCGAGTGGCGTGTGTGGTGGCGGCGGTTGCAACAGCGGCATCTTTGACCGGATGTGGACGGCACAGCAGTGCGGAACATTATTATCTGGTCGCATCGAATACCAGGCTGGAGTACTGGCAGTCAGCATCGGCGGGCCTGGACAAGGTGGCTGCCGAATATAACGTGCATGCCGACATGCGGGGGCCGGAGACCTTCGATCCGAAGGAACAGGTCGACGATTTTCGCGCGGTAGTGGCGCTGAAGCCGGCGGGGATTCTGGTATCGGTGGTCGATCCCAAGCTGATGCAGCCGGAGATTGACGCGGCGATCGAGGCGGGGATTCCGGTGCTGACCGTGGACTCCGATGCGCCGAACAGCAAGCGGCTGTTCTTCATCGGGACCAACAATCGCGAAGCGGGGCGGCTGGGCGGACGGGCGCTGGTGCAGAAGCTGAACGGCAAGGGCAATGTGGTCGTGTTTACGATGCCGGGGCAGCCGAATCTGGAAGAGCGGCTCGCCGGGTATAAAGACGTGCTGGCAACAGCGCCGGACATCCACATTGTGGACGTGGTGGACATTGCGGGCCAAAGCACGGTGGCTTTCGACCAGACCGAACAGGACATTGCGAAGACGGGCAAGGATCGCGTGGACGGCTTTGTGTGCCTCGAAGCTTCATCGGGTAAGGAAGTGGGCGAGGTGCTGCGGCGCGCGAACCTGAAGGATCGCGTGGTGATTGCGATGGATGTGGACAAGGACACTCTGGATCTGGTGAAGCAGGGCGTGATCGCCGCCACGGTGGCGCAGAAGCCGTTCACGATGGCTTATGTGGGGGTGAAGATGCTGGATATGCTGCATCACGATCCCCTGCCCTCGCTGACGAAGAACTACGCGGTCGATCCGCAGGCGCCGATTCCCGCCTTTGTCGATACGGGCTCGGCGCTGGTGGACGCCAGCAACGTGGACGAGTACCTGCAGGCGCCGACGGGACACTGAAAGACTTTCGCAGCCCGGCGTTTCACTCGACCCGCAGAGCGGTCATGGGCTCGACGCCGGCGGCTCGCTGGGCGGGGATGACCGCAGCCAGGAGCGCGGCGGCAGCCAGAATGAGGGTGGCTCCGACGAGGATCACGGGATCCCAGGGGTGGACGTTGTAGAGCAGGCTGGCCATGAAGCGGCTGCCGAAGATGGCCGCCGGCATGCCGATGGCGAGTCCGATGGCCGCCTGCAGGAAAGCGCTGCGGAGCACCATCTGCACAATGCCCATGCGATCGGCGCCGAGCGCCATGCGGATGCCGATCTCGCTGGTGCGCTGCGCGACGGAGTAGGCGGTCACGCCGTAGAGGCCGATGGCGGCCAGGGTCAGGGCGAGGAATCCAAAGACGGTGGTGAGCTGAACGAGGATGTCCTGCTCGAGGAACTGGTCCTTGACCTGATCCGCGAAGGTGTCGAAGCTGAGGACGGTCAGGTTGGGGTTGATCTGGCTGAGGGCGCGGCGCACCTGGGATTCGAGGCCGGGGACGAAGCCAGCGGTCTGGATTTCGACGGCACTCATCTCGAGGTGCGAGACGTTCTCGAACATCTGCTCTTCGGGGTCGGCGTACTTCTCCCACTGGTCGGCGGCGAGGAAGAACATAGGACGGATGCGGTGCATCGGGTCCCAGTACTGCGTGTCTTCCGTGATGCCAACGATGGTGAAATTGCCGGAGTATTTCTGATCGAGATCACCGAAGTGGTGGCCGATGGCGTCACCGTTTTTGAAGAAGTGCTTCGCGAAGGTCTGGTTGACGACGGCGACGGCCTGGGTGGCCCGAGTGTCCTGCTCGGTGATGCCGCGGCCGGCGATGATCTTGGTGCCGATGTTGTCGAAGTAGCTGGGGCTGACGCGATCCCAGGAGGCGTTATTGAAATTGCTTCCGGGCGGAGGCGGCGCCTGGCCTTCGATGTAGACGCCATTGCCCCAGTTGTCGCCTTCCATGGGGCTGTAGAGGGAGTAAGTGACTTCCTTGACGCCGGGGATCGCGGCGAGGGTGTCGTGAAGCTGGCGGAAGAAGACGTCGGCCTGGTCGGCCTGGTAGCCGGCCATCTGGGGATCGATGTGGAGGATGTAGCGGTTCCGGGTTTCGAATCCGAAGTGCTGGTTGTGGAGGTTGGCCAGGCTGCGGATGAGAAGTCCGGCAGCGCAGAGCAAGGCGAGCGAGACGGCGGCCTGGAGGACGACGAGGATTTTCTGGGTCCAGAGGCCGCTGGTTTTCGTGGAGCGATTGGCGCCGCGCAGGGCTTCGATGGGATCGGCGTGGGCGGTCATCCAGGCAGGCGCCACTCCGAAGAGGACGCCGGTGACCAGCGAGACAGCGAAGGCGAATCCGAGCACAGGCAGCGAGGGCGAGGCGTTGATGGGGATATAGCTCTTGCCGGAGACCATGTGGATGAGCAGGCGCGCGCCTCCATAGGCGACAGCGAGCCCGGCGAGCCCGCCGAGGACGGCGAGGACGACGCTTTCTGTGAGCGCCTGACGCACGAGACGGCTGCGCGGGGCGCCGAGTGCGGAGCGAACGGAGGTCTGGGACTTACGCGCGGTGGCGCGAACGAGCATGAGATTCGCGAGGTTGGCGCAGGCAATGAGCAGGACGAAGGCGGAGATCCACATGGCGAGGTGGAGGGCGTCTTTGAAGTTGTCCTGCATCTGCTGGACGCCTCCGCCGCCGGGGGCGAGGTGGAGAGTTTGTTTGGGAATCAGGCTGTCGTCGCGCTTCTCAACCTTGCTGATGGGACTGAGAAGGAACTGGCGCAGCTCGACCTGGAGCTGGGCTTCCATCTGCTTCAGGTTGGCGCCAGGCTGGACGCGGCCGATAAGGTTGAGCCACTGGAGTTCCGGCGAGTCGAGAACGTTGAAGCCGCCGTTCTGGACCAGCGGTGAATCGCTGAGGGGGATCCAGAAGGAAGGCGGATCGCTGGTGAGGCGTTCGCCGTAATAGCCGGGAGGAGCGATGCCGACGACCGTAAATGCATTTCCGTTGATGAGGAACGAGGCTCCGACGACGGTGGGATCCTTGCCGTACTTCTGCTGCCAGGTGCGATAGCTCATGACGGCGACGGGCGCCGCGCCTTTGTGGTCGTCGGAGGGTTCGAGGAGACGGCCAGCCCAGGCGGTCAGTCCGAAGGTCTGGAAGGCATTGCCGGAGACGAATTCGCCGCCCAGCGGCTCGGAGGGATGATCGCTGCCGACGCGGCGAACGCCGAGCGTGGTGCGCCCAGCCTGAAAGGCGGCGAGATTGGAGAAGCCGGGGGTGTGGTCGCGGAATTCGCGGTACTGCTCGGTGGAAAAGAGCGACCAGTCGTCCGCCATGCCGGCATTGATGCAGCAGTTTTCGTTGTCGCCGATGCGGATGAGTTCGCTGGGTTTTGCCACGGGCAGCGACTTGAGCAGGACGACGTTGATGAGCGTAAAGACCGCGGTGGTGGCGCCGATGCCGAGAGCCAGGGTGAGGATGGCGGTGATGGTAAAGCCGGGTGTCTTGAAGAACTGGCGCAGGGCGTAGCGAATGTCTTCCAGCATTGGGACGGAAGGCCTCCGTAGTGTAGGGATACGGTATCGCAGGGCGGGCGGTTCCGGCGAACTGCGGGATTTGCCGGAACGACGCGATCATGCCCAGGCGTCGACGGTGACGTATTGGACGACACCGGGTGGGTGGCTCTTAAGGATGAGCCGGGTGGCTTCGACCGACTGTGAGCGGTCGGCCCCGAGAGCGAGATGGCCGCCGTCGTGGAGGAGCAGGTTCGAGCCGCGGCGGCGTTGCTGGTTGCGGGCGATGCCGCCTTCGAGATAATCGGCGATGCGGGCGGCGGTGATGTTGGGGCGCCAGTCGAAACCCATGGCGTTCCAGAGTACGGCGGTCAAACCAAGATCGCGGGCGGCACGGAGGACGTCGGGGCGGCGAGCACCGTGGGGCGGACGGAAGAAGCGTACCGGGGCGCCGAAGATGTCCTCGAGGGCGGCGTTGCAGCCGGCGAGTTCTTCGCGGACGCGGCGGGGACTCTGGATCGCGAGCCAGGGGTGGGTGACGGTGTGGTTGCCGATGAGGTGACCGGCAGCGTGGATTTCGCGGACGAGGTCGGGACGCTGGCGGACGTGGCGGCCGATAAGGAAGAAGGTCGCACGCAGGCGATGCTGCGCGAGGAGATCGAGCAGATGCCCGGTCCAGGGGTCATTGGGGCCGTCGTCGTAGGTCAGGGCGAACTCAGCGGAATTACGGCCCGCGATTAGAGTGCGGCCGAAGAGCTGCGACTGCGGATCCATCGCCGCGTACGTACAGACTCCGGCGGCAAGGCCGGCTGCGGCACCGGTGCTGGCGAGAGCGACGAGCATTGGGACCAGTGTAAGCGGGTTTTCTTTGCGGGCGGGGCATGGTATGTTCGACTTTCCTTCGCTGCGGGAATTCTGAACGATGGCCAAGCTTTTTGAACAACCGAGCTTTATTGCCGTGGAGGGTCCCATTCGGGCCGGGAAGTCCACACTGGCCCGGGTTCTGGCGGACACTCTGCACGCGCGGCGCATTGTGGAGCCGGAAGACAACCCGTTTCTCGATCGCTTTTATCAGGCGCAGCCAGGGATGGGCTTCGCCACGCAGATGTGGTTCCTGACGGAGCGCTACGAGCAGCTGCGCGGCATCGAGGATTTTTCGACGCCGGTGGTTGCGGATTATCTGTTCGAGAAGGACAAGATCTTTGCGTACATCAACCTGAGCGACGCGGAACTGGACCTCTACAACCGGTATTACCAGATGTTTCGCGCCGAGGTGCCAACGCCGGAGCTGGTGATTTATCTGCAGGCCAGCCCGGAGGCTCTCCAGCAGCGGATCCGGCGAAAAGGAGTGCCGGGCGAGCGCGCCATCAGCGACAAATACATCAAACAGGTAGCGGAGGCGTACGAGCACTTCTTCTTTCACTATTCGGCGAGCGATTTGCTGGTGGTGAACACGAGCGACATCGATTTTGTGAACAACAATCGCGATTTGCAGCTGCTGCTGAAGCGCCTGGCGGAGCCGGTCCATGGGACGCAGTACTTCCTGCCCCTGGGGTGAGAGGTGCAGGGATCAGGATTTAGGATTTAGGATTTAAGAATCAGGGGCCATCGCCCCGCTGCAACGGCATTGAGAACTCTGCGAAACCCATTGTTGGCTGTGATTGCCGCGCTCCTGGTGGTCGCCGTGTGCTATTCGTCAGGGCGAGGAGACTCCATGACGTCTGCGGAGCAACAGCACGCGATCAGGCTGCTGCGAGGCGCGTATGCCGCTTTCAACCGCGGCGATATCCATGCGGCCGTGGCGGGGTTCGATCCCAATATTGACTGGTGCGAGCCGGCGGAATTTCCCGGCGGAGGCGCGTACCACGGGCGGGCAGCGGTAGCGGGGTATCTGGCGAACTCGCGCGCGAACTGGGCTGAGGGCGCGAGTGAGCCCAGGAGGTTCATCGTGCATGGCAACCGGGTAGTGGTCTTCGTTCACGCGCATTTTCGCGTGAAGGGCGCAATCACCTGGAACGATGTGCGCCTCGCGGATGTTTACACGTTTCGCGACGGCGTGCCGGTGGCGATGCGGGCCTTCGCGGACCGCGATATGGCGGTGCGGTGGGCCAAGGTGGAAACCGGGTCGTAGGTTATAACCCGGCGGATCGAGCCTGAGGCGATCGCCGGAACCAGCGCACCTGCCAGGACTTCTCCGCGGACTGGAACAGATAAACGCCGAGTATGGCGATGAGCGGCTCCAGCGGATGCCGGAAGCGGGCGTGCACCGTGACGAAGTAGTACGTGAGCGGGAGCAACAGAAAAGCCCAGAAGAAAAGCCATGCTGCGGGGATGCGGCGACGCAGCGCCAGGATCAGGCCCAGGAGTCCGACGATACTGGTGAACTGAAAATTCAGGTTTCTGCCGATGACGTTGTATCCGTGATCGATGCTCGGATGCGGAACGCTGAACCAGAAATAGTAGAGACGGTGGAGACTGAGGTCGAGGAAACGGAGCGGAGCGGCAGCGACGACTTTCTTCGCCAAATTGCCCCGCATGCGCGCATACGCCACTTCTCCCATGGCGCGATACAGACGGAGTTGCTGCGCATCTTCGAAAGGGTGGTCGTAGCCCATCAGTAGACCGGTCGCGTCCGGCCCGTTGCCCAGGTACAGTTCGACGCCGAGGTTGGCGCGCACCGGCACAAATGCGTGAAAGACATGCCAATTGCGCCAGGTCCAGGGAGCAAGGCAGGCGAGAAACACCAGGGCCGCAAGCGCCGCGGCCGGAATCTGTTTCCGCCACAGCGCTTCCCTGCGCGTGCCGATGAGAATCCAGAGGCCGCATACCGGCAGGAACAGGCACAGTGAGGGGTTGGTCAGGGCGATGAGGCCCCACAAGAGTCCGAAGAGCGCCCAACTGGCGATGGTTGGGGACGGCTCCCCCTGCTCCTCGCCGATCTTTCTCATACGCAGGGCCAGGACCACAATCGAGGCAAAGAGAAACGCGGTCAGCGTGGTCTCCCACACCCACCTGAGGGCGTACTGCATGGCGGCGGGATAGAGCGCCCAGATCCATGCGGACCAGAATGCGACCTTACGGTTGAAGCAGCGCGCGGCGATCTCCCAGATCAGCGGGATCATCCGTGCGTTCAGCACGCAGTCGAAGGCGAGGATCACCCATGCGGAAAGAGCCGAATACACGCCGAAGAGTTTGAAATCAGCACCGAGAATGAGCGGAAAGATCGGAGGAACCCAGGCAGTCGGGCCTGTGTGGCCGCGGAAGGGGTCGGCGAAGCCATACCCGGTGGCCAGGGCCTGCGCAATCCGGCCCATCTCATGGCCGAAGGCAAAGTGCTGTTCGTAGGGTGGGAACCGCCATGTGCGCGCGAAGGTCATCCAGGCAATCCGGACGAGCAACGCGATCCAGACCATGGACGACGGCGCGCGCCAGGGGTCCCTGTTTTGTTTCGAAGATAGGCCGCTGATAGCCCTGTCCATCTGGCTTGCTTCCCCGCTGTTTCATCCAAATGCGATTGGGGGCCTCGGGAGGGGCAGGACATCAGCGGCGCAGCTCAGGAACAGGTCCGGCCATCATCCCGTGATCGCGGGGGAACTAATCCCGCTAATGTACACCCATGGCGCAGTTGCAGGGATGCGGGGATCGCAGCCGGATCGTGAGTCAGGAGCCGGCGGCGGGATGGTCGGTTCGCCGGAACCAGCGGACGGACCAGGATTTCTCCGCGGACTGGAAGAGGTAGACGCCGAGGATGGCGATCAGCGGCTCCAGGGGGTGACGGAAGCGTGCCTCAGCGAACGTAAAGTAATACATAAACGGGATGGCAAAGAACGTCATCGCGAAAAGCCAGGCGCCGGGGACGCCGCGGCGCAGGGCAAGGATTATTCCCAGGATACCGGCCAGGCTGGTGAACTGGTAATTCAGGCTTCGGAAGAACTCGGTCCAGGCCTTGCCGCGGGCGTATGCGTGAGGAATGTCGGCCCAGAAAAAATAGAAGCGCCGCAGGGAGAGGAGAAGGAAAGCACCGGGGTGCCGGCGAATGCGTTCGACGGCCATGTGGCCGCGCAACCGGCAGAAACTGAGCTCGCCGATGCGGTCGTAGAGTTCCTCCTCTTTGGGCAGGGCGACCGGCGAACCCACCAGCATGCCTTTCATCGCGGGATTGTTGGCGGCCCACAGCTCGGCGCCGAAGTTGCTGCGCATGGGAATGAAATGATGGAAGGCACGCGCGTTGCGGACCATCCAGGGAACCAGGCAGCCGACGCAGAGCACGGAGGCGAGCACGACGCGCGGCAACTGCCGGTTGAGAGGACGGGATCCGGCGAGAATCCAAAGACCGCAGAACGGAAGAAAGACGGAAATGGACGGGCTGCTGAGTGTGGCCAGTCCCCACAGCAGGCCAAAGACAGCCCAGCGCGTTGCCGAGGCGGGATCGGATTCTTCCGGACGGGCGCCAATATTGCGCATACGGAGCGCCAGCACCAGAATCCAGGAGAAGAGGAACGTGGTGAGCGTCATCTCCCACACCCACTTCACGGCGTACTGCATGGCAGCCGGATACAAAGCCCAGATCCAAACGGACCAGACTGCGACTCTGCGGTTGAAGCAGCGAAGGGCAATCTCCCAGATCGCCGGAAGCATGAGGGCGTTCAGGACGCAGTCGAAGGAGAGGATGACCCCGGCGGAGAGCGCGGAGTAGACGCCGAACAGGCGGAAATCGCCCGCAAGAAGCAACGGATAGAGCGGCGTGACCCAGGCGGTGGGGCCGCTGGGGTGGTCGAACGGACTCGCATAGCCATGACCGGTAGCCAGCGACCGGGCGACCCGACCCATCTCCCATCCAAAGCCGAAGTGATCTTCAAAGGCCGAGATGCGGTAGTAGTGGCCCAGCATCATGGCGGCAATGCGCACCGCGAGCGCGATCCAGAAGATGCGCCAGGGGAAGGCGGGCAGGTGCACGGAGGACTCTGTGCGATTCGCCATGCGCTGTGCCGCCGTGCTCATGACAGCCACTTCACCAGGCGCACGATCCCCATTTCCGCGGGGCGTGAATGCGCAGAGACGTCGCGGCGGGCCTCGATCTCGATGCGGCGCTCGGCATAGTAACCGTAGGCCTCGGCGAGCATCTCTGCATTGGAAAGAGTGGGACGCCAGCCAAGGCGATCTTTGATCCGCGCGGTGTCGAAGATAAAATCCTCGGCGATCATTTTGTAGTGGTAGGGTCCCAGCGGCGAAACCCTCAGCAGGTGTGCCATGCGCATGGCCGCCAGAGTCGGCGCCTTTGGCAGGGAGCGCACGCGCGAGCGGCTGCCGGCTTTTCGAATGACGGCCTCATAGACCGCGCGCAGCGACTGCACGCGATCGGAGCCGACATGGAAGATGTCCGAGCCGGGGGAGCGAAAGGCGGCGAGACAGGCCTGGACGAGGTCCGGCGCATAGATGAACTGGTACCGGTTGGCGCCGCTGCCCACTACCCAGACCGTCCGATTCTCATGGATGAATTCGAAAAGAATGGCGAGCAGACCCAGGCGACCGCTGCTGATGATGGTGGGGGTGCGCAGGATGGTGACGTCCATCGCAGTGGTGTAGCCGGAGAGTAATTGCTCGGCGGCCAGCTTGGAGCGGCCATAGGTTTCAACGGGAGCGGGCGGTTCGTCCTCACGAACCGGACGCCCGGGATTGTGAGCCCACAAGCAGTTGGTGGAGAGGAAGATGAACCTGGGAACGCCCGCCTTGCGACCGGCCTCCGCCAGGTTGCGCGTTCCATCGACATTCGCGGACCAGATCTCCCGGTCGGGGATGCGGCCATGCGCCAGGAGCGCCGCACAGTGGAAGATCCCATCGAAGCGACGGCCCTCGAAGACCTGCGCCAGGGCGGCGGCATCGCGCAGGTCGCCCTGGATGCTTGTGAGGGCAGGATGACGGTCCTGGTCGGCAACGAGGTCGATGCTAACGACGGTGAACCCATCGGCCAGAAGCTGTCGCTTCAGGAGACCGCCCAAAAAGCCGGAACCGCCGGTCACCAGTACTTCAGGCACAGGGTTGGTCCGGGACGAAATGTCGGTGGGCGATCAAATTGAGAAGGTAAGGGCCCAGAAAAATTATAGCTGGATCGATCGACTCAAGGAAAACCCCAGGCCCTCATCCGGACAGCCAAAGCCAACGACGCCCTGAAAGGAGCCACCCGCGCTCGGTGCATGACTGGATTATCGCCGGGCTAGAGGCAAGAACCCTCCGACAGAGCCGGAGGGTTCGCTTACTGGCCGCTCAAAAGAGGTCCGATCGCAGGCCGGGAAAAGCAAAAACGACTGCATTGGCAGGATTGCCTGGCCTTCAGCTTCGTAAAAGCAAAGGCCCATGGATGGATCCCCGATTTTTAGCTAATGTGTGGCGTATGTTGTAAAGAGTCGGTGGGTTCCGTTCGCAGCTTCGAATCCCAAGTATAGATACCCTCCATACAACCCGAGCGCGGGCGTGTTGCCGATCTGAATGGTATACCCCGTCGCAGGATTCCCAAACGTTCCGTAGACATCGGAGGTCTTTACAAAGAGGTAGTTATTGTCGGCCTGCGCTTGAAAGGCGACCTGTAGAAGGTTGTTGAAGACAGACATGGTTGGAGGCGACGCCATTGTCGTGGTGTAGACAGTTGCTCCAAAATTCACCCCGTCGGACGACGCACCGATGCCGAGATTGCCACCGGGGGTCTCAAATGCGAAGTAAATATCACCATTCCACTCAACAGCGGAGGGTGCACTTGCGATAAGATCGGGGATTGTGGCCGTCGCAGTTTTCACAAACTGCGAACCGTTAAAGGTAAAGACATTGAGCAGCTGACTAGACCCATTGTAGTAGGGGCAGAGGAGTAATTCCTGGCTATTGAAAGTTACGAATCCGCAATAGCCACCCACTATTCCCAATGCGGGGTTCGAGTACCAGGTTTCACCGCCATTCGGTGTCCAGAGGACTTGGGGTTCTCCGGTCGGACTTGAAAGAGCATAGGTAACAAAGAGGTAACTGGAATTAGCGCCCAGTTTCGGGTCCGACGCCATGTTTGAGTATTGAAGAAAGTTGGCGGCCGGGTTGGGCCACGTGAGCGGACTGCCGCCCACCGTTGAAGCTTTCAGCCAGAGGCTGTTACTTGGATCATTCGACCTGAATGCAATGAAAATTTGATCGCCGAGGGTCGCCATCGAGGGCGCACCCGCCATTGTGGTGGTGTATTCCGTGGACGGTTGAATGAAGCTCGGCGCCTGAGCATGAGCCGAACAGAGCGCAATTCCGAGCAGGCCGACGAGGCCACAACATGTTTTTATCCCGATTGAACCCAGCGACTTTGTGGACATGGATGCGATCTCCTTGTGTTGTGTTGGCACCGCAATATTTGTGGACTTCAACACACGCGGGATCAGGGGAAAAGAGATACCGCACACCAACCCGATTACTGATGAACAACTGGAATCGGTTTTAACCGATTCGCTAGACCCAGGCCAACTCACCCTTCAGCGTCGGGTATTCGCGACTGAGTGGGCGACACCACCTAAGTCGGGTAATAACCGCAATGGAGATTACCATACGACAGAATGTTGTAGGTGGGTTTTTATGAATCGAACGTTGTACTGTAGTAACTTGCGTCTCTTAGATCGGCCAGACTGGCGGAACGGCAACTGCGGATCGGGTTCGAGCTCGGGTGAGGTTGTGCGGCCGTCGGTCACAGCTGCCGCACCTCCTGGCCGGTTTCGTCGAGGTTGTTGTTCATCAGGGCTTCGGGTGTGAGCGCTTCGGCGCGGCGCAGGGTGGGGAAGAAGACCGCCCAGAGCCCGGTGATGACCAGCGAGCCGATACCGCCGATGACCACCGCGCGCACCGCTCCCCACCACTGCGCGGTGAGGCCGCTTTCGAATTCGCCCAGCTCATTGGAGGCTCCCACGAAGAGCGAGTTGACGGCGCTGACGCGTCCGCGCATGGCCGGCGGCGTGGCGAGCTGCAGCATCGAGGAGCGGATGACGACGCTGACCATGTCGGAAGCCCCCACGATGAAGAGCGCCGCGAGGGAAAGCGGGAGGCTGCGTGAGACTCCGAAGAGGATCGTAGAGGCGCCGAATATGGCGACGCAGGTGAGCATCTTCGCGCCGGCGCCGCGGCGGATGGGATGCACCATGAGCCAGAGGGAGACGGTGAGCGCACCCAGGGCCGGGGCGGCGCGCAGCATGCCGAGACCGCGGGGCCCGGCGTGAAGGATGTCCTGGGCGAAGATGGGCATGAGCGCGACCGCGCCGCCGAGGAGAACGGCGAAGAGGTCCAGGGAGATGGAGCCGAGCAGGACCTGGGTTTTGGCTACGTAGCGGAAGCCGGCGAGGAGAACGTCTTTCGAGATGGCGCGGTGTTCCATGCGCCCGGGGCGCACGTTCAGCGAAAGGATCAGCGCGAGAAACCAGACGATGCATGCGAGCATGAACGCGTAGACCAGAGCGGCTCCATGCAGATGCCCGCGCAGGGGCAGGGTGAAGAGCACGCCGCCGAGAGCCGGGCCAACGATGTTGGCGATCTGAAAGATGGCTGAGCCCCAGGTGATGGCGTTGACGAAGTGTGCCGTGGGGACCAGGTGGGGAACGAGCGCAGTGCTCGCGGGTCCGGAGAAGGCGCGGCCGGTCCCGATGAGGAACAGCACGATGAAAATGGGCCAGACCTGGTGGATGCCAATCCAGGCAAAGCGCAGAAGAGCGCAGCTGCAGAGCAGCTGGAGCGCATAGCAGACGAGGATGACGTGGCGGCGGTCGAAGCGGTCGGCGACGTGTCCGGCGGGCAGGATGAAGAGCAGGCCGGGCAGAAAGAGCACGAGTCCGGTATAGCCGAGGTCGATGGCTTTGTGGGTGATCTCGTAGACCTGCCAGGCAACGGCGAGCGCCTGCGCTTCGGCGCCAAGAATGACGACCACGCGCGCAAGCTGATAGCGGACAAAGTCGCGGGAGAGGAACGCGGCAGCAGCCTGGGACATGCCTCTCCAGTTATACCGGCAGGGGCGTAACGAGGCCACCGACGCCCCGAAACGGCCATGAAGTGCGAGCCGCGCAGGAAACGGTACTCTGGAGAGTGGACGATTCCCTGCCCTCGGCCGCAGTGGCCGGTGCCAACCCTGCTGTTGTTCTCGTCGAACCGCATCCTGAGCCGCACATGGGACTGCGGCCAGTGCGCGTGGTGGCCGCCGTGTGCCTCTGCGGCGTGTTCGCTTTCCTGAATTTGTATTCCACACAGCCGCTGCTGCCGATGTTCGCGCGCCTGTTCCACGCCAGCGAGGCGATGGTGGGACTCACGGTGAGTGCTTCGACGCTGGGCGTTGCGCTGGCGGCGCCGATCTTCGGAGCGCTGACGGAATGGCTGGACCGGAAGCGGGTGATCCTGGTGTCGCTGGTGGGGCTGGCGATACCGACGCTGCTGGCGGCGACCTCGCCCGGATTGCCGGCGCTCATCGCATGGAGGTTTGTGCAGGGGCTGGCGCTGCCGGGAGTCTTCGCGACCATCATCACGTACGTGGGTGAGGAGTGGAGGCGCGAGTCGATTGCGCTGGTGATGAGCCTGTACGTGAGTTCGACGGCGATGGGCGGATTTCTGGGCCGCTACGTCTCCGGTGTGGTGGCCGATGCATTGAACTGGCGGTGTAGCTTTGTGGTGCTGGGCGGCCTGACGCTGCTGGGTGCGGCGCTGATCGCGCGCTGGCTGCCGTCGGAGTCGAAGCGGCCGCACGCGAGCGGCGGCGAGACGCACTGGCTGCGCGTGGCCATGAGCCACTTCCGCAATACGCGGCTGCTGGCGACGTTCACGGTGGGGTTTGGGATGTTGTTCACGCTGGTGGCGACGTTCACGTACGTGACCTTCTACCTGTCGGACGCGCCTTTTCATCTGTCCACCGTGGGACTGAGCAATCTGTTTGCAATTTACCTGGTGGGACTGGCCGTCACGCCCGCGGGCGGCTACCTGATCACGCGGATCGGGATGCGCCGCGGAATTCTGCTGGCCATCGGGCTGAGCATGGCGGGCGCGGCCATCACGCTGAGCCATTCATTGTGGGTGGTGATCCTGCCGGGACTGGGGCTGGTGTGCACCGGGGTGTTCATCGCCCAGTCCACAGCGGCGAGCTATCTGCGGGTGGCTGCACCGGCGGGCGGGCGGGTGAGCGCGGCGGGGCTGTACCTTTCGTCCTACTACATCGGGGGCACCGTGGGCGGAGTGGTTCCGGGATGGGTGTGGCGCATAGGCCGCTGGCCGGCCTGCGTGGCGCTCACCGAAGGCGTGCTGGTAGTGATGGTCATCGTCGCGCTGGCGGGGTGGAAAAACAAAAACTGGAGTACCCAGTAGAGTTCCCTGACCGCATTCGTTGCGAGCGACGAGTCGTCCGGTCTTATTCGTGGACGACGGCCTTGACCAGGTTCCGTGGGGCATCGACATTGACGCCGCGCTGCGTGGCGATGAAGTAGGCGAGCAACTGCAGCGGGATCACTTCGATCATGGGCAACAGGAACTCATCGACTGCGGGCAGAGCCAGGGAGTAGCGGCTGAGCTGCGCAGGCTCCTCATCGCCTTCGATGTGGATGGAGAGAATCTCGGCGCCCTGGGTATGCATGTCGCGCATCAGGGCGACGGTTTTCTCGTAGCGCAGCGTGGAGTCGGGGTCGTTGCGGTCGCGGGTGGCCAGCATCACCAGCGGGGCTTCGGGGCTGACCAGCGCGTTGGGGCCGTGCTTCAGCTCGCCAGCCGGCAGGCCCTCGGCCTGGACGTAGGCCGACTCCTTGAGCTTGAGGGCGCCTTCGCGGGCGATGGCGTAGTGGATGGCGCGGCCGAGGTAGAGGAAGGTCCGCGCATTGCGCAGACGCGTGGCGATGGACTCGATCTCCGACTCCCAGCGCGGGAGATTGGTCGCGATCAGCTGCGGCAGGCGCTCCATTTGTTCGCAATGGGTGGAGACGGTCTGCGCAGTCATGCGTCCGCCGAGGCGCGCGAGGAAGAGTGTGAGGACGTAGAGAACGCTGAGCTGGGTGGTGAAGCTCTTGGTCGCCGGCACGGCCACTTCCCTGCCTGCCAGCGTGGGCAGCGAGGCATCGGCGTCGCGGGCCATCGAGGAGTCTGCGTTGTTGGTGATGGCGACGGTCTTCAGGCCGCGCGCCTTGGCCTCGCGCAACGCGGCCAGGGTGTCGGCGGTTTCGCCGGATTGCGAGATGACGATCACACCGGGGTCGTGCAGCGTGTGGGTCGAGCGGTACATGTACTCGCTGGAATACTCGACGTCGACGGCGAGGCCGGCATAGTCCTCGAGCATGATTTCGCCGGCGAGACCGGCGTGCCGGCTGGATCCGCTGGCGGCGATGACAATGCGCTGGCGTCCGCGGAGGGCCTCGGCAACGGCGGTAAAAGGCGCGGGATCGAGCGTGCCGCCGGGAGCATAACGGGCCATGGTGGCGGCAAGAGCCTCAGGCTGCTCATAAATCTCGCGCAGCATCGCGTGGGCAAAGGTGCGGGTCGCGGTCATAGACACCTTCGATCTTAGCGGATGTGTGGCATCGACATCCTTCGCCGGGATCGCCCACCACAGAGGGCACGGAGGACACAGAGGATCGAACGAAACCCCAAGTGCCTCCGGGATCTCTGTGTTCTCTGTGGTGAAGGTCCCGACTACGGTTTGCGCCAGCGCAATACGGGCTTGCGGGCGGCGGTGGTTTCATCGAGGCGCGAGACGCGGGTGGAGTGCGGCGCGTCCAGCACGAGTTGCGGATTCTCCTCGACTTCGCGCGCGATTTGGCGCATCGCGTCAACAAAAAGGTCCAGTTCCTCGCGCGACTCGCTCTCAGTGGGTTCGATCATGAGCGCGCCGTGCACGATGAGCGGGAACGAGACGGTGTAGGGGTGGAATCCATAGTCGATGAGGCGTTTGGCGATGTCGCCGGTCCTGACGCCGTTTTTCATCTGGCGGCGATCGCTGAAGACGACTTCGTGCATGGAAGGCGTGGTGTAGGGGAGGTCGTAGAGGTCCTGGAGCTTGTGGCGGATGTAGTTCGCGTTCAGAACCGCGTCCTCGGTGGTCTGGCGGAGGCCGTCGGGTCCATTGGCCAGGATGTAGGCCAGGGCGCGCACGAACATACCGAAATTGCCGTAGAAGGCGCGGACGCGGCCCACCGACTGCGGACGGTTGTAGTTGAGATGGAAGCGGCCGTCGCCGTCCTGCTCGATGACCGGTACCGGCAGGAACGGCTCGAGAATCTTTTTGCACGCGACTGGGCCGGATCCGGGACCACCGCCACCGTGCGGCGTGGAAAAGGTCTTATGCAGGTTGAGGTGCATCACGTCGGCGCCGAAGTCCCCGGGACGCGTCTTGCCGCAGAGGGCGTTCATGTTGGCGCCGTCCATGTAAAGCAGGGCGCCTTTGGCGTGGAGGATGTCGGCGATGCGGTGAATTTCGTTTTCGAAGACGCCGATGGTGGAAGGGTTGGTGAGCATCAGTGCCGCCGTGTCTTCGGTGACGGCCCGCGCCAGCGCTTCGATATCGATGCCGCCGTTCGGGTTGGACTTGAAGTTGACGACCTCGTATCCGCAGATAGCCGCGGTGGCGGGATTGGTGCCGTGCGCCGAGTCGGGGATGATGACGTGGCGGCGCGGATTCCCTTTCGACTGGTGATACGCGCGGGCCAGCAGGATTCCGGTGAACTCTCCATGGGCGCCCGCGGCAGGCTGCAGCGTGATCGCTTCCATGCCGGTGATTTCGAGCAGGCACTGGCGCAGCAGCTGCATGATGGCCAGCGAGCCCTGGGAGAGCTCCTCGGGCTGGTAGGGGTGGGCCTCGGCGATGCCTTCGAGCCGAGACACGAACTCATTCACGCGCGGGTTGTACTTCATTGTGCAACTACCCAGCGGATACATGCCGAGGTCGATGGCGTAGTTCCACGTGGAGAGACGCGTGAAGTGACGGATGATCTCGATCTCGGAGAGCTCCGGGAGCTCCGCGCTCTGCGTCCGGGCGGCTTCGCCGAGCAGGGACGCGGGATCGACCTCCGGCACATCGAGCCGCGCGAGGCGATAGGCCTTCTTGCCGGGCGCAGACTTCTCGAAGCTGAGGCCCTCGTTTTGCGTGAGGTGCCCGGTGACCTTGCGGGGCGTGCCGGTGAATTTTTTGTCTGTCGGAGTCGCCATCATGAATCCTTATCGTGCCGCCGCTGCTGCGGGAGCCTCGGCCAGCACCGAAGCGGCCTGATCGATCTGTTCGCGGGTTGTGAGTTCCGTGGCGCACCACAGGGTTGCGTTGCCCAGCTCTGGATACCACCGACTAAGGGCTACGCCGCCGATGATTTTGTTCTCCAGCAGGCGCGCGTTCAATTGCTCGGGAGATTCGTCGGTCTGCAGGACAAACTCGTTAAAGCGCGGCGAGCGGGCAAAGAGCAGCGTTCCCTGGGTCCCGAGGGTCTTCGCGGCGTAATCAGCTTTGGCCAGGTTGTGCAGGGCCAGCTCGCGGATGCCCTCTTTGCCATAGACGGTCATGAAGACAGTGGCCATGAGCGCCACCAGCGCCTGATTGGTGCAGATGTTAGAGGTTGCCTTCTCGCGGCGGATGTGCTGCTCGCGCGTCGAAAGCGTGAGTACGAATCCGCGGCGCCCCTGCGTGTCCTTCGTCTCTCCGACGAGGCGGCCGGGCATCTGGCGGACGTATTTCTCCTTCGCGGCGATGACGCCACAGAACGGGCCGCCATAACTGGGAGCGACACCGAACGACTGCGCCTCCATGATGACGATGTCGGCCTCAACGGGCGGCCGGACGATGCCCAGCGAGGCGGCTTCTGCGATGGCGACGATGAGCAGCGCGCCTTTCTTCTGGACGATGTGCGCGATGGCCGGAATGTCTTCGATCACGCCGAAGAAGTTCGGGGACTGCACGAGCACGCAGGCGGTTTGATCGGTGACAGTCTGCTCCAGTGCGGCGAGGTCGAGGCGTCCGTCGTCGGTGTAGCCGATTTCCTGGGTGGTGTGGCCTGAGGCGGCCTCGCGATGCTGGGCGTAGGTGTGCATCACCTCGCGGTATTCGGGATGGACGGTCCGGGCGACCAGCACGCCGTCGCGGCCGGTGACGCGCATGGCCATCATGGCGGATTCCGGGCAGGCCGTGGAGCCGTCGTACATGGAGGCGTTGGCGATGTCCATGCCGGTCAGCTCGCAGATCATGGTCTGGAACTCGAAGATGGCCTGGAGGGTGCCCTGGGTGATCTCCGCCTGGTACGGCGTGTAGGAGGTGAGGAATTCACCGCGCTGCACGATGGCGTCGATGAGGACGGGCCGGTAGTGGCGGTAGACGCCGGCGCCGAGGAAGCTGGCGTAGCCGTTGGCATTCTGCGCGGCGGCAGCCCTGAAGTGGTCGACGATTTCAGACTCGCCCATCTGGCGCGGAATGTTGAGGTCGCGGGTCAGACGGTATTCCTCGGGAATGATGGCAAAGAGGTCGTCGATAGAGGACGCGCCGATGTCGCGCAGCATGGCTGCTCGCTCAGCGTTGGATTTGGGTAGGTAGCGCATGGACTCTTCAGGGTATCAAGAGCGGATTTCTTTCACCACAGCGGCAGGACAGAACGGCAATCCCGACACGGGCGGGGAATTCGGCATCCAAGTCCAGCAGCCATGGATCCCGCCTGGGTTGCGGCGAGCTGCAAAGCATTCTATTGACGGCGCCTGGCGAAAAGTGGCAGCATCGGCTCGGATGGTTGAGGAAGGACATGATCCAGGTCATTACAGTGGAACGGGAGTATGGCAGCCAGGGCGCGGACTTCGCGCATCATCTGGCCGAGCGCCTCGGCTGGAAGCTGATCGACAGCTGCCTGATCGAGGACGTAGCGCGCAAGGCGGGTGTTGCGCCCACACTGGTCAAGCGCTTCGACGAGCGGGTTGACCCCTGGTACCATCGATTCGGCAAGGCGATCTGGGTGGGCTCGCTGGAGCGGCTGCCTGGCGACCCTGAAGTCTTCGACAGCGAGCGGATGGTGGAGTTTATCCGGAATTATTTTCTGGAGCAGGCGACCAACGGCCGCTGCGTGGTGCTGGGACGCGGCGCGGCCGCGGTGCTGGCCCGGGCGACGGGCGCGTTTCACATCTTCGTCTACGCTTCCGTTGCCAGGAAGATTGAATACATCAAGCAGCGCTTCCCTGAGCACGCCAAGGAAGCGGAGAGCCAGATGACCACGATCGACCGGCGCCGCGCTGAGTACATCCGGCGCTTCCACCAGCGCGAGTGGGACGACCGCCGGCTCTACCACCTGATGATGAACTCCTGCATGGGCATGCACGCGATGGTGGAAGTGGCGATCACGGCGGCGGGGCTCCGCTCGCAGGTTCCGGAACCGGTCGAGCAGTCGGCGGCTAGCTAACTGCGGTGCGCGAGCGGCGTTGAAGGCTTTTCCATCCGGTCCCAGACCATGGCGTCGAACCGATGGGTTCCACGAAAGCCCAGCCACTCGTAGAGGGAAACGGCCTTTTCGTTCGACGCGGTGACGGTGAGGGTCAGCAGACTGAATTTCCGTCTGGCCAGGACCTCGGCGCACTCCTTCATCAGCAGCTGGCCGAGGCCGCGTCCACGGAACTCCGGCGCAACGCAGATCTGCGTCACATGGCCGACGTCTTCGCGCACTCGCGAGCAGAGCAGCAGGGCGGCCAGATCGGGATTGCCCGGCTGCACGATCGCGCGGGAGGAATCGGCGTCAAAATACCCGCAGCCGGGGAAGCGCACGATGTTGTGCAGAAAGCGCTGCGAGCCGGAGGCGGTCCGATACTGCTCGTTGATATGGCTGTCGAGATGATCCTGATAAGCCAGAGCGATCAGCCGAGACGCCGGGCCGAGGTCGGGCTCGGCCCAGCGCCGCATCTCCAGACCTGTGCCCGCAATCCGGCCAGTGGAAAGCTGGCTGGGGGTGAGCGAGCCGACTCCATCGGCACCGGGGATGCCGGGCCCCTGCAGCGGCCATTCCATGAAGATTCGCTCGTAGACCTCGAATCCGGCCGCTTCAAAGATCTGCTGATGGGCTCCATGCGGATGAAGCAGGAGCTGTGATTCGATGCGGGTGATGCCCGGCGTATTCTGCAGCATCTCCAGCAGGCGAACCAGGAGCTCGTTGCGAATCTCGCCAGACGATTCCCGCGACTCCAGCGCAAAGACATCGCCGATGACGGCCTTATGCCCCTCGTAGACGCAGAAGACATAGCCGAGGACGCGACCGTTCTCGACCGCAACATATCCGGGAAGAACCCGTGAATCGAGATACTGGAGAAGGAGATCCGCCGAGCCGCGATAATCCCAGTGCAGCCGATCGCTCCAGACGCGGCTCTCATCTTCGAGGAGGGGGCGCAGGCTGCCCGCCGAGAAGTGGCGCAGGTCCAACAGTTCGAACTGGAGCGCAGAACTCATGAATCCTGGCCTGTCCCGACCCAAACTCGCGGTCGCCGGAAGAAATTCTCCGGAACGAATGCGGAAAACGGCTCACTGCCTGCGGACTGCTGTTCCTGACTGTCTGGCCTGGACGTCGTACACGACCAGGGTCTGGGCAGGGTAGGTAAAGAGCGGATCATATTGCCTACCTTGCAGTTTCTGGCCAAGCTCCGGGATGGCGGATTCCGGAACCACCAGCAAATGCTGCTTGTCCGGAACACCATCCCGCATGATGCCGCCGACGAACTGCGGCACTCTGTCGGGAATTCGTGGATCGAGCAACTCGAATTCCAGCCGGACCCCGGGTTTCCAGCTGGCCATCATGGCGTCGAAATCCGCCGCGTTCAGAACCGGCTGGCCGTTCACTGCCACCACATCATCGCCGATGAGGCTGCGCAAGCCCATCTCTTCGGCCGACGAACCTTCCTTCACCTCGTTCAGCAGCACGCCGTGCGGAGCGTGATCGGCGGCCGCCGGCGGATTGCTGACCGTGATGCCAATATCGTAATTCACCGTCCGCTGGTCCCGATAGAACGAAAGCCCGTACTGGACATCGCGGCGCACGTGCCACACCGCGACAAGACCCGGCGGGGGGCTGATCTTGTTGAGGATCTGCGTCAGCGGACGCGCCGAATAGGTCATGTCCATCAAATTGATGTTGTGCTTGGTATTGGGCACCGGCCCAATGCCGAAGACGGGTCCCACGCCGAAGATGTACAGGAGCAGGATGATCATCGGCGTCATGGTGGCAATGCGCAGACGGACCAGGCCGAACCGGGCCACGGTGATCAGGATGAACACGATCACGGCGACACCCACCATGCTGGCCGCCACGATTGCCCGCCCGGGAGGAATCGCCTCAGGATTACGCAGGTGCAGGGGCATGAGCAGGACGAACATGCTCAGAATGCCGGTCGACGTGGCATGGAGCAGGAGAATCCAGGTCTTGAGGCCGCGGCCACGGACGCGATTCAGGTAATCGCCGGCCAGAATGGTGAGAGGCGGCAAGGCGGGCAGCACATAGCCAGGCAGCTTCGAGTCAGAGAAGGAGAAGAAGACGATGGGCACCAGCGCCCACAGCACCAGGAACTCCGGGAAAGCGTCGCCGGCGCGGCCATGACCGATGTAATGGAATTTGGACCGCCGCGCCTTCCATTCGTTGATCGAGCCGCCGATGGCGTCGAGAAACGCCGTCACGGCAATGACCGCCCAGGGCGTCAGCCCCAGCAGGACGACCGGCACGTAATACCAGAACGGATGGTAGTGCTCAAAACGATTGGTAGCGAAGCGCTCGAGATTGTGCTGAAGAAAGAAGATTTTGACGAAGGTTGGATTGCGCCGCTGCACCGCAATGAACCACGGCAAAACCATAGCGAAATACAGCACGATTCCCGGCCACCACAAACTTCGTCGAAAGAGAGACCACTCTCGTCGCAGACCGGCAAAGATGCCAATGATGACCAGGGCCATAAGCGGCGCCACGGGTCCTTTGGCCAGGGTCGCGGCGCCTACGAAAAAGTAAATGTCAAAGAGCCAGAATTTGCTGTTCGTCTCGTACCAGGCATACCAGCCCAGCATGCCGATGCAGAACGGCGCCGCCAGCTGCATATCGGTCGAGGCGCCGCGGGCGAAGCTCAGGATTCCCGCGCAGGAGGCGGTGATGAGGGCTGCATCGAGCTGTCCGCCGTTGCGAAAACGGCGGATGTGCAGGTAAATGAGCACCACCAGCATGAAGGCAAAACTGGCGGAGGGCAGGCGAGCCGACCAGTCGTGCACGCCAAACTCGCGGAAGGAGAACATGGCGCGCCAGTAGTAGAGGGCCGGCTTTTCCAGCCAGGGGTGCCCCCAGAGCACCGGGGTGACGTAGTCCTTGCGCGCCAGCATCTCGCGCGCCACCTGCGCATAGCGCGGCTCATCGGCGCCCACAAGGCCGATGCCATCGCCACCGAAGATGGGCACGAGCCCGTAGAAAAGAAAGAAGGCGGTCAGGCAGAAGAGGGTGCCCGCTTCGGCGATCTCGGCCATGGCGGGAAAGCGAAGACGCGCCTGGGCCAGCAGACCCGACTGCTTCGGCCCGGTTACGCCACGATGATTCGCCTGCGCACGCTTCGACTCTGCCGGTGCGTTACCGGAGTTCTCATTGCTGATTTTGGATCGCTTCGGAGTCTCGGCCACGGTTCCGAGTCAGGCTAACAGATTCCCGCTGGGTTCCATTGCATTCGATGGCGGGCCGGACCCCACGGTCATCAATTCCCGCCGCATGGTTTCCAGAATGCGCTCGGTGGCCCCGGCCAGAGGCCCTTCCAGGGTGCAGCCGCCGGCATGCCGGTGGCCGCCGCCGCCGAAGCTCGCGGCGATGCGGGCAACGTCGAGATGACCCTTGCTGCGCAGGGACAGGCGGACCCGCCCGTCCGGCAGCTGGCGCAGCAGCACCGCGCCTTCCACCCCGGCGATACCGATGGCGTAGTTCACAATGCCTTCGCAGTCCTCTTCTGCTGCGCCGGTTCGCACCATGTCCGCGTGGGTCACCCACAGCCACGCCAGGCGCCCTTCGCGGCGCAAATTGGAGAGCGCCGCACCCAGCAGCAGCATCTTGGAGAGCGGATTGGAAAAGTACACCTCCCGCGCAATCCGCGCCGGGTCCGCACCGCATGCCACCAGGGTGCGCGCCAGTTCGAAAGCATGGACGTCGGTTCCCTCATAACAAAAGGAACCGGTATCGGTCAGCAGGGCCGCATACAGGCAGGCCGCCATCGCTGGGGAAACCTCCGCGCCTGCCGCCCGGGCGAGCTTGTAGACCATTTCAGCAACGGCGCAGGCATCGTTTTCGATCCAGTTCACGTCCGCAAAAGCTCGCCCCGTGGCATGGTGGTCGATGTTGACCAGCAGCCGCCCTTCCAGCCCGGCCAGGCGGGAGCGCTGCACTCCGTCGCACTCGAGCAGGATCACGGCGTCGTAATCGCCTTGAACCTGCTGGCTATGGCGGATCGTCTCCGCGCCGGGGAGCCAGCGATAGATCAGGGGCACGGGATCGGCCGAATGCAGGTCACCCTGCTTGCCCAGTTGCGCCAGCATCATGCCGCAGGCCAGCATCGATCCCACGGCATCGCCGTCAGGCCGAGCATGCGAACAGACAGCAAATCGCCGCCCCTTGCGGACCACGTCGAGGACCGCAGACAGGCCTTCGCGGTTCGGAACTGCCCCCGCGTTCCGGATGCTGCGCCCGACCGGAATGTCGTGTCCTGCTGCCATCCTCAATCCCAACGCCCTCAGCCTGCCTGGTGCCGGTCGGCAACCGCCTGCCGCTTCCGTTTCCGCCCCAGCAGTTCATCAATGCGCGACTTCATCTTTTCGGAGCGGTCGATGTGGAACGTGAGTTCCGGCACAAAACGCACGCCCATGCGCTCCAGCAGCTCATGCCGGATGAAGCCCCGAGCGGCCATCAGGCCCTCGAGGGTGTCCGCTTCTTCCTGGGAGCCGCCATCGACGGCCACGTAGATCAACGCCGACTTCCCTCCCGGATTCAGGACCACCTGGCTGACGTACGCAAAGCTGATCCGCGGATCGGAGAGCTGGCCCTCGATCATCGCGCCAATCTCGTCGCGCAGCGTCTCGGCCACGCGCTCCTGATGATATTTTCGTCCTCGCTGCTCCGGCATAAAACCAACTCCTCCCACACCCTTCTGAGTGGGATTACAAACACGGAATAAACGCTTGAGAATATCAGACCGGGGGGTCTTATCTCGCACGAATCCACGATGGGCGAACAAATCCTTTCTTCTCGATGCCAGCAGCGAACGATGCCTTTGCATAATGTACATTGTGTGCATACACTAGGCGGGCCGACGAGATCCGGATCATTTCAGCGCGGAAGGCAGGCCCACGAGAGCGCGCCTGCTACCAGGAGGATCGATGAGGCAACAGTACGATTTTGTCAAAGGTAAACGGGGAAGGATTGTCTCGCCGGAGCCGGCGTCGCGTGGCAAGACCCGGATCACGATCCGCATTGACGAGGACCTTCTTGATCACTTCCTGAAGCAGGCGGACGCCTCGGGAGGCAAGGTGGGCTATCAAACTCTGATCAACGATGCGCTTCGCCGAGTTGTGGAAGGCACGGCTCCCAAATTCGAGGAAACCCTGCGCCGCATCGTCCGGGAGGAACTGCGAGCCACTGGCTGATCAGCGGCGTCGCGGAACCTCTTACATCACGCGCAGCACCAGCACCGTTTCGTCATCGAAGCGGTCACGCTTGCCCTGGAAGCGGGTCACCTCGGCTAGCACGTTTTCGGCAAGCTTCGAGGCCGATTTCTGACGATTCTTCCGCACGCAGGCGATCAGGCGATCGTTCCCGAACATCTCTCCGGCGTCATTCTCCGCATCCACGATGCCATCGCTGAAAAAAACCACTGAATCCCCGGGCTGGGTGGCAATACTGAATTCCTCCCAGGTGGCATTGGGAAACATACCCAGGGGAAAGCCCTCGGCGCGGATGGTGTCGATCTCGTCGCCGTGACAGAAGAGGGGCTGCACCGATCCGCCATTGGCGATTTGCAGGGTTAGATTCTCGTCGTTCCACAGGCCGTACAGCATGGTCACGTACTGCGAGTCGAGCTTGCGCTCCTGCAGCGCGTCGTTGAGCAAGCGCAGCATTTCGGAAGGCGAGGGATGCTGGGCAGCTGCCGATCGCATGATGCCGCTCACCAGCGCCGCGTAGAGCGCCGCCGGCGCTGCTTTTCCGCTCACGTCACCCAGGGCAATGGCGCTGCGGTTCGGGTCGTAGGGCAGAAAATCGTAGAGATCGCCGCCAATCGTGCGCGCGGGCAGGAAGCGCGCGGCAAACTCCGCCCGTTTGTGCTGCGGCCTCGCGGGAGGCAGCAGGCGGAGCTGGACCTCACGCGCCATGGCCAGGTCGCGCTCCAGCCGCTGTTCCTGGTGGGCCACGCGCTGGTAAAGCTGTGCGTTCTCGATGGCGATCGCGATCTGGGCGGCCAGCGTGGTCACAGACCGCTCATGCTCTTCATTGAAGAAGTGCGAGCGCGGGTGTTCGATGTCCAGCGCACCGATGGCCCGTCCTTTATAGATCAGAGGCACCACCATCTCGGAGCGCGTCTCCGGGTTCACCATCCGGTAGCGGGAATCTTTGCGGACGTCGCCCACCAGAATCGCGCGCTTTTCTTCAATCGCCGCGCCGACCAGGCCTTCGCCCATGGGGATTGGCTCCCCCTTCACGCCGAGCGCCTCGTTTGCGGTCGCGGCCGGGGCCGGTTGCGACAGAGTTTCCGGACCCGCGGTGGGGGACGAATCCCAGATGCTGCGCCGCTCCTCGCGAGGCTTCCCATCGTGTTTGGGGGGCAGGCGAATCGCCAGCCGGCTTTCGATGACGTTGTCGCGCTCGTTCACCAGCCAGACCGAGAGCATCTGATAGTCGATGATGCGCCGGATCAGCTGACCTACTTTGTGTAAGAGCGCATCGGGATCAAGAATCGACGTAATTTCGCGGCTGATTTCGTTCAGCACCTGCAGCGTTTGCGCCTGCCGTGCGACCCGCGTGTAGAGCCGCGCATTCTCAATCGCTCCGGCGATGCGCGAGGCGGTCAGCGTGAGCAGGTGCAGATGCTCGGGCTTGAAGTAATTCAGCTGCTCGGACTGGATGTCGATGACGCCGATGACCCGATTCTTCGTGATCAGCGGTACAGCCAGTTCCGAGCGCACATCCGGATTCGCGTCGATGTAGTTTTCCGTTTTAGTGACGTCGTTGATCAGCGTGGCCTGGCGGCTCTGTGCCACCTGGCCGACTATGCCCTGCCCCATGCGAATGCGAAGCCGCTCGGTCTCCGGCTTGTGGCCGATCTGGAAGCGCATGCGCAGGTCGTGGGTGCGGTCGTTGATGAGCAG
Source organism: uncultured Acidobacteriaceae bacterium (assembly GCA_963770525.1). Lineage (GTDB taxonomy): Bacteria > Acidobacteriota > Terriglobia > Terriglobales > Acidobacteriaceae > Palsa-343. Next base: position 932,874 of record CAVYPY010000002.1, on the reverse strand, counting down.
GATGGCGAAAATCTTATAGTCGATCACGGCCCGGACCAGCGAAGCGGTGCGCTCCAGCAGGGTGCGCAGGTCGAGCGTGGTGTTGAGCGCGTCGGCCAGGCGGACCAGGAACTCCGTCTGCAGAGGATCCACCTGCACCTGGGCAGGTCGCGCCGACGCGGGCGAAACGGGCCGGTAATCCCCTTCCCATTCATGCTCAGCGCGTTCGGATTGCCGGCCCTGGTCCGTCGGATTCTGCTGGGGGTTTTCGCTCACAATTCTCCTGGGCGCGCACGGCGGCACGCTGCCGAACGAATGCCATCATACGGTGTTTTGCCGGGTCGCGGGTTGCCGCGAAAAGTGCGTCTCAGCGGTGAGAAGTCATGCGCTTAGCTCGCGAAGAACGGCCACGCTGGCACTGGCGCCCAGGCGGTTCGCCCCGGCTTCCAGCATCCGCCGCGCATCGGCCAGGGTGCGAATACTCCCCGAAGCTTTCACGCCACAGCGCCCGCCGGCCACCCCCCGGAGCATGGCCACATCTTCGGCTGTGGCTCCCGCGGTCGAAAAGCCCGTGCTGGTCTTCAGGAAATCCGCGCCCGCTGCGATCGCCAGCTCCGTGGCGCGGAGTTTCTCCTCCACCGTCAGCAGGCATGTTTCGAGGATCACCTTCACAATGGCGCCGGCCTCATGAGCCACTTCCACGACTCCGCGCATTTCCTGCTGGACCGCGTGATTCTCACCCGACTTCAACAGCCCGATGTTCATCACCATTTCGATGTCGTGGGCACCGAGCTTCACCAGAGCAGCGGCCTCCTCGCGCTTGATGCTTCCCAGCGATGCACCCATGGGAAAGCCGACGACGGCGCCAACCGGGATGTTGGTTCCGGCCAGCTCTGCATACGCCAGAGCGGTCCACGTGGGGTTCACCATGGCGCAGGCAAAGCCGTGCTGCGCAGCTTCCTGGCAGAGACGCACAACCTGGTCCTCGGTTGCGTCCGACTTCAGCAGGGTGTGATCGATGACTGCGGCCAGATCCCGCCGGGAGGCCAGCGCCTGGCGCGCAAAGGCTTCGGCATCGAATCCGGAAACTTCCAGTTCTTCGTCTTCCTGATCGAGGAGATGAATCTCGGTACTCATGGGGGCAAAACTCCTTTCAGCCCGCCGATTCTGTCGGATTTCCGGGGCTGCCCGAAAGCTCGGGTGCAGAAACCTCGATCGGCATCAAACAGATATCCGGCAGGTTGCGGTAGCGCTCCGCGAAATCCATCCCATAACCAATAACGAACTGATTGGGGATGGTAAATCCCACATAATCGGCATCGATTTTTACCAGCCGCCGAGAGGGTTTGTCGAGGAGCGTGGCAATCCGCAGTGTCTTCGGATGGTGTTGTTCCAGCAGGTTGCGGAGAAACCCCAGGGTCAGGCCGGTGTCCAGAATGTCCTCCACAATAATGACGTTCTTCCCTTCGATTGGATGGTCAAGGTCTTTGATGAGCTTCACGGCTCCGGTGGTGTGCTGCTGCTTCCCATAGCTGGAGACCGCCACAAAATCGAAGGTGTTGTCGACGGAGATGCTGCGTGCCAGGTCAGCCAGGAAAATGGCCGCGCCTTTCAGCACCCCCACAAGGACGATTCTCTCGCCGGCGTAGTCCCGATCGATGTGTCGTCCCAATTCCGCCACGCGATGGCGAATGCGATCGCGGTTGAAGAGAACTTCAAGGTCCGCATGAATCCCGGTCGTGCTCACAGGTCCGATTATCTCCAAAGCCCCCTTGTGGAAGCTATACTTGAATGACGAAGTCATGTATCCGTTTATTCATATTGGACGCTTCTCCATTGGTACTTTTGGCATTCTGCTGTGGCTGGCTGCCGTGGCCGGCTGCTGGATTCTGTGGCTGAACTTCAAACGCTGGCGGATCGCCGCCGATGCCATCAGTATCGTCGCCGTCTCCACCGTCGCCGGGGTCATCGGCTCCAAGCTCTGGCACGTCCTGGAAACCCCCCATGCGCTGATGGCGCATCCTGCCGACCTGCTTTTCGATCGCGCCGGGTTTGCCTGGTACGGGGGCCTGATCGTCGGCATTCTGACGCTCCTCTGGCAGGCACGCGTTTATAAGCTGGGATCGCTGCAGATGCTGGACCTGGCCTCGCCCGCCGCGGCCCTCGGCTATGGCGTTGGCCGCCTCGGCTGCCTCATCTCCGGCGATGGCGATTACGGCAAGCCGACCCACTTGCCCTGGGGCATGGCTTTTCCGAATGGGCTCGTTCCCACGCCGCCGGGCGTGCGCGTGCACCCCACACCGATCTACGAGCTGCTCGGAGCGATCTTTATCTGCTGGATTCTCTGGCGGCGGGGCGCGCCGGAACGCCCCAAACCGCTGGGCGAAATTACCGGCGAATACCTGATCCTGACCGGCATCGCGCGGTTTCTTGTGGAGTTCATCCGCATCAATCCGCGGGTACTGTGGGGCATGACCAATGCCCAGCTGGCCAGCCTTGGCGCTATCGCCTTCGGGATAGGCCTCATTTTGTTTGCGCAGGCTCGCGCCGGAGCGAAGAGCCGCGCCGCCTCAGCCGCAGATTCGCCGGCGACGACCGCCCGTACCTGAGCCAGGCCGACCTCAGTCAGCGTAGCTCCGCACCCACTCCACGACGCTGCGCACGGCCGCGCCGGTGGGTCCGGAAGCCTGCCAGGGCTTCGCGTCGTCGACCCAGGCGACTCCCGCGATGTCCAGGTGGATCCAGGGCGTGTCCTCTACGAATTCCTTGATGAACATGGCCGCGGTGATCGCCCCACCGTAGCGGCCGCCCGTGTTCTTGATATCTCCGATGCTCGACTTGATCAGCTCGCGGTAGTCGTCCTCCACGGGCAGCCGCCAGAACCGCTCTCCGGAGGTCTTCAACCCATCGGCGAAGTGCTGGTAGGTTTCCTCGTCGTTGGAGAAGACGCCGCCGTTGATCATCCCCAGCGCAATGCCCACCGCCCCGGTCAGCGTCGCTGCGTCGATCAGGTGCGTCGCGCCGAGCTGCTTCGCGTAGGTCACGCCGTCGGCCAGCACCAGACGCCCCTCGGCGTCGGTGTTAATGATCTCGATGGCCTTTCCGGGTTTGCCGGGCGCCGGCATGGCAATCTGGACATCTCCGGGCTTCTGCGCTTTGCCGGAAGGCATATTCTCGGTGGCGCAAACAATGCCGATGACCTTCACCGCCGGCTGCAGCTGGGCGATCGCCCGCATGGCACCGATCATGGCCGCCCCCCCGGCCATGTCGTACTTCATCTTCTCCATGCTGTCGGACGGCTTGATGGAAATGCCGCCGCTGTCGAAGGTAATCCCCTTGCCGACCAGGCCCAGAACCGTCCCCGGCTTCGCATCCTTTGGCTCCCAGGTCATCACGATCAGCGCCGGCGGCTCTTCGGAGCCCTGCGCGACGGACAGGAACGCCCCCATCTGCAGCTCGCGCAGCTTGTCCGCCCCGTAGACCGAGCATTGCAGTCCCACTTCCCGGCACATTGCCGCCGCCCGTTCGCCGAAGATGGTCGGCGTCAGGCGATTGCCCGGCTCATTGACCAGCGAGCGCGTGAAATTCTGCGACTCGGCCAGGATCACGCCCTCCCGCAGGCCGGCCTCGGCCGCGGCCTGACCCGCGCCGGCCGGGACTACGAGCTGGACTGACTGCACGCTGCGGTCTTTCCGGTCCGAGCGATAGGTATCCGAGTCAAAATCGGCCAGGATCGCCCCTTCGGCCACGGCCCGGACGGTCAGCTTCGGGTCGAGCTTCTCGGCGGCCGGCACCGCAATCGCCAGTTCTCGCAGGCCCCGCGGCTTGGCAAAGCGCACCGCAAGGCCGGCTCCTTTGCGAACCTCATGGGGGGTGAGTTTTGCGGCCTTACCCAGCCCAATCAGCAGCAGACGCTTCGCCTGCACGCCCGCCGGCGCATGCAGCAGCAGCGTCTCGTTCGGTTCGGCCTTGAACTCCCCGCTCTCGAGCATGGCCGCCACGGCCTGAGCGATGGCAGGATCTTCGACCAGGAGGCGAACCTCGGGTTTGGCGTCTTTGCTGCTATTCGCGGAGGCATCGACGGCAAAGACCGCGAGCAGCTCGATCGCGACCCCGGAGGCGGGATTAATAATCACCTTTGTATTCATTAGTTTGAAATCGATCCTCTGCGGATTTACTTGAATTAAAAATTGCGCCGAAATATTGCCCTTGCTTACGACTTCCGCACTCGGGCCATGGCGGCTCGCGCTTCCCGGTCCGCCTCGCGGCGGCGCTCAGTTTCGCGTTTGTCCCAGTCCTGTTTGCCCCGCGCCACAGCCAACTCGCACTTGACCCGGCCGTTGCGGAAATAAAGCCGGGTGGGGATGAGCGTCAGACCCTTCTGCTGCGTCTTTCCCGTGAGTTTGCGAATTTCCTCCTCATGCAGCAACAGCTTCCGGGTGCGCAGCGCCTCGTGATTGTTGGAACTGCCGTGGGAATAAGCTCCGATATGGGCATTCAGCAGAAACGCTTCCCCATCTTTGATGAGGCCGTAGGCGTCCTTCAGGTTCGCCTTGCCCTCGCGGATCGACTTCACCTCGGTCCCGCGCAGGGCTACGCCCGCCTCGTACTTCTCCAGCAGGAAGTAATTGTGCCCCGCCATCCGGTTCACGGCCGCGTCGCGGGCGCCGGAGGCGACGGGATCGCGCAGCTTCGGCTTGGCCGGAGCGGGTTTCGCGGTCTGATGGGTCGGTCGTGTCATGGAAATCGTCGCAATCTCTCATGCTATATCGCGGCGGGCCGCTGCGAAAATGCTCCCCTGCGATTTCGCGGAGCGCGTCCCTGGCGACTGCCGCATCGGATGGCAATGCGATACTATACGCGGCGTACGATAGTCCCGGCGCAGTGCTCCCTCGCGCTCAGCGCGGAACCAGTGTTCGCTACCCGGGCCTCCAAATTCTTTTCCACCCACCCTGGAGCTGCATGAAGAGAAGTCTCGTTATTTGGGCTTTTATTGCCGTCATGTTTGTGGCGCGCCCCGCGGCGCACGCCCAGTCCGCTTCGCACTGGTATAAGCAGGGGCAGACCGCAGAAGCCAAAGGCGACGCCGAAGCCGCCTACGAGGACTACTTTCAGGCGTACCAGAAGAAGCCGACCGACGAACGCTTCCGGCTCGCCTGGGAGCGCACTCGTTTCTCCGCCGCCGCCCTGCACGTCGAACACGGCGAGCGCCTGCGCGATCAGGGAGCCTACACTCCAGCTCTCACCGAGTTTCTACGCGCCCTGGAAATCGATCCCAGCAATGAGCTGGCCAGTCAGGACATCCAGGCCACGCGCGAGAAGCTGAACGCGCAGAGTCCGGCTCCGGCCTCCGCTCCCCGCACTTCCGACGAAGCCCTCGAGCTCGCCGCCCCGGTTCAGCTGAAACCCATCTCCAATGAACCGCTGACGCTGCACATGGTGCAGGACAGCCGCGTCGTGTATGAGGCTGTCGGCAAGGCCGCCGGCATCAATGTTCTGTTCGACCCGTCCTATACCTCCAAACGCATTCAGGTCGATCTGAACGACGTCACCCTGCGCGACGCGCTGCGCATTGTGGCCGTCACCTCCAACACCTTCTGGCGACCGATCACGGCGAACACGATCTTCGTTGCCGAAAACACCCGCACCAAGCACACGGAACTCGACCAACAGGCAGTGGAGACCTTCTACCTGCACAACGTGGCCCAGCAGAACGATTTCACCGAAGTACAGACGGTTCTGCGCAATCTCTTTCAGAATGCGCGCATTAACGGGGTCTCCAGCGAAGACGCCATCGTCATGCGTGGCACGCCGGATGAGCTGTTGCTCGCCCGCCGGCTGATCGACGACCTCGACAAGGCGCGCCCCGAGGTTGTTCTCGATATCGCCGTGCTCGAAGTGAGCCGCGATGTGCTGCGCAACATTGGCATTCAGTTGCCGCAGACCGCCAGCATCAACTTCCAGCCCTCGAATGCAAACCTGAACAATACCAGCTCCACCAGCAATACCAACGACGAAACGGGCACGAACGGCTCGAACTCCACCTCCAGCAGCATCACCCTCAACAACCTGGCTCACCTGAACTCGACCAACTTCGCCGTCACCATCGGCCAGGCCGCGGTCGATCTGCTGCTGACCGACACGCGTTCGCGCATCATCCAGAACCCGCAGATCCGCGCCTCTGACGGTCAGGAAGCGACGCTGAAGATCGGCGAGCGCATCCCCATCGCCACGGGGTCCTATCAGACCGGCGCCGCCACGGCGATCGTCAGCTCTCTGGTCAACACGCAGTTCCAGTACATCGATGTCGGCGTGGATATGACCATCAAACCCACCATCCACATGGACGGGGATGTCACGCTGAAGAGCAAAATCGAGGTTTCTTCCACGGCCGGCAACACGAGCATCGGGGGCATCACGGAGCCGATCATCACCCAGCGCTCGGTCGACCATACGATTCGCCTGAAGAACGGCGAGGCCAACCTGCTGGGCGGCATCCTGCAGCACCAGACCACCTGGACCATCAGCGGAACACCGGGTCTGGGAGAGTTGCCGCTGATCAAGTACCTTTTCAGCACCCAGCAGAAGGAAGTGACTGACGACGAGATCGTGTTCCTGATGGTCCCCCACGTCGTCAGCGCAGAACAACTGACCCCTGAGGATCTGCAGGAGATCGATACCGGTACGGGCAATGATGTCCAGGTCCGCCCGATCATCCGGCCGCTGCAACCGGCGGACTTCACACCTCATGCGCAGTCGGGAGCCGCAGGCGGCAGCTCGCAGGTCCAGACAGGTGGGTTCCCCCCCGAGACCGTACCCGGAGTACCACAGACGCCTCCGACCAATGCGGTCCAGGCGACCCAGCAGGCGCTGGCAAACCGAGAGAAAGAGAACAATCCGCAGGGACCGGCCACGCTGACGCTGGATCCGGCCCAGGCGACCGCCAAAGTGGGCTCCACGTTCAAAATGTTCGTGAATCTTGCCCGCGGCAGTGACGTTTTCGCTGTCCCTATGTCGGTACAGTATGACGCGTCGAAACTGAGCCTGATCAACGTGGACTCAGACGACTCGCAGCATACGAATGTTCTGGGCAAGGATGGCCAGGCCGTGGCTCTGGCCCACCGCGATAACGGGCAGGGCGAAGCGGCCATCGCGGTGTCCCGCCCGCCCGGCGCGAAAGGCATCAGCGGATCGGGGACAGTGTGCGTCCTGACGTTCCAGGCAAAGGCGGCTGGAGATGCATCGGTCGCGATCTCCCGGCCGGTGCTGCGCAACGAACAGCAGCAGGTCGAACCTGCTACCGGATCTCAGGCGGTCGTTCACATTCAGTGATGGGCCGCCGCCCTTTGAAACTATGCGGTTGATGTTGACTAAAAAAATCGGGTACCGGCAAGGCGAGGCGGGACTGACGCTCGTCGAGCTGATCGTGACCGTCGCCATCCTCTCCATCCTGGCGTCGGCCGCGGTCCCCATTGCCCGTTTCCAGGTGAAGCGCGAGAAAGAGCGCATGCTGCGCTACGACCTGTGGCAGATGCGCCGCGCCATCGATGCCTATAAGGACGGAGCGGACAAGAACGCGTTTCGCACCAAGATCGACAGCCAGGGATATCCACCCGACTTACAAACCCTCGTCGACGGCGTCGATGTGCAGGGTAAGAAGGTTCGCTTCCTGCGGCGTATTCCTGTCGATCCTATGACTGGCGACACCGACTGGGGCCTGCGCTCCATGCAGGACGACCCGGACAGCGATTCCTGGGGCGGTCAGAACGTGTTTGATGTCTATTCCAAGTCCACCGGAACAGCGCTGGACGGAACCAAATATTCGGACTGGTAAAACCATTGCTGCTGCAACGACCCACACGTTCCGACGACCGCGGCTTCACTCTGGTGGAGCTGATGGTGGTTATGCTCATCATCAGCGTGCTGGCCGCGGTGGCCATTCCCAGCTTTGTCGCCGCCATCCGCAACGCGAAAGAAGCCGCGCTGAAGGAAGACCTGCACGTGATGCGGGACGCCATCGATTCCTACACAATGGACAAGAACAAGGCGCCGCAGTCCCTCGACGACCTGGTGCAGAACGGCTACCTGAAGTCGATTCCGTCCGATCCCATGACCCACAGCACCGATACCTGGCAAACCACCAGCGACGAAACCTACGCCGACCTGGACCAGACGGAGCCCGGTATCACCGACGTGCACAGCGGCTCCGAAGAAGTGGGCTCCAACGGCCAGCCTTATTCAAGCTGGTGACGGCACGGCCGATGCTATACTCAGGTCGAACAGTCTCCCGGAAGGGTGCGGCCCTCCCGGGAGGTTGGCTACTTCAGCAGAAGTAACGTGAGCACGAAGACTGCGAGCGCCAGCACCAGTCGCCAGTCCAGCGCGATGGTGATGGCAATTCGAGTCCAGGACGATTTCTCATCCACGAACTCACCCCCTTTCATCGGAACGGCCCGCAGGTCGTTGCTAGCGGCCTGCGAGCCGCCGATCCTCTCCAGCCAGACCGGCTTTCTGCTGCATCCGCATTCGCACTTTGAAAAGGGCTTCTTCAGTCTATGAAGGAGTGCCGCGGGTTCGGCGCGTCTCGTCGCAAATCATGACCCGCAGGTAACAGGAGCGCTGTCGTGGAAGAATACTCCGCAGATGCTTTCCCTGCCTGCCCTGTCCACCATCTACGGACGCTTCGAGACCTTTAGCCGGATCGCCCGTGACCGCTTCTCCGGCTCGCTGGGGGGCAAACTGCTGCTGAAGTCCCCCCTCGATGCGGATGGGCTCGCGGACCTCGCCGCCGCCAGCATCGCCGGAGCCTGTTCCGTCTGCATCGAGCCCGAGGCGGAGCAGCTCCGCGAAGCCCTGCGTGCCGGCCTCTGTGACTTCGTCGTCGGTCCGCTCGATGAGGCATTGCGGATTCTCAAGAACGAACTCCGCCGCGGTCTGCCGGTTTCCGTCGGCCTGGCCGCCGAGCCGCACAGCACGTTGGCGGAGATGCTCGACCGCGGCCTGCAGCCCGACTTCGTCTCATTGCCGCCCGGCGAGCCTTCCCGCATCCTTCTGCAACGCGGTGCGCTCGCCCTGCCGGAACACGACTCCCCCGCTCCCGATACTGTCCTCATCGAATGGACCCTGATCACAGACATCGCGCGTTCCATGCCGCAGATCGCGCGCATTGCCGCCAGGAGCCTTGATGCGGATCGGCCCGATACGCCCCTGCGTCATCGCTGGCTCGAGAGCGCCCCGCGTCATCTGGGCCGTGCTTTCGCCACGCGTCTTTGCCTTCGCATGACGGCCGCAGAGTCCTCCGCCTTTGTCGCTGCCGCCCGCACGCAATTCCCCATGATTCGCATTACGAGCGACGCTACTGAGCTCTAACCGGATCCCTTCCAGGACGCATCTTTTCCGTTTCATCTCGTGTCCTAATCGTTGTACGATCCAGCAACGGAGGTCCTCACCGCATGGGGTCACAATCCGAAGTTCCCCGGTTCGAATCCCAGCCGGAGCCCGTCCGGCAAACCCCGCAAGAGCTTCAGGATGAACAACGTAAACTCCGGCGCCTGCAGATCATGGTCAACATGGTCATGTCCGTCATCAGCCAGGACCTGTCTCTGACGATCGACGAGGCTTCGGAAATGGTGGCCGACACGCGACGCGCCGCCCTTGCCATGTTTCCTGGAAAGGAACTGGCCTTCGACCTCATCTTCAGACCGCGCCTGCAGCGCCTCATGCGCGAGCGCTATCGAATCCACTAGCCGCGTCTATTTCGGCTCCATCGACGTGAGCCGGAAGGTAATCGTTCCCCAGAACAGCCGCGCCCGCATCTGCACCGGGATATGGCGCGCATCGTCCGTGTACCAGATCCAGATGTTGCCGCGCGCCTTCACCGTGCCCGCCTCAGCCATCGGCTGCACGCGGATCGTCGGATAGCTTCCCAGCGGCGTCCTGACCGTCTCGTGCGCCTCCACCTTCATCGTCACAACCACGGTATGCATCGCGTCGGCCACCGGAACGCGAAAGCTCTGCCCCGGCACCAGATTCTGCGAGGCGGGATAGAAAATCGCCGACAGCAAATCTGTCACGCACGGACCCACCGGCGTCTCCTGGTGCTTGCTGGTTCCCTTGACCAGATTTTTCTCGTTCAGCACGGCTTTGCCCTGGGCGTAATCGAACTTCAGATCCGTGCTTACCTGGCGGTGGCCTTCCTGCAGCTGCTTCGCGAATCCGGCCGAGCACCCGGTGCGGCGATTGAACGATGACTGAAACCGGTCGACCACGCGATAGATCAGGTTGATTGCCCCCAGCGTTTCGCCGCTCGCCGTCACCCGCTCCTCGTCGCCCTGCTGCTCGAGGTGAAAGGAACTCGTACCCGCGGGGAAAACCCGCCAGTCCACGGCGTAGTTCAGCGTCAGATGCGCCGGATAGCTGAAGCTCGGTTGCGGAGGAATCAGCGGAACCGCAGCCGGAGTCTGGGCACCGGCGGAAGCCAGGATCATCCCGGCCATCAGCCCTCTCGCCATCCGCCGGACGCGCCGTACGCGCCCGCGGAAAAAAACATCGAAAAACAGGCTCAATCGATTCCTTTTACCTCTTCGCGAAAATCAGCTTCAGGATGAGAGCAGCATACATGGCTACCCCTCCCAGCAGCGCGTTGTATTCACGATGTTTCCGGTAGAGTGCCCCGGAAAACACCCCGGCTTCCCCGTCGTGTTGCCTTGCTGGTGTGATGCGCGGAATGAGGCGCGGCACCCTCGCCGTATAAGCATCAAATCCCGGGAAAGCCGACCGAAGGTACTCCTCTTCCCCGCGGATGACCGGAATGTAGATGGCCAGGAACAGAACGACCAGCACCACAGCGATCCATATACTCTGCGCGGCCACCGCGAAACCCGCGGCGATCAGCATCGATCCCAGATACAGAGGATTCCGCGTGTATGCGTAAGGGCCGGTCACCGTCAGCTCCGCATTCTTCTTCACGTAACCGGAAGCGTATCCCCGTAAAAGCAGGCCCGGCACCACCAGGATCAGGCTGACGCCCAGAAATATCCAGCTGGGCCGCGCCATCCAGAAATAGAACACAGCGAACACGAAGCCCAGGGGCACACGAATCCTTCGCGCAATCCGCTTCCAGCCCAACGCCACCTACGTGCCCTCCCGTAACAGATCGAGCGCCGCATTCGTCACAGCGTCGGGTGTAATCGTCAGCAGGCCGGCTTCCGGTTCGCTGCGCCGCGAATGATCGCGCACGCTGTCCGGATGGCGCAATACGCGGCTCCGGCAATGGAACGGTCCATTGCGCGCCGGATCGGTGGGTCCAAAGATGCCCACCACCGGCGTGTTCAGCGCGCAGGCCAGATGCAGCGGACCTGTGTCGCCGGCAATCGCCAGAGCCGCCCGCCGCGTCACGGCAATCAGCTCTGCCAGGTCCAGTGTCATGGCTCGCGCCGCGCCTCCGCTGCTGGCTACAATCTCCTGGGCCAGATGCTCCTCTGCCGGTGCGCTGTTGATGACCACCCCATAGCCCGCTTCAGCCAGGCGCTGCGCCACCGCTCCATAGCGCTCCGCCGGCCAGCGTTTCGCGCCCCACCCGGCTCCGGGACTCATCAACACAAACGGCAGCGGCAACTGCGCCGCCATCGCGTCCGCCGCCGCATCCTGCGGCAGCAACGGCAGCGTCATCGGCAACCGCTCCCGCAGAATCGCATTGGCCACCTCCAGCGACTGCTCGATCACGTGCACCCCGCGCGTTGGCACTCGCTCGTCGAAGAGCCACTTCGCCGCAAATTCCCGCGGCTCGGCTTCGCCGATCACATGCTCGGCCTTCGACCAGCGCGCGATCATCGCTGAGCGCACCGCCCCCTGCATATCCACAGCCAGGTCATAGTGCGTGGCCCGCAGTTCACGGCGCACCCGCCGGATATCGCGCAGCGTCGCCGGGTTCAGAGGTGACTTCGCCCACCGCTTCGCCGGCACGATATGCACCTGATCGACCAGCGGCATCTTCCCGTCGTTCGAAGCAAAGAGTCCCCGCCACTGCGGCTCAATCGCCCACCCGATCATCCACTCCGGATGCTCCCGCCGCAGCGCCGTCACCGCCGGCATCGAGTGCAGAATATCGCCCATCGCGCCCAGGCGCACGATGAGCAGGCGCAGATTCTTCGGCGGCTTCCCGGGCTGATTTCCTGAGTTGACGGGCAATTTTCTATTTTCTCACGCCTTCAGCCCTGAGCCCTGAGGTCCTGGCTGCTGCTCTGGCAGCAAAGCACAGAGCTGTTCGATGACGGCCGCCTCGTCACGCAACCGCACCCGCAGCCGCGCCACCTGGACCGGAGCCTCGCTCTCCAGCATGCGCAGAGACTCGGGCGTCAGTCGCACGTGGTCCTTCTCCGTCGTCACGAACGCTTCTGCCTCATGCTGCCGGCGCAGCTCGATGAGATCCGCAATATCGCCCTGCGTGTAGAGGTGGTGGTCGCGCCAGGCACGCATCGCCGCGATCTGCACACCGCTGCTCCGCAGGCCCGAGAAGAACTCCTCCGGCCGCGCAATCGCGCAGAACGCCACGACTCGCTGCTCCCCTGCCACTTCCAGCCGTCGCTCCATCCACCAGATCGGCTGTTCGAGTCCGCGCCCACGCAGGATGCTCTCCAAATCCGCATCTTCCTCACGCAGTGCGAGAATCTGCGCGCGCCGCAGCGATGCAAACCCTTCGCGCAGCCACCCCGCCGGCAGGAGTCGCCCGCCGAAATCGCTCCGGTGCAGCACCACTATGTCCACATCGCGCGCCAGCTGGCGATGCTGAAAGCCGTCATCGAGCAGATGCAGCCCCGGTCCTGGCGCCGAGCCTTCAGCCAGCAAGCCCGCCGCATACCGGCTCGGACCGACGTACACCGGCACGCCCGTCGCTCGCGTAATTTCGAGCGGCTCATCGCCGAATGACTCTGCCGTTCCCTTCGGATTCACCCGCTCCACCGCGGCGGAGCGCCGCCCGTAGCCGCGCGACAGTACATCAACAGCCACGCCCCGCTCTCGCAGCAACTCCGCGACTCGAATGGTGAGCGGCGTCTTGCCCGATCCCCCAACGGATAAGTTGCCGATGCTCACCACCGGCCAGCGCAGCGTCTTTGCATGAACCCAGCCGCGATCGTACGCTGCGTTCTTCGCGGCCACCGCTGCTGCATACAACGGCGTCATCGCTGCCAGGACGCTGGTCAACCGCGCGCCTCCGTCGGCACCGCATGAGCCGATTCAAGCCGTAGGACCTCCAGCAGCGCCTGCGCCGAGCGCTTCGTTGCTCCGGCTTCGCTCTCGAACACCGCGCGTCCTCGCTCCCCCATCGCCTTTACGTCCAGCGAGCCACTGAGCAATTCTGCAAGCGCTGTCCCCAACCGCGCGCGTTCAACCACCTGAATGGCCGCTCGCGCGCGCAATGTCTCCACGATGCCGCGAAAGTTTTCAAAGCTCGGCCCCATCGCCACCGGCACTCCAAACTGCGCCGCCTCCAGTGGATTGTGGCCGCCGGCGGGCACGAGACTGCCTCCGATGAACGCCGCCGTGGCCAGCGAGTACACCGAGGCCAGTTCGCCGATTGAATCCAGCAAAAACACCGTCCCCGCTTCGATGCGAGCCGGCGCCGAAACCCACGTCGACCGCCGCACCCATGGCAGGCCTTGCCGCTCCAGCAGATTCGCTACCTCAGCAAACCGATCCGGATGCCGCGGCGCGAGAATCATGATGGTTTCCGCCGGCATCGCGTCGAGCAGCAACTCCTCTTCGCCGGCCAGCGTTGACCCGCACACCAGCACCTTCGTTCCTGGCGCTAAATTCTCCCGCAGAAGCGCCGTCACCGTCGCCGGCTTTGCCACGCGCACATCAAACTTGAGATTTCCCGCCACCTGCACATTCTTTACACCCAACGCCCGCAGCCGCTCGGCATCGAGATCGCTCTGCGCCAGTGCCGTCGCAATGCCGCCCAGAATGCGCCGCCACAACCACGCCAGCCGCCGGTATCGCGGCCAGGAGCGATCTGAGATGCGGGCATTCACCACCGCCACCGGAATGCGCGCGCGCCGGCACTCGGCCAGCATCCGCGGCCAGAATTCCGTCTCCGCCAGCACCAGCATGCGCGGGCGCAAAGCCCGCAGCCATGCCCGCACGGCGAATCCAAAGTCCAGCGGAAAATAGAAGACCCGCTCCGCACCAAACCGCTCCCGCGCCAGCCTTTGCCCGGTTCGCGTGGTGGTCGAGATCATCACCCGCCACGGCGAAGCATCCTGCACCGTCCCGGACTCCGCCAGCCGGCGCTCCAGTTCTTCAATCAGGCGGCTCGCCGCCAGGACCTCGCCCACGGAAACCGCATGAACCCAGATTCGCTGCTCTCCCGCCAGCGCCTGGCGAATGCGTTCCGGCACTCGGCCCAAACGCTCCGTGAGGCCCTCCCGATACCTGCCGCTGGTCACCATGCGCAGCAGCCACCAGGGAGTGCCCGCCACCAGAGCCAGCAGCAGCGCCAGGCTGTACAGGATCAGCATCCGCTTACCAATCTCGCCTTCCGGATGTCATAAGGCAAGAGGATAATGGTGTCCATGCGCTCACGCCCGCTCCGTTCCTGCACGCGAGCTGCCAGCCTCTTCTTCTGTTTTCTGCTTGCTGCTTCAACTCTTCCTTTGGCCGCTGCCGACCTTCCACCCGCGAAAGCCGCTACCGATTATCCCGCCGTCGATAACCACACCAAGGAACAGGTCGCCATCGCCGCCGTCCCCTTCGATACCGCGCACGACTGCAAAATCTTTCAGGTGGACTTCCTGAAGTATCACTTCCTGCCCATCCGCATCATCGTCACCAACAACGGTGACCGCCCCGTTTCCCTGCGCGATGCGCGCATCTTCTTCATCAGCGCCAATGGCGACCGCATCCCCGCCGCCGAACCGGAAGACGTGGAGCGCCGGGTGAGCGCCAGGGACCGCCAGGGCGCCGACATTCCTCTCGGCCCGATTAAGGTCCATACCAAGGGTAAGGACTCCGACAACAAAATCGAGGCCGATTTCGACCGCTGGGAGTATTCCGCCCTCGTCGTCGAGCCCCACACCACCCACGACGGCTTCCTCTTTTACGACATGGACGGGCTCGGCGACACTCCGCTGCGCAACGCGAAGCTCGTTTTCCGGGAGTTGCGCAACGCCGACGGTCAGCAACTTTTCTTCTTCGAGATTCCTTTCAACCCGTACCTCGCCGCGCAGCACTGAGGCCACTAAACGCCCTTCTTCTGCGGCTCCCAGATGTATTTGTGAATCTGCAGGCTCACTCGGGTGGGCAGGCCATCAGCCAGCATCCACTCCACCATCTCGCGCGGATCCAGCAGGCAGTTCCCGGTGGTGCGCTCGGGTGTGGGTGTCTTTGTGAAGGCCGGCGACAGCAGCACCTGTCCGGCGCGCGTCTCCAGCCGGTGCTCCCGGATGAACGCCCGCGCAAATTCGTAATCTGTGCGGTTCGCGATCACGAATTTCACCTCGTCGCGGTTCGTCAGGCAATCGAGATTGTCGATTCGAAAGGAACCAGCCTCGCCCGATGCAGGGCATTTCACATCGACGATCTTGTGCACCGCGCGCGGCATCCGCTCCAGCGGACGTTCGCCACTGGTCTCAATCATCAGTTCGTAACCGGCGCTCAATAGCCGCTTCATCATCGGAATCAACTCGCGCTCCTGCAGCAGCGGCTCCCCGCCCGTGAACTCCACCAGTCTCACTGGCGCAAGCTTCTCGACCTCCGCGACGACCTCGTCTTCGGTCATCTTTGTGCCGCCGGTAAAGGTGTATTCCGAGTCGCACCAGGCGCAGCGCAGATTGCATCCTGCCAGGCGGACAAAGATGCACGGCAGCCCGGCGAAACTCGATTCGCCCTGGACGGATTTGTAGATTTCAATGAGATACAAGAGTCGTTACTCGTAGTAGGTCGCGGTCGTCGTGTCCGTCTCGTAGATCGTGCAGTCCTTCACGCGCACCCGTCCGCCGGTCATCGTCCGCAGCTGTTCGTTGGTCTGCTGGTAGAAATACTGCGCCAGGTTCTCCGCCGACGGGTTGATCTCGGTGAACGGCTCGACGTCGTTCAGCATCTGGTGATCGATCCGGTCAATCACCGGGCGCATCACCTGCTTCAGGTCGCGAAAGTCCAGCAGCAGTCCCGCCGCATCCAGCGCCTCGCCGCACAGCGTGATGCGCACCTTGTAGTTATGCCCATGCGGATTCTCGCACTTCCCCTTGTAATTGCGGAGATAGTGCCCCGACGAAAACCCGCGCTCCACCGTGACTTCAAACATAGGTCGGCTGATTCTTCCCTCACCGGCGATCCGGCTGCTCTCATTCTATCGGTTATGCTGCCCGGCCCCGCGCTTGCGCCTTTGCGCCAGCTTCCGCTCCTCATTGCGCCGGTCCACCTGCTCAAAGATCGCCGTCATCATCCCCAGCAGCGCCGCGAGCAGGCCGCCCAGAGTCAGGAACAGCGCCGTCGTCTTCCACAGCGTGCCATTCGCCGGCAGCGCGGGCTGAAAATGGCTCGAGGTCAGCGCCATCACAAATGAGATCGCCGCAAACCCCAGCAGGACCCCGGCCACAATGTAGAGATTCCGCGCCACCCCTTCAGTCTAGCCCGAGCCGCTCTGCGAGGTGCTCCGCCAAACTGCTACGATGGCACAAGCTTTCCCCAAGCCGTCGATCGCGCTGGACTATGGCCATCTCCATCGTCATCCTGGACGATAATCCGGGCAGTCTGGAACTGCTCTCCACCGCGCTCGCCCGCGATGGCGTCACCATTCATACCGCCTCTCGCCCCAGCCAGGCGCTCGCTCTCATAGAGCAGCATCGCCCGCAACTCGTCCTCACCGACCTCGTCATGCCGGAGATGACCGGACTCGACGTTCTCAACCGCATCATGGCTGTCGCTCCCGCTACCGACGTCGTCCTGATGACCGCGCACTACACCACGGAAACCGCGGTCCAGGCCATTCGCAGCGGCGCTGCCGATTATCTGGAGAAGCCCATCCGCCTGGCCGTTCTCCGCGAGCGGGTCGGCCGCCTCATCGCCGATGCCGAGCGCCGCCAGGCCGCCGGGGGCGATTCAGAATTCGAAGGCCTTATTGGCTCGAGCCCGCGCATGGCGGAGCTCTTCGCGCGCATCCGCCGCATCGCCCCACACTACCGGTCCGCGCTCATTCAGGGAGCCACCGGCACCGGCAAAGATCTCGTCGCCCGCGCGCTCCACGCCCGCAGCGGCGTCAAGGGCCAGTATGTCGTCCTCAATTGTTCGGCCGTTGTCGAGACGCTCTTTGAAAGCGAACTGTTCGGCCATGTGCGCGGTGCATTTACCGGTGCCGACCGCGACAAGCCTGGTCTCATCGAAGCCGCCAGCGAAGGCACCCTGTTTCTCGACGAAATCGGCGACATGCCTCTGGCCACCCAGGCCAAACTGCTGCGCGCACTGCAGAACCAGGAAATCCAGCGTGTCGGTTCACTGCAAACGCGCAAGGTCAACGTTCGCGTCATTGCCGCCACCCATCGCAATCTGCGACAGGCCATCGCCGATCACCACTTCCGCGAAGATCTCTACTATCGCCTGGCGATGGTCGAAATCCCCGTGCCTTCGCTTGCCGATCGCAAAGAAGACTTGCCTCTGCTGATCCGCCGTTTCGTCGAAAACTTCGCTCGACAGTACGGCAAAGACATTCGCGGCCTCACGCCCCGCGCGCGTCTGCTGCTCGAGCGCCACTCCTGGCCCGGCAACGTGCGCGAGCTGGAAAACGTCCTCGGTCACGCCTGCATGATGGCGGAAGGCGACGAGATCGACGTCGCTGACCTGCCGTCTGCGCTGCTGGACCCGCCGGGGGCGGCGCCATCCAACGCGACTGTATCCGCGGCCCACCCGGAAGGCAGCACTCACGCTTCCTCACCTGCCCAGGAAGACGCCTCCCTCGCCGAGCACGAACGCCAGCTGGTCGCCTCGGCCCTCGAGAAGGCGCAGGGCAATCAGTCCCAGGCCGCCCGATCCCTCGGTATCGGAAGGGACGCGCTCCGCTACAAAATGAAAAAATACGGGCTGTTATAGGGCTGCCACTATCCGCGTACGATTTGGTAGCACCCATCTGAGGCTATTCCCGCGATCGCCGCAGCAGCCGCGCCACCGTCTCCCGCAGCGTATCCGGGCCGGCCGGCTTGGCCAGATACTCGGTGAACCCAGCCTCCAGAATCTTCTCCCGATCGCCGCGCATAGCGCTGGCCGTCAGCGCCAGGATCGGGAGATCCTTAAATCGCGGATCGCCGCGCAGCTCCGCCAGCACGCCAAAACCGTCGAGCTCCGGCATCTGCAGGTCCAGCAGCACCAGATCCGGATGCCCGCTCCGCGCCTGCGCCAGAGCCTGCTCGCCATCCTCAGCTTCCAGGACCTCATAGCCGGCACGCTGCAGGACGGTGCGCAGCAGCTCGCGGCTGCTCGCCCGATCGTCGGCGATCAGGATCACGGCTTTCTCTGGAGGCCTCTGCATGTTCCGCGCTCAGTCCCCTGCGTGGCCCAAATGATCTCTTATTGCTGGGAAACCAAACGATTCTACAGTTCTGCTTTGACCAAAGGAAGCCGAAAGATGAACAGGCTGCCTTCCCCCGGCGTGCTCTCCACTTCCATCCAGCCGCCGTGCATCTGCACCAGTTCCTTGGTGATGGAAAGCCCCAGCCCGGTGCCCTCGCGCACTCCGCGTGTGGTGTTTCCCACCTGGTAAAACTTGTCGAAGATGTTCTCGTGCTCCCCGACAGGAATTCCGATCCCGGTATCGCCCACCGTGATGCGCGCAAATCCGCCATCCTCCGCGGTGTCCACCCACACCTTGCCGCCCTCCGGCGTGAACTTCACCGCATTGCTCAGCAGGTTGTAGAGCATCTCCTTCACGCGCAGTGGATCGGCATCCACCAGCGATTCCCGCGTGCCGCGCTCCTCAATCGTGATTCCCTTCGCCGCCGCACCGGGCCGGATCGCATCCAGCGCCTCGCCCACGCTGCGTGCCAGCAGATACGCCTCCCGCTTCAGCACCAGCTGCCCGGCTTCGACTTTGCTCAGGTCGAGCACGTCATTGATCAGCTCCAGCAGATGCTCGGAGTCCCGCCGGATGTGCTCCAGAAAGCGGCTCTGCGCCTGATTGAGCGCGCCTTCATGGCCCTCCTCCAGCAACTCCGCAAAGCCGATGATGGTGTGCAGCGGCGTGCGCAGTTCGTGGCTCATGCTGGCCAGAAACTCGCTCTTCAGACGGTTGGCCCGCTCGATCTCCCGGTTCCGCGCCTCCAGCTCGCCGGTGTACTGCAGTTGCAGCCGCCGCACCTCCTGCTCCGCCCGCTTGCGCTCCGTCACATCGCGGATCACCGCCGTCACGTGCACACCGCCCTCGGTCTGGATCGGGCTCAGGCTGATCTCCACGGGAAACAGCGAGCCGTTCCGCCTCCGCCCATGCAGCTCCAGACCGGTACCCATCGGCCGGGTCCGCGGGTGCTCCAGGTAGGCGTTCCGATAGCCGCGATGGTGCTGCCGCACCGTATCCGGCACCAGCAGATCCACCGATTGCCCGATCAGCTCATCCCTCGGATAACCGAACATCTCCTCCGCCACGCGATTCACGAGCACGACGTTCCCATCGGCCGAAACCTCCACAATCGCATCCGGCGCCGCCTCCAGTAATTGCCGGAATCGGCGCTCCAGCCGCGCCTGTTCTTCCAGCGCAATGCGCTGCTGCCGCTCCGAGACGTCGACGTTCGTTTCCAGAACGTGCGATTCGGCCACGCCCAGCTCGCGAATCCACCGGCTCAGCACCATCAGCCGGTGACCGCTGCGCGTCTCGTGAATCAGCTCGCCCTCCCAGTGCCCCTGCCGTTCCAGCGTCGCGCTGATCTCCTCCATTGGCTGGGAAAAGGCCGTGTGCAGCAGATCGTGACTCAGCCGCCCCTTCGCTTCGGTAGCCGTCCACCCGTACAACCGCTCCGCGCCCTTGTTCCAGTACACGATGCGGTCCTCATGATCCCGCACCAGGATCGGCTCGTACGCCTGATCCAGCAGTTGCGCCTGCCTCCGCGAAAGGTCCTCGCGCTCGCGCTGCTGCGTGATGTCGCGCGCGATCTTCGAAATCCCGATCAGCTTGCCCCCATCGTCCCGCACCGGTGACAGGGTCAGCGAAACCGCCAGGCAACGCCCGTCCTTGTGCCGGCGCAGGGTTTCGTAGTGCTCCACCACCTCTTCGGCCCGAATGCGCCGCAACAGCTCGCGCATGTCGTCTTCATAGCCTGGCCAGGCGAGCATCGTGATCGGCTGCCCCACAGCCTCCTCCGCGACATACCCGAAGATCAGCTCCGCGCCGCGGTTCCAGGTCGTAATCACGCCCTCCAGCGACTCGCTGATGATCGCGTCGTGCGAGTACTCCACGATCGACGCCAGCCTCTGCCGCGTCTCCTCCGCTTCCCGGCGC
This sequence comes from uncultured Acidobacteriaceae bacterium, assembly GCA_963770525.1. GTDB lineage: Bacteria > Acidobacteriota > Terriglobia > Terriglobales > Acidobacteriaceae > Palsa-343. The sequence goes on along the minus strand of CAVYPY010000002.1, from coordinate 912,416 downwards.
GCCGTGATATCCCGGCTGACGTTGGCGACGCCGATCAGCTGCCCGTAGGCACCGAAGATCCCGAAGGCGCGCATGTCCACTGCGATCGAGCGCCCCGTCTTCGCATGCCGCAACCGGAACTCCCCGATCCACGGATCTCCCCGCAGCAGCGCCGGCAGCACCTCGCTCTCGAAAATCTCTCGCTGCCCCTCGAAGCTGCTCTCGTAGATCGGATATTCCTGCACCTCTTCGCGCTCGCCGATCCCCAGCAGCTCGCGGCCCGCGCGATTGATGAAGATCGTCCTGAGGCTGGCATCGGTGAGACCTACAAAGTCCGGCGTATTCTCTACAATCGCCAGCAGCCGCCGCCGGCCCTCGGCGGTTTGCCGCTCCTCCGTTACATCCCGCCACGCCAGCAGCGCTCCCTGAACTTTTCCGTGGGAATCGAACATGGGCCGGGCTCGCATCGCGATCCAGTAGCCTTCCGACGCCCCCGGCGGCTGGATGTACTGTTCGGTCTCCACGGTCTGGCCCTTCAGTGCCAGCGCCCCAGGCAGTTCCTCGGCAGGCCACAACGTTCGCCGGTCCGGCAGGTAGATCCCGTAGGCCTCACTCCACCCGGCCAGAGCCGGTCCCTGCGGCGCAATCCCGTACAGCCGTTCCGCCGCCGCATTGGCAAACTGCACCTGCCCATTGCGCGCCACGGCGACCACCGCTTCGTCCAGGTTGTCCACCAGGGCGCGCAGCGTTTCCACTCGAGGCTCGACGCCCGTCTCGCCGGGCTGAGGCGGAACACTGGACGTGAACCCGGAAGCAGCGGGAGCTTTTGGGGAACTGGGGCGGCGAGTCATCGAATGAGCCGGAAATGTGGTGATAGTGTACCCCGGTCCAACCTGCGCCATTTGGCGCAGCTCCTCCCGCCCAAGGCGCGCTGTCACGCAACCAGGTCGGGCAATCGTATGCGCTTTCGCTCGCAGACCCGCGTTTCCGGGAGATTCAAATGGCCCCCAGCGTGCACCTCCCCCTCGTGATCGCCCCAGGGAGGGCTTTTTGGAGATCACTTTGCAGCACTCCGGCGGTTCCCGCTTTACGGCGGAGGCTCGCCAGCACCGTCTTCAGCTGGATCAGCCTGCCGAAGACGGAGCCACCGACCATGGCATGACGCCAGCCGAGCTCCTGCTCGCCTCTCTGGGCGGCTGCGTCGGCCAGTACGTCGCCCAATACCTCAGACTGCGCGCCCTCTCCCCGGAGGGCCTGCTGGTTCGGGTGCAGGCACAGCCCAGCCAACGCCCGCTGCGCCTCAAAGATTTTCAGATCCGGGTCATCGTTCCCGCTCTCAATGAGCGGCAGCTCCGGGCTCTGGAGAAGTCCTTCCCCGCCGGCCTTGTCCAGAACACGGTCGCCTTCGAAAACACCCTGCGCATCACCGCTGCTTCCGCGCACACCGAGGACGTCCAGCCGTAATACCTACCGGTCATCGCTGTCGCCCGAACGGCCGGTTCGGTGACGCTGGTCACCCTTCCACGTAACAACGCTCACCGGCAAATCCCGCCAGCCGGCCTACTCTCGACCTACGGCCAATAGCGCCGACAGCTGAAGTGTCTTCTATTCCCATTGCATTGCAGGAAATCATGCTGGCTACGGACTTCTGCGAGCCGGCCCGCCGCGCCCTGGCGTTCGCCAGGCTGATCGCGCGCCGCCGCTCTGCGCCCCTGCGCGCTGTCCACGTCCTGAACCTGACCGACTCCGACCTCACGGGCCCCGGAGACGCCAGCCAGCGTTCCTTTACCGCTGCCCACGATTCTGCGGAACGAGCGCTGCGTGAGATCCGCCGCGAGCTGCGCCTGGCCGGCATTGAGAACGCCGCTACTCTCATCAGCGCCGGCCAGCCAGCTGCCGCTCTCCGTCAACTGGTTCAGCAACACGAGCCGTCACTCCTGGTCCTCGGGCTCAACGGTGCCGGCAGCCGCAACTCACCAGATCAGGAAACCCGTCCGGGAACCACAACGCTGTCCCTTCTCGCCGCACCTCCCTGCTCCATCCTCACGGTGAACCAACGCTGTCCCCAGACTCCGGCCGCCGACGCCCTCGAACGGGTGATGATCGTGATCGACGCCACCGCGAAAAGCCTGCGGGCGGCGCTCGATATCTGGCCGCCCGACCCGACCCAGCCCTCTCCCACGATCCTCGCCGTCCTGGCGCCCGGCGCCAATTCCAAATGGGAACTCCCGGCCGACCTCCGGCGCCGCTTCCTCCTCACCCTCGCTCGCGATCATGCAAAAGCCGCTGACACGGTACAGCGCCACGTCTCACAAGCCGGCGTCGGCCTCATCATCGCAGCCTTCGGCAGCGAAAGCCCGCTCAGCTCCCTCACTCGCGGCGCCCTTGCCCACTCGCTTCTCACCCAGGCGTCTTGCCCGGTCCTTACCCTGCGCACCTGAGCGCCGCGGAGCGATCTCTCTATTTCGCCGTGTCCTTGCAGAACATCTGGCAGATCGCGTGGGCCATATATCCCGCTGCCGTGGCGAATGCCCGGCCAGCCGGCTGGGCTGCGGCGTTATCCGGACTCACGCCTTCGGTGATAATCCCGTTGTCCCAGTGGCTTCCGCGAAGGATCTTCAGCGCCTGCTCGCGCCCTCGGCTCAGCCGCAGCTCGTCCGCGACACTCCATGATGGGGTGAACGGCAGCCGGTAACTGCCCGGCACTCCAAACGGACGGTCCGCGTATGAGTAGCGATATCCGGAGGAGTGCAGCCAGTTCCATGTGCGCTCGAAAACCGGATCCGTCTCCGGAACAAATCCCAGAAGCGGCAGCTTCATCAGCGATCCGGGTGGCACATCCGCAAAGGTGGGATGGCTTCCGTCCGTTGCGCTCACAAAGATCGTCCCCGTGGCGCCCGGAGCCCCGCCCGCCACGCAGTACTTCAGGATCGCCGTACGCAGTTGGGCCGCAAGCTGCCCCAGCTTGTCAGCGCCCGCGGTATCCTGGAGGCGTTCCAGCAGAGCCTTCGCATCCAGAAATGTCCGCCAGACGAGGACGTTGTCATACGTGATGAACGGCGGCTTCTCATATTCATCCTGCGCATCCTGCAGCGTGGAATACAGACCGGTCGCCGCATCGCGATGCGACTCAATGCGCGCGAGGAGGAAATCCACCGCCTCGCGATGCGCGCGCAGGAACCCGTCATCCCCGGTTTTGTCCACATACGCAGCCAGCGCCACCAGCGGAGCCGCCGCTTCATCCAGCTCAAAACCGTCCTCCAGCACCACGCCGTCAATGAAACGGCTGTGGGTGCCCGCGTTGCGCAGTTGCGTCGTCAATGCATACTGCAGCGCCTCGCGCGCCAGATCGCGATCGATGTCCAGCAGACCCGGAAAGCTCCACAGCATCGCATCGCGGTCCCAGTATGCGGCGGAGACGTAGTAGCGCGGACTCCGCGACGTGACCCCGACAAACTGCTCCGTATCGATCGTCCTGCCCCACGCGTACATGGCGGTGAAGAGGAAATTGCGATTCATGAGCATGTCCAGGTCCGCCTGGCCCGTAGTGCGCGTGTGAGCGCGGCACCAGTCCGCGGCCCGGGCAATCACCGCATCCGCCCCGTCGCGATCGATCTCTTCCTCGAGCGCACGCGCATTGTGTCCCGCGCTGAACTCCTCCGGTCCCGCACCCAGCAGAAACACGGCCTCGACCGTCTGCCCCGGCGCCAGGGTCGCGGGATGTTCCGCCGTCACTTCCGGGCTATGCGATTCCGGCGGTCCGTCAACCAGTGCTTTTGAATCCGGATAGAGCACCGACCAGGAAAATTGTGTGTCGTCGGTGACGTAGCTGAAGACCTCTCCGTTGTCGACCCACGGCGCGGGCGCTTCCGTGCGCTCCCCATGCAGGGCGACCGGCAAATATGTCACGCGATCCAAAGCGCCCCACGAAGCTCTCACTCCCGGCGCAACGGAAACCGCAGTGCTGCGGTGGTTCGTCATCGTCATCCGCAGAAAGGCCGCGCGCGCTCCCGGCGGAGCGCACCAGGTCAGCGTCATCTCGACGCCATCCGCCTCAAGATGCGCCGTCGGAATCCAGTACGCGATCAGACTCCACGAGGGATTCTGAAAAGCGACCGGCTTGCCGTCAATCGCGAACGTGGGCTGAATGACGGGTGCTCCCCCGTCTCCCTCGACCTGGAGCAACCCGCGGTAACGCATGGAAAGCACATTGAAGGTCACCAATGCGCCATCCACCGCGCGAATCTCCGGCAGAGCCATCCATGAGTTCCCTGTGGCAAACACATCGCCCGGTTCGGGCGAGACAGCGATCCTCTGCGGAGATCAGCGGCAGCGAGCGGCCTGGCCACGCACAGAAGACTGAAGCTGACCACCAACATGAAACCAAAGCGCCGAACGGTGCGTCCACGAAGCAGTCGCACCGCCCACGAACGGATGTCCACGAACACCTCCGCGGTTGTTAGAGAGGATGCTCGTCTATTGGACGAGCCGAAAAGGAAGGATCACCACAGAAGCATGGTAGGCGAGGCGGGAATCGAACCCACAACCCCCGGCTTAGAAGGCCGGTGCTCTATCCGATTGAGCTACTCGCCCGTGCCTCTTTCATTGTAGCCACGACCGCCGCTCGCAAAACTTCACCCCAGGCCGCCTCCGCCTCCGAGGAATCCACTCCGCAACCCGCCGCGTACAGCGTCACACCCAAGCCCTCGGTCTCGCCTCTCGCGGCGGCTCGCACCACCAGATCCACGCGTGCTCGCCGGACTGGCTCTCCACGCAGTGCCAGCGACGCCCGCCGCGCCCACGCCTCATGCTCCGCAAACGACCCGAACAATCCCGGCTCTCGTGCAATCACGTCGATGTAGCACGCCAACCCGGTCCGCGCTTCCTCCGCTGTGCAATCGAACTCCAGCGGATCGATCCCTTCCTCCAGGGTCCAAACATCGCATTTGCTGGTGAACAGCGGCGACCCCGGCCCATTCAATTTCATTAGCGCCGTCCGCAGCGCCGGATGCTCACGCGCCTCAACAATCTCGTCCACCGCCCCCCCTCCTCGCCGCAGATCGACGAATCCCTCCCACTCCACATCAATCCACGACGCCTCGCCGCCCACCTCCACTGCCCAGTCAGCTTCCACGGGTACCGCTTTCCTCGATCCGCTCCCGCGCCACGCCCGTCTCCAGCAGAAAGCCCAGCAGCATCCGCTCTGCCCAGCGCCCGTCCCCGTTCTCCTCCGCCTCCAGGAACGCGCAGTGTCCCCCCTGCTGCGTTTCGATCAGCGTCACCCACGGATTCGCAATCAGCGCCGCCCGCGTTTCCGGCAGCATTCGAATAAATGGATCGTCCACGGAATTCACAATCAGCGTCGGCACCCGCAGCTGCGCCGCATACTGCGAGCTCGCCACCGAATAGTAGTAATCGTCCGCATCGCGAAACCCGCCGTACCGCGCCACAATCTCCTGGTCGAAATTCCGCATCGTGCGAATCTGATCCACCGGCGCATCCCCGTAAATCCTGGGATACATCGCCATCCGCCGCCGCACCCGCGCCAGCATCGACTTCAGAAAGTGCCACTCATAGAGCCGATTCTGCGGACGGTGCAACGCCGCCGACGATACCGCCAGATCCATGAGCGGCGAGATCCCCACTACCGCCTTCACCACCGCCGGAATCCGCGCCCCCAGCGCCCCCGCCCAACCCAGGGCCAGGTTGCCGCCCATCGAGTAGCCCACCAGCGCTATCGCGCTTATTCCCTGTTCGCGGACAATCGCCTCTACGACATGCCCCACATCACCGGTCCGGCCCGAGTGATAAATCGTCGGCGACAGCGCGTCCGTGCCGCCGCAGGTCCGCATGTTCATCCGCACAACGTTCAGCCCGGCCGCCAGCATTCGCGCCGTGTTCCCCACGATGTACTTCGAATTCGACGAGCCTTCCAGCCCGTGGATCAGCACCGCCGTCAGCCGCTCGCGCCGCACCGCCTCCGGCTGCCAGTGGCAGTGGCACAGTACCCGGCTCGGGCCGTAGCCGGCCACCGGACCGTCCACTTCCACCTCAAGCGGCTCCGGCTCCGGCAGCGCCAGCCGACGGGGCAGAAAATTCCCCGCCAGGGTCTGCGCATGACCGCTGCGCAGCCAGCGCCGCGGACGAAACTCCGTCCACCACTCCGGCTTTCTTTTCTGCTCCTGTTCCCCGGCTGTCACCCGCACCGTCACGACGCCTCGCCGGATTCCGAGTCAGATTTGGAGTCGCGCACCAGCGCCAGCACCTTCGCCGCCCACAGCGCACCCATCGGCTCTTCCTCATGCTTGAAGTACGCGAAGACGTCGCCCTGTGCGGCCCGTTCCCGCAGCTGTCCGGCAATCGTCGTCAGCTCCGCGTCTGAGTACTCCGTCTTCCGCCGCCGATAGCAGCTGAACGGCGCGGTCACCACATCCGGCGTCGCCAGCTCGTCGCTCTCCGCCACGCACAGCGCCGCGCCATGCCGTTCCAGGATCCGATACACCCCCGCTTCGAACCACGACACGTGCCGGAACTCAAACGCCATCCGCAACCCCAGTCCGTGCGCATCGGCCAGAAACTGCGCCAGCTTCCCCTCATCCGCCTTGAAATTCGGCGGCAGCTGGAACAACACCGGTCCCAGCCGTCCCGCCTCGGCTACCGGTGCAATCGCTCCGGCAAAGGCCTCCAGCGTCGGCCGGCAATCCTGCAGCCGCTGGAAATGCGTGATCCGCTGCGGCGCCTTGAACGAGAACCGGAAGCCCTCGCCGGTCTGCTGCCAGCCAGGCGTCGATGCTCGTCCGTCGCGGAAAGCTGCGGAAGGTATAGTTCACCTCTACGGAGTTCAGCCGCGTTGCGTAGTATTCCAGGAATTTCTTCGAGGGCAATTTCTCCGGATAAAACGCCGGCTTCCACGTGGGATAAGCCCAGCCCGAGCAGCCAATGTAGATACGGCTACCGGCATTCTGTTCGGAAGCAGTCGTCACGGAAAGTTCTTGAGCGCGATCCGGCTCGAGGGCATCGATTTGGGGCGGATAGTGGGGATCGAACCCACGACATCCTGAGCCACAGTCAGGCGTTCTGCCGCTGAACTATATCCGCCACAACAGTCCTGATTGTAGCATTGGCGACACAGTCTCCCTGCGCGTCCGGCCCGCGTTCCGCCGCGTCCCGGACGCTGCCCCGCATCGATGGCTAACCGCCCCCAACCCGAGATTCTCCCGCCGTTCCAGGCCCGTGGCCCGGGTCTGCGCAGCCGCGCCGAACGCCTCTTCTCCGACCAGAACCTCGACTTCCTCGCCCATCTCCTCGACGACATCTTCCGCATCCCCGGCACGCCCATTCGCATTGGTCTGGACGGACTCATCGGACTCATTCCCGGCCTCGGCGACGTGCTCGCCGGCATCGCCTCCTTTGTCCTCGTCTTCGCGGCCTGGGTCCGCGGCGTCCCTTACGTCACCCTCGCCCGCATGATGGTCAACCTCGGCCTCGACGTCCTCATCGGCGCCATCCCCTTCTTCGGCGACATCTTCGACATCGCCTACAAAGCCAACCGCCGCAACTACCGCCTTCTCACCCGCCACCTCCGCGAGCCCCGCCGCCATACCTGGAAGGACTACGCCTTCCTCGCCACGCTCCTCGCCGTCGCGCTGGCTCTGCTGGCCGCCCCGCTCATCGTCCTCGTGCTCATTCTCCTGTGGCTCGCCCACCGTCTGTGAACGTCTCCCGAGTCTCTGAACGTTAAACGCCAAACTCTAACCTCTCAACTCTCGACCTCCTCCCTGAGCTAAAATCTGAAGGATCGGGGCGTAGCGCAGTCTGGTAGCGCATCTGCTTTGGGAGCAGAGGGTCGGGGGTTCGAATCCCTCCGCCCCGACCATTCCAGGGGGGCGTGTCATCGCCACTCGACGCTTTGTCCTGCCCACACGGGCCGACTCATCAGCCAGATTTCCCCTTCAGTCAGGCCTGGACTGTTCCCGATAACGATTCGGTTTTCCCGCAGTGACAATCGACGGCGCGCGGCGCTTCGCGAGTATCGCGTGAGCACTGGACGAGGAGTCTTCCCGGGCGGACAGAACCTCGCCTGATTCGCTTTCAGGTCGATTAGCTCGATAGTTTGATCATTCTATCCACGAATGATCAACAAGATGGTGTAGCATAAGGCGTTCTTCCGCCATTCCCGCCAAAGTCGTGATCGCCGGTTCTTTCTTCTCCGTTGGCGGCAGGGACTCGACCCGGCTGGAAGTGGAATCCCACTATGCACGATGTGCTCAACCCACGATCCGAACAGATCATCAAGCATCTTCTCCGTACCGGCAATGCCACGATCGAAGAGCTGCTCGCGACGGTGGGTTCTTCCGCCCCCAGCATTCGCAGAGACCTGGCCCGGCTGGAGGGTCGCGGTCTGGTTCGACGCACCCATGGCGGCGCCGAACTGGTGGAACCTCTCCTCTACGAGCCTTTTCGCTACGACAGCTCCTTTCTGGCTCGTGAGCAGCGGCATGCCGCGGAAAAACGACGCATCGGCCTGGCGGCTGCAGAGATGGTGCAAACCGGGGACACCGTCGGCCTGACCGCGGGAACCACGACGACGCACATTGGACGCAGCCTCCGCCACCGGCAGAACATTCAGGTGATCACCAATGCGATCAACATCGGCATGGAACTCTGTAACCAGCCCGGCATTCGCACCTACGTTACCGGCGGAGTAGTTCCATGGGCCTGGTCCTTCTCGCTGACCAGCAGCGCGGCGCTCGGCTTTCTCGATGATGTCTATATGGATAAGGTCTTCCTCAGCGTCACGGGGCTCGATGCCGATCGCGGAGCGACCACGCTCGAGAGCGACGAGGCGATGGTCTTTCGCAAGATGCTGAAACAATCCCGGCAGATCATTGTGGTGGCCGATGCCAGCAAAATCGGCAAGGTCAGCCCTGCGTTTATCTGCCCCATTAACGAAATCCACACCCTGATTACCGACACCGGCGCACCCGCCGAGGCGCTGGCGCCCTTCGAGCGCCAGGGGGTCCGAATCGTAAGTGTTTGAAACAACGGCCCCTGCGCGTCCTTCGCTTGACAAAGACGGTCGAATATTTCCCCTGCATTTTTTCATTCGGTTGATCATTTCCCCCCAATCTGTTCATTTTTCCCTTGCGATTCCGCCATATCCGTCCTATGCTTGCTCCCCATAGGTGAAAACCGAGCTAACGCAGTCGTGTCAACAGGCCGAACTGTGACTGACGTCTCCCACCGGTGACTCAGGACCTTCCGGCTCCCTTTGTGGGTTGAGATAGAACTCGCGATGCTCATTCACCTTTCTCTTTCAGGAGGTTTCACGCATATGCAGCTCAAATCGATTTCGGACGGGTCGTTCCAAACCCAAACGGATCCCCGGCACCGGCTCCGGGGAAAACCGATCGCGGCACTGATCCTTGCCCTTGCAGCCGTGCTGATTATCCTGCCCCGCGCCCGCGCGCAGGAACTGGAAGGAACGTTCACAGGAACGGTCACCGATTCCAGCGGAGCTGTCCTTCCCCACGCGACGGTCACGATTACCCTGGCCTCGGTTAGCTCCCAGGGGCGCGTAGTAGAAACCGATGCCTCAGGAAGCTACACGGCGACAAACCTGCCGGCCGGCACATACACCATTACCGTCACGGCCCAGGGATTCGCGACGCTCACACAGAAAGACGTCGTTCTGAATGTGGCGCAGCAGCGGGCGGTCAACGTCCAGCTCAAGCCGGGATCGGCAACCCAGACCATCATCGTGCAGGAAAACCCGGTGGCCATTGACACCACGTCCAGTTCCCAGTCGGGCACCATCGACGGAACCCAGGTACGTGAGCTGGAACTGGTCAACCGCAACTTTCAGCAGTTGGTCACCCTCCAGCCTGGTGTAGTCAACAATCTGGGAGATGAGCCCGGCTTCGGCCTCAACAGCGTCTCGTCCATTTCCGTCAACGGAGCCCGCGAGACCGCCAACAACTGGTCCGTCGACGGCGCAGACATCAATGACAGCGGCTCCAATGCCACCCTGCTGAACATTCCCTCCATCGATGCCATTCAGGAGTTCACCCTCGAGCGCAGCTCCTACGACGCCAGCTTCGGCCGCTCCGGCGGCGGACAAATCGTCGTCGCAACTCGCTCCGGCACCAGCACTTACCACGGCACCGCCTATGAATTCGCGCGGAACGAAAACACCAACGCGAATTCCTACTTCAATAATCTGGCCAACATTCCGCGCTCGCCCGACCACTACAACGATTTCGGCTTCACCCTGGGCGGCCCGCTGATGATCCCCCACCTCTACAACAGCGACAGAAAGAAGACCTTCTTCTTCTGGTCGGAAGAATGGCGGAAGACCTCGGAGCCGACCACCAACGACGTGGCCGCAGCTACGCCTTCTGAACTGGCCGGCACTTTTGCCACCACGCCCACCAACTACGCGGCCACCCTGGCTGCGGTCGGGGCGACGTGCGTGAGCGCCTACACCCCATTGACCGCTACCAACGGATACGCCACTGCGAATCCTTCCTGCTACAGCTCCAATGCTCAGACCTATGTCAACCAGATCGTGAGCAAAAACCCGGCAAACTTCGTCTCGGCGAGCAACGGCTTCAACTACGGCTACCAACTTGCCGGTTACTCGACGCTGAATAACTTCCGCCAGGATCTGGTCCGCGTCGATCACTACTTCAACGACAAGCTCCACTTCTTTGCGCGCGGCATGCAGGACGACGTTCCTGAAACCCTGCCCACCGGCCTGTGGGGCGGCGCCAACTATCCCGATGTCGTCAACGTCGCCATCAACGCGCCGGGCAAGAACGTAGTCGGCAACCTGACCTGGACCATCTCGCCAAAGATGGTGAATGAGGTTGAGTTTGCCTACTCTCAGGGCACCATCGCCGGCGCCCTCTCCGGGCAGGCCAACTCACCTTCCCTGCTGGCTTCCCTGAGCAACAATTATGCCTACACCGATCCCTACGGGCGCATCCCGAGCGTGGCCATTCTGGATGGCTCCGTGACGGTGGTTTCCCAGGGCAGCGCTCCGTACTTCGAGCGGAACCTCGATCGCAACATTTTCGACAACTTCACCTACACCGTGGGCCAGCACACCATTCGCGCCGGATTCACGGCGCAGCAGATGCTGAAGACCGAGGACGCATCAGAAGGCAACCCCGCCTTCGACTTCAACACCTGGGGCGATTTCCTGCTGGGCGACGCATCGCAATACAGCCAGGCCAGCCGGGATATCGTTCCCGATCTGAACTTCTGGAATACCGAAGCGTATGTGGAAGATAACTGGAAGGTAAAGTCCAGCCTCACGGTCAATCTGGGCGTACGGTGGTCGCGTTTCCCGTCCCCATCGGACTCGAAGAACACCCTGACGAACTTCGACCCTCTCGTCTACAACCCGAATGCCGCTCCGGCCCTGGACTCGAACGGGAACTTCGTTGCCGGCCAGGCCTTCACGCCCGCTACTTACGCCAACGGGCTGATTTTTCCCAAAGGCGCAGCGTGCTCCGCGGCCCAGGCGATCTCCAGCCAGGTTACCTGCTCGCCTTACGGATCGCTGGTCAACCCCAATAACAACTGGAATTTCGGCCCGCGCGTGGGATTTGCCTGGACCCCGCCCATGAACAACGGTCAAACCGTGCTGCGCGGTGGCTTCGGCATCTTCTACGATCGCGTTCTCGATGGCATCTGGGAACAGAATGCCTTCGGCGATCCGCCGCTGGTGCAGACAACCACCATCACCAATACCCAATTCGACAATCCTCTCGGCGCAGGAACCGCCGCGCCTCCAGGGTTAGGGCCGAACGGCCTCACCACCACCGGCAACCCAACCTTCAAGGTCCCCTCCTACGCGGACTTCAACCTCTCGGGCGAACAGCAAGTCAACCGCAACACCACCCTCGAGATCGCTTACGTCGGCTCCGTAACTCGGCACATGATGGGCGAACTGGATCTGAATATGCCCACCCTGGCCACCCGCGAGGCCAATCCAGCGGCCCCGCTCAACAACATTCGCAACTACCTCGGGTATTCGGATTTCCATACCCGCCTGCCCGTCTTTACCTCCAACTACAACTCGCTGCAGGTCTCGCTCAACCATCGCTCGCGCGATCTGCAGGCCGGCATCGCCTATACGTGGTCGAAGAACCTGACCGACCAGTACAACGATCGCGGGGTGGCCAACACCTATACCTGGGATCCGAAGCTGGATTACGGCAACTCCGGACTGAACGAACCGCAGATCTTCGTTGCGAACTTCGTTTACAAGGAGCCCTTCTTCCTCACTCAGCATGGCTTGCCGGGGCACCTGCTCGGTGGCTGGGAACTCTCGGGCATCACCACCTTCGAATCTGGATCCTCGTTTAACACGTACCAGGTTTCGGATCCGTACGGTTGCGTACCCGATACGTCGACCGCCAACGGATGCGAGGCGGGTACCTATCCCGGCGGGCTGGGTATCAACGGTCCCAACTATGACATCCTGGCTCGTCCCGATCAGACAGGGCCCGTTCACCTGGTTAAGAACGGACTCAACTGGTTTAACACCTCCGTCTTCACACCTGCCGTGGGTCACTTCGGCAGCGAGTCGGCCGGGAATATTCTCGGACCCGGTTTGGAGAAGGTCGACCTGGGCCTGATGAAGAACTTCGCGATTGGGGAGAGAACCAGTCTCCAGATGCGCGCAGAGTCCTTCAACGTTTTCAACCACACCAGCTTCACCGGCCCCGACAATGGTCTGAGCGATGGAACCTTCGGCCAGGTCACAGGCACACACGAACCGCGCATCATGCAGTTCAGCGGCAAGCTGTATTTCTAATCCAGCTTCGCTGTTGCGCAATCAAAGGCCGGAGCGTCAGCTCCGGCCTTACTTTTGTGGAACGGCCTTACCTGCGCTGCCGCTCGCGGGCACCGGCGACATCAGGTTCACCAGAGACGTATTTTCGGCCTGATTCAGGCGGCTGGCTCTGCCGAATTCCTGCCTGGCCCCAGCCATATCGCCCATGGTTCGATACAGCCGTCCCAGCTGCCAGTGGACGTCGACGTCCTCCGGCTGAATCCCCTCTGCTGCCTTCAGCTCCCGCAGCGCATCCTCGCGCCGGTCTCTCTTCGCGTAAACGATGCCAAGGTCCAGCCTCGCCAGGAAGACCCGGGGATCGCCTTTCACAATCCTCTCCAGCAAAGACTGCGCCTGATCGATCTGGTCCAGGTGCAGTTCGCTGTCCGCCAGATACTGCAGCGCATTGGTGTAGCCGGGATCGTTCGCGAGTTCAGCCTGAAACTCCTGCGCGGCTTCCGCATACTGCTTCCGCGTCCACAGCAGATATCCAAGTCCAAAATGCACGTTCGGCTCTTTGGGATCGGCCGCAACCGCCGCACGAAACTCGCGGATCGCTCCGTCGCTGTCTTTCATCGCGTCCAGCGCCTCTCCCACGAGCATGTCGGCTTCCGCCGATTCCGCATTGATGGCGATGATGCGATGGTAGGTGTCGATCACGCACTGGAATTGGCGGGATATCAGGCAGCTGTGCGCCAGGGTCAGCAGCAGCGTCAGATTCTGCGGATCCGACGCCGACGCCCGCATCAGGTACGGCGCCGCCGCCTTGTATTCGCCGAGGCCGTAATATGACATGCCGAGCAGCAGCGTGAGGCGGTCGGTCTCGGCCGAGTGGGCCGGCTGCGCCTTCAGCATCGGCTCAAAGATGTGGATGGTCTCCCGATATTCGCCGCCTTTGAAATACGCCAGCCCGAGGTTCAGGCGCAGGCCCGGCATGGCTGGGTCGATCGCCAGAGCTTTGCGGTAGAAGGTCTCTGCGGTCGCGTAATGCTCCTGGCGTGCCTCGAGAAGACCGATATGGGCCAGGGGCTCTGCACTCGACGGAGACTCCGCTGCGAGTCTTTTCCAGATTGCTTCCGCCTCGGCATTGTTTCCGTCACGCTCCAGCGCGAATGCCGCCGCGCGCGGATCGTTCTGAGCAGCTACCGGAGACGCCCAGGCGGCGAGGACCAGTACCAGCATCCATGACGTTGCCTGCGTGATGGCAAGCGGACGCGGCCAGCGTGAAGCAAGACTGTGGCGATTCTCCATCCGGAAGCGAAAGTTCCTGCTGAACCAGCGAGCTGCGAGCCCCATTGTGCTGCATCCTACCATTCGCCGGAACCCTCACACGACTGAACCGCCACGGGAGAGGCCCTTTCGCGCGCCACTCCTGCATTCATGGTTCACGCTGTGGATCCCCGCCCGACCCGAGTATCCTTCCTTTTATGGATCTCGGGCTCCGCAAAAGCATCATCCTCGTCACCGGCGGTGGCGCCGGCATCGGCCAGGCCATCACTCGCGCCTGCCTCGACGAAGGCGCCACCGTCGTCGTCGTCAGCCGCGCCTCTGACAACGTGAAGAAGTTCCTCGCCGAAATGCGCGACGCCCAGCGCCCCTGCGACTTCGTCGAAGCTCACCTCGCCGATCTCGCTCAGTGCCGCCGCGCCATCGACTCCATCCGCGACAAGTATGGACGCCTCCTCGGCCTGGTCAACAACGCCGGCGCCAACGACGGCGTCGGCCTCGAATCCGGATCTCCCGAGCGCTTCATCGAAAGCCTTCACCAGAACCTCGTCCACTACTACGCCCTCGCCCACTACGCTCTGCCCATGCTGAAGGCCTCCCGCGGCTCCATCCTCAACATCAGTTCCAAAGTTGCGCTCACCGGACAGGGCAACACCTCGGCCTACGCCGCCGCCAAAGGCGCGCAACTTGCCCTCACCCGCGAGTGGGCTGCCGAACTCGCTCCTTACGGCGTCCGCGCCAACGCCATCCTCCCCGCAGAGGTCATGACGCCCCTCTACGAGCGCTGGATCTCCTCCCGCCCCGACCCCCAGGCCGCCCTCGACCAGATCCGCCGGCGCATCCCTCTCGGCCACCGCTTCACCGAGGCCGCGGAGATCGCCGCGATGTCGGTCTTCCTGCTATCGCCCATCCAAAGTGCCCACACCACCGGCCAGCACATCGTCGTTGACGGCGGCTACACCCACCTCGACCGCGCCTTGACGTAGCTCGGCAGCCGCAGACCGCCGCTCCTGAGATTTTTCCTTTTCTTCTTTAGTTGACATGGCAACTGTTTCCTTGTAATTTTTCTCCATGAGTCAGCCTTCCCCCGCCGTCAGCGACCTCAAAAAACACACCGGCTTCTGGCTGCGCTTCGTCTCCAATCACGTCTCCCACGCCTTCGCCCGCAAGCTAATGGCCAGCGGCGTCACCGTCGCCGAGTGGGTCGTCCTCCGGGAAATGTTCGATGACGAGGAAACCTCGCCCGGCGTCGTCGCCGAGCGCATCGGTATGACCCGCGGCGGCGTCTCAAAGCTGGTCGACCGCCTCGTAACAAAAGCGCTCATCACCCGCCGCGAGCGCGCCGACGACCGCCGCTATCAGTCCATCGCTCTCACGCCCGCCGCGCGCCGGCTCATCCCTCGCCTCGCCGCCCTCGCCGACCAGAACGATGAAGAGTTCTTCCATCCCCTGTCAGCCAAAGAACGCGCTGCGCTTATCGCCACCATGAAAAAGCTTGTGCAGGCTCACAGCCTCCACACCCTGCCCACCGAGTAAGGAGAACGCCATGAACACCAGGAAAATTCACGAAATCAACGTTGCCACCCAGCAGGGAACGATGACCTTCCCCCAGGTCGTCCAGCAATTCCTCGCCCTCGGCGTCGAATCCTACTTCGTCGACTTCGCCGCTGCGCGCAAAACCTGCTATCTCGCCGACGGCGCCCACCAATCCGACCCCATGATCCTCCAGCCCGGTCCCATTGCCGCCGTATGGAGCGAAGCAGATCTGGTGACTGCCATACGCGGCGCCCAGGCCGACACGGTCCGCTACCCCGAGTTCGTCCAGCGCTCCACAGCCGCCGGCGTAATCGGCTACTGGGCCTTTCTCACCGGCAAGCGCGTCGTCTATTTCGGTCGCCAGGGCGAACAGCACATCGAGGAATTCCCCAAACCGAAGCCGTAGCCCCATGCCCGCTCGCCGCGCCCGGCTCCGCCCCTACCCTGTTCGCCCTCCCCCATTAGTAACCATGATTTCGGTTACTGGCGCCAGCCTCCACGTCACGCGGAAATGCCATTGTGGCCATGCTCCCGTTGCCCCACCATAGGGATGCGGGTTTCGCACTCACTTCGGCCGGCTTCGCAGTCAGGCTCAAATTTTAAGGAGATATCGGGATGAACCGTTGTGGATCCCTCCTGCGGAAGCTCATTCGGGAAGATTCCGGTCAGGATCTGATCGAGTATGCCTTGATCGCTGCGCTCATCGCCCTGGCGGCGATTACTGCCATGAAAGCCCTCACCACCAAGATCAACACCGAGTTCAACACCATCGGCAATAGTCTCTGACGCTTGTACGCTTACTCCTCCAGGACTGAGGCCCCACACCGCTTCGGTCCTGTCTCTTTTGGGGGCTACTGAATCGTCCCCGTCCCACCCATCTTGTCCAGTTCCTCGCGGACCTTTGCCAGCCCGTGCATGCAGCGCTCGAATTCCTCCGACAACCGCGCAAACAGCGGCGCCTCATCCCGGTATTCGAACAAGTCGAAGGTCGAGACGATGTAATAGCTCTCCTTGCCTGTCCGGATCAGCTCCGCGACGCCGGCCTCGCCCGTATGCCGCCACAGCTGCGCCGTTTCCGGATACATCCCCGTCGCAAACAGCGCGTAATCCCCGATGTGGCGCCTCTTCGCGCGCTCCTCGTCGAATGAGGCCGCCCCGCCAAACACCGGATCCGATGCGTCGATCATCGCCTGTAGCGCCGTCAGCGGCCGCCCCTCGGCGTCCTTAATCCGGTAGAGGTTCTCCGACTCCGAGAACTCCGTCAGCAGGTCGCCCACATACGTGGTCAGCTCCGGATCGGTGATTCCGCTGTACCGCGAGTAGCACCCGGCCACAACCTCATGGAACAACTGGCGCAATGGATGGCGTTCGGAAATCATGGTCGTCCCTCCGCGCTCCTTCGCTCGTGCCGGCAGCGGAGGACCTTCCGAACTGGCTTCTCCCGCTCCCGGCCGAAGAAGCTTGTGCCTATATGGATCGTTACTGTAAGGCATTTGTTGCGCCATACAAGACGCTTTCGTGGTACATTTCGCGATATTTCTGGCAATCCCTCCTCCCCATTGCGAATGCGCCTCGCGATTACTGCGGCGTAACACCCGCGGTGATACAACTACTTAGCTCGCTCGCTCGTTACTCTCCAGGAGAATCCGTCATGCCCAGGCACCCCTCCCCTGCCCGCGCGAAGACGTCGCACAAGGCGAAACGCTCGAAACCTGCAGCCACCGGCGACCCGGTTTTCGCCCAGCCTCAGCCCACACCTGACCCCACCGGCTTCAAAACCCCCGTCACCGACCAGAACGACACGGAAATCGCTGCCGTCGAGCCCGTCCCCCAGCCCAGCGGCAACGCCGTCGAGCCCATCCTCACTCTCCAGCAGGTCTACGGCAGCCAGGGCGCCGCAAAGATGCAGGCCATCACCGCCGCTGGCCAGATCGTCTTTCACAGCGTCGGCGACACCGGCAGCGTCATCGGCCCCACTACCGAAGACCTTGTCACCGACAAGCTGGTCACCGATTTCCAGGAAGCCAATCCCGCCGACGTCCCGTCCTTTCTCTTCCATCTCGGCGATGTCGTCTACTATTTTGGCGAAGCGGCCTACTACTACGATCAGTTCTACGATTCCTTCCGCAACTATCCCGCCCCCATCATCGCCATTCCAGGCAATCACGACGGCGTTGTCTGGTCCGGCGATCCGGCGCCGACCCTCCAGGCCTTCCTCCGCAACTTCTGCGCCGCATCTGCCGCGCAGTCCCCTGATGCCGGCGGCCTCTCCCGCACCACCATGATCCAGCCCGGCGTCTACTTCACCCTCGAAGCTCCGTTCGTCCGCATCCTCGGCCTCTACTCCAACGTGCTCGAAGACCCCGGCGTCATCTCCGACGAAAACGGCACGTACTCCACCCTCGACCAGCGCCAGATCGCCTTCCTCACCGCTGCTCTCAAGCGCGTCCAGTCCGACAAATTCACCGGCGCCGTCCTCATCGCCGTGCACCATCCGCCCTTCACCGGCGGCAGCGTCCACGGCGGCAGTCCACAAATGCTCGCCGACATCGACTCTGCCTGCCAGGCTGCCGGCGTCTGGCCTCACGCCGTCCTCGCCGGACACACGCACAACTACCAGCGCTACACCCGCACCATCAACGGCCTTTCGATTCCCTTCCTCGTCGTCGGCTGTGGCGGCCACTCTCCGCTTGAGACAATGCGCGGCACGTACCGCACCCCCTACAAGATCGACGACACCCTCACCCTCGAAAGCTACGACGACACGGACTACGGCTACCTCCGCATCACTGTCACCGCCACAACACTCACCATCGAATTCCACCCGCAGCACGACGGCGGCACCACCAAGACCCCCGACGACGTCGTCACCGTCACCCTCGCCACCCACGCGATTCCATAGCGCTAACCTGCCATCTCGATCAGGCCAGGCAAACGCCAGGCCCACAAAGAAGCCTGGCCTGAGCGGACCCATCACTCTCTGCGGTCTCCGTGTCCTCTGGTGAACTGCCGCTGCCGAACGCTTATCGCTGAACCCGTCCGCCTTCCTCGCGCAACCTTTTCACCTTCCGCCCGCTCCTCGCGGTGCAGTTCCTCCTCGAACCCTGTACCCTGATCGCCATGCCCCGCACTCCCGCCCTGATCTCCGCCTGTCTCGCCGCCCTTTTCTCCCTCGCTCCCGCACTCCCCGCCCAGACTTCGTCCGCTACCGCGGCCCACGACTACACCACCGGTCACCGCGATGACCTCATCGTCACCTTCTCCCACTTCCTCTCGATGCCCAACGTTGCCGCCCATCCCGACGGCCTCCGCCAGAACGCCGCCTTCCTGCTCGATCAGCTAAAGCGGCGCGGCGCCCAGGCTCAGCTCCTCACCGACCCCGCCCGTCCCGAAACGCCCGCCGTCGTTTACGGAGAAATCCGCACTCCCGGCGCACAGCACACCATCGTCTTCTATGCTCACTACGACGGCCAGCCCGTCACTCCCTCCGACTGGCAAATCCCGCCCTTCTCTCCTGAAGTCCACACGGTCAACGGCGAAGCCCGCATCTACGCGCGCTCCGCCGGAGACGACAAAGCTGCTATCTTCGCCCAGCTCACCGCCCTTGACGCACTCCGCGCCGCCCACATTCCCCTCCGCGCCAACATCCGCTTCGTCTGGGAAGGCGAAGAAGAAGCCGGTTCCCCGCATCTCGAAGCCATCCTCGATGCGCACCGCGATCTCATCCAGGGTGACGAAGTCTGGCTCGTCTGCGATGGCCCCGTCGATCAGTCCGGCGCACAGAGCATCGCCTTCGGCGCTCGTGGAGACACCCACCTCTCCATCACTGTCTACGGCCCTCATCACGGACTCCACAGCGGGCACTACGGCAACTGGGCTCCCAACCCCGCCATGGAGCTGGCCCAGCTACTCGCCGGCATGAAGGACGCCAACGGCCACATCCTCATCCCCCACTTCTACGACGGCATCGTACCCCTCTCGGCCATGGAGAAGGCCGCCATCGCCCGCGCTCCCGACAACGACGCCATGCTCATGCAGTCTTTCTGGCTCGGCCACACGGAGAACGCCCCGCGCCATCTCCTCGAAGTCCTCAATGAGCCCTCGCTCAATATCAACGGCCTCTCTTCAGGGGCCACCGGCGCCCACGCCGCCAACGTCATCCCGCCCACCGCCACCGCCGACCTCGATCTCCGCCTCGTCGTCGGCAACGACTGGCAGCGCCAGCAGCAAAACGTCATCGACTACATCCGCTCCCAGGGCTACTTCATCGTGGACACTGAGCCCACCCAGCAGATCCTCACCTCTCACCCACGTGTGGCGCTGATCGTCCGCGATCCCGCCAGCTACAACGCCGTACGCACGCCTATGGATCTCCCTGTCGCCCAGGAAGTCATTGCTGCGGTTCAATCGGCCGCTACCGAAGAGCACCGCGGGGAAGTCGTCCTCCTCCCCACCATGGGCGGCAGCGTCCCGTTAGGCGCCATGGAGCGCGCCGCCGGCACCCACACCATCACCGTTCCCATCGCGAACTACGACGACAACCAGCACGCCGCCAACGAAAACCTGCGCCTCCAGAACCTCTGGGACGGCACAGCCACGATGGCCGCGCTCTTGACCATGCAGTGAACCCTCAATGAGCGCGTTCCCGCGCAGACTTCACGACATCGTCACCCCACCTGCAACCTGTCACCTGTGACCGCTTAAGCCCGTTCCAGCAGCGAGTGCAGCGTTGCATAGTCCACCGCGGCCGCCTCCAGCGGAGGCATCTCCTTATACGGCGGCTCCTGTTCCACATAAAAGTGGCGAACCCCGATTCTGCGCGCCGCCTTCACAATGGGCAGCAGATCGATGCTGCCCCGCCCCAGTTCCGTGGGGACTGGCCCATCCGGAGCGCCAAAAATCGTCACCGGGTGCGTCACATTTTTGAAATCCTTGATGTGCACCAAAGCAAAACGCTCGGGATGCTGCGTCAGCAGCGCCACCGGGTCCGCGCCCCCTACCTTCATCCACCCGCAATCGGCCTCGAATTTCACCACCGATGGATCCGTCTCGCGCAGCAGAATGTCATAGCCCCGCACCCCGCTGCCCAGCACCCGAAATTCAAAGTTGTGGTTGTGGTAGACGTACTGCAACCCGGCCGCCTTCGCCTTTTCGCCAAAACCATTGGCCATCGCTGCCATCTTCTTGAAATCGTCCTCGGTCAGGGAGCGAGTCGCGGTGTTGATCGTCTGCAGAGCGCTCTCGCGACTGCTGAATTGCGGCATGTGTGGCAGGAACAGTGAGCTGCCGACATAGGCCACACCCAGAGCCTTCGCGTCCTCGAGAATCTTGCCCGTATCCTCCATGGCGAACGGCAACAGCGCGCTCGGAGCGCGCAGCCCCGCTTCATGAATCCAGTCGCGCCATTGCGACGCTGAAATCTTGCCGAGATTCGAAACCTCCACCTCGCTGTAGCCGATGGCTGCAACCTTCTTCAGCGTTCCCTGCGGATCCTTCTCGAGATCCGCGCCCACCGTATACAGCTCAAGGCCTGCGGCGGCCGATGGCTCTGCCCCCCAACCGCTCTTGCATACGACCGCGCCCGCCACTCCTGACGCGGCCAGCGCGACGAAGCGCCGGCGCGATAGGCTTGCCTTCTGTCGAGATTTCATGCGCCTCCTGTCCTGTGGTGAAAGTCGCCCAAAGCATACATCACCTCCGAAGCGACGGAGGCTGGACCGATGGATGCGATTCCGACCGCCGCATCTGCCCCAGCCGGTACCCTGCTCTACTTCTCGCCCGACTGAAACTCCGTCCAGGGTCCCGCCTTCATATCCCGCAGGATCGGCGCCTCCCAGTCGTACTCCGGATGCGCCGCCAGGAACGGTTTCGCCAGAAAATCCTCCCCGCATGGATGTCCCGCGTGCGCGATCAGGGCCATCTTCGCCACCAGATCGCTGTCCGTCACCTTGCCCTGCACCGCGCCCCCGGGATTAAACGGTGGATCGTCCCACTGCGGGACACCCTCCTTCGCCACATCTTCATGCCCGCAGAGAGTGCGCTGATCGGCTCCCTCTTTATGCGTGTAGACGTCCTCGTGATCGGCCAGGAATTTCTCCGCCAGCTGTACGTCGATGCGACCCTTATATTCCCGCATCAGCTGCTGCCAGCGCAGATGCCGGGCATTCATCGACGACGACAGGTCGCGCGGATTGAACCCATCCGTCTCATCCTTGATCAGCGACGGATCACGCGGGAAGTTCGAGCTGACGTAGTACCCATCTTTCGTCCGCCACACGGGCGTGTGCTCGAGCCCCAGTTCCAGATACGCAATCTCGCCCGTCTTGCGGTCCCCGATCAACCAGTCGTTCGCATAGCCGCCATTGTCGCCCTCGATCATGGTGGCGACGAAGTCATCGATGTTGTTCGCATACTGCAGCGCCTTGCGCGACCGCACGAACTCCGGAATCCCCTTGCTGTTCCAGCCTTCGAACTGCGTGATCGTGGTCTCGGTCATCATGATCCCCGCATCGTTGATCCCGAAGTCGTCGTTGCTGGTGATCATCCCCGGCACGCCGTCCTGCAGAATCCTGTGCCCATGATCCGGTTTGATGTCGAACATGATCGTCCATCGCGAACCCTCCGCATAGGACGACCAGTTGTTGTGGGCGATGACGATTTTGCCGTCCTTCGTGTAGCTGCCGGTCGCGATGAACGCGCTGCATCTTCCCTCCGGGTGAATGGCAGGCGCATTCATCGCGTGCTGCCGCTTATCCAGCCACGGCACGTAGTACTCGCTCAGTTCCATCGTCCCGTTCAGCGCCACGATGTCCCATACATCTACCTTCACGCCGCGCGCCTGTGCGCCTGCGGCAATGCCCTTCAATTCCGCCTGGTATTGCGCCTCAATGTGCGGCCAGAAGATCGTCTTCGCCGCATTCCGGTAGAACGCCCAGTCGCGATGGGTAGAGTGCTCGTCCTCCACCCGGAAGACGTGCAGCGCATCGGCAATCTGCGGCCCGAGCAGATAGCCGTGCTCGAAGCCGATCTGGTCAGGCGTTCCCTGCAGGTGCACATACGTCCAGCCGCCGCGCTGGAACTTGTAAGCACCTGCAAGCCGCGCGTCCTTCGCCGGCTTTGCCTGCGCCCAAACCGCTGTGCCGGCCAACAGCATGGTGACGATTGCCAGATGTCGGAACCCAAGTCGCATCGGACCTCGCTCCTGAGGAAGATTTGTCGGAATACCAAAGACCATATCACGCGCTCGGTTGGGCTTTCTTTCGAGGAGCTGGTCCCAAAGGGGGTCGCACTCTCCCAGCAGGTTTAGCATTCCTGAGGGGGAAAGCAGATACCGATGAAACCATGCATAGCTCGGCTGGCCGCCCTGGTCACGATTGGGTTCTTCTGCCGGATCGGCGCAGCGCAGTCCCAGGTTCCCACCGCGCAGGACTACGCGCGGGCCCGCGCCGTCGTGGCGAAAATGACGCTCGACGAAAAGATCACGGAGCTGCACGGCATCCATACGGCGGAACATTACCGCTACGTCCCCGGGATTCCCCGCCTCGGCATTCCCGCCTTTCCCATGACAAATGGCCCGGCGGGCGCGGGCCCGGGGGGAGCGAATCCGCAGTTGCGCGCGACGGCGCTACCCGCTCCCATTGACGTGGCAGCCTCGTGGGACCCCTCCGTAGCGCATCGCTACGGCGTGATTGCCGGCGAAGAAACGCGGGACCTCGCGTCCGATCTGCTGGAGGGCCCGGACATGAACATCATCCGCGTCCCCCAGAATGGCCGCACCTTCGAGAGCTATAGCGAGGATCCTTATCTCGATGGCCGGATTGCCGTGGCCATGATCCAGGGAATTCAAAGCACCGGCGTCATGGCCAACGCGAAGCATTATGTCGCCAACAACCAGGAGACCGACCGGTTTCGCATCGACGAGATTGTCGACGAGCGGGCGCTGCGCGAGATTTATTTGCCGGCCTTCAGGGACGCGGTCGAGGAGGGAGGCGTAGCCGCAATCATGTGCGCCTATCCCAGGGTCAACGGGACCTTCAACTGCGAGAACAAACCGCTGCTGACCGGGGTTCTGGAAGATGAATGGAAGTTCAAAGGCTTCGTCCTTTCCGACTGGGGCGCGACCCACAGCACCGTGCCCAGCGCACTGAACGGGCTGGATCTGGAGATGCCGACAGGGATTTACTTCGGAGACGCTCTGAAGACCGCCGTGCAACAGGGCCAGGTACCGGTAACCGCGCTCAACGAGATGCTGGTGCGCCGCTTCGCCACCATGATGCGCTATGGCCTGTTCAATGCCAAACCGAAACAGCTGCGTCCGATCCCGGCGCTCGAGGACGGCAAGGCCGCGCGTGAACTGGCCGAGCAGGGCATGGTGCTTTTGAAAAATGACAGCCACATCCTGCCCATCGATACGGACCATCTGCGCTCGATCGCCCTCATTGGTCCCGACGCGCTGGGAGCCAGGACCGGGGGCGGAGGCAGCTCGCATGTCATCCCGCTTTACAGCATCGACCCGGTGGACGGGATCGAGGCGCATATGCCGCTGCAAAAACACGTGGCGCTGCTGGACGGCAGCGATGTGCAGGCGGCCGTGGCAGCGGCAAAACGCGCCGATCTGGTGATCGTGATGGTGGGCGATCAGGAGACGGAAGGGCGCGACCATCCCATCGAGCTGCCGGCAGAGCAGAATGCGATGATCCAGGCGGTGGCGGCTGCCAATCCAAAGACCATCGTGGTGCTGAAGAGCGGGTCGGCGCTGCTGATGCCGTGGATCGATTCAGTCGCCGCGGTGCTGGAAGCCTGGTATCCGGGAGAGGAAGACGGCAACGCCGTCGCCGATGTGCTGTTTGGCGACGTCAATCCTTCGGGCAAGCTGCCCATGACGTTTCCGAAGAGCGTCGATCAGACGCTGGCGCGCAATCCGGCGTGGTATCCGGGCAACGGGCAGGAGGTGCACTACGACGAAGGGCTGCAGGTGGGCTATCGCTGGTATCAGGCCCAGCATGTGGAGCCGCTCTTCCCGTTCGGATTCGGATTGTCGTACACAACCTTCTCGATGGCCGACCTGAAGGTAGCTCCGGCTCCAGGCAAAACGCACGCCGTTCAGGTGACGCTGCGGGTTACAAATACCGGACAGCGGGCCGGAGCGGAAGTGGCCGAGATCTACATCGCCTTTCCGCCGATTGCGGAAGGCAACGAGCCGCCGCTGCAACTGACCGGCTTTAGCAAAGTGATGCTGACTCCCGGCCAATCGAAGGAGATCACGATGACCCTGGGCCCGCGCGCGTTTTCGTACTGGTCGGTCGCCCATCACGCCTGGCAACTGCAGCCAGGGCAGTACACCATCGAGGCAGGCTCGTCCTCAGCCGATCTCCCGCTCCACCAGACGATCACGATGCGGTAAGCAGGGCGCCCCAGCGCCTGAGCCCCTGCAAACAACACGGGCTTCCCTTTCGGGAAGCCCGCTGTTCCTGCTGACCGTATTTCAGCTAACCGGTTCTAAGCTAACCGGTTCCAAACTGACCGGTTCTAAGCTGACCGGTTCTAAGCTGACCGGCCCTTAGCTGTCTTTAGTACATGCCTTCCATGCCGCCGCCGTGGCCGCCCGCCGGAGCCGCCTGCTTGGGCTCGGGGATTTCCGAGACCATGGCTTCGGTAGTCAGCATCAGCCCCGCGATCGACGCTGCATTCTGCAGCGCGGTGCGCGTGACCTTGGTCGGATCGATGACGCCGGCTTTCACCAGGTCCTCGAAGACGCCGGTCTGGGCGTTGTAACCGTAGTGGTCGTCCTTGCTCTCGTGGATCTTGCCCACCACCACTGCGCCTTCTTCGCCGGCATTGCCGACGATCTGGCGGAGAGGCTCCTCGAGTGCCCGGCGAACGATCTGGGCGCCGATCTTCTCATCGCCCTGGAGGTTCTTGATCAGAGCTTCGACGTCCTTCGCGCAGCGAACCAGCGCCACGCCGCCGCCCGGGACGATGCCCTCTTCGACAGCCGCGCGGGTTGCGTGCATGGCGTCCTCAACACGAGCCTTCTTCTCCTTCATCTCGGTCTCGGTTGCCGCACCCACCTTGATCACCGCAACGCCGCCGACCAGCTTGGCCAGCCGCTCCTGCAGCTTCTCGCGGTCGTAGTCCGAGGTCGTCTTCTCGACCTGGTTCCGGATTTCCTTCACCCGGCCCTCGATCGCCTTCGACTCCCCGCGGCCTTCCACGATGGTGGTGTTGTCCTTGTCGATGGTCACGCGCTTGGCGCGGCCCAGGTCTTCCAGCTTGATGTTCTCCAGCTTGATACCCAGGTCTTCCGTGATGGCCTTGCCGCCCGTCAGGATGGCAATGTCGCCCAGCATCGCCTTGCGGCGATCGCCGAAGCCAGGAGCCTTCACCGCAGCGACGTTCAGCGTGCCGCGCAGCTTGTTCACCACCAGGGTGGCCAGCGCCTCACCGTCCACGTCCTCGGCAATGATGACGAGCGGCTTGCCGTTGCGGGCAACCTGCTCGAGCAGCGGGAGCATGTCTTTCATGGCGCTGATCTTCTTCTCGTAGATCAGGATGTAGGGCTCTTCCTGCACTACTTCCATGCGGTCAGGATCGGTGACAAAGTAGGGGCTGAGGTAGCCGCGGTCGAACTGCATGCCTTCCACGACTTCCAGCTGGGTCTCCAGAGTCTTCGACTCCTCAACCGTGATGACGCCGTCCTTGCCGACCTTCTTCATGGCCTCGGCAATGATGGTGCCGATGGTGTTGTCGGAGTTGGCCGAGATGGTGCCGACCTGCGCGATCATGTCGCCGGTCACCGGCTTGGAAAACTTCGCCAGCGCGCCACCGGTCACAGTGCCGTCCTCGGCGCGCTTGCCGACTACGGCTTCAACCGCCTTGTTGATGCCCCGCTGCAGAGCCATCGGGTTGGCCCCGGCGGCCACCGTCTTGACGCCCTCGCGATAGATGGCCTGGGCCAGCACGGTCGCGGTGGTGGTGCCGTCACCGGCAACGTCCGAGGTCTTGGAAGCGACTTCGCGCACCATCTGCGCGCCCATGTTCTCGAGCGAATCCCTCAGCTCGATTTCTTTGGCCACCGTCACACCGTCTTTGGTGATGGTGGGCGAACCAAACTTCTTCTCGATGACGACGTTGCGTCCCTTGGGACCCAGCGTCACTTTCACCGCATCGGCCAGAGTATTCACGCCGCGCAGAATCGCCTGACGGGAATCTTCTCCATGCAGAATTTGCTTTGCCATTGGTGCTGTCTCCTGATCTTGTTGTTCGGGAGCCCCTGCTCCCCAAATTTGTCATCCTGAGCGGAGGTTGTTCGCGTCAGCGAGCAACCGCAGTCGAAGGACCTGCTTTTACGACTTAAGAACCCCGAGGACTTCTTCTTCGCGCATGATGAGGAACTCTTCCCCATCGATCCGGATCTCAGTGCCCGAGTACTTGCCGAACAGAATGCGGTCGCCCTTCTTCACATCCAGAGGGAAGACCTTGCCTTCGTCGTTCGACTTGCCCTTGCCCACGGAGATGACTTCGCCTTCCTGGGGCTTTTCTTTCGCGCTGTCGGGGATGATGATGCCGCCGCGCACGGTCTCGCTCTCCTCAATGCGCCGAACGAGAATGCGATCGTGCAGCGGAGTGAACGTCGTCGTTGCCGAAGCAGTTGCAGTTGGCATTGCGTTTCCTTCTCCTTCTGAAATTCCGGAGCGGTCCTCGCGAACGCGCTCCGACTTATTGGTTTCCCGCAGGGGCTACCCGCGGAAGAAAACTTCCGGCGTCGAGACTGCTTGCCTTGGGTGATTGTGGGGCGACTGCCGGACCGCCTGATTGGGAAGATCCGGAGCGGCTTCGCACTGTATTCGTCGCGAGAAACCGCCGTTTAGCACTTTCGCCCTACGACTGCTAAGGTAGCGAGGCGAGGCTGTGAATGTCAAGGGGCGGACGAATAAAAGTGAGTGAAAGACACTCAGATTATCCGACCGTCAGGACTTCCCTGAGAGCATTGCTATCAGCGAGACCGTATAAGTCTCTGAAAATGAAGATAATATAAGCTGTCGCTTCATCCCTTTTGCTCCTGCGTCTGAGGGCTGCCCACCGGTCCTATTTTACCGTCGCGTCGACCGCCTGTTCCCATTTCTGACCGGAGGTATTAACGGCGAGGACTGCAAAGCGGTGCGTTCCAGCGCTGAGACTGATGGACGTGTTCAGGGTCGCGCTGCTGGTTTCCGAGTCCTTCTTCACGCCATCCACCCAAAGCTCCATCTGGTCGAGCTTGCCGGTCACCGTTGCGCTCGCCTCCACCTGCACGGGCGAACTGACTGTGGCGCCGCTTGCCGGCGAGCAGAGATTCACGCCTGCTGAACTCGGCGCGCTGCATCCGCTCGCGCCCACCTCAAAGGTGCTGGTGATCTTCTCCAGAGTGTTGTCGATATTCGCGGCGTACAGCGTGACTGTGTGTTTCCCGTTGCTCAGGGATGACGTCAGATTGAGCCAGCCCTGGTTCTCCCACACGTGATACTGCTCGCTGATTTTCTTGCCGTCGACCCACACCTCAATCTTCCGCAGCGGGCCGAATGAATTGGCAGCCGCACTAAAGACCACCGAGCCCGGCGACGTGCTGCCCGGCGAGCACAACTCGATGCCCTGCCCTTTCGCCGGATACGCGCAGCCGCCCCAGTTGCCGCTGGCCGTGGTGTTCTCAGCCACCGTCAGCGTGGGAGGCACCGCGTTACTGCTCCACACGGTCGCCAAATCCGGCTTCGTATCCCGGTTAAAATCGCCGATCACGGGATTGCTCATCTCCTGGGTCGAGCCGATGTCCACCGTCTGCTGCTCATAGCCCCCGGAGCCGTTCGCCAGGAAAATCGCAAAGACGCTGGTGCTGGAGGTGAAGCCCACAGTGGCCAGATCCATTTTTCCATCGCCGTTAAAATCGCCCAGCACCATCGGCGCCGCCGTTCCGAGCGTGCCCGAGAGCGTCAGCCCGGTCGGCATCGTGAAGGTCGTGAACTGGCGGTCCGGCTGCGAGGTCAGCACCACCAGATCGTTGTTGCCGGCGCCGCCAATCCCGAAGATGTCCGTCCGGCCATCGCTGTTCACATCGCCGGTCGAGAAAGAAAGCTGGCCCGATGCGCTGTAGACGTGATCGGTACTGAAGCCGAAGTCCCCGTTCCCGTAGAGAACATACACGTCCTGTTGCGAGCACCCGCCCTGGTCGCAATCCGAGCTCACCCCCACTGCGACATCGGCATTCGTATCTCCATCAAAATCGCCGACACCGATACTGCCGATGCCGCTATTGGCCGGCGGAGTATAGATCGTCTGCGGCGCTCCGAAACTCCCGTTCCCATCGCCAGGGATCAAATCCACCGCCCCAGCCGAGTTCGTATTCGCTTCCGTCACCAGGTCGAGCTTGCCATCGTGATTGAAGTCCGCTGCAACGATGTAAGCTCCGCCAAAATGTTCGCCACTGGGCAGCGCAATGGTCTCGAATTTCGGCGCCTGAAAAGTTCCGTCGCCGTTGCCCAGAAAGACGGCCAGCTGATTCGATCCCGCCATCGCGAAAACCAGGTCTACTTTGCCGTCGCCGTTGAAATCCCCTGCGACCATCGGCGCCACGCCCTGGTATTGAGTTCCGAAGGTGTAGATCGTTTTGGGTGCGGCGAAGGTGCCGTCTCCTTTTGCGAGCATGACGGAGAACTGGTCGGGCAGGGAGAGATCGTCCTCAATGATGTCGGGAACGCCGTCGTTGTTCACATCCACGGCATAGAGGTTGCGCGGCTGGGTGCCGGCTGAGATTGTTTTCGTCGTAAACGAGGCTGCGGTCTGGGCGAAGCCGCCAGCACAACAGAGAACCAGGCAGGTGAAGAGGGCGAGCACGGTACGGAAACGCAGCATAGAGCCTCCAGAAACGATCGGTCTTCCCCGGGGAACGATCGGATAGATAGAGATAACCAGTGAGTTACTGGGTTGCTAGAGAAAACGGCAATATTTTGATGCGGCCGTTACCGGATCATGGGCCCGGGCGCGCCTCGCCTCGCGGTTAGGGTAGTAGCGGGCAGGAACCCGAGCTTACCTCCGTACCGTGTCGCGCTCCGATTTCTCTTGTTCGGGTTCGATCGCTTCTCTATCCTGAAAACAAGTGAAGCTCTGTTCATCACGAACAGAGCTTTTTCTTTGCAGGAACCGTCCGGCCCAGGCCGCGGCGCAATCGATCTTTGACAGCCAGGAACGAGCGAGAAAAGGCGTGCAGGACGCCGCATCCGGTCAAGAAACCGGAATCCGGAGCGCCGAGAGCCTTGCAGAAAGCGAGGCGCCCCTTCCAGGTAAATGAAACGCAAAGAGATAGCTCGAGGGGGTTCCTCTGGAAAAGGCAAACTCGCAGAAAACAAGACACTTAGGCGAAGTTAACCCACAAAAATAAATGGCATGGCTCAGGAGCGGACCCCAGGCCGCCCCAAAAGGAAGCTTGCTTTGAATCCTACTTCGCGGTGGACTCGCTGTTCGGCTGGAACAGCTCCAGACGAACATGCCACTCTACCGAGGCGCCCGGCTTCAGCGTCACCATCCCCGTGTCCATCCCGTGCCACTCCTTGCCAAACGGATCGGCAAAGTTGAATTGCTCCTCAATGGCCGCGAAGGATTTGGTCGGCGGCGAGTAGACCTGCACGGTCTTGATGTGCGGCGACAGACCAAGAATCTTCACGCCGTAATTGCTCGCCGGATCGGTCAGGTTCACATCCACCGCGCCGTCGGTTCGGGTCAGCTTCGACCAGTTATCGTCGAGGTAAACATCGTCCAGCGGTTTCCCCTTCGCCGCCATGAAGTCCCACTTGGTTCCCTTCACCGGAATCAGCTTGCCGGTGGGGAAAACGTCGCCGTAGTTATTCACTACCGCCAGTTCGGAGCCGGGCACATGCAGGAGCGCCTGCTGGCGGTCGCCGCTGGGAATCGCGAAGTAAGGATGCCAGCCGATGGCTATCGGCTCATCCTCTTTGCCCACGTTCTTCGCCACAATCGTGGCGTCGATGGCCTTGCCGGTGAGCGAGATCACGAAGCTCAGATCGGTCTGCGAAAGCCAGTGGCCGCCAAAATCGCCCGCGTGGATCACCCCGGTCAGTGTCTGCCCATCCGGAATCGGCAGGGTCTGCACATCGTCGGTGTGCGAGGCGAGGATCAGCCCGTGCATGGCGTGCAGGTCTTCTGTGGGATGTTCGCTGTTGTGCCAGTTAGCCGGCAGCACAATCTTCTTCCCGTGCCATTCAGTCGTGACGGTCTTGCCGTCCGGCGACAGCTTGCCGATGATCCGGTTGGGATACGGCACCAGGAAGGCGCCGCCAAAGCTGAAGCTGGCGTTGCCGTATTCGTCGCCGGGGCCGCCGTTCAGCTTGGCCGCTGCCTCTTCCAGACTCGGCGAGGCCAGCACCGGAATCTCGCCCTTTCCCGGCACATCCGCGGTGATCTGGAAGACGTTCATGCCGCGGCCCGGCAGCACGGTCACTGAGCGGAATTCGGGCTGCTGTCCGTTACTGGTGGCGGCGCGCGTCAGCTTCACGACCGGCTGGCCGCCGATCTCCGGAGCCGAAGGCTGCGGCGCGGGTTGCGTGCTCTGCGGTGTCTCAGCCACGGGCTGCGTCTCCTTTTTGCATCCAGCGAAACAAGCAAGAGTGATGGTTATCGCGGCAGCTGCCACGATCGTTCTGCGCAAATCCATGTGCGGTTTCTCCCGGCAGGACAATGGAAGTGAACTTCCTGAGCGCCCTCATTCTACGCCGTCCGCTTCGGAAATTTGCATGGGCGCAAAGACGGGATGCTTTATCCTCCCTCCATGCCTGACTCGGCCGTGCTGCTCATCGATTGTCCCGATCGTCCAGGGCTGGTCGCCCGCGTGTCTTCCCTGCTCTACGAGCGAGGCGCCAACATCCTCCATGCCGACCAGCACCGGGACCAGGCGTTGGGGCTTTTCTTCATGCGGGTGGAGTGGGAGCTGCACGACGCCTCCGGCTCTGCCTTCGATCTCCGCGCCTTCGAGCAGGCCTTTGCGCCGCTGGCGGCGGAGCTGCGCATGAACTGGAGCCTGAGCTCGAGCGACCATCGTCCGCGCGTCGCCCTGTTCTGCTCGCACTACCTGCACTGCATGGCCGATCTGCTGCACCGCTGGCACAGCGGCGAGCTGCCCTGCGACGTGGTGCTTGTGATCTCGAATCATCGGGAAGTCGAGCGGCTGGCCACTTTCTATGGGGTGCCCTTCGTCCATGTGCCGGTCACCGCGGCCACGCGCGAAGCGGCCGAAGCGCAACAACTGGCTCTGCTGGCCGAGAAGCAGGTAGAGCTGATCGTGCTGGCGCGCTACATGCAGGTGCTTTCGGCGAACTTCGTCTCCCGCTATCCGGCGGCGATCATCAACGTGCACCACTCGTTTCTGCCGGCGTTCACCGGAGCGCGGCCCTACCACGCGGCGCACGAGCGAGGCGTGAAGCTGATCGGCGCCACCAGTCACTACGTCACGTCGATCCTCGACGACGGCCCCATCATCGAGCAGGACGTAGCACGCATCTCGCACCGCGATCAGGTTGAAGACCTGATCGCCAGCGGCCGCGATCTGGAGCGGATCGTGCTGGCGCGAGCGTTGCGCTGGCGTCTGGAGCGGAGAATCCTCTGCTACGAAAACAAGACCGTGGTCTTTGACTGAAGCGGCTGGCCGTCTCTCACGCATTTGCCTGCCGCCACTTCTTATAATCAGGTAGTGCCCCTTGTTTCGGTTCAGGATCCCGCCGCAGCGCTTGTCGCGCTGAATGAGCGCATCGTCGATTGCCAACGCTGTGAGCGCCTGCGCCGGCACTGCACCGCTACCGCCGCGAAGAAGAAGCGAGCCTGGCAGGAGTGGACCTACTGGGGCCGGCCGGTGCCGTCGTTCGGCGATCCCGCAGCGCGGGTGCTGTTCGTCGGCCTCGCCCCGGGCGCGCATGGCTCGAATCGAACCGGACGGCCGTTCACCGGCGATGGATCCGGCGACTTCCTCTACCCGCTGCTGCACCAGGCGGGATTCGCCAGTCAGCCGCATTCCAAGGATCGTGACGACGGCCTTCGCCTCGTGGATGCCTGGATCACGTCAGTGGTGCGCTGTGCCCCTCCGGGCAATAAGCCGTTGCCGGAGGAGATCGCCCAGTGCGCGCCGTATCTGGATGAGGAGATCGCCGCGCTCGAAAACCTGCGCGTGATTGCCTGTCTCGGCAAGATCGGATTCGATGGCGTGGTCGCGCATCTGGTGCGCACGGGACAAGTCGAGCGGCGAGCCGGTCTGGTTTTCGGCCACGGCGTGGAATATCCGATTCCCGGGAACCGCTGGCTGCTGGCCAGCTACCACCCTTCGCTGCAGAACACGAATACCGGCAAGCTAACCGCGCCGATGATGCTGCGCGTCTTTCAGCGAGCTCGCCAGCTGGCCAGCCGTTAAATCTCGCCGCCCATAAATTTCACTCGAGGGACATCTTCGCCGCATCTTCCCGGCATCCAGTGGTAAAGCCCAGGGAGCGCCTGAGACTCCCGGCACAAAGGAAGAAACGGTCCATGATTACAATCTTGGTGATTATTCTGATCCTGATGCTGATTGGAGCTTTTCCCGCATGGCCCTATAGTCGCGGCTGGGGGTATTACCCGAGCGGCGGCGTTGGGCTGATCCTGCTGATCATTGTGGTGCTGCTGTTGCTGCGAGTGTTCTGAGGCGGATCCCTCAGCAAGGAGAACTGGAGCGGGAGACCGGGATCGAACCGGCGACATTCAGCTTGGGAAGCTGACGTTCTGCCACTGAACTACTCCCGCCCGTTTTTAATCAACAACCTGCGAGCATCGCTCGCGTCTTGCTATCTAAATATGGCGATAACCGCTGCACACGGGAGGGCGCTTTTTCCCTCCCTTGGCTGCCTTTCCGGCCTGATGAATAGTAAGCACGAATCGTACGATACCCATCCCGAGCGAACCTGCAAAAGTATATCAAGGCGGGAGCGAAGTGGCGTTTCGTTCCCATCCTGAAGAAGGACGGAATTCCCTATCCGGCCACCGTGGTGATCGACGGGATCCCCACGCGATCCGCGTCGGGCACCTTTTATCTCGAATACCGCGAGAACGGACGGCGCGTGCAGCGCCCGGTGGGCAATTCCCCGCGCGAGGCCGAGGACGCCTGGATGCGTCAGGCATCGCCGGAGAGGATGGCCGACGAAGAAGCGGAGCCGGCAGGGGAGAATCCGGAACTGCTGACCATCCGGGAGGCATTTGACCGCTTCCTCCGCGAGGCAACGGCCATGCGCGAGCCGGCGACCGCGGGGGCCTACGAGGCGGATCTCGCGTGGATTGCGCCGCAGCTGAGCCGCCGTCTCGTCGCGGAGGTCACGCGCGGGGACATCCTCGATGTGATGGCGCAGGGACGCAAGGAGAACCTCCACCCGAAAACCATCACGCGGCGCCTGATCGTCGCGCTGGTGGCCTTGCGTAACGCCGGGGCGATGATCGAACTGAAGCGCGGCGACTGCGCGATCCACGCTATTAAAGATAATCCACGGCGAAGTAGGCTCCGGGTTCGATCCTGTCACCGGCGCAGGGGCACTCTTTCTACCCAGGCGCGCCGACCAGCCTTGTGAGACACAGGATCAGCAAAAAGCCGGCGAGGCCCAGCGATAATACCAGGCTGCGGCTTGCGCGCCGCCAGGCGTCGGGAAGTAGACCGAATAACGCGGTAAAGAGAAAGGATCCTGCTGCAAGGCTGAGAAAACCCATGACCAGCGCGTCGGAGACTCGGAAGAGATGGGCTGCGATCAGGCCGCCCGCGATGGGCGCCAGGGCATCGAGCGCCAGAAATCCGTAGTCGGTCCATCCGGGCTTTTCTGCGCCGGTGGCCAGCAGGATCGTGTTCAATCCGTCGCATACATCATGCGCTACTACTCCCAGCCCAACAATCAGTCCCAATTGCAGCGATATGGTGGACGCAGCAAAGATAGCCGTGCCGTCGAGAGCGCTGTGCACAATAAGAAAGGCGGCACTGACTCGTCCGGCGGCACGATTCCCGACCCTATGTGCCCGATAACGGGACGCTGCCTCGCCGATGCAGAAGATAAGCAGGCCGCCGGGGCAGCGATAGGAAAAACGACTGCTTTCGATGAACCTGAGCTTTCCGCGGCCGACAATGCGGAGGGCAACAAATCCAGCAGGGCGCCGCCAACGAGCACTCCCGTGCCGAAGGACATGAGCAGATGGGCTCTCCGCTGCAGCAGAACGGCGCAATAGCCGCCAACCGAGGTTGAAACAGCCGCCATCGAGGTGAGAAGCAGAGGGTTCATCGTGGGACTTCATGATTCTTCTGAAGGTCTTTGCTGACCTGGTTAATGTGGTTGTGCAGGGCTAGGCCGCCCATCATTACGCCCAGAGCAGCATAGAGAATGAAGCTGGCTACCTCCTCTTCGGGGATGGGCAGTTTCCCTCGGCGGGCCCAGCGTGCAAGAATCCATCCGGCGAGCAGGAATCCAGCGAGATACGCGAGCCCATACGGGCGGACTCCAAAGCCGTTGCCGAAATGGACGAGCCACGGATTGAGCCGATCGACCCAGTAGTGGTGTGCAGGAATCAAGGAGTTGACGGAAGTCGTCATTAACGATAACGGTATATCATTATCACAACAGCCCGATCAGCGCATCCGATAACGCTTCATTTCGGGTAGTGGTTTAGGGCTGGGGTCTGGCTCCTGTGGAGGCTTTAATCTGCACAGAGGAGATTGCATTGAGCATCAGGGACATTCGAAACACCAGACAAAAGACTGCCATTCGTGAGGCTTTTGTAAAAGCCGATCGGCCGCTGTCTCCTGAAGAAGCTCTCCAATCGGCACAGCAGCACCACCCAGGCGTTGGGATTGCCACGGTGTACCGAAACATCCAGACGCTGATCGAGGAAGGATGGCTGCATCCCGTCGAAGTACCTGGCGATGCGACGCGCTACGAAGTTGCCGGCAAGAAGCATCATCATCACTTCCAATGCAACGAATGTGGCAAACTCTATGACCTCGAAGGATGCGCTGCGCAGAGCAGGCCAAAATTGCCCAAAGGATTTCGCGCATCCGGTCACGAATTCTACGTTTACGGCACATGTGCGGCATGTATTCCGGCAAGTCGTAACGCGGCGTCTGAACGCTCGATATGAATCGTCAAGAGCGAGCACAATATCCGGTCAACGATCTCGGTCATCATCGTTGCCGGGGCCTGCGGAATTACCTCCGAGCACGTCGATATCCTCGGTGCTTGGCTCGCGCGTCCCGTCGGAAGCCGACCCCTTTGTTTCCTATGGGGGCGCCAATGTAGATGGGCGTAAGGTCTTCAATAGGCGGCTCACCTACTGTGGAGTCCATTGAACCAGAGCAGGAGCGGGCATACAGTACTGGCATGGAAGACGCAGGCAGGGCAATTAAGGTACTGATCATCGATGACCATCCGGTGGTTCGGCTGGGATTAAAAACGATGCTGGAAAGCGAGGAGCAGATTGTGGTCACGGGCGCAGTGGGCTCTGCGAGAGAAGGCATAGCCGAGGTAGAGAAGGTGAGGCCGGACGTAGTGCTGATGGATCTGCGCATGCCCGAGATGGAAGGCGTTGAGGCGATCACCGAATTGCGCCGAAAGGATCAGAATATTCGGGTGCTGGTACTGACGAATTACGAGGAGGACGAATACATTTTGCATGCCATGCAGGCGGGTGCGATGGGATATCTCCTGAAAAACACGCCGCAGGAGGAGATCATCCGGGCGGTGGACCTGGTGAACCAGAACCAGCGCTGTGTCTCACCGGATGTCGCGAAACGCCTGACGGAGGCGATCGCTCGAGAAGAGTTGACACAGCGTGAGCTTGAGGTACTGAAGCTGGTGGCCGATGGATTGACCAATAAGGAGATTGCGGAACAACTGTTTATCAGTGCCAAGACAGCTCGGAATCACGTTGCGAGCTGCCTGCTGAAGCTGGGCGCCGATGACAGGACGGAAGCGGTGACCACGGCTGTCCGGCGCGGACTGATCCGCCTTTCCCGGTAAGCGAAGGCGCCCAATCCTGGGCAGCCCCGACACAGGCCTGCATCTGCTGTATCACGCAGACACTCAACCCGCAAACCTGCGTTTCAATAGAGCGCCAAGTCGGACGCGCAACCGAACAGTCTGCAAGCTGACCTTGACGCGCACCTCAGTTCCCTGCCTCGGCGCACTGCGAATCTGGAGGGCGGTGTGCAGGCCACGAGCTCGCTTTTGCATACCCAGGATGCCGAATCCTTCCTTCGTCTTCGGGTATTCGAATCCATTTCCGTTATCCGCGACGACCAGCTCAACGTTGTCCTCTCTGTAGCTCAGGATGATCTTCAGGATGGTGGGATCCGCGTGGCCCAGGGCATTGATGATTGCCTCGCGGCCGATGTGGAGGAGCGCATCGGCAACGCGCAGATTCAGTTGAACAGGCTCGCCATCAAGCTCGGCAGCGATGCTGGTGCTGTCCGGCGCGGTCCTGCGAGCGATTTCGGCCAACTCACCGAGCAGATTGTTCTCAATCGACGGAGAAGACTGGCCGAGAATCGAGATGGTCCGGCTGGCCTCCTGATGACAGCTTCGCACCAGTTGATACGCGACGTTTAACTGGTCGACGATATTGTTCGCATCCAGAGTTTTGGCGCGCACTATTCCGGTCCGGATACCCTGGATCTGATAGCCGATTCCGGCAAAGCCCTGCGCCATTGTGTCATGGATCTCCTGCGCCAGCCGCTCGCGCTCGCGGCTCAGGGTCTTCGTCTTCCAGGTTTGGAAACGGAAGTAGCCAAGCTGGATCAGCATGGCGGTGGCGAGAGCGCCCGTGAAGAGCACTGCCACATGCCAGGGTGTCCACCAGGGCGGCCCGTTCACAATGACGGGGTGTTGCACAAAGCCGGCGTGCTGTTCGAGATCGTGATAGTCCTTCCAGGTGGCCGGTTCAACACGAACTTTGCGCCACTCGGCATTTGCATTTAAGGTTCGCAGACCGAACCGGCCGCTCTTGATGCAAAAGTGTTCCTGAAACGCGATCCAGGCGGTTTGCTTGGTTGACAAGTTGGTAACCGAAGCGCCAATGTTGCACGCGTAGGCTGTAACCCGCAGCCGATACCAGGTGAACGGGTGGACACCGCCGGGAATGCTCACGGGCGGGACTTCGAGCCAGGAGTAACTCGCACGGCCCATGACCAACGTTCCATCCAGGCTGCGCAGACCGACGAAGTATCCGTCATAAGCATCGACGCCTCGCGATTCATCGTTGGTGCGAATAACCACTCCCATGTCGGCAGCCGGGCCCCGAAACAAAATATCTGTGGTGACCGTGTAGTTGCTCCAGTATTTGAAACCGGCGAGCAGTTTGGCGCCACGCTCGTAGGAGTTCGACTCGACGGCGCCATTGGCGATCACCCAGCTTCCGCCAAAAGGCGTCCACTCACTGCTGTTTTTCGCCTGCAGTGAGAATGTGTGAGCGGGCACGAAGCTCTTCGCGTTTTGCCGGCGAGCCGATATCCACGCGACCAACAGGAGGCTCGCAGCAACCAGGAAGATTCCGGGAAGCCGTGCCGCGTTGAAATGCAGCCAGCGCGCCACTTCATCTGCCTCCGACGCTCGATATGGGTCATTTGACCTATATCGAATTGGTTATCTTGGCCTATTGCGCTACATGCGACCGGGGCCTAGGATTCTCGCCGTTGCGCATGTCCCAATTCCATTGTAACTGTTTACATCCAGAATGCTGGCAAATCCAGTGCCGCCCGATGAGGCGCGATTTCAGGAGGACCGACCGATGAAATACCAAATGCGAAAGCGGAGTTCCTGGTCGAATTCTGTCGAGAAAGGCTCGAGGCGATTAGCTTTTGGGGCGGCGCTCGTTCTCATGCTGTCCATCTCCTTCTCCGCGCGCGCGCAGAACATCGTCAGTAGTCAGGTCAACGGTACGGTGACGGATGCCAGCGGGGCCCTCGTCGTCGGGGCCGGCGTGAGTGTAACCAATGTCGCGACCGGTGTGGTGTACCATGCGCAGACGGACAACCTGGGCTCTTACCACGTGACCGACCTGCCCCCGGGCACCTATACGATGGATGTGTTCAAGTCCGGATTTACCAGGCAGCGTGTCCAGCCCTTTGCTCTGATCGTTGGCCAGCTGTTTCAGGACAACATCACTCTCGCCGTAGGCCAGACCGAGCAAACGGTTTCAGTGAATGCGGCAGACCTGCTGCTCAATACGGAGTCTTCCCACGATGAGCAACTCATTGGGAGCCAGCAGATCGATAATATGCCCCTGAATGGCCGCGATTACCTGCAACTGGCGCAGCTCGACGCCGGTGTCGTGCCCGTGTCCGGGATCCAGGGGATCAACTCTCCCGCTTCATCATGGGCCTCGGACTCGGGTGTGGTCGCGGTCGACATCAGTGGCCTGAGAGAAGACGATAACAGTTTCCTGTATGACGGAATCGAGACGCGCAATGCCTGGTACGGCGCCGCAGGTCTGCAGCCGGATCCGGATATGGTTCAGGAGTTCGTCATGTTGAATTCCGACGCCCCTGCGCAGTACGGATCGGGAGGCGCGTTCATCAACGTCGTTACCCGGTCTGGCACGAACCAGTTTCACGGAACGGCATACGAATACCTGCGGAATAATGACTTCGACGCGAGGAACTATTTCGATGTCACCACGAGTGCTCCGCCTTTCCATCAAAACCAGTTTGGAGCCAGCGTCGGAGGACCCATAAAGAGAAATAAGATATTTTTCTTCGGTAACTATGAGGGGTTTCGCCAGCTGGTGCCGGGCGACGACTACAACCTGGTTCCCAACGCCAATCAGCTGGCCGGTAACTTCGGCGCAGACAGCCAGCAGCTGTATAACCCATACATACTCGATCCGGCCACGCCGACCGGCTACGCGGTACTGCCCGGCAACCAGGTGCCCTCCGGTTATTTCAGCACGATCGGGCAGAAAATCCTGGCGCTGTATCCAGCGCCGAACGGCTCCTACAACAATGGCACGGCTAACTATTTCAACGTCGCAACGACAACAAATAACTGGGATCAGTTCAGCGGCCGCGTTGACTACACGATCTCGGCAAAAGACACTCTGTTTGGCCGGTACACCCAGGAGAATCAAACCGCAATTGCGCCGGGGATGACCTCGTACAACAGCCAAACCTTTCCTTCGAACCCAAAGAATGTCGCCATCGGATGGACGCACACCTTTTCGCCTCGCCTGGTCGACAATTTCCGTTATGGCTGGTCTCATACTGCCGTTGGCCTGGAGCGTTCTGATGGCTACGACACTTCCCTGGCAAATCCACTGGGACTGATCAACGAAACAGACTTTCCGGGATCGGACGGTCCGCCCAGTATAGGTGTGAATTCATACGGCAATCCCGGGTCCACAAATGGTACTGACATACTCAGGGAAGGCCTGAACATGTGGACGGACGCCCTGATGCTGCAAAAGGGAAAACATCAGCTAACTGCCGGCGTGGACATCCGGTACGAGCCAATCTATTCCTATGAAGACTGGTCAGCAACTTCGATTGGTTTCACCGGAGTTTACACCGGGGATCCCGTGGCAGACCTGCTGATGGGCGTCCCGAATACCACAAGAACTTCTCTCGGCACCGGCCCAACCGAGAACCTGAGGACGTGGTATCAGGCCTATTTCGTCGAGGACAACTATAAGGTCAACCGAAAGCTGACGCTTAACTACGGATTGCGCTGGGAGCATCGTTCGCCTCCGATCGAGGTCAACAATCACATCGGCAGCTTCGACGTGGCGACGGGGCAGGATCTGACCTATCCGGCCACCAGCGTTCTGGGCCTGGGGAGGAATATGGTCAAGCCGGTCTGGACCAACCTGGCGCCGCGGTTCGGCTTCAACTTTTTCCCTTCCACGAAGCTCAATGTGGATATCAAGGGCGGATTCGGGATGTACTACCTGCAGCCGAATATCAACCAGTATCAGGTTGAAGTGGATCAGATTGGGCTGTATGAGGTCGACGACTTCAATAATTCTCCTGCTGGCGTGCTCCCGGTCTTCAATCTGGATGGAACGCAGGGGGTGGCGGGAATGTACTCGCCAGCAATGACCGACGGGAACTTCTCGGGGGGCGGTCCTACCGTTTCGTTTATCCAGCCGAACGCATCGACACCTTACGCGTACGAGTGGAACCTGACCATCGATAAAACCATCCGGGACTGGCTCTTTGAAGTGGCCTACCTTGGAACTTCGGAGCGCCATTACGAGGAGCGCAACGAACTCGATCCGCTCGGTACCAACGGCATCCCGCTTTACTACGACACGTGCGGAACGAATCACAATATCGGCTGCTACAGCGGCGTTCAGCAAAACCAGGAGACGGGAACCTCGAACTACGACGCCCTGGTTGGACGCGTGGAGAAGCGATTCAGTTCCGGGCTCTCAGCGGCAGTCAACTACACATGGTCCAAATGCCTGGGCACCCCGTTTCAGGATGAGTTTACCTGGCACGTCGATATGCACCTGGACTACAGCCACTGCACGGAAGATATCAACAGCCTCTTCACAGCAAACGGCATCTATGAGCTTCCGTTTGGACGGGGCAAAATGTTTGCGAACAGCAGCACGCTGGCGGATGAGGTCGTGGGAGGCTGGAAATTTGCAGGTATCGCAACGCTACGTACCGGTCCCTGGACCACGCTGGGCAGCCAGCAGAATATAGGTTTTTTCGACGGCGCGCTGCCCAATGTCATCGGCCCTGTTAACAATCAATCGCTGCATGGAGGATTAGGAAGGAACTTCAGGCTTGGACCCTACATCAACACCCAGAATGTTGTTAACCTGACTGCGGTGGGCGTGCAGGGGGATTCGGGAACTCATACGCTTGAGAACCCGGGTTACCAGGATTATGACGTCTCGGCGTACAAAAGCTGGACAATTGGCGAACAACCGACCTTAACCTTCCGTGCAGACTTTTTCAATGTCTTCAATCGAGTCAACTTCGGATCCATCAGCACCTACGACCTTGCCAGCAATTTCGGCGATGTTTCGAGTGCGTACGCCGCGCGGGAAATTCAGCTCAGCCTGCGGTTCAGCTTCTGATCCAACGGCATGATGGGCATCGAGGTCCGGTTGACAGCAAAACTCACGCTCGTCGCAGTTCTCGCGGCCGGCAGCTTCTGGGGCTGCCCCGCCGCCGCGAGGGCGGCAGAGGCGAGCGATGCCGGAGCCGCGTATCAGGCTCATTCTCAACCGGGCAAAGGCTGCCCTGCTCCAGACCGGGTGGAAGCTGTGCTTGCACAGGCCAGTGAATCGCTGGGCAGCCAGCGCTTCCAGGAAACCGCCACATTTCTGCAACCGCTGGCGACCAGGAAGTGCGATCCGCGGATCAGCCTGCTGCTGGCCGCCGCTTTCGAAGGCCAGGGTGATATGCCGAAAGCCACGGCGGAGTTGCAGCGGGCTCACCGCGTGTGGCCCGCAAACGACAGCCTTGCGGCATCGCTGGCACGCTGCTATCTTGCCGGCGGCGACACCGAAGACGCCGCGAAAGCTCTGGCGCACTTTCGAGTGAACGCGAAGACGCCCGAGCAGGAAATGCGGATGGCCGTGGTCGTGTACCTGGCGACCCATCAACTCCAGCCCGCGGAAACCGTGGCCGTAGCAGCCTACAGGACCTATCCGTCCGTCGAAACCCTGCTGCTGCTGGCCAACACGCTCCAGATGCAGGGGCGCTATCCCGACGTGAACCGCCTGCTGGGAAGCCAGCGCACAACTTATGCCGGCTCGCCCAAGTTCTTCGTCACGCTGGCGGAGAGTGAGTTCGATGCTTCGATCTACCAGGCAGCGCGCGACGATCTGAAGCGCGCCCTTGCGCTCGACCCCGGACTCTACCAGGCGCACTACCTGATGGGAAATGTGCTCTTCAGGCTGAACGACCCGGATGGAGCCGTGGTTGAGTATCACAAGGCTATCGATCTGGCTCCCGATGAGCCGCGAACCTGGTTTCAACTTGCGCTGTTGTTGCGAACGAAACAAGACCAGGCCGGCGAACAACAGGCTCTCACCCAGGCGCTGGCCGTCGATGAGCACTATGGGCCCGCGCAGTGTGAGATGGGCAGGATCCTGCTCGAGGATCATCACCCGGCTGAGGCGGTCGATCATCTGACCTCGGCGATCCAGGACAATCCGCGTTTTGAAAAGGCTTACTTTCTGCTGGCCCGGGCTTACGCGCAACTCGGCGAGCGGGACAAGAGCGAGCAAGTAGTCAGGCGCCTGACGGCCGTGAGAAAAGAGAACCAGCTCCCACTGGGCGGCCGAATGAATGATTTCCCGGATGGCAATCGAGCGACGCAACCATGAAGAATGCCGACGCGGGCGCCGGACTCGCAGACAGAGCTACGCTTCGGGGCGTGCCGGGGTCGGGAAGCGTGCGGACGCGACCCACCACCATCGTTGCGAAGGCGCGGCCTGACAGCG
Source organism: uncultured Acidobacteriaceae bacterium (assembly GCA_963770525.1). GTDB lineage: Bacteria > Acidobacteriota > Terriglobia > Terriglobales > Acidobacteriaceae > Palsa-343. Next base: position 869,344 of record CAVYPY010000002.1, on the reverse strand, counting down.
GTACAAAACGGGGCCCGGTTTCGCCTGCTTGCTTGCCCAGCGGCAAAGCAACGCTCATAAAGATCTATTCGTACTCGGCGCACGTCATGCTCTTGTGCGTTTCTCTTTTCGCGATCTGCTCCAGTTCGATGGCGCAACAAGTCCGATGGACCGAAGACGAGGCCAATGCCTGGTATGAACGGCAACCCTGGCTGGTGGGAGCTAATTTTCTACCCTCCGACGCAATCAACGAGCTGGAAATGTGGCAGGCCGAGTCCTTTGATCCCACCACCATCGACCGGGAGCTGGGTTGGGCCGAGGCGATTGGCATGAACACTATGCGCGTCTTTCTGCATAACCTGGTCTGGGAGCAGGACCCCCGGGGATTCGAGCAGCGCATCGATGTTTTCCTCTCCATCGCTGCCCGTCATCACATTCGCCCCGTCTTTGTGCTCTTCGACTCCTGCTGGGATCCGCATCCGAAGCTGGGCCCACAGCATCCGCCGATCCCTGGTGTACACAACTCGGGCTGGGTGCAGGCCCCGGGTGCGGAGATCCTCGCCGATCCCACGCAATATCCGCGGCTCGAACGCTACGTTAAGAGCCTGGTGGGCGCATTTGCGAACGATTCCCGCATTCTGGCCTGGGATGTGTGGAACGAGCCCGACAATGACAACGCCAGTTCCTACGGGCGAGAAGAACTAAAGAACAAAACTGAGATCATCCTCGACCTGTTGCCGCAGGTTTTCGCCTGGGCTCGCAGCGCGCGTCCAACTCAGCCGCTCACCAGCGGCTTGTTTTACGGCGATTGGGAATCCCTGAACACGATGTCCCCCATGGCGCGCATCCAGATTGAAGAGTCCGACATCATCAGCTTCCACAATTACGGCTGGCCAGAAGAGTTCGAGCTCCGCGTGAAGCAGCTGAAGCAGTTCCATCGCCCCGTCCTCTGCACGGAATACATGGCCCGCGGCGCGGGCAGTACCTTTGACACCATTCTGCCCATCGCACGCGAGAATCACGTTGCCGCCATCAATTGGGGCCTGGTCGCCGGCAAGAGTCAGACGTACCTGCCGTGGGATTCGTGGGAGCGTCCCTATGTTCTCATGCAGCCTACCGTTTGGTTTCACGACATCTTCCATCCCGACGGCACTCCCTACCGGCAACGCGAAGTGCAGATCTTTCGCGAACTCACCGGCAAACGATGAGCCAGCGGTAGTCCGGAGCGCAATCGCCGCAGCAGAGAGGATTTCCCGACTGCCTCGCTTGCCAACGGGCGAATCATGACTGCTCTGCCGCACTTTGTCAGACGCGTGTCTTGAAATGGGCTGAGATGGATTGAGATGGAAAAGGATGAGCTTTGTTGAGGCATTGAACTGCCTGGGGTCCTCAACAGAAACCGCCACCATCGCTTGAGTCAAACCGACGGGATCGCGAAATTAAACTGGGGGCCAAATCCCCCAGCAGGCCATCCAGACGCGGATAGGTATCGAGGTGCCCGTTTTCAGGATCCGTCAGCGCCCCGATCGTATGTTCAGGCTCTCATTCGGTTTACAGTGCAGTACGAAAGAGGGCGAGGGCGTCAATCTCGATCTCGTCGGTTCAGCGGACTCCCCGGACCAGGAGCGGTCGTTGAGGGTGGGCTGGAGTCGTCGGGCCCGGAGGAAACGGGAGCGCTCCTGCGCCGGGTTTCTTTATTGACATACATGGCTGCGTCGGCAGCGCTCAGCAGGCTGTCGCGGGTGGCGCCGTCGTCCGGGTAGAGGGCGATACCGACGCTGGCGGAGCCATAAACGACGTATCCCTCGGCGGCGAAGGGCGGGTCCAGGCAGCGCTCCAGGCGGTGAGCGATTTCCTGCACTTCCGCGAGCCGGCGCACATTGGGCAGGATCACGGCGAACTCGTCGCCCCCGATGCGCGCGAGCAAATCGCCGCCCCGGATCTGCTGCTTCATGCGCGCGGTGAATTCCCGCAGGTAGAGATCGCCAACCTGATGGCCGTAGAGGTCGTTGACCTGTTTGAAGTCATTGAGATCGACGTAGACAAGACCGAAGACGCCGGCGACCTGGCGGGTCTGCTCGATGAGCTGGTCGAGGAAGGATTCGAGCGAGAAGCGGTTGGGGACGTCGGTGAGCAGGTCGAATTCGGAACGGTGAACGAGATCCGAATAGAGGCGGCGGGTTTCGATGGCGAGGGTGGCGAGTTCGGCCGCGACGGAGAGCGCTTGTGACTCATCGGGGGTGGGTTGGGAATGCGCATCGAAGGCCGCGAACAGGACCCCGAGAGGCGGGCCGGAGCGGCCGGGAATGGTCTTCTCGACGACGCGCCAGGCGCTCAGATTCTCGGGGCAGGTGCCGAGCCGCGCGCCGTCGACGATCTGGCACCAGCAGGGCGCGCCGCGCAGCCTGAGAGAAACCAGCTCAGCGATTTGCTCGATGATCACGGCCAGCGGGCGCGAGCCGTTGATGTCTTCGAGGATGCGGCTGCGGCGGCGCTCAATGAGCGCGGTGGCGGCATTCTGGTGGCGCATGCGGCGCTCGACGACCCAGGCGCGGGCTCCGGCGGCGAAGAGCAGAGCGAAGAGCAGGCCCACCAGAAGCAGGAGATTGCGAATGCTCAGCAGAGGGGGGTTGGCAACGACGGCGATGTCGTCGAAGGAGCGGAGCAGGATGTTGAAGGGAACCTCCTGCACGCTGGGGTCGACGTTGGCGCCCTGCACGACCATGCAGATGCCGGTGACGCGGATGGTGGCTCCCGGGCGAATCCGCTTCATCCGCGGCAGCGGCCGGTCGCCGGGCGGGTGATGGTAAATGGCGGTGAAAAGCTTGCCGTTGGAGATGAGGTCGAATTCGTCCTGCGATTGTTCGCGGACGGCGGCCACAACGCGGCCTTCGATAGACACGAGGTCGTTCTGATGGCCCTCGGCGTTGCCGCTGTTCCAGTCCGTCAGATCGTGCCAGTTGGACGACACGGGCTGGACGGGAGCGTAGATGTGGCTGTCCCGGATTTCGCCGTCGGCGAGAGCGAGAAAGCCGAAGTGGGGATCGGGAAAACCGGTGGCGTCGGCCTTGTCGCCAATCTCCAGGGGCTCAACGGTGTGAACAGCAATCCAGATGCTGTGTGCGCCATTCTGGAGGACGACGGCGGTGCCGGGCTGGTAGTACGTGATGGATCCCTGGACGCGCACCCGCTCGGTCCGGTCGAACACATTGAAGGCCGACATGACCTTGTCCATAGGCGTAACGGGCAGGGACTCCGGACTGGTTTGGGCGCGCCGGACGATCTTCACATCGGCGAGCGTCGGCACTTCCAGAACGATGCCGATGAGCTGCATCTTACTGTCGAATTTTCCGGAGACGGCGCCCGTGACATCCACGTCGGCGTCGAGCAGGTTAGTGGCGAGGCCGGGATCGACGCCGATGACGGTGGCGTCGATGTAGCCCCCGTCCATGAGCAGACGGAGGGCGACCTCGCGGGTGTTGCCGAAGTTGATCGTGTCCGCGCTGCGGACCGTGGCGTGAACGGTGACGAGCACGCAGTCGCGCTGGGCACGGATGAGCTGCTGGAAGTCGGCGGGCACGGGCTGGGGCACGCTGCCGTGACCGAGTACAGTGACGCTGTCGGCCACGACATCAGGGGTGAAGCTGGCGCGCGACCGGCCGCGCACGAGGACGCGGTCGCCGAGCTGGAAGTTCTGGTTCTGCTTCGCCTCGACGTAAATGGCCTCGCCATTGTCCTGGACGAAGAGGTCCACGTCACTGGGGTTGTAGTAGGTAACGGTGGCCTGGAACGCGACGGGGATGCCGAGCCTGGCCTGCGCCAGCGTGAGCATATGGACGGCGTGCAGCGTGGTTAGGGTAGGCTCGGCGGCTCGCGCTGCGCAGATGCAGGCCGCGAGACCGAATACGAGGCGAAGGATTGTCCGGGCACGGAGGGTTCGGACGAAACGTGTGCGGGACAGCACGCAACTTCCGGAAACTTCCATTCCCTGCTTCCTCAAGGTGGGGTTTGCGGTGCTCTGCCCAATATTGACGTGCTTATCATACCCCCAGGCTGGTTGATTACCGCACGTCTATCGATAGAAAACGGGCGACCGCCGAAGGGGATGCCGCTCGCAGAATTGGGATGCGACCTCCCCTCGGGTTGGGCCGCGACGCCGAAAGCGGTCGAAAAGGCTAAAAATGGTACGGAAGTGCCATAAAGGTTCGTGGAACCCTCATGGGCTCCGACTGCCTCCCTCTACCGGTTAACTCGTGGGGTGCCCGTGCAGTGAAACTGCGGTGCCGTTCGACTTTACAGTTGGCAGCAAACCGTTGCCTCCGCGCACTTGTACCATCACCCCGGTCTCGGACACGTAATCGAGATACGGAGCCAGGAAGAGGAGGCCGCGGTGTTTCTCTAACCGCCGCAGATAGCAATGGATCGGGCCAGGAAAGATGCTGATTCAAATCCCCGGATTGGTATAAGCTTGGTGCCACCTGCGGGAGTCCGCGGATTGAACGGTTGATTGTGTTCCCCAAAGACAGAAGCGGTTCCCGACTCCCTGAAGACAGACTTCTCGACCGAGCTCCTCTCTGTCAGGTTTCATTAAGGTTTGTTGTCATTCGGCCAGCAATGCATTCGCGGAAGGTCCATGATTCGGCGCTTTCCTGGATGGGAAACTATGGCCAGCCAACGAGATCCAGTGGCGGAACTGTTCGTGGCCGCGCTCTCTCTCCAGTCGTCGCGGCGCGAAGCCTTTCTCGATCAGGCCTGCAGTCACGATCCCGCGCTAAGGCGGGCGGTTGAAGAGCTGCTTGCTCAGGATGCGTGCGCCGGCAGCTTCCTGCAACACCCTGCCGTTACTCTCGATGAGACGATGGCGGATCCTGCTTCCTCGGTAGAAACGGCCGCCATTGCGAAAGGTGATGGAAAGGTTTTCCGGCCCGGACTTCAGCCCGGCCAGACCCTGATCGGTCGTTTCGTCATTGTTCGTCTTATCGCGAAGGGCGGCATGGGCGAGGTCTATGAGGCCGAGGACAGCTTCCTTCAGGGAGTTCACATTGCGCTCAAGACCATTCTTCCCCACTTTGCGGATCAACCATCCTTGAAGCAGCGATTCGAGCGGGAAGTTCTTCTTGCCCGTAAGGTTACTCATCCAAATCTTTGTCCCATCTATGAAATCTTCCATAGCGAACAACCGCCTCCTGCATTTTTCTTCCTGACCATGAAGCTTCTGCCGGGCAAGACACTGGCGTGGCGTCTACGGCAGCCGAATGCAATCTCTGTGAAGGAAGGGATGGAGATTCTTCGGCAGATGGCGGCGGGGCTGGCCGCCATCCACGATCAGGGCATCGTTCATCGAGATATCAAGCCCAACAACATCATGCTCGAGGGCAGCGGCGAACAAGTGCGATTGTGGATCACTGATTTTGGCCTGGCCCGAGCGCATGAATCGGAAACGAGTCTGCAAGGCAGGAATGCGGTTGCAGGCACACCTGGCTATATCGCCCACGAACTGTATGCGGGTAAACCGCCCTCGCAAGCCAGCGACCTCTATGCGTTCGGCGTGGTGCTGCACGAGGTCTTTACCGGCCAAAAGCCGACTGTGGCACCGGATGGCTCCTCGGTCATCGTAAGTCCTCGCCTGAACAGCACCGTGCCTTCCTTCTGTTCCAACCTGGTGCGGGAGTGCCTCGATCCTGATCCGGACCGAAGGTGTCAGGCGTTCGACCAGGCGATGGCTTCGCTCGGCTTGAAGCCGCGAACCTCGGCAACGTGGACCCGGCGACGTTTTATCGGCGCTGCTGCTGCCGGGATCTGTGCTGTTGGCGCCGGCAGCTGGGCCGAGCGCGAGACGATCTATGATCTGCTGCACCCGCTGCCCGGGAAGCGGTTCGTGGCTTTATTGAACTGGCCGAAAACGTCGGACAGCCAGGTAACGCCGCTGCTGACCGGCGTTCTTGCGGCAATTAAAGGTCAGCTGGCGCGTATTGAGGCTCTGGACCACAATCTCTTTGTCATCTCTCCCGACGATGTGGGCGAGGATATTGACCACGCGGCCAACTTCAGGCAGGTCTGCGATCCTCTGGGTGCAAACCTTGTGCTTGCCGCCTCTGGCGTGCCGGATGGCAAACATTTCGACCTGCTTCTGCGCATCCTCGATCCGGTCACAGGCCATGCCCTCAGGGCACGAAGCATTCAAGGCGATCTCCACGACGCCACGATGTTTCCTGCCAGGGCAGTGGAGGCAGCTGCATCGCTCCTGAATGTGAGCCGCTATCTTAAGGACACAAAGCAAACGCAGCCTGGTACAAATTCAACCGCCGCATTCACGGCCTTCCAGCAGGCGGAGGCCTTGATGAAGCAGCCGAACGACGCGGGACTCGGCGCAGCCATCGAGAAATATCAACAGGCTGCGGATCTCGACCCACAATGGGCCATTTGCTATGCGAAGCTCGGTATGGCCTATGGCCGGTTGTATGGCATTCAGGGCGACTCCGCGGCTCTCGACCTGAGCCGCCGAAACTGTGCTCGTTCACTCATGCTGGATCCTGCTCTGGTGGACGGCCATCTCGCGCAGGGTCTGGTGCTGGATTACACAGGAGATGAGCAAGGTGCGCTGGACGAGATTGCTAAAGCCCTGAAACTTGACCCCTCCAATACAAAGGCGCTGGCCTGGCAAGGACAGATCTATGGTCGGCTCGGTCGATGGGCAGATGCTGAAAAGTCCTTCACGCGGGTATTACAGGAGCGCCCCAACGCGTGGGTTGCCTACAACGAATGGGGCGTTGTCCTAAACGGCCTGGGCAAATATCAGGAGGCAATTGAGAAATTCCGCGCCGCAAGCCTCGCCGCGCCCGGTAACTCGCAGGCTTTTGGCAACCTTGGCGGTGCCTATTTGCAGGTTGGCGATTTCGCGCAGGCAACAGAGGCGCTGGAAAAAAGCCTTGCACTTAAACCTAACGACCTCGCCGCAGTGAACGCCTCCCTTGCACTCCGCTATCAGGGTAAGCTTGCGGAAGCTCTTCCTTTTGCGCAGCAAGCCGTCCGGCTGAATCCTGCTGATGATACGAACTGGCTGGAACTTGGGGAATGTTATTCTTCGTTGCGTAATCGCGAGAGCGAGGCAAAAGCCGCCTATCTGCGCGCCGCGCAGGAGGCGCAGAAACATTTGAGTACAGACGCAACCGATGGCCCAAGCTGGATGCTGCTTGCTCTTTACCAGGTGAAATCGGGCAATCCACGCAATGCTCTCGCACTGATGAAGAAAGCCGAATCGCTGGGAGCGGCCGACATGGATTCTCAGCTTTTCAAAGCGCGGATATTAGAGCTTCTCGGAAACCGTGACGCGGCGTTGGCTACGCTGTCAATCTGTTTTCGCAAGGGCGCAACCTCCCTCCAGTTCGCACCCTTCCCGGATATGGATTCCCTACGGAGGGATCCACGTTATCTGGCAATGGTGCGATCGGCCCAAACGTAATCATCCCGTACGAGCCGTACCCAACAAGGAGGGACCTTATGAAAGTGCGAAGGTTGTTTGTATCGGCGATATGCCTGTCGCTGATTGCGGCTTTGGGCTGCGGTCCGAAGCACGTGCCGGTGCCTATGACTGTTCTGGTACCGAGTCAGGATGGAGCACCAGCGCAGACCGAATCGTCTTCTGTGCTGGCCGAGAAAGGGGCAACTGTGACCTTCGAGGCCGCCCCGGGAAGTCCATCGGACACCACATTTGAGGTTCAATTTCTCAAGAACGGCGTCGCCAAGCAAGTATGCAGCGGGGAAAAAGGAACAACTCTCGAAGGCCCGTCGGGACTCCAGTGCAAGCTGACCACCACCGGAGATTTCGACATTGTTATCTATGAGACCTCTGGTGGCAGGCGGCATGTAGCACATCCAGCGGTGAAAGCGTATATCAGGCCTTGCAAAGGATGCACCGCGTAGCGAGTTGCAGGCCAGTGGTTTCACGCTTCAGGAAAAGCAGACCGCGTCCACTTTCGAGTTCCTGTGTAGTGGTTGTTTCCGAACCCACACCTTGTGGAACAGCCGGATCGGGGAGATCCGGCCGTTCCATAGGGTGTGGCTAAGGAACAGCTCTGACGAGGGGAGGTGCCGCCCCCTGACGCCACTGCGAGAAGAGATTATCTGAACTCCATTGCACGAGACCTCAGCAACCGGGGAGGCATGCGTTGAACTCAATTCCGGGAAGATCTTCGACGGCATTTCTGAGCGACCGCTCCCATTGCCGATGGATGGAGATCAATTGTGGGTCATCCGCCGCGAAGCAGCGGTAATTGCCGAAATCAAGCGAGTCGTTTCGGTAGAGCAACATCTCGATGGGCGGACCCACAGTCACATTGGATCGCATGGTCGCATCAAAGGAGATCACAGCGTATTTGGCGGCGTCTTCCAGCGTGGTCGAGTTGTAGATAACCCCACGCTCAATGATCGGTCGGCCATACTTGTACTCGCCAATTTGCAGAAAAGGCGTCTCGGTCGTTACCCGCAGAGGATTTCCCTGCGGATAGACCAGATACAGCTGGGGCTCTTCTCCCTTAATCTGCCCCGCGACCAACAAGTGGATATTGAAATGGTATTCATCCTTTTCAAGTGCCGTTCGATCCATCTCAGCGACCTTACGCACGTAGTCGCCGACGCAGCGGACGGCATCGTAGAAGTTGGCCGCCGTGGCCAGACCGTTTCCGGAGCGAAAATCCCGCTGCAACAGGGTCATGGCCGATTGGGTCAAAGAGAGGCTCCCGCTGGTAAGGAGCGCGAAAACACGTTCTCCCGGCGTCACAAGTGTGTACATCTTGCGGCAGGTATTCACCTGATCGTAGCCCGCATTGCTCCGCGAATCGGACGCGAGGACAAGGCCCTCATGAGTTTTGATTCCGACACAGTAGGTCATCCCGCTCCTGGCTCCTGCACTGGGTGCTTGCAATCGTTGGGTTTGGCTGGTACTAAATAGGAACGCTGACGTCCCGCGTCGCACCTCAGCTGAACGCCAATTTCCTCCATATTCCGTTTTGGGGTAAGGACAGAATAGCGCGATGCTGATCCGGCTGGGCTACGACATTCAGTTCGATGTTCGTTTCGGAGCAACGTTCCTCGCGCTGCTGCGCGTTCATCCCTCCCGGCAGGCCGATCTCCAGGAACCAGATTTGGTGCAAGTGGCGCCTCTCGTTCCTGTAGAGGATTACACGGATCTTTATGGGAACATCGGCACGCGGTTCCTCTGCCCGGCAGGGCCGGTTCGGCTCTCAGCCTCTTGTGTGGTGCGTGACAGCGGTGAGCTCGATGCCATCGCGCCGGATGCCTGCGAGGTTCCGGTTCACACGCTCCCCCCGCAAACATTGCCTTACCTGACGAACAGCCGCTACTGCGAGGTCGATCTGATGTCACCGATCGCGGCCGACCTCTTCGGAGGCTGCACTCCCGGATGGGGTCGGGTGCAGAGCGTCTGCGACTGGGTGAAACAACATGTTGGGTTTGACTATACGAAGGCCCGACCCACCAAAACGGCCCTCGAAACCTACACCGAGCGCGTGGGGGTTTGCCGCGACTTTCAACACCTGGCGATCACCTTTTGCCGTGCGCTCAATATTCCCGCTCGCTACGCGACTGGCTACCTGGGGGACATCGGGGTCCCGGCGGCGCCCGATCCGATGGACTTCAGTGCCTGGTTCGAAGCTTATCTGAGCGGCCAGTGGTGGACATTCGATGCGAGACACAACCAGCGCCGCATCGGCCGTGTTCTGGTCGCCACCGGGCGCGACGCCACCGACGTCGCGATTACAACGACTTTCGGCGAAGTGAAGCTCACCCGTTTCACGGTCGTCACGGAGCAGGTAAAGGAGGAAGCATGATTGCCACTGCCGCGCCGAGTCCTGCAGATCATCGTGCACTCTCGGATTACCGGATCGACCGTGCCTTCGACGAGATGTTCACAGCGACGGGCCAGCCGCGACCACAATACCAGGAACTGTTGCGCGCGTTCCTGGAGATGCCGGCAGAGGAACTGGCTGCTCGCAAAAGATCCGCCGATCTGTCGTTCCTGACCGAGGGCGTCACCTTTACCGTCTATGGCCGAGACGAAGGCACGGAGCGTATTTTCCCCTACGATCTGGTGCCTCGGATCATCACTCATCAGGAATGGCAAACCCTCGAAAAAGGGCTGAAGCAGAGAATTGCCGCGCTGAACCTGTTTCTGCGCGACATTTACCACGAAGGCAAGATTCTCAACGATGGTGTGGTTCCGCGAGAAATTGTCTATACATCCCGCCATTTTCGCCGGGAGATGCGGGGTCTTCAGGTCCCGCGCAACATCTATATCGCTGTAACCGGCACAGATCTGCTTCGCCTGGAAAGTGGCGAGTTTGTAGTTCTCGAAGACAATCTCAGGGTCCCGAGCGGAGTTTCGTACATGCTGACGAACCGGCGTGCGATGAAGCGTACACTTCCGCATCTCTTTAGGAAGTATCGAGTTCGCCCCATCGACCATTATTCGCAACTGCTGCTGGCCACTCTGCGTTCGCTTGCTCCGGAGGGGCGGCCGGAACCCAACATTGTCGTGTTGACTCCAGGAGTCTATAACTCAGCGTACTTCGAACATACCTACCTTGCACGGCAAATGGGGGTCGATCTCGTCGAAGGCCGGGATCTGCTGATGCACGACAACATCGTCTATATGCGAACCACGGCGGGCCTGCGGCGGGTCGATGTCATCTACCGGCGTGTTGATGATGATTTCAGCGATCCGCTTGCCTTTCGGGCGGATTCGGCACTTGGCGTGCCCGGGCTGCTCAATGCGTATCGAGCCGGCAATGTCACCGTGGCGAACGCATTCGGAACCGGAGTAGCCGACGATAAGGCTGTGTACGCATACGTCCCGGCAATCATCCGCTATTATCTCGGCGAAGACCCGCTGCTCAATAATGTCGAGACCTTTCTGCTCACGAATCCAAAACATCGGGAACATGTGCTGGCCCGACTGGAAGATATGGTTGTCAAGCCGGTTGGGGAATCCGGCGGTTACGGCATGCTGGTTGGTCCCCACAGCACCCCGGAACAACGGCAGCACTTCCGCGAACTGATTGGCGAGGCCCCGCGCAACTTTATTGCCCAACCCGCGCTGACATTTTCGTGCGCACCGTGCCTGGTCGGCGACAGTATCGAACCCCGACACGTAGACCTAAGACCCTACATACTTTTTGGGGATCAACTCAACATTGCTCCGGGCGGGCTGACGCGCGTAGCTCTCCAGAAGGGATCGCTGGTGGTGAACTCATCGCAGGGTGGTGGCAGCAAGGATACCTGGGTTTTGGACGAATAACCATGCTCTCTCGTGTGGCTGACAGTCTTTATTGGATCGGGCGTTATATGGAGCGCGCTGAGAATGCGCTGCATATTCTCGATGTCAATATGAATCTTATGCTCGAGGGGTCAAGAATCACGAGCGAAGCGCGGTGGCCCATGGTCATGCGCGCGCTTGGCAGTACTGCGGAACTTCCGGTGGCGGACGTAGACGGTACCACGCGACTGCTCGTCTTCGATACGTCGAATCGCGCTTCTGTGGCAAGGTGTATCACCGCTGCGCGAGATAATGCCCGCCAGGTCCGCGACGAGCTTAGCAGCGAGCAGTGGCAAAAGCTAAACCGCCTTTACCACGATCTGGGGACAATGCGCGCGCTGGAATCAGACCCGATGCTTTCCGATGCCATGCAGACCGTGCTCGAAGGAATCTACCTGTTTAAGGGTGTCACCGACACCACTATGACGCATGGTGAGGGGTGGCACTTCATCCGTGCCGGCCGGCATATGGAGGGCGCCATGCATATGGCGACGCTGCTGGAGATGTATTACCGGGAGCTCTTTGCAATGACAGATGCCTTCATGGATTCGTCGCAGTATCTGGAATGGATCGGACTGCTCCGCAGCTGCACTGCTTTCGAGTCCTATTGCACCGTGCATACTGCGGATGTAACGCCCGAGCGCATTCTGGAGTTTCTCCTTCTCAACCGCGAATTCCCGCACTCGCTTTGGTACTCTATCCATTCACTCGTCGATGCGCTTACCTGCATTCAGCAGGACCGCAGGCGTGGGCCGGCGGAAGAGCTCTCGCGCCGTGCCGGAAAACTGCGTGCGTCCTTAAGCTTTGTCCAAATTGGAGAGATTATTGCGCAGGATACCGCGAGCTATCTGCGTCATGTCCTCGAGGAGTGCAGAGCTGTTCAGGACCTGATCTACCGCCTCTATATAAGCTACTCGGTCGATACTGCCCTGGCGCTGTAACAAGTTTCCGGAAACCGACTATGGATTTCTTTTCGATTCGTCATCTCACGCGGTTCGAATACTCCCGCCCAATCTGTGAAACTCTTATGGAAACGCGGATGCATCCTCGGGCGGACGCGAATCAGCGGTGCCTGAATTTCTCGCTTTCCGTCAGCCCCAGATGCAGGGTCTTCACCTATCGCGATCGTCTAGGAAACAGTGTCCATCATTTCGATATTCCCGGCGAACACAGAACGCTGGTCATCGTGGCGGAATCGCTGGTGGAACTGCAGCAGCTGGCGGCTGTACCGGATCGGCTGGAACGCTCCGCGTGGCGTGAGCTGGATGACCTGGTTGCCCAGGGCGACTACTGGGAGATGCTGTTACCGAGCCCATTAACTGAACCCACCCCAGGACTGCTGGATCTCGCGCGGCATCTCGAACTGCAAAGACGGGACGACCCGATGAGCCTGCTGCGTGAGTTAAATGCCCGCCTGAACGATTACTTTGACTATGTGCCGAAGAGCACCCGCGTTGACTCGCCGATCGATGAGGCCATCGAAAAGCGACAGGGGGTCTGCCAGGACTTCGCACATACGATGATCGCCCTGGTCCGCCTGATCGGGATTCCATGCCGATACGTCAGCGGTTACCTAAACCACATTCCCGAAGACGGGATGCGATCGCTGCCTCTCGCCACTCATGCATGGGTGGATGCGTTTCTTCCACATGTCGGCTGGGTTGGGTTCGACCCAACGAACAATCGGTTGGCCCATGAGTCTCATATCCGCACGGCATTAGGCCGCGATTACACGGACGTGCCGCCGACGCGAGGTATTTATCGAGGCAATGTTGCGGGCGAACTTCATGTCGCGGTACAGGTAACTGCGCATGCCGAAGCGCCGCCGCTTGATCAGGAGTGGCCCATGCCGGAGGATTGGTCGATTCACGTAGAGCGCGCTCTGGAGCCGCCCCCGCCGGCTTCGCCCATTCTCCAATTGCAGCAGATCGAGCAGCAACAACAATAGCATTTGTTCTGGTAGAACCCCTCGTTTGTCGATTAGCGATTCAGAGCTGATCCGCAAGGTGTGCCTTTAGGAAATGCTCCGCGTCAACTGCTGTTGGCCAAGTCCACTTTCCAGCGGCTGAATTCTAAGGGAATATTTGGCGAACGAGCACTCTTCGCCGTCTTAATGGCAAAATCACTCTAAGAAACGAGCGATTCCGCGAACGATTACAGAAAGAAAACGCTCAGGCATCCATTGAAACCTGGAACCCAAAGGTGTCAGCGAGCGCGGGCGTATTCTTGCCCCGCTGCGATCGTTAGCACCGTAATATCGTCCTCTTGACCGAATCGGTGTGCAGCATCGGCGATTTCAGCTGCCGTAAGGCAGCTCAAAGGCAGTAGCTGTTCGAAGCCAAGCAGCTGACCCGATACAGACCGCGCTTCAGGCACGCCGTCTGACATCAGCACCAGCCTCCTTCCGGTGGGAATCCGGCCCCGCAAGGAAGGGTAGACCGCATCCGGCGCGAGTCCAAGCGGCAACGCCGGCGCCGTTTGGATCTCTTCACCCGAAACGTACGGTGCGATGTGCCCGGCGTTGGCCAGCGTGAAAGTACCCGTGGATGCGATACGCACACAGCAAGCGGTCGTAAATCCCAATTGGCCCTGCGTGATCAGGGCATTGTTGAGGTTGAAGAGAATTTCAGCGGGATCTTCGGAAGTCTCACGGTGCAGCACACCCAGGATCATCGCGACTCGCATAGCAGCCGTCAGGCCCTTGCCTGAAACATCGCCGACGATCGCAACGAGTGAACCGTCCTGAGTGGGCTGGACAAAAAAGAAGTCTCCGCCGGCCTCGTTTGCCGGCAGATAGACCGATTCAACCTGGAAACCAGGCGTGGGTCGCGAGGCGGTTTGCAGCAGCAGCTGCTGCACGGCGCTGGCGGCCTGCAACTCGGCCGCATAGGCGGCACGCTGCCGTTCGACCCCCAATATGTCGGAGACCAGCCGCGCTTTCTCCATCGCAGTGGCGGTCTGCAGGCTGATGGTGTTCAGCAGCTTCAGGTCGGCCGATGAATAATGCGCGTCCTCGTCCGTATGGGCCAGTGCGATCAGCCCAACGGTTCTCTCTCCTGCGCGCAGAGGTGCGCCGATAACAGCCCGCATCGGTGTGTGGCCGTTTCGCAGGGGAGTACTGGCCATCTGGTCATTGAGGATCTCGGCTACGCCACGGTCCAGGATCGACGCCACGAAGGAGGATTGCGGTGCGATGGCATCTGCGTCCCCCGCGACTTTTTTCCCAAAACGAGCGAGGATCCGGAGCGACTGGCCAGCACTTCCCATAAAAAGCACAATGCCGTGGCTTGCCGCGATGAGCCGTTGCGCCTGATCCAAAGCCGCTTTTGCGATTGCATCCGCGTCGAGAAGGGGAACCAATTGCTCCGAGAGTTCCTCAATGAGATGAATCTCGCGGTAGAGATGCAGAACTTCTGCCGCCATCGCCCGGCTCTCCGCCTCACGGGCCGCCAAATGGGATACCAGCAGGGCCAGGGCCCGCACGGATGATTCGGAGCCAGTGACGACGCCGATTTGTGCGTTCTCATGCAGAACGGGAATAGAGAGAGAATTGACCTGCGCGGCCTGACCGAACAGCGCTTTGCCCTGGCTGTCGGCGATCACGATCGCGTCGCCGAGAGCCGCGACGAGCGCCTGCAGAACGGAGTGACTGCTCGATCGTGGACCGACCACCGTCTTCAGGGTGATCCCGGGCATGGGCTGTTAATCCCCCATTGCCGTAAGGCCCAGCACGGAACGCGCTTTTGCCAGCAGAGCGTCGGGATCGAAGGGCTTGGTCATATAGAGGTCAGCTCCGACCTCCTGCCCACGCTGGCGGTCAAACTCCTGCCCCTTCGCAGTGAGCAGGACGATGTGAATGTGGCCGAGTCCAAGCTGATTCTTGACCGTGTTACAGACGTCGAAGCCATTCAGCCGAGGCATCATGACGTCGAGAAAAACGAGGCTGGGCTCTTCGGCGCGGATTGTCGCAAGCGCCTCCTCCCCGTTTGTGGCGGTCAGTAGTTCGACGCCGTCCTCTTCGAGTTCTTCCAGAGCCTGCTGGATCAGGGTGCGAAGGTGGGGTTCGTCATCGACGATCAGAATCTTCATGGCTGTCATGAGTAAATAAGAAAGAGTACATTCTCCAGGCCCTTTTCAAACCGCAGCGAGCGAACTCCGTCGCTGCTCGAGAACAACGAGTTCAGGATGATGATGTCCGGACGCGAGGCAACGGCGCGGTTCACCAGGTCCTTGCCATCCGAATCGACCACCTGATAGCCCCGAGCCTCGAGCACGTCGGTCAGGGTACGAATCGTTGACGCATCCTCGTCCACAACCATCACTTTCTTTTTGGATTTGCCCTGTCCAAGCAGGGAGTCGACTTCATGGAAGAGAGATTTTGTGTCGATTGGCTTCGTCAGGTAGCGGTCTACACCCAGGCGAAAGCCCCGTTCCTTGTCCTCGACTATGGAAAGAATAATGATGGGGATATCCATGGTGGCGGGATCATTCTTTAGCACGGCCGCCACGTCGAAGCCGTTCATCTCCGGCATCATCACATCGAGGATCACGAGCCCTGGAGTCTCTTCTCGGATGAGTGCCAGAGCCTTGCGGCCGTCTTCGGCGAGACGTACCGCGTAGCCGGCCTCGGTCAGCTCCTGCTGCAGCAGTGAGCGGATATTGGGGTCGTCATCGACGACGAGTACCGATTTGGAATGTCCATTCTGGCCAACCGTGGCTTCACGCAATTGGCGGACCAGGGATTCGAAATCCAGCGATCTCTTTTCCGGCAGCAGCGACAGCTGTGCCGATTTCGCACTCACTGGCAACGTAAAAAAGAAGGTGCTTCCTTCTCCAGGCGCGCTCTCCACCCAGATGCGGCCGCCATGATATTCGACAATCTCTTTGCAGATGGGTAGCCCCAGCCCGGTACCTTTGGGCTTGTCGGTCAGCGTGTCTCCTACCTGCTTGAATTTCTCGAATACCTTCGCCTGGTCGGCAGCTGCAATGCCGATACCGGAGTCCTTTACGCTGACCACCAGATCATCGTCCTGCAGGTGGGCAGCGCAGGCGATCGAACCTGAGTCGGTGAATTTGACCGCGTTGGAGATCAGATTGATCACCACCTGGATCAGGCGGTCCTGGTCGCCGGTGACCGGGGGCAGGTCAGGATCGACGTCGCGGATCAGGCGCAGTTTCTTCGCGTCGAAGAGGGATGCCGTAGCCATGGTAGCGCGGTCGATCACATCGGCAATGGAAACCGTGCCCATATTCCAGGTGAACTTACCGGCTTCAATTTTGGCCAGATCGAGCACGTCGTCAATCAGCTTGGTGAGGCGCTCGCCCTCGCTGACCACCACGTCAAGGTTCTCGATCACCTGCTGCTTTGCCTGCTGCACCTTGCGGTCTTCGCCGGGGATGAGCGGGAAGAGCCGCTCCTGCAGCCGGCGGCGGATGATCTTGGCGAATCCCAGAACCGAGGTCAGCGGGGTCCGCAATTCATGGCTGACCGTAGAGAGGAAGGAGCTCTTGGCAGCATCAGCCTCTTCGGCCGATGCGCGCGCCTGTCGCGCTTCGTCGAAAAGCCTGGCGTTGTAGAACGCCACTCCGACCGCGGACGCGATGGTCGACAGCAGGCGTTGATCGGCTTCAGTGAAGCGTCCTTCCTGGTCGGTCGACTGCACACTGATAACGCCGATGGTCTGCCCGCCCGAGCTGATCGGTACCCCCAGATAGGAGGCCGTCGACATCCCGACTCTCTCGATGCCCATCTTCGTCCGGTTAGAATCCAGATCCTCGTTGATGAGCAGGGGCTGGCCGGTGCGAATGATCTGCGAAGTGAGGCCGGTGCCGAAGGGCCGTGAGGGCGCCTCTTCGCCGAACGTGTAGGGGAAGTGCAGCATCATGGTGGCGCGATCGAGCAACGCCAGATACACGACGGGAGCGCGGAAGACATCGCGGACCTGGTCGCCGACAAACTCAATGAGCTGATTCCTGTCGAGCTGGCTGGCCAGAGCCTGGGTGATGCGATTGATGGTGATCAGTTCCGCGGCGCGCTCGCTGACCTCGCGCTCACGCTGGTTGATGGTCTGCCAGGCGTTGGCGTTGTCGAGCGCGATGGTGGTGTAGGCCGCCAGGTTCTGGAGCAGGCTCAGATGCTGCTCGGTGTAGGCGTTCTTCCTGAAGCTCTGCACGGTCAGCACGCCGAGGACACGATCCTGTGCGATGAGCGGCAGATAGATCATGGATGAAGGCGGCTGGGCGGTGCTGCCGTCTTCCAGAGGTTGCGAGCCGTGGTCGTACGAGGCAATGTATTTCGAAGACTCGGTGGCAACGTCGTTCAGAAGAATCGGCTTGCGATGATCGATGCACCAGACGGCGAGTTGGTTCTTGTCGTCGGTGCTGCGCGTGTAGGGAGCGTAGCGCTTGCCATTCTCGATGGCGAGGCTGTACGCAATCAGGTGTTTTCCGGGCTGGTAGAGCCCGACGCCGAAGATGCTGGCATCAGCGATCTGGTTGACTCGCTCGTACAGCTTGAACAGGATCGTATTCAGATCGAGCGAGGCTGTAATCTCCCTGCCGATCTCGCTAAGCAGCTCGATGCTTTCCTTCTGCGCGGAGATCTCCGCCGCCTGCGCCCGGATTTCCTGAGTGCGGGCACTGACCGTCTGCTCCAGCTTCCTTGCCTGAGCCTCCAGCTCCTCAGTACGCCGCTGGGCGCGCTTGCGCTCATAGCGGATCACCGAACTCCACACCAGCCAGGTGATTAGCAGGAAGAGCAGCCCGTACAGCGCGTACGCCCAGTCCGTGCGGTACCAGGGAGGCAGAATGGTGAAAGCGAAGGTTGCTTCTTCCCCGGGACGCCGGTCGTCGGAACGCGAACGAACGTGGAACTGGTAGTCGCCAGGGCCGAGCCCGCCGTAATTTGCCCGTGTGTCCTTTCCCCACGAAGACCAGTCCCTATCTGCGCCCTGAAGAATGTATTGGTATTCCGTTCCCTCCGGATTGTCATAATCGAGCGCAGCGAAACGGAAGGTCAGCGACTGTGTCCCCGGGGGCAACTGAATGCCGGAACCCGCCTGCTCCGCCGCACCGCCAAAGATTGTCTTCGAGCCGGAGGTCACGTCCCGGACCAGTGTGCGAAATGGAGCGGGCGCCGCTGCATTTGCCTGCGGAGCAAAACGGAGGACATTCTCGCCCACAAACCAGTAGGCGCCGTTGCCGTCGGGATTGTCCGGCAGATCGCGAAAACGCAGCAGACGACGATAGGAACTCTCGTCCAGATGCCATTGCCCATCGGCCGCTTTCCGGAAAAGTCCCAATCGCGAACTTCCGCCCGAAGTTACGGTTCCAGACCAGAAGCTTCCATCGGGATTGGCGCTGAGGATGTGGAAAGAGGCATCGCCGTCGACAGGCAGCAAAAAGCGGTCATCCACCACAAACCGGTGCGTGGGCCTATCCCACCGATAGATGTCACGATGCCCCGCGACACTGACCCAAAGCGCCCCGGCGGCCCACCCCACATCGGCGGCGCCTCGCGGAAGTCCCGCGTCGTTTCCAAGAACTTCGACTTTGGAGTTCTTCAGTCCGCTGGAAACCACCTGGATGCGCAATACCTTGCCGTCATCTCCACCGGCCCAGAGAGTGCCTTCCTCGTCTTCCGCCACCTCGTGCGCAGCATAGACCGTGTTAGGCAGCCTTCCCTCATCGATCCATGCATGTCCGTCCCAGCGAATCGAGCTCACGCCATCGAAGTGCCCCACAAATACCCGCGAGGGGCTCTTTTTCGACTGCAGGATGAAGTACGCCTGCTCATCCAGATTGTTCAGCGCGGGAATCAACGGCTTTACCGCGTTGTTCTCGACGCGGTCCACCCCCGTGCTGGTCGAGACCAGCAGCTGATCGGCGCCCGGATGGCCTGGGTCGTGGAAAACGACAAAGTTCCAGGCCTGCGACGGGCCGGGTAAAGGTACTTCCGAAGGGAGGCCGGTCTTCGGATCGAAGGTCATCCGGAAGACCGCGGCTGCCCCGCCCACGCTGGCCACATAAATCGTGCCCTGGAAGCGCTGGACGTCGATCGATCCATCGCGGTTGTAGATCGAAACCGGTGAATCAATGTCGACGCGGGCCACCCCGGCCCCCATGCCGATCCACAGTGCTCCGTCGCGATCCTCAAATGCCGTCAGTGTTCCGGGATCAATCAATCCCGATGCCTTATCCAGCGTCTGCAGCAACCTGCCGTCATGGCTCAGGATCACTGCGCCACCGTCGAGTGTGGTCGCGCAAAGACTGCCGTCATTAAGTAGTGTCGTCGTGTACAGGTGATGGTGCTTTAGGTAAGCATCGGCCTGCGTCGGGAAGGGCGAAACCTTCTGCCCGTCGTAGAGGGCCAGCAATTCGTTGCGTGCCGAGACGATCAGATGGTTTGCATCGTACCGATTCAGAAAGAGCTTGACGGACTTGCTGTACGCCTCGCCGCCAGGCATCGTCCGCAGTTCATCGCCATCGATCTCTTCCAGCCCGATACCCGCCTGCGCCGTATAGACCCTGTCGCCCACCACCGAAAGCGCCTGAAAATGAGCGTTCGGTTGGGCACTCCAAACCTGCATCCGCTTGCCGTCCCAGCGAAAGATCTTTTCCAGCGATCGGAAGTAGACCGCCTGCGGCGTCGTGGCCGTCTGCCACACGTCGGAGAAACTGCGCTGCCCCTGCGGAATCTTATCGACAATCGAGACGTATCGCAGACTGCCGGAGGTATCCGGGGCGAGATAGCCAATCTCGCCGTCGGCACCCACCCACATGGTTCCTTTGCTGTCCCGCGCCAGCGATCGGATCACGCTCGACGGCGTCGAGATCCTGCGCCACGTTACCCCATCAAACTGGAGGACTGTGCCGCCGGAGACGCCGAAGTACATCAGACCGCGTTTATCTTGGGCAATCGTCCATACCTGGGTTCCGGAGTCATAGTCCTTCGCGGAATAGTTCTGGACGACCGGCATGCCGGTTTCCAGCTTCGGTGCAGACGTGTATTCTGCCCGACCGGTTGTAGCCGCCCGGACACAAGGAAGGGTGGACGCGGAAAGGACAAGAAGCGCCACCAGGCGAAGACGCGGAAGGATACGAAGGTCCAATCGGACACCAGAATTCGAATCAGGTATTGGTGGCGAACAACGAAATCGGGGGAACTTGAGGCCCGAGCTTACCATGCAGAATCCTCAGGTGCAAGACAGGGTTGGACCCTTGAGGAGGTGCATTTCACGCGGATCATTTCCTGAACCCACACCTTGTGGAACAGCCGGATCGGTGAGATCCGGGTTTTGATTTGGTGAGGGTTACGGCGAGGTTTTTCTGAGGCCTTTTGTGACAGCGCGATCACGCAGGATGGCCGCGCGATCCAGGTCCAGAGGCTTGCGTCCGATGTGCTGGCCTTCGAGGCGGGCGCGGCGCGTGCCGGCGCGGACCCACTCCACGATCAGGCTGCGCTCCAGCTCGGCGATGGCTCCGACGATGACGAGGATGGCGCGGCCCAGCGGGCCGCCGGTGTCGATCTGTTCGCGGAAGCTGACGAACTGGATGTTGAGGTGGTTCAGCTCCTCCAGCACCTCGAGGAAGTGTTTGACGGAGCGGGCAAGCCGGTCGAAAGCCCATACCAGCACGACGTCGAAGCGGCCACGGCGGGCCTCTTTCATCATCTGATCGAGCCCGGGGCAACGCGGCTGTGCGCCGGAGACGCGATCGGTAAATTCCTCGACGATGGTGAGAGGCCGCAGAGTGCGGATTCCCGGCTGCAGAAGCCCTGGACGCTTCCCCCGGGTGCTATATTCGATTGTCCTCCGGGCCCAGGAAAATCAACAGGAGAATGGAATCGTGAGACGTTTCATCGGATTCGTCGCTTGCAGTTTTGTTGCCCTCGGTTTGTCCGGCATCATCGCCCCGCCGGTGGGTGCGCAAGACTCCGGCAATCTGACGCCCCAGAATCTGATGAGCAAAATGGAGTGGCGCTCTGTTGGCCCCTACATCGGGGGACGCGTGATCACCGTGACCGGCGTTGCTGGCAACGCCAACCTGTTTTATGCCGGAACGGTGGGAGGCGGCATCTGGAAGAGCACCGATGAAGGAATTGAGTGGAAGAACATCTCTGACGATAAGCTGCCTGGGCCCAGCGCCAGTATCGGCGCGATCGCCGTCGCGCCTTCCCATCCTGACATCCTGTACGCGGGCACCGGAGAGGACGACATCCGCAACGACATGATTCCCGGCGACGGCGTCTATAAGTCCTCGGACGCCGGCAAGACCTGGCAGTACGCCGGTCTCCGCGAGACCCAATCCATCAGCGAGATTATCGTCAGTCCCCAGGACCCCAACACCGTCTACGCTTCGTCCATGGGGCACGTCTTCGTGCCTGGTCCCCATCGCGGGGTATTCAAATCCACCGACGGCGGAAAGACCTGGAAACGAATCCTGTTCGTCGATGACAAGACCGGCGCCATTGATCTTGTGATGGACCCGAACCATCCCGACGTGCTCTACGCGACGATGTGGCAGGCGCAGCGCACCGCGTGGGGACTCAGCAGTGGGGGCCCGGGCAGCGGACTCTACAAGAGCAGCGACGGCGGCGATCACTGGACGAATCTAACCCACAATCCGGGACTGCCCAAAGGCGTCCTCGGCCGCATTGGAATAACCCTGGTTGCCAGCCATCCCGACACCCTCTATGCGATCTTTCAGGCGGACGATGGCGGCGTTTTCCGCTCTGACGACGCGGGCGCGACCTGGACGCGGGTCAATGACGAGGCGAAACTCCGCCAGCGGGCGTTCTATTACATGGCAGTTTTTGCGGACCCCAAAGATTCCAACACCGTCTATGCACCCCAGGTGGATGCGCTCTGGGTTTCTCACGACGGTGGCAAGACCTTCACGAAGCTGCACACCCCGCACGGCGACAATCACGCGATCTGGATTAACCCCGACAACACCAGCCTTCTGCTCGAGGGCAACGACGGGGGCGCAACGGTCTCAACCGACGGCGGCAAGACCTGGAGTACCGAGCACAATCAACCGACCGGCCAGTTCTACCACGTCAATCTTGACGATCAGTTTCCGTTTCACATTTACGGCGCGCAGCAGGATGAAGGCTCCTTTGAAGGACCCAGCGCCACCGCCGAAGGTGCTATTCCGCTGGCCGACTGGAAGAGCGTCGCATTCGGCGAAAGCACCTTCACTGTGCCCCAGCCCGGCGACCCCGACATGACCTATGGCAGCGGTTACTACAGCATCTTCGTCAGGCAGAACCTCAAAACCGAACAGATGCAGAGTGTCAGCCCATGGCCCCTTTATCAAAGCGGTGCCTCCTCCGCCGAGCTGAAAGACCGCTTCGGCTGGACGCATCCCATCCTCTTTTCGCCCACCGATCCGAAGCAGCTCTTTACGGCCGCACAGTATGTCTTCCGCAGCGACGACAATGGCCTGAACTGGACGCGCATCTCACCCGACCTGACACGCAATCAGCCGAGCACTGAGGTGCCAAGCGGCGGCCCCGTCGATCTCGATCAGACCGGTGCCGAAGTCTATCCCGAGGTTTATTCTCTGGCCGTCTCGCCGCTCGACGGCAATCTCCTGTGGGCCGGTTCCGATGACGGCCTCGTGCATGTCACAACGGACGGCGGGAAGAACTGGCAGCTGGTTACGCCGCCCGACCTGCAAGACTGTGCCATTAGCTCCATCGAGCCCTCGCACACGGACCGCGAAACCGCGTATCTCACCGCCTGGCGCTATATGTGGGACGATTTCCGCCCGTACGTCTACGAAACCAGCGACCTTGGCAAACACTGGACCTCCATCACCAGCGGTCTGCCCAACGATGAATTTGTCTTCGCCATTCGCCAGGATCCGGACAATCCGCAGCTCCTTTTCCTTGGCACCTTCAGCACGGTCTATGTCAGTTTTGACGGCGGCGCACACTGGCAGCCGCTCACGCTGAATCTGCCGCCGGCCGAAGTCCGCGACATCGCCATTAACACCCGCCAGGGTGATGTTGTTATCGCGACCCATGGCCGTTCCTTCTGGGTGCTCGACAACCTGGCCCTGCTGGAGGAGCTGACCCACCAGCCGCAGGTCACCTCCAGCGCCAGCTATGTCTTCGCTCCGGAAAAGGCGTGGCTCACGCACGCGTATGGAGCTGCACCACCGGATGAAAGAGAGCACAACGCCGGAAAGAATCCGCCATTCGGCGCAACGGTCTTCTTCCACATCCCGGCCAGCTACGACGGCAAGACGCCTGCCACGCTCACGTTTGAGGATGCGCAGGGCAAGGTCATCCGCAGCTTTACGCTCCATCTAAAAACGGAAAAAGAGAAACAGGAGGAAGCCGCGATCAAGGCAGGGGAGCCTCCGCCGGATCACAGCGCGGAAAGCGCCATCGAACAGAGGCAGGAATCCGACGAAAAGCTCACAGCCATCGAGCCCGGCATGAATCTCTTTCAGTGGGATCTGCGCTACGCGCCCGCTGTCGAGGTCAAGGGCTATCACTCTCCCGAGGCAGCCGGAGGGCTCGACTACTCCACGAACGGCCCCATCGTCACGCCGGGCAGCTATACGGTCGTGCTTCGTTATGGCGGCCAGGAGACCAGGCAGACGTCCGCCGTCGCCCTTGATCCGCGCCTGCCCGCCACTCCCCAGGATCTGGACGCCGAATTCGCGCTCACCCGGCAAATTCAGGACGACATGAATGCGCTGAATGGAGCTCTGAACCAGGCTCTCGCCGCGCGGGACAAGTTGCAGGAGGCCCTATCCAGCCACCATGCCGATGACGCGGCGGGGACCACGCTGGGCGCGCTCAACACCGCCCTCGACAACTACGTGCAGATGAAGGTCCGCTCCAGCGAGGGCGACGTCCTTCATGAGGCGAAGCTGCATGGGCTTCTCGCGTACCTTGCGGGAGATGTCGAGATCGCCTACGCGCGCCCAACTGCGGCTCAGTATGCCGTGTTTCACGATCTTGACGGCCAAACCAAAGCTGCCGAGCAGAAGCTGGAGTCGCTTACTGCGCAGGCTCAAAAGGCGGCCCGCTAAACAGAAGGACGGACGGGAGAACGCCATCCGAATCAAACGCCCCGCCGTGCCCTGGAAGGACCGGCCCCAAAATTTGCTCCCCACAGTAGCCGTTGCGGAGCGAATGCAAACGTATACAATCATCCCCGGCCGAAAGAACCGCAGCCGATGGTGCGGAGGTTTTCATGCAGCCGATAGCCGGGAAAGGGACAAGACGATGAGGATTCGCGGAGGTTCAGGCAGCAGGCGTGCTTTGCTGCAAGGGGTGGGATTGGTGGCTGTGCTGACGCTTTCGACGTGTGGGTGGGCGCAGTCGTTCAACGGAAAATGGAGCGGGGTGGCGAAAACCCTGGACAACGGCGAGTTGGATCGGACCCTGCTGGATCTGACGCAGTCGGGCAACACATTGACCGGTACGGTGCAGACGCTGGGATACAAAAGCTCCATCAAAGGGACAGCGAACGGCGCGCATTTCAAATTGATGGCGCCGTGGGACCCGCAGCGGACCCTGGCGACGGGCGAACTGGTGGGCAAGAATCTTCAGGTCGTGTGGCAAAGACACAGCATCACGATGACACCTGCCACAGCTGCCGATGTGATTCCGGAGCCTGCCTACATCTCTCCGCCACCGGTGAAAGACATTCCTTATAACGGATTGGCGAAGACGCCGCCGATGGGCTGGAACAGCTGGAACCTGTTCGCGGACAAAGTGAACGATACGGTGGTGCGCGGCATTGCCGATGCGATGGTGAGCAGCGGGATGCGGGACGCCGGGTATATCTACGTGAACATCGACGACACGTGGGAGGGAACGCGGGACGCGCAGGGCAATCTGCGGCCGAATCACAAGTTCCCGGACATGAAAGCGCTGGCCGACTACGTTCACTCGAAGGGATTGAAGCTGGGCATCTACTCCGGACCTGGGCCGCGCACCTGCGGCGCCTATCCGGCCAGCTATGGGCATGAGAAGCAGGATGCGGAGACCTTCGCCTCCTGGGGCATCGACTACCTGAAGTACGACTGGTGCAGCGCGGCCAGTATTTACACGAACGCGCAGCTGCGGCCTGTGTATCAGGAGATGGGCGAAGCGCTGGAGCAGACGGGACGTCCGATCGTCTTCAGCCTGTGCGAATACGGAATGGGCGACGTGCAGACGTGGGGATCGAAGGTGGGCGGCAATCTGTGGCGGACCACCGGCGATATCCGCGATGAGTGGAGCAGCATGATCGGCAACGCCCACAAACAAATAGCAACCGCTCCCTATGCGGGGCCCGGCCACTGGAACGATCCGGACATGCTCGAGATCGGCAACGGACACATGACAGAGGACGAATACAAGACGCACATGAGTCTGTGGAGTCTGCTGGCGGCGCCGCTGCTGGCGGGCAATGACATCCGGAACATGACGCAGGAGACGAAGGACATCCTGTTGAACCGGGAGGTGATCGCCATCGACCAGGATGCGCTGGGTAAACAGGCGACGCGGATCGCGCAGGAGGGCGATACGGAAACCTGGCTGAAGCCGCTGGCGGATGGCGGAGCCGCGGTAGGCGTGATCAACCTGGGGCAGCGGGCCACGAAGGTCACGGTGCAGGCCGCCGATCTGAAGCTGGCGGGCGCACCGGCAAAAGCGCGCAATCTGTGGACGCACCAGGATGTCGCGTTCACGAACGGGGCGTATTCTGCGGAGGTTGCTCCCCACGGAATTTTGTTGCTGCGGGTGAGTGCGGGGCAGTAAACGATGGCGCGGGGGCGGAGACCGGCCTCAGACAAGACGGTACCGGTCTCCCATGCCCGAGGCTAAGCGGCGGACTGCGAAGACCTTAACAAAGCGCACTTGACAAGCTGACGGGGACGGAATAACTTGTTCAGCACAATTTGTAATCGATTACATCGCCTGCTCTGTCCAAAACAATACGAAGCGAAAGAATTCGTTAATCACGGCCAGGCGATCGTTGGACGCTCGATTTATTTGGGGAGAAGGAGACGCAATGGAAATCAGGAAGAACACCGCCTTTCGCTGGGTACTGTGCGCGCTGCTGCTGCTTCCGGCAGCCGGTGTGACCCGGGCACAGGACATCAATGCTTCACTCGGTGGAACGGTCACCGATACCAGCGGCGCCGCGATTCCCAACGCGCAGCTGACGCTGACCAATGTCACCACCACGTTCAAAACCACTCAGGTAACGAGCGCAACGGGAGAATTTAACTTTACCAACCTGACGCCAGGGAACTACTCGTTGTCTGCGAACGCCACAGGATTTCAGTCGATGGTGCAGAGCGGCATCGAGCTGACCGTGAACCAGCAGGGCCGCCTGAATCTGCAGCTGAAGGTGGGCAACACGCAGCAAACGGTGACAGTGACCGGCGATACTTCGACGATCGACTACACGACGCCGACGCTGGAAGGCACCATCGCACCGGAGACGCTGCAGGATTTTCCGCTGATTATCTCCGGAGCGCCGCGTTCGTCGGTGACGGTGGCGGATATGATGCCGGGCGTTTCGACAGGCGCCAGCGGCAATGCTTACAACACGCGCATCAACGGTGGACTGGTGACCGGAGATGAGGCGGTCGTGGATGGGGCCACCGCGATGGAAGGCTTCATGAACCAGAGCGGCATGGTAAGCCTGCAGACCGACTTCGGCATGTCGCCGGATATCACCAGCGAAGTGACGGTGCTGACGCTGAATTACGGAGCGCAGTACGGCAACACCACCTCCGGCCAGCTGATCATCCAGACGCGTTCGGGCGGCGATCACCTGCACGGCGCAGCGTTTGAGTATCTGAGGAACAACGACCTGAACGCGCTGCAGTATGGCGCGCCCCGCGGTCCTGGGGTTGCGCCTCCGGTGGATCAGGAAAACGAGTACGGCGTGGATATCGGTGGCCCGATCTGGCTGCCCTTTGTGCGCACCGGCGGACCGCGGCTGAAGGGCTTCTTCTACTTCAACTGGACGGGCTATCACGACAATGGCGGGACGAACTCCGCCACGCTGTCGGTCCTGTCCTCCGCCGACCGGAGCGGTAACTTTGGCGCTGCCGGCAGCCAGCTCTATTACCCGGACGATCCCGCGAAGTATGGCGCGGATGCAGGAACGCCCATTGCCTACCAGGGCGTGATGAATCAAATCAATCCCGCCTACGAGGATCCGGTTGCCGCGAAGTGGATTGCGGCGCTGCCCACGCCGACCAGCAGCGGTGAAGTCAACAACTACTTCATCCCCAAGGCCGGCCAGGGTTCCCTGACCAACAAAGAGAACGTGTATTTCGCCCGCGTGGACGTGAACGCGGGGGCAAACGATCACCTCTACTACAGCACCTGGTTCCAGTACACCGGCGTAAACAGCGAGAGCAACCTGCCCGTCTCGATTTCTACGGCCAGCCCGGCGGACCCGGAGAATGCCAACATTGAGCGGTTCAACTGGGAGCACAACTTCTCCGGCACTATGAATAACCATGCCACCCTCGGTTATCTGAACCGGAACGAAGGGTATTTCGCGCTGAACGGCAAGGCGAACCTACCGATGGTGCCCGGCGCAGCCGGCGCCTACCTCCCGGAGTTTACTTTCGGCGGAGGGTATACGCAGCTGGGCGACAACGATCTGCCCACGTCGACCGCCACTGAAACGACGCGCGGCACCTGGGCGTTCAACGATGTGTTCACCAAGGTTCTGGGCAGCCATACGCTGAATGCCGGCTTCGAGTGGCGGCTGGCCGGCACCAGCATTCACGAAGGCACTAACCAGGGCGGCACCTACTACTTCTCGCCCAACACCACGGGCAACGCGGGATGCGCCGCGTCCGCCCCCTGTCCTGGCGATGCAGCGGCCAGCTTCTATCTGGGCGCGGTTGCCAATGCCACGGAAACCTACTACAACGTGCACGCAGAATATCCGCGGCAAACCGGTTGGGCCATCCATGGCGGCGACGAGTGGCGCGTCAATAACAAGCTGACGCTGGACTACAGTCTGCGCTGGGACTACGTCACCCCGTTCCGCGAGAAGTACGACAACCTGTCCTTCTTCGATCCGAACGGCACCAATCCCGGGGCGGTCACTACTTCGGGCGCGGTCCTGCAGGGGCGGCTGGCCTTTGCCGGAACAAAGTGGGGTGCGGCCAGCTACGGCGCTCCTTATCCTGAAATTCCGTTCAAGAAGGGCTTCGCGCCGCGCGTTGGGTTCGCTTACTCGTTGACACCCAAAACGGTGATTCGTGCAGGGTACGGGATCTATTTCGGCCAGGCCTTCTATCCTGGCTGGAACGGCGGTATGAGCCAGGACGGGTTCAACAAGAACGTGAACCTCAACCAGTCGCCGGCGGGAAATTTCCAGGTGCCTGCCCTGTATCTGAACTCCGGCATCACGCCAACGATCTATGCGAACAGTATCGGGTCAACCGCGGAAGACATCTCGGGGAGCTTCGATAACGGGCAGTCGCCGCTCTATCGTCCGCTCGACGGGAACCGGCGGCCTTACTCGTCGCAGTGGAACTTTACGATCCAGAAGGAACTACCCAGCCAGACGGCTCTGACGCTTTCCTATGTGGGAACGAAGGGCACGCACCTGCCTTCCAGTCTGAATCCGCTCAACGTGCTGGATCCATTTAACCCGACCGTCACCGGACTGGGGGGCGCCAACCTGTCTACCAGTTACACCGCAGCGGGCGGACCGGCTGCCTTTGCAGCGGCCGGAGTGGCGCCGCCGTACGTGGGCTGGGCGAGCCAGATGACCGGCTGCGCACCGACCATGGCCCAGGCGCTGCTGCCCTACCCGCAGTATTGCAGCATTCTGCAGGGGCAGAACGAGGGGCATGCCGACTCGCTCTATAACTCATTCCAGGCAGAGGTAGAGAGACGGCTCAGGAACGGTATCTACGTCCTCGGTTCGCTGACCGTTTCGAAGCTATACACCAACTCCAGTTACTCAACACAGTCCTCCGCCGGTGACAATGGGACTGGCAACAACGGCAACTTCTCGCCGTACGCTATCGCACGCACCTGGGCTCTGGCTCCGGATAACGTTCCCATCGGGGGCCAGATCTCCGCGGTCTACGAACTGCCCTTTGGGGCCAACCGGCAGTTTCTCTCGTCTGGCGGCGCGATGAATGCCGTGGTGGGCGGATGGTCGGTGAGCCCGCTCTTCCACTATGAATATGGGACGCCGCTGTATTTCTCGTCCTCCAACTGTCCGACCTCGAGTCTGGTACCGCAGTTCCGTGAGAGCTGCGTTCCCGGACAGCTCTCCGGAACGACACCGTTGCTGCACGGTCGTAACAGCTGGGACCCGACAACAGACGGATTGCGGTACCTGAACCCCAACTCGTTCGAATCGAACTTCTCCGCCTTCGGGTATACCGGATTCGGAAAGGCCGTTTCGACGCTCTACGGTCCGGACTTCAAGGACTTCGACGCGTCGCTGATCAAGGACACGAAGATCGGGGAGCGTATGAACTTCAGGCTCGCCGCGAACTTCTTCAACGCACTCAACAATCACTACTTTGTGAATCAGGGAGATGGTCCGGGGTCAGCGTTCGTGACCGACGTTGCGGCATCGGGCAACTCTTTCGGGACGTGGAATGGCACGGTGAGCACATCACGCACCATCCAGTTCGAGGGACGTTTCGAGTTCTAACCAAAACCGGCAGTTGAGCTGCGCGAGCCGTTTCGTCCATCAGGTAGCTGGGACTAAGCGGCTCGTTCACTTTTGAGCGGAGCCGCTATGGTGAAGATCAGAATGGCCTTGCCCTGGACACGAGCTCGGTGCGGCAGAGACTGACGGCGCCTCAGCCTGAGCCGCTGCTCGCTTTAGCCACCGGGGCGGATCTCGATGACCCGCATCATCTGGCGCTGCTGATCTTCCTGCTTCTGCCGGATCTGGTCGAAGCGTTTCGATTGCGCATCGCGGCGCGGGTCACCGGTGCGGGCGTACAGCTGCAGCAGGCCAAAGTTCGCACCGTAGTTATCGGGGTCGAGGTGGAGAGCGCGCTGGAGATAGGTCGTGGCCTGCGGGTAGTTTTGATTTCCGACACAGATCTGGCCAATCTCCGCAAGAACATTCGGCTGGTCGGGATGGAGGGAGAGGGAAAGATTCAGTTCGGCTGTCGCTTCGTCGAGATGGCCTTCCTCGCGGGCGATGCGGCCGAGATAGAAGTGCGCCTCGGCAGCGGTCCTCGGCCTCGCGGCGGCCTGCTTTAGCCAGGGAATGGCGGATTCGTAGTCCTTTGCGCGAAAGCTGGTTTCGCCGAGCGCGAGCAGCCCGTCAGGATCCTGAGGACGCAGCGAGTGATACTTCTGCAGATATGGAATGGCCTGCGAAGGATCTTCGGAATAGGAGATGACGGTGCCCAACCCAAAGTTATACGTGGGATTTTGCGGATCAAGCCTCACCGCTTCTTCGAGGGCCTTGCGCGCTTCTCCATAGAGGCCCATGCGCAGGCAGATCGCGCCGAACTCATAGGGCAGGCTGGCATCCTGCGGATCCAGCTGTCGGGCATGCGCCAGATAGCCGAGCGCGCCCTGGTTGTCGCCGGCCGTTTTGGCAACGCGGGTGAGATCGACGAGGATGGGGACCGATTGATCGTCGGCAGTGAACGCCTTCTCGAGGGTAGCGCGCGCCAGCGACAACTTCCCTTCCGCCTCCTGGGCCAGGCCAAGAATGCGCTCACCGGCCGCAGAGAGCGGCTGCCGCTGGCTGACGGCGGTCAACAGAGCGTCGATGAGATCGGCGCGATGCGCGGTTCGCAGAGCGGGCAGACAGGAAGTGACGTCCTGCTCGGTAAAGGCGGGATTGGTGGCAAGAGCAGCGGCGGCAGAATCCGTCGAAGAACGATCGCCGAGAGAGGCCGCATCGGTGCAGAGTAGCGCTTCGGCGCCCACCTCTGTTCTGGCCTGAGGGCTGAGCCTCTGCAGGTGTTCGATGGAGCGGCCGTAACTCTTCTGCCACGCGAGGAGGGTCGCGATCTGGTAATTGGCCTCATCGTTGTGAGGCTCAAGCTGAAGAGCTTTTTCGTCGAGGCCAAGGGCCTCAGAGCGTGCAGCGGCATCGCTGGAGGCCGTCTGCATGTCGATGCGGGCGAGGTTGAGCATGGCGCCGGCGAGGCGGGGATCGTGGCGGATGGCGGCGGAAAAATCCTGACGCGCAGCCTTTGTATCTCCGTCCTCGATATCGACGATGCCCAGCAGATTCTCAAGGCCACCGTCAGCGGGATACTTCTGCAGGGTGCTGACGATCGAAGCGCGCGCACCGGCAAGATCATGTGTTTCGATCTGGTGTTGGATCGAAAGAACTCTCTGGACGTAAGCCGAATTCGCAGTTGAGTTCGTAGCCGAGTCTGCGGTTTGACCCGCGGCGTGTACGGGGAGAGCGAGGAGAAGCGAGGGGGCGAGCAGAAGCCAGGTGCTGCTGGAGGGCGCAGTCCGAGGCTGCTTGTCAAAGAGCTTGCGGCGGCGCACGATGGTTCATCTCCTGCTGCAGTCAGTTAAACTTTACAGCATGTCCCCATGGGGTGGAATCAGGGTCGCAGCCGTGCTGGTGCTGCTGAGTTTCCAACTCCCTGTTGGCTTGGCGCAGGAGAGCGCCGCTCCGGAGAACCCGCTGCCGGAGACGTCGGCGCTGCAGCCGCTCGATCTGACGCCTGCACAGAGATCGCAGCTGCAGCAGGCGATGCAGGCTCACGATTATGTGGCGGCGGAAAAGCTGCTGCTGCCGCAGATTCAGGCTGATCCCCATTCGGAGCGAGGCGGCCGGCTGCTGGCCTTTGCCGGCGTTGTCTATTTTCTCGATCGTGATTACATGAATGCGGCTATTGCGTGGAAGAAGTCGGAAGCCATTGCCCCGCTCGAGCCGCAGCTGGAGTTCTCTCTGGCCATGGCATATATCCGCATGGAGCGGCCAGACTGGGCTCGGCCGGTGCTGACCTCGCTGGCAGCGCACGACAGCCGGGATGCGCTCTATCCTTACTGGCTGGGGCGGATCGACTACGATGCGCGCGAGTACAGCAAGGCAATCGGAGAGTTTCAGCACGCGATTGCGCTGGATGCGCGGATGTCGCGCGCCTACGACAACCTTGGCCTGTGCTATTACCACCAGAATCAAAATGACCTGGCTGTGCAGAACTATCAGACGGCCATTACTCTCGACCGCGCCGCGAACGATCCTTCCGCATGGCCGTATCTGAATCTGGCGGTGACGCTGCGACTGCTGAACCGCGCCCCGGAGGCGGAGGCCGATTTGCGGCAGGCGATCCAGATTGACCCTAGCCTGGCGCAGGCTCATTTTCAACTGGGAATCGTTCTGGAGGGAATGAACCAGGCGCAGGCCGCTATTGCGGAGTTGCAGACGGCTGCGCGGCTGGACACGAGCTATGCCGAGCCGCATATTGCGCTGGCGCGTATCTACCACAAGCTGGGCCAGGAGGCCACGGCGCGCGAGGAAGAGCAGGCGTATCTGCATCTGCGCGCACATGCGGCGTCCAAAGTAAACTAAGTCAGCTTTTGACCTCCGGGGGCGATGCGTCCCCTGCGAGGATTTGCTCTTTTTGCATGGAATGATGGCTTCTTTCACCCGCAGATCGCTTCTGGCCGCCATCGCTGCATGGGCGATGCGCCCGCGGCTCTTGCTGCAAGCGGAGCGGACCCCTTCGCTGCACGGCACCGCCCCGCGGGCAGGCGCGGCTCCAGCAGATTCCGGCTCCCCGAGCACGGCGAAGGGATGGTTTACCGATGTCGCGGGAAAGTCCTCCTTCACCTACCGGACCAATAACGATTACACCGGGAGAAAG
Source organism: uncultured Acidobacteriaceae bacterium (assembly GCA_963770525.1). Taxonomy (GTDB): domain Bacteria; phylum Acidobacteriota; class Terriglobia; order Terriglobales; family Acidobacteriaceae; genus Palsa-343. The sequence continues at coordinate 836,223 of CAVYPY010000002.1, read as the reverse complement.
TACTTTCCCCAGCCTATGTGCGGCGGCGTGGCCGCGATTGATTACAACAACGATGGGTTTATGGATCTTTTCTTCACCAATGGGGCTAAACTCCCCGAACTGGTGAAGACCACTCCCGAGTATTACAACTGCCTGCTGCGCAACAAGGGGGATGGAACCTTTGAGGATGTGACGGCGAAGGCCGGGCTGAGTGGAGCCAGTCTGGGGTTTTGTTTTGGAGTCGCGGCGGCGGATTACGATAACGACGGCTGGGACGATCTCTTCATTTGCAACGCCGGGACGAACACGCTGTACCACAATAATGGCGATGGAACGTTCAGCGATGTCACAGTGGGATCGGGTCTGGAGCACAAGCCGGAGAACATGCTCAGCGTGGGTGCGGCCTGGTTCGATTACGACAACGATGGGTTACTCGACCTGATTGTTACCAATTACACGGTGTGGACGCCGGAAACGGATAAGCAGTGTTTCATGAGTGAAAAGCTGGAGGAATACTGCAGCCCTGTCGTTTACAAAAGCGTGGAGTCTCGCCTTTACCACAACCTGGGGCACGGCCGCTTCGAAGATGTGACGGAGAAGAGCGGCATTGGCAAGGCGCTCGGCAAGGGTATGGGAATTTCGATCGCCGATTTCAACGGCGACGGGCTGATGGACATTTTTGTGGCCAACGACACAGAACCGAATTTCCTGTTCATCAATCAGGGAGACGGCACCTTTAAGGAGCGAGGGCTGGAGTTAGGCGTGGCCTACAACGAGCAAGGCTCCCAGGTGTCGGGCATGGGTTCGGACGCGAAGGACTTCAATAACGACGGATGGGTGGATATCGTCTACAACGATCTCTCCGGGCAGGTATTTGGGCTGCAGCGCAACGAAGGAGGCAAATCGTTCACCGATATTACCTGGCCTTCGCGGCTGGGGCCGCTAAGTCGAAACCTGTCCGGTTGGAGCATCGGGTTTATCGACTACAACAACGATGGGTGGAAGGATATCTTTTCCGCTAACGGGGATGTCGATAACCTGAGCGCGTCGTCGAAGCAGCGCGACACGATGTTTGAGAATATTGACGGAAAGTCGCTGGTCGATGTAACGGCTAAGATGGGCGCGGATTTCAATGGGGCCGGCTACCACAGGGGCTCGGTGTTCGTGGATCTGAACAACGACGGATGGATGGACCTGGTAGTGACGTCGCTGGGCGAGAAGCCGCGCATCCTGATGAACCAGGGGCTGGTGCGCAGTCACTGGGTGACATTCGATCTGCGGGGCCACAAGAGCAACCGGAATGGGATTGGCGCGAGAATCCAGGTAGTTACGGGGTCGGGCCGGAACCTCTATAACCACGTGACGACAAGCGTGGGATTTATGTCGTCCAGCGATCGCCGCGTGCATTTCGGCCTCGGGGAGGAGACGAAGATCAGCCACATCGAGATTCGCTGGCCGAGCGGGATTGTGCAGCGGCTCGAGAACCCGGCAGCGGACAGGATTATCCGGATCGAAGAGCCGGAGGAGTAAGTCAGAATCAAAATAGCGAAGGCGTGTTACTTGGGCTCGTTAATGGTCAGAACCTGATCCGCGCGAACGTCAGTGAGAACCTGCCGAACACCAGTGGGCCAGGATAACTCAATTTTCTCGATTACATCGGCTTTTCCCAGGCCAAAGTGGACACGCTTGTCGCTCGATGAGCTGTAGCCGACGGCGGTGGTGGCGTGGTTGTACTGGACACCCTCCGCTGTGGTGATTTTGATCTTTGTGCCCAGACCATCGCGGTTATCCCTGCTGCCAACCAGCCTGAGGATGATCCAGTGATTGCCGTTGGCGGTGCGGTTCATGAGCAGCTGGGGCTTGCCGTTAATGATGCTGACGACGATATCGATCTTCCCGTCGTTATTGAAGTCACCAAAGGCTGCGCCCCGGTGCATTTTCGGTTCCCGGAATGCGGCTCCGGCGGTGGACGTCACATCGGTAAAGGTGAAGTTGCCATTGTTGCGGAGCAGACCGTTGGGCTGGAGGGCAGGCCGATGCAGTACTTCCAGCTCGTTGTCGAGGATGGCGCCGCCGGCGGTAAACAGATCTTTGTAGCCGTCGTTGTCGAAGTCGAAAGCGCCGGTGCCCCATGCGGTCATGCGACGGCTGAAGGCGGTGACTCCTGAAGGCTCGGTAATGTCCTCGAACTGCGTGCCCGTATTCCTGTAGAGCGGGAAAGTGTTACCGTACATGGCGGTGTGGAAGATGTCGGGCAAGCCATCGTTATTAAGGTCGCGGAATACGGCTCCCATGCCCGCCACCGCGGTGCCGTCGGAGGTGTAGGCGACTCCCTTCTCCAGCGCGACATCGGTGAAGGTTCCATCGCGGTTGTTATGAAGGAGGAAATTAGGAGAGGTGTCATTGGAAATGAAGATATCGGTGTAGCCGTCGTTGTCGTAGTCGGCAAAGGCCACGCCCATGCCTTTGCCAATATACCGCGCGATGTGGGAGGACTTAGACACATCGGTGAAGGTGCCGTCGCCATTGTTGCGGTACAGGATATTCTGCGTTCCCCCGAAGTTGCCGGGAGCGCAGTAAGTGCGAACGCCGCCGATGGAGCATAGTTTAGCGCCTAGGATGTTGTAGTCGAGATAGTTCATCACCAGCAGGTCAAGCTTGCCGTCGTTGTTGTAGTCGAACCAGCCGGCGGCGACGGCCCAGGGCTTACCCTGGCCCTGGATAACGCCGGAGACGCCCGCCTTCTCCGTCACGTCGGTAAAAGTGCCGTTGCCGTTGTTATGCAGCAGCTGGTTACGGTTTACTCCCACGACATAAAGGTCGACGAAGCCGTCGTTATCGTAGTCGCCGGCCGCCACGCCCATGGAATAGCCCACGCCCTGCACACCGGCCTGTTCGGTCACGTCGGTAAAAGTGCCGTCTCCATTGTTCCGGTAGAGGCGGTTCCAGTAACTCGGTCCGGTTTTTTCCAGCGAGGGGATGGCAGCGCCGTTGGTGAAGAAGATGTCGGGCAGACCGTCGTTGTTGTAGTCGAAGACGGCCACGCCGCCGAGCATGGTCTCGATGGAGTAGCGCTGTGGGCTGATGCTGTTCTTCAGTTGAAAGCGGATGCCGGCGGCGTCGGCGGTGTCCTCGAAGGCGATGGGGCTGCGGATATCCGGCGTGGAGGCCGGTCTGGCTTTGGCGGCCTGAGCGGGAGCCTCGGCCTCTGGAGCCGATTGCGGTGCGGGGTGCCGCGCGCGCCCTGGGCTGGTGAAGATGGCCACAACAAGCGCGAGAAGCAGCGCGCCGCGGAACCGACCTTGCGAGGAGCGTTTTGGGTTGAGGCGCACGGACGCGGGAGACGGTGGGAAGGATACAGGGGACTGGAAACCAGGCGGCATTGGGCCGTGGACAGTATATAGGCGGGGCTTCTGCGCTGGCCGCCCGGCGCGGCTTCACCATCGTCGAGGACTTTGAATCGTCAGTAAATTCGGCTACCGATCACCTGCGTTCCGGTGGCGCTGGAACCAATGCTGGTGGCACGCAGCAGGATCTCAAAATAGCGCAGCGAGCCGTCGGGGCGCGTCGCGCGCCGCAGCACGGACGCAATCGCAGCCGGGTGAAAGAGCGCCTCGCCCGCCGCCTGGGTTCCGGCAACGTCGAGCCCCTGCAGCACCAGCAGACGCCCGTTGCCCTCGAGGTTCGGCAGGCACGAAATCAGAGCGAAGGTCTCATGCGCCGGCTCGTTCCAGTGGCTGACGTACTCCGGCGCTTCGCCGGGCAGCGGCTTCGCATTGACGATCGTCGCGCCTTCCATTCCCTCGCGGTAGACGATGCGGAAATTCGCATTGTTCTCGGCAATCGCAGCCCACGGATTGCTGCCCACCGATCCGATGATCACGGCGTTGGCATTCTTCAGATCGTCGAGACGCAGATCGCGGGGAAAGCGCAGAATGGTGCGCTCCGGATCGAACTCCGGCAAATGCGAAAGCGACGAGATGATCTGCAGATCCACAAAGCTGGTAAAGTCCTGCCCGCGCAGGTCCTCGGCGCTGTGCTCATCCACCGCGGGCAGAGGGGTCGTCGCGTAGTCGCCCTCGATGTACCCGGCCAGTGAAAGAGGACGCCGCGAGAGATCCTCGATCAGATTCAGCCCCGCATCCGCAGGCACAAGATACGTGCGGGTCGGCGTGTGGAAAAGAGCGTTCCACAGCGGAGTCGTCGGCGTCGCCGGCGCGCCAGCCCGGGCACCGGGCCCCAACGACCGGCCCAGAAACCACGCCGTGCAGAAGATGAGAATTGTGTACAGGCCGAACAACACCCAGCGGAGGCCAGGATGCCAGCGCTCCTTCGCCCGCTGCCCTTCCGTCTCTGCGGGAAGACTCACAAGGCCCCGCTGGTTCGATTCGCCGGGGATCTCCGCGTTGTGTCCCGGCCGGGTGAAGACCGGCACGTAGCCCCCGAGCGGAATGTCGATCTGCAGGGGCTCGGAAACGCCTTCTTCGGCAAAGTACTCGCTCAACCGGCGGCGCAGCTGGCGGGCATAATTGCGAACGATGTTGTCTTCCACCGTCCGGTAGCTGGGAGGCCGGTCGAAGACCTGTACGCCAATCTGATGCTCGGTAATCTCCTCGGCGCGCCCCTGAATCGTCTCCGCCACGATATAGAGGAGGAACTTCGAGAGCAGCGGCGAACGGACGAAGTGGCGGCTGCCCACGATCCGCTGCGTGACCTGCCAGCGCTCATCGCTGTCAGGAAACGGATGCAGGGCGCTCCCGCTCAGAACCGCGTGATCGACGACTGCGGAGCGTCCCATGCCTTTTCTCTCCCGGCGAGCGCCCGAGGGGCACACCGTCAACCAGACTACCCCTTCACGATCAATGCCGGTTGAATGGGCTCATCCCGCGGGAGTTGCGGTTATTCAGTTCACAATTAATTAACAGTCACCCTATGTAACTGTTCTTCAAATACATGCGCCACCTTATCACAGGTGTATTCACCCAGGGAAGCAGCGGGTAAACACTTCCATCTCCACAGAAGAGCGGTTCACGATTGCCGACGTCGACCCACGAGTCAGACAGAAGCATCGGTCTGTGCAACAAACGGCAGTTCTTTATTGGAGGCATCTTGAATTTCCGAATCCGATCTCGTCATTCCGCCCTTGCCGCCACGTTCATCATGGCGCTTCTTGTCGTTCTGACCCCCGTCGGTCTCCGGGCTCAGATCGATACCGGCGGTGTCACCGGAACCGTCTTCGATCCCTCGGGAGCAGTTGTTCCCGGGGCCAGAATCACGCTGACGAATGTGGCCACCGACGCGAAGACCGTCACCGACTCGACGGCGACCGGCACCTATGACTTCAGCGGAGTGCTCCCCGGCTCCTACAGGATCGAGGCCGAGGCGAAAGGATTTAGCAATTACCAAGTGCGCGGATTGGACATTCACGTGCAGCAGGTTCTCACGCAGGATGTGCATCTGACCGCCGGCAATGTGCAGCAGCAGGTCACGGTGACAGCCGCGGCTCCGCTGCTCCAGGCCCAGAATGCCGCCGTGGGCCAGACCATCACCACGCAGACCATCAATGACCTGCCCTTGGCCACGCGCGACTGGGGTTCGCTGGCCCAGCTGTCGGCCGGCGTCTCCACTGCGCCCGCGGGGCAGCCCACGGCGGACTCCGGCAGCACGGAGAGCGCCTACTTTTCCGTGGATGGCGTGAACGTCTGGCAGAATGACTTCCGCCTCGACGGCATCAACGACAACATTGAGTTTTACGGCGGCAACTACACAGGAACCAACGCCGCGATTGTCCCGCCCCCTGACGCTATCCAGGAATTCAAGGTGCAGAATGGCGATTTCAACGCCGAGTTCGGCCACTCGACCGGCGGCGTCGTCAACGCGGAGGTCAAATCCGGGACGAACCACGTGCACGGCGATCTTTGGGAATACATACGCAATGACGCCCTCAACGCCAACTACTTCTTCAATGCCGGCAAGCCGATCCCGGAATATCGCCAGAACCTCTTCGGCGGCACCATCGGCGGCCCGGTCACCATTCCCCACGTCTACAACGGCAAAGACAAGACCTTCTTCTTCTTTGACTATCAGGGTGGCCGCTACATCCTTCCCGTGCCCGCGACCAGTACCGTGCCGACGGCCGGCATGGCCAGCAGCGCCTTTACCAACCTCCAGGACATGATCACCTACAACAGTGGCAACGCCACCGACGCGCTGGGCCGCACCATCCCCCACGGCACGATTCTGGATCCGGCCACGACCCGCGTCATCCCGGCCAGTGGGCTTGATCCGATCACCGGACTGACAGGCACTCCCGGCGCGTATGTGCGCGATCCTTTTTATGGATGCACCGCCGGCGGCTGTCCGTCTTCGAATTACCTGCCCGGCGGACCGCTCACCGGCGTCACCAACTTCGCCAACGCCGGACAGGAGGCGATGCTGAACGTCATCCCCACCGCGCGGCTTGATCCCAATGCCGTGAGCCTGCTGGGCGTCTACCCTGCCCCCACCGCTTCTGGACTGGCCAACAACTTCACCTGGGTTCCGAAAGAAAACCACACCACCAACACCTATGACGTCCGCATCGATGAGGACTTCAATCCCAACAACGTCCTCTTCGGCGTCTTCGACCGCAGCTACTACACCACCGACGTTCCCTCCAGCCTGCCCGGCCTCGCTGTGGGCGAAACCGGCGGCCGCGTTGACAGCCTGCCCGCCTATGCCTGGGCGGTGGGTTACACCCATGTCTTCACGCCTACTCTGACCAACGAAATGCACGTGGGCATGGTGCACGCTAACAAGCTGCAGCAGTCGGTCTACGGCAATACCTTCGGAATCCCCGCCCAGTTCGGCATCCAGGGCATTCCCCAGGTCGCCAACAATGGCGGCCTTCCTCCCACCACCATCAATGGACTCACCCATCTCGGCGTAGGGAACTACACGCCGACGCTGCAATACGTCTACAGCATTGAGGGCGCGGACAGCACCACGTGGATCTGGCGCAATCACACGTTCAAGGGCGGTCTGCAGGTCGACGATCTGGAAGGCAACATCAGCCAGCCGCCGCAGGGGCGCGGGGATTTCAACTTCACCGGGCAATATACCGATATTCCCAACGTGAACAGCGATCTTAACGGTGTCGGCGATCTTCTCGTGAGCCCCATGGCCTCCCTTGTCGGCGGAGTGGACGATGTGGGTGGAATGGGCAGCTTCTCCGGATCGAACATCGCCGCGACCGACGACCATCGCTGGTACTGGGGCGCGTATTTCCAGGACGACTGGAAGGTTACCCCGAGCCTGACCCTCAACCTCGGCGTGCGCTGGGATTACTTCACCCCATACGCGGAGGTCAACGGCCACCAGGCGAATTTCGTCCCTGTGGGCGGCAACGGCAACAGCGGCACGTACTACATCCCGAATCAGGGCTGCACCACACCCCGCTCCGCCGCGTTTGACACTCTACTGGCCAGCAGCAACATCACCCTCGACTGCGTGGATGACCTCACCCTGGGCAGCGCACAGAACACCAACTTCGCACCCCGGGTCGGCTTCGCATACCGGATTACACCCACGCTGGTCGTGCGCGGCGGCTTCGGCACCGCCTACGGCGCTCTGGGCAATCTGGGCTACGGCGGCACGCTCGGCACTAATTACCCGTTCGTCTACGTGGCGACCTTCAACAGCCCCGATTCGCAGCACCCGCTGCTGCTCTCCAACGGCCAGCCCGCCACCATGGAGCAGGCCTTTGCCTCCGTCAACTTCAGCGATCCAGCCGTCAATAATGGAATGGGCCTGGACCTCTACGGTCGGCAGTACAACTTCCAGACGCCTTACGTCGAGACGGAAAATCTCACCTTCCAGGATCAGTTCACCCAGCACGATTCCGTGCAGATTGGCTTTGTCGGAACGCAGGGCCGCCACCTGGACAACCTGGGTTACAACAACTCTCCCACGGTCATCCTGCCTCCTTCAGTGAACCCGCAGCCGTACGTCCCCTTTCCCAACTTTGCACGAAATGCCACCTACGAAACGACCAACGCCGTGAGCAGCTATAACTCGCTGCAGACGACTTATGAGCACCAGACAAGCTATGGGCTCTATCTGCTCGGCAACTACACCTACAGCAAGTGCATGAGCGATCAACACACGCAGGCCTCGCAGAACCAGCAATACCGGGCCCAGTGGCTGCCCGGATTCGGCATTGGCAAGGATTACGCTCTGTGCGATACCGACGCCACGCATCTGGTCCACGTCGCCGCTACGTACGATCTCCCCTTCGGTCACGGCCGCGCCTTCCTGGCAAATGCGAGTAAGCCCGTCGATCTGGTCCTGGGCGGCTGGATCGTCAACGGGATCTACAGCTATCAGAGCGGCCAGCCCTTCACCGTCACCTGCCCGGTCAGCACCACTTCCGACTTCGGCTGCTTTGCCAACGTGGTTCCGGGACAGGGTCTGTATACCGGTCCGCACAATTACCATCAGTGGCTCAATCCGGCGGCCTTTTCCCAGCCTCCATTGGCCACGGCCATCGGCCAGACCGACGACTCGCCTCTGGGCGGCGGCCAGCAACAGGTGCGCGGCCCGGATTATGCGAACCTCGACACCGCGGTCCTCAAGAACTTCGCCATCCACGAAGCTGTGAGCCTGCAGTTCCGGGCTGAAGCCTTCAACACCACCAACACGCCGCCCTTTGCCCAGCCTGGAAACCTGAACTTCACCAACCTCAAAGGTGGATTCAGCTCGATTACCAGCACGAAGAACAGCAACCAGAACAACGGAGCCCGTACCCTGCAGTTCGCTCTCAAGCTGTTCTACTAACCCTGTGAAGCGGGGGCCGCAAGGCTCCCGCCCTCTTCCAGGAAAACCACCCAGGCACCACGGTCGTCCCCTCCGCATCATCCGCTCCTACAGCGCTTCAGCAGCGGGATCCCGCCTCGTTTCGCCTTCCAGGTAACCATCCGGCCTCCACAGTCACTCACCGAAGTACCGGCTGGGCCAGCCATGCCTGACCCGGACCTGCGATTGTTCGACAGCCCGCCTTCGCGAGAGAGTGAATCATTCAGTTTGAAGAAAGCGCGGTCCCCAATCCACTCCCGCGCAGCGCGTCACCCCAGGAGAGAACGGCTATGAAATTGACTTCATGGCTTCTGCGGCATCTGTCGAACGAGGACAACTCCACCGACCTGCTCGAATATCTCCTGCTCGCTGCGGTGATGTTCCTGGGCATAGTTGCCACCTGCGCCACGCTGACGGAGCGGATCGGGATGGAGTTCGCCACCATCGCCAGCCGCTTGTGAGTTTCCGCTGCGGCGCGCCGACCGGGCTTACCTGCCGGCGGCGCCGCCCGGCGCGTTCAGTCTCCGCCTCGAACCCGGAGCCCGGAGCCCCTGTCAGGGAACGCTGGCAGGGGCTTTGAGTTTGGCCACCTGCTCGGCGGCCAGCAAAAATCCGCCAACCCCATACGTGTAACTCGAAGACGGCAGATAGTGGGCGGGCGCGGCACCGGTCTGCTGAATGTTGCCGAGGCGTCCGTCCGCATATATCTGCCCAACCAGACCCTTCCAGGCCCGGGCGATCACCGGCACATACGTCGCGCGGTCCAGCAGACCGTGGTTCACCCCCCATGCCAGAGCAAAGGCGATCAGCGCGGAACCGGAAACCTCTGGCTGCGGATAGTCCTGGGGATCCAGTAGATCCGAGTGCCAGAGTCCGCTCTTCCGGTCCTGAAGCGCGGCCATCGCCGCTGCCATTTCCTTCAGCTGTGCTTCGTACCGGCTGCGATCGGGATCATTGGCCGGCAGGTATTCCAGCGTTCGCGCCAGCCCGCCCATCACCCAGCCATTGCCGCGCGACCAGAACACTGGTTCCTCGCGCGGATTGGTCCTGTGCAACCAGGTCACATCGCGGTAATAAAGGTGGCGTTGCGGATCGTAGAGAAGCTTCGACGTTTCCCACCAGTGCTGGTCCATATAACCCAGGTATCTGGCATCGTGGGTGACCGCGAACAGGCGCGTCCACACCGGAGGCGCCATGAACAGCGCATCGCACCACCACCAGGGAATCTGCGCCTGCCCCGCCGGAATTTTCGCCGCGCCCCCGGCCAGCAGATCGTCCAGAGCCGCCCGCGTGGGATCGACCTTTTCCGGCGCGGGTTGCAGCAGGTCGAGTTCGAGATAGGTCTGGCCGACGCTCTGGTCATCGGCATTGGGGTGCTCCGAGCGCAGCTCCCAGTGGAACTTCTCAGCCATGGCCTGCATGGCGTCCCGGTACTTTGCATCGTCGAGCGATCGCGATGCCGCCATGAAGCCGGTGTAAAGGACGCTCCACTCCCAGGTGCGCTCGAAATACGGCTGCGAGCGAGCCATCTCCCAGTCCGCCACTTTGCGCTCCGCCGCCTGCACCGCATTGGCATTCAGCCGCCCCGACAGGTGCGCCCTGGCTCCGGGATCCGCGGGCGCATCGCCAATGTGCCGCGCGATGTCGTCGTCGATTCCCTTCTGCTCCTGAGGAGAAATTTGCGGCACGGCCGGCATCTTTGGCGTTTGCGCAGGCACTTCCACCGCGGCCGCCACCATCAAAAACGCCACAGCAAACAGGGTTGGCCCGCAAGTCAAGCAGCGATGGCCGGTGCTCTTGCTGGAACGCACATGAACATGACAGGAACGCAGCATCTCCCCTCCCGGCGAACAATGGATCTCAGGCACGCGGACAAGAGAATAGTAACGGTTGCGGATCGCTAATCGGCAGCTGCGGCGGCTGCGATGCGACGTTTATTCCGGGGTGACCGGGTCGCCGAAGCAGCGGGCGCCTCGACTTTGGGAATATCCTCGACACCCGCCTTACCTTCGGCTACCTGAATGAAGAAGTCCTGCACGTTGAAGGCGGGTTTGCTGGCGTCGCCGAGCCGCACATAGGAACCATCCGAGCGCAGCAGGCGCGCCTTCACCGTATCGGCGAGATACGCGGCAAGGATCTCGTCGCGAACGCGGGCACGAATTTGCGGATCGCGGATGGGAAAGACCACCTCGCACCGCTCAAAAAGATTGCGGGGCATCCAGTCGGCACTGCCGCAGTAAAACTCCTCATCGCCCCCATTCAGGAAATAGAAGAGGCGGCTGTGTTCCAGAAAACGGCCGACGATGGAGCGCACCCGGATGCGCTCGCTCAGGTTCTTCACCCCCGGACGCAGCGAGCAGATGCCGCGCACAATCAGATCGATTTCCACTCCGGCATGAGCCGCGGAGTAGAGAGCCTCCACGACGCTTTGCTCGAGCAGCGAGTTCATTTTGGCGATGATCCGCGCCGGGCGCCCAGCGGCAGCGTGCTCCTGCTCGCGGTGGATGAGGCGGATGAAGCTCTCGGCCAGGGTGAGAGGAGCCACCAGCAGCGGCCGGTAATCGTCGGACTCGGAATGAGCGGTGAGGTAATTGAAAACGCTGTGTACGGCCGCGGTGATCTCCGGATCGGCGGTCAGCAGGCTCAGATCGGTGTAGAAGCGCGCGGTGTCGGGATTGTAGTTCCCGGTGCCCAGATGAGCGTAGCGGCGAGTTACCCCATCGGGATCGCGGCGGACCTGCAGAGCCAGTTTGCAGTGCGTCTTCAGGCCGACAATGCCATGAAACACCTGGACGCCCGCGTCTTCGAGGTTGCGCGCCCATCGGATATTGGAGGCCTCGTCGAAGCGGGCCATGAGCTCGACGACGGCCGTGACCTCTTTGGTCTGAGCCGCTTCAGTAAGCGCCTGAAAGATGGGTGAATCAGCGCTGGTACGGTAGAGCGTCTGCTTCATCGAGACAACACGCGGGTCCTGCGCCGCCGCCTCGATAAAACCCACTACGCCGTCGTAGGAGTCGTAGGGGTGGTGCAGCAGAATGTCGCGATGGCGCAGCTCGTCAAACAGGTCCGCCGATTTGCGGTTGAGGCGAAGCTCCCGCGGGACGAAGGGCTGAAACTTCAGATCGCCATGCGATGACGCGCCGTACAGGGTCATGATGCGCGACAGATTCACCGGCCCTTCCGTGTGATAGACGAGAGACTCCTCCAGCTCAAAATTAGTGCGCAGACGCTCAACGATTTCCGAATCCGCGTTTGTGTCGATCTCCAGGCGCACCGCATCGCCCTTGCGCCGGTTGTGCAGTTCGGCGCGCACCGTTTCCAGCAGCGAGCGCGACTCTTCTTCCTGGAAGTAGAGATTGCTGTTGCGCGTCACGCGAAAAGCGGCGCGGGAGAGGATCTCATAACCGCGATACATGGCGCCGGCGTTGCGCTCGATGAGGTCGTGCAGGAAGATGAAGTCCTCTGTTGCGTCGGAGGAGGGCAAGCGTACGAATCGAGGCAGAGCGCGCGGAACCGTCAGCACGCCGAGCACGGGACCGGCCGTGCCCCGGCGCTTGCGCTTCAGCAGAAGGGCGAGACACATCGCCTTGTTCAGTACGCGCGGAAAGGGATGCGCCGGGTCGATCGTGATCGGGGTCAGAAGCGGATCGACTTCGCGCTGATAGTAGTCGGTGGCGAACCCCTGTGCTTCGTCCGACATCTCGCCCCATTCCAGCACTCGGATGCCGGCCTTGCGGAGAGCCGGCAGCAACTCCCGGTTCCAGCAGCGGTACTGGTCGGCGACAAATCTCTGAGTCTCATCCTTCATCGCCTGCAGCGAATCGCGTAGCGTGGAGCCGTCGGGGGCCGCCTCGTTGTAGCCGTCCTCAATCCGCTGCAGGACCCCGGCAATGCGGATTTCGAAGAATTCGTCCAGATTGCTGGCCGTAATCGCCAGAAATTTGACGCGTTCCAGCAGCGGATTCGTGGAGTCCTGGGCCTCTTCGAGCACGCGCCGGTTGAAGCTCAGCCAGGATTCGTCGCGGCTGAGCAGGAGACTCTGCGGGTGTGATTTTGCGCTGGGCATGGCAGCTGGCCTGATCCGGGGTCGCAGCAGGAAGTTTACCTGATCGGGTGCCGGGCATGGCGACGGTGTTCCTATGAACAAACGGCAAAATTCCGGCCAATTCATCCGCCGATTTGACGCTCTCTCCCGCCTCGGCGAGGATAAGGAAAGCATCCTGGAGGTGGCGCTATGGTGGAAAGTCCCTGTTCCGGTCAGTCCAGTGAGGCCCTCACAAAAGCGGAGAAAGCCGCGGTAGAAATGTACCGTTTCGCGGCCCTGATGCTGGGAAACGAAGACGAAGCTCTGCGCCTGGTGGAGAACACCGTGGCCTCGGTGGAAATCGATCCCTGCGCGGATCCGCGGGCGGCCAAGGGCCTGGTTCGCGAACGCGTTCTGGACGGCGCTCTGGCCATCATGCACCGCCAGGATCCGGCTTCCTTCGGCCATCTCCCGCCCGCCCAGGCCGGATCGGGATGCATTGAGGATGACGCCGCCGCAGCGCCCGTCTCCGGCGAGCAGCTTTCCGAATTGATGGCCGGCGCAGGACGCGATCCCCTGCGCGAATGGCTTGACCAGCTCACCCAGGCACAGCGCGCGGTCTTCGTGCAGCGGGCGGTTCTGGGCCGGACCAATGCCGACACCGCAAAAGCGATCAATCGCATAGCGCGGCCGGCGGTCTGGACGGCTGAGGCGGTCAGCAGCCTCTTCCGGCAGGCGCTTTGCTCCCTGGCGTCAGCGCTGGTACACGCCGTTCCCGCCACACAAAGTTGACTTTTTTCGGCTATTTGTCGAAAGCGCCCCTCCGCACCCGGTAACCTGTTGTCGCGCCCTTTTTTGCGCATTGGGCGAGACGGAATCCGGCAGCTTCGACTACTCTTATCTCAGAGATTCTTTTGCATTTTTTGCCTGTCGGTGTGCATCCAACGCACTGAACCCGATGGGAAGTTGTCTACCATAGTTCCTTAGCGAAAGGCTCGTCCTGGTGGCGGAGGCTGCAGCAACCCATTCAAGACTTTTTTGCCTGAAACCCGTGGTTCTGGGGGCCCTCCTCGTGTCGATCGCGTCACCTGCGTGGGGCCAGGCATCCGGCAGCGGCGGCTCGGTCGCTGTGCCGTCGGCTCCGGTCACCCTCCCGCAGCCGCAGATCGATTCCTCCACTTACCAGGGCAGCGTGAGCCACGAGGCCGTGCAGCCCGGAGTGCTCCCCTTGTCGCTTGCCGACGCCATCCAGCGAGGTCTGCGCAACAACCTGGGATTTCTGCTCACCAGCCAGAATGTGCTGTCGGCTCGGGGCGCCCGGCTCGAAGAGCTGCAGTCCCTGCTGCCCACCGCCACCGGCAGCATCAAGGAGGCCGTGCAGGAAACCGATCTCCAGGCGGAAGGTCTGCGCATTCCCGGCTTTCCCTCGATCATTGGCCCTTACGGCTACACCGACATTCGCGGCACACTGAACTGGTCGCTCCTCGACCTGTCCTCCCTGCAGAACTACCTCGCCCAGAAGCACAACTTCGCCGCGGCCCAGTTGTCCGCCCAGGACGCCCGCGACCTCGTCGTTCTCACCGTGGGCAATGCCTACCTGACGGTCATTGCCGACGCTGCTCAGATCCAGGCCGCCCAGGCGCAGGTGGACACCTCGAAGGTCTCCCTCGACCAGGCAGTCGCCAATCATAAGGCGGGAACCGCGCCCCTGCTCGATGAGCTTCGCGCGCGCGTCGACTACCAGACCCAGCAGCAGACTCTGATCACCGCCCAGAATTCCTGGGCCAAGGACAAGATTGCGCTGGCCCGGGCCATCGGCCTGCCCCTGGCGCAGCAGTTCGACCTGACCGATCAGGCGCCCTACGCGCCTCTCGATCATCTCGACCCCGAAACCGCGGTGCGCGAGGCCCTGGCCAATCGCGCCGACCTGAAGGCCATGGAACAGCAGGTGGAGGCGGCGGACCGGGCGCGCAAGGCCGCCACCGACGAGCGTCTGCCCACCGTCAGCTTCTCCGGCGACTACGGCGACATCGGCATCAACCCGTCGCACTCCCATGGAACCGGCGACGCGACAGGCTCGCTCGATGTGCCGCTCTTCGAGGAAGGCAAGCTGCGCGGCGATGCGCAGCAGGCCCAGTCGCAGCTGGAGCAGGAGCGCGCGCGGCTGAGCGACCTGCGCGGACAAATCAGCGCCGATGTGCGCGACAGTCTCCTCGATATTCAGGCTGCGGCGAAGCTGGTCGAGGTCGCAGGCAGCAATGTGGATCTGGCAAAGGAAGCGCTGAGCGAAGCCCAGCAGCGCTACAAAGCGGGAGTTTCCGACAATCTCGCGGTTTCCCAGGCGCAGCAGGCCATGGCCCAGGCCGACCAGCAGTATGTCGCCAGCCTGTACCGGCATAACGTCGCCAAACTCTCTCTGGCGCGGGCGCTGGGCGTGGCGCAAAGTAACTATAAGGATTACGTGGAGGTGAAATGAGCGTGGCCGAGCAGAATACCGAGCAGACCCGACCGACCGAAGAGCAGCCGGAACATCCCGCCGGACGCTCGCGCCGTCGTTTCATCATCATCGGATTAGTGGCCGTGCTGGCCGTGGGTGCGCTGCTGTTCTGGTGGCATTCGACCTATTACGAAGACACCGACGATGCCTCGGTCGACGGACACCTGGTGCAGATCAGCTCGCGCATCACCGGCCACGTGCAGGATGTGAAGGTCGATCAGAACCAGTACGTCGATGCCGGAACTGTGCTGGTCCAGATCGATCCCACCGACTATCAGACGGCGGTCAACCAGGCCGAGGCCAATCTGGAAGCCGCCGAAGCCAGCTACGAAGCGGCTCGCGTGAACGTGCCGGTCATCCACATCAACACCGGCAGCAATCTGAATAACGCTAACGCCGACGTGGCCTCCGCGACATCTTCGATCGCCCAGTCGGAGAAGCAGCTGCAGGCGGCGCAGGCAAGGGTCACCGCGGCCAAGGCCAACGCCACCAAAACGAAGCTGGATCTGGAACGCTACACGCCACTCGTCCAGAATGACGTCATCTCGAAGCAGCAATTCGACGGCGCTGTGGCGGCTGCCGCGGCCAACGAAGCCAATGTGAACGAAGCGGAAGCCAACCTGATCGCAGCGCAGGACGCGGTTCGCATCGCGCGCGATCGTCTCGTCCAGGCGCAGTCCTCGCAGAAATACGCGGAGACCGCGCCGCAGCAGGTGGAGATCCAGAAGGCCAAGGCCGATCAGGCCGCGGCGCAGGTGGATCAGGCCAGGGCGCAGCTGGCTCAGGCCAAGCTGAACCTGAGCTATTGCCAGATCTTCGCGCCGGTCGCCGGCATTATCACCACCAAGAACGTCGAGAATGGGCAGAACGTCGGCGTTGGACAGGCGCTGA
>CAVYPY010000002.1:0-817500 GCA_963770525.1 uncultured Acidobacteriaceae bacterium | reverse complement strand
CTGTCCAGTTTGGTACGCCCGATGATGCGCTCCTGCCGGTCAACGGGCAGGGCTTCCCATGCGGTGACGTCGTGCTTCCATTTCTGCAGCAGGAGCACGGAGCCGGCGGCGCCGGGCTGGCCTTCGGGGATGAGGGCGTCGGCGGGCGCGTCGAGGAGGGTGGGATTCTCGGAACCGTCGGTGAAGCCGGTGAGGTCGCGATCGTGGCGGTAGGGCCAGCTGGAGGTCTCGTCGGCGAGAGAGGCGAGGCCAGAGAGGTCGCGGACGACGGAGCGGGCCATATCGAAGAGAACGTCGTAGGCGCTGCCGGAGAGCCAGACGAGCGCGTCGTGCTGGGTCGCGGGCATGACGAAGCCTTCGATGCCCTGCAGGTCTTTGTTGAAGCCCTCGAGATCGGGAGGGAGGTCGCCGGGAACGAGGCGGCGCCACAGCTCGGGGCGAAAGCCGATGACGAAGTTGACGCCGCCGATGGTGGTGCGGGGCTCGCGGATGGCGACGATGGTGGAGGCGAAGGCGTCCTGGCGGGCCGCGTCCAGAACGTCGAACTCGAGGTAGGCGTGCGAGGAGGTTCCCAGGGCGAAGATGCCGGCCTGCGGGGTCAACATGGGCGCATTATAGCGAGGACTGGCCGTCCAGGCGGAGGCGCTGCGCGCGGGCGGCGAACGATGAACTGGAGTCCGTTCGGGGGCGGGCGGATGAGGGTAACGTTACCGGGTCGGCTGCGCTCCGAGCTGCGCCGACGGCCTGCGGCAGCAAGGAACGGCGCTGTGCGCCGGTTTTCTTTTCCCCGCCCTGAAGGGCCCGTTCGGCTCCGCACCGGCGGTGCTCCGCTCAGGGCAGGCTGTGGCTTTCTCCGTCGTCCTGCCAAAAGAACGGGGTGTGATGCGCCTACGATGTGATTACAATCAAATCTCGTGAAACGAGGGCGGTTGGACTAGCCGATCGCTTTCGGCAGCCAGAAACCGGATTGATTCGTGATGAAGAACAAAATCAAAAGCCTGCGGATTCAGAATTTGCTCTCTTTTGGGGAGGACTCCCCCGATATCCCATTCGGCGATTTGAATGTCTTGATTGGCCCAAATGGATCTGGCAAATCGAATCTGATCGAGGTGCTCGGGCTTTTGCGTGGCACGCCCAAAGATTTCGCAGCCGACATCGGAGATAGTGGAGGGATTGCGGAGCTATTGTGGAAGGGCAATGCCAAAAAAAAGACGACAACGGCTACCATCTGGGTAAAAGCAGAGCCTGAGGGCGTTAGGAGGCCTCTCTCTTATCTTCTATCTTTTACGCGAGCCGGTACCCAAATCCGAATCGTAGACGAGAGAGTGGAAAATGAGTTCCCAGACGCCGGACATGACAAGCCATACCTCTACTTCGGCTTTAACGGTGGCAAGCCTGTCCTAAATGTTGCCGGACACCCCCGCTCGCTCAAGCGCGAAGAGATCAACGTCCAGCAGTCAGTGCTTTCTCAGCGTCAAGATCCCGATCAGTATCCAGAGGTCACCTACCTGGGAAGGTTTTTCGGGAGTTTTCGTCTTTACAGAAATTGGGAATTTGGACCCGAATCCGGCATCAGGGACCTCTATGGTGCCGGACAAAAGAATGATTTTCTCGAGGAGGATATCAGCAATCTTGGCTTGATGCTTAATAAGCTTCGATCGGACCCGAGCGCCAAATCAGACCTTCTGCATTACCTGAAGATGTTTTATGAAGGCGCTGAGGATATCCTCACGCCAATCCAAGGGGGGCTGGTGGACCTGCGGGTCGAGGAGGAGAACGGGGTTGCTATTCCTGCATCCCGGCTATCGGATGGAACCCTGAGGTGGCTTTCATTGTTGACAATACTCCTCCACCCGGAGCCTCCCCCGGTCGTCTGCATTGAGGAGCCTGAGTTGGGCCTGCATCCGGACATGATTCAGCCTCTCTCGAAACTTCTGACAAGAGCCTCCAAGAGGATGCAGCTGATCGTAACAACCCATTCTTCGGATTTGGTTGATGCGCTATCAGACGATCCGGGTGCTGTCCTAATTTGTGAAAAGGTCGGCGGCTCCTCGACAGTTAAGAGGCTGGATTCTCAAAGACTCGCGGACTGGCTCGAACGTTATAAGTTGGGGCAACTCTGGCGCACAGGTGAACTTGGGGGAAATCGCTGGTGAGCGTTCGGATTTACGTTGAAGGGGGCTTCGAAGGCATTACCAAGACAAATTGTCGCAAAGCCTTCAGGATCTTCTTTGAGAAATGTGTACCTCGAGGCTCTTTTCAGGTAATAGCGTCTGGTGATAGAGCCAAATCGTACGCCGACTTTTGCACTGCCTTGGCGCAGCATCCGGACGACTACATTGTCTTGCTGGTCGATTCTGAAGAGGTGGTCCTCACGGATCCGTGGAAGCACCTGGCCAATCGAGTAGGGGACGGTTGGAGACAGCCCGCAGGTACGACGGACGATCAAGTGCAACTGATGGTTCAGGTTATGGAATCGTGGTTCCTCGCGGACCAAGGCACCCTCGCCGAATACTACGGTAAGGACTTTCGACGCAATTCCTTGCCCCGTCGCACGAACATCGAGGAGGTAAGCAAGCATGACGTCTATAGCTCTCTCGCTAATGCGACCAAGGATACCAAGAAAGGCGAATATCATAAGACGAATCATGGTTTCGATCTGATTGAGCTCATAGACCCTAGCCTCGTTAGGCGGGCGTCGGCGCACGCTGAACGACTCTTGTCAGTTCTTGAGCGAGAGGCTTCGAAGTGATTGTAAAAACGCCGGACCTTGGGCTCCAGCGTTTCTCTTCCCTGTTGATTTTTCGCTGGCCCACACAAGCCAACGTCGGGCTTGTATGGGGCACCCGGCGCGCAGGGGCTGAAGCCCGTTCATTTCTGTGATCCATTGCGGCACGAGTGAACTCGTGCCCTGATACAAAGGCCGCTTATTTAGGTTCGCGGCTTCCCACCCTGGCCCCTCCCGTTCGACTCGTTCGCTTGCGCGATCTTCGCTCAGGGCAGGCTCCAGCGCGAGGGATGGGGATGGGGCACTCGGGGGGTGATGTGAGGCGGCCTGGTCAGTTGGACTTACCCACACAAGCCAACATCGAGCTTGTATAGGGCACCCGGCACCCGGCGTGCGGGGGCTGAAGCCCGTTCATTTCTGTGATCCATTGCGGCACGAGTGAACTCGTGCCCTGATACAAAGGCCGCTTATTTAGGTTCGCGGCTTCCCACCCTGACTCCTCCCGTTCGACTCGTTCGCTTGCGCGATCTTCGCTCAAGGCAAGCTCCAGCGCGAGGGATGGGGATGGAGCACCCGCAGGGGTGATGTGAGGCGGCCTGGTCAGTTGGACTTACCCACATAAGCCAACCCCGGGCTTGTATGGGGCACCCGGGCTCGTGCCCTGTCGCGAGGCTGAAAACCAACACGCCGGAACTTTGGGCTCCGGCGTTTCACTTCCCTGTTGATTTTTCGCTGGCCCGCACAAGCCAACACCGGGCTTGTATGCGGCACCCGGGCTCGTGCCCTGTCGCGAGGCTGAAAACCGGAACGCAGGAGCTTAACGCTCCGGCGTTTCTCTTCCCTGCTGATTTTTCACTGGCCCAGACAAGCCAACACCGGGCTTGTATGGGGCACCCGGCTCCCACCCTGTCGCCAAACCACGGCGACAAGGATGGGGCACCCGAGGGTTCTACTGATCCGATCGTTAGGCCCACTCTTCAAACGCTTCACGGGCCATTGCTTCGGGTAAGTGGTGGAAACATGACAGGACTGGCGGTTGAGGCCGGCGCGCATCGCTGGGGGCGCTTTGGGCGTATAGTGGAGATGCAGGTTGGTTTTTCTTTCTCGCCTTCAGCTCTCCCGGCTCCGCTCCAGACGAGCACCTTTCAGGTACGCCACCGTTCGACTGGAGCTTGTATGAGCCTCATCAAGAAATCCGACGTCCAGGACCATCTCGCCGCGAAGAGAACCTCCGTTTATCCGTTCGGCCTGAAGCGGCCGGATGCGAAGCCGGCGGGTGAGGGCAAGAATCCGGGTGCGCCGGCCGAGGTGGTCGACATCAGCGTCAGCCCCAGCCATCCGATTAACTCGGAAGCGGTGCCGAACGCGCAGGTTGGGGGCTCTGTGGGTGTTCCGGAGAAATCCGGCAAAGGCTCGTGGTAAGACCGCCGGCGATTTTTCTGCGCACGGACTGCGTTTTGCCGAATGGGCTTCATCTGAAGCAGGAGCCGTTCGACAAGGCGTGGATGTCCGTGGAAAACGCGGCGCCGGCCCAGATTGACCTCGCGGTGCGGGAGGCGGGGTGGCACTTTATGTGGATCGCGTCGGCCTGCTCGCGGCTGGGTTGCGGCCGAACGGACGAGGTGGCGGCGAGGCGGGCCATCACGCGCGCTCTGGCACAGATGAAATCGCGATTCAATGCCGCGGAGCTGGGTGGTTTGCGTTTCACGCGCTGCCTGGGCTTTCGCGTGGCCAAAGCGACGCTGCGCGCGCGGCATATTCAACAGCGCTCTTCGCTCAGCCTTCTCGATGAGCTGACGATTCAGCAGCTGACGGCGCGATGAGCCTCGGACCGCCGGCACGACAGCGCAAGTGAGCAAGGATCGACCTTGATGAAGACCGACAGCCTGAAATGGCCACCCGACCTACCGCGATTCCTCTGGATGCGGGAAAAATGCCCGCTGTGCCGTTCGATTGAATTCAAGTCGGCCGAACCGGAGTGGCTGGACAGGGTGCTGGCTCCGTTTCGACTGCACGCCGTCCGCTGTGTGAATTGCTGGCGGCGCTATTACTCGTTTGGAAGGGCAAATCTTTGATGAACGATGAAGTGACCCTGCAGGGTCGTCCGCAATTTTCGGCTGAGCATACTTCGAACGATTTGTTGTTGCGACTGCATCCGGAGGGCGCCGCGCCAGCGCTGCATTACGAGGTTGTCGCGCAGAATGCGGAGGAAGTGCAGGACGTTCGCAATGCTCCGCCGTTCAGCATCGGGCCGTATCTGATTGAGTCGGGGCAAACCGGGATGCTGACGACGATCAGTATCTACAGCGAGCGCGGCGCGAACCGCGATCAGGTGCGGCTGCTCTATATGAATGAGGCTGCGGTGCGGATCTGGAAGGCCATGGGCAGGAATCCAACGATGGTGGGTGCGCAGCATCGGCCGCCGCGGACGGCGCTGCTGATGTATGGGGTTCCGTTCAGCGAGTAGCCGGGCTTCAGGACTGTGGGGTCCAGCGCATCTCCTGGTGCGGGGACAGGGTCACCGTGGCGAGGGGGCCGACGAGGCGACTGTTCGCCGTGCTGCTGAGACGGTAGTGGCGCAGAGCCGGGCTGAGACCCGACAAGTCCACATTGAAACGACGCGGCCGGGAGGAAAGATTGGTGAGCTCAAAGCCGCTCCTGCTCCAGACGTAACGGAGCGCGTATTCGGGCGTGTCGAAGGCTACGGTGCCGTAGCCGGTGAGGCGCGGGGCGACCGAGACATCGGCGTCGGATGGGATGGAAAGACCCAGGTACTGATCGATCAGGACGGCTGCGAAGACGCTGGGATACTCGTAATACTTCTCAGCTCCGTGGGCGTCATTGCCGTCGATGTAATACACGTAATCCATGTCGTAGCGCTCGCGCATGAAGTAGCCGCTTTTTGCGGCTTCGGCGGCGACGGCGCGGAGCTGATCGAAGAGGACCTGGTTTTGGTTCTGCGACTGACGCCAGGCAGCGTCCCAGTACCAGTAGCGTCCGGCGGCGCAGAGATCGTAGGGACCGGCGATGCCGATTTCGGACCTGTCATAGGCGGCGATATCCGCGGCGACAAAGCTGGGGAAGCGTTCGAACTGCGTTGCGTTGTCGTCGATCAGGCGCCGCACGGCTGCGGACTGGTCCGGGGTTGCGTAGCCGAAGGTGACGGGCAGCTCATTGGCCAGCAGATGGATGTGGTCGTGGGGCTTTCCGTTGCGGTCCACCCAGTCCACGAAGCGCCGGCTGGCGGGGTTCCAGTAGCCTATGGGGAGAGGTGCGATCAGCGCGGCGGCCATCTTCTTTGAAGCAGCGGCGTAGCGCGCCGACTGGGCAGGGCGCGCGAGCCGGCTCTCCATTTTCGAAAGGAAGGTGAACGCGTGGGCGGCAAAGGCCTGAGCCTGGGTGGTGCGTCCGTCCTTGATGACCTGATCTTCGTAGTAGACGTCCGACCAGAGGCGGCCGTATTGATCGGTGTTGGCGAGAACCCAGCCGGCGGCGTGTTCGAGGTTGGCGATGTTGGCGCGCAGCCAGGCCGTGTCTTTGGTGGATTCGTACCAGCGCCAGGCTTCTTCGATGACTTCGATATTGCCGGTGACGGGAAACATGGCGGCGTTCTCGCGGCGGTCGAGGCTGTCTCTGCGCACGTGATACTCGCGGCGGCCATCGGGCTGGACTGAGGTGGGGTCGCGGTAGAGATGCTCGGGATCGTCGTTCATCAGGCGAAACTGCAGCTCGATCATGCGCCTGACGATGTCGAGATCGAGCGGCGAGCCGATGGCGAGGCGGCCTCTGATCTGGAACTCGTGATCGACGGCAGGATAGGAGCCGGCATAAGCGTGGACATTCAGGGTGCTGAGAACGTAACCGTCGCTGTACGGAAAGCGGGCGGCCATGGTTTTTTCGACGACGGAGGGCAGCATGGTGCCCCAGTAGAAGGCGGCGAGCGCATCCTGCAGCTCGGGGCCTCCGGAGATTTGCAGCGAGAAACGCTGCCCGAAGGGGTCGCTGTGCGGCCGGGGTTCGGATTGCGAGAGGGTGGCGCTCGGCGCATTCAGGGTGACGGTGAGGCTGGAATCCGTTTTTTCGGCATGCAGGGTACCGCTGTTGAGCGTGAGATGCCAGGAGCGGTCTGACGATGCGGGATCGAGGGGGAGAATCCAGAGGGCCGAGTTGGCGTCGATTGAATCGCCGCTGGCGCTGATGGGGAGGACCCACCACTGGCGCGCCTGGTTCTGAACGCCGACACCCTGGCAGCGGGTGAAAACCATGGTAATAGGCGAGCGCGGATCGGTGGGCTGAAGCCGGATTTCGTTTCCTGTGCCCGTGACGGTGGCGTTTCGGATGGACGAGAGAATTCCGCTGGGAGTTCTGTGAGCGGTGGTGTCACGCTGCGCGTAACTGTGCGCAGCAATAGCGAGAAGGATCACGATTACGATTTGGCATCGGATGGGATGAGGCAAGCGAAGGAGTCCAGCGGCCGGATGGCCGAGAGGGATTCTACCATCGTCGGTTGTGGGGACTCTCTAGCGCGAAGCAGGAAACGCCGAAGCTCTGCGCTCCGGCGTTTCTCTTCCCTGCTGATTTTTCGTTGACCCACACAAGCCAACACCGGGCTTGTATGGGGCACCCGGCGTTTCTCTTCCCTGCTGATTTTTCGCTGGCCACACAAGCCAACCGCGGGCTTGTATGGGACACCCGGCGTTTCTCTTCCCTGCTGATTTTTCGCTGGCCCACACAAGCCAACAGCGGGCTTGTATGGGGCACCCAGCACGCAGGGGCCGAAGCCCGATTTTTTCCTGATCGTTTTCGGCACGACTGAAGTCGTGCCCTGATACAAAACCCGTTTATTGAGATTCGGTTCCCACCCTGTCGCGCAAACAGCGCGACAAGGCTGGGGCAAGCTGGATGAAGCACCCGAGGTTGGTGTCCTGATACAAAGGCGGCAGGAAGAATGCTTTCTGTCCTCTTCGTGCTATAGCGGCTCACCCGTGGGGGGTATACGATTCATCGAGACTCATGGGTTCCGCGCGCAGTCCGCTGACGAGTTACGGGAGCAGTCAGAGTGAAATCATTTCGAGGCGAATCCCTGGCCTTGACCGTGGGTGCACTCGCCTTTCTCGCGCCGATCCTGCTTTCGCTGCAACTTGCCTGGAATCAAAGTCTTGCAAACGAGAAGGCGGAGGGGCTGCGGGATGCCTCGGAAGTGGTGCGACGCGGGGAGGAAACCGCGCGGCAATTCAGCCGGGCCGTTGAGCTTCTCAATCACGATCACTTAGTACCATGCTCCCCGCAGGAAATCGACCTCATGCGGCAGCTCGATGTTGGATCGAGCTATATCCAGATGGTCGGTCGCGTCTCCGGCGAAATGCTCCAGTGCACCTCGCTCGCGACCGCGAAGCCGATCGCGCTGGGACCGCCCACGGTGGTCACCGAGCACGGAGTTTCCGAGTGGATGAACTTCGATCTGGGCCCGGTACGCCTGGATCGGCTTGACCTGCTGGATTCCCAGGGCGTGGCCATCCTGGTGGATACGCGTTTGCTGGTGGACATGGCAGGGAAAGACGATGTCAGCCTGGCCCTGGTGGTTCCCTCGAGTGGCGGCCGACGGCAGCTTGTGGAGCCGAAGGGGGTCTTTCATGCAAACTGGCTGGAGCCGGTAGGCCGCGGAGAGGCGATCAGTGTTATCGACGGCAACAACGTCGTCTCGCGGGTGCGGTCGAAAACACTCGACATCCAGGCCGTTTCGGTGATGCCGCTGAACCATGGGTACGGATACGTTAAACAATTCGCCATTGCTTTCGTTCCTATTGGATTGTTGTGCGGGCTGGCACTCGCGTGGGCGGTCATGCAGCTTGCGCGCGCAAGGTCGTCTCTGCCCGGTTTGATCCGCGCGGCCGTTCGCAATCATGACTTGTTCGTCGAGTATCAGCCGATCGTCGATTTGTCGACGCGACAAATTCTGGGAGCGGAAGCCCTGGTTCGCTGGAAACGCGGAGACAAGGTGATTGGGCCGGCAAGCTTCATCAAGCTTGCCGAGGACAGCGGCGTGATTTCCCTGATCACGGAAAACGTGATGAACATGGTTGCGCGCGATCTGCCGAAGCTGTTGAGGCTGAAGCCGGACTTTCGCGTGGCGGTCAACCTGTCGGCAACCGACCTGAAGGACGAGGCCACGAAGCTCCATCTGATCGAGTTGCTGCGCAGGAGCGGGGCATCGCCGCGCAATCTGGTGGTTGAAGCCACCGAGCATGGGCTGATCAGCGGACCGGAATCCTGCAAAGTCATCGATGGAATCCGGGGTGAAGGCATTTGCGTCGCGATCGACGACTTCGGCACCGGCTATTCCAGCCTGTCGTGCCTGCAGAACCTGGGGCTCGACTTTCTGAAGATCGATAAAGCCTTTGTGGACACGATCGGAACGGACGGGGCCACCAGCGGCGTGGTGCTGCACATTATCGAGATGGCACGCTCTCTGCATCTGCGGACCGTGGCAGAAGGGGTGGAGACGGAAGCACAGGCTGAGTTTCTGGTTCGTCGCGAGGTGGATTATGCGCAGGGCTGGCTGTTTGGAAAGCCCATGAGCATCGATTCGCTGTGCGACCAGATCGGCGCGGAGGCTGGGGCTGCGAGGCGGGAAGCCGTCGCTCAGTGAAGTTGTTCGTCCCGGCAGATTGCCTCGGATCCCGGGCTGAGGAAGCATCCAGCGCCGATGTGGCTTTCTCCCCCACGCGCGGTGGCTGAAGCCCAATTCCTTTTGTGATTCGGTGTGGCACGAGTAAATTCGTGCCCTGAAACGAAGCCGCTTGGTCAGATTGCTGGCTTCCCACCCTGACTCCTCGAAATGCGCGAGGAGCCAAGGATGGAGCACCCGGGGGACGTGCCCTGATACAAAAGCCGCCTATTTAGGTTCGTGGCTTCCCACCCTGGCTGCTCCTGTTCGACTCGTTCGCTTGCGCGATCTTCCCTCAGGGCAAGCTCCAGCGCGAGAAGCCAGGGATGGGCGCGCGAGGGTCGGGTGATATGAGCGCCCTGGTCAGTTCGACCTACCCACACAAGCCAACCCCGGGCTTGTATGGGGCACCCGGCTGCGGGGGCTGAGGAGATGTCTGGCAAGCAAAAACGCCGGAACTTAAAGGCTCCGGCGTTTCCCTTCCCTGTTGATTTTTTCGTTGGCCCACACAAGCCAACATCGGGCTTGTATGGGGCACTCGACGCGCAGGGGGCTGAAGCCCGACTTTTTCCTGATCGTTTTCGGCACGACTGAAGTCATGCCCTGATACGAAACCCGCTTATTGAGATTCGGCTCCCACCCTGTCGCGCAAACAACGCGCGACAAGGATGGTGCACCCGATTCTCGTTCCCCCACACAAGCCAACATCGGGCTTGTATGGGGCACCCGACATGCTGAAGCGACTTGGTCACAGGCGATGCGCAGGGGCTGAAGCCCGACCTTTTCCTGATCGTTTTCGGCACGACTGAAGTCATGCCCTGATACAAAAGCGGCTCGGCGTTCGTGCGCCGGCCGGACAAAACAACCGCAGATCCTTCGCTGAGTTTGGCCGATTGCTCGGCCAAACTGGCTCAGGATGACAACTGTTCGAAGGGAGCGCGTTTTGGAGCGCGGTTCCCTGGTTACACCAAAGCCGGGACGTTGATCTTGTCGTACCAGCTGTGGGCCGCTTTCAGCGCTTTGTTGACGTTCTCGATGTTCTCGACGCCTTTGGTGTTGAGCCATTCTTCGAACGCCTTCGCGCCCTGTTTGGCATAGATGGCGATGCCGTCTTTCCAGGTGGCGCGTCCGCAGAGGACGCCGTTGTAGGTGGCGCCGGATTCGTTGGCTAACTCGAGGGTCTCGATGAAGACCGGGTTGGAGACGCCCGCTGACAGATAGATAAACGGCTTGTGCGTGGAGGAGGCAGAGAGGCGGAAGTGCTCGAGGGCCTGGGCGCGGGTATAGGCCTCTTCTCCTTTGTAGGACTTTGTGCCGGAGACGAACTCCATCTGGATGGGGACTTCGACCTTCAGGACATCGACGCCGTAGCGCTCCTTGCCGAACTCTTCCATCGAACCGGTGACGACGTCGGGCTTGCGCTTCGCGTAGGCGAGGGACTTCTCGTCCTCGCCATGGACGGCGTACCCGACCAGCTCGAGGAAGAAGGGGATGTCGTGGGCGCGGCACTCGTCGGCGATCCGCTCGACCCATGCCTGCTTGTGGTCGTTGATGACGGATTTTTCGTAGGGGGTGTAGTAGAGGAGGATCTTGATACAGTCGGCGCCGGCGTCTTTGAGGCGGCGTACGCTCCAGAGGTCAAGCAGGTCGGGGAGGCGTCCAGGGAGGGCGGCATCGTAGCCGGTCTTCTCATAGGCGAGCAGGAGGCCCTTGCCGTTGCGGCGCTTCGAGGCGGGCAGGCCGAATTCGGGGTCGAGGAGGATGGCGGAGGCGTACTTCGTGAGGACTTCGGTGACCAGCTCCTTGAATTCGACGAGCGCCGACTCGGGGACTTCGGCAACTCCTTTTTCTTTGGCCAGCGATTTGCGGAGCGATCCGCGCTGGTCCATGGCGGCGGCGGCGATGACGCCGCGCTTGTCCGATACAGCTTTCAGTCCGGCCAGTTTGCCGGGGGTCATATTCGTCGACATCGGTGTCTCTCCTGCAGTTCGTTCGTTAAGAAAGCGTCTTCCTCTCAATTTTACGCGCGGAGAGCGAGAGTTGGGCACATGGCCAAAGTAACGTGGGGGGAGGAACTGCAGGGATTAGGGATTAGGGATTAGGGATTAGGGATTAGGGATTAGGGATTAGGGATTAGGGATTAGGGATTAGGGATTAGGGATTAGGGATTAGGGCGGCGGCGAGCGCCAGGTCCCGCACTGGATCAGGTTCGTCGGACGGGCGGATGCCGAAGATCCACGCCAATGCGCCGAGGGCGGCTACGACTGCGGCGAAGGTGAGGGCGGAGCCGAAGTGGCCGGTTCGCTGGACGAGGTAGCCGGTGAGCACCGGCGCGACGATGCCGGCAAAGTTGGCGACGCAGTTCTGCATGCCGACCCAGCGGCCGGCCAGGCGGGGTCCGGCGAGGGTTTGCGCGATGGCATAGACGCCGGAGCTGGAGGTTCCACAGCCAATGGCGGCTCCGGCGAGGCAGAGGAACCAGGTTTTTGGACCGGCGGAGGCGCAGCCCAGGAACGAGATGGCGGCGATGAGGAGGCCGACGGTCATCGGCCACTTGCGAGCGGAGCAGGCTGGGACGCGGCGGCGGATGCAGCGGTCGGCGATCCATCCGGCCACGATGGCTGCGGTTGAATCGATGGCGTACAGCAGGCCCGCGGTCCAGGCCATGGCGGATTCGGAGAGATGGCGCTCGTGGACGAGGTAGTACGGCAACCAGCTCATGAGCAGGTAGAGCAGGTAGTTTTCGCTGAGGTGGCCGAGCGAGGCGCCCCAGAAGGGTCGAAGGCGGGCGATGGAGCGGAAGCTGGGCGATTCGCCTGCGATGGGGAGGGATGGGTAGAGGACGCGGCGGGGTTTCCACCGCTGCCAGGCGGGCAACCAGAGCAGGGCTGCGAGGCCGATGGCCAGGAAGGTTCTGCGCCAGCCGATGTGGGCCATCAGGAGGCCTCCGCCGAAGGCTCCGATGGCGGTGCCCCAGCGAATGGCGGCGACGAGGAGGCCGTTGGCGAGGCCGCGATCTTTTTCTTCGAGACACTCGCTGAAGATTTTGGAGCTGGCGGGGAAGACGACGGCTTCGCCTACGCCGAGGAGAAGGCGCATGGCGAGGAGGGTTGTGAATCCGCGGGCGAGACCGGTGAGGGCGGTCGCGGCAGACCACGCGAGGAAGCCGAAGGCCAGCACTGTGCTGGCGGAGACGCGATCGACCAGCCAGCCAACGGGGATCTGCAGGAGGACGTAGGTCCAGAAGAAGGCGGAGAGGAGGATGCCGAGCTGGGAAGTCGAGAGGGCCCAGTCTTTGCTGAGCATGGGGGCGGCGAGAGCGAGATTGCCGCGATCGACGTAATTGATGAGGACGGCGATGACCAGCAGGCTGATGACGGGAGCGCTGCTGGTTCGGCGTTGGGAGTCGCGCATGGGCGGGCCGCTCTCGGCGCGGGGATGGGATCAATCTACATCACGGGCGATTGGGCGGAGGCAGAGTTTGGGGTTTAGCTCGCGGCCGGCCGATCAGCCGGTTGCGGTTCTCCCGGGAATCGTGGCCGCTCTTTTGAACTCCAAACTCTAAATTCCAAACTCTCGGCTGCCCCCCGGATGGCTTCCCGCCGGATAGCGTTGAGGCGCGGGTGGTGGCATCGGCCCCTGGCCCAATGAAAGGAGCATCCCAGCCACCGGGAATGCTACCCTTCCGTGCATGAACAAGTTGGGGCTGTTCGTGCTCGTCCTGCTCCCTGTTCTTTCCCCCGCCTTTTCACAGCGAACCTCCGCGGCTGCTGCGGAGCCTGGGTCCTCAGCAATACCAGTCATCACGCTGGGCAATTCCGCCGTTCCGCTGGAGCGGGGATGGAAGTTTGAGCCGGGCGACTCGCCGTGGGTGAATGGTGCGCCGGAGTGGGCGCAGCCGGACTTCGACGACTCGCACTGGGCGGCGATGGATCTGACGCCGAAGGCGGGCGCGGTGGATTTGTTTCTTGGCACTTCAGGATTCGTCCCAGGCTGGACGAAAAAGGGCTATCCCAACCTGAGCGGGTATGCGTGGTATCGGCTGCGCGTGCGCGTGAGTGACCCGGCCCGGCCAATCGGACTCAAGATGCCGGACAGCGTGGATGACGTCTTTCAGCTTTATGCCAATGGCCGTTATGTAGGCGAATTCGGCGGCTTCTCCGGAAAGAACGTCACCACGTACATCGAGCAGCCTGTTTCATTCACGCTGCCGCGTCCCGGTCCGGATGGAGCCCTCACCCTGGCGTTGCGTTTCTATATGGCCTCGGCAACGCCGATCACCACTCCCGACGCGGGCGGGATGCACGGGCCGCCGGCTCTGGGGCTGGCTTCCGCCATCGGTCTGATGCAGGCGTCGGCCGAGGATACCGTGCTGCGTGCGGATTTTGGTCCGCTTCTGGTGACGTTTCTCCTCCTCCTGACGGTGCCTCTGGCGCTGTGGGCGTGGCTTTACGAGCGGAGCTCGCACGTCTGGCTCTGGCTCTTTCTGGCCCTGGCAGCGGAGTTCCTTTATGAAATCGTGGGATTCTGCAGCAATCTGACGACGGCGCTGAGTGGCGGAACCGTTCAGTCTCTCAGTGCGATTCTGGTTCCTTTCTGGTACATGTCCTTCGTCCTCTTCTGGTGGCACTGGTTCGGGCAGGAGAAAAGACGCTGGATTGCGCGTGCCGCATGGCTGCTGACCGGCGCGGCCATACTGGCCGGCCTCGTGGTCAGTGCCCCAATGTTCGGCTGGAGCCTCGTCCCGGATGCCACGCTGGCCTTGTGGAATAACGTTGCGACGGCGTGCCAAACAGGCTTGTTCGTCCTGGATCTGGTGATCCTGGTGGAGGGCTTTCGCCGGGACCGCCTTGCGGCGCTGCTGCCCGCGATCCCTATCCTGTTGGCGCTGTTTGGCACTCTGACGGTCAACTATCTGCTGGTGGCGTTTCACATCCCCGACGAGTATTTCTTCTTCGGACTGGGCATTTCCATCGGCAATGTCGCCGATCTGCTGATCGTTGTGATCATCGTTGGGCTGGCGCTGCGCCGGTTTATGCGGACCCAGGTGCGGGAGTCGCTCGTCCGGGAGGGGATGCATCGCGATCTGGAACAGGCGCAGCAGCTGCAGCAGCGGGTGCTGGTGCCCGAGGTGGTGACTTCGGCGGCCTTCGCGGTCGAGACCGAGTACCACCCGGCGCAGACGGTGGGCGGGGATTTCTTCCAGACGCTGACACGACCGGACGGCACGCTGCTGGTGGTGATCGGCGACGTGTCGGGGAAAGGCGTGAGCGCGTCGATGCTGGTGGCCGTGCTGGTGGGGGCGATCCGCAGCCAGGCGGAGCACAGCTTCGATCCGCAGGCGATGCTGATGATGCTGAACCGGCGCATGCTGGGCCGTTCCGGCGATCACTTCGCCACCTGCCTGGCGGCGGAGATCGCGCCCGACGGCGCGATGCGCGTGGCGAACGCGGGACATCTGGCACCGTATCTGAATGGCCGGGAGATGGAGCTGGAGGGGTCGCTGCCGCTGGGGTTCAGGGAGGACGGGGCGTTTCCGGAAGAGACGGTGAAGCTCGAGCCCGGCGACCGTCTCATCTTCATGACCGACGGCGTGGTGGAGGCGAGAAAGGCCACGGAGCTGTTCGGCTTTGAAAGGGCGCGCTCCGTTTCCACGCAGGGCGCCGAAGCGATCGCCCATGCGGCACAACTCTTCGGCCAGGAAGACGATATCACCGTGGTGCGGGTGGCGTTCGCAGCCGCTCCCCTCGTCAGTGCGGAACCGGTGGGGGCCTGAAGCGCGTTGGTCGCTGGAGGTCGTGGATGCCGACCTGAATGAGGCGAGGGTGCGCGAAACTTCCGGATGGCGGGTCTTGCGCCCATGAGCTCAGCACTCACCCTATAATCCCCGCATGTCTGCGCTTCGTTTCCTTCCTCTGGTCTTCGCGCTGGCAGTGGTCACGCCTGCTCAGCAGACAATCTCGTTTGCGGCTGATGATGGAGGCCAGGTCTGCGCCGACCTGTATGGTCACGGGAAAAAGGCCGTGGTGCTCGCTCACGGCGGCCAATTCAACAAGGAGAGCTGGCGGAACGAGGCATCGCCCCTTGCGGCGGCAGGATTCCGCGTGCTGGCGATTGACTTCAGGGGTTTTGGCTGTTCGCAAGGTCCCGGCCAGAAGGATTTCGACACAGCTCCGTTTGACAAAGACGTGCTGGCTGCCGTTCGTTACCTTAAGGCCCACGGGGCAAGGTCGGTGTCGATCGTAGGTGGGAGCTTTGGGGGCGCGGCGGCCGGCGATGCGTCGATCCGAGCGCCAGGGGAAATCGACCGCATTGTATTTCTCGGCGCGGCCCCGAACCTTCCCGCAGATGGACTAACGTCGCGAACATTGTTCATCGTCGCGCGCGATGAGCGCAACGATAGTGGTTTACGGCTTCCCGGTATCCAGGCACAGTACGAAAGGGCTCCTCAGCCAAAGCAGTTGATGGTGCTGGACGGTTCTGCGCACGCTCAGTTTCTTTTTCAAACGGACCAGAACGCCCGCGTGATGCAGGAGATCGTGCGCTTTCTGTCAGAGCCGTAACCGGTGCCGTTCGGCTGCCACAATCGGGTCTTATCGGCATACCGGCAGTTTCACGCCGGTATCCCCGCGTGTCAGGCGGCCGAGGCGATGGCTTTCCGCTGCAGTTCGTGGAGGTCGCGGATGCCGGCTTCGGCGAGATCCATCATTTCGAGGAGACGCGGGCGCGGGAAGGCGTGGCGCTCGGCGGTGGCCTGGATTTCGACGCAGTTGCCGTCTTCGGTCATGACCAGGTTCATGTCGACTTCGGCCTGGGAGTCTTCTTCGTAGGCGAGGTCGAGGAGGACCGTGTCTTCGACGATGCCCACGCTGGTGGCGGCGACGAGCTGGCGGAGGGGCGACGCCTTGAGGGCTCCCGTGGCGACCATGCGGTTGAAGGCGATGGCGAGGGCCGAGCAGGCTCCGGTGATGGCGGCGGTGCGTGTGCCTCCGTCGGCTTGCAGGACGTCGCAGTCGAGGACGACGGTGCGCTCGCCGAGGGCTTTCATGTCGACAACCGCGCGGAGCGAGCGACCGATGAGGCGCTGGATCTCGTGGGTGCGGCCGCCGACTTTGCCTTTTTCGGACTCCCGCGGAGTGCGGGTGAGGGTGGCGCGCGGGAGCATGCCGTATTCGGCGGTGACCCATCCGCGGCCGCTGTTGCGGAGCCAGGCGGGGACGCCCTGTTCGACGGTGGCGTTGCAGAGGACGCGGGTGTGTCCGATCTCGATGAGGACGGAGCCTTCAGCAACCTGGACGTAGCCGGGGGTGAGGCGGGTGGGGCGCATCTGGGAGGGCTGTCGGCCTTCGCTGCGGAAAAAAGCGGCTTGAGTCATCGGCTCATTGTACGGTTTCGGCGGGTATCAAAAGGGGAAACGGCCTGGGGCGGTGCCGAAATGGGAGGATGCGCGGAAGTGGTTGGGACGGCTGGGGTTCGAGCCTTGGGAGGGGCGAGACGCGTGCCATTTTGGGAACGGGATGGAGGCGATTCTCAAGGCGGAGCGGACGCGGAAAGCGGCGATGTGCTGTCGATGGAAGGAGATGGAGGAGGCGATCCAGTTTGGCATGCGACGTGTTCTATTCCAGTGCAGTCGTGAGACGGTTGGGAAGCCGGAACGACCTCCAGAGCGCGATGGCTTCCCTTCCTGTCGAGGAGGAGTGCGGTGGAAGAGACTGTTCAGGTGGGTTCAGGTGGGGCGCTGCAGGGGCTGATGGGGCGTGACGCAGGAACGCTGCCGGTTCTGGTGGGGCGGACAGAAAGGCCGCCGCTGGTGCTGGCGGGAATCGCGCACGATGCGCGGAATCTGGTAACCGCGCTGGGTCTGTGCGCCGAGATGGTGAGCGAGCCGGGGGTTCTGGCGCCGGAGCACGGGCATTTCGCGGCGGAGATTCGCTCGCTGGCCGAGGCTTCCGGGCGGCTGGTGCAGCGGCTCGCGGCTATGACGCATACGGAGACGGCTCCGACGTTCGAGGAACCTGCGGAGGCGCCGATTGAGGACCTGGCGGAGTCGGTGCGGCAGTTGGGGAATCTCCTTTCGGCCATTGCAGGCCCGGTGGTGGAACTGCAGATTGCGTCGCTTCCCTGCCGCGGGCGGCTGCGACTTTCCGAGGAGAGCCTGACCCGAATTCTGGTGAACCTGGTGCGCAATGCGGCGGATGCGATGCCCACGGGGGGGCGGATCCGCATCACGACGCAGCGCGGCGGCGGGCGGAGTTTCCTGTGGACCGTGGACCACGAAGAGCTGCTGAGCGAGGAGGAGGCGGCGCAGGTATGGGGAGAACTGGACGCGGACGGATGCGAAGGCGCCACGGAAGTGGTGCTCACCGTAGAGGATGACGGTCCGGGCATCCCTGCAGAATTTCGGGAACGGGTCTTCGACGCGGGGTTTACGACGCGTCAGGCGGGGCGGGCCTGGCCGGAGACGCAGCACCATGGGCTGGGTCTGAACATTGTGCGCACGCTGGTGGAAAACGCTGGTGGATGCGTGCGGGCTGGGGCAGCGCCCATCCACGGAACGCGCCTGGAGATCGAACTGCCCATTACATGCGTAACGGGTGCCTTACCTTCGGAATGCCCTGACGGTGGAAGGATTGACCGGTAATGATGCGACGATGGGAAACAGTATCCTTCGAGGGTTCGGGCCGCACGATGCCTCTTTCGCTTGTCCGGGAAACCGCTCCTTTGCATGTCCTGATCGCGGATGACGATCCTTCGATCCGCCACGCATGTTGTGAAATTGCCGCCAGCCAGGGAATGGTGGCTCACGAGGCGGAGCTCACCGCACGCGAGCGCGGACTGGTGCTGGCCCGGGGCGTCGATATCGTGCTGGTGGACGAGGCGGTGGCGACGGGCGCGGGCTGCGAGATGCTGGTCGAGTTGCGGCAGATGCGTCCGGACGTAGCGGTGGTGTGGATGACCTCGGCTTCGACCGTGGAGCTGGCACTGGAGGCGCTGCGCTTCGGAGCAAGCGACTATCTGGTGAAGCCGTTCTCCGCCGGGGAGCTGGGCGGTGTGCTGCAGAGGCAGGCCGAGCGCATGAAGGTGGACGCAGCCAGCCGCAGTTTGCGGGAACGGCTGCGCACCGGCCGTGGAATGGGCGACATTCTGGGCGAGAGCCCGGAAATGGAGAAATTGTTCCGGATTCTCGCCCGGGTGGCGCAGAGCACCCATCCGGTGCTGATTCTGGGGGAAAGCGGAACCGGCAAGGAGCTGGTGGCGCGGGCGATTCATGCCAACGGCCTCGGAGCCGGCAAGCCCTTTGTGCCGGTAGACTGCGGATCGCTGGCGCCGACTCTGATCGAGAGCGAACTCTTCGGACATGTGAAGGGCGCCTTCACCGGCGCGCATCGGCCCAACGACGGTCTGATGGTGGCGGCCGGTAGCGGGACCGTCTTTCTGGACGAGATCGGCGAACTGCCTCTCGACCTGCAGGCAAAACTGCTGCGCGCTCTGCAGGAAAAGGAAGTGCGTCCTCTGGGGGGCAATCACGCGGTTCCCATCAAGGCGCGCATTCTGGCCGCGACGCATCAGGATCTGCCGGCGATGGTGGATCAGGGCAGGTTCCGGCGCGATCTCTACTATCGGCTGAACGTGGTGAAGCTGACGCTGCCGGCTCTGCGCGAGCGCAAAGAGGACATTCCTCTGCTGGCCGCGCAATTTCTGGAGCGTAACAGCCGCGAGATGAAGCGTGCCTTCCGGCTGAGTGCGGAAACTCTGACGTTTCTGGTGGACTACGCATGGCCGGGGAACGTCCGCGAGCTTTCGAATGCGATCGACCGGGCGTGCAATCTCACTTCCGGCGAAGTGATCGAGATGGGCGAGATGAGCACCGGCATTCAGGACGCGTGGAAGCATGCTGCGGCGGTGCGGCAGACTCCAGGACAACTGACGGTGGATAAAACTCCGGCGGTGAGGACCCTGGCGGAGCGGGAAAAGGAAGCGATTCTGACGACGCTGGAGCAGGTGAACGGCGACAAACTGCTGGCGGCGCGACTTCTGGACATCGGGAAGACCACGCTGTATCGCAAGCTGAAGGAATATGGGGTGACGCCATGAGTGCAAAGACGGAGGAAGCGCCCTCGGTCGCTTTGTCTTCACCGTCGGGGGCCCTGATCGTTACGGGGGCGGAAGGGGTAGAGGAGATTGCCGCGACCGTGGCCCGGAAACTGGGACTGACGGTCGAAGTTGCTGCCAGCCGGGTGGCGGCGCTGCGGCTGCTGGAGCGACGCAGCTATGCGATCGTGGTGCTGGATCAGATCCTGGCGGATGCCGATCCGCAGGGCGCGGATCTGGTGTGGCGGCACACGGGCCTGGCCATTCCTCTGCAGATTAACTTCGGCCTGGCGGGCAGCACGCGGCTGGAGCGGGAGGTGCGCGCGGCTCTGGCGCGCCGGCAGCGCGAACAGCAGATGGCCGGTATCGCGGCCGCGGCGGCGGTGGATACTGCGCTGAAAAATGCGGTGACGGGCATCCTGCTGGAATCGCGTCTGGCCCTGGAAGAAGAGGGCCTGCCGCCCGCGATCGAGAGCCGTTTGCGGACCGTGGCGGGGATCGCAAACCAGCTGCGAGAGAGGCTTGGGCCAAAAGTCCTCGCGGATACCACTCCCGTGCCATTGTCCGCGTCACGGGAGTAACTTACTTTAGGGGTAGTTCGCTCAAACCACGCGCCATCAAGTGGATAGCCGCCTTTCTCCGGGCCTCCAGGGCTGTTTTCACGGGGTGAAAGACCGATGGGACGGGCGGGAGACCGCCGTGGAACGGGCAGACTGCAAGCATCTCAACGTTTTGGAGACCCTCCCCCCATGCATCGCCTGTTTTCCGCCGTATTGATTCTCTCGTTGTCCGGACTTGTGCCCCTCGCAGTCGCGCAGCCCAGCAGCTCCTCGCAGCTGGCGCCTTCGCTGCTCAGCGGCGACAGCTCCAGTTCGGGAGGCGCTGTGTATACGCCTGCCGGTTCCAGTCGCCCGGTCGCCTTCTCGACGGTCGCGGTGGGCGTGAAAGTCGGCGTTCTCGGCGTCGGCTTTGAGGCCGCCACTCCGCTCTCGACGCACCTGAACCTGCGGGCGGGGGCCAACTTCTTCAACTACAGCGACACGCTGACCAGCGACGGCATCGCCTACAACGCGAACCTGCAGTTCCGCTCTTCGGAGGCCAGCCTGGATTACTTCCCGTGGGCGAAGAGCTTCCACATCAGCCCGGGCGCGCTGCTCTATAACGGGAATCAGATCACTGCCAACGCCAATGTTCCTGCGGGGCAGACCTTCACGCTGAGCAACACGACTTATACCAGCAGCGCTTCGGATCCGGTGAACGGCAACGGCAGTGTGACGTTCAATAAGGCAGCGCCCAAGATCACGGTGGGATGGGGCAATCTGATTCCACGCAATGGGAGCCACTTCAGCGTGCCGGTGGATCTGGGCTTTGCCTATGTCGGCGATCCGAAGGTGGAGCTCAACCTGAATGGAACCGCGTGCTACACCTACCAGGGCGCGCCGTACTGCGCAAATGTCGCGACGGATTCGACGATCCACGCCAACGTTGTGGCGCAGCAGCAGAAGATTGCCAACGACGCCGCGCCGGCCCGGTTCTTCCCTATTCTTTCCGCGGGGTTCGCGTACCGCTTCTGAAGGGAACGCGCAGGGGCGCGGTGGAAGGAACTCCGCGCGCCCCTGAATTCCACCGTCAGCTGATCGGCTGACCGGCGGCGGTGAGCAACTGCAGCTGCTGCTGGTCGTACTGCTTGACGCTGTCGGGCAGCGGAGCGTAGTTGAGTGCTCCGGCCGCTGCCTGCCCGTCGGTGATGATGTACTGAACAAACTGCTTCAGCGCCGCGCGCTTAGCCTTATCCGGGCCGTCCTTTGGAATGAGAAGGAAGGTGAGGCCGGAGATGGGATAAGCGTCGGGGGCATTCGCGGGCGGATTGACGATGGGCTGGCGGGGATCCTGGCTGATCTGCGCAGCGAAGGCGGCGATGTCGGCAGTGGTACCCGCGGCCGTGGCGGCCACGTATTTGCCGGCCTGATTTCCAATCAGAGCGGTGGGCAGGTTGTTCTGCTGCGCATAGGCCAGTTCCACGTAGCCGATGGAGCCCGGCGAGTTGCGGATGTTGCCGGTGACGCCTTCATTGCCCTTGCCACCGATCCCGACGGGCCAGCTGACGGCGGTTCCGAAACCCACCTTCTGCTTCCACTCCGGACTGACCGCGGAAAGATATTCGGTGAATATGCCGGTGGTACCCGAACCATCGGAGCGATGGGAGATGATGACGGCGCTGGAGGGCAGTTTCACACCGGGATTATCTTTGACCAGCCGCGGATCCTTCCAGGTCTTGATGGTGCCGAGGAAGAGGCCGGCGACCGCTTCGGGCGACAGGCGGAGCGGCTGGGTGAGACCAGGCAGGTTATAAGTAATGCAAACCGGGCCGGCGGTTTCCGGGATCTGCACAATCGCAGGCATGCCGACGAGTTGCTTATCGTTGAGGGCAACGTCGGAAGCGCCAAAGTCCACGGTGCCGGCCTTCACCTGCTGAATGCCGCCGCCGGAACCGATGGACTGGTAGTTGATGCGGATATTCGGATGCGCCTGCGAGAAGTCAGCGGTCCAGCGGCTCATGGCCGGGTTGACGAAGGTGCTGCCGGCTCCCGAGAGGGCGACGTTGTTCGAATTATTCGATGAGTTGCAGGCGCTCAGTGTGCCCAGCACAGCGACCGCAAGCAACGCGGCCCATCCTTGTTTCGACATGAAAATCCTCCCCTGTGATTTCGATTCTCTACCCCGGGAACTGTACACGAATTTGCAGCCCTGATTGTTACAGTCCGGAGAATCCAAAATTTGGCAACGCGGTTGCGGGCTGCGCCCCTCCTATAAGGAAGAGCACGCAAATGAGAAACAGGAGGATTCTGCGATGGCGGAGAGTTTGCATGGCAAGAGGATCGCGATTCTGGCAAGCGACGGGTTTGAGCAGGTGGAATTGACGGAGCCGAAGAAAGCACTGGAGGCAGCGGGAGCGACGACGGAGATCGTCTCTCCGAAGGGAGGAGCCATCAAAGGCTGGAAGTTCAGGGAGTGGGGCGACAGCGTGAAGGTGGACAAGACGCTGGATCAGGCGAAAGCGCAGGATTACGACGCGCTGGTGCTGCCGGGTGGCGTGATCAATCCGGATCATCTGCGCATGGAGCCTAAGGCGGTCCAGTTTGTGAAGGATTTCGTGGCAACCGGCCGGCCGGTAGCCGCGATCTGCCATGGACCATGGACGCTGATCGAGGCGGGCGTGGTGAAGGGCAAGACGATGACCTCGTGGCCGTCGATTCGCACGGATCTGAAGAATGCCGGAGCGAATGTGGTGGACAAGGAAGTGGTCGTCGATGGGCAGGTCATCACGAGTCGCAATCCGGATGATCTTCCGGCGTTCAGCCGGACGATTATCGAAAGGTTGAGCGGACGGGCAGCGAAGGCCGCGTGAGTGAGGCAGCCTGTAGCCTGTAGCCAATGGTGAAAAGAAAAAGGCGCGTCCCAGGACGCGCCTTTGCTCTCTCAGTGTTCGGGACTTCGGACCAGGACGTTTCCAGACCAGACGAGGGGAAGCGCGCTTCTTCACGCGGGTCCGGATCGCAGAGTTGCCGTCTCACAATTGAGATTCTGAGGCTGAACGTCATTACTCGCGAGCGAGACAAGCGGCGATTCCTGTTGATGTTTGAATCGCAGAAGCTTTTGCTTCTTGCTATGGGGTGAACCTGGCGTATCGCAAGGCTGTGGGTGTGGGGAAGTGGCAAGTCGGCAACTGGCAAAGGAAGAACAAAGGGTGCGTCCTCGGACGCACCCTTTGTTCTTCCTTTGCTCGCCCTTCGCTCCGGGGCCTGCCCGCAGGGACTTCTGTTCGCGCGATGCGCTTCTGTACGGGCGGCCAACAGCTACTTCAGGCGGGCCATCACGTCGTCGAGGACCTGCTTTGAGGGGCGAGTGCGCGACTGAGGCAGGGTGGCCAGTGGCTCGTCGACCAGGTTGAGCAGGTCGGTGAAGGCGGGCTTGCCGGTTTCGATGTAGAAGACGCCGGTGAGGACTTCGCCCTTCGCGTGGGCATCCATCAGCGTCTTCACGGCTACGGCGCGGTCGGTGGGGTTGTAATCCTCGTGCAGCTTGCGGAGGCGCAGGCTGGAGCCGTCGTGCATTTTGACGTCGAGGGTGGTGCCGGGATCGTATTCGACGTCGATCTCTTCGAAGCTGGGGACAAAGCCGACTTCGCTGACCGCTTCTTCGTGTTCCTGCATGTATTTGTAACTGCGCGTGGAACCTTCATGGTCGTTGAAGGTGACGCAGGGAGAGATGACGTCGAGCATGACCGTGCCCCGGTGGGCGATGGCCGCCTTGAGCATGGTGAGCAACTGCTTTTTGTCACCGGAGAAGGAGCGGCCGACGAAGGTGGCGCCGAGCTGGATGGCCAGCGAGCAAGTGTCGATGGCAGGGAGATCGTTGATGACGCCGGTCTTGAGCTTTGAGCCGATGTCGGCAGTGGCGGAGAACTGGCCTTTGGTGAGGCCGTACACGCCGTTGTCCTCGATGATGTAGATCATGGGCAGATTGCGGCGCATGAGGTGGACGAACTGGCCGACGCCGATGGAGGCGGTGTCGCCATCGCCGGAGACGCCGATGCCCATCATGGTTTTGTTGGCCAGCAGGGCGCCGGTGGCGACGGAGGGCATGCGGCCGTGCACGCTGTTGAAGCTGTGCGAGCGGGACATGAAGTAGGCTGGGCTCTTGGAGGAGCAGCCGATGCCGGAGAGCTTCATGACGCGCTCGGGCTGAACGCCCATCTCGTACATGGCGTCGATGATGCGCTCGGAGATGGCGTTGTGGCCGCATCCGGCGCAGAGCGTCGTCTTGCTGCCGCGATACTCGATGACGGGCAGGCCGATCCGGTTGGTTTTGGGAGCAGGTGTTGCAGTGGCTGCCATGATTAGATTCCTTCCTGCAGAACAATTTCGTCGGTGACGGAGCGCGCATCGATGGGCAACCCGTTAAAGTGGCGCACGCTGCGCAGTCGGGTTGTCTGATCCGCGGGCAGATCGAGCTTGAGCAGGCTCAGCATCTGCGCGTCGCGGTTCTGCTCGACGATGTAGACGCGTTCGTGCGACGCGACAAAGTCGTGGATCTCTTTGCTGAAGGGATAGGCACGGAGGCGGAGGTAATCCGCTTCGAGGCCGTATTCCTTCTTGAGCTGATCGCGGCTTTCCATGACGGCGAAATCGGAGGTGCCGAAGGCGATGATGCCGACTTTGGATTTGCCGGTCTGGACGACGACGGGCGCGGGGACCAGGTTACGAGCGGTCTCGAACTTGCGGGCCAGGCGCTCCATCAGGTTCTGGTAGTCCTCGGGCCGCTCGGAGTAGAGAGCCTTTTCGTTGTGACCGCTGCCGCGGGTGAAGTAGGCAGCTTTGGGATGATCGGTGCCGGGCAGGGTGCGATACGGGATGGCATCGCCATCGACGTCTTTGTAGCGGCCGAATTCGCCGAGGCGCTTCAGGTCGTCGGCGGTCAGGATCTTGCCCCGGTTGAGCGGCTTCTCCGGATAGTCGAAGGGATCGGACATCCAGTTGTTCATGCCGAGATCGAGATCGGAGAGGACGAAGACCGGCGTCTGGAGCTGCTCGGCGAGATCGAAAGCGGCGCCGGCAAACTCGTAGCACTCGCGAACGCTGCCGGGCAGGAGCATGACGTGCTTCGTGTCGCCGTGCGAAAGGACGGCGATGGAGAGCAGGTCAGCCTGCGCGGTGCGGGTGGGCAATCCTGTGGAGGGGCCGACGCGCTGAATGTCGAAGATGACGCCGGGGAGCTCAGAGAAGTAGCCGAGGCCGGCGAACTCGGCCATGAGCGAGATGCCGGGGCCGGAGGTGGCGGTCATGGAGCGGGCGCCCGCCCAGCCGGCACCGAGAACCATGCCGATCGCGGCCAGCTCGTCTTCCGCCTGAACCACAGCGAAGGTCGCTTTGCCATCGGGCTCAATGCGGTACTTCTTCAGGTAGTCAATCAGCTGTTCGACGACCGACGAAGAGGGCGTGATGGGATACCAGGTGACGACCGTGACTCCGGCAAACATGGCGCCCAGGGCGCAGGCGGCATTGCCGTCGATGATGATCTTGCCTTCGGTGGCGTGCATGCGCTCGAGAACGAAGGGATCGTTTTTGGTGAAGGTCTGCGCGGCGTAGTTGAAGCCGGCTTCCACTGCGGCCCAGTTCAGGTCGGCGGCTTTCTGCTTCTTTGCGAACTGCCTGCGCAGCGAGTCTTCGACGGCCTTCATGTCCATGGAGAGCAGCTGCGCGGCCACACCGACATAGACCATGTTCTTGACCAGCTTGCGGAGCTTGGCTTCCGGGCAAACCGCGGCGGTGATCTTGTCGAAGGGCACCGGATAGCAGGTGACGTCGTCGCGAACCTGCTGCAGGTTGGCCGATTCCTCGTAGATGGCCACCGAGCCGGGGCGCAGGGAGAGGATATCCTCGCGCGCGGTTTCAGCATTCATCGCGATGACGATGTCGATTTCCTTCTTGCGCGCGACGTAACTGTATTTGCTGGCGCGGATGGTGTACCAGGTGGGCAGGCCGGCGATGTTCGAGGGGAAGAGGTTTTTGCCGCTGACCGGAACGCCCATGGCGAAGATGCTGCGCAGGAGCACGCTGTTCGCGGACTGGGAGCCGGAACCGTTGACGGTGGCTACCTGGATACTGAAATCGTTAACGACTGGCTTGGGAGGAGCAGCTTTTTCTGCACCCGGTTCGCCCTGCGCGGACGGGGCGCCGGCGTTGGTGGTCGCCATGTGGCGGTGTTCCCTTCAGTAGAGAATGGAAAGACCTAAATTGCTCTTTCGACAACTCCCATTATAGCGGCCCATCGCAGGCCGATGCTTCTGGCAAGAGCACTAAGGGAATCTTTACAGGAAGCAGGAAGTTGTTGCAGGCACGCCGGATGGACGGGATAATCACCTGACAGGACCATGCGACTGGAATCCTTCGAGCTTCGCGGCAAACACGTCCTGCTGGAACCGCTGGAGACGGGGCATGCCCCGGAGCTGGCGGCTGCCGCCTCGACCGATCCTTCCTTTTACCAGTGGACCTATGTTCCGCAGGGAGAGAAGGAGATGGCGCGATATATCGATGCCGCTCTGGCGGCGCGCGACGCGGGCACGGCATGGCCGTTTGCGACGCGGTCGGTGCAGACCGGGAACGTCCTGGGAGCGACCCGGTATTTCGATCTGGAATGGTGGCCGTGGCCGGAGAGCCATGAGCGCCACGACCGCTGGGCGCCGGACGTTTGCGAGATCGGCTATACGTGGCTGACGCGCGATTCGATCCGCACGGCCGCGAACACCGAGGCCAAGCTGCTGATGATGACGTATGCCTTCCAGGTATGGGGCGTGCATCGCGTGGTTCTGCACACCGACGAGCGCAACGCCCGCAGCCGCGCGGCGATTGAGCGGATCGGGGGAATGTTCGAGGGCATCCTGCGCGCGCATCGGCTGGCCAGCGATTTCACTCCGCGGAACTCGGCGCGGTTTTCGATTGTGGCGACGGAGTGGCCGGAAGTACGGGCGAAGCTGGAAGCGCGGCTGGAGCAGAGCGCCGGGCCGAATACG
The DNA here is from genome assembly GCA_963770525.1 of uncultured Acidobacteriaceae bacterium. Lineage (GTDB taxonomy): Bacteria > Acidobacteriota > Terriglobia > Terriglobales > Acidobacteriaceae > Palsa-343. Next base: position 790,440 of record CAVYPY010000002.1, on the reverse strand, counting down.
GCTCTGGGATGAGAAACTTTCCGTATGGGAAAGCAGTTTGCCTTGATGGAAGCGCCGCACCGGGAGTTCATTGGGCGGCAGCGGGTCTTCTTCACCGCATCGGCAGCGTGCGAAGGGCGAGTGAATGTCTCGCCGAAGGACGGATCCGCGCTGCGCATCCTCGATGAGCGCCGGGTCGCGTATCTCGATGTGACGGGCAGCGGCAACGAGACGGCCGCGCATTTGCGCGTCAAGCGGCGACTGACGCTGATGTTTTGCGCATTTGAAGGACCGCCGGTGATCCTGCGCCTCTACGGTCAGGGGCGAGTTCTGCGGCGCGGCACCGCGGAGTACCGCGAGCTGCTGGCATCAGCTTTCAAGAACGAGGAGCGGCCGGGCGCGCGGCAGATCATTGTGCTTGACGTGGAGATGGTGCAGACCTCGTGTGGCTTTGGCGTGCCGCTGTTCTCCTACATGGGCGAGCGGACGAACCTGGACGATTGGGCCGCGAACAAAGGCGAAGACGGACTGAGGGAATACTGGCAGGTGAAGAACTCGGTCAGCATCGACGGACTGGCGACCGGGATCCTGGAGCCCGAGCACGAAGCGGTTCCCCGCTAAACGATAAGCCTCAGGACCGCGCGGTCTGCAAACTGACGAGCGCAACGCGCGACTGCCTTTCGGCCGGGTAACCAGCTGGCCGTGCACACCCGATGCAATATTCCTGAGATTCGCCAGCGTCCTGTCTCCGAAGCTCCTTAAACAATGCGAAGGGTTGAATTCGCCGGAGAACTGGAACTCAGGTCTAAGGCCCGTTCGATACTTTGCCTTATCGGCACGACTGAGGAGCCAGGCGCAGCGCGGAAGAGACAGGAGCGCTGCCAGACCCAACGGCAACGGGAATTGACCCGAAGTTCACCAGGACTCCAACACGCCCCGAAAGCTTGCTACTCCTGGCCCAAACCGATCCTTCGCCGAAGCGTCAAAAGGGATGGCGGTAGTATTCTCTTTGTCTGATGGGAGGATGCCGTGCGTAGGGTCCCGATTCCCTGCAGCTTTTGTGCCGCGCTGCTGCTTTTCTCCCTTTCTCCGGTATTCCCGCAGAACGCACCGTCTGTGCAGGGTGCACCCACGGTATCGAATCCCGAATCTACGGTCTCGTATCTGAGCGTTAGCCTGCAGGTCTGGCTGGATTCCGGCAGCGCAAAAGCGGGTCATTCGTTTTTCGCCCGGACTCTGAATAGCTGGGCCAATTCTTCGTGCACGATTGCCCAGAACGCAATCGTTTATGGCCACATAGCGGCAGTGCAGAAAATTTCAAAAACACAACGAACTTCCTCCCTGGCCCTCGACTTCGATTCCGCCGAGTGTGACGGGCACAAAGGCAAAACTCCTGTGCATCTGCTGGTGGTGGAAGTCATCGACAAAGCGACTCGCCCTCCCGAGCCGATGCACGAGCAGGTGCCCAGGGAGATCGGCGGCGGCGGCAGCAGCGGCATGGATCCGACGGCCGACCTTATGGACAGCCCGCAGGGTGACACCGAGCCCACCAGCATCGAGCCCGGCGCGGTGTTGCGTCTGTCCCGGGTGAAGCTTGTGCCGGACGGCGGCCCGAACAAGACGTCGCTGCTAACCGCAGCGGGCAGCAATGTCCGGCTGGTTCCCGGAGTCATTCTCGTCCTGAGTTCGACAGATCCGGTTCTGGCTCCCGTTACGCTCGATGTGAAGAAATAGGCCGCCACTGAACGAAATCACAATCATCGCGGCACACCGCTATGCGCGAATCGAGCGGATCCTGGTGTTCGCAGCCCTGCTTCTTCTGCTTCCAGCGCCCCACCTAGCCGCCGCAGTGCATCGCGAGCAGCCGGCGCGACCCGTCCAACTGAGCCTGAAGATTCCGCTCAAACCGCTGGGCTTTGCCGACCCTCCGCGTTTCTACCTCCTTTCGAAGCTTACGTTCACTTCGCTCGACTTCATTGACAGGGACCATCTGCTGTTTACGTTTCACACCCGGCACCTGATACTGCGGAGCCCGCAGAGCCGGACCAGCGACGAAGGAGAGGTCATTCGAGCCATCGTTTTTGACGTGAACAGCGGTCGACAGGGAGCAACCGCTGAGTGGCGGATGTACGACCATGGAGCCTATCTTTGGCCGCTCAGCAGCGGCCATTTCCTGCTTCGGAAGGGGGATGAGCTTTTCAGCGGGGATACCTCGCTGCAGCTGCGGCAACTGGCGTCCGGTGAGGGAAAAATCGTCTTCGTTCGCCTCTCTCCTGACCGCAAGGTCGTGCTGGTCGAACGCGAGAGCCCCGCACAACCGGCAAACTCGGCGGCCGGCGCCGCGAATTCCAGCGCTTCTCCCAAATCTGCGACTCGTGGAAAGCTGACGATTCTGGAGGTCAGCACGGGAAATCAACTTGTAACCGCAGAGGTATCCAATCCGGTGGATATTCCGATCTTAGCGGACGGATTCTTCGATACTTCCCCGGACCAGGATACACGCTACATCGATGCGCGGTTTGTTCCCTTCCATGGCGAGTCTCGCAATCTCAGGCGAATCGAGTCGGCATGCCCGCTTATCGAAGAGCCGCTTTCAGGGGATGCGCTGCTGGTTATCGCCTGTTCCGGTAATGTCGGGGAGCACGTTGCCGCAGCTGTCACCATGAACGGCAAGCTCCTCTGGCGGCAGCGTTGGCCTGGCAATCGCCTCTGGCCGATGTTTGCGACAACTGAGAGCGGAACCCGATTTGCCTGCAGCTACCTGAACGTAAAGCAAACGTCGAAGCAGCAGCCCGAACTTACGCCCGCCGACATCGGCTCGGAGCCCGTCACTGTGTATGACACAGTCTCCGGACAGCCGCTGCTCACCATCGCTGCATTTCCGCTCCTGGGTTCAGAGCAGAACTATGCAATTTCTCCGGATGGGGATCGATTGGCTGTCCTGCAAGACGGCAATCTTCAGGTTTATGACCTGCCCGCTGAGACTCAATAGCGCTGCTTCGTCCGTCGGGCCGGTCAGTTTGATACCCGTTGGAAAGCACTGCGATCGAATGACACCGACGGCAGGACGCAGGAAGGGGCGGGCAGCGGGCCGGAGTGTTCCATTGGGGGAGGTCCGGCCCCTGCCGAGAGAGGAAAATCAGTCACCTCGGCGCGACAGCAACGGGTTGGATCTTACATCAGGTGCTGCACTGCATCCCACACGTACACACCGAGGATGCCGGCCGTGAGAACGCAGGTGACCCCGGTGACAAGCCGGATGAAGGGCTGAATTTTGTTCACGCGGACCAGAAGATCCTCTTGCTCCTTTTTCTGGTGGCTGGCGCAATCGTCCAGGAAAATCTGGTCCTCTTCATAGCGGGTGAGGTTGGAGCGGTAAACGAGCAGGATGAGCAGAACGGTGATGACACCGGCCCACACGATCCAGGCAACCGGCATAAAGCCCATGATTGAAGTCATAAGGCGCCTCGGGTGACGGATTCCGCATCGAGGCAGAGGACACCGGCAAGCCGTTGCACGTGGCCGGTCGTCGCGCTGACCGGCTGCAACCTGAGGCGGGCCGGTGGGGCCGATACCTCCAGCGGTTGAGCCGGCTCCTGGTGCCGGGCGGGTCCGGTAGAGCAACCCTGAATCCGGGCTCGGAGGGCAGGAGGGGCCGTCCGGAACAGAATAGTAGCCCTGTGGCGGGGCAGTTGAACAGCGCATTTTTGCGACTTCCTCGTTACTCTCTGGCAACTCTCCGGGATTCAGAGCCTTCCATGCAAAAGCCGGGGAGGCACGAAAACCATGACGGGACGAGTTCGGGGAGAGATGATGCTTCGAGTGGTGATAACGCTGGCGCTGTGCACGGCCCTGTTCTGGGTGGCGTCGTGCAACGCAAATGGGCGTGAATCGGACCAGCAGATCCAGCATCAGGCGCAGCAGGCGACCGAACAGGCAAAGGTCGCGGCGCAGAAGGCGGCGGCGGACGCGCGTGTGGCGGCGGCGAACGCTGAGCGCGAGGCGCACGACGTAGCGAAAGGCGTGCGCGCCGGGCTGCACAACGGCAAGAACGGCGGCGACCTTGTGAATGTGAACACGGCCACGCGCGCCGATCTGGAATCGCTGCCCGGGGTGACGCCCACTACGGCGCGGCGGATCGCCGAGAACCGGCCCTACGATACGCCGCACGATCTGGTGCGGAAGGGCGTGGTTTCGCAGGGAGAGTACGACCAGATCGCAGCTCAGGTGGCGACTCAGTGATTTCTGCAGCGGCGCGTTGGCGGGATTTGCAGCCGCGCTGCCTCGGATAGACTCGGCTCATGGGTACGTCGCAGTCTTCTGTTAAGAAGTGGGTCTGTGTGTTTTGCGCGTCCGCGGCGGGCGCCTCTCCGGAATACCTGCATGCCGCGACTGAACTGGGCCGGCGCATCGCCGAGCGGGGTTATGGGCTGGTCTATGGCGGCGCGACTGTTGGAACTATGGGCGCGGTGGCCGATGGCGCGCTCGCAGCGGGCGGCGCGGTGGTTGGCGTGATTCCGGACATTATCAAGGAACGCGAGATCGAGCACCGGGGGCTGACAGAGCTGCTTGTCGTCCGCACCATGCATGAGCGGAAAGCTTTGCTGGCAGATCGGGCCGACGCGTTTGTGGCGCTGCCCGGGGGTTACGGAACGCTGGATGAGTTCATCGAGATTGTGACGTGGGCGCAGCTGCGCATCCATGCAAAGCCGTGCGTACTGGTGAATCTTCGCGGCTTCTACGATGGCTTCCTTTCGTTTCTGGATCACACGGTGCGGGAAGGCTTCATCCAGCCGGAGAATCGCGGGCTCATTCAGGTGGCACGCGATCCGGAAGAGGCGCTCGCGATCGTGGAGCGGACGTGGGGGGAGCGGGCCGAGGTTCCGGCGCATGATCGCCGGCTGGATACGGTGGTGCGGTAGGGGCAGGTTACAGGTACCAGTTTTCAGGTTGCAGGTTGCAGGTTAGAGATTGCAGGAGGCGGTTGCAGGCCGCGATGCCTTCAGGCTGAGGCGGGCGCGGCCGGGGGTGGAAAGAGGGTGTCGCCCAAACGCTGGTAGCGGCCGCCATAGAAGATCAGCGCGTACTCGCGGGTGGCAGTGCTGAGCGGGCCTCCGAAGCAGATTCCGACGAGCGCCGCAATCAGGACAGAAATCAATCCGATGAGAACCATCAGAGGCGTCCCAGCCCCACCGAGGGTTGCGTGAATGCCGACCTCCACCATGGCGACTTTGTGGATTCCGCATGTCAAGAGTCCTTGACAGGTGGGTATGAGTCGATGTAATGTTACCTTGTCATTGTGGAAAGGAGACTTCACTATGTGGTGCCTTGCAAACCCAGCCCAAAGCCGGTATAGGCGCCGGATGTTGGCGGCGGCGGTCCTGTGTATTGCGTTTTCCCTGGCGGCTGTCGGGGGGATTCGGCACGGGCACGTCAGCGGCCTTTCATCTTATTTTCTGGCTGTGCTGCCGGCGATCCCGATCGCCTGGACCCTCGTGATCACAGGTGCGTACCTGGGCGAGGAGAAGGACGAATTCCAGCGGACTGTTTATGTCCAGGCGATTTTGCTGGGCATCGCGGCCATGCTGGCGGTGGTGACGGCGTGGGGGTATATGGAGGATTTTGGACGGGCGCCGCATCTGCGTCTTGCGTGGGTGTATCCGATGTTCTGGATCTTCGTGGTGGCTGCGTTTCCCCTGGTCCGGCGGAGATACCGGTGATGAAGAACCGGTTACGGGTGCTGCGCGCGGAGCGGAACTGGTCGCAGGCCGAGCTGGCCGAGCGGCTGGAGGTTTCGCGGCAGTCGGTGAATGCGATCGAGACGGGTAAGTACGATCCGAGTTTGCCGCTGGCGTTCCGGCTGGCGCGGGTGTTCGAAAGGCCGATTGAGGAGATCTTCCAGGACGAGCCTTAGGGCAGCGCTGAAAAGAGCACATCCTTCAAGAGATTCATTTCCCCTCTTTTGTGGCTTCGCGAACGGCTTCGGCGTCCGCCAAATCCTGCAGGGACCGGAAGCGAGTTTGTTCTGTATGAGGTGCTCGGCGGAAATGACATGTACCGGAACTCCGTCAATGAACGCCTCCGTCCTACTGGACCACGCCTCGTCGAACGCAACACCGTCGATCTTCTGGAGGAGATCGATACGGAGGGGCGGCTGGCCGATCTGAAAGACAGAACCAGATCGTTGCAGAAGTCCGCGGGAGTTACATCGCTGAGGGGCGCTCCGTAGGCAGCGATCGCCCGGTAGACAGCGTTGCTGTTCTCCTGCTCCGGACGGATGAGAATATCCAGATCCTTCGTCGCCCGTGGTTCCGCGTAAACGCCAACCGCATAACCACCGACGAGGAGATATTCAACTCCGTGTTCGTTGAATGCGAGTAAGAGTTCTCTCAGATCGTTGGGAAGCATCGTAGCGATAACCTTTGACGGACCAGGCGGCGAGGGTTGCTTCCCAGACAGCGACGAGTCGCTCGCCGGGGGAACGTGTCTGCCAGTAGCGGAGAGACTCGGCCTTCTGCGCCTCGTGGCTTGCGAATTTGCGGATCGTTCGGTCGCAGCTCATGGTCAGGGTCGATTCTAGCCATTCGCCACGAGCGACGGAATGAGATTCTGTGAACCTCCGGAGGCTACATCCTGCTCCGGCAGGTCGTCCGCTTCCCTGCTGAAGAAGCGATCGACGGCGTCGAGGATGGCGGTGCCGGTTCTGGCTTCGTAGATGGATTTACGCAGCGAGGCTCCGCCGGGGACGCCGTGGGTGAACCAGGAGGCGAACTGCTTCATCTTGCCGGCGGCTTCGGCGTCGGGCGAGCGGGAGGTGTCGGGCAACTCGGCAAGCAGCATTTCGAAGTAGGTGCGGATCATGCGGTAGCGGTCGTCGGCGGTGGGCGTGTCGTAGCGGCCAGTCGCGGTGTACTGCGCGATCTGGCGGAAGATCCAGGGATTGGCGGGGGCGGCGCGGCCGATCATGACGGCGTCGCAGCCGGTTTTTTCGATGAGGGCGCAGGCGTCTTCGGGAGTGCGGACGTCGCCGTTGCCGATGACGGGGATCTTCACGGCGTCGCTGACCTCGGCGATGTGGTGCCAGCGCGCCTGGCCGGAGTAGCCCTGCTCTCGGGTGCGGGCGTGGAGGGAGACGGCGTTGAGGCCGCAGTCTTCGGCGAGTTGGGCGAGGGGCACGCAGATGATGTGGTTGTCGTTCCAGCCGAGGCGGAACTTGACCGTGAACGGGATGGTAACTGCGGCACGGACGGCTTTGAAGATCTCGCCGATGAGGGGCAGGTCGCGCAGGAGGCCGCTGCCTCCGTTGCAGGAGACGACGCGCTTCGCGGGGCAGCCGAGGTTGAGGTCGACGATGTCGAAGCCGGTTTCCTCGACGATGCGGGCGGCTTCGGCGAGCGTAGACGGGTTGGAGCCGAAAAGCTGGGCGGCGATGGGGTGCTCGTCGTCATAGAAGGTGAGGTAGCGCTTGCGCTTGGACTCGCGCATGCGGGAGAGGCCGTCGGCCGAGGTGAACTCGGTCATGATGAGGCCGCAGCCGGATTGCTGGTTGGATATTTGGTCCTCAATGGAGGAGTGGTCTGGAACCGTCGAGAAGACGCTGGCGTTGCGGATGAAGCGGCGGAAGACGGTGTCGGTGACGCCGGCCATGGGGGCGAGGACGGTCGCCGGGGCGACGGTGACGCTACCGATTTGGACGGAGGCGGGCACAAGCGTGCCGCTGGGCATCGCGTGCTCGATCGGATTGTCCCAGTGCTTCTTCATTTCCAAGCCCGTAGCCTGTAGCCGGTAGCGGATAGCCAGCCCCTTAAAACGAAGGCCCCCGCCGCGGCGGAGGCCTTGTATTTCCTGGGCCGCTGATTCCCTACTTCGCAGCGGCTGCCGGCTCCGGTTTGGCTTCCGCTTTGGCGTACTTGCGGCGGAAGCGCTCGACGCGACCCGCTGTATCGATCAGCTTCTGCTTGCCCGTGAAAAACGGGTGGCAGTTGGAGCAGATTTCGGCGTGGATATCGCCTTTGTGCGTGGAGCGCGTGGTGAAGTTGTTGCCACATGCGCAAACCACTCGAATTTCGTGATAGTTCGGATGAATTTCCTGCTTCGGCATGACTCTTGTTCCCGGAACCTTTCCTGCAATCCTTTTATTTTAGCGTGAAACGGCTGTTTGGCCAAAGGGCGCGTCATTCAGGCAGGAGCACGGTGCCGTCTTCCGCGACCGTAAACCCTGGATTCCACGCGACCTCCCAGGGATAGCCGTCGGGATCGGCGAAGTAGCCGGAATAGCCGCCCCAGAAGGCTTCCTCGGCGGGCTTGAGGATGCGGGCGCCGGCGGCCTGGGCTTCGGCCAGGAGGGTATCGACCTCAGAGCGGGTCCGGGTGTTGAAGGCGAGGGTCATACCACCGAAGCCCTGGCCTTCGGCGGGCAGATGGGCGTCTTTGGCCAGGTCGGCGCGGGGATAGAGGGCCATGGCGATGCCGGCCAGCTGATAGAAGGCGATGGCGTCGGAGGACGCCGAGGATGCGCGCCAGCCGAGCCGCTCGTAAAACTGGCGGCTGCGCTCGAGATCGGCGACGCCGAGGGTGATGAGGCTGAGGCGCTGTTCCACGCTCAGGACTTCCCTTCCTCGGAGATCCTCACGTCGCCGATACCAGTGGAGGCTTTGAGGTGGTACTGGCCGCTGAGGGTGAAGTCCTCCGTTTTGCCAAGGAAGCCATCCGGCTCATCACCTTTGTTGAGGAAGTCGTGGACGTCGCCGATGCGGGTGTGGGTTTCCACGTGGCCGTATTCAGCAGGGTCGGCGACGGCAATGCGCAGGTCGCCGATACCGGTGTAGAGTTCTTTGTCGCCGTGGATGCCGCTGACAGTCATGTCGCCAACTTCGAGGTCGGCTTTGAGGTTGGTGTGCTGAGGAACGTAGAGCGTCACGTCGCCGCCGCAGTCGTCGGCGCAGTTGTCCTTCCATTTGGGGATCTGAATGTCGATGGTAGCGCGGTCAGCGGCAAGGTCGAAGCGCCGGACCCAGCCGGCCATGGTTTCCTGATCGACAGGGCGCTTGGTGTGGATCTCGAGGCGGAGCCGACCGGATTCGGAATCGGGCAGGATCTTCACGTCGCCCACATTCAGGGTGAGGACGACGGTGCCGCCGGGAGCGAGCCGGTGGTCCTGAACGTAGGTCTGCGGAGTTTGGGCGGCTGCGACGGCAGCGAAGCTGAGGACGGCGGCGAGGAGGGGTCTCATGGGGTAGCTCTCCGGAAGGAGAGTACGCCGGGCGGGGCGGGAAGGTTCACTCGGCGATAGCGATCCCCCCTGGGGGGGATTAAGTTTTGCACTAAGTTCCCTGTTTGCCGGTAAGTAGGGTTTTGGTTTGGAGGCTTCAAACGGGAAATACCGGAAAACAGGGTACATTGCAGAGGCTCTGAAACAGGGGACAGGGTGCGGGATGCAGGGTGCAGGTGGCAAACACGGTAGTTGTTCAGAGCCTCCAAAAGACAGGACGAGGGATCGCGGACAGGTTCCAGGTTCGACGATCGGTCGCGGTGAGGGTCGTTTTGGGAAGCGCAGGAGAGCATTTTGACAAACGAAAAGCCCGCGCGCGGCGGGCTTTTTTCTTTTTTCACTCTATAAGTTCAGAATAGCAAATCCGGACGGGTTTACTGCCAGATTTTCAGGGGATTTTTGGCGTAGAAGTCGTTTTGTATCAGTGACTGTTACTTTAGTTTGGACGCGAAGGGCTTGACAGGATTTCCACAAATGCCGGGAAAAGCGAAGAACCTCACCGGAAGCTCAGCGTGAGGATGTTGCTACGACCGGTCGCATTGGAAACGAAGACTGGAATGCGGCTGGCGGCGTTCGCGCGGGAGGCGGGAAAGGTAAGGGTCGTACCGTCCACGGACTGGAGATCGGGGACCAGGACGAGGCCAAGGTGGACGGTATTGCCGGACGGGGTGAAGCCTCTGCCGCGGAGGGTGATGCGATCGTCGGGCGAGACGAATTGGCTGGGGTACAGCAGCCTGAGGGTCACAGGGGTGGGCGGCGGCGGGGTGACGGTGAAGGGGACGCTGTCGCTCACGATGGTGAGCCCTTCTTCCAGGATGGCAAGGCGGTAGGTCGCAGGCGGGAGAGGCGTGTCGCAGAAATTTGAACGTCCGTCCGGGCGCCGCGGGCAATCATTGGCGTCGTCGTGGCGCGGCGGCGTCGGAAGGCAGAATTCGTTAATCCAGGTTCGAGCGGGCGGGCAGCTGACGGAGGCGATGGATAGAGGGACGACGAAAGTGAGGGACTTGCCATCGGGGGCGACTTGCGTGTCGAGGGTAGCGCCGGTGGGCAATTCGCGAAAGAAGGCAGCGGTGTGCTGTCCGGGCAGAGCGAGGCCGGCCCCGTACACCGTGACGGTGGCACCGGGTGGAGCGGCAGCGGGGACGACTCTCGTGATCACGATGGGCGGTTTGAGGCGGAGAGTACGGAGCATGACGACGGTCTGGCCGAGGACTTCAGCGAACTCGGGGGAGTTTTTGTGGGGGAGAGCGTCGATCTTGCCTGAGTTGTAAGTCAGGGCGATGGAGAAATCGGTCTCCGGACCCGGGCCACCGAAGAATGAGGCGAACCAGACGGGCTGAGAGGGGAACGGCAGCCGGCAGTCCCCGCTTCGGTTGGATGGATCCAGATAGAGATTTTCGAGCGTGATGGTTTTCGTCACGGGCGTCTCCCATGACTGAGCGCAGATATCGGAGGTATGTTCCGGATCGTCGTTGCCGAGAACGGCGTCCACGCTGGGCTGGCCTCCCAGGATGTCGGACATGCGGCCGCCGATGCCGCCGCTGGTGTGTTCAAAGATGGGGTTGATAACGAGGACGAAGCTGCCGTGAGCGAGGGTGAGGACGCAGCAGTCGTTGGGAACCGGGTCAGTCTTGTTCTTTGAAGGCTGGAGGGTCCAGCCGGGAAGGATGCGGATCGAGAGATAAGGGCTGTCGTAGAGGCGGGCGCGGGACGGGGCGGATGGCGGGGTTTGCGCAGGAAGGACGGTCGCCAAGATCAGACAGAAAGAGAGAAGCAGGCGAGCCATGGATGGGCCTCCAGGAAGTCTGCCGGAGAGGAAAGCATGCGGCGGGCCAGGTGCGGGCGGTTGCAGTGGAAGGAGTTCGTGGCGCGGCGGCATCGCGATTATGTCCGGGCGGGGACGGCGCGTGGCTCGGTTGACACGGCGGGGTTGCCTGACCGCATGAGATCAGGGTCCCCACTCGAGTCGTTTCGGCGCATGCGGAAGGGGGGAGAAGCGCCTTATCCCAGGGCGTGGGTACCATGGGTGACGGCGGCGCCGGCGCGGAGGGCGGCGGCGATCAGGACGGTTTCGGAGATTTCCTCGTTGCTGGCTCCGGCTTCGCGAGCGCGCTTCGAATGGATCTCGATGCAGTAGGGGCACTGGGTGGTGAAAGCGACACCGAGCGCGATGAGTTCTTTGTATTTGGAGGAGATGGCTCCGGGCGCCATCGCCGCCTTATCGAAGGCCCAAAAGGCCTTCATTGCCTCGGGGGCGCTCTCGTCAAGAACTTTGAGGCGGGCGAGATTCTTCATGTCGTACATCGGTTTCTCCTCGGGATCGATGGGTTGGGCTTCGCGCGCCGGGGCGAACTTCCAGGCGGGCGGCGCGGCCGTGGGTTGCACGAGTATAGCGCGACGCTGCAGGTCATTTATTTTTGGGGCGTGTTTTCCCCGGGCTGAAGGCCGGGGCTTTGTCCGCTATCCCGCTGATGCGGGGTCGCTGGTGCACAGGGGCTCAAGCCCCTCTCCTTTTTGGCGTTGATCGGCATGGCTGAAGCCATGCCCTGATACAAAGGCGCAAGCTCTTTGGTGGCTGAAGCCGTGGCCTGATGCAAAAGCGCCGGGGCTCAAGCCCATTTCTTTTGGGGCGTGATTTCCCCGGGCTGAAGCCCGGGGCTATGTCCGTCATCCCGCTAATGCGGGATCGCTGGTGCACAGGGGCTCAAGCCCCTCCCCTTTTGGCGTTGATCGGCATGGCTGAAGCCATGCCCTGATACAAAGGCGCAAGCTCTTCGGTGGCTGAAGCCGTACCATGGTGCAAAAGCGCCGGGGCTCAAGCCCATTTCTTTTCCGGTCTTCCCCGGGCCGATGGCAGGAGCTTTCTCCGTCATCCCGCTGGCTCGCAGGGGCTGAAGCCCCTTCCCTTTTTGGCCTTGATCGGCATGGCTGAAGCCATGCCCTGATACAAAAGCGCAAGCTCTTTGGTGGCTGAAGCCGTGGCCTGATGCAAAAGCGCCGGGGCTCAAGCCCATTTCTTTTGGGGCGTGATTTCCCCGGGCTGAAGCCCGGGGCTTTCTCCGTCATCCCGCTGATGCGGGATCGCTGCGCTTCACCTCCCCTCTCAAGCCAAGAACGGGCTTGAATGGGGCACCGGGCGGGATCCATCGGTCCGCAGTTTCCGCGGTTGGCGGTTTCGGCTTCCCACCCTGTGCGCAAATGCGGCGCACAAGGATGGGGCACCCGGGATCGTCCCTGATTCAAGGCGACAACGGGCTTGAGTGGGCACCGGGCGGGATCCATCGGTCCGCAGTTTCCGCGGTTGGCAGTTTCGGCTTCCCACCCTGTGCGCAAAATGCGGCGCACAAGGATGGGCACCCGGGATCGTCCCTGATTCAAGCCAACAAAGGGCTTGAATCGGGCACCCGGCTTTTAATTCCCTGCGGGGTCCGCGGCTAATTCCCTGTCGTATCCGTGGCGCGGAGTTCGGCGACGATTTCGGCGGCGGCTTTGCGGGCTTCGTCTTCGCGGTCGGGGGGGAAGGAGATGGCGCCGACGCGGGCGTGGCCTCCTCCACCGTAGCGCTCGCAGATGGTGGCGAGGTTGACCATCTTTTCCGGTGGGGTTTTGGTCCATGGATTGGAGCCGACGGCGACCTTGGTGCGGAAGCTGGATTTGGAGAGGCCGATGGAGTACGTCGCCTCGGGATGCAGGTAATACGGGATAAATTTGTTGTAGCCCTCGTGGGGCTGATCGGTGATGTCGAAGTAGATGGTGCCCTGCTTCGATTCGGCGCGGGAGCGGATGAGATCGATGGCGCGCTGGTGGCCCTGAAGGAGCGGGGGCAGCAACTCGGCGACCCACGGCTGCTCCAGAACCTGCTGCAGCGGCATGCGGGTGAGCAGGGGGATGAGACGCGGGATGAAAGAGGGATCCTGGGTGGACTCGATGATGAGGGTGAGCTTCATGGCCGGAGCGGGCATTTCGACGGCGAGCTGGGGGCTCTCGTAGAGGGCGCCGTCGACGATGTCGGCCCAGCGGACGAGCTCAGCGACGGGCGCGGCGTCGAAGCCGAACTGCGTGGACGCGACGTGGGCGAGGAAGCTGGTGCAGGAGACGTAGTTGGGATCGTAGAAGCGATGGCCCTCGTAGCGGCCGTCGGTCATGCCGTCGAGGTAGTCCTGGTGGTCTTCGGGGGTGAGGAAGGCGGAGAGGTGGTGATCGAACCACCAGGTGATTTTGGGCGAGGGCGAGTATTTGAAGTCGACGATGGCGTTCTCGTCGCCGGTGAAGTCGGCTTCGTTGAAGAGGGCGCCGGCGCGATGGACGAGACCCCAGTATTCATAGTCGGCGTCGGAGCGGATGCACTCGTGGTGGAATCGGCTGAAGAGCGAGGCCGAGCACGCGCCGTCGAAACACTTGTCGTGATAAAAAACCCTGACCTTCAAGAGAAGCCTGCCCCCCAAAACCGCCGACCCTGGGGTCCGGACGGGAATCTTTTAGCTTACCGGGAAGTGGGGTGGTGTCAAGCGCGATGGGAGGCGGCTATGAGAAATCGCAGGGGGAGATCCGCTGCTTTCTGAATTCCAATCCTTGGTGTCACGTCGATACGCGATGCGCGGTAGCCGTCATCGATTATTTGTAATGGCGAGTCCCGTCTGGTCAGATCCACTCCGTTGTGAAGGTCGCGCGCGATGCCCAGCGCCTGGCACAATCTTCCTGGGCCACCGCTGATTCGAGATGAGCTCGAGGCTTCGGGCACACCTCTCAGCCTGGCCATCGTCTTTACTCCTTCGAGGGGCTCAATCGCGCGAAAAAGCACGCCACCGGGCTGGCCCGCCGGCAAACAGGAAGCATTCAGGCAGTAGTACATGCCGTACACCAGGTAGACATAGGCGACGCCGGGAGGACCGAAGAGAACTCTGTTCCGCTCGGTCTGGCCCATGAAGGCGTGAGAGGCTGGATCGTCCAGGCCGAGGTAAGCCTCAACCTCGACGATGCGGCCGCCCAGCCATTCGCCCCGGTAATAGTGTCTTAGTACTTTTCCCAGTAGTTCGCGCGCCACCCGCTCCGGAGAGCGGTTAAAGAAGGCTCTCGCCACCCGCGTGCGTTTGGCGCGCGTCCCGGATACTCTGCGATCCGTCGTCAAAGCAGCCTTCATACCTGCCGCGCTTCAGTCATCGCTCAGGATGTGGCGGCGCAGGCCCCTACGCCACATTGTGCTGCTGCAGGTTCACGACCGGGTCGGGTTGTCTTACCGAGTGCAGGCCCACGCCGAGATGGAGCTTGCCAGCCATTTTCACCAGGTCCGCCAAAGAGCCTGCCTGCATCTTCTGCATCACCCGCCCGCGATGCGCCTTGACGGTGATTTCGCTGATGCACAGTTCGTCGGCAACATGTTTATTCGGTCGTCCCAGGACCACCAAATGCATCACCTGGCGCTCGCGGGGCGTGAGCGAGAGGTAGCAGCGCAGAAGTCTGTCGATTTCAGCCTTGTGAATGAGAGCACTCTGGCTTCGAGTGAGGGCATGGCGCACGGCCGGCAGGAGCATCTCGTCCTTTAGAGGTTTGGTCAGGAACTCGATGGCGCCAGCCTTCATGGCCTGGACTGTTTTGCGCACGTCTCCATAGCCGGTGATGAAGATGATGGGGGTAACGGCCCATTCATCGGCGATCAGCTTCTGCAGATCGAGTCCGCTGATACCGGGGAGAACGAGGTCGAGGATGAGGCAGCTGGGCACGGTCGCCGGAGGGCGGGCCAGAAACTCCTGTGCAGAGGCGAAAGTCTCTGTCTGCCAGCCTTCGTTACGCATCTGCAGACTGAGCGAGTCGCGTACCGAGACATCGTCGTCGACAATGAAGACAATCGGCCTGGCGGCCGACAGCGGGGATGAATCTTTTTGAGGACTGACAGCGTACGACGGACTCATGGTTCTCTCCAAAGCGGTCACAACAGGACTTTTCAGTTCGCGCGGAAGGCGGAGTTGAGTGCGCCAAGCAGAGCCGTGTCACTGAATGGCTTTATGAGGCACTCGACCGCGCCCTGAGCGAGCATCTGCGCGCGAAGCGTCTCGCTCGTCTGAGCGGTGATAAATACGATGGGGATAGGCCGGCGGCGACGCTTCAGCTCTTCCTGAAGCTCCGGTCCACTCATGCCCGGCATCATGATGTCGAGGATCAGGCATTCGGTTTCGGACAGGCAATCGGAGGCAAGAAACTCTCCCGCCGACGAAAATGACTGAGCTGCAAATCCCAGCTCTCTGACCAGATCGGGGAGCGACTCGCGGACGGACTCGTCATCGTCGACGATGGAGACCAGCGGACGCTCGACGGCCTTCGTACGATATTGGGCTTGCAGGAACGAAGCAGGGACCTGTACGCGGGAGGAGCCTGTAGATTTTTGGTGACGGTTTTCAACTCCAATCATGTTGATTCCTTTTGATGAGATTCCTGATATTTAGACGACCTCCTCATACCTGCTCATGCGCAAATGGAATGGAAAATAAAAACGTCGCTCCCGGGCCGTCGTTGCGCTCAGCCCATAGGCGGCCATGATGACTCTCGATAATGGACCGGCTCACCGACAATCCGATCCCCATGCCATCCTTTTTTGTTGTGTAGAAGCTTGCGAAGAGCCTCTCCGCCACCTCAGGTTCGAAACCGACTCCAACGTCTCTCACGCTGAGGCATACTCGATCTCCCTCTCGTCTGGTTCTGATCAGGAGGAGTCTGGGACAGTTATCCACGGCGCTCATCGCATCTGAACCATTCCGAAGCAGATTGAGGACAACCTGCTGAAGTTGGATGCGGTCACCCATAACCGGGGGAAGGTTTTCCGCCAGTTCTGTCCGCACAACGACCTGGTTCCTTTGCAAACCACTCAACGACAGCGCGATCACCTCTTCGACGGCCTCATTCAGGTCTACCGGTTCGATCAGGGCCTCTTTCCTGGTAAAGAGTGCGCGCAGCCGCTCGGTCACCGCCGAAGCGCGATTGGCGTCGCGAATCGTGCGACGCGCAGTTTCGCGCGCGCCGTCGACGTTGGGAGGATCGGCCGCCAACATGCGCATACAGGTGCTGGCGTTGGTAACGATGCCGGACAGCGGCTGGTTGAGTTCGTGGGCGATCGACGCGGTCAGCGTTCCGAGGCTCATCGCCCGGGCCACGTGAGCAAGTTCGGATTGAGCCCGGTCGCGGGCCTCTGCCGTCAGTTTGTGCGCGGTGACATCCTGAACCGAGGCGAGATACTCGAGCTGGCCCTCCTGATCGCGGGTGGCGTGAGCGACTGCCTGCAGATATCTGATCGACCGGTCGGGCATGAGCAGGCGGTATTGCCACTCAAAGTCGTGGCTGCCGTTGCGCACCTGAGCGATCATTTTCTCGTGCAGGGTGAGGTCTTCGGGATGGACGCGCGTCCGGATTAATTCGGGAGTCACGGGCAGACCAACTTCCAGCCCGTAGATGCGATAGAGGTGCTCGGACCACTTGATTTCGTCCTTCGCAACACGCCAGGAAAAGCTCCCCATTTGACCGAGACGCTGGCCTTCCGCGAGGAAAGCTTCGCTGCGCCGCAGCGCTTCTTCGGCTCGCTTTTGCTCGCTTAAATCGAGAATGAAGGCCACTCCCTCCTTCCCGCTTCCTTCGAAAAGCGTGCCACCGAGCAGAATCGGAACACGGCTGCCGTCTTTGCGAAAGCACTCCATCTCGAATGGCTGGAAGGCCCCGGTGGTCTTTAGCTCAGTAATTGCCTCTTCTTCCCGGTGGCGCCATTGGAGGGGTGTGAGATCCTTCCAGCGAACTCGACCGGAGGTGAGGTCGTTGCGAGTGTATTGCGCCATGTTGAGAAATGCGTCATTGGCCTCGACGATTGCACCCTCAAGAGAGAAAATCGCAATCCCCACAACATTGGCGTCGACCAGGCGACGCATTTTGGCTTCCAGACCACAGGCCAGTTCGCGGACTTCCGCTTCGGCCTTTTCCCGTTCGGCCACCTGGAACTTGAGGCCTTCGATGTGCATTAACGCCTGGTAGGCCGACGAAGCGAACTTGCCAAGCGAAACCATGACGCGGTGGTCTTCCGCATCGAACTGGCGGCGGTCACTGTGCATGATGGCCCAGATGGTTCCGACGGCCTTCCCTGCGACGTAAAACGGAACCAGCAGCCCCTCTTCGGCCAGCGGTGTGGCACGGCTCAGATAGGGATAACGCCGCTCCCAATGGGTGAACAGCATGGTGTTGTTACGGTCCAGCACGTCGCCGCAGGGGCCAAAATCGCGTGGCGTTCCACCTCCGATGTGAGGGCTCCACTTACCGGCGATGGCCGGCCAGTAGAATCTCCTGCCATCGACGTGCGGCGTTTTGCCATCCCTGGTCAGCAGGCTGAGTCCAGCGGACTCAGAATCGGTGATTTCGAGGATCGTGTCAGCCAGGGTATGAAGAATCGTTTCCGGCGAATCCGCCAGGGCACTCATCAGCTTCCCAAGCGCCTGGTTCTCTTTCTCATAATCGGGAGAACGGGATGAGCGGTGTTGCCATTCCTCCGCGCACAGGATTGCTTCCAGCGGAACGGACCCATCTGGAACGGATCTCTCAACGGGCTGATCGATGATCAACGTAGCGGGGTCACTCAACTTCGCACCTCGCGCGGAACGAACATGCCGGACAGGCACTCCGTCTGGCCCATCACCCCGGAGGAAGAAGTGTGGCAACCTGGCAACCACATTCGTTCTGAAAATGGCAGGATTCCTGATGGCAATGGCCGAGAAGGAGAGCATAGCTCTCCGCTTCGAAGGGGAACCATTGTACTTTGGTATTGGATTTCCAGGCCGACCGACCTGTTACGCCGCAGGGCTTCTTTCTTTCAGAGAGGACCCGATGCGTCCAGCCATCTTCACGAGTTCGGCGAGAGAGCCAGCCTTCATCTTTTCCATCACTTTTCCGCGGTGCGCCTTCACGGTAATCTCGCTGATGCCGAGTTCTCCACCAATCTGTTTGTTCAACAACCCCGACACGACCAGAGTCATCACCTGCCGCTCGCGGGGCGTGAGGGAGAGGTAGGATTGGCGGAGAGTTCGGATTTCAGCATCGCGAGTAAGGACAAAGCGGCTCCGCTCCAAAGCCTGTTCAATCGCGCCGAGCAGCACGTCGTCGCTGAATGGTTTGGTCAGAAATTCAACCGCCCCAGCCTTCATGGCGCGAACGGTCGTGGGAATGTCACCATGTCCGGTAATAAAGATGATGGGCATACCGGAACGCCCGGTGACGATTCTCTTTTGGAGATCCAGACCACTGAGGCCGGGCAGGGAAACATCCAGGACCAGGCAGCTGGGAACGGAAACTTCCGGCCGATCCAGGAATTCCTGTGCGGTGGAAAAGGTTTCCGGCCGCCAACCGGCCTGGCGAATCAGCAATTCCAGCGATTCGCGCACGGAGACATCGTCATCGACAACAAACACCACTGAAGAGGCCGCCAGCATGGGGATACCTCCTTGTGATCTGCAGAGCAGATTCTAGCCCGAGGTACCGATAAAGGAAAACGGTCTGTTCAGTGGCTGGGCAGCGCGGCACGCAGCGCATCCAGCAAAGCTATGTCGCAGAAGGGCTTAAGCAGGCAGGCGACGGCTCCAAGTTCGAGCAGCTGTTTCCTCAGCCTCTCATCTCTTTCAGCTGTGATGAAAATGACGGGAAGCTCGGGCCGACGCACCTGCAGCTCCCGTTTCAGGTCAGGACCCGACATCCCTGGCATCCCAACATCAAGGATCAGGCACTCTGCCAGGGAAAGCTCCGGAGAGGCCAGAAATTCCTGTGCCGAGGCAAAGGTCCGAGCCGCGAATCCGAACTCGGAGAGCAGATCGGGTAGTGATTCGCGCACAGATTCGTCGTCGTCGATCACAACTACGAGAGGCCGCCGACTATTCATGGAGTCACCGTGTCGTACCCTCAGGGCTTCAGACCGTCAAGAGCAGCCCTGTGCTGAAATCGAAGCGAGGGGGACCGATGTATAAGGAGGCGCCAGCTAAGGCAACCTTGAACACCCATCAGGGGCGAGGCTGAGTCGTCTGCCGGCTCCGCAATCGCGGCCCACCGACAACTATCATCGTTTACCACCGGAGAGAGAGCCATATTACTTTTGTGTTAGTCGCCTTCATTGAAGAGGCAGGACACCAATAGGACGAGTCTCCAGGTCCGCCACCTTCACGGATCCCAGTGCAACCCACATCGAGCCCTGATCTCGACTAAGCCTTGCGATTTCCCTGCGAGTGACTGATTAGCCCTGACCGTCTGGCCGGCACCCAGCTTATACCAAAGTATTGCCGATACTATCGGCTAATTGTTTTCCGATAGGTCGCTCTGGCTTAATTCGAGCTTAGAGCGGGTGTTTCTCAGAGCGTTGCGGGTATGCCGGTGATTGAGCGCGAGAAGGATGTTGGCATGATAACGCTTTCATTCGCTCGCAAGGCGGGTGGTACACCCGGCGGCTCGGTCGAACGAAGACCGGAAGCAGATTGCGATACGGTTCTTTGGCACCAGGTGGCCTCTGGCGCCCCCAGCGACAGCTTTGGGACGGTTCTCGCCGCTGAGCATGCAGCCGTGGAAGCCGAGGAGGGTTATGGCGGGAAAAGGCACAGTGATCGTTACCGGCGCCGGAAAAGGAATCGGAGCTGCCGTGGTGAAGGCCTTTCTCGATCGCAGCTACAACGTTGTAGCCAACTCACTGTCTTTTTCTGAGAGCGACCAGCGGCCCTCCCCCACTTTGGCCCTGGTCGACGGCGACATCGGCAAGCCGGAAACGGCGAGCCGCGCCGCAGAGACAGCGGTGAACCGATTCGGCTCCATCGACCACGTCGTGAATAATGCCGGGATCTTTGCCGCCCGACCTTTTGTGGACTACACCATCGAGGAGTTCCGCCGTTTTACGTCCATCAACCTCGAGGGTTTCATCTTCATGACACAGCAGGCAGTGAAGCATATGCTCGCGCGGGGTTCAGGAGGAAGTGTGACGACCATAACCGCGGCCCTGGCCGACAACCCCATCACCGGGGTTCCGGCTTCGATTCCGATGATCACCAAGGGTGGGCTGAACGCGGTGACTGTGAGCCTGGCGAACGAATATGCCAAACAAAATATCCGCTTCAACGCTGTCGCGCCTGGCGTCGTGGACACCCCTTTGCACCGGGAAACCCCGCGGGATGTGATGGAGAGCCTTACGCCGATGGGAGCGATTGCCGATGCGACAGACATTGCCGAGGCGGTCGTCTACCTCACAGAAGCGCGTTACGTAACCGGGGAGGTGCTGCACGTGGACGGCGGTGCGCACGCAGGCCGATGGTAAGCGTGAAGGCTCAGCTCCCGTCGAGCGCCGAGCATCGGATTGAAGAGCTTGGCATCGAGTTGCCGGCGGCACCAACGCCGTTCGGCAGTTACGTGGAAGCGCTGCAAAGTGGGAACCTGCTCTTCTTGAGCGGAATGCTGCCGGTCGTGGGACACCAGCCAAAATATCTGGGCCGACTTGGCAGAGAACTCGATGCGGAAGCCGGACGGGACGCTGCGCGCACCGCCGTTCTGAGCGGCCTGGCGGCTGCCCGGCAGCATCTCGGTTCGCTCGACAGGGTCAGGCGCGTTGTTCGGCTCGGAGTCTTCATGGCGACTTATGGGGATTTCATCGATCTGCCGCGCGTGGCCGACGGCGCCTCGGATCTGCTGCGAGATATCTTCGGGGCAGAGAAACTCGCTGTTCGCCTCGTTCTGGGAGTGGCCACTCTGCCGCTGGGTATGCCCATTGAAGTGGAACTTGTCTTCGAGATAACTGAGCGGGCCGAGGGTTAAGACATGGGCTGCAGGTTAGAGACCGGGAGCGACTCGCGATGAGCGAAGTTATCAGCCGCAATTGCTTGCGCCGTACCGCGATCGCTCCGCTTTCGGTTTTGCGCCCCGGACGGCAGCGGCAGCCGTCACGAGCCGTTAGATCCAGGATAACTACCGCTCAGATCAATCCACCGCAGAGATCGAACGCCGACCCTCTGCAAGTACACCACGACGAAGCCAAGGAGGACATATGCCAACCGCAGTCGCAGTTGCCACCATGAAAGCCGCCGAGGTCGCCGGTAAGGGAGCCGGCCTCAAGATTGTGGAGCGGGAGATTCCGGAACCGGGCGCGGGCCAGGTTCGCATCCGAGTTCGCGCGTGCGGCGTTTGCCACAGCGACGCATTCACGGTTGAAGGCTCGTGGCCAGGCGTGCCGTATCCCCGGGTCCCGGGGCATGAAATTGCAGGCGTGGTGGATAAGACAGGAGCGAATGTATCCGGGTAGACAAAAGGCCAGCGGGTGGGAGTGGGCTGGCACGGAGGCCACGACGGGACCTGCCGGGAGTGCCGGCGGGGCGACTACCGCAACTGCCGCAATCAGCAGGTTCCGGGAATCAGCTACGACGGCGGGTACCAGGAATATATGCTGGCGCCGGTGGAAGCTCTGGTATCCATTCCTGACAGTCTGAGCGATGTGGACGCGGCACCGTTGCTGTGCGCCGGGATCACAACCTACAACGCGCTGCGGCACAGCGGTGCGCTGCCCGGTGATCTGGTGGCAGTCCAGGGTATCGGCGGACTGGGTCATCTGGGCATCCAGTTCGCGAACAAGTTTGGCTATAACGTTGCTGCTGTCGGGCGCGGGCCGCAGAACGCGGCACTGGCGAAGAAGCTGGGAGCGCGCATCTACATCGACAGCACTGCGACAAACGCCGCCGAGGAACTGCAGAAGCTGGGCGGCGCCAGAGTCATCCTGGCGACAGCGCCCAGTTCGAAGGCGATGTCGGAGCTGATCAACGGACTCGGCCCCAATGGCGAGCTGCTGGTGATCGGGGCCGATTTTGGGCCCATTGAGGTTTCACCGGTCCAGCTCATCATGGGGAGCAAAACCATCCAGGGATGGGCTGCAGGGACTCCGGCGGATACCGACGATACCCTGAGCTTTGCCGAGCAGAGCGGTGTGCGCACCATGATCGAGACCTTTCCTCTGGAGAAGGCCGCCGAGGCGTATGCGCGGATGATGAGCGGGAAGGCTGAGTTCCGCGTGGTGCTGACGATGTGATTTTCGCAGAGCTACTCTTCGTGTGCAGGCTCTGGCTTTGAGCCTGCATATGAAGGGGGAACCACTACGAGTGGTGTCCCATGGGCACCGTAGGTTCGGCGCCGCGGCCTGTTCTCTGCGGTGTTGGCGGCCCACCATCCCTTAAGTGATGTGCCCAAAAGACGGCCCGATGCTGCCGATCTCCCCTCGCACGCTTCAGGTGCATTGTCGATTTTCTATCCTGCAGCCGGACCCACGGGCATCCGCGGGCGGCGGATCCGTGCGCAGAAGCCGGCTTCCCACCCGTTGAGGTATGATGGTGGCCGTGTGCGACCAGCAAGACGCGTTGCACAACAAGCGGCGTCCCCTTTTCCCTGTTCGACCCAATTGCTGCCTGACTGCTGTGCCTTTGACGTTCGATACGTCCCCGGGCTATTACCCAGGTTGTGTGCAGTGACCGAATCCGTTCCGGAGTGCTCTCCTGACGTGGCGGACGGAAGACGGAGAGTGCTCGATGAAACCGGATACAGCGCCTATCTCCCTCGCTGGCTCCCACCTCGGTGAAGTTCGGCATGTGTGCGCATTCTTCGGCAGCGAAGAAGAGGAATATCGCGTCCTGCTTCCTTTTATCCGCGACGGGTTCACCAGCGGACATAAGGCGGTGCATGTGGTCAATCCGGGGCAGCGCCATGAGCACTTACAGCGTCTGTCCGCTGCGGGTGTCGACACGGACGCGGTTCAGCAGAATGGACAGCTGGAAATCCAGAATAATACCGAAGCCTATCTGCGCGACGGACGATTCGATCAGGATCGGATGCTGGCCACATTCGAGGAAATTGCGAGCGGCGGCACGGCTGCCGGAGGATTCCCGCTGAGCCGTATCGTCTGCCGGATGGACTGGGTTTCCGGCGACGAATCGCGCATCCGGGACGTCATCGAGTTCGAGTCGCGTGTGAACGATGTGTGGGCGCGCCATGACGACGCAGTAGTCTGCACCTACCATCTTCCGATGTTCAGCGGGGATGCGGTAATCGATATCATGCGCACGCACCCCCTGGTGATCATCGGCGGAACGCTGCACCAGAATCCATTTTTCACGCCGCCGGCGGAGTTTCTCAGCGAATTTCGCAGCCGGCGGTCAGGACGCACTAATCCCCAGTAGCGGCGGCCCGGTATGTACGAGCAAACAACGGATCCGGCAGCAGAAGTCAAACGGCTGCAGCGCTGCATGAACGATCTGGTCAGCGTCCTTGCCCTTCCTGCGATCTGGAGTGATCACGAACCGGGTCAAATCCTGGATACATTTCTCGATGCCCTGGTGGAGATGCTCGATCTCGACTTCCTCTATGGGACGATCAAACTCGATTCGGGCAGTGCGCCGGTAGAGGCGCTGAGTGTAGCTCAATCGGGTGCAGGCAGTTACAGCGCGGACGGCATTCTCCAGGCGCTTCATGAGTGGTTCGGGAAAGACCCGCAGCCATGGCCCGGCGAGACTCGCAGGCAGTTGGGGAACGAGGAGATTTCGATTTGTCCACTGCCTCTGGGCATCGCGGGCAATCCTGGCTTTCTCGTCGCGGGCACGCGGAGAGCCGGCTTTCCCGAACAGACAGAGCGGCTGATCCTGAGCGTGGCCGCGAATCAGGCAGCGATCGGATTGCAGCAGGCACTGCACCTGAGTGAGCACAAGCGGGTTGCCAGTGAACTCGATCGGCGTGTTGCGGAACGAACGCGGGAGCTGGAGGAAATCAACGGGGAGCTGCAACTTCAGGTTAGCCTGCTGCAGAATCTTCCTGTATCCGCCTGGACGCTGAAGCCGGATGGGACACCGGATTTCGTGAATCAGGTATGGCTTGAATTCTCCGGTCAGACCCTCGATTACGTCCGGTCGCATCCCGAGGCCTGGATGACCGCGGTCCACCCCGACGATCGGGAAAGAGCGGCGAAGGTTTTTTGGGACGGAGTGCGCCTGGGGCAGGGTTTTGCGGTCGAAACGCGGTCTCTCCGCGCCAGGGACGGGAGCTGGCGCTGGCATCTCCAGCAAGCCGTGGTCCTGCGCGATGCAGAAGGAAAGGTTCTCAGATTTGTCGGTACGACCACCGACATCGACGACCAGAAGCGAGCCGAAGAGAAACTGCGAGCGAGTGAAAGGAATCTGCTGCGGGTGATCGACACGATCCCTACACTGTCCTGGTGCAACCTGGCAGACGGTGCAAACGAGTTTCTCAGCAAGAGCTGGCATGAGTACACGGGCCTCTCTCCCGAAGAGGCGCACGGCTGGGGTTGGTCTGCGGCTTTCCATCCAGACGATCTGCCGCCCTTGATGAAGCGCTGGCAGGAGATGTTGGTTTCGGGAGAACCGGGAGAAATCGAGGCGCGCCTTCGCCGCATCGATGGGGTGTATCGGTGGTTTCTCATCCGCGCCGCCCCGTTCAGCGATGACACCGGCGCGATTGTGCGGTGGTACGGCACCAGCACCGACATTGACGATCGAAAGCGCGCCGAAGAAGCCCTGCGAGCGAGTGAAAAGAATGCGCGCGACATTCTGGACGGCATTCCTGGGCTGGTGTGCGCCATGGATGCGACCGGTGAGATTCAACAGCTCAATCGGCCACTCCTGGAATACTACGGCAAAACGATCGAGGGAATGAAGAGTTGGGCAACCAACGATTCCATACACCCGGACGACCGCTCTCGCGTGGTCGCGATGGTTGGGAACGCGATAAGAGCCGGGACTCCCCACGAATTCGAATTACGTTGCCGTCGGGCCGATGGTGTCTATCGATGGTTCCAGGTCAGCGCTCTTCCCGTGCGAGATTCGGAGGGCAGAATCACACGCTGGTATTTCCTCATGACTGACATCGAAGACCGGAAACGTGCGGAGGAAGAACTAAAGCGAAGCGAAGCACGATACCGGGTTGTCGTTGAGACGGCCAGCGACGTCGTTATCAGCATTAACGAAAGCGGTGCAATCATTCTTGCGAATCCGGCAACGGAGCGGATATTTGGACACCACCCCGAGGCGCTCATCGGCAGACCTCTCACGATGCTCATGCCGAAAGCCAGGCGTGCCCTGCATCTGGAGGGCTACCAACGCTATTTAGATACGGGGGTGAGGCACCTCAACTGGCAGGGAACCGAAGTGACTGCGCTGCGGGCGGACGGTGAGGAATTTCCGGCGGAAGTGTCATTCGGAGAGATGACTGCGGATGGGCGAAAGGTATTTACCGGATTCATTCGGGATATCTCCGAAAAGAAGCGGGCGGAGGAAGCCTTGAGTAAGGCGAGAACCGAACTTGCGCATTTCTCTCGGGTTACATCCCTAGCCGCTTTCACTGCCTCCATCGCCCACGAGATCAATCAGCCGCTTTCGGGCATTGTTACCAACGCCAGCACGTGCCTGCGGATGCTGGATGCCGTTCCTGCGAACGTGGATGGAGCCCGCGAGACCGCGAGGCGCGCCCTTCGCGACGGCAACCGCGCCTCCGATGTAATTGCGCGCCTGCGAGCACTCTTCACCAGGAAGGAAGTGAAGACGGAGCCGGTCGATATCAACGAAGTTGCACGCGAAGTGATTGCTCTGTACCTGAGTGAACTCGAGAGAAATCGCGTAACGATCCGCCAGGAATTTGCCGAGGGCCTGCCGAGCATCATGGGGGACCGCATTCAACTCCAGCAGGTCATTCTGAATCTGCTTCGCAATGCCTCCGATGCCATGAGCGCTGTGGACGACCGGCCGCGAGAGTTGCTGCTGAGTACAGAGCCGGCGGGCGAGGAAGTGCATTTCATCGTTCGGGATACGGGCACGGGCATTGATCCCGCGGCCGCTGAGCGGCTTTTCGAGTCGTTCTACACCACAAAAGAGGGCGGGATGGGTATCGGACTTTCGGTGAGCCGTTCGATCATCGAAGCTCACGATGGCCGCCTGTGGGTCATGGCCAATGACGGGCCGGGAGCCACCTTTACATTCTCAGTTCCCTGTACCTGACTGCCGGAAGCTGCCGCGGTAAGCCCGGCGCCTCTGCACTTACTTTTCTACCATTCGCCGGATGTCTTCGCGAGGTCCAGATAAGGCCGTGCCCACAGTGCAAGCTGCAGCTGAAGCGACTTACACCAGGCTCGATGCATCCCTTCCACCTCATCGGCAGAATTTCCTTTGCTCGCCAGAAACGGCCTGATGGTGTCATTCAGCACAGCGACAAACGCGACGATGTCACGGAAGGGGACATGGGCCGTCGACCTGACTCCATCGACCTGATTTTTCCTGAGAGTGGTGTGTCTCAGGGCGATCTCCTGCTGATAATTGAGCCAGTCCTGGTCGTAAGGACGAAGACAGGTATCGAGAATCCATTGTTCGAAGCGAAGATTGCTTTGCGCAAGATACTGCGGGATCGGTTCTCCCTCGGGGGTGCGCGAGTGCCGTGCAAGATTTGGAATGCCGGCGATGATGCCGCTGCGCCAGTGCTCGACGATCCGCTTCGTCTGACCGGCGAGCACCTCTCCAGCCATGCGAAGGAACCGCTCGTCTTCTGAGGTGAATCCTGTGGTGACTTTCAAGTTTTCCAGAACCTCGGGCGAAACCGGGGAATGGGCAACGACTGCGGTTCCGTACGTGTAACCGGGAATGTCCTCTGCCACCTTTTTCATAGTGCTTTCACTCCTCTGCGGTTGGCGCGGCAACCCGGCATCCAGTCTGGTGGGCGCCTCCATCGCATAGGTTCAGCCGCCAAGCCACTCAAGCGAGCGGGGCGCGAACCGGAACTCCTTCTTTGCTTTGGCATTCGATGCTCCGCGGAGACGGAGCGCGTAGTAGGCGGCATCCGGCCCGTATTGCTGAACTACATCGTTTGCCGCCACGCGGGGCGGATCCGGAGCGCCGATGAACCTGGCAAATGCGGGTAACCAGACGGCCAGTCGGCTTGGCTGATCATCCACAATGTTGTACACGCCTGGAGGTATTTCCAATGCCGCAACGGTTGCGGCAGCGGCATCTTCGACATGAATAAAAGAGTAGACGGCGGTGCCCGGTTCAACTAATGGGTACTGACCGTCGCGAACCTGTTGCGCGATGCTGCCGCTCTCAGGATCATAATAGGTGCGAGGGCCATAAAAGAAGCCGTAACGCAAGGCAACTCCCTCAAGACTCGAATCGCCGAAAAGCCGATCCTCGATTTTCGCGTAGGTGGCGACAGCTCCAGCCACACCTGGCGACGCACTGTGGGCAAGAGGCTCCGTCTCCGACGCGAAACCCTCACCCTGGGCATAGAAGAAGCCGGTGGATTGTACCAGGTATCGCCGCACGCCGAACCTGACCGCTGCGCGATATAAATTGGCCCCTCCTTCTAATCGAACCTGCCGATCGCGTGGAGCTGCGGCCCGCATCTCCTCCGGGGTGTACTTGGCTGGCAGAGATGTCAGTTCATCGATGATTGCGTCGGGGCGGCCTTTTGCGATTTCCCGAGCCGTGGCATCGGCGTCAAGAACATTCAGAAGCACGCCTTCAGCTCCCTGGCCGCGAAGAACCTCTATCCCTGCCGCTTTCGTTGCCATGCCGGTCACCTGGTGGCCGGCCGCGACCAATGCCTTCACGAGGGGTGTGCCGACCGCACCGCTTGCCCCTGCTACAAATACCTTCATGAGTGGCCACCGCTCAAAGAGAAATGGAGATGCTCGCGCCTGAAAGAGATGATAGAGGCTACGCGCTTTGGCCAGGACCCCGGCGACCCAACCAGGCTCGACCCCCGCAGGCAAGGACACAAGGCCCGGGAAACACAATCCATCATAGGGAACCTCCGGCGATGCCAGCTCGAAGCCGGAGTTCCCTTAAGGGCTTGTCTCAGGAAAAGCTGGCGGCTGATGCCAGCAGGCTCCTGCAGTCGCCGTAATCACGCAGCATCGAGGCCACAGGCAGCCCTGTCAGCGTCGAGTCCGGACTGCGCCGGGTGGAATGCCATCCCCGACCCACGGCCCCGGGAATTCATCCCCGGCTCCGGACTCATTCCAGCCAGGGCTCCGCGAAGCCGGAGTCTTGCACGGGCAAGTCTGGACTTGACTGCGGATTCAGAGATCTGGAGAGTACGAGCAATCTCACCAACAGAATAGTCACAATCGACTCTGAGTTCGGTTACCGCTCGGAGCGTGCGGGGCAGACGACGAATTGCGGAGTTAAGAAGAGACTGCGTCTCCCGCCACTCGTAATGGCTTTCGGGATTGACACTGCGATGACAACTGCACACGGATTCGGAAATCTCGAAGAAGTCGTAACTCTCATCGAGAGAGGCCACAGTTCTGCGTTTCCTGCGCAGCAACATTAATGCCGAGTTGATACCGATCGCCGTCAACCAGGAGGAAAACGCGCAACGACTCTCGAATCGACTTAGATTGCGGTAAGCATTGAGCAGGGCGTCCTGAAGCGCATCCTCCGCATCGTCCCAGTTCTTCGTAATTCGGTTTATACGGCAAATCAGACGCTTGGAATGTCTCTGGCACAGTTCAATGAAGGCGTCCGGATCTCCACACTGCGCTGCGCCCACGAGCGCGA
This sequence comes from uncultured Acidobacteriaceae bacterium, assembly GCA_963770525.1. Lineage (GTDB taxonomy): Bacteria > Acidobacteriota > Terriglobia > Terriglobales > Acidobacteriaceae > Palsa-343. Next base: position 761,607 of record CAVYPY010000002.1, on the reverse strand, counting down.
GGTCGTCGAGCACCCCGGGCCCCCGGTCAACGGCTGCGATCTTCTCTGAATCAGACGGATTTGAGGACATGGGCTTTCCTTTCAAACAGGGTGACAACCACGTGTTTCGTGTCAGGTGGCGCCGGCGCTTCAACCCTATCGATCAACTCTCGCCTGCGTCTTATACGTGTGATTAGGCCACGAGTACGCCCCTGAAACCATTGGACGAAGGTATGGTGCTATACCATCGTCCAATCGGCTCCTCTGCTTCGGATCGGCAGGCCGGTCACCCCGCCGAACGATGTCGGTAAGAGGAGGTCCCTGTCACAGGCAGCGATGCGAAATCCTTTGGAGACCGGCGCCCATGACAGGCGGACAGGGGCAGGTCATCCGTTGTGGTCAGCCAGTCCCAGGCACTGGACAAGCATTGCTGCCACGCGCTCTTCCCCCATGTCGGTATTGAACATTGCCTGATACAGGGCAGGTTCGGGCCAATTCAGCCCAAGATATTGGCGGACGAAGGCCGCGCGCGAATGATCCGTTGTGTCAACCTGTTCGATGGCTTCGCTTTCGGCAGCACCTCGCGCAATTAGTCTGCGGATCTTGGAGTCGCGAGGCGCATAGAGAAACACATTGAAGACATCCCGACAGGTGCGCAGAAAATACTGTGCGCCGCGGCCGACGATCACGGATGGGCCACTGGCAAAAGCGGTGTTGACCGCCGTTTTGGAAGCATCGGCGATGCGGCGTGCATCCAGCAGGTGCAGCCGGTGGGTGGGCGGCAAGCCCCCCTCAAACCCGCCCCGGAGGAAGCCTCTGAAAATCCGGTCTACGACCGGATCGGTTCGCCATTCTCTTTGGTGCACGGCCTCCGGGGTACTCTCGGTCAGCCGCGCAATTTCCTGTGTGAGGCGTTCATCCCACAGGTTCCATCCGAGGCGGCCGGCGACCACGCCGGCGATTTCGGACGCCCCGCAGCCAAACTCGCGCTCAATTGTGATGGCTCGCATCATTGGTTTTCCTCAGCCCACTGCAATATCTCCACCCGCTCCCGGATCATTCTTCTTCAGGAAAAACGCAAGAACGAACATGATGGAGCAGAGTGCGCCCAGGACCCAGAAGATATCCATATAGGACAGGGCGCCCCCTTGTCGATGTACCAATTCGTAGAATCTGGCAATTGCCTGGTCGTGAGCGTCATCGGCGCGAAGCCCGGAATGTCCAATGGCCGAGCTCAGTGCATGAAGCGCCCGACGATAGGCAGGGGAATCGGGAGCGATGTGGCCGACAAGAATTTGCTGATGATATTGAGCCCGCCGGGCAATCATCGTGGTCACGACGGAAGTTCCAATACTACCGCCGATGTTACGCATGAAATTGATCATGCCGGAGACGCTGTTGCCCTTCTCCGGAGCTACTCCGATGTATCCCGCGGCCGTGATGGGGACAAACAGAAAGCCGATTCCGACCACCTGTGCAACGCGCAGCCACATGGCAAAACGGAAGCTGACGAACAAATCAATCTCGTGCGCGCAATAAAACAGCCCAATGGCCAGGCACAGCCATCCCGTCGCAATCAGCCATCGCGCCTGAATCTTTGATGAAAGCCGGCCGACGATGGGCATCATCACCAGCAGAACCACTCCGCCGCCGGACAGGACGAGACCGGCAAGCTCCGCCGTGTAACCCATGAGTGTCTGCAGAAATTCCGGAATCAGGACCAGGGTACTAAACAGCATGAAGCCCATCATGAACATCATCAGGTTCGCGGTCGCAAAGTTGAAACTTTTGAACATCCGGACATCGATGATCGGGTCGTGGCGGAACCATTCCCAAATGACCAGCGAAATAAGGCAGACCGCTGCGGTTATTACCAGGGTCGTGATGAACTGCGAGCCGAACCAGTCGTCTTCCTGCCCTTTATCCAAAAGCACCTGCAGCGAACCCACTCCCAGCGCTAACATGGATATTCCGATGTAGTCCACCCGGATACCCCCGCGCTTCAGGCGACGGAGAAACGGCGGATCCTCGACTAAGGCGTGCGTCAAATAGAGAGCCAGGGCGACCACGGGCAGCGTGATGAAAAATATCCATCGCCAGGAATAGTTGTCAGTTATCCAGCCTCCCAGCATGGGCCCGACGGTAGGGGCGAGGACGGCGGTAATGCCGTAGACGGCAAAGGCGGAGCCGCGCTGCTCCGGAGGAAAGGTATCGTTGAGGATGGCTTGTGCCATCGGTTGCAGTCCGCCGCCACCGATGCCCTGCACCGCCCGAAACAGCAGCAACAGCGGCAGACTGGGCGCTAACCCGCAAAGCAGTGAACTTACGGTGAAAACGGCAAGCGACATCATGAAGTACCGCTTGCGACCGATCACCTCCGCGAGCCATCCGCTGATCGGTAAGACGATCGCGTTCGCAGCAAGGTAGGAGGTAAGTACCCAGGTGCTGTCGTCGTAGCTGGCGCCCAGGCCTCCGGCGATGTAAGGCAAGGCAACGTTGGCAACACTTGTGTCCAGAACTTCGATAAACGCCGCCATGGACACGGTGGCAGCAATCGCCCAGGGATTTACCTTCGGCCGCCAGACGACCTGCTCCGACGGAAAAGTCAGCTCCGCTGCGCTCATCGCAGGTACACCTTCGCTTCGACGTTCTCACCGGGTCGCAGTTGATGATCGCGGGTTTCACCGGGGTCGAGAACGATCTTGACGGGGACACGCTGGACGATTTTGACGTAATTGCCCGTTGCGTTTTCAGGCGGCAGCAGGCTGAAGATGGGGCCTGTTCCTCCCGCGATGCTGTCGACATGACCGTGGTATGTATGGCCGGTCGAATCGAGTACGATGCTTGCCTTCTGGCCTACGCGCATGTGCCTGAGTTGTGTCTCTTTGAAGTTGGCCGTGATCCACACCTGATCGAGGGGCACGACGGTCAGCAATTGCTCCCCCGGGTCGACGTTCAACCCGACGACAACTTTTTTCGTAACCTCGCCAGTTACGGGTGCGGGTATTTGGGTGTATCCAAGATTCAACTGCGCCTGCTCGAGTGCAGCTTGCTTCTGGTTTACATCCGCCATGGCTGCCCGCGCCCTGGCGCGCGTGGAGGCAACGCGTTGCGGGCCTGCCTGAGCATCCTCGTAATGTGCCTGAGCCTCGATCAGGCGACTCTGCGCTTCCTGGACTGCCTGCTGGGCTGCGGCCTCGTCTGCTTCGGCTGCGGCGATGGCAGCGACATCGGTTGCGGCAGCGGCATAGGCATGGTCGTAGATCTGCTTCGCTACCTCCTCCTTCGCGAGCAGTAACCGATAGCGGGTAACGTCATCCTGGGCCTTCACATTCTCTGCCAGTGTCTCGAGGACGCGCGCGTGCGCGGCAGCCGCCTGCTTTTCGGCCGCCTCTATGGCCGCTTCCGCATTACGGATATCGGAGGAAGTGAATTTCAGCCGGCTGGAGGTATCGACGGAGGAGACAGGCACGTCAATGTCAAGGCCTTTCGCGGTAGATTCCGCCGCATCGAGCGTCGCCTGCGCTCTGGCCAAAGCCACTTCATAATCTTTCGGATCGATTTCCACGAGTGTGGAACCCTGGTCGACCCATTGGTTGTCGCCGACGTCAACTTTCTGGACATATCCGGAGATGCGAGCGCTGACCGGGTAAAGATGCACGTCGACCTGTGCATCATCCGTTGACACAAAGCCGGAAAAGTAATGCCACAGAAAGCCGCTGGCCACGGCGAGCACGATGACTGACAACAGTATGATCCAGCGTTTTGCCGAACGCCGGCGAGGATAAGCTGAGACGAGGACGTCATCTGCCGCAGCGTTGCCGGCTGGCGCTTGCGTCTCCGCTGCAGGGGCTGCTGGTGGATTTGCTCCTTGATTTTGCTCAGACATGCTCAATTTCCCCCCAGATACGCCGAGTATTGGGACTCCGCGACCCCCGTGGCTCTCGCCAACGATATTTTGGCGAGGTTGTAACTGTAGAGACTGGCGATATAGGCGTCATTGGCGACAGCCAGCGCATCCTGCGCCTGAACTACTTCGACGTTGTCGGTAACGCCCGAACTAAATCGGTCGCGAGACTGTTCCAGCGTCTGCGTGGCAAGGGTTATTGCGCTCTTCTCGACTGAAACTTCACGCGCCTGTGATTCCAGATCGAGAAAGGCGTCACGAACCTCCTGATCGATCGCGGCGCGCATATCTTCCAGTTGCTGTTCTTCCCGCGCCAGGGCGGCGTCGGCCTGGAGAACGTCCCCGTGCACTCGGCCTCCCTGAAAAACAGGGATGCGAAGCGTGACAGCGGCATCCACAGTGCCGTGCGACGAACCGGGGGTGGCGCCCGAAAGTCCATAGTCCACTTCCGCCCCTATGGATGGGTACCGCTCGGCAGAGGCGGCCTGCCTTGCCAGTTCAGCCGAACGGACACGATTCAGCTGGCTCAGGAAGTCCGGACGAGCCCTGTAGGCGCTTTCGATCGCCTCATCCAGACTCGAAGGTGTCAGCTCGTGGTATGGGACATGCGTGGTTATTTCGAACTGTTGCCCCAGAGGAAGACCGATGGCTCTGGCCAGAACCAGTTTCTGCTTGGCCAGATCATTTTGCGCGCTGATGAGTTTCTGCTCGCGGGACTGGAGTTGGACCTGGGACCGCAACACGTCCACCGCCGCAGCGAGACCAACGGCTTTTTGGTCGGACGCCTGCTGAAAAAGCGCTTTGGCCGTGTCCCGTTGCGATGTGGCGGAGTTAACCTCCGACTCGTCAGCGATGACCAGCAAATAATTGGAGACAATGACAAGAACCACAAGCTCCCGCGCATCCCGGGTGCTGAGTTGCGCTGAGTCGAGCTGGGCCTGCGAAGAACGCGCCCGCTCGATGGACCCCCAGTCGAAGACTGACTGCCTGAAATAAGCGCGCGAATCGAAGTAGCCGAAGGGTCCGATGATGGGAGGCACTCCCGGGATAGAGAGACCGAATGCGGCTTTCAGATCGATTTGACGAACTCCGAATCCAGTGCCGGTGACAACCGTGGGAAGCAGATCGCTCAGCGCCTGCCAGCGCTCTCCCCGAGCGCCGGTAACGACATCTGTGGCCAAAGCTCCGCCGAGATTATGCCTCAGCGCCAGGTTGACGGCGTCTTCGAGGGAAAGTGCGATTGGCGATGCGCTCGCCTTTCCCGATGGGATGCCTCCCAGGTAAGGATTCTGCGAGAGATTATGCTCATTATTCTGCCCGGCCTGAACTGCCGTTCGCGGCGCTCCCGTTACTTCGATCAGTGCAAGCGGGTTGTAGGGGGCCGGGGTGGTTGGCGCGCTGGACTGCGCAGATACAGTCAGCCCGCCGCACAGTGGAGCTGTGAGCAACATGACTTTGGCCCAGGTTCGAAACTGCATTTCAACTCCCCTGCCGGAGTTCCAGCACCTTGCCCTCGCCTTCGACGGCGCACTTCCCTTTCTGAACTTCCTGATCTGCGGCTGCGACAAATCGCTGGCTACAAAGCCACAGATCATGGCAGTTGTCTCGAGTTACGGGCGTTGCAAACGACCAGAGGCTCGTGGCAATTCAAGGCCTGTTGCAAAAATGCTTTTTCTAATGACGCCAGTGTTTTGGGGCTCTTCCCGTGTGAGGGGTAATTCCCTTTTGTGGAAGCAACTGGCACGGACTGAGGAACGCAATCGATAGTGCCAACAGATTCAGCTAACTACCTACGTCGCCCGTAACGCGCGTGAACCTGATCTGACCAGAGAAGGAAGGCGGAAGACAATTGGACGATGGTATAGCGATACTTTGGTATCGCAGACAACCAGCTTCTCCTGATTCGCTGGCCATTAATCCTTCGAGAAGCAGGCCGGGTTCCGATACCTCGAAGGGAAGAGCCGCCAGCGACCGCATCGGCGCGGGAGATCGACAGACAAGGCACTCTGAAGGGGGCCGGGAACGCTAAAGGCCCAGATCGCTCAATCCCGGATGGCCGTCGGGCCGTCTTCCCAGTGGCCAATGGAACTTCCGGTCGCCTTCCGTGATGGGTAACTCATTGATGCTCGCGTGCCGTGCAACCATCAATCCGTGTTCGTCGAACTCCCAATTCTCATTTCCGTAGGCGCGGAACCAGTTCCCTGAGTCATCGTGGTATTCGTAGGCGAACCGTACCGCGATGCGATTGCCCAGGAATGCCCACATCTCCTTGATGAGCCGGTAGTCCAGCTCCCTGGTCCACTTGCGCTTAAGGAACGCGACGATCTGATCTCGACCCACAGGGAATTCGGCGCGGTTCCTCCATCGCGAATCCACCGTGTAGGCAAGTGAGACCTTCTCGGGGTCGCGGGTATTCCAGCCGTCTTCCGCGAGGCGAACCTTGAGAACAGCCGTCTCCTGGGTGAAGGGGGGCAGAGGTGGTCGAGCGGTCATGGCAACACATTCCTTTCCACGGCGGCACACTTGCGTTCGGTGTCGAACTCGGCCGGGACCGATGACCCTGACGATCAGAGATCGAGCTGAACCTCGGTCACCGGAATCGAACAGCAAATCAAAACGCTTCCTTCCGGAGGCCTTTCGAGTGGCTCCGGCACGTAGCAGATTTTTCCATCGATCAACCCGGACTCGCAAGTGTGGCAGACGCCCATGCGGCATGCCCACCTGACGGGAATATCGCAGGCTTCCGCAAATTCGAGAAGGCTCTTGTAACGCGAATGCCACGGCACCGTGAGCCCGCTGCGTGTGAAGAAAACCCTGGGGCCGTTTCCAGCGCTCTGCGCCGGCGGGTGCGGGGACACCCGTGGGGCTACAGCAATTCCGGGCGTCAGCGAAGGCCCGGCGCCGAATACCTCGGAGTGGATAGCGGAGTCAGAGATACCCCAGGACTTCAAATCAGCGGTAAGTCCGGCAAGAAAAGCAGGGGGTCCACAGAGATAGAAGTCCGCTTCCTTCGGTACATGAAGCTGTTGCAATAACGGGAGACTCAGGCGTCCGGCGACGTCGTAATCCCTGCCTGACTGATCGCCATCTGCCGGATAGCTGTAGGCCACGAGGGAATGGCTGCGGGGAAGAGCGCTGAGAAGGTTTCGCGCCTCCGCCGCAAATGGGTGTTCCGCGCCATTTCGGGCACCATAAAGCCACCAGACTTCCTGCATCGGGTTTGCGGAGCTATCCGCGAGCGAGTGAAGCATGGAGAGAACCGGGGTCGCCCCGATACCGGCGCTGAGGAAGACAACCGGTTTGTTGCCGGGAGCGAGCGTAAAGGTGCCTCTCGGCGCGCTCACCTGAAGCAGGTCGCCAGCCAGAACCCGATCGTGAAAGTAGCGGCTCCCCGGGCCGGCCGCACGCTTTACGCTGACGCGATACTTTCCCGTGCCCGGTGGACCGGACATCGAGTAGTTCCGCAGGATGGGATCTGAATTCTTGTCCAGCTGGAGTTTGAAGGCCAGAAACTGACCGGGAAGAGATGCCGGTAATGGGCTGTGGTTCTCTGACTCCAGGACAAACGAGAGGACGTCAACACTCTCGCGATGCACCTCCGCAACCCGCAATGAGCGAAATCCGCGCCACCCTGCAGGCGCAGAAGACGGAGCAACGCTCGAATTTCCGTCCGAGCCATGTTTCTCTTCGGCCGCAACCAGGGACCTGAACGATCCCTTCCAGCCCGCACTGAGTGCCGGAATGCGCAGGGCACGCTGCAGTCGATCCAGCGAGCGCCCCGGCAGATAAAGCAGTCCATCGACCTCCTGAACCGTGACATGCTCCGGTCCGTCGGCAACCTTTACAATCTCGTCTTCCGCACCAATCTCCCCTTCTTCGATGACTCGGAGATAAAAGCCCGGTCTGCGATGCGAAACCAGGAGCGCCGGCATGGCCGGGTTGTTCATCCGTATGCCGACCCGATAACAGGTGACGCGCGGCTGCGTCACTTCGAACACTGCGCCACCGATCCTGTAGCGATCTCCGATACAAACCTCGTTATCGGGCAGACCTTCGATGGTCAGGTTTTCGCCGAACTGGCCGTACTCAAAGTCATGTCTCTGAAGGACGGTCTCCCAGTAGCGGTAGGAGTCGAGCTGATACACCATCACGGCGCGATGCTCTCCGCCGTGCCCGGCGAGATCGCCTTGTCCATCGCCATCGAGATTCAGGCGGCGCGCCATCACCCTGCCTGCTACCGATCGCTTCCAGACACCGGTATGCACGATCCTGCCCTGCCACTCAATGTCGCGTGGGAGCCCAACGTTCACGGATACAAGCGACGCCACAGCGCTCCTGCCTTTCGACGTGGGTTCTGACTGGCCACTTTTCGGCGGAACGGCGACAGGGCGATCCCTTCGCTTCACGCCACAGGATGCACCTCGACAAAATATTGCGGTGCCTCACGGCGATCGAACATTCCATAGTCGCGGACGACACGGATGTTCCGCAGACGCACATCCTCCGGCAGCATCGCACCTTGTTGAAAGGCCTCGGCCCTGGCAAGGTCGCCCCACTTCGCGAGGGCAATCACTTCACCAGGCGTCGCGACCGAGTCAAACACGTCCCAGGAGATGGCCCTGGAACCGCCTGGATCGAATCCGAGCGACTTCGCCACTGCTTCCGCACCCGCTCGCCTGATCCAGTCCGGCTCACGTCGCGCACTGAGCAGCGTTATCGCCTTGCCGCTCGCGACGTCGGTTACATCGAGGCGTTGCTGGAGCAGCGTTTGCCCCGCGGGCACGCGCGTGTCCGCAACCAACTCGCCGATGTGCATGCGGTAGTCGGCGAAAACGCGATCGCGCGCCGCCTGCATCACCTTATGGTGGTGCATCTCGACGCTCCAGCGCACCAGAGACTTCTCATCGCGCCAGCTCGACAAGGAGAGAAGCCATTCCGGCTGGGTCAGACTGGAGTAACGGTCATTGTCGACGAAGCCATCGATCTTCTCCAGTTCCGGCCGCAGCATCTTCGCCATGCCGAAGTAGGTTTCGAATTTGTCGGATTTCGGATTGACCTCGAGCATTGCACAAAACATGACAGACTCTTCTCTTTGAATGACGTCTTTGGATGACGGTCGTGGCAATTCGCAATCACGCCAAACGGGCAACGCACGAGACCGATGGGCTGATTAAGCCAGAGGAAGAGAATCGTAACAATTGGACGATGGTATTGACCGGGCGATGGTCCGATGGAATTGCTCGGGCGCCCCGGCTTACGACTGCTGATTCGCCGGAGCCGGCACGGTCGCATCGTTGCTAACGGGCCGCTGCTGTCATTTCGCGGTGTCCGCCGATTTGCCGGTTCGCGTCGCTGATTGGCTGTAACGACGGGAGCCTATGGGCAGCATGCATGACGGGGTCGGATCAGGCAGGATCGTTCCTGATGATGTGGTTTGCTCGTAAGAATGGCCGCCGCTGCGGGAGCAAAAACCGTGAAGAGCTCAAAAACTTGCGGACTACCGGGCAACGCTGATTCCGAAAATCCATCAGTATCTTGCTGAAATTATGGAGTTTGAGAGGGGAAGTTCTGGCGGAGAGGGAGGGACACTACACCTTTCCGCCATTGCTTTGTTATCAGTAATTTGCGAACCTATTTCGGCGTGTTCAGGACTTTGTTAAGGTCGAATGAGCACTGCACACTTTTCCTTGATGAGGTTCGCAGATGGCGCACAAAGTTGTTCTCTGCTGGCGTGCGAAGACACCGCGCGGGTGGCGTCACTTCCCTGTTTTGTTTGAGACGCAGCACGGTAAGAACGTCCCCCGGCACGGCTGGGTGTTGGATGGCGGGCGCGAGGTGGAATACCCAGAGGGCAGATACGAGCTGCGCACTTATAGCGCGGGAAAGATGGTTTACACCCCGCTTGAGGCGACACACCCGGCGGAAGCGAAGTGGGCGCTGCAGCGGGCGCAGCGTGAGGCGCAGACCAAGCGGACACAGAAGGCCGACCCTCTGCACTTCATCAGCGCAGCGGTCGAGGCGTACCTGCGTGACCTAGACGCGCGGAAGAAACCAGAGATGAGAGAGAAAGCTGCCCACGTTCTGAACGAGTTCCGATTCTTCTGCTCCGATGAGACAGCACGCGCCCAGAGCCGTCTGCCCATTTGTCTGCACACCCGGCGCGTCACACGTGAGCACGTGTTGGGCTTTCACGCGTACCTGCGAAAACGGGGCAACTCAGAGCGCACCATCGCCGACAAACACGCGCGGGTGCTCGCATGGCTCAAGTTCTGCAAGGTCGATACCTCGTGGTTCCCACCTGCCCCGAAGTTCGAGAAGACGCTGCCCACTGTATATGAGCAGACTCAGATTACAGACCTCCGCGCGGCGGCAGGCGATGAGATGCGCCTAGCGATTGATCTGCTCTGGATGCTGGGTCTGCGCGAACGTGAGGCGACGCACGCGGAATGGGCAGACATTGACTGGACGCACAACGTCTTCCGCGTACAAGGCAAGGTCAGAAAGCATTACAGGTTCAGCGTCAAAGATTCGGAGCAGCGCGAGGTTCCCATTCCGGCGGCGCTGCTCTCACGGCTCAAGGCATGGCGCGAGGAGCACTCGGATACCCGGCTGATCCTGTCCGGCAAACATGACCGTCCCGAGGGTCACCTGCTCCGCAAGCTGAAAGCACTGGCGCGGAACAATGGGCTGAACTGCACGCGCTGCGAAGGATGCCAGCGACCCGGCGCACTGGCTGAGTGTGAGGAGTTCGAGCTGCACCGCTTCCGGCGGACGTATGCGACTACCTTACTACGCTCCGGCGTTGATCTGGCGACGGCGCAGCGGATGATGGGGCACAGCGATCTGGCTAGCACAATGCGGTACCTGCGCCCGGCGAGCAGTGAACACGTACAGGACAAAGTGAACCAGATTTTTGGAGATTAAGATGAGCACCACAGCAAGTAAGCGACTCACCCGGCTGCGCGATCTGTACTTTAGCGAGTCGAAACCGAAGGACATCACCCCCGTGGACGTGGCGCTGCTCACGTACCTGATTCTGCGCGAGACTGAGGATCACTTCATCACAGACAGCCAAGAGACTTTAGGTGAGCGGCTGGGCTGCGACCGGCGCACCATCGCTCGATCCCTCGACCGGCTGGAAAAGCTGGGATGGGTCACGGTAGAGGAAAAGCACGATTGGAACCCGAAGACACGTCGGAAGACGCGGGCGCAATTCGCTCCGTCCGGCCTGTCGGTGAACCTCGACCGGCTGCCCACCACGGCGGAACGGGCGGGACGGAACAAGCCGTCAGAAGAGGCGAAAGAACTCGCAGCGCAACATTCCGGAATCTTGGTGCAACTGGGCGTCGGAACCCGTTACAAGCGTTCCCCCCGGCGCTGGGAGCGTCACCAGCAGCACGCGGCACAACGGCTGATAGACGAACTCGGCGCGGATACCGCATTCGAGGCAGTCAACTTCGCACTGGGGCACCCGGCGCACAAGAAAGCTGTTCTGACGAGTCTCTATGCTCTCCGCAAACGGGCGCAGCAGGTGCGCGAGGATATGGAGGCGGAAAAGCCAGTTCCGGCAAGCGCCAAAGCGTGACCCAGCCGGGCGCTCACCGTGTACCACGGCGGTACACTATATACCCTATATATGCTCTTCTCTCTATCTCTTTAGACAACCGGTCTATGCAGAGTCTTTTAGAGACTTGTTATTCAGACTGTCTCTCACAGAAAAGAGACTGGAAACAGAGGGCAGAAACAATACCGAAGGTTTGACGGTGTTTCGCCCGGCGGCGTCCGCTGCACACTATGCACTTCTGCACACTATGCAGCGACCGGCGAAGAAAGTTCGATCCGACCGGGACTTTTTTGCAGATTTTCGGAACTATGAGTATAGAGGGAAGTTCACCGCTGCTCACCCCGGCGCACCTCGGTACAACTTTTTTTGGGTCAACCCGCCGGATTTTTGCAGAATTTCGGAACTATGAGTATAGAGGGGACGTTTCCCGGCGCATCCCGGTGAAGAAAGTTCAACCCCAGCGACCTCTTTTTGCAGAATTTCGGAACTATGAGTATAGAGGGAAAAGTTGAGAGCCTCGGTTCTCCATTCCTACTCACCCATCACATCGCCCTATGCGGGCAATCAGGAGAAAAACAATGGAACTCGCTCCGGCTCACATGCAGCCCGCACAGACCGAACCCGTGACCGCATGGCTCGTTACCGCCCGACAGGCCGCACAATTGCTCGGCATCTCGGCGCGAACCATCTGGAACCTCGCGGCGTCCGGCGATCTCTCTACGGTCAAGGTCACGCCGACCGCTACGCGATTCTGGCTCTCCGACGTTCAGGCATACGCCCAGCGCCGCACGCGCCGCGCCTACGGTTCTGGCAAACAGCCCCAGTAGACATCCCACAAGTTCACCGGTCGCGTACCTTCGAATCCGCGATTCGGCGAAGAAAGCGGTCCGCCATGACCGCCCTTCCTTTGGACGCGCGGCACTCGCCCAACATCGGGTGCTGCGCAATTTTCGACATTGATCCCCTGCATCCCGGCTTGACATGGGCCAGTGATGCAGAGCGCGTGCGAGCCATTTCCCTCGGTGACGCGTGCTGCGGACGCAGATTGGGATGGGTGCAGGGGAGTAGACTCCCCGACCGCGATTCCAACAAAGCAGGGGCGGCGTATGAAGCACATCTTTCGGCGTGCTCGCGGACTTAAAGGTTCGCGGGCGCGGTTGCTTCCGCTGCCCCGCAAGATTTCCCAGATGACGGCACGGCCTTGGTAGGGTCGAACCAGATCCGGTAGAGCGCACGGATGCTACCCCTTGCGTCCGGCGCTCCCGGTCAACCCATCCGAACCCACCGAACCCACAGCGACGCGTCTCAGGCCATCCTGACGCCAGCGCGGGCCATCGTAGACGGCGGATTATACGCTACCATCCGTCAACGGTCAACCACCCGACACACCTCCCGGTACTCCTCGCGGTACACTACTGCGTTAACTCTTTTGCAATCAATCTGATAGCGAAGGGTATATGGGGTCCGAATAGTTTAGGACTTTTGGCCAACCGGGAACGCGCGACAGTTTCCGACACACACCCGCGAATTGACGAATTAGGGTTACCGGCTGTAACACTTGGTAACCGAACAGGCCCTGAATAGACGCTAAACACTTATGAATCAGCATGTTATGCAGCGGGAAACCGCCACCAATCCTGCGTTTCGATCCCGCGAGACGCGCGAAGTTAACCCGTACGACCGCATTGTCTTCGCGGGTGCTGCCAATCGATTTCAGGTGCTGCGTAAGGCGTTCACACGCGGGCGCGGAGAGCTGAAAGCGTGTGGCTCATTCGAGACGCTGCAGGAAGCGATTGAGGCACGCGACAGGCTGCCCCTTGAGATACACCCCGCACTCCGACCAAAGGACGACAACACAGAATGAAACAGAGAGAGACGCGCAGCATTCGCGCTGCGCAACTTGAGTGCAGGAAGCTACCCGACGGGACGCTGCAGGTGTCAGGCTATGCGATCCGGTTCAACGAACCCAGCGCAATGCTGGACGGCTTTACCGAAGTCTGCAACCCTCAGATGCTCACCCGCACGCTGAAGGAGAACCCAGACATTCTCCTGCTTCGCGACCACGATTCCAGCAAGCTGCTGGCCCGTACCAAACCCGGAACGCTGCAGCTTACCGTTGATGGTCAGGGGTTGCGGTTCGTCGCGAACATGCAGCCAACCGACATCGCGGCGGATACGTGGCAGAACCTGAAGGCAGGAAACCTAGACGGCTGCAGCTTTGGCTTCCGTTGCGTGGAAGAAGATTGGAGCACCACGGCAGACGGCGCACCCCTCCGCACGCTGCTGGACGTTGACCTCTGGGAAATTTCGATCTGCTCATGGCCCGCGTACCCCACGACCTCCGCAGAGGCGCGGTCACGTGCGGCGGAGCTGCGCAGCGCATCCACTGAACCGACCAAAGAGGTGGATGGGGTAGAGTTGCCGCGTCACTCATTTGCCTATGCTCCTGCAGGCTCTCCGCCCAGTGCTTGGAAATTCCCGGTTTATTTTCCGGGTGACCCGCAGAAGAGCGCGGACCATGCGCGTCTGGCTCTCGCACTCTGGTCAACCGAAAAGGGAATTCCCGACAGCGAAAAGTCCGAGGTGTACGCCAAGATTGTCGGCGCAGCAAAGGCGCACGGCATCGCTGTATCCCATGAATCGCTCCGCGACCGTGAGGATGCCGAGGACTGGACGGACGACGACAGTGACTCAGACGATGACGATCCGGACAGCATGACCGGTTCGGATGAAGGACCGTTTGACGCTGATCTGTTGGACGGTGATGACGACGAAGACGATGACGACGACGAGGAAGACGACCTCCGGCGTCTCGACCGTCTCCGCGTCGCGACCTACTTCGCAAATCTGCAGGCGAATCTCTAAGCCTATCTCCCGGCGCTCAGTGAGCTGTTCTCTCGCTTAGAGCACCACACCCTACCAAAACCCAAACGCACCCGCGCAGCCTGCACCTCGGGTTTGCGCATTCGTGTGCCTAGCCGCCCGGTGATCTAGACACTGGGCAAAAGGAAAAGATGACCGTTAAAGAACTCAGGATAAAAATCAATCACGCTCTTGGAGAGCAGCGAGCTATTGCCCTTGCGGGATTCACCAGCGAAACGCGCCAGAAATTTGATCGCATCCAGAGGGACATCGAAAAGTGGGAGGAGCAGGCAGCCGACGCTGAAAGGCTCGCAGCATTCGAGCAGCGCGACCGCGAGTCTCGCTCCTTTGAGCGGTCCCCGCGTCCCGGCGCTGGCTCCGGCGCTCGCGTATCCGGCGATGAGCAGCGCAGCCGCGCTAATGAGGGAATGCGGCAGTACCTTCGCACGGGGCAGATTCCCAGCGAATACCGCGACCTCGTCACGACCAGTGATGCGACCGGCGGCGCTTTGATCCCGCAGATGTTCTCCGGCATCCTCGTTGACGCGCTGAAGTTCTATGGCCCCATCGCCGACCGCGTATTCAAGAAGGTTACCGATAACAAGGGCGTACCCATGAAAGTGTCGTATGACAACGACACCACGAATGGGCTGACGCTGCTGGGCACCGAAGGTTCAAGCTCTCCGGCTGAGACCGATCCGACGTTTGTCTCGAAGATTTTGGGAGTCGATACCGTGACTGGCGGACTGGTCAAGGTGTCCTTTCAGGAACTCGAAGATAGCTCGTTCGATCTGGACGCATTCATCCGCGACAAATTCAGCATCCGCTACGCGCGTGGTCTGGAGAAGGCTGTCACGCTGGGCACTGACTCGGCGGGGACCGCTCTCCCGAATCAGCCGACCGGCGGACTGCTCGCGTCTGCTGTCGTGGGTCAGACCACCTCGGCAATCGCGGACGGTATCGGCTGGGATGATCTCACGGCTCTGTTCTCCATTGATCCGGCGTACAGCATCCCCGGTAAAGCGAGCTGGGTGATGAACTCGCAGACCCGCGCGTATTTGGTCGGCCTGAAAGACGGTTTCGGTCGCCCGTACTACACGCCCGACCCGACGAGCGATCAGCCGTTCGGCAAGCTGCTGGGTTATGACGTGGTGCTGAATCAGTCGATGCCCGGCCCCACGGCGGGCGCGTTCAGCGCGAACCAGACGCCAATTCTCTTCGGTGATCTGGAGAAGGCGTACATGCTGCGCACCGATGGGCAGCCGTCCATCCTGCGTCTGAACGAGCGGTTCGCCGATACCCTCGAAGTCGGTTTCTACATGTGGTCTCGCATCGGTGGCCTGTATCTGGGGCAGACCGACGTGAATCCCATCATGGCTCTGAAGATCGCAGCCAGCTAACCCACACAACATCCCCAACGCGTCCACTGTCGGCGAAATCCGGCAGTTGGACGCGCTTTTATTTGTTCCCAGAAAGGTGACAAATGGCAAAGCATCCCATTCGCAAGCTGTCCCTGCCCGGCGTCAAACGATTCCCGGTAGAGGGTTACTCCATCACCGTCGATAGGGCAGACGCGCCACGCGTGGAAGCAATCCTGCCCCGCATCCGCTCCACTCAGATGACCGCTGGTAATGTCGTCTTCCTCGTGAACCTCGGCACAGACGAGCGCCCCACGTGGCAACCCCTCTCGACCTTCGTAATGCAGGCTCCCATGACGGAATGCTGGGTGCTGAAGAAGAGAGCAGACATCGGCGATTACCGGCGGGCAAACCTTCGGAGGTCGCAGTGAGGCTGAACATCCCCAAAGACAGCAGAACGCCCCGGCGTCGCATCGGCATGAGTCGCCCGGCTCCCCCGATGCACATCCGGCTAACCGAAGATGTGGGACTGCTCCCGGCTGGGTTTGTGGTGCTTGTGTCGCGTGATGAAGCGATCCGGCTGATCGCCCGGCGCAAAGCTACCGCTGTGGGTTCGCTGAGGCGGCAGAGTGCGGACATTACGCTGACAACACAGGATGAACGCAGACAAGTGGGTATTGACAATTAGAATCGATCTATCCTCTGAGAGAAAGCGCGAGCGGGAGGAATGGAATGATGGCTCTTTGGGTTGGAATCGGACTCACACTCTTGACAATCGCAGTCCAAGTCTACCTTGCGTTAACTCCGAAGCAGGAGATTAAAAGACACCTAAAGCTTCTCTGGAGGTGGACTCTCTTTTTGCTGCAAGCAACTACAGTTCTGGCTTGTACGTGGGGCCTTTACCGATTAGCTCACATGAAAATCCTGAGCGCGGCACAAACTGTCGGTGCGGCGATTATGGTGGGCTGCGTCGTAATGCAGGTAGTTTCCTTCATGTTCATCGTGACGAGCGATTCACTTCGCGCAATTACACGAGATTCAAGTGTGGACAACTCACACATCTCAGGCATTTTCGGCGGGATTTCTAAGGCACTGCAATATCAAGTGGAGATAGGCGAAATACACGTCGCATCGACCGATCAAATTCGTCAGGCGGTGAGGCTCCTCGCGGAAAGCGCAGCCCTCCTTCCCGAAAATACTCTGCACCGCATTCGGGAGCTAACCGATCCCGAACCTTACCAGCAACTATTAGGTGGCGGCTCCGAAGCAAGGAATAGCCGCCGTCCAACACAGTGAATGCTCCGCATGGCGAAGAAACGCGTATTCCTAGATGAATGCTGCGGGGAGGAAGGTCTGAGGACTTGCTTCCCGCCGAAGTCACATGTCTACGTTGCGAAGGACTTCGGCGTGCGCGGCAAGGAAGACCCCAAAGTGATAGATAAGGCTATCGCTCGCGGGTGCTTGATCGTGACGGTCAACAAGGACTTTCTCGACTACTACCGCAATCATCAGAAGCGCAAAGGAAAGCGTGGTATTTATTTTTACGGACTGATCTTCCTGATGCCCAGCAAAACGCTAACGCGTAAGGAGCAACTGCGCGTCGCCCTCAAGGCAATTGAATGGGAAAACACTAGGGAGCATGACGATCTGATCCGCGTATCTGCGACGGGAATGACGCGTCACGAGAGGTTGTGCCACCCCGAATGTGCTGCTGCGTTTCCCGTCGAACAGACCGAATGGGACTGACTGTCCTATTTGAGACCGAGCAGGCTCTTCTCAAATGCTATTTCCAGCGAAGAGGGAGGATCAATACGCAGACCACTCGGCACAGGCATTGTCGGCGCGGTCAGCAGCGTCTTCCTCGGCGCTAAACCGCGCGGGCCACCTAACGCCAGTGCCACGGCACCGGGCGAAGGCTTTCTCTGCACAGGTGGACAATTAAAAAAGTAGGTGTTTCCGTCACCGGCAACCATGATCTCGAAGGAGGATTGGACCGCGCGAGCTGCTCGCTGTGCGGCACTCATAACCTCTTGCCACGTGGCGTACCGATCAGTCCAATAGGTGCCTGTTGGAGCGTGGTACTGCGCGCCAGTGGAAGAGTCGGTGAGAATCCGACTCAGCGCCACAGCAGCCGCAGTGGAGTGCAAACGCTCGTACGTATCGTCGTCTGCATGATGAAGTTCGATTCGTACCATGTATTGCATGGGGGAGTTGCCCTCGCTTTCTTGATTCAGAGTTTCCCCCTATCTTCGCCCCACGTCAACGAAGGCCCATAGCCAGAACCAACATGGTAAACACCTTGTTCTCAGCAGGAAGTCGCATGATGCGTATTGACAGTCAACATGCATCATATTGAAAACAAACAATTTATCTTGACGCGATCACTGTATTCGGGCAGAATGGTTCATATAGCCCGCTCCCCAGTGTGCTAAGGGGATGTCTGGGAAACCGGCATCCCCGCTACATAAGGAGAATGCAACTATGGACGTAACGAATATCGAAGACAGCGAACCCACCATCGTGGAAACCGCAGAGGAAGCGGCTTTCATTCTTGAGGAAGACCCGACTGCAGTGATACTAATCCAGCCCAAAAGTGTGCAGTTGTAAGGTTTGTTCAGGTTTTCGGCTCACCGAACGGCTCGTGTCATAGCCATAAAACACTGAAAACGAATATAGTTACTATGATTTTTGGCGGAGAGGGAGGGATTCGAACCCCCGATACCCTTGCGAGTATGCCTGATTTCGAGTCAGAAAATGGACCCGTTGCAAGGATACGCACGACGCTGCATGTGCTGGCAATGGCTCGTTATATCAATGACATGGCGTCCGACGAGCTGGGCACGCCTTTGCACGGGGACGCACAAAAATCACCAACGAACAACCACCAGAACAGCCACCGGATTCTCACCCTGGTTCCCTCGGGAGGGGACCTGCCACGTTCTTCGTCCAAAATTGCATTCCGATCCGGGCGGATCCAGGGGGTCAGGTCAGCTGCATATCATGCTTGTATTGTTGTTCAGCGTTTAGCCCTTGACGAAATGCTTGGCACAAGCCCTTAACGGTAGCCGGCAAAGCAGCACCAACTCCTCCGATTACAGCGCCAGGGATGGCCCCCTCGACGCAGCCTACCTCTTGACCTGCCCCCGAATTCTCATCCATTCATAACTGGAGATTCTCGGTTTAGGTTTGGCGTCGAGATCGTCTCGTCGCCGCCGAGGCTGTGCGGATGTGGTGCCTTCTGAACATCATTCCGGGATACCTTCCGAACAATCTTCCGAAGATCATTCCGAAGTCCAGAAGTCGCTTTGAGAGGGGCTTTCTGCAACAGACCAAGGTAGCTAATCGAGGTGGGCGCTTAGGACCCAGGCTGAATGTATTTTTTTACTGCGTCACCCGTGTATTGCTGGTGTGCGTCATGTCGGTTCGCTCCAAACCAAGCCAATATAACTACAAGCCATATAATCAATGGCTGCCAACTTTTTTTCTTTTTGAATCTCAAAACAATCAAAAGAAACCACGCGATATTTAATAGGGAAAATAATACCAGCACCGGAAGAGCGGTGGTCGTCCAAATAATTGGGTCGCCAGGTCCACCCTCAAGTCCTCTCTCACCAACCGGCGCCCAAAGTTTTGACGCAAGGTAGAGGTAGAGCAAAATACCGAGCAGATTAGCGAATATCCAATATTTAGATTTGAAGAGTGCTTCTTTCATGGGGATGCCTATCTATCGATGCCGTTCTCGCTATTTTTTGCAACCACAGTTAAGACTTCCGCTGTTCGCAGCATTCCATCCTTGATCCCACCAGGATGTTTGACTCTGCGAATTTGCATTCGCAGATTTAAGGAATGAGTACAACCCTCCAATGGCGTTCAGCTCGCCCTCGGAAAAACCGGCACCTCTCATGAAAACCCCAACCCCATAATTCGATGCATTCGTGTAGGCAGGGTAGAAATTCCCGTCGCTTCGTTGGTAATCGAATTGTCCACCTTGTCCGACAGCTGAGTTAATTCCCCAGGGGTTCATGCCATTCTGCTGACCAGCGGCGTACTCGTTACAAAAGTTTGCCGATGGAGGGGCATAAAATTGCTGACCATTAGGAGCTGTATATGACACCGAACCTGGTGGAACACCAGGCACGATGGTGTATCCACGCAGTCCATCTGGATCGACCTCATTGACTGGATTTCCTCCGACATATGCATACAGATTGTTGTCGCTGCCCAGCCTGCCCAGAGGGTCGGGCTCTGCGTAGCGCCCTAGGGCAGGCAGATAGTCGCGGAAGCCGTTGTGGCTCCAGCCGCTCTCGAGATCGAAGTACTGGCCCGGCAGGCGCAGATTTTGCGTGATCGTTCCGCTCACGGATGCCTGTCCGAAGGGATCGTAGCTCGCCTGCCATTGAACGGCCTGATTGCTGTCCGTCGCCATTTGCGGAGTTCCCAGCATATCGTCGTGCAGGTAGTAGAGCGTCGAGCCGTTCAGCACGGCTACGGGCTGGCCATTGAGATAGATGTAGTCGGCCTGGGCCACACCGGAAGCGTTGGTCTCTTCCAGCACCTACTCATATAGAGCAACGCTATTCTTTGTGTTTGCAATGATCACCTTGCCCTTGATGCCCTTCAAGGGTCGTGAGGGTGGCGAAGAAGGATTTCCTGGATAGGAGATTCCATCATATGAGAGCTCAGCCTCATATTCACTTCCCACTCTAATCCCCCTGACGCTCACACCAATGTCAGGATACCCATGCGTCATAGAGGGCATGAGGAATACCGGAAGCTGAACTACGGTCACTTTGCCAAGCACTTTGAATGAACCCGCGGAAGGCTCTACAATGAGTAGCATGCATCCACCGCTCCCGCACCATCCCTGTCCTGAAACATAAACGATATCTTCTTCGGTTTTCCCCTCGCCTGTTTTTACTCTGTAGGTCGTGATCCTCGTTGTTGCGTCAGGCGGGATCCTCCCGCCCAGGCTCAGGTAGCTGCGCAGAAAAGCTTTCAGTGATCCGCTGTGAGCGTCAGATATTGAAGTGCCGCCCTGTCCGAATGAATATGGGAGCGGAGCAATCAGTGCCAGCATAACCGTCAATACCCCCGCCATGAGTCGTATACGCGTGATCAAACCGAGTCCTCCACATAAAAACAGCCTGCCTGAATGCTAGAAGCAATTCATAATGCCCAGCACATTATGCCCGTACTGCCCGTTAGGGTTGCTTCCCTTATCAATCGTGTTTGGATTTCCGCTTATACCATACTTACCAAGATTGTATGAAGCAGCTGTGGCCAGAAGAAGCTGATCAGGAGTAAAAGAGAAGGCGTTCGCAAAATAGTCCATGTTTGAAGAAAGCATGTTCGCTGCGTAATTAGCCGCAAACGGCACATTAAACGCTTGTGCAGCTGATACCCCCTGCTGATTGGTTAGCTGAAAAACTCCCATTCCGGGCCCCGGCCCTCCACCCTGCAACACTTCTTGAACATCCATAAAATCAGTTTCCTGTACGCCAATCGCAGCCAAAAGCGACGTGGGTATGTTATGCGCACTTGCGGCGGCCTGCAGCACATCCCACGCCGCCTTAGCTCTCGCCACGCCAGCAGCGTTCCGCTGTGCGGCTTTCAGCGCAGCAGCGCACGTGTTATTCGGGCACAGCCCCAGGGGATCGATGAGGTCGGTTGGATTGTCCCCGACGTACACGTACAAGTTGTTCCCGCTGCCCGCTCTGCCCAACGGATCGGGCTCGGCATAACGTCCTACGGACGGCAGGTAGTCACGGAAGCCGTTGTGGTTCCAGCCGCTCTCAAGATCGAAATACTGGCCGGGCAAGCGCAGGTTCTGCGTGACGGTTCCGCTTACCGATGCCTGTCCAAAGGCATCGTAGCTTGCCTGCCATTGAACTGCCTGATTGCCGTCGGTGGCCAGTTGCGGCGTGCCCAGCATGTCGTCGTGAAGGTAGTGGAGCGTCGCGCCGTTGAGCACGGCCACGGGACGGCCATTGAGATAGATGTAGTCGGCCTGCGCTACGCCGCTTGCATTGGTCTCTTCCAGCAGCGCACCGTCCTGGCCGTATTGATAAATCTCCCCATACGAAGCAGAGACCGTCTTGATCAGCCGCTGTCCGAACCCGTCGTAGGTGTAGCTGGCCAGCGCGCTGCCCCCGGCATTGACGGCCGCAAGCCGGCCATCCTGGTTGTAGCTGAGCGAGGTGATGTATTGACCTGCCGGAGCCTGAATGCCGGGATTCAGACTCGCGATTCTGCCATCGGCGGTATAGCCGATCGTCTGCATGACGGTGCCGCCCACACTCAGGGTCGTGAGTTGATCGCTGCCCGTCCCATATCCGTAGCTCATGGTCGCCGATTCGATGTTCTGGCTGGACGCAACTGCATTTGTTATCGTCTGCACATTATTTGTCGGGTAGTAGCCATAGGTCAGGCTCTGCAGGGTCGAGCTGCTCCCGATATCTGTGATTCCCGTCAAACGGTAGTCCTGATCGAAACCACGCGCTTCGGCAACACCGTTGCCGTTGGTGAGTCCGTTGTACGGTCCAAACGGTTCATAGGTCACGTTGGACACGACCGGTTCGCTCGTTCCACCGTTGGGCTGTACCGCTACCGTAGTAATCCGCCCCATGGTGTCACGAGCGTAGCTGACCGTGGCTCCCGACGGATAAACGATCGAGGCGATCCGGTTGGCGGTATCGTAGGTATATGCGGTCGTGAGGCTGGCAGCGCTTGTAGTGCGTGCGTCGCTGAGCAGGTTCCCCAACTGGTCATAGTTGCGGGAAAGGGTTCCGGCCGCATCCGATACCGAAGTCAGCCTTCCGATACCGGCTCCATGCCCGTTTTGGTCATACGTATACGTGACATTCTCCGCACTGTCGGATGGGAAGGTCCTGGTCACAACCCGGTCGAGGGCATCGTAGCTGTACTGCGTGATCGCCCCGGTGGCGGCGACTCGCCTGGTTCGATTGCCGGTGCTGTCGTAGTTGTACACCGTCGTCCCCGTGTTCGGGCTGCTCTCCTGGATCACATCGCCGAATCCATCATAAACGTAGGCGGTCGTGACTCCCGTGGGGGAAGTGACTTCGACCGGACGGTCGTGCGCGTCGTAGCTTGTGGTGGTCACCCCGCTGGCCGGATCTGTGACCTGATAGAGGTGGTTCAGCGCGTCGAAGGCCTGGTGAGTCGTGTGGCTCGCCTGGTCGGTTGACGTGACCATGTTTCCCATTGCGTCCCAGGTAAAAGATGCCGTCTGGTTCGAGGCACCAATGTCCTGCAACATCCGTCCAAGGGCGTCAAACGTATTCGAATGCTGTCTTGTCACGGAGCCCGATGGATTCAGGACACTGGTGGCGGTGTGGTCGCCAAGAGCGTCGAGGGTATAAGACACCTTATTCCCTAAGAGATCCGTGATACCCGTGAGGCGATGCGCGGCATCGTAAGCATACGTAAGACCCGATCCATCCGGCAGTGTCACGCTCGTCAGATTCTCCGCTGCGTCGTATCCGTAGGTCGTGGTGCGCTGGCCCGCAGATGTGACCACGGTACTGGTGAGGAGATGCTGGCGCGGATCGTAGGTCAGGTTCGTGGTCACACCATTTGGATCAACAATTGTCTGCGGGAGGCCTCCCCCGGTGTGGCTGGTGATGGTGGTCTGTTGATTCAGCGGATTCGTGATCCCCGTCAGCGCTCCACTCGAGTCGTAAGCGTACGCGGTCTTTTCTGCCACATCGGTGCGCGGACTCTGCACAGAGGCCAGGAGGGAATTCTGCCATGTGTATTGCCAGACGCGCGTAGAACCACTCGTTGAGTACGGTGTGGATTGCGTCGTCGTATCCGTCAGCGTTTTGGTCAGTACATTTCCGCTGCCATCATAGGTAAAGGTCGTTGTCAAACCTGGTGTTGTGATCGTATCCGGCAAGTGGACCCACGTCGAGTCGTATGCAATCGTAGTCGTGCGCGCGACGGAGCTTCCGACAGCTTCATTGATGGTCGTTGGATCGCCGTGATTGTCATTGACGTAGGTGGTTTGATTGCCGTTCCAGTCCGTCTTGCTGTTTAAATATCCGTTTGAGTCATAAGCAAAGGTCTCGGTCGCCGCCGCTGTGGTGCTCGTTGCGGCGCGTGAGATGTTCGTGGTCTTCCAGTCGTTCTGCATAAAGGCCACCGAGTAGGTGTCGGTCACTCCGAGCGCATTCGTCACCGTACGCGTATTGTGGGTGTCATCATAGGTAACCGTCGTCAGGTTCGCGAGGCCTCCTAACTGGCTGGTGAGCCCGCGTCCTGAGTCGTCGTACGTCCAGCTTGCATAGGTAGCTCCGTTTTCGTCCACGATGCTTGTCAGTGCATACGGAAGGTTTGAGTTTTGGTACATATATTGCTGACTCGTGGCAGGGCTTGTCGAATAAGACACAGAGGCAAGCTGGTCGTCGGTATTATTGATACTGTTGTACCCATAAGTCAGTACCAAACCGTCCGGAGTTGTAACGGTAGACACGGCACCGTTGGAATATGTGAACACCAGTTGGCGGCCGTAGGAGTCCGTTACGGTCGCCAACTGGCCATTGGAATTGTAAGTCAGGTCCTGCGCGTACCCGTTACGCCGGGTGATACTTTGAAGAACCGCCTCCGAGCCATTGATCGCCGTATAGACTTCCGTCGTGTCGTCGTGGTCTGCCAGAGTCCACGTCGTTCCCGATTCGTTCAACGTATAATCGACGTCGCTATCGGCAGCCCAGGAGCCGCCGGTATTGGTGAAACCGATCTCTTGTCCGTCCGGCCGTTCCGCGATCACCTGACTGCTGGAATTCAACTGCAGGTATCGATCGTAGTTGGAGCGCCAGTTCGTGCCAAGTTCTGACGCAAATGTATAGGCAACGGTAAGGCTGTTGTAATAGCGGATGTAGCTGAGCTTGTTCTGGCCGGCAGTTTGATAGTCGGTGACTGCCTCAAATACATCGCCTGAAGAGGTATTGATCGGATCTCCGACGCCGTCACATCCCGGGATATCGCATGGATCGCCAATGTTCTTCGATGAGCCGACAATTTGCACCGCAAACGAGGTCTGGTCCTGGTTCGTAGGCAAGCACAGGTTTGAGTTCCCTGTCTGCTGATCCAAACTGCGGATCGGTCCGAAAGCCAGATAGACTGCAGCGACGCAGGCTGTCTGCGTGGGATCGGCGATGGCGGGCGTTACGGTAGCTGTAATTTCCGTATCACTTACGAATGAAATATTCTCTACGTCAACATTTCCGCTGCTCGTTAGGTACACCTCCGCGATGGCGTCACCGCAAAGATTTCCATTACCGTCAGAGTAGGTAAATCCTGTTCCTGTGATGGTGATATTGTAAGTTTGTCCGGCTATCCACGTGCCTGGAGTAACGGAGGTGATTGTAGGCGCTGGGTGTTCCTTGCCGCTGCAGCTTTGTGCCCTCCCTACTGCCCCGGAGAGCAGCAGGATTAGCAGGGCAGCTATTTGGAAAGCGAGGGTAAACTTATTCCGCTGCCTCCGAGACACCATATGCAAGACCGGGCGTTCGGGTCCCTGAGGTTCGACCAGCGGGAGATTCAGCAACGAGTTAAGCACAAAACCACCTGCACTTTCTTTAGCAGCATCTGCAATGTTTTGGGCGCTTTGCATCGGGTCGCGATACAATCCGCCCGTGGCGTCTATGCTGTTGGGACTGGAGGCAGTGAATCGGAAATTGTATGACACAACGGTGCGAATCGAACGCGGCGAGGTAGTCGCGGGCGCTCTTTGCGCCAAGGTGGACATGAGAGGGCGTTCAGAGCGGGAAGCGTGGGACACATCGCGGCTGAGTTCGTGGCCGAGTGTGGCGGCGACCTTCGTGAAGCTTTGCGCGTGATATGGGCCGCGTGAGACTGAGTGAGATCCATGAAAGCACCTCATTTGCCTCCCTCGGCCGATCTGGCTTCGCCGGAATGAAACTTGATTCAGGTTCATCTGCTGTTTCGCCTGTTCATTGCGTAACGACACTGGTTCGGTTTCCTGCACTGTCGTACGAATAGGTGACGGTGATGGTGCCGTCTGGCGTGGTGTACTGGGCCTGATATAGACGCCCAAGGCTATCGTAGGTGTAGATCACGCTGGTTCCGGTGTTCTGCGGCCCCCCCGGAGTGATCGTATAGGCGGCGGAGGCGACCGCCGATTGTGAGTAACCTGTGGCTGTGGCGATGGCTTCAATGGTCTCACTTGAGCTGACCGTGATCGGACCACTGTAGACGGTTGACGAAGTTGTGGGTACGGTGCCGTTGGTCGTGTAGTAAATGGTAGCGCTCGGAGTCGAGTCGCTGATGGTTACTGACTGGGCGCTTGCGTACGTGCCCGCAGCAGGTGAGAAGGTCGGCGTGGCGAGCGTCCCTCCTCCGGAACCGCTGGTTTTATAGTTTGCGATGGCAGCGACGTAGTGATTGGCACTGTTGTTGGAGTTGAAGGTTCCGCTGATGGCTGAGGTGGTCGCCAGAACCTGATCTTCGTCTCCGGAATCAAAAGCTCCGCCACCGTTGTTGCCGACGAATGTCCAGCCCGTGCCTGCGCTGAAGTTGGTTCCCGTTCCTTCCTCATCATCCTGTGCCACCGCGGCGATCGCGAACGTGTCGGCCTGAGACGGTGTGATGCTTCCCGCACTCACCGTCGTTCCCGTACCCGCGGCCGAAGCGGCCTGGTCCAGTGCGAGGGTCCCGGTGCTGGAGTTGACCTCCCAGATGGCTACGTTCGCTCCGGAAGATCCCGACATCGTCACCGTGACGGAGTCGGCTGCGGCGGAGGTCGTTTCTGTGCTGTGAGCGCACTCGACGCCGATCTCCGTATAACTTGTCGTCCCGTCGAAAACCTTCCGCGTGGATGCGTCCACGCTGTAGCTGAGACCCTGCGTGTCTGCAACAGTGAAGGTCAGGCCGGTGTCGGTGTCACTGGCCCAGGTAGCACACACCAGGACGTAATCTCCGGCTGCGGTGTTGCCGGCGAATGCAGCACTCGATCCCCACGTCGCTCCCTGCGACGACTGTACAAGCGTTATTCCGCTGGCACTGATCGTGCCCTGCCAGGAAGCAATGGAACTGGACGTATATTCCGACTCTGTTGCCTGTGCCCGGATGTAGCCCGAGGAACTAACGTCGATCGCACCGGAATACGTTGTCGATGGAGTGCAGCTGTTGGTCGTGTCAGTACAATATAGAATCGTCGCACCGGAAGGTCCGCTGATGGTGACGCCGGTGGCCGGTCCTGAATACGGCGATGCCGGCGAGAAGGTCGGCGTGGCGAGCGTCCCTCCTCCGGAACCGCTGGTTTCATAGTTTGCGATGGCAGCGACGTAGTGATTGGCACTGTTGTTGGAGTTGAAGGTTCCGCTGATGGCTGAGGTGGTCGCCAGAACCTGGTCTTCGTCTCCCGAGTCAAAAGCTCCGCCCCCGTTGTTGCCGAGGAACGTCCAGCCCGTGCCTGCGCTGAAGTTGGTTCCCGTTCCTTCCTCATCATCCTGTGCCACCGCGGCGATGGCGAACGTGTCGGCCTGAGACGGTGTGATGCTTCCCGCACTCACCGTCGTTCCCGTACCCGCGGCCGAAGCGGCCTGGTCCAGTGCGAGGGTCCCGGTGCTGGAGTTGACCTCCCAGATGGCTACGTTCGCTCCGGAAGATCCCGACATCGTCACCGTGACGGAGTCGGCTGCGGCGGAGGTCGCCTCTGTGCTGTGAGCGCACTCGACACCGATCTCCGTATAACTTGTCGTCCCGTCGAAAACCTTCCGCGTGGATGCGTCCACGCTGTAGCTGAGACCCTGCGTGTCTGCAACAGTGAAGGTCAGGCCGGTGTCGGTGTCACTGGCCCAGGTAGCACACACCAGGACGTAATCTCCGGCTGCGGTGTTGCCGGCGAATGCAGCACTCGATCCCCATGTCGCTCCCTGCGACGACTGTACAAGCGTTATTCCGCTGGCACTGATCGTGCCCTGCCAGGAAGCAATGGAACTGGACGTATATTCCGACTCTGTTGCCTGTGCCCGGATGTAGCCCGAGGAACTAACGTCGATCGCACCGGAATACGTTGTCGATGGAGTGCAGCTGTTGGTCGTGTCAGTACAATATAGAATCGTCGCACCGGAAGGTCCGCTGATGGTGACGCCGGTGGCCGGTCCTGAATACGGCGATGCCGGCGAGAAGGTCGGCGTGGCGAGCGTCCCTCCTCCGGAACCGCTGGTTTCATAGTTTGCGATGGCAGCGACGTAGTGATTGGCACTGTTGTTGGAGTTGAAGGTTCCGCTGATGGCTGAGGTGGTCGCCAGAACCTGGTCTTCGTCTCCCGAGTCAAAAGCTCCGCCCCCGTTGTTGCCGAGGAACGTCCAGCCCGTGCCTGCGCTGAAGTTGGTTCCCGTTCCTTCCTCATCATCCTGTGCCACCGCGGCGATGGCGAACGTGTCGGCCTGAGACGGTGTGATGCTTCCCGCACTCACCGTCGTTCCCGTACCCGCGGCCGAAGCGGCCTGGTCCAGTGCGAGGGTCCCGGTGCTGGAGTTGACCTCCCAGATGGCTACGTTCGCTCCGGAAGATCCCGACATCGTCACCGTGACGGAGTCGGCTGCGGCGGAGGTCGCCTCTGTGCTGTGAGCGCACTCGACACCGATCTCCGTATAACTTGTCGTCCCGTCGAAAACCTTCCGCGTGGATGCGTCCACGCTGTAGCTGAGACCCTGCGTGTCTGCAACAGTGAAGGTCAGGCCGGTGTCGGTGTCACTGGCCCAGGTAGCACACACCAGGACGTAATCTCCGGCTGCGGTGTTGCCGGCGAATGCAGCACTCGATCCCCATGTCGCTCCCTGCGACGACTGTACAAGCGTCACGCCGCTAGCTTGTGCAGCAGCATGTTGTGCCGAATACCACACACCAAGCAAAACTCCAGTAAAGAGCACCACCCTTGGAGAGAAACAGCTGAAGCACCTTGCCACTGTCCACCCACTGAGAAACTCGCAGCACCACATAATGCCTGGCCTCACCTTTTACCTCCAGCGCAACGCCAATGGCCAACGCCCACAGGTCACCCTGACACGCGACCTTGCATCCCGACAGAACCGTCGGACATAGCAATCGGGCAATGACATTTCACTTCGAACGGAGACTGGGAATGAAGGACGAGATAGGTTGATGAGGTCACGCGGCTGCGCAATCACCATTCGAATCGGGGCGCAGTTTCGCGAGGCTCACTCTAAGCTTTTGATCGCAAGACTCGGGGTGCAGAAAGTGGTCTTCCAAACCGAGGAATGCATGTGTTTGGCTGCATTGCGGGAACAATGCCGGGGGAAGGTTCAGTCGCGAAACAGATCGGATCGGGCGAATTATGAAAACCGAACATTTTTAGGCCCCAGATTTAGATTCTGTCTTCATGTTGCGTGCAAACTGTCTTTGTTGGCGCAATTACAGATCAGGAGTCGAAACAGACGCTCAAAAACACAAATGCTCAAGATATACGAAAGTGGATGGTCCAGACTTCAATGAAATGCAGTTTGTGAACGGAGCATAGCACAGAAACTATTGACGAACGCAACATTAATTTTCCGTGCACTCCACAGTAACTCGTAGTATTTATCATTTTGTTAATATGCTCACTAGGCTTGGATAGTTATTAGCAGAGGGCCTCGCCTTGATAAAGCCTGGGAACACTTAGCGCTTTCGCTTTGCAAGCCAAAAAGGCGTCGAAATAGTTCAACAACCGCGCGGCGTTCAGGATTGTGGCAAGAACTTTGAGACAGGCAAGATCGCGTTGATATCCCCCGGATGGATGGAATGGTCAGCCGAGGCTCTGAGGCCGGTGTCAAGGCTCCTGACCGCGAAGCGGCGCGGAACGCGGCCTTGACTCCGGCCCGACCTCGGCTACGCTGCTTCTATCCGGGGAATGTCAGCTCGGATCTGGATTACACACCCAACCCAAATCCCTGACCGATCTCGTGCTCGTGGATGGGGCGTTGCTCTGCGGCTTGCTCGATGGTGTTTGAAATCAGGGCCTGTTGAATTGCGGGCGCGTGGGACACATCGCGGCTGAGGGTGTGACCGAGTTTTCCCGCGTCGTTCGTGAAGATTTGCGCGTCGTGCGCGCCACGAGAAACGGCAACGTAGGCCATGCGGCTGTTCAGCAGATCCTTTGCGCCAAGTCCGGTGTCCACGTGGATCAGGACCCGGTCCGCTGTCTGACCCTGGCTGGAATGGCTGGTTACTGCATAGCCGTAGTCGAGATGCAGTTGCCGGTTCGGATCGAGTTGCACGGACCGGCCGTCATCCATTTTCAGATGCAATTGTCCATTGCCGCCGACGGATTCGAGGGTGCCTAATTCGCGGTTCGCCACCTTGAGGTCATTCGCTGGCGCAGTGAACTGGATGCGGTCACCTGAGGAGAAGGCGCGCAGCTCTTCACGGTATACAGTCACACCCTGCTGCCGGCGCGGATCGTAGGTGCGCGCGGTCCCATCCAGCAATTCGACCGTCAACCGATTGGCTGCAAAGTCGATAGATTTCACCTGTGCATACTCGCCCCTGCCGATGCCGGTTTCTTTCGATGCGCGCGAATAGCGCAGCACGTCGCCGACTTCATAGCGCTCGGCCCAGGTCCGATCCGCGCCGGTCATGTCCTGGCGCGGCACGAGTGTCAGTACACGGTGTTCGACATTTCGTACAATGCCTCGCGCCTGCAATTCCGCATGGATCCGTTCGTTGATCTCCATGCGGGAGCGGTTGTCCGGGGAGACCACTAAAGTCCGTTCCGGCGAATTTGCGTATTCCCTGGCAATCGCCGCGATGCGCCTGTCGTGGTCGGGTACCTCATGCACGCGGCCCTGCCGGGCAAGG
Organism: uncultured Acidobacteriaceae bacterium; assembly: GCA_963770525.1. GTDB lineage: Bacteria > Acidobacteriota > Terriglobia > Terriglobales > Acidobacteriaceae > Palsa-343. Next base: position 731,090 of record CAVYPY010000002.1, on the reverse strand, counting down.
TCCTCGACTGCCTCCTGAACCTGGCCCCGCGCAAGCTGTTCCACGACTCGTTTCAGTTCCGGGTCTTTCTGACGCACGATCTCCTCCAGCTTGACCGTCACCATTCCGGCATCGTGAAGCTGCGCAAATGGCCGACCGGCCTCTACGGCCTCATGCTGCCGCCGGTCGCCAACCAACAACACGCGGTCGTTGGGCCGGAGCCGGTGCACGAATTCATGTAATTGCCGCGTCGATGCCAGCGACGATTCATCGAGCACAAACAAGCGTTTCTCGCCGCTGTCGGTCTGCTCGCCGCGCGCCAGATGCTTTTGCAGAGTGGATGTTTCCATGCCCGCTTCAGAGAGTTTATGTGCCGCTCGGGACGTGGGCGCAAAGCCCTCGACGCGGTACCCCTCGGCCACTGCCGCCTCACGGATTACCGAAAGCACCGTCGTTTTCCCCGCGCCGGCAACGCCGTCCAGCCCGACAATCTTCTCGCGTGAAATGAGGATGTCATCCATGGCGGATCGTTGTGCGGCGCTCAGTTCCGGGTGGCGGTCTTGGGTCCTGATCCGCATATGCGGCGAAACCAGCATCCGGTCGCTGTAGCCGCGCCGATTGCCTTCCTGCATCCGTGCAATAATCTCGCGCTCCATGTGAATCATGCCGGTGGTCGTAAACTGGGGGCCCGCGCCATGATGAGCAACCTCGCGGAATTCGCCAGTACGAACCCGGCGATCAAACTCCTGCTGGATGCTGGCGTACGTCGTCTCACCCATGCCGCGCGCCAGGGCCGACTCGAGAATCGCACGCCGGTCGACAACTGACGATCTCTCGAAGACGTGATCCCGTGCCCAGGTCACCGCCTGTTGCGCGCTGATTTCCGGTCCTTTTGCCTGGTATTGACCGTGTGTTCGTGCCTCCGCAACTACGCGATCTGCTTGGTTCCCGTACTGTGCGGCGAGTTCCCGGTGGCGCCGCAGCACATCCTCCTGGGAAAGCAGCTCTTTGCGGTCGCGGGTGTGGTGCGCGGCGATCTGCGCCACCGCGGCCCCGTCGATTCCCTGCTCGCGGAGATGGTCTTTGATCTGTTCGCGACGCGGGCTGGACGCTTCCAAATACTCTTTCGTGTACCCCTTGATTTCCGGCTGGCCATGCTTACCGCGTTCCACCTCGTAGCCCAGTTCCTGAAGGCGCAGCGCCAGTTCCGAACGGTAGACCGCTGTCACGTACCGTTGCGAAACGAAGATCTCGTGCGGCTGCAGGGAGCGCGTCTGGCCGTTGTCGCGTTCGGTCACATTGAAGAGGACGGCGTGCGTGTGCAATTGCGGGGCCGCGTACCCGTCCACTGGCCGGGCGGTATCATGCTCGAACGTGGCCGCAGCCAGCTTTCCGGTGGTTTCCGGCGTATGGACGTTGCCCATGCGCGCCTGCGTGTATCTCTCCAGCTCGGCTAGCGCCGCGCGCACGCTTCCTCGATGCGCCAGCCGAACCCTGTCATCGCCGCCCACCAGAGCGGTGATAGAGACTGACTTCGGTGCGGAGAACGTGGCATCCCATCCAGCCCGGTGTTCGACGCTGGTGACTTCTTTGCCGCCCTTTCCCTCATAAGTCCGTGAGGCCTGATGCCGAACGAGCTGTTCGCCGGTTTGGGGATGCCGGCCCTCGGCCAGCCGCGCAAACTGCTCGTCGTGCACCGGGCCCGTGAGATTCCATTGGCCGGCCAGCCTCCCTTGCCACCCGCTGTGACCCTGTTGGTTACGGGTCCAGTAGTTCTGCTGCTGGGATGCGAATTCTTTGGCGTGATACGTTCGCGCCTGGTTGGCTGAAAGCGGCTTCGATATGGTGAGCATGGGGAGTGTTCCTCGCCGGCCCGAATTGTGCCGGGCCCTGATTCCGTTCAGTCGATCTCGTCTTTATCGCTCCAGGGAAATCCCTTTCCGGCTCCGGTGCAGACGCCGAAGACAGGAAAGGGGAAGGATGCCGGCTTGGCAGGAGGCTGGATTTGCAGGACCTTTGTACCTGTTGCAACGGGGTGCGTCTCGATGTGCCGCGGTCTGCTCCGGTACAACGCTGCGAGGCCTGAACACACCCGTTGCGCCAGCGCCGCACAGTCTTTGGACAGAGTGGAAAGCAGCTCCTGCCGGGAATACACGCGCCGTCGCCAGGCATAATCGGCGATCAGAGCCCGCAGGAATCCGACAACCAGGAACCAGACAAAAAGCGAGGCGCACAGCGCCGCAAGCGCGGACAATTCCGGGAAAAGGAGGAGATCCTCGAGGCTCTGGTCTTCAAACGCGAGAGTAGCCAGATAGGGCCTGACTTGGTCCGCCGGAATCTGCTGCGGCGGACCCTCAAGAAGCGTCTTCCATCCGGAGCCAAGGGCGGATGGCGAGAGCGCCATACCGATTCCATCCGCGGAATCTACCACGTCGGCATCCGCAGCCAGCTGCCGTTTCTGATGGCGTCCGATCTTCCAAATCCACTGGACTTCGACGGTCGATGGGCCGACGAGTGGTAGTGAACTCGCGAAATATGCGGACAGGTAATGGCGCTCGATCGGCGTCCATGGCGAGCGCCAGAACACCCAGATCGCCAGCGCCTCGGCCAGCGCGATAAATGCCACAAGCCGGACGAGAATGAGAAGAATGCGCCTGCGAATCATCGCTCTTCCGCACCCTCTTTGGCCCGCCGACCCGAGAAATTGGCGAGCATCCTGCGAGCCTGTTCGAGCTTCTTTGCGTCGGCTCCGTCACGGATTTTGACGACTGATTCCGGGAGCAACGGGCGAGCTTCGACCGTCGCCTGAGCGCCCGCATAGAAGAGACTCAACAGCGAATGACGCACCGCCCAAACTTCGGCGAGAAGCAATTCAATCGGGTCCGATGGCCGCTCTCTTGCCGCAGTCAGAGCCGTCTCCCGCAGCCATTCCGAGGGCTGCTTTCTCGCTCTCTCGGCAGCCGATTCCACCTCGGCAAGCTCATCGGGAGTGAGCCGCATGGAGATGGTTTTAGTGCGAAAGCCTGGCTTGCTTTCGTCGATCGAGGACGACTTCTTCGCTTGCTCAGTCGTCGTTTGGAAGGCGTTCATCGGAGAACCTCCCTGGCTGACGTGCAGTTTTGGCCGTTCTGAGCTCGTTCAATCGAACTTTCGCAAACCTCTTGCGGTTCAACGTGTTTACACGAGAGTGCTCTGGAGCGCTCTGTTCGATGACCCGCGTAAACGCGCGTTTGCGTTTGTAAACGCCAAGAGCTTAAGTCACTGTCGCAGCGGAAGTTGACATCTGTAAACATCACCGCGATTAAGGCCGCTCTGCAGCAACCCAGTTGGGGGTGACGTGTCCCCATTACTCCCGCTGCGACAGCGGCGTCGTTCTTTAAATCTCGCCGTACTCCAGCAGCAGCTCAGCTGAAATCCGCTGCAGCTCTGGCTTCCGCCAGGCAAGGCGAAAAGCCTCCTGCAGCGACGCCCACTCCGCAGCCGTAAACCCGAAGGTCACCCCGCTCGGGCAGCGAACCCAGATGGGCGGCACGGTGGATTCCATCGCCGTGTAGCCATAGAACCAGCGCCCCTGCCAGAACGAATTCGGCTCGTTCGTTTCCCATGCGTCGAGCATCGACCGGAACTCTGCGACCATGGGCCACGGTCTCATCTCATACATCGTCTGACGAGCCTCGGGCAGGTTCACGAGGACCGCCAGATCGCCATCGCTTCCCGCCGCGAACGAGAGCACGAACCCGCCTTCGAACACCGAGGAAATCGCCGGGCCCCAGGGGCGCTCGGCAACGGCCCTTCCGGCTGCGCTTCGCACCGGAGTTCCGCGCACCAGATAGTGCCCTCGGGCGGCCGCTCTCCACAGGATGGGCCAGTACGCCTTCAGGGCCTGATTCATCGCTTCGATGCCGAAGGATTCCTCCTCCAGAAACTCGTACAGATTCCGGGCGGCGAACTGTGGCCAAACCTCCTCCGCTTCCGGCAATTCCAGTCTCCGGATCAGCCGCTCGACGGCCGTCGGAATGTCGATGCCTTCGGCCTCAGCTCCGTGGACCGGTTCACCCTGCTTGTTGAGGGTCGGGAGATGCGAAAGATAATGGGCATCCCGGCTCGCCTTCTTCCCCCGCCGCGCCTGGTAAGCGGCGAGAAAAGCCTGGAGGATTCCCTTCAGGGTTTCCAGTGAAATGGGGTCAGCGATGGAGCTCTCAACTCCGAGTTGCACGTAATTCGCAACGACGATCCATTCGGCCCGGGAAAGACTCAGTCCGGCTTCGACTTTGCGCCTCGCTCCGGCGAGCGCCGCCGTCGCGTTGGCCAGCAGTTCCGCCACCTCCAGCCGGTTCTCTCGCGCCGACTCCAGAAGTTGCTTGGCCACCTCAGAAGTGGTGACGTTCTCTCCGCTCTTCTTTGCGAGGAGTTCCTTCAATCGCTCGAGTCGGGAGCGCAATGCCTCGGAGACGCGAATCGAAATGACCGGCTGTTGCGGCCATCCGCCTTTTTCGACCACGGGTTTTCCTTTCTCCATCCTGCTGTCCGCAGATACCGCCGCAACTGTGATGGCAATTCGTAAACTTACAGTTGACTCTATGGCTACTCCTGCGCTACTGTCAAGTGTGCAAGCCGCTGAGGTGTTCCTTGCGCCCCGCTTCCCTCCCTCCACGTCGTCCACCGCGTTCCGCCTTACCGGCGATCCCGCCCAATTTGCTTTGCCCTTCTCTGCGCAGCCCAGTACTTGCTGATGATCGGGATCGATCTCCGGGTGAGCCTTCGCACTCGAAAACAGTTCCGCAAATGAGCTGGATTCTGCCCGTCCTCACGACCAGCGCGAAGTTCTCCCATCGGCGATTTCAGCGGACGAAGAAGGAGAAATGAAACGCCGGGACTCAGCGATCGCGGACGCCATCACGCCCGAGGCCAAGGTCCTCGTAAGCCGCAAAGCAGCCGCAGCGATGCTCTCCATTAGCATTCGTGGCGTCGATTACATGATTGCGGCGAAACGTCTGTCGACCCGAAGAATCGCCAACCGCGTGCTGATTCCCGTCGATGAAATTCGCAAGTTTGCACGTTCGGACCATCCGGAGCGGATGGCAGGGTAGTTCGCCCAAGAGCGGATCTGCGACGCGAAGTCTGATGTGAGGTGAAGAGGTGGCGCGAGGCGTTTGGGAAAAGATTCCCGGTAGCGGGATTTGGTGGATCCACTATGTGGACGCGGAAGGAAAGCGTCACCGGGAAAAGGTCGGCCGCAAGGGCGATGCCATTCGCCTTTACCACCAGAGAAAAGCCGATGCCCTTGCTGGCCGGAAGCTAGAAAAACCGCTCCGCCAACGGGAACGGACGTTTCGAGAATTCGCCGACCACGCAATCGAGTATGCGAAGAAGCACAAGGCCAATCCCGCGGATGACGAGCAGAAGATCGGAATATTGGTGAACGAGTTTGGTGACCGCCCGGCAACATCTCTCACACAGCTTGAGCTAACTGCATTTCTCGAATCCCGACAGACCAGTCCTGCCACCTTTAACCGCTACCGAGCGACGCTCAGCATGATTTACCGGGAAGCAATACGTAATGGTTGGGCCGAGAAAAACCCGGCTCGTCTCATTCGTGCAAAGAAAGAAGGGAGTGGGAGGATCCGTTTTCTCTCAGACGAAGAGGAACAGGAACTGCGAAAAGTAATCGCAGCGGAATACCGCGAGCGCAACCTCAATGAATTCGAAGTTGCCCTACACACGGGGATGAGGCGTTCGGAACAATTCACTCTGGACTGGCTTCAGACCGATCTCAGGGCACAGCGCATCCATCTGCTCCGGACAAAGAATGGCTCAGATCGGACCATACCCCTAAATTCCGTCGCACTCCAGGCACTGCAACGCCAACATGTGATCTCCGGAAAGTCAGATCGGGTCTTTGTCACGGAAGACGGGAAGCCGTTTATCCGGAAAGCGATCAGGCGTTGGTTCGATGAGGCCTTGGCAAAATCAAAAATTCGAGATTTCACCTGGCACTGCCTGCGTCATACGTTCTGCAGTCGGCTCGTGATGGCGGGTGTACCCCTCAAGTCCGTACAAGAGCTGATGGGTCACAAGACGATTCAGATGACCGCACGCTACGCGCACCTTGCACCCGAATATTTGAGGAATGCTGTCGAGATGATTGCGGCGGTGAAGCCGACGACGGTCACAGACCGAGTCTCAAAACGTCCAGCACACAGCAGCAAGCGCTTTCCACTAGTCGTTGCGGAGGCATCGCGTCTGTTGCGAACCAACAACACCGCTGTTCACACCCTTACAGCGAAAGACAGTTTTCGCTAATCGATACCGGTGGTGCGGATCTCCATCGAGCACCTCCGCCGCCGACCTCTACACCGTCGTTCGATATCAGGTATCTGACCATCCCAAGATATTGCCTCTCGCCGGGCCAAATTTGATGGCCCTGAGCGTGTCTGTCGCTGATACCGGAGCTTCCCCTAGCAGGAGAGCCGCCGAGACATAGTCCCTATTCAGGTCAAGGTGTCGCGGACAGGCCTCTTGGGGCTCCGCTCCATTTTGCGAGCGTCCATGACGCGGACCCAATCTGCGAAAATTCTTCCGTTAGTTCCGAACTTTTTCTACCCTTCGCCCGAATTAGTTATCGGAGACCGCCAATTGCTCGACGACCGGGAACGCTGGAAGAGGATCTCCGCAGGCGATGCCAACGCTTTCGAGGCCTGGTATCGAGAAACGGCTCCTCGCCTGCGCGCATTCCTTCATCGGTATACCGGTTCTCCTCAAGCGGCCGACGACCTCATGCAGGATATTTACACTCAGATATGGAGCCGCCCTCAGCAGTTTGATCCCGAACGGGGAACGCTGAGCGCCTGGCTTCTTGGCATCGCTCGAAAACAGGCTGCCGAATGGTGGCGCAGACAACGCCCCGTCGACTCGGTTGATCAAGATGAGCCGGCTTTGGGAGGCGAGCCTTCTCAGCCGCTTTCCGAGACACGCTCAATTGTGGCCGATGCACTGAACCGACTCACAGCCGACGAGCGGTCGATTATCTGGCTCCGCGAAATCGAGGGCCGATCCTACGCCGAGATGGCCACCATTCTTGATATTCCCCTCGGCACTGTCCGTTCACGCCTCTTTGCCGCGCGCCAGTCCCTGCGAGGGATCTGGCAAGGCGCTCCACAGATGAAAGGAGGCCGCTCGTGACCTGCAAGGATGCCGCCGAATTCGTCTCCGCCCTCCTCGATGGCGAATCCATCCCGCCAGAATGCGGCGATGCATATCGGTGCCTGCGACCCTTGCAGATTGCTTCTCCGCGACTATGCCGAGATCGGTGCAGAACTCCGGTGCTTCGCCAGCAGTGAGACCACTCAACCAGCACCACCCCTCCACTTGGAACCGAAGGCGCGCCGGCCCCATACGTTTTGGCGGAAAGGACGGGAAACCATGAAGATTCCAAAGTTCGCTTTCGCCCTGTTGATCCTCGCGGTCGTTGTTCTCGCTTCCTCGCTCACGGTGATTGGTGTCGCGGCTCATTCGAGCGGCAAGGTACTGGTTCTCAATGTCGAGCTCTCAGGACGAGACCATCCTGCTGTCTTCGATACCACGCGAAAAGGTCCCCAACGCTGGACCATCATCGGGCGAATGAATCATAGACTCGCCGGATTTCAATTTGAGCTGCTGGCGCGCAGCGGCGATCGCGTCGAACTGGGCTTCCGCTCCAAAGCCAACCCATTATCGGCAGATGACCATGGGATGGGGCTCGACGAAGTGAGAAGCCAGCCGGAGTCCCGATACTGGTTCGAGCCAGGCCAGACTCTCCAAATTGAGATGCCAGGCGTGGGTCCCCTTACCGTAACGGGGGAGTGGATGGACCACACGCCCGTCTTCTATCACAACCCTGCACTGATGGGCGAAACCATGGACCCCGATGCCGGGGAGCTGCGTCTTGTTTCGCCGCTACTGCTTCGGAACAAACGGGAAATCGCCGAAGTGAGCGACACCACGGCCAAAGCGACAGCCCCGAACGATGCCATCCAAGTGTACATCCCGACACAGGGCAGATACCTGCTTTCTCTGGAACCGATGAAGGGGGCCGTCGATGCGAATGTTCGCCTGAATCGCATCACGTTCGAACTGAATGGCCAGGAAAACGTCTTTGTGTCGGGCGCACCCGTCGCCCGCGCTCATACCGTTTGGGTACTCTACGAGCCGGACTTCAGAGCACCAGTGCCAGCATTCGTCAGCTCGGCTAAACTTTCCGTCATTGCTCCCGAAGCAGTACTCTCTGCCGCACCGCCGGGAAAGTAGTCCGTTGGAAGCGGAGCTTTCCGAGTAGTGGGCCGGAAGTCATCCTGGCGTCTTGACAGGCTTGCACCCAAATATTTGAAGAACGCTGTCGAGATGGTTGCAGCGGTGAAGCCGACGACGGTCACTGATCGAGTCTCAAAACGCCCAGCACAAAGGAGCAGCAAGCGCTGTCCACGAGTGGCTGCGCAGGCATCGCGGTTCGAACGGATGTCAGATCCACGGGTTGACGATCTGAACACCCAAGCCTTCGAAGTCTGAGACATTTCGGGTGACCACTGCGAGGTCGTTGGTCAAAGCGGTTGCCGCAATGAGTCCATCGGCCACCCTTAGCGGCCTGCCCTTCACTTTGCATTGCCCGGACAGGACGCCCCATCGTTCCGCGACCGTCTCATCGACTGGAAGGATTCTGTCTCCGAACCAAGGTCGCAAGGTGCCTTCGAGCCAGCCCTCAAGTTGGGCTCGGCGTTTGCTTGTGGGGAGAATGGTAATTCCCTTCAGAATCTCCCCCAGAGAAATCACGCTCAGATACAGTTGTTCGTCGTCGGCGTTGTCCAGCCAATCAGCAACGCTCTGTTGAGGATTGGGACGTGTCAATTCAGAGGGAATATTTGTATCGAGGAGAAATCCCCTCATAGGGCAAGGTCACGCCCTTGGTCGCCGTCGCCTTCCAAATCCAGATCCAATCCTTTGAATGGGGACTCGGCGAACAACTGAGCTAAGCTTTTGCGGCCGGTAGGCCGCTGGGTGGCAGGAGTGGGCGCCGTTTCCGTGGCAGCGCGTTCAAGTAGGCTCGCGGCGTAGATCCGCAGTTCCATATTGCGAGCCGCCGCCTGGGACGCCAGCAGTGCCTGAGTCTGTGCGTCGAGATCAACCTCGATGATCACCGCAACCTCCCTTGTCGTCGATTATCCGCTGGTTGCGCGATCAAAGTCGATAGCTGGGGCCGGAACGGCCGACGCATAACCGTCAATCTGCTGCAGGGGGCTGCATAGCAACGCACGATGAACCGTAAGAAGCCAACAGCCACCAGAACAGCCACCGGCAATGAAAATACCGCCATCGCTCGAGTCCCGCGGCCATCTTTGTCAACGCTATATGTGACTTATTATAAATGCTTTATCTGGCGGAGAGGGAGGGATTCGAACCCCCGATACCCTTGCGAGTATGCCTGATTTCGAGTCAGGTGCATTCAACCGGGCTCTGCCACCTCTCCGTTGCGTGGTGGATGCGCGCGTCTCCTGTTGAGGATATCGCATCGTTTTTGGCGCGTCGAGGATAAGCGCCGCGCTGGCGCCGAGCGGAAAAGGCGATGCCTCTCCCCCTGAGTGCGGCTCTCCCAATTCCACCCCCTTTCCCGGCATCCTCTTGCGAATTCGGCTCAGTTCCCTTCCCGCGCGACCGCAGCGGACCGGCTCCTCCCTGGACGCGGAACGCAACGAGGGGCGAACGTTACTCACGATTCCCAAAGTGCCCATTCTTTGTACAGATAGCACCATCGTAATGCTATCCAGCGTTACCTTCGCTGGTAAGATTTCGCTACAACTCTGGCAATTCTTACACCGATTGGTGATTAACGCGTTAGTAATCATCGGGATTACGATGTCGTTAAGCAACACAAACGTAGCACATTAACGGCAACGTGACTTCGGTAATTGGCTGTAGAAAATTGTGGTGACCTGCGTGCCTTCAGGCGGGCAACATTCTTTTGCTCCGTTCGCTCGTGAACAGGCCAGGGTAACCATGCAGTCGGTTGCAGACGGGTCGGGTCCGGGATTTGTCGCTGATCCCGGGCAATGAACCGCGGTCTGGGGCTTTTCTCTGGGTGTTTCGCTGCTGCTCGTTTTCGAACTTCTTTTTGTACGAGGTGAGGTAGATGCACGCGGTACGACTGACTTCCCCCCTGGGCCCCAAGGGCCGTTCTTCTTCTTTTTCCCTTTTCTCCTCCTACAAGAGACGTTCGGAACGATCGCAACGCTCGCACCGGTCCGGAGTGCTGCGCTGGGGCGCTGCGCTGGCCGCGATCACAGGCATCTGCCTGCCGATCGCGCTGTCAGGCTGCGGCTCGATCGTGGCGACGCCGAATGTGGCGGCGGCGAGCGCCGGCACGCTGGTGGTTTCCTCGACCTCCGTGGCATTCGGAAATGTGACTGTCGGCAAGACGGGGTCCTCGTCGGTGACTCTGACCAACAGCGGGACGGCGTCGGTGGCGATTTCGGCCATCACCGTCAGCGGGCAGTCGTTCTCGATCAGCGGAATGGGGTCGCTGCCGATTACGGTAGCGCCGCAGGACACGGTCACGATCAGTCTGGCGTTCGCCCCAGGCGCGGCGGGCGCAGCGACGGGAAGTCTGCAGTACACGAGCAATGCGTCGACGGGCGGAAGCGGGACCGTGTCCCTGAGCGGCACCGGTGTCGCTCAGGGGGCTTCGACGCCGCCGGTCACTACGTCCGCCTCCCCAGCCTCCATGGTGAGCCCGACGCCGGGAACCACGCTGGGTGGGTCGTCGGTGACGTTTACCTGGAATGCAGGCAGCGGCGTCTCGGCGTATCAGCTGTGGCTGGGGACGACGGGAACGGGCTCCGCGGATGTGGGGACGTATTCGGCGGCGAGCACGACGGCGAGCACCGTGTCGATGAACGTGACCGGCGTGCCGACCAGCGGCGCAACGATGTATGTGCGGCTGCTTTCGGAGATTAACGGCAGCTGGCAGAGCACGGACTACACCTATAAGGAGAAATCTGCGACGCAACCGACGCAGCCCACCGAGGAGGCGGTGCAGAGCCTGAGCTGCAGCAATGCGACTCTGACCGGCGCGGGAACGGATCCCTGCACGGTGACGCTGAGCGGCGCGGCGGGCACGGGCGGCGAGACGGTGACGCTCGCGAGCACCGGCACAGCGGTGACGGTGCCGGCTTCAGTGACGGTGGCGGCGGGCGCGACCAGCGCGAGCTTCCGGGCAACCGCTTCGGCGGTGAGCGCGGCGGAGAGCGCAACGCTGACGGCGACCGCGGATGGGGCGTCTGTGGACTTTTCTCTGCAGCTGGACGCACCTCCGGCCTCGGGATCGCCGGCGATCAGCCTGGGCGCAACGAGTGTGTCGTTTGGGGATGTGACGATTAACAGCAGCGCGACGCCGCAGGCGGTGACGCTGACCTCGACGGGTACGGCGGCGCTGACGATCACCTCCGCCACGCTATCGGGCACGGGCTTCACGATGTCGGGAGGAAGCTTCCCGGTCACGCTGATTCCGGGGCAGTCGACGACGGTGATGGTGCACTTTGCCCCAACCACGACGGGAGCGGCGACGGGAGCGCTGACCATTGCCAGCAACGCGGCTAACGGAGCGACGCAGGTTGTGTCGTTGAGCGGGACCGGAGATGCGACGCCCGGGGTGCTGAGCGCTCTGTCGTGCAGCACCGGTTCCTACACACAGTCAGGCACGGATGCCTGTACGGTAACGCTAAGCGCGGCCGCCGGAGCTGACGGGCAGGTAGTGAGCCTCACGAGCAGCAGCAACAGCGTGACGATTCCGGCTGCGGTGACGGTAGCGGCGAACGCCACCACCGCCGCGTTTACGGCGACAGTGGCGACGGTGAGCACGACCACGACCGCGACCCTGACAGCGACGGCTGGCGGGGTGACCAAAACCTTCGCCCTGCAGCTAACGGGCGAATCGCCGCAGCTGACTCTGAGCACGACCAGCCTTTCATTCGGGGACGTGACCATTAACAGCACCGCGACGCCGCAGGCAGTGACGCTGACGTCGTCGGGTACGACGGCGCTGACGATCGATTCGGTCACGCCAACGGGCGCGGGCTTCACGATATCGGGAGGGAACTTCCCGGTGACGCTGAATCCGGGGCAGTCGACGACGGTGGTCGTGCACTTCGACCCGACCACGACAGGCGCTCTGACGGGCGCTCTGACGATCGCGAGCGATGCCGGCAACGGAGCGACGCAGGCGGTGGCGCTGAGCGGAACCGGGGATGCCATGCCTGGAGTGCTGAGCGCGCTGTCGTGCAGCACCGATTCCTACAACAGCGCCGGGACGGACGCCTGCACGGTAACGCTGACCGCGGCCGCTGGAACCGGCGGGCAGACGGTGACCCTGTCGACCAGCAGCGCCTCGGTGACGGTTCCAGCTTCGGTGACGGTAGCGGCGAACGCGACCAGTGCAGCCTTCACAGCGACCGTGGCGGCGGTAAACACGACCACGGCCGCGACACTGGCGGCGACGGCGGGCGGGTTAACCAAGACGTTCGCCCTGCAGTTAACCGGCGGAGCGCCGCAGCTGACCCTGAGCACGACCAGCCTGTCGTTCGGCGATGAGACGGTGAACACGTCGACAACGCAGACGGTGACGCTGACCTCGTCGGGCACGTCGGCGCTGACGATCAATTCAGCCACGCTGTCGGGCACGGGCTTCACGATGACGGGAGCCAGCTTCCCGGTCACGCTGAATCCGGGGCAGACGGCGACGCTGACGGTGACGTTTGACCCGACCAGCGCCGGCGCCGCGAGCGGCTCGATCACGATCAGCAGCAATGCGGGCACGGGCGCCGCCAGCGAGGTGACGCTGGATGGAACAGGAACAGCGGCGGCGGGGGTGCTCAGTGCGGTTTCGTGCACCAACGCTTCGCTGAGCAGCGCGACGACGGATGCCTGCACGGTGACGCTGAGCGCGGCGGCCGGCACAGGCGGGCTGGCGGTTTCGCTCTCGAGCGACAACAGCGCGGTAACGGTGCCGGCTTCGGTGACGGTGGCGGCGAACGCGACGAGCGCTTCCTTCACCGCGACAGCGACAGCTGTGACCACGGCCACGACGGCTACGATTGCGGCGACGGCGGACGGCGTGACGAAGACATTTGCCCTGCAGCTGAGCATGAGCGGGCCGGCGCTGACGGTCGGGTCGACCACGATCGCGTTCGGGAGTGTTGCCCTGAACACGCCGGCAACACAGACGGTGACGCTGACCTCGTCAGGAACCTCGGCGCTGACCCTCAGCGCGGGCACGCTGGCGGGGACCGGGTTCACGATGTCGGGAGTGACGTTCCCGGTGACGCTGAATCCCGGGCAGACGGCGACGCTGAGTCTGCAGTTCGACCCGGTCGCTGCGGGTGCAGTCACGGGAACGGTGACGCTGACGAGCGACGCGACGTCGGGCGCCACGACGGTGATCGACCTGACCGGAACCGGAGCTGCGGCGGCGGTGACGTACACCGTGGATCTGACCTGGGATGCGCCGGCCAGCTCCTCGGATGCGGTGGTGGGATACAAGGTCTATCGGGCCACCGGGACCGGCGCTTATGCTCTGCTGACTACTTCGGCGGTGACGGGAACGGCGTACGCCGATGCGAACGTGACCAGCGGGGCCACTTACAGCTATGAGGTGACCAGCGTGGATGCGTCGGGGGTGGAAAGCGCGCCTTCGAACATCTGGACGGGGACGATTCCGTAAAGACCTGGAACCCGCACAAACAAAAAGGCCCGCCGGCATGGCGGGCCTTCTCTTTGGATGATGGTTCAGTTCCCTGCTGGTCGATCGCGAATCAGCAGCGGACGACGTTGGGGGCGTCGATGCCGCGGGTGGCGTTGCGGGTATCGACGACCAGCTTCGCTTTCGACACGATCGCGGGGACGTCGTACTGGGAGTGGTCGGTGACGATGACCACGCAGTCGAACTCCGGGATCTTCTCGAGCGGCGTACTGGTCATGTTGAGGTCGTACTTGCGGCCGCGTCCGACGGTCGGGCAGAAGGGATCGTTGTACTCGACGTGGGCGCCGCGCTTCTGGAGCAGTTCGAGAATGGTGAGCGAAGGCGACTCGCGGAGATCGTCGATGTCGCGCTTGTAGGCCATGCCGAGGATGAGAATTCGGGAGCCCCGGAGCGCCTTGCCCTGCCCGCTCATGGCTTCGATGACGTTCTCGACGACGAAGTAGGGCATGCCGATGTTGATTTCGCCGGCCAGCTCGATGAACTTCGTGCGGAAGTCGAATTCCTTGGCCTTCCAGGAGAGATAGAAGGGGTCGATGGGAATGCAGTGGCCGCCGAGTCCGGGGCCGGGATAGAACGCCTGGAAGCCGAAGGGCTTGGTTTTGGCGGCGTCGATGACTTCGAAGATGTCGATATCCATGCGCAGGCAGAGCTGCTTGAGCTCGTTGACCAGCGCGATGTTCACGCAGCGGTAGATGTTCTCGAGCAGCTTGGTCATCTCGGCCGCGGCCGGCGAGGAAACCGGCACGGTGCGGTTGAAGATGGAACCGTAGACCGCCGAGGCGAGATCGCGAGCGACCGGACCACAGCCGCCGATGACCTTGGGAATGTCACGGCGCGCGACCGAGTCGTTGCCGGGATCCTCGCGCTCGGGCGAGAAGGCAACGTAGAAGCCGGGAGCACCGGCTTCGCGCGCGACGCGCAGACCGGAGGGATTGCCCTGCTCGAGGAGCGGGACCACGACTTCTTCCGTGGTGCCGGGATAGGTGGTGCTTTCCAGAATGATGAGCTGCCCGTCGTGCACATGGGGGGCGATGCTCTTTACGGTTCCGGTGACGTAGCTGAGATCGGGCTCGTGGTATTCGTTCAGCGGCGTGGGCACGCAGATGATGACGACGTCCATCTGAGCGATCTGGGTGTAGTCGGCGGTAGCGGTAAAGCCCTTCTCGCGGGCGAGCTGGATCTCGGTTTCAGGAATGCGGACGATGTAGGTGCCGCCTGCGTTCAGGGTGGTCACCTTGCGGGCATCGATATCGAAGCCGGTGACGCGGAAGCGTTGTTCGCTGAAGAGCAGCGAGAGAGGGAGGCCGACGTAGCCCATCCCGACAATGCCGATGCGGGCCTGGCGCGACTGAATGCGCTGAAGAAGTTCAGTGGTCTGATCAACAGAAGTCATAGACATGGAATCACCTGCATTCGCTGGTTAAGAAAAAGGATGGATGGTTAGACAGTCGGCGAGGAACGAACGATCTTCTACGCTTTTGTACCACCCCGGGAGATCCTGCATCGCTCCTCGCATCGTAACGCGCGAGCGGTCGCGGTCCCATCCCCGATGCCCGATCGGGGGATAACACAAAAGGGGCAGGCGGAGGGCAGGAAAATGGCCGGACCCGTGAGGGGTCCGGCCATGATGGAACAACCGAGGGATCACTGCTGCAGATCCAGGGTGACCGTTGTGGTGTGCTGGATGGAGCCACTGGCCGCGGTAATGGTGACCGTGTAGCTCTGCGAGCTGTTGCCACCCACAGCGGCGTGCGAACCGCATCCGGTTAGAGCCGCAGTAGCCCCGAGCCCGGCAAGGACCAGGAGGAACATGCAGCCGAGTCGGCCGAGCCGGCGTCCCTCACGCCGCATCCTCTTCGTGCCGGCAAACGGCAGGAGCAGGAAGGCGAGGGCAACCGGAATGAGGCCGCGTCCCCCCGTGTTCGGGCGGACGAGAGCTGCACTTCCGGCCGCGGTGGAGACGATCATGGTCACGTTCTGGGCGCCGCCATTGGCCGGAATCGAGGACGGCGAGAAGGTGGCCGTGGCCCCGGACGGCAGCCCGGTCGCGGTGAAGTTGACCGTGCCCGCATAAGTGCCGTAGGTCGGGGTGATGCTGAAGGCGTAGGTAAAGGCAGTCCCGGCCGCGCCCGTTTGCGTGGCGGGGTTCGGGGTGCCCAGGGTGAAGTCCAGCACGCCGATCGTGATCGAGGTGGAGCTGCTGGTGCTTCCGTTGAAGTTGGCGTCGCCGCCATAGACCGCGGTGAGCGTGTTCGAGGCACCGGCGGCCAGGGTGGTGGTGGAGTAAGTGGCCACGCCGCCCGTCAGCGTGCCGGTGCCGAGCATCGTGGTGCCGTCATAGAAGGTGACGGTCCCGGTGGGCGTGCCCGAGGTCGCCGAAGCGACGGTGGCTGTGAGGGTGACGGTGGCTCCGGGACTGGCCGTGCTGCCGCCTGCGGAAAGCGACGTGGTGCTGTTTGCCTTGGTGATGGTGAGGGTACCGTCGACATCCGTGACCGCGTAGTCGCCCAGATTGGTCCCGCTGGCGCTGGGCACGATCGGATAGGTGCCCACGTTTGAGGTGATTGTGGCCGTGGTCGAGAACGACTCGGTGAAGGTGTCGCCATTCTTCTCACCCGTGACGGTGCCGGTGAAGGTCGGATTGGCGGCGCCGTAGACGCGGGTAGCGCTATTTGCTGAGACGGTCAGGCTCGCAGTGGCGACAACCACTGTGGCCGCAGTCGAACTAACGGCGTTGTAGTTGTTGTCTGCCGCCTTGGTTGCGATCACAGAGCAGGTTCCTGTGCCCGCAGTGATGGTCAGCGTTGCGCCGGTGACCGAGCAGGCGGTCGAGGCGCCCACGCTGTAGGTCACCGCGCCGGTTCCGCTGCCGCCAGTCGTGGTCAGCGTCTGCGTCGAGGTATAAGCGGCAGGCGAGGTCACGACCGCAGTCAGCGTGCCCTGGGCGGCTTTTTGCACCGTCACAGTGGCGGTTGCCGAGGCCGCATTGTAGTTGGCGTCCGCTGCCTTGGTTGCGGTCAACGAGCAGGTTCCGGTTCCGCTGGTGATCGTGAGCGTCGCTCCGGTCACCGAGCAGGCGGTCGAGCCGGTCGCACTGTAGGTCACCGCGCCGGTGCCGTTGCCGCCCGTCGTGGTCAGGGTCTGCGTCGTGTTGTAGGTCGCCGGCGAGATCGCATTAAGCGTCAGCGTACCCTGGTTGATCATCTGCACCGTCACTGTAACCGCCGCCGAGGTGTATGCGCTGTAGTCCGAGTCGGCTGCCTTGGTTGCGGTGATGACGCAGGTCCCCGTTCCGCTGGTGATGGTGAGAGTCGTCCCGGTCACGGAGCAGGCGGTCGAGAGGCCCGCGCTGAAGGTTACAGCGCCCGTGCCGATGCCGCCCGTCGTGGTCAGGGTCTGCGTCGAGTTATACGGCGCGGGCGAGGTCGCATGGGCGACCAGCGCCGGCGTCTGTGCCGCCAATTGCACCGTCACCATTGCTGCCGCCGAGCTAACTGGGCTGTAGTCGGCATTCCCCGCCATGGTGGCAATTACAGAGCAGGTTCCGGTTCCGCTGGTGATCGTGAGGACTGCACCGGTCACCGAGCAGGCGGTCGAGCCGCCCACACTGTAGGTCACGGCGCCGTTGTCGCTGCCGCCGGTGGTGGTCAGCGTCTGCGTCGTGTTGTATGTGGCCGGCGTGATCACGTTCACTGTGAGCGTCGCCTGGGCATCCAGGCCGATGGTGAGCGTGTGGGTCGAATCGGTGGAGGTGCTGAAGCCGCCTCCGGCGTCTGTGTAGACGGCCTGGATGGTGTAGGGGCCGGCTGCCTGCCCTGCCGGGATGGGATAGGTTACGGTGGCTGCCCCGTTCACGACCGTGGGGCTGGTCACTGCACCCGTTGTCGTTCCCACAACGGTGAAGGCGACCGTGCCCTCGTTGATGTCGGCAACGCCTGTAGCGGTTACGGTGGCGGTGAGGGTCACGTTCTGAGCGGCTGGGTTGTAAGTAGCGGTGGCATTCGCGGCAACGACCGTAGCGGTGGCCGCGGCGCCGATGCCGGTGAGGCTGATGGTCTGCGGAGAGGTTGCGGCATTATCCGTGAGCGTTGCCGTTCCGGTGATCGTGCCAACAGTGTGCGGGGTGAAGGTGACGGTGAGATCGCAGCTGGTGCCGCTGGAGACAGAGCCCGCGACGCAGTCGCCCGAGGCGGTGCCGGTGGCGAAGCTCGGAGCGGTGGCGCTAACGCTGGTGAACGTCAGACTCGCGTTACCGATGTTGGAAACGGTGACGGACGGCGGGGTGCTGACCGTGTTTTGCGTTAGGTAGGGAGTGGACGCGAAGGAGATCGACGCCGGCGGGGAGGCGAGGTTGAGTTCGTATGCCTCGTCAGTGGTGTCGTTCGTGTAGTAGACATTGCCTAGGCTGTCCACGGCAACGCCGGCCGGATCGCTCACCGCCGGAGTGCTCGTCGCGGAGGCCAGTGTCACAGCGGTGGCGTAACTGCTGGTTGCAGTCAGCTCCGTGATGGTGCCGCCGGTATCATCGGCGAAATAGACATCGCCGGCAGGGTCGATGGCGACACTCTCAGGATTGCTGACGGCGCTGAAGGTGTGGATTACGGTTCCGGCGGTGCTCAGCTCGGTGACGGAGGGGTTGATGGGGCTGGCTCCGTAATCAGCGACCCAGAGGTTGCCGCTGTTTGGGTCCACTGCAACATCGAAGGGCTTGCCAAAAATATTGGCGGGGGCGGCAGGGGTGACCTGAATGACATTGGCGTAGCCGCTGCCCCAGGTAAGTTCCAGGATCTGATTCGCGGCGTTTGCGTCGGCGACGTAAAGGTTGCCGCTGGCGTCGAAGGCGAGGCCAAGGGGCCCGCTAAACGTATGGGTGGGCGCCAGTGTCAGGATCGTGGCGTAGTTGCTGGCCGCTGTGAGCTCGACGACCCCGGGGGTGCCACCTCCGGCATTCGTCACGAACAGATTGCCCGCTCCATCGACGGCAATGCCGTAAGGCGTACTGAGGCCGGTGGCAAGAGAGGCAGCCGCGGTTGTTCCAGCGGCGATTTTGAAAATCTGTCCATTGTTTGCGTCAGCAATGTAGACATTGCCGCTTCCATCGATGGCAATCTTCTCTGGCTGGTGAGGAGTTCCCATTCCGGTAAAGGAGATTGTGGCTGCACTGGGGCTGAAGACCAGCTCTGGACCGGTCCCGACACCGAAGACGGTGGCCGTGGCCAGCAGGTTGCCCAAATTATCCTCCAGCTCGACAGCGCCCCTGCGCAGGCCGGGGGCCTTCGGCGTGAAGTTCACAGTCACCGTGCACAGATCATTTCCGTAAGCGGCAGTGCAGCTCCAGCCTCCTGGGGCGGCTAAATCAGATCCCGCAGCGGCTCCCTCGGTCACGAGAACGGGCGGGTTGAGAACTGTCGTCGTACCGAAAACTGTGAAGGTGAGAGTTTGAGACGAAGTGTTGCCGTCGGCGACGCTCCCAAAGGTGGCGGGTTGCAGGGCGATCTGTTTGACTGCGCTGTTTCCGTTGTCGGAGACGAGGATGTCGCCGGTTTTGGAGTCGGGCCAGACCGACACGGGGCCGCTTAATCCGCTGCCCCAACCCAGAATGGTTGCGAAGCTGGTGGTCGTGGCATTCCAGTCTGCGAACTCGGCAACAGCACCAGCACTATATTCAGAGACCCAGATGTTGCCGCTCGTGTCGCGTGCGAGATCTCCTGGACCCTGAAGACCGCCGCTCACGGTGTTCACCGTGCTGTACGTGGGCCCCGGGCCAGGCAGTTCCTTCAGCTGGCCAGCGTTGCCGTCAATGACAAAGAGATCTCCACTCGGGTCGATTGCAATTCCGCGGGGGTTCTGCACTCCGCCAGCGGCGTAGGTGTAGACGACCGTGAGGGTCGGCGTCACCGTTGCTCCATTCGCGATTTTCGTAATCGTGTTCGCGCTGTTGTCCGTTACATAGACGTTTCCTGCGCTGTCAGCAGTGATGCCCCACGGGTTGGCCCACGTACCGACTGCGACCGGGGCCGCGGAAAGCCCCGCGCTGTACACATACACCTGACCGGCTGGCGTAGGACTGCCGCCGAACGCCGCAACCCAGAGGTAGCCGTTGCTGTCGACCGCGACGTCTCTCAGGCAGGGAGTGCTCTCACTGACCGTGGCCGGGCATAGGAAGCCGCCCGTCGGCCCCGGCAGAGCCGTGGGCGTAGTGGACCCGTACGGAATCTCGTACATCGTCCCCGTGTTCGTGGGGCTTGGGTTGTTATCGGCGACAAATACATTGCCATTCGCATCCGTGGTGACGCCCATCGGTCCTGCGAACGACGAGCTGATCGTGCTCATGGTGCCGCCGTTATAAAACGCGCTTTGCGCGTGAAGCGACGCAGTCATGCCGCACAGGAGAGCCAGCAGCGCGAGAAGGGGCATCGCGAACTTGCTGCTTTTGCGAGCGGTGAAAGGAAGGCGGCTCGACAACGAGTGAGCGTTCTGGCAGACAGAATTAACGTTCATCGAAAACTTCTCCTGTGGGGGGAGGCAATCCATTGCAACCGGACACGAAGACCCACGCACGACACTGCGAGCGAGTGGCTTATGGAGGGTCGACGAGCAAACTACCAACGGTTACTTGCCTGGTTTTGTGGGGATTCTACTGGTCCCGAGTATGAATGCAATACCCAAGTTGGTGCGATTTTTCAGAAACTCTGGAATTACCTTTTTCGTACCTTTGTGACCTGGCGGTTACCGATACCGTCGCACAAACCCGCATCGTTCCTGCAAAGCGCACGACGGGTTGGGATGAGCGCCACACGCCCGCCTCCGCAGGTTCTACGCGGCAACAACACTACTTAAGAGGGGAAATACGCCGGTGTTACGTCGAGGGATCATTCGCCGCATAGCCCGGGAGGGTGCGGGAGACACCCACCCCTGGTTTCTTTTGGAGGTATCAACAGTAATGCTTATTTAGGTTACTGTGGTCGCGAGACGGGGGTTTCGCTCAACCGCCGCCTGTAGCGGGAGCGATACAGTGCGCGCCACAGTGGATTGGGGAAGAAAACCTGGGCGGACGGCAACAGGCTGGGCCTGCCGCCAAAACGGGTCAGGAAGAGAAAGCGCGTGCGCTGCTGCTCTTCCGAGAGGGACTCTCCATTCAGAATTGCCAAGGCCATGCGGCGATCGAAGGCGGCGAAATCACACTGCCGGTAGCCCTGTTGGTGGGCCCAGCGGATGGCCTCGTGATACATCAGGTCGTTCGGCTTGACTTCTTTGTCCGGAGGCGCGGCGCCGACTTTCCAGAGGGTCACCGTCTCACCAAAGAGAATCGCGAGAAGGCCGGCAACCACTCGTCCTTCATATTCGGCGAGAAAGATCTGGACGTTGCCCGAGGGAGCCGCAGCATCCCACAGAGCCTCAAGATGCCGGAGTTCGGGCGGATTGGGTTTTGTTTCCTGGCGCCGGCAGGTGGCCAGCATCAGCTCAAAGAAGCGTGCCAGATCGTCGCAGTTGCCGTGACGGATCGTGACGCCGGTTTTCACGCCCCGCCGCACCAGATTGCGGGTTGTACGGCCCATATTCGCTTCGATGGTGGCGAAGTCCCGGTTCAGATCGATAACCCAGGTGGCGTCATTGACCTTCGTCAGAAAGTCGGGCAGAAAGCCGCAGGCGTCAAGCGCCACGGCCATCTGGCGACAATCGTCCGGCGGCTGGACGATCAGCGCGCTGAGCTTTTCCCGGCGGACGACTTGTTGCAGCAGGTCCGCCGTATAGCCTGCGGCCCAGGTTCGGCCGGGAAGGACCACCGGGCCTTTGCTCACGTATCCAATGCGGCCGAAGCCGCGCCAGGCGGGGCGAGTCATGATCTGAAATCCCGCGATGAGGGCTTCCTCAGCGCGGATCAGGACGCGAATGGGCCGCCATCCTTCGGCTGCCTTCGCTTTGGACCACAGAGTCGACTGCTGAAATTGCCCGAGCGGCGTGCCCTGCAGGAAGCGATCCCATCCGGGATCGTCGGCGTCGCGGGAAATCCAGGTGGTAACTCGCTCCCCTTCCTGAGTCAGCTCCGCTAACTTCCGATAACTCACGGTAAGATCGCATGCCGTAACCACACCCGCTTCCTGCACTGTCATTCGGGCCGTTTTCCTGGATCACAGATACGCGTAAATCCGGTCACCCAGCCACGAAGTGATCGCCAGCGGCAGGTGCGTCCATATCTTCTTCGCGAGCAAAGCCGCGGAGGATTCTGTCTCGTCGGAGGCGGTATGCTCCGTGTCCGGGAAGTCCGGGGAGTAATATCGGTACATACGGACTCTCTCCGCACCCCACTTACTCTTGAAGCGGCCCAGGTTATCATCGCCTTCCGGAACTTCACCGAGATCTACGAATCGGTATCCCGCTTCACTGGCGTCATTGATCGCCTGACCCATGATGATGTCATTGGGGCGCAGGGAAAAGTCCTCGGCGCTGGAGGCGCCAAAGGCATAGGTGACCGTGGACCCGAAGAAAAAGGACAAATGGCCGCCAATAATGCGGGTACTGTCGCCGATTTGATGCTCGGCCAGCAGCAGACGCATCAGGCCTTTGGGGCGCATCAGCTCCCACATCGCCTGAAACAGGCGATACGGCCGCGCGGGAACAACGTTGCGGCGCATGGTTTCGAGATAGAGCCGATACCAGATGCGCAGCTCGTCTTCAGTTTCAGCGGGACGCGTGCGCACGCCGCTGGCGATTGCTTTGTTGATCGCTCGCTTGATGGCGGAGCGATTCTGGCTGCCGGGAATCTGATACGGCTGTCCCGCGATCCCGGCCAGGGGAACGATGTAGCTCTCACGCCATGCTTTTCTTGCGATTCCCTCAACGCCTTCGCCCACGTCAGCACCCTGCGCCTTGATCTGCAGCCAGAGGGAGGGGCGATGAGCGGACGCGCGTTTCTGCGCCTCACGCACCAGAGCGGCCAACGCCGCCGGGTCAAGAGCAAGAGGTCCCGCGAGCGGCGTGCGCGGCAGCGACGAGAGCCGGGGACCGGTAATGGGGCCGCCCCTGAAGGGAACTCCGCGCGTATACAGCAGCGGAAAGACGCCTCGCAGCGTTCCGTCCGAGTCCTCACAGGCGAGGAAGAGCGTTCGCTGCCGGTACTCGCGTCGCAGCGCCCCCAGCCACGCGGGATGGTGGTAGACGGTGGCCTCCGGGTGACGGAGGACGAAGGCTTCCCAGCGGGAATCCTTCCCGGGATCCATCTCCGTGATGGTGAGATCCGGAGACAGCAATTCCATGGACGACCTGGCCTGGACTGAAGAATTGGACATCGCGTTTGCAGCGTTGCCGGGATGGCAACCGAAGGGGATTTCAGCGTTCGACTACAGGAGTGAGGCCGCGTTTGAGATCGTAATCGCCGAGCTGCTGAGTGGACAGCCGGTCAATGAGGTCGAAATATTCCTGTTTCACATGATCCCAGCCATGGAGCTCCACATATTCCAGACCGTGGCGGATCATCGACTCCCGCAGCTCTGGTTTGCTGGCCACTTCATGCATGGCCTGGGCCATAGCGGTGCTGTCACCGGAGGGGAAGAAGCGGACCGTGTCTTCGTCGAAGTAGTAGCTGTCGATTTTGGTTCGCGAGACGACGACGGGAATGCCCTGGGACATGAACTCCATGATCTTGGTGCTGTAGGCCTCGTTGCCGAACGAATCGGCGCGTTTGGGCACGATGCCGAGATCGGCGTTGGCAATGATGCCGGCGATGGCGTCGAGCGACGCAATGCCGCAAAACTTCACCGTGTCACCCTCCCCGGCCTCGCGCGCCGTGTCTTTGAGCCAGTTGGTGAGCTTTTCATCCTGAGCGCCGTACAGATGAAACTCCGCGTTGGGAACCTTCTTCCTGAATTCGGCGAAGGCTTTGATCCCGATATCGATGCCCTGATGCCACTGGAAGGTTCCGGGGAAGATCACGATATAGCGGCCATCCTGGCGTGTACGCTGCTGGCGCGCGAAGATATCCGGATCGGGAAGATTGACGACCACCGAGCAACGATCCGGCCGCACGGAGCGGGCGATGAGCTTCTCAACCCACAGGTGGTTGGAGACAATTACGTGATCGACAAAGCTGGCCGACAGTTTTTCCACGAAGCGCAGGCCGGCAACATAGACATATTTCAGCACGGATTTGAACTTACTGGCAAATAACTCGGGAACAATGTCGTGAATGTCGAGGATCAGCCGCGCTCCGGTAAGCTTCGGATACCACGCCGCGAAGACCAAGAAGTCCGGCATGTTGTGGATGTGCACCACGTCATACCGATTGCGTTTATGGAGGCGGGTGAGAACGGAGGAGGAGCGGAAGAGGAAGCGTACCAGGCGAGAGGCATAGCTCCAGTGGCCGGTCTCATTGTGGTCGCGCCTCTGGATGTGGTAGATGGTGACGCCGTTGAGCGTGCTGATCTTCTGGCCGTCGCTCATGCCCTCCAGGGCAATCACGTCCACCATGTCGCCGCGTTTGGCCAGCGACTCGGCATAACGGCGAATGCGGCCGTCGGTCTCATAGCCCGAGTAGGCCACCATGCAGATGCGACGGCGCGTGTTCCGAGTGGCCGGCGGCAGCTTCTCGCAGTAATAGCGAGAGACCTCGCGCGGCAGCGCCTGCCAGCACTGGTCGCCATAGTTGCCGCGTACGTACTGCAGAAATTCCTCGTAGCGAGCGACAGGATATTCGTCGCGATCGGGCGAGCCGTCCATGCACATATAGTCGGGATGAGTGTTGAGCAGCACCATCCCGCCCTGCTGCACAAGCCAGTCGACCTTCTTCTTCCAGATATCGATAGTCTGCTCGCCGAGAACCTTAAAGAGGTTGAAGTCCTGCACCAGCGTGTAGGGCAGTTCCACGAAGCCCTTGCTGCCCGCCGATGGCACCCAGAAGGGGAAGATAGTGCGCATGCCGTCCGCTTGCGGTTCGAAGGGATCGACATCGAAGGTGGAGGAGTCGTACTCAGCGCCGAGGTCGTGCATCCAGCCCAGACGGTGCTGCATGAGGGGCGAACGGAAGCCAACCGCGCCCCAGCGATGCATGAAGTCGCGAATCTGCGCGGCTTTGGCGGCGAACTTCTTCGGCGAGCTGTAGAGCTTTCCGTCGTGGGTCAGGCCATGGACGCCGGCCTCAAACCCCGAGCGTTCCAGCATCTCCAGAGTGCCTGGGGTAACCCGGTATTCGCCCATGGGCACGAAATTGAAGGAGGCGCGGAATCCGTACTTCTGCGTCAACTCCATAAGACGCGGGACGCGGTCGTAGCCTTTCTTCCCTTCCACGTCGTGCGTCAAAACCAGAGCAAAACGCTTGCCATCCGGCCAGCCCGGCCAGCGCGGTGGGGGCGCTGCCGATCGCGGGTCGATCGGCCACACATCGGAAAATTCCCGTCGCCGGCGCGTAGCACGACGCTGGCGCAGGGACATACGGAGACGCCACGGCAGAAGCGGTTTCACCAGATAATAGGCTTCGATGAACATAAAGGCCTGCCTTCTCCAGGCAAGAGCGGTTTCACGAGAAGGTTGTTGTTGTCCAAACCATAACAGCTTCAGCCCATGTGCCGGTAAAGAAGATTGCCGGCGAGTTGCATAACTCGATCCGGGCTGGCTGAGATGACTCGGTTGGTCCAGTTTTTCTGCCAGGCGGGCCGCGGCCGCGGCTCTTTGGCGGGATATCTCCAGTAGATCAGCGGGGTCGGAACGCTGCCCCAGTGTTCCTTGAAGACGCTTAGACCCGGATCGTCGAGGTCGGAGCGCCCCATATCGAGTTCGATCTGGCCATTGCGCTTCGCTTCCTGGATGGTTTGCCAGAACAGCATCGGCGTGCCGCCGTACTTGTTCGCGGAGGCGTCGCTGCAGCCATATTTGTAGACCATGGTCTGGTGGTGCGAAAGCGTCAGAATACTGGCCACCGCGACGCTATCTTTGCGGACGATCCGAATCTTCAGATCCGGACCGAAGGCGGCAATCAGCGCGCGGAACCAGCGCAGAGGCTGCGGCGGCAGCCCGTGCCGCCGCCGCGTCAGCGTCATCAGACGATAGAAGTCGTTCAGCTGCGCGTCGGAGTTCCCTTCTTCGTAAGCAAGGCTCTCGCGCTCGGCGCGGCGAATCTTTCTCTGAATACAGTCCTTGTGAAAGCTGCGAAAGAGCTGCTCGGCCGGCGCGGTGAGGTCCAGACGATGAAGGACCGCTCCGCCTTTCTGCTGGAAACGGGCTGCCTCCTCGCCCGGCGCGGAGTGCGGCCGGACCTCCATCCTCTTGTAGCGTCCTTCATCCACCGAGCGGCGCGCGTGCGACAGAAGCATCTCCAGGACCGCAGGCTCGCTCACCAGCGGCTCACAGTGATCAGAGAACGGCAGTGAGACCAGGCGGCGGCCGGTCAGCCAGGAGTTCACCTCGCAGAACACCACAGCGTCGGTCAGTGGAGCGCCCGGCGGACAGGTTGTGAGCGCCAGAGGCCGGTACCCATAGCTGGCTCGCAGCGCGCTGAGCCACGCTCGCGTATGAAACACCGAAGCGAGCGGATGCGTAGCGACCAGTGCCGGCCACCGCGCATCGGAGAGAGGGTCCAGTTGGTAAACCTTCCCCTCGCCCTTAGGACCCGGGTGGTGTCCGCTCTCCATCGTTCCACTGTCCTGCTCTCCGAGGTTCTCCTGCCATCGGGGCGCGGAAGACGCAGTTACCGCCATATGGTCTCGCCTCCCATGAGACGGCCCATCTGCTGACGTCTCAGGTATTTGATCGTGACCCGATCATCCACCTGGCGAATCCCTTTCAGATATCCGGAGATAAATCCGCAGAACAGGGCGGCGGACTGGATGACATAGGGCTTCTCTTTTATGCGCTTGGCGCATTTCAATACCATGAAGAGCGGGTGATAGCCGCAGATGTAATTCGCTCTTCCGTTCTTGAAGCCCGCGCCCCAGGTTCCGTCGTTCTGGCCGGTTGGCCGATGGTGAAGCACCTGCAATTCGGATAAGGTTCGTGTCGACCAGCCCAGCATCTGCGCCTTGACCTCATCCATCGTATCCCAGCCAGGAGCCGGCCAGAATCCGCCGATGGCGTCCCAGCAGGCGCGACGATAGATCTTGGTGGCGCCCCGCACGTGGAACGCCGGACAGACTTCGGCGATGGCCTGTCCATGAATGACGTTCCAGATGGTGCCGCCGGCGATTCCCAGCGTCTTGTCTTCTTCAAAAGTGCGGAAGCACGACTGAAAGTATTCCGAATTAAAAGACAGATCGCCATCGAGTTTGACAATGAAGTTCCAGTCGCTCGTCTCGACCATCCGATAGCCATCGTTGAAGGCATCGACCACGCCTCCGCCGGACTTGCGAAAGCCGCGGTTTTCGCGATGGCACACTTTGATCCAGTCGTGTTGCCGGGCATAGCTGTCGGCGATCTCCGCGGTTCGGTCGGTCGAACCGTCGTTGACAATCACCCACTCCGTGGGTCGCACGGTCTGGCTGATCACGCTTTCGATCGTTCGCGCGAGATTGGCTTCTTCATCCCGAACCGGCGAGATGATCACATATTTGATGGCATTGGATGACATAAATTTGACGGGATTGCGCTTCCAGGTACCGACCCGGTTGCAGGTGGATTATCGATTCATACCTGAACGGGTTCCGGACTTACCCCTGCATTACTGCCGAGGAAAGCCCGATGCCATAACTCCAGGGTGAGCAGGGACAGAACTTCCTTCGCATAGGCGCCGGATTCC
Organism: uncultured Acidobacteriaceae bacterium; assembly: GCA_963770525.1. GTDB lineage: Bacteria > Acidobacteriota > Terriglobia > Terriglobales > Acidobacteriaceae > Palsa-343. Next base: position 703,605 of record CAVYPY010000002.1, on the reverse strand, counting down.
GCGTTCGCGGAGAGGATCCCTTCAACGCAGGAGCGATTGAAATAGCCCCGTTCGATCGTCGTGCGATCGAGCAGCACATCATGCACAAACCCTTTCAGGTCGGTGCGCAGCCATGCGCCAAACGGTACCGGGAAACCGGCTTTGCGGCGCTTGCGGATGGGCTCTGGAATGCGGCTGGCAAGGGCTCGCTTGGCAATATATTTCGTCGTTAGGCCGCGAACCTTGTAGTTCTCCGGCAATGAGGCAGCAAATTCCAGTAACTTGTGATCGAGAAAGGGGACGCGCAACTCGATGGAGTTAGCCATCGTCATCTTGTCCGCTTTCAGCAGGAGATCGTCGGGTAGCGACGTCTTCGTGTCCACGTATAACATCCGGTTGACAAGGCCAAAACCACGGGAACTCGCCATGATGCGCTGCATAGGGCGAGTGGCGAAGTCTTTATCGCTCATGTGGGCGAAATCACCGGAGTAGAGTGCATTGAGATTCTGGTTAAAGAACGACTGCGGGCCCGAACTGCGACTGTAGTAATAGCTTTCGAAGGGCTGGGCAAGAAGAGGCGCATATTTGGCGATTCGCGGGCTCTTCAGCGTTCGGTTGGCGGCGCTGGCTGCGGCGCCCACCGGACCTCTGAGCGGACCCAGAGCTTTCTTCAGCCGCTCCACCCATAAAACCCCGCGGTAGGTCTGATAGCCCGCAAAGGCTTCGTCGCCGCCTTCACCCGAAATGAGGACCTTCACCGATTCTCTGGCCAGCCTGGTGATGTAATAGAGCGCAATGGCCGGCGCCTCGCACACCGGCTCTTCCATAAACCACGCGTATTGCGGCAGGAAATCTCTGAAATCGCCGGCCGAGATTGTCATCTCGTGGTGATTGGTCCCATAACGCTCGGCGGCCAGGCGCGCGTAGGGACGCTCGTCCGGAACCTCGGTCCCTCCGAATCCCAGTGTGAAACTGCCGAGCCGGTGATCCGTTCGGCCGCTGGTAAAGCTGACCATCGCCGTGGAGTCCACCCCACCGCTGAGCAGAACCCCGACCGGTACGTCGCTGATCATGTGCAGCCGGACGGATTCATCCAGGATATCGATCAGCTCCTTTTCCGCGTCTGCCATGGATTTAGCAATGGGGTGAAAGTCGAGATCCCAGTACTGGTGAATCTCAACATTGCCCTGGCGTACGGTCATGTACGATCCGGGTCTTAGTTTGAAGATATCCCTGAAGAGCGTGTCCTCGCCCGGGACATAGTAGAAGGTAAGGAAGCGATCCACAATTTCCGGGCGGACCTGAGCGCTAATCTCCGGATCAGCCAGAATCGCTTTCATCTCCGACCCAAAGACCAGGCAATCCTTGCCGACTGCGTAATAGACAGGCTTGATGCCGACGCGGTCCCTGGCCAGCATCATGGTCTGCTGGCGCTCATCCCAGATCGCGAATCCGAACATGCCCCGCAGTCGTTCCACGCAGGCCGGCCCGTATTCCTCATACAGGTGCACGATCACTTCGGTATCCGTACGAGTGCGGAAGAGGTGGCCACGCGCCAGGAGATCGGCACGCAGTTCCTCGAAGTTATAGATTTCCCCGTTGAAGACGATCCAGACGGTTCCATCCTCGTTCGAAAGCGGCTGATGCCCCGTGGCCAGATCGATGATGGACAGGCGCCGAAAGCCCAGGCCCACAGGCCCGGACAAATAGTAGCCTTCATCGTCGGGGCCACGATGAGCAATGGTGTCGGCCATACGCTTCAACAGGCCGCTGGAGACGGGCTTCTCGCGCTCGAAATTTAACTTACCGCAGATTCCGCACATAAATTGTTCTCGCAGTTAACGTCCGCTCGCGCCGTTGCGCGCGGCATCCGGGAGCGCCTGCGCTCCCTCTGCCGTAACGCTCTTCACCGGCTGCTTTCCCTCACCCGGAGTGACCATCGTCCCCAGGATCAGCCACCACTTCAATAGCGCGTTTTGGGCAGAAGCCCGGCGCGATCCCCGGCTCACCGCCACCATCCCCGCCAGGAGAACACAACGAGCCAGAGCGCTGCACGCCATTACGGATCGAAAAACCAGCTGATAACCATAGCCGCGGTGTTTGGCGATATACAGCAGAATCGATCGCCACTTCATCACGACGGCGCGCCGCCGGACGCTGCTCTTGCCGCCGTAGTGGACGATCCGCCCCTGGGGAATGTAATAGTTTGTGAAACCTGCCTGCACTGCCTTGTAGCTCAGGTCCAGATCCTCGGCGTACATGAAGTAGTCTTCGCTGAACCCCCCGACCTGCGCGAAGACCTCTCGCCGGAACAGGACGCAGGCGCCGGAGATGACTTCGACGCGGCTCGGTTCCGTGCCGCCCGCGAACAGTGGAGCGATATTCCACAACGGGCAGGCAGGAAAGCGATGGAGAAGAACCTCCATATCCAGAAGCTGGTTCAGAATCGTCGGAAATGTCTGGATACAGGAGACTTGAATGGACTCGTCTTCATTCAGCAGCGTGCAGCCCGCCGCGCCCAGCGACGGCAACGAGTGCGCCTGCCGGAGCATCAGGTCGAAGGCAGGATTGAGCAGCACGGTATCCGGATTGAGGAAGACCACATATTCTCCGCTTGCTGAGCGGGATCCCAGATTGTTGGCACCGGCAAAGCCCAGGTTCTCAGAACTCTCGATCAGGACGACATCCGGGTAGCGCTCCTTCACGATCCCAACATCGCCATCCGGCGAAGCATTATCGACGACAATGATCTCGAAGGTAGTCTCATGCGTCTGCGCGTAGACGCTCTCCAGGCATTTCAGGAGCCAGGCCGTGGAGTTCCAGTTGACGATAATGATCGACAGGTCGGTCACAGCTCAGGACCACCCCAGGGCCGAAGTCTTCGTTCTCTGAACAGCACTCCTGCGGGAGCCGGCGCGGTTTCTTTCACCTCCGGCAGCAGGACTGCGGGCGGCTCTGGCGCAGCGGTTTTCTTCAGCTGGGGCGCGACGACCGGAACCGTCGCAGCGGAAATCATGGCCAGGAAGGTGAACCACCAGATCTGGGTCTGATCCCAGTAGGCGACACCGAAGTAAGCGAAGATATGCGCCAGCATGGTCGCGCCGAGACACCAAAGCAGCCACTGCTGTTTCGGTCTCACTCGTTTCCTCATGGTTCCCAGACGGCCGAACCCCCTGGAGATGATGGCAATAAAGCAGATCAGGGTGATGAGCCCACCCATCTCCGCTTCGGCCACGAACTGATCCGACATATCCCACATGTCGTAGCCCCAGTTGCCATTCTGATTCGTGCCGATGAGCCACCAGTCTTTGAAATGCCGGATGCACATGTCGATCAGGTAAGCGCGGTCATATCCTCCCGACCCGCCGATGACATCGACATGAGCGATCACGAACCACACCGGGGCGTTCATCACAACCGCCAGAATCGCGAGCGTCGCCACGATGCTCCAGCGGATCCACTTCATCTTCCGCCGCACCGGCCAGAGCAGGATTCCGAGGACTCCCGCCATATACGCCAGCAGCGGTGTGCTCGAATTCGCCGTCAAAACCATCAGGGTCGATCCCGCGAGTCCGATTGCGGCAGAAACCCGCTCCTTCCTCATCCACAACCAGATGAAGAGCGGGACCAGCGTCGCTCCAAAACACCCCGCCAGGATCGAGTGACCAAACGTGGCCTGAGCTCGAACGGAGCCGTTCCTGATCAGCGGGACGACATCCGTGCCGCCCAGATACATTCCCCAGGGATTGACCATAGCGTGCCGCTCGTACACCATGCTCAGGCCGAGGATGAACGCGGCAATCCCGAGGGCCCTGGCTGCCCGGGCGATGTCGTCATCCGTCTGGATCAGGTAGCGAAGCAGGAAATAACCGCACAGGGCCTGCAGCAGGAAGGCAAGTTGCTCGTTGGTGCCGTTCGGCCAGTTCGTCGCGATGGCCGCGAAAACACGGTAGCAGGCCCAAACGATGAATACCTTGTCGATACCGTTCAATCCGCCCGCAATGCGAAACTTGTCCTTCGCAAGACGGATAAATCCGACGAGAATCAGAATCAGGCGAACATAAAGGTGCGCTCCGGCCAGCATCACTTCCTGGCCGCGTGGCACCAGGAACGTGCAAAGAAGCAGCGGAAAGATTACATATTTCCGCGGCCGCCACAGGATCAGGATGATCGTGACCAGCACGGCCAGCGCGACCAGCGGATGCAGGACGGATCCTGATGCGCCGTGCCCGAAGTCCTTCTGGTCGAATGTTAAGGGAGCCTGCATATCTTCTCGAAAAACTAAAGAGGGGTGAATGTGCGCCGATGCTTCAAACTCTAAGACGGCACGGCGGCAACGGGCAAATCTCTAGGCAATGGCTCATGGGGCCGGCGATGCGCGGCAATCGTTTCCTGGTAAGTCGCCAGAAGCCTGCGTCCCGCCGCCTTCCAGGTAATCTCATCGGCGGTGCCAAGCGACGCCTCGCGCAGCTTCCACAGCAGATCGCGGTTCGCATCCAGCAGGTTGAGGTGTTCGGTCAGCTGGTCGACATCGCCGGCCGGATGCACGAGTGCATTCTCCCCATGGCGGCAGATGGCTCCGGCTGCGTCGGAAACCAGCAGAACGCAGCCGCTGGCCCGGGCCTCGGAGGTGACCAGCGCACTGCCTTCTTCAATACTGGGCAGGACCAGCAGGTCCGCTTTGCGCATCAGGGCCGGCACATCGGACCGATGACCGAGCACTTCGACGCTGTCGTGGGACAGCATGGAGGACAATTTGTCCGCATAGCCGGGCACGAACGCTCCCGCAATCAGGAACTTTCCCTTGCGGCTCGCGGGTGAGCGAAGCCACGCATCGAGAGCGTAATGCAATCCCTTTCTCGGCGCGGCGCCACCCACGAACAGCATCGTCAGGCCGCGCTGATCGTCACGGATCTGCTGGCCGGAGTGATACACGGTTTCGTCGTATCCATATTGATCCCGCGCCAGCTGTTCTCTGCTGAAACCCTGATCCAGAAACGTCTTCACCACGAAATCGGAGGGGCACAGGAGACGAAATGCGGCGTTGTATTCCGCTTCCTCCTTTGCCAGGACATCCGCTTTATACGCGTGCTCATGATTCGCGGGCAGGACGATTCCGAGCTTTTCGCATTCCTTCTGCACCACCTCGTACGCAAAGCGGGTATGCGCGTTGGGCCTTTCCAGAACGGTCGGAATCCCTAACCGCGCAGCTGTTTTCAGCGTCCTGAGCGAGCCGATCGGCCATGCGTGAACGATGTCGATCTTTCCGGCCAACCGCTTCAGTCTTTGCGAGACGATCCAGTCGTGCAGCGCGCAGGCCCGCTCGGTCCCCAGCACGCGGTAGGGAACGCGGAATTTGCCGCGCGCCAGGGTTGGCCGGATCACAGCTCCGGGGGGCAGTTCTCTGGAGAGCGATCCGGGAAAGACCAGGACGCTGGCGCCCGCGCCCATCAGGCCATTCACCTGCTGCCAGGCGGTGTGGCAAATACGGGCGGCTCCCAGACGATGCGGGAAGCTGTACAGAACTCTGACCGTGTCGATTTTAGATTTCATTCCAGGGTCCGGATCAGGCGGAGGAAAACTTGCGGGAGACCGTATTCAGCATCGTGCGCGCTTCCGAACGCGAGACCGAGCCGGTCACGATCAGGGCAGGCAACGCGATCAGCAGGCCGATCGTGCCGGCGGTCAGGAGCCGGATCGTGTCTTCAATGCGGGGATTAAATCCCCAGGAAAACCGCAGGTAAAGAGGGGCAGAAGAGGCGGCGAGAACCACGGCTGTGGCGAGGCCGAAGCGAAGAAGCGAGGGCGCCAGACTGCGAGGATGGAATCCTTTATAGCGGAAGGTGAGGCTCACGCCCATCAGGATGAGCCCGAGGAACTGGCCGAGGAACTGCATGCCGCCCACCAAACCGAAGAACCCGATTTCCCGTCCGAAAGGCCAGAGGATCAGCGCAACCGCCAGCCCGAGGAGCAGTTGGGCGTTGTCCATCACGGCTCCCCCGGAGACTCGATAGAGCACGCGGAAAAGCGAGCTCAACGCTCTGCATGCCCCGGCGGCGCACAGCAGAACCACCGCTCCCTCCAGGAGAGGATCGGTTTTGCCCGTCCAGACATAAGCGAGTTTGGCTCCGTACAGGGCGATGAAGGCCAGAGGCAGGACGGAGAGCACAACCATCGCTTTGAATGACTTGAGAATGAACGCGTTGTTTCGCTCAGGCGATCCCGAGGCATAAACCAGGCTCCCGCCCGAGAGGATGGCCTGAAGGTACGGACCCTGGACGATCGTCGAAAAACTCACCAGACGAGCGGCCAGCGCATACACCCCGACCGCATTAGCGCCAAAGAATTTCAGAATAGCGATCGGGAGCACGGCCGCATACAGCAGCTCCAGCATGTTCACCAGCTGATAACTGGCCGCGAACCGGAACAGTTCTTTCACCACGGTCCGGGTGATGAATCGTGGCGTGAGCCGAACCTCGGGAAGGATGCGGCGCGAATAGAAGTACCACAAGACACCCCCCGCCATCTGGTACAGGCAGTACATCACGCACATCGCCAGCAATCCGTATCCCGCGGAAAGCAAAGCGACGATAGCTACGGTGTTGAAGACGTCGAGGACGACGTTCAGTTTTTCCCGCAGATCAATGCGGTGCGCGCCGTTCAGGATGCTTTGGAAGGTCAGGCTCACATTGGCCACGATCGCCGTGATCGCCAGGACCGCAATGCCTCGGGTGGCAGGAGCGAGAAAGTTCTTCGGCACTCCCACCGCGACCGCCAGGGGATGGGCGAAGATCGCGAGCGGCACAAGAACAACCACGGAAAGCACCAGCACCGCAAAGGTGCCCGTGCTGAGCAGCCGGCTGGCCCGATCGAAATCGCCTGTGCCGGTTGCCTCCGCCACATACTTCTGGAACGCGGATTTGGTCCCCACCCCGCCGAGGGTCATATATCCCGCGATCGTCATCAGGACGGACCAGATACCGTAACCATCCAGCCCGAGGTGATGGATCATGACCGGAACGATGATGATCCGGGACAAAATATGGAACAGCTGTCCACCCACGCCAAAAAACGTGTTCTTCCCGATGGAAGCGGTGAGCGCGCGATCGGAGGAAGGCGCAGAGAATTTGGCAGTCATGGAATTACGTCGAAGAACTGAAGGGTCAGTCAGGGGTGCGGTGGTTCGAATCGACCATCCCGATCAGGAATGCCGGTGATGAGCGCCAGATGCGGCCGCTGCATAAGCACCGACCGTCCAAGCACCGGTCGCCGGGCGCGCCTTCCGGGCATAATCGGAACACAGGGAAGCCAGAGAGTGCGCGCACAGCGAACTCAGGTTCGTTCCCTTGTCGATCAGCGGCGATCCTGACTCAACCTGATAGCTGTCGCTCAGTTTGAGGGATGTTTCGTAATCCGAATGGCGGTCACCGGCAACGCAGCCTTGCCAGGAAGAGAACTGCGCTGGCGAATAGAAAGTGCCATGGCAGACGAAAGCGTTGCCCCCTCCATCTGCATACTGGTTGTCATCCGGCATGAACGGTATGCTGTCGGTCTCTATCAGCTGGTTGCAGCCGCTGACAGCATTATTCTCGAAAGTCATCCCGCTGACGTCGCTGTTGGCGGAAAAGCACACGCCCACGCCGCTTCCCGCGGTACTGATGAGCGTATTGTTGTACACCCCGCCGCCGTGCGCCGCCGTGTAGTTGCCGGAGAACAGGCCGAACAAGCCATCCGGGTCGGGCTGATCGCCCGCCACTACGTTGTTGTAGATGGCAATGCCCGACGTCGCATCGGCGCATGGCGTGGAGCCGGGACCCTGACCGCCTTCGATAAACACGTGGCTGGTGATGTTGTGCCCGATGGGCCCTTTGAAGTCGTTATCGTAGATCGCCAGCAGGGTGATGTGTGCGGGCGAACCACCCGTCTCGCTGGTATAGCAGTGGATCCCGTCGTGGTGGTAGTAGTCGGAAGCGCCCGTGTCCCAGTTGGCGTACCCATACACCGTGTTGTTGTGGAAGAGGAACGGGCCTGAGCTGCCGGCTGCCGTATGCGTCTGCAGTATCCAGCCGTGATCGACATTGTAAATGGTGTTGCCGCTGATCTCTACGTTTGTGTCTCCGTTTTTGTAATCGTTGTTGATACAGAAACCGGCATCATGGAACGTGTTGTCCCTGATCAGCCAGTCTGAACCGCTGACAGAGAGGCAGCGGACCTGGGTGTTGTCGATAACCCTGTCGGAGGGCGACGAGTGAACGTAGATGTTGGCAATCGTCAGATTCTCAACGGTGCAGTGATTGCAGTTGTAGCCCTCAATACCTTCCGAGTTCCGCTGCCAGGCCAGCCCGGAACCGTTGGCTGTGTTCTGAATCGTGCCGGTGTGCCGGCCGTCGACCGTGTAATAGCTACGGCCGTAGAGACAAATCGCTCCGCCGCAGCCGCCATTCGGCGAAGGCGCGAAATAAGGAGCCTGGAGAACTGCACCGGTATCGAATCTGATCGTGACCGGTTTGCCCGCAGCCCCATTTCCTTTCGGCTTCAGCAACTGCACTCCCGGGTCACCGGTGATCGTTCCACAGATGTAGTTCACGTCGCCGGGTACATTCCGCATCCCGTTAAAATCATCCGGCGTGATCGCCGTGTGGCCATTGCAGGCAGTGCCACCGTGAAAGACTCCGGCAGACTGCGCAATATAGCGAGTGGTGGCGGATGCTGGAGATGTTGCGAGACAAGCGACGGTCACCAGAGCCGCAGCGACCACAGCAAGAACGCAAATCAGCTTTTTCATGGAGTACACAGAAGCGTGGAACGCCGGGGTCGCCGGCGTTCACAACGCAGGGGGCGCAGGGCTCAGGTGATCCGATGATGGATTCCCGGCCGCTGCCCCGTCCTGAAAAACGATTCTTAGTTCGTGACGACCGTTCCCGTCAGGTTGGTCGGCGCCGCAGGAGCAGCACCGGTGTTCGTATACGCGCCCACCGTCCACGAGCCGGTTGCTGGGCGGGGATTCCCGATAATGTCCGAATCCAGTGAGGTGATACTGAGAGAGGTCAGGTTAGCCCCGGCACCGATGACCGCCGAACCCGCCTGCGGCACACCGGCAGCAGTCAGGTTGGCGCTGGCGACGTAAGACGATGGACTCGCGTCCTGCCCGGTCTCGCTTTGCCAGGCGGACAGATCTGCGGAGAAGTTCCCCAGGTAATTGAAGCAGTTGGATCCGGAGCAATTCGCGTAGATGTTGTTATGCAGACCCCCGGAAACGAAGCTGCCGCCCGAGGCGATGTACATCAGGGTGCCGCATCCGCTGACCACGTTATTGACAAAGGTGACATTGGGTGAGCTGGAAGTCCCCATGCACGTGTCGTTGGCGGTGCCCATGATGGTGTTGTTGTAGATCATGTAGCCGCCGTCCACGCCCGTGGTCAGCAGGCCGTCGCCATCCTGGCCGTTGCAAGTATCGATGAGCGAGTTATTGTAGATTTTGACGTTCGTGGTCTTGCCGGAGTTTTGTTCCACGAAGATGTGAGCGGTCACATCATTCCCGACACAGCCACCAAACTTGTTGTCGTAAATGTTGATGCCTGTAATGGTGTCGGAGCCGTTATCGTTGTAGCCCCAGATGTGGATGCCGTCGTGGTGCCAGATGTCAGCGGAGGTATCCCAGTTGGAATAGTCGTGGATGTTGTTGCCGTAAACATTCACGTTCTCCAACGTGTTCCCGCCCGCCGGTCCACCGAAAATGATCCCGTGATCGACGTTATAGATCTGGTTATTCGAGATGGTGATCCCGTTCGACACGCCGCTGTCGTACTGGAACTCAACGCACCAGGCCACATCGTGAAAGAGGTTATTGGTCACGGTCCAGTTGGTGATCTGTCCATGAACGTAGGTGCAGGTGCCACCGCCCCCATTCGGCACGCCACTGGCGGTGACATACATATCGATGATGGAAAGACCCTCGATGGTGATGTTGGAGTTTCCACCGCTCGCTTCGATTCCGTTGCTGTCGCCGTGATAGGTGCAGGAGCCACTCAGACAGGCGGCGCCGGAATCGCCGTTGGCGGTCGCTTCGATGATGCCCTGGGTCTCCCCGCTGGCTCCGCCGTTCCCGTTGATGGTGATGTAGTTGTTGTAGCCAATGTCGATGGCGCCGCCCGAGCCGTCAACAGGCCACTCCGGAGACGCCAGAACTGCCCCGCTGTCAAAATCGATCGTGATGGGGTTGCCGCTGGTTCCGCTGCCATTGACGACGATAGCTTCGGTGTTCGCCGCGACGGTGATGGTTCCGCAAATGTAATCAACGTCGCCCGGCGAGTTGGTGATGCCATTAAAGGTGGCGGGAGTAATCGTGGTCTGGCCGCTGCATGCTTTCCCCCCGCTGAAGGTTCCTGCAGTCTGCGCAATGTAACGGGTGGTTGCATTCGCCGAAGGCGTGATGGCGAAAGCGGCAACAAGGGATGCCGCCAGGAAAACACAGCCAGAAATCACTTTCTTCATGGAGGACTTACCAATTCCTTTTCCGTAGAATGCCGGAGCCGCCGTCCGCGGTGGCGCAGCTCAGATCGGTGGGGGATTCCCCGCAATCCGCTGCGTGGTTCCGGCCCGAGGGCCACCGCGCGGTGAAAACACCGCACGCAGAACACACAACTCGCGAAACACGGAACTTTCCTCCGACAATCGCGCCGAACCATTACCAGCTACGCGGGACGAGTGGTCTCGACGAGTGCAAACCGAGGACCAGTCCCGGAGCCCGAGTGACGTTTAGTAACCAAGGTTCGGTGGAAAAACGTACACTATCGTAACAATTGTCCGATCTGATTGATTCTACGGCTTGTAATTCTGTCGCGAGCCTTACTTCGGGTCGGCCCGCTGCTGGTTAGTCCTTAGAAACGGCTGAACACTGGCCGATTCTCCCATGAAATCCTGCTGCAACCCGGGTAAAAAAGTGCTGCTACCGATTACTTTTGGGTTTGAGCTTTCGTGCGCGGTTTTCGAATCCGTTTGGCCAGCGACTGCATGCCGCCGACCCAGTCGTAGGCGCCTAAAATTTTGGCTTCCAGCAGAGCGTCATCGTCGGCGCTGTTGACCGGAAGCCGTTCGAGAAAAAGAGGATCGCTGGCCGCCCCGGCCCGCCCAATCCGGGTGCAGACTCCGTAGCGATAGCCGCTTTCCTCCAGAATCTGCCGCAGCATGGTCCTGAACGGGCCATCGGTCTGCGGGAAGGCATACGGGTACGCAAACGTGTCGACGGGAAAGCCTGTTTTGTCTTCGATGGTCCGCCGCGACTGCAGGATCTCTTCGCGGATGCGATCCGGCTGCAGCCCGTGGAGCTGAGGATGGGTGACGGTGTGCGACCCGAAGGAGATGCCCCACTTCTGCAGCTGGCGCACCTCACCCCAGGTCATGCACTCGCGTTTGTTGAAAATTTGAGTCTGATCGCCGATCGAGGCGGTAGGCAGGAACATCGTAGCGGTGAATCCGAACCGCTCGAGCGCCAGCCACGCATGCTGGAAAAAGTTGCGATAGCCGTCGTCGAAGGTGATCACCACCGTCTTCCCGGCGGTACCGCCGTTGCTCTGCAACCGTTCCATCGCCGCGGCCAGACTGGCTGTCCGGTAGCCGTGCTCGTACAGCCACGTCATGTGCTGCAGAAACAGGGCCGGCGAAATCGCGGTCCGAAAATACGGGCCCCACGCCGACTCGTCTTCGTCGGCTACGCTGTGGTACATCAGGATCGGGATCTGGCCGCCGCGGCCCAACAACCCACGGTACAGCGGCCCGACCCAATGCAGGGACCCAACCCGATCGAACCGAAAACTCACAGCGCTGCCCTGGCTCGCATTGTGCTGGGCATGCCCTCAGCTCCGCGCGGCAAGAGCCGGCTCGGCCGCGGCCCGCGTACGCACTGTGAAGTTCGCGATTTCGTCCGCCACGCGCTCCTGCTGCTGCGCGGTCAGATGCGGAAACATCGGCAGGGAGACGATCTCCGTCGCCACACGCGTGCACACGGGCAGGTCGTCCGGCTTGTAGCCGAGCGAAGCATAGGCCTTCTGCTGATGGAGCGGAACCGGGTAGTGAATCCCCGTGCCGATGCCGACCTGCTTCAGGGATTCCATCAGGCCGTTGCGATCGGCCGTGCGGATCACGTACAGGTGATAGACGGCGCGCGACCAGTCCGGCTCATACGGACAAATCACCGCATCGTTGCCGGCGAGCAACCGGTTGTATTCAGCCGCCCGATCGCGGCGCTGCGCAGTCCATTCCGCCAGGTGTGCGAGCTTCACATGCAGAAGACCGGCCTGCAGCGCGTCCAGGCGGCCGTTGTAGCCTTCGATGTCGTGATAGTACTTCTTCGCCTGGCCGTGGTCGCGCAGCATACGCACGTGTTTGGCAAGATCCGGATCGTGGGTGGTCGCTGCGCCGGCTTCCCCGCACGCGCCCAGGTTCTTCCCTGGATAAAAACTGAAAGCCGATGCCCGGCCCATCGATCCGGCCCGGAACCAGCGATTCTGCCGCGCCGAGAAATACTCCGCGCCATGCGCCTGGCAGGCATCCTCGACCACGATCAGCCCGTACTCTTCGGCCAGATCCATGATCCCGTCCATGTCGGCCATCTGTCCGTAAAGATGGACAGGCACCACCGCGGTCACCGGCCGCTGGCTCCGCCGGCTGATCGGCCGGCCGGATGCGTCGCGCCGGCACTCCTGCTCCAGATACTGCCGCAGCTTCGGAACGGACAGGTTATAGGTCTGCTCGTCGATGTCAACGAACTCGGGCAGCGCACCTGCCTGCGAAATGGCTTCCGTTGTCGCGATGAACGTGTGCGGGGTCGTCAAAACCACATCGCCCGTATGCACGCCCGCCGCCATGAGGGCAAAGCGCAGAGCATCGGTGCCGCTGTTGAGGGCCACCGCATGATGGCAATCGCAGTAGGCGGCAAAGTCCTTTTCGAAGTCTTCCACCATCGGTCCGCCGATAAAGCCGGCGCTGCGCAGAGTACGCAGGAACACCGCGGTGAGCTCTTCCTCCAGCTGCACGTGGGGGGTTACAAGATCCAGAAAAGGGATATCACTGCTGACCGACATGGGTCGCCTCCAGGAGTTTATCGATGTAGCGGAGCACCCGCGCAGGATTGCCCGCTACGATCGCGTTCGGCGGAACATCTTTGGTGACGACGGCGCCTGCGCCCACAATGGCGTTCTCGCCGATCGTCACCTGACTCAAAATAGTGGCGCCCGATCCCACCGAGGCGCCTTGCTTAACCACGGTTCGCTCGACCTTCCAGTCGGCTTCCGTCTGCAGGTCCCCGTTGGGCCGCGTAGCGCGAGGAAAGCTGTCGTTCACGAAGACCACCCCGTGCCCAATGAAGACGTAATCCTCAATCTCCACGCCTTCGCAGATAAACGTGTGGCTGGAAATTTTGCAGCGCCGTCCCACGGTGGCGTTCTTCTGGATCTCAACGAACGCGCCGATTTTGGTTTCGTCGCCAATGGTGCAGCCATACAGGTTGATGAATTTCGCCAGCCGGACCCCGCTGCCCAGCTTCACGTCCGGGGCAATGCTGTTCCACTCATTCATAGATAGACCAGCGCTCCCCGTTCGCGAAGCGATTTGGTCGCTGACTCCAGCATCTGCACCACCCGCAGGCCCGCGCATCCGTCGTTGAAGGGCTTCTTGCTGTTCGTCACGCAGTCCACAAAGTAGGTCAGCTCTTCGCGCAGAGCTTCCACCTGCTCCAGCTGCGGCGCCCACATGTCGCCCGAGCGGTAATTCACCAGCAACCGGTACACGCCTTCGCTGTTGGTGATGTTCACGCCCTTGTCGTACACCTTTACCTTTTCATCGGCCTCGAGGTCGTTCCACACCAGCATGCGCTTCTCGCCGCCGATCAGAGTGGTTCTCACCTTCACCGGCGAAAGCCAGTTCACGTTGATGTGGGCGATCACGTTGTCGGGAAAGTAGACCGTCATGAAGGCGATGTCTTCATGACTGTTCAGGTGGCTCTGACCGGTGGCGACAATGGCTTCGGGACTGCCTTCGATCAGGTGATCCATGATGGAGAGATCGTGCGGCGCCAGATCCCACAGGACATTGATGTCGTGCTGGAACAAACCCAGATTGACGCGGGTGGAATCGTAGTAATAGAGCCGCCCGAGTGTGCCTTCGCGCATCAGCTGCGAGATCTTGCGCACCGCTCCCGTGAAGAGGAACGTGTGGTCCACCATGATGGTCAGGTTTTTTCGCAGCGCCAGCTCGATCAGTTCCTCGCCCTGCTCCACATTGCTGGTGAACGGCTTTTCCACGAAGACGTGCTTGCCGTTTTCCAGCGCTGCTTTGGTCAGCTCGAAATGTGTCCAGACCGGGGTGATGACCGCGATCGCATCGATGTCGGGCGAGGTCAGGACTTCATTGGCATCCGCCGTGATGTGGATTCCCGGATGAGCCCGGTGCGCCCTCTTCTGCGCGGCGGGACTCAGCTCCGCAATGGCCGTGACCTGCGATCCTTCAAGAGTGGAAAGATTCCGGACAACGTTCGGTCCCCAATAACCGTAGCCGATTACCCCAAAATTCATTTGAACGTCACCACACTTTCGACACAATTCCGCTTCGGCATGAAGCGCCGTTCGGGATGGGATGAGAAAACCGTTGGACTGTAGAGCGGCCGAAGCGGCCAGAGTGAATCAGGACTAGTACGCTCCCTTGATGACCGCGGCGGGCGTGCGCAGCAGGATCTTCACGTCCAGCCAGGGCGACCACGACATCGCATAGCGCAGGTCGAGCCGCACCATGTCGTCGAAGCGGACGCGGCTGCGCCCCGTCACCTGCCAGAGGCCGGTGATGCCCGGCTTCACCTGCAGCACCCGGCGGCGATGCCACGTCTGGTAGGCAGCCAGCTCGTAGGGAATCGGCGGACGCGGACCGACCAGCGACATCTCCCCGCGCAGGACGTTGATGAACTGCGGCAGCTCGTCGAGGCTGGTCTTGCGCAGAAAACTGCCGATGGGCGTGATCCGCTTGTCGTTGGCCAGCTTGAAGACGCCGTCGCGCCCCGGGGCCACCTGTACCTGCTCAGCTTCCCCCGCGATCAGACGCTTCACATAATCCCGATGCACGCTGTCGTCGTTGTTCACCCGCATGGAGCGGAATTTAAGAAACGTGAAGCGCTGCCCGTACTGCCCGATCCTGTCCTGACGAAAGAAGACGGGGCCTTTCGAGCTCAGCTTGACAGCGATGGCGATGGCAACGAAGAACGGGAAACTGACGGTGAGCGCGAGCAGACTGCCAAGGATATCCATCGTCCGCTTCACCCGCAGCAGCGACTGCCGGTTTTCGCTGGGGGTCATCAGATCCGGATACAGCACCGGATCGTTGGGCCGTCCGGGCTCATCGTGATCCCAGTGGTCGGGGAAGAAATGGAAAGAAAACGTGATCTGGTTGAATCGCTCGAGAGACAGCTCCTCCCGCAGCGCCGTGCTCACGCGCGCCATGATCGTGCCCAGAACCGAGCGCCGGTCGTTCATCACGATGCCCGTGAACATGACCCCTACCGTGCACTGTGACCGGTACCAGCCCACTGAATCCGTCTCCCGGGTGCAGGAGAGCATGGCGGACATAATGCTGTTCAGCGTCGTCGCGCCGCCGTTGACGCTCGGAACCGCACCCGCTTCCAGCAGCATCAGGAGAAACGGTTCGCGCGAACGCTCAGTCCTCTTGCGTTCCAGCGCAATGCCCCTCTTAAACTCGTCCTCGTTCAGAATGAAGCGTTCCCCGAGGGATCCCGCGTCCAGGATCGGGTCGCTCGGTTTCGCAACTTTACCAAGGTTCAGTACGCTCACGGATCTACTCCTCTCTGGATAAACGGATCGGTCGTCCGCTTGGGGGAACAGGCAGTTGGCGTCGCCCCGAATCTTCGCCCGGGAGCGGCAGCCGCAAGATAGTGCATGAAAATGCTGAATTTCGGATCCCGCGGATTGCGGGAGGACACACAACGAATTTCTCTTCAGAGGATGCAGGGGTCATGCATGCGGCAGCCGGATCGGCCGCCGCCCGGACAACACCTTCAGGCGTGTCGGCGGCTTTAGTTACCGCTCGTCCCGGAGGCCGTTCCGTAGTAGTAATAGCTTCCTTCTTCGACGCTCTTGTAGGAATTGAGGAGAGCGCCGACGAGCTTTTTCTTGTCGATGGCTTCCAGACCCTTCTGCAACAACCGCTTCTTGGTGACGCCCGGACGGGCAACAAGAAGAATCCCATCCGCCAGACGCGCCCAGACACTGGTGTCGGCCAGCGGCAGAATCGGGGGAGAATCGACCACCACCCAGTCGAACAGGGAGACCAGCTGATCCATCAGAACCGGCAGCTTATTGGACTGCAGAATCTCAAGGGCATTGCCCTTCATGATGCCCGCCGGCAACATCCAGATTCCGGCTTCCTTGACGAACAGCACACTCGAAACCAGGTTCTGGCTTCCCTCGAGCAGTTCGCACAGCCCCGGGCCCTGATCCATCCCGAACACCCGCCCCAGCGAAGGCCGTCGGATATCGCCGCCGATCAGGAGCACCTTCTGACGCGTGCCCGCGGCCAGCGCGCAGCTCAGGTTCGCCGAAACCACGCTCTTGCCCTCATCCGGAATGGTGCTGGTAATCAGCAGTTTGCGAAGGTTGGTTTCCTTACGGCGATGGCGCAGCCGCACGGCGAGCAACCGAAACGCTTCCGCCGCCGGATGGGCCCCTTCCATCAGAGAGACGAGCCGCCCGCTGCCGCCCGGCGGAATAGTCACCGTCTGGAACATGTCCAGCAGGCGCATATTCTTCTCCGCGTCGGCCTGCATCGGCTCGGCCAGAGCCTCGACCAGCGTCGCTACAGAGGGTTCGCGGCCAGCCGCAGGCGTGGCTCCGGCAGGCCGGTCCGCATCGGACAGCGCCGGCGCGTTGACGGTTTCCAGGGCGACCATCGCCTGACGGCGGTGCGATGCCTGGCGCTCTGCTCGCTCCAGCAATTCCGCAGCGTCGCCCGCGGTGGCGTCGCGGGTCCCTGCCCGTTCCGCCTCGGCCCTCTGCAGGGCATCAAAGATTTGGCTCATATTCGCTCGCCTCAACTATGGGAACCGATGCGCCCGTGCCGGACGATCCTGGCCCGCGCAGCATCGCATAAAGATCGCGAAAGCCCTGCGGCTTCTCTTCCCTTCCAACGATTCCGTTCTCGGAGTCCGGCGGCACGCTGGTCTCCAGACGAAATTCGCGCGCCACATCGTGAATGATGTCGGCGGGGATGCTGTGCATCTGCCGCGCGTACCCGATGATGAGCGCGTTCTCGCAGATTGTATTGATCAGGCGGGGAATGCCGCGCGAGTGGTGGTAGACCACTTCCACCGTCGGCAGCGGGAAAATCGTCTCCACCTTCGATTCCGGGCCGGCCACCCGCAGACGATGTTCGATGTATTCCTTCGTCTCCTCGGGGGTCAGCGGCCCCAGATGCGCCCGGATGGAGATTCTCTGCTTCAGTTGTCGAAGCTGGCTGGAATCCAGCTTCATATCCAGTTCCGGCTGTCCCACCAGGACGATCTGCAGAAGCTTGTCGTCGATCGTTTCCAGGTTGGTGAGCAGCCGCACTTCCTCCAGCAGATCCTCGGAAAGATGATGTGCCTCGTCCACGATCAGGACCGTCGTCAGTCCTCTCGATCCGCGCGACACCACAAATTCTCCCAGCTCATGCAGCAGCTCGCCTTTGTTCTTGCCGGAAACCACCAGCCCGAAGTCGGACAGAATGTACTGCAAAAACTCCACCGGAGACATCCGGCTGTTGAAGAGATAGGCGTAGGAAACGTCGCGGCTCTCCCTTAACAGTCGAAGCAGGCAGCGCAGAAGCAGGGTTTTGCCCGTGCCGACTTCGCCGGTCACAACCACAAACCCCTTGTGCCTACGGATCCCGTAATGCAGCGCCGCCAGCGCCTCATTGTGCCGCCGGGTCGCGACGAAATAGCTGGGATCCGGCGTCAGGTCGAAGGGGTTCCGCGTCAGGTGGTAGAAGGCTTTATACATAGTTCAATCCGCTTAGCTGCGCAGAAAACTGACTGCGGCCCCCGCCAGAATCGTGAAAAGCACGAGAGCAGCCGTCGCCCAGCCCACGACCACTCTTCGGCGGGCGCTGCGCACGTCCGTCGGGGTCACGATTTCCGGTACCTCCGAGATCACCGCGACCGGAATCATCTCCCGAATCTCCTCGCCCATATGCATTCGATCGTCGAAGTATTCCAGCGCGCCCACCAAGGCAATACCCAGAAACAGCCCTACCCCGACCCCAATGCCGCAGAATTTCAGGTGGTTGGGAAAGTCCGGCTGCATCGGATAATTCGGGGGGTCCTGCATGGTGAAGCGCTCGCCCTGCTGCATCTGCTCCATGCTGGTCGCCATCTGCGACTCATTTTCCTTCTTCAGCAAATCGTCGTAGTCCGTTTGCGACTGCGTGTAGCCGCGATTCAGATCCGCCAGCTGCTCCTGCACCGCGGGCGCCGCATTCAGCCGGCCCTGATAATTCGCAATGCTCTCCTTCAGCTGGGCGATGGCCTGCTGCCGGGTGGCGATTTCCGTGTCCGTCGCGTGCAGCTGGCTCTGCGCCTGAGCAAGAGGCGCGTTCTCCAGAGCGGAAGCCGCGTCCGACTGATCGCCGCTCGCTCGCACTTTGGATTGCGCCAGCATCGCCGCGCGCGACTTCTCCAGCTTCGCTATCTGCCCCTTCAGGTTCTGGACGTCCGGATATTCATCCGTGTAGCGCGTGCTCAGATCCGCCAGTTGCGTGCGCAGGGTCTGCAGTTGCAGGTCCAGCGTCGCCAGCGCGGTTGGCGCTCCGTCGGCGGTGTGCACTGGAGCCGCCGCACGATATTGCTCTACCAGCGACTGGAAATAGGAACGCTGCCCCATGGCGGCGCGCAGCGAATCCTCTTCGCCCTGCAACTGGCTCTGCAATCCGTTCAGAATGCTCAGATTGGTCGCTTGCTGGTCCGGCAGCTCTCCCTGATGCGCCGTCTGGAAGGCCCGGAGCTTGGCATCCTGCTCCGCCAAAGTCTGCTGCGCCGTCTCCATCTGCCCCTGCAGGAACTTTGTCGCGTCCTGGGATTCAGCCTGGCGGGACTGGAGGTTTTCATTGATGAAATCGGTCGTCAGGTCGTATGTCACCTTCTGCGCAATCCCCGGACTCAGCGCCGAATACGATACCTTGAACGCATTGATCAGCCCGCTCGAATCACGCACCAGGTCCACGGTGATGTTTTTCTGCATCGCGTCGATCGCGCTGTCCGTCGGGATCGGATGGCCGTCCTTCTGATTCAGGTGCAGCTCGCCGATAACCTTCAGCAGGCGCGTCCGGCTCTCCAGCTGCTGGGTTATGCTCTGCAGCCGATCCTGCAGATTGTCGCTGATGTTCGGCAGCACGTAATTCTTCGGCATCGTCGGTTCCTGCACCAGAATCAGCGTGGTCGATTTGTACATCTTCGGCAGTGCGAAGCTCAGTCCGAAAACCACCAGCCAGCCTCCAAAGAAGGGCAGCAGGAACGTCATGTGCCTGCGCTGGACAACGTCCCAGACCCGCTGGAGATTGAAATTCTTGGTTTTTTCTTCTTCGTAGATCTCTGCCATCGCTATCTCCCCACCGGCCTTTTGAACAGGTAGCTCACCGAACCGTAGATGCGGTTGCTGTCCGGGTTATCCGTAATCGCGCTGATCCCCGGGTACGACTCGTGAATGTGGTTATAGCCGACTTCGAATCGGGCGCTCCGGCCCAGGGAGCGTCCGGCCGTCGCGGTCCCGATAATGGTATGGCCTCCGGTCGTCACCGACAGATACCGGGTACTGTCGTTCGACAGATCCGAATAGTTCGCGCCCGCGGAAACCCCCCACTCCCGGGCGATCTTCACCTGCGCCGTCCCGCTCAGGCTGTACTGCCCGTACAACCCATTCAGTCCTCCGCCTCCGCTCACCGAGCGTGTATAGCCCACCGCGAAGTTGGTCACCGGTCCCTGCCATCCGATACTGGAAGTCACAACCGGCGTCCACTGCTCGACCAGCGGGCCGCCCCGGATAATGAAGGAAGAGTGTTCCAGGCCGCCCTGCACCGACGCCGTTAAGTTCCCCTGCTTCGTCCGCACCAGATAGAACGAGTAGAACGGCGTGAATGTATTGAGAGCCGCCTCTCCCTCGGCGTTCGGCAGATAACTCAGAATCTGGAGGTACTGGTAAGTGAATCCCAGATATTGATGCTCGGTAACCCGGTGGGTATAAAAGCCGGAAGCACCGATGGAGTTCGAGTTGATCAGTCCGGGAACCTGCGCGGCGGTGGGGTAATCGAGTTCGGCAAACGACCCCGAAGCCCCGATCAGCGTATTCTCACTGGTCTGCAACCCCAGATCCACCGAGGCCGTGTTGGAGATGCGGTCCGCGAACGAGGCGACCAGTCCTCCCAGTTCGATGGGCAGCGAGCCGGAAACCGTGCCTCCCAAGGCCGCCGTCGGCAGGCCGAAAACACTGGAGCTTTTCGTGAACGAATCCTGCATGCGGTAAACGAAATGCGGCGTAATTCGATATTGGTAAGATCCTGACGCGTTCTCGTCGATCTCGTTCAGCTCGCTGACCTGTGTGTAAAAAGTAAACTGCGGATCGTAGTCGAACTCAGCGTTCGTCCTCGCGGTTTTCTTGTTGTACGAGACCAAAGGAGCCAGAGTGAAGACCGACGTAGCGGTCGTCGTGCTGTAGCCCACCAGCACGTTGTTAATGTATCCGCCGGAGCCGGTGATCCCAAGATTGAGATAGTTGTGGTGGACATCGGAGCCCACCTGCGACGGATAGGACTGTCCGGTCACAGGCGGAGGCAGTTCCATCGGTGTTTCCGTCCCCGAGGGAGTCTGAGATGTGTCCGTCGCCTGAGACGCGTCTGTAGCCTGGGATGTATCCGTTGACTGAGACGTGTCCGTCGACGGAGTCGTCTGCTGCGTATCCGTCGATGAAGGTGACTGGGACCATGCCGGAAATCCGGCCACCAGCACCAGCCCAAGGCAAATGCTCTTCAACATAAAGGGAATCTCAGATTCTTCAGACAGCTCAGCGATCAGGGCACAACGATGGTGTCGTGAGGCTCCAGCCTGACGTTTTCTTCCGGGTGCTTGCCCTTGATCACATCTTTGTAGTTGAAGTGCAGCCGAGCCTCGCCGCCGCCTGGCCTGGGGCGCAGAATGTAAACGTCCTTCTGCTTGGCAAAGTCCAGAAATCCCCCGGCCTCGGCGATCGCGTCCAGCACCGTCGTGGTGGTGGTCAGAGGATAGGAGCCGGGCTTGGACACTTTGCCGAGAATATTGAACTTCTCGCTGTTGATTTGCTCGACGATCACTGTCACATCCGGTTGCGAGATATACGCCTTCAGCTTGTCGGTAATCTCGGTCTCCAGCTGCAGCGGCGTGCGCCCGGCAGCCTGCAGTTCTCCGATGAGCGGCATCGAGATTTTCCCGTCGGGCCGCACCTGCACCGTCTTGGTCAGCTCCGTGTCCTTCCAGACATTGATGTTGAGCTTATCGTCGTTTCCGATCACAAACGTGTCGTTGTGGGGAGCCGCCGTCGCCTCCGGCGGGTCCTGCTGCCCCGAATCCTGGGCCATAACGAGTCTCGAACCGGCAATCAGAAGGACAACCAGCGCAATCCAGCAATACTGCTTGTATCTCATCAGAACTCTCACCATGGGGGATACTTCTTCTGGGGTGATGATTCGCGAATCGGCGGCGCTAACGGCCCGCGCTTCGTTCCGTCTCCGCATGCCCGGCGCTCCACCGGCTGCCCGGGGAAGCCAGTTCCGGAAGGGCCAATACCGCGGAAACCGCTCCTTTTCCGTTGGCCTCCGCCTGAATCGGTTCCACATCCGATGCGTCCACTTCCACGCCTACCGACTGTGCCAGCATATCGACCGAGAGCACCAGTCGATACAGGTTTTTCTTCCTTACTAAAATGCCTTCCAAACCGGCCAGCGAGCCGCGGGTCACCCGTACCCGTTCGCCCACCTTCAGAAAGGGGTGCGGCTCCACCCGGAACGATCCTTCCACCGCCCGCCGGATCGCCCCAATCTCCCCATCGGGAACAACCGCGATCTGCTCGCCCCGGGTCAGCAGCATGTGCACGCCCGGTGTGCTCACCACCTGCAGCCGCCGATCCGCCTGGCCGCGCACGAACACATAACAGGGAAACAGCGGCAGCGACAGAACCTTCCGCCGGTCCTTCCAGCGCCGGATCGAGTCGTACACCGGCAGGAAGACTTCAAAGCCTTTGGCCGTCAGCATCTCGGCCACGACCTTCTCGTGCTGGTGCCGCGTATACAACGCCCACCAGGGCGCCGTCTCAATCCGTTCAGGGGGGGTCACGGTTGCTGGCAGCATGCCCTGCAGTGTACTCCTTGTTGGTCAGCGGAGCGCAGCTTCGCCCTGTGAGCTACATCGCCCTCTTTTCCACACTGACTGGAACCTTCCGGCGCGCGGTCCAGAGCGTCCTGCTCAGGAACCCCGTTCGCCTCGTCCACTGCTCGTACTTCAAAAAGGGAAAAGAATCAAAGCGCCAACCGTCGATTGCCATGCGTTGCATCTCGGGTCACGTCTTTCCTGCTGTCCATTTGTCGAATAAAACGTGAATGTGCGATTTTGACAGCGATCGTAACCGTATTGGCCGGGATCCGGCACTTCGACGACCTGATGACCAATCCTCGGCAGAAAACTTCGGCGGCGCATTCGCCGTCCAGTTCAACAGGGAGAAAAAACCTCATCTCAATAGCAGTCCTCGGGTCCAGGGATCGATCGGCGCGAATAAGCATTCCGGAAATGCTGATATTTTCAGTCACCCCTTCATGCCATTCGCGTTCTCCCCTCACCCGATACCGGATTGAGGTCCCAATTTCGTACCGCCGGGCCCTGGATACCTCCATCGGAGATGTGCTCACGGCCGGCTCCAAATCCATCGTTCTCCTTGGTGAAACCACGCGGATCGTGACGCCCTTCAGAGCGAGGTTTCAGCCATCAACATGCGAGGTTTAGGTTAGGGTAGTTCCGGAGAGACAGCAATGGCCCGACAGTACTATGGTCATATGACTGCATAGTGCTACGAATTCGGAACCATAGTGTGTTACCTGGGTTATTTCGCTGGATCGACGATGCCGGCAACCGCGCACACCGGCCCCCCTGGGGGGCTGGAACCGGCCCGCCAAAATGCAGACTTCCGAATCGCTCGCGGCGCCGCCACTCAGGAGACGGCGACCGTGAGCCGATGATTGACCGCGAACAGGGCCAGTTCCAGACGGTTCGACACCCCCAGCTTGTCGAAAATGTTGCTCACATGGTGCTTAACCGTCTGTTCGCTGATCGAGCAGCGCTGGGCGATATCGGGATTCGAGTATCCGGCAACCACCAGTGTTACGATTTCCAGCTCCCGCGGAGTCAGCCCGAAGTCCCGGGACCGTAAACCCGTGCCGCTGTCCGAAGGGCCGCCCGCGCTCCTCAGCGCTTTCACCAGATCGGAGACGCTCTCCCGTCCTACCCAGTACTGTCCCGCCATGACACATCGAATGCTGTCAAAAAGACGCTGGGTTGTGGATTCCTTCAGAATGATTCCATAGGCGCCCAGCCGCAGAGCCTGCACAATCTGTCCCTGATCGATCGCCGCCGTCAGCAGCAGGGTCCGAACCGGAATCTTCGCCGCCGCCAGCTCGCGCAGAACCGCCATTCCGTCCCGGCGCGGCATCGATAAATCCAGCAGAAGAATGTCCGGTTTCGCCTTGCGAATCAGCCCCAGCAGCTCATCCCCGTCCGAAGCCTCGCCAACCACCTCAAACCCCGGCTCTGACTGGAGCAGCCGCCGCAAGCCATCCCGGAAAAGGGGATGATCGTCGGCGATCAGGATGCGAATCGGAGACGGCAAATTGTTGACGTAGGGAATCATGTTGCGTCTGTTTCGCCAGCCAGATACCGCATCCTGTTCAACCCCGTCGTTCAGACGGCGTTGCGCAGGTGAAGTTAAATTCTGGTAACTGGCACCCCCAGGCTGAAAAACCAGCAAGTAAATTCCTGAAGTGATTCAGGATGAAAGATTTAATGAGATTGCGTCGTACCCAGAATCGATGGTTCGCGGAGGTCGTGCGAGATTGATTATAACCCGAAGCGGATGGCTCTCCAGTTAAGCATCCGCGCCATATTCCGGCACGAATCCACAGCCATCCCCACGTTCTGCCCTTCGAATTTCTCTCGCCGGTCCCCGTCTTTTCCATCGACCTGGGATCAACGGAGGACGATCCTGCGTCCCCCTCCGCCAAAACTCTCGCGCCACCTCCGCGGGTCTCTTCTCTTTGTCTCACGGAATGGTCACTGTGAATAGATTCGAATCCGCACTTTCCACTCCGGAAGCATCCACACTGGTAACTGCGTACACATAGGTCTGCCCGCTCTGAGGGGTGGCATCGGCATAAGTCGTGGGTACATTCACGCTTGTATTCAGCAGCTGAAAACTCCCACCCGTGCCCGTTGCCCGATAGATGTGGTAGCCCACCACCGCATCGCTCGAACTCGTCGGCGCGTTCCACGTCAGATCGACCGCATAGGTCGCCGTCGAGGCGCCCGTGCCGGTCAGCGCGACGGCCGTGGTCGCTCCAGTCGTCGAGTTGCTGGCAATCGACAACTGTCCTGTCGCCGCCCCGGCGGACGCCGGGTTGAACACAACGCTCAGCACAGCCGATTGTCCCGGGTTCAGCGTGATCGGGAAGCTCCCGCTCGCCAGCGTGAAGCCCGTCCCGCTCACGGTCGCACCGCTCACAGTCACCGCGCTGCTCCCCGTCGAGCTCAGCGTCACCGACTGCGTGGCCGGCGTGTTCAGCGATACCGTCCCGAACGCCACCGTCGTCGCATTCACGCTCAGGATCGCGCCTGCGCCCGAGGACGAAGTCGCCGTGCCCGTTCCTGCCAGGCCAATCTCCATCGTCGCACCGCTCGAGGAGTTGCTGGTGATCGTCAGCTGACCGGTTTCCGCGCCCGCGCTGGTCGGCGCGAACTGCACCTCCAGCACCACCACCTGATCCGGATTGAGCGTGATGGGAAAGCTCCCGCCCGACACGGAAAAGCCGGTGCCGGTCAGCGACGCAGCATTGATGGTCAGTGCCTGGGTTCCCGCCGACTCCAGAACCAGGGCCTGCTGCGTCGAGGTGTCTACGGTCACGCTTCCAAAGGAAACCCGGGTGAGACTCGCATTCAGCAGGCGTGTTGCCGCATTCAGCTTCAGAGCGAAGGTCTCATTCACTCCGCCCGCCGACGCCGTCAGCGTCCCCGTCGCCGCCGAACTAACAGCGGCCACCGTCGCCTTGAATTCCGCGCTGTTTGCGTTCGCGGCCACGGTCACCGAAGCCGGTACGCTCACCGAGCTGCTGCTGCTGGCCAGACTCACGGCCAGTCCGCCGCTCGGCGCCGCGCCACTCAGCGTGACCGTACAGTTGTCGGTCCCTGCTCCGGTGAGCGCTCCGTAATCGCAGGACAGTCCGTTCAGCAGCGTCGTCGGCTGATTGGCCCCGGTGGTTCCCGTACCGCTCAGAGCCACACTCACCGTGCCCCCGCCGGCGGCCGTATTCACCACAGTGATCTGCCCGCTCGCCGCCCCCGCCGCGGTCGGCACAAACTCCACCACGACGTTATAGCTGTCGCCCGGGTCGATGTTCACCGGCAGGCTGTCCGCGCTCACCTGCTGAAAGCCCGCGCCCGTAATACTGATCTGCGAAACCTGGACAGTGCTCGTCGAACCGTTGGTCAGCGAAACCGAGGCACTCGCGGACTGGCCGACGGCCACTGAGCCGAAGCTCACGCTGGAAGGATTGATGGTCAGACCGCCTGCGGTGGTCGCTTGACCCGCGGTGGCCTGCACAATCGTTCCGCAGCCGCTCAGGCCCAGAACCACCAGGCCAATCACGGTCAGACTGAGCCATGCGGCGATCCGCCGCCGCGACGATGCATCCCGCACGCTCCGGCCCGACCACTCGGAGATCCACCGCGCACGCCGTGCTCCGCCAAAAAATAACGAGAAACGAAAGGGGGTACCGTACATCCTCACCTCTTGCATCGTTCCCGCGTTCTGGCGTACGAGGGCTGGAAGCCCCCGAGTGCGATAAAGCCGAATGAACCTGGAATCTCCACAGCCAGAAGGACCCGCCGCGAAGACCTGTGTTTATCTGCTTACAACTGTCTGCCAGTCTTGCGAGATTTTAGTGAGCGGACGTGCACGCTAATTACCGTTCCCTCGTTTGCGACTGGTACTTTCGTGTTATCCACGCAGACTGCACCACAACTATGGCAGTTACGCGTCTTTTCTCGCGCGCGCCGCGCTATCTCTCATCGACTGTTCGCCCGCGGCAGGTAAAAACCACGCCACCGCCGAGAACTTTCTTCCTCGATTTCCACCGCGCAACCGTTACTTTTGCGGCTGCGTGAATTTCGCACCCTCTTTTGCACAGTCCCCTTTTAGTAAGTCACGATGGTCATACTGCCGCTAACTCATGCGTAACGGGAGTACCGCGATCGCACACAATGTGGTGCAATCTGTAACGCCTACAATGACGTTATGCAGGAGCGCACTGCGGTCATCGCCGGAGCAGGCATCATCGGCCTCGCCACGGCTCTCGAACTGGCCGATGCCGGCTGGCACGTCACCGTCTTCGACCAGCGCGAGGCCATGTCGGAAGCCTCGCGCGCCGCGGCCGGCATGCTCGCCGGCCTCGATCCTGAAAACCCACCCGCGATCCACGCGCTCGCTCACCTGAGCCTCAGCCTCTATCTCGCCTTCCTCGCCCGCATCGAAGCGCTCTCCGGACGCCCCGTCCCGCTTCGCACCAGCCGCACCGCGCAGGGTGCGCATCATCGCCCCCCCGGCGTTGCCTCGCTCTCTGCCGCCGGCCTGCAGAGGATGGCTCCGCAGATCGATCCCTCCGGCCTCGAATTCTTTCTGCTTGAAGAATCCAGCTTCGATGCCTGGGATCTCGCCGAAGCACTCCCGTCTGCCGTCCGCGCCGCCGGCGTTCATCTCCGCGAGCACACTCCCGTGCTGCATGTCCGCTCAGAAAGCTCTGGCGTACACCTCGAAATCCCGCATGGCTCGGTCTCCGCCGCTGTCTTTCTCAACGCCGCCGGAGCCTGGGCACCCGCACTCAACGCTTCCCTGCCCGTCTTTCCCCGCAAAGGTCACATGCTCACGGTTGAGCTTTCTGGCGACGTGCAGACGCAGTGCGTTCTCCGCACCGACACTGTCTACATCGTGCCCCGCGGCCTGAATCGCTACACCATCGGCTCCACCGTCGAAGACGCCGGCTTCAACCGCACCGTCGATCCCGACCGCGTCCAGGGCCTCTTCCTGAAAGCCGGCCGCCTCTGGCCGCCCCTGCGCGACGCCCGCATCGTGGAAAGCTGGGTCGGCTTCCGCCCTGCTTCTGAGGATGGTCTCCCCATTCTGGACACCACCTCTGAGAATTGCTGGGTCGCCACCGGCCACTTCCGCAACGGAATCCTGCTCGGTCCCGCTACCGGTCGTGTTCTCGCGCAGTGGATGAGCGGCCGCACTCCGGAGATCGATCTGACGCCGTTTCGCGCCACGCGCTTCGCGACAGCGCCTGTTTCGTCCTGAGCCCCCACGAAACGTTCAGCCCCGCCCATCACCTTCGTAATGGAAGTTGGCCTGACTTCCTTCCGCA
Source organism: uncultured Acidobacteriaceae bacterium (assembly GCA_963770525.1). Taxonomy (GTDB): domain Bacteria; phylum Acidobacteriota; class Terriglobia; order Terriglobales; family Acidobacteriaceae; genus Palsa-343. Next base: position 675,894 of record CAVYPY010000002.1, on the reverse strand, counting down.
CCGGATGACAGTCCGATTTCGCGTAAGCTATAAACAGTGAGCTGGAATGCGCAGCCGCGCGTGAAGCGCTCCTGAAGCGCTTCCGTTGGCAGCGTTTGCATCGCATTGCGCGATGACGGCATCCCGGTAACCGGCACTCTTTTAGCCGGACGGAGGAAAGGCAGCAGATGGCTTCGGCAACGGTGACAAAAGGTCTCGAAGGGGTAGTGGCAACCAACTCCGGCATTTGCTGGATCGACGGCTATACGGGCGTGCTGGCCTACCGCGGCATCGACATTCACGAGCTCGCGGAGAAGTCCACCTTCGAGGAAACGGCCTATCTTCTGTGGTTCGGCCATCTGCCCAGTCGCGACCAACTGGCCGAATTCACGAAGAAACTCACCGCCGCCCGCCAGATTCCCCCGCAAATCTTCGACCTGCTCCGTTCCTTCCCCAAAGACGGCACACCCATGGAGGCGTTGCGCACCGCCGTCTCTGCCCTCAGCTTCTACGATCCCGCCGAAGCCGCTGTCGATCACGATTCCAATGTCCGCAAGGCCTACGCGCTCACCGCTCAGCTGGCCATGCTGGTCGCCGCCTTCGACCGCATCCGGAAAGGCACAAAAATCGTCGAGCCCGATCCCTCGCTCTCCCACGGGGCCAACTTTCTCTGGATGCTCCATGGCGAAAAGCCCATCCCCGCCGCCGCGCGCACTATGGACATCGCCCTCATCCTCCACGCCGACCATGAGCTGAACGCCTCCACCTTTGCCGCGCGCGTCATCGCCGGCACCATGGCGGACATGCACTCGGCCATTACCGGCGCCATCGGAGCCCTCAAGGGCCCGCTCCACGGCGGCGCCAACGAAGCCGTGATGAAGATGCTTTTCGCCATCGCTCAGGAGGGCGGCGATCCCGTCGAGTACGTGAAAAGCCTCCTCTCCCAGAAGAAGAAGGTTTTCGGCTTCGGCCACCGCGTCTATCGCACCGAGGATCCGCGCGCCACGCACCTGCGCCAGATGTCCGAGCAGCTCAGCCGCGACTCCGGCAACACGAAGTGGTACGACATGTCCCGGCAGATCGAGAAGTTCGTGAAAGAGGAGAAGAAGCTCAACGCCAACGTCGACTTCTACTCCGCCTCCACCTACACCACTCTGGGCATCGACCTCGACCTCTTCACGCCCATCTTCGCTGTCAGCCGCATCGCCGGATGGGCCGCGCACGTCATCGAGCAACTCGACGACAACCGCCTCATCCGTCCCCGCGCCGAATACACCGGTCCGGAATATCCGGTAAAGTACGTGCCCATCGAAAAGCGGTAGGGGCCGGCCTTTATCCAGCCGATTCCACGGTGAGCTTCAACCCCATGGCCCTGGTGACGGCGACCAGGGTCGACCAGCGCGGATTGCCTCGCCTCGACAGTGCTCGGTACAGGCTTTCCCGCTCGATACCCGCAGCTTTGGCGATTTTCGCAACCCCGCCGCGAGCCTCCGCCACACGGCGCAATGCGATCAGAAGAACCCCTGGTTCCTCTGTGTCTTCCAAAGCGGCCCTCAGGTATTCAGCGGCAAACTCAGGGTCCTCCTGCAGTTCCTTTACCAACGCTTCATCGTGCGAAGTGCTCGCAGTGCGTTTCATGATCTCCCTGCCCTCTTTCCAAACTCTTCGAGGTATTCCATCGCGCGCTCAATATCTGACGACTGCTTTCGTTTGTCGCCACCGCATAAAAGCAGCACGACCGCGCTACCGACTCTTCCGTAATACACGCGATAGCCTGGCCCCCAGCCGATCCTTAGTTCGAACACCCCATGGCGAAGGAATTTGCAGTCACCGAAGTTGCCCAATGCCAGCCGATCAAGGCGTGCAATCACCTTCGCTCGTCCACGAGGCTCCAGTTTCGCCAGCCATGCCCCAAAAACATCCTCGCCGGAGGGCGTCAGATACCGACGAATCTCGATAATCGGCATATTGATTGTAACTTATAAATCACAAACATGGGAAATGTCATTTCTGCCGCCCCCTCCATCCCGCCCCCGCAAACGGCCTCTCCCCCCGCCGTCCCCACCAAACCACCATGAGTACCGCAATCACTACCAGCAGCGGAAACACCAGCACACTCCCCTCTGGCCCGGTCGCGCCGCCGCTCCACAGCGGAGCCCCCACCGGATGCTCGCGCAGCAGATGTCCCTGCGCCACCAGCCCGCTGTCCGCTGTCCCATAGAAATACGACTCGCCCCAGTCCCATGCCGCGTGGAAGCCCACCGCCCACCACAGCGACCCCGTGTACCAGAGGCTCAGGCAAAAGACCAGCCCCACAGCGCCCACGGCGACCAAACCCAGCGGTGTCTCTCCTCCATTAATGGAGTGCATCAGCCCGAAGGCTATCGCGATCAGCACCGCGCCCCACCAGAACCCCAGCCCCCGCGTCAGAGTGAACTGCGCATAGCCGCGGAACATCATCTCCTCGGTCAGCCCGACCAGAAGAAACACTCCGCCCCACACCACCGCATCGCGCAGCGCGGGACCGCCCCCGATGGCCCGCCCCTCGAGAACCAGATACCCCAGTTGCCGCAGAACCATCACCAACAAGCTGATCGCAGCAAAGCCACACCCGAGGCCCGCAAGGAAGCGTCGCCCCCGCGCGCGCCCCTGAAATCCGTAGAACGTCAGCGAGCGTCCCTCGAACATCGCCAGAATGGCCGTCGCCACCATCACCGGCACAAATTGCGTGAGTTCCATCAGCAGGGCGGAAATAGGCGGCAGCGTCCCGTCACCGCCAATGTGCACATACCGGCCGATCATCAGCCCAAAGACCTGCAGCAGCAGGTAGACCAGCATTGCGAACGTCAACAGCGACCAGCCAGCACGCAGGCCCTGCGGTCCGTAGAGCAGTCGCAGTCCCGGGATTTCCGGTCGCCTCATCGGCGCGCGCAACGGCGACTCCGGCTCCGGGCTCGCACCGCGTTGCGTCTCCGCCGAACCATCCCTAACGTCGTTCAAGGATTTTCCTCGGTCGCGCCCACTCGCACAGCGTCCCGGCTCGACGACCCTACTCCACCGACAGTCGCTCCACCGCCTGCCCCACGCGGAAGATCGTCGCCTCGTCGAAGTGCCGCCCCAGGATCTGCATCCCAATGGGCAGCCCTGACTTGCTCGTCCCGCACGGCACGGACACCCCGCAGATCCCCGCCAGGCTCGCCGTCACCGTATAGATGTCCGCCAGATACATCGCCACCGGATCGTCCGACTTTTCGCCCAGCTTGAACGCCGGCGTCGGCGCGGTCGGCGTCACAATCGCATCCACTTCGCGAAAGGCAGCCAGGAAGTCCTCGGTCAGCAGCCGCCGCACCTGCTGCGCCTTTTTGTAGTACGCGTCGTAATAGCCGTGGCTCAGCACGTACGTCCCCAGCAAAATGCGCCGCTTCACCTCCGCGCCAAACCCCAGATCGCGCGTCCGCCGATACATATCCGCCAGCGTGTCCGGTTTCGGGGCCCGCAGCCCATACCGCACGCCATCGAAGCGCGCCAGGTTCGCGCTGGCCTCCGCGGTCGCGATCACGTAGTAGGTCGGAATCGCGTACTTCGTGTGCGACAGCGAAATCTTCCGGATCTCCGCACCCTCTGCCCGCAGCTTCTCAATCCCGCCTTCGATCGCTGACCGCACCTCAGGGTCCAGCCCCTCGGCAAAATACTCCGCCGGAACGCCCAGCTTCATGCCCGCCACGCCCCGTTCCGCGAACTGCTCGATCTCCGCTGCGTAGTCCGGTACCGGCCGCGGCGATGAAGTCGCATCCATGACGTCGTGTCCCGCAATCACCCCCAGCACCGTCGCCGCGTCCCGCACGTTCGTCGTGAACGGACCAATCCGGTCCAGCGACGACGCAAACGCAATCAGCCCGTACCGCGACACGCGTCCATAGGTCGGCTGCACGCCCACCACGCCGCAAAACGACGCCGGCTGCCGGATCGAGCCACCCGTATCCGTCCCCAGCGTCGCCGTGGCCATCCCCGCGGCCACAGCCGCCGCGGACCCGCCGCTCGATCCGCCCGGCACCCGCTCCGTATCGTGCGGATTCCGCACCGGGCCATACGCCGAGTTCTCGTTCGACGAGCCCATCGCGAACTCATCGCAGTTCAGCTTGCCCAGAAACACCGCGCCGGCATCGGCCAGCTTCTTCACCGCGGTCGCCGTATACGGCGGCTTATAGCCTTCGAGGATCTTCGACCCCGCCGCCGCCGCGAACCCCTCAACGGTCAGCACGTCCTTGATGCCAAATGGCACACCGGCCAGCGGCGGCAGCGGCTCGCCTTTCGCGACCATCGCATCGATCTTCGCCGCCTGCGCCATGGTGGTCGCGCGATCCACCTGCAGAAACGCGTGGATCGTCCCATCGACCTCCGCAATCCGCCGCAGGCTCGCCTCCGCCAGATCGGTCGCCGTCGTCTCTTTGCTCGTCAGTGCCGAGCGAATCGCCTCAATCCCCGGAACCTCAGCTACCGTCTTCATCGCTCGATCACCTTCGGCACCTTGAAGTACGTCCCATCCGTCTCCGGCGCCGCCGCCATCACCGCTGCCCGATCCAGGCACGGCCGCGGCTCATCCGCGCGCAGCACCGACGACTCCTCCGTCACCCGCGCGCCTTGGGTCGCCAGCACCTCCGAAACCTGCGCCATCGGCGCAACTTGCGCCGTATCCAGCTCGCCCAGCTGCGCCACATAGTCGAGGATCGCGTTCAGATCCCGGCGCATCCGCGTCTCTTCCTCCGCAGTCAGTTCCACCTTGGCCAGCTCGGCCACGCGGCGCACATTCTCCACGGAAACCCGTTCATTTTCGGACATGGCTCCAGTGTACCAGGCCATTCCGCGCCTCCCTCAACATGCCTGTTGACAGACGCTTCCGCCCGGATACAATCTGCCCCATACCTGGTCTCGCTCCCAGGCGTCACCCCATGAATACGGTCTGCAAGCACCCCAAGGTCCGCGTCGTTGCCCGCGAAGACGACGTCGAATTCGTAGAATGCCTCGACTGCGGAGAGGTCTTCGACTCCAACGAATTCCGCGATATGGCCATTGAAGACCTGCAGGACGAAGAAGAAGAAACCGCCTGACCCTTGGCGGTCACCCTTTTGCGATCGCCCTTCGTACTTCCCGCCCGCCGTCCGTCGAAAGGTCTCCGTTCCTGCACGCTCCCATCAGGGCTCAGTGCTAAGGTTGAGGGGCTTCCCACGGAGGATTCCCTTCATGAGCCTCTTTGCCGCAGGTCTGCTCGCCTGCGCCACGCTCACCACCGCCCAGACAGCTCCCCCGGCGACCCCGAAACGCCCCGTAGTCGACACGTATTACGGAATCCACGTCACCGACAACTATCGCTGGCTGGAGAATGGCGCTTCTCCCGATGTGAAGCAGTGGGTCGCCGCGCAGGACGCGTATACCGCGGCCTCGATGAACAAACTCCCGCAGCGCGACGCGATCCTCGCGTATCTCCGCCAGCTCATGAACAGCGAGCACACTCGCTATGAGTCATTCCAGATGCGGCAGGGGCGCCTCTTCGCGCTACGCTTCGATCCCGGCGCGGCCGGCCCTAAACTCGTCGTCTTCTCCTCGCCCGAAGCCATAAGTTCGGAGCGGACCATCCTCGACACCACAACCTTCGTTCCCGGCAAGGTCTTTCAGGTTGACTGGTACAGCGTCGCACCCGATGGCAAGCGGGTCGGCCTCGCCCTTTCGACCGGCGGCAGTGAGGACGGCTCCCTTTACGTGGTGGACACCGCATCCGGCCGCCAGACAGGTGACACCGTGCCCCGCGTGCAGTTCGCTACCGGCGGCGGCTCCATGGCCTGGAGCGCCGATGGCGCCGGCTTCTACTACACGCGCTATCCCCAGGGCAACGAGCGTCCGGCCGCCGACCGCAATTTCTATCAGCAGGTGTACTATCACCGGCTGGGCACGCCGCCCGCCGGAGATCGCTATGTCCTCGGCCATGACTTCCCCCGCATTGCGGAGACGATCCTCAGCTCCTCTCCCGATTTCAGCCGCATCCTCGTTTCCGTCGAAAATGGTGACGGTGGCGATTACGAATCCTTTCTCCTCGACGCCCAGGGAACGCCCCATCCGGTCACCCACTTTGGCGACAAGATCGACCTCGTTACCTTTGGCCCCGACGACAGCCTCTGGCTGCTCAGCCACAAGAACTCCGACCGTGGCGAACTGTGGCATCTTCCTGTCGGCGATCTGCGCGTTGCGGATGCCAGGCTGGTTGTTCCCGCCAGCGATGCCAGCATCGAAGGCTCCGGTTACGACCCCGGCCGCTTTTTCGTCACGTCGGATAAGGTCTACGTCACCGTCATCAACGGCGGACCGGAAGAGGTGCGCGCCTACACGCTGACCGGCCACCGCCTCCCCGACGTCGCGCTGCCGCTGGTAGCCTCAGTCGGCGCTCTGGTGCCCGACGGTCCGAACGCCTTCCTCTTCGCCGCGGAAACCTACACCACGCCCCTGCAGTGGTTCCGCTGCGATGGACACGGCGCGCCCCAGGCTCTGCCCTTCCATACCGAAGCCGCCGTCAGCCTTGCCGATATCGATATCCGCCGCGTCTTCGCCACGTCAAAAGACGGCACGCGCATCCCCATGACCATCCTGATGCGCAAAGGAACGCCGCTCGACGGCACGCATCCCGCACTCATCACCGGTTACGGCGGCTTCGCTATCAGCCTCACCCCCGCTTTCTACGGCAATCGCCTCTGGTTCGATCATGGCGCGGTGGTCGCCATCGCCAATCTGCGCGGCGGCGGTGAATACGGCGAAAGCTGGCACAAAGCTGGCAGTCTCACGCACAAGCAGAACGTCTTCGATGACTTTGCCGCCTGCGCGCAATATCTTGTCGATCACCGCTACGCCTCACCCTCCCGCCTGGCTGCCGAAGGCGGCAGCAACGGCGGACTCCTCATGGGCGCCATGATCACCCAGCATCCCCATCTCTTTCGCGCTGTGCTCTCCTACGTCGGGATCTACGATATGCTCCGCACCGAACTCGACCCCAACGGCAGCTTTAACGTCACCGAATACGGATCCGTGAAAGATCCCGAGCAGTTCCGCGCGCTCTACGCCTACTCGCCCTATCAGCACGTTGAGCCCGGCACAAAGTATCCGGCCGTCCTGCTCATCACCGGAGACAATGACCATCGCGTCAATCCCGCCCATTCGCGCAAGATGACGGCTGCTCTTCAGGCCGCAACCTCCAGCGGACAGCCGGTTCTCCTGCTCACGAATGCCCACGCCGGCCACGGCATCAGCACCAACGTCGATGAAGCGCTTCTGGAAGAAGCCGACGCCGCGGCCTTCCTGTTTCAGGAACTCGGTATGACGATGAAATAGCCGTCTCCTGTCCCAGGCGCGTGTACCATGGTCCGGGACTCGCCTCATCCACGTCCCAGGGACCATGCTCATGAGCCGATGGACCTCCGCACTGCGCTGCTGCTTCCCCGTCGCCTTCGCGCTTCTCCTCGCCGCCGCAACCGCCGCCGCACCCGCTCAGGAAAAGCCCCCGGTCAAACTCGACCCCTCCGCGATGCCGAAACGAGGCACCGTCGATCCCCGCTATCTCTCCTTCAATGTCGAGATGGTCGAAGTCACCGGTGGACGCTTTTGGAAGCCCTACCGCGATGCCTCTGCCACGCCGCCGCCGCAACCCGGCGCTCACCAGCCAGCTGCCCTCGGCGCCAATCTCTACGAGTACCGTCCGCCTATCGACCTCGCCAACCCGCGCCTGCGCAAACTCGCCGCCGCCCTCGGCCCCTCCTACCTGCGCGTCAGCGGCACCTGGGCCAACAGCGCCTGGTTTCAGGACAACGATCAGCCCGCCGCCGCCCAGCCGCCCTACGGTTTCCGCAGCGTCCTCACCCGCGCCGAGTGGAAAGGCGTTCTCGATTTCTCCCGCGCCGTTGACGCACCGCTGGTCTCCTCGGTCGCCGTCAGCGCCGGCACCCGCGATGCCCAGGGCGTCTGGACGCCTGCCCAGGCCAAGGCCCTTTACGACTACACAAAGTCCATCGGTGGCCACATCGCCGCTACCGAGTTCATGAACGAGCCCACCTTCGCCTCCATGGGCGGCGCGCCCGCCACTTACACCGCCGCCGATTACGGTCGCGATGCCAAACTCTTTGCCGCCTTTCTCCGCAAAGAATCCCCCGGCACGCTCTATCTCGGACCCGGCAGCGTCGGCGAAGGCATCTCCCTCCTGCCTGCGGGCGTTTCCCTGCACCTGCTCTCCAGCAAAGACCTCATGGAGGATAGCGGCCCCATCTTCGACGCCTTCTCGTACCACTTCTACGGCTCCGTCTCGCGCCGCTGCGGTGGACACATCACCCTGGACCAGGCTCTCTCCGCCGAATGGCTCGACCGCACCGACGTTGTGGAAGCCTTCTACGCCGGCCTGCGCGATCAATATCTCCCCGGCAAGCCCCTCTGGCTGACCGAAACCGCCGAAGCGGCCTGCGGCGGCGATCCTGTGGCCGCGCAGTTCGTCGACACCTTCCGCTTCCTCAACCAGCTCGGCGCCCTCGCCCAGCGCGGCGTCCAGGTGGTCATGCGCAACACGCTGGCCTCCAGCGACTACGGCCTGCTCGACGAGCAGACCCTCGATCCCCGCCCCGACTACTGGGCTGCCGTGCTCTGGAAGCGCCTCATGGGACCAACTATCCTCGATCCCGGCTCCGCCGCCGACTCATCCCTCCGCCTCTACGCGCAGTGCCTGCCGAACCACAAAGGCGGCGTCGCCCTGCTCGCCCTCAACACCGACCCGCACGGCGCCCAGACAATCTCCCTGCCTCGCGCCGCCGACCGCTATACGCTCACCGCGTCCGACCTCACCAGCACAACTATCCAGCTCAACGGCACGCCGCTCAGCGCCAACCCTGACGGCTCTCTTCCCACGTTCCACGCCGAGCACGTCAAAGCCGGCGACCAGACCCTCGCCCCGCTCAGCGTCACTTTCCTGGCGATCCCTCAGGCGCACAACCCCGCCTGCCGCTAATCACTTCCTCCGGCGTCCACCCCTGCTCCCGCAGCGTCCGGATGGCCAGAGCATCATGCCGCTTCGCCAGCCGCTCGCCCCGCGCATCCGTCACCAGATCGCAGTGGAACCACCGAGGCTCCGCCCACCCCAGCGCCCGGTACAGCAAAATCTGCCGCGCCGCGGACAGCAGCAGATCCGCACCCCGCACCACCTCTGTGATCCCCATCCCATGATCGTCGGCGACCACCGCCAGCTGATACGCCGGAACGTCATCCCGCCGCCACACCGCAAAATCCCCAAAGTCCTCGCCCACCACAAACCGCAGCGCCCCGAAGTGCCCATCCTCGAACGTGACGACCTCGTCGTCAGGAACCCGAAATCGCCAGTTCACCCCCGCCGGCTCGGCAACCTGCTCTGCCAGCCGCGCCGCCGCCGCCCTCTCCATCCGGCACGTCCCCGGATACATCGGCCCCTCGTCCCCCTCCATCCGAGCGCTCGCGTCATCATGCGGCGCCTGCGCAATCCGGCTCAGCTCCTTCCGCGAGCACCGGCATGGATACAGCCACCCTCCCGCCAGCAGCTTCCGCCACACGTCCAGATAGATCCACCGCCGCTCACTCTGCGCATAAGGACCGCACGGCCCACCCACATCCGGCCCCTCCTGCCAACGAACCTCCAGCCAGCGCAAATCCTCCATCATCGCCGAGGCGAACTCCGCCTTGGACCGCTCCGGATCCAGATCCTCATTGCGCAAAATGAGAGTCCCGCCAGCAGCCCGCGCCCGCTCCAGTGCCGTCCAGAAGGTTCGCGCGTGCCCCACATGCAGCAGCCCGGTCGGCGAAGGCGCAATCCGCCCCCGATACCCCGCCAGCTTCTCAGTTGTTTTCTGTTCGGACAATCCCGGCGCCACGCCGTCAGTCTATCGCCGGAGGCAGCGGAGCCGGCCCACCACCGGCTCGACGCTCATTCGACAATCACGCAGCCCGATCCGACCGCCGTACCCGCATCATTCCCAGCTCGGCCGCCACCGCTTCCGCCATCGGCTCGGCCGCCGCGATCTCCGTCGGCCACAGATACTCCAGCAGCAGGCCCACCCCCTGCCCCAGATAGATCCCCATAAACACCCACGGCGCCTTCCACCCCGCCCGGAACCCATGTTGCAGTCCCAGCTGGCACGAGGTCACCGTCACCACCAGTGGAAACGCCAGCAGCGGCAGCGTTACCACCGTCGCCAGCACGGGAGGCAGCCTCCACCACGCCACCAGCGCCAGCAGCACTGCCAGCAGAATCCCCAGCGGAGCCACCTGCGCCACCGACGCGCAATCCGGATGCTTCCGCATCAGCCGGCTCGTTCCCCGCCCGGTCCGCACCATCTCGTGCAGCAGCCCGCGCAGCGTGCCGCGGGGCCGCTCGTGCACCGTCAGCCGCGAATCCGTGTAGGCCTCAATGCCCGCCTTCCACACCCTCGTAGTGAACTCCAGATCCTCGCACGCGTCGAAGTTCTCGTCGAACTCCCCCACCACGTGGAAAACGCTTCTGCGGTACGCCGCGCCATGCGATGCCGCGTCCACTGAGTTCACCCGCTCCACCCCGTCCGGTCCCCGTCCCAGCCAGCAACTCCGCGCCCACGCAATGATCTGGCCCGTCCGCGTCAGCGCCGGACCGTCCAGCGGCTGCGGCCTGCACAGGCACAGCGCCCCGGTCCGCTCCAACATCCCTGCCGTATCCGCCAGCAGCGTCCGCGAGGTCACCGAGCAATGCCCATTCAGGAAGACGAGAATCTCGCCCGTTGCCGCCGCAATCCCCATGTTCCGTCCCGCCGCCGCCACGCGTTTCGGATTCTCGAGCACCCGCACCCGCACCGGGCTCTTCGCATACCGCCGCCGCATCAGATCGCCGGTCCCATCCGTTGACTGCCCATCCACCACCAGAATTTCGTAGCGGTCACGCGGATAATCCTGCTCCACCAGCTGCTGCATCAGCTCGGGCAGGGTCTGCCGCTCGTTGCGGACCGGAATCACAATCGAGATCGATGGCTGCATTGCTGGCTCAGCTCCTCCACCGCTTTGTAGATGCCAATTATCGATTTCTTACTGCGCAGCGCAGCATAAATCCTGGCGACTCTTTGGTTTGCGACGCGAAGCGGTTACCAGTAACTCAATTGGGCATCCCCGCCGCTGACTGCGGTGCCTCCCTCAGTGCCCCCTGAATCAGAAATCCGCCAGCTCTTCGGTGGACTCGGTGGCCTCCGCGATGAAATTCGATCGTCCTGAGATGAGACAGTCCCGACCAGGCTCCGCGCCGACGACAACCCTCCCGGAACCGCCCAACAGCCCGGATGTCCTATTGCGTCGCAGGCACGTGCCGCACTGATTACGTTGCGACCGGTCCCCGCGGATCTGAATCTCAGGAAAATAACATCGTCACCGCCACGCGCGAATGGGATTGCCGACGGGCGGAGGCGAACTGTTGAGATGGTGTTTGACTTCGACACTTATGACGCTGACCTGGGAATGACACTTGTGACGACGACTTAGCAAAGAGAAGTAAAGGGACCTGCTTCAGGTTCGATGTGCAACAGGCTCATTCCTGAGCCCCACAGTGGAGAAACTACGAATTTCGTTCGCGGTTGTAATCGCAGAGACTCGGCTCGGCGCCTTCAGCGCCTGAACTCCGGCCAGGCAGTACGAAGTTGATCATCAGACCGGCGGATGGAACTTCAGATGCATAGCCATCCCGTTGGTCCGGTTTGACCTCATCGACATGTGGAGCGCTCTATGCAACAAGAGGAACTTCGGAATTCGTCGTTTCGCCTCGACGTCTCCCTGCATGATCTTTTGACACAGCCGGCAACCGCTTATCCGATGGGCCTCCTGCCGAGCCAGCAGCCACAGAGTTTTCCTGATCCGGTTTTCCCGCAGCATCCCGAACTCCTCGGGCCGGTTGCGGAGGAGGGCTGGCAGCCTCCCGAAAAGCGCCACTGGACCACGTCACAGATTTACCGCGCCATGCGCGGATGGCTCTTCCCCTTCATCCGCTCGCGGGTCACGGCCGGCGATTTCCATCCTCTCATTGCCTATCTCTTCACCGAATTCAAGTGCAACCTCGACTGCCACTACTGTTGGGCCTTCGACAACAAAGTAAAGGGCATGACGGAGGATACGGCGAAGCGCTCGGTGGACTGGCTGCACGCGACAGGCTGCCGGGTGCTCGCCTACATGGGCGGCGAGCCACTGCTGCGTCCGGATTTCATTCACAGGATCACGCACTATGCAGCGAAGAAGGGCTTTTGGATCTATCTGCCCACCAATGCGCGACTGCTCCGCACGGATGTGATCGACAAGCTGGCCGACGCAGGGCTGGCAACATTCAACATCGCCGTCGATGCGGTTGATATCAAGCCCGGACTTCCTAAAGCGCTCGGACCCATCCGAAAACAGTTCGACTACCTGATCCGGAAACAGTACGGCTACGGATTCTCCGTCTTCCTGAACATCAACATCTGCAGGAACAACCTGAATGATGTGCGAGAACTCACTGAAATTGCGCACGATCTCGGCATCGCGACCGACTACCACATCAACGAGTCGCCGCTGCTCTCCCAGGACGAGCACTTTAAGCACGCCGAAAATAACGTTACTTACATCACAAAACAAGACTGGCCCGCCGTCGAAGAAACCATCCAGTGGTTGACGGAGAAGCAGGATTCGGGCTACAAGATGGTCAACTCGAATACTCGACTCTGGCAGATGGTCGATTTTATGAAGGGGAACCATTTCCCCTGGAACTGCCGGGCCGGCCAGAATTCGATGATTATCCGTGTCGACGGCTCACTCGCGCCGTGCTTCCCCATGTACACGGCCAGCTACGACTGGGGCGTCGTCGGCCACCACAAGTTCGACACCAAACAGCTCGACCACCAGAAGGAGAGCTGCCAGACGCATTGCTTTTCAACCCTCAATCACATTCTCGGCTGGTGCTACAACGACCAGCGCGTGATTAAGTACTTCTTCAAACAACTGGCGCACGGCTTCCAGGGCGTGCAGGGCCAGATGTAAGCAAGTCCGAATCCCCAGGGCCTCGATAACTTCATCGGTAACCGAACCTACCCAGAGGAGAACTCTATGCCGAATACCGTGCATGAGGTCGTTCAGACTGACTTCGAGATGGAAATTCAGGCACGCATCGATGCCGAGCGTGCACGCCTTCGTGCCGAAGCAGGACTGGCACGGGTGCGCGACTTCAAAAAGCCCGTCGAACGGACTTTTACCGCGGCCGAACGCGACCAGGTCACCATCCTCTTCGGCGGTCTCACCTGGAAACACGAGGAGATGATCAAGGCTGTCTTCCATGGATCCGGCTACCGCTGCGAGAATATTCCCACCCCGGTGGTCGCGGACTTCCAGGCAGGCAAGGAGTTCGGCAACAACGGCCAGTGCAACCCCACCTATTTCACCGTCGGCAATCTGGTGCGCCATCTGCAGAAACTGGAGCAGGAAGGCCTGAGCCGCAAAGAGATCATCGACAATTACGTATTCTTCACCGCCGGTTCCTGCGGCCCCTGCCGCTTCGGCATGTATGAAGCCGAGTATCGCTTCGCGCTGCAGAACGCCGGATTCGATGGTTTTCGCGTCCTGCTCTTTCAGCAGACCGACGGCATCAAGGCGGCCAGCGGCGAGCCAGGTCTGAAGTTCAGCGTGGACTTTGGCATGGGCATGCTGAACGCGCTCAACCTCGGCGATGTCGTCAACGAGCTCGTTTATCAGGTTCGCCCCTTCGAGGTGAACAAGGGCGAGACCGACCGCGTCATCCACGACTCGGTCAAGACGCTCACCGATACGTTGCGCGACCGCAAGCGCTGGCACATCAAGGATGCGGCGCCCAAATGGGCGCAGCCTTTCCTCGACAAACACGAGAAGCTCGACCGGCATCAGCTGCACCCTCGGCAAAGTCGCCCACAACCTCTATGGCAGGGAGTACGTCGACGCCCTCCACGCCTGCCGGGACTCGATCGACGCCATCGAGGTCGATCGTCTGCGCGTGAAGCCGGTCATCAAGATCACCGGCGAGTTCTGGGCCCAGACCACCGAAGGCGACGGCAACTTCAACATGTTCGGCTTCCTCGAAAAGGAAGGCGCGCAGGTCCTCGTCGAGCCCATCGCCACATGGATTGCCTACATGATGTATGTGGCGAAGGAAGGAGCCAAAGCCCGCGCTGATGCTCAGGCTCCCTATCGCGATCCCAAGTGGTACGAGGCGAAGAAGCGCGCCGTCAACGGCTTCGCGCTGTTCAAAAAGACCGCGGGGCTGAACGCGGGCAGTGCCATGTGGACCTACTTCTATCACCGCACCATCGGGCACATGGGCGACACAGTGCACCGCCTGGTCCCGCAGCAGGAACTGGCCCGCCTGGCGCATCCCTTCTATCACCAGCTGGCCCGCGGCGGCGAAGGCCACATGGAAGTGGGCAAGAACGTCTATTACACGGTCAACCACCTGTGCCACATGGTGCTGGCCCTCAAGCCCTTCGGCTGCATGCCGTCCACGCAGTCCGATGCCGTGCAGTCGCGCGTGGTCAGCAAGTACAAGGACATGATCTTCCTCCCCATCGAGACCTCCGGCGAAGGCGAGGTGAACGCCCACAGCCGCGTGCAGATGGCGCTGGCCGAAGCAAGAGCGAAGGCGCGTGCTGAGTTCGAAAGCGTGCTCGAGAAGACCGGCCGGTCCATGGACGACCTGCGCAGCTACGTGGCCGAACATCGCGAGCTCCGGCGCGCTCTCTACAAGGTGCCGCATCGCGACGGAGTTGCCGGAACGGCAGCGCAGTTCGTCTGGCACGTCAGCGATCTCATGGCGAAGGACTCAGCGTGGCGCCGCCAGTCGCGGATCGCCGTCCCCGCACAACGAGTGGCCTGATGCGCCAGGCGCTGTGCATGTTCGAGGGCCTTGCCCCGGCCGCCGGCCTGCTTCTGGCTGTCCCCCGCTCGGCAATGCCCCGCAACCTGGATGGACGGCCACCGGAACCCTGGAGCCGTCCCCCCTTTCTGGCAGGCAGATGGGTTTGGATCAGGAGAACAGGCTGATGCAGCAGCTACTGGTCGGTCTCGATGTGGGTTCGACGACGGTGAAAGCAGTGGTGGTCGATGCGGCCACCGACGCGATGCTCTGGCAGGACTACCAGCGCCACGAAACGCGCCAGCCGGAAAAGGTGCTGGAGTTTCTTGACCGCATGGAAGCCGCAACTGGAATATCGCAGCAAAACACGCGGGTCTTCGTCACCGGCTCCGGCGGCGGCACCCTGGCGGAGATGATCGGCGCCAAGTTCGTCCAGGAAGTCCACGCCGTCGCTCTTGCCGTCGAGAAGCTCCATCCCGAGGTGTACTCGGTCATCGAGCTCGGCGGACAGGACGCCAAGATCATTGTGTTCAAGGATGACGAGGAGACCGGCCGCAAGAAGAAGATCCCCTCCATGAACGACAAGTGCGCCGGCGGTACGGGCGCCGTAATCGACAAGATCAACGCAAAACTGAAAATCCCGGCGGCCGAGCTGACCAACCAGGGCTACCACGGGATCAAGCTGCACAAGGTCGCCGGCAAATGCGGCGTCTTCGCCGAGACCGATATCAACGGCCTGCAGAAGACCGGCACGCCCTCGCACGAGCTGATGGCCTCGCTGTTCGAAGCGATCGTTCTGCAGAACCTCAGCGTGCTCACGCGCGGCAACACGCTCCGCCCGCATGTCCTGCTGCTGGGCGGACCCAACGGCTTCATTCGCGGCATGCGCGAGGCCTGGCAGGCCAACATCCCGCGCATGTGGAAGGAGCGCAAAGTCGAGATCCCCGACGGCGCCACGCCCGAAGAACTCATCAAGGTCCCGCAGAATGCGCAGTACTTCGCCGCGCTCGGCTCCGTCGAATTCGGCAGGGATGAAGAAGCCGAAGTCGGCCGCTACCTCGGCACCGAAAAGCTCAGGTGGTACATCGATTACGGTCGCGCCGAAGAGAAGGCCACTTCCGGCGGCAAGGGTCTGGTTGCCAGCAATGACGAGCTGGAACAGTTCCGCAGCGCTTACCGGAGAAAAAAGTTCGTTCCGGCGGCCTTTGCTGCCGGCCAGTTAGTCTCTGGCTTCGTCGGGGTCGATGGTGGATCGACTTCGACCAAGGCCGCTCTGCTCGACAAAAATGGCGAGATCCTCTGCAAGGCCTATCAACTGTCGAACGGCAACCCGATCGAAGACACCATCCAGATGTTCGATAAGCTGCGCGAGCAGATCGAGGACCGGGGCGCAACCCTCGAAGTCCTCGGCGTGGGCACCACCGGCTACGCCAAAGACATTCTGCGCGACGTTCTCAAGGCCGATGTCGCCCTCGTCGAAACGGTCGCCCACACCGAATCCGCGCTCAAGTTCTACGACGATCCCCATGTGATCGTCGACGTCGGCGGCCAGGATATCAAGCTCATCGTTCTCAAAGACGGACGCGTGAAGGACTTCAAGCTGAACACGCAGTGCTCGGCCGGGAACGGGTACTTCCTGCAGTCAACCGCGGAAGGCTTCGGGATGAAGGTGGAAGAATTTGCCGACATCGCCTTCTCGGCGAAGTCCATGCCGTCCTTCGGCTACGGCTGCGCGGTCTTCATGCAGTCCGACATCGTCAACTTCCAGCGCCAGGGCTGGCGATCGGAAGAGATCCTCGCCGGCCTCGCCGACGTGCTGCCCAAGAACGTCTTCCTCTACGTCGCCAGCATTCCCAACCTCGCCGCCCTTGGCTCGCGCTTCGTGCTGCAGGGTGGAACGCAGAATAACCTGGCGGTCGTCAAAGCAGAGGTCGACTTCATCCGCTCCAGCTTCCGCGCCAACGGCAAAGAACCGGAAATCATCGTGCACGAGCACTGCGGTGAATCGGGCGCCATTGGAGCGGCACAGGAGGCTTTGCGCCTCTGGAAGAACGGCAAGGAGACCACCTTCATCGGCCTTGAAGCGGTGCGGCAGATCCGCTACCGCACCACCCGCAACGAAGATACCCGCTGCTACTTCTGCAAGAACAACTGCCTGCGCACCTTCATCGATGTGGACGTGAGCGGCGGCGCCGCCAACGTGAGCGCTGGAGCAGCCACCGAGGCCATCGCCGCGGCGCCTCCCGCCAGCGATCGTGAAGCGACTCCCGCAGAAGTGGCCGCGGCCGTCTCCAGTCTGCCCAGCCTCGAGCAGATCGAGGCCAATCTCCCCGGCCACGGTTCTTCCTGCAGCACCGGGCACGATCACGACCACGCTGGAGGAGGATGCGGCTGCAGCAGCCCCGCAACTTCCCTGCGCGCCAAAGTCGACCCCCTCATCCAGATTCAGGCCGCGCCCGGCGCCAAAAAGCCCGTCGAGCCACCCAAACCGACCGGTGAGTTCCAGCCGCGCAAGACCAAGGTTCCCCTGCGCCTCGGCGAGCAGCGCCTCATCATCGCTACCTGCGAAAAGGGCGCTGTCGAAGACCTGAACGACATGAAAGGGATCAAGGCCGACATCGACAAGATCAAAGCCGCCAATCCCAACTTCGTCGATATCGCCGCCCGCGATGTCTTCCGCCATCGTGAGGTGGCGACCGTAGCCGACCCGCTTCCGAGCACCAAAGGCTTCTTCGTCTCGAAGGAGACAAAGGAGCGTGCCGCGCGCATGGAGCGCCGCCGGGAATTCCGCGTCGGCATCCCGCGCCTGCTCAACACCTACACCTACGCTCCGCTGTTCAACGCCTATTTCGCCAGCCTCGGCATCGAGTCGGAAAACATCGTCTATTCCGACTACACCACTCCGGAACTCTATCGCGCCGGAGCCAGCCGCGGCGCCGTCGATCCCTGCTACCCCTCCAAGATTGGCATCGCGCACGTCTACAACCTGCTGGCCGTGAAGCACAGCAAGAAGCCGCTCAACGCCATCTGGTTCCCCATGTATGACGTGCTGCATACGCCGCTCGTGAATCTGACCGGCTCCAATGCCTGCCCCACCGTCACCGCCACGCCCAACGCCGTCAAGGCTGCCTTCACCAAGGAGAGCGATCTGTTTTCAGAGAACGGCGTCGTTTATCTCGATCCCATCCTGAACCTGCAGGACAAGAAGATCTGCGCCGATCAGATGTACAAGACCTGGGCGCCGATCCTCGGCCTCTCCCGCGAAGAAAACGATCGCGCCATCCAGGTTGGCTTCGACGCGCTGGCCGCCTGTGAAGATGAAATCCGCCACGAGGCCCGCAAAGTCCTCGATCAGCTGGAGCGCGAGAACCGCATCGGCATCGTCATGCTCGGCCGCGTCTACCACCACGATCCCGGCCTCAATCACGAGATCATGGAGGAGTTCCAGAAGCTCGGCTACCCGGTCTTCTCGCAGAGTACCCTGCCCCTCGATGAGGACCTGCTGGAGCGGCTGTTCGGCGACGAAGTCCGCGCCGGCCTCATCACCCATCCCCTCGACATCAGCGATGTCTGGAAGAACCGCTATTCCACCAGCACCAACCACAAGGTCTGGGCGGCCAAGTTCACCGCTCGCCATCCCAATCTGGTAGCTCTCGAAGTCTCCAGCTTCAAGTGCGGCCACGATGCCCCCATCTACGGCGTCATCGAGGGCATCATCGAACAGTCCGGCACCCCCTACTTCTCCTTCAAAGATCTCGATGAGAACAAACCCTCCGGGTCGATTCGCATCCGCGTCGAGACCATCGACTATTTCCTGCGGCGCTATCGTGAAGACATCGTCGCGCGCCACAAGAAGGAGCAGCTCATCGAGAAGCAGTTGGAAGCGTTTCAGCGCTCTCTGCGCGGCCGCTACCAGAATGAGGACGATTACGAGCTGGCTGCCGCTGGAGACTAGCCTCCCGTGAATGCAGGCCGCCAGGCGATTCGGGACGTCGTCCTTATTCCTGGGGCGTCTCCGCGCCGGCCAGTTCTGCTGCGCCGCTTTTCGCCAGAACCAATTGTGCGCTGTCGATCTCAGCCCGAATCCGCTCGTTGATCTGCGACCAGATGCGCGGATCGCAGTCCGTCGCCTCGTGCGTTTTGAACACGTGGCGGTTCATCCACGAGTACGAGCGGCAGCCTGCGGGCTGCGACGTATATTCGTACCGGTAGTCGCCGAGGATCCTCGTCCGGCTCGGGTCGGCCGCCCGAAGACTGCGGCAGCCATGGACGATTCCCCGGGTTTGATAGAAGTTGATAGCTTCCCCCACGTTCGGCGGAATCACGCAGTCATCGCCCCAGATCTTGTTGATGCTGTCCACCTGGATGGTCATCAGCACCGGAATGCCGTGCCGGTTGAGTTCTCGCGCCAGCTTGATGGCCGCCGATCCGCCCCAGCTGTGTCCGAAGAGGATGACCCGAGCATTGCGCTTTTCTGCCGCGGAGAGATGGCCATCGCCATTGGCATCCAGCCAGTGCAGGACCATCTTGTACACCTTCCCCCTGCGCCGGTTCTCGTACACGGTCGCGTGCACTCCGGGGATATCCTCCTCCGAAAGGCGCTCGATCATCTGCACCTCCGGGTGGCGATCGTCGTCGCGCCGCACGAATCCCCCGGTGAAGCCAACCACAATTACCGTTGGCCGAGAGGATTCCGAAGAGGGTGTCCGATCCACCTGTCCCAATCCAGAAGGCATCATCGCGACGGCAGCCATCACCCCGGTGAGGAACAACAGTGCAGAGTGCGGGTGGCTTGCCAATCCTGAACCTGCGTTCCTGAATGCCGGAGTCATCTTCGTTCACCTCAGAACCGTATACAAAGCACGCATCGGTCCAGGGATTTCCCCCGGAAAGCGTGCAGATTCAACCAGGCGGGGAGTCGAATGCCGTTGGTGTCGAAGCGTCTTAAGACAGCATCGACAGACCAGCCGTCTCATTCCCCGTGACGAGACGCACAGCCACTTTCAATGGACACCACAAGGCATGCGATTGACTCATATTCTTTGCATGCAATGGCATCCGCCGGCTCGAATATCAGGATTCCTGAACCAGCTGGCGACGCGATGGCATGGTAGTTGCATCTCTCTGAATACCGGCCTGCCGCTCGCGCCCTTCACGGATGGAGCCCTCATGGACCCACAGAAACGACACCGCTCTTCCTTTCGCTTTGATATCCCAACAAGCTACATCTCGAGACCGCCACGCGCCACCAGGCTTCGCCAGTCGCGGCCGATTGAGATTGCAGGCACGCTGTGCCCCCGGATTGTGCCACTATGTCTCGCCTTGCTGCTGGCTCTTACGCAGTGTCCTCCAGCAGCGGCGCAGCAGGCCGGCGCCGATCCTGTCCCGACAACGGACCAGATCGTTCAGAGGCTGGTTACCAGGAACCAGGAGCGCGCTGAGCAGCTCGGCCCCTACACCTCGCGGCGCCATTATCACATTGCTTATCGGGGTTTCCCCCACGCGGCTGAGGCTGACATGGTCGTTGACGCCGCCTTCGATGGACCGTCGTCCAGGCACTTCCAGGTGGTCTCGGAATCGGGATCGCATCTCCTGCTGGACCACGTGCTGCTCAAGTTGCTTCGCACCGAGCAGGACTCATCGCGCGACCGCGCAGAGACTGCTCTGACGCCGGCAAATTACAACTTCACTCTGCTGCGGACCGACACAGACGAGGGCCGCCTGATGTTCGTGCTCAACGTCGATCCGAAGAAGCCGCGAGTCCTGCTCTACCGCGGCACCATCTGGGTCGACGCGAAAGACTACGCGGTGGTCCGGATCGAAGCCCAGCCGGCAAAGAACCTATCCTTCTGGATCCGCAACACCAGCATCCATCACGTGTACGAGAAGACGGGCGATTTCTGGCTGCCGCAGAGCAACCGCAGCGAAACGAAAGTCCGGCTCGGCGGCACAGCCATCCTCACCATTGACTATGGCGACTATCGCTTCGCCAACAGGGAGACAATACAGCCCGCAGCGGCCGAGGTGGCTGCCACTCCGACGGCGCTCAAATAGCGACCCGCTACGGCGCCGCCAAAAAGGCGCCATTGACGGGTGCCGCTGTTGAAATGTCGTCGCCCGTCGACACTTTTCATACTCGACGCGGTTGATTCCTGCCTTGTAGAACCTTCTCCCCTGTCAACATCAGCCGGTCTGGATTGACCTGCCATTGACCTCGCTCAGCACCTTCAGGATGGCAGGAGGATTGCAACCTCTTCTGGTGTTCCGGCCCGCCCCGCCGAAACCGGCTCTGGAGCGCAGCATGAACTACGAGGACAGCATCATGAACACGGTCGCAGTGGTGAATTCTGGTTCTGAGTGGCTGCGCCCAACCTTTCCCAGCGCCGCCGACTCCGCGGAGCTCTCACTCGATGAGCTCATCAAACTCTACCTGCTCTCCATGCTCCTCGTCGCCGACAAGGGATTAGCCGAAGAATGCTTTAGCGACGCAATGGGGGATTACCTCGGTTCCTCCGTTGTCAATGTCGCGGCCTGGGCAAGAACGAATGGAAGACTTGCCGTGGTTCAGCACGCCATTCGTCTGATGCGGCCCACGCCGAAGCTCTTTTGCACCTGGTCCCGCGCCGGCAATCCAAGGCCGTCCATCTCCCCCGAGCACCAGCCCTTCGCAGCCATAACGTCTCTGAGTGTCTTTGAGCGATTTGTGTATGTCCTCTGCATCCTCGAGGGATATTCCGCCAATGACTGCGCCGCGCTCCTGAACTGCGATCGAACGGAGGTGATCGCTGGGCGGGATCTCGCCAACCTGTTTACCTCTGCCGCGGATCTCGATTCGGAGTACGGCAACTGGCTCGACCCGCGCATTCCGCCCATTCATGAGCGTTGCGGAATCTGTTAGGACTCCATCGGCCGGCCCAGTCCCCGAGCCTGTTTCCTGAATTTCTTCCCGCCCTGCGCAGGTCCGCCCATCGCCCTGGCGGCGGAGCGAATCGCAAGGCCGATGCACAAAGCCAGCACGAAATTGAAGAATCGTTGCCTCACGTTACTGAACAAAGCGCCCTCCATTGAGTTCTGCGGATGACAGCTCGATACCGATTCCCTTGGCAGCGCTCGTCAGGCATATTGCCTGGGATCGATGCCGAACTTCTTGATGCGTGAGATCAGCGTGGTGCGATTCACCCCCATGCGCGCCGCTGCGCCATTCAGCCCGCCGACCTGGCCTTTGCTTTCCGCCAGTGCGCGAACAATGTCTTCCCGCTGTTTTTGATAAGGCTCGCGCGTCGACTCTCTTCTCGCTTTCAGCGCATTCAGCGTTTCCCTCACGATCTGCTGAATTTCACCCTCCCGAGCCAGCCCCGCCGGCGATGCGAAGTGCGAATTCACCTTATGCGGCTCCGACAGCGGCGCCTCCAGCAAACTGCCTCGCGTCAGGATCACGGCGCGCTCAATAAAATTCTCCAGTTCCCGAATGTTCCCCGGCCACTCCCATGCCATCAGACTCTTCATCAGTTCAGCCGGAATCCCCGCTATAGGCTTTTGCATCCGCCTGGCAAACTTCCGCACGAAGTGAGCGGTCAGCATAGGAATGTCCTCGCGCCGTTGCCGCAGAGGTGGAATGCGAATGGGAAAGACGTTCAGCCGATAGAAGAGATCGCTGCGAAACTCGCGCGAGGCAACCATGTTCTCCAGATCGCGGTTGGTGGCCGCTACCAGACGTACGTTGACCCTGCGCGTCACTGTGCTGCCCAAACGCTCAAACTCCTGCTCCTGCAGAACACGGAGAAGCTTGGGCTGGATTTCCGCCGGGATATCGCCCACCTCATCCAGAAACAGCGTCCCCTGATCGGCCATCTCCATGCGTCCGATCTTCTGGCTGATCGCACCCGTGAATGCCCCCTTTTCGTGACCGAAAAGCTCGCTTTCCAGCAGACCCGTCGGAATGGCAGCGCAATTCAGCTTCACGAAGTCGCACGTACTGCGCCGGCTCCGCCGATGAATCGCGCGGGCGATCAGCTCCTTTCCCGTTCCCGTCTCGCCCAGCAGAAGAACCGTGGAGTCCGTTGGAGCAACCGTCTCGACAAGATCGAGTGCATGCCGCAGCGTCGTGCAGTTGCCTACGATCTCCTCGAACCCCGTCTCCCTCCGCACTCCTTCACAATGGAGCTTCTCCCCATCGGGCCCGTCGCTCTCGCTCTGCAGGCGTGTCTCTGCATCCTGTCTCCGCTGGCCATCCACGTGCTCATCCATCACGGAGTTCTTCGTCGGAATATGCGCGTTACCGCTCATCGGTTTCTCAGCACGCTCGGAAGGGGATCGCTGGGGACTGCAAACTACACTCGCCTTTAACGATGCGGAACGGTCCCCTCAGGTCGCATATTTCTGACCCGGCAGAGCTTCGCTCTGTCCCTCGGCTCCCCCGGCACTGTCGATAATCCGCCGCCATCAGCGTGTGTCGACAGCGTCGCCCCTTCAACACTCCGTCACTGCCCGCATTACCCCAGCCCTTCCTGATCTTGCGGGAGTTAGCGACCCAGTCGATTTGGCATCAGCTTTGCTCTTCATGGTGGTTGTCCCTGGATTTTTTGACGGGCACCGGCCGGCACGAACGGCTCGAATCCAAACCCGCGATCCCGCTTCGCCTGCTTCGAGATCGCGAGAACGGAGAGGCCAGCATGAAACAGCGAATCCTCATAATCGTTTTTCTCATCGCCAGCGGTCTGACGTTGGTCGGCGCAGCACCGGCCCAGCAGGTTTCCGCACCGGATCCGCAATCGGCAACCATCATCGGCACGGTGATCGATGTGAACGGAGGCGTGGTCCCGAATGCCGCTGTCTCCCTCGGCGGCCCGGGCGGCCAGCGGACCGTCACTTCCGGCGACAACGGATTTTTCCGGTTCGCCGCCGTCAAGCCCGGTGTCGAATATCACGTCTCGATCTTCGTACCCGACTTCGCCCCCTGGAACTCCGCTCCCATCACGCTCAGGCCCGGTCAGTACTTCATGCTGTCCGGCATTCGGCTGCGCGTAGCCACCGTTCAGATCTCCGTGGTCGCCCTTACCCCCGTACAGGTCGCCACCCAGCAGGTGCACATGCAGGAGAAACAACGCGCCTTCGGCTTCGTGCCCAATTTCTATGTCAACTACGACCCGGATCCGGCGCCCATGACAGCAAAGCTCAAGTTCCAGCTCGCCCTCAAATCTCTCGTCGATCCCGTCACCCTCGCCGGCTTCGTCATTAACGCCTCCATCTACCAGGCCGTGCATTATCCCGACTATGGCGAAGGACTGACCGGCTATGGCCAAAGGCTCGGATCCACCTTTGCCGGCGGGTACGGCAACGTCCTCATTGGCAACGCTCTGTTGCCTTCGGTTCTGCACCAGGATCCGAGATATTTTTATCGAGGCACAGGCACCACGCGCTCCCGTGTGCTCTATGCCATTGCCACTCCCTTCCTCATTTATGGCGACAATGGACGTCGCCAGTTCAACTTCTCCGGTATCGGCGGAGACCTGGCATCCGGTGGGCTCGCGAATGCGTATTACCCCTCCCAGGAGCGGGGCGTCAGCCTCGTCTTCAAAAGTGCTCTCATCGGCGCCGGCGGGCGCATTGCCAATGGTCTCCTCCAGGAATTCGTGATCAAACGGGCTGAGTCCGGAAATGGTAAAAAATAAAACGGTGCCTCATGCGGAAGTCCGGCGCCCCAGACGTTCACGGCCTTCAGGAGGTTCATGTCCGCTCTCACCGAATACCGTTGCGAGATTTGCGGTACTGTCACCACCAACCCGCTCCACTGGTTTGTCATCGAGTGTGGCGAATCCCGGCTGACCGTGCTGCGCTGGGCGCCGGAGTCAGCCGCTCATCCTGACGCCCGGCATCTTTGCGGAGAAGCAGACGCCCAGGTTTACATCAGCCGATGGTTTGAGTCCCTCTGTTCACCGCCCCGCTCCAATTTTTCAGCCATGCCCAGCGGCGGAACCTCGGCTTCTTAACCGCCAACCCTGGCTGCAGACGCCTCGGCCGCTGCCATGCAACGGGTCGGGTCGCGCCACCCTGACGTCCGGAGGGAGCAAATTCGCGATCAGGACCAGCAAGTCCGCGTGAAGCAGGGCGAGTGTAACGATTTCTCCCGGCTCTTTGCCCCTGCTAACAAATGGCGCGGATCGGTGTGAGCGGCGAGACGCGCAGGATTCTCTGCGATCCGAGAGTTGCTCCCAGCGGGTCATCGATCACCAGCACTCGTGAGCTCAGGTCAGTGGTAGACGGCGTGGCGGCCACGGCCGTGGCTCCCGGCGCCGGCAACGATGCTGTTCCTCCTGACAGCTTTCTACGGGCCGCCGCCGACTCCTCCTGAAGAAAGGCGTCGTTGATGACGAGATCCTCCTGATTGAAGAGCTCCACAGCGAGGACGCTGAGCGGAGTGTTGGCGGGCAGATAGAGTTCGCTGAGCAGCGCATCGATCTCGGCCTGCGAGAAGGCAGCCTGAACCGGGATGGACTGCTGCTGCGGGATGGGAGTGAGGTACGGCGCCAGGTGCGGCGCGGCCGTGCCGAAGCCGGATGGGCCGCCAGGTACAGACGGGATGGGCTGCGCGCCTTCGAGTTTGCGGAGGAGCAGATTGCGGTATGCCTGACCATCGGCGCGGCGCAGCTGCGCATAGAGCAGGAACCAGATCTGCGTCTGCGGTGCAGCGGCTGCCGTAAGCGACTGACCATTGAGCACCGTCTGCGCCAGGTCAGCGGAAGCGACGATGCAGGGCTGGATGGTTCCACCGTCGCTCGGTACGGTGTTGAAGCGATCGACACTGGCGGTGAGCGGCGGGCATGGATGCTGCACACCGGCGACGCGGAAGGGACGGCCGAAGCGGCCCTGGGCCGTGGACCACAGCAGATGCCCGCAGCGCAGCTCGTAGGTCCAGAAGCCAAACAACTCGAGAGCGCTGGGGGAGACAGTTCCAGGCAACGGGACGAGGAAATGGACGGGCGATGAGGCGGATGGAATGAGCTGGGTCATCGCGGCGAGACCGGCATCATCGTTGACGGAGTCGGGCGTGATCGTGCGGACAGGCTCGGGATCGAGCGGAATCGGCGTGTCGGGCGATGACGTGAGATCGCTGGGATAACTGATGAGCAGCGGGTCGGGCCCGTAGTTCATCATGCGGATGAAGTACGCATCGTTCGGATCCTGCGGGGGCTGATCGAACTCGAGCCAGAGAGCGCGCTGGCGCTGTGTTGTGGAGGAATAGTCTGAGGCGGCTTCATAGGGGCTTTCCGCGATGCCGGCGGAAACCAGTTGCGGGGTCTGCTGAGGCGTCGCGGTGATGGGTACTTCGATGTTTCCGTTCCACAGGGTGACGGGCGTCGTGGGGTTGCCGGTAAGGGTGGCGAGCAGTTGATACACGCCGGCGGTTGGGGCCGGAAAGTCGCCCGGGCCGACGGTGGAATCGATGGTGGAGAAGAAGATGAGCTCTGTGGTGTCGCGATCGACGGGCTGTTGCGTGGCCAGCGACGAGACGACGCCGGGCAGCGTGATCTGGCCCAGGGTCTGCAGCGTTCCGGCGCTGCCGCCGGCGGTATAGGTCGTCCCCATGAAGGTGAAGGCGATTTGTCCGGCGCCGTTTTGGGCGAGGCCGGTCCACGTCCAGTCGCGGTTGAGGGTGAGACGCGTGACCACGATCCACTGGTTGATCAGGTCTTTCTGCGTGGAGAAGGTGATGGAGGAGCGATCCTGCGGCAGCGTGTGGCGCAGCGAGCTTTGCGCACCGAAGATGATGCGCTGACCCGGAGGTGCGGAGACGGTTTGGCCATTGAGAGGCAGTTCCAGAGCTGATGCCAGCAGTTGTAACGGCGTTGTCGCCGGTGGCGTCAGGGTGTTGACGAGGTTCACCAGGCTTTGGGCGTCGATCGTCGAGCTGCCCGCCTGGATCGTGTCCACAATGGCAGTAGTCACGATGTTCTGCGTGCCGCTCTGATCCAGATCGCGGAGATAGAAAGCCTGCAGTTGCTGATCGGGGCTGCCACTGGCAAGGAGCTGGGATTCCGTTGCGGCTTCGAAGCGAACGCGGATATCGGCGATGAGGCCGGTGGCGGCGACGGAACTGCCGAAGTACAGATTGTCGGGATCGGGCGTGCCCAGGCCCCGCAGGCGCAGTCGGACGTTGCGGCCGGTGGGGATGGGGAGCACGGTGGGGTTCGCTGAGGAAGGGAGGACCGGATTATCGATTTGCGACATCGGCGTGGGCTGGAGCGTGAGCTGGATGGGCGTGGAGGCTCCGACGGCAACGGGAGTGGTAACGGAGGGATAGTCGACCTGCCAGATGTAGACGACGCGGAAGGCGCCATCCAGGTCGCCAGGTGACGGCGTATTGTCGACATCCGCAAGCGATGCTGCGGTGCCGGAGTCGTAGGTCGGCGCCTGGGCTTCGACCATGATCTGGAGGGTGCTGACATCGGTATCGAGAACCGCGGCCTGAAACGGCGGCACGGAGGCCATGTTGGATCCGTCGGGCGGCGGAAACGGGCGCACCGGCGGTTGCGTGGGAGTAAGCGCGTAGAGAGCATCCAGGGTGGTCTGGTCTGCTGCCCCGCAGAACACCATCTCCGGGTAATTGATGGGAGGGCGGTCGACGGTGAGCGGCTGGCTGCCGCTGGAATCGACAGTGCCCAGCGTGAGAGGGACCTTCTTCGGCGGAACATAGCGGCGGAAATTCACCGTGGTGACGCCGGCGTCGGAGGGGCTGTCGTCGGAAGCCTCAGGGCCTCCACCGGTGAGATCCGCGAGGCGGGTGCGGAACTGATAAGGCTGCCCGTAACGAAGAGTGACACCGGAGAGAGATTCCGCGAGGGTGCCCGTGAACTCGCTGTCCGTCGTGGTGCCGGGGGCCGGCGGCTGGCCGCCGCTGAAGGTGTAACCGTACTTGTCGTTCACGACCAGAGTGCGGCCGCGCCACTGCGCGAAGTAGCGCGGGAGCCAGTATTCCTGGTTCGCGCCGGCATTCTGAACGGGAGTCGGCTCAACGCACAGGTCGGTCGCGTTGAACGACGTCGTGAAGACGCCAGCGGCGTTCAGCGTGCCATTGGCTGCGCAGAGTGACGACCAGGGGTCGGTGGTGGACTGACGGACATCCACGCGATAGCCGAGCACGGTGAAGGGCAACTCGGCAACGGGTGTTGCCGGCGGCGTGGTGCTGGCGAGCGCCTGGGCGATCTGAATCTGGCGGTTCACCCACGTGGTGACCTGCTCGTCGTCCCAGCCGATCTGGATGCCGGCGTCTGTACCGGGAACGATGGTCGTGGTATCGCCGGTCACGGCATCGGAAGTGATGGGCTGGCTTGCGTGCACTGTCTTAGCGAAGCCATCGAGGTAGGTGTCGGCTTCGAGCTGGGCTTCGTCCATCGTGGCGGAATCGTAGTTAGCAAAAATGGTCGGAAATAGAATCGAGGCGAAAACATCCTGCGGGGCGGTTAGTGCGGGCAGGCGAGCAGCATAGGTGATGACAGCGGAAGGGTTTTGGGAAAGTAGTTTCGCGTACCAATTACTCGGGTTCGTCGTGTCGATCTGCAGCCAGATCCAGCCGCCGCCGGCGACCTGCGCTGGATTCAGCGGGATCCGTACCTGCAGGTACATGATGCCCATGGCCTGCGCGATGAGCGGCTGGCGAAGAGCGTAGGAGAGAATTTCTCCCCAGGCGATGGTGGATGCGGGCACCTGGCTGGTGTTGGGCTGCGCGCTGCCGAGAGCGCAGCCGAATCCATCTTCGGCGGTGAAGTAGACCGGATCCGGTGTCTGGAAACCCGTGGCTTCGCGATAAGAGTCGGGGAGGTCTTTGCGGATGATGCCCCCAGGCTGGCCGGTCAGAATCGGCACCGCGGGCGTGAACTGAGTGGCGAGCCCGGCGAAAATGGCGCTTTGGACGTTGCTGTACGGGAGGGTCAGGGGCACCCAGGTGAGCATGGCCGGCGTGATGGTGTTGCTCCACGCTGGCGTAGCGAGACCGGGCAGCAAAGCGGCGCGCAGCACGGGCTGCGCATTGGCGAAGGGCAACTCCTGGCCGGAGATGAGGGGAACTGGCGCGGTGGGATCGCCGTTGGGCAGAAGCAGCAGGTTGGCGATGAGGTTCGCGCCGTCCCAGCTCTGGGGAAGAAGCATGAGGCTCAGATTGCGTGTCGTACCAGGCATAATGCACTCCGTGAATGCGATCTAAGTCAATTGCGCCAGGTTGATTTCCTTCTGGAAGGTCCACGAGCCGGACCAGCTGATGTTGACGACCCAGCAGATGCTGATGTGAATGCCGACTGCGGCGGTGCCGATGAGGTTGGCGTCGAGAGGGTCGGAGAGATTGAAACTGAGACCGAGGCCCGCAGTCAGCGTGATGGCGGCACTGGCCAGTCCGCCCAGAACATCAACCTCCGCCTGGCCGGTGAGCAGGAACATCAGGGTGATGGTTGAACCCTGGACCTGAATCTGAACGGCAATCACAATGGACGCGCTGCCGGAGGCGATACCGAGATCGAGGGCGAGGCCGAGACCGATGCCCGCCTGAATGAGGATGTCGAGCTGATTGCTTTGAATGCCAGCCTGGAGACAGAAGGTCCCCGAGAGCGGATCGACGATCCAGTGGCACGGCGTGTCGGGCGAGCCGATCCCGACGAGGAAATCGATGCTGAGGCCGATGATGTCGAGGGTAGTGCCGATGTCGAGGGAGACGTCGCTGATCGTGCCGGGCCCCAGCGGTATGTCGGGAAGGGTGAAGTTATCGGAGACTGCGAGCTTGCCGTCGGAGAAGTGGACATTCAGCCCTGGGCTGTCGCTCGAGTCATCGTGAGCCTGGGCGATATGGGCATGGCGGAGTTCGGCGCCGGCTCCGCCGCCCGGTGTGAGCACACTTTGCAGGCTCTGCAGCAGAGTGAAGAACTGCGTGAGCGGCTGCATCGGTCCGGAGAAGACGACCTGCAGGTTGGGGAACGCCGGCGGAAGAGTGTCGGCGTCGGCATGAAATCCGCCTTGCAGCCACATGATCGGCTGGCTGTCGATCGCCGGAATAACGAGTCCGATGGCGACCTGGTTGATGTCGAGCGACCAGGAGGGGCCAGTCGTCTGGCCCAGCGCAATGACGACCGTTCCAGGATCAGGCGCTGCCGGGAGGCTGCCACCGTTCCAGTGGAAATAGAGATTGACATCGGCGATCGAAGTCGAGATGAGGGGGAAGGACGAGGTGGCGTACGAACCGGGAAGGTAGAGATTCTGCGTTGTGGAGAGGCTGGGCGCGGAGAGCTGATTCGTGATGGGGGCGAGCGCGCTCGACAGGAATTGCAGGCAATTGCTGATGTCAGGGAAGCTGCTGATGGCGCCGAGCAGCGCTCCGGCGTGGGCGACGTTGAGCGCATCGCCCAGTGTGAGTTGCTGTGAGCCGACGGTGAGGATGGGCCGGGAGAGGAAATTGCTTTGCGTTCCGGTAGCCTGGAGGAACCCATACAGAGTGTCGGGCGGCGTAGTGGAACCGGGGTCGAGCCGGAACAGGTCACTGGGATCGGCGAAGTGAATGAGATTACCGATGGTTGAGCTGCCGCTGACATTCGGCTGGACGAGGGGGACGGGCTGCGTGGGCGGAAGAGGGACGGGCGCCGTTTGCGACTGCGTGCGCGAGGCGACACTCCAGGAGCCCTCGGAGGAGAGTTTGGGGATTCCGCGGACGTCGCCGACGAGGGCGACAGCTCGGGACATGATGGTTGCATCCACAATCGGCGTGGCATCGAACTGAGTGGCGCGCAGCAGGCTGTTGGCTCCGCCGACGTTCAGCGTGGCGCTGATGGGTCCGCCCGCGCCGTTGCTGAGCGCGTCGAAGTTCACCATGTCCGAGACGCTCAGGTGGAAACCGGTCGTGAGTCCGACAAAGCCGGTGATGCCGGTGGAGGGGAGACAGACATGGGTTTGCCCAGTGAGATCCTGAAGTGAGGCTCCGCCCTGCAATACCTGGTGCTGCGGCTGAATGATGACATCAGCGTCGAAGGTCACGGGCTGCATCGTGACCGGCCCGCTGGTCGTCGCGCTGTCCTCTGTTCCCTGGGTGGTAACCTCGGGGCCGAGTTGCTGGATGTTCCGGACGTTGATCACGCCGCCGATGACGCCGGGGTGGATCGAATCGGGGTTGATCTCGGCAGCGGCTGGGTACTGGAAGAGGCCGTCGCTGGCTGCCTGCCATCCGCTGTCGTAGCGCTGCACAACGCCGGATCCCTGGCGGTCGATGGTGATGGTGCGCACGACTTTGATGGCCCATGGGTAGACGATGCTCTGCACCTGAATGACTTCATGGCTGGTGCGCCCGACGAGCACATGGAAGAACGCCTTGATCAAATCCGTCACGTAGGGTGTGGTGTTGGTCCACTCGCTGAACGTGCTTGCGCCATAGCCGGTAAGGTCATAGCGACGAAGGGGAACGCCCGGCGTGGCTGTCGGACTGGGAGAAGGTGGATTGAAGCGGCTGTCGAAGATCGACGTGACATTGCCGCCGAGTACCTGTTCACCATAGGAAAGCGTCGGGGACGGCGGATTGTCGTCCTGCGTACGGAGATAAGTAGCTCCGGCAAAGATGGGGTCGGGATCGTTGGGATCGGGCGCGGAGAAACTAATCTGCCACGCCCCGGTATAGAGGGTGCCGCTGGGAGTAACCGACGCCGGAAAGGTCGGCTGCACGAGTGTGAGGTTCGGCAGAAGAGTGCCGCTGACGGTAGCCGAGTCGTTCAGGACGCCGATCATACCGAAGGGCAGTGTGAGCTGCGCCGTGAATCCCCCGGTGCCCGCATCGAGCACCGCCTGCAGCGACTGCAGCGGCGAGATGGGAATCAGTGTGGCAGAGGTTGGCCGGACCTGGCAGACTGGGCCGTCGTTGGGCGGGTGCAGGAGGGTATTGTCCGACACGGAAGGATCGACCGCGGTAGAGGTGTTGTACATCGGCTCCCACGCGATGGCAGGCAAAGTGGCGAGAGGCAACAGGGAAGCGGGTCCGCGCACCGAGAGACCGTCGATGGTGTACTGCACATCGGCGCGGTCGTGTACGGTAACCTCGACACCGAGCTGGCTGGCGCGGGTGGAGAGGTCGAGGAACAATGCGCCGGCCAGAGGTTCGGGCAGCGGTGGGCCGGTGACGGGAGGCGGGACCGCAGCCTGCGGGGCGAGTGCGGCCGGAGCGCTCACCGTGGTGGTCGCGAGCTCGATGGGCCCGGGCAGAATTTCGTGCGGGGGACCGTACGCCATGTGTGGTACCGCGGTCGATCCGGCCTCAGTCGAAGGCGGAGCCGCTGGGTGAGAATGGGCGGTGTCGCTGATGCGCAGCTGCGCGGTGGCAATGGTCGGCCAGACAACTTCGGCGATGATGAAACCGTAGAGAACGGATTCCGTGGCTGGCGTCTGTCCGGTTGCAAAGGTACCGGGTGAGCCCTGACCGACGCCGGCCTGCAGTCCCCCTGTGTAGGGATCGGGCAGATAGAGCTCGACAAGCAGGTACGCGAAGAGAAGGTAGAGCAGTCCTTCTGTGGAGTTGAAATTTGCATCGGTCCGGGCGTAGACGAACAAAGCCTGCGGCGCACTGACGTCGAGCAAACCATTGTCCAGCGCCATGGGATAAACAGCAGGCTTCCCTGTCAGGGTGGGTGGACTGGCCGGGGCGGCCGAATATGCGTAGAGGCGATGGCCGGAGTTGTTTTGGATGAGCGCTACCACCCCTTCGAGAAAGGCGGCAGGGACACGTGCACCTGTAGCCAGCAGGGGGCGGTCAACGAGCGCGGCCAGTGATGCGCCGAGTTCGAGAACCTCCTCGGTCCCGACGAGCCCGTAAAGGAGAAGCTGGCCGGCTGTGCGTGTGGCGATAAGCTGGCAGCGGCGCGTGTTGTTGGTGTCCTGATCGTCCCAGAGCTGGAAGGACTGGTTGAGCTGGACACCCGGGGCTGTTCCGGAAAACAAATAGAGAACGATCGAGCTGTTCGTCGCGATGAGCGCTCCAAAGGCGGCTGGTTCGGAGCGGGCAAGGCCGGTCCACTGACTGGAGAGTCCGGCACCCAGCACAAAGGCGAAGTCGCCCGAGTTGGCGGCGGTCCCCAGGGTTGCCGGTGTTGACGATTCGCTGATGCTCAGCGCCCATCCGGCATTGGGGATGGTGGCCGAACCGGTGAGGGTGAGAAGTTTGCCGGCGGCGTGGGCAGGCGCGAATGCCGGCTGCGAGGATTGGCCGGGGATGTACAGCAGCTGGAGCTGAGAATTGTATGTGGCGGGTGAGTTGATAGGCGTCGCGGTGATGGCCTGGCCATAGATTGTGGCCGCGCAGCTGTCGAAGGAGATAGTAGCCGAGCCTGTCGCGGGGAAAGAGACGGAAATTTTGCCGGGGGCGCTGATCGTCGCGGGAAATCCGGCGGGACCACCCGGCGGCAGCGCGGGAACCAGGGTCAGGCTGAGCGAAGCCGTTGCGGGCACTGTAACAGTGGTTGATGTAAACGTCAGCGCCTGATCGCTGGTGAGCTCACCGGACTGAATGGCGATTCCGGCGAAGCCATCGGCAGGAGCAGCGGAAGCGAAGGGTTGCGCGGCAATCCACGCCGAGCCTGCGAGAATGCCGGCTTGCGTGGGAGATCCAAAGTGAAAGATAGACAAAGGGAGAACGCAGAGCACGGATCCGGAGCGGACAAATTCGACAGTTTCCGTGAAGTTAAAGACCTGGATCCATTTCTCCGCGACTATCTGATAACTCGCGCTGGACACACTTATAGGTCCATAGGTAGCAGCGGGCGCGAGGGCGCGCGCCCAGGCCGGTCGTTCCATTCCGCCCAGCGCCGTCGGCTCGCGATCGAGAATCGCGACGCGCGTGCTGACGTCTTTAGCGAGCGCGATGGGAACGATGGCGCCGATCCATGCCGGCGGAACAGGGGGCGATGTTGCGGATGGCTTCGCGGCGGTGAGGTTAGAGGCGGTCGGTCCCGACTGAAATCCGGCAGGAGCCTGACTCGTGTTAATACCTTGCCAGCCGGCAAGTGCGCCGAGATCGGCGGCGAGCTGATCAGCGCTTTGCCCGGACGCAACAGCACGGGCGATGGCAATCTGGGCGGCCTGGAGAGGGGCAGCCGGAGCAGAAATGAGGGGCAGCTTGCTAAGTTCAGACACAAGAGCGTCTGCACCCAGGCGTGGGGGAGTGGGCATAGGGATCTCCGCGTGTACAGTTCAATGCGACTCAGAAAGCTGAGGCAAAGCACTGCCGACAACAGGCGAACCGGAGCGGTCGGAACGTGGGCTCGCGTCAGGAACCATCGTTGATAAGACCGTCCTGCACAAGGCGGTTACGTCAGTCACGCGCGGAGAGATGCCAGGTCAGAAAGAAAAACAATTCGACTGCAGGGCGGCTAGCGTAGCTCTGTTTCCAGAAATGTGTCAATGAGAATTTTCGTGAAATTGTGGCGACGTTGACGTCGATGCCCCGTTCGCGAAGTGGAAAGCTACCGCTCTGGAGGGGCTGCGGGAAGTGCCGGGGTCGGCGGATGGAGAGCCTGATGCCATGACGCTGGTCCATAACCAATATCCCCGCAAGGATCTGTTTCTCACCGAACCGTCGGTGACGGAATCCCCGCATCCCACGACGATCGGCATCGCTCCGGCCGTGGACCGGGTGAGGTGCAGGATCTTTCCCCACCGTAACCGGCTCAAGGAAAAACCCACGGCAGACGCCCTAACACCGATCGGTGCCCATGACACTATCGACGCGCCTCCAAAAGGGACCTCCTCCAGAATTACGATCCAACCGCGTAATCACGCACACATTCAAGCCAACCCGGCTGCCCGATTGGGTCCGTTCCCGCTGCAACTAAAGACGCATTGGGATTAACACTCCCTCCCCGGTAACATTTGCCAAACGTAACTCCGCGTAACCCAAGAGCGAGAAACTTCCTAGCCGCGGAGATTATGAGCAGTTGGAGTCAGTCTGAGAAGAGAATCGTGCCGACCCGTGTCAAGGCGCTCGTGTGCATTGTTATGGCTGGTGCTGTCGCGAGTGTGTCTGTCATTCGCGGGCACCCGGCACAGCAATGGTTTCACTTCTTCGTCTATCTGACGGTGATCCTTCTCAGCTCCGGCATGAAAGTCGCCATGCCCAGGAGCGAAGGGACCATGTCGGTCAACTTCCCCTTCATCTTTCTGGGAATCCTGCAGCTGTCTCCGCAGCAGGCGGTCTGTCTTGCAGTTTGCAGCGTCGTCGCGCAGTGCCGGTTTCACGTTGTTAAGCCCTTCACCATCGTTCAGATTCTGTTCAACGTTGCGAACGTCACCACAGCGACGGTTCTCGCGTGGTGGACTTTTGCGAGCATCATCCGGGTGCATCCCGAAAGCGCGCCTGTCCTCGCTCTCGCAGCGACTGTCTACTTTCTGGCCAACACAGTTCCGCTGGCCGTGGTGCTGGGCTGGGTATCCGATAGCCCTCCATCCACGCTCTGGAGGCACGAATTCCTGTGGTATTTGCCTTTCTATCTGGTGGGCGCCATGCTGGCGGTGCTGGCCGACTTCATCGGCATCCGGTTTGGCTGGCTCACTTCGCTGCTGCTGATCCCGATGGTCTACACCGTGTATCGCGCGTATTGCGCGCAGATGACGCTGGTGCGCGACCGCGAACAGCATATCCAGGATGTCGAAGCGCTGCACATGCGAACCATCGAAGGCCTCTCGATGGCCATCGAGGCCAAGGACGAGGGCACGCACGATCACCTGATGCGGGTGCGGGTTTACGTGGAGGAGCTGGGCCGGATCATGAACCTCGAGCCGTCGCTGATGCAGGCGCTGCATACCGCCGCATTTCTCCATGACATCGGCAAGCTGGCGGTTCCGGAGTACATCATCAACAAGCCGGGCAGGCTCACTCCGGAAGAGTTCGAAAGGATGAAAATCCATCCCGTAGTGGGCGCCGACATTCTGGAGAGGGTGAAATTCCCGTATCCGGTAGTTCCGATTGTCCGGTCCCATCATGAGGCATGGGACGGCAGCGGATATCCCGACGGACTGAAAGGCGAAGAGATTCCCATTGGAGCGCGCATCCTGACGGTGGTTGACGCCTTCGATGCGCTCGCATCGGAGCGCCCTTATCGGAAAGCGCTGCCTATTGAGGAAGCGATGGCCATGGTAAAGAGCAAGGCGGGGATTCAGTTCGATCCGGCGATCGTCGGGCTGCTGGAGACGCATTATCCGGAACTGGAGAGGCTGGCTCGCCGGCAGAGCAGTGAGATGGAGCCACTGAAAACGGATATCTTCATCCAGCGAGGAGCCGCTCCGGGGGCTGGATTCGAAGCGGGTCAACCGGTCGCCGGCGCGGGGCCTGGAGGGGTTCCGGTCGTTTCGGGTGCGAGGGCACGGCCGGCCTGGAATTCCGCCGTTGCCGCTGCGGTTCGCGACCTCGGAGCTTTCCTGGCAGGGCGCCGTGTCAATGGAGCCCAGGGGGTACGCGATCTGTGCGCCAGGACGTCCGCCTGCCTTCGTCCGCTGATGGCGTTCGACTGCTTTGCCGTCTTCCACAAGTGCGAGCACCGCGTGGTTCTGCTCTATAAGGACGGCCCCAGTGCGGGAGCCTTCTCCGATGGTCCGCTGGCGGTGGGAACGGGGCTCTCCGGCTGGGTAGTCGAGAGCGGACGGCCGATCGTGAATGGGAATCCGACCGTCGAAAACAACCTGCTGGCAACAGCCGGGCTGTTCACTGCGAACAGTTCCGCACTCTCGGTACCGCTGTGCGGTGCAGACGGGGCTGTCTTCGGCGCGCTCACTCTCTACTCTCGCGAGCAAGCGGCTTTTTCCGGCGATCATTTGCAAATACTGCAGGCAATTCAGCTCGAGTTCACACTTGCGCTGAAGAACGCGCTCTTCGGGGCCACGATGCCGGCGCAGGAAGCCGGCGAGCGTACCGCCGACGCGTCCGTTCTGGCAGAGTTATCGGCGTCATGAAGGCGGCCATCATCGGCGGCCTGGGCTGGCTGGGGAGAACGCTCGCCATCGTGCTGCTGGTGATCCTTGGATCGACGATCCTGGTGCGCTTCGCACCGGGTTATCTGAGTGATGCGCGCGAGATGGATGGCCGCTACGCGCTCGAAGCGCGCAACGAGCTCTCGGCGGAAGCCGCCCGCAGCCGGTCGATTCACCAGATGCTGCTGGTCGAGATCGAAGATGCGGTCCGCGGCGATTTCGGCACGTCCCGGCAGTTTGGAGTGCCCGTCTCGGAACTGATCGAGCCGCGGCTGGCGGTCAGCGGCGGCCTTCTCGCGCGCGGCATCGGACTTGCCTGGATGATCGCGCTCTGCGCAGCGCTGATTTCCAGCGCGGGACGGAACCCTTCCTTGCTCCGGCAAACGCCTGCAACCATCCTGCTGGCCATCCCCACGGCTGCTCTGGCAACGTTCTGCCTGCTCGCCAACTGTGGAGGGCCGGTACTCGTAATGGCTCTGCTGCTGGCCGCGCGGGATTTTAAATTTCTCGATCGCGCTCTGCGTACGGCGTGGATGGAACCCCATGTTCTGCAGGCCCGGGCTCAGGGCATTCCTGCCGGACGTCTGGTGGCAGCGCACATCGCGCCCTCGCTCGCTCCCCAACTCGGCCCTCTGGCTTCTCTCTCCATGGTCACAGCACTGAGCGCTCTGGTTCCCGTGGAAGTGCTCTTCAATGTGCCGGGAGTGGGTGAGTTGGCCTGGAACGCCGCTCTCAACCGCGACCTGCCCGTGCTGCTGGCGGTGATGATGGTGATGGCTGTGGCGGTGACCTGCAGCGGAATGGCAACGCCGCGCGCCACGGAGTGGGAGAGCGCGTGAAGCTTCGTCTTCCGATTCTGTGGCTGCTGCTGGGGCTGGTCGTGGCCGCTTCGGTCATCGTGTCGCTGCCTGGCGCGAGCTATGCCCGGCAAGACCGCGATGCGACCCTGGCGCCGGCATCGGCGAGCCATCCGGCGGGCACCGATGCTCTGGGCCGCGACCGGCTGGTGCGTGTCGCCGCCGCCTTCCTGCTTAGCCTTGCCGGAGCGGTTGTGGCCTCGGCGCTGACCACGGCGGCCGCCGCGGGAGTCGGAACTCTGGGCGCGTTTGGCCGCCCCTCCATGGAATGGGGGCTGATGTTGGTTTGCGATGTGTTTCTCGCATTGCCCTGGATGTTTCTGTTGATGATGGTGCGCTCGGCTTTACCCCTGACCACGTCGCCTGCGCGATCGGCGACCATTACGTTCCTGGTGCTGGCAGCATTGGGATGGCCCGCGAGCGCGCGTGCCATTTATCGCGGAGCACTGCAGCTAAAAACGTCGGACTGGATGCTTTACGCGCGCGCCGGGGGCCTGAACCGGATCGGGATGGCCCGCCACGTCATTCCGAGCCTGTTCCATCTTCTGCTGCCGCAGTTCCTCATCAGTATTCCCGCGTTCGTGATGGCGGAGGCAAATCTGGGAGCTCTCGGCCTCGGAGTCGGAGAACCGCTGCCCTCGTGGGGCGGGATGCTGTTTGAGCTGAACAGCTCCCCGATGCTGATGGAGACGCGGTGGGTCTACTTTCCGGTGATTCTGCTGGTGCTGGTCCTGCTCCTTCTGGAAGGAGTGGCCGTAGAGGCCTGACCGCATGAACCTCTCTCGCCGCTTCCTCGTGTGTATTGTTGTGCTGTCGCAGATCGTGCCGGCTGCGATTTGCACGGCCCAGGCAGCGCTACGCGAGCCGGGAGAGCTGGTTTGGACGATCGGCTACGATCCGAAGACCTTCGATCCCGCGAAGGTGGACGATGAGGAATCGGAAACGGTAAGGGACCTTACCGCCGGCGTCCTGCTCCGATTCAATCGCCTCACCCAGAAGGTGGAACCGGAGCTGGCGCAAACCTGGAGCATTTCGCCCGACGGAAAGACGATTACCGTCTCCATTCGGCCGGGTCTCGAGTTTTCCGACGGCAGCAGCCTTACTGCGCGCGATGTCGCCTGGTCGCTGCGCCGCGTACTCTCTCCGGCCACGGCCGCGCCGGTGGCCGAGGAATTCGTCTCGCCTGCCGGCGTCACCGTGGATACGCCCAACGACCGAACCGTCGTTATCCACCTCCCAAAGCGTGTGATCGCCATCGGAAAGGTCTTCGACGAAATTGCGATCGAGCCAGCCGGCCGTCCTTCCGAGGGACGCGTTACCTCCGGACCCTTCGTCGTCGCCGACTATCGCCGGTCCCTCTATGTTCGCCTGCGCCGCAACCCGCACTACTTCGGGAAAGACAGGGCCGGCAACGCTCTTCCCTACGCCACAGGCGTACGTCTGGATATCGTGGAGAACATGGAGCAGCAGGTCAGGCTTCTGCTGCGCGGCGACTACGATCTGATCGACAGTATCCCGCCCGACTATTTCGAGCTTTTGCGCAAGCGGGCTCCCACCATGGTGCGGGACCTGGGGCCATCTTTGAATACGGAGCAGATGTGGTTCAACCAGGCGCCCTCGTCTCCGTTGCCTGGGTGGGAGAAGGCCTGGTTTCAGAATCGAGCTTTTCGCGTTGCCGTGTCCCAGGCCATCCATCGCTCCGACCTGGCGCGCATTGCGTATCTGGGTCATGCCACGCCGGCGTACTCCTTTATCTCTCCTGCGAATTCCCTATGGTACGACCGCTCCCTCTCTGCTCCGCACACGGACGTGGCCGCGGCCAAAGCCGGCCTGGTGGCAGCGGGCTTCCGGCTGCACGGATCGGTGCTCACGGACGCCGCGGGGCATCCGGTGAAGTTCTCGATCCTCACCAATTCCGGCAACGCGGCGCGCGAGAAGATGGCGACCCTCATCCAGCAGGATCTTACGGCTCTCGGCATGCAGGTGAACGTCGTGACGCTGGACTTTCCCGCGCTCATCGAACGCCTGATGCACACGCAGGACTACGAGGCGTGTCTGCTCGGGCTTGAGAATGTCGACCCCGAACCGAACGCAATGATGAACATCTGGCTGAGTTCTTCCCCGAATCACCAGTGGAATCCCTCCGAGAAAACGCCGGCCACGCCGTGGGAGGCGGAGATCGACCGCCTGATGAACCAGCAGGCCGTAAGTCCGAAGGATGCGGAACGAAAGAAGGAGATTGATCGCGTGCAACAGATCGTCGCCGACCAGCAGCCTTTCATCTATCTCGTCTATCCGAATGCTCTGGTTGCGTTCTCTCCCCGGCTGCAGGGCGTACAGCCCGCGGTTCTGGAACCACGGCTCACATGGAATGTCGAGCAGCTACGCATGCAGGGGGCTCGATGAACGACGAAACTCTGCTGCGGGTTCACCTCTCTGCCGGCTATGCCGGGAAGACGACGCTCTCCGGGGTTCATTTCGAATTACAGCAGGGCGAGATTCTCGGACTGGTCGGTTCCAGCGGCGCCGGTAAGAGCACGCTGGTCCTGTCCCTGCTCGGATTGCTGCCATGGCGCGGCGGACGCGTCTCCGGCGAAGTGTTGCTGCGCGGCCGGAACCTGCTGGGGCTCCCCGAGAAGCAACTGCGAACCCTGCGCGGCAAAGAGATCGCGCTCATCCCGCAAAGTCCGATGACGTCTCTCAATGCAGCTGTCAGCCTGCGCAGCCATTTTGAGGAAGCATGGAAGGCGCATGAGAAGCCAGGTCGCGCCGCGCTGGGCGCCAGACTGCAGGAACTGATGGCGGAAGTTCAGCTACCCACCGATCCGGAATTCCTGCGCCGCCGCCCCCGCGAGATCAGCGTGGGACAGGCGCAGCGCGTGCTGATCGCACTCGCTCTGATGCACCGGCCTGCGCTCGTCGTCGCCGATGAACCTACCAGCGCGCTGGATCCGGTGACGCAGTCGCAGATCGTGCATCTGCTGAGGAGCCTGAATCGTAGACACGGCATGACGCTCCTCTATATCTCGCACGATCTGATTTCGGTGATCCAGCTCTGCGATCGCGTCGCTGTTCTTCATGAAGGAGCGATCGTCGAGAACCTGCCGGTGGGTCAATTGGGCGAAGCCAGACACGCAGCCTCGCTGGCACAGCTGCGCGCGCTGCCGGTTCCCCCGGAAGCTCTGCTGCGTTTTCGCGACGCCGTTCTCGGTGAAGAGTTACTACAGACACTTGATTACCTGCACGGATAACTGAGGTCCGGCCCACTTACCACGACCTTGTCATTGCTCGCTTTCACGAATCGACATACTTTACGACGTGTGCAGAGCGTGCATCGTTTGTAGCCTCCCCAGAGGCGGATGCGGCCCGCGCAATCAAAGGAACCAGTTACCTCGGTGACCTGGAGATCGTAAAAATGGCTCGCTCCTGTGTTCGTCTGCCTCTTGTCCTTGGTTCTCTGGCCGCTCTGGCCACCACCGCATTTGCAGCATCGACCAGCA
This sequence comes from uncultured Acidobacteriaceae bacterium, assembly GCA_963770525.1. GTDB lineage: Bacteria > Acidobacteriota > Terriglobia > Terriglobales > Acidobacteriaceae > Palsa-343. The sequence goes on along the minus strand of CAVYPY010000002.1, from coordinate 634,675 downwards.
GTAAGATCTCGCCCGATCTGGCATCCTCGTCCTCCGGCACGGCTCAACCCGTGATCATTCAGTACTACAATCCGCCCTCCTCCGGGGAAACCGGATTGCTTGGACTGCTGGGCGGTCTGCTCAAGACGGTTCTGAGCCCGATCAACGCGATCGTCGCCGACCTCGCGCCGGCGCAGCTTAACACGATCGCTGCCGACCCGAACGTGAAATACATCTCGCCCGATCGCCCGCTCGCCGCGCGTCAGGCTGGCACCATCACGGCCGCTGAGTTCACTACCGAACCGATCAACGCGCCCGCGGTCTGGCAACAGGGCTATAAGGGCACGAATGTTGGCGTCGCCGTGATCGACAGTGGTATCACGCCGGTTCCGGATCTTGCCCTCAACCCCGGCCTTCCTTCTCTGAGCACCCTTACGAATCTGCTCGCGTCACTCTCTGAAGTGGCTCCCGGTGCCACCGGGCGGATCGTCTACAGTCAGAATTTTGTACCCAACGAGAACGACGCACTCGATCATTTTGGACATGGAACCCATGTTGCCGGCCTGATTGCCGGAAACGGAGCACAGTCGACTGGCGCGGAGTACTTCCGCACCTTCACAGGTGTGGCTCCGAATGCCGACCTGATCAACCTGCGTGTTCTGGACGAGAATGGGGCCGGCACGGACTCCGCGGTGATCGCCGCCATCGGAGAGGCCATTTCGCTGAAGAGCAAATACAACATTCGCGTCATTAACCTTTCTCTGGGCCGCCCCATCTATGAGAGCTACACGCTCGACCCACTCTGTCAGGCGGTCGAAAAGGCGTGGCAAGCCGGCATCGTCGTGGTGGTTGCCGCCGGCAATGATGGTCGCGATCTGAACCTCAACCCGGAGGGTTATGGCACCATCGACTCACCGGGCAACGATCCGTATGTCCTGACCGCCGGTGCCATGAACACCATGGAGACCGCGTCGATTCAGGACGACATCATCGCCAGCTACAGCTCCAAGGGGCCGTCGTTCATCGATCACGTAATTAAGCCGGATGTGGTTGCGCCCGGCAATCTGGTGACCAGCCTGCAGTATCCGCAGGATTCGCTGGCCGTCAATAACCCCTCTTTCTACACGTGGTACTCCTTCTATCAGAACCATGGCGAGGAGAGTCCCTCGCAGCAGTACTTCCCGCTAAGTGGTACCAGCATGGCCACGGGAGTGACCAGCGGCGCCATCGCAGATCTGCTGCAGGCGAGGCCCCAGCTGACACCGGACCAGGTGAAAGCCCTGGTGATGGTCAACGCCGATCGCAACTACTTTCCTGTCTCCAGCAGCGTCACCGATGAAGGTACCGTGTACAAAGCCAACTACGACGTCTTCACGATTGGCGCTGGCTATCTCGATATCGCCAGTACCGTGAGCGCGGCTCTGAAAGGTCAATCCGTGCCGCCCGGTACCGCCATGTCTCCCATCGCGGTCTACGACGACGGAAGCGGTGACACGACGGCTGTCATCGACCCCAGCGCGCTCTGGACCTCTTCCGGGCTCTGGTCTGCCGCCAGTGTTTATGGCAGCCGTGCGTTCCTGTCTTCCGGCAACGAGAACGATGCTGTGTGGGGCTCGACAGCCCTCTGGGGCAAGAGCGATCCCGATGGCTACACGGCCTTGTGGGGCAAAACAGCTCTGTGGGGTAAGGGCACTCCGGAAGCGGAGACGGCACTCTGGGGTAAGGACACGACGGACGCGCAGACAGCTCTTTGGGGTAAATCGGATCCTGGCGACGTCAATGTGTCCGTCCAGTATTGATCCACGGCAATCGCCACATAAAGGATCACGCGGAGTTCACGCGTGATCCCCTGGTCTGCGCGAAGCCGGGTCCTCTTCGTCTCGGTTTCCAGACCTGAGAACAAGCTCAGCGTGTGCAGATGATCCGGTACGAGCCCAGCCAGATACCGACGTAGAACGGCTTCCGGTGATTCGCGGCCTGCGGACGCGCCGCCCAGAGCTTCTGCAGAGCCTCGACCAGCGTTTGATTGTCCTGACATTCGATGACCGACAGACCCTGAGACCAAGCCGTTTGACTGATTCCTGAGGAGTGCTGGCCGAAACTCTTAACCTCCAACTCTAAGCTCTTTGTTTTCCATACTTACACCGTGATGCCTCTGCTAACTACCCTGTTTGCCACACATACGCAAGCCGGTTCACGCAACTGCTTTAGAATGCATACAGACGCGTTGAGCGATTTTTTTTGAGCGCTCCCCGCACCGCCATTGGCTATCGGCTCCCTACCCTGTACCCCGCACCCTGTACCTTGTACCTTGTACCCTGTTTTCGATATGACTCGACCGAATCGTGGCTTCTCTACGCGCGCCATCCACGACGGGCAGGAACCCGATCCTCGCACCGGAGCCGTCACCGTCCCCATCTACCCCACCTCCACCTATCAGCTCGAGGGCATCGAGCAGCACCGCGGCTGGGAATACTCCCGCGTGAACAACCCCACCCGCGACGCCGTCGAAGCCAGCATCGCCTCCCTCGAAGGCGGCACCAGCGGACACGCCTTCGGCAGCGGCATGGCCGCCATCGCCGCGCTGGTCACGTTACTCAACGCCGGCGACCACGTCATCTGCGGACACAACGTCTACGGCGGCACCGCCCGCCTCTTCAGCCAGGTCATCGTCCGCCACGGCATCGAGTTCTCCTGGGTCGACACCTCCGACGCCGACAACGTCCGCCGCGCCATCCGCCCCCAGACGAAACTCGTCCACATCGAGACGCCGACCAACCCGCTCATGCAACTGACCGACATCCGCGCCGTCGCCGAAATCTGCCACCAGCACGGCATCCCCATGAGCGTCGACAACACCTTCATGTCGCCTTACTTCCAGCGGCCGCTCGCTCTTGGCGCCGACGTCGTCATGCACTCCACCACCAAGTTTCTCAACGGACACTCCGACGGACTCGGCGGCGTGCTCGTCACCGACTGTGCTGACCTCGCCGAGAATTTTCGCTTCGTGCAAAAGTGCACCGGCGGCATTCTCTCGCCCTTCGAAAGCTGGCTGATCCTGCGCGGCGTCAAAACCCTCGCCGTCCGCATGCGCCAGCACGATGCCAACGGCCGCCAGGTCGCCGCCTACCTCGCAAAGCACCCGAAGATCAGCAAAGTCTTCTATCCCGGTCTTGAAACGCACCCGCAGCACGAGCTGGCGAAGCGCCAGATGTCCGGCTTCGGCTCCATGATCGCCTTCGAATCCGGCTCCCGCGCCAATGCTGACAAGATCCTGCGCGGCGTCCGCGTCATCACCAACGGCGAATCGCTCGGCGGCGTCGAATCCCTCATCTCCCACTCCGCCACCACCACCCACGCCGCCGTTCCCGCCGAAGAGCGCGAGCGCATCGGGATCACTGAAGGCCTCGTCCGCATCTCCGTCGGCATCGAGGACATCGAAGACATCCTCGACGACCTCGACCAGGCACTGAAACAATTGTGAAGCGCCTCCTCCTGTCCCTCGTAACCCTCGGTGCGCTCTGTGGCCTCTGGGGTGGAAGCTTTTCGCGTGCGGCTGCACTCCTGTTGGATCAGACTCCAGCTCCGGCAGCCGCGGACCCTTACCAGTACTTTCGCCTCGGCGCGCCCACCGACATCCACGTCCATCCGCGCGCCGGATACGCGCTCATGGGCGGCGGCACCGACATCGACGAAGCCTTCCTCTGGCTCTGCAATCATGCCGATGGCGGCGACTTCCTCGTCCTGCGCGCCTCCGGTACCGATGCTTACAACCCCTACATCGAGCCGCTCTGCCACCTCAATTCGGTCGCGACCCTCATCATTCCCACCCGCGACGCCGCTAACGACCCATTCGTAGCAAAGACCATTACAGATGCCGCGGCCATCTTCATCTCCGGCGGCGATCAGGGCAAATACGTCGGCAACTGGGCGCATTCCCCCGTCGAAACCGCCCTGCGCGACGCCGTCCGCCGCGGCGTTCCCATCGGTGGAACCAGCGCCGGTCTCGCCGTCCTCGGCCAGTACATCTACTCCGCCCAAAACGACAAGCACGACGACTCCGACCTCACTTCTGGCAAAGCCCTCGCCGATCCCTTCTACCGCCAGGTCGTCATCGCTCCGGATCTCCTTGGCATTCCCATCCTGCGCGGCATCATCACCGACACGCACTTCGACACGCGCCAGCGCGAAGGCCGCCTGCTCGTCTTCATGGCCCGCATCCTGGCTTCAGGACAAGCGAAGACCATCCGCGCCATCGGCGTCGACGAACGCAACGCCGTCCTCGTCGATCCCGACGGCCACGCGCAGGTCATCGGCAAAGCCGGAGGCGAAGCCGCCTTCTACCAGGCCTCAGGAAAACCGCAACAATGTGAGCCCGGAAAGCGACTCATCTTTGACTCGATTGCGAAGCGAGTCGTAGCCACCGGAAAGACGTTCAATCTTCGTCGATGGCAGGGCGATGGACCGGCCGTGGGTCTGTCGGTTCATGGAACCCGCGTGATCGCTGCGATGAACGCACTCCCGGTAACCCAGGGCAAGTTCATCTCAGTACTGGCCGCTTCTTACCTGACCGGAACTCAGCTAACCGCATTTTCGCTAACCGCTTTTTAGCTAGCCAAACCTATAGCGCATTTCATCCGCTTCTGATACTTTGTGCCCCACGGAGGCAACAACATGAACCCACGTCAACTCACCTGGATGTCCCTCATCGCCCTCGCCGGCGTCGCCGGAGGCTTCGCCCTCGCGCAGGACCACGACAACGGTCTCTGGCGCCGTCACCCCAACCTCGCGCAAGCCGAACAACTCACTCATCAGGCCGACGGTTATCTTCTCGCCGCCCAGCGCGCCAACCGCTGGGATATGCACGGCCACGCGCAACATGCCGAGCAGTTGCTCCAGCAGGCCGACCGCGAGATCTGGGCGGCTGCGCGCGACGCCGACCATCACTGAGTTCCCCGGCAAAGCAAAAGGCAGGCTCGTCTCCGAGCCTGCCTTCACTCAACGCTCCGTAGCTAGCCGCTTCTCAGCTAACCGGTTCTTCGCTGGCCGTCTTTTAGCTATTCGCTGCCGGCTGCCCTACTGATGCGGCCTCTGCTCCACGCCGCTCTGCGCCGGGACAATCGGCACCTCGCCCTCCAGTACCTTTGGCGTGTCCTCGTGCAACTCCGGCAGAGGCGCCTCGAGGGCAGTTTTCAGCACCTCGTCCATCGTATCCACAAAGTGCAGCTGCATGGCACTCTTCAGATTCTCCGGAATCTCCGGCAGGTCCTTGCGGTTGTCCTCCGGCAGAATCACCTCGAAGATCCCCGCGCGATGGGCCGCCAGCAGCTTCTCCTTCAGGCCGCCGATGGGCAGCACCTTGCCGCGCAGCGTGACTTCGCCGGTCATGGCCAGATCGCGCCGCACCGGAATCTTCGCCAGCGCGCTGGCCAATGCCGTTGCCAGCGTGATGCCGGCCGACGGTCCATCCTTGGGAATTGCCCCTTCGGGCACATGAATATGAATATCGACGTTGCGATAAAAGTCTCTCGGCAGCCCCAGATGCTGCGCCCGGCTCCGCACATACGACAGCGCCGCCTGCGCCGACTCCTGCATCACGTCGCCCAGTTGTCCCGTCGTCGTCAGCTTGCCCTTGCCGTCCAGCACCTGCACTTCGGTCTGCAGGATGCTACCGCCCACTTCGGTCCACGCCAGCCCGTTCACCAGGCCGATCTCGCTCTTCTCGTGTACCAGCGAGTCGCGGAACTTTGGCACGCCCAGGAAATCCGGCAGGTTCTCGGCCGTCAGCGTTTCCTTGTGCTTCGCGCCGGCCTTCACCACTTTACGCGCCACCTTGCGGCACACGTTGCCGATTTCGCGTTCCAGGTTGCGCACTCCGGCTTCGCGCGTGTAGCTGCGGATCATGTCCGTCAGTGCCGCGTCCGTGAAGACAACGTTCTTCTCCGTCAGCCCGGTGTTATCCCGCTGCTTCTTCACCAGATACTGCTTGGCGATCTCCAGCTTCTCCACTTCCGTATAGCCATGCAGCCGCAGGATCTCCATGCGGTCCTGCAGCGCAGCCGGAATGGTGTGCAGCACGTTGGCCGTCGCCACAAACAGCACCTGCGACAGGTCGTACTCCACGTCGAGGTAATGATCCTGGAAGCTGTGGTTCTGCTCCGGATCGAGCACCTCGAGCAGCGCCGACGCCGGATCGCCTCGGAAATCCGAGGCCATCTTGTCCACCTCATCCAGCATGAACACCGGATTCCGCGTGCCCGCCTTCTTCATCGACTGGATGATCTGTCCCGGCAGCGCGCCGATATACGTCCGCCGGTGTCCGCGGATCTCCGCCTCATCCCGCACGCCGCCCAGCGACATGCGCACAAACTTCCGCCCCGTCGCCTTTGCAATCGACATGCCCAGCGACGTCTTGCCCACACCCGGAGGTCCGACGAAGCACAGGATCGAGCCCTTGGGATTCTTCACCAGCTGGCGCACCGCCAGAAATTCCAGAATGCGTTCCTTGATCTTCTCCAGTCCGTAGTGATCCGCGTTCAGCACCTTCTCCGCGTGATCGATGCTGCGCGTCTCCTTGGACTTCTTCTTCCACGGCACAGCGAGCAGCCAGTCCAGGTAATTCCGCGACACAGTCGACTCGGCCGACATCGGCGGCATCGCTTCCAGCTTCTTCAGCTCCTGCGTTGCCTTTTCGAAAACGTCCTTCGGCATCCCGGCCGTTTCGATCTTCTTCTTCAGCTCGTCGAACTCGCTCTTTTCGCCGCGCCCCAGCTCTTTCTGGATCGCCTTGATCTTCTCGTTGAGGTAGTACTCTTTCTGCGCCCGCTCCATCTGCCGCTTCACGCGCGACTGAATGCTGCGGTCCATGTTCAGCTTCTCGATCTCGATATCGAGTACATCGGCGATCTTCAGCAGCCGCTCCGGCAGATCGAAGATGTCCAGCAGCTCCTGCTTGTCGGGAACCTCCAGCTGCAGATTGGCCGCGATGGTGTCAGCCAGCTTCGAAGGTTCATCGGTCCGGATCGCCGAAGCCACCGTCTCCACGTTCAGCGACTGCTGCAGCTTCACATACTGCTCGAAGAGCGAGGTCACGCGCTGCACCAGCTGCTCAATCTGCGGAGTGACCTCCGTCAGCGGTTTCGCCACCTTCACCGTGGCCACGAAGAACCCATCCGAATCGCTGATCTCGACCGCCCGCGCCCGCTCCAGGCCCTCAACCAGGACCTTGATATTTCCGTCCGGCATCCGGACGCTCTGCACGATGTTGCCGACCGTGCCTACCTGGAAAATTTCGTCCGGGCGCGGCTCGTCAATGCGCGCGTCGTGCTGGGTGGCCAGGAAGATCTTGCGCTCGCCGTTCAGCGCCTCTTCCAGCGCGCGCACGCTCGATTCGCGGCCCACCACAAACGGGGTCATCATGTGGGGGAAAATTACCATGTCCCGAATGGGCATCATGGGCAGCTTGCGAAGCTCGTTGCGTTCCCGGCTTTCTCTGGAAGGCTGGCTCACGGGATTCCTTTCGCGGGGGCTTGTCTTCAGTCAACGATTCTAACGGGTCGCGCTCTTATGAGAAGAGTAACCGATTTCAGGGCAGGCGCTGCCCCACGGCCGTCATTTTTGTCGGCAGACGAAATGAACTCGGCACGAGCAGCAAAAGAAGAGCGCTCACATGCCTATTGGACGCTTCACCTTCCCCCAGCGTCACAATTAATGCCCGGAAGCTGCCCCAGGCAAGCGACAACCTGCGTCGCGCCCGGACAACCGGGCCCGGGCCTTCGATTCAGGCTATCCGGCCTTGTCCAGCAGCATCATCGAGAGATTCCGGTTCCGCACCATCTCCGCCGGGATCTCCAGTTCCTTGATCTTCTTGTTGCTGGGCAGGTGATACATCAGGTCCAGCATCAGCTCTTCGAGGATCATGCGCAGGCCGCGCGCACCCACCTTGCGCAGCAGCGCTTCCTGTGCGACCGCGCGAGTGGCCTCCTCGGTAAAGCCGAGTTTCACTCCTTCGTAGTCAAAGAGCTTCTGGTATTGCTTCAGGATCGCATTGCGCGGCTTGGTCAGAATCTCCACCAGAGCCGCTTCATCCAGTTCGTCCAGAATCCCGATCACCGGCAGCCGGCCCACGAACTCCGGAATCAGCCCGAACTTGATCAGGTCCTGGGGTTCGGCCTGGCGCAGCAGCTCGCTGTCGCGCTGCGCGCGAATCAGCCCGGCACCCGGCTCCAGTTCTTTCTCTGAAAGTGCCTTAAAGCCCAGCGCCTTCTTGCCTACGCGCCGGCCCACCACGCGCTCCAGTCCCACAAACGCCCCGCCGCAGATGAACAGGATGTTCGTCGTATCCACCGGCGTAAATTCCTGGTGCGGGTGCTTGCGGCCGCCCTGCGGCGGCACATTGGCCACCGTCCCTTCCAGGATCTTCAGCAGAGCCTGCTGCACGCCCTCGCCGGACACGTCGCGCGTGATCGAGGGATTTTCGTCCTTGCGCCCGATCTTGTCGATCTCGTCGATGTAAATGATGCCGGTCTGCGCCCGCGCCACATCCCCGTCGGCCGCCTGCAGCAGCTTCAGGATTATGTTCTCAACATCCTCGCCTACGTAGCCGGCTTCGGTCAGCGTCGTCGCATCCACAATCGCAAACGGCACGTCGAGCATCTTGGCCAGCGTGTGCGCCAGCAGCGTCTTGCCGCTGCCCGTCGGCCCCACCAGCAGGATGTTCGACTTCGACAGCTCAACATCCGTGCCCCGCGTCCGGTTCATCTGCACGCGCTTGTAGTGGTTGTAGACAGCCACAGCCAGTTTCTTCTTGGTCTGGTCCTGGCCGATCACATACTCGTCCAGAAACGCTTTCACTTCCTGCGGTTTCGGCAGATGCGTCGGAGCCGCGCCCGTCTGCGCTTCCGTCCGGTCGTCTTCGAGGATGGAATTGCAGACCGCAACGCACTCGTCGCAGATGTACGCCCGCGGATAGTCGCTCGGGGATGAAATCAACTTGGCGACGGCGTCCTGCGATTTGTGGCAGAACGAACAGCGAAGTGCTTCATCCGATCCCGTTCGCGTTTTCATCTCCGGCAAACTCCTTGACTGCTCAGCGAGGCCCTGGGGGAGTCCCTACTGGTTGGGCCGCGGGCGATCGATGATCTCATCGATAATCCCGTACTCTTTTGCCTGCGGCGCGTTCATGATGAAGTCCCGTTCCACGTCCCGTTCGATCTTCTCGAGGCTCTGGCCGGTGTGTTTCGCCATGATCTTGTTGGTGATTTCACGAATGCGGATGATCTCGCGCGCGTGAATGTCGATATCGGTCGCCTGTCCGGCCAGTCCACCCATGGAAGGCTGGTGGATCAAAACGCGCGAATTGGGCAGGCCGAACCGCTTGCCCTTCGTTCCCGCCATCAGCAAAAAGGCGCCCATACTGGCAGCCTGGCCGATGCACAGAGTCTGCACGTCGTTCTTGATGTACTGCATCGTGTCATAAATCGCCAGACCCGCCGTGATGGAGCCGCCCGGGGAATTGATGTACAGCTGAATGTCTTTCTCCGGATCCTCTGCGGTAAGAAAAAGTAACTGTGCAATCACCAGGTTCGCAATCTGATCGTCAATCGGCGTACCCAGAAAGATGATGTTGTCGCGCAGCAGACGAGAATAGATGTCGTACGCCCGCTCGCCGCGGCTCGTCTGCTCGATGACCATTGGAACTAATGCCATACTTCTCTCTACTCTCTGTTCTGCGGCATCAACGCCGCATCGTCAGTGACAGGGATCACCCTCGCACCAGCGGGGCAGTTCAGGACAGGCGTTCGACGAGCAGATTTCCCGTCTTTTCCCTTCTCAATTGTTCCCGAATTCTAGCCAGACCGCCTTCACGGGTCAAACGATCGCGCAGGTTCTCGATCGGTTCGCGGCTTTGTAAAGAGAGAATCTGCAGTTCGCGCTCGATCTCCTCGTCACTCACCTGGATGTTTTCCACATCGGCAATCCGATCCAGAACCAGAGCTCCCTTCACTTCGCTCGCCGCCGATTCCCGCTGCGCCTCGCGCAGCCGGTCGAAATCCAGCTTGCGCATGTCTTCGGTCTTCATCCCCTGCGCTGCCAGGGCGCGCAATCCGCGCTCCAGCCGGGTGTCCACCTGGGTTTGCACCATCGACTCCGGCACCGGGAAGGAAAACTTCCCCACCAGGGCATCCACCAGTCGATTGCGCGTGTCGGCCAGGACCCTGTTTTTCTTATCGGATGCGAGGTGATCTCTCAGCTGCTTCTCGAAGTCTTCGAGGCTCTCGTACTTCCCCATTTCCTTCGCGAACGCGTCGTTCAGCTCCGGCTTCACCTTTTTGCGAATGCCGCGCACCTCCACCGCGTACGCGACTGTTTTACCCGCAAGACGCTTCTGTCCGAAATCCCCCGGATAGGTCACCTCGAACTTCAGCTCTTGTCCCGGCTTGGTACCGCGCAGCGCGTCGGTAAACGCCTGCACCGTATCCGGGCCGCCGATTTCCACCGACACGTCCTGTCCTTCAAGGGGTTGCGCAGCCTGATTCTCCCCCTCCGCGCTCTCGCCTTCCAGCGTGCCCGTGAAGCTGATCTGCGCCCAGTCGCCGTCCATCAGGCCGCGATCTTCGGTCACCGGCTCCATCGTCGATCGCGCGTCGCGAATGCGCTCCAGCTCCGCCTGGAACTCGGCTTCGGTCAGTTCCGTGTCGGGCTTCTCCACACGCACATCCTGGTAACCCTCCACCGCAAACTCGGGCACCACTTCAAACACGGCTTTGAACCGCAGCGGCTGCCCTTCTTCGAGGTTCAGATCGGTCACCTGCGGCTGCGACACCGGCCGCAACCCCTTTTGCGTGATGGTCTCGCGGAAGTGCGGCGGCACGACCGCTTCCACCACCTCTTCGCGAATCGCCCCGGCAAACCGCGAGCGCAACACGCTCTCCGGCACCTTTCCCGGTCGAAATCCGGGAATCCGCGCTAGCTTCTGATAGCGTTTCGTCACGTCGCGAAAGCTCTTCGTGACGGCTTCGGCCGGCACTTCAACGTCCACTTCGCGCGTGCATTCAGGATTCAGGCTCGCCTGAGCGTGCTGATGCACGCCGCCCGCTTCGCCGGCCCCCGCTCCCGCTCCCGTTTCGCCCGCGCTCGGGCTCCGTTCCGTAGCTTCGCTGTCCGCCGCCACTGCGGCACCTGTTTCGGTCGTCTCTGCTGATGTCAAGGTATGCGCCCTTCCCGGGCCGGCTTCCCGCTCGGTCCTCGCAGGCTCTTATGGCTGCGGATCACCGGGGGAAGCGGCAAGATGTGTTCGACTATGCTTCCGCGACTCATGTCCGAGGCCGCCGGGCAAGTCGTTGCGTTGTCTCTTCTCTATGGTACGGAGGCAAGCCAGTCCAGGCAAACCGCCGGTCGTGCAAAACCCGCCGCTGGTACTCTGTGCCCATGAGCATCCGGACGCTGTCATCCCGCGAGGTCTACCGCAACCCCTGGCTGCGCCTCCACGAGGACCAGATTGAGCGCAGCAATGGCGCCCGCGGCATTTACGGCGTGGTCGAGAAGGACCCCTGCGCCGTCATTATCCCTATAGAGGGCAGCACGGTCTACCTGGTCGAGCAGTTCCGCTACACCATTCAGCAGCGCAGCCTGGAGCTGCCCCAGGGCGGCTGGGAAACCGCCGACGTCAATCCCGAGGAACTGGCCCGCGGCGAGCTCCGCGAAGAAACCGGCCTGATCGCGCAAAAGATGACCGCCCTCGGCGCCCTGTGGATCGCTTACGGCTTCGCCCGCCAGAAGCAGCATGTCTTCCTGGCCACCGGTCTCACGCCATCCGACGCCGATCCCGACCCCGAAGAGCACGATCTGGTGCTGCGTACGGCCTCGGTGGCTGAATTTGAGCAGATGCTCCTCGACGGCACCATCCAGGATGCCTGCTCCCTTGCCGCCTGGGGCCTCTACCGGCTCTGGAAAGAACGCCAGCCCTGAGTCGCTGCCCGCAAACAAAAGCGGCCGACCTCAAAGCCAGCCGCCGCTTGCATCCCCTTGTCCCGCCGTCGGCCTTTGCTGCTGGACACGGGCTCCCGGCTACCGGCTGCCTCTAGAAATTAAACGCCGTCTCCAGGAACAGGGTCCGGTTCCCCGACGTGGGCCCGTGGAAGAATCCGCCGGCAATCGTCTGCGAACTGCCGAAATTTGGATTCAGCTGCAGAACGCCGGTGGTCTGGTCCGCATACGGACTCATCGCTCCGCTCGGTGTTCCCAGGTTGACGTGGTTGAGAATGTTCGTGCCCCAGGCCGAGAAGGTCAGGCTGTACTTGCGCGCTACCGCCTGATCCATCCGCCCCGGTCCGCCGCGGTTGCCGCTCAGGCCGCCACCGCCCAGTCCCGAAGGTCCGCCGTGGAATCCGCCTCCACCGGCGCCATGCTCGCCTTCACCCAGCCTGGGCCCGATCCCCACTACTTTGCTGAGCCGCATATTCAGGCTCACGTTCGAAGGCCCCGTGCCCAGTCCGTAGGGGATCATCTTTTCTCCGATCGCCGACGGTTCAAGCGTTGACCCGCTGCCCGATTGCGCCCCATATCCATACGGCAGCGCGTTCAGGCAGCCGTATGGCGTCGTGAACGCTCCCGGCTCGCTGCAGTTGCTTGCGTAGGTCGGCCGTGCGTTGAACTGGTTATTGCCCGTCAATTCGCTGCCGGTCGTAATGTCATACGGCGTCCCCGAGTTCGCCATGATCATCGGCGAAGCCGAAATCTTCCACGGCAGCATGAAATTGCCGAACAGGATGAAGCGATTCGCTACGTCAAAGCTCGTGCGCCCATAGTCCAGCCCCGGATCACTGGAAACCGACGGCACCGACGAAATCCCGCTCGTGTCCCCTTTGGCATCGCTGTACGTGTAGTTGGTAAAGAAGCTGAATTTCCGGTAGGTCGCGCGGAAAGTCACCATGACCTGGTGCTCTTTGTAAAAGCCGCCCGACTGATACTGCAGATTATTGGTCGGCGGCGCATTCACGATCGTCGTCGGATAAATCCCCGCCTGCGCGTCCGCCAGGGGGAACTCCGACGCAGAGCTCAGATTGTCTGTAAAAAACTGATGGATACCCTGGGAGAAGACGTAGGTCACGTTGCCGGTCATCGTCTTCGTCAGCTGCCGGTCCATACCCACCGCGGCTTCCATATCGTTGGCCGCTTTGAAATCTGGAGCGATCGTGTAGCGTGTCGGCGCGTTGATTCCCGTTCCCGCGGCGCCCGTACTCGGCGTCAGCACCACTGGCTGGTTGGGATTGAAAACGATATTCGCGCTCTGGATGAACTGCTGCTGGTTCACGCCATTCTCGTGAATGGCCTGAATAATGTAAGGTTCGCTGGCCCCGAATCCGTTCGGCACCGTAAACCGTGTGTAGAACCAGCCGTAGCCCGCGCGCACCACCGTCTTTGCTGGCTTGTTCGCGGCGCCGCGTCCCAGCGCATAGGCCACCGCCACACGCGGCGCCCAGTCGTCCTTATCGCTGATCCGGTTCTGCGTCTCCCAGCGCACGCCATAGCTGAAAGTGAGCCGCGGGTTCACCTTCCAGTCGTCCTGATAGAACAGCGCCGCATCGAACAGCGTCGCCTGCGCCACCGGATTGGCGACGGCGGTGTAGCTGTAGCGAATCGGCTGGCAGCTCGCCGCCGGCGGATTATCCAGGCACCCGACGAAGTTGGACAGGTTGCTGAAGCTGTACGATCCGTTGCTGCCAGCGGTCGTATAATTCGTGTCCTGGTAGGCGCGCAGCCGGGTTCCGAAGTTCAGCGAATGGCGCCCGAAAGCGCCCGAAATATAGTCCTGCAACTCATAGTTGTTCTCGTGGTCGTCATCCGTCTGGCCGTTGTTGCCGCCTCCGGTGAATGCCTGCTGCATCGAGTAGGAAGGCGCTGCGCTGATCGAAGCGCTGTGGTCGCGCACCCTCCGATACTGGAACCGAATGTCATCCACCAGATTCTTGCTCAGCACCAGACTGTCCGAGACCTGCAGAGCGTTCTCCTGGTCGTCCTCATTGGTCGCCTGCGAGGGCAGCACGTATGCGCTGTCGCCCAGAGAGTTCGTGCTCGCCGAGCGGTTGTATTCCCAGCGAACCGTCAGCGTGTTCGCTTTGCCCAGCTGGATATCCAGCCGCGGGCTCAGCGAGAGTCGCGAGCCCGGATAGCTGTACGCCTCGTTCAGATAGGGCGGGTTCAGATTCCCGTCGCTGACCACCGTGGGATCGAACGCCTTCAGCACGTTGACGTTATCCTCGTTGCGCGCAAACACGCTCACAAAGTACGACGAGACCTTATTGATCGGCCCGCCCACATTCCCGTGCAGGAAATAGGAATAGTAGTTCGGCTCTGTCGCCCCCTGCAGCAGCGGGTTCTCCGAATTGAACACCGAGTCGTTCCCCGCAATTTGAAACTGTCCGTGGATCTTGTCCGTGCCCGGCTTGGTGAAGATCTCAATGCGCCCGTAACCGAGCCGGTCGTACTCCGCTGAAAATGGATTCTGGTTGACGCGAATCTCGCGAATCGACGACTTTGGCGGCAGCTGCCCGCCTGTGAATCCGTCGATATAGATCTCGCCCCCGTTCGGCCCCGCCGACGGGCCGGCCAGCGCCTGCAGCTCGTTCTGCAATTCGTCAGGATCGTCTGAAAGCGAATTCAGATCGCTGCCCTTGATAATGACTGCGTTCGCGTTCTGATCCGGACTGGTGCCGATCGTCGTGTTCTCCGCCTGCACCTGCACTTCCTGCTTTTCCACGGCAATCGTCAGTGCCGGATTGAGATTCTTCAACTGCCCGCTGGCCACCACAACGCCAGGCACGCTGTACGAAGCGAAGCCCTGCGCCGTGACCGTCACGCTGTATCGGCCCGCCGCCAGTCCGTGGATGGCGTACACGCCGCCATTGTCCGAGGTGGCTTTGCCGGCCACCTTGCCGGCTGCATCGCGCACCACCACTGTCGCGTTGGGAATCACCGCCCCGGTCGGGTCTGTCACCTGCCCGCGAATGCCACCTGCGGCCTGCCCCGTCTGCGCCAGAAGCATCGGTGCGCCCATCACCGCCACACCCGCTCCCAATGCCATGGCCAAACCGGCGGCGCGCACAAGTTGCGCCACCCCAAACCTACACTTCGAGTGATTGAGATTTCTGAGTGTCACAGTTTCCATTATCCATTCGTGGAATTTCGTTCTTCGTGTCCTGGGCCGCGCATCGGAGTCATTGCGGCACTCGTGGAGGACTCGTATGCGGGAGATCCCGCTGACTGCAACTTCTGCGTCTTTCTCCTAAGGATTCCCCTCACCACCGCTCTGGTCTCCCCCGGCCGAACCGCCGCCCAGATTCCAGGCCGACGAGAACATGCTCTGGCTGCCGCTGGCCGAAGCCTGCAGCATCGGTTCTACCCCGGCCACCAGATGAATTGCCGTAGCTGTTTCCGGACTTCCCGAGGCCGCCACAATGATCACTGCATCGCCTTTATGCAAATCGCTGACGTGAATCTCCGGCGAGCGGGCGAGCACGCGCGCCAGTCCACCGCCGTTCCCATTGCCTCCCGGAGCATGCATTCCCGGCTGACCCTGACCTCCCGCTTGCCCAGGAGCTCCCTGAACCCGATGCTCACCGGCGCCATTGCCGCCACCCGCCTGCCCGGCGCCGCCCTTCAACCGCATCGCGATCATCTGCGCCGTCTGCGGATCCAGCTTGCGCATATCGGAGTCCGGCGTCGTCTTAATCGTTATCGTCTTCTTCGTGAACAGATCCTTCACGGTGAAACTCCCGGCGCTCGCGTCGGTTGACACCACCATTCCCGCAATATTCCGGAACGAGCCCGAGACGATCTCCTCCGCCGTCACTTCATCCCCATCGGCGCTCTTATCTCCCCGTGCCGTCACCTGATCGCCCGGTTGAATCGCCGCCAGCGTCGACGCCTGCGCATCGCTGAACTTCACCGAGTCCGGCGCATACCGTCGCACAATCGTGCCCGGCGTCGTGTGGATGGTGATGGTCCGCGCGCCCGACGCAATCGTCACCGTCCCGGCCACCGCATCCACGCTCTTTGCAATGCCGCCGACTCCACGCCGCTGCCAGTCTTCCTGCTCCTGCTGCTGCCTGGCTTCCAGATCACTCTTCTTGTTCACCACCACGATCGACGCCGTGGGTGGATCGCCGGCAACCACCATCAGTACCCGATCGCCCGCGCCAATATCGTCCACCGTAATCTTCGTGGCGCCGGCCAGCGTCTTCTCTCCGGGAGCCGTGCGCAGAATCCTTGCCGTATCCGACACCGTGACCTTCGCGCTCGCGCCGGCGTCGGTTTTCACCACCACCGTGTTTCCGCTCGCGGACTCGACCGTCCCCAGCACGCGGCTGCCTGCCGCCTGCGCCTGCGCGGCTACTCCGCCCGTCAGCATCAACGCCAGCGCTGTCGCCCAAACCAACGGTTTTTGTTCCGTTCGCTTCATTCTTTAAATTGTGCACCCTTGAAGGAGCACTGCCAATCTGACGAGCAGCTTCCGTTAAAGTTTCACGGGAGAACAACTTCCCGTCTGCTGCATGCGTCTTTGCCGGCATGGCAGAAACGCCCAGGATGTAAACGGCTCCCCCACAACAGATTGCCACTCGGCTCCAAACAAAACGGCTCCCCGGCGAACCGGAGAGCCGTGATCG
This sequence comes from uncultured Acidobacteriaceae bacterium, assembly GCA_963770525.1. GTDB lineage: Bacteria > Acidobacteriota > Terriglobia > Terriglobales > Acidobacteriaceae > Palsa-343. The sequence continues at coordinate 618,029 of CAVYPY010000002.1, read as the reverse complement.
GACGAACCGCTGAGGCCTATGCCAACCGGCGGCTGGGCTTGCTCCCGACCAGTCCATAAAACGCGATGAACAGATAGCAGCAGATCGGCAGCAGGAACGCATGCTGGATCCCGAAATGATCGGCCAGCACACCGATCAGCAGGGGAATGATCGCGCCGCCCACCACCGCCGTCATGATCAGCCCCGATCCCTTGCTGGTCATCGGTCCCAGTCCGGCGATTCCCAGCGCGAAGATGTTCGGGAACATGATGGAGTTGAAGAAGCCGCACAAGACCAGGCTCCAGATCGCCACCTGGCCGCTCGACATCATCGAGAGGATCAGCATCAGGGTCCCCAGAATGCCGAACGTTCCCAGCAGCCCGCCCGCCTTCACCCGGGTCAGCAACCACGACCCCAGCAGACGCCCGATCAGCGCGCCGCCCCAGTAGAGCGACACCAGCGCCGACGCAATCCCCACGCGATCCGACAACCCGAACGCGTGCATGATCCAGCCGCCAAAAGCCCCCCAGCCGCCGAAGAACGCGGCGGTGTGGGCCACACTCACCCCCTGCTGCAGGAAATAGTTCACCGCGATCGATGCCAGCCCCACTTCCACGCCGACATACAGGAAAATCCCCACGGCCCCCAGCACCGTGTGGCGGAACTTCCAGATGCTCTGGTCCAGCACCGGACCGCCCTTCTCGCCAGGCCGGAAATCCCGCGTGACCCCGATCGTCGGCAGATGGATAAATGCCATCGCGAACCCCAGGATCAGCAACCCCGCGGCAATCGCGATATAGGGCCCGCGCACCGTGCCAGCCACCAGGGCCGGCGACGCATTCGCCCCCAGATCCGTCAGGATGAACTGCCCCGCGATGATCGGCGCGATCATACCGCCGGTCGAGTTAAAGGCCTGCGCCAGCGTCAGCCGAAACGGCGCGCTCGACTCCGGGCCCAGAATCGACACATATGGATTCGCCGCCGTCTGCAGCGCCGTGACCCCGGCACCCACGACAAAGATCGCTGTCAGAAACAGCGGAAAATTCACCAGCTTCGCAGCGGGAATAAACAGCAGAGCCCCTGCCATCATCACAAACAGCGAAACCACAATCGTCTTCTTGTAGCCGATCCTTTCAATCATCTTCGCCGTCGGGCTCGAAAAGACGAAATACGCCAGGAAGAACGCCGACTCTACCAGCATCGCCCAGCCATAGCCCAGCGTGAACACCTTTTTCAGGTGCGGCACCAGTGCCATATTGAGGTTAGTGAGGAAACCGAAGAGAAAGAACAGGCACGTGATAATGATGAACGGGCCTACATAGCTTTGCCGCTCCACCCTCGGCGGCGCAATTGGTCTGGTACCCATCTTCTCGTTTCCCCGCTTCCCTGAATAAGATTCAGATGCCGGTGCGGCCTTTTCGTCTCTCCCGCCGCCGGTCGTCTCCTGCTATCGCGCTTTCGCAGCCCCCTCGCGGGATGCCGCACCCATCACTATATGGATGCGCAGCCCTCTTGCCTACCGAAGAAATTCAGCCGCTCCTGGCCCTCCATTGGCATACTCCCTTCGCCTTACCGGGCCTCCCTGTACGCTCTCGGCTGAACCCTGTACCCTGCTGGGTGATGTCCACGCCACTTCTTCTCGCCGGTAAGCCTCTCACCCTCGAAGCCATCGCCCAGGTTGCAATCGAATCGCGCCCCGTCGCCCTCGATCCCGCGGCTCTGCCCCGCGTTCAGGCCTCCCGCGCCGTCGTCGATTCCCTCCTCGCTCGCGGCGAAACCGCCTATGGCGTCAATACCGGCTTCGGCAAGCTTTCTGACGTGCGCATCGATCCCGCCGAACTCCAGGATCTCCAGCGCAACCTCGTCCGCAGCCACGCCTGCGGCCTCGGCGATTCCCTTCCCGACGCTGCCGTCCGAGCCATGCTTCTGCTCCGCGCCAATGTCCTGGCCAAAGGCTTCAGCGGCGTCCGCCCGGAAGTGATCGACACACTCCTCTTCTTCCTGAACCACGGAATCCATCCCGTCGTTCCCTCTCGCGGATCCGTCGGCGCCAGCGGCGATCTTGCCCCGCTCGCCCACCTCGCCCTCGCCCTCATCGGCGAAGGCATGGTCCTGCAGGAGGGCCGCCCTGTCCCTGCCGCCATGGCCCTGCTCAAGACAGGACGCCCGCCTCTCACGCTGGAAGCCAAAGAAGGCCTCGCCCTCCTCAACGGCACTCAGGCCATCACCGCCGTCGGCGCCCTCGCCCTCATGCGCGCTCTCCGCATCGCCGAGCTGGCTGACCTGGCCGGCGCCATGACCCTCGAAGCCCTCCGCGGCACGCCGACCCCCTTTGACGAGCGCATCCACACCGTCCGTCCCCATCCCGGCCAGATCGCCGCCGCCGAGCACCTCCGCACTCTGCTCGCCGACAGCGAGATTCGCGAGTCCCACCGCCACAACGACCCTCGTGTGCAGGACGCCTACTGCCTCCGCTGCATGCCCCAGGTCCACGGCGCCGTCCGCGATGCCCTCTCTCAGGCCCGCACCACCCTCGAAATCGAAACCGGCGCCGCCACCGACAACCCGCTCGTCTTCGCCGAAGGCGAGATCCTCTCCGGCGGCAACTTCCACGGCGCACCGCTTGCGCTCACTCTCGACGCTGCCGCCATCGCCCTCACCACCCTCATGGCCATCGCTGAGCGCCGCATCGACCGCCTCGTCAATCCCGATATCAACGAAGGCCTGCCGCCCTTCCTTTCGAAAACCCCCGGCGTCTCCTCCGGCCTCATGATTGCCCACGTCGCCGCCGCCGCGCTCCTCAATGAAGCCAAGGTCCTCGCCCACCCTGCCAGCACCGACTCGGTTCCCACCTCCGGCGGCAAGGAAGACCACGTCTCCATGGGCATGACCTCTGCGCTCAAATTCGGTCAGATTGTCGAGAACGCCGAATGCGTCCTCGCCATCGAGTTGATCTGCGCCGCGCAGGGTCTCGAATACCGCGCGCCCCTCCAGCCCGCGCGTCGCGTGGGCGAAGCTCTCGCCCAGATTCGATCCGTCGTCCGCCGCCTCGAGCAGGACCGCGTCCTCGCCCCGGACATCGAAGCCCTCGCCGCCGCCCTCCGCTCCCCCCGCTTCGACCCCTGGCGAAACTGACCGCTTTTTAGCTGACCGCCCCTTAGCTGCCCGCTTCTTAGCCGCCAGCTTTTTAGCTGCCCTTCCTGCCCCTCAATACTCAATCCCCTTCTGCGCCAACACGCCCTTCTCGTACGCGTGCTTCACCTGCCGCATCTCCGTCACCGTATCCGCAATCTCGACCAGCGACGCATGCGCGCTCCTTCCCGTCAAAATCACGTGCACCATCTCGGGCTTCTGCTTCAGCGTCGCCACCACCTGCGCCGGATCCAGCATCCCGTAGCTGATCGCGTAGTTGATCTCGTCCAGCACCACCAGATCCCACTCGCCCGACAGGATCGCCACCCGCGCCTCCGCCCATGCTTCTTCCACCAGACGGACATCCTCAGGATCGGTCTCCGCTCCCCCAATCTTCACAAACCCGCGCCCCATCTGCCGCATCACAAAGTTCTCGCCGAACGCCTTCACCGCATCCAGCTCGCCGTAGTGCCAGCTCCCCTTCAGGAACTGCAGCATGAGCACGCGCATCCCGTTGCCCACCGCGCGCAGTGCAGTTCCCATAGCCGCCGTTGTCTTCCCCTTGCCCGGTCCCGTGTTGATCAGGATCAGTCCCTTCCGTGTCTCCGCCACTCCGCCTCCTCCGATTCACGCTAACCGCCTTTTTAGCTAACCGCCTTTTTGCTGCCGGCTACAAGCTACCGGTTGCCCCTGTGATACGGATGCCCCGCCAGAATCGTCAGCGCCCGATACACCTGCTCGCACACCACCACCCGCGCCAGCTCATGCGCCATCGTCACCGCCCCCAGCGACAGCAGCATCACCTCAGGACCCGGACCCACCCCTCGCCCGGCCTTGTCGGAACGCTGTCCGCTATACGCTGTCCGCTGCCCTTCTGACCGCTGATCGCCGAACACTGATCGCTTCCCTGCACCCTGCACCCTGTACCCTGCACCCTGGCCTTTCCACCCATCCCCCGGCCCGACCGCAAAGATCACCAGCTGCCGGCCCTCATCGCGCTCCCGCCCGAGCCACTGGGCAAACTCTTCCGATCCCATCTGCTTCCCGTGCTCATCCAGCAGTACTAGGCGCACCGTTGTCCGCGCGCGTTCCTTTTCGATCGCCGTCCACAGCGCTGCCTCCGACTTAAAAACCGGAGCCTCCACGCCGGCCAGATACGGCGCCATCCGCTCCAGATACAGCCGCGCCAGCTCTTCAAAGGCCGCCCGCGGCTTGGCCCCCACGGCCGCAATCCACACTCGCATCCAACCAGTCTATGCACACGGGCCGCCGACAGCCGGGGACCGGAGACCTCTAACGGGAACAGCATCTCCGCCAACCGTTCTTTCCCCTGACTGCCGTTTCGCTGACCGCTTCTTCGCTGCTATATTTGAAGAGGTTCGCTTTCCCGCGGACCTCCTCTGAGCCCTGCGCCCGGAGGTTCTGCCTCTACGGCGCCATGGTGTAATTGGTTAACACGCCGCCCTCTCAAGGCGGAGAGTTCGGGTTCGATCCCCGATGGCGCTACCATACTTTCAACAACTTAGCGATGTTTCAGGCACCCTGATTCGGCGCATACGTCATGCGTACGTCATAGAGCCTGTCTATGAGGGCTGCAATCTTTGGATACTGAAGCACACGCCTTGAGCGCCACAGAGGAATCCGACCATGCTACCCCCCACCCCCCTAAACGCGGCTCGAAAACGGCGCGGGGCACTCGTCGGCAAGATCGGGGAACATAACGAAGTTCGGTCATGCCCCGATAACGTAGGAAGTATTCCGATTCACCAGCGAGCGCTTAGAATTACCGCGAGGATTCAGATGCCGGAAAAAGTCACGATTCCAATTTCGTATTTCCAATACGATGCAGACTATGTGCGTCCTCTCGTATCGATATGGATGGACAGAGCGAATCTTGTGCAAGCGATATTTGATGCATTATTGCCGTGGCAGCTCGAAATCGATAACGTGGAGCCCATCACAACCGGAAAAGCGTCAGAGCAAGGAATAAAAATCAAGCTACCGCAGAAGCGTGTCACATTGTTTTTCGGCCCAGCAGCATGTCGGTTCAGCAGGGATAATGCCGATTGGGCGACAGCTGGAGAAGTGATTGAAATCCTCCGCACATTTCTCACAACGCTCACCAACGCGAGCGGTGCTGAGCTGGCGAATCAGAAGACATTAATAGCTTTGCATCTTCAACCAAGGTCAACGACCTTCGTCAAGCTGTTGAAGCCCTTCCTGTCCCCAGAAGTGCAGGGGCTCAGCCAAGATGAGGTCACATCCGGAGCTTGCGTCGTGAAGTGGAAAAATCGAAGGGTTACCGTCGATGGCTCAGCCGCAATTGCGAACGCCCTGTACCTAAAACTGGACAGGGAATTCGAACCCACCGTGAGCTTTGAAGACATGGCTATCCAGCTAAAATCCGACGAGGACTCGGCCCTTCAACTGCTAGGGGTTGAGGAGGATGTGTCGTGAGCCGCGCTTACACAGAACAAGTATCTGAGGCCGCAGAAGCTTCGGAGCCTCGGTCGCAGATTGCTGGCTGGTATCAAGGCGCTGCCGGACAACTGGGGTTGCTCGATGCATGGGAGGACTTGTCGATTAAATTCGAGCGGCAAGTCGCACAGCAAGAAAAGCAACAGTCGGCCTATCTCTATGAGGAACAGCAACGAGAACTGGAAACCCTGCGCAGAGTGTATGTCTTCGTTGATTCCTCTTTGGTGCGAGCCTTTCTACGAGAACATCGTGCGTTGCCGGTGCTCTTGCTGGATGCGGTCCCTTGGCTCAAGAGCGCCTTCGGAGATACGCCTACCCTTCAGCTGCAACTGATGATTGAGGAGGGCGAACCTGCAACGCTTTGCGGCTTGGTGCTGTGGACCGGCGCACTAGAATCGGCGAAGGAAGCGCTTCGTCGATTCGACGACAACTGGTGGTTAAGCAATTGTCGGCGGGCGTCCGGCAATTTGATCTTTGATATTGAGCTTCGATGATGGCATTCGACTGGAGGGGATACAAAACTTTAGCGCTCTCCTTGTCCAGAACTACGGACGAAGCTTCAATGCGGACTGCCATCAGCAGGGCTTATTATTTCGTGTATCACTTGGCCTTGGCGCGCGCCGAAACAAATCATTACAAGCCTAAGACTCGTGACAGCGTACACAAACAATTGTGGGACCACTACGAGAAGAGCTTGAATCCAAAATGCATAGAGCTTGCTGTGACAGGAAGGCGCATGAAGCGATTGCGGAGCAATGCAGATTACGACGACGACTTCCCGCGTGTTAATGACGCAGTGACTTCGATCTTGAGCGATTGCCAGCAATGTGAATCGAAATTGACCGCCCTGCCGGCGGGTGTTCCCTAATCAGCGTATCGTCCGCCAAAATCCGCATGAGTCTTTCTTGAGAAACACCCTTGACGAACGGCGCAGCTTGCCCCATCTTCATTCAAGCGCAGTCGCGCTCCTGCACCATGTAACACCCTCGCAGTCGCGAGCGGAGCCCGCCAGTCGGCCACAGCCTCTGAGATGTGAAAATTCCATTCCATTCGAGGCACAGTCATGGCATTGGTACAACTTTCCGACGTTATCGTCCCTGAATTTTTCGCCGAATACATGGCGCTGAATTCGATGACGAGCACGGCTCTCTTTCAGAGTGGCGTACTCGTCCCGAACGCTCTCATGCTAGCGCAGATCCAAATGGGAGGCGACATTCTCAACATCCCTGCGTGGACCGACCTTGTCTCCGTTGCCGATCCGGGCGGGAGCGATCCCAACTTGTCGAACGACAATCCGGCCCAATCTTCGACGCCAAACTTGATTAACGCGGTGAATCAGGTGGTGCGGAAAAGCCGTTCATACCGCCTCCACCTTCTTCCCGAAAAACGCGCTTGGCAGGCCGACGAACAGAGCGTGGCCCATCACGCCGCTGACAACCGCCGCAGTCGTGATCGGGCTGTGAACGATCGCGGTATGCGGCAAAAACACCAGGTTCATCACAGTCCACACGGTAACGCCGTACAGCAGTCCCAGGAGCACCCACTGCGTACGCAACACAGCAACGCGCCGACTCGCCAGAATATAGATCGCTGCGACGACCAGCGCGACGGCAAAATGCAGGACGAGGCCAAGGACCGCACTTGCAAGCCCGTCAGAGAAGGACCGTGGGCCCAGCAGACTGCTCGCGATGTACTGCAGCACCTGGATCGGGTTCTGGCCGTGCAGGCCGAGATAGACGACGCCGTCGGACGCATCGAGCACTCCAACCACCAGCGTGGCGTAGAGGATGGCGCGAGAGACGGAGAACGTGCGCGCTCCCCGCTGCAGCCCACTCCGCGGGGCTGGGTTGATGGCAGAGGTGGTCATTTGCCCACCCCCGTCTTCTGCCCTTTTGCCAGGAAGTTGATGATCTTGCCTGCGACGAACTCGCTGTGCTCTTCCAGCAGAAAATGGCCACCATCGATCAGGTGCAGCTCCGCTTTGGGCAGGTCACGCAGGAAGGCCTGCGCTCCTGGCACGATGAAGAAGGGATCGTTCTGCCCCCACACGATGAGCGTCCGCGGCTGGTGCATGCGGAAGTATTCGTGCCACGCGTCGTAGAGCGCCAGGTTCGAGGTGTAGTTGTGAAGGAGGTCGAGTTGAATAGCGTCATTGCCGGGTCGGTCCAGCAGCGCCTGGTCGAAGGTGTAGCTGTCCGGGCTCACCGCCGCCACGTTTTTGGCACCGTGCGTGTACTCGAAGATCGTCGTCTGCCTGGTCAGCAGCGTGCGCGGCGCCTTCTCCGTCTCCGCGTTACGATTCGCCCAGAAAGGCTTCATCGGCTCGAACGCAGCACTGATGCCTTCCACGTAAGCATTACCGTTCTGCACGACGATGCCTTCGATCGCTTCCGGATGACGCGAGGCAATGCGGAAACCTACCGGCGCGCCGTAATCCTGCACGTAGATGCTGAACTTCTTCAGGCCCAGTGTTGTGAAGAGCAGCTCCTCGATCTGCGCGGTGATGTTGTCGAAGTTGTATTGAAAGTGGGTCGCCGCGGGAGCATCGCTGTAGCCGAAGCCGAGGTAGTCCGGTGCGACAACGTGGAAGTGGCTGGCGAGCTGCGGGATCAGATCCCGGAACATGTGCGACGAAGACGGAAAGCCATGAAGCAGAACGATCGTCGGATTCGTGGCCGAGCCGGCCTCGCGGTAGAAGATCTTGTGGCCCTCGATGGTGGCATGCTGGTACGTAGTCATGTGGTTCTCCTTATTGTCAATCTGATTGTTTGTACGCGAGAGCAGCGTACTGGCCGCTTCCAGCACGAACTCTACAACGGTCGCAGGCGACGAGATCTGAGGAGCATGATCTACATCGTACGAACGGACCTGTGCGCCCATGCGGTCGGCTACAAAGCGTTGTGTTTTCGGGCTGAACATACGATCATCTTCAGCCAGCAGATACCACGAAGGCTTCGTCCTCCATGCTGGAGTCTGTATCGCTTCGCCAAGACACTTCATGGCTATCGGGCGTTGTGCTGCTATCCTGATTTCGTTTTCCTCTGCCGTGGCCCGGTGGCCGACCGCTTTCTTCATTCCTTCCTCCGACATCCATAAGAGACCATGACCGTCGGGTTCCAGATGGGGAGCTTTTTCGTGTGGAGGCTCACGAAAGAACACTTCCCCCACTGTTTCTCCTTCGGCCGGGGGCATGGCTGCGATATAGGCCAGGCCTCGGACCCGGTCGTCACTTTCGAGGGCGGTGATCACGGCGCCAGAGTAAGAGTGAGAGACAAGGAGGATTGGCCCCGCGCCCGCTCTTTCTAAGGCCACTTTCAAAGCAGCGACATCATCGGACAGCGAAGTCATTGGAATCTGGGGAGCGATCACCTTGATTCCAGCCTTGAGTAGTGGGCCGATCACGGCCGACCAGGACGATGCGTCCGCCCACGCGGCGTGCACCAGAACGATCGTTGCATTAGAAGGAAGTTTTTTCATCATTCACCTTTTAACCGAGTCAAACGCGCACTTTACGAGCGGCCGTCCGGCAGCTGATAATCGGCGCCTGAGATGCATTGCTTGTCAGCTGCCAGATCGCGCCATGACCGCCTGGCGCATGACCCAGAGCATACGAATATCGGCATCTCAACAAAAGCGAGAAGTTCTGACCTAATGAGTGAGAAAATCTAAACTATGCTTCTGAACAACGTCAGCCTCGACAGTCTTCGTACGTTGGTGATTACGCAGGAACTGGGCGGTTTTGGTCGCGCCGCGGAGCGTCTCCTACGCACACCCTCGGCCATCAGCCTGCAGATGAAGCGACTTCAGGAAGAGGTAGGAGTACCGCTCTTTCGGAAGCAAGGCCGCAAGACGCTTCTCACCGAACAGGGAGAGATCGCCCTCCAGTATGCCCGGAGGGTGCTGGAGCTCAATGATGAGATGATCGATACTCTGCGCGGATCGTCTCTTGCAGGTGTCGTTCGAGTCGGATTCGCGCAGGACTTCACGGCCAATGTTTTGCCTCTGGTCATCGCACGCTTTAATGCGCTCTACCCGCTTGTAAAGCTCGAGGTGACGGTAGACGTCGGCCTGGTGCTCCTTCAGGCGATCGACTCTGGCGACCTCGATGTTGCATTGACGTTAGGCGGCGCACAGAAAAAGACGGCCCACCAGTTGAGCGAGCTGCCGTTGCACTGGATCGCGAGCCCATCTTTCAGGGATCGCGTACGGCAGCCGTTACCACTGGCTCTTTTCAACCCCCCGTGCGGATGTCAGACACCGGGGCTGGAGGCACTGGAAAGAGCTGGACGCCCCTGGCGGGTTGCAATGACGAGCCCCAGCCTGACAGGCTTGTGGGCCGCTGTCAGTGCGGGACTGGGACTGACCACACGAGCTGAACTTGGCCTGCCGTCAGACGTGCAGACCATCGACTTGGGCCTCCCGCCACTGGGAAATATCCCCATCGTGCTTCAGCGCAGACGCAGCCTCCGGGCTCCGAACGCGATGCGGTTCGCAGAAATCACAGAGGAGTTGGTCGCCAGTTATCTTCGTTCACGCCTGGGCGAGAATCGACCTCGAACCGCACCTTCCTCTGCCGCAGTCCGCACGGATGGTAGTCAGGCGGAAGGCACCCTGGCTTACCGGTCGACAGTCTCGGCGGCATAGACGAGATGCATCCCCTGGACGCCCTCGACAGAAAATCCCCGTCATCGAGGTAATCTTCGCAAAGCTCCGCCTTCTCCCCCTGCCATCTCTGTTTCGGTCTGCCCACCAACAAAAGGCCATTAGGTCTCGTGTGGATCGCGTTCCATATAGCCGGCCTGCCGACAGCAGAAGAATTCGTCAATAATACTCACCCACTCGTTCAATATTTGGAACTTTTATTCGTGCTTGCCCGGTCTTACGTTATTGATTGAATGTCCTGACGGTGACGCGAACAATAAGGAGTTCCGATGGCTTCCCCAATACAGCAAGCAGACCTGCAACGAACCCACTATCGCACGGCGACGGTCAACAGTCGTAAGGTCTTTTATCGTGAGGCCGGTGACCCCGGTTCTCCCACGATTGTCCTGTTGCATGGACTTCCGACCAGCAGCCAAATGTTTCGCGAACTGATTCCTGCTCTCGCCGACCAATTCCACCTGATTGCTCCCGACTATATCGGCTTTGGCCATTCTGATGCCCCATCGAGAAATGACTTCGAGTACACCTTCGATAGCCTTACAGCACATGTGCGCGGTCTACTCGATCAACTCGGTCTCACGTCGTACATTCTCTACATGCAGGATTACGGCGGCCCGGTGGGATTCCGCTTGTTTGCTGAGAGCCCAGAAAAAGTAAAGGGATTTATCATTCAGAATGCCAATGCCTACATGGAAGGTGTAGGAGACGCTCCCAAGAAGATGCTAATGCCGCTGTGGGAGAAGCGCACGCCTAAGACCGAGAAGCCCGCGCGCGACTTTGTCAGTCTGGAAGGCACAAGGTTCCACTGGCTCGTCGGCGCAAAGGATCCCGAAGCCATCAATCCGGATAACTGGGTACTCGATCAAGCACTACTCGATCGTCCTGGCGTGCAGGACTACCAGGTTGACCTACTGGAGAACTACAAATCCAACATCTCACTCTATCCGGAGTGGCAGGCTGCTTTCCGCGCGCACAAGCCCCGAACACTGATTGCCTGGGGCAGGAAGGACCCGTTCTTCGTGCCGCCCGGAGCCGAGGCGTACCTGCGTGATCTGCCAGAAGCCAAGCTCGTTTGGCTGGATGCCGGGCACTTTGTACTCGACGAGAATTTGCATACTGTGGCGGGCGAAATTAAAGCCGTCTTCGGTCGCTAACACTCTCGCCTTGCCATCCCTCAGCGCGCGTTGAGAGTAGTTAGTTGCGTGATGCTGAAGACAATCCATGTGGTATCCAAGAACGAAAGGAATGTATGCAACGGTTCAAAGACAAGCGTGTACTCGTGACAGGCTCCGGAAGAGGGATCGGTGCAGCAATCGCACGCCGATTTGCACTCGAAGGCGCCCGCGTGTATCTCACGGCTCGGAGCCACGAGGAGCTTTCCTCTACCTGCAATGAGCTGCGATCGCTCACCTCAGAAGTTGAATTTGCCTCTCTTGACCTGACAGAACCTGATGCAGCTGCGAAGCTTGCTACCTATGTGGAGCAATTGTGGGGAGGTATCGACATCCTCGTTACCAATGCTGGCGCTGCGCCGCAAGGTGGCTTTTTGGAACTGAAAGACGAGGACTGGGCCACAGGGTTCGGGTTAAAACTCTTCGCAAATCTCCGAGTCATCAGGAACACCTGGACGATGCTAAAGGCCACAAGGGGCCATCTGGTCATGATCGGCGGGGGCACGGCGCGAACGCCAGAGCGCCATCTCTCACTGGTGTCGGCTGTGAACGGCGGTATAGCGGCATTATCAAAGTCCGTTGCCGAGCAAGGACTCCAGGATTGCATTCATGTCAACCTGGTCCAGCCGGGCACGATCCAGACTTCACGCCGCAGGAGAATGATGGAGAAGCTTGCAGCACAGGAAGGCATTGAGTATGCCGAGTACCTTCGTGAAGCGGCAGGGCGCTTGAAGATTTCTCGTCTTGGCGAACCAGCCGACGTTGCGGAAGCCGTCGCCTTTCTCGCAACAGAAGAAGCGAGATGGATTCACGGAGCCATCATCGATGTCGATGGTGGGCAGAACAAGGGCGTTTGAAGTGCAGGATTCCCCGATGCCAGTCGTGTGTTGGCATCGGTTGGTCTGCGGAGGATGGGAAGATGAGCGAGACGCGCGAGGAACTGACTGCAGCAGCCCAGGCTGTATTGCCTCAACCTGCTCCTTCCTCGACCCCGAATGTCGAGCTTCGTCTTGATCTGGCCTTTCCCAGATTGAGCGAGGAAATGCTTGAAAGACTCGGCTCCTACGGACAGGAAGAGACCGTCCCGAAAGGCACTTGTCTATATATGTATGGCGATCGGGACACGGACATGTTTGTGGTCCTCAGGGGGGAGATTGAAAGCCGGGTTCCAGTGAAAGGAGGAGGCTCAAAACGTTTCCGCTCTTTGCGTGCGGGGGAGTTTACGGGCGAGCTAAACGTCTTGAACACGCAGAGATCCGTTGCCGATGCACGAACGGCATCGACGAGCCAGCTGTTGCGAGTCTCTCGAATGAACTTGCGCACGTTGATGCGTGCTGAGGGCGATCTCGCGAATATTATCGTTTCCGCATGCATATGGCGTCGCATCGCCATGACCAGCGATCCATCTACGGGAGTCGTACTTCGAGGATGCGAAGGCGATCCGGATCTACTCAGCCTCCGTCGCTTTTTGGTTCGTAACTACTATCCGCACCGGATAGAAGAGTTTCCAACAAACGATGAACCTGGCAACGGCCTTGCTGCTACGAAGATGCCAGAAGTTGAGCTGCTGGATGGTCGCGTCCTGGTTCGGCCTGCCATTTGCGATCTCGCGGACGAACTAGGCATTACCGAAGTTCCTGAGCCTCATACGATCTATGACGTTGCCGTTGTAGGAGCTGGTCCAGCAGGACTCGCTGCAGCGGTTTATGCAGCTTCTGAAGGCCTATCCACGATTGTGATTGAAGGAAATGCCCCTGGAGGGCAGGCCGGGACCAGCTCGAAAATTGAGAACTACCTCGGATTTCCGACTGGCGTTTCGGGCGCACGGCTGGCGAGCCGCGGCCATCTCCAGGCACTCAAGTTCGGGGTTCGCTTCGCCATCTCGCGTGACGTTGTAAGCACAGCGCTAGTGGATGGCGTGCACCGGCTGAGCCTTGCTGGCGGTCTGGCTGTTTGCGCACGCTCTGTCGTGATCGCTAGCGGGGCCCGGTACAGACGACTCAACGTCAAGAACCACGAAGGTTTCGAAAATAGAGGATTCTACTATGCCGCGACTGCGATGGAATCTCTGTTATGCCGCGAACGGGAAATCATCGTCGTAGGAGGCGGGAATTCTGCCGGACAAGCCTCCATCTTTCTCTCGGGGGTCGCGAGACATGTGCATCACATCATTCGCGCTTCTTCTTTGGAAAACAGTATGTCGCACTATCTGATTTCACGAATCGAACGCTCTCCGCACATCACTCTCCACACAGATACCGAAATCACCGGCCTCGAAGGTAAAGCGGCTCTTGGGTTCGTCACATGGACGAATCGGAAAACTGGCGCATCCGTACGAAAACCAATTTCCAGTGTCTTCGTCATGATCGGCGCGGAGCCAAACTCCGGTTGGGCGTACGGCACCGTCAAGCTCGATCACAAGGGATTTGTTCTCACCGGTGGTGACTCGGGATTTGACGCCACACCGTACGCGACGAGTGTTCGCGGGGTCTACGCAGTCGGCGACGTGAGGGCCGACTCTGTGAAACGTGTTGCATCGGCGGTTGGTGAGGGTTCGGTGGTCATATCGAATATCCATCGCTATTTAGCTCAGAGACGCCTTGACTTCCCAGAACAGGCAAAAGCTAACTGACAGTTGCCGGTGGATTGTCTTCTGGCTTCTGCGAACCATGTCTAACCCATTCAGGATTTCAGGTGAGCTGGTCATGATGCAGCAGACTCAACACAGCAGCCGGCAAAACTTCAGCTTTGCTCAAGTATGTGACGAGAATTTGGAACTATTCTTCTCGCTTGTAGGACCTTACCCTGAAGAGACTATACGCGGGAGTAACGAGCTCGCTTGATCGGAGCTTGCTCCTGGAAGGAATGGCTGACTACCGTTGCGCGATGGCAGATGAAGTCATGGCAAAGGAGAATGCAATGACAACCCCAGTCGATACAGTACGCGATTTCTATGCGGCAATAGCAGCTGGTGACACCGGGAAGATGGTTGGTCTGATGGCTCCCGACATCGAGTGGATCTCAGTGGTGGATTTCAATGTCCAGGACAGAGGTCCCGAAGAGGTTATGAGAAAAGTGTTCGTTCCACTCATGGAGGAGTGGGAGAGCTTCTCACCAGCTCCTTCAGAATTTCTTGTCGATGGCTCGACGGTGGTTTCCTTGGGCTGCTTCGCTTGCATACACCGTGCAACGCACAAACGCGCCGACCTTGCGTACGCGCATGTATGGGATATTCAGGACGGGAAAATCGAACGCCATCGTCAATACATCGATACCCTGGCGCTCGAACAAATTAGACGCCCCTAACGTGGCCAGTGCATGTTCATGGTGCACCGCGCTTTTTACCGGATGATCCGCAAGATTCGCTTGCAAAAGGAACATCGTAATGAACCCCTTATCAAAATGCGTTATTGCCGCGGCCCTTTTTACAGGCGTGGCACAAGCTGCGCCGTTGCCTTCGACCAATGCTACGACGACCTATCATCGCGTGCGGGTCGACGGCTTCGAGATCTTCTACCGGGAGGCCGGCCCTGAGAACGCCCCAACCATTGTGCTCTTGCATGGTTTCCCGTCCTCTTCACGTGAGTTTGACACGCTCATTCCCTTGCTCGCGACAAGATATCATCTGATCGCTCCGGATTATCCCGGATTCGGTCTGAGCGACGCGCCCTCGCCGACCGCCTACACTTACACGTTCGATCATCTTGCCCAGACGATGATTGATTTTCTGGAGAAGCTAAAGATCACGCATTACAGCATGTACCTTCACGATTACGGCGCACCGATCGGCTTCCGCATCATTCTGGCGCACCCCGATCAACTGCATGCGCTCATCATTCAAAACGGCAATATCTATAAAGCAGGCCTCGGAGCCAAATGGGCTAAGATCGCGGAATTCTGGTCGGATCCCAAAGCTCATCCTGAGGTGCTTAACGCGTTTCTTTCGTTAGATGCCACCAGGGAGCGCCACATCGCCGGTACGTCCCACCTGGATCGCTACGATCCAGATACCTGGATCAGCGAGTATGCCGACCTGTCGCGGCCCGGCCAACGCGAGATCCAGGGAGACCTGCTCTATGATTATCGGACCAATGTCGCCTCTTACCCCAAATGGCAGATCTGGCTCCGCGATCACCAGCCTCCGACCCTCGTGGTCTGGGGCGAGAACGACCCTTCCTTTATAGCGCCGGGCGCGGAAGCCTTCAGGCGCGATCTTCCGAATGCGGAAATCCACCTGCTCGACGCTGGACATTTCGCGCTGGACGAAAAGACTGACGAGATTGCAGGCCTGATCCTGCAGTTCATGTCCACACATCCTGGCTAAGGGCTTGGGTAGCCGCAGCGGAGATCATTCCCCTTGCAGGCTGTAATGCTTGACGGATGAATCACGGTTGAAAGCGATTTCAGACGAGGAACTCGGGAATCCGGAGAAACGGGTTGTGATTCCGATCGGGATCAGGTCCGCTTCGGTCAAAGCTACATTCTGGGGGCAACTTTGGGGGCAACTCTTCCCTGCCCCAGCTTCTTCTTTCCTTTGTTTTACAAACGTCTGGACCCGTTTGGGGTAGCCGATGGCGCTGCCATCCACACGTCCGAGCACATCAAGGCCGCCCCTGGCATTCACTTCGTTGTGGGCGAGCAGCCGCATGAGGCGCGCCGGACAAGGCGGACCTCGAGCTGAACCTGCTCTTGCCCGTTCGTCGGCCGGTCTTCATGATCTCCGCCCAATTCGTGGAAGAGCAACTCGGCGGCGATGCGGCCTAGATCGGCAACCGGCTGCTGGATCACGGTGATGGAGGGGCGGACGGCATCGGCGAGTTCGAAATCGTCATAACCGAGCAGTGCTATGGATCCGGGAATGGGCACCTGCAGCTTCTGCAGAGCTTCGAAGATGAACATGGTGGTGCTGTTCTTCAGGGTGAATATCGCGTCCGGCGGCTGGCGTCGTGCCAGCAGGGATCGGATACCGGCTTCTGCCGAAACATAGTCGCGAATTGACGTGTCGAGGATGACGGGCAGTCCGGCGGCTTCAACAGTGCTGCGGTAGCCCTGCATGCGCTCGCGGATGGTGTACAGATTAATTTCTCCGGTGAGACAGGCGATGCGCCGATAACCGTGTTCGATGAGATGCCTGGTGGCCATTTCAGCGCCGGCAAAGTTGTCGGAAACGACGGAGGGCATCCGGGAACCGCACAGCGGGCGATCGAGAGCGACGACCGGCACGCCCGCACGGGAGAGCGCTCGGCTAAGGGCCACACTGTTGGAATCAGAAGGCGCCACGATGAGACCGTCGACCTGATGCGACATCAGCACGTCAACGCTTTCGATCTCCATGCGCAGATCGTTTTGCGTAGTCATCACGATCAGGAGCGATTCGTGAGAGCGCGCGGTCGCATGTGCCGCTTCGGCACAACTGGAAAAGAACGGGTCAGCGATACTGGGAACCAGAAATCCGATGGCGCGCGTGCGATGCCCTTTGAGGGTGCGCGCCGCCTGGTTGGGCGTATAGCCAAGCGCCCTGATGACCTTGCTCACGCGGGCCAGTGTCCTGGGGTCGACGCGATCGCCGCCGTTGATAACCCGGGAAACGGTCGTCGTCCCGACGCCGGCGCGGGAGGCGACCTCACTGAGAGTGGGACGGCTGTTCTTCCTCATATGTCAGACCACGAGCTCTGCCATCCTAAATGGCGTGAATTTCCGGAGTGCAGATTCACAACCGGGTCATCAATATCCCAGGATGGCGCCTTATCCTTTCAAAGACTCTGCTCAGCGCAGGAACCGAAATCGATGATTCAAACTCAAGAGGGCATACGACACCAGAAGTCATTCGCTCAATCGGGACCGAATGGGTCAGGGGTTTCCGCCGATGAATGGGAGCCGTTCAGCTGCGCACAGATGGCGAACTGTTCCCTGGCGCGATCGCGGAATCCTTCGCGCTGATAGATCCGGCCGAGTTCGTAGTGCAGAGCGGAAACATTCGGAGCCAGAACAGCCGCCTTTCCCAACTCCTTTCCGGCCTCGGGCAGACGGCCGGTGTCTTCATACGCGCGGCCCAGCTCCTCGTGGACTTTTGGATTGTTCGGAGCCAGGCCGGCTGCGATCCGCAGATAGTGCAGCGCCCGGTCAACCTGATTCTGCTGCGACAGGAGAGCGCCGAGATTGAGAAACGGCTGGGCATCGGAGGGATGGCCGCCCTGCCACTCGACCGCGGTAGCGAAGGCGGCCTTGGCCTCGGTAGGCTGGTTGAGTCCCTGCCATGCCAGGCCCATGTTGTTTTCCGCTTCGATGTACTTCGGCCGCAGGTGCAGAGCGTGCTGGAAGCTGACAATCGCATCCCTGAAACTCTGATTGTTGTACTGCGCTCTTCCCAGCAGATACCACGCCTCGGGATCATTGGGCGTCTCGGCAGCCACTTCGGAAAACCATTTCGCGGCGTCGCCGTAATCATGCAGAAGCACGTAATCGGAGGCGATGATTCGGAAATCGTCGGCGGACGGGCGGCGGGTGCGCGCTCCCGCGGTGAACTCGGCCAGAGAGTCACGCGGTTTTTCCTCGCGAAAGAAGACGTAGCCGAGCAGGAAGTGGGCGTCTGCGGATGACGGCTGTTTGCTGAGGAGTTCGTGCAGGAGGTCTTCGGATTGGACGAGTTTGCCTTCGACGGCAAGGGTGCGGGCCTGCAGGAGCGGATCACCAGAGGTTGGCTCGGCCTTCGCCTGCGGCTGGGCGGGCGGAGCGCCTAGGAAGGCCGCAAGAGCCGCCACGCACGTGGCTGAGGCGAGACGGATCCTCATGGCCGCGACACCCCTGCTGCGGAGGGCACGCACGCCGGCGCTGCATTCAGCTGCTGCTGGATCCGGGCTACGCCGGGGTTGTAACGGAGAGTGCTTTTGAGGGTTTCGGCTTCGCCGGATGTGTTGCCTGCGAAGCACTGCACGCGGGCGAGATTCATAGCGAGGCCGCCCAGATCGCGGTTGCGTTCCCAGGCCTGCCGCAGAAAGTTCGTGGCTTCCGAGAGGTTCCCCTGCCTGGCGAGGAGCGTGCCGAGATTGGACAGAGCCCCCACGTCGGCGGGTTCGAGGACCAGAACGCGCCGGAATTCGGCTTCGGCATCCTTATAGTTGCCGCGTTCGGCATCCAGTTCGGCGAGCGCGTCCAGAGCCGCGGGATCGCCGGAGATGGCCTCGCGCTGTCCATGGAGTAGCGACCACGCGAGAGGTTCGACAGCGCGGTTGCCCTGGAGCAAAGCCTGATAGTAAGCCATGCCCAAATCGCGGCTGGTGACACCGGGCGAAAAGATGGGCGTCAGCTCGTTGCCGGCTGCGGAGAGCGGAGTCGGGGAGGCCTGAGGAAGGCGCAGAATGCGATGATCGGTCCAGGCTACATGGGGAATGTTCTCGGCTCCAAGGTGTGGCATGTGGCAGCTGGTGCAGTCCGGATTCTCCGGATGGTGCGAAGCGGCAAAGCTGCCGCCGTGGCAGGCGAGACACTTCCTGCGAAAGAACGCGACCCTCTCCGAAGCGGCAGGAGTGAAATGCGGATCGTGGCAGCTGGTGCAGGACATCCGGTCGCCGCTCATCCGTTTGCACATACTCTGGCTGAACTGTTCCACTTCACTGACGCCGCGGGCGTTGGGATCGCTCTTCGCATATACGTAATACGCGAGGAAGTCGGAGATAGACTCACCCGGCCGATAATCCAGGGCGTTTCGTCCCATCCGCTCGACGGAAACATCTCCTTCCAGATGGCAACTGATGCAGACGGAGTCCCGGCGCTCAGGCTGAAGGCTCGTGGGGTTCAGGGCCGGGGTTTTGCCGCCGGAGAGCACATGTTGCCGGGTATCGCCATGGCAGGCTTCGCAGGTAATCCCCGTATGAAGAAAAGGCAGACCGCTGTAGCGATTGATGCTGCCGGCATCGCTTTTCTGCACAGCACTCATATGGCAACGGAGGCAGGCGCTCTGGACCGGAAGCGCCGGGAGCCTTGTGTCGGCCTTCTCCAAACCAGGCTTCATATCCAGCCCATGAAAGGACGCGTACCACGCGACCGGAGATTCGAAGAGGTAGTGATCCACGGAATAGAGCCAGGTGGTGCCCAGGTGGCCAGACCCGAGGAAGTAACTCAGGGTTGCATGCTGGTCCGCTTCGAGGCTGTGGGTATCGTGCCAGGAAACCGTCGGAACGCCGTTGACGTTCTCAATGGTGTATGACACGCCTGATGCCTGGTGAAGATAGGTGCCCGGAGTGAGGTTGTCGGCGGCGTCGCCGCTGGCATTGGCCATGGGAGTACGAAGATAGTCCTGGTAAATCTGAGCATGACAACGAGCGCAGGGCGCGTCGGCAACGCGGACCGAAGTGGCCTGCGGCGCGGCAATACGAGCCGCGAAGAACAGCAGCAGGGGCAGGAATTTCATTGCGCCCCCGGTTCGGCTTTTCCGGTCGCGGAGGATGGGCACCGACGTGCCGTGATGCCGTGGGCTTCCTCGATGGTGTCAATACAGTCCGGCGCAGGAGGCGCGATTTTGTCCACGGAACCGTCGGGCCAGTGGACCTCCAGCTTCTCAATCGCCGCCTGATCGCCGAGACCGAAGTGCACACGCGGATCGCTGGAGGATGCGAAACTACCGCCGCTGAGCACGTCGCCGCGCTGGCGAATTCCGCCGGCCGTCAGATAGACAGTGGCGCCGACGGCATCGCGCGGCGATTTAGGCCCCCCGACAAGAGCGAATTCGATCCAGTGGTGGCGGCTCGGGTCCACATTGCGCAGCAGGGTCGGTGTTCCGTCGAGATTATTGATCACGACATCGATCCTGCCGTCATTGAACAGGTCCCCGAACGCCACGCCGCGCGCGGTGAGCAGGGTGGCGAGGCCCGTTCCTTTCACTGCCGGGACCAGGGTAAATTTGCCGTCGCCCCTGTTGCGAAAGAGGAGAGGCCGCTGGGCGAAGCTGGTGCCCCAGTCGTGCTGGTCCACCTGAGGGTAGACGTGACCGTTGGCGATGAAGAGGTCCTTCCAGCCATCGTTGTCGAAGTCCAGGAAACCGACCCCCCAGCCCAGGAAGGGGATTGTGACTTCGGCGATGCCTGCTTCGCGTGCTGCATCCTGGAAGCTGAGAGGGCCAACATTGCGATACAAGACGTCGTAGTCGTCGGAAAAATCGGTGTTGATGATATCGAGAGTCCCGTTGTTCCGGTCGTCCCCCACGGCGATGCCCATCGAAGCGGTCGGTCGGCCATCGCCGTTCACCGCGTATCCGGATTCGAAACTGAGGTCCTCAAAGGAACCATCCCCCTTGTTGCGATAGAGGTAGTTCGGCGTTGAGTCGTTGGCGACGAGCAAGTCCGGCCGGCCATCCCCGTCCAGATCAACAAACAGGGAGGTCAGACCGTAGTAACCCGGGGCATCGTCCACCCCCGCTTTGCGGCTGACGTCGGTGAAAGTGCCATCGCCGTTGTTGTGGAACAGGTGATCGTGTTCGCCCCGCAGACCGCGCGGCCCGCAGAAGACGCTCACCCCGCGAAAACGGCAGTTGTTGGAAGCCACCTGGTCGGATCCTGGCGCAGGCGGCTTGCTGAAGTCGTAGGCGACGTAGCCGGGCACGAAGAGATCCAGACGTCCATCCCCGTCATAGTCGCCAAAGGTGGGCCCGGTAGACCAGACGCCGAGAGCGACGCCCGCCTTCACCGCCACGTCAGTAAAAGTGCCGTCGTGGTTGTTGTGATAGAGGCGGTTGCCGTTCACATTGGTGACGTAGAGGTCGGGCCAGCCATCGTTGTCGTAATCGCCAACGGCAACACCGACTCCCCAGCGATCGTTGGTCACGCCTGCCTGGGCCGCAACATCGGTAAAGGTGCCGTCGTGGTTATTGTGGAACAGCGCCGCATGCGGGGGCTCCGCTTTCCCGCTCATGGCGTCGTAGGTCATGCCGTTGACCAGATAAATGTCGAGCCAGCCATCGTGGTCGTAATCGAGCAGCGCGACCCCGCCTCCCAGCGACTCGACGATGTACCGCTTCTCCGGCGTTCCCCCGGAGTAGCGCCAGGCCGTCAGGCCCGATGCGCGGGAGTCGTCCGCGAAAACCACAGGCCCGTGATCGACAAAGCCGCCGGCCGTGATCGGGCGATTCTCGGCATCGTGTACGGGAGCGAACACGCCCGCCGTACTCGTCCCTCCCTGGCTTCCCGGTGCCGTCTGCATCTGCCCGCCCTCCATCGCCGCGGCCCACAGACAGCCCAGGCCGAGAATCCCCGGTGCCAGCTTAGTGCGCAGTGCTCTTGAGTGTGATCGCCTCATTCGCCCGTTCGGCGACCGCTGCGCTGGCCGCTCTTTGCAGTTCCCCGTAAATGTGCAGTTCTTTTGTGGCCTCTTCGCTCTTGCCCTGGGAGCGATAAACGGAAGCCAGCAGGAAATGAATCGAGGGCTCGTCCGGACTGGCCTTCAGCGCGAGCAGCAGGTCGGGCAGCGCATCGTTCTGGCGGTTCAGCCTGATCAGCGCCCGTGCCCGGTCCACATGCGCCTGCATCAGGTTTGGGCAGGCGCTGATTGACTGGTTCAGATCGTCCAGTGCCTCCTCGCTCGAACCATTGGCCTCCATGATGGAGTTCGCCAGCTTCCAGTGCGCGACGCAGTCGTGCGGGCTGATACCCAGCTCCGTGCGAAACTCCGCCTGCGCGGAATCCCATTTCCCCATCACCCAGTAAACGTTGCCGAGGCGAAGATGCGTTCCCGGCTGCTGCGGCGCCAGTTCCACCGCCTTTCTGAACTCGACCAGGGCCCCGTCGTAATTCTTCATGCTCTCGTCGATCTCGCCCGCCACTTCGTGCGCCACAAAGGAGTTCGGATCAATCTGATTGATCCTTCCCAGCGCCTCTTCCGACATCTGCAGATACGTCTTGCCCAGCAGATACCAGGCCTGCTGATCCTTCGGGTTCGTCTTCAGATACTCGTTAAGGGAGCGCGTCGCTTCATCGTTCCTGCCCAGGCTCAGCAGCACATGCGCAAGGCTTAACTGGACATTGCCGTCAGAAGGATCCGCACGCGCGGCCCGCTCCAGGAGCGGCTCGGCTTTCTGATTTTCCCCAAGTTCGAAATAGCTCAGTCCCAGCAGTGCTGAAGCGGTCGGCATATTCGCATTCACACGCAGTCCCCGCTCCAGCACCTGCGCCGCCTGCGCATAATCGCGCTGGTTGAAATAGAGCATCCCCAGGTTGTTGTAAGCCGCAGCCAGATGAGGCGCGGCCCGGATCATCGCACGGTATTTTTCGATGGCTGTGGCCGCATCGCCCTGCTGCTCGGCCGCCTTCGCCTGGGCATAGAGCTGTTCTACCGCCGGTGTCACTTCATCTCCGGACGACTGCGCGGCCAGCGGCACCGCCAGCGCCAGAGCGAGCGAGAGGCTCGCCGCGAGTCTTCTCAGCCCGCGCACCGTAAAGGACGTTTCCATCTGCATGGGACCGTATTATAGGGGCCGCTTTCCGGCCCGCAAAAAGACTGCGGCGGCGCATTCCGCGCGCGCCGCCGGCCAGGCAGGGACGCGGCGAAGGCAATCGGCTGCCTCCGCCGCACGGTTCAGAATTGCAGCTGGAACTGAACCTGCCCTTGTCGAGTACTGTTTTGTTGCCCCTGGGAAATAACCTGCCCAAAGGTGCCGTCACTGAAATTGGTGTCGGGACCCTCAAACTGGACCCGGTTGAGAAGGTTGAAGTAATCGACCCGCAGAGATCCCGAGAAGCGGTCGCCGAAGTAGAAATGCTTGATGAGGTCGGCATCCTCGTTGTAGTAGGCGGGCTCCTTCATACCGGAATAATTCCGGTAGGCATTCCCCAGGGTGTAGGGCGCGGTCTGGCTGAACGTATCCTGAGCCCAGATCTGCGCTACCGACGCTCTCTTGCTGAAGTATTTCGCCGCACTCCCGTAAGAACCGCTGCTCAGGCCCGCGGTGGTGCGATCCGGACGGTTGCCGCCGCCGTTCGGGTACGGGAAGGTGAGGTTTTCGGTGGGTCCGGTCGGAGTTCCGGCTTCCTCATCGACGAGCCAGCCTGCCTGCCAGCCGCCAAGGATCTGGCCGGTTACCCCGTGGTTATTGAAGTGCGCCTTCCCCGGGCCGATGGGGAGTTCATAGGTTCCGCTGATCTTAAAGGTCTGCGGAGGCGCACCGCTGGTCGGAGCCCACTCCAGCTTCTGGTTGTACCTGTTGAGAGCGTTGCTGATGAAGCTGGTGAAACCGCTGGCGGTGTTGTTGTATTCGCTTGCCAGCGTGTAACCGGCCAGAAACGCCAGCCCGTTGGAAAAGCGCTTGTCCAGTTCCAGCTGCATGGCATTGTAGAAGCTGGTACCGTCGCCTTCAAAGTTGTTGAAGATATACCCGTACTGCGGGTACGGCGTGAGGGCTTGCGCTACAGTAGCCGAGCCTCCCCACTGGCTTACGAAGTTGGCATAGGGAGTTGTGTAGCCGGCTGCCTGTGCGCTCCCGGGACCGCCCGTAGCGGTGAAGACAAGGCCCAGATTTCCCTGCTGGGAAAAATTGCCGGGGTTGAGCTGGTTGATGGAGTTGAGCTGGCTGGGAAGGTGGATATCCCGGGTTCCCACATAGGCGATGGTGGCGAACAACTGCGACGGCAATTGCCGCTGCACGTTCACGTTCCACATTTGAGCGTAGGGAGCATAATTGTCCGACTTGCTGAATGCATCGACCTGAACGCCGCCGACACCCAGCCCTGGGCTGAACGGGGTAGCCGTCGGGTTGGGCAGAATATGCGTATCCCAGCTGCCATAGGACGAAACATTCGTCCCGCTGGAAGTCTGGGTGAAAGAGCCGGTGAGGAGATTGCCGTAGTTCACGGCTACCTTGTTGGTTCCGTATTCATAGGCGCCGCCATCCAGGAAGGCCACGCTGTAGCCGCCCTGGAGAACTGTTTTATTGTTCAGTTCATAGGCAAAGCCGAGCCGTGGACCGAAATGCTTCCAGTTGATCGGGGCGCGCTCGTAGCCGGCGCACCCGGTGCAGTTGCCGAATTTGGTCATCGCGCCCGGGAGGCCGTTCGCCGCCGGATTCGCGATCGTGGGATCGAAGAACACGATGAGATCGTGGTTCTCGGTGAACGGCTGCATGATGTCCCAGCGGACGCCGAGGTTGAGCGTCAGTTTCCGCGTCAGTCTCAGGTCATCCTGAATGTACGGGGAGTAGTCCAGGTTCCGCAGCTCCAGTTCCTGCGAGTTGCTGCGGTTGGCCTCGTCGGGAATGCCGAGCATGAAGCTGGCAAAAGAGCTTCCATAATTGCCGAAGTTCGGATCGCTCGGATTCGGGATCGAGGTTTCCCTCTGACTGAAGGAGAACTGGCCGCCTTCGGTCTGTTCTTCGTTATCGTCCTGATAGCTGCGGCGGAACTCCTGACCGATATTGAAGGTGTTTTTGCCCTTCGTCCACAGCCAGTTGTTCACGAACGCGAGGCCCAGCTTGCGATTGATCGACTGCAGCCAGGAGCCCTGCGTTCCCCAGTCGGTGAGCGAATGTTGTCCGTCCCATGTGATATAGGGCGGGATGATGCCCTGGGAGATAGCCGGGAAGCTGTAGCGGGTCTGGTTGAACTGGTTGTTGAGTTCGCCGATCCAGCCGGCGCCGACGGTCATCACCAGATTGGGGGTGATGGTGTTGCTGTAATCCAGCAGGAAAATGCTGCCAAGGGCAGGCTCATACTTCATGCTGTTCAGGGGGTTGGGCGCAATTACCAGCGGGTTGTTATCAAAACTGTAATTGCTGAAGCTGTTCCGCCACTCGGCGTAGTGCAGGCTCTGCTTCGGCGTAAGCACCTGATCCACAGTGAATCCCCACACGTGCTGGATATGCGGATTGATGAAGGGGGTAAAGCTCTTGTTGCTGTCCAGTCCGCCGATGCCGCTGCCCGGCCGGTCTGGATTCGGGATGTACGGGATGAGTATTGCCGAAGTGGGGCTGATGCACGCAGCGGGAATGATATTTCCAGGGAACTGTTCTCCCGGCGTCAGACCGCCGCACGTGACTCCCGGCGGAACATAGATTGGGATGAGCTGGCCGGTACTGCCGTTGACAAAGTCGCTGAAGTTCCCCGTCTTTTCCAGCGCCGTAGGCACAGTGGAGACAGCGGTATCCTCATTGTTCTGCTTGTACCACTCCTGGCTGTAGTGGCCGAAGGTCCGGTCGTGGCCGTTGTACAGGTGGGGAATGCTGATGGGGCCCCCGATATCGAATCCGTAGTTGTTTTCGTGGTCCGGGGGGGGCGCTGCAGGGCCGCCGAAGGAAGGCCCGTTGAAGAAACCATCCGAGTCGAAGTAGCTGTTGCGGTTAATCTCGAAAAGATTGCCGTGGTAGTGGTTGGTGCCGGAAACGGTCTGGTACGAATAGGCGCCCTGGCCGAGCCCGTATTGCGCAGCAAACGTCGTCCGTTCGACCGTGGCTTCCTGAATCAGACCCCAGGGCGGATTGAAGTTTGTGGTGTAGCCCTGCGTTTCAGGCTGAGGGGCGGGGATGCCGTTATAGACGATTTCTTCCTCGAAGTCGACGCCGCCGTCTACGCGGTGAGAGAAAGCGCTGCCGCTGGTGCCCGGCGCAAGAAACTGGAGTGAATCGACCTGACGGCCGCGACCTGAAACTTCCACCGGCAAGGCAGCAACGATCGCCGGCTGGACGGTGCTGGAGATTTGCGGCTGCGTGGTGTTCAGGGCAATCGCACTGGCGGTTACCTGCACCGTCTGGGTGCTGGAGCCGGCAGTCAGGGTGACATTGATGGTGTCGGTCTTGGACGCTTCGACCAGGACCCCTGTCTGCTCGGATTTACGGAAGCCACTGGCCTCCACGGTCACCGTATAGCTGCCCGGCAGCAGGCCGGTGGTCGCGTAGGTTCCGGCGCCGCTGGTGGTGACTTTGGTTGCCACACCGGTCGCCTCATTGGTGATCGTCACCTGGGCTCCCGTCACCACCGCTCCGGTGGAATCGGTGACCGATCCCGTAAGACCGGCAACGGCCTGCCCGTTCAGCGTGTGAACCCCAAATGTCGCGCAAGCGAGAAACAGCACGACCTGCGTCAAGCGACTCGTCATCCGCAGCCACCCATAGCGACGTGCTGCAATGTGAAATCTCATTGGCCATCTCCCTGAATAAGGTTGCACTGCTGCTGTAGCCGGGCCAGTCCGCTGTTCCTGCTGTCATCGATCAGCGGATCTTCCCGATACACCTGTGAACACCCCGACCACGGGTGTTGCCTGAAAGGCTCCGTTGGGCGTGCCAAAACGCCCTTTTTTCCTTCTTTAGCATTCGCCTGGAAAAGTGTTCTGGGAAATTTGGGGAAACCGCGATGGTAACGTTTCCAGGCGGGGAGAAATATAGGGCCACAGGTTTTCGATTGTCAACTGGAATTTGCAGCCACAACCCTCATTTGCCACCCCGTGGCACTTCTTGACAAGGTCGAGGAGCGAGGGTAGGCTGGCTCGCTGAGGTGGAAACGATACCATCCACCGGGTGTGGTGGATCGGGGTTGTATGTGAAAAGACGAACCGCCTCGCCATTCATCCGATGTCCTGGATCTCACAGGAGCGCTGACGATTCTGCTGTAGGCCTGAGGGCTCAGCCGCCCAAAGGAAGCCGCCTTGTCCCGGCCTGGTCCAGCCGGCAAAAGGAATGAACGGGCCCACGATTCAGACCGGGGGTCGCGTACCCGGAACGCGATTGCCCCGGAACCATAGACAACCTGATTTCACCGATTTGTTCGGAGCTCTGCCATGTCGCGTATCTTCTCGGTCGTTACCTTCCTCGCTATTGCCCTGACCAGCGCCGGAGGGGTCGCCGCACAAACGGCCGACTCCGCTGCAAAGCCCGATCTGAGAAAGGCGCCCACGCTATATGTGGTGGGATACGCTCACCTCGACACGGAATGGCGTTGGGAATATCCGCAAGTGATCGACGAGTACATCCCGAACACCATGCACGATAACTTCAGCCTGTTCGAGAAGTACCCGCACTACATATTCAACTTCTCCGGCGCAAACCGGTATCGCTTCATGAAGGAGTATTACCCGTCGGACTTCGCCAAAGTGCAGAAGTACGTCGCTGAGGGGCAATGGTTCCCGGCAGGCTCGTCGGTCGAAGAAGGGGATGTGAACGCGCCCAGCGCCGAGTCTCTCATCCGCCAGATCCTCTACGGTAATGACTGGTTCCGAAAGAACTTCAACGGCAAGTACAGCGAGGAGTACATGCTCCCCGACTGCTTCGGATTTCCAGCCGACCTGCCGACGATCCTCGCCCACTCCGGTGTGAAGGGTTTCTCGACACAGAAGCTGACGTGGGGTTCATCCGCGCCCGGCGGCGGCCCCGACTCGATGGAGAAAACCCCGGAGGGAACCCCGTTCAACGTCGGCGTCTGGACCGGTCCGGATGGAGAGAGTGTCGTCGCGGCCCTCAATCCCGGCAGCTATTCAGGCGGCATCGACACCGACCTGAGCCAGCCCCTGCCTCCCATGCCGCCGGATCCCGCGCTCCAGAAGGCGGAGCAGCAGATGAACGACCTGCGCAGCCGCCTCGAAGCAGCCGACAACGCAGGGCAGCTCACCGAGGACGACGTGCAGCAGTTCATGGCGCTGCGCAACGAAATCGAGGGCCTCAGAAAAGTCCGCGACGACAACCAGCTGGAGCGTTTTCAGGGGGACTGGGCCGCGCGCGTGCAGAACAACGGCAAAGTCACCGGCATCTTCACCGACTACCACTACTTCGGAACCGGTGATGTTGGGGGCGCTCCCGACGAGGACTCCGTCCGCCGCCTGGAAGCGATCGTGACCCATGGGCAGACCAGTATGCCTCCGGCGAACTACATCCTGTTCCGCGGCATGAAGCATCCGGAATGGGCGCCGACGCAGGTCGGCGAGGGTTCGGTGCACGTCATCTCTGCCACCGCAGACCAGATGTTTCGCGACCTGACGGCCTCCGAAGTCGCTTCACTTCCCCAGTACACCGGCGAAATGGAGCTGACGAATCACTCCGCGGGATCGCTGACGTCGGAGGCGTATCAAAAGCGGTGGCTTCGCCACGAAGAAGTGCTGGCCGATGCGGCGGAAAAGGCCTCGGTGGCGGCCATGTGGATGGGTGGCCGTACCTATCCTCTGGACCGCCTGAATGACGCATGGACGCTGGTAATGGGTGGACAGTTCCACGATCTCGCCGCAGGAACCGCGACGCCGCGCGCCTATGAATTTGCGTGGAACGACGACGTGATCGCGATGAACCAGTTCGCCGATGTGCTGCAGGACGCGACCGAGGCTGTCTCTTCCTCGCTGAACACCGAGACAAAGGGCATTCCGGTTGTGGTATATAACCCGCTCAACATCGAGCGTGAGGACATGGTCGAGGCTGACGTGAATTTTCCGGGGAACGCTCCGGACAAGGTTTCGGTCGTGGATCCGCAGGGACATGTCGTGCCATCGCAGATTTCCAATAGCAAGGTGATCTTCCTCGCCAGGGTTCCCTCCGTGGGGTACGCGGTCTACGACGTGCGGCCGGGTGGCGGGTCCGCGGAGGACACTGAACTCCACGTGACCGAGCACTCGCTTGAGAATCCCTACTATCGCGTGCAGTTGAACAACGATGGCGACATTGCCAGCATCTTCGACAAACAGCTCAACAAGGAACTCCTCGCCGCGCCAATGCGGCTGGCCATTTCGAACGACAATCCCACCCAGTGGCCGGCATGGAACATGGACTGGGATCAGGAGCAGGCTCCGCCGCGGGAATACGTCCACGGTCCTGCGCAGTTCCGCATTGTGGAGGACGGGCCGGCCCGGGTGGCTGTCCAGATCACCCGTGATACCGCAGGATCCCACTTCGTGCAGACCATCATGCTGTCTGCCGGCGATGCAGGCAAACGCGTCGAAGTCAGCAACGCCATTGACTGGAACACGAAGGAATCGAACCTGAAGGCAGTTTTCCCGCTCACCGCCTCGAACCGTATGGCCACCTACAACCTGGGCATCGGCACCATTCAGCGTCCTAACGCTCAGCCCAGAAAATTCGAAGTGCTTTCCCACCAATGGATCGATCTGACTGATGCCAGCGACGCATACGGTGCCACGATTCTCACCGACGCAAAGAACGGATCCGATAAACCCACCGACAACACGATCCGGCTCACGCTCATGCGCACCCCGGGCACGCAGGGCGGCTATCCGGACCAGGGGACCCAGGATCTGGGTCGTCACGAATTCACTTACGGCATCGCCGGCCATGCGGACGACTGGCACACGGGCGGGGACGTCTGGGAAGGGCTGCGCCTCAACGATCCTCTGCTCGGGTTCCAGACGACAAGGCACCCAGGATCGCTGGGCCGCGATTTCTCGCTGCTCGGGGTCAGCAGCCCGAATGTCCGTGTGATGGCTCTGAAGAAGGCCGAGAACAGCAACGAGATCGTGGTGCGGCTGGTGGAGCTGGACGGCCAACCGCAACCCGACGTGAAGATCTCCTTCGCGGGCCCCATCCGCTCCGCCCGCGAGATCAACGGACAGGAGCAGCCGGTGGGGCCGGCCACGGTCACCGACGGCCAGCTGCAAACGTCCTTCACCGCTTACCAGCCACGCACGTTTGCCGTGACGCTCGGTGCGCCGGCTGGACACATCGAGCAGGTGCATGCCGAGCCGGTTCCGCTGCACTACGATCTTGCTGCATCGAGCGCGGACGGCAGCTCGACCCGGGACGGAATCGATGGCCATGGCAATGCTCTCCCCGCGGAGATGTTGCCCGAGAAGATCGCCTTCAACGGCGTGGACTTCACTCCCGGGCCCTCCGGCATGGATCATCCGGACGCGGTGGTGGCCAGAGGACAGACGATCCAGCTGCCGGCTGGGAACTATAACCGCGTATATCTGCTGGCTACCGCCGTCGACGGCGATCAGCCGGCGGAGTTCACCCTGGGCGATCACAAAGTGAACCTGACCATCGAGGACTGGAGCGGCTTCATCGGACAGTGGGACGACCGGCAGTGGAAGCCGAAGGAAGAGACCATTCCTGCCCGGCCGGGTCGTCCGGCTCGCACCGAAACCGATCCCTATGGCGAGATGACCGGGATCAAACCGGGATACATCAAGCGCGCCCCGCTGGCCTGGTACAGCGACCACCACCACGACGCGAGTGGGAAGAACGTCGCTTACTCCTACTCGTATCTCTACGGCTACACGATCGATCTGCCCTCCGGGACGCAGTCGATCACGCTGCCGACGAACGACAAGGTACGAATCCTGGCCATCTCAGTAGCGAATGAGAATCCGCCGGTCACGCCGGTCCAGCCTTTATATGACACGCTGGGGCGCTCGGAGCCTTCGTCCACGGTGGAACAACCCTGATTCCGCCCAGGTTGCCAAAGCGTTATGGCTGCTTCCCGGCTGTTCCCGTCGGTTCGTCCACGCGCACGTAGCGGTCTCCGGCGACGTTAGTCAGCGTCTGCCGGATGCCGCTCGGCCATCGGATCTCCACCGTCTTCACCGTCGTTGCCGGTCCCAGCCCAAAGTGCGCTCGCACGTCACTCGCCGACAAATAACTCGACGAAGTCGTGACCGTCGCCCACTGCGATCCCTGCGCAGTGTCGATCCGAATGACCGCGCCAATGCCATCCCGGTTTGACTTGTGGCCGACGAGCTTGAATCCGATCCAGTGATTCGCCGTCTGCGTGCGATTCATCAGGATGTGCGCAGGGCCGCCATTCTCCGTAATCACGGCGTCCATCCGTCCGTCGTTATCAATGTCGCCTATCGCCAGGCCGCGCCCTACCCAACGATCGTGGAACACCGCCTTCGAAATCCCGCTCACATCCACGAACTTTTTGCCATCCACATTGCGCAGCAGCAGAGGAGCCTCGCGATAATGGAGGTCCGGAAAGTCCTTCTCGATCGTGTCCAGATCGTGCCCCTGTGCGATCAGCAGATCCTTCCAGCCATCGTTGTCGTAATCCACGAAGCGAACGCCCCAGCCCGAATGCAGCATGGTTGTTCCCGCCACACCGGTTGCATAGCTTGCGTAGCTGAACGTTCCATCTCCCTCGTTGTGGAACAATGCATATTTTTGATTCGCCAGATCGTCCACGAACACGTCCGGCCGCCCATCGTTGTCGTAATCGGCGAAATCCGTCCCCATCCCGGCAAAGGTGCGCCCATCGCCATCCACTGCGACGCCCGCCTCCAGTCCCGTCTCCTCGAAGGTGCCGTTGCCCTTGTTGTGGAACAGGTATTCCACCATCGAGTCGTTCGCCACATAAAGGTCCGGATGACCGTCGCCATCGTAATCTGCAATGGAGATCCCCAGGGCCTTCGCCGGCTCATCCAGGCCCAGTTTGTGCGCCTCCTCCGTGAACGTGCCGTTGCCGTTGTTGTGATACACCAGCATCGTGATCGGCGGAAACACATCCGGATGGCAGTAGCCCCGGTTGTCCTGCGGCCCGCACCACACATCGTTCCAGTCCCACTGGATATACCGCAGCACCACCAGATCCAGATACCCGTCGCCATCCAGATCCACCCACGCTGCCGAGGTTGACCAGCCCGAGCCGCCCACTCCGGCCTTCGCCGTCACATCCGTGAACGTTCCGTTGCCGTTGTTGTGGTACAGATGGTTTCCGCCCAGCGACGTGACAAACAAATCTTCGTAGCCGTCATTGTCGTAATCCCCAACGGCCACCCCCATTCCGTAGCCGACACCCTCGAGGCCGGCCTTCTCCGTCACATCCTCGAAGGTCCCGTCCGCCTTTTGGTGATAGAGGCGGTTCCAGTATTTCGGCCCCGTCTTCTGCGGAATCGTCCCCTTCGGCACGTAATCCCCGAAGGGCGCGCCATTCACCAGGTACAAATCGAGCCGCCCATCGTTGTCGTAATCGAACAGAGCGACCCCCGATCCCATGGTCTCCAGCAAATACTTGCGCGAGCTGTGCGGCGCCTGATGGACAAAATCGACCCCCACCTTCGCCGTCACATCTTCGAAATCCGCAGGGACAAGAGCTGTCCCCGCCGCCGGATGTCCTGTCTGCGCTAGGCTGCTCACCAGCACCGCCAGGAGCCCCACGCCTGTCGTCAGCAAAGCCGGCATCCGCATTTACAGCTTCCCCGCCTTCTTTGCCGCCTCGGCCCTCACGGCCTTCTCCCCTTCAGCCCCGACCGCCTCCGCGCTCACCCCGTGGCCCTCGACGATGGTGAAGATCCGGTCCACACCCGGCAGCGTCCGCTTTTCGATCTTCCCGCTCGGCCAGTGGACTTCGACCGAATCCACCTTCGTGGTGTGGCCCAGGCCGAAATGCACCCGCATATCATTCGACGAGAGGTAGCTTCCCCCGCTGAGCACATCGCCCCGCTGCCGTATCCCGCCCGCCGTCAGATACACCGTCGCGCCTACCGCATCCCGCGGGCTGCCCGGCTCGCCCACCAGGTTCAATTCCACCCAATGGTTGTGATTGTCGCTCACGTTGCGCAGGAGCACCGGCACGCCGTCCAGGCTGTTGATCACCACGTCGATCCTGCCGTCGTTGAACAGATCGCCAAAAGCCGCGCCGCGCCCCACGCTCACCTTCGCCAGGCCGCTGCCCTCTACCGCCGGCACCAGCGCGAACGTGCCGTTCCGCAGGTTATGAAACAGCAGGGGCCGCTGCGCGTAGCTTATCCCCCATTCCGGATGCTGATCTGCCTGCGGATAAACATTCCCGTTCACGATCAGCAGATCCTTCCATCCGTCGTTGTCGTAGTCCAGGAATCCGTCGCCGAAGCCCACAAACGGAATCGTGGCCGCCGCGATGCCCGTCGGGTAGCTCACGTCCTGAAAGTTTCCCGTCCCGTCGTTGCGAAACACGATGGTGTAATCGTCCGAGAAAGTCGTCGTCACCAAATCCAGGTGTCCGTTGTTCTCGTAATCTCCGACGGCGATCCCCATATTGGCCGCTTCCCGCCCGTCCCGGTTCAGCGCGAAGCCGCTCATGTAGCTCTGGTCGTCGAAGGTCCCATCGCCCTTGTTGATGTACAGATAATTCGGGGTCGAATCGTCGGCGACCACCAGGTCCGGTCTGCCGTCGTTGTTCACATCGGCAAACACAGTGCCCAGGCCATAGTATCCATTGGGATCGCCCACGCCCGCCTTCGCCGTCACGTCGGTGAAGGTTCCGT
Organism: uncultured Acidobacteriaceae bacterium; assembly: GCA_963770525.1. Classification (GTDB taxonomy): domain Bacteria; phylum Acidobacteriota; class Terriglobia; order Terriglobales; family Acidobacteriaceae; genus Palsa-343. The sequence continues at coordinate 584,457 of CAVYPY010000002.1, read as the reverse complement.
CTCCGTTGTTGTGGAAGAGGTGATCCCCTGCGCCCTTCAGACCGCGAGGCCCGCACATCACGTCCACCCCGCGATACCGGCACAGCAATCCGCCCGCGGCCTTCGATCCTGAGACTGGCGGATGGTTGAAGTCGTACTCGATATACCCCGCCACAAACAGATCCAGACGTCCGTCCCCGTCGTAATCACCGAACGTCGCCCCGGTGTGATCGACCGCGATATCGGGAGATCCGCTTCCCAGCGCCACGCCGGCCTTCTCTGCGACGTCGGTAAAGGTGCCGTTGCGATTGTTGTGGTAGAGCCGATTGCTGCCCACGTTCGTCACGTACAGATCGGGCCAGCCATCGTTGTCGTAATCGCCCACAGCGCAGCCCAGCCCCCAGCGATCATTCGCCACGCCGGCCTTTTCCGTCACATCGGTGAACGTTCCATCGTGATTGTTCCGGAACAGCGCGGCATGGGGCGCCTCCGCTTTCCCGTTCCTCGCGTCAAGGGTCGATCCGTTCACCAGGTAAATGTCCAGCCAGCCGTCGTGGTCATAGTCCAGCAGACACACACCCGACCCCTTGGCCTCAAGAATGACCGTCTTTTCCGGCGTGCCCGTTGTATTGTGCCAACGCGTCAGCCCCGCCTGCTCCGCGATGTCCTGAAAGATCACGGGGCCGCCGCTGACAAAGCCGCCCGCGGTAATCGGCCGGTGCTGCGCATCGAATTGCGCCTGCTGCGCGGTGCCCGACGCTTGCCCAGCCTGCTGCCCCGCAAGCCCCCAGGCTCCCGTGCTCACGAGCAGAATGAGCCAGATGAACCGACGGCCACACGCTCCCGGACCCGCACACTTCGCGATGCTGCCTCGCGACCCCAGCCGAAATACCACCACTTCTCTCTTGGTTCCTTGATTTCCGCCGAACGTTACTGGTGACTATACACAAGCCATTGTCCTCTTCGTTGCGGGTGCGTTCTCGGCGCGGCGGCGGAGTTAACACCCCCCAGGAGACCAAAAAGGCAGCAGAAGCATTTCTGATTGAGTCACCTCGCTTCCGCACCGGTTCCGGTGCCCCCGGCTTCCGTTGACATGGAAGGCGGAGCATCCTCGGGCGCGCTGCCCCATTGCGGATTGGGCGCTGGGCCCATCTCCAGGATCAGCGTCCCTCCATCAGCGATATCGGCATGCCGAAACCACGGCTTGTCGAGCGGCTGCCCGTTTAGCTGGGCGGACTGAATGTATTTGTTCTGCACCGAAACGTGGTCCGCAACGATAGTGAACTCCCTGCCATTCCCCATGCGGATCGTTGTCTTCGCAAAAATGGGACTGCCGATCTCGTAGACCGGACTTCCCGGGCAGACAGGATAAAATCCCATCGCGCTGAGCACATACCACGACGATGTCTCTCCGCCATCGTCATCCCCGGGAATTCCCAGCGGACCATCGCCATACCAGACATCCATCAACTGGCGCACGCGCCGCTGCGTCGTCCACGGCTGCCCGGAGAAATCGTAGAGGTAAGGAATATGAAAGCTGGGCTCGTTGCCCTGCGCATAGAGCCCAATGAGACCCGTGGCGTCAGGAAACTGATTCAGGAACCTGTACTTCGAAGTCCCGTATTGCTCCACGAACAGCTGGTCCAGCTTTTGATTGAAGGCATCGCGGCCGCCGAAGAGATGGATTAGGCCCGCCACGTCATGCTGCACGCCAAACGTGTAGATCCAGGCATCGACTTCAGTAAAGTAATCTCGTCCACCCTGTCCACCGCCGAGCTTGGGATCGAAGGGTTCCACCCACCGGCCGTCAGCACTCTTCGGCGCCATAAAGTCGATCGCCGGATTGAAGACGTTCTGATAATTGTGCGCGAGCCTGGTAAAGTACGCGGCATCCTTCGTCTTGCCCAGCGCCCGAGCCAGTTGGGCCACACACCAGTCGTCATAGCTGTTCTCGATCGTCACGGAAACCGCCTGGCGGCGCTCGCCTGTCACCTCAGGGACCGTCTCCTTCTCGCCGTACCCCAGCGCCGGGAAGAATCCCTTGTCAAAATAGATTTTGTCCAGCGGAGTCAGAGGAGCTCGGCTCCACGGTAGGAGCGTGGCCTGAGTCGCATTCTTGCGGATGCCCTCATACGCCTGCTCAACATCGAAATCCCGGTAGCCCTTTTCGTAGAGATCGAGGATGAACTCCGCCGCATGGTGCCCGATCATGACTGCCTGCTCACCCGCAACCGAAGGAAAGGACGGCAACCAGCCGCTCTGTTGATACATGCGAATGTAGGAACGCGCCATATCCTCCTGGCGGTGCGCATCGAGCAGCGTCTGCAGCGGATGCAGCGAACGGAAGGTGTCCCACAGGCCGTCATCGACATAGAAATCGTGGCCGTCGGAGGAATGCACTTGGTGGTCATAGCCGCTGTAGTATCGCCCCTCTTCCGTGATATCGGTCATCCGGCCCAGGGAACGGTAGAGCGCTGTGTAGAAGATGGTGCGCTGGCGCTCTGTGCCGCCATCAATGGCAACGGCCCCAAGAGCGCTGTTCCAGACGGCGCGCGCCTGTTCCTTCACCGCGTCGAAGCCCCACCGTGGAATCTCCCGCTCGAGATTGCGCCGCGCCTGATCTGTACTGATGTACGAGAGGCCGACCCGCACCTCGATCGTCTCTCCCGCAGTCGTCGCCATCTCGGTGACAAACCCGATATCGTCGCCGCTGATTTTCGCCTCGTGCCCGAACGCGCTGTTCTGCCATGTCTTCCAGAGCTTTGGGGCATTGGAAAACTCCAGGTAGAAATATTCACGGGTTTCGCCATGCAGATTGGCCAGGCTGGCCACGTCCCCGCCCACCTGTTCGCTGCCCTCCACCGCATTCGGTCCTGCGACCGTAAGTTCTGCGTGATGATGCAGGCTTAAAACGAGGTGGCTGTGCTGACCGGCAGGATAGGTAAACCGGTAATATGCCGCCTCCCGCGTCACCGTGGCCTCTGCCTCGATCTTCCACGTTTGCAAATCAGCTTCGTAGTAATAGGGTGTCGCGGTTTCGAAATCGTGATCAAAATCTGAAGCATAGTCCGCCTGCTTCGTCGATTCCGTTCCATCGGAGGCCATCAATAGGGCAGAACCGGCCGGAAATCCGTAGATTTTGTCAGCAAGATAGCGGTCCGTGATGCCCGGCGTCGTCACCGGAGCCACGCGTGCCATTCCGTAGGGGTATTGCACCCACGGGACGGTTGCCGTCAGCAGCTGACCGATGCCCCCGATATTGGGGTCCACTGAGTCAACCGGCTGTTTCGCCACCTGCGCCGCAGCCGCGGCCGAGCCGATTCCCAGAATGCCCGCAAGAGCCAGGCCGCGTACAACATTCATTCTCACTACCCCCGTCATGGCTCAGGTTGTTGATCTTCGCATCCTGATCGTCTCAACGGACTCATGGCTGCAGATTGAACTCGCTGCTTAGACTGGCCCGCGAAGACCCGCCCGCCCAGACCGTATAGCGACCCCCTTCCACGGCCCACCTGTTCTCCGCATTCCACACGGCAAGCTGCTCTTGCGGAACCAGGAACGTCACCGTGCGGGTTTCTCCCGGCTGCAGATGAATGCGTAACAAACCTTTCAGAGCGCGCTCCGGCGTTTCCACGCTGCTCACGTTCTCCCGCACATACAGCTGAGCCACCTCATCCCCGGCCCGCTCGCCGGTATTCGTCACATCGACGGTGACACGAATGTCGCCGTGGCTGCCCGGCGCCGGCGCCTGAACAGCCAGGTGGTCGTAGCGGAAAGTCGTATAGCTCAGGCCGAAGCCGAAGGGAAAGAGCGGCGTGCCGCTGCTGTCGATATATTTCCAGACCCGCGACGGATCGGCATTATAGAAATCCGGCAGCTGTCCCACACTGCGTGGAAAGCTGATCGTCAGCTTGCCGCCGGGATTGTTGTCGCCGAACAGGGTTTCCGCAACAGCCTGGCCGCCGAATTCGCCTGGATACCACGCCTCAAGAATCGCAGGAACGTGCTTCTCCGCCCAGTCGATCGTCAGCGGCCGTCCATTTCCCAGGACCAGCACCACAGGCTTTCCTGTCCCGATTACAGCCTCCAGAAGCTGTTCCTGATTTCCGGGCAGATCGAGGCAGGAGCGATCGAAGCCCTCTCCGGAGATGCCCAGCCGCTCGCCCAGCGCCAGAATCACGACATCCGCACTCGCCGCTGCTTCTACCGCTGCCGGAATATTGCTGCCCGGATCGAAGGTGACCGTTGATGCCGGCAGGAGGTCGCGGATGCCCTGCAGGATGCTGATACGCTCTCCATTTTTCTCGTCCTCGTAGTCGCCGTAACGCGCGACGGCTGCATTCGGACCGATCACCGCAATCCGCTTTGTGGATTTCGAAAGGGGCAGCAACGAACCGTCGTTCTTCAGCAGTGTCATCGACTCGCGGGCCGACCGCAGCGAGAGCGCGAGGTGCTGTGGAGAGCGCCAGACCTTCGCCTTCAGGGCCGGATCGACAAAAGGATGATCGAAGAGTCCCAGCTCGAACTTCACCCGGAGTACCGACCGCACCGCGCGATCCAGGTCGGCCAGAGGCAGAGTGTGCTTCTGCACGCATTGCATGAGTGCGTTCTGAAAGACGGCGTGGCTGAAGTCGTAGAACTGCATGTCCACCCCGGAACGGATGGCCATGCAGGCTGCATCCTGAGGAGTGGCCGCCACGTGGTGCGCCGAGTACAGGCGTTCGATCGCGCCGAGATCGGAGAGCACAAATCCGCGAAAGCCCCACTCCTGCCGCAGAATTGTCTTCAGCAGGAATGGGTCGTCGGTGATGGGAATCCCGTCGATCTCATGGTAGGCAGCCATGACCGCCATAGCGTGCCCCTCGCGAATCGCTTCGGCAAAGGGCGGCAGCATCATCGTCCGCAGTTCCCGCTCGCCCATATCGACCGGCGAAGTGTTAGTGCCGCCCTGCGGCGAACCGTGGCCGGCGAAATGCTTCGGCTCGGCCACCACCGTGTGATCGCTGTTCAGGCTTTCACCCTGCGCCCCTTGCACATACGCAAGGCCCATCTGCCCGGTCAGGTACGGATCCTCACCGAAATCCTCTTCGATCCTCCCCCAGCGCGGATCGCGCGCCAGATCCAGTACCGGAGCGAGGATCATATCCACGCCGGTCGAACGCGTCTCAGCGGCGATCGCGGCGGCCGTGTTGCGCGCCATCTCCGGATCCCAGGTTGCCGCCAGACCAATGGGAGCCGGAAATACCGTCCCCGTATTGAAGCCGTGCAGCCCTTCCTCGATGAACAAAGCGGGAATCCCCAGCCGGTTGTGGGCGATCACCCACTTCTGGATCGTGTTCGCCTGCTCTGGAGTGGGATAAAGATCGTGGATGGAGCCAACGCCGAGATCGCCCCATAGCTCCTGCGCTTTTTCCGGCAGAAAAGCACCATCCGGAGCCGCATGAGTCGGATCGGTCCTGCGGCTCATCAGGTCCTTGGCTCCGGAATACATATCCAGTTGCCGGACTTTTTCTGCGAGGGTCATGCGACTCATCAAGTCGTCGATCCGCTGCTCCACCGGCACGCTGGCCTGCCGATATAAGGCCCTCCCGCCTGGCAAGGTGGAGGCTTGCTGTGAGAAGACCTGATTCGCCGCACTTGCAAAAAACAAGCCGAGACCAATGGCCAGGCCCGTACCGCACAGGAGACGACAAAGTCTCCTCATATTGGATTTCCCGGCAGCCGCCGAAACGCATGCTGAATTCAGTAAATGCGACGCCCGCTCAGATCGTAGTCCTGATCTTTTCACGTGTTCTCCCGTGCCAGTATTCGCGGTTGCCAACCCAAATCATGCTGAACGCCCGCTCTGCCGCCAAAGCAACCACGGTACGAGAGGCTCACTGAGAACGCAACAGACCCTGAGGCTACGCTCAGTGATCGACGCCACTTATCGATACGGATGAGTCAGGAAATGGGGCGATGAAAAAATCTCTGCGCCTGCTCTTGCCAAACCGCATACATATGTAGTAGACAATACTACACGGATAGGAGATGCGATGGCGAATCGGCTGTCGAAGCTGGAGTTTCAGGTGATGGAGGCTCTCTGGAGCCGCGGACAGCTTTCCATCCGCGAGATCCAGGAGGAGATTCCCGCGCGCAGGACGCCGGCCTACACCACCGTACAAACGACGGTGTACCGCATGGAGGCGAAGGGCGTGGTGCGACGCTTGAAGAAGGTGGGAAACTTCCACATCTTTGAAGCGTTGATCACGCGGGAAGCCGCGCAGCGGCGCGTGCTCGACGACCTGCTGAGTTATTTTGGCGGGCGAAGCCAGCCCCTGATGGCGCATTTGATCGAGTCGGGGAAGCTGTCGCTGGCAGACGTAAAGGAAGCGGAGAAGCTGCTAAAGGGCCACGCGCGGAAAGGAGAGCAGCGATGAATTCTGTGGCGTGGGAGTCTTTGGTGGTTCCGCTGCTCCACCATCTGTGGCAGTCGACGGTCTTCGCTGGAGGGGTGTGGCTGCTGGCGCTGGCGCTGCGGCGCAATGCGGCGCGGGTGCGATACCGGTTGTGGATGGCAGCGTCGCTGAAGTTCCTTGTTCCCTTCTCGCTGCTGATGGCGCTGGGCGCGCGCCTGCCGTGGCCGGCGCATCTGGAGCGCACGCAGCCGGCGATTGCGGCGGCTGTGGAAGGAGTGGCGCAGCCGCTGCTGGTTCCGTGGCCGGTGACGGTGGATAGCGGCTTCGCAGCCGGCGCGCGGGTGGAACATCCTGCGACGGACTGGCTGCCGCTGGCGCTGGTGGTCTTGTGGGTGGCTGGAACGCTGCTGCTGCTGGGACGATGGACGGCGAGTTGGCTGCAGTTGCGGGCGGCAGTGCGGCGCGGGGAGCCGATGACCCTGGCCGATGGAACCCAGTCGCGGCTGATGGCGGAGAAAGTGGAGCCGGGGATTTTCGGGATTGTACGCCCGGTGTTGGTGCTGCCGCGGGGAATCGCCGAGCGCCTGAGCGCTGAGCAGCTGGACGCGATTGTGGCGCACGAAATGTGCCACCTGCGGCGCAGGGACAATCTGACCGCGGCTCTGCACATGATCGTGGAGGCGCTGTTCTGGTTCCACCCGCTGGTGTGGTGGCTGCGGGCGCGGCTGGTGGAGGAGCGCGAGCGGGCGTGCGACGAAGCCGTGCTGGATGCGACGCGGCAGCCGTTTGCCTATGCCGAGGGGATCCTGACCGTCTGCAAATTTTATGTCGAAGCGCCGCTGAGCTGCGTATCGGGCGTGACGGGCTCGGAACTGAAGCAGCGGATCGCGCGGATTCTGTCCGGACAGGGAGTACGGAAGCTGGACGTGGGGCGGAAGGCGCTGCTGGCGCTGGCCTGCTTGCTGGCGGCGGGCATACCGCTGACCGCGGGACTGGTACGCGCGGCGCAGGCGCAATCGCAGGTAAAAGGTGGCATTGCCGGGACCTGGCAGGGAACGGCGCACCTGCCGAGCGACCGTGATTCGCGGTTTGTGCTGACGATTACGAAGGACGAGAAAGGCGCCCTGAGCGCGACCATGTACGACCTCGATCAGCCGGGACCGCCCATGGGCGGGAGCTCGGTGACCTTCGCGGCGGGAACGTTGCGGTTCACGAATATTTTTCCCGGACTGAGCTTCGAAGGCAAGATGTCGGCCGACGGAAAATCGATCAGCGGAACGGTTACACAAAATGGCACTTCTTCGCTGGTGCTGGAGCGGGCGACGCCCGAGACGGCGTGGGCAACTCCGGCGGCGCCGCCGCGCATGCCGCCGATGCCGCCGGACGCGAAACCGGATTTCGAAGTGGCGACCATCAAGCCGAGCCAGCCGGGATCGCGACGCTTCATGCTGACCATGCGCGGCGCGGATCTGGCCATCGCAAACTTTTCGCTCAACGACCTGATCAAGTTTGCGTATGACGTTCAGAGCTCGCAGATCGTGGAAGGGCCGTCCTGGACGAGGACGGACAGGTGGGATGTCGACGCGAAGCCGGATACGCCGGGAATGCCAAGCCAGAGCCAGCTGAGGGAGATGGTGCAGAAGCTGCTGGCAGAGCGATTCTCGCTGAAGATCCGCGAGGAGAATCGGGAGATGGCTGCCTACGCCCTGACCACAGGCAAAGACGGTCCGAAGTTGACGAAGAGTGCAAACGCATCGGGATTGGGCGGCTTCTCCATGGGACCGCTCGGGACGCTGCACGCGGGAGGTGCGACGATGGTGGACTTTACGCACGTACTGGGCGACGTCTTCGGCCAGCCGGTCGTGGATAAAACCGGACTTCAGGGGCGGTGGGATTTCACGCTGCGGTGGACGCCGGATGACACGCAGTTTGGGGCGATGGGGATGCGAGTGCCTCCGCCCGCCGCCGATGACGCGAATGCGCCGCCGCCTCTGTTCACCGCAATCCAGGAACAGCTGGGGCTGAAGCTGGAGTCGGAGAAGGCCGATGTGCCGGTGCTGGTGATCGACCACGTCGACCATCCGTCGCCGAATTGAGATATGCGTCAGCGGCACGTCGTTCGGGGACGAACAGCGTGGTCAAATCCGGACGGTGAGAGAGGGCAGGCAGGTGGATGCGTCGTGATCAGACGCGTGTTCGGCTGCGAACCCATGCGGCGAGATTGGCCACGTGCTTGCTGCGTTAAGCAGGAATCACCGATGGTGTATCCTTCCTGGCATCGCGGAACAGCATTGCTTACCCGCCGGGCTGCAGGAAATGTAGCCCGAGAAAGAGTGGTACGTCCATGATGGAAATGAGCAGAAGGACGATTTTGGGATGGGCCGCTGGAGTGGCGCTGGGAGCCCTGGTCTGCGGCAAGGCGTGGGGACAGACGCAGACTCCGACGGTTGCTCCGGCAGAGAAAGGCGGCATTATGGGAACGTGGCAGGGGACGCTGCACGCGCCCGGTGGGCACGATCTGCGAACGGTGCTGAAGATCACGAAAGATGACAAGGGCGCGCTGCACGGCACCTTCTACAGCATCGACCAGGGCGCCCAGGGGATTCCGACGAGCTCGATCAGTTTTGACAACGGGACGCTCAAGTACGGGATCGAGTTCTTCAGCCTGTCTTACGAAGGCAGGATGTCGGCGGACGGGAACTCGATCAGCGGGACGAGCACGCAGGGGGATCATACGCTGCCGCTGGTGTTCGAGCGGGCCACGCCGGAGACGGAGTGGGCGATGCCGGCGCCCCCGCCGAAGATTCCGCCGATGCCGGCCGATGCTCATCCGGCCTTTGAAGTGGCGACGATCAAGCCCACCAGGCCGGACGAGCAGCGGACCTATCTGATCGTGCGTGGAACGGACATGCAGGTGGTGAATTTCTCGCTCCAGAGCCTGGTGAAGTTCGCGTACGACGTGCAGGACAAGCAGCTTGTGGGCGCGCCGGACTGGATGAACACGGACAAGTTCGATATCGACGCAAAGCCGGATATTCCGGGCCAGCCGAACGGCGATCAATTGAAGGAAATGGTGCAGAAGTTGCTGGCGGACCGGTTCGCTCTGAAGTTCCACAAAGGCCAGAAGGAGATGGAGGCGTACGTGCTCACGGTGGGCAAGGATGGGCCGAAGCTGAAGCAGAACACCGGCAACCCGAACGGGCTGCCCGGGCTGTTCTTCGGACCGATCGGGACGCTGCACGTGATGAACGCGACCATGCAGAACTTCACCGCCCTGATGCAGTCGACGGTGCTCGACCGGCCGGTTGTGGACAAGACCGGGCTTCAGGGGCGGTGGGATTTCACGCTGAAGTGGACGCCGGACGAGTCCCAGTTTGCCGGAATGGGAGTGAAGATGCCCCCGCCGGCGGCCGATGACACGAATGCCGCGCCGCCGCTGTTCACCGCCATCCAGGAGCAGCTGGACCTGAAGCTGGAAGCGCAGAGGACGCAGGTGCCGGTGCTGGTGATCGACCACGTCGACCATCCGTCGCCGAACTAGACCAGGGCGGCGACGGCAGCAGACTCAGCAAAGACTGAGCGACGACGGCTACCCGCGATGTGCATCTTTCGAAGATTTTTCCCACGGATGATCGAACGGCGGGATAGGTGTGTCCATTGAGCGCGGGCGCGGAGGGAAAGCGCCTGAGAGCTCCGAACAAATGCCCGGAATGATGAAAACAACGCGCGGAATTCGATCACAACAATGGATTTGCGGGCTGGCGATGCTGCTCGTCTCCATGAGTGCGTGGGCGACGGAATATCACGGCCAGGTGTTTGTGCAGGGCGTGCCCGTACCGGGCGCGACAGTGACCGTCACCCAGAGTGGGCAGCAGTTTTCGACGGTGACGGACGAGCAGGGAGTGTATGAGTTCCCGAACCTGAAGGACGGCGCATGGAAGATCGTAATCCGGATGCGCGGTTTTGCGACGCTGAAGGGCGAGGTCACGATTGGGCCGAATCTGCCCCAGGGCAAGTTCGAGTTGACGCTGCTGGGGCTGGACCAGATGCTGGGACAGGCGAAGGTTGCGACTCACGAGACGCCGCCCAATCCGCAGCTGGCGAACCGTACCGAGAAGCCCGTGGCAGGAGAGAAATCGAAATCGCCGGAGACCACGCCGGCCATGCCGCCGCCCGCGGACGAGAACAACGAGCAGGCAGCTGATGGCCTTCTGGTGAATGGCAGCGACAACAACGCGGCGACATCGAAGTATTCGCTGTCGCCGGCGTTCGGCAACCGGCGCCCGGGAACGCGGGGACTCTACACGGGCGGGTTTGCCAGCGCGGTGAGCGATTCCGTGTTCGACGCGCGGCCGTATTCACTGACGGGATTCCAGCTGCCGAAAGCGCCGTACAGCCTGGTGATCGCGGGCGTCACCGTGGGCGGTCCGCTGATGATCCCGCACCTCTTTTATCACGGGCCGACGTTCTTCGTGGGGTACCAGTGGACGCGGGGCAGCGCGGGGACCACTGATCCGGCGCTGGTGCCGGACACCGCGGAACGCAGCGGGGACCTGGCGGGCCTGACAAATCCGCTGGGGCAACCGCTGACCATCTACGATCCCGCGACCGGGCAGCCGTTCACAGGGCCGGTTCCGGTGAGCCCGCAGGCGCAGGCGCTGCTCAATCTGTATCCGCTCGCGAATATTCCGGGAAACACACGCTACAACTACGAGACGGAGGTGCTGAGCCACACGCACTCCGACGCGCTTGAGTCGCGGCTCGATAAGACGCTGGGGCGCCGGGATCAGTTATATGGTGGCTTCGGCTTCAAGAGCACCCGGGCAAATGCGGCCAACCTCTTCAACTTCGTCGACACGACGGACACCCTGGGACTCGACGCGCACGTGAACTGGGCCCATCAGTTTAACCACGGTATCTACGCCGTGCTCGGCTACCATTTCACGCGGCAGCGGACGCTGCTGCGGCCACAGTTCGAGAACCGGGAGAACATCTCCGGAGATGCGGGGGTAACCGGCAACGATCAGAATCCCCAGGACTGGGGCCCGCCATCCCTGAACTTTTCGAGTGGCATCGTGGCGCTGCAAGACGCGAACAGCGAGTTCAACCGCAATCGAACCGATGCGTTTTCCCTGAAGCTGGATATGACGCACCGGCGGCACACCATCGACTTCGGCGGCGATTTCCGGAAGCAGGAGTTCAACGAATTCACGGAGTCGAATCCGCGCGGCACTTTCACCTTTACGGGAGCGGCCACTGCGGCGCCGGGGACCACGGCGGCGAGCCCAGGAGCGATTTCGACGAGCGGATCGGATCTGGCGGATTTCCTGCTCGGAATCCCGGACACCAGCGCTCTGGCCTTCGGGAATCCGGAAAAGTATTTCCGGCAGCCAGCCGGCGACGCGTATGGGATGGACGATTTCCGCGTGGAGCCGAACCTGACCATCAACGCCGGGCTGCGCTGGGAATACGGCGCGCCGATGACGGAACTGTACGGGCGATTGGTAAATCTGGATATCGCGCCTGGATTCACGGCGGCGACTCCGGTGCTGGCAAGCGATCCCACGGGTCCGGTGACAGGAACGAAGTATCCGGCCTCGCTGGTGCGGCCGGACCGGCACGGCTTCGAGCCGCGGGTGGCGATTTCGTGGCGGCCGATTCCCGCGTCGACCCTGGTGGTGCGGGCCGGTTACGGCATTTACGACGACACTTCGATCTATCTTTCCAGCGCCGAGCAGATGGCGCAGCAGGCGCCGCTGTCGAAGAGCCTGCAGGTGGCTAACAACAAGGCCTGTCCGCTGACGCTGGCAAATGGGTTCCTCAACTGCGCAGGAATCACGGCGGACACGTATGCTGTGGATCAGAACCTGCGCGTGGGCTACGCACAGACGTGGCAGCTTTCCATGCAGAAGGATTTGCCGGCCGCGCTGGTGGGGACGGTGACGTATTCAGGCGTCAAGGGCACACGCGGGACGCAGGAGTTCCTGCCGAACACGGTCCCGAGCGGCGCGACGAATCCGTGCCCGTCGTGCCCGGTGGGATTCGTGTATCGCACCTCGAACGGCAACTCGACGCGGGAGGCGGGAGAGGTGCAGATGCGCAGGCGGCTGCGCGGCGGACTGACCGCCTCGGTGGACTACACGTGGTCGAAATCGCTCGATGACGATTCGGTGCTGGGTGCCACCGGACACGTGGAGACGCAGGCCGCCCTGGCGGCGCCGAGCGACACGAGCACCAGCCCGAGTACAAATCCCACGATCGCGCAGAACTGGCTGGATCTGGGCGCGGAGCGCGGGCTTTCGACCTTCGATCAGCGCAACCTGGTCACGGCGGAAATCCAGTACACGACGGGGATGGGGCTGACCGAGACGCTGCTGAGCGGTTGGGGCGGCACGCTGTTCAAAGAATGGACGGTGATGACGAAGATGACCGCGGGGAGCGGACTGCCGGAGACGCCGGAGTTGCTGACGGCGATACCGGGAACCGGCGTGACGGGGCCGCTCCGGCCCAATGTGACGGGGGCGGCGTTGTACACAGGGCCGGCGGGATACTTTCTGAACGCAGCGGCTTATGCTGCGCCCGCGGCGGGCGAGTGGGGTGACGCGCGGCGCGATTCGATCATCGGTCCGGATGACTTCACGCTGGACGGTGCGCTGGCGCGGACCTTCCGGCTGAGGGGGACGCGAAGCCTGGATGTGCGGGTGGATGCGACGAACCCGCTGAACCACGCAACCTACACGACATGGAACACGGTGGTGAACAGCACGACATTCGGCCTACCGGCGGCAGTGAATCCCATGCGGAGTTTGCAGGTGACCGGAAGGCTGAGGTTCTGACCATGCGCAGCGCGGGACGAGCGATGAAGCGGTGGGCGGCCGGTGCCTTGCTGTGCGCGGCGATGGCGGCTGGCGCGCAAACCGTCGGGACAAACCAGCAGGCCGGACAAAACGGGACCTACACGCTGTCGGTGAACTCGCAGCTGGTGGTGGAAACCGTGGTGGTCAAGGACAAGGAGGGCCACTTCGTTCCGGGGCTGACGGCGAAGGATTTTCACGTGGAAGAGGATGGCGTGCCGCAGGCCATCCGTATCTTCGAACACCAGGCGCTGGCGACGGCAAGCACGCCGCTGCCGGTGACGCCGCGGGACCAGGAGGACATCACCCTGTACCACCGGCTGGTGAGCACGCAGATTGCACCGGAGGTTCCCGGGCAGACGCACTACAGCGGACACCGGCTGCTGGCGTTTTACTTCGACATGACGGCGATGCCCTATGACGATCAGCAGCGCGCGCTGCGGGCGGCGGAGAAGTTTGTCAGGAGGGAGATGACGCCTGCGGACCTGATCGCGATCATGCGCTACCGGGGTGGATCGGTGGACGTGTTGCAGGATTTCACGGCAGACCGCAATCGCCTGCTGAGCATCCTCGAGACGCTGGTAGTGGGCGAAGGACAGGGATCGGTGGAATCTATTGACGACGCGAGCAGCGCGGACACCGGAGCGGCGTTCGGCCAGGACGACAGCGAGTTCAACGTCTTCAACAATGACCGGCAACTTTCCGCGCTGATGACGGCGGCGAAGATGCTGGGCAGCCTGAGCGAGAAGAAATCGCTGATCTATTTTGCCAGCGGGCTACAGATGAGCGGTCTCGACAACCTGGCGCAGATGCACGCGACGATCGACGCCGCGGTGCGCGCCGGCGTCTCGTTCTGGCCGGTGGACGCACGCGGTCTGATCGCGGAGGCGCCGCTGGGCGATGCCAGCCAGGGTTCGCAGGGCAATGTCGGGATGTACTCCGGCACGGCGGCCCAGGCGGTCACGCAGCAGTTCCAGCAGTCGCAGGACACGATGTATTCGCTCGGCGCGGACACCGGCGGTAAGGCGCTCTTCGACAATAACGATCTGACCCAGGGGATCACGCAGGCGCAGAAGGCGATCGAGGACTACTACATCGTCGGATACTACACCTCGAACACGGCCCGGAACGGGCATTTCCGAAGGGTGAAGATCACTGTGGACTCGCCGCTCGCGGCGAAGCTCGATTACCGCGAGGGCTACTACGCGAACAAGACGTTCAACAAATTTACGGAAGCGGACAAAGAGCGGCAGCTGGAGGACGCGCTGATGCTGGGCGATCCGATCACCGAGCTGACGATTGCCATGGAGATCGATTATTTCCAGCTGAACCGTGCGGAATATTACGTACCCATCATCGTGAAGATTCCCGGTCGCGAGCTTGCACTGGCGAAGAAATTCGGAGCAGAGCACACGCTGATCGACTTTGTGAGCGAGGTGAAAGACGCGACCACCGGCATGACCATGAGCAACGTGCGCGATTACGTGAACATTAAGCTGAGTGATGCGACAGCGGCGCAACTGGCCCACCGGCCGGTGGAATACGATTCGGGGTTCACGCTGTTTCCCGGCAAATACACGATCAAGTTCCTGGCGCGCGATGATGAGACGGGACGCATCGGAACGTTCCAGACGCAGTTCACGATTCCGGATCTGAACAAAGTGACGCAGCGCCTGGCATTAAGCTCAGTGGTGCTCAGCAGCCAGCGCGTAGATGTGAACGACGCACTCTACAATGCGTCGCGCGGCAAGGAGCAGGCGAAGGACGATGCCGCGAATCCCCTGGTCCGGAACGGGCTCAAGCTGATTCCAAGCGTGACGCGCGTCTTCGCTGTGGACCGGACCCTGTATGTCTTCCTTCAGGCGTACGAGAAGGACCAAGCGGCAGCGGAGAATGCAGGTTCCGCAGCGATGACGGCCGTGAAGCCAACGCCGCTGTTCGCATACGTGAGCTTCTATCGGGATCAGAAAATGGCGATGGAGACGCCGCCGATTGCGGTCACGCCGGAGCCCGGGACTCGCCTGGGGGTGGTGCCGCTGAACTTCCAGGTGCCGGTGGGGAAGCTGGCCCCCGGACAATATAAGTGCCAGGTGAGTGTGCTTGATCCGGCGGGACGCCGCGCGGCCTTCTGGCAGGGGCCGGTGATGATGGTTCCGTAGCCGACCACGAGCGAGAGAACGATTCAGGAGCAGGTGCTCTCGAGAAGCCGGGAGCCGATCCCATTCCGATGAGGAACGAAGCGTAATCGCTGCCGTCACCGGTAAAGAATGCCCACCACTGGACAGTGGCGAGCAGTTACGGTACCCGGGCAGGAATGGGTGCCGAGATTACTTCCCTGGCGACGTATCGGATCCGGTTTCCTTCGCTGCCCGGGTACGCTCCAGCGTGAAAAGGGCAGCCTGAAAATCGCCGCGCAGATCCACCTGGATTCCTGCGTTCATCCAGTAAGCGCCCGAGGCAGACCCCGGAGTATCCGCCGCCGCTTCTCCGTCGAGCATATGCATCCGATAGATCGCGCCGGGATCGAGACCGCGCATCCGCAGACGCGGGAACGGATAGCCCATCTGGCTGGAATGCAGAAATGCAAAGACCGCTGCCTGCTCCCCGCTCGTCGATACAGTCTCTGTCGACGAGAATTCGCTGCCGTGAAGGGGAGAAATCAGGCGATAGAGCGCCCCATGCTGCACCGTCTCGCGGATCTCCTTGTACTGAGCCACCAGCTTCTTCGCCGTGGCAAAATCTTCGACAGTCCATTTGTTCAGGTTCGCGCCGATCCCCAGCGATCCCTGCATCGCCGACAAAAACCGGTAGGTCAGCGATGTGGAGCGGTCGTTCATCCAGCTCGGCGAGTCGGTCACCCACGCCATCATCACCCCCGGCGTATACGCGTATGTGAAGCCGTTCTGGATCGAGAGCCGATCGAAGGGATCGGTATTGTCCGATGGCCATACCTCGTCGGTGTAGCGCAGAATGCCCAGGTCGACGCGCCCTCCCCCGCCCGAGCACGATTCGATCTCGACTCCGGGATGCCGGACCCGCAGCTCCTGCAGGATCGAATACAGGTTCTGCACATACTTCACATACACTTCTTTCTGCTCGCCGATCGGCGCGGAAGGCCATCCGGGTTCGGACCAGTTGCGGTTGTAATCCCACTTCAGAAAAGCAATGTCATTCTCGCTCAGCAGCTTGTCCAGAGTCGCCAGGATGTAGGCCTTCACATCGGGCCGCGCCAGGTTCAGCACCAGCTGGTTGCGCGCCTCGGTGCGCGGCCGTCCGGGAAAATTCAGAACCCAGTCCGGATGCTCGCGATACAAATCGCTGTCCGGATTCACCATCTCCGGCTCAACCCACAGCCCGAAATCCATGCCCAGCGAGTGCACCTTGTCGATCAACGGCTTCAGCCCGTGAGGAAACTTCTGCGGGTTCGGCCACCAGTCGCCCAGCCCCGCATGATCCGAGTTCCGCTCGCCGAACCAGCCGTCGTCCATCACGAAGCGCTCCACGCCGATCGAAGCCGCCCGTTCGGCGAGCGCTTCCTGGCCGGATTCGTTCACGGCAAATTCGGTCGCCTCCCAGGAGTTGTAAAGAACCGGCCTCACCTTGGGATGCGGCGCCTGCGGCACGATTGTGGACAGCTCGAAGCGATGCAGGAGCCGCGAGGCGCCTCCCATTCCCTGATGAGAGAAGCCGGCGTAGAAATACGGCATCTGCAGCGACTCGCCTGGGTGGAGAACATAGGAAAAATCGAAGGGCTGAAAGCCGCCCGTGACTCTTACCTGCCGCTCCTGGTTCTGCTCGATCACGATTTGCCACGACCCGCTCCATCCCAGAGCTCCGAACCACACATCGCCGCGATCCTGGTCACCGGAATCGCCGCGTTCGATCGCGAACCACGGATTATTCTGCTGCCCGGTTGAACCTCTGCGGCTTTCCAGAATAGTCTTGCCCGGCTGCATCGGCACATCCTGCAGATTCCACTCTCCCGCCCATCGCCCCGTCAGGGTGTGAAGCTGATAATCGTCCGCGCCTGGCAGATTCCATGTCGCCGAATACGCCTCCTCAATCGTGAACGGCTGGTCTGTCCGGTTCTCGACCGTCGCCGATCGCCGCAGAATCCCCGTCGCCTCGTCGATCTGATAGTCGAGCGTCACAACTACGGCGCGCGAGATGTCTTTCATCACGATCGTCAGCGTCCGGCCGTGAATTGCGTGCGAAACATAATGCAGCACCAGATCGCGATTCCCGTCGGGAAACGTGATCTTGAGGTCCGGCTCCGCGTACAGTCCCCCACCCCAGCCCACGAACTCCTGCGGCGTCGTGTTCACCGGTAAATCGAAGGAAGCCCACTGCGGGCTGGAGTGCGCTCGCGGGAAGCGGTCCGAGGCACCCAGCGCCCGGCCCCAGTAGAGAGACTGCAGCTCGCCCTTCTCGTTCACGCCGAAGATGTACGACGTTCCCGCGGCGTCCATGCGAAACGTCTGCGTCTGGGCGTCGAATGCGACCGGATCGACCGGACCCGAGTTATCGGCTCGCCCACCACCCCACGCGATTGCAGGCGCGCATGCCATCCAAAGGAGGACGACAAAGGAAAGGTGCACCACATTCGCCCGAGCGAAGAGAGCCCGGCCGCCGGCTCCGGGAACGTTTCCTGAAATCACAATGGGCTCCGGATCGAGAAGGGTCTGCCGCAGACTCTCCAATGTACACGGTTGCCTCCCTCTCCGGCTTGCCTTCGCGCCGGATGCCCAGCAATCGCGCCAATGACAGCAAAACCGCAACGGCAAAGGAAAGCCTTGACATCGCGAGGGGAGGCTTATAGTTTAGCCGTGTACGTTACCGGAAGCCAGTTAGAGCCCCATGTCCGACCGCCATCCTGACTCGCCCCCTCCCCACGGAGACGCCGTTCTTCGTCTTCCCCCGGCCCCGCCGGAGTTGTCGGGACCGGTAAAGGCCTGGCGTCAGGATGTCGAGATTCTCACTTATCACCCCGCCGATCCGGACCTTAACCCCATGTTCCTGGAAAAGCGCGTCTACCAGGGCAGCAGCGGCCGCGTCTATCCTCTTCCCTTTATCGATCGCATTGCCGTCGAACCGGAACAAAAATCCTGGCAGGCGCTCCATATCGAAAACGAATTCCTGCGTCTCATGATCCTGCCGGAAATCGGCGGCCGCATCCATATCGGATACGACAAGATCTCGGGGTACGATTTCTTCTACCGTCAGAACGTCATCAAACCCGCCCTCGTCGGGCTCGCCGGGCCCTGGATCTCCGGCGGCGTCGAGTTCAACTGGCCCCAGCATCATCGCCCTACCACGTTCATGCCCGTCGAAACGGAGATCGAGTCATCGCCCGACGGCTCCATGATCCTCTGGTGCAGCGACCACGATCCGATGCTGCGCATGAAAGGCATGCACGGCGTCTGCCTCCACCCAGGCAGCGCCACTCTCGAACTCCGGGTTCGCCTCTTCAACCGCACCCCGTTCACTCAGACCTTTCTCTGGTGGGCCAATGCCGCCGTCAGGGTTCATGAACAATATCAGTCTTTTTTTCCCGGCGACGTCCGCTATGTCGCCGATCATGCCCGCCGGGCCATCAGCACGTTCCCTCTGAGCGACGGTGTGTATTACGGCGTGAACTACGGAGACCGCGCCAGGAGGGGCGTGCCGCAGTGTGAGAAGCCGCGTCTGTTCGTGCCCGATGGATCGTACCCCGCCAACGACCTCAGCTGGTATGCCAACATCCCCGTTCCCACCAGTTACATGGTTACCGGTACTGAAGAGGACTTCTGCGGCGGCTACGATCACCGTGCCGCAGTCGGCCTGGTGCACGTTGCCAACCATCACATCGCTCCCGGAAAGAAGCAGTGGACCTGGGGCAATCAAGAGTTCGGCTACGCCTGGGACCGCAACCTGACCGACCACGACGGGCCCTACATCGAATTGATGGGCGGCGTTTACACCGACAATCAGCCCGATTTTTCCTGGCTGGGGCCCTGGGAAACACGCACCTTCAGCCAGCACTGGTACGCCATCCGCGCCATCGGCATTCCCCAGGCCGCCAACGACCGGGCGGCGCTCAGCCTCAGCATCGACAATGGCGCCGCGCGCGTCGCTCTGCAGGCAACGCGCGCCGTCTCCGCCGCAACCATTATGCTCTCGTGCGCGGGCCGCACCATCGCGCAATGGACCCAGGACCTCGCCGCCGGAAAGCCGGTGATTCTGAGCGCGCCTCTCCCTTCCGATGCGCAGCCTGCAGCTCTCGCCGTCACGGTGACCGCTGGATCGGGAGTTCTCATCGAGTACAACCGTGAACAGGTCGAGCCTGCCAGATCCCCCATGGTCGCGCAGGAACCGCCGGATCCTGAAAAGATGGAATCCGTCGAAGAGCTCTTCCTCACCGGCCTGCATCTCGAGCAGTATCGCCACGCTACCCGCCGGCCGGAGCTCTATTGGCAGGAAGGGCTTCGCCGCGATCCCGGCGAAACCCGCCTGCACAACGCCCTCGGCCTCTGGCGACTACGTCGCGGCGAGTTCGCACAGGCCGCGAAGCACTTCGAGGCTGCTATCGCGCGCCTTACCCGCATGAACCCCAATCCCCGCGACGGCGAGGCGTTCTATAACCTCGGGCTCACTCGTCGATGGCTCGGCGAAGACAAGCTCGCCTATGATGCCCTCTATAAGGCCACATGGAGCTTCGCCTGGCGCGCTCCAGCCTTCTTCGCTCTTGCTGAGATCGACTCCGCGCGCTCCGACTGGCTTTCCGCTCGCGATCATCTCCAGCGCAGCCTGCGCTCCGACGCCGACAACCTGAACGCACGCAATCTCCTCGCCCTCGTTCTCGAGCGCCTCGGCAAGCCAGCCGCTGCCGCCGCCATCGTTGAAGAAACTCTGCGCCTGGATCCGCTCGATCTTGGCGCGCGGTGGCACAAGGGCATCGTGCCGGTCGATGGGCAACAGTGCCTTGATCTTGCTTTTGACCTGCTGCGCGCCGGGCAGCGTGAGGAAGCGCTGCGCGTCCTGCATTCGGCCGATGCAAATGCGCGAGACGGCTCAGCTCCGATAGTCCTTCTCACCATCGCGCACATTGAAACCGGCCTCGGCCGCTCCGGAGCGCACGAAAGCTACGCGCGTGCAGCCGCAGCCTCTCCCGACTATTGCTTTCCCAGCCGCCTTGAAGAGCTCGTGGTTCTCGAGTCCGCCGTCGCCGCGCGCAACGATCTGTGGATTGCCCACTATCTGCTGGGCAATCTCCTCTACGACAAGCGCCGTCACGAAGAAGCCATCGTTGCCTGGGAGGCTGCGGCCCATCGACAACCGACTTTCTCCATCGCCCATCGCAACCTCGGCATCGCATACCTCAATATCCTCAATGATCCCCCGCGAGCCGTCGCCAGCTTCGACCGCGCGCTCGCCGCGAACCCCCAGGATGCGCGGCTTCTTTATGAGCGCGATCAGCTCTGGAAGCGCGTGGGCGAAGCGCCGGAGAAGCGCCTGCAGGAACTCCTGCGCCATCCCCGGCTCTTGTCCCAGCGCGACGACCTTTGCGTCGAACTGGCCACTCTCTATAACCAGACTGGTCATCCCGCCAGCGCCCTCGATCTGCTCCTGAACCGCAAGTTCCAGCCCTGGGAGGGCGGCGAAGGCCTGGTGCTGGAGCAGTATGTGCGCGCTCGTTTGCTTCTCGGACGCGCCCGCCTCGACGAGCGCCAGCCCGATGCCGCACTCACTCAGTTTCTTGCCGCGCTCGATATCCCGGAAAACCTCAGCGAGGCCCGTCATCTGCTTGCCAATCCCAGCGACATCTATTACTGGATTGGTGAAGCGTATGATCGTCTGGGCCGGAAAGACGATGCCTCCGCCTGGTGGTCGCGCGCCGCCCGGCAGAAAGGCGACTTCCAGCAGATGGCCGTGCGCGATCTCTCTGACATGACCTTCTGGACCGGCCTCGCCTGGCGCCGCCTCGGCCGCAAACCGGAGGCCGATGCCCTCTTTCAGCGGCTGCACGATTACTCACTCGATCTGGAGCACGCTGAGCCTCGCATCGACTATTTCGCCACCTCGCTCCCCACCATGCTGCTCTTCGAAGACGACATGCGCCGCCGCAACCGTATCGATGCTCTCTTCCTCCGCGCACAGGCGGCCGCCGGCCTGGGGAACGGAACTGCTTCCAAAGAACTCCTGCATGAGGTCCTGAGCCTGGACAAGAATCACGCCGGTGCAGCTGACCTGCTGCAACACATGGCCAGGCCTGCGGAACCCGCCCGGGTGCCGTAGGGATGCACGGACCGTCCTCCGCGCCGGCCGCTTCGTCCACGGCGACCGCCGACCTGCACCTCGGCTACCTGTGGTCGATCGCTTTCGTCGCGGCTTTCGGCGGACTGCTCTTCGGTTACGACTGGGTCGTCATCGGTGGCGCGCGTCCCTTCTACGAGGCCCACTTCCATCTCACGTCAGAAGCTCTTGTCGGCTGGGCGAACAGTTGTGCCCTCGTCGGCTGTTTTGCGGGATCTCTGCTGGCCGGCGCGGCCAGCGATCGCGTAGGCCGTAAGAAGGTGTTAATCCTCTCGGCCCTGCTCTTTGCCGTCTCCTCCGTGATGACCGGCTGGGCGCCCTCCTTCGTCGCCTTCATCGCCTGGCGCATCACCGGCGGCGTTGCCATTGGCCTCGCATCGAACGTCTCTCCCACCTACATCGCGGAAATCAGCCCGGCGGCGTGGCGGGGACGCCTTGTCAGCGTCAATCAGCTTTCCATCGTCGTGGGCATCCTCGTCGCACAGATCGCAAACTGGCTGATCGCCAACCCCATGCCGGCCCATCTGTCCGCCACGGCCATGGCGGCGTCGTGGAATGCGCGATACGGGTGGCGCTGGATGTTTACCGCTGTTGCCGTACCGTCGCTGATCCTGCTCGTCACGGCTCCCTTCATCCCCGAAAGTCCGCGTTGGCTGGTGGCGCGATCCAGGATCGATGAAGCTGCAGCGATGCTGCAACGCATCGGTGGACCCGTCTATGCCCGGGAGGAATTAGCCTCCATGACCGCAAGCGTCGCCCTGCCGCAGGATCGGGCGCCGTGGCGCGAGTTGCTGGCCGCTCCCACCCGCTGGCTGGTCTTCATTGGCGTCGCCCTTGCCGTCCTGCAGCAGGGCAGTGGCATCAATATCCTCTTCAACTACGCCGAAGAAGTTTACCGAAGCGCCGGCTACGGCCTGAATGACATCATGCTCAACATCGTCATTACCGGCGCCATCAACCTCGTCTTTACTCTCGTCGCCATGCTGCTGGTCGACAGGCTTGGCCGTCGCCCTCTGATGATCTTTGGCTGCCTCGCCATCGGGCTCTCCCACCTGGCCGCTGCCATGGCGTATCGCCTCCACCTGCACGGCATCGCCGTCCTCGTACTCACGCTGTGCGCGATCGCCTGCTACGCCATGTCTCTGGCCCCGATCACCTGGGTCCTGATCTCCGAGATTTTTCCGAACCGCATCCGCGCTTCCGCGGTTTCCGTCTCCGTCGCGGCTCTCTGGGTCGCCTCCTTTCTGCTCACCTACACCTTCCCCCTGCTGAACCAGTTGCTGGGAACCTCCGGGACTCTCCTCATCTATGCGGGCATCTGCTTTGCCGGCGCGGTCTTCGTCTTCTTCGCCGTTCCTGAAACCAGGGGGCGCTCCCTTGAGCAAACCTCCCAGGCCGTGCATCCCGCGTAGAAACCCCTCACAAAAAGTGCGGCCGTCGGTGGTGTGTCGCCGGCAGCCGCGAGGGGAGAACTTAGAAGAGGTACTTGAGCGAGAACTGGAAGAACCGAGCGTCCGGCGTGTTGTTCTGGAAGAAGCGCGGCGCCGTGATCTGCCCGCCATTGGAGTTGTTCGACGTCACGCTCGGGTCCCCGTAGGCCGGTGTATTAAACAGGTTGAAGATGTCGGTTCGGAATTCAGCCTTCTGCTCGCGGAAGGTGGTGAAATCCTTGAAGACCGACATATTGATCTGCTCATATCCTGGCCCCGTGATCTGATTGCGCCTTCCGCCCAGGAACGCCAGCACCTGGGAAGTCGACTGCACATATTCCGGATAGGTGTACCCCGGCTGCGGTGTAGTGGTGCTCCCGTTGTTTGCCCCTGGGCTGATCAGCGACCCTGGCAGCGGGTTCGCAAAGGCACAGGGGTTATACCAGTTGCGCCGGTTGCGTACGCTCGACGGGCAGGTCACACCGGGATTGCTCGCGTCCGCATTTCCGCCGCCACTGAATGCATTGTGGATAAGGATGGCGCGCGAACCTCCCCCGGCCGCCGTCGTGATATCGGGATAGACGGTGAAGGGATTGCCGCTCTGTGCCGCGAACGTAAGACTGCTGCTCCACCCCCCGGCAACGTAATCAATCGCCCCGCGCTGGTTCAGATGCGCCCGTCCCACCCCGAACGGCAGCTCATACAGGCCGTTGAACGTGAAGCGGTTCCGCGTGTCCCATGGTGAATTTGCGAAGTCGTCGATGATCGGCACCAGATTCGTCGCCCGATAACCGCCGTCCCCGGTGCTGCCCAGAGCGCCCGGCGCATCGTCCATCGTGTGCGACCACGTATACGTGCTGAGAAAGCTCAGCCCGTTGTGGTATCGCTGCTGCAGCTTGGCCTGCAGTGCGTTATACGTGCTCACGCCGCTCATGGCCACAAACGAGTCTCCGCCAAACTGCGGAAAGGGCTGCACGAACTGCGCGTTGTTGCCGGGATTCAGCAGAGCCTCAGCCGCATTCTGATTAACCACATTGAAGAGATGGCGACCCACCGATCCGATATAGCCGATCGTGGCCGTCATGTTATCCGTCAGGCTGTGCTGGATCGCGAGGTTTTCCGACTGCGTATAAGGTGTCGGCATATTCGGTGGCTGACCGATCAGACCGGGGGTGCTTACAAAATTCTGCAGCCCCGCCGCAATCGCCGTGTTGAATCCGTTCTCGAGCGTAAGGCCGTTGGACGGGCAGTTGCCCGGGCTGCAGTTCGGCGCGGGGAAACTGGAAGTGAACTGGAAGGGATACTGGAATCCCAGATTGGGCGATCCGCCAATATTCTCGAGGCCGCCGTAAAAAATGCCAAAGCCGCCCCGCAGCACAGTCTTTCGATCAACCTGCAGAGCGAACCCGATGCGCGGAGAGATGTTGGTGTACTGCGCCGTAGACAGATGCGGATTGTCGTCGTACTGCAGAGCGACGTTGTCCTGGGCCAGCGCAGCGAGGAACGATGCCGCCAGCGGCGTCGATCGCCGCTCCGACGGAATCAATAACGTCCCGGTTCCGGTCCCGATACCCAGGGGACCACTGGCAAAGAAGTTCGCCTGCGCACCGGAGTTCTCCTTATAGGGCTGGAAGTACTCGTACCGCACACCCAGGTTCAGCGTCAGCTTTCCCTTGATCCGCCAGTCGTCCTGCGCGTAGCCGGCCCGATACCAGCGGTTGTTGTACACCGTGCTGAGGTTCGAGAGGCTGGCGGAGTTGACCTCGTCTGTTAAAAAATCCGCCGGCCCGAATCCGGTAAAGCTGACGCCCGGATCGCTTGAGTATTGCCCGTTGAAACCGTACTCTCCCCGCGAATACGGCGGCGCCAGCGTGCTGAAGCGGATGCTCTCGAACTCCACGCCAAATTTCAGGGAATGGTTCCCGAGAATCTTCGTCAGATTGTCCAGGATCTGATACGTGTTCTGATACTCGTCCGCGGTGTAATAGGCCGGCGTACCGAACTCAGAGATTCCCCCGACAGCCGTCGCCCCGCTGATGCTCGCTGTACCCGCAGTTCCAGGCACTCCGCCGATGTTGGTCGGGGGCAGTCCGCCATTGCCTGCGGCATAGGGGATTCCTCCCAGCCCGACATTGGCTGCCGTGTCCACATTCGCATTGATCGGCGCGTCTTCGAAATGTCCGTAATCGAAGCTGAAGCGGAATTCGTTCGTCGTGTTCGGATTGAAGACGTGCGTTTCGCTGGCAACGAACTGCTCGGCCAGGTCGACAATGTCGCCATCGGCTCCATACGACCCGCCGTCCAGAATCGGCCCCAGCGGCGGCGGATAGGAGCTGCGCTCGTTAAGGTAACTGAAGCGCGCAAAAGCCTGGTCCTTCGGACTGATGTTCCAGTCGCTTCTCGTATCCCACGACCAGCGGTTATCGGCCGAGTTATTCGTGGTTACGTAGTTGTTATAGATCAGGCCGCCGTTCGCATTCGGCGCCGGATACAACTTGAGGATGTTCTGCGCGACCGTATCGATCTGCGCGGGGCAATAGACGTTGTTCTGTCCATTACAACTCACTTTCACTGTTCCGCCGGAGTTGGGAGCATAGAGCTGGACCGGCTGCGCCAGGCCGGTGAGTCCCGTATTCAGCAGCTCGGAGAAGTTGCCCTGCCGCATCAGCGCAGTCGGCACGGTTTCCGTGTACGTCTGGCCGAAGACGATGCGGTCGTCTTCGCCGTCGCCGAAGAAAAACAGCTTGTTTTTGATGATCGGAAAACCGAGCGTCGCGCCGAACTGGTTCTGGTTGTACTTCGGCACGGTCAGTGCGTCAAAATCCCTCGAGTCCAGCACGGTGTTGCGGAAATACTCCCACACGTCGCCGTGAATCTGGTTGGTGCCCGACTTGATGCTGGCATTCACGACTGCCCCTGCCGAATGGCCCAGTTCCGCGCTGTAGTCGCTGGTCGAAACTTCGAACTCGGCCAGCGCGTCCGGCGGCGGACGCACCACAAAGCTGGCGCCGTTCAGAAAGTCGACCGTATTCACGTTGTTGTCCACACCGTCCAGGATGAAGTTGTTCTGCCCGGCGTCCTGCCCGTTGGCTTCGAAATCTCCCTGTCCCGCTCCCCGCGATCCCTCTGCCGGATCGGCTCCCGCGGTCAGCTGCGCAATATAAACCCAGTTGCGTCCATTCAGCGCCGTGGTGTTGATCGTCTGCGTACTCAGTACCTGCCCCACCGAGGCCGACTGCGTCTGCAGCAGAGGCGGCGCTGACGTAATGGTCACTGTCTGCGAAACAACGCCTGGCTGAAGGGCGAGAGGCACATTGAGCCGCTCGCCCAGTTGCAGCTGCACATGTTCCTGGGTCGTGGTCTGGAAGCCGTTGGCGCTGGCGCTGATCGTATAGTGACCGATCTTCACCGGAGAAAACACGTAGACACCGCTCCCATCCGACTCGGTTTTCAGCACCAGCCCTGTGTCGGTATCTGTCAGAGTCACCTGGGCGTGGGGAATCGCCGCTCCGGTGTTGTCCTGGATGGTGCCGGTAATCGTGCCCTGATCCATCTGCGCTGTCGCTGTTCCCGCCATCAGAAGGAAAGCCAGCAGGCATAGCAGCGCCGTCCCCACTCCCCTTCCCGTGTTTCTGTCTTTGCATTTGTTACTGTGCACAGCCGCCTCCGTCATAACTCTGATAATGGTTTGCATTGTGTCCGTCCCGGTTTCCTTATTCATGGCCTTGCTGTCGTACCGGCGTAACAGACAGATTGTCGAACTGCACCCGCGTCCAGTCGCTGCCAACCGCAAACATGCCATGGCTGTGAGAAGAGTCCTCCACCTCAGCCAGCGAATGCCCGTCGATGGTCACTCCAACGCGCGCGTTGTCGAAGCTGAGCTGCAGCTGATGCCACTCCCCAAGCTGCTGGTCGATCTCGCCTGAGGCAAGAAGAACGTCGTCCTTCTTGTAGGCGGTCGAAATCAGCTGCCATGCGCCATTGCTGTGCAGAATCAGACCGTACCCACTCGGATAAATCGCCTTCGGATCGGCGAAAACGTTGGCCGAATCGATTCGGCCGAAGAGGGTGGCCTGCCCCGCTGTCGGAATCAGCGCATCGGCCGCGACCGCGTAGTCCTTCCATCCTTCATCGCCCGCCAGCGTGAAAGGATCCGGCAAGGGGAACCACGGGATCGGTTTCACGGTGATCACCTGCGTCAGACAGTTGCCCGCACGCTGCCAGCATGGGTGTACCTCAAAAGCGCCATCCTCATCCGACAGGTACTTCGCCGCTTTGCCCATGGCCGAGGAGTCGAAGTTGTCTGTGTAGGGCAGCGGGAATCCAGCTGCCGGCGGTGGTTCAGCGTCGCCCTTCCCCTGCCCCGTCGTGTTCGTGATCGAGTACAGCGAGTCTGGATCGACCTCCAGCGTGAAATCGCCGTGCACCGGGGTCACATCGCGCACATGGCGGAATGTCACCGAGCTGTTCGTCTCCCACACATGGACCGCTTCACCGTTGAAGCCGCCCGAAAGATGCAGGCGCACCGTCTGCGCCTTCCGCGCGTCGATACTCTCGATGACCGTGCTCCAGCTCCTGCCGTCGGGTGAGAGATAGGTGACGAAGCTGCCGCCGTGCGCGAGGTATCCGCACGAAGCATTGTCGTAATGCCAGCCCGGCTGCGCGAATTGCGTCGTGTGCGCCGTCGCCCAGATCGCTCCCTGTACCTCGTAGTGCCCGGACCAGGGAGTGTTCGCGTACATCAGCCCCGAATTCGGCGCGGCCAGGATATCGTAATACGACGTGACCGGACTCCAGATCTCCGTAGCGGTAAATCCACCTTCGAGATAGTTGCGGTTGTACAGCTTCGCCAGTAGCCGTCCGCCCACATTCCAGTCGCGCGAAACAATCGGACCGCCTCCGCTGTTGGGCTGATCTTCGCTCGACCACAGCGGCTTACCCAGCATTCGCGCCGCCGGCGGTGTGCTCACGTTGTTATAGATCCATGGATAGTGCACGGTCACGGCTGTGATGGCATTCTTCAGCGCGGAATCCTTCTCCATCGCGTTCACCACCTGCCATTGATCGCCGCCTTCGCCGGGATACTCGTCACAGCACACAATCCGTGTCGGCAACTGGTCGCCCTGCAGAACCCCGTACAAAAGTTTCACGTACGCCGGGTCGTACACCTTTTCATTCCAGATGCCGGTGTACGCGATATCGAGGCCGTGTTCCTTCTTCGCCCCCTCCAGGAAATCCGCAACGTAATGCGCCATGTCCCGGCTGTAGAATCGTCCGCTGCCGATCCACCCCGGCGCGCCCCACGCCAGCGTGTCGAGGATGATCTTCGGATTCCGCTTGCGCGCCTCCGTCATCAGCCACCACTCGTAGCCGCGATCGTAGTTGTGGTCATCCGGCGATCGCATATGGCTGGGCTCCGAGCCATCCGTCGAATTTTCGTCCCCGCCGATCTCCACCTTCAGATGCTGCAGAGCCGCTCCGTATCCGGGCTTGAACAGGTAATCGAGAATCTGGCTGCGCTGCGGCTCCGGATAATCGATCAGCAGCCGGGACGAGGCCCCCGCGCTCACCGCTCCCAGGCCCTCAAAGATCGGGCCTGTTCCGCTCCCGTCAATCAGGATTGTCTGTTCGGTTTGGGATTTACCCGACTGGCCGACGGCAGGGCTCGCCATGGCAGCGCAGCTCAGCACCGCCACGACCGAAAACACAAAGCCGCGAAAACGCACCGCTGCAGCGTGACGCTCCGTCATCCGTCCTTCCTTCTTGCTGTCGTTCAGGGCCTGGAGAATGCCGCTTTTATGACCGAAAACGTTACGACGGACAACAACCCCCCACAACCAGGCGCAATTTCCGTGTACGTTCACTATCGGTGCGGATACTAGTTTGCGCTATCAGGCGCTGTCAAGGGCTTCCTCTTCTGACCATCGTTCCCTGGTATTCGTGCGATCCGCCACACCGAGCAGGCTCTCCGGGCCGGATCAGCCTGATTCTCAGCAGACTCTGCGCTTTTGCCAGAGGAGGGTGAGTCGCCGCGAAAGCGGTATCCGGACACTACGATGGATCACCCAACGGAGGACGTGTACGTTACCCGCAGCGGCCTCGACTCCTGCTGTGTCGCACCACCCCGCAGGGTATCTCTATCGCATTGTGACCAGCAGCGTTTGCATCTGGCTCAGACGCTCGTCCCGGTTCCGGCTCTCCTCGGCGCTGTACTTCTGCTGCAGCGCGATCTCTTCGCGCGCTTTGTCGCGTTCTCCGGTTCGCGCCCATGCCAGTGCCAGCCGATAGTGAGCGGCCGCGTAGCCTGGCTTCAGCCGGACCGCCGCCTGCAGTTCCGGAATGCTCTCTTTCCATCGCGACTCGCGTTGCAGCAGCATCCCTTTCTCGTAATGCGCTTCCGGAAGGTTCGGCGTAACGCGCAGTGCCGCATCCAGCAGCCGCTCTGCCTCCGCCGTCTGCTCCGGATTCCCACGCTGATTGAGCAGACTGATCGCCGCATCGGTTGCGATCGTTCCCTGCTGCGGATGCTTTCGCGCAAACGCAAGCAGCGGTGCACAGTTCGGATCGCTTCCCTCCGTCAACACACTGCAGGAGCGCCCCAGCAGGTCGGCATACGTCGCATTCTCCGGGTCGGCCGCCAACAGCGCGGAGAACACCGCGATGGCCTGCTTGTAGTTGTGATCGCCGAAATAAGCGACCCCCAGCCCCACGCGCAGACGGCGGCTCTCCGGGAACCGCTGCGACGCGGCGGCGAACTCCCGCGCAGCTGGCTGGAAAGTCCAGTGCCGCAGAAATTCGACGCCCAGCACGTACTCGTTGGCCTCCGTCGGATCCAGCCGCGCCGCGTTAATGTAGTGCTGGCCTGCCTCTTTGTAGAGGCCGAGCTTCTCATCCACGTCCCCGTAGAGCGACTGCGCCGTAGCCGAGGTCCCGGCACCCGGGACCCGCGCCAGCAGCGAAGCCGCCTGCGCCGCCTTTCCGGAATCGAACTCCGCCAGCGCCGCGTTGTAGAGCAGTGCCGCGTTATCGCCGCCCGCCCCCAGCGCCTGCTGAAACGCCTCCGCCGCCCTGGCCGGCTGTCCCAATTCCATCCGCGCCTGTCCCAGAGCTGCCTGCGCTCGCGCATCGCGTGGATTGAGCCCGACGGCATGCTCCAGAGCACGCGCAGCCTCCTCGTTTTTCCCGAGTTTCAGGCAGGCTACTCCCAGGTTCACAGAAGCTGCATCGGAATCCGGCCGCTCCTCAGCCGCGGCGGCCATCAGAGGCAGCGCCGCCTGCAGGTTATTTCCCCCTGCATAGATCAGGCCCAGCGACTCGTTGATCTCGAAATTGTGCGGATGACGCGCGTGCAACGCGATCAGCAGAGGCTGCGCCGTCGCCGCCTCTCCGCGATTGACCGCTTCCATGGCCGTTCGGAAATCCTGCTGTTCCTCAGCCGAAAATGCCGCATCCTGTCCAAACAGGCCAGCCCTTCCCGGGAACCCTCCGGCCAGCACCAGCGCAATCCAGATCGACAACGCATACCGCAGGCGTCGTCGGCGCACCGGAATCATGGCGGCAGGCATCGCGAAACCCCTCCCGAGGCAGCTAACCCTGGAGTGTAGCCTGCTCGCGTTGGCGCAGGTCAAGTTTCCGTGGTCGTTACCGCCCGGCTCAGCTGCGACCCCGCGCCGGGCTGGCAAACAGCGAGAGGTTGCTGCGCAGCACGATGTGAGGATTCAGGCGAATCACCCGCTCCGGCTGGGCTCCCGTGATCAGATAACGGTTGAGCAGCTCGAATGCCATGCGGCCCTGCGTGAACGGCCGCTGATAGAGCGATGCAAAAACGTGTCCCGCCTCAATCGCCGACATGATCTCAGGAAACAGGTCGGTGGTGATAACGCGGATCTTCCCAATCCGTCCGCTCTCTTCGATCGCTCGCATCACCGGCAGGCTGTTCGCAGTGCTGATGTAAATGCCGCCGAGATTCGGATGCGCGTTCAGCAGCTGCAGGGTCGCAGCATGCGCATCCTCGGGCGACTCGTGCGACTCGATCGCCGACAGCAGTTGCAGATGCGGCGAGAGCGTCGCCAGGGAAGCGGCAAATCCCCGCAGCTTTTCAGCGTGGTCATGGATTCTCAGATCGCCGGTGATGGCGACAACCGGGACGGACGCCGGAATGACCTGCCCGAGCAGCTCCGCCGCAATGCCTCCGCTCACCGTCCCCTCAATCGCGATCGAGGAGAGCCTCTGCGTTCGCGGTGCATCCGTCGTCACGTACACCAGCGCCTTGTTTTCCGCTTCCGCCGCGCGCGAAAAATCGGCCATCCTTGCCGGATTCCCCGGCGCCAGAAGGATGCCGTCAAACTGGCGCCACTTCGACGATTCCAGCAGTTCGACATCCCCCACGCCCAGCCTCGGGTATGAGTGGAAGACCAGATCGGCGGTCGAGCCGTGAGCCGCGTGCGCTGCCGCTGCGCGGATCCCCTCCCGCAGTTCGTCGTAAAAGATAGCGATCTGCTGCGGAAGAAACACCCCAATGCGGATCTGCCGGTTCAGTTTCAGCGTCCGCGCCGCCAGGTTCGGCGTGTAATTCAGCTTCTGCGCCAGCTTCAGCACCCGCTCCCGTGTTCGCGCGCTGACACCCGGACGCCCGTGCAAAGCCCGATCCACCGTTCCGATCGAAATGCCCAGCACATCGGCAATCTGCCGGATCCCCACCGGGCCGTTCCGTGTAGCTTCACGCATGGCGCCCAAATTGTATCGTGAAGATGCCCTGCCCGCTGTTCTGAGAAGCAGTGCTCACATGCGAGCCTCTGCGGGCCAATCGCGAACCTGCTTTGCCGTTCGAGCGTGATCAGAAAGAGGCCCCGCACCGCAGCAGCCTGTGAGTCGGTGCAGCCCTGAATGCGCGCGGACCGGCGACACCGCCACCCTCACCTCAGTGCATAATGAGTATCCCAACAAGGATCTGTTTCTTACGGAACAATCCGTCACCCTGCGCCCGCACTCACAATCGATCGATATCGCGCAACCAGTCGACGGCGTTCACCTCGGAAGGCAAAGTCGTTCTGGTCGTATCGACCACCAGGAATTTTCCCTTCACGTTTGGCATTCGGTATCACGGGAGGGTAGCCACTGCAAAATTGCCGCCTGAGTCCGTGGGTAGCTACGTCTGGTAAGCGCGGGGCGCCCGCTTTTCTCAACCGTGTTCTGGCAAATATCGAAGACCTGCATTGAGTGGCAGCCATGCGCTCGCGCCGAGCCGATCCGAAACCCGACCTCTGTTGTTTGTCCCCGATTGGGGCGCTATTAGAGTGCTGAAGGGTATTCCGGAGGTGCTAAGGACACTCTTATGGCCATAAGTGCACTTGTAAAGCCTGTTTCGTTTTTGTCACGGCAGAGGTCACGAGTTTCAATCCCCTTGTGCCCACCAAAATCCGACGACTTCGCGCAGGGGGAACAAGTTTCCTCAACCCCGCTCGATCCGAAGGATCGAGCGGGAGATCGATTGGTGGTGGCGAAATGTATTCTGCAACGGGCCTGGTTTGAGTTATGGAATGGCGATCTGCCAGACAGTGGGGGCGGTACCGGGGCTGCCCTGACTGGAAAGCGCAGTGCCGTTCATGAGCCAGACCTGGACTTGCCCTGTGCTGCTGTTCTGCCACAGAATGTCACTCTTGCCGTCTCCATTGAAGTCGCCAACACCCTGAATGACCCATGGGGATCCAACCGTGCCCGGGCTGCCCTCACTGGTGAGCGCGGTACCGTTCATCAGCCAGATCTCGAGCAGTCCGGTGCTGCTGTTGCGCCACAGGATGTCGCTCTTGCCGTCTCCATTGAAGTCACCAACGCCCTGAATGACCCAGTCGGAGGCAGTGGCGACCGTGCCCGGACTGCCCTGGCTGGCAAGCGCCGTCCCGTTCATGAGCCAGACCTGAACCTGCCCTGTGCTGGTGTTCTGCCACAGAATGTCGGCTTTACCGTCTCCATTGAAATCGCCGATGCCCAAAACATTCCATTGTGAGGGGACGGTGCCGGGGCTGCCCTGGCTGCTCAGTGTAGTTCCGTTCATGAGCCAGATCTGCACCTGACCTGTCGTGCTGTTACGCCACAGGATGTCACTCTTGCCGTCGCCATCGAAATCGCCAACGCCCAGAATCGTCCATGGCGAGGGCACGGTGCCGGGGCTGCCCTGGCTGCTCAGCGTAGTTCCATTCATGAGCCAGATCTCCACCTGACCTGTCGTGCTGTTCTGCCACAGGACGTCGCTCTTGCCGTCGCCATCGAAATCGCCGGTCGCCTGAATGCTCCAGCCGGAGGTCGTGGAGACGGTGCCGGGGCTGCCTTGACTGGCAAGCGCCGTCCCGTTCATCAGCCATGTCTCGAGCTGTCCGGTGCTGCTGTTGCGCCACAGGATGTCGCTCTTGCAGTCGCCGTTGAAGTCCGCAGGCACAACCAATGCCGCCGGATTCGGATTGGGATTCGGGTTCCCCGTTGTGCAGGCCGATGCGCCAGGCACCTGATATCCGACTGCGGTGAGAATATTGATCTCCGAGCCGCCATCGTTCAGAATGGTCAGACCCCCATCCTCGCCTGGACAGCCGTACGCATCCTGGATGGCCTCGTTCGGCGCGCAGGGAGAACTGAGAGCATAGTCAGCGTAATCGGCGCCATTGTCGAGCGTGTTGTAGAACTTCGGACTTCCCCCGATGCCTTTCGCCCCATTTGTCGAGCCTCCATCGTAGGAGAAATACGCCCCGGTAGCGGTGCTCAGGGAGCTATCGAGGACAAGATTTCCCGCACTGGAATAGCGGAACAGGTCGACGGCCGAAGGGGTGCCGCTTCCCCCGCTCTCGGCGTCGCAGGCATCGCTCAATGGCGTCCCCTGTGTGCTTATACAGGATGAGGTTCCGAGCACTTCATCGGTCTCGTGTTCTACCACTGCGTAGAAGTCGTACTCGCCTGCCGGTTCGGAGCCGCCGAGGTTGTCGTAGTAGAGCGTTAAACTGTTAGTCACGGTGATGAGACCGTCGTAGCATCCAGTGGTGCCTGCCGTGCAATAACCGGCACTGGTATTAATTCCGAGAGCGGGAAGACCGGCGCCGACCGCGCCGCCCTGGACCTCGCTCGTGGCACCGAGAGCCCTGGCGATGCCAGGTTGAATCCAAACGTAGTCGCTGCCGTAGGGCGTGGCGTCGTAGGTAGAAAGGGCGGTGTCAGCCGAAGTCTGGATCGGACTCTTGGCTGCGATGGCGCCGTAGGCGGTCGCGTACTGGGTATAGGTGAGATAGTTAAAGTAGTACTGACTCTCTCCGAGACCGGTGCTGCCGTACTGAACGTAGATGTTCGCGTTCGCATTGGTGAATGTCGCGTTGTAATAACCGGCCACGGTTGTGTTCAGGTAGTTGCACGTGGCGGTCGCCACACTTGGGTCGCACGTATATACAATTCCCGGGCCGGTGTTCACCCGCGTCAGGTTGGGCTTTACCATCGTCCGCGAGAGAAATGCCCCGAGCGCCTGGCTTGAAGCAGGACCAGTAGTTGACGGCTGCATGATGCTGGTGCGCGGGACCAGCTTGGCCTGCGCGGCGCCAGACTGGCCGATCTGTGCGTACCCCGGCGCAGACGCCAGAAGGGCGGACGCCAGGATGATGGAAGAGACTCGACAGGAAGCACGGAAGCAGAAGCGGGAGGCGGTCATGGCAAACTCCGGGTAGGGATCGCAGACTGAGTCTGTTCGAAAACGCAGCGATGAGCAGAAGCTTAAGCGGGTTACGCGATCCGTGGTGAAGCGGCGCGCGCAGGATTCACCTGGGATTATCCATGGGGGCCGTAAGAATTAAAACCAGCGTAGCCTACGAACCCCAGCCTCAATTGTGAGAATTCCCTCAATTCTGCAATAAATCGGGCAGATTCGAAAGAGTGGGAACGACCAGAGAAAAGCAACCGTACTTAAGACAAAGGACAGATGTCAAGTAAATTCCTGCCGGTCTAACTGCCGTTCTATTTTGCCGTCAACGCGGCTGCTGACAGCAACGCAACGTTGATTACGACAGTCCTTACCAGCCAGCGACTGTCGACATTTAGAGTAGAAGTATTATCGTGCCTGATATGTCGGCAACACAGGCTCCCGACGATCTTCACTGACATCATGAACACTGTGTGACGGCCTGCAAGCCAGCGGCAGCGCTGCCTGGACTCCCTGAGTGACAAGCGCTGTCCCGTTCATGAGCCAGATCTTGATCTGCCCGGTGGTGCAGTAGCGCCGCAGAGGATCGCTCGTGCAGTGGCCGTCGAAGTCCCCCCGGCGCGACCACCTTCATCTCGGACCTCCTGTTGAGGTGCTGAAACAGGGGTTTGCCCGAATAGACGGAGGAGCTGAAACGGGGGTGGCAGCAGGCGGAGTCGGTGCAGCTGTCGATGCGCGGACCTGCCAGCTGGTCCGCGCGGCCGCGCGTTCCGCGGCGAACCGTTTGTTTCCGCCGTGCTAAGGTTAAGGTTCGCCAATTTTACAATTTCATCGCCAACAGGAGCCTCTCCATGGGTTTGCGTCGCGGCCGGTGCTTTTCTGTGCTGATGCTCGGCCTGGTTGCCTTCGGTTCGTTCTCTGTGAACGCACAGGACAATTCTTCCAGTGGGCAATATCCAGCGAGCCTGCTCGCGGGCCTGCAGTGGCGCGATGTTGGGCCGATGCGCGGCGGGCGCTCCTTTGCAGTCGCCGGCGTGCCCAGCCAGCCGGACACCTTCTACATGGGATCGGTCGGCGGGGGTGTCTGGAAAACGGAAAATGACGGACGCACCTGGACTCCGATTGCCGACCAGGGAATCCCCATCGGCTCAATCGGCGCCATCGCCGTCGCACCATCGGACCCCAGCATCGTTTACGTCGGCACCGGCGAGCCTGACGTCCGTGCTCAGATTTCCTACGGCATCGGCATGTTCAAATCCACCGACGCCGGCAAAACGTGGACGCATATCGGCCTCGAGAACACCCGCCGCATCGGCCGCATCGTCGTTGATCCCAACAACCCGAATCGCGTTTATGTCGCGGCGCTGGGCCACATTTACGACGCCAACCCGGAGCGCGGCGTCTACCGCTCCACCGATGGCGGCAGACACTGGAAGAAGGTTCTGTTCAATGCCTCCGATCCCAACAATGTCGGCGCTATCGACATTGCCATCGATCCTAAAAATCCGCGCGTGCTCTACGCCTCGCTGTGGGCCACGCGCCGTCCACCGTGGTCTGTCTACGCACCGTCGTATATGCCCGGAAGCGGTCTCTATAAGTCCACCGATGGTGGCGATCACTGGACGAAGCTAGCCGGCGGTCTGCCCGACGATAACTTCGTCGGCAAAATCGGCATCGCCATCGCGCCCAGCAACCCCAACCGCCTGTGGGCCGTGGTGGACGATGTTGGCGCGGCCGTGGCTCCGCCGCTGCGCATGGGACCCGAGGAGCACAAAACACCGGCCCTCACGCCGAAGGGCGGCGTCTATCTCTCCGACGACGCGGGCTCCACATGGCGCTTGGTCAATTCCGAAACACGCCTCTGGGGACGCGGCTGGTATTTCGAAAACGTCGCCGTCGATCCCGATAATCCAGACAAGGCCTACATCATCAACACCGGTACTTATCTCACCACCGACGCAGGCAAGACCTTTACGCCGATCAAGAGCGCGCCGGGCGGCGACGATTATCACCAGCTCTGGGTCAATCCGCGCGACGGCCAGCGCATGGTCCTTAGCAGCGACCAGGGCACGGTGGTCAGCGTGGATGGCGGCAAAACCTGGAGCACCTGGTACAACCAGCCCACCGCAGAGATCTACCACGTCGCCGCCGACAACCAGTTTCCCTACTTTCTCTACGGCGCACAGCAGGACAGCGGCGCCGTGCGCGTCAGCACCTGGTCGAAGGAAGGAATTCTCAACTTCCGCAACTGGGAGCCCATCTGCCTGGCTGGAGAAAGCGATACCGTCGTACCCGATCCCATCGAGCCCAACATCCTCTACGGCGCAGGCGCCGGGCGCTGCAACCAGGCGCTGAACATCCAGGCCTCGCTCGGCGGCAAGCTGCCGCCCGAAGACCCCAACGATCCTGACCGCAAGACGTGGACCCTCCCTGAGGTTTTCTCGCCTGCTGACGGCGCTCTCTACTATTCGAATCAGTTCGTCTTCCGCACCCGCGATCGCGGCAAGACCTGGGAGAAGATCAGCCCCGACCTCACCCGCCTCAATCCGCCCGTCCCCGCGAACCTCGATCCCGTCACCGCGAAGGACATCGATGAGACCATGACGACTCATTTCGGCGTGGTCTACACCATCAGCCCGTCGCCGCTCAGTGCCACCACGGTGTGGGTAGGCACCGACGACGGCCTGATTCAGGTAACCCGCGACGACGGCAAGACCTGGAATGACGTCACGCCGGCGGCCATGACCCCATGGAGCAAAGTCTCCCAGGTCGAGGCCGGCCACTTTGACGTGGACACCGCCTATGCCTCCGTCGATCGCCACCGGCTCGCCGACAACAAGCCCTATATCTATCGCACACACGACGGCGGCAAGACCTGGCAGAACGTCGTCAATGGCATTCCTGACGGGGCGTACGTCAACTCCGTGAAGGAGGACCCTGTCACCAAAGGCCTGCTTTACGCCGCCACCGAACTCCGCGTCTACGTCTCCTTTGATGATGGCGATCGCTGGCAGCCGCTCCAGAACAATATGCCCGTCACCTCGGTGCGCGACATTATCGTGCACGGCGACGATCTCGACATCGCCACGCATGGCCGCGGCTTCTGGGTCATGGATCAGATGAGCGCCCTGCGCCAGATTGCCGGGAAGGGCAGCCAGATCGTCGACAGCAGCGCCTATCTCTTCCAGCCCGGCGACGCGCTCGCCGTTCCGGCCAGCAGCCAGGATGGCACGCCGCTGCCTCCTGAAGAGCCGACCGAGAAGAATCCTTTGCCGGGCGTGATGGCCTACTACTGGCTGAAGACTGCGCCCACGCAACCCATCCGGCTTGAGTTGATCGACAGCGATGGCCAGGTGCGAGCCTGCAGCGCCAGCGATACGCCGGTCCCGCCCGTCGATACAGAGAAGATCAACATCCAGGCCCTCTGGCTCAAGCCCGCACAGCTTCCGCCTTCTGCGCAGCCGGGCATGCACCGTTATGCGCTCGACCTGCCGCAGCCGCGCTTCTTTGGCCCGGCGCAGGCCGAGCCGCCGCACGATGCCTGCTCGGGAACCATGAAACCTCCGGCGCGTCCCACGCGTGGATTCCGCCGCGGCCCGGTGGCTCTGCCTCCTGGCAACTACACGGTGCGGCTGACCGTTGACGGCCAGACGTACACCGAGCCCGTCACCATTAAGCCGGACCCACGCGGCTCCGGCCTCGACGCATCCGCGCCCGGTTCGAACTCAAGGGAGTAAGAAGCTCGAAAATCAGGCGCCGAACCATGTCTGCCCCAATCAGCGCAGATCCCAGGCTCGCATTCGGAAACGGCAAGCTACCGGTTCTCCCTCGCGGAATGCCGGTATAAATTGCCAGCCTTTGGTTGCCGCAATGAGACTTGTGTCCGTACCCGAGAGGACTCGGGCCGAGTGAACCTTCCCAGCCGCATCGATCACAAGTTCCACGAACTCATTTTCGTCCAGCGGCGCCAGGTTCTCCTGGGTTTGATGCGGCCGGCGGAGCAGGATGGGCTGGGGCTCACTCACCGCGGCCTGCTTGCTCAGATCGATGGGACCGAGGGGACTGGAAACCAGAGAGTCGGGCGCGCTCTGTTCCTTCGGCTGGGTTATGTCGTAAATGTCGGCATGAGACTTGAAAAGCAGGGTGCGCTTCCTGTGTTCGACTCCGTCAGCCTGGGCGAGGATTCCGTGCGTGGGCAGCGACACAAGGAGCGCGCGGACTCGGTCGATATCGCCGGCAGGCCACATGGCAGCCAGAGCCTGCCACGCTTCGCTTGCGCGCCCGCTGTAGAGGTAGCACCACACGATCTCAAGGACCTGGGCTTTCACGTGCAGCATCTCTGCCAGGCGCGTGGCTGACGACATGGCAGACGGCGTCAGCCTCCCATCCGTGCTGCGGAAGTCATTCAGCGCACGCGCATCAAGATGGGCGCGCACGCTGGCAATCTGCTGGTCGTAGTACGGCTGGAATTCGGAACTCACATCGATGAGCTTCCCGTTCTCCACGCGCAACACGACTGTAGGAGCGAAATCCAGGATGGCTGCGGGAATCTCTTCGAACCCATCCACCGCCTTCGTGTCATCCGTCCAGATTTCGAGGTGCCCGTTCAGATCGGTGTCTGCCGCGCGATAGCCGGATCCGCCGGTTAAGGTGCGCAGGAGCGTGGGCGGCTTGCTGAGAGAATAGATCCGGTATTCGCTGAGCGTGTCAGTCTGGGACGCGCGTATCTGGAACGCGACCACCGGAACCCGAAATCCCAGATTCGTACCGAGCAGATCGATCCCAACCTGTTCCGCGCCCTTCGCGACTTCCAGTTCGCCGCCGGCCCAGGTCAGCTTCGCATCGCAGACCCTCGTCGCAAAGCCACCCGCTTTGACCGGGTTGACTTCAACGGTGACGCCGGTTTGGAAAGTTGTGGCGTACGCACCATCCCCGCGGTTGCAGGTGATGTCCGCTTCAGGCGCAGCGTGCGCGACCGCCGCAGTCCAGAGCAGGGAGGATAACAGAAACGAACAAGCACTCCCGGGACGCAGCCGCCTGGACTTTCTCGATGCCCAAAGTATGGACCGCGGAATCCTTTGAGCGACCAGGGCCATGACCTCGAGCGAAATCGGCATCGTGTTCAAGTCTGCCACGTTTCGCGATCGCGTGAGCCCCCTGGGCAGCCACACACCGGATCGTCAGCCTTCCGGACATTTTGCATCTCATCCCGCCGCCAACATCGCCGCATGCCAGCATAGCTGGATCCCGATCGCCAGCAGCCACAGCGAAAGCGCCAGCCGCATCGCCCGCGCCGGAATCCTCGACGGCAGCGTGCTTCCCACCCCCGTCAGGGCGATCAGCACCGCGCTCACCCCTCCTGCACGTGAATCCCGCACTCCACCTTGCGCCCCGACCACCGCCCCGATCGCGGATCGTTCGGATCCGACGGCAGGCTCGTGCACGGCGCGCACCCGATGCTCGTGTACCCCAGCTCGTACAACGGCAGCAGCGGAATCCCCTCCGCCGCCGCGTACTCCCACACCTCCCGCGTGGTCCACTCCGCCAGCGGATTCAGCTTTCGCAGCGTCGCCCCGCCCGGCAGTTGGAATTCCTCTTCCGCCTGCAAATGCGCGCGCGACTTCGCCTGCTCCCTCCGCAGCCCCGTCACCCATACCCGATACCCGGCCAGCTCCTCGAACAGCGGCCCCACCTTGCGCAGCGCGCAGCACCGGTCCGGCGCCGTCTGGTGCAGGATCCCGAACTGCGCCTCCTGCTCCGCCACCGCCTGCCGCGGCGTTACGTTGATCAGGTTCAGCTCCCATGCAGCGGCCATCCGGTCCCTATACTCGAGCGTCTCCGCAAAATGATACCCCGTCTCCAGAAACAGCACCGGCACGCGCGGCAGCAGCGGCCGCACCAGATGCAGCACCACCACGTCCTCCGCCTGGAAGCTGCTCGTCACGCACACTCGCTCCGCGCCCTTCAGCCCCTCGCGCAAAAACCGCCGCGCCTCTTCAGTTCGACTCGCCGCCGCCACCGTCATGCCTGTCCTCCCTCACGAATCATCCCCGCGCTCTCCAACTGCCGCAGAATCTCCTCCGCCTCCGCGCCCGCCGCGTTCCACCGCTCCTCTCCTTCACGATCAATCACCGCAACTTCGCCCACCTCGCCGCCCTCCCACAGAACCACCGCGCCCGCCTGCGCCAGCCGCAGCAGCGCCTCCCGATCCGCAACCCGCACCCGCACCGCCAGCGCCCCCCGCTCCAGCAGCCGCTCTTCCAGCTCCCCGCCCAGCTTCTCCGACCGCCCCAGCGCAACCACGGCGCCAACCGCTGCCGCGGAGCCCGCCGTGAACCGGCGCAAGCCGGCGACGGGTACGGCCCGCACCACCATCCCCGCACCCGCCGTCGCGTTGTCCTCCGGATCGATCAGGATGAAGCTTCCCGTCGTGCGATTCTCGCGATACCGGTCCGCCATCACCGGCCGATTCGTTTCGATCACGACCTCGCCAATCGCGTTCAGCTCCAGGCTCTCCGCCGCACGCGACTCCAGTTTCTCCACATCCATCCGCGACCGGATCTCCGTCACCCGCCCGCGCACCGTCTGCGTCGTGTGCCGCAGCAGATACGTCCCGCCCGCCCGCAGTGGCTTCGCGTGCATCCACACCACCGTCGCCGTCACCCGGCTCACCGGTGCCGGCGAATCCTCAACCGCCGCCAGCATGTCGCCGCGGCTGATGTCCGTCTCGTCCTCCAGCGTCAGCACCACCGACTCCGGCGCGTGCGCCTCTTTCAGCTCCCCCTCCCATGTCGTAATCGACCGCACCCGCGTGCGCACGCCCGACGGCAGCGCCACCACCGCGTCGCCCGGCCGCACCACCCCTGCTGCAATCTGCCCCGCAAATCCGCGAAAATCCTGCCCTGGCCGGATCACCCGCTGCACCGGCAGCCGGAAACCTGTCTGCGCCCGCCCCGCCACCGGCACCGTCTCCAGAATCTCCAGCAGGCTCGGGCCCCCGTACCACGGGGTCCGCGCACTCCGCTCCACCACGTTGTCTCCGTCCAGCGCGCTCACCGGAACCACCGTCAGCTCCGCAATCTCCAGCAGCGCCGCCACCCCCAGCAAATCCCGCCGGTGCCGCTCGAACACCTCCTCGGAAAACTCCACCAGGTCCATCTTGTTAATCGCCGCAATCACCCGCGGAATCCCCAGCAGCGCCGCGATGCACGCATGCCGCCGTGTCTGGTCCACCACCCCCTTGCGCGCGTCCACCAGCACCACAGCCACGTCTGCCGTCGACGCGCCCGTTGCCATGTTCCGCGTGTACTGCTCATGCCCCGGCGTGTCCGCGATGATGAACTTCCGCTTCCGCGTCGAAAAATACCGGTACGCCACGTCGATCGTGATCCCCTGTTCGCGCTCCGCCCGCAGCCCGTCCGTCAGCTGCGCAAAGTCGATCGCCGCTCCCCGCGTCACTGACGCCAGGTGGTCGTCGTAAACGTTCTTCGAATCCACCAGCAGCCGCCCGATCAGCGTCGACTTCCCATCGTCCACACTCCCCGCCGTCGTGAAGCGCAGCAGCTCCTTGCCGCGCTCCGCCTCCAGCAGCGCCTCCACCTGCGCGTCCGCGTCCGCCCGCGCCGTCTCCTCTTCTTCCAGCACCCACTCCGCCATCAGAAATACCCCTCGCGCTTCTTCAGCTCCATCGATCCGTCCTGGTCGTGATCGATCACCCGATTCGCTCGCTCCGAATTCCGCATCGCCATCAGCTCCGCAATAATGCGCGGCACCGTGTCCGCCTCCGACCGGATCGCCCCTGTGCACGGGCTGCACCCCAGCGACCTTAACCGGCACTTCACCCACTGCTCCTCGCCGGGCAGTCCGCTCACGATGTCCTGCTCCACCGGAATCAAACTCTCCCCCCGCACCAGCATCCGCCGCTCCTTCGCGAAGTACAGCGGAACCACCGGGATCTTTTCCAGGTGGATGTAGTGCCACACGTCCAGCTCCGTCCAGTTCGAGAGCGGAAACACCCGAATGCTCTCGCCCGGATGGATCTGGGTGTTGAACAGGTTCCACAGCTCCGGCCGCTGGTTCTTCGGATCCCACTGCCCCGCGCGGTCACGGAACGAAAAAATCCGCTCCTTGGCCCGCGATTTCTCCTCGTCCCGCCGCGCTCCGCCAAACGCCGCGTCGAACCCGTGCGCCCGCAGCCCATCCAGCAGCGCCTGCGTCTTCAGCAGCCCGCAGCACTGCCGCGTCCCCAGCCGCACCGGATTGGCTCCCGCCCCCAGCGCCTCCTCGTTCCGCCAAACGATCAGCTTCAGCCCCAGCTCCGCCGTATACCGATCGCGGAATGCGAGCATCTCCCGGAACTTGTACCCGGTGTCGATGTGCAGCAGCGGAAACGGAATGCGTCCCGGATAGAACGCCTTCTGCGCCAGCCGCAGCATCACCGACGAATCCTTGCCGATCGAGTACAGCATCACCGGCTTCTGAAACTCGCCGGCCACTTCGCGAAAGATGGCGATGCTTTCCGCCTCCAGCTGCCGCAAATGGCTCAGCGGAGCGGGGGACACGCGCGCGGTCGACTCATCAGGAATCTGGGTCATAGCTGCCTTTCAGGGTTGGGGGAAAAAGAAAAAGCCCGCGTCAGCAGGAGCTGAAGCGCGGGCTTATGGGATCGAAAACGGTCGAGGCTACATCACCCAAAAGTCCGGCGCAGCGTGCAACAACAAGCACACACAGTCACCGGGGTGGAGCAAAGCCTCATACCTTCCACTATCGCGGATGTTGCCTCCGCCGTCAACCCGCAGGCATCGCCCCGAACCGGTCGACGAACAGCTCAATGCCGGCGATGCAGCTTGCTCTGTTCTGCGCGGTCGATCAACGTCCGCTCCACGGCGGCATAGATTCGCTGCACGGCCCGTCGGCGGTAATCCCAGCGGGGGTTCGAATCTAGCCAATAACATCCGACTTCCACCGCGCCAGTTCTGACGCATCCTTATTAGTTGCAAACCAGGCACATTGCACCCGATACGGCCGCGCAGCTGCCATAAATCGCAGGCGCGGTCGCCGTCGGAGCTTTCTTGATGCAGACAAGCTGTCCTGCCCTCTGCGTGCCGCTGACCACGGGGACCGTCGAGCCACCCGTACGGATCGGGTTCCCGCCATCCACCACCACATCGGTGGATGCATTCCCCGCACTTCCATCGGTGCAGTAAGCGTGCGCTGAGCTCACGCTGTTGGGCCCGAAATAATCGTCCAGGACTGTGGTTGAGTTTTCAAAGCAGTGTGATCCTGAACCGAACTCCAGGTTCCCCACCACGACCGCGCCGATCGACGTTACCAGTTCGATCGTGTTGGGTGCCTGGCCGCCGATCGTGAAGTAGTTATCCCGAATCACGGTGCCGCGGTTATTGCAGCACCCATTGCCGACAACGATGTTGTGGACATTCCCTTCGAAGTAGTTATAGGCAATCGTGGCCGCATCCGCGGCGACCAGCTGGATGCCGGTGGCATCGGACTCGAGGGAATTTCCCAGATAGCGATTGTTCAGGTTCTGCGTCCTGAAACCCAGACTCTCATCTTCCACGATCCCTTTGCCGGTGAGGCTGGCGAAGCCGTTCTCGGATATCGTATTCGCGTTGGGGGCGTACCCCGAGACCGTTCCCCGCAGCGTCGGCGAGCACGTGTAGGGCGCGGTTTTCAGGCAGTTATTCCCATAAAGCCGCACGCCGTTCAATCCATAGGTGACAACATTGTTGCGGATCGCGGCGGTGTTCGCGCCCGCCAGCGTCACCCCATCCCCTTTCGCGAAGCCTGTAAACAGA
Organism: uncultured Acidobacteriaceae bacterium; assembly: GCA_963770525.1. Classification (GTDB taxonomy): domain Bacteria; phylum Acidobacteriota; class Terriglobia; order Terriglobales; family Acidobacteriaceae; genus Palsa-343. Next base: position 540,018 of record CAVYPY010000002.1, on the reverse strand, counting down.
TTGTCTTCGACCATTGCGTCACCCGAGGGCAGGAGACGCACCGCGCCCGGCGAGCTCTCTGTGCCCGTAACCTTGAAACCGCGGATATCCACCTGAGCGCCGCTCGGATTCACCCCCGTTTCGTACGTATCGACAAAGTAGCCGGAGCCCTTGAAAAGAATGAACGTCCCATCGGCCTGCAGGATGAACTTGCCATCGGTATTCAGTGGAATCCGGACGGTGGTCGACTCAGTGAAAACCCCCGCAGGCACTTTGACCGTGCACGCCCAGCTGCAACTCGTCCCGGCCGCATTGATCCATGCCCCGAGATCCAGTCCGGAGCACCATGCCGGCGGCGATGCTGTTCCGCAAAGAGTCGGGTTCAGGGTCTCACCCGGAGCCGCCCCGGTCGTCCCCTGAGCAAAACAGGACGCAGCCAGCGCGCAAACCAGGACCATTGCCACAACCAGTTGCTTCATGGAAAGCCTTCCCTTTTCGGATAGTACTTGCGGAGCGTGCCCCGGATCGGAGAGAACTTCACCGCTTCCTCAGCCGCACCGACTCCCAGCTCCCGTCTGACGACCACCCGCCATCCACCGCCAGCGTGTGCCCGTTCACAAAACCGCTCTCCCGCTCATCGGCCAGAAACGCGATCGCCCGCGCTACATCCTCCGGCGTCGCAAAGCGCCCCATCGGTACCCGCTGCGTGATGTCCGCATCCGTGTAGCTCCCGCCCGCCTGGTCCGCCACATCCATCTCCGTCTTCACCCATCCGGGACACACCGCGTTCACCCGCACGCCGCGCCCGCCCCACTCCGCCGCCAGCGTCCGCGTCAGACCCACCAGCCCATGCTTCGACGCGTTGTACGCCGCCCGATCCGCCACCGCTACCAGTCCCGCAATCGATGCCACATTCACAATCGATCCACTCCCCGCCGCCAGCATGCGCCTTCCAAATGCCTTCGCCAGCAGAAACGGCCCCACCAGATTCACCTCCATCATCCGCCGATACTCCGCCGCGCTCGTCTCCTCCGCCGCCCGGATCAGGCTGATCCCCGCGTTGTTCACCAGCACATCCACGCGATCCCACACACCCATCACCGCTTCCGCAGATCGCTCCACCGCGCCCTCATCCGTCACATCGCCCGCCAGGGCCATCGCCTCTCCGCTCCGCTGGCGAATCGCATCCACGGTCGCCGCCGCCGCCCGCACGTCGATGATCGCCACTCGATAGGCTCTTTCCGCCAGCAGCTCCGCCGTCCGTCTCCCAATCCCCTGCGCCCCGCCCGTCACCACCGCGACGCGATCTCCTCTGCTCATCCCTTCCCTCCCCGCAGCTTCCACAGTATCTGCCGCACCATCCCCATCCACGCACGCGCATCCGGCTCCGTCAACGCCATATGCCGCACCAGCCGCCGCACCCTCTTCTCGAGGACATCCGGCCCACCCTCCTCCACGCCCTCGCTGCGCTCCAGCGCCTCGACCAGCACTGCCACCAGGCGTTCCCGATCGCCCGCCGTCGCCAGCGCTTCACTCACCGCCGGTCTTTCCTGCGCTCCACTCTCGCGAATCACCTCGTACAGCACCACCGCCACCGCCTGCCCCAGATTCATCGATGGCTGCCCCGCTTCCGTCGGAATCCGCAGCACCCTCTGGCACGGCCCCAACTCCTCATTGGACAAGCCCCGCTTCTCCGACCCAAACAGCACCGCCACCCGCGCTCCGCTCCGCAGCTGCTGCCGAATCTCCTCCACGCCCGTCTCCAGCCTCTGCAACGGCTCCTCCGTCGTCCGCTGCCGGCCCTCTGCCGTCCCCACCACGAGCGAGCAGTCCGCCACCGCCTCCGCCACTCCCTCGAGGACCTCCGCCGCCGTTAGTACTGGCTCAGCGTCTACGGCCGATCGCGCCTCCCGAAACGCCTTTTCGTACGGATCCACCACCCGCAGGCGCCCAAATCCGAAGTTCGTCATCGCCCGCGCCGCCGCGCCAATGTTCAGCGGATTCCGCGTCCGCACCAGCACCACCCGCAGCCGATCGCGCTCCTCCGCCGTCAACGTCATGCCGTCTTCCTCAAACAAGGATCTCCGCCCCGAATCGCACGCCAACGTCTACTATAGGCAGGGCAGTCTCGCTCTTACACCGCGGTAGCCCGCATCGCCGAATTGAAAGACCCATCATGCCCGTCCGCACCATCATCGAGCCCTTCCGCATCAAGAGCGTCGAGCCCATCCGCTGGACCACCCGCGCCCAGCGCGAGCAGCTTCTCGCCGCCGCTCACTACAACATGTTCCTGCTCCCCGCCGACGATGTCCTCATCGACCTGCTCACCGACTCCGGAACCGGCGCCATGTCCACGCACCAGTGGGCCGCCATGATGGAAGGCGACGAGAGCTACGCTGGCAGCCGCAGCTTCGTCCGTTTCCGCGACTCTATTCAGGACATCTTCGGTTACAAACACGTCATTCCCACCCACCAGGGCCGCGCCGCCGAACGCATCCTCTTCAGCGTCTCCTGCAAAAAAGGCGACATCGTCCCCAACAACACCCACTTCGACACCACCCGCGCCAATGTCGAGTTCACCGGCGCCGAAGCCGTCGACCTGCTCACCGCCGAAGGCCGCCAGCCCTCCGTCGCCGCGCCCTTCAAAGGCAATATGGATGTCCCCGCCCTCGAGGCCCTCATCGCAAAGCACGGCCGCGGCCGAATTCCATTAGTTATGCTCACGGTGACAAATAATTCCGGCGGCGGCCAGCCCGTCTCCATGGAGAATGTCCGCGAGGTCAGCGCCGTCTGCCGCCGTCACGGCATCCCGCTCTACTTTGACGCCTGCCGCTTCGCTGAAAATTCCTGGTTCATCAAGCTCCGCGAGCCCGGCTACTCTGACAAGACGCCCAAGGAAATCGCTCAGGAGATGTTCCGCTACGGCGACGGCTGCACCATGTCCGCCAAGAAAGACGGCATGGCCAACATCGGCGGCTTCCTCTGCACCAACGACGACAAGCTCGCCCAGCAGGAGAAAGACCTGCTCATCCTCACCGAAGGCTACCCCACCTACGGCGGCCTCGCCGGACGCGACCTCGAAGCCATCGCCGTCGGCGTACAGGAGGCTCTCCGCGAGGACTACCTCCGCTATCGCATCGCCTCCACTGCGTATCTCGGCAACCACATCGCCGCCGCTGGAGTCCCCATTGTCCAGCCGCCCGGCGGTCACGCCATCTACCTCGACGCCCGCGCATTCTTACCGCACATTCCGCAGGACCAGTTCCCCGGCGTCGCCCTCGCCTGCGAGCTCTACCTCGAAGGCGGCGTCCGCTCCGTCGAAATCGGCACCCTCATGTTTGCCGGGTCAGCGCAGATGGACCTCGTCCGCCTCGCCATCCCGCGCCGCGTCTACACCCAGAGCCACATCGATTACCTCGTCGAAATCATCCTCGAAGTCTGGAAAAATCGCGAGAAGATCCGCGGCATGCGCCTCACCCACGAAGCGCCCTTCCTGCGCCACTTCACCGCGCACCTCGAGCCAATAACCTGACAAGCGCAAGCAGCTGCCAAAAACTTGGCGTCAAAAAAGATCTGTCATCCTGAGCGAGTGATCCGAATTCGTTGCGCGCCTTTTGCGCAACAACAATTCAGGCGCGAGTCGAATAGCCTGCCCTGAGCGAGTTCGCGTTAGCGAGCGAGTCGAACGGGGACCTGCATTTTCTTTCAGTAAGCCAAGGTCCCGTCAGGAAGATAAGGCTCCTGGACTGGAATCTGCTCTGGTTCACTCGCCCTAAGCCAGCCCCACCTCGATCCGCTCCGCCTCCCGATCGATCTTCGTGATCCGGAAGCTCCGAATCTGCCCCACGCCCACCGGCTCCGCAGCCGCCTTCGCCGCAGTCTTCCCCTTCCATCGCGCCTGCAGCATCGACGTCAGCGCCGACAGGTCCGCTCCGCCGCTCGCCTTCTCCTCGGCCGCCACACTTTTCTCCAGCACGCACACCGCGCGAATCCCCTCGCCCAGTTCCACGGTCGCGCGATCGCCGCTCAGTTCCACCACGCGTCCCGACACCCCATCGCCTTCCTTGTGCTCCTCCAGATATTCCTTCAGGCTCGTCGGCACCATCTGCTTCATGCTCAGCTTCACCTGGCGCTTGTCAGCGTCAACGGCAAGCACCAGCGCGCGCACCACCTGCCCCACCTTCAGCACGTCCTGCGGATGATGAATATGTTTCTCTGCGCTGATCTCGCTCACGTGGACCAGTCCCTCCACGCCCTCGCTCATCTGCACAAACGCGCCAAACTTCATCAGGTTGGTCACTGGACCCTCGATCGCCGATCCCACGGGAAACTTCTGTGCCGCATCCGCCCACGGATCGCCCAGAGTCTGCTTCAGCCCCAGCCCAATCCGTCGCTCCGCCGGCTGCACGGACAGGATCACCGCCCCGACCGTGTCGCCCTCTTTCAGAATGTCGCTGGGCTTCCGCACCTTCTTCACCCACGACATCTCGCTCACGTGGATCAGCCCCTCGATCCCCGGCTCCAGTTCCACAAACGCGCCAAAATCCATCAACCGCGTTACCTGACCCGTGATCCGGTCGCCCACTTTGTACTTGCCCGGCACAGCCTCCCACGGCTCTGCCTGCAGCTGCTTCATGCCCAGGGAGATCTTCCGCGTCTCCGGATCGATCTTCAGCAGCTTCACCTGCACCGTCTGCCCGACGGTCAGCACATCCTCCGGACTTGCGACGCGACTCCATGACAAATCGCTCACATGCAGCAGCCCATCCACGCCGCCCAGATCCACGAACGCCCCGTACGGCATCAGACTTCGCACCGTGCCTTCGACCACATCGCCTTCATTCAGTCCCGCCGCCCGGCTCTGCGCCTGGACCAGAGCCTGCTCTTCCAGAACGCTGCGCCGATCGACCACCACGTCCTCATCGCCCACATCCAGCTTGATGATCCGGCACGTGATCTCCTGTCCGACCAGATCATTCAGTTCCCTCTCGTCACGCGCACCGCTCCGCGACTGCGGCATAAACGCCCGCACGCCCACGTCCACGCTCAGTCCGCCCTTCACGACGGCCGTCACGGTTCCCACAATCGGAGTCTTTTGCGCGAACGCTTCTTCCAGCGCCGTCCAGTCGCGCGGCTGGCTCACGCGAAACAGCGACAGATCGTAATACCCCTCGGCGTTCCGTCCCTTCGAGGAGACGCCCAGCTTGTCGCCCACCTGCACCTTTTCGGCGTTGTTCGGAAACGCGCTGCGCGGCAGCACGCCCTCCACCTTGTAGCCGATGTCCACAAAGACGCTGTCCACTGAAAGCGATAGCACCGTCCCTTCGATCTGTTTTTGACCGGCTTCTTTTTTGTGGCTGTGTTCGAACTCAGCGAGCAGTTCGCTAAACGACTCAGTGCTCTCTGTCGCGGCTTCAGTGGATGTCTCTGCGGCGGAAGGAGTGTTCTCGGTATCCATAGGTCTTACTTATTCTTTCACGCCCGTTCCGCAGCGGCAGCACCGCCCCGTTACAATAGGCGCCAGCTTCAAAGTCAGGAGAACACGCATTCCGTCGATCCTTGCAGGCATCGGTTGGCATATGGTCGGCGCCGCCTCCGCTGCCTCCTTCTATGCCCCCATCGAGAAGGTGAAGAAATGGTCCTGGGAAACCACCTGGGCTGTCGCCGGAATCTTCTCCTGGATCCTGCTCCCCATCGCCGTCAGCCTGATCCTGCTGCCCGACTTCCACGGCTTCTACGCGGCCACACCCACTTCCGTCCTCACCCGCACCTTCCTCCTCGGAGCCATGTGGGGCATCGGCAACGTGAACTACGGCCTGACCATGCGCTATCTCGGCATGTCGCTCGGAATCGGCGTCGCCATCGGCGTCACCCTGGTCGTCGGCACCCTCGTTCCGCCGCTGCTCCACGGCCAGTTCCTCGCCCTCTTCACCAGCAAAGGCGGCCTTTACACGCTCGCCGGAATCCTCACCGCCCTCGTCGGCATCGCCATCGTTTCCTATGCCGGACATCGCAAAGAAAAAGTCCTCGGCCTCGCCACCCAGGAATTCAGCCTCTCCAAAGGCCTCGTCCTCGCCGTACTCTGCGGCATTTTCTCTTCCGGAATGTCCTTCGCCATCGACGCGGCTCGCCCCATGGCCGCAGCCGCCATCACCGCCGGAGTCAAGCCTCTCTACGCCGCGCTCCCCAGCTACGTCATCATCATGGGCGGCGGCGCGCTCATCAATTTCGCGTATTGCTTCAGCCGCCTCGGATTCAAACGCGAACTTTCGCTCCGCCGCGATCTCTCCCAGCCCGGCCGCGTTCTGCTCAAAAACGGCAGCATGGCCGCTTCCGGCGGCATCCTCTGGTATTTTCAGTTTTTCTTTTACGCGTGGGGAGCCGCCAACATCCCGGCCCATCTCTTCTTCGTCAACTGGATGCTCCACATGAGCGGCTACGTGCTCTTCGGCGGCGTGGTCGGCCTTGCGCTGGGTGAATGGAAAGGCGCCGGCCCGCGTCCCGTGCGCTGGCTCTGGGCCGGTATGCTCGTCATCATCGCCGCCGCCAACCTGGTCGGCCTCGGCCTCGCGCCCTGAGCCCCGCTGCGCGGTTTTTGGTCTATATCGACATAAGCTCGATACGAAATGATGGATCTGCCAAAGATCTGTCATCCTGAGCGAGCTGTCCGAATTTGTTGCGCCGCTCGTGATGCAACAGTGATCCAGGCGCGAGTCGAATGGACCTGCATTTCTCTTTTTCTGTGCTGAGAGTCGTACCGTCTACGCGTCGAACACCATCCGCGGTTCCATCACCGTCTGCATATCTTCCACCATCGGCGCACTCGCCCGCAAAATCCGCAGCTCATCCGGCGTCATGTACCCGGGACCTACGCCCAGCCACACCTTCGCCAGCAGGTCCGCCACGGTGCTCTGCATCGCCTCATCCGCCAGATCGGAGAAGCCCCACCGCCAGTAGTCCATCAGCGGTCCCGCGTGCCAATGGCCGTACTCGTCGTACCCCATCCCTTCAAACACTTCATCCATGGGCGTCTGCATTTTCCGGCTCCTTCCCATCTCCTCCAGGGATAATGACGAAATCCTCGCAAATCCGCTCATTTCCCGATGTGACATCGATCACCCGCAGAGCCCCGGCGAACCCTTTGGTACTAAACCCTCGCCTGTTGGAATAGATGCTCTGCCGCGGATTCTGTTTCACGCCTCCGCCGATGTAATGTATCTGCATGAAAAAACTCGTGCTCGGCCGCGCCCCCAGGCGCCTCGCCACCCTGCTCGCGCTCCTCTGCCTCGCCACCATCCCCTGCCTCCCCGCTGCCGCCCAGTCTGACAACGACCACCCCGCCGCTAAACCTGGTGCTGAAAAGAACGCGCAATCCCCCGAAAAAGTTCCCGACGCCAACAAGCTCCCGCCGCTGCCCCCCGACGCCCACGTGCAGCAGAGCATCACCATCGATGGCAAAAAGCTCACCTACACCGTCACCGTAGGTACGCTCATCGCGCGCGATTCGGATGGCAAGCCCGCCGGCGACGTCGTCTACACCGCCTACACCGTCGACGAGCCCAACCGCCCCGTCACCTTCGCCTTCAACGGCGGACCCGGCGCTTCTTCCGTCTTCCTCAACTTCGGCGCCATCGGCCCCAAGCACCTCGACAACGTCGGCAACCAGGGCGACAGCCCCTCCGATCCTCCCACCCTCACTGACAACCAGGGCACCTGGCTCGACTTCACCGACCTCGTCTTCATCGACCCCATCGGCACCGGCTTCAGCCGCTCCCTCGTCGACACGGATCAAACCAAGAAGCTCTTCTACGCCACCGTCCCTGACATCGAATACCTCTCCCGCGCCGTCTATGACTGGCTCGTCAAAAACGGCCGCCTCGACTCCCGCAAATATCTCGTCGGCGAAAGCTACGGCGGATTCCGCGGCCCTCGCATCACCTACTACCTCCAGTCCCAGCTCGGCGTCGCCATGAACGGCGTCGTCCTCGTCTCGCCCTACCTCAACCCCACCATCGAGCAGAACGGCGACCTCTCCCCGCTTCCGTGGATGGTCACCCTCCCCTCCATCACCGCCGCCAACCTCGAGCGCCAGGGCAAGCTCACCCCTGAGGCCATGCAGTCCGTCATCGCCTACACCCTCGGCGACTACGCTACCGCGCTCATCAAAGGCAACTCCGATCCCGCCCTCCAGAACGCCATGATCCAGAAGGTCACCGAGATGACCGGCCTCGATCCCACTTTCGTCAAAGAGTCCGGCGGCCGCCTCGAAACCGGCGCTTACCTCCGCGAAGTCCACCGCGAGCAGGGCAAGCTCGGCTCCGTTTACGACTCCAACGTGACCATGTTCGATCCTTTTCCCTGGGCCCCCGAGCAGCGCGCCAGCGATCCCCTGCTCGCCAGCATGATCGCCCCCACCACCACCGCCATGGTCAACTTCGATACCCAGGTCGTCGGCTGGAAAATCGACGCCCGCTACAACGCGCTCTCCTACGACGTGAACCGCCAGTGGAGCCACGACCAGGCGCTCCGCGAAGGCTCCGTTACCCAGCTCCGTGACGCCGTCGCCGCCGATCCCAAACTCCGCGTCATGATCGTCCACGGATGGAACGACCTCTCCTGCCCCTTCATGGGCTCCATCCTCACCGTCAACGAAATGCCGGTCATGGGCGACCCCACCCGTGTCTCCGTCCACGAGTTCCCCGGCGGCCACATGTTCTACACCCGCGAGAGCAGCCGCATCGCCCTCCGCAAAGACGTGATGGCCATGTTTGCGGAGCACTAACTCCCACGACTCAAAACGAGTCCCACCCAGGGCGCGGGTTTTCCGAACCTGCGCCCTTTTTCACGCTTTGTGACCGCGATCACATCCCCCCGGCGCTCACCGGCGAACACTAAAGTCCGGGACCCCAGGAAAGGACCCCAGCCATGGCGAGCCCCTTCGACGGTGTTGTGACCCCGAGCTGTTCCCTGGCGCATGACCTGCTCAACAAGCTCACCGCCATCCTGGGCCAGTGCGACCTTCTGCAGCCGGAAATCACCGAGCCCGCGTCGCACCGTGTATCCGTGATCCAGGATCTGGCCCGGCAAATCGCCCAGACCGTCATCCGCCACCAGTGCTCCCTGGACAAAATCCTCCGCAGCCAGGTTGACCGTAGCGACTGACCCCCATTCGCTTCCCACCCCGCGGGGCGGGGAACTCGGTCGCGCAGCGGCCGACAAGAACCCAACCGGTGCTCCGCAGGCTGACAGATGCGGACAGAAAATGATCGTCATCCTGAGCGAAGCGCCGGGCCGGATCCCTCCAGCGGTGAACGCAGCATCACGGCGCGGAGTCGAACAGCCTGCCCTGAGCGAGTCGGCGTGGGCCGGCGAGCGGAATGGGAACCCCGTAGCGAAACGAGCCGCATGCGCCACCGCAAATCCGCTCGCGGAGGAATCGGTCGCGAAGCGGCCGAAAAGAACTCAAGCGTGCTTTCACAGACTGGTAGAAACACCCGCACAGCAACGAAGGCTTCGTATCAGGGCACGACTTCAGAGCCTGCCCTGAGCGAGTTGCCGGAAGGCAACGAGTCGAATGGGTGCCGTAACCGGCCCCCTGGGAACCGGGCTTTAGCCCCTGCTCGCAGAGATGCCGCGCAGCGGCATAACGGAGAAAGCCCCGGGCTTCAGCCCGGGGACACATTCAGAAAACCGACGGCATAAACGCCTAAACGGACTCGCCCATCAATTCCAGCCGAGCACGCAGGCGGCCCACCTTGTCATCCAGCGCACTTAATTCGGTGGCGGACAGGGGCAGCTTCTTTCGCTTCGCCAGGATAGAGTCATAGACCTCGCGCGTGCTATGGACGACGCGGGCCACTGCGTCCGGATTGTCGCCTGTGAAGAGTGAGGTGATGGACTGCAGCGCCAGGTCCGCGTCGGTCATGATCATTTCCACCGCGATCTGGTGCCAGTTCCGGATTGGGTTCGTAGCCATTTTCGCCCCTGCAACACGGTGCAGTAGGGGCCGCACCCCGGAAAGAGTATCGTCCCCCCTGCCTTTCAGTTGTCTTGCCAGTGTGCCGGGAGCGCGGAGGCGGGGATGTGATGGACATCACGAATCACGAAGGTTCTCGCCGCCGTCGCCAGTTTCGGGATCACCGTGTCGGACAACCGCCGCAACCTGATCCCTGGCCGAGCTGCCCGTCAGCCGGAGCTGACGGGCGGGAAAATTTCATTTTTGTGGGTTAACTTCGACTAAATCCTTTGTTCTCCTTCATTTATCGAATTCTGGAGGAACCCCCTCAGGATAAGAGCTTGCTCTTCTATTACTTGCGAGGGGGCGCCTCCGTTGCGGACGAGGTCGGACTGGATGGAGTCGGCGGAATCGAGGACACCCTGGACGACGGCCTGGGCTTCGAGAACCCGGCGGCGGTTCTCCATGGCCTCGAGGAGGCGGCCGGCGGAACGGTGGGAGAGGATGTGCTCGGCGACACCGGTCATGAGGTTGCCGACGGCGTCCTGGAGGTCCTCGGCGTCGAACCCAGGGATGCGGGAGTGGAGGCCGCGCCAGTAGAGGCTGAGCTCGGCGCGCTCGGCGGCGGGGTCGTCCGGGGTGATGGGCCGGGTTTTGGGGCCTCGTCGCCGGAGGGCTTCCGGGGAGTGGTGACGACAGAAGTGGGAGAAGTGCCGAGCGAAACTGCCGCAGGGCTGGCCGTTGTCGAGTACGAATCGGCAGGGGGTCACCGAAAAACCTCCATGACGGAAAAAGCCTCGCTTTTGGCGAGGCTTCTGTCGGATCTATTTCTGACCAATATCAGGATGACGGACTGGATTTCTTAGGGCAAGGGAAAAGTGGGGGTTGGGGGGTACGAAGGTAAGGGCTCATTCAACTTTACGTCGAAAACAGGTCAATGAGCGACCAGGCCTGGTGGCAACCTCCGTGGCGTCTTGAACGACGCCCTGCGCGCTGTTGCAAAGGCCTTAAAAAACGACCGCCGTAAGCCCGACAAACACTTGTGGCGCCAGTTAGTTCACCACCAGCGTGACTGTGCCGACGGTGGCCGTAACAGAGTTCGATGAGCCCATCGATGTGCCAGTGCCGGTCACAGTAACCGTATAACTGCCCGCCGAAGTACCGGCATTTTCGCCGCCGCCGCCCCCGCCCCCGCCCCCGCCGCAGCCAATCGCGCCAATTGAGGCAAACAGCACCACAATTCCCGCCATAGCCAGCAGGCCACGCCACCGCCGTGGAACCCAGATCAACAGCACCAGAGCCAGCGTCGTCCCCCCGGTCGACGGCCAGAACAACTTCTCGATCCTGCTCTGGCTCGTCGCCGCCCCCGTGGTCGTCACGGTCAGCGTTGAAGTCTGTGCTGTGTTCCCGCTCAGCGTCACTGACGCTGGGCTAAGGCTGCACGTGGCCGGATCGCTGGCTGCGGTTGGGCTGATGGAGCAACTAAGCTTCACGGTACCTGAAAATCCGTTTGTCCCCACCACGCTGATCGTCGAAGTGTTCCCCGTGGTTGCGCCGGGACTGACGGTGATTGCTGCGTCGCTGCCGCTAGCGCCGCTCGGCACGAAGGCCGGCCCCGCCGCCACTGTTAATGCGGCCACTGGGCTGTTGATATAGTCAGCTGCAGTCGCAAATGCGTTGACCGTGGTTGACTGAGTGACCGTAATAGGCGCGGTGTACGTGGTTGAACTGGTCGATGGTGCGCTGCCATCCGTCGTGTAGTAAATTACGGCCCCTGGAGTGGTATCCGTAATTGTTACTGTTGCTGATGTTGAACCAGCGCCTCCGGCACTCAGGGATAAGGCCGGGGCAGCTGCAATGTTATAGATCACTTCCGACACTGCTGATTGTGTGTATCCAATCGGCGCATCTATGGCCTTCAGCTCAACTGAGGATGACACCGTAAAAGGACTGCTGTACAGCATTGAATTCGTCGTCGGAGTGCTTCCGTCGCTGGTGTAATAAATCACGGCTCCGGGGGTCGCGTCGGTAATGCTGACTGGTTGCGAGGCCGGGTAGTTGCCAACCAACAGGGAAAAGAAGGGAACGGCTGCCTGTGTGTAGTTTTCAACCACTGTGTTTGATGTTTCTGGAGCGTAATTCTTGTCCCCCCCATAAGAGCATTGAATGCTATGAGAGAAATTTGTTCCAGGATTCACTATGACATCCGTCAGAGTCCCTGCCGCAGATGCGGCGAGAACATTGTCGAAGACGGAGACCGACTCATTCAGAAAATTCGGGCCGGCAAGGTCCAAATTACCGTCCCCGGAGAAATCCGCTGCAACCAGTCCTCCTGAGCCACCGTATTCGCCATCTGGAGCAGTTCCTGCCGGGTAGGTGTCCTGCACCGTAAAGGTGCCGTTTCCATTGCCGGTTAGAACCAACAGGGTCGCGCCGCTCGAGTTGGTAACCGCCAGATCCGGAATTCCGTCCCCGTTGAAGTCGCCGACAGCAATCCCCGACGGATTGGCGGGTGAGACTGAAACTTCAAGAGCCGGTGAATACTGGAAGGTTCCATCTCCGTTGCCCAGGAGGATATTGACCGTGTAGCTGCTGGTTACCGCCAGGTCCAGTTTTCCATCGGCATTGAAATCGGCTGCGGCAATAGAGATCGGACCCGTGCCAACTTCGCCGGCAATGACCGTTTGCGGCTGGAAAGTTCCGTCTCCGTTCCCCAACAGGACAGACAGCGTATTGTCCTCAGTATTCGCCACAACCAGATCTAAGTTGCCGTCGTTGTTGAAATCACCCACGGTAATACCTTCGGGTTCGCTGCCAACGGCATAAGTCTGTGGCGCCTGGAAAGTGCCGTCCCCGTTTCCCAACAGAATGGAAATGGTAGCCTCGGTCGGATTGCTTACCGCCAGATCAAGCTTGCCATCTCCATTGAAGTCCGCGACAACGAGGCCTTTGCTCTGGTTAAGCTGCGAGTTCACTACGACGGGCGCCTGGAAGGTGCCATCCCCGTTTCCCAGAAGAACGTACATGGGACCGCCTGACCAGTGACCCGTCATCGGTCCCGGGCCCCAGGTTGACACCGCGAGATCAAGCTTTCCATCCCCGTTGAAATCGCCGGCGACGATGTCTCTCGGATAGGTTCCAGCATCATAGACGGACTGTGTCTGGAAGGTACCGTCTCCGTTTCCCAGCAGGATTGAGACTGTTCCGCTGACTGAGTTGGTCACCGCAAGGTCCAGCTTGCCATCTCCATTGAAGTCTCCATAAGCAATACCAAGTGGCTGATCACCCACGGAGTAGGACGCCGTCTGGAATATCCTCGCGGTCGTCGATCCACCCAGAGGGGATGTACCTAATGTTTGACCGGTCGTGAGATCGCTGAAAGTAACCGTTCCAGTCGGCCCCGCCACGCCGACGATTGCTGCCTCTACTACATTGCACGTCATGTTGTAGGGATCGGTTCCGGTGACACTCAGAGTTGCGGTATTTGCCTGCGCGGCCGCCGGAGGGCACATCGCTCCCAGGGTAAGCACAGAGAGGCCGAGAGCGGAGGCGAAACGTGACCTTAGCGCCCGACCAAGGGCTCTTAAACTCAATTGAACAACGCTTGAGAATACCGAACGGCAGGAAGAAGACAGATACCTCATCGCAGCTCCCGTGCTTGCCATCCACCTGAATCCAGTACTCCGGATATTTCCCGGTGTGGCGCTATCAAGTGGAGTTCGAGTTCGAAGCCAAAACAACAGCGGCAAGAAGCCGAAATTTACAAGAAGGAAAACACGCAGAGTATACCACTGCAAGGTCCTGTTCTTTTTGACGAAAGAGCACCCGCGGCTTTCCTGAACAAACGAGGAAACTTACTAAGATACCGTTTGGAATCCGGAATTAGGCAGAGTCGTAACACCACCGGGTTAACTTCCGGAACAACCGGATCAGGAGATCCAGCCCTTCCGCATGGTGTGGGTTCGAAAACAACTGACTCCGGGGGCCCCTTTGCCCCGATTAAGGGAACCGTGGCGAGATGGGGTTAGTTCGGCCGACCCTCGAAGCAACGATGCGTCTCTGCCAGCGCCGCAAACTGCTGGCTCCGGCTGGAAGTTATCGTTTCCCTTCAACCAGACGATATTCATACCCAGTTCTGAGTACGGGGGAAAATTTCGAAAACGCTTCCGAAAGTACCCTCGCGTTTAAATTGGCGACCAGAACACCGCTGGAGAGATCTCTTCGGCGCTTCGCTCAGAATGAGATGTTTTTCTAAACACGCGGTCCTCGCTTCGCGAGGGATGGCAACGCGCTATCAGCCGTCGCGCGCTTGCTTTTGCCGCGCCGTTGAGCCGGCTTATTCCGGCAGCGGGCCAAGGACGTCGATGTGGTACTTCGCGCAGGCTGCCGTCATCCGCGGGATGTCCGGGGGCGCGGGTGGCAGCGCCTTCGTTTTTGGACAGACTCAGCAGCGAGGGAACGGAAACCATCTGTCAATTCTCCGGAGCGCAGGGATTGGAATGTGGTGACAGTTTACGTCGGGACGGGGAAAAACCAGTTCGAAGACCGCTTGAGTCTTTTTCGGCCGCTGCGCGACCGATCCCTCCGCGCCCAGAGCTTGCATAGCGCGGACTTCTCGTTTTGCTACGGCGGTCCTTCGGCTGCGCGCCGGGATGCGTCTATCACCGCTGGAGAGTTCCTTCCCGGCGCTTCGCTCAGGATGACATTCGTTAGGGAGCGCTTCGCTCAGGATGACGCCTGGTTGGATACGCCGGGCGTCAGCCGATCTTCTCTGCCAGCTCGACGATGATGCCTTCGGGGCCGCGGACGTAGCAGAGGCGGTAGCTGTCCTCGTACTGCACCAGCTCGCCGACGAGGTGAGTGCCGCGGGCTCGCAGGCCGTCGACAACGGCATCGATATTCTCGACGGCGAAGGCCACATGGCGGATGCCCGGTGTATGCGCGGGCGCGCGCAGGCTGGCGTCCGGGGAGGGCGGCGCGTGGTATTTCGTCAGCTCGAGCCGTCCATGGCCGTCCGGGGTCTGGAGTATGGCGATGTCGGCGCGGACGCCTTCGAGCCCCACGATGCGGTCCACCCATCGGCCTTCGACGGGCACGGTTTTCTCCAGCTCCAGTCCCAGTTCGAGGAAGAACGCCGTTGCGGCGTCGAGGTCGTCCACCACGATGCCGACGTGCTCCATGCGCTGGACTGCCATGCGCTCCATGGTAAGGAATCCAGGGGCGCTCTACAAAGTCCCGCTCAAGCCCGAAGCGGGCCGGCGCAGCTCCGGGAACCAAAGTGCTACTGAGCCTTCCCCCGGATGTGCGATGAAGTCGCAAAGCGATCTATCGACACTGGACAAGGACGGGCACCCGAAGGTTGAGTCGGGGCGAGAGTCCACTCCATTGGGAATGGGAGAAAACGGATGAGAACAACGTGTGAGTTGCTGATGACCCTGCTGCGGGAGAATTCGGGCCAGGATCTGATTGAATACGCGTTGATTTGCGCCTTCATTGCGCTGGGCTGCGTGGCGGCGACGAACACGCTGAGCAGCCGAATCGCGAGCCAGTTCAGCTCGGTCGGGAACACCCTCTCCAGTCTCTCCAGCGGCAGCGGATCGGGAAGCTCCGGAAGCAGCGGCAGCAGTGGCAGCAGCGGTTCGGGCAGCAGCAGCTCGAGTTCCAAAAAGAAGAAGAAAGGCTAATGAGCTGGCGCGGGGAGGGCTAAAGCTCCCATTTTTGGCGGCCTTTTCGGCCGCTGCGCGACCGATCCCTCCGCGCGGCGCTCCATTCACCCCAGGGGCGAGAAATGCAGGTCCATTCGACTCGCGATTGAATTGATTGTTGCGCGAAAAGCGCGCGCAACGAATTCGGCAACCTCGCTCAGGATGACAGAGCTTTTTTCTTTTCCTTAGGGATCGCTGTGGATACAGACAGCAAAGCGCCGGATCTCTCCGGCGCTTCGCTCAGGATGACAATTTCTTAATTACTCGACGTGGTAGTTGGGAGCTTCGCGGGTGATGACCACGTCGTGGACGTGGGACTCGCGGAGTCCGGCCGAGGAGATGCGGACGAAGCGGGCTTTGGTCTGGAGCTCCTCGATGGAGCCGGCGCCGCAGTAGCCCATGCCGGAGCGGAGTCCGCCGACAAGCTGATAGACCATGGCCTCGAGGGCTCCACGATAGGGCACGCGGCCTTCGATGCCTTCGGGGACGAACTTGCCGAGGCGGTTGCCGCCGCCGTTGCGCTCGCGGGAGACGACGCTCTCGTTATTCTCGTTGATGTCGAGGTCTTTGGTGCCCTGGAAGTAGCGCTCGCCGCCGCCCTGGGCCATCGCAGAGAGCGATCCCATGCCGCGGTAGGCCTTGAACGATCGGCCCTGGTAGAGGATGGTTTCGCCGGGGCTCTCGTCGACGCCGGCGAAGAGGGAGCCGATCATGATGACGCTGGCTCCGGCAGCGATGGCTTTGGTGACGTCGCCGGAGTACTTGATGCCGCCGTCGGCGATGACGGGAATGCCGAGGGGCTGAGCGGCTTTGAACGCTTCGGAGATGGCGGTGATCTGGGGCATGCCGGCACCGGTGACCATGCGGGTGGTACAGATGGAGCCGGGTCCGATGCCGACCTTGATGCCGTCGGCGCCGGCATCGATGAGAGCCAGGGTGCCTTCGCGGGTGGCGACGTTGCCGGCGAGGAGATCGACCTGGGGGAAGCGCTTCTTGACTTCGCGGACGGCGTCGAGGACGCGCGAGGAGTGTCCGTGGGCGGAGTCGATGGCGAGAACGTCGACGCGGTTGCGGACCAGTTCGGCGGCGCGCTCGAGAAAATCGCCGGTAGCGCCAATGGCCGCGCCGCAGCGCAGACGGCCCTGGGAATCCTTGGAGGCGTTGGGGTACTTGAGCTTCTTCTGGATGTCTTTAACGGTGATGAGGCCTTTGAGGACATACTGATCGTCAACAACCAGGAGCTTTTCGACGCGGTGGTGGTGGAGGATTTCCTCGGCCTGCTCCAGTGTTGTGCCGACGGGGACGGTGATGAGGTTTTCTTTGGTCATCACCTCGCCGATGGGGATGTCGGTGCGGGTTTCGAAACGAAGGTCGCGGTTGGTGAGGATGCCGACGAGCTTCCCGCTGCGCGTGACGGGGACGCCGGAGATTTTGTAGCGGCGCATGACCTCGAGGGCGTCGGAGATGAGCTGCTCGGGGGCCATGGTGACCGGATCGACGATCATGCCGGATTCGGAGCGCTTGACCTTGTCGACTTCGCCGGCCTGCTGCTCGATGGTGAGGTTGCGATGGATAATGCCGAGTCCGCCCTGCTGGGCCATGGCGATGGCCATGCGGGACTCGGTGACGGTATCCATGGCAGCGGAGAGCAGCGGGGTGGTGAGCGCGATGCGCTGGGTGAGGCGGGTCTGGGTGCTGACCTGCGCGGGGGCGATTTCACTCCAGGCAGGAACTAAAACGACGTCATCAAAGGTCAGGGCTTCCGGCAGAGGCTGTTCGATCATGATAGGCAGATGCGCGTCCGGCTCTGAATGGTGCGGTCTGGATTGGAGCGGGAGGCTTTGGGACATTGTAGAACAGCCGGGAGCCGGGAGCCTGGAGCGAGTAGCGAGAGGCAACTGCCGGGCGGATCCACCGCAGAGGACACGGAGATCACAGAGCGTGTCGGTGCTGCCGGATCGCTCGGAGAAGAAAGGGCCAGTGCCGGTGGTTGCAGCTCGGCACTGGCCAAAGCCCCGGATGTCGCGTGCGGCGAGTCCGGGGGAAGTTGGCTTAGTCGTCGCCGAGGGCGGGAGCGGCTTCTGCTTCCTCGGTGCGGGGCGAGATGTTGGGCGTCGCGGAGCGGCCGGGCATGGCGGCACGGCCGGAGTAGACGCGCCAGGTGCGCTCGACGTCGTCGGTGGCTTCTTTGAGCAACGTCTCGGCCGCGTCGGGATGCGCGCGCTGGAGCATGGTGTAGCGCGACTCGTTGTAGATGTAGTCCTTGAGCGGGATCGAGGGCGCGCGGGAGTCGAGGATGAAGGGGTTCTTGCCTTCCTCGCGGAGCGCGGGGTTGTAGCGCATGAGCGGCCAGTAGCCGGAGTTGACGGCGGCCTTCTGGTGGTCGAGGCCTTTGGAGAGGTCGTAGCCGTGCGCGATGCAGGGGCTGTAGGCGATGATGATGGCCGGGCCGTTCCAGGCCTCGGCTTCCTGGAAGGCTTTGACGGTGTGGCTGTCATTGGAGCCGAGGGCGATGCGGGCCACATAGACCGAGCCGTAGGCGACGGCTTCCATGGCGAGGTCTTTTTTGCTGTTGGGCTTGCCCCCGGCGGCAAACTTGGCGACGGCGCCGCGCGGGGTGGATTTGGACATCTGCCCGCCGGTGTTGGAGTAGACCTCGGTGTCGAGGACGAGGACCTTGACGTTCTTGCCGGAGGCGAGGACGTGGTCGAGGCCGCCGAAGCCGATGTCGTAGGCCCAGCCGTCGCCGCCGATGATCCAGACACTGCGGCGGACGAGGGTGTCGGCGACGGAGTCGAGCGAGCGGGCGTCGGGTGAGTCGACGGTGGCGAGCTTCGCGCGGATCTCAGCGACGCGGGCGCGCTCGGCGTTGATGCCCTCTTCTTTCGACTGGTCGGCGTCGAGGGTGGCACGGACGAGATCGTCGCCGAGGACGGGCGCGAGTTTGGCGACGAGGCTTTCCGCATAGGTGCGCTGGTGATCGACGGCGAGGCGCATGCCGAGGCCGAATTCGGCGTTGTCTTCGAAGAGGGAGTTGGCCCAGGCGGGGCCGCGGCCGTCTTCGTTCTGGCAGTAGGGCGTGGTGGGCAGGTTTCCGCCGTAGATCGAGGAGCAGCCGGTGGCGTTGGCGATCATGAGGCGATCGCCGAAGAGCTGGGTAAGCAGCTTGATGTAGGGGGTTTCTCCGCAGCCCTGGCAGGCGCCGGAGAACTCAAAGAGCGGTTCGAGGAGCTGGATATCCTTGACCTGCGAGGTAGAGAGGCGCTCGCGGGCAACGGTGGGCAGCTTTTCGAAGAATTCCCAGTTGTCGCGCTCGGGCACGCGGAGCGGCTGCTGCGGCACCATGTTGAGGGCCTTGTGCGCCGGGTCGGCCTTGCTCTTCGCAGGGCAGACTTCGACGCAGAGCTGGCACCCGGTGCAGTCTTCGGGCGAGACCTGCAGGGTGTAGAGCTCGCTGTCCATGCCGCGCCATTTCGGCTTTGCGGATTTGAAGGTGGCGGGAGCGCCGGGCAGGAGCGAGGAGTCGTAGACCTTGGCGCGGATGACGGCGTGCGGGCAGACCATGACGCACTTGCCGCACTGGATGCAGAGATCCTGATCCCAGACAGGAATGAACTGGGCGATGTTGCGCTTCTCCCATTTGGCAGTGCCGGTGGGGAAGGTTCCGCCCGCGGGGAGGGCGCTCACGGGGAGCCTGTCACCATAACCCGCGGCCATGGCGCCGAGGACATCGTGCACGAAGGCAGGCGCGGCGGCGGGAATGACGGGCAGGATGTCGAAGGTAGCGGTGATCGTGTCGGGTATTTTGACTTCGTGCAGATGGGCGAGGGAGGCATCGACAGCCGCGTAGTTCTGCTGGACGACGGCTTCGCCGCGCTTGCCGTAGGTCTTCTGAATGGCCTTTTTGATTTGAGCGATGGCTTCTTCGCGGGGCAGGACGCCGGAGATAGCGAAGAAGCAGGTCTGCATGACCGTGTTGATGCGATTGCCCATGCCGTTTTCGCGGGCGACCTGATAGCCATCGATGACATAGAGGTGAAGGTGCTTGTCGAGGATGGTCTTCTGGATGGTTCTGGGCAGATGCTGCCAGACGTCCTTCGGTCCGTACGGACTGTTGAGGAGGAAGGTGGCGCCGGGTTCAGCGGCGGCCAGCACGTCGATCTTCTCGAGGAATTCGAACTGGTGGCAGGCGATGAAGTTCGCGCGGGAGATGAGGTAGGTGGAGCGAATGGGCTCGGAACCGAAGCGCAGGTGGGAAGTGGTCAGAGAGCCGGACTTCTTGGAGTCGTAGACAAAGTAGCCCTGCGCGTAATTCGGGGTCTCGGAGCCGATGATTTTGATGGAGTTCTTGTTGGCGCCCACGGTGCCGTCGGAGCCGAGGCCGTAGAAGAGGGCGCGGACGGTTTTGGGGCTCTCGGTGGAGAAGCTCTCATCCCAGCGGAGGCTGGAGTGAGTGACGTCGTCGTCGATGCCGATGGTGAAGTGGTTCTTCGGGTGCGGCTTCGCCATCTCGTCGTAGACGCCTTTGACCATGGCGGGGGTGAATTCCTTCGAGGAGAGGCCATAGCGGCCCCCGATGATGACCGGGAATTGCGAGAGCGGGATGCGTCCGGTGGAAAGAGCTTCGCTGATGACGGTGACGACGTCCTGATAGAGGGGCTCGCCGGTGGCGCCGGGCTCCTTGGTGCGGTCAAGGACGGCGATTTTGCGGACGGTTTCGGGGAGGGCTGTCAGAAAGGCTTCCGCGGCGAAGGGGCGATAGAGGTGGACTTTGAGGAGTCCGAGCTTTTCGCCTTTGGCATTGAGGGCGTCGATGGCTTCCTCGACGGCGCCGGAGGCGGACCCCATGAGGACGATGACGCGGTCGGCATCGGGCGCACCGTAGTAGTCGAAGAGGCGGTAGGCGCGGCCGGTCTGGCGGGCAAAGCGGTCCATAACGTCCTGCACGATGGCCGGGCAGGCGAGGTACCAGGGAGTGCAGGCTTCGCGGGCCTGGAAGAAGACGTCGGGGTTCTGCGCGGAACCGCGAAGGACGGGACGATCCGGGGAGAGGGCGCGTTCACGATGGGCACGCACCGCTTTTTCGTCGAGGAGGGCCCGGATCGTCTCGTCCGATATCGGAATAACCTTATTGATTTCATGCGATGTGCGGAATCCATCAAAGAAGTGCATGAAGGGTATGCGGGCTTCAAGGGTGGCCAGGTGGGCGACGGTGGCGAGGTCGGCGGCTTCCTGGACGGAGTTGGAGGCAAGCATGGCATAGCCGGTCTGGCGGCAGCCCATGACGTCGGAGTGGTCTCCGAAGATGGAGAGCGCATGGGTGGCGATGGAGCGGGCGGTGACATGCATGACGGCCGGGGTGAGCTCGCCGGCGATCTTGTACATGTTGGGGATCATGAGCAGGAGGCCCTGGGAGGCGGTGAAGGTGGTGGCAAAGGCTCCGCCCTGGAGCGCGCCGTGCATGGCGCCGGCGGCGCCGCCTTCACTCTGCAGCTCGGCGACGGTGGGGACGGCTCCCCAGATATTGCGCTTCCCTTCCTCGGCCCACTGGTCGGCGAACTCGGCCATGGTTGACGAAGGGGTAATGGGGTAGATGGCGATGACTTCGGAAAAACGGTAGGCGACAGAGGCGGCGGCTTCGTTACCGTCGAAGATCGCAGTTTTGACAGGGGCGCTCATGGCTCTCCTTGGCTGGGGTTCAGTGCGTAGCGAGTGCGAAATCGCTGGTTACCACAACAGGAAAGTCTGCGCTGCGGGCGCGGGGAACCGCTGTGACAGGGAACACAAGTGTGCGAGGATGGAGTGTTCGGACGGCGTGCGGCGGGTCGCGCGGCCAGTTATGTGCGCCTGCGCGCGCTGTGATTCCGGTCACCGAGGATTGCAGGCAGCGAGATTAGCCTCAAAGGAGTTTGCGCCTGGACGCGGAGAAGGATCGACGATGAGCCCCCATCCCTGGCTGACGGTAGTTGCGTTACTGGTTGGAGCTGTTGCCTTTGGGATTACGCCGCTGGCTCTGGCATGGCTGTGGGCGCGGGTGTACTCGCCAAAGAAGGCCGGCGCCATCAAAAACGCCACATATGAGTGCGGTTTGGAGTCGAAGGGGGATGCCTGGATCCAGTTCGGCGCGTCCTACTACTTATATGCCATCGTTTTTCTGGTCTTTGACGTGGAAGTGGTGTTCCTGCTGCCGTTTGCGGTGGCATTTACGGGTCTGACGCTGGGCGCGTGCCTGGCCATGCTGGTGTTTCTGCTGTTGCTGGTGGAAGGGCTGATATGGGCTTGCCAGAAGGGCGTGCTCACGTGGGCGTGAGAGGCAGCCGGGAGCCGGGTGCCTGGAGCTGGGAGTATTGATGGCGGACGATCTTAAAGAGCTGAAGATCGAGCTGAGCAAGAACGGGATTTTCACGACGACCCTGGAGGAGCTGTACAACTGGGGGCGGAAGAACTCCGTGTGGCCGCTGAACTTCGGGCTGGCTTGCTGCGCGATCGAGATGATCGCTACGACGATGGCGCGGTACGATCTGGCGCGATTTGGGGCGGAGGTGTTTCGGCCGTCGCCGCGGCAGGCGGACCTGATTATTGTGTCGGGCACGGTGACCAAGAAGATGGCGCCGCAGGTGGTGCGGCTGTACAACCAGATGGCGGAGCCGAAATACGTCATCGCCATGGGCGCGTGCGCGATTTCGGGCGGGCCGTTCCGTGATGGATACAACGTGCTGAAAGGGATCGACCGGTATATTCCGGTGGACGTGCATATCCCGGGGTGCCCGCCACGGCCGGAGGCGCTGATTCACGCGTTCATGATGCTGCAGAAGAAGATTGAGGAGCAGGAGCTGGCGGGGCCGAATCGGCCACGGCATCTCCGGGCAGACCTGCCGAGCGAGTTTCCGGTGCCGGAGTTCGGGGCGCACGGGCTGGAGCCGACGCAGAACGATGAGGTCTTCCTCGCGGAAAAGGGCAATCCCCTGAAGGTGATTCAATGAGCGGGTTGCCTGGGGGGGTCCGGCTTTGCCGACGGTGGAGGCCATTAAAACATTGATAGAGGGCGCGGTGCCTGGGGCGCAGGTGACCGTCATTGCGAACGGGAGCCCGTCGGGGCAGCATTCCCTCGTACTGGACCACGAGCATGCGCGGGCGGCGGCGGAGTTTTTGCGGGACGATCCAGCGCTGCGGCTGGACTTCTGCTCACTGGTGACCGGCGTGGACTGGCTGGACACGGAGACAACGGAAAAAGTCAAAGTGAAGAAGAGGGTCGCCGGGCCGGACGGCACCGAACAGGAGCAGGAAGTCGAAGAGGTTCGCAAGACGAAGACGCCGGGGTATCTGGAGGCGGTCTATCACCTGTTCTCGATGGAGAAGAAGCATGGGCCGGTGGTGCTGCGTCTGCGGACGGCCAACCGGACCGATGGAACGCATGTGCCTTCGCTGACGCCGGTGTGGCGGAGCGCGGAGTTTCAGGAGCGCGAGGCGTTCGATCTGTACGGAATTGTTTTCGACGGGCATCCGGACCTGCGGCGGATTCTGATGTGGGACGGGTTTGTGGACTACCCGATGCGGAAGGACTATGTGCCTCCGGCGGATGACATCCTCGAGACGGGCTTGCCCGGGACGGCGGCGGAGGTGCATCCGTGACGGAGCTGATGGGGAGTCTGGCTGAGATGGAATCCGTTGCGGGGCCAGGGGAAATTCTTGAAGTCTCGATGGGGCCGCATCACCCATCGACGCACGGCGTCTTCCGGATGGATGTGCGGCTGGAAGGCGAGAAGGTCGTTCGGCTGAAGCCGGTGTTTGGGTATCTGCACCGGAACCACGAGAAGATTGCCGAGCATGGGGCGTATCTGTCGGCGATTCCCTACACCGATCGCCTGGACTATCTGTGCTCGATGACGAACAACTGGGGCTACGTGCTGGCGGTGGAGAAGCTGGCCGGGCTCGCGGTGCCGGAGCGGGCGGAATATCTGCGGGTGATTGTGGCGGAGCTGACGCGCTTCCAGAACCATGCCGGGCTGGTGGGATTTCTGTTGCAGGATATGGGGGCGAGCGGCACGCCGCTGATGTATGCCTTCCGCGAGCGGGAGAAGATTCTGGACCTGTTCGAGTCTCTGAGCGGCGCGCGCATGATGTGCAACTACATGCGCTTTGGCGGCCTTCGGGTGGATGCGACTCCGGCGTGGCTGGAAGAAGTGAAACAGCTGGTGGGACGGCTGCCGAAGTTTGTCGACGAGTTTGAAGCGCTGCTGCGGGCGAACGAGATCCTGATGGCGCGGACGCAGGGCACGGGCGTTCTGTCGCGGGAGCTGGCGATCAGCGCGGGCGTGACCGGGCCGATGCTGCGGGCGAGCGGCGTGAATTATGACATTCGCAAGGTGGATCACTACGGGGTGTACGACCGGTTCTCCTTCAGGGTGCCACTGGGGGAGCGCGGGGACGTTTACGACCGGTACATGATGCGCATTTTGGAGATGCGGGAATCGCTGAAGATTCTGGAGCAGGCGCTCCGGGAGGTTCCTGCGGGGCCGATTACGGATCCGAAGGTGCGGCTGCGCGGTTTGCGTCCGAAGGTGGGCGAGGCGTACGGGCGGATCGAGTCGCCGAAGGGGGAGCTGGGCTTTTTCCTGATCAGCGACGGGACGGGAAATCCATACCGGTACAGAGTGCGGCCGCCGAGCATGATCAACCTGACGATTCTCGAGGACATGTGCCTGGGACAGAATGTGGCCGATGTGGTGATCACGCTGGGGAGCGTGGATATTGTGCTGGGAGAAGTGGATCGGTGAAGACAGCGTATAGCGTATAGCGTTTAGCGTTCGAGAGTTTAGGGATCAGAGTTTAGCGTTTAAGGATTTGCATGCTGGGTGAAGGAATTATTCAGGGGCTCGTCGAGACGGCGCGGAACTTCTTCGGCAGTTATGTGGAGAAGGATCGGCTGACGACGGTGCAGTATCCGGAAGAGCGGCTGCCGGTGCCAGAGGCTACGCGGGATTTTCCGTTTCTGCTGTACGACGGGAGCGATCCGGGGGCGGGGCTGCGCTGCGTTGCATGCCAGATTTGCGAGAAGGAGTGCCCGCCGCGCTGTATCCATATAGAGAAGAGCAAGGACAAGAAGCCGGACTTCGTCGGTAAGATGCAGGCCTATCCGGCGGTCTTCGATATCGACGTGTCGGTGTGCATGAGCTGCCAGATCTGCGTGGAGGTGTGCCCCTTCGACGCGATCCGGATGGACACCGAGTTTGAGCTGAGCACGGACAATCGGTTCGGCGGTCTGCTGTGGAAGAAGGAGCAGCTGGCGAAATCGAACGAGTACTACCAGTCGATCCATCCCACGGAAGCCGCGGAGACGGACGAGCGACGGGCGAAGGAAGCGGCGGACGCGAAGGCGAAAGCTGCGGCTGCGGCAGCCGCAGCGGCGGCGAAGGCACAGGCGGCGGCTCCTGCGGCGACGAGCGGAACGCCAGCCAGCGGAGCGTCAGGGAACGGAACGTCAGGGAATGGTGCTTCGGGCAACGGAGCGAAGGCTACGCCCGAGAAGGCTGCGCCTGAAAAATCCGAGGTGAAGCCGTGAACGTTGCGGGCTCCGTGGATCAGGTCTTCGTCCTGATCAAAGACTGGCTGGTGGGACACACGCCGGCGCCGCTGCAGACGCTGGTTTCGATTGTCATTATCATCGCCGCCATTATTGTGGTATTCGCGACGCTGTTTGCGCTGACGGTTCTGCTGGAGCGCAAAGGGCTGGGACGGATCCAGAATCGCTACGGTCCGAATCGCGTGGGGCTGTTTGGGGTGTTGCAGCCGATTGCCGACGCGATCAAGTCGCTGACGAAGGAAGATATCGTGCCGCGGGCGGCGGACCATGTGGTGCATTATCTGGCGCCGCTGGTGCTGGTGGGTACGGCCTTCCTGGCTTACGCGGTGCTGCCCATCGGGCGCAACATGACCGCAGTGAATCTGGACGCGGGGGTGCTGTTCTTTTTCGCCATTGGGTCGGCGACCGAGCTGGCGATCTTCATGGCCGGATGGTCGAGCCGGAACAAGTATTCGCTGCTGGGGGCGATGCGCGCGATTGCGCAGATGGTCAGCTACGAGGTGCCGCTGATCCTGTCGTCGGTGGCGGTGGTGATGATGTCGGGGACGCTGTCGACGGTGAAGATTGTCGAGGAGCAGCACCATTACACCGCCGGCATCGCGCACTGGAATGTGTTCACTCCCTGGGGGCTGGCCGGGTTCATCCTCTTTATGATTGCGGCCATGGCGGAGACCAACCGCAGCCCGTTCGATCTGCCGGAGGGCGAGTCGGAGATTATCGCCGGATACTTCATCGAGTACTCCGGCTTCAAGTTCGCGCTGTTCTTTCTGGCCGAGTACATCGAGATGTTCGCGGTGAGCGGGATGGCGATCACGCTGTTCCTGGGCGGATGGACGTCGCCGTTGAGCTTCCTGCAGTGGTTCCCCTCGTGGGGCTGGTTCTTTGCGAAGCTGCTGGGGTTCATCGGAGTGTTTATCTGGATTCGCGGGACGCTGCCGCGGCTGCGCATGGATCAGCTGATGAATTTCGCGTGGAAGTTCATGCTGCCGATGACGCTGATTGTGATTCTGTCAGCGGGATTGTGGCGGTTTCTTGCGCCCCCTGTGATGGGGCCGGGCGTGCTGGGCGCTGTGATACGCTGGCTGGTCTGTGCCGTGGTGATTGTTGCGCCATATATCGTGCTGGCCCGCACGCTGGAGCGGGGCCGGAAAATCGAAAAGAGGACGTATCGGTTCGCGGAGTGATTGCGGTCACAGTCCGTGGCTGCGTGCTGTGAAATCGTAAAACAGGCCCGGGTGCCGCAGGTTTGAGTGGTGATTCGGGCGTAAGGAAAGCTTTGGCGGCGCGAAAAGCCGCTCCAAAGAGCTGCACGAACAGGAATGACCCTGCCTTTTTGGATCCTCGCAGTTCTCACTCTGGCCGGAGGCGTCGCGGCGATGACGCTGCGCAGACTCGTTCATTGTGCGCTGGCGCTGACGGTGGCGTTCGCGGGACTGGCGGGGCTGTATCTGAACCTGGGCGCTGAGTTTGCGGGCCTGGCGCAGCTGCTGGTCTACGTCGGGGCGATCGCAATTCTGATTGTGTTTGCGATTCTCCTCACCCGTGGCGGCGAAGGTGCGGAAGAGCATGTTTTCTCGCCGACGGGTCTGGCTGGGGCGGTGATCGCGCTGGCCGTATTTGCCGTGCTGGCGTGGGCGGTGGAGACGAGCGGCCTGGCCGGAACGCCTGTCGTCGCGGCCGCGGCACCGTCGAACACGATGCAGCAGATTGGTCTCGCGCTGATGCAGCGCTACGTGCTGCCACTGGAAGTGATCGCGCTGATGTTGACGGCGGCGATGATTGGCGCGGTGCTGCTGGCTCTGCGCGAGAAGCGCGTGGCGAACACCCAGAACCTTCCGCAGAGACCGGAGATGCGCGCCTGATGAGTCCGCTTGCTGGTTGTCTGCTGGTTTCGGCGCTTCTCTTCTCGGTGGGACTTGCGGGGGCTCTCACGCGGCGGAGCGCGATCCTGGTGCTGGCCGGGATCGAGCTGATGCTGAACGCGGCGAATCTGAACTTCATCGCCTTCTGGCGGTTCGGTCCGCATCCTGAACTTCTGACCGGCGTGATCTTCGTCATCTTCTCGATTGCGGTGGCTGCGGCTGAAGCCGCGGTTGGCCTCGCGCTGATCCTAGCCATTTATCGTCACGCGCAGACATCGGATGTGAGCGAGATTACGGAGATGCAGGGATGAGCGGGACAGCCTGGATTGTGCGCGCTCTGTGGCTGATTCCGGCTCTGCCGATGCTGGCGGCGGGGATCAGCGCGCTGATGCCGAAGGAACGGCGCCGGGCGGCGGCAACGCTGGCCATTGGGTCGATGTCGGTGTCGCTGGTGCTGGCGCTGATTGCTTTTGGCGAGGCGCTCGCGCATCCGGCGCGGCAGGTGGTGAACTTCCCCTGGATGCAGTTTGGCTCACAGTGGGTGAGCATGGGGTGGCTGCTCGATCCTCTGGCCGCTGTGATGCTGGTGATGGTGACGTTTGTCGGGCTGCTGATCTTCATTTACAGCCTGGGCTACATGGCTCATGACGACAACTTCACCCGGTTCTTCTGCTTCCTGTCGCTCTTTGCCGGAGCGATGCTGGGCGTGGTGATTGCGAACAGCCTGCTGCTGCTCTTTATGTGCTGGGAGGTGGTGGGGCTGACGTCGTACCTGCTGATCGGGTTCTGGTTCCAGCGACCAGCGGCGGCCGCGGCGGCGAAGAAGGCGTTCATCACCACGAGAGTCGGCGACCTGGGACTGCTGCTGGGAATGGTGTGGCTCTACGCGCAGACGGGAACGCTGGTGTTCTACGACCACGGCGCCGGGTGTCTCGAGCCGGGGGCGGTGGGCGGGCTGGGCGCGCACCTGACGGTGGCGGGGATGGCGGTTTCGACGGCAATCGGGCTGCTGATCTTCTGCGGAGCAGTTGGGAAGTCTGGACAGGTGCCACTGCATGTGTGGCTGCCCGATGCGATGGAAGGCCCGACGCCCGTGAGTGCGCTGATTCATGCGGCGACGATGGTGGCGGCAGGCGTGTACCTGATGGCGCGCGTGTATCCGCTGATGACAGGCGGAGCGCTGGCGGTGGTGGCCTGGGTGGGTGCGATCACGGCGCTGTTTGCGGCCTGCATCGCCGTCGCGCAGAACGACATTAAGAGGATTCTGGCGTATTCGACGGTCTCGCAACTGGGCTACATGATGCTGGGGCTGGGCGTGGGTGGCGTGGCGGTGGGGATGTTCCATCTGATCACGCACGCATTCTTTAAGTCGCTGCTCTTCCTCGGAGCGGGATCGGTCATCCACGGCTGCACGGAGGAACAGGACATCCGCAACATGGGCGGCCTGCGGAAGTATATGCCCATCACGTTCCTAACCTACGCCTCGGGCATGCTGGCGCTGTGCGGATTTCCGCTGTTTGCCGGGTTCTGGAGCAAGGACGAGATTCTGCACTCGGCGCATGGGTGGGGATTGTCACGGGGACCGTTTTACCTGGGCGCGATTGGAGCGCTGCTGACCGCGTTCTATATGACGCGGCAGGTGTACTACGTTTTCTTCGGCGAACGGCGCGTGCCGGCGGCGACCGTGACACCTTCGGAAGTGGCCGCGCATGCGGTGAGCGCCGAGGAGATCGAGCCGATGGTATCGGCGGGACGGCCGGGTGAGGTGTGTGAGCCGGGCGAGATGCACGGACCTCCGCATGAGAGCCCTGGAGTGATGACGGGGCCGCTGGTGGTTCTGGGGATTTTTGCCGCGCTGCTGGGATTTGTGGGCACGCCGGCGTGGCCGTGGTTCCAGTCGTTCCTCGAAGGGCGGCCGCTCACATGGGACCTTGCGCGCTTCACGACCGAAGGTCTGCTGCCGCTGATGGTGATCTCATCGCTGATCGTCTTCGCCGGGCTGGGACTGGGCTGGTGGTTCTATGGGCGGAAGCCGATCGAGCGGGCAAGCGATCCCGATGCGCTGGAGCGGATTGCCCCGGGCGTGTTCCGGGCGCTGGCCAATCGGCTGTACGTCGATGAGTTCTACGACCTGACAGTCATCGCGTTGATGCGCTTTGGGTCGGCCTTTGCGGACTGGCTGGATCGGTGGATCCTCGGCGGAGCGGTGCATCTGGTGGCGTGGTGCGTGCTGGGGCTGAGCTGGCTCGATACCGGGCTGGATAAGTACGTCGTGAATGGCGGCTTCGATGCGGCATGCCGGGATGTGGCGGGGAGCGGGCGGCTGCTCTCGCGCTTCCAGAACGGACGAGTGCAGAACTATCTGCGGGTGATCGGGGCGGCGCTGGTGGTGCTGGCTGTGGTCCTGCTGTTGTGGGAGCGACGCGGATGATCAGTTTGCTGACGCTGCTTCCGATTCTGGGCGGGCTGCTGGTGCTGATTTTCGGGCGCAAGCGGGAGATGGCGCGCCTGATCGCCGCGCTCTTTGGGTTCACCGGTCTTCTGCTGTCGCTGCTGTTCTGGTACGCCTTCGATCCCAACCTGCCGGGGATGCAGTTCACGCAGTGGCGGGTCTGGGCGCCATCGCTGGGGATTGAATACCACGTGGGCGTGGATGGGCTGGGCGTGCTGATGCTGGTGCTGTCGGCGCTGCTGGTGGTGATGTCGCTGGCAGCTTCGTGGGCCAATGAGAAGCTGGGGCGGGTTTATTTCGCCCTGGTGCTGTTTCTGGAAGCAGGACTGTTTGGGACATTTACGGCGCTGAATTTCGTGCATTGGTTTCTGTATTGGGAGCTGAGTCTGATCCCGGCGTTCTTCCTGGTTCGGGTGTGGGGCGGTCGACAGCGGGCGCGCGCGGCGAACCAGTTCTTCCTGTACACGATGGTGGGGAGCGTGGCGCTGCTGCTGGCGTTCCTGGCGATTTATCTGGCAACGGGCACCTTTGATTTTGTCGAGCTGACACGGCTGGCGCACTCGGGGCGGCTGACGCTGGAGCTGGCCAACAATCTGCCATGGTTCCGCGGCGGCACGGTGGCTCCCTTGCTCTTCTGGGCGGCGTTTCTGGGATTCGCGGTGAAGACGCCAGTGGTGCCGTTTCACACCTGGCTGCCTGCGACGTACGCGGAAGCGCCCAGCGAAACGACTATGCTGCTGACCGGCGCCATGTCGAAGATGGGCGTGTATGGATTCCTGCGCATTCTGCTGCCGATCTTTCCGCAGGAGATGCAGCACTTCATGAAGCCGCTGCTGTGGCTGGCGGTGGCGACGATCGTGCTGCCGGCGTTTGCAGCCTGGGCGCAGAAGGATCTGAAGCGAACCTTCGCCTACTCATCGATTAATCACCTGGGATATTGCGTTTTGGGCGTGTGTGTGGCGGCGCAGCTGTCGGGCGCCTCGCCCCATATGGTGGCGGAGCGGGCCGCGGCGCTGACCGGTGTTCTGCTGCAGATCTTCAGTCACGGCCTGACGGCAGCGACGCTGTTCTGGTTCATTGCGCTGCTGGAGCGGCGCACGGGTGGGATCCGCGGGGTGGAGGAGTTTGGCGGCCTGCGGCGGGTGGTCCCGGTATTTTGCGGGCTGATGGGGATTGCGATCTTCGCCTCGCTGGGATTGCCTGGGCTAAACGGATTTCCGGGCGAGTTTCTCATCTTTAAAGGTGCGTTCCCGCTGGCTGCCGTGGCGTCCTCGATTTCGGTGCTGGGGCTGCTGCTGACTGCGATCTTTCTGCTGACGGTGATCCAGAAAGTGTTCTCCGGGCCGGTCAATCCGCGGTGGGAGGCGATGCCCGATCTGACCACGACGGAACGGATCGCGCTGTTCCCGGCCATCGCGCTGATGTTCGTTCTCGGTTTTTATCCGCAGCTGATCACGGGGATGGTCCACGGAACCGTGATGCAGTGGATCGCGGGAGGCGGACTCTGATGCTGGCGTGGACGATCTACCTCTCGTTTCTGGGCGCGCTGGCGTGCCGGCTGAGTCCGACGAAGGCGATGGCGCGGGTACTGGCGCTGGCGACCGCGCTGGCGGCCTTTGCACTTTCGCTGATCACGCTGGCCCACTGGCAGCCCGGCGAGCTGCTGACGGTGACGCGGGTGGCGTGGGTTCCGCAACTGGGACTCAGTTATCACCTGGCGGCAGACGGCATCAGCCTGACGCTGCTGCTGCTGACGGGGATCGCAGCGACGGCGGGGATTCTGTTCTCGTGGAACATCGAGCATCGGACCCAGGAGTTCTTCGCGTTTTACCTGGTGCTGATCGGTGGCGTCTACGGGGTCTTTCTCAGCTTCGATCTGTTTCTGCTGTTCGTCTTTTACGAGATTGCGATTATTCCGAAGTATTTCCTGATCGCCATCTGGGGATCGAAGTCGCACGCCGGTCATGGTGAAAACCCGGGGGCGCAGCGCGAGTATGCGGCGATGAAGCTGGCGCTGTATTCCTTCGCGGGCAGCGCGCTGGTGCTGGCGGGCATGGCGGCGGTATGGGCGCTGGCGCCGAATCACAACCTGAGTTTTGACGCGCTGACGCAGGCGTCCTTCCCGGGGCATTTCCAGATGTGGGTCTTCCCCCTGGTCTTCCTGGGCTTCGCAGTTTTGGCGGGTATGTGGCCGTTCCACACCTGGGCGCCGACCGGCCACGCTGCGGCTCCGACGGCCGCGTCGATGCTGCTGGCCGGCGTGGTGATGAAGCTCGGGGCCTATGGCTGCCTGCGCGTGGCGATGATGCTGCTGCCGGGCGGCCTGGCGCCTTGGGGCTTCCATGTGCTGGGGTTCGGATCGTGGCGCGCGGTCTTTGCGTTGCTGGCGGTGATCGGCATTGTCTACGGCGCGAGCGTGGCTCTGGTGCAGCGCGACTTCAAGTACGTTATCGGCTACTCCAGCGTCTCGCACATGGGCTTTGTGCTGCTCGGCCTGATGACCCTGTCGTTGATCGGACTGGACGGCGCGGTGCTGCAGATGTTTTCGCATGGCGTGATCGCGGGCCTGCTGTTCGCCGTGGCCGGCCGGATGGTTTACGACCGGACGCACACGCGCGACCTGGACGAATTGAGGCCGATGCGCCTGGTGCAGGTGATTCCCTTCGCCGCGGTCACGTTCATCCTCGCCGGCATGGCATCGATCGGGCTGCCGGGATTCAGCGGGTTCGTCGCCGAGTTTCAGGTGCTGGTGGGCGCATGGCATTCGTTGCCGTGGCTGGTGCCCGTGGCCGGTGTGGGAATTCTGGTGGGCATCGCTTTTACCTGGCGCGCGCTGACGAAAGTCTTCTTTGGGGACGCGCCACCGGACACACCCCTGCCTGCGCTGCCACCGATCACGTTGCCCGAAAAGCTGGGATCGCTGCTGCTGCTGGCGACGACGCTATTCGTGGGTTTGTATCCACAAATTTTGATGAATTTGATCCAGCCGGCTCTGCAGTCACCGCTGTTTGATGGCCTGCGGCAGGGAGGGCTGCGATGATTCCGTTCAGCTATACCTCCCTGCTGTCGCTGACGCTGCCGGAAATTACCGTGGCTGTGGCTGGATTCCTGCTGCTGACGGTGGATCTGACGGTGCTGCGGCGGGCGGCGATGCGGGTGCGATTCGGTGCGGGAGCACTGATTGCCTGCGCTGGCTGCCTGGGAGCCATTCTTTTGCTGCGCGGTGCGCCGCTGGGGAGCCTGCCGGACAGCATGTTCGTGGCCACGCCGCTGACGCATGTGGTGCAGATCGTTCTGCTCGCGCTGGCCATGCTGACGGTGCTGTTCTCGACTTCGTCGCGGTTCACCGGACATGTCGGCGAATATCTGGCGCTGATTCTTTTCGCCACCGTGGCGATGATGTTCCTGGTGGCGACGCAGAACCTGCTGCTGATCTTCGTGGCGCTGGAGTTCCTGTCGCTCTCGCTGTACGTGCTGACCGGGTTCGATAAGCAGAGCCGGCGATCGGCGGAGGCGGCGCTCAAATATTTTCTCTTTGGCGGCATGTCAGCCGGCTTTTTGTTGTTCGGCATGAGCCTCTTGTATGGCCTGTCGGGATCGATTGAATTGCCCCGCATCGCCGCGGCTTTCAACGGACCGGCGCTCGATCCGCTGCTGTTGATCGCGATTGTGATGGTCGCGATTGGCTTTGGCTTCAAGGTCGCCGCTGCGCCGTTCCATCTGTGGGCGCCGGATGCCTATCAGGGTGCGCCGACGGTGAGCGCCGGATTTATCGCGTCGAGCTCGAAGGTGGCGAGCTTCTTCATTTTTGCGCAGGTGGTCACAGTGGGACTGGCCACGGCTGCTGGAGCGAGTCACGGAACGAGCTCCGGAACGGGGCCGGGCTGGGTTGCGGTGCTGGCGATCATCGCTGCTGTTTCGATGGTAGTTGGCAATCTGGCCGCGATTGCGCAGACAAGCGTGCGCCGGTTGCTGGCTTATTCGGCCATCGGCCATGCGGGCTATATGCTGCTGGGGATTGTGGCGCACACGCCGCAAGGGCTGAGCGCGCTGCTTTATTACGTCATCACCTATGCGCTGGCCGCGCTGGGCGCTTTTGGAGTGCTGGGCGCGCTGGAAGCCGAGGGGATGGACAGCCTGGCCGATCTGGCCGGTCTGTATCGCCGTGCGCCGGGCTTGTCGCTGTGCCTTCTGATTTTCCTGCTGTCTCTGGCGGGGATTCCGCCGCTGGCGGGTTTCTTCGGCAAGTTCTACATCTTCGCCTCTGCGCTCTATGCTGAGCCGCATCTGGGACTGCTCTGGCTGGTGCTGCTGGCTGTCGCGATGAGCGCGGTGTCGCTCTACTACTATCTGCGCGTGCTGAAGCAGGTGTATGTTGCCGATGGTCCGGCCGATGCGCCGGCGATTCGCGTTGGGCTGGTGCCGCGGGTAACGCTGTGGGTCGTGGCTGGCCTGGTCGTGCTGCTGGGCTGCGCTCCTGGGCTGTTGCTGCACTGGATCGGCGCCCAGTAGTCAACCAGCGTTGCTCTTTCAATTCCCTTCCCTTTCCTGCCATTTCTGCCAGACCAGCGCCGCTGCTGCCAGATCTTCTGTGGCGACACCCAGGGATTTGAAGACGGCACGTCCGGACGGCTTGGGTTTGGTTCCGGCGAGCAGTTCTCCCAGTTCCGCGTGCACGCTTGCGCCGGACCCGAGGAGGTCACCCGACTCTCTCTGGGCAGCCTCTCGCGATTCCGCGACGATGGCGGCGTGCATCGCTTCGTCATCCAGTTCGCGCATGTGCGGACCGACGGCGCCCACGGCACAAACCAGGGTTTGCTCGCCGAGCCACGCGCCACGGACCAGAGGCTCGGAGACGCTGGAGACACTGACGACGATATCGGAACCGCGCGCGGCAGCCTCGGCGCTCTCCGTGGGCGTTACACCGAACTCCGTGGCAAAACGACGGGCATTTTCGGGGGTGCGGCTCCAGACACGAACCTCGCGAAAACTGCGCACCAGGCGCAGCGCGCGCAGATGAGAGCGCGCCTGAACGCCACTGCCAAGAATTGCGAGCACCTGGGCATTGGGACGGGCTAGTTCACGAGTCGCGAGGGCCGAGACGACCGCGGTGCGCATTTCGGTGATGAGGCGTCCATCCATGACAACGACCGGCTCTCCCGTGCGGGATGAGAGCAGCTGAATGACCGCCTGATGGGTCGGCAGCGTGCGATTGCCCTCATACACGCTGACCAGCTTCACGCCGATGAAGTCGCCGTCGACCGCCGGCATGATTCCGAAGCGACCGCCATGCTCGGGTATGGACAAGATCGTGCGGACCGGTTGCTGGATGCGGCCACCGGAGAGATCGATGAGGGCGCGCTCGATGGCGGGCAGCAGTGCCTCGTAAGTGAGTACGGATCGAACCTGCTCTTCGCTCAGATACTC
Organism: uncultured Acidobacteriaceae bacterium; assembly: GCA_963770525.1. Lineage (GTDB taxonomy): Bacteria > Acidobacteriota > Terriglobia > Terriglobales > Acidobacteriaceae > Palsa-343. The sequence goes on along the minus strand of CAVYPY010000002.1, from coordinate 505,055 downwards.
CACGGTGTCTCCTTTGCCGGCTGGCTCACATCAGGCTCACGGGATCGACGTCGACGATCAGGCCCGCGCGGGGAATGCCCGCCTGCTCCGCATGCGCGAGCAGGCCACGAAGAGCCTGCTGCAACACACGGCGGTTCTCACCCTTCATGACGAGGTGGAATCTATACGTTCGCTTGATTTTGGCAACGGGCGCGCTGGCAGGCCCGAGAACCCGGACATGCTTCAGAGTGGTTTCGCGGCACCAGCGGCCAAGGGTGGATGCCCAGCCCGCCGCTTCTTCCAGACGCTGGCTCTGCAGCAGAATGTTGGCCAGCGCGGCGTAAGGCGGATAGTGCATGAGGCGGCGGAAGCGCAGCTCCTTCTCGACAAAGGCACTGTAGTCGTGGTGCGCGGCGCATTGGACGGCGTAATGCTCAGGGTGGTAGGTCTGCACGACGACCTGGCCGGGGAGCTCGCCGCGGCCGGCGCGGCCGGAGACCTGGGTGAGCAACTGAAAGACACGCTCGGCGGCGCGAAAATCCGGGAGGCCCAGAGCATGATCGCACCCAACCACGCCCACCAGGGTTACGCCATGGATGTCGTGCCCTTTGGCGATCATCTGCGTGCCGACCAGCAGATTGATTTCGCCGGAGTGGAGACGAACGAGGAGCCGCTCGAGGTCGCTGCGGCCGCGCACGGTGTCGCGGTCCATACGGCCGATGCGCGCGGAGGGAAAGATCTCCTGCAGGCGCTCTTCGCCCTGCTGCGAACCGGCGCCGAGGAAGTAGAGATACTCGCTGTCGCAGGCCGGGCAGTGCTTTGGCACAGTCTTTTTGTAACCGCAGTAGTGGCATTCGAGGCGAGCGCCGACAGCCTGCCATTCTCCTTCCGGTGCGGTCTTGTGGTAGGTCAGGGCGATCGAGCAGTTCTCGCATTCCAGCTTCGCGCCACAGGCTCGGCAGATGACGACGAAGGAATAGCCACGGCGGTTGAGCAGGATCATCACTTGTTCACCGCGATCGAGCGTGGTCTGGGTCTCTTCGATAAGGGCGCGGGAGAAAAGGTGTTCGCCGCCTGTCTCCTGAAACTCGGCGCGCATATCGATGAGGCGCACTTCGGGCAAAGGCCGGTCCATCACACGCTCACTCATGGTGATGCGCTGGTACTTCCCGGTGATGGTGTTGTGCCAGGTCTCGAGCGACGGGGTCGCTGAGCCGAGGACGATCGTGGCCTCCGCGAATTTGGCGCGCATCACAGCCACGTCGCGCGCATGGTAGCGCGGCATGGACTCCTGCTTGTAGCTGCCGTCGTGCTCCTCATCGACGACGACGAGCCCGAGGTTTTCGACGGGAGCAAAAATAGCCGAGCGCGTGCCGACGACGACGCGGGCCTCGCCTTTGCGGATGCGGTGCCATTGTTCGCCGCGCTCTTCGGGCGTCAATGCGGAGTGGAGCAGCGCCACCTCCGCACCAAAAGCATGATGCAGCTGGGCGGCCATGGCTGGCGTGAGACCGATTTCCGGAACAAGCAGGATAGCAGTGCGGCCCGCGTCGAGGGTGCGGCGCATGGCGGCAAGATAGACAGCGGTTTTGCCGGAACCGGTGACGCCGTGCAGAAGGAAGGGCTGGAAGGCGCGGGCCTGGACGGCCTCGGTGATGGTATGGAGTGCGGCCAGCTGCACCTCATTCAGCTCGTGGTCGGGCGTGGCAAACGCGTGCGAATGGGTGAGGTGAAAGTCGGCGGGACGTTCTTCGATGCGGACGAGTTCTCGGCGGACCAGGGTGGCCAGCGTAGAGCCCGGGACTTCGAGACGATGCAGCTCGGCAACGGGCAGTTCGCCGTCGGCGCCGGCCAGCTCCGCGAGAATGGCCTGCTGGTTGTCGTTGAGTTTGGGAAGACGGACACCCTCCACGAGGACGGCATAACGGACGGTGCGTCTAGCATCGCGCGCTTCGGCGGTGGTTTCTCGGGCGATCCATTTTTTGCGAAGCATGCCGGCCAGCAATCGAGCCGAAGCACCGGTCTGAGTGCGCAGCTTCGAGTCGCGGATGGCCTCACCGGATTCGAGCGCATTCAGGACGGCGTACTCGATGTCCTGTTCTTCAGGGCTCAGCTTCGAACGGCGAGAGGAGCCCTGCTCAGCCCCGGCAAAGAGGGCCTGGCGGCCAGCGTCCGTGATGCGATAGAGCACCAGGCGCCGGACTTCGCCTGTGAGGGGCAGCATGGAACGCAGGACTTCGCCGATGGGCGCGAGGTAGTACTGCGCGATCCACTGGCCGAGTTCGAGGAGCTGAGGCGAGAGGACCGGCTCGGCGTCCAGCACGGCGAGCAGCGGTTTCGCATCGACAGGCGGCTTTTCATCGTGCAGGCGCAGGACCACGCCGGCGAGTTTCTCATTGCGAAACGGCACCAGGACCCGCGCACCGATCGCGGGAGCAGCCTCGCCCAGGGCATAGGTGAAGAGGCGATCCAGAGGGACCGGCACGGCGACGTCGCAAAAGGCGGGCATGGCTTCTTTTTCGGAGGGTACCAGAAGCGATTCTGAATCCCCGGGGCATCGGGCGAATCACATCAAAGACCGAGGAGGGTACTTCATGGCAGGAGAGAAGGTCGCGTTCATTACCGGTGGCAACAAAGGGCTTGGCCTGGAAACGGCCCGGCAGCTGGGCAAACTGGGGATCACGGTCGTCATCGGGTCGCGCGATGAGGCAAAGGGCAAAGAAGCCGCCGCAAAGCTGAAGGCAGAGGGTGTCGCGGCAGAGTCGATTGCGTTCGACGTGACCCGGGCCGCCGATTACAAGAAGGTGCACGACTATCTGGACAAGAAGTACGGCCGGCTGGACATTCTGATCAACAATGCCGGCGTCTCCAAAGAAGAGTTCATGGGCGGAAACAGGACGAGCAGCACGAGCGCGCAGGTGCTGCACGAGACGTTTGACACGAATTTCTTTGGCGCCGTCGAGCTGACGCAGACGCTGCTGCCGCTGATTCGCAAATCTCCGGCGGGACGGATCGTGAATCTGTCGAGCATTCTCGGCTCGCTCTCGCTCCATGCAGATCCGAATTCGCCGATCTACAACGCGAAGGCCTTTGCCTACGACGCGTCGAAGGCAGCGCTGAATTCTTTCACGGTTCATTTGGCTCATGAACTGAAAGACACAAACATCAAGGTGAATTCGGCGCATCCAGGGTGGGTGAAGACGGACATGGGCGGCGACGTGGCGCCGATGGAGATTCCCGACGGTGCGAAGACCAGCGTGGCGCTGGCGACGCTGCCGGAGGATGGGCCGACCGGCGCGTACATTCATCTGGGTGAGACTCTGCCATGGTGAGAGGGGCAGCCGGTGGCCTGTAGCTGGTAGTGGTGGGTGCGCGCCTGTTGTTGGAGCTGGGTCGATGATTTGAAGCAGCAGCTACTGGCTTTTGGCCGGAGCCTTGAGTCCGAGTTCCGCCATGGCTAGCTGGAGATCGGCCCAGGCTTCCTTCTTCTGGCGCGGGTCGCGCAGCAGGTAGGCGGGGTGATAGGTGACGATGAGCTTAATCCCGCGGGCCTGATGAATGCGTCCGCGGAGCGCGCTGAGCGGGCTTTTCGCGCCGAGCATGTACGTCGCTGCCGTTGAGCCGAGGGCGACGATCACCTCGGGGTGGATGACGTCGATTTGGCGGAAGAGGAAGGGCGCGCAGGTGTTGGCCTCGTCCGGCTCGGGTACGCGGTTCTGCGGCGGCCGGCATTTGACGATGTTGGCGATGTACACCTGATCGCGGCGCAGTCCCATGGCGGTAATCATGTTGTTGAGCAGCTGGCCGGCGCGACCGACAAAGGGCAGGCCCTGCGCGTCTTCATCGGCACCGGGGCCTTCGCCGACAAACATGAGCCGCGCGTTGGGGTCACCGTCACCGAAGACGATCGTGTGGCGGCCCTTATGGAGGGCACAGCGGGTGCACTCGCCGATGTCCTGCTGGATGGCGCGGAGGGCAGCGGCACGATCTTTGGGAGCAACAGAGGCTCCCGGTTCGGCGAGGACAGGCAGGGCGGGCGTACGGGGCATCGAGGGTGGGTTCTCCGGATCCGGCTGCGCGGCAACGGCAGCTTCGTGGTCTTCGGTTGGCGCCGGGGATTCGTGGGCCGGCGCGCTCTCACGACGGTAAAAATCGAAGATCCCCAAATCGCGGAAGTAGCTGATGCGGGCACGGAGGGCTTCTTCGGTGGCGGGAGCGAGCCGCTGGGTCAAGCGTGCTCTCCCAGGCTCAGGGGCAGGTCGGTATCGGCCTCAGAGAGCAGCTGGCGGGGACGGCGCAGCGTGAGCACCTCATTGAGAATTTCGTCGGCGAGCTCGCGCTTGGTCATCTCCGGCAGCTCGATGGCGCGGTCGAGCGTGAGAAAGGTGACAGCGTTGCGATCGGAGTCAAAACCAACGCCTTCGCGCGAAACGTCGTTCAGAACGATAGCGTCGGCTCCTTTGCGCAGGAGCTTGTCGCGGCCGTGGGCGACGGCGTCCTGCGTTTCGGCGGCAAAGCCGATGATGAGCATGCCGGGGCGGCGGCGCTCGACGACCTCAGCCAGGATGTCCTGCGTCGGTTCAAGGTCGAGGGTGAGCGGGCCGCTGCGGCGCAGCTTTTGGTCGGCCTGCACGCGCGGGCGGTAGTCGGCGACGGCGGCTGCTTTCACGATGATGGTTGCCTGATCGAGACGGCTCAACACGGCTTCCCGCATCTCGGCAGTGGTGGTGACGGGGATGACCTCGCAGTTGGCAGGAGCTCGCAAGGCTGTGGGCGCGGAGACGAGGATGACACGGGCGCCGCGATTCTGCGCCGCTTCTGCGACGGCGTAGCCCATTTTTCCGCTGGAGCGGTTGCCGAGGAAGCGCACCGGGTCAAGAGCTTCGCGGGTGCCCCCGGCGGTGACGAGGACGGTCTCGCCGGCGAGATCGTTGCGGCGATGGAGCACGCCGAGCACAGCTTCCACGATGGCCTCGTTTTCAGCGAGGCGGCCGGCGCCGACCATGCCGCAGGCGAGATAGCCGCTGTCCGGCGCGACGATACGGACATTGCGTTTCGCCAGGGTTTCGAGATTCGCCCGGGTGGCCGGATGCTCCCACATGTTGACGTTCATGGCCGGGGCTACGATCACCGGCGCCGTTGTCGCCAGGTACATCGTGGTCAGAAAATCGTCGGCGATCCCGTGGGCGAATTTTGCGAGAATGTCCGCTGTGGCGGGGGCAACGACGAGGGCGTCGGTGGTTTGCGCGGCGTCGATGTGCTCGATGGCGGAGGCGGCGTCGCCCGGGTCGGAACCTTCGGGGGTCCAGAGGCTGGTGATGACTTTGTGCCCGGTGAGTGCAGCGAAGGTGAGCGGCTGGATGAAACGCTGGGCGGCCTGGGTCATGACAACGTGGACGTCCAGAGCCTGCTTTTGCAGGTCGCGGACCAGTTCCGCGGATTTATAGGCAGCGATTCCACCCGAGACGCCAACGGTGACTTTCATAGTGCGATTTTACGCTCCCGGTAGGGCGTCGACGCAGACGGAAGATCTGACTAGGAGGCGAACTTCGGGATATCCGGAGCCTCGACCTCGGGCTTGAGCACCTTCGCATCCTCGGGCTTCACGTAGGAGATCTTGCCGGCGGCAATCTCTTCCTGTGCGACCCGGCAAGCCTTGCGGGAGCGGCTGGGAACCAGGGGTTCGGCGCCATTCTGCAACTGGCGCGCGCGGCGCGCGGCGACCAGCACATACCGGAAGTGACTGTCGTATTCGTTCTCGATGCTCATCCTGCCCTCCGCGAGAATGATCTCGCAAAACTCACTTTGACGCCGGCTCCGGGACGCCAAAAGCCCGGAGGATCGGCAGGACCCGCGCTTCGGAGTTCGCCTGGCGGCAGCTTTCAGCAATTCGCAGGATCCGCTCGCGATCCGCCGGCCTTCCATCCACCGATTCGTGACGCCAGATTCGCTCGGCGTCGACGATGGCGACCATCTCCTCCACGGCACGGTCCAGGATATCGTTGACGAGAATATAGCCATAATCGCGGTAATTCTCAATCTCCAGGCGGGCCTGGGCGAGGCGGCGGTTAATAATTTCTTCCTGGAGGCTGCCTTCGGCACGGCTGCGGTTGCGCAGACGGGTGGCGAGGATCTCCGGAGAAGGTGGCATCAGGAAGATGGAGACGGCGTCGGGCATCTTCGCGCGCACCTGCGACGCGCCCTGCACGTCGATGTCGAGCAGCAGATCGCGGCCCTGGGAAAAGGCTTTGTCGAGGGCCGAGCGGGGCGTGCCGTAGTAGTCGCTGCCGAAGACCTGGGCGTATTCGAGAAATTCGCCGCGACCGACCATTTCCTCAAAGTGCTCGCGGGTGGTGAAGTGGTATTCCCGCGATTCCTGTTCGGAGCCGCGCGGGCCGCGCGTGGTCCAGGAGACGGAAAAATCCAGTCCCGGCACGAGCGAGCGCAGCTGGTTCACGATGGTCGATTTGCCCGATCCCGAGGGCGCCGAAATGATAAAGAGAATCCCTGCCAAGCGTCTTTCTTCCCCTGCCGGCGATGTTCTGCCGCCGATTTGTGCTGTAAGCCCTGTCATTCCAGATTCTGAATCTGCTCCCTGGCCTTTTCGATTTCCGACTTCATGCCGAGGCCGGCCTCGGTGATGCGTGTGCCATTGCCGGCGACACCGCTGGTTTTTGAAAGCAGCGTGTTGGCCTCGCGATTCATCTCCTGCAGAAGGAAATCGAGTTTCTTGCCGACTTCTCCACCCTGATCGAGCAGGCCGGTGAAGTGATCGATATGGGTGCGGAGCCGGGTGACTTCCTCTTCCACATCGCTGCGCTCGGCGATGAGGGCGGCTTCCTGCAGGATCCGATCCTGATCAAAGCCGCCATCGAGCACCGTTTTCATGCGCTGATTCAAACGCTCCAGATACGCCTGCTGAACGTTTTCGCGCAGCGTCGCCGCTTCATCGACGAGGCCGCGGAGGCGCTCCATGCCGGCGCGAAGTTCGTTGGCGAGAACGGAGCCTTCCTGGGCGCGCATGGTCTGGAGCGCGGCGACCAGGCCGTCCGCTTCGCCCAGGACGGCTTCTTCCAGCTTCTGCAGGTCTTCTTCGCTGGTCCGCGCCTCGGCGACGAGGACGCCGGGCAGACGGAAAACGGTGTTGAGATCGACCTGGGTGATGAGGTTGTGCTCGACGGCGGCCGCGCGAAAAGCTTCGATGTAGGCGGCGACCAGGGCGTGGTCGTAGCCGGCTGCCGCCTTCTGGCTGCGCTCGAGATTGAGAGTGACCTCGACGTGGCCGCGGCGCAGCTTTTCCTTGAGAATGCGGCGCAGTTGCATCTCGATGCCTTCGGTGCCCTGCGGCAGACGCATGTGCAGATCGAGGAAGCGGTGGTTGACGCTCTTGAGGCTGAGAGTGAATCCGAGGGCTTCCGAAACGCGCCCGGCAACGCGGGCAAATCCGGTCATGGAATACACCGGCGGCTGTGCTTCGCTCATCGTGGGATCTTTCCTGTCAGAACTGGCTCGTTGGCGGCGCCCGTCTCGACGATCTCAGGTTCGTTGCCGCCGATCAGGTGACCGTTGCTGCTCGTGTCGCCGATGTCCATGAACTGGAGGCGGTAAAGCTTCTGGTAGGTCTGTGAGGACTGCAGCAGTTCCTCGTGCGAACCGATGGCGGTGATCTGTCCGTGCTCGAGAACGGCGATGCGGGTGGCGCGGCGCACGGTGGAGAGACGGTGCGCGATAACGATGACGGTGCGGTCCAGCATGAGGTTGCCGAGAGCGGCCTGCACCAGGGATTCGCTCTCCGCATCGAGGGCAGAAGTTGCTTCGTCGAGGATGAGGACCGGCGCATTCTTGAGGATGGCGCGGGCAATGGCCAGCCTCTGACGTTCGCCGCCGGAAAGACGAAAGCCCTTCTCGCCGATCACGGTGTCGTACTTGTCCGGCATGCGCTCGATGAAATCGTGGGCCAGGGCGGCTTTGGCCGCGTCGACGACGCGCGAGAACGGAACGTCCGGCTGGCCGTAGGCGATGTTGTTGCGCACCGAGTCGTTGAAGAGAATCGTCTCCTGCGTGACCTTGCCGATCTGGGCACGCAGCGAGGCAAGGCTGGCGTCGCGCACATCGACGCCATCCACGAGGATACGTCCGCCAGTCACGTCAAAAAAGCGCGGGATGAGGTTGACGAGGGTGGATTTGCCTGCGCCGCTGGGTCCGACGAGCGCGACCACTTCGCCGCGCTGAATGGTGAGGCTGATGTCGTCGAGGACGATGCGGGGGACGTCGCTTTCCTGGTCCTTGTAGGAGAAGCTGACGTTGTCGAGGACGATGCGGTCTTTGAATTCCCTGAGAACCTTCGGGTGCTTCGCCTCCTGCACCTCATCCTGATCGTCCATGAAGTCAAAGATAGCAGCGGAGGCGCCGGCGGCCTGCTGGAAGTTGTTGTAGTAGACGCCGAAGCGGCGGATGGGGTCGTAGAGCTTGAAGAGGGCGACGATGAAGGCGAAGAAGACGCCTTCCTGCATGCCGCGATGGCCGATCTCGTTGCGTCCGACCCAGAGCAGCAGCGCGATGGCCAGCGCCCCGATGAAATCCATGAGGGGCGAGGTGATGGCCTGCGCGCGCACGGAACGCAGGTTCGCGCGGAAGAGCCGCTTGGCCGCCTGGCGGAAGCGCAGCAGCTCCCAGAACTCCATATTGAAGGCTTTGACGATGCGGTTGCCGGTGATCGTCTCGTGGAGGATGTTCTGGATTTCGGCCAGCTTGTCCTGGCCGCGGCGGGTGGTGCGGCGGACGTCACGGCCGATGCGGCGAATGGAAGCGGCGACAATGGGGAGGAAGATGAGGAGCACCCAGGCCAGCTTGCCGCCGAGGGCGACCACCACCACGATCATGAAGAGCAGGGTGAAGGCCTGCTGCAGGAAATCCGAAAGCACCGACGAGCTGGCGTACTGAACGCGTTCGATGTCGTTGATAAGAGCGGAGAGAAGCGTGCCGGTGGTGTGCTTCTGGAAGAAAGAGACCGAGCGGCGCAGGATGGCCTCGTAGAGGTCGTCGCGCATGTCGGTAATCATGCCGAAGCCGGCGTAGTTCGCCAGATAGGTGCCGGCGTAATCGCAGATCCCCTTCAGCAGCGTGGAGACCACGAAGGCAAAGGCAATCACGCCCCAGTCATTCTTGATATGCAGAAAGCTCGGCACCAGCAGCTGGGGCGTCAGGTGGAGGTGCCAGCGCTCGCCCAGGGAACCGAGCAGCGGGATCGCCTTCGCTCGGCTGGTGACGGCCGCTGGGTGCAGCACGTTGTCGAAGATGGGTCCGATGAGCAGAACGCGAAAAGCGTCAAGGAGCCCCACGCCCGCCGCCAGCAAGACCGCGGAGAACGCCTGCAGCCAATAGCGGCGCGCATAATACAGCAGGCGCCAGGTACTCTTCATGCGCAGCCGGCTCCGAGCCTGGTCATCGAGGACATTGATCTATTCTAGACCGCTGGCCTGCCGTTCCTGGCCAGGATTCGCGAACCGCCAGTGACCTCCGGAACATCGGAAGCCAATCGATACAATGCGGTTATATGGCTTCGCGGAGGCCCAGAAGCGGTCGCAACGCTATTGAGTTCGCCCTCAAGGCGAAAGGCCTTCCGGAGAAGACCAAACACCATCCATTACCAGCCAATATGGACATCGGGAAGGGCAGCTTCTGAAGAGCAGGTCACAGGTTACAGGTGACAGGTTGAAGAAGAACCCGGGGACGAGCGGCGGGCCGCGGAAATATCCGTGGCGGCTGGCGATTACCGGCGGGATGACGCTGCTCACCGCGATCGCCTCCGGCTGGTTCATCTACCACTCGCCGGCGATCTATTGTGACTCCCTGGCGCCACTGACCGTCCTGGCCACGCTGGCAGCTTTTCTGATCTCGATTGCCTTCCGGCTCATGGGGCGTTTTCCAGCAAAGCGCGACCGATGGTTTCTCTTTGCGTGTGTGCTGATTGCCGGGGCGACGCTGTTTGTGAACTTCCGCTACGTGCGGAAATACCGAACGTTCTGCGACCAGCTCCGCGAGCAGATAAGGCACGCCGAGCCGCATCGCTGAATCGCCGGCAAAGACACTAACGCTTTTTCCCAATCTCAGCGGTCTGCCCCGGCATAGGTGATGGCTCGTCCAGAAACCCGCGAACCACGGGACCGACCTGCGCGGCACACTGTCCCGCGGCCAGATGTCCGCAGCCATCAAAGATCTCCAGCTCCGACTGCGGCACATCATGGTGGATCGCCTCACCGACGGAGACGGGGATCAGGTGATCCTCTTTTCCCCAGACGATGAGCATGGGCATTTTCAGCGCCTGGAGCTTGCCGTCAAGCAGAGCCTTGCCGGTGAGCATGGAGTCCATATTGCGGCGGACGACCCAGCCGTGCTTCTTCACAAAGCGGAAGATGGCTTGCTCGATGAAGCCGGGGATGTGCGGAGCGCCGTTGGGCATCAGCAGGTTGTCCATCTCCTGGAGCTTTTGCGGCGTGTCGGGCTCGAAGAGCGCCGGGTCCCAGGTAAGCGAGAAGCGCGTGCCGGCGCTGTCGAAGATCATCAGGCGGCGGATGCGCTGCGGCTGGTCCAGAGCGACGCGCATGGCAATCCATCCGCCCATCGACCATCCGCCGAGATCGGTGTGCGCCAGATGGCGATTATCCATGAAGGCCTCGACGGCATCGGCTTCCTCGCGGATGGAGTATGTGGCGTGGGTCGGCCAGTCGGAGCGTCCATAGCCGGGCAGATCGAGGGCATACACGCGGTGGTGATCGTGGACCAGCTGCGGCATCAGATTGGTCCAGTCTTCCGCGCGGCCGCCCAGGCCATGCACCAGGACAACAGGATCGCCGGAGCCGCCGGCGTAGTAGTGAATGCGTACACGACCGACGCCGGACAGCTCGATGTGGGTATAGTCGCTGTGGATTCCGGCAAAGAGGAGCTTCGTCTGCGTGCCGAACCAGAGCAGGGTCAGCGGCTGGAAAACCGCGAAGGCGATGAGGGCGACGACCAGAGCCAGCAAGGCGAAGACACCCCGCCGGAAATTCCGCCAGCGCCTGCTGCGAACGGATTGCGGCGCGGCTACCGTGCTCGCCATTGCCTGCTCACTCCTGCTTTTTAGATGCCATTCGCCACGCTTTGTGGATGACCTCGACGGTTAGCGGTGTCAGTCCATCGAGATCGCCGGGGGCGGCCCAGCGCGCTTCGAGGGCGTCGGTGGCGCAGACGATGGTTTCGGGAGCCTGCGATCCCGCCCTGACACGGCAGAGAAAGTCGATCAGGACATAGTGATAGCGGACACGGCCTTCCGGGTCACGGGAGATGCGATCGAAGGCCTGGACGACGTCGACGGTTTCCACAGTGAGGCCGGTTTCTTCGAGGATCTCGCGGCAGACGGCCTCTTCGAGGGTCTCGCCCAGTTCGACGGCGCCGCCGGGCAGCGACCACTCGCCTTTGAGCGGCTCCTGGCCGCGGCGGATGAGCAGGACCTGCCGGCCGATTCCGGGCGCGTCGCGCACGATGACGGCGCCAACCCCGGCGATCGGCGCATCGGGGTATTCACGCCTCACGTTCGTGGCCGCCGTTCCTCGCGATTCGTTCGCAGTCTAGAGCTTGATGGGCTTACCGTATTCACCGTCGAAGACCGTTCGCTGCATGCTGAAGCGGCCGCCGTTGTACTTGTCGGTGCCTTTGAGGTGGCCGATGGCCAGCAGCGCCACCGGAACATAGCTCAGCGGGAGGTTGAGCACCTCGCAGACCTTGTCCGGATCATAGCCCTCCATGGGTGCTGTGTCGTAGCCCATGACCTCGGCCATCCATAACATCGTGGTGACGGCGATCATGACATGGCGATTGAGCCAGGCGGTGAGGTTGGGGTGATCGCTCAGATATTCCGGAATATTCACCTGCGTCGACTCGGCATAGTTTTCCGGCATGCCGGCTTCGCGACCCATCCGAATCATCTCTTCCATGTCGGTGCGCCAGCCATCTTTGTCGCCGCAGGCCACGATGACCGCGGAGGCCTCTTCCACCTTGGCCTGGTTGAAAGCGGCGCTGCGCAGCCGGCGGCGCTGCTCCGGCGTGCGCACAACGATAAAGCGCCAGGGCTGCAGATTGTATCCGCTGGGCGCTCTGAGGCCGGCTTCCAGAATCGTCTTCAGGTCGGCATCCGGAATGGGCTTGCCGTCAAAGCTGGGGGTAGCCCGTCGTTCTTCGATTGCTTCGCTGAGGGTCTTTTCCATTCCACTCCCAAAAACAGGGTTCGTGCTGCGTGGTTTTTTCCCGGGTGAATAAGGTGACTAGCTGCGCTCCCCGGGAGCGGGAGCCGAATTCTGGATCTGGTTCATCGGCAGCTCGAGAGCGAACGGGCTCTGGCCTCCGGGAGCCGAAGCATGAACCCACATACCGTGGAACGCAGTGGCCAGTCCAGGATGCTGCTGCAGCAGGGCTTTCATGACCGCGACCACCTGCTCGCGCGACTGCACCGGGGTCAGGTTCAGAGGAGCGTTGTAGGTGACGATCAGGTCCATCTGGCTGTTGAAATCGCCCACATGGATATTCGTGAGCTGGAAACTGCCCGCAGTGGTATTCAGCCGCATCGGTGCGGTGTCGCTGGGCAAGTCGGGAGGCTGGTTCTGCTCGGATTCTTTCTGCAGCTTCTGCAGGTTAGGGCTGGAGAGGAAATCGACCGGCTGCAAAAGGAGATGGGCCTGCTGGTAGTAGAACCAGGCCGTCCAGGTATCTTTTTGCGCAGCGTAGGTCCGCGCCTGGGTCCAGAACCACAGCCCGTCGTGGCTGTCGATGGTCATCGGCTTGGTGAAGAAGCCGGCCAGCTTCCAGACGGCGCTGTTGGGCGGATCGTTCTGCAGGATCATCGACAACTGCTGCGGGTGCTGAACGCCGGTGGCATGCACCACGGCGAGCGCATATTTGCCGGGAGGCAGGCCGGGAATGGTGACCTCGACGGTCAGCGGCGAGCCCGCCGCACCGCAGAAGAACTCCGTGTCCTGAGGCGCTTTCAGGTCCGATGCATCAAGGATATAGAGCAGGTCCACGGTGAGGGTCGCGCGCTGGATGGACGCATTCATGGTCTGGATGGTGTTGGCAATGCCGCCGAAATTCGAGGCAACCGCGGGGATGGTCTGCGCGCGCACGCCCTCGGCGTTGCCGTTTTTCACATTGGCCGCCAGCATTTGCGCCGACTGGGCGAGAATCGTCCGCTGTTCCGGCTTCATCTGCGACTGGGTCGTACAGGAAACGGCAAAGGCCGGAGCGGCCAGTCCCAAAAGCAGGATGCCTGCCAGGAATTTTGACCCGAACGAGCGATAGCGGGAGAACATGCAACACGTCCCTTTCGATTTGAACCCCGAGCGATTGAACCTGAGCGAATTCAAATCACTGCTAGTCTAGTACACAGACGCGCGAGCTTCGCGCTTGCGCGCTGACCCCGCCTGTACACAGGACTTCGATGCAGTCCGGACGCCTAATACGATGCCTGCCCTGGTTTTCAGCCGCCCTTTTGGCGGTTTCCTGTGCCGCGCAGGTGATGCAGCAGCCCGGAACGATGCCCGGGCAAGACCCGGCTGGCCAACGACCCGGCCAGGGATCGGGCCAGGACTCCAGCCATGCGTCGCAGCCTCCGGCGGCGGCAGCACCGGATGTCCACGTGGGGGCGATATCGAGCAACGCAGCGGGTCCAGCCGCGGACAGCCCGGCATTACCGCCCTCCCTGATGGACAAGCCTGCGCAACCGGCCAGGATTACTCTCAGGGACGGACTCCTGACGATCAAGGCCGATAACTCCAGTCTGTCCGCCATCCTGCAGCATCTGTCCTCAACCGACGGCATGTCGGTGGATGGCTTCCAGAAGGATCAGCGCGTCTTTGGCATCTATGGCCCCGGCAATCCCCGTGACGTTCTTTCCGGGCTGCTGCAGGACGCGGGCTATAACTTTCTGATCGTGGGAACTACCGACAAGGGCATCCCGAAAGAGATCGTACTCACCGCCAACAGTGGTGCTGCCGGCGCCACCAGCGGCCCCGCGCAGATGGAGCCGGAGGCACAGCCGGACGAGGACGATAACGACAACAACAGCAATAACTTCCCGCCCGAGCCACCGATGCCGGAGCGGACGGCTCCGCCGGGAGCGGCGGTTGCCCCGCCCAACGGCCAGGTGAAGACCCCTGCGGAGATCATTCAGGAGCTGCAACGGCTCCGGCAACAGCAACAGAATCCTCAATAGCCGACCGAGCGTCTCGAAGAGCCCTTTTGCAGCCCTCCGCCCGCGAAAGTGACCCAGGTAATGCTGCCTTTGGGCAATGGTAACCATCGGCGCTGCCCGATATGGTTTGGGTGACCCCTTAGAGGGAAGGGTCTGCCCCCATGCACAACCGCTTTTATACCTGCCTTCTGGCCGCCACGAGCGGCTTCGCCCTCGTGATTCTCACTGGCTGTGGCCAGATCAACTCACCGCTGCGGGTGGGCACGGCTCTGGCTGGCAACTGGAGCTTCGCTCCGAGTTCATCGAGCGCGGTGCTGAACGTGGGCTTTACCCAGGGGGCCTATGAGAACGTCAGCGCGGTTGGGCGGCTGCAGGGCGCTTCGTGCGTCGGCTCGCAGACCGACGTTCTTCTGACGGGATCGGTAGACGGGAACAACAACGTGACCCTGGTATCGTCGGCGTTTGGCGGGACGACGCTCACGATCAAAGGCCAGGTAGCCGCGAACGGCAAGGGGATGGCCGGAGCCACCTGGGCCTTTGCCGGCGGCGAGTGTGCCTCGATGGGCACGGCCGATGTGACGGCGACGAATTACAACACGATCGGCGGCACCTATATAGGAACGCTTGTGGGTAGCGGAAACACTCCGATCGGGGTTTCGGCATTCCTGCAGCAGACGACCCAGCCGGATCAGGACGGGCAGTTCTCCATCTCGGGAACCGCGACTTTCCCGTCCAACACCTGCTTCACGCAGCAGCCGACGGTGACGAGCTCGCTGGTGACCGGCAGCAGCCTCTCGATGACCTACACGGATCCGGGCAGTGGAGCCATCCTGACCGCGACCGGCAGCTTTAACAGCGCCGCGACGCAGCTGACCATCACAAGCTGGTCGATTAACGGGGGATCGTGCAACGGCGATTCCGGATCGGGCAGTCTGAGCCTGGAATGAGCGGTGCGCCCGGCATTCCGGGCACAATTCCCAATTATTCGTGCTGAGGGCGGGGCCAGCGGGCCTCGATGGTGGTGGAGATGCCGCCGCGGGGGCGGAAATCGCCTTTGACCACAGCCCAGACCGGATCGCAGGCGCGAGCAACGTCCTCGAGGATGCGGTTGACGACGTTCTCCTGGAAGATGCCGAGGTTGCGGTAGGAGAAGAGGTATTCCTTCCAGGACTTGAGCTCGAGACAGCGCTCGCGGGGCATGTAGCGCAGCGTGATCACGCCGAAATCGGGCAGGCCGGTTTTGGGGCAGACAGAGGTGAACTCCGGGTCGTCGATGACGATTTCATAGCCGGGGAACTGATTGGGCCAGGTCTCGATGGCGGGAAAGTCGAAGTCGAGGCCGGCTTTTGCATGTTCGTCGGTGTAGCGCGCGGCGATAGCCATACCTCGATTTTAGCGGTTCGCCCGCGTTCGTCCCGAGAGCTCGATTTCCGCACGAGGTATGCAAATGTGGTACTACCGAAGCAATTGTTGGGGATTTTAGAACCCGGAGCCGGGTTCGGAGACTCTCATAACTTTATACTGACTGTCGGTTCCCTCGAATGGCGACAAAACAACAGAGCCCGCGGACGGGCCGCGTATGGATTATCACGGCCATCGCGCTGATTCTGATTTTTTACGGCGTGCACCTGCTCACGCGGGGCAAACTGCCGATTCGCGTGGCGACCGCGACGATGGGCAACTTGACCAGCACCGTGGCGACCAACGCCAAAGTGGAGCCGCAGCCCCAGGCGAATTACGAAGCGCACGCGCCGTTCCCGGGTATTGTGCAGGCGGTGTATGTCCACGAGGGGGAAGAAGTCCCGGCGGGGAAGCTGCTGCTGGCCATGGACGACACAGAGGCGCAGGCGCGGGTGGCGACAGCCCTGGCCGCCTTGCGCGGGGCCGAGGCCGCCGAGCAGGCGGCGCAACATGGAGGAACCCAGGAGGAGCGTCTCTCGCTGGGCGGCGAACTGGACAAGGCGAAGATCGACCGGGTTCAGGCGCAGCAGGACCTGAACGCGCTCAAGAAGCTGCAGACCTCCGGGGCGGCCTCACCGAGCGAAGTGTCCTCCGCAAAGGCGCGTCTGGCCGCGGACGACAGCAGCATTCAGGTTCTTGAGAAGCGGCAGACCAGCCGCTACGACACGATGGACCTGGCCCACGCGCAGGCGGATCTTCAGGACGCGCAGGCCGGATATGAGGCGGCTCTCGACGCTTTGCACCATGCGATCGTGCACGCGCCGTTTGCCGGAACCGTGTATTCGCTGCCGGTGTCGCGGACGGAATTTGTGCAGCAGGGGGATCGGCTTTTGTCCATGGCCGACCTGTCGAAGCTGCAGGTGGAGGCGTATTTCGACGAGCCCGAAATCGGCAAGCTGAAAGTTGGACAGCCGGTGGTGATCGCCTGGGATGCGCGTCCGAATGAGCAATGGCACGGACGCATTCTGCGTTTGGCCTCGACGATCATTGCGTACGGAACCCGCAACGTGGGCGAGGTTCTGGTGTCGATCGATGAGAACCACGACGATCTGCTGCCCGACACGAATGTTCGTGTGACCGTGACCGTGGCCAACGAATCCAATGTACTGATGGTGCCGCACGATGCGCTGCACTTTGAGCAGGGCGCCAGCTACGTTTACCGGCTCGAAGGGAGTAGTTTGCATCGGGTTCCGGTAACCGTGGGCACGGTGAACCTGACCGATGTGCAGATCGTGAGCGGACTGAAGGCGGGGCAAACCGTAGCCCTGAATACGACGAACGGCCAGCCATTGAGCGACGGCGTGCCGGTAGAAGTGATTCAATAATTCACCCCCAGGTGAAAAGCTTTGCGTACAGCATTAACAACAGCCGGTCTTTTTCTTTTTTCCGCCACGCTGTGGGCGCTGGGCCCGACGGCGGCGAACGAGGTGCGCGAGGATCTGAACTTTGGCCGCGCGGACGCGGCGCTGGGGATTCTCAATCCGGCTCTGGTACAGAATCCTGCGGATGCGGAAGCCCACAACCTGCGTTGCCGCGTGTATTACGAAGAAGAGCAGTGGGACACGGCGATTTCCGACTGCGAAGCGGCAGTGCAGTCTGCTCCCAACAGCAGCGAGGATCATCTTTGGCTGGGTCGGGCCTATGGCATGAAAGCCTCTCACGCGTCGCTGGTGGCGGCGTATAAGCTGGCGCGGAAGGTGCATACCGAGTTCGACGAGGCCGTGCAGCTCGATCCACACAATGCCTCGGCCCTGGCGGATCTGGGCGAGTTCGATGTGGAAGCTCCGGGAGTCGTCGGCGGCGGGGTCAGGAGCGCAGACCCGATCGTGGGGCAGCTGCGCGGCGTGGATCCGGTGCGCGCCTCGACGCTGCAGGCGCAGATAGCGGAGCAGAAAAGCGACTACGTCTCAGCGGAGGCAGCTTACAAAGCCGCCATTGCGCAGGCGCCGGAACCAGCCGAGCAGTGGATGGATCTGGCGAACTTCTATCAGCGGCGTGGACGCACCAGCGACATGTTCTCCGCTCTGAACACCGCGGTCAGACTGGACCGGGTACACGGACCGACGATGGTGGAGGCGGCGTCTCTGCTGAGTCGGGCCGAGCGCGATCCCGTTCCGGCGATTGCGTGGCTGCGGGAATATCTGAGCTCGCGCGCGGAGGAGGAGAGCGCGCCGGCCTTTGTGGTCCGGGCACAGCTGGCCAGGCTGCTCGCTATGCAGGGAAACAAGCAGGCGGCACGAGAGGAGATCGCAGTTGTTCACGCTCTGGCTTCCGGCTATCGCATTCCTCCGCCGTCCGCGACCGCCCAGGCCGGCGAGTAACAGTACACTCAGAACGATGGGCAAGTGGCGACGGCTGCGGGCAGGAGATTTTCGGACGGCGCGACTCCTTTCCGCGGCGCTTCTTTTCGCCGCACTGCCAGTTATCACGCAGGCCCAGATTTCCCTCTCCACCGCTGTCGATCTGGCCGAGAAGAACAGCCCTGCGGTTCACGCCGGCCAGGCCGTGGTGCGACACGCAATGGCGGGTGTCTCCGAAGCCCGCGACGCCTACATCCCCAACTTTGTCTTTGGCGCCAATCCTGGGTACGTCTACGGCTATCCGCTGGGATACCCGTCTCTCTTCGACGCGACTGCCCAGTCGATCCTCTTCTCTTTTTCCCAGCCGGATTACATTCGCTCGGCGCGGGAGGGAGTGAAGAGCGCGATGCTCAGCCTGAAGAACACCGAGGAGCAGGTCGCGCTCGATGTGGCGCTCGACTACATCCAGTTAAATCACGATCAGGCGGAGATCGCGGCTCTCGACGAAGAGAAGAGTTATGCCGACAGCCTGGTGCAGATCGAAGAAGACCGGGTGCAGGCGGGCGTCGATCCGCACATGAGCGAACTACAGGCGGAGCTGACCGCGGCCCAGGTCGACGAGAAACGGATCCATCTCGCAAATGACGCGGACGATATGCAGGAGAAGATCGGACACCTGACCGGCCTGCCCGCGACCGGCCTGACCACCGCGAGCGCCAGCATCCCGGCGGCAGCGACGCTGCCCGCGCCGATCAATGACGAACAGACGATCGAGAACAACCCGGGCGTGGCGTCGGCCCGTGCCAATGCGAAAGCAAAGCTCTATGCGTCGTGGGGCGATGACCGCCAGAACTTCCGGCCGCTGATCACTTTTGGCGGGCAATACAGCTTGTTCGAAAAATTCGCCAACTACCTTCAGTATTACCCGAACGGTCTGCAGTACAACAACGCGGCAGTCGGGGTGGTGGTCACGTTTCCCCTGTTCGACGCCACGCGACGCGCGAAGGCGCGGGAATCGGCAGCAGACGCAGAGAAGGCCGCGGCGGATGCTGATGCAGCACGCAACGTGATGAGCGAGCAGACCTCGGCGATGCGCCATACGCTGCGGGAACTGGGAGCACAGCAACGGGTGGCGCAACTCGAGAGCGAACTGTCGCAGGAACAGCTGAAGACCGTCGAGACTCAGTTCACGAACGGAACGGGGTCGCCGAACGCCGCGCCGGTGACGCCCAAAGAGGAACAGCAGGCGCACATCGCGGAGCGGGAGCGGTACGAAGACATGCTGGACGCGAATTTCTCGCTCGAAAAGGTGCAGCTGAATCTGCTGCGCGCGACCGGCCAGCTGGACAGCTGGCTGCGGTCGGCAGAAAGCGGTCCGCAAACGGCCCCAACGACGAACGTAAGCTCTTCGATTCACGAGCCTTAGCCGACAGGCCCCGACAGGAAGTCCGTGCCAGTCGGGGACGGCTCCGGATGGTAAACTAAGAGGAATGCCCATGCCGCTTAAAACACTGTTTCTGAACCCTCCCTCCTTTGAGAATTTTGACGGTGGCGCGAGCTCGCGCTGGCCTGCGACTCGAGAGATTGAGTCGTACTGGTACCCGGTCTGGCTGGCGTATCCCGCCGGCATGCTGGAAGGGGCGCGCCTGCTCGATGCGAATCCGCACCACGTCTCCTGGACGCAGGTGAATGAGATTCTGAAGGACTACGAATTCCTGGTGGTGTTCACCAGCACCATCGGCTGGTCGGGCGATCAGCAGTGGGCGGAGAAGATCCGCGACACGCATCCGAACCTGAAGATATGCTTCGTCGGGCCGCCGGTGACGACGGATCCCGAGAAGGCGCTGGCGTGCACGGCAATCGATTTCATCTGCCGCCGCGAGTTCGATTATTCCGTTGTGGAATTTGCGCAGGGCAAGCCGCTGGATCAGATCCTCGGCATCAGCTACCGGAAGAACGGGCAGGTTGTCCACAATCCCGACCGGCCGCAGATCGAGAATCTCGATGCGCTGCCGTGGGTGACCGACGTCTACAAGCGCGATCTGGATGTGACGAAGTACAACGTGCCGTTCCTGCTGCATCCGTTTGTGTCGCTCTACTCGACGCGCGGCTGCCCGGCGCAGTGCACCTTCTGCCTGTGGCCGCAGACGCTGAGCGGACATGCATGGCGCAAGCGCTCGACCGATGACGTGGCTGCGGAGATGGCGCACGCCAAAGAGCTGTGGCCGAACGTGAAGGAGTTCTTCTTCGACGACGACACGTTCAACATCCAGAAGGCGCGCACCATCGAGCTGTGCGGCAAGCTGAAGCCGCTGAAGCTGACCTGGTCGAGCACCTCGCGCGTGACCACCGATTACGACACGCTGAAGGCGATGCGCGAGGCGGGCTGCCGCCTGCTGATCGTGGGCTTCGAGTCGGGCGATCCGCAGATCCTGAAGAACATCAAGAAGGGCGCAACAATTGAGCGGGCGCGGGATTTCGCGCGCGACTGCCACAAGCTGGGGCTGACGGTCCACGGCGATTTCATCCTCGGGCTGCCGGGCGAAACGAAGGAATCGATCCGCAACACGATCAACTTTGCCAAGACGCTGGACGTGGAGACGATTCAGGTGTCGATCGCGCATGCCTTCCCGGGCACGGAGCTGTACGACTACGCGCGGGCGAACAACTTCATCACCAACGAAAACCAGATGAGCGATGCCGGCGGACATCAGCTGGCGCACATCGAATACCCCGGGCTGCCGACAGAGTATGTGCTGGAGATGGTGAATCGCTTCTACGATGAGTACTTCTTCCGGCCCAAGGCGGCGTGGCGGGTGGTGAGCAAGGCCATCGCCAACCGCGACCTGAAGCGGCTCTACATCGAGTCGAAGTCGTTCCTGAAGCTGCGTTCGGAGCGGAACAAGATGGTGCGGGAGAGCAAGGCGCAGAAGCCCGAACCGGTCAACGTCCAGGCCTGAGAAGCAGGGTACAGCGGACAGGGTACAGGGATCCGCTGGATCCGATGACTGAGATCGAAGCATCCATATAGACGCGGATTGGTTTCAGCGCCCCGCTGCCTGTTCATGACGCATTCGACGATGACATTTCGCCGGTACCTGGTGCTGGCCGCGGTGACGCTGACTTCGGCGTTCGGCGATACTTTCCTGTCGCGCGGGATGAAGCAACTGGGGCCGGTGTCCCTGCACCATCCGGCCGAGCTGATTCACGCCGTCTTCTCGCCCTGGGTAGCTTCGGGCATTGTTCTGCTCATCGGCTTCTTTGCGTCGTACATGGCGTCGCTTTCCTGGGCGGATCTGACGTACGTCCTGCCGGCCAGCTCGCTCGGCTACGTCATCATGACCCTGCTGGCGCGTTTCTGGCTGCACGAACACGTCTCGCCGCTGCGCTGGCTGGGAATCGTGTGCATTACGGCGGGCGTGGGGTTTGTCACCCAGGGCCCGTCGTGGACCGATCATCGGAGCTCGAGGGAATCGCCGATCGAGGAGCACGTCGCCGTCGAGCATGAGGAGGCGCATCCATGATGGCGGCGCACCTGACCCATGCGGCCCTGGCCACGGCTGGGATGATTGCGGCAATCGTGATCACTGCAACCGCGGGCGATATCCTGACCGCCTCCGCGATGCGCCAGGTCGGCGATCTGGACCTGATCCGTGAGAAAAGCGGGTTTCCGGGCGCGGTAGTCGCAGTGGTGACCAACGGCCGTTTCGGACTCGGCGTTCTGTGCTTCGCGCTCAGCTTCTTCTCTCTGCTCTACGCCTTCAGCCATCGCGATCTGAGTCTGATTGGCCCGGCGGCCACTTCCCTCACTTTTGTGACCAACGCGCTGGCAGCGAAGTTCTTCCTGCACGAAAATGTGGATCGCCGGCGCTGGATGGCGGCGATCTTTGTGTGCGTGGGCGTGGCGCTGGTGGCGTTCTGAGACAGGCCCGCGAGTTACCCCACACCAATCGGACTATACTGTTGCGCAACCTGCCATGCGCATGCCCGCCATCCTGCTGCTTGCCGCAGTGCTTCCCGTCGCGGCGCGCGCCGCCCAGCTCGTCACTGTTGATCAGGTACAGCAGATCCTCACCACCTCACGCGGCGAAAGCGACGCGAAACTGGCTGAGCAAATCGATTCCCTCGAAGCCGTCGAGAGAATCGATACCCCCACGCTCTTCCGCTGGCAGGCAGCCGCTCCGGGAGACCGAACGCGTGAAGCTTTGTTGCTGCTGGCCGATTCCTCCGCCTTTCTCCCGCTTCCAGCGTCCAGGATCGTCGACCAGCCTCCTCCCGACGCCGCCGGTATGCAGCAGATCCTCGCCCGGACCATCGACTATCTCGGTAAGGTCCTTCACAACCTGCCGAACTTCATGGCGGTACGCGACATCACCCAGTTCGAGGACTCGCCCGTGCGGGAGCAAATGGATATCGCGAACTCTCCCGATGCCCATCAGCACGTGCTCTCCATCGATTCCGCCGAGCTGGTGGTGGGTAAGCCCTATTTCCTGCACCTCTATCCAAGCGGCCGAAAACGCATGAAGGTCACCTATCGGGACGGCCACGAAGTTCAGGTCAATCTCGCGAAAAACGATCTGGACGCCGGCCTCCGCAGCCGCGGCGAGTTCGGATCCACCCTCGCCGTGGTGATCGGAGATGCCTTCCGGCAACAGCTTAACTGGGATCACTGGGTGCAGAGCCCCGCCGGTCCCCTCGCCACCTTCCGCTACGTCGTTCCTGCGGGCGCATCACACGACGTCGTCGAATATCCGACCGACGCGGGAGTCCTGCGCATCCTTCCTTCCTATCACGGCGAGATCACCATCGATCCGGCCAGCGGAGCCGTCCTTCGCCTCACGATCATCGCTGACATGCCGCAGCCCTACGAGCACATCCAGTCAGCGCAGGCCATCGAGTATGGCTCCATCGTGCTCGGCGACCGCACCTATATCTGCCCTGTTCGGTCGGTGAACCTCGCCCGTGTGCCGCTGGCCGGAGAGTCGCAGGCCGCCTCTCCCATGCTCCGTACCTTTCTCAACGACCTTTCGTTCACGGATTACCACCTCTTTCGTGGCGAGGCCCGCATCCTCGGCTCGGCGCACGCCGAGGCCCCCTCGCAACCCCAATGATGCGCTGCCTTTCAGCGCCCGATCTCGCAATCCCGCCAGCCTGCCGCCGCAGAACCCAGCAACGATGCGCCAACTGGCTACTCCCTCCCGTTTAACCCCACCTCCACCGTCCCAATCCGCCCGCTCGTCGCATCTCGCACGCCCAGCGTGAGCCACACCGGACCCGCCGGCACGTCGATTTCCTGCCGCACCCGAACCCCGCTCTGCATATCGCGCGCCAGCTGCGCCGCGGGCAGCGTCACCCCCAGGCCCACGTCCGTGGAGTTCACCCGCTTGCCGCCCGCCGCGTACACCGCCTGCGTCACTTCCAGCTCCGCCTGCCTGCCTCCATCCGGCAGGGTCTTCAGCGCCAGCTCGTGCGGGTCAATCGAGTAGTCGACGATGTACCGCGTGATCGGTGGCGTAAGCGGCTCCGTTGGCTTCCCTGCCGGTCCCGGCGCCGGCTGCACTCCATACAGCTCCGGGTCGCCCGCGGCCAGCACCCGCGCCTCGAAAATCAACTGCGACAGCGGAGGAACCCCCGGTTCCATCGCGTCTGTCATCGGGCTCAGCATGGGCGCTTCCTTCGCCGCCTGGCGCAGATCCGTCGCGTAATACCCGCGCCGGTACTGGAGATCGTACTTCCCCTCGTCCAGCCGCACCAGGATCCTGCGATACGCCCCGTTCTCCTCCTCGTGCGGCGCATACGCAAGCGTGTAGTAGTTCTCGCCGTCCGCAATCGCCGCCTCCACCGCTTTTCCCACCGCATTCGTGTTGTAGAACGCTGCTCCTCCGGTATCGGTCGCAACCAGCTTCATCTCCTGCTGCGAATCGGCCCACTGCTGCGGCACCGTGATGTCGTTCTCGACCGCCTCGCCCTCGGAAGCCTGCAGGTCGTGCTTGACTCCCATCTCCGTGGGCGCCACCGCGTTCGCAGGGTTCGCGTCTCTCAGGTTCATCAGCGCTCGTGCGTCCACGGGATACACCGCCACCCGCGCCCGCGCCAGCTCCGCGTTCACCGTCCGTATCGCCGGCGCAAAGCGGGCCGCCTGCGTGCCGCTCATCCGCGACAGGTCGGGATCGAGAGCCCCCGACAACCCTCCCGATACCCAGATCAGATTTTTTCGCCCCGGCACCGTGCTCAGATACCGCGCCAGCTCGCTGAACGCTCCCAGCGTGATGCCCATTCGCTGCGCTTGCTGGAACGCCTGCCGATCCCCCTGGAAGTCGTTCACTTCCTCCTTCATCTCCGGGATTCCCGCGGTCATCTCTTCACGGATCTGCCTCTCCGCAACATCTCCCGAGGGATCCACCATGATGCTCTGCTGCGCTGGGGTGCGATCCAGATCCAGCGCCTTCTCGACCGTCCCCACATCGGTCGTGAAGCCCGAAATCATCCGCAGATGCGACGCGAGCGTGAATACTGCGATCTGCGTCCCCGCTGGAATCGTGCCCAGGTACTTCAGCATCTGCGCCCGCGCATCGGTCTGATCGTTCAGCGGAGTATTCAGGGCATCCAGCAGCAGCACGTTCGCCGCGCTCGTAATCCGGTACTTCGGAAAGTTGGTGTACACATGCGGCCCCAGCGGCGGCGGAGCCTGCGCCGACTCCTGTACGTCCGTCGCCTTGTGCTCCTCAAATGTGGTGATCGCCTGCGGTTTCCCGTCTTCGAAAACCTGGAAATCCGATTCCTTCAACCCCTCTACCGGCTTCCCTTTGTCTCGCACCACCACATCCAACAGCACCAGATTGGCGTTCGCCTCGAACGTCGGGATTTGGCCTGTCACTGGCTGCGCAGGACTTCCGCCCGCCTGGGCCGCGGCCACCCACACCGCCAGCGATCCCAGCACTGCGATCGAAGGCACCAGATACCAACGCGATCGGATCATGGGAAGCCTCTCAGTCAGCAAAGAGGACGTCTTCTCCTCAGCATTTTGCGGTTCGCCCATCGTAGCAAACCGGGGAACTCTTCCGCAGAACGGTGACTCACGACCGATCGAGCGCACGCCGGTAGCGAAGTTCGTTCACTGTGATTCCCCACATCGTCTCCATGCGGCGCGTGCCGTCGGGAAGCCAGCCGTCAACGCGATAGAAACGATCGGCGCGGACGTTGCCCTCCAGCAGCCAGAGCATGGCGGAGGGGAATCCGCATGCGGAAAGATGGCGGCGCGCTTCGCCGATGAGTGCCACGCCATAGCCGAGGCCCCAGTCATCGGGATCGACATAAAGGGCGCACAATTCGCCGTGGTTCGATGTGTCGGTATCGCGCGAGGGCATGGTGGTGGCGAATCCGCGGATGGCTCCATCAACCTCAGCGACGATGGTCCTGGGTTTGGCAGGATCGGTTGTCGCGAAGTCGTAGCGCGCGGCGCGCTCTTCAGGGCGCAACTGATCGAGATAGGCGTCCGGCAGCAAGGTGCGGTATGCCGCCTGCCACGAGCGCACATGAACGCGCGCCACGGCCATGGCGTCCGAAGGCTCGGCGAGGCGCAGGATCATGGGCCCAGTATCGCATTGGCTTCTGCCTGGGGAATCCTGACACTGTTGCGGTTGCGCCCAAACCACCGGAAGATGAGGTGGCCGACGAAAATCGAACACTGGGCGCCTGGGGCGCCGATGAAGGAGGCGCCCCATCCGGACTACGCGCAGACTTCCTGTTCAAAGAGTGCGTCGATCCGTTCGATGTGAGGGTCAAGGAACTTCTCCGGATCGAGCTCACCGTAGCGAACGGCGCGTGCGCGGTCGGCGAAGATGAAGCGGATGTCCGCCATGCCGAGATAGCCGAAAAAAGTACGGAGCCACGGCTCCAGATAATTGCGGGAATGGCTGGCCGATCCGGGACGGTAGTCCTGGCCGGCAGCAATGATGAACGTCGCCCGTTTTCCGCCGAGGTTGCCGCGGGGACCCGCCGGCGTAACGGTGAGCGTTTCGCCGAAGCGCACAATCTGATCGATCCACAGCTTCAGACTGGCCGCGGGGCCCCAGTTATGCATGGGCGTGCCGATGACGTACTCGTCGGCGGCCAGCAACTCCCGGGTGAATTCGGTGGAGAGGGCCAGGCGCTGGTGCTGTTGCGGCGTGCGCGCCTCCCGGGGCGTGAGGTTGGCGGTGATCCAGGCGGCATCGATGACCGGGATGGGCGCGGCGGCCAGATCGCGCGCGATGACCCTGCCCTCAGGGTTGATACGGCGCCAGCGCACAACGAATTCCCGGGTGAGACGGCGGGAGAGCGGGACTTCGCCCAGGGGGCTGGAATCGACATGAAGCAAGGTTGGCATCGGAGGTTCTCCTGCCATCAGGTTATTCAACCTTTTAGTTGAGTGTCAACCTAACGGTTGAATATAATGGGAGCTGCGATGGCAGATCGAAAGATGCAGCGGAAGGACAGAACGGAGCTCCTGAACGCGGTGTTCGCGGCGATTGCCGATGCCACGCGGCGGTCGATTCTCGATCGGCTGCGGGAACAGCCGCTGACCGTAACCGAGCTGGCCGCACCCTACCGGATGAGCCTGAACGCGGTCTCCAAGCACATCAAGACCCTTGAGGCCGCCGGGCTGCTGTGCCGCGAGATTCGCGGACGCGAGCACTCCTGCCGACTCAACGCATCGCGGATGGAAGAAGCGATGACATGGATGAGCGACTACACCGAGTTCTGGAGCGCACGGATGGAGGCGCTGGATGAGCATCTGAGTGCAAAGAGAAAGCGAGAACGGCGATGAGCAGTCAGACGGTGACCGTGCGCAGGAGAATGGCGGCTTCTCCTGAAGAGGTCTTCGACGCCTGGCTGGACGCAGACGGGATGCGGCAGTGGATGATGCCCGGGCCAGTCACGCAGTGTGAGGTCGAGCTGGATCCGCGCGCAGGCGGGCGTTTTCGCATCCTGATGAGCGGGCCTGGCATTGAGGTTGTGAATAGCGGCGAGTTTCGCGTGCTGGAGCGTCCTTCGAAGCTGGAGTTCACCTGGATTTCCTCGCGCTGGGGAAACCAGGAGACTCTGGTGACGATTGACCTGCAGCCGCAAGGAAAGGCGTGCGAGCTGGTGCTGACGCATCGCCGCTTCCCCGCTGAGCACTCCGCGGAGCAGCTGGTTGGGGGTTGGGAAAGGATCCTTGAAAGGTTAGGAGCGCAGCTGACGAGCTGATGAATCAGGCTGGTGGCGGCGGGCAGGATCGAACTGCCGACCTTGGGGTTATGAATCCCACGCTCTAACCATCTGAGCTACGCCGCCGTGAGGGGATGCAGTCCTCATCATACGAATCCCTCCGGCGGACGGTCAATTGTTCTCCTCGCCTCCTGGCCCGCTTGACGCGGCCCCGGCAGACAATCGATTGAGCTAAGGGCTGCGCGGGCGGGTGGGGTCAATCCTCCCGCTGGGGAGCGGTGGACAGCACGGCACGGAAGCAGACGATCACGGATGTGCAGGTGTCGCCGGGAGCGGAAACCAACTTTACGCGGGGAAGCTGTGAAACGGGGTCGGAGGACCGGTTACGGGCGTTAGGGCTGTTCCTCGAGGGGCGTATGGGGGAGGAATCGTACCACGAACGTGCAAGGGACAGAGAGAATCGACGGGCGATAGACTATGCTCCGCGCGCGGGAGTACGCATCGCGAGCGTCGAGGGACGGAAAACCGCTCTTTTGTGGGGCCGCCTCCTGACCCCGCGCGTGATTTTCCTGATGGCGTTTTTGGGGCGACAGGAGGCATGATCGCGACGCCATTCCCGCCAAAGAAGAAACTGACAAGCCTCCGGAGCCATCAGGTTTGGAATCGGCTCCAAATGAAAAACTCCGCCTGCTTCCTGCAGAGATGCGGGCGCTTGTGTATTTCTACCGCATCGCCCGCTCAGTGGGCGAACTTGTTGATCAGGGTGATTGCCACAACGATCAGAACCACCGCCGCTACCAGGCCCGTAATTGTGATTGCTCCCAGACTCATGATCTCTCCCGTGTTCGTTGCCCGTGAACGGGCGAACGAACCAGGATAGAAGCAAGCGCCGTTTGGCTCAGTGATGGCGGTCACGAAAAGAGCAGATCACAGGTTACGGGTGGCAGGAGCGGCTAGTCTGACCACGGCGCGGGGCTGCGTTCCCAGCGGTGGTGGCGCAGCTTTTGAAGAAGAGCCGGATCGAGCTGGCCGGCATCGCTGAGGGCGAGATTGCCGCGGACATGCTCCTCTTTGCGCATGCCCGCGATGATGGTGCTGACGGTGGGCTCGGCCAGGATGAAGCGCAGGGCGGCGTCGGGCAGCGAGAGGCCGGCGGGGAGATCGTCGCGGAGGCGGTCAACGCGATCCAGGGTTTCGGCCAGATTTTTTGGGTTGAAGTAGCCGCGGCGCCAATCGCCTTCGGGGAAGGTCGTCTGCCGGGTCATTTTGCCGCCGAGCGAGCCTTCGTCGAGGGGAACGCGGGCGATGACGCCGATGTTCAGCTCGCGGCAGAGCGGGAAGAGCTCGTCCTCGGGATTCTGATCGAAGACGTTGTAGATGACCTGCACACAGTCGACGAGGCCGGTGCGCAGCGCCTTCACGCCGTTGGCCGGCTCCCAGCGATTGATGCTGAGACCGAAGGCGTGGACGATGCCATCGTGCTTCAGCTTTTCGACGGTGGAGCGGAACTCGGGGCGATCGGTCCAGGTATCGTCCCATACATGGAACTGGAGGACGTCGATGGTGTCGACGCCGAGCGCGTGGCGGATCCTGTCGGCGTACTCGAAGACGTGATCGGCGGGAAAGACGTCGTTGTAGCCGTACGTGGGCAGGGCCGGCCAGCGGCGGTTCTTCGGCGGAATTTTGGAGGCGGAGTAGATTCGCTTGTCCGGGTTCGCCGCGAGGATCTTGCCGAGGAAGCCGTCGCTCTTCCCTTCTCCGTAGGCCCAGGCGGTGTCAAAGAAATTGCAGCCGAGATCGACGGCGAGCTGCAGGGTGCGCAGCGATTCCGAATCATCGGAGCCGCTCCACCCGCTCATGCCCCACAGGCCGCAGGCCATCTCGGAGACGGAAAAACCAGTTCTGCCTAAAGTGCGATAACGCATATGAAAACCTCGACGCGATAGAAATTCTGCGCACATCCCTTATAACGCGTTGTGAGGGTTGGGAGGGGCGGTGCGGGGGACACGTTTCGGGTTGCCCGAAAACTGTCCTAAATGTTTAGTTGACAAACCCGAGGAGACGGCGCTATTGTCCTAAGTTGTTAGGAGTCTTGCAGGAATGAAAAAGATCAAAAGGCCGGCGCTCACGGCTCTGGAGCTGCGCATCATGCAGGTGATCTGGAAGCGCGGCGCGAGCAACGTGAGCGAAGTGCAGGCCGAACTGGAGCCGCCGCTGGCCTACACGACGGTGCAGACGATGCTGAACATCCTGGAGCGCAAGGGCCGGCTGAAGCGCGAACTCGAGGGCCGGGCGTATGTCTACTCGGCGCGGGTGAGCGAGCAGAAGGCGCTGGGCCAGGGAGTGCGCGACCTGATCGATCGCATGTTCGGCGGATCGAGCGAGGCGCTGGTGATGAGCCTGCTGAAGAACGGAGAGATCGACACCAGGAAGCTGGCAGAGCTGACGGAGCGCTTCAGCCAGGAAGAAGGGAGCGAATCATGAACGGTTTTGAATCCTGGCTGCTGACGTACCTGGTGAATTCCGTCTGGCAGATTCCGCTGCTGGTGGCTGCCGGCTGGGTGGCGGCGCGGGCGGTGCGGCCTCTTGGCCCTCGAGCGGAGCACAAAGTGTGGGTGGGTGTGATGCTCTGTGAAGTCCTGATGCCCGCGCTTTCCCTGCTTCCAGCCGAGTGGCTGCGAATCGCGCTGCCGTGGGGCGGCACGGACGCGGGGGGCGTGGGGCATGTATCGGTGACGATGGGGGCGGGAACCGTGGTGGGTGCCGGACATCTGGCGCTGAATCTGTGGGCGATCGCTGCCCTCGTGTATGGCGCGATGACCGTCTGGTTTGCCATGCGCTTTTTCTGGCGGTGGACGCGGCTGGCGGTCCTGCGCCGGGAATCGGTTGCTGTGGAGCTGACGGACGAGGCCGCGGAATCGTGGGCGCGCTGTGCGGAGAGATTGGACGTGAGCGACGTTGCTCTGGCGACCTCGTCACAAATCTTCGGCCCGGTGACGATGGGGTTCGTCAACAAAATGATCCTGCTGCCGCCGGGGATGCTGGCGCGCTTCGGAGAGGCGGAGCAGAGCACCGTGATCGCCCACGAGTTTGCGCACATCCGGCGGAACGACTTTTTGAAAAACCTGTTCTATGAGGCGCTCGCATTGCCGGTGAGCTATCACCCTCTGGTCACGTTCACGCGCGAACGGCTGACGGCCAGCCGGGAGATGGTCTGCGACCAGATGGCGGCCGAGACGACGGGAACCACGCAGTACGCGCGTTCGCTGCTGCGGCTGGCCACAGCACTGGGCGGCGTGCCGGCGCGGCTGCCGCATACCCTGGGAATTTTCGACACCAACTTGCTGGAGAGGAGACTTATGCAACTGACCGAGAAGAGAAACGAGGTTCGTGGAGTGCGGCGGCTGGCCATTGTTATGGCTTGCGCTGCTTTGGGAATCGCCACCTGCGGCTCAGCGCTGGCGCTGCGCATGCACGTCAACGGTGTCCCCGCGGAAGCCAGCAGCCAGGCGCCCGCGCAACCGAAGGGGCCGATCGCGGTGAAGAGCAGCGATATGGCCGGAAACAGAATCAGCGGGTCGATTCCGAAATATCCAGTGGAAGCGAAGAAGGCGCGGATTCAGGGAACGGTCCTGCTCGACGCGATCATTGGCGAGGATGGGAGCATCAGGGAAATGACGGTGAAGTCCGGGCCAAAAGAACTGCGGCAATCAGCCCTAGACGCCGTTCATGACTGGAAATACAAACCGTTTCTGCTGAATGGGGATCCGGTGCCGGTGAAGACGACGATCCACATCGTCTACTCGTTGGGAGATAGTGTGAACCACTTGCCGCGAAACTAGCGTCACCGGAGCGCGGCCGTCGCCGCGCTCCTCACTTCCCGCCTTGCCGAACCTTGGGCCAGGCGAGTCATCAGGCGTCGCGGCGAATGGCAGCAAATTCGAGGGAGCAGCGCCGCACGAAGCCCAGGCTTTCGTAAACCCGGATGGCCGCCTCATTCGTCGACAGGGCGTGCAGGAAGGGCATGCGCCCTGCCTGCACGATTTCCTCCATCACGCGCGACATGAGGTGGCGGGCATAGCCGCGGCCGCGGGCATCGGGATGGGTGCAGACTCCGCTGACCTCGATGGCGCCGGGAACGTGCAGCCGCTTGCCGGCCATGGCCAGCAGGCGCCCCGACTGCAGGACGCCGAAAAACGTACCGAGTTCCAAAGTGCGCAGCTGGAAAGGACCGGGCTCGGTGAGGTGCGCCAGCTCGACCATGGCCGGGGCGTCGGCAGCGGTGAGACGCCGAAGCTCCACGCCGGGCAAAACCGCCGGCGATAGTGGACGGGGCTGCGGCGCGATCATCTGATCGATCCCACCAGCGCGGAACAGCGTCCAGCCGCCGGGCAGCCGGAGAGGCTCCCGCAGAAAAATCGCTATCACGCCTCCCGGGCCCGCCAGCCGCGCCAGCGAAGCATAGCTTTCAGGCGACTGCTCGGGAATTCCGCTCAGCGGGCCGATGTCAGCGGGGTAGCGGCGCGCGTGATCGTCACCCTGGGCGATCGCGGCGTGGTCTGTGGTGAGCGCGCTCCAGATGGGATTGTCGAGGCTACGGGCGAGTTGCTGATCGAGGTCTTGCTGCGTGGACATGGTCGTTCGATGAAGAGGCGATCTGCGGAGATGCGAATCGAGGAAGAGTAACCGGCCCAAACCGTCAGCTTACATCGCCGTTCGCCACCACGGTGATTTCTCCATGGTGATGAAGCCGGTTTTGCCTCCGCGCGCCAGCCACAGATCGTAATCCTGGTTGGGCACGAAGGTGGAACAGGGCGGCCAGGTGTTGTCGATGCGGAGGGTGGTCGGCCCGTCGGGTCCGGCGAGAACGATCTCGCCATTGCCGCAGGAAACGACTTTCTGTTTCGTCAGGCGGAAGGTCGCGCCGTGCGGGCGCACGTCCTGGGACACGTCATTGGCATATTTGGTCAGGAAGAGTGTCCCGACGATCAGGACCGTCCACATCAGGATCTTCTTCATAGGCGGGCGGGCCGGCCCGAAGCTCCAGGAATCTACCCTATTCTGTCATCCCCCATTCATTCAGAACAATAGTCCGTCGGAGCGGCGGGGTTGAGTACTTTTGTGGGACGGCGCCGAGCATGTCAGCGGGGGCGCAGTGTCTGGTAGCGCGCGATGGTGGTGCCGAGGGCTGCGCCCACGAAGACATCCGAGGGGAAATGAGCCAGGGTGCTGACGCGGGAGAGGCTGATCACCGAAGCGAACCCATACACGGCCCACGGCACCCAGCGATGCCGCTGATAGCGCATGGCCACGACCGTGGCGATAGAGAAGGCGGCCGTTGCGTGGCCGGAGGGGAAGCCACTGCCTGAGATGGGCGATTGCCTGGAGTTGAAGAACGTGTCGGTAAACGGGGTGTTCGGCGGAACATCGACCGGCCGTTCGCGCTGGGTAATCGCCTTGAGAGCGACGTCCACCACGGCGCTGTCGGCATAGGCATCGGCGGCGAGCAAAGCTGTGCTCACCTGCCGGGGATCGTGCCGGATGTAGCCCGCGGAGAGGAGCGCAACGGGAATTGCCGCAATCTCACTCGCGGCAATGCTGGGGTCGAAGACGTCATTGAGGTCGTCGATCTGCTTCTGGTGCTTCGCGAAATACGGCATGGCGTGCGGATCGGCGCAGAGCAGGCCGACGGCGCCCCCGGCGACAGCGAGGGTGGGGATCCAATGATGCCCCCGGGCCAGCTGGGTGGGAAAGAGCCAGATCGCCTTCTGATCGTGGAGGAAATCCATGGGCAGCGCCCGCCAGGTCTCGGTCCGCTCGGTGGCGTACTGGCTCGGAGTTGCGGTGGCGAGTTGCGGCGAAGGGCTGTCCGGCAGCGCGTCCTCGCCATGTTGAGCGTCGGCCCAGGAGAGCCCGGCAATCAGAAACACACAAAGGAACACCGATCGTCTCAACGTCTTCAGGACGCGCATGGAGGCGTTGGATGCGAAGTTCCGGGGACGCAGCAGAAAGATCGAGAACGGATGACGACGCGTTCAGAAAAGCAAAGGGCCTCGTCCGAAGACGAGGCCCGCGGTTCAGGTTCCGGTCCGGACTAATTGCTGTTGGAGTCGTCGCGGCGGTGCAGCGTCGGCTGGTCACTGCCGTTCCCGTCGTCCGAGGTGCTGGCGCGGCGGAGGGTCGGCTTGCCCTTGCGGTTATCGATCAGGCGGCGCTTATTCTCGATGCGGGCAAGGCGGGCCTTCACATCGTTGAACTCCGACGTAGTCACGAGGTACTCGTCGCGCGGAGGCAGGATGGTGGCAATCTCCTCTTCGGAGTGCTCGATGCGGTCCGGGGTCTGGGGGTGGTCCTCAAAGACCTTGGCCACGATGCCGGGCTTCTGCTTCTCCAGGTTCTGGATCTTCTCAAAGAAGGTGACGAAGGCCTGGGGATCGTAGCCGGCACGATACATGTACTGGATACCGAGATAATCGGCCTGGGCCTCGAACTCGCGCGAGAATTCCAGGAAGGTGACGGGGATCATGAGCTGGGCGGCTTCGTAGATGCCGTAGCCGGTCCAGCTGTAGCCGGTCATCATGATGAGGGGCACCATGCCGATCTGGGCGTAGTTGGCGCGGGTCATCTCGCGGGCCGCATGGTGGGCGCAGACGTGGGCGATCTCGTGGGCCATCACGCCGGCCAGTTCGGCCTCCTCGTCAGCGGCCAGGATCAGGCCGGAGTTGACGTAGAAAAAGCCGCCCGGCAGAGCCATGGCGTTGATCTGATCCGTATCGATGACCTTGATGGTGAAGGGCACCTTGCAGTCGGAATTCTTGACGAGGTTCTGGCCGATGCGGTTGACGTACTCGGTGACCACCGGATCGGTGATGAACTTCGTGCTTTTCTCGATCATGTCGGCGTACTGCTTGCCCATTTTGATTTCCGACTCGGTCGAGTACCAGTTGCCCATGCCGCGTCCGCCGATGTTGCGGGTACCAACGGCGTTCACGTCATCAATGCTGCCGGTCTTCACGCCGGGCATACTGCCGTCCTTCAGGGGTTCCACCTGTTTAAAGGGGTTCACATTGGGATCGGTGAAGGGCTTACCGTTGATGATGGGGACCGCGGCGGCGTCCTGGTTCGGGTTCTGAGGCGGAGTGGGGAGTTGCTTCGAGCAGATATCGCCGTTCTTCGTGTGCAGCACCGGGCCGGAGCAGTCCTGGGTGGTATCGACCGACGGGGAGTTCGCGGAGCTCGACGGTTGTGCGGCGGGCGGGGCGGAAGAGGGAGTCGTACTGCTGGGACTCTGGCCCCAGGCGAGCGCGCCGGCGAGCGCCAGGGTGGCGCCGACCAAAAGGTTGAAAGTGAGCTTTGGGGCGGGCATGGGGCGAACCCTCCTGCAGGAATCCACACGGAACCCTGCGGTATTAGACGTAGTATGCGCCATTTCGGTGGGCGCTGTCGCGAGAACTTCTTTTGCCCGCAGCGCTGCTGTCAGATTCCATTAACCGGCGCCTCCTATACTCCTCCCGAAGCAGTCCCGAGCGCCTCGGGACGACCGCCGACGGAGGGTGGCATGGACATGGTGGTGGTGCGCCGAACCGGGAAGCGCTGGCATCGCCTGTACCGGGAGATCCGCCTGGTGGCCCAGGCCCTCCAGTCGCCGCATCACCCGGTTTTTTCTCATGTTGTGGCCATCCGGCGCTGCAATCTGGCCTGCACGTATTGCAGCGAATTCGACACCATCTCCAGCCCGGTCCCAACCGAGGAGATGGTCCGGCGGATCGACCGGCTGGCCGAGCTTGGCACAACCGCCGTCACCATCACTGGCGGGGAAACCCTGCTGCACCCTGAAATCGAGACGGTCATCGCCCGGATTCGACACCACGGCATGATGGCCGTGATGATCAGCAACGGCTATCTGCTCAGCGTGGACCGGATTCGCAGCCTGAATCGGGCCGGGCTGGACCGGCTGCAGATCAGCATCGACAACGTGGAGCCGGACAAGGTCTCCATGAAGAGCCTGCGCGTGCTCGACCAGAAGCTGCGCTGGCTGGCTCAGTATGCGGAGTTCCAGGTACATATCCACTCGGTGGTCGGCGCGGGGACCTCGAAGCCGGCGGACGTGCTGACGATCCAGCGGCGGGCGAAGGAACTGGGGCTGGGCAGCAGCGCGGGGATTGTGCACGATCCGTCGGGGAAGATGCAGGTCATCGACCAGGAATCGCGGGATGTGCTGGAGGTGGTGGAGCGGGAGACGAAACCGCTGTTCAACTTCGCCCGGCATAATCCCTGGCGGCGGAATCTGCTGATGGGCAAGCCCAATGACTGGCATTGTCCTGCGGGAGGCCGGCACCTGTACATCTGCGAGGACGGGCTGGTGCACTACTGCATGTCGCAGCGCGGGTATCCGGCGATCCCGCTGGCGCAGTACACCCAGGAGGACATGGATCGGGAGGCGCGGAGGCCGAAGCCTTGTGCGCCCTACTGCACGATTTTCTGCGTGCACCGCATCGCGCTGGTGGACCAGATTCGGACCGAGCCCCGCCGAGCGATGGCACAGCTCTTCCCTGCCGATGAGACGGCGCGGCCGCCACTGCCGGTGCGGCTGCTGACCTCGGCCTTCGCTCCGGCGAAGTCCTCCGCTGGCGGCCGGTTGCTTCGCAAGGCGGCTCTGCGGGTTCTCGGGATTCGGTAGAGGTCGGCGTCAGGCGACGTGCCGGGCGGCGTTCGCATGGCGGCGGTAGGTCTGCTTCGAGATGGCCAGCCGATCGCAGATCGCCTGGACGGGCGCACCGGATCCGCGATGCTCGGCAATCTGCCGGCCCAGGCGCTGCTCGCGTCCGATGACCTGCTGATAATAGCCTTCGAGCTGGTGCGTGGCGGCGGCCCAGCCCCACTGTTCGGCGTCCTTGCGGGCGCGGCGGCGAAGATCGGCGTGATGCGCCTCATCGAACAGGATGCGCCGGATCGCGTCGATAGCGCTGTTGGGATCGCCGGGATCGCAGAGGTGGCCGGTCACGCCATCCTGGATAACGTCGGACGTTCCGCCCGAGCGCGAGGTGACCGCGGGGCATCCGGCGGCCATCGCTTCGAGCAGCACGAGGCCGAGGGTTTCGGTGCGCGACGGCAGATAGAAGGCGTCGCCGGAGGCGAAGGCAGCAGCCAGCTCCTCGCCTTCCAGGAAACCGGTGAAGTGGGTGGGCGTTCCGGCGAAATGGCGCTCCAGCTTTTCGCGATGGGGACCGTCGCCCACGAGAGCGAGCCGAACCCCGGGCAGCGCCTGCAGAACGTCGCGGCAGCGCTCGATTTCTTTCTCCGTAGAGAGTCTCCCAACGTAGAGCAAGAGCTTCTCGCCGGGACGGCCCTGGGTGAGGCGAGCCCGCATGGCCAGGGAGGCCCGTGAGGGATGGAAGCGATCGGTGTCCACACCGCGCTGCCATAACTGCACACGATGGATCCCCTGCTCTCCTAGAGCGCCCTGCATGGCGCTGGAGGTGGCCAAAATCAGGTCGGCGCGGTTGTACCCCTGGCGCATGGCCCACCACATCAGCGGCTCCAGACGGCCGAGCCGGTAATACTCCAGATACTTGGGGAGATGCGTGTGATAGGAGACGACCAGCGGAATGTGGTGGCTGGCGCTGTAGAAAAATCCCGAGACGCCCAGCACCGCGGGGTTGACCGCGTGGATGATATCCGGGCGAAATTCATCGAGCGCACGCGCGATCGAGGGGCGCGGCACCGCCAGCTTCAGATCGGGATAGACGGGAAAAGCGAACCCGGGCACGCCGTGGACCGGAATACCCTCGAACTCTTCGACGCCCCGTGGAGCGATGATGAGGAGTTGATTGCCGGTGGCGCGCAGATGCCGGAGGGTCTGACAAAGGCGAGTGACAATCCCGTCGATCTTGGGCAGAAACGTTTCCGTGATCAGCGCAATCCGCAGCGGCCATCCGGCCGGCGCGGATGCGGTGGGATTCGATTTCCGGTTTTGTCTCTCTATTTCCACGACACCGTCGGCAGGATCTGGGTTGGGTCGATCCGGCTCTTGTAGCGGCAGGCGACGCTGAGCAGCGACTGCAGCAGCGAGTCGGAGAGGCAGTGCGGCACGAGGCCGAGATCGCGCAGCGCCGTGTTTTTCGCGTTGTAGTAGTGCTCTTCCCTTTCCACGCGCGGGTTCTCCAGATGGCGGACCTCGACCCTGAGGCCGGCGTCGGCGCCGACCTCCTGCACCATCTCCGCCAGATCAGAGACGCTGAACTGCTCGGTGAACTGGTTGAAGACCCGGAACTCGCCTCTGGCGGCTGGATGGGCGACCGCGATCTCGACGCAGCGAACCGTGTCGCGAATGTCCAGGAAGCCGCGGGTCTGTCCACCCTTGCCGTAGACGGTAAGCGGATGCCCAAGCGCCGCCTGAACACAGAAGCGATTGAGCGCGGTGCCGAAGACGTGGTCGTAGTCGAGGCGATTGATCAGGACCTCGTCGATCCGCGTCTGGTCCGTGATCACGCCATAAACGACGCCCTGATTCAGATCGGTCGCGCGCAGGCCCCAGATACGGCACACAAAATGGATGTTGTGGCTGTCGTGCACCTTGCTCAGGTGGTAGAACGACCCGGGCTGTTTGGGATAGGGCAGGCGATCCTTACGGCCATTGTGCTCGATATCGATGTAGCCTTCCTCGATGTCGATGTTGGGCGTGCCGTATTCGCCCATCGTGCCGAGCTTGACCAGGTGAATCTCGGGATTGAATTCGCGGATGGCGAAGAGGAGATTGAGATTGCCGACGACGTTGTTGACCTGCGTCTCCACCGCGCGTTCGCGATCGATCATGGAGAAAGGAGCGGAGCGCTGCTCGCCGAAGTGCACGATGGTTTCCGGCTCGAACGCGCGCATGAATTTCTGGACGAAGGGATAGTCGGTGATGTCTCCGACGAAGAGATCGATCTCGTGCCCGGTGAGTTCTTTCCAGCGCGCGAGGCGCCGCCGGATCGGCGCAATCGGCGTCAGCGTCTCGACGCCCAGGCCCTGATCCCAGTGCCGGCGGACGAGACTGTCAACAATGCCAACTTTGTAACCGCGTTCTGACAGGTAAAGAGCGGTCGCCCATCCACAATATCCATCGCCACCGACAATGAGAACACTCACTCCGCTTCGGCTCCTTGTGGAGATTCAGGTTCCGGGATCGGTCTCGATCAACTACTGCGGAGGATCGTTTCATAAGAATATGAAAGGGGCGTTGTGATTGATTTACGGTTTGTGCAGGACGTTAACTGTTGGTGAATCCAATGGCTGAATTCGCCGGAAGGTCGCAACCCGGCAGATCAGTTCACCTGTTGCAGGCGCTCAATGAGCTTGTGGGCGAGGCTCTCCCCGGATTCCGACCAGAGCAGCCGCGTGGAGATGCCGCAGTTCTTCTGCACATGATGCGTGAACTCCACCAGGCGCTGCACATTTTGCTTCACGCGCTCGACCGCGTCTTTGTCCAGATCCAGGCCTTCGTAGAGAAAGGGCGTGTCCAGGCCGAAATCGACGCGGATGTGTCCGTTAGTTTCGTAGGCGCCTTCGTCGAATTCCGGCCCGAAGCCGATGATGCGGACGACGCGCGGCTCCTGGCGCCACATGGTATCGAGTCCCGCCTGGCCGGGCTCGGGCACCCATAGCTCCCAGATCATCTCGAACTCCCAGGCGAAGTCGTCGTGGGCGTTTTCCATGGCGGCGGCGATGGCGACCCGCGGGCTGGCCTCTTCGTCGTCGGCTTCATTGCGATAGACGCGCTGGTAAGCCGGAGACTCGTTCCACGAGATGGGGTATGCGGTCGCTGTGGAGACACGCCCCGAGCCGCCGACGGCGACGAACTGCTCCATGACTTTCTCCAGAGCCGCGGGAAGCGCGTCCAGACGAAAGTTGGGATACCAGAGACTGAGGTAGAGCTGGTCTGACATCTGTTACAGATTACAGATTACGGCGTACAGGGTACAGGGTACAGGGTGCAGGTCACAGGTTGCAGGTGACAGGTGACAGGTGACAGGTGACAGGTGACAGGTTCAGGTTTCAGGTTTCAGGTTGCAGGTTACAGGTTACAGGTGGCAGATTTCGGGCGTGGCTCAGCTTTGGAAATCCAGACGCAATTAGTGATTGCGCAGGACCTCGGATTTGGCGATCCAGTTCAAATCGAGCGGGCTGAAAAGCTCGCGGAGGAGATCAGCAGGATGCTCTGGGCGATCATTCAGCGACTGTAACCTGCAACCTGTAACCTGTTCCCTCGCTACTCGATTTTCTCGTGCCGATAGCCGGCGGCGGTCAGCGCTGCGGCGATCTCCTGGATGTGGGCGGCGCCGCGGGTTTCCAGCGTAAAGTCGATCACCGTATCGCCGAGGCTGACGCCGTAGTAGGCGCGATCGTGCGAGGTCTGCACGATATTGGCGCGCAGATCGGCGATGATCCGCGTGAGATGGTGCAGGGCTCCGGGCCGATCCGTCAGGTGGATGCGCACGCGGGTGCGCCGTCCGTCTTTCACCAGGCCGCGCTCGATGATTTTCGACAGCAGCGTCACGTCGATATTGCCGCCGCATACCAGCACCGCGGTGCGCTGTCCGTTGAGGCGCGTCTTCTTCTGCAGCAGGGCTGCCAGGGCTGCGGCGCCGGCGCCTTCCGCCAGCGTCTTCTCGCGTTCCAGCAATACGAGAATCGCGCTGGCGATCTCTTCCTCATCGACTGTCACCAGCTCGTCGACGTAGCGCGCCACCAGGGGCAGCGTGACTTCTCCGGCGCGGCGCACGGCGATGCCGTCAGCGATGGTGGCTTCGGCGGGAATCGTGACCGGACGCCCGGCTTCGCAGGCGCGCAGCATCGAGGGCAGCCGCTCTGTCTGTACCCCGATGACGCGGATCTCCGGGTTCGTCTCTTTGATGGCGCAGGCCACACCGCTGATCAGGCCGCCGCCGCCGATGGGCACGACCACGGCCTCGAGTTCGGGGATCTGCTCCAGCAACTCCAGGCCAATGCTTCCCTGCCCCGCAATCACCGCCTCGTCGTCGAATGGATGCAGGAAGGTGAGGCCGTCGGCTTCGCTCTGACGGATGGCTTCAGCACACGCGTCGTCGTAGCTGGCACCGTGCAGCACGACCTCAGCCCCATAGCCCGAGGTCGCGTCCACCTTGACCAGCGGCGTCATCAGAGGCATCACGATGCGGGCACGAATGCCATGGCGCGTGGCATGGTACGCGACGGCCTGGGCATGGTTGCCGGCGCTGGCCGCGATCACGCCCCGCTGCTTCTCGTCCTCGGTCAAAGTGAGGATCTTGTTCAGCGCGCCGCGCTCCTTGAAGGCGCCGGTGCGCTGCAGGTTGTCGAGCTTGAGGAAGACCTGCTGCCCGGTCATCTCGGAAAGCCCGGCGGAGTGGGGCGCCGGCGACAGGTAGATGGAGTCGCGGATGCGCTGGCGGACGGCCTGGATCGATGCGAGTGTGAGGCTCAAGGGGACATTCCTTTCTGTTGGGAACAAGACCTCCGGGGCAAAAACAAAAGCCATCGGCTCAGGGAGCGCGATGGCTGGTTTGCTGTACCTCGATGCTCGTCTAGCCGCCCGCTCCCCTGTTCATGGGGACGGTAATTCGCGCGATGGCGGCAGAGCGCATGGAGTGCGGCACGAGCATGGTTCGAGGAAAACAGAGAAGGCCGGACGGTGTCAATCCAACGTTGGCGGCAGCGATGGGCGAATGGCCGCGACAGAGGGCCGTGGCAGACCGTCACTCAACCGCCGCAGCAACTGGTTCGGCGAGACGCACGTCGGCAAAGACAAATCCGTCGCGCTCCACTACCTCACCCGCTTCGATCGGAATGGGCTCGCGAAACATTGGCCCGGCATAGACCGCCGTGTGGAACTCGCCGTTTTCTCCGCAGGGATCGACGCCTGCGGGCAGATCCCGCAGCAGCGTTGCATCGAATTCCCGGCCGGCAAACTCCGCGGGCAGCTTGCGTGGATCGACGCATACGAGCCGCGCGCGCAGGCCGCTGTCGATCATTTCCTCGGCCAGGCGGCGCGTGTCCAGTCCCCACACGGGAAAGACCGGCTGCAGGCCCGTGTCGGCCAGATGCTCCTCGCGATACCGGCGCACATCCTCGAGAAACAGATCGCCGAACGCGACGAATTCCACGTGGGACGCAACCGCCGCGGCACAGGCTTCGCGCATGAGCGCCTCATAATCCGCATTCGAGCACGGCCAGGGAAGCGGCACCGTCACCAGCGGCAGGCCGGCCGCGCGCGCCTGCGCTTCCAGCAGAGCGCGCCGCGTGCTGTGCATGGCTACGCGATCAAAGGCGGAATTCAGAGTAGTCAGCAGGCCGGCCAGATCATACGCGCCGCTCTGCCGCAGCCGATGCAGCGCCCAGGCGCTGTCTTTGCCGCTGCTCCAGGAAAGAAGAAGGCGGGAGACGGGAAGACGAGGGTTCACCCCTGCAAGAGTAGCGCACCTGGACCGATCAGTTTCCGCTGGCGATACGATCTAGGGGAATTGTCGCCGTGTCTGTGACCACCTTGAACGGCCGCAGCACCGGCGCCAGTCCGCGATGCGCCGCTATCCGAGGGCGCTGCGCATACGCTCTCAGTTTCACCCGCAGCAGGTGATTGACGGTCTCCAGTCGTTTCATTTTGCGCCCGGCCAGCAGCAGAACCGCCGCGCTGCCAACCGTCGCCCCAATCCAGCTGCCCAACAATAATCCTGCCAGGAACCACGCCCAGGGAAATGCTGCCCACGGTGCCATACCCTCTCCTCATCTTTCTGGAGAAGTGCTTTCCGCTTTCGGGCAAGAGGCGCCTCGCGGGGATTGAGGCGTTTAGGTTCCGGGGAAGGCTGAGTGCCCGCTGGGAAACACCATCTTCCGCACCCTTTGATGCGCTTCGAGGATGAAATGATCAGTCATCCCGGCAATATAATCTGCAATCACCCGCGGAGCACCCTCTGCCTCCACCTGGTCCGCATAAGCCGGCGGCAGCCGGTCCGGGTTGGCCATCCAGAACGCGAACAGCTCGGCCACGATTTGCGCGGCGTCGTCATGACTCCGCTTCAGTTCCTCGCACAGATACAAATTACGGTAAAGGAAGGACTTCGCTTCTCGGCGGAGGGCTTCCATCTCCGGGGAAAACGCTGCCAT
The DNA here is from genome assembly GCA_963770525.1 of uncultured Acidobacteriaceae bacterium. Taxonomy (GTDB): domain Bacteria; phylum Acidobacteriota; class Terriglobia; order Terriglobales; family Acidobacteriaceae; genus Palsa-343. Next base: position 462,761 of record CAVYPY010000002.1, on the reverse strand, counting down.
CCGCTCCGCGGCCTGGCGGATTCCGGCCAAATCCTGGACGTGCCACGCCCGCAGACGTTCCTGAATGGCGTCGACCAGGTCGTCGGCGAGAGCGTTGAGCATCCGCTTCAGAGCTTCCTGGAAGACGAGTTTCTCAGCCGCGCCTGGGTTCTCCGCGGCGACCGGCTCAAAATGACGCTCCAGGAGCTGAACGCCTCCCCGGATCTGCTCCACGGTCAGAATCTCGGCTTCCACCCCATCGTCCAGGTCGGCCACCAGGTAGGCGATTTCGTCGGCCAGGTCGATGAGCTGGGCTTCGAGCGGCGGCCGCTGCTCCAGAAAATACGCGGCCAGCTCCGGGTGCTCGCCCGGCGCATAGTCGTGCGAGTGCTTGATGATGCCTTCGCGGACCGCCAGGGTGAGGTTCAGCCCCCGAAAACCGAGGTGACGGCTCTCGAAATGCTCCGCGATGCGCAGCGCATGCAGGTTGTGATCGAAGCGCAGCCCCTGCTGGCGCAATGCCTCGTCGAGCGCCCGCTCGCCGGCATGTCCAAAAGGTGGATGGCCGATGTCGTGGGCCAGGGCCAGGGCTTCGGTCAGGTCCTCATTCAGTCCAAGCGCTCGGGCCATGGTGCGCGCAATCTGCGCAACCTCCATGGTGTGGGTAAGACGGCTGCGAAAGTGATCGGATCCACGCTGCGTGAAGACCTGCGTTTTACCCGCCAGACGGCGGAAGGCCCGCGAATGAATGATGCGCCCGCAGTCTCGCTGAAAGGGAGTGCGGTAGGGGTGGGCGGGTTCCGGGAATTCTCTGTGCGCCAGCGGCCCATCGTCAGGAACGGCAAAGGCTGCGCGGACCCCGGTGATTCCAGGCCACGCGCCGCTCTGAAGTTGCGCCATGCGGGATTCGGGCGGCCCTATTCCGGCTTGCCCGCCGCCGGCCCGCCCGATTCCCGGGCCAGCCGCACGCGCGCGCTGTCCAGCTTCTTCTGGACCTTGGTGACGTCGCCGGTGTCCATGTCCGCCTGCACCGTATGGGCGTATTCGTTCAGCGAGAGCTCCCACTGCGCCGCGGCCTGCTTCAGCCGCCCGGTTTTTTCGTAGACATCGCCCAGGTGATCGTGGACGGTAGGATCGTTGGCTCCCCGCGAGATGGCGCGCTGCAGATTATCTTCGGCCTGCCCATACTGCCCCAGCCGGTAGTAAGCCCATCCCAGCGAATCCAGGTACGCGTAGTTCGTCGGCTCCAGCTTCACCGCCTTCTGGATCATGGCCAGCGCCTCATCCAGCTGGACGCCGCGGTCGGCCAGCATAAACCCAAAATTGTTCAGGGTCAGGGCGTTGTTTGGATCGACGGCCAGGACTTTGCGGAAGTCGGCCTCAGCCTCGTCGTAGCGCTTCGCCCGATCGGCCATCATCGCCCGCTGGAACTCGACCATCGTCTGGTCGTCCTTCTTGGTCGCCTGCTTCTCGGCCAGATCGAGCGTATCGGATGCGTCCTTCCAGCGCCGCAGATCCGAATAAATCTGCGCCAGCTGGTAGTAGACCTCCAGGTTTTTCGGATCGCTCTGGACCAGCGCGTTGGCCATCTTAATGCCGTCTTCCGGGTGGCCGATATCGGCGAGCTGGCGGGCCAGCGTCAGCTTCGCATCCACGCTCTTCGGCTGCTTTTCCACGGCCGTTTTGGCCGCCGCCACAGCCTTGTCGTACTCGTGGGCCTCACGCCAGGTTTCCACGATCTGGTCGTAACCCTGCTCCTCCAGATCGCCGCCCAGCGTGACCATCTTCTGGTAGGTCGCTACGGCCTGGTCGGGCTTGCTTTGCTCCCGATAGACCTCGGCCAGGCGATCCAGAACCGCAGCGTAGTTCCCCTTTTCCTCGTCGGAATACTGGCCGCTGGGATGCTCGGTGGCCGTCACCAGATCTTCAAAGACTTTAGCCGAGTCATCCAGATGGCCGAGCGCGTCGTCGATCTTCGCTTCCTCGAACTGAACCCCGATTGAGTCGGGCGCTGCCTCGTGCGCTTTCTTTGCCGCGGCCAGCGCATCGTCCCACTTGCCCAGATGCTGGTCGATGGTGGAAATCTGCATCTCGGCCTCGGCGTCCGTGGGATCGCCGGCCGCAATGTCCTTCCACGCCTGCAGCGCCGGCTCCGCCTGTCCGTCCGCCTGCAGGTCCTTGGCCAGGGCGCGCTCCACGTCCAGATTGTCCGGCTCCAGTTCCAGAGCCTTGCGATACGCCACGATCGCGTCGGTCGGGTCCTTCTGCTGGTCGTAGCTCGCGCCCAGCTGGTACTCCGTGCGCGAGGTCTGATCGTCGTCCGGCAGCGATTTCAGCACATCGATCGCCTTCTGCGGCTCGCCGACGTCGGAATAGAACCGGTTCGCGATGAGCGCCGTTTCCTCCGAGCCAGGATCGATCTTGCGCGCCGCCGCCAGCTCGGCCTCTGCCTGCGGAGAGTCATGATCGGCCGCATACAGCCGCGCCAGCATCAGGTGGTTGTCCTCATCGTTCGGCTCCAGCTGCACGATCTTCTGATATTCCGAAATCGCCAGCTTCAGCATCTGCGCGGAGACATCCTGCTGCCCGCTGCCCAGCGACCGCAGATACACCTCAGCGAGGAGCTTGTGGGCATCCAGATCGTTGGGGTCCTGCTTGATACGCTCCTGCGCCGCGTTGATCGCCTCTTTAATCCGCCCGGTGCGGAAGTACAGTTCCGCCAGATGACTGTTCAGGTACGGCGATGCAGGATCGCCGTTCAGGGCCATCTTGTATTCCTCAATCGCGCGGTTGGCGTACTCGCTTCGCCCCAGCGTGGTCGCCATTTCCTCGTACTCGCGCGCCATCATGTAGTGGTAGTAGGCGCTGCCGCGGTCGTCTGTACTCTGATCGGCGGCTTTTTGCCCGTTGACGGCGGCCGGCTTCGGTGTTTTGGCCGACGAGTCGCCCTGGGCAAAGGCCGCAGGTGTCAAAGACAAAGTGGCCACAAGGCAAATCAGAGGGAGGTGACGGGCGGGGCTGTTCATCGGCTGGGAATATTCCTGCTCCGGACGGTTCGCCGGGGAAGTCTTCCGCCTCGGCTGAACGGTAACGCGATTCCGCTCCGGTCCGGCCAGGCGGTCGCTGGTTCTAAGACGATTGTACCCCGCTCCGGGATGCAGAGTTGCGGCCGCTGCCGCTCGCGGAAGGCCTGCCATCTGACCACCGGGGTTCCTCATTTCCTGCAAACTCAGCCCTCGCGGCTCCGGCTCATATCCAGCAGAGCAAACAGGATTACCCCGACCAGCGCGTTGGCCAGGCCTCGGATCACCTCGTGGACCCCGTGCCAGGCAAAAGGCTGCCCCAGCATGTGCCGTTCCAGCAGAAACAGCACCCCTGTCTGCGCGAGCGTAAAACCGAAAGTCAGCAGCAGCCGGGTGCCGTGGTTCTCTGTATCCACCCGCACACCCAGCGAAGCCGCCATATAACCCACGACCGCCTTGGAAATTCCGAAGACGCCCAGGGGATTGTGGGTCAGGCTGTCCTGCGCGATGCCGATGACCGCCCCCACCAGCGTGGCCGTAATCGGCTCCCGGCGGGAGATGCCGTAGTAGATCGTGACCAGCAGCGGCAGATCGATCAGATCGAAACTGGGAAAGTGCAGCGAAACCAGCGACTGCAGGCCCAGCGCCAGCAGAGGCACCAGAATATAGATCAGAATCGGATACGACCGCGACCCCACCTCGTGCCGGGAGGACGCCAACAGGGCCATCCTTATATCCCTCCCTGCGGATTTGTGGTCGGCGGAGGCGTGGGCGCTTCACCGGCCGGCGGCTTCGCCGGTTGATGCGTCTCCGGCTCGCTGGCTGCCGGTTTCTTCACCGCGGGCGAGGTTGCTGCCTGCGCCGGCGACGTCTCAGGGCGAATGCGAGGTTTTGCAGCCGACGGCTTGGCAGCCGAAGGCTTAGCGGGAGTGGTTCCAGGATTCTCGGCCCGAGGTTGCGTCGTCTCCGGGGAAGGCTGCGAACTGGCCGCTGCCTCGGTCGCCGGGGCCCGCTGGCCTGGGACCAGATCCGCCGCTGGCGGCGTATCCGACGGCGTAAAGCGATCCGGGTGCAGCGCCTGTGGCGGACGCACCGGCCGGATGTCGCCGTTGGAACTGTCCTGCTGCTGCTGCGCGCTCAGCGGCGCGTTGGGATCGACTCGGGAGGGCAGCCGCTCAGCCAGCACATCGGAAGCCTTCTGCTCCGCCTCGGCGGCCTGGGTCAGGTCTTCCTGCATCTGCGCCGGCATCACGTTGCCGGTGCTGGTGATGATCAGCACTTCCTCCAGCCGCGCCAGATTCGCTGCGGGCTTGATCTGCACATTCACCAGCGTTCCGTCCGGATCGGGCACCACCTTCTGTACCGAGCCCACCGCCAGACCTCGCGGATAGATGCCATCGCCGCCGCTGGTCACCACCGTGTCACCCTTCTGAATCCGCTCGTCCGGCGAGATATTCACGATCTCCGGATGACCCCAGGTGTCGCCGCGCAGGACGCCGCGGATGCGCGTCTTCTCCAGAACCACGCCCGCGCCGCTGGTGGGGTCGGAAATCTCCAGAACCTGGCTGGTATGCCCGAAGACGTCGCGTGTCTTGCCCACGATCCCGTCCGGCGTAATCACCGGCATATCCGGCTTCAGGCCGTCGCGCGAGCCTTTGTCGATCAGCAGCACTTTCGACTGCTCCGTGCCCGACGATCCGATCACCTGGGCGGCGACTGTCTTATAGATGTACTTTTCCCTGAAGCCCAGCAGTGCCTGCAGCCGCTGGCCCTGGCGCGCGTCCTCGGCCAGGCTCTCTTCTTCCAGACGAAGATTACCCAGTTGCGCCTTCAGATCGCGGTCCTCCTGCCGCACATGGATGAGATCGATGTAGTTCATCCACGTGCTGCGGATGGCGTGGCCGGTCGAACGCAGCAAACGTTCCGGCGGCGACACCAGACCCACGACCCACGAACGGATGAGGCGCACGCCGCCTTTGTCCGACGGGTTGGGTCCAGGACGGCGCACCTGTACGGCCAGTCCCACCACCTGCACCATCAGGACAGTAATGAGCACCAGGGCGTTGCGGTAGCGGCTGAAAAAGGATTCCATGACCCAGGACCTGCTTATGCCGGCGGCCGCGCGCTCGTTACCCGTCGATCTTGATCTTGCGCAGCAGACGGAAGTCGCTCAGCATCTTTCCGGTTCCGAGCACCACGCTGGCCAGCGGATCGTCCGCAATCGAAACCGGCAGACCGGTCTCCTCGCGGATGCGCTTGTCGAGATTCTTAATCAGCGCCCCGCCCCCGGTGAGGACGATACCGCGATCGCTGATATCGGCGCTCAGCTCCGGCGGCGTCCGCTCCAGAGCGACGCGGATGCCGTTCAGAATGGTGGAAATGCACTCACCCAGCGCTTCGCGGATTTCCCCGTCGTCGATAGTGATGGTCTTGGGCACACCCTCGATCAGGTTGCGGCCTTTGATCTCCATCGTCTGCGGCCGTTCCAGCGGATAAGCCGAGCCAATCTCCATCTTGATCTGTTCCGCGGTCCGCTCGCCGATCAGCAGGTTATATTTCCGCTTCAGGTAATTCATGATGGCTTCGTCCATCTGATTGCCCGCCATGCGGAGCGATCGCGAATAGACGATGCCGGACAGCGAAATCACGGCGATATCGGTGGTGCCGCCGCCGATATCCACCACCATGTTGCCGCTGGGCTCGGTGATGGGCAGCCCGGCGCCGATCGCCGCCACCATCGCCTGCTCCACCAGAAACACCTCGCTGGCCTTGGCGCGATAGGCCGAGTCCTCGACCGCGCGCTTTTCCACCTGGGTGATCTCCGAAGGCACGCCGATCACGATCCGCGGATGCACCAGCATCTTGCGGTTGTGCGCCTTCTGGATGAAGTAGTTCAGCATCTTCTCGGTGACCTTGAAGTCGGCAATCACGCCGTCCTTCATCGGCTTGATGGCCACGATGTTGCCGGGCGTGCGCCCCAGCATCTCCTTGGCCTCTTTTCCGACGGCTTCCACTTCACCGGTATTCTTGTTGATCGCTACGATCGACGGCTCGTTGACGACAATGCCTTTATTGGCAGCGAAAACGAGCGTATTGGCCGTGCCCAGATCGATAGCCAGATCGTTGGAGAAGACGCTAAAGAGGGATCGCAGGCTGTGCGATCGCGGAGAACGCGGCTGAAAACCATTGGATGACATCGAGGGATAAGCTTTTCTGAGAGAACTCGTCTCTAATTGTAAGGCTTGCCGTTCCTTCCGGCACTTTCACAGAGCGGAATAATCCGTGCAATAGCACCTTAGTTCTCACCCCCTGCATGCCCGGGGTATCCTGTTAGGTTTGAGTTATCTCCAGGAGATCGACGCTCGATGGCGCCAAAGACGCACCTGAACCTGATCGGCGGCCGCTGGGTCCCCGCCCGCACCGGCAAGACCTTCCAGAACATCAACCCCGCCCGCAGGGATGACATCGTCGGCGAATTCCAGGCCTCCGGCCCCGAAGACGTCGACGCCGCTGTCGCCGCCGCCGCTGAAGCCTGGAACTCCTGGCGCCTGACCCCTGCACCCAAACGCGCCGAGATCCTCAACCGCGCCGGCGATCTCCTCGTCCAGCGCAAGGAGCAGTTTGCCCAGGACATGACCCGGGAGATGGGCAAGGTTCTGGCCGAAACCCGCGGCGACGTCCAGGAAGCCATCGACACCGCGTTCTACATGGCCGGCGAGGGCCGCCGCCTCTTCGGCGTCACCACGCCCTCCGAGCTGCGCAACAAGTTCGCCATGGCCATCCGCATGCCCGTTGGCGTCTGCGGTATGATCGCGCCCTGGAACTTCCCCATGGCCATCCCTTCGTGGAAGCTCCTGCCGGCGCTCGTCTGCGGCAACACCTGCGTGATCAAGCCGGCCATGGACACGCCGCTCTCCACGCTGAACCTGGTGCAGACTCTTGTCGATGCGGGTGTGCCCCCCGGCGTCGTCAACTACGTTACCGGCTCCGGCTCGCAAGTCGGCACGCGGCTCGTCGAACATCCCGGCGTCGCCGCTATCTCCTTCACTGGATCGTCGGAGGTCGGCAGTCTCGTAGGCCAGACCGCCGCCAAGCACTTCAAGGCCTGCTCGCTGGAGATGGGCGGCAAGAACGCCATGATCGTCCTCGAAGACGCCAACCTCGATCTCGCTGTCGACGGCGCGCTCTGGGGCGCCTTTGGCACCACAGGCCAGCGCTGCACCGCGACCAGCCGCATCATCGTGCATCGCTCCATCGCCGAGGAGTTCATCGCGAAGCTGGTCGCCCGCGCCAAGGCGCTCAAGGTTGGCGACGGCCTCGACGAGTCCGTGCAGGTGGGCCCGCAGGTGAACCGCGCGCAGATCGAGACCTCAACCAGTTACTGCAAAATCGCGCAGGACGAAGGTGCCCAACTCCGCTGCGGCGGCAAGCCCCTGAACGACGGCGCATACGCCGGCGGCCATTTCTTCGCGCCAACGGTCTTCTCCGGCGTGAAGCCAACCATGCGCATTGCCCAGGAAGAGGTCTTCGGTCCGGTCCTCAGCATTCTCGAGTGCGCGGACTTCGACGAGGCCATCGCCATCTCCAACAACATCCAGTACGGCCTTTCCACTGCGATTTACACCCGCGACGTGAACCGCGCCTTCCGCGCTATGCGCGATCTGGAGGCCGGCATCACCTACGTCAACGCGCCCACCATCGGAGCGGAGGTGCATCTGCCCTTCGGCGGCGTGAAGCAAACCGGCAACGGCCATCGCGAAGGCGGCATTGGCGCGATTGATTTCTACACCACCTGGAAATCCATCTATGTCGACTACTCCGACAAGCTGCAGAGGGCGCAGATCGATACCGGAGAATAATTTTCGGGCGCTTCGTATATCTTCCCCACTTCGAAGCGCCAATGTTTTAGGATGGGCATGATTCGTTGCGAGCCGCATTCCAGGCGCTCTACGTTCACCTGTGCGACTCATCTCTCCGCAATTGCGGATAATGCGCATCATCGCAGAGAATCTGGGCCTGAGTGGATAACTCTTCGCTCCGCGCGAAGTCCAAAAATTAAGTCAGACGATGATCACTGTTACAGACCTGACCAAGCGTTACGCCCGCACCACCGCCGTTGATCACATCTCTTTCTCCGTAGAAAAAGGCCAGATCGTAGGCTTTCTGGGCCCCAACGGCGCGGGCAAAACCACCACCATGCGCATGCTCACGTGCTTCTTCCCGCCCAGCGCGGGAACGGCCACGGTCGCGGGCTTCGATGTCTTCACGCAGCCCCTCGACGTGCGCAGACACATCGGCTATCTGCCCGAAGCCCCGCCGCTCTATCTGGAGATGGAGACGGCCGAGTATCTGCGCTTCGTCGGCCGGCTCAAAGGCCTCTCCGGTGCGGAACTCGAGACGCGCATAAACTTCGTCTGCGACCGCTGCGCCATCGGCGACGTGAAAAAGAAGCTGATGGGCAAGCTCTCCAAGGGCTATCGCCAGCGCGTCGGACTCGCTCAGGCCATCATCCACAATCCTGACGTGCTCATCCTCGACGAGCCCACCGCCGGCCTTGACCCCAAGCAGATCAACGAAACGCGCGACCTCATCAAATCCCTCGCCGGCGATCACACCATCATCCTCAGCACCCACATCCTGCCGGAAGTGGAGCAGACCTGCGAGCAGGTCCTCATCATCAACAGGGGTAAGCTGGTGGCCACCGACTCGGTCCACAATCTGCAGGCGCGCGCCCGCGGCGCGGAATCCATGCTGCTCGAAGTGGCTGCGCGCAGCGGCAGTCTGTCGAGTCAGACGGTCCAGCAGCGCCTTGCCGCGATCGCCGGCGTCAGCAACGTTATCTCCAAAGGCCAGGACGATCAGGCCGCTCTCTTTGAAGTCGAGAGCCGAAAAGGCCAGCTGGTTCGCGGCGATCTCGCCCGCGCTGTCGTCGAGGCCGGATGGGATCTGAACGAGCTGCGCCCCGCCGCCATGAGCCTCGAGGAAATCTTCCTGCAGCTCACCGGCACCGAAGCCGCCAATCCGCCCCCGGGAACCGGCGGACAGCCTGAATCCGGCTCCGCGCCGCCGCCCGATCTCAACGCCGCCGAACCTGAATCCGAATCCGGCGCTCCGGAGGCCCAGGCATGAGAAATCTCTGGATCATCTGCCGCCGCGAACTCTCGAGCTACTTCAGCTCGCCCATCGCCTGGCTGCTGCTGACGATGTACAGCATCATCTTCGGCTGGTTCTTCTGGAACTATCTCGGCGATTTTGTCGTTGAAGGCATCGAGATGCAGATGGCCGGGCAGATGCAGCCTATGAACATCAACGAGCAGATCATCCGGCCGTTGCTGCTCAACACCAGCTTCCTCGCGCTCTTCTTCGTCCCGATGATCACCATGCGCCTCTTTGCGGAGGAAAAGCGCAACGGCACCATCGAGCTGCTGGCCACCTCGCCGGTACGCGACATCGAAGTGATCCTCGGCAAGTGGCTGGCGGCCACCATCCTCTATATCTGGCTGCTGGTCTACGCTGGCATCAACTTCGCGTTCCTGTTCGCCTACGGCCATCCGGACTGGAAGCCTCTGCTCGTCGGTTATCTCGGCCTGCTGCTCCAGGCCGCGGCGCTGCTGGCTCTCGGCACCTTCATCTCCACGCTGACGAAAAACCAGATCATCGCCGGCGCCGCCACCTTCGGCATCATCCTGCTCTTCTGGGTCTTCTCCTGGGTCAGCAGTTACGACTCCTCTACCTGGGCCCAGGTGCTCTCTTACCTGTCGGTCCCCGGTCACTATGAATCCTTCGGCCGTGGCGTCCTCTCGCTGAAAGATGCTGTCTACTACGTCAGCTTCATCTTTCTGGGACTCTTCTTCACCGCGCGCTCGATGGAATCCCTTCGGTGGAGGTCCTAGTCAGGAATGGCCAGTCAGTGGTTGAAAGCCCGTCAGACCAAATACGCCAGCTACGCGACGATCTACATCCTGGTTGTTGTGGCCATCATCGTGGTCGCCAACGTTCTCGCCAATCGCTACGAGAAGACATACGACGCCACGGCCAACAAGCGCTACAGCCTCTCCAGCGAGACAAAGAAGATCGTTGACGAGCTCAAAGAGCCGGCCACTATCACCTACTTCAACCAGAGCGGCCACTTCGCCGAAGGCAAGGCCATCCTCACCGAGTACGCCAATCTCTCGCCGAAGATCCACGTCGTCTACGTCGATCCTGACAAGGATCCCGATGTGGCTCGCGCGGCCGGCATCCGCAGCCTGAACACCGCAACCGTTCAGGTCGGCGCGCACACCGAGACCGCCAACGACATGACTGAGGAAGGCATCACCGGCGCGCTCATCCGCGACATCAAGGGCAACACGCGCACGGTCTGCTTCGTCACCGGCAGCGGCGAACATCAGATCGACGACACCAGCCGCGACGGCCTCTCGCACCTGAAAGACCTCCTCGGCCGCGATAGTTATCAGACAAAATCCATTGACCTACTAACCCAGGCGCAGGTTCCCTCTGATTGCACGGCCATCGTGATCGCCGGACCCACGCACGACTACCAGCAGCCCGAAGTCAGCGCTATCAAGACCTACGTCGATAACGGCGGCCGCGCCTTCTTCATGCTCGATCCCCCGCTGAAAATGGGCCCCTCACAGATCGGCGACAACGACGCACTCACTTCCGTGCTCGCCGGCTGGGGCGTCACCATGGACAAGGACCTCATTCTCGATCTCAATCCGATCGGCCAGATCGCCGGCCTCGGCCCGCAGGTTCCGCTGGTCACCAGCTACACGTCGCAGGCCATCGTCGCCGGCATGAAGGGCACGGCCACCGGCTTCCCGCTCTCGCGCTCCATTACCACCAGCAACACCAGCACGGCGACGGTCGAGCCGCTCTTCTCGTCTTCGCAGAGCAGCCTGGCCACCACAGACCTCAGCAATCCGCGCGTCAACATCAAGGACCCCAACAACAAGAAGGGTCCGCTCACCCTGGCCGCAGCGGCCACGCTCACCGGCGGCAAGCCCAATCAGCAGGGACGCTTCGTGGCCATCGGCAGCTCGATCTGGGCCACCAATCGCTTCATCGACTTCAATGGCGACGGCGATCTGGCCACCAACGCCGTCAACTGGCTCACCTCCGACGAGGATCTGATCTCCATCCGGCCCAAAGCGCCGGAGGACCGTCGCGTCACCATGACTCAGGCCCAGCTGCGCACCGTCCGCATCGTCAGCCAGTTTGTCCTGCCGCTCATCGTCATCATCGCCGGCATTCTTGTCTGGTGGAAGAGGCGCTAGTTCGTCGTGTTGAACCTCCCGGCCTGACCGGGACCTGAATTGCTACCATGAAATTTCGCGGTCTTCTCATTGCTGCTCTCGTTCTCGCCATTCTGGCTGGCGCCCTCTACTGGTCCTCGCACCGCAAGACGCCGCCCACCCCGGCCGCCCCGACCACGCCGCCCGTCGTCAAGGTCGATCCCGCCTCCGTCACCGCGCTCACCGTCACGCAGAAAGACGCCCCGCCCGTCACCCTCACGCGCAGCGGTGCAGGCAAGTGGCAGATCACCGCGCCCAAATCCACCCTGGCCGACGCCAACACGGTTTCCGGCATCCTCTCCAATCTCGATCCCCTGCCCTCGCAGCGCGTCATCGCTGACAAAGCCACGAACCTCGCTCCCTACGGCCTGCAGAATCCCTCCGTCACGATCGATCTCACGGAGAAGAACAACAAGACCGAAAAGCTCCTCCTCGGCGACGACACGCCCACGGGCGATGCTGTCTACGTTGCCCTCGCCGGAAACCCGCGCGTCTTCACCGCTGCGTCCTATATTAAAAACAGCCTGAACAAGTCCTTCGACGACCTCCGCGATAAGCGCCTTCTCCCCGTCGACTCCGCTTCTGTAACCACGATTGATCTCGATCGCAAACCGCAGCCCGTCGATTTCGGCCGTGTGCAGAATGGCTGGCAGATTCAGAAGCCCCAGCCGTACCGCACCGACACCTTCCAGGTCGAGGATCTGCTGACGCAGCTCACCAGCGCCAAAATGGACACCCTCACCACGCCGGAAGCCGCGGCCAAAGCCTTCGCTCATGCCACGCCCGTCGCCACGGCCAAGATCACGGGCAGCGCCGGAACCGACACGCTCGAGGTCCGCAAAGAGAAGGACGACTACTACGCGAAATCCAGCGTTCTCGATGGCGTCTACAAAATCGACTCCACCAGCAGCACCGCTCTCGCCGAAGCTCTCAACCGCTCCCTCGACGACTATCGCAACAAGCAGCTCTTCAGTTTTGATTACGCCGACCCGGACAAGATTGAATTCCACTCCGGCTCAACCTCGCTCACGCTCACGCACGCCGGCACTACCTGGACCTCCGACGGCCAGAAGATGGACACCGAATCCGCTGAGTCCCTCGTCTCGGCATTACGCGGCCTGGCGGCGACGAAATTCGTCACAAGCGGCTTCACTTCACCGGAGATCGACATCACCGTAACGTACGGCGGCGGTAAGAAGACCACCCACGTCCAGATCGCGAAGACCCAGGACGGCGGCATCGCCAAACGCGACGATGGCCCCTCGCTGTATCAGCTGGACGCCGTCACCCTGAACGAGCTCACCAACGCCGTGAAGGCCGTGAAACCCGCCGTGGCGACAAAGAAGAAGTAGCGCGCAAACATCTCGCGCCGAAGCCCTCGTTGAGACTTGCGCGCAATCCCTCTGTGCTCTCCGTGTCCTCTGTGGTGAGCGGCTTCATCCCCAAGTAAACGTGATCGGCATCTCCACGTCCGGGTGCAGGCTGTTTTTTACGGGACAGGTGTGGGCGGCTCGCTCCAGCTTTTGCTGATCTTCGGCGCTCAGAGCCTTTGGCACATGGATCCGCGCCGTCAGCCTCTGGATCCTCCGCGGCGGCGGGGTCATTTCCTTTTCCACGGTCGCCGTGGCGCCGGCCATGTCGATCGCGAGCGTGCGCGCCAGGATGCCCATCGTCGTCAGCATGCAGGTGGCCAGCGCGGTAGCCACCAGGTCGGTCGGCGAAAAGCTCTCGCCGCGCCCCTGATTGTCTTTCGGAGCATCCGTGTTGAGTTCGGTACCGGAAGGTCCGTGCACCGCCCTGCAGTGCAGATCCCCCTGATATTCCACCTTAATAGCGACCATTCTTTTCCCCTGAACGCGCGGCTAAGTCCACGCGGATTTCGCAAATCACTCAACTCTATTGTCGCAAACGATGGTTGGCCCCCACCCGCGCTATTTTCCTGAGTCGCGCCGTTTTGCTCGCTTCTGTGCTCCGGCACGTTACTATAGCGGACATCCTCTTTTCCGGCGGAGTTTGAGCGCAATGTTCCAGCGTCTTGCTGTGCTGCTGTTCGCCTGTCTCGCTGTTGCTTCCACCACGTCCCCCGCGCAAACCATGGATTCCGAGTTCGCGACCCACGTCCGCGCGTGGACCACCAAACCGGAATTCCTGAGCCCTCTGGTCGATCATCTGCCCACCGGCGGCGCCATCCCTTCACCCCGCGACGTGCTCGGCTACGACATTGGCGCGCCGAAGAAGCTCACGTACTACGCTGACATCCTCCGCTACTACGACGCCCTCGCCGCGCACACCGGCCGCGTCAAGGTGCTGCGCATCGGCAAGACCGAAGAAGGCCGCGACTCCGTCATCGTCTTCGTCGGCTCTGAGGACTCCATCGCGCATCTCGACGAGGAGCGCGCCAGCCTGGCCAAACTCGCCGACCCGCGCGGCCTCTCTGACACCGAAGCCCAGCAGATCATCGCTCACACGAAGCCGCTCTACACGCTCTCCGGCGGACTGCACAGCGCTGAACTCGGCCCTCCCGAGATGCTCATGGAGCTGACTTACCGGCTCGCCACCGAAGACTCACCCCTCATCCAGAGCATCCGCAACAACGTCATCGTCGCCATCGTCCCCGTCGCCGATCCCGACGGACGCGACCGCTCCGTCGACTGGTACTACGCCCACAACGTCGACATCACCGACTACGAGAAGATGTCCGGCGTCCCCTACTGGGGCAAGTACATCGAGCACGATAACAACCGCGACATCAACTACTCCGGCATGGCCAACCAGAACCTGCTGCGCTGGTTTCTCCAGTGGCATCCGGAGGTCATGCACGACCTGCATGAGTCCGTGCCGTTTCTCTACATCTACAGCGGCCAGGCGCCACAGAACCCTTTGTGGAGCCCGATCGTCTACAGCGAGCTGCCCATGTTCGCCAACTGGGATATGACCCAGCTCGCCCGCTACGGCATGCCCGGCGTGTGGACGCACGCCTACGTCGACGCATGGTCTCCCGGCTACGTCGCCCAAATGGCCACCAACCACAACGCCCTGATGCGCTTTTACGAAATCATGGGCAACGACGGCGCCAGCACCATGGAGCGCACCATCTTCCAACCCAATCCAGCCTTGCTCGGTGGCGGTGGCGGCAGCTTCGGCAACTTCACCAAGCGTGAGTGGTACCGACCTGACCCGCCCTACAAAACCGTCCTCTGGTCCATGCGCGACAACACCAACTACGCCGAGAGCGGAGTCCTCAGCTCCCTCGAGTTTGTCGCCGGATTCCCCCAGGTCATCCTTCAGGACTTCTATGCCAAGACCCGCGAGGCCCTCGCCGCCGGCACCAAAGACGCGCCCTACGGCTACATCGTGCCCTCCGATCAGCAGGACATGACCCGCGTCGCCTTCGTCATCCACATCCTGCGTATGCAGGGTATTGAGGTCGGCCGCGCCAAAGCCGAGGTCAAGCTGAGCGACGGTACTTATCCCGCCGGCTCGTTCATCGTGAAAACCAACCAGCCCTACGGACCGCTCGCGAAAACGCTCCTCGAGAAGCAGGATGATCCCGATCCCGACCTGCGCACCTACGACGACAGCGCCTGGACCATGGGGCTGATGACCAACACCACCGTCAAATCGACCGATGACAAATCCGTGCAGTCCGTCGCCGTCGATTCCGTCACCGAGTTCACCCCCGAGGGCACCGTGAAAGGCGTCGCCGCCGCGGCCGTCTACGCCGTGCCCGATCACGGCTCGCCCAACCTGGTCACTCTGCGCTGGGCCCTCAAAGACGTGGACGTGAAGATTGCCGAGAAGGATTTCACCGCGGGTGGAACGAAATTCTCCGCCGGGACTTTCCTCGTCCCCGCGAGCGCCGGCTCCGACCTCAAACCGCTGGCGGAAAAGCTGGGCCTCGATGTCGTGGGCCTCGCCGCTGCGCCCAATGTCGCCGCCCATCTCTCGGCCCTGCCTCGCGTCGCCATCTTCAGCACGTGGGAAGGCACACAGGACGTGGGCTGGGTGCGTTACACCTTCGACCAGTACAAGGTCCCCTACGATCTCATCTTTAAAGAGCGCGTCGACCAGGGCGATCTGGCCAAAGACTACGACCTGATCGTCATTCCAACTCAGGTTCGCAACCCTCGGGATCTCGTCTTTGGTATTCCGCGTGAGGGCCAGCCGCTGGCCTACGAGAAAACCGACCGCTTCAAGTTCCTCGGCGACTACGGCTCCTCACCGGACATCACCGGAGGCATGGGCGGCCTGGGCGTTGTGGCCTTCCAGAAGTTTGTCGAAGACGGCGGCCTGCTGGTCACCCTCGGCGCCTCCAGCTCCTTCCCGCCGGACTTCGGCCTGACGCCAACCGTCGGAGCCGGCAGCCCCGGCGGCAAGTTCTACGCGCCCGGCCCCATCGTCCAGGCGGACATCCTCCGCCCGGAAAACCCCATCTTCTACGGCTACTCCGACAAGACGGTGCCCGTGCGCTACGCCAACGGCCCGCTGCTCCGCATGTCCGAGACGATGGATAAAAACGATGTGCTCATGCGCTTTCCCGGCGGCGAGAAATCCGTGCTCAGCGGCCTCTTCAACGGCGCCGACGACATCAAGGGCCGCGCCGCAATCGCCATCGTGCCCGACAGCAAGGGCCAGGTCGTACTGTTCATGACCAACCCCATCTGGCGCTGGCAAAACGTCGGCGAGTTCCGCATGCTCTTCAACACGCTGATGAACTACCGCAACCTCACCCCAGGTCCGGCGCCGGCCTCCGACAAGGACCACTCGTCGAAGTCCGAAACGCCAACAGCAGGCCAGTAGCGACAGGTCCTCTACCGCCGCACGGTACTCGACTTCGCCCGCTTCTCGCGCTCCGCCAGCTCCTTCACGCGGAAGCGGGCAATGTCGGCGATCAGCCGAACCGGCACCGGCTCCGATAACGGAAAGCGAATCGTCCCCTTTGCGACCTCATACGGCGCCAGCTCGGTCTGGAACGCATCCACCAGCAGCGCGCTCGCGGGATACAGCGAGTAGTGCTTTTTCCATCCCGCGAAATACAACACCACCTCGCCATTCACCCGGTACACGGGCATCTTGTACGAGATCCCCTCATCCGCCTTCGGCAACGCTTTCCGGATCGCCTTCCGCACCTCGCGCAAACACCCGGCCACCGGCTCCGGCTGTGCCGCGATGTACTCGTCCACCGATGCGTAATCGATGCTGTTCATGATCCCGCCTCCTCAATTTCCTCCTCAGGCCGCGCCGGAGTCATTGCTCACTCAGCCGCCGCGTCTCCTCCAGCTGCGCCGCGTGCCCGATCAGGTAATTCCGCTCCGGCACGCTCGCCGTTCCCGCCGCTGCCGCCCGATACAGCTCCGCCGCCTTCTCGAACTCGCCCAGCTTCTCCAGCAGATGCGCGCGAACCGCGGCCAGCCGATAGTGCCCGGCCAGCCGCTCGTCCTTGTCGAGCGCCGCCAGCCGCTCGAGCCCCTGCGCCGGCCCGTGCACCATGGCCACCGCAATCGCGTGGTTCAGTGTCACCATGGGACTCGGCGCCACGCTGCGCAACAGTTCATACAGCGCCAGAATCTGCCGCCAGTCCGTTTCCTCCACGCGCGCCGCCTCATCGTGTACCGCGGCAATCGCCGCTTGCAGCGCATAAAGCCCCACCGCTCCCCGCGACAGAGCGAAGGTCAGCAGCTCCGTTCCCTCTGCAATCTCCGCCCGATCCCACACACTGCGCTCCTGCTGATCCAGCGGAATCAGCGCCCCGCCCGGATCCGTGCGCGCCGCCCGCCGCGCATCCGTCAGCAGCATGAGCGCCAGCAGCCCGGCCACTTCGCCATCCTCCGGCAACAGAGCCCGGGCGCATCGCGTCAGCCGGATCGCCTCCCGCGCCAGATCGAGACGCTGCAGGTCGGCCCCGAAGCTGCTCGCGTAGCCCTCATTGAAGATCAGGTACAGCACCCGAAGCACCGCCGGCAGCCGTTCCCCGCGCTCCAGTGGCGTCGGCGCGCGAAACGGCGCTCCTGAGGCGCGAATGCTCTGCTTGGCCCGGCTGATCCGCTGCGCCATAGTCGCCTCCGGCACCAGAAACGCATTGGCGATCTCTGCCGTCGTCAGGCCGCCCACCGCCCGGAGCGTCAGCGCAATCGCCGACGAGGCGCTCAGAGCGGGATGGCAGCACATGAACAGCAGGATCAGCGTGTCGTCGGGATCCATATCCGCCTCCAACTCCGGCGGCCCCACCGCCGGCTCGTCTTCGGCCATCGCTGTCTCTCGCTCACGCCGCGCGATCTCGCTCCGCGCCGTGTCCGCCATCCGTCGCGACGCCACCTGGATCAGCCAGCCCCGCGGATTCTCCGGAACCCCCTCCGGAGGCCACTGCCGAAACGCCGCCAGCAGCGCCTCCTGCGTCGCGTCCTCGGCGGAGGCAAAATCGCGGAACCGCCGGGCGATCACGCCAAGCACCTGCGGCGCCAGCTCCCGCAGCAGGGCCTCCAGCGCCTCGTCGCCCCGCGGTTCGCGCACCACTCCGCTCATCCGTCCTCCAGCCGTTTTCTACAGCCCCAGATCGGCGTGGCCGCTCAGCACCTGGCGCACTTCCACCGGCATCGTGTCTGTCACGCCGCACCCACTGGGAGCCCCGGACAGCCGCGCCGCCAGCGCGTACGCCTGCTCCGCGCTCTCCACGTCGACGATCCAGTATCCCGCCAGGAACTCCTTCGACTCCGGGAAAACGCCGTCGGTCACCGGCTCGCCCTTGCTTCCGGCGCGCACCAGCTTCGCCTCGTTCGGCCATCCCAGCCCCTCTGACGCCACAAAAACGCCCGCCTCCTTCAGTTCCCTGCTGAACGTCTGCATGAATTCGACGTTCGCCTGCAGCTCCTGCTTCGACCACCGCGCATACGCCGCAAAATCCGCCTTCTTCCCATTCATCATGAGGATGTATTTCATCGCCTCGCTCCTTCCGGTTCGCACCTGGCAATCAACGGTTGTCATCCTCAAGGCCGCGGCGGCGGCCGAAGGATCCGCGGTTGCTGTTTGAGCCGGCGGCCGAGCCCGCCCTCTGTTGAGCGGGCATCCATCCGCCGACTCATTCCGTCCTCACATGAACGGCCGCACCTCAATGGGCATATTCGTGGGAACCCCACCCGGTCCGGGCGCCGAAGAAATCCGCCCCGCGATCGCGCACGCGCGCTCCGGCGTCGCCACATCCACGATCCAGTAGCCCAGCAGGAACTCCTTCGCCTCCGGAAAGACCCCGTCGGTCACCGGCAGCCCGTTCTTCTCGCCGCGCACCAGCGTGGCTTGCTTCGGCTCCGCCAGTCTGGAGGTGGTGACGAACTCCCCCGTCTCCGTCAAATCCCGGATCACAGTCCCCAGCACCTGCATGTGTGCCTCGCGATCGCTCTGCGACCATGCCTGATATCCCGAAACGCCCGCCTTCGTGCCCGACATCATCAGAATGTATTTCATCGCACTCTCTCCTTCTCATTCGCCCGCGTGCTGTTGTACCTCAGCTAGCTCCGCTCATTTGACTGGAACATCCACCGCACGCCAAACCGATCATTGAGCGCCCCATACAGACCGAAGAACATTTCCCTCAGCGGATCGGTCACATTGCCGCCCGCGGCGAGACGCCCAAACAGAGTGCGTAGCTCCTCTGCCGTCGACCCGCTCAGAAAAAGACAAACCGTGTTGCCCGTGACGCGCTCCCGATCCGGCCGCAGCCAGTCCGAAGAAGAAATCTCGATCTCCCCGCTCACGAGCCGCGCATTCACGGTTTTCTCATGCTGCGAGGCCGGCATGAACTCCTTCGCCGGCGAATCCCCAACCTTCGCCACCATAAGCTCTCCGCCAAAGCATGCCTTGTAGAACTCCATCGCCTGTTTGCAGTTTCCGTCGAACAAAAGATATGGGGTCAATGTCGTCATTGCATCTCCTTCTGTCTTGTCTCCTGCGTTGTGCATCCCGGATCCGGCTGCAGCATGCGCCACGCGTCCGCCCAGCGTCGTCGCCGCAACTGCACCGGCCGCAAAACGGCGCCGGGAGCGTCCGGACATCCGGCCCTTTCGGGCGCTTTCATCCCTAAGTCGGAGCCGTCTACGGCTTCTCGACATCCCCTGCGAGTATTTTTTTAGGTGCTCCGACAGGACGCCGGGACCACCGCCAGCAGACTTCGGGCCGGGGCGCCCTACCCCTCGAGTCCGTTCCACGTCCACCGCGGAATCGCAAGACCGTCCGGCACATCGTCAGCCGACCGATGATAGCGGTACATCGTCGTCGTGGTCGCCCACGCGAAGTAGTCGTGCAGCACCTGGCGCAGCGCCGGATCGCCATCCAGTTCCGTATCCACCAGAGCCTGGTCGAAGCAGTCGATCGCGCGAAGATTCATCTCCTCGTGCTCCCCGTTGCCGCTGTGGATCCGCACCACGCTCGTCTCATCGCCATACGTACCGGAATAGAGGTTCGGTCCACCGAGCGCCTCGGCCCAATACGCGGCGAGCCGCTCCACATGATCGGGCTGCACACCGTGCCTGAACGGGTGGCCGACCTCCTCGTCCTCCATCACCCGCCGATGCCACGCCGCGGCCAGACGCCGCATACCCTCGATCCCGCCCGCTGCTTCGAAGACTGTTCGCATGCCGTCCATGATGCCAATCGTCCCGGGTTCAGGCAAGGTGGGGGCGAGGCAGGTTTCGAATCTGCTCCGTGCAGAAATTCACAATCAGCCCGCGCCGGCAGCCATATCCGCGATGGGCCCTCTCAGCGTGCTCTGTCCGGAATTGAAGGAGTGGCAAGCCTCCACTGTAAGAAATGTAAGACGCTGAAAATAGATAACTTAAAGAAGCATAAAAACCCAGGCTCAGATTCCTACCCTCCCCAGCCGAGGGTGCGGAGGAAGCGGCGGTCGGCATCGCTGAGCGGCGCCCCAGGCAGCAGATCGGGGCGGTTGCGCCACGTCTTCTCCAGGGCGCGCTCCCGCCGCCAGCGCCGGATCGCCGCGTGGTCGCCCTCGGTCAGCACCGCCGGAACGGCCAGCCCTCGAAACTCGGCCGGCCGCGTGTAGTGGGGATAGTCGAGCAGGCCCCCGGCGCCGTGGGTGGATCGTGGGCCCGCTTCGGGATCAGGCTCGGCGTCGACGAGGCCAAAACTCTCGTATTCGCTCGAGGCCTCGTTGCCCAGGACGCCAGGCAGCAGCCGCGCCGTCGCGTCCACAACAAGAGCCGCGGCCAGCTCGCCACCCGAGAGGACGAAGTCGCCGACCGACAGCTCGCGGTCGCAGATCAGCTCGTTGACCCGCTCGTCGACGCCTTCGTACCGGCCGCAGAGGAGGACGACCCGGTCGAGGCCGGCAAGCTCGCGGGCTGTCGCCTGAATGAAGCGGCCGCCCTGCGCAGAGAGGAGGATGACCTGTTCCCGGGTGCGATCGCGGGCAGGTTTGGGGGCGAGGCCGAGCGATTCGACCGCTTCCGCCAGGGGCTCCGGCTTCAGGACCATGCCCTCGCCGCCGCCAAAGGGGCGGTCATCGACGGTCCGGTGGCGGTCATGGGCGAATTGGCGGAGGTCGGTGACCTCGACCTTGACCAACCCCCCGGCGCGGGCTCGCCGCAGCACCCCGTGATCCAGGATGCTTGTGAAAAAGTCGGGAAAGATGGTGATCAGATCGAACCGCATGGGCGCAACGCATCTTATTGTGGCATGCGATGGCGCGTATGATTGGCAACTGCGCGCGTGCAGTTGCTATAATCCGCGGCGCGAGGGTTTTGCCGGTTTTTCTGGCATACTCATACAGCGGTGCAAACTGACTCGGAGCCCGGAGGGCATATCGGATGCAGGACGATTACAGACTTCATGCAATGGGTGACGGAGAATTCGAGCCGGAAGCCGACGATGACATGGAAGAGGTCGAGAACGGCTTCGGTGACGATGAGGAAGAGGAAGAGATAACCACCACAACCATCACGTCCGACGACGACGACATGGACGATGAGGAATCGGGCGCGACTGCCTCTCAACCGGCGGCTCCGCCCGCCGCTCCTCCTGTGAAGAAACCCGCAAAGAAGGCGGCTCCTAAAAAAGCGGCAAAGCAAGCGCCAGCCAAGAAGGCGGCCAAGAAAGCCCCTGCCCCTGTAAAGAAAGCCGCTGCGAAGAAAGCAGCCAAAAAAGCGCCCGCAAAGAAAGCGGCGAAGAAAGCTGTGAAGAAGGCGGCTAAAAAGGCGACGAAGAAAGCCGCCAGGAAGGCCGCGAAAAAAGCGCCCGCAAAAAAGGCAGCAAAAAAAGCGGCGAAGAAGGCTGCTAAAAAAGCGCCTGCCAAAAAGTCGGCGAAAAAGTCGGCAAAGAAGACCGCAAAGAAGAAGGGCCGCCGCTAAGCGGATCAGCAGAATGGAAAAGGGGGCCGCTCGATGCGGCCCTTTCGCTTTTGGGGCGCGACGAGGGGGATCTGCTCTACGGCAGCGTCCAGCCCGAGGCCAGATCCGAGTTCTTCAGCGTGTTGAAGTCGTAGCTCTCGTTATCGATGGTGGTGCCGAGCTCGAGAAGGCCGCACGGGGTGGGGATGGGCGGCGTGACGACCGGCCGGGACGGAACCGAGGTGTCGGGCGCGCTGAAATCGAGGGCCAGAGCAAGATTGGCGATCTCGTTCGAGCCGTCGCGTGCGGTGAGCGGCGGCAGGTTGTAGCGCCACTCGATGAGCTTGAGCACTGAGGTGTGGTCGTAGAGGTGGGTGTCGATGCGCGGCGTCGCCGGATTGCCCCGCGTCCACGGTGAGAGAACAAGGGTAGGCACGCGGCAGCCGAGCAGCGCCTTGCCATCGACCAGATCGGTATCGACGTCGTTGGGCGCGATGACGCGCGTCGGTGCGATGGTGTCGAAGAAGCCGCCCCATTCGTCACGGTTGATGATGAGCACAGTGTTCTTCCAGCCCGGCCCGCTGGTGACGGCCTGATACACCTGGCTGAGGAAGGCTTCGCCGGCTTCAATGTTGGCGTGCGGGTGGTCGTCGTTGCCCTCTCCGTCGTCGAGGATGGTGTATTTGGGGTCGAGAAAGGAGACCGCCGGCAGATTGCCGGTCGCCGCATCCAGCAGGAACTGCGGATACAGCGCCGAAATGCCGATGTACTTAAGCCCCCAGAGGGCGAGGAAGGGGACGTTCGAGTAGTAGTAGCGATGGCTGACACCGGCGGCGGCCAGCGTGTCCCAGATGGTGGGGAGAGTCGAGAGGTCGAAGGTGTTGGAGAGGCGGTCGGTCTGGGCGGCATGCTGGAAGACGCGATTGGGGAAAGTCGAGGAGAGGATCGAAGCGAAGTAGTTGTCGCAGGTGGTGAAGTTGCGCGCCGCGGCGCTGAGGAAAGGCAGATCAGCTTCCTCGTAATAGCCGATGCAGAAGCTGTCGTTGGTGGTGGTGCGGAGCCAGCCGTCCATCTTGCCGTTGTCAACTTCACTGCGCCCGCCGGCATACGAGTGGTCGGGATCGGGATGGGAGCAGCCGACGTCGGTGGTGAGGTGCCAGGTCGGATGCGCTTCGCCCTCGCTGTCGAGGTAGGTGAGACCGGCCTGGCGTCCGCGGGAGCCCGGGAGCCAGCCGAGGAAGTGGTCGAAGCTGCGGTTCTCCATCATGACCACGACAATGTGGTCGATCTGGGAGGCTGACGGCGACGGCAAAGCCAGGGCTTCAGCGGATGTGGCCGCCGGAACGCCGGCCAGTGCTGCTGCGGAGGCCGCTCCCGCGGCGCTGCGGATGAACTCTCTGCGATTGATACTCATCGCACCCTCCTGTATGGGGATGTTCAGGTGGATGCTTCGGGGCGTGAACCTCAGGTCAACGGGGCGTGAATTTGAGGGGATTGACCACAGGGGACACAGAGAGCCCAGAGATGTTCGGGATCGGGTACCGATGTTTCGAAGTCCGCGGGCTAGTCGCGCTCGTTCTCTGCCTTTTCTTCGTTACTCATCGGGGCGTTGACCTCCAGAAGCCCCTCGGGCAGGCGCATTTCCACGCGACGGTGTTCGGGGTCCATGTGGGCGATATATTCCTTCACGAGGGGGATGAGGAGCTCGCGGCCAGACCCACGCACCCCGGGGCGATGCACGACCAGCAACTCCGTGCTCGAGGAAGAGCCGCGGTCCAGATCGACGATCTCACCGACGTCGAGGCTGTCATGATTCAGGTCGATGACGTGGCAGCCGATCAGGTCGCCGGCGTAAAACGAGCCGGGATCCAGGGCTGCCCGCTCTTCGACCGGAATCGCGACCTCATAGCCTCGAATAGCTTCCGCTTCGTTGATGGAGTCGATGCCGCGGAATTTGAGGATGATGCGGCTGCGCAGGAACCAGAAATTCTCCAGTTCGACCTCGCGGGGACGCGTGCCGACCCGTTCGGGTGGAATGAGGTAGAGCCGTCGCCGCTGGTTAAAACGCTCCGGGAAGTCGGTGAAGAGCTCGGCGATCAGCTCGCCGCGCCGTCCCTGCGGACGAATGAGCCGCGCCAGCAGCGCCCACGGCGATCGGGCGGGCGCGCCGCGATCGGACGCGGCACCACTCTCAGGGGCATGATGCTCCTGGTCGGCGCGTGAGGCAGCGCCGGAGCGGAATGGACGGGGGGATTCCATCCGAACCGGTTCCCTGCTAGTCCTCGTCGGCGCCCTGGCCCTGATGGTCCTCTTCGAGGATGTCGAGAGTGTAACGATGATGGTGCTTCATGCTGACAGCTCCCAAAATCGTGCGCACCGAGCGCGCCGTGCGACCCTGTTTGCCGATCACCTTACCCACATCGGTCGGGGCAACGCGGAGTCGCAGTACCGTGCTCTCTTCTCTTTCGACCGCCTCAACAACCACAGCCTCGGGAACATCCACCAACGCTCGCGCAATTTGATTAACTAACTCCCGCATGTCATCGGGTCTGTCTGTTGTCTGCTTCATCCTGCCCCCCATTGGGAAGACACACGTCGTTCATCTTCCGGGGCTACGCGGATAGTACCCTAAGGCCGAGACAGACAAAAGGTCTATTTCGCTGGTTCCGCAATCCGGAGATGGCAAAAGTAACGTTGTGGGAGGTTTCTGGAGCAGCGGAGCGGGCGACCCCTCCGTAAGTTGACTGAACTCAGGCCGCGGAGGCGTCCGCCGCACCGCCGGTGCTGGATACGGGCGGCTGACTCGCCTTCGAAGGACCGGACTTAAGCAATTTGGCTACCCGGTCTGAAGGCTGGGCGCCTTTGCCCTTCCAGTACTCGATGCGTTCCAACTTCAGATCAATCGATGCGGGATTCGTCCGGGGATTGTACGTACCAACGACTTCCACGGAACGCCCGTTGCGGGCGCGGTCTTTTTCAATCACGACCACGCGATAGTAGGGCTGTTTGCGCGCGCCTACGCGCGCCAGGCGAATCATCAACACTCTGCGGCAATCCTTTCAGATCGGGTCCTGCCAAAGCAGTCCGGAACCAGCGTGCGCGATTCGGGCACGCGGCAATCCAGTTTCCTAATATATCAGGGATTTACCCTCCGGCCCATCCCGAAAAACGAAATGCACCTGGCCGCTTATGGAGCGCTGGATAAGCTGGACAAGCCCACCGGGGACCCGGCCACGGTGCTGTGTTCGCCCCGGGCCACCGATTCCCGGAAATATTCGAGGCAGAGAAGCAGACCGGAGCGCAGATCCACTTTCGGTTCCCACCCCAGCAGCGCTTTGGCCTTGCTGATGTCGGGGCGGCGCTGGGTGGGATCGTCCTGGGGCAAAGGCTCGAACCGGATCGAGCTGCTCGACCCGGTCACGGCGAGGATCTCCTGGGCGCACTGCAGGATCGTCCACTCCACCGGATTGCCGATGTTGACCGGAAGATGCTCATGCGATCGGGCCAGGCGAAGAATGCCCTCGATTTCGTCGGAGACATAGCAGAAGCTGCGCGTCTGGTTGCCGTCGCCGTAGATGGTCAGGTCTTCGCCGTGCAGGGCCTGGGTCATGAGGTTGGAGATGACGCGGCCATCGCTGGCCTGCAGCCGTGGACCATAAGTGTTGAAGATGCGGACCAGACGGGTATCGCCGCCGTAGTAGCGGTGGTACGCCATGACCAGCGCCTCAGAAAAGCGCTTGGCCTCGTCGTAGACCGAACGCGGCCCGATTGGGTTGACGTTGCCCCAGTAGGTTTCAGGCTGCGGGTGCTCGTCGGGATCGCCGTAGCACTCGGAGGTGGAGGCGTGAAGGAATCCGGCCTTGTATTTGCTGGCAACTTCCAGCGCGTTGCGCGTGCCTTCGGAGCCGACGCGGAGGGTTTCGATGCCCAGACGCAGGTAATCGACAGGACTGGCCGGGGAGGCGAAATTGAACACAAAACTGACGGGACCAAAATCGAAGGGATCGCAGATGTCGTGCTGGATCAGCTCGAACCGCGATTCCCCGCGCAGCTGTTCGAGATTCGCGAGACGGCCGGTGCAGAGATTGTCAACGCCCACGACGGAGTTCCCGGCGGCGATGAGCGCGTCACACAGATGGGATCCGAGGAACCCCGCAGCCCCGGTAACGAGAATTCGGCTGGGCTGAGATAGTTTTCCGTTTTCCAATTCCTGCGGCTCTCCTCAGCAACGACAGCCCGTTCAGAATAGCGGAATGCCGGGGGAAAATCCCGGAGATCGTCGCGAATGGAGGTTTTGGCGAGAGGGCGGACTGGGTCCAAAGCCAGCGGAGCCGGGCTGGTATGCTGGCCTGTTCCTTCCCCGGTCTGGAGAAACCCTCGAAGTATGGAAGCGCTGGTGCAGTTGAATCGCGTGTCGAAATCGTACGAAGCGAAGGCGGCGGTGCGGGACCTTTCCCTGCGCATCGAGGCGGGCAGCATGTTTGGTCTGCTGGGACCCAACGGCGCCGGCAAAACCTCGACGATCCGCATGATGATCGGCATCACCATGCCGGACGCAGGCGAGGTTTCGCTGTTCGGCAAACCGTTTTCCAGTGGAGCGCTGCAACGGGTGGGGTACCTGCCGGAAGAGCGCGGGCTCTACAAGAAGATGAAAATCATCGATCAGCTCGTCTTCCTGGGCGAACTGCGGGGGCTGGGAGGTCTGGAGGCGGCGCGGCGGGCCAAATCGTGGTGTGAACGTCTGCAGATCGCCGATTCCATCAACAAAAGGACGGAAGAGCTGTCCAAGGGCATGCAGCAAAAGATCCAGTTCATCTCCACCCTGCTGCACGACCCGGAGCTGATCATCATGGACGAGCCGTTTTCCGGTCTGGACCCGGTGAACGCGGTCCTGCTGCAGGACACGCTGCTGGAGCTAAAGAAGCAGGGGAACGCGGTTCTGTTCTCGACCCACCGCATGGACCAGGTGGAGAAACTGTGCGATTCGATCTGCCTGATCAATCACGGAGAAGCCGTGCTTTCCGGCGCGATGCGCGAGGTGAAATCGCGCTACGAACGGAATCGGGTGATCGTTCATTACGAGGGCAACGATGGATTCCTGCAGCATCCGGCGATTGCGGAATACAAGAACTATGCGGGACATGCGGAGATTCGGCTGAAGCCCCATGCGGACGCCCAGGACCTGCTGCGCACGGCGGCAGCGACGGCGGTGGTAACGAAGTTCGAGCTGGTGGAGCCCTCGCTGGAAGAGATCTTCATCGAGACGGTAGGGGGGCGCTCCGATGCTTAGACAAACGCTGTTGATTGCGAAGCGTGAGTATCTGGAAAGAGTGAAGAGCAAGGTTTTTCGGATCACCACGCTTTTGGTGCCGATCGGGATGGGCGGCCTGGCCTGGCTGGGCGGTATGAGCGGACACAGGCTGGAGGGCGTGCGGAGCCTGGCGATTGTTTCCGCGGACACCCATCTGGCGGACCAGGTGAAGGCGGCGCTCGAGGAGGGTCAGTTCCCTCCTTCCACGGTTCAGGTGCTTGCGCCGGCAACCGACGCCGACCAGCAGAGGGCGGACAACGAAGTGGCCTCGCACCAGATCGCGGGATACCTGATGCTGGAGGAAGTCGAGGGCGAGACGCAGCCCGAGGCGACCTGGGTCTCAGGAAGCTCGATCAATATCGTGGCCAAGGCGCAGATGGAGTCGGCGGTGCGCTCGGCGCTGATCCGGCAGCAACTGCTGGCGCGCGGGATGCAGCCGGGGCAGCTCAACGAGCTGATGCAGCCCGTCACGCTGAAGACCATGCAGATCAAAGACGGCGGCGCGGTGGTCCATTCGGATTCCGAGCGAAGCTTTCTGGGGGCCTACGCTCTGATCCTGGTGCTCTACGGCTCGGTGTTGATTTACGGCATCAATATCGCGCGATCGGTGGTCGAGGAGAAGACGTCGCGCGTGTTTGAAGTGCTGCTGTCCACCACTTCGTCCGATTCTCTGATGATGGGCAAACTGCTGGGCGTGGGAGCCACGGGACTCACGCAGATGGGCATCTGGGGCGCCCTGCTGGCCTTCTACGCCGGCTCGGCCATGGCGGCCACCCAGGGCATCCACGGGCTGGGTTCGCTGGGCATTACCGGAGCGGAGCTTGGCTACTTTGCGATTTTCTTCCTGGGCGGATTCTTCCTGTACAGCGGCCTGGCCGCGGCTCTGGGTTCAAGCGTCAGCGGCGAACAGGAGGTGCAGCAATTCAGCTTCATTCTGATTTCGCCGCTGGTGGTGAGTGTGGTGATGCTCCCGTACGTGCTGGGCAATCCGAACTCGACGGCGTCGGTTGTGCTGTCCCTTCTGCCGCCATTCACGCCGATCATTATGTACATGCGCATCTGCTCGCAGATGCCGCCGGCCTGGCAGGTGGGGCTTTCCATTGTGCTGCTGTTCGCCTCGGTGTGGGGAATGGTATGGCTGGCGGCGCGGATTTACCGCATCGGCGTCCTCATGTACGGCAAGCGAGCCACGCTGCCGGAGATGCTGCGCTGGCTCCGGTACAGCTGAACAAGGAAGCCGGAAGCCGGTAGCCGGTGGCCTGCAGCGGGTATCAGTCGCCGTTCGCTCGCCGCCGCTGCTGATCCAGCATCGCGGGGCGGCGAATGGAGACCACATCGGAACCTGTCGGCTGACTCTCAGGCCGAGTGTTGGCAGCTTCTTCGCCCTGCGGGGCGATCGGTTCCACCACTCGCGGGCGGAGATTCGTCGGCAGAAAGATGCTGAAGACGGTTCCATGCCGGCGCGCGTCCACCGAGGAGCGCAGCAGCATTTCGCCCCCGTAGCGCTGAATGATCGACCGGGTGACCCACAAACCAAGGCCGGTGCCGCGCTGACCCTTGGTCGTGAAGAACGGCTCGCCCAGGCGCCGCTGAACCTCCGGGGGAATGCCGCTGCCGTTGTCTCCCACGGAGACCCGGATGCCGCGGACGCCGGGGTCGCTCCAGCTGCGGGTACAGCGGACCCGGACGCGCAGCCGCCCGTTGTTCAACGAGGCTTCGATAGCGTTGGTGACGAGGTTGGAAAGTACCTGACGCATTTCGCCGGGATAAACGAGAGCCTCCTCCGGACAGTCGTACTGGCGCTCGACCCGCAGATTCTTTTCCATCATGCGACGGCTGTAGAGGGAAAGGACCTCTTCCATGAGCTGATCGACGTGGGCGCGGATAGGCCCGGTGGTTTCCCGGGAGAAGTTCAGGGTCTGGCGGCTGATCTGGCCCACGCGGCCCAGCTCTTTCTGGGCCAGCGCGAGGTAACTGCGGGCCGATCCGGAGAGTTCGGGCTCTTCACCGAGGAGATAGAGGAGGTTGGTGATCGACTCCAGTGGATTGTTGATCTCGTGCGCAATGGAAGCCGCAAGGCGTCCGATGGTGATGAGTTTCTGATTTTCGCGCAGCAGAACGGCGGTGCGATCGATTTCCTCCTGCGCGTGGCCCTGCACGGCGGCGGCCTGGCGAATCTTGAGGGCACGGGCCAGCGCGGTGGGCAGGCGTTCCATCTCACTCGACTGAAGGACTTCCGCCGCCCCATTGCGCAGAAGGCGAATGGCGTCGCTCTGGGGCATCCGCGCGGCGGCAAGGACGACGGGAATGGGCGGATGCGCCGACCGCGCACGATTGAAGATTTCGCGCAGTTCGAGGTCCGGGAGGCCCTCGGGACCGGTCACGATCAGGTCGGTGGTGCCGCGGCGCAGTTCTTCGAGAAATTCTCGCTTATTCTCCGCAAAGTCCACGGCCAGGCGCAGATCCGCCTGTCGCACCGCTGCGCGCACCGCGTGATGCGAAAGCGCAGAGCAGCGCAGCATCAGGATCCCGGGGGTGGATTCGCCACTCATCTCCGCACCATGCGGCTCCGCCGTAACCGCTGGCGATCGGGGCCGCTTCCTGAGAACGCTCACCGGAAGCTTCTCGGCCTCCAGCGTCAACATAATACGAGCCTCCTGATTTCCGTCCGGAACGTACACCCCCGCGCCGTGCCGGCAGGGGAAACTGGATGGGTGCGTGCAAGCCCGTAACTTTCCTGAAAATTCGATGAAGAGAGGTACTGTGGTGTTGCTTCGCTAATCAACGTTGTTTGGGCTCCGTTTTCATATTTACCAGGATTTAACAGCCGAAGTCCTGGGTGGCCTCCCCAGGATCGGTCCGCTTCTGAGGGATGGCGAAGAGGAAATTTGGCAACCCGCTAAGGGTATCCTGATCTAAACAGAAGAACCTGGATGAATCCTGCATGATGAAAACGCTGGTTTTCGGCGTCAGCCTGCTGCTGGCCGGTCTTGCCGCGCAGGCACAGAGCAATCCTTCGAACTCGCAGGTGAACCCGTACGCAGGCAGCGTCGAGGCGGTGCCGGCCACGCCCGAAGTCCGGCAGCTGTCTCTGGACGACGCGATGCGGATGGGCATTGAGAACAACCTGGCCCTGACCCTGGCACGCGAGCAGCAGAAGACGGCCAATGCGGAGAAGCTGCAGCTGTTGAACATTCTGCTGCCGAATGTGTCGCTGCACGGCGAAACAGGGGTGCATGAATACAACCTCGAGGCGGAAGGATTTCACCCCTCGACGTTCCCAGAGTTCGCGCGTTTTATTCCCCCGGGAACCAGCTTGTCGTCGATCTCCCTGGTAACGAAGGTGGATACGACGATCGGGCAGGTCAATTTCTCTCAGGCGCTTTTCAACTGGTCTGGGTACGACGGGTGGCGCGCGGCCCAGGCGGCACAACGGGCCGCCTTCTACAACGCGCAGTCGTCGCGCGGGCTGGTGGTGCTGAACGTGGGAAACACCTACCTGCAGGCCCTGGCGGCAAAGTCTCAGGTGGACTATGCTCGGTCGCTGCTGCAAACGGATGAGACGATCCTGAGCCAGGCGCACCAGGAGCATCTGGCTGGAACCGTCGCTAATCTGGACGAGCTGCGGGCACGGGTGCAGTACCAGGCCCAGCAGCAGACTGTGATTGCCGCGGAAGACGACTTTGAGAAGGCGAAGATCGCCCTGAATCGGGAGATCGGGCTGGCGCCGGAACAGCAGATTCAACTGACGGAGTCGGCGCCCTATTCAGAACTGCAGCCGATGACCATCGAAGCGGCGCGGGCCGAAGCCTACGCGAGCCGGCAGGATTTCCAGATGCTGAAGCAGGAGCTGCAGGCGGCTGATCTGGAGCGGCGCGCTTACGCCCATCAGCGCCTTCCCACATTGACCTTCGGCGGAAACTATGGCGTAACCGGGATCTCAGGCGGCGTGTATCACGATACGTTTGCCGCGGTGGGAACGCTGTCGATCCCGATCTTCGAGGAAGCGAAGATTCGCGGCGATGTCGATGTGGCGGAGGCCCAGCTGGATCAGATCCGGACGCGGCTCCGGGATCTGGAGCAGAAGATCGATCAGCAGCTGCGGGACAGCATGCTGGATCTGGAAACGGCCGAGAAGACGGTTGCGGTGGCGAGGAGCAACGTGGAACTGGCCAGCACGGCTCTGGACCAGACGCAGCAGCGTTTCACCGCCGGGGTGACGGACAGTCTGCCGGTCGCGGAGGCGCAATCGACGCTGGCCCAGGCGCAGACACAGTATGTGAATAGCGTGCTGCAGCTGAACGAAGCCCGGCTCGGGTTTGCCCGCAATCTGGGGATCGTCGATACGCAATACAAGGTCTACCTGCAGGGAGGAAAGCCGCCTGAGGTGAAGTCCGACAAAGCCTCGGGGATGCCGAACGGGGGATATTAGGCTCCCGGCTGGCGCGCAACTCACCACAGAGGACACAGAGAGCACAGAGCTGCCCTTGCGTGCCGACAGAACGCCATCGTGACCACGATGGGTCGAGGCCGTCGGGAGATTAGGCGGCTGGCGGCTGCCAGAGTTCCACGCGATTGCCCTCCGGGTCTGTGAACCAGCCGAAGCGGCCGTAGTCGAAGCTCTCGCGTTTGGGGTCGACGGACACGCCGGCGGCGATCAAGCCATCCAGGACCGCGTCGAGGTCGTCCACCTGCAAATTGAGCATGGCAGGCTGGCTGGCCGGGAAATAGTCGGACGACTGCGGAAAGAAAGCGACGACGATGACCCCGCGCTGCTGCTCTCCCGGGAACAGGAAGCCCCCTTCGCTCTTGGGCAGGCCGAGGTGTTTTTCATACCAGGCGTAGAGCGCCTTTGGATCGCGGGCACGGAGAAAGACGCCGCCCAGTCCTGTAGCCTGAGCCATGTTATTCCTCCTCGGAAAGCAGCTGGGCGAGCGGTTTGGGATGCTTCCGGGCGCGCGTTTCCTGGCGAGGAGCATCGGCGAGGACGCGCTCCGGTTTGGGCTGGCCGACGCGCTCGCGGGCGTTGGCCTTGACGGCTTTGACGGTGGAGAATGTCCTCTTCTTTGCGCGTTTCTTAGGCATAGCACGGGCCGCCAGGATTCGAATGAGCGCCTGAAGCCGGGGACCATCCGCGACACCGGGGCCGCGGCTGACCTACAAAGTAGCATCCTCTTCCGGGCCCGATGTGAAATACTTTTCACGGAGTGTTACGGCCCATGGAAGAACGCGACTTTTTCGACGAAAAATCCGAGCAACGGACGCATACCCTGAACTGTCCCCACTGCGGGCAGGCAGGGGAGTATCAGGTGCGGTGGCTGGTTCGCACGCGAAAAGCGCAGCTGCCCAGGCATGCCGATGAGCGGGACCGGGCGCGATTCGCCAAGGCGCAGTCGTACATGGTGCGCCAGGACGATATGGTCGCCTGTACCAACATCCGGTGCCGGAAGCGGTTCGAGGTAACGAGCCTGCAGTCGGTGGCGTTTTTGCAGTCGGCATAAAGGCTGCTGAGAGCCGGTCAGCGCAAGAGCGGTTAGCGATGAAGCGGTCAGCGAAGGTCCGGTCAACAGAGGTATGAGTCACGAAGGGATTCGCCTGGTAAGCGCGGAAGAGGCGCAGCGCGCCCCGGAGCAGGAGCTGCCTCGCGAGGCGGTGACGCCGGCGAAGGTCCGCGTGCAGCAGACCACGGGCGAAGGTCTGGAGATCGTCTGGAAGGACGGGCACCGGAGCCACTGGAGCTTCGCCTGGCTGCGAAACGCCTGTCCGTGCGCGACCTGTCACGAGCAGCGCCAGGCCGAGGGACGCGAGCCTGGGGAGCCGAAGCCGAAGGCTGCGACGCCGTTGCCGATGTATCACGAGCCGCCGCAGCCGGTCTCGTCAGCCCCGGTGGGGAATTACGCGATTTCCTTCCATTGGAATGACGGACACACCAGCGGGATCTACTCGTGGGAGTACCTGAGACGGCATTGCGGATGCGAGCCGTGCCGGGCGGCCGAACAGGCGCAATAGAAGAGCACCTGTGGCCCGTGGCCTGCGGCCTGTGGCCTGTGCCCTGCGGCCGTTCAGCCTTTCTTCTGCCCGCTGGCGTCCAGGGCCGCCGTCACCTTCGCGTAGAAGGCCGCCAGGTCTTCGGATGGACCCATCGTCATGCGGCGGAAGACCTTCAGCAGCGGATAGACGTGAGAGCCGCGGATATCGAGGGCGGGCAGGGCCATTTCGGTGCCGGCGTCGGAGCGCCCCGAGTTGAGCTGGCCCGGGTAGACGGCCATGATCCAGCTCGCGTCGTAGCGGCGACGAAAGATCTCCCCGAAATAGCCGCCCCAGAGGCGAGTGGCGTCATCCTGCTGGTCCGCGGGAACCGGGGTGCGGGCGGCGAGCACGGTGTCGAGCCGGGCGATCGACTCAGGGGAAAAATCGAGGTTCATGCCATGGTCCTGGGCGGCAATGCGCACCGCCTCGGCGGCCCAGGCCTGCATCATGGCGTCGAGCGAGTCAAAGGTCTGATCAGAAAGACGGCTCATATCTCTCAGACTACAAGAGGCCTCGCCCGAGCCAGGAGCAGAACCGGGACAGAATGCGCCCCGCCCATGTATCTTTGAACTTTGCAACAAAGTTTGCTGATTTCTGTGCAGTTGCGCTGGAGGAAGTGTCGGTTGACGAGGACGTGGAGTGTGCGATTCGCTGTGGCGGCTTTGGCCGTCGTGATGGGTTGGGCGGGGATGGCGGCGCAGGGGCAGGTGCAGGTGCAGAGTCCGCCACCGAATCCACAGCTTCCTCCGCCGGCTCCGCTGTCCGGGGTTCGGTACAACATTCCCTGGGAAATCTACGGCGGCTTCGCCTATTCGCACTTCGATGCGGGTCCGAGTCTGCTGCAGGGCGCGAACCTGGGCGGCTTCGATGCGCGCATCATCCGCGAGTTCAACTCGCGCTGGGGCGCCGGCATCAACGTGCGTGGGTACTACGGCACAAGCGGCACCACGCCGAACTGCGGCGCCTGCACGGGGTCGGGTCCCAATGCCGGACCGATCGAGGGTCCCTTCGTCAGCGAGCACATGTTCCTGGGCGGCCCGGAGTTTCGCGCGCTGAGCAACGAACACGCAGCCATGATGCTGCACGCGTTTGTGGGAGGAGCCTACGGCGACTTCACCAAGGGACTGGACGGCGTTCCCCCGCAGAGTGTGGGGTTCTTTCCGGACGAGTGGACCTGGGCCGGAGCTTTCGGCGGTTCGATTGACCTGAACCGTTCCCCGCGGCTGGTCTTCCGCATCGCTCCGGACGCCACCCTGGTGAACTTCAGCGGCGTCCAGGTCAAAGAGCAGTTTGCCCTGTCGGTGGGCCTGGTCTACCGCATGGGCCGCCCGTTCGGATCGCAGCCGACGCCGGCGAAAAAGCATCGCCCGTGGTGGCGCCCGTAAGGATTCTCAAGTGCGAACCCAAAGGGAGGAGCTTCAAGGCTCCTCCCTTTTTGCTTTTGGCGCTGCGAAAGCCTGAGGCTCTTCAGACGAGAGTTCTCCCTAATCCCTAACTCCTAATCCCTAATCGCGAATGTTCAGGAGCCCGGCTCGACAGGTGCGTTGAGAACCGGGTGATCGAGGCCGCGCAGCGTCCGGCCCGACTGGCCTTCGAGATCGAAGACAACGACCTGATTCGTGCCGGTGTGCAGCCAGGGCCCGGGCAGGTAAAGAGCCTTCTGGGGTCCGACGTGCCAGAACCGGCCCAGCGGACGGCCATTGACCCAGACCATGCCCTTGCCCAGAGCGCCGGTGTCGAGGAACGTGTCCTCTGGGTGAACGACGGTGAACGTCGCCTGATAGAAGCAGGGCCCTGTGCAGTCCTTGTTGCTGTAGACGAGCTTTTGCGGGTCGAGCATAGGCAGAGAGAAGTTGTCCCAGCCGGTAAGCGGTTTGCCGGCAAGCCGGACGCCGCCCAGAAGCCCCACGCGCTCTCCAGGCAGCGCGGAGCCGAAATTCACGCGCCCGGTGTTCTCAAGCAGGATGTCGAGCCGGGCACGCGGCGAATCGATGTGTAGCGGCAGCGAGGTCTGGTTCAGACGCCGGTCGATGGTCCCCGCGAGCTGTCCATCGACATAGACCTGGGCATAGTCGTGAACCGCACCTATCGTCAGGTCGCCGCTCACGGGACCCGCGACCGTGGTGCGGTAGAGGATGTATCCATAGGCTTGGCTGAGCTGCTCCATCGTCAGCGGCTGCTCGGAATGGACGGGAGGCGGCAGGTTCTCCCGGAGCGACGCGGCGCGGTCCAGGCGAAACGCCGGAAGGCTCATCGCAGGCGGCGCGGCAGGCACCGGCGGCGGCGTGATGCCGGTATCTCGGGCAATGATGGTCCGGAAGCGGTAGTACTTCGGGGTGGGATGCCCGGTCTCGTCAAGCGCGGCGTCGTAATCGTAGCTCGTAACGTCGGGCTCGTAGTTTTTGCCGTTGGAATTCGCGCCGTTCATCCATCCAAAACTCGTGCCGCCGTGAAACATGTAAATGCTGATCGAGTATCCCTGGCGCAGGATCCAGTCCAGATCGGAGGCCTGCTGATCGGTGCTGGTGTGGGCGTGCGGAGCGCCCCAGTGGTCGAACCAGCCGTCCCAGTATTCGCTGTTGAAGAAGGGACCGTCGGGACGGAGCTGCTTCAGAATCGCGAATGACTTTTGCGCCTCGCCCGGACCAAAGTTGATGGCTGCGGGCAGATCGGGCAGGCTGCCGCCTGTGAGTTCCTCAGCGCCGTCGGCGGTATAGAGCTGCGCCTTCGTGAATCCGGCATCGACCAGCATCTGCCGAATGTCCTGCATGTAGACATGGTCGTCACCGTAGCTGCCGTATTCGTTCTCCACCTGCACCGCTAGGATTGGCCCGCCGTTGCCGATCTGCAGTGGCGCCAGTTCCCTGCCCAGCCGCAGCAGCCAGGCGCGCGCGGCGGCGAGAAACTCCGGATTGCGCGACCGGACGACCATCTTCGGGTCCTTCAGGAGCCAGGAAGGATATCCGCCAAATTCCCACTCCGCGCAGGCGTACGGTCCGGGTCGCAGAATGACGTAGAGGCCTTCCTGCTGGGCTTCGCGGATAAACTCCGCGACATCGAGGTTGCCGGAGAAATCGTAGACGCCGGGGCGCGGCTCGTGGACGTTCCAGAAAACGTACGTCGTGACGGCGTTCAGGCCCATGGCTTTGGCCATGCGCAGGCGATCACGCCAGTAGGCGCGGGGGACACGGGCGTAGTGGATGGAGCCGGAGATGATGCGGAAGGGCTTGCCGTCGAGGAGAAACTGGCCGTGGTCCACGCGAAACGAGTGGCCCTGCGCCGGCGCGGATGAGGACTGGGCCCGGCCAGACTGCACCGGCAAGAGGAGTAGCGCTGCTGCGATCAGGAAAAGATGAAGCAGGGGGCGACGCATCGATCGATCCTCCGCAATGACGGTAGGTCTGGGTCAGAAGGCGAGCAGGATTCCACGGAGAAACGAGAGAGCAGGACTGATCATGAACCCGATGAGCGGTCCGCCCCAGATAAAGAGGACGAAGAGGCCCAGCATGCCAATGGAATCGTAGAGACGAAGCGCCTTGTAGGGCAGCATGTGGCGGATGATGTGCGAGCCATCGAGCGGCGGCAGCGGGATCAGATTAAACGCCGCCAGGATGAGGTTGAGGATGATGGTGATATACAGCAGCCCGACCAGCGGAATGAGCAGAGAGCCCTGAGCGGTGAGGATGCTGAGGCTTCCCGAGGCCGCGACGAAGTGCACAATCGCCGCGCCCTTGCCACTCACGCGCGAGATGATGAGCAGAACAAGGGTGGCGCCCAGCGCGGCCAGCACGTTGCTCACCGGGCCGGCAACGGTGGTCAGGATGTCGTCGCGGGTAATGTTTTTGAAGTTGCGGGGCGTGACCGGCGTGGGCTTGGCCCAGCCGAAGATGAACCCTGGATTAACGATCAGCATGATGGCCGGCAGGATGATCGTGCCGAACGGGTCGATGTGCTTGATCGGGTTCAAGGTGACGCGGCCCAGCATGCGCGCCGTGGGGTCGCCGAGGCGAGAGGCCATCCAGCCGTGGGCCGCTTCGTGCAGACTCAGAGAAAAAATCAGGACAGCAAATTCAAAAATCGCAAGAATGAGATGGTTCTGATCCATTGGGAATCGTCTCGATGGTATCAGCTAAATCGCACCACAGAACGACTTAGGACAGCAGGGCAAACGAATTCGGCGGAACGCGTTAATCGTGGGGCGGCAGCTCCGCGCACGGCCCCTGCTGGGTGTTCTCGTCCAGACGCGCGGCTTCGCTCTTGGTCTTGATTTTGCGTCCGGGCACACCACCCACGATGCTGTGCGGCTCCAGATCGCGCGTGGCCACGGCCTGAGCGGCCAGCATGGAGTCCTCGCTGACGCGCACCCCGGGCATGACTACGGAACGATAGGTGACGCGCGCCGACGGTCCCACCTCAGTTCTGCGATGCTCGATGATGCAGGCCTCGACCGGATCGTGCGCATGCGAGAAGACTGCCGCGTGCTCCGAGATCGAGGTGCCTTTGCGGATGATCAGCTCGCCGCGGTCGTCGAGCAGGACGTGGTTGTGGATGATGCAGTCGTCTTCGATGGTGAGGTTGTAGCCGAAGGTGAACTCGACCCCGTGGTAGATCTTCACGTTGCGGCCGATCTTCTTGAAGATGTGCTTGCCCAGCATGGAGCGCAGGCGGAAGCCGAGCCAGTGATTCAGCGCCACCGGCGAGCGGTCGAACATGCGCCAGAACCAGACGAGGGGCTTGATAACCGTATACCGCTCGGCATCGATATCGCCGTAATACTCGGGCTCCAGCGTGACGTTGGCCGGGTCAAGCGAGAGCTGCAGAACGTTGAAAGGCAGCTCGGTGCTGAGTGTGAAATTCAGGCGTCCCCCATGCGGGCGGCCCAGCATCAGCTGGTGCAGGTTATCGCGGACAATCTCGCCGCGCAGGGCGGGATTGGAGTGGCGGGAAAACTCGTCGTCCAGATAGTCTACCCAACGGCTGAAGACCTCTTTTGCCTCCCGGGTGGGCTCGATGTCGCGATATTGATAGCGTGGCATATCTTCTGGATTATCTTACCGTTCCCGAAGATGCACGGAACCGTGCGAATCATGATTTTGCATTGCGGGTGCCTGCCAGGGTGCGGTACGCTTCTGCATCAGCAGGTCCAGAAAGGAAAGCAAAGACCGCAATGGAAGACTCATCAGCTGTGCCGGAGCAGAGGAGCTATTCGGGATTGTTTGTCGTGGCTTTGGCGGTGGCGGTCCTGTGCGCCCTCGCCGGACTCATCTGGAGCTACACGCTGGCAGAAAGGCTGACCCATGCTGAGGCGCAGGTGGCCACCGCCCAGCAGCAGAACGCAAAACTGTCCACGGCGCTCGATGAAACCAACGCGCGGCTCAGAGTGACTTCCGAAACGCTGGGGCAGTCTCTGGGCATGACCCAGAAGCAACTGGAGACCAAGGCCCAGGACCTGCTGCTGCGGCAGCAGGCTGATGCGAAGCGCCTGGAGAAAGAAAACGCAGCGGCCCGGCAGCAGATCAGCGCCGTTTCCACCGATGTTTCCGGCGTAAAGACGGACGTGGGAGGCGTGAAGACCGATCTGAGCAATACGAAGACCGAGCTTCAGAATGCCGAGTCGCAGATGCAGAAGATGCAGGGCGACATGGGCATGCAGAGCGGACTGATCGCGACGAACTCCAAAGAGCTGGACGTTCTGAAGCACCTGGGCGACCGCAACTATTACGAATTCACGCTGGACAAAGGGCACAAGCAGGCGGTGGCCACCGTGGCTCTGGAGCTGAAGAAGGCCGATCCGAAGCACAGCCGCTTTACGCTCGTCGTTTATTCCGACGATAAAGAAATCCAGAAGAAGGACAGGAATCTGGACGAGCCCATCCAGTTCTATACCGGCAAGGACCACCTGCTGTACGAGCTGGTCGTCAATAACATCGTCAAGAATCAGATTAAGGGGTACATCGCCACGCCGAAGAACGCGCCGGTGCCGGTGACGACTTCAGGGCAATAGGGCTAGGCTGTATCGACATATAGGGATGGTTGGCGACGGAGGGCACTTTTGTTCAGTTCGCGGAGCGAGGAGTGGCAGATATCGGGCATATCTTAGCGACGAGCGACAAAGAAATGGGCAAAAAGGACCCCGTCCCGCAGGGTTGGGAGCGATAAGCCCCGAAGAGATGGCTTCGGTCGGCTCCCCATGGAGGCTTCTTTTTCGCTCCCAACGCCGACCGTTCCTATGTGTCGATACAGCCTGGGGACGATCGTTCGCGGATGAGGGAACCAGGCGGAAGACGGCAGCGGCTCAGGCCACCGCGGCCAGGACGCACGCTAACAGCATCAGGAAGACAAGGAATTTGCTCATCGGCATCACCGGGACTGCAGGATTACTTGCCAGTTCCAGGATGACAGAAAACCGTGCCGGTGGCTGTAGCACAAACGGGGTAACCTGTGCGGCCTTCGTGGGGCCTTGTCGTCCCCGTCCCATGCGAAAGCGCAGATCGCCGGTCCCGGAGCGGCTCTGACTACAATCAAACACGTGAGCGACCGGGATCGACAGGGCTTTACCTTCGGACAACGGGTAGCGCTTTGGATCGTCCCGAAACTCACGGCACTGATCCTCGCCGTCATTGGGCTGACTCTGCGCTTTGACGTGATCGCGGAGGAAGGAGCCGTTCCCGCCTCGCCGCCGGCGCGCGGCATTTTCTGTTTCTGGCATCGCTGCACGCTCCCTGCCGGCTGGTATTTCCGGAAATTTCGGTGCTCGATCCTGATCAGCCGGAGTTTCGACGGAGAGCTGATCGCGCGCACCCTGGGCCTGCTGGGCTATGGCACCGTGCGTGGGTCGAGTTCGCGCGGCGGGGCGGCCGGTCTGATCGCGATGCGTGATGTCCTCGAATCCGGTTTGCCGGTGGTTTTCACCGCCGATGGGCCGCGAGGGCCCATCTATCAGACGAAAATTGGGCCAGTGAAGCTGGCCGCGATGTCGGTCGAGGCGATCGGCAGCTTTTATCTCCTGCCGCAGCGTGCCTGGGCGATGCCTTCGTGGGATCAGTTCCTCGTCCCAAAGCCTTTTTCGCGGGTGGTGGTGAGCTGGGCGCGGTCCTTGCCAGCTCCTCCGGCGGATGCCGACGCGGCAGCGCTCGAGTCCGCGCGCCAGGAGCTGAATGCCGCTCTGGAGCGGGCGCGGCTGCGCGCGGAGGCATACTTCGCGAAGAGCCACAACCCGTAAAATCGACCCAGTGCTGGTTTCCGATTTCGATTTTCACCTCCCCGAGGAGCGCATCGCCCAGGAGCCGCTGGCCGACCGTGCCGGAGCGCGCATGCTGGCGCTCAACCGCACAACCGGCGCCTGGCAGGACAGCCACTTTCGCGACCTGCCGCAGCTGCTGGAGCCGGGCGATCTGCTGGTCCTGAACGACACGCGCGTGATTCCGGCGCGGCTCTTCGCGCATCGAGCCGGACTCCACACGCAGGCACAGCATCAAGTCTCAGGCCGCGTGCAGGTGCTGCTGGTGGAGCAGCTTTCCGCGTGGGAGTGGAAGGCACTGGTGCGCCCCGGACGCAAAGTCCTCACCAGCGAGCGGCTGCACTTCGGCGAGGGAGAGCTGGAGGCCGAGGTTGTTGCGCACGGCGAGTTCGGCGAGCGGACTCTGCGCTTCACTCCGGTGCCGGATTTCTTTGCGGCGGTCGACAAGCACGGCCACGTGCCTCTGCCGCCGTACATCCATCGCGAGGACCGCAACGGCGACCGCGAGCGCTACCAGACCGTCTATGCGCGGGAACGCGGATCGGTCGCGGCGCCGACGGCCGGCCTGCACTTCACCCCGGAGATTCTCGACCAGATTCGCGCACGAGGGATTGAGATCGCCTCCGTGACCCTCCATGTCGGCCTCGGCACCTTTCAACCGGTCCGCGTGGAGCGCGTCGAAGATGTGCACCTGCACGCCGAGCACTACAGCCTGTCTGCCGAAACGGCGAATGCTTTGAACGCCGCACGGCGGGAGAAACGGCGCGTGGTCGCGGTCGGCACCACGACGGTGCGGACGCTGGAGCACTGCGCGCACATGAGCGACGAATTCACGCCGCATGCCGGATCAACCAGCATCTTCATCGCGCCTGGTTTCGATTTCCGCATCGTCGAAGCGCTGCTGACGAACTTCCACCTGCCCCAGTCGACGCTTCTGATGCTGGTCAGCGCCTTCGCTGGTCGCGAACCCGTCCTGGCCGCGTACCGCCATGCCGTGGAGGCGGAGTACCGCTTCTTCTCTTACGGCGACTGCATGTTCATCGCCTGACGCCGATCACCAGATCTTGCAGGCGCTGGCATTGACCATCGGCTGGCCAGCTTTGCAGCCGAAGGCCGCAGCGAATTGCGGCAGATCGGCAACGATGCCGTTGACGCGATACTTGCCCGGCGAATGCGGGTCGGTGATCGCACTCACCCGCAGATTCTCCGGGCGCTCGTTCTCGCAGGCCCACTGCGCATAACCGATAAAGAAGCGCTGGTCGGGCGTGAATCCGTCCCTGTCCTCGAGGTGCATGCCGGCGGTGTCCCTCTTCCAGGCCTCATACGCGAGGAGGGTGCCCCCCAGGTCCGCCGTATCTTCGCCGCTGGTCAGCTTTGAGTTGATGTGGATCTGATCGACGACCGTGTATCCGGCAAACTGATTGCGCAGGCAGCTGATGTGCTGCTCGAAGCCCTTCGCATCGGCCGGCGTCCACCAGTCGCGCAGATTGCCGTTGCCGTCGAACTGCCGACCCTCGTCGTCGAAGGCATGCGTGAGCTCGTGGCCGATGGTGCCCCCGGTATCGCCATAATTGGGAGCGGCATCTTCCTTCGGATCGTACAAAGGCGGCTGCAGGACGCCCGCCGGGAAGTTGATGTCGTTGGTCTGCGGATCGTAATAGGCATTGACCGTCGGCGGGCTCATAAACCACTCGTCGCGATCGACGGGCTTGCCCACTTTCTTCCAGTCGCGCCGCTCCTCGAAAACATGCGCTCGCTGCACGTTGCCAAAGTAATCGTCCGGTTTGACGGTCAGCGAGGAATAATCGCGCCACTTTTCCGGGTATCCGATCTTGTTGCGGACCATGTGCAGCTTGGCAATGGCTTGCTGCTTTGTAGCCGGGCTCATCCAGTCCAGATGCTCGATTTCCTGCTGCATGGCGGCCTCGATCTGTTCGGTCATCTGCAGGACGTCCTGTCTCGTCTTCGGCGAGAAGTTGCGCGCCACAAACTCCTGGCCCAGCGCTTCGCCCAGGTGGCGATCGACCTGACCCACGCAGCGCTTCCAGCGCGCCTGCATCTGAGGCACGCCGCGGAGGTAGCGGGAATAGAAGTCGAACTGCGCGTCTTCAAACGGAGTCGACAAGCCCGGCGCGGCGGCGTTCAGGGCATGCACGCGCAGATAGGCCTTCAAATTGTCGAGCGGCTCGGTCGCCAGCTCCTGCTGCAGGGCGGCCAGAAACTTCGGCTGCCCGACGTTGATGTTCGACAGCGCGGAGGCGGGAATATGCTCCTCACTGAGATACGCGTCGATTTCCAGCGACGGAGCCAGCGATTCGATGGCGCTGATCTTCATCGGGTGGTACTCGTTGTAGGGGTTGCGCTCCTCCACGCGCGTGAGCGAGGCAGTGGCCAGGGCGGTCTCGATCTTCATTACCGCGGTTGCGTCGGCGTCCGCCTGGGACTGGTTGTCGCCGGAGAGCACCAGCAGATTCGCCATATAGGCGACGTAGCGCTGCCGAGTCTCTACGCTCTTCGCATCGGTCTTCGTGTAGTAGTCGCGATCGGGCAGGCCGAGGCCGCCGGCGTCGATGCCGACGATCATCATGCCCGCGTTTTTCGGGTCCTGCTCCGAGCCCGCATTCAGGAAGTAGAGTCCGCGCTGGTCGGCTCCTTCGCGCAGGAAGGCCGCGAGCTGCTTCCGGCTCTGAATCGCTGCAATCTGGTCCAGCTCGGGTTTCAGCGGCGACAGGCCGCGCGCGCTGATCGCGTCAGTGTCCATGCATGCCGCATAGTAGTCGCCGATCTTCTGCTGCACGGGCGTGCGGTCTTTGCGCTTTGCGTCTTCCTCCAGAATGCCCCAGAGGAACTGCCGGTTCTCATTGGCGAGCTTCGCGTAGACATCCCAGCCGGCCTGATCGGGTGGGATGGGATTGTTCTTCATCCAGCCGCCGCAGACGTACTGGTAGAAGTCCACGCAGGGATTCGCCGTGCGGTCCATGTTCGCCAAATCGAGGCTCGGCGAATAGGGAATCGCCGTCAGCGGCTTATCGGTCGAAGGGGCAGACTGGGCAAGGCAGGCAGGAGCCGTTGCCGCACAAAGGACCAGCGGCAGCCAACGATATCTCATTCTCAGTTTTCCTCTCGGGCATTATAGCGATGGATCGCCGCCGGCTTCCCTGACATCGAAAACAGGAGTTCCAGGCGCCCGAATCGCTCTCCCGGCAGGGGGTACACTCAACCCGATGGCGGAAAAATCCAGCAAGCCCGCAGTCTTCCTGCTCGACGCGATGTCTTTTATCTTTCGCGCGTACCACGCGATGCAGCGGCAGCGCCCCATGTCCACACGCACCGGCGTGCCGACGGCAGCGACCTATGTGTTCGTGAACATGATCAACAAGCTGCGCCGCGATTTTTCCCCGGAGTACTTCGCCGCCGTCTTCGATGTGATGGGCCCGGTCTTCCGCGATGAGCGCGCGCGCTCGATGACCGTAAAGAAGTTCAGCGCGGAGACGCAGGCCTACGAAACGATCGAATACGGCGGCTACAAGGCGAATCGCGAGGCGATGCCGCCGGACCTGGCGCAGCAGCTACCCTATGTGCGCCGCGCGCTGGAGGCGTTTCGCATTCCGATCCTCGAAGCTGAGAACTTCGAAGCGGACGACGTCATCGGCACGCTCGCCAGCAAGGCCGCCGAAGCCGGCCACCCGGTCTTTGTCGTCTCCAACGACAAGGACATGATGCAGCTGGTCAACGATCAGGTGAAAATCCTGAACCCGGTGAAGGATAACCTGATTCTCGATCGGGAGAAGGTGGTCGAGACGCTCGGCGTGCCACCGGAGCGCGTGGTGGACGTGATGGCCCTGCGCGGCGATTCGATCGACAATATCCCCGGCGCGCCAGGCATCGGCGACAAAGGCTCTGTCGAGCTGATCCAGCAGTTCGGAACCGTGGAAGCCGCGCTGGACCGAGCCGCGGAGATCAAGCGCAAGACGTATCGTGAATCGCTGCAGAACAACCGGGACGCGGTACTGCTGAGCAAGGAGCTGGTGACGATCCACTGCGAGGTGCCGCTGGACTTCGACCCGAATGCGATGCGTACCCAGGAGCCGGACACCGCCGCCTGCCGAACATTGTTTACGGAGCTCGAGTTCACCACTCTGCTGCGCGAACTCGCCCCCGCCGCGCCGACAACGAACGTCGAATATGTTCTGGAGCCGACGCCGGAACAGATCACCGCGTTCCTGGCGCTGGCAAAGAAGCAGGGCTTCGCTTTGGCGCTGCCGGCTTCAGAACTGGAATCCGCCGCCGAGCAGGTGAGCGAGCAGGAGTCAGAGGCGCTGGAGGACCGGGAGCCCGCGTTCAAAACAATGTCGCTGCTGGATCTGGCGGAGGCGACCGAAGAAAGTTCCTCGCCGCGCGGATGTTTTCTCGGTGTCGCGGCGGCAGAGGACACGGCGACGCGTGTGCCGCTCGATGCGGTTCGATCGCTCCTGGAGGAAGAGGCGATTCCCAAGCAGGTACACGATCTGAAAGCCGCCTTACGCGTTCTTGCTTCGCACGACGTCGCATTGCGCGGCGCTTCAGACGACGTGATGCTTTACTCCTATCTCGTGAATCCGACGCACGCCGCGCACCGTCTGGCCGATGTGGCCGCACGTTTTGCCGGCGGCCCGCCCCGCGAAACCGGCGACTGCGAGATCACGGAAGCCGCGCACCTCACCCGGGCCCTGACCGGAATTCTGC
Source organism: uncultured Acidobacteriaceae bacterium (assembly GCA_963770525.1). Taxonomy (GTDB): domain Bacteria; phylum Acidobacteriota; class Terriglobia; order Terriglobales; family Acidobacteriaceae; genus Palsa-343. Next base: position 417,825 of record CAVYPY010000002.1, on the reverse strand, counting down.
GGGAGGACGTCGACGCGCTCGGCGAGCGGCGCGTCTACGAGCAGATCGATCTGCCCCTTGTCCCGATCCTGCTGGGCATGGAGAGAGCCGGTATCCGCATCGATTCCGCCACCTTGTCTCGAATGTCGGGCAGCCTTGCGTCCGACATGCATCGCCTGAGCGAGCAGATCTTCTCTCTCGCCGGCCATCGCTTCAACATCAACTCGCCAAAACAGCTGGGCGATGTCCTGTTCAATAAGATGAACCTGCCGCGTCCGCTGAAGTACGGCAAGGGCAAGGTGATCTCGACCGCTCAGGATGTGCTGGAAGAGCTGGCGGTCCACAACGACGTGCCGCGCCTCGTGCTCGAATACAGGCAGCTGGCCAAGCTGAAGTCGAACTACGCCGATTCCCTGCCCCTGCTCGCCGACGGCGAAGGGCGAGTCCACACGACGTTCAACCAGGTGGGGACGGCGACAGGCCGGCTGTCGTCCACCAATCCAAATCTGCAGAACATCCCCATTCGTGCCGAGCTGGGCCGCGAGATTCGCGCGGCTTTCGTCGCCGCGCCCGGCTGCGTGCTGCTTTCCGCGGACTATTCGCAGATCGAACTTCGTCTGCTGGCGCATTTCTCTGAGGATCCATTGCTGGTCCGCGCCTACCAGACCGGTCAGGACATCCACACTCTCACCGCGGCGGAGGTGTTCGGGGTCGCCGCGGAGACGATGGACAAAGAGACGCGCAATCGCGCCAAGGCCGTCAACTTCGGCATTGTCTATGGCATCTCGCCGTTTGGCCTGGCGCAGCAGCTCAGCATTGAACAGAACGAGGCGCGACTTTACATCGACAAGTATTTCGCCCGCTACCAGGGCGTTCGCTCGTACATCGACCGCATGCTGGAAGAGACGCGACGCGAGCAGAAGGTCCGCACGATCTTTGGGCGCATCCGGCCCATTCCCGATATCCAGAGCCGCAATCCGAACCAGCGCGGCTTTGCCGAACGGACGGCCATCAACACGCCGCTGCAGGGAACGGCCGCCGATCTAATCAAACTGGCTATGATCCGCATCGATCACCGACTGACGAAAGAAAAACTGGGAACACGCATGACGCTGCAGGTTCACGACGAACTCGTCTTCGATGTGCCGGAAAAAGAAATCGAGACTCTCACTGAACTCGTCCGCCACGAAATGGAGCACGTCATCGAATTAAGCGTGCCGCTCGTCGCAGACGTCGGAGTTGGCCCCAACTGGCGCGATCTTTCCTGATCACTCTCCCAGTTCGGCGCGGATCGCGGCGGCAATTCGCCCGGCGTGCCGGCGCATCGCCTCTTCCGACTCTGCCTCGATCATCACGCGCGCCAGCGCCTCTGTGCCCGAATAGCGCACGACGACGCGGCCGCTCTCTGCCAGCTCTGTTTCGGCGTCGCGAATTGTCTCCGTCACTGCTGCAATCTGGTCCAGGGGCTTTTTCTCGCGCACGCGAACGTTCACAATCACCTGCGGGAAGACTTTGAGATCGGCGATCAGCTCGTGGAGAGCCTTGCCCGAGCGCCGAACCACGTCGAGAACCACCAGCGCGGTCAGCAGACCGTCGCCGGTCGTGGCCAGATGCGGAAAGAGAATGTGCCCGGATTGCTCGCCGCCCAGCGACGCATTCTCCTGCTGCATCCGCTCCAGCACATATTTGTCGCCCACGGGCGCGCGCAGCATGCGAATGCCATCCCGGCGCAGCGCTGCTTCCAGGCCCATATTCGACATGGTCGTGGCCACCACGGTGTTGTTGCGCAGCATGGCGCGCCTCTGCAGGTCGCGCGCCGCCAGCAGCATCACCGCATCGCCGTTGACCACCTTGCCGTGAGCATCGGCAAACATCGCGCGATCGGCGTCGCCATCGAAGGTCACCCCCATATCCGCTCCCGCGGCCTTCGTCTCCGCGGCCACAACCTCCGGGTGGAGCGCGCCGCAATTGGCATTGATGTTGCGACCATTCGGCGCAGCATGGGTAAGCCGGATCTGCCCTCCGAGTTCGGCGAACAACTCCGGCGCAATGGCGGAAGCCGCGCCATTGGCGCAGTCCAGCACCACCCGTAATCCGTTCAGGTTCAGCCCAGGCACCGCAGCCCGCAGGAAGCGCTCGTATTTGGCGCGATAGGTGGCATCAACGGCAGGCGCCGCGGCGCCCTTGCCCGGCTCGCGCGTTCCCTCCAGGCGGCGGAAGATCTCTTCCTCAATGCGCAGCTCAGTTTCGTCCGGCAATTTGTAACCGTCGCTGCCAAAGACCTTGATGCCGTTGTCCTGCCAGGGATTGTGCGATGCCGAGATCACCACGCCCGCGGAAAAGCCGTGTTGCCGCGCCAGATACGCGATGCCCGGGGTCGTGATCACGCCGGCGCTTTCCACCTGCGCTCCGCCCTCGGTCAACCCTGCGGTCAGCGCAGCCGCGATCCACTCGCTGGATTCGCGCGTATCCATGCCCAGCAGAACCCGGGGAGCACCGTTCGTGCCCTTCAGCTGGTGCGCCAGCGCCAGACCGACGGCGTGAATCGTCTTTGCATCCAGCGGAGCTTCGCCCGCCACCGCACGAATTCCATCCGTACCAAACAGCTTTCTCATGGTCCCGGGATTTCTCTTTCCACCTGGCTCACGCGGCTGCGAATGCGGCCGCGCGCCAGGCGCGTCGTGATCGATTGCCCTTCTGTCACAGCTTCACTTTCCTTGATCAGCCGTCCCTGTTCGTCGTACACCAGGGCATAGCCACGACCGAGGACAGCCAGGGGAGAGAGCGCGGCCAATTCCCGCGTTAATCCGGCTTCCCGCTCCCGGCGCGAGCGCAGCCGTTCCTGAACGAGGCGTCGCATGCCGTCTTCCAGCGCTGCCAACCGCTCCCGCGCAGCGACCGTGCGCCAGCCGATATCCTGCCGCTGCAATCGAGCTGTCAGGTGCTGCCAGCGGTCACTCATCTCCCGATGCGCCGCCCGCCACGTCAGTTCCATGCGCAACCCCAGGTCGTCGATCCGCTGCTGTTTGCGGCGGAGCTGATCCATCTCCTGCATCAGGATGGACTCGACCCGCACCCGAGCCAGGGCGTTGCGTGCCTGCATCAGCCGATAGCGGCAGGCTCTCTGCAGCCGCTGATCCATCTCGTATACGCGCTCCGCTACATTGTGCAGTGCCGCGGTCGCGATCTCCGCCGCTGCAGAAGGGGTGGGCGCGCGCAGATCGGCCACGAAGTCGGCGATGGTGAAGTCCGTCTCGTGGCCCACCGCCGAGATCACCGGCAGATCCGAGGCGGCAATCGCCTCCGCCAGCCGTTCCGTATTGAAGGGAGCCAGATCCTCGAGCGACCCGCCGCCGCGCGCAATGACAATCACGTCCACCTCGCGCGAGTGGTTGAACCAGGCGATGCCGGCTGCCACTTCGGCCGCCGCCGCTTCGCCCTGCACCACCGCCGGGTAGAGCAGAACCTGCAAGGAGGAATGGCGGCGATTCACGATGTTGAGAAAATCCTGGATGACGGCACCCGTCGGCGAGGTCACGATCCCCACACAGCGCGGATACAGAGGCAGCGGCTTCTTTCGCGCCGGATCGAACAAGCCTCGCGCCTCCAGCCGCGCCTTCAACTGCTCGAAGGCGATCTGCAACGAGCCGGCTCCCACCGGCTCCAGAAACTCTGCTACCAGCTGCATCTGCCCGCGCTGCTCGTAGACCGACACTTTGCCGCGGAGCAAAACGTGCAGCCCGTCTGCGGGTTTGAATCGCAGCAGCGACGCCTGGCGGCGAAACAGGACAGCCGGCAACTGCGCCTCCCCGTCTTTCAAGGTGAAGTAGACGTGGCCCGACGGGGCCGAGCGCAGGTTGGAGATTTCGCCTTCTACCCACAGATCGCCGTACTCGCGCTCGACGTGCAGGCGCACTTCGCTCACCAGGTCCGCGACCTGCCAGATGCGCCGCGTGGCGGGCGCCTCGAAGCTGAATCCGAGCTGCCCCTGGGGTTGGCGCGGCGAGTTGACGGCTGAGCTCACCCTGCGAGTATAGTCGCGGCCCCATTTGAAAACGGCGTCCCGCATCCTGATAATGGGCGAATCCCATTTTCTGAGGATTGTCCATGCTGCATCGCTTCGCCGTGGCTGCCGTTGGTTTCTCCGTCTGCCTCTCTCCTGCTGCTCCGGCTCTTGCCCAGAGCTTCACATTGCAGCAGGTGATGAGCGCTCCCTTCACCTCCGAGCTGCAGGCCGCCCCGCAGGGCAATCGCCTGCTGTGGATCGCTAACCAAGAGGGCAAGCGCAATATCTGGGTGGCGGAAAAATTAGGCAGCGCCTGGACCGTGCATCGCGTGACCAGCGACGACGCCGATGACGGCATCGACCTCGGCGATATTACGTGGACACCCGACGGCGGGAAAATCGTCTACGTCCGCGGCGGTGACTTCGAATTTCCGGAGGACCCGTCGCCGAATCCGGCCATGCTGCCCCAGGGCGTCGATCAGGAGATCTGGATCGTCTCGGCCGGCGGCGGCGATGCGCGCAAGCTGGCAGACGGCCGCACACCCGCCGTCTCTCCAGACGGAGCAACCGTCGCTTATCTCGACAAGGACCAGATCTGGACGGTCGATCTCCGTGACCCAGCGGCGAAACCCACGCAGATCCTGCATACTCGGGGTCGCCTTGCGTCTCTCGCCTGGTCTCCCGACGGCAAGTACATTTCGTTTGCCAGCGGGCGCGGCGATCACGGCTTCATCGGCGTCTATTCGGTCACCGATCACGCGCTGCGCTATTTGGATCCATCGACGGAAATCGATCGCAATCCGGTGTGGTCGCCGGACAGCCACAACATCGCCTTCGTCCGCATTCCGCCGGACACGTCCGGGGTCGAGTTCAAGCCGCGCCGCACCGCGCAGCCCTGGTCGATTATTGTCGCCGATGCGGCGACCGGCGCCGGACACGCCGTCTGGAGCGCGCATGACGGCCAGGGGAGCGTCTTCCACGATACCGAAGCCGACCAACAGCTTTATTGGAGCGCCGGCAACCACATTGTCTTTCCCTGGGAGAGCACCGGCTGGCTGAATCTTTATTCGGTCGATGCCAGCGGCGGCACCGCGACGGACATCACTCCGGGCGACTTTGAAGTGGACTACGTGGCCTTCAGCAAAGACAAGCGGACGCTCGTCTACTCCTCGAATCAGGACGACATCGATCGCCGCCATCTGTGGGAGGTTGCAGCCGACGGCGGATCGCCGCGCGAGCTAACCCATGGCGACGGCCTTGAGGTGATTCCGGTGGTCGAGCCGGATGGCACCGTCGCCGTGCTTCGTTCCGATGCGCGCCTGCCGCTGCGCCCGGCAATCGTCTCAACCAGCGGAGCGATGCACGACGTAGCCCCGCAGATGATCCCATCGGACTTCCCCGCAGCCAAACTCGTCGTTCCGCAGCAGGTGATCCTTTCTGCCGCAGACGGCATGAAGATCCACGGCCAGCTCTTCCTGCCGGCTTCCGCGGAAGACGGTCAAAGGCATCCGGCGATCGTCTTCTTCCATGGCGGATCGCGCCGGCAGATGCTCCTCGGCTGGCATTACATGGACTACTACTCCGATGCCTATGGGATGAACCAATACCTCGCCAGCCTCGGCTACATCGTCCTCTCGGTGAATTACCGCAGCGGTATCGGCTATGGTCTCGACTTCCGCGAAGCGCTGAACTATGGCGCGGCCGGAGCCAGCGAGTTCAATGACGTGCAGGGCGCAGGACTGTATCTCCGCAATCGGCCCGACGTCGATGGCTCCCACATTGGTGTCTGGGGCGGCAGCTACGGCGGTTATCTCACAGCTCTCGCTTTGGCCCGCGCCTCCGATCTCTTCGCCGCCGGCGTGGACTTCCACGGCGTCCACGACTGGAACCTTGAACTAGGCAACTGGCAGCCGGATTACAACCCCAACGCCGACCCGAATGCTGCCCGTATCGCGTGGGAGTCGTCGCCGCTGGCTTCGGTGAAGGACTGGAAGTCACCGGTGCTTCTGATGCAGGGCGATGACGATCGCAACGTCCAGTTCTCGCAGACGGTTCGCCTCGCTGCCGCGCTGCGCGCGCAGGGCACGCCCTTCGAAGAGCATGTCTTCCCCGATGAGATTCACGGCTTCCTGCTGCACAGTTCGTGGATGACGGCCTACGGGCTGGAGGCTGACTTCTTCAACCGGCACCTGAAGCCGCAGCAGTAGCGCGTTAGTGAAAGTCGTGTGAGCGCACCTCGACGGCGTTGTCCGCCAGCGGGGTGAGCCGCACGGCTTTCACGTGGATCACCCCATCCTGATTCTGCAGCGGGCCTTCCACCATCAGAAAGCGCGAGCGAGTGACGACCACCTGATTGCGCTCGTACATGGTGGGCGTCACGATCACGTTCGCAATGCCCGTTTCGTCCTCCATGGAAAGAAAGACGAATCCCTTGGCCGTTCCCGGCCGTTGCCGCGCGATGATGCATCCTGCTGCGCGCACCCATTCTCCATCCCGCCGCGTGCGCAGGTCCTCTGCTGAAAGCACCCGCTCTCGCCGCAGCGCCGCTCTCCGATACGCCATCGGATGCTTGCCAGTCGTCAGCCCCGTCCCCGCATAGTCCGCGACCAGCCGCTCCTCGGCCGTCATCGCCCGCAGCGGCGACACCTCCGGCGGATCCGCCAGCAGAGCCCCCGAATGCGTCAGCAGCGGACCCTCGGGCTTGCCCGCGCGCTCCACCTGCCAGAGAGCATCGCGCCTGTGCCCAATGCCAGACACATGATTCAGCGCGCCGATATTCGCCAGCAGGGCAATTTCTTTTCGATTCAGCTCCGGGACACGCAGCGCCAGCTCGTCGACTGAGCGGAATAGCCCATCCTGCCGGCGCGCCGCTGCGATCGCCTCGCCCACCTGCTGCCGCAGTCCGTGCGCGTAGCCCAGTCCCAACCGCAGCGACAGCGTTGTGTCGGGTTCGTGCTCCACAGTGCAGGCCCAATCCGACTCCTGCACGTCGATCGGTCGCACCCGCAGCCCGTGGCGCTGCGCATCCTTCACCAGCACCGCCGGCGAGTAAAATCCCATCGGCTGATTATTAAGGATCGCGCACGTGAACGCCGCCAGATACTTTACCTTGAAGTACGCCGATGCATACGCCAGCAGCGCAAAGCTGGCCGCGTGCGATTCGGGAAATCCGTACAGCGCAAACGAGCTGATGGCCTGCACAATTTCATCCTGCGTATGCGGCGCAATGTTGTTCTGCGTCATCCCGCTCCGCAGCTTCACTTCCAGGTCCTTCATGCGCTGCCATGATCGCCGCATGCCCACCGCGCGCCGCAGCTCCTCCGCCTCAGCTCCGCTGAAGTTGGCCACCGTCATCGCGATGCGCAGCACCTGTTCCTGAAACAGCGGCACCCCCAGCGTCCGCCGCAACACCGGTTCCAGCGAGGGATGCGGATACGTCACCTCCTCTTTCTTCTGCCGCCGACGCATGTAGGGATGCATCATTTTGCCGACGATCGGCCCCGGCCGGATGATCGCCACCTGCACGACGAGATCGTAAAACTGCTCGGGATAGTTGCGCGGCAGCGAGGCCATCTGCGCGCGGCTCTCAATCTGGAACATGCCCACCGTATCGGCCTTCTGCAACACTTTGTAAACATCCGGATCCTGCGGCAGGTTGGAAAAGTCCACGGGATCGCCATAGTGCTCGGGGATCAGCTCCAGGCAATCCTTGATCACCGCCATCATCCCCAGCCCCAGCAGGTCCACCTTGATGATCCCCAGATCGGCGCAGTCTTCCTTATCCCACTGCACAACAGTTCGGCCGGGCATGGACGCGCGCTCCAGCGGCACCACATGATTCAGCTGCCCCTGGCAGATCACCATGCCGCCCGAGTGCTGACCCAAATGCCGCGGCAGGTCCTGCAGGCGCACGCACAGTTCCAGGTATTTCGCGATGCGTGGATGCTGCACGTCGAAGCCGGCGTGATGAAACGAATTCGCCATCGTGTCGTTTTCGCCGCGCCACTCCCACTGGCTCACCAGGCTGGTCAGACGTCCCAGCGATTCCGCATCGAACCCCAGCGCCTTGCCCACCTCGCGCGCCGCCGATTTGCCGCGATACGTGATCACGTTTGCGGTCATCGCTGCGCCCAGCTCGCCATAGCGCTGGTACACGTACTGGATCGCCTGCTCGCGCTTTTCTTCCGATGGCAAATCCAGATCGATGTCCGGCCATTCACCGCGGTTCTCGTTCAGGAACCGTTCGAACAGCAGCTCCATGCCCACCGGATCAATGGCCGTGATCTCCAGCGCGTAGCACACTGCTGAATTCGCCGCGCTGCCCCGCCCCTGGATCAGAATCCCGTTGCGCTTGCAGTACTGGATGATGTCCCACACGATCAGGAAATAGCCGGCGAATCCCAGCTTCGCAATCAGAACCAGCTCATGCTCGACCTGCTTCTTCGCTTTCTCCTGCAGGTCGTGGTTCATCCGTCCATAGCGCAGGCGCACACCCTCGTCCACGCGCTTGCGCAGGAAGCTGTCCATCGTTTCGCCGTCGGGTACGGGATAGTGCGGGAACTCATAGCCCAGATCGTTCAGCTCAAACGGCAGCCGCTGCGCAATCTCCCGCGTCGTCTCGATCGCACCTGGAATATCGCGAAACAGCGCCGTCATTTCCGCCGCGTTGCGCAGGTAAAGATGGTTGTTCCGCGAAAGCAACCGCCCGGCATGATCCAGATCCACGTGATTGCGGATCGACGTGAAAACGTCGAGGACCTCGCGATCTCCTGGCTTCGCATAGCGCACGCCGTTGGTCCCCACCACCGGTAGCCGCAGCGAGCGCGCAATCCGCAGCGCCGCGTGGTTGCGCGCCTCTTCCTCGCGCTCCTGGTGCCGCTGCAGCTCGATGTAGACGTTCTCCCGCCCAAACAGCCGCGTTAGCTCCTCCACCACTGCGCGGCCTTCCGCTTCCCCGCCCCGCGCCAGCGCCGCCGCCAGCGGACCCTCCTCGCCGCCAGTGAGGCAAATCAACCCATCGGCATACTGCGCCAGATCGTCGCGGGTCGCCGCACCTTCGGCCTTGATTGTCTCCCGCATTTTGAACTGCGTGATCAGCTGGCAGAGATTCTGGTAGCCCCCACGCGACACACACAGCAGCGGCAGCCGCGCCGGCTCCTTTGCGAACTGATGCGGCAGCCACGCGGGCAGCGTCAGACGCGAGCCAAAGGCCGAAGTCGTGACCTCCGCCCCCACATGCGCCCGCATGCTGTTGCGCTGGGCGCTGGCGTGGAAGCGCGCCGATCCATACACACCGTTGCGATCCAGCAGCGCCATCGACGGCATCTCCAGCTCCAGCGCGCGCTCGATCAGGTCCTCCGGCTGCGAGGCGCCTTCGAGGAACGAAAATGCGCTGGCCGCGTGCAGCTCGATGTAGTGCGGCGGCGGAAGCACGCTAGTCATACAGCTCCTCCATGCGCCAGTCCCCCATCGTCGCCGGCCGCAGCGGATTCCGCGCCAACGCACAGCAGATCGTCGTACCGTCCACTTCAGAGCGGGCCACCACATCCCACTTCTCTATCGACCAGCACTCCACGCCCCACCAGTTGCCGGAAAAAAACCACGGCCCCCAGGCGCGCTCCACCCCATAACGCTTGCCGCGAAAGAAGAACGAGACCGGCTTGCGCTCACGCAGCGTCATCGCCACCGGCTCCGGCGGACGCAGCCGTCGCCTTGCCGAGCGAGCCTGCGCCTGCGCCTGCGGGACGGATGCTGCTGTCGCCTTCTCCGGAATTGCGAACGGCTCCATCCGGAACGCCTCAGCCTGGTGCGTGTCCTCGAGCACCGCGCGCCCCACACGCTCATCGCCCACCACCGCGCGCAGGCGCGCCAGCGTCACATCCAGCCGATCCGGCTCCGGCAGCTCCGGCGTGAAAAGCCCCATCTGCACTTTGCTGGTGCTGCCCGGCTCCGCGCTCAGCTTGATTGCCAGGATCGCCGCAGCCGGCGGATGCCCCTGCAGATCCAGGTGCAGCAGCCGCAGCCATAGACGCCGATCGTTCCCCGGCAGCGCCGGACGCACGGTCCGCGTGTGCACGCCGCCACCATCGAGCGACAACTGCACTGTCACCGATGCCAGCGCGAGCAGATTCGACGCCGCCCGCGCAATCAGATGATCCAGCAGCACCCCCAGCACAAAGAGCAGCGAGTCCAGCAGCTCCACCGGCGCCTCCAGTTCCATCTGCTCTTCCAGCGCCAGCACCGGATCCGCGGGAACCAGCAGATGCGACGCTTCCCCGCGCGCCAGTTGCCGCAGACGGCGGCTCTCCTGCCCCAGCCGCGCGATCAGCTCCTTCTCCGGCAACTCGGCCAGATCGCCCAGTTTGGCAATGCCCCACCGCGCCAGCGTCTCCGCCTGCTCCGGCGTCAGCGGCAACACAGTCAGCGGCAGTGGCGCCAGCATCGCGGCTTCCTGTTCCGCAGGAATCACGGCCACCCGCACCGGTAGGCTCCGCGCCAGACAAACCGCCGCGTGCAGATTGCGGCTCACCACCACAGCTGCTCGCAGGCCGAGCATGCCGATACTCTGCAAGAGCCGCTTCGCCAGCGTTTCCGACGCTCCGAACAACTTCTCCGTCCCGGCAATGTCGAGCACGCCGCAGAAGCATCCTTCCTCGCTCCGATCTTCCACCCGCGGCGAAAACCGACCCGCCGCCTGCAGCAATGCGGCACACGCACTGGCCTCCTCGGCCCGAGCCCGCGGCAACAGAGCCACCGTCGGAAACACCTCCATCTCCGCCCGCGTCATGCCCGCCTCTACGCCCATCGCATGCGCGCGCGCGTTCTTTGAGCACACCCATTGCCGCGGTGCCTCTCCACCCAGAACCGCCACCGGCCGCTCTCTCAATTCCGGCCGCATACGCACCATCGCCTGCGCCGGAAACTCCCGCACATACACGCACGCATACAGCTCATCCGGGCGATTCATCGCGACCCTCCCTCCGAGCCATTGACCCGATCCGCCCACGCCGTGCGGCTCTGCCATCGCACCGCCTTCCCGGAACCGCCGCGCGGCCCCAGCGTCCGCCCCGTCGGATCGCTCTGCGGCGGCTTGCGCATAAATTCCGTCACCGGCGCGAATCGCTCCCGCGACCTCTCCACATAGAACTCTGCTCCGGTCAGAACGGTCGCACCCTCGTCCAGCACCTCACCCGGCTGCAGCCGGAGCACCAGCCCCGCACTCGACTTCGCACACGCCTGCTGCGTCAGCAGAATCACGCTGGCCTGCGTGCGCTCCGCCGCCGCGCGATACCGGAACCACGTCGCTAGCGGAACCCGCAGCGCAAACTCCGGCGCAATCGACCCCATGTCCAGCACGATGGCGCTGAAGCCTCCCGCTTGCAGCAACAGATCCGTCGCCCGCAGCGCCTGATCCAGCCGCGACCACGGCTTCCGCAGCGGCACCATCCGCACTTCTCGCCAACCGCTTCGTTCGGGTGCAGCTTTACCGGCTGCGGAAGATTGCGCTTTTGTATCAGGGCATGACTTTAGCCGACCGCTTCGTTCGGGTACAGCTTTACCGGCTGCGGAAGATTGCGCTTTTGTATCAGGGCATGACTTTAGTCGTGCCGATACCGCCTCCAAAGAAGATGGGGCTTTAGCCCCTGAGGTAAGCCGATCCCGGCGTCGATGCGCCTGCCGCTCCGCACACCGCGGCTCAAACGACGGCTCCTCGTGTCCGACACGTGTCGGACATTTGTCCGACACCGCGGCACCAACTGCCACCGCAACTGCCGGCTCCGTCTGCTCCCAAGCCCCCGCTGCCCCCCCGCACCGCACCCACAACAGCCGCGCCAGATCCACCCCGCTCGCTGCGGCGCTCTCCGGGTCGAGCGTGTCCGACACATCCACCCAGGCGCACACCCGACCCGCCTGCGTCAGACCCGCAACAAATGCCAGCGCCAGCGTTGTCCGGCCGGAGCACTCGGGCCCCGCCAGCTCGCTGATCGCCCCCAGCGGCAGGCCACCGCTCAGCGCGGCATCCAGCGCAGCAATCCCTGTGGACGCCGTCGGACGAATCACCCGCGGCGCAGGTGTCAACGCCGAGGGAATTCGATCGGCAAGAGCAGATTCGATCTGGAGGCGGAGCAGGTGGGCCGAAGACATACCAACCTCGTCTTCGCCTTATTTTCGCCTACCGGAACCCCGCATGCAAGCGCCGATATCCACAGCCTCGCTCCAGCTGTTCCCTGCACCCTGTACCCTGTAACCTGCTTCCCGTGCTCACCCTCGAAACCCCGGTGCAGTTCGTCAAGGGCATCGGCCCGGCCATTGCCAAGTCACTGGCAGAAAAGAACATCGCCACCGTCGAGGATTTTCTGCTCCACCTGCCTTTTCGGTACGAGGACCGCCTCAACCCTCGATCCCTGAGCGAGCTCAAACCCGGCGAAACGGCCAGCCTCATCGGAGAAGTCCGCGGCGCCGCCCTGCTCCGTACCCGCAGCATCCCCATCTTTGAAATGACCGTCGGACAAGGCCTCTCCTCGCTCAAGTGCATGTGGTTTCATGGGACCTACCTCGAGGGCAAGTTCCACACCGGCCAGACGGTCGCGCTCTTCGGCAAAGTCGATGCGTCGCGCTCCGGCCGCGGTTTCAAAATGATCCAGCCGCAGTTTGAGATCATCCCTGACGGCTCGTCCGACGCGCTCGATCGCCTGCTCGAAGTCGGCCGCATCACGCCTGTCTACGAATCCCTCGGCGGCAGCCGCCTCGCCTCGCGCTGGATTCGCCGCACCCTCTGGAATCTTCTCGCCGAGCTCAAAGGCTGCTTCCCGGAGACCCTCCCGCACGCGCTCCTCGACCGCCTGCAGCTCCCCAGCCGCGAAGGCGCACTCCGCGAAGTCCACTTCCCGCCCGCCGGAACGCCGATGGCACAGCTGCAGTCGGCCGCCACGCCCGCGCATCGCCGCCTCATCTTCGAAGAGCTCTTCTACCTCGAGCTCGGCCTCGAGGTGAAGCGCCGCCGCTTCCAGGAAAAGACCGGCATCGCCTTCGAGACGTCGGACAAAGTCCGTGCAGCAATCCGCGAGATCCTGCCCTTTCATCCCACCGCCGCGCAGAAGCATGCCCTCGGCGAGATCGCGTCGGACATGCGCCGGCCCGCGCCCATGCGCCGTCTGCTGCAGGGCGACGTCGGCTCCGGAAAGACCATCGTCGCGCTGCAGGCCATGCTCATTGCCATCGAGAACGGTCATCAGGCTGCGCTCATGGCGCCGACGGAAATCCTGGCGACGCAGCATTACCTTTCCGCTCGGCGCATTCTCGAGAAATCCCCAAAGCGCTATCGCATCACGTTGCTGACCGGCTCGCTGGACGAGGACGTGAAGCGGCTGGCGCGACGGCGCATTTACGAGGGCGGGACCGATCTGGTGATCGGCACGCATGCGCTTATCGAGGAGAAGGTCGAGTTCGCCAACCTCGGCCTCGTCGTCGTCGACGAGCAGCATCGCTTTGGCGTTCTGCAGCGCTTCCGGCTGATGAAGAAGGACAATGCCGAGCCGGACGTTCTGGTCATGACGGCAACGCCGATTCCGCGAACGCTGGCGCTGTCTCTTTACGGCGACCTCGACCTGAGCGTGCTCGACGAGTTGCCGCCAGGACGAACGCCGATCGTCACGCGCCAGGTGTCCGACGAGCGGTCCGACGAGGTCTGGAAGTTTGTCCGACAACAGGTGACAAAAAGTCACCAGGCGTATGTCGTTTATCCGGTGATCGAGGGGCCGAAAGACGATCAACCGGAACTGGATTTCGCGCTGCCCGACGAAGCTCCGGAAGAAAAGCCGGCGAAGAAGGGAAAAAAGGCAAAGGCCGAAACGCAGGCGCTTTTTCCCAAACTGCCGCTGAAGTCGGCAACCGATATGTACGAACGGCTGCGGACGCAGGAACTCGCCGGACTGCGCGTCGGACTTCTCCACGGCCGTCTCGACGCAGACGAGAAGGACGTTGTCATGCGCCGCTTTCAGCGCGGCGAGATCGACGTGCTGATCGCGACGACGGTCATCGAAGTCGGCGTCGATGTGCCCAACGCGACGGTGATGGTCATCGAGCATGCCGAGCGCTTCGGGCTGGCGCAACTGCATCAGCTGCGCGGACGCGTCGGACGCGGCGGCGCGAAGTCCTATTGCATCCTCATGACCGGCGGAAAAATCTCGCCGAATGCTGAAGAGCGGCTGGCTGCGATGGTTCGGACTCAGGACGGATTCGAACTGGCTGAACTGGATCTGGAGCTGCGCGGTCCAGGCGAGTTTTTCGGGACGCGCCAGGCAGGTTTGCCGGATTTCCGGGTCGCCAATTTGCTTCGGGATCGGAAGATGCTGGAGCTGGCCAAGGAGGAATCGGCTCGTTTTGTCGCCAAAGCCGCCGAGGAAGCGACGCCGGAGGAGCGGGCGCGCGTCGCGGCTCGGCTGAAAGAAGCCTGGCAGCGGAAGTACGGGCTGGCCGAAGCAGGCTAACGGAAGAATTTAGGGATTAGAGTTTAGAGTTTGACGGCCCGGAAGTCTCCCTAATCCCTAATCCCTAAACTCTAAACTCCAATCCCTAATCCCTGCTTTTCCGCGAGACCAGGGACTGGAACTCGGGGTGGGTGGTGAGGATGTGCTGGGCAATGGGGCACACGACGTCGACCTTGAGGTTATGGTCTTTGGCGTACTGGAAGGCAGTAGTGACGAGTTCGAGGGCGAGGCCGCGTCCGCGGAGTTCTTTGGGGACTTCGGTGTGCCAGAGGGTCAGCCAGCCGTGGCCGTCGGTTTCGAATTCAAGGTAGCTGGTCTGACCGTCCTGCTCGATCTCGAAGCGGCTGCGGGTGACCTCGGTGGGTTGGGTCATCTGGATTCCCCCCTCGCCGTGATGATAGCCAGTTGGCGGGCTCAGGGGTACCCCCCTGGGTCCGGTATCCAGGGAAGCTTATGATTCTGCTGGGCTTCGAGGGTAATACCCTGAGGGTATTACCTTCCCGCGGTCCAGGCGGTTCGCGCTTCGCGCGGGGCGGCTCCCGGGCTCGGAAAAAAATCTGCATTTTGCGCATGTGTGACAAACAAAGTACTTACATTTGGCGACCCTGTTATGTGTGACAAACAGGGCACTTAGCAAGGCCCTCAAGTGCATGTGTGGCAGGGAAAGGACTTAGCCTGGAGCCGGGAGCCAGGAGCCGGGAGGGACGGCTCGGAGCCTGTAACCGGCAGCGGGTCGCCGGTCGGCGACGAGGTCGTCCAGCACGGAGGGCTGCGGAGGACACGGAGAAGTCCGGGGGAATCCGGGAGGATTGGGCCCGGGGCGGCGGCAATGTCAAAGAGCGGCGGGGTCAGCCTGGGCTGACCTGGTTTCGCGTCGGGAAAGGAAAAGCTCTGTTCGCGCGGTGGCGGACAGAGCTTTCCTTCTTTTCAGTGTGGGGTGCGGCGGGAGGGAAGGCAAGGGAAATCGGGGGCTCGCACGGTACGGAGGTACCGTGCGGACGGCTGGGAGCCGGGAGGCAGGAGCCGGGAGGGTGCGACGGGCTACGGTCGCGAGGGACAGTACGAAGGTAACGGGCGACTCGGCTGCGCGCCTGCGGCGCTGCGCCGAGGGCCTGCGGCAGCAAGGAAGGCTACCCACGCGCACGCAACAGCGGCGTGCGCGTGGGTAGCGGTCTGTCATTCGAGGTAGCTGGTTTGGCCGTCCTGCTCGATCTCGAAACGGCTGCGGGTTACGGGGGTGGGGTCGGGCATGGGGGCTCCGTTGGAGTTGATGATAGCGGAGACTGGGGGCCGGGCAAGAGCACCTTCTGCGCGAGCATCTATCCAGTTATCTTGCCTGTGAAAACTAGTAGCAAGTCGGCGATGTTGTGGATATGTTTCTGTTATGGACGAACAGGGCCGCCCTGCAGATGGACAGCCGCCTGAGGTTACCAGCTCCGCGTTTCAGCTCAAATACGAAGGGCCAGCCGTAGACGACGGGACTATGGATGTTAGAGACCTAGCCCCTTCTTTGGAGGCGCTCGGGGAACTCATCTCGCGGTCGAATGACCTTCTGAACGGCGAAAATTCTACCGTGACCCTCAAAGTCCTCGCGAAGTTCGATAAGGCTTCGTTCGATGTCAACTTCCTGCTGAATCATGTCCTAACTGATTCCACGGCAGCGATGCTTCCCATCGTAAGCTCCTGCAGTGCAGCTCAGATACTCGACCTTGCACTTGGGGCCTACGACAAGGCAAAGGGAGTCCTGTCGGGCGCCGCGAGGATTTATAAGGCAGTGCGAGGAGAGAAGCCTCTCGAAGCAAAGCCCGGAGAGCAAGCGCATACCACAGTACTCGTATTTGGCAACAACAACACCGTTGTCGCTGACTCGGGTTCTGCACGCTTGTACAGCGACGATCGTATCCGTGCAGCACTGAGGAAAACGGCGACCCCGCTGATCCGGGGAGGGGTTAATGGACTGGAGGTGAGGCGCTCCAGGCAACTTGTCGAGAGACTGGAGTCACCGGATATTGGCGAAGACCCTGACCTCGAGCTCACCCCGAATTCAGACGATGGGCCGCGCAATCCGACCCGCGATCTTTGGGTTCGGGTAGTGAAGCCAAATTTTGACGGAGGAAGATGGACGTTTCATGATGGATCGGCCAAATTTGGTGCAGAGGTTGACGACAAGGGCTTTCAAGCTCGAGTAGAGAAGCGAGAGCAAGGCTTTTATGCGGGGGATACGTTTCTGATCAGACTTCGTAGCACTCAGCATGTTGATAAGAACGGCGGAATCATGACGAGGAACGTGGTCGAGAAAGTGCTGGACCAGCGGTCAGCGCCCCGACAACGGAGACTGACCGCACCACAGGGCGCCGACTCTAACGACGCATCCGACTAGGAGGAAGAAATGAGAATGTCGAGGCTGACTTTTATTGCCTTCTTCATCATTCTTGTCGCAGTTCCCTCAGCACTGACTCAAGATGACTCTGTTCCTGAGCCCACTCAACGAGTCGATGCGCCATTTCGTTTGTTCAGAACCCAGAATATTCATACTTTTCTAAAGCTCGATACAAGGACAGGGCAAGTTTGGCAGGTCCAATGGAGCACCGACGGAAACAGCGGCATTTGGCCGATAAATCTCAGAATGTTGAGCACGAATAAAACCCCGGGGCGATTCAGTCTCTTTCCAACGGACAACATCTTTAATTTCTTGCTGCTAGATCAGGAGGACGGCCGACAGTGGCAGGTCCAGTGGTCCTTAAATGATAAGGAACGATTGATCGTGCCCATAGAACCCTAGCGGGGAGTGAAGCTGAAACTTGAAGTGGCTCTCCGTTCTTTCTCTGCGGGCCGCCTTGGACGCGCCCAAGTTCGTCACACCGCCTGAGATCTTTTCGGCCGCTGACGCGACCGAATCCCTCCGCGCGAAGATTCGTTATGGCGCAGACAGTTCGTTTCGCTACGGGGATCCATTCGACTCCGCGCCGAGACGCATCGTGCACCGCTGGGAAGGTTAGAGGCGGCGCTCCGCTCAGGATGATAATCGTTTGGGGAACCGCGCAGGGCCTGAAGGCCGGGTTTTTGCGGTCGCGCAGCGCGGGGTTGGAAACCCCGCTCTCTCTCCTCGTTCGACTCGTTCGCTAGCGCGAGCTCGCTCAGGGCAGGCTAAGTGCCGCTTTGGGGCACCCCATGTGCGCAATCGTCATAGTAAAAAGATCGTCATGGGTCTTTCTTTCAACCGGCGGCAATTGCTTCGTGGCGCGGCGGCAACGGCAGGCGCTCTGGCAGCGGAACGGGCGAGGGGCGCGGCGCTCCTGATGAGCGATCCGGCGGCGGGACGAGGCAGCCTTGCTTCAGTTCCCTTTACCGGACGGTTTCTTACCCACATCTCCGTGGTGCGGGTGAATCAGATTGAGGTCACGCCTACGCGCTCCATTGGGGAGGATGAGGCGCCGCTGAACAGTCCTGCGCATATTCGATCGCGGCGCGAGGCTTTCGGCCGCGGGTGTCCTGAGGGGCGGATGACATGGGCGGTGAGCTGGCTGGCTCTCAACGATGAGCGGGCCGAGTACCGGGAGGCGCGGCGGCTGCTGGCTTCGTATCACGATCGGTATGGCGACGAGATCACCTTTATCCCCGGCGGCTACTTTGCGCCGATGTACAACACGCGCGAGGCGATTCGGGAGCAGATCCACCAGGCGCTGGAGCGGGTGACCGAGATGGTGGGCGGGGGGTATCGTCCACAGTCGCTGGTGGCCGGGTTTATGGATGCGGAGAATCAGCGGCTGCTGGCTGAGGATGAGGGCATCCACGTATGCCAGGGGCAGATCTGGAGCCAGCACGGCATCGATAACGGGGATGGGGATGGGGGGATCTGCTACCCGTACTATCCCAGCCGGGAGCACTATCTGAAGCCGGCGCAGGGGCCGGCGGATTTTATCGACTGCGTGTGCCTGGATGGGTGGACGTGCGATTTTCTTTCGGCGCGGCGGAACGGGTTTGCGGGCGGGTTCAACAGCCGGATGGGCGTGGGTCCGATTGAGACGGTCGGGGACCTGGGCGTGGCGGCGGGGCGGCGGGAGATGATGGCGACGACGGCGATGCACTTCGATGCGGGGCACGCGCTGAACGGGTTTGGATTTGTGACGGGGATCTGGGAGACGTCGCTGGGGCACGATGCGGATCTGGAGTGGTGGCTGGAGGCGGTGCGGGAGCGGTGGCCGGACACGCGGGTGATGACCGAGGGCGAGTTCGGCCTCGAGTGGCGGCGGCATTTCCGTAACAACGACCGGATCAATTACCGGTTCGATGCAAAGGGCACGGGCGCGCCGGGTTCGGAGAAGGAGCTGGAGATTCGCTGGTACATGAACCAGGAGTTTCGCCTGGCGCTGCTGCGCAACTGGGAGACGGACAGTCCATGGATGGCGATTGACTTTACGCGGTACGATCTGCCGGCGCGGGAGCCGCAGGGACTGCAGCGGGAGTGGAGTTTGATGAACGTGCTGAATGAGAAGGGGACGCGTCCACAGGACAGGCCGATGCGGGTGGGGCAGCTGCCGGAGGAGGATCAGCGGATGATTTTTGGGAGGTATCCGGAGTTGAGGGGCGGAGTTTAGGGATTGGGGATTAGGGATTAAAAACCCGGGAACCCCATGTCCCAACATCAGGGACATGGGGCACCCGGGTTCTTCAGCTTTGTCGTTACTCGGCGGGGGCTTCTTCGGGCAGTTTGGTCTGGGCGACGGTCCAGGTGGGGTCGCCTACCTTGAATCGGGCGAAGCGGCGGACGGTGATGTTCTCGCCGAGCTTGCCGACCTTTTGAGCGATGAGGTCCTTGATGGACTGCGTCTGTTCTTTGATGAAGGGCTGCTCGAGGAGGCAGACCTCTTCGTAGAACTTGGTCATCTTGCCTTCGACGATCTTCTCGACGACCGGCGCGGGCTTGCCGGTGGCCGCGGCCTGGGCGCGGTAGATCTCCTTCTCGCGGGCCAGATCTTCTTCGGTCACGTCTTCGCGGCGGATGTAGCGCGGGTCGGTGGCGGCGATGTGCATGGCGATGTCCTTGAGGAGCTCCTGGAAATCGTCGGTGCGGGCGACGAAGTCGGACTCGCAGTTGACCTCGACGAGGACGCCGATTTTGCCGCCGGCGTGGATGTACTGGCCGACCGCGCCCTCGTTGGTGGAGCGGGTGGCTTTCTTCTGGGCGGAGGCCATACCGCGCTTGCGCAGGACGACGAAGGCGTCTTCCATGTGGCCCTTGGTTTCCTGGAGGGCCTTGAGGCAGTCGCCCATGGGGGCGCCGGACTTTTCGCGGAGTTCCTTGACGAGTTTGGCGTCGATTTTGTCGGTCACAGTGGACATTGGTGATTCCTTCTCTTTCATCTTTTCATCCCGGGCGCGGTTCGGCAATGAACGACCGCGTCAGGATTTGATTTGTTCGTTAAAACGGTCGCGCTTCGCGCGATTCCCACCCTGTCGCTCCAAAGGCGGGAGCGACAAGGATGGGGCACCCAGATACGTTCTTACACACAAAAAGCGTGGCTCTCGACGGCAGCCACGCTTCTCGCGATCGCGGGCCGTCCGGCCCTGGTTCTTAGTAACCGCTTTCGGCGGCCTCGGCTTCGTCGAGGGCAGCAACGATGGCGGGCGCCTTGCGGATGCCGCCGCCGAGGGCTGCTTCGAGATCGACGACCTCGGTGGACTCGCCTTCGGGGGCGGATTCGGCCGCTTCGGTAGCGGGCTCGCCTTCGGCTACGGCCTGGATGTCGGCGGTGACGCCGGCGCCTTCCGCGGCAAACGCCTTGTCGGCCTGGGCAGCGGCGCCTTCGGCGACCGAGTCGGCGATCTTCGAGGTGAAGAGCCGGATGGCGCGAAGGGCGTCATCGTTGCCGGGGATGACGTAGTCGACGACGGTGGGGTCGCAGTTGGTGTCGACGACGGCGACGACGGGGATGCCGAGCTTGCGGGCTTCCTTGACGGCGATGGCTTCGTTGGACGAGTCGACGACAAAGATGGCGTCGGGGAGGCGGCGCATATTCTTAATGCCGGCGAGGTTCGCCTGGAGGTGCTTGCGCTCGCGCTCGAGGCGGATGACTTCCTTCTTGGTCAGGAGGTCGTAGCGGCCGTCGGTGGCCATGTCATCGAGTTCCTGAAGGCGCTTCACCGACTTCTGCACGGTCACCCAGTTGGTGAGGAGGCCGCCCAGCCAGCGGTTGTTGATGTAGAACATCCCGCAGCGGGTGGCTTCTTCAGCGATGGCGTCCTGCGCCTGGCGCTTGGTGCCGACAAACAGCAGGAGTTTGCCCTGGGAGGCGAGTTCGGTGACGAACTTCGACGCTTCCTTGAACATCTTGAGGGTCTTCTGCAGGTCGATGATGTAGATACCGTTGCGCTCGCCGAAGATGTACTCCTTCATGCGGGGATCCCAGCGCTTGGTCTGGTGCCCGAAGTGAACACCTGCTTCGAGCAGCTCCTTCATGGTGATCGTGGCCAAACAGCCTCCTTTATGGACTGCATTCCGGCGGCGTGGAGCGAGGCCGGAATTGATGCCCCCGGTGGGGGCAGATTGAACAACCTGGAACAGGGGTTAGGGATTAGGGTTTAGGGTTTAACAAACCTAATCGAGGTGATCCCGGGCCCTGTTCCAAACTCTTTCGCCAGCTCGCAGCGATTAACGCTTGCTGAACTGGAAGCGCTTGCGCGCGCCCTTCTGGCCGTACTTCTTGCGTTCCTTCACGCGGGCGTCGCGGGTAAGCAGGCCCTCGGTTTTGAGGGTCTTGCGCAGCTCGGCGTTGAACTGGAGCAAGGCGCGGGCGATGCCCATCTTCACCGCGTCGGCCTGGGCGGCAACGCCGCCGCCGGAGACGGTAGTAACCACGTCGAAAGTGGCCGCGGTATCGCTGATGACCAGCGACTTTTTGGCGGCGACGCGCTGCTGCTCGGTGACGAAGTAGGTGTCGAAGGCTTTGCCGTTGACGTTGAACTCGCCGCTGCCGGGGCGAAGGAAGACGCGGGCGATTGCCGACTTGCGCCGTCCCGTGCCGTAGTACTGAACCAGATCTGCCATGAACCTTCCTTAATCCTTATGCCGAAATTTCGAGCGGCTGGGGCTTCTGGGCCGCGTGCGGGTGCTTGTCGTCGCGGTAGACGTTGAGCTTGGTGGCCATTTTGCGGCCGAGCTTGGTCTTGGGGAGCATGCCCTTGATGGCCTCTTCGACGACCTTCTCGGGACGGCGCTCAATGAGGCGGACGAACGACTCTTCGCGCAGGCCGCCGGGGAAGCCGGTATAGCGGCGATACTGCTTGCTCTGGGCCTTGAGGCCGGTGAGGCGGACTTTGGCGGCGTTGATGACGATGACGTGGTCGCCCATGTCGAGGAACGGGATGTACTTCGGGTTCCTCTTGCCGCTCAGCACGCTGGCGGCCTCGGTGGCGAGGCGTCCCAGGGTCTTGCCGCTGGCATCGACGACGAACCACTTGCGGTCGATATCGTGCGCGCTCGGGATATAGGTGGACATCTTTGCTCTTCTCTCCTGGCCTTACGCCTGAATCAAAAAATCGCCCACGCAATGAGGCGTCCGCGGATCAGGAACTCTTCCGCGGTTCTCGAATACTCTTCGCGTGAGTTGGCGCAGAATTATCGAATCCGATCCGGCGTGCAACCCCGATTGTCCGGATTCATCCGTCATCCGCCCGACAGCAACGCACAGGCGAGAAGACGCACACTGCGCAAGGACTTAAGAATACGGGAATTCGGGGGTAGAGTCAATGCAACAACGGGGGATTTAAGGGGTAGAAAGCGAGGCGAAGACGGGAGGGGCGCGCTCCCGTAAAGAGAACAGAAATTGTCGCGGTGTGCGCGGGCGATTCCTATTTCGCTGCGGGCAGCGAAGGTTCAGCGCGGATTCACAAGCTGGGGCAACGTCAGCGGGCTTTTTCCAAGGGCCGGCCGATGAGGCGAGACAGTCACTCCATCCGCAGCGCCTTCATGGGCTCCACGCGCATCGCGCGACGCGCCGGAAAGTAGCAGGCGGCCAGCGCCACCAGAATCAGCAGGATCGCGGCCGCGGCGTAGGTCAGAGGATCGGTGGCGCGGATTCCGTAAACATAGCCGGCCATCACGCGGCTCACGCCCAGCGCCGCCAGCAGTCCCACGGCCACGCCCAGCATCGCGATCACCAGCCCCTCGCGCAGAATCAGCCGCAGCACGACGGGCCGGTCAGCCCCAAGAGCCATGCGGATGGCAATCTCCTGGGTGCGGCGGCTGACGGTGTAGGACATGACACCGAAAATGCCGACCGCCGAGAGCACCAGCGCCAGTGCGGCCAAAATCCACACCAGCATCATGGGAAAACGCAGGGTTCCGTAGGTCTGGGCAACCATCTCGCTCAGCAGCCGGACGTCGTTCAGAGGCTGCTCCGGATCGATAGCCAGCACGGCCTCGCGGAGGGACGGAACGACGGTCATGGGCGCGACCGAGGTCCGCACGTCCAGATACGCCCACGAGACGGGGTGCTGCTCGAAAGGCACATACAGGTCGGCGCGCGGCTCCCACAGATCGTAGCCACGACGGTCCCTGACCACCCCGACGATCTCGAGAGACTGCGCGGTGCCGGCGCTGGTGCCTGAATAGACATGGGAAAGCAGGGTCAGATGGCGTCCCAGGGGATTGGTGTGCGGCCAGTAGCGGCGGGCCACAATTTCGCTGATCACGGCCACCGGCGTTGTGCCGGCCTGGTCATCACGGGAAAGCTCGCGTCCGGATACCAGCGCAATGCCCATGGCCTGGAAATCCGCCGGCGAAACCACATTGAGTCCTGCGGTCGGCTCCTGTCCCGGGGGCGCGGGCGGCTGGCCCTCGGGGCGGAAGAAGACGGTCGAGCCGGGCTGATCGAGGCCCGCAGCCACTACCCCGGGCAGGTTCTGCGCGCGATCGAGCAGTTGCCGGAAAAACAGGGTCTGCTCGGTAGCCGTGGGGTACTTGTACTGGGGCAGGTCAAGGGACATGGTCACGACATTGCTGGGATTGATGCCCAGATCCACCTGCATGAGGCGGAGAAACGTTCGCACCAGCAGGCCGGCGCCGGCCAGCAGCACCAGGGCGAGGGCGGTTTCGGCTACCACCAGGCCATTGCGCAGGCGGCGGCGGCCGGACTCCGTCGTCGAGGTGACGCCACCTTCCTTCAGGGCGTCGTTCAGATCGGTTTTCGAGGCGGCCAGAGCGGGCGCAAGACCAAAGACGATGCCCGTCACCACGGTGACGCCCAGGCAGTAGAGCAGAACTCTCCAGTCGAGCCCGATGACGCCGGCGTTGGGGACGCTGAAGCGGTGGTACCGCGTCATCTCCAGGGTAAGCAGGCGGTCACCGGCCCAGGCCAGTGCCAGTCCCAGGGCTCCTCCGATCGCCGCCAGCACCACGCTCTCCGTGAGCAGCTGCGTGACCAGACGCCGCCGGTTGGCGCCGATGGCGACCCGCACGGCCATCTCGCGTCTTCTTCCGGTGGACCGGGCCAGCAGCAGATTGGCGATATTGGCGCAGGCGATGAGCAGGACGAAAAACACCGCTCCGGACATGATGAGGAGCGGGGTGGCCATCTGGCGGTGGTAGGCCGCGTGCAGCGGCTCAACCTTGATACCCCAGCCCTGGTCGGCATCGGGATACTGCGCCGCCAGGGCGGCGGCCAGCGTGTTCATGCCGGACTGCGCCTGCTGCACGCTGACGCCCGGCTGGAGACGGGCCTGGGCCTGCAGATCGCGCGAGGTACCGCGCCCGGCTTCGCTGCGTTCCGCCGGAGTGAGCGCCAGGGGCACAAAAACATCCATCTCCTGATCCCACGTAAAGCGAAATCCGGCGGGCATCACGCCCACGATGGTGTAGCGTTTTTCGTTGAGATCGATGGTCCGACCGAGGATCCGCGGGTCGCGCGCGTAGCGGGTGAGCCACAGGCGGTAGCCAATAATCGCCACCTGGTCGTGGCCCGATTGCGTCTCCTGTGTCGTGAAAAACCGGCCCATCAGCGGCTGAATGCCGAACAAGGGCAGCATTCCGGCAGACGCCTCAATCCCGTCGATGCTCTCGGGATGGTTCCCCTCGGTGATGGTGAAGTCCGACCAACGGTAGTAGCCGGTCTGCTGAAAGATTTTCGTGTCCCCAGCGATGTCGTCCATGTTGGGGGCGGATACGCCGGTCTGGATATATCCCTCGCCGCGCTGGTTGCGCCACTGTCCCAGGCCGACGAGCTGGTTGGGGTGCGGATAGGGGAGCGGCCGCAGCACGATGGCATCCACCAGGCTGAAGATGGCGGCGTTGGCACCGATGCCCAGACCGAGGGTGAGGATGGCAACGGCGGCAAAGCCTGGACTGCGGAGGATCTGCCGCAGCGCATAGCGAAGATCCTGGTTCAGGTTCTCAGCGGATTTCATGTGCCCCTGGCCTCCTGAAGAAGAGGGTTGGATGACCGCGGCCGGCGTTCGCAGGTTATCTCACCCGGGGCCGCTGCTGCAGAGGACAAAGCCGCGCCGGGGAAATGGGAGGGCCCGGATCGAGTGGATCCGGAAAGGTGCACGGTCATCGCATGATGGCGATCCGTGCAACCCTGGGATCGGGAAGGGGGTCCAAAGGGGCGCGGCCAGTTGTGCGATGGGCTCTGGCACGTCAAACTAGAGGAGAGAGATTTCGAACGAGTGCGTCGACCAGTCATTCAAGTTGATCCGGAGCCGTTTGGGCCGCCCGCGGCGGGATCCGTCGTGCTGCATGTGGGCCTTGTGGGGCTGATGGCGCTGCTGATGTGGTTGAACGGACATTTCCACGGGACGGAGTGGGGGAACAACGCGCCGCCAGGGGCGATCCAGGCGAATCTGGTCAGCTCGGCGCCGTCGATTCCGCTGCCACAGGTGGCTCCGCCGACGCCCAATGTGCTGGCGACGCAGCTGCCGAGCCCCTCGCCGGCGCCTCCGACCAAGGAGACGATCCCGATCCAGCAGCCAGACGCGATTCCGCTGGCGGAGCGGAAGCCGAAGCTGCACCATGCCGAGAAGCCGCACGAGGAGTCGCCACCGCACGCGCAGCCGACGAACCAACCCAACCGGGCAAACTACGGCGAGGCGGCACCGACGCAGCTGGCGCACGCCATCAACCCGGGACGGACGAACAGTCCGGTGTCGGTAACGGGCGGGGACTTTGCGTCGCGGTTTCCGTGGTATGTGGATCTGATCACGCGGAAGGTGAGCGAGAACTGGTACACGCAGGAGATCGACTCGCACACGCCGTACGGGAGCCAGGTGAGCGTGACGTTCACGATTGGGCGGGACGGTTCCGTCAGTAACATCCACATTGTGCAGCCGGCTTCTTCTCCGACACTGAACGGGTCCGCGACCCACGCGGTGCAGAGGGTGCAAACCTTTGGACCGTTACCTAGTCAGTACACAGGAAGCAACGTTTCTGTGGAGTACACTTTTACCTACGATCAGCCGTCGCGATGAGTTGTCGTTGAAGCAGGACGGCGTTCGGCTCAGACGTGCCCCTTTACCGTTCTTCCAATCTGGCTCTTCCCTCCTTATCAGGAGGGCGAAGGTGGCGGGTCGTTCCGGCCGAAGCTAAATCGCGCGGAGTCGCGATCATTCTCCCCATGGAAACGGATCCAGCATGACTTTGAGTTCGCCACGGAAATCTGTGTTTGCCTGTCTTCTTCTCCTTTCTGTTTTTGCCGTAGCCGGGGCGCCGGGCGCGCAGGCGCAGGACTGGGTACGCACGGGGACTAATCTGGGCGTGTCGAAGATCCGAATTGCGGCAGCGGATTTCAAGGCGGGCACGGCCGATCCGCAAACGGCGGGGCTGAAGATCGCCTTCGATCAGACGCTCTACAACGATCTTCGCTATGCGGGGATTTTCGACGTTGTGTCGAAGAGCATGATCCCCAACACGACGCCGGGGTCCCCGCAGGAGATCCAGCTGGCGCAGTGGTCGGCGGATCCGTCGAGTGCGGCGATGGTGGCGTTCGGCAATGTGGGAGTGAGCGGCGGACGGGTGAACGTGCAGGGCTTCCTGTACGACACGCACAGCACGACGAATCCGCAGGTGCTGGGCAAGCAGTACAGCGATACGGCGACGGTGGAAGCCGCGCGGCAGATCGCGCACCGGTTCGCAGACGAGATCATCCAGACGCTGGGCGGGATACCGGGGATCGCGGAAACGAAGATTTACTTCGTGTCGAACCGGACCGGCAACAAGGAAATCTGGGTGATGGATTATGACGGGATGAACCAGCGGCAGCTGACGCATCTGAGAACGATCTCGTTGTCGCCGCGGGTTTCGCCGGACAATTCGCGGGTGGCGTTCAGCTCGCTGGGGCGGGACGGGTGGTCGATCCGGATGTTCTCGCTGGACCTGAACCGGATGGTGGCATTTCCGGCGTGGGGCGACACGACGCTGTCGCCGGCGTGGTCGAGCGACGGGAACCGGCTGGCGTTTTCGTCGGCGCGGGGCGGCGATCCGGACATCTATGTTTCCGATGCCTCGGGGCAGGGGGCGCACCGGATCACCTCGTTTCGCGGACCGGATGTTTCGCCGGTGTGGAATCCGAAGACGAACGCGCAGATTGCATGGGTGAGCGGTCGGACGCACCTGCCGCAGATTTACATCATGGACGCGGATGGATCGAACGTTACACGGATGACGGATGGCGGGTACGCGACATCGCCGTCGTGGTCGCCGAGCGGGCAGTTTCTGACGTTTGCGTGGAACCGCAGCTACGGGCCGGGTGCGCCGGGCGGCGAGGACATTTACATCATGGACATTGCCAGCCGGCGCTGGACGCAGCTGACGCACGACTCGGGGGCCAACGATTTTCCGTCGTGGTCACCGGACAGCCGGCACATTGTGTTCCAGCGCCAGCAAGGCGGGCATACGGAGATCTGGATGATGCTGGCCGACGGGACCGACCAGCAACAGCTCACGCACGGAGACGGCGGCAACACGCAGCCGGACTGGAGCTGGAAGTGACGAGTTGACGTAGTTGCAGGGCGGGGTTCCGTTCTGCTTTGCCTTGGCCTTAATTAACCATGCTCCTGAAGGAGGAGGAACGTGCACTATTCGAATCGCAAGACCCTGGTTGTGGCCGCAAGTCTCGCGGCGATCCTGACGGTAGCGGGATGCCACAAGAAACATCCGGCGCCTCCGCCTCCACCAGCCCCACCCCCGGCGGCTCCAGCGCCGACGGCAACGATCACGGCCAATCCGGAATCGATCAATCCCGGCGACGAGTCGGTACTGACCTGGCACACAACGGATGCGACGAATGTGTCCATCGTGGGACTGGGAACGGTGGCTTCCTCGGGCACGCAGTCGGTACGGCCGACGCAGACGACCAGCTATCATCTGGTCGCTCAGGGCGACGGCGGATCGGCAGATGCGACAGCGACGGTGACGGTAAATGCGCCGGCTCCCCCTTCGGCACCGACCGAGTCGAACATCGACGAGAACACGTTCGAGCAGAACGTGAAGCCGATCTTTTACGACTACGACAGCTACGACGTGCGGCCCGACGCGCAGTCGACGATCCAGGCGGATGCGGCGTTCCTGAACCAGCATCCGAACCTGAAGGTGGTGATCGGCGGCTACTGCGACGATCGCGGCTCGACGGAGTACAACCTGGCTCTGGGCGAGAATCGCGCCAACGCGGCGAAGCAGGCCCTGGTGAGCGCGGGAGTAAGCCCGGAACGGCTGCGGACGGTGAGCTACGGCAAGGAGAAGCAGTTCTGCACCGAGCAGAACGAAGCCTGCTGGCAGCAGAACCGGCGCGCGCAGTTCACGCTGGATCAGTAAGGCAGCGGACAGGGTACAGCGTTCAGCGTACAGAAGGGCCTCGGGTCGCGGCGATGGGCTGCGACCTGAGGCCCTTCTCTTTTCGAGGCGGTGTTACCAGAGGGTTTTGGCGCAACGTCCAGATGCGATTCGCGGCAGTGCTCCTGCCCTGTAATAATGAAGGCAGCGCATCCTGCGCTTGAGCGGGGATTGTATCCATGCGTACGATTGTGGCTTCACTCACGGTGGCAGGCGGCCTGCTTCTTTTCGCGGCGGCTCCGCAGGCCCATGCGGTATCCAAAGAGATCATCCAGCTGCAGACGCAGGTACAGAACCTGCAGGATTCTCTGCAGCACCTGCAGCAGACACAGGACCAGCAGCTGAGCGTGCTGAATCACGTGGTGCAGCAGATGGCGGACAGCGTGAACCGGATGAACTCGACGGTGACAACGCTGCAGCAGCAGGTGCAGACGCAGAACGAGTCGGGCGGCGGCAAGATCGACCAGCTCTCCACGCAGATGCAGGGGATCAACGACTCGATTGACGCGCTGCGGTCGCGGATCGACAAGCTGAGCGCGGAGCTGCAGGCGGTGCAGTCGCAGCTGCAGAACGTGAACGCACAGCCAGCGGGGACGCAGCAACCGGGTCAGCCGGGGGCACCGGGGCAGCCGGGAACGACGGGCGGTACTGACCAGACGCAGCAGCCGCAGGCTCCGCCGCAGCCGCAGGCGCCACCGGTGAACGATCTGTACCAGGGGGCGCTGCGCGACTACAACGCAGGGCGGAACGATCTGGCCACGGGAGAATTCGGCGACGTGCTGAAGTACTATCCGCAGGACGATCTGGCGGGGAACGCGCAGTTCTATCTGGGCGAGATCGCATACCGTGAGGGGAAATACTCGGATGCGATCAAACAGTACGCGCAGGTGCTGGCGCAGTTCCCCGGCAACGGGAAGGCGCCGGCGGCGCAGCTGCGCAAGGGCGAGGCGGAACTGGCGATCGATCAGCGGGAGAACGGCATTCGCGATCTGCGCGCGCTGATCGCGCGGTATCCGCAGACGCCGGAAGCAGCGCAGGCGCGCAGCCGTCTGAATGGCATGGGCGTGCGCATCGCGGCGAAGCCGAGCGCATACCGGCAGGACTAACGCCGGGATTCTGTTATCGGCGGAGCCATTGACGGATTCGGACCGGGCCATTGGCCGGAGAGTCACGGCGGCTCGAGATTTTCAAATCACAACAACGAAAGAATTTTTTCTTGACAGGCGTGCCGAGCGGAGTTAGTCCGCGAAAAATCGCGATGAAAGCGAGCCTTTACGCGCCGTTGACAAAGCACGGCGTGAATCGCACAATCGGATTTCAGCTTGAGATCATGATCTGCCTGAGTGCGGTGCGATTCGACTGTTTTGTTCCCTCCCGTCGGTTCGTGGATGCAGTCCTGAGCGAAGGCAACCGGTCGCAGGCAGCTCCGCCGCCGCGGGAAGGCTCGTCGCATTGAAAGCGCTCCTCGAAACCGACTTCCGCAGCCTGACACTTTGTGCTCGCGGCAAGGTCCGCGATATTTACTCGGTAGGCGACTCTCTGCTGATGGTGGCGACGGACCGCATCTCGGCGTTCGATCACGTGCTGGCGACGGGAATTCCGGGTAAGGGAAAGATCCTGACGCAGCTGTCGCTGTTCTGGTTCGATCTGCTGAAGGAGATCGTGCCGAACCACCTGATCGCGTCGAACGTGAAGGATTTCCCGGAAGAAGTGTGGAAGTACCGGAAGGAGCTGAAGGACCGCTCCATGCTGGTGACGCGCGCGCAGATGTATCCGGTGGAGTGCGTGGTGCGCGGCTATCTGTCCGGCTCGGGCTGGAAGGATTATGTGGCTACGGGGATGGTGTGCGGGATCAAAATCGAAGCGGGGCTGCGGGAGGGCGACCGGCTGAGCCGGCCGATTTTTACCCCGGCGACGAAGAGCTTTCGCGGCACGCACGACGAGAATGTTTCCTTCGACCAGATGGCGACGCTCATCGGCGGAGAGGCGGCGGAACGGCTGCGGGAGATCAGCCTGGCGCTGTACAACCGGGCGGCGGAGCATGCGGAGAAGCGCGGGCTGCTGCTGGCGGACACGAAGTTCGAATTTGGACAGACGGCGCAGGGGATCGTGCTGGCCGACGAAGTGCTGACACCGGACTCGTCGCGGTTCTGGCTGCGGGAGCAGTATTCGCCGGGGCGGTCGCAGGTGTCGTTTGACAAGCAGTACGTGCGGGATTATCTGGAAAGCATTCACTGGAACAAGCTGGCGCCGGCGCCGGCGCTGCCGGAGAATGTGGTGAACCGCACGCAGCAGAAGTACCTGGAGGCGTATCGGCTGTTGACCGGGCGACCTCTGGCCGTGTAGGTGGAGTCAACGATGACGATTGTGGACTGGCTGATTCTGATTGTGCTGATCCTTTCAGTCGTCTCGGCGGCGAAAGCGGGTTTGATTGTTGAGGTATTTTCGCTGGCAGGGCTGATTCTGGGGCTCCTGCTGGCCAGCTGGGATTATCAGAGGCTGACGCCGTGGTTCGGATCCTGGGTTCATTCGCGCAGCCTGGTTGAGGTCTTGTCGTTTGTGGCCATTGTGCTGGGGGTCATGATTGTTGCCGCCATCGCCGGCAGAGTTGTACGGTGGTCGATCAAGTCGGTTGGGCTGGGCTGGGCCGATCGTCTGGCTGGGGCGGCCTTTGGGTTTGTGAAGGGATGTGCGCTGGTCACGATCGCAGTGATGGTGATTGCTGCGTTCTGGCCGAAGGCAACGTGGTTCCGGCAGTCGCGTTTTGCTCCTGGATTTCTGGCCATGGCGCGGCAGGCCGCAGTAGTAACTCCATCCGACCTGGGAGATCGGATCCGGAGTGGAGTGGTGGTGTTGCGGAAGGCAGAGCCGGAATGGCTGAAGCCGGCCGCGTAGTAAGAACGTTTGGCCCCAGGCGGGCCAGGATCGGGAAAGAGGTTCCTGTGAAGCGCGAGCTGGACAACCTTGTGACCCAGATGCACGCGGGCGGCATCACCTACGACGAAGCGGTGCGGGAATTCAAGCGCCGTTTCATTCTTGAAGTGCTTTCCAGCCACCGCGGCAACCAGTGCAAGGCGGCGAAGGAACTGGGTGTCCATCGCAACACGCTGAGCCGGATTCTGGCCGAGCTCGATATCGATCCAACGCAGGTGCGCAACGGTTTGCGGCGGCCGCCGCGCAGCGAGCGTCCGGAGCGCACGGCGTTCGACGTGAAACAGGTGGTGCGCTGAAGTCAAACGTTTTAGCGACCGATGTCATCCAAATAAAACCCAGCCTTGTCATACGAACCTGAGCCTTCCCCTGCTCTTCGGCATCGCCGCCGATTCCCTTCTGCATCGCAAAAGGAAGGAGGGAAACTATGGCGGACTTTGCATATCGAGCCCCGGATCCGCTCGCACGCCGGCCGAGCGAATGGAGTGCCATCTGGGCCGGGGTTTTCGCGGTTGCGGCGATCTGGAGTGTTTTTGGACTGCTTGGTGCCTCGATCTTTCGTGTGAGTGCGGGAGGATCGGCTTCCCCGTGGGGCATGGGCATCTGGAGCATTGTGCTGACGATGATCGCGATGTACGTGGGCGGCCGGGTTGCCGGACATCTGATGGGCCTGCAGTCGCGTGGCGACGGCGTGACGTGCGGGACGACGATGTTCGGGTTGTCGGCGGCATCGGCGGCGGTTTTGATTATCCTTGCCGGTTTAGCCAGCGGGACGTCGAACGCCACAGTGAGCGGGCCCTACCTCGCCGGCGTGATCACCGGCGTGGGCTGGTTTGGCTTCGCGGCTCTGTTCCTGGGCTGGTTGTGCGCCATCGGCGGCGCGACTTCGGCAAGCAGGCCAGCCGCACGCGAGACAGCGCCCGTCCGTGATATTCGGACGGCGGCCTGATTGAAAATTAGCCACCCCTTTTCCGCCTGGGTCCGCGCGGAAGCCTGAGAATCAGGCGGGAAAGGGAGGCTCGTTTGCGCCGGGTTCCCAACCTGGCGGGGCTTCCCTATACCCTATATCCATGAGCAAATCCGAAGGCTCGCGCGTCTTCCTCTCGGAAGGCTTCCGCTGGGATGAGCAGGATGCCTACCTGATCGATATCGATGGGACGCTGCTGCGGCATAAGGACCGGGTTCACTTCGACGCATTTTTCGAGAGCGTGCGCGGCGTGATGGGGCGCGACCTGATTCTGGATGGTGTGATTCTCGCCGGCAACACGGACCCTGGTATCCTGCGGGACGCCTTTCGCAACGCGAATGTGGACGATGAGGTCTGGCGGCCGCAGCGCGAGGCGGTGCTGCGGGCAATGTGCGCGAAGGTCGCGGAGCGCCGGCAGCATCTGCAGCCGATGATTATGCCCGGGGTGGAGGCGACGCTGGCTCATTTGCAGAAAAAAAAGGGCGCTCTGCTGGGCGTGGCCACCGGGAATCTGGAAGAGATTGGGTGGCTGAAGATCGAAAATGCGGGGCTGCGGTCGTGGTTTAGCTTCGGGGGATTCTCGGACCGTTTTGAGAAGCGAGCGGACATGATCGCGCATGCGGCCGAGCAGGCGAGGGCGATTCTGCGGAGCGAGCGGCAAGGCAGGGCTGAGGATCGGGAATGCAGCATTTGCGTGGTGGGAGACACGCCTTTCGATATCGAGGCGGCGCAGATGAATGGATTGCCAACGATTGCCGTAGCGACGGGTCGCTACGACTTCGACGCGCTGATGGAGCATCATCCCGCCGCGTGCGCGACGACGCTGGCGGCGCTGATGGAGACGACGGCAGGCGACGAACCTGCCACGGAACGACATGCCAGGGAAACCGCAGGGCATGTTTCGTAGGGGATGCCGGTTGTGTCTTGTGACGCTCGCGCTGACGGCGCTGGCAGCAGGGCAGACGACCGCGCCGTCGGCGGACAAGTCGGGGAGCGGCTCCGGCGCGCCGAAGCATGCTGAGAAGAAACATTCTGTCTCAAAAGAGGATCGCGAACGGGCGCAGCAGCTTTTTCTGAACGGCGCGAAAGACGTGGAGCAGGATGAGCTGAGCGAAGCCGTCGATCTTTTTGCGAAGGCGGCATCCCTGGATCCGGGCAATGCCCGATACGGCATATCCGAGGACATCGCCCGCCAGCATCGCGTGACGGAACTGGTGCAGCAGGCCGACAAAGCCAGGATTCTGGGACATTTTGCCGAGGCGAAGGCGAAGATCGCGGAGGCGGATCGCATCGATCCGCGGGATCCGGTGGTCGCGCAGCACATGAGCGAGCTGGCCGAGGATATTGTGGCCGGGGAACCGGCGAAGCGTTCCGAGAGTGACGCCGAAGTCGCCCCGCCGATTCGGCTTGCGCCGAAGCCGGTGCGCATGAGCTTCCATCTCCGGAGCACCGAGCGGAATGTGATCTCGCAGGTACTGCCGGCCTACGGGATTCAGCCGACGGTGGACGATTCGGTGGGCGTGCAGCAGATCCGGTTCGATGTGGACAACGCAGATTTTGCCACGGCGCAGAGAGCGCTGGAGGTGGCAGCGAACTGCTTCCTGGTGCCGCTCGATCCGGCAAGGGCGCTGGTGGCTAAGGATTCGCGGGCCAATCGCGACAAGTACGAACGCGAGGCCGCGGAGACGGTGTACCTGCCGGGGATGACGCAGGACGAGCTGGCGCAGATGATCAACGTGGCGAAGAACGTTTTTGCGGTGAAAGCCGCCACGTCGGACGCGGACCAAAGCGCGGTTACGATTCGCGGCCCAGCGGAAAATCTGGGGGCTCTGAACGCGACGCTGAACCGGCTTATGGAGGGCAGGGGCGAAGTACAGCTGGACGTGCGGATGTACGAGATCGACCGGACCAAGGCAGTGGATCTGGGCCTGATCCTGCCGAACCAGACGACGCTGTTCAACGTATATTCGGAGGCGCGCAATCTGCTCAACAGCAATTCGAGCCTGGTGCAGGAGATTATTTCCAGCGGACTGGCGGCGCCGGGAGACTGGGAGGCGATCCTGGGGATTCTGATTGCCTCCGGGCAAATCAGCAACAGCATTCTGACGCAGCCCTTTGGCGTGTTTGGCGGCGGCCTGAGCCTGACGGGAATCATCTATCAGGGCGGATCGCTGAACATGCAGCTGAATTCGTCGGACGTGCGCGCGCTCGATCAGCTGCAGCTGCGGGTGCTGAATGGGGAAGAAGCGACGATCAAGACCGGCGAGAAGTACCCGATTGAGACGTCGAATTATTCGAGCTTGTCGGGGTCTTCCCTGACGATCCCGGGGATCTCGACATCGGGACTGTCGAGCACGCTGCAGAATCTGGGCGTGAATCTTTCCCAGCTGCAATCGGCGGCGCAGGAAGCGATTCCCCAGGTGCAGTATCAGGACATTGGGCTGACGCTGAAGGTGACGCCGCGCATGCAGGCTGCGAAGAAAGTCTCGCTGAAGCTGGATCTGCAGCTTTCGGCGCTGGCCGGATCGACGCTGAACGGGTTGCCGCTGATGAACAATCGCCAGTACCAAACCATTACCACCGTGGGAGTGGGCGAGACGACGGTGCTGGTGAGCGCACTGTCGCGGCAGGAGTCGAATGCGATCACCGGGATTCCGGGGCTGGGCGAATTACCGGGATTTCAGGAAACGACGAACAACAGCAGCAATCTGAATGTGGCGGAGCTGGCCATCGTGATCACGCCACACATCGTGCGGCCGATGCGGCGCGAGGATGGCGGGGGGATGTATCTGCTGCCAGTGAAGCAGTGACGGGCGTCACGGGAACGGCTGCGCTGGCGGGCTAAGATCAGCGTGTGACGACCTTCCTGCATCCCCGCATGAGCCGATGGCTGGCCCTGGCGCTGGCTGTGGTGTGGGTGATGGCAGTGGCTTCGGCCAACGTTATGCTGACGCCGGCGATGCACTGTCACAACATGCCCTGCTGCCCGCGTTCGGATGGTGGGATGCAGAGCTGCTCAACGGCGCAATGCGCCGAGCAGGTTCCCGAAAAGGCAGAAAGCCAGAGCGCGGCGAAGGAGCTGGACACGGCTTCGATGCCGGCTGCGCTTTGGCCGGCGGTCGTGGCGGCTTCGCGATCTGCGGTTCCACAACAGGAACTGACGCCGGGGCTGCGGTATTCGGCTGCGATTTTTCGATTGAAAGACAATCTGCGGATTTAGACCTTCGGTGTGCTCGTGCCTCTGTGCGCCTTCGTGCGCCTGTCGAAGCCCTCACACTGAAAGGATTCTTTCCATGAAAGCGAAAATTCTTGCGATCGTCGCCACTTCCCTGTTTTCTCTGTCCGCGCTGGCCATGACGGGCGCAGCTTGCTGCCACCCTGGGGCGAAGTGTTGCCCGGGAAGCTGCTGCGGGGCGAGCTGCTGCCAGGGACAGTCGTCGTGCTGCCCGGGCGACTGCTGCAGCCACAAGTAATCCTGTAACCGAGAACTCCGCGCCTCCTTTGAGTGAGGCGCGGAGTTTTCTTTTGGTGCAGGTCGAGGCGGTTGGGAATCAGAGGCCCTGGCGGTGGGTGAAGAAGTAGATGGCGATGGCGAAGCCGAGGGCGATGATGATGGGTCTCAGGATGCGGTCGGAGATGCGGCGAGCGTTGCGCGCTCCGGTGTAGCCGCCAATGGCGCAGGCAATCATCATGAGCCAGCAGTAGCGCCACTCGACAGCACCGCCAATGATGAAGGTGATGACGGCGACCAGGTTGGCGGTGGTGGTGATGACGGTCTTGAGGGCATTGATTTCGGCGATCTTTTCGATGCCGCAGAGAGCGAGCGCGGTCATGGTGAGCAGGCCGGCGCCAGCTCCGAAGTAGCCGATGTAGTAGCAGATGGCAAGGAGCGCGAACAGCAGAGGAATGAGCGCGACGCGGGCGTGCTGTTCGGGGTGAGCGGCATGCTCGTCGAGGCGGCGGCGGACGCGGCGGGAGATGGGTCCGCTGACAGCGAAGCTGGTGGATCCGAGCAGGAAGAGATACGGCACGAGGCGAAGGAAGGAGCCCTGGCTGTTCCTGAGGAGGGTGAGCGCTCCGGCGAGACCGCCGATGGCGGCAACAATGGCAACGGGGATGACGAGGCGGTGGTTTTTGCGGAGGTCTTCGCGATAACCCCAGATGGAAGTAAATTGCCCGGGCCAGAGGGCGACGGTGCCGGTGGCGTTGGCCTCAATGGGCAGCAGGCCGGCTTTGAGAAGAGACGGGAAGACGAGAAAGCCGCCTCCACCGGCGATGGAGTTGACCAGTCCGCCGAGCAGAGCGGCAAAGGCCAGGAAGAGGTAGTGGAAGGCCGCGGAGTGCACTCCTGAACAGGGTACAGGGTGCGGGGTACAGGGTACAGACAGGCTCGGGCCACGCTTTCACTTTGAGACGACCTGGGAGGGCTGCCCTCACAGGCCGAAACTAAGCGCTCTGTATTTCGGGCGTGGCGGCGACCAGCTCGCGGGTGTAGTCCTCGCGCGGGGTCGCACAGACCTGGTCGCGGCTGCCGAATTCGACGAGTTTACCGGCATGGAGAACGGCGATGTTCGTCGAGAGATAGCGGACGAGAGGCATGGAGTGGGAGATGAATAGGTAGGTGAGCTGGAATTCGCTCTGGAGATCGCGGAGGAGGTTGACGATTTGCGCGCCGACGCTGACATCGAGAGCGGAGACGGGTTCGTCGAGGACGAGCATTTCGGGGCGGAGGGCGAGGGCGCGGGCGATGTTGATGCGCTGGCGCTGCCCTCCGGAGAATTCGTGGGGGTAGCGCGGGAGGGCGGAGTCGTCGAGGCCGACCTGGCGGAGGAGCTCCTGGCAGCGGCGGCGGCGCTCGGGTTTAGACAGGCGGGCCGGACCGCGTTCATGGATGACGAGCGGCTCGGTGACGATTTGCTCGACGCGCATGCGGGGGTTGAGGGCGGCATAGGGGTCCTGAAAGACAGGCTGGATGCGGCGGCGGAGCGGACGGAGCTGGCTTTGGCGGACACCAGTAACGGGATGGCCGTCGAAGGTGACCGTGCCGGAGGTGGGTTCAAGGAGGCCGAGGACGATGCGGGCGATGGTGCTTTTGCCGGAGCCGGATTCGCCGACGAGTCCGAGGGTCTCGCCGCGTTCGATGGAAAAGGAGACGCGATCGACTACCGGAGGGGCTTCGTGCGAGCCATACACTTTGGTGATATCGCGGGCGACGACGAGCGGCATATGAGCCAGGGTAACAGGTTGGCGAGCGATTAAAATAGAGGGGAGCGATCCCCTTTGCAGCATCCACTCGGACTGGTCTCATATTCGGAACAGCGGCCTCAACGATCACCCTGCGACCCGCTTCGGTGGCGGGTCGCAATCGACCCATTGGCGAATGTGGAGCAGTTATGAGACCAGGTCCAACCAAACTCAATCCCCAGCAGCGCGAAGCCGTTGAAGCCGTCGATGGGCCGGTGTTGATCCTGGCCGGCGCCGGCTCCGGGAAGACGCGCGTGATTACGCATCGCATTGCCTACCTGATCGAAGAACGGGGAGTGGCGCCGGACTCGATTCTGGCGGTCACCTTCACCAACAAGGCGGCTGCGGAGATGGGCGAGCGCGTGGAGAAGCTGCTGGGCCACGGGTCGCTGGCCAAGCCGCTCATCGCGACGTTCCACTCGTTCTGCGTGCGGCTGCTGCGGCGGGATATTGAAGCTCTGCGGGTGGGGAATGAGGGACTGACGAAGTCGTTCGCGATTTATGACGAGTCCGATCAGCAGGCAGTGGTGAAGGCGGTGATGCGGCGGATGGGCCTCGACGACAAGCAGCTGACGCCGCGGGTGGTGCTGTCGAAGATTTCGTGGGCGAAGAACCACATGATCGATCCGCAGGAGTACTACCTGCAGTCGTCGGACCCGATGAGCGAAAAGGTGGCGCACATTTTCGAGGGCTATCGCAAGGAGCTGCGCAAGGCGAATGCGATGGACTTCGACGATCTGCTGCTGGAGGCGGTACGGGTGCTGAAGGTTTCCGCGGAGACACGGGAGCGGTACAACCGGCGCTACCGGTATCTGCTGATCGACGAGTACCAGGACACAAACCGGCCGCAGTACGAGCTGATGAAGCTGCTCGGCGGTGAGCACCAGAACGTGTGCGTGGTGGGCGACGAGGATCAGAGCATCTACTCGTGGCGCGGCGCGGATATACGCAACATTCTGGAGTTTGAGAAGGATTTTCCTAACGCGAAGACGGTGCGTCTGGAGCAGAATTACCGGTCGACGCAGATCATTCTGGAAGCGGCGTCGGCGGTGGTGGCGCGGAATGCGCAGCGCAAGGGCAAGAAGCTGTGGACCTCGCGCGAGGGCGGGTCGCTGATCGGCTACTACGAGGCGCCGGATGGGGAGAACGAGGCGCTCTTCATCGCGGATTCCATCAAGAAGTTTCTGCGCAAGGCCGAAGAGGAGCAGGCGGAGCCGAAGTGCGCGGTGCTGTACCGGACCAATTCGCAGTCGCGTCTGGTGGAAGAGGCGATGCGGCGTTACGGGATCAGCTACACGATGGTGGGCGGCTTCTCGTTCTATGAGCGAGCGGAGATCAAGGACCTGCTGAGCTATCTGAAGCTGGTGCAGAATCCGCATGACTCGATTGCACTGCAGCGGGTGGTGAACACGCCGGCGCGAGGCATCGGGAAGACGACGATGGAGACGCTGGAGCGGATTGCGCTGGAGACGGGGACGAGCACCTGGACGGGGATCACGCGAGCGATCGACCAGAAGCTGCTGCCGGCGCGGGCGCTGGCGGCGCTGGATGGGTTCCAGCGGATCGTTGAAGACGCGCGAGCGATGATGGCGGCGGGGTTTGTCGACAAGCTGGCGGCGGACGTGGCTCCGGCCGCTGCGCCGGAGATGGCGGCAGGTGCGGACGTCAGCTTTGACTTTGGCGAGGCCACCCAGGGGATACTGGCGCTGACGCATGACGATGGGATTGCCGAGGATGCCGAGTTCAATCCGGCGACGTTCAGCGTGTTTGCGGAGGAGCCGCCGGTTCCGCACGCGGCGGCGCAGGAACTGGGCCCAGAACCGGGTACCGGGTACAGGGTGCAGGGATCAGAGGAAGCCCCAGAGCAAAACGCTGTGCCGGGATTCCGGAAGCCGGGGGATGCGGCGACGCTGCCAGAGCTGATCAAGTTCCTGATCGACCGGACGGGATACATTCGGTCGCTGGAGGAAGAGGGGACGCCGGAAGCCTTTTCGCGGATTGAAAACCTGAAGGAACTGGCCAACGCGGCGCAGGACGCGCAGGAGCGCGGCGAGACGCTGGCCGAGTTTCTGGATCACGCGGCTCTGGTGAGCGATGTGGACCAGTTCGATCCCGCAGCGCGGGTGACGCTGATGACGCTGCACGCGGCCAAGGGACTGGAGTTCCCGCTGGTGGTGCTGGCGGGGATGGAAGAAGGGTTGTTTCCCCACTCGCGGACGCTGAACGATCCGCCGCAGATGGAGGAGGAGCGCCGGCTCTGCTACGTGGGGCTGACGCGCGCGATGGATGCACTGGTGTTGACGCGGGCGCGGTACCGGCGGCGCTATGGCAACGACATGCCGGAGGCGACGCTTCCGTCACGGTTCCTCGAAGAGATTCCGCAGCATTTGCTGGAAGACCTCAGTGGTGGGCGGATGCGGCCGTCGACATGGGGTGGGTATGCGGCGGATTATTCAGAGACGCCGTCACGGTTCGGACGAGGACACAACGAGGATTATGGCTCGCGGCACTACAGCTACGAGGATGAGGATCAGAGCGCGACCTCGCGAACTCAGCAGCCCCAGCCGAGCAATCGACCGAATCGGCCGGCGGGGGTGGGCAGGGGCGATTCGGTCGATAACATTGCGCGGTTCTTTGGCGGGCGCGGTGTGCCGGCGAAGGGTGCGCGGCCGAAGCTGGATGTTCCGGAGCCAACCGGGGCGAAGGGTCTTAAGAGCGGGCAGCGGGTGCGTCATCCCAAATACGGCGAGGGGATCGTCTTCCGGCGCGAGGGCGAGGGGGAAGACGCGAAGATTACGGTCCAGTTTTCAGGATTCGGAGTGAAAAAGCTGGTGGAGAAATTCGCGCAGCTGGAGCGGCTCTAGGGCCCGCTGACGGGCCCTGTCCGCCTTTATTCCCCTCCCTGCTTTACCGCGACAGAAGAGATGAATCTCTTCGCGTAGGCGATCTCCGGCCGCGTGGAGTGCTCGCCGTTGCCCGTCGACCTGAGCAGTGCCGCGAAGTAATCCGCAGCGGCAGCCTTGTCGCCGGCAGCCTCGGCGGCTAGTCCGGCGTGGTAGACGCCATTCAAGCGGTCAGGACTGAGCCGGAGCGCGATGCGATACTCAGCGAGCGCCTGTTGCGGCTGACGCAGTTCGAGCAGCATATCTCCTAGCATCTCGCGAGCGGGGATATCGACCTCACTCTGGCCAACTTTGTCCTGCAGGTCGGCGGCGGCGCGCATCTCGCGGAGGGCATCATCCTGGCGGCCAGCGGCAAAATCGCTCCAGGCGGCGATCTCGGAGCTCCAGATCTTCATTCCCGTGGAATCGGCAACGTATGCACGCGGGCTCTTGCTCAACTCATCCATCAAAGCATCGAACTGGACGCGATCCGCACGGGCCGCCTCGGCCCGATGCAGATGCCCATCCGCGATGGCGCGCGCCCACCACGTCATCGCCGCGTTCTCGGGCATTGCTCCGGCCACCGGCTCAAGGGCTGCTGCCGAGTTCCAGTCGCGCATCTCCAGCGTGTAGAACACCGGGAATTTCGTGCGGTAATACGCACCCATATCGGCCATATACCCTCGGCCCATGTCGCGCATGGCGACGATCCGGTCGAGCACGGCCGCGCTCTGCCCAAGAACCGCTTGCGCTTTCGCATCCTGCCCGCTCTGCAAATAGGCGTACATGAGGAAGTCGTAGGAATGCGGCTCGTCCATGATGCCGCTTTCGTGACGCGCCTCCGCAGCTTCCGATGCCTGAATCGATCCCAGCTGTGCGTCGATGTCCTGCGGCCACATTCCCAGCCGCGCAAAAATGTGCCCCGCCATGTGGACGGCATGGGGCCCGGACTGGGCAATCTCCCCGTAATGCTCCGCGGCCGTCAATGCTTCCGGCGCCATGGCCGGGTTGTCGCACGAATGGATGGTGTAATGCACCAGTCCCGGATGGTCAGGATGTTGCGCGAACAGCGGGGCCAGCACCGCCATCGCCTTATGCTGCTGGGTAAGGCTCGTGTCGTTGGGAGCCTCGGAGGCCAGCAAAGAGAGCGCGTAGAAGGCGCCGGCATCCACGTCATCCGGATGATCCTGGTAAAGCTTGCCCATCGCCGCCGAATACGCTGTCACCCGGGTCATGAAATCCGCAGGGCCCGGCCTGTAGAAGTCGGCCAGCGCAGCGATGTAGGCTCGTTCTCGCTCGGTCTTCGCGCCGATCGACTGCGCCTTCTGCATTTCCTCCCACCCTGTCGTCATCGCGGCCTCGTCCGGACGGTCCCAAATCTCATGGAAGGCGCTCATCGCGATGCCCCAGTGCGCCATCGCACAGGCCGGATCCTGTTGTGCAATCCGCTCGAACTGGGGCTGCGCCTCGGCGTACCAGAAGTCGTGCAGGAGCGCGACGCCTCGGTTGAAGGAGGTCTGGACAGCGGGCGTGCAGGAGACGGCGAAGGAGACCGTACCGAGCCGCTCGCCGGGGATAGGAGTGTCGCTCATCGGCATCGAAGTGGAGGACTGAGCCGCGGCGGGGATCGAAGCGGCCAGCAGCAGGAGAAGCGCGGAGACTTTCATGGTGAGGCGGATTATAGCGGAGGGAAACGGCGTTCCGCGCGAGCCAGGGCAGCGGCGAGGAGCAGGAGGGGATGCGGATCGCCTGCGTTTCATCTATTCTTGCAGAAGCTAAATTCCACAACGAAGCCGCCACTTTGGCGGCCAGGGAACTGAATGGCAAATACGAAATCCATCGAAGACACGGCAGAACGCAAAAAGGTGAAACGGGCGGCCCGGAAGAAAGCCACCCCCAAAGCGAAGCGGACGACGCCGCGCGGCTCCAACAAGAAGAAGGTGCGGAAGCTGGTGCGCGGCGTAAGCAAGCGGTAGTTCCCGCACAAAATCGCGGGCGTGGTGAATTCCCTTTCGCCGCGCCCCACTGACCAGCTAAACTCTCTCCCATTCATCCTGTTGCCAGGAGCCATCGTTGCCGGAGAATGCCGAGCCGCCATCCCGGTCCGCAGGGACTCAGCCCCGGACGCAGCTTTTTGCGTGCAAGTCGATCGACAAGCTGATCAGCGATTCGGAACGACCGGAAACCGCGCTGAAGAAGACGCTGGGCCCATGGTCGCTGACGGCGCTGGGCATTGGGGCGGTCATCGGCTCGGGGATCTTTACGGTCATTGGCACGGCGATGGCCGGCCAGAAGTTCGACACACCGGAGATCAGCAACACGCCTCTGCTGCATTATCTGATCTCGCACACGGCGATGGCGGGACGGCCGGGGGCGGGTCCGGCGCTGGCCATTTCGCTGGTGCTGGTGGCCATCGTGTGCGTCTTCACGGGGCTCTGCTACGCGGAACTGGCTTCGATGATCCCGATTGCGGGCTCGGCCTACACCTACACCTACGCGACGATGGGCGAGCTGATCGCGTGGATTATTGGCTGGGATCTGATCCTCGAGTACGCCTTTTCAAACATGAGCGTGAGCGTGGGGTTCGCCGCGCACATTGAGGCGCTGCTGGAGTGGTTCGGGATCCATCCGGCATTGCGATGGATTTCACCTGCCTACCTGCCTACGGGTCTGCAGGACTTTGCCGGCAACACTCTCTATAACCCGGGCTGGCATTTCGGGTTTAACATCCCGGCTTTTCTGATCGTGATGATCCTGACTGTGGTTCTGGTGCGGGGCATTCGCGAGTCGGCGCGGACGAATAACATTCTGGTGCTGGTGAAGCTCGTCGCGATCCTGGCGTTCATTTTTGCGGCCGCTCACTTCATTAAACCGCGTTACTGGCATCCGTTCATGCCCAACGGGTGGACGGGGCTGCTTTCCGGCGGCTCGATCATCTTCTTCACCTATATCGGATTCGATTCTGTCTCCACGGCGGCGGAAGAATGTAAGAACCCGCAGCGGGATCTGCCTTTCGGGATCCTCGCGACGCTGATCGCCTGCACGCTGCTCTACGGAGGGGTGGCGATTGTTCTCAGCGGCATCGTGCCCTGGCAGTCGATCATGGGTGATGCCGCTCCGGTGGTGAATGGGCTGAGGCGGCTCTCCGTCATGCCGGGCGGCCATCCGCTGCACTGGGTGGAGCTGATCGTGCTCATCGGTGCCTTGCTGGGGATGATTTCCTCGATCCTGGTCTTCCAGCTCGGTCAGGCGAGGGTCTGGTTTGCCATGTCGCGCGACCGCCTGCTGCCGGACATCTTCAGCCATATTCACCCGCAGTTCCGGACGCCGGCCTTTGCTACCTGGGTGGCGGGATTCGTTGTAGGAATTCCCGCCGGTTTGCTGGATATCGGCACGGTGGCGAACCTGTCGAATATTGGCACGCTGTTCGCGTTCGTGCTGGTGTCGATCGCCGTGATCATCCTGCGCTTTCGTGAACCGGAACGACCGCGTGCCTTCCGCGCGCCTTTGGGGCCGGTGTTCCCGGTGCTCAGCATCATCTTCTGCATCCTGCTGATGATGGGGCTGGAAGTGCTGACCTGGTTGGCCTTTTTCGTCTGGCTTTTTGTCGGGCTGATCA
Source organism: uncultured Acidobacteriaceae bacterium (assembly GCA_963770525.1). GTDB lineage: Bacteria > Acidobacteriota > Terriglobia > Terriglobales > Acidobacteriaceae > Palsa-343. The sequence continues at coordinate 373,885 of CAVYPY010000002.1, read as the reverse complement.
TCTACTTCGCCTACAGCCGGCATCGGAGCGAATTCGCTCGGCCGCGCGTGGGATAACTCCAGCCTTCGCATCTCTCTCATAATGAGGGCATGGGACAGCATCTCGTCTCCCGAGCTGAACTGGAATCGCTGTTGGCCTCGGTGACCGCCCGGACCTCGGATCCGCGGGCGGGGATCTTCGGGCCGGACTCGATGAGCTGGAAGGTGAATCGGGAAGCGGCGGTCTTTCTGGGAGCGGGCCGGGCGGCGCTGCTGCAACTGGCGCATCCCTGGGTGGCGACGGCCCTGGAGCAGCATTCTTCCCTGATGGGCGATCCGATCGCGCGGTTCCACAACACGTTTCGGATCGTCTTCACGATGGTCTTCGGGACTCTGGGGCAGGCGCTGGCGGCGGCGCGGCATCTGCATACCCTGCATACAGGGATTGGCGGGGAGATGCCCGGGGAGGTCGGCCGATGGCCGGGTGGAACACACTATGAGGCCAACGAGGTGGCCGCCCTGCGCTGGGTCTACGCCACCCTGGTAGACAGCGCGGTGCTTGCGTACGGGTTGGTGTACCCCTTTTCCACAGAAGAGCAGGCCCGCTACTACCACGAAAGTAAGACGATGGCGGCGCTGTTTGGCCTGCCGGCCGCGGCGCTTCCCGAGGACTGGTCCGGCTTCCGGCACTACATGGCAGAGATGTGCGCGGCCGACGAGCTGGGGGTGAGCGCCTCGGCCCGGGCGATGGCCCACGCGATTCTCTGCGGCGCTGGCTCGCGGGTGGGGATTCCCCGGTGGTATCGCGCACTAACGGCGGATGGGCTGGGGCCGCGTTTCCGCGGGGAATTCGAGCTGCCGTGGTCTGCCGGGGACCAGAGAGCGGCGGCGCGCGCCCACCGCTGGTTGACGCAGATGTGGGGTGCTCTGCCTGGAGCGGTGCGGTTTGTGGGACCGTGGCACGAGGCCCAGGCTCGCCTTCAGGATCGGAGGCCGGGTGCGGTCACACTCATTGGTAACCATTTCTGGATTGGGCAAACGTTACTCCCGTTTGCGAATCTCAGCTCTTTGGAGCTGCGGCAGTAACTCATTGCTGTGACTCAAGATAGGTGCCGCAACAGCGTTTACCTGTGGGACACTCCTCGCATGTCATCCATCACCCAGGTTATTCCGATTACGGCGACCGAAGATCAGGACGGAACCGTCCTGACGGGGCTGGCTGGAGGGCATGTCAGGTCGGCACAAATCGTGCCGATCCTGATAAGAGAGGCCGTGGCGCACCGGCTTGCCGCCGCGGTTTCCAGCAGGTATCTGCAGGCCAGAAACTGCTGTTTCGCCGGACGGGACCGGATGGTCTCCGTGCGGGGAAACAAGCAGGAGAACAACGATGAGAATCCCCCGTTTCGCTGTTGTGCTTCTGCCTTCTCTCGCCTTCACGCTGGTTCAACCAGGCTTCGCTCAAACCGAAGCTCTGCTTAAGGCCCCGTTACCCTCGGCGAACGCATCCGGTTCGGCGCTGCCGAACGATCCGGCGTTTTCGTCCAGCTCGGCCTTGCCGGGCGATCCGGCATTCGCGCCGGGCTATTACCCGGTGGAGCGCGCTCCGCAGGGGCCAGTCAACACCGAGCCGAAGCTGAAGGTGATGGACTGGAGCCTGATCAGCGCGGCCAGTGTGCTGCGCGTTCTGGACTACACGAGCACCGAGAAGGCTATGGCCGATCCAGCGCAGTTCCGCGAAGCGATGCTGCCGACCAAGCTGGTGGAGAATAAAGCGGCGTTTGCGGCGTTTCAGGCCGCCACGGTGGGCGTAGACTACACGGCCTACCGGCTGCTGGTGCGCCACCATATGCGTCCGCTGGCACGGGTCGCTCAATACGTCTACGTGAGCGGCATGGCTTTCCAGGTGGGGCGCAACTATCAGACCCTGGGCAGTGTTCCGGCGACGCCCGCGAACTAGGCTCCGATCCGGCGGCCGCGCCGGATCGGGCGATTCGTCTGGCTCTTTGCGCCTGATCCAGGAAAGCGCGAATCGAGAACGGCTTCCCGATCGCCGAGAAAGCATCGGGAGCCGTTGCGAATATAGACGCAGATACCAAAAAATCAGACCCCGTTGAGGCTCATGCGGTTGACACGCCGCGCCTGGCTGTCCTAGCCTCAGAGAACGATGCTGCACCTCTCGCTCATGCGTTCGGATTGCTGTTGTTGCCGCCGCTTTCTGCTGGTGGCCTGAGAGAGCTGCGTTTCCACGCATAGCCTGCAGAGCCCACCCCTATGAGCCCGGGTGGGTTTCGTGTTTTGCCTCCAGATCACAGGAATGGTCCGAAAGGAAAGAATCCTCATGTCACTTCGCATCAACGACGTTGCTCCCGACTTCACCGCCGAGACCACGCATGGCGTGATTCACTTCCACGACTGGATTGGCGATTCATGGGCCGTGCTCTTCTCGCACCCCAAGGACTTTACGCCGGTCTGCACCACGGAACTGGGGGCGGTAGCGGGGCTGGAAAAGCAGTTCGCCCAGCGGGGGGCGAAGGTGATCGGCCTGAGCGTAGATCCGGTGTCCAGCCACAGCAAGTGGGCCGAGGATATCCGCGACGTGAGTGGACACGCGGTGAATTACCCGGTGATTGGCGATCCAGAGCTGAAGATCGCCAAACTGTATGACATGCTGGCGGCCGACGCTGGCGACACGTCGGATGGCCGGACGCCGGCTCAGAATGCGCCGGTGCGCACGGTGTTCGTCATCGGCCCGGACAAGCGCGTCAAGCTGACGATCTCGTACCCGATGACCACGGGGCGCAACTTCGACGAGATTCTGCGGGTGCTGGACTCGATTCAGCTCACCACGAAGCACAAGGTCTCGACGCCGGCGAACTGGAAGCCGGGAGAAGACATCATCATCAGCGGAGCGGTGTCGAACGAGGAGGCGGATAAGCTGTTTCCCGGCTATAAGACGGTGAAGCCGTACCTGCGGACGGCGGCGCAGCCGAAGTAGGCGCGCGGCAGCCTTTGAAACTTCCAGCGTGGGAATCACGCTGAACTGAGCACCGGTGGCGAAGCGGCAAACGCGCTGGTCTGCAAAACCAGTATTCGCGGGTTCAACTCCCGCCCGGTGCTCCAACACATTGGACAGAGCGATTTGAGGCAGCGGGTTAAGGCGTCGGCTGCAGAAGCGCTCGCCTGCGCGCCGGCAGGAAGGGATGGATGAGGAGCTGATACGCTCCGCCGCCGACCGCTCCTCCGATAAGCGGGCCCACGATGGGTACCCACCAGTAATTTCCCGGCGAGGGGAAGGCCGAGGAACCCCATCCAGCCAGCAGACAGAAGACGCGCGGGCCGAAATCGCGCGCGGGATTGATGGCCCAGCCTTCCAGATAACCCATGGAAGCGCCGATGAGCGCAACGAGGAGACCGATCATCAGGGCTCCAAAATTTGGCCCGGGCGCCATTTCGTTGTACTGCTCGGTGATGGCAAAGATGCCGAAGATGAGAAATGCGGTGAGGATGATCTCGTCGCCGAAGGCGTGAGCGACGGTGATGCCCATTCCGGGATGGGTGAAGAAAACACCCGCGGCGCCGCCCTGGGCGCGAGTGAGATGATGCGCGAGGTTAAAGGCGTCGATGACCGGGCCAAAGAGAAACCGGACGAGGACAGCTCCGGCGAAGGCTCCGATGACCTGGGCGACACAATAGGGAAGTACCTTCTTCCAGCTGAACTTGCGATAGAGCGCGAGCGCCAGGGTGACGGCAGGATTGGCGTGGCAGCCGCTGACGGAGCCGGTGGTGTAGATGGCGACCGCCACGGCGAGCCCCCAGGCGATGCACACGCCCCAGTAGGCATGCTGATAGGGACTGGGATCGTAGAGGGAGTACATGGCTGCGACCGAATCGCCGAAGGCGATGATGATCAGCAGAGCCACTGCTTCAGAAATGAGTTCACCCGCCAGTTCTCTCTTCAAGCTTTCCTCCTGGTTCGGCCGATCGGAGCGGTCCACGGTCGCCGGGTTCCGTGGGGCGTTCCAAACTTGCTGCCGTTCTATCGTGTTCCGGGCTGAGTGGCAATGGAGGATTCAGAGGCCGGGCTCATCAATGAGCGAACGCACCGCACCGCTTTTTCCAGCTCAGCAACGGGAACGCATTCGCGGCTACTGTGGGCGGTTCGCATATCGCCTGGACCGAAGACGACGATCTCCTCGGCGATGGGCGCGAAGATGCTGGCCTCGGAGCCAAAAGGAATGGAGACGGCAGCTCGTCCTGTAAGCGATTCCAAACGCCGGACCAGGGGTGCGTCTTCGCGGGTCTCGAAGCCGGGCTGCTGCCGGAGCGGTTTTATTTGTGCCTGAAAGGCGGGACCGACTCTTGTCAGTTGGGCGATCGTCTGTGCCACGTCCGAAAGAACACGATCCGGGGACTGGCCAGGGATGGGACGCCATTCCAGCTGAAATCGGCAGATGCCGGGAACGATATTTTTTGCGCTGCCGCCTTCGATGATGCCCACGTTGATGGTGGTGCAGGCGGGATCGAAAAAGTCGTGCCGCTCCTGAGCCAGAGTGACGCCGAGGTCCTCGATAGCGCGAATGAGGCGGGCAGCGTGGTAGATGGCCGAGACTCCCTGTCCGGGATGGGCGCTATGCGCCTCTTTGCCGATCACTGTGAGATCGGCGAGGCAGTAGCCTTTGCCGGCGCGCGCCGGATGCAGAGAGGTTGGCTCACCGATGACCATCCGGCGGGGTCGCAAGACGTCCTGCTGCAGCAGCCGCGCTGCTCCGATACAGCCGATCTCTTCTTCCGCACTGAGCACGATTCGGAGGCCGTCGAGGAACGTTTCACTCTGCGCAGCGGCGGACAACAGGCAGGCCAGGAAGCCTTTCACATCGCAGGCGCCGCAGCCATGCAGCATCCCGACATCGAAGATGGGCTGTAAAGCGTCCTGCCAGTCGGAGGCAAACGGGACCGTATCGGTGTGGCACATGAAGACGAGGTCGACGTCACGAGCCTCGACGCTTTGGCCTGGGGGCGCAGCGATCAGATTCACCTTCTCGATGCCAGCGGCGTCGTGGTAAGGCAACTCGTGCGTGGACCAGCCTGTGGCACGCAGTGAGTCGGCTGCGTACTGTACCAGTCGGCGGTTGGAGACCGCGGACGGAGAAGGAATCCGGATCAGCTGCGACAGGTGTTCAACGACGCTGTTCATCGCGGTTCGTCTCCGATGTCGCGCCAGACCTTAGCGTGGACTTCGGTATAGCGCGAGACGATTTCCTGCTGGAGTGAATGCTGGCCGTCACGCACGACGAAGCGTCCGTTCACGGCGACGTCGCGAATCGCGGTACGGTTCATGCCAAAAACGATCATGGGCAGCAGGTCATCAGCGGAATGCCCGGCGATTGAGAGATCCCGGAGATCGACGGTGAAGAAGTCGGCGAAGGCACCTGGCTCCAGCCGGCCCGCCGGAAACGAGAGCGAATGCGCGCCGTTGCGGGTGGCGCAGTCGAAGAGGCGAGCGGCAATTCCCTGCTCGCCGATCTGATCGAGTACGACGCGCTGCTGCCGGATCAGGCGCAGGTGATAATCCAGCTCACGCGCATCTTCGAGGGGGTCGATTTGCGCCTGGCTGTCGGACCCGAAGGTAACGCGGATACCGCTGCGCAGCACGGCGTCCGCCGCCAGAATGCCGTCGCCCAGGTTGCGCTCGGTCGTTGGACAGGAGCCGATCGTGGCGCCGGAGTCGGACAGCATGGCGATTTCGTCAGGGGTGATGTGGATCGCGTGGATGGCGGTCCAGTCCGGGCCCAGCAAGCCCGCCTTTCCCAGGAGGGCGACGGGCGTGGCGCCGTACTCCCGCAGGCAGGCCTCGTTCTCCGCCACCTGCTCGGCCATGTGCATGTGCAGCGGCAGATGGTGCTGGCGGGCCCACGCGGCGATTGCCCGCAGGTCGTCGAGGGGCACGGCGCGGATGCTGTGCGGAGCGACGCCGATTGCGACCGTGTCTTCGTTGGCAGGGACCTCACGCACGAGAGCTTCGGCGTTGGTAAGGAAAGCGTCTCGGGTTTCAAAGAAGCGGGTCTGTCCAGGATCGAGCGGCAGCTCGAATCCCGAGCGGAGATAGGCGCAGCGCAGCAAAACGATGCGAATGCCCACGGACTGCGCCGCGGCGATCACCTGTTTCGCCAGCAGGTTCGGGTCGTCATAAGGGCGGCCGTCGGGCGCAGTGTGCAGGTAGTGGAACTCGCCCACGGTCGTCGTTCCGGCGAGGAGCATTTCGAGGAAGGCCATGCGCGCGACGTCGTAGACCTGCTGCGGGTCGAGCCGGGCTGCCGCGTGATACATGGTTCCGCGCCAGGACCAGAAGTCGCGACCGCTGACGGCGCGCGATTCGGCTTTTCCGCGAATCAGGCGCTGAAAGGAATGGGAATGGACATTGACGAAGCCAGGCAGCAGGGCTTTGCCAGGCAGATCGATGACATTGCCCGACGCTGCGTCAGACGCGACGATCGCCTCGATGCGTCCATCCTCGCCGACGCGAATCGCGCGCCACGGGACAAAGGCGCCGTCGACATACAGCAGCTCCGGCCGAACCAGATGGCTCATCGCATGGCACCGATGATTCGCAACGATGATCTCATGCGGTGACCTTCTGACCGCCGATCCAGACGTCGCCGACCGGATTAGCTCCCAGGGTGTAGACCAGGCTCCGCCAGTCGGAATCTTCGAGGACGAGAAAGTCGGCGGGCATGCCTGGTTCGAGGCGGCCCGCGTCGGACACGCCAAGCGCACAGGCGGCGTTGATGGTTCCCGCGACCAGCGCTTCCTGGGCAGTGAGGCCGTTCAGTCGGACGGCCAGAGCCAGGGCGGCAGACATCGAGAAAAGAGGGCTGGATCCGGGGTTCAGGTCGGTCCCGACGGCCACTGCCGCGCCCGCGTCGATGAGAGCGCGGCCAGGGGCAGGCGGCAATCCCAGATGCAGCGAAACCCCGGGCAGGATCGTTGCAACGGTTGCGTTGCGGCCGACCTCAGCAATTTGCTTTTTGCTGCAGGCCTCGAGGTGATCGATACTCAGCGCTTGCATGCGCAAACCGAGTTCAAGGCCGCCGACGCGGTGAAACTGCTCAGTGTGCAGCTTGATCCCCAGTCCGTGCTGCCGGGCGCTGTTCAGGATCTTTTCTGCTTCGACGGCGCTCCAGGCTTCCTTCTCGACGAAGACATCCACGGCCAGCGCCAGCTTCTGTGCGGCTAACTCGGGAATCAGCGTCTGACAAATGTCGGACACACAGACCGCCCTGTCCGACGCGCTCTTTGGCGGTACGTGAATCAAAAGTGTGGGAATGATACGGGCGGGCATTGCGGCTGCGAGCCGCTGGATAACCCGCAGCATGCGCAACTCGGCTTCCGGGGCAAAACCGTAGCCGGATTTGACTTCGATGACCGTTGCCCCGGAACGCCTGAGTGCGTCCAGACGCGGTTTCGCCAGGGCGATGAGCTCGTCTTCTGAAGCGGCCGCGGTAGCGCGAATCGTGCTCCAGATGCCGCCGCCGCGCGCCAGGATGGTCTCGTAGGGTACGCCGGAGATGCGCGCGTCGAAATCGGCGAGGCGGTCGCCGGCCCAGACGGCGTGGGTGTGCGGATCGACGAGGCCGGGGACAACGGCGCGCTGTCCGACGTCGACGGTGCGATCTGCATGCCCGGTCCACCCGGCTTCAGGTCCGATCCAAAGAATGCGGCTCTGAGCGACGGCGATCGCGGCGTGCTCGAGCAGCAGCAGCTGGCGCATCTCCGCTCCGCGCTTCGGGCCGCGGCCCTGCGGTGTGGCCAGTTGGGAGATCCCGCGCAGGAGAAGGTCGGCGTTCATTCGCGACTCAACAGATCAAGACTGGGCAAATCCAGACCACGCTCGCGCGCCGTGTCGATCGCCCGCTCGTATCCGGCGTCGGCATGGCGGACAACACCCAGCGCAGGGTCGTTGCGCAGGCACAAACGGAGCCGCTGCTCCGCTTCGTCGCTGCCGTCGGCCACCACAACCAGGCCGGCATGCTGGCTGTAGCCCATGCCCACGCCGCCTCCGTGATGGAAGCTCATCCAGGAAGCGCCGCTGGCAATGCCGGTAGCGAAGTTCAGCAGCGGCCAGTCGGAGACGGCGTCGGATCCATCGCGCATCGCTTCGGTTTCGCGAAAGGGACTGGCGACGGAGCCTGCGTCGAGGTGATCGCGCCCGATGACAATCGGCGCCTGCAGCCGGCCGTCGCGCACCATCTGGTTGAAGAGCAGGCCGGCGCGATCGCGCTGCCCATAGCCGAGCCAGCAGATGCGCGCGGGCAGGCCCTGGAAGGCGATCTGATCGGCTGCATAGGTCAGCCAGCTCGTGAGACGCTGATCGTAGGGAAAGAGCTCGAGGAGGGCTTTGTCGGTGGCCGCGATATCCGCCGGATCGCCGGACAAAGCTGCCCAGCGGAAGGGGCCGCGGCCTTCGCAGAAGGAGTCACGGATGAAGGCAGGGACGAAGCCGGGATAGTCGAAGGCATTTTGCACGCCGGCGATTTGTGCCTGGGCACGGAGGTTGTTGCCGTAGTCGAAGGCCACCGCGCCGCGCTTCTGCATGGTCAGGATCGCTTCGACGTGGGTGGCCATCGACTGCCGCACGCGGTCGAGATATACGTCGGGCTGCTTCGTGCGGAGAGTAGTCAGGTCTTCATCCGCTTTGGCGATGGGCCAATAGCCCCACATGGGATCATGCGCACTGGTTTGGTCGGTCACCAGCTCCGGTGTGAAGCCCATGGCAACCATCTGCGGCAGAACCTCGGCCGCATTGCCGAGCAGGCCAATGGATATCGCGGTGCGAGAGGCCTTTGCTTCCTTCGCCATCGCCAGCGCTTCGTCGAGTGAGCGCGTGGCCTTGTCGAGATAGCGCGTCTCGAGGCGGCGCTGGATGCGGCTCGCGTCGACTTCTACGCAAAGGGCGACGCCGCCGGCCAGCTTGACTGCGAGGGGCTGCGCTCCGCCCATGCCGCCCAAGCCGGCGGTGACGGTGATGGTTCCCGCGAGAGTGTTTTTAAAGTGGCGCTGGGCCGCACTCTGGAAGGTTTCGTAGGTGCCCTGCAGGATGCCCTGGGTTCCAATGTAGATCCAGGAACCGGCGGTCATCTGGCCGTACATCATGAGGCCGGCACGGTCGAGCTTGTCGAATTCCTCCCAGGTAGCCCAGTGCGGGACGAGGTTCGAATTCGCGATGAGGACGCGGGGCGCCATGGGCTGCGTCTCCAGCACCGCGACCGGTTTGCCGGACTGGATGAGCAGCGTTTGATTGTTTTCGAGGCGATCGAGCGTTTCGACGATGCGATGAAAGCAGTCCCAATTGCGCGCCGCCTTGCCGCGTCCGCCATAGACGATCAGCTCGGCAGGCTTCTCGGCCACCTCAGGGTCGAGGTTGTTCATCAGCATCCGCTTCGCGGCTTCCTGAATCCAACCGCGCGCGGTACGGGTATTGCCGCGCGGTGCGCGAATCACGGCTTCCTGCTGGCTCATGATTTCCCCTCGAAGGCGAGACTATCGCAATGCTGTCGCCGAGCCAACCCGGGCCCTACTCTGCTCCGGCTTTCGACTTCTGGTCCTTCTGGCCGGTCGACTCCGGCTTGGCAAACGGCGGCTGCTCATACTGGTAGAGAGCGTTCATAAAGAATTTGTAGGTTCCGTGGGATTGTGCGCGCCACTGTGGCTTGAATCCGTAAAGGAAGATCCTTCCTTCTCCGTACGGGACTTCGAGCGCGGCGATCTTGTCCTCAATCGCCTCGGGATGCAGCAGCAGACCGCTTTCGAGGGGGTTGCTGTCATTCGGATACCGCGCGAGGATGGCGCCGTGGAAGCCGGGCTTCGTCGTGAAGGCGGGGCCGTTTTCAAACATCACCACCGGCTCGCTCGGTAATCCCCAGGTGACAGGGCGATCGCCGCCGAGTTCGACCCGCAGCAGCGCGCCGGAGCAGAAGAACTTGTCGGGTTTCAGGCCGTCGAGCGCGTTCGATACCGGCAGGGAGAGCAGTGGCACCAGCGTAGCCGCTGTCTCGTTGAAGGCAATCAGGGTCCCGCCCTTGCGCACGAAGTCGCGCAGGTTGTCGATGCCGTCTTCGCCGAGGCCGCCGGCGTACTGGCCGGGCACGATGCCGTCACGGAAGCCTTCCAGAAGCTGTTCCTTGCGCATGTCCGGGAGGATGACGACGTCCACGCGATCGCGCAGCCCACCCGCACGCATATCCGCGTTATACAAGCTGATCGGCTTGAATTCATATTGCTCGAGAATCCAGCGCGTCCACCCTTCATCAATCGACGGATCCCAGGGCCGATAGAGGCCGACGCGCGCTTTGTGGACCGCGATGAGATGCTCCGGCGCCTTGTCCATAGCCAGCACGGAGATGCCGTATTTCTTCGACCAGTCGCCGATATTGGCGCGGCTCACACCGCCGACGACGATCGCGCCCTTTTCCGTTCCCTCGGGCGTTTTAATCGCGTCCTGGGCAAAGGAGACCGTTCCGCCAGCAGCCAGTACGTCGTTCATCAGGCGGAAGCCGGCGTTCGACTGGTGGCTCACGATGAAACTGGCGCCGCTTCCCTGCACTTCTGAGGCGGGTCCGTCGAGCGTCTGCACCGTTTTCAGGTGCGACAGCTCGTCGGGCGTCAGGGGATCGGTGATGGCGTCGACACGCACACCCATCTGCAACGGGAGCGTCCACCCGGTCACGTCGTAGGGAAGGTCAACGGGTTTGTTGCTCTCCTGAAAGAGTGCCTCTGGATAGCGCTGTACTTCAAAGAGCTCCTTGGCCATAGAGCTGTAGGGCTGATTCATCAGGATCACCCAGGAGCCGGCCGGATAATCACGATCGTTGGCGCGGAAGCCGGTTTCCGATTCGCGGATCTGGATCCCGTTCTCCTGCATGATGCTCGCCAGCAGCTCGCCCTCGGGCGCGTCGGCCTGCAAGCTGGGGATCACATAGGCGAATGGCGGTCCCTGCTCGTAGCGTTTGATATTGTCGCGCGCCGCCTGATAACGGTTGTAGAGCAGGGTCTCGCGATAGCGCGCCGCGGTGTCCAGAACGGACATGGAAGCGGCCACCATATAATCCACGGCATCTTTCAGGCGCCACCAGCCGCCCTGCCAGGGCGTGGTGTACATGGTCAGTGCCCTGAGATCCTGCATATCTTTTGGAAATTCGTCGACGGTGTAGAAGCGCGGCGTCGCATAGCGATAGAGGGCTGTCTCCGTGAAGAAGGAAATCTCGTTGCGGAAGGAGCCGGCGTAATCGACAAAGCCGGGATACCAATTGTCAAAGCGCGACTCGCTGATGGCCCCCGGCATCTGGTGCGCGTCGAGCCAGGCGGTCATATCGGTGCCGATGACGTTGAACCAGCTGCGCACATAGGGGCTGATGTTCGACGAGATGGGGTCGCTGAAGGGAGGGATCCAGATACGGGCCGGGAAAGGCGCGGTCTGATGCTGGCAGTAGAAGATCTCCGGCGCCCATGCGATCTCCGTCTTGGCCACCACCTGCGACTCCTTCATGTTGAGCATGTAGCCGTCGCGGTTGTTATCGTGACCGACGTAGTCCTGGAAGAGCCAGGGCATGGGGCTGACCTCGAAGCGCGTTCCCAGATTTTTTCGATACCAGGAAACCACCATGTCCTGGCCGTCGGGATTGAGAGTCGGCCAGAGCATAAGGATGACGTTGTTGAGGATGGTGTCGATCTCGGAATCGTTCTGCGCGGAGACCAGTTTGTACGCGAGGGCGATCGAGTGCTGCGGCCCGGCCACTTCGTTGGCGTGCAGACCGCCGTCGATGTGCACGATGACCGGTGTCGTGTGGGCCAGTTCCCGTGCCTGGGCGTCGTCGAGGCCCTGATCTGTGGCCAGGCGAACGGCAGTGGTCCTGTCATCGTCGATTTTCGCCAGATTCTGCGGTGACGAGATCAGGGCGACTTCAATATCGCGGCCTTCCGACGACTGGCCGACCGTAATCATGCGGATGCGATCCGAATGCGCGGCCAGTTCGTGGAAGTAGCGAATCTCCTCCTCGTAGTTGGCCAGATAATAGTCGTCGCCCGGCGTATGGCCCAGGACAGAGGCGGGTGTGGGCACCTGCGCCCGCATCGCAAGGGCGGCGAAGATTGTCGCGAAGAGAACCAGCAGGCAGCGCTTGCGCATCGGCGTTCTCGTTCCTTTCCTGATGGGCATGGCGTTCGCGCGCAAGCCCGGCCTGATTGTTATGGAAGGAGTAGTGGTATCACATTCCGGGCCGAAAATTGAAGCGGTGACCATCCTCCGCAAAATTCCGCCCATCGCAAAAAGAAAAGCGCCGGAGAGGGCTCTCCGGCGCTCGTTGTGCAGGGTGTCAGAAGTCGTAGCGCAGCGCGAATTCCATGCGCCGCGGTTGCGTGAGGAGACCCGGGTTGGTCGTGGTCGGGGCAGCGATGCCCAGGGTGGCACTGGTCAGCTGGCCCTCAATGGAAACCGGATCGAAGCGCACCGTGTTGGTGACGTTGTAGGTCTCCCAGTCGAACTTCAGGGTGCCGTACTCCGCCAGGTGCCACGATTTGTTGAGACCAGCGTCGATGTCGAAATAACCATCGCCACGGAAATTATTGCGCTCGCCCGTCTCACCCGGATACGGCAGGCGAATCGGAGAGCCAGTGGCGACGCCGCTGTTGATGGCCGCGGGATTGTCGAAGAACTGCGGGTTGCCGTTGGAATCGAAGTGGCGGCGCATTTTCACATTGCCGGTGACGACGACATAGCTCGGCTGCTGCCAGTCGGTGGTGTAGCCGGGCTCGTTCAGTGAGAAGGGCAGACCGCTGGTGGTGCGGTTGATGCCGGAGAGTTGCCAGCCGCCGACCACCGCGTTCACGATGCGGTTTGCGCCTCCCATGACCTGCTGCCCTGTGCCGAACGGCAGGTTATAGAGGCCGTCGACCGTGAGCAGCGAGTGGGTGTCGAAATCGGAAGGGGCGCGGTTCAGATACGGCCTCCAGGTATTAATGATTCCCGTATCGTTCGCCGTGCTGGTGCTGAATTCGGTGCTGCGCTCGGCGTCCGAACCCATATCAATGGACTTGGACAGGGTGTAGCTGGCGTCGAACTCGAAGCCGTGACCGGTGGGATGATGGGCGATCACCTGCAGGGCGTTGTAGTAGCTCATGCCGATGGTGTCCAGGGCGTAGAGCGAGGAGAACTGGCCTTGCCAGAAATGGGGTTGCCAATTGGCCGGCGCGGGATAGAACCCGAAGCCGGAGGGCGGCCCGTAAAAGTCCAGGTCCGACAACGAGGTGGTTGCGCCAAGGTTGGAGCGATAGGGCGCCCACTCATTGTTGTAGATGGCCTGGGTCGCGCTCTCACCGGGATAATCGAAGTTGGCCATCCAGGGAAAGACATCTTCGAAGTATTGAATAGCGGGAACGCTGGCCACGCTGCCGGTACCGCTGGCGTTCAGGCCGTAGTTGCCACCATTCACGTCAACCAGATGCGAGAGCTTGCTGCCGGCGGTGAAATAGTCCCCGCCGCCGCTGGGATCGACATAGTCCACGGGCTCGGCCAGGTCGAGAGTCTGCAGCAGGTGGCGGCCGAGGGTGCCGACATAGTCGGTCTCCAGGGTGAAGCCTTTGGGAAACTGGTGCTGGACAGAAAGGTTGAAGGCCTCGGAATAAGGCGTCTTCAGCTTGTTATCCAGACCCCAGGTGATGGCGAAGCCATAGTTGGGGCCGGTGGGCGGTGCAAACGGATAGGCCTGGGGCGAAGCAAAGGTCTCCGTGGAAAAGGGCAACTGGGTCCGACTGGTGAAACGGGGTGAGTCTTCAGAGTTATACGTGGCAGCAGGATCCTCCACGCTGCCGCTCAGGCCGAAGGAGCCGGTCTGGTCAAAGAGGCTGACGAGGCCCTCACCGTAGTGGTCGTAGTAGAGGCCAGCTCCCAGGCGGATGGTGGTGTTGGGTGTGGGAGCGTAGGCGATGGCAAGGCGAGGCGCGATATTGTTCTTCGACTTCGGCCAGAATCCGGGCGCGTTATAGTAGGGCCCGGCCGGCGCAAAGGTCAGCTGCGGCTCGTAGATCTGCCCCTGCAACGCTTGCGATTCGCGGGTCTTATACCAGGCATCCGTATCGATGGTGGGGGTGACTTCCTGGCCGCTGGTTTCCCAGGGCGTTTGCAGAATCGAGTGCCGAATGCCAAAGGTGATGGTGAGGTTGTCCTTCGGCTTCCAGGCATCCTGCAGATAGTATTCGTATTCGTTCGACTTGAAGTGCCGGGTGACGAAGGCCCCGTCCGCCAGCAGGTTGCCTGAGGTCGCGCTGGTGAGATCGTAGTTGTACTGATCGCTGACCGCAGGAATGGTGCCGACCAGATTGGCATAGGCGATTACCCAGGAATTGGTAAATCCGGAATCCACCGGCATTCCCGTGATCGTCGAGGGATCGGGCGGGCTGCCACCCAGCCAGTAGGGATTGCTGCTGGCATTATTGAAGGAATTCTGGTTGGAGATGCTGTTCTGATGAATCAGGCGCCAGTTGGCGCCAAACTGGAAGTCATGTTTGCCATGATTCCAGTTGAAGTTGTCGACGATGTTGTTGACCGGGACCGTGGCCAGAGTGGTCCGGGTTTCGGCGGTGGGGCTGGCCATGAAGCGGAAATCGACGTAATCGCCGGAGCCGACGCCGAGGTTGCTGTTCCCCTGACGGATGTAGCCGTAACGGAGATCGTTGATGACGTTGGGCGAGATCGACCACGTATCGCCGGCGATGATGCCCTTGGTGTTGTCCTCGTAATACGAGGAAGGCCCCTGGCCAGGAAACTGCTCGGTCCCCTGGGTCGTGTCCTTCTGCAGACCGCCGCGCACGAAGATGCGGTGTTTCTGCGAGGGCGTCCAATCGAGGCGGAGGATGCTGGTGTTGAGGGTTTGGGGGTTGGGCGAGGCGAAGGTGAACGAACCGGTGTTGAGGCCGTCACCGGTGAGCGTGCCGTTGGCTGCCGGCTCCGATTTGAAATAAGCCAGGGCGTAGGGGTTGGGTCCGGGCCCAGGCGTGTACTGGGCGTTGCTGCAGCCCTGCCCGGGGCCCTGTCCAACACAACCGGCGTCGAGCGTTTGGACCTGGGCCGGCGTGAGCGTGACATTGACGACGTTGCCGCTGGAATCGTCACCCTGATAGATGAGGTTGCCGGCCAGATACGAAGATGTGGCCACGGTCTGCGTGACCTCGGTGTCTTCCGCCTGGCGGGTACCCTCGTAATTTCCGAAGAAGAAGAGCTTGTCCTTGATAATGGGTCCGCCGACAGAGGCGCCGAAGATGTTGCGGATGAGTTTCGGAGGAATATTCGGCTGGCCGCTGCCGAGCTCCGCCTGCTTGTTGAACCAGTTGTTGGACACAGTGATGGTGGGACGGTTGTACTCGTATGCCGAGCCGTGAAACTTGTTGGTACCGGACTTGGTAATGAGCGAGACCTGAGCGCCGGCCGACCGTCCCTCATCCGCGTTGGTGTTCGCGGTGGCGACGCGGAACTCATCGACAGAGTCCTGGGTTTCGCGCAGAACGCCGGTGAAGGCATAGCCGTAGACCTGGTCGTTGTCGTCGACTCCATCGACGGTCACATTGCCCTGATCGGAGCGCACACCGTTGACCGCGCCGCTGCGGCTGTCCCCCATGGGATTCGACTCCGAGGCACCCACACCTCCGGAACCACTGGGAAGGTAGAGCACGCCCGGCTGCAGCGAGAGCAGGTCGGGAACGTTGCGGGTTTCGCTGGGCAGCGCCTGGATGAGGGTGTTACCCATGGCACTGCCGAGGGAGGCGTCCGTGGTGTTCAGCGTCTCCGCCTCGGCACTGACGTTGACTACCTGGGAAGTGGCCTGGACCGTCATGGTGAAGTTAACGGTCGCCGGCTGGTTGACCAGCAGTTCGGCGACTTTGGTCTGATCGCCAAAGCCCTGAGCGGTGGCTTTGATCGTGTATCTCGCCGGAGGAATCTGGGGGAACGTATATTCGCCACCCGCACTGGACGTGGCCTCGATCGTTTGTCCCGTGGCCCCATTGGTCAGGGTGATTTTGGCGCCAGGAACAACAGCGCCACTGGGATCTTTCACCAGGCCGCGCAGCGAGGTGGTGGCAACCTGGGCAATAGCGGGAAGGCTGAGCGCAAGGGAGATGATGAACGCAGAAACAGCGATGCGACGTGTATTCACTGATCCTCCAAAAAGTCGTCGGGCGCCGGTGTAAATCCCGGCTGATGTTTTATGGTGCGTTTCTGGACTGGGAACCGGCTTTAGGTCCGGTTAGTAACCTATTGTGAACCAGGACCCGAAACCGTTCAACTGTATCGACGAGTCAAATACGGAAACGGCCCAGGGATCGAGAGACTTTTTTCTCTTCGTGACACCTTCGACGGGACGATGACGGTTCGTCCATTCGGGGCGGTCATGGCGGGTCCGCCGAGCGGGACCGGGACTGGTTATGGCGCTCGGCCGTCTGTCTCGCGGTTTACTGCGTAACCGCACCGGCGCTATAGTGGCCTTTCAGCATGTACAGAGCCGCCCCTGGTTTTCTACGGAGGCGGCAGGGAGCATCCCCCATGGCGGAACGCGAAACGCCCCATTCTTCGCCGGGGAATCCGGCCGATTCCACGCGCACTGGCATTACTCGCCGCGGCTTTTTGAAAGGCGCGGGTCTCACGGCGGCGGGTACAGCCCTGCTCGAGGGTGTCCAGGGTTTCACCGCAGAAGCCCGAGCCGCAGAGACTCCCGGCGTCACTGAACTGGGTCCGGGCCCGGTGCCGCTGCGCCTGCACGTGAACGGCAGCGAGCACACCATTGATGTCGAGCCGCGTACGACGCTGGCCGAAGCGCTGCGAATCCACCTCGGCATGACGGGCACAAAAATTGTGTGCGACCGGGGCGTCTGTTCCGGCTGCACCGTCTGGCTGGACAAGATGCCCGTGAACAGCTGCATGACGCTGGCCATCGACGCCGTCGGCCACCACGTCACCACGATCGAAGGCATTGCACCGGAGGGCGAGCTGCACCCGCTGCAGGCGGCCTTCGTAAAGCACGACGCCATGCAGTGCGGGTTCTGCACGCCGGGCATGGTTATGAGTTGTGCCGCCCTGCTCGAACGCAATCCAAACCCCTCGGAAGCAGATGTACGACACGCCGTCTCCGGCAATCTCTGCCGCTGCGGCACCTACCCCAAAGTTTTCGCCGCCACCCTCGACGCGGCCGCGAATCGCCAGGCCTGAGGGAGGAAGCTCATGAAGGTACCTATCCAGGAAGACGCGCTCACCCAGCAGGCCGCAGGGCCAGCAAAGAAGTCCGTCGACATGCCTACCGGTGTCCCCGGCTACACGCTGACCACTGAAACACGTCAGGTACCGGCAACGGAGCCGCCCGTTTGGCCGATCAACAAAGACCTGAAGTATGTCGGACAATCGGTCCCACGCTACGACGGAGCTGCCAAGGCCTCGGGCCGCGCCCGTTACACGTCCGATGTGCAGCTGCCTGGGATGCTGTACGCAAAGTTCGTCAACGCCACGGTACCGCACGCCAAAGTGCTTTCGGTCGACACGTCAGCCGCGGAGAAGGTTCCGGGTGTGAAGGGCGTGCATGTCATCCAGCACGAGTTGGGCAATGCGGTTCTGCGTAATCCGGCGCTGGAGCAGGCAAAATACCCCGTGATCCGCTATGCCGGACAGCCAATCGCCGCGGTTGCCGCGACCTCGCCGGCTATCGCGGAAGAAGCGGCCGCTTTGGTCAAGGTGAAGTACGACGCCATGCCTTTCGTCGTCAATGACGTCAAGGCTCGCAGCGCGGACTCGCCGAAGGTCTTTCCCGGCGCTGCCGATGAAGCGGGCAGTGCGGGCGGCGGCGGCGGACCGAACGACGTGCCGCAGACCGGCAATGTCCACGGCCCCTCGATTCACCGCAGAGGCGAGATCGAGCAGGGTTTCAAAGACGCGGACGTGATTGTGGAGAGCCATTACACCACCCAGGTCCAGACGCACTCCGCTCTGGAGACCCATGGGGTGGTCGCCGACTGGAAGCCGGAGATGCTCACCGTGTATGCCTCCACGCAGGGCACGGCCAGCGTGCGTGAGGAACTCGCCGGCTTTTTCAGGATTCCGCTCTCGCAGATACGGGTGATCACGGAATACATGGGCGGCGGGTTCGGTGCCAAGTTTGGCGCGGGCAATCCCGGTGTGGTTGCGGCCACTCTCTCCAAAAAGACCGGCGCACCGGTGCGTCTGATGCTCGATCGTGAGGAGGAGCACCTTTCAGTCGGCAACCGGCCCAGCTCGGACCAGGTGCTGCGAATCGGTGCGAAGAAGGACGGAACGATTACGGCGATTCATCTGGTGGCTTATGGCACCGCCGGATGCGGTACCGGCGCCGGCTGCTCGGGCCCAGCCCAGAATCTCTACAAATCCGCGACGCTGCATACGGAAGAGAACGATGT
Organism: uncultured Acidobacteriaceae bacterium; assembly: GCA_963770525.1. GTDB lineage: Bacteria > Acidobacteriota > Terriglobia > Terriglobales > Acidobacteriaceae > Palsa-343. The sequence continues at coordinate 355,442 of CAVYPY010000002.1, read as the reverse complement.
TTTCATCAACGCCGGACCCGCCTCCGCGATGCGTGCGCCTGGACATCCGCAGGGCGCCTTCGCGCTGGAACAGACCATCGACGAGCTGGCCGCAAAGCTCAACATGGATCCCATCGATCTGCGCGACAAGACGGATGATCACCCGGTGCGGCGCGTTGAGCGGCAGATTGTCCGCGACAGCGATCTCTGGAAGTCGCGCAACCCGGTGGCAGGCGCCGATCCGGGACCGGTGAAGCGCGGGGTCGGGCTTGGCCAGTCCGTCTGGTATCGATTCGTCAGCATGGGGTCGAACGCCGAGGTGCGCGTTCACAAGGACGGCTCCCTCGAAGTGCTTTCGGCTGTGCAGGACATTGGTTCCGGTATCAAGACCGTGATGGCGCAGATTCTGGCTGAACAGTTCGGAGTACCGCCATCGCAAGTCTCGGTGAAAGTCGGCGACACGCTTTACCCGGAAGGTCCGAATTCCGGGGGCAGCGTCACGACCCTCTCGCTGACGCCGGCGGTGCGTGATGCCGCCTGGCAGGCCTCACAAAAGTTTCTGGCCGATATCGCTCCGGCGCTGGGCAGCACGCCTTCGGATTTAATTCTGGTCGATGGCGAGGTCCGCAGCCAGTCCGGCAAATTCCAGCCCGTGTCCTTCCGCCGTGCGGCGGCGAAGATGTCGTCGGCGCAGATCAGTGCGCAGGCAAAACGCATACCCGACTATGACCCGAAGAAATACCTCACGTATGGTGGAGTCGATGTCGCGGAGGTGGAAGTGGACACCGAGCTGGGCCGCATTCACGTGAGGCGCGTGCTGTCGGTCCACGATTGCGGACGCCCCATGAACCCGGAACAGACAATCAGCCAGATCAACGGTGGAATCATTCAGGGCATCTCTTACACGCTGCTCGAAAATCGGCTGCTGGATCCCGAATACGGCCTGATGGTGAATGCCGATCTCGAGCAGTACAAGATCATCGGCGCACGTGAGATTCCGCAGATTGATGTTCGGCTGGTTGAGGCTTATATCGGGCAGAGCTCCACCGATGCCTCGGGCATCGGCGAAGCGGCCGGGGTTGTTTCGATTGGAGCCGCCGTAGCCAATGCCGTGTACAACGCCACCGGCGTTCACATCCGGCAAACCCCGATGACGCCCGCCGTCGTTCTTGCGGCGCTGCGCGGCTCCGCGCAGGGAAAGGAGCAGGCATGAACTCGTTTTCCATGGCCGACTGCACCTCGGTCGAGGCCGCGATGTCGCAGCTCAAAGACGGCGCTGTCGTCAAAGCGGGCGGCGTCGATCTGCTCGATCGCATGAAAGATGGCATTCAGCAGCCGACGCGGCTGGTCAATATCCGCAATGTCGCATCACTGCGCGGCATTCGCGAAACGGACCAGGGCCTGACCATCGGGCCGCTCACGACGCTGGCGGAAATCAGCGAGCATCCCGTCATCCGCGAGCACTACCAGATTCTGTCTGACGCCTGCGGGCATGCGGCCACGCCGCACATCCGCAACATGGCCACGGTCGGCGGCAACCTGCTGCAGCACGTGCAGTGCTGGTACTACCGCTCGGCGGATTTTCAGTGCATTCGCAAAGGCAAGGAGTTCTGCTTTGCCTTTGAAGGCCTGAACCAATACCACGCGATCATGGAATACGGTGGCTGTCCTTCGGTGGCGCCCTCGTCCGCGGCGGTTGCGCTGCTCGGTCTGGGCGGCACGGTGGAGCTGACCTCCGCGCAACGCGGCAAGCGCACCGTCGGTATTCGGGAGCTGTATGTGGTGCCGGATGCGAATCCAACGAAGTTCAACATTCTCGAACCCGATGAGCTGATCACTGCGATCTACGTTCCCAAACCGGCTCCGGGCACGCGATCGGCGTATCAGAAGTATGGGGAAAAGGAGAGCTTCGACTGGGCCATTGCCGACGCCGGCGTGGTGCTCGAGATGGACGGCGATACCTGCCGACGGGCCGTGATTACAATGAGCGCTGCCTCTCCGGTCATTCGACGCTCGCAACAGGCGGAGGCCGCGCTCACCGGAAAGACCGTCACGGAAGAAACCGCTCGCGCGGCAGGCCGCGTCTCTGTCGAGGGCGCGCAGCCTCTTTCTGCGAACGCTTACAAACTCGATCTTTTTCCGGTCGCCGTCTATCGCACGGTCCTTCTGGCGGCGGGCAAGATGGATCGCGATCCCAGCGCGGCTGGCTAAAGGTCAGGAGGTTCCCGATGAGCGCCACGACTGCAACGCAACCCTGCCAGTGCCTCCGCACCAAGAATCCCTACGGTCTCACGCCGCAGAATGCCGATTCCTGGATTCCGGGGATTCACACTTCGTCCAGCTACTGGTGCCTGCGCACGATGAGCCCCGCCGGTCCTGATGAGAATTATGTGCACCTGGCGCGCTGCGTACCGGGCCGCGCCTGCTACGAAGAGCCGGAAAAGTAGTCGGGGCTGTTACGCAACGCAGGCCATGACCTGCTGGCCGAGCTTCAGCGCCTGGTCCAACACGGTCAGTACTTTGCTCATATCGCCCATTTCCGTGGTCAGAGCGCTCACGTGTTTATTGATTGCGGCGAGTTGCGTGCACAGCGCCCCGACTGTCGCATCATCGTCTTCCAGCATTTGGCCGATGCACTGCTGATAGGCGCTTTCGGCTGCCGAATAGCGCGCGCTCAGCGCATCGCGATCCGCCTGGGTGCGACACGCCGCCAGCAGCAGGTTGTATTGCCCATCAAGATTGAGAAACGTCGCCTGCACACCGTCGAGTGCATTGGCCATACTTATTTCTCCTTCGCTGTGCCGGATTTCGCCGGGCTTGCGGCGGCGGCAGAGACTGGCGCCAGCGTAGTAGCAACGCTGTTCACCTGCGTGACCCATTGCTGCACAGTCTCCAGCGACAGCGGGGCACGACGTTCGGTCATGGGCTTTCCCTCAGCGAGCGTCTGAATCCGCTGTGCCATCTGTGCCAGCGCTTTTGCCATACCGTCGGTCGCGCTTTGATAGGCCTCGTCCATCGCGGCTTTCTTCGTCGCAATCTGCTGCTTCGCCACGGGCGCCAGCTTCTCGTTCATGTCGCCAGCGGAGGCGTTTCGTACCAGGCCGAATGGCGTCAGCGCCACATCAAGAACCGCGCTGTTGTCGGTGACATTAGCGTCCACCAGGCTAGCCGCAGTGTTGGCCGCTATCTGCGAATAGACCTCTTCCGTCGAGTTCCAGATTTCCGTCTCTTTCGCAAAAAGATCACTCAGCGATTGCGCCGCCCCTTCCATGGCCTTCGCCGCTTCTCGCTCCTTATGTGCCTGGATCGCGGTCGCCAGCTGCTGCACAGCCAGTTTCAGAGCGCCCTGCTCCGTCGAGGAAGCCTTCAAAGAAGCGAGCTTATCCACATCCGTCTCCACCTGCGAGGCGGCAGACTCAGCGTTCGATGGCGTCGTTGACGCGCTCAATCCTCCGAAGCTTTCCGACAACGCCGACAAGTCTGCCGCGAGCTGCGCGCGTTTGGCCAGTTCCGCTTCATTGCTTTTCAGCAGCTGCTGATTCTCTGCCGTGTAGGGTTTGGCATTTAGCTGCTCATTGAGCTGGTACAACTCATCGGTCTGCTGGAACGTGGTCTGCAGCGCTTTGTAGTAGCTCGACAGCTGCTGCGAGGTGGTGGCCATCTGGCTCGCCGCCGCAGCCGCATCGTCTGACGTTTTGCAGCCAGCCAGAACCACGACCAACAGCACCACGCCGCCGGAGGCGACCGGCATCCAGCGCCTGTTACATTTCATTGGTCGCCGAGGCCTTCCCCGACTGCTGCTGGAACGACGTCCATTGCGCGTGCTCCTGGGAGACCAGCGATTCGACGCGCTCCGCCAGCATGGCATGCGGGTCGGCAGCCCCGGCATACGGCCCGGCATGACCCAGATAGGTGTACTTCTCGTGCTTCAGGGATTCGCAGGTTGACCGGTAGGTATTCCACAGCTGCTGATACTGATTCAGGTGCAGAACGCCCTCCAGAATCGTGATGAGCACGCCCAGCCCCGCTGTGACCAGCGTTTCCTGTTTAAATGGCACGGCGGCAAGAAACGGAATCATCGCAGCCGAGAGAATCTCGACAATCTTGATGCGCTTGAAGAAATGCTGCGCGCTGCGGCTCTTGCGGTCGTACCAGTCGATCTGATCTTCCAGCCGGGCAAAGATCGGATCGTTGCCTGCCAGGGGTTCGGTTGCTGCGGCCATACCAGGGTCTCCTTGCGGTCGTGCGCTTCACCATGGCCCGTTTGCTGCAAACGTTGCACGCGCAGGTTCACGCGCTCTCCGTACCTCCCTGCCCTTCCGTGAACAGCGCCGTCTCCGCCTGACGCCGTCGCAGCAGACCGGCGACAACCGCTCCGCCCGCGCGATCCCAGAGCGCGAACTGCGCGGCGGCGGCGGCGGTCTCCCCGGCATTCAACAGACGCAGGAGAGTCGAACGTTCAAATGTTCCGGCGCCCAGATTGAATACAAAGTCCACCAGCGCGTCGAACTCCTGCTGGGTTAGCTCTACCTGGACGGCTCTGTTCACAAAGGCGGCCGCGTTGCTGACATCCTTTGCCAGCAAAGACTGCGCCTGCTCGAGGGTAATCGTCATCCCAGTGCAGACCTCCGGACCGGTATGGCCATAGCCGATCGTCCATATGCCCCCCTGGTCCTGGTAGGCAGACAGCCGGCAGCCCTCAAACTGCTCGGTGAGGGCCAGTCCTCTTCCGCCGTAGGTGAACTGATTGACACCCATGAGGCGATCCTCCGCGTTCCGCGTGGTTTGAACGTGGTTGTCGTGTGCCAGCCATCTTGTCACCGGGCCCGTCTCACGGTCAACGCCGAATTTGTGAGAGCCGTTGCGACACGGATACAGGCAGAATGCGCGGGAGCACCGTTCAGTTCAGCCCTGCATTGCGGCATGTCTTCAGGAATTTGGCGCGATCCGCGTCGGTTGGAATCTCCTGCGCGACCGTCTCGCACAATTCCGCCACCGTCCTGGTCCGTTGTGCGGTTCGCCGAACAACGACGTCGGCAATCGGTCCGATGGAAACGGCCAGCGCTCGACTGATCTGGCCGATCACCTCGGGTGCGAGAGTGGAGACAGTGGCCACTGACACATTCCGGGCCGGCTCGGCCGAAGGCTCTGGTTGCGCTGGCCCGTCGACGCATGGGCCCGACTCTTCCAGATACGGCCGCAGCGCATGCACCAGCACCTGCACGTCGGACTTCCACCGGGCATGGGTGAGTTCCACCGCGTTTCGGAATGCCAGATCCCTGAGATCGTCGGGCAGGCGCTCGGCCAGCGGCATCTTCGCCCCGCGAACCAGAACCGGGACCACCGGGATGTCCCGCCGGAGCGCCGAGGCCAGTTCCAGCCGCACAAAATCGTGCGGATCGTCGAGCCGGCGGCGGCCCGAAGCGTCCTTTGTCTCCAGCCACTCCTGCCCAATCAGCGCCAGCAAAACACTACAGGTCGCCACGCTCTCGTCGATGGCCTTGCGAAAGTCCTTGCCAGGACCAATCGCCGCAACATCCATGAAGACACTGTTCTCGCTGAATCGGGTCGTCAGTTCATCGAAGAGACGACCGGCTTCGCCCTCCGAATCGTTTCTCCGATAGTTGATAAAGATCGATCGCAGTGTCTTTCTCCCTGAATGGATCGCTGGCCAGAAATTAAACGCTCCGAAAAGCCGGGGCGGCTTCAATGCAGGCAACAATCCGGAGAGTTTCGAGTCTACTCCGCCGCTGGTGCGGCTCTCAATCCTAAAAGGCTGCCATGTGTCGAATGGTTGCTCAGTATCATGGCACAGTTTGGGCGAGCTTCTGCCGTCCTGGTGCCGCTCCATCCTCTCTGACCCGGCACCACGCAGCGGAAAGGTTGCGGCGCGGCACCCGCCTGCTAACCTGAACCTATGGAGTTTTCCCCCGCGGCAGCGCCGGTTATTCTGCATCCGCGCGGCATTCTTTTCGATATGGACGGCGTTCTCGTCAGTTCCATCGGCTCGGTGGAGCGGTCGTGGAAAAAATGGGCGCTGGCCCGCAGCGTCGACCCGGAGCAGGCCATCCGCATGGCGCATGGGCGTCGTGCCATTGAGACGGTTCGCGAGCTCCGCCCCGACCTCAATGATCTGGAAGAGCTGCAGTGGCTCGAAGAGATGGAGGTGGCGGACAAGGCGGGCGTTTCGATGCTCGACGGCGTTCGGCCCATCCTCGATTCCCTTCCCGAGAAATATTGGACGGTCGTCACCTCGGCAACGGAGCGGCTCGCCCGCACCCGGATGCAGCTCGGCAACATCCATGTGCCCCCGCGCATCGTTTCTGCCGATGACGTGCCCCAGGGCAAGCCGCATCCCGAGCCCTACCGGAAGGGCGCCGAAATACTCGGCCTTCCACCGGACGACTGCCTCGTCATTGAGGATTCCGCTTCCGGAGCGCAAGCCGGCCACGCCGCCGGATGCACGGTTCTGGCCACGCTCTTTTCGCACTCCGTCGAAAGCCTGGGCTTCGCCGATTACATCGTGCGTTCTCTCGAAGACGTGCAGGTCATCGTCCCGGAAGACCCGGGCGCGCCTTTGGCCGTGCGCCTGACGCCGATTGCGCGCAACCTGCGGGAGGCGGTGCGCTAAGCATCAACCCTTATAATCGCTGCGACTATGGCCATTCCCGTTCGTGTTGAATACGCCCACCAGCGCAAAATGCGCACCCGCAACACGCGGCGCTATCGGGCTGCGCACTGGCCCATCTGGATCTGGGTCTTTTTTCTCGCTCCCGGACCGCTCACGTTCGAATTGTTTGCGCGCGGCGGCAGCGTGAGCAATCTGCTCTGGCTGGCCAGCGTCCTGGTCTGCACCGGCATCGCCGCTCTGTTCGGCAAGCTCCCGGGAGCCGAACCAGCGCCCTACATCCTCCGCTTCACCGAGGATCGCCCCAACCCGCTGTACCGCCGGATCTGCTACACGTTCGCCTGGAACGCACTGCTCAATTTTGCATTGCTCAATCTGGCGGGACTCGTGGGAGCCGTCGCCACGGGTCGCTGGCAGCTGAAGCAGATTTACGCGGCCGGTTACACGCCGCTGCTCATCGCTATCGTTCTGCTCGGCGTGTTGGGCGTGCTGCCGCGCGTGCGCCGCTCCACGCAGGGGGAAGGCTGGGAGCGCCGGTATTTTTATGGGGCGGTCTGGTCGGTAACGGCGGCGCAGTCTATCCTGCTCCTTCTCTGGAAGACTCTTCCGAAGAATCACATCACCGATATCGCCAAGCTGGCCATCTACTGCGGCATTCTGGTGCTGATGGGCACGCTGGCTGCCTATGGCGTATTGCCCCGCACCCGGCCCATTCTGCCAGGGGAGCTCATGGTTGCTGATTAGGGACCTCCCCGTTTACGGAACCTTTATACCGTCTTTGCGCCACCCTTGCGCCGGCAGTTCTGGAATGAGACCAGAGGATTTTGCATGGTGTCTCTCGCAGAGCTTCCCCTGCTGGCGCTGGGCGTTGTGGTTTCGGTCGGAGTGGGATTTCTCTTTTGGACGCTTTACCACCTGGCCTGGGAAGCGCACGCGAACTTCAGGACGCGGCGCAGCCGGTAAGGTTTCCGGCTGCACCCGCCGGGATCTCAGCTACAGATTGCCGCGCGCATCCTGCTCGCGCTCGATGGCTTCGAACAGCGCCTTGAAGTTGCCTTTGCCGAAGCTGCGGCTGCCCTTCCGCTGGATGATCTCGAAAAACAGCGTCGGCCGGTCTTCTACCGGCTTGGTGAAGATCTGCAGCATGTATCCTTCGTCGTCGCGATCCACCAGGATGCCGAGTTTCTCCAGTTCGGTGATCGGCTCGTCAATCGTGCCCACCCGGCCCTCGAGCTCCGAGTAGTACGTGTGCGGAACGGTCAAAAACGGCACGCCCTGCGCCTGCAGTTTCGCCACGGTGCCAAGGATATCGCTGGTTGCCATCGCGATGTGCTGCACCCCGGGCCCGTGGTAGAACTCCAGATACTCTTCGATCTGCGATTTCTTCCGGCCCTCCGCCGGCTCGTTAATCGGAAATTTCACGCGTCCGTTGCCGTTGGCCATCACCTTCGACATCAGCGCCGAATATTCCGTCGAGATGTCCTTGTCGTCGAAGTGCTGGTAGAGAGAAAAGCCCATGGTATTGGCGTAGAAATCCACCCAGCGATTCATCTCGTTCCAGCCCACGTTGCCTACCATGTGGTCGATGTGAATCAGCCCGGTGGGCCGCGCGAGTGGGTCACTCTCGACGGCGCGATATCCAGGCAGGAAGGGACCCTTGTAGTCGCCGCGCTCCACAAAAGTGTGGATCGTGTCACCGTAGGCGGCAATCGATGCCATCCGCACCAGACCGTTGCCGTCCTTCAGTTCGAAGGGCTCGCGAACGCTGCGGGCTCCCCGCTTCGTCGTCTCTTTCCACGCTTGCCGCGCGTCGTCCACCCAGAGCGCCACATCGCGAACACCGTCACCGTGGACCCGCACGTGCTCGGCAATCTCGCCATCGGGACGCAGTGGCGTGGTCAGCACGAAGCGGATCTTGCCCTGCTCAAGCACGTAAGAGGCGCGGTCGCGGACACCGGTTTCTGGCCCCGCATAAGCCACGAGCTTCATGCCAAAGGCCAGCCGATAGAAATAAGAGGACTGGCGGGCGTTGCCTACGTAAAACTCAACGTGATCGGTCCCGTTTAGCGGGAGAAAATCCTTCTCTGTTGCGACTTCCGGGTGCAGCACAGTCGACATAGCAAAACCACTCCTGGAGTTAACTCGCCTCGCCTTCCGGACCCCTCCGGAGCGCGCGGCGACCATTTACGATATACCCGCCCGGCAGGAATTGACCAGCGGGAAGTCTATAAATTTACAGGCCTCTATCCCACCAAAGGGCCAGCTTACAAAGGCCGTATGAACCCTTTGTTTAGATGCCATCCGGTGCTGCCGGTGTAAGCTGTTCGCGCAGATGCTCCCTGATGCGAGCGCAACCATGAAGGACTTTCTGCACCATCTGGCTCCCTTTGCCGGCGCCTTCCATTCGCTCATCGCAGTGGCTGCGGGTGCGGGCGTCGTCTTCTTCCGCAACTGGTGGCAGCGGGTACGGGAGAATCGCGCTGCGATGTGGCCCAGCGCCGCGGGCGAGGTTCAGTCCGCGAAAGTGAAGAAGTCCCAGCACGGCTGCTGGGTAGACGTTGGCTACCGTTATTACGCTCGCGGTGAATACCGTTATGGCAAATATCGCCGGCATTTTCGTCGCAAAGAGCGTGCCCAGGCGTTCGCGGAGGCGATCCGTGGCCGCAGTATCCAGGTGCGCTTTCAGGAGGACAAGCCGGGCGAGTCCGTCCTTCTGGAGCAGGATCTGCAGATGACCGGCGTGCTGCAGATGGGCTAAAGTCCAGGGCAGCCCTGTACCGCTGGGCTGAATCCGAGTCCCCAGATGCCAAAAACAGCAGCCAAATCCGCCACAAAGCGCACCGCGAGCAAGAAGACGGCGCGACGGCCTGCGCCGAGCGGGAGCGACCGGCCGCCCTCGCCTTCCGATGCGGTCGATCAGCAGCTCGCCCGCTATCGCGCCATGCGCGACTTCGCGATGACCGCCGAACCCAGCGGCTCGTCCGGCCCAGCGGCAAAAACAGGAGATGAGCTGCCCTTCGTCGTGCAAAAGCATGCCGCCACCCGCCTTCACTACGACTTCCGCCTCGGCTGGCGCGGCGTGCTGAAAAGCTGGGCGATCACGAAAGGCCCCAGCTATGTGGTGAACGACAAGCGTCTGGCCGTTGAAGTCGAGGACCATCCTATCGAGTACGGCGGGTTTGAAGGGACCATCCCCAAAGGCCAGTACGGCGGCGGCACGGTCATGGTTTGGGACCAGGGCACGTGGGAGCCGGTCACACCCGTTGACGAGGGTCTGGCAAAGGGCCACATCAAATTCATCCTCCATGGAAAGAAGCTCAAGGGGCACTGGGCACTGATCCGCATGAAGGGCGACCGCTTCGGCGAGAAAGGTAAGAACAACTGGCTTCTTATCAAGGAGCATGACGAGTACGAGCGCGCCGCTGACGATCCCGCCATCACCGAGGAAGCGCCTGACAGCGCCGTTACCGGCCGCAGCATCGAGCAGATCGCCGCCGCCGAAGACCATGTCTGGAATTCGAACAAGCCGGAGAAGACGCCCGCCAACCGCTCGCGTCTGACGCGAAGAGACACTCTGCCGAAGGCGCAGCCGCCCGCACGTCCCGCAGCGCAGCTGGTCGCGTTGCCCGACCGCTCTTCTGCGCTGCGTGAGGCTCCTAAGGAGAAGCTGCCCGGCTTTCTTGCGCCCGAGCTGGCCTCTTCAGTCGCCGAGCCACCCGAAGGCGACGCGTGGCTGCACGAGCTCAAGCTGGACGGCTATCGCATCCAGATTCACATTGACGAGCACGCCGGCAAACGCCGCGCTCGCCTCTTTACCCGCAAAGGTCTCGACTGGACGCCCCGCATGCCCGCTGTTGCGGCTGCCGCTGTAGTGCTGCCGGTCCACGCCGCGATCATCGACGGCGAGGTGGTCGTTCTCGACGAGAGAGGCCACAGCAGTTTTGCCGATCTTCAGGCCGCCTTCGATGAGAACGCGCCCCATCCACTCACGTACTTCGCCTTCGACCTTCTCCATCTTGACGGCCATAACCTGCGGTCTTTGTCTCTGGAGCGCCGCAAAGCCATCCTCGAAGGCGTGCTGCAGGAGCGCGCGTCCAATGCAAACACTGATCCGACAATCCTCTACAGCAGCCATATCCGCGCACACGGCGGCACCATGTTCCGCAAAGCCTGTGAGATGGGCGCTGAGGGCATCGTTTCCAAGCTGGCCCGCGCGCCGTATCAGACGGGTCGCTCGCGTGGCTGGCTCAAGTCGAAGTGCGTCATGCAGCAGGAATTCGTGGTCGGGGGATTCACAGAACTCTCGAACGGAAGTCACGGCGTCGGCTCCCTGCTGCTCGGCTATTACAAGGGCGACAAGCTGATCTATGCCGGGCGCACCGGTACCGGCTTCACGCGCAAGACGCACGAGCTGCTGCGGGATCGCCTCGATCCTTTACACCAATCCAAAACACCCTTTGAGGATCCGCCCGCCGAGGCAAGGAAGGGCGCGATCTGGGTCAAGCCCACGACGGTGGTCGAAGTCCGCTTCGCCAACTGGACGAGCGACAATCTCGTTCGCCAGGCGGCCTTCCTCGGGCTACGCGAAGACAAGGAGGCGAAGGAGGTTGTTCGCGAAACTGCGGGACCGGTCCCCAAAGAGGCGCGACGCAACGAATCCCGGGCACACTCCCTGCCCGCAAAGGCCGAACCAGAGCCGCATCACACCACGACGGCGAAGTCCGCGCATCACGCTCCCCCCGCTTCTACCGCCGCTGCCCGAGTCACATCCCACAGCCCTGGCTCGCGCAAGGACCGGGCTGAAGTCGCCGGCGTCTCTATCAGCCATCCCGATAAGGTCCTCGACGAGCAGAGCGGCATTACCAAGCTCCAGCTGGCCGAGTATTATGCCGCGGTCGCCGACCACATCCTGCCGCACATCGCCCATCGGCCGCTCAGCATCGTGCGCTGCCCCGAAGGCAGCGGTAAGCCCTGCTTCTTTCAGAAGCACATTGGCATGGGCGTACCGAAGGGCATCGACAGCGTTCCCATCGTCTCAAAGAGCGGTGGCGCGCCCGAGCAGTACCTGACGCTCTCCACTGTGGAAGGGCTGGTTGGACTGGCACAGATGGGGGTGCTCGAAATTCATCCCTGGGGCTCGCGGAACGAGACGCTTGAAAAGCCCGATCGCCTGATCATCGATCTCGATCCCGACGAAAAGCTTGCGCGCGATCGACTGGTCGAGAGCGCGATGGAGGTCCGCGACCTGATGAAGCAACTGGGACTGGACTCCTTCGTCAAAACCACGGGCGGCAAAGGCCTTCATGTCGTCGCCCCCGTCACGCCTGATCATGAATGGCCCGAGTTCAAGGAGTTCGCCCACAACTTCGTGCTGATGATGGAGCGCGCCAACCCGAAGCTCTATCTCACGAAAATGACGAAGTCGGCGCGCACCGGGCGCATCTTCCTCGACTACCTTCGCAACGAGCGCGGGGCCACCGCTGTGGCTCCCTGGTCGCCACGCGCCCGCATCGGCGTCCGCGTCGCTGTGCCGCTCACCTGGGCTGAGCTCGCGCGTACCGACCCAAAGCAGTTTTCCGTCGCCACATTTTCCGAATGGAAGTCCCGGCTCGGGCGCGATCCCTGGCTGAAAATGGATGCGGTTCACCAGAAGCTGACGGATCGAGCCATTGCTGCGGTGGCCGGCATGGCCTCCGGCCGATCAGCTTAGCTGCCGCAGGGCCATCCGCGCCGCATGGTAGCCGCACATGCCATGCACGCCGCCGCCCGGCGGCGTGGAGGCCGAACAGAGATAGAGGTTTTTTGTTCCCGTGTAGTAGCCGCCCAGCGCGGGGCGAAACGCGAACTGCCTGATGGACAGTTCGCCACCCATTACGTCGCCTCCCACGAGATTCGCGTCCATCCGCTCCAGCAGCGCCGGCGAAGAAACATGCCGCTCCAGAACGCACTCGCGGAAGCCTGGCGCAAAACGCTCCAGCTGGGCTTCGATGCGGCTGGTCATGTCGACGGTCGACGCGTTGGGCACGTGGCAATAGACCCAGGCGACGTGCTTGCCTTCCGGCGCGCGGGTGGGATCGAACAGAGTGGGCTGCACGACCAGGGTGAAGGGCCGCTCGGCGATCTCTCCGTGTCGTGCGGCATACTCGGACCGCGCGATCTCTTCAATCGTTCCACCCAGGTGCACGGTGATGGAGCGATGACACTCTCGCGCCCGCCACGGTATCGGCGCGGACAGTGCGTAATCGATCTTGAAAGCCCCCGCGCCATAGCGAAACTCCTGCATTGCCTTTCGATAGGTCTTCTGGAGCCGATCGCCCGCCACCACGAGGATCTGTCGCGGAGTGAGATCGCACAGGATCGGCCCGTCGTCGGCGCCCAGTTCATCGAGAGAGGTGATGCGGCGCCCGGTGAGCACGCGGCCACCATTCTTCTCGAGGCAGGCGATCAATGCATCGGTGACCGTCTGCGCCCCGCCGCGCGGAATCGGCCAGCCCACCACGTGCGCAGCGGCCCCCAGAACCAGCCCCACGGCTGAGCTCATCGCCTCATCAAGACTGAGAAATGAGTGCGCCGCCAGGCCGCCAAACAGCGCACGGGTTCGCTCCGATCGAAACATGCGCCTTGCCAGCGTGAGCGCCGGCAGCATCGCTTTGCGGCCGAACTGTGCCATCAGCCAAGGCCGCCGCGGGATTCCCGTCACCGGCTTCGTCGCATCCCGAATGAAATCGCTCCAGTGCAGCGCCAGCGGGTCCATCAACTCGCGCCAGGCGGATCCATCGTCGCCGAGAAGCGTCGCCTGATCCTTCAGGCTGTGTTCAAGGGTCACCGCTGTGCCGTCGTCCAGCGGATGCGCGACGGGTGCAGTGCCGTGAATCCACTGCAGGCCATACTCCGACAGCGGCAGAGAGGAAAAGAAAGGCGAGGCGGCGCCCATGGGATGCACGGCCGAACCGAAGTCGTGACGGAACCCGGGCAGGGTCAGCTCCAGCGTGCGCGCGCCTCCGCCAGGCTGTTGTTCGGCTTCATAGACATCGACATCGAGGCCCGCCCGCGCCAGCACCACGGCTGCCGCCAGCCCGTTGGGTCCTGCCCCGATCACGCACGCACGACGCATCCTGCTCTCCTGTTTTCGGCGGTGCCGGGCGGCTTAGCCCAGGCAGTCACGACTGCTTTTTTCCCGCCGATGCATACACTGCCTCACGAAGTCCAGCAGGTAGACCACCACCGCCAAATTGATGACCAGCAGGATCACACGGATCCATGTGGCATGGCGCAGGATCTCGAAGAATTCCAGGGGCAGAAACGACGCGGTCAGGACCAGCGTGACATACTCCGCCCACACCTTCTCCAGCACCAGCCCGGTCCCCTCAATGATATCCAGCGCCGCGATAGCAAATACCACCGCGCTGATCTGCCTTAGCCGGTGTGGATCGATGAGCGCCACTTTGTCGAGAAAGAGGTTGACGAACCGCCCTTCCGGGTTAAACCGCATCGCCAAAATGAAATGCTCGGCAAGATCCATCAGGTCTTTGTGAAGCAGCCGGAGCGCTCCGATGCCCAGCGAGATGAAGAGAAGAGCCTGCAGCAACTTGAACACACCGATGGCAATGATCCATCGATCGTGATGCGAGCGAAGCCCGGAGGCCTGAGGCTGGACGGAAGCGGCTGTCATTACGGCAATAGGCGCGGGGCTCTCCTCCGCATCATCCCATAACGCGGGTCGGCAACACGTAACACTATTGCGCCACCAGACGGATGGTCGTGCGCTTCAGATACGGAGTCAGCTTCTCGAGCGCCGCTTCCACGCTGATGCCGTAGCGCGCCCGCAGCTGATCCACCTTGCCGTGCTCAATGAATCGATCCGGCCAGCCGATCCGCACCACCGGCGTATCGATGCCCATCTCGCTCAGCGCTTCCATCACGGCGCTCCCGAAACCGCCCATCAGCACGGCATCCTCAAAGGTCACTACCGCCATTGCCCGCCGCGCATACCGGGCCAGCAGCTCCCGATCCAGCGGCTTGATGAAGCGCGGATTGATCACTGCCGCCGAATATCCCTGGCCTTCCAGCGCACCCGCCAGATCTCGAGCCATGGGCAACAGGGCTCCCAGGCCGAGAATCGCAACGTCCTCGCCTTCCTGCACCACCACCCCCTGACCGATGGGAATGGCCTGGGGCTTTTCCTTGACTGTCGCGCCCGGCCCAATGCCGCGCGGATAGCGAATCGCGCTCGGCCCGGGGTGCTGCACCGCCGTCAGCATCATGTCGGCCAGCTCATCCTCGTCCGTGGGCGCCATCTGCACGATGTTCGGCACTCCGCGCATATACGCGATATCGAACAGGCCATGGTGCGTCGGCCCATCGTCGCCGCTCAGGCCCGCGCGATCCATGCAGAAAACGACCGGCAGATTCTGCAGACAGACGTCGTGCACGATGGGATCGAAGGCTCGTTGCAGAAACGTGGAATAGATCGCGCACACCGGCTTGAATCCCTGGGTCGCCATCCCGGCAGCGAAAATAACGGCGTGCTCTTCGGCAATCCCCACATCGAAATACTTCTTGGGGTGGTGTGGGCGAAACAGATCCAGCGCCGTGCCATTCGGCATCGCCGCGGTAATCGCGACGACCTTGTCGTTATCGTTGGCCAGCTTAACCAGAGTTTCCGCAAAAACCTCAGAATAGGTCCGCTGTCCGGTGGCAGGCGTCTTGCCCGTCTCCGGATCGTAGGGACCCAGGCCATGGAACTTCTTCTGCTTGTCCAGAGCCGGCTGAAAGCCCCGCCCCTTCTGCGTAATCACGTGCAGCAGCACGGGCCGTTCCTGCTGCTTCAGGAACTTAAAGGTTTCGATCAGCAATCCGACATTGTGGCCGTCCACCGGTCCGTAATACGTCAGCCCGAACTCCTCAAACAGGAACGACGGCCACAGCATGCCCTTAGCCGCCTCCTCCGCACGTTTCACCATTTGCAGCGCGCCGCGGCCGCCAATGCGTTCCAGCAAACGGGCGGCACTGTCGTGCAGTTGGCTCACATGCTGGTTGGTGACGATCTTGTGCAGGTATTTCGCAATCGCGCCCACATTGCGGTCGATCGACCACTCATTGTCGTTCAGCACGACGATCAGCCGGCGGGTCTGATCGGCGATGTTGTTCAGGGCCTCGAAAGAAATGCCGTTTGTGAACGCCGCATCGCCGGCCAGCGCGACAACATGCTCCCGGCCGCCGGCCAGATCCCGCGCCACAGCCATGCCCAGCGCCGCCGAAAGCGCTGTTCCAGCATGTCCCGCACCATAGCAGTCGTGCTCGCTCTCGGTGCGCAGCATGAAGCCGTTCAGGCCGCCCGGCTGTCGCATGGTGTCCATGCGGTCGCAGCGGCCGGTCAGCATCTTGTGCACGTACGCCTGGTGGCTGACGTCGAAAATGAATTTATCCCGCGGCGTGTCGAAGACGGAGTGGAGGGCCAGGGTCAGCTCTACAACGCCCAGATTCGGCCCTAAATGGCCGCCGGTTTTTGACAGCGTCACGATCAGCCGCTCGCGAATCTCCTGCGCCAGAGACTCCAGTTGCGGGATCGTCAGTTTCCTCAGGTCAGCGGGGGAATGAATGGTGTCGAGAAAATTGCCCATCGCGGTTCCAGAGGGGCCACATCAACCAGCAACGGGCAGCGGACCCGTTGTCCCGGAAATCAAACAACCCCTTTGCCATCCGGCCTCCAGAGCCGGGTGGTTCGCGGGGGTTTCGTCCGGAACATCCTCTGAATACTGAGTATACCGGGATTTTCTCCCGCGTTGTTCCGCCAGTAATCTGAGCACGTTGGAATGCGGTCCAGCCTATTGGATCGTCCGTCGCCACCGTCCGATCGCCTCGGCCATTCTCTCCGCCCGGACCCGCATCCCGGCCGCGCTCTCCAGCATCTCCTGGCGCAGATCGCTGTCCTCAACGGCATCCGCTGCCCGCCGCACCTGTTCTGCCAGATCCGCCAGTGCCGCCGCTGTCTCATCCAGCTTGCGAATGAGCTCGATGGGCGTGTCGGTCATTGCGCCGGCTCAGCGGGAAACAGGAATTGCAGCATCGGCCGCACGCGCTCGGCCCATGCCGCCTCGTCGTGGGTTCCGCCACGGGCAACCTCAAAGTGCACGTCGACTTCGTCACGCCACCCATGCGCCTCCAGTCGTGCATGGAGCCGCTCCGCATCGGCTAAAGTGCGCCTCCCTTCCTGATCCCCGACGTCCAGCCAGATCCGCGGCCGCCGCGTCAACCCAGGAGCGACGTCATCCAAAGTTCGCACGATCGAGCGTTGATTCCACCACACCGACGGCGACAGGATCGCGAGTTTCCCAAAGATCTCGGGATGCTGGAGTCCGAGCCACAGCGACACCAGCCCGCCCAGCGACGATCCGCCCAGGCCTGTCTGCCCGGTGTCCGGCCGCAGCCGGTAGTGCTTCCGTAGAAACGGCAGGACCTCCCGAATGAGCATCTCGCCATAGAGCCGGGCCTCGCCGCCGCCCAGTTTCCAGTCGCGGGTCGGCGTGTACTCTGCCAGCCGGCGCTCGCCAGCGTTCGCCACGCCTGCGATTACCAGCGGCTCCACTTCCCCCGCCTCAATGGCTGCGTCCGCCTGCTCGGCAACGCGCCAGGTCCGTCCCCGAATGAACGCTGTCTCCGGGTCGAACAAGTTCTGCCCATCCTGCAGCACCAGCAGAGGATAAGCGCGCTCGCCGTCCTGCTCATATCCGGGAGGGACATAGACCGACAGGTCGCGTTCGCCCGGCAGGAACCGGCTCGAAAAGCCTTGATGCTTCCGCACGCGCGGGTGCGGCGGCTCGCTCAGTGGCGGAAAACTTTGTGATTCGGCTTGCGGTTGTGTCGCCAATTCCGGTTGTCCCCGCCTCCTCGCACGGTCTCCATGCCAGCGCTCTCTTCCGGGGTCGCGCATCGGTCCACCGATGTTTTACGATACCGTAACTTCTTTCGCCATTCACCGATATGAACCGCGAATATCACAAGTGGTATTCCTCGCGCCTGGGGCGGGACATGGAACTGCTCCTCTACGGCCATGCCGGACTGCCCGTCGTCGTCTTCCCCAGTTCACAGGGCCGCTATTACGAATTCGAGGATCGCGGCCTCATCGGGGCGGTCGCGCACAAGATCGACGCCGGCCAGATCCAGCTCTTTTGCCTCGATTCCGTCGACGCCGAGAGCTGGTACAACCGGGGCGTTCCGCCACGCTGGCGCATCGCCAGGCACATGCAGTATGAGAGCTACATCCTGGATGAGGTGCTGCCGCTGCTCCGGCAGAAGAACGGCAATCCGCACCTCATCTCGCTGGGATGCAGCTTCGGCGGCTATCACGCCGTCGACATCGCTCTTCGCTATCCCGGCCATTTCACCGGATTCCTCTCCATGAGCGGCGCCTTCGACGTCAGCGGCTTTCTCCACGGCTACTACGATGAGGACGTCTATTTCCACACACCGCCGCACTTCATTCCCAACCTCAGCGACCCGTGGTACTACGATCGCTATCGCCGCAATACGTACATCCTCGCCTCGGGATGGGACGACCATTGCCTCGGCCAAAGCCAGAACCTCGCCCGCATCATGGGTGAAAAAGGCATTCCCCACCACCTGTACATCTGGGATTCATGGAATAGTCACGACTGGCCGACCTGGGCTCGGATGATGAACGAGTATCTGTAGATCTACGGCAGGGTTAGCCTGCTCGCGAGTTGCTGCCGTGTCCCGTCGTCCAGGTGAAATGGCGACGGGCCGGACTCTTCGTGCCGGTCCGCGCGGTGCGGATCAGACAGGCAGGTACGCACCGGGAACATCGGTTGCGCCCAGACCCTGCAACAGCAACAGCAGCGAGATCAGCACCAGGATCATGCCGATGACCGTCAGGATCTGAAAGATCGTCCGCCATCGGGGCGAATCGAGTTTCTTCGCCGAGTGGTCGACTCGGGATACCAGATGCAGGGAACTCTCGCGGGACACGATCTCTCCTCGTGCAAAGAATGGCGCACTCCGGGACCCATTCAGTTATCACGATGGCCGAACGCTCCCACACCCGACAGTGATCGCCGTCACATGCCAGTCTGGCCACCCTGCCTTCCTCGGGGGGGCGTGCATCTTTCCTGACTGCAAAAAAAGAAAGGAGCCGGCGAACCGGCTCCTTTCCAGAGGCATTGGGATCCCTGACCTGCCCTGGAGCGGTCAGCTCTTAGTCGTGGTGATGCCAGAAGTGGTCGTATTCCATCTGATATCCGTGGCGGAAGCCATCACGAAAATCAGGACGCTCGTCGCGAGGCCGGTCGGGATGACGGAAGGTGTCGTGCCGGCCTGGATCGGGTTGTTTGTGGGCATCAATATCGTGCCGAGCCGCCTGGATGCCGTCGTGAAAACCGCTGTGCCAGGCCGAGGACCAGTTGCCCGGCGGTTCCATAGGTTGCCACTCGCCCGGTGGCGGACCCTCCTGAGCGCGAACCATCAACGTTGTGCCGCCGGTAAAAGCAAGACCTGCAATCAAAGCGATCGTGAATTTTGCCAGTTTCATCTTTTGCTCCTGACGTCTTCGTGGGTAAATGCTGCCATCTGGTGGGATGCACGGGTGAGCAGGGCCAACCGTCAGGTCCGGCAGAAAATTGCTCCTCGGATCGTCCGAATTGAGAGGGGCGGCAGGCAACTCTTTTGAGCGTCAGGCGACTATTCCTTGTGCGCGGCCACGGGTTGCGTGGACTCTTTGCGTTCCAGTGCCAGCGCCTCCGCCCATTCCGACGCGGCGTCCGCCAGGCAATCGGAGGGAATGTCCTCGACCGTGTGAGAGGACATCCCGAACCGGCAACCCAGGGCCCAGGCTCCGGCGCGGCGCGCGGTCAGGATATCGACGCTGGAGTCGCCGACCATGAGCGTCTCCTGGGGCGAAACTTCCGCCTCCCGGATGAGCGTGTTCAGCCCCTCCGGATCGGGCTTTTTTGTTGCGAAGCTGTTACCCCCGTAGATGCGAAACATGTAAGGGCTGAGTCCCAGCCCATCGCAGATCGCAACCGACGGCCCGATCGGCTTATTGGTCAGTACGGCCATTTTGCGCGGCACGCCGTCCGGCGTTACCCGCATCGCGTCAAGAGATTCGAAAACGCCCGGATACACGTAGGTGTGATCCAGCTTGTGCTCGCGATAATGCGCCAGGAAGTGCTGCAGCGCGCTTTCCACCAGCGGCTCGTCCTCTGGGTCCCCCAGCGCGCGGCGGACCAGCATGCCTGCGCCATCGCCGATGTAGGTCGCGATAATCTCCTCGGGCAGCGGCTGCCGGCCGAACTCCGTGAGCATGGCGTTGATTGAGTTCGTCAGGTCGAGCCGCGAATCGATGAGCGTTCCGTCCAGATCGAAAACGATGAGCCGGATCCTGCTGGCCGGGATGGGATTGTGCAGGTGCAGCATGATTCCAGTGTACGGTCCGGTGCACCGGCTTGCGCCGGGTCGCGCGATTCGCAAGCCCCGATGCGCCCTCTTTGGGTATGCTCTCTGCATGCGGAAATTGCACGTTTGTGCGCTGCTCACAGCAGCCTGCCTTGCTGTCCTGTCTTTGGCCCGCGCCGCCGATGAGAGCCACTTCCCTTCCAACGAGGATTTGCGGCATGTGCGCTCGATGACCCAGCCGAAACTTTCGCCCGATGGCAGGCAGGTCCTGCTGCAGGTGAGCGATGCAACCGCCGACGGCGGCAAGAGCCATCTGTGGCTGGTTGATATAAAGGCCGACACGGCGCGGCAGCTGACCTATTCTCCCGCCAGCGACAAGCGCGGCGAGTCCGGTGCTCAGTGGATGCCCGACGGCGAGAGCATCCTGTTTCTCGCGAATCGCGGCGAGCAGACGCAGCTCTTCCGGCTGCCGATGAATGGCGGCGAGGCGCATCCGTTCGACGTGAAGATTGTGCCGCCCGTGGATGAGTCAAAACAGCCCGGCGCGATTCCTCCGCCAAAGAAAGACCAGGACGCGAAGGACAGCGCAAAGCCTGAGCCAGTAGAAGCGGACATCTCGCGTTTCTTCATCGCTCCAGATGGAAAGGAGATCGCCCTGCTGATCCGCGATCCCGAAACGCCCGGCGAAAAGAAGGAGCACGATGAGAAGGCTGACGCCCTGGATGTAAATCAGAGCCCGCACGGCACCCGTCTGTACCTGCTCGACCCGGGGAGCGGTAAGCTGACGAAGACCGCCGTTCCTCCCAACGTGGAGCATGTGGCCTGGGCCGAGCAGAGCAACCGGCTGCTCGCCCTTTGTGAGCCCATGCACGACGAGGGCGATATCTCACCGGGAGCCACCGCCTGGGTGCTCACCGCCTCCGATCCGGATCACCCAAAGCAGATCGCCAATGCGCCGAAGACCATCGACTCGGCCGCCTGGTCGCCTGATGAACACCAGGTTTACTTCCTGGCCCAGGCAAAGACCGACGCGCCTCCGGGCGTCAGCGATCTGTACGCGATCACGATCGCAGACAGCGCCGTGCGCGACCTGAGCGACGGCTTCGACGGCAGCATCGGTCACGAAGAGCCCCTTGCCGTCGGCGATGCGGTTCTGGAATCCGTGCAGACGGGAACACGCACCACCGTCGCCCGCTGGGTGGGAGACCATCACGAGTTGCTCCGTTTTGACACCGGCGTTGTGAGCCAGCTGAATACGAACGCCCGGCACACCGGCTGGGTATGGATTGGCGCCTCGAGCGATCGAACTCCGACTCTGTATTTCGCCGAGAAACTGGGCGATCAGCCCACCATGCTGAAAACTCCGGAGCTGGTCCCGGCATCCTGGACGCCCGTACGTTCCCAGCTCGTCACCTGGAAGAGCGACAACTTCACCGTGGAGGGGCTTCTCTATCTTCCGCCGCAGGCGGCCCACCAGAAGGTGCCGCTGATCGTCGATGTCCACGGCGGCCCAACCGGCGCCTGGGAGGACTCCTGGATTCCCTTCACGCAATTCCTCGTCGGCCAGGGATGGGCTGTTCTGCGGCCCAATCCGCGAGGCAGCACGGGACACGGCGCCGCCTTTGCCGCGGCCAATAAGAATGACATGGGCGGGGGCGACTATCGCGACATCATGGCCGGTGTCGACACCGTGATCGCGAAGTATCCCATCGACTCCAGCAAGCTCGCCCTCATCGGCTACAGCTACGGCGGCGAGATGGCCGGTTTTGTCGAAGGACGCACCGACCGCTTCAAAGCCATCGTGAGCGGCGCGCCCGTTATCGACCAGGAAAGTGAGTACGGCACCGAGAACGGCTCGTGGTACGACCGCTGGTTCTACGGCGGGCACCCATGGGAACATCCGGAATCCGCGTGGCGCCAGAGTCCCCTCGCCGATGCGGCGAAGGCAAAGACGCCCTTTCTCCTGCTGCAGGGCGAGAGCGACAAGACCGATCCTCTGGGCCAGAGCGAGGAAATGTATCGCGCACTGCGACAGATGGGCGTACCCGTCGAACTCGTCGAGTATCCGCGCGAGGACCACGGTCCGCTGGCCGGCGGCATCTTCGGCATGCCCAGCCCCGAGCCCTGGCACGGCTTCGACGGTCGCCAGAGAGTCGTGACCTTCATCAAAAGGGGATTTGGCGAGTCCGCCAACCCCTGATCGAAAACTGACCTCCGCGCGGCTCAAAGCCGCAGCGCTTTCCCCCGGTCCGGGAGATAACCCGCCACACCTGGATGTCTGGATAATGCCGCCGCTATCTTCCGGCGGAGAGATTTCTCTGTATACTTGCTCTCCCCTCCCGACTGTCACACTTGCGGTCTCCCGACCAGGAAAGAGGAACGTATGCCCAGCTATCTGGTGCAGTTGTCGTACACGTCCGCGGCGCTCGGGGCGCTGATGGAACATCCCCAGGATCGAAACGATGCCGTCCGCAAACCGATCGAGAAACTCGGCGGCAAGGTCGACCGATTCTACCTGTCGTTTGGGGAGCATGACGTCGTCGGCATCGTGGATATGCCGAACAACGTCAGTGCGGCCGCATTTTCCATCGCTCTGGGAGCCGGCGGAGCCTGCACCAACGTGCGGACGACGCCGCTGATGACCACCGATGAAGGAATCGAAGCCATGAAAAAGGCCGCCGGCTGCGGATACAAGGCTGTCGCGAGGAAGTAGAGCGAAAGGTCGGGGGGCTAAGAGGAGCTAGTGCTTCCGGCCCCGGCGCTTTCCAGCCTGGATTCCGCCTCTGCGATCACTTCGTTGGCGTGGGTGTACTTCTCCGCCTCGTCGCCGGCCTCGTTCCAGAGCTTCTGCCCCTGCTGCAGCTCGGCTTCAGCGGCGCCGGTATCGATCTCCTCGGGCTTCTGCGCGTATTCGGCGAGGATCGTCACTCGGTCGGGCAGCACTTCAACGAACCCGCGGGCGACACTGTAACGCTGGTCGCCGCCTTCACCGCCGTGCAGGCGCACTTCGCCTGCGCCCACCTCGGCCAGCAGCGGAGCATGCCCGCGCAGGACCTCGATGTATCCGGTTTGGGCCGGCACCTCGACCGCCTCGACGGCCTGATCCACAAGAATGCGGTCAGGCGTCACCAGCCGGACTCTCAGCGTATCCGCCATTACTTTGCCGCCGCCTTCAGCTTCTCGGCCTCTTCCAGCACTTCCTCGATGGAGCCGCGCATATAGAACGCCTGCTCCGGCACGTCGTCGTGCTTGCCTTCGATCACTTCCTTAAAGCTGCGCACCGTGTCGGCGATCTTGCAGTACTTGCCCGGGATGCCGGTGAACTGCTCGGCCACGTGGAACGGCTGCGAGAGGAACTTCTGCACCTTGCGGGCGCGCGAGACCGTAATTTTGTCCTCTTCCGAGAGCTCATCGATGCCGAGAATCGCGATGATGTCCTGCAGATCCTTGTAGCGCTGCAGAATTCTCTTCACGCCCTGGGCGACGTCGTAGTGCTCCTGCCCGGCCGCGCGTGGCGTCAGAATGCGCGAGGTGGAAGCCAGCGGATCGACGGCCGGATAAATGCCCAGCTCCGAGAGCGGACGCGACAGCACTGTGGTGGCGTCGAGGTGAGCGAAGGTGGTTGCCGGCGCCGGATCCGTCAGATCGTCGGCCGGCACGTACACCGCCTGCACCGAGGTGACGGAACCGCGCTTCGTCGACGTGATGCGCTCCTGCAGTTCGCCCATCTCCGTGGCCAGGTTGGGCTGGTAGCCCACGGCCGAAGGCATGCGGCCCAGCAGCGTCGAAACCTCGGAACCAGCCTGGGTGAAGCGGAAGATGTTGTCGATGAAGAGCAGCGTGTCTGCGCCTTCCTCGTCACGGAAAAACTCAGCAACGGTCAGACCCGTCAGCGCCACGCGCAGACGCGCGCCGGGCGGCTCCGTCATCTGGCCGTAGATGAGGGCGGCCTTCGATTTTGCAGGCTCCTTGAGATTAATGACGCCCGACTCCTGCATCTCGAGCCAGAGGTCGTTGCCCTCGCGGGTACGCTCGCCGACGCCGGCGAACACCGAGAAGCCTCCGTGCTGGGAGGCGACGTTGTTGATCAGCTCCTGGATGATGACCGTCTTGCCCACGCCGGCGCCGCCAAACAGGCCGATCTTGCCGCCCTTGAGGAAGGGCTGGATCAGGTCGATGACCTTGATGCCGGTCTCGAACATCTCCTCATGCGTCGACTGCTCGTCGAACGCGGGCGCGGGCCGATGAATCGGCTTCCGCTCCTTCGCATCGACCGGACCCAGTGCGTCTACCGGCTCTCCGATCACGTTCAGAACGCGGCCCAGCGTGGCGCGGCCCACGGGCACTGTGATGGGTCCGCCCTGGTCGATGGCCTTCATCCCGCGCACCATGCCCTCGGTGGCTTCCATGGCCACGCAGCGCACGCGGCCTTCGCCCAGATGCTGCTCCACTTCGAGGATCACGTTGATCGGCGCCGGGACGGTGAAGCCGTCGCTCACCACGCGCAACGCCTGGTAGATGGGAGGCATCGTCGCCTCTTCGAACTGCACGTCCACTGCGGGACCGGAAATCTGTACGACCCTGCCGATGTTCTCTGCCTTCTGTGCCATAAATCTCGCTTTAGAGGGCGGCTGCGCCGCTCACAATTTCGATAATCTCTTTGGTGATCGCCGCCTGACGAACGCGGTTCATGGTCAGGGTCAGCGAATCGATCATGTCGGATGCGTTGTTGGTCGCCGAATCCATCGCCGTCATGCGAGCAGCATGCTCGGCGGCCACTGATTCCAGCGTCGCGTGATACAGCTGCGAGGTGACGTAGCGCGGCAGCACGTCGGCAAAAATCTTCGCCGGCGGCTCCTCGTAAATGTAGTCCACCTCAGCCGTCCCGAAGTGCTTCGCCTCTTCCTCAAGCTGCTTTTGCGCCGCCGCGGCTTCCTGCGGATAGAGGCTCACACCCGCCGAGAGAGCCGCTTCCGCCGCGCGCGCTCTCTCTTCTGTAGTGAACTCCTGCGTTTCGGCCAGCTGCTGCTCGCTCAAACTGAGGATGGGCAGCACCCGCTCCACCACTACCCGCTGCTGGATGACCGATTTGAACTCGTTGTAGACCAGATAAGCCGCGTCGATCTCTTCGTGCGTGTAGCGCGCGACGATCTCCTCGGCCATCGCGCGGACCCGCTCGTAGTCCAGCTTTTCCAGAACGCCGGTTGGTTCGCCAATGACCTCGATGCCGCTGTTCCGGCGACGTTCCGGGCGCTCCGTGCCTTCCTGCGCCTCAGAGAACTGGGCAGTTGGGTAGCGGCGGCGGAAGAGATCTCGTCCCTTGCGCCCGATCGCTTCAATATCGATCTGCTTTCGGTCGTTCTCGAGGATGAAATTTGCAGCAGCCTTAAAGATGTTGTTGTTGAATGCGCCAGCGAATCCCTTGTCGCCGGAAATGACCACCAGCAGAATCCGCTTCTCCGGGCGCGTCAGCAGCAGCGGATGCCGAACTTCCCCGGTTTCTGGGTCATAGATTTCGGCGCGGCGCTTCAGCGACTCCAGCACACTGGCAAGCATCGCTGCATAGGGGCGCGCGGCCACCGCACGCTCCTGGGCGCGACGCAGCTTGGCCGCCGAAACCATCTTCATGGCCTTGGTGATCTGGCGCGTGTTGCGCACGCTGCGGATGCGCCGCCGTAAGTCGAGGACGTTGGGCATTTTCTACCGCGACGCTCCTACCGGCTGCTGCGCTGGATGCGCCTCTTCCTTCTTCTTTTCCTGATCGTTCGGCGGCTGCACAGAGCTCTGTTTCAGCTTCGCCCCCTCATGCTCGGCCAGAAAATTCTGCTTGTACTCTTTCAGCGCGGCGTGAATGCGCTTGCGCAAATCGTCGTCCAGCGCCTTTTTCGTGGCAATATCGTTCAGCAGTTGGCTCTGCGCCGAATCCAGGTACGGATAGAGCCCGTCCTCGAAGGCGCGAATCTGCTCCACCTTCAGGTCGTCCAGATACCCCTGGGTTCCGGCAAACAGGATGATCACCTGCTTCTCAGCGGGTAGCGGATGGAACTGGGGCTGTTTCAGCAGCTCAGTCAGGCGCTGTCCGCGGTTCAGCTGATTTTGCGTCACCTTATCCAGATCGCTGCCGAATTGCGAAAAAGCCGCCAGCTCGCGGTACTGCGCCAGATCCAGTTTCAGCGTGGAGCCCACCTGCTTGATGGCTTTGATCGCCGCCGAGAATCCGACGCGGGAAACCGACAGGCCGACGTTGACCGCCGGGCGCACGCCCGAGTTGAAAAGATCCGTCTCCAGGAAGATCTGCCCGTCGGTAATCGAAATCACGTTGGTCGGAATGTACGCCGAAACGTCGCCAGCCTGCGTTTCAATAATCGGCAGGGCCGTCAGCGAGCCGCCGCCGTTCTTGTCGCTCAGCTTCGAGGCGCGCTCCAGCAGCCGCGAGTGGAGATAGAAAACGTCGCCCGGATACGCTTCGCGGCCCGGGGGGCGGCGCAGCAACAGCGAGATCTCGCGGTAAGCAATGGCGTGCTTGGAAAGATCGTCGTAGATCACCAGCGCGTGCCGCCCTTTGTCGCGGAAGTACTCACCCATAGCGCACGCCGCGTAGGGCGCCAGATACAACATCGGCGCGGGCTCCGATGCCGTCGCGGCCAGCACAATGGTGTGGCCCATGGCGTCATACTCTTCCAGCGTCTGCACCACCTGGGCGACCGAGGAACGCTTCTGCCCAATGGCGCAATAGATGCAGATCAGGTCGTTGCTCTTGTTGTTGATGATCGTGTCGAGCGCGACCGCGGTCTTACCGGTCTGGCGATCGCCAATGATCAGCTCGCGCTGTCCGCGGCCGATCGGGATCATCGAGTCGATGGCCTTCAGTCCGGTCATCATCGGCTCGCGCACCGGCTGGCGATCGATCACGCCTGGCGCCAGCCGCTCCACCGGCAGCAGGTTTGAAGTCTGGATCGGCCCCTTGTCATCAATCGGCTGGCCGAGAGCATTGACCACGCGCCCGATCATGGCGTCACCCACGGGCACGCTGAGAATCTTCCCCGTGCGCTTCACCTGGTCGCCTTCGCGGATCTCGGTGTAATCGCCGAGCAGTACGCTGCCGACCTGGTCCTCTTCGAGGCTCATGGCCAGTCCGGCAATGCCGTGGGGGAATTCCAGCAGCTCGCCGGCCATGACTTTGTCCAGTCCGTGCAGGCGAGCGATGCCATCGCCCAGGGTGATGACGGTTCCAACTTCATCGACGCGCATCTTCGCGTCATAATTTGCAATTTGCTCCTTGAGGAGCGCGGTTATTTCGTCTGCCTTAATCTGCGCCATGCTCGTTTGTTCCTGATCCGCCTGTGAATCCCATTGTGCCGCTGTGGGTTTTGCTTAACTCGCTGTCAGTTCTTCCCGGAGCCGGTCGAGCCGCCCCCGCACCGAACCGTCGTAAACCGTGCTCCCGACCTGAACCACCGCTCCCCCCATGAGCGAGCTGTCCTCTTCATACTTAGCGTCCACCTCACCGCCGGTCAGGTCGGCTATCTGCTTCTCCAGTACCCTCCGCTCCGACTCGTCCAGCCTGCGGGCGGAAACCACCTTTGCTTCCGAAATGTTCAACCGCTGGTTGATCTCTCGACGCAACTCCGCCAGAACATCGTCCAGCCCTGCGATGCGGTCATTGCGGATCAGCACCGCTACGAAATTCCTGGCCTGTTGCGACATGTGCAGCTTCGCATTCAGCTTGTCCAGCAGCGCCACCTTCTGCTCCACCGGGAACGACGGGTCGGTGAAGAATTCGCGCAGCGGCCGGCTTTCGTGCCACGCGTCGGCGAAATCCGCCAGCTGCCTCTGGGCGTCCTTCGCATTCAGGCGCTGCTCAAACAGCACATCGGCGAAGGCGACCGCGTATCGGGATACAAAACTCGCCATTTACGCCTTCCCCTTCGAACCGCTGTTCAGATTCTTGCCAAATTCGCGAATCAGGGCGCGATCGGTATCCGTGGAAAGCTGCAACTTGCGCATCGCGTGATCGATCGCCAGATCGGCCGCGAATTTCTTCAGGTCGCGCTGCGCCGCAGCCTGGATGGACGCGATCTCCTGCTCGGCTGACGCGATGATCCGCTCCCGTTCCGCTTCCATCGCTGCATGGATGCGCTTTTCATCCTGGACGGCTTCCTGTTCTACCTGTTGCCGAATCGCGTCGATTTCGGAATCCAGCCGCTGCAGCCGCGCTTTCACTTCCGCCAGCCGCCGATCGGCCTCCATCATGGCCACCCGCGCCCCGGCCAGGTCCCGTTGCAGCTTTTCCGTGCGATTGCGAAATACCTTCGGAAGCAACTTCCAGAGAACGATCAGGAACGTCCCCAGCAGCAGCCCGGAGTTAATGTCCTCGAAGATCTCCGCCGCGGTTTCCGTACTGACGTGCAAAGTCCGGGCGATGCCCTGCACAACCGCTGAATGCCGGTACTGCTCGATCTGGTTCTCGCCCTCCGGCGCATCCATGTGCTCGTCTTTGGCGACCGACCGATCGGCCGCCTGGGAGGCCGTAGGTGCCGCCTGAGCATGGGCTTGCGCCTGGAG
Source organism: uncultured Acidobacteriaceae bacterium (assembly GCA_963770525.1). Classification (GTDB taxonomy): domain Bacteria; phylum Acidobacteriota; class Terriglobia; order Terriglobales; family Acidobacteriaceae; genus Palsa-343. Next base: position 326,860 of record CAVYPY010000002.1, on the reverse strand, counting down.
CCGTGGCGCCGCCACCCCCGACAGCGAAGCCAAAACCCATGCAAGGCAAGAGATGAAGACAGTCCGCTTCAATGCACGCTCTCCGCTGCGGTTGAAGGCAGGACCGCCGCCAGCACCTGCGCCACCAGTTGACCGGCGGAGGCCTCGATTTGCTTTCGCGCCTCGGCGCTTTGAGCCTGCAGAGCCGTCTGGGCCGCATGCACCTTCTGCTGGGCCGCAAGACGAGCCGCCGACAGGGCGTTTTCCCGCTCGCCATTCCACTGCCGGATGCGCTGCTCCCGCGCCCGGAAAATCTCCGCCCGCGCCGCCCTCAGTTTCGCCTCATATTCCTGAGCCCGCACATCCGCCTCGGCGATGGCCAGGCGCGACCGCTCGAATGCGCCCGCTGTCCGTTCCCGGCGCTCTGTGCGTACTTTCAGGAGCCGGCCGTACAGGATGAACCGGTATGCCAACACCAATAAAATGAAGAGGATCAGCGTCGGCACGGCGCCGAGCGCAAGATCACCAATCTGATGCAGCAGTTCATCCATAAGTTAGACAGGCTTGGCGGTCGGGAACGGCTCAGGATCAGGTGGAACTTAAGGTTCTAACAGACGCCAAAAATGAGTGTCAAATAACTAAAGACACTTACCGCGATGGCTCCCAAACCATAGCTCCTGGCTGTGCGAAATCAGCCTCTGCCAGCGGGTTCGATTTTTTTTGATCCCGCAACAGACGGGCCTTGACCGAGCCAGGTTCCGGCGTATGATGAGAATACCACCTCGACCCGGATCAGGGTCGGCGAACCGGATGATCGGAGTTCCCACCACTCTGTCATCCGGTTCGTTTCGTTTGCAGGCAAATTCAGTCGTTGTGGGTCCGCCGGAATCTTCGGTAGCGCCCCAGCAACGATGCCGGACCCGCTACAGTCATCCTCACCAGGTTCCCTTCGTACTCGCGTCCCGTTACCACTGCGCCAGCCTCCAGGGCTGCCAGCGTCTCCGCCTCCGCCTGCGGCACCTGAAATCTCTGCTCGAGAATCGGGTCCTGCACCAGTTCTGCATCGATCCGCGCCAGCAGGTCATCCAGACCGGTCCGCAGCTTCGCGGAAATCGGCACACCCCTCCCATTGAGCGCAGCAATCTCGTCTGCGCTCAACAAATCCGTCTTGTTCAGAACCTCGATCCGTGGCTTCCGCAGTACGTCGAGCTCGGCCAGAACCTTCTCCACCTCGTCTTTGTGCTCTTCCCGGAGGGGACTCGAAGCGTCGCGCACGTGCACCAGAACCTCCGCCTGGCGTACCTCTTCCAGCGTGGCGCGGAACGATGTCACCAGCGTGTGGGGCAGGTCACGGATGAAGCCGACTGTGTCCGACAGCAGGATCTTTCTCCGGCTGGGCAGGTGAATCGCGCTCAGCTTCGGGTCGAGCGTCGCGAACATCCGCGCCGATTCGAGCACTCCCCCACGCGTCAGCGCATTGAACAGCGTGCTTTTCCCCGCATTCGTGTACCCCACCAGAGCCACCGTGGGCACGGGAACCGATTCGCGGCGTTGCCGCTGCTGCGCCCGCGTTCGTCGCACCGCGTCCAGCTCCCGTCGCAGTTGCAGAACTCGCCGCTGGATTCGCCGCCGATCCGTCTCCAGCTGCGTCTCACCGGGCCCTCTTGTCCCGATCCCGCCGCCCAGCTGGGACATGGCTTTGCCGCGCCCCGTCAGCCGCGGCAGCATGTACTCCAGCTGCGCCAGCTCCACCTGTAGCTGCCCCTCGCGGGTCCGCGCATGCCGCGCAAAAATGTCCAGGATGAGCTGTGTCCGATCGATCACCCGACAGGGCAGTGCATCTTCCAGATTCCGCAGTTGAGTCGGGCTCAGATCGTGGTCAAAGACCGCCAGGTCGGCTCGGCTGGACGCAGCAACCGCCGCCAGCTCCTCCACCTTGCCACTGCCCAGCAGCGTCGCCGGATCGGCCTTCGGCCGGTGCTGCGCCATCTCCGCAGCAACGACGGCGCCAGCACTCACAACCAGCTCCCGGAATTCTTCCAGGCGCGATTCTTCCTCAGTTGTAGCCGCTACGGTTCGGGCCGATTCGGCCCCGTCTCTTTCATTTCGCGCAGAGGCGCGCGCCTGGGCCGCCTCCCGGGACACACCTCTCCCGGGGCGCCGGAAAGAGACTGATACCAGCAGAGCGCGCTCCGCTTTCGGACCCGTCGCACTCAACGGCATGGCACGATGCGCGCCTGCTCTGCCCCGAATCCCCTCAGGATCCCGAGGCTTCCTGCGCCGCCGCAGGCGGCGCTACAGCCACCGGACCCGCCTGCGCGCTGTGCGGAGGCCGGTGCTCGCCGTGCAGCACCGAGCGCGTGCTGACCACGGTCGATATGGCGTGCTTGAAAATCAGCTGCTCCTGGCTGTTGTTTTCCAGAAGCACCGAATATTTATCGAACGAGCGGATCTTTCCGGTGAGTTTCACGCCGCTCACCAGATAAATCGTGATGGGGGTTTTGTCTTTGCGAACAGTGTTCAGGAAGGTGTCCTGAATGTTCTGTGCCGGCTTGTTATCCATGAGCCGATCTCCTTTTCCCTCTTTTTTGTCCCAATGGTGATCCACTGCCAACATCTGAAAAACCACAGCGAAGCCAAACCTGGAACCCTCCGCACCCACCATTAGGGCGTGTAATCCACCATACGAGCCTGGGCTGCGTTTGCGCAAATGGGGTTGGGACGAAAAAACCGGAGGTGCCGGCCCTTTTCAGCGAATCTACCGCCGATGGCGACGATGCCTTGTCCGGCGTTCCCCCGGTGCGGCGGCGGAAGCCAGATGCGGTGCTGCCGGGGCGCCGACCCGCCGAACGATCACCCCTTCCATGTGATACGCCTCGATCGTGGTGCTCCCCGGCTTCACCATCCCGGTCTGCGGATCCAGCGAGGCAGCTTCCGGATCCGTCGCCGCCCGAAACGAAAAGACCGGCTCCGTCTGGTTGCCAAAGGTCTGCTGGCTCACCGTGACCGGCAGATACCCGGCAATATTCCGCTCCCGATACGCCGTCTCATAGCGGTGCTTCTTCACGTTCCAGGTGAAAACCCGTACCTGATCGAAGTCAAACGGCAGGCCGTCCTTCCAGGGCGCCAGCACCGTCACATACTCCGAAACCTGGTTCCCCGGCACATTGGCTCCCGGGTCGTTCACCTTCCTCAGGACATACGCGCCAACGACCTTCTGCCCTTCCGCGAGCCCGGCAATCGCATCCGGAACATCCTCGTCGACCGTACGCCCGCGCACCCATCCCACCTGCCCCGAACTGTCCCGCACCAGCCAATAGTCTTCCAGGGCGGGATTCGCCAGGTCGTCCAGATCGGTCTTCTTCAGTTTTTCCGGCCTGACCGTTTTCTTCACCGACAGGGGCATCGGCTGGGGCGCCTCGGGTCGCGGAATCGACGCCCGCATCAGGAGCTGTAGTTTTGAATTCTCCGGCAGCAGAGTAAACCGGTCCGACGTCCGCCCCGGCGCGTCGCGCAGCCAGTAGTCCTCGCGCAAAACGCCCGTCGCCACGACCGGATCGTTCGCATTGTCCTTCTCCATCTGCCCGAACTTGTCGTAGACCGCCTGGTCGATCACCGAGTGATCTTCGATCCAGCCAATCTCGCCCTTGTCCGTTTTGACCTTCAGAAACCGGTGCCCGTGCTCCAGCACCTGCAGCCGCTGCCCGTTCGTCACCTCGGCGACGCGGTTGCTCACCGCCGCGACCCGATCGCGCAGAAACGTTCCCCGCGCCCACACATAGACATATTCGCGAGGAGCATGGGGTGCGAAGCGCCCGCAGCCCTGGATCAGCAGGAGCCCGACGATCAGGGCGGGGGCTAAACGGCGGCAGAAAGCGGAAGAAACCGTCATCGAAACAGGCAGAAACCGACGTTATCGACGTCGTGCGTTAACCAAAGGATACACGGAATCACCGGCCATAAAGAGCCTTCCCCGAACCACCGCCGATTCCTTTGGTACCGCAAGAGGATCCCGCCTACACCTGCGGCTTCGGCGTCAGCCGCACAAACCGCGGCGCCAGCTCCTCCCATTTCGACATCAGCCAGTACGCCCGCGTGCTGGCCGTCTTCTCCGCATGCAGCTGCACCAGACCCAGGATGCTTTCCTTCGCCTCCGCATCGAGGGTTTCGTACCGCTCGGGCATCAGAAAATCCGCGTGATAGCGCTTGCCCGCCAGGAAGCGGCCCTCTTCGTCGAAGACCCAGGCAATCCCGCCTGTCATCCCGGCACCGAAGTTGGTTCCCGTTGCACCCAAAACCGCCACCAGCCCGCCCGTCATGTACTCGCAGCCGTGATCCCCTACACCCTCCACGATCGCCAGCGCACCGGAATTCCGCACCGCGAAACGTTCTCCGGCACAACCTGCCGCGAACAGCGCCCCGCTCGTCGCTCCATAGAGCGCCACATTGCCGAGAATCGTGTGCAGCTCGGGCTGCAGCGCCGCGCGGCCTTGCCCGCGCAGAATGATCTCCCCACCGGAGAGGCTCTTGCCCACAAAGTCGTTCGCCAGACCTTTGAGAACGAGCTGCATCCCCGGAACCGCAAAGGCCCCAAACGACTGTCCTGCCTCTCCGGTCAACCGAAAGGTCAGTGTTGCCGGCGATGTTTTGCCGCCCGACTGCAGCATCGCGACCTCTCCCGCCAGCCGCGCCCCAAACGTCCGGTCTTCGTTAGCAATCAGCGAATCGACGATGAAATGTTCGCCCGCCTGGTAAGCCGCCAGTGCCGGCTCGACCCAGGCGTCGTCGATGGGCGCATGTTCTTCCGGCCGCAGATTTCGGGTTCCCTGCCAATGCCGCGCGCCCGTCGCCCCGCCATCCGACGGCGCCGCCAGCATCGCGCTTAGATCGAGACAGCCATCAAACCGCACCTGCTCCAGCAGATCCGTCCGCCCAATTGCCGCTTCCAGCGACGGCAGCCCCAGCTCCGCAAGCAACGCGCGAATCTCCCCAGACAGACCCTCGAAGAAGCGCATCAGATGCTCCGGCTTCCCGCGGAATTTCGCTCGCAGCTCCGGCCGCTGGGTCGCAATCCCCGTCGGACACGTGTTCAGGTGGCACTGGCGCGCCATGTCGCAGCCCAAAGCCACCAGCACCGCCGTGCCAAAGGCGTACTCATCGGCGCCCAGCAGCGCCGCGATCACAATGTCCCGCGCCGTCCGCAGCCCGCCGTCGCAGCGCAGACGCACCCGCCCGCGCAGCCCGTTGCGGATCAGCACCTGCTGCGCCTCGGCCAGTCCCAGCTCCCACGGACTGCCCGCATACTTGATGCTGGACAGCGGCGAGGCCCCGGTCCCACCGTTGTGGCCGGCGATCACGATGTAGTCCGCATATGCTTTGGCCACGCCCGCCGCTACTACACCGACTCCACATTCCGAAACCAGCTTCACCCCGATCGCGGCTTTCGGGTTGATCCGCCGCAGGTCGTGGATCAGCTGCGCCAGGTCTTCGATCGAGTAAATATCGTGGTGCGGCGGCGGGCTGATCAGCTGTACTCCAGGCTGCGCGTGCCTCAGCCGCGCAATCAACTCCGTCACCTTATGCGCTGGAAGCTGGCCGCCCTCGCCCGGCTTCGAGCCCTGGGCAATCTTGATCTCCAGCTCTTCCGCGTGCATCAGATACTGCGCCGTTACGCCGAACCGCGCCGAAGCCACCTGCTTCACCTTGTTGTTCAACAGATAGGACGGCACCTTCCCGCCCACCAGTGGCAGATCCACATCCGGCGCATAGACCGCGGGATCTTCGCCGCCCTCACCCGTATTCGACCGCCCGCCGAGCTGGTTCATGGCGGCGGTGATCGTCTGATGCGCCTCCGGGCTCAGAGACCCCAGCGACATCGCGCTGGCAATGAACCGCCGATAGAGATTGCCAGCCGGCTCAACCTCCTCGACCCGCAATGGATCTGCTGCAGCGCGGATCTCCAGCAGATCGCGCAGCACCGCCGGCTCCTTCTCCGTCGCCTGGGTTGTAAACGCCTGCCAAGCGGCAGGCTGGTCCGCAGCCGTGGCAGCCGTCTTCGTCGCTCCGGTAATCGTCTGCAGCAGACGCACCGTTTGCGGCTGCCATCCGTGCGGCTCCGACCGCTCCGCTTTCCGAAAGCGCACCCATCCGTAATCCGGCAGATCCTTCGTCGCCGTCGTCACGGTGACAAGCGGCCCACCGCCATCGCCCGCCTCCGGACTTTCGCCACCCGGTTCGACGCTCTGCACGCCCGACCACAGCGTGCGCACCGTCGCTTCCAGCTCCGGAAAGCCAATCCCGCCGATCGGCGCCGGCGTGCCCTCAAAACATCGATCAACCACTTCCCGGCTGAGGCCAAGACAATCGAACAGGTGCGCGCCGCGGTAGCTATCCACCACCGAGATACCCATCTTCGACATGATCTTCGCCAGCCCCAGATCGAACGCGTGCAGCAGATTCGCTTCGCCCTTCTCGGGATTCATCTGCCGCGCCGTCTCCAGCGCCAGCCACGGACAAATCGCCCCCGCGCCCATCCCCATCAGCACCGCCGCATGATGGAGGTCGCGGCAATCGCCCGCCTCCACCGCCAGCCCCACGCGAATGCGCTCGCCGCTCCGGATCAGCGTGTGGTGCACCGCGCCCAAGGCCAGCGCCATCGGAATCGGGATGGCCTGCTCGCTGCAGCCGCGATCCGTGAGCAGCAGCACCGCCGCTCCACCACGCACCAGCTGCACCGCCTTCGTACACAGATCGTCGATCGCCGTCAGCAGATTGCACTTCGGATGGAAAACACAGTCCAGCACCGCCAGCGGCAGATCGCCCGCCAGATCATGCTTCCGCCGGTGCAGCGCTTCCATCTGCGCCAGGGAAAGAAAGGGCGACTGGAGCGACAAACCCGGCAGCCGCTCCCGCGTGTTGAGCACATGCGGCCACGGACCCAGCCGCGTATGCAGCTGGATCACGCACGCTTCGCGCAGCGAATCGATCGGCGGATTCGTCACCTGGGCAAACCGCTGCCGGAAAAATGCATACACCGGCCGCGGCGTCCGCGCCAGCGGCGCAATGGGCGTATCGTCGCCCATCGACCAGACGGCGTCCTTGCCGTCCATCGCCATCGGCTTCAACACCATGTTCACGTCTTCTTTGGTGTAGCCAAAGCCCAGCTGCAGACGATTCAGTTCTGCCGCATCGATCTCCTGCACCGGCGTATCCGCGTCCAGAGTCGCGTTCTGCAGCAGCGCCTCATATTGCGGCGCCGACTCGTCGAAGATCGCCTGCAACTCCTCGTCTTCGTAAAATCTGTGGCGATCGAGATCGGCCAGAAGCATCTGCCCCGGGCCCAGCCGTCCGCTGTGCACGATCTTCTCCGGATCCAGATCCACCAGCCCTGCTTCCGATCCGGCCACGATCAGATGATCTTCAGTCACGAAGAACCGACAGGGGCGCAGCCCGTTCCGATCCAGCGCCGCTCCAATCAAATGTCCGTCCGTGAACGACACTGCGGCCGGTCCATCCCACGGCTCGATGCAGTCTCCGTGATACGTCAGAAACGCTGAGTGCCGCCCCGTATCCGCCGGCGGCATCACCATCCGCACCGCTTCGGCCACATTGCGCCCGTTGCGCGCCAGCAACTCGATCACTTCGTCGAGACTGGTTGAATCCGATCCGCTCGGCGTGAAAATCGGCCGCAGCTCGTCCGGCAGGGTCGCCGCGCGCGCCGTCATCCGCGCCCGATTCCCCCAGATGGTGTTGATCTCGCCATTGTGCCCCAGGATCCGAAACGGCTGCGCCCGGTCCCACGACGGCGCCACGTTCGTCGCGTACCTCTGATGAAAGAGCGCAAACGGCGTCACAAACCGCGGGTCCGCCAGGTCCGGATAGAACTCCGGCAGCAACCGCGCGTCGCACATCGCCTTATAGATGACAGAAGAAGATGAGAGAGAACACACGTAGCCCAGGGCCCCGCTCCGCTCAAACTGCTTGCGCGCCAGATACAACCGACGATCCAGATCCTGAGAAGGGCGCGCGTCTGTCGTCACATCCGTCAGCAGCACCTGTCGAATGACCGGCAGGGTCGACAGCGCAATCTCTCCCAGAATCTCCGGCCGCGTGGGAACCGTCCGCCAGCCCAGAATCGTGCAGTTGCGCGCCACAATCGCCTGTTCGATCTCGCGCACCGCCGCGGCGCTCGCCACGGCATCCGCCGGCAAAAACACCATCCCCACCGCCAGCGGTTTTGCCGGATCGAGCGTAAGACCGGTATCTGTCAGCAGCAGTTCGCGGGGAATCGCGGTATGGATGCCGATGCCGTCGCTCGACTTGCCGTCGGCGGCCACCGCGCCGCGATGCGCCAGGCGCGCAAGCGCCGTCAGCGCCTTCGCCAGAATGTCATGCGAGGGCTGGTTGTCGAGGGTAGCGACAAAACCGACGCCGCACGATTCAAAATCGAACCGCGAATCGATCAGGGTCGCACCACGGACCCCGTGGCTGGGTCGGGAGCCGCCGGTCGACAAGGCCGGATCAGCACAATTTCTCGTTCCCATATCCAACTATAACGGCCTTTCGTTTCTTCCGCGATGCGGAAAAGCGGGAAATAATCGCGCCGCCGGCGAAAATTCTGCCCGCCGGCAGGGGTAACGTCTGACAAATGTTTAGGAAAAAAGCCCTTGCATATTTATACAGGAGTTCTGTATTTTTATACATAGAGGCGCGGCTTGCGGGCCGCGATTTTTTACGTTGTGAGCAAAAACGAACGGCAAAGCGCGATTCGGCGTCTGGTGACCGCCGAATCCATCACCAGCCAGGACGAGTTGCGCCGCAAGCTGATCCGTCGCGGCTTCGACGTCACCCAGGCGACGCTCTCCCGCGACCTGCACGAGCTGCGCCTCGTTAAGGGCCCCCGCGGTTATGAGATCCCCAACGGCAACGGCCATCACGAGGTGGAGGAAGAACCCGGTGTTGACGACGTCCTCAGCAGCTTCGGCCTTGCCGTTCGCCAGGCGCAGAACCAGCTTGTGCTGCGCACTACCGCCGGCGCCGCCCAGCCCGTCGCCCTGGCCATCGATCACGAGGACTGGAATGAGGTCGTCGGCACGCTGGCCGGCGACGACACCGTGCTGATCATCTGCCACGACGCGAAGAAGGCTTCGATGCTCCGCGACATGCTCGAACGAATGATCGGATAAATCCGTCGGGTTCAGGGAGCCGGCGCGCGCGAGATGAAATTAACGAATCAAATCAGGACCGCGAGAGTCCAAAGGAATTTGCAGTCAGGGATGCGAGAAAGAATGGAGACGAGAATTCAAACAGCAGTGATGGGAGTGAGCGGTTACGCCGGTATGGAGCTGGCGCGCCTGCTCCTGCGCCACCCTGCGCTCCAGAGCCATTCGCCGCTCCTTCTCAGCCGCGCCGACGCGCAGCCCGAGCCCCTCGCTGCTCTCCACCCGCACCTGATGGACAACAACGGCACCGGCCTCGGTCCCGAGGCGCTGCGCATCGAGCCGTTCGCCTGGGATCTGCTGCGTGAGCGCAAAATCGACATCCTTTTTCTGGCCACGCCCCATGAGCAGTCGCGCGAGATCGTCCCCGAGGCCCTCGACTACGGCCTGCGCATCATCGACCTCAGCGGTGCCTGGAGACTCGCTGCCGCCGAGAACCGCGCCGTCTACCAATTCGCCGACGAAGGCTCGCCCGTCGCGACGACCGTCCAGACCAAAGCCGTCTACGGCATGCCCGAGCTGCATCGCGACGAAATTCGCGACGCCGCCCTCGTCGCCAACCCCGGTTGCTACGCCACCTCCATCATCCTCGCCCTCAAGCCTCTCGTTTCCGCCGGCTGGATCGACCTCGAACGCGGCATCGTTTGCGACGCAAAATCCGGCGTCTCCGGCGCGGGCAAAGCGCCCACGGCAAAGACCCACTTCATGCATGCGGCCGACAATCTCTCTGCCTACGGCGTCTTCTCGCACCGGCACACCGGCGAGCTGCTCGAACAACTCGACCTCGCTCCGGAACAGATTGTTTTCACGCCGCATCTGCTGCCCATCCCGCGCGGCATTCTCTCCACCACCTATGTCGGGTTCTCCCGGCCGCGCCAGCCCGCCGATGTCGAAGCCCTCTACCGCGGCTTCTTCGCGGAGAGCCCGCTCGTGCGCGTCTTCCCCGCCGGCCAGCTGCCCCAGATTCAGTACTGTGTGCGCACCAATTACTGCGATATCGGCTTTCAACTCTCCGCCGACGGGCGACGATGCGTCATCGTCTCCTGTCTCGACAACCTGCTGAAGGGCGCCGCCGGTCAGGCGGTGCAGAACATGAATTTGATGGTGGGTCTGGAAGAAGCGGAAGGACTGCGATGAGATACGTAATCAAACTCGGCGGTGCGACGCTCGAAAATCACGAGCTCCTGCATGCATGCGCCAAAGCCATCGCCGAACTGGCGAAAGATGGCCATCAGGTCGCGATTGTCCACGGTGGCGGCGTGCAGCTCACCCGTACGCTCAAACAGCTTGGCAAGCAGAGCGAGTTCGTCGCCGGTCTGCGCGTCACCGACGCCGAGACGCGTGATACGGCGCTTATGGTCCTCGGCGGTGGCGTCAACAAAGCGCTGGTCGCGGCCCTCGGCTCCCACGGACAGCCCGCTGTCGGTCTCTCCGGCGGCGACGGCCTCGTCTTCCGCGCCCGCAAAAAACAAACAGCGCTCGACCTTGGCTTCGTCGGCGAAATTGCCTCCGCCGATCCGCGCTGGCTCGAAGCCATCTGGCAGATGAGCGCCGTGCCCGTCATTTCCTCGATCGCCCTCGGCTTCGACGGCGAGTATTACAACATCAATGCCGATGAGATGGCCGCTGCCTGCGCCGGAGCCTGCAAAGCCGACGCTCTTGTTTTCCTCACCGACGTTCCCGGCGTCCTCGCCGCCGATGGCAGCGTGATGCGCTGGCTCTCCATCGACCAGATCGCCGCTCTCACCCGCGATGCTGTCATTACCGGCGGCATGTTGCCCAAGCTCAGCGCCTGCCGCGAAGCTCTGCTCAACGGCGTCCGCCGTGTCCGCATCCTGCCCGCCGCCGAGGCCGATGTCCTGCCTGATCTCTGCAGCAGCCGCGTCGCTTTCGGTACGGAGGTGATGGTCGCATGACGCAGACCCGGCTCCCCGTTGAGCCCACACACGAGGTTTCCATGTCGAAGCTCGAAGAACTAAAAGCCGCCGAATCGAAGCTCCTCCTCGGCACCTACGACCGCTACCCCCTGCTCTTCGACCGCGGCGAAGGCGTCCACCTCATTGACGATCAGAACGTCCGCTACCTCGACCTGCTCAGCGGCATCGGCGTGAACGCTCTCGGCTACGCGCACCCCGCTATTGAGAAGGCCATCGCCGAGCAGAGTCGCAAGCTCATTCACACGTCCAACCTCTATTACACCGAGGGCCAGGCCGCGCTCGCGCTGCGCCTCACCGAAGCCACTGGCATGGACCGCGCCTTCTTCTGCAACAGCGGCACCGAAGCCAACGAAGCTGCCCTCAAGCTCGCCCGCGCGAATGCCGGCTTGAAGCGCAGCGAAGGCACGCCGCTGGGCACAAAGTTCCTTGCCCTCGAGAACAGCTTCCACGGCCGCACCATGGGATCCGTGGCCGCCACATGGAAGGACAAGTACCGTGAGCCCTTCGAGCCCGTCATGCCCGGCGTCGAGTTCGTCCGCCTCAACGACGTCGCCGACCTGAAGGCAAAGTTCTCCACCGACGTCTGCGCCATCCTCCTCGAGCCCATCCAGGGGGAAGGCGGCGTCCGCCCCCTCTCGAAAGAATTTCTGCAAGCCGCCCGCGACCTCACCTGCTCCACCGGCGCCCTGCTCATCGCCGACGAAATCCAGTCCGGCCTCGGCCGCACCGGAAAATTCTGCGCATATCACCACTACGGCATCCAGCCCGACGTCACCACCCTGGCCAAGCCTCTCGCCGGAGGCATCCCCCTCGGCGCGCTCCTCTGCACTGAAGAAGCAGCCCGCGCCATCCATGCCGGCATGCACGGAACCACCTTCGGCGGCGGACCATTGGCTTGCGCCGCAGCCCTCGCCGTCCTCGAAACCATCGAGCGCGATCGCCTGCTCGAACATGTCACAGAAGTCGGCGCGTATTTTCAGGGCCAGCTCAACCGGCTCGCAAAGCAGCACGCTTGCATCACCGACGTGCGCGGTATCGGCCTCATGCTGGCCGCCGAGCTCGACTCCGCCGACCTCGCCAAATCCGTTCTCGCCGCCATGATGGATCGCAAGATCCTCATCAATCGCACTAGCGAAACCGTTCTGCGCTTCCTGCCGCCCTACATCCTTGAGCGGCAGCACGTGGACCAGGCCATTCGAGCGCTCGATCAAATTCTCACCGAGCAGGCAGCCCCCACAGCGGCCGCGCCGGTCTCAGGAGGAAAGAAAATTGGCAGCTAAAACAGCAGTCCTGCAGGAAATCGAATCCCCGTCGCCCGCGGCCTCGTTAACCGGGCGCGATCTGTGCTCCGTCGCCGACCTCACCACCGGAGAGCTCGCCGCGATCCTTGAACTTGCCCACGACGTCAAGACGAATCCCGGCGCCTACCGCTGGGCCCTCGACGCGAAGCAGATGGTCATGTTTTTTGAGAAGGCCTCGCTGCGCACCCGCCTCACTTTTCAGACGGCGATGAATACCCTCGGCGGCTCGGCGCTCTTCGTCGATCAGACTTCGTCGCCCCTCGGCGAGCGCGAATCTCTCGCCGACATCGCCCGCAACGTCGAACGCTGGGTGCAGATGATCGTCCTGCGCACGTACGCGCACGACACCATCACCGAAATGGCGCAGTACGCGAGCGTGCCGGTGATCAACGCGCTCAGCGATCTCGAGCACCCCTGCCAGGCCATCGCCGACTTCATGACCCTCCAGGAGCGTTTCGGCGATCTCACCGGCTTCAACTTCACCTACGTTGGAGACGGCAACAATGTCTGCCACTCCCTCATGCTCACCGCTGCGCAGCTCGGCGCACACTGTACCGTTGGCACGCCGAAGAACTACGCCCCCAAAGCCGACATCGTCGCCCAAGCCCGTGCCATCGCCAACGTAACCGGCTCCAACATCACTCTGGTCAATGACCCCGTCGCCGCCGTCAAAGACGCCGACGCCGTCTACACCGACGTCTGCACCAGCATGGGCTTTGAACATGAAGCGACTAAGCGCGCCCCCATCTTCAAGCCGTATCAGGTTAACGAGACGCTGATGGGCCATGCCGCGCCCAGCGCCGTCTTCATGCACTGCCTGCCCGCGCATCGCAACGCCGAAGTCACCGATGCCGTCCTCGACGGGCCCCAGTCCGTCGTCTTCGACCAGGCCGAAAACCGCATGCACGCGCAAAAGGCCCTGCTGCTAATGCTGCTCGGCAAAGGCGAAAAGCAGTCGTAAATACGTCTCACTCATCGGGTGTCGCCGTTGTTTGGCGACAGAGCAGGCGCTGAGTGCGACACGGACAGCGCTTTTGTATCAGGGCACGACTTCAGTCGTGCCATAGAGAGTCAAAATGAACGGGGCTTTAGCCCCTGAGGTTTTTCGACGTAATGTCTGTAATTCTTGAAAATTTGCCGGTCGGCCAAAAAGTCGGCATCGCTTTTTCCGGCGGCCTCGACACCAGCGCCGCGCTTCACTGGATGAAGCAAAAAGGCGCGCTCCCCTACGCCTACACGGCCAACCTCGGGCAGCCCGACGAATCCGATTACGACGCGATTCCGCGAAAAGCACTCGAATACGGCGCGGAGAATGCCCGTCTGATCGACTGCCGCGGACCTCTGGTGCGCGAAGGCATCGCCGCCCTGCAGTCCGGCGCCTTTCATATCTCCACCGCGGGCGTCACCTACTTCAACACCACGCCCCTCGGGCGCGCCGTCACCGGCACCATGCTGGTCACCTCCATGAAAGAGGACGGCGTTAACATCTGGGGCGACGGCTCCACCTTCAAGGGCAACGACATCGAGCGCTTCTATCGTTACGGCCTGCTCGTCAATCCAAAGCTGCAGGTCTACAAGCCCTGGCTTGACCCTCTGTTCATCGACGAGCTCGGCGGCCGCGCGGAAATGTCGGCCTTCCTCCAAAAGTCCGGCTTCGGCTACAAGATGTCCGCCGAAAAGGCGTACTCCACCGACTCCAATCTCCTCGGCGCGACCCACGAAGCCAAGGATCTCGAGCTGCTCTCGTCCAGCATCCGCATTGTCGACCCCATCATGGGCATAGCCTCGTGGCGCGACGACGTCGCCGTCCGCCCCGAAGAAATCACCGTCCGTTTCGAAGAAGGCTTCCCCGCAGCCCTGAACGGCCACGACTTTTCCAATCCCGTGGAGCTCCTCCTCGAAGCCAACCGCATCGGCGGACGCCATGGCCTCGGCATGAGCGACCAGATCGAAAACCGCATCATCGAGGCCAAGAGCCGCGGCATCTACGAGGCGCCCGGCCTCGCCCTGCTGTTCATCGCGTACGAGCGCCTCATCACCGGCATTCACAACGAGGACACCATTGAGCAGTACCGCGAGAACGGCCGCAAGCTCGGCCGCCTCCTTTATCAGGGACGCTGGTTCGATTCTCAGGCCATCATGCTCCGCGAATCCGCGCAGCGCTGGGTCGCCAGTCCCATCACAGGCCAGGTCACACTCGAGCTGCGCCGCGGCAACGACTACTCCATCCTGAATACTGAATCGCCCAACCTGACCTTCCACCCAGAGCGCCTCAGCATGGAGAAGACTGACTCCGCCTTCTCCCCGCGCGACCGCATCGGCCAGCTCACCATGCGCAATCTGGACATTAGGGACACCCGCGCCAAGCTGATGACCTACGCCCAGAGCGGCCTCATCACATTGAGCCACGGCTCGGAGATGCCCCAACTCAACAGCGGAACCACGAAAGGCGAGGAAGCGTCATGACCGACCAGCCCGCCAAAATGTGGTCCGGCCGCTTCCGCGCGGCCCTCGATCCGCAGTTTGAAGCCTGGCAGCGCTCGCTCCCTTTCGACGGACGGCTGCTGCCCCAGGAAATCGCCGCCAGCAAGGCACATGCCCGCACCATCGCCGCCGCTGGCATCCTGTCGCCCGCCGAACTGGAGACAACGCTTCGCGGCCTCGACGCGCTCCTCGCTCAATTTGCGCCCGAGACCATCGCTTCCTCCGAAGCCGAAGACATCCACCACTTCGTCGAGCTCTCCCTCACAGCAGAAATCGGCGACCTCGCCCTAAAGCTCCACACCGGCCGCAGCCGCAACGAGCAGATCGCCACCGACCTGCGTCTTTTCGTGCGCGATGCCATCGACGCCACGGTCGCGCAGCTCACCGCGTGGGCCCTCGCGCTCATCGAGCTCGCGCAGGACGCGGAAACCGCGGCGATGCCGTCCTATACGCATCTCCAGCGCGCCGAACCCGTGCTCGTCGCGCACTGGCTCCTCGCGTACGTCGAGATGATCCTCCGCGACATCTCCCGCTTCGAGGATTGTCGAACGCGCCTGAACTTCTGCCCGCTCGGCTCGGGCGCCGTTGCCGGAGCCACCCTCGCTCTTGACCGCACCATCGCCGCCGTCGCGCTCGGCTTCACTGCGCCCACCGCCAACAGCATGGATGCCACCAGCGATCGCGACTTCGCCCTTGAATTCGCGCAGGCTGCCTCCACCCTCGGCGTGCACCTCTCGCGCTTTGCCGAGGAGCTCACCCTCTGGTCCACCGCGGAATTCGGCTTTCTCGATCTGCCCGAAGAATTCTCCACCGGCTCCAGCGCCATGCCGCAGAAGAAAAATCCCGATCTCACCGAGTTGCTGCGCGGCAAAAGCGGACGCCTGCTCGGCGCCGCCACCACCCTCGCCACCCTGCTCAAGGGCCTGCCCCTTGCCTACAACAAAGACATGCAGGAAACCCAGGAGCCCGTCTTCGAAGTCGCCGACACGCTCTCCGGCATCCTGCGCCTGCTTCCGGATTTCACCCGCGCCCTGCACCTCCGCCACGACCGCATGCTCGTCGCCGCGCAGACTGGCTTCCTCAACGCCATGGCCGCCGCCACATACCTCGTCCACAAAGGCATTCCCTTCCGCAAGGCTCACGAGAAAATTGGCAACGCCGTCCGCTACTGTGTCGATAAAGGCTGCGAGCTCGGCGATCTTTCCCTCTACGAATTGCGCCAGTTCGGCGATGAGTTCGACGAGGACTTCTTCGCCGCCATCTCGCTCCAGGCGACCCTCGACTGTCACGACGTCCTCGGCGGAACCGCGCGCGCCCGCGTTCAGCAAGCGCTCACAGAAGCCGAAACCCGCGTGCACGCACTCGCCGCGCGCTATGGAGTCACGCTGCCCGCTGAATCGGAGGTGCACCATGCGCGTGCGTAAGGCTCGCCTCCAGGACGCCACCAACATCTACGAGCTGGTCAACAGCCTCTCCGGCGACGGCACCCTCCTCCGCCGCGTCTTCGCAGAGATCTGCGAGAACGTCCGCGACTTCACGGTTGCCGAATCCGAGGGCGGCATCTTTCTCGGCTGCGGTGCGCTCCACCTCTACGGACCCCACCTCGCCGAGGTCCGCTCCATCGTCGTCCGGCCCGAGGCAAAAAGTCACGGTGTCGGTGGCGAATTACTCCACGCCCTGCTCGGCGAAGCCGAAGACCACGGCGTCGGTTGCGTCTGCCTCTTCACCCGCATCCCCGACTTCTTCTTCCGCTATGGCTTCCGCGAGGTCGAAGACCGCACCGCGCTCCCCGACAAAATTTTCAAGGACTGCCAGAACTGCCCGCGCCTCTACAAATGCGACGAAGTCGCCATGGCCCGCGGCCAGGTCCCCCGCGTCTCCATCCTCGGCCCCCGCGTCGAAGCTGAACAGCTCGTCCGCCTCACCGTCTAGCTGCCCGCAGTTTTTCTATACGCTATCCGCTATACGCTCTCTTCGCCCCACACGAACGCGTCCTTCTGCGGCAGCCCAACATGCGCCAGCACCCGGCATACAAACTGCTTTGCCATCGCGTCGGAATCCACCGGCTTGTTATAAAACGCGGGAATCAACGGGAAAATGGTCGCCCCCGCATCCGCCGCCAGCCCCATATTGCGAATGTGAATCTTGTTGAACGGCGTCTCCCGCAGGCACAGGATCAGCGGCCGCCGCTCCTTCAGGCACACATCCGCAGCCCGCTGGATCAAATTGTTCGCCAGCCCGTTCGCAATCCCCGCCAGTGTCCCCATGCTGCACGGCAGTACGATCATCCCCTGCGATGGATGGCTTCCGCTCGCAATGGCCGCGCCAATGTCGTTGTCGCTGTGCTGTGTGATCTTTGCTGACGCCTGCCCCAGCAGCTTCTCCACCAGCCCTGTCCGCCCGGAAATCCCCAGCTCCTCCGCCATCACCCGCAGCGAGTTCTCCGACGCGACGAAATGCACCCGCCCCACCCGCTCATCCGCCTCCAGGGCCCGCAGCAGCTCCCGCCCAAACGCAACGCCGCTCGCGCCCGTCACCGCCACGGTCAGACTCCAGGCTTCCGTCATGCGTGCGGCTCGTGATCCCCGCTGGAGCCCAGCACTCGCGCGAAAATCGCATCCACGTTCCCGAGCTGCCGGTTCAGGTCGAACGTCCGCTCGAGCTTCTTCGCGCTCAGCTTACCTGTAATCGCCGGATCGCTCGCCACCAGCTCGCGAAACACCAGGTCGTTCTGCCAGGCGTTCATTGCATGCGTCTGCACCAGCCGATACGCCTCCTCGCGCTGCATCCCCGCCTCCGCCAGATCCAGCAGCAGCTGCCCGCTAAAGATCAGCCCTCCCGTCGAATCCAGATTCTTCTGCATGCGCGTCGGATACACCTGCAGCTTCTCAATCAAACCCGCCGTCTTCGCCAGCAGATAATCCGTCAGAATCGTCGAGTCCGGCAGGATCACCCGCTCCACGGATGAGTGCGAAATATCCCGCTCATGCCATAAAGCCACGTTTTCGAATGCCGCCTGCGCATTGGCCCGCACCACCCGCGCCAGCCCGCTGATTTGCTCCGCGGTGATCGGATTCCGCTTGTGCGGCATCGCTGACGAGCCCTTCTGCTTCTCCGAGAAATACTCCTCCGCTTCCCGCACCTCCGTCCGCTGCAGGTGCCGCACCTCGGTCGCAATCTTGTCCAGCGTCGAGGTGATCACCGCCAGCGTTGCCACATAATACGCATGCCGGTCGCGCTGGATCACCTGCGTCGCGATCGGCGCCGGCTCCAGCCCCAGCCGCTGGCAGATCCGTTCTTCGTGCTGCGGGCTGATGTGTCCAAACGTTCCCACTGCCCCCGACAGCTTCCCGATTCGCATCTGTTCCGCGGCCGCCTCAAAACGATCCTGGTTGCGCCGCATCTCCGCATACCAGTTCAGCAGCTTCAGCCCGAACGTCGTCGGCTCCGCATGCATGCCGTGCGTGCGCCCCACTATCGGCGTGTTCTTAAACTCGAGCGCCCGCATCCGCAGCACGTTCATCAGCCGGTCGATGTCTTCGCGGAGTATCGCCGACGCCGCCTTCACCTGCAGCGCCTGCGCCGTGTCCACCACGTCGTTCGAGGTCAGCCCGTAGTGCAGCCAGCGCGCCTCAGCGCCCACTTTCTCGGCCACCGCCGTCGTAAAGGCGATCACGTCGTGCTTCACCTCGGCTTCGATCGCGTGGATCCGCTCCAGATCGAACCCACCCTTTTTGCGGATTGCCTGCGCCGCCTCGCGCG
Organism: uncultured Acidobacteriaceae bacterium; assembly: GCA_963770525.1. Classification (GTDB taxonomy): domain Bacteria; phylum Acidobacteriota; class Terriglobia; order Terriglobales; family Acidobacteriaceae; genus Palsa-343. Next base: position 308,179 of record CAVYPY010000002.1, on the reverse strand, counting down.
GCACAATCCCATCCTCGGCCAGCACCTCGCTGGCCACGGTTTCCACCTCCAGCCATGCGCGGAACCGGCTTTCCTCGCTCCAGATTTGCCCCATCGGGGGCCGTGTATAACGTGGAATCAATGCGGAAGTCCCTCCGAAGAACTTCTCATTCTACCGTCGCAGGGGTTGAGGGGCGCGAAACCGCTGCAACCGGACGGCTAGCGGAGGGCGTCCGCGGTTCTGCAGGAAACGGACCTGGAACGGTTGCGCAGCTCCTCGACCGGCACTTTCCACGTATGAAACCCAACCTGTCGTATGGCGCCAAGAATCTCATCATGAGTACCAAGGCCACCGAGAGGCGGATCGACCAGATTGACCCGCTGCGTCCCGTCCACCGTCTGCTGAAAGCGGGTACGGAACTCCAGCGTCAGTTCGCGGTGCGATCCCTTGCCACGAGTCTGGAAAGCAAAGGCGTATCCCTGGGAGTGTGTCGGCGTGGTGAAATCGACCAGGTACAGAGAATCATCGCCGGAGCCTGACTTGTCACCGGTGGCGTAGCCGAGTTCGAGTTCATAAGGGCTGTCGCGGGACAGATCGAACCAGTCTCCATCGGCCGTGGCCAGACAGTGCCCGGCCTGGACAACAAGATCCGGCGCGGGTTCGTTGCTTTGCGCCTCAACCGAAGCGCTGAGGCTCGCGAGGAATAGCAGAACGAGGAATTTCACCGGACAACTCCGATGGCAGCAGGATAAGCCTGGGATTCCCTGACTAAGATGATAAGAGTAAATGGGAGAAGCAACTCAATGGAAAACAGCTCGGACCTGATTACAATTGCCAGCTTTACCGAACCCCTCGAAGCCGAAATGGCCAAACTCCGCCTCGAATCTGCGGGCCTTGACGTTTTTCTCTCCGGAGAAAATGCCCGCATCATGGAGCCGGGCCTGGGCCCGCTCCAGCTGCAGGTCCGCGGCGAAGATGAGGCTGACGCCCGCGCCATCCTTGCCGATCCCGGTGAGCCGGAGGGTACCGCCGAAGACACTCAAATGTCGTAGCACGATATATCGTGTTACGATGAACGCATGAATTTCAGCGCAAGCCCGAGTGTCGCTTCCCTCGTCACCAGCGGTCACACCCAGCACGCGGCCAAGGAACCGGCCCCGCTCACCCGCGCCCAGATGCGCCGCCTGGCAGAGTTTCGTTTCCAGCTGAGAAAGTTCCTCCACTTCAGCAGCCTCGCCGCCGGCGCCGCCGGCATCCGCGCCCAGCAGTATCAGCTCCTGCAGTGCGTCTGGGGCATGCCCGAGGAACTCGACCCCACCATCGCCAACGTCGCCGCGCGCATGCTCCTCAAACACAACAGCGCTGTCGAGCTGGTCGATCGCACCATCGAACAAGGCCTGCTGCGCCGCTGCCCCGACCCGACCGACCACCGCCGCATCCTCCTCCGCATGACGCCGCTGGGCGAAAAGCTCCTCGGCTCTCTCGCCGCGTGGCACCTGCGCGAACTGGAGGAGACCGGTCCTGAGCTCATTCGCGCTCTGCGCCGCGTCCTGCTCACGCCCCAGCAGCAGACCAACGGTACGAACGGCCACCAGGAGAAAGAGAACCTGCGCGACAAGACGACCGCCCGCCACGCCTGAATCGGGGAGGGCATTCCCCAAAGAGGCGAAAGGCACCGGTCTCGGCCTCTGGGTCAGCAAAGGAATCGTTCAGAAGCACGGGGGCTCCGTCTCGATGCGTACCAGCACCGGCCCAGGCCACAGCGGAACTCTTTTTCGATCTTCCTGCCGACCGTCTCAGCCAACTGACTCGGCGAGTCGCCCTTCGCGCCCCGAGGTCCTTTGCAGTTGCCGCTACAGGCTACAGGCTGCTCGGCTACAAGCAGCTCTCTACCCGCTGCCTCCGTGTCCTTTGTTCCCTTTGTGGTGAAAATTACCGGCTGCAGCTACCGGCAGCCTCTCAGAACCACAGCTGATTGCGCCCGCCGCCGGCCGCAGCGACCTTCAGCTCAGCCTCGTTCTCGGCCAGTTCGGGAACGTACAGATCGTCCTGGTGCTCCGTCTCCCCATAGGCTTCGCGCGTAATCTCCACGATGCCCCGGAAAACCGCCACCACGACGATGGCCACCGCCAGCGTCATTGAAAGCGCACCGTACAGCCGCAGATCCGGCCAGGGTCCGTTATTCAGCAGTTGCCGGCCGAGAAATGCGCAGGCGAATTGCCCAATCGCCGCCGGCGCTGAAAAGCGCACCGCCAGAACGCTCGCGGGCAGCACCGAGAAGACGATCAGTGCCAGCGCCGCCTGATGCCACGCCGTTCGGCCATATCCGGCCAGCAGCAGCATGCCATAGACGCAGTCGACCCCGGCCAGACAGATTTGCAGCACCCGCAGCGCCATGCGGCCTTCCCCCTGGGAAAAGCGCCGCATTGTACGCAGTCTTTTCTGCGGGCGGCGCCTTTCCAGCGGAAGAAAACGGCGGACGTAATCCCCGTTTCCCCTCCGTTCCCATTTTGGAATGCCTTCATGAACCCGACCCTCCAACCAAAGTTGTACTTAAAATGCAATCTTTGGCCCGACGCGCCCGCGCGCTAATCCGCCTATTCTGTCCTTGCTATCCGAAATAACCTCCCTGAATCCCCGGACGCGCGGGAAACGCGACCGGGGATTTTTTCTGCGCAAATTTCGCTCACAGCTTTTTTTCTGGCCGGCCAGCCAGTCGCTGCCCCTCAATTTGCCGCCTGCTCCTGCTGCGGCTGCGGAATCGGCGCGATGATCCCCATCTGCTCGTAAATCGGCCGCATCTCCCGCCGGATCGCCGGCAGCTGCGTCCAGAACCAGATGCCGCCCGCAATGCAGCACGACCCCGTAAACATCACCGTGCGCGGCGCGCCGATCCAGTGGGCCATGGACCCGGCCAGCAGGCTCCCCCACGGCGCCATGCCCACAAACGCCGCCGTGTAGTAGCTCATCACCCGTCCCCGTTTGTCCTCCGGCACCAGCGTTTGAATGATCGTGTTGCTGGCCGTCATTCCCTGCAGCATGCCGAAGCCGGTGAACAGCATCAGCACCAGCGACAGTGGCAACCACCGCGAAAAGCCGAACGCCACCAGTCCCCCGCCGAAGACCACCGCGGAGATGGGAATCATCCGGGTCAGTCCTCGCACGGAGCGCCGCAGGACCAGCGAAAACGCCGAGATCAGCGCCCCGGCTCCGGCCGCGCCCATCAGGAAGCCGAGCGTGTGTGCCCCGCCGTGCAACACCTTCGCCGCAAAGATCGGCATCAGCACCATGTACGGCATCCCCATCAGGCTCACCAGCGCGAACAGCGTCAGAATCGTCCGCACCGGCACGAAAGTTGAAACATAGGACCACCCCTCCTGCATCTGGTGGAACATCCCCGCCGCCACTCGCCGCACGGCCGCCACATGCACCCGCATCATCAGCAGCGAGATAATCACGGCGATGTAGCTGATGCCGTCGATGAGGAAGCACCATCCTTCGCTGCTCGCCGCGATCACCAGCCCGGCCAGAGACGGCCCTACCAGCCGAGCCACGTTCACCATCGACGAGTTGATCGCGATGGCGTTCGACAGGTCGTTGCGGTCCTCGATCATCTGCACCATGAACGCCTGCCGCCCTGGCATGTCGAACGCGTTGATCAGCCCCTGGAAGGCACTCAGCACCAGGATTTCCGCAATGGTGATGCGATGACTCAGCGTCAGCCATGCCAGCAGCAGCGACTGCACCATGGCCAGCGTCTGCGTCCATAGCAGCACCTGCCGCCGGTCGGACCGGTCCACCAACACCCCGGCAAACGGCGCCAGCAGAAAGGTCGGAATCTGTCCAACGAAGCTCACCGTCCCCAGCAGCAGCGCCGAATGCGTGAGCCGGTATACCAGCCAGGCCGTGGCGATCCGCGTCATCCACGTGCCCACCAGCGAAATTGTCTGGCCGCCGAAGAAAAGCCGAAAATTCCGATGTCGCAGCGCCCGCCACGCGTGCGAGTAGCCCCCGCCCGCCGCCCCGCTCACTGATTGTCCTGGGCCTGTCGCCATCCTGATGGTGTGATGTTCGTCCTGAACGCTGATCGCCGATCGCTTTTCCTGAGCCCTGAGCTCTGTGCCGGGTGCCCCATTCAAGCCCGTTGTTGGCTTGTGTGGGAAGCCGAATTCGCCACCCCGGCCCTGCGCCCCTGCACGCTATCCGCTAAACGCTATACGCTAAGCTTCCCCCTCAAAAACTCCAGCGACCGCTCCCGCGCCAGCTTCGCCGCCTCCGGGTTGTAGCTCGCGCGATCGCTGGTGTTGAAGCCGTGCCCCGCCCCCGCATAAAAGTAAATCGGCACCTCGGGATGCACCGCCGCCACCTTCGCCTCAATCTCGTCCTTCGGAATGTGCGTGTCCTCCGCGCCGAAGTGCAGCATCACCGGCGCGTGCAGGTCTTCCCCGGCGTACTTCGGAATCTGGCTCCCGTAATAGCCAACCGCCGCGTCTGGATTCAGCCGCGTCGCCGCCAGCCACGCCATCGATCCGCCTAGGCAGTACCCGATGACGCCAACCTTCTTACCCGTCTCGCTCCGCCCGTAATCGAGCGCCGCCGCCACGTCCTGCACCCGATCGTCCGGGTTGCCCTTCTGGATCAGCCCCATCGCCTTCTGCAGTGTCTCCGGCTCATAACCCAGTTCCACGCCGCGCTCTACGCGGTCGAACAGCGCTGGCGCCACCGCCAGAAATCCGTCCGCAGCCCATTCATCGGTTACCTCGCGAATATGGTGGTTCACGCCGAACGCCTCCTGCACCACCACCAGCCCGGCCACTGGCACACCCGCCGGCCGCGCCACATACGCATCCAGCTCGAACCCGTCCGCCGCCCGCAGCTTCACATGCTCGCCCATTGGCAATCCTCTCTCTTATCTGTCTTAAGAATTTCCCGGAAGCTTCCTGTTGGATGCAACCGCCCTGCCCCGCGCTTCGCTACTGCGGCTGCCCTGCCGCATCGCGCCGGATCGCCCAGTAGCTGTTCCGCGCCACCACGCGCGCCCCATAGTCCTGCGTTAGCTTCACCTCAATCGTGTGCAGTCCAGGCGTCAGGTCCGTGGGATGAAAACTCAGAATGTACCGGTTCCGAGCGTGGCTCGCCACCTCCGCCACGTCCCGCTCAAAGCCTTTCTCTTTGGTGAACGGATCGTACTCGCCCCCGCTCAGCTCGGCCAATGTCTTCGACGTATTGCGCCGCATCGCATTCATCGTCATCATCAGCGGCGCCAGCAGATCACCGCCCGCGACCTTCGGCTCGCCCTTGGCCCAGTTGATGATCTCCGCCTTCGACGGCGAAAATTCCATGCTCAGCACCAGCGTATCGCTCGTCCCGATCCGCTCCACCAGCTCCGGAACGTTGAAGTGCCGGCTTCCGTGATCGCGCGACTCGCTGATCAGCAACAACACCCGCCTGTGATCCGGGGGCTGCTGCTCCAGCAGATTCACCGAGTAGCCCACTGCGTCCAGGATCGCCGCTCCCCCGTTACCCGCCGGCATGTTCTGGAGATCGCGTGTGATCGCATCGCCGTTGTCGGTAAAGGGTTCCACCCAGGTCGGGTTCGAGTCGAACGCCACCAGCGCCACCTGCCCGAGGCCATCGCCCGTGAACAGTTGCAGCAGCGGCCCCAGGTGGCCGATCTTGTCGAACTCCAGCGGTGCATCCCGTCCCCGCTCTACGCACACCACCAGCGATACCGGCTGCGCATCCAGGTCATCATCCACCTGCACCTTCTGTGCCACGCCATTGTCCAGCACCTGAAAATCGCTGGCCTTCAGCCCATAGAGCACAGACCCGTCCGGCTTCTCCACCAGCGTCGGCACCGTCACCACGCTCGTGCTCACGCGAAACGTCGGCAGATAAAGGTTCGGATCCCGCGGATCCACCGGCGGCAACGACGCGGCACTCGGCGCGGCAGCAGGCTGCGGCTGCGCCGGCTCTCCCGGAAACGGCTCCGCCTGCGGCTTGGACTGGGGTTGAGTCTGGCTCGGCGGTGACTCTCCCGGAAACGGCTGCTGCGCGTGCGCCGCAGGCGCGAACGTCACGGCCCATCCGAAAACCAGCATGCACCCCGCACACAACCAGCGTCCCGCCATATCCCTCATTACAACAGACGGACCAGCACGCGGCGAGTTTGCCTCACGGCTCCATCAACTGCGGCGTTGTCGCCCCGGGTCGAAACGGCGCATAGGGATCGGCCGACGGCAGCACCGCCTTCCGCCGCCCATCAATCGCCGCCCGCTCCGCAAAAAATGCCGGCGTCGGCTGGTAGTCATAATCGAACGGGAGCGGCCGCTCCGGCCGCCCGTCCGCCCGCCCATGCTTCGGCCCCTTCAACCATGTGTACCGATCCGTGATCCCCCACGTCAGAGCCACATTCACATTCGGCTCCGCCAGCATCATCGTCAGATAGTCGCGATACACCGCCGCTACCGCCGCATCCCGCGCCTCCACCGCTTCCGGCAGATTGCGATCGTTCACGTCCATCTCCGTAATGAACACCTGCAGCCCCATCGACCCCAGCTCCCGCACAAAGCTCAGCAGCCCCGCACCCGGCAGCGGATCGCCCGCGGTCAGATGGCTCTGCACGCCCACCGCGTCAATCGGCACGCCCCGCGCCCGCAGCCGCCGCACCAGCATCAGCACTTGTCCGCGTTTGTCGATCTGCTCTGGCGTGTCCAGCTCAATCCCGTAATCGTTGTACGTCAGCAGCGCACGCGGGTCCGCCGTGCGCGCCATGCGAAACGCCAGCTCGATGTACCCTGGCCCAATCAGCTCCAGCCACGGCGAGTTGCGTAAGCCGTCCGGACGCCCGCTCTTCACATCCACCGCTTCGTTGACCACATCCCACGAGTGGATCTTCCCGGCATACCGCCCTACCACCGTCACAATATGCTGCGTCAGAAAATGCGCGGCGTTCTCACGATTCACCGTGGCCGCGAACCATGCCGGCAGCGCCTCATGCCAGCACAGATTGTGTCCTCGCACCCGCTGGTTGTGGGTCAGCGCAAACACCATAATGTCGTCTGCGCCTCGAAAATCGAACTGATCCGGAGCCGGCCGCAGTGCCGCCCACTTCATCGCGTTTTCCGCAACCAGAATGTTCGCCTGCTCCGCCACCGTCTTCGCGCACTCCGGCTCGCCGTCCAGCTTCTCCGGCATCACCGCGCAGCCCACCAGCAGTCCGTGCGCCGCAGCCGCAGCCCGCAGCGAGCGAGGGCCATTCACATTGGTCAGGGTCGGCGCCTGCCCGCGAACCGGCTTCGTTCCTGCAGAGGTCTTCTTCTCCCCGCAACCCAGCGAACCTATCGCCGCGCTGGCCGCCATCGCCGCAGCCGCTTGCTTCAGGAACTCCCGCCGCGTTTTTCGCTCCATCACTCGTCCGATCCCGCTGCCCGATTGCCGCCTGCGTGCTTCCACGTCTCCATCTGATCGGTCCAGCGCAGATAGCGCAACAGATTCGCCTTCTCCCGCCAGGCAAACCGAATCACCTCGCGCATCCGCAACTCCTCGGCCTTCTTCCCCGAGTAGGTCTCAATCCGCCATTTCAGATATTCGCTTCGCCACGGCCGCAGACGATGGCCCGTGGTCGCATTCCACATGAAACGCAAAGCGCCGAGCACGATGGTTCCTTCCGCCGTCGCACACGACTCCGCCCGGAACAACTTCCCCGCTGCCACTGTGCGATAGCTCTGGCCTGAGTATAGTAGCTCACCTCAAAAACCCTGCTGCCGATCTGCTGCCGGGAGCTGCGCCGCAGGGTCGTGGATTGCGAAAAACACAAAGGCTGCGAGAATGGCGGAACGGGACTCCGTTCTTCGGAAATCTCCTGTTCTTATCCCTCCAGCATTGCGCAGAAATGGTCGGGATTCTGCGCCAGTGAGGCAGAGTAGTGGGCGGCCTGCGTCCACTGGAAGAGCATCTGGTCCTTCGGCCGCAGGTCGGTCACCGGCTGCGATGCCGCCGGAGCATCGGCGAAGCGCCCCGTGTTCCAGTCGCGGGTGAGGACCTCCGCGAGAGCCTGATCGCGGTCGGCGATCGCCTGAATCAGCAAAGTGGCTCGCGCCCGATCCAATGGCCGCTGCGACGCCTGCTCGGCCACCACAGTCTCGCGCCAGAACATTCTCTCCAGATACTGGACGCAAAGAGCGAAGGCCTGAAAGTCCGAAAGATTGGCCAAAACCGATGGCTCCAGCAGGACCAGCAGGCTCGAGAGACGCGTGAAAGGATTCGGAGGGGGACCGCCAGTCCGCAGCACAGCGGTCAGTTGCTCGTCACTGCTCCAGGGAACCGGCAGCGTAAGCCCCTGCCAGGAGGATGTTGCTTCTCCCGGCCAGTACGGTGCGGCGCTGTAGAGGCTTTCGAAAACCTCCCGCCACTGCTCATTCCAGGTCGACTGATAATGTTTCTCGACGAAACGCCGGAAGCCCGAGGTCTGCGCGGCGGCGGTTCCCTGGTTGAGGGCAACGGCAGAGTAAGCAAAGCTGTCCCAGATGGAATTCTGGACGTAGCGGCTGGGAACCCAGTTGGTGACCACCACACCGAGCGATGCCGGTTCGCTCGACGCCAGATACGCGTCGGCATAGGCGTCGACATTGCGCAGCTGCTCGGTGCCGACTCGGGGGCCCCAGCGGTAGCAGGAGAGCCCGGGGGCTCCGATGGCCCGAGCGCCGTGCGCGGCGATCTTCTCCAGCGTGTCATGCAGCGGGACCGCGTTGTTCTCTGCGTAGTTCCAGTCCATGATGACGATGCGCTTGTCGAGCAGGCCCAGGATCTGCGGTTCCTTGTGAAGAACAAAGTCCCCCCACACGATGAACTCCTTGCGCAGCTCAACCGCGGCGCGGTTCAGGGCGTTCAGGTAGTCGGCCCAGATCTGCGCGCGGCTTCGGCTCTCGAGCGCCTGCCGGGAGCGCGCCGAGCCGCCCCAGTTCACCTCATCGCAGCCGCCGTGCAGATAGATCGAGGGAAAGATCGAAGCGACTTCGCGATAGAGTCGGGTCATCAGCTCCAGCGTTGCGGGATCGACGGGCGTGACGCCGGAAAACTCCGACGAGCCGTTTGGATCGCGATCCAGCAGATGCGCAAAAGCGGGCGAGCGCGTGATGTACCCTGTGTGCCCGAAGGACTCAATCTCAGGAAACACATCGACACCGTGGCGTTGACCGTAATCAGCAAGATCCCGCAGCTGCTCCGGCGTAAAGGCATTCTTGTGGGTGGTCAGGCCGGAGACCGAGGCAAAGCGGAGCGCGCTTCCCTGGTCGTCGGCGAGGCGAAACTGGAGGGTATTGAATCCCCACTCCGTGCAGAAGTCGATTACCCGGCGGTAGTAGTCAAGCCTCTCCGGAACGCGTGCCGCATCGACCATCAGCCCGCGCATCGTCGGCCGGGGACTCATCGCCGGCTGAGCAGCGAGCAGGGCCGGAAAAGACATTCCGCGAGGCTGGGAAGGCACGCCGCCCGGTTGGGGCGCTTCTGCTCCGGCAAACCGGGGCGCAGCGACAACGGCACCGGCCAGCGTCACCCCCGCGCCGCAGAGAAAGTCTCGTCGGGTTCGATTGTAGGTAGTCAGGATCGGCCTCCGCAATGGATTTTGACGGCGGCCGCGTAAATACCTGGGCGCCCTGTTAAGCCTATGACATTCGCCTCGCCGTGTGGAGCTGGCGAAGCGGAGTCTTCATTTTTTGGAATGGAACGGGTTATTACGACGATGAAGGAACTTCAGGGAGCGCGCTCTGCCTGGAGCGCTGGCCGAAAAAGCGTGATGATGGTGGAGGCATAATGACTCGGCAATCGCTCCAGGGACGTGATCCCCTCACCGGCGCATACATTGAAATCCTCGTCGAGGATGGAGCCATTCGATCCATCACGCCGGCAGTGCCCAGAGAAGAAGATCTGTGGCTTTCCCCCGGGTTCATCGACCTGCAGGTCAACGGCTATGCCGGCTGCGATCTGAATGCAGAGTTAATTTCGCCGGACGTTGTGACGGCTCTGATGTACCAGTTGTTCGAGGTTGGCGTCACTACATGGATCCCGACCCTCATCACCACCTCGGAATATCGGATTATCGCAGCCCTGGAAGCAATTCGGGAGGCGCGCAATCGGTCCCCGCTGGTCAGGCACGTGATTCCATTTGTCCACCTCGAGGGTCCGCACATCTCTCCTGGCGACGGCCCGCGGGGCGCGCATCCGCGCAACCACGTCCGGCCTCCGGAGATTGCGGAATTCGAGCGTTGGCAGGCAGTCAGCGGTGGCCTGGTGGGCATGGTGACGCTTTCGCCGCACTGGGATTCTGCGCTGCCCTACGTCGCTCACCTGGCGGCCCGAGGTTGCGTGGTGGCCCTCGGCCACACGGATGCCGAACCCTCCCGCATCCATACCGCGGCGGAGGCGGGGGCAGTGTTTTCTACGCATCTGGGCAATGGTGTGGCCGCCGAACTGCCGCGTCATCCGAATCTCCTCTGGGCACAGCTTGCCGACGATCGTCTCACCGCCTCGTTTATTGCCGACGGCCATCACCTTCCCACCGATACGCTCAAAGCGATGCTGCTGGCGAAAGGAACCGAGCGCAGCATTCTGGTTTCCGACGCGGTAGCTCTCGCAGGAATGCCTCCCGGTAAATATGAAACACCAGTCGGTGGAACTGTGGAGTTGACGGCGCACGGGAGAATCAGTATCCCGGGCACTCGAACCCTTGCAGGCGCGGCGCTGCCACTGAAGTCCGGCATTGCCAACGTCGCGCGGCTGCCTGGATTTTCGCTGCGGGACGCGATCCTGATGGCCACGGAGAACCCCGGCCGCTTTGCAGGCGGCCGTGGAGTGCTGCGCGTCGGCGCTGACGCCGACCTGGTTCAATTCAGGTGGGATCAGAGTGGCGGCGAAATCGAAATTGTGAATCTTCTCGTCCAGGGAGAGGCCCCATGAGCGCACGCCATCCGCTATCGTGTGAGGATCAATGAATGATGGAATCAAGAACTCTCAACCTCGGCTCCCTGAAGGTGCAAATCTACCCGACCGCCAGAGCCGCGGGTCAGGCTGTAGCGGAATCGGTCGCGGCGGCAATGCGAAAACTCGGCGAGGAGCGGGATGCGATCGGCATCATCTTTGCCACCGGAGCCTCGCAGTTAGAGACGCTGCACGCTCTCACTTCGATCGCTGATCTGCCGTGGGAGAAGGTCCATGGCTTTCACATGGATGAGTACATTGGCATCGACCAGAATCATCCGGCCTCCTTCCGTCGCTATCTGCGCGAGAACCTGACAAGCCGTGTCCCGATGGCGGCGTTTTACGAAATGGATGGAAGCGCTGCGGATCTGGAGCAGGTTCGGCGCGACTACAGCGAGAAGCTCCGCGCCGCCGATCCCCAGATTTGTCTGCTGGGCATCGGTGAAAACGGCCACCTCGCATTCAATGATCCTGCCGAGGCAGATTTCGACGATCCCGAGCCGATGAAGGTCGTCACGCTCGATCGAGCCTGCCGCGAGCAACAGCTTGCGGAAGGTTGGTTCCCCAGCTTCGACCAGGTCCCGAAGCGAGCCCTGACGCTGACCATCCCAACCCTGCTCAAAGTGCCAAAACTCGTCGCATCGGTTCCAGGGATGCGCAAAGCCGCCATCGTGCGGCGCGCCCTGCGGGACCCCATCTCTGTGCAATGCCCCGCAACCATCCTCCGCACCCATCCGGATGTGACGATTGCCCTTGACGAAGCATCCGCATCGGAACTGGACCGCACGTAGGTCCGTAATTTCTGGAGGCGACTCCAGACAATCAGCGTGAAGCCGTCTCTTTGCTTACCTTCCTGCCGCCGACTGCGGGCGTGAAGACGCACGAGGCGTCGGTGAGTTTCGTGGGTGCGAGCGTGAGTTCGTGAAGCTGGTTTTTGGCCAGCATCGCATTGAATTCGGTGAGCTGCTGCTGCGTCTTCTTCCATTCGGCCACGGTACGGTTGTAGTTGTTGCAATCGCTCTCCCAGCTGGCGATTTGAGTCGGGGTTGGCGCCATATCCAGCCCGATCTGCATCATGCTCACCATCGTGTTGTAGTTGTTGTTCAGCGTAAAAAACGATTGCAGCTCGTTGGGCTTGGGTGTCGGCGGCCGGCCAAATCCCTCGCCCGGAGGCGGGACTACGCCGCCGATTTTTGTCAGGCTGGCATCGAGTGTCTTGGCCTGCGCGGCCAAACCGGCCGGCAGATTGCCATGCATCAGGGCCGAAAGCTGGTCTCGGACGGCGTCCACCTCGCCGTGCCCTGCAAAGCTCTGCTCCATCCCGCGAACGGAGAGCAGCGTGAGCTTGTCCTGGATGCGCAGCGCGGCCATCAGCGCAGGGCTCTGGCCGACGCGCGGATCGTTCACTACCGTGACCTTGCGGGTGTAGACCTGCCCGTCCACGGTGAGCTTCAGCGTATAAACGCCCGGAATCACCTGCGGCCCATGAGGACCGGGATTGGTCGAACCCGCCACCATGTTCATTTGATTTTCCAGGTCGTGGCGCAGCGCTGGCGGGTCATCGTACTGCAGGTTCCAGTTCACGCGATTCAGGCCCACGTGGGTGCTGAGGGCGCGCGACTCGGGACTGGCCAGCCAGTAGCGCGGATACATGGCGCCTTCGATCGGTTGCGGCAACGTGCTGGACATAGTGCGAACGAGATGGCCTTCCGCGTCGAATACCTGCAGCTGGATGGGCCCGCTGGGTTCCTGCCTGAGGTAATAATCCACAATCGCCCCGTACTGAACGTTCTCTGCATGGGGCATTTCGATCGAGAAGGGCTGATCCCAGTTGCTGTTGATACGAGCCCGAATGGCGTCCTCGGGCTCGAAGAAATAGACCGACGAGGAGCTGATGCGTTGGGCGTCCGCGGCGATCTGGCGCAGCGGCGTGATGTCGTCGAGTACCCAGAAGCCGCGGCCGTAGGTGCCGACGACCAGGTCGTTCTGGTCATGATCGGTGTGGACCTCGAGATCGCGGATGGAAGTGCTGGGCAGATTCTGCTGCAACGACTGCCAGTGATCGCCGTGATCGAAGCTGACGTGAACAGTCGTCTCGGTGCCGGCGAACAGCAGACCGGGCTGCTTTGGATCGACGCGCATGCTGTTCACCCAGCTTCCCGTGCGCTCATCCGTGGGCAGGCCGTTGACGATCTTCGTCCAGGTCTTGCCGCTGTCCTCAGTGCGCCAGATGAGCGGCACATCGCCATCTTCACTGGGAGGCAGGGTCTCGCCGCGCTCGGCGGCGATGCGGCCGGCGACGTAGGCGGTATCGACAGTATCGCCGGCTTCGATTGTTTCAAGATGGGTGTGGGGCGGCACGTTCGCGATATTGCTCACGTTCGTCCACAGCTTGCCACGATCCGTGGTCTTGTAGATCTGGCCGTTCGTGCTCACGGTCCAGATCACGCCCGGCTTCACCTTGGAGATGGAGAAGTCCGCAATGGAAGGCGGCGGTGGAGGCGGCGCTGCACCCGGAGGCGCGGCCGCGGTGGCACTTGCAGGTTTGGGCTCGGCCGCGGTTGCGGGCCTCGGCGCCGTTGCCGCCGCAGGCGCTTTCTTCTCCTGCGGAGTTTCCTTGCCGCATGCGACTTCAGGCGATCCTTTTGCCGTCGTCAGGTCGGGACTGACGGCCGTCCAGGAATGAGCGCCGTCGCGCGAGACAAGCAGGCACTGGTAGGCGACGTAAAGAGCGCCGGGGTCGAAGGCGAGATCGAACTTCTTCTGGAAATCCCGGAAGGCATGGTACTTCTCGGCATCGACACCAAAATTGGGCGCGACGTTCTGCCATTGCCCTGTCGACATATCGATTTTCACCAAGCCGCTGCCGCCGCCGCCCGGTCCATAGCCGACACCGTAGAGGATATTCGGATTTCTGGGATCGGGCGTGATCACACCAAATTCGGAAGAAGGCAGCGGGCTCCAGTCAGTGAAATTGACCTGGCCCCAGTTGCCGCGGCTGCTGATCATGACCGCGCCCGTGTCCTGCTGCGCCGCAATGATGTGGTACGGATACTGATCATCCGTGGCAACGTGGTAGACCTGCGCGATCGGCTGGGTGTACCACAGGCTCCAGGTCTTGCCGTCGTCGAGTGTGACGCTGGCCCCCTGGTCGGTGCCGACCACCATTCGCTTTCCATTCGTGGGATCGATCCAGAGCTTGTGATAGTCCTCGCCGCCGGGCGCGCCTTTGAAGGGCTCAAACGTGACGCCGCCGTCGGTGGAGCGATACATTGCCGTGCTAACCGTGTAGAGGACGTCCGGGTTCTGCGAGTCCACGAAGACGCCGCTGCTGTAAGAGCCCTGCCCATTACAGATGCGGAGATCGTTCTCCGCCATATGCTTCCAGGTGGCGCCGCCATCGTCCGAACGGTACAGTCCTGAGCCTTTCTCAATGTTGTTGCCGACGATGTACATTCGCTGGCCCTGGGTGTGCATAGCGACCGCCACCGCGACGCGGCCGGGGAAGGCCGGAATTTTGATCTCAGTCCACGTCTTGCCTTCGTCTGTGGATTTGAAGACCAGCGGCGGCTTCTTTTTCGTCGCATTGCTGGCTCCGAAGCCGGAGCCGCCGGTGCCCTGCGTGGCAGCCAGCATGACACTCGGATCGTCGAAGGCGTATTCCAGGTCGCGCGTGCCGTCGTAGTCTGCTGGCTTAAGGACGTTGGTCCAGCTCTGGCCGCCGTCATTGGAGCGCCAGATGCCGCCACCGTGATGGTTGTGATCGCCAAGGGCGGAGACCATCACGAGTTCAGGATCGGCGGGATCGACCAGAATGCTGTCGATCTTCACCGTATCTTCGAGGCCAATGTGCTGCCAGCTCTTCCCGGCATCGGTGGACTTCCACATGCCATTGCCAAGGCTGCCGCCGATGGGGTCGCCGGCACCGGCATAGATGATGTCGGGATTGGAGGGAGCGACCTGGACCGCGCCAATGCTGTCCACGCTCGTCTCCTGGTCGAAGATCGGCAACCAGGTCACGCCCGCACTGGTCGTCTTCCAGAGGCCACCCTGCGGGGTGCCCATGTAGAACGTGCCGGCATCGCCGATCACGCCGCTCACCGACGAAATGCGTCCGCCATGGAAAGGCCCGACGTCACGCCACCTGAGTCCCGCATACAGGTTGGGATTCACCTGCGCCCCTGCGCCCAGGGCTGATGCCAGGATGCCAGGAAAAATCAGCGCGCCACAAACTGCCCACGACCTTCGCATCATCTGGTAATAACCTCTTGCAGGAGTGTCGACGGTTCGGCGCGTAGTATACAGGACGCCGTAAGCACCGCATGGGCCGTCGCCCATCGAGGCAACGCGGGGGCGGGGTGATCATGCGTGCTCGCGCCGGACAAAGAAAGCCCAGCTCCTGGCCCCAAAACAGGGTTGCCGCCATCGTCTGATCCATAACGCCGGCTCATTACCCAACACAAATGAATCGAAATGTGCCCGTGCCCCGAGATTTCCGCAGAAGATTCGGGTTTGACGACTTAGGGGCAGGAGCCCCGCTCCGTTTCAGATGAATCGAATGTGAATAACGCCAGCGCAGGACCTTCAGGAACCGAAGCAGGCACCATCGAGGCACCCGTGCCTCAGCATTACGATCTGTTCGACCGCAAGCTCGCCCGTGTTGACGGGCGCCTGTTCATTGAGTCGATCTGCGTCCGCTGCGGGACCTCCAGGATCGTGTCCGCATGGGATGGGACTCTGACGGAATGGGAGGAAGGCCACCTCTGCGAAGACGCCCGGTGCCCGCCGGAAAAGAGCCCGTTGCCTAAGACGGAGCGGAGCGGGCGCAGAGTGGGAGATGGATAGCTGAACGAAAACCGACACCGGATAATCTCTGGCTCACCTGAGCCAACGCTTCGTTTCCGTCAGCGCATCCAAACTTGAACTGCTCTTTGTGACGCCGTCTGTTCCATCCCTGCTGGAAGTCCTCTGCAGAATGCTGCAACGTCTGGAGGAAAGCCCTGAGCGTTTGCGGCGCGATCCGGCTCATGCAGAGCTGCGGCGCTGGCTGTTGCTCACGATTGCCGATCTTGAGGATCTGCAAAGTGAACGCCAGGATTCCAAATGCGCCTGATCGCTTGATTCAGACGACTACACGTCCATCACGGTGTCTTCAATGGCGCGGCGGACGTTGCCTTCAGAGCGTGCGAGGCGGCGCACGGCTTCCGGCTTGTCCACGCCGGCCTTGAGCATGACCAGCGCCACGGGAACGCTGCGTCCCGCCGACTTGATGACGTTGACGGCCTGCTCGCGATCCACGCCGCAGGCACGCATAAGGATGCTGATGCCGCGCTCGATGAGCTTGGAGTTGTGCATGTGCACGTTGACCATCAGGTTCTCGTACACATATCCAAGCCGGGTCATGGCGCCCGTGGTGATCATGTTGGTGATCATCTTCTGCGCGGTCGCGGCCTTCATGCGCGTCGAGCCGGAGACAACTTCGGGGCCGACCTCGGCGACGATCACAGTTTCGGCGGCGTCGGCCAGAGGCGCATTCGAATTGCACGTAATGCAGGCGGTCTTCGCACCCAGCGTCCGCGCATAGGCGACGGCCGAGACGACATAGGGCGTGCGGCCGCTGGCGGAGAGACCGATGACCACGTCTTTGCGGCTGGGGCGACGGCGCGCGATATCGCGCTTGCCCAGCTCTTCAGAATCCTCGTTGACCTCGACCGGCGAAGCCAGCGCTTTGGGTCCGCCGGCCATAATGTACTGCACGGTCTGCGGGCTGGTGGAGAAGTAGGCGGGAATCTCGCAGGCATCGAGTGCTGCGAGGCGGCCGCTGGATCCGGCGCCGACGTAGATGAGGCGCCCCCCTTCGCGCAGGGCGTGCGCCACCATGTCGATGACCTGGGCGATCTCGGGCAGCGCCTTTTTAACAGCAGCTGCTACCTTCTGATCTTCCTGGTTGATGATGCGGGCGACCTCGAGAGCGGAGCGGGTATCGAGACCGCGGGCGGCCTCATTCGCCTTTTCCGTCAGCAGATCCTGGATGCCTGTGGCGGAGCCATTGTTTCCGTTAACTGCGGCCTTCGCGCCTTCGGCGCCCTCGACATGCGGATTGAGTGAAGTACCCATTTTTTGGGGAAATGGCCGTACGGGCCCTGCATAATTCTAACGCCTTCCGACGCGCATGCACGAAATTTCAGAAGGTGTCCGAAAGTAATCTCCCACACCCTCAACCCGAACGAATGGCGACAGTTAAGCTAAAACGGTTCAGTTCACCAGCTGTGTTCGCCGACCTGCTTTTTACCGGTCTCGATGCCGCGTATCCGGCCGTCACGCATGTGGACGATGCGATCGCCGATGGCCGCGGCTTCGGGGTTGTGCGTGATCATCAGGACGGTCTGCCGGAATTCCTGATTAGAGCGGCGGAGCATCTCGAGGACGGCGTCGGAGTTCTCCGTGTCGAGATTGCCGGTCGGCTCGTCGGCGAGAACAATGGAGGGGTGCGTAATCAGCGCGCGGGCTATGGCCACCCGCTGCTGCTCACCGCCGGAGAGTTCGGACGGGCGATGGTCAAGGCGCCCGGCAATGTTGAGCATGTTCGTGATCTTCGCGAAGTAGGCGGTGTCCATGGGCTCGCTGCGGCCGGCGATCTCGTACGCGATCTCGATGTTGGCCCGGGCCGTCAGGGTGGGCAGGAGGTTGAATTTCTGAAAGATGAAGCCGATGCGGGCGCGGCGCATGCGGGTCCGATCGGCGTCGTTGAGGGTGGAGAAATCGACGCCGCCAATAAAAACGCGGCCGGAGGTGGCCCGGGTGAGGCCGCCGAGCAGGTAGAAGAGCGTCGATTTGCCGCTGCCCGAAGGCCCGACAATGCTGACAAACTCACCGGCAGCGACCTCAAAGGTCGCGTCGCGGAGCGCCGGAACTTCGAGCCTGCCGGAACGGTAGACTTTGCCGAGGTTCTCGGCGCGAATCATCGAATCCACTTTGCGATTGTAAATGGCCCCCGGAGGCGGTTCTGGCCAGGCACCGCCTCTGGCGTCTTTCGGCGGTTACGAGGCGACGAGGACGGCCTCAAAATCGGGCAGCTCCGGCGCGGCGGCCGGGATGGAAGTAAAGCCGGGCTGGGGAGGCGTCGGGAACGCCGGGCGGAAGGTCTTCTTGGGACCGCGCTTGCGGGCGATCATCACGCGGATGCGCTCCAGCATCTCGACCGGCGTCGAAGCGCCTTTGGGCAGGAAGGCGTCGGCGCGGTTGGCGCGGTCGAACTGCTTCACGCTGCCACTGATGAGGATCATGGGCACTTCCGGCGCGATGTCCTTCATGCGCCGGACCATCTCGTTGCCATCCATCTGTGGCATGACCAGGTCCCCGAGGACCAAATCGATGCCGCCGCGGCGAAACGTCTCCAAAGCCTCGGCTGCGTTGAGGGCCACCAGAACGCGATAGCCGCGGGTTTCCAGCAGGAATTTACGAACGGAGAGGGTCTGCTCGTTGTCGTCGACGCAGAGGATGGTCTTCTTCGGTCTCATGATTCTCCCTGACGAATCCCGCCGGAAGCGGGAGCGCTGGGTTGGGCACACGACAAGCGTCTGCACCCGACCACGGGTTCCGTTGCCCCGCACCGGGCATCCCAGCCGATCGCGGCGCCCACGCACCGCAAAAACGGCACGACAAGCCGCGCACCCGCCGGGACGCGGGATGCGGTGGAACAGTACGTCCTTGCCCCGCTGCATGCTCCCGGCCCGCGGTATTTCCGTTCTAATCCCCGGAAGAAAAACAGGCGGTGGAACTGCGCGTGAGGCGCTTGCGTTACTGCTCCGATTCAGTTGTCAGCAAAAGGCGAAAAGTAACGTTCCTTTCGAAACGCCACGTCAGAGTACGAAGGCGAACCTGGCATGTAAATGGAGAAAAGCAGGCGAACATGGTGGATCACTTTGGTGCGCACATGCACCGCAATCTGTTATCGCCCGATGAATGCTGGCTACGATCGGCCTCTGTGCTGTTGAAAGGGTGTGGATCGCACAGGGAAAACCGGATGATTTGCTGCGATTGCGGTGCGCCGGTTTTCAGCTCTTTCGCCAAACCGGGCGAACCGGCGTTTTCCAGGAGTAACTTCAGTGGCGGAAGACCTGATTCATCATCTCCAGCTGCACCTGGTTCAATTGCTGGATGGTCGCCTCGAGCGTGGGTCGATCGTCGAGGGAAGCGCCGGTCATCAGCTCCTTCAGGCGAAAGGCGGTGTGGCGGATGAGGATCTCGGCGTTCTTCAGCTTCTTGGCGTCGCGCAGCAGGTTCATGTGGATCTTGCCTGCGTAGCCCTGGGCGGCGCGCAGCGAAGCGGTAGCCTGCTTCTGGTTGCCGGCCTGATACTCCTCGGTGGCAATCTCAGTCATCGAGTGCACTAGTTCGGCATACAGAAACGGCTGCTCGTTGGGAGAGGCCATGGCCGCTTTGGCCTCAAGATCAGCCAGCTGGTGGGCATCGGGAGGACGGTCATTCAGGCCGTGCGCCCACGCGAGGGAGGCGGGAAGGAAAACGGCGGCGAGAACAGCGA
This sequence comes from uncultured Acidobacteriaceae bacterium, assembly GCA_963770525.1. Lineage (GTDB taxonomy): Bacteria > Acidobacteriota > Terriglobia > Terriglobales > Acidobacteriaceae > Palsa-343. Next base: position 288,677 of record CAVYPY010000002.1, on the reverse strand, counting down.
CAAACCGCATGGCGCACCTCTGGGGAGTTGCGTACATGACGATCACGCAAACTCCGCGATTCCGCCAACTGGCTCATCCACGACCGCCGCTCGCTGGGGACCGGCGACCCAGAACCCTGAGCCCTGTCATCAACCATCACGGAGACTTACGTGACCGGGTTGCGAGCACCGCTCACTGATGAAGAGTGACCAGCCGGTGCTTTGCCTGCCACTCCTGGTCTGGAAACTTTCCCTGGGCAGCGGCAAGGAACCGATGATAATACTCCGCCGCTTGCTTCGTCTGATGCAAATTATCGTACGCCGTCGCCCACAGAAACAAGGTGCTGGCGTTCTCCGGTGCATATTTTGATCGGGTCGAAAGCGCTTCGAGCTCCTCCTGGTACTGGTGGAGCTCCGACGCCGCAAAGGCAATCCCGGACCAGGCATCCACATCGTCGGGCCGGACGGCCGCGGCTTTCCGGAAGTCTGCAATCGCCGCCGCGTACTGCTTTTGGCGGATCAGCACCTGCCCCTGGGTGTCGAGGAGGTCTGGGTCGTCGGGGGTCGCAGCCAGCAGCTCGGCGTAATCGGCGCTGGCCTTATCGAGGTTCCCCGCCTGGAATTCAGCATCGGCCGCCATTTGGATGACGGCGCGGTTCTTCGGCTCCAGCGCCTGCAGTTTTTCGAGGACGACCAGGGCCTCGGCCTGCTTGCCCTGGGCGTTCAGGATGGCGGCCAGCTGGGCATTCAGGGAGGGATTCTTCGGGTCGCGCTGCAGGGCGGTTTCCACCACCGGCTGAGCATCGGCATAGCGCTTCTGTGCGATCAGGGCGTGGGCCAGGCCCGCCGACGCCTGAGCCGAGTCGGGCTGCGCCTGGAGAACCCGGCGCCAGGCTTCTTCCGCCAACGCATCGTTGCCGGCCGCTTCCGCGATCTGGGCGGTGAGCACCGCGTCGTCGGGCGTTTCCGGGCTGAGCTTCAGCGCCGCCACCAGCGCGTCGCGGGCGGCTTCCGGATCGGAGTGCAACAGCAGACGGGCCAGGGCGCGGTCAGCCTGGGCTTTGGCCTCAGGATTGGGCGGACTGGGTTCGAGCTGCGTAGCGGCCCGCAGCTGCTCCTGGGCGGCCGGATCGCCCCTGGCGGCCAGGATCAGCCCCAGGGCCAGGTGAGACTCGAACTGCTTCGGGTCAGCAGCGGTGGCCTTCCGATACCAGCCCTCGGCCGCATCGGTGTGGCCCTGAACGTCCTCGACGTAGCCTCGATCGAAAAGCGCCCGCGCGTCGCTGGGATGGACAGACAGGTAGACGTCCAGGCGGTTCGCGGCCAGGGTGAAGTTCTTCGCCTCGATGGCATTCTCGGCGTCGGCCAGGGGATTGGCCGGCTGCTGGGCGGATGGTTGATCGGGGCTGCTCGTTCCCGGTGGCAGCGGAGCCTGCTGCGCGCGCAGAACTCCGTGTCCAGCGATCAGAACGAACAGGAGACCAACCGCAGCGACACGTTCCCATGGCAAATGTATGCTCAAGCCTTTCACTGAAAAACTTCTGTCTCCTTCTCTGCTGCTACCGGCGCGGCATGTCCGGCGAGAACCCGCGTGAGCCACTGGCCGGTGTGCGACAGCTCGCTGCAGGCGATCTGCTCGGGCGTGCCGGTGGCGACGACCTGGCCGCCGGCTCCTCCGCCCTCCGGTCCCAGGTCGATCACCCAGTCGGCGGACTTGATCACGTCGAGGTTGTGCTCGATGACCACCAGCGTACCGCCGCTGTCGATAAGCTTGCGGAAGGCCACGAGCAGCTTGCCCACGTCATCGAAGTGCAGGCCGGTGGTCGGCTCGTCGAGAATGTACAGGACGCGGCTGCCGCCCTGTTTTCCGTTCGACCCCCTTTCGGACGAACGCGTCGACGCCAGATGAGCCGCCAGCTTCACGCGCTGCGCCTCGCCGCCCGAGAGCGTTGTCGCCGACTGGCCCAGGCGCACGTAGCCCAGGCCGATCTCTTCGAGGACGGCGAGCTTGTCGACAATCTTCGGGTGCCCGGCAAAGAAGCGCAGCGCCTCGCGCACGGTCATCTGCAGGACGTCGTGAATGGACTTGTTCTTGTAGTGGATCTCGAGCGTGCTGGCCTTGTAGCGCGTACCGCCGCACTCCTCGCAGGGCAGCTCGACGTCGGCCAGGAACTGCATTTCGACGGTGACGGTGCCATCGCCTTCGCAAACGTCGCAGCGTCCGCCGGGCACGTTGAAGGAGAAATGACCGGCCGCATAGCCGCGCCGCTGCGCCTCGGGTTGGACCGCGAAAAGCTCGCGGATGGCGTCGAAGGCCTTGATGTAGGTGACGGGGTTCGATCGCGGCGTGCGGCCGATCGGCGTCTGATCGACGAGAACGATGTCGTTGAGGCGTTCGACTCCTTTGATGTCCTTATAGACGCCTGTTGGATCCCCGCCCTCAGTGCGCCCCAGACGGTGCGCGATGGCACGGTAGAGCACCTCGTGGACCAGCGTGGACTTGCCGGAACCGGAGACGCCGGTGATGGCGACCAGCAGGTTCAAAGGGATGTCAACGTCGATGCCTTTGAGGTTATGTGCGCGCGCACCCTTCACCCGCAGCCACTCCTTTGAAGAGCCAGGCGCGTGACGGCGAGTGGGCACGGGAATCGTGAGCTGGCCACTGAGATATTTGCCGGTAATGGAGGCCGGATTGGCCGATACCTCTTCGACGGTGCCGGCCGCCAGCACTTTGCCGCCGAATTCACCGGCGCCCGGGCCGAGATCGAGCAGGTAGTCCGCCGAGCGCAGGACGTCGGGATCGTGCTCGACCACGAGGATGGTGTTGCCGAGGTCGCGCAGCTCATCGAGGATGCGGATGAGCCGGGCGGTATCGCGCGGATGGAGGCCGATCGACGGCTCGTCAAGGACATAGAGCGCGCCCACCAGCCGCGAGCCCAGCGAAGTCGCCAGCTGAATGCGCTGCGATTCTCCGCCGGAGAGCGTCGAGGCCAGGCGGTCGAGCGTGAGATAGTCGAGTCCCACGGAATCGAGAAAGGTCAGACGCTGGCGGATCTCTTCCAGAATGCTGCCGGCGATCTCTTCCTGCATGGGCGTCATCGTCAGGTTCTGGAAAAACCGATGCGCGGCACCGATGGTGAGCGAGGCTGCCTCGCAGATGTTGCGCCCGCCACAGGAGTCCTTCTCTTCGCTGATGTCATCGCCGATGCGCACCGCCCGGGCTTCGGCGCGGAGCCGCTGGCCCTTGCACTCCGGGCACAGCGCGTAGCCGCGATATTTGCTGAGCATCACGCGGACATGCAGCTTGTATTTCTTGCGCTCGAGAAGCTCGAAGAAGCCGTGAACCCCCAGGAAGGAGCCCTTGCCTTCAAGGACAAACACCTGCTGGTCCAGCGTGAGGTCCCACCAGGCAACGTCGAGCGGGATGCCGTTCGCGCGGGCCGCGCGGCGGAGCTCTGTGAGATACGACCGGTACTTCGGCCGGTTCCATGGATCGATCGCGCCTTCGTCGAGGGTCTTGCTCTTGTCCGGGATGATGAGGTCGAGGTCGAAGTCGATGGTGTTGCCGAATCCCTGGCAGCGAGGGCAGGCGCCATACGGATTGTTGAACGAGAAGAGGCTCGGCTCCGGCTCACGATACTGGCGATGACAGTTTTTGCATTCGAAGGCGCCGGAGAAGCGCAGGCGGTCTCGTGGTGCGTCCAGCACGTCGCGAGGGACAATCTCGAAGAGGATTTCCCCGGATTCGCGGGAGCCGATCTCGGCGGCATCGACAATGCGCGCGCGGTTCTCGGCGGAGACGGCGATGCGATCGACGAGCACAAAGACCGGCAGGCGGAAGTCGATTTCCAGCAGCGACTCCGGGGTCGAGAATTCGTAAATATTGCCGTTCTGATAGAGGCGGTTGAAGCCGCGCTTGCGCAGGTCGGCCAGGCGGTCCCGCAGCGCGTCGGACAAACCGGTTTTTGTTTGGCTCTCGTTGTCCGACGCGGCGGACTTTGCGGCCTTTTTTGTCCGACGCGGCTTCTTCGTGTCCGACGCCTCTTCCTCACTGGGCTGCGCCGGGGTCACGGCGAGGGACTGCACCGGAAAGAGCGCGTGCAGGCGAGTTCCCTCACCCAGAGCCAGAATGGCAGCGGCGATCTCGTCCACCGTGTCGCGTCGGACAAGGCCGTTACAGACGGTGCAGTGAACCACGCCGCAGCGCGCCCACAGCAGCCGCATGTAGTCGTAGATTTCCGTGGCGGTGGCGACCGTGGAGCGGGGATTCCGGGTCGAGTTCTTCTGCCGGATGGCAATGGCGGGGGCGAGGCCGTCGATCAGCTCGACGTCGGGCTTCTCGATACGCTCCAGGAACTGCCGCGCGTAGGCCGAAAGCGACTCGACGTAGCGGCGCTGCCCCTCGGCATAGATGGTGTCGAAGGCCAGCGACGACTTGCCCGATCCCGACACGCCGGAAACGACGGTCAGTTTGCCGTGGGGGATCGTGCAGTCAATGTTTTTCAGGTTGTGTGTCCGCGCGCCGCGGATAATAATTTCGTCGCTCAAATGACTGTTCCCGGAGCCTCAGGGAAAAGAGCCCCAGTTTGATTATAGGGGCCGAACTCCGGAGTCAGGCGCATCCTAAGGCGCGGGAGCAGGAAGGCAGGGATATGCACTGGACCGGAACGCTGATTCTTCTGGGCTTTGTCGTGCTGTGCGCGGCGGCCATCCTGATTTTGCTGCACCTGACCCGCGCCGGGCGCATTCTGCACGAGCGCATTCCGGACCGCCCGCACCGGCGGCTGTTTCTGGCTTCGCTGACCTTCTTCATCACGTTTCTGGGCGTGCGCCTGCTGGTGTATTCGATCGTGCACCATATAGGGCCGTTTGGATGGGTAATGGTGGGCGGGCGGCATATCCACCACCTGGTTTGGGGCATTCTGCTGCTGCTGCTCGTCGGCTATTCGGATATGGCGGAAATTGGCACTGGGTCGTCGCCGTCGTCGTTATTCGCCGGCCGGCTGATCGCGATTGGGTATGGCATCGGCGCGGCGCTGACGCTGGACGAGTTCGCTCTCTGGCTCAACCTCGACCCTGAGGCCTATTGGTCGCGCCAGGGACGGGAAAGCATCGATGCCATCATCCTCTTTGGCGCGCTGCTGGCGATTGGGACGTGGGGGGCTCCGCTGTGGACGAAGCGGCGCGGAAACCCGGCGACGAAGCTGGACTGATCGGGGCTGGTTCGGCGGGTGTGCGGGAGGTTACTCCCCGAAGGCGGGCCCGGCTGCCACAATGGGAGCATGCACTGGTCGGGCGCCACGATCCTGTTCCTGTTCATCGTCGCGGCGGGCGCGGTGATGCTCTTTCTGCTGCATCTCACGCGCGCCGGCCGCATCCTGCATGAGCGCATCCCGGATCGCCCCAGGCGCCGGCTGTTTCTGGCCTCGCTTAGCTTCTTCGTTACGTTTCTGGGTGTGCGGACGATCGTCCTGCTGATCCTGTATCACGTCGGCCCCTTTGGCTGGGTGGAGTTGGGCGGTCTCCACATCCATCATCTGGTCTGGGGGATTTTTCTGCTGCTGGTTTCGGGGTTCGCGCTGGTGGCGGAATTGGGCGAGCAAGCGACGCCGACGTCTCTGTTTGTCGGGCGCCTCATTGCCATCCTCTATGGCATGGGGGCGGCGATGACCCTCGATGAGTTCGAATTCTGGCTGAACATCGGCGACTCTTCCTGGACCTTTCACAGCCGGAGCAGTCTCGATGCCGTCATCCTCTTCGGCATGCTGCTCGCCGTGGGCGCCTGGGGCGCGCCGCTGTGGACGAAACGGCCGCGCAAGTCGCGCCGCCGGTCGCCACGCAAAGTCGCTGCTCGATGACCCCAATTGCCAATCTGTTGACTTCCCTGTTCCCTCATTTGATACCTGCCGCCTTTTGCCCGCGAATCCACAGCGCCCCGCACGCTATAGTCAAAACGGCGATTCTCACGACCTTGCTCAGGCGTGCCTAAAAGCAACGCAAATAGCGGAAGCGCGACTCTCCTGGACGATTCGCCGGCGGACGTGTACCGTCCCCCGGCCAGCCGGGACACCGAGCCGCGCCCTCCGCGTTCCGCCCGCGCTCTCTCTGAACCGGACGACGAGGCCGGGGAGCCTTTTCTCCGCGCGCGCCGCCGGGTTCCCGTCCGTCGCGGACGGCTGCCCGTCTGGGCGCGCAGCCGCTGGGGCAGAGTGGCCTTTGCGGGGATCACGGTCGCTGCCGTCTGCGCAGCCGTCGCTCTCGTCCTGGCCACGCGTAGCTTCCTCGATCACGATCCCCGCTTCCGCATCGCCTCGCCGGCAGCCATCCAGACTATGGGCAACAGCCAGCTCACCCGCGCCGACCTGCTCTCGGTCTTTGGCAGCGATGTGGGACACAATCTTTTCACTGTGCCTCTGGCCAAGCGCCGCGCGGCGCTGGAGCAGATTCCCTGGGTGGAGCGCGCCACGGTGATGCGCGTGCTGCCCAACCAGCTGAGGGTCTCGGTCATCGAGCGCACGCCGATCGCCTTTGTCCAGGTCGGCGGCCGCATCGAGCTCGCCGATGTGAACGGCGTCCTGCTCGATATGAGCCCGAAGGATCTGGCCGCGAAGCATTATTCGTTTCTCGTGGTCAGCGGCATCCGTCCCGCGGATCCCCTGCCCCAGCGCAGCCTGCGCATGCACCTGTACCAGAAGTTCATTGCCGATCTGGATTCGACCGGGGAACACGTCTCCGCGCAGCTCAGCGAAGTGGATCTCTCCGATCCGGAAGACGTGAAGGCGACCGTGCCTTCGGCCGGAACGGATCTGCTGCTCTACTTCGGGCAGGAAGATTTCCTGGCGCGCTGGCGAAATTATCAGGCGCACATCGCGCAATGGCGGCAGCAGTATCCGAATCTGGCCTCCGTGGATCTGCGTTACGACCGGGAAGTGGTGCTGAAGATGGCCGGGACGCCGGATGCCCCGGTGGCACCGTTAGCGTCTTCCGCCACGCAGTCCGCCCAGGCCCCGGTTCACAAGGCCGCACCCGAGCATCATGCAGCAACGGCGCATCGCCCCACGCACCATGTCACGCCGCATCGGCATGTTGCGCACGGCAAAACGCCGCAGTCGGAGAAACACCGGAAACGGAGGCCCGCCGCTTGAGCCAGCAGCCGGACAACACGATCGCCGTGCTGGATGCCGGCAGCTCCAAAGTGCGCGCACTCGTTGCCGAAATCAATGAGGGCGCCCTGCGCTATCGCGGCCACGGCGTCGTGGAGTCGGCCGGCATGCGCAAAGGCCTGATCGCCGATCTTTCCCCAGCCGCGTCCGCGCTCGATCGCGCCGCGATCATGGCCGAGGATTCCGCGCAGACCACCATTGAGAAATGCATCGTCGCGGTGGGCGGACCGCACATCCGCGGAGTGAACAGCCGCGGCGGGATCAGTCTCGGCACGCGCATGCGCGAGATCACCCGCGAGGATGTGCGCGCCGCCATCGACCGCGCCCGCTCCATCGCCCTCCCCGCGGATCGCGAAGTGCTCCACCTGCTGCCGCAGCAGTTCATTCTTGACGAGCAGCCCGGCATCCACGATCCGGTGGGTATGGTGGGCAGCCGCCTCGAGGTGAATCTGCACATCGCCACCAGCTCGGCGAGCGCGCAGCAGAGCATCGTGACCTGCGCCAATCGCGCGGGCCTCGAAATTACGGAGACGGTCTTCGAAGCCCTGGCCGCCGCCGAAGCCACGCTCTCCGCGGACGAGCGCGAGCTGGGCGTCTGCCTGCTGGACATTGGCGCTTCGACCTCGGAGCTGGTGGTCTTCTTTGAAAGCTCGGTCGCGCATACATCGGTGGTGCCGGTAGGCGGCGATCACTTTACAAACGATCTGGCGGTCGGCCTGCACGCCACGCCGCCGGAAGCCGAGTGGCTCAAGTGCAATTACGGCCATGCCATCGTGACCGCTGTGCCGCAGAGCAACGAGATTGAAGTGACCGGTCTGCCCGGTCATGAGCCGCGCATGGTGCGCCAGAGGTTCATCAGCGAGATTCTCGAACCGCGTGCGCGCGAGCTCTTCCAGCTGCTGCGCGACAATCTCCGCCAGGGCGGGGTGCTGGAGGCCCTGGGCGCGGGATGCGTCCTGACCGGCGGCGGAGCACGGCTGCCTGGCCTTCTTGAGACCGCCGAGAGCCTGCTGCGGGTGCCGGCGCGTCTGGCGTCCCCGGTGCCCCTTTCGCGCATGCCTGCGGAGCTGTGCACGCCGGAATTTTCAGTTCTGATCGGAACGTTGCTCTACGCCCATCGCACCAGCGTGACCCGTGCGGCGGAAAACCAGGGACTGCGCGCCAAGCTGCGCGCCATTTTGGCAGGAAGCGTCTAGCTGAGGAGTCAAAGCCGATGAAACCGATGAAGAGCCAGCCCGAAGAAATCCGCATTCAGTACCACGATGAACTCCCCCGCGGCGCGAAGATCAAGGTCATCGGCGTGGGCGGAGGCGGCGGCAATGCCGTGAACCGCATGATTGCGGCCAGCATGGAAGGCGTGGAGTTCATCGCCGCCAACACCGACCGCCAGGCGCTGCAGCTTTCACAAGCCCCCGTCAAGCTGCAGCTGGGCGTGAAGCTGACCAGCGGTCTCGGCGCGGGCGCCAATCCCGACGTGGGCCGGCGGGCGGCGCTCGAAGACTCCGAGAAGATCATCGAGGCCCTCGAAGGCGCGGACATGGTCTTCGTGACGGCCGGCCTCGGCGGAGGCACCGGCACCGGCGCGGCTCCGGTGATTGCCTCGCTGGCCAGCGAAATGGGTGCGCTCACGGTTGCGGTCATCACGCGGCCTTTTGCCTTTGAAGGCAAGCGCCGCATGGCTCAGGCCGAGCGCGGCATGCAGGAACTGCTTGAGAGCGTGGACACCATGATCGTGATCCCCAATGAGAAGCTGCTCGCCGTGGCCAAAGACGCCGGCTTCTTCGAGTCCTTCCGCATCGCCGACGACGTGCTGCGCCAGGGCGTGCAGGGGATCTCCGACATCATCACCATCCCCGGCATCATCAACCGCGATTTCGCCGATGTGAAGACAACGATGGCGGGCATGGGTTACGCGGTGATGGGCACGGCGGTGCGCAGCGGATCGAATCGCGCGATTGAGGCAGCACAGGCGGCCATGGCTTCGCCGCTGCTCGAATCCGGAGCGATCGACGGCGCCCGCGGCATCCTCATCAATATCACCGGCTCCAGCTCGCTCAAGCTGAGCGAGGTAAACGAAGCCTCCACCCTGATCCAGACCGCGGCCCACGAAGACGCCAACATCATCTTTGGCGCCGTCCAGAACGAATCGATGGGCGACGACATCAAGATCACGGTCATCGCTACCGGTTTCCGCCAGGGATCGGCGGAGCGGCGCGAGAGCATGCTGACGGCGACCCTGCGCGCCGGCGCTGCGGCTCCGCGCATCGAATCGCGGCCCCCCACTCCGCGCTTCGCGAGTGAAGACGAAGACGACGCCCAGTTTGTGATTCCTGCTCCGCGGCACGCCGAACCGGAGGTGCCGGTGCTGGTCCCGGTTTCGAGTCGCGACCTGGTTTCCGCCTTCCGCGAGCCCGAACCAGAGCCCGCCATGGCGATTGAGGAGGTCCCGGAAGAGGACGAGCCGGTCACCGTGGCCGTTGCCGATAACGGCGCTCAGTACAACGGGGCTCAGGAGGAAATCCCGGTGATGGCCCATGCCGCTTTCGAGGATGAACCGGGCGAAAACCTCGACATTCCCGCATTTATGCGCAAAGGTACTCTCTGACCAGTTTGGGGTAGTACCCTGGTGCGAAAATGTACTGTACAGGCAACATTTTCCGGTTATAGTGAACCCAGAGTTCCCGTCTGCCATCCAAAAACCAGCACGAAAGCGGTAAATCCGCCGATATAAGGGTGTTCTTCAATTTTGGGCAGACCGGGGACCGGCAAAGCGAACGACCTGGAATGGAACCGCCATTCCGTTCCGGGATGCTTGATGAGAGATACGGGCCGAGACGAACTCCGCCGGACGGTTTCTGCGGGAGGATGAAGCAGAAGGTCTGGTTTTTTGACCCAAGAGAGACCCGATGAAGCGCCTTCTTTTCCCTCTGCTGCTGGTTTCCCTGATCGCGCCGACGTGCGTCTTTGCGGCCACCACCACGACAACCACCCATCGCACCCACCATCGGCACCTGCATGAGTCGGCAGCGACGCGTCGGCATCTGGCCACGCTCCACCACAGCGAGCGCGTGACGCACGCGCACCTGGTTCGGGCCAGCCTGACCACCTCCCGTTACCGGCACGTCCGCCGGCACCGCTATTACGAGCGCTTTACGGCCAGTTCGTTCGCCAGCTCCGACATCACCGCGGGCGACATCACCGCGGGCGAAGATCCCGTTGTGCGCCAGGCCGCGATCAACGCGCTTGGAGACATGAACGGAACCGTCGTGGCGATCGACCCCTCCAACGGGCGCATCCTGGCGATGGTCAACCAGAAGTTGGCTCTTTCCAGCGGCGCCGAGCCCTGCTCCACCATCAAGCTCTCCGTCGCCCTGGCGGCTCTGGAAGAAGGCATTGTCACCAAGGACACGCCGGTGAATCTCGGCGGCCACTTCTACCTGAATATGACCGAGGCTCTGGCCCACTCCAACAACCTCTATTTCGAGACGCTCGGCCGCCGGCTGGGCTTTGAGCGCGTGCGCCACTATGCAACGGAATTCGGTCTGGGCGAGCTGGCCGGCTACAACATTCCCGGCGAACAGCCCGGGATATATCCCGATCAGCCGATTCCGGAGAGCGAAGGCGGCGTGGGCCGCATGTGCTCCTTCGGCGAAGGCGTTTCCATGACCCCGCTGCAGCTGGGCGCGCTGGTCGCGGCTATCGCCAATGGTGGCACCCTCTACTACCTGCAGCACCCCACCACGCCCGAAGAGGCCCTGAACTTCCAGCCGCGCATCAAGCGCACCCTCAACATCGCGCCGATCCTTCCGGAAATCCAGGACGGCATGCAGGCGGCGGTTCGCTACGGAACGGCGCGGTCGCTGCGCGCCAACTTCAATGAGTTTCCCGTGCTGGGCAAGACCGGCACCTGCTCCAACGATGGCACCCGCTTCGGCTGGTTCGCCTCGTATGCCGACACGCAGTACGGCCGCATCGTCGCGGTCTTCTTCCTCGAAGGCGGACGGCCGACCTTTGGCCCCAAAGCGGCTGAGCTGACCGGTGTCTTCTATCGCAATCTGTGGGACAGCAGCTACTTCGCTGAGAAGCAGCCCGCCGAGGCACCCGCAGCTGCCGCCGCGGTCGGCGCTCCGCAGTAGTCGCGATCCCGGATTGGTTCTAAGCGGCCGGTTGCCCCTGGATGGGCGCCGGCCGTTCCATTTTCCGCTCCTGTGCTTCTTTCCATGCGGCCTTCTGATGGCCGCGCAGGAGGCTGTCCCGCCTCTTCGCCAGTTCTGCATTCATCTCCGCTCCAATCAGCGTTGCCAGCGCCATGAGGTAAATCCAGAACATGAGAGCGATGATCGCGCCCATGCCGCCATACATCCGGGAGTAGTTCGACAGCCGATCGAAGTAAAAGGCCAGGCCCGCCGAGCCCGCAAACCACAGGGCAATAGCGAACACCGCGCCGGGCAGCGTGGACTTGAATCGCTGCTTCAGATTGGGCCCGAGGAAATAGACCAGTTCCAGAGCCACCACGAATCCGACAAAGACGGTGCCCAGCCGAATCGCCGGCCAGAGCCTCTCCAGCACCGGAGGAATGGGCACGATCTCGCCGATGAAGTGGGCGAAACCCGGACCGGACAGCAGAGCGAGCAGCGAAACCGTCAGGAGTCCGCCGCTGGTAAAGGCGAGCAGCAGCGCCTGCAGCCGGTCGCGAATCCACGACCTTGGCTGGACCACGTCATAGGCGATCGTCAGTGCCGAGATCAGCGCTGTGAAGCCGCCCGTCGTCGACCAGATATAGCTCAGGATGCCGAACGAGAGTATGCCTGTATGGGGCCGGAGCAGGTTGCCAATCATGCGCTCGACCAGCGCCAGCGCGTCGGGAGGCACCAGCAGGGCCATGACGCTCAGCATCTGGGGGTAGAGATTCGGGAGATGCAGCAGCGAAAGCAGCGCGGTGACGGTGAGCAGCAGCGGCACCATCGACATCATCGACCAGAACGCCAGGCCCGCCGCAACGTCGAAGACCCGGGTCCGGATCAGCTCGCGCGCCACGATGACGGCCAGGACCCGGGTCTCCTTCAAGCGCCGCCGCAGCCGTTGCTTCCAGCGCCCGAAGGTCTTCCGCCGCCGGGGCTTTTCCCCGAAAAAGGTGCGCCGCTGCCCTCTCGCATCGCTCTGCGCGCCTGCACCAGGACCCGGGGAAAGAATGTCACGCGGCACGATGGGCTCCGGAAGATACCGGTTCCTTTTGTCCGATGGCAGAAGGGCCCCCGCGGATGCGCGAAGACCCCAGATTTCCTCGCCGGCTTGCCATAGCCGCCCCAGCCTGAAATCGTCTCCATCAACCAGGGCTTATTGCCCACCGACCGGAGCCCTCTGGAAAAGATCCACGCCACAGTCCACGACAACTTCGGCGACCAGGATCGCGGCATAACGCCGGATGATGTCCACGCCGTTCGAAGCCGCCTTGCGATCGCTGGGTAAGAGCGTCGATGTGAAGATTTACCCCGACGCCGGACACGCTTTTGAGAATCCAAATAACATGAGTGGTTATCGACCGCAGATGCGGAAGACGCGCGGACGCGCTCCTCGCATTTTCTGGCGAACCTACCTGCATCCTGCTCAAAAATAAGAACTCGGCCGTTCCGGTAAGTGTCTTTGGATTTTCCGCAAGGTTACTAAGGTATGGAAAATAGTTCTTGCGTGCGTGGTTCATGACGTGTTAACTATGCAGGCAATAATCTACAGATTCCTGCCTTGCTGTACACAGGGGAAAGTGCGTCACGTTATGAAAATTGGCACCACTATCCGAGGTTACCGCCTCTCCAAGGGGCTGTCCCAGGGAGACATTGAGAAGCGCACGGGGCTTCTCCGCTGTTATCTCTCCAGAGTGGAAAACGGTCACACCGTTCCTTCGCTCGATACTCTGGCCAAAATCGCCGGTGCGCTCGAACTTCCGCTCGCTCAGCTGTTCGCCGAAGACACCCTCGGCCGCCAGCTGCAGTCGCAGAAGCTTTCCGATGATGAGCTCCGCTTCCTGACCCAGATTCGCCGCTACTCGACGAACCTGAACGACAGCGACCGCAAGCTGCTGCTCGCCATGGTTAAGAAGTTCGCCGCGACCGCGACCCGCTAACCACTCTCCCCCCCGGCCCTCTCCTGCTGGTTCCACTGCTGATATCGTGATGCGATAGATTCCTGGCCCCAGGCCTACCCTGCCGTGGCGCCGTAGAACGCGCGCAGACCCCAGGCGACCAGAAGCAGCGCAAAGGTCATCACGCCGATGGTGAGGGCGCGTCTGCGCACGAAACTCGTCCGCGGCGCGCCTATGCGCGGCAGCAGCGGCGCCCCCAGGGCCAGCCCGCTCAGGAATCCGCCCAGGTGCGCCATGTTGTCGACCTGAAGCCGTGTGTGCGCTACCCACAGGCCTGCGTCGATGACGAAGTTCAGCAGCGCGAAATACCACACGCTGCGCCGCAGCCGCTTCAGCTCAAACTGCGGAATGGGCAGCAGCGGCGAGCGCAGCATCATCAGCAGCACGCCCGCGATGCCGAACACCGCCCCGGAAGCTCCCGCGCTCAGCACCCCGCCAGCCGGACCGGGCGGCCGCTGATTGAACGCGACACTCAGCAGATTGCCCGCTACCCCGGTCAGCAGATAGGCCGCGACCATTCCGAATTCACCGAGCAACGGCTCGCCCAGCAGCCCCAGATTCCAAAGGCACCACATATTGGTGGCGATGTGAATCCACCCGAAGTGCACGAAAATCGACGTAACCAGCCGCCACCACTGCCCCAGGGCCACCACATAGCTGCCGTTGCAGAGCAGTCCGTACGAAATGGGATCCTCGAAGGTCGGCCCAGCCAGACTTCCGCTCAGCAGAAGCGTGACAAGAAACACAGCGCAGTTGATGCCCACCAGCGTGTATGTCGCCGGAGCATGCGCCCAGTGGCGCCGAGGCCGCTGCACCGGCTGCGGCGGCGGATACCACCCGCGCGGTTCGTGCCGATCCGGCTGCGGCATGGTTCCCGGCGGCAAAATCTCCGGCTGCGATAAAAACCGCCGCTCCGCGCTCTCTTCGTGCTCCATAGACTTACCCTATCGTTCCCGCCCCGCCGTGACAAATGCGCGCGCATCCCCGTGCATTCTCCATCTTGTTTACAATTTTTCTTTCATACGCCCGCACGCCGGGGCACATCCGGAGACATCCTTTGAGTCATGAAAAGAAGATCGCCCGCGCCCTGTTGAGCGTGACCGATAAGACCGGTCTGGTGGATTTTGCGCAACGACTTGCCCGCCATGGAGTGGAACTGGTTTCGACCGGGGGCACGGCCCGCACACTGCGCGACGCCGACCTCCCGGTCCGCGACATTTCCGACCTCACCGGCTTTCCGGAGATGCTCGACGGCCGCGTGAAGACCCTGCACCCGAAGGTTCACGGCGGCATCCTCTATCGCCGCGATCATCCTGAGCATCGCGCCCAGGTGGAAAGCCACGGTATTCAGCCCATCGATATGGTGGTGGTCAATCTTTACGCCTTCGAGAAGACGGCCGCAAAGCCCGGCGTGCATTTCGCCGAGATCATCGAGAACATCGACATCGGCGGCCCGTCAATGGTCCGCTCGGCAGCGAAGAACTTCGAAGACGTCGCCATCGTCACCGCGCCCGCCGACTACGCCGCCCTCGCCGAGGAACTCGACCAGCATCGGGGCGCCCTCAGCCGTGAAACCCGCTGGCGGCTCGCGCAGAAAGCCTTCGCCACCACCGCCGCCTACGACACGGCCATTGCTAATACCCTCGAACGGATTGAGATCGCTGCCGCCGAACAGACCGCCCACTTTGGCGACGAATTCCCGCAGGCGCTGCGCATCAACGATCCCCTTGGGCAGATGCTGCGTTACGGCGAAAATCCCCACCAGCGCGCGGCCCTCTACGTCGACGGCTCAGGCACCGGCATTGCCGACGCGGAGCAGCTCCAGGGCAAGGAACTCAGCTACAACAACCTCGTCGATCTCGACGCGTGCTGGGATCTCGCCCAGGAATTCGACGAGCCCGCCGTGGCCATCATCAAGCACACGAATCCCTGCGGCGCGGCCACCGGCGCCAATCTCCTCGATGCTTACCGTAAAGCGCTCACCACCGATCCGGTCTCCGCCTTCGGCAGCGTGATCGGCGTCAATCGCGAGGTCGACAGCGATACCGCCGAGGAGATGGCGGCTCTGTTCGTTGAAGCCATCGCCGCCCCGGCGTTCAGCAAGGAAGCGCGCGCGCGCTTCGCCGCGAAGAAGAACCTGCGTCTCGTTATCGTGAAACCGTCGCAGACCACGCGCTTCGTCAAGCACGTTTCCGGCGGACTGCTCCTGCAGGATGCCGATCATGGCAGCGTGGCTGCCGCCGATGTGAAAGTGGTGACGCAGCGCAAACCCACCGACGAGGAGCTGGCCTCTCTTCTTTTCGCGTGGAAGGTCTGCAAGCACGTCAAGTCGAACGCCATCGTCTACGCGCGCGATAACCAGACCATCGGTGTGGGCGCGGGGCAAATGAGCCGCGTCGATGCCGCGCGCTTCGGCGCCATGAAGGCCGTGCTGTCCCTCGCGGGATGCGTCGCGGCCTCGGATGCTTTCTTCCCGTTCCCTGACGGTCTGGAGACCGTTGCCCAGGCCGGAGCCACCGCGGTCATCCAGCCCGGAGGCTCGGTTCGCGACAATGAAGTCATCGCCGCCGCCGATCGCCTCGGCGTCGCCATGGTCTTCACCGGCATGCGGCACTTCCGCCACTGAATCGCCGTTCGCTAAGGCTGGGCCGGATCCTCGCTCCCGCCCATCTTCGCCTTCATCGCATCCAGTTCTTCACGCAGTTTCGCCACCTCGGCCTCAAGACGGAGCAGCCGCTCCGAGTCTCCCGTCTCCCCGCTTTCCGATTCGCGCGGGACAGGCGCAGCAGCCGCTTCGGGCTGGCCCGAAAGCAGATGGGCATAGCGAATTTCTTTCGTCCCCGGCTGCCGGGGCAACGCCGCTACCAGCGCCGGCTCGCGCTGCATCAACTTCTGCAACACCGAGAGAACGTCCTCCAGCTCTTCGAACCGGTGCATGCGTTCGCTGCGGCCGCGCAGCTCGCCAGGGGTCTGCGGCCCGCGCAACAGCAGCACGCACATCGCCGCCGCCTCGCCGCGCGTGAAGTTAAAGACCTCCTGCAGGCGATGTTCGTACTTGGTCACCCGGCTGTCCACGCCGCGCGCGCGCCCGGCGAGGCCCTGGTCCTCCAGCCGGTGCAGAGCCATGCGCACATCCTCTTCGCCCAGCTGCATCACCGGCTCTCTATTATTTTTCTGGTTGCAGGCATTCACGAGCGCATTCAGCGACAGCGGGTAGTACTCCGGCGTGGTCGCTTCCTTCTCCATCAGCGAGCCAAGCACCCGCGCCTGCACGGCGTTCAACATGATGTCCATGCACCCACCTTAGCCCATCTGGAGACGCCGCCGCGCGTATGCCTGCCTCACAACTTCGACCGTTGGCGAATCAGTGTTTCTTTGTGGTACACGTGTCGGATGCGGGCTGTTGCGGACAAGCTGCGTCTCAGCGAGATCTCTCCCGGCATGGTGCAGTCGGAAATCCGCGCCATGACGGTCGAATGCGAACGTGTCAACGGCATCAACCTGGCCCAGGGCGTCTGCGACACCGAAGTGCCCCGGCCGGTCGCGGCCCGCGCCGTCGAAGCGATCGCCCAGGGTCACAATATCTACACCCGCCTCGACGGCATCGCGACGCTCCGCCAGGTGATTGCCAGCAAGCTGGCTCGCCACAACGGACTTACCGCCGATCCCGACAGCGAAATCCTCGTCACCTCCGGCGCGACAGGAGGCTTTTTCGCCGCCTCTATGGCGCTCTTCGATCCCGGTGACGAAGTCATCCTCTTCGAACCCTTCTACGGCTACCACCACAACACGCTGCGTGCCGTGCGTGTGAGCGCCGTCAGCGTGCCCCTCGCCGCGCCAGACTGGACCCTCGACTTCGACGCTCTCCGCGCCGCGATCACTTCTCGAACGCGCGGTATAGTCATTAATTCGCCATCGAATCCCAGTGGCAAAGTTTTCAGCGCTGAAGAACTCGAGACCATCGCTGCCCTCGCCCAGCAGCGCGATCTCTTCGTCCTGACCGATGAGATTTACGAATACTTCGTCTTTGACGGAACGCGGCACATCAGCGTCGCCACTCTGCCCGGTATGGCCGAGCGCACTATCACCATCTCCGGCCTCTCGAAAACCTTCAGTATCACGGGCTGGCGCGTCGGCTATCTGGTGGCGGACAAGCGCTGGATGGGTGCCATCTCCTACTTTCACGATCTGACCTACGTCTGCAGCCCTTCGCCGTTCCAGCATGGAGCGGCTGCCGGTCTGCTCGAGCTGCCCGACAGCTTCTACGCCGGTCTCGCCACGGAATACCAGGCTAAGCGCGACATGTTGTGCTCGGCTCTGGCCGACGCCGGCCTAACGCCCTCGATTCCGCGCGGCGCTTATTATGTGCTCGCCGATGTAACAAATATTCCCGGCGCCACCGCTCGCGACAAAGCCCGGAATCTTCTGCGCCAAACCGGCGTTGCCGCCGTCGCGGGCACCGCTTTTTTCGCCGATGGACGCGGAGAGAACCTGCTGCGCTTCTGCTTCGCCAAGCGCGACGAAGACCTCGCCCGCGCCTGCGATCGCCTTCGCAGCCTCTGATCGTCAGGCTGCCGGCATCGCCTGCGGCGCGATGTCGACCAGCGGATAGCCCAGCCTTTTCCACTCGTCGAAGCCGCCCCGCAGAGGCCGCACCCTGTAGATGCCCATTCTGCGCAGCTGCAACGCCATCCTCGCCGCCGTCGCCTCGCTCGGGCAGGTGCAGAACAGCACAACTTCCTTGTCTCGCGGAATCCGCTCGCTCTCCGCAACCAGCTTGTCCGGAGTCAGACTCAGCGCGCCAGGCAGCGTCCGCGGATCGGGCAAATAATCCAGCGGGTGGCGCAGATCCACGATGAAGACCGGCTGTCCCGCGTCGAGCATGCGCTTCAGGTCCCCCGGATCCAGCCGCGCCATCCGTATCGAACGCAAAAACGCGCGGCGCTGCAGCATACGCCACACCAGGAAGCCAACGAACAGCAGCGCGAACAGAAGCCCAAAGAAATGCGCCGCCCACGAGAGGGCGCTCGGGTGTTGCTTCAGGATGTCTCCGAAGAAATAGCCGCCCAGGGTGATCGTCATGGCCCACAGCAGCACGCCGCCCGCGTCGAAGAGCAGAAATTGCGTATACCTCATTCCGATCTGCCCCGCGATCGGAGCCGCTACCGAGCCCAGCCCGGGAATAAACTTCGCTACCAGAAGGGCGGCCGGGCCGCGCCGCGTGAAGTACCCCTCAGTCTTGCGAACGCACGCCGAGCTCTCGAAGCTTAGGCGGCACATGAACCGCACCACCGTCGACCCGTAGTGCTGTCCGAAGATGTACCAGACGGTGTCGGCAATCAGGCTGCCCACCAGCGCCGCCGCCCAAACCAAAGGAAGACTCAGCTTGTGGGTCGCGGTCAGTGTGCCCGCCGTCAGCAAAAGGGGTGTGCTGGGTATTGGAAAGCCCAGCTGCTCCGTCAGCACCCACAACAGCACAACGGCATAACCGTATTTGATGAAGAAATCGAGTGCGATCGGCATTGGTGGGTTGCCTGGAGAAGGAGCATCCGTCCAGCGTCAGCAACTCAGTATAGATGTCCTGACCCCCTCCGGGGGAGCGGCAACATCCGCTCCTTGTCCTTCTTACGCTGTCTCCGCGTGCACCAGCGGCATATCCACCAGGTGCTCGCTCAGGAACCACACCTGCATCTCGTTGGTCCGCAGCACGTTGCTGACCAGCAGGTCGTTGGTCCCGTCGTCGCCCAGCTCCGAGGCCTTCCTCGCCAGCTCGCGCGTGTCTTTGATAATCAGCGCGTGCGCCTCCAGCAGCCGCGAAATCTGTACCGGCACCTCTTCCCGCCCCTTCGGCGGACGCTCCAGCCGGGTCAGCTCCGCCACGTCATGCGCCATGGCCACGCTCACGCCGCCGAGAATCTGAATGCGCTCCGCCAGCACATCCACCAGCTCCACCTGCTCGGCGAAATGCTTGTCGAAGAGCAGATGCAGTTGGTAAAAGGTCGGTCCGCCCACCTGCCAGTGCGACTTCTTGTACAAGTCCCGCATCGACGCCGCATCCGCCAGCAGCACATTCAGCCGTTCACAAATCTCGCGCCGCGTGTCCTCGCCGATCCCAATCGGCAGGTCCCGAATCACCGTCCCAAACTTCTGAATTTCCTTCGCGTTCTGCCGCCAGTGCGGCGTGATCAGATCGAAGCCTTTTTTGGACACACCGTCATTCCTGCGAGCGGGTGAACTCATGGCGATTTCCTCCAGTGGATTTTGGATGCTCCGCGCCCCATGCCGGTCGCGTCTTTCACCCTTTTGGAAACGGAGCCAGAGCCACTTTTCGCCTTCCTAGCCCATCGGTTTCCAAACATCGTGATCGCCGATACATCCCGCCTGGGCCTATTCGCGTTACCCTGTTTCCATGGCGCCGGCCGGTGTTGCCATGGCCAATCAGAGTGAGCGACGATCCCGGACCTCCCCGCGCGTCGTGCTGGAAGAGGCCGTGGCGCAGAAGGCCTTCCCCGGCGCCGCCTGGGGCGTTCTTCACAAGGGCGCGGTCATCAGCATGGATGCCATCGGCCGCTTTACCTGGGAGGCCGCTTCCCCCGCTGTTTCTCCATCGACCGTTTTCGATCTCGCCAGCGTCACCAAAGTCGTCGCCACCACCGCGGCGGCCATGCTGCTGGTGGATCGCGGCTCGCTCGACCTCGACGCCCGCCTCGGCGATATCCTTCCCGGCTTCGTCATCGGCATGGCCCACGGCAGCGGCAAAGAGCGCGTCACTTTGCGCATGCTCCTCGCGCACAGCTCCGGCATGGTCGGCTGGGCCCCTCTGTTTCGCAACTGCGGCACGCCCGATGTCCTGCTCCGCGCCATTCTGCGACTGCCTCTCGAAGCGCAGCCCGGCGCTCGTACCGAGTACTCCGACTTTGGTTTTATCCTCCTCGGCAAGGTCATCGAGCTTCTCACCGGAACTCCGCTCGACATCTTCTGCGCGCGCGAAATCTTCGCTCCCCTCGAGCTGGCACACACGCGCTTCAATCCGCGCCCGGCCGATCGCCCCGCCATTCCGCCCGCCGAAGAGGACCGCACCTTCCGCGGTCGCGTGATCCAGGGCGAGGTCCAGGATGAACACGCCTTCGTCTTCGCAGGTGTCGCCGGTCACGCCGGCGTCTTCTCGAATGTCGAGGATCTTCTCCGCTTCGCGCAGTGCATCCTTGAGCACGGCCGCACCGCGAGCGGCACGCAGCTCTTCCGTCCTGAAACGGTGGACCTCTTCACCGCGCGCCAGACCACACCCGACGGCCTGTCCCGCGCGCTCGGCTGGGACGTCCCCACTGAGCCGTCCTCTTCAGGCCGCTTCTTCGGCCCGCGCTCCATCGGCCATCTCGGCTATGCCGGCACCTCGCTCTGGATCGATCCCGACCAGAACCTCGCGGTCGCCCTGTTGACCAACCGCACCTGGCCCGATCGCTCCAGCGAGGCCATCCGCCAGGTTCGCCCCGCCTTTCACGACGCAGTCGTCGAATCGCTCAGCGCTGGCGCCTGATCTTCCCCGGAGACTGCCTTCGCCACCGGCTGCCGGCTACGGGCCATAGGTTGCCTTTAGACAAAATCGCCCCCGTCATCGCCCCCACCGCCGAAATCGCCGCCGCCGGAGTCATCGGCATAATCCTGACTGTCGTCCTGCCCGCCCGCGTCGCCCGCGCCTGCATCATCGGCGTAGTCCTGTGCGTCCCCCTGGCCCTGATCCCCTTGACCCTGCGCCCCCGCGTCATACGGACCCTGCGGCTGCTCGTCAGGACCCGCGATCGCATTCGGATCCACACCCTTCTGGCCCTGCTGTGATGGATCGTCGTAGTAGTTGTTGACGACGGTCTCCCCAACGGGCATCCCGCCGCCGAATCCGCCGTATCCGCCACCGAACCCGCCGTGCAGCAGCGACTCGATTCCCTGGAAGGCCAGCATCCCGCCCGCCACGCCCGCCGCCGTCGTTGCCGCCGATCGCAGAAAGCCTCCCCCTCCGCCCGGCGCATATCCGCCAGCCGCATACGCCGGCGGCGGGTAGTTCTGCGGCGCTGCCTGCGGAACTTGCGGCACCGTCTGCCACTGGCCCTGCGGCGGCGTATCGCGGTGCAGCAGTCCGCCCAGAAAACTCGTCGCCCGCGCCGGTTGTGGCTGCGCCGGCGGCGCCAGCTGCTGCTGCATCTGCTGCATCTGCGCGTGCGCCTGCTCCAGCGCCAGGTTCTGGATCAGCACCGTCTGCGCCAGCTTGTAGATCGCGTCCGGATCCCGCGCCAGCCCATCCTTCAGCAACGCCTCCGCGTCCGCATCCTTTTCGGTGAGGTGCGTTCCTTCCACTTTGCGGACCAGATCCTCAAGCATCTGCGCTTCCTGGGGAGTCATTCTGTTTTTCTCCTTCGATGTTTACTACATAGGATGCCCGCCGCCGGGTTCCGCTTCCGCTCGATCGGCATCGCGACATCGACAGATTTTTACATCCGGACTACAGCCGCCAATCTTCCCGGAAGTCAGCCCTTTTGCGCGAAGCGCAGGAGCCTGCCCTGAGCGAGCCGGCGCGAAGCGCATCCGCCCGGGCGGCCAGCCCCCGCCCGGGGCGGACAGCCCCCCAACGCAAAAGACCCTCGCGCCCGATTTGGCGGCGAGGGTCCTGCTCCTTCCGAATCAACGATCAGTAGATCCGGAAGTTCACCTCAATGTTGATTTCCACCGGCACGGCATGTCCCTGATAGGTGGCCGGCTTGAATTTGTACTCCCGCACGGCTTCCATGGCCTTCTCGTCCAGGCCCATGCCCAGCGGCCGCACCACATGCACGCGCTGCGGATTGCCCTGCGCATCCACGATCAGGCCTACCACGCACACGCCCTGGTACTTGGCGCGCCGCGCTTCATCGGAGAACTCCGGATCCGGCGCATACACCAGCACCGGATTCGAGACGCCGCCGCCGGGATGGTAAATACCGCCACCGTATCCGCCGCCCGATCCCGGGCCAATACCACCACCCGAGCCCGATCCAATGCCGCCACCCGAGCCGCTGCCAAAGCCCGAACCGCTGCCGCCGCCCTGCGAGAGCAGCGCCACCTGCTGCGACTGCGGCATGCCGATATTCGGCATGTTCGCCGCATCCGGCAGCTTGATCGCCTGCGGCATCAGCACGGTCGGCTCGACAGCCAGTTTGGGATGATCCAGCCGCAGAATCTGCGGGGGCGCAATCTGCGTCTTGGCCATCTTGGGCAGTTTGCCTTTGGAAGCTTCCACAATCTCATGGTTGCCGCCGCCACCGCCGCCGCCCATGGTGTCCTTCATCGGCGAGGGTGGGATATACGGCGCCACATCCACCGGAACGACCGCAACCTTCTTCTGGATCGCGCGCTCGTGCCACTGTTCCAGGGTGAAGAGCAGGATCAGCCCAATCACCACCACATGCGTAATGAAGGCCACAGCGCTCGAAGCCGGACTCCGCTTCACCGCGAGAGGATCCCGGACCGCGATCGGCACCGAACTCAGCTTCAGCGGTGGCAGCTTCTTCGGAAACAGCGCGTCCACCACGCCGGCGAACAGCGTTTTCCAGATCGGCTCTTCGATCAGTCCCTCAAGGCTGCCAAGGCGCGGTCCATCAGCCTGAGAATCTCTCGATCGATTTGTGTCCGGTACCAGATGCGGAGACGTCAAAACCGTATTCCCCATGTGCTCTTTCGCCGGACGTCGCCGCCCGGCTTCTCCTGATTATCAATGACAGCCGCCCTCTCTGTCTTGCCCTGGGGACCTTGCTGCACTTCCTGAGATGCGGCTCCGCTTCGAATAATCGCCTGCTTTTCTCCTTCACTGATAGACGCGTCATCCCCCAGGAAGTTACTGCAGTCTCAGCGGATACAATAAACTTTGGCCCATTCCACCTCGCAAGTTGGAGAAACGATGTCCTCTGCGCCGCCCCCCGGCGACCCGAAGCCTGTTGCCCTGAAAGATACCCTTTCCCTGCCTCGCACCGACTTCCCCATGAAAGCCAGTCTCCCGCAGACCGAGCCGGCCCGCCTCCGGAGTTGGAAGCAATCCGGGCTCTACGAGCAGATACGCGCCTCCAGAAAAGGTTCGCCCCGTTACATCCTGCATGACGGGCCACCCTACGTGAACGGCCCCATCCACCTGGGCCACGCTTTGAATAAGTGCCTTAAAGACTTCATCGTGAAGTCGAAGACCATGGCTGGCTTCGACGCCCCCTACATCCCCGGCTTTGATTGCCATGGCCTGCCCATCGAAATCAAAATCGATGAGAAGCTTGGCCGCAAAAAATTGTCGATGCCGCCCGCCGAGTTCCTCCGCCACTGCCGCGAGTATGCGCAGACGTATATCGATCTGCAAACAAGCCAGTTCGTGCGGCTTGGGGTCTTCGGACGTTGGGATGTCCCCTACGCCACCATGTCGCGCGCGTACGAGGCGCGCATCCTCGAGACCTTTTTTCGCTTTTTCGAGGCCGGTTTTGTCTATCGCGGTCTCAAGCCGGTCTACTGGTGCATCCACGACCAGACCGCCCTGGCCGACGCCGAGATCGAGTACGAGCAGCACTCCAGCCCCAGCATCTACGTCCGCTACGACCTCACCAGCGATCCGGCGGCCCTCGACCCCGCTCTGGCCGGCAAACGCGTCGCGACGATCATCTGGACCACCACTCCCTGGACCCTCCCCGCGTCGCTCGCCGTCGCCTTCCATCCAGACTTCGATTACGTTGCCCTTGAGGACAAGGCCAGCGACCGCGTCTACATCGTGGCCCAGGCCCTCGCTGCCTCCGTCCGCGAAGCCTGCAACCTGGAGTCGGCCGTTCCGATCGCCACCTTCAAAGGGGCCGTTCTCGAACGCGCCACCTTCCAGCATCCCTTCCTCGACCGCTCCATCCTCGGCGTCCTCGCCGACTACGTCACCGCCGACCAGGGCACCGGCGCTGTCCATACCGCGCCTGCCCATGGCGCCGACGATTTCTATACCGGCGCGCGCTACGGCCTCGACCAGACCTGCCACGTCGACAATGCCGGACGCATCCGCGATGGCCTGCCCGAGTACGACGGCAAGACTGTCTTCCAGGCTAATCAGCCCATCATCGACCTCGTCGCCGCTCGCGGCGCCCTCATGGGCCGCTCCGACATCTATCACAGCTATCCTCACTGCTGGCGCTGCCATCACCCCGTCATCTTCCGTGCGACTGAACAGTGGTTCATCAACATCGACCACCCCATGGAAATCGACGGGCACGCGACCACCTTCCGCCAGCGCGCTCTCGACGAGATCAAGAACAGCGTCAAGTGGGACCCGGCCTGGGGCGAAGAACGCATCGCCAACATGATTGCCACCCGCCCTGACTGGTGCATCTCCCGCCAGCGCATCTGGGGCGTGCCCATCGCCGTCTTCCTGTGCTCCCGGTGCAATCAGCCCCTCTCGGACTGCGTTCTCAATCAGCGTGTCCTGGCGCTCTTTGAAAAGGAAGGCGTCGAGGTCTGGCACACCGCCGCCCCTGACGCCCTGCTGCCTCACGGCGCGCACTGCACCAACTGCGGCGGCTCCGCCTTCCGCCGCGAAACCGACATCCTCGACGTCTGGTTCGACTCCGGCTCCAGCTGGCACGCCGTGCTTGAAGCCGAGCCCGGCCTCGAGCCACCGGCTGACCTCTACTTCGAAGGCGGCGATCAGTACCGCGGCTGGTTCCACACCTCGCTGCTCACCTCAGTCGGTGTCGGACAAAAGCATGCGACGCCCTACAAAATGGTCGGCACCGCCGGCTGGACCCTCGACGAGCAGGGCCGCGCCATGTCTAAATCCCTCGGCAACGGCGTCGATCCCGTCGATATTGCCGACCGGATGGGTGCGGAAATCGTGCGCCTTTGGGTCGCCTCGGTCGATTTCCGCGAAGACGTCGTCAACAGCGAACACATCATGCAGCGCCTGGCGGACAATTACCGCAAGCTGCGCAATACCTTCCGTTTCCTCCTCGGCAACCTGGCGGGATTCAATCCGGATACCGACTCAATCAAAGACCCATTGAAGCTGATGCCCCTCGACCGCTATATGCTTGCCCGCACCCGCGAGCTGGTCGAGAAAGTCTGCGGCGTCGACGGCAAGTCCGGCTGGTTCGCCGACTTTCAGTTCCACCGCGTCTACCAGACCGTCAACGAGTTCTGCATTGTCGATCTCAGCGCCTTCTATCTCGACGTCCTCAAGGACCGCCTCTACACCTTCGCGCCCCAGAGCGCCGAACGTCGCTCCGCGCAGACCGTCCTTTGGCGCATCGCCGAGGTTCTTGTCCGACTTTTGGCACCGCTCCTCACCTTCACGTCCGACGAAGTCTGGCAGTACCTGCCCGCTATGTCCGACAGACCCGCCAGCGTGCACCTGGCACACTTCCCCAGGGTGCATGAGCTGGGACCGGCAGACCCGGTTCTCCTCGAGGACTGGCGCAATCTCCTGCTGATTCGCGATGAAGTTCTCAAAGCCCTCGAAGCCGATCGCAAAGCAGGCAAGATCGGCAAAGCCCTGGAAGCGATGGTCACGATCCAGGCTCCCGTGTCGCTCCACCTCCTCAAGCGTTACGAGTCGAGCCTGAAGGAGCTCCTCAACGTTTCGCAGGTCTCGGTAACCGCCGAAGCGCAGGGGACCAGCATCCTCGCAACCGTTCTCCCCGCCGCCGGCACGAAATGTAACCGCTGCTGGAACTACTACCCCGACGACTCGCCGCTGCACGTCCGAAGCGTGACGCCAAAAGTCCCGGCCTCCGATGCCCCATGGTCGGTCTGCGGCCGTTGTGAAAACGCCCTCGCGCAGATGGACACAGTCGAGGCCTCCCGATGAACCCACGCGACCGTCGCCTCTGGCTTCTCGGCCTCACCGGCCTCATCATCCTCTGCGACCGCCTCTCCAAGGCATGGATTGTCCGCCACATCCCCGAAGGCGACGCGATCCCCGTCATCGACCACGTCTTCCGCCTCACCCACGTCCGCAACCCCGGCGCGGCCTTCTCCATGTTTACGGAGACCGCACGCCCCGGCCTCACCCACTGGATTCTCACCGGCTTCTCTCTGGTCGCCGGCCTGGTCGTCCTTGTCATCTTGCTCCGCATCGGCCGCCGCATCACCGCCACCACCATCGCGCTGGCCCTGATCCTCGGCGGCACTATCGGCAATGTGTGGGACCGCCTCCGCTTCGGCCTCGTTACCGACTTCCTCGAAGTCCACATCGTCCACTACCACTGGCCCGACTTCAATCTCGCCGACTCGGCCATCGTCATCGGTGGCATCCTCCTCGTTCTCGACGCGCTCTTCTCTCCAGCGCCCCACGACTCCCCGTCCCCGGAGCCGAACTCCAAACCCTAAACTCCGTTCCCTATCCCGTAGCCCGTAGCCCCTGCCTTCGTGCGGTTCATCACATCCTTGCTCCGCCGCCTGCTCGTACACTGCCCCCGTGGACGATTGTCCGACAGCTACGGCCGAAGACCGCCTCACCCTGAGCCACACCTGCGGTCCCGACCGTCCCCTGCTGAACCTGGCCATCGGCGAACTTCTCCATCACACAGCTGAACGCTTTCCCGACCGCGATGCCGTCGTCTCCTGCCACCAGCAGCGCCGCCTCACCTGGGCCCAGCTCAGTGAGGAAGCCGATCGCGTTGCCCGTGGCCTCCACGCGCTCGGCATCCGCCAGGGCGACCGCGTCGGACTCTGGTCCACCAACTGCGTCGAGTGGGTCATGATGCACATGGGCTGCGCCCGCGCCGGCGTCGCCCTCGTCAACGTGAACCCCGCCTACCGCTCCCACGAGCTGCAGTACACTCTCACGCGCTCGCGCATGAAGGCCCTCTTTCTCTGGACCCACGACAAGCGCGCCGACTACGCGTCGATCCTCGACCGTGCCCGCCACGGCCTGGATATCGACCTTAAGCACACCATCTTCTTCGACTCGCCCGACTGGCCCGCCCTGCTCAACTCCGTTGGCGAGCTCCCCGCCCGTGTCGCTCCGTCCGACGTCGCCAACATCCAGTACACCTCCGGCACCACCGGCCTGCCCAAGGGCGTCATGCTCACACACCACAACGTCACCAACAACGGCCAGTTCCTCGCTCAGGGATTCCACTACACCGAGCAGGACCGCATCTGCGTCCCGGTGCCGCTCTTCCATTGCTACGGCTGCGTCATCGGAACCATGACCGCCCTCAATACCGGCGCCGCTCTCATCTTCCCCAACTGGACCTTCGACGCCCGCGCCACTCTCGCCGCCATTCACGACGAGCGCGCCACTTCCGTCTACGGCGTCCCTGCCATGTACGTCGCCGAGCTCAGCCTCCCCGACTTCGCCAGTTATGACCTCACCAGCCTGCGTACCGGCATGATGTCCGGCGCTCCCTGCCCCATTGAGCTGATGAAGCGCGTCCTCACCGAAATGCATATCGGCGAACTGGTCATCGCCTACGGTCAGACGGAAAGCTCGCCCGTCGTCACCATGTCCGACGCCGATGACCCCCTCGAGATTCGCGTCAACACCGTGGGACGCGCCATGCCCCAGACTGAAATCAAAATTGTCTCCACGTCCGACAACGCCACTCTCCCCGTCGGACAACAGGGCGAGGTCTGCGCCCGCGGCTACGTTGTCATGAAAGGCTACGACGCCGAGCCCGAGGCCACCGCCCTCGCCATCGACCGCGAGGGCTGGCTGCACACCGGCGACCTCGGCGTCATGCACGACGACGGCTGCATCCACCTCACCGGCCGCTCCCGCGACATCATCATCCGCGGCGGAGAAAACATCTACCCGCGCGAGATCGAGGAGTTCCTCTATACCCATCCGAAGATCAGCGAGGTTCAGGTTGTCGGCATCCCCAACGCCCGCCTCGGCGAGGTGGTCTGCGCCTGGGTGCGCCTGCGCCCGGCCGAGTCCGCTACCGAAGACGAAATCCGCGAGTGGTGCCGCGATCAGATCGCCTATTTCAAAATCCCCGAGTACATCCGCTTCGTCGAAGAATTCCCCGCGACGCTCAGCGGCAAAATCCAGAAATACAAAATCCGCGAATTCGAAATCGAAGCCCGCAGCCTGCAGTCCGTCGCCACGACCGCTACGGCTTAGCGCTACCCACAACCCTGGGTGCCCCATCCTTGATTGCGCCCGGTGTTGGCGCGATCAGGGTGGGACCTCTCATCTTTCGCAATTCCGCCGCCACCTCCTTCCGCAATCCCTCCGGCGCCAGCACCCGCGCCCCCGACCCCAGCCCCAGCGTCACAAACCGCGCCGCGTAAGCGCTGTCGAACTCCACGGCATACGCCTTCCATCCGGCCGACAGTCTCGCCCGCGTCTCCACCGGCCGCATCGCGATCCACGGCTCCATCGACACCACCGCCTCCGGACTCAACGCCAGCGTCGCCGCAAATCGCTCCTTCGCTTCTCGAAGGCGTTCCGTGCTCTTCTGCCACCAGCGCGCCAGACCGAAGCCCTTCGGCCGCTCGAACGTCAGAGCCAGCGCCACCGCCTCCCGCATGCGCGACACCCGAAACGTCCGCATCCCCTCCGGCGTGCGCGCCACCAGATACCACGCTGTCTGCTTGTTCACCAGCCCCAGCGGATCCACCGTCCGCGTCCGCGCCGACCCGTCCAGCTTTGTGTAGTTGAACGTCAGCTTCGCATCGCGCGACAGTGCCTCCTGCACCACCGGCAGCGCCGACCAGTCCTCGCTCCCCGGCCGCCATCCCGTGGAATCGACGTACAGCCGCGCCCGCATCGCCTCCGCCTGCAGCCGCATCGCCGGCGACAATGATGCGACGAGTTTGTCGAAGGCCCGCTCCGCCGCGGCCGTCAGACGTTTGTCACCGAGCGCGCCCGGCTGCGCCATCAGCAGCGCCCGCAATTCCGCATCGTCCAGCCCCGGAACCCGTGTCCGCCAGCCTTTCTCCAGTTCCCATCCACCCTGCGCACCGCGATGCGCCACCAGCGGGATCCCCGCCGCGCACAGCGCCTCCATGTCCCGGTGCGCCGTCCGCTGCGACACCTCCAGACGCTCCGCCAGCTCCCGCTCCGCCATCCGCCCATGCGCCTGCAACAACAGCAGCGCCGAGAGCAGCCGATCCGCCTTCATCCGCGCTCCTCGTCCACCTGCTCAGATTATTTCTGCAATCATGACATCATTTGTCATATATGCGCCACTAGTCTGACCTCCGTGAGATCGAACATCTCCCCGGAGGATTCGCCATGGACCTGAAGAAGTTTTTCCTTGAGCAGCTCGACATCGAAGCCGCTTCCGCCCGCAAGACGCTGGAACGCGTTCCCGAAGGCCGCAACTCCTTCAAGCCCCATGAGCGTTCCATGGAGTTGGGCTACCTTGCCGCCCTGGTGGCCAGCATGCCTGCCTGGATCGCCATGATGATCGAGCAGGACGCCACGGATATTGACGGAGCCGATGCCGGCTTCCGTACCCACACCGTCGATTCCCGCGCCGAGTTGCTGCGCATCGTCGACGCAGGTCTCGCCAAATCGCGCACGGCCCTCCAGAACACGACAGAAGACCACCTGATGAAGCCCTGGCGCCTGAAGATGGGCGGCCAGATCCTCACCGAAGGCCCGCGCTACAGCCAGATTCGCGAAGGCGCGCTCAGCCACCTGGCCCATCACCGCGGCCAGCTCACCGTGTATCTCCGGCTCCTCGAAGCAAAGGTCCCCGCCATCTACGGACCCAGCGCCGACGAGTATCACTGATCCGAGAACCTGGGTGCCCCATTCAAGCCTTCTTTTGGCTTGAATGGGATTGCCCGGTGCCCCATTCAATGCGCCGGCCTTTGGGCGCATTGAGTGGGATCGGCTCCGATCCCTGTTCGTCCATTGTTTGCGCGATCAGGGCCGCTCAGTACCGCAAGCCCAGCCGCTGCGGAAACTCCTCTTCATCCTCGTCCGCATCGATCAGCAGCAGATGCTCGCGGATGCGTTGACGATGCATCGCCCGCGACACCAGATGAGCGGCGAAGAATGCCGCCGCCGTCCACGCCACGTTGGCCCATGCCGCCTCAATCCACGGCTCCGCCGACACCGTGAACAGCACCACCGCGGGAAAAAATCCCAGATACGGAATCAGCAGGAGCGCAAAGTTCGTTGCCGTATTCGCCTTCGCTCCCGTGAACGGAATCGTCTTCACGTTCAGGAAAAACACATCCGTCAGCACCACGCTCCATCCCACCGCCACGGCGAACTGCGCAGCCAGCACAGACCCCGTCCAATGTTCCGCCCGCGCGGCCAGCACCACGGCAGTCAGGCTCAGCGCCGCGCTCCACAGCAAAACCCACCGCCGCGCCGCACCCACCTCGGCCAGCCCCGCCTTGCCCACCGTCACGCGAAAGATCCACCGCCCGCGCTGATCCGACGGAGCCAGAAACGTGCTCCGCAATCCTGACACCGTCCAAAACGCCACCATCGGCACCACCGCCCGCAGGCCCTCCGGCGAAAACAGAAACGTAATCCGGCTGCCCGCGGTGCTCACCCGCATCACCGCAGCGAAGACCAGCGCCGCGCCCATGCCGCCGTACATCACCAGCACCATCCGGTAGCGCGGCACCCGCATTAGGTTCTGCCCGATGAACTGCCAGATTGCCCGACACGCCGGCGTTCGCGCCAGCGTCGCATGCACCATCCGCTGCAGTGGCGTTCCCACCAGGCTCCGCCGCTCCTTCTTCGCCGCACCCTCCACGAGTCCACGCGTCCGGCGCCACCACGCCAGCGGATACAGCGCCACAGCCACGCTCACCGCGGCAAACGTCGCCGCCCATCCCACATGCGCCAGCCGCACAAACACCGGCAGCGTCGCGGATCCGTGCAACACCTGCTCGTAGATCCCCAGGAACCAAAACGACGGTACCCACATCGCGATCCGCCCGCCGGTCAGTCCCTGCAGACTTCCCGCCATCGCCGGATACAGAAACAGCAGCGTCAGCAGCGCCACTACAAACCCGCCCTGCATCCACAGCGAGATTTTCCGAAACCATCGGTCGCCCAGCACGCCCAGCAGCACGCCCTCCAGCGCCAGAAAGAGCGCCGCCCCGAAGACGCCGCTCATCCCGACAGCTGTCAGGTGCGCCGCCCAAAACCGAAACAGGTGCGGCGGATCGGTCGCCGCCGGCAACACCAGCGGCGCCAGGAAGTTCACGTCGAACAGCGCCGCTCCCAGCAGCACAGCAATCGCCGTCACCCGCGCCGCAAACACGCGCCGATTGCGCACCGGCAGATGCCCCATCACAAACACGTCCAGGAGATCCGGGAAAAGCAGATCCCACTCGAAGATGGTCACCAGCCCCAGCGCCACCAGCGAATACACCACATAGAAGTAGTGATCCCCGGCCTGCGACCAGTACGGCCGCGGCCCCCAGTACCGCCCTACATGCCCGCGCGGCAGGTGATACACGGGATACAAATACATCGCGACAATGAGCCCCGGGATGCCCAGCGCGCACGCCACCTGCACCAGCCGCGTCTTCGCCTCGCCGTCTGCCGAGGCCATTTCGTTAGTAAAAAACCGCTCCAGAAAATGCCGCACCAGCACGCGAAACTGTGTTGGCTCTTCGCGCGGCTCCGTCTCTGCGTCGCGCGCCAGCACTTCCAGCGACAGCACACGGTGGCGCTCTTCCCGACGAACCCGCAATGCGCTAGCCATGGACCCGCATCACCTCGACCATCGCCTTCGCCGCGGCCCGCGTGTCCTGCTGCTGCACTAGCTGCGCAAACACCTTCTCCAGATTCGGCAGCTCCATCAGCTGCGCCAGCTCTGCTGGAGCCGCATCCGCCAGCACCTTCCCCTCCGCAATCACCACCACACGGTCGCACAGCTGCTCAACAATCTCCAGCACGTGCGAAATGTAGAGCACCGCCTTGCCCTGGCCGGCGAGTTCGTGCAGCAGATCGCGAAACAGTCGTCCCGACAGCACATCCAGCCCCGACAGCGGCTCGTCGAAGACCAGCATCTTCGGGTCGTGCAGCAGCGCCGCCGCCATCAGCACCCGCTGCCGCATACCCTTCGAGTACGCCGTCATCGGCGAATGCCGCCACGACTCCAGGCCCAGCAACGCCAGCATCGCCGTCGCCTTTTCCTCGATCGCGCGCTCGCGCATTCCACGCAGCCGCCCCACCAGTTGCAGGTACTCCATCGCCGACATCCACGCATACAGGTGCGCTTCTTCCGGGATGTACCCCAGCGTCGCCCGCCACGCCTGCAGATCGGCGTGAATGTCGCGCCCTTCGAAGAGCACCCGTCCCTCATTCGGCGGCAACAGCCCGGTGATGATTTTCACCGTCGTCGACTTCCCTGCTCCATTCGGCCCCAGAAAGCCGACAATCTCCCCCGGCCGGACCGCGAAGCTCACATCTCGAATGGCCGGAATCCCCCGATAGCTCCGCGACAGCCGCTGCAGTTCCAGCACATATCCTCCTCAACCCTATGTAGCATACTGTATTCGACCAGTCAACAGAATGCTACATAGGGTGCTACAATCTCGACCATGCCCGCCGAGGCCAGGCTTTCCCACACCGCCGCCATGATCCTCCAGGCCATCCACGCCGGCCACGTTTACGGTTTCAGCGTCATGGAGGTCACCGGCCTGCCCAGCGGCACCGTCTACCCCGCCCTGCGGCGCCTCGAGCGCGACGGCCTCATCGCCTCCAGATGGGAGCAGCAGTCGATTGCCGACGCCGAGCAGCGCCCGCCCCGCAAGTACTACCGCGTCTCCCGCATGGGCAAAGCCACCCTCGAAGCCGCCTGGAAGCGCTACCCGCTCCTCGAACGCATGCTCCCCACGCCGGAGGTCGAGCGCGTATGAACCTCGATCGCCGGCCTCCCGCTCGACTTGCTGCTCCGCTCGCCCGCCGGCTCGTCCGCTCCGCTGCATTCCTCGTCCCGCGCGATCAGCGCCCCGACTGGACCGCCGAATGGCTCGCCGAGCTCTGGCATGTCGGACACGTGTCCGACATTGAGTCGCCTGTGTCTGCCACGCCGCTCAACTTCGCCGCCGGCGCCGTCAACGATGCCCTCCAGCTTCGCGCCCACTCCCTGCGCGCGCATCTCCTGCCCCGCCTTCGCTCTCTCCTGCAGCCCGGCTCGCCTGCGCGCTGCCTGCTCCTGCTCGCCGCCGCCACCCTCGGCGCCCTGTTGCTCTGCCTGGCGTTGCCCGGCTCCCGCCGCGTCCTTCTGCCCGTGCCCTATCAGCGCGCGGCCTCGCTCGTCCTCATCACCGGCAGCGGCAATGCTGATCCCTCAGCGCCTTCGAGCCACATCTCCGACTACCGCGAGTGGACGACCAACACCGCTCCGCTCTTCTCCGAGCTCGCCTTCTATCGTGTGGCAGACAAAACCCTGCATCTCGCCGACGAACCTCAGCGGCGCCTCATCGTTGCTCAGGCCACCCCCAATCTCCTGCATCTCCTTGGCCTCGGCTCCGCGTCGGACACCTCCTCGCCCGCGCTCTTCCTTACTCGCGCCGCCTGGCAGACGCAGTACCACCGCGACCCTCATCTCGTCGGACGCGTGTCCGACATCGACGGCATGCCGGTTCCGATCGCCGGCGTACTCCCCGCCAATGCCTGGCAACTGCCTGGCTCAGTTGACGCCGTCCTCCTCGAAACTCCCGCGGTGCTCGGCCAGCTCGCCCCCACGGCTCGCGGCTTTACCATCGCCCGCATCCGCAGCGCCGTCTTCCCACCGCCCCGCGACGGCTACCGCTTCATGGTCGAAACCCGCCGTGGCGTCGTCTGCCATTTCGACTGCATCAGCCTGCCGTATCTGCTCGACCAGCCATTCGCCAACGTCCTCCTCGTTCTCTTTCTCGCCTGCATCGCGCTGCCCGCGACGCTGCCTCTTTCGCTGAGCGAAGCGCCCGTCCGCCGCGGACCCCTCCCGCGCGCCACCCTCCCCCGCCGTGCCGCCTTTCTCGCCGCCAAGCTCGTCCTCGTCCCCCTGCTTGTGCTGCTGGGCTCAATCTCGATCACCTGGGGACCGAGCTTCAGTCCGAACACTGCGTTTCTCATCCAATTTGTCACCGGAGTGCCCACGCTGCTCTTCGCGTTTCGCTGGATCTTTCACGACCAGAGCCGCCGCTGCCCGGAATGTCTGCAACTGCTGTCCAACCCGGCCCGTGTCGGACAGGCTTCCCGCAATTTCCTGGCGTGGAACGGCACCGAACTGCTCTGCGTCCGCGGTCATGGACTCCTGCACATTCCCGAGCTGCCCACCAGCTGGTTCAGCACCCAGCGCTGGCTGGCCCTTGACTCATCGTGGCTTTGCCTTTTCGCCGATCCCGCCAGCGCATCGCCGAAAACCGTCTGACACGGCGCCCGCTTTGTCTGACACCGTTGCCGCCGGT
Organism: uncultured Acidobacteriaceae bacterium; assembly: GCA_963770525.1. GTDB lineage: Bacteria > Acidobacteriota > Terriglobia > Terriglobales > Acidobacteriaceae > Palsa-343. Next base: position 254,030 of record CAVYPY010000002.1, on the reverse strand, counting down.
GCCTGACGCACCTGGCAGGATGTGTCTGACGCCGCCCGCCCTTTCGCCCGTTCCCTAAGCCATGCGCAACCCTGCACTACACTGTCCCCAGGTCAGTGTCCGCAGGACCGGGCCCGCCCGAAAGGAATCCTGTTGCGTCCCTGCTGCCTCCCTGCTCTGCTGCTGCTCACCAGCACGCTCCCGCTTTTCGCGCAGCGGCCTCCGCAGCAGCCGCCCTACATCTGGAAGAACGCCCAGATCGTCGGCGGTGGCTTCGTCTCGGGCATCGTCTTCGACCCCACCGTCCCCGGCCTTCGCTACGCCCGCACCGACATCGGCGGCGCGTATCGCTGGGATAACCCCGCGCACCGCTGGCTTCCCCTCCTCGACTGGATCGGCGCAAAGGATCTGAACCTCATGGGCGTCGCTTCCATCGCCATCGATCCCTCCGACCCCAACCGCGTCTATCTCGCCTGCAGCACGTATACGAATGCGAGCGCGCCCGATGGCGCCATCCTCCGTTCCGCCACCCGCGGACGCACCTTCCACATCACGCCTGTTCCTTTCAAGTTCGGCGCCAACGAAGACGGTCGGGGTAACGGCGAGCGCCTCGCCGTCGATCCCCGCGACGGCCGCATCCTTTATGTGGGCACCCGCCACGACGGCCTCTGGCGCTCCGTCGATCGCGGCGTCACATGGACCCGCGTTACGAGTTTCCCCAACATCACGGAACCCGCCCCGCCCGTAAAATCCCCCCAGACCCCTGGCGACGGCATCGTCTTCATCCAGTTCCTCCGCGACTCCGCACCGTCGACCTCGCTTCGCACCATCTCGTCAGCCCGCCGCACGCAGACTCTCTACGCAGGCGTCTCGCTGATGAACCGGCCGAACCTCTTCGTCTCCTCCGACGCCGGAGCCACCTGGAAGCCGGTCCCCGGCGCGCCCACCCAATACCGCCCCACGCGCTCGGCCCTCGCTTCCGACGGCACCCTCTACATCGCCTACGGCAACGCTCCCGGCCCCTCGCGAATGACCAGCGGCGGCGTCTGGAAGTTGGACACCCGCACCGGCGCCTGGACCGACATCACTCCCGAGCGCCCCGCTCCGGGCCGGGAGTTCGGCTACGCCGCCGTCTCCGTCGACGCGCATCATCCGCAAACCGTCATCGCCAGTACCTATGGCCACTACTTCGGCTCGGGCGAAAACATCTTTCGCTCAACGGATGCGGGAAAAACCTGGAAGCCCGTCTTCGGCGCCCCACACGGCGGAGTCTTCGACTACAGCCTCGCTACCTACGTGAAGCCCACACCGATCCACTGGCTCTTCGACATCCAGATCGATCCCACCAACCCCGACCATGCCGTCTTCACCACCGGCTACGGCGGATGGGAAACCCATGACCTCACCGCTGTCGATCGCAATCAGCCGACTCACTGGTCCATCCTCGGTCCGGGCATTGAAGAAACCGTCGCTCTGGCGCTCGACAGTCCCGCCCAGGGCGCGCCTCTCGTCTCTGGTATCGGCGATTACGGCGGCTTCGTCCACTGGGACCTCAATCGCTCGCCGCTCGCCGGCTCCTCCGCACCGCCGCGTTTTGGCGACACCACCGGCATCGCCGCCCCCGCGCTTCACCCGAACATCCTCGTCCGTGTCGGCATCAGTGCCGACCATAAACCCGGCGCGAACATCAGCTACTCGCTCGACTCCGGTCACACCTGGCAGCCGACTCCCCGCGATCCGCAGCCCACCAGCCAGGCCGGTTCCATTGCCGTTTCCGCCGACGGCGCCACCTGGGTCTGGACCCCCAACCGCGAAGTCCCCTCCCTCACCCGCGACCGCGGCGCCACATGGACGCCGGTCCAGAGCCTTCCTCCCAGCACGCGCGTCGTTGCCGACCCGCTGGATCCCCGCACGTTCTACGCCTTCTCGCTCTTTGAGAGGAAGCTCTATCACAGCACCGACGCTGCCGCGCATTTCACCGTCGAGCCGTTCACGCTCCAGAACGCGCCCCCGCCGAATCACGAGCCGCGCGGCGACGTCCGCGGCGGACAGGACCAGATCTATGCCACCCCCGGCCGCACCGGCGATCTCTGGATCGCTGCCTTCGACGGCCTCTGGCACAGCGCCTCGATCGGAACGTACGACTCAGCCAGCACCATCCTTTTCACGCGGACGCCCAGCGTCCAGCAGATCCAGGCCTTCGGCTTCGGTAAAGCCGCGCCCGGACAGACTTATCCAGCTATCTACCTCGCCGGAACCATCGAGGGCGAGCCCGGCGTCTTTCGCTCCGATAACGCTGCCCGCTCCTGGGTCCGCATCAACGACAACCAGCATCAGTGGGGGTTGATCCTGCAGATCACCGGCGATCCGCGCCTCTACGGCCGCGTCTACATCGGCACCCACGGCCGAGGCATTCTCTATGGCGACCCCTCCAGCCGCACAGTTCATCCCCATGCCACCTCAAAATGAGAACAGCCGGATCTCTCGACCCGGCTGTTCCCTGTTGCCTATTCCCTGTTCCCTGTTGCCTGTTGCCTGCTTGTCACGACGCCATTGCGGACCGCGTCACGACCATATTCATTTCCACCAGCCGTCGCGTCCGCGGCACAGCCCGCACTCCGTCGGCGGACTGCTCCATCACCATCGTCTGCGCACAGTCCCCGCACAGCCAGAAGTGCTCCATCCGGCGCGTCCGCTTACCGTTCCCGTCCACATCCTTGCCGGGTACGTCGAACACAAAAATCCGCCCCTCCCGCAGATAGTGCAGGGGCTTCGCGCATTTCGGATTTGCGCAATGACTCACCATAGAACCATCTCCCGATTGCGCTGCTGAGGCCCTCGGAGACTAATCTCCGCTGATTTCCGCGCGCTGTTGCTGTTGTCGTACGGTTAAGGCCGCGCCAGCGGCCCGATTCACGGATATCCAACCTTGATAGGATGCCGGCCACAACGGGGGCGATTTGCCCGTCCGAGGAAAATCCGCTTTGAATCGAATCTCTTGCAGTTACTGTTCAGTTATCTGTGCTCATTCTGGCACGGCTCCGGTACCCACGAGCGAAAAATCCCGTGAATCCGGGACGCCATTCTGCGGCGTTGTGCAAAAATGAACTGTTTGTCCCATTTCGAAATCCAATGTCCCTTCTGCGCTCCGCCTTTATCGGCCTCTCTCAAAATGCCCGCCTCCGCCGCTTCGCCGAAAGTTCCACCCTCGGCCGCCGCATGTCTTCCCGCTTCGTTGCCGGCTTCCGCATAGAAGACGCGATGAGCACTGCCCACGCTCTCGGCGCCCAGGGGCTGGCCGTCACCCTCGACAGCCTCGGCGAAAATGTTGCCACCCCCGCCCAGGCCCAGCAGGCCGCGCAGGTCTACCACTGGCTCCTCGATGCCATTGCCCCCTCTAAGTTAGACGCAAATGTCAGCCTCAAGCTCACACAGATGGGTATGGACCTGAGCTCCGCTGTCGCCGAGGAGATCGTCTCCGGCCTGGTCCAGCACGCCGCTTCCACCGGTTCCTTCGTCCGCGTGGACATGGAAGGCACGCCCTACACCCAGGCCACCGTCGATCTGGTCCGCCGCCTGAATGCCAAACCCCAGTTCCGTGGCCACGTGGGTATCGTCATCCAGGCCTACCTCCGGCGCAGCGCCGGCGACATCGCCGCTCTTCTCGCGGACGGCATCCGCATCCGCCTCTGTAAAGGCGCCTACAAGGAGCCGCCCGATCTCGCCTTCCCCGACAAAGCCGACGTCGACCGAAACTTCATCTCCCTCATGCAGATGCTGCTGCCCAGCGGCGTCTTCCACGGCATCGCGACTCATGACCCGGCTATGATCGAAGCCACAAAGCAGTTCGCCCGCGAGCGAAAGATCGATCCCGCCAGCTTTGAATTTCAGATGTTGTATGGCATTCGCCGCGATCTGCAGCGCAGGCTCCTGCAGGAAGGCTACCGGGTCCGCGTCTACGTCCCCTTCGGCGACCAGTGGTATCCGTACTTCATGCGCCGCCTCGCGGAACGCCCAGCCAACGTTCTCTTCCTGGCGAAGAATTTCTTCCGCAGATAGGCGCGGGCGGGGTACTGTCGCGCCAACACAAAAGGCGCTCCATCGGAGCGCCCTGAATCCCTAAACTCTAATCCCTGAACTCTGATTCCGTGCCTCACCTCGGCTCGTACGGCTCAATCGACAACAGACTCCCCAGCACGTGCCGCTCCTGCGGCGTAAACGTGTGATCAAAGCGCGCCGAGTTAAGGATCGCCTGCCGCTGCTCCGGCGGAATCTGCCGCAGATCATTGAAGGCCCGATCGACCATCCGCTGCCGGTCGTCGGGCATCTGCCGCACCGCCTGCGTCGCCGCCCGCACATCCTGCCGCTGCTCCGGGCTTAGGCGCTCGAACATCTCCACCCGCGCCGCCTGCCGCTCCCGCTGCTCCGGCGGCCGCGCTTCGAGCGTCCGCAGCCGGTTCAGAACTCGCTGCTGCTGGTCCGGTGCCAGCCGATTGAACCCCGGCTCCCGCCGCAACACATTCTCCTGCTGCTGTGGGGACAAGTTCTGGTGCTCGTTCAGCCACTGCGGCAGATGCTCCTGCCCCGGCCGTCGCCCAAAGCCCGAATTTGTCCCCGGCTGCATGACTGCTCCCGGGCGCGCGCCGTAGCTGCCCGGCACTCCGCCGCCGGCGTTCCGATTCGGCTGGGCCGGCCGCATCGGGCTGGGCTTCATCTGCTGGCGTGGCGCCTGCTGCCGTGGCGCCGGAGCCGGCCGGGCTGCCTGCCCGCCTCCGCCTCCTCCGCGACGCTGCGCCCACGCCCCCGGACCCGCCAGCATCGCCAGAGACACCAACGCTGTCAGCGCGAACGCGACTCTGCGTCCGGGCCCCGCGCCCTGCCTCGTGGCTTGCTCTCCGTGGGTCATACTCCGACTTCCCCAAAGCAGACTGCTAACATCCTCGGGCCGGCTTGTTCCTTGTTTCTCCATCAGCCTTCGCCCGTCTTTCCCTTCTCAACCCGATTACAAGTTCCCGCCTGGCGCTCCGCTGTTGTCGCTCGTGTCCTGCTCCATTGAGTTCAGTTGCTGGAACACCTGCGCGTTCTCATCCAGCGACTGCAGATCCCGAATCACCGGCGAGGCCGCCTGCACCGGCACCGGATGCGCCGGATGCCCCAGTCCCGCGAACCCTGCATACATCCCGCCTCCCACCGCAACCGCCAGCGCCAGCGCCGCCGCGGCCAGCGGCCGCATGCTCATCGAATTCCCAAACAACAGCCGCGCCCGCATCCGCTCCAGCCAGCCTGCCGGAGCCACCGCCTGTTCCTCGCGCAGCCGCACCGCCATCTTCCCGTCGAAATACGGCGAAGCCTCCGGAGCCTCCCACGCGTCCATCAGCGCCATCGTGGATTCCAGCTCCCGCAGCTCCTTCCCGCATTCCGCGCAGTCCGCCACATGCGCGCGCACTTCCACCGGCACCCGCTCCCGGTCCAGCAGCAAATCCGGCAATCTCTTTTGCACTTCCCGGCAGATCATAAAACCCTTCTCCCGTCCGTTAATCCTGCTCCACAAATTCCTTCAGCCGCTCCCGCAGCGTCTGATACGCGCGGAACAGCAGCGACTTCGTCGCCGACTCGCTCAGTTTCAGCACCGCGCCAATCTCCTTGTAATCCAGACCCTGGTATTTATGCATCAATACCGCGGTCCGCTGCCGCTCCGGCAACGCCATCACGTGCTTGCGGATGGCCCGCATCCGCTCATCCTTCACCAGCTCGACTTCGGCGCCCGGCCGCACATCCGCCACGTCCGGCGTCGTCCCCGTCTCCGGATCCGGCTGGTCCAGATAGATCGTCTGCGCCGCCCGCTCGTACTTCGTATCCCGCGCGTGATTCACGCCCAGGTTCGTCGCGATCCGGTAGAGCCAGGTCGTGAACTTCGCTTCCGCGCGATACGTCTGCCGCGAGCGATACACCCGCAGGAAAACCTCCTGCGCCAGTTCCTCGGCCACCGCCTGATTGTGCACCATGCGGTACATGAAGTTGATGATCGGCTTCCGGTATTTTTCAATCAGGAAGCTGAACCCAGTGTCATCGCCTTCCCGCACCCGGAGCATGATCTCCGCGTCGGTCATCGCCCGGCAGTCCGCCGGACCCGCAACCGTCCGCGCAACCCCTTCGGCCGGCCGTCCCTGCCACACCCCCGTATTGAGAGCCGCAGTCGCCATATCCCTGCTAACCCCGTTCGGGTCGGTGAGTTGCGGGGAATCTTCCCCATTTTCGGCGTCTTTGAAGGCCTCGTCTTCCCGGCCGCCGAGTTCCCGGTCCGCACCCTCGCCGGACTCCGCCTCCCAGTCCTCCTCGGGAACCAGCTCCGGACCCTCCCCGAGCTCTTCCGGCAGCCGGGATCCCTCCCCAGCTTCCTCCGGATCGCGGAAGTCCTTCATTTCCGGGTCTTCCGGCTCAGGCGAAGAGGAACGAAAAGCCATACGTGCCTGATCATTCTACCTTTGAGCGACGTTGTCACCCCCCTGTCGGCGCTGCCCGCTGTAGGCCGTCCGCTGTACGCTATCCGCTATCCGCTGTCCGCTGGTTTTTTTGCTATTCTGAACCAGTTCCACCCCGCCCAGGGGCGCATAACTCAGCGGTAGAGTGCCACCTTCACACGGTGGAAGTCGTAGGTTCGAATCCTGCTGCGCCCACCAAATCCCAGCAAATCAATCGATTGCCGCTGCGCCCCGCGCAAAAGCACCCAAAAACCGCGAAGGCCCCGCCCTGGGCGGAGCCTTCACAGCAACACATCCGCAAACCGTTCGATACACCGTGGGTGCAAGCGAGACGCGGATGTAGAGATCGTAAGGGAAACGTTTCCACAAGGGAAACGTCATCCCATGCCGCCGCCGATCCTTCGGTAACCCCCTGCGGGACCGGGTCGCGGGGCGTTCTCCCACCCGAGCCACCGCTGTGGGCCGCAGACCGAACAAACCCTCCCTCCACCTTGCTCCCCCACCCCGCCCGCCTCTACACTCGGGTACCATCTCCACCCTAAGCCCCACCCGGAGGCGTCCCGATGAAGCTCTCCGTCTTCTGCGGCGTCAGCGTCGACGGCTTTCTCGCCCGCCCCAACCACGCCCTCGACTTCCTCGACACCCCCGACCAGGGCCCTCACGGTTTCAGCGAGTTCTACTCCAGCGTCGACGTCGTCCTCATCGGCCGCCGCACCTTCGACGTCGCGCGCTCTTTCCCCGGCCCGTGGGGTTATGGACGCAAGCCCGTCTTCGTTCTCACCCATCGCCCGCCCGACTTCTCGTCGCTCAAAGGAGCCGTCGTCGAAGCCATCTCCGGCCAGCCTCCCGCCGTCGCCGCCCAGCTTGAGGCCCGCGGCTTCCAGCACGTCTACGTCGACGGAGGCCTCACCATCCAGCAGTTCCTCGCCGCCGGCCTCATCGACCGTCTCATCGTCACCCGCGTCCCCGTCCTCATTGGTCAGGGCATCCCACTCTTCGGACCGGTTCCCCATGACATCCCTCTGCACCACGTCGCCACGCACAGTTACAAGGGCGGCCTCGTCCAGTCCGAATACGAGATAGCCCCTCCGCAGCCCACGCCGACGAAGAAGAAACCGGCAAAGGCGCCCGCGAAGAGCCGAAAAAAGAAATAACCCTGAACCCCGGAGATCGCGCGCAGCGGAATCTGCTTCGAAAATTTCCGCCAACCCCTAACCTTCGCTCGCCAGGCCCATCTCCGGTTCCATATCCACCATCGCGTGGCGCGGGGCCAGAAACAGGCTCAGCACGACAGCTGCGAACGCCACGCCCGCGAGGTCCACGATGAATCGCGGCTGATACCCGCCCGCCCGGTCGTACAGGTGCCCAATCCACAGAGGCCCAATGCCGCCGCCGATCGCGTAGGCGGTCCAGGTGAGCCCATAGAGCACCGAGAAATGCCGCCGGCCGAAGTAGCGCGCGAGCAGATACGGTCCCACATCGGCCTCGCTGCCCAGGCCAACACCCAGCACCGCGGCGCCCAGCAAAGCGACCGGTCCCGTTCCCGCGAAGGCAAGAATCAGCGTTCCCGCTGCGGCCAGCGCCAGCACCAGCGTTTGAATCCGCTCCGGCGACACACGATCGATGGCGAAGCCGATGCAAAGCCGGCCCAGAATCCCCGCTCCTCCGCGCACTGAGAGAGCCAGAGCCGCGCTGCCAGCCAGAACGCCATGCTGCATGAGCATGGCCGCCAGGTTGGTCACAAGGCCGTTCTCACTGAATGCGGAGAGGATCGTGATGCAGGCCAGGATCCAGAATGCCGTTGTGCGCAAGGCCCCAGCCACGGGCATCCCCGCGGCTCGGGCATCCGTGCGCACCAGCGGCTTTTCCGGCCGGTTGCGCACCAGCATCGCCGTCAGCGGAAAGCCCAGCACAGCGATGCCGCCCAGCATCAGCCACCCGGCGCGCCATCCGTGATGCTGAATCATCCACTCGGTGAGCGGCGGGATCAGGATCGACCCCACGCCGCTGCCGGTGAGCAGCAAAGCCAGCGCCAGGCCGCGATGCTTCGAGAACCAGGTCAGGATCGTGCGCGTGTACGCGAACTGCGCCGTTCCGTTGGCCGCGAGTCCCAGCACAAAGAACGTGATGTAGAACCGCCCGATGCCCGACCCGAGCCGGCTCAAAGACGCCAGCGCAACAGCGAATACCAGGATAGCCGGCAGAATAATGCGCCGCGGCGGGAACCGGTCGAGAAGAAAGCCAATGGCCGGCGACACCAGCGCCACGGTGATCGCCGCCAACGCAAACGCGCCCCCCATCGCCTCCCGCTTCCATCCAAACGCGGCGTGCAGAGGATCGAGAAACAGGCTGAAGGTGTACGGAACAATCGGGGCGAAACTCACCATCACGCCGGCGAACGCGCCAGCCAGAACGCCCCACCCGGCGTAGTGCAGCGAACCTTCGTCAGCGGTCGACGCAGAAGTCGAATGCATTCCTGAACTCTTGCGTGAACTCCTGCGTGGACTTCTGCGCCTCTCCCTGCGTCGTCATCAGCGCGCCCTCCTCACTCCGAGGACTTGCGATAGCCGTGCTCGGCCAGCTGCTGACCCATCTCCGCATACATCCGCTCGTCGCGCGGCTGCCATGTGCCGAGGCCGTCAACGTAACGGTTGTACATGCAGAACGCCGCGGCAATCAGCACCGTGTCGTGGATCTCGAGATCCGTGGCGCCCTGTACTTTCGCCGTGGCTATGTCTTCCGGAGAAACGCGCTTGCCATCCTGCTGCACCTTGCCGGCGATCGCCAGCAGCGCCTTCAGTTTTGGCGTGACCGGCGCGCTCTCGAAATCAGTCTTCACCTGCTTCACAATCTCGCCGCTGCCCAGGTGGCACGCCGCCGCGGCGCCGTGACTGGTCTGGCAAAAATAGCAATCGTTTTGCGACGAGACATACGTCGCGATCAACTCCCGCTCGCCGGGCGCCAGGCTGTTCGGCTCGTGCAGCAAAATGTGCGCCAGATCGCGCATAGGTTTCGCCGTCTCCGGACGAAACGCAAACCCTGCGCTGATGCCGGGCAGGTCTTCGGGCAATGCGATGTGCGGCATGTTCTTCTCCTCAGCGAGCAGCGGCTTCCGCCGGCAGATAGTCCTTGCTTCCCTCCACGTATCCCCTGCGCGCAACCATCTTGCCGCGCTCGCGATACATGGCCTCATCGTGCGGCTGCGTCGTGCCCAGTCCGTCCACGTAGCGGTTGTACATACAAAAAGCGGCAGCAATCAGCACCGTGTCGTGGATCTCGACATCCGATGCACCCACGCTCCGCGCGTCCTCCACGTCGGTCGCCGTCACGTTCTTCCCACCCCGCTGCACCTTACCGGCGATCACCAGCAGAGCCTTGAGCTTTTCGGAGATACCGGCGTGCTGAAAGTCGGCCTTCACACGCTTCACCAGATCCTCATCGCCGCCCAGATGCGCCGCGGCAATGGCGCCGTGAATGCTCTGGCAGAAATGGCAGTCGTTGAGATACGAGACGTAGGTGGCGATCAGCTCCCGTTCGCCATGCGTAAGGGTGTGGGGGGCAAAGAGCAGGATTTCCGCCAGCTCGTTCAGCGGTTTTGCAGTTTCCGGGCGGAAGGCCATAGCGCCGCGGATGCCGGGCAGTCCTTCAGGGAGGGCGATGTGAGGCATAGATATTGTCCTTTCCAGCTGGGGGTCAAACCTGAGCTTCGCCGGAATCGCAGACGCGTGACGCCTGCACGTCTGGCGGGAAAGGAAACGGTAGCAGTCTCACCGGTAAGATTGCACCGTCGCGAAGACGGAATTCGTTCTCCATCCAAAGGTGGAAGACCGGCGCAGCCGGGTGCGCCCCAGGGACTTGCGTTGAAGGACTGGGTTGAAGAAGGATGACTCCTGCCTGTCCGCTATCCGCTATTCGCTGTCCGCTGTCCTCACCACGTCAGCTCTTCGCAGCCCACCGGCATCTCCGCCGGTCGCTGGTGAATCCGCCGCAGAACCTCCCGCTGGAACCGCGCAGCCACTGCCGTTGCCGCCCGGGACTCCGCGCGGCTCTCTTTCTCGTCATCGTCCTCGTCTGAACCGTCTGCGTCGAACGCCTCTTCCGCCTCCGGCACAAACGCCTTCAGATAAACCCCGTCCAGCAGCGGCGCCGACGCATCCGCCGAGGAAAACCGTCGCTCCTCCTCCCGGAAGAGCACCAAAGCCAAATCGGCCGCCCGATGGAACGCAGCCCGGTCCAGCGCTGACCCGCTCGCGTTGGCGTGCCGCAAAACCCATGCCATCACCGCCAGCGACACGGCGTGCGTGGAGAGATCGTCCGGTTGGTAATGGGCCAGGGTGCAAAGGTCATTCATTGCTGCCTCGCGGTCATCAAAGTCAACTGCCACTTGCGATGCAGAATGCCTCATTCCCGTCACCGCTTCTGTAGCAAATGTCACACTTCTGCGTGCCCGGGGTGGCCGGTAGCCTGTAGCCCTGTGGCCGTCCGCACGCCCTCCCCTCCCGATTCCTTTGCTTCCGTGCCCCTTCGTGGGCAGAAAATCCGGTGTGATCGATATTTTGGACTGAAGGGAGTGACAAATGAAAAAGCTACCCCCGCAAGACTTAACTTTCACAAGCATCGGCCAAACTCCACAGGACTCACCTCAATAGCCCCTCCGACATCCTGGAACATCGATGTCTTAGCAGGCGGTTCACTGGCCACCGTTGCTTCTGGCCCTGGCCCGCCCTACAGGCCGTAACCGGTACTGTACCCTGCACCCTGTACCCTGTACCCTGCACCCATGAAACCGGCCCTCACCGTCAAGACTCCTTCGGCGACTTACGCGGTCTACGTCGGCCGCAACCTCTTTCCCGAGCTGGCGCAGGCGCTCCGGAAGTCCGCTGCGTGCAATGCCTTTGTGCTGACGTCGCCCGAGATCTGGGCTCTCTGGGGCAAGAAGTTCCTCGCCGCCTTCCCTGAATCCGCTCAGCCGACCCTCCTCTTCCTGCCCGCCGGCGAACGCTGGAAGCGTCTGCCCCAGGTCGAGAAGCTGGCCGACGAACTCGCCCGCTCCGGAGCCGACCGCTCCTCCGTCCTCATCGCCTTCGGCGGCGGCATCGTCGGCGACCTCGGCGGCTTCCTCGCCGCCATTTACATGCGTGGCATCGACTATATTCAGGTACCGACCACGCTGCTCGCCCAGGTGGACTCCTCGGTGGGCGGCAAGACCGGCGTCAACCTCGCCGCCGGCAAGAACCTCATCGGCAGCTTCCACCATCCGCGCGCCGTCTTCGCCGACCTCGATGTCCTGCAAACGCTGCCAGACCGCGAGTTCCGCGCCGGCCTTTTCGAAAGCGTCAAAGCCGGCATCATCCGCGACGCCGCGCTCTTCCGCTTCATGGAGCAGAACGCCGAGAAGATCCTGGCCCGCGATCCCGCAGCTCTCCAGCGCGTCATCGTCGATTCCATCCGGATGAAAGCCGGCGTCGTCGCCCTCGACGAGCGCGAGTCCGGCCTGCGCATGATTCTCAACTTTGGACACACGCTCGGCCACGCCATCGAAGCCGCAACGCAATACAAGAAGCTCCTGCACGGCGAAGCCATTGCATGGGGCATGCTCGCCGCCCTGCAGATCGCTCTTGCCCGCAAGACCGTCGGCTCCGACCAGGCCGAGCGCATCGAGCGCGCGATCCTGGCCTTTGGACCGCTGCCCAGTTTCCGCACCACCGCCGCGCAGCTGCTGGCCGCCGCTGGCCGCGACAAGAAGAACCGCGCCGGCGCCCGGAGGTTTGTCCTGCCCCAGGGAATCGGCGATGCGGTTGTGGTGGAAGATGTGAAGGAGAAGGAACTCACAAACGCAGCGAACTGGGTTTTGTCTCGCGCCCGCAAAGCATTAACGGCGGAGTCATAGCTGGAGCGCAGATTTTCGCCCGGCAAAGATCAGGTTGTCTAAACCCTAATCCCTAACCTCTAATCCCTGTTTTACTCAGTCCACCGCCAGCGACAGCTGGTGCCGAACATCCGCGCCGCGGATCCAGAAGATCACGTCCGTCGCGATGTTGGTGGCGTGATCCGCGATTCGCTCCAGGTTGCGCGAAACCAGAATCGCCGGAAGCGCCTGATCCGCGCACTGCGGATGTTCCTGAATCCGGTGCGTCAGATCGGTAATCGCCACGCGGTTCATCCGGTCGATCTCGTCGTCCATGTCGCGCACTGACTCGGCCAGCAGCGCATCGCCGTCCAGCAGCGCCTGCAGCGCCGACCGGATCATGCGCACCGCAAAGTCGCCCATGCCGCCGATGTCCACAGGCAAATCCAGCAGATCCTGCTCCAGCAGGTCCAGCGCGCGGGTGGCGATGCTCACGGCCATGTCGCCAATCCGCTCCAGGTCGCCGTTGATCTTGATCACCGCCAGGATGAATCGCAGATCGACGGCCATCGGCTGCTCCCGCGAGAGCAACTCGTAGGCCATCTCGTCCACTTCCCGCTGCGCCATGTTGATGGCCGTCTCGTTTTCGCGCACGTACTGGCACAGCCTCTCGTCCCGCTGCAGCCACGCGTCCACCGCCGCCTGCACCGCCTGTTGCGACAGCGCTGCCATCGCCAGCAACTTGTCCTTCAGCTCCGCCAGCTGCAACTGAAAATGGATCCGAGGCACTGGGTCCCTCCTGCACGTCCCTGGACGGCCGCCGCATCGCGGCTTCCGCAAAAACAGGTCAATTCTCGTATTGTGCATCCGCGAACATAAAAGAACTGCAAATTCCGCGGCCTTACCGTTACTTTTCGGTGGCGCGCAGCACAAACCACCCCACCGCTCGCGCCGCAGCCGCGGACCGGGAGCCGCTCAGCACAGCCGTTTTCCGGCCTCCTGCGCGGCCTCGTAGATCTCGTCGAACGACTCGACCGCGTACAACACCTTCTGCTCCTCTGAAACCAGGAACTTCTGCTCCATCACCTGGTCCAGGTTGAAGTCGCGAATCTCCGGCCGCCCTTCGATCACGTGCGTGCCCTCCCCGTGCGAGGAGATCAGCCCGCTCCCGTAGAGCTTCACCTTGCCCTTCTGCCGGATGACTCCGAACTCCACGGTAAACCAGAAAAGCCGCCCCATCTTCTCCAGCTTGTCCTTGTCGTGCATCAGCCCGGCGCAAACGCGGCCGTACTGCTGCAGAAAATCGGCGAAAACGGGATGTGCGTGCATCGGCACATGCCCGAAGACGTCGTGGAAGATGTCCGGTTCCGGCGTGTATTCCATCGATTCGCGGCCGCGGATGTACGTCGTCGTGGGAAACTGCCGCGCTCCCAGCATCTCGAAGAACGCATCCGGCGGCAGGAAGCCGCTCACCGGCGTCGCATTCCACCCCGTCCGCGGAGAGAGCCGCCGGTTCACTTCGGCCAGGTTCGGGATCATGTCTTCTTTTAGCCCGATCTGCTCAAAGCCGTTCAGATACTCCTCGGCGGCGTGCTCGCGGAGCTGCGGCATCCGTCGCCGTACCAGTTCGGCCCACACGGCATGCTGTTCCCCGGTATACGCGTCCCACTTCTGCTGGATCAGGTAGGGCTCCGCCACCGTCAGCGGCCCCGACGCGCCCCGTGCTTCCGTCCCCACCGCACTTCCTGGCGGATTCATCGCAAAACACCCCCGGCAAAACCCTTGAGGATGTCACCCACTCTATTGAGATGTCAATATCAGCATCGGGCGACATATCGGCGAAGCCCCATCAGGGGCAGCAGAATTTCGTCATCTGGCTTTGCCCGCTTTCGTTCCTGCCGCCGGCTGCGACGAATCCGCCGGTGGCAGATCGTAAATCTCAACGGCCCCGTCCCGCAGAATCGCAAAGCGCCCGCCGTCCGGCGACAGAGCCACGTTTTGTCCGGCCGTCAGCACCGGCGTGGCGTCCTTCACCAGGAGCAGCTGTCCGGATTGCGTGTCGTAGACTCCGGCCAGCTGCGCCTGAATGTCCTCCGGGTAAAGCGCGTCGAACGTACTAATGGGCCGGTTCACCTGCAGCGATTCGTAAACGAAGCGACTGCCGTTCTCCGCCGAGGTCAGCCAGCCCCAGACGTACTTGTTCTGCCAGCGCGTCTGCCACAGTTCCTTTCCATCGCCCGAGACGGCCGTGACCACGCGGTTATCGCCATCGAGGTAGCACCCCACAATCAGAGCCACACTGCCGCTGATGGCATCGGAGGTCGGACGGCAGCCCGACTTCACGTCGGCCAGAACGCGAGGCTGTCCCTGGAACGGCAGCCACTGCACCACCCACGTGCCAAGCTTGGGCCCTTGTAGCGTGTCCAGCAGACCGGTGCCCAGCAGAGGCACCTGAATCGCCCCTCGCGCATGACTCTCGGCTACCGCCACCCTCGTTCCCGAACGCAGGATCGTCACCTTCACCGGCCTGCCGCTTCCCGTCCCCCATTTGTCGCTCTCGCCGGCGACCGGCTGCGCCCCTTCCGGCTCGTCGGTTTCCAGCACCGTCAGCTTCCGATCCGGCGAGACCTGCACGTCGCGCAGACCCTGGGAGAGCGTGAGGAACGGCCGCAGGTCCAGCGATGCATCCGTCAGAAACAGCGAATCCCGAACCCGCACGAGAAAGTTGCCCCCCTGGTACGGCCACAGATACGCGAGCCGGTCATGCTCCCGCCACTCCGTCTGCTTCACCACTTTGCCGGTGCCCAGGTCCAGCACCACCGCGCGAATCTCCTGATCGTCGTCGTCGCTCTGGTCGCTGGGCAGGCGCTTCAGCAGCCCGCCGATCCGGAAGGTAAACAGCAGATGGTCATCGTCCAAAAAACCCATCGCCGCCGACGACAATCGATAGGTGAGATAAAACGAACCGGGCGCCACGTAGCCCAGAGGCGCCACCTCGATGCGCATCGCCGGTTGCGGAGGCAGCGCCGGCGGTGGCGGCGTCTTCCGCCCGGCCCAGGCCGTCGACGCCGCCAGCACCAGCGCTGCCGCTGCGATACTCGCCCGATTTCGGATCGCCGCAAACACCAGCACCATTCTCCGCAGCCTGCGCGCGAAGAGCAAGTCGCGAAACGCCCGATTTGACGCCACACTGCATTCTGCGTATAAAACGTTGTCACAGCACAAGAGGGCGCCGATGGCTTGGCGTCTTCGAGGCACCCACTTTTTATGGCCCGAATGCAGGAAGCCCGCGATTCCTCCTCGGCTCGGCGTCCGCGCACGCCCGCCGCCAGGCAATCCCCCGAACCGCAGTCACCCCGTATGCTTTCCGATTACCAAAACGCCCTTCAGCTGATGCAGCAGGGAAAGTACGAAAAGGCCCGCGCCGCCTTCGAAAAGCTCTCCCGCGACGCGCCCGCCGAGATCCAGGAGCGCGTCCGCATGTACATCACCGTGTGCGACCGCAACTGCGCCAGCTCCTCTCTCGCCTTTGGCACTCCCGAAGAGCAATACGACTATGCCGTCTCCCTGCTCAATGCCGGCTCCTGGGAAGAAGCGCGCGACCAGTTTGAGGCCATCCTGTCCAGCTCCCCCGGAGCCGACTTCGCCCATTACGGCATGGCCGTGCTGAGCAGCATGACCGGCCAGGCGGAAGACGCGCTCGAACATCTCAGCCGCGCCATCGAACTGAATCCTGCCAACCGCATCCAGGCGCGCAGCGATCCTGACTTCGTCGATATGGCCGACGATCCCCGCTTCACCGAGCTTCTGTATCCCGAGCTCGGCTGAGGAGAACCCCCGCCGGCTTTGGGTTTAGACTTGAGCCTGGACTCCTGATTTGTGAGTACTCGTGCCGCGAAAATTTCCGGTCCCCCTGGCTTGCGCGTCGTCGCCATCGGCGGTGGAACCGGCCTTTCCACGCTGCTGCGCGGTCTGAAACAACGCGTCCCGCACGGGGGCGGGTTGCTCGCTGTGCCCGCGCGCGCCCCTTTCATCGCGGACCTGACAGCGGTCGTCACCGTCACCGACGACGGCGGCTCCAGCGGACGGCTCCGCCGCGACTTCAACATGCTTCCCCCCGGCGACCTGCGCAACTGCATGGTCGCGCTCTCTGAGGACGAGCGCCTCATCTCCCGTCTCTTCCGTCACCGCTTCCGCAACGGCGGCGATCTCGAGGGGCACAACTTCGGCAATCTGTTCATCGCCGCCCTCACCGAGATGACCGGCGATTTTGCCCAGGCCATCCGCCTCGCCGCCGAGATCCTCGCCACTCGCGGACACATCTTTCCCGCTACCGCTGACAATGTGACCCTGGCTGCGCACATGGAAGACGGCTCAGTCGTTCGCGGCGAAACCAGCATCACCGCCAGCCGGCAACGCATCGTCGAGCTCACCCTCGAGCCCGCCGACCCGCTGCCACCCCCGGAGACGCTGGAGGCCATTGCCGCTGCCGACCTCATCACCATCGGCCCCGGCTCTCTCTTCACCAGCATCATCACCAACCTGCTCGTGCGCAGTATTCCGGAAGCGCTGGGCGAAGCGCGCGGCATCCGCGTCTTTGTCTGCAACCTGATGACCCAGGCCAATGAGAGCCTGCACCTCACCGCCTCCCAGCACATCGCGCGGATTTATGAGCACGCCGGGCGGCCCATCTTCGACTACGCCCTCGTGAACACCGCACCCGTTTCCGAGCCCATCCGCGAGCGCTATGCCGCCGAAGGCGCCGAGGTGACCATCGCCGACATCGACCGCATCGAAGCTCTCGGCGTGCAGTGCATTACCGGCAACTTCGCCGAGGATGAGGGCGATGTGCTGCGCCACGATCCCGACCGCGTGACCGACGCCCTGCTCTCGCTGCCCATGCGCAGCCTGGCGGGCGCAACCCGCTAGTCACGCCCGTTCGCCACCGTCACGAAGCAGCCACTTCGTCATCCAGTTCGTCCAGGAAGCCAGTCTCGTCTCCCGCCAGCAACCCCAGCGCCTGCTTCTCGAACAGCCGCCGGTAGATGCCCCCGGACCGCCGAACCAGCTCGTCGTGCCGCCCTTCTTCCACGATTTCCCCAGCGTCGAAGACCAGGATGCGATCGAGCATCCGCACCGTTGACAGCCGGTGCGCGATCACGATGGCCGTGCGTCCAGCCATCAGCCGCTCCATCGCCTCCTGAATCAGCGCCTCGGACTCCGAGTCGAGACTCGACGTCGCCTCATCCAGAACCAGCACCGGAGCGTTGGCAAGAAACGCTCGAGCCAGCGCCACCCGCTGCCGTTCCCCGCCGGAGAGCTTCACCCCCCGCTCGCCCACCAGCGTGGCGTAGCCCTTCGCCTGCCGGCAGATGAAGTCGTGCGCATTGGCCAGCCGCGCCGCTTCTTCGATCTCCCAGGATTTCGCGCCCGGCCGTCCGTAGGCGATGTTCTCCGCCAGAGACCGGTGAAAAAGCAGCGGCTCCTGCGGAACCAGCGCCAGCTGCGCTCGCAGCGAGTCCTGCGTCACGTGCGCGACGTTTTGCCCATCCACCAGGATCCTGCCTCCGGAAACGTCGTAAAGCCGGTGCAGCAGCTTCACAAACGTCGATTTGCCGGAGCCGGAATGCCCGACCAGCCCCACGCGCTCCCCCGCCGCAATGCGAACGTTGAAGTCGCGGAACAGCGGAGCGGTCTGCATCCCGTACCGGAAAGTCACGCGCTCGAAGACAACCTCTCCAGCGCGCACGCGTACCGGCTGCGCATCGTCGCGATCGCTCACTCCCAGCGGCAGAGACTCGAACTCGACCATCTCCTCCATCTCGTTCACGCCGCGCTGCAGATTGGCGATGTGCTGCCCCACGTCCCGCAGGTAGCCGTGCACGATGAAATAACTGGTCAGCACAAACGTCACGTCGCCCGGCGTCGCGCGCCCGCACCACCACATCCACAGGGCCGAGCCCACCACCAGCAGGCGCAGCCCGAGCAGCACCGTCATCTGCACGCCGTTGCTGTTCGTGCCGAAAACCCAGTGCCGCTCCGTGCGCCGGCCCCATTTCTCAAGGATCCCGGCCAGACGCGTGTCTTCCCGCCGTTCCGCGCCGAAGGACTTCACCGCCGTGTTGCAGGTAATGGCATCCGCCAGCGCCCCGCCGATGCGCGTGTCCTGCGCATTCGACAGCCGCGCCGCCGGCGCAACATAGCCCAGCGATAACGTAACCGATACGGCTACATAGGTCAGCGCGCCGGCAGCCACCAGCAGACCCATGCCCGTCCACCGCAGGCCGAGAATCAGCGGACAACCGGCCAGCACCACCACCGCCGGCAGCAGCGCCAGCAGCAGCGTGTCGTCGATCATGTCCACCGCCCACATGCCGCGCGTAATTCTTCGAACGATGGATCCGGCAAAATTATTCGCGTGCCAGTCCGTGGAGAAGCGCTGCACCCGCCAGAACGCATCGGTGGCCATGCGCGACATCAGCCGCAGCGTGAGCCGGATGATCGCCCGCAGCGCGAGATACCGCATCGCCGCGAGAATCAGCCCGAGCACCGCCATCGCCAAAATCGCCGCAACCGCGGCATGGAGCGCAGCCACACGTCCCCCGGCGTGCCCCGCCACCGCGTCCACCAGCCGCCCGGAATACACCGGCAGAAGCAGATCGGCCCCGGTCGCCAAACCCATGCAGGAGGCGACTGCAGCCACAGACCACGGCTCGCGTCGCCAGTGGCGCATCAGGAACGTCAGCACGTGGCGCACTACGTTGTTGGAACTTCGCTCAGAGGAATGGCTCATAGAATCCTCAAAAGACGCGCCGCCGGCAGCCTGGGCGGGCGTTCTGGGTTGCAGTCAATGTGCGAGAGAAACAAAACGACCGGCGCTCGAGACAACTCCCGTGGAGGAGGTCGCTCTACGGCCTGCCTGTCAGAACCGGACTGAAGTCCGACCTAATGAAGGAAACTGACGAGAAAGGCACCCGGCCGCTGCGCTTTGGGATCGCTGGGCGAAAAATTGATTTTCATGGAAGCCTTCCTTTCGTCGAAGTTTTGATAGCTTACCACGGTTTTGCGCGGATGGTCTCGCAGATATGAGGAACTTCCGCATTGCCGGCAACACGTCGGTGTTGTCATCCTGAGGCTGCGCGATTCGCGCCGTAGAAGGATCTGCGGTTGCCGTTTTGCACGTTCCGGCCCGAAACTTCCGGAAAGCCGGCCAACTTGACCTGGCGATCCGAAAAAATGCTGTCATCCTGAGCGGAGCGCCGCCGCGAATCCGTCCAGCGGTGCACGCCGCTTCCCGGCGCGGAGTCGAACGGACCCCCGTAGCGAAACGAGCTGCCTGCGCCACGCAAGAATTGGGCGCGGAGGGAATCGGTGGCGCGGCCGCCGAAAAAAGTCTCAAGCACTGCCGGTGTTCCCAACGCCGAAATTTCCGTATTGTCGATCAACCAACCGGAATCAAGCGGGCCGGTGATACAAATGGAGTCGGTATTAGCGCATGAAGATGCGACCCCCAAAAATAATGCGGTTTCAGGACGAAAGGGGCATCATCGCGTTGAGTTTTATCCGTCGCCTTGTTCCTGTTGTAAAGGGTGCAGCGTTTCTCATTATGCTCGGCTGGACAGGGCTGACCTTGAGCCATGCGCAGTCGACCGCCGACTGTAAGCAGCATTCATCCTTCGAAGTGGCAACCATCCGGCAGACAGCGCCCGGCGATCGAGGGAACGAGGTTTGGAGCCCTCCGGGGATCGGAAGGTTTTGGGCAAAGAGCGTCTCACTTTCATTTCTGGTTCAGATGGCATTCGATGTCGATGAAATTCAAATTTCCCAAAAACCAGCGTGGCTTGAATCGGAATTTTTCGACGTAGACGCGAAGCCGGAAGGCGGCATAGTTTTGACCCGCGACCAATTGAGGCCGCTTCTTAGAGATTTACTGGAGCAAAGATTCCATCTCGTGACTCATCGCGAAATGAAGATGGTCAAGGGCTATGCGCTGATGGTTGCGAAGGGCGGAACAAAGCTCCAGCCAACGAAAGCCGATCGGCCTCCGGGATTCCGACTTTACACCGGGCCAGGGAGACTTGAGGGTTTGAACTGGTCGATAGCTTACCTTGCCACCATGCTGACGCCTCGGGTGGGGCTTCCCGTGATCGATAAGACAGGAGTGGCTGGAAGCTACGACATCAAGCTTGAATTCGCTCCGGAGCTTGAATCGGACTCGGCGTTTCCATCCATCTTCACAGCCTTGCAGGAATCGCTGGGGCTGAGACTATCAGCTCAAAAGGTACCCACCGAGATGCTGGCAATTGACCACGTGGACAGGTTTCCGACAGCGAATTGAATGACAGGCTTCCCGTTCCTGGCGAATCACCGGCAAACCCGAACCTTCGAGCAGACCCCAGGCAGAAAAAATAACCGCAGATCCATCCGCCTCCCGTCAGGTTGACGAGCCCAAGTGGGTTAAGTTTGCCTATTCCCTAATCCCTAATCCCTGTTCCCTGGTCTTCTTCAGCTGTCCGCAAGCCGCGTAAATATCCCGCCCCCTCGGCCGCCGCACAAACGCCGGAACCCCCTGCGACCGCAGCCGTTCCCGGAATCGCGCCACGTTCTCCGCGCGCGGCATCGTAAACGGCACATCCGGCCCGGGATTCCACGCGATCAGGTTCACCTTCGCCGGGAAGTTCGCCCGCCGCACCAGCCGCACCACTTCATCGGCATGCTCCGGCCGATCGTTCACCCCGCCCAACAGCACATACTCAAACGTGACGCGCTCCCGCGGACGCAGCGGCACCTGCTTCACGGCATCGATCACCTCAGCAATGTCCCACTTGCGCGTGATGGGCATGATGCCCTCGCGCACCGCATCGTTCGGCGCATTCAGAGAAATCGCCAGTTTCGGCCGCACCGCCTCTTTGGCAAACCGGAGAATCCCCGGCACAATGCCTGAGGTCGAAACCGTCATCCGCGACTCCGGGATCCCCATCTCCTCCACCAGCAGCCGCACCGCCGCCATGAACGCGTCGTAGTTCAGGAACGGCTCGCCCATCCCCATAAAGACCAGGTTGATCCGGTCGCGCCCCGGTTCCGCCTCCTGGCGCTTCAGCACCGCCGCCACTTGCCCGGCGATTTCCCCGGCGGTCAGATTGCGCACAATCCCCAGCCGCGCCGTCAGGCAAAACTGGCAGTTGACCGCGCAGCCAATCTGGCTCGATACGCAGATCGTCGCCCGCGACCAGTTCTTCCCAGCCGACTCCTCGACCTCTTCATCCTCGAAAGAACCGTCGCCGCCCCCATCGCCCTCCGGCATCCACACCGTCTCCACCGTCTGCCCGTCATTCTCGGCGATCAGGTAGCGCTCCGTCCCATCCACTGAGCGGAAGGTCTCCACAATCTCCGGCACACCGACGCGAAACCCGGCCGCCGACACCCGCTCCCGCAGTTCTTTGGGCCAGGTCGTGACCTCTTCCAGGGCCCCGATTCGCTGCTGATAAAGGGCTGTCGCAAGCTGGCGGACCCGGTACTTTGGTAACAAGAATGGTTCTAGTCTTTCCGCAAGTTGCTCATTAGAAAGGCCGAAAAGTCCTTCACCCGCCGGGGCTTCCGGAGCGTCTAAGATGGTGACAAGGATTTTCCCGCCGGTTTTCATCCGCATTCCCGAGCATAGCGCATCGAATATCGAGCAGAAACCGGCCGCGCAATCTTCCTTCTCACACGAAAACTGCAATGACCAAAGAACGGAATATCCGCCGCACTGTCCTTCCCAGCGGACTCGTTGTCCTCACCGAACGCATGGAGCACGTCCGCTCCGTCGCCATGGGCGTCTGGATGCGCGCCGGCTCCCGCCACGAAGTGGCGGAGCTGAACGGCATCTCGCATTTTGTCGAGCACATGGTCTTTAAGGGGACGAAGTCTCGCTCCGCCCAGCGCATCGCCCGCGAAGTGGACGCCATCGGCGGCAATCTCGACGCTTTCACCGGCAAGGAAACCATCTGCTTCAACATGAAGGTGCTCGACGAGCACGTTCCCACTGCTCTCGACGTCCTCTCCGACCTCGTTCTCAACCCCGTCTTCGCTACCGAGGAGATCACCCGCGAGCGCGGCGTCATTCTCGAAGAAATCAAGATGGACGAGGACAATCCCGACACCCTGGTCCACGAAATCTTCACCCAGGGCTTCTGGAAGGGACATCCGCTGGGCAAGCCCATCCTCGGCACCCGCGACACCGTCCGCAGCTTCGATCAGAACACGCTGCAGGGCTTCTTCCAGCAGCGCTTCCAGGCCGGCAACATGGTCTTTTCCGCCGCCGGCAATCTCGAGCACGACGTCTTCGTCGAGCTCGTTGCCAAACAATTCTCCTCGCTCGCCCCCGGCATCGTTTGTTCCGACGGAGCCGCCCCCACCGTCACTTCGCGCATCCAGCTGCGCAACAAGAAATCCCTCGAGCAGGTGCAGCTCTGTCTCGGCGTCCCTGCGCCACCCGTGGCCGACTCCTCCCGCTACACCACTCTGCTGCTCAACACCATCCTCGGCGGCGGCATGAGTTCCCGCCTCTTTCAAACGGTGCGCGAAGAGCGCGGCCTGGTGTACGCCATCTACAGCGACCTGAACCCCTACCGCGACACCGGCTCGCTCTGCGTCTATGCCGGAACTTCCGCGGACCGCGCCCTGCAGGTCATCGACCTCATCATGGAGGAATTCCGCCGGCTCAAATCGGAGCCGCTGCAGCCCGGCGAACTGCGCCGCGCCAAAGACCAGCTCAAGGGCAATCTGCTGCTGTCTCTTGAAAGCTCCATGTCGCGCATGTCCAACCTCGCCCGCCAGCAGATGTACTTCGAGCGCTTCTTTAGCCTGGACGAGATTCTGGACCGCGTGGAAAACGTCACCGAAGAACAGGTGATGACCATGGCGACTCACCTCTTCGACCCGGATAAGGTCGCCCTCACCCTGCTCGGACGCCTCGACGGCCTGCGTGTGACGCGCAATCAGCTCGCCTGCTGAGGCTCTCGCTCCAGGACCGCCGCAAAGAACCCGTCGCATGGATGCACCCCGGGCAATGTCCGCAAATACGGGCCGCCCGTCGCGCTCCTCAGCCGTTCGCGTCCTTCAGCGGTAAGGATCCCCCGCTCCGCCAGCGCATCCAGGATTCCATCCACCGGGACCAGGCGCAGCCCCGGCGCGTCCCGCAGCGCAGCCTCCACGACCTGCTCGTTCTCCTCCGGCTCCAGCGAGCAGGTCGAGTAGACCACCCGCCCACCCGGCAGCACTCCCGCCAGTCCAGCCCGCAGAATCGCCCGTTGCCGCACCTGCTGCCGCGCCAGATCCGCCTCGGTCACGCGCAGCCGAATCTCGGGATTCCGCGCCATCGTCCCCGTCCCGCTGCACGGCACATCGCACAGGATCAGATCCCACTCCGGCTGCAGTTCCATCTTCGCCGCATCGGCGACCTCAAACCGCATTCGACTCGCGAGCCCCTGAGGAAGCATCCGACGCATCGCGTCGAGCCTCTTCCGGCTCACATCGATCGCGGTGATCTCCGCCCCCGGCAGCCGCTCCGCCAGAATGGCCGTCTTCCCGCCCGGCGCCGCGCAGAGATCCAGCACTCGCACGGGTCCCGCCTCGGCTGCCGGCTCTGAGTCGGGATGGGTTTCGGAGTCCGCCCGTGCGGCCAGCACCCAGTCCGCCAGCACTTCCGCGACCAGCTGCGACGCCTCATCCTGAATGCGAATCTGTCCCGCCCGAAACGCCTCACTCCGTCCCACGTCGCCGCGCACCACGCGCCGCGCGCACGCCAGAAACGCCCCCGGCTCAGTCTCCAAACCGGGCACTTCCGCATGGGGCTCCGCCCGTATGACAAGTGCGGCGGGCTCCTGATCCCACCGGCAGATCGCCTCCGCTGCCTCGAGGCCATACCGCCGCACCCACCGCTCCACCATCCAAACTGGGTGCGCCCACTGCCCAGCAATTTCCTCGGGTTGCGCCGGTTGCTCTGGCTTGGACCGCGCGCGAAGCGCGCCTCCTCCTGGACGGTCAGTTCCTGCGGCCTGTGGCCTGCGGCCTGTGGCCTGGATTTTCCGCAGCACCGCATTCACCATGCCCGCGGCCCCGCGCTCCGTGCCGCGCTTCACCAGCTCCACGCTGTCGTTCAGCACCGCGTGCGCCGGCACCCGGTCCAGATGCAGCAGCTGATACGCTCCCATCCGCAGCGCCGTCGCCGCTTCGGGGCTCAGTTTCGCGTCCGGCCGCGCCAGCAACGTGCGAATCTGCGCGTCCAGCGCAATCTGCCAGCGCAGCGTCCCCAGCACCAGCATGGTCGTCAAATGCCGATCCGCCGCCGACAGCGCATCCACCTCCGGCGAACGCAGCAGCTCATCGCTGTGCGCGTCACCGCCCTCGATCTGCAAAAGGATCCGAAACGCCTCTCGCCGCGCCGCCGCAATCACAGGGCTATTCTCACAGTTCGTTCAAATGGCGCGAAGCGCGCCCGCCTGGACGGCTAGTCCAGCCGGGTCCCGCTCTCCACCGCATTTCCGCGCAGAAAGTCCCCCGCCGTCATCCGCCGCTTGCCTTCCATCTGGACTTCCACCAGCTCCAGCCACGTGCTGCCGCCGCACGCCACAAACAGCGTTCCCTGCTCGGCCAGCAACTGTCCCGGCTCCATCCGCCGCGTCCCCCGCAGTTCGGTCGGTAGCAGACGATGCACGGTGAGCTTCTTCCCGCCCAGCGTGCTCCACGCCCCCGGCCACGGCTGAAACCCCCGCCACCGGTTGTAGAGCGTCATTGCCGGTTGCGTGAAGTCCATGCGCCCGTCTTCCCGAGTCAGAATCGGCGCCAGCGTCGCCTTCGCATGGTCCTGCGTTCGCGGTGTGATCGTCCCCGCGTCCAGCTCCCGCAGCGTCTCCATCATCAGGTCCGCGCCCATCTCCGCCAGCAGCGGAAACACATCCACTGCCGTTATATCCGGCGGGACCGTCATCTCCCTCTGCAGCAGAATGTCCCCCGTATCCAGTCCTTCGTCGAGGCGCATGGTCGTCGCCCCGGTCGCCGGCTCCCCGTTGGCAATCGCCCACTGGATCGGTGCCGCCCCGCGATACTTCGGCAGCAGCGACGCGTGCAGATTCAGATTGCCCAGCCGCGGCATCTCCAGCATCCACTTCGGAATGATCCGCCCGTAGGCAACCACCAGAATCGCATCCGGCCGAATCGCTTCGAGCTGCGCGCGAAGCTCCGCGTTGTTTTTGATCTTCTCCGGCTGCACCACCGGAATCCCCGCTTCGATCGCCGTCGTTTTGATGGGAGGCGCGGTCACTGTCTGGTCGCGGCCCACCGGCCGATCGGGCTGCGTCACCACCAGCGGCACATCGTAACCCGCCCGCAGCGCCAGTTTCAGCGTGGGCACGGCGAACGCGGGCGTTCCGCAGAAGACAAGCTTCATTTCCACTCGCCGCTTTTCTGCAGTTTGCGAATCTTGCGCAGGATCAGATCCCGCTTGAGCGCGCTGATCCGCCACGGAAACAAAATGCCGTCCAGATGATCGATCTCATGCTGAAAAGCCCGCGCCAGCAGGTCCGCACCCTCCAGCTCGATCCACTTCCCGTCCAGGTCCTGGGCCTTCACCTTCACCTTCGCCGCGCGCGACACTTTGTCGCGGATATCCGGCAGGCTCAGGCACCCCTCTTCCTCCACCTGCTTGCCTTCCTTGTGGACGATCTCCGGGTTCACCAGCACGATTTTGTCGTTCGCATTCTGTTTGTTGCTGAGATCGATCACTGTGATGCGCTTCCCCACGCCGATCTGCGGCGCCGCCAGGCCGATCCCCTGCGCCTTGTACATCGACTCGAACATATCGGCGGCCAGTGTGCGCAGCTCATCGTCGAACGCCGCAATCTTCTCCGTCGGCCGCTGCAAAATCGGGTCCGGATATTTAACAATTTCCCTGATCATTTCGCTTCTGCTTCTGCTCGCTACACCGTAGACCGTTACCCCTGGCCGTTAGTACTTCCCCACCTGCTCCAGATACCCCTCATAATTCCGCTTCAGCTCGCGCAGCGAATCCCCGCCGAACTTTGCCAGAGCAACGCTCGCCACGGTCAGCGCCACCATCGCCTCCGCCGCCACGCCCGCCGCCGGAACCACGCACACGTCGCTGCGTTCGTACGCGGCCTTCGTCTCTTCGCGCGTATCGAAACGCACCGACTGCAGCGGCCGCCGCAACGTCGAGATGGGCTTCAGATACCCGCGCACCACAATCTCCTCACCATTAGAGATGCCGCCTTCGAGCCCCCCGGCATTGTTCTGCTCCCGCGTAAAGCGCGTGTGGTGGCCGTCCTTTACCTCCTGCGCGTAGCCGATCGCGTCGTGAACCTCCGAACCCAGCGACTCCGCCGCCGTCACCCCTCGCCCAATTTCCACCGCCTTCACCGCCTGCAGAGACATCACCGACTGCGCCAGCAGCCCATCCAGCCGCTCATCCCAGTTCGCGCAGGTACCCAGCCCCGGAGGCGCGCCGTGCACCACCACCTCAAACACGCCGCCCACCGTATCGCCGGTCCGCAGCACCGCGTCCACTTCGGCTTTCATGCGCGCCTCGGCTTCAGCGTCCACGCAGTTCAGCAGCACTTCGTCCTTCTCGCGCAGCGCCGCAATCTCCTCCCACGTTGCCGTCCGCTCCAGATCGGCGCGGCCCACGCGGATCACATGGCTCGCCACGTCCATTCCCAGTTCCAGCAGCAACTGCTTCGCCACCCCTCCAGCGGCCACCCTTGCTGCGGACTCCCGCGCCGAGGCCCGCTCCAGCACATACCGCGCATCGGGAAAGTCCCACTTCAGCGCCCCCGCCAGATCCGCATGCCCCGGCCGCGGCGACGCTACTGCCTTGTGCTTCGCCGGATCGCCAGCGCCCACCGGCAGCGCCTCGGTCCAGTTCTTCCAGTCGCGATTCTCGATGGTGATCGCAATCGGCGACCCGATCGTTTTCCCGTGCCGCACGCCGCTCAGGAAATGCGCGGTGTCGGTCTCAATGCGCATCCGTCCGCCGCGTCCGAAGCCCTGTTGCCGCCGCCACAGCTCGCGGTTCACGCGCACTTCATCGATGGAAACGCCCGCAGGTACGCCCGAAAGCAGAGCCACAAGGCTCTCCCCATGCGATTCGCCGGCTGTGGAAAAACGCAGCATGATCGTCTCTTAACCCGCCTTGATTGTAGATGATTCCGTTCTTATTCGGTCGCAAGCCAGGCGTACTGCTTCTCGCTCAGCGGCACCACCGAAAGCCGCCCCATCCTTACCAGCGGCGAGGTGGCAAACATGCTTTGCTCTTTGATCTCCGCCAGCGTCCGCGGCGTCTTCGTCCGCTTCACAAACTTCACCTTCACCATCGGCTGCTTCGGATCGCCCGCGTCCACCGACACCACCTTCGCCAGCCCCACCGTCCGCTTCTCATCGCCCGTATGGTAGATCACCAGCATTTCGCCGCGCTGCATCCCGGCCAGGACCTTCACCGCCTGCGGATTCGAGACTCCGTCCCACACCGTCTCGCCTTCCCGCTCCAGATCGTCCAGCGAGTAGGTTCCGGGTTCAGTCTTCAAAAGGTAGGGCATGGTTCCTGTCCTCGACTTTCTCCTCAGGCTTGTCTTCCACCACCGCCGGCTCCGGCATCTTCCCTGCCATCCGGCGCAGCTCGTCCGTCTCCAGATACGCCGCCGTGTTTAGCAGCGGCCGCTCCATCGAGCGCACCCAGTCCGTCATCTCCGCAGCGGACCGTCCATTGGCTTCGCTGCGCGCAAATTCGCTCCGCACCGTCTGCATCTTCGCGTCCAGATCGTCCAGGTAGTGCAGCATGATCGCTTCCGGCGTCATCGGCAGCTTCGGCGATCCGAACTCGTATCTGCCGTGATGGCTCAGCACCAGGTGCTCCACCAACAGCCGCTTGGCCGCCGGAAAGTTCGGAATCGTGGCAATCTTTTCCTCGATCATCCGGATCCCGATCGTGATGTGCCCCAGCATCTGCCCTTCCAGCGTGTAATCGAAGCTCGTTCCCCACGCCAGCTCGCGCAGCTTGCCGATATCGTGCAGGGCCACACCGGCCAGCAGCAGATCCCGATTCACGCTGGGATAATGCTGCACTGCCGAGTCACACAACCCCATCAGCGACAGCACATGCTCCAGCAGCCCGCCAATCCATGCATGATGCATGCCCTTGGCCGCCGGTGCCTGCCGCAATGCCTGCGCCAGCTCGGCATCCTGCAAAAATGCCTCCAGCAGCGCCTTCAGGTCCGGATCGCGAAAGCTCGCCACCCATCCCTCCAGCTCCGCCCACATCTCATCGATATTCCGCTCGGTCTGCGGAACAAAATCGCCCAGCTCGTACTCATTCGGCTGCGCCTGGCGGACCTTGTCGACTTTGATCTGCAGCTTCTCGTTGTAGCGGCTCACCTGCCCGCGCACTTTAACGACGTCGCCGGCATCGAAGTCTCCCGCCTCGGCGATCTCCCACATCCGCGCGTCAATCTGTCCGGTGCGATCGCAAAGAGTCAGCGCAAAGTAGCGCCCGTTATCGCGCCCGCTGCGCACCTGCTTCGCCACCACCGCGAAGAAGCCGGTAATATCCCGGTTCTCCCGGCTCCCCAGATCGGCTACCCAAAGGTCTTTCATCGCGCGCGGCCCCGCCAGTCCTCAGAGCTGCGGCGAAGCCGGGTTCGTCCCTGACTGCGGCGCGTTCGGCGTGTTCGTGCCATTCGGCTGCCCGTTCTGCTGATCGCTCGGCGTGCTCTTCTTGTCCTCATCCGACATGCGCCGCTTCGGTGCGTTCTTCTCCGCCTTCTTCTTTTCCGCCTTCGCCTGCTTCGCCGCTTTCTTCGAATCGCCGTTCAGGCCCAGCGCCGACTGCTGCAACTGATCCGCCGCCACCTGCTGCGTGGTTTCGGCCGGTGGATGAAATTTCTCCGCTTCCTTCTGCTCTTTCTTCTTCCGCGCCATCTCGCGCTGCTTCGCCTTCGGCTGCCGGCCCACATCGGAGAAGCGCATCTTCGTTTTCGCCTGGCCGCTGTTGCTGGTGTCGATCACCTCGCCCTGCGCGTTGGTCAGTGCCACGCCATTCGTCGGCTGGTTCGCCGCCACCTGTGAAGCCGTTTCCGCGCCCTGCGCGGTCTGCGCGCCCGCCGCACCCGCATCCACCTCACGCGTGGTTCCTGAAGGCAGCGTCTCGCGCGGCGCCTGGCCGAACCGGATTTTCTCCTTCTTGCCCGGCTTTTCCGTCCCCTTATAACTCGCGACTTCCTTGCCCCCCTGCCCGTTTACCTTGTCCAGCGTCGGAACTCCCGCTGGAACGCCGGCCGTCTCTGTCGCTGCCTTCTTCGCGCTGCGCACCGGCTTCTGCCGGAAGCGCGACCGGTCCACGCTCTTTTTCTTCTTCGGTTGCGGCGCAGTATAGGCGCTCTGCACCAGCTTGATCTCGTTCGGGGTCGCGCCCGAGTCGAAGTAGGGTGCCCGCACATCGATGGAGGCTTCGTCGCGCAGCCGGGTCAGATACTCGCGCAGCGCCGGCTCCATCTTCTGCATGCCGATCTGTTCCTGGATCTGGTTCTGCACATCGTCCAGAGGCTCCACGCCGCCCTTCTGATGCTCCGTCACCTTCAGAATCAGCCAGCCCTGCCGCGTCCGGATCGGCTGCGTATACTGCCCCGCCGCCAGGCTGAACGTCGCGTCCTCCAGCTCCTTCGAGTGCAGGTCGTCTCGCTTGAACTCGCCCAGATCGCCACCCTGCGCCGCCGTCGGGCCGCCGGAGTCCGCCTTCGCCACCGTGGCAAAGTCCGCTCCGCCCTTCAGCCGCGCCTCAATATCGTCGGCCTTCTTCTTCGCATCGGCCACCTGGGTCGCATCGTCCGGGTTCGCCGTCGGTAGCAGAATCTCGCTCAGCCGTTCCTCTTCCGGTTTTTCGAATTCCTGCTGATGGTCCTGGTAGTAAGCCCGAATCTCCGACGGCGCCACCTGAATGTGCGAGCCCACTTCCTGGCTGATCACTTCGGAGCGAATCACGTTCTCCCGAATCTGCTCCTTCAGGTCCTCAAATGAAACCCCCTGCGCCTCCGCCGCCTTCTGCAGGTCTTCGAGCGAATTCAGGTGATACTGCTTGCGCATATCGTCCAGGCGCTTAATCACCTCGGTCTCGCCGTTGATCCCGAGTTCCTTTCCCTTGGACAACAGCAGCTGGTTGTCGATCAGCGACCGCATCAGATCGCGCCTCTGCTCCATCGTCTGCGCCTGCGTCCAGCCCTGCTGCCGCGCCTCCTGCTCCAGTTCCTGTTCCGCCCGGTCGTAGTCGGACTTGCTGATGACCTGGTCGTTGACCCGCGCCGCAATGTCCTCCACCACAGTCCCGTGGTATGGCGATTGCTGGGTTTGTGTGTCGGAGGAACCGCGCCCCTGGGCGATGGCCGGAGCGGCGCCGGGAACAACCGTGAGACCCACGCTGGCGGCCAGCAGGACAGGAAGAAAAGGAAAGCGAAGCATCATAGGGATCAACGTCTCAAAGCGCCAACCGGATCACGTCCATCCCCTCATTCCAGGCAGATTGTCGCAGTCGTGGGCGCTTCCGATTATTGTACAGCCGCAACCTGCCTCGTCTCGCCGCTTTGCGGCCCAATGCCCCATCCCCGATCCCTAAACTCTAATCCCTAATCCCCAATCCCTGCCCTCACCGGCACGCCTTCTCCAGCTCCGGCTGGTAATCTGCGTGCTTCGGCACCGGCAGATGCTTCAGCTCCATCGCTTCCTCCAGCATGTCCGGCCCCGGCAGCAGTCTTGGATCCACATCGTATTTGTAAAACGGATCCTTTTCGGCATTCTCCAGCGAAATGAACGCGAACCCGCGCCGCCTGTACATCGCCAGCAGCCGCGGCAGCATGCGCGCGTCGAATGCCCCAATGTGCATCAGCAGCACGTAAGGAATATCGTGCCCGAAGAGCTGCTCCGCCATCGCGTGGCGATACGCGATGTCATCCTCCGCTGCCCGCAGATAACTGAACTCCAGCCAGTGGATCTTCACCGCATCGTGCTTCTCACTACAACGCGCATACGGCTCGTTCCAGTTGTAGTCGTCGAAACTCATCGTCACGCCCGCGATTTTGTAACTGTGCTCCGCCAGATACACCCGAATGCCCGTCTTCTTCTCGAGCGTGTTCCCCTCCGCCAGATAGGGGAAGCGGAACCAGTGCCAGTCCGCGTCCTTCATCTGCAGCTCGAGCAGCGGCTCGTTTTTCTGGATGTTGTTTTCAAACTCGTCGAGCGAAACCTGATCCAGGTTTTCGTGCGACCACGTGTGGTTCCCCAGTGGAAATCCCGCCTTCCGCCACGCGGCCAGCACATCCACCGTCGACGGATGATCCTCTACCCGCTGCCCGTTCACGAATCCATAAGTGGGAGGCACACGCGCCGCCTGCAGCGCCCGGATCACCTGCTGCGCTACCTCCAGCCGCGTCTCCCCAGGAGGCAGCGGCCCATGCACCGGCAGATCATCAAACGTGATCGCAACCTGTTTTGCCTTTTTTGCCGGCTTCGCTTTCCCCGGCGGCGGAGCGTGTTCCAACCCGGCCGCTCCCGCGATTCCAGGCGTCACCGCAAAAAGAATCACCCAACCCAACCACCGCTTCACTCCCACCCGTGGCTGCAATGTCGTTGTTTCCTTTTCTCATCCGGATTCGAATCCGCGGAATGAGATGCGTTCCGGCAGGATACGCGCAAAGGTTCAGCTTGTAATCGTTCCCACCGCCATCGGCATCTGCCGAATCCGCTGCCCCGTTGCCGCGAAGATGGCGTTGCCCACCGCCGGCGCCACGGCCACAATCCCCGTCTCCCCCGCGCCCGCCGACGGCAGGTCCTTCCGGTCGATCAGGATCACCTCCACCTCCGGCGCATCCGCGAACCGCGGCACCCGATAATCGGCGAAATGCGCGTTCAGAATCTTCCCGTTCGCAAACTGGATCGACTCAAACAGCCCTCCCCCAATCGCCATCACCGCCGCGCCCATCACCTGGTTGCGCAGCCCGTCGGGATTCACCACCGTCCCCGATTCCCACGCCTGCACCACGCGCCGGATGCGAACCTTCTTCTGTGCATCGATCGCCACCTCCACGCACGCCGCCGTGTAGCCACCCTTTTCCGTCCCGCCTGCAATGCCAAATCCCCGCTCCGCCGTGGATTTCTCTTTGCCCCATCCGAACCGATCCGCCGCCGCCGTGAACACCGCCTGCAGCCGCGCGTCATCCAGGTTCTTCATCCGGAACGCCAGTGGATCCATTCCTGCCGCATGCGCCAGCTCGTCCATCGCGCACTCCCGCGCAAAATGATTCGCCGTCGCCGCCAGCCCCCGATACGAGCCCTGCGCCAGAGGCGGGTTGTTCCACTCGTGGTACTCCTCCACTTTCGTCGCAACCTTATAAGGCGTGTGCAGCCCCGACGGCCCGGAGTTGTAGTTGTGGTGCTCCCAGGCGACCAAGGTTCCATCCTGCTGCGCGGCTCCCCGCACGTCCATCACACCGGCCGGCCGGAAATATGCCCAGGTAAATTCCTCCTCGCGTGTCCAGATCAGCTTCACCGGCGCGCCCGCCGCCTTCGCCAGCCGAGCCGCCTCCAGCGCGCACTCGCCCGTATGCTTGCCGCCGTAACCGCTGCCCATATCGGGCATCAGCACCCGAACCTTGTCCGGAGAAAGCCGGAACGCCTTCACCAGCTCGTCCTTCACCCCAAAGGGCCGCTGCGTCCCCGTCCACACCGTCAGCTTGCCGTCCTGCCACTCGGCCACCGCCGCCCGCGGCTCCAGCGGAGCATGCGCGATATACGCCACCGTATACGTCTGCTCCAGTTTCACCGGCGCGTCGGACAAAGCTTTCTCCACGTCTGACGCCGCACCGCCCTGCGCGTCTCCGCCCGCGCCCTTCCGGATCGCGTCAAACAACTCCCGGTTCGAAATCTGCGCCGGCACCTTCCACTGTGCCTGAATCTTGCCCAACGCCAGCTCCGCTGCCCACACATCGTCCGCTACCACGCCGATAAAGTCCCCATCGCGCACCATCTGCACACCCGGCATCTTCTCCGCCGCCGTCGTGTCCGCCGAAACCAGCGTTGCCTGGAAACCCGTTGGACGCAGCACCTTCCCGAAGCGCATCCCCTGTCGGACAATGTCCGACGGATACCGGTGCCGCCCCGTCACGAAATCGCGCCCATCCACCTTCGGCTCCGGCGTCCCCGCAATCTTCCACGCGCTCGCCGGCGTCAACGATGGGTCTCCGGATACCGTCTGCGTCAGCTTCTCGCCCCGCGTGAGCTCCCCGTACGTCAGCGACGCCCGCGTCTTTGGATTCGTGACCTTACCGTCCGCCGCCTCCAGCCCCGCCGGATCGCAGCTCCAACGCTGCGCCGCCGTCTCCACCAGCAGTTGCCGCGCCGCCGACGCCATATTCCGCAGCTGTGGACCCATCGTCGGCGTCGACCGGCTGCCAAATGTCCCCGCATCCCACGGCACCAGATCCGTATCGCCCATCACCATCGCGATCGAGCTAAACGGTGCCCGCAGCTCCTCCGCCACGCTCTGCGCCAGAGACGTGCGGATGTTCTGTCCGACCTCCACCTTGCCCGTGTAGACCGTGACGTTACCATCGGCGTCAATGTGAATCCACGCGCTGATCGTCTGTGGCAGTTCGTGTCCGCCAAAATGCCGCCCCGACTCCTGCGCGTCTGACACCGTGTCCGACGCGCTCAGGCAAACCAGCAGCCCACCCCCGCACAACCGCAGAAATGTCCGACGATCCAGCTCAAAAGCGCGCACCCGCTCCTGCATTCCCCTGAAGTCCAACTCGACATCCAGATCGACGTCCGGCTCATGCACGGTCATGCTCGGCCTCCTTTTTCGCCGTGTCCGACGCGCGCGCAATCGCGGCCTTAATCCGCGGATACGTCCCGCACCGGCAGACATTCCCGTTCATCGCCTCCAGCACCTGCCCCTCCGACGGATGCGGATGCTTCTCCAGCAGCGCCGTCGCCGCCAGAATCATTCCCGACGTGCAGTACGCACACTGGAACGCGCCCTCCTCGAGAAATGCCTCCTGCACGGGCGTCAGTTTCCCCTCCCGCTCCAGCCCTTCAATGGTCGTAATCTTCGCGTCCGACACCGCCGACGCCACCGTCAGACACGACCGCGTCGGCTCGCCGTTCAGCAGCACCGTGCACGCGCCGCACTGCCCTTCGCCGCAGCCGTATTTGGTCCCTGTCATACCCAGCCGATTCCGCAGCACCCACAACAGCGGCTCCCCGTCCGCCGCCTCAGTGCGCCGTTCCACGCCATTCACGTGCAGCACCAGTTCTGCCATACCTCAACCTCACCGCCAGCCAGAATACGCCGGCTCAATCCACCCCTGTCACCCTGCACCCTGCAACCGGTTACCTGCTAAAGTGCGGCAATGGCTCCGCGATCGCTGAAACTGCTCCCCTGTCTCCTCGCCCTTGCCATCGTCTCCGCCTCCGCCCAGAACGACCCCGCCCTCACCGCAAAGCTGCAGAGCACCATCGCCGGCTTCCACGGCAAGGTCTCCCTCTATGCAAAGGACCTCGCCAACGGCCAGACCGTCACCATCGACGCCGATCAGCCCGTCCCCACCGCCTCCGTCATCAAGCTCACCGTCCTCTACACCGCTCTCCAGCAAATCCGCGAAGGCCGTGTCCACTTCGACGACAAGCTCACCCTCCGCAAGCAGGACCAGGTCCCCGGCTCCGGCGTCCTCCTCTTCTTCGACACGCCGCTCACCCTCACCCTGAAAGACGCGCTCACCCTCATGATCGCCGTCAGCGACAACACAGGAACGAACCTCGTCATCGACCACCTCGGCCTCAAGGCCATCGATGACAAGATCACCGCGCCGCCGCCCACCGGCCTCGGCCTTCACAACACCTGGCTTTATAAGAAGGTCTACCAGCCCGCCGAAGGCCCCGAGCCCGCCGACCAGCCGCAGTTCGGCCTCGGCAAAACCACCGCCCGCGAAATGGCCTCCGTCATGGAGCGCTTCGTCACCTGCAGCCTGGGCCCGGCCCCAACTCCCGCTGCTGGCGACGGCTCGATTCCTCCGGACAGCGATCTATGTGGGGCAGCCATGCATATGCTCAAGGTCCAGCAGGACCGCGAGATGATCCCCCGCTACCTCGAAGCCATCGACACATCGGAGAAAGATTCCGCCATCGCCGACAAAATCGGCACCCTCGACCACGTCCGCAACGACGTCGGCGCGGTCTACACGAAGCACGGAACGATCATCATCTCCGCCTTCACCCACGACAACGCCGACACCAGCTGGACCCCCGACAACCAGGCCGAACTCCTCATCGCCAAAATGGCAAAAGAAATCGTCGACGTCTGGACGCCCGGCAGCAATCACCCCAAACCGAAGTAAGAAGCCGGCAGCCTGGAGCCTTGTGGCCTGTGGCCTTTCTAATCGCTATCCGCTGTCCGCTATACGCTATCCGCTACCCCCTCGTCAGCCCCTCAATCAACGCCCCCCCACTCCGGCCACCCGCGCACCAGCTCCGCCCGGCTCCCCGATTCATAATCCGCATAATCAAACCCCGGACTCACCGTGCATCCCAGCAACGCGAACCGCCCGCCCTCCACTAGCCGCGATCCCTGCCACACCCCCTGCGGCACCACCGTCTGAACCCACTGCCCCTCGGCCAGATCCTGCCCCAGCACCACGCGCTCGCCGTTCCCATCGGGAAACAGACGCAGCATCTCCACAGCATCGCCCAGATAGAAGTGAAATACCTCGTCCGACGCCAGTCGATGCATCTCCGAGAAGTTCCCTGGCTCCAGCAGTTAGTAGATGGCCGTCCGCGCCGGCAGCGCCCCCGCTACAATCCGCTCCTCCGCCCGCCACGTCTCCGCGAACCACCCACCCTCCCGCGGATGCGGCTCCAGCCCCAGCAACGCCTTCAGCCCCGCCGCCGTCATCTCCATCGCCATCCCCGCATCTTACCGTGGTGATGCGTCCGCCCGGTCCCTCGGGTGACCATGGTTTCTGAACGCTATACGCTGTCCGCTGTCCGCTGCTTTTATTGCGATACGATGAATCCCGTGCAGGTCCTCGTCTACTCCGCCTCGTGGTGCCGCGATTGCCGTGAAGCCAAGCGCTTCCTCGAGACCCACGACATTCCCTACACGGAAATCGACATCGAAGACACCCCCGCCGCCGCCGCCGAAGTCTTCGCCCACGTCGGCAAGTACGCCATCCCCCAGTTCGTCATCGACGGTGAATGGGTCCAGCCCTACCGCCCAGGCCGCGGCTTCCTCTACGCCGAAATGTCGAAGCGCTTCGGCGTGAACGGCTCCTCCCACCGCCGCTGATCCTACCCTTCTCAACTCGCCCCGAATTTGAAGCCCGCAAGGGCGTGTGCCTGGACGGCGAGTCCCCCGCAAGGGCGTGTGCCCGGACGGCCAGTCTCGGCCAGCTGGGAACCAAATTCCCAGCCCCTGCGTATCCCTCAGTGCCTCGGGGGGAACTCTGCCGAACGAGCGTCAGCAGGGCTCGCATCCGTGCAGTACCATAACTCGTTCAGCTCCGGCCGACCCCACCGCACTTTGAGGAGGTTCGCATGTTCCATTCCCGCATCGCTCCATGGCTCACCCTCGCCGCCATCGCCGCCTGCCTGCCCACCGCAGCTCTGGCCGCTGACGGCACCTTCGACAAGACCCTGCACGTCAATGGACAGGTCGTGCTCACCGTCGCCACCGGCTCCGGCTACGTCCACGTCTCCCCAGGCTCCTCCAGCGAAGTCCACATCATCGGCCACGTCCGTGCCAATGGCTGGGGCATGGGCGACTCCGCTGACGACCGCGTCCACCAGGTCGTCGCCAATCCCCCCATCGATCAGACCGGCAACATCATCAGCATCGGTCGCCACCACGACTGGATCCGCAACGTCTCCATCGATTACGACATCACCGCCCCGAAAGGGACGCAGCTCGAAGCCAGCTCCGGCTCCGGCGATCTACGCCTCCAGGATCTCGGCGGTCCTCTCAAGGCCAACACCGGCTCCGGCGACATCGAAGCCGGCGGCTTCACCGGCCGTGTCGATCTCGAAACCGGCTCCGGCGACATCCGCGCTGGCTTGCAGTCCGCCAACGACGTGAAGGCCACCACCGGCAGCGGCGGCATCCATCTGCAGGGCGTCGACGGCTCGCTCTTTGCGGAAACCGGCTCCGGCGACATCGAAATCGGTGGCCATCCCAACGCGCCATGGAAGCTTGAAACCGGCTCCGGCACCGTCACCCTGAACACCGGTGGCGCCCGCTTCTCCCTCGACGCCAGCACCGGCTCCGGCACTGTACACAGCGATCCGCCCCTCACCACCCATGGCAGTCTTGAGCGCCATCACGTCACCGGCGACATCAACGGCGGAGGCCCCACCGTCCGCATCGAAACCGGCTCCGGCGACATCCTCATTCACTAAATTGAGCTAAAAGGCGGGTAGCTGGAAACCGGTCAGCCAAAAAGCGGTTAGCAGAGAGGCGGTCAGCCAAAGGACCCAGGCGAATAGCCCCCTCCTCGCTGACCGCCTCATCGCTGACCGCCCCATCGCTGACCGGTCCTTAGCTAACCGCTTTATCGCTACCCGCTTTTCGCTGCCCCTGTATCATGGCGCGCAGACCCAAATCTCTTCGCGGAGCCCCTGCATGTCTCTTCGCCCCTCCGGCCGTTACGGCCTGCTCGCCCTCGCCGCTCTCTGCCTCGCCCCGTTCGCCTTCGCCCAGCATGACGCCATCGACCTCACCGTCGACGCCACGCACACGCCGGAACACATCCTGCACGTCCGTGAAGTCATCCCCGTTCAGCCCGGCCCGCTCACCCTCTACTACCCCAAGTGGATCCCCGGTGAGCACGCGCCCGACGGCCCCATCGAAGCCCTCGCCGGCCTGCACTTCACCGCCGATGGCAAAGACATTCCCTGGCAGCGCGACCTCCTCGACGTCTTCACCTTCCACGTCGACGTCCCCTCTGGCGTCACCCACATCGATGCCGCCTA
The DNA here is from genome assembly GCA_963770525.1 of uncultured Acidobacteriaceae bacterium. Taxonomy (GTDB): domain Bacteria; phylum Acidobacteriota; class Terriglobia; order Terriglobales; family Acidobacteriaceae; genus Palsa-343. The sequence goes on along the minus strand of CAVYPY010000002.1, from coordinate 215,666 downwards.
CGACACGCTTGAGCCCGAAGGCTATTCCGCCAGCGATAAGCTCATGGTCCTCGAGTGGAACGACGTCACGCTCTACCCCGCCGGAACGCCCTCGCGCGACCTCACCTACAACGCCACACTCGTCCTTCCCGACGGCTGGAAATACGGCACCTCGCTCCCCGTCGCGCACGACAATGGCAATCGCATCGCCTTCAAGCCCATCTCCTTCAACCTCCTCGTCGATTCGCCCGTCATCAGCGGCCAGTACTTCAAGGTTGTCGATCTCACGCCGCCCGGTGAGCCCATCCACCACGAGCTCGACCTCGCCGCCGACAGTGAAGAAGCTCTCGCCATTCCGCCCGCCATTGTGCAGGGCCTCACCAACGTCGTCGCCGAATCCGGCGTCCTCTTCGGCACACGCCACTATCGCGATTACCATTTCCTCCTCGCCCTCAGCGACCACGTCGCCCACTTCGGCCTCGAGCACCATGAATCCAACGACAGCCGCCTGCCCGAGCGCGTCTTCCTCGAGCCCGGCGCCGCCTTCATGGTCGGCAGCCTGCTCCCGCATGAATTCGTCCACTCGTGGAACGGCAAATTCCGCCGCCCCGCCGACCTCACCACCCCTGACTTCGAAAAGCCCATGGAAACCGATCTGCTCTGGGTCTATGAAGGCCTCACCGACTATCTCGGGCCCATGCTCGCCGCGCGCAGCGGTCTCTGGACCCCCGAGGATTACCGCAGCTTCCTCGCCAGCATCGCCGCCTCCCTCGGTCCCGGCCGTCCCGGACGCACCTGGCGTCCTCTGCAGGACACCGCTACCGGCGAGCCCATGGGCGGTCCCGGCGGCGGCGTCCGCGGCTGGAGCAGCTGGCGCCGCGGCGTCGACTACTACGACGAAGGCGACCTGATGTGGCTCGAAGCCGCCACCATCATCCACCAGGTCACCCATGGACAGAAGTCCATCGACGATTTCTGCCATCTCTTCCACGGCGGCGCCAACAACGGCCCCGAGACGAAGACTTACACCTTCGATCAGCTCGTCTCCGACCTCAACCAGATCGCGCCCTATGACTGGGCCGGCTTCTTCCGCCAGCACCTGGATTCGAAATCGCCCGAAGCCCCCACCGGCGGCATTGAAAACGGCGGCTGGAACCTCACCTGGGACGCGGAACCGCTGCAGCTTCCCGGTCGACGCGGCCATGTCGGCGACATCTACACCATCGGCCTGCAGCTGGGCGAAGAAGGCCAGGTCGCCGACTCCATCGTCGGCGGGCCCGCCTACAACGCCGGCATCACCTCCGGCATGAAAGTCATTGGTGTCGACGGCCGCGTCTTCACCCACGACCTCCTCGAAGACGCCATCAAGGGATCGAAGGACTCCTCACAACCCATCGTCCTGACCTATGTCGATGACGACTACATCCACACGGCAAACGTCGATTACCACGGCGGCGAACGCTACCCCCACCTTACCCGCAACGACTCCAAGCCCGACTACCTCGACGAACTAATCAAAGCCCACCGCGCGAATCCATAAGGTCGAGCGCCGGGGAGAAATCTGGGTGCCCCATTCAATGCGCCCGCCGTTAGGCGCATTGAGTGGGAAGCCGAGATGCCACTTCCAGCATTCCCTTACGCCCGTCCCGATCCGGGTGCCCCACATCTGCCCGCTGTTGGCAGATTGTGGGCTACAGAAAAACCTGTCATTCCGAGCGAAGCGCCGCCGAGATTTCGCCAGCGGTGAAAGCAGCCTCCCCGGCGCGTAGCCGAGGAACCCCCGTAGCGAAACGTGCGGCATGCGCCACGAAAGACCGGTGTGCGGAGGGATCGGTGGCGCAGCCACCGAAAAGAACTCAAGCGGTGCAGTCCTAAGTAGCGATTCTCTCGAAGAAACATCAAACGCTGGCCGTTTCGAGTCCCCCATGGGGTTCGCCATTCGCGCGATCAGAATCGCCATCTGGGTTTACATAATTCATGTAAGCTGGTTGCCAGATCGATTAGGGAGGTGACCTATGGGGAATCTGCGCCTTACATTTCTCGCCTATAACTTCCCGAATAATCAGGTCTTCACCGGCTCCATGCTCTGGGATACAGCCACGAACACCCTCTCAGGATTAACGCTCACGGGCTATGGTCCGTACAACGTTCAACCGATCCTCGGAGTTCCGCGTTTCTCTCCGCCCCCAACCACGTACCCGGCTGGCTCTCTCACGTTTCTCAATATGGGTGCGCAAGGCGGCGTTGAATTGCAGATCAATTACGGCGATCATGCCTATACGGATCCGGCCCTGCAGCCGAAACCCGGCGTTTATCCCGCCCCTTTTGATATTTTTGGGCCGGGCCTCGGGGATCTTCCGGGCCGCGGCACGATCGTAGTAACCGACGCGGGCAACGTGCCCAATCCCCCAGGCAATCTAAAGGGCACCGTAGTTAGATAAGTGACGAAGCGCGGGTGATCACGGCAAACCCACAGGGTGGGAAGGAGCGCCTTTTCTAACCCCTAACCCCTAATCCCTAATCCCTAAACTCTGCTTTTCACAGCCGTCCCCGCACAGCCCGCTCGTAAACCTCTACATACTCCGCCGCCGACTTCCCCCACGAAAAATCCTTCATCATCGCTCTCCGCATCAACATCGTCCACGCGGTCTTCTTCCGAAAAACCTCCAGCGCCCGCCGCACCGCCCCCGCAAAGTTGTCCGGATCGCACGTGTGAAACTTGAACCCCGTCCCCGTCTGCGCCTCGCCGTCCCACTCCTCCACCGTGTCCTCGAGGCCCCCCGTCCCGTGCACCACCGGCACCGTCCCGTACTTCATCGCGTGGAACTGCGTCAGCCCGCACGGCTCATAGCGCGACGGCATCAGCAGCATGTCCGCCCCCGCCTTCACCTTGTGCGCCAGCATCTCGTCATACACAATCCGTACCAGCACCCGCCCCGGATACTGCTCGGCCAGCCCCCGCGCCAGGTTCTCGTAGTACTCCTCGCCGCTGCCCAGAATCGTCAGCACCACGTCTTCCCGCATCAGCGCATCCATCGTCTGCCCCAGCAGGTCGATGCCCTTCTGTGTCGTCATCCGCGTCACCATCCCCAGCACCGCGGTGCCCTCATTCACCGTCCCCGCGCCAAAGGCGTGCAGCAGATCTTTCCGACACACCGCCTTGCCTTCCAGATTCTCCGGCGTAAAGTGCGCCGCAATGTTCCCATCCTTCGCGGGATTCCACTGCCGATAATCCACCCCGTTCAAAATTCCCTTCAGCTCCGGTGCCCGCAGCCGAAACACCCCGTCCAGCCCCGCCCCGTACTCCTGCGTCTGAATCTCCTCGGCGTAGCGCGGGCTCACCGTCGTCACCATGTCCGAATAAACCACCCCGCCCTTTAGAAAATTGAACTCGCCGTAGAACTCCACCTTCTCCGGCGTGAAAACGTCCCAGGGAAACAACAGCTTCTCCACCGTATCCTTCGGAAACCGCCCCTGATGCCCCGCGTTGTGCACCGTCTCCACCGCCGCCCGGTTCCGCAGCAGCGGATCGAAGTAGTAGAGCGTCCGCAGATACACCGGCAGAAGCCCTGCGTGCCAGTCATGCGCGTGGAAAACATCCGGCACCCCCAACTGCTTCGACGCCTCCAGCACCGCGCGGCAGTACAGCGCAAATCGCTCCCAGTTGTCCTGATACGGTCCCGCCGCCGTCCCATACAGCGCCTCCCGATCGAACAACTCCGGCGAGCTGACAAAATACACCTGCACCCCATCGTGCACGCCGCCATCCAGGATCGCCGCAAACCGGCTGTAGTACTGGAAGGGAATCGTGATGCTGTGGATCGCGTATTTCTTCTCCGGCATCTGCTCCCGCACCTGCCGGTAATACGGTATGTACAACGTCACCTTGTGCCCCAGCGCGGTAATCTCCCGCGGCAACGACCCAATCACTTCCGCCAGGCCGCCCGTCTTCGCCCAGGGTGTGCACTCCGACGCCGCAAACACAATCTGCATTCCGAATCTCCGTCCCTTCTCGAAACCTGAGTCTAAACCGTCCGCGTCGCAGATGCCCCAAAGGACTATCGCTCCCGAGCAGGGTTCCGCGGCACAATCAGAAGAGATGCCGCAACGACCCAAACTTGGCCAGAATTTTCTCGTCAGCCCTACCGCTCAGGCGGCCATCGCCGATGCCCTCGGCGACTGCACCCACCGCACCGTCGTCGAAATCGGCCCCGGACGCGGAGCCATCACCACCCTCCTCGCCCCGCGCGCCCGCCGTCTCATCCTCATCGAACTCGACCGCGACCTCTCCGCCCGCCTCCGCTCTCAGTTTGCCGATCGCCCCTCCGTCGAAGTCCTCCAGCAGGACATCCTCACCACCGACCTCGCCACCCTCATGCAGCACTCGGCCCCGCCGCATTCGCCCACGGACGCCGCCCGCGCTGTCGAGGGGGGTTCACAATCAGACAAGCTCCTCGTCGTCGGCAACCTGCCCTACTACATCACCTCCGACATCCTCCTCCACCTCTTCCGCGCTCATGCGGCGATCGATCGCGTCGTCATCATGCTCCAGCGCGAGGTCGCCGACCGCCTCGCCGCCCACCCCGGCACCCGCGACTATGGACTCCTCTCCGTCACCGCCCAGCTCTACGCCCGCGTCGAAAACCTCTTCACCCTGCCCCCGGAAGCCTTCTCACCCCCACCCCAGGTCCACTCCACCGTCCTCCGCCTCACCATGGCCCCCCGCTTCGCCGAGCTGGAATTCAAGGACGCGCCCGCTCCAGTTCCTGATACACACGCACCCAGGCCGGACCGTCCCAACCCGGGCGTTCCCGATCCCGGCGCACGCTTCCTGCAGTTTTTACGATTCACCTTCGCCCACAAGCGCAAGACGCTGGTGAACAACCTCCGCTCCGCCGGCTACACGCCCGCCGCGATCACCTCTGCCCTCGCCGCCGCCCGCATCCCCCCGCAATCCCGCACCGAACAGCTCGACCTCCCCACCCTCGCCGCCCTCTTCCACGCCCTGCGCCCCCCGCGCCCGTAACAGAACTAATCCGCCGCCGCCCCCTTGCCGGTCGCTGTTGGTCCGATCTTTTTGATCAGCACCCACAGCATCCGGCTCTCACTTCTTCCGCCGTTCCCTCCGAGTCACGCATCTTCCCAGGATTTCCATACTGCAGCTCGCGAGCGATCACCAGCTGGGTTTGCACTTCGAGCACCGATCCCCGCGCCACGCGCAAAAAACTTCGGTAATCCGACCGCGACCGCCGCCCGAAGCCCTCTGCGATATTGCTCGCCACCGAGACACCCGCCCGACGCAATTGGCTGCTCAGCCCATAGATTTCCTCGCGCGGAAACTCCTGGGTCAGTTTGTACAACGCAAGACAGAGCTCCACCGACCTCTGCCACACAACCAAATCGCGAAAAGACTTCACCGTAGCCATCTCTCCTCTTTCCATTCATCTTTCTGAGCCACACTTCCCGTCGTGTCTGCATCGCACTGTGGCCTGTGGCCTGTGGCCTGTGGCCTGTGGCCTGTGGCCTGTGGCCTGTGGCCTGTGGCCTGTGGCCTGTGGCCTGTGGCCTGTGGCCTGTGGCCTGTGGCCTGTGGCCTGTGGCCTGTGGCCTGTGGCCTGTGGCCTGTGGCCTGTGGCCTGTGGCCTGTGGCCTGTGGCCTGTGGCCTGTGGCCTGTGGCCTGTGGCCTGTGGCCTGTGGCCTGTGGCCTGTGGCCTGGGCCTGTGGCCCTCAGTGCACGATCACCCCGCCATCCTCCCCATGGCTGATCCGCTGGAACAGCCACACCACCAGCCCGGCCGCAAACGCCACCAGCGCGGTCCAGCGAAAGACATCCACAAAGCCCCACAGCAGCGCCTGCCGCTCCAGCTGCATATACATCGCGGCCAGTGCCGCAGGCTCGCCCTGCGCGCGCCCCAGATGCTGCGCAAAATGCCCGGCCATCTGCCCGGAGTAGTGCTGGAACCACATACCCGTCCGCGGCGCGCTCGCAGCAATCCCCGCCTGATGAAACGCCGCCCGCCGGATCAGCATCGTGGACGCCAGCGAAATCCCGATCGACCCCCCGATATTCCGCAGCAGATTAAAGATCCCCGTCGCGTTCCCCATCTCCTCATTGCTCAGCGTCAGCGTGGCCATATTCCCAATCGGCACGAAGACAAAGCTGAGGAAGAATCCGATCAGTACGATCGGCAGCAGCATCGTGTTCGGTCCAATCCCCGTGTTGATCTCCGCGAACCAGATCGACAGCACCCCGAACGCCGTGAAGCCAATCATGATCAGCCACCGGTTATCCACCTTGTGGCTGATCACCCCCATAATCGGCAGCCCCAGCATCGACCCGATCCCGCGGGGCGCCACCACAATCCCCGCCGTCAGCGCCGTATACCCCAGCACCTCCTGGTAGAACAGCGGCATCATCGCGACGGTGATATAGATCGTGAACCCCAGCAAAAAAATCAGCAGACACCCCACGGCCAGGTTGCGATTCCGCACCAGAATGCGCAGATCCACCAGCGGCTGCTTGCTCTTCCACTCATGCCGCACAAACCACACCAGCGTCACCACCAGCGTCAGCGTCGCCCACCGTAGCCACGGCGCGCTGAACCAGTCCACCTCCTGCCCCTTGTCCAGAATGATCTGCAGGCACCCCGACCACACGCACAGCAGCCCAAATCCCAGGTTGTCGAAAGCCCCGGCGTTCGTCCGCTTGATGTACGGCGGATCGTGCACAAACCGGCTGATCATGAAGACCGCCAGAATCCCTACCGGAATGTTGATGTAGAACGCGTAGCGCCACGTGTAGGAGTCGGTCAGCCAGCCGCCCAGCGTCGGCCCCACCACCGGCGCCACCACCACCCCAAACCCGAACAGCGCCATCGCCGCCGCCCGCCGCTTCGGGGGAAAGCTCTCCATCAAAATCGCCTGCGACAGCGGCTGCAGCGCCCCGCCGCCCGCTCCCTGCATCACCCGCGCCAGCAGCAGAAAGCCCAGCGACGGCGCCGATCCGCAGAAAAACGACGACACCGTGAACAGCACCACGCACGTGATCAGGAAGCGCTTCCGCCCAAACCGCTGCGAAAACCAGTTGCTCGCCGGCAGAATGACCGCATTCGCGATCAGGTAGCTGGTCAGCACCCACGTCGCTTCGGAGTTCGAAGCCGCCAGCGTCCCCGCAATATACGGCAGCGCCACCGAAGCAATGGAAGTGTCCAGCACCTCCATGAACGTGGCCAGCATCACCGCAACGGCGACAATCCAGGGATTCTCCGCCGGCACCGCCGCCCCTGGCGCAGCCTTCCCCGAAGGCCGCACCGCCCCCGCATCGGCGACCGCCGCCACCGGACTCTCGACCAGCGTCGCCACAATGCCCCTCCCGGCGACGCTTCAGACTAAGTTTTGTACCTCGCTTCCGCAGTGCCCACGGTCACAACGGCACGAAATGTCATCCCGACCGAAGCGCCACCGGGATATTTCCAGCGGTGCACATTACCTCCCGGCGCTGAGCGGAGGGACCCCCGTAGCGAAACGAGCAGCATGCGTTACTAAAGAACCGCGCGCGGAGGGATCGGTCGCGCAGCGGCCGAGAAAGGTTTCAAGCGGTGTAAGCGACTCGTCTGCTTCCGCCCGTCACACCCCAAATTGCCGCAGATGATGATCGAGGTGCTTGTACATGAGAATGGCCCATTCCTGCGGCTGGAGCCGGCCAAAGAACGGATGCGGATTCTGAGTACAGCAAGCGGCACCCCGCGTCGCAAAGCTGTCGACGGCTGCGACCAGCTGCCCGCGTTCGTGCTCGAAGGCGCACTGTGCGGGATCTGCCGTGAAGAGTTCGGGGAAGGAGGGCGAATTGCGCCGCATCGGCTTATCGCCAGTGAGCACCAGCGGCTTGATCAGCTTTCCAATCACGCTGGCAGGAAACGACGCACGCTTCGGGTTGATCACGCCCATCGCCATCTGCAGGCCGGAGGTACAGTGCGCCAGCGTCTGAGCAGCGGTCATGCTGCCCCAAAGCCGCTCACTCTCCGGCTGGAGCCGCAGGATGCGCTCCCTGATGTCTCCTGCCACCACAGGGTCAAAGAGGTCCTTCATGGTCGGCGTCGCTCCGTCCTCAGACCATGCTCGCACGCTCGACACTTTCATATTCGCAACCACCATCCGCCCACTACCCATAAATCTAACTTGTCATCCCGAACGGAGCGCTTTGGCGCCCCGTTTGTGCCGGCGGGCGCAGATGGGGCAGGCGGAGCCGAGAGCCTGCCCTGAGCGAGTCCGCGCAAGCGGGCGAGTCGAAACGGGGACCTGCTTTTCTATTTCCCCCGGCCCCAATGTTTCGCGTAGCCGCCAATACAGCCAGAACCCTGCACCGATGCCGGGTGCCCATCCTTGTCGCCTCGCGCTGTTCGGGGCGACAGGGTGGGAAAGCCCAAATCTCAATCGGTCGTTTTTGTATCAGGGCACGACTTCAGTCGTGCCGTAACGAGCGATAAAAATATGGGCTTTAGCCCCTGAGGCCAGTCTCCTCGGCGGGTTGCGGCCCTTTCGAAACTTCCGTGTCACCGGCAATCCGGAAGTTTCGTCGGGCATGACCATAGTCTTCGTGTTGGCAACCGACCTCCCACAACCAGCATTAGACTCAGCGAACCGGCTTAAACCACATTGGTGACGAGCTGAACCAGCACTCAGAATCCACATTGGAGAGGGGTTATCGAACCGGCCGTGAATCAGTTCGCGACAGTTCGATGGATCGATCAGGCGCCAATCGCTCGCCGTCGCGGCAGAGAGTATCCTGGAAAAACCCGGATGCTCCGGTCGTGGAGTCTGCGTGAAGTTCAGAATTGCCGCAGTCGTGCTTGTTGGGTTCTCCTGTCTGCCTTTGCTCGCTGATGCTCAGGCACCGCCCCTTTGGCGCGTCGGTCGCATCGACGGCTCTTCTGCCGAATTCAGCCAGCAGCAGCCTCACACCGCGGTCCTCTACGACGTCGCCCAGAGTCAGCCCGGCCAGGGCTGGTATGCTTTTGCTCCAGCGGCTTTTCCTGGAAAGCCGCTCACCCCGGAAACCGCTCCCCGCGCGATTGTGTTTTCCCTTGCCGGGCCGCCCCTGCCGGCGTACCGCCTCATTGTCTCCGTGATCATTGAACACTCCAGCGTCCCCGACCTCGCTGTCACCGTCGATGGCCGCGAGGGCCGCTTTGTCCTGCATCCGAAGCTCGACGACTCGATGGGCGACACGATGGACGCCTTTTTCCCGGCCTACTCGCGTGCGGAGGTGCTCTGCGACATCCCGGGCTCCTGGCTGCACAAGGGCAGAAACCAGATTGCCCTGCAGCCGGTATCGTCCAGCGACCAGGGCGTTCCCGATGCCGGATTCAATTACGACGCCATCCAGCTGGAGCCGCTCACCCAACTCCCGGCCGTCACCGCCCACGTCGAGCCCACTGTCTTCTATCAGACCCGCGGCAGCGCCCTCGAAGAACGTGTGGATGTCTTCGTCCGCTACGCAGAGCGTCCCCGCTCAAACCAGGTCAGTCTGCAGCTTGCCGGCCATACCTTCGACGGCCACCTTGAGCCGGAGGCAGACTTCGGCGAACAGCGCGTGCGCTTTCTCGTCCCGGAGTTTTCTCCGGACACTTCCGCGCAGATCCAGGTGGACCTGAACGGCCGGAAACAACGATTCACCCGGACTCTGCAACCGGGAAAGAAGTGGACTTTGTACCTTGTCCCGCACGTTCACCTCGATGTCGGCTACACCGATTACCAGGCGAAGGTGGCCGCGATCCATGCCCGGATCCTCGATGAGGCGATGGATCTGGCGGATAAGCATCCCGGCTTCCGCTTCAGCACCGATGGCGAGTGGAACCTGGAGCAGTTCCTGCAGTCGCGTACCCCGAAAGAGCAACAGCGCATCATTCAGGCCATTCGCGACCAGAAGATCTACATCCCTGCCCAGTCCAGCAACCTGCTTACCGGCTTCCCGACCGCGGAGACGCTGATTCGCTCGCTCTATCCGAGTGCCGGTTTCAGCCGCCAATACGGCACGCCGTACAACTACGCGAATATCACGGACGTCCCTTCTTACTCGTGGTCGTACGCGTCGATCCTGGCGGCCGCCGGCATTCCTTACTTTGCGGCAGGCAGCAATAACGACCGCGCCCCGGTCCTGCTGATGGGTCATCTGAACCAGCGGTCGCCCTTCTGGTGGGAAGGGCCGGACGGCGGCAAGGTGCTGGTCTGGTATTCGCGACACTACATGCAGATGCAGTTCCTCTTTGGCCTGCCGCCACTAGCGGAAACCGGCGAAGAGATTCTGCCCCTCTTCCTGCAGATGTACGAGCATCCGGAATACCGAGCCAGCGCGGCTATCATCTTCGGCACCCAGGTGGAGAATACCGATCTCGTCCCGCAGCAGGTGGAGCTGGCCGGCCAGTGGAACGCCCTCTACGCGTATCCGCACATCCAGTACTCGGGATTCCACGACGCGATGGCGGCCATCGCACAGCAGTTTGGCGACAGCCTGCCCACTGTGCGCGGCGACGGCGGTCCGTACTGGGAGGACGGTATTGGCTCCGACGCTCGCTTCGCCGCGCTCGAGCGACAAAACGAGAGCCGCGCTCCGACGGCGGAGAAGCTGGCGACCATCAGCACGCTCGTCAACCCGCGCCTGGCCGTCCGTCGCGACGATCTGAACGCGATGTGGGCCAATATGGTCCTGATGGACGAGCACACATGGACCTCCTGGAACAGCGTCTCCGACCCCTACAGCGACGAAGCGGTCCAGCAATTGAGGGTCAAGGATTCCCGTGCGACGACGGCGGCTGCGCTGCGTGACCAGCTTCTGCGCAGCAGCATGGCCAGTCTGGCTGACTCCATCAACACCGGCGTCGACAGCCTCATCGTCTTCAATGGTCTTAACTGGAAGCGCGACGGCGACGTGACCATCGACCTCGATCGCGGCTGGCAAATTGTCGATCCCGCCACCCGCCAGACCGTACCTTCTGTGACCCTTGAGGAAGGACCAAATTACCGCAAGGTGGAATTCCGTGCGAAGGACGTTCCGCCCATGGGATACAAAGTCTACTCGCTGCGGGAAGGCGTCAGCGCGGCTCCCGCTCCCCAGACCAGCATGGCGACCACTCTCGAAACGCCTTTCTACCGCGTCGAGCTGGATCCCGCCACCGGCGGCGTTCGCAGCCTCTACGACAAGCAGCTCGGCCGGGAGCTGGTGGACCCCGCCAGTCCGTGGCGCCTCGGCCAGTACCTGTACGTGAGCGGAGGCGATCAGGAGCCGAACAGCATTCTGCAGTATCGCGCTGTTTCGCCAAAACCTGTGCTGGACGTGCATCCCGCCGAGCACGGGCAGCTGATCTCCGAAGAGCGCACGCCGTGGGGATGGCGCGTGGTCATGGAGTCCGCCGCGGACAACACGCCGTCCATTCGCACCGAACTTCGCCTCTTTAACGATGAGAAGAAGATCGAGCTGATCGAGGACGTCGACAAAAAACCAGAGCTGAAAAAGGAAGCCGTCTACTTCGCCTTTCCGTTCGCCATGATTCATCCGCGTTTTCAGTACGAAATTCAGAATGGCGTCGTCGATCCGGCGAAGGATATGTACCCGGGCGCGGGGCGCGAATGGTTCTCCGTTCAGCACTGGGTCGCGGTCGACGAGGACGGCATCTCAGCGACAGTGATGCCTCTGGATGCCTCGCTGGTCACCCTCGGCGACATCAATCGCGGCGCCTGGCCGACGAGCTTCGGACAGCGGCCCGGTACCATCTTTTCCTACGTGATGAACAATTACTGGCACACCAATTACCGGGCCGAGCAGGGTGGAGCTTTCCACTTTCGCTACGTCATTACCAGTGCCGCGCAAACCGACGCGCCCGCGCTGAGCCGGCTGGGTTGGGAGGAGGTCACCCCGCTGGAGCACGACCAGATCCGCTCTCAGGACAAAGCTCTCAACCTGCCCGAGCCCCTCCCGGCCAGGGAGTCCAGCTTCCTCTCCGTCAACGATCCGGATGTGCTCGTCGACACCTGGAAGCCTGCTGAAGATGGCCGTGGGACTATCCTCCGCCTCATCGATCTGGGAGGTGCCTCACGCACCATCACGATCGAGACGCCACTGCTGGCGCTCAGCCATGTCGTCCGCACCGACGCCGTTGAGCGGGATGGAGCCGCCATCGCGCCCGACAATCCTCACGCATTTCGCATTGAGATCCACCCGCACCAGATCGTCACTCTGCGCCTGCTGGGCCAGCCGCAGTGAGCGAGCGAGCACACGCTCGGACGGGTACGCGGCTGCAAAACCAACGCTGGCGCCGCACGCACTCCACGGGAGCCGCTACTGTCCGCCATTCGTCACCTCGGCGGGACGTCGGCCCGCTGGCCGTCGAAAAGGAAGTATTGCCGACCACACAGCAACCACACCGAACCCACGCGCGCTGTCATCCTGAGGACCCGAAGCGAAGCAAGGGGCAGAAGGATCTGCGGTTGCCGTTCCACGACTTTCCCCGGTTCGAAATATCCGTATTGACCACCAACCAGACCTTGAGCCCCAAAAGCCAAATGTCATCCTGAGCGAAGCGCCGCCAGGATCTTCCCAGCGGTGCACGATGTGTCCCGGCGCGGAGTCGAACGGAGCCCCGTAGCGAAACGAGTTGTCCGCATCATAAAAACACCCAGCGCGGAGGGATCGGTGGCGCAGCCGCCGAAACAATCTCAGGCGTTGCTCGCCTCGGCTCTCTCCTGACCGACCACTTCCTTCGGACTGGCGCCTCGAAAGGGAAGTATGGCCGACCACACAGCCACACCACGGTCTTCGTTTGCTGGATCAGATTTTCGCTCGGGATCGCGGCGATCTGACCAACCCTGCGTGTCATCGTTTGTGCTGGGCCGTCGTTGCGATGGGTCGCGCTACCATGCATGATCGAGATTCGCCTCTGGGTTTGTTGATCTTCGGGATAGGCGTCATTGGGTTGGCGGTGGTATATACCTGCATCGGAAAGTGAGTGACCCCGTGATCCCCGCCTGTCCGTCACCCGATTACGCGTTTTCCGCCCTTCTGTGGAAATCCTGTCAAGCCCCCTCCGACCCTGACGAAAGTAACAACCGTTGATACAAAACTACTTCCCCGCCAAAATACCCGCCCAAAACTGGCAGTAAACCCGCTCAAAACTGCCATACTGAAAGTATGGGTAGAAAAAGAAAAAAGCCCGCCGCGCGCGGGCTTTTCCCTTGGCCAAAAAGCGACCGGCCCCCGGCTCTGGCTCCCGGCTCCCATCGTCCACCCATAGACAATAACCATCCACTATGAGACACTAGTCCAGCGAGGAGCCCCATGGCCACCCTTCCCGCCTACGCCGCACCCGGATACCAGTTCGACGCCGCCCCCGACCTCAGCCGCCGCCCCACCCGCGAGCGCCTCAGCCAGTCCGCCATCGACGGCTTCTTCGCCATCATCGACAAGTGGCAGGTCCCCATCGAGCGTGCCGGCGACCTCCTCGGCGGCATGCCCCGCTCCACGGTCTACAAGCTCCGCACCGCCGCCGGAACCCTCCGCCAGGACGAGCTCACCCGCATCTCGTACCTCATTGGCATCTACAAAGCGCTCCACATCCTGCTCCCCGACGACCTCGCCGACCGCTGGATCGCGCAGCCGAACGACCACCTCCTCTTCCACGGCCAAACGCCCCTGGACTACATCGTGCGCGAAGGCATTCCCGGCCTGCAGCAAGTCCGCAGCCTCCTCGACACAGCCCGCGGCGGCCACTAGCCCCACGCTTGTCATCCCGAGCGAAGCCGAGGGACCTGCTTCCCTTAAATAGATCTCCGATCCACACACCAGGGAGAATTTTTCTTGGCTAGCCTCCAACAATTCGACCAGGCAGGAACCCACCGTCTCATTCCCGCCAAATTTGCCGACAAGCCCGGCGCCAGCGTTCTCGAAACCCTGCCCCTGCCCGCCCACGTTCTCGCCGACCTCAGCGAGCTCGACGCCGCCACCAACGAGCGCAAAATCGCCGAGCGAGGAGGCAATCCCGCCATCGGCCCCGGTGAGCTGCTCTTCGGAGTGCCGGAAGCCGACATCGTCAACGCCGCCTTCACCCACCCCGGCCCGTACGGCGGCCGATTCCATACTGCCCAGCGCGGAGCCTGGTATGCCGGCTTTGAACTCGAGACCTCCATTGCCGAGGTCGCCTTCCACCGCCGCCGCTTCCTGTCCGACGCCCGCATCCCGGGTCCGCTCCCCTTCGATTACGTCGAGTTCCTCGCCGACTTCTCCGGCGCCTTCCACACTCTCAGTGCCGCCGAGCAGAAGGACTGCCTCCAACCCGAACCCGTTCCGCAGTGCTACGGGCCATCGCAGGCCGTCGCCACCCGGCTCCTCTTTCAAGGCTCCAACGGGATCGTCTACCCCAGCGTCCGCCGTCCCTCCGGAACCTGCATCGCCTGCTTCCGCCCCGCCCTCGTCTTTCACCCCCGCCGCAACCAGCACCTTCGCCTCACGATCGAATCCGGCACCGACACCCTCGAAGTCGCCACCGTAGTCCCGAGCCCGTCCACTCCCCGCCCCCGCCCCACGACGCGCCCCGCAAGAAAGTAACGCCCATGATCCCGCCTATTGCCGGGCCCCTGTCCTCGATCCGCTATCCGCTGTCCCCTGTTTTTGGAGCCCTCAAACGACTACCCTGTTTCCCGCCTGTCCGCTATCCGCTATCCGCTGTCCGCTCGTTTGGAGCCCCCAAAATCTACCCTGTTTCCCGGTGCAAACCGTTTGAAGCCCCCAAACCAAACCCGTACTTACAACCAAACAAGGCACTTAGCAAAAAAGCTAATCCCCGGGGGGATCCTGCGCCCGGTGGCCTGTGGCCTGTGGCCTCTGCCCTGTACCCTGTACCCTGCCTCCAGGAGTTTCGCCCCCTGTTCTCCACAGGCCGCTCCCCTGTATGCTGCTCGAGAGTCCCCATTACCACCGGGCGCTTTCTGCTCGACCGGCCAGCAGCACCCGCTCAACCCGATGGTAGACTCGGGGCAATTCGTCCCAAATCAGGACACCGGATTGGAGTTTTCCCGTGGCAGATGACCGTCAGCGCGCCGTAGACCTGGCGCTTGCGCAGATTGAAAAGCAGTTCGGCAAGGGATCCATCATGCGCCTCGGCAGCAAAGAGGCCATCGTTCCCATCTCCGTCATCTCCACCGGCTCCATCTCCTTCGACGCCGCCCTCGGCGTCGGCGGCGTTCCGCGCGGCCGTGTCATCGAGATCTTCGGCCCTGAATCTTCCGGCAAAACCACCATCACTCTGCAGATCATCGCCGAGGCCCAGAAAGCCGGCGGCCTCGCCGCCTTTGTCGACGCGGAGCACGCCCTCGACCCGCAGTACGCCAAAAAGCTCGGCGTCGACATCGACAACCTCCTCATCTCCCAGCCCGACTACGGTGAGCAGGCCCTCGAGATCACCGAAGCCCTCGTCCGCTCCGGCGCCATCGACGTTCTCGTCGTCGACTCCGTCGCCGCCCTCGTTCCCAAAGCGGAACTCGACGGCGAAATGGGCGACTCCCACATGGGCCTCCAGGCCCGCCTCATGTCCCAGGCCCTGCGGAAGCTCACCGGAACCGTCTCCAAATCGCGCACATCTTTGATTTTCATCAACCAGATCCGCGAAAAAATTGGCGTCATGTTCGGCAATCCGGAAACCACCACCGGCGGACGCGCCCTCAAGTTCTACTCCTCGGTCCGCATCGACATTCGCCGCATCCAGGCCGTCAAGGAAGGCGACACCGTCGTCGGCTCCCGCACCCGCGTCAAGATCGTCAAGAACAAGGTCGCCGCGCCCTTCCGCGAAGCCGAATTCGATATCCTCTACGGCGAAGGCATCTCCCGCGAAGGCGACATCCTCGATCTCGCCGTCGCCAACAACATCGTCGAGAAGAGCGGCGCCTGGTTCAGCTACTCCGGCGAGCGCATCGGCCAGGGCCGCGAAAATGTCCGCCAGTTCCTCAAGGACAACCGCGACACCTTCGCCAAAATCGACACCCAGCTTCGCCAGAAGCTCGGCATCGGCGTCAAAGCCGCCGAACCCGTGCCCGCGCCGCCTCCGGTTCCGCCCAACGGCGCAGTCCACGCGCAGGAAGCCGTCCGCCCCTCGCGACGCCAATAAACCCGGTCCGGAACCGCCGTCCGGTTCCGGACATCACTTTCGAGGCCGCGCCCATCTAAACCCAGGACGACTCCTGTCAGAAAACAGGGCTGGGTAGTTCGCCTTGTCTCTGCCTCTGGGCCCTTCATGACACAGCCTTCTGCGACCCGCGCGCCACGTACCGGCGATTCCGGCACCAGTCCGTCTTCGTCTCCCAGCGCGCCTCTTTCGGCTCAACGCCATGACAAGGCGGCTGTCGACGAGGAGCGCCGGCTCTCCGTGCTGCGGCCGGAGCCTCCCCTCCCCGAGGGAGGAAGCCGCAGGAGTCTGGCATTGCAGCAGACCTTTCCGCGTGGAGAAACCGAGTTCCGCGCTTTTCTCGAGACGGCGGCGATTGGCATGCTCTGGCTGGCTCCTGACGGAACCATTCTGTGGGCCAACCAGAGCGAACTTTTGGCGCTTGGCTACGACGAGGCCCAGTTTGTCGGCCGTTCCCTGGCCGAGTTCCTCGGGGATCCAGCGCATTTCCCCGAGCTCCTGCGTCGCCTCTTCTCCGGTGAGAATCTCTGCGGCTCCGAGCTCCAGTTCCGTTGCGGTGACGGACTCCTGCGCTGGTTCCGCATCGACGCCAGTCCGCAGATGCGCGAGGGAAAGCTGGTCTATGCCCACTGCTTTCTCCTCGACATCAGCGACAAGCGCCGCGCCGACGAAGCTCAGATGCGGCTGGCCGCTATCGTCGAATCGGCCGACGACGCGATTGCCAGCAAGGACCTCAACGGCATCGTCACCAGCTGGAACAGCGCCGCAGAACGCATCTTCGGCTACCCGGCCGATGAGATTGTTGGGAAATCGATCCTCACGATCATTCCGCCCGAGCTGCACAAGGACGAGCCCGAGATCCTGCGCAAAATCAATGCCGGCGAACGCATCGAGCATTTTGAGACGATCCGGATCCGCAAGTCAGGTGAGCGCATTCATGTATCGCTCACCGTTTCGCCGGTCCGCGATCGGCACGGCAGGATCATTGGCGCGGCCAAGATCGTGCGCGACATCACCGAGCAGAAGAAGCTGGAGACCGCTCTCCGCACGACGGAACGCCTGGCCTCGGTGGGCCGGCTCGCCGCGACTGTCGCGCACGAGATCAACAATCCTCTCGAGGCGGTCACCAATCTCCTTTACCTGGCGTGCCAGAATCCTGATCTGCCGGAGTCCGCGCGCACCTGCCTGACAGCGGCCGACGAGGAGCTGAAGCGGGTGGCGCACATCGCGCGCCAGACCCTCGGCTTCTATCGCGACACCTCGTCGCCAGTCCGGCTTTCCGTCGCGAATGCTGTCGGAGAAGTCCTCGGCATCTACGATCGCCGCTTTCACTACAAAGGAATCCACGTCGCAACCGAGATTCCCGCCGACCTGCGCCTCAACATCCTGCAGGGCGAATTCAAACAGATCGTCTCCAACCTGGTCTCCAACGCCATCGACGCCTCGCCGCAGGACTGCAGGTTGAGCGTGCGCGCCTGGGCTTCCGGTCACCCGGAGACGGGCGCTCCGGGCGTCCGCCTCGTTGTTGCCGATCAGGGAACCGGCATCCCCCTGGCGGTCCGCCAGAAGATGTTCACGCCGTTCTTCACGACCAAGCGCGATGTCGGCACAGGACTCGGCCTGTGGATCGTCCGCGATCTGCTCCTGCGCCGCGGCGGCTCCATTCTCTGCCGCACCCGTGCCGAAGGGCCGCATACCGGGACGATGATGATGGTCTTCCTTCCCAGCGAAGACGCCCCATCTGCCGGCGAGAGCGCCGCGAAGGTTGCGCCCGCCGCCGCTTGAAGCGCCCTGACGGCGAGCGCGGGACGCTTCAGCGCGGCCCCAGCTTGAGCGTGAAGCGCAGGCCCGTCCGGAAGGTGAACGGCAGCGACGGATAGCCGATCGGGCCGATGTGCTGGTTGCTGGTGAGGTTGTCGAGCTCGGTATAGAAGGATGACCACGGGCGAATCTGGTAGGTTCCGCCGAGATCGATCTTCGCGTACGCGTAGTCGAGATTCCGGTTGGGCAGCAACAGCGTGTTGCCGCCGTTCACATCCAGCCCGCCGAGGAAGGTCGAATCGTCGCTGCGGCTGGAATAGGCCGCGTTGACGACGCCGGTCCACTTACGCCCGGTGTAGATCACGCTGGTAAAGCCGGTGTGCGCCGGTTGCCGGAAGGGCCGCGCTCCGACCAGGGGCGCGTAATTGCCGATTGGGACTCCGGGGTAATTGGGGTTATAGCTCGGGCCGACGGCGTCGGACGAGAACGAGTGCTGCACGCCGGCGTCCAGATAGGTATAGCCGCCGCGGAGGTACAGGTTGCGCCCCAGACCGTACTCGATTTCCGATTCGATGCCAGGCGCGCGCCAGGCCAGCGAGTTCAGATCGAGTTCATAGGCGTAGTTGTTGGTCAGGAAAGCCTCAAGCTGCTGCTGTTGCGCCGGCGACAGGTTCGGCAGCAGCTGCGGGACCAGGGTCGCCGGAACCGCCTCGATCTGGTTGCCGAATTCGTTATGGAAATAGGTAATGCGCGCGGTTACTTTCTCATTGAAAAGGCTCTGTTCGATGCCGCCGTCGTAGCTGCGCGACTGCTCCTCGCCGATGGGAGCAATGCCGTACTGCGCCGCTGTTGCCTGTCCGCCATTGGCGGTCAGAAAGCTGTAAAGCGAGCCGATCTGCTGGTCGAGGGTGGGCTCCTGGTAGCCGCGGGCAAAGTTGAAGTTCAGCTTCGTTCCGTGGAACACGCCCTGTCCGGGTCGAACCACGTACCACGATGCGCCCACGCGAGGCGTCCCCACCAGCCCGAAGAGGCCGTTCTCCTCCACGCCGCCGGCAGCCGTATAGAAGAGCCGGTTTTTGAACTGGCCGCCGACCTGCGCCTGGTAGTCGTAGTTCTGCCGCTCCAGTCCCTCGCGGTAGGCATAGACGGGCTCGGACTCCAGGCCGCGCTCGTCCTCGAAGCGGAAGGCCCCGATCACGCCCAGGTGCGGGCCGTGCTGGTAGTTGGTCTCGGCGTAGAGGCTGTCGCGGTTCGAATCCAGAGCCAAATTCGAGGGATAGATGGTTCCGAACGCCGTCCCGTAATTCAGCAGGGCCTGGCCGGACGTTGAGGTTCCATTAGCACCCGCGACGGTGACGTTATTGCCGAAGTAGTTGCCCGCCTCCACGAAATCCCCGCTGAGCAGATTGCCGGCCGGATACCACTGCTGGCTCTCCTCACGCTTGCGAACCAGCCCGTAGCGCACGGTCGCATTCCACGAATCCCGAATCGCGTGGTCGATCGTCGCGGACATGTAAGTGTCCTGATCGAGCTGCTTCTGGTCGTTGGCAATGCCGTAGAAGGAGTAGCCGCTGTTGCCGGATGGCACGCCGGTGGCGGAGTCGGTATTGCGGCCGGTCACGCGCACCTGTGTCTTCGCTGACCAGCTCCACCCGAGGTTCGCCGCCTCGGTATCGTTGTGGTAGCTTTCGCCGGGAACGGAATTCTGCATCTGCAGATTGGAGTAGCCGCCGTAGTAGTCGAGCTTGCGCTTCATGCCGCCCAGCTGCACCTGGTTGCGGTAACTCTTGAAGTTCCCGGCATCGCCCTCGTAGAGCAGCGAGGGGAACGAGGTGCTGCCCTGCGGTGTAGTCAGCGCCACCACGCCGGCCGCGGCGTCCGATCCGTAGAGCACGGAGTTGGGTCCGCGATAGACCTCGACGTTGGCCAGGCCTGTCGTGGCCAGCGTGCCGAAGTCGTAGCGGCCGCCGACGTCCTCGATCGGAACTCCATCCAGCACAACTCGATTGGCGGTCGAGCTGCCGCCGCGAATGAAGAGCGAGGTTTCGCCGCCGCGCTCGCCGGTCTGCACAACGTTCACGCCCGGCACCTCGCGCAGCGGATCGACCAGCAGCTCATTGTTCTCAAACTGAGTGGAGCTCAGTCCCGTCACCGATGCGCTCACCTGCGCCTGCGGCTGCGGCTGGCCCGTCGCAGTGACCACCACCGACTGCCGGACCCACTCCGGCTCCAGCACGATGTTCTGCGTGACATTGTCCAGCTGGCCTGCGTAGAAGCTCTCTGTGGCCAGCTGCCGAAACGAATGCCCCGTCGCCAGGACGTAAAACCGCCCGCTGGTCCCGCTGACCAGCGTGTAGGTGCCGTCGGGCGCGGTGCGTCCGTCGATAAGGACTTTGCCGTCATGAACCAGGCCGACAACGGCGTTGGCGATGGGGTAGCCGAGCGGATCGGTTACCGTCCCATGCACACTCACCGCATGCAAAGCGGTTCCTGAGCTCAGGAGAAAGGCACACAGCAGGAATGCAGGAAGGAATCGGCGCGCCGGCCGCGAAAAAAATGTCATCGTCTCCTCCGTTCCCCTCGGAACGCGGTACTTGGGCGCATGGGACCGGTCTCCTGACTTGCGCTTTCACCGAACCGCCTTCCCGAAGCCTGGGCTTCAGTGGCACTCTGGTCCGGCTCATTCCTGCATCTCTTACCTGACGCAGAAACACGCGCTTACAGTTGCGGGGCAGTGGCGGATTTTCACCGCCTTCCCGAACATCCCATGGCAAATGGCAACGTTGTGGCGAACACGCCTGCGGGTCGTTCCCGCCGCGCCTTCGCGCCTTCCCCGGAACTTCAATCCGGAAAACTCGTTATAAATCCTGGCCCTCGCGAAGTCAAAAGCTGCGCAGCCGGTGGCCTGACGCATCTGCCGCTCGCGAGGCCCTGCGGACGCAGGCGCCAACGCGCTCCCCGTCCGGAAAAATAACAGCACTTTCGCGCATCCGGGCTATACTCGCTGCACATTCCTGTTGATTGCGGCTAATTGAGAACCACAAAGGGCTCCATGGAAACTGCCGGCTCATCGCGGCTCCAGCCCAGAGTGCTGATCGCCGATGACGAACGTCTCATCGCCGACACTCTGGGCCTCATCCTGAAGCAGGCGGGCTTCGATGCAGAAATCGTTTACAGCGGCCAGAAGGCCGTCGAAGCCGCCCGCAGCCGCAATCCCGACGTCTTTCTGGCGGATGTGGTTATGCCGGGGATGACGGGCATCGACGCCGCGATTGAAATTTGCGCCATGCATCCTGCCTGCCGGGTCCTTCTGCTCTCCGGACAGGCAGCCACCGCTGACCTGCTGCGCGATGCGCGGGTCCGCGGTCATCATTTCGAGGTTCTTCTGAAACCGGTGCACCCCAGCCAGATCCTCGCCCGCCTGCGCTCCTGAGCAAGCGGGGCAATGGTGGTGGCTGCGGCCTCCTGTTCGCTATCCGCCATCCGCTGTCAGCTGTCCGCTATCCGCTGAATTTCCCCCCACAGCTCCTTCATGCCCGCGCCGGTTTTCGCGGAGACCAGCACGACGCGGTCGCCGTAAGCAGCACGCAGGTGGCGCAGCGCCTGAGCGCGGCCGTTGCCGGAGAGCCGGTCGGCTTTTGTGCCCACGGTCAGATAAGGCCGTTGCGCCGCCTCAAGAAACTCCAGCAGCTGCGCGTCGCTGGCTCGCGGGGGAATGGTGCTGTCCACGAGGCAGATGCACAGTGCGAGCGTCGGCCGATCCCGCAGGTAGGGCTCAATGAACTTCGGCCACTCCGCGGATATGGATTTCGAAAGCTTCGCGTAGCCGTATCCCGGCAGATCGGCAAAGATGAGCTGCGCCTGCTGCCGTTCCGGTGTATCCGTCAGAGCAAAAAAGTTGATCGCCCGGGTTCGCCCCGGCGTTGAGGAGACGCGCGCATCGCGCGACCCGAGAAGGGCGTTAATCAGGCTCGATTTTCCGACATTCGAGCGCCCGAGAAAAGCGACTTCCGGAGCGCCTTCAGGAGGAAACTGCGCCGCGGAGGTGGCGGCACGCAGAAACTTTGCATGGAATCTCTTCACCCGAAGAGTGTAGACGGGACGAGCACCAGGACGCGGAATCCTGATCATGCTGCTGCGATCCGCTATTCTGGATGGCGCACTGAGGCACTCATGAAAGCTATGCGTTGGCATCGTTTCCTTTTCGTTGGGTTCGTCGCCCTGCTCGCCGGTTCGTCTCTGTCAGCCCAATCGACGGACCACAGTCCGGAGCATCAGATCCGCCAGGTTCTCGCTGCGCAGGTGGCGGCGTGGAACCGGGGCGACATTCCCGCCTTTATGAGCGGCTACGCCAACTCCACGCGAACGACTTTTGTCGGAACCGGAATTGAGCATGGCTATGCCGCGATTCTGTCCCGCTATCTGGGTAAGTACCCAACGCACGAAGCGATGGGGCACCTCGACTTCACCGGCCTTGAGGTGCGCATGCTGGGCGCGAACCATGCAGTGGTGACCGGCTACTTTCGCCTCGTGCGCAGCCAGCCGGCGGGCGGCAACGCCAACGGGGTTTTCTCGCTCGTCTTTGAGAGGGAGACCGGCGGGTGGAAGATCATCCTCGATCACACCAGCTAAGGCGATCCCATGCCGCGCACCGCAACGGATACCGACCCCGACCAGGCGCTCTTTGACGAGCTCTCGTTCTACACGCTCGCGCAGCCCCGGTCGGAGTTCATCCACCAGTTCGCCATCGACACGTTCACCGCACAGCACACCACAGCCACGAGCAAGCCCATGGGGATGGTCTTTGCGGTGCTCGGGCTTTACCTGCACGCTGAGCGCGGCTTCACCGGGTTGCATATTCAGCAGGTCCACATGCGGCTGGCGCCGCTCCGTTTGCCGTGGCCGGTGCTCTCGCTGCCGGCGCAGCACGCCGATCTGACCGTCGCCGACGTGCTGGCCGCCGCTCCGGGGCCGGAACGCGATGCGATGATCCGCCGCTGGTGCGTCGCCGAATGGCAGGTCTGGACGGAGAGCCGCCCGGCGATTGCGCACCTGCTCAAGACGCACCTCGATATCGACTGACGAATCCCCACGCGGCTTGACGGGGAACGGCTCTGTCGCCCATCGTGGTCACGGAGACCACCATGACCGCAAGCCCCTCCGCGCAATTCCAGCCGACGCCAACGAATCTCTTCCTTA
The DNA here is from genome assembly GCA_963770525.1 of uncultured Acidobacteriaceae bacterium. Classification (GTDB taxonomy): domain Bacteria; phylum Acidobacteriota; class Terriglobia; order Terriglobales; family Acidobacteriaceae; genus Palsa-343. Next base: position 192,557 of record CAVYPY010000002.1, on the reverse strand, counting down.
CCTTTTCCCGCGACAAGCTGCTCAGGCAGTACTGGCCCCGGCTGCGTGCCTGCGTGGAATCTCTCAGCGATGAGCAGATCTGGTGGCGTCCGAACCCCTCTTCGAATTCGATTGGCAACCTGCTCCTCCACCTCAACGGCAACGTCCGCCAGTGGCTCGTGGATTCGTTCAACCGGCAGGAAGACCACCGCGACCGGCCCGCCGAATTTGCCGCGACCGGCCAGATCTCCGGCGCGGAATTGCTCGCCCGCCTCGACGCCACGCTCTTCCAGGCTCGCCAGGTGCTCGATCGCCTGGGTCAGGACGACCTGACCACTCCCATGGAGATTCAGGGTTACCATGTGCATGGACTCGACGCCATTTATCAGGTCGTTGAGCATTTCGGCCTGCATTACGGCCAGATCGCGTACATCACAAAGATGCTCCGGGACCATGACCTCGGCTTTTACAAGGAGCTGAACAAGTCGGGGCGCGCGAACGGCTAAAAAAGAGCATCGCCTGAAACTTGATAAACTGGAGCTTCAGACCACCCGCCCATCCGCAGCGGAACCATGATTGACGGTTCTGTCTGGCGACTCTGCAAATCGGGAACGGGAGGCCCGGCAGGCCCATGTGCCAGCCGGGATCGAGAGGAGCTTCACGATGGCCAACACTCACAACGGAAACGGCAAGAACGCCTCCGCCACCAACCCCGGCGCCGGCACAACGCTGCGCCTCAAAGTGGGGCTCGCGGAAATGCTCAAGGGCGGCGTCATCATGGACGTGATGAACGTCGAGCAGGCGCGCATCGCCGAAGAGGCCGGTGCGGTTTCCGTGATGGCGCTGGAGCGCGTGCCGGCCATGATCCGGGCCGAAGGCGGCGTCGCCCGTATGGCCAATCCGAAGCTCATCAAGGAAATCATTAACACCGTCTCAATTCCGGTGATGGCCAAGGCGCGCATCGGACACTTCGCCGAGGCGCAGATCCTGCAGGAGATCGGCGTCGATTTCATCGATGAGAGCGAAGTCCTGACCCCGGCGGACGAAGCCCACCACATCGACAAGCACGCCTTTACCACGCCGTTTGTCTGCGGCGCGCGGAATCTCGGCGAAGCTCTCCGCCGCATCGCCGAAGGCGCAGCCATGATTCGCACCAAGGGCGAAGCGGGCACGGGCGATGTCGTGCACGCCGTCCAGCACATGCGGCAGATCGTCCGGGAGATGAAGGCGCTCACCGTGCTCTCCGACCAGGAACTCTACGCGGCAGCCAAGGAGCATCAGGCGCCCTATGAGTTGGTGCGCATGGTGGCACAAACCGGCAAGCTGCCGGTGCCGAACTTCTCCGCGGGCGGGATTGCGACGCCTGCCGACGCGGCCCTGATGATGCAGCTGGGCGCGGAGGCGATCTTCGTCGGGTCGGGCATTTTCATGAAGGAGCGTGCGACGCCCCTCGACGTGGAGAAGAATCCGAAGGAGCGCGAAGAGGCTGTCTCGCGTGCCAAGGCCATCGTGATCGCGACCACGCACTACAACGATCCGAAGATCCTGGCCGAAGTAGCAGAGCAGGTGACCGGAACCATGAAGGGACTCGCCGCAGCCGCGATTGAAGAATCCCAGCTGCTGCAAACCCGCGGGAACTAGCCGGACTGGCCGTCCACGCGAACGCGGCTTCGCCGCAAAGAGACCTGCGCGCTGGCATTCCGGCGCGCTTTTCATTTCTGCACAATTTAGGCTGAACAGAGAAAGAACACGGAATTGTCGACCCCAACCGAAACACACCCTGAATCAACTCCGAAGATTGGCGTGCTTGCCATCCAGGGCGATTACGAGGCCCATGCCCACGCATTGCGCGAGGCTGGAGCCGAGCCGGTCCTCGTCCGCAAGCCCGAACAGCTCGCCGGCATCGATGGCCTGATCATTCCCGGTGGCGAGTCCACGACGTTTCTCAAATTCCTCGAGCGCGGCGGCTTTCTCGACTCGCTCCGCGACTTCGTCCGCACCAAACCCACATTCGGCACCTGCGCGGGCTGCATCCTTCTGGCGACGGAAGTCACCCATCCACCGCAGGCGAGCCTCGGCGTCCTCAATGCCACCGTCGAGCGCAACGCCTATGGCCGCCAGATCGACTCGTCGATCCAGACCAGCGACACCGAACTGCCTGGCGGGCCACTGGAGATGGTTTACATCCGCGCCCCGCGCATCGTGAAGACCGGCGAGAACGTGCAGGTTCTGGCCCACCGCGATGGTTTCCCCGTCCTGGTCGAGCAGGGCCATATCATGGCCGCCACGTTTCACCCCGAGCTTTCCAGTGACCGCCGTGTCCACCAGCGCTTTGTCGAACTCGTGCGGAACTGGTCGTCCCACAGCCGGTAGCCTGTGGCCCGTAGCTGATAGCCTGAGAAAGCGTCCCCCGGCAACCGGCAACCGGCAACCGGCTCCCGGCTCCCGGCTACATGCTACCGGCTAAATGCTACCGGCTCCAGGCCCCCGGCTCCAGGCTTTCCCATGAACTGGCTTCCGCCCAACGGCGCGCTCGATGGCGCCACGCTCGATCACCTGCTGCGCTGGAATCTCGACGCCGTCTTCTGGCTGTTCGTCGCCGCGCAGGCGCTGCTGGTGGCAGCGCTTCTCTGGCAATTGCGACCCGCGAAGGCCCGTCCTGCCACCGAAATTTCAGCCCGTCCCGGCAAAGCCTTCTTCGTCGCCGAGTTCCTCGTCCTCTTCGCCATCACCGCCCTCTACATCGCCATGGATATCACCGGCCACCAACTCTGGGCCGCGCGCCGCGAGGCGGGTCCCGCCGAGCACCCGGTCAAGGTAGAAGTCACAGGCGTCCAGTTCCAGTGGTATTTCCGCTATCCGGGCGCCGATGGCATCTACGGTCGGATCCGTCCCGCGCTGGTGAGCGCGCCCAACGGCAATCCTCTGGGCCTCGATCCCACCGATCCTCACAGCCAGGATGACGTCGTTTCGTCCGTCCTCGTTCTGCCCGCCGACCGGCCCGTCGACCTGCGCCTTCGATCGCAGGACGTCATCCACGGCTTCTTCATCCCTGGCATGCGTCTCAAGCAGGACGCCATCCCCGGCATGATCGGCCACCTGCAGTTCACGCCGACAACTCCGGGAGATTACGTCATCCTCTGCAGCCAGGTCTGCGGCCTCGGTCACGCCCGTATGCAGGCACGCCTGCGCGTGCTGCCGCAACCGCAGTACGAACTCTGGATCGCCGCCCGCGAAAAGTCCCTGCTCGCCGATGCATCGGGGGCCCGGCCATGACGACACCTTCGACCGGCCAGGCATCCGGGCTCGAGTTTCCTCCGCCGCCGCATCTTCACCACGGACCATCGCCAGCTCGCAATCCTTTACCTCTTCCTCGGACTGGCCGCCGTCATCACCGGAACCCTGCTCTCGCTCCTCATCCGGCTGCACCGCACCTGGCCGCCCCTCGCGCTTCCCTTCTACGGCGTCATGAAGCCCGAGGACTACCTGGCGCTCGTGACCATGCACGGCACGCTGATGGTCTTTTTCGTCCTCACGGTCGTTCCGCAGAGCGCCTTCCCCAACCTGGTCCTCCCCGCGCAGATCGGCTCCACCCGCATGGCGTTTCCGCGTCTGAATGCCGCTGGTTTCTGGATCACCCTGGTCTCATTCTTCACTCTGCTCGCCGCATTCTTTGTGCCTCAGGGCGCTCCTATCTCCGGCTGGACCAGTTATCCGCCCTTCAGCGCCCTCGCCGCCGCCGGCCCCGGCCAGGCCACAGGGATGGATCTGTGGCTCGTCTCGATCACCCTGTTCTGCCTGGCGGCGATAGCTGCGTCGGTCAATTTCCTCGTCACCATCCTTCGGCTGCGCTGCCCCGGCATGACCTTCCAGCGCCTGCCGCTGACCGTCTGGTCCTGGCTCGTCAGTTCCGGGCTCACCGTTATCGCCTTCAGCGCGCTGCTGGCCGCCGCAGCCATGCTCCTGGCGGATCGCCACTTCGGAACCAGCTTCTTCCTGCCCTCCGGCGAAGTTCTGAACGGGATCGTCCAGCGGCCGGGTTCCGGCTCGCCGATGCTGTGGCTGCACCTGTTCTGGTTCTTCGGTCACCCCGAGGTCTACATCTCGATTCTCCCGGGCATGGGCCTGGCGTCTTCGCTCCTCGCCAACTTCACCCGGCGGCCAGTACCGGCTTATGGCCTCATGGTCGTGTCCACGCTGCTGATCGGAGTGCTGGGCCTGGGCGTCTGGGGCCATCACATGTTCGTCTCCGGCATGAATCCCTACGCCGGAACCGCCTTCGGCCTCACCACCATCGCCATCGCCGTTCCCAGCTCCGCCGAGGTGCTCACCTGGCTGGCGATGCTCTTCCGCGGACGCCTGCAGGTCGCCACGCCCCTGCTCTTCACGCTGGGATTCCTTTCCTTCTTCATCGCCGGCGGCCTCACCGGGCCCATCCTCGCCCAGCCCGCCCTGGACGCTTATCTGCACAACACCTTCTTTGTAGTCGCACATTTCCACCTGGTGATGGCCATGGCCGGCGTCTTCTCTGTCTTCGCCGGCATCTACTACTGGTATCCGCTCCTGACGGGACGCCGCCTGAACGAAATGCTCGGCCAAATTCACTTCTGGATCTCGCTCGTCGCCGCTTACGGCACCTTTTTCCCCATGCATCTCGCCGGGCTTGCCGGGGAGCCCCGCCACTACGCGCAACTGTCCGGTCCGGTCACCGCTTTCGCGAATCTAATCCCGGTGGAGCGCGGCATCACCTGGTCGGCGTTCCTGTTGGCCGCGGCCCAGATTGTTTTCCTTTTCAATGTTTTTTGGAGCGCACGGCGAGGTTCGCATGTTGACAGCAATCCGTGGCGCGCCACGACGCTCGAGTGGTCTCCGATTGTGCATCCCATAGTCAGGAGTGGTGCTTACGTCTATGGGCCTGGGGCCACTCCCCAACAGGATTTTTTTCCGCAATGGGCCGGCGAACCCACGGCGCGGTCGTCCTGAAGCGGCCGGGGTATTCTTCCGCAACCCAACGGGAGTAAGCTTTTAGAACTCGAAACGGAGCCCCCCATGCCGGCCACCTTCACTCGCCATCAGGTTGAAACCGAGCGCAGAGATACCGGGTACGGCGGCAAACCGCCCGTTGACCGCCGGCCTACCGGCGGCGGTGGTGGCGACGAGAACTGGGACTCGCGACCCTCCGGACGCCGCGGCCCTCGCGAACAACTCATCCGCTTCCGTCTGGCCATGTTCAGCGGCCTGGCCGGCGACTTCGTCTTCTTTGCGGTTCTGGTCAGCGCTTTCTTTGTGCGTCCCAGCTCCGGCCATATCAGCGCGGCCGACATGTTTGTCTCCGACTGGCATCCGCTTCTCGCGCCGCCGATCCTCTGGATTAACACCGCTATCCTGCTTCTCTCCACCCTGACCATGGAGACCGCCCGCCGCCAGCTCTTCCACGAAATCGACATCATGGAGGAGTGGCTCGGGCTCGGGCGCCCCGCCGTTCGCCGCGCCGCGCCGTGGCTGATCGCCACCATCATTCTGGGAGGCCTGTTCCTCGCCGGGCAATGGATCGCCTGGGAACAGCTGTCGCGCGAGGGCTTCTTCTTCTCCACCAACCCCAACAGCCACTTCTTCTACCTTGTCACCGGCACCCACGCCTTCCATCTTCTCCTCGGTCTCGGTGTGCTGCTCTTTGCGCTGGTCGCGATGTTCCGCTTCCGCAAAGTGGAATTGCGCCAGATCGCCCTTGACTGCGCGTCCTGGTACTGGCATGCCATGACCCTCTTTTGGGTCTTCCTTTTCGTGCTCGTCGTTTTCTTCCAGTGAAGTTGCTGGGGCAGTGTTGTTCCTGATCGCCGAATGCGCGCTCTGCCTTTCTGCAACCTGCAACCTGTAACCTGTAACCTGTAACGGATGCGCTACCTCATCGTTCTGCTCGCTCTCGCCGGAATCGTTGTCTCTGCCCTCGCTCTGCACGTGCACTACTACCATGGCGTCGAGCCCTGCGACATCAATTCCCACTGGGACTGCGGCATCGTGAACCACAGCCGCTATTCGATGATTGCCGGCATTCCCGTAGCGGCTATCGGAATCGTTGGTTACGCACTGATTGCCTTAGCCGCGTTCAGGCGGCAGAAGGCAGCCACGCTCGTACTGGCACTCATCGGCCTGGGCTTCGCTCTCTACCTGAGCAACATCGAGGCTCACGTGCTCGAAGTGTGGTGCCTCTACTGCGTCATCTCCCAGTTCCTCATCGCTCTCATCACCCTGGCGGCGTTCGTCTTTCTGTTCTTCCGTCCCAAAACATCCTGACAAGTCCAGGCCGTATCATCCCTTAGAAGCATCGGGCGTCCCCCCTCGCTGCCGCGTCCGTGCCTTGCTATGGAGCGCAATCCCCGCAATCTCGTCCGCTGGCTCTTTGCCGGTGAATCCGGACCGCGGAACCGCTTTGTGCCGCGCTGGTTCTTTCTGCGCGCGCTCGGCGTTATCTACTTCTCCGCGTTTCTCGCGCTCGTCTTTCAGATCGAAGGCCTGAATGGGCCGCAGGGCATCCTGCCGGCGCGGAATTTCCTCACCGCCGTCGCGCGCGGCGCCGGATCGCTGCGCTTCTGGTACGCGCCCACCCTGTTCTGGCTCTCCTCCGGCTCCCACTGGATGATGGCCGTGACCTGGATCGGCCTCCTCGCCTCGGTGGCCGCGTTCCTCAATGCCTGGCCGCGCCTGAGCTTCTTCCTTTGCTTCATCTGCTTTCTCTCCTTCGTCTCCACGGCCGGCGATTTCTCCGGCTACCAGTCCGACGGCATGCTGCTCGGCGCCGGCTTCCTCGCGCTCTTCTTCGCCCCGCGCGGCCTCTGGCCCGGACTCGGCCTCAAGTCCCCGCCGCCGCGCGCCGCGTTCTTTCTCCTGCTGTGGGAATGGTTCCGGATCTACTTCGAATCCGGCATCGTCAAGTTGCTCTCCGGCGATCCTGAATGGCGCCACCTGACCGCGATGGACGAGTACTACCAGAACGGCCCGCTGCCCACCTGGATCGGCTATTACGTTCAGCATCTGCCTCACTGGTTCCACGTCGCCAGCGCCGGCGCCACCCTCGTTATGGAGATCGGCATCGTGTGGATGCTCTTTCTGCCGCGACGCCTGCGCCTCATCTGCTTCTTCATCGTCACGCCCTGGGAAATCGGCGTCATTCTCACTGCGAACTACGCCTTCCTCAACTATCTGGTCCTCGTCCTCGGCTTCCTCCTCCTGGACGATCGCAGCGTCCGCTGGCTCGTCCCGCAGCGTTTTCGCACCCAGCTTGACCAAGCCGCTCAGGGCGAGCCCACACCCGAGCCCGAACCGGCGCTTTCGATCACGCGCGCTGTCGAAGAACCCCCACGCATCACACGCCCGATCCGCGGTTTTAGCGGCCACACGGCTGCGCTGCGACTCGCCGTCACCGCCGTCCTGCTCACCTGGATCGCGTACGTGACGACCGCCGAGCTCATTCGCATGCCCTGGCCCGAAGCGCCTTTGCTGACCGCGCCCATCGAAGTGCTGGAGCCCTTCAGGATCGCCAACCAATACGGCCTCTTTGCGGTCATGACCCGCGGCCGCTACGAAATCGAGTTCCAGGGATCCAACGACGGCAAGGCGTGGACGCCGTATCCTTTCCGCCACAAGCCCCAGGCGTTGAACCAGGCTCCCGGCATCTACGCGCCCTATCAGCCCCGCTTCGACTGGAATCTGTGGTTCGCCTCGCTCACCGACTTCCAGCAGGCCGAGATCGTGCCACTGAGCGAAGAGCGTCTTCTCGACGGAGACGCGGCCGTGCTCTCGCTTTTTGCCGGCAATCCGTTCCCTGATGCGCCGCCGAAGTACATTCGCGCGGTCCTGTGGCAGTACTGGTTCACGACCCTCGCGGAGAAACACGCAACCGGCAACTGGTGGAGACGCAGCCTCCTCGGCCTCTACGCTCCCGTGCTGACCAAAGAGCCGAACGGCAAATACGGCGTTCTCCAGTGGCCGGAGCCGCTGCCGCCGCACGAATGAGCCGGCTCGCGACTCTGTACCCTGCATCCTGTTCCCTGTACCCTGTTTGCATGCCCGATCGCATGTCCCAGAGCCTGCCCTTCGAAGACCCTGAAATTTCCGCCGCCATCGACGCCGAAGTCCGCCGCCAGCACGAGGGCCTGGAGATGATCGCCTCGGAGAACTTCGTCAGCCGCGCCGTTCTCGAAGCCGCCGGGTCCGTCTTCACCAACAAATATGCCGAGGGCTATCCGGGACGACGCTACTACGGTGGCTGCGAATACGCTGACGTCGTCGAGAACATCGCCCGCGACCGCGCCAAACAGATCTTCGGCGCCGAGTACGCCAACGTCCAGCCCCATTCCGGATCCCAGGCCAATGCCGCCGCCTACGCCGCGATTCTCCAGCCCGGCGACACGCTTCTCGGGCTTGATCTCGCGATGGGTGGTCACCTGACCCACGGGCACAGGCTCAATTTCTCCGGCAAGCTCTATCGAGTCGTCTCCTACGGAGTCCGCAAAGATACCGAGACCATCGATTACGACGAACTCGAGCAGATCGCCCTCCGCGAGAAACCCAAAGTCATCGTCGGTGGCGGCAGCGCCTATCCCCGCTTCTTCGATTTCGCCCGCATGCGCCAGATCGCCGACAGTGTCGGTGCGATCCTCCTGGTTGACATGGCTCACTTCGCCGGACTCGTCGCCGGCGGCGCGCACCCTTCACCCGTTCCGCACGCCCAGATCGTCACCACCACCACGCACAAGACCCTCCGCGGGCCCCGCGCCGGCCTCATCCTCTCCAAACAGGACCTCGCCGCCGCGATCGACAAATCCGTCTTTCCCGGTCAGCAGGGCGGACCGCTCGTTCACATCATTGCCGCCAAAGCCGTCGCCTTCCGCGAAGCGCTCCAACCCGACTTCAAGGCATATGCGGCGCAGATTGTCACCAACGCTAAAGTGCTCGCGGAGACTCTCGCAGACGCCGGCTATCGCATCATCTCCGGCGGCACAGACACGCACCTGATGCTCGTCGACGTCTTTGCCAAAGGCATGCTCGGCAGCGAGGCAGAAGCCGCGCTGGGCGAAGCCGGCATCACCGTCAACAAAAATGCCATTCCCTTTGATACGAATCCGCCCCTCAGGCCTTCCGGCATCCGCATTGGCACGCCCGCGCTCACCACGCGCGGCATGAAAGAAGCCGAAATGCGTCTCATCGGCGGATGGATCGCGTTCGCGCTCGACAATCGCAGCAATCCGTCCGCACTGGCGCAGATTCGCGGACAAGTCATGGAACTCGCCGAGCAGTTCCCGCTCTACAGCTGGCTCCGCGAACCGGCCGGCGTCGCCCGTTAACGGAGCTCGGCAAACCAGGCAGGAAACCATGTGCCGCAACATCAAGCCGCTTTTCAATTTCGATCCGTCCGTCACGCCGGACGAGATTCGCGCCGCTTCCCTGCAGTTTGTCCGCAAGATCAGCGGCTTCACGAAACCCTCTCAGGCAAATGAGCCGGCCTTCCTGCGGGCCATCGACGAAATCGCTGCCAGCTCCGCACGCCTGCTCGATTCTCTCGCCACCAACGCTCCGCCAAAGAGCCGCGAAGAAGAGGCCGCCAAGGCCAGAGCGCGCGGCGCCGCCCGCTTTGGCGCCTGAACCCAACCCGCCGTCTCTGCCTCGCGATTTCCCGATGGCCGGAACTCTGCGCCTGATCGCTGCGTATGGGAATGCAACGGCGTCGCGCGCCGGAGAAGGAGGCCCACGCCATGGAAGTCGCCACCCAGGCCCGGCAGGTGGTGCGCAGACTGCTGCGCGCTCCCATGTTCACGCTGGTCACGCTGATCACCCTGGCTGCCGGCATTGGCGCCAACATCGCCGTCTTCAGCGTCGTCCAGGGCGTCCTGCTCAAGCCGCTTCCCTATCCGCACCCCGAAGAACTCGTTGGCGTCTGGCACACGGCTGCCGGCCTCAACATGGACCTCGTCAACATGGCGCCGTCCAACTACTTCATCTACCGCGAGCAGAGTCGCGTCTTCCAGGACATCGGTCTCTATCAGGGCGATTCGGTCAGCATCACCGGCCATGGCGTTCCGGAGCGTGTCGCCGCTCTCGACGTCACCGACGGGCTCCTCCCCGTGCTCGGCATTGCCCCCATGCTGGGCCGCGGCTTTAATAAGGCCGACGTGACGCCGAATGGACCGGACACCGTGATCCTCGGCTACGGTTTCTGGCAGCGCCATTTCAGCGGGAACCGCAGCATCGTCGGCCAATCCATCACCGTGGACGGCAAGCCGCGCCAGATCATCGGCGTCATGCCCCGCAATTTCCACTTCCTCGACTGGGAGGAGCAGGAGCTGTTCCTGCCCATCCAGTTCGACAGGAGCAAGACCAGGCTGGGCGAATTCAGCTACGAGGGCATTGCCCGGCTTAAACCCGGCGTCACCCTCAAAGCCGCCAATGCCGACGTCGCGCGCATGATTCCAATAGTCTGGACCAGCTTTCCGCCGCCCCCCGGTTTCAGCCTTGACCTCTTCCACAAAGCGCGTTTCGGCCCGGAAGTGCGTCCCCTCCGCCTGGATGTCATCGGCGACGTCAGCCAGTTGCTCTGGGTCCTGATGGGCAGCATCGGCGTGGTGCTGCTGATCGCTTGCGCCAACGTGGCCAACCTCCTCCTCGTCCGCGCCGAAGGCCGCCACCAGGAGTTGGCCGTCTGCGCCGCGCTTGGAGCCAGCCGCTGGCGCATCGCCCGCGAGTTTCTGCTCGAAAGCGTCATGCTTGGCATGGCCGGAAGCGTGCTGGGCCTGGGACTCGCCTGGGGTGCGCTGCGCCTCCTGGTCGCGATTGCTCCCCAGGGCCTGCCCCGGCTCCACGACATCGGCATCGATCTGCCCGTGCTCGCCTTCACACTCCTCGTCGCCCTCGGCTGCAGCCTGTTCTTTGGCTCTATCCCGGCCCTGCGCTACGCCAGTGCCCGCATCGGCACCGGTCTCCGCGAAGGTGGACGCACCACTAGCCAGGGACGCGAGCGCCATCGCACCCGCAATATCCTCGTAATCGTCCAGGTCAGCCTCGCCTTTGTGCTCCTGGTTTGCTCCGGCCTCATGATCCGCACTTTCCGCGCCCTCACGCAGGTCAGCCCGGGTTTCTCGGATCCCGCAACGATTCAGACCCTGCACATCGGCATTCCCGATGCTGAGGTGCCCGACTCCAATAAGGTCGTCCGCATGCAGCAGGCCATGCTCGACAAGATCGCGGCCATCCCCGGCGTCTCCAGCGTCGCCTATGCGAATTCGGTTCCCATGGATGGCGGACAGTGGCAGGATCCTGTCTTCGCGCAGGACCATAACTACGCCGACGGGTCGATGCCTCCACTCCGCCTCTTTAAATTCGCCTCCCCCGGCTTCTTCGCCACCATGGGCATTCCCCTCATCGCGGGGCGCGATTTTACCTGGGAAGACGACTACCAGCGCCTGCCCGTCGCCATCGTCTCGGAGAAGCTCGCCCGCGAGTTCTGGGGATCACCGCAGCAGGCCCTCGGCAAGGAGATTCGCGTCAGTTCGAAAGATGACTGGCGCCGGGTGGTGGGTGTCGTCGGCGATGTTCACGACAATGGAATGAACAAAGATGTCCCGGCCACGGCCTGGTGGCCGATCGCGATGAATAATTTCGAGAGCCAAAAAGACAATACCCGCCGCTGGATCGTCTTCGCGATTCGCACCCCTCGGGCCGGCTCCGAAAGCCTGGTCAGCGATGTTCGGCGCGCCGTCTGGTCCGTCGACGCCAACCTGCCCATCGCCGATGTGCGCACAGAAGCCTTTCTCTATAACCGGTCGATGGCACGCACGTCGTTCACCCTCGTCATGCTCGCCCTCGCGGCTGGGATCGCACTCCTGCTCGGTCTGGTCGGGCTCTACGGTGTGATCGCCTATTCAGCCACCCAGCGCCGCCGCGAAATTGGAATCCGCATCGCCATGGGGGCCCAGCGCAACGACATCACGGGCCTCTTCGTCCGCCAGGGACTGCTGCTCGCAGGCTGCGGCATTGCCTGCGGCGTTGCGGTCGCCCTTGGCGTCACCCGTTTGCTGACTTCCCTGCTCTTCCACACCAGCCCGCTGGACCCGCTGACCTACGTGAGCGCCTGCGTGGCCCTGTGCGGAGCCGCCGCTCTGGCCAGCTACGTGCCGTCAAGGCGAACCGCCAGCGTCAATCCGGTTGAAGCGTTGCGGGCAGAGTGAGGCGAACTGGCAAGGGGAGGGGCGCGCCTGGAGCGCGCCCCGAATGACTACTGCGCCTGAGGTTGTGGAGCCGGGGAGGATGCCTGCGGCCGCGCCGGCACCGGCTTCTTCGGCATTTCCTTCTTGCCCGGCGCCAGAATCGCGTGCAGCGTATTGCCTTCCATACGCGGCATGAACTCCACAATTCCGTTTTCGCCCACGTCCTGAATCAGCCGGTTGATGATGGCGTAGCCCAGTTCCCGGTGCGCCATCTGGCGTCCTTTAAAGCGCAACGATGCCTTTACCTTGTCGCCCTCTTTCAGGAAGCGAATGGCCTGATTGCGACGCGTCTGGAAATCGTGATCGTCGATGGTCACCGAGAACTTCACTTCCTTTACGGTGATCACCTTTTGACGCTTCTTGGCGGCGCGGTCGCTCTTTTCCTTCTCGTAAAGGAACTTGCCGTAATCCTGAATGCGGCAGACCGGCGGAACTGCGGTCGGCGAGACTTCTACCAGGTCCAGCCCGCGCTCACGGGCAATCTTGAGGGCCTCAAAGGGGGCGAGAATCCCGAGTTGCTCTCCCTTTTCGTCGATCACGCGAACTTCGCGTGCACGGATGCGGTCGTTGATGCGGACAAACTGTTTAGCGGAACGCTTATCGATGGGTTTTTCTCCTCAGCGTGGACAGATCACGCGGCAATTTAGTATATCAACCCGCTCTGTCGGTTAGATGCCACCCGGATTTGCCGAGTGTTCTGGATTTTCGTAGCTGCCCGTCAGCCCCCGGCGGGGACTGCCACTTTAGTGTCTCTTCGCCCTTGCGTCGAAGTCGTTCATTCGGCTGGCTTCGAAGCTTACGATCTTCCACTCGCCAAGCCGCCGGTTGTAGACCCGCGTGTAGCGGTATTGCCCGCTGATGTCGCTGGCGCCATTCGTGCCCTCCAGCTCGGCCTTCGACGTTACCACCGCCGTATCTCCATACACACGGATATGCATGTCGCTCAGGTCCAGCTCGGTGATCCGGACCGTACCCGCCCTCCGCTGCGCCAGGTCCTGCGCTTTGGTTTCGACCGTGCCATTCGACGTGATGCCGATATAGTCGTCCGCAAGGAGGTGATCCATCTCGCTGACGTTATTCGTCAGAATCGCCTGCCGCCACTGTTCCTCCAGCCCGTCGATTTCCTTGCGGATATTCGGCCGCTCGTGATGGGGAAAGGCCCAGGCGCAGCGGCACGCGGGCAGGAGCAACAGAACCGTCAGAGCCGGCAGAGCCCTCCTCAGGCGAGCCGTGGATCGATAGCTTGCGGAGCCCTGTTGGCGGCGCATCGTCGTACCGGATGGTAGCCCGGCCTCCCGCGGAACGTCAAAAAAGAACCGCCAAACTGCTCGCATTCGCTCCCGGACCGTCATCAAGCGCCGCGAACAGGGTTGCTCGCTTCCCTGCCCGTACCCTTTCAGACGCTTCGAATCCCCCAACGACTGCATGGCCCGGAAGAAGAAGAACGGCTCAGGCCACCGCCGTCAGATTCTCCACCTGCCGCTCCAGCATCAGCTGGTACAGGCCCGCGACCACGTATTCCTTAAAGTGCCGGCTGGCACGATGAGCTTCCACTGCCTGTTGATCCCGATATTGTTCGTAGATCACAACCGTGTCGGGCTCTCCATCCAGCGTGTGGGGAATGAAGCTGACGCACCCCGGCTCTTGCCGTGCCGCCTCGGCCAGGCCGGTCAGCAGTTCGGTCACCCGCGGACGATCGTCGGAGCGGAATTTCATGCGAACGTTGAAGCTGATCATGCTGTCTCGTCGAGCTCTGTTCTTTCTGATGCGTCCATCTTACTTCCCCGCAATCCGCCGCATCGCCTCGCGGAATTCCGGCAACTCCAGGGTCTGGTCCCGATCCGGCCCCGTGGACACAATGGCAATCTTCGCCCCTGTCTCCCTTTCCATAAAATGCAGGTACTCCTGCGCCCGTTGCGGCAGTTCGTCGAAATTCCGGATCCCCTCGGTGGACGTTTTCCAGCCTTGCAGCCGAGTGTACACGGGCCGGATCGCTTCCATCCCCCGAATATCCGCCGGCATCGTCTCGCAGCTCTTCCCGTCGACCTCATACCCGATGCACACCGGTATCTCCTCCAGTTCGTCGAGCACATCCATCTTGGTCACCACCAGCCAATCGGTTCCGTTGATCTCGTTCGAGTACCGCAGCAGCGGCAGATCGAGCCAGCCGCAGCGCCGCGGCCGCCCCGTCACCGCTCCAAATTCCTGCCCACGCTTCCGCAGTTCCTCTCCCGAGGCGTCGTGGAGTTCGGTGGGAAACGGCCCTTCGCCGACCCGCGTCACATAGGCCTTGGTCACGCCGATCACCGTTCCGATCCGCGTAGGACCTACCCCCGTTCCAATCGACGCTCCGCCCGCCGCCGATGAAGACGAAGTTACAAACGGATAGGTCCCGTGGTCGATGTCCAGCATCGTTCCCTGAGCCCCTTCGAACATGACGCTTTGCCCCTCGCGCAGCGCCTGGTTCAGCAGAAGCGCCGTGTCCGTCACAAACGGGCGGATCTTCTCGGCGGCCTCGGCATATTCCTCATACATCTGCGCCGGATCCAGCGGCTCGGTGCCGAACAACGCATGCGCGATGGCGTTCTTTTCCCGGCAGGCGTTCTCGATGTGCGTCTTCAGCAGGCTCCGGTTCAGCAGGTCCACCACGCGCAGCCCGTTGCGCGCCATCTTGTCTTCATAGGCGGGACCGATCCCCCGGCTCGTCGTGCCGATCTTCTGCCGTCCCGGCGCACTCTCCGCCGCCAGCTCAATCATCCGGTGGTAAGGCAGGATCACCTGCGCCCGGTTCGACACAAACATCCGGCTGTCCACGTCGATCCCCAGATCGCGAAGCCGCCCCGTCTCCTTCAGAAAGGCCATCGGGTCCAGAACCACGCCGTTCCCAATCACTCCGCGGCACCCGGGCCGCAGCACTCCACAAGGCACCAGCTGCAGAATGAACTTCTGGCCGTTGATGATGACGGTGTGGCCGGCATTGTGGCCGCCCGCATACCGGGCCACTACCGAGAAGCGCTCCGAGAGCACGTCGACGATCTTCCCTTTGCCTTCATCGCCCCACTGGGCTCCCACCACCACCGCCGATTTCGCCTGGGTCACCGGGTTCCTGCTTTCCTCTCCGTCCCCGCTTTTTGATTCTGGCCAAACCGCACACACGTTCGCTGTGGCTGGCACAACGTTCCAGAAGCATGGTGCTGAGAAACCGTGGGTGGGCCGGATGCGGGAATCAGTCCATCCGATTCCCCATGATATATCGGGAGGTTACGCGCCGGAAGAGTACTCTTGCGCCCCGTTTTCCAGTACCTGGCCCTCCGCCCGGGCCAGCCAGATCGTGTGCTCCCGCCCGACAGGGCTACACTCTCTGCGTTCCCCCTCAGTCTCCATCCGGCACCCTGCCCGCCCCGCATCCCACCAGAAAAGTGCTTATCCTACTTACCGGAGGATTCTTTCATGCCTGACCTCAAAGGCGCCGCCATCACCTGGCTTGGACACGCCACCGTCCTCATTCAGACCCCGAAGGGGACCACAATCCTCATCGATCCCTTCATCGAGCACAACCCAAAATTCCCCAAAGGGTATAAGCTCCCCGACAAGATCGACCTCCTCCTGCTCACCCACGGTCACATGGACCACATCGCCGACGCCGTCCCGGTCGCCAAAAAACACGGCCCCGCCGTCATCGGCATGGTCGAGCTCATCGGCTGGCTCCAGTCCAAAGGCCTCTCTCAGGATCGCGCCATCGGCATGAACATCGGCGGCTCCCACCGCCACGCCGACGTCACCATTACCCTCACTGAGGCTCGCCACTCCTCCAGCATCACCGACGGCGACAAGACCCTCTACGGCGGCAACCCCGCCGGCTTCGTCATCGTCATCGACAACGGCCCCGTCCTCTACCATGCCGGCGACACCGGCCTCTTCTCTGACATGCAGCTCATTCGCGAGCTCCATCACCCCCAGATCGCTATGCTCCCCATTGGCGACCACTACACCATGGGCCCCAAAGCCGCGGCCGTCGCCGCCATGTTCCTCGGCGCGAAAACCATCCTGCCCATCCACTTCGGAACCTTCCCCGCCCTCACCGGAACCCCCGCCGCTCTCGAAAAAGAACTCGCTGACACCGACGTCGAAGTCATCCGCACCGATCCCGGCAAGACCCTCCGCTAAAAGCCTGGGTGCCCCATCCTTGTCCGCCTGTCGTTGGCGGACAGGGTGGGCGACCGACGCCCAAACAAAAATCCCATGTCTCCGCCCGGAGACATGGGATTTCTCTTTTCGCTACCGGCTACAGACTACCGGCTACAGGCTGCTCCTGCACTTCCTCAATCCGCTCATCCGCATACTTCTCGCGGTTCTCCGGCACAATCAGCACCGGACAGCGCACCTCCGCCACCACCCGCGCTACCGTGCTGTGCTCCAGATCGTGCTCCTGGTGCTCCAGCGACGGAGCCCCCATCACCACCAGGTCCGGCTCCAGATGCTGCGCAGCCTTCACAATTTCCTCCGCCGGCTCGCCGCCCGTCACTACATGATCCACCGGGATCGTATGCGACTCGTTAAACGGCGCCAGAAACCGCAGCCGCTCCAGGCAGTTGGGACATTCCTCATGCCGCCCGCACCGCGCCGTGTGCATCACGATCAGGTGCCGCCCTGCAATCCTCTGCGCATAGTGCAGTGCGTTCAGTGACGCCAGGGAGAAATCCGTCGCCGCCAGCACATTGTTCCAGTGCCCAAACTTCCGCGGCCGCTCCGCATCCTCCGGCGCCACCGCCAGAATCGGGCACGGCGACTCGGTCAGCAGCTGCCGCGTCACGCGCCCCAGCGCCGCCCGCCCCGCGCCTGTTACCGCCTTCGTCCCCATCACCAGCAGCGCCGCCTTATGATCCCGCAACGACAGCAATATCCTCTCGCACACAATCCCCGTCTCGATCCTCGAATGCACCGGGATCCCGTGCTGCCGTACCTCTGCCTCAATCCGCGCCAGTTCCTCGCGCGCTGCCTTGTCCCGCGTCACCTCGGCCGGCGCCCCCTCTGGAAACGCATACCCCACCGGGTCAATGACGTGGATTAGCAGCAGTCGTGCATGCTGCACCTGCGCCAGTTCCTGAGCGCACTTCAGCGCCGCCGACGACCCCTCTGAAAAATCCGTCGCCGCTACGATCGTCCGGAACGGGAACCGCTCGGCCCCGCGCAGAACCGTTGTTTGTGGATGGAAATGGTGCCCACTGGAAGCTGGCATAAGCGAAAGCCCCCCTTCCTGACCGGGCTTCTTTCTCGGGCTTGTACTGAACCTACGCTTCGCAACCCGGCGCCATCCGTGACGAAGGTCACGCGATCTTGTGACATCTCGCACACCCAGTCGTCAGCAGGAATTTAAGACCCCTTCGCCCGCGTGCCGCCCCGGCGCGAGCGCGGCAGCTGCCACCCACGTTTCCTCTCATTCCGTTCTTAGCGCCCGCATAGGATCGATCCGCGACGCTCGCCGCGCGGGAATCAGGCAGGCCAGCCCCGCCACTACCAGCAGCACCCCCGCCATCGCCGCGAAAGTCTCCGGATCGGAAGCCCTCACGCCGTACAACATGCCGGTCAGCATCCGCGTGACCACGGCGGACACCGCCACGCCGGCCGCGACACCGATCAAGGTCAGGATCAGACCCCGCCGAACAATTTGCCCCAGAATGTCCTTTCGCTGCGCTCCCAGCGCCATCCGTAGGCCAATCTCAAACGAACGCTGCACCACGGCGTAAGAAAGCAGGCCATACAAACCGACGGCCGCGAGAATCAGTGCCATAGCGGCGAAGGAACTCAGCAGAAATGCCTGGAAGCGCGGCTGCGACGCTGATTTCGCCACGTAATCATCGAGGGTGGAGACCTCATAGACCGGCACGCCCTTGTCCATTTGCTGGACTGCCCGCCGCACCGCATCCTGCAAGGCCAGCGGATCGCCGCTCGTGCGAATCACCAGATACGGATTTGTGATCATCGCCTGCTCATAGGGCAGGTAATACTCGGGCTCGGTGCCGGCCGCCAGTCCTTTCTGCCGGATATTGCCCACCTCGCCCACAATCGTGCGGACCGACTGATTGAACACATCGTCGCCCAGACGCACCTGGATGTGCTGCCCGAGCGGATTCTCATTCGGAAAATACTTCTTCGCAAATGCCTGGTTGACGATGAGGGTCGGCGGTCCCTTCACTCCGTCCTGCTCATCGAAGACCCGCCCCGCGATCAGCGGAATCCGCAGGGTCGCAAAGTAGCCGGGCATGGCCAGGCCCATCGCTTCCTCCGGCTCATCCCCTCTCGCGACCGGCCGCCCCTGAATATTGAACGTGATCGTGACATGGGTTGAACCCATGGGCAGGGGCCAGCCCGCCGACACCGACTGCACCCCCGGCACCGCCGCCATCCGCTCTACCAGCTGCTGGAAAAACTGCACATGCTGATCGTGGCTGTATCGCCCGAATGGAACCCCGACTCTGGCGCTCAGCACATGGCTCGCATCGAATCCGGGATCGACGTTCAAGATCCGAATCAGACTGCGCATCAGCAGCCCGGAGCTGACCAGCAGCACCAGACCGATCGCCGTCTGCGCGATCACCAGGCCGTTGTGCACACGATTCTGCGAGCGTCCTCCCGCGATGGATCTCGAACCCTCGTGCAAGGCCAGCCCCGGCGCGCTCCGCGACATCCTCCATGCCGGAACCACCCCGAACAGCAGCCCGGTAGCCACGGAGACGACCAGTGCAAACACCAGCACCCCTCCATCCACCGTCGCCGTCTGCATGCGCGGAATCTCCAGCGGCATCCAGCGGATCAGAGCGCGCAGCAAACCGTAACCCAGCGCCACGCCGGCCATCCCGCCGCACAACGACAGCGTCACCGACTCCACCAGCAGTTGCCGCAGAATCGCCGCCCGGCTCGCCCCGATCGCAGCCCGCAGCGCGAATTCCCCGCTGCGCCGTGCCGCCCGCACCAGCAGCAGCCCCGCCACATTGGCGCACACCATCAGCAGCACCAGCATCACCGCGCCGAACAGCACGCGCAGGGCGGGCCGGGTATCGCCGGTCATGTGCTCCAGTTCCGGCTCCACCAGCGCCGAACTGTCCTCCATGTTGGTGTCGGGATATTGCCGTGCCAGCTGACCCGCAATCAGGCTCAGATCCGCCTTCGCCTGTTCAGGCGTCACCCCCGGTTTCAGCCTTCCAATCGCCGAGAGCACATCGAACCCGCGCATGCTCGTCTTCTTAACCGCTGCATCGTCCCCAATGGAAGTCCACAAAGCCGGCGCCGGATTCTCCAGCGGAAACTGAAACCCCCTCGGCATCACCCCGGCAACCGTGTAGCTGTGGTCGTCCATCCGGATGGTCTTACCCACAATGTCTTTCGCCGACCCAAACATCGTCCGCCAGGTCGAGTAGCTCAGCATCGCAGCGCGATTGCCCGCCAGTTCATCTTCCGGGCGAAAATCCCGTCCCATCATCGGGACCACGCCCAGCACATCGAAAAAATTGGAAGACACGGCCTGCGTATCCAGCCTCTGCGACTCGCCTTTCCACTGCAAAGTGACCCCGCCCCCCCAATAGGTCGCGATTCCCGCGAAGGTATGGTTCTTCGAGCGCCAGTCAAAATAGTCGGGATAGCTCAGCGACTCCGGCACCACCCCGGGCAATGAGTGATCCTGCGGGCTCAGCCACATCAGCCGGTCCGGTTGCGGAAAAGGCAGCGGCTGCAGCAGAGCCGCATTCACGAGGCTGAACATCGCAGTCGTCGCTCCGATTCCCAGCGCAAGGATCAGCACAGCCGACGCGGTGAATCCTGGCGACCGCGCCAGTTGTCGCAGCGCAAAGCGAAAATCCTGCATCCATCGCTCCAGCCGCACCCATCCCCACGCCTCGCGTGTCTGCTCCCGAATCACTGTCGGATTCCCAAATGCTCGCCGCGCCGCGTACCCTGCCTCTTCCGGAGAAAGCCCGCGCTCCCGCTGCTCTTCCTCTTCCATCTCCAGATCCGCGCGCAGCTCCCGCTCCAGATCCGCATCCCGCTTCCTGCTTTTCCACCATCGCATCGGCCAATCCCCCCAGACGGCGCCTCGCCCGCAAATTGCCCCTGATTTTTACTCCCGGCTCGCTCCCCGCCCTCTCAGCTCTCCTCAGCCGTTGGCCACATCACCCGCGCCACCGCCTCCGCCATCAGCTTCCACTGCGACTCCTCGACCACCAGCTGCTTCCTGCCCTTCTCCGTCAGCCGGTAGTACTTGAATTCCCGGTTGCGGTCCGGAGCCGTCTCCCATTTCGCCGTCACCCATCCGCGCTTCTCCAGCCGATGCAGCGCCGGATAGAGCGAACCGTGCTGCATCTGCAGAAATTCATTCGTCGTCCGCTGAATGTGTTTCCCGATCTGGTGCCCGTGCGCCGCCCCATACAGCAGCGTCCGCAGAATCAGCATGTCCAGCGTTCCCTGCAGCAGATTCGCCCGCTGCGATTCCTGTTTCGCCATAGAAGACATTCGACCCTCGATCATCGACAATGGTAGACATTCGACTCTCAAACTGTCAATCCGGCCGATTTCCGATTCCTGTTGCTTTCCCAATAGAGTTGTGCCATCCTCCTGTTGGTTACCCAAATGGCCGACCCAAACCCTCCGAGGCCCGCATGAAGCAGAAAAAAGACGTGCAGCAGGGCACCCTGGCCCTCATGGTGCTGAAGACCCTCGATGTTCTGGGCCCCCAGCACGGCTACGGCATCGCTCGCCGCATCGAGCAGATCAGCGGTGACCTCCTCGCCGTCAATCAGGGCACCCTCTATCCCGTCCTCCTGCGCCTCGAGCAGGAAGGCGCCGTCGCCTCCGAATGGGGCCCCTCGGAGAACAATCGCCGCGCCCGCTTTTACCGCCTCACCCGCGCCGGCCACAAACTCCTCGAAACCGAGAAGCGTGACTGGGAACAGACCGCCGCCATCATCGAGCGCTTCTTTGCCGTCAAAGCGGAGGACCTCTCATGAGAACCCTCTCTCGCCTGCTCGCTCGCATCCGCAATTTCCTCCTGCATCGCCGCGGCGACGACCGCCTCCGCGAAGAACTCGAACAGCATCTCGCCCTGCTGACAGAGGAGAATCTGCACGCCGGCCTGCCCCCCGCCGAAGCCCGCCGCCAGGCGCTCCTCAAACTTGGCGCCGTCGAAGCCATTCGCGAGCATTACCACACCGAAGAAGGCATTCCCTTCTTCGAGCACCTCTTCGGCGACACACGCTACTCCCTGCGCGTTCTCCTCAAATCCCCCGGCTTCACGGTCGTGGCCATCCTCACCCTGGCCTTCGGCATCGGCGCCAACGCCATCGTCTTCAGCGTCCTGAATGCCCTCATCCTTCGCCCGCTCAACGTCCCCAATGCGCAGAGCCTCTACACGCTCGAGCGCGGCGCCGCCCACTGGCCCTCCCAGTCGTATCGCGATTACCGCGACCTGCGCGACCGCAACCGCAGTTTTGAAAGCCTCATCGCCTACAACATCATGGGCTCCGTCGGCCTCGATACCGGCGGAACTCCCTCGGTGATGTGGCCCTATCTGACCAGTGGCAATTACTTCGACGCCCTCGGCATTCAGCCCTATCTGGGCCGCTTCTTCCACGCCTCCGACGAAAAGGGCACCAACAGCGCGCCGTGGATCGTCCTCAGCTACGACTACTGGCACGCGCACTTCCACGCCGACACCGGCATCATCGGTCGCCAGGTGCAGATCAACAAGCACCCCTTCACCATCATTGGCGTGGCGCCTCCCGGTTTCCGCGGCACCGAGCTCTTCTTCGTACCGGACGTCTGGCTACCCCTCGTCGATCAGCCGGAGGTGGATGAATGGAACGGCCTCGACAACTCCGGTGCCCATTTCCTCTGGGTCTCCGGACACCTGAAGCCCGGCGTATCCCCGTCCGCAGCCACCGCCGACCTCAACACCCTCGCCGCTGCCATGGCCAAAGCCGATCCCAAAGACGACGACAAGCTCTCCTTCAGCCTCGCCCGCCCCGGCCTCGTCGGCGATTTTCTCGGAGGCCCCACGCGCGAATTCCTCGGCGGCCTCATGTTGCTCGCCGGACTCATCCTGCTCGCCGCCTGCGCCAACCTCGGCAGCCTCTTTGCCGCCCGCGCCGCTGATCGCTCCCGCGAAATCGCCGTACGCCTCGCCCTCGGCTCCCGCCGCGCTCTTATCCTCCGCCAGCTCCTGACTGAGGCAATTCTCGTCTCGCTCGCCGGCGGCGCCCTCGGCCTGCTGGGTGGCATCGCCATCCTGCGCTGGCTCAGCGCGTGGCGGCCCATTCCCGACATCCCCATCAACGTGCCGGTCCATCCCGACCTGCGCACCTGGGCTGTCGCCCTCCTGCTGGCCCTCCTCAGCGGTCTCCTTTTCGGCCTCGTGCCCGTCCGCCAGGTCCTCCGCTCCGATCCGTACCAGACCATTCGCTCCGGCTCCGTGGGTCTCGCAGGCTCGCGCCGCTTCCCCCTCCGCGATCTGCTCCTCGCCGGACAAATCGCCATCTGTGCGGTCCTGGTCACCGCCTCGCTGGTCGCCGTGCGCGGCCTGGTCCGCTCCCTGCACAGCAACTTCGGCTTCTCGCCCGACCACGTCATCGCAGCCGACGTCGATCTCCACATGGCCGGATACTCCCCCGACCAGGCCGGGCCCATGCAGCGGCGTATGCGCGATGCGCTGGCCGCCATCCCTGGCGTCTCCTCCGTTGCCTATGCCAGCAACCTTCCCCTGCAGCTGGGTGGCGGCAATGACTCTTCTGTCTTCCGCGACAACGTCACGGATTACCGCGTTTCCAATGCCGCGGTCGATGCCGATGAATTTGATGTTTCCCCCGGCTATTTCCAGACGGCCGGCACCGTGCTTCTCGCCGGCCGCACCTTCACTTGGCACGACGACGCGAAGTCGCCCCGCGTCGCCGTCGTCAATGAGGAATTTGCCCGCAAAGTCTTCGGTTCTGTCCAGAAAGCCATTGGCAGCGACTTCAAAATCTGGGCGGGGTTGCGCGTCCAGGTCGTCGGCGTGACCCAACAGGGCAAGTATGCGACCCTGGCCGAGACCCCGCACTCTGCCATGTTCTTTCCCATCCTCCAGCAGAAGGACGCCGAAGTGATCTTCCTGCTGCGCTCCGAACGCGATCCCCGCACCATCGCCGGCGCCACGGAGCAGACGCTCCACGGCATCGATCCGTCCCTGCCTCTCTCCATCGAAACCTGGAACCGGTCTCTCGATTCCGCGCTCTTCCCCTCCCGCGTCGCCACCGTGGCCCTCGGCGTCCTCGGCCTGCTCGGCGCCATGCTCGCCGTCACCGGCATCTTTGGCATGGCCTCGTATGTCGTCAGCCGCCGTCTTCGCGAGATCGGCATTCGCGTCGCCCTCGGCGCCAACCAGCGCGAGGTCCTCAGCGCCGCCCTGGGACGCGCCTTCCGCCTGCTGGCCCTCGGCTCAGGCGCAGGTCTGCTCCTCGGCCTTCTGGCCACTAAGCTCCTTTCCTACATCGTTTATCAGGCCACGCCAAAGGATCCCTTCGTCCTCGCCGGAGTCATCGCCACCATGCTCCTGTTGGGCTTAGCCGCCACCTGGATCCCCGCGCGCCGCGCCCTCGCCGTCGACCCCATGATCCTGCTGCGCGAGCAGTAGCAGCCAGCCCGGTACCCGTTACCGCAGTGGCGGACAACGGACAACGCACGGTCCGCATCCCCCGGTTAGCCAGATCGCTCGAAAGACCCCTCATGGAGTGCCTATGACCCGCACAGCCCACGTGCTTACGGCGATCCTCGCTCTTTCAGCGCCCTTCGCCATCGCTCAAACCAGCGGACCCGTCGCCTACATTTACGTCTCCAGTAACTACAGCGGATCGAATAACCGCGTGGCGGGATATGCCGCCAGCGCCGACGGAAAGCTCACTGAGATTTCGGGTTCGCCCTGGGCCGACAATCTCACTTATCTGGCCAACAACGGAACGTATCTCTACGGCTCAACCAACATCGCCAGTGACAACGGCAAAAATGTCTTCTCCTACCGCATCGAGTCAAACGGCGCCCTGAAATACATCGGCGCGAACAACATCCAGGTCACGAGCTCGGAGAACGCATGTAACTCCGCCCAGAATTTAACGCTCGACCACACCGGCAGCTACCTCTACGTCCTGGCAGACGACGCGGACGACTGCAACCCCTATGGGGCATACCAATCCTTCGCCGTCAACAAGAGCACCGGACTGCTCAAATACCTGGGTGTGACGCTGCCCGAGGGATGGTACCAGTCTCCGCTCACCGTGCTCGCCGATAATGACTACGCGTATTCCCAGAACGGCGCAGAGGCCGATGAAATCTGCGGGTACAGCAAAGCCTCCAGCGGAAATCTCGTCATCCTCGACAACAACGACGTCTGCAAATCAGCAGCGATTGGGACGGAAGGTCAGCCCAGCGGCTCGAACGGAGACTGGGGCCTGGTCGCCGCGGACCCCACCAACCACATGGCCGCGACCATGATCTACTCCGATGCCTCCAATGGCGCCTACATCGACACCAAAATCGCCACCATCGCCGTCAATACCGCCAACGGATCGCAATCCACCACGAGCACTTACGCCAACATGCCCGATACCGATACCCAGGTAAGTGCGCTGACGATGGCGCCCTCGGGCAAACTGCTGGCCGCAGGCGGAAGCAACGGCATCCAGATCTTCAACTTCAACGCCACCGGGCAGGCAACACGGAACACCGGCCTGATCACCAATATGAACGTTACCGCGATGTTCTGGGACAACAACAATCACCTGTATGCGATCAGCAAAGCCGATAATACCCTCCGCGTATTTACCGTCACGCCGACAGGTTTTGAAGAGTCCCCCGGATCGCCCTATTCCATCCCCCACCCGGTAGCCCTCACCGGCCATCCCATGTGAAGCCATAGAGTGTGAAGCAATAGCAGCCGGCTCGGCGCCACCCTGGCCGCTCCTCGGAAAACAGCCACGCTGAGCCCTGACTTCCCAGGAAACTGCATCGTCGGCTGATTCGTCGGCGGCGCCTGATGGACGAAGTGGAGAAATCCGTTCTGGCCGAAGACTGCAGAGATCACTCCCGGCAGATGACGCGCAATGACAGAAACAATCTTCCGTCAGGTCTCCCTGCAATGCTTTGGGGGCGGATTATTACTCTTCGGTTAATCGATTAAGAATGAATATGTTAGAGGGATCTGTCCCTGGGATCGAGAGCTGGGCGGAAGGATGCGACCCCGCGACATGTGCAGGAGCTGCCCTGCCCTCCTGCCCATGACCCGTTGCAGCCTCCGCCGCTCCGCGATCCCCCGTCTTTCGGGAACTGTTGTTCGGTGAAAGGGAAGGGCTGATCCCGATCCGTGGCTCCGGCGCCATCGCCACCAGCCTTCTTGTCGGAGAAGGTTGTGTCGATGTGTCACTCGGCGATTTGTCGCTCGTTCAAAACCAGATCTGTACTCGTTCAGTTTGGTTGAGGAAGAGCCTGTCATTCGCTAAAAAGCCAGCTATCGCTGCCTGAAAGCATCGAACCACATGGCGGGCAGGAACGCTGCACAAGATGCCGCAACACCTCTCGCAAACCGTCGGGGACCCGAGCCGCTCGCCCGGCACAAAGAAAACCCTTGCGGGAACTTATGTATCGGATCGATAATCTCCGCCGCTGGTTAGCCGAATGACTTTCCTCCTGAAGGCAGATATCGCTGCGGGCCTCAGGCGTGATGAATTCTTCCCCGTCTTCCAGCCTCTGGTGGAGCTGCGAACGGGCCAGATTGCCGGGTTTGAAGCGCTTGCGCGATGGAACTATCGGCGCCAGGAGCTTCTCATGCCCGCCGACTTCATCCCCGTCGTCGAGGGAAGCGGGCTGATTGATGGGCTGACGATCACCATCCTGAACAAGGCATTTACCGCGCTCGTGCTGGCCAAGGGCGCGTTCATGCTGAGTGTCAACCTCTCCCCGCTCCAGTTGCGCGGCTCCAATTTGGCCGCGCGCATCGCCGCCACCGCCGCAGAGGCCGGCTTTCCGCTCGACCGGCTGACCATCGAGATCACGGAGAGCGCCCTGGTCAACGATCTTCCCAGTGCCCTGCAGGTAGCCTCGGAACTCAAGGCCATGAACTGCAAGCTTGCGCTCGATGACTTCGGCACTGGGTACTCCAGCCTCCAGCACCTGCACAGCCTGCCCTTTGACGAGCTCAAGGTGGACCGAAGCTTCGTGAGCTCCATGACAGAAAAGCGCGAGAGCCGCAAGATCGTCGCGGCTGTGGTCGGTCTGGGGCACAGCCTGGAGCTGCTCACCGTCGCCGAGGGCGTCGAGACTCAGGAACAGGCCAATATGCTTCTCTGGCTGGGTTGCGATCTGGGCCAGGGCTGGCTTTACGGCAAGCCAGTGGCGGCCGCCGAGCTCCCTGGCATGATCGCCGGCCTGCGGGCAAGAACGACGGTCGCCGTGCCGGTTCCATTGGAAGAAGGATCCATCATGAGCCTGGAGGCGCTGCCAACACAGCGTCTTGCGCAGCTCCAGGCGATCTACGACGGCGCACCCGTGGGCTTGTGCTTTCTCGATCGGAAATTGCGCTACGTGAGCCTGAACAAGCGTCTCGCGCAACTGAATGGTGTCCCCGCTTCCGCACACCTGGGCAGAACCGTCGCCGAGATTCTCCCGCACTTTTTCCCGCGCATCGAGCCCTTTCTGCGCAGGGCCCTGCAGGGCGAGCCCATGACCGGAATCGAGCTGCAGAGGACAATGCCCGGCGGCAGCGAGATAAGCCTGCTCGCCTCCTATCAGCCGGCTCGCGACGAAGCGGGCGAGGTTGTGGGCGTTTCCGTGGCGATCATGGATGTGACCCACGCCAGGCGCACCGAGAAAGCGCTGCAGGAGGCCGAAAATCACTACCGCCACATGATGCAGCTCAGCCCCAACGTGCCCTGGGTTCTCAACAATCAGGGCGAGGTGACCGATGCCGGCTTCTCCAAGTGCGAGGAATTCACCGGCCAGCGGCCCGAGGAGGCGCTGGGCAACGGATGGCTGAAGATGCTGCATCCGGACGACGTCGAACCTACCCGCGAAGCGATTCGCCACACGCTCGAGACTGGCGAGCCGATCGACATTCGCTACCGGATCCGCCGTCCCAACGAAGAGTGGAAATGGATGCGCTCCCGCGGTTCCCCTCGCTTCGCCCTCTCCGGCGAGATTGTCGGCATATACGGGGTCCTGCAGCCGGACGATGAGAAGCAGATATCGGAAGAGCTGGAACGCTGCCACATTGAGCTGCAGGCTGCGTTGAACGCGGTTCCTGTTGGCATCATTTTGGCCGACGCCGCGGATGGAGCCGTGATCGTCGTGAACCCAAAAGCCTACGAGATTCTGCGGGGCAGGGTCTTTCCCGGCCAGAAACTCATGGAGTACAAGCAGCTGAGGGTACTCAATCTGGACGGGACGCCGATTCCACCTGACGAATTCTCCCTGGTCCGCTCCATTCTGCGCGGCGAGACGATCGAGGCCCGTGACATGCTCTTCGAACGGCCCAACGGCACGCGAGCGCACCTCGTTGTCTCGTCGCGGCCCATCGATGCCGTCGATGGCCACCGCATCGGCGCTCTGGCGATGATCCAGGAACTAGAGGCCTGAGCGACCCAGCCCCACCCGGTAGCCCTCACCGGTCATCCCATGTGAAGCAGCCTGCTCGGCGACACCCTTGCCGTCACCGGCCCCTACGGCACGGCTTCCTGCGTCGTCAGCCGGCGGCTGCTTGACCTCGGTATTCGTGCCGGCCTTCGCGTGAACCCGCGGGAGTGCCCCCGCGCCGTCCTGGGACGCGCGCGCCGCCTGCTGGCCCTCCCCTCATCCGCCGGTCTGCCCCCGTTCACTCTCGTGAATCGGAGCTTTTTCTGAAGTTTTTTCGGATCGGTTTTACGTTTTGTGGACTCTTAAGGGCATCCCGACGGGTGCACGGGCAGGGCTTCATACCATCGTCGAATCGATGTCTTGCAGGTTTCTGGCTAGTTTTGCTGCGGGCCCCACAACTCCCCCAGATTGACATTCCCAGGTCCCCCTTTTATCGAAGCGGCGCGAGCCTCACAACAATCGAGCCTGGCCTGGCAGCGGATCGCTTGTGGGGCATCGCAGGTTTCCGAATCCTTCAACCAGGGGGTTCGTCCCTTCCCATCTGCGACGGTCGTCCCGGATGGCAACGATCACGAGGTTGCCGCCATGAAGAAACTGATCATTCCGCTCCTGGTGCTGGTTGTGGCGCTGGTGCTGCTCTTTGCCATTCACGGGCATTGGGATTCCTGGAAAAGCAATGCCAGCCTCCAGAAAACGAGCGACGCCTATGTAACGGCCAACCTGATTCCACTCAGCACCAGAATCTCGGGGACCGTGCGCCGCGTCGACGTGGGCGACTATCAGTCGGTTCATGCCGGTCAGTTGATTCTCGAACTCGACGATGCCGACTATCAGGCGACCGCGGACGAAGCCCGCGCAGCCATCGCTGCGGCCCGGGCTCAGCTGGCCGCCAACCAGGACGCCAGGCGCGCGGCGGACGCGAGCATCGACAGCGCGAAAGAAGCCGTGGCCGGGGCCGAGGCCGCGGCGGATGCTTCACGGGCAGCGATCGACGGCGCCCAGGCGCAGCTGACTCAGGCGGCCGCCGAATACCACCGCCAGGAAACGCTCCTCCACGTCCAGGCCGCGACCCATGAGCAGTTCGAGCAGGCTCTTGAAGCAAGGGACGCTTCTCGGGCCGGACTTCTGGCCCAGCAGGCGAACCTGGTTCGCTCGCAGGCTGCGGTCGCCGGCAGCAAAGCGGCGCTGGCTTCCGCCCTCCAGCAAAAATCGGAGCTGGACGCGAATGACGGCGCGCTGCGGGCGCAGATCGTTGCCAAAACCGCGGCTCTCACCGTCGCGCAGGTGAATCTTGGCTATACGAAAATCTTCGCGCCTGCCGATGGGCAGGTCGGCAAACTGCAGGTCCATCCCGGCCAGTTGCTCGGAGCCGGTATTGAGATTGTCGATTTCATCCAGTCGGGCGCGTGGATCGAGGCCAATTACCTCGAAACCCAGCTGGCCCACGTTCGCCCGGGTGACGTCGCCGACATCGCCATCGACGCCTACCCATCAAAACATTTTCACGGATTTGTCTCCGAAATCGCTCCCGCCAGCGGCTCCGCGACCGCCCTGCTGCCTCCCGATAACGCCACCGGTAACTTCACCAAGGTCGTCCAGCGGGTTCCGGTCAAGATCCTCCTCGACGGCAACGCCGAGTCGGGCATGCTGCGCCCAGGTCTTTCCGCAGAAGTGACGATCCATACCCATCGCATCCGTGAGTCCTCTCCAGCCGCAGGCAGCTCCGGCAATTAGCAATGGGCATGACCACTCCCTCCCAGACTGGCCGGCCCCGGCGTGTGGTTCCGATGCTCGGCATCTTCGCTGTGCTCCTTGGCGCCTCGCTGGCCACCTTTTTCGGTCGTCTGCTGAGCGTAGGCGCCTCCGACCTGCGGGGTGCGCTCTCCCTCGACGCCGATTCTGCTTCGTGGATTGGCACCACCTACAACATGGGTCAGATGTTCATCGGTCCCTTCTCCGTCTATCTCGGCGGAATTCTTGGCCCCCGCCGGGTCTTGCTGGCCGCGGCCTGTATTTTCACCTGCACCTGTTTGTTCATGCCCTTCGCCGGTCACCTCTCGTTCCTGCTCGCCATGCTGGCGGTGGCCGGTTTGACAGCCGGAACCTTCTACCCGCTGACCCTCTCCTTCATCCTGCGCAACCTCCCTCAGAGCTATCTCCACATCGGCATCGTTGCCTATGCCATCGACATCGTCGTCACCACGCATGCAGCCCATTCTTACGAAGGGTGGGTGATGGGCGCCCTCTCCTGGCGCTGGCTTTTCTGGTCGATCGCCGTTCTCACCCCCGTCATGATCGCTCTGGTGATCTGGGGCATTCCCCCCCAGCCTCTGCCCCAGCCCAAACCCGGCCAGCAGCCTCTCAGCTGGCGAGGCTTTCTCTACTTCAGTCTCGGCGCAGCCCTGCTTTACGGTGCGCTTGATCAGGGGCAGCGCCTGGACTGGTGGCGCTCCGGAACCTTCGTCTCGATGTTCGCTGCCGGCACGTTCCTCCTCGTCGCGGGCCTGGTCCGTCACTTCACTCAGCCCAATCCGCTCGTCGATTACCCCTTCATCCGGCGATGGAACACCGTTCTCCTCGGGATCACCGTGATGCTCTTCCGTTTTGTCCTGCTGGCCTCGGTCGTCCTGATCCCCAGCTACCTGGCGGCCATTCAGGGTTATCGCCCCGAGCAGACAGGCACCGTCCTCCTCTGGCTCGCCATCCCCGAGTTCCTGGCAGGCGCCTTTGCCGTCTACTTGCTCGGCAAGATCGATGCGCGCCTCATCCTCGCAGCCGGCTTTGCTTTGGTAGCCATCGGCTGCCTGATGGACGCGCGCATTACCACGCTTTGGTCCGGAAGCAGTTTTGACGTGAGCCAGCTGGTCCTGGCCATGGGCGAAGGCCTCGCCTTCAACGGCATGGTCGGATCCATCATCCTCGATCTGTTCAACTCCGGCGGCCTCGACAAGGCGGCCAGCGTTCTCACCTTCGGCGGCTTCTTCCAGACCATCCGCCTCTTCGGTGGCGAGCTGGGATCGTCTTTCATTCAGTTCTTCCTCCACAGCCGCCAGGTCTTCCATTACGACCTGCTGGCCGCCGGCATCCAGGGCGGATCCGAACCTCTCATCCAGCGCTCCCCTTTGCTCTCCGCACTCCTGAGCCCGCATGGCACGAAAGACGCAGTCGTAGGAGGGTCGGCCCATCTCCTCCTCGGCAGCGTTCAGCAGCAGGCCTTCACCTTGTCCATCATGGACAGCTTCACCCTCATCGCCTGCGCCGCCACCGCCTGTCTGCTGGTCGTCGCGTGCCTCCGCTCCTTGAAGGTCGGCTTTCCACAAATCCTCGCGGCTTCTGCCGCCGCCAAATCCCCGTCCGGGAAAGGGTGAGTATGACCAGCAACCGTTCCCCCATCAGCGTCCCCGTCTTTGGGTTTGTGTTTGCGTTTCTCGTTCTTCTCTGGCCATCGCCCGCCCGCGCGCAGCAGGAGCCGCCCCCGCCCGGCGCACCCGTCCCTCTCACCCTGCCGTCTGCCGTGGATCTGGCCCTCGCCCACAGCCACAAAGTCCGGCTGGCGTACCTTTCCGTGCGAGACAGCGAAGAGCAGAAGCGTATCGCCGAGTCGCATTTCTATCCGATTCTGAAAAATGATTCAGCCGTGCATCACATTACGGCGCTCCAGGGAGTCGTCCTGCCTGCCGGCGCTCTCGGCCACGGCACCTCGGCCGGCCTCATCCCCGCCGATACCGTTCGCATCGATCAGGGCGCCAGCACCAGCTACACCAGCGGAACCGAGCTGGCTCAGCCTCTCACCCAGCTGTTCCGAATTCACGCCGGCGTCACCGCGGCGGATGCCGATCTCGCCGCCTCCCGCCTGCAGGCGGAAGATACCGCAAACGCGATCGCCCTTGAAGTCCACCAGCTCTACTACAACTACCTCATCGAACAACTCCAGGGCGCCGCCGCCCAGGACGGCCTCAACGCGGCAGCCGCCGCCGAAACCGAGAACCAGCAGGGAGTGCAGGAAGGCAAGCTGCTGTCCGCATCAGAGCTCGCCAGCCGAGCCAATTGGCTCGATCAGCAGCGCGCCGTTCTCGATTCGAAGCTGAAGCTGGACGATCTGACGTTGCAACTCGACGACGTGCTCGGCCTCCCCATGGGAACCCGGGTCGTTCTCGATCCCGATGCCCTGGGCGATTCACCGGCATTGCCCTCGCGCGCCGAGGGCATCGCCCAATTGATGCAGCAGAACCCCTCGGTTCTCGTCGCGCAAAAGGAAGTCGATAAGGCCAGAGCGGGTTTGCATGCGGCGCACGATGCCTACATCCCTGACATCACCGGCTTTGCCCACTATAGCTACCAGAGCGGTTTGCCCTTCCTCGAACACAACTTCGGAGTATTCGGCGCTTCGTTCAGCTACAACCTCTTCGATGGCGGGGCTCGGGAGGCCAACGTCCACGATGCCAGAGTGAAGCTTTCCATGGCACAAGAGCAGCTGGCGCAAACGGAAGACGATGCTCGGATCCAGATCTCTGCGGCTTACGACAAAGTCGAGCTGCTCGAAGAATTGCTGAAGGTTGCGAATCAGACCCTGCAAGCGCGTGAAGAGAACGAGCGAATCGAGGCGCAGCGTGCCCGCGTCCAGGCGGAGCTGGCTTCGGGTGTCGCCGCCGCCCACGCCGCAGCCACGGCGGCGAGAGCCAGTGTCCTTGAAGCCCGGCTCGATCTCTACCTTGCCCAAAACAACATTCTGACCCTCCTCGGAAAACAGCCCCGCTGAACCCTGACCTCCCTGACTTCCATGCCTTTTAGGATTTCCAGGGAAAGCCTTCCGCGTTGCAGCCTCCGCCGCTCCGCTCTCCCGTCTTTTCGGTGACCGTTGTTCGGTGAAAGGGAACCGTTGACCCCGACCCGTCGATCCTCACCGGCGCCATCGCATTAGGGGCTCAGAGATATTGCGCTCGTCGATGGCCAGTGAAAGATCGCTGGACGCCAGCCCGCTTTGTAGGTACGACTCGGACGTGTCTCCCTCAAATTCCGTTGGATGAATGCACCGCCTCATTCCAGCTACGGTTCATTCTGCTTCCAGGACACCATGATCAATAGTCGTGGCGGTCGAGCAACCAGACTGTTGCGGCCGCCAGGCCCGCTGCGGCCAATAACGCAAGCAGTACGAAATCGATGGGTGCGATCCCGGAGAGCACCGCCGTGATCCTTTGCGGATTCAAGCCCAGGTGAGGCGACACAAACCAGAGCACCCCGGCGCTCAATATCTGGACCTGCGTGATCGTGACCCCATCAAATCGGATCGAGAGAAGGCTGTCAAGAAAGTAAAGCGGAACCATGAGAAGGAGAACCCACAGACCGTCGGCAAATAGCCGCGTTGCGGCGCCCGAGTGCGCAAAGATAATGGCGCCCATTGTAAGTCCCAGGATCGCCAGACTTTCCACTGCCAGGAGGCAAAAACCTGTGCGGTAGAAGAAAAGCGTCCGCCGGCGGACCGGAAGCGAGAGCGTGAAAAGAAGCGAGGGGTCCGCTCCTCGTGGCGCGCGGAAGCCCTTCGATGTCGCCAGGCCAGTGCCGGCAAAGCGAGCAGGGAACATCGCAAGCGCGAAAAACGCGAACACGTGCACGAAATTCTGCACCAGAGGACCAACTGGCCCCACGTGCTGTTCAGCGAGGTTAACGAACGCTATTGCGGGGAGGATCGCGAAGAGCGCATTGAACGCCCAGATCCCGCGCAGTTCCATCCAGTGTTTCCGCCAGAGCGTTGTGATCATGACCTTCCTCCTACGGTCTCCAGGAAAATCTCTTTCAGGTTGACCGGCGCATACTCAATGCTGGTCACACCTGCGGCCCGCGCCCGCGCCTCCAGCGGTTCCACGTCGCCGTCAATCAGGAGAGAGGCGGAGCGCCCGCGCACTTTCAGACGTTTCACCGGCATCTCATCAAAAATGGCCTCGGGTGCCGAATCGCGGAAAGTGAGCGATACTTTTCGAATCCGGGTTTTCAACTCATCAAGGTCGGTTTCAAGGACGGCCTGGCCCTGGTCGATCAGACAGACTCGGTCGCACACTTGCTCGACCTCGTCCAATTGGTGCGAGGAGAAGAAGACGGTGCGGCCCTCGGCAGCCAGCGCTACCAGGTGTTCCAGAAAGGTTTCGACTGCGACCGGATCAAGCCCCTCCGATGGCTCGTCCAGAATCAGAAGATCGGCCCCACTGGAGAACGCCAGCAGCAGGGCCAGCTTCGAACGAGTTCCTTTCGAGAGCTTGCCGGTCTTCTGCCCGAGCGGCAGTTCGTAGTCTTTGAGGCAGCGTTGCTCCCATCGGTCTTGCCATTGAGGATAAAAGGCGCGGTTGAAATCGATCATCTGCCGGACCGTCATGAACGGATAGAATTCCTTGACTTCGCCAACAAACCCCGTGCGCTGACGGATGCGCACGCTGGCGGCCTCCGCACCGATCGGCTCCTCAAAGATGCGGCCTTCGCCGCCATCGGGGTGCATCATGCCCAGCAGCATCTTGATGGTGGTTGTCTTGCCCGCACCATTCCTGCCCAGAAAGCCGCAGACGCATCCCTGCGGCACGGTGAAATCGAGACCATTGACCGCGTCAATTGCTCCAAACCGCTTTCGAAGCCCTCGGACAGACATGATGGCTCGCTCCGAATTCATGACTTACCTCCTGTTCGAGACGCCGCATGGACTTCATGCCCCTGCGTCACTTCCGCCTCAAAGACCCGGCGCATTGTTGCCTCTGAGAGGCCCAGTTTGCGCATCGTCGCCACTGCGTTCTCCACCAGCCGGTGCGCTCGCCTGATGGCTTCTGCCTGGCCCGCCGCCGGAGGATTTGCCCGCACAAAAGCTCCAATGCCTTGCCGCAACTCGATGATTCCCCGGTATTCCAACTCGCGGTAGGCTTTGGCCACTGTGTTCGGATTTGTCACAACCTCCTCCGCAACGCTGCGAATGGGAGGGAGCTGGTCTTCGGGACGCAGGGCTCCCGTTTCGATTGCATGGGTGACCTGCTGTACCAGCTGCAGATAAATCGGGACACCAGAGTCGGGATGGATATGAAAGATCACAGAGTACTACTGGAGTAGTACAGTAAACAGTGAGAGAGGAGGCTGTCAAACCGGTAGCTCGCAAGCCACGAAAAGGAGGCTGGGAAATCGGCTTCTGTCGGTGAGCGCAGACAGATCGGTTGACGCCAAAAAGGCCAACGCACTCCCTGAAGGCTCCAACGGGGTGAGTCGGCCATATGGACCCGCCATGGGTTTCCCCTCCGCCTGTCCCATGACCTTCGTGTCCCTCGGCCGCCGATTTCCCTTGCCTTCCCGCCGCAACGCCTCGCACACTCGATCAGGAACCTGTACCAGGAGGACTCGCCAGCGCGAGTCCTTTTTCGTTGCAGCCTCCCGCCGCCGTTCCGCTCAACCGGACGGCAAACCCGATCGCCGGTCCCAGGACCGCTCCGATCTCCACCGCGTTCTTTCTCAATTCACGGCTCCCGCACTTCCAGACCGGCCACCCAAACGAGGGGGTGGCCATCCCGGGCACCGCCCCAAAATTGGCGCCATGGGCCGCATCAAGGTAATACCCAAAAGGTATTACCCTCCAGCCCTCCCGGAATCAGCGACTTGCCACATACCCCATCCTGGGGGGGGTGCCTGCAACCTGTAACCTGTGCCCTGTAACCTGTTTCCAGGTACTCTTCCGGATCGCATTCGGCAAATATTCAACGCGCAACCATTGACGACTGAATTATCCGGGGCTACTCTGACGGCAACTTTACCCCTTGGCGCCCATTGCCAACCCGGTTCCTCAGCGCCGCCTCAGGCATCTAACTTCTGTGGTGGCTCTTCCGCGGCAATCCGCGCCCTTCCCCCTCAAATCATTCCACCCGTGTGGCGTTCGCTCCGCCGCGCTCGGAGGTCTTTCCCTCGCCTGATGAGAAAACATCTCGAGATCACACCCAATCTTGAGCCCCTGTTCGGGACCCGCGACGAAAATCTCAGACTGATGGAGTCTGTTCTCCACGTCCGCATTGACCTGCAGTCCGATGCGGTCCTGGTTGAAGGCTCTGAGGAATCCATTGCCCGCGTCGAGCGAATCTTCCAGGATTACGAGGCGCTTCGCCGACAGGGAATCCTGCTCCAGAACGGCGAGCTCAACGGCATGCTGCGTCTCATCTGCGCCGACGCGACGATCTCGCTGCGCAACCTCGCCGAAAGTGGCAAGCAGCGCTCTGCGGGCATCAAGCGCATGGTCCAGCCGCGCTCGCTCAACCAGCGTCGCTACGTTGAGGCCATCGAGCAGGACGACATGGTCTTCGGGATCGGTCCTGCCGGAACCGGCAAAACGTATCTTGCCGTTGCCATGGCTGCTGCCGCTCTGCTGGCCAAGAAGATCACCCGCATCGTCCTCGTTCGGCCCGCCGTCGAAGCCGGCGAGCGCCTCGGCTTTCTCCCTGGCTCCCTCCAGGAAAAAGTCGACCCTTACCTTCGTCCGCTCTACGACGCGCTCTACGACCTGCTCGAACCCGATCGCGTCGACAAGATGCTGGAGCGCAACGTCATTGAGGTCGCGCCGCTCGCTTTCATGCGCGGCCGAACCCTCAACGACGCCTTCATCATCATGGACGAGGCCCAGAACACGACCAGCGAGCAGATGAAGATGTTCCTGACGCGCATGGGTAACAACGCCAAAGCCGTGATTACAGGCGACATCACCCAGATCGACCTGCCCAATCCGCGCAAGTCAGGCCTGGTCGAGGCTATGAACGTCCTCAACGGCGTCGACGGCATCCGCTTCGTCCACTTCGAGGACGGCGACGTTGTCCGTCATCAGCTCGTCCAGCGCATCATTCGCGCCTACGAGGGCTTCGGTCGCGCCCGTCAGGAGGAACTGCCGCTGGGGATTGAGGAGCGCCAGGAAGTCCACCTTTCGCCGCCGCAGTAAATTGCAGGTGTTGCCAACCTCGCCTTTCATGGCTGCGGAATTGATACCATCACAGAGGAGGGTGCCAACACCCTCCTCTGTTGTTTGTGCGGCGACCGGGCAAAACGGGCCGCGCGCACTTGACCATGATCCTGATCGAACCCACGATCCAGGCCAGATTTGGCCGCCGGCTGCGGCTCAGGATGCTGAGCGGCTTCCTTGAGAGCGCAACCGCGGCTGCAAAGGTGCACGGCGAAGTCTCCGTCCTGCTCACCGGCGATGCACGCATCCGCCGCCTGAACCGAGAGTTCCGCCGCAAGGACAAGCCGACCGACGTTCTCTCCTTTCCGGCTCCGGAACTACCGGGTGATCCGCTTCTGGCTGGCGACCTGGCGATCTCGGTGGAAACGGCGGCCCGCCAGGCCGAAGATTTGGGCCATGCCCTCTCCATGGAGGTGCAAATCCTCATTTTGCATGGTTTGCTCCACCTTGCCGGTTACGATCACGAGCGGGATTCCGGACAGATGGCTCGCCGGGAAGCAGCTCTCCGCCGCCGTTTGGGTCTCAACCATGGGCTGATCGAACGCACGGCAGGCGGATCGCCCGTCCGTCGCCGCAAGGTCAGCCAGCCATGACCATCATGCCGGCCATCCTCATTGCCGTCCTGATCGGCGTGCTTACGCTTTCCTCGTATATCGATCGTCTGTACGCCGAAATGGGCAAGTTCCTGGCACTCGAGTTCCAGGAGAACATCGATGTCTGGGAACAGCGTGTGGAACCGCGGCTGGGCATGAACCGCGATCGCATCTCCCTGTCCGCTGCCATCCTGATGCACCTGTCGCTGGCCTTCCTCACCCTGATTTTTGGCATGCTGCTCTTCGACCGGGTGCGCGCCGGCGATCGGCCGACTCCCGCCGAGATCGCTCAGGTTGTTCTCGGCATCATCCTCGTGATCGTTCTGTTCAATCGGCTTCTGCCTTTCGCGTTCTTCACTCGAACGCAGGGAGCATGGATTGTTCGCTGGCGATGGTTGCTGTGGCTGCTTTTTTGGCTCGTCTTCCCGATCACCCTGTTTGTGCAGTTTCTCCTCTCGATCGCTGCCCTCGCCGAGGCTCAGCCGAGCGGCAATGGCGAAGCCACCACCTCGGAAGCTGTTGAGGCGCTGATCGAAGCCGGCCAGGAAGAAGGGATCATCGAGGAGAGCGATCGCGAGCTGGTGCGCTCGGCCGTTGAATTCGGCGACAAAGTCGTTCGCGAGGTCATGACGCCGCGCCCGTCCATCTTCGCCGTGCCGGGAACGATCACGCTCGAGCAGTTTCTGGATCTCATCCGTGCACATCCCTACTCGCGCGTCCCAGTCTACGCGGAAAGCCTGGACAACGTGACCGGCATCGCGTTCGCCCATGATCTGCTGCAGATCCCGGATGCCGACGCCCGTTCCAGGACCGTCGGCACCATTCAGCGACCGGCCACCTTTGTCCCGGAAACCAAGAAGGTCAACGAACTCTTGCGGGAGATGCAGCGCGAGAAGCAGCATATGCGCATCGTGATCGACGAATATGGCGGAGTCGCCGGGCTGGTCACGATCGAGGATCTGCTCGAAGAACTGGTGGGCGCCATCCGGGACGAGCACGAAGACGAAGACAGCTCCTCCATCATTAAGGAACCGGGCGGCAGCTGGGTCGTTCCGGGCGGCCTGGAAAACGGGCGGGTGGAGGAGATTCTGGGGGGCTTCGACCTCCCCGAGGACGTGGAAGCCACGACCATCGGCGGTCTGGTAAGCGAAGCCGCGGGCCGCATCCCCCAGGCAGGCGAGGTGGTCGAAGGCTATGGACTGCGTTTCGAGATCCTTTCGTCCACCGACCGGCGGGTTAATCGCCTGCGTGTTTCGCGGCTCGTGCCTGCCGCGTAAGCTGTAGAAGATGCGCTCTGGCTTCGTCTCCATCATCGGCCGCCCCAACGCCGGCAAATCCACGCTGCTGAACGCGCTGGTCGGCGAAAAGGTGGCCATTGTCACCGCCAAGCCTCAAACCACAAGAACGCGCATCCACGGCATCGTGGAGGTTCCTGAACGCAAGGGAGCCCACCCGACGGCGCAGATCGTCTTTATTGATACGCCAGGCATTCACAAACCCGCCTCGCAGCTGGACCGCACCATGATGCACGAGATCCACGAGGCCCTGGCCACGCGCGACCTGGTGCTGTTGGTCATCGATGCAGTGCGCCGGCAGAACCGGGCTGCCGAGGCGCCTCTTAAGCTCGATCGCGTGAGCGAAGAGGCGCTGGCCTTCGAGATGGTCCGCAAGGCGGACTGTCCGGTATTTCTGGTCATCAGCAAGATCGATCTGATTCCCAAAGATAAGCTCCTGCCATTAATCGCCGACCTCAGCGCGCTTCACTCCTTTGCGGAAGTGATCCCCGTTTCGGCCAGGACCGGCGACGGAATTAAGCGGCTCCTGCACAAGATCGCCGAGTACCTGCCGAACGGACAGCGCTGGTTCCCGAAAGACCAGTTCACCGATCAGCCAGAGCGTTTCCTGGTTGCGGAGTTGATTCGGGAGCAGATCCTGAAGACCACAGGTGAAGAGGTTCCTTATGCGTCGGCGGTGGTTGTGGAGCGTTTTGAGGAGCCAATTCCGACCGATGGCACGAAACGCCGGGACGGTAAATCGCCCGTCACGCGGATTTCGGCCGCCGTTTACTGTGAGCGGACGGGGCAGAAGGCGATCCTGATCGGCAAAGGCGGCAGCAAGCTGAAGGAGATCGGCGCCGGAGCACGCCGCGAAATCGAAGCCCTGTTGGGCACCCGGGTCTATCTCGAACTGCACGTGCTGGTGCGGGAACACTGGCGCGACTCCCGCGTCTTTGTCGAATCCCTCGACTGGCGCAAGCATCTGGCCGACCTCTCGGCCAAAGAGGATGTTGCAGCCGAGGAATCGTAGCACTGCAAAGCAGCATTGCCCCTGGCGCAAAGCACTGCGCTCAGCCGAGAGCCCGCGACATCCGCATACGCATGGCCTCCACCTTCTCGTGCAAATCCAGAGCCGCGGCCTTTCGCTCGGGATATACAGTCCGGTCCGGGTGGAACTCCACCTCGGCCGCGACGCCGGTGCGGCCTAAAGTGCGCAGCAGGTGGGGCAGGAAGCTTGCGTCGCCATACCAGCACATCTCTCGCTCTTCGCCGTCGCGCACACGCCACGCGATCGCCGCCGGGGCGATCTCTGCCGCAACCTCGATGGCGGGTCGAAGGAGCGAAGGATGGAAGCGCAGTACCGATGTTCCGTCGGTGCTCGTCCCTTCTGGAAACAACAGAACGGGGACGCCGGCCGCGAGCGTCTCTCCCATTTGCCGCGCGACTCGTTCTGTACTGGCGCGGCTCTGGCGATCGATGAATATGGTTCCGCTTGCGCGGGCGCACCAGCCAAAAACAGGCCATCCTTGTACGTCGCTGCGGGAGACGAAGATGCAGGGTGCGGCGGCGGCGTACGCCAGAATGTCGAGGTAGCTGAGATGGTTTGAGCAGATGAGGCCGCGCGTAGGCCGAGCGCCGCGACACTCCAGCCCGACACCCATGCGCCGCAGAATCGTCGAGCAGGAGGCATGCAGCCATTGCGCGCGATCTTCGAGGCTTAGTTGAGATCTGCGCTGCGCGCGCAGCAGTCCATAGCGAAGTCCAATTTCAACCAGACTTCCCAGGACGATCAGGAAACGAAGACTGGCTCGGAAAGCACTGGCGACGCGTCCGATTCCGGAAGAAAGCGGTTTCTGGCGGCGGGGGTCAACTGCGCCAGATCCAGCAACGTCAGAAAGTCGATCGTTCCGAATTCGCGATCCCATGCTGGTGCGCCACAGATTCTGGCTCCCACTGCAATATACGTCTTCAGCAGACGGGGAACCTTAACTTCCGGCGCGTCGCCGTTCGGTAGCTCGGCGGGAAGTTCATACGCCGGGGTCGGATTGCTGCGAAAGGCCGGCTCGGCGAGGCATGGCTCGAGCTGGCGATAAAGCGACCAGCCTTCCTGCGGATCGCGGGAGTTCAGAGAGGAGCAGCCAATGAGGTAGCGGAGGCGGTAATGACGGGCATACTGGGCTATGCCTCTCCACAGCAGAGTCAGGACCTCACTGCTGCGATGTTCTCGATCGATGGAAGCCCGGCCGAGTTCCAGGACCTCGCTGCGGATGGTGGCGAAGGGAACAAAGTCGAATTCCTGCTCGCTGTAGTAACCGAGGTTACGCCCTGCGGTGGTGCCGGACTGCATTCGATAAGTACCGACAATCTCACCACGCGAGCGATTTTCGACGATCAGATGATCGCAGAACAAATCAAAGTGATCCTGGTCGAGCCCGGTGTTATAGGAAGACTCCAGACCTTCTCCCAGTTCGATGTTGAAGACTTTGAAGCGTAAGCGGCACGCGGCCTCGCGGTCGGCCAGAGTCTCTGCCAGACGAAGCTGGTATCTCCCAAGAGTGAGTGCAATATGGAGGGCTCCTGATTGCGTGCTGCCAACGAGTACCCTTCCGCCGGCCTGCACATCGACAGGAGTTGCTACACCAGGAGCCATCCGGCGCGGCAGTTCTACTCTTTTTGGGGTGAACACGGGTTCATCTTGCTGCAACAACGTAAACCGCCGCTTACGAATCAGAGAAAACAACACGAAATGTTGGTGAACGGTGTATTGCAGTGAGACAGGGAGGTTCCTGGTTCAGACACAGGAAGAAAGGAAAAGGCTTTGTCACAACTCCCTTAATTTGTTATGGTATGCGCAGTTCCGTCCGTTCCCTGATCGCTATTTGAAACCACACGAGAGATAAAAATGACACGCGAAGAGCTTATTGCTGCTGTTGATGAAGAAATCAGTCGCCTCGAAAAGGTTCGCGCTCTGCTGCAGAGTACCGGAGGATCCCGCATTGCCACGACATCGTTCGGGAACCGTCCCCGCAAGAAGCGCGTGCTGAGTGCGGATGCCCGCGCCCGTATCGCTGCGGCTCAGAAACGCCGCTGGGCAAAACAGAAGGCCGCACAGAACGCCAAAAAGTAGCACGAAGCCGCCCCTGGGTTCGGAAGTACCTCTGAAGACCAGGTCCGGTAACTTGTTGAGGCCATTCTGCTACCACGGAACGGTAATTGCGGTCCACGCATCCTGGCCGATATATATTCTAGGTGCCGCTCGGCAGTGCGAGATAGTCCGGTGCGGGCAGAGTGACTCCTGTTCAGCTCGCGGCGGGTTGGCCGGCGAGCGTGGAGTTCTGCCGTTCTTTGCCTGCTGGACTGGAGATAGCTCGGCTCTGCGCGAGCGGACGGTCGAGTTATGCCTTCGCCTGTCCCAATCTGGCTTGTGGTGCGCTGCCACGTCTTCGTGCGGGCCGCCGCGCTCTCAGCAGTTGTCGGGCCTTCTCACGCCCGGACCCTCTTTAGTCTGCTCCTCGCGGTCCTGGTCCTGAGCGCACTCCTGGCCGCCTGGTTTGCTCGCCGCTCAATCTATCTGCGACACATGAAAGAGAGCTCTCCCGGCGAGCTCGCCATGCTGCGTACCATCGTGGCCAGTGTCCCCGATTTGATCTACGTGAAGGACAGAAAGAGCCATTTTCTGATGGCCAACCAGGGAACCGCGGATATCATGGGAGCCGCGTCCGAGTCCGAATTGCTGGGTAAGAGCGATTTCGATTTCTACGACAGTGAGGTCGCTGCCGGCTTTTATCAGGACGAGCAGCGCATTATGGCTACCGGCCAGCCTCTGGTAAGTCAGGATGAGCACATCGAAGAGCCGAACGGGCGGACCCGCTACATTTTGACCACCAAAGTACCTTTGCGAGATGCGCAGGGAGAGATCGTCGGAATCATC
The DNA here is from genome assembly GCA_963770525.1 of uncultured Acidobacteriaceae bacterium. Lineage (GTDB taxonomy): Bacteria > Acidobacteriota > Terriglobia > Terriglobales > Acidobacteriaceae > Palsa-343. The sequence goes on along the minus strand of CAVYPY010000002.1, from coordinate 149,913 downwards.
GGCATCGGCCGGGACATCACCGCGATCAAGGAAACGGAAGGAGAGCTGAAGCGGGCCCGGGAGAATCTGCATTACCGCGCCACTCACGATTCCCTCACCGCCCTCCTGAATCGCGAGTCGATCCTGGACATGCTGGATCGCGAGCTGGCCCGCAGCCAGCGGGAACGGGCGCCGATCTCGGTGCTGCTTGCCGATCTGGATCACTACAAGAACGTCAACGACATGCATGGCCACCCGGTCGGCGATCAGGTCCTGCGCGAGATCGCCCGCCGGCTTGTGCGCTCCGTGCGTGCCTACGATCTGGTGGGTCGGTATGGCGGGGAGGAATTCCTGCTGATCCTGGGCGGCTGTCCCGCATCCGAGGCGGTGGCGCGCGCCGATCAGCTGCGGCAGTCGATCGAGGCTTCCCCGATTACGACCTCCTGCGGCGCGATCCCGATCACCATCAGCATTGGCGTGTTGTGCGCCGAGGAATGGGCCTTTCCGCCGATGGAGGATGTGCTGCGCGAAGTGGACGTGGCGCTGTATGCGGCGAAGCAGGGCGGCCGAAACCGCTGCAGTGTCGCTGTTCCCCCTGCAGTTGGCTGATGGGGGTACCCCCCTGGGTGAGGCCCTCAACAAGTTCCCTGTTTTCAATTAGCGGAGGGTAATACCTTTTGGGTATTACCCTCCGGCTGTGCACCATTTGTGGTGCAGCCACTTTTTTCCTACGTCCTCAGATAGGCGTCCGTCCCGGCGATCCAGTCGGCGCGGGGCGGCGTGAAAATATCCAGATCGACCGTGTCCTCCAGGGCTTCGGCTTTGTGCGGCATATGCGAGGGGATCACCAGAACTTCACCGGCCGCGACCGTGATGATCTGGCCGTTGCCCATGGTGAAGCGCAGAGCGCCTTCCAGGATATAGGTGATCTGCTCGTTTTCGTGGCTGTGCTCAGGCACGACGGCTCCTTTGCGGAGGAGCACGCGGGCCAGCATGGCTCGGTCGCCGTAGACGAACTGGCGGTCGATGAGGGGATTCAGGTGTTCGAGGGGGATCTTTTCGAAGCTGGCGTACTGCAGTTCGTTTTGCCGGGACAAAATCGCCTCCGTGGGACAGCCGCCCTTACCTGGGGGGCCGTTGCACCTGCACTATGATAAGGCGCATGGAAACGGGACTGAAAGACCGGGTCGCGGTCGTCGCGGCTTCAAGCCAGGGAATCGGAAGGGCCACAGCGTTTGCCTTTGCCGCGGAAGGCGCTCATGTAGCTCTTTGCGCACGGCGCGAAACCGAGCTGGAGAAGACGGCTGCCGAGATTCGAATCCAGCACGGGGTTGAGGTTTTCACAAGGGCCTTCGATGTCGCTCACGATGGAGCGGTGCGGGCCTTCGTGACGGCGGTGCACGAACGGTTCGGCCGCGTGGATGTGTGCGTGCCCAACGCCGGCGGGCCGCCGGCGAAGCCGTTCCTTGAGACGACGCTGGAGGAATGGGAGCGCGCCTGGCAACTGAACCTGCGCAGCGCCATCGTCTTCGCGCAGGCGGTGATTCCGCACATGCAGAAGCAGCAATGGGGGCGAATCGTGACCCTGACCTCCTACACAGTCAAGCAGCCGGTTCCGGAACTGATCCTGTCGAACACGATCCGCGCCGGAATGCTGGGGCTGGTGCGCTCGCTGGCCGGGCAGTTTGGACGCGACGGCATTACCGTGAACAACGTAGGCCCGGGCTTCACGGCTACGGACCGCTCGCGGAGCCTGCTGGAAGGGCGCGCAAAGAACCGCAACGTGCCCCTCGACCAGGTTCAGCGCGAACTGGAGCAGGAGATCCCGATCGGCCGCATGGCGACGCCCGAAGAGGTGGCGGCCACCATCGTCTGGCTGGCGTCGGTGCCGGCCGCCAGCATCACCGGACAAACGATCCTTGTGGACGGAGGGAGCTACAGGGGGATCTAGTATGGTGTCCCAGAAATTCGTGGCAGACTAGCGAAAGGCAACCGCAGATTCTTCGCTCACCACCCCCGAACTGAAGAACGTTCGGGGCCCCGTTCACTCAGAATGACACCGTCTATTTATGTTTGGTATTTCTGGGCCAACGCACCCGGCCCCGGCTGTATCGACATAGAGGAACGGTCGGCGTTGGGAGCGAAACTGAAGCCTCCCTGGAGAGCCAACTGAAGCCGTGTCTAAGGGGCTTTTCGCTCCCAACCCTGTTAACGGAAGGGGTTACGAATGCGCAGTTTTCCTATGGACTGGCCATCCTGCATGTCTTCCGAATAGAGGATTCTGCAGTCGGCTTTCATCGCGGCAGCGAGCACGAGGGAATCATAGATGTGGTACTGGTAACGCTGTGCGATCCTGAGTGCCTCCTCATGGACTTCGATCGTCAGAGGCGCCGGCGGCTCACAGAATTTGCGGATCGCGGACAGAGCCAGGGCGATTTCCTTCCAGGACATGCCCAGCTTCCGTTGGGCAACCGCGACCAGTTCATTCAGCACCTGAACGCTGATTTTGCCGCCGCCGATCAGCAGCTCTTCGGCCACGGCTGTGCGCTGGTCTCCCCTAACCAGGGTGTAAATCAGAATGCTGGTGTCGAAGAAAACTTCAGCGGACATGGATGTCTTCGCGGTCGAAGACGAATCCAGGAGGGAGTGGGCGGCGCAGCGATCGCAGGCACTCCAATGCTCTCTCCCTGCTTCGATCGCGACCAACCGCGAAGTGCCTGGAATTCAAAACATGAACCTCAATCTGATCGCCCTCTTTCAGATCGAGCGCCTCCGTCACAGTGGCTGGGATTCGGATAGCAAGGCTGTTACCCCATTTGGCGACACGCATCGGACCGCTCCTGGATATACGTCCAGCGCCAGTATATCATTACGCTCCAGCCCTCTAGTCTGCTTCCGGTCTCTTATAAGGCGTCTGGATCCAGTGGCGCGCTTCGTTCAGGGCGCCAGCGGTATTGTCATTCGTCTGCAGGGCTTCGCGGTATTCCTGGATCGCCCGATCCCGCTGCCCGGTCAGATCGAAGATCTTGCCTACGGCAATGTGGCTCCAGACCTCCGTCCACCTCGGCTCATCGTCTCCGTTCAGCGCATCCCGGTAAGAGTTGACCGCCGCCTGGTAGTTGCGCATCGTGAACAGGAGTTCGCCGATGCGGTAGCTGGCCAGGGAACTTTGCGGGTTGGATTTGAGCGCCTTCTGGTACTCGGCCAAAGCTCCAGCCGAATCTCCCTGGGCTGCCAGCTGCTGGCCGCGGAGAATGGCGACGCGCACCTCAAGGTCGGGCGTGGTCTTCAGCACCCAGTCATCAGGATCGATAATGACCCGTCGCGGCCGGCCAAACGTATCGATGACATACTGCGAGTCCGTGCCGACCACATCGATGCGCTTGTCGACCGTCTTGCCTTCGGTTTCGACTCGCAGATCGACGGGCATGTTGAACAGGTCCATGTCGCCCTGGATTTCCCCGATGGTCCGGAAGCCTTTGTTATTGCCCAGCCGATACACGGCGTATTTGTCGGTGAACTGCGGCGCACCGGTGCCGTCCAGCCATTCTGAAAAGAACGGCGTGAGCTGCTGCTGAGACTGAGCCTCCGCGAGGCGCTCGAATTCACTGGTCCGGATGCCCTTGTCTTTGTACTCCGTGTTCACGGCCTTCAGAATCTTGTCGAAGCTGTCCTCACCCACCTCCCAGCGCAGCATGTGGAAGACCAGCGCCCCTTTCTCGAGGGTCATCGACTGGAACTGGGGCGAGTAGGCGGGCAGCGTTCCGGCGCTGGAGAGCGGGATGGTGTCATAGGCCAGAGCGCCCGCCGAAACATCCTCAACCGCCGCCTTCAGGGCGCTCGCGCCGGCGTCGTCTTCCAGATACATCAGCTCCGCATAACGAGACATGCCATTGGTGATCCAGGCATCGTTCAGGGTCGCCGGGCTCACCTGGCTGCCCCACCACTGATGGGCGATGGTGTTGGCGAGCAGGCGGAAATCGCTCCGGCCGCCGATATGCGCTCCGGCTACCGCCGCGATCTCCGGCGCCCAGAACGCAGGGACGGTGTCATCGGGTAGTTCCACTACATTCAGCTGCGTCGATTCCGGAATTCCAAATGTGCTGGTGAAGTAGGCAAATTCGCGCAGTGCGGTACCCGCATAATCGGCAGCGGCAGCTTTGTGGGCTGTGGTGACGTAGACGTGGATATTCGGGGCTGCACCGGAAACCGGCGGCTCAAATTTGCCGGCAATAATGGTTCCTGGGAAACCGGGGCGATCCCAGCGAAAATCCCATTCCTCTTCGCTGTTGCCGGCCGGCTTCGGCTTGCCCTGACTGCCGCTGCCAATGACGCGATAGCCCGACGGGGCCTTCATGTGAATCTCCGCAGTGAAGCGGTCGGTCATATAGCCGGCCATGGGAAACCAGCGGGCCGCGTAAAGAAGATAGGTGATCGGTTCGCCGACATAGGCCAGCTTCAGCCCCTCTACCGGCCCTCCTTCGCCGCTCTGCAGCTCCCCGGAATAATGGAAGGTCCAGGTCACCGACTGCCCCTGGGTCAAAGGAGCCGAAGGCGTGACGACCAGCGTCGCGTTGGGACCGCGTTCGCCGTTCAGAGTCGCGCCGCTGGCGTCAGTGACCTTGTCGACGCGCAGGGCGCCATGAAGATCGAAAATCGCTGTGGGCAGATTCTCCAGAGGCGTGAAGGTCACCTGAGTCGTGGCGTCCAGAGTGTGATCGGCAGGGTGGATTTCCGCGTCGATTTTGTACGCGGTGATGTTGAGCGTGGGTTTGGGAGCGGCATTCTGCGCGGCGCAGAACGGGGAGATCGCGCCCATGGCGATCCCAAGAAAGACTCCCAGGCCAAAGGTCCCGGCTAAGCGCGTCCGGCGATGCCGGCCCAACGTACCAACCATCCTGAATGTCCTCATGGAATCTGGCTCTGTCTTTCGTCGGTCGATCGTTCCCTCATCCTCTGGCAGGTTACCTGGGCTACGCGCTGGATGGCACTTTGTTCACTGCGCAGCATCTCCCCCACGCGGCGCAGACTGGCCTGCATGCGCGCCCGAGCCTCTTCGCTCTCCAGCAGCGGTCTCAGGTGTGAGACGACCTGATCGGCGGTAAAGTCACCCTGAATCAGTTCCGGCACGATGCGTTTTCCCGCAATCAGGTTCACCATGGCCACGTGAGGCACGTCCACCACCCGTTTCGCGATGGCATAGCTGACAGATGAAATCCGGTATACCACGATAAAGGGGTTGCCGATCAGGGCTGCCTCCACGGTGGCTGTCCCGCTGGCGACGATGCTGGCCCGAGCGTGGCAGAGGGTCGCGCGCGCGTCGTCCACGAAGACAACCCGCGGGGGCCGGTTGAGTTGCGCCAGCAACCCTGCCAGAAGAGACCGGATGTGGTCCCGCTGCGAGCCGGTCAGGGTGGGGGCGAGAGGGATCAGGAACTCGGGGTCAGATCCCAGGAGCGCAGCCGCGCGGATCATCTCCGGCAGGTTCAGCCGGATTTCCTTTCCCCGGCTCCCCGGCAGCAGGCCGATCCAGGTCTTCGCAGGGTCCAGATGCGCCTGGCGGGCGAATTCCTCGCGGCTGATGCTCGGCGGCTCGACTTCCGCCAGCGGATGCCCCACAAACTCAGCCTCGACGCCGTGGTCGTGGTAGAACCGCTCCTCAAACGGAAAGATCGTCAGCATCCGGTCGACGTAACGTTGCACGCTGCGGATGCGGTATTTCTTCCAGGCCCAAAGCTGCGGGCTCACGAAGTAGACGACCGGAACACCCTGGCGGTGAAGGTGCCGCGCCAATGAGAGGTTCACGTCGGGAAAATCGATCAGCACGGCGACTTCGGGCTTCCGCTCCTCAATCGAACGGCGCAGCCTGCGGTACTCACGGTAGATGCGTGGCATGTGGCGCACCACCTCGGTGATGCCCATGACGGCTACGTCTTCGGCGCGCACGACGGGTTGAAAGCCCAGGGCTGCCATCCGCCGCCCACCCAGGCCAAAGAATTCCGCCTCCGGGCACAATTGCCGGAGGCTGGCCATCAGCAACGTGCCATAGTGCTCGCCGCTGGCTTCTCCCGCGGAAAGGAAAATCTTCGGTCCGGCCAATCTAGTCCGTTCCCACCGCCAGAGTCGGTGTCAGTCCGCTTCCGGGCTCGCCTGCTTCCTGATCCTTGTACTGGAGCTGATACAGCTTCCAGTAGATCCCATGCATCGCCAGCAACTCCTGGTGCGATCCCATCTCCCGCAGCTGTCCCCGGTGCATCACGAGGATGACATCCGCACGCTGCACCGTGGAAAGCCGGTGCGCGATGACTACGGAGGTCCGGCCCTCTACCATGCGCTCCAGGGCGGCCCGCACGCGGAACTCCGTATCGGTATCCACGCTGGAGGTCGCTTCGTCCAGGATCAAAATGCCGGGCCGGTGGGCCAGCGCACGGGCAAAGTTGATGAGCTGCTTCTGGCCGGTGGAGAGGCCGGCGCCCCGCTCGCGCAGCGGCTCGTCATAGCCGCCTGGGAGGGAGCGAATGAAGTCATCGACATTCACCTGCTCGGCAGCCAGGTACATCTCCTCGTCGGCGATCCACTCCGTGCCCAGACGGATGTTGTCCCGCACCGTTCCGCTGAACAGGAAGGGGTCCTGGAGCACGACTCCGAACCGTTGCCGCAAGGCAGTCAGATCCTGCTCCCGTACATCGACGCCGTCGATCAGGACCTGTCCATGCTGGACGTCGTAAAAGCGCATCATCAGGCTGGTGATTGTGGTCTTCCCCGCCCCGGTGTGGCCGACAATGGCCGCGGTCTGATGGGGCGAGAGGCTGAAGGAAACGCCGCGCATGACCCATTCGATTTCACCCATCGCCTCCAGCTCGGCGGGAGAAGCAGCGGCGATGGCCGCCTGAGTCTCCGCATCCAGGCGCTGGTAGGTGAACCAGACGTTGCGGAACTCGATCCGGCCCGACCCGTCACCCTGCTTCGGATTCTCGGGCGAAACGATCTCCGGCGGCGTGTCCAGCAGCTTGAAGACGCGCTCGCTGGCTGCCATCGCAGCCTGCAGGATGTTGTACTTCTCCGACAGGTCCTGGATGGGCCGGAAAAACCGCTGCGCGTATTGAATGAAACCGACCAGAGTCCCGAGCAGCACGGCATGGCGCAGGACCCCGCCCCCACCCACCCAGATGATGAGCGCGATAGCCAGCGAGCTGAGGAACTCAACCACCGGGTAATAGAGCGCGTAGGCCATGATGTTGTCTTTGAAGGCCTCAAGATGCACCCGGTTGACGGCGGAGAAGTCGCGAAACGCGCGCTGCTCCCGATTGAAGAGCTGCACCAGCGACATCCCGGTTACGTACTCCTGGGTGAACGCGTTGATGCGGGCAATCGCGACCCGAATCCGACGGTAGGAATCCCGCACATATTTGCGGAAGATGCGCGTGGCGATCAGGATCAGCGGCAGGACGGAAAAGGCCACCAGCGCCAGCCACCATTCCATGCGGATCATCACAAAGACGATCCCGGCCAGCACAAATACATCCTCGAAGATCGCGAAGACGCCGGAGGTGAACATCTCGTTCAGGGCGTCTACGTCGGTCGTGAGCCGCGTGACCAGCCGGCCCACGGGGTTGCGGTCGAAGAAACCGATATGCATCCGCTGCAGGTGGCGGAAGATCTGGCTGCGCAGATCGAACATCACTTTCTGCCCGGTCCACTGCATGAGCCAGGTCTGCAGGGCCTCCAGCGCGTAGCTGAAGATCAGGGCTCCCAGCCAGATCAGCGCGAGGTCGGTGACTCCTTTCCATGCGCCGCCGTTGGCGTAAGGGGCAAGCCACCGAGCCACCCAGGGATGTCCCTGGACGCCGCGCGCCGCCGCTGCCGCCGTTGCGGCGGGAGTCTTCTGCACGGCCGGCGTCAGGTAGAGGTCGACCGCCACCATCGTCAGGTACGGCCCCAGCACGTCGGCCGCGGCCTTCAGCACAATGGCCACGATGGAGGTAATCGCCGCCCACTTGTACGGGTAGAGGTACCGGATTAGCCGCCCCATCAGCCGGCTGTCATAGGCCTTGCCGAGGATCTCGTCGTCCTGTTGTCCGGACGAAGGGCGCTTTGGAGAGGTCGCCTGCTCTCGCTTTTCAGCCCGATCGTGGGATTCCGGAGCAGGCATAAGTCCATCTCCATCTTACCGGCAGAGGCAGCGGCGGTGGACGGGTCAGTCTGATTGCGCAGCCGGACTGGAGCCTTGCCGGCAGCCCAGCCTCTATGCTTGACATCTTTCGCGCCAGCAAGCAAACTTCGCCTACAGGCAAAGTGCCGCCGAAAGCGCCGCCATTCGCAAAGCGAGGAAGGGCATTTGACAGGACAGTCGGAAAAGCGCGTGACTTATACTCTGGATTCCTCGCTGGACAGCGTGAACAAAGTCGAGCAGACCGCCGAACAGATGGCTCGCAAGGCGGGTGTGGACGAAGACGATATCTTCCGCATCTCGATGGCGGTTCGCGAAGCGGCCGTCAACGCGGTGCTGCACGGAAATGCTTACGACCCGGACAAGAGGATGACTGCCAGCTTTGAAAATACCGGCGCGGACCTCGTCATCCGGATCACCGACGAAGGCAAGGGCCTCGATCCCGCCACCCTCCCCGATCCTCTCGCCCCCGAGAATTTGCTGCGCGGCTCCGGCCGGGGCATCTTCCTCATCCGCTCCTTTATGGATGAGGTACACTTCAGGCAACTGCATCCCGGAACCGAGCTGACGCTGATCAAGCATCTGGGAGCCGCTCCAACCGGCGCCTAATTTCCGCACCATTCCCAAGGAGGAACTTCTCGTGAGTATGAAAATCAGTACCCGTCAGGTGGACGGGGTGACGATTCTGGATCTCGGCGGTCGGATCACCCTCGGCGAGGGCAGCGTGCAGTTGCGTGATTCGGTCCGCGACCTCCTGGCCAAAGGCCAGAAGAAGATTCTTCTCAATCTCGGCGAAGTGAACTACATCGACAGCTCGGGCATCGGCGAGCTGGTCAGCGCTTACACCACCGTCCGCAACCAGGGCGGCGAACTGAAGCTGCTGAACCTGACCCGCAAGGTGCACGATCTGCTGCAGATCACCAAGCTCTACACCGTTTTCGATGTGAAGGACGACGAAGCCAGCGCAATCGCTTCCTACGCGCACGCCTGAGTCTTAGCCATTCTGCGGAAAAGGCTGCCCAACGGCAGCCTTTTCCTTTTTCTGTTGGAAGGCATGCAGGCCAAACTATTTTTCCTCCAGCCCGCGGTCCTTCAACATCGGCCCAATCTCCGGAGCCTGCCCCCGCCACGCCTCGTACATCTTCTCCAGATCCTCGGTATTGCCGCGCGAGAGCACCATCCGCCGGAAGCGGTCACCGTTAGCGCGCGTCAGGCCGCCATGCTCCTCGAACCACTGCCAGGCATCATCGTCCAGCATCTCGGTCCACTGATACGCGTAGTATCCGGCGGCATAACCGTTGGCCCAGATATGGAGGAAGTAGGTGGAGCGGTATCGTGGAGGAACATCGGGCAGCGCCACATGCGATTTCTCCAGCGCCTCCTTTTCGAAGGCATCGACGTTCTCGAGTTGTGCGCCGGCTGACAACGTGTGCCACTGCATATCCAGCATGGAGGCCGCCAGCAGCTCCGTCAGCGAATAACCCTGGTGGAAGTCCCGCGCCTTCCGCATCTTCTCCGCCAGCTCGGCGGGCATGGGCGCGCCGGTCTTGTAGTTCTTCGCGTAATGCTCAAACACCGCCGGGTAGGTCGCCCAGTGCTCGTTGAACTGCGAGGGAAACTCCACAAAATCGCGCGGCACGTCGGTCCCGGAGAGCGCCGGATATTCCACATCGCTCAGCATCCCATGCAGCGCATGGCCAAATTCGTGGAACATCGTGCGCACGTCGTCCGAGCTGATGAGCGCCGGCTCTCCAGGAGCTGGCTTCTGGAAATTCGCGATGTTATAGACCACCGGCAGATTTCCCAGCAGCCGGCTCTGGTCGACGAAGCTCGACATCCAGGCTCCGCCATTTTTGTTATCGCGCTTGAAGTAGTCGCAGTAGAAGAGCGCCAGAGGCTTCCCCTCCGCATCGTGAACCTCGAAGACCCGCACGTCTGGCTGCCAGACAGGAATGTCTTTCCGCTCGGTAAAGGTGAGCCCGTAGAGCAGATGCGCTGCGTAGAAAACGCCGTTCTCCAGCACATTGTTGATCTCGAAATAGGGCTTCAGCTGCGACTCGTCCAGATCGTACTTCGCCTTGCGCACCTGCTCCGCATAGAAATTCCAGTCCCACGGCTGGAGCGTGAACCCGCCGCGCTGCTGGTCGATGAGGTTCTGAATTTCCTGCCCTTCCGCCTTCGCCTTTGCCGTCGCCGGCGGAATCAGCCTATTGAGGAACCGCAGCACAGTGTCCGGTGTCTTCGCCATCTGATCCTGCAGCACCCACGCGGCGTAATTGGGATAGCCCAGCAGCTGTGCCTTCTCCGCTCGCAGTTGCGCCAACCGCGCCACCACCGGCCGCAGATCGTCGCCGGGTTGCTCCGCGCGGGTCCAGCTCTTCTCAAACAGCGTTTCGCGCGTCGCGCGATTGCTCAGCTCGGTCAGGTCCGGTTGTTGGGTGGTGTTCTGCAGGGGAATGACGTACCCATCCACCTTCCGCCCGGCGGCCGCCCGCGTCGCAGCTGCGATTTGCGCCTCGCTCAGGCCCGCCAGCGCCGCCCGGTCCGTCGTCGTATACGCCGCGTTCTTCGCCGCCTGAAGCAGGCCGCGGGTGAACTCGTCTTCCAGCTTCGAGGCCTCCTCGTTCAGCTTCTTCAGCTTCTCCTTATCCGAATCGCTCAGGGCCGCACCCGCATGCACGAACTCGTCATAAACGATCTTCACCAGCCGCTGGCTTTCAGGGTCCAGGCGCAGGCTTCCCCGTTGGTCGTAAACCGCCTTCACCCGGGCGAACAGCTTCGCATTCAGGAAAATCGAGTCGTAATGCGCAGCCTGCTTCGGAGCCAGTTCGCGCTGCACATTCTGCAGATAAGGATCCGTATTCGCGCCCGTCACGCAGTTCAAGGCCGCCTGCGCGCGCTGCAGCAGTTGCCCGGTCTTCTCCATCGCGACGAAGGTGTTTTCGAAGGTGGGTGGCGCAGGATTGTCGGCAATGGCCAGAATTTCCTTCTCCTGCTGCGCCATGCCCGCTTCGATTGCCGGTTGATAGTCCGAGTCCTGGATGCGATTGAAGGGTGGAGCGTGGAAGGGCAATGAACTCGGCGCGTAGAAGGGATTCTCCGACCCGAAGGCCGCGGTCTGAGCAGGTGCGGATGTCTGAGTCATGAGGAATATGGCGAAAGCGCTTGCGGCGGAGAAAAGTCTCTTGTGATTCACGGCGACGGCCCCCGATCACAACAACCGAAGGGCATTCTAACGCCATCCCGAAGACGCTGAAGCGTCACTTCGGTTTTCTTCTACCGCTTCAGCAAATCGATCGGTTCATCAAAATCGGTCGCGCGAAAATGCTTCGCCAGGGCTGGATGCCGTCGCTCCACGGCGCGATACATCTCCCAGGCGACCTTCCGGTACGAGAAATGTCCCTGCGCCGCCGAACGAAGCTCAGAGATGTACAGCGCTTCGGAAAAATCCATCTTGAACAGCGCGCGATTCTTCGTCGCCAGCGGCAGAACATACTGCGCCGAGCCCGCCGCTTCCGCAGCCGAGCCCGCTGCAATGCTCCGATATGCAGCATGAGCGGCGCGGACCGCCTCTTCATACATCAGCTGCACGCCCGCCTCCGGCACGCCCTCCGGAATCGCATAGCCATGCGCCGCGGTAAAGCCCTGCAGCACCTGCACGCAACGGCGGTGGCGATGCATGTCGCGAAAGCCGCCAATGTCCATGAGAATGTCAAAGCGCAGGGCATGCCCGGAGGCAAACTCCCGCAGCAGCTCGTCGTGGCGGCCGCGATGCCGCATGCCCAGGTCGATGATCTCGTTGCGCCGCGTCTCGGTCAGCGCCGCCACATGCCGGTGAATCTGCCGATACGGATAGTGGCACTGCCCGTAGAGCAGCGTTGTTGCCAGTTCCACTTCGAGCGACTCCACATCATCGACCAGGTCCACGAGCGGAGCGTCTTCGATCGGCTCACCCCGCAGCAGTTCTGCCGCAGCCTGGGCCAGCTCCGCTCGCGTGCGCATCACGTAGTCGCTCAGCGCTGCGTACTTCACCAGCGTCGGCGCGGTCTTCACCTCGCGCGTCAACAGCGCGGCGGCGCGTTCGCCCAGCACCGGGTCCAAAGCCGCAATCTCCCGCTGCAACGCTGCCAGTTCCTCGCCATGGACATTCCATGCGGCCCCCGAAGCTGCCGCCTGCAGCTTTTCGCCCAATTGCCGTATCTCAGCTACGGGGCTCGACAGCAGCCGCGAGATCTGCGTCTCCAGCGTGCGCGCATTGACGATCTGGCCCAGAGAAGTATTTGTCGCCAGGGGCAGCAGGTAACGCGCCACGTCGAACGCCCGTGCCCGCAACGTGCGGTCGTAGCTCTCCTGCTTCATCTCCTCCGGCTTGCGGACCTGTTCCTTCAGCGACGCAAAAACCGCCTCGGAGACGCTGTGATAGGTCGCGAAGAGATGCTCGACGGTCTCCCGAAACAATTCCGCCGACGCGATATCGCCGCCAAACTCCGGCATGAACCAGCCGCTCTTGCGGAAATTCTGATACCGCGTCGACCGCTCCTGCCCATCCCACCTCTGCTCATCCACCAGCGTAATTGCGGCCAGCAGCGAAAGCCTCTCAATCGCGAAAGCCACGTGGGCCAGGTCGGCGATCGACCGATGCCCGTACTGGAAATAAAACGTGTTCAGGAACTGCTCAGCGCGCTGGCTGCTGATCTCGCGCAGCGACTCCTTCATCGACAGCGCCGAGCGCGAGTATTTCGCCATGGCGTAGGCCAGCACTTCAGGATCGGCTCCATGGACCGCGAAGACATCCATCTGATGGTTGCGGCGCGCTTCCGGTTCCGCTGTCGATGGCACCGCAGCTGGAGGAGTTTCTGTCATGGGAGGCATGCAGGCAATGCTAAACCCAGCGCCTGCGGAATTCCCCCAGAGCGCATGCGGAACCAAGGGCGTCAACCGCCAGGGTCGCCAGCGTGATTGTTATCTCCCTGAAAAGAAAAGAACGGGTACCATAGGGAGTGTTTTTGGCCGGAGTTTTCCCTGGATCGGCCGGTTGCATGAACAAGATTCTTTCTACGACCGAGCATCGTCCCTGGCCCCTCCCCAAGTCTCCCTGGGTGATGACCCAGCGCTGGAACGATCTGCTGTTTGCCCACTGGCCGCTGCCCGCCGCCGAACTCAGCCACCTGATCCCGGAAGGGCTGTCGATCGATGTTTTCGACGGCTCCGCCTGGGTGGGCGTCGTTCCGTTCTGGATGGATCAGGTGCGCGTCCGCAGCCTGCTCGCTATGCCTGGCGCCAACCGCTTCCCTGAACTGAATCTGCGCACCTATGTGCGGGAGCGACACTCCGATCAGCCTGGCGTTTATTTCTTTTCCCTCGACGCCGCCAACCCCTTTGCCGTTGCGGCGGCGCGCATGCTCTATCGCCTTCCTTACTACTGGGCCCGGATGAAGATCACTCCCTCCGAGGATCGGACCTTCCACTACAGCAGCGAACGCCTGCTCACGCGAAATCCGGCGCGCCTGGTCGCCACCTACCGCAGCCTGGGGAAACCGTGCGTCAAGGGTGGTCTGGAAAGCTTTCTGACGGACCGCTATGTTCTCTTCACGGCGACGCGCCGCGGCCATCTTTCGCGGGTGAATATTCACCACCTGCCCTGGCCGCTGGAGCTGGCGGAGGCGGACTTCGAAGTTAACAGTCTGCCCGTGGCCCATGGGATTCGTCTGCCCGACACCAAGCCTCTTCTCCAGTACAGCCGCGAGCTGGTCGTTTATGTCTGGTCTCTCGAGGCTCTGCCGTCGCTGGCCGGTCGCCGTGCTGCTGCTCCTATGCCCGCAGCCGGCGGCGGCTGACATCGCGCTGGGTCTTCTGCCTGATCACGCGCCGGATCACTCCGCATCGCCGGCGGATTCAGCCTGTCGCTTTCCGGGCAGCTGCGGTGCAGCCGCGTAATTCAGCTGCACTGCAAGAATGAACGCGACGCTCCACTTCGTGCCGAAGAGCAGAGCGCTGCACCGATGCTGGTTCGCGATGCGATTGTAGAGCGTCGGCATAGAGATCGGCGGGGCCGTTTCGCGTCGGTTGGACCTGTCGGGAGGCTGCTGTAGGCTATACCCATGCCGTCACTTCAGGGAAGAACGGCTCTGGTCACCGGAGCCTCGCAGGGGATCGGCCGCGCCTGCGCGCTGGCACTGGCAAAGGCCGGAGTTCGGGTCGCGCTGGCGGCTCGGAATGAAGACAAGCTGAACCAGGTCGCTGCAGAGATCGCCTCGCAGGGGGGAGCCGCTGCCGTCTTCACGCTCGACCTGGCTGCTGAGGATTCCATCAAAGGGTGCGCGAAAGCAGCCATCGCTCACTTTGGCAGCATTGAAATCCTTGTGAACAATGCCGGCATCACCCGCGACACGCTCGCCCTGCGCATGAAACGGTCCGACTGGGACGAGGTCCTCCAGACTAATCTCACCGGTACCTTCCTCATGACCCAGGCGATGCTGAGCCCTATGCTCAAAGCGCGCTGGGGCCGCATCATCAACATCACCAGCGTCGTCGGGGAGACCGGACAGGCCGGGCAGGCCAACTACGCCGCCAGCAAAGCCGGCCTGATCGGTCTCACTAAGTCTCTCGCTCGCGAGCTGGCCTCCCGCAACATCACCGCCAACGCCGTGGCCCCTGGCTACATCGAAACCGCTATGACCGCCGTTCTCGACGAGAAACAGCGCACATCGATGCTGGCCCAGATTCCTCTCGGCCGCGCCGGTAGCGACGCCGACATCGCCGGCGCCGTATGCTTCCTCGCCTCCGAAGAGGCGTCTTACATCACCGGACACGTGCTCGACGTGAACGGCGGCATGTACATGGGCTAGGCTTCAGCTACCATCGTGGGTTGCCATGAAGATCCTCACCGCGGACGAGATGCGCACCGTCGATCGGATTACGGCGGAACGGTTCGACGTTGATTCGCTCGACCTGATGCGCCATGCCGGGGCAGCGGTCGCGCGTTTCGTCCTCCGCGAGTTTCCGAACCGTCGACACATTGCCGTGCTCTGCGGAAAGGGCAACAACGGCGGGGATGGTTTCGTGGCCGCCTGGGAACTGGCGAACGCCGGATGCGATGTGCATGTCCTGCTCCTGGGCCGACCCTCCGATCTGAAAGGCGACGCTAAAGCCGCCTTCGGCGCCATGGGCCTTGTCCCGGTGCTCGCTCCCGATGACGCGGCGCTCGCAACTGGCGAGGTAAAGACCCTGCTCACATCCGCCGACCTCCTCATCGACGCCGTCGTCGGCACGGGATTCACTCCACCGCTGCGCGGGGTTGCCGCGACTCTCCGCGAGCGCGTGAGCGCCCTCACGACTCCGGTGGTTGCCGTCGATCTGCCCTCCGGCTGGGACGCGGACTCCCGCGACCTGGAGGCCGCTGGCGCCTTCCGTGCCAGCGCCGTCGTCACCTTCACCGCTCCCAAGTTGGCCCACGTCAGCGGAAACCTCACGGGCAGTGCCACCGGGCCGATCGTCGTCGCGCCCATCGGATCGCCCGACAAGGCCATCACCACGTCCACGGGACTTACATGGGCAGGATCCTCGAAGGCTTTGACGGAACAGCCCCGCAGACCTGACTCCAACAAAGGCCTCTACGGCCACGTGCTTGTCGTCGCCGGCGCACGGGGCAAATCCGGCGCGCCCGCCATGGCGTCTCTGGCCGCTCTCCGCGCCGGGGCCGGCCTGGTCACCGCGGCCGTCCCGGAGTCCATCCTGCCCTCAGTGGCCGCAATCACCCCGGAGCTGATGACCTTTCCCCTGCGCGAAGGCCCCCACGGCGAAGCGGACGCCTCCAACCTGCAGCCCAACGTCCTGCAACGCCTCACCGAACGCGCCACCGTGATCGCCATGGGACCCGGACTGGGCACGGAACCCGAAGCCTTCGTCCTCGGCCTGATCGAAAAGACACAGCTGCCGCTGGTCCTCGACGCCGATGCGCTCAACATCCTGGCCAAACACCCGAACAAGCTCGACGGCCGCAAGCGAACGATGGTCCTGACCCCCCACCCCGGCGAAATGGCCCGGCTGGCCGGTATCAGTACCAAAGAGGTCCAGGCGCGGCGCGAACCCCTGGCGCGGGAATTCGCCACGAAGCATCACGTCACTCTCGTGCTCAAGGGATGGCGCACCCTCATCGCTCACCCCGACGGCCGCATCGCCATCAACACCACCGGCAATCCAGGCATGGCCAAGGGCGGCAGCGGCGACATCCTCACTGGAATCGTGGCCGCGATCCTCGCTCAGTTCCCCGATCAGCCGGACCAGGCAGTCGAAGCCGCCGTCTACCTGCACGGACTGGCCGCCGACTTTGCCCTCCGCGAGCAGGACGAACATACCCTGCTGGCCACCGACACCGTTGGTCATCTTTCTCGCGCTTTTCACTTCCATCCGCGGGATGAAGCGGACTATGTTTGGATAGAGGGGATTCCTTCCTCTGCAGCGAGGGGCCGATGACGCAGACAGCCGAGCTGAAGACCTGGCAGTTTGAAAGCCACAGCGGTAAGGAAACGATCTCCGTTGGACACAAGATCGCCGAGCTGCTGGTGCCCCCGAAGTTCCTGATCCTGCGCGGCGATCTCGGCGCCGGGAAAACCACGCTGGTGAAGGGCATCGCCGACGCCCTGGATGCCGCCGACCCCGATGAGGTCACCAGCCCCACCTTCACCCTGATCCACGAATACGAGGGATCGCGCAGCGTAGATGGCCGCCGCGAGCCGGTGATGTTGTATCACCTGGACCTCTATCGCATCCAGAACGAGCGCCAGCTGGAGTCCCTTGGTCTCGAGGAGCTTTCTGGTCCGGACAGCCTGGTTCTGGTCGAATGGGGCGACAAGTTTCCCAGCGTCCTCAAGCGCAGCCAGGGCGAAATCGAAATGCGCACCACCAGCGGCGATTCCCGCAGCATTACCCTCACACTGAAAGACTGACACTCCAGCGTCCCGCTAAAAATGGTGGATCCGCTCCGGGTGCGGCACATCTACCGGTCGCGCGGCTTCCCGTTCCAGCGAGCGGCTCACCAGATCGCGCGACCCCAGCCCCACGGCCAGTGACAATGCCAGAACGATCCCCCCGAACAGAATCCCGAATCCCAGCTCCACAATCTCCCCGCCCAGGGCCAGGTGGTCCAGCACCATCGCGCCGGTGAGGACCAGAACCATCCACCGCACGCCCATGCTCAGCAGGCGGGCGTAACTCAGGTTCAGATTGACCCCGGTGATAAGCACGCTGCGAGAAACGAAGCGCGCCAGCACATTGCCGGCCAGCAGCAGGATGGCCGCACCGACGATCCGTGGAACATATCCCAGAATCCACCCGGACACGATATGCTCCGACGTTCCCGCTTCGAAAGCGGACACGCCCACCATCACCCCGGCTGTGGCAAAGCACCAAAAGACCACGCGGCTGACCAGCATGGAAGGTGTGGCCCGTGGCGACCACTCGGCGATCGCGTTGGCGCCCCGGCTCATCCGCTCGTCAAAGCGGAACAGCCGCAGAATGCGGCGGACCACCAGCGCCAGCAGCCATCCGATCAGGAGAAAAAGCAGGAAAGCCACAATGAACGCAAGGATGCCCGGCAGCAGCGTCGCGATCTGGTTCACCACCCGGACCATCGACGAGTGCAGCGATTGTTCGACCTGCTCCCACATACTTTTCTCCTTTCGCGCTACGGATTGAAGCGGTCCGGCCATCTCCACCGGGACAACAGGTACGGCTTCTTTTCTTCCCACGCGCGGGCCAGTTGCTCCTGGCGCTGTTCCAGCGCCGCGCCGCTCAGCTTTGATACTTCCTGGATCCAGGACGCCACCCATCCCAGGTAAAGCGGGGTGAGCGCGCCCAGCAGGTGCACACGGCTGATGGTGCGCAGCCGGTACGCCAGCGCAAAATCGTAGACGATGCCCGCCCACAGCTCATCCGGCAGGCGGAACTGCTCCGGCGCGGCCCGCGTGAGTCGGCGCAGTTCCAGCAGCACATTCGGCGGAAGAATCAGCCGCCAGACCTCGTCCAGATTGCGCGACCCCAGCAGAAACGAATCCAGCATCGGCTGCGGATCGACCGGCTCCGCGGCCCGCTCCTCTGCCGGAGCATTGCCCCAGGCCGGCGTAGCCTGGGAGCCGCGCACCCGCTGCCAGTGCGGTGCGCACTGCTCCATTTCCTGGAAGAGCGAACCGACAATCTCCCCCAGAACCGCACTCAGTTCCAGCCCTTCCGCCGCAACCCGATGATGCACATCGATATGCACCTGGCCCACCGCCTGCTGCTGAAACTGCGTCGCGGCCACCGTCACAGGCCACAACAGGGTGTTCCCCGTCCCGTTCGAACCGGCGCTCTGGCGCAGAAATTGCGCGCACATCGCTCCCGACGCGGCAAAGTCGAAGGCGATCGGATAATGAATCCGCTTGCCGAACAAGGCCCGGCTGAGCGGCGACAGAATTCCGGTGTTGATCAGCCCTTCGTATTTGCCGGCGGGATAAATCGGCATGGCCAGCACGCACTGGCGGTCGAGAATGGCATACGCGAAGAGTTGCAGAACGTGCGTCTGCAGCGCCACCAGATCGGCCCCCAAGACGATACAGGCGCGCGCATTGAGCGAAGCCGCCAGCGACAGCACGGATCGCTGCTGAGCCGAAACTCCTGACCAGAATTCGCCGCTCGCCGGAGCCAGCGAAGTATAAGGCAGCAGAATCGCCCCCGTCGTTGCCGCGCTCTCCGGTTCCGCATCTCGTGCGGGGGAAACCCCGTGCTGGCCGGCCCACGCAAACACGATGCGCAGCGACGACAGGCTCGGTGCCAGTTCTGCCGTGATCTGTTCCGCGCGAACCCGCAGCTCCTCCGGCGCCACCACCCCGGCGATCCCGACCACCACATCGGCGGAGCCGATTCGCTCCATCTCCCGTTTTGTCTCTTCTGTAAATTCGATGGCCGCCATCGACATTTCTCTTCTCACAGGGGCAGCGACAGGATGCCATGCAGCGGAATCCGAATCCACGCCGGACGATTGTTCAGCTCGTACACCAGCTCATACAGTGCCTTGTCGAGCATATAGATTTCCAGCAGAGCCTGGAAATCTTCGGGCGCCTCCGGCACAATCGGCGCGCCGAGCACGGTCTCCCTGTAGCTCCCCAGGAACGCGCCGGAGACCGACGACTCCCACAGACGCGCCCAGGACTCCAGCTGAACATATTCCTCCGGACGGCGGGTGGTGTACTTCGTCAGCGCCACAAACGCCGCGTAGCTGAACGAACGCAGCATCCCGGCCACATCCTTCAGGGGGGAATATTTGGCCCGTCGCTCCGCCAGTGGCCGCGCCGGCTCGCCTTCAAAATCGAGAATGACAAAGTCGCCGCGCGATCGCAGAACCTGCCCCAGATGGTAGTCACCATGAATGCGAATCCAGTTCCCGGGATCGCGCAGAGTTCCAGGCGCGCGAAACTTAGCCAGCAGAGAGCCACGCCGGCTCAGCACCAGCCCCGCCGCTTCCACCACATCGTCGGGCAGCCTGGAGAGATTCGTCTTCAGCAGATCGAACGCATGCGCCGCATGGCCCGCCAGACGGTCGCGCGCCGCATCGAGTTCATCCGCGCCCGGCTGAACGGGCGCAAACGCCTCGTCCTTCCCCGATGCCAGGGCCAGATGCATCTCCGCCGTGCGCCGTCCCAGTGTGGCCGCGGCATCCAGGTACATGCCGGCGTGCTCCCGTGCCGCCGAAGCTCCTTGATTCCCAAGCGCCTGTGTCTCCGCTGCCGCCCGCGACCGCGCTGAGGCGGTGCTCTCGTAATAGCGATCGAGTTCCTCCAGCGTCCACTGCCAGCCGTCGCCTTCGTTCGAAACGAGTCCCTGCAGCAACGCCAGCGTGGCCGGCTCCTCCTCGCCATGCCGCACCTCGATGCAGCCGCCATACGGAGCGATGTTGGGGAACCGCGCCGTCTCGGTGAGAAACCGCCCGATCTCCACGTCGGGATTCACTCCCGGCTGCTGCCGGCGGAAAAGCTTCATGATCAGCCGATCGCCAAAAATCGCCGACGTGTTGCTCTGTTCGGCGCTGCTCAGGCGCGCCGGCAGGGGCTTTCTTCCACGCAGCGTGGACAGCACCGAACTGGCAACGCCCACCAGCACGCCGTTGCGCGTCCGCAGCTCTTTTCCCCCGGCAATCATCTCCAGCAGCGCCGCCGGCACGCTCGCGCGCAGCATGCCTTCGTGCAGAACCCCGGCCAGCGTTGCCGAACCCACCGTTGCCACCATCTGCTGCGGAGCCGACTCCCGCAGCGCGGCCGCCGCTTCCCCAAAGCTCATCGACAGACAAACCAGCCAGCTGTCCGGTTCCCCTTCGACATATTCGATCTTTACCCACAGCAGCGCCGCATGATTCTCGTCAAACAGCACCGAATCGGTAATCTGCGTGCGCACGATGGCCCGCGATTTTCCCCCGAACCAGCGTTGCCGCAGAATGTAGCCGCGCAGCATCTCCTCCAGCCGGCGCACTCCATCGCCGGAAAGAAGGCTTTGCCAGTCGCGCTCGCCTTCCACGTAAAAGGCCTGATCGCCATCGCCTGTGGAAGGCGCCGCCGCCGTGAGCGACGGCTGCAGTTCCAGCCACAAAAATCCATACGGTCCCAGCGAAAGAGAATACGGCGCCCGCGTGATGGCCGGGAACTCCACATAGCCCAGCATTTCCACCGGCGTCATCCCTTCCATCTCGGACAGGTCCAGCTGCACCGGCTGCGCGAAGCGCGATAGATTCGCCACGCACAGAACCGTCGCCTCCGGGCTCTGCCGGATATAAGCCAGGATCTTCCGATTTGAGGGCTCCAGAAATCGCAGCGATCCACGCCCGAATACCTGGAACAGCTTGCGCAGCGCGATCATGTTGCGCATCCAGTTCAGCAGCGACGACGGATCGTTCTGCTGTCCTTCGACGTTGATCGCTTCGTAGCCCCAGACCGGATCCATGATCACCGGGCTGTAGAGTTTTGCCGGATTCGCCCGCGAAAAGCCTGCGTTGCGATCCGCCGTCCACTGCATCGGCGTGCGCACACCATTGCGGTCGCCGAGATAGATGTTGTCGCCCATCCCGATCTCATCGCCGTAATAGAGGATGGGCGTTCCGGGAAACGAAAACAGGATGCTGTTCAGCAGCTCGATGCGTCGCCGGTTGTTGTCCACCAGCGGAGCCAGACGGCGGCGAATGCCGATGTTGATCCGCATGCGCGGATCGGCGCTGTACGCCAGGTACATGTAGTCGCGCTCGTCGTCGCTCACCATCTCCAGCGTCAGCTCGTCATGGTTGCGCAGAAACAGCCCCCACTGGCAGTTGTCCGGAATCGCCGGCGTCTGCGCCATGATGTCGGTGATCGGCAGCCGGTCTTCCTGGCGCAGCGCCATGTAGATGCGCGGCATCAGGGGGAAATGAAAGGCCATCTGGCACTCATCGCCGTCGCCAAAATACGGTCGTACATCGGTCGGCCACTGGTTGGCCTCCGCCAGGATCATGCGGCTGTCGAAGCCTTCATCGATGGCTTCCCTTATCGATTTGATGACTGCATGCGTCTCCGGCAGATTCTCGCAGTTGGTGCCATCGCGCTCGACCAGATACGGAATGGCGTCGATGCGCAGCCCGTCCACGCCCATATCCAGCCAGTAGCGCATCACCTTCAGCACTTCTTCCAGAACGGCGGGGTGGTCGTAATTCAGGTCCGGCTGATGCGAAAAGAAACGGTGCCAGTAGTACGCCTGCGCCACGGGATCCCAGGTCCAGTTCGACTTCTCCGTATCGGTGAAGATGATGCGGGCGTCCTTGTATTTCTGGTCGGTGTCGCTCCAGACGTAGAAGTTCCTCTCGTAGGAACCCGGCGGTGCGTGCCGGGCGCGCTGGAACCACGGATGCTGATCCGAGGTGTGATTGATGACCAGCTCGATCATCACCTGCAGACCGCGATCGTGCGCCGCGTTCAGGAACCGCTGGAAATCCTCGAGCGTTCCGTAGCTCGGATTGACGGTCAGGTAGTCGGAAATGTCGTAGCCATCGTCGCGCTGCGGCGAGGGGAAGAACGGCAGGAGCCACAGGCAGGTCACGCCCAGATCCTGCAGATAATCCAGCTTCTCCATCAGCCCCGGGAAATCGCCCAGCCCGTCGTTGTTGCTGTCGAAGAAGGCTTTGACGTGGACCTCGTAGATGATCGCGTCTTTGTACCACAGCGGATCGGCCGCGCTGCCCGGCTTTCGCACAATGATCTGGGAGTCCGGCATCGGGGTCAGGCGAGCCTCACTGGTAGTAGTCAAAATCCTTTTCAGAACGCACTTTGCGAAGCACGCGGAAGATGTGCGCGGGCATCCGGTCCGGCGCCAGCTCTACGTAGTTGCGCGAACCCTGCCACAGGTAGCGAGCTCCCGTGAGCAGATCCAGCACCTGAAAGCTCTCGTCGGGACGCAGATGCAGCCGCTCCAGATCGAGCGTCACCCATCCCGACTGCCGGTGAAAGTAATCGAGATTCACCACCGTCAGAATCACGTTGTTCCCTTCCGGGCTCGTCTTGCTGTAGGCGATCAGATACGGATTATCGGTTGGATGGAAGAACAGATCGTGATTCGCGTGCAGCGCCGGATTCTCCCGCCGCGCCCGATTCACCGTCGCCATCACGCCGGCGATGCTCTGCGGTGCATCCAGATTCCAGTCGCGAATCTCGTACTTCTCGGAGTTCAGATACTCCTCGCTGCCCGGCCGAATCGGCTGGTTCTCCCCCAACTCAAACGCTGGCCCGTAGATTCCGTAGTTTGGCCCCAGCGTTGCCGCCAGCACAAAGCGGCTCAGGAATGCCGGCCGTCCGCCGACCTGCAGGGTCTCCGGCAGAATGTCCGGGGTATTCGGCCACAGGTTCGGCCGCATGAACTCGGACACCCGCTCTCTGGTCAGCTCCGTCAGATACTCCGTGATCTCCTGCTTCGTGTTGCGCCACGAGAAGTAGGTGTACGACTGCGAGAAGCCCACCTTGGCCAGACGCTGCATCACGCGCGGCCGCGTAAAAGCCTCTGCAAGGAACAGCGCATCGGGATAATCGCGCTTCAACTCGCCAATCACCCACTCCCAGAACGGAAAAGCCTTGGTGTGAGGATTGTCGACCCGGAAGATGCGCACGCCCTGCTCCAGCCAATAGACGAAGACATCGCGCAGACCGTTCCACAATCCCTGCCAGTCGCTGCTCTCAAAGTCCAGCGGATAGATGTCCTGGTACTTCTTCGGTGGATTCTCCGCGTATTGAATGGTCCCATCGGCTCGCTTTCTGAACCACTCCGGATGCTCGTGGACCCAGGGATGGTCCGGCGAGCACTGAAAGGCGATATCCATCGCCAGTTCCATGCCTTTACCGGCCACCGCGCGCAGCAGATGCCGGAAATCCTCCAGCGTGCCCAGCTCGGAGTGGATCGCCGTGTGTCCGCCCTCCTTCGAGCCGATCGCCCAGGGACTGCCCGCGTCGCCATCCTGAGCCTTCACCGAGTTGTTCTTGCCTTTGCGAAAGCTGTGGCCGATCGGGTGAATCGGCGGCAGGTAAAGCACGTCAAAGCCGAGGCCCGCGACGTAGTCCAGACGCTTCTCCACATCGCGGAAAGTTCCGTGTTTGCCCGGCTCCGATGAGGTTGAGCGCGGGAACAGCTCATACCAGGCCGAGTAACGCGCCCGCTCGCGGTCCACGGTCACGCGCAACTCGCGCTCGTAGCGAGTCTCCAGCGTTGGGTCCAGATACTGGGCCATCATCGCGGCCAGAGCCGGATCGAGCGCCGTCTTCTTCGTCCCTTCGAGGTCCTTCGTGCCGCGCAGGTCAGAGGCCCAGCGCCGCAGTGCGTCGGCATCGTCGCGGCCGGCGCGCACTGCGGTTTGTTCCACCAGCTGCGCTCCGTTCAGCAGGTCGACGCGAATGTCCTGTCCGGCGGCAATCTTTTTTTCCAGATCGCTGCGCCAGGTGTCGAAGTGGTCGATCCAGCCGGCGACCGTGTAGAGGTACTCGCCGATGCGGGCGACGGGAAACTCACCGCGCCAGCGATCGTTGCCGAGCGGCTGCATGGGAACCGCGGTCCAGTCGGCCAGCTCGTGGTAGCGGAAGAGGAGCCGCGCGACAACGTGATCGTGACCGTCGGCGAAGACATCGGCTTCCACGCGAACGTGATCGTCGACGATGCGCTTGATGGCAAAGCGGCCTGCGTCGATCTCCGGCTCGACGCTCTCGACCACGACGCGTTTCCGTCCATCCGCGGGTTTCTGCATGAGTCGGCTGCTGGCGCGCGCTCGAGTGCGTTCGCCTGCTGGTTCTCTCGGATTATACGGAGTACAAAACGGAATTTCCGCTTGTGTGAATGAAAAGAGGGTCCATTTGGTTGCCGCTGCGCACGCGTGCTGAGCGCAAAGAGCGACTGTTAATTGTCCGGCAGAATGGACTCTTCCGAAGCCCGCAGACGCACCAGCCGATCGACGGTGTAGGGTGCTCGCTGCGTCGCTGCATGATAATGGCGCACCTGCAGCTCGCCCAGCAGGCCAAGTGCCAGCAGCTGGGTTCCAGCCAGGATCATGACCGCGGCAATCACGAAGAGCGGTCCGTGTTCATCCATCACATGCTGATGCGTGAAGATCTTGAGGGCCAGCAGGAAGGCCGAAATCGCGCTGCCGCTGAAAATTCCCAACGCTCCGAAGAGGCCGAAAAAGTGCAGAGGCCGCGTCATGTACTTCAGCAGGAAGCGGATGGTCATCAGGTCGAAGAAGACCCGGAAGGTCCGTCCAATGCCATAGTGCGACTGGCCGCGTTCCCGATTCGCATTCGTGATGGGAATCTCGCAGATGCTGGCGCCGTACCAGGAAGCCAGAGCCGGGATGAACCGGTGCATCTCGCCGTAGAGCGGGATGTTGTGGATCACCTCGCGGCGATAGGCCTTGAAGGTGGTGCCGAAGTCGTGAATATCGACGCCGGAGAGCTTGGCCATCAGCCAGTTGGCGCAGCGCGAAGGAATCCGGCGCATGACGAAGTTGTCGATGCGATCCCTGCGCCAGCCGCTGACCACGTCGTAGCCTTCTTCGAGCTTTTCGAGGAAGCCTGGGATCTCGTTGGGGTCGTGCTGCAGATCGCCGTCCATGGCGAGGATGAAATCGCCTTCGGCGTGATCAAATCCGGCCGCCAAAGCGGAGGTCTGGCCGAAATTTCGCCTTAGTTTGACGACCAGAACCCGGCTGTCCACTGCGGCAATCTCTTCCAGCAGGCGGCAGGTGCGGTCGTTGGAGCCGTCGTCCACGAAGACCAGCTCGAAGGAGTCGCCCACATGCTCCATTACCTCTTTCAGGCGGTCATAGAGGGTGGTGACGTTCTCTTCTTCGTTGTGGAAAGGGACGACGATGGAATACTTCGGCATAACTCTCTGATTATAGACTTCGACTGCTGGCAAAAAGGTTCAGGGAATCCTTGCAGATTCCATCGGTGAAAGCTCTGGGTGACCCACGAACATAACCACCCCCCTGGGTATGGGGTACGTGGCAAGTCGCTGAATCCAAACAAGCTGGCTGAGGCCGCTTTTGGTATGTGGCAAACGATTGAAAACAAGCCGGTAGCCGGTGGCCGGCAGCCTGGCATCGCAGCATGAAAAAGCCGCCTTTCGGCGGCGTTTTTTTGCTTTTACCCTCTATTGTCAGAATACCAAGTTCAGGCGAGTTTCCTGCCAGCCATTTTGGCGTGGAAGTGCTGATGGATCAAGGCTGCTTACTTTGGTAAGGCTTGACAGGATTTCCACAAAGAGGGGTGCTTTTTCACCACAGAGGACACAGAGTGCGCGGAGGGAGCCGGTAGCCTGTAGCCGGTAGCCGGTAGCCGGGAGTGAAGGGCATTCACCACGGAGGACACGGAGGATCTGCGGAGCCACGGAGAAACCCGGGGCCTGGTTCGGGTCACTCGGCGCGCAGGACCTCCGCTGGGTCGACGGCTGCGGCACGGCGGGCGGGCAGGTAGCTGGCGAGGACGGCAGCGCCCACCAGGATGAAAGGAACGATCGCCCAGGTCACCGGATCGAGCGGAGAGATGCCGAAGAGGAGCGTGCTCATCGCCTCGGCGAGGAGGGCGGCGGCGGCGAGTCCGATGACCCCGCCGATGCCGGTGAGGATGAGGGCGGAGCGAACGAAGATCCAGCGAAGGGCACCGCGCGGAGAACCGAGAGCGAGGCGGATGCCGATTTCGCGAGTGCGCTGAGAGACGGAGTAAGCCATGACGCCGTAAATGCCGATGATGCTCAGCGCCAGGGCCATCGATCCGGCAATCGCCAGCATGGTCAGCGTGAACGAGGTGCGGGCCATCGACTGGTCGTAAAGGTCTTCCATGGTGCCCACCCGGTCGAGGGGAAGGTTGCCGTTGACCGACCAGACGGCCTGCTGGAGGCGGCTGATGAAAGCGGCGGTGCCGGCCTGGGAGCTGCGAACAGCAAAGGTAACGGCACGCGAAATACGGATGGCGGGCGTGTGCGAATAGGGATCGTTCTGCTCGGAAGCCCAATAGACAGTGGGCGGAGCCACTTCATTAATACCGTGCACGCGGACGTCCTCGACAACGCCGATCACCTCCTGCCAGGGCATGCTGGAGAACTGACGGACACGCTTGCCGATGGCGGCCTGGGCTGAACCCCAGTTGTCCCGGGCGAAGGACTCCGAGACGATGACATAGTCGTGCAGGCCGTAGAGGTCGTCCCAGACGAAGTCGTGGCCGGCGACGAAGCGAGTCCCCATGGCACGGAAGAAACCGGGAGAGATGTAGTTGAAGAGGCGGAGAGGGGGCTCGCCGTTGGGATAAACCTTGCCCTCGGCGGCGATTTCGTCCCAGTTGGGGTCGTCATCATCCATGGGGACGGCGTCAGCGAAGCCAACCGCGGAGACGCCGGGAATGGCCGCGAGGCGATCGGCAATAGCGTTCTGGGTGCGGGTGACGGCGACGGGATTGGCGATGAGCTGCTCGGGAATCCAGATGCCGAAGATCTGGATGTGGGCGGGATCGGAGAAGCCGGGATCGACACGGCGGAGGGCGGCGAAGGAGCGGATCATGAGCAGAGCGCTGATCAGCAGCACGAGCGCCATGGCGGTTTGCGCGATGACGAGGAGGTTGCGGGAGCGATGGCTGGAACGGCTGGCACTGGCCGTGCGGGCGGACGAGCCCAGGGACAAAGAAAGACTGGCGCGGGTATAACGCCAGGCGGGTATGGCTCCAAAGAGGAGACCGGAGACGACGGCCAGCAGGAAAGTAAAGGCGAGGGAGCGGGCGTCAAGCGAGACTTCGCTGAGGCGCGGCAGATTCGTGGGGCCGATGGCGATAAGGAGGCGCAGGCCGACCCAGGCGACGGCGAGGGAGAGCAGGCCGCCAAGCAGGCCGAGGGTGACGCTTTCGAGGAGAAGTTCGCGGGCGATGCGGGCGCGTCCGGCACCGAGGGCGGCGCGAATAGAGAGCTCCTGCTGGCGTGAGTCTGCGCGGACGAGAAGGAGATTGGCGATATTGGCGCAGGCGATGAGCATGACGAGGCCAACCGTCGCCATGACGATCCAGAGAACGCTGCCGATGTCGCCGATGACCTGCTGCCTGAGCGAATGGAAACGAGGCGTGATGCGCCAGATCTGGTAGTAGTGCGGGTTGGTGCCGGGGCCGTTGGACCACTCATCCATCCAGACAGGAATGAGGCGAGCAAAATCGGCGTCGGCCTGAGAAAGCGAGACGCCGGGCTTGAGGCGGCCAATGCCGTTGTAGCCGAAGCCGGCGAGGATTTCGTGAACGGGATCGAGGGCGAGGGGCAGGAGGAGATCGAAAGGGCTGGTCGGCGACGCGGAAGTTGCGGGGCATCACGCCGACGATGGTGCGGGGCTGGGCGTCCACTTCGAGAACGCGGCCGATGACCGAGGGATCGCGTCCAAAGCGGCGCTGCCAGTAGCCGTAACTGAGCATGACGGTCTTTGCGCCGCGCGGATCCTGATCGGCGTGAGAGAACCAGCGGCCGGCGACGGCGGGAACGTCGAGGGTTTCGAGAACGCCATCGCTGACCTGGACGGTCTGGACTTCCTCCGGGCGGGAGATACCGGTGATGTTCGCGGCTCCATTCGTCCAGATGCCGATCGATTGAAGGGTCTGGTTGTGGCGGAGGAAGGTGAAGTACATGGACGGCGAGAGCTGCAGGCCGGAGGAAAAATTGGCGAGGCCGCCGGCGCCGGGCGCGTTAAGCCAGAGGGCGACGAGCTGGTCGGAGTCGGGATAAGGAAGCGGGCGCAGCAGGACGCGGTTGATGACGCTGAAGACGACGGTATTGGCGCCGATGCCGATGGCGAGGGTGAGCAGAACGGTGACGGCGAATCCGGGGGCTTTGCCCAGGCGGCGGAAGACGAGCTTGAGATCGGCGAGGAGCGACTCGACGCGGGGCCACTGCCAGGCTTCGCGGCTGCGCTGCTCGATGAGGGTGGCGTTGCCGAAGGCGCGGCGGGCGGCCTGTTCGGCCTGCGCGCGCGGCATGCCTTCTTCCACGAGTTCCTCGACCTTTTCCGCGATGTGTTCCTCGATGGAAACGGCGAGGTCATCGTAGCGGCGGCGGCGGGAGAACAGCGAAGTGAACGAGCGGAATCGGGGCATGGGCGTTCTCCTCAGGTGCGGGACACGGTGAGCACGCGGCTGATGCCGGCGGTCATCTGTTCGAAGCTGGACCGCTCCTGCTCGAGGCGGAGCTTGCCGGCTTTGGTCAGGCGGTAGATGCGGGTGGGGCGGCCTTTGGCGGAGACGCCCTCTTCAGAGGACAGCCAGCCCTCGCGCAGCATGCGCTGCAGGGCCGGGTAGAGCGAGCCTTCTTCGATGCGGAGCAGATCGTCGGAGGCCTGCTGGATGTGCTTCACCAGGGCGTAGCCGTGCATGGGTTTGAGGCGGAGCGACTGGAGGATCATCATCTCCAGGGCGCCGGGAAAGAGGTCGCGCGGGGCGGGTTTGCGATCCATGGAAGGTGAGTGTAGCAGCGGTATAGGTATTTTGGAAATAGGGATTGGGGAACAGGGATTGGGGAACAGGGATTGGGGAACAGGGATTAGGGATTAGGGATTAGGGATTAGGGAAACTGCACGATGCGCCGCGTCGCCTGACGTTGTGGATCCAGTTGAGGATCTCCCGGCATGCGCGCGGAGAAGATGTCGATCCCGATTCCATCTCCCTAATCCCTAATTCCTAATTCCGTGGACCAGCACGCCGTTTATATATCTACACGCTGAATTTTTGCTCTATCAGGGATAGCTGCGTCAGCGGTGACTTATGCCAGCGGCGGAGCGTGCGGATTCGGATTCGGGATCGACTCGCACGCGATGTGCTGGCCGCGTTTGTTACTAAAGTCGTGTATACGAACGTCATCCGTAAGGGCGGGATTCACCGACACTTAATCCTGCCGGCGGTGGTTCTGCCGTATATCTACAGCTAATAACTCGCCTGACAATCAGGAACCCTCTCCCAGGATGGCCCATCTATGCCTATAAGGACCCTTTTGCGCCTGCTCGTCGCTCTGTCCATCACCGGAATCGCCGCAGCCCAGAATATTCCCCGCAGCTCTCATGTGTGGGTGGTCGCCGAAGAGAATCACAGCTACGAAGAAGTGATCGGCAACACGCAGATGCCTTATTACAACCAGCTGGCCAGGCAATACGGCGTGGCTACGCAGTTTTATTCCGATCAGCACAGCTCACTGCCGGCTCTGATGTGGTTCGTGGCCGGCGCGGCGGTGGAGACGAATAACGACACGGTTTCCTGCGAGCACAGTGAAGATAATGTGGTGCGCGAGCTGCTGAAGCGCGGGTACAGCTGGCGGTCGTATCAGGAAGATTTGCCGTCGGCCGGCTATCAGGGCCTGGTTGGCGGCCCGGACGATCTCTATGCGCGGCGGCATAATCCGCTGGTGGATTTCACGGATGTGTGTCCGGGAACCGGGCAGGACATCAACAGCGTGCCGTATACGCAGATGGAAACGGACTGGTCCGACGGCAAGACCGTGAACTATGCCTGGATCACTCCGGATTTGAACGATGACGCGCACAATGGCACGCTGCAGGAGGCCGACGAGTGGCTGCAGGCGCATCTGCCGGCGATTCTGGCGCGGCCGGAGTTTGGGCCGGGAGGCGACGGGTTGTTGTTCATCGTGTGGGACGAGTCCGATGTGACCGACGGCGATAACCGGTGCTCGGCAACGGTGAGCCAGGGATGCGGCGGGCGGACGGCGACGCTGGTGATCGGGCCGCATGTGAAGGCGGGGTATCAGTCCACGATTCTGTATCACAACGAAAACGTGCTGGCGACAGTGTGCGCGGCGATGGGTTTGTCGCCGTGTCCGGGAGCGGCGGAAACGGCGGCGCCGATGGCGGATTTCTTTACGACCAGCACGCCTTCCGGGGATCCGACGAAGAGCGTTGTGATCAGCGCGCCAGGCAACGGGGCGACGATTGCGGGACAGGTGCACGTGATGGCGACGGCTTCCGAGAGCCAGAAGGTGAGCCAGATGCAGGTATGGGACAACGGGAAAAAGCTGGGCTGGTACGCGAGCACGGCGGTGGACGAGATTTACAGTCTCGCGCCGGGCAAGCACACGACGACGGTGATCGATCAGAATTCATCGTACCAGGTGCTGCACGGGGACTCGGTGAGCTACACGGTGCAGGCGCTGACGGACGAGGTGCAGATCGTCGCCCCGGTGCCGGAGGAGACGATCAGCGGGGCGACGACGGTGCATGTGGTGGCGCAGGCGAATGAATCGGTGCCGATCAGCCAGATGCAGGTATGGGATAACGGGGTGAAGCTGGGCTGGTATGCGGGGTCGACGGTGAATCAGTACTTCGCGCTGGATCCGGGACTGCACACCATCACGGTGCTGGATCAGGACGACAAGTGGCAGGTGCTGCACGAGTCGAGCGTGACGTATACGGTGCAGTAGAGCAGCTGGGAGCTGGGAGACAATCACCACAGAGGCAGATGGGCAGCCTGTCGCCTGTGGCCGGTGGCCTGTAGCGAAAAGACAATCAGCACAGAGGACACGGAGAGCACGGAGCTACGGGCTACAGGCTTCCCATCAGGCGGTGAGGACCTCGACGGCTACGCGGAGGGCTTCCTCGCAGGCGGCACGATCGACGTCGCGATGGGTGACGAAGCGGACGCTGTGGCGGCCGGTGGTTCCGGCCAGCACGCCGCGGGCTTTGAGCTTCTCGACGAAGGCGGCGGCATCGCCCTGGTCGGGCAGGGTGAAGATGACGATGTTGGTGCGGACGGCGTCGAGGTCGATCTCGGCCAGGCCGGTAGCCGCGATGGCCTCGGCGATGAGCCGCGCGTTGGCGTGATCTTCGTGGAGGCGCTGCGGACCTTCCTCGAGCGCGATCAGGCCAGCGGCGGCGAGAATGCCCGCCTGGCGCATGCCTCCGCCGAGGGCTTTGCGGATGTGGCGGGCGCGGTCCATCTGATCGTCCGTGCCGACGAGCATGGAGCCGACCGGCGCGCCGAGACCCTTGGACAGGCAGAACATCACGGTGGTGAAGCCGCGGGTGAGCGTACGGACGTCTTTGCCGAGGGCTACGGCGGCGTTGAAGACGCGGGCTCCGTCGAGGTGGACGGGCAGTTTGCGCTCCGCGGCCCCAGCCCAGATTTCTTCCATGACTTCGAGCGGGGTGACGGTGCCGCCGGCCATGTTGTGCGTGTTTTCGAGGGCGATCAGGCCGGTGGAGGCGCGATGGTAGTGTTTGCCGGTGATGTGCGGCTCGATGGCGCTCCAGGTGAGGAGGCCGCGCGGAGCGGCGATGGTGCGCAGCTGCACGCCGGAAAAGGCCGAGGCCATGGCGATCTCCCACTCGACGATGTGGGCGCGGGCTTCGACGATGGCTTCCTGTCCATGCTGGGTGAGCAGGCGGATCGCGGTTTGATTGCCCATGGTGCCGCTGGGGAGAAAGAGCGCGGCTTCGCGTCCGAAGATCTCGGCGGCACGGGCTTCGAGGCGATTGATGGTGGGGTCTTCACCGTAGACGTCGTCACCGACCTCGGCGGCAGCCATGGCGGCACGCATGGCGGGCGTGGGTTTGGTGACGGTGTCGCTGCGGACATCGATGAAAGTGGTGGGGGTGCGGACAGTGTCTTCGGCGAGAGCAGCGGTTTCGGTAGCCATGGTGCGTCTCCCTCATTGTAGAGGGAGACGTGGCCTGTGGCCTGTGGCGCGATGCCTCAGGCGACGGCGGGCTCTGCCAGGAAGCGCCCGAAAACCTCGTTCGAGAGCAGGCGTCCGCGGGGAGTGAGGGCCACGCGATCGCCGCCGGCAAGGGTCACGAGGTTTTCCCGTTCGAGATCGCTGATGGTGGCCAGGCAGTCGCGCACGGCGGCGGCGGAGAAATCTGCGCGCAGCGCGGCGAGACTCACGCCTTCATTCATGCGCAGGCCGAGGAACCAGGCTTCCTCCAGCTCCTCGTCGCGCGTGAGGGCGCGAGGAGCCTGAGCGGCCGGAACGTTGAGGTAGGCATCCAGATCGTCGGTCATGGCGAAGCGCAGGGCGGGGCCGGTACGGGCGCGCAGCATGGAGTGGGCGTCGAGGCCGAAGCCGAGGTACGGCTTGCGGTGCCAGTACTTCAGGTTGTGCCGGGACTCCCAGCCGGGCCGGGCAAAGTTTGAGATCTCATACTGGGCGAGGCCGTGGCCGGCGAGAAAGCCAATGGCCTCGGTATACATGTCGGCGATGAGGTCGTCGGCCGGAACTTCCTGCGCGCGGTAACGGCCGCCATGGGCTAGCAACTCGCGGCCGAGGCGCGAGTCGTCGTCGACCTCGAGCATGTAGAGACTGGCGTGATCGACGCCGGAGTCAGCCAGGACGCCGAGCGATTCGAACCAGGAGCGCGGGGTCTGGCCGGGAAGGCCGGCGATGAGGTCGACACTGATGTCGCTGATGCCGGCGTCGCGGATGCGGCGGATGTCCTCGAGCGCCGTGGCCCGGGTGTGCAGACGGCCGATGGATTTGGCTTCGCGATCGATGAAGGACTGCACGCCGAAGCTGATGCGGTTGACGCCGCACTCCAGCAGCATGTCGAGCACCGCGGGCTCCAGCTGGCCGGGAGCGCATTCCACGGTGATTTCCGCGGTGGGCAGCACGGCGAATTCACGGCGCAGGCCGGTGAAGAGGCGGCGGAAGAGCGCGGGCGCGAGGAGCGAGGGAGTGCCTCCGCCAAAGTAGATGGAGTCAGCAGCCTGAGGCAGAACCGCTCCCCACTTGTGGGCGCGCATGCGAATGTGGCGCAGGTCTTCTTCGAGGCGAGCGACATAGCGATCGTGATGGGTTGCAGGAAAAACTCCGGAAGCAAAATTACAGTAGGTGCATTTGGATCGGCAAAAAGGGACGGAAAGATAAAGTCCGAGCATTTCCATATGTCTCTATTGTCCCACCGCCGTCTACTTGATCGTTTGAGCAACGTCCTTTTCCCCTTGACAGAACGATCCGGCCGTGGGCGCGACGATTCGAGCGGGACAGGGAGGATGCAAATTTTATTTCATCCACTCGCGATGGCAGGCGCGGAATTCACCGCAACAATTCGCGCGGAGAAGCGTTCGTGATGGGCAGAACGACGAGATGTGAAGGGTCCGAATCGAGAGAAGTTCGAAGAGGAACCCAGGGAGGTCTCGCAATGAGAAGTATTCTTCGCGCACTGGCATTAACGGGCATCCTGGGACTGGGCGCCGCAGCAGCGCAGGCTCAGGTCCGAATCGGGGTGGGGATTGGGGTGGGACCCGCGGCGGTGGTCGCGGCGATTCCTCCGAGCCCGGGCGTGGGCTACATCTGGACGCCCGGCTACTACTACGGCAGCGTCTGGATGCCGGGACGCTGGGCGTATCGCGGCGGCTATGTGGGCGCCTACGGCCGAGGATATTACGGCGGGTATTACGGGCACTATGACCACTATCGCGCCGATGGCTGGAACCGCGGGCGGGATTTCCACGGTTATGGCGGCTACCACCGCCGGTAAGCAACGATGAGATGAAGGCCGCGTCCCCAAAAACCGGCCTGTGCGCACCCGTCGAGGCTCCCCGCCTCCGGGTGCGTTGCTGTTTTCAGGCTTTGAAAACCCGATCTGCAGGTCGATTTTCGGAGGTATGCTGAAGGGAACCCGTTCCCTGCCGCCTGCGTACTGCTCTTTTGGGAACTCTCCGGAGGCTTCTATGGCCGGGCTCATTGGTATCGGGCTGTATTTCCTGCCCTCCCTCATTGCGGTGGCGCGACGCACGCACAACGCCACGGGCATCTTTATGCTGAATCTGTTCCTCGGGTGGACGGGGATCGGGTGGGTCATTGCCCTGCTGATGGCGATCTTCTCCGCGCCCTGGTATCCGTATCCCCCGCACTGGTACTACCCTCCGCCCCGGCAGTGGTGAGCGACGCAGGCCGGCGCCTCGCCGAATGTGCGCAAACCCTTCCTTTTTGATCGGTTTCACGCGTTCTGATCCGCCGCAACATTTTCGCGCGTCTAATGTTTATAGAGGCAGCGCGGCATTCCGGAATCAGGGAAGCCGCGGCTCAGGCCGAAAAAGAGAATCTAAAGTAAGCGGCCTGAGGGAGGTTTGATCATGCGCGTTCTGCGCTCGGTTCTGTTCGTGACATTGCTGGCGGTTCCCCTGGCGCTGGCTCGGCCGGCCCAGGCTCAGGTGGCGGTGGGCATCGGCATCGGCCCCGCGGTGGGCTATCCAGGCTATGTGGTGGGCGGGCCACCGGTTTGCGAGTATGGGTACTACTCGTATTATCCGTACTCCTGCGCTCCCTACGGCTACTGGGGACCTGACTGGTTCGCTAACGGCATCTTTATCGGCGCCGGACCGTGGTTTGGCGGCTGGTACGGACGGCCCTGGGGCTGGGGCTGGGGTCATTATGGCTACGGCTGGGGCGGCTGGGGTCGCGGAGGCTACGGCTATGCGGGCTACCGCGGCGGCTATGGCAATCGCGGTTACGCGGGGTTCCGGGGCGGTTACGCAGGAGCTTATCGTGGCGGTTACGCCGGAGCGTATCGCGGCGGATATGCCGGCGGGGCTTATCGCGGAGGCGCGGTGGGAGCGTATCGTGGCGGCTACTCCGGTGGCGCGCGCGGCGGCTATAGCGGCGGATTCCGCGGTGGCGCTGTAGGCGGGTTCCACGGCGGCGGCGGCGGCTTCCATGGCGGCGGCGGCGGTGGCCACGGCGGTGGTGGTGGACACCGGTAAATCACAGGCTGCTTAAAGAACAATAGAAAGCTCGCTCTTCGGAGCGGGCTTTCTGCTTTTGGGGACTCAGAGAGGCTCGTCGCTTTGCGCCTGGGCGATGTTGGGGTAGCCCGGGTAGCGAGTTAGCGCGGGTCGGAGCGAGAGTCGCCGCGGGCCAGGGCCATCGCCATGCGGG
Source organism: uncultured Acidobacteriaceae bacterium (assembly GCA_963770525.1). Taxonomy (GTDB): domain Bacteria; phylum Acidobacteriota; class Terriglobia; order Terriglobales; family Acidobacteriaceae; genus Palsa-343. The sequence continues at coordinate 114,341 of CAVYPY010000002.1, read as the reverse complement.
CGATTTTCTGTGCGGCATCGGGGTGGGCGAGCGTGCGGGCGTTGTCGGCCATGGTGCGGAGCCGCTCGGGATCGCCGAGGAGATCGACGAGGGTCCCCTGCAATTGCTCCGGGGTGAGGTCGGGCTCGAGCAGGACGCGCGCGGCTCCGGCCTGGACCATCGCTTCGGCGTTGCGGCGCTGGTGATCGTCGGCAGCTTGCGGGAACGGGACCAGGACGGCGGGCTTACCGGCGGCGGCCAGCTCGGCGACGGTGGAGGCGCCGCTGCGCGCGAGGACGAGGTCGGCATCGGCGAAGCGGCGGGGCATGTCGTCGAGGAAGGGCCGCACTTCCCACCGATCGGGTGGGGCTCCGCTGGCCTGGTACGCCGCCAGAGTCGCTTCAGCATGGCGGGCGCCGGCCTGGTGGAGGAGGGTCAGACCGGGAACCTGGGCGAGGAGCGAGGCGGCGATCTTCGGCATCAGGTTGTTCAGAACGCGCGCGCCCTGACTGCCACCGAAGACGAGCAGATGCGGTGGGGCGCCGGCGGGGCGCGGAGCGAGATGGAAGAAGTCGGCGCGGACGGGGAGGCCGGTGAGGCGGGCTCCGTGGAAATAGTGGGCAGCGGGCTCGAAGTTGACGGCGGCGGCGCGAACCCAGGCGCCGACCATGCGGTTGGCGAGACCGGGCACGGCGTTCGGCTCAAAAGCCAGCGTAGGAATGCGCAGGAGAATCGCCGCACCCATGACCGGGCCTGAGGCATAGCCGCCAACGCCGATGACCACCGCGGGGCGGAACCGGTAGAGCAGGCACACGCACTGCATGAGGCCGAGGGGCAGATCGATGAGGGTGCGCACGCGGGTGCCGAGCGAGACGTGGTTGAGCTGGCCGACGCGGATCAGATCCAGCGGATAGCCGGCCTGGGGGACGAGGCGGGATTCGAGACCGCGGGCGGTGCCGACGAAGAGGGTCTCGGCACCGTGGCGGGACTTCAGCTCGTCAGCAATGGCGAGAGCGGGGATGATGTGGCCGCCGGTGCCGCCGCCGGCGATGAGGACGCGGGGCACGCGCTCAGCCGGCATCGGGCACCTGGACGGCGAGGATCGCGACGGGAATAGAGAAGTGGATCGTGCCGGCTTCGCGGCGCGGCTGGACGTCGAGACGATCGTCAGTCAGGGCCTCCGCGAACATCGCGCGCAGGCGGTCTTTGTCGCGGTCGCCGCCCGGAGGGTAAGAGCGGCCGAGAAACGATTCCAGATCGAGGGCCAAACGGGCCTGCTCGACGCGGGGCTCCGGCAGCCCGACGCTGGAGAACAGCGCACGAAGCTCCCGGAGGGGGAGAGCGCGGGTATGCGACGGGTCGCGGAGCTTCTCCATGGCGTTAAAGCCGTCGGCCTGGGCGGCGGAGGGGGCGCTGTCAGCGACGACAATGCGGCCGCCGGGTGCGGCGACGCGGCGCATCTCGCGCAGGACCCGCAGCGGCTCAGGAAAATGGTGGAAAGCGAAGCGGCAGGTGACGATGGTGAAGGATCCGTCTGCGTAGGGCATCGCTGTCACGTCGCCGAGGTCCCACTGAAGGTTGGTGAGGGCGGCATTGGCCTGAGTGGCGCGGGCCTGGTCGAGCATGGCCGGGGTCAGATCGATGCCGGTGGCATGGCCGACCCGTTGGGCGAGGGCGCAGGCGAGAACGCCGGGGCCGCAGGCTACGTCGAGGGCGATATCCGCGGGGCCGGCCTGGGCCATGCGCAGGATGCGCTCGACGATCTCCTCATTGCGAGCGGCGGGCGAGTGGGCGAACTGCGCCGCCTGGCGCGTGAACTGATCGACGACCTCGTCGCGTTGATCCATTTGTGTTCAGGATGCTGGATTGCGGGGCGTCAGTCCACTTCCCGCGTGATGTTGAGCAGGACGCCTACCAGGACGAGCATGATGAACAGCGACGTTCCGCCATAGGAGACGAAGGGCAGCGTGATGCCCTTGGTGGGCACCAGCGCCACAACTACGCTGATGTTGAAGAAGGCCTGGATGAGGATGGTTGCCGTGATACCGAAGGCCAGGAAGCGCGCAAACGGATCGCGCGAGAGGATGGCCGCGCGCATGCCGCGATAGCCGATGAAGACGAAGAGCGCGACAACGATGAGCGAGCCGAGCAGGCCCAGCTCCTGGGCGATGCTGGCGAAGATGTAGTCGGTGTGCGGCTCGGGCAGGTAGAAAAGCTTGGCGGTGCCATCCATGTAACCCACGCCGCGAAAGCCGCCGGAGCCGACGGCGATGAGCGACTGCAGGATGTGGTAGCCCTTGCCCAGCGGGTCGGAGTCGGGATTGAGAAACGCGAGCAGGCGATCGCGGCGCCAGGCCACGCGAAAGAGCATGAAGTAAAGCACGGGCGCGGAGGCCAGCGCGGCATAGCCCAGGTATTTGAAGTTCATCCCGGCCAGCCACAGCATGAGGGCCGTGACGCCGGCGCAGACCAGGGCGGTTCCCAGGTCGGGCTCTTTGAGGATGAGCGCGATGAAGATCAGGCTGGGCAGGGCGGCGGGGATGATCGTATTGCGAACGTCCTCCATGGCATGCATGCGGTTCTGCAGGAACCACGCGAGGAAGAGGACCATGGCGGGCTTGGCGATCTCCGAGGGCTGAAAGGAGAGCATACCGAGGCGGATCCAGCGATGCGTGTTGTGCGAGTCGCGCATGAGAAACGCGGAGAGCAGCAGGATGACGGTGACGCCCACGAAGGGAAAGACGACGCTGGGCCGGTTGTATTTGCGATAATCCACGCGCATGAGCAGAGTCATGGAGGCGAGGCCGATGACCGCCCAGAGGGCCTGGCGGATGAGAAAGGTGTAGGGCGAACCGTAGCGCTCCCTGGCCATGACAGCCGAGGCGCTGAAGACCATGGCGAGGCCGATGACCACCAGAAAAAGGGTGGCGCAGTACAGACCTTTATCGACACCGACGCGTTTCGCCATAGACCTCGCTTCGTCAGGAGTGGCTAAGAGCGGCGATACCCCGCCGCGCCAGAACCGCTTCCTTAAACACGCGCCCCCGATGCTCGTAGCTCTCGAACTGATCGAAACTGGAGCAGGCCGGGGCCAGCAGCACGATCTCTCCCGGCTGCGCCGCGTTCCCTGCCCGCTTCACCGCTTCTTCCAGCGTGCCGGCGCTCACGATGGGCACGGCGCCTTCGATGTGCGTGTGAATCTTGTCCGCGGCCGCGCCAATGGTGTAGACAGCCTTCACCCGCTCCTGCAGCAGCGGGCGCATCTGCCGGTAGTCGGAATTTTTGTCCTTGCCGCCGAGGATGAGATGAATGCCGCCGGGAAATGCGGCGATGGCCTTCAGCGTGGCGTCCACATTGGTGGCTTTCGAGTCGTTGTAGTAGTCGACGGCGTTGATGGTGGCGACGAATTCCAGGCGATGCTCGACGGCCTTGAAGGCCATCACCGCCTGGCGGATGGTCGCGGCGGCGACCCCGGCCAGGCGCGCGGAGCAAACCGCGGCCAGGACATTCTCGACGTTGTGCGCACCCTTGAGGGGGATCTCCTCGACTTTCATCACCGGCTCCGGAGCGGCCTGTTCCGAGGCGCGAAAGGTGATGACGCCCTCGTGAACGAAGGCTCCCTGGCGCACGATACGCTTGCGGCTGAACCAGAAGATTTTTGATGGCGCGCGCGCGGCAGCTCGGGAGGCTACTTCGTCGTCGGCATTCAGCACCAAGGCGTCCTCAGGGGTTTGACGGGCGAAGATGCGCTCCTTGGCGGCGGCGTAATTTTCGAAGGTGCCGTGGCGGTCGAGGTGGTCCGGGGTGATGTTCAGGATGACGGCAATCTGTGGATGAAAGATCTCCGTCGTCTCAAGCTGGAAACTGGAGACCTCCAGAACCGACCAGCCATCGTCGCGGGACTGGTCGACGAGAGCGATGACCGGGACGCCGATGTTGCCGCCCACCTGCGTGGGCAGCTTGCCGGCCTCAAGGATTTCGCCGCAGAGGCTCGTCGTGGTGGTCTTGCCGTTCGAGCCGGTGATGGCCAGGACTTTCCCGCGGAGATAATGCGCAGCCAGCTCCAGCTCGCCGATGATGGGCAGGCCGAACTTGCGCACCTGCACCAGCTCCGGCGTATCGACGGGGACGCCTGGGCTGACAACGATCAGGTCCTGACGCCGAAAAGTGAGCAGACCGTGACCGCCAGCCTCGACGGCGATGCCTTCGTCAATGAGTGCGGGGATCTCCCGGGCCAGGGCCTCGGCGCTGCGCACGTCAGAAACGGTGACCTGCGCGCCCTGATGCCGCAGGAACAGGGCCGCCGCGAGTCCGGACTTGCCCAGACCAACGACCAGAACCTTTTTCCCTTTAATGTCCATGGAAACTCGCGAGCGCCGGGCTGGTTTATTCTCCCACGCCGGCTCTCCTCTTTATCGCAGCTTGAGGGTTGTGAGTGCAAAGAGTGCAAACACCAGGGCGCCGATCCAGAAGCGGGCGATGACTTTGGACTCCGACCAGCCCATCAGCTCGAAGTGGTGGTGCAGCGGGGCCATGCGGAAGATGCGCTTGCCGCCGCGCAGCTTGTAGCTGCCCACCTGCAGAATCACCGACAGCGCCTCGATGACGAAGATGCCGCCGATGAAGGGCAGCAGCAGCTCCTGCTTGATGATGACGGCGACGGTGGCGATGGCCCCGCCCAGAGCCAGCGAGCCCACGTCGCCCATGAAGATTTCCGCCGGATGGGCGTTGTACCAGAGGAAACCGATGCTGGCCCCGGTCATGGCCCCGCAAAAGACGGTGACCTCGCTGACCAGGGGCATGCGCTGCAGTTCAAGATAATCGGCAAAGATGACGTGACCGCTGACGTAGGTGAGCACGGTGAGCGCGCCGGCGGCGATGATGGTGCAGCCGATCGCCAGGCCATCGAGCCCGTCGGTCAGATTGACGGCGTTGCTGGTGCCCACCAGCAGCAGCATGACAAAGCCGATAAACGGCAGAAAGGCCAGCACGCCCAGGTGCGGCATGTGCAGCAGCGCGGGAATGGACAGGCGCGGCCGGATGAACTTGACGAAGGGCACCATCAGCCGCGTGGAGTAGCGCCCCTGCAGCTCCATCAGCACCAGAACCACGGCGATGACGCCGGCGGCGAGGAACTGGTAGAGCAGCTTGGCGCGCGCGGTGAGCCCGAGGTTGCGGCGATGGATAACCTTTATATAGTCGTCGGCAAATCCGATGGCGCCGAAGGCCACGGTGGCAAACATGGCCAGCCAAACGAAGGGATTCGACAGGTCGGCCCAAAGAAACGTGGGCAGCACAATCGCGATGCAGATGAGCACGCCGCCCATGGTGGGAGTGCCGGCCTTTTTCTGGTGCGCCTTGGGGCCTTCTTCGCGAATGTACTGGCCGATCTGGAACTCGCGCAGCTTTTCGATGACCCACGGCCCGATGATGAGCGTGATGAGCAGCGCCGTGAGCGAGGCAAAGGCGGTGCGGAACGTCAGATAGCGGAAGATGCGGAAGGGTCTGAAGTACGGGAACAGCTTCTGATACAGCAGCCAGTAAAGCAAACTTCCTCCGGATGGCGCGTGGGTTCCCGCTTATCTTAACGCGCCAGGAGGAGAGGGGATGGTCTTTTTAGGGTTACAGAGCAGGTCCCTTTTCAGGTTCGCGCGGCGCCCCGTTTTCCGGTTCGCGCAGGGCCTCGAGCGCCTTCTCCAGGCGCACACCGCGAGAGGCTTTCAGCAGAACGGCGTCACCGGGACGCAGGTTCTCGCGGAGCCACACGCCGGCGGTCTCGGCCGAATCGAGAAAGAGGGCCTCGGTCCCGGCTTTTCGAGCGGATTCGACAATGGCTCGGGCCAGACCTCGGACGCCCAGCACAATATCGATGCCCGCCTGGGCGGCGGCCGTCCCGCAGGCGGCATGCAGCGCTTCCGCTTCCCTGCCCAGTTCGAGCATTTCTCCCGCGACGAGGATACGCCGCTGGGCCGGCATGCCTGCGAGGGTGGCAATCATCGACTTGAGCGCCTCGGGGTTGGAGTTGTAAGCGTCGTTCAGGACCGTCGCGCCATGCCACTCGATGGTTTGCCCGCGTTTTTCTTCGGGGCGCAGTTGCTCGAGGGCGGCGCAGGCGTCGGCGAGCGGAATGCCGGCTTCGAGGCCCACAGCGAGCGCCGCCATCGCGTTCGCGGCGTTATGCGCGCCGGGGAGATGAAGATGCAGGGTCGCGTGCTGGTCGGCTGCGCGGAGCTGAATGCGCAGCCCCTCGGCGCCCAGAACCTCGACGGTCTCCATGCGCGGATCGCCGCAGGAGCTTCGGCCGTAATAGATCACCTTGCCATCGAAGTCGCGCCCAAACTGCGAGACGTAGGCGTCGTCGCAGTTGAGGAAGGCAACGCCGTTGCGCGGGAGAGCAGCGACGAGTTCATATTTGGCGCGGGCGATGCCGGCCACGCCGTCGGGAAAGAACTCGGCATGCGCATGGCCCACGTTGGTGACGACACCCCAGTCGGGCGCGGCAATGCGGCAGAGAGCCGTGATTTCGCCAGCCGACGACATGCCCATCTCGATCACGGCAACTTCATGCTGCGGTTCAAGGCGCAACAGCTGAAGCGGCAGCCCATAGTGGTTGTTCAGGTTCCCCTGCGATTTGAGGACGGAGAAGCGCGCGGAGAGAACGGCGGCGATGGCTTCTTTGGTTGTCGTCTTGCCTGCCGAGCCGGTGATGCCGATGACGCGCTTGCCCCAGTGGCGGCGGACCGCGGCGGCCAGTCTCTGCAGCGCCAGCAGCGGGTTGTCGACCAGGAGCAGCGGTTGCCGCCGCACCGCATCGGGCAGGTTGGCCAGCCGATCGCGGGCGATCACGGCGGCACTGGCTCCACGCTCGAAGGCGGCGGCGATGAAGTCATGGCCGTCGAAACGCTCGCCTTTGACCGCGAAGAAGAGGTCGCCCGGCTGCAGGGTGCGCGAGTCGATGGAGTAACCGGTGGCGCTGGGTTCAGACGCCGACGCGGTTGCGGACGGCGGCACGGGGGGTTGCAGGTCGGCAGCGGACCAGCGGGCAATATCCGTGAGCGCCAGCTTCATGCGCGCACTCCCTGCAGTTCGCGCAGCGCCTGGGCGGCGACGGCTGCATCGTCGAACGGGATGGTTCGGTCGCGCAGGACCTGCTCCTTCTCGTGCCCCTTGCCGGCCAGCAGAACGATGTCGCCGGGGCGGGCGGCTTCGAGGGCGCGGTGGATCGCCCGCGCGCGATCGACCTCCACTATAAAGGTTGTGCCGGTGGCGGCCAGGCCGGGCAGCGCGTCCGCGATGATGACGTCGGGATCTTCGCTGCGGGGATTGTCCGAAGTGAGGACCACCAGGTCGCTGCCCTCGCCGGCGGCGCGGCCCATCTTGGGGCGCTTGGCGCGATCGCGGTCGCCACCGCAGCCGAAGAGCGTGATGACGCGATGATCAGGGCCGACGAACTCCCGGGCGAGAGAGAGAAGATTGCGCAGCGCATCGTCGGTGTGGGCGTAGTCGACGACCACGGTGAAGGGCTGGCCGGCATCGACGGTCTGGAAGCGCCCCGGTACGTGTTCAAGCGCAGCGGCCCCGGTGGCGATCTGCCCCAGGGTCAGTCCCCGGGCCATTGCCGCGCCCGCTGCAGCGAGCAGGTTGTAGAGATTCACGCGGCCGGTCAGTTTGGTTCGCACATCGGCAGCGCCCTGCGGGGTAATCATGCGGAAACGCATGCCCGAGGCGGACATCTGCGCCGCTTCGGCGCGGAAGTCGGCGGCGCCGAGGCCGTAGGTGAAGACTTCGGCTCCCGCTTCGTGGGCGATCGTCACCAGGGCAGCGCCATACGGATCGTCGACATTCACGACGGCCACGCGCGGCGGCTGGCCGAGGGAGCCATCGAAGAGAGCACGCTTGGCGGCGAAGTAATTCTCCATGGTGCCGTGGAAGTCGAGATGGTCCTGAGTGAGGTTGGTGAAGAGCGCGACGTCATAAGGCAGCCCGTAGACGCGCCCCTGCGCCAGCGCGTGGGACGAGACCTCCATCACGGCCTCCGTCGCACCGGCGTCGGCGCCTTCACGAAAGAGCGCCAGCAGATCGCGCGACTCGGGTGTGGTGTGCGGCGCGGGGCGGACGACTCCGGCGACGTGGTTCTCAATGGTGCCGATCAGGACGGTCTTGCGGCCGATGGAGTTGAGCGTCGCCTCGAGCAGGAACGCCGTCGTCGTCTTGCCGTTGGTGCCGGTCACACCGCTGAAGGCAAGCTGTTTTTCCGGATGCCCAAAGAAATTCGCGGCCACAACAGCCATCGCGCGACGGCCTGCTCCGGCGGGGACCTGAGCAATTCCAATTTCAGGATGCTGCCGCGCGGTTTCCGCGAAGGCTGCCGCCGAGTCGGTGATGATCGCCGCGGCTCCCTGTGAAAGTGCCCGACCGATGTAGCGATTGCCGTCCGTTGTGCCGCCCTGTATGGCCAGGAAGAGCACTTCCCGGCCGATGCGCCGAGAGTCGTACTCCACACCTGCGATTTCGGGATTGGGGCCGGTGCGGCGCACGATCTCCGCGCCCTGGACGACCTGGTCGAAGCGGATCACAAAGAGATTGTAAGCGCAGGATTCGCGCGGACGGGTGAGGTTCTTCGGTTGCTTGCGCTGCCTCGGAATTACGGCTGGAAGCGCACGACAATGTCGGTTCCTGCAGGCACCAGCGTCCCCGCGGCGGGCACCTGATCGTGCGCCAGGCCCGAGCCCACAATTTGCACGCCGAGCCCCGCGTTGCTGGCCTGAATCACGACCTCACGCAGCGATTTGCCCGCGAACGAGGGGACAGCCACGCGCTGGTTGGCGATGGTCACGGTCTGGCGGTGCTGGCTCGGCAACGGGGGCGCGCTCGCGGGCTTTGCCTGCGCGGCGGAACCCTGCGGCTTCGCCTCCTTCTGCTTCGACGCCGGGCCGGAACTCGATCCGGAACTCGGGGGCGCCACCGGCCCCAGCAGCGGCGGCTGGCTTGCATCCGCGCTCACTTCAGCGGTCTCCGGCGGCGGTCCCTGGTTGGCCGGGTCGCGCAGGGGATCGTCGGGAGGCAGGTCGTTGACTTCCGCGAAGAGCGACTGCAACTCCTCGGCGCTCTGCTGCGGGTCGTCATCGGGCTCCGGCTTGCTGCTCTTCGCGATCTCCTTCACCGGCTGCAGATCCTGATCGTGCGGTACGCCCAGATATTCGAGAATCTGCTGCGCCAGATCGTGAAAGACCGGCGCGCTCACCGCCGTGCCGAAATGCGAGCCCTTCGTCGGCGAGTCCATCACAACGGCGATAGTCACGGCAGGATCGCTGACCGGCGCGAAGCCGACGAACGAAGCAACGTATTTCGTCCTCGAATAGGTATGCGTCAGCGGATCGATTTTCTGCGCGGTGCCGGTCTTGCCCGCGGCGCTGTAGCCGTCGAGCTGCGCCGGGCGGCCGGTGCCAAACAGCACCACGCCCTCCATCATTTTGCGCATTTCAGCGGAAGTCATCTCAGAGATCACGCGATGCGCGCCTGGCGGCAGCGGATCGGGCATTTCCTCGCCCAGGCGGAACGCGACCGGCTTCAGCGTGCCGTTGGCCTTCGTGTCATCGGTGCTCTCCAGCACGATGTGCGGCGGCAGATAGGTGCCTCCGTTGGCGATGGTCGAGGCCATGGTCACCAGCTGGATGGGCGTGACGGCGATTTCCTGACCCATGGGAATAGAGCCGATGGTGGTGGGCTGCCATCGCGAAGGCGGCTTAACCAGCCCGCGCGTTTCGCCAGGCAATTCGATCCCGGATTTCTGGCCGAATCCGTAACCGCGAATGTACTTATAGAACTCATCGGGTCCCATGCGCTGAGCGAGTTCGATGGCTGCGACGTCGCTTGATTCCCAGAGCGCTTCCTTTGCGCTCAGCACATTCCCATGGTGACTCTCGTAGATGATGGCATCACGATCATCGTGGACCAGACGGCCAGCCACGTTGATCACGCCCCCGAGCGTCGGAATCATCGAGTCCGGCGTAATGACCTTCTCGTTCAGTGCAGCCGAATAAGCCACGAGCTTGAAGGTCGAGCCGGGCTCGTAGACGTCGCTCACCGCACGATCGGTCAGCAGGGAGCGATCGGTGTGCCGGAAATTATTCGGATTGAAGGTCGGGCGGATGGCCAGCGCCAGAATCTGCCCGGTGTGCGGATCCTGCACGACGACGGTGCCGTTGGCCGCGCCCGTGCGCTCCATATTCGCCTCAAGTGCCTTTTCCGCCATGAACTGGATGTTGGCGTCAATGGAGAGCACCAGGTTCTGCCCCGCCAGGGGATCGCGCTCCTGGCTGTCGAGCGTATGGTGGCGCGCGTCCACGGCGGTGAGCATGTGGCCGGGCGTACCGTGCAACTCTTTCTCGTAATCCTCTTCCACGCCGGCCAGGCCATCGTCGTCCATCCCCACGTAGCCGAGCACCTGGGCTGCCAGCTGCTGGTCCGGATAAAAGCGCTTGAACTCTTTCTGGAAATAGACGCCTTTCAGGTTGAGCGCCTTCACGCGCGCGATGATGGCCGGCGTCTGCTTGCGCGCCACCCAGGCAAAGTTGCGCGAATCCATCAGGCGCCGCTGGATCTGCTTTTCCGTCGTGAAGCGATCCTCGGGATCGGTGTGGACGATCCTTGCCAGCATCGACGCATCGGCAGCGCGATTGTCGCCGATCTCCGACGGCACCGCATAGATGGAGTCGGCGATGACCGTCATCGCCAGCGGGTGCAGGTCGCGGTCGTAGAGAATGCCGCGGCGCGGTGCGACGGTGAAAGTGCGCTCCTGCTGGCGCTCGGCCCGCTCCAGCCACTCCGAATGTCTGATGACCTGCAGCCACACGAGGCGGCCAACGATGAGCGTCGCCCAGAAGAGAAAGATCGCCAGCACGCCCAGAATGCGCATGCGGCGCATGGGCGTAACGAGGAACGGTTTTTTGCGCGAGGAGGAAGCGGGGGAGGGCGGTCCGGCTCGCCGCGGGAGGGTCGGCTCCTCATCGAAATCGGAGGAGAAGGCAGGACGATTCACAGCGGGAATGTTCTCCTCCCCGGAAAGATCAGTGCACTGCGGGCACAGCCGGCGTGACCTTCGCCATCACCGCGCCATTGTTCTCCATCGTCAGAGTCGCATTCGGGTGCACCACCTGCCCCGGATGCGGCGCCGTCAAACCATAGTTGCGCGCCAGGGTGTCGATCCGAGAAGGATCGGCCAGTTGCGCCGCGGTCAGCCGCAGTTCGCGGTTCTGCTCTTCCAGCGTCTGCATCTGCTGCTTCTCCGACTGCAGGCTGTAGCCGCACTCGATGGCGCTGAAATGCTGCCATCCATACATGAGCACCAGCGACAGCAGGAAAGCCATGGCAACGGCAAAGGTGCGCATCTCGTGCTCGCGAGCCGGATCGTTGGCCTTCACCAGGCGCGAGTTGTCGATGCGCTTGGTAAACAGCGCTTCCGGGGTGGGTCCGCGCCGGCCGCCACGCTGCGCTGCCAGCAAACGCGCGTTGTGTTGCGCGATCCATTCCGTGTCGCGGCTGCTGCTGCCGATCAGCATCGGTGCCGCCATTGCCTGTGTCGCCATCGTCTGTCTCCCTCAGCGCCGCTGTTTACAATCTACTTCTTCTTCCGTGTTTTACCGCGTTTTTTCGGGTATTCCTGGTTTTTTCTTTCTCTCCTTCTAACGACCGGGCCAGGGCCGCTGCTTGCAGGAAGGAGGGTGTTGCGTGGGGGTCGTCCGAGTTACTTTCGCCTTTGGTACGGTGGGACGGCCTCCGGCCCGATGTTGTGTACGACAGGGTTTAGGGATTAGGGATTAGAGTTTGCCACGCCAGCATCTTCTATTCCCTGCTGCCTATTGCCTGTTGCCTGCCTTTCTCTCCGCTGCCCGCAGCTTCGCGCTGCGTGCCCGCGGATTGCGATCCGTTTCCTCCGCTTCCGCCGTCACCGGCTTCCGCGTGAGCACTTCCCAAACTTCCTGCCGCGCGCCCTCGCGCAGCGCATCCTTCACCCGCCGGTCCTCCAGCGAGTGAAAGCTGATCGCCACCAGCCGGCCTCCGGGCTTCAGTACCTCGGGAGCAGCCGCCAGCAGCGCGTCAATCTCGCCCAACTCGGCGTTCACATAAATTCGAAGAGCCTGAAAGGTCCGGGTCGCCGGATGAATCCGCTCCTGTTTCATTGCCCCGAGCGCGGCAGCAACAATACGGGCTAACTGCCCCGTCGTCGTTACCGGCCGCGCCCGGACAATGGCTCTGGCGATTCTCCGCGACCTCCTTTCCTCTCCGAATTCGTAAATCAGATCGGCGAGTTCTTTTTCCCCGGCCTGATTTACCACTTGTTCAGCGGTCACCCCCTGGCGCGGATTCATCCGCATATCCAGGGGCCCGTCCGCCTGAAAACTAAATCCTCGGTGCGCCTCGTCGAACTGCAGCGAGCTGACTCCAAAATCCGCCAGCAGCCCATCGACTTTCCGCCCGGCCAGCACTTCGACCATCTGCGAAAACTCCACGTCGTGGAGTTCCAGCTGCGGCATCGCTTCGCCCAGCTCCTCACGGAGAGCTTCGAGCTTCTCCCGCGCCAGGGCCATGGCCTCCGGATCGCGGTCGAAGCCGATCAGCCTGCCTTCGGCTCCCAGCCGGCGAGCAATTTCGCTCGCGTGCCCGGCCAGCCCCAGGGTGGCATCGATATAGTTGCCGCCGCTGCGCACATTCAGCATTCGGATCGCTACTTCAGAAAGAACCGGCACATGCCTCATCGGCCTGTGTTCCCCCTGGGGGGATTGCCCTGCTTACAAACCAAACCCTGCCAGCGCCTGCTCGTCTTCCGGTGTGAGCGGGTTCTGCTCCATGTTCTGTTTGAAGGCCTCATGGTTCGCGACCTCCAGATACGTCTGCATCCCGAACACGACCACATCGCCGGTCACTTTGGCTGACTCGCGCAAAATCTGCGGGAGCAGCACCCGGCCCTGGGCATCGATTTCCGCCATCTGCCCGTAGTAATTCAGCCGGTCCAGCAACTTCTTCTTGGCGGCATTGAAATTCGGAATCGCCGCCAGCTTCTGCTCAAACTTTTCCCACTCCTGCAGGGGGTGGATCTCCGCCACCCGGCCATCCTTGCTCGTGATGTAGAACTGCGCCCCGTACTGCTCCTCGATCTGGCGCTTGAATTCCGCCGGGAGCTTGAGCCGCCCCTTTTCATCAACCCGAGCTGGATGGTTGCCGCGAAACATGGTTCCTGACTGGGTATCGAGGGAGGAACGTCCGAATTCCGAGAGGGTTCCAGCGATGTTTTCCGTGCTAATCTCAGCGCTGGATCAGTCGAAATCGGATCTTCCTCCACTCTTGACCACTTTGGACCACTTGATCGTAACCGAGCAGGTTCTCCCGTCAAAGTGGAAAATCTGTGATTCCAAAAAAGATTGGCGGACCCTCAGAATCCCTCCCCGGCACTTATCCGCAAAAGCTCACGCCTTGGGTGTTGACGGCAACTCGACCGCAAGATATTGCGGTTAATCAGCGAGATTCCCCCTCCCTGGATTCGTGCGCCGCGCCCTTGTCACGCGGAATCGTTCGCGGTAGGCACCTGGGGCGAAGAGAGGACGAAACCTGTCCCCCTTTTCGCCGCGGCGATGCTCAGTAAGATCAATCCATGAACGGCGTGCGTCTCGACAAATGGCTGTGGGCAGCGCGTTTCTTCAAGACGCGGACACTCGCCGCCAAGGCCTGCGAGCTGGGACGCGTGGAAGCGCAGGGCCAGACGGCCCGCTCTTCACGCGAGGTGCGCGTTGGCGACCGGCTCACCATCCAGAACGAAGGCGGCCGTTTTGAAGTGGATGTGCTCGCCCTGAGCGAGATGCGCGGGCCGGCCTCCGTAGCGCAGACCCTTTATCAGGAAACGGAAGCCAGCCGCGAGGCGCGCCAGCGATACGCCGAAGAGCGCAAGGCGGGACTGCACTTCACACCCGCGCCTGCCGGACGGCCTTCGAAGCGCGACCGGCGGAAGATTCACCGCTTCCGGAACGATCTGTGAGGCCGCTCCGAGCGCGGCTTACTTCACGCGCCGGATGACCAGCAGCGTCTGATCGTCCACCTGTGGACCGAAGGCGCGCGCATCGCGCAGAATGCGCTCCGCCACCTGCGCCAGCGGTGCTCGTGCTTCTGCCTCAATCCCCTTCTCCACACGCTCGATCCCGAATTCTTCTTCCTGGCGATTGCAGACTTCGAGCACGCCATCGGTGGCTATGACCACCAGATCGCCAGCCGCCAGCTCCATCGCTTCGCCGGTAAAGCCGCTCACCGGCAGCAGCCCCAGCGGATACTGGCTTTCCTGCATCAACCGCCGGTCCTGCCGCTGCCCGCTCCAGTGCAGCACCGGCGGGCTGGCCGCCAGGGCATACCACGCATTCCCGTCGGCGTTCAGGCGGAACGCCGTGAGCGTGGCGTACATCTGCGGCTCCTTTACCTGGGGCAGGACGCGGTTCAGCTTCTCCAGCAGCGCCGGAAGGCTGGCGCTCGCCGGACCCTCCCCCGCATCGAGCAGCGCCGTGCGCGCCGCGGTCTTCAGATGGCCCATCAGAATCCCCGCCGACAAGCCGTGCCCCGCGATGTCGGCTACGTAGGCGATGATGTCGCCATTGGGCAGCAGCACCGCGTCCACCAGGTCGCCACCGACCTTGTCGCTGGGCTGGGAAATTCCGTAGACCTCAAAGCGGTCGGTGCGCAGCGCGATCGGCGGCACCAGTGTTTTCTGAATCCCATGCGCCAGCTCCAGCTCGTTGCGGATGCGGTTGGTCTCGATCGCCTCCCCGCGAAAGAAGCGGATGAAGAGGACGTACGAGGTGATGACGACGGCCAGAATGGCCGTGGCCGCCAGGCGCACGCCCGCCGCCGTCGAGGGCGCATGCAGCGAAAAGGTCACCCCCATCCAGGATGCCAGAGACCCCAGCCCCACTCCGATTGGGTACTGCAGCAGAGCCATAACGATGAGGTAGAACCACGGAAGCCGCGTGGACACCACCGCCCACAGCACCGCGTTCAGGCCGGAAAGGGCGGACAGGACCAGGACGATGGCGAAGGGCGTCTGCCCCAGGTTCATCAGATCGTTAAAAAAGCCGATGACTGAGAAGAGAAAGAAGACGGCCAGCAGGAAGTTCCACTGGCGCTTCAACGGCACCTCGCGAAACATCTGCAGGCGCCGCGAGGTGCGGCGATACCAGGGTTGCGTGGCCTGAGCCATAGGCAGCCAGGATATCAGCCGGTAGCGGGTGGCCGGTAGCTGTGCTCGAAGCCGGTAGCCGGTAGCCGGTGCCCTGCAACCGGAAACCTGTCACCTGTCACCTGTCACTGCCTCTCTCGTCCTCTGCGCCTGCCCCCAATCGGCCACCGGACCCTGCCCAATCCTCGTCCTGTCGCGATACAATCGTCCGTCCACCCGGCTGCGAGCGCTTCCCCGAAAGAGTCGTTTTCCCACTCCGCGCGCTCTAAACTGAGGAAGGATGATCATCTAAGCAGTAAGGGGTGTACATGGCCCGTACGGCAGTTTCTGACGCCGAATCCAGGCGGCAGCAGCAGGATTCCCTGGCCCGGCCCGAGGCCTCGAGCAACGGGCACGGTTCCGGCCTTTCCGCCGACAAGCTGATCGAAATTTACCGGCTCATGCTGCTTTCACGGCGGACGGACGATCGCGAGATCATCCTCAAAAATCAGCAAAAAGTTTTCTTCCAGATCTCCGGCGCCGGCCACGAAGCCCTGCTCGTTGCCGCCGGTCTCTCGCTGCGCCCAGGCTACGACTGGTTCTTCCCGTATTACCGCGACCGCGCCCTGTGCCTGGCGCTGGGCATGAGCGTCGAAGACCAGTTGCTGGCGTCCGTGGGCGCCGCTACCGACCCCTCCAGCGGCGGCCGCCAGATGCCCTCCCACTGGAGCGATCCCAAACTGCACATCGTTACCCAGTCCTCTTCGACGGCCACGCAGTGCCTCCAGGCCGTTGGCTGCGCTGAGGCCGCTGTTTACCTCACGCGCCACCCGGAAGCCGCCCAGCCGCCGGCTGCGTCCGAGGGCCCGCGCCTCGACTATCGCCGCGCCCATCCTCTGACCTTCCACGGCGACGAGGTCGTTTACGTCTCCATCGGCGACGGCGCCACCAGCCAGGGCGAGTTCTGGGAATCCATCAGCATCGCTTCCAACCTGGAGCTGCCGGTCCTCTTCGTTGTTGAGGACAACGGCTACGCCATCTCCGTCCCGGTTGAAGTCAATACGCCCGGCGGCAGCATCTCGCGGCTGCTCACGCAGTTCCCCAACTTCCACATCGCGGAGATCGACGGCACGGACCCCGTCACCTGCCTGCATGCGATGGAGGAAGCCGTCGCCCACTGCCGCGCCCGCAAAGGGCCGGCGCTGGTGCATGGCCATGTCACGCGTCCCTACTCTCACTCACACTCCGATAACGACAAGCTCTACCGACCCGCCGCCGAACGCGAGGCCGAGGCGCTCCGCGACCCGATCCAGAATTTTCAGATGTTTCTGCTGCGCGATGGCGTCCTCAATCCCGAGTCGCTGGAGCGGCTGGAGAAGCAGGTCGAGGAAGAAGTTCGCGAAGCCGGCGAGCAGGCCCTGCGCGCGCCGGTGCCCTCATCGGAGCCGGCGGCGATCCTGCGCCATCAATATTCAGAGGAGTTCGATTCCACCCGCGCCGATCTGGCCACCGAACCGCAACCCTCGGGCGCCGACAAGACCATGGCCGAGCTCATCAACGCCTGCCTCCACGATGAGATGGCGCGCGACTCTCGCATCGTGGTCTTCGGTGAAGATGTCGCCGACTGCTCCCGCGATGAATATCTGAAGGACAAGCAGGTGAAGGGCAAGGGCGGCGTTTTCAAGCTCACCGCCGGCCTGCAGTGCGACTACGGATCGGCGCGCGTGTATAACTCCGCATTAGCCGAAGCCGCCATTGTCGGCCGCGCCGTCGGCATGGCCGTCCGCGGACTTAAACCGGTCGCGGAGATCCAGTTCTTCGATTACATCTGGCCGGCCATGCACCAGCTCCGCAACGAGCTGCCGCTGATTCGCTGGCGCTCCAATAATGGATACGCTGCGCCCGCCGTCATCCGCGTGCCCATCGGCGGATACCTCACCGGCGGCGCGATTTATCATTCTCAGTCCGGCGAAAGTCTCTTCACCCACACGCCGGGTCTCCGCGTGGTTTTCCCCTCCAACGCGCTCGATGCCAACGGCCTGCTGCGCACCGCGCTTCGCTGCGACGACCCCGTGCTCTTCTTCGAGCACAAGCGCCTCTATCGCGAGACGTACGGCCGCGCGCCTTATCCGGGCCCTGACTACATGATCCCCTTCGGCAAGGCGAAGATCGTCCGCGAAGGCAAACACCTCACCATCGTCACCTACGGAGCCATCGTGCCTCGCGCGCTCCAGGCCGCGCAGCGTGCCGCCCGCGAGCTGGGCATCGAAACCGAGGTGATCGATCTGCGCACACTCAACCCCTTCGACTGGGACGCCATCGCCACCTCGGTGCGGAAGACCAGCAAGGTCATCGTCGCCCATGAGGACACGCTCAGCTGGGGCTACGGCGCCGAAATTGCCGCCCGCATCGGCGAACAGCTCTTCGACTCGCTCGATGCCCCCGTCCGCCGCATCGGCGCGATGGATACCTTCGTCGCCTACCAGCCGCATCTGGAGGACGTAATCCTGCCGCAGCCGGAGACGATTTTCCGGACGATCCAGGAGCTGGCGGAGTACTGAATGAAGCACTGAAGCAGGAACAATTGACCAGCCCCTGTCGGGTGACTCCGATGCCCCCGCCTGAACCTCTTCGCCCTGATCCTCCAGGCGCCCACTGATCTCTCTCAGGAGTCCGGGAAATTCTCCGGGCGTCCGCAAATCCCTCTCACTTTCCGTGAATTCCGGGTTACTATGGCTCACTTACCTCTCCCGCAACCGCCCAGTCCACAGTGAAAGGGGTTTCCATGAGCCGGAAGTCCACGTGTTTCTCGGCGCTCCTCATCAGCCTGTTTCTGTCGGCCCCGGTCCTCGCTCAACAGCTCACCGAGGCCGATGCAAAAGCGATGCTCGACAAGCTTGGCCAGGCCTCTGCTGCGACCGACTTCACACTCACCAACGAGCAGGAGCAGCAGCTCAACACCCTCCCGCCTGATGTGCACGGCAGTTTGCCCATCGTGTCCACGAATCCCTGCGTCCTGAATCCCGGCGATCCACGCGTCAAGTCGCATCAATTCGTCGTCTGCCAGGGAATCCTGCCCGTCGGCTTTGGTCCCACGCAAACGGCTTTCGACGTGAAGTTCTCCCGCGCCTTCCCCTGGCACATCGTCACCGCGAATATGAACGCCGACGACAGCGGGGATCCGCAGAAAAAGCTCGTCGAATATCTGTGGGAGTATGATTTCACCGGCCTGCCACAGAGGGCCCAGGAGATTCTCAAAGGTGCGGCGCCTCACCCCGGCCGTTCGCTCTTTCAGCTGGATGGCGGCGGCTGGAAGTGGGTCGCTTATCAGTAACGGCATCAGCAACCTGCACCGCTCATCGGCGGACTTTCCGTTTCTCGGTCCCGCGTGATCCATGTCACTGAAGGCGACCGTTCCGCATGTTACTCGTAACAGTCGGAACTGATTCGCTTGCAGCGCCCGGGATTCACGGCCATGGGCGGATCATTCGGAGGCTTTCGCCATGTCCATGCTGCTGCGTCCGGTTACACGAATCGCCGCTTCCACTCTAACGTTCGCTGTCGTTCTGTCCGTGGGCTGCTCCCGGTCCACACCGTCGGCTGCCGCTGGTCCGGCGGCCACGCCGGCAGCGGCTGCGACTACGGCTCCGCAGATTGTCGCCGCCAAAGATCCCTTCTGGGCTATGTACAAGTCGGCTCATGACTGGGCGCCGGACGTGGTGGCCGTGCGCCTCGCCCAAAGGGATTTGCAGGGCTATAAGAATGAAGCCGGCAAGGCGGGCCTGTGGGAAGCCGTCTTTGCCTCGCCCAGCATGCACCAGCTGCGGGTCTACACCTACGCGGTCGCCGACGTCCCGCCCAGCGTCTTCAAGGGCGTTACGGCCGGATTGCCGATGGCCTGGGGTGGCGAGACACGCGATGCCATGTCGCTCGATCTGACTTCCTTTAACGTGGACTCCGACGCTGCTTTCCAGACGGCCTCGGCCGAAGCGGCTGGATGGCTGAAGAGCAATCCGGGGAAAGAACTGACCGCACTCGAACTGGGCCAGACCTACAAGTTCTCCGGGCCGGTGTGGTATGCGCAGTGGGGCACAAAAACCGCGGGGTACTCGGCGCTGGTCGATGCCACGTCGGGGAAGGTCCTGAACCACAAGTAGCCGTCGCGCCGATGCACGTTTCCGGTTCTCCCCTCGCGGTGAATCCCTGCCCGAAAGCGGAGAGAGCCGCGCGTCCGCCGGTTCAGCTGGATCTGAGGACCTTGCGGGCAAAAGCGAAGGGGGCGACATCCCTTGCGGGATCTCGCCCCCTTCTATCCGAACTCTGCAAAGATCTGGCTTCGGCTACCTGAGTCCAGCCTCCTTTGTCAGACGCATGCAGGTCCTGTGAGCTTGCGCCCCCAGCTCCCGCCCGTTTCTGTCAACCGAGCTGTACCAGCCGTTTTGCCATCCATCCGGAAGCTCCGGTTGCCCTTCGCTTCCTGAGACCCCGGTCTCCCGAGGCTCCTGAGTTTCGTTGCCGATTCCCCTGACGGGTGCCGTTCGACTCTCTTCTCGTGGAAGATTGCTCCTCCGTTGAAAGAATCATTACACAACTTTGCCTCTGCGCAAGTCCTTTATTTCTGTGCAAATCCGGTGTTTTCTGTGCAAATCACCCGTACAAATTGCAATCTGCACCAGCATCGGGGCAGTTCAGTGTCCCGCACCCGTCTCGAGCTCGATTTGTATCCCTGGCTGTGACGATTGACGCTCGCGGCGCGCGCTTTCCAAGGGCTCTTTTCACTGCTTCGTATCGAGAGGATGCTCCGCCTCTTCGTAAAACTCGTTCTGCAGTTTCAGGCTCTCGTCGTCCGCCTTGACCGCGCGGATCGCCGACACCAGATCCGCAACCCAGGCCTTCATGTCATATTCGCCGAGCGCCAGCGTCGCCTTCGAACCGTCGCCCGAGTAGTGATTCGGGAAACGCGCGTACCACCAGATCCCCGTGTACACGTCTTCGGGAAGGTGCAGCCGATGCAGATCCGCGCCGGATTCGTCGTTGGCCCGATCCATGTGTACCAGGTCCGGCCGCGTGACCAGCGTGTGCGAGGTCTCCGACTCACCCGCGTGCATGTCCGTCGTGGTTTGCTGTTTCGGACGGCCCGGTCCTTTGCGGTTGTCCCACCAGTAGACGTACACGACATAGTCGTGTTTCTCCTGGAGCTCGGTCTGCGCGAAATACGGGAGCAGCGACAGGTTGCCGCCGTGTCCATTCACGATCAGGATCTTGCGGCAGCCGTTCCGGCCCATCTCGTCGGTGGTTTCCTGCAGCAGGTCCAGCTGGATATGCCGGCTGTAGGCGACGGTGCCCGGCTGGTGCCGCGCCTCGTCAATCTGGCCGAAGTAATACGGCGGGAAGACGACGGCGTATTCCTCGGCAGCGCTGTGCAGCGCCACCCAGCGCGCGTTGATCAGGTCGGTGCCGATGGGCATATGCGGTCCATGCTTCTCCAGAATTCCAAACGGCAGCAGGCAGACCCCCTGCGCTTTCTGGATCGCATGCACGAAATCCGGGCCGGTCAGCTCTTCCCAATGTGTGGAGAGCTTGCCGGAATCCGGCGCCGCGTTTGCTGTTTGCTGCGCCCCGGCGCACCACGCCAGGCTCACAGTCCCGATCAACACGATTCCCAACAAGTTCGGTCTGCGCATCGGTCGCCTCCTCGCGAAGGCACCCTTATATCAGAGAAGGCTCCGGGCGACCGGCTCAGTAAACCCAGCTGCAGTCGCGGGTGAAGTCCGTGGTCGGAACGCGCTTCCACGTTGCGCCGGTTTTCTCCGCCTCGAAGATGCCGCCGCTGCCGCAGAAGCCGCCGCAATTCCTGATCACCGACACCAGCGCATGCGTGTGGTTCGCGTCGAATCCCGGGACGCCGAGAAAGCGCACGTGTTTGATCTCCTTGTAGCGATCGCACGCGGACGCGTCGTGCCCGCCCGTGGCCAGGCAGCTCCGCACCTGCGCGACTTCAGCAGGAGCCAGCACACGATAGCCCTGGGGGATCGCGAACTGCGACTGCCACGTGTGGCTCTCGCGATTCGCCGCGACAAAAGAGTCGGTCATCGCCCGCTCCTCCGGCGTGGAAGGCTTCAGGCAGCTGCCGCCCACCTGGGGAATGTCCGTCTGCGACTGGCTGGAGAAGACAAGCGGCTCGTCCTCTCCGGCGGCGTAGAGCGCGGAGTAGACCGCATAGGCCTCCTGCGGTGCTGGACCGCCGCCCGCCTGGTTGAGCGGGCTGCTTTGCGAAAGGTCTGCCACGGCCGGCGTTCGCGCCGGGCGCACATGCCCATGCGGCACGAGCCGCACCCACAAGATGACGGCCGCGACCGCCACCAGCACCAGCCGCAACACCAGTCTTCCTGAAAAACGCATGGACCTCTCCCGGCAGAATCATCTGTCATGGTAACGGCGAGGGACCAGCGATGGGGAGGGGTTTAGCTCACCGATAGAACAGATAGAGCAGGCCGCACCCGGTGAGGGCAAGGATGAGATACGAGAAGCGATTCGCCATCAGCACAGCGGATCGTGTATCGCCGCTGCTGCGCAGCAGATCGTACCAGTCGATGACCCAGGTTTTGAGGTGGCGAGAAAGCAGATATGACGGCACCAGCAGCGTGACAAAGATGACCAGGACTGCCAGCAACTCATGTTGCGGGCCGTTCCAGTCCGGAAAGAACTTCATGCCCACCCAAACCGGCACCATACGCCATTCGGTCATCGCGCCGGAGCGGCCGCCGGGAAAGCCGGCGTACTGGTTCAGCGCCGCATAGAGCAGCCAGGCCAGCGGATAACCCAACCCCGTTGTGCCCAGATTCACTGTGGTCACGGCCAGCACCGTGCGCAGCCAGCGGGTATGCAGGGCCGACTGGAGATAGGCGGTCTCAATCATGATCACAGGAAGGAGGAACCACAGAACCGTCGGATACTTCACCGGCAGCATGGCAATGCCTGCGTCGGCATGGGCCGCCGCCGGCGATGCCGCCAGGAACGCCGCTGCCAGAAGCGCGGCCATCCAAAGCCTGGGATTGCGGATCATTTGCCGGGAATCATAGCATCGGCGTCAACCGAGGGCACTCCCACAAAAGTGACCGTTTCGGGCCGCAGCTATGTCGTCTCAATCCTTGAAGATGCCCGCACCAGACCGGTTTTCGGGCAGCCTCCCGCTGTACACTGTGGCCCTTAATCCAATGAACTGCGCCGCCGCGGCGCAATGGAGTTTCCGCACTTGCCCTTCGGCTCTCGCTTTCTGGCCGCTTCCGCCGTTCTCGCACTGGGGTCGGTTTCCGGGGTTCTCGTTGCTGTCGCGGGAACACCAGGGGCCAGGCCGGCGAGCGCTTCCCCTGCCGCAGCCGATGTCGACTGGGCCGCGTACAACGGCAATCGCAACGGCGACCACGATTCGCCGCTGGCGCAGATCAACCGCTCCAATGTGGCGCAGCTCCGCGTCGCCTGGCAATACGACACCGGAGAAAAGGGCGACCTGCAGACCAACCCGCTCATCGTCGGGCGCACGCTCTTTGGCTTCACACCCACGGGGAAAGTGATTGCGCTCGATGCCGCCACCGGCCATCTATTGTGGACCTTTGACTCCGGCGTCCCGACCACGCAGCCCTCTCGCGGCTTCGCCTGGTGGACCGACGGAAAGAGCGCGCGGCTCTTTGCCGGCATTCTCAATTACCTGTACGCGCTGGATCCTGCGAATGGCCATCCCGTCGAGTCGTTTGGCGAGCAGGGCCGCATCGATTTGCGCAAGGGCCTTCGCCCCGACGAGGACTTCACGCGCCAGTCCATCTCGCTCACCTCGCCAGGGCTCATCTATCAGGACCTGATCATCGTCGGCGGGCGCAATCCGGAAACGCATCCCGCGCCGCCCGGCGATGTCCGCGCCTTCGACGTGCGAACGGGAGACCTGCGCTGGACCTTCCACACCATTCCGCATCCGGGCGAAGTGGGCTATGACACCTGGCCGCCCGATGCATGGAAGACCGCGGGCGCCGCCAACAACTGGGCTGGCATGACGCTCGACACCGCGCGCGGCATCGTCTATGTGCCGACCGGTTCCGCGGTCTTCGATTTCTACGGCGGCGACCGCATCGGCAACGACCTGTTTGCCGACACACTGCTGGCGCTGGACGCTGCCACAGGCCGCCGTCTCTGGGATTTTCAGGGCGTGCACCACGACATCTGGGACCGCGACTTCCCCGCTCCACCTGCGCTGGTCACGGTCACGCGAGACGGGCGGCCAATCGACGCAATTGCGCAGACCACCAAGCAGGGTGTCGTCTACCTCTTCGATCGCGTTAGCGGCGCGCCGCTTTTCCCCGTCGAGGAGAAGCCCTACCCGCCCAGCGACGTGCCCGGCGAGAAAACTTCGCCCACCCAGCCGATGCCCACCGCGCCGGCTCCTTTCGCCCGCCAGCGACTGACGGAAGACATGCTGACGACGCGCACGCCGGAAGCGCACGCCTGGGCGCTCGAGATGTTCCGCACCTTCCGCAGCGACGGCCAGTTCGTTCCTCTCAGCCTCGATCGTCAGACCGTGGTCTTCCCGGGGTTCGACGGCGGCGCGGAATGGGGTGGCCCTGCTGTCGATCCCGCGACCGGCGTTCTCTACGTGAACGCGAACGAGATGGCGTGGACGGGCGGCCTGGTCCGCGAGAATCCCGAGGCGTCAGCCGGGGCCGCGACCTATCAGGCGCAATGCGCCATTTGTCACGGAGCCAACCGCGCCGGTGCGCCGCCGGCCTTTCCTTCGCTGGTCGGCGTTAGCCAGCGGCTCACCGACGCGCAGATCGAAGCTATTCTCGCGCATGGACGCGGACGCATGCCGGCACTGCCCAATCTAAGCAGCGCCCAGACCACCGCGCTGTTGAATTTCCTGCGAACCGGCTCCAGTACAGCAGAGCCACGCGCCGGCCATGGCGCCGCTGCGACGATGTCGGGCGGTCCCGGCACCGGGTACGCCTTCACCGGTTATCGCAAATTTCTCGATCCGGATGGCTATCCGGCGATTGCTCCGCCGTGGGGAACGCTGAGCGCCATCGATCTGAACACCGGAAAATATCTGTGGCAGATTCCGCTCGGTGAGTATCCGGCTCTGGCCGCCCAGGGGATGAGCAACACCGGCTCGGAAAACTATGGCGGCCCGATCGTCACAGCGGGCGGTCTCGTCTTTATCGGCGCCACGGTGTACGACCGCGAGTTTCGCGCCTTCGACAGCAGCACCGGAAAGCTGCTTTGGAAAACGCAATTGCCGTATGCCGGCATCGCCACGCCCGCCACCTACTCCGTCGACGGCAAACAATATGTGGTAATCGCGGCCAGCGGCGGGCGCGATCCCAAGTCTCCGGTGGGCGGCATGTACATTGCGTTTGCTCTGCCCTGAGAGAGTGCGCGCCGACATCGCCGTGCCTCACCCCTAATGGTTGCTTCGTGTAACATGACAACTCTGCAAGACTGGCCGGGCATCCCATCGCCAGGGACAGCACAATACCCCCCTTTGGAGACGCGAATGCATTTTCCCCGGTTTTATCGCCTCGTAACCCGCAGTCTGGCCCTTGCCGCGCTGCCCCTTCTTTTTGCCGGCTCACCCGCGGTGCGCGCGCAGGACACGCACCTCGTTTCTCCGTCGCAAATGCAGCAGCAGGTGCAAACGGCGACGAAGACCCGTCAGCAGAATATTGAGACGCTCAACCAGTTCCTCGCCACACCCGCGGCAGCAAAGGCGATGAAGGACGCGAAAATCGATCCCGTTCAGGTGAAGAACGCGGTTCCGACCTTGTCCAACGCGGAACTGGCCAACCTTTCCGCGCGCGCCGCTCACGCGCAAAGCCAGTTCGCCGCCGGCGGGCTCACCACTCTGGCTCTCACGCTCATCATCCTCGCCGTCGTCCTCATCATCCTGCTCGCGGCTTACCATTGATTCTGTGTTGCGCTTTGCCCTTGCATGCCTGATGGCAGCGGCTTCGGCCGCTGCCCTGGCGCAAACCAGTGGTGTGTGGATCGACGTCCCGTTCGTGCGCCAGCCGCACGATGGATGTGGCGCGGCCTCCCTGTCGATGGTGATGCAGTACTGGGCGCACCAGCAGGGCCAGCCCCCGTCCCCCGACAGCGCGGTGGGCAAAATTCAGCAGGCGCTCTATGTCGCGGCGGAGCACGGCATCCCGGCCTCGTCGATGCAGAGCTATCTGCAGCAGCATGGATTCCTCGTCTTTGCCCTGAACGGCCACTGGAGCGATCTGGAGCAGCAGCTGCGCAAGGGCCGGCCGCTGATCGTGGCGCTGCGGCCGCAGGGAGAGCGCACGCTGCATTACGTCGTAATCGACGGGATCGATTCGGCGCGCAGCGTAGTGATGATGAACGACCCCGCCGACCGCAAACTGCTCTCCGAGGAGCGTGCAGCATTCGAGAAAGACTGGAGCGCAACCAACCACTGGATGCTGCTCGCGGTGCCCGCGCCGTCCGCACACTGATTCTCGTCCTGGCCGCGCTGGCTTGTGCGCGCAGCGCGATGGGCGATCCATGCGCCGTGCATCGCCCGGCGAATTCTGCGATCCAGCAAAAATTCCAGCAGCAGGACTGGGCAGGCGTGGTTGGTCTCGCGAAGACCCTTCCGGCATTGGCGCCGGATGACGATTTTGCCCTCGGCATGGCCCAGGCGCGCATGGGGCGACTGCCGGATGCGGAGCGAGCTCTGCGCGCGGGCGAACGTCAGTGCCCCCAGGACAAGCGCTTTCCCACCGAGCTGGGGGGTGTTGCCTTCGAGCAGAAGCGGTACCCAGCGGCGGCCCACTGGCTGCGGCGGGCGCAGCATCTCGATACCGCCGACACTTACGTAAGCAATTTCCTCAGCACGGTGTATTTTCTCTCGGGAAATCTCGATGCCGCTCTGCAGGCCTGGAACGCCATTCACAAGCCGGCCATCGACAATCTGGATCTGGACCCGCATCTGCGCGTAAGCCACCTGCTGCTCGAGCGCGCCTTTGCCTTTTCGCCTCACGCCGTTCTCGAAGCGCCGCAATTCGCAACGACGGCGCTGCGGCTCGATGGCCTCGGGATCTTTCCGGCGTGGAACCTCCACCTGAACGCGCTGCCGAACGGGCAATTCGACGCGGTCTTCCGCGCGCAGGAGCAGGACGGCTTCGGTGCGGGTGCGCTGGAGGCCGCGGTATCCACGCTGGGCGGTGTGCCCTACGAGACGATTTATCCCAGCTACGCAGACATTCAGCACTCAGCGATGAACGTGCAGTCGCTCCTTCGCTGGGACGCACAGAAGCGCCGCGCCTGGATCGCACTCTCAGCGCCACTCAACCATCTGCCGTGGTGGCGATGGCAGGTCGGCGCCGATCTCCGCAACGAGAACT
Source organism: uncultured Acidobacteriaceae bacterium (assembly GCA_963770525.1). Lineage (GTDB taxonomy): Bacteria > Acidobacteriota > Terriglobia > Terriglobales > Acidobacteriaceae > Palsa-343. The sequence goes on along the minus strand of CAVYPY010000002.1, from coordinate 87,773 downwards.
GGGCCATTCGCCAGTCGTTCACGGGAACGGCGCCGGTGCTTGCCTCGCTGAATCTGGAGCGCGAGTCGCTGGACGCGTCGCTCACTTCGCTCTCCACCGCGCGGCTGCAGTGGACAGTCGGCGGTGAAGGGACGCACCGGAATTTCCGCAGCGTTGTTCCGGGAAACGTTCTCACGCCGCCGTTGCTCACGCCGGGCTTCGAGCTGAGGCAGTTCGCATCCGTACAGGCGCCGCTGCTGCATTTGCCTTCGCACCGCTTCACGCTCGATGGCGCGGGAAGCTCCGGCTTCGCGCGCACCTTCTCCAGTCCCTCGTACGCTTCGGAGACGTTGCAGGGCTCGGCGCGGGCGGACTGGCTTCCGCAGATGGAGGGAGACCGTTATGAGCTCACCCAGCGTCTGCGCGCCGGACACATCTTCGGCACCGTCCCTTTTGATGACCTGTTCCTCTTTGGCATGGATCGCGACGACACGAACCTCGGGCTCCGCGCGCATCTGGCCACGCGCGACGGCCGCAAAGGCAGCGCTCCCATCGGCAACGGATATCTTCTGAGCAACACCGACTTCTACCGGCGCCTTTATACCAACGGTCTGTTCACGATTCATGCCGGCCCGCTGCTCGACATCGGTCGCATGACCGCGCCAAACAGCGGCCTCTCCACGCAGCAATGGCTCTTCGACGCGGGAGTGGAAGTGCGGCTGACCGTGCTGCACACCAGCGTCGTCCTCAGCTATGGACGCGACCTTCGCACTGGCGCCAATGCCTTCTATGGAACGGCTGCGCCTCCGACGACGCCGTTGCCTTAGTCGGATCGGCGTCACGGCTGCCGGAGGAGCCACTGAACGAACTCCTCACCGGCAGCGAAATTGTCATACTCGGCCGGAAGCCTGTGGTCGTCGATGTACTCGTTGTAGAGCCACGGATCGGTGACAGCTACAACCGTCCCTTTGCCGACCTTCGCCACCGCCATCAACGTGTCGCCCTGCCACTGCAGCAGCGGTCTGGCGCCCTTCGAGAGAGTCAAAGAGCACGTGTCCTTCATGTAGAGCACATGCGGATGCGTGAACAGTGGCGCTGGCGAGCGCACATCGATCCGGCCCATCTCAAACTGATCGCCGATCACGTGGTGGACCAGCACATTATTGAAGTGAAGACCAAAGCGATCGGCGAGGATATCCATGTGCGGGATGTCGGCATTGGCGGGATCGTTTTCCATGATCAGCAGCACGCCACCCGAGCGCACCCACGCGGCGATCTGATTCGCTTCCGGGGCATTCATGTAGTGCGGGTGCGGGTTTCTTGCCGGATTATCCGGCGAAACGATGATGTAGATCGTTGCGCTTCTGAGCTTCGCGAGCGTTGGAGCGGATGTCAGAGTAGAGGTCGTCATTCCATAGCTGCGAAAGATCTGGCCAAAGAGAGAGAAGCCGGAGTCGGTTTTGTCGTCCCACTTATAGTGAAAGAGTTCCGACTGGCCCGCAGCATTCCTGCGGCGCTGGCTGTTGTACCAGGCATCGAGCAGGACCTCTTTGCCCTGGCCTTCGATGGGGCGCGGCTGCAACGTTTCTGAGCTGGAAAAAGCGCCGTGCAGAATCGGCGAGTCGGCAACCCAATGCGGGAGCGAAAAGTAGCCGCTCATTTGCGCGGCAACGGGGTGGCACATCGACACGACGAGGAACAGAAATCCCGCCAGGTTCCGGAGACAGTCCACCGAAAATCGCATGCCCCATGATCTACCAGAAAGCAGCGCCGCGTGCCGCCCCAGGGGATTTCAGCTCACTCGCATGTACGTCGTATAGGGCAGGTCGCCGATTGATGTAAAGGGCAGCAGGGTCAAGGGGCCGCTGGCCGCCGACACCTGCCACTGCCGCTCGCTCATGCGTCGAGCAGACAACAGTTCCTCGCGCGTCACCCGAGGCAGCGGATCGCCCTGCGCGCGCTTGACCGCCATCAGGACCACCGGGCCGCGCAGCAGAGCCACCGTGTCGGTATGCCGCTCATCAATCGATTCGAGGCGCATCCGCAGCGGCAGGTCGAGTTCCACGCGATCACCGGTCTTCCACTCGCGCTGGATCGCGGCGAAGCGTCCTGGCTCGGCCAGTCCCTTTTGCTTAGATCCATTCACCGAGATCGAAGCTCCGTCCGCCCACTCGGGAATCCGAAAATGTAATTTCTGCTCGGCAGGACGCGAAGCAGTCACCGTGAACGTCACAGGATTGTCGAACGGATATTGCCCCTCCTGCGTCAGGGAAAAGGCGACGCCGTCTTCCACCCAGCGCAGCGTCGAAGGCACATACAAGTTGACATAGACGGCCCCAGGACCACGGAAATACGAGTTGATCCGATAATCGGTCGCAACCTGCGGCAGCGTCCCCGAGCAGCACGGCCAGCGCGCCACATGATAGAAGCGCGTGGCGTCGTAGTTATAGTCCGAGTAATAGAACGCGTGGCCGTTCTCCTCGAGCGGCTTCGCTCCCAGCACCGTGTTGACCATCATGCGCTCCATGCTGTCGCCATAGCGGGAATCGCGCGTCACGCGCAGCAGATAGCGCGTGACTTTGAAGTGCGCGTACGAACCGCAGGGCGTCTCAAAGCTGTGGTGCGTGTTGGTCAGGCTGGCGTAAACATCGTCGCTCTGCGGAGCGCGCAACTGCTCGTCCGGCCCCCAGCCGCCGGTGACATAGCTCTGCTGCTGCAGCATGGCAAAGGCGTTTTGCGCCGCCTGCAGATGCTTCTCACTCCCGGCCACCATCCACGCCATCATGGCCGAGCTCAGCGAATTCACATAGCTGTAGGCGTGGTGGCCGTGCAGCACGTTTTCATTTCTCGAGAGCGGATCGAACCAGGTCTTGTCATCCAGATACTCGAGCGCCAGGTCGTAATAGCGGCGTCCGGCTCCGCGCTGATAGGCGAGAAACAGATTTTCCGGCAACGTATATGACTCGTCCCAGTTCCACGAAATGTCATCGGCGGGCTTGTCCATGCGCCAGCGAACGTCGTGGTCCACCGCGTGTCCTGGCAGATGGGGCAGCGCCGTGTTCGTCGTCTGCTCCAGAATCGCCAGCGCCTGCGGGTCTTTCACCCAGGTGTGCGAATCGAGCAGCCCAAGCACCAGCTTGTCGTAGGTGTAGGCCGGAAAACGATTCCGCTTGTAAAAATCCGCAGAGATCGTCTGTGCGTAGAGCCGATTCAGCCGCAGCACCTTCTGCCGCGTCGCTTCGTCCCCGGTGATCGCGTAGGCGCGGCACAGCGCCGACACCCACTGCCCGAAGGTGCAGCCGGGAGCGAAGCCGGCGTCAAAATCAGTCCGATAGTCGTAGTCCGGATCGTAGTGGTACCAGCCGCCTAAATCTTCGCCCGGCGCCGGCATGCCCGACATCTGCCGGAAGGGCTTCAGCAGGCTGTCATCGCTCAGCGACATCAGCACCGCCTGCGTCTCCCGCAGCTGATTCTCGTGGGCCTCACTGCTCATGAGCACATCGCCGTAGCCGAATTCCGACAGCGGGGCTGCAGCCTGCAACTCCGCGCCCCAGGCGGGTTCGCCGTGCAGACCACGGCTGGCCATGGCCGCCGCCGTCAGAGAAGCGGTCCGCAGAAAACCTCTCCTGGAGAGCTCGTGATGCTTTGCCATGCGTCGCTCCTCGCTCGACTCGAGACAGAACCGCGCTCCGCCGTCCCAGACCTGATTGTATTGACGGAGCCCAGCCGGTTGAAATCCGCACCGGGGGAAAGCAAAAATCGCCCACCTACGAAGAATTTCGTTGACAACTACGAATTGCTTCGTATATTGTCCTTCCCATGAAGCGACGACCCGATCTGCTGCCCCGCCCCACGGAATCCGAGCTCGAACTGCTGGCCGTTTTGTGGGAGAAGGGGCCCGCCACGGTCCGCGATCTGCACGACGAGATCCACACCCGCCGTGACATTGGCTACACCTCGGTACTCAAGCTACTGCAGATCATGACGGAAAAAGGCCTGGTCGACCGCGAAGAATCCGGCAAGGCCCACATTTATCGCGCGGCAGCCAGCCAGCAGGCAACACAGAATCAGTTGCTGCGCGAGATGAGCGAGCGGCTGTTTGCCGGTTCGGCGGCGCAACTCGCGCTCCACGCGCTGGCCATGGAGCCGGTCGGCGATCGGGACCTGGAAGAGCTCCGCAATCTCATCGAGAAGAAGAGGAAGCGTCCATGACAAACCACTGGGAAGCGCTGGGCTGGACCCTGGTCCATTTTCTCTGGGAAGCAACCGTCATCGCGCTCGTCTATCGCGTCCTGGATGCGGCTCTGGCACGCCGCAGCGCCAACGTTCGCTATGGGCTGGCGCTGGTCGCTCTGCTCAGCATGCCGGCCGTTGCGCTCGCGACACTGGCTTATGAAGAAGCCAGTCTGGACCTGGCTACGGCGCATATTGTCGGCACGATTCGCACTGCGGTCTCGACGGTTCAGACATTTGATCCATCTCTCACGGAAACATCAGCGCTCGCGCCTCTGCGCGAAAGCCATCGCTTCATCGCAGGGCACCTGATGCCCTGGCTGGATGGCCTGTGGCTGGCAGGCGTTGTCCTGCTCTCCCTGCGTGCCCTGGGGGGATGGTGGCTCGTACAGCGCATGAGCCGGCTAAGCCTGGACGCAGCCCCGCACACGCTGCGACTGCGCCTCGACGTGCTGCGGCGGAACATGGGCATCCCCCGCTTTGTCGATCTGCGTCTCTCTCGCAAGATTGCGAACCCGCTGACCGCCGGCGTCCTTCGCCCGTGGATTCTGCTGCCCGTCACCGCGCTCACCAGTCTGAGCCCGGAACAGCTCGAGGTCGTGCTCTCGCACGAGCTCGCGCACATTCGCCGCGCCGACTATCTCTGGAACCTTCTGCAGACCGTCGTGGAGACGCTCTTCTTCTTCCACCCCGCGGTCTGGTGGATCAGCCGCCGCGTTCGGGAAGAACGAGAGCTGTGCTGTGACGACATGGCCGTCCAGTCCTGCACCGATCCGTCGGTGTATGCGGCGGCGCTGCTGCGCCTCGAAGAAGAGAGGAAGAGCCGCTTGCGTCTGGCGATGGCTCTCGACGGCCATCAGTCGCGCGCCGGCCTGCGGGCGCGCATCCTCCGTATTCTCGGCGAGGCGGACGAGCGGTCCAGCCGCGTTCGTCCCGTCTCGCTGGCCGCCATTGCCGTGGCGGCTCTTCTTTTCGTTTGCCCGCTCACGAAGGTCTTTGCCAGCTTCCGTGAGGTCCCTGCCGTCGCGCACTCGGTCGCTCCCGTCGTTCGCAAAGCCATCAGCCCTGTGCTGCGCGCTGTCAGGGCCATGCCCGCCGCCGCGCAGGAGCCGGCACCGAAACCCAGTGCCGCGACGCCGGCGCCTGCGCCGCAGCAAAGCGCCAGCGAACCCGCGCAGAACTCCGAGCCGCCCTCCGAAGCCCACTCCAGCTACATCGACCAGATGAAAGCAGCTGGCTACGACGTGGATCTCGACAAGTACATCGCCATGAAGGTCCAGGGCATCACGCCCGCCTACGCTGCTGAGATGGCAAAGGCGATTGGCTCGCACGTCGAGGCCAACCAGCTCATCGCGATGAAGGTCCAGGACATTACGCCGGAATACCTCTCCCAGATGCGGGCCGCCGGCTACAACGTCGATGCGAGCAAGTACATCGCCATGAAGGTCCAGGACATTACGCCCGCCTACGCCGCGGAAATGGCGAAGGCTGTCGGAAGCCCGCTCAGTGCTGATCGACTGATCGCCATGAAGGTCCAGGACATTACACCCGATTACATGGCGCAGATGCGTACCGCCGGCTACGACGCCTCTACCGACCAGTACATCGCCATGAAGGTGCAGGGCATCACGCCGGATTACGCCAATGCCATGGCTAAACTCGGCTACGGTAAGCCGACCGCGAACGAGTTAATCGCGATGAAAGTCCAGGGCGTAACCCCGGAATGGGCCGATAAGCTGCACGCGAACGGCATCGAAGCGTCGAGCTTCCAGGACCTGATCTCCTACCGCATCTTTGAGGTCTCTCCGGAGTTCATTGCCGGCATGAAAGCCGCCGGCTTCGATGCCATCCCAGCCAGAAAGCTGGTTGAGCTGCGCGTGCAGGGCGTTACACCCGACTTTGCAAAGAGCGTCCGCGCGCAATTTCCGGACGCAACCCTCAACGACCTGGTGCAGATGCGGGTCTTTCACATCGACGAGGCCTTCATCGCATCGGCGCAGAAGCATGGCTTCGGCCCCCTCACCATCCAGAAGCTGGTGAAGCTGCGCATCTCCGGCATTCTGGATGACGCCGACACAGCAAAGGAGAACCAGCAATGAGAATCGGAGCGATTCTTCTCTCTGCATTCCTGGCCACCAGTGTCACGGCTTTATGCGCCGCGCAGGATCAGCTCCCCTCCCTGCACGGGCACTGCAGCCTCGCTCCCGGCATGAAAGACGGTCAGGTCCGATTCGAGCTGGAAGAGGGCGACTGTGGAGACGACGGCCACAATTGTCACAACCACGACAGCGATTCCATGCCTCTCAGCACCTTCTCCGGATTTACCCTGGCTGATCTGCAGCGGGAAGGCGCCCACGTGGACGCGGTCATCTCCGCGGAAGCCGGCACGCTGACCTGCTCCGGCACCGTGCATGATCTCATTCTCTCCGGCGACTCCACCTTCGTGCCCAATCCGGCGTTCGTTGCCCAGATGCGCCAGATGGGCTTCGACGATTTTGATTCGCGCAAGCTCGAGGCCTACACGCTCTTTCACATTGAGACCTCCTGGATTCGTTCCCTTCAGGCTGAAGGCGTCTCCGATATGGATTCCGGCAACATCATCGCCCTGCGAATCTTCAAAGTGGACGCTGCTTATGTGCGCGAGATGGACACACTCGGCTATCGGCATCTCGCCGCCGGCAAACTGATCGCCTTCAAGGTCCAGGGAGTGAATCCCGACGAAGTGCGCCAGTACCGCGCCCTTGGCTATCAGCCCACCACGGACGAGCTCATCCAGATGCGCATCTTCAAAGTCACGCCGGACTTTATTCAGCGCATGAGTTCGCGCGGCCTGGGCAAGCTCACCATCAGCAAGCTGGTGCAGATCCGCATCTTCAAACTGGCAGACTAAGTCCGCCAACTCGCAGGAGCACACTTGCCGCATCGTCCTGCCGCTGTCGCGTGCCCTCAGGCGACCGAATGCGGGCGCCCATTCCTGACAGGCGCATCCTCCGCATGAATGGCCGCCCCGGTCACCCGTTTGCAAAACGCGCTCAATTCCGACCAGTCGGACTCACCCAGCTCGCGCCTCAGGCGGTCTTCCGCACGCTCCCAGTAGGGCTGCGCCGATTCCAGAACCATCTGCCCGCGCTCCGTCAGGCAATAGACCCGCCGCGATCGCTCTCCCAGCTTCATGCGCACCCATCCCGAAGCGCGTGCCGAAGCCAGCCGGCGTGAAAACGTCTCCTCGGAAGCAGCGAACGTGCGCGCCAGATCGCAATGCGCAATCTCACCCGCATCGGCAATGGCCTGCAGAATGATGAACTGAGTCGACTTCAGGCCAGTGGGAGCAAGCACCAGATCGTACAGGTGACAGACCGCGCGACTGGCGCGCCGCAGACTGGCACAGGCAGGAAATGAAACAGAAAGAGTGGTAAGCATAACCTCTTTTCGATGCAGAATCTGTGCCGGAACAACAGGCGTGGCAAGTTTCTGCGCGATTTGGCGCTCATTTCATTCGACCGGACCGTCACAGCCTCTCGATCGCGAGCGGTGATAATCTGATGAGCCTGACGAATGTAGAGGTTTCAACCTCTGGGAGGGCCAAGAATGAGCCCCGGACTTCTCCGTATGCTGGTATCGATGACGCTGGCGCTGGTACCCGCGACAGCGGCCTTTCCACAAATCGCCGCGATCACGTTCGACAAAACCGCCGCGGGGCTCGTGATGCACAACGGCACCGAGACCCTGCACGTCAGCGTCTGCGGCCCCGACGTGCTCCACATTGTCGCCGGCCCCGGCGATCCGCAGTCGGCTTCTCCCGCTACGCCCTGGATCCTTCGCTACTGCACTCCCTCTTCTTTCGACTTCTCACAAGATGAGAAGGAAGCAACCCTCCGCACTTCCCGGCTCCAGCTGGATATTCGCCGGGATACCGGGCAGCTTTTCTTCCGCGACAGCACCGGCAACGTTCTCCTCTTTGACTCAACGCGTCGCCCGCGCGAGTATATCCCCGACACCATTAACGGCGAGAAGGTGTATCACGTCAGCGAGCGCTTCCAACCCGCGCCCACCGAGGGCTTCTACGGCCTCGGCCAGCATCAAAGCGGCGTCTTCAACTATCGCGGCAGCGTTATCGAGCTTGCCCAGGCCAATACTGACGTCGCCGTTCCCCTGCTGCTTTCCACCAACGGTTATGGCATCCTCTGGAACACCGCGTCCCACTCCTGGTTCGATAACCGCTTCTCCTCGGAGCTGAAGCTCACAGCCGAAGCCGCCGACGCGGTCGACTATTACTTCATTTATGGGCCGGAGTTCGACGCGATTATCCACCAATACCGCGAACTCACCGGCCACGCACCGCTCTTCGGCGAATGGGCCTATGGCTTCGTGCAGTCCAAAGATCGGTATAAGTCGGCAAAGCAGTTGCTCGACATCGCCGCCGAATACCGCTCTCAGCATGTCCCCCTCGATCTGATCGTGCAGGATTGGTTCTGGTGGAAACTTCAGGGCGATCCCGAATTTTCGGACTCCTATCTCCAGCCCCACCCCGACATTCCCGGCGCACTGCAGCAGCTCCACCAGGAACATATGCACGCTATCATCTCGGTCTGGGCTGTCCTCGATCCAAAATCCAACACCTACGCGGCCCTCAAGGCGCACAACCTGCTGATCCCCGGCACCACCGACTACGACCCCACCAATCCGGCCGCGCGCGATATGTACTGGAACCTCCTGGTCAGCAAGCTTTTTGCCCAGGGATGGGATGGCTTTTGGCTCGACAGCTCCGAACCCGAGTGCTGCGGCGGATACAGCGACGCTACCCTCGACAGCTATCACCTCTCCATCGGCAATGGCGCGCGTTATACAAATATCTTTCCGCTCATGCACACCGGCAACGTCTATGACCACTGGCGCGCCACCACCGATCGCAAACGGGTGTTCATCCTCACGCGTTCCGCCTTCGCCGGACAGCAGCGTTATGCCACCACCGTCTGGTCCGGCGACGTGCTGGGCACCTTTCCCACTTTTAGAAAACAAATTGCGGCGGGACTGAACTTTGAGTTATCCGGCGTTCCTTACTGGACCACGGACATCGCCGGCTATGGCTGGCCCTGGGAGCGCGACACGCGCGATCCCGCGTACCAGGAACTCTACACGCGCTGGTACGAATTCGGCGTCTTCTGCCCCATCTTCCGTACCCACGGGCATCGCGCCAACGATACGAATGAAATCTTCTCCTATGGCCCGCAGATCCCAACCCTGATTGCCTGGGATAAGTTCCGCTACCGGCTCCTGCCCTACATCTATTCTCTGGCCTGGCGCGTGACCAGCCAGGACTACACGCTGATGCGTCCCCTGGTGATGGATTGGCGCACGAATGAGAAGGTTCGCGAGATCGGCGATCAATACCTCTTCGGACCGTCCATCCTGGTCAACCCCGTCACGACGGAAGGCGCCACCAGCCGCTCCGTCTATCTCCCGCCCGCTCCCGGATGGTACGACTTCTGGACCGGCGAACAGCTCAAAGGCGATCAGACTCTGCTCGCGCCCGCACCCCTCGATCGCATGCCCCTGTATGTGAAGGCCGGATCGATCCTCCCTCTCGGACCCGCCGTCGAGTACGCAACCGAGGAGCCGAATGCGCCTCTGGAACTGCGCATCTATCGTGGCGCTGACGCGGACTTCACGCTGTACCAGGACGAAGGCGACAGCTACGACTACGAGAAGGGCGAGTACGCTACCATCCCGCTGCACTGGGATGATGCGACGTCCACACTCACCATCGGCGCGCGGCAGGGACATTATCCCGGCATGGCGGCACAGAGGACATTCCGCGTAGTTCTCGTCGGACCCGCAAGCGGCGCAGGCATGGAAGAAGCCTCCGCCGGCCGCGAGCTGGACTACAACGGATCAAAGGTGAGTGTGACCCTGCGCTAAAGCATCAGAACGCAGTCGGCACCTGCAGCACTTCCCTGCCATCGCGCTTGTACACGACGCCGGCCTTCATCACAAAGTTAACCTTACTCATCACCGTGATGTCGTCCAGCGGATTACCCGGAACCGCGACGATATCTGCGTACTTACCGGGGGTTACACTGCCAATCTCATCCTGATGGCCGAGTAACTCAGCCGCATTCACCGTTGCCATCTGCAGTGTGTAAGCTGGCGGCAGCCCGGCCTTGACCAGATAAATAAAGTCTTCCCAGTTCTGCCCGTGCGGATAAACGCCGGCGTCGGTCCCATAAGCAAACTTCACGCCGCCTTTATAAGCCCGCGAGACCGTCTTCATGATCTGCGGCCCCACTTCCAGTGCCTTCCTCGCTACCGTGGGAGGGTAGGCTCCCAACTTCGCCTGCTCGGCAACAAACTGCCCCGTGTACACAGTTGGGCAATAGAACGTCCCGTGCTCCTTCATCAGCTGGATATCCTGATCGTCCATAAAGGTGCCATGTTCTACTGAATCGACACCGGCAATCACCGAGCGCCGGATCGCCTCCGCGCCGTGCGCGTGCACCGCTACTTTCATGCCGTAGTCGTGAGCCGTATCCACCAGCGCCTTGATCTCGTCCTCGCTCATCTGCGGACCCGATCCGTTCGTCCCCAGATCCATCACGCCGCCCGAAGGCATCGCTTTGATCAGATCGACGCCTTCCTTGTAGTGCAGCCGAACCACCTTCCGCGCCTCATCGGGACCATTGAAGATCGACTGCAGCGGTCCGGGATCGCCCTGCAGATTCATGCTCAGACCGTTGGTCCAGTCGGCGTGACCACCCGTCGTGCTGATCGCAGGTCCGGCCGTAAAAATCCGCGGCCCGATTACGTAACCGGCATTGATCTCATTCCGCAGCGCCACCGTATCGTAATCGTGATCCCCCACGTTGCGCACCGTGGTGAAGCCGGCCAGCAGCGTGCGCCGCGCGTACAGCGTCGAACGCAGCACGTAGTCCGCGAAGTTCAGATGCGTCGCCTCGACATAGGTATTCTTCCCGAACTCCGAATCAAGGTGCACATGGTCGTCAATCAGCCCGGGCAGGCACGTCGCCCCCGCCAGGTCGATCACCGTCGCACCGTCGACGCTCTGTGTCCCCTCTTCCACCTTCTGGAACTTGTCGCCGGCAATCACAACCGTCGTTGGACCCAGCATCTTCCCCGCCAGGCTGTCGAACAGTTGCGGACAATGCACCACCGTTACCGCGCCCGGCGTTTCCTGCGCCAGCATTGCCGCTGCCGGCAGACACAACATTCCTGCAACCGCACTCAATGCGAAACGAGACACACGCATCCTGGACCTCTCTTTATCGGTTCGGATTTCGTTACAGTTACTGCCCGGCTCTCTCTTCCCCTGGATTGCCCGCCGGAAACAGCTTGGTCGCCTGCCGCAGCAGATCAGCCTCGTGCTCCAGCGCATCGGAGACTCGCCCGATCTGCACATCGGCTTCCTTCCACTGCTTCTGCTCAATGGCTTCCCGCACTCCGGGAATCGTCTTCACGCCATAGCCCGTATAGAAGCCAGGCGCGTACAGCAGGTGCTGGAACCACGGCCGGTTCGGCAGCCCTCGCGGATCCGTCAGCAGCCGCTCAGTTCGAATCAGGTCGGGATTCAGCCCGTCGGGCGCCACACCGTCCGCCGCGGCAAACGCCGCATCGAAGGCCTTCGCCGCCTCGGTCAAATCGTCCGATGCCTGATCGAGCGGTGCAAAGTTCAGATACGGTGGAATCTCCTCCACCGTGGGCGGCACCATCTGCTTCTTCGGATCGTAGAGCGCCTTGTACACGCCCTCCGCGATCTCGCGATTTTGCTCCTTCGCCTCGCTGCGCTCCTGATCGGCCAGCTTCTTCAGCTCGCCCACATACATATGAACCGTGTCCGCCTGATCGGAGAACTGGAAGGGCAGCATGTCCGCATCGGCCATCCGCATCACCATCGTGCCCGCTGTTTCCGCCAGCGCGCGCTCATAGTGAAACGTCGTGTCCATGAAATGCGTGTAGTAATAGAAGTCGTCGTAAACGGAGTGGTACTGCCCGCCTTCATCCTCGCCGCCGTAGCCCAGGTTCAGGCTGGCGATGCCCAGATGGTCGATGAACACGGTGTAATCGCTGCCCGAGCCCAGCGCCGGAATCCGCAGATCGGCGCGCGAGCGAATTTCGGCCCGCCGCTCCGGCGTCGCACGCGAAATATCCACCAGCCGCACCCGCTTCCACACCGACATGCCGGTTTCGGGATCCTGGATATCCTTCGCCACGTCATTGACGAAGTTTTCCAGCGAGTGCGATCCGCCTGCACGAAAATATCCGCGCCCGTTGCCATCGGAGTTGATGTAGATCACGGCGTGCTGCTTCAGCTCATCCGCGTGATACTCCGCCCACTCGGTCGAACCCAGCAGTGCCGGCTCTTCGCCATCCCAGAAGCAGTAGATAATCGTCCGATCCGGCTTCCATCCCTGCTTCAGCAGCTCGCCCAGCGCCCGCGCTTCTTCCAGCTCCGGCGACGATCCGGAGAGCGGATCCTCTGCCCCGTTCACCCACGCATCGTGATGATTCCCGCGAATCACCCACTGACCCGGATACTTCGCGCCCGGAATCCTCGCGACCACGTCGTACAGCGGATCGCGGTCCCAATTGAAGGCGAGCGCCAGATGCGCCTTCACCGTGCTCGGCCCCACGTGATACGTCAGCGGCAGCGCGCCGCGCCACGCCTCCGGCACCACTTGCCCGCCCAGCGCCTTCAGGAACGGCGTCGCGTCCGCATACGAGATAGGCAGCACCGGAATCTTCGTAATCGTCTGCACCTTATCCAGGGGAATCAGCTTCACGCCCGGCTTTGCTCCCACGCCCGGCGTCTGCGGATCGCCAGGATAGATCGGCATATCCATTACGCTGCCGCGCTGCGCGCCTTCCGGCGGACGCATCGGCCCTTCCGGATAGGTGTCGCCCTGGAAATACCCATCGTCCCGCGGATCGGAGTAGATGATGCAGCCCACCGCGCCGTGCTCGGCCGCTACCTTCGGCTTAATGCCGCGCCAGCTCATGCCGTAGCGCGCGATCACGATCGCGCCTTTCACTGACACGCCCATCCGCTCGAGCACGTCGTAGTCTTCCGGCCGGCCGTAGTTCACGTACACCAGCGGGGCCGTCACATCGCCGTCGCGCGAATAGGCGTTGTAGGTGGGCAGTTGCTCGCTGGTCTGGCTCGACGTCGGATCCACGCTTACCGGCGGCTCCTGCAGCGTGGCCTTGAACGGCGTCGGTCCTTCCAGCTCCAGCAGTCGCGACTTGGGCGTGGGAAACAGCGCGGTGAACTCCTCAATCTGCGCGTTCAGCCCATACGACTTCAGCTGCGCCAGCAGCCATTCCGCATTGTTCTTGTCATACGGCGATCCCACATGATGCGGCCGCGCGCTCAGCCGCCGCATGTTCTCCCGGATCCGGTCCGGCTCCGGAATCGCCCGGAACTTCTGCTCCCAGCTGATCTCTGTGGCGGAATCCTGCGGTGTGTAGCCGCGCAGACTCTGTCCCATGTCCGCGGCGTAAGTGGTTACGGCAAACAAACAGACAGCAGCAATCGGCAACCGCATGCGAGTCGAACCTCTCGTTGGCTGTGATTTTGAACTGAGGGAAAGTGAGCAGGTACTGAGTTTGAAACACTATACCCCATCCGGTTCGGAAACAGGGCGCATTCACCGGCACGGTTACTTTTTCGCCGGATCCGTCTCGGCGCTTTTCCGCGCCTGCCGTCGCCTGGACCGCAAAGCCGCGGTCGCCTCTCGATGACAGCGCAGGCACAGCGTGCGGATGTTCTCCAGATCGCATTCCCCTCCGCCCTCGATCACAGGCACAATGTGATCGGCATCCCACAGACTGGCGCGCCGCCGGTGTCCCGGCTTCCAGTGCGCGAGCAACGCCGCCCGACTCGCTCCACGCGATCGCCGCAGCTGGCGCAATGCCGCCGCGGTATCAACGCTGCACTGAGCGCAGATGCCCCGGTCCCGCAGAAGCACCTGCTCCCGCAGATAACCCGGCTGCGTCCGCAGCTTCCATTCGTGCACGCAATATTCGGAACAGAAGGTATACCGTCCCCGCGGGACTTCCAGCGCGCACCACCGGCACAAACCGCGCCCGTTTGCGCCGCGCGGGATCGCGGTGCGGCTCACCCAGCCTCCCGGCATGGCGCGTACCGTGCTCATCTCTCTTTTCTAAATCGCGCTCATGCCGGATCGCGCAACAACCAAGCCCGCCGGACCAAACCCGTTACCACCCGGAAACAGGCCGGTTCTTCACAGCAGGGCTCACACGCCCCGCAGGAATGCCGGCAGCCGCTCCTCGCGCACGTTGTCATAGCACTGCAGCGTCGTAAAGCGCGCGATCGACGCCGGTATCCCCACCGCGGTAAAGCCCGGATGCCCCGTCGCAGGATATGGCCCGCCGTGATTCATCGCCGGACTCACCGCCACGCCCGTCGGCATCTTGTCGTTCAGCAAACGCCCGGACCTCCGCCGCAGCACCGGAGCGATCCTCCGATACACGCCCTCATCCGCGCCCGATTCCGCCGAGTAAACGCTCGCCGTCAAATTGCCTTCCATGGGCTCCAGCGCCTGTTCCAGCTGATCCGCCCCATCCACCACCACCGCCAGCACCTCATTGCCAAAGGCCTCGCGCTGGAACTCCTCCGGCGCCTGCAGAAACCTCTTTCCCGGCACCCGCAGCAGCGTGTTGGCGTAGCGGTATCCGTCGCCATCGAGATTCTTCCCGCCCGTCACCAGCTCCGCGCCCGCCTTGCGCAGCTTGCCAATCGAATCGTCGAGCCTCTCGCGCGTCGCACCGGACAATAGAGCGTGCGGACTGCGGCTCTCAAAACCCGCGGCCACTTCCTTCAGGAACTTCTCCGTTGCCTCGCTGGCAAACACAAATACAAGATTCGGCCGCGTGCAGAACTGTCCCGATCCCGCCGTGCAGCTGTCAGTCAGTTGCGCCGCCCACTTCGCCGCGTTCTCCTTCATCCCCTCCGGCAAAAACACCACCGGGTTCAGGCTGGACATCTCCAGATACGCCGGCTTCCCCGCCTTATCGGCCGCTTCCTTCAGCGCCAGTCCCGCCGCCCTGCTGCCAGTGAAAGCAAAGGCGCCGATGCGCCGATCGCTCACCAGCCGCAGTCCCGTCTCGTTGTCCAGGTGATACAGCATCTGCACCGCCGCGGCCGGCAGTCCCGACCCGGCGAGCGCCTGCGCGCACTGCTCCGCCAGCAATTGCGACGTATAAGGATGCAGCGGATGCGCCTTGGCGATCACCGGATTCCCCGCCGCGATCGCCGCCGCAAAATCGCCGCCGCTCACCGCGTTGTAGGCAAACGGAAAATTGTTGGGCCCGAAGATCACCACCGGTCCCACCGGCCCCAGGCACGACATCAGATTCTTCTGCTTATCGACCGTTACCCTCCGCCACGATCCATCTCGCGCCGCTGCTGCGGCCTGCCGCAGCTGATCGACGGTTCTGGGAATCTCCACATCCTTCAGCCGCGGAGTCACCGGCAATCCTGTCTCCTCGTGCGCGGCCTGGGCCAGCTTCTCCGCCGCCTCGGAAATCCTGCCGGCATACGCCTCCAGAAACGCAGCGATCTTCTCCGCCGGCGCCTGCTCCATCGCGTGCGCCGCCTCCGCCGCTGCCGTGAGCGCGCGATCGCAGTCGCTCCACCTGCTTACCGGAAACACCCGCCCCAGCTTCTTCCCCGTCGAGGGGTTCTCCGCCTCAAACGTGGACGCAGCATCCGCCGCCCGCCACTCACCCGCAGTCCAAACCTTCGCCGCTTCCACTACAACCTCCTGCAACCTGTTACCTGACTTCGTTTACCAATTCGCCGATGCCGTCGATCGCAATCCGAATCGTGTCGCCTCTTTTCAGCGTAAAGGAATCCGGCGGCACAATTCCCGTCCCCGTCAGCAGAAACGTCCCCGTCGAAAAGGTCTGGTCGCGATAGAGGTACTCCACCAGCTCCTGCGGCTTCCGCTTCATCTGCGCCAGACTCGTCTCGCCGGCGAATGCCGTCTCCGCCCCACGCGTGATGGTGATCGCAATCCGCGTCTCCGACGGCAGAGCCTCACTCGTCACCAGGATCCCCGGCCCCAGCGCGCAGCTCCGGTTGTAGACCTTCGCCTGCGGCAGATACAGCGGATTCTGCCCCTCGATATCTCGCGAACTCATGTCGTTCCCGATCGTGGTCCCCACAATCTTTCCCGCCGGACTGATCACCAGCACCAACTCCGGCTCCGGCACATTCCACGTTGCGTCGCTGCGAATCCCCACCGCCGCTCCCGGTCCCACGACCTTCTGCGCCAGCGACTTAAAAAACAGCTCCGGCCGCTCCGCCGAATACACCTTGTCGTAGAAATCACCGCCGCCCGCGTCCTTCGACTCCGCCATCCGCGCCGCGCGGCTCCGCAGATACGTCACGCCCGCCGCCCACACCTCCTGCGTCCCCACCGGCGCCAGCAGCTTCTTCTCATCTACCGCGCCCTGCGTCGCGCCGGCCTTCAGCCGTGACGCAAGATAGGTTTCCAGATCCTCCCGCGCCAGCAACTCATCCAGCGACTTCTCTTCCAGAGGATTGAACCGCCCTGCTTCTTCCACCAACCATCCATCCGCCGTTCGATACAGAATCACGCTGCGTCTCCCTTGAGTTTGCTTGTAATCGCGTCCACGTCATAGACACACCCGCCCCAGATGCCGCCGCTGGCTTCTACCAGCGCCGCCCACAGCCGCGTGTCGTCGGGCAGCTCCGGATGGGGCCGCAAATCCTCACGCGATCGACGCGCCGCCAGCCGCCGCGCTCCCTCTTCCGCGCCGAACTCCTCTGCGCCTTCCCCCACCAGATCCACACTCGCGCTCAGCGTTCCCCGATCGATGCGGATCGCGACAACATCGCCCTCCCGCAGCCTGCCCACCGCCCCCCCGGCCAGCGCCTCGGGTGAGACATGTCCAATGCACGGCCCCGTCGAGACGCCGCTGAACCGCCCATCCGTCAGCAACGCCACATGCCGGCAATGCGGCAATGCCTTCAATGCCGCTGTGATCTGATAAATCTCCTGCATCCCCGCGCCGCGCGGCCCGCAACACACCAGCACCATCACATCGCCCGCCCCAATCTCTCCGCGCTTGATCGCCGCAATCGCATCGCTCTCCAGCGTGAACACCCGCGCCGGCCCCCGATGAGAAAACACTCCATCCTCGCCAATCAGCCCCGGATCGATCGCTGTACTCTTCACCACCGATCCCTCCGGCGCCAGATTCCCCACCGGAAAACACACCGTCGAGGTCAGCCCCGCCGCCCGAGCGCGCTCCGGTGAAAAGATCACCGCCTCCGCATCGATCCCATCCCGCTCCTGCAAATTCTTCTTCAGCGCCCGTCGCCGCTCGCTTTGCTCCCACCAGTCGAGGCATTCACCGACCGTTACGCCCGCGGCCGTCATTGCCTGCGTCTGCAGCAGCCCCGCTGCCCGCAAATGCAGCAGCACCTCCGGCACGCCGCCCGCGAGAAATACCTGCACCGTCGCGAAATTTCGCGGCCCGTTCGGCAGCGCATCCACCAGCCGCGGCACCTCGCGATTCACGCGCATCCAGTCCGCAACGCTCGGCCGCTTTCGCCCCGCTGCATGCGCAATGGCCGGTAGATGCAGCAGCAGATTCGTCGATCCGCCGAACGCCGCGTACGCTACCATCGCGTTCTCAAAGGCCCCGTCGGTCAGGATGTCCCGCGTTCCGATGCCCAGCGTCCGCAGCCGCAGCAGCGCCGCGCCCGACCGCCGCGCCGCATCCAGCCACACCGGCTGTCCTGAAGGAGCCAGCGCCGTGTGCGGCAACGCCAGCCCCAGCGCCTCCGCAATCACCTGGCTCGTCGCCGCCGTACCCAGAAACTGGCAGCCTCCGCCGGGCGTCGCGCACGCCCGGCAGCCCATCTCCTCCGCGTACTCCCGCGTAATCTGCCCCTGCGCAAACCGCGCCCCAATCGTCTGGATCTTCCCGGCATCCTCGCCGTTCTCCGGCAGCAGCGTCACGCCCCCCGGCACCAGCACCGACGGCAGCGCGCCCGACGACGCCAGCGCCATCATCATCGCCGGCAGCCCTTTGTCGCACGTCGCCACGCCCATCACTCCGGCCCGCGTCGGCAGCGACCGCATCAGGCGGCGCAACACCATCGCCGCGTCATTTCTATAGGGGAGCGAGTCCAGCATCCCTGCCGTGCCCTGCGTCCGCCCATCACAGGGATCGGTGCACGCTCCGGCAAATGGCACCGCTCCTCGCGCCGTCAGCGCCCGCGCCGCCTCCGCTACCAGCAGGCCGACTTCCCAATGTCCGGTGTGAAAGCCCAGCGCAATCGGCGTCCCATCTTCCGCCCGCAGCCCGCCGTGCGTGCTCAGGATCAGCACCTCCGGCCCGCTCATTCGCGCCGGATCCCAGCCCATTCCCGCGTTCTGCGTCAGCCCAAAAAGATTCCCCGAGGGCTGCGTCAGCAGCATCTCCTCGTTCAGCAGCAGCGATCCCGCAGGCCCGCGCGCATGCGTCGCCACCGCGCCCAGGTCGAGATCGCGCGCCTCCAGAACCTCGTTCACTGGAATGTTTGGGATTGCCGTCACTCCGCCCCGCCCAACTCTCCGCTCACTGCGCGCTACCGGCTACTGGCTACCGGCTGCATCTTGAACAGCAGCGCTCCTGCCAGAATAAGCGACCCTGACATCAGCAGAAATCCTGCCCCAGGTCCTCCGGTATAGGTCTGCAGCACGCCCACCAGAAACACGCCGAAAAATCCGCCCAGCGCGCCCACGCAGTTGATCAGCGCCATCGTCTCGCCCATGACATTACGCGGCAGCAGCTCCGGCACCATCGCCCAGAACGGCCCGTAGGGCGCATACATGCAGGCCGCCGACACAACCAGGCACGCATACGCCACCACAAACGAACGCTCCACCGCAAAGTACGAACCCGCCAGCGCCACGCCGCCCAGCACCATCAGCGGCCATACAAATTTCCGCCGCTGCCCCTGCCGGTCCGACAAATGCGACACCACCATCATCACCACCACCGCCACCAGATAAGGGATCGCAGCCACCAGGCCGGTCGTCCCCATTCCTGCCTTCGTCGCGTTCCGAATCACCACCGGCAGCCACAGCACGAATCCGTAAATGCCCAGGCTCCAGAAAAAATAGTTCGCGCATAGCCGCAACACGTTGCGCTCGCGAAAGGCCAGCCAGAAATTCTCAAATTGCGGCAACTGCCGCTGCTCTCCTTCGAGCGCCGCCTCCAGTTCCGTCCGCGCCTCCGCGCTCAGCCACCGCGCCTCTGAGGGATGATCGCGCATCAGCGCAAGCCAGAACACGCCCCACACCACCGCGACCGCGCCCTCCAGGATGAACGCCACCTGCCATCCCCGCGCGCGAATCAGAAACCCCGTCACCGCCGACATCCACAGCACCGTCATCGGATTCGCCAGGATCATCAGCGAGTTCGCCCGCGACCGCTCCGCCCGCGTGAACCACCGCGTCAGCACAATCAGCAGCGCCGGGAAAACAAAGCTCTCCGCCACGCCCAGCAGCATCCGATCCGCCGCCAGCATCCAGTAGCTGCGGATCACTCCCGTCAGCGCCGCAAACGCGCCCCAGGCAATCAGCGCCAGGAAGATCAGCAGCCGCGCGCTATACCGCTGCACCAGGATCACACCCGGCACCTGCGGCAAGAAATATCCCAGGAAAAACAGCGCCCCCAGCAGATTCGACTGGTAGCCGCTGATGTGCAGCGTCTGCGCCAGCCCCGCCGCCGCGCCAAATCCATAGTTGGCGCGATCGAGATACGCGAGGCTGTACGTGATGAAAACCGCAGGCAGGACGCGCGTCCACCGCTTGCGCAGATCGGAGTCAGGAGTCGAAGTCATGGGTGATGGCCGCCCAGCCGCCTCGTTTCGGTCGCGGATGCGCGAGGCACCCCAGTAGATCACACCGATGATTGCGGCCGCCCAGTGGGCATCCCAGCCTCCGATATACCAGCAGCCGACCGCCTTTCGCTATTCGCTATCCGCTGTCCGCTGCCCCTCAGTCCTCGTCGCCCGCCTCCGGCATATCCTCCGGCGCCTTTTTCAGATTGATCTCCGGATGCCCCGCCTTGCGCAGCACATCGTTCAGTTCCGGCAACTGATGCGCCCGGAAATCCTGCCACGCCGGCACAACCTCTGTGCCTTCGTGCTGAACCTGCTGTGCGGCCTGCAGCAGAGCCTCGGTCGGAATCGCGTCGGCTCCCTCGAGTTCGCTATACACCTGCCCCGACTCGCCGCTCACTTCGTCCACTCCCGGCCGGTGCTGCGCTGGATCGCCCTTCAGCACCTTGCCCAACGCCTCCTTGTACTGCGCCACCTGCGAAGCGACGTCCGCATTCCCCGGCGCGTTCAGCTGCTCCTCCACCGCATGCGCATCCAGATCGGCCTGCGCCGCCGCGCTCAGCGCGTCGGCCATCGCCATCTGCGCCGAGTGCAGCGCCACCAGTTCATCCTGCGTCATGTGCACTCGCGGATCCATCTTCACGGTCACCGGCTCTGTTTCGCTCTTCCCGTCAACCGTCAGCTTCACGGTGTACGTCCCCGGCGCCACCAGCGGTCCCTGCGGCTCCAGCGGCGTCCGGTACGGCACCGCCGAAATCGGATACCCATACCGTGTCGAAGTCGGCGTCGTCGACCGCAGATCCCACACCCAGCGATGCATCCCTGCGCTCACCGGCATCGGCCCGTGCCGCAGCGGCCAGTACGGCGGAATCAGCTCCGTCTTCAGCTCCTCCGGCGTCGGCGTCACCGGATCGTGGCTCGTGTACGTCCGCAGCACCTTGCCATCGCTGTCCAGGATCTGCAGCGTCACATCCTGCGCCGCCGCCGGCAGGTTGTAGTCGATCAGCGCCCCGTCCGGCGGATTCTTCCCCATCGGCTCATCCGGAGGCATCGGCGTATCCGTATACTCGCTGCGCCGCACCCGCCACGCGTCTGCGGGCTTCAACAACTCCGGCAGCGAACCGCCGCTCTCGGCCGCCAGCTCTCGCAGCGGAGCCACATCGTCCAGCACCCAGAATGAGCGCCCGTGTGTCGCCACCACCAGATCGTCGTCCTTCACCAGGAGATCGCGCATTGAGGTATGGGGCAGGTTGTATTCGAGCGGACGCCAGTGGTCGCCATCGTCGAACGACACCCACACCCCCAGCTCCGTCGCCGCATACAGCAGCCCCTTCTGTACCGGATCGGCCCGCACCGCATTCACCGGCGCATCCAACCCGTCGCTGATCGACTGCCACGTCTTCCCGCCGTCATGCGTGCGGAACGCGTACGGTTTCATGTCGTCGATGCGCTCCCGGCTCACGGCCACATACGCCGTATCATCGTCGAACCGCGACGCGTCAATCTGCGCAATCTTGCTCCACGGAGTCAGGCCCGGCGGCGTGATCTGCGTCCAGGTCTTTCCCCCGTCGCGCGTGATCCACACCAGCCCGTCGTCCGTTCCCGCCCAGATCGTCTGCCTCGTCTTATACGACGCCGCCACGGCATAGATCACCCCGCGCCGCTCATCCTGCTGCTCCTGGGTCAGCGGCTGCAGAGACGCCGGCTGGCCGGTATGCTCCCGGCTCAGGTCGGGACTGATCGTCTCCCACGTGTGCCCGTAATCCGTCGTCTTGAAAAGATGATTCGCCGCGTAATACATCGTGTGCGGATCGACCGGCGAAAACAGGATCGGCTCCGACCGATCGGCCCGGAATCCCTTCTCCCGCATCGGCAGCGGCGTCACATTCTGCGTCTCGCCCGTGATCATGTTGTTGCGCGACACTTCCGTCCGCCCCGCTCCGTACACGATCTCCGGGTGCAGCGGGTCCGGCGCCGCATACCCATACTCGATAATTCCCACCGGGTGCCAGTCGCGGAACGTGATCTCCCCATCGTTTCCCCGCGTCCGGATGCACACCGACCCGCTCTCCTGCTGCCCCGCGCACACCGCATAGGGAAAATCGCTCGTCGCCGCCACGTGATACAGCTGCGCCGTCGGCTGGTTATACCAGGAGCCCCACGTCTGGCCTTTGTTCACGCTGATCACCGCGCCCTGATCGCTCACCAGCAGCAAAATGTCCGGGTTCAGCGGATTGATCCACATATTCTGGTAATCGTCCCCGCCCGGCGCGCCGCGCAGGCTGATCCACGTCTTCCCGCCGTCGGTCGAACGAACCGTAACAATGCTGGTGACATAAACCGTGTCCTCATCCTTAGGGTCCACTACCGGTATTGACAGGTCCCCGCCGCCGATCTTCATCTCCGGTCGCGGATCGTCCGTAATCTTCCGCCAGCTCTCGCCTCCATCATCGGAGCGGTACACATAGAGGCCATGCGGCACCGTATAACCGCCGCCGCCTTCAACCTTCGTCTGCATCGTCGCGTACAGCCGCTGCGGATCGCTCGGCGCCACCGCCACGTTGATCTGCTCCAGGCCGTCCGGCAGACCCTTCGTCAGCTGCGTCCAGTGGTTCCCGCCATCCGTCGACTTGAACAACCCGCCGTGCGTCCCCGAATACTGATTCGCATCCTCCCACGGCCCCAGCGTGTCCTCCCACAGGCACGCATACACCACCTGCGGATTCTTCGGATCGATCACCACATCCGATCCGCCCGTCCACTGGTCCTTGTAGAGCACCTTCTTCCACGTCTTCCCGCCGTCGTCCGTGCGAAAGATACCCCGCTCCTCGTTCGGCCCATACGGATGCCCCAGCACCGCCGCAAAAACAATGTTGGCGTTGGTCGGATCGACAGCAATCGCCGGAATCTGTTCGCCCTTCTCCAGTCCCGAATGCGTCCACGTCTTCCCCGCATCGTCGGACCGATACATCCCGTCGCCTACCGACAAATCCGGCCGGTGCAGCCCCTCGCCGCTCGCCACGTACACGACATTGTCGTCCGACGGCGCCACCGCGATGGCGCCAATCGACTGCGTGTCCTCATGGTCGAAAATCGGATGCCACGTCCGCCCATAGTCCGTGGACTTCCACACCCCGCCGTCCACCTGGCCGATGTAGAAGACATTCGGCTGATCCGGCACGCCCGCCGCTGCGCGCGTTCGTCCACCGCGGAACGGCCCAATCATCCGCCAGTGCAGATCGGGCATCGGCCCCGCCTCCTGCGCAGCCACCACGGCAGGCAACATCGTCGCTACACTCGCAGCAACAGCAAAGAAGACTCCCAACGCAGATCGTTTGTTCATGGACGCACTTTCCTTTCAGGCCGGCGCAAGGCGTCGCCGGCGCACAGCGGCCATTGTAACTGTGAAGCCCCGATGCGTCGGGTTCAGCTACGGACGGGTCTGCGGCTGGGCCAATCTGCCGCTGCTGCCGGACTAAAACGTCGCCCGAACGCCGAGCTGGGCAGCGAAAGGAATGCCCACCGTTGTGCCGGGACCGAAGAAATCTCCCAGCGCGCCCTCGGGGATTTCAAGCTGTTTCAGGCTGGTGATGGGCTCCGTTTGGGAGCAGTCGGCGTTGGTGCAGATGTCGGTCACATTCGTAATGCCGGCTGAATTCGGCTGCATCTGCGAGGCCGGGACCGGGAGCTGAGCCACATTGACAGCGTAGTTTGCCCCCGGATTGTTGCGGTTGAACAGGTTGAAGAACTCAATGAACGGATTAATCTGCAGGCGCTCATGGACCATGAACGGCCGGGCAACGCGCAGGTCCGTCTGCATGTAAGGAGAGCCGCGAAATTCGTCAAGACTGGTGTAGTCCCCGTTCACCCAGATCCGCCCGGTGTTATCTGCCGTGGTGATCGTGATCGGGCGGGCGCTCTCCAACTGGGAAAGGCCGCTGAGCTCGAATCCGGCGGGGATGTGCAGCGTGCCTGCAAGGACGAAACGATGGCGAACGTCTTCGCCGGAGGGACCGTAATCGCCGGGTCCAAAAGCATCCAGCTGACCGGCCATGGGTCCGCTCTGGGCGGTGCAAACGCCATCCACATAATCGAACAGCTCGCCCAGCACGCAGCCCCAGGTCTGGGCCTTCGAGAACTGGTAGTTCGCGATCAGGCTGAAGCGCTGCATATTGCCCTGCACATGCAGCATGAGGGCGTTGTAACTCGAGCGATTGTCTGACTGGAAGACGTTGACATTCGGAACCACCGATGTCTGATCGGCGGTATAACCAGGATCTCCCGCAGGAATGGAAGGCGTGAACAGACTCGCGCCACTCGTGTACGGAAAGGCACGGTATCCGTGGTTGCCCTGCTCATGAACGTAATCGGCGCCGGCCAGCCATCTTTGGCTCAATTCGTGCTGAACTCCGCCGGTGATGTGAATCGCGTACGGTGTCTTGTAGTCTGACCCGATCAGGTTGCCGGTGGCGCCGGAGCCCCCCTGCAGGCAGCCCGTCCCGCTCAGCGCGTAAGCACCAGGGCCGCCCGTGAGCGCACAGGAACCAGTGACTGCGTTGGTGTTGTTGAGAGCCTGGAAGGCCGTTGCCCATCCGTTCTGCGCGAGATCATCGAAGTAGAGGCCGAATCCCGCGTGAAAGACAGTCTTCTCGTTATGGCCCGGAGACCAGGCCAGCCCCACGCGCGGGGCAAGTTGCCCGTGATCGTCGTGCGGCACCCCCGGCACGATGGGAATGTGCAGCGCCTGCAGAGTAATGTACGCAGAATTCTCCGCCTGGCTTCGGCCCGAGGCCTCGAACAGTCCGAACGTACTCTGGTAACGCACCCCATAATTAACCGTCAGGTGATGCGAAGCCCGCCAGGAATCCTCGGCATAGAGGGCGATGCGCTGCACGTTCTGCGAATAACTGCCGTCGCCGGCGGAAGAAAACGTGCAGGTGATCCCGGAAGCGGCGCTGGGGCCAGGATTGCACTGCGAAGAAGGCGACACAAAGTAAAAGGGCGGCGGACTCGTGATGCCGCCGCAGCTCGGGTCGGCGGTGGGGTTGACGTAGCAATCCGGATTGAACGGGTATTGAATGAGTTGCTCCGCACTGGAGGCAAACGCGCCGCTCAGCACCGGCTCATGAATGAAGTCGATCCCCAACCGCGGTGCATGATTGCCGGCAACATGACTCAGGTCGTAACGCACCTGGTATTTCTCCTGATTCCGCAGGTCAGGGAACAGCGTAATCGGCGTGGCGAACTGGTTGTCGCCGAAGGTTTCGAATCCCGAAACCGTCAGGGCTGTCGAACTGAAGGGAAATGCCAGCGCAAAGCCCAGATTCGAATTCCGCGTCTGGGTCAGGTGCAGGAGGCTGGAGGCGAGAACCAGATTGCCCAGCCAGCTGGAACTGAACGCATACGTGTTGCCGATGACCGTGTTCCAGTAATTGTTGTGCGTAGTCAGTCCGGTTGAAGGCAGCGTGCCCTGCTCCACCAGAGCGTTGTGGGTGAGGTAGGAATCCTGAGAGGTCCGCAGGAACCATCGCGATTTCGCAGATTGGGCCCAGTCAAAACGCACCGATCCGAGATAGTCGCGGAAAGGAATGGGAACATTGGCGGGCACGGCGATGGACGGCACGCCCGGGATCAGGCCGTCGGATGCGACCGTGCTCAGCGCGTCGAATTGCTGGGTGCTGGCAGGGCTGTAGGCGATGCTCGCGTTTTCGTGGACGTTCTCGAACGAGGAGAAGAACCAGACTTTGTTGCGCACCACAGGGCCGCCGAGTGTGCCGATGTAGTTCTGCCGCGAGAACGGTTGTTTGGGGTTGTAAACGCAGCTTCCGTTGATGCAGGTCTCCGCTGGATTCTCGATCGGGAAGCGGGCGTTCAGCGCCGCCGCGCGCTCGTAGAAGGCCGCGTCCCCATGCCAGTCGTTGGTGCCGCGTTTGGTAGTGATCACCACCGATCCGGCGGTGGTCCAGCCCGTATCTGCTTCTTCATTGGACGTGCGCACCGCGAATTCCTGAATGTCGTCCGGAGAGAAATTCTGCAGGAAACCGCCGATCCAGTCGTCGGAGTTGTCGGCCCCGTCCACCGAAAGCTCATTGTTCAGACCGGAGCTTCCACCGGTTGAAACCGCTGTGATGCGGGCCTTGGTCGGGTCCGAAGGCTCGACCGGTTCCGTCCCCGGCACCAGGTAGGCAATATTCGCGAAACTGCGCGCGGGAAGAGGAAATGTCTCAAGATCCCTGCTGCTGACGACGCCGCCATGCACGGCGCTGGTGGTATCGATCGTCTGCGCTGTGATCGAGGAAGGATTTCCCTGCACCTTGACCGTTTCCCGCCTGCCTTGCGGCTGCAGCGTGACAAGAAGGCTGCGCTCCCCCCCACCGTGACATCGATCTCCGCCGTGGCCGGCGCGAAGTTCTCCGCCGTCACGCTCACTTGATACGTACCAGGAAGGAGTTCCTCGATGAGGAATTCTCCGCGCCGATTGGTCGTCGCCGTGCGCCTCACGGAAGACCCGGCGGCCTGAACCGTAACACGAGCTCCGGGTACCCGCGCGGCCGTGGAGTCCTGCACCTGGCCGCCCAGCGCGCCGTTGGAATTCTGCGCGCGCAACAGCGCGGTGCCTGAGACGATCAGCAGCAGGCCAGCCAACGAGACGGCGCGGGCCTGCAAATTCGACCAGTGGATCCTGGAAAGTATCTTCTCTAACATGCAGTCGGGGATGTTCTTTGCGACGAAAGAGTCTTCTCGCAGTCGAGAGTAGCTGCACGTACGAACTACTACCAGCGGTAGTAACCGAAGATCGCGGATGCCGGGAACTGGGCTATCATCAATGGCGTCCCCGGATTCCCGGATATGCCCATGTCGGATTCAGATTCCCGCGCAGAGCGATTCCGCTCCGCTGCCCCGGACAGCGACCCCAGCCGAACGGGCGCACCGGCAGGCACTCTCGGCCGCCGCGAGCGCGAAGTCCTCGCGGTTCTCCGCGAGCTGGGCAGCGCCACGGTGCAGCAGGTCGCCGAAAACCTTGACGCCAGCCTCGCCTACACAACCGTCATGACCACCCTCGATCGTCTCTTCCGCAAAGGCCTCCTCGAGCGCGAAAAGGTCAACCGCGCCTTCCTCTACTCGCCCAGCCTCTCCGCCCGCGATCTCGAAGAGCAGCGCGCCGCCCATCTCATTCGCCGCTTCTTTTCTGAATCCGATTCCCAGCCCGACATTCTCGTCTCCTGCCTCGTCGACGCCGTCCACGACTACGACACCGACCTGCTCGACCAGCTCGAATCCAGCATCCGTTCCGCCCGCGCTCAAAGCGCGCCTGTGCAGCCAAAGAAGGGAGGCCGGCCGTGACCCTCTCTTATTCCCTGCGCCTCCTTTGTCTGGTGCTGATCGTCTTCGGTGCGCTCTGTGCCACGCTGCAGCTGATTCTCATTCGTTGCGCACCCTTCATCCTGCGCGGCCTCCAGTCAACGCCGGCGCGCCGCCGCGAACGCATCCTCTACGGGATCCAGCTGGTCCCCGCGCTTGCCGCACTCTTCCTGGCCGCATCCGTCTGCATCCCGGCGTACCTGCGCTTCGAGCCCACCCATGAGGCCGAAAGCGTCAGCGGACTTTGCCTCGTTCTCACCTTAACCGCCGCCCTCTGGGTGGGACTTTCTCTACTCCGCGGTCTCCGCATCACCCTCCGCACCCTCCGCTTCACCCGCGCCTGCCGCCGCTCCGGTCAGCCTCTGCAGACCAGCGGCGCCACGCCCGTTCTCGCCCTCAGGCGAACCGCCTACCCCGTCGCGCTCCTCGGATTCCGCAAGCCCCTCATCATCGTCTCCGCCGATCTCCTCGCCAAAGACCGCCTCCGCCCCGATGCCCTCGACGTCGCCCTCGACCACGAGCGCTCCCACGCGCTGCACCGCGATAACTGGAAGCTTCTCTCGCTGAGTTTTCTCCCGCGCCTCCGTTTCCTCTTCAGCGACCCCTGGGAACGCGCCTGGCAAGCCGCCGCCGACTGGGCTGCAGACGACGATGCGGTGCGCGGCGACCTGAACCGCTCGCTCCTCCTCGCCGAAGCTATCGTGCAAACCGCCCGCGCCGCTCGCGCCGCCCGTCCCCTCGCCGAGTCCCTCACTCCCGTGATCCACACCGCTCTCACCTCCGCCGAAGCCGGACTCGCCACGCGCATCGACCGCCTCCTGCATCCGCTTCCCACCCGCACCGAGCGCTCTTCTATCGTTCCGCGACTCACCGCTGCGCTCCTCCTCGCCGCCATCGCCATCCTTGCAACGTCGCCCTGGATCTATCCCCTCTCCGAATCCCTCCTCCACCTCGGCCGCTGAAGCCGGGTGCCCCATTCAAGCCCGTAGTTGGCTTGAGTGGGAAGCCGCGATACCTCGACCAGCCCCCCTCGCTTGCACTCTTCCCCGCTCTCCCCGCACAATCGTCTTCACCCCATGAAAGCTCCTCGTCTGCGTTCTCTGTTTCTTGCTCCTTTCTGCATCCTCCTCCTCGCCACCGCCGCCGCTCCGGCCCAGTCCGTCTCTCCGCAGCTCTTCAGCGGACTCCGCTGGCGACTCGTCGGCCCCTTCCGCGCCGGACGCGTCGTCGCCGTCGCCGGCGTTCCCGGCAGCGACCGCACCTACTACTTCGGCGGTGTCGATGGCGGCGTCTGGAAGACAACCGACGCCGGCACCGTCTGGCAGCCCATCTTCGATCACGAGCCCGTCGCCTCCATCGGCGCGCTCGCCGTTGCCCCCTCCGATCCCAACGTGATCTATGCCGGCACCGGTGAGTCCGACATCCGCTCCGACCTCGCCTCCGGCGACGGCCTCTACCGCAGCGACGACGCCGGAGCCACCTGGCAGCACATCGGCCTCGATGACTCGCGCCAGATCTCCCGCATCCTCGTCTCTCCCACCGATCCGCATACTGTCTACGTCGGCGTTCTCGGCCACGCCTACGGCCCCAGCCCCGAGCGCGGCGTCTACAAGTCCACGGATGGCGGCGACCACTGGCAGCGCGTCCTCGACAAAGGCCCTGACATCGGCATCGCCGACCTCGCCATGGCAGTGAGCGCGCCCAACATCCTCTTCGCCACCACCTGGAACGCCCACCGTCCACCGTGGTCCGTCTATGCGCCCATCGAAGGCTCGGGCAACGCGCTCTACCGCTCCACCGACGCCGGCGCCACCTGGACCCAAATCTCCGGCCACGGCCTTCCTGCGGGTGGATGGACCCGCACCGGCATCGCCGTCTCCGCCGACGGCCGCCGTGTCTACCTCACCATCAACTGCGGCCGCGATGAAGAATCCACTCCCGCACCCGACGCTGCCGCCTGCAAAGCCGGCCTCTACCGCTCCGACGATGGCGGCGACTCCTGGACCCTCGCCAACACCGACCCGCGCCTCATCAGCCGCGCCTGGTACTTCAGCTCCATCGCCATCGATCCGGAAAATCCCGACGTCCTCTACATCCCCAACGTTGCGCTCTATCGCACCAACGACGGCGGCAAAACCATCGAGATCGTTCGCGGCGCGCCCGGCGGCGACGACTACCACCAGATCTGGGTCGATCCCAAAGACTTCAGCCACCTCGTCCTCGGCGTCGATCAGGGCGCCAGCGTTTCTCTCGACCGCGGCAAGACCTGGACCACCTGGTACAACCAGCCCACGGCGCAGCTCTACCACGTCACCACCGACCACCGTTTCCCCTACACCCTCTTTGGCGCTCAGCAGGACTCCGGCTCCATCGCCGTCTACGGCCGCTCGGACCACGGCCACATCGACACGCGCGACTGGTTCCTTCCGCCCGGCAGCGAGAGCGGCTACATCGCCATCGATCCCAAAGACGAGAACATCGTGTATACCTCCGACGCCTACGGCGGCGTGATGCGCAGCGACCTGCGCACTTCCTTCAGCCAGAACATCACGCCCTGGCCCCTCGGCGGCTTCGGCATGCCCATCAACAAGCGCCGTTATCGCGACACCTGGACGCCCGTCCTCGTCTTCTCTCCGGCCGACAAAACTTCCCTCTACCTCGGAACCCAGTACGTCATGAAGACCACCGACGGCGGCCTCCACTGGCAGCCGATCAGTCCCGACCTCACCGGCGCTGATCCCCACGCCTCCACCGAAGGCCCCGTCACGCCCGAGAATGCGATGCAGCGCGGCTATGGCGTCGTCTACACCATTGCTCCATCACCTCTTGACGCGAATCTCATCTGGGCCGGCAGCGACACCGGCCGCATCCACGTCACGCGTGACGGCGGTCAGCACTGGACCGACGTTACGCCGCCCGCCCTCACTCCCTGGTCCAAAATCTCGCTCATCGAAGCCGACCACTTCGATGCCGCCACCGCCTACGCCGCCGTCGATCGTCACCGCCTCGACGACCGCAGGCCCTACCTCTACATCACCCACGACTACGGCCAATCCTGGACGCTCTCCGTCGACGGCATCGCCTCCGATCACTTCCTCCGCGCCGTCCGCCAGGATCCCGAACAGCGCAACCTCCTCTATGCCGGCACCGAGTTCGGCATTTACGTCTCCTTCGACGATGGCGCCCACTGGCAGCCCCTCCAGCTCAACCTGCCCGTCACCTCCATCCGCGACATAGATATCCACGGCAGTGACTTGATCGTCGCCACGCACGGCCGTTCTTTCTGGATCCTCGACGACATTGCGCCCCTCCGCCAGGCGGCAGCCGCCGCTGAGCACAGTTCCAGCGCATACCTCTACGCCCCGCCCACCGCCATCCGCGTCGATAACGACGGCTTCCTCGGCACGCCGCTCCCGCCAGAAGAGCCCCAGGCGAACAATCCGCCCGACGGCGCCATCTTCGACTACTACCTCGGCCAGAGCGCGTCCAAAGTCACGCTCGAGATTCTCGACAGCGACGGCCACGTCCTCCGCCACTTCTCCAGCGCCGAGAAGCACCCGGCCACCCGCCCGCTCCTGCCTATCGCGGAGCGCTGGTTCCCCAAACCCCAGGAACTCGACACCTCGCCCGGCGAACATCGCTTTGTGTGGGATCTCGAAAGCGGCAGTTCCAGCGCCGGCACCGGCGACCCCGATACCGACGACGCCCTCGGTTCACCCGCCGGCCCCAAAGTTCCGCCCGGAACCTACACCGCCCGCATCACCATCGACGGTGCCACCCTCACCCAGCCCCTCCACGTCACCATGGATCCCCGCTGTGCCTGCACCACCGCCGTCCTCGACGACCAATACCACCTCAGCCAGTCCATTTACGAGCACCTCCTCATTGCGCGCAAAGCCATGGCTGAAATCGACAGCGTCGCGACCCAGTTGAAGAAACTCGACACACCCGACACCCCTGCATCCGTCCGCGACGCCATCCACACAGCCCAGACCAGCCTCAATAAAATTCGCAACGGAGAGCACCCGGAAGACGAATCGCACCCCGGCCTTGCCGATGCCTCTTCAGGACTCGGCACCGCGCTCGGCATCGTCGAAAGCGGCGACCGTCCCGCACCGGCAACGGCTCTGGAAATCTTCCATCAGATGACCCAGGCTGCCGAGACCAACATCACCGCCTGGCAGAATTTCAAATCCAGCGACTTAACCAGGCTCAACTCGACTCTGAAGGAGAATCACCGCGAGCCCATCCACATCGCCGCGATCGAGGAGACCGTCCACTACGCCATGACCCGCTGAAAAATGCACCCCTTCGCTCTCCGTTGGCGTGAGGGGGCAAGCAAGAACGGGTAAGTAAGGGCTTTGGTCCTCGCAGAGGCAGATCCTGGAAAGTCTGAGGGCAAAGGTCCTGCGCAGCAGGACAACGGAGAAAGCCGCGGGCAGACCAATCGCAGCCTTTTTCTCCGATAGCACTGATCTTCAGTAAGTGAGAGAGCCCAAATCAGCCATAGTGAGCGTGCCGCACGCCACTTGTAACCTGTAACCTGCACCAGGCTACTTTCCGCTGTCTACCTTCTTCATGATTTGGTCGGCCATCTTGGCGTAGGGCGAGGCGTCCTCGGAGTACCCATGCGCGGCGTCCTTGCGGCTACCGATCTTTTGCAGCTTGAAGTTGAGGATCGCGCCACCCGTGCCCGTAGAGTTAATCTCCCCGATGGTCTGGGCATCGCCACCGCGAGCGGCGCCGAGGGAGCCTGCGAAGACAGGGCTGTCGGGCGACTCCGCCTGACGCCAGAGGGTGACAATCCAGGTGCAGCCGCGCTTCTGGGCTTCGGCGTCCTCGTCTTTTTTGGAGACGCCAACCGCGGCCACCGTCTCGATCGAGTGCGAGTTCAGCTCGCGGGCCAGCGCGTCGGCATCGGAGTCGCTGACGTTGGCGGCATGCCCTGGCTTATCCTGGAAAGCACAAACCTTCGTTTGCCCGCTGAGAGCCGGCGCGCAGCATGCCACTAATCCCACACAAGCCAGAAGACCTCGCCACATAGGTGACCTCTCTTGTTGAGTTATGCCGGCCGGAGGAAGCAGGCGTTCGCCATTCTACAACGGAAACGGTACTAAAACCGGCAACAGCCGAAGAGTCAGTCACCAAGCTTGATAACTTCCCGTTGTCGCCAGCCGCCGGCATCAGTTTTCATCCACATACCGGCACAGGTTAGGCCCGCCATCGCAGGTGAAGGTGACATGGATGCGCGTTTCCACTTCGACCGGCTGACCATTCACCAGATACGGACGGTAACGCCAAGTCCTCACGCCCACCACGGCCGACTGCCCCAGCCGAGGTGGGGCGCTGACGACCTTCACGTCGCCCATCGACCCATCTTTGCGGATGACGGCGGCCAGCTCCACCGTGCCCTGGATCGACTCCAGCCTTGCTGCGTGGGGATAGACCGGCCGATGCCCGGCCACCCGGGTCGGCAGCAGAACTCCTTCGGGAAGATCGATCATCGCGGGCAGCGGCTGCGCGGTCGCGGGCGGGTCGAAAAGCGACTCCGGAGCTGGATTGAGCGGCTCGATCACATCGAGGTGGATGGCGATCTGCTCGCGGGAGGGCAGGATGAAACGAACGTCCCGGGCCAGATAGCGGCCCTCGAACCGCACCAGAGAATTGAAAAGCGCCTGCACCGCCAGCCCGGCTTCCATACGAAGCACCGGGGGGCTGCCGGCAAAGCAGGCGGAGTAGGCCGAGAGCAGGCTGCCGGCCGGCCTCGACTCCTCCGGCTTAGCCTCCGGATCCGAGACGCAGGTGAGTGCGACTCCGCCCTGGTTCACCGTCGTCTCGCGCAGCCCGCCAGCCGCGGGCGGCAGCGGCATGCGGATCGCGTCATCGAGGAAGCTCACGATATTGTCGGGTGGCACAGCGGAGCCGGTGTAGACCACACCGCCCGCTGTCTTGTAGCGCGTCTGCTGGAATTCATTGGCGCTCACGCTGATCTTCGCCTGCTGCGGTGAGCCCCACCATTCCTCGAAGGATCCCTGGTGCGTGGTTTGGTTTTGGCTGAGGATTTGCCAGCTCCCATGGATGTACCACGGATGTATCTGATCCCTGTCCAGACCGTTGGCCGGCGCCGCGGCCTCGAGAATCGCATCGGGACCGGAAGAGGTCGAAACGGGCTGAACCGACTGGGCGTGCGGAGCGAGAGACGCAGCAGCAGCCGCCAGCACAAAGAGCGAAAACCGCACAGCGGACCTGGACATGGCGTGCAAACCTCGCTGGAAAGCGTACCCCGGGACCACGCCGGATGCAAGAAAGAATCAACGGAGGGAATCGGCGGCGCAGCCCCCGGAAAGCCAACCCCAACTCGCGAGATAATGGAAGCATCCCGTGATGCATGGTCGCGTTCTGCCCGTTCGCGCTGTGGGTGCGTGTTCCTGCGAACGGTGGGCCACTGAGGGGAGAGAGATTCGATTGCTGCAAGGTGCCGTTCGTTCTCAACAGCACGGCGGAAACCCGCCGGAAGAAAAAGCTTCACGTTTTCCTGGCCTGATCTGGCTCCTGTCCCTGCTGCTTTGCATGCTCGTCGTGGCGGTGGCGTTCGTCTATTTCGATGTGCCGATAGCCCGTCGCTTCTATGGAATTTTGGGCCCAACGGAAAAACTGGCAAAGGGATTGACCAGTGCCGTTCTTCTCAGTGCCGAAGCGGTTGTTGCCCTGACGTTGATCATCATCCGAATCACGCGGGGACGTTTGTCGCCTCGTGGCGAGGCGGCCGCGCTCGCATGTCTCACCTCCATCTGTGCTTTTTCCGTGAACGACAGCGCCCTGAAGTTCTTTTTCGGCGTGCCGAATCCTTCGGCGGTAGTCCACGGAGCCCGGCATGCTTTGCATCTCCTCAGCGGCTCTTCGAACAGCAGCTTTCCCTCGGGTCACATGGTTCTCTCCGGCGCCTTCGCCGGCGTTTTCATGCGGCTCTATCGACGCAGTACCCTGCCCTTCTCCGCACTGTTGTTCATTGGGGCAGTGCTGCTGGTCGTGGGTGACTGGCATTTCCTCAGCGATGTCATCGCCGGAGTCTTTATCGGTGTCTCGGCCGGCCTTCTCGCCGGCGAGGTCTGGTCTGCCCATTCCACCAGGACGTTACGAAGTCGGTAGGCCCGGGCCAATACCGATTCAGCAGTCTGCCGAACCCTGAGACGTCCGGCGGGGCGGCCATGGAACGCATGCCCCTGCATGTTGCTTCACCCGCCGCGGACAGTAGGCCATGTCTTCCAGTTCGACAGGTCGCGGTTGACCATCGCTTCCATTTCCTCGATCTCCGGCAAAAGCCGGGCGGAAACGGTGCTGGCCGTCGCGCCGTCGATTTCTGGAAAAGGAGGTCCGCCGCCTACAAAAAACCTGAACAGACTGGACTCCCGTACGGCGGATACTACATTGTCGAACCTGCGCGCTTTGCACCAGTCTGCCATTGTCGTTGCGGCCCGAGTCGCGAGATAGCTGCGCGGCTCGCTTAAAGACGTGACGGAGTAAACCTGTCGCAGCTGCGACTCATGCAGGTCGAAGCGAGGCACGTTGAGAAAATCACTCAGGCGTGTGACAAACGCACGGGGATCGCTGCTCAGATCGTCAAAGAAGTTGATGGATAGCTGTTCGGATGGGAAAAGTCCCTGCCAGTCGCGTAAATGAGTAGCGTATTGGCCTGAAGTGAGCAATTCTGAATCTCGCTCCAGAGCCTCCTCGAGGCTCCACCGATACGTTCCATAAGCCCGCTTCAATCGATAAAGAGAGATGAGGCGCTGTACGGGGTGGCGGAAGATGAAAATCAGCTTCACCCCGGGAAGCGTCGACTCAATGCGGGTGCGCGCGGCGGCTGAGGCAAAGTAGGTGGGAGCGATTTCCCCGACGAGGCGGCCGTCGCCCGAGCGCGGAAAATGGCTAAGGTACCAGGGCAGACCCCGCGAGAAATGGAGATCAAAAAATCGCGTTTCCTTGGTGGGCGCGGGAAGAAGCGTGTGCTGCCGGAAAACCTGGTGGAGCCAGCTGGTCCCGGTACGCGGTGGACCCACCACGATGAACGAAGGCATACGGCGGTCCCGCAGAACCCCTTTGCGCTCCCGATCAGCAATCGCGAACTCAGTCCCCGGTTCACCGCCGGCAGAAAGCGCGGCGAGGGAATCAGAGGGCTCTGTTGCGGCAATGCAAGCCCGTCTCTCGTCTGATCCGTGCGTTTTGATCGTTCCGTACCTTCTGATCGACAAAAAGCTCTTTGATGTTCAATCCCGCGATCAGGTTGGTTCGTCTTGCAAGCTTCAAAGCGGCCGAGTCGGGCATCTTTCTCCCTAAGCTTTCAAAATTCCTCGGGATCGACGGCCCGCTGCATGCAATGCCCTCAGCACTCCGTATCCATCAGCGCCGCCACCCCCGCGCCGATCACCGCCAGCGCCGGATCCTCCGGCAGAACCTCCACCGTATAACTCTGCAGCGGGCTCATCTTGATCATCTCGTAGAGATGCTGCTTCAGCCGCGGCAATTCCAGCCGCTGGATATCCCGCCCCGTGAAGTAAAACCGCCCCGTCCCTTCCAGATGGATCTCTGAAGCCGTCGCTGCCGCCAGCGCGCGATGCCACAGCTCCACAAACTCCGCGCACCGCCGATCGCCCTTCTTCGCCGCCGCAAACACCTCGTCCGGCTCCAGGTCCAGAAATCGCAGCCGCATCGCCCGGTGCCCCATGATGCCTTCCAGGTGCCCGCGCCCTCCGCAGCCGCAGTAATTTTCCTTTGGATCAAGCGTCACCACCATGTGCCCGCCCTCCCACGGCCCCTCCGTCCAGGGATACCGCCCAAACCCGATCCCGTTGCCGATCGTCCACGCACGCACCTGCCGGTCCAGCTGCCCGCGCGTCGCGGCAATGCCCGCAGCCACCGCATCCGCGTCGTTAAAGAGGCTCAGCTTCACTGCCACTCCGCGCGCTTTCAGCCGCCCCTCGATGCTCTCGCGCACCTGGCTGCCCTTCAGCTGCGGCAGATTCGGCGAGTCCAGCAGAACTCCCTGATGCACATACCCCGGCATCGCCACACCCACCGCGTCGATCGCCGAACCCGCCGGGGCGAACGCCACGATCGCGTCGCAGAGAATCTCGCACAGGCTTTCCGCCGGGATTTCAATCAGTCCATTGGTGGCGTCGATATTTTCGGGGAATTCGCGCAGCGGCCCCTGCAGCGCGTTCTCCTCCATCAAGCCCGCGACCACTCGTGTGGTCATCACGACGCCGATCGTCTTTGCCATGGTTCCCCTCCGCGCCTAGCCCTCGAAGCGGGCCAGCCGGTTGATGCCGTTGAACGCGGCGGCTTTGTAACACTCGGCCAGGGTCGGATAGTTAAATACTGTATCGATGAAGTATTCCACCGTCGCATTCAGCGCCATCACCGCCTGCCCAATGTGGACCAGCTCCGCGGCGCCCTCCCCGATGATATGGACCCCCAGCACCAGATGCGTTTCGCGGTGGAAGATCAGTTTCAGACGCCCCGTCGTATCGCCGCGAATCTGACCGCGCGCGATCTCCCGATAGTAGGCCACGCCCACCTCGTACGGCACATCCTCCTCCGTCAGTTGCTCCTCCGTCTTCCCGATAAACGAGATCTCCGGGATGGTGTAAATCCCATAAGGATAGAAGCTCGGGTTCGAAATAACGTGATCGTTGCCGAACGCCCGCTCCGCCGCGATCCGTCCCTGCTCCATCGACACCGACGCCAGTGCCGGGAACCCAATCACATCCCCCACCGCGAAAATATGCGGCACCTTCGTCCGAAAATCCTTATCCACCGGGATGCGCCCGCGCTTGTCCGCCTCAATGCCCGCCGCCGCAAGGTTCAGCTCGTCGATGTTGCCCTGCCGCCCCACTGCGTACAGCAGCGCATCCCCGGAAACGCGCTTCTTGCTCTCCAGATTCGCCACCACCGTCCCGTCTGGCAGCTCTTCCACGCTCTCCACCTCTTCGCCCAGCCGCATCGTGACCCGGCTGTCCCGCAGGTGGTAGCTCAGCGCCTCCACAATCTCCTGATCGGCGAACTCCAGCAGCCGCGGCCGCTTCTCGATCAGCGTCACCCGCACCCCCAGCGCCGCAAACATGCAGGTGTACTCCACTCCAATCACGCCTCCGCCCACAACGATCAGGCTCTTGGGCAGATCCTGCAGTTCCATAACCTGGTCGCTGTTGATGATCGTCCTGCCGTTCATCGGCACCTTCGGCGACGACGCCGGCCGCGTGCCAACGGCGATCACGATGTGCTCGGCCTCGTACGTATTCGACCCGCGCATCCCGTCCGCGCGAACGTGGTGGTCGTCCTCAAACCGCGCCACCCCGTTGATCACCTCCACGCCATTCCGCGAGAGCTGCGCTTCCGTCACGTCGATTTCCGTCTTGATCACGTGCTGCACACGGAAGGCCAGATCCGCCATCGTGATCTTTTCCTTCACGCGGTAGTTCATCCCGTAAATGGAGCGGTAGTTGTAGCCGGAGAGATGCAGCACCGCCTCGCGCATCGTCTTGCTGGGGATCGTCCCGGTATTGATGCACACGCCGCCTACGACGCTGCGCATCTCCACCAGAGCGACGCTCTTGCCTTTCTTCACCGCGGAGACGGCAGCCCGCTGGCCGGAAGGACCCGATCCGATAACAAGAAGCTCGTATTTCGGCATGCGTTGGCGGAACCTGTTTGGGAATAAAAGCCAGGTCCCTGCTCATCTTAAACGTTGTGTCACCGGGCCGTGTGAATTCCCTCTTACACTAGTCTTCTGATGCTTCTCTATGCCATTACGAGTCGCAGGCTCCTTCCCGGCGACGAAGCCGCTCGCCGCGCTCGTCTCGTCGAGCTCGCCCGCGTCTGGGCGCAGGGCGGCGTGGACTTCATCCAGGTCCGCGAAAAGGATCTGCCCCTCGGCGAGCTGCAACCGCTCACCGCGCAAATTGTCGAAGCCGTGCGCGCTGCGGAGAAGTCTCCCTGCACAACCCGCGTTCTCGTCAATGGCCCCGCGCAGGTGGCCCTCGATGCTGGCGCTGACGGTGTCCATCTCCACGCCGACGCGGGTCCCGCCGCCGTGCGAGCTGCCACCCAGGCCTATGCCCGCGCCGGACGCGAACTCGTCATCAGCGCCGCCTGCCACTCCCCCGAAGAGATCCGCCAGGCCGACGGCGCCACGTTGCTCCTCTTCTCGCCTGTCTTTGAGAAAGTGACCAGCCAGGGAATGACCCGCGGCCAGGGCCTTGCCGCCCTGCGTGCTGCCGTCGAGCAGGCGCAGCCCGCGCCCGTGCTCGCCCTCGGCGGCGTCACCGAGAAGAACGCGCCAGCCTGCGTGCAGGCCGGTGCCGCCGGCATTGCCGCCATTCGCCTCTTCCTCGGCGAGGAATGGCGCAGCCTCCTCGAGCCGGCCCCGCAAGCGAAGCGCGCCAAAACCGCATGAGCCCTCTCCACCCGGAGTACCCCGCTCGCCGTTCTCGGATCCACGCATGAGCGGTCCTCTCCAACACCGCCGCGTCGGACGCGGCATCGGCTACATCGCCTGCGCCCTCGCCGGCTGCTGCTGGGGCACCGGCTTCTTCTTCGGAAAAATCGCCTTCACCCGCCTCAACGTCGGCCATTACGTTCTCTATCGCTTTCTCTTTGCCTGCCTCGGCCTGCTCCCCATCCTCGAGAAGCCGCAGTTCACCCGCCGCGAATGGAACCTCATCCTCATCGGCGCTCTCCTCGGCATCCCTCTGCAGTTTATGGTGCAGTTTGAAGGCCTGAAGCTCACCACCGTCAGTCACGCCGCGCTCATGGTCGGCACCATGCCCGTGATTCTTGCCGCCGGCGCCACGGTCTTTGCCCACGAACGCCTCGACGCGAAAGGCTGGCTCGCTCTCGCCGGATCCACCCTCGGCATCGCCCTCATCGTCACCAGCGCCCACGGCGGCATTCACGGCGGCAATCTCCTGGGCGATCTGCTCGTCGTCCTCTCCCTCATCATCGCCCTGGGATGGGTCCTGCTCAATCAGCGCCTCATCCTCCGCGGACGCTCGCCCCTCTCCGTCACCTGCTGGACCCTCCTCACCGGCACCGCCATGCTTCTTCCCTGGGTGCTTCTGCAGGATGGCCTGCCGCCTGTCCGCGGCCTCGGCTGGACCGTCTGGGGCGCCACCGCCATGAGCGGCCTCGTCTGCACCGCAGCCGCCACCCTCCTGTGGAACTGGGGCATGCATCGCGTGCCCGCCTCCCGCGCCGGCGTCTTCCTCAACATCGAACCGGCACTCGGATCCATCCTCGGCGTCCTCGTCCTCGGCGACCGCCTCGGTCCCGGCGCCTGGATCGGCGGAGCCCTCATCATCACCGCCGCCATCGTCCTAACCACCACCGGCAAAGCCGAACCTCTCCATCAACAAAGCTGCTGAACCCGGGCCAGGTCCCCCTGTACGCTATACGCTGTCCGCTGTCCG
Source organism: uncultured Acidobacteriaceae bacterium (assembly GCA_963770525.1). GTDB lineage: Bacteria > Acidobacteriota > Terriglobia > Terriglobales > Acidobacteriaceae > Palsa-343. Next base: position 47,834 of record CAVYPY010000002.1, on the reverse strand, counting down.
CTGCCTCACCGGACATCCGCCTCCCGATCCCCCTCGTAATGCATGATGTGGTAATACCCCTCCCACCCATTCCACAAAATCGGTGGCGCCAGGTGCGTCAGGGGATCCTGCAAGAACGCCGCATACGCCCCCACCACCTGCTGCGTCCGATACACCCCGTCCAGCCAGTCCCCGCGGTACCAGTTCTTCCACTTCCCGTACTCCGCCGCCGCCTGCGCCTTACGAATCGCCGCGACCGCGTCCCGCGCCTCCGCTGCATCCCGCTGCGCCGCCGCCAGGTCGCCCTTCTGCGCATCGAGAATCGCCTTCGACACCTCCAGCAGCATCCGGTTGCTCTCGCGATTGATCGCCACCATTGTCAGCACTGACCCCTGATAGAAATCCTTCCGCCCCGCCGGAACCAGCGCCGCAGATGCCTGCGCCTTCGCCCACACCGCATCCCACCGCGCCTGCGCGCTGCCGCACTGCTCCACTTCGTGCGCCGCCGTACGCAGCATCCACGCCTTCCCGCCGTAGTTGGGACGCCCATACCCCTCCCCCACCATCCGCGGCATCTCCCACTTCGGCGACTGGCTCGGAATCGCGTACAGCGGTGAATCGATCATCGCCGTCAGCAGCAGCGCCCGCGTCTCGTCCTCATACCACTGGTCGCCGTACTCATGCACCGGCGTCCCATACTGCGCCGGAGCAGCAAAGTACGCCTTGTACACCTCCGCGATCGCTGGTGCGGCCTTCGCCCCAAACTCCTCCGTTGCCCACGCCATGTAGAAATCATCCGCAGCTGCATCCGGCGCAACATCACCCTTCTCCGTTCCCATCAAATGTCCCTGCCACGCCAGATCCATAATCGCCCGCGCGCTCATCGTCACTGGACGAATGTCGCTGGTGTTCACCAGCATGTACGCCGTCGCGCCCGCGTCGATATACCGGCGCAGCTCCTCATCTGTGCGCGCCACAGGCACCATTTCGCTCAGCTGATTCGCCCTCCCGTTCAGCATCGCGATGTGATCGTACGTTCCCTCCCCCGCCTTCACCTCGCCCTTGTCCTGGATGTACCCCGACCCGTCATCAGCCCACACCGTCGTCACTTCCGGCGGAATCTGCAGATAGCCCGCCTGCTCCAGCCGCGCGCCCTCCTGCCACAGATCCGTCACAAAATGCGCATTTGGGTGCGTCTCGCGCACAATCCCCATCTGATCCCGAATCGCTTTGCTGATCAGCGCCCCCAGCGCCTTGTCGTTATCCCGCACGCTCGGATCCATCGATGCGTAGCTCACATCCGACAAGCCGCGCAGCCCCACATCCCACAAAATCTCCTGCCCCTTCGGATACTCCGCTACCGCATCCTTCCACGCCCGCTCCAGAATCTCGGGATGCTCGGTGTAGTTGTACGGAACGTCCCGCGGCCATCGCGCCACATTCAGCCCCAGCGGAATCGCATGATGCTCGGTCACGATCAACCCGCGCTCGCCGGCCGCCTTCACCTGCGGATCGTTCGGAAAAATCCACGTCCCCGGCACGATCATGTTCCCCTTCAGCCGCAGAATCGTTTCGAACACCTTGTCCCATACCGCCAGAGAAATTCCCGTATGATCCTTCGTGCCCGGAGCCCAACCCGTCAGCAAATCCTCGTCGTTGATAAAGAATCCGCGATACCGAAACACCGGCGCCGGAAACACCTTCTCCAGCCCATCCGGAAGCACCACCCGCGCCCGCCGCACCGGCTCGTGATCCGTCCAGTAATACAGCGGATCCACGCCCAGGAATTCCTGCGAGAACTCGTAGATCGCATAGATTGTCCCTCGCATATCCTCGCCAGCCAGCACCACATCCCTCCCCTTCGCCGCAATCGAAAACGACTCAGGATCGCGCACCCCTGACGGCCGCTCGATCTCCGGTAGCTTCCCCACTTCGCCAATCACAATCGTCGTGCCCGACCCTCCGCTCGCCTGTTCTTCCACCCGCGGCTTCACGCCAAACACCTTCGCGCAGTCATTCGCCAGATCGTTGGCCGCCGTCTTCACCGTCTGCGGTTCATCGGCGCCGACAACAATCCGCACTTGCGCATCCAGAACCAGATTCCGCGCCGCATGCGACTGCCCCACCGCCGCGATCGCTCCCCACATGCAACCCGCCCACACCAGCCCCGCCCATCCCCGTTTCACTCTCATCCCCCCGCCTTTTCGTGCACAGAACAACAGGATTTCGTTCGCGGCCCACACTTTATCGACCACTTTCCCCGCATGTCAATGGAACGCGAGCCGGGCCGGCCTTTCTTCCGTGTCTAACGGCCTTTGACATCATCTGAGCCGTCCGCCTATTGTTGTCATCGCGAATCAATGTGCCGCCCGCCCTCTCAGATGCGAAGCGCACAATGGATTCGCCTCACTCAGCCTTCCCAGGAGCCGCCCTTGCGAATCACCCGCCGCGACCTCGCCATCGCTCTCGTCTCCATCCTCGCCACCGGCTGCGCCTTCGCCGTCGCGGCACCCAAGCCCGCCATCCTCGGCTGGTCCGTCTACGACTGGAACTCCATCCCTGTCGTCAAAAATGCCAATGGCGAGTCGCGCCAGTTCTTCCGCGCACCCACCGCCACTCTCGACCAGCTTGAGGTCCACGCCACCACCCTCAATCCCGGCGCGCAGTCCCATCCGCCTCACCGCCACTTCAACGAAGAACTCATCATCGTCGACCACGGCACCGTCGAAGCCTTCGGCAACGGCAAGTGGACGCGCCTCGGCCCCGGCTCGGTGATCTTCAACGCGTCCAACACGCTCCACGCCGTCCGCAATGCCGGATCCACGGCCGCCACCTACCACGTCATCAGCTTCATCACCCCGGAAACCAAACGCCTCGAAGCCGCCGCAAAGCCATAAATGTCATCCTGAGCGGAGCGCCGCCGAAGAACTTGCCAGCGGTGCTCGATGCTTCCCGGCGCGAAGTCGAATGGACCCCCGTAGCGAAGCGCGCTGTATGCATCACCCGCATCTCCGCGCGGAGGGAATCGGTGGCGCAGCCGCCGACAAAATCTGAAGCGTTGGTTCCTGCCCCATCCCCCGCCGTACACTCAATCTGCCCTGAGAACTTGTGATGACCTCACCCCTCCGCATCGGAATCGCCGGCGCCGGCTTCGCCGCTCGCTTTCACCTCCACAATCTCCGCCGCGTCTACGGCGTCCCCCTCGCCATCGCCGGCGTCACCGCGCGCTCCGCCGAATCCCGCGAAGCCTTCGCCCGCGAATTTTCCATCCCCGCCTTCGACTCCTTCGAAGCCCTCTGCGATGCCTCTGACGTCGTCGACCTCTGCACGCCACCCTCGACCCACGAGCCCCTCGCACTCTCCGCTCTCGCCCACGGCCAACACCTCATCGTCGAAAAGCCCTTCACCGGCTCCTTCGGCGATGGCTCGCCCGAATTCCGCGGCGACCTCGCCCCCAAAGAGCCCATGCTCGCCGCCGCCCTCGCCAGCTGCCAGCGCATCCTCGACGCCGCCCGCGCCGCCAACCGCACCGTCGCCTACGCCGAAAACTGGATCTACGCTCCTGCGATCCAAAAAGAGCGTGAGATTGTTACAAAATCCGGCGCTCAGATCCTGTGGATCCTCGGCAATCAATCCCACTCCGGCTCTCACTCACCTTATTACGGGCAGTGGCGTTATTCCGGCGGCGGCTCATTGATCGGCAAAGGCTGTCACCCGCTCAGCGCCGCGCTCTCGCTCAAACAGGCCGAGGGCCTCGCCCGCGACGGCGCTCCCATCCGCCCCGCCGCCGTCAGCGCCCGTACGCATGCCTTCACCCGCATGCCCGCCTACCGCGACGCCGGTCACCTCCGCCGCGGATACACCGACATCGAAGACTACGGCCAGCTCCACGTCACCTTCACCGACGGCGCCGTCGCCGACATCTTCGCCTCCGAACTCACCCTCGGCGGCGTCAGCAACTGGATCGAGATCGTCGCCAACAATCACCGCACTCGCTGCCAGCTCAATCCCATCGACGCTCTCACCACCTTCAACCCCGACGCCGAAGCCTTCCGCGATATCTACATCACGGAGAAAATCGAAACCAAAGCCGGCTGGAGCCATCCCGCCCCCGACGAGGCGTGGCAGCACGGCTACCCGCAGGAATTTCAGGATTTCCTCGAATCGATCGCCTCCGGCCGCGAGCCCCTGGCAAACGCCCTGCTCGCCCGCGACACCATCGCTGCGATCTACGCCGGCTACCTCTCAGCCGAGCGTCACGGAACTGAGGTGGAGATCCCCAATGCCTAATTCCCTAACCTCTAATCCCTAATCCCTGTATCACCGCTGCCGCGCCAGCACCAGCGTCACATCGTCCGGCTGCTCCTGCGCCCCAATCCAGGTCCGCAGCGTCTGGATCACCTGCTCGGAAATCGCCTCGAGGCTCAGATGCCGATGCCGCCGCACCACCTCGAGCAAACGGCCCTCGCCGAACTCCCCAAAGTCGTTCTCCGGCTCCGTCACGCCGTCGCTGTACGCAATCAGAATGTCGCCCGACCCCATGTGCTCGGTCCCCTGCTCCCACACGAGGTTATCCAGCAGCCCCACCACCGACCCGCCCCGGTCCAGGCGCGTCACGGTATCGTTGGCCCGCAGCAGCAGCGGCGGCAGATGCCCGCCGTTCGCATACACCAGACGCCGGCTCAGCCCGTCGTAGTGCGCCAGAAACAGCGTCGCGTATTTCTCCGGCTGTGTGCTGCGGTACAAATGCCGGTTCAGCAGCAACATAATTTTCGCCGGCTCCTCGAACAGTTCCGCGCACTCCACCTCCTGTTCGCCCACGCGCCGGGTCCGCGGCCTCATCATGGCGGCCGTGCCTTCCATCACCAGCTCTTCGCCGGCAAATCGATACGCGCGCACCGCCGAGTGCAGTGTCGCCATCAGCAGCGCCGCCGAAATGCCCTTCCCGCTGATGTCGCCCAGCGCCATCCCCAGCCCCGTCTCGCCGAACAGCAGAAAATCGTAATAATCACCGCTCACCGTGCGCGCCGGCAGGCACACCCCGTGCAGTTCCAGCATGGGCAGCGCAATCCGCCCGTGTGGAAACAGGTTCGCCTGCACCTCCTGCGCAATCGACAGCTCGTTCTGCATCCGCTGCTTCTCCCGCTGCTCCACCAGCAGCCGCTCCAGCGATGCCGCCATGCTGTTAAACGACCGGCTCAGCGCCCCCAGCTGATCCCGCCGCTTCACCTGGATCCGATGGGCGAGATTGCCGCCGTCGATCGCCAGCGTCGCCTCGTACAAATCGTGGACCGATTTCGTGATCGTCCGGTTCAGCCGCACCGCCGCCAGAAACGCCAGCAGCTCCAGCACCCCAAACGCAATCGCAATCCCGATCAGCAAATCGCGAAACAGGTTCGCCACCGTGAGCGACGTGATGAACAGCCGGGTATAGAGCAGCGACGGCCGCGACGTCACATCGGCTGCGGTTGCCACGGTGCCGCCCGTCGCCCAGTCCACCGCCATCAGCGGCGCCCCAAACCGCACCGGCACATCGTAAAAGTGCTGCGCCGGCGGCAACACCCCGCCCACAATCGCGTTTTTGCGAGCGCGCTCAATGTCCTGCCGCCCCATCTCCACGTGCACCGGCTCTTTTGTCGGCGGCCGGATTTCCACGCTCGTCGTGCTGCCGCCACTCGGCAACGTATCGGGGCTGAAACCCAGGCTCGGAAAAATGCTCACCCGGCCCAGTCCCTGGGCAATCGCCTCCACATTCTCCTTTTCCAGGGGCACGCTGGAAATCACCACCGTGCGGTGGCCGCCCATCGTCTGCTCGTCGGCCGCCCGCAGCCACAGCTGCCCGTGGTCGAAGGTGAGGCTGCTGAACGACCCGCGAAACCATCCCGGCACCGCCGGCTTCGTACCCGCGTTCCACTCCGCCGGCGCAAGCGTCACCGGCTTGCCGTCCTCATAAACCGCGACCGTCATCCCGGTGTACTCCCGCTGCGACGGCCGGCTCGCCTCCGGCGGCATCATCACTGCGTGCAGTCGAGGATCCTGCTCCAATACGTGGGCCATATGAACGGTCAGGCTCCGATTCATGGATGCGATCTTCGCCAGCTCATCCCCCACCACGCTGGTCGCGGCAAAAATCGCAAACTGTCCCGAGAAGACGTACAGCAGCAGCAGCGCCAGCGTCACAGACAGCACCACCGGCGTCAGCCCCATCAGCAGATAGGTCACAACCAGCCGGTTGCGCACCTTCCACAGCAGCTGCGTAAACACGAAGCGCCACAGCAGCGGCACGCACAACACCAGCAGCAGATAGAAATCCAGCGTCGCCACAGCGCTGAAAAACGACCCCACGCTCCCTGGCAGGAACCCAGGAATCGACAACCCCACATAGATCACCAGCAGCCAGAAGGCCGCGCGGTGAATGAACCCCTCTGGCGGATCGCGGCGCACCTTGCGAAACACCGCAACTTCAAATCTTCGGAACCGTCCCATGGCAGGCATGCCTCGCCAGTCTAGTGCATTTCCCGCGCCGCGAAGAGTTGATCAGGCTTCTCCGTTCGCGACGATCTGCCCCCCGCCAGCCAATGCCCCAGTCGCGCATTTGTACCCCGTACCCTGTCCGCTGCACCCCGTACCCTCATCACCCCGCCCGCTCCAGCCAGCACACATCCCAGTACCGCCCAAACTTGAACCCCACCTCGTGAAACGTCCCCACCTCGCGGAACCCAAACCGCGCATGCAGCCGCGCCGACGCCGCATTCGGCGGCACGTACCCCGCCACATACCGATGCACATCTTCCCCGGCCAGCGCTTCGAACAGCCGCATACAACCGCGTTCCCACCCCGCGCCCCACCGCCTCCGCCGCGCAATAAATGGTCGTCTCCACCGTCGTGTCGTACGCCGCCTTGGGACGCCACCGCGTCGTCCCCGCATAGCCCAGCACCACGCCGTCCTCTTCGGCCACCAGCAGCCGATATCGCCCCGTCTCCGCAAACTGCGCGAACCACACTTCGCGTTCCTCGACCGCCTTCGGCTCCAGATCGAACGTCGCCGGCGAATGCATCACCGCGTGGTTGTAGATCTCCGTCAGCCGCGGCACATCCTTCGCCCGCGCAGCTCGAATCCCCATCCCCCACCTCCCCGCCTGCCGGGCCGCCGACCTGTCCGCTATACGCTATCCGCTGTCCGCTGCTTTACTGCCGGTCCACAACCACCTTCACAAACGCCCCCTCTGGCAGCTCTCCCTCAATCAAATGCACCACCCCGCCTTTGACATAGCCCTTCACGGTCTTCGGAACCTCCGTCTTCGAGCGCGACTCCTGACCCCGCGAAGAATCTTCAGAAAGTCCGCCCGGACGGCCAGTCCCACCACGGCCAGTACCTTTGTCCATCGCCAGATTCGCCAGCCGATCCGCTCTCTGATTCTTTCCCCGCAGCACATGCTCGATCCGAAACCCCTCCAGCTGCGCCGCCCTTCGCTTCGCCTCTTCCCACAGCGGACGCAGATCCGCGCTGTTCACCTTGTACCGGCCCTGCATCTGCTTCACCATCAGCTCGGAGTCCGACACCACCCGCAGCCGCCGCTGCCCCTGCCCGAGCGCCCACTCCAGCGCCGCCAGCAGCCCCGAATACTCCGCGACATTATTAGTGGTCTTCCCCAGATACTCACTCAGCTCGGCCAGGCATCTCGCCGCGCGGGCCTTCCACATAAACACCAAATCCAGCGGGTCCGGGATTCCCCCGCGATCCGCCATCGCAATACGCCGTCACCCACTCCGCCGACCCCGCCCGGCCGCTGGCTGAGCCCGAACCGGCGCCCGCCTCCCCAAACAAACTCCCGCTCTCCGAAAACATAGTCCGAGTCTAAACGTGGGATTGAATCCCGCATGGATTCGAGCGTTCGTGGTTCGCGCCAGCTCGTTCGGAAATTTTCTCAATTTTTCGCAGTCAACGCTTTTATAAGCATCCTGTTTTCAGCAACCTGCACGCGGCCGAGGGGGCCTCTCCGCTGCAGTTGATTCATTCGGGATCAGTTCGCAGGGGGCTCCTCGGATTTCCCTGCCTCTCAAAGCCAAAAAGCTCTGAGCGCCGAGGCGCACAGAGCTTTTCCGTTCCCAGCTTAGGAGGGCTGATTTTGGAAGGCAAGGAAAATCGAAGAGGGGAACGGTACGAAGGTCACGGGTGCGCAGGAAGGCTCCATCACAGAGGATTGAGTCAGCAAGGCTGCACTCCTTTGTGCTCTTCCGGCCATTGAAACGCCGCCCCCCATCCAGCACCCATAACTTTGAACTTGTCATCCCGAAAAGTCCGCGCGGTGGGGCCCCGTCACTTGAGCGACGGGCAGGGGGATCGAGGGATCTGCGGTTGCCTTTTTTCTTGCCCTTTCCGAAACTTCCGTATTGCCGACATCCATGTGAGTCATTTGTCAAGGTTGAGCAGAGATGTCCCGGGCGCGTTCGCGAGAACGCGCAATGGGTGATGTCAGGTCTCGTCGTGCGCATGCATGCCTCTCGGCGGGTGGTTCCTGCTCTCGCAGAACCGGACATCCATTGTCTGCCTCGGGCCGCGAAGGCCGTCGCAGAAGATTGAGTTAGTGTTCTCTGCCAGTCCCGAAACAATTCGCAGAGAGCCTCGGGAGCACCTGGCTCCTTCGCTCAGTCGGCAATCGGCAGGACCTGGCAGTCTGCGCATCGATGATCCTGTTTTGTTTTAGCGGGCGGGGTTCAGGCTGCCCGGGTCTCCCGCTGCTCTGCCGGGATAAACTCGCGACTCTCCCGATCCACGGCCAGCAGCCAGGCTACCATTTTGCGGGCCACGGCCAGCGTCGCCCTGTTTTTGTTGCCCTTCTCCATCGCCTTCTGATGGATCAGAGCCAGCTCCGCGCTCTGGCGCGGCGCCAGCTTCGCAGCCTCGACCAGTACATGCTGGATATGCTTGTTCCGCTGTTTTGACAGCGGCATGCGCATCACCTTGTCCGCCGAGCTGTGCTCATCTCCGCACAGCCCGCAGTAGCTGACCGCCTGTTTAATGGATCGGAACCGTGAGATGTCTCCCATCTCCAGAGCCCAGGTCAGTGCCGTGATCGGGCCTACGCCCGGCACGGTTCTCAGCCGCCCGATTCGCTCCTTCAGCAGCGGATCGCGTTCCAGCGAGCTGACCAGTGCATACTCGGTCTTCTGACACCTCTCGATGGTCTCCCGGCTGAGCCGGAGCAGCGGCCGGATGCTGTCGTCGATCTCATCGTTCATCGTCATCAGCCTGCGGAAATAGCCCACCTTATGCAGCCGGCTCTTGTTGTGCTCCACCCCGGTCTCCAGCAGCAGACCCGATACCCGGTTCTTGGTCTGCACCATCTGCTTCACCAGCAGATGGCGATAGCGCAGGACCCGCCGCCGGTTGCGAATCTCCGTCGAAGCCATATGGCACTCCGGCAGGAAATCGCAGCGCAGGCAATCGGCGATCCTGCTGGCATCGATCCTGTCGTTCTTCTTCTTGGCTAAAGCGATGGCCCGCAGCATCAGCGGATGGGCCACCTTCACTGCGCTGGCGTGCGGCAGAAGATGGTCATAGATCCAGCCCGTGAAAATCGTCGCTTCCATCGCGATGGTTCGCGGCAGGGGCAGCGTTCTGATCCACGCATCCAGTTCACAGCGCGTGGAGCCTATCTTGCCTTCCTGATGCACACGGCCAGCCGCGTCCTTCACGCAATAGCTGATCGTCTTCTTGTGTACGTCCAGTCCGATGTAGTACATGTCGTCTCTGAGGAGCCTCCGAGGTTGTTCTCTGAATCAGCGTGCCGCTGAGTTCAGCCTTTGTAACACCTCGTGCTCCTCCTCGACTCAGCATTCAAACAATACCGACACTACCCGGGAGCATGCCCTCAATTTGCGGTTTGACCCGAACGCGCCAATATTTGCCCGTCTAGTTGCTCGCCTATTTGCTCGCCTTGTATTTGGCATCGAGCGGTGGTTGCGTGAGAACTGTATTCACAACGCCTCGCGCCTGCAGCTTTCCCGTAGTTTCGTTGTAGTCGATTGCATTGGCACGCAAGACGACCGGACTCTTATGGCATTCATCGCCTGTTGGCCCACAAACGACTGTCACCACCTCAACGTCTCCTCGCAACTGGAGGATTGAGTCACCCATGCAGCCAGCGCACACGGGTCTGCCATCCGAGGCAACCCACTGTGCATTCGAGGAGGCCAATTCATAGCGCCCGTGAAAGCCTCCAGGAAATGGAAAAGAGAAATGAAGTCGGCCCGCTCGTGTACTCTGCTCCTGACAGGCTGCCGGAGAAGTCAGGCTCGAAAGCGAGCAGATAATCCCAAAGCTGAAGACGAAGAATTTCACCGGTACGCCTCCTTCCTGAAAGCCGGGACTATAGCATAGACGGTTCTCCGACAAAAAGGCCATCTGCGCAGCGAGACGGCCAACGTTCCGTATGGCCGACTTTACAGACATGTCGGTGCGGACGATCTTAGGATGCCATTCGCGTCACAGAAATAATCAATCCTGCAGCGCCCGCTATTAGCTCGATCCCTATTGCCCACCAATAGAGGTAGCCATCATCGCGTCGTGTGACGGTTCGATAGATCCAAATCGTTCTACCAGTACGTAAACCCCTCATGAATTCAAGGAGGAGAAACACACTGACCATCAGGTACGCCCAATTATGGCGTGTTAAAAAGGTCGGCAGCACAGGCGGGCGCCCTCCCCTCACGCCCAGCGTTCAACCCAATCGTAGCGAAGATTGCCGTATGACCGGCAATCCGGAAGTTTCGACAACTGCCAACCACACCCAATTCGCATCAGCACCCAGAACTAACTGGCCTCCAGTGACCTCCGCGCCCCGGGGGGCGCGAAGCGCGTCCGCCCGGACGGCCAGTCCCGCGTCCCCCTGGACGGCCAGTCCCCGTGGGAACATAGAGATGTCTCCATGGACCTTCTTCCGCTCCTCCACTCCACCTTCGGATTTCCGGCCTTCCGCGAAAACCAGCAAGCCGTCTGCGAAGCCCTCACCCACGGCCGCGACGTCCTCCTCGTCATGCCCACCGGCGCCGGCAAGAGTCTCTGTTACCAACTCCCCGCCGTCGCCCGCGCCGGCGACGGTCCCTTCAGCCCTGCCCTCGTCATCAGCCCCCTCATCGCCCTCATGGAAGACCAGGCCGCGAAGCTCTCCGCGCACGGCCTCCGCGTCGCCCGCATCCACTCCGGCCTCTCCCGCGACCACGCCCGCCAGGCTTGCCGCGACTACCTCGACGGCCAGCTGCAGTTCCTCTTCATCGCGCCGGAGAGGCTTCGCGTCCCCGGCTTCCCCGAAATGCTCGCCCGCCGCAAGCCCTCCCTCGTCGCCGTCGACGAAGCGCACTGCATCTCCGGCTGGGGCCACGACTTCCGCCCCGACTACCGCACCCTCGGCGACACCTTACCCCTCCTGCGCCCCGCGCCCGTCGTCGCTCTCACCGCCACCGCCACCCCGGCCGTCCAGCGGGACATCGTCGCTCAGCTCCGACTCCTCGAGCCCGCGCTCTTCATCCACGGATTCCGCCGCGACAACCTCGCCATCGAAGTCGTCGAGCTCTCCAAACCCCAGCGCGCCCCCTTCATCGTCCGCTATCTCGACGACCCCGCCGCGCGCCCGGCCATCGTCTACGCGCCCTCCCGCAAGGAGGCCGACGCCCTCGCCGCCGAGCTGAACCAGCGCTTCCCCGCCGCCTCGTATCATGCCGGCCTCGACGCCGCCGTCCGCGACCAGGTGCAGCGCGCCTTCCTCACCGGGAAGCTCGAGGTCGTCGTCGCCACCATCGCCTTCGGCATGGGCATCGACAAGCCCAACATCCGCACCGTCCTCCACGCTGCCCTGCCGGCGTCGCTCGAAGGCTACTACCAGGAAATCGGCCGCGCCGGACGCGATCGGCTTCCTTCCCGCGCCATCCTCCTCCACAATTTTGCCGATCGCAAAATCCACGAGTCCTTCTTCGAGCGCGACTACCCGCCGCTTGAAGACCTCGCCCGCGTCGCTCGCCTCCTCACTGAAGACTTTCAGCCCGCTGACCCGCTCTTCCAGAAGCTCAACATGCTGCCCGAAGACTTCGAGCGCGCCGTCAACAAGCTCGCCGCCCAGGGCGCCGCGCAGTTCGACTTCGAAGGCCGCGTCCGCTCCCCGCTCCGCTCCACCGAAGCCGGTCTCTGGCGCTCCGGATACCAGCAGCAGCTCACCCATCGCCGCGCCCAGCTGGACAGCATGATCCGCTTCGCCGAAACCCCGCAATGCCGCATGTCCGCCCTCGTTCGCCACTTTGGAGACACCCCGGGACGCCCCTGCGGCCACTGCGACTTTTGCTCTCCCGAGCGCGCGACAGCGCAACCCTACGCCGAGCCCGCTCCCGAGCAGGAGCGCGACCTGCGCCGCATTCTCCGCGAGCTCAACTCCGCCGGCCCCAAATCCACCGGCCGCCTCTTCACCGAACTCAGCCACGGCTCCAGCCTGCCCGCCGCCCGCCGCGCCTTCGATACCCTGCTCGACGGCCTCGCCCGCGCGGGCCTCATCAGCCTCTCCTCAGAAACCTTCACCAACCCCGAAGGCCGCGAAATCACCTTCCGCAAAGCCGCGCTCACCTACGAAGGCCGCACCCTCGGCGAACACGACCCGCTCCACGTCCTCCTCCCCCAGTCCCTCGGTGCCGAGTCCGGCTCCCTCCGCAAACCGCGCAAACCAAAATTCGCCCTCTCCGCCGAACCACCCGCCCAATCCCCCACCGGCCAGCCAGCGCCCGCCTTCACCCCCGCCCAATCCGATCTGGAAAGCCGTCTCCGCGACTGGCGCAAAGCCGAAGCCGCTGCCGCCGGCAAGCCGTCCTTCTTCGTTCTCCACGACGCCGTCCTCCAGGCCATCGTCCACGACCAGCCCCGCACCCTCGAAGCGCTTCTCCACGTCCACGGCATCGGTCCCGCCAAAGTCGACCGCTACGGCGCCGCCATCGTCGCCCTCTGCCGCAGCGAAAACTAATCGTCATCCCGACCGAAGCGCCGCCCGATCTCTGTCCTGCGAGAGTTTCCCTCAACCGGCGCGCAGCGGAGAGACCCCCGCAGGGGAGTCGGTCGCGCAGCGGCCGATAAGGATGAATGCTGGAGGCGGCTCCCAGCTACCGGCTACTGGCTACCGGCCACCGGCTCCCCTCCCCGCTAACCTTTCCCTCCCTCCCGCGTCTATCTTTACGCGTAGCCCCGCCCACGCAACAGGAGCCTCGATGCCTGCTGATGCGCTTCGCTTTTTGTCTCCGGCGCGGCCTTCCCCTGCCCGCCCTCGCATACAATCCTCGCGTATGGCAGGTCCTGCCAGGGAGAACCTACCCGAAACCGATCTGATCCGCGAAGCCCAGGCCGGTTCGCGCACAGCCTTCGACGCTCTGGTGCGTCAATATGACCAGGCGGTGTTGCGCCTGGCCATGCACCTCACCGGCTCCGAACAGGACGCCCAGGATATCCAGCAGGAGGCCTTCCTCAAGGCCTACCGCTACCTCGGCAACTTCCGCTTCGAGTGCTCTTTCTATACCTGGATCTACCGCATCGTCACCAACCTCTGCCTCGATCACCTGCGCCGCCGCAAGTCCCGCCGCGAAGATCAGGCAGTCGTCATCGATTCCTCCGGCGAGGAGATGGACCTCCTCACCAACGTCTCCGACGACCGCTCCGGCGCCAATCCGGCCCGCGAGCTGGATCGCAAATACCTGGGGCAGGCCATCCGGGAGGCTCTCGACGAGCTCACCCCCCGCGAACGCATGGTTTTCGAACTGAAGCACTACCAGGGTCTCCGCCTGCGCACCATCGGAGAAATGCTGAACACCACGGAAGAAACGGCCAAGAACACCCTCTTCCGCGCCACCAAAAAACTGCGAGCCCGTCTCGCCGAACTGCGGTAACCGGAATCATCGCCCTTCAAGGCTGTACGAACTCGCTTCGTACCAGGGCACGACTTTAGTCGTGCCGAAAGCGGGCAATTAAGAAGAGGGCTTTAGCCCCTGAGGTAATGCTTTGAACGGTTGAATTGACCGGTTTTTCTATCACGGCCCGACCTCAGTCGTCCCCCAGCAACGTCCAAAGAAGAGGGGCTTCAGCTCCCGACGTAAATCGAACCGACAACACGGGCGCCCACGACCCGGAACGAATCATCTTTAGAGGCAAAAGTGAGGCACGAACTCCCATGAATTGCGAGCTGGCCCAGGAAGACATCGTCCTGGCCGTCTATGGTGAACTCCCCGACGACCGGACCCATCGCCTCGAACAGCACCTCGCCCACTGCGAGGCCTGCCGTCAGGAGATGGAAGCCATTTCCGCTCTCTACAAGGCCATGTCGGCCGCTCCCCCGCTCGAGCCCTCCCCGAGCCTCGTCGCCCGCGCCCGGCTCCGCCTCGATGAGGCCCTCGACGCCATGCCCCAGGGCGGCGTCCTCCGCCGCATCGCCCAGTCCTTCCGCCGCGGCGTCGGCCCTCTGCAGGGCGCGCCCGTCCTCGCCGCGAGCCTCGTTCTCGCCAGCCTCAGCGCCGGCGCCTGGGGTGGATATCACTACGGCGCCCGTGCCGCCCAGGCCACACCCGCGAATCCGTCCGTCGCCGACACGCAGCCCGCCACGGTGCCCGTCGCCGCCGACCTCGACGCCGCCCAGATCGCCGGCGTCAGCAACGTCAACTTTGAGCCTGGATCTGACACCGTCGAGGTCCGCTTCTACCGCGTTCTCCCCGAGACCGCCTTCGGCACCATGGACGACCCGCAGATCCGTCAGCTCCTCATTCTCGGCACCCGCAACCGCGGCAACCCCAGCGTCCACGACAGCTCCGTCGATCTGCTCGCCAAAGCCTGCCGCGCCGGACACAACTGTAACGGCGGTCCCATCCGCAACGCCCTCATGGTCGCCCTCCGCTACGACCGCGACGCGACCGTCCGCCAAAAGGCTCTCGAAGGCCTCGAGCCGTATATCGGCGTCGATATGCGCGTCCGCGATGCCATCCTCGAAGCGCTCCTCCATGACCCCGACGCCGGCGTCCGCACCGAGGCCATCGGCCTCCTCGAGCCCGTCGAAGCCGACTCCAGCGTCCGCGAAGTCCTTCAGACCCTCGCCTCCCAGGACCAGAACCCGCACATCCGCCTGGTCTCGCGCCAGTACCTGGAGCAGGCTCCGCAGACCCAATGAACGGCAGGTGGTGAGTGAGAAGGTCTGGCTTTTGTATCAGGGCAGGGCTTTTGTATCAGGGCAGGGCTTCAGCCATGCCGAAAAGGAATCATAAGGAAGTGGGGCTTCAGCCCCTGAGCGAAGCGGTCCTGCGCAGCAGGACAACGGAGAAAGCCACGGGCTTCAGCCCGTGGAATCAACGGCCGCAAAGATCCCGGGTTTTAGCCCCCGGAAACCCTGACGGAGGTTACTGCAGATTCACTCAATTCTCCTCCCCAAACCCGCAATCCTTCCGTAACATGAATGTTGCGGTCCGCTGTTGACCTAACGCTCATCTCGTTGTCAGACACTTAGGCAAGTACGAGGCGCGTTGATGCATCACCTTTTGAGGCCATCCGTGAATCTCCCCTCCGTCGCCGCTGTCGCCGTCTGCTTTGCCCTGTCGCCGGCTCTCATGCCCGGCCTCCACGCCCAGTCCACGCCTGCACCGGATTCACCCCTCAATCCTCTCGTCGGCGCCGCCCAGCACATCGTCCTGCCCACGAACGACCCCATCCTCACCCACTCCCAGGCGTACCTCGGCGTCAGCACCCGCGACGTCGATACCGAGCGCGCCACCCAGCTCAAACTCAAGGAAGCCCGCGGCGCCGAAATCATCACCATCGACCACGATGCTCCCGCCGCCAAAGCCGGACTGCACATTCATGACGTCCTGCTCTCGCTGAACAACCAGGCCATCGACGGCCAGGCCGAGCTCAGCCGCATGCTCCGCGAGATCCCCGCCGGCCGCACCGTCACCTTCCTGCTCAGCCGCGACGGCCAGCTCGTCACCCTCCAGGTCCAGCTCGCCGACCGCTCCACCATCGAAGCCGACGCCTGGTCCCAGCACATCCCCGTCCCTGACCCTGACGAGTTCCCCAACCAGTCCGCGCCGCTTTACGGCAACAGCTTTATCGCGGGCATCGGACACAACCCCCTCTATACCGGCCTCGAGCTCGACATGCTCGGCCCCCAACTCGCCAACTACTTCGGCGTGCATGACGGACAGGGCCTCCTCGTCAAGCGCGTTGACGACAACAGCCCCGGCTCCGTTGCCGGCCTCCGCGCCGGCGATGTCATCACCAAGGTCAACGGTCAGACGATGGCCACCACCAACCAGTGGTTCAAGACCATCCACAACAACCGCGGCAAGCAGATCCAGCTCACCGTCGTCCGCGATCGCAAAGAAAATACCGTCCCCATGATGGCCGGCCGCCCGAAGAGCAAGGGCTGAAACAGCGGTCAGCGGACAGCGCACAGCGTGGGGGGCCCTGCTACCGTTACAGGCGACTCGCAGCTTCCTGCTACCTCGGCACTCCTTGCTCCGCTGCACGACAGAGAAGGCCACGGCCTTTTGCACGGGGAAATAAGGCATGAGAAAGAAAAACAGGACTTCAGCCCGAGAGGCGAGCCTTGGTTGAATGAATTGGCTTTTGTATCAGGGCATGGCTTCAGCCATGCCGAAATGGGCGCAAATAAAGAGGGGCTTCAGCCCCTGAGCGAAGCGGTGCTGCGCAGCAGCACGACGGAGAAAGCCACAGCCTGGCCTGAGTGAGGCCGAAGGCGCCTTCAGGCCGTGGAGTCCGATCCCAAAGAATCTCGGGCTTTAGCCCCGGGCCTCATCTGAGCGAGAGGAATCTCTGTCCGCTATCCGCTATCCACTGCCGTTCCCCCCCATTCACCCCCCCTCCCCTGCCCATCCCGCAACTCCTTGTGTTCCAATAAAGAGAGACATGGCCCCCGAGCAAACATCGCCGCGCCCCATGACCGCCGCCCGCCGCCTCAAAGCCGCGACACGCCGCGTCCGCGAACTCGCCCTCATCGGCCACGCCCTCGCCTCCACGCGCCACCCCGTCATGGCGCAAATCGTCCCCATGCGCCGCTGCAACCTCTCCTGCGCCTACTGCAACGAGTACGACGACGTCTCTCAGCCCGTCCCCCTCGACGAGATGCTCCGCCGCATCGACCACCTCGCCCGCCTCGGCACCTCCATCGTCACCATCTCCGGCGGCGAGCCCCTCCTCCACCCCGAGCTCGACGCGATCATCGCCCGCATCCGCCATCACGGCAAAATGGCCGGTATGATCACCAACGGCTATCTGCTCATGCCCGACCGCATCCAGCGCCTCAACCGCGCCGGCCTCGATCACATGCAGATCTCCATCGACAACGTCCAGCCCGACGAGGTCTCCAAGAAATCCCTCAAGGTCCTCGACAAGAAACTCGAGTTCCTCGCCGAACACGCCGACTTCCACGTCAACATCAACTCCGTCGTCGGCGGCGGCATCAAGAACCCCCAGGACGCCCTCACCATCGGCCGCCGCGCCATCGGCCTGGGGTTTACATCGACCATCGGCATCATCCACGACGGCACCGGCCAACTTAAGCCGCTGGGCGACGAAGAGCGCACCGTCTGGACCGAGATGCGCTCCTGGAAGAAAAAGAATTACTCCCGCTTCAACCAGTTTCAGGAGCAGATCGCCAACGGCCAGCCCAACGACTGGCGTTGCCGCGCCGGTTCCCGCTATCTCTACATCTGCGAGAACGGCCTGGTCCACTACTGCTCCCAGCAGCGCGGATACCCCGGCGTCCCCTTAGCCGACTACACCAAAGAAGACCTCCGCCGCGAATTCCTCACCGAAAAAGGCTGCGCCCCCAACTGCACCGTAAGCTGCGTCCACCAGATCAGCCACATCGACTACTGGCGCGCCCCCCAGCGTCCGACGCCGCCCTCCGCGGCAGGGAATGCTGAAGGGCTCGTCAATATTCGGTTATAGAACGGACGCGGCGCGTACGAGCCGTGTGGGCCGCACGCTATCCGGAGAGATATTCAGCATGCGCTGGCAATGTGGCAAACTGTCCCCGAACTTCAGGGTTGATACCGCCACAGATCATTCAGTCCGACATTGTCCGGCCCGCTTGAATCGGCGGCATAGCCGCCAAAGAGCCACAGGTTGCCGCTCGCATCTGTAAAACCTATTCCAGAATCTCGACCGCCGGGGAAGTTTCCGCTTGCTGGCGCACCCTTTGTCCCGTACGTTCCCGAAACATTCACCTGATTGCTGCCTCCCACCCAGGTCCACTGTTTCGTGGACACGTCGAATTTCCAGAGATCCCCCAGTTCTCCCGACGCCCCGGACGTCCCATAGCCGAGCCCCCCAAACAGCCACAGATTCCCGCTGGCATCTGTCCAGGCCGTTGCGCCCCCACGGGCACCCGGCTGGTTCGAACCTGCCGCCGCTCCCTGGGTCCCATAGTTGCCATAAGCGTTGGCCAGATTACTTCCGGCGACCCACGTCCACTGCATCGTTGACGGATTGAACTCCCACAGATCGTTCAGATACGACCTGGTGCCCGCGGAGTCGTCCCCATATCCGCCAAACAGCCATAGATTGCCGCTCTGATCGGTCCACGTCGCCGCGATCTCTCGTGCGCCCGGCAGGTTGTTCGCGCTTGCCGTGCCCTCGGTCCCGTAAACTCCGGAAGTCGCGCCCGTCTGGCTGCCTCCCATCCACGTCCATTGCTGCGTTGAAGGCTTGAACTCCCACAGGTCGCTGAGGTCGGTTGTTCCGTTCTGCTCAAAGAATCCATATCCGCCAAATAACCAGAAATTGCTGCTCGCATCGGTCCAGACCGCGGACTGTTGGCGAGCCCCCGGCGCATTCCCGGCCGCTGCCACGCCCACCGTTCCATACACGCTCACGTTGTTCGGCGATTGGCTCCCGCCTGTCCAGGCCCACGTTTTGGTTGCGATATTGAACATCCACATGTCACCCAGGGTCACCACGACTGGAGAACCTCCCGGATAGGGAATCTCATAGCCAGCCCCGCCAAAGGTCCAAAGGTTCCCGCCTGTGTCTGTCCAGGAGCAGAAATTGGATCTCCCTCCCGGATCGTTCGTTGGAGCTGCGACACCTTCCGAGCCATACACGGCGACTTTGTTGATACCGCTCGATCCAGCTACCCAGGTCCACTCATTCGTCGTGGAACTGAATTGCCAAACGTCATCGAGCTCGCCCGGCTCGGTGTCGCCTGCATCGAGTCCAAAGCCGCCAAAAAGCCAAATCGTCCCATCTGCAGTGGCCCAACCCGTTCCGACCCCGCGGCCTCCCGGCACGTTGCTGGCGGACGCAACGCCTGACGTGCCATACACACCAGGTTGTCCCAGGCCAGACGCCGTGCTATCTCCGCTGATCCAGGTCCATTCACCAGCGGTGCTGCTGGGGGGCGGATTAGGAGTTGATGGGGGATTAGGCGTTGAAGGGCTGCTGGAAGAGGAACCTCCGCAGCCTGCAACAACCACGGTCGTGAGGGACAATACCGCTGCGAACAACCAACGTTTCTGTAGGCCCATATCTGGAAGGGAACGATTGTAACAGGAGATATCTTCGGTCAGATATCACGTCGTTCATGATCTTCACACGGCGTCGAAGGCCCGCCAAAAGCTCCGAACCCGGTATCCCCGTACAATACCCCCACCATGCCTCCGCGCCGCATCCTCCGCCGGACGGCCCCGCTCCTCACGCTCCTCGCCGTCGCCTGCAGCAGCCATCCCTCTGCCGCACAAGACCTTCCCCCGCTCCACCTCACCAGCCCCAGCTTCTCCTCGACCATCCCCGACCGCTACGCCTCCTGCAACGGCCATTCCAATATTTCGCCCGCGCTCGCCTGGGACGCGCCGCCCCCCGCCACCCGCAGCTTCGCCCTCCTCCTTACCGACCCCGACGCCCCCCGAGGCACCTTCACCCACTGGCTCCTCTGGAACCTCCCGCCCGCCACGCGTTCCCTCCCCGAGTCGATCCCGGCGCAGCCCCAGCTCCCCAACGCAGCCCGTCAGGGCCGGAACGACTTCGGCTCGATCGGCTACGGCGGACCCTGCCCACCCGGCCGCTCCGTCCACCGCTACGTCTTCGATCTCTACGCCCTCGACACCATGCTCGACCTGCCTCCTGGCGCGTCCAGGCCGCAACTCCTCCGCGCCCTTCAGGGACACATCGTTGCCACCGGCAACCTCACCGCCCGCTACCCGCAGTAGTTCCGAGCCAGTTGGATATTTCGCCTGGCCACAACGCGTGCTCAGCGATACCCGCGCGCAAGCAGGAACTTCGCCGCCGCCTCGAAAGCCTCGGGCCCCGGCACGAAAAATCCAAAAGCATCGGCCAGCCGGCTCATCACATTGAACGAAAAACAGACCCCCAGGGCATCCTCGATTTGCTGGCGCGAGGCTCCGGCCGCGAGGACGGCGCGCATGTCCTCCGCATCGACTTTCCCCTCCCGCGTCAGCTTGCCCAGCATCGCCAGCGTCGCCCGCAGTGGTTCTGTAACTGTCGCAGAGTCGAAATCATCGAGTAACGCGGAGACGTCCCTTCCATCGCCATACGCCCGCCGCGCCACCGCCGTATGTGTTCTGGTGCAGAACTCGCACTGATTCACCTTCGCGACGAAAGCCGCCATCAGTTCCCGGTCCGCAACCGACCAGGCCGAAGTTCCGCGCATCGCTTCGTGCGTGACGTTCGACATGGGGCCGCCGTAGAAATCGGCGCGGTATTTCACGACCTTCACGATGTCCGGGACCGGCTGGCGCGAAACCGTTCGAATCAGCGCGAAGAGCGCCTTCGTCCCCAATCCATGACCGTTGTCGAGGATGCGCAGCCTCATGACTTATTCCTTCCGACAAGCAGTTTCAAGCGCGGCCAGCGCCGTCTCGCACTGCCGGTTCGCCTGTCCCACAGCAGCGCACACCACGATTTCGAAAATCTGATCCTCACTCATTCCCCACGCGCACGCCGCGTCGATGTCCTCGTCGCTGACCTTCCACGCACTGCGCGCCACCTTGTCCACCAGCGCACCCGCAGGTCCAGAAAGGCCGCTGTTATCGAACGCGGCGCGTCGCTCAGAAGCAGAAGCTTCCCCCGTCCCCTCCAGGATTCTCCGTACCACCGCTTCCCGTCCCGCTCGAATATCCGGCATAGAACCGCCTCACGCCTGAACTGGTTTAACTCCAGAAACTCTGATCTCTAACCGCTACCGAACCACCCCGATCGTCTTCAGCCACGTCGCCGCCAGCGCGGGCCAGTGCGTAATGGGCAGCTCAGTCGGACGCAGCCCGTATCCGTGCCCGCCCTTCGTGTAAACATGCAGCTCCGCCGCCACGCCCGCCTTCTTCAGCGCCATGAAGTACTCAATCGCGTTCTCCACATGCACCGGATCGTTCTCCGCCTGCACCAAAAACGTCGGCGGCGTCTCGGCCGTCACCGGAATGTCGGGATTGAATTCCATCCCCTTCTCCGCAATCGCCAGATACCCCGGATAAATCACGATCGCGAAGTCCGGCCTGCAGCTCTGCGTCGTCCGCCGCATCCACCCGCGCATACATCCGCTTCTCGAAATGCGTGCTCAGCGCCGCCGCCAGATGCGCGCCCGCCGAGAATCCCAGCACCCCCACCTTCTTTGGATCGATGCCCCACTCCGCCGCATGCTCCCGCACCATCCCCATTGCCCGCTGCGCATCCTCGAGTGCCGCCGCCGACTTCGGATACGGTCCCGACCCCGGCACGCGATACTTCAGCAGCACGCAGTTCACGCCAATCCCATTCAGCCAGTCGCAAACCTCCGTCCCCTCCAGATCCATCGCCAAAATCGAATAACCGCCGCCCGGAAACACCACCACCGCCGCACGCGTATTCTTCCCTTCCGGCGCCTTGTACAAAGTGATCGTCGGCTCCGTCACATTTCCCAGCCGCACCACCCGGCGCCCCGCGATCAGCGGCATCTGCGCTGTCGTCGTGTCGTGTTCAGGACCGGCCGCCGCCGCGGGCATCGCGCTCGGCCCCTGCGCCCCCGGCTGATTTTCAGGATTCGGCGCGCCCTGCGGCCACAGCTGCATCTGCGCATGGCCCGGCGCCGGTGGCCAGCCATAACCCGCCGTCTGCGCAGCCGCCACTCCACTCACACAAAAGCACCCCACGACCGCCCAAAACACACAAAGCCGCATGACCCGAAATCCCTCCCGCGCCATCTTAGTGCACACTCCACCCGCACGAATCAGTCGCGGCTCTGTGCCCTCTGTGTTCTCTGTGGTGAACGCTTTCGGCTTCCGAGTTCCCTACTGCGGACTCTGCGCCGGCGGTGTCTGGCTCTGCGGCTGACCGCTGTTCGGCTGCGCACCGTTCTGCTGACCGCTGTTTGGCTGACCGCCGTTCTGCTGACCGCTTTTCTGCTGCCCGCTGTTGGGCTGCCCGCTGTTTGGCTGAGCGCCGCTCGTCTGCCCGCTGCCCGCCGGCTGCTGCGCTGACACCGTCGGCGTGTACCCCGGGTCCCCCGGCCGCTGCTGATCCTTCGGCATATTCACCGGCGCCATTACCGGCTGCGGATTCTTCTTGTCCTCCGCCGTCACTGGATCCCCCGGCTGCCGCAGCGTCGGCGCCGCCCGCGGAGCGCTCTCTGCCGTCCGCTCCTGCTGCGTCTGGTCGCCCAGCGGGATTTCATGCTGGTTCTTCGCCACCACCGGCTGATTCCCCCAGTAGTCCCCCATCTCGTTGGCGCTGTGCACCACCAGCGGCTCGCCCACTTTCGCGATCTCCACCCGCACCACGTACGATCCCACGAACCGCACAAACTGCACCGGCTGCGGTGCCTCACCGTAAATCCAGATCTCAAACTGGCGGCCCTGCGCGTCCAGCTCCCGGTCCTTCCGGATCGGCATCCCCAGGGCATAGCTCACCATGTCCCGATTCATCCCCACCAGCACCCGATGCTGCTTGATGGCATCCCGCAGAAAGTCCGGCAGCGTCTCTGCATACGCTTCCGCCGGCGACTTCACCCCGAAGTCGATCATCGGCTTCAGCAGCGCCTCCAGCTGCTCGCCCGTCAGGTCCGGCACATGCTCCCCGAACCGCATCGTCAGCCGCGTCCCCGTCGGCCCCGGCCCGTCGTCCCCGCCCAGCGGCGCGTCCGCCACTCCCATCCCGATCGATACGTGCCGCATAAAACGGTGCTTGTGGAACGGCCCCCCATTCAGATCCAGCGCGATCGAATCCCTGTCGATCCTGATGTCCGTCACCACCACGCGCTCGCCCGGTTTCGCGGAGATCCCCTTTGCGTGCAGCAAATCGATATATTTGTCGCCCGTCGGATCCATCCCGCCGTTGGCCTTCAGCGTCAGCACCGCGATGGGCAGCGGCCGCATCGCGAAGCCCTGCTCCCGCTCCATAAAGCGGATCAGCTCCTCCCGGTCGAGGGCCGTCATCGGCTCATTTGAAATGGGGACATGGGTCGGCGTGAATTCCGCGTACCGCTTTTCGACGTGCTCCGGCTCAACAATAAACACCTGCGCGGCCGCAGGCATCGCCGCCAGCACTACCAGCGGCACCCACACCACCACCTGAGCAGTCAGGCAGCCGGTCAGTCTTGACCTTGACATAAGGCCCCCCCGGGGTTGGAGCCAACACCAACAGCATGACCCCGTTTTCGCCAGAATTCAAGCACATCGCGCCCTGCATGCGCCATATCCAGAGCTTTCACCACGCCAAAGAGTGGTCCGGCCCGAGCAGCCCAATCGTGGGATGCCTGGCGATGGGACCCCGGTACTCCCTGGCGTTGAGACATGGGCAGAATGTGGGTGCCCCACTCAAGCCCGTAGTTGGCTTGAGTGGGAAGCCGAAACCACCAACCCCGGCAGAATGTGGGTGCCCCATTCAAGCCCGCTGTTGGCTTGAGTGGGAAGCCGAACCGTGTCGAGACATGGGCCGCGTTCGACCCCCCAGGGTCGTTCAGACCATTGCCATTCCCGCCCCGCCTGCCCCACAATGGCTTCCCATGATGCCCAGCACGACGCCCACCGACCGCCGCGCCTTCCTCAAACGCACCGCCCTGCTCGCCGGCGCCTTCTCCGCCAACAGCCTATTCCGCCAGGCCCACGCCGCCGACTTTGCCGCCGCCGCCCACCCCGTCCGCGATCTCGCCCCAGCCGAAGTCGCCCAGAACGAGGACTACTGGTCCGTCATCCAGCGCGCCTACAGCGTCAGTCCCGACATCATCAATCTCAATAACGGCGGCGTCTCACCCGCCCCCATCGTCGTCCAGGAAGCCCTCGCGCGCTACAACCAGCTCGCCAACGAAGGCCCCAGCTACTTCATGTGGGGCATCCTCGATCAGGGCCGCGAGCCCCTTCGCCGCAAACTTGCCGACCTCGCCGGCGCCAGCCCTGACACCATCGCCATCGACCGCAACTCCACCGAAGCCCTCAACACCATCATTTACGGCGTGCCTCTCAAGGCCGGCGACGAGGTCATCGGCGCCAAACAGGACTATCCCCACATGATCGAGGCCTACCGCCAGCGCGCCCAGCGCGACGGCATCGTCTACAAACAAATCTCCTTCGACTTCCCCATCGAGGACGACGACGCCATCGTCCGCGCCTACGAGCAGGCCATCACCCCCCGCACCCGCCTCATCCACGTCACCCACATGATCAACTGGGTCGGCCAGCTCATGCCCGTCGCCAAAATCTCTGACATGGCCCACTCCCACAACATCGAAGTCCTCGCCGACGGCGCCCACTCCTTCGGCCTTATCGATTTCAAAATTCCCGACCTCCACTGTGACTATTTCGGAACCAGCCTGCACAAATTCCTCTCGGCGCCCATTGGATCGGGCATGATGTACATCCAGGCGGACAAGATCGAACAGGTCTGGCCGCTCACCTGCGCCAGCGATCCCCACTCCGCCGACATCCGCAAGTTCGAAGACCTCGGCACCCGCAGCTTCCCCATCGAGCAGGCCATCGGCGAGGCCGTCAATTTCCACGAAGGCATCGGCTCACAACGCAAGCAGGAGCGCATCTTCTACCTCAAGAACTACTGGTCCACTCGCGTCCAGTCGATCCCCAAAGTCAAACTCCACACCTCGCTCAGCCCCGACTACTCCTGCGCCATCGGCGGCGTCTCCATTGACGGCATGACGCCCCAGCAGGTCGCCGGCGCCCTCTTCGACAAGTACAAAATCCACACCGTCGGCATCGTCTGGGAAAATATCTCCTGCGTCCGCGTCACTCCCCACGTCTACACCCGTACCGCCGACCTCGACCTCCTCGTCCAGGCCATCCACGAGCTCGCAGCATGAGGAAGGGTGCCGGTCTGCGGCACTTCGGCACCCTGACCAGGGACCGCCGCGACGCCTGAGGTTCATTCAGTTCGCTGTTGGCCTGTCGATGGAGTCGACGACGAGCGTTTCGACTGACCCCTTTTGAGACTCGAGCTTCAGGCCCAGCTGCTCCTGGAGCGCCGTGAATAAGCTCGGAGCAGAATCGTCGGAGCCTGGCGGAGGAAGTGTGCCGCTGGCTCCGCTAAAATTCTGCGCGGGCGTCCACTTGAGCGTCCAGTTGTAATTGCCGGTGAGTCCTGTCTTGTTGACCACAACACGATCGCCGACCTCGGGGAACAGGTCAGGGGCTGCCGCAGCAAATTGCGTCCAGGGAAGAATTGATGCCTCGCAGTTCGCCACTTCTCCTCTCCATGATCCCGCTCCGCGTCCCCCCACCTGCCACTAACAGTGGCCCAGCTGATTTCGTCAGTTTCGGTCCCCCCTTCGCGATCACCAGCGCGTAAACGGGGATCTCTCTTGCCTGGTAGCCCACTTTGAGGTGAAAACGTTCCGCGAGAAGCGCCTGCACCATCAGCTTCACCTGACGAATCCGCTCGTCCGGGGGCAGCTTATCCAGGGCCGCAGTCGTGGTCTCGTCGGTTTTCGCATCGATGTCGTAATCCGATGAATTCACCCATTCGGGGTATCCGGAGATTTGCGAGCCGGACTTAAGGTCATACGCAAACATGATGACGTCTTTGACGGGCACATTCTCTGCTCTGAACCTGCCGGGAGACGTAATTGTTCCGCGGTTTGGCTCCTGCCCATTACTCGGCTTTACGGTTGCCACTTCAAAACTGAATTGCGGCTTGCCGCCTGAATTCTGCAACAGGGCGGCACTGACGCGCGGCACATCGACAAAGCCAAAAAGGATCGGACCCAGAACGGCCAAAGCCGTCAGACCCATAAGAAGCATCTTGTGAGTGCGCGCGAGGCAGGGAACGGGGCGGCCTGACACGATACGACGCACGCGCTGCGCGAGATCCGATCCGGAGATGCCGGATGCGAAGGTCCCCGGAGACCCAACGGAAAATCTGCATGCCCGCAGAACACTTTCGGCGTACACCTCTGGCACGCCGCCGAGCCTCATGACGGCCTCGTCGCATGCACGTTCTCGTTCTTCCAGCAAACGCCTCTGCAGCCACCAGGCGATTGGATGGAACCAGAAAATCGCCTGAACAAGCATATGAAGGGCCGCAGTGAGATTATCGCGACGCTGCACATGAGCGACTTCGTGCGCAATGATTCCCTCGATTTGCGCCTCATTCAGCCGTTCCGAAATTCCCCGCGGCCACACAAGCGTGGGTCGCCAGATGCCGAAGATACCCGGTTCAGGTGATGTGTCCGAAATCGCTATTGCAATGGGCCGGCGCATATTCTGGAGGGCCTGCACCCTCTGCAACACCGAGAATTCGAGGCCTTTCGTTGCAGGACGCGCATTCCGCCGGTCGACGGCCATGCGTCGCCAGTGAATGATCCAGCAGCAGAGCAGGATCAGAGATCCTGCTGCCCAGATGGCAGCGACGATGGAAAGAAGATGAGCCGATGGCTCCCACGGTGAGAGCAAAGTGGTTTTTTCGGAGTGGGAAAGAGCAATCGGCGTAAACGTAAAAGGCTGGCTGACAACGTCCAGCGAATAATACGGCGCCGGCTGCAAATCGCCTTTCGTTCCCTCAATCGACGCCAGAGAACTTCCCAGTGAAAATAAAACAGAGAAAGGAACAAGAAACTTGAGAGACGCCGCAAACCAGATCCAGTAGCGGGTTCGCGCCGGGATACCGCGCAGCATGAACGCAAGGCCAGCCGCACAGAGAGCAAAGAGCGTGGACTGCCAGAGGTGGTTTCCAACCGCCTCGGCAAACACTGTAATCACGGTGTGCCCCTTCCCTCGGACTTCGGCTTCTGTTCTGCCCGATCCAAAAGAATCTTCTCTGCTTCCCGGATGTCGTCCAGCGTCAGATTCCCGGATTCAATCAGGTGAGCCATGACAATCTGAAATCTTCCCCCCAGGAGGACGAGCAGGTCGTCAATGAGACGCTTCTGCGCACGGGTGCGAGACAATGCCGGGGCAAAGGTGTGGAAGTTGCCGACCTTGCGCACTCGCTTGAGTGCTTTCTTGCTCTCAAGCCGGTAGACAGTGGTCTGCACGGTCGTGTAGGCCGGTCGGGATCTTTCCGGAAAAGTCTCCTGGATCTCGCGAATCGACAATTCGCCACCCGTCCAGAACACTTCCATGATTTGCAACTCAAGCTTCGTCAATCTCGGATTTCTTGTCATTGCTACTATCTAACCCGGTGCTGCTACTATCGGCATAGTAGGCAAAGGCACGAGAAGTTGCAACGTGAGGCACCCCGGATTTCCGTACCGGTCGGCCCCGTGCATCTTCTTCCGGATGTCCAAAAGGGTGAGGAAACGCCAGCCCCCATCACCCCCCACGGCCAGGTTCACCCCACAGCAAGCAGCAAACGCTCTTCCCGCTGGATCGTCAAAAGACTTCTTCTCCTCGCTCTACCCGAAGTACTGCACCCGGAACCGATCTGAAACTCCAGACGCTCCCCACTCTCGCTTTCAAGAACGCACCGGACCCCGGTCGTCGTGCTGAGCCCCACAAACCCCCGCCGGCCGCGGCCATGCGACCAACGAGGTCCAACCCACGCCCCTCATCCCGGCCCCCACGCGCCTTTCGAACTGGCCGTCTTCCGAATGCCCGCACCCGCTTCCCGCCATCCCCCAGGCATCTTTGAGTCCCCTCCAACTCACCCGTCAACATCCGCCACAACTCGCGCTACACTGGCACCCACATCATGAAGCGCCCGCTCGCTGTCACCTTCGTTGGATGGCTCTATCTTGTTGTGAATGTCATCGGCCTCGCACGCCACTACAGCGACGTGCTGCCCCCCCACCACATCGAAGACCTCTGGATCGACCTCCTCCGCATTATCGGCGTCCTCGCCGGAGCCTTCCTGCTCCGCGGCGCCTTCTGGGCTCCCTGGCTCGCGATCGCATGGATGGCCTTCCACGTCTGGGTCGGCTGGCTCAACGGCCGCATCCCCGGCCTCGTCCACTCCGGATTCTTCCTCCTGATCCTCTACCTGCTCTTCCTCCGCCCGGACAGCCGCGCCTGGTTTCGGGCCAGGTTTCGACCCCGCGCCAAAACCACGGACCTCACGGCCGGCCCCTGAAAATCGTCTTCCGGCCGCCCGTCTTTCGGGCTCGCCTCTGTTCCCTTTTTGCCCTCCTGGGTCGCCCCCCGGAATTTTTTTCACTCCCCTCGCCCGACCCGCGCACACGCCCCTGCTTCGCGCTACGCTGAACAAGCCTCTTCGGAAGCAGTGCTGCACCCCAGTTGCACGCGCTGGCAATCGACGCTTCCGGACGGGCCCTTTTCCGCGCGTGGGATCGCGCAGCGCGCACTCACGCCGTCAGCTGCTGCATTTTGCTATCTATTGACTCTCTAGTAAACTAAGGGCAGCCACCCGAGAGCAGGATCGAGTCACAGGGATGTCGCTGGCGGCAGACGCTTTCGGGCTGGCTCAGGCCCTTCCGCCGCCTCCGCTGCGCATCCCCTCCACGGCGTCCTCGCTTTTCCACAGGCACGCCACCAATTCCTCCGGCGGCATCGGCTTCCGCAGAATTTCAAAAGCGTATCCCTGCCCCTCCAGCTCACCGGCCAGATCCGCAATCGTCGACACTCCCGACAGCAGCACCACCCGGCAATCCGGCAGGATCCGGCACACCGCGATCGCCGCCTCGATGCCATCCATCACCGGCATCAGCACGTCGGTCAGCAGGATATGCGGCCGCCACTGGCGCGCCGTCTCCACCGCCTGCCTCCCGTCATAAGCCGTTCGCGCCTCGAACCCGTGCAGCCCCACAATCGTCGCCAGGGTATCGGCGATCATCCGCTCGTCATCGGCGATGAGAATTCTGCGTGTCATCCGTTTTGCAGCCACCCACGTCCCGCGCTTCTGCCCCGGGGCATGCCCAAAACGACAGAGGAGCCCTTAGTATGCGATTCACGGATCATTTCCCAATGTTCAAAGCAAGTTTGTGGCCGAACTTGGCGTTCGATTCCGGTCGCCCTCGCCGCCGTTGCGGAAAACTCCCCACAAGCCGACACTATCCCCCTCCGCCCTGCATCTTCACCCATCATGGATTCCTGTGTTCTGTCCCCTCCCCTGCATTCCTCGTTCCTTTCCACCGACCTGCAAAACGGTTGACACCTCCGTTATCCCGACGCTATATACACCTCACGACACCCCGGCAACCGGAACGCCATGGCCCCGCATCGGAAAGATCGCACTTCTGCTGGCTTCGCCCACGACGTATGGAGGAACGTCATGCAAGACGGCGACTTTCGCAATCAAAATCGCGTCCTGACGTCCTGGAAAGAAATTGCTGCCTACCTGGGTAAAGGTGTCCGTACCGTCCAGCGCTGGGAGAAAGACTTCGGGCTCCCCGTCCGCCGCCCCATCCACTCCGACAAGAGCGCCATCCTCGCCCGTACCCACGATCTCGACGCCTGGATCGCCATGCGCTGCTCCACCCGCGGCCTCCCCGACGGCCCCGACGGCCGCCCCCACCGCATGCTTTCCATCCGCAGCTCCCTCGCCGCAGGCATCACTACCGCCCAGCTGCTCCACGCCTCCAATGCCGAACTCCTCTCCCAGGTAAAGAGAGCCCTGACCGGCCTGCAGGAACAGATCCTGCGCATGCGCAACGGTACCCAACGGCACGCGCCGCCGCACGACCTCAGCCCCACATCCACGTCTCAGCCCGACTCTCCCGAGCCCCAGGACCAGCCCTCCGCCGGCGCAGCCTGATCCCCTGCCAGGCGTGCACTCCCGGCGACTTTCGCCTATCATCGCCTCCCATGAGGAAATGGATTATCGCCGCGTTTCTAGTAGCCACCGTCGCCGCCGCGCAACAAACCCACAATCAATACGAGCCGCCCAACGCGCCAGGCGCCGGCCAGAAGCTCCTCGCGCAGTTCGTCGGCAACTGGGACGTCGTCAAGACCTTCTATCCCAAAAGCGGAGCGCCCAGGGTTTCCAAAGGCGAGTGCCACCAGTACATGGTTCAGGACGGCAAGTTCCTGGAGTCCGACTTCACCTTCTTCAATCCTGACGGCACCAAGGGCACCGGCACCGGCATCTCCGGCTTCGATTCCAAAACCAACCGCTTCACCACCGTCTGGTTTGACTCGCGACAGACCACCATGTCCATCCGTCAGAGCGACGGCACCTTCGACGGCAAAAACATCGTCCTTTGGGCCACCGCCCTCGATCCCGACGATCCCGGCCGCAAAACCGTCGCCCGCGCCCACCTTGAGGACAACGGCCGCGTCCTCCTCCATCGCCACTACCTCATCGACGACAAAGGCAACGAGCGCCTGATGATCGAGCTGCGCCTGACGCGCAAGCCGTGACGTCTTCTCGACAACGGCGTCTCACCGGCTCGCAACCGTCGCGTACACCTTGATCCAGTGCGTCCTGACCTCGGACCGCAGCGTTTTGCCCTGCCAGTTGAACACGATCAGGTTCGTCTTCAGCCTCGGCATATGGCAATCGATGCAGTTGTTCGTCACCGGATGATCCGCCTTCCGGAAGATCGCGGAGTCAGGCCGGTGGCAGCTCATGCACCGCTGCGAATACGCTGCCAGATCGTGCTGCACGGCATGAGGATCGTGACAGGTCACGCAGGTCATCCCCGATTCCCGAAAGCACCGGCTCATTCTCAGCATGGCCACCTGATTGTCATGCACGTCCGGCACTGCATTCGGATCCGGTTGCGGCAGACGAATGTACTTTTCCAGCGGCTCTCCCGGCACATAGGAAAACACCGGCTTCAGCGCATCGCCCTGTCCCGCATGGCACCACGCGCAAAGGTCCATCTGCCGTTCGCGTGAGAATCGCGCCGGGTTGAGGATCGCGCTGACCGCCGCTCCCGGATTCGCTCTCTCCGCCTCGATATGTTGTCTCCCCGGACCATGGCATTTTTCGCACTGGATGCCCAGAACAAATCCCGCATCGCTGAACCGGTTCACCGGCGGCGCCAGACTGGCAAACCACGTCGCATGGCACTCCAGGCACCGCGGAATGATCGGCCGATCGAAGTTCGCCACTCCATCCCGATACCCTGGACTGTTCACCCAGCCCACGTCCTTCCAGTACGAAACCGGCAGTTGAAACAGCAGATCGTTGTCCCAGTAAAGATACGTCTGTCCTTTCTCACCCGATCCAATCACAAACGCAATCGCTTCCGACCGCTCGTGCGTGTCGGACGGCCCTCCCACCACCGCCGTCTGCAGGAATTCCGTCTTCCCATCCGTCACCTGTTTTTCCATCCGGAAATACAGCTCGTGGTTCGCGGTTTTCAGAATGTTGTCTCCCGCGGCAAAGCTGCCCAAAATCGTTCGCTCGTCGGGAAGCTGGGAGGTCAGGAAATGAGCCGTCTGATGAAAGGAGCGGACCCGGTCCGCATGGCACGAAAGACAGGCCGCATCGCCGACGTAGCCAGCGCGGGAATCGCCCTGAACCTGCGCCTGTGCACCCGATTCCGCGCCAGCCGGCACGTCGATGAAGTTCGCGCCAGCTCCCGTCATCGCCACGCAGAGAACGATCGCCAGGCTTCGCGCCAGGACTCGGGCCAGAACTCGGACCACGACTCGAACTCTGGATCGGAGCCCCGAACATGGACCAGCAGCGCGGCTCAGTCTTTCCATCGCTGAGAAGTGTAGCTGAGAAGCGGACGCAACTACGAGGACACCGTCGGCTCGGAACGGAGCGTAGTTGTCCTTATCTGCCCGACAGAACTGGCTTGTGAAGTCTCTTTCGGCGGAATAACATTGCCACCTCGACGAAAAACATCCGGCCTGGCCTATCGGGTTCGCCGAGCTTTAACGGAGGGCGCAATGGGTTCCTTCGCAATGTGCTTTCAGGTGCGATCGCTTCTGCTGGCTCTTTGCATCGCGTCGCTTTCGCTGGGCCGCGGCGGTGTCGCGCAGGATGCTTCGGCAGGTAAAGGAGCACTGCCGGCGAACTCGATTACCGAAATTGCCTTCGGTAAATTGAAGGGACTGTCGGGCACGTGGACAGGCCAGGTCACGACCGATCCGCCGAATCCCGAAATCAACGGACCCATACAGGTCACGATGCGCGTGGCTTCGGCCGGAAATGTCGTGATGCATGAGATCGCGCCCGGCGGAATACCGGAACCTACGATGATTTATTTAGAGGATGGTCGCCTCACGCTGGTCCATTATTGCGAGGCGGGAAACCGGCCCCGCTTGATCGCAGTCAGGTCCACAAATCCGAACGCGGTGGAATTCCGGTTTGTAGATATTTCTGGTAGCAAGAGCCCTGTTTACCTGGAGAGTTTCGTCTTCACCATCATCGATGCGAACCACCATGCCGAAGATTGGACATTTAAGTCGCCCGACAACAGCATGCTCCACGCACACTTCGACCTGAAGCGAGCGAATGGCGTCCCCGTTCCCACGACTCAGCGATAAAGTCCACACCTGGCCGTGAAGGCTCCTCCGCGGCCTCTGCCTCTTTGCCGCATCACCCGCAATCCGGAACTTTCAAACCGCCGAGGCAGAGGCCTTCCCCCTCATCCCTCCGCGTCCTCTGTGTCCTCTGTCCTCTTTCTCTTGGCGGACTCGGTAGCTCTACACCGTGGCCCTTAACCCGCAATCCCTGCCCTCTGTGGAAATCTCGTCAAGTCCCTTCGGTACTGTTACGACCGCGTCCGACCTGATTCCACGCCACTTCCACCCCACCCAATTTGGCAGTAAACCCGCCCGAGCTTGGTATTCTAAGAATAGAGAGTAAAAACAAAGAAAGGCCGCCCAAAAGGCGGCCTTTTCCTTTGCTCCCAACCCGTAAACCGTATCCCATAACCCCTGTTTTCTCTGGGTGCCCCATTCAAGCCCGCTGTTGACTTGAGTGGGAAGCCATAACCATCAACCCCGGCAAGACCCCGGGTGCCCCATGTCCCTGGTGTTGGGACATGGGAAGCCGAAACCGCCAATCCCGGTAAGGCCTCGGGTGCCCCCATTCAAGCCCGCCGTTGGCTTGAGTGGGAGGCCGAAACCATCAACCCCGGCAAGATCCCGGGTGCCCCATGTCCCTGGCGTTGGGACATGGGAAGCCGAAACCGCCAATCCCGGTAAGGCCTCGGGTGCCCCCATTCAAGCCCGCCGTTGGCTTGAGTGGGAGGCCGAAACCATCAACCCCGGCAAGATCTCGGGTGCCCCATGTCCCTGGCGTTGGGACATGGGAAGCCGAAACCGCCAATCCCGGTAAGGCCTCGGGTGCCCCATTCAAGCCCGCCGTTGGCTTGAGTGGGAGGCCGAAACCATCAACCCCGGCAAGATCCCGGGTGCCCCATGTCCCTGGCGTTGGGACATGGGAAGCCGAAACCGCCAATCCCGGTAAGGCCTCGGGTGCCCCATTCAAGCCCGCCGTTGGCTTGAGTGGGAGGCCGAAACCATCAACCCCGGCAAGATCCCGGGTGCCCCATGTCCCTGGCGTTGGGACATGGGAAGCCGAACCGCCAAACCAACAGCGCCCTTCTATCCGCTAACCGCTATCCGCAAACCGCTCCCTCACAGGAGGCACACATGCCCGAACCAACCCCCGAACCCACCAACGCCCCCGAACCCACTCCAGCCGAAAAACCCCGCTGCCGCGCCATCACCACCAGCGGCCACCGCTGCAAAAACAACGCCGCTCATAACGGACACCTCTGCTACCCCCACGCCCACCACCGCAACCCCGTCCTCCCCGACCCGACCCACGTCGCCATCCCCCTCCTCGAAGACCACGCCTCTATCCAGCTCGTCCTCTCCCAGGTCACCCACGGCCTCCTCACCCTCAAGCTCGACCCCGAGCGCGCCCGCGCCATCATCTATAGCTGTCAGGTAGCCGCCGCCACCATGCCCCGTCCCCCAAGGATGTCCACCCCACAAGCGAACCCGCAACCTGTCGGTCCCACCACCGTTGGCACCACCGCCGACCCCCTGCGGCCTGCGGCCTGTGGCCCGTGGCCTGACGATGACGACGACGACTCCCTCGTCTACCGCCTCGCCCTCGACGACCAGGGCATCATCTGCGGCGACGGCGATCTGCCTGCGCCCAACGCCCACTGGCAGCCAGCCTCTCCCGAAGCCACGCCCTGGGACCTCCTCGACGCGGCCCCCAACCAGTCCAAGCCCACGCCCCGCTCGCCCTGGGATCCCGACACCCACTGCAGCTGCGCCATCTGCACCGAGCTCCTCAAAATGGAAGCCGACCCCATCAATCACCCCCACCTCCAGCCCGTCGTCAACCCGTACTGCAAGCGCAACCGTGCCGGCTGCCAGGGCCCCGCTTCGGAAAACCGCTGCTCCTACTGCGAAGGCCTCTATAAATACGACCCCGCCAAATACGACCGCCAGCGCCGCCGCTCCTCCGAGCCCACAGAAGAAACCTGGCCCGAGCAAAGGAATCGGAAAACCGAACCAGTGAAAAATCCCCGGGTGCCCCATGTCGGCCCGCCGTTGGCAGACGTGGGAGAACCCGACCCCCAACCCCTCCCCAACCCCATCCCCGACCAGTTCCCCGACGCCGACCCCATGCTCAACACCTACATCCCAGCCGAACCGGACGGCCCCGACGCCCCCCTCGACCTCAACGCCGCCGCCGCCCGCTTCGCTCCCGGCTACAGGCCACCGGCTACAGGCCACCGGCTACCGGCTACCGGCTGCCCCCCAGGTAATACCCAAAACCTATTACCCTCCAACCCCTTTGCCATGAACAAAACAAACCCCACCGCGCCCAGGGGGGTACCCCCAGGGAGGGCCAACACCGCCTTCCGCGCCGAATAGTCTACCGGCTACCGGCCACCGGCGACTGGCTTTATGATCGAGGATCATCATGAAAACCGGCATTATCGGATTACCGCAGGTCGGCAAAACCTCGCTCTTCAAAATCCTCACCAAAGCCAAAGTCGAAGACCGCGGCTACTCGCGCGAAGCCCACATCGGCATCGCCAAGGTGCCGGACGATCGCCTCGATCGCCTCGCCGCGCTTTTCAACCCCAAAAAACTCGTCCACGCCACCGTTGAATACGCCGACGTGGCCGCCATCAGCCAGGAAGCTCTGAAGGAAACCGCCTTCCTGGCCAGCCTGCGCAACGTCGACGCGCTCATCCACGTGCTGCGCGCCTTCGAGGACGACTCGATTCCGCACGCCGGCTCCATCGATCCGGCGCGCGACGCCAAAAGTCTCGAGTTCGACCTCATGCTCTCCGACCTCACCCAGATCGAGAAGCGCCTTGAGCGCCTCGAAAAGGATCTGAAGAAGATGAAGACACCGGAGCTTGAAAAAGAGCACGCGCTGCTGCTCCGCTGCAAACCCGCGCTCGAAGCGGAAACGCCGCTGCGCGAGCTGGAAATGTCGCCCGAGGAGAAGAAGCTGATCCGCGGCTTCATGTTCCTCTCGCAGAAACCGGTGCTCTACGCGGTGAACATCTCGGAAAGCACGACGCTCGGAGCCGATCTCGAAAAAGCCGCCGAGAAATACGGGCTGAAAGAACTGGCCGCGCGGCCCAACGCCGGAGCCACCGCGTTCTGCGGCAAAGTGGAAGCCGAGCTGGCCGAAATGGACGACGAGGAGGCGACGGAATTCCTCTCCTCCTACGGATTAGAGGAGAGCGGCCTGGTCCGCCTGATTCGCCGCAGCTACGAGCTGCTCGGCCTCATCAGCTTCTTCACCGTCGGCGAAGACGAGTGCCGCGCCTGGACCGTGCCGGCCAACTCGCGCGCGCAGGAAGCTGCGGGAGCCATCCACACCGACCTTGAAAAGCATTTCATCCGCGCCGAAACCATTCACTGGGACACGCTGCTGGCCGCAGGTTCGGAATCGGTTGCCCGCTCGCAGGGCACGCTCCGCCTCGAAGGCAAGGATTATCTGGTGCAGGACGGCGACGTGC
This sequence comes from uncultured Acidobacteriaceae bacterium, assembly GCA_963770525.1. Lineage (GTDB taxonomy): Bacteria > Acidobacteriota > Terriglobia > Terriglobales > Acidobacteriaceae > Palsa-343. The sequence continues at coordinate 11,532 of CAVYPY010000002.1, read as the reverse complement.
TGCATATTCGCCACAGTGGGTGAAGAGGGCAGCGGAAAAGCGGTCAGCGGAAAAGCGGTCAGCTGAAAAGCGGGCAGCGGAAAAGCTGTCAGCTGAAAAGCGGGCAGCTGAAAAGCTGTCAGCAGAAAACCGGTCAGCGGAAAGGCGTGCAGCAGCGGAAAAGCGCAGTTCGCTACAATCCGTTTAGCCGATTCCGCTGATCATCGATACTGACCGCTGACAGCTTTTTGCTGCCCGCTTCTTTGCTAACCGGACCTTAGCTAACCGCTTCATACCTTCTCTATGCTTCTCTCGCTGCTCCTCGGAACTCTCGCCGCTCTCGCCGATATCTTCGGTGGAGTGATTCTGGTGCGCCGCAACTGGCCGCACCATTATCTGCGCTACTTCATCGCGCTCGGCGCGGGGTTCATGATGGCGGTCGCCATGCTCGACATGGTGCCGGAAAGCATCCGCTTCTCGCCGCTGTGGGGCTCGGCGCTGGTGCTCGCCGGCTACTGCATCATTCATCTGCTTGAGCACACCATTACGCCGCACTTCCACTTCGGCGAAGAAACGCATGGGCACGAATTTCTCCACGCTCGCACGGGATGGTCGGTGCTCTGCGGACTGGCTGCGCATTCCTTCTTCGACGGCGTCGCTATCGCTTCGGGATTCGTGCTCTCGCGAACGCTGGGCTGGCTGATCTTCGTCGCCATCTTCCTGCACAAGGTTCCGGAAGGCTTCACCATGGCTTCGGTGATGGTGGCGTCCGGCCGCTCGCGCCGCGCTGCGGTTTCGGCGGCCATTGGACTGGCTGCAGCGACCATTGCCGGAGTCCTGATCATCGGATTGCTGCCGCACTGGGTTCTGGCCGGGCTGCCGCTCTCGGCGGGCGTGGCAATCTATGTCGCGGCCACCGATCTCGTGCCCGAGGTCAACCGCGAGCCTGGCATTCGCATGGCGCTGGTCTTCTTCCTGGGCGTGGCGATCTACGTGGTTGTGCGGCTGCTCGCGCCGGTTTGAGCCGTCACTTGTGGAGGAACAGGCTGTAGAGCAGAATCAGCAGCACCAGGCTGCTCACAGCCACGTACAGGCGGTCGCGCTCGAAGAGGAAGCCGACGACGCACATGCCCACGCGGGCCACCGGCGTGGCGATCAGGATCAGCAGGCCGAGCATGATGATGCTGCGCGGGTCGCCGGAGCCGACGCCGTGCACGATGCCGCTGACGGTCATCAACTGCGCCGTCTCGCCGTGGAAGTGCGAATAGTCGGGATGCTTTGCGTGGTTCTGCACCATGTACATGGCTCCGCCAATGAGGACAACCGCTGCGGCGGTCATGACGCCGGTGCGCAGCATAATGCCGACCCAGGTTTCGATCCGCTTGTCATTCCAGCTCATCGGCTATTTCCCCATCACGCTGTTCACAATCATTTCGGCTCCCATGGCGATTATCAGGAACGAGAAAACGACTTTCAGGATGCGCACGGGCGCGCGCACCAGCAGACGTGAGCCGATCAGGGATCCGGCGAGAACGCCGAGCATGACGGGCATCACGAGCGACGGCGCCATATAGCCGCTCTTGAGATAAAGTCCGGCGCTGGCGGCCGCGGTGACGCCGATCATGAAGTTGCTGGTGGTGGTTGAGACCTTGAAGGGCAGGCGCATGGCCTGATCCATGGCGATCACCTTGACCGCGCCTGATCCGATGCCGAGCAGTCCGGAGAGCACGCCGGCGAGCCACATCAGGCCAAATCCGGCGGGAACGCGCTGGGCGACATAGGACTGTTCCTGTCCGTCACCGAGCGGCAGGGTTCCCTTGAGACGCAGGCGCAAAGCCATCGCGTCAGGCTGGGTGGTGATCTCCTCATGTTTAGCTTTCAGCGAAGCGTAGGCCGAATAGAGCAACACGAGACCGAAGATGAAGCCGATGGCGTGGGTCGGCACCTGGGTGGTGAGCCATGCGCCGAACAGTGCGCCCAGCGTCGTCGCGATCTCGAGAAACATGCCGACGCGGATGTTGGAGAAGCCTTCGCGCACGTAGGCGGCTGCGGCGCCGGACGACGTGGCGATGACCGACACCAGGGAGGCGCCGATGGCGTAATGAATGTCCACGTGAAAGAGGATGGTGAGCACCGGCACGATGACCACGCCGCCGCCCAGCCCGCTCAGAGCCCCCAGCAATCCCGCGGCAAAAGACGTGACCAGCAGAATGAGAGAAAACCAGCTTGCATCCATTCGTTCCTACTGTACGATGCCGGCTGGATTTTCGGAGGATTGCAGTCTTCGGATGGTTGCCATCGCGCGTTACGGATGGTTCCGGAGTGTTGGCAGGTTCTGGGGAGAACGGGCCTGCGGGTTATCGCTTCCTGAGCGTTCTTCCGTTTTTCGCTCGAACGGCTTGCTCTAACGGGCTGGGCGAGAGCCAGCGATGAGGATGTCCACCAGTCTCCTGGCGCTTTGCTGCCAATCGCCGCCGGAGCCCACATAGGAGACGCCGATCACCGCCCGAAGCAGATCGGAGGCGTCAACGTCTTTGCGCACATCGCCGCTCTTTTTCGCGCGCTTCACCAACTCTTCGATTGCTCCCTGGACCAGGCTGCGAGAACCCTCATAGAGCCTGGAAGCGCCTCCGGCGACGCTGTTGAGAGCGGGGGCGATGATGTGCTTGGCCGCGACGTAATCGACAAACAGGAGCAACCAGGCGCGCAGAGCCTCGATCGGGGGCATCGTGGCGGCGAAGCCGTGCGCTGCCGCGGCCAGCTTTTCCACCTCGCTGCGGTAGACCGCTTCGATCAGCGCATCCCGGGTGGGGAAATGGCGATACAAGGTACCGGCTCCGACACCCGCCTGCTTCGCGATGTCGTCCAGACTGGCATCGGCGCCGTGGCGCGTAAAGGCGCCTTTGGCCACTTCGAGAATGCGCTCGCGGTTGCGCAGAGCATCCGTGCGCGGCTTTCGCGGAGCAGGTTGGGAACGTTTCTTCTTCATTTCCTAAAGATCTTGCAACCGGAGACAGTCTCCGATTATCTATTAACTCGGAGACTCTCTCCGTTTTAATTGATGCCGGAGGGACCGTCAAAGGCTCTTTCGGCCGCAAAAGGCCACCCATCGGCATCGAGGAGGAATGAATGCCCCAGGAAATCAGTCGGCCCGGCAGCTTTACCCTGCCCGGCACCTCACACACCGTGAACCGCATGGGCTACGGCGCTATGCAGCTTGCCGGCCGAGACGGCGACAAGCTGGTATGGGGCCCTCCGCGCGACGTGGATGGCGCAATCGCCGTTTTGCGCGGAGCCGTTGCCAGTGGCGTCAACCATATTGATACGGCCGATTTCTATGGTCCGCACGTCACCAACCAGATCATCCGGAAAGCCCTCTTTCCTTACCCCGACGATCTAGTGATCGTAACCAAAGTTGGTCCGAGGCGAGGGGGAAATGGATCGTGGCTCCCGGCGCTTTCGCGGGACGAGCTGACGGCTGCAGTTCACGATAATCTTCGCAATCTGGAGCTGGAGGTGCTCGATGTGGCGAACCTGCGCGCCATGTTCAGCCGGGAAGGGCCGGCAGAAGGTTCGATTGAAGCGCCCCTGACGGTGCTGGCCGAGCTGCAGCAAAAGGGGCTGATCCGCCATATTGGCGTGAGCAACGTGACGCCCGCGCAGATCGCCGAGGCGCGGCGCATCCTGCCGATCGTCTGTGTTCAGAACCACTACAACCTGGCACATCGCGAGGACGACGGGCTGGTCGCAGACCTGGCTCGCGATGGGATCGCCTATGTTCCGTATTTTCCACTGGGCGGATTCACTTCGCTGCATTCCGGGGTTTTGTCGGAGGCCGCGTCGCGGCTCGACGCCACGCCGATGCAGGTAGCGCTTGCATGGCTTCTGCACCGGTCACCCAACATCCTTGTGATTCCCGGAACCTCTTCTCTCGAGCATCTTCGCGAAAATATGAAGGCGGCGAGTCTGGAGATTCCTTCTGAGGTGCTGGCTGAGCTGGATGCGGTGGCGGGACAGCCAGCCGAGACCTCGATCACTCGGCATTAACCAACCCTGTCACGGTCAGGGTTCGAATCTCAGGAAAAGGAGTTTTCCGATGCGTGTTTTTGTAACAGGTGCAACAGGTTTCATCGGTTCAAGGATTGTCCCCGAACTGATCGGCGCGGGTCACCAGGTGCTCGGTCTTGCGCGCAGCGACGCGGGCGCCCAGTTTCTGGCCGCAGCCGGCGCTGATGTCCATCGCGGCGATCTGGAAGACGTGGAGAGCCTGCGCAGCGGCGCCGCTGCGTCCGATGCCGTCCTTCATGTCGCGTTTCGGCACGACTGGACGAAGTTTGCGGAAAGCTGTGAGCTCGACAAACGCGCCATTGAAGCGATTGGAGATGTGCTGCAGGGTTCCAGCCGTCCGTTCATCGTCAGCTCCGGAGTCGGAGTGGCTCAGGGGCGCGCCGCCACGGAGGACGATCCGCCGCTTTCTTCTCCATCCCTTCCCCGCGTATCCGAGGTGACCGCTATTGCGCTCCGGGAGCGCGGCGTGCACGCCTCGGTGATGCGCCTGCCACAAGTCCACGACGAGGTAAAACAGGGCCTCATCACGCCACTGGTCGCGATAGCACGCGCGAAGGGCGTCTCAGCGTACATCGGCGATGGTCACAACCGCTGGCCTGCCGCGCACGTAACCGATGTCGCCCGTCTCTACCGGCTCGCTCTGGACAAGTTCACCGCGGGAGCCCGGTACCACGCAGTCGCAGAAGAGGGAGTGCCGCTGAAAGACGTTGCCACCGCCATCGGCCGCGGCCTGAATGTGCCTGTCATTTCTATCTCACCGGAACAGGCCCAAGAGCATTTCGGCTTCTTCGGGTTCTTCGCCGGGCGGGACACTCGAGCTTCCAGTGCGCAGACCCGAGCAAAGCTGGGCTGGAACCCGACGGGTCCTGGCCTCCTCACCGATCTTGGAAATATGCGTTATACGCAGGCCTGAACAAAGGCGCAAGGACGCTGCGTATGCAGCGAAACCCAACTCAACCAATTTGAGAGGAATCAATATGAAGAAGACATGGTTTATCACAGGCGCTTCTCGCGGGTTCGGCCGCATCTGGGCCGAGGCCGCGCTCAAGCGCGGAGATAAGGTCACGGCCACCGCACGAAAGCTGGAAGACATCGCGGACCTTAAAGAGCGCTTCGGAGACGCGGTCCTGCCACTGGCCCTCGACGTGACGAATTCGGAGCAGGTGCGCGAGGTCGTTCAGCAGGCGTACAAGCATTTCGGCAGGCTGGATGTTCTTGTGAACAATGCCGGCACGAGCCTCTTCGCGGCTACAGAGGAGGCGAGCGACGAACAGATCCGCGACCTGTTCGACGCGAACTACCTCGGCATGGTTCGGGTGCTGCGAGCGGCCCTGCCTCTGCTGCGGAAGCAAGGGAGCGGACACATTCTCGGGGTTTCGAGCGGCCTTGGGATTACGGCGCTGCCGCTCATCGGCTTCTACTGTGCCACGAAATGGGCCGTGGAAGCTCTGCACGAAAGCCTGGCGCAGGAGGTGCGACCCTTCGGCATCAAGGTGACGCTGGTTGAGCCTGGAGCTTACGCAACCGACTTCGGCAAATCTGCACAGATCGCCGATGCTCTGGAGCCATACGCAGAGTTTCGGAAGCAGTTTCTGACGCGTCTGGCCGGAGTGGAGCGGGGCGACCCGGAGGCGACCTCGGAAGCCGTCCTGAAGCTTGTAGACGCGGACCAGCCACCGCTGCGGCTCGGACTGGGCAACGCGATTCTGCCGAGAGCACGGGACGCGTATCGAGAGCGTCTGGCCGAATGGGAAGCGTGGGAGGAAGTGTCGAATGCGGCCATGGGCGAACCTCAGAAATCGGCGACAGAGTGGATCGAGCAGCTGGCCAGGCATGATGCTGCGGGTGAGTCCGTCTTCGCAGCAGGCGAGAAGAAATGATCAGAGCTCGTCGGCGATGCAAACTGGCTGGATAACGAATACCTGAGTGCATAGCGACGTCCCAGGAGGTTGTATGGCAGACACGAAGGCCCTTATTGAGCAGGCGTACTCCGCATTCAACAAGCGGGATATCGACGGTGCCCTGGCACTGATGACAGAGGACGTGAGCTGGCCCAAGGCTTCAGAGGGCGGCAGGGTTGTCGGAAAGGAAGAGATCCGCGCTTATTGGACTCGACAATGGGGCGAGTTCGATGGCCATGTCGAACCGCTGGCCATCACCGAGGAAGACGGAGGCAGAGTCCGCGTCAGGGTGCACCAACTTGTCAGGAATCTCCAAGGCGATGTTCTTTCGGACAGCGAAGTTCTCCACATCTTCACTGTGAACAACGGTTTTATCGCAGCCATGGACCTCGGGGATGAGGCCGATTCTGCTGGTGGACCGACTGCCGCTTTCGCACATCGATCCTGACCGGCTACCGCAGTGGAGCGCACCTGGTGAAGCCGGCGCTTGTGTATGGCTTGTGAGATACACGACAATCCGCAGGATTGGCCCGGAGGAGCAAAGACATCGAAAAAGACTGCGCTGGACTGCGTGCCACAGCTTGTCCTCGGAGGCCCCTTCTAAAATGAGTTGTGGGGTTCGCGCTCTCGGTTATGCCCATACGCCAGCCAGCCCGACGAAACGCGAGGCACAATCAGGCTGAAGGTCCCGCATCGCCGCGAAATGCGCGTCATGTCCTGATTGTGGCCGTTCCGCCTATGAGGACCCTCGATGTGTTCGGTCCTGCGGAAGTGTTCGGGGACGCGAATTGGCTGCGAGGCGGAGATCCAGCGTACAGAGTCAACATCATTTCGGCCTGTGCCGACCGCGTGGTCTCCAATCATCTCGGCACGCCCGTGCATACGGATCGGACATTCCAGGAGTATCAGGGGCCAATCGATACACTTCTCGTTGCCGGATGCATGGGCCCGCGCGAACTGCACTATGAGTCGGGATTTCTGGACTGGCTCAGATTGCAGAGCGCCCGAAGTCGACGGTTCGGTTCGATCTGCACTGGCGCGTTTGTCCTGGCAAAGGCCGGCCTTCTCGACGGACGGCGCGCTACTACTCACTGGAACTGGGCGCGCGAACTTGCAGAAGACTACCCGCGCGTGACCGTTGATCCCAACCCAATCTATATCCGCGATGGCAGTTGCTTCACCTCCGCGGGAGTAACGGCGGGCATCGATCTTTGCCTCGCGTTGGTGGAAGAAGACCTTGGCAGACCCCTGGCCCTTCGAATTGCACAGATGATGGTCGTGTTTCTGCGCCGGCCGGGTGGGCAATCGCAGTTCAGCGCAACCCTCGAAGCGCAAACCCGCGAGAGCTCGCCGCTGGGTGATCTACTTGCCTGGCTTCCCGACCATCTTCGCCAGGATCTTTCAGTCAGCGCACTCGCTCGCCGTGCTGCGATGAGCACTCGCAACTTCGCTCGCCTGTTCAAACAGGAACTTGGGAAACCTCCCGCGCAACATGTTGAGGATCTGCGCCTGGAAGCAGCACGTCGCCAGCTGGAATCGACCGCACGGAGCATGGATGAGATCGCTGATGCGTGCGGGTTAGCCAGCGCCGAAGCTCTTCGCCGCATGTTCCAGCGACGCCTGCGGGTCACACCTGGCCGATATCGAGCAGCCTTCGGGCCATCGCGAGGACATTAGCTGCACGGGCCATCGTTGGCGGGAATGGTGGGGTTTTTGTCCTGAATCGCTCGCTCTTGCGGACGGAATCTCTGCATCGAAAGCCTGTAAGGAATTGGGCCGGCGGAACCGCCACTAACATCCGTTCAGGAGAATCATCGATGAATACCCTTGACCTCATGTTGAAACGCAACAAAAAATCCGCTTCCCCTATGCCATCGCTTCCTCGGTCTTTGCAGGCTTTGAAGGCGGTCATCATCGGTTGCGCGGATATGCGCGTGGATCCCGCGCACGTGCTTGGAATCGAACCCGGTGAGGCGGTCGTCCTGCGAAACATCGGCGGTCGAGTCACGCCGGGGCTGTTGGAGGAGTTCGGTTTGCTTGGACGAATCGGGGAAGTTGCCGAAACGGTTCCGGGAGGCGGCGGGGAGTTTCACCTGATCGTGCTTCACCATACGGATTGCGGCAGCACGCGTCTGGTGGGAGATCCGGCCATGCTGGCACATTATTTTCAGATACCGGAAAAAGAAGTTGCGGCCAAGTCAGTCCTCGATCCACGCAAGTCGGTGGCTGTGGATGTCGCTGCGCTCAGGGCGATTCCGGCATTGCCTGATGACTGGCTCCTCTCGGGCCTCGTTTATGATGTCGCGACCGGACTTGTCGATGTCGTCGTGCCGGCAGCGCCGATTCGTATCGCCAAAGCAGCCTGATCATCAAGCTCACGCAAGCGCGCCGGCGTTGCGGCTTGGGAACTACACCTGGAATGCATGTTCCTGACGGATGTTGGGGAGAGATCGGCATCATGAGTGTTCCTTTGGTTGTCAGTGGGAGATCCAAGCCAGAGCTTTCTGTGCGGCCGCTTTCTGTGGGCTGCCTGATCTACGAGCGGATGGATCAGATCGACTTCACGGGACCGTTTGAAGTTCTTTCACGCATGCCCGATACAACCATCCAGGTCATCGGGAAAGAAGTTGCGCCTGTCAGGGATGTGCAGGGACTTCGGCTCTCCCCGGATGGCTGCATTGCGGACGCGGGACTATTTGATGTTCTGCTCGTGCCCGGTGGTCATGGGCAGCAGGCGCTGATGCACGATGAGGAAGTGCTCGATTTGATCCGCAGGCATGTACAGAACGAAAGACTCGTATTCTCGGTCTGCACCGGAGCCCTGCTGTGTGGTGCAGCGGGTGTGCTCGCGGGAAGACAAGTGACGACTCACTGGAGTGTTCGGCATCTGATGCCGCATTACGGCGCGGTTCTTGTGGATGCAAGGGTCGTGGTCGATGGCAACCTCATCAGCGCTGCCGGAGTGACGGCCGGGTTGGATGCAGCTCTCGTGCTGGTCTCTCTTCTGCGCGGAGATGCAGCGGCTCAGGAGATTCAGCTTGCCATTGAGTATGCACCGAACCCCATCTTTCACAGCGGAACTCCGGAGAGCGCGCCGGCTGAAGTGCTCGAGAGCTTTCAGAAGAAGTACGAGCCGATCGGAACCGCAAGGGAGACGGAGGCGATGCGCTATGCCTCAGGCAGCACCCGCTCGTCTTCGCGCTGATCGGCCGTGCCCGTCACTCATACGACGCGGGCTTTGTTCCGTCAGCCCATGATCTCGAGGCGCTGCTCGCTCCCCAGGCTTATCTTTCAACGCCGAGGTGTCTGAGCGCGACTTCCGCCGTGCGCTTCAGTTCAGCTCTTGTTGATCCGTTCGCGGCCTGGATAGCGAGACCGCTGAGGAGCGAGGAAAGATACCGGGTATAGTCATCGACATTCTCTTCCTTCGGAAACTCTCCAGCCTTTCGCGCCCTGAGGAGACGGTCTTTGATGGCTGCCTCGTTTTTGAGGCGCATCCCCCGCATCAGGCGCTTTGCCGGTGCCGTATCTGTGCCGCAGGAGATGGCGCCGGTGAGCGTGAAGCAACTCGAAGGATGCTCCTTTGAGCCGAGGAACTCAACTGTGTTGTCGAATGCCGCCAGAATGAAGCTCCGGAAGGTAGGCTGCTCGAGCGCCTTCACCATGTATTGCGCCGGTACGTCAGCGTACCGTTTGGCGGCGAGCGCAAAGAGTTCCTGCTTGTCGCCGAAGGCAGCGTAGATGCTCGACGGGTGAATACCCATGGCCAGAGACAGGTCAGCCATGGATGTTCCCTCATAGCTGTGCTCCCAGAAGAGCCGCATGGCGGTATCGAGAGCGGCCTCTTTGTCGAACGCAGCCGGCCTTCCTTTTGTCGAAGCGCTTCAGGCCAGAGGCGCCGCTGCGATCAGTGTTTCAAGCGGCGGTTCGAGTCCCTCTGCGCAGATTCCGGTGGGGCCCGGCTATCAGCTTCCTCTGGCGCGAGCAGTCAAGCAGGCGACGACGCTGCCGGTCATCGCCGTCGGTCTCATCACCGAATTCGAGCAGGCCGAGTCGATCCTCAGGTCGGGAGATGCCGATCTGATCGCGCTCGCTCGGGCCATGCTGTACGACCCTCGCTGGCCCTGGCACGCAGCCGCTCACTTTGGGACTCAGATCAGGGCGCCAAAACAGTATCTTCGCTCCCAACCCAGTGGCTTGCGAAATTTGTTCCTTTGACGTCCGTCCTGCCGCTCCTGCGCTTCAAAAATCTTTCGCCATTCCGCCATTGCCCTGGTGTTCAAAACCGCGGGTGGATTTGGCTGTCGACGGCGGCTTCTCGGCCATCTGAAATCGGCGGATCTCGGTGAGTACATCATCGCAAAGGCACTCAGCGAATCCATATGGCGCCTGTCCGAATCAAATCGGGAGTTGTACAGCATGGCCTGAAGGAGCGGGATATGAGTCGCAATTGACTGGAAGTTAGTCCGGCGGATAAGTTCGCCTGAATGCATCAGCCACGTAAAGAACAGGCCAGGTTTCGAGGACACGCTCTTCGCGAGTTTGTGGGCGACAGGCAAGCCCAACGGTGACAGGAGATCAGTGCGGCGCGAACGGCGAACACAGAGGAGGAAATCTGACGCCGATATCTCTTGAAGACCAGCGACGGCGAGCTCAAATCGGCGACTCTCGCAGACGTGGACTGCATACACCAGAGCCGGTTCTCAATTCTTATCCGGTTCGATCTGAAAGCTCGGAATAACACTTCGGCCACCGCAACTACCTCGCTTCGGAGCCAGTTCATGCATTCTCCTCGCCCCAGTTCATCGGTCAATCCGCAAGGTTCGCTTTCCAACCCGCCAGCCGTTGAAATTCGCTCGCTTGCGCCCGGCGATGACGCCACCGCGTTCCGGACGCTGAATGAGGAGTGGATTACGAGGAATTTCACCCTTGAAGCCAAAGACCGGGAGACCTTGAACGATCCGGGCCACTCAATTCTTCTGAAGGGCGGCCATATCTTCATGGCCTACGCCGCCGCTGAAGCGGTAGGGTGCGTCGCGCTGATCCCCATGCAGGATGGAATCTACGAGCTTTCCAAGATGGCGGTTTCTCCGCATCTGCGCGGCAGAGGCATCGGCCGCCGTTTGCTGCAGCACGCCATCGCGCAGGCCAGAGGCCTCGGGGCCAAATCGCTGTTCCTCGGCAGCAATACGCGCCTGAAGAATGCTGTTCACTTGTACGAATCGGTTGGCTTTCGCCACGTGAAACCTGAGAGCCTTCCGCCCATGTCCTATAGCCGTGCCGATGTCTTCATGGAGATGCCGCTGGGGTGAGATGCGCACGGCCATTGCCACCGAGAATCTGTCTCTGCACTTGAGCCTGCGACAACGCCTTTTGCGCACTACGCAGAGGCCGACGAGCAATACCGGGACTTGCCGCTCGGCCATTCGCCCCATCGGAAGTCATCCGACGTATTTTCCAAACAATTCCGCAAATAGTGGAGACGCAGGCCGAACAGGACGCCCAGCCGTCTGACCTTCTAAGTTGTTGATTGTAGTGGTGGCCAGGGACGGGATCGAACCGCCGACGCCGGCCTTTTCAGGGC
>CAVYPY010000001.1:730000-875231 GCA_963770525.1 uncultured Acidobacteriaceae bacterium | reverse complement strand
TGAATGCTGAGTCGAGGAGGAGCACGAGGTGTTACAAAGGCTGAACTCAGCGGCACGCTGATTCAGAGAACAACCTCGGAGGCTCCTCAGAGACGACATGTACTACATCGGACTGGACGTACACAAGAAGACGATCAGCTATTGCGTGAAGGACGCGGCTGGCCGTGTGCATCAGGAAGGCAAGATAGGCTCCACGCGCTGTGAACTGGATGCGTGGATCAGAACGCTGCCCCTGCCGCGAACCATCGCGATGGAAGCGACGATTTTCACGGGCTGGATCTATGACCATCTTCTGCCGCACGCCAGCGCAGTGAAGGTGGCCCATCCGCTGATGCTGCGGGCCATCGCTTTAGCCAAGAAGAAGAACGACAGGATCGATGCCAGCAGGATCGCCGATTGCCTGCGCTGCGATTTCCTGCCGGAGTGCCATATGGCTTCGACGGAGATTCGCAACCGGCGGCGGGTCCTGCGCTATCGCCATCTGCTGGTGAAGCAGATGGTGCAGACCAAGAACCGGGTATCGGGTCTGCTGCTGGAGACCGGGGTGGAGCACAACAAGAGCCGGCTGCATAAGGTGGGCTATTTCCGCAGGCTGATGACGATGAACGATGAGATCGACGACAGCATCCGGCCGCTGCTCCGGCTCAGCCGGGAGACCATCGAGAGGTGTCAGAAGACCGAGTATGCACTGGTCAGCTCGCTGGAACGCGATCCGCTGCTGAAGGAGCGAATCGGGCGGCTGAGAACCGTGCCGGGCGTAGGCCCGATCACGGCACTGACCTGGGCTCTGGAGATGGGAGACATCTCACGGTTCCGATCCATTAAACAGGCGGTCAGCTACTGCGGGCTGTGCGGAGATGAGCACAGCTCGGCGGACAAGGTGATGCGCATGCCGCTGTCAAAACAGCGGAACAAGCATATCCAGCATGTACTGGTCGAGGCTGCGAAGCTGGCGCCGCGCCAGAGCGCGGAGCTGGCTCTGATCCATCAGAAGGCGATGGAGAAGGGCAACAAAAACAGGGCGACGCTGGCCGTGGCCCGCAAAATGGTAGCCTGGCTGCTGGCCGTGGATCGGGAGAGTCGCGAGTTTATCCCGGCAGAGCAGCGGGAGACCCGGGCAGCCTGAACCCCGCCCGCTAAAACAAAACAGGATCATCGATGCGCAGACTGCCAGGTCCTGCCGATTGCCGACTGAGCGAAGGAGCCAGGTGCTCCCGAGGCTCTCTGCGAATTGTTTCGGGACTGGCAGAGAACACTAACTCAATCTTCTGCGACGGCCTTCGCGGCCCGAGGCAGACAATGGATGTCCGGTTCTGCGAGAGCAGGAACCACCCGCCGAGAGGCATGCATGCGCACGACGAGACCTGACATCACCCATTGCGCGTTCTCGCGAACGCGCCCGGGACATCTCTGCTCAACCTTGACAAATGACTCACATGGATGTCGGCCATACGGAAGTTTCGACCGGACGACTGCCGAACCGCAGATCCTTCCGCCCCTTGCTTCGCCTCGGGTCCTCAGGATGACAGCGCGCGCGGGTTGGGTTTCGTTGCTGCGTGGTCGGCGATACGGAGGTTTGGATGTCTGGAGGGCGGGGCCGACAGCAACGCCGGGGAATCTTTTCGGCAGCTATGCCGCCGATCCCTCCGCGCCCGGAACTGGGATGACGCCAACAGTTTGTTCCCCTGCGGTCCCTCCACCGCGCGCCGGGAAGCATCGTGCACCGCTGGATCGATTGCGGCGGCACTCCGGTCGGGACGATATTCGTTCAGGGTGAAAGGTCTTTCGGCTCCCCGGACGTTTCGAGCCGCTCTGCTGTGGCGGCGTGCTACTGCTTCATGTGGCCGACTTTGTAGACGATGCCCACCGAACCGGCGAACTCGTTCTGCCACGAGAAGCCGTAGTGGGTCGGCTGCCAGTCAGGGGTGAGGCGCACAGAGAGGCGCGGGCCGAGGTTGTACTCGACGGAGGGTCCGACCCCCAGGCCCATGGCCAGCTTGTCGTTGAAGATCCCCACCTGCTCCGGCGTCACGCCGGACGGGAAGCCATCGCTGAACTTGCCGTAGGCCGCGCCGATGAGGGCATGCATGCTGACGTCGTAGTGGGTGTGCATCAGCATGCGGAAGTTGGGGCCAAAGAGGAACAGGTGCTCGGACATGGGCACGGTGGCCGGTACGCCGTATCCATTGGTGGGAATGTCGATCGTTCCGTACTCGCCACGGGCGTCCGCTTCGATGCCGAAGCGCGTGCGCATCCAGACGGTTGCGTCGCCCTGCCAGCCGAGCAGGTTGATGGCTTGCACCCCCCGGCCGGGGCTGGGATTGAAGTGCGCGTATTGCGCGCCGCCGGAGAAGTCCCAGCGCTGCGCGTACTGCGGCGTCTCTTCTTCCGGAGCGGTCGCCGTTACCTGTGCATGCAGGGGAGCCTGCGCAACGAACCCGGCGCCCAATACGGCCAGCGCCCCAAGACGAAACATCACGGCTTTCACGCGATCCGGAACCTCAAACAGTAAGGATGGCAAGCTTCAAGATTATCACCCGGAGCCCCTGGTCTGAGTCCACCGCAGAGGACGGGGAGGGGCGCGGAGGCAATCTGCTTGATCGGACTCTTCGACAGTGGGCCGTCCGCAAAGGCAGCTCAGGGGCTAAAGCCCATTAGCCAGGCGACCTTTGCGGCACGACTGAAGTCGTGCCCTGATACAAAACCAAAACATTTGGGTGCGCGGCCTAACTGCGCAGGACGGGGCGGATGTGCAACTCCTTCAGCTGCTGGTCGCTGACCTCGGTGGGAGCGTCCATCATGAGGTCGATGGCTTTGGCGGTTTTGGGGAAGGCGATGACCTCGCGCAGGCTGGAGGCGCCGGCCAGGAGCATGACGAGTCGGTCGAGGCCAAGGGCAATGCCGCCGTGGGGCGGAGTGCCGTACTGGAGGGTTTCGAGGAAGAAGCCGAAGCGGGCCTTCGCCTCCTCGTCGCTCATGCCGAGGGCGTGGAAGATCTTTTTCTGGACATCCTGGCGGTGGATACGGATGGAGCCGGAGCCCAGCTCAAGGCCGTTCATGGCGAGGTCGTAGTAACGAGCGCGGACCGAGGCCGGATCGGATTCGAGCCGGTCCATGTCCTCTTCATGCGGCGAGGTAAAGGGATGGTGCGCCGGGGCCCAGGAGCCGGTTTCGGCATCGTGCTCGAACATGGGGAAGTCGGTGACCCAGAGGGGACGGAAAGCGGCGGAGCCATCGACGTTGGTCTCGCCTGCACCGGCTGCATGAACAGCGTTGTCGGTGACAGCGAAGGCGCCATGGCGGTCGGCGTATTTCTTTGCCAGCTCCACGCGGAAGTTGCCCGCAGCGCTGAGGACGGCGATCTCGCGCTCGGAAAGGCGGCCTGCAAATTTGGTGTCGCTGGCCTGGATGTGCGTGGCTGCATCGCCGGCGACGATGACGAGGAGGTCTTCAGGGGCGGCGCCGGTGCGCTGGCGCAGTTCGGCAACGGCTTCGGGGAAGGATTTTTCGAGACGTTTGAGATCGTCGAGGAGTTTGGCGCCTTTCTTCGTTTCGAAGAGGGGGCGGTTGTCGTCGCGCTCTTTGCGGCTGAGCTCGCCGACTTTTGGAATGCGAACGGCGACGACGGGTAACTCAGGATCGACGGCGAGGGTCTGAAGCTGCTCCGCAGTGAAGGCGCTGCGAATGTCGGTGAGGCCGGGGAGGCGGAGATCGGGCTTGTCGATGCCGTACTGGCGCATGGCCTCGTCATAGGTGACGCGGGGGAACGGGATGGGGAGGCTGACGCCAACGGCTGCGAAGGCAGCGTGCATGAAGCTTTCGACGACGGCGAAGATGGTCTCCTGCTGCGGGAAAGTCATTTCCAGGTCGATCTGCGTGAACTCGGGCTGGCGATCGGCACGCAGGTCCTCGTCGCGGAAGCAGCGCACGATCTGGAAATACTTGTCGAGGCCGGAGATCATGAGGATCTGCTTGAAGAGCTGCGGCGACTGGGGCAGGGCGTAGAACTGTCCCGGATGAACGCGGCTGGGGACGAGGTAGTCGCGGGCGCCTTCGGGTGTGGAGCGGGTGAGGAAGGGCGTCTCGATTTCGTAGAAGCCCTGGGCGGCGAGGTTTTCGCGCACGGCCAGCGCGACCTTGTGGCGGACGGCGATATTGTGCGCCATCTCCGGGCGGCGGAGATCGAGATAGCGGTATTTCAGACGTACTTCTTCGTTGGCGATGGCTTCTTCGGCGGGCGAGAACGGCGGGACTTTCGAGTCGTTGAGGATGAGCAGCTCGGTGGCCGCGATTTCGACTTCGCCGGTGGCCATTTTCGGGTTCACGGCGTCGGCTCCGCGCAGGCGGACTTTACCGGTGGCGGCGATGACGTACTCGGGGCGAGCCTGCTCGGCTTTGGCGTGGCCGTCGGGGGTGAGGTCCTTGTCGAGAACGATTTGCGTGATGCCGTAGCGGTCGCGCAGGTCGAGGAAGATGAGGTTGCCGTGGTCGCGGCGGCGGTTAACCCAGCCCATGAGGGTGACGGTTTGGCCGGCGTCGGCGGCGCGCAGCTCGCCGCAGGTGTGGGTGCGTTGGCGTGTGCCGAGAAAGTCGAGCAAAGTAAAAATTCCTGACTGCCGTTGTGGCGAATAGCGCAGGGGCTCAAGCCCCTTCCTTTTTCTGGCGTTTGCGGCACGACTGAAGTCATGCCCTGATACAAAACCTCTGGGATTACTCTCCTGGACGAAGCGCCTGGGCGAGCTCGCCGCGCGGGACCTTGGTCTGCTCGCCGGTGGCGAAGATCTTCACTGTCAGAATACCGGAGCGCTCCTCGTCTTCTCCGAGGAGGACGATGGCGCGGGCGAGCTTATTGCCCATTTCGAAGGACTTCTTGAGGCGGAACGAGCCGTCGCCCAGGTCGATGCGGAGGCCGGCACGGCGGAGTTCGCGAGCGAGTTGCAGCGCCGGGGCGTTCTGCGCTTCGCTGAGCGGAGCGATATAGGCGTCGGCCAGTGCAGCGGCGGTTTCCGTCTCCTGCGACTGGAGGGTGAGGATGAGCCGGTCGAGGCCCATGGCGAATCCGATGCCGGGGG
Source organism: uncultured Acidobacteriaceae bacterium (assembly GCA_963770525.1). Lineage (GTDB taxonomy): Bacteria > Acidobacteriota > Terriglobia > Terriglobales > Acidobacteriaceae > Palsa-343. Next base: position 870,159 of record CAVYPY010000001.1, on the reverse strand, counting down.
CCTTCGGGCCGCCGAGCATTTCCGACAGGCCGTCGTAGCGGCCACCGCCGAGGAGGGCGTTCTGGGCGCCGAGGCCGCCGTGCGTGAACTCGAAGGTGGTGCGGGTGTAGTAGTCAAGGCCGCGGACCAGGCGGGGGTTGACCTCATACTTCACGCCGCAGGCGTCGAGCGCAGCCAGGACGGCCGCGAAGTGGGCTTTCGAAGCGTCGTCGAGGTAGTCGGCAATGCGAGGCAAGGATTCGATGATGGGCTGATCCTCGGGGACCTTGCAGTCGAGGACGCGGAGGGGGTTGGTCAGTGCTCGGCGCTGACAGTCGCTGCACATACGAAAAGCGACATCACGCAGAGCGTCATGGAGCGCATTAATGTAGCGCGGCCGGTCCGTTGCCGAGCCGACGGAGTTGAGGACGAGGGTCCAGCCGGTGATGCCGAGCTCGTCGAGGAGGCTGGCGAGCAGTTCGATGACCTCGGCATCGCGCAGCGGCGATTCGGAGCCGGCGGAGGGCGGGCCGATGACCTCGGCGCCGATCTGCCAGAACTGGCGATAACGGCCTTTCTGCGGGCGCTCACGACGGAACTGCGGGCCAATGTAGTAGAGCTTCTGGAGCAGGCCGGTCTCGCCGAGCTTGTGCTCGATGTAAGCACGGACGACGCCGGCGGTGTTTTCGGGGCGGAGGGTCAGGGACTGGGATTTTTCGGATTGCGCGCGGGCCCGGTCCTCCCACGTGTACATCTCTTTGCAGACGATGTCGGTTTCTTCGCCGACGCCGCGGGCGAAGAGCTGGGTGTCCTCGAAGAGGGGGGTGCGGATTTCGCCGAAGGCGTAGCGGGCCATGACGCGGCGAGTGGTGGACTCGACGCGGTCCCACAGTTCGGTTTCCGGCGGCAGAAGGTCGCGGGTGCCGCGCACGGCTTTGAGCAGAGTCATGAAAAGGTCCAGAGATCAGTTTATCGAACCGAGCCCTCGGGGGCGCGGACCTCTGCGCTGCTCGCGGTTCACGCGCTCGCTCCATCCGGCCCCACGCCAGGCAAACTCAGCGCGGGCGGCGCCGATCCATTCATTGGATCCGCCCTTACCCTGGCGGGGTATCATGGGCTCACACGCTCTCACGAGACCACGGCCTTGGGAATCGAAAGACGACGACTCGCCTGCCTCACGAACAAAGTCGCAGTGGTAACCGGCGCTGGCGCCGGGTTAGGGGCCGCACTGGCGCGCAACCTGAAGGCCGCGGGATGTCAGGTGGTCGTGGCAGATCTGCATAGAGATAAGGCAGCGCAGATTGCAGCGGAAATCGGCGCCGAAGCTGCTGAAGTCGATGTGGCTAACTGGGAGCAGGTCGCGAATTTGCTCCGGGCTACGAAAGCCAGGTACGGCTCGCTCGATCTCATGGTCAACAACGCCGGCATTCTGATTGGCGGCGAACCTCTGGAAATCCCGGTCGAGCACTGGCAGCGCGTCCTCGATGTCAACCTCACGGGTTTGATTGCAGGGTCGCTGGAAGCTTTGCGGATCATGGCCGAGCAGGGATCCGGACAAATCCTGAACATAACTTCTGTGAGCGGATTAGCGCTTTCACCGATGCTGGGGGCTTATTCCGCCAGTAAAGCCGGAGCGGTTATGTTCTCCCGGGGATTGGCTGAGGAAGCTCGTGCTTATGGAGTGCATGTGGCCCTTGCGTGTCCTGGAAATATGCGGACCGCCCTCGCACCAGCACACGTAACCTGGTTAATGCCTGCTATGGAACCGAATTACGCAGCGAAACGGATACTCCGGAGCCTTCGCCGTGGAAAACGGATCATCGTATTCCCCTTCTATGCGAACGTGTGGTGGTGGACAGAACGCCTGAGTCCTGGATTGCTCGGACCCTTCCGGCAGGTGGTCGTCAAGCGAGCGCGGGCGCGTCAGGACGCCGCCACTCGTTCTCAATAGCCTTGGGCGACGAACAGCGAGTCGTTGGGGCCGAGACTTGCCTCAAGCGAACTTTGGCACAAACCAGGCCAGGCCGCGCAGACAGGCGTTCGTTCCAACAGCGGGCTACTGTGCTGCAAGGGTTACGTCACCGTCGTATCGGCTGCTCCCAGGCACCACCCAAACGCAGCGCGGGAGGGGCTGGCTTCCACCGTGTAGGTTCCGGAGGCGATCACCTTGCCGCCGGCGGTGCGAAACAAGGTTGTGAGCGCGCGCTCCGTGAAGTAGTTGATGTGCTCGTGCATCATGGACAAACTCGCTGGCCGCAGGATCGAGGGCGCCAGGGAAGGGTGAGCCATACTCATGATCCCGACCTGTGCGATACGGCGCGCGATGCGGCTCAATCCCGCCGGCTGCTCGACAGGAACCTCAATAAAAACAAGTCCATCTCCCGCAGATTGCAGGATGGAGCGAACGAGTTCGAGGGGGAATCCGACATGCTCCAGGACATTGCTGTTGATGATGAGGTCAGGCCGGCACGCAGCCGGGTCGGCCACCGCCGTCACTCCCGCGGCAGCCGGGATGCCGGAGATGTCGTAGACGAAGGCCTCGGCTCCGTCAAGCAATCCCGCGACCAGGTCGCCGCGGTCTCCGCCATGGTCGAGGACGCGCCGTATCGTCTTGCCGCCGAGGTGCTGCCGCAGCAATGGGGCCAGCGCGGCCCGGCGCCGCTCGTAAAGAGCGGGTGAAGCCAGGGCTTCGTTGAAACGAGGCGTATACCACGGCTCCGAGGCATGCCGCATTTCCTGATACTCCCGCAGACGATATCCCTCGTAGAGACGTTGCAGATCGCTGTCATCGAGCCGCGGATTGTAGAAAAAGAAGCCGCACCGATCGCATGCCACCAGATCCACGCAGAAGGGCGCGCGATTCCAGATGCGCTTTGCGAGAAACGGCGCTACCAGGGCCCGGCGGACACTGCGAATCGGGCCGCTGCAGATCACACACTCTGCGACTTCAATCATGTGCCGCCACTCTACCATGCCCCTGCAGGCCGTCCGGAGCTATCTGCAAAGGGCTGTTGCGCTTCTGTTCCACCGTGTTATCCTCCGGCCAAATTCCCATGCTCGCGCGCTCGCTTCGGTTTCTGGCCCCGCTGCTCCTCTTCGCCCTCGCTGTTCCCGCTGTGGCTCGCGATGCCGGTTCTCCCTGGATCGAGGTGCGCAGCGCGCATTTCACCGTGATCACCGATACCGGCGATCACGACGGACGCCACCTGGCCGATCAGTTCGAGCGCATGCGCTGGCTCTTCCAGACGCTGTTTCCTCAAAAGAGGGTCGATCCGCCCACGCCGATCGTGGTGGTGGCCGTCCGCAGCCGCAAGGAGATGCAGGCGCTGGAGCCGACGGCCTATCTGGCGAAGAATGCCGTCGACCTCGCCGGGTTGTTTCTGCGCGAGCCGGAGAAGAACATCATCCTGCTGCGGCTGGACACGGACGAGGAGCATCCCTACTCGACCGTCTACCACGAGTTCACGCATCTGGTGCTGGGCACCGGGGGCATGCCGCTGTGGCTCAATGAGGGGCTGGCGCAGTTCTTCCAGAACACCGATATTCGCGACAAGGACGTGCTCTTCGGCCAGATCAGCGCGGCCGATCTGGCCGAGGTGCAGCACAATCCGCTCATCCCGCTGCCGGTGCTCTTCGAGGTGGACGCGAACTCGCCGTACTACCACCAGGAGGACAAGGGCTCGCTGTTCTATGCCGAATCGTGGCTGTTGACGCACTACCTGATGATCAGGGATTTCAGGGAGCACACCAGCCACGTGAGCGAATACACCGGCCTCGTCAGCCAGAATGTGGATCCGGTGACCGCGGCGACCCGGGCCTTTGGCGATCTGCATCAACTGCAGACGGCGCTGCAGAGTTACACGAATCTGCTCAGCTACACCGTGTTGCGTCTCTCCAGCGCCGCGGCGCCCATCGACTCGAAATCGCTCACGGTCACGCCGCTCACCCTGCCCCAGGCTGATGCGATTCGCGCCGACGTGATGCTCTACACGGGCCGGGCGGACGAAGCGCGCGCGCTGCTGCAGTCGGTGCTGCAGGCCGATCCGAACAATGTGCAGGCGCATGAATCGATGGGGGCGCTCGAGTTCCGGAGCGGGCATTACGGCGAGGCGAAAAAGTGGTACGCGGAGGCGGTCGCCCTCGATTCTCAGAGTTCGATCGCGCAGTACGAAAATGCATCGCTGGCGCTTCGCGAGGGCGATCGTGGCGAGGCGGTGGAAGCGGGCTTCCGCAGGGCAATTCGGCTCAATCCTGAATTTGCGCCGGCCTATGACGGCCTCTCCACCCTCTACCGGGAGCGCCACGATCAGCTGGACCAGGCGCGGACGCTCAATCTGCAGGCTGTCGAGCTGGATCCAGCCAACATTAACTACCGGCTCAATGCTGCGAACATTCTGATGGAGATGAGCCGTTACGACGATGCAATCCGGGTGCTGGAGGCGGCTGAGCCGGTGGCGAAAACTCCGCTCGAACTGGACGTGGTGCGGCGAGTGCTCGCGCAGGTCCGCCAGCGAAAACAGGCTGAGAATCAGAAATAGCGATTTGCCGGGCTGATTTCTTTCCGGTCGCCGGACTTGCAACGCCTGCCGTCCTGCATCGAAGATGATAGTTAGCCGAGGTGTTTCCCATGGTTCGCCGGATCGCCTGCTTCCTTATCCTGCTTCTTGCTGCCGGATCGGCCGTTCGCCTCCTCGCCCAGGACAATCAGGATCCTCTCAGTGACGACGAGGTTCAGGCGATTCGCGACAACGCTGCGCATCCCAACGACCGCATCAAGCTCTATACAAAATTCATTGAGGATCGGCTGACGGCTATCCGCCAGCTGGCCGGCGATCCTGACGTCGCCAACCGCAAGGCGCAGATTCGCGACAAGCTGGAGGAGTTCACGAATTTGTGCGACGAGCTGCAGGACAATCTGGACACCTACGATTCGGCGCACGCCGACATTCGCAAATCGCTCAAGGATCTGGTTGCCTCTGCGGGCAAATGGTCCGCGGATCTGAAGGCCGCGGGCACCGATCCCAGCTATGACTTTTCGCTGAAGACCGCGCAGGCAGCCGCTCAGTCCGCAACCGATGAAGCCAAACAACTCTCCACCGAGCAGGATGCGTACTTCTCGGCGCACAAGGATGAGCGCCATAAGAACGGCAACGGTCCGAGCTAGGCGATCAGCAGGGAGAGACGGTCCGGCGGCGGCGCGCCCAGAGGACGAATCGCACAAGGTAGACGATCAGGTTGATACAGCAAACGGCGACGCCACACGTGATGATGAGCCATAACGCTGCGTGCGGATAAACGATGGCGTCGAGATAATGCACCAAAAAGCTGCCGTGATATGAGGGCTCGCCGGCGCGAAGCTCAAGCCATTGTTCGAGCAGGGTCACCGGGCACGGCCACGGGCCGACTTCGACGATGATGCCCCAGATGAGCGAGGCCAGATGGAAGGCCGTCCAGCCGGGGCGGCCGCGCGTGAAGAGCGCGCCGACGATGACCCAGAGGATCCACGTAAGGTGAATCGCCAGCACCAGCGCCGCCAGCCAACGCATATCTTCATCATAGGAGCCTGAGCAGGCGCATTCCTGCCGCGCGGCGAAGCTGTCGCTTAAACTTGAATCAGCCCATGTTCTACCGCACCGACGATCTCCGCATCCGCGCCACCAAAGTCGTTCTGCCTCCGGTGTTTCTCGAAGAGGAGCTGCCGGTGACGGAGGCCGCTTCGGCGACCGTCTTCCATGCCCGGCAAGAAATTGTTGAGATTCTGAACCGGCGCGATCCTCGTTTGCTGGTGATCGCCGGGCCCTGCTCGATCCACGATCCCGTCGCCGCTCGTGATTACGCGCGCCGGCTGAAGGACGCTGCCGCGGAGTTCGCCGAGAATTTGCGGATCGTGATGCGGGTCTATTTTGAGAAGCCGCGGACGACGGTTGGCTGGAAGGGGCTGATCAACGACCCGTATCTGGACGAGTCGTACCGGATCAACGACGGTCTGCGGCTGGCGCGGAAGCTGCTGCTGGACCTGGCGGAGATGGGCGTGCCGGCCGGAACGGAATTTCTGGACATGATTTCGCCGCAGTATGTCGCTGAACTGGTGAGCTGGGGCGCGATTGGCGCGCGAACGACGGAAAGTCAGGTGCATCGCCAGCTGGCTTCGGGGCTGTCGTGTCCGGTGGGCTTCAAGAATGGTACTTCCGGCAACGTGCAGATCGCGATCGAAGCGATTTTGTCGGCGAGCCACGAGCATACGTTCCTCGGCCAGTCGCGCTATGGGCAGTCGGCGATCCTGTTCACCGGCGGCAATACGGACTGCCACATCATCCTGCGGGGCGGACGGCAGACTGTGAATTACGATGCGGCGTCAGTGGACGAAACCTGCCAGCTGCTGGAAAAGGCCGGGTTGCCGGCGCGGGTGATGATCGACTGCAGCCATGCGAACAGCGGCAAGGATCCGGCACGCCAGCCGGGCGTTTGCCGCGATGTAGCCGCTCAGATTGCCGCGGGAGATCGGCGGATTGTGGGCGTGATGCTGGAGAGCAATCTGGTCGCGGGCGCGCAGAAGCTGGTGCCCGGACGCGCGCTGGTCTACGGACAGAGCATCACCGACGGCTGTATGGGGTGGGACGAAACGTATACGCTGTTGGGCGAACTCGCCCGGGCCGTGCGCACCGGGCGCACTGCCTCCATGGCTCCAGGTCATCCCATCGCGATCGCAGATCCCGCATAGAAAGGCTCCTGTGTCCCCTTTCGGAGAATCACGATTTGCCGAACCCATGGCGCGCCTGATCGAAGAGCTGCGCAAACTGCCGGGGATCGGGTCGAAGTCGGCGCAGCGGCTGGCGTTTCACATCCTGCGCTCCGACGATGGCGATGCCGAAGCTCTCTCGACGGCGATTCGCGAGGTAAAGGAGCGGCTGCGGCTCTGTTCGATCTGCAACAACATCACCGACGTCGATCCATGCCTTTACTGCGCGAGTCCGACGCGGAACCAGCGGCTGGTGTGCGTCGTGGAAGAGCCGACGAACATTGCGACCATCGAGAAGACTCGCTCGTGGAATGGCGTCTTCCACGTTCTGCACGGGACGCTGTCGCCGCTGCACGGCGTGGGGCCGGAGCACCTGCGCACGCAGAACCTTCTGGACCGAGCGAAGCGCGGCGAGCTGGACGAGGTGATTGTGGCGACCTCGCCGACGGTCGAGGGTGAGGCGACGGCGAGTTGGCTGGCCGATCTGCTGCGCGGATCCGGTCTGCGCATCACCCGCATCGCCACCGGCGTGCCTGCCGGCAGCGATATCGAATATGCGGATGAAGTGACGATGACCCGCGCGCTGGAGGGGCGGCGGGAGCTGTAGCCCTTGTGTCGATTCAGTGATTCGACAGCAACAATCCGCGAAAACAGCCCTCAGGGGCTAAAGCCCCATTTCACAGTTGCGATCGTTTCGGCACGACTGAAGTCGTGCCCTGATACAAAAGCGCGGGGTGCGGTGTTGGGGCTTCCCACCCTGACGCCTCCAACAGCGCGAGGCGTCAAGGATGGGGCGCCCAGGATTGTGCCCTGATACGAAACCAGAACCAATCCCTGTTCTAACCCCAGGGACACAAGACTCGCTCAGAGCGTTCGTTTCCTGGGCGAAGGCAAAGTTCCGGCAGCCTTCTTCGTCCTGCGCGGAGCGGTCGCGGCTCGTTCCCAGGCAGCCGACAGCGCTTCGCACACTTTCTCCTTGTCCGCCGTCTTCAGAAGGACGTTCGTACAGCCCTGCTTACCCCACCCGCCCTTGACCGGAGCAAAGCTCTTCGGCGATGCGGCGACGAATGTTTCCTGCTGATCGGGGAAGACCTTGACCATCGCGAAACTCTCGTCCGGATAGGCGAGGGTCGCGAAGATCTTCCCGCTGCGGCGGAAGTCAGGATGATTCATGTGCGCGTGCTCTTCGGTGTCGGGCAGGCTAAGCGCGAGGCGGCGAAATTCCGCGGCGGTCATTGTGCCTGCTCCTGCATGGCCCTCTGCAACTCGTCCGGCGTCATGTCTTTGATGTGGGTGGCGACATACCACTGGAAGCCGAAGGGGTCTTCAAATCCGGCCATGCGGTCGCCATAGAACTGGTCGGCCGGCTCGCGAACGCTTTTCGACCCGGCGGCCAGGGCCTTTTTGTAGATGGCGTCGCAGTCCTCGGTGTAGTGCATCAGGGTCATAGGCGCGCCGCCGTAGTGCTGCGGGCCGTGAATACCGCGCTCGGGAAACTCGTCGGCGAGCATCACGATGCTGTCGCCGAAGCGGAGTTCGGCGTGGCCGACGCGGCCATCGGGCTGGGGCATGCGCAGGACTTCCGTGGCGCCGAAGACGCCTTTGTAGAACTCGATCGCTTTCGCCGCGCCGCGGATGTGCAGATAGGGCTGAACGCTGTGGTAGCCGTGAGGAATGGCTTTGACTGGGGACATGGTTCCCTCCTGAGATGAGAACCATTCTGCCGGACGGCCTGGCGGGAGGGATTGTAAAAAATTGACGGCCCGGGCGGCGACGGATTCAGCTGATCGGGACGTGGTTCAGGTGCTCGGTCGCTTTGGCGAGATAAGCGGCGGGCGTCATGCCCGAGAAGTCCTGAAAATCGTGAATGAAGTGGGCCTGGTCGTAATAGCCTCCGTCGAGCGCGACCTGCACCCAGTCCACCGACTGGCGGCGGTGCACCGCTTCGAGGACGCGCTGGAAACGGCGGACGCGGCAGAAGGCCTTGGGGGCGAGGCCGATCTGGTCACGAAAGATCTCAATGAAGCGGCGCTGGCTCATGCCGATGCGCTGGGTGACCCCGGCAATGGTCGTGGCGTGCGGCGCGCGGCAGATATGGCCGCGGGCGAAGGCGACAGCAGGATGGAGTTCGAGCGGCCGGGCGAGATGAGCGAGCAGCTCACTCTCGAGGAGCGCGAACATCGCTTCAGGGGAGGCGGCGGCAAGCAGCTGCTCGCGAAGGAGAGCGGCGCGCGGGCCCCAGAGGCAATCGAGCGCGACCGACTGGTTGGCCACTTCGGCGGCCGGTTCACGGAAAAAGGGGAAGGTGCCGCCGGCCTGAAACTGAATGCCGATCACGCGCTCTTCCGCGGCGGTATCGATGGCAAAGCAATTGGTGCGGGGACCGGTGATGCCGACCAGGCCACAGGAGGTATACCGCTGCGGATCGTCGGCGTCGTAGATGCGCATCTCGTCGTCGCGCAGATTGAAGATGATGGCGGCTTCGCCGTTCGGAAGCAGGCGCTCGCGCAGGTGCGGCTGGGGAATGCCTTCCCAGTACCAGAAGCACCGGACGAGGGCGGCCAGCGGAGGGGCGGGCGTGAAGAGGCGGTTCATGATCAGCCCTGCCACCCAGCTTGCCGGAAAGCGGTTACAACGCGCAAGCCCAGGCCGCCGGCGTCAGGAGGCCAGAGTGCATCCGAACGAGTCGAACTCTTCCGGGATACGGACAGGCTTGGGTGCAACCCGGATGCCATTGCCATCCTGGACCAGAACGAGGCTTGTGGAGCAGGTGCCGCAGAGCCAGTAGTGCTCCAGATGGCGTATGCGCTTGCCGCTGGGCCCTCCCTGGAGAGAACCGACGTCGAAGATATAAATTCGGCCATCCCGCAGATACTTCAGGGGCCTGGCGCAACGAGGATTGGCGCAGGTGTCAACCATGGATGTCCTCCCTTGGGGGTTCCGCCAAGTTCATCGCTCCGGCCTGTCCATTCCACGGGCCGCGGCAGAGAGTAAGGAGAGAGAGGAGGTGCACAGAGGACGTTCCAGTCCTCCGCAGAATCGCCGTTCTCCGGGCGAACAGCCGATTCTCTCGCGAATCTGACTGTTTTTTGGCGCCTGACGGCGCGCGTCTCGTTTACGCACACGGGGAAAAGCGACGACAACCTATCGGCTCGGCAGCGTGCTTTTACCGAGCCTTGATGGTCGGAGTATGGGCGCAAATTTTGGGCATGTCAAATAAGGCGATTTAGCGACAAAAACACTACGGGCGGGCCTCAGCCCGCCCGCAGTTCAGATGGTTACGACAGGTTAGTTGTGGGTCGGAGTCATGGTCATCGGCTCAGTCAGGCTGAAGACCAGCAGCGATCCCTGCGGCAGGTTGGCGGCATCGGGGTGGCCGATGAGCAGGTGCGCGGAAACGAGCCCCGCGCCGACGAGCGATCCGACGCCCGCGCCCACCGGGCCGGCAATTTCTGCGCCGGCAACCGCGCCGACGCCGGTACCGGCGCCGTATTCGACGGCATCTTTCGCGTAGTGGTGGGCGGCCTCGATACCGCCCTCGTCATCGATTCGGGTTCCGGGAGCCATCGACTGCACGGCCTCGGCAGCGATGTGATACATGGTTCCGTCGGGCAGGATGATTGCCTCGGGGCGAAGGCGAAGGACGGCCTGGGCTCCGACACGGTGTCCCTGCGAAACGTCAACGATGCGGCCGCGAATGCCCGATCCGGCCGGGATGATGATGCGTCCGTCTTTATAAACATTGTGCGCAACAACGCCGCTGAAGGACTCGCCGCGATGGGCGTCGTCGGTGGAGAGATCTTCGGAGAGGCGAATCGTGAAGTTGGTGCCGGAAGCCAGCTCATTCGGTCCCGAGGGGACGTAATTCACAATGTCGTCATCCGGGTTCCAGCCGCGCGTTTGCAGCGAAGCGTCGCCGGCGCTGCTCGCGGAGTGTGACGGTACGACAGTCACAATGCCGTAGTCGGTGTTGTCCAGCGAGTTGACCGGAGTTGCAGCGACAGCGGGTTCCGGAGTCGTCGCGGGGGCAACCGACGCGGACTGGGCCGGTGCGGCGGAATTCATGGGAATCGCGGCGGAGGGTTTCGGGGGCGGAGCGGGATTGGGCGTGGACGTGGTGTCCTCGTCCGCCTCGATGGTTGAGTCCGGCGGCGGATGAGAAACACCCGAGGTCTGATCCTGATTCTGATTCTGATTCTGGGCGTTCTGCTGGTCCTGCTGCTGATTTTGGGCAGGTTGACTGGACTGCGCCAAACCAGCGGGGACGGCGAGACAGCCGACGAGCGCCACCAAAAGGACGATTCGGCCCTGACTCTTCATACGGACATTCTCCTTGCTGCGCACCCAGCCGGAAGTGGCCTGACAGTGAGAACCCGATCCAACTGAAAGAGTTGCGACCGGCGGGGGAGCGTCGGAATTGCCCGAGGGCGGTTCCGACCTGATTCGAGCCTAGCCTGGAGCGGCCAATCGGGCCAGCGAATGCGAGCGCAGCGAACCACCACGGTTACCCGGAAGGCCCCAGGATCATCCGCGAAGGCGGCGATTGCGCAGCCATTTGGCGGCTCCCAGGGCAAAGAGCATCAGGCCGAAGGGCATGCACATCATGGCAACCATGAGCGAAAGCCAGCCGACGCTGGTGTGCGGACCCTGGCGACTAATGCCGCCAAAGACGGTGGCGGTGAGCACGGCGGCCAGCACGCCGGCCAGCAGAATGGCGACGCCTGCCTGCAGCAGCGCACGGGTGCCATCGTCGCCGGTGGGGGGTTGCGCGGGGGGCTGTTTCGATCCGTTCGCCACGTCTTATTTCAGCGCTTCCACGAGCATGACACGCACCACCACGCCGGTCACCGAGACATAGAGCCAAAGGGGAAACGTGAACCGCGCCACTTTGCGGTGCAGGCGAATGCGCCCGGAGAGCGAAAGATAGAACGTGATGAGGACGACGGGCAGAGCGAGCGTGGCAAGAATGATGTGGCTGATGAGGATGGGCAGGTAGGCGCGGTAGTAAGTGGCGCTGTGCACCGGATAGAGCGTGTCGCCATGCAGCGCGTGGTTGGCGATGTAGCTGATGAGGAAGAGCGAGCTGAAGACGAAGGCGGTGAACATGCTGTTGCGGTGGGCGGCGATGCGGTGGGTCCGGACGAAATAGTAGCCGGCGAGCAGGGCGATGGCGGCGAGGCCGTTCAGCAGCGCGTTCAGGTTGGGCAGGAAGGTGTAGTGTTGCGCGGCGGCATCGGAAGCAGGGTGAACGTAAATGAGCCAGAAGAGGAAGAGCGTGGCGACCACGCTGATGCCGATGATGGCCGCTACGGGGATCGCAGCGGAAGGTTTGGCGGTGGTCGCGGTGCTCATATTGCTCATTTCTCGTGGGCTCAAACTCTCAGGCAGCGGGCTTGTGGGTGCGGCGGTTCACGATCATCCAGGATGCCGCAAAGATCAGCACGCAGAACGCGCCGGTGATGACGAGGTTGATGTCAAGCGGAAACAGGGTGTGCTCGCCGGGGAAGAGGGCGTTGCGCAGAGCGTCGACGCCGTAACTGAGCGGATTAAGCCGCATCAGGAGGCCGAGCCAAGTGGAGGCGCGATCGGCGGGGAAGAGTGCGCCCGAGAGCATCCAGAGAGGCAGCAGGATCAGGTTCACGATGGCGTGAAAGGCCTGCGGCGAGTCCATGGGCCAGGCGATGGCGAAGCCGAGGGCTGTGAGTTCGAAACTGATCAGCACAATGACCGCAATGCTGAGCAGGATCGCGGTTGCGTTGGGGTGAACCCCCACCAGCGGAACGAAGACGAGGAAGATAATGCCCTGGATCGCGGCGAGCGTGGCGCCGCCCAGGACTTTGCCGAGCACGATGGCCGAACGGCTGGCCGGCGAGGCCAGCACGGAGAGCAGGAAGCCTTCATTGCGATCCTGGATGAGCGACATCATGCTGAAGATCGCTGTGAAGAGGACGATCATCACGACTGAGCCGGGGAAGAAATAGCTCAGGTACGAGCCGGAGCCCTGGCCGGAGTGGAAGCTGCGGGCAAAGCCGGAGCCGAGGAGGATCCAGAAGAGAAGCGGGGTGGCGATGACGCCGACAACGCGGGCTTTCTGGCGATAGAAGCGCACGATTTCGCGAAGCCACAGCGAATATGCGGGTGTCCAGAGGCCGGGATGCGGAGCCGCGCTGGTTCGGGGAGCGGTGGCGGCAACGGTGGCCATCAGTGCCTCCTTCCCTTCTTCGGCTTCGGCTCCGCTTCGGCCGGTGGCTCGTTCCAGAAGCGGTGGCCGGTGCGATCGATAAAGACATCCTCAAGCGAAGGCTTGGCGACAGAGACGGCCTGAATCACTCCCGGGAAAGATTCGACGACTTCGGCGGCGAAACGATGGCCCTGCTCGCGCTCGACGCGGACGACGCTCTCGACAACGATCGGATGGACACGAAAGCGATCTGCCATGCTGCCGGCGAGCTGCGCGGCCTGTTCAGGACTTGCGGTTTCGAGGGTGACCACGTCGCCGCCGATCTGCGCCTTGAGTTCGGCCGGCGACCCGAGCGCCACCAGCTTGCCCTCATTCAGAATGGCCAGACGGTCGCAGTGCTCGGCCTCTTCCATGAGGTGGGTCGTGACGAGGACCGTGACACCTTCCTGGTCCCGCAGCGTGCGCAGGTAGAGCCACAGGTCGCGGCGGGCGCCGGGATCGAGGCCGGTGGAGGGCTCGTCGAGCAGGAGCACCTCCGGCGAGTGGATCAGCCCCTTGGCGAGTTCCACGCGGCGCTGCTGCCCGCCGGAGAGAGTTTCGACCAGGTCGCCGGAGCGATCGAGCAGGCCCACGCGCGTGAGGACCTCCTGAATGCGCGCCCGGAGCAGCACACCGTGGAGACCGTAAAGATGCCCCTGATGCTTCAGGTTCTCGGCAACGGTGAGCTTGGGGTCGAGGCTGCGCGCCTGGAAGACGATGCCGATCTGCTGCCGCACCTGGTTCGGCTCGCGGGCGACGTCGAAGCCCTGCAGCAGCGCGCGGCCGCCGGAAGGCACCATCAGCGTGGAAAGAATCCGGAAGAGAGTGGTTTTGCCGCTGCCATTCGGCCCAAGGAGGCCAAAGATTTCTCCGCGATGGACGGTGAAGCTCAGCGCCTCCAGTGCGCGCCGAGTGCCGTAGTCGTGGGAGACGCGATCCAGCTCAATCGGTGCGATGCCCGCACCGCTGCGGCCGGGGATGGTTTCGGAATGGAGAGCGGTCGCCAGCTGCACCTCACTTCCCGGCGGCATTCAGCATGAGCGCCGCGAGCAGAAGGGGCAGATAAACCACGCTGACCTTGAGCAGGTCGCGCGCGTACATTCTGGATTCTGACGCGTCGCGGGCGCGGACGATACGCGAGAAACGAATCGTGTAGCCCAGATAGAGAAGACCCAGCGCCAGCGCGATGCCGGCGTAGATTTTGCCATCCATGTGCAGCCAGAACGGGAGCAGGCTGACCGGAATCATGAGGACTGCATAGGCCAGCGCTTCGATGGCAGTGGACCATCCATCGGGCTGGGCCACCGGAAGCATGCGAATGCCGGCACGGGCATAGTCGTCGCGGTAGAGCCAGGCAATGGACATGAAATGGGGAAACTGCCAGACGAACAGGATGGCGAAAAGCGCCACGCCCTGCCATTCGATGAGGCCGCGGGCCGCAGTCCAGCCGAGCAGCGGCGGCATCGCCCCGGGGAAGGCTCCGATGAAGGTAGCGAGCGTCGTCACGCGCTTCAGCGGCGTGTAGACCGCGACGTAAAGAAAAGCCGTCAGCAGGGCCAGGCCGCCGGTGACAAGATTCGTCTCGCGGGTGAGCCAGAGGCTGCCAAGAGCGATTGCGAGCAGGCCGACCGTGATGCCGTGGGCCAGGCCAATGCGCCCGGTGGCCATGGGGCGATCGGCGGTCCGCTTCATCTTCGCATCAAGTTTGCGCTCGATGGCCTGGTTGAGCGCCGCAGCTCCGGCGGAGACTGCAGTGATGCCGACCAGGGTTTCCACCAGTCCGGGCTGCAGACTGCTGATGCCGGAGCGCATGGAGCCGAGATAGAAGCCAGCCCACCCGGTCAGAGTCACCATCCCTGTGACGCGCAGCTTGAAGAGCTCGCGATAATCGACGAGGAGCGATGCCGTGGCGCCGGCCCGGGGCGCATGCAGATGCGCGGGCGCGGCTTCCCAGGCGGCGGGCTCCAGCGACGCGCCGGCGGGTTCCACGCGGGCAGCGGCGGAGTTCAGGCGCATGGCACCCATGGACAGCGGCGGACGCGGGGTTGGGAGAAGGAAACCATTGGGAAGGAGGTGTGGAACGGCAGCGGTTACGGCCTGTTCTTTCATGATACAAGGACGCCGCACCTCCGGGCGAGGTGGCAGGCGAAGCCAGAAAAACTAGGGCACGAGGGTGGTGGTCGTGGGTGGGGGCGGCACATCGAAAGGGTACGGCTCGGCGATGATCGCCTCGTCATGAACCGCGTACTCCTCGATGAGGACGGCAATCAGCACCGCCGTGGGCACGGCGACCATGGCTCCGATGACACCCGCGAGTGAAGAACCAACGAAGATGGCAATGAGGATCGTGAGCCCCGCCAGATCGACCTGGGTGCGCATGATGCGCGGGGTCAGCCAGGTATTTTCAATCTGCAGATAGGTGAAATAGAAGATGAGCACGCCGGCAACGCGTCCCCAGGAGTCGAGAGCGGCAACCAGAACGACCAGCGAGACTGAAATGAGCGCGCCCGCTACCGGGACAAGATTGAAGAGTCCCATGATGACGCCCAGCGCGTAGGCATAACGGATATGCAGCAGAGCGAAGACGATGGTGCTGGAAATGCCGAGGATCAGCATCAGCGAGCCCTGGCCGAGGAGCCAGCGCCCCATGCGGCTGGAGGCGCGGGCCAGCGTCTTGTCCAGGCGCATCCGCAGGCCCAGCGGGAACAGAGAAAGGAACCAGGCATAGGCTTCATCGCCTTCAATGATGAAGTAGATGGTCAGGACAATGCCGGCCAGAATGCGAGCCACCGTCCCGGCCCAGTTCGTAGCGAACCTCACAGCGTAAGTGGCGAGGTTGGCGGTCATATCCTGGATCTTTTCCTGCAGCGCATCGAGATCGATATCCCGCAACACGGGTATTTTCTCGAGGCGCGCAAAGAACTCCGGACCGCGCTGCGGCAGTTCCCTGATGAATTCGCGCAGATCGCGAAAGGCTGGCGAGAGGCCGACGATGAAGAAGACGGTGAGGCCGCCCGTTGTCAGAAGCAGCAGGATAAAGACCGCCATGCCTCGGCCCGGATGCCATTTGCCGATGCGGAGCTTCATAATGGCGCGGACCACGGGCATCAGCACCACGGCGAAAAGCGCGCTGACGTAGATAACAACCAGCACATCGTGCAGCAGCCAGGCGAGGTACAGTGCGATCGCGACTGCAAACGCGAACAGGACGGTGCTGCGCGGGCCGGGCGGCTTGCTCATGCGGGCACTCCTGTTCTGCGGGGTACGGACCCGGAGCCCTGGGCTGCGATTCCCTGGCATCGATCGACGATCGGGCGAAGGATGCGCTCTGCGACCTCCTCAGGCGAACAGCCTTCGGTATCGACCGTCAGGTGCGCCTGCCGGTACCCGTGCAGGCGGGCCGTCCAGCGTTCCTGAAGACGCGCGCGATCGGCGAGCACCGGCCGTACCGGAGCATTGGCCTGACCGGAACAGCGGGAAACCAGCACGTCGAGCGGGGCGTCGAGAAAGATGAGCACGGAGTCGGGAAGCGAGGCCAGAAGGTCGCGTGTATCCGCCCGCTCCAGCGCGCCACCGCCCAAAGCCAGGACGAGGCGGTCGCGAGTCACACTGGCGCGGATGGTAGCTGCTTCGAGGTCGCGGAAGGCGGGTTCACCCCGGCTCGCAAAGATCGCAGCGATGGTCTGGCCGGTTTGCGCTTCCAGAAGATAATCCGAATCGGCGAAATCCCATCCGAGGCGATCCGCCAGAAGGCTACCGACCGTCGTCTTCCCCGCACCCATGAAACCGGTGATGAGAATCCGCGCGATCCTTGCCGGAAGCGGAGACAGCCCTGGCGTAAGCCCACTCATGGGTCTCGATTATAAGAAGGGGAGCCCGGACGGGGCTCCGCTATTTGCGGGGAGCCGGAGCGGCGGGACCACTGGAGCCACCCTGGCGGATCGCCTGCTGAATGTTTTCCCACACAGCCGGGCTAGGGTCGTGAATGGGCAGCAGGAGGCGCGCCTGCGAGGCGATGTACTCAAGGTCGCGCACCAGAGCAGCACAGTTTTCGCAGCTCTTCAGATGCTCGTGTCCGCCGAGGTCGGCCTGGGACTCGAAGAGTTCGGGAAGAGCGTCCTGAAATTCAGCACAGGTCATGATCTTGTCCGGAGCGCGCATGACAATCACGCGATCTGCTCCTTCCTCTGCCCGGTCTTCAGCAGGTCGCGGAGTTTCATCCGGGCTTTGTGCAGCTGGGACTTGCTGTTCCCGATGGAGCAATCAAGCATCTCCGCTATCTCATTATGCTCGTAGCCTTCCACATCATGAAGCACAAAAACGAGCCGGTACCCAGGAGGCAAATTCTCGATGGCTCGCTCCAGCGTGACGCGGTCGATGGATCCGGAGAGGGTGAGGTCGCGGGCGCCGATGTCCTTGCGTGGACCGTCGTCCTGCGAGGGCTCGAGGGTTTCTTCGAGCGAAACCTGGGGCAATCCTTTGCGGCGCAGGTGCATCAGCACCACGTTGACGGCCAGACGATGCAGCCAGGTGGAGAAAGCCGAGTCGCCGCGGAAAGTGCCGATCTTGCGGTAGAGCTGCAGGAAAGCTTCCTGGGTCAGGTCCTCCGCTTCAGCCACATTGCCCAGCATGCGCAGACAAAGCGAGTACACCCGCCGTTTGTGCATGGCATAGAGAGTCTCGAAGGCTCGCCCATCCCCGTTCTGCGCTTTTGTAATGGCCTCCTGCTCACCGGCAATCGGCGGATTGCGGCGCAGGTGCTGGTTGGCCGGTCGGGGTTGGGTGGGTCCGGCATTCATCAGAACAAACCTTTCCATGCCAATTCTTCCATGAGGGGGCGCTCCGAGGGGTCTGCTGTTGCGAATCTTCTGTGCAGTCAGGCTCATAGGCAGAGATTTCCGGGGAAAAGCAATGCGGGTAAGACGCTGCCCGGAGGCATCTGGGTTGCCTGGCCCGAACGGTAAAGAAGGCCGAAAACGGAGGAAGAGCCAACACGCGCGGGACGCACAGCAGCAGGGGCTGTGCGTCCGACGGTTACTGAGACAGAACCTAACGTCCGAAGAAGGCGGCGTTCTTCGCAGTGAAACTCTGCCACTTCTCCGGCAGATCATCGGCCGCGTAGATAGCGGAAACCGGGCAGACCGGCACGCACGCGCCGCAGTCAATGCACTCCACGGGATCGATAAAAAGCTGCTCCGATTCCGCGTGCTTCGCTTCGTCTTTCTTGGGATGGATGCAGTCCACCGGACAGGCATCGACGCAGGCGGTATCTTTGGTGCCGATGCAGGGTTCCGCAATTACGTAAGCCATGGAGTTCCTCTTCGGGAGTGGTAGTCGAGTCGAGCAACCGCGCCAACAGGTTGAGGCGGAGAGCAACACGCGCATGAGGCGCATGGCGCGCCAGATGCAGCGGTTCCCGCCCCCCTCGGCCTACAGCCCGATTGTTGCGACAACGGATCATTCTAGCAGGGGGTTGGCGCGCACCGACAAGAGTCGCCGCATGGGGTCATGACTTTAGGAATGGGGCGGCGGTGACGATCCGATGAGAGAGTCAGCCGGCTGTCCGCGCTGCTCGCGCGGCGGCAAATTCGGCGGGCGTGGGAATGGGATGCAGGTCCCGGCCGGCGAACATTTCCTGGAACAGGTGGCTCAGCTCGCCCAGCAGCAGACCGTTGGTGGCCAGGACCTCTCCGCTGTCCAGACAAAACGGCTCGCCGTCGAAGCGGCTCATCGTGCCGCCGGCCTCCATCACCAGCAAAGCGCCAGCCGCGGTGTCCCAGGGATTCAGATGGAACTCCCAGAAACCGTCGAGGCGGCCGCAGGCGGTATAGGCGAGATCCAATGCCGCGGAACCGGCACGCCGCACGCCATGCGAGCGCAGGGTGAATTCCTGGTAGAAGTGGATATTCGGGCTGGCGTGCCGCTTGCGGCTGGGAAAGCCGGTCGCCAGCAGACCCTCGGCCAGGTGCTTCGTTCCGGAGACGTGAATGCCGCGGCCATTGAGCCACGCCCCCTGGCCTTTTTCGGCAACGAACAAATCGTCGCGGGTGGGATCGTAAATCACTCCGGCGACCAGGGTGCCATCGCTGCCTGCGGGCCGATCGGCCGGACGGTGCTCCAGTCCCAGCGAGACGCAAAACACGGGAAAGCCATGCGAGAAATTGGTGGTGCCATCGAGAGGATCGACGTACCAGCGGTATTCGCTCTCCACCCGCTGCCGCGCACCTTCCTCGCCATAAATGCCGTGGTCCGGGAAGGCTGCGCTGAGGCGCTCGGAGATGAGTCGCTCCGAGGCTCGATCGGCCTCCGTCACGACATCGACATCGCCCTTGTATTCGGTGGCAACGCCCCGTTCGAAGTAACGGCGCAACAGGGCCCCGGCTTCCTGTGCGATCTCAGCGGCCCTGGCAGCGATGGTGAGCTGGGCCGGAACGCGATCGGTCACTGGGCGTCCTCGGCAGCGGGTTCGGCTGTGTCGTCGCGACGCACGCGGCGGCGGCCGTCCCGGCCGTGCTCGGCAATGGTCCGGATCTGACTCTTGTAGATGAACAGGTTGGGCTTGCCCTCGCGCGTGAGCCGGATCATGTGGTCGTCGAAGTACTCGATCCAGCCAGAAACCGTTTCGCCGTCGCGCAGCTTCACATGCACAGGCACCTGGCGCTCGCTGAGAGAGCGCAGGTATTGCGCTTCCTGACCGGTTTCGCCTGGAGGTGGAGCTTTCTGCCGGCGGCGGGAGGGGTTGTCGAGCGGCATAGCCTCATTGTATCGGAGGCCCAGCGGCCGCCTTAGGTTGTCAGCGGTCGTCCCGGTCGAGCAGGAGGCGCAGCAGCAGGTGGAGCAGGGCCAGCACCACGGCGCCAATGAATGCCGCGCTCCAGGTGGCCACATAGAAGCCCGGCACAACGTTGGTGGCAAGCTTCAGAATGAAGGCATTGATGACGAGCAGGAAGATGCCGAGCGTGATGATGCTGAGCGGGAACGTGACGATTTTCAAGAGCAGGCCGAGGGTCATGTTGAGGAAGCCGATGACGATCACGGCGACCAGCGCGGCCTCCACGCTGCGGAGATGGAAACCCGGCACGACATGGGCCGTAATCAAAAGAGCCACCGCATAGAGCAGCCACTTCAGGAGCAGTCTCAACATGGGCGTACGTCCTTTCCCGGTCAGACCGGTGGTTGAGACAGGGTACGCTATGATCCGCTTACGAGGAAGCATGCGGTTTGGTTTCCATCTCCCCTGGGCTGCGCGGCGTCCGTTTGCTGGGTTCGGAGCCTGCCTGATTGGCGTACTCGGCCTCGCTCTGCCCGGTTTTTCGCAGACTGGTTCCGCTCCCCTGCCCGATGTGCCGACGCTGATCCAGCAGGTGCTGGCACATCAGCGTCAGATGGAGGCCGTGCAGGAGAACTACACGTTCCACGAAACCGACCTTACCCACGAACTCAACAAAGATGGAAGCGTGAAGAAGACGGAGAGCGAAGAATATGAGGTCTTCTTCGTCAACACGCATCCGGTGCGCCAGTTGATTCGCAAAGATGGCAAAGACCTCAACCCGGATCAGCAGAAGAAGGAACAGGACCGCATCGCGAAGGATGTCGAAAAGGCACAGCAGACGCCTCCGGGACAGTCGCCGCGCGGCGATCAGTCGATCAGCGTGAGCAATATTCTGTCGATGGCAAAAGTCTCGCAGCCGAGACGGGTCACGCTGGACGGGCGCAGCACCATCGCCTTCGACTTTACCGGCAACCCGAAGGCCAGGGCTCACAACATCGCAGAGGAGGCTGCTCTGCGCACCTACGGGACGATCTGGATCGACGAGAAGGACCGCCAGGTGCGGCGGCTGGTCGCAACCCTCGGCTCCAATGTGCACGCGGGCTTTGGTTTGCTGTCACTGAGCAAGGGCAGCAATCTCACCTTCGATCAGAGACTCGTCAACAACGAGTTGTGGCTGCCCACCAGCGCGGACATCCATCTGGTCGCTCACGCGATCGGCATCCTCGGCTTCCGCGCGCAGATTCACATGACCGACGACGGCTACAGGAAGTTCCATGCCGAAGCCCAGCAGCAGTCGGGCAGCACGGTTGCGCAGCCAGCTCCGCAATGAGAGAGATGAAGACTCGAATATTTGTAACGGTGGCTGCGCAGAATCGTCGAGATCTGTAACTGCTGGGGTCATGTTTTTTGTGCCGGAAAGCAAGAAGGCCGCCGAATTACTGACTCGGCGGCCATGCATTCGCACCCGGGGTCGTTATTCAGGCTGCGGTGTTGCACTGGGAGGCTGATTCTGGCCGCCCATCCTCTGCTCGCGGCGCGCCTGCATCTTCGCGCGCATCTCCTCGAATTTCTGCTTCTGCTGGTCGTTCAGCGCAGCTTCGAGCTGGGTCTGCGTGTCCTGCTGGATGGCCTGGGCCTTCGCGCGCTTGTCCTGGCGCGAGAGCGACTGGTCCTGCCACAGGGCCTGCATCTTCTGCTGGCGATCCAGCAGAATCGGCTTGATCTGCGCCTGCTGATCGGCGCTCAGATCGAGCGTCTTCGTCAGGTGCGCCAGCTGCCGGTCAGGATCCATGCGATGGCCGCGTTGGCCGGGCTGCTGCTCGCCGCTGGTCTGGCCGGTCTGGGGTGTCGTGGATTGCGCGCTGTTGTCCTGCGCGTAGAGGGCGGTATTGGCGCTGACTGCCATCATTCCGCCGAGTGCAAGTGCAAAGAGTGTGTTTCTCATGGAATTTTTCAATTCCTCCTTGCCCCTTGCGAACACGCGCTTCAGCGAACTGTTGCGCGGAGAGATTCGCTCGCGATGCACAGAATTCACTGAAACTTTTTAAGGAAAAGCTGCGTCGTGGCGCGTGCGTCAGCGCAGGGGTGCAGTACTCTCGAGGGCCTTCGGCGGCATGGGCACCGGATCGGAACGCAGCCCGCAGCGCAGCAGTTCCGGCGCATGCTCTTCAGCGCCCGGCAGGTACGCATACGCGAAGACAGCTTCGTAATCGCTCTCGCCGGGATAGTTGCAACGAGCACAACTCGGCCGATAAGCAATAGCCGGATGGTCGCGCATCGCTTCCACCCACTGCTGCGAGCCTTTGGCGGGAACGGTGAGGTACTCCGGATCGGCAGGCGGCGATGAGGACCGCCAGGCGAACATCGGTCCCGTGGGAACGAGAGCATTCACCAGCGCGCCGCCTCGTCCCGCGGAGGCTCGCCACAGCCAGCGATCGCCCACGCGCGCATACCAGTGGGCGCTGGAAGGCACGGGCTTCTCCAGACGAATCTCTTTCTTCGTTTGGTTCTCGATGCGGAACAGGAATCCCGGACCTGCTCCGGTCCCAACTTCCGCCAGATAGCTGGCGGTCAGATGTACGCCTCGGCACGGAACGACTGTCGCTGGCGCCGGCCGTGGGACCCTGGCAGAGACGGCCACCGCAGTCGCCGCCGCCAGCAGCGCGGTCAGCGCAAGTCCGACACGGATCGAGCTGCGAACCGCAAACGACACCGAAATAATCAGCCCCGCCCCAGCGCGTCCAGATCGATGGACTTGTAGTCGCCATGCTCAATCCCCAGGCGAATCTGCTTCGGGCTCTTGCCCAGCTTCGTCATCTTGTACGCGTAGGCCTCTTCCGCCGCACAGGTGGCGCAAATAGCGCCATGGGTTCCTTCAAAGCAGCTGTGCAGGCTGGTGTGGCCGAGCGCACGGTCGCAGCGGCAGTAGCAGGGCAGCTGATACAGAACATCCTGGATCTGGGCCGCCTCTTTGTAGACTTCCACCTGCCACTTCTCCCGGAAAAAGGGTCCGGTGAGCTGATTGCCGGAAAGGATGGGCGGCAGCGCCTGACCTTCGGCCGGAGGCTGCGGATGGTAGGCGGGCACGTCCTGCTGCGGGTCGGACCACTGGGCGTAGACCGCATGACTGGGCAGGTTGGCGAGCGGAACGGCGTATCCGGCGACGATCAGCACCGGCAGGGCCAGCGTCAGGATGGCTCGAGTCACGGGGAAGTCTCCGCGGTCCATGGTACCGAAATTCTTTTCATGGTCGCCATGCGGAATCGGCAATGGGGGCGAAAATGGCAAAAAAAGACGGCACGAACGGTAAATTGTCCGTGCCGGGAGGCCAGTGACGCAACTTGTAAACTTCACTCCAGCCGGGAATTCTGAGTCACCGGTCTGGAACCAAACCTTCTAAACTCTCTGATGCCCCAAACGCCGATCAGGAGGCATCGCTTAAGCCTGCAGAAAACCGATGAGGCTAACTGCCAATCTCCAAAATAGTGTAACCCTGACCGGCCATTCGCACAAGCCCAATACACAATTTAATATTTTCTGGGCCCGTTTTGTTGATTCTACGTACTCTGACTCCCCTGAGGAACTCGATGAACTCCACCCCTGAATTCGAGCCGGACACCCAGAGCCCCACCCGTCTCCAAGCCATTCGAACCGGTCTTCTGATCGCCGGATCGGTGCTGCTGGGAGGCCTGGCCGTCGTTCTCTGGAACCGCACTTCGCTGTCCAGGCTCCGCCAACCGACGGATGAGGCTTCACAACCCTCTACTGAACCAGACGACGAAGAGGTATAAAAGTTGCGGTCGAGCGCCCATTTTCGGACACTGATCAGCCCAGGCCATCAATGGCGGCGGCCAGGTCGAAGTCGCGGTCCGTCAGTCCCCCGGCGTCGTGGCTCACCAGGGCAAGACGCACTTTGTTGTAACGAATATCGATGTCGGGATGGTGGCCGGCGCCCTCGGCCAGCTCGGCCACGCTGTTGACAAACTGCATGGCTTCCACGAAGTTCTCGAAGGCGCAGTGACGAACCAGCTCGCCGCCCTCCAGGCTCCAGAGGGGCATTGACGTCAGCTTCTGACGGACAGTTCTGTCGTCCAGGAGAGGCATAGCCGTTCCTCCATACCGGGGATTTCAGGCAAAACCGATCATACCTTGAGATCTTCGATGGCACCGGCGAAGGAAAGGGGCGAGAAGCGCGGGTGACGGGTCATCTCGACGCGCAGGTCCTCCCACAGCGAGTCGGGGAGTCCGAGAAAAACTTCGACGATGTTGGGGTCGAACTGCGTCCCGGCGAACTTTTCAATCTCTTTGCGCGCCACGCTGTAGGTCCGGGCCCGGCGGTACGGCCGATCGGAGGTGATGGCATCCACGGTATCGGCGATCGCGAAAATCCGGGCTCCCAGAGGGATCTCTTCCCCGCTCAGCCCACGGGGATAGCCGTTGCCGTCGTAGTGCTCCTGGTGGCTGTAGACGATCTCCGCGGCTTCCTCAAGGAAGGGAATCTTGCGCAGGATCTGATAGCCGCGCGCACAGTGCTCGCGCATGATCGCCTGCTCTTCGGCGTTCAGCTTGCCGGGTTTCAGCAGGATGGCATCGGGGATGGCCATTTTGCCGATGTCGTGGAGAAATGCGCCGCGGGCAATCACGCGTGTCTGCGCCATCTCCACACCGCAATGCCGGGCCAGCGCTATGGTATAAGCGGTCACGCGGCGGGAGTGGCCTTCGGTCTCCTGGTCTTTGAGGTCCAGTGCATCGCCCAGAGCCTCGAGGGTGATGTCATAAGACCGCTCGAGATCCGTCATGGCCTGTCGCAGCATTTCGGTGCGGGCGGAAACCAGCTGCTCCAGATTGTGCCGGTAGACCTGGTTCTGCTGAACGAGCTGGCGATAATCCAGGGCGCGGCGAACGGTGACCAGCAGCTGTTCTTTCTCAAACGGCTTGAGCAGGTAGTCGTAAGCGCCTTTGCGCATCGCCGATATGGCAACGCCCACATCATGAATGGCGGTGACCATCACCATGGGCGTATCGGGGTGAATCTCGCGGAGCCGCTCCAGCAGGCCGATCCCGTCCAGGCCGTTCATCACAATGTCGGAGAGGATCAGATCGTAGGGCGGGTCCTTTTCCAGATGCTCGATGGCTTCCAGCCCGTTCGAGGCAAGAACCGGCGCGTAGTTGGACTTCTCCAGCATGGTGGCCATCAAAGACCGCACATACGGTTCGTCGTCCACGATCAGGATCCGCTCTGCCGGCACTGCTCCTCCATGTTTGAAAGCGTTCAAGGATCCGGAGAAAGGTCGGGTCACCAACAATCCCGATTCATCGTATCCTGGCTCATCATCGCCTGGCCCGCAATTCCCGGAACGGGGAATGCCGAGGACTATTTCCTGTCAACGTATTGGAGTATTTCCATGATCTGAGCGTCAAATTCTGCCAGGGAGCGTTCTTTCCGGGGTGAAAAACTGCATCCAAAGTTCGTGGTAAGCTTCTTCCTGCAGGGGTGTAATTCCCCGGACCGACCCTACGCATGCTGTTCGAACTGGATAGGCATTTTTCCAATGTGACCGCGCGGGAGATGGCCCCTCAGTCTCTTGAGGATAGGCAGCGCGACATCTACGACAGCCATCGCCATCGCGTCTTTCTCCCTTTCCTACTACATGACCGGCAGCGAACTGGAGGCAGAAGGAATTCTGCGTGATGTCTTTGTTCGCGCCTTTCGGACCGCCCCGGAGCCGGACTGTGGGGTGGTGGATACAGCCCTCGTGGATGAATTCAGAAGCCAGCGGGTTCTGGATGAGGCGGAAACCGCTCCTCCGCCGGACGCGGGTTACCTGCCGCAGCGCCACAACATCCTGCGCACCGAGCTGGAAGAGGCCATCCGCTATCTGCCTTCCGGCGAACGCCTGATCTTCCTGCTGATGGACGTGGAGGGATATCCGGCGGCGCGGGTGGCTGAGTTGCTCAACATACCCCTGTCGAAGGTGCTCCGTGCCGCGCTCACCGCCCGGCTGCGTCTGCGCTCCGAGCTGGCCGCCATGCGCCAGAGCGATCAGGAAGCCGCCTGACGTCGGCAAGCCTCAGCCGTCCGAAATCGTCTCAGCCACGTGGTGATCCGGAAAGTTTGCGCGCTTCCTGCTGCGCGCGCCGATTCCTGGCCCAGCCCGCCTTGTTCACCTGTCGCGCCCGCCCCAGCGCCAGAGCATCGGCCGGAACATTCTCGGTGATGATGGATCCGGCGGCCACATACGCGCCTTCCCCAATCACCACCGGCGCCACCAGCGCCGAGTCGCTGCCGATAAAGACGCGATCGCCGATGAGGGTGGGGTGCTTGTCCACGCCGTCATAGTTGCAGGTGATGGTGCCGGCGCCGATGTTGACGCCCGATCCCACTTCCGCGTCTCCCAGATAGGTAAGGTGGTTGGCCTTCGATCCGGCGCCCAGGCGCGTCTTCTTGGCCTCAACAAAATTGCCGATGTGTGCGCCTTCGCCGATGTGGCATCCCGGCCGCACATGGGCCATCGGACCCACGCGCGCCCCCTTGTCGATCTGCGATTCAGCCACCACGCAGGAGTGCTGAATCAGAACCTGATCCGCCACGGTCGCGTGCTCCAGAACGGAATACGACCGGATGCGGCAGTCGCTGCCCACCCGCGTCCTGCCCAGCAACTGCACGAAGGGCTCGATGACGGTGTCCGGGCCGACTTCCACGCCCGTGTCGATGATGACGGTGTCGGGCCGCTGGATCACCACGCCGTTTTCCATCAGCCGGCGCGCGGTCGCCAGGCGCATCTCGCGGTCCAGATCCATCATCTCGGCAATGGTATTCGCTCCCAGCACTTCGACGGCCTCGGCGGCTTCCACGGCCACCACCCGTTCACCCGCATCGGAGAGGATGCGTGCCATGTCGGTCAGGTAGAGCTCCTTGTGCGCATTCTCCGCGCGGAGCCGGCCGATGTGGTTGTAGAGCTTCTCCCGCTGAAACGCGTAGATTCCTGAATTGATCTCCCGCAGCTTCTCCTGGCCGGGCCCCAGCGACTTCTGCTCGATAATCGCCTCGACCTCGGGCGCGCCCGGCGCCTTGCGCAGGATGCGTCCGTAGCCAAAGGGATCCTGGGGGGTCGCGGTAAGAATGGTCATGGCGGCGCGCTGGCGCAGATGGAAATCGCGCAGGGCGACGATCGTCTCCGAGCGCAGCAGCGGCACATCGCCGGAAAGCACGATCAGCTCGTCGTAGTCGCGCGTCTCGCTTTCCGCGCATTGCAGAGCATGCCCGGTACCGCGCTGCTCCGTCTGCACGATGAAGCGGGCGCCCGAGCTGTTGACCGCGGACCGCACCGCCTCGGCCTGATGCCCCACGACCACCAGGATGTCATGGGGCGGGACGACCTGCGCCGCCGCTTCCATGACGTGCCACAACAGGGGCCGGCCGCCGATCTCGTGCAGCACTTTGGCCCGCTTCGATTTGAGCCGCGTGCCTTTGCCCGCAGCCATGATGACGATTCCCAGTCGCATGGATCCTCGAATGTGTTGATCCGACGTGCGGGGCGGCCGGTGTTATAGGCGGCGCCACATCCTCTCTGACGCTACTTTCGCCTGCGCGGGGTGTCAATCGCGCTCGCGGATTCGCCACGGTACGCACAACGGCGCCGCCGGGCGTCCCATTCTCGTCACTTCCCGCCGCACTGCATTGCGTATACTTTCGAGTCAGCCAACGGAGATTTTCGCATGCCCTGCCTGGAACTCAAGCTGCCTGCCCGCGCCTGGCCTCAACCGGCCACTCGCCTGCGCACTCTTCTCGAAAAACCTGGAGCGGCGGTGCTTCGCCGCAATCAGATCGCCAAGGCGGCCGGCTACGATGACGCCCTGCTGGGCGGCTGCGTGCGCGTCACCGCCGTGCTTGCCGTGGATCTGACCCATCCACCGCAGGCGGACGAGCCCGCCGAACCCGCGACCTCTGCGGAGCCCGCGGCCGCGACCAACTCCGATGGGGAAGAAGGCGATCCGCTCCTCGCCGGCTTTGCCCGGGGCCTCGAAATCTGGATCGCGGACCGCGGGCACGCGGTCTGCGTCTTTGCCGATGCCGAGGAGATCACAGGCGCTCTCGCCATGTTCGACGCCTACCTGCGCTTAGCGCGCTTTCAGCCGGCGTTCGAACGCCTCGACCAGCGCCAGGTGGGCCTCAACTTCACCTTCCGCGAGGGTCTCGCTCTGGGCGTGCAGGGGCATCCGGCGGAATCGCGGCCCGACCCGGACCACTTCTTCGACCGGGTTGCAGCCATTCCAGAACTCGAAGATTCCCGCGAGCCGCACTTCGTGGTTCGCCTGCCGAATGAAGGCGTCGGCTATTTCCACGAACTGCTTCGCTCGGCGTCGGCCTGGCTGGAAGAGAATTCCTACACACACATCCTCGGCTCGAAATGAACCCGGGGGTAGTTGCGGGCATGCTGGCGGGTGTTCTGCTGGCGACTGCCCAAACCGCCCCCCCAGCTCCCTCCGCTCCGGCTTTCGGAAACACGGAGCGCCTTGAGAGCGGCCAGATCGCCTCGGCGAACGGAATCCCTGTCTCCTATCGCATCCGTCTTCTCCCTCTTTCGTCGTTCCCGGCGCTTCCGGGGGAGATCGTTGCCCAGCTCAGCCGCCGCCGATGCATGATCCCGCAGACCTACGAAGCGAAGCAACCGGAGAACGTCATCCACGGCGGCTTTCATGCTCCCGGCGCCGATGACTGGGCGGCTCTGTGCTCGGCCGACGGCACCACGACGCTCTACGTCTTCTTCGCCGGGCGATTCGATACGCCGACGGCTCTGCGCAGCCAGCCGGACACCGCCTGGCTTGGCCACGATCCCGGGGAATCGGTTCTGGGCTCCGCCTGGGGCATCGCGACGCGCACCGCAGATCAAATGCGTGCCTCGCCGGAATTCGAGCGCGTGCTCACGATCGATCATGACGCCATCGACGATGCCCGCCTGGAGCGGACTCTCACCGTCCACTACGACCAGGGTGGCAAATGGCTCGCGATTACCGCAGGCAGTGACAGTGACAATTAGCCCCTGGTTTCACCGGATCATCATCCGATTGTCATTTTCCGTTTGATCTTCGCAACTTATCTTTTCGACTCTTGTCTAATGCATACGCAAGCCTCCGGATTTTCGGCTCTTTTTGCTCCTGTGGATCGGCGTTTGCGGGGAGAATTCGGACCTGTGTGTTTCTGGCAAGGCTTCTCAATTCGAGGTTTCACCCATCATGAATCAACCGCCTGATTCTCAGTCTGACTTCCGCAGGGGAGGGTTATGATGGTTCGCATCGGAACGCAGGTTCAGGCAGTTCCGCCCGCCGCAGAAGTGGCTCGCCGCGGTCGATCGCGGCGTATGGTTCTCTCTCGCCTTTGACAAGGATGGCCATGTTTCGCTCCCTCGTAAGTCCCCTTTCCGCCCTCATCTTTTGCTCCTCCGCGCTCCTGGGTCTGGCCCCTGCGCTTGCGGCGCAGTCCAGTCCGGCCAGTGAGACGGTGGTTGCCAGCCGAATCGTCCAGCCAGTCGACGACAGCGCGCGCATCCCCCTGCATGGGTATGTTCACCCCCTGGCCAATGCTGCGAACGACCGCGGGGCGGCGCCGGACTCGATGCCCCTCACCCGCATGCACCTGGTGCTGCAGCGCAGTGCCGCGCAGGAAACGGCTCTGCGTCAGTACATCGCGGAGGCCCATACCCCCGGCTCCGCGAATTATCACAAGTGGCTGACCCCGGCAGAGTTCGGCCAGCGTTTCGGTCCGTCCGATCAGGACATCGCGACCATCCAGTCATGGCTGACCTCGCATGGCTTCTCTGTTGACGGCGTGCTGCCCGGCAAACAGGTCATCGAGTTCAGCGGCAATGTCGCCCAGATGCGCGATGCCTTCGCGGTCCAGGTGCACCGCTACGAAGTGAATGGCAATCCCCATTACGCCACGGCGACGGAGCCGCAGATCCCGGCCGCGCTGGCTCCGGTGGTAGCGGGATTCGTCTCCCTGAACAACTTCCGTCTGAAGAGCCACGCCCGGCTCATGGGCAGAGCCCAGTACGATCCGAAGACCGGCAAAGCCACGCCCACGTGGACGGTGCCCGGCGGCGCGGGCTATCCGACGATCGGGGGCGTCAACTTCGCGCTCTCGCCGGCCGATTTCGCCACGCAATATGACCTGAACCCGCTCTACACAGCAGGCGTCAACGGGACCGGCGAGACCATCGCCATCATCAACGAGTCGAACATCAACATCACGCTGGTCAACGCGTTCCGCTCGTTGTTCAATCTGCCCGCGAACCCGCCGAACGTCATCATCGACGGCAATGATCCCGGGGTCGACGGTATTAACGATCCTGACGGCCCCAATTACGCTTCGCCGGAAGCCTATCTCGACGTGGAATGGTCGGGCGCGGTCGCTCCTGATGCGACCATCGATCTGGTGATCGCTGCCGACACGGCTCTTGAAAGCGGACTTTTTCTCGCCGCCGAGCACGCGGTCGACGCCAACATCGCTCCCGTCATGAGCATGAGCTTTGGCGAGTGTGAAGTCGGCCTCGGCTCCACCAACGCTTTCATCGACCAGGTGCTGATGGAACAGGCCGCCGCGCAGGGCATCACCGTGATGGTATCCACCGGCGATGACGGCTCCGCCGGTTGCGACGATGAGGACTCGCAGTATTACGCGGTGAGCGGCCTGGCCGTGAGCGGCTTTGCCTCCACGCCCTGGAACGTCGCGGTGGGCGGCACCGACTTCTACTACGGCTCCAATTACGCAACCCTGACCCTCGCCGGCCTGGGCACCTACTGGAATACGACCGGCACCAATACGCCGAGTGGCTCGCTTCTCAGCTACATTCCGGAGCAGCCGTGGAACTCCAGCCAGTTCGGTCTTGACGCCTCGAACTACTACACCACTTACGGGGTCACGTCGATCGCCGGGGGCAGCGGCGGCGCCAGCAGCGCCGCAGTATGCTCGACCGGCTACAGCACCACGACCGGCGCCTGCTCCGGCACGCTCTCCGGCTATCCGAAGCCTTCCTGGCAAACAGGCACCGGCGTCCCCGCGGATAAAGTCCGCGATATACCCGACGTCTCGCTCTTCGCCGCCGATGGCTCCAACTACACCTACTACCCGATTTGCTACGAGGATGGCGACTGCCAGCCCAACAGCAGCGGCCCCGTGCAGATCTTCGGTGTGGGCGGCACCTCAGCCTCGGCACCCTCGTTCGCCGGCATTATGGCGCTGGTCAACCAGAAATGGGGACGCCAGGGCCAGGCCGACTTCGTCCTCTACCCAATGAAGACTCAATTCCCCGCGGCCTTTCATGACATCACTGCGGGCACAAATGCGGTGCCCTGCAGTCTGTCAACGGTGACCGACAGCAGCACCGGGCAAAGCTTTCCGCCCACGAATTGCATCTCGGCCGGAAGCAACGCCGTCACGATCACCGATCCCACCTTTGGATCGGCCACCGAGGGCGAGATCGGCACCGGCTCAACGCCCGACTACAACGCCGCTGCGGGCTATAACCTGGCCACCGGCCTCGGCTCCGTCGATGCCAACGTCCTGGTGAATGACTGGGGCAGCGTCGAGAACAGATTCGGCACCGCCACCGTCACCCTGACACCATCCACGACGACGTCCCACCGTCGGCCAGACTGTCACGATCAGCGGTTCAGTGACGGGTACCGCCACGCCGACCGGTTCGGTTGCGTCTGATCAGCAACAGCACTTCGCCTCTGACGGCCGCGCTGGCGACTTTCCCGCTCACTGCCAGCGGAACCTTCTCCGGCACCGTCAACGATCTGCCCGGCGGCACCTATCAGATTTGGGGCCAGTACAGCGGCAACGTCAAGAACGGTCCGAGCACATCCGCGCCCGTTTCGATCACCGTGGCTAAGATAGCCAGCGTCACAACCATGGGCCTCCTCAATTCCACCGGAAGCACCTCGGTCACCAGCGGCTCGACGGCTGTGCCGTATGGCACGCAGATGGAGGTCAATGCCTACGTCAGCGGCGCCAGCAATTCAGGAGGGTGTGTGAACGCTGCCGGCAGCCGGGCGTTCACCTGTCCGACCGGTGCCATCACCTTCTCCGACGGCAGCAGCGCAATCAATACGGCGATCCTGAACGCGGAAGGCGACGCGGAGTACAACGCGCCGTTCGCCGTCGGCAGCCACTCTGTCACGGCCACCTATGCGGGCGATTCCAGCTACAACGCGTCATCGGCCGCTGCCGTCACCTTCACGGTCGTGCAGAACACGCCGACGGTCTTCATCGGCGCTTCGAATTACGAAGGGACCGCGAGTTCCGGCGCCTTTGTGCTCGCGGGCGGACAGAACACGTATTTCAACATCCTGATTGAGAACAGCGCGAACCTCAATTCCTCGGGCGCAACGGCCACAGGCTACCCCATGCCGGTTCCCATCGCTGCGCCTACCGGCACCGTAACGGTCACCGGCCTGCCCGGCGGTACGCAAACGATCAACCTCACGGCTGGGGTCGATCCCGATACCGGACAGGCCGCCGGCCTTGCGGTGGTCAACATCGCCAACCCGTCCAGCTCCGATCTCGATCTGAGCCACCAGCCCAATCCCTGGCTGCCCGGCGGAGGCGCCGCTGTCTTCGCTTGTGTGGTTCTGCTCGCGATTCCGGCCCGGCGCCGCGCGTGGCGCAATTTCCTGTGTTTCGTGGTTTTCGCCGGTCTGGTCGCCGCCGGAATCTCCTGCGGTGGCGGCGGCGGCAGCGGGGGCGGCAATGTTGGTCCCATTGGTGGTGGAGGCGGGAGCAGCAGCGGAACCAGCTACACGCTCGGTATCTCCTACAGCGGTGACGGAAATTATGTTGCGCTGACGGGTTCCACGGCACAGTCGGGCACGATCACCATCGCGGCTCCCACACTGGCGACGACCACCATCAGCGCCACCAGCAGCGGCAGCATCTCGCCAACGACGAGCATGGCGGTCACCGGCACAATTACCGGACAGAGCGGCGATCCGGCGCCGACGGGGGTCATCTACGTCATTCCCAATGGCCTCGGCGTCACGAATGAATTTGGCCTCACTCCCGGATCGGGTGACAGCTCAACCTTCACCGGCGCCATCAATAGTCAAACTCTCGACCAGGGCGCGAACTTTGTCACCCTCCAGTACAGCGGCGACAAAAACTACAACGGCTCGGCGACGATCCTGAACAGCGGCAGCTCGATCGGCAATCCGCTTTCGGACTTCTCGGTCACCGCCGTGCCATCGTTGACCGTCAGCGGAGGAACCGGGACGACGACGCTGTTTGTGAATCCGGCGAACGGGTTTACGGGAAGCGTTGGCCTGACCTGCTCGCCCAATTGCTCGCTTTCTGCGTCCAGCGTCACTCTGCCGGCTACCGGTTCCAGCACGTCGGCTCAGGTCACGCTCACGGTGACGGGCTTGACTACCGCCGGCACCTACCCCATCACAGTTACCGGAACCGCCGGTAGCCAGATCCACACGTTCGGCGTCAGCGCCGTCGTGCAGTAGCCTTCAAAACCATCCCGCTTCCTTCCGGGAGCGGGATGGCACCCCTCCCAAACCCCGACCGTATTGTCCCGCTCGGCGCCCTCCGCCAGGACTGCGCCGTCCTGGTCTCGCGCCTGGCTTCACCTTTTGAGGCGGTCTGAGCCGCCCCTCCCGCCCAAAAAATGCTTGACAATATCCGGCAACACACCACAATATGTAGATGGCTTAACGGCTATTGGCCAGAATGTTGTAGAGGGTTGACGTTTTATCACGGAAATCTCTGGGAGAAGGATTTCCACGGAGGCTCAACCTCAGCCCTCCCCCACATTCCAGGCAATCTCGAGAGGCTTCGTTTCCGAGCGAAGCCTCTTCTTTCTTGCTGCCACCTTCCCCTCTGCGACCAAATATGTCTGCTTTCATCCAAAAGCCTGTGCCTGCTCAAAATCCTGCAAATCTTTTTTCCCCGCTGACCATCGGCTCTGTCACCCTGCCCAACCGCATCGTCGTCTCGCCCATGTGCGAATACTCCTGCGAAGACGGCTTCGCCAACGACTGGCATCTGGTGCATCTGGGCAGCCGCGCCGTAGGCGGAGCCGGCCTGGTCTTTACTGAGGCCACAGCCGTCGCCGCCGAGGGCCGCATCAGCCCGCAGGACCTCGGGCTCTGGAAGGACGAGCACATCGCGCCCCTGGCCCGCATCACCGCGTTCCTCCATGCCCAGGGCGCACGCTCTGGAATCCAGCTCGCCCATGCCGGGCGCAAAGCCAGCACGTATCGCCCGGGGAGCGGCGAAGGCGTCATTGCACCTGAAGCTGGCGGCTGGGCAAACGTTCTTGCTCCCAGCCCGATTCCCTTCTCGCCCACTTATCCAAAGCCGCGGGAACTCGACAAGGCGGGCATTGCCGCCATCGCCCAGGCTTTTCGGGATGCAGCGGTCCGCGCCGATCGCGCCGGCTTTGACGTCATCGAGATCCACTCGGCGCACGGCTACCTTCTGCACGAATTCCTCTCGCCGATCAGCAACCAGCGCAGTGACGAATATGGCGGCAGCTTCGAGAACCGCGTCCGCCTGCTCCTCGAAGTCACCGATGCGATCCGCAGCGTGTGGCCGCGCGAGCGCCCGCTCTTCGTCCGCATCTCTGCCACCGACTACACCGAGGGCGGATGGGATCTCGAGCAGTCGATCCGGCTGGCCGGGCTGCTCCGCGAGCATGGCGTGGATCTTATCGACGCCTCCTCCGGCGGCAACGTCGCCACCGCGCAGTTTTCCGTTGGGCCGGGCTACCAGACGCCCTTTTCCGAGGCGATCCGCACCCAGGCAGGCATCGCCACCGGCACCGTGGGCATGATCACCGATCCCGCGCAGGCGGCGCACATCCTGCGCACCAGCCAGGCGGACCTGATCTTCATCGCTCGAGAGTTCCTGCGCGATCCCTACTGGCCGCTGCACGCCGCCGCGGCGCTGGGAGAAACGGCTGCCTGGCCGGTGCAGTATTTGCGGGCCGCTCCGCGTGGCTCCGTCGCTCGCGAGCCTGTCGAAGGGCCGGCTCGCAAGGTTTAACCCCGTATTTCCTCATTGCGCGTGCGGTGCGCTGGCCTATACTGGCCCCGTAGAGAACCGCCCAGATGCCCCGCCAAGCCGCCCAGCGCCGCGCCTCGCGTGAGGTTGTCATCCCTGACAAGCTCTACTTCCGCATTGGCGACGTGGCCAAGCTCTGCGGCGTGGAAACCTACGTCCTCCGCTTCTGGGAGACCGAGTTCCCGCAGCTGCGCCCCAACAAGAGCGGCACCGGCCAGCGCCTCTACCGCCGCCGCGAAGTGGAACTGGCGATGCGTATCAGGAAGCTCCTCCACGAGGAGGGCTACACGATCGCCGGCGCGCGGCAGCTACTCGCCCAGGAAGCCCGCGCCAGCAAGGAAAAGCAGATGCCGCTCATCGAGGGCGCGGCCGTGCAGACAAAGCTGCAGCATCTGCGCAAGGAGATGCGCGATCTGCTCGGGATTCTCTCCGCGGCGCCCGCCCGCAGCTATCTCCACCGCGAGCCGAAGAGCAAGCCTCGCCCCGTCGACGGCCGCCCTGGCCCGCGGCTATTCGAGTAACGCTCTTCACTCAGCGAACGCTTACTGCGTAAAAATGTCCTTCGGACAGATGGCATGCACGCCGACGTTGCCGTCCACCAGCTGCGTGATATCCACATCCACCGCCACGCTGGTCAGCATGTACGCATCGTCGCGGGAGAGATGCTTCTCCGTCACCAGAAAATCGATCATGTTGCGCACGGCCATTTCCGTCGCCGTCTTCAGATCCGGACTGAACCCCATGCTGATGTAGCTGGTCGGCGTCTCCGCGCGCGGCCACAACAGATGCTGGTCCTTGTGCACGATGAAGCGGAAGGTCCCGGTCAGGAACGTCTCCATCGCCGTGATGTCCACCTCGCCGTTACCCTGACCCGCGTGGCCGTCGCCCACCTCAAACAGAGCACCCTTCGCGTGCACGGGAATGTA
Source organism: uncultured Acidobacteriaceae bacterium (assembly GCA_963770525.1). Taxonomy (GTDB): domain Bacteria; phylum Acidobacteriota; class Terriglobia; order Terriglobales; family Acidobacteriaceae; genus Palsa-343. Next base: position 834,453 of record CAVYPY010000001.1, on the reverse strand, counting down.
GAGCGTGGTCCCGGCCACCAGCAGCTTGTTATCCATGTTGCCGGCGTGCATCCACGGGGGCGCGCTGTCGTAGCGTCCTGCCGATGGCGGCGGCGCGTCGCCCATGCTGCCGAAGAACGGATGCAGCGGGATGTCGATTCCCGGCGCGAAGTGCGCGATCATCTTCTCGCGATCGAGCGGAATGATCTTCGTTCGTCCGTAGGGATAATCGTTGGGCAGGAATCCTCGCCCCACGCCGAATCCATTGCAGGCGAACGGCGCGTCGAGATCGATCTTCAGGATCTGCACCTCGAGCACATCGCCTGGCTCTGCCTCGGCAATCGCCACCGGCCCGGTGAGGATATGCCCGCCCGGCCCGCGATCCTTCACCTGGTCGTAGATGGGCTGGTTGTACGACGGAATTTGCGCCGCCGGCACGCCTTCTTCCTCCAGCCGCTGGCTCGAGCCGCAGGTGGACAGCGTCTGGATCCGCACCGTGTCGCCCGAATGCACCGTGAGCACCGGCTTCGCCTTCGACCAGTAGTATCCCCACGCGACCGTCGTTGGACTCGCGGGCAGAAATACAGGCGAGGTCTGCGCGGCAGCGGTTCCCACCGCCAGAAATCCGACAACAACGGACACAAATGCCTTCATGGACCTTGTCCCCTCCTGATCGAGTGCCGTCTCGCCTAGGCCGCCGAGCTGTGTCCCTCGCACTGCAGCACGCCCAGGAAGCGGCGGAACGGCCCCACCGCATCCTTGTATTGGAATGCCATCACGCGCGTGATCTGGTGCAGGTGGGTGAGATCGTGCGTCGCCCAGGCAGCCAGCAGCTCGCAGAGTGTCACCACGCCCAGCGCCGGATGCCGCCCTTTCAGCGCCAGCTGCTCCCTCCCCAGGTGCAGATCGTCGAGGGCTTTGAGGTTCTGGGCGCGCAATCGTGCAAACTCGTCGAGCAACTCTCCGAGCGACCTGCCTTCACTCGCCTGAATGAAGGCAAAGCGATCCAGCGGCTCGAAGGTCCGCGCCTCGCCGCATTCGAGGACCATGCGCACCCGCGGCATCCAGTCGCCGCGCTCGCAGTAAGCCAGATGCCCCACGACTCCGGTGGCATTCCAGGTGGACTTGCCCTCGTGCCGGCAAGTCCAGGTTTCCGGCAGATCGCGCAGCAGCGTGTTGAGCGTCGCCGGCGTGCGCGCCAGCAGAGCCTCGGTATCCTGCAGGGTCAGGTGCATCGCGTGTCCTCCTCATCCACAGCGGATTCCAACTCTGGCGATTCGCTGCCAGTCGTGCACGTCTACTTCTTCGCCTGCAACTCGTTCAGCAGTTCCGTCACCGCGCGATCCAGCTGCGAATCCTCACCCGTCTCCGTCTCACCCGGCTTGCGGACCACGTCGACATCCACCGGCCGCGGATGCTCCTCCATCGTCTGGCCGCGCAGGTCCTGCACGCGCACGCGCGGCAGCCGCAGTCGCGAGCCGTCAATCAGCTCCGTGCCGCCGGTGTAGATGATCCAGCCTGCCGTCGGCACGCCAACCACCTTGCCCAGATGCAGCGTGCGGTAGCCTTCGGTGAAGTCCTCGCCATCGGAGAGTGTCGATTCATTCGTGAGCAGGATGGTCGGCTTGCCCAGCGCACGCTGCCCCAGCAGCTGCCGCGACGGCGATGGCGTGAGTCCGCGCGGCGTCATGATCAGGTAGTTGCGGCGCGTGAAAACGTCGAGCGCATAGCCATTCACATAGCCGCCGTTGTTGTTGCGCACGTCGATGACCACGCCGTCCTTGCTCTCGTTCTGCGCGTCCAGATCGAGGTAGAGCTGCTTCAGCGCGTCGTCGCTCATGTCCTCCAGATGCACGTAGCCCAGGCGGCCGCCGCTCAGCTTGGCCACCTCGGCGCGATTGGCCTCGATCCAGGCCCGATACAGCAGACCCGCTTCGGTCGTCGTCGAAACCGGCATCACCACCACATCGCGCTCTTTGCCGTCCACCGAAGCCACATGCAGAACCGTCCGGCGCCCGATGGTGTCCGTCAGCAGGTCGTTGAGGTCCGTATGGGCTTCGAGCGCCTGCCCATTGACCGCGAGCAGACGATCGCCCACGGCGATCCCTTCAATGGCAGCGGGGCCCAGCGGCACCACCTCCCGCACGACCAGCCCCTTGCCGCCTTCGTACGCCGTGCGATCGAAGCGCAACCCGAGCCGCCCTACATGCTGCGAGGGCATGCCGGGGCCGAAGATGCCGGAGTGCGAAGAGTCCAGTTCACCGATCATCAGGTTGATGTCGCGCCGCATCTCGTCCGGCGTCTGGCAGCCGGCGATATACGGAGCCCACTCGTTGTGAATCGCATTCCAGTTGCGGCCGTGGAACGTCGAATCGTAGAAGTAGCGATCCAGGTCGTGCCAGGCCTCTTCAAAGGCCGCGTTTTTCTCAGTGTCGAAATCAACGTCGAAGGTCGCGGTCACCGCGATCGGCTTTGCCGGCGCGCCTTCCAGCGCAATCTGCCGCAGCTGGCCGGAGTCGAGGTAGTCGATGTCCTTCGAGTCCGGCGAGAACTGCCAGTCCTGCTTGTCGGTCGAACTCGAAGTCAGCTGCTTCGCCACCGGCGGCTCCTTCGGATTCTCTTCCAGCGAATAGCTGTAGAGGTTCTCCTCATTGCCGGTTCGTGCCGCGAAGACCAGCGTCTTGCCATCGGGACTGATCACCGGCTCGACGGCGCTCAGGCCGATCGGCAACAAGCTCAGCCGGTCGCGGATACCGTCGAAGCGAATGTCAACCGGCTCGGGCTTTTTCTCTTTGTCGGATTTTTCCTTGTCGGCTAGGTCCGCACCGCCCTCCGGCGCGCTCGGTTTCGCTTCCGGCTTTGGCGTGGGCTGCGTCGGCGTGCGGAAAAGATCCCGGAACTCGTCTTCGCGATAGGTCGGAACGTGCAGCGTGAGATCGACGCGTGCGATATCGAAATTCTCGCTGCGCTGCGCCGTCTCAAACAGGACATACTTGCCATCCGGCGACCAGGCGATGCGCCGCGCTGAGTCGCCATTCGCCAGGAAACTGAGGGGGCGAGCCTCGCCGCCCTTCGTGGAGACAGCCTTCAGATTGCGGAACCCGTCGTACCCCTCGGCGGCAAAGGCAATCCAGTCTCCTGCGGGCGAAAAGGCGAACACCGGATCCTGCAGGTAGTCGGAGGCCAGAATTTTGTCGGTCAGGTCGCTCAGCGTCAGCAGGTGCAGCTCCTTCTCGTCACGAATGAAGGCCAGCGTCTTCCCGTCGGGCGACCAGCGCGGGCTCTCGTCTTCAGCTGTCCCCTTCGTGAGCTGCCGCTCTTTGTCCGTGGTGAAGTCGTATTCGTACAAATTGGCGTGGCCGTTGCGATAGCTCTCGTACACAAGCTCCTTGCTGTCCGGCGACCAGCGCAGGTCCGTTTCCACCTCCGGCGTGTTCGTCACTCGGATGGCCTCGCCGCCATCCTTCGTGGTGGTCGCGAAGATGTCACCGTGCGCCACCAGCGCGACTTTCTTTCCATCGGGCGAGAGCGCCATTTCAGTAAATTTCGAAGCGATCTCGTGGCGGACACCAGCGCCCGCAGGCGATCCGCGCAGTTCCACAGGAATCTTCTCTGCCTTGCCTGACCCGATGTCGAATCTCCAGAGGTTGAAGCCGCGCTCAAAGACAATCGTCCTGCCATGGTTGCCGATCGTCGGGAAGAGCACGCGCCCTTGGGTGAAATGTGTCAACTGCTTCTCTGCACCATCCCGCACACTGGCCAACCACAGATTCTCCGGGCCGGTCTTGTCGGACATGTAATAGAGCGTCGCGCCATCCTCCGACCACATCGGCCATCCATGCTTCGCGTCCTCGGGCAGAAGCACTCGGTAACCGGCCGATTCGTCGATCGGCTTCAGCCAGAGTTCCGTGTCGTCGATGTGGGCATGGCCGTTGCGCCACCATTGAGAGTGGCTGATGCCTTTGGCCATCATCGCCAGGGTCTTGCCGTCCGGCGATGGCGCGGACTCAAATTCGGAGAGGTATCGCTCGTGGCTGACTTCGAGCGGCGTTCCGCCCTCGGCGCTCACGCGAAACACATCAGTAGTCCCGGCAATATCGTCGGAGTTCGAAGTGAAATAGATCCAGCGCCCATCCGCCGACCAGGCATCGAGATCCTCAGCCGCATCGGCGTACGTAATCCGGGCCAGCTGCCCGGTGGCCAGGGTGAGCACATAGATGTCGCCGTTGCCGGTACGCGTGGAAACGAAGGCCAGGCGGCTTCCGTCCGGCGACCACAGCGGACGCGACTCCGTGGCTGGGTTGCTCACCAGCAGATGCGCTGCGCCGCCCTCAGCGGGAACGCTCCAGATGTCGCCGCCGGAGACAAAGGCGATCTCGCGGCCATCCGGCGAGAGCGCCGGCTGCGAAAGCGAAGGCAGGCTGGCAGTCGGGGCGGCGAAGACGGCGGCAGGCAAAAGCAGGGCCAGAACAGCACAGCAGCGCAATGGCGGTCTCACGGAGTCTCCGGGCATCGCCGGCAACGGGCACTGCAGAGGGCTTTTCCGTCAGGGCGAAGTTGCCAGCCGTTGTACCACAATCAGAGGGCGCGGAGCGGCTTTCGCGCGCCCAGGCGCCTTGTTATACTTGGGCAGTACGTCTCCGTGCGGAAGTGGTGAAATTGGCAGACACACCATCTTGAGGGGGTGGCGCCCAAAAGGCATGGGGGTTCAAGTCCCCCCTTCCGCACCAAACGATTCTGCCTGACTTCTCCGGCGCACCCAGAGGTTGTTGAAAACACCGTGATCTATCTCGTTACCACAGTCCACATCATCGTCAGCCTTCTGCTCATCGTGATCATTCTGCTGCAGCAGGGCAAGAGCGCCGATCTCGCGGCAGCCTTCGGCGGCCAGGGTTCGCAGACCGCATTTGGTCCGCGTTCGGCGTCCAATATGCTCACCAAGGCCACGGCCTGGCTGGCGGGCATTTTCCTGATTACCTCCATCACGCTGACCGTGTTGCTGCAGCACCAGGTTGCGCATCCCCACTCGGTGCTGTCCGGCGCGCAGACTACGCAGACCACGCCCAAGAGCAAGTAGGTTGATCCGGAGTTCCATCAGGGCAGGCGAAGCGCCTGCCCTTTCTGCATGGCGGAGACAGCAGGACAATGATCCTCGAAACGTTTCCGGTGGGTCCGCTGCAGTGCAACTGCACGATCCTGGGCGATGAGGCGAGCGGCGAAGCCATGGTTGTCGACCCCGGCGACAACATCCCGCAAATCCTGGCGCTTCTTGCCAAACACAAGCTGACTCTCAAGCAGATTGTTGTAACCCACGGCCACATCGACCACGTGGGCGGCGCGCTGCAGCTGAAGCGCGCAACCGGCGCGCCGATCCTGATGAACCAGAACGACCTGCCCCAGCTGGAGATGATGGACGTTCAGGCCGGTTGGCTGGGCGTTGCCGCACCGGAGGTGGCGCCGCCGGACCTGAGCGCCGACGACAGCATGACCGCCGGCATCTCCGGGCACACGGCTCAGATTCTGCATACCCCAGGACACACCCAGGGAAGCATCTGCCTGCACTTTGCCCCCGACGATCTGCTGCTGGCCGGCGACACGCTCTTTGCCGGCTCTATCGGGCGCACCGATCTGCCCGGCGGCGACGGCCGCCAGCTTCTCCAGTCGATCCACAACCGCCTGCTCGTGCTGCCGGAGGAGACCCTCGTCATCCCGGGTCACGGACCAAAGACCACCATCGGCGAGGAGCGGCAGGCGAATCCATTTCTGCGGCCTGGAATCAGACTTTAGAGTTTGGAGTATAGAGTTTAGCGAGCCGGACCGCCGGCGGCTCGAGATTCCTTTCGTCATCGGAGTGTCGAGGCGAGGCCGGCCGGGAGCCGGGCACGCCGCTGGCCTTCCGGGTATGATCGAAGCATGACGCAGCTCGATGTGCTGTACCGCTACGAGAGGCATCCGACGGAATCGGAGATGTTCGCGCTGGGCAATCTGCGCGAGGTGTACGGCATCCGGAAGATCCGGGTAGACGAGGAGTGGAAGCGCCTTATGGTGGAGTATGACGCGACGCGCCTGAACAAGGCGACCGTGCTGCAGCTGCTGCGCGGCACCGGCATCGACATTGTCGAGGAGCTGTCGCTGATCCCTCCCCAGGAAGCCGCGCCCGCGGTGGCCGCGACGAAGTAGCGAGCTGGCAACCTCTGGCCGGATCGACCCTATGGCCTGTCACCCCTTCTTCAGGATCGCCGCTCTGGCGGCTCTCACCTTCTCCTCCCTGGCGCTCTATGCGCAGGCTCCCGTGGAGCCCACCGCGTACACCGTCACGGTGCGGTACCAGATCACAGGCCCTGCGCTGCGGACAACTTACCGTCTTGGGTCGAAGGTTCTCGTCGAGACCGTTCCGTCCTCTGGCATCCCACCCAGCCCCACGCCCGCATCCCCCACGCGTACCCTCTACTTCCTCGACACCGGCCGGAGTCTCTCCTGGACGCCCTCCGATACCACAGCCGCCTGCAGGCGGGGCAGCTTTCAGGGCGACGCATGGCTCGATCCGTTCTCGGGCGCGGCTGACCTCGCAATGCCCGATGTGCATCAGGTCGGCTCCGATGTCCTTCACGGAATCGCGGCGAAGATCCTCGTCTCCAGCGCCAAACCCGGCTTTAAGCTCTGGGTCGATCCGAAGACCGGCCTCATGCTGAAGGCCGAGTTCACACCGCCGTCCTCCAGCAAAGCCCTCCCGTACTTCGAAGTCACCGAGGTGCATCTTGCGCCGCCGCCCGCTGCGCTCTTTACCATTCCCTCAGGCTGTGGAACCCAGCGGTAAGCGGTTTCCCCCCGGGGTTACGTTTTCTGCCAGGTGCCAGGTTTGCTGGTAAGCAGCGACGACAGGCGCCAAAGGAACCTCCCTTGCCCCGCAGATCATGAATTGACTTGGGCGGAAAAGCGGCAAATCCGAGTTGGGCTCGCCGTCAGCAGGATGTCACTGCTGTGCCGTCAACCATTTCTTCATCGGTTCCCAATAACGTGCGTACCAGCCTGAGTACAAGTGGTCGTAATCGCCCTCGGGAAATCCCGTGTGCTCCAGAATCAGCGTCGTCTCGGCAGCGAGCGGCTTCAGTTCAAAATGCACGATCGAGTACACCCCGCCGTCCCACGACGTGGGCCGCCACGCCTGCACGATGCGTTCGGCGTCGACGATCTCCACATTGCGGCCTTCAATCAATCCGCCGAACGTCCTGAAGGCGCCACCCGGTTTGGGATCGATCTGAGCCGGCATCCCAGTGAACGCCGCGAATTGTTGGCTGTCGAGCAGCGTATGGAAGATTCGCTGCGGCGTCGCCGGCAGTTCGATCTCCTGGTGCAGTGAGGTGCGCATCCCATTGGCCGCACTCGCCGGTTGTTCTTCCATGGTTGGCCGCTGTGCCTGGGCCATAAAGCCGCCCAGAGCCGCCGCGATTCCCGCCGCGGCCGTTCGGCGCGTAATGGCGAATCGTCCCGAGTTCATTGCTCCCCCTCTGTTTGAATTGTGGAAGCGCCCTCATCCAATCACGCCACCAAAATATGGTCAAGAACATATTTCCGGACGATATTCGGATCGCGGCGCAGTCATCCTTCTCGAGGAGAGGAACGGAGACTCCGGTTGCGCCAGTCCCGGTTTCTGATGATCCCGGCAGGCGCGGCGAGCGGCAGCCCGCATCCGAAAGTGCAGGAGGAACGGATGCGAACCAAGCTGCTCGAGAAAGACCCACGGACCTATGCAGTGATCTTCGAGACGGATGACGAGCTGGCGAGCGGTCTGAAGAAGTTTGCAGAGGACGAGAAGCTCTCAGGATCGAGTTTCCACGCCATCGGGGCCTTCTCCGCGGTGCGGCTGGCCTGGTTCGACTGGGAAACGAAAGGGTACATGACTTCGGTGGATTTGCAAGAGCAGGTGGAGTTGCTGTCGCTGATCGGGGATATTGCGCTGAACGAGGGCAAGCCGACGGTCCATGCGCACGTGTGTATCGCGCGGAGGGATGGGACGACGCGCGGCGGGCATTTGCAATCGGCGACGGTGCGTCCCACCTGCGAGGTGATCCTGACGGAAAGCCCGGAGGCATTGCGGAAGCAGGTAGATCCCGAGTCGGGCCTGCCGCTGATCAAAGTCTAGCCAAAAGCCTGTGGCCTGTGGCCGGTAGCCTGTAGCGTGACAATCAGTTGTCGCGGTGCTTGCGCATGTAGACTTCGAACTTCCTGGCGGCGCGTCGGCGCTTCCAGCGGTAGTAGCGATTGCGCAGGCCGTAGATGGATTCCGAGCCCGCGAGGGCGAACCCGCGGCGCGGCGAGAACTTGATGTAGAGATAGCCGAACAGCGCGCCGCCCAGCTGCGAAAAGGCGAAGACCTTCTCCGCGGAGAAGAGCATGGCCAGCGCGATGAGCATGTAGACGGCAACCAGGTACTTCGCCTTAATCGACATCGGCAGCGGAAACATCATGAATTCCATGTCGGCATAGAGAACGCCAAAGGCGATGAGCAGGCCGAAGATGCCGCCCCAGATGCCGATGAGCGATCCGGCGGACTGCGGGAGCACGAGGTAGAGACCCAGCGTCGCGAGGCCGGCACCGAGCACCGAGACAAAGAAGAGCTCGGCCATCCAGCGCGCGCCGTGGTTCTGCTCGAGGAAGCTGCCAAGGAACCAGAGGGAGAGCAGCTCGAAGGCGGTGTTCAGGATGCCGGCGTGGATGATCCAGTAGGTGCCGAGCTGCCAGATCCAGCCGTGGTGCAGGACCAGGGCGGGATCGAGGGCGAGAACGACGGCGATTTCCGCGGCCATCAGGCGGTCGGCCACGCCCAGGATCAGCAGAATGAAGTAGGCGGCGAGGTTCCAGAGGACGAGGCGCCGCGTGAAGCCGCTGAAGCTGGGAAAACCGAGAATTCCGCTGGAGAGGCGAGGCACGAAATTATTGTCTCATTCGGCGTGCGATCGCTGAGCCGGCCAGGGCACAGCAGCCGGGCTGCGGTGGCCTTTGGCATCCACGGCGCGAACGCCAAAGATGACGTTGTCTTTGGATACGGGGATGGTGATGGCGTAGTGCCCGCCGCCGGCGTTGTACTTGCCTTCAGGGACGGAGGCGAGGCGGTCAGCCGCGATCGAGCGGGTCCAGTCCGGCGCGGCAGTGGGGCGCCACACGATCTCGTAATGCGTATCCGCGGGAGCGCCAGGGGCCGCGTCCCACTCGATTTCCGTGTTGTCGATGGCATTGTTGAAGACATGCGGGGGCGGCGGGTAGGTGACGTTGACCGGCGGCGGCGGCGCACTGGCCAGCGAAGCCATGGTAGCGGCGTTGAGGCGGGCCACGCGGCCGATGTAGTCGAAATTGTCGTACTTCAGAAGGTCGCCGTACTGAACACCGTCTTCAACGCGGACGTTCTGGTGTTGGTGGTTAAAGTCCTCACGCCACTCCGTGAACCGAACGGCGGCGAAACCTTCTCGATTGAAAGAGGAGTGGTCGCCGCCGCGCATAAAGCGGTCGAGGCGAAATTCGAGAACCGGCTCGAGGCCGGAGGCGATGGGTTTGTCACTGTACGCGGCAGGCGCTCCCGTGTAGGTGCGTGCAACATCGACGATGGCCCGGGCGAGCTCGCGGGAGGGCGAGTCACTGTCGTAACCGAGGGCCAGATAGCGGCGGATTTCTTCCGGCGAAGCATTCGTCGGAACGTTCTCGGAGAAGACGCGGACCGCGTGGGGATCCTGGTACTTGTCCCCGGGGGTACGGTTGCCGCCCACGATGTCGTTGTTCAGGACGCCTTCCAGCTGCCAGTTCTGCTGTTTGGCCAGCTCGGCAAGGTGCCTGCTGCCGTACAGGCCCTGCTCTTCCCCGGCCACGGAGACAAACACGAGGGTCGCGGGCACTTTGATCTTCGAAAGGACGCGCGCGCACTCGAGTGAAACCGCGGTGCCGCTGGCATCATCATTAGCACCGGGGGCTTCGCCGTGGGAGTCGAAGTTGCTGCTGTCGCGCGAGTCGTAATGGCCGGTGACGAGCAGCATGCGGCCCGCCTGAGCGGGATCGGAGCCGCGCAGGATGGCGTAGACGTTGGTGATGGTGGTGGGCTGGGTGATGCGCGCGTTGGGGCCGGTGCCGGGCGCCTGCGTAAAGGTGTCCTCGTGAACATCGAGGCAGCCGTTGCAGGCGGCGGAAATCTCTTTGAACTGCGACTCGATCCAGTCGGCCGCAGCCGTGGCGCCTGTGCCGGGCGGCAGATCTTTATCCATGCTGGAAAGGGTGCTGCGATTGCGGAACGAGACGAGGGTGGCAATCGTATGCTGGATATGCGCGGGAGAAATCTGTGCGAGGGCGCGCTGGATGGCGGGATCGACAGGCATGGGGCGAATCGGGGCGCCAATGGCATCCAGATCGCGGTGCGCGGCATCGCCTGAAGAGGCGCGTGACTGGGCGTGGACGGTGGTGAGCAGAAAAGCCGAAACCAGAACGCACGCGGAGCATCGAAGAGATTTCATGAGTATCGAGTATGCCCTGGAGGAGCGCGAGAGCGCACGCTTGACGCGCAGGGCGATTCTCTTCAAAACTAGCGAAGGCAAGGCCGGACGGGAATGGGCGCGCGTCGATCAGTCGATTCGCAGCGGACGAGACTCGGCACGGACTCTGCAACCTTTTCATCCGGGCTGCGTCATTCGGATGGATTCATCATCGTCATACCGTTCTCCTGGTGGAGGGATTCATGCCAATTTGCCCTGAATGCGAAACCGCTCTGGACCTCGACGAAGAAGAGGTGGAAGAAGGCGACGTGGTCGTCTGCGACGAGTGCGGAACCGAATATGAAATCGTAGCGACCGATCCTCTGGAGCTGAGCAAGGTGGAAGAGGGTTACGAAGACGAGGAAGAGGCCGGCGAAGAGGAAGAGGAGTAGCGGAATGCGCAGCACACGGTTATCCCGGAGTGAGCCGGGCGCGCGAGTCCTTCTTTGTGCAGCGGTCCTGGCGGCCCTGTGTATCGTGCTGCTGCCGGCCGCCGGCGCGCAGGGCTTCGGATTGAAGAACGTGCAGGGCAAGGTGCTCAACGCGAAAGACGCGCCGATCAATGGCGCAATCGTCTACCTTGAAAACAAGAGAAACAACGACATCAAAACGTTCATTTCCACGGCGGACGGGACCTACCGCTTCGCGGACATCTCGGCGGACACGGACTACAGCCTGTGGGCGGCCTACCACGGCAAAAAGAGCAGCCAGAAGACCATCAGCTCGTTCGACTCCCGGAAACAGGTCGACATCGATCTGAAGGTCAAGTGAAAGAACAGGGGCCAGGATTAGGGTTTAAGGATTAGAAACGCAAAAACGCCACCCTCGCGGGTGGCGTTTTGCTGTTTTGGGGCTGAGGCTTACTTTTCCCGCTTCCAGTTCACCAGATCGCCCAGCGTGGTCGTGGAGCTGGAAACCGGCTGCTTGTAGGCTTCCACGTCGGCGCGGCTGGCTTCGTCGCCGCTGACGGCACGAATGCTGAGGGCGACCTTCTTCTCTTCCGGGTTCATGCGGATGATCTTGAAGTCGCTCTCCTGACCCTGCTCCAGCTTGATCGGTGCGCCATGGCCGTCGGTCGCTTCGGAGACGTGGCAGAGGCCCTCGACTCCTTCCGCGATTTCGACGAAGGCGCCGAACTGTGCGGTGCGCAGGATCTTGCCCTTGACCACATCGCCGACGCGATGCTGCGCGAAGAACGTCTCCCAGACATCCGGCTGCAACTGCTTGATGCCCAGCGACAGACGACGGTTCTCCGGCTCGACGCCGAGGACAACCGCGCGCACCTTCTCGCCCTTCTTCAGAACTTCGGAGGGATGCTTGACGCGCTTGGTCCAGCTCAGATTGCTCACGTGCACCAGGCCGTCGATGCCGTCTTCGATCTCGATGAAGGCGCCGAAGTCGGTCAGGTTGCGCACGCGGCCCTCCACCGTGGAGCCGGTCGGATACTTGTCGGCCAGGTGCTCCCAGGGATTCTCCAGCAGCTGCTTCATGCCGAGAGAGATGCGCCGGTCGGCCGGATTCACGGCCAGGATGACCGTCTCCACCTCATCGCCGGGTTTCACCAGCTTGGAGGGGTGCTTCATCCGCTTGGACCAGGTCATTTCCGAGACGTGAACCAGGCCTTCAATACCCTGCTCCAGCTCGACGAAGGCGCCGTAGTCGGTCACGCTGAGAACGCGGCCACGGACATGCGCCCCGATGGGATAGCGCTCGGCGGCATCGAGCCACGGGTCAGGCGTGAGCTGCTTGAAGCCGAGCGAGACGCGCTGCTTCTCTTTGTCGAACTTGAGGACCTTGACCTGAATCTCATCGCCAACGTTGACCAGGTCGCGGGGATGGGTGAGCCGGCCCCAGGACATGTCGGTGATGTGCAGAAGGCCGTCGATCCCGCCCAGATCCACGAACGCGCCGTAGTCGGTCAGGTTCTTGACGGTCCCGGTCAGGACGGCGCCCTCTTCCAGGTGCTCGAGGGTCTGAGAGCGGCGTGACGTCTGCTCTTCCTCGAGGATCTCCTTGCGCGAGACAACCACGTTGCCGCGCTTCTTGTTCAGCTTAATGACGCGGACCTGAATCGGCTGCCCGATATAGGCGTCCAGGTTGCGCACCGGCCGCAGCTCCAGCTGGGAGCCGGGCAGAAACGCCTTGATGCCCACATCCACCGTAAGACCGCCCTTGACTCGGCCCACGACGGTGCCGGTCAGAGGCGTCTTCTCGTTGTGCGCCTTCTCCACCGAATCCCACACGCGCAGCCGCTGGGCCTTTTCATAGCTCAGCAGGTAGCCGCCTTCGGGCTCCTCGCGCTCGATGACCACTTCGATGGTCTCGCCGGGGTGCACCTTCGGCTGGCCGGTGTAGTCGGTCACCTGCTCGATGGGGATCAACCCCTCGGACTTCATGCCGACGTCGACGACGACATGCTTGTCGGTGATCTTGATGACGGTCCCGGCAACGATGGTGGAATCGTCGAAGGCCTGCGCCGCGGCTTCGGCTGCCTGCTCGCGGTCAAACGACTCCAGAGCGGCGGCGAAGTCTTCCATGCTGAGATCGGGCTCTTCGTGGTGCTCGTCGAGGTGGTCTTCGAGCGACACGGGAGCCGCGATCGCCTCAGGCGCAGAGGCTTCGGGGTTGTGGGTGGACTCGGTCGACGGAGCGGACTCCGGCGGGGCTTCAAGCGTTGGGGTTTCCAGTTCGGTGTTCAGAGGATTGCTCTCGGTTTGTTCAGGATGGGCGACGTGTGCCATAGCAGACAGCTCCGGGATTAGGCGGCGGCTCCCGGATTCCGCCCCACAGCGAAAAATCTGACCGATCCCGTGGCCCGATCTCAGGCTGCAGCTTTCTTCGTCGTCAGCGGCGCGGGCTTGGGACCCGGGCGCGGTTCTCGGCGAAGTTCGGGGATCGTCGCGGCTATTCTCTTCTCAATCCAGGCGGAGCATCCCATGGGAGACGGTGTGCGGGTGATCGCAACATCAATCTCCAGACTGGAGCATCCGGCAGGGCTGGGATGAACAGGAGTGGCGATCGGGGGCCAGCGCAATGAATCCCGAACGGCGCAGACCCTCTGTGAAAACTATAGTGCCGTGAATTGGGCGTGTCAATTGACAGGGCGTGAAGAAGCCGAGAATCTAACGGGAATTTGGTTACCCGCGCGTGGACTTTAGTGCTCTGCACCCTGACAGGGAAAGAGCGGCCGAAGCCGCTCTTTCCTGAACAACCGATATGGGAAACGGGCTTTCCCCTTCGGAAAGTGCCGTCCGTGAGTTATTGCGGCGGCGCTGCCGGAGCCTGCGGTGCATTGTTCGGCTGCGGCGGAGGTGGCGCACCGCCATTCGGTCCCATCGGACGATGGCGTCCCTGGCCCCACTGCTGCCCGCGGTGGTCGCCGCGCATGCGGTCGCCACGCATTTTGTCACGGTCGCGATGTTCCATCCGCAGCGCCTTCAGCTTCTGCCACTGATCGGGAGTGAGCGTCTTGCGCAAATCGAAGAGCATGCGCGCATCCGCCTTCTCCAGATCGGCCCGGGCCTGAGCGATCGCGTCGATCTGCGCGAGGATCTTCGTCTCGTCCGGCTGATCGGCTTCAATCATCGGCCGGAACAGCACTTCCTGCTTTTCCAGATTGGCATTCAGATCGATCAGCTTCAGCCGATGCTGCAGGAAGATCTGGTCCATCTGCTGCTTCTCCTGGTCCGTGAGGCCGATCTGCTGGGCCAGATGAGGATCGTTCCACCAGCGGCCGAACTGCCGGTCGTGGAACATGTGGTCCATGGGAGCCGGACCGCGGAAGCCAGGACCGTCCGGGCCGCCCCGACCCGGACCGCCGGGGCCGGGTCCGTCCGGTCCCTGAGCCAGGGCCAGACCGCACGAGAGAACTCCGGTCAGAGCGGCCACGACAAAATGCTTGCTGAATTTCATTGTTTTTTCTCCGATACAGAAGATTGCGTAGTCGCCTGAGTACCCATGTCCGCAAGAGGCTCGAGTGCGTCCGGTACGGTTTCAGAAAGCTGGCTGTCGATCTGGTTCATCAGCGCCGTGTCATCCATCGAGGCGCGCGCTGAACCGGGATCGGGAGCAATCGTGTCCTTCGACTGAAGGACAATCGCACTGTGATGGTGGAGGTGTCCGTAAAGCGGGAACAGAATGCCGACGGCCAGGGCGCCGCCCAGGGCCGGCCCCAGCAGCAGGCGGAGGCGGAACGGCGCCGCGGGGCGCGCCGCGGCCACGCGCGGATGCGCTGCGGAGCGCTCCGCCAGGTGGCTGATCGCCGAGCGATACAGGCTGAGCGCTTCGGCCAGCTCGCGAACCTCTTCGCGCGATTCCACGGCTTCGGTTTCCCCTTCCCTGCGGAGCTTCATCGTTTTCCTCCCATCCGCTCGCGAACAATCGCCAGCGCGCGATATAAGTGCGACTTCACCGTGCTCAGATTCATGTCCAGGGCCGCGGCAATCTCGTCCAGCTCCATCTCCTCGACAAAGCGCAGCGCGAAAACCGTTCGCTGATGCGCCGAAAGCTTCTGCACCGCCGTCCAGACATCCGCCACCTGGCGTCGCGCGAGCGCGAGGCCCTCCGGGGTGCTGCGTCCGTCCGGCAGCCAGTCGCTGATGTCGAGCGCATCCAGCGACGTGCCCCGGGTCTTCTGCCAGAACCTCAGGCTCCGGCTGCGGAGATAATCCCGCATCAGGTTCACGGCAATCCGCGTCAGCCAGGTGCCCAGGCTGGAGTCGCCGCGAAACTGATGCCGTGCCACCCAGGCCTTCAGAAAACACTCCTGGGTCAGCGTCTCCGCCGTATCGCTGTCGGCCAGCGATGCGAGCAGAAAGCGCAGGATGCGTGGCCGATAGACGCGGACAACTTCATCGAAGTCGGCCAGCTCCAGCACGGCCTGCTCCCGTTTTTCAATGGTGAGGTCGTTCGGTGCGATCTCTTCCATGCGTCCGAATAGACGGGATTTCACGCGGCAAGTTTACCCAGTTGCAGGAAAAAGAGCCTGTGCGGGCGATTAGGGCCCCGGTTGCGTCTGCTACCCTGTCGGCCATGCGCCGTCTCCTGCTGGCTGGCTTGCTGATTGGTTTCGTGTTTTCCGTGGATGCGCGGGCGATGGGTCCGCTCAATCCCGATCTGATCGCCTCGCATTGGCCGGCTTCCTGGATCGCCAGCCCCTCGGCAGGCGCCAAAGCGCCAGGCGTCTTCTACTTCCGCCGCGAGCTGACCCTGGCCAGCGTGCCCGCCCACTACTGGGTCCACGTAAGCGCCGATAACCGCTTTGTCCTTCACGTCAACGGGCAATACGCAGGCGAGGGTCCGGCGCGCGGCGACCTCTTCCACTGGCGCTTTGAAACCATCGACCTGGCCCCGCTGCTCCACTCCGGCGCGAACATCCTGGCTGCCGTGGTGTGGAACTTCGGCGAGGAAGCTCCCGTTGCCCAGATGAGCAACCGCACCGGCTTCCTCATGCAGGGCGACACACAGGAAGAGGCCGCGGTGAATACCGGGACAGACTGGCGGGTGCGCCAGGAACCGGGACGCGGGGCTCTGGCCCACGCCGGGCTCGCCGGTTACTATGCCGCCGGTCCCGCGGAAGACCATCGACGGCCGCGTGGTGGACTGGAAATGGGACCAGCCCGGCGACGACTCCGGCTGGGAGACGCCCGCACTCATCGGCCGCGCCGCCACCCGCGAGGCCCAGGACGCCGACAACAACTGGGAGCTGGTGCAGGATCCCTTGCCGCCGATGGAGCACCGCCTGGTCGATGCCGGCGTACCGGTGCGCGTGCAGGGCCTACCCTCGCTGCCCGGCTTTCCCGCCGCTCCGCTGACCATCCCCGCCCACGCGCATGTGGTCCTGCTGCTCGATCATCGCGTGCTGCAGACGGCCTATCCGGAGCTGACGCTAAGCGGCGGCCGCAATGCCACCATCGCGATGACCTATTCCGAGGCTCTCTACGACGCGCACGGCGACAAGGGCAATCGCAACGAGATTGCCGGACGCCACATCGAGGGCATCACTGACCGCTTCATCGCCGGCGGCGGCGATGGACCGCGTCTTTCAGCCGCTCTGGTGGCGCACCTGGCGCTATCTGCAGCTCGACGTGACCACCGAAGACGCGCCTCTTCGCCTCGACGCTCTGCGCGCCTGGTTCTCCGCGTATCCATTCGACGCGAAGGCGGCGATCCACGGCGATATTCCCCAGCTCGACCCCCTCTGGCAGACCGGCTGGCGCACCGCCCGCCTCTGCGCCCACGAAACCTACATGGACGCGCCCTACTGGGAGCAGCTGCAGTACGTCGGCGACACGCGCATCCAGGCGCTGATCTCCTACGTGATGACCGGCGACAGCCGCCTGGCGCGCCAGGCCATCACCAACATCGACGACTCGCGCACGCCGGAAGGCATCACGCAGAGCCGCTACCCCTCCGGCCTGCCCGCAGTTCATCCCGCCCTTCTCGCTGCTGTGGGTGAGCATGCTCCACGACTACTGGATGTATGTGGACGATCCCGCTCTGGTGCAGGAAACGCTGCCCCACACGCGCACCGTCCTCGACTGGTTCGCCGCGCGCCTCCGCCCCGATGGCCTCCTCGGCCGCATGCGCTGGTGGGAGTTCGGCGACTGGACCGCCGACTATCCGCGACGGCGTGCCGCCGCAGGATGCCGATGGCGGCTCCGCGTTTCTGACCCTGCAGTTCATGGAAGCCCTCCAGGACGCGGCCGAGATGGAGGCGCGCTACGGAAGCCAGGAGCGGGTCGGCCAGTATCGGGCGATCATCCGCGAAAGCCAAACAAGCGCTGAACCAGGAAACCTGGGACCCGCAATACGGCCTCTACGCCGACACGCCGGCGAAGAAAAGCTACAGCATCGAAGCGAACATCCTCGCCGTCTGGCTCGACGTGGCGCCGGCAGCCGAGCAGAAGCCGATCCTCCGCCGTCTGCTGGGCTCGAAACCGGATCAGCCAACGACCTTCGAGGGCAAAACCGTCCCGGCGCTCTCCGCGCCGACGTATTATTTCCGCTTTTATCTGAGCAGGGCACTCGAGCACTCTGGCCTCGGCGACGAGTATCTTAGCCAGCTCGGCCCCTGGTACGACATGCTGCGCCTCGGCCTGAGCACCTGGGCCGAGCAGCCCGAGCCCACTCGCTCCGACTGCCATGCCTGGAGCGCGAGTCCCAACTACGATCTGCTCACGCTGGTAGCCGGCATCCGTCCGGGATCACCGGGATTCCAGACGGTGCCGCATCGAGCCCCACCTGGGCGATCTGCATCAGCTCGACGCCTCGATGCCGCATGCCGGCGGCCTGATCCACACGGTCTACGCCGAAGAAGGCGGCCATTGGAAGGCAACGATCACCCTACCCGCGGGACTAACGGGCACGTTCGTCTGGAAAGGCACACCCCACTTACTCAACGCCGGCACACAAACGCTGACATTACCGTGAGACCGGCCGTACCCTGCACCCTGCACCCCGTACCCTGCGGCCTGTGCCCTGTGGCCTCTCTCACGCCACCGTTTCCGCTTCGCTCTTCAGCCGCTCCGAGTTGAAGTGCGCGATCAGCGCGTCGATCACCGGCTGCAGCTTGCCTTCCATAATCTCCGCCAGCTGATGAATCGTCAGTCCGATGCGATGATCCGTCAGCCGGTTCTGCGGGAAGTTATACGTGCGAATCTTCTCGCTGCGATCGCCGCGTGCCCACCTGCTGCTTGCGCTCCTTCGCCAGCGCCGCCTGCTGCTTCTCCATCTCCATCTCGTACAGCCGCGCGCGCAGC
Source organism: uncultured Acidobacteriaceae bacterium (assembly GCA_963770525.1). Lineage (GTDB taxonomy): Bacteria > Acidobacteriota > Terriglobia > Terriglobales > Acidobacteriaceae > Palsa-343. The sequence goes on along the minus strand of CAVYPY010000001.1, from coordinate 816,200 downwards.
ACCCGCATTCCCTTCTCGCGGTTTTTGATCTGCGACTTCTCGTCCTGGCAGCTCACCACCGTATTCGTCGGGATGTGCGTAATCCGCACTGCCGAATACGTCGTGTTCACCGCTCTGCCCGCCCGGCCCCGACGAGCAGAACGTGTCGATGCGAAGATCCTTTGCCTCGATCTTCACGTCCACGTCTTCCGCCTCCGGCAGCACCGCAATCGTCACCGCGCTGGTGTGCACGCGCCCCTGCGTCTCCGTCGCCGGAACCCGCTGCACCCGGTGCACCCCGCTCTCGTACTTCATCTGCGAATACACCTTGTCGCCTTCGATGATGGCGATCACTTCCTTCAGTCCCGCCTACCGACGACTCCGACGACGACAGAATCTCTACCTTCCACCGGTGCTGCTCCGCAAACCGCACGTACATGCGGAAGATCTCCGCCGCAAACAGGCTCGCCTCATCGCCGCCCGTCCCCGCGCGAATCTCCACCACGACGTTTTTCTCATCGTTGGGATCCTTCGGCAGCAGCAGCAGCTTCAGGTCCTCTTCGATCTGCGGCTCCCGCGCCTCCAGCTGCGTCAGCTCCTCCTGCGCCATCGCGCGAATCTCCGCGTCGCTCTCGCTCAGCATCGCCCGGGCATCGGCGATCCCGGTCTTCACCTGCCGGTACTCGCGGAACTTCTCCACTACCGGCTCCAGGTCCCGATGCTGCTTCGCAATCTTCTGGTACTGGGCGTGGTCGCCCAGCACCTCAGGATCGGCCATCTGCGCCCCAAGATTCTGGTACCGCGCCTCAATCTGCTCCAAACGCTCAAACATAAAATCCTCCCGGGCTCACACCGGCTGTCACTCATCTTCGACTGCTCTTGCGCCCGCGCCCCCTGCCGATGACATCCATCGCATCAGCCAGCGCCTCGAGCGGCCTGGTCCCGAAATCTCCTGCCCCGTCCGCAGCCTGAGGCTTTTGTATCAGGGCATGACTTCAGTCGTGCCGTAACCAGCCGCACAAATGGATGGGCTTCAGCCCCAGAGCTTTACATTCCATTTAAAGGGGAAAAGACGGACAAAGGCGAAAGCGGCGGGAGCCGCTAGAGAAGGACGCCGATGGGAAACAGCCGCATCATCACTTCCAGTCTACTTCGATTCGATGTTCTCCAGCCCAAAAAGCCGCATCGGCCCACCGCAAGCATCTATTTTCGTTACGAGCGACAGGCTACCGGCTACAGGCTCGACGCTATACGCTATCCGCTAAACGCTGTGTCTCTTTTCCTCCAGTTCGCCGAGCTCAACGACGCGCTCGCCGCCACCACCAAAAAGCTCGAAAAGCGCGCCTTCATCGCCGACTACCTTGGTTCCCTGCCCATCGACGACGCCGGCCGCGCTGCCCTCTGGCTTTCCGGCACACCTTTCGCCGAAACCGACGCGCGCAGGCTCAACATCGGCGGCGCCCTTCTCTCGAAAGCGGTCGCCCAGCTTGCAGCCGCCCCGCCCGAAGCACTCTCCGCTGCCTACCGCCGGTACGGCGACTTCGGCTCGGCCGCCTCTGACCTGCTCTACGGACACGCACCCACCGAAGCGACCCTGACCCTCACCGAGGTCGACGCCGCACTGGCTGCTCTCTCTGAAGCGCGCGGCCCCCAGCCCAAGCTCCGCCTCCTCCTCGACCTCCTTGGACGCGCCACCCCGATCGAAGCCAAATACGTCGTCAAGCTCCTCACGGGAGACATGCGCACCGGCGTCCAGCAATCCCTCGTCGAAGAAGCCATCGCCGAAGCCTGGCCCCCGCCGTCCAGCAACGAGTCCTCAACCAAAAACCCGCCCACGGCAAGTACGGCAGCGCCCGCGGCCCATGTGAAAGCGGTTCGCCGAGCGTCGATGCTCCTCGGCTCCCTCCCCACCGTGGTCGCCCTCGCTGCCCAGGGCCGCCTCGACAACGCCCGCATGCAGCTCTTTCACCCCATCGGCTTTATGCTGGCCAGCCCCGTCCAAACCATCGACGAAGCCATCGCCCGCTTCACGGAAGAAATCAAAGAGGAAGTCGCCACAGGAGAGAATCCATCGGGCAAAGAAGGCTCTGTCATCCTGAGCGAAGCATCCGAATCGTTGCGCCCGCTTTTGGGGCGCAACAAAGAATGCAGCCGCGAGTCGAATGGACCTGCATTGCGCTCTTCCATCCTCCGCGCCGCCCAGCTCGAAGACAAATTCGACGGCATCCGCGCCCAGCTCCACCTGTCACCAGAAAGGCCCGCCGCCGGCCAGGCCGCCCTCTACTCCCGCAATCGCGACGATCTCTCCGCCGCTTTTCCGGAACTAGTCGAGGCATTGACGCCGATCGCCGAACGCGCAGTTCTCGACGGCGAAATCCTCGCCTGGAACGCCGCCCAATCCCGCGCCCTCCCCTTCGCCGCTCTCCAGCAGCGCCTCGGACGCAAACGCGTCACCCCCGAAATGCGCCGTGACATACCGGTCGTCCTCATCGTCTTCGACATCCTCTACCGCGGCGATACGCTCCTCCTCGACGAACCCCTCGCCGAACGCCGCCGCCAGTTAGAAGATTTCTGCGCCCTCTGGTCGCTGTCGACGACATCGGGCCGGTCAGCCGGCCAGTCGAACCTTTTCGAAGCGCCGGCCGAGCAGGCTCGCGCCGAGGAGACCTTCCCGCGCCTCGTCCTTGCCCGCGCCGGTCGCCTCGAATCCGCCGAGCAACTGGACCAGGCCTACGCCGACGCCCGCGCCCGCGGCAACGAAGGTGTCATGATTAAGTCCCTCGCCAGTACCTACCAGCCGGGCCGCCGCGGACTCGCCTGGCTCAAGCTCAAACGCGAGCTCGCCACTTTGGATGTCGTGGTCACCGGCGTCGAGTACGGCAACGGCCGCCGCGCCGCGGTCCTCAGCGACTACACTTTCGCCATCCGCGACACCGACGACCTCACCCCGGATGGATCACCAACGCTAAAAAATGTCGGCAAAGCCTACACCGGCCTTACCGACCAGGAAATCGCCGACATGACCGCCTGGTTCAAGGCCCACACCCTCGAGGACGATGGCCACTTCCGCACCGTCGAGCCGACGGTCGTCCTTGAAGTCGCATTCAACAACGTGATGCGCTCGTCCCGCCACGCCAGTGGGTTCGCGCTGCGCTTCCCCCGCATCGTGCGCATCCGATCCGACAAACCCATCGCCGAAATCGACAGTCTCCAGCGCGTCGAAGAAATCTACAACGCCCAGCCCGACAAGCCGGTCGATTCCTGAACACCGCTTTAATCTCCGGCCTGTAACCTGTTTCCTGATTTCACGCTGGCTGCGCCGCCCTTTCATCCCGTAAAAACGGCTATTCTGGGATTCCTCGGCGGCAATTCCGTATCCAACAGCCGATCCGGCCCATCGAACTCACCAGAGGAGATTTCATGTCCACTGCCACGTCTGCCCCCAACGCTGCCGCTGCCGGAACCGTCAACCTCGGCGACCTCACCGTGAACCGTCTCGGCTTTGGCGCCATGCGTATCACCGGCCAGGGCATCTGGGGACCCCCCAAAGACAAAGCTGCCGCCCTCAAAACGCTCCGCCACACCGTCGAGCTCGGCGTCAACTTCATCGACACCGCCGACTCCTACGGACCCAACGTCTCCGAGGAGCTCATCGCCGAGGCCCTGCACCCCTACCCCAAAGGCCTCGTCATCGCCACCAAGGGTGGATGGGAACGCGTCGGCCCCGGCCAGTGGATTCACAACGCCAGCCCCAAACACCTCGAAGACGCCATCCACGGCAGCCTCCTCCGTCTCAAGCTCGACATGATCGACGTCTACCAGCTCCACATCCCCGATCCCACGGTCTCCTTCCAGGCTTCCGTGGAAACCCTGGAAAAGTTCCGCCAGCAGGGCAAGATCCGCCACGTTGCGCTCTCCAACGTCACCCTCGAACATCTTGAGCGCGCCCGCAAAATCACACCGATCGTGTCGGTCCAGAACCGCTACAGCTTCGCCGACCGCGAGTGGGACTTCCTCCTGGATTTCTGCGAGAAAAACGGCATCGCCTTCATTCCCTGGGCGCCCCTCGGCCAGGCGCGCAATGTGCACGATCTGCTGGATAAGATCGCGAAGGACCTCCACGCCACACCCCTCCAGGTGGCTCTCGCCTGGCTGCTGCGCCGCTCGCCGGTCACGCTGCCCATCCCCGGCACCAGCAATTCCGAGCATCTGGAAGAAAACGTCGCCGCCGCCTCGCTCAAGCTGCCCGACGCGGCCTTCAAACAGCTCGACGCCTTCGAGCCCCCACCGGCCAGCCTGCGGTAAACCCTGCATGATCCTGAGGAGTGCACCTCAGCACCCCTCAGGATCACGCACAGCCAGCTCAAGCACAGCCCCATCGGGCGCAGCCAGGTTCACCCCACAGCAAGAGGCGAACTCCTCTGCCGGTGGATCGTCAAACGTCCAGCCTCGGCACTTCAGCCGACAGTACTGTCCCTGTTCCGTTCTGGAAAAGCCCCATCTCTGCGAACTCAAGGCCGGTGAACCCTCAGCCCGTCCCCCACCGACGCCCTGACCGCCAGTCCAGACCCGCGACAACCCTCCCCGAAACCTGCTACCCTACCGGGTTTTCGCACCTTCCCCAACGACCTCTATGACCACCGCCATCCAATCCGCCCCCGCCTCCACTTTCCCCTTCACTCTCACCGAGGACCAGGAAGCCCTCCGCCGCGAAATCCGCGACTTCGCCGCCCGCGAAATCGCCCCCAACGTCCTTCGCTGGGACGAGGCCTCCGAGTTCCCGATGGACGTGGTGAAGCAGCTCGGCCAGATGGGCCTGCTCGGCGTCATCTTCCCGCCCGAGTACGGCGGCGCCGGCCTCGGCTACGTCGACTACATGCTGGCCATCGAAGAGCTCTCCGCGGTCGACGGCTCCATCGGAATCATCGTCGCCGCCCACAATTCCCTCTGCACCAACCACATCTATCTCGCCGGCTCTGAGAGTCAGAAACAGAAATACGTCCGAAACCTTGCCGCCGGCCAGGCCATCGGCGCGTGGGCCCTCACCGAACCCGGCTCCGGCTCCGACGCCGCCGCCGCTCGCACCACCGCCACGCGCAAGGGCGACCACTGGATCCTCAACGGCAACAAGACCTTCATCACCAACGGCCACTACGCCGACGTATCTGTCGTCATTGCGGTTACAAATAAAGACGAGGGCACCCACGGCCTCTCCGCCTTCATCGTCGAAAAAGGCACGCCCGGCTTCCGCGCCGGCAAAAAGGAAAACAAGCTCGGGCTGCGCGCCTCCGACACCTCCGAGCTCATCTTCGAGGACTGCGCCCTCCCCGCCGACGCCCTCCTCGGCAAAGAAGGCGAAGGCTTTGTCGACGCGATGCGCACTCTCGACGGCGGGCGCATCTCCATCGCCGCGTTATCGCTCGGCATCGGCCGCGGCGCCCTCGACGCCAGCGTCAAATACGTCAAGCAGCGCAGACAATTCGGCAAAGCCATCGCCGAATTCCAGGGCATTCAGTGGAAGCTCGCCGACATGGCCACCGAGCTCGACGCCGCCCGTCTGCTCACCCTCCGCGCAGCCGTTCTCAAGGACGCAGGCAAGCGCGTCACCCAGGAATCCGCCATGGCCAAGCTCTATGCATCGGAGGTCGCCGTCAAAATCTGCAACGAAGCTGTCCAGCTCCACGGCGGCTACGGATTCATCAAGGACTACCCCGTAGAAAAGTTCTACCGCGACGTCAAACTCTGCACCATCGGCGAAGGCACCAGCGAAATCCAGCGCATGGTCATCGGGCGGGAGATCCTCAAGGTCCATCCCTCGCGCGGGTGACCGGCCGTCACGGGCGCCCGCGCTTCCGGCGCAGGAAGACGCGCTAGAGTCGCGCGAAATCCTCATCGCTACTGCCGCGGCTCAAGCAAAGCGCGAATCACCCGCGGGTTTTTCGCGTACCCATCGTGCGCGCCCTCAGGATTCTCGAACACCCACAGCCATTGGAAAGCGTTCTTCGCCGGATCGTTCCTGATCACCGCTCTTATTGCGCCGGTGGCGTCGAAGAGTACAACCCCACCAGGCTCGCCTTCCCCAGGATCTCGCCATGCTCCCCGGCGTAAATCAGCGCGTGATACAGCGTCTCGCCGTTCGCCGGAAAATTCGCCGACCCCGGCAGATCCAGCGTCGTGCTCAGCGCATACACCTTGAACACATACTTATGCGTATCCGGTGCAACGCCGGCTGGCGGACACGGCCCGTCATACTGCTGGCCCAAATCGAAATCATTCTCGATCTGCGTGCCGAAAGAGCTGCCCGCCACCCCGGCGTTCTCCGGCAAACGCGTCACGTCCCCTGCGATGTTGTACATCCCCCAGTGCGTGAACGATGCCGTCACGTCGTACAGCACCACCACAAACGAACGTGTCCCCCGCGGCGCCCCGCTCCACGAGAGCTCAGGAGACTCATCGTATCCGGCAGCCCCGTTGGCCGTGCAGGTATTCACGCCGTTCACCTGGTTGTTCAGGATCGTGGAGAGCGGCAGCGTGCTGTCGTTGGAAAACTCCGCGCTGTTCAGACGGAACTCCTGCTGCCCCCAACTGGTGGCTGTCATGAGTCCCAACGCCGCTGCGGCGCACACCGTCCACCGGGTTCGCCTTCTCTGGTTCGCCATGCTCGTTTCTCCTTTCGGCCCGAAGGGCCGGAACTGGACCCGACTCCTTGTACCCAACCCCCTCAGCGGAATCAAGTGAAAAGACATCGTTCTCTTTTCCTCGGCGCCTGAGCGAATTCGCGTTCGCGAAAGCGCTCCCTCCTTGACATCCGCCCCCCTCCCGCCGAAGATGATCCCACTTCCCTCAAAGAGTGACCGTCGTCACCACCTCAGCCGAGTTCCGGCTACCCTCACTCTCTGCCCCCAGGCCCCTGGATCACATTCCCAATCAAGGCGGATCCCTATGAACCCACGTCTCTCCATCGCCCTCTGTGCAATGGCCTCGCTTCTCGCCCTCGGCTCCTCTGCGCCGGCCCAAACGGCCAACCCCTTCAACGGCTCCTGGAAGATGGACCTCTCAAGCCAGCACTACGAGGGATCCACCTTCTCTGTCGCCGTCACGCCCTCGGGCTACACCGTCACGCTCATGGGCAAAGCCATGCCCGCCACGGTCTGTGACGGCAAGCCGCACAACGGCAGCGGCGGCATCACCTACGCCTGCACCCTGACCTCGACCGGCTACCACACCACCAACACCCAGGGCGGCAAGCCCGTCAGCGCCATCACCACCACCGTGGCCGGCGCCACCATGACCCGCAAAGTGGCCTTCCCCGGCGAGCCGCCCTCCTCGATCACCTCGACGGCGAAGCGCCTCTCCGGCGGACCCGGCCTGGCGGGCGTCTGGAAGACCGTGTCCGTCCGCGAATCGATGGTCGATCCGATGACCATCGCCATCCGCGGCGACTCCATCGACTTCAAGGAAACCGACCAGCCGAAGCCCCTGACCGTCAAACTCGACGGCTCGGAAACCACAGTGCCCGGCCTGGGTGGTTCGGTCTCCATCCGCCTCGTCGATCCCCACACCCTCAAGGTCGTCTACAGCAGCGATCACAAGGTGCGCCGCGAGAATACCTTTGCTCTTGGCCTCGACGGCAAGACCATCTCCGAAACCGACTTCACGCCCGACCCGTCGGCATCCACCATGACCGTAATCCTGCACCGGATGTAAGCCGCAGGTGCGCGGCCCCGGGAATCCCGAGTCTGGCTTTTCGGAATCTGCCTTTCCCGACTGCCAGCGCGACAACGCGCCCCCAGGACTCGCGACATTTGGATCCGGGTGCGATGCCGCGTACCCCATTCTGGCTTCTCGTGCCTTCGAGGAGCCAGGGTGGGAGACAGCGACCGTGCCAGGGCGACAGACCCACTGACAAATGTGTTTATCAATCCACAAGAGGTGCCGCTCGATCAGAGGTGCCACTCGATCAGAGGTGCCGCAACGCGGCACGGCGGAGAAAGCCACGGGCTTCAGCACGTGGAATAAAATTTGGCGCGAACCGCTTCCTTGCTGCCGCAGGCCGTCGGCGCAACTCGCAACGAGCGCAGCCGAGAGGGCGCGTTCCCTTACCCGCCCGCCAGCCTGGCTTCCCGCCTCCGCGGCGCCAGCGCAATCAGCGCCACACCGATGACCGCCAGAACCGCCACCCCAATCAACTCGCCCCGCGCCACCATGCCGCGCTGCGCCTGATATCCCATGACCACCGCATGCACCAGGCTGGACCACGCCGTGAACGCAATCAAACTGCGATGCGCCGCCGGGTCGCGTACCGCCAGCAGCAGGAACACGCCCAGCGTGACGTACAGGCTGAACATCATCGACAGCGCCGGCTCCTGTCGCAGGAACACCACCATCGGCCAGGCCGTCGCTACGAACAGCACCCCCGTCACCGCCAGCACAATCTTCAGAGCCATCCAGTCGCGTTCCTCCCGCATCCCTGCCCCGAAATACGACTCCATCTGAACAGCGGTTCATCCGAGTCTGTGAGCCCGCCCCAGCCGAGTATGCCCTTTTCCCGTCTCCTGTGGAAATTTTGTCAAGGGGCTCCGCGTCAAACCGACGTCACGGACGCTGATTCCACATCGCTTCCACGCCAAAATACCGGCCCAAAACTGGCAGGAAACCCGTCCAAACCTGTCATACTGAACTTATAGAGTGAAAAAAGGAAAAAGCCCGCCGCGTGCGGGCTTTTCTCTTGTATAGACAGAAGGGAGTGGACGCAAGCCAAACCACTCCAGCGCGGGCCGAATCCGCTATACGCTAAACGCTGTCCGCTAACCCCTGTATTTCTCACACATACACTTGAGGCCCTCGCTAACTACTCCGTTTTGACACACTTACGCAGGAAATAACATACTTGACGCACATGCTCATAGTAACTATATTTTTAGTTGCCGTGACAGGGCTACGTTGCTTGGTTGTAGGAGGAGGGGCCGCCAGTTCTAAAGCCTGGCGGGTTAAGACGGGTTTTGTCGAGAGTGGTAAAGGCTCCCCCAATCGCAAAGTCGTAGATGTAGGAAAACCTTGTCTCTCCCTCTCTCCCAAATACGTCGAGATAGGTGATAAACCCATATACGCACAGGAACTTCCGGTTGTATTTGAGTTCCCCAATTTCGGATTCTCTGGGAGGGGAAGCGAGCGAGGCTATGAGGGTGAATTTATCTCGCGGGGGACGCATGGCCTTCAGGTCCGGGATATTGGTATTCCGTGCCGCCCTTTTGTAATCGGGGACTTCCGGAAGGTCGGGGGCGGCAGGATGGGCAGGGCTTTCCCTTCTATTTACGATCTCAAAGCAAAATCTGCAATCGATTATTTCCGCAGGCGTATTTCCGAAATTCTGGAACTGAAGCGCAATCCCCGGATTATGCGTGGGATTCTCGGGATCGATCAGTCCTTCAGGTGGCTGCCCAACTCTCCTCACGAGAATCCACGCTCGCTCGACATTCCGAAAGAACCTCGTCTGGTTGTGGTTGATTCTGGCCTGAATCAAAACCGCAATGAACTGGAGAAAAGCAGCCACAGCGACGGCGGCGCCCAAGACGATATTCCAGTCTTCGAGCGACGCCTGAAGATCTCCTGCTTTCTTATCATCGGAGGCTTCCTCTTTGCTCTGCGGCCGTTTGTCTACATGAACAATAAGCGGAAATTCCTGCGTGCCTTTCTCGCTGGATTCGGGATTCTCATCAACGCCCTTGGCTGGGCTTTGTGGTTTATCGCCGCCTGCTTTCCCGGTACTCGTATTTTGGGATTGTGAAGGCAATGCTGCGATGAGTAGGAGTGAGAGGAGAAACAGCATTCGCACAGGTGTAGCCTCGGCAGTAAAGGAGAGCGCATGACCAAGCCAAAGCCTGAATACGCGTCCGGGGAAGACGCGCAAAAACGCTTTGAGCACACGATGCAGGCGCTTTTTCGTGTGCCCAAAGATACTGCGAAGAAGTCGGAAAATCCAGCGCCTAAACCGAAGAAGAAAGGCAAGGACTAAGTGCGCTTTCCTCGTCCCTGCCGTGGCTTAAAGAAGGCCTCAGGCCGCTCCCTGTCCCTTACCCGTCAGCGCCGAGTAGGTCAGCCTTTTGCCGCCTACCTGCATCATCGCCAGAGCGAAGCGGTCAGCGTCATTCAGGGGATTGTCTTTCGTGGCGCGGTTGTTGAAGCGGAATACCTGCTCTCCCACATAGCGGTCCAGATGGAAGGGCTCGACGGCAACGTAAGTGCCGCGCAGCATCCGTTTGAGCAGGCTCCAGAAGTTCTCGATGCCCTGGGTGTGAACTTCGCCGCGCACATACTCATCAATGTGGCTCACGGTGTCGTGAACGAACTGGCGGACCTTCAGGCCGTCATACTGCATAGCGCTGTCGGTATAGACCTTCGATCCCCACGTCACGTTCTCCAGAATCTCGTTCATCAGCGTTTCGCGCTTCACGTTCGGAACCACCTTGGCGCGTACTTGGCGCGTCTCGCGGTCCAGCATTCCCATGACGGCGGTTTTGTTGTCGCGCTTCGTCGCCAGATTCAGCTTGGCGCGACGGTTGGCGTGCATGAACTTCGGGTTGCCGCCGATGTATGCCTCATCAATCTCCACCGGCCCACCGCCCCGCGATCCACCCATCTTCAGGATGGAGCCGGAAGCCATCGCCTCACGGATGCGATGGAGCATGAACCAGGCGGACTTCTGAGTGACGCCGAGGGACCGGGCCAGTTCGTAGCTGCTAACGCCGTTCTTCGCGTTGACGATCATCCACACCGCCGTCATCCACTTATCGAGTCCGAGGGCCGAATCCTCGAAGATGGTTCCGACCTTCACCGTGAACTGCTTTTTGCAGCCTTTGCAGAACCAGATTTTGCGGGTACTGATGAAGGAGTGCTGATCCGATCCGCAGCGGGGGCAGTTGATGCGTCCATCCGGCCAGCGAAGCTCCACCGCATAGCGAAAAGCGCGGTCAGCGTCGGAGAAGTAAACGATAGCCTGAGTGAGAGTTACGGGCCTTTTCATCGCGTCTGTCATAAGGCCTCCTTTGGGTACAAGACAACTGTACCGCTGATGGTCTTGTGTGTCAAGTATATTGTTGCCCTTACGCACAGCCCAAATCGCAAATACCCTCTTTTGACACACTTGCACAATATGCGAAATTTTTTTCTGCCGGAGCTATCCTGTTCCGTGCCCCCGTCTGACCCGCCGCCCAACCCCGAGCCCCGCGCTCCCGTCGCCGGCCTCGTCGACCGCCTCCGCCAGGGCGACCCGCGCGCCCTCGCCCGCGCCCTCTCGCTCGTCGAAAACGACGCTCCCGAAGCCTCCGCGCTTCTTTCCGCCTGCTTCCCCCATTCCGGCCGCGCCCTTCGCATCGGCATCACCGGAGCCCCCGGCGCCGGCAAGAGTACCCTGGTCGATCGCCTCACGCGCGCCTTCCGGGCTCAGGACCGCACCGTCGGAGTCCTCGCCGTCGACCCCACCAGCCCCTTCACCGGCGGAGCCCTCCTCGGCGACCGCATCCGCGTCGCCGGCCTCCACGACGATCCCGGCTTCACCTTCCGCTCCATGGCCACCCGCGGCTCCCTCGGCGGACTCGCCCTCGCTACCGCCGACTGCGCCCTCGTCCTCGAAGCCAGCGGTAAAGACGCCGTTCTCATCGAGACCGTCGGCGTTGGCCAGGATGAAGTCGAAATCGCCCGCCTCGCCGACATCACCCTGGTCGTCCTCGTCCCCGGCATGGGCGACGACGTGCAGAGCCTCAAAGCCGGCGTTATGGAAATCGCCGACATCTACGTCATCAACAAATCCGACCGCGACGGCGCCCACCGCGTCGAGCAGGAAATCCGCACCCTCCAGTCCCTCGCCCAGTCTCCGCGTCCCCACTTGTCACCCCAATCCAATCCTGCGACGGCGCAACCCGGCGCCTCGGGTGAGGAAGCCGCTGCCGCGATCGATCATCCAACCGGCCATGGAGACGAATTCGCTTTTGTATCAGGGCACGACTTCAGTCGTGCCGAAAACAGCGGCCACAAAGAGGGGGCTTCAGCCCCTGAGGTCCACTGGACTCCGCCCATCGTCCGCACCATCGCCACCACCGGCGAGGGCATCGATAAGCTCGCCGCCGCCGTCGACGAGATGCGCCAGTGGCTCGAGAAAGACAACCGCCTCACCCAGCGCCGCGCCCAACATTGGCGCCGCCGCCTCGACGCCATGCTCCGCGCCGAACTCATGCGCCGCGCCCGGCAAAACGGCTTCGATGCCAGCGTCCTGCAATTCCACGCGAAACGCATCGCCTCCGGCCAGCAGGACCCCTGGCAACTGGTAGCCCAGCTCACTGAGAAGGTCTTCTCCTCGAACCCGACATGATCGCCGCCAAACCCTGCTCGACTCCGGGCTCGACCTCCAGGCTCCCGGCCCTGTCCGCTGTCCGCTATACGCTATACGCTGGTCTTATGCCCGAACTCGACCACATCGGCATCGCGGTGCGCAGCATCGCCGAGGCGCGCAAGCTCTACGAGTCGCTCGGACTCGCCGTCGTCCACGAAGAGACCGTCGAGCAGGAGAGCGTCCGCACCGCTTTGATCCCCGCTGGCGACACCCGCATCGAGCTGCTCGAGCCGACGGCGGAGGATTCGCCGATCGGAAGGTTCCTCGCCAAACATGGACCCGGCCTGCACCACATCGCCCTCCACGTCGAAGACATCTCGGGCGCCCTCGAAACCCTGAAAGCCCAGGGCGCCCGCCTCATCTCCGAGGAGATTCAGATCGGGACGGGCGGCCACTTCTACTTCTTCGTCCACCCCGCGAGCGCGGGCGGCGTGCTGCTGGAGATCTGCCAGGACCCGGTGTCCGATGTGTAGCAGCGGAGACCGGGATGGTCATCCTGAGCTGAGTTCGACGCGCAGCGACGAACAGCCGAAGGACCCTCCGATGTGTAACAGAGGCGATGGGGAGGGTCATCCGCGACCCTTTTCGGCGCGCCGTGCGCGCTGTCGGAACGCTGGACGCTATACGCTGAACGCTGCCTTATGATTCTCGCTATCGATACCTGCGGATCGCTCGGCACCATCGCTCTGGCTCGGCTCGACGCGGAGCCAGAGTTCCTCGGACAGACGGAGATCCTCGGCAAGACGTACTCCGCTCAGCTGGTCCCGGCCATCCGCGATCTGCTCGCCCACCACACGACGGCTGTCTCCGAGCTGGCCGCCATCGTGGTCACCAGCGGCCCCGGCTCGTTCACCGGGATTCGCATCGGCCTCTCGACGGCCAAGGGTCTCGCCGAGGCGTTCTCCATTCCTCTGCTCGCCGTCTCACGGCTTGCGGTCCTGGCGCACAAGGCGCAAACAACGGCCGCCGCCCTCGATGCGAGCCGTCACGAGTTCTACCTGCGCGAGGAAACTGGCGAATCGCTTCGAACCCCCGAAGCCTTTCGTGAACGGGTCGCCGCCCTGGGTCATCGGCTCGCCGTCTGCGAGGCGGCGGTTCATGTCGCCGCTCCCGCAGCGACTCTGGTCGATCTGCCGACCGCCGCTGACGCGCTCCGGCACGCGTTGCCCAGGCTGCGCGCCAGGGATTTCGACGACCCGCTGACCCTCGACGGCAACTATCTCCGCCGCTCCGACGCCGAGATCTTCGCCAAACCGGCCATGGCCGGCGTTCGCGAGCCATGAGCTGCACGGTTCGCCCCCTGGCCGCCGCGGATCTGGACGCGGTTCTGGCGATTGCGGAGGCGTCGCCCGAAGCCCCGATCTGGCGGCGCTCCGACTACGCGCTGTTCCTGGTCGATGCGCCGGAATCGAACCCGAATCTGATCCATGCCGGGTTCGTAGCCGTGGCCGGTTCTCCCCAGGCGCCGGCTGGCTTCGCCTGCGCGACGCTGCTCCGCGACGGGGAGGAAAACCGCGCCGAGCTGGACACGCTGGCCGTTCTTCCCGCCGCCCGGCGCCAGGGTATCGGGGGCGCGCTGCTGCGCGCGGTGCTCGCCTGGGCTGCCGCGGAGGGGGCTCGCAGGGTATCTCTGGAGGTTCGGGCGTCGAATCAGGCCGCCCTTGGGCTTTATGCGCGGATGGGCTTCGGTCAGGAGGGACGGCGACGGGGTTACTATGCTGACCCGGAAGAGGATGCCCTGCTCCTGGGCAGACCCGTTACCCCTGGATCTCCGAGCGGTCTCTTTTCCACCGAAGACAGCATTGCAGGTGAACCTCCGCGGTGCTAGCGTGATAAGAACTCGCCCGGCGAAACCACGACAGCCGCGGCTCCGCCGGGAAGGGATCCCGCAGCGGAGGTGTCGTCTATGGACATGGAAGCGAACACTCAGCCGGATAGTGAAGCAATTCACCAACTGGAAACCCAGCACCGTCACTATTCGGAAATGCTCGAAGCGCTGCTTCAAAAACCCTGGTTATCCGAGGACGAGCAACTCGAGGAAGTTCGCCTGAAGAAACTGAAACTGCACATCAAGGATCAACTGGTCCACCTGCGTACGCACGCCGGGGCCTACAGCGCCGCCTAGGCGCTCTTCTTCACGAATCTTTCATCTCCCGTATCCGATGGCTCTCCATCGCCGGCGGGAGTGTACTTGCCGCGACATCCCTCCCTCGCGAAGCCATTGGAACGAGGCGCCTGGAATCGCAGCCAGCGCAGCTTCCAGGTGGAACTCCGCCCCTGTTGCCGTAGAATGGAAAAGACTTTCGGACGAATGCGCCTCTGCTTCCCGGCTGATTTCCGTTCTTCTCTTGTCTGACCCGCTCCCGAAGCCCCAGCGACCTTCCGATCGTCACCGCAGTGCGGTTTGATCCTTGACTCATGGTGCGCGACGGATATTTCTACGGATTCGGACTGATTGCAGTCGCGGTGGTCGTATGGGTATTCACCGGCGCCTGGGGATGGTCGGTTCCGCCCCTGCTGCTCGCGGCGTTCTTCCTCTGGTTCTTCCGCGATCCGAAGCGCGCGATCCCGCAGGAGCCGGGGCTGGTGGTGTCGCCCGCCGACGGCAAAGTGACTGAAGTGGCGCGCGTTTCAGCGCCGGGAGGCGGATTGATCCGCATCAGCATCTTCCTGAGCGTCTTCGACGTCCACGTAAACCGCTCGCCGGTGGCCGGCGTACTAAAGGAGATCCGATACAGGAAGGGCGAATACCTGAACGCGATGAATCCCGCCTCAGCGGAGCGCAACGAACAGAACCTGGCGCGGCTGGAGTGCGCGGACGGCACACAGGTTTCGTTCATCCAGATTGCCGGGCTGCTGGCACGGCGAATCGTTTTCAACAGGCGGGTAGGGGACGTGCTGGAGCGCGGTGAACGGGTGGGGCTGATCAAGTTCGGATCGCGGACCGATGTTCTGTTGCCCGATTATGCCGAGCCGCTGGTGAAGCCCGGAGATCGAGTGCGCGGCGGATCGAGTGTGATTGCGCGGCTGCCGGAAGCAGAGCTGGAGCCGCTGATGGCGGTAGCGGATGCGGAGATGTCGATTTGAACGCGCGCCCGCAGGGCGATCTCCCCGCCATCATGGGCGGGCCAACACGCTCGCGTCGGCGTGCGCGGGGGATGTTCCTGCTGCCGTCGATGTTCACGGCGGTCAATATCGCGGCGGGGTTCTTTGCAATAACTCAAAGCCTCGAAGGCAGCGCGCTTGAGCCTCACCACTTCGACTACGCCGCGATGGCCATCGGGCTGGCGATTCCGTTCGATGCGCTGGATGGCCGGATTGCGCGGCTGACCAACACGGAAAGCGAGTTCGGCCGCGAACTGGATTCTCTGGCGGACGTGATCACCTTCGGTGTAGCGCCGAGCATCCTGGCGTTTGCCTGGGGCTTTCGCTCGCTGCCGCAGAACCTCAACCCCGATTACCGTCTCAAGCTGGTGCAGTTTGGCGCTTTCGTCTGCTTTCTCTTTCTGCTGTGCGGAGCCAGCCGGCTGGCGCGGTTCAACATCAGCGAGAACCCCATTCCCAAGAACCCCGGCCGTCCAGGACGCAAGTATTTCGTCGGGATGCCGATTCCCGCAGGCGCGGGACTTGTCGCGGCCGTGGTGCATGGCTTCATTGGACTGCCGATCTTTACCTGGTGGCTCTCGATTATCTGGGGCATCCTGGTGGCGTTCATCGGCTTTCTGATGGTGAGCACCTGGCGGTTCTGGAGCGGGAAAGAGATCAACCTTACAGGGCGGCAGCCTTTCCGATGGATCGTGCTGCTGGGGCTCAGCATCTACCTGCTTGTCTTCTTTTCGCGCGAAGTGCTGCTCGTGCTCGCCTTCGTCTACATGTTTTCCGGAGTGCTGGCGCGGCTGGCTTACTCATGGCGCCGGCGTCATAAGCCGATAACCTCGACGATGCCCTCCTGAGGGCACCACCAAATAAAGGGCTGTAGCGAATGACGGAACACTCGAAGATTGCCATTGTCGGCGCAGGATCGCTGCGCGGCAAAGAGCTGAACGATGCGCTGGCGGATTCGCCCTTCGCCGAAGCGGATTTTCTCCTGATGGATGATGAGGCAGAGCTGGGCAGCCTGGAAGCGGTGGGCGACGAGGTGACGTTCATCCAGCGCATCAATGCCGATTCGTTTCAGCACGTCGATTTCGTGTTCTTCGCGGGCGATCCGGAACTGACGCGCAAGCACTGGCAGAACGCCAGCCGCGCGGGCGCCAGCATCATCGACATCTCCGGCGCCCTCGAAGGCCAGCCGGGTGTGCTGGTCCGCGGGCCGCTGGCCGACGACGACCCCTCTTTGTCCCCAGGCGAGGCGCCCACGCTGGAGACGAAGGCCGTAGTTCCCGCGCATCCGGTAGCGGTAACGCTGGCCCTGCTGCTGGGTCGCATGGCGCAGAACGCGCCGGTGCGCTCGGCAGCGACGACCGTCCTCGAACCCGCTTCCGAGTACGGGCGGGCGGCGATGGACGAACTGCACCAGCAGACGGTGAAACTGCTCAGCTTCCAGGATCTGCCCAAGCAGGTATACGACACGCAGGTGGCGTTTAATACGACGCCGTCGTTTGGCGAGGCGGCGAAGTTCTCTCTGGCGGCCAGCGAATCGCGGATTCGGCGCCACTACGCGGTGCTGGCCGGCGACCGGCTGCCGGAACCCGACATTCAGCTGCTCCACGTCCCCGTCTTCCACGGATATGGCATCTCGCTGGCGGTCGAGCTGACGCAGCCCACGTCTCTGGATCAGATGGAAGCCTCCCTGGCCGGGGAGCACGTCGAGGTGATAACGGCGGATGCGGATCCGCCGACGAACCTGAGTGTCGCGGGGCAGCCAAACATTCTTGTGCGCGTGCGTCCGCATCACAATGCGGATTTGGAGACGACGCGGTTCCGGCTGTGGGCGGGGCTCGATAACCTTCGCTTTGCCACGCTGAACGCGCTGGCCTGCGCGCTCGAGCTGAAACGTCTGCGGCCATCGGGCGAAGTCCAGTAAATCAGCGGCTCACGCGAGCCACAGCGCGCCCTTTTTTCGCGACGGGCTCCGGCGCCCGTCCGGTGGATTGCCGCAGGACCAGCGATGGCCGCACCGAGTACTCAGCGCCCTTATTGCCCTCCTGGCGGATGCTGTACAGGGCGCGGAAAGCCACGCGCGCGATCTCGTCGCGCGAGAGGCGCACGGTGGTGAGTGCCGGCATGGTGAAGGCGCTGATCTGAATGTCGTCGAAGCCGACGATGGAGATGTCGTCCGGCACGCGCAGGCCGCTCTCGTGGATAGCGCCCAGCGCACCGATGGCGGTCATGTCGTTGGAGGCCAGCACGGCAGTCGGACGGACCTTGCTCTGCAGGAGCCGCTTCATGGCGTTGTGGCCGCCATCCACCTGATGATTTCCCTCCTCCATGAGACCGCCACCGATGCCGTTACGTTCGAGGGAGCGGACGAACGCCTCGCGGCGGATGCGCGCCGATCGCAGCAGGCTGGGGCCGGCGATGAACGCGATCTCGCGGTGTCCAAGTCCGGCGATGTGTTCGACAGCCGCGTCAACGCCGGCGGCGTAGTCCACAACGATATTGCTGGTGAGGCCCTGGGCGGTGCCGGTGTCCAGGAAGACGAGCGGGATATCCCGGCTCTGGAACTCGGTGATCAGGTGCTCGTCCATTTCTGAGGTCATGACCGCCACGCCATCCACCTTGCGCTGCAGCATGCGGCTGACGCAGACTTCCATCCGCGCGGGGTCGTAGTTGGTGTTGGCCACCAGCACATCCTGGCCGAACTGGACGGCCATATCCTCGAAACTCTTGACCAGCTCGGGGAAGAACGGATTGGTGATGTCGGAGATGATGAGGCCGTAAAGATGGCTGCGGCCGGAGCCCAGGGCGCGAGCCCACGTGTTGGGATAGAACTTCAGCTGCTCGATGGCGCGCTGGACGCGCTCCTTCGTCTCCGGCGTAACTTTGTCGGAGCCGTTGATGGTGCGCGAAACCGTCGCCGTGGAGACTTTGGCGAGGCGGGCAACTTCTCTGATGTTCATAGGAGCCGCCGACTTCAACGTTATAGCCGATTCAGCCGACGGAGGGAACTGGAGCGCTGAACGGATTCTGCCAGGAACGGGTTTCCGCTGGATGCCTCAGCAGGATTCGCCTGGCGTTTATCGAGCTGAAGGGGACGCGGGTTCTGTAATTCCCTTGCCCTCCTCGATCGTGTAGATATGATCCACCCCCGGCAGCCCCATCTTTTCCACCTTGCCGTCCGGCCAGTGAATCTCGACGGCATCCACCTTCGTGGCGTCGCCGAGGCCGAAATGCACCCGCGGGTCGTTTGAGGACAGATAGCTGCCGCCGCTGAGAACATCGCCGCGCTGGCGGATTCCGCCGGCAGACAGGTATACCGTCGAGCCCACCGCATCCCGCGGACTCTTCGGCCCGCCGACCAGCTTCAGCTCTACCCAGTGGTGGTGGTCCGGATTCACGTTGCGCTCGAGGACCGGCACGCCGTCCATGTTGTTCATCACCACGTCGATCTTGCCGTCGTTGAAGAGATCGCCGAAGGCCGCGCCGCGGCCGACCACAACCACGGCGAGTCCTGTGCCCTGTACGGCAGGGACCACGGAGAACTTGCCGTTCTTCTCGTTATGGAAGAGCAATGGACGCTCAGCATAGGTGGTGCCCCATTCCGGATGCTGATCCACGACCGGATAGACGTGCCCGTTGGTAATGAACAGGTCCTTCCAGCCATCGTTGTCGTAATCGAGAAAGCCGTCGGCAAAGCTCACAAAAGGTATGGTCGGCGCGGCGACGCCGGAGGGGTAGCTGACGTCAGTGAAATTCCCCTTTCCATCGTTATTGAAGACGATGTCGTAGTCATCGGAAAAGGTCGTCATCACGATGTCTTCGTGACCGTTGTTCTCGTAATCGCCCGCGGCAATGCCCATGTTGGCCGCTTCGCGCCCATCCGCGTTGAGCGCGAGCCCGCTCAGATAGCTGTCATCCTCAAAGGTTCCGTTGCCTTTGTTGATGTAGAGGTAATTGGGAGTCGAGTCATTGGCGACGATCAGGTCCGGCTTGCCGTCGTTGTTGACATCGACAAAGAGCGCACCCAGACCGTAGTAGCCGTTCTTGTTGTCGACGCCGAGTTTTTCGCTGACGTCGGTGAAGGTTCCGTTGCCGTTGTTGTGGAAGAGGTGATCACGCTCGCCGGGCAGGCCGCGCGGTCCGCACATGGTGGTGACACCGCGATACTGGCAGTTGGCGTAGTTGACGGTCCGCGAACCGGAAACCGGCGGATGGACGAAGTCGAAGTGGATATAGCCGGCGACAAAGAGGTCGAGATTGCCGTCACCGTCGTAGTCGCCGAAGGTCGCGCCGGAGGACCAGGTGCCCAGCGCCACGCCGGCCTTCTCGGCGACATCGGTGAAGGTGCCGTCGTGGTTGTTGCGATAGAGACGGTTCTGTCCGTAGTTGGTGACGTACAGATCGGGCCAGCCATCGTTGTTGTAGTCACCCACAGCGCAGCCGTATCCCCAGCGCTGGTTAGCGACGCCGGCCTGGTCGGTGACATTGGTGAAGGTGCCGTCGTGGTTATTACGGAAGAGCGCAGCTTTGGGCGCGGCGGTTTTGCCGTTCATGGCATCGAGGGTCGATCCGTTCACCAGATAGATATCGAGCCAGCCGTCATTGTTGTAGTCGATAAGGCAGACACCGGGACCTTTCGCTTCGACGATGTAGGGCTTGTCGGGCGTGCCCGCGGTGTGGTGCCAGGTCGTCAGCCCGGCCGCTTTGGCGACGTCCTCGAAGACGACGGGGCCGGTTTTCACGAAGCCGCCTGCCGTAATCACCCGATGCTGCGCGTCATAAACCGCCTGATGCTGTTCGCCACTGGCCATGCCGGTTTGCTGCGCTCCGCCGGCAATAGCGAACAACGTAACGGCGGCCGCGAAAATGCCCGCTCCGATCGCGATCCACGCCGCCCGGCGCCCAGACCCAATGCCCTGTTTGTTCATGCTGGAATCTATTGTCTTCGCTTGCGGCCGTTTGAGGAAAGGACTCTTCCCACTTTTCCTCATTTTCCGGGATACCATGATGACCGGAGTTTCCCGCGCCCATGCCTTTGCCTCGTCTGCCGCTCTTGCTGGCTCTCGTTCTCGTGTGTGCGGTGCCTTCGCGCCCGCTGCGTGCTGAGCAACCCCAACCTGCTGTCCATGTTTCCAGGTCCACTCTGGACCGATATACCGGCCGGTACCGGCTGGATGACGAGCCGGAGATCGTCTTCTCGTTCTTTCGCGACGGGGATCATCTGTACTTTGAAGGCGAGCGCACTCCGCGCTACGACCTCACACCGGAATCCGACACCACTTTCTCTGAGGGCGGCGGCGACAACCACTACACGTTCGTCACGGACGCGAACGGCGCGGTCACGGGCATTCACGTTACCGGCAGCGATCCCGCCTCGTTCACCCGGGTTCCGGGCAAGCCCGAGCACAACCACTTCCGCCCTTACTCGCGCGAAGAAGTCATGATTCCGATGCGCGACGGGGTGAAGCTGCATGCGATTATCCTGCGGCCGACGGACATGCAGGAGCCGCTGCCGTTCATCCTCTCCCGCACGCCCTATGGCGTGGACTGGGCCAATTCGAACTCCATCAATTCCAGCCGGCCCGATCTTGCCCGGAGCGGTTACATCTTCGTGATGGAAGATATCCGTGGGCGTTACAAATCGGAGGGCCGGTTCGTGATGATGCGCCCGCTCGCCGACCACAGCGATCCCCATGCCGTGGACGAGAGCACGGACGCGTATGACACAGTGGCCTGGCTACTGAAAAACGTTCCGGATAACAACGGCCGTGTAGGCGTCGTCGGGACCTCCTATCCAGGTTTTCTCACCATGGAGGCCGGAATCGATCCGAATCCAGCTGTCCGCGCAATCTCGCCGCAGGCGCCGATGACCGATGTGTGGATGGGCGATGACTTCTTCCACAACGGCGCCTTTCGCCAGACCTACGGCTATGACTATGTGATTGGCATGGAGTCGAGCAAGGAGAACGCCTTCTCGAAGCTCAACGAGGACGCCTACACGTTCTTCCTGCACGCAGGATCGTTCGCAGCGGCCGGCAAGATATCCGGCATGAAGGATCTCCCCACGTGGCAGGCCTTTCTCGATCACCCTGCGTATGACGATTTCTGGCGGTCGCTCGCGGTTCAGCCGCACCTGACCTCGGTGACGGTGCCGACGCTGGAAGTCGGCGGCTGGTGGGACCAGGAAGACCTGTGGGGACCGCAGGAGGAATACGCAACGCTTGAACCGCACAATCAGCCTTCCGATCCTGCGCATCGCGTCTACATGGTGCTCGGCCCGTGGCGGCATGGCATCTGGGCGCAAACGACGATCCGGCTCGGAGCGCTGGATTTTGGCGAACCCGTCGGGGATGAATTCCGCCGTCAGATCGAAGCGCCGTTTTTCGCGTATTACCTGAAAGACCAGCCTGGCTTCGACCTGGCCAACACGGCAACCTACCAAACGGGAACCGACCGCTGGATGCATTACGCGCAATGGCCACCGGCCAATGTGACTGAGCATGATCTGTATCTGGATGCGGACGGCGGCCTGAGCTTTAGCAAGCCAGCGGATCCTGATGCGTTCAAGGCGTACACCTCGAATCCGGCGAACCCGGTTCCCTATCGCCGCCGGCCGATTGAGGCTACCTACGGACCGGACTCGCATTGGTATACCTGGCTGGTGCAGGATCAGCGTTTCGTCGATGGGCGCTCCGACGTGGCCACCTGGGTCACGCCGCCGCTCGACCACGACGTGACGATCACCGGCGATGTGGTTGCCGATCTGATCGCTTCCACCTCCGGCACCGACAGCGACTGGATCGTCAAGCTGATCGATGTCTTTCCTGGCGACACCTCCGGTCAGAAGGGCGATCCGCAATCGGATCCCGACTGCTCCACGTGCCTGCACATTGACGCGACGTTTTTGCCGGCGGGATCGCCGTCCGCGCCGATGGCCGGTCCCGGCGGCTATGAACTGATGATCAATGACGAGATCTTCCGCGGACGTTATCGCACCAGCTTCTCGCATCCTGAGGCCATCCCGGCGAACACGCCCGAGGAATACAAGTTCAGCCTGCACGCAGCCGATCATGTTTTCCTGAAGGGACACCGCATCATGGTTCAGGTGCAGAGCAGCTGGTTTCCCCTCTACGACCGCAACCCGCAGACCTTTGTGCCGAACATTATGACAGCGCAGCCGGCGGACTATAAGAGCGCGGAGCAGCGGATCTATGCGGGCTCGCACATCGAGCTGCCCGAACCGCAATGAGAAGAGGGCCGATCGTTCGGCGCTCTCGATCCGCTGCATGCTGTCGGCGGTTTTAGTCTTCCTGCTCGCGCAGTTTGGCGATGACGCTGAAGTCTTCGAGCGTTGTGACGTCGCCCTTGATCTCGCCATGGGTCGCCATCTCGCGCAGCAGGCGCCGCATGATCTTCCCGGAGCGCGTCTTGGGCAGCGCATCGGTGAAGCGGATGTCATCGGGACGCGCCAAGGCGCCGATTTCTTTCGCGACCCAGGCGCGGAGTTCTTCCTTCAGATCCTTGGTTGGCGCATAGCCACCCTCAAGGGTGACGAAGGCCGCGATCGCCTGGCCTTTGAGGGCGTCGGGGCGTCCGACTACGGCGGCCTCGGCGACCTTCTCGTGGGCCACCAGGGCCGATTCCACTTCCATCGTGCCGAGGCGATGGCCGCTCACATTGATGACGTCGTCCACGCGCCCCATCAGCCAGAAGTAGCCGTCCTCGTCCATGCGGGCGCCGTCGCCGGTGAAGTAGGAGCCCGGGATGTCCGACCAGTACTGTTTCACGTAGCGGTCCGGATCGCCCCAGATGGTCCGCGCCATCGAGGGCCAGGGTTTGCGGATCACCAGCAGACCGCCCTGACCCGCAGGCACCGGCTGCCCTTCTTTTGTAACGACCTCCGGCACAACTCCAAAGAAAGGCCGGGTCGCCGAGCCGGGCTTGGCGGCGATCGCGCCGGGAATGGGCGAGATCATGATGCCGCCGGTCTCCGTCTGCCACCACGTATCGACGATCGGGCAGCGGCCGCGTCCGATGACCTCGCGGTACCAGATCCAGGCTTCAGGATTGATGGGCTCGCCCACCGTGCCCAGCAGGCGCAGGCTGCTCAGATCGTGTTTTGCCGGGTACTCGTCACCCCACTTGATGAAGGCCCGAATCGCCGTGGGCGCCGTGTAGAACACCGTCACCTTGTGGTCGTCGATGATCTTCCAGAAGCGATCCATGCCGGGATGATTGGGCGCCCCTTCGTACATCAGCGTCGTAGCGCCGTTCTGCAGGATGCCGTAGACCACATAAGAGTGCCCGGTGACCCAGCCGATATCGGCCGAGCACCAGTACACGTCGTCTTCGTTCAGGTCGAAGATGTATTTGCTGGTGAGGTACGTCTGGACCGAATAGCCGCCGGTGGTGTGGACCAGGCCCTTGGGTTTTCCAGTCGTTCCTGACGTATAGAGGATGTAGAGCGGGTCTTCGGAATCGAGCGGCTCCGCCGGGCACTCCTTCTCGGCGGCTGCGACCAACTCGTGCCACCAGTGGTCGCGCCCTTTCACCATCTCCACGGGAGAGCCGCTGCGGCGATAGACGACGACATTCTTTACGGTGGGACACTGGCCGACCGCCTCATCGACGGTGGCTTTCAGTTTGACTTCGTTGCCGCGGCGGTACGAGGTGTCCTGGGTAAGAATGGCCACGCACTGGGAGTCGTTCACGCGGTCCACAATGGCGTTGGCGGCAAATCCGCCGAAGATGACGGAGTGCACGGCGCCGATGCGCGCGCAGGCCAGCAAGGCGATGGCCAGTTCCGGCGTCATGCCCATGTAGACAGCGACGCGGTCGCCCTTCCGGATGCCCAGCCCTCGAAGCACATTTGCGAACTTCTGGACCTCGGCGTGGAGCTCGCCGAAGGTGAGCTTGCGGACCTCGCCCGGCTCGCCTTCCCACAGGATCGCGGTCTTGTCCGCGCGTCCGACGGCGACGTGGCGATCGACGCAGTTGTAGCAAAGATTGATCTTGCCGCCCACGAACCATTTGGCCCAGGGGAGATCCCACTCAAACACCTTCTGCCACGGCTCGAACCAGTGCAGCTCCCGGGCCGCATCCGCCCAAAAACCCTCCGGATCCTTCACCGACCGCTCGTACATTTTCTGGTACTCGGCCAGGCTTTTGATGTGCGCCTTCTGCGCGAAATCGGTGGGCGGGGGGAAGACGCGATGCTCGCGGAGAATGGTTTCCAGGTTAGGGCTGATGGTGGTCTCTGACATGCGCACTCCGTCAGCGACCACACTATCGTTCCCGGCGGCCTCGGCGCAACCAGCGGCCCGGGGGCGTGCGGATCTACGAGAATTTGGCGTCGAGGGAGAGCTGTTCGGCCACGCGCCGCAGCCTCCGATCCACAGGCGCGAATCGGAGAGACTCCGTCGACTCCGACATATACTGGTTTTGCTTGCCCGGGGTGGGCCGGAGAACCGAGGTCAAAGGCCTCGGGGTGCACTGGAAGAACCGCGGCGGCCGCAGTCCAGCAGAGAACCATCGGTAAACTCGGTGCAACACCGCGAGGCGCCGATCTCAGGAAAATTCTTGCCCGCAAATCTCGGCCATGTGCTCGCTGTCATCCCGGCCCGGCTCGGATCCACGCGCCTGCCCCGCAAGGTTCTGCGTGAGATTGCGGGCGAGCCGATGCTCGCCTGGGTCTATCGGGCGGCGCGGGCCTGTCCGCTGCTGGACCGGGTTCTCATCGCCACTGACTCGGACGAGGTGCTGCAGTTCGCCCAGGCGCATTCGCTGCCGGCGGTCTTTACGCCCGAGGATTGCGCGAGCGGCTCGGATCGCGTGTACGCCGTCGCTCAATCCATTCCCGCCGATATTTACGTAAACATTCAGGGGGACGAACCCCTGCTGACGCCCGAGCATTTCACGCCGCTGCTCCAGCTGTTTGAGCGGCCGGAGGTTCAGGTGACGACGCTCGCCGTGCGCTGCCCGGCCCACGACATTGCTAATCCGAGCGCCGTGAAGGTGGTTACGGCGGCCGATGGCCGGGCTCTCTACTTCTCCCGCGCGACGATTCCTTTCGACCGGGATGGAAGTGGCGCCGGTTACCGCAAGCATCTGGGCATCTATGCGTATCGCAAAGCGGCGCTGGAGCGGTTTGCGACACTGCCGCCTTCCTGGCTGGAACAGGTAGAGAGGCTGGAGCAGCTCAGGCTTCTCGACAACGGCATCGACGTCTATGTGGCTCCGGCGCCCAGCGACACGATTGGCGTCGATACGGAAGAGGATCTGCGGGCCGCCGAGGCGATCCTTTCGGCGCGCGCCGCGGCCGGAGCCAAAATCACGTAGTCTTCAGATCGGTTCCGCGCGCTTCCCGCCCAAAAGCCGCCACGACAGCCACGTAGACCGCGACAATGACGACGGTCCAGGCGAGCACCACGCCATAGCCGCCGAGGCGTTCGGCAAATCGGGCCTGGATGACGACGTTCTTCGACGACAACAGGTTGCCGAGCTGATAGGCGAAGCCCGGGAAGGTGGCCCGCACCGGTCCCGGCGAAAGCTCCGTAAGCCAGGCCGGCACCACACCCCACGCGCCCTGCACCATGAACTGCATCACAAACGCGCCCGCGGCGAGCCCGGCGATTGAGTGCGAAAGGGCATAAAGAGGAATTGCCGGCAGCGCCAGCAGCGCCGCCAGGATGATCGCCTTCTTCCGGCCGATTCGCTCCGACAGGGTGCCGAAAAACATGCCGCCGGCCAGCGCGCCCACGTTGTACAGGATGGCGATCGCTCCGGTCAGCTGAGCTGAGAAGCCGTGGTCCTTCTGCAGGAAGGTGGGATAGAGGTCCTGAGTTCCGTGCGAAAGCGCGTTGAATCCGGTCATCAGCAACACGAGGAAGAGGAAAGTTCCGCCATAGCGCATCACGCCGCGCAGGACCTCACCGCTGGCTCGTGTGGCCGAAGGAATGGCCCGCCGCCGCTCACTCCAGGCCGGTGACTCCTCAACCTTGCCTCCGATGTAGAGCACCAGCAGCGCCGGAGCTGCGCCTATCAGGAACATCCCGCGCCAGCCAAACGGATGTCCCTGCCAGGTGAAACGCGAGAACCAGGGAAACAGCAGGGCATAGGCGGCCGCGGCGACAAGGTAACCCGCCGCGTATCCCTCCTGAAGCAAACCGGAAAAGAAGCCGC
This sequence comes from uncultured Acidobacteriaceae bacterium, assembly GCA_963770525.1. Classification (GTDB taxonomy): domain Bacteria; phylum Acidobacteriota; class Terriglobia; order Terriglobales; family Acidobacteriaceae; genus Palsa-343. Next base: position 789,550 of record CAVYPY010000001.1, on the reverse strand, counting down.
GATTCTCTTTAGGCAGCGTCTCAAAGGCGAGTGCCGCGCCCACGCCCCACTCGCCGCCCATGGCAATGCCGAAAAGGGCCCGCAGGATGAGCAGCGTATGCATCGATCCAGCGAAGGCGCAGGCCAGTTCCAGGAGCGAATAGCAGGCCACGTTGAGCATCAGCGTCGGCCGGCGGCCGAAACGGTCCGCCATGGCGCCAAAGAGGAAGGCGCCGACCGGCCGGAAGGCCAGCGTGAGAAAGAGGGCTTCTGCAACCTCGGAACGCTCGACGCGGAAATCCGATGCCACCGCCGAAACGCAGAAGACCAGGATGAAGTAATCGAAGGCATCCATGGTCCAGCCGAGGAAGCAGGCGACAAAGGCGTGCTTCTGGCGGGATGTCAGGCTCCGAAAGGGGCTTGGCATTGGAGCAGGTTACCAGAGGGTGCGTTCCAACCGTTTCCGGGCGCCTGCCATTGGCAGTACAGTGGTGGACGGACGCGATGCAGCCCGTTTTTCCTTCCTGCGGAGCGCGATCCGAGGTGGACCATGGGCACCGTTCCCTTCCCGGCGTTGGCCGGACTGCAGACCCGACGCAAGTGGCTTCCCGGCCTGCGCGTCGCATTCGCCATTGTCCTCCTTGCCGGATGCGGCGGTTCCAGCACGAAGAGCGGCATCACACCCCCGCCGAACCAGGGGGCTGCGACGCCCACGATCGCTACGACGGCGGCGCAGAACGGAGCGGCGATCGTCACCCTCAGCGACAGCACCTCCGGCGCCGTGATTTACTACACCCTCGACGGCAGCACACCCACGAACACCTCGCCGCAGTACTTCGCTCCATTTCTGGTTGCTTCGAATCTCACGGTCAATGCCATTGCCGCAGCGCCGCCGCTGCTGAACAGCAAGGTGGCGACGCAGACGTTCTCCCCGAACCTGGCTTCGGGCACGCTGGTCTGGAGCGACGAGTTTTCCAATACCAGCGCGGGCGACGTGAGCCCTGACCCCACCACGTGGACCTATGACACGGGGACGGATTGCTGCGGGAATAACGAGTTGGAGACATACTGCGCCTACGGATCCAATGCCCCACCGTGCAGCACGGGCAGCCCCAATGCTTATGTGGGCCCCGACGGCTATCTGCACATCGTGGCGCAGAGTCCGGGGCCGAACGTTTACACCTCGGCGCGGATGAAGTCCGAGGGACTCTTCACGTTTCAGTACGGGCGCATCGAGGCGCGCATGCAGTTGCCGGAGTCGCAGGGGATGTGGCCCGCCTTCTGGATGCTGGGCTCGAACATCACGACTGTCCCCTGGCCGACGAGCGGCGAAGCGGACATTATGGAGCACATTGACGGCTCGGATCCGCCATTTTCCGTCGGCGCTGCCCCTCCGGGATATGACTGGATCGCCGGCTCAGTGCATGGAGGCGCCAGTTCCACCAGCGAAGTGAGCGGCAGCCAGCGATACACCGCCGCCGGTTTCTCTGCCGCGGTTTGGCATACCTACGGCATGATCTGGAGCAAGGGACAGATTCAGTACTACGTCGACACTCCGACGAACATTTACGCGACCTTCAACACCAGCAACTTCGGCGGAACGTGGCCGTTCGATCAGGGACCGGTGTTCATCATCCTGAACCTTGCCGTGGGCGGCGACTGGCCCGGGAGTCCGAATTCGACCACGGCGTTCCCGTCGAACATGCTGGTGGACTACGTGCGGATCTACACGCCCTAATCCCGGGCCAGCATCCAGCGATCCATGAAGCGGTGGACGCACTGAGCGCCGCAGAGGTGGCGGATCTCCGCTGAATGGGCGAGAAATCCGTTCCATTGGGTCACCTTCATGACCCGCAGCTGCGCCTCACCCTCGGCGGGGGTGAGCTTCTCCGACCAGGCGAGCCACCAGTCCTGTGAGTCTTCGCTGTTTTCCTTGCCGCACACGTCGCAGTGAAAGGTTTCCATCCAGGCCATACGTCTCGACTCCTCTGCCAGTGTCGCCGGGAGGGTAAGATTGTGTCTACCGGTTGTGAAACCGGGAGAGGCGATTCGCCCCAGCGGAACCTGTATGCTGTCGTCCCCAGACTGGTCTCCGGAATTGAAGAACCCGCCGCGCCGGCGTGGACTGCTGTGGTCGCTCGGCTTCCACGGCGCTCTGGCGCTTCTGCTGTTTTTGCTGACGTTGTCGTGGGGGCGCGTGCGGCCGGTCTACACCGAAAGCCGCTGCTGTACCACGCCGCTCTACTGGACCGGCGGCCAGGTGGGCGGGAGCAGCCATCCGCATCCCGCGGCGCGGAAACCGAGAAGAAAGAAGCCCGCACCGGCAGCGCCCGCCGCAACCCAGGCCAGCGCGGCACCGGTTCCTGCGGCAGAAAGCCCATCGACACAAGCCGGCATTACGGCCCAGCAACAGCAGGGGACATTCGGGATGGGCGTGGGCTCGGACGATGCGGAACCCGCTTTCCCGGTTTATTTTCCGTGGCCTGGCGTCCCGGATCGCACGCTGCTGCCGCCGGTGGAAAAGAAGGTGATCGTCGAGGTGACGGTGAGCCCGCTGGGCGATGTGACCGGGGAAAAGATCGTGCAGGGGATGGGCAATGCCCTCGACCAGATTGTGCTGAACACGGTGAAGGGATGGAGGTTCCATCCTGCGACGCTGAATGGGACAGCTGTCGCGTCGGTGGCGGATGTGGTGTTTCCGTTCAACCGGGAGTATCCCAATGGCCAGGACCCCGGGTCAGGCGGACAGGGCTGAAGCACAAAAAAGACACCCCACCCCCGGTTGGGGGTGGGGCTTGAGTTAGTCGTTATTTTTCATGGGCTTAGCGGTGTTGCCAAGATGAACAACGTCGCTAAGGGCATCAAAACAAACGCCGCGCCGGGAGGCAAATACGGCAGCGCTCCTTAGCTACAGCCGGGGTGCCCGCACTGGCACACGACCTCGGTAGTTCCTTTGACAGCCTCACAGTGAGGGCTGCAGAACTTTTCGCCCTGCGACGGAACACAGCTGCAGGCAGGGTTCGCACATTTCTTTGTCTCCGCCATACATTTCTCCTTCTCTCAGCTCAGATGCGAACGAGAGAGGCGTGACGGCTGTGAAAGTGACATCCCCGGAAGGGACGCTGGTGCCCGGCCTCCGAAGTACCCGGTCCTGGAAAGTGGTTGAGTCCTGGTACTCCACGGGCATACCTCCGACGACTCCTAAGTAGTCAGAGGCCGGTTAGTACTTTGAGGCGCTGGATCGGCCGGTTCGCTTCGTGATTGCGCTCTTCGGCAATCGCGGAACAGCCTGGACGCCCGCCCAAAGCGTCGCGATCGTTTGCTCGACCACGAGAGTCTGGTCAGGCAAGTCAGGCACAACCCCCTGGATAACAAAGAGTGTGGCGAGGCCAAAGATCGTAAACCACCAGGTGTGAGCTACCACCATGTCATCTCTATTTGGCAATCCTTCATCCCTGGCAACATCGAAAAAGAGCTGTACGAAGCGTTGGAACAAAGGCCTGCCAATGTCGTCGATATATTGCCCAGCGCGGATGCCGTTGCGGTTCTCCGGCCCAAGGAAGACGTTGCGGAACTGCTGTGGATGGGCAGTGCAGAACTGAATCAAGCCGCGTGAAGTCGCAAAAAGGCGCTCCTTCGGTGCTGGATGCTTAGCAGCAATTGCATCGAAGTTCTGAATCATCAGCCCGATCGTCTCCCTGCTCAGTTCGGCAAGAATGTGCGATTTGTCGGGGAAATGCTGATAAATCACGGCGTGCGTGTAGCCGATCTCTTTAGCGATCTCGCGAAGCGTCACGGCCTCGTAGCCGCGATCGGCAAACATTTTGCTGGCAGCTGCAAGGATTTCACCCCGCAGCCTCTCCTTACGCTCTGCCCGGCGGCTTGGTGATGGGGATGTCACTTCAACAGCTTAGCCTCTTTTGGCGACTTTTGCGACCGGTTGTTGATTTACAACCATTGGTTTTGTAACCAATGATTCTTTTGCAACCATTGGTTTTTATCGACCTCTAATCGTCAGGTCACTCATTTGGGTGGGCGGCCAAATACGAGGCAAAAGGAGGATGCGATGAAAGTTCTGGTGATTGGAGCAGCAGGCAGGAGCGGAGAAGCGCTGGTCAATGAGGCGCTGGCGGCCGGACATAAGGTGACGGCTTTCGTGCGCGGTGCCGCGCAGTACAGGAAGACGAACGTCAGAGTTGTTGCGGGCGACGCGCTGGACGCGGCCGCGGTCAACGCTGCGGTCGCCGGACAGGATGCGGTGATCGATGCGCTGGGCGGCAAGACGCCGTGGAGAGTGACGACGAGGGAAACGAGCGCGGCACACAATATTGTGGACGCGATGCGGCGCAATGGCGTGCGGCGATTGCTGAAGATTTCGGTGGTTGGCGCGGGCGAGAGCGTCAGGAACGCCGGCTTTTTCAATGAGCACCTGCTCATGAGGACTTTTCTGCGGGGTCTGCTGGTAGACAAGGCGGGCATGGAGGCCGAGATCGAAGGCAGCAACCTGGACTGGACGCTCGTGCGGCCGCCGATGTTGACCGACGTCAAGAAGACCGGCGTTGCCAGGGTGCTGAGCACGGAGGGCGGCGAGAAGGCGCACAAGATCGGGCGGGCCGATCTGGCAGCCTTCATGGTGCAGCAACTGGAAAGCGGCCGGTACCTGCGTCAGGCCGTGACAGTGACGACCACATAGCAAGGCCTCCGCGAAGAGTAAAGGCCTGTAGCGATTCATGCGACAGACAACTGTGGAAACTCACGGGACTAGCGGAGTGCTGGCTGCGCAACTCACAAGCTCTGGCGTTCACATCAGAGCATCACTTTCGTTCCAACAAGGAGAAACGAGCATGTATTTAGTCATGGGCATTACTGGAAATGTTGGGGGCGCCACCGCGCGGCATCTGCTGAAGCAAGGCAAAACGGTGCGAGCCCTTGTGCGCAATCGTGGGAAAGCGGCGAAGTGGGCAGACCAGGGCGTGGAGCTGGTCGATGGAGACTGGAACGATGCGGCAGCCATAGCGGCGGCGCTCAAAGGTATTGAGGGCGCGTTTGTTATGTTGCCGGCGGTATGGGCTCCCTCGCCTGATTTCAGAGAAGCAAAGGGCGTGATTGCGAACTATGTCGAGGCGCTGACCAGGGTCGTGCCTCCGCGCGTGGTTGCGCTCTCGTCGATGGGAGCGCATAGAACAAGCGGGGCAGGGATCATCACGGCCTTATCACTCCTGGAGCAAGGTTTTCGCAGCCTGACCTCTCCGGTCGCATTTGTGCGCGCAGGCGGCTTTTTCGAAAACTTTCTTTTCGGCTTACAGGCCGCCCAGGGCGGAACTCTACCGGTCTTCTACAATCCGACAAACCGAAAATCGACCATGGTCGCCTCAGACGACATCGGCGCAGAGGTGGCAACGCTTCTGACCGGGCCGGCGTGGTCAGGGCATCGCGTCATCGAGCTGGGTTCGATGGTAAGCGCGGATGAAGTGGCCGGACAGTTGGGTGAAGTGCTGAAACTCGACGTGAAAGCCTTTGCAGTTCCGCGCGCAGGGTGGGCGGAAGCGTTCCAGCAGTTCGGCATCCCCAAGGGCCACACCGGACCTGCTGAAGAAATGTTTGAGAGCGTTAACGCGGGATGGATGGACCTCGGAATCGCGGGTACGGAGCACGTAGCGGGTACGACGTCCGCACGCGATGTGTTTGCGGCTGCACAAAACGCCGCCAGGGCGTAAGTCCGGGGCACGCTCAATCAGCCCCGGTTCACGGCGAACTGTGGCGCTGACGTCAGGAAAGATCCAAAGCAAACATGAAAGTTCTTGTTTTGGCTGCAACGGGGAACCGGGCGGTGATCGTCCGGTTCTGCCCTGGCAAAAAGCCATTTAAACCGCAGGAGGAGGATCGCTTTGAATATGAAAGCTGAACACACAATCGATAGAGTCGCGCGGACAGGTCGAGCAACCCAAATAGCCGCGATGGTAACAACAGGCATTGTCGCCTTCATGTGGTTGTACTTCGGAAGGTTATATCTGATTCACGATCCCGGCGAATGGAGAATCGCCCATCAGCAGCTCGGATACCCGCTCTATATCATCCCCCTGATTGGCGTAACCCACATCCTTGGTGGCGTGGGCCTTCTGATTCCCAATGTGCCTCGATTGACCGAGTGGGTCTATGCTGGTTTCTCGTTCACTCTTTTACTTGCGTTCTATTCACAACTGAATGGCGGTGGCAGTACCTGGGATAAATTTGATCCGCTTCTCGTCCTGGCGTTCGTCTTCTCTTCCTATGGATTAAAACGCTGCATGCGCGCGAACAGGTGGTCGATATGAAGAACACGGTCGGCGGGCAGTTTTACTTTTTCCGGGCACGTCGCGGAGGCCCAATTAGCCCTCGCGATCAACTTTGAAGAGATAGACAGCTCCGGACGTAATGTCGGCCATCCCCCTGACACACGGGCAAGACACAACTCTCCAACGAACTTCGGAACCACCACACTAATCCCCGCAACAACAGGGCTCCTGGCCACAGTAGGAGCAACAGCTGCAGAGCCGACCGCAGGTATCGCCATCGTGTGCCGAAGGCGTTTCGCCGCGCGCGGGACTGGCCGTCCAGGCAACCGCGCTTCGCGCATCGGTGAACGAACCGCCAGCAATGGAGGGGATGACGAGGACTTCGTCGCCATCCTTGAAGGCGTACTTCTCGTTGCCGAGGAAGCGGATGTCTTCCTCGTTGACGTAGAAGTTGATGAACCTGCGCACCTGGCCCGACTCGTCGCGGAGATGGGTTTTCAGATCCGGGAAGGTCGTCTCGATCTCGGTGAGGAGCGCCGGCAGATTGCCCGCGTTGGACGTGATCTCCTTCGCGCCGTTGGTGTGCTTCTGAAAGGCGTTGGGCAACAGGACTCTAACGGACATAAGCTCCTCCGGGGACCAGATCGTTTTCTTCAGTTTGTTCGGCGAGATATTGCTCGAAGTCACCCAGACGCGGGCGGATGGCGGCGTGCTGTTCGTAAGCGCCCTGGAGCACATCGGTCGTCTTGAGGCCGTTGCCGGTAATGCAGGCAACGGTCAACTCGTCCGGGTGAATACGCTCGTGCGCGTAGAGGCGGGCGGTGACGGCGGTAGTGACGCCGCCGGCGGTTTCGGTGAAGATGCCCTCGGTCTCGGCGAGTTCCTGGATGGCGGAGACGATTTCTACGTCGGAGACGTCCTCGGCCCAGCCGCCGCTCTCCCGGATCGCCCGGGTCGCGTAGACGCCGTCTGCGGGATTGCCGATGGCAAGCGAGCGGGCGATGGTGCGCGGGCGCTGCGGCTCGATGGCATCGGCGCCAGACTTGACGGCGGCGGAGATAGGCGAGCAGCCGGTGGCCTGGGCTCCGAAGAAGCGAACCGGCTTGTCATCGACGAGGCCGAGCGTGACCAGCTCTTTGAAAGCCTTGCGAATTTTGGTGATGAGCGAGCCGCCGGCCATGGGGACGACGACGTTGTCGGGCAGACGCCAGCCCAACTGTTCGGCGATCTCGAAGCCAACGGTCTTGGAGCCTTCGGCGTAGTAGGGGCGCAGGTTGACGTTGACGAAGCCCCAGTTGTAGCGGTCGGCAATCTGCGAGCAGAGGCGGTTCACGTGATCGTAGTTGCCGTCGATGCGGACGAGGGTGGCGCCGTAGACCTGGGTGTTGAGAATCTTGGCGGGCTCGAGATCGGCGGGGACCAGGATGTAGGTCGTCAAGCCGAGCCGCGCGGCCTGGGCGGCAACAGCGTTGGCCAGGTTGCCGGTCGACGAGCAGCCGACGGTGTCAAAGCCGAAGCGCCGGGCATTTTCGAGGGCGACGGCGACGACGCGATCCTTAAAGCTGAGCGTGGGCAGGCAGACGGCGTCGTTCTTGATCCACAGATTCGTCGCACCAATGCGCTCGGCGAGGCGCGGGGCGCGCAGCAGCGGCGTCCAGCCGGCCGGGGTCTGCGGGGCGGAATCGTCGGGAACCGGCAGCAGGGCCTGGTAACGCCACATGCTGGTGGGGCCCGCGGCAATCGTCGCCCGGGTTACGGTCTTGCGGGCGGCGTCCAGATCAACCTGGACTTCAAGGGGGGAAAAACACTCGTCACAAATCGAAAGCGGCGCGTTGTCGTAGCGTTTCCCGCATTCACGACAGCGCAGTTCGTAAGCAGCAGCCATTGAACCCTCTCCGTTACGAGAGTGGCGCTGGGAAATACAAATACGGGCACGCGTGACGACGTACTGCCTGGTTACGACACTTCCTGGGATTGCGCGAGATGCGATACAGCCTGCACCCCGAATCTCATGTTCCCCGCCTTACGGCGAGCGAGAGTTGACACCGATGTCCCGAATTGCTCAGGCCGGTTGTCGTGGCGTCACAGGGCCCGTCCCTCAGCCACTCTGCATGAAATTCAGGCTCGCTCTTTAGGAGCAAACTTGAATACCTTTTAGATAACACAGGGGGCGGAGGGATGCAACTCCACCTGCGGGGAAGGGCGGGAATCGGGAGGCGAACGGTACCTCCGACACATTGAATCGCGGCCCGCTGTTCGGCCATGGAACGCAGGCGGGTTGAGATACTAAACAGTTCAGGAGAACCCTAATGATCACTATTCTCGGCGCAGGCGGCGTTATCGCGAATCATCTCACTCCGCTGCTGGCGGGGCAGAAACAACCGTTTCGCGTGGTCAGTCGCAGCGCGCGGGCCGCGCCAGGAGCCGCTGAAGTCGTCGCCGCCGATCTTAGGGATCGCGATGCGACGCTCCGGGCCGTCGCTGGCTCGAGCGTCGTTCTTCTGCTCGCCGGCCTCCCCTACGACCACAAGGTGTGGGCCGACCAATGGCCGAAGATCATGGCCAACACCATCGAAGCCTCGAAGCGAGCCGGGGCGAAGCTCCTCTTCTTCGACAACGTGTACATGTACGGCCGCGTTCACGGCCCGATGACGGAAGACACACCGTTCCATCCCTGCAGCCGCAAAGGCGAAATACGCGCGCAGATCGCCACGACTCTGCTGAACGAGATCCGGGCGGGCTCGCTGACCGCGATGATCGCCCGCGCTCCCGACTTCTACGGACCCGCGACGCCCACCGGCGTGGCCAACGTGCTTGTTTTCGACGCCTGGAGCAAGAATCAAAAAGCCTCCTGTCTGGTGAACGACTCCGTTCCCCACTCTCTGATCTACACGCCCGACGCCGCGCGCGCGGTGCTCACCCTCGCCGAGTCCGACTCAGCCTGGAACCAGACCTGGCATCTGCCCACGGCGCCCAATCCTCCTACGGGGCGCGAATTCATCACCTCGGCCGCAGAAGCGATGCACCGCGCGCCCGCGTACCGCGTCCTCTCCCCGCTTATGGTTCGCATGTACGGGTGGTTCAAGCCCGTGGTTGGCGAAATCTACGAGATGCTGTACCAGAACGACGCGCCGTATCTGTTCGACTCGTCGAAGTTCGCGCGAGCTTTTGGCTTCGCGGGTACTCCCTACGCGGAGGGTGTGCGCGAAACCGCCGCGTCCTATCAGAGCGGGTGAGTGTGCCCGCCGTCGCTGGCTGAATCAGCCCTGGCGCGCCAGCAGGCGATCCCGCAGTGGCTGGTTCTGCGCCATGTCAATGCAGGTCCAGGCCATGGCGAGGGCGCCGTCGATGACGGCTTTGTCTGCATCCGCAGTGACGCAGTGGGCGGTGAACTCCGGCTGGTGATTGACGGCCGGCAGCGAGTTGATGCCGATCATGGGATGGATGGAAGGCATGGCCAGGGAGACGTTGCCCATGTCGGTCGAGCCGGTGGGCCGCGTTTCCCACTCGCCCATGTTGGGATACTTGCGCCCCAGAGCCTCGGAGTTGGACTTGTAGAGGAGCGCCATGTCGTTGTCGTGGACCATCTCGGCGTAGGGTTTGTCGCCGCCGGTGATTGCGACCTTCGCGCCGGTGGCGAGGCCGCCGGCTTCGAAGCAGCGGTAGACCTTCGGCCGCAGTTCTTTGAGCTGGTCGAGGGTCTCGGAACGGATGATGTACTTCGCCGAGGTGTGCGCCGGGACGACGTTGGGCGCGACGCCCCCCTCGGTGACGATGCCGTGAATGCGATCGCTGGAGCGGATGTGCTGGCGGAGAAGGCCGATCGCCGTCTGCGCGATGGTGAGGGCGTCGGCTGCGTTGATGCCGAGTTCTGGAAACGCCGATGCGTGGGATTCTTTGCCGGTGCAGTGGACTTCGAACATTGACGCGGCGATGATCTTCGCCTTCACCATGTCAAAGGGCGCGGGGTGAACCATCATGGCGGCGTGGATGCCGTCGAAGCCGCCGCGCTCGAGCATAAGAATTTTGCCGCTGGCGTTGCCGACTTCTTCGGCGGGCGTGCCGATGACGCTGATGGTGAGACCCACCTCGTCAGCGAGTTTGGCAGCGGCGAGGGCTGCTCCGATCGCCGAGGCGGCGATGATGTTGTGGCCGCAGGCGTGGCCAATGCCGGGGAGAGAGTCGTACTCGGCGCAGATGGCGATGTGGAGCGGGCCGGAGCCGGCGCGGGCGCGGAAAGCCGTCGGCAGATCGCAGACGCCTTTCTCCACTGTGAAGCCGGCGGCGTCGAGCGCCTCGCACAGCCAGGTCGACGACTTCTCTTCCTCGAAGCCGAGCTCCGGATGCGCGTGAATGCGATGGCTCAACCCAAGGAGCTGCTCCTGCGCGCCGTCGAATCGCTCTTTCGCTGCCGCCCTGGCTTCCATGGCTGTTCCTCCTGTCGATAAGCCAGAACCATACCACGCTCACTTCCCCTTTTGCGCCCGGCGGTGGTTGAATCAGAGGCAATCGCTTGTGTGAGGACAATGCCATGAACGCCGCTGTCGTCCATTCTTTTTCGGCTCCGCCACGCTATGACACGTTTGCCGAGCCTGTGCCGTCGGGCGAGGAAATCGTGGTTGCGGTCATCGCCGCCGGTCTGCACGTGATCGCGAAGTCGCTCGCCGCCGGCAAGCATTACAGCAGCACGGGTGAACTGCCGTTTATCCCGGGGCTCGATGGCGTGGGCCGTCTGCCCGACGGCTCGCGGGTGTATTTCGCTCGCTCCCGTCCGCTCTACGGGACCTTTGCCGAGCGCAGCCTGACCCAGCGCGCCACCTGTTTTCCGATTCCCGAGAAGCTGGACGACGCGACCGTCGCCGCGATGATGAATCCGGGGATGTCGTCGTGGGCAGCGCTGACGGAGCGTACCCGGTTGGCACCGGGCGAGAGCATTCTGATTCTTGGAGCCACGGGCGTATCCGGTCATCTGGCGGTCCAGGTAGCCAGGCGCCTGGGTGCGCGGCGGGTGGTTGGTGCCGGACGCAATCCGCAGGCGCTGGAGGAACTGCGCGCGCTCGGTGCAGACCGTGTTCTCTCCCTGGCCCAGGATCGCGCCGCGCTCGTCGCGGCTTTTCGCGACGCGATTGCCGAGGAAAAGATCGACGTGGTTCTCGATTTTGTGTGGGGCGCGCCGGCCGAAGCCGCTCTGGAAGCCATGACACAGAGGGGTGTAAACCACGGCTCCGCGCGGATCCGTTATGTTCAGGTGGGCTCCAGCGCCGGGCCCACGGTGTCTCTGGCCGCGGAGAGCCTGCGCAGCTCGGGGCTGGAGCTGATGGGCAGCGGCCTCGGCAGCGTGCCGATGGATCGCATCTTTCGCGCGCTCGCAGCCTTTCTGCAGGAGGCAGCCCGCGAGCCGTTTCGGATCCGGGCTAAAGTAGCGCCGCTGGCTCAGGTGGAGTCGCTGTGGAATGCGCCGTCTGAACCGGGCGTTCGGGTGGTCTTCCAGCCCTGAGGGGCGCAGGCGTTGCCGGTCCAGCGGCCGCGCCGTAAACGATCCAGCTGTCCGTCGCCGAACAGCCGCGTCCGCTCGCGAACACGGCGTTTTCTGAACCGGAGCCGCCTGGGCGGCGTATCTTGTACAAACGAGGTGACGGGTGCGCCGTGCGCGACGGCTGCCTGCGTGCTCGACAAATTTCTAAATTGCCGTCCGAGGCCGCCATGCACAGTTTCCTGCAGGACCTGCGCTTCAGCGCCCGCACCCTTCGCAAAACAACGGGCTTTACCCTCACCGCCATCCTCACCCTGGCCCTCGGCATCGGCGCGGTCACCTCGATCTTCTCGGTGGTTGACTCGGTACTGCTGAAGCCGTTCGCTTTCCCGAACCCTGGCCAGCTTGTCATTCTCCGCGAGAGGGACAACAGCATCGCCACGGCGAGTGCCCCGGGCGATGCCGTGCCCGATAACCCTCGCCAGTTCTTCAACTGGCAGGCCAACAGCAAGACCCTCTCCGGCGCGGCGATCTTTCAGAGCGGCGGATACAGCATCTCCTCCGGCACCGATCACCCTGAGATCCTCGACGGCCTCCACGTTCCTTCGAATTTCTTTTCCGTTCTTGGCGTCCAGCCTGTGCTCGGCCGCAGCTTTCTGCCTGCCGAGACGATCAAAGGGCACAACAACGAAGTCATCCTCAGCTGGGGCGCCTATCAGCGCTACTTCCACGGCAATCCCGACGCTGTCGGTCAGACCCTCCGGAGCGGGGGCGTCCCGCAGACGGTGGTGGGCGTGCTTCCCCGCGATTTTCAGTTCCCCAGCATTACACCCATGCGGATGGCGGGCACCTGGGGCAGGACTGAGTCGTATCAAATCTTCTCGCCGCTCGTTCTCGATCCCGCCAACGAAAGCGACGATTACGACTACAACTACATGGCGATCGCCCGCGTCCGCCCCGGGGTTTCGATCGCGCAGGCTGGGGCCGAGCTGAACACGATCCAGGCGGCGTTCGATCAGGCCCACCACCTCGCCACCAGGCCCACAGTCGTCGTTAACCCTCTCATCGTTGACGTTGCCGGCGATGTCAGCACCGCTCTCTGGCTGCTGCTGGCCGCCGTAGGCGCGATCCTTCTTATCGGGTGCGTCAATCTCGCCAATCTGCAGCTGGCCCGCGCCGTCGCTCGCGACCGGGAACTCGCGGTTCGCGCTGCTCTGGGCGCGGCACGCAACCGTCTCCTTGGCGCGGCTCTTGCCGACTCTTTCGTTCTGGCTCTTTTGGGCGGAGCGCTCGGCATCCTGCTTTCCTTCCTCGGCGTTCGGCTTTTCCTGGCCGCCGCGCCTACAAACCTTCCCCGCCTCGCCGACATTCAGGTCAGCTGGCCCGTCCTGCTGGGCGCTGCCGGGCTCTCCATCCTTACCGCCTTCGTCTTCGGACTGCTGCCGGCGCTGCGCGCCATGCGTGTCGACCCACAGGCGGCTCTGCAGACGAGCACCACGCGCGTCTCCGCCTCGCGCGAGAGCCGCCGCACGCGTCACCTTCTCGTCGGCGCCGAAGTCGCCTGCACCGTGGCGCTGCTGATCGTGACCGGTCTGCTCGTCCGCAGCTTTGCCACCCTGCTCGATCAGAACCGCGACTTCGACTCAAGCCACGTCGCCTACGCACAGGTCTTCCTGTACTCGCACCAGTACAGCGACTCGGTGAAGAATTCCGACCAGGTCCGGGCCGCGTTTGAGGATCGCGCCCTCGCCGCGCTCGCCGGCATCCCCGGCGTCCAGTCTGTCGCCGCCACCAGCGAAACGCCGCTGGCCGGCGAAACGTGGATCAACCTCGTCCAGCGCCCCGACCACCCCCTGCCCATGGCGCAGACCCCCGACGCCAATATCCGCTGGATCAGTCCCAGCTACGCCACGACGCTGCGCATCCCGCTGGTCGCCGGACGCGATCTCACGGATGCCGACAAGAACCATCCCACCAACACACTTATTTCCGAGAAAGCCGCGCGCGCCATCTGGCCTGGCGAAAACCCCATTGGACGCACCTTCAAAATGGGCGAGGACACGGTATACACCGTAGTCGGCGTCCTCGCCGACGCCCGCATTAACGACCTGCAGACAACCGCCAATATGGTCTACCTGCCCTACTGGCAGAATCCCGTGTGGCGGTTAAACTTCCTGATCCGCAGCCCGGAAGCGACGGCGGGGCTCGCTCCGGCGATTCGGAGTGCGATCTGGAAGATCGATCCGCAGGTCGCCATCCCCGTGCTCAAATCCCTCGACCAGCAGGTTGCCGACTCAGTCGCCAACCAGCGCTTCCAGACGCTGTTGCTCTCCAGCTTTGGCGCGGCGGCGCTGCTGCTCGCGTTGCTGGGGATTTACGGCGTGCTCGCCTACTCGGTCTCGCTGCGCCGGCAGGAGTTCGGCATCCGCATCGCGCTGGGCAGCGACAAGTCCAGCCTGATGCGACTGATTGCGTGGCAGGCCGCGACTCCGATCGCCGGCGGCATTCTGGCCGGCGTGGCTCTGGCCTTTGTGGCGACCCGGTGGGTGCAGTCGCTGCTGTATGAGACCAGCGGAGCCGACCCGGTCGCGATCGCCGTCAGTATTGGTCTGCTGCTGATGACCGCCCTGCTGGCGGTAACGCTGCCCGCCCGGCGCGCTGCGCAGACCGATCCGATGCAGGTGCTGCGCAACGAGTGAGGGGCCGGCTCAGGGCTGGCCAGTGAAGTCGACGCGCAGCCGGCGTCCCTGGCCGCTGCTTTCGCGCGCCAGCTCGATCAGCCTTGTGGTGCGCCAGGCCTGCTCTGGTTCAACGGCCAGCTCTGCCTTGCCCAGCAGGACATCCCGCACGTTCTCATAGAAGCCGCGGTAGTCTCCGCGCAGGGTGGGCACGCGACGCGGCTGTTGATCCTCGACATGCAGTTCGCCCCACCGGCTCTCCGGCTCCTCGCCGAAGCCGGGCGCATCGGGAAGCATCCCGGCGCGCAGTTGCTCCTCCTGCGGATCGAGCCCCCATTTGACGAAACTGCCGCGGGTTCCGTGGAGAATGTAACGCGGGCCGGGCGTGCAGGCGGTCAGCGTCGAGCGCAGGAAGATGGTCAGCCGCTGGCGCTCGTAAGAGAGCTGGAGATCAAAGGCGTCGTCGACAACGGCGGCATCGCGCTCCACGCGGACGCTGGCAGAAATGGTGTCGGGCGCCCCGAAGAGCGTCATCGCCTGATCGATCAAATGCGGTCCGAGATCGAACAGGATTCCTCCGCCTGGGCCACCGCTCTCGCGCCACACGTCGCGCCGCGGCTGCGGCCGGAAGCGGTCAAAGTGGGATTCCAGGGTGACGAGCCGTCCCAGGTCGACGTCTGCGATGATCTGCCGCACGGTCTGGAAGTCGCCATCCCAGCGCCGATTCTGATAGGCAGTGAGCAGAAGTTTGCGCTGGCGCGCGATGTGGATTAACTCTGCGGCGTGCTCCGAAGTCAGCGTGAACGGCTTGTCGATGACGACATGCCTCTGTTCATGGAGACATTGCTTCGCCACTTCGTAGTGCGAGTAGCTGGGCGTGGCGATCACGACGAGCTGGATGCCGACGTCGCACAGCATCTCTTCCACCGAGGGCGCCACATGCGCTTCGGGATACTCCTTTTTCGCATCGTCGCCGCTGCGCTGAACCACAAAAGCCAGTTCCAGCCCCGGCGTCGCCTGCACCACGGCGGTGTGAAACGCCCGTCCCGCCAGCCCGAATCCAACCACCCCTACCCGTATCGGTTCGTGCATCACCTGCATTAGACAGGGTCACGTGAAAAAAGCCAACCAGGCGGTGCCTCGCCCTTCCATGCTTTGCACCCCTGTACCGTGCAACCTGTAGCCTGTACCCTGACTCCATGCTGCTCGAGCTCCGAGCCGAAAATTACGCTGTCATCGACCACGCCATCGCCTCTTTTGGGCCGGGCCTGAACCTGCTCACCGGCGAGACCGGCGCGGGCAAATCGATCCTGGTGGATGCGCTGGCGCTGCTGATGGGTCAGAAGGCGTCAACGGGGGTGATTCGGCATGGGGCGGATCGCGCGGTGCTCTCGTGCGTTTTTGAGGCGACGGCCGGTGCCGAGGCAACCCTCGAGAACAACGGACTCGATCTGGAGGGTTCGGAAATCATCCTGCGGCGGGAGATCCTGGCCGATGGCAGGGGCCGCGTGTACGTGAACAATCAGCCAGCCACGGTCGCGGTGCTGCGGGCGCTGGCTCCGGAGCTGGCGCTGGTTCACGCGCAGTCAGAGACCTTGTCGGGCTTTGACACGGCGCAGCAGCGAGGATTGCTGGACCGCTTCGGCGGAGTCTCGCTGGACAGCGTGGCGGAAGCGTATGCGCGCTGGAGCTCGATTCAGGATCGGCTGGCGGAGCTGGAGCGCGATGAGGCGGATCGGCTGAAGCTGGCGGATCTGTGGTCGTTCCAGGCGCGGGAGATCGGGGCAGCGGCGCCGGAGGCGGGCGAAGACGAGGCGCTGGAGACGGAGCGGCGCGTGTTGCAAAACGCGGAGAAGCTGCAGGCGGCGGCCATCGGGGCCAGCGATGTTTTGTACGAGAATGACGACTCGGCGGAGTCCACGCTACAGGCGGCGCAGAAATTTCTCGAGGAGCTGGCGCGCTACGACCCGCAATTCAGCGATGCGGTCTCGCAGATTATCGCGGCGCGGGCGACGGTCGAGGACATCAGCTCCAGCGTGCGTCATTATGCGGATCGCATCGACGCCTCGCCGGAGCGGCTCGCCGAAATCGAGAACCGTCTGGCGACGCTGGACCGCCTGAAGCGCAAGTACGGTCCGACCCTGGGCGATGTGCTGCACGCCGGTGAAGAGGCGTCGCGCAAGCTGGCCGAGGTGGAGAATCGCGATGAGATTTTGAAGGGCCTGCGTGCGGATCTGGAAAAAGCGGCGGCGGGGTATCAGGGGGCGGCCCGGGCGTTGACTGGCGAGCGTGCGGCCGCGGCGCGCAAACTGGAGAAGCTGGCGGAAGCCCAGATGAACGACCTCGCAATGAAGGCGCGCTTCTCGATTGCGGTCGCGGCCAGCGAAGACTCCTCGAACTGGACGGCGCATGGATGGGACGCGGTGGAGTGCCGGATCGCAACAAATGCGGGCGAGCCGCTGCAGCCTCTGGACGAGATCGCTTCGGGCGGCGAGATGTCGCGTGTGCTGCTGGCGCTGAAGGTGAGCGTGGAAGATGGAGCGAACCGCGCGCGCAACCGCAAGGCGCAGGTGCCGCGAACGCTGGTTTTCGACGAGATCGACATTGGCATTGGCGGGCGCGCCGCCGAAGCGGTCGGTCAGAAGCTGAAGGCACTGTCACGGGTGCAGCAGGTTCTGTGCGTGACGCACCTGCCGCAGATCGCCGCCTTCGCCGACCAGCACTTTCTGATCGAAAAGCAGGAGAAGCAGAAGCGGACAGAAACGCGGATCCGGCTGCTGAGCGCCGAAGAGCGAGCGCGGGAGATTGCCCGCATGATCTCCGGGGCGACGGTGACGGAGACGAGCCTGCGCCATGCGGAACAGATGCTGAAGACGAGCCTGTCTTCCTGAGCCGGCAGCCGCCGATTGGGGAGCATCCGCTACTATCGTGATGTCCCTATGAAGAAAGTTTTTGCTCTGCTGCTCATTTTTGCGTTCGCGGCGCCGGCTGCACTCGCCGCTCCGCAGGTTCCCTCAGAAAAAGAAATGGCCAAACAGGTGCGCGAGCAGTTTCTGCACGCCTGGGAGGGATATCACAAATATGCGTGGGGGCACGACGAACTGCGTCCCCTGTCGAACGAGCCTTTCGACTGGTACGGCACTTCGCTGCTGATGACGCCGGTGGATGCGCTGGACACGATGGTCGTAATGGGGCTGAACCAGGAAGCCGACGAGGACCGGCAACTGATCGATACGCAGCTCTCGTTCGACAAGGACATCTACGTCAAGAATTTTGAGATCACGATTCGGATGGTGGGCGGGCTGCTCAGCTCGTATGAGCTGACGCACGATCCGAAACTGCTGGCGCTGGCCGACGATCTTGGGACGCGGCTGCTGCCGGCCTACAACTCGCCAACGGGCATGCCCTACGAGTACGTGAATCTGAAAACCGGGGCGGTGCGGGGCGAGAGCACCAATCCGGCGGAAGTGGGCACGCTGCTGCTGGAGATGGGGACGCTGAGCCGGCTGACGAACAAGCCGGTCTACTACGAGAAGGCGAAACGCGCCGCCGTGGCGATCTGGGAGCAGCGATCGAAGCTCAATCTTGTCGGCTCGGAACTCAATGTTCGCACGGGCGCGTGGACCGGGGGCTCGGATGCCGAGGATGCGAATGTCAACGGCGGCTCGGATTCCTTCTATGAGTACCTGCTGAAGGCGTGGCTGCTGTTTCACGACGAAGACTGCCACCGCATGTGGGAGCAGAGCGTTGCCGCGCTGAATCAATATGTCGCCGATACGGTGACGAATCCCGATAAGACGACGTCGCTGTGGTATGGCGAGGCCAACATGAACACCGGCGCGCGAACCGGGACCGAATACGGAGCGCTGGCGGCGTTCTTTGCGGGGACGCTGGCCTTATCCGGCGATCTGGACCGGGCGCGTCAGCTGCAGGAATCCAATTTCAGGATGTGGAATCTGGCCGGCATCGAGCCGGAGGTGATCGATTACCGGACGATGAAGATTCTGAGCCCCGGCTACCAGCTTCGGCCGGAGATCATCGAATCGGCGTATTACCTCTACTACTTCACGCATGATCCGCAGTACCGGGCGATGGGGTACACGTTCTTCAACGCCATCGTGAAGAACTGCCGGACGCCGTCGGCCTTCGCGGCTATTTCCGATGTGCGCACGATGAAGCAGCGCGACGACATGGAGAGCTACTTCTTCGCGGAGACGCTGAAATACCTGTATCTGCTGCTGGCGAATCCGACGCGGATCGACCTCAGCAAGACGGTGTTCAACACGGAGGCGCATCCTCTGGAGATTGTGCCTTACAGTCCGGCGAACCCCTGATCGGTTTCACTGGCAGTCGCAGCAGAATTGGGAACCCTGGAAGAAAATCCCACGCGCAAACAGCAAAGCCACCCGGGCGGCGGCTTTCCCTGCAAGTAGGCGCGAGTTGGGCTATCCGCGCTCTGCTGCCAGATCGGACACCTTGCGATCGTAGACACCGACCAGGGAATTCCAGCGCACGTAGAGGAGTTCTTCCAGCATCTTGATGCCGTCTTTCAGATAGCTCATGCGGGTGCGCTCGTCGTGACCCCAGGTGACGGGCACTTCACGGATGTTGTAACCGCGCTTGAGAGCGATGAACAGGATCTCGGGATCGAAGCCCCAGCGCTCGATGCGCTGCAGCTGGAAGATGGTCTGCGCCGCGTTGCGCCGAAAGGCCTTGAAGCCGCACTGGGTGTCCGCGAAGGGCAGGCGCATGACCATGCGGGTGACGAGATTGAAGCAGCGACCGAAGATCTGGCGGTAGAGGGGCTGATGGATGGTCTGGCGGCTGCGTTCCAGCCAGCGCGAGCCGATGGCCATGTCGGCGCCGTCGCGAATCGCTGCGAACAGGCGCTCCGCTTCTTCCATGGGGGCGGAGAGGTCAGCGTCGGTGAACATGACGATGTTGCCCGCGCCGTGCAGCAGCCCATTGCGCACGCTGTAACCTTTGCCGCGGTTGCCGATATTGTTCAGGAGCCGAACCCTGCGGTCCCGCGCCGCGTAGCTTTCGATGATAGCCGCGGTGTTGTCGGTGGAACCGTCATTCACCACCAGAACTTCCGCATCCCAGCGCCGGTTGTCGATCGTGCGCAAAACCTCGTCGAGCGCGGGTCCAATGCGCGCGCTCTCGTTATACGCGGGAATAACGATGGTGTATTGAGGGGTCATTTTCAGCCGTTCCTCCTCGTTCTCGGGCTGTGCTGTTTCCGCGAGCATCCGGTTGCAAATCGTTTTAGGAGGAGGATGAGCCAGTAATCCTTTACTTATCATACCGGAATTCCGGGAATTCGCCTTCTCCATTTCGGCCCGGTGCTACACTCGCCCCTATGGAAGAGCCTGTCGAATCAACGCCTCCTGCCCCCCAGGCGACCGCTCCGAATCCTGTCCCGCCGGCCTGGTATCCGCCTCCACCGCGGGCCAAACGCCGGGTGTGGCCCTGGTTCGCTGGCGGGGGCGTGCTCATTCTCGGGTTCATTTTCGTGGTTTCGATCCTCTTCTATATGGCGGCCCATTCCTTCGGCGGCTCGACCGACGGGTTCACCGCTCTGGGCGACAACATTGGGGTGATCGACATTGACGGCGAGATTCTTTCCGCGGACTCACTCGTCGATCAGCTGCGCAAATTCAACCAGGACGATTCAGTCAAGGCGATCATCCTGCACATCGACTCGCCGGGTGGAGGCGCGGCCGCATCCCAGGAGATCTACCACGAGGTGCTGCGCATCCGTGAGCAGAAGAAGAAACCGATCATCGCGTCCATCGAGAGCGTGGGGGCGAGCGGCGCTTACTACATCGCCTCGGCGGCGGACAAAATCTACGCCAACGACGCCAGCGTTGTCGGCTCCATCGGCGTGATCATGGAGTGGACCAACTACGGCAACCTGATGCAGTGGGCGAAGTTGTCGCCGGAGGTCATCCATGCCGGGACCCTCAAGGATGCGGGCGATCCGAGCCGGCCGATGACCCCCCAGGAACAAGCCTACTTCCAGAGCCTGGTGGACAACATGTACGGCCAGTTCATCCACGATGTCGCGGAAGGACGCCACCTGCCCGAGGCCCAGGTTCGATCCATGGCGACGGGGCAGGTGTGGACGGGCCAACAGGCCATGCCGCTGCATCTAATTGATAAAGAAGGAGGATTTCGTGTGGCGCTGCTGGACACGGCGAAGTCTGTGGGGATTTCGGGCGAGCCGGACGTGGTGAAGCCCTATGTTCTCCACAAAACCTTCTGGGACCTGCTGGGCTCGGACCCCGGCAGCCTGTTGCCGAACCCGAGCAAGCTGCTGGAGCGGCACACGGGCTTTTACTTCCTGTGGCGGTGATTCGAGGTTTCTGGCTGGACGAAATGCTCGCAACTACTTGACTTTGCAAGCGAAAGAGATTGCATCTACTATGAAGGACAGCGGGCCTATCAGGAACGGAGCGACCCCCACCATGACCAAAGCCGACCTCGTTGAAGAAGTAACGAAGCTGGGTGACCTGACCCGACGCGACAGCGAAGTGATCGTGGAAACAATCTTCGATTCCGTCATCGGCGCGCTCAGATCCGGCGACAAGATCGAGATTCGCGGTTTCGGCAGCTTCCGCATTCGCCAGCGCAAGCCTCGGATTGGCCGCAATCCCAAGACCGGCACCAAGGTCGAGGTGCCCGCGAAAAAGGTCCCGTACTTTAAGCCGAGCAAGGAACTGCGCGACCTGGTCAATCCCGGCGGCAAAACCGCCGAAGCTGCTCCAGGCGCAGCTCCGGCCGAGAGCGGCAACGCTCCCGCCTGACTAAAGTCACTTGTAGATCAGCCTGATCTGGATCTCCGTCACCGGACAGGAGACCTGGGTGGAAGCTGCCTGAAACGACGGCGCTGACAGCAGCACGCGCGGATTGTTCGCAAACCCAAAGCCTTCCTTCGGGATCCCCAGGAGATTCCGATCCAGCTTCTGGTTCTCGTTCTCGTCGTGAATCACGGCCACGCCATACCTGCCTGGCGGCACCTCAAATTCCTCTGTCGCCTGTCTGTCGTGGATGTCGAAGCCGCCGTTTGCCACGGCTTTCGAGCGATTCTCCGGCCATCCCGCCGGCGACGCGAAGATCACGCCGCCCGCTTTTCCCCTGTCGTTGCGGAATCCCGTGACGTGAATGCGCAGCGTGCACAGGGGCTTGCCTGGCACCGCATCGACATAGTGGCCGGCCGGGTCGCGCTGGGCCGAAGCCAGTCCCACCAGCATCAGTCCGATCCATCCAAGAGCACGCCTTGCCCATCGGCTCACCTCCTCAGCCTATCGTGACCGCGCGAGGCTCTCGTGCGGCCTGAAAATCTCTTCACATCGCATTGATTCCTGACTTCGGCGCGACGAGCGAGAAGTGCCTCGAATCAGGTAGGGTGTTGGGTTAGGAAAAATTCGCTATGTCTGCGACGACCCTCACCGAAACTGCCGCTCCTTCCTCCTCCGCCACCACCGCTTACCCGATTCGCCGCGTCGCCGTTCTGGGCGCGGGCACCATGGGCTCCCGCATCGCCGCGCAGGTCGCGAACGCCGGCTTCCCGGTTCTCCTGCTCGACATGGCGCAGCCAGGCGATCGGAACGCGCTGGCCGCCAGGGCGCTCGAAGGCCTGAAGAAGTCGAAGCCCGCGGCTCTGGCTGCGCCGGAGTTCGCCGCCCGCATCACCATCGGCAACTTCGACGACGATCTGCCGCGCCTGCGCGATATCGACTGGATCATCGAAGCCGTCGCGGAGAACCTCGAGATCAAGCGCACCCTGCTGGCCCACGTTGCACCATATCTTCGTCCGGACGCGATCCTGACGACCAACACCAGCGGCTTGCCGGTCGCAGCCATCGCCGAAGGCCTTCCCCAGGATCTGCGCCGCCGCTGGTTCGGCACGCACTTCTTTAATCCGCCGCGCTATATGCAGTTGGTCGAACTCATCTCCACGGCTGATACAGATCCAGGCGCGGTCGCGGCCGTTGCGCGGTTTGCCGACATCCACCTGGGCAAGTCCGTGGTCGCGGCCCATGACCGGCCGAACTTCATCGCCAATCGCATCGGCGCCTTTTCCCTGCTCAATACCATTCGCGTGATGCAGGCTCAGGGTCTGACGATCGAAGAGATCGACGCGCTGACCGGGAAGCCGCTGGGCTGGCCAAAAACCGGCACGTTTCGCCTTGCCGACATGGTTGGACTCGACGTTCTGGGCTCGGTCGTGCGCAACTTCGCTGCCAACACGAAGGACGAGCGCAGCGATCTTCAGCTTCCTGCGTTCCTCGAGATGATGCTCGAGAAGAAGTGGTTCGGCGACAAGACCGGGCAGGGCTTCTACAAGAAAGAACGCGGCGCGAAGGACGACGAGCGTCTGACCCTTGATCTGGCAACCTTCGAATACCGTGCCGCGCAGAAGCCGAAGCTGCCGGCGCTCGACGCCACCAAACCGGTCGAGTCGCTGCCGGAGCGCATCCGCGCGCTGCTCGGCGGAAACCCGGAGAAGGACAAGGCAGCGGGTTTCTACTGGCAGATCCTCCCCGACCTGTGGCTCTATGCTGCGGCCCGGATCGGGGAAATTAGCGACAGCGTCGCGGACATCGATCGCGCCATGCGCACCGGCTTCAACTGGGAACTCGGACCTTTCGAAATGTGGGACGCTGCGGGCGTTGCCGACACCACCGCAAAGCTGCGCAGCCAGGGGCGCACCCTGCCACCCGCGCTGGAAAAGCTGCTCGCGACGACGGAGAAGACCTGGTATCGGAAGGACAGGGCTGAAGCCTTCGAAGTCCGCACCGGCGCGTACGTTCCGGTCGATTCCCCCTCCGCCGTTGTCTCTCTTACTCGCGCGAAGCGTTCGGGCGGTGTCGTCAGGGAAAACCCTGGCGCCTCGCTGATCGACGTCGGCGACGGCATCGCCTGCATCGAGTTCCACACCAAGATGAACGCCCTCGGCGGCGACATCGTGAGCTTCGTTCGCGAAAACCTGAACCCAGCGAGCAATGCCGTCCGCGATTTCCGCGGATTTGTGATTACGAATGACGCGGCGAATTTTTCGGCCGGCGCGAACCTCGTCCAATTGCTGCTCGCCGCGCAGGACGAGGAGTGGGACGAAATCGACACCTACATCGCCGCCTTCCAGCAAATGACGCAGGCGATCAAGTTCTGCCCCGCCCCTGTGGTTGTTGCGCCCTTCGGCCTTACGCTCGGCGGAGGCGCTGAAGTGACGCTGCATGCCGCCGTGCGCCAGCCACATCTGGAGCTTTACATGGGGCTGGTGGAAACCGGCGTCGGGCTCATCCCTGCGGGCGGCGGCTGCAAGGAGATGACCTTGCGCGCGCTCGACCTGGCCGCCGCTGCCGCGCCGCGGGCTTCACGCAGCGACAGCGTCGAAGTGCACCACATCCTGCGGACTCTCTTCGAGAACATCGCGCTGGCGAAGGTTTCGACGTCCGCCTGCGAAGCGCGCGACCTTCACCTGCTGCGTCCCTCCGATCGCATCACGATGAATCGCGACCGCATGCTTCACGATGCGAAGCTCCAGGCCCTCACTCTGGCCGAAACCGGCTACGTGGCTCCGTTGCCGCGCACCGATGTCCCCGCGCCCGGCGACTCGGTTCTCGCCGCGCTGAAGCTCGGCGTCCATATGCTGCGCGAGGGGGAACTGGCCAGCGATCACGATGTCGTGGTGACAACGCATCTCGCCGAAGTCCTCTGCGGTGGAGCGGTCACGCCGGGCACGCCTATCAGCGAGCAGTACCTGCTCGATCTGGAACGCCAGCATTTCCTCTCGCTCTGCGGTGAACGCAAAACCCAGGAGCGCATCGCGCACACTTTGAAAACAGGCAAGCCGCTCAGGAATTAGTCACAGTCTGGAGCACCTATGAGAGACGCCTTCCTCGTCAGCGCCGTTCGCACCGCGGTCGGCAAAGCGCCCCGTGGAACTCTGCGCAACACGCGGCCCGATGACCTCGCCGCCATCGCCATCCGCGGCGCGCTCGACCGCATACCGCAGCTCGATCTCAAAACCATCGACGATGTGATCCTTGGCTGCGCGATGCCGGAGGCGGAACAGGGCATGAACGTCGCCCGCGTCGCGAGCTTTCGAGCCGGCCTGCCGGTGAACGCCGCGGCCATGACCATCAACCGCTACTGCGCCTCGGGGCTGCAGGCCATTGCTCTTGGCGCGGAACGCGTTCGCAGCGGTGGAGCGGAGGTGATTGTGGCCGGCGGCGTCGAGTCGATGTCGATGATCCCCATGGGCGGTAACAAAATTGCCGTCAATCCATGGCTGGTCGAGAATTACCCCGGCTCGTATCTCTCCATGGGCCTAACCGCCGAACGATTGGCGAAGCATTACGGAATCTCCCGCGAGGATGCCGATCAGTTTGCGCTCCACAGCCATGACAAGGCCGTAGACGCTATCGAATCCGGCCATTTCGAGAACGAAATTGTGCCCGTGCCGGTGACAGTCTCCACGCCCAATGGTCATGGCCGGCCTAAAACCGATTCCATTGACTTCCGCACTGACGAGGGCCCGCGCTCCGATACCAGCGCCCAGGCTCTGGCGAAGCTCCAGCCGGTCTTCCACGCCGGGGGGATCGTCACCGCCGGCAACTCCTCGCAAACCTCCGACGGGGCGGCCGCGACGGTCGTGATGTCATCGGAACGCGCTGCTGCTCTTGGCCTGCAGCCGCTGGCGCGCTTTGTCGCGTATGCCTATGCCGGCTGCGATCCAGAAGAAATGGGCATCGGCCCCGTCTATGCCGTGCCCAAAGCGCTGCGGCTCGCTGGGCTGACGCTCGATCAGATCGACGTGATCGAGCTGAACGAGGCCTTCGCCTGCCAGGCGCTGGCCGTCATCCGGCAGCTCGGCCTCGACCCCGCCAAAGTCAACGTCAACGGCGGAGCCATCGCCCTCGGCCATCCGCTGGGCTGCACCGGCGCCAAGCTGACGGCGACGATCCTCCGCGAGCTGCGCCGCCGCAAGGGTCGCTATGGGCTGGTCACCATGTGCGTCGGCGGCGGGATGGGCGCGGCGGCGATTCTCGAAAACCTGGCCTGAACCTCTTGCTATGTGACACATTTTTGTGTCACATTAGTCGTATGCGAGAGATCACCATGCGCCAGCTGCGGGATACCCGCCAGATCGAACGCTGGCTCGAGGCCGGGGAGAAGCTGCGGCTGCGGAAGCGGAACCGGCCGCTGGCGGAGATCACACCTATCAGCCAGGCTCCCGGGAAGACGAAGTCGCCGGACTTCGAGGCGCGCCAAAGGAAGATCTTCGGCGATCGCGTTCTGAATGCGGTTGACAATTTCCTCAAGGATCGCCACGGACGCTATTGAAGACTTACGCGGACACCAGCTTTTTTGTGTCGCTCTACCTGCGCGACAACCATACACCGGCGGCTCTTCGCCGGTTGAGACTGAATCCGCGACTCTGGCTGACGCCTTTCCATCGTCTGGAATTTATTCATGCGCTCGGGCAGAACGTATTCCGCCGTCAGATCTCGGCGGCACAGGCAGAGGCGATCCACCAGGACCTCAGCCGGGACTGTGATGCCGGAGTCTGGCTGACGGTCGATTTCCCCGCCGCTGCCTTTGCCACCGGCGTGGAGTTGGCTCGTCGCCATGTGCCTGCCGTCGGCACCCGCACCCTCGATATCCTGCACGTTGCCTGCGCCCTCGAACTCAAGGCCGAGCGCTTCTGGACCTTTGACGAGCGCCAGCGCAAGCTGGCTCGCGCCGCCGGCCTGCGCACCGCCTGATTCATCGCTCGCCTGCACGACCGGCGTAAGATGGTCTCTCAGAGACCGGTCATGGCCACTGCAACCACGCCTAAAGTCATTCCCGGCGGCACCTTTCTCCTCACCAACGCCGCCCCCGACGACATTTTTACTCCCGAGGATTTTTCGGAAGAGCAGCAGGAAATTGCGCGAACCACCGCCGAGTTCGCGGAGAAGTCGATCCTGCCTCGCGTTCCCGAGATTGAGGCTAAGAATTTCCAGGTCACCCGCGAGCTGCTCCTCGAAGCCGGACAGCTTGGCCTGCTTGCGGCGGACATTCCCGAAGCCTACGGCGGACTCGCGCTCGACAAAGCGACCTCGGCGCTCATCTCCGACAACATCGCTGTCTGCGCCAGCTTCTCGGTCAGCATCAGCGCGCACACCGGCATCGGCACGTTGCCGGTCATCTGGTACGGCACGCCTGAGCAGAAACAGAAGTACCTTCCGAAACTCGCCACCGGCGAATGGATCGCCGCGTATGCGCTTTCCGAGGCGACCTCCGGCTCCGACGCCATGAATATCCGCGCTCAGGCGCGCCTCTCGGCCGACGGATCGCAGTATGTCCTGAACGGCGAAAAGATGTGGATCTCGAACGCGGGCTTTGCCGATCTCTTCATCGTCTTCGCCAAAATCGTTGCGGATGAAGGCCAGCCCGGCCAGTTCTCGGCTTTCCTCATCGAGCGCAGCACGCCCGGCCTGACCATCGGCGCGGAAGAGCACAAGCTCGGTATCCGCGGGTCGTCCACCTGCCCGCTGGTCCTCTCCGACTGCGCGATTCCCGCTGGCAATCTTCTCGGCGACGCCGGCAAGGGTCACCACATTGCCTTCAATATTCTGAACGTCGGCCGTTACAAATTGGGCGCGGCCACGCTGGGCGGCGCGCGCCATACACTACGCAATGCCATCCGCTACGGCATGCAGCGCCTCGCCTTCGGTAAGCCCATCACGTCGTTCGGCTTGATGCAGGAGAAGATCGCCGATATGGCCGCCGGCATCTTCGCGGGAGAAGCGCTCGTCTACCGCGTCGTGGGCGCCATTGACGCTGCACTGGGCACCCTTCCGCCCGATGCCCCGGCGGCTGACGTCCAGAAGAGCATCGAGGACTACGCCGTCGAATGCTCCATCGTGAAGGTCTGGTGCTCGGAGATGCTCGACCGCGCGGTCGATGCCAACGTGCAGATATACGGCGGTTACGGCTATGTCGAGGAGTACCCGGCCGAACGCTCTTACCGCGACGCCCGCATCAACCGCATCTTTGAAGGCACGAACGAAATCAACCGGCTCATCATCTCCGGATTCCTGCTCCGGCGCGCCCTGCAGGGACGTCTGCCGCTGCTGCCCGCCATCGCTAAAGTGATGGACGAAGTCATGGCCGGACCGACGCCGCGCTCCGAAGCTACTGGCCCGCTTTCTGCCGAGCATGCTCTGCTGGCCAGCGCGAAGAAGCTGGGCCTGTTCTGCTCCGGAGCGGCGAGTCAGAAATATCCAACGAATCTCCAGGATCAGCAGGAGATCATGGGCGCCCTGGCCGACATCCTCATCGAAATCCTGGTCATGGAGTCGGCGATCCTGCGCGCGGAGAAGTGCCGCCAATCGCATCCCATCGGCATTCCGCTGGCACAACTCACCACGGCTCGCTCGTTCCGCATCGTCTCGTCGGCCGCGGAGCGTATTTTGGGCGCGGTAGCGGAAGGCGACATGCTCCGCACGCAGATGGCGATCTTCCGCCGCCTCACGAAGCATGAGCCGGCGAATACCGTCGCCCTGGG
Source organism: uncultured Acidobacteriaceae bacterium (assembly GCA_963770525.1). Taxonomy (GTDB): domain Bacteria; phylum Acidobacteriota; class Terriglobia; order Terriglobales; family Acidobacteriaceae; genus Palsa-343. The sequence continues at coordinate 761,581 of CAVYPY010000001.1, read as the reverse complement.
ACGCACGATCGCTGAGCACATGCTCGCAGCGGAGCGCTACACGCTGTAGTCAGGATTTCTGCGCAGCGAGCAGGGCCTCGACCAGCGCCTGCCACTCGTCATCCAGTTCCGGACGATGATGCTGGCGCCCGGCGCGCTCGTACCAGTAGTTGGCATTCCACTCGGCGCCTTCTTTGCGGTGCAGATACGCATGGACGGCCATGTCTTCGCGGCTGTCGAGTGCGTCCACCAGGCCGTGCGCCCGCGACCAGTCCCCTTTTGCGTCCCACCACAGGGCCCGCAGCGGCGCGGACCATCCCGCGGGCGGCTCAGAGCGCCCCAGAGAATTACGAAACTCCTCAGGCGATATCAAGGGCACGAGCTCACCTCCCCCGTCGCGATCATTATGGCCTCATCCGCCTCCAGGAGGAAAAGGCTGCCCATTGCGGGCAGCCTTCCTGTTTTCCCTGGTTTGCTACTTCTGCATTACATAGACCGCCGTTGTCTTCTCGTTCTCTTTTCCCGGCGTCCAGCTTGTGGTCGTAAAGCTTTTTCCATTCGCCGCCAGCACATCGTTGCCCTGCGACACAGTCTTCCCGTCCAGCTTGACCGCCACGTCTATCTTCCGCGGACCGTCCATCTTGAACGAAACGGTATATCCCGAGGGCACGGTTGGTCCGGTGATCGACAGATCCGACCCGTCGGCCTTACCCTCCACCGTCTCCTTCTGATCGGGAATGTCCCACTTCCACGTATCCGGAGCCGAGCCCGCCGAGATGATGAACGTGTTGGGTTCGTTGCTGCTCAGCTTGACGCTCTTCCAGGTTCCTTCCAGGCAGCCGTCGCTCTTCTCTTTCGTGTAACTCTCTTCGTCATGGATGGTACTGCCATCCGGCCGCGTTCCCGTTGTCACCTGGGTCATGGTCTTGCAGTTCGGCGACAGCTTCACATCGGTCGTGCTGAGCACGGTTCCGTTTTGCTTATCGGTGACTTTCCAGGCATTCGCCCCGGTAAACACCCAGCTTTCCGTGGCTCCTCCGGTCACGGGATAATCGATCCCGTTGGCGGTAAATGTGTAGGTCATCACGCCATCGGAAAACTGATCCAGACCATCGGCCTGTTTCGTGTAGGTAAACGTCTGCCCGGTCAGATGGCTCTTCGCAACGTCCATCTTCCAGGTTCCATACCAGGGGTTATCGGCAGCCATTGCAGGAACCGCAAAACTGGCTGCGACGAGCGCCGCAGCAAACCACTTGCCGGCAGATATGACTTTCTTCCGCATCAAAATCCCTCCTTGCTGTTTGAGGAGCCCGTAACTGAATTGCCGGATCCGCGATACGTTCAATACTGTGTCGCATCCCATCGGCAAAGGCTCCAAGTGTAACAGCACGGAGCGCAAAACTGCATCCTCGCGGCTCACTGTCCGGCGAGAATCGCCTTCCCGATTGTGGCCAGCTGCATGTTCGAAGTGCCCTCGTAAATCGACCCGATCTTCGCGTCGCGATAAAACTTCTCGATCGGATAATCCTTCACGAATCCATAGCCGCCGTAGACTTCCACGGCCTTGCTGGCGACGTCTTCCGCCACGCGCGAGGCAAAGAGCTTCGCCATCGCCGCCTCTTTTACAAACGGAACGCCGGCGCCTTTCATGCGCGCGGCGTTATAGACCAGCAGGCGCACCGCCTCAATCTGGGTCGCCATTTCCGCCAAAGCGAACTGCACCGCCTGAAATTCCGCGATCGGCTTGCCGAACTGCTTCCGTTCCTGGCTGTACTTCACGGCCAGAGACCACGCGCCCTCAGCCAGCCCCAGCATCTGCGCGGCAATGCCGATGCGCCCCTCGTTGAGGGTTTCAATCGCAATCTTGTAGCCCTTGCCCACCTCGCCGACGACGTTCCCAGCCGGCACTCGGCAGTCGTCGAAAAGCAGCTCACAGGTGGACGAGGCGCGGATGCCCATCTTGTCTTCCTTGTGCCCGACCGTAAAGCCTGGTGTCCCGCGTTCGACCACGAATGCCGTGATCCCGCGATATCCCGCCTGCGGATCGACGGTGGCAAAAACCAGAAACAGATCCGCCTCCATGGCGTTCGAGATCCACAGCTTCCGTCCGTTCAGGAGATAGTCGTGGCCGTCGGCCCGCGCCTGGGTGGTCAGCGAAAACGCATCGGATCCCGAGCCGGCCTCGCTGAGCGCATACGCACACACGGCTTGCTGCGCCATGCGGGGAATCCACAACTGCCTCTGTTCCACGGTGCCCCAGCGCAGCAGCGCATTCACTGCCAGGGTGTTCTGCACGTCGACGATCACAGCCACTGCGGCATCGACACGCGCGATCTCCTCCACCGCCAGCACCGCGCTGAAGAACGAGGCGCCGGCTCCGCCCAGCTCCGGCGGCGCCTCAATGGCCATCAGCCCCAAGCCGAACATCTGACGCAGAAGGTCGGCGTCCAGCTTCTGCGCTTCGTCCATAGCGCGCACGCGCGGAGCGATCTCCTGCTGGGCAAATTGCCGCACGGTATCGCGCAGCATCGTTTCTTCTTCTGTCAGCGTGGTCAGCGGAGCAACACTTTCCAGGGCAGTCTCGGCTTCAGCCATGAGCTCTCCTTCAGGCGGACGGCTCATGCACGCACGGCGCACGCAGCCGAACACCCGAGCCTATCCTGGCTCGCGCACACTGCGCCACTCCCGCGGATGGTTCTGTGAATTTTGAAGGAGGCCGCCGGTGAGGACCGGCGGCTGTCGAGATTGTGATCAGGCTACGACCATGTCGGGTTCAGGCTCCTTCGGCATCTCCAGAGTCACGGAGGGTCCCGCGCCGCTGTAGCCCGGCAGCACCTTCAGCCGCTTCAGGATCTTGCGCGTCAGGCCGGTGAGCGGCTGATCGTTCAGATCCAGCACCGGAACCCAGGCGCGATCGCCCGTGCTCCGCGCCAGCAGCTTCTGCTCGTTAACGGTAAGCCCGTAGACGGTGACGTAATAATTCGTATTCGTGATGGAGTGCCGCACGGTGAGCAACTGCATGCTCTCGTTTTCCTGGCCTTCCTTCATCAGGGGCAGCTCCCACATGCCCGGCATCTGCGAGACATCCGCCGGACGCTTTTCCAGCAGCACCTCGGCACGCGGCCACTGCCGCCGCTGCACCAGCGCCAGAGCCGTCCTCTGGCTCAGCATCTTCTTTGTACGGGGCGCCGCGTGCTCGCCTCGCGTCGCGCACCCCTCGCGTACCGGGCAGGTCAGGCATTGCGGATTCCGGGGCAGACACACCGTCGCCCCCAGCTCCATCATCGCCTGATTGAAATCTCCCGGCCGCTTCCGGTCCACCAGATCTTCGGCTGCGCGGCGCAGCTGTCCGCTGCGGGCCACTCCAGGAACCGGCTCCTGCCCGAAATACCTTGTCAATACGCGCTCGACGTTGCCGTCCACTGCCGGAACCGCCTCGCCAAACGCGATGCTCGCCACCGCCGCTGCCGTGTAAATCCCCACACCAGGCAGGCGCGTCAGCGCTGCTGCGGTTCGCGGAATAATGCCTTTGCACTCAACGACGACCGCCTTCGCGGCTTCGTAGAGCGCCCGCGCGCGCCGGTAATATCCCAGCCCGCTCCACTGCGTCAACACCTCGGTCTCATCGGCTGCGGCCAGCGATTCCAGCGTCGGAAAGCGTGTGAGAAAGCGCGTGTAGTACTCCACTACCACTGAGACGCGCGTCTGCTGCAACATCGTCTCTGACACCCAGATCGCGTAAGGATCCTGGGTCTGCCGCCACGGCAGATCGCGGGCGCTGGCGTCAAACCAAGCCAGCAGCTTCTCGCGAAAAATGGCCTCGTCCTGTTTCGATTCCATGCGGGGATACCAGAGTTCCATTCCAGCCGCACGTTGACGCTTTCGCAATCCCCCAAAAGGCGAATGCTTCTCCCGCGTCAAGGCCAGAACTTTGGTTTCTTTCGCGGCTAACTGCCTTTTCTTCAATTCGCTTCCTCTCTTCTCCGCCAAAAATTGCCCGCTACCGCCCTGTTAACCTGAACTCTGGCTTCCATGGTTTCCAACGCCTTCCTTCGCCGCCTGCCCAAAGCTGAGCTTCACCTCCACCTGGAAGGCACGGTTACGCCGGAAACTCTCGTCGAGCTGAGCACCCGGCACGATGGCGCCGCCGCTCTCACCCTCGACCAGGCCCAGGCTCTCTTCCATTACACCGACTTCTCCGGCTTCCTGCTCGCCTTCAAAGCCATCACCGAGCATCTCCGCAGCGCCGACGATTACGAGTTGGCGGCCTGGCGAATGGCCGAAAAACTGGCCCGCCAGGGCGTGGTGCATGCCGAAGTCTACGTCTCCGTTGGGGTCGTGTACTACTGGCGCCGCTGCGAATTCGAGCCGCTCTTCGAAGGCATGGAGCGCGCCCGCATCCGCGCCGAATCCGAACTCGGCCTGACGCTCTACTGGATCTTCGATGCCGTCCGCCACTTCGGCCCCGAGGAAGCGGCCCGGGTCTTTCGCAAAGCGGCCGAGTTGCGCCCGCAGTTCCCTTCGATTGTTGGTATTGGCATCGGTGGAGACGAGCGTCGCACCGGCGCCGAGCCATTCCGCGAGCTGTACGCGGAGGCGCGCTCGGCCGGCCTGCGCCTGACCGCCCACGCCGGGGAGACGGTCGGCCCGGAGGGTATCTGGGGAGCCTTGAATGTTGGAGCCGAGCGCCTGGGCCATGCGCTTTCGGCCATCCACGACCCCGATCTCATGGAACTGCTGGCTCATCGGCAGATTCCGCTCGAGATCTGCGTCACCTCGAACCTGCGGACCGGCTGTTGCATCTCGCTCGAAAATCACCCGGTGCGCCGCTACTTTGACGCGGGGCTGATGGTGACGCTCAACTCCGACGACCCAGCGCTTTTCGGCAGCGATCTCGAAGGCGAGTATTGCGTTGCCCACAATGACTTTGGCTTTACCGAGGAGCACCTGCGCGAGCTGGCCTCCAACTCGATTGAGGCCAGCTTTCTGCCCGCTGACCGAAAAGTAATGCTGCTTCGGAGCATCGAATCCCTCTGAAGGACTATAGTCTGCATCTCATGGGCCGATGTATTAGAAGGACAGTTGAGGGCAGCGTGGGTTCGCTGGCTGCGCTATGATGAACCCATGGCGCCCTGGGGAAAGCGCATGTGCCGTCTACTGAGAAAAAGCAAGAAGCTTGCTGAACTGGAGTCCGTTCTGCCGATGGTGAAACCCTCTTCCTCATCGAATGCTCTGCGCGCCATTGGCTGGACGTCGGTCGCCGTGGGCGTCACCGCTCTTGGCCTGTACATCGGCCGCGAGCTGCGCGTGCGCTATAAATTCAAACGCCGCACCCCTTCGGACTTCTTCTCCCACGCCGGCGAAGAATTCGGCGCCGATTACGGCGTCGGCGTCTAGGGGCTGCCTGTCGCTGTTCCGGGATTTTCGGGAAGCGCTCGCCTGCTTCCGAGCCGAGGCTTTTCTAAACTCTAATCCCTAATCCCTGATCCCTGCCTCTCAGTGCGTCCTCTCCACCAGGTAGCGGGCCACCGCCTTCAACCCCTCGGCCGCATCGCCGTACGGTTCCAGAGCGCTGAACGCTTCGCCGATCAACCGGTCGGCGTCCCTGCGCGACTGTTCGATCCCGAAGACCGCCGGCCAGGTCGCTTTGTCGCTGGCCACGTCTTTGCCCGCCGTCTTGCCCAGCTGCGCGGAGTCCTGGGTCATGTCCAGCACATCGTCGACAATCTGGAAAGCGAGCCCCGCCTTCGTGCCGAATTCCGTCAGCCGCTGCACGTCCGCCGCGTCCGCGCCGCCATATACTCCGCCGCTGACGATGCTCACCCGGATCAAAGCACCCGTCTTCGCCCGGTGGATCGCCTTCACGCTCTCCGCCGTCGGCTTCGAGTGCTCGCCTTCGAGGTCAAGCACCTGGCCTCCGATCATTCCTTCGACCGTTCCCGTCGCCTCGGCGATCAGGCCGACGATCCGGATCGCCCGTTCCGGCGCGCACCGCAGTCCGGCCAAGGTCTGATACGCGAGCGTCTGCAGCGCGTCTCCCGCCAGGATCGCAATCGCCTCGCCGAAGGCCACATGACAGGTGGGTTTACCCCTTCGCAGATCGTCGTTGTCGAGCGCCGGCAGATCGTCGTGAATCAGCGAATAGGTGTGCAGCATCTCGATCGCTGCGCCCAGATCCTCGATGCCTTCCGGCCATCCGGATGCGCCGCGGGCTGCAGCCATGGTCCGCGCCGCTTCCATGGCCAGCACCGGCCGCAGGCGCTTGCCGCCCGCAAACACGCTGTGCCGCATCGCCCCATGAATCGACGCGGGCACCTGCGTCACCGGCGGCAGCAGCCGCTCCAGCGCCGCATCGGTGCGCTCCACGCCTTCCTTCAAAATCTGATGAACATCGACTGCCATTGCGATCATGTTATCGAAAGTTCTGGTCACGATCCCTTCGCCTTTCTTTCCACATCCATGCCAGTGTAATCGCCAGCGCTGCCAGGGAGATCCACCGTCCCGCCCACACATCCTCGGTGGTTCCCCACCGCACATCGATTTGAGTCGCTCCGGCCTTCACCGGAATCGCCATCAGCCCATCGTCGCGATGGATGCGCGCCGTCATCGGCATCGCTGACCCGTTCACCGTCACCCGCCACGCCGGATAATCCATCAGCCGCAACACTGCATACCCGGCATCGGAGCTCGTCACGACGGCCGACCGCCGTTCGCCGCTCCATTTTTCGACGCGCACTGTCGAAGGAACTTCATCCGCCGGCGTCGGCGCCCACGTGTCCAGGTCCGGGTTCAGCGGGCCCTCGTCTGCATCGGCGGCTCGCAGCACGCGGACCGGCGGCAATCCTGGCTGGATCTCATCATTCTCCGCGCCGCGCGCCGTGTATTCGTCGGTTCCCGTAAAGCCCCCGTCGTGAAACGTCGCCACCTGCGCCGACACGTTGTCGTCTTCGTCGCAGGGCTGCCAGAAGACGAGGGCGGCGACGATCGCCATCCCACACGCCAGCCCGACGGCTACAAGTCCCCGCACGCGGCGCGATATCCGGACCCTGTCGATGCCGACGGCCAGCCCCACCAATGCCCCCAGCACCAGCCCCAGCACCAGCAGCCATCGCCATGGAAACTGCAGATACCGGAGTTCCGGCGCCATGCGCCACAGAACGTCGCTCCAGCGGAACTGGAGCACCGCAATCGCAGCGCCTGCCACCACCAGCGGCCACCACAAGCCGCTGCGCCTCTTCCGCCATGCCAGTGCCGCGGCTACCGCCGTCGCCGCCAGCAGCGCTACGCCAATCCACGAAACCAGCGCGAGCACGTGGTTGTGATAGGCCGCGTCGAATCGCTCCTCCGCCGGCATCCGCGCCACATTCACAAAGCCAAACAGAAAGCTGTCTTCCACGCGCATGAGCGGCCCGATGGCCCGCCGGATCTCCACCCACCGCTGTTCATAAAACGCCGGCACGATCCAGAAGGCCGCCAGTCCCAGGCCCAGCGCGGTCGCCGCAGCCGCGCGTCCCACCAACTGCCAGCGCTTCTCCGCAATCGCAGCCACCACGACCACCAGCGCCAGGAAATACATGCCCATCACCGCCGCCGGCGCATCCGTCAACCACAGCGCTGCCACGGTCAGGACGAGCGGAACCGCGCTTCCCGTCTTTCGCAATCCGTACAGCACCAGCAGCGGCATCCACGCTGCGGCGAGCAGCTCCGCCAGCGCGCCGCGCTCATACGCCACAAACAGCATGTAAGGATTCACCGCATACACGCAGGCCGCCAGCGACGCTGCTTCGTCGCTCATCCACTCCAGCGCCATCGCCCGAAAGCTCAGGCCCGCGCCGAGCGGTGCCAAAGCCGTGTAGACGAACCCCACCCACGTCCACGGCAACACGACGCCGAGCAGCCCGCCCAGCAGCCAGCTCAACGGCGGATAAAACACGAACCGCGGCTCGCCCGCCCCGAAGTTTGCCGACGCCGCCCAGTGCGGATAGAGAATGCCCGCGCGCCAGTGCGCCACCAACTCCATCCAGCTCTGCAGATGAAAATCGAAGTCCTGCCCGCATGACGGCCCGCGCCACGCCAGCGGCAGCACGGCCAGGCCGACCGCTGCGAGAAGCAGCGCATTGCGCCCATACCACCGCCACATCCGGGTCGATGGGCTCGCGCGCGTCCCCCCATCACTCCGCTCGGGCTTCACGGCTCCAGGCGCAGCATGTGCGCCGTCTGCGCTGCCACCGCGGCGTCAGAAAACGGCAGCGCAAAGGTCGTGCCGCCGTACCAGTATCGCCACTGATCCATGTAGTACGGGCTCAGCGGGTCGCCGCTCTCGCCGGTGAGAATGTTCTCCGTCGCTCCGTCAATATTGCTCCAGTCGATCGTGAACCGTTCCGACGGCCCGAACGTCCGCCCCACCTGCTTCACCGTCGACGTGTCGCCCGACTGCGGAAGCTCGCCCGTCCCCGTCCACTTCTTAAACCAGGGCAGCATGCCATACAGCGGATGCTCCACGTCCACCGGATGCGCGTAGCCATACTTCCACGCCTTCAGGCTGAGCGGCGCCCGCGCCTGCTCCAGCCCCTGTCGGACCAGATCCGCCAGAAAGTCGTCCCACGTGGCGTAGCCGGGCGGCAGCCAGCCCGCCGGCTCGTTCGTCATCATCTCCTCTTCGACATACAGGCTCTCCGCCCAGTGATACATCTTCCAGTCGTCGCCGAGTTTAGGTTTCAGTATCAGCGGCGGAAACACCGCCTTCGCCGCCGCCACAATCGCCGCCGGCGCGGAATCCACTGTGACCCGCCCGTCCCACGACCGCAGCAGATTTGCCGCCTCGCGCAGGCGCGCATCCGTTTTGCTGGCGTGGTCAACGCCGTACGCCAGCCGCTGCGCGATCTCCTGATCCAGCGAGGAGTACACATCCGTCTGCAGCGTCAGCATGTCCTGCTGCGTCAGCTTCTGTCTCGGCTCCAGCCATTTCCAGATCCGTTCGTTGCGATACGGATCCGCCCACTCGAGCGTCAGCGGCGTGGGATAGCCGTCCGGCGTCACCCGGGAATTCGCTGTCGCCAGAATCCCCTCCGGCGGATCCGAAGCCGTCGGCAACTGATCGAACGGAATGAACCCCTGCCACTCGTGCTGATTATCTGTAATCGGCACGCCCACCAAACCACCCGGCCGCAGCGGAATCTCGCCCACCGCCTGGTAGCCGATATGTCCCTGATCGTCGGCGTAAACCACATTCTGCGTCGGCGCCCACCAGGTCTCAAGGGCGTTGCGGAAGTCCGTCCAGTTCTCCGCCGTATCCATCGCCAGCAGCGGATACCCAGTGGCCCTCGGATCGTAAATGTCCCACTTCAGCGCCAGCGTCCGCTTCTCGCCCGGGATCAGCGGCGTGATCACCACGCCATGCCCGGTTCGCTCGACGTCCACGTGAACGTCCTGTCCGCCGCGCACGTGAATCGTCTCCTGATCGTGTTCGATCGGGTGCCAGGCGCCATCCGGTCCCTCGTATTCGTCCTGCGCGTTCACGCGCTCCACGTAGATGTCCTGCGTATCGCCGTACAGCGCGGTGAAGCCCCAGGCAATGTGCTCATTGTGCCCGGCGACGATCAGCGGCAGCCCGGGAATGGTCAACCCCGCGGCATGGAATCCGGGCGCATTGAGATCGGCCTCGTACCAGATGTTCGGAATCTGATGCGGCAAATGCATGTCGTTCGAGAGCATTGCCTGGCCGCTGGCCGTCCGCGAGCCGGCCACCACCCACTCATTCGATCCGCTGGTGCAGCCGACGCAGTTGGCCAGATCGCCGGCCGTCATCCGGATCACCGGCGCGAGATCATCGTGCAGGAATCCCCACTGGCTCGGATCGAGCGGAGCGTCGGGGATCACCTGATTGGGCGCGGTGATCGGCGTATCGCTGCTCACCGGCGGGTGGTCGCGCCATGAGCCGGTCGGATACAAATCCTTCGCCAGCGTCGGTCCCAGCCGCGCAGTGATGTGCTCCCGCTCCAGCTTCTCCGGCCAGTGCTCGTCAAGCAGCTGCACCATGCTCAGCACCACCAGCATCGAGTCCACCGGATGCCACGGCTCCGGGCGATAGAAGAGCACGCGAAACTCCGCCGGCAGGCGATCCTGATGCGTGCTGATGTAGGCGTTCACGCCCTTCGCGTAGTCCTCGAAGAGCTGCCGCTCCTGCGGCGTCAGGCTGGCCGTCAGCCGCTCCGCGGTGGGCCGCATGGCCAGCACGCGCTCCATGCGGTCGTGGTCGATCAGCTTCGAGCCGAGAATCTCGGCCGCGTCGCCGGCGGCCATGCGCCGGGCCATGTCCATCTCCCACAGGCGGTCCTGCGCGGTGACGTAGCCCTGGGCGAAGAGCAGGTCGTCGAGATTGGCCGCCTGAATGTGCGGCACTCCATGCTCGTCGCGCCGGACCATCACCGCTGCGCTCAGGCCGGGGGAGAGCACGGTGCCGTCCAGTTCCGGCAACGAGGCGCGCATCGCATGCTTCAGCCAGACGCCGGAGCCCACCACCGCGCCTGCGACTAAAAGTAACAGCAGAAGGAGCAGAATCAGGACCACCCGCACCAGCGGATGCCGCCGCTCCTCTTCATAGACTTCGATACTTCGCCCCAGAGCCATCCGCGTTCATTCTCTCAGAGAGGCCGCCGGGATTGGCGGTCCATCTGCGGGCCCGATGGAACCTTGCTCTTGTATGGATGAGCTTTAGCGGAGGCGCGTTCGCCGGATCGGCGATCTCAGCGCCCATGAGGCACATACAAACCGGCCCCGGCGGCGCCGCAGATGCCCTGCAGCACCGATCGGGGCCTGAATTCTAATCCCTAATCCCTAATCCCTAATCCCTATTCCCTATTCCCTAATCCCTGTCTTTCTCACATTGGTTTCTTCGGCTGCGGACGGCTGGCCGGGGGAATGATGCCGTTCATGCGCAGGTACTCGACCATCTGCCCGTAGTGGTCCATGGAGTGGGCGATGGCGAAGGCCGCCGCGGTCATCTTCGTCTCCTTGAACTGGGGCGGGAAGCCCTTGACCGCGTCGAAGGCGTTCTGCGGAGTGATCGTGCTGACGGCTGCGTGGGCGTAGGTGTAGGAGTCCTTGAGGGCCTGCACCATCTCGTCTTTGGTTTTGAGCGCTTCAATGGTTTTGGGATCGGCGACGGTGGCGCCGGGGACGTCCCATCCTTTAAAGAACGCGTAATTGGCCTCGGCCAGATGCTTCACCTGCGAGCCGAAGTTGCGCACGCCCTTGAAGTCGCCGTTGGTGGGGGCGAAGTCGTACTTATCGGCGGGCATCGCTTCAGCCGCGCTGACGACCTCCATCTGCATCAGGCCCATCAGGGCGTTCAGAGAATCGGCCGGGGCAATGGTCGCCGGGGCGGTTTCCTGGGCCGGCATGGCAGCCGGCGCTGCCAGGGTAAGACACAGACCTGCCATGATCCATGCACGTCGCATAGGTTTTCTCTCCTCGTGGAGCGGCTCCGGATCCGGTGGACTGCCTGCGTCGTCCTGGCCGCGCACCCAAGGCTACCAGAATCGGATTGGGCTCAGGAAAACATCGTTTTTGCTCTGCGAAGACATACCATTGAGGTGGAGGGCATGCGCAAAAGTATGGATCGAGCGGAACAGGAACGCAGCAAAATGGTCGCCGCACGGCGGGCCCTGGAACTCGTGTCGTCCGGCATGACGATCGGCCTCGGTTCGGGATCGACGGCTACGCTCTGGATCCGTCTGCTGGGCGAGCAGGTTCGCGACCATGGCCTGAAGATCCGCGCCATCGCCAGCTCGCTGGCCAGTGAAGAGCTGGGCCGCAGCTTCGGAATCCCGATCATCACGTTCGACGACTGCGAGCATCTCGACCTGACTGTGGATGGAGCCGACGAGATTGCCCCGGGGCTGGCGCTCATCAAAGGCGGCGGAGGCAAGCTTCTCCGCGAGAAGATTGTCGCCAGCGCGTCGGAGCAATTTGTCGTCATTGCCGACGGATCGAAAGTCGTGAATCGGCTGGGGGCCGCGCCGCTTCCGGTGGAAGTGATTCACATGGCCGCTCCCCTGGTGAAGCGCTCGCTCGAGAAACTCGGCTTCGCCGTGAAGCTCCGCATGGGCAGCGATGGTTCTCCCTACATCACGGACGAGGGGAATCTGCTCTTCGACTGCTCCGGTGTTTCGATTGACGATCCGGAGAAGCTGGCTGCAACTCTGGATCGGATGGTCGGTCTTGTGGAGCACGGTCTGTTTCTCCACCGTGCCAGTCTCGCCATTGTGGCGACCGAAACCGGCGTGATCGAACGCACGGTGTGAATCGGTCCGGCGGCCAGTTGTTGGGAGGTCACGTCACGCCCTGTCTTCACCAAAGCGAACAGTCTGTTTTGGTTTTGGGGTGAGAGATGACGCGGCTCTCTCGGCTCATGAGCGGTGGGAAGAACGGCTTTGCCGCCAGGCGTCGATCGACCATCCGTTGTAGCTCCTGAGAAAGAGGAGCAGCGCGTAGGCGATGGCGTAGGTGAGCTGGATGCCCGCAACAGGCCAGTCCTGCACGAGGCCGGAGCCGAAGGTCAGCACGATCATGAGCAGCGCGCCGCCGATGAGGGCGAGCCGGGTGGCCGCGCCGAGCAGGACGAAGAGGCCGACGATGGTTTCCGCCCAGGGCAGCAGGAGAGCGAAGGCCGCGACGGCGGCATGAGGCAGCGGCGCGTGCGCGAACTGGGCGTCGATTTTGCCCTGAAAGACGGCCGGGCCAGCCGATAGCCGGCTCACTCCGTGGATGGCAATGTTGACGCCAAGGAAAACGCGAAGCAGCGCGTAGGCGATGCGGCGGTCGTCGAGTTCCTGGGTGGGGGACATGGGGATAGTGGATAGATGCGGCGGGGATGGGGTGGATGCGGGGGAGTGGGCGACAGCCAGGGAGTACCAGGGGAGTATCCCAAACGATTGGGTTTATGATTGACGAGCATGGAATGGACTGAGATTCGAGAGGTGAACGAACGGGGTCGGGAGATGCGCGCGTCGGTACCGCGGGTCGTGGCCGCGCGCTACGACCGGCGGCTGGGGCGGGTGGTGCTTTCACTCAGCTCCAGGCTGGACGTGATGTTTGCCCCGGAGGACGTCGAGGGCCTGGACAAGGCGACGCCAGCGGAGTTGGAGCCAATTGAGATTTCGCCGTCGGGGTTCGGAATTTACTTCCCGAAGCTCGATGCGGATGTGTATCTGCCGGGGCTGCTGGAGGGATTTCTCGGATCGCGGCAGTGGATGGCGTCGCGGATGGGCGCGGCCGGCGGCCAATCGAAGAGTGCGGCGAAGCGGAAAGCGGCGAAGAAGAACGGCAAGCTGGGCGGCCGGCCGAAGAAGCGGGTGGCGTAAGGACAGCCCCCGTTCGCGCGCCCACAGGTCTGGCCCCTCAGCCTGCCGGTCTTACCTTCGTACCGTCCGCACCGCGCTTTTCGCTTGCCTTAGCCGCACGCATTCTTCATGCTTGAGATAACTAGCAGAGCCCTGCATGGCCACGATGCCTGCAGGGCTTTCTTCTTGTGGGTCGCGCTCGATACCACGGCGCTCGAAGCTTTGTCGGGAGGAGATTCAGGGTAATACCCAAAAGGTATTACCCTCCATCACCAATGAAATCAATTAACTCGTGAGCGCCCCAGGGAGGGGGGTGGGGGGGTGGGTGCTGCTCCAGCGAACGAACCTGAAGAACCTGGCCTAAAACAGCCCACCCTGGCGGCGAGGGACAGGCAATCCGAAATGCTCATAGGCCAGGCGAGTGGCCATGCGGCCTCTTGGGGTTCGGTCGAGGAAGCCGATCTGGATTAAGAAGGGTTCGTAGACCTCTTCTAACGCGTCCTCTTCTTCAGCTAAAGTTGCGGCCAACGTTCCTAAGCCGACGGGACCTCCATCGTACTTCTCGATGATGGTCAGCATAAGACGGCGATCGAGCTCATCGAAGCCGTGGGCGTCGACTTCGAGCATCTTCAGGGCGTCGCAGGCGGTGGGGCGGTCGATGCGGCCCTGAGCGCGGACCTGGGCAAAGTCGCGGACTCGGCGCAGCAGGCGATTCGCAATGCGCGGCGTTCCACGGGAACGCATGGCGATCTCGGCGGCTCCATCTTCGGTGATGGGGATGGAGAGAACTTCGGCGGAGCGCTTGACGACGAAGCGCAACTCGTCGTCGGTATAGAACTCGAGGCGCAGCAGAATGCCGAACCGCGAGCGCAGAGGGCTGCTGAGCAGCCCGGGACGAGTGGTGGCAGCGACGAAGGTGAAAGGCCGAATCTCCATGACGTGGGTGCGCGCGGCGGGACCCTGGCCGATGATGATGTCGAGCTTGTAGTCCTCGAGCGCGGTGTAGAGCTTTTCTTCGAGGACGGGCTGAAGGCGGTGGATCTCGTCGAGGAAGAGGACCTGGCGCTCGCGCAGGTTGGTGAGGATAGCGGTGAGGTCGCCCTGGATCTGGAGCGCCGGACCGGAAGTCTGCTGGAAGGCGACATCCAGTTCATTGGCAATGATGGTGGCGAGGGTGGTTTTGCCCAGGCCGGGCGGGCCGAAGAGCAGGACGTGGTCGAGGGCTTCGCCGCGGGAGCGCGCGGCCTGGAGCGCGATGTCCAGCTGTTCTTTTGCCTTCTGTTGTCCGATGAATTCCTGGAGACGGCGGGGCCGGAGCTTGAGCTCGAAGGAGTTCTCGTCGTCGGCGCGGGCGGCGGAGACGAGGCGCTCGGGGTCGTCGGTGGGCATGCTGAGAGAAGTTTATAGGAGCAGCCTGCAGGCGGTAGCCAGTGGCCGGCAGCTAAAAAGCGGTCAGCTAAGAAGCGGTCAGCGGAGAGACGGTCAGCGGAAAGACGATAAGCGGGCAGGCGAGAGGTCGAAGCGCGGGGCGGGGCGGGCGAATCCAATGGGGCGGAACGGGAAGCGGAAGCGAGGAGGGCCGGATGCAAGCGATTCGCAAAGAGGATTTGCCGTTTGTGGGGAGCTCGTATGAGTTTGTGGGCGCCGAGCAGGGTGACGTGCCGGTGTCGTTCTTCCTGGTGGAGGCGCAGCCTGGACGCGGGGCGCCGCTGCATCGGCACAAGTATGACGAGGTGCTGGTGATGCTGGAAGGGCACGGGTGCGTGGTGGTGGGCGAGGAGACGGCCGAGGTGGGCGCAGGCGAGATTGTGGTGATCAAGGCGGGGACGCCGCACGGGTTCGTGAACATCGGTTCAGGCGTGCTGCGGCAGATGGATGTGCATGCGCATCCGCGGTTCGAGCAGGAGAACCTGGAGCCGACGGAGGTGTCGAAAAGGGCGGGGCTCCCCGCGGCGGGGAATCCAGATGTTGGAGTTTAGAGTTTAGGGCGGCCCGGAGCATCGTCGCGCTTCGGTCTCGGCGAATTGACTGTTAGAAATTGAGGCCGATGTTGGGGTGGGAGCTGGAGCCGCCGATTTTGATGGGGACTTCGGTGCCGGCGCCGTCTTTGGCGAAGAACGGATCGACGGGCTTGAGGAGCCAGGATTTCCAGCCGGTGACCATCTGCGAGACGTGGGCGTCGAGGCGGGCCTGGCCGGTGAAATCGAGGTTCTGGTTAGTGATGTCGTAGGCGCCCTGCAGCGCGACTTCGGCGCCGGGGACGCGGTAGTTGAGGACGGGCAGGGTGATTTTGCCATCGCCGAGGGTGAAGTTGCCGCGCATCTCAGAGGCGACGGCGGCGGCGGTGGCAGCCTGGTTGTTGCCGCTCTTCAGGGCGTCGCCTTCCTGCTTGGCTTGTTTGGGATGGCCCTGGCCGCGGAGGCTGAGCTCGTCAACTTTGCTTTGGATCTTTGGGTCGGGGAAATGGATGTTGAGGAGCTGGAAGTTGCCTTTGAGCTGGAGGCGGCGAGGGACGTCCTGCGGGCCGGGCGGCAGATCGAACTGGGTGTGGAGTGTGACCTGGCCGTTCATGAGCGGCTGGGGCGCTTTGTCGGCGAGGTAGAGCAAATCCTGAATGTTGCCGGGATCGACGGTGACATCGAGGCGGATGTCGCGGCCCTGGACATTGGGCATGCGGACGACCTCGCCTTTGGCAATGATGTGAGTGTGGCCAAGCCACGCATCGACGGGCTGCAGCCAGGTGTCGCCGTTGGTGCCGTCGACGATGGCGTGGAATTTAGTATTCAGCGGCACGGCGTGATTGGCGATATCGAGGGAGAAGTTGGGGGTGGTGGTTTCGCCGTCGACGGTGATGTTGTCGAGCTGGCCCTGGTAGCTGCCGGTGGAGGCGAGCATGCCGCCGATGCCTTTGATCGAGTTGAGATCGGCGTGGCTGAAGGAGTAGGTGCCGCGAACATTCGTGTCGCCTGGGGAGTCGGAATCAAAGGGGCCGAAGTCACCGGAGGAATCAATGTTGCCGATGGGCTTCGGGTTGACGAGGGTGGCGTGGAACTTCATGGGTTGGCCGGCGGCGACGGACTTCAGGACTAACTTGTGGATCACGAAGGTGAGAGGGACCTTGTTAGGCTTGCCGTTTTCGATAATGAGTTCGGTGCGGTCGACGTCGATCTGGACAACTTTGACCTTGATGCCGCTCTGGTTTCCTCCTGTGTTGTGGAGGTGAGGCATGTTGCTGCGCTCATCTTTGGGCGGGATGCGGATGGAGAGTCCTGTGACCTGGACGTGATGGATGAGGACAGGAGTGCTGAGGAGCTGGCGCCAGCCGAGGACGCGGAAGGAGAAGCGATCGACAGCGATCATGGGGCCGTCGCTGGGGAGGTGGTTGGGGTAGAGCTTGAGCCCGGAGCCGGAGACCTGGAAGCCTTTAAGGAGGGAAACCTGGAATTTGTCGAGTTCGACGCGGCTGTCAAAGCGGGTGCTGAGGGTTTCGACGACTTTCGCTTTCAGGATGGGACTGGCGCGGTGGAGGAGGATGTCGCCGGCGATGAGGGCCGCGATGACGAGGACGGCGAGGATGGAGCTAACCCAGATGAGGATGCGGCGGAGCCTGCGGTGGCTGTGAAAGGCGGCGGATGGGGAGGGTGAGTCGTCATGCTGAAGCGAATTCGTCAATGGTCGACCTTTGCGCGCCTGGTATCCGCTGCGCCCGTGGTTTAGAGACGAAATCAGGCGGGCGGGCTGTACGGACTGGGAGCGAAATCCAGGTTTATCATGCAGGGACGGATTGGAACCACAGGAGATGAGCTGCATGTGGATGAGGCAGAGGGTTCGCGTGGTTTGGGTTGCACTGGCGGCGGTGGTTCTGGGGATTTCTGCGGGGGCACAACAGGCGGCGGCTCCGCAGAGTGGCGAGCCTGCACTGCAGCCGGCGCCCGCGCCGAAGATGGGAATCGATGCGTATATCCACAACGCGTGGTCGACGCTGACGCGGTCGATGACGGAATGCACGACGCTGGTGGACACGAAAGTGCGGACCAAGCCTGTGCTGTATCTGCCGCAGGATTTTGCGGAGCCGCCGGATGTGGCGGCGCTGGGGACGAAGTGCGGGGTCACGGTGAAGCGGCTGCCGGTAAAGATCGAGCGGCTGGGGCAGAACCTGAATCTGCCGGTGGGATTGCTGTACCTGCCCCATCCTTATGTGGTGCCGGGCGGGCGGTTCAACGAGATGTACGGGTGGGACAGCTACTTCATCCTGCTGGGGCTGCTGGAAGATGGGCGCGTGGATCTGGCGCGGGGGATGGTGGAGAACTTCTTCTTTGAGATCGAGCACTACGGCGGGATATTGAATGCGAACCGGACGTATTATCTGACGCGGTCGCAGCCGCCGTTTTTGTCGTCGATGATCCGCGATGTGTACGACGCGGATGTGAAGCGGGGACACGGGGCAGACGCGCATGCCTGGCTGGTGCGCGCGTATCCGCTGGCGGTGAAGGATCACTCGTTGTGGACGAGCGGGGCGCATCGGGCGGGGAATACGGGGCTGGCGCGGTATTACGATTTTGGCGAAGGGCCGGTGCCGGAGATGGCGGATGACGATGCGTACTACCAGAACGTGATCCAGTGGCTGCTGGCGCATCCGGGGCAGGGCGATGCGTACCTGGTGAGCGGACCGGCAACGCTGGCAACGGCGGCGGATCGGGAGAAAGTGGAGGCGGTGAGCTGCGATCCGGATGTGTCGGTGGTGTGCGCGCGGGCGCATGTTGGAGACCACTGGCTGACGAAGGATTTCTACAAGGGCGACCGGGCGATGCGGGAGTCGGGGTTCGATCCATCGTTCCGGTGGGGCGTGTTTGATGGGTCGACGCATCATTACGCAACGGTGGGACTGAATGCACTGCTGTACAAGTACGAGCGGGATCTGGCGTGGATGGCCGGACAGCTGGGCAAACCCGATGCGGCAAAGCAGTGGGAGGACGAGGCGGCGGCGCGGCGAGCGGCGATGAACCAGTATCTGTGGAACGCTGCGAAGGGGATGTACTTCGACTACGACTTCGAGATGGGAAAACAGTCGAGCTACAACTACCTGACGACGTTCTATCCGCTGTTTGGGGGATCGGCGAGCGCGGAACAGGCGAAGCGGGTTGAGGCGAACTTTGGGCTGTTCAACCATAAGGGCGGCCTGGCGATGAGCACGACGGATTCGGGCGTGCAGTGGGATCTGCCGTTCGGATGGGCGCCGGCAACGTGGGTGGCTGTTGATGGGATGAAAGAAGCCGGAGATATCAGGGATGCGGCGCTGGTGTCGCAGGAATTCACAGCGACCATCCGTGATAGTTTTGCCTGCGAGCACACGATTCGGGAGAAATACAACGTGGTCACCGGTTCGGCTGAGGTAGAGGTGGCGACGGGGTACCGCCAGAACGTGATTGGGTTCGGGTGGACGAACGCGGTTTTTCTCAGGATGAACAGCCTGCTGAAAAATGCGGGCATCCCTGAGTCGAAGGCGGGGCGCGTGCGTCCTACGTGTGGGACAGAAGCGCCCGCGAACTGAGAAGCGCCACAAAGGCCTGAGCATGAGCGAAACGACGGCAAAAGCAGGAACCCGGCAGAGCGTGGTGGTGGGTCTGGGCGAGCTGTTGTGGGATCTGCTGCCCGAAGGGCGGCGGCTGGGAGGAGCGCCGGCGAACTTCGCGGTGATGGCGGGACGGCTGGGCGATCGCGCGGTGGTGGCGAGCCGAGTGGGCGCGGACACGCTGGGCGAAGAGGCGATAAGAACGCTGGAAGCGCTGCCGGCGGAGAGTCGCCTTCTGCAATGCGATCGGGAATTTGCCACGGGGACGGTCACTGTTTCGCTGGAGACGGGCGAACCGGAATACACGATTCATGAGCCGGTGGCCTGGGATCGGCTCGCGCTGACGCCGGAGTGGCGGGAGCTGGCGCGGACGGCGGATGCGGTGTGCTTCGGCACGCTGGCACAGCGCGGGGAGACGTCGCAGGGAGCGATTCAGTCGTTTCTGGACGAGACGCGGCGGGAGTGCGTGCGGATCTTCGACGTCAATTTGCGTAAGCCGTTCTGGACGCCGGACGTGCTGCGGGAATCGCTGGGGCGGGCGACGATTCTGAAGCTGAACGTGCATGAGCTGCCGCAGGTGCTGGTGGGAACGGGCGCGTGTCCTTATCCGAGCCGGGCGGAAGACGACGAGGAGATGATGCGCGGGGCGCGGCGGCTGATGGAACGGTATCCGGTGGAACTGATTTGCGTGACGCTGGGCGCGCGGGGCAGCTTGCTTGTGACCCGGGGGAAGCATCATCGGCACCACGGATTGCAAGCGAAGGTGAAGGATACGGTGGGAGCGGGCGATGCGTTCACGGCGGCGCTGGCGCACTACTACCTGGAGGGCGCGCCGCTGGAAGTTCTGAACGAGGCGGGAAATCGGTGGGGCGCGTGGGTGGCGTCGCAGAGCGGCGGTATGCCACCGATGCGGGCGGAGACGCTGGCGGCGGTGAGCGAGGAGATCGTTGCGGGCAGGCGGTGAACTCGGCCTGAGGCGAGCCCCTGGCGTCGGAAGGAATGGCTCTCAGCCTGAGGGGCTGGGGAAATCGAGAAAATTCCAAAGAAAGCGCTTGACGAGAATCCGTAAGGCGGCTTAGAGTACATACCAACTGGTCGGTATGTTAATGGAAGTAACACAAAATCAACACGAATCGAAAACCAAGCTGCTGGACGCTGCTCTGCGGGTGATCCGGGAAAAAGGCTATCAGGCAACGCGGGTGGAGGACGTCTGCGAGGCGGCGGGGCTGACCAAGGGGAGCTTCTTTCACCACTTCAAGAGCAAGGAAGACCTGGCGCTGGAGGCGGCCGAGCACTGGAATGCGATGACCGGGGCTCTGTTTGCGGCAGCGCCGTATCAGGCGCTCGCGGATCCGCTGGAGCGGCTGCTGGCGTACATCGACTTTCGCAAGTCGCTGCTGCGGGGGGAGCTGCCGGAGTTCACGTGTCTGGTGGGAACGATAGTGCAGGAGGTGTACGCGACCCATCCGCAGCTGCGGGATGCGTGCGAGCAGAGCATCAGCGGACATGCGGCGACGCTGGAGCCGGACATTACGGCAGCGGTAAAGAAGTACAACGTGCACGGAAACTGGACGCCGCGGAGCCTGGCGCTCTACACGCAGGCGGTGCTCCAGGGGGCGTTCATTCTGGCCAAGGCGCGCGGCGGGCCGGAAGTGGCGGAAACGATGATCGACCACCTGCGGCGGTATGTGGAGATGCTGTTTCACCGGAACGAGAGTGAGGACAGGGCTTAGGGACGAGTCCTGGAAAAGGGCCAGTCGAATTATTCCCAGGAGGAGACACGATGAATGCAACAGCCGAAAAGCCGATGCGACTGACGCTGGATCCGGCAATCGTCCAGTGGCCGGAGACCCATTATGTCTTCGTCGAGAAACAGGGACCGTTCCCGACGACGGCGCCACGGGCGTGGACCGAACTGCACCCGCTGACCTCTGCGATTGCGGAGCACAACACGATCACGGGCTACATGAGCCTCTACAAGATTGGACCGAAGATTTATCGGGCCGGGGTTTCGGTGGCGGAGAAGCCATCGCAACTGCCGGAGGGCGTGGCGTATGAGAAGTTTGCCGGTGGGAAGTATGCGCGATTCGAGCTGAAGGGGTCGTACGCGCAGCTGGGACCGGCGACGGGGCGCGTGGCGGAGGCGGTGCTGGAACGCGGGTTCAGGCTGCGCGACGAATACCACATCGAGCACTACGTGAACGATCCGCGGGTGACGCCGGAAGATCAGCTGATCACGCACATTCTGTTCCCTGCTACTTAGCGAGCGCGACACCACCATTATCGCCAGCCCAGGCGCGGGGCGAGATGACAACTGCGCCTCAAGGAGAATTGTCATGACGAGTGCCACTTTGATGGACCGTGCGGCCGAAACGAAGCAGGACGAGGCTGCGATTCTGGAACTGATTGCCGGGATGGCGCAGGCCCGGTATGACAAGGACGCGGAGGCGATTGCCGCGCCCTACACACGGGATGCGGCGATCTTTAATCTGGCACCCCCACTGCGGCATAGCGGTATCGATGTGCCGGAGACGCAGGCGTGGCTGGCGACATGGGATGGCCCGATCACGATCGAGCCGCGGGAGTTCGAGGTGACGGTGGCCGGCGAGACGGCGGTGGCGTGGGGGTATATGCGAATGCAGGGAACGAAGATCGATCCGCCGGCAAAGCCGAATTTCTGGATGCGAGAGACGCTAGTGCTGGAGCGGACGGGCGACGGATGGCGGATCGTGCACGAGCACACGTCGGTGCCGTTCTATATGGATGCGAGCACGCGGCCGGCGTTCGATCTGGAGCCGTAAGGCGAGAGCGGGAACGAACGGCGATTCACCAGGGAGGACGCGGAGGGAACAGAGCGAGGTCGACGCGGAGCGATTTCCGGAGTCGGTGCCGGTTGCGTCCGGGCGTATGGTAGTGCATATGCCGCATCTTCCAACATCGCAGGAACGGCGGGCGCTGGGCCAAACGCGGCGCAAACAGGTGCGCCGCCAGGATCAGGCACATTGGGACGAGAAGCTGCGGCAGCATGATCCGCTTCGGCTTGTGGATGAATCCATGCGGGGGCGAGTACCGTCGCTGATCGCGCTGAAGTATGAGCGGATGCTGGCGTCGCCCTTCGGATTCTTTCGCGGAGCGGCACCGGTAATGGCGGCGGATCTGGCGCTGCTGCCGCACACGGGGATCGTGAACCAGATTTGCGGCGATGCGCACGTGCGCAACCTGGGGGCTTACGCCGCGCCGGATGGGCGGCTGCTGTTCGACATCAACGATTTCGATGAGACGATTCAGGGGCCGTTCGAGTGGGACCTGAAGCGGCTGGCGACGAGCCTGGTGCTGGCGGCTCGGGAGACGTCCGGCGAAAGCAGCGGGTCGAAGGCGGGACGGGCCGCGGTGGTGCAGTTCGTAGCGAGCTATCGCAAGCTGGTGCAGACGCTGTCGCGGATGGCGGTGATTGATGTGGCTCGGTACCAGGTGCATCGGCTGCAGAGGATTTCCCCGGTGAGCGACGCGCTGCTGAAGGCGGAGCGGGCAACGCCGCTGCATACGCTGGACACGCTGACGGTGGCGACGAAAAAAGGGCGGTGTTTTCGGGACGAGCCGCCGGTGCTGCGCAGGCTGAGTCCGGCGCAGGGGCGGCCGGTACTGGCTTCGGTGAAGACGTATCGGGAGAACCTGCTGCCGGAGCGGCAGCACTTCCTGGCGCAGTATCGTGCGGTCGATGTGGCGTTCAAGGTGGTGGGGACGGGCAGCGTGGGGCTGCGCGATTACCTGATTTATCTGGAGGGGAACGGCGAGCGGGATCCGCTGTTTCTGCAGGTGAAGGAAGAGCCGGGATCGGCGTATGCCCCGTATCTGCCGGGAGCGATCGGGACAACAGGACACCAGGGGAAGCGCGTGGCCGACGGGCAGAGGGCGATGCAGTTCGCGTCGGATCCATTTCTGGGATGGACGACGATTGCCAACCGGGATTATCTGGTGAGGCAACTGAACGATCACAAGGGATCGATTGCGATCGAGGACCTGCAGGGCCAGGGGATCATCGATTACGCGGAGATGTGCGGCGAATTGCTGGCGCGGGGTCATGCGCGATCGGGAGACCCCTGTTTGCTGGCGGGGTATCTGGGGAATGGGCAGAAGTTCGGCGAGGCGCTGGCGGCGTTCGCCGAGGCGTATGCGGACCAAACGGAGAAGGACTGGAAGGAATTGAAGAAAAGCAGGGGATAGGGGTTAGGGTATAGGGATTAGAAGACCAGACTCTGGAATTTGAGTTCATTCCCGGCTTTCGCCGAGTGAGTCCGAAGGCTCGTGGGATGCGAGAATCGGGAGATGAACGAACTGGCTCTCTGCTTCATCGGCGACAGCGCGCACACGCCTCCGTCGCATATTCTGGAAGCCTTGCCCAACGAAGTGGCGCATGCGCATTTGCCGGGAGCGACGCATACTATCTACGAAGAACTGTGGCATGTGACGTTCTGGCAGCAGGTGATGCTGGAACGCGTAAGCGGCCTCGGGACGCCGTCGCCGGACCATAACTCGGTAAGCTTCCCGAGTCCGGAGCAGACGCGCGGGGAATCGTGGGCCGATCTTTGCCGCAGATTTCTTACGGGAGCCGAGGAAGCCGCGGCGCTGGCCGACAGTGGCGACGCGTCGAAGCTCGACGCGGTAGTGCGCTGTCCATCGCCGGAAAATCCGGCGCGCCGCATGACGGTGCGCGAGCAACTGGAGAGCTTCGCCGCACACAATGCTTATCACTTTGGCCGAATCGTGCAGTTGCGACAGATGCTGGGGAGCTGGCCTCCGCCGTCGGGCGGATTGACCTGGTAGGGACTCGCCGTCCAGGCGGCGATTTGCCATCGAGGCAGCCTCTGAAGCGGTCAGATCAGTTGAGTCAGGCAGGCTGTGCGCGAGCCTGCGTTCGGCTGCTGTGATACATTCGCTGGCGTTCCATTCCTCGTCTGGTGGAGGCCTGATGAAGACTCGCCGTGCTCTGCTTGTCTGCGCCGCTGCATGCTGTGCTGTTCTGTTTGCGTCCGGGGCGACGCCGACGAATAACGATGAGGCCAACGGCAAAGCATGGTGGGCGCATATCCAGTATCTGGCCAGCGACGCGATGAAGGGGCGACAGACGGGAAGCCCGGAGTATCTGAAGGCGGCGGCGTATGTGGTGGAGCAGTTTAAGTCATATGGGCTGCAGCCGGCGGGCGTGAACGGTGGATGGTATCAGCCGGTGCATTTTGTGGAGCAGCGGGTGATCGCGGAGCAGTCTTCGCTGGGGCTGGTGGTGGATGGCAACCGTGAGCCGCTGGCGCTGGGAGAGGATGCGATTCTGAGCTCGCACTCGCCGCAGCCGGCGAAGGTGGATGCGCCGCTGGTGTTTATTGGGTACGGGCTGCATCTGCCGGATTCGGGATACGACGACTTCAATTCGGCGGCAGTGCCGTTCGCTTCGCTGCGGGGCAAGATCCTGGTGGTGATCAACGGCGGCCCGGCGGATTTGCCGGGTGCTCTGAAATCGTTTGCGCGGACGTCGCCGATGCAGAAAGAAATGGCGGATGCCGGCGTGGCGGGGATCCTCTACATCCCGACGCCGAAGTCGATGGATTTTGGATGGCAGAGGATTGCGTCGAGCGCATCGCAGCCGGGAATGTGGCTGGCTCCCGAACCGGGCGATGCAGCGGTGGCGCGGCGGCATCCGGCGCTGGCGGATTATCACCGGCCGATGTTTGCTGCGACGTTCAATCCTGCGGAGGCGGAAAAGCTGTTTGCTGGGACGGGACACACGTTCGCGGAAATGCTGGCGCTGGCGGATGCGCAGAAGCCGCTGCCGCGCTTCGATCTGCACAAGCGGCTGACGGCGTCGGTGGTGACGGAACGGAGCGCGGTGGTATCGCCGAACATTGTGGCGAAGCTGGAGGGGAGCGATCCTCGTTTGAAGAACGAGTACGTGCTCTCGTCGGCGCATCTGGACCATCTGGGCGTGGGCGCGCCAATCCACGGGAAGACGATTTACAACGGCGCGATGGACGATGCGTCGGGCGTGGCGACGGTGCTGGAGACGGCGCAGGCGCTGGGCGCCGATGCGCGGCGCGGGATCCGGCCGCAGCGGTCGGTTCTGTTCGTGATCTTCACCGGCGAGGAGAAAGGGCTGCTGGGGTCACGGTATTTTGCGGGGCATCCGACGGTGCCGGAGCAGGGGATCAAAGCGAACCTGAACCTCGACATGTTCATGCCGCTGTTCGCGCTGAAGAAGCTGCACGTGCAGGGGCTGGAGCAGTCGACGCTGGAGGATGTGGCGAAGCGGGTGGGCGCGGCCCACGACATTGTGATCGCAGGCGATCCAGAACCGGACCGGAATTCATTTATCCGGACCGATCAATACAGCTTTGTGCAGGCGGGCGTGCCGGCATTGGCGATGAAGTTCGGCTGGACCTATCGTTCGCCGGAATATCACCTGTGGCGGAACTGGCTGGCAGAGCGGTACCACTCGACGCTCGACGATCTGAACCAGCCGGTAGATCTGGTGGCGGCGGCGCAGTTCAATTCGTTTTATGCGGATCTCGTGCGGGCGGTAGCGAACGATCCGGCCGAACCGCATTATCTGGAGTCGAGCTTCTTCCGGCGGTTTGAGGTGGGACAGTAGGTACGTTGCACGGGACAGCCGCCCAGGAAGAAAGGTCGCGCCGACGGTTCAGGCGGATGGAAATTTCGTTTGCTGTGCAAAGAAGACGTGCCAGGCTCCGTTGCCCCAGAGATAGTAATCGGCGAAATATTGGTGGTAATGCCTGCCGTCCACCACCTTTCCCGATAGTCCGTAAGCCACGGCGACGTTGCCGTGCAAATGGACTGTGATCGCAACGGAGGGAGGTGTCGAGACGGTCTTACCGCGGTTCTTCTCGGCAAGAGACAGCTCGTCGGGCAGATGGTCGATTGCGCCGTCGCTCATGATTTCTGTGAAATCGGGAGCAAGGAGGCAGCGCTCCAGACTTGTTTCTCCCGTGAGATAGGCAAGAGTCCAGGCCGCCTCGAGTCGCTGGATGGTGGCGGCGTTCTGTTGTTCGTGGGCCAGGGCGGGTTGACTGCAATCGGCGAGCAGTGGGGCTGCCGGCAACGTGAGGAATGCGCAGAGAACGGCAACGTGGACAGGGTGTCTCATTGAGAGGTGCATGTTAGCTGTGGGGCTGCAGAGTTGTCCATAACGACTAGCCCGTTGCCGGCCGCCGCGGACGCTGTTTGGCTGAGACGGGTTTGATGATGAGGCGGCGGGGTTGCGCGGGATCGATGGGCGCAGAGGCGAGTTCGAGAGCCTGGGCGATGAGGTCCTCGACGGCCGGATCATCGAGTTGGTTCGGGGCACAGAGCTTGATGTGACGCGCCTGGTTGCCGCTCCCTTCGAGCAGGCCGCAGGAATCGCGCAGGCAGGTGCCATTCTGCAGGATGAAAAGACTGACCCAGCGTGGATAGAGCGCGATGGAGAAGATCGCCTCGGAGGCGCGGTCGGAGGGAGCGAAACCGATGGCCAGGGCGTTGTAGTTGTCGTAGACGAGCTCCTGAGCACCGGGAAGGCGGGCGCGCATTTTGCGGAGAGCGGCGCGGGCCTGGGCTGCGATTTCGGGGGTGAACTTGTCGAGGAAGGCGTCGAGCCTGGCGGCTGGGGATGGTTCTCGCGCCGAGGGCGCAGAAATTTTCTTCGCGACTGCAGGCTTGCGGGCAGGCATTTGCGGGCGATGGTAGCAGGAGTCGTACGGTCTCGGATAGAGCGCGGCCGCAAGCTCGAGCGATTCACCTGGTGACGGGATTAGCAGAGCTCGGTGCGGGAAGGCACGCTGGCGAATTTCTGACGCTACTTAGAACAGTTCTTAGCCGCGAACCCGGGGTCTTATTCCTGCTTACATTCTGGTGTAAATAGTCATTGCAGTCTGAGGTATGCCGCTCTATAGTTGCGTTCGCAGTCAAACCAACCCCCGAGGCTCATCGTGAAATCATCCCTGCTGAGAATGACCGCGGTAATGGCCGTGGCCGGTATGTCCATGCTTTCGTGTGCTGTACGCGCGGCCGCACAAGGACCCGCTCCGGGCAAGATCGTCGGTGGCTACTTCGAGGAGTGGAGCATCTATGGCGCGAATTACAACATCGCCAACCTGCAGCAAAACGGAGTGGCCGCCAGACTGACGCATCTGATGTATGCGTTCGCGAATGTGACCACCGATCCTGCGCCGGCCTGCGCATACGCCGATACCTGGGCCGATTATCAGGATCCGTATCTGCCCAGCGTGAATGGCACGCCCTACGCCGGTCCGCTCTACGGGAATTTCGCGGCGATCCAGCAATTGAAGCAGCTGCACCCGAAGATGAAGGCTTTGATTTCGATCGGGGGCGCATCGGCGACGAATACCGCCGCGTTCTCAGCGGCGGCGAGTACAGAAGCTGGCCGGAAAGCGCTCGCCTCTTCCTGCATCAGCATGTTCGTTGAGGGCAATATCGCGCCGGGCGTTACTGCGCCGGGGCTGTTTGACGGCTTCAACATCGACTGGGAGTTCCCGACGGCGACCGACACGGCCAACTTCACGGCGTTGTTAGCGGAATTCCGGCAACAACTGAACGCTCTCAGCAGAACAACGGGGAAGACCTATGTGCTGTCGTTCGATGGGCCTGCCGGCGAGCAGAACTATGTCAACATCGACCTGAAGCAAGCGGCCGAACAGGTGGATTTCATCACGGTTGACGGTTACAACTACGCGGGATCGTGGGATACGCAGACGAACGATGCCTCGCCCCTGTTCGATGACCAGCAGGACCCGCTTTATGGGCAGGGGCTGGACATTGATGCGACCGTGGATGCTTATCTGAAAGCGGGTGTTCCGCCGCAGAAATACACCATGGGCGTGCCACTGTATGGAGCGGGATGGACGGGAGTGCCCAATGTGAATCACGGGCTCTACCAGGAGTCGACCGGACCCGCGCCCTCCCCGGCCGGCGACACCCTGGCAACGGCCGGGGTCGCGACCTACGCGACGCTCGAAAGCCAACTCGCCAATGGCTACCTGCCGACCTACGACTGGCGGCGGATTGCGGTCTCGCAATATAGCCCGGCCGCGGGAACGTTCTGGACCTACGACGATCCGGTGACGACGGCGATGAAGATGTTCTACATCAACTGGAGGGGGCTGGGCGGAGCTTATGTCTGGGCCCTGAAAGACGATGACGCCAATGGAACGGTGACGAAAACGATGGCCAGCTTCCTCGAGGGACACTGAGGAGGCGTTTGCGATCCATTTCGCTCTGAGATTCGGAATGGATGGCCGGGGCCTGTTGAGAAGGCGGGCCTTCCCGCTTCGAATTTCGACGGCGCAGGACAGGCGCCAAACGCAAAAAGCCCGCTCCGAGGAGCGGGCTTTTCTTTGAGAATTATGCCGGCGATCACCTAATCTCCCACACACTTTCGCGTGCAGTACCATCGGCCCAACGAGGCTTAACTTCCGTGTTCGGGATGGGAACGGGTGGGACCCTCGCAGTATGCTCACCGGCAAATTGAGGCGCTTTGCGGGCGTCTGAGCCCGCAGCCGAAATCCCGAACGCTTTGTGCGAAGGACCTCGACGCCTTTCAACTTGAGCGACGCCTGGCGGGTGGTTTCTCCCGCGGCCGCGGCGATCCGGACAGATTCTTCAGGGACCGGCGGCGGCAAACTGGCGTCACAGCTTAGCTGGCGGGGAGACGAGCTCCCCGCCGAGGACACGAAAATCGATTGGGTGGTACAAGGCTTATGTTGAATGCCTCTGCAGAGTTAATGACTGCGCAGAATTAATTCTATGGATAAGCCGAACGGGCGATTAGTACTGGTCAGCTGCACGCATTACTGCGCTTTCACCTCCAGCCTATCAACCAGGTGGTCTTCCTGGGCCCTTCAGGGAGATCTCATCTTGGGGCGTGCTTCCCGCTTATATGCATTCAGCGGTTATCACAACCGAACTTCGCTACCCAGCCGTGCCATTGGCATGACAACTGGAACACAAGAGGTTCGTCCATCCCGGTCCTCTCGTACTAAGGACAGCCCCCCGCAAATCTCCTACGCCCACAGCAGATAGGGACCGAACTGTCTCGCGACGTTCTGAACCCAGCTCACGTACCGCTTTAATAGGCGAACAGCCTAACCCTTGGAACCTTCTACAGCTCCAGGATGCGATGAGCCGACATCGAGGTGCCAAACCGGAGCGTCGATATGAACTCTTGGCTCCGATCAGCCTGTTATCCCCGGCGTACCTTTTATCCGTTGAGCGATGGCCCTTCCATACAGAACCACCGGATCACTAAGGCCTGCTTTCGCATCTGCTCGACTTGTAGGTCTCACAGTTAACCACTCTTATGCCTTTGCACTCGACGACTGATTTCCAAACAGTCTGAGAGTAGCTTCGCGCGCCTCCGTTACAATTTAGGAGGCGACCGCCCCAGTCAAACTACCCGCCTTACTATGTCCCTCTCCCGGGTAACGGGAGGAGGTTAGATTCACAGCACTCGCAGGGTGGTATCTCACCGGTGGCTCCACCGAATCCGAGAATCCGGTATCAAAGCCTCCCACCTATCCTGCGCAGCAAGAGCCATAAATCATAGTAAAGGTGTAGTAAAGGTGCACGGGGTCTTTCCGTCTAGCTGCGGGTAACCGGCATCTTCACCGGTACTACAAGTTCGCCGAGCAACTCGTTAAGACAGTCGTACGATCGTTACGCCATTCGTGCAGGTCGGAACTTACCCGACAAGGAATTTCGCTACCTTAGGACCGTTATAGTTACGGCCGCCGTTCACCGGGGCTTCAGTTCGAAGCTTCGCCTTGCGGCTAACCTCTCCCTTTAACCTTCCGGCACCGGGCAGGCGTCAGCCCCTATACGTCGTTTTCGACTTAGCAGAGACCTGTGTTTTTGTTAAACAGTCGCCGTACGCGCTTCACTGCGGCCCATCCGAAGATGGGCGACCCTTCTCCCGAAGTTACGGGTCTAATTTGCCGAGTTCCTTAACAAGCTTTCACTCGAGCGCCTTTGGATATTCTCCTCGTCTACCTGTGTCGGTTTGAGGTACGGTTCCCAACTACTCTCCTTAGAGGATTTTCCTGGCAGCGTGGAATCAGCAGCTTTCAGCCATACGGCTTACTGCTTTACGCCTCACCGTTAAGCCCCGACGGATTTGCCTGTCGGAACCGGCTTACGCGTATCGAACCCCATAGCCATAGGAGGTCCTGCTTATCCTTCTGCGTCTCCCCATCGTCAAACGAGAGTTGGGAGGTCCGGAATATTAACCGGATGTCCATCAGCTACGCCTTTCGGCCTCGCCTTAGGGACCGCCTGACCCTGAGCGGATTAACCTTCCTCAGGAAACCTTAGACTTTCGGCGCGGAGGGTTCTCACCTCCGTTATCGCTACTTATGCCGGCAGGGTCTCTTCGCAACGCTCCATCGGTCTTCTCAGTCCGACTTCACTGCTGTTGAGAATGCTCTCCTACCACGCGCACACAAAGTGTACGCATCCGCTGCTTCGGTGTACGGTTTGAGCCCCGTTATATTGTCGGCACCGGACCGCTTGACCAGTGAGCTATTACGCTTTCTTTAAAGGATGGCTGCTTCTAAGCCAACCTCCTGGCTGTCTGGGCGTTCCGACTTCCTTTCCCACTTAACCGTAACTTGGGGACCTTAGCAGGCGGTCTGGGCTGTTTCCCTCTCGACTATGAAGCTTAGCCCCCACAGTCTGACTGCCGGGCTGGTTGTCATCGGCATTCGAAGTTTGGTTGGATTCAGTAAGCCGGAAAGCCCCCTAGTCCATCCAGATCTCTACCACCGATGCAAATCACCCGACGCTAGCCCTAAAGCTATTTCGGAGAGAACGAGCTATCACGGAATTTGATTAGCCTTTCACCCCTACCCTCAGCTCATCCGAGCTTTTTTCAACAAACACCGGTTCGGTCCTCCAGTGGGTGTTACCCCACCTTCAACCTGGCCAAGGGTAGATCATCCCGCTTCGCGTCTATTCCTGCCAACTGAACGCCCTGTTCAGACTCGCTTTCGCTGCGGCTCGCTTACGCTTAACCTTGCTGACAAGAATAACTAGCCGGCTCATTATGCAATAGGCACGCGGTCAGGCATTCCCTTACGGGCATAGCCCTCCCACTGCTTGTAGGCACACGGTTTCAGGTACTTTTCACTCCCCTCACAGGGGTGCTTTTCGCCTTTCCCTCACGGTACTGGTTCACTATCGGTCAGAATCGAGTATTTAGCCTTGCGGGATGGTCCCCGCGGGTTCAGACAGAGTTTCACGTGCTCCGCCTTACTCAGGTATCCGCTTCGAGTCCGGATCGTTTTCGCCTACGCGCCTGTCACGCTCTGTGGATCCCCTTTCCAGAGGATTCGGCTAACGACCGGATTGGTAACTCTACTGTTGCGGACCCTACAACCCCCGAGGCACCGAAATGCTTCGGGTTTGGGCTGTTCCGATTTCGCTCGCCACTACTTTCGGAATCGAGGTTTCTTTCTCTTCCTCCAGGTACTGAGATGGTTCACTTCCCTGGGTTCGCTCGTACCCGCCTATGTATTCAGCGGGCCGTACATGAGGTTTGCTCATGTGGGTTTCCCCATTCGGAGATCTTCGGATATAACGCCTGTGTGCGGCTCCCCGAAGCTTATCGCAGCTTGCCACGTCCTTCATCGC
>CAVYPY010000001.1:0-725000 GCA_963770525.1 uncultured Acidobacteriaceae bacterium | reverse complement strand
ACGGGGCCGGACGGAGCCGTCTTCGATCCTTCCACGAAGACGGTGTGGGCATTCAATGGGCACAGCCACGACGCCACGGTGATCGACACGGCGACCAATACGGTGGTGGCCACGGTGGCGCTGCCGGGTAAGCCGGAGTTTCCGGTAGCCGATGGCCAGGGATATGTCTACGACAACATCGAGGACAAGAGCGAGATCGTCAAGATCAACGCGAAGACGCACACGGTGGAAGCGACGTGGTCGATTCTGCCGTGCGAGGGACCGTCGGGGCTGGCGATCGACCGGCAGCACCGGCGCCTGTTCGCCGTCTGTGACGGAAAGATGGCGGTGGTGGACGCGGACAGCGGCAAAGTGGTGGCAACGCCGACGATCGGGGACGGACCCGATGCGGCGCGGTTTTCGGATGCGGATCAGTATGCCTTCAGCTCCAACGGAGCGGGAACGCTGACGGTGGTACACGAAGACGATCCGGACCACTACACCGTGGTTCAGAATCTGCCGACGAAGCGCGGGGCACGGACGATGGCGATAGATCCTGACGGGCAACGTCTGTTCGTGGCGACCGCGGAGTTCGGTCCGCGGCCGGCGCCGACTGCGGATCATCCGCATCCGCGGCCGACGATTGTGCCGGGGAGTTTTGAGGTGATCGCGATCGGGAAGTAGCGGATAGCGGATAGCGGATCGCGGATCGCGGATCAACGCTGACCAGGAATCGCTCGAAGGTCATGAGCCTCGCGGATGCGGGGCTCCTTTTTTTCCCCGATGGTTCCTGATGCGGGGCGCACAAGGCGGCCACCGGGACTGAATCTCCTACACTGGAACGACGATTGGACATGGGCGCCGCCATCGAGTTCCGGGAACTGAGCTTTGCACTGCCGCAGGGACGGCGGCTGCTGGAGCGGATTTCGCTCGCGGTGGACGAAGGTACGACGACCGCGGTGCTGGGGCGGAGCGGGTCGGGCAAAACGACTTTGCTGCGCACCGTGAACCGCATGGTCGACGCGACGAGCGGGACCGTGCTGGTGGGCGGCGAGGATGTGCGTGGCACGGACCTGATCCGGCTGCGGCGCGGCATCGGCTATGTAATCCAGGAGACGGGACTGTTTCCCCACATGACGGCGGAGCGCGACGTAGGGCTGGTGCTCGAGGCGGCAGGACAACCGAAAGCGGAGCGGATGAGGCGGAGCCAGGAGCTGCTGTCGGCGGTGGGTCTGGATCCAGAACAGTTCGCGCGCCGGTATCCTCATCAGCTATCGGGCGGGCAGCGGCAGCGCGTGGGCTTGGCGCGGGCGCTCGCCAGCGATCCGCCGGTGCTGCTGATGGACGAGCCGTTTGGGGCGCTGGATCCGCTGACGCGTGCGGAGATGCAGGACATGCTGCGCGGGCTGCTGCAGAAGCTGCGGAAGACGGTGCTGCTGGTGACGCACGATCTGGATGAAGCGCTGCTGCTGGGCGACCGCATCGTGCTCCTCGAACAGGGGCGCATCGTCGCACACCTTGAACCGGAGGAATTTCTGCAGTCGCGGGAGATGGCGGTGGCGGAGTACGTGCGCGCGTTTCACCGGGGCGAGCGCAGAGCAGCGGAGGAGCGGCGATGAGCGGGTTTCTGGAGCGATATGGCGGCGAGATCGGCATCCTGACGCTGGAACACCTGTGGTTGACGGGCGCGGCGATGCTGTGGGCAACGGCGATTGCGGTTCCCGCGGGCGTGTGGCTGACGCGACGGCCGCGCTGGGCGAAGCCGGTGATCGGCGTGGCCAACGTGCTGCAGACGATTCCGTCGCTGGCGATGTTTGGGTTTCTGCTGCCGCTGCCCTGGCTGGGCGAGCGCGCGGCGCGGGTGGCCATTGTGGCGCTGACCGCGTATGCACTGCTGCCGATTTTGCGCAACACGTATGCGGGCATTCAGGGAATCGACCGGTCGCTGATCGAGGTGGCGCGAGCGCTGGGGCTCACGGGCGCGCAGCGGTTCTTCAAGGTGGAGTTGCCTCTGGCGGGGTCGTTCATTCTGGCCGGGCTCCGCACGGCGACGGTGACCTGCGTGGGGATTGCGACGATCGCGGCAGCCGTCGGTGCGGGCGGACTGGGAGAGCTGATCTTTCGCGGGGTCGCGTCCATTGATAATCGGCTGATCCTGGCAGGAGCAATCCCCGCGGCATTGCTCGCGCTGGCTGTCGATGGAGGCCTGGGGCTGCTGGAGCGCTGGTTTCGCGTCCCTACGGTGCAGGCGGCGCCATGAATCGCCGCACATTTGTCACCGCGACGGTGGCTTTTTGCGCAGAACTGGCCGGTTGTTCCCCGCCCCGGCCGAATCATCCGGTGATCGGGGCGAAAAACTTTACCGAGCAGGTGATCCTGGGCGAGCTGCTGGCCCAGGAGATCGAGGCCAAGGCGCATCTGCCGGTGGAGCGGCGTTTCTACCTGGCCGGGAGCTACATCTGCAACCAGGCGCTTGTGGCGGGGCGGATCGACGCCTACGTGGAATACACGGGGACGGCGCTGACGGCAATCCTGAAGCAGCCGCTCGATCGCGATCCGGAACGGGTGCTGGCGACGGTGCGCCGGCTCTACCAGCAGAAGGACCAGGTCACAGTGGAACCGCCGCTCGGCTTTCAAAACACCTTCGCGATGGTGATCCGCGGGGACGACGCGCGGCGCCTGCACCTGACTACGCTGAGCCAGGCGGCAAAGGACACGCCGCAGTGGCATCTGGGCGTCGGGTACGAATTCGAGCAGCGACCCGATGGGCTGCCGGGGCTCGAGAAGGCGTATGGACTGAGGTTCGCCGGGCCGCCGCGCTCCATGGATCTGGGGCTGCTGTATCGGGCTCTGAACGATCGTCAGGTGGACATGATCGCGGCGAACTCGACGGACGGGCAGATTCCGGAGTTTGGGTTGACGGTGCTTGAGGACGACCGGCATTATTTCCCGCCGTACCAGGCGGTGCCGCTGGTGCGGGATGCGGCGCTGCAACGGTGGCCCGGGATCGCGGCGGCAACAGCGGCGCTGGCGGGCAAGGTGAGTGCCGACGCGATGCGGGCGATGAATGAGGCCGTCGATGCCGGGCATCGCGATCCGGCGGAAGTGGTGCGGGCGTTCCGAGCAGGCCAGGGACTTTGAGCGAACGGGAATGGAAAAGGCCGCCTCGAAAGGCGGCCTTTTGGCCTTGCATAGAGCAGTCGGCTAACTGCCGGCGGTGACCGGCACGGTCTCGATCGCATGGTTGCCGTGCGGGACCGCCGTCAAACAGGTGGCGTGGCCGATCGACTTATACGGCGCGTTCTGAATGGTGGAGAGGACGCCGGTATTGGGATTGAGGCTGCCTCCCTGGATGTAGTCGCCGATGGTATCGGTGGTATAGACCCAGCGACCGAAAGCGGGATCGACAACGACGCAGGTGGGCCCGGCATCCGCGGTACTGAACGAAGAGCTGGCGAGTCCGGAGGGCTGGCCAGTGGACTGCGAGATCGTGTATTCGCTGATGCTGGAGGAGTTGTAGTCGCTGACGTAGAGGTATTCGTCGCGAGGATCGATCGTGACGTTCACCGGGAAGGTGCCGGTATTGAAAGGACCATTGATGAGGGGCGTGAGCGCGCCGCCATTCACAATGTCGTAGACGATGAGCTGGTTCTGCACGCTGTCCGTGG
Source organism: uncultured Acidobacteriaceae bacterium (assembly GCA_963770525.1). GTDB lineage: Bacteria > Acidobacteriota > Terriglobia > Terriglobales > Acidobacteriaceae > Palsa-343. The sequence goes on along the minus strand of CAVYPY010000001.1, from coordinate 721,353 downwards.
TGTAGACGAAGCGGCTGGTCTGATCGACGACAATGCCGGTGGGGGTGGTCCCGGCAGCGAAGGGACTGCCGGGCACGGTCGAAAGAGAGCCGGACGACGAAACCGCAAAGGCCGAGATGGTTCCCTGGGCGGGGCAGGTGGCGGGCAGCGGCGGCGGCGTGCCGTTGCTGGGTGGTGCGGTGGTCACAATGACCGCGTTGGTGTTGGAAACGTAAGCATAAGAACCGTCAGGAGTGACAGCGACGCCTCCTGGGAAGCACTGCACGGTGCTGTAGGCAAGGCCGCCGCTGGCGACCGGATTGCCGAGGGTGCCATCGGAGTTGATGGGATAGACGACCAGAGCGCCGGGACCGGGCGTCGCATCGCTGAAGCCGGGACCGTAGTAGTCAAGGACAAAGAGCAGCGTACCGGTGGAATTGATGGCGATGGAGACGGGCTCGGTACCCGGGGTGGTGTAGGTCTTGCCCGCGGCGAGCTGGCCATCGGTACCGATGGTGAACATGGCGATGCTGCTGCTGTCGTGGTTGGCCACGTAAAGGTACTGCTGGTTGGGCGAGGCGACGAGTGCTACGGGGTTGGAACCCTGGGAAGCAAAGGGCGAGCCGGCGACGAGGCTGAGGGCGCCGGATACGGAATCGACGTGATAGGACGAAACCTCGCCATTGGTGGTGCCGACGGCATTGGAAGTGACAAAGACATAGTCAATGGTCTGGCTGGGGCTGCACGAGGCGACCCCCAGGCCCATCCCCAAACTCGCGGTGACGGCCAGCAAGCCCTGACCGATGGTTTTCCACTTCATGCTGTTCCTTCGTCCCTGATGGGAGCTGCCTTTGCGGGATTGCTCCCGGTCATTCTAAATTCCGGAACAACGTCTCCGGAGAAACTCACAGGTCCCACTCTAGAGGTTGTGGGTGTTGCCGCCCTCGTGAACAATGGCCGCGACACAGGTCGGCTGACCCGATGTGCTGTAGGGCGAGTCCTTATTTGTTATGAGTGTACCGTTCGCGGGGTCGAGCTCCGCTCCGCCGATCGTGCCACCGGTATAGTTCGCGGTGTAAAGATAACGCTGGGTGCGCGGGTCCACCAGAACGCACAAAGGTCCCGAAGCCCCGGAACTGCTGCTGGCGACAAACGACGGCACGCCGGAAGCCAGGGAAAAGACACTGAGCGAGCCGCCAAGGTAATTGCTGATATACAGAAAATTCCCAGCGGAGCCGGGCACTATCGTACCGCCCATGGGCATGGTTCCGGTGACGGTGGCGGCGGCAAGAGACAGCGCTCCACCGGACTGGATCGAATAGGTATACAGCTGATTGAGGGCGCTGTCGGTGACGTAGATGGCTCCGCTGCCAGGATCGGCGATCACGCCGGTGGGCGCGGAACCGGTGCCGGTGGTGAACGGGCTGCCGGTCACCTCAGTAAGGCCGGCGGGCCCGCTGGAAGAGGCGGAGATGGCAAAGTCGGAGACGGTGCCGGAAGCGGGGCAGGCGGCGGGAAGTGTGGGAACGGTGCCGGTGACCGGCGGCGCGGTGGTCACGACCACGGAGTTGGTATTCGTCACAAAGACATAGCCATCATTGGGGGTGACGGCCACGCTGCTCGGGAAACACTGCACCGGCCAGAAGTTTTGAGCGCCCGTGGTGAGTGGCGAGCCCAGATTGCCGGTGGTGGGATCGATGGGATAGACGATGAGGGCTCCGGGGCCGGGATTGAGATCGGTATAGGAAGGCTGGCCGGGCGCGACGGGAGCGTAGTAGTCCAGCACGAACAAGGCGGTCCCGGTGGCGTTGATGGCCAGAGACACGGGCTCGGTGCCGGGGGTGGTAACGGTGTGGATCGGGTAGAGCTTGCCGTCAGTGCCAATGGCGAACTGGACGATGGTGTTGTCGTCGTGATTGGCAACGTACAGAGCCAGACCGTTGGGTGAAGCGACCTCGTAGACCGGGTTGCGGCCGCCGGAGGGGTAGGGGGAATCGCGGATCTGAAAGAGCTCACCCGATTCGGAATCAACCTCGTAGACGTTGATCTGACCGGGATTGACCTTATTCGAGGTGACGTAGAGGAAGTCGATGGTGTTGCTGGCACCGCAGGAGAGGATCCCGAGTGAGATCGCTCCCACCGACGCGGCGGCCAGCAACCGCCTTCCGAATTGCCTGAACTTCATGTGCTTCGTTCCTGCCCGCATCAGTCTGTGTTGGAGCTGTAGAGGCACCAGGTGGGCGTTCCCACGGTGCTGAAGGTCGAGCCATTGGAAAGAACCTTCAGCGTCCCGGTGTTTGGATCGTATCGGGCGCCCGTGACCGCATTGCTGACGGCTCCCGCCGTATAGATGTACTGCTGGGAAGGATCCTCGAAAATACATTGCGGGCTAGAACCCGTGGGGTACGGATCCTGGGCGACATTGGAGGTACCCTGGACCGTTGGCACACCGGTCCCGGGCACGAGATCGAAGATGGAGATGGCGCTGGTGGTCTGGCCGAGTCCGGTGGAGACGGTATTCGAGACGAAGAGATATTTGTCGCTGCTGTCGGTGGTGAGGGCCGTCATGCCGGAAACGCCGGCGATATTGGGCGCAGCGCCGTCGGCAACGGCAGAGAGCAGACCGTTGCCCCCCTGGGTGTAGGTGTAAATCATGTTGGTGCCGTTATCGAGGATGTAGATGTACTTGTTATCCTGGCTGCCCCCGATGACGGCTATGTTGCTGGTGCCCACCGGCTGCGCGCCGCCGGGAACCTGAATCAGCTGGCCGGTGGTCGCCGCGTTGTAGGCATATACCACCTGAGTGTTGCCGGTGGCTGGGTCGCTGGCTTCCGCGGTGTAGAGGTAGTTGCTGCCCAGATGAAAGTCAATGGGGCCGCACCCGATGGGGAAGTAGGAGAGAGAGGTCCCGACAGCGTTCTGCTGCTGCTGGTTCTGCACCAGAAAAAGGCGTCCGGTGGCCGGGTCAATGGAAAAGACGGTGATGTCGCCGGCGGGGCGGTAGACGCCATTATCGAGGCAGGGCGTCGCCGTTGAGGGACTCGTCGAGGCGGGCGTGACGTTGGCCGTTGTGCCCGGCTGATACTGGTCGAGGACGTACAGGTAGGTACCGGTCGAGCTGAGGGCGAGGCGGAGCGAGCCCAACCCCTGACTGGGATACGACAGCTGAAAGGACAGAGAGCCGTCGCCGCCGATGCTGAAGAGCGAAATATTGCCATTCGTCCAGGTGATATTGCCGGCCGAATCCGTCGCGGGATTGCCCTCGTTCAGGACATAGAGGTAGCGGCCGCCATTGAGAAGCACGGAGCGAATAGGATTGATTCCGCCCGAAGAGATGGGGGTGTGAGGCGCGAGGGTAAGCACGCCGGTCTGGTTCTGTTCACGGTAGGAGGCGACCTGGTTGTACTGCGAACCGGTAACGAAAATGTAGGCCTCCGTGTAGTAGTAGCAGGATTGAGTGCCAAACCCAATGAAAAGGGATGCCGCCGTGGCCAGTGCGATCCGGCCGAGTTTCCTGAACTTCATGCGCTTCCTTCACGCCCGGCCGTCGGGGGCGACGGCCTGGACAAGCTGTAGGGATAAACCTGGTTCATTGTAAATGGAACTGATGCGTTTCGGGGGAGCCCAGGAGAACCAAACCGGGGGAAACGAAAGAGTTGCTCGAATCTCCTGGTGCTTAGACGCACGAGGCGCAGCCGGATCACCAAACGGGACTACCAAACCGGCAGGCGTTTTCCCGCATCATGGGCTGGTGCGGCGCTTTGGGCTCGACCGGATTCTGCGCTGTATCGGAGGGGGAGGGAAGCTGTTGGGCAAAGAGGGTGCCGGCGCTGAGCAGCAGCGCCATGCACGCAGAGGAAACAACGCGCATAGACTCCTCGGCGGGCGGCGAAAGGACCCTGGACCCGCGATTGATATGTGCCAAACGATATCACGCGCAAACGGCGAATGCGATGCAGGAGAGATCGCCCAGGATGCGCAGCCGCGCGGGCGATCAGAAGATCTTGACGTGGAAGGTGAGGTATTTCTTCGGGTCTTTGCGGATAGCGATCACCAGATCGCTGCTGTCCGTCGTGAGCTTGTCGATGTGGTCGTAGAGGCGGCGATCCTTGAGCAGCATTCCCATGGTGCCCTGGCCGCTGTTCACCTGGTTGAGCACCGCATCGAGCTGATCCACCGTGTCGGTCAGTTTCCTGGCAAAGGCGGGATCCTTATAAAGCATGCCGATGCTGCCCTTGCCGGAGTTGATGGTGGTGAGCATCTCGTTCAGCTGATGGGTGGAGTCTTTGAAGTTGTCGTAGAGCGTGGGGTCCTTGAGCAGCTTGCCGATGGTGCCCTTGCCGTTGTCGAGGTCGTTGGTGATGCTCTCCAGCTTACCCACGGTCTCGTTGGCGCGGTTGTAGAGCGTGTCGTCGTTAATCAGCTTGCCGATGGAGCCTTTCCCGTTGGAGATGGTGTCGACGAGCGACTGCAGCTGATTCAGCGTGAGAACCGCTTTGTTATACAAAGTGGGGTCGTTGATGAGCATGCCGATGGAGCCTTTACCGGAGGTGAGCGCGTCGGCCAGCGTATTCACTTTGGCAAGGATGGTGTCGAGCTGCTGAATGGTGCCCTGACTGGCCTGGATCACGTCCTGGATATCAGGGGTTTCGGTGGTGGGCAGCTCGGCATTGTTCTGCACCTCAGGGCCTTTCGAGAATTTGCTCTCGATATTCACGACGGTGTCACCGAGGACTCCGACGGTCGTGAGACTGCATTTGGAGTCGGTGTGGAGGCCCAGAGCGTATTTCCGGTTGACCTTCATGACGACTTCGACCGGCGTCGGTTCGCGCGAGGGCACGACGTGAATCGCGGTCACATTGCCGATGGTGACGCCTTCCAGATTGACGGGGGCGCCCATCTTGAGGCCGGCGGAATTCTCAAAATAGGAGCGCAGCTGCAGATGGCCGGACCAGAAGCCCCCGGTGGTGCCGGTCATGAGGAAGATGAGCGCGATCAGTGCGCAGAGAGCGACGAGCACCAGGACGCCGACTTTCAATTGTGACCATCGCACTTCCTGTTGACTCGGCACTGGGCTCCCCGGAAAGGATTCGCAAGAGTCGCTGCGCAGAGGATACCATCCCGGCAGTCGCTCAGTGGATTCGATGAGGGCCGCGAACGGCGCGTTGCAGAAACGGCGGCGGGAGAACGAGTTCCGAGGGCCTTTGAGCCTGCCGGGACAGGGGTTGTGAGGCCTGCATCCTGGCGCGCTCGGGGCCCCTCAGCGCGCCGAATAGTCCGTGGTGCTGCCGGTGCGATCGTTGCGGACCGAGAAGCTGCCGCTGGGCGAGACGATCAATTCCACGCCGTAGCCGGTATCGGGGCCGTGCAGATTCGCGAGGAACTTCTCCGGCGGATTGTCGGGACCCGCTTCTTCGGAATAGTGCAGCTGGTAAAGGGCCTCCAGCCCCGGGATCTTGCGGATGGTCTCGACGGTAGGTTTGGAACCGCCCTTGGTCGCGCCGTTGTCCATGATGGCGACGCGCGGGCTGATGGCGTCGACCAGAGCGGGGCTGGAGCTCTGATACCAGCCATGGTGGGAGACGATGAGGATGTCCACATGGCCGATGCGGTTGTTGGGGCACATCAGGTCCATTTCCTTGTCCCAGGTGAGGTCGCCCAGGTCGAGGATGCGGAGCTTGCCGAACGTGATGAGGGTGCCGACGGAGCGGGCGTTCTCGGTCTGGTCGGGCTTGCGGATCTCGGAGACTTTGCAGTACGGGTTGGGCTGGCCGGCGCCCGGCAGCGGATGCTGGATCATGGCGCCGTCCGCAGTGAGGACCTGCACGTGCATGCCCCGGATGGGCAGGATCTCGCCGGGCTTGGCGGTGATGTGTTGGTATTTGCCGGTGGCGAGGACCTTCTGATAACCGGCGTAGGCATCGGCGGTGGGTTTGTCGCCCGGCTCGCGCAGGGGCCCGTGGTCGATGAAGGTACCGACGGGAATGCGCGCGACCAGCTGCGGCACGCCGCCGGTGTGATCGGTGTGGTAGTGGGTGAGGAGCACGGTGTCGATTTTCGTGATGCCGGCCTGTTTCGCTGCGGCTACGATGCGATCGGCATCGCGGCCGTTGAAGTCGGGCCATCCGGTATCGATGAGGAGCGAGTGCTTGTCCGGCGTGACGAAGAGCGTGGACTGGCCGCCTTCGACATCGACGAAAAAGATGCGCAGCTTACCAGAAGGCGCCTGGGCCCGGACAGATCTGCCAATGGCGAGAAAGCCGATGACGAAAAGAACGATGCAGATCAGGCGGCCGGCGCGGACGGCAAGGCGCAATGAAAAGGCTCTCATGAGCGGGCTCCGAAGTCGGGGTTTTGCCAAACCAGCCCATGATAGACCGGCGAAGGCAAGCCCACCACAGAGGCAAAGATTCACCACAGAGGACACGGAGAGCCCAGAGACTGCGGGACGAAAGAGCTAGTAAGTGGTGAACCCGAGAGCGGCGGCCAGAACGCCGATCACGCCGAAGGCCATGCCGATGTACCAATAGCTGCGCTGGCGAGTGAGCAGCGTGATGGCGGCGACAACCAGGCCGATTTCCAGCAGAGCCTCGCCGAGATCGAATCGGTCGGCACGGCGCTCGGCTTTGGCGACTTCCTCCTCCTGCTCGCGGGCCGTCTTTTCGTCGTTGGCCAGGTCCTGGGACCATTTCTGCAGATGAGACTTATAGCCGCTGACGATTTTGCCCGCTGCCGCGGCATCGTGAACGGTGAGAGCGCCGATCAGGTCGGCGGTGAGCTGAGTGTCATACTGCCGAATCTTCTGGGCCTGGTAAAGATTCCACTGGTCGCTGGCGCGAGTCTGGGCCAGCACCGCTTCGGTGTGCGCGCGATGACCGCAGACGGTCACGATGGCGACCAGCACGGCGAGCACACTAATGGTGAAGCTGATGGGGTGCAGGCTTTCATCGTGAGCGGCGTGCTCGTGATGCTCCTGGAGTTCCTGAGCCTCGGTGGGTTCCATAAGGTGTTCTCAACATACATCAGCAGGGCGGAGCTTCCCAGACCCGATCAGAAGTTGAAGTACGCGGCAATGGCCGTTGTGCCGACTGCGGCGAGAAGAGGAAGAAGGGCTGTCGATATCCATTTCATCCGCATGCTTCTCTCCTACAAGTGAGAACCTGGATGAGCGGAGCGGGCAGGAATGGGCTCGGCTGTCAGCCATTTGGACGCCGATTGAGAAATTTTGTTTTGGAGGAGAAAAAAGGAGCCGCTGGAACGTCCATGCGATCAACCGGGAATCAAGCTATATACTCGGTCGCATTCCAAAAAACTATGAGGTGGACGCATGGCTTCTGTTTGGCAGGGTCGGTTGGTGACGCTGGCCGTATGTGCTGCGGCAATCTGCACGATGAGTTCCCGAGGCATCGCGCAGGAGATGGGACATGAGAGGGGCGGAGGTGCGGGAACACCCCCCGCAGCCTCGGCTTCGACGGTGGCGGCGCCGGACGCAGTCACTGAGGGGTCGGTGACCATCAATGGACAGCCCATCGCGTACAAGGCGGTGGCGGGAACGATTACCGTGGGCGCGACCGATGCGCAGGACGCAACGCTGGCTTTCGACGGTAGCCTGATTCCGGGCTCGGGGGTGAAGACGCCGGGCGATCCGGCAGAGGCGCCGCCGACGGCACGGATGTTCTACGTGGCGTACATCCGCAGCGACACGACCGATGCCGACCATCGGCCGGTGATGTTTATCTATAACGGCGGACCGGGCTCAGCGACAATGTGGCTGCACCTGGGCACGTTCGGGCCGAGACGGATCGTGACGCCGGATACCGAGCACCAGGAAGGCGCGCCGTACTCGCTGGTGAACAACCAGTATTCGCTGCTGGATACGACGGATCTGGTCTTCATCGATGCGCCAGGTACCGGTTTCAGCCGCACCTTCGGGCGCGACAAGGCGAAGGCCTTTTATGGCGTGGACGGCGATGCCGAGGCGTTCACGCGCTTCATTCACAAGTTCCTGACGAAGTACGATCGCTGGAATTCGCCCAAGTATCTGTTTGGCGAAAGCTACGGGACGCCGCGCTCCGCGGTGCTGTCGGCGGATTTGCAGGGCGTGGATCTGAACGGAATTGTCCTGCTGTCGCAGATTCTGAGCTTCGACAACTCGGTGGACGATCCGACGCGGAATCCGGGTGTCGATCAGGCGTACGCGCTGGCGCTGCCTACGTATGCAGCGACGGCATGGTACTTCCACAAGCTGCCGAACCAGCCTCCTGCGCTGAAGCCATTTCTCGATGAGGTGGAGAAGTACGCGCTGACCGACTATATGGAGGCGCTGCTCGCGGGCAGCGAACTCTCCGACGCGCAGATGCATGCCGTGGCGGACAAACTGCACGGGTACACGGGGCTGCCGGTCGATTATCTGATCCACGCCAACCTGCGGGTCACGGGCGGCGAGTTCTCCAAGGAACTGAAAATGGATGAGGGCACGACCATCGGGCGGCTGGATACGCGGTATCAGGGTCCGGATGTCGATCCGCTGAGCGAAGGCGCGGAGTACGACCCGCAGAGTGACGCGATCACTTCGGCGTGGACGGCGGCGATCAACGACTATCTGCGCAAGGACCTGAAATACGGCACCGAGGAGACGTACTTCCCGTCAGGCCGCTCGGGCGGCGACTTCACCTGGAACATGGAGCACCGCATGCCGGGTCGGTTTGGACGCGGCGGCGGCGGCCAGGAGCAGGGCACGAACGTGATGCCTGATCTGGCCTACCGGATGAAGATGAACCCAAAGATGAAGGTTTTCCTGGGAGGGGGCTATTTCGATCTGGCAACGCCGTTCTTCGAGGGCATGTACGAGATGCACCACCTGCCCATGCCCAACTCGCTGCAGTCGAACATCAGCTACCACTATTACGAAGCGGGGCACATGATTTACGTGAATGAGAATGCGCTGCGGCAGTTCCACTCCGACGTGGAGAACTTCATCAAGTCCACGGAGAGCGGGAAGTAGCGGCCACCAAACCGGCAAAAACAGAAAGGGCAGGGACAATTCCCTGCCCTTTTTCGCTGCCGAAACTAGTTCACGGTGAGGGAAAGGTTGGTGGAAGCCGTGATGCTGGAGTTCACCGTGTCGGTGCCGGTGAGGGTGAGCGTGTAAGTACCCGTGGCTACGTCGGTGCTGGTGGAGCCCGTGGAGCTGCTGCTGGTGCCGTTGCCGGAGTGGCTGCCACAACCAGTAGAAAGGCCCAGGACAGCCAGGAGCAGGAAGCAGCTCATCAGCATCCAGGCATGCCGGCGCACTCGACGGAAGCCGAGGAAGAGCAGTCCGGCAAACGCGGCCGCGCCGATGTGAACGCCCGGGCCCAAAGGCTGGCGGTGCCGCGACGCAGCAAGGTTGCTGGCCCCGCGGGCGACGAAGGAGTGAACTCCACTGGAGTTCGAGCCCTTAAGCGCGTTGCACGAGCTGAGCGAAGTGTAGAGGGTCAGCGTGGAAGTGGCGGAGTTCCCGGCCGCAACGGTGGTATTGCCAATGGTGTAGCAGCCGTACTGCTGGAGCGAGGTGCTGGTCGTGCTCATCTCGAAGCCGACGGTTCCCGCGTAGTTGTTCTGCGAGGTAACCGTGACTGTGGAGGTGCCGGAGTTCCCCTGGTTGACGGTGACATTCGGGGCCGACAGGGTGAAGCTGCCAGCATTGGCGCTTCCGCCCACCGTTACGGTGGTTGATCCGGAGGATGCAGCAAAGGTCGAGTCGCCGGAGTAGCTGGCCAGGATGACGTGCGTTCCAGCGGTTGTGGACGAGAAGGTATAGGTCGTAGTGCCGGCAGAGAGAGTGAGGGCCGGGGTCTGCACCGTACCGTCCAGCGTGATGGTCACGGTCCCGGTAGGCACGGCAGTGATCGCGCTCGAAGTGGGCGCGACCGTGATGGTGATGATGTCATTCGCGCCGGAGGCCGGCGTGGCGCTCGCTGCCGAAACCGTGGTCGTTGTGCCGTCGAGCGTGCTGGTGATGCCGCCTGTCCAGGCAGTTAGCAGGTTGTAGAAGTCCACCGAGCCCAGGCCGCTGGCTTCGTCATAACCGGTCGTGGCGGAGTATTTGGACGCGCCGGCAGTGGAACAATAGCTGCTTCCCGCGGTGCATTTGTTGCTGCCGCTGGAGATGTCGTGAAAGGCCGAGGCGTAGGTGGTGGCGTTGGCAGCCAGCATGTAAAGCTTCGGGTTGACGAGTCCAAGGCCGGAGGCGTTCTCTGCCTGGTTCACGATCGCCAGCATGCCGGCAAAGATCGGCGTGGCGAAGCTGGTGCCGCCGCCGATGGTCAGGTCCTGCGAGCTGGCGTCGCGGAAGCCGCTGTTGCAGCTCGCCTTCTGACCGCTGGTCCAGGAGGTCGTGTCACTCGTGCAGTAGAGATAACCGGCATTGTCGGCCGAAGCGTCCAGCGAGACGTCGGGCACGAGGCGGTAGCTGCCCGAGGGAATGCCGGGAACGCCGGTCTGCCAGGTGGGCCGCGCCGCAAAGACGCTGGTGCCGCCGCCTCCCGACGACAAGGCATACAGCGCGCCAAACTCGTTGCCGATAGCCGCGCTGTCATCGTTCCACACCTGCTCGGGAATATAGGAGAGCGCGGAGCTGACCACGTCGCTGCCGCTGGAGGACTCCCAGTAGGTGGTGTTCGATGAGGCGACGTCGGCCGAGGGAAATTCGGTGCCGCCAATGCCGGTGGCGTACGCGCTGGAGGCCGGGTAATTGACGGCGAGCGCTTCCTGCTGCGCCGTAGTCAGGCCGCTGGAGCCGCCGGGATCGTAGCAGGCGGTGGAGCCGGTGTCGCCAGCGGCGGCCAGGATGCTCTGTCCCTGACTGGCGCCCTGCTCGAGGACGGTCTCCAGCGAGTCAAAGGTAGTGGGGTCGGTGGCTGGGCCCAGCGCAGTTTCGCAGGTGCCGTAGCTCATGCTGATCACGCTGCCCAGCCTGTTGTCGATGGCGTATTGCAGCGAGTCGTAGACGTTGTCGCTCGAATTGTTCCCTGTGTAAACGAAGTCGATGGTCGCGCCTGGCGCGGTGGCGCTGGCGTACTCAATGTCGAGGTCGGATTCCGCCTCGTCGCTGGGGACGTCGGCGGCGGTGCCGGTACCGGGGTCGAGAATTATGTTCGGATTTTTGACTGTGAGACCCGCAGCATTCTGGAAAGCCGTGATGTCGGACGTCGAAATGTCGGACTGGCCGACCACCACGATCGTCTGGCCGGAGCCGTTGTAGCCCGAGTTGTAGGCGGCGTTGATGTCGTAGATGGTGGCGACATCTTTCGGAGTGAGGAAGTGCTGGTTGGTACTCTTCGCCGTGAACTGCGGGTTGGCAGGGATGTGGATCTGCGGTTTGGGGCGGAAGTCGTTGAGATGGCGGACCGACTGGAGGATGCCGCTGAGGGCCGCGGGAATCTGCAGGTCGGAGGCGTTGGCGAAGTGGGTTTCGCCGTCGACCTGATAACGGTTCAGCTGCGTGCCGAAGGCCGCTTCCACCTGGGCAGCCGTGCCGGAGACGGTGATGCTGTTGTGGCTGTTGGCGACGCTGTCGATGTTGAAGCCCTGCGAGTTGAGCCAGGTCTCCACTTTGGCGAGATCGGCGTCACTGAGCCCAAAGCGGGCCGCGTATTCGGCGGGCGTGATCCACGCATGGTAGAGCGGCGAGCCGTGGGTCTGCTGGGCCTGGACCAAGGCATCCAGAGCGGCCTTTTGTTCGGCAGACGGCTGAAAGTACAGAGTGATGCCGGTCATCGGCGTGGCGGGATCCAGCGGACCGAGATTGGTGGCATGCGCCAGACGCGGGCTGACCGAGCCGCGCAAAGTGGCGAGCGCGTTCGGGTCAATCGTTTCGGCGATCCGGCCGACGGGTTGCTGGGCAAGGAGCGGCACCGACACGAGCAGGACGGCAAGGGAGAGGTGGGGGAAGCACGACATTGGACCTTGTTAGACGGTCCGAGGAGCATTCTCGTTTCCCGAGCGGCCAGATTTAACGCACTGAGACGGCTTTTGCAGGAATTGGTCGCGGTACTTTCACAGGGGTGGGCGGACCCTCGCCATCGGCAAACTACGGCAGAACCGGACCTTGCAGAGCAACATCGGGATCGAGGGTGGGTCTGAGCGAATGAGTTTCTAACCCACGCGACCGGATAAAAATCCGGAGAAGGATTGAAATGAAGAGAGCATTATGTCTGGCACTGGTTTTATTGCCATTGGTCACCGGCTGCGCGCATCGCGAAGTCGTGGCCTATCCGCCGCCCCCGGCTTACAGTGAAGCGGCACGACAGGGCTACGCCGACGGCGTGCATGCAGCGCAGCGGGATCTTCGGAACGGCCTGCGTCCCGATGTGGACCGGCATCCGCGATTCCGGAATCCTCCGGTACCTCCGCCACTGCGGGATGACTACCGGCATGGATTCCGCGACGGCTACATGCGCGCCATGCACGGCGGCCCAGGACCGGGCTACTGAGGTGGTCCCGTGTCCAGCTTGAAATCGATGATGATCTGGGTCGTGAAGGGGACGGGTCTGCCTTCGCTGAGCCAGGGGCGGTAATGCCATGAGCGGACCGAGTTCAGGGCCCCGACTTCGAGGAGGGCCGGGCCGCTGACTGGCTCAACGGACTGTACGGCGCCATCGGCCCCGATGGTGGCGGCGAGCACGACGGTGCCCTCGATGCGAGCGGCGCGGGCGTCGGTCGAGGAGATGGTGTCGTCGGGAAGCTGCATTGTCCTGGCGATCGCCGGTTCGACAGGGACGGGCTGCGCGGGTAGCGGCTCGTCTTTTCCTTTCGAGGAGGCGGATGCGGGAGCCGGCGAGGCAGCCCCGGGCACTGCGGGAGCGGCGTTCTTCGCCGGCGCCGGGGCGGAACTTCGGGACGGCGCCGCCGCCGCGGCAGGCGGGGTCGCTGCGGTGGGCGCAGGTGGGGTTGAGAGGTCACTGCCCGGAGCCGGCACTGCGGACAGGGCAGCGTGCGCGGGCGGAGCCGCCGGCTGGAGATACAGAACCGCGAAGAGAGCGGCGGCCAGGAGATACGGTGCGGCGATGGCAAGACCGTTCGCCACGCGCCAACCCAAGGGGTCGGCTGAGGAGTCGGCGGAGAGTGGGGCCGTTTTCATTCCGGAAGACATGAACACCTCCGGGCGGGGTGGGAGCATTGTACGGGAGCGGTGGAAAGGAACGGCGTCCCAAACCGGGATTGGCTCGGGATGCGGCGTGAAATGGGCTAGGGCCGGTGAGAAGAACCATGGAGTGGTCGTGACGCTGGTTCCGGAGACGGAAGCCCAGGAACCGGGGCGCGCCGGTGGGACAGTTTCTGTGGCATCGACGGCGCCGGTAGCGAGGTTTTCGCCAGTGGGGCGGACAGATCGTTTGAAGTGGGCGTTCAGCTGTGAATTTTTTCGGGCGTTGCCGTGCGGCTCTGAAGGGAGGTTCGCGACCGGCAGGGAGGGTGTGTAATGGGTCGGCGCAGGTGCTTGATTTTGCACCGGTTTTGGGGCGGCAGGAGGGGTGGCTGCGCGTGCTAAAATAGGGATGGACAGGAATCCTGCAAATCCTCGTTTTTCCACGGTTTTTCGGGCCAAAAACGAGCCTCGCTGACCCGCAAAAATCACCCCAGACAAGACCGGAGTTTCATGGCGACCAAAGAAGTCACACCCACCGAAAACGCGATCCCGACCGGGACCGAAACGAAGAGCGGCAAGGCCGCGAACGGCAACGGTTCGTACACCGGCGAAAACATCAAGGTGCTGGAAGGTCTTGAGGCCGTCCGGCTGCGTCCGGCCATGTACATCGGGTCGACGGGGGAGATGGGCCTGCACCACCTGGTCTACGAGGTGGTGGACAACTCCGTGGACGAGGCGCTGGCGGGGTACGCGACGAAGATCGAGGTCACGATCCACGACGATAACTCGATCACCGTGGTGGACGACGGGCGCGGGATTCCCGTGGATGAAATGACGCTGGACAACGGCGAGAAGATGCCGGCGGTCCAGGTGGTGCTGACCAAGCTGCATGCCGGCGGCAAATTCGACACCTCCAATTACAAAGTGTCCGGTGGGCTGCATGGTGTGGGCGTCAGTTGCGTGAACGCGCTGAGTGAAGAGTTCGATGTGGAGATCTGGCGGCCGGCGAAGCCCGAGGAGCCGAGCCACACCTACGAGCAGAGCTACTCGAAGGGCATTCCGACGACGAAGCTGAAGCAGACGGGGACAAGCAAGCGGCGGGGAACGAAGGTCCACTTTCTGCCCGACCGGACGATCTTCACGGTCGCCGATTACAACTACGACACGCTGGCGCAGCGGTTGCGGGAGCTGGCCTTCCTGAACAAGGGGCTGACGATCACGCTGACCGACGAGCGGGTAACGGATCCGAAGACGGGCGAGGCGAAGCGCGCGGAGTTCAAATACGCGGGCGGGATTGCGGAATTCATCAAGCACCTGAATCGCGGGAAGTCCGTACTGCACGACAAGCCAATCGTGATGGAAGGGCTGCGCGATGGCGTGGACATGGAGATCGCGCTCCAGTACAACGACGGCTACTCGGAGTCGGTGTTCTGCTTTGCGAACAACATCAACACAGTGGACGGCGGGACGCATCTGTCGGGGTTCCGGACGGCGCTGACGCGGACGATTAATGCCATCGGGCAGCAACTGGGCCTGTTCAAGGACGTGAAGGAGAACCTGACCGGGGACGACGTCCGCGAGGGGCTGGTGGCGGTGATCAGCGTGAAGCTGCCGCAGCCGCAGTTCGAAGGGCAGACCAAAGGCAAGCTGAACTCGGATATTGCCGGAACGGTGCAGGCGCTTGTGAACGAGCGGCTGGGCGCGCACCTTGAGCAGAATCCGCCGGTAGCGAAGAAGATCATCAACAAGGCGATTGAGGCGGCGCGGGCGCGCGAGGCGGCGCGCAAGGCGCGGGATCTGACGCGGCGCAAGGGCGCGCTGGATGGGGGAGGGCTGCCGGGCAAGCTGGCGGACTGCTCGGAGCGCGATCCGGACCGGTGCGAGCTGTATCTGGTCGAGGGCGAGTCGGCCGGCGGAACGGCGAAGCAGGGGCGGGACCGGAAATTCCAGGCGATTCTGCCGCTGAAGGGCAAGATTCTGAACGTGGAGAAGGCGCGCTACGACAAGATGCTCGGGCACGAGGAAATCCGCGCCATGATCACGGCGGTGGGCACCGGCATCGGCAAGGACGATTTCGACGCGACGAAGCTGCGCTACGGAAAGATCATACTGATGACCGACGCCGACGTGGACGGATCGCACATCCGCACGCTGCTGCTGACGTTCTTCTTCCGCCACATGCAGGAGCTGATCAAGCGGGGCAACGTGTATATCGCGCAGCCGCCGCTCTACAAGATCAAGAAGGGGCGCTTCGAGCAGTACATCAAAGACGACCGCGAGTTCGTGCGAGTGATGGTGAAGCGCGCCGCCGAGGGGATGATCATTCGCTACGGCGAGGGCGCGGCCAAGCTGGAAGGCGCGGCGCTGACGAAGTTCATGGGCCAGCTGAACGACTACCTTGGGTTCTTCGACAAGGTGGACAAGCGGCTGCGCAACGAGGAAGTCACGAGCCTGCTGGCGAAAGCGGAGCTGACGAAGAGGGCAGACTTCGAGAACTCGGGGGATGGAAAGGCGCCGTCGAAACTGGTGAAGTTGAAAGCCGAGCTGGATAAGCTGGCGAAGAAGTATCAGTTCAAGTTGCCGGAAGGCGCGAAGGAACAGGTGCGGCTGGACAAAGACGAGGAACATCAGACCTGGTCGCTGCATTTTAGCGACGCGCAGGGCGCGGGCCGGAAGATCGACTGGCTGTTGGCGTCGACGCCGGAGTATCGGCAGATGATGTCCAAGCATGCGCAGTTCAGGGAGCTGCTGGAGCCGCCGTTTGTGATCGAGTACGGGGTGAAGGCCGCGGAAAAGGCCGGCGTGGGCGTTCCGGACGCAGAAGAAGCGGGCACCGAGACTGAAGCCGAAACCAAGGGCGAAGTGGAGGCGGGTAAACCGGCTCCCAGGCGCACAGGCAAGGCGAACCTGGAACCGGTAGAGAAGCAGACGCCGCGCGAGCTGTTCGAGTACGTCATCGAGCAGGGGCGGCGCGACTATCAGGTGCAGCGCTACAAGGGTCTGGGCGAGATGACGGCCACGCAGCTGTGGGACACCACCATGGATCCCGAGCGGCGCACGCTGCTGAGCGTGAAACTCGAAGACATTGCCGAGACGGAGACGATCTTCACCACGCTGATGGGCGAGGACGTGGAAGCGCGGCGGAAGTTTATCGAGGACAACGCGCTCGATGTGAAGAACCTGGACATCTGATCGAAAGGTGTTGTTGTGTTCTGTCTCGTTTTCGACGGGCCGGTGAACGCCTTACCTTAATCCAGCGGCGATGGCCTTGATCTGGATGGCGCCAGGGCCTTCATCGTTCGCGGCCCACACGTAAGCCCCTCGCAAATGGTAGCGACGGATGTAAGCAGTCTTTGCCGCGATCGAACGCAGGTTATCAAAGGTATAGAAGGTGTGGCTCGCCGACAGGTAGAGCGTGGCTTCATCCCGCCGGGAGTCAAACCAGGATCGCGCATCGGGACGCTGCAGCAGGTGGGCCAGAGTCGCGTCGGTCGCATATCCTGGTGTCAGGATGGTGTCGCACCCCGGTGCAGGATTGATCTTGCTCTGCGTGGGACACATGCCGGCGCCGTTCGCCAGCCATACCGGAGCCGGGCCGGCCGCGCTTTGATAGAGGCCGTGATTCTCTGCTGCGACACCGCTCCATCCCACCCCGTAGAGCGGAATCCCCATGGTGTATTTCCCCGGAGGCACGCCGGCCCGCAGATAAGCCTGCACCGTGTCGTCAATCGACCGCGCCTCGTGGCGCAGGGGATCGGCGGGGCTGTCGTAGAGCGCTGAACTGGCATTGGTGCTCTTCTCTGCGGGTGCGGCGTAGTCGTAGCCGTCAATCGTCAGAAAATCCACTTCGTGGGCGGCGGCCTTCAGATCGATGTTGGCGTACTTCTGCGGATTCGCCGGAGAATCGAAGGTCAAAATGTAATGACGACCGGTTTTGTGGCCGAGCGCATCCAGCTGCGTGCGGAACTCATGCAGCAACGCGGTAAAGTTCTCCCGATCCGGCTGCAGCGGAAACTCCCAGTCGACATTGAAACCATCGAAGAGGCCTGGAGCGTCCACGCCCGGGGCCAGATGTCCCTGAATGAAGAGGCTGATGCATGAGGCGACCAGCGCGCGCCGCTTGTCAGGGGAAGCCGCGGCCGTGGTAAACCCCGAGACGTCGCCCGCCTGTCCGCCCAGCGAGATGAGCGTTCTCAGCTGCGGATGGAGCCTTTTCAGTTCCAGCATGCCGGCGAAATTGCCATAAACCGGGCCGGGAAAGGGCTTCCCGCTCACTCCGGCGATGGAAGGATTCTGCCACGCAGCTTTGGCATCGGCGATCGCGCAGCCGGGCGACGCCCCAGGAGTGACGTTGCCGAACGCATAAATCAGATAGTCCAGCTTCCCGGCAACTCCGCTCTTTTCCAGATCGGCCATGGTATAGCCGGAATAACGTCCGTCCCACTCCTCGAAATAGGCTCCCAATACGCCTCGCCCTGCAGCATGCTGCGCCTGGGCCGGCGCCAGGCAGAAAGACAGAAGTACCAGCACGCTCAGAGAAAGGGCGTGGGCACGTTTCGCCACGAACAAGAAACGCATTCAGGAAGTGTACGCTGCGACCAAAACCCGACTGCAGCGACACTTCCCTGAGCGCGCAATCGATTTTCCCGTTGCAGGGACATATCCCGCGGGCATCCGTGTGAAGCTCTCAGGAACGCGGGCGCCCTCGCAGGCGCCCGCGTTCCTGCCTACGACGCCTTTCGCTGCCGATCGGCGGTGTGAACTGGCCGCTTCTGCCGAGCACCGTCCAGATATTCACCGACCGGCGTCGAATCGGCCGGTGAGATTTTTTCTGTGCCCGGCTTCGGGTCATACGCTTCCACGCTCAACCCCGATCCGCCCTCGGCTCGTGGCCGGACGACGTGCAGGCCATGCCCGCTGTTCCAGGGCTGACCTTCCATGTCGCGGCCCTCTTCGCCTTCGCCGGTCGATGCATTGACGAATTCATCCACCAGTTTCGGCGTCGGCTGGAAGATGCCGATCGAGAACGGGGGCTTTTCCATACTCTCGATCGCCGCAGAAAACGCGCGCATGTGCGTGATCTCGCGGGTCATGAGGAACTGCAGCGCCTGGCGGGACCCCTGGTCCTGCGTGAAGCCCATCAGCCGCTCGTAGACAATCTTGGCCCGCGCCTCGGCAGCCACGTTGCTGCGCAAATCGACAGCCAGATCGCCGGTCACCTTCAGATAATTCGCCGTCCAGGCGTTGCCCACCGAATCCTGCAAGGCGACACCTCCACCTCCCGCAATCGCCACCAACGGATCGGCATCGGCGGCCTCGCGACTTTCTTTCATTGGTTTCAGGTGCATGCGTATTAATGCCCCCACCACTTCCAGGTGACTGAGTTCCTCAGTGCCGATATCCATCAGCAGGTCTTTGCGGGCTTCATCTTCACAGTTCAGCCCCTGCACGGAATACTGCATGGCAGCGGCCAGTTCTCCATTAGCCCCGCCAAACTGCTCCAGCAACATACGGCCAAAACGGGGATCGGGTTCATCGATGCGAACGGTATACATCAGCTTTTTCACGTGGTGATACATAAGCTTCTCCTTGAATCGGCGAAACGCTCCACGGCGCGTGTGGATGAGAGAGATCGCTCAGCGATCGGGCGATGACAGGATGAGCTATTGAGTAGGAATCGCTCGTTTCCGAAGAGGTTGCTGATGCGATTTTGCACACGACGAGCGCGGCGCGGTGGATTATTGATCTCCTGAAACAGGATGCGGCACGTGCGAGGTGATTCCGCGCAGCACAAACTCGCGTATCAGGTTCGTCCCCGCCATGCCGCCAATCTCAATCAACCCATTTGTGAAAATAAGACTCACGCCTTCGTTCTGCTCGGGATAGTAAAGGTTCGACAAACTTCCTGCCGCAAAATCTCCCCCGATGTGCGAGAAGTCGAACTCGGGCTTACCGTTATCGCCCCGGCAAATAAAGGCCGACTTGATCGCGTACAGAGCGCGCGAGTGAATCGTCCCGGTCCCTTTGTAGAAGTAACGCGGATCCTGATGGAACAACGACGGCAGCAGCGCGCTGCCGATCATGCGGCTGTCGAAGTCATTTGCGTACTGCGCGGCAAATCGCTTGCCAAATCCGCCCGCCTCTTGCCCATAGCCCTGATAAATCTTTTTGGACTGCTCCGCGCCCGCAATGGCCGCCGCGCCCACAAAGGTCAGCGGGTCAATTTCCGAACGGAAGGCCAGCTGAAACTTTTGCTTCGCATCCATCGGCACGGCGT
Organism: uncultured Acidobacteriaceae bacterium; assembly: GCA_963770525.1. GTDB lineage: Bacteria > Acidobacteriota > Terriglobia > Terriglobales > Acidobacteriaceae > Palsa-343. Next base: position 701,968 of record CAVYPY010000001.1, on the reverse strand, counting down.
GCTGGTCGAAGCTGCTGTAGAAGTTCGGGATGACGCCCAGCACGCGCTGGCTCTCTGCCGCATGAACCTGCTCGGTCGCCAGTTGTTCCTGGTTCGCGTACACCCGCACTTCCTGCACGCCGCCGCTCCACGGCAAAACCACTTTCTTGACGAAGCGCAATTCGCCGGCATGGAGCACCAGATCCGGCGAGGTGAAGGCGCCCATGCCGGTTCGGGAGACCGTCAGGTGATAAGTGCCGGGAGGGAGTCCGGCGAAGGTGAATTGTCCGTCTTCCCCGGAAGTCAGGACGCGGTCTGGCTCGCCGCCCGCTCCGGACAAAACAACGCGGGCGCCCTCAATCACATCGCCATTCGCATCGAGCACCGTACCGGCGATCATCGCGGGGTCCGCTGGTCCGGCCGGTTGGGCTCCCTCCTGTGCCGGTTCCCCCGAAACACCCACAGGCCCTGGCGCCTCTGGCAAATCCTGCCGTTGTGCGGAGGCCGGAGCCGGCCGCTGGCCGTACAGGCAGCCACAAGCCGCAAATGCGAAGACCAGCGCGAAGGGACTCATCGCCCCACGACGACGCAGAAGGCGTTTCCCAACCCGCCGGCGGTGCAAAGGAGATGACACGTCTTTTCCTCAGATGCTTTCTGGAAGCAGGTCCATCAGGTTGTGGCTGGAAAGAAATGAGTTCTTCCGAAGGGAACCGGAATCTCTCGTCCATACGACGCCGGCAAAGGTCCGCTGTCAACGCTCGTGACGAATTCTTCATCCTGTAAATATGCAATCGGTCGAGTTGGGTTCCTTCGGCGCCACGCTTTTCTCTCCCCTTGACATTCGACAGGACTCCGCTGTATTTCTGTCCTTACCGCTTGTTGTCGAACGTCGAGGGAAGAGAGAAAATGCCACCTCCCGCTGATCTGCTCCAGGGAACCCTGGACATGCTCGTCCTGAAAGCCGTCGCGCTCGAGCCCCAGCATGGCTGGGCCATCGCTCAGCGCATCCAGCAAACGTCCGAAAATGTTCTGCAGATCGGCCAGGGCTCACTCTACCCGGCTCTGCACCGCCTCGAGTACAAGGGCTGGATTCGCGCTCAGTGGGGCGCATCGGAAAACAATCGACGCGCCCGCTTTTATTCGCTCACCGCCGCCGGACGCAGGCAGCTGGAGGCGGAGCTGGCCAACTGGGACCGCCTCGCCGGGGCCATCAACCTGGTCCTGGCCCGTATTTAGGAGCTTTTATGCTGCGCGAAGCCTTCACTCGCCTGCGCTTCTTCTTCACCGGCAAAAGCCGCGCGACCGTCGACGAGGAGTTGCAGTTCCACATCGACCGCGCCATCGAGGCCAACCTCGCCGCCGGTCTGCCCCCCGCCGAAGCTCGTCGCCGTGCTCTGATCTCCTTCGGCGGACGCGAACGCGCTCGCGAGCAGTGCCGTGAACAACGTCCTTCCTGGAGTCTCGAATTGTTCCTGCGCGATCTTCGCTACGGCCTGCGCGGCCTGCTGCACAATCCCGGGTTCAGCACGGTTGCCGTTCTTACCCTGGCGCTGGCCATCGGTGCCAACACCACCATCTTCAGCCTCCTCGACCAGGCCCTCCTCCGCGCCCTCCCCGTGCAGGATCCCGGCCGCCTCGTCGTCCTCAGCTTCGCCGGAGAACAGGATGGCCACGTCCACTCCGAAGGCGGCGACTCTCCGGGCCACAACCACGAGTTTTCCTATCCCATGATCCGCGATCTGCGCGAGAAGAACGATGTCTTCAGCGGCGTCATCGCCTCCGCGCAGAACAATGTCGGCGTGACCTGGAACAATCATGCGGAAAACGTTCCTGCCGAACTGGTGACCGGCAATTACTTTCAAACTCTCGGCGTCCGCCCTGCCGCCGGACGTCTCTTTCTTGGCTCCGACGAGACCGCTCCGGGTGCAAATCCCCTCGCCGTCCTCAACTTCGACTACTGGCGTACCCATCTCGCCGAAGCCCCCGTTGTGGGCAAAACCCTGCTCGTCAACGGCACCCCCTTCACGATCATCGGCGTCGCCGCGCCCGGCTTTCACAGCATGGTCTGGGGACACCTGCCGGATCTCTATGTTCCGATCACCGAGCAGAGCGTCGTCATTCCCGACTGGTCCTATCTCAGCGACCATCGGGCCTACTGGCTCGATGCCGCCGCTCGGCTGCGTCCCGGCGTCACGTTCGCGCAGGCCACCGCCTCCATCAATCCGCTGTTCCACTCGTTGCGCGTGGCGGAATTCGCGGCTCTCCACGACCAGTCCGCCGGTTCTCGCAAGGCCTTTCTCGATCACACTCACATGAATCTGGAACCCGGTGCCCGGGGCTTTTCGCCCACCCGACAGGATGTGCGCACGCCGCTCACCATCATCATGGGCATGGTGCTGCTGGTCATCGCCATGGCCATCGTGAACGTGGCCAGCCTGTTGCTTGTCCGCGCCGCCACGCGCGTGCGCGAGTTCTCCGTCCGTTTCGCGCTCGGAGCCACCGGCGGCCAGGTTCTCCGCCAGCTTCTCGCCGAAGGTCTGCTCCTCGGCGTCGCCGGAGCCGCCCTCGGTCTCGCCCTCGCCCCGGAAGCCCTCCGCCTGCTCATCCACTGGATGTCCACCGGCAACGGAGACGCGCCTCCCTTCACCGCCACGCTGGACTGGCGCGTGCTCGCGTTCACGCTGATCGCGACGCTGCTGGCCAGCCTGCTCTTTTCACTCGCCCCGGCCGCGCAGTTCTGGAATCCGCATCTGGTCGAAGCCCTCAAGCAGCAGTCCAACACCGGCCTCGGCGCCTCGCTCAAATTCCGCCGCACCTGCGTCGCCCTGCAAATCGGCTTCAGCCTCCTGCTCATCGTCGGCGCCGGCCTCTTCGTCCGCACCATCGGCAATTTGCGCAACGTCAATGTCGGCTTCGCCACCGATCATCTGCTCGCCTTCGACCTCGCCCCCGAGCTCGCCGGCTACACCTCGACGCAGGTCGCCCCGCTCGAGCAGCGCGTTCTCGATGCGGTCGCAGCGCTCCCCGGGGTTCGCTCCGCCGGCGCCACCGACGATACCGACCTCGCCAACGAAGGCAGGACCGGCAACGTTGACGTCGCCGGCTATACCCCGCCGCCGAACGAAGAGTACGACGTCGAACTTCCCTCCGTCAGCACTACCTATCTACAGACTCTCGGCATTCCCCTGCTCGCCGGCCGCTATTTCAATGCCGGCGACACGACCACCTCGCTGCGCGTCGCCGTCGTGAACGAGATCTTCGCCAAACATTACTTCGGCAGCGCCCCAGCGGCGATCGGCCACCACCTTGGCCGTCACGGCAAGTCCGACATCACCATCATTGGCGTGGTCGCCAACGTGAAGCACAACAATGTCCGCGATCCTGCGACAGCAACGCTCTATGTTCCCTTTTCCCAGGCGGACCGGCCCTCCGGCCTCACCTATTACATCCGCACCTGGCAGCCCCCCGACGCTGCCGCCAGTCAGATCCGCACCGCTGTTGCCAACATCGATGCCAAACTCATCGTGAGCAACCTCCGCACCATGAGCGACGACATCGATCAGACCATCCAGAACGAACGCGAAATCGCCCTGCTCGCCGCGGTCTTTGGGGTTCTCGCGGCCGTGCTGGCCGGCATCGGCCTCTACGGCATCCTCGCCTGGTCCACCGCGCAGCGCACCCGCGAAATCGGTATCCGCATGGCTCTCGGCGCGCGCCGCGGAGCCGTCATTGGCCTCATCCTCCGCGAAGTCCTTCTGCTCGCCGGGGGCACAATCCTCGTCACCATCCCGCTGGCCGTCGTCCTCACACGAGCCGTGCGCAGCCAGCTTTTCGGGGTGTCGATGATCGATCCGCGCGTCTACGGAGCGGCCATCCTGCTCCTCGCTTCTGTCGCCGCTCTGGCCGCGTTCGTTCCCGCTCGCCGCGCCGCCACCATCGACCCGGCGCGCGCTCTGCGCACGGACTAGGGTGCCGTCATCCGGCCCGAGCCCTCGTTTTCCTCACTTCCGTGAAAAGATTCGTTGCCAAACGCTCTGCGACGGTGCATATTCTTCTGCCACGGGAGGGGTGTGATGCAAGTGAAGAGGCCGATCTGGCTGGTCCTGCTCTGCGGGCCCGTTCTGGCCGCGGCCCAGACGGGGCATTTTGATGGCTCGTGGACGACCAACATGGCCTGCGAGGCAAGCGAGCACATGCCCGCCTACAAGTGGGCCTTCGTCAGCACGATTTCCAATAACGTCTTCCACGGCCAGCACGGTGAGGAGGGCGGTCCTGGCTACCTCATCATTGACGGCCCCATCAAAGACGACGGCAGCGCCAAACTGCACGCGAAGGGCACCGTGCAACGCGGGAAGGCAGGCCTTGTCACCCAGCTGAAGGGCAACAAATACGACTACAACATCGAGGCCAAATTCACCGATACGACGGGAACGGGAAAGCGCGATGAGGGCGCAGGAATCCTGGGTCGGCCCTGCTCATTCGAGTTCACAAAGCAGACGGACACGCCTGCAGCGCCCCCAGCTTCATCCCCGCAGTAGCCCTCGACGCCGACGGATCCCGACAAGAAACACGGGACCGATCGCCCCGCCGCAGTTGCCTGCATCAGGTGCCCATCCATACAATCGAATTCGGACTGACTCCCTCTATGACCGATCAGGTACCCGCGAATCTGCCGCCGGAGCCGGTTCCTCCGGCGTGGGCGAAAACCCAGCTGGCGCGCCACCCGCAACGCCCGGATCCTCTCGCCTTTATGGAACGCATCTTTACCGATTTCAGCGAGATTCACGGCGATCGCGCCTTTGGCGACGATCCTGCGGTCACCTGCGGCATGGCTCGTTTTGAAGGCCAGGAGGTGATGGTCATTGCGAACCTCAAGGGCCGGACCACCAAAGAGAAGATCCACCGCCGCTTCGGCATGCCCGATCCTGAGGGCTACCGCAAAGCCCTCCGCGCCATGAAGCTGGCCGAGAAATTCAACCGCCCCGTCATCACCCTCATCGATCTGATGGGCGCCAATCCCGGCCTCGGCGCTGAAGAGCGCGGTCAGGCCGAAGCCATCGCCCGCAATCTCCGCGAAATGTCCCGCCTGCGGGTTCCTACCATCGCCGTCATCACCGGAGAGGGCGGCTCAGGCGGTGCTCTGGGCCTCGCCGTTACCGACCGTGTCCTCATCCTCGAGAAGGCGATCTATTCCGTCATCTCGCCCGAGGCCGGCGCCTCCATCATGTGGCGCGATGCGGCTAAGCGCGCGGAAGCCGCTGTCGCCCTGAAGGCCACCGCCGATGATGCGCGCGGCTTTGGCTGCGTCGACGACATCGTGCCCGAACCGGAAGAGGGCGCCCATACCGATCCGCCAAGAGCGGCCGAGTTCCTCGCCGAGAAGTTGCGCTGGCATCTGAACGAGCTGAAATCGCTGCCTATCGAGGAGCTCCTGCGCCTGCGCTACGAGAAGTTCCGCAACATGGCCCAGTTCTACACCGTCTGATCCGGCAGGCATCAAACAATCCTGATGAACGTATTACCACTCGCGTCGCCGTCTGTCGGAGCCACCGCGTGACCTTTATCGAGCGACTCAGCGCGCTGGCCTGGTTCCTCATCGCCTCCGCCTGGTTTCTCTGCGCCGACCTGATCGCCATTCGCGCGGCTACCGGGCTGACCTCGGGCGATTTCCAGGATCCGCTCTATCGGCTCTTCCTCGTCTTCCTCCTCGGCCTCGGCTACTGGACCATGAGCCGCCTGGGCCAGCGAAAGCTCGATCCTGCCCGTGCCACTGCCCTGGTCGTTCGTCCCGGCTGGTTCGGCGAGGTGGGCCTGGGCGCGGCAATCGCCTGGTCCGGCGTCATCGCCTGCGTCCTGCCCGCAGCGCTCATTGGCGGCCTCGTCATCACAGCCTTCACCAGTGCGCATCAGTACTTCATCGCTGTTCTCGATCTGATCTCGATGGCCTTCGGCACCCTCGCCATCGAAATGGCCTTCCGCGGCTACCCCTTTCAGCGCCTGACCGACGCCATGGGCTCCGGGCTCGGCACGCTCTTCATGGCCGTGATCTACGCCATCTGGCGCACGCACGGCGCCGAAACCACCACCGCTGCGGTGCTGGTTTCCTTCTTCCTGGGCTGGGCGCTGGCGCTGGCCGTTCTGCGCACACGCGCTCTGTGGGTGAGCTGGGGATTCCATTTCGCCTGGGTCGCCGTCATGGGCGTTCTGTTCGGCCTGCCGATTGCTGGCTCTCTGAATGGAGATGCCTCGCCGGTCCTCATTACCAATGCTGTCGGCCCGGCCTGGGTCAGCGGCGGTCGTCAGGGCCCCGAAGGCTCAGCGTTTGCCGTTCTCGTTTCCCTTGTGCTGCTCTTTGTGACCGTCCACTACACGGCCGATCTGAAGCACAGGTACGGCTTTCCGGAAATCGTTCCGAGGGGTGTTCCGGTCGACATCGATGAGGCTGCGCGCCGCCAGCATGAAGCCGCCATGGCGCAACAGAGTTCCCCTCCGCAGCAGGAGCTGGTGCAGATCCTGCCCGCGGAGCCGCCCGGACCGGCAAGTCCCGGAGCTGAGGAAGAACCCGTCAATCCGCCGGACGACCGTCCGCCGACCATCGATCCTCTCTGACGCCGCGCGGTCAGCGGATGCGGTAACGCACGCCGACGCTCACGCTCAGATTGGTCTGGGAACCGTAGGTGAATCCCGGCCAGTACTGATACTCGGCGTCGATGAGGCGGATGCGGAACCGGGAATTCAGCCGGTAATCCAGGCCGCCGCCGGGAGCCATGACGAAGTAGCTGCCGTGGGCGTAGTTGTACGGGAAATTGAATTCGCCATCGCCGGCCAGAAACTTTGCATAGGGCCGAAATCGGTAGTTGCCGATCGCGTTCATCTGGTATCGGGGTCCCACCAGGTATGTCTCCGCATGGGTATTGGACATCTGGTGCAGGACGGCCCAGTTCGCCTCGCCTTCCACGCCGAAGCGCCAGTTGAAGTTACCGTCGACGAAAACGCCTCCGCCTTCCAGCCAATGTTGCCCGTACTGCAGGCGCGTCGCACTGAAGGTACCGCCGACGGAAAGCGAGGACCAGTCGCCGATCGCCGACTCCGGCGACTGCGCGTGGGCCTTTGGCGCTGCGAACAGGAGCCCGGCAAACAACAGAGAGCAGAGAAGTCCAGCGTATTTCTTCATGATTCCAGCCCGCTCACTGCGTCACCTGAAGGGTCAGGTTGGCGACGTGGGTGACACCGGTCTGCGTGCCCGTAGCCGTGATCTGAATGACGTAGCTGCCGGCTTTCGCACTGTTGAGCGTGAAGCCACCGCAGCCCGTCATCAGGAAGGTGGTTCCCGCCAGCATAGCGATGACCACCAGAGCCTTCAGTGCGCCGGCATTTTTGCGGAAGCGCCAGAAGGAGAAGCCGAAGAGCGCCGCACCCGGGAAGGTAAAGGCCGCCAGCATGCCGCCGTTGCTGCCCGGCAACTCGTTCTTCGACTGCTGGGAGCCCGAGGCTAAGGGCGAATTCGTATCGACCGTCAATTGAACCGAAGCGATGCCGTTCGCGCTCAGAGTTACGTCGTTATTGGCAAAGTTGCAGGTGACCGAATACGGCAGCGAGTCGCAGCCCAGGGCCATCGTGTCGGTGAAGCCGTTCTGGGAGGCAAGATTGATGGTAATGAGCTGGGATTGCGTAGTCGGAATCGAGACCGAGGTCGGATTGAGCGCGATCGTGAACTCTGTTGCCTGGCTCACGTTGACGGTGACGGAGTTGGAGACGGAGGGCGCGTTGACCGCGTCGCCGCTGTAATGCGCGGTAATGTTGTAGGTTCCGCTGTCCGGATTGATGGTCAGCGTTGCCGTTCCGTTGGTTCCAACCGGCGCCGAACCCAGTGTCGAGGATCCGTTCATGAAGGTGATCGTCCCGGTCACCGCGCCGCCGTCGGTGGAAACCGTTGTGGTCAGCAGGGTCAGCGGCTGGTCCGTGGTCAGGCTGGTGGCCGAGGTGGCCAGGTTGGTCTGCGTACCGTAGGCCGTGACCGTCTCCACCAGAACCGCCGAGGTGACGGCAACATCTTTCGCATCGCCGGAATAGGATGCGGTGACGTTATGCTGCCCTACCGCCAGCGACGATGTCGTGTAAGCAGCTACCCCACTTCCGTTCAGGACGACGGATCCGAGGGTATTGGCGCCATCCTTGAAGGTGACACTGCCCGTAGGCGTTGCGCCGTTGCCGGTGACGGTCGCGGTAAAGGTTACGGGATTCGTAACCACCACGGAGGGCCTGTTCGAGACCAGCTGCACAGCCGTGGTCGCCTGGATCACGCTGAAAGGCAGCGCCGCGGACGTGCTGGCCGAGTCATTGGCATTCCCCTGGTAAGCAGCCGTGATCGAGTAGCTCCCGACCGCAAGGCCGGCTGTCGAATAGCTGGCCACACCCGCGCCATTGAGCGTTCCGCTCCCCAGCAAGGTCGCGCCGTTGTAGAAGTTGACGGTTCCAGCGGCGGTTCCGCTGTTCGCGCTGATCGTGGCCGTGAAGGTCACCGATTTGCCCGCAATCGCCGGGTTGGCGCTGACCGCGACCGCGGTGGTCGTCGAGGCGATGTTCACCGTCTGCGTCAGCCCTGCGGATGTGCTGCTGAAGTTGTCCGCATCGCCGGCATAGGAAACGCTCACAGTATGTATCCCTGCGGAGAGCGTCGACGTCTGGAAGATGGCTACCGCTGTTGCAGTCCCGCTCGTAGTCAGCGTACCGGTTCCAATCTGGTTAGCTCCATCGAAGAAGGCGATCGCCCCGGTGGGCGCCACCGAGCCGCTGGCCACGACGGTCGCCGTAAAAGTGACCGGAGATCCGAAGATCGACGGATTCAAGCTGGAAACCAGAGAACTGGTGGTTTGCTGCTTGACCGTCTGGGTGAGCGGCGATGATGTGCCGGTCACATTGTTGGCATCGGTGAAGCTGGCCGTAATCGAATCGCTGCCGACCGGCAGAGAAGCCGTGCTGAACGTGGCTATGCCGCCTCCGCTGAGCGTGCCGCTGCCCAGATAGGTAGCTCCGTTGTAGAAACTGACGGCTCCGGTCGGAGTGATTCCGCCCGAGACGGCGACATCCGCAGTGAAGATCACCGTTGTGCCGAAGGTTGACGTGTCGTTCGGGCTGGAGCTGGCAAGGGTGACCGTCACCTGCTCCTGAACGACCTGGGAGATCGGATTCGAAGAGGAGGCGTTGTAGTAGGTGTTGCCGCTGTAGTTGGCCGTGATGACATGCGTGCCCACCGCCAGATTGGAAAGCTGCAGGCTGGCATTGCCGCTCGCATTGAGGGTCTGCGCCGTTCCCAGCGGGCTGGTCACGCCGCCAAACGTATCGCTGAAGGTCACGGTTCCAGTAGGGATGCCTTCTGTCGAGTTGGGATCCTGCCTGACGGAGACGTTCAGCGTGACCGTCTGACCGTAGACAGAGGGGTTCTGCGTTGACGAGAGCGTGACGTTGGCGTCATTCAGTCCCAGAGCCTGGCCGACCACCTGAATGTTCAGCGGAGAGTCGGCGGGATTGCCGGTCAGATTGACATTGCCCACCAGCGGGTTAGGCAGAGGATTTGCAGTGCTGGTCGGAGCAAACTCCACGCCCACCGCGCAGTCCGTATCGACGGCGACGCTGGAGGTGCAGGTAGTGCTGCCGCCATCCACGGCCGCGTTGGCATCCGGGCTGATCGCCGAGAAGGCCATCGCCTCATTGCCGTCATTTTCGACGTTCTGGGGCTGCGGCGAGCTGACCTGGTTTTGCCAAAGCTCTGGCGAGAAGAACATCGTTGCGGAATTCGCTGCAACCTCGCGAACCAGATGATCGAAGTATTCGGCGATGAGCAGGTTACCGGCAGAATCGACGGCGACGCCATAGGGTGCGTAAATGCCGGCTCCGGTGGCGATGCCGTTTCCGGCGAAGTTCTCGCCGGACTGCCCGTTACCGTAAGTAAAGGTAGTTTTGCCGTCACCGTAGGTGGTCACGCCGTTGTTGCCGGCGACTGTCGAGATCTTTCCGGTCAGGGCGTTGACTTTGCGCACAACATAATTGCGAGCGTCGGCGATATATACGTTGCCGGCCGGATCACAGGCGACTCCGAGCGGCGAATACAGCTCAGCCGCCGTAGCGGCTCCGCCATCGCCCAGGTACGCCGGGGTTCCATTCCCCGCATAGGTGTTGATGTGGCCGGTGGTGTCTATCCTGCGTACGCGGTTGTTGCCCGAATCGGGAATGTACAGGTTCCCGGCGGAGTCCAGCGCCACACTGTAAGGGGCGTTGAGCCGCGCCGCCGTCGCCAGGCCGCCGTCGCCCGAGAACCCCGGAGCGCCGGTGGGGTCGCCGGCGATGGTGGAGATGACCTGCGTCGAGGCATTCACTTCGCGGACCGCGTTGTTGCCGGTATCGGCAATGTACAGATCGCCTTCTATGTCGACCGTGATGCCCTGGGGCGAATTCAGTTCAGCGGCGGTCGCCGGACCCGTGTCGCCCGTATAGCCCGGAGTGCTGGTTCCTGCGACGGTGCGGATGCTTCCTGTGGTCAGGTTCACTTCGCGGATGACGTTGTTGTTCGTGTCCGCGATGTAGAGATTGCCCGCGCCATCGATGGCTACGCCACCCGGCACATTGAGCGAGGTGCTCGTCGCGACGGTGGCTGTACTGTCGTAACCGGCCGTGCCGTCGCCGGCGACGGTCGTGATTTTTCCGGCGTTCGGGCCCGATGCATAGACTTCGCGAACGCGATTGTGGTGGGAGTCGGCGATGAAGAGATCGCCCATGCCATCGACCGCAACGCCCGTGGGCAGGTAGAGGTCTGCCTGGGTGGCCGGCTGACCGTCATTGAGCGTGGTCCATTCGCCGTTTTGTCCGGCGACGATCCCGATCGAGCCGGGAATCATGACGCCGAGAGATCCCTGGCCGATGCCACTCAGATATTCCGTCCCGAGGATGTTGTTGCTCGCGTCGAGCAGGACCACGGCCCCGTTGCGGGTCCCGGGAAACATGGGGGCAAAGGCCACGGTCACGGTGCAACTGCCCGAGCTGATACCGGCGCAACTATCGGAGCCGGACTCGGTAAAGTCGAGGTTCGGGGCTCCCATCGTCAGAACGGACACCTTGCTGACTGTCCCGGAGGCCTGCAGGCTCACAGTCACGGACTGCGTGACTGGCGTCGTCGTTCCCACCGCGGTGGCAGGAAACGAGGTGAAGTTCTGAGCCTGAACGAGAGGTCCACTCACCAGCGCGGCGGCCATCAGGAATGCGGCATATTGGATCGTGTGCGAGAGGCGCCGGAGGGAGCGAGAAACAGACAGGCAGGAAGAAGACGGAGCAGTCATAACGGGTCCTCAAAGGGAGTTCTCTGCAGCCCGCGCCGGGGGGAACTCGCGTTGTCGGGAGGCCTTGGGGCGAACTTCTAACCCGCATTCCGCGGCGGCGGTCGCCGCGTCGAAGGGGTCAGTCCCTGTGCCGATATGGGCCAACAGTAGCAGGGCGAGTAACTCGCAGAGAATTACCCAAGTAAGTCATCCGTGGTACTTTCGTTGTAGAAATAGAGGACGAAGTCCCGGAAAGGCACAGGCGGAAGGGAGAAAGGGTACCTTAGCGTTCTTTTCCAGAGGGTCTGGCCTTCCGGCGGCGGGTTTTTGGCCTCTCGCGTGAGAAGCGGCGGTCGTGGATGGGGATCCAGACAGGAGAAAGGCCACAGCTCCGGGCTGTGGCCTTTCGGTGGCGCAGCGCGAGGTTATTTTTCCAGGGTACGCATGTAGGCGACGACCTCTTTGATCTGAGCGTCGGTCAGCTTTCCTTTATACGCAGGCATTTTGTTCTTGCCGTTCGTTGTGTCGCCGATCATGTCGGATTCGCTGAGCTTCATGAAATCAGGAGATTTCACGGAAGGTATCTTCATCGCCTTTGCCATCGGGCCGGTGGCCAGGCCGTCCGCCCCGTGGCACATTGCGCATTTTGCCTTGAAGGTAGATTCGCCGCTTTGGGCGAATGCGGGGACAGCTATCGCAGTGGCCAGCAGAGCTACTATGCAGATTCTTGCCTGTCGTATCACCATGGTCTACTCTCCTTGTTCGGTACCGGGGTCCACGCGGTTTCTGCATGAAGGCTGATGGAATCCCAGGACCGGCAGAACCGCCCGACTGTACGACGCCTGGGAACGTAAGCATCATACGCGGAACCGTTCCTTTACAGGTGAATCCAGCCTTTGAGGATCAGCAGCAGGGATGCGGTGCCGACCACGATCCACAGCAGGACGCCCTGCAGAAGAGGCCGCGCGCCGACTTTGCGGAGGCTGTCGCGTGTAAGGCCGGTGCCGATCAGGAACAGGGTCACGCCCAGGCCGAGACGGCCGAGCCGAGCCAGCTGCACGTACTCCGGATGCAGCCACTGCACGACGCTGTTGGCCACAGCGGCCAGGCAGAAGAAGAGGATGAACCAGGGAAGATGGATTTTGGCGTGGCTGCGACGCACCAGCGCGGTGCCCACCGATATCGGAACGATCCACAGAGCGCGGGCCAGCTTCACGGTGGTGGCGATGGCGAGCGCCACCGATCCATAGCGCGCCGCGGCTCCCACCACAGAGCTGGTGTCGTGAATAGCCAGCGCCGACCAGAGTCCGAACTGCGACTGGGAAAGATGGAGCGCGTGTCCAATGCCCGGAAAGATAAACAGGGCGACGGAATTCAGGACGAAGACCGTGCCCATGGAGACAGCCATGGCCTCGTCGCTGGCCGCCGTCACAGGCGCCAGTGCTGCGATGGCGCTGCCGCCGCAGATAGCGGTTCCGGCGGAAATAAGAAAGCCCTGCACCTTGCCCACGCGCAGCAGCATTGCCAGACCAATGCCGATGAGCATGGCAAACGTGATACCGACGGCGGTGTAGAGAAATCCGGAGCGGCCCACGCGGATGACCTCGCCAAGGTTCATGCCGAATCCAAGGCAGACGACGGATGCCTGGAGGAGGAATTTCGAGAGTCGGCGCGCGTCGACGTGGTATTCATGTGCCGTCAGCAATCCATAGGCAAGGCCGGCAGCCAGCGCAAAGGGCGGCGAGAGTACACCGCTGGCGGCCAGGATAATGCCCAGAAAGAAGAGATTCTTCACCATAGTTTTAGGTTGAGGGTGTCGTCTGTGACAGGTCCAGACGGAAGATTGGATGGGCGATAAGGAAGGGTTATCGCGCTTTGCGAGTACCCTGAGCCTGCGCCAGGGCAAAGCGCTCAAAGGCGCCGGCGGGACCTTCAGGAATCGGCCCGAAGCGGCGGATGAGCGTCATGTCGCGATGAATGTCGAGGCCTTCCACGGGAATAACGCGCACCGTACCGAGGCGAAGTTCTTTCTGAATCGCCCACTCGGAGACGAAGCCCGCGCCCAGACCGGCTTCAACGGCAGAGATGATGGCGACGATCGAGTCGAGGTCCATGGCGACGTGAAGATCCTTTAGGCGCAGGCCGGCGCGACGAAGGGCCAGTTCCACGACGTGGCGGGATCCTGAGCCGCGTTCGCGCATAAGGAGCGGGACCTGCGTAAGAGCCCGCAGCGGTACGGGCGCCCTCGGCGGCCACGGATACTTGCGGCCGACGATCAGCACCAGGCGGTCTTCGAGAATGCGCTGGCGGAATACGTCCCGGCTGGAGGCAGGGCCCTCGATGATCCCGAGATCGATGTCGCTCCGGGCGAGGGAAGCCAGGATGTTCTCAGTATTGCCGCTGGTGACGGCCAGTTCCAAACGCGGGTGCAGTTTCCGAAAGCCACCCAGCATGCGGGGCAGGATATATTGCGCGACGGTGAGGGAAGCCCCGACGCGCAGTGTGCCGGCAGTTTCGCCTCGCGCGATGTCGAGAGCCGTGAGGGCCTCCTCCGCCAGGCGGGCGCCCTTGCGGGCATAAGGGAGCAGAGCGGCCCCCGCCTCGGTGAGCCGAACGCGCCCCTTGCCACGATCGAAGAGTGCCACGCCGAGCTCGGCTTCCAGAGCCTGTACCTGCTGGCTCACGGCCGGCTGGCTGAGGTGCAGGCGCTCCGCAGCGCGACGAAAGCTGGATTCGTCGGCAACCGTGCGAAAGACCTTCAGCCGGAAATTTTCCATTTGCGCGCGCTCTTACTGTACCTGGTTCCCGGCCGTCGATCCATCGACAGTGGGAGAGTGATTTCGTTTTCGCGCCCCCTATAATCGTGCTTTGGACACCCAACCCACCCTGCAGAAACCGAAGAACCCAGGATCGAAAAGCCACGCCTCGGCCGTGGCGGCGGGCATTTTGCTCAGCCGTCTGGTCGGCCTGGTGCGCGAGCGCGTCTTCGCGCACTACTTCGGCACCTCCGATGCTGCCGGGGCCTTTCGCGCGGCCTTTCGAATTCCCAATATCCTGCAGAACCTGTTCGGCGAAGGCGTGCTCTCGGCCTCATTTATCCCCGTCTATGCGCGGCTGAACGCAGAAGACCGCCACGAGGAAGCCTCGCAACTGGCGGAGGCGGTCTTTGCCCTGCTGCTGATGGTAACGGCCGTGTTGGTCGCGGCGGGCGTCTTCGCCACACCGTTGCTCATCGAGCTGATCGCTCCCGGTTTTCACGGAGCCACCCGCGAACTGACCATCCGCATTGTGCAGATTTTGTTTCCGGGCGCGGCCCTGCTGGTGCTTTCGGCATGGTGCCTGGGGATTCTGAACAGCCACCGGAAATTCTTTCTGTCGTATGCCGCCCCGGTGGTGTGGAATGCAGCGCTGATTACCACGCTGGTGTGGGGCGGGCGGCATCACACGGAGTCGCGACTGGCCATTCTGCTGGCCATCGGGTCAGTGATCGGCAGTGCCCTGCAGTTCGCGGTCCAATTGCCGACCGTCCTGCGCTTCCTGTGGCCCCTTCGGATGCATGTGGGCATCGGCAGCGAGCACGTGCGCACGGTGACGCGGAACTTCTTTCCCGTGTTCGTGAGTCGCGGCGTGGTACAGATCAGCGCCTATGTCGATTCGTGGTTGGGCAGTTTCCTCGGTGCGGCTGCTGTGGCCGCCCTGGCCTATGCGCAGACGCTCTACACGCTGCCGGTGAGTCTGTTCGGCATGGCCGTCTCGGCCGCCGAGCTGCCGGCGATGTCGAGCGAACTGGGCACCAACGAGGAAATAGCTGCGAATCTGCGTCGGCGCCTGCAATTCGGACTGCAGCAGATTGCGTTTTTTGTGATTCCCTCGGCAGTGGCGTTTGTCGTGCTCGGCGACGTGGTGGTGGCCACCATCTACCGGTCGGGGCACTTTCAGCACGCTGACGTGATCTTCGTGTGGGCGGTGCTGGCCGGATCGTCGGTGGGCTTGCTCGCCTCGACGTCGGGCCGGCTGTATTCGTCTGCGTTTTATGCGCTGCGCGACACGCGGACTCCGCTGAAGTTCGCGGTGATTCGCGTAACCCTGACCTTTGGCCTGGGATATTTGTGCGCTCTGCCCTTACCGCGGATGCTGGGCCTCGATCAGCGCTGGGGGACGGCGGGGCTGACGTTTTCCGCGGGGCTGGCGGGATGGCTGGAATATACGTTGCTGCGGCGCGCGATGAACCGCCGCATCGGCGCGGTGCCGCTGGGAGGCTCGCGGATCGCGAAGCAGTGGGCCGTGGCGCTGCTGGCGGCTGCGGTGGGTTTTTGGATCAAGCGGGTGCTTCCGATTCCGCCGACCTTCCCGCACCGAGCGCTGCTGGTTGGCCCCTGTGTGCTCATTCCGTATGCGGCGGTCTACCTGGGGCTGACTCAGGCGATGGGCATCGCCAGCATGGGAGCGATTCAGCGCGCGCTGCGCCGCGGGCGCTCGTAAACAAACCAAGCTCCGAAGATTCTTTCCGATGCTCGACGCACCAGGAAGAAACCTCGGAGCCCGTTGGCTTTGCGTGAAGCCTAGACCTGCACGACGGCCGGCTGGGACGCATTCGCGCTTGCCGGCGCCTTCGGCTCGGAAGCCTTCTCGTTGGCGCCCGGCTTGCGGATATCGATGCCACCCTTGAAGAAGGCGCCGTCTTCAATGGAGATGCGCTGGGCGGTGACGTCGCCGGTCAGCGAGCCTTCGCTGCGGATATCCACGCGATCGCTGGCCGTGACGTTGCCGCGCACCTTGCCGAGCACGACAATCTCGCGCGCGGTGACATTGGCAGCAACCTGGCCGTTGCGGCCCACGGTTACGCGGTTGCCCGGCAGGCTGATGGCGCCCTCGACCTTGCCGTCGATGTAGAGCGACTCGGAGCCGGAAACCTCGCCTTTGATCACGAGGCTCTTGCCGATGGTGGCCTGTTCGCCGCTGGCCGCGCTTTGCGCCGCCGGAGCGGGCGCCGGACGCGAAGAGGACTCAAAGCTGGGAGAGGTGGGTGTGGCCGGACGCGCGGGCTCAGGAGTTTGGGGTCCGGTACCGCCGGGCTGATTGGGTTTCCACATGGTTCAAAAGTCCTTCCTTCTTCGGAGTTGTTCGTGAAATGGCCGCCCTGCAACTGGCCTGCCGGGTCGCTTACCCGGGCCCCATGCAGAACTGCTGCAGCGCCGACCCTCTTGCCTCTGGAGACTTGGTTCTCCCTCCGCGCAATCGCCGCCGTTACCTGCATCTTAAACACCTTCGGGCGAAATTGGCATCCCTTTATGGGACTCCTTCTTGTGGAATCCCCGGGGCAATTGTCGATTTTCACTCCATCCGCGCGCAAGCCAGCCGCATCTTTACTGAGGCGACAGGAGTTTCTCGCGAATTCAGGACTTGACAGGGGGAGAAGCAATGGTGAAGTACGCGCTGTATGGCACGCTGAAGGCCAAGCCGGGGAAAGAGGCCGAAGTAGAAGCCTTCCTGAAACAGGGAGCCGAAATGGCAAGGAAGGAATCGGGCACCGTGACCTGGTACGCCATTAAGGAAGACCACGGCCAGTATGGGATTTTCGACACATTTAACGATGAAGCCGGACGCGACGCGCACCTGAATGGCGAGATCGCGAAGGCACTGATGGCCAAAGCCGGGGAACTGCTCAGCGAGCCCCCGAAGATCCACAAAATCGCGGTCCTGGCGACGAAGTGACCCGACCCCGGAGCCCGGTCCGGGAAAGGGCAACGCTGCAGGCGAGTGCTCGCGTACCATCCAGTTTGAGATGAACGACCGCGAACTGCTGCGCCACATTGAGCGCCTGCCGGGCGGACGCGCCGGGTATAAGCAACTCGTGCGCGAGCTGGGTCTGGGCGGCGGCCAGGAGCGGCGTGAGCTGCGCCAGCAACTGGGCCGTTTAACCGGGACACGGCAGCTGCGGCAGATCAACGGCGACCATTGGATGCTGCCCCGGCCCGATGCTGCCGCGGGGGACGCGCCGCAGCGCGACAGACCGGGACGCAGTGAGGGTCGCCGGCCGGGTCTGCGCAGCGAAGACCTGGTCGCGGGACGCCTGGATCTGCATCGGGACGGCTACGGCTTTGTACGGCCCAATCCCGTAGCCGCAGGCGCTCCGGCCCCGATCGGAGAAGACGTTTTTATCCCTCGCGGCGAGATGGCCGGAGCGATGCAGGGCGATCAGGTCCTGGTTGAGCTCGCGGCTCCCCGCTTTGGCCAAAGAGATCAGCGCCGTTCGGGGCGCATCCTGCGCATACTGACGCGGCGGAATCCGACCCTGGTCGGAATTTTTCACTACGCACGTGGCGGACGCGAAGGGAACTTCGTTGTTCCGTTCGACGAACGGATGACGCAGCCGATCGTGATTCTGCCTGGCGCGGAAGTGCCGGTTCCGCAGTTGGCGGCCACTCCGCACCGAGTGCTGGGACGCGAAGCGCAGGGGATCCAGGCCGCTCACCGCAGCGATCTCGAGGGACTCGTTGTCGATGTGGAGATCACCGACTGGCCAACGCCGACGCGGCCCGCGCGTGGACGCGTCCTCGAAGTGCTCGGCCACGAGGAAGATTTCGGCGTCGACGTGGAGATGGTGATTCGCAAGCATCAGCTGCCGCGGATCTTTCCCGACGCTGTTCTGGCGGAAGCGCGGGAGGTCGCGCGCTTCGATCCGGCGCTCGCGGCACGACGGCGGGACTTTCGACCTCTGCCGATTGTCACGATCGACGGCGAGACGGCCCGGGACTTTGACGACGCGGTGCTGGTCCGTCGCGGCGACGGCGGCAGTTGGGATCTGCAGGTGCACATTGCCGATGTGGCGCAATACGTGCGCCCCGGTTCGGCTCTGGATCTGGAAGCGCGGCTGCGGGGCACGTCCGTGTACTTTCCGGATCGTGCCATCCCCATGCTGCCACAGGAGCTCTCGACGGACATCTGCAGCCTGCGCCCCGAGCAAGACCGGCTGGTGCTCTCCTGCCTGATGAGCATCGATCCCCATGGCGAAATTCTCGGCTACGAGATCACCGAAGGCGTGATCTGCTCGGCTCGCCGGATGACTTACACGCAGGTGCACGGCATTCTGGACGGCGACGCGGCGCTGCGAACGGAATTTGCGCCGCTGGTGCCAGAGTTCGAGCGGATGATGGAGCTGGCACAGATCCTCAACCGCAAACGCGAGCGGCGTGGGTCCATCGACTTCGATCTGCCCGAGCCCATCATCGAATTCGATGAGTTCGGCGCGATGAAGGCGGTCACCCGCGCGGAGCGCAACTGGGCGCATCGGCTCATCGAGGAGTTCATGCTTTCGGCCAACGAGTGCGTCGCCAGCTGGCTGCAGAACCTCGGTGTGCCGTCTCTGTATCGCATCCACGAAAAGCCGGAGCCGCGGCGCGTCGTGGAGTTCGAGGAGATCGCGGCAGCCTTCGGCTACTCGCTTGGGATCGGCAGCCTGCCTGTGCGGACCTTTCGGATGAAGAGCGAGCGGCGCGAGCAACGCGTACAACACGAGCGCGGACGCGAGAGCCGAGCGCCGCGCAGCTATGAGGTGCCAGAAGACATTCCCATCACGCCGCGCATGTATCAGAAGCTGACAGAAAAGATCGCGGGCAAGCCGGAAGAGCGCATCCTCTCCTACCTGATGCTGCGCTCGCTGCGCCAGGCCCGCTACAGCGAGAGGAACGAGGGCCACTTCGCACTGGCGGCGGCGTGCTATACGCACTTCACCTCGCCCATTCGGCGCTATCCCGACCTGATTGTGCACCGCATCACCAAGGCACTCCTGGACGCCGGCGTGGACGGGCATGGAGTGCTCGCGATCGCCGAGCCGCACGGTTCCGCGCCGAACGGAACGCGCTCCACGCTGCAAAGGCGGGAGAAAGACAGAGAACAACGGGCAGCGCCATGGGAGCCGATTCCGGAATCGGAGCTGGCGGCTATTGGACAGGAGTCCAGCGAAAGCGAGCGCCGCGCTGCCGATGCGGAGCGCGAACTGGTCGATTGGAAAAAGATCAAGTTCATGCGGGATCGCGTGGGCGAAGACTTCAGCGGCATGATCCTGAACGCGACGAAGTACGGGCTGTTCGTTGAGCTGGGGGATCTGTTTGTCGAAGGGCTCGTGCCGATCCAGAACCTGGGCGCGCTCGATGGAGACCGCTACACCTATGGCGAGAATACGCGTCAGATCATTGGCGATCGCTGGGGAAGGAAGTTTTCCGTCGGTGACCAGGTGCGCGTGGTGCTGGATCGCGTGGATGCGGTGGAGAAACGCCTGCAGTTCTCGATTCTGGAAGATACCGGACCACTGGCAACACGCAAGGGCGGATCGGGGCCGGCGAAGAGCAAGCAGGCGCGGCGAGAAGAGAAGCGTGCGAAGGCCGCTCGCAAAGAAACCGCGGTACAGGCGACGAAGAGCGCGAAGCGTGGCAAATATCGGGCGCCGAAGGCGAACCAGCTGCGGAAGAAGAAGCGGCGGTGAACGAAAGTGTCAGCGCCGGAACGCAATGTGCCCTTCGCTGATCGTCAAACGCACGCGTCCTTCCAGTTCCCACCCGTCGAATGGTGTGTTCTTCGATTTCGATTTCGAATCGGCGGCGCGAAACGTCCACGTCTCGGCCGGATCGAAGACGACTAGATCGGCGCGAGACCCCACCGCCAGACTTCCGCAATTAGGCAGACTGAGTGCCTGCGCCGGTCGACTGCTGAGCAGGGCCAGCACCTTCGCAAGCGGCATACGATGCTCCCGGTGCAGCACGCGGATCGCCAACCCCAGAGCGGTTTCCAGCCCCGTAATGCCGTTCGGAGCGCGGTCAAACTCCTGCTCTTTTTCGTGCGCTGCATGCGGAGCGTGATCGGTGGCAATCGCGTCGATAGTCCCGTCAAGCAGCCCTTCGATCATGGCCACGCGATCCGACTCGGCGCGCAGTGGCGGATTCATCTTTGCATTCGTGTCGTATAGCCCGATGCGTTCCTCAGTCAACGCGAAGTGATGCGGCGTCACCTCGCACGTCACGTGCAGGCCCTGCTTGCGGGCGGCGCGCACAGCGTTCAGCGCCTTCGCTGTCGACAAATGAGCTACGTGCAAGTGTGCATTCGGCACCTGCCTCAGCAGAGCGATATCGCGCTCGACCAAACCTGACTCCGCTTCGACAGGCATACCGCGCAGCCCCAGCCGGAATGCCAGCGGACCGGCATTCATCGAGCAGCCGCCGGTCAGGCGCGTGTCTTCCGCATGCTGGATTACCGGCAGCCCCACCTTCGCTGCGGCTTTCACAGCTTCGAGCATGATGGCGTCACCGAGGATGGGCTTCCCGTCATCGGTGACCGCCACCGCGCCCGCATCTTTCAGCGCGGCATAATCGGTCAGCGCCTCGCCCATGGAGCCGCGCGTGGCGGCAGCGATAGGCAGCACGCGAGCCGACGCGCCACGCTCCTTTGCCTGCATCCAGCGCGTGATCTCCGGCGTGTCGTTCACCGGAATGGTGTTAGGCATCGCGCAAACGGTGGTGAACCCGCCGGCCTCAGCAGCAGCGGTCCCGGTCGCGATGGTCTCCTTGTAGCCCTGGCCGGGCTCGCGGAGATGCACATGAATATCGATGAGGCCCGGCGCAACAACGAGCCCCTTCGCCTCAATCACCTCAGCCCCGGCTGCCTTAACCTTTCCTGCCGGTTCAACAGCAGCCACCTTGCCATCGCGGAGCAGCACGTCACGCACGCCGTCGAGGTCCGACGCTGGATCAATGACGCGTCCACCGCGAAGAAGAATCGATTGCATCATCGCCCGCCTTTCCCGCCGCCGAGCGCGCGCGCCACCAGAGCCATCCGGACAGGCACCCCGTTGTGCACCTGGCGGGCAATGAAGGAATGCGGTCCGTCAGCCACTTCGCCGGTGATCTCCATGCCGCGAATAATCGGCCCCGGATGCAGGATGGCGGCCTTCGGCGCGTGCGCGGCCATCCGCTCTCCGTTGGCCTGATAGCGCCTCCGATAATCGTCGAGATCGATCTGCAGACCCGCAAGCCGTTCCGCCTGGATGCGCAGCATCATCACGATCTGCGACTGGTGCAGTGCTGTTTCAAAGTCCCGCTCGATTGCGAGCCCGGGCCCCATCCCGGCAGCCGTCTCTGGCAGCAGCGCCGGCGGACCGCAGAAGAGTACCTTCGCGCCCAGCCGAGGCAGCAGCAGAGCATTCGATCGCGCCACGCGGCTGTGCAGAATGTCGCCCACAATGCTCACAGTCACACCGCGCAGCGTTTTTTCTGTCACCGAGGAAGACCGGATCCCCAGGAACTGCAGAATGGTGCGCAGATCGAGCAGGGCCTGTGAAGGGTGCTCCGCCATCCCGTCACCGGCGTTCAGCACCGGCAGGCCCGTGGCGCGTGCCAGCAGATACGAGGCGCCGGAATACGGGCTGCGCAGGATGATGCACTCCGGGCCGAGAGCCTTCAGCGTGATCCCGGTATCCTTCAGTGACTCGCCCTTCTCGATGCTGGACGAGAGGGAACTGACCAGCGTGGTATCAGCGCCCAGGGCCTTCGCCGCAAGCTCGAACGAGGTCCGGGTGCGCGTGCTGGATTCGTAAAAGAGCAAGGCAACGCGGCGCTTGGCCAGCCGGCGCGCTCTCCGCAGCGGCTCTTTGTTTTCTAAAGCGTCGGCGGACTCGAGAATGCGGCGCACTTCCGCGACGGAAAAGTCGCTGGCGGAGATGGCCGACCGGGGGTGAATAGGTTGCTGGAAAAATGCGGGGCTGATCCGTTCCGGAGGAGTCTTGCGAGAGGATTTCCTGGTCTGCGCCATCTCCTTCTTCTTTCGACTGCGTTGCGCAGTCAGCTTTGCGACGGTCCGCTACACCCGCTCGACGAGCAGGACCTGCTCATCGTTGTCCACTTCGCGCAGCTTGACCTCAATGATCTCGCGCTGCGATGTGGGAACGGTCCTCCCCACAAAGGTCGCTTCGATCGGCAACTCCCGATGGCCGCGGTCGATCAGGACCAGCAACTGCACGTGGCGCGGCCGTCCGTGATCAAAGAGCGCGTCGAGGGCAGCGCGAATCGTGCGGCCTGTGTAGAGCACGTCGTCGACCAGGATCACATCCCGGCCGTTCACGTCGAAGCCGAGCGAACCCGGCGCCACAAGCGGGCGCACGTCGTGGGTAGAGAGATCGTCGCGATAGAAGCGGATGTCGAGCACCCCGGTGTCCACCGGACGCTTTTCGATGCCGCCGATGAGCGTCGCCAGCCGTTCGGCGATGGGGACGCCGCGCCGACGGATGCCGACGAGACCGAGATTTTCTGCGCCGTTGTTCTTCTCGATGATCTGATGGGCCAGGCGAACCAAGGTCCGCTCAATTTCGGAAGCGGACATGATCCGGCCTTTTTCGCGCAGTTTGGGCGTGGAAGCAGTCTGCAAATCAGACATAGGCGTAAAGGCGATGATACGGGTATCAGCGCGGTGCCGCAAGACGGATTCCTCTGTGGAATCGCTGCATTTTTTCCTCGTGCTGGCAACGACGATGCCGCAATGACAACGCCCGCGTTTACATCGTGCGCTGGGCGCCCGGCCGGGGAGCGAACACGCGTCCGGCAATGGCGCCGCCGGTAGCGGCAAACAGCACCATACCCATCGAGACGATCGCCGCAGTCAGCAGCTGAATCGCCACATGGCCATTGCCGGAGAGCCAGAAGTTCGCCCAGGCGTGGACGAGCTGCGGCGCCTGCTGCATGGCCTCGGTGTTGGTCTTTAACGCCTGATCAGCCATCTGCTGGGCGACGCTCTGGAATTGCGCATCGATTTCCGCAGCATGGTGCAGAAGATACCGCTCCACCAGCAACTGCACAGCATCCGTGGCGGTGGCAATGGTTGCGGCCGCTATTCCCAGAATCGCACCCAACCGCCAACCCATGCGCCCGTCCGTCATGCCGTCCGTGCGGCGGCGATAAAGGAAAATCGTGCCAAATCCCCCGGCGATCACCAGCAGCGTGCTCATGCCGCCGCTCAGCGCCGACAATAACCCCACCGGGATGGCGAACAGCAGAGCAGAGGTGATCCCAATACGCCACTGAATCCGTTGCGTGTCGCCGCCAAGCCGCTGCGGCGGCGCCTGCGGGCCCACCGGCTCCGAGGTGTCCACTACCAGCTGAGGCGCGCCGCAGTGCGAGCAAAAGCTCTCCGCCTCATGCAGGGGATTGCCGCAGCGGTGGCACAAAGGCTCCATATCCTGACCCTATCGCACGCGAAGGCCCAACGCAATGGAATCCGGTCGGCGGCAACGAATGGCCAGAGGCCGGTCGCGTACTCCAATTCAGTCGCTGGTTTTGGAAGAGTTTTCTGCCAGAGCGGAAGGCAGTTGTAACTCGATCAGGGCAAAGCGCGTACCTTCATCGCTGCTCTTCAGGGCGAAGATATGCTGGTGACGCCGCGAACCCGCCCGCAGCGTAAGGCCGCTGTCGTCGCCCATACCGTTCACGTGCACGTTCCCCCGGGACTCCTCATTGCAGCTCAGACCTTCGCTGGTCATCGAGAGCTTGCCCACCGAGCGGTTTCCCTGGCATTCGATCACGTCGCCAAACCGGCCCATAGCATTCCTGTAGAACGCGACCACTTTGTCTTTGGAATCCGGTGTGTCGTAGCTAACCACCTGCACCCGCAGCTGCCACTGCCCGAACCCGAGGTGGACGTCGGCGGATTTATCTCCTTCGCCAGCCGGTGTGACATGCGAGCCGGGATACACGGGGAGTCCCAGGTCGCCAGCCGACGTTTGGTCGGAGCGCACATGCAGGCCGCCCAGGGGCGTGTCGATTCGGACCGTTTTGTCCTCACCGTTGTGACCCTTATCCACCTGCACATGACAGCCGACGGCGGACAGCAGCGCGCCCAGGACAAGCGCCGGCATCAGGAAGCGCACTCGCATACGCATTCTCCTGCACCAACCATACGCGCCGGACGACGTCCTGGTTCCGGTTTTCAGGCAATGAAATCCTGGCTTTTCGCCCAATCCGACGGCGGATCCAGTCCAAACGAGCCATCTTTCGCAGCGGATACCCGCATCCTCCTCCAGGTGAGTTCTCGCGCCCAGCGAGAACTCCCTGCGGAGCTTTCGCGAGGCAACGCAGACTGCATCACGGCAGGGGCGCAGGTTTTCGCGATTTCCTCTGCTCGCCCTCACCGCAGGAGAATCGCGCCAGGTGAGGGACCCTGCCGAGACAAACACGGTCGGGAACGGCCGCACCGCTCAGGTGAAAAGGATATTTGCGAGGAGATTTGCGGATTGAATGGTCGGGACGGGCAGATTTGAACTGCCGACCCCTCGCACCCCAAGCGAGTGCTCTACCAGGCTGAGCCACGTCCCGACGACAGCAGAGGTCTACCCGCCAAGTTTATCATCTCCGCAGGGCCGATCCGTCTCAGGCTCTCTCTGCACTCCAGTGCGGCCCGGTGCCTGCCCGCCGCCATTTCCAGTACCATCCGTTAAGAGAACGACCGGAGGATTGATTTGAAGCGTTCGATGGTTCTGCCTGCTCTTTTGATTACCGCCTGCGTCCTGGCCGGCACGCCCAATCTCCGAGCCGACGAACCGGCGCCCACGCGCGCGACCCTGGCGAACGGGATGCACGTGGTCATCATCCGGAACACCCTCGCGCCGGTGGTCACGGTTGAAGCGAATTTCATGGTGGGCGGCAATGAGACACCGGATGGTTTCCCGGGAATGGCGCACGCCCAGGAGCATATGGCCTTCCGCGGCTGCACCGGCATGAACGCCGACCAGACCGCCGCCATCTATGCGCTGCTGGGCGGCGACAACAATGCGGATACCCAGCAGAACATCACTCAGTACTTCGCCACGCTGCCCGCCGCTGACCTTGACGTCGCGCTCCAGGCTCAGGCCGCCTGCCTGCGCGGCATCGACGATTCCCCGGCGGAGTGGGATCAGGAGCGGGGTGCCATCGAGCAGGAGGTCTCGCGCGACCTCTCCAATCCCACCTACAAATTCGTCAACCGCCTCAACGTCGATATGTTTGCCGGCACTCCCTACGCGCACGATCCTCTCGGCACCCGGCCCTCCTTCGACAAGACGACCGGTGCAATGCTGAAGGAATTCGCCGACAAGTGGTACACGCCTTCCAATGCGATTCTGATCGTCGTCGGCGACGTCGATCCCGAGACCACGCTCGCAAAAATCCGGCAGCTCTTCGGAGACATCCAGAGCCATCCCCTGCCGACGCGGCCGAAGATCGATCTGCAGCCCGTCAAACCGGAGACCTTCACCCTCGACAGCAACCTTCCCTACGTTCTCGGCTTCATTGCCTGGCGCATGCCGGGCAGCGATTCCCCGGATTACGCGGCTATGCAGATTCTGGCTGACGTTCTGGCCAGCCAGCGCGCCGACATCTATGGAATGGTGCCCGCAGGAAAAGCCCTCGGTGCCGAGTTCGGACTGGCGGAAACGTACAGGAAAGCCAGCGTAGGCTACGGAGCGGTGGCCCTTCCGGCGGGTCAGGATTCGGGGCCGGCCCTCGAGGAGCTGCGCCAAATCGTCAATAAGTATGCGGCCAACGGTGTCCCTGAGGATCTGGTTGAGGCCGCGAAAAAGGCCGAGCTGGCGCAGGCGGAATTTCAGCGCAACTCCATTCCCGGCCTGGCGGAAGTCTGGTCCGCAGCCCTCGCCGCCGAAGGCCGCAACTCACCCGAGGAAGATATCGACGCCATTCGCAAGGTGACCCTTGCGGACGTGAATCGCGTGGCCAAACAGTATCTGCTGAACGCCAACACCATCACCGCCACGTTGAAACCGGTGCCGACCGGAGAGCCGGTGGCCTCCAAAGGTTTCGGCGGCGGAGAGAAGGTGACGGCCGCGCCCACGAAACCGGTGCAACTGCCGGAGTGGGCGTCGAAGCCGCTCGATCGGCTTCAGGTGCCCACCACCTTTCTTCCCGTCTCTGACACCACGCTGCCCAACGGCATTCGCCTGATCGTGCGGACGGACACCACCAGCCCCACGGTCACGGTCCTCGGCCAGGTGAAACACAATGGTGATCTGCAGACCCCAAAGGAGCAGGAAGGCGTGGGCGATGTTCTGGACGGCCTCTATTCCTACGGGACGACCAGCCTCGATCGTCTTGCCTTCCAGAAGGCGCTCGATGACATCGCCGCCAATGAAAGCGCCGGATTTGAATTCTCGCTGCAGGTCCTGAAGGAATACTTCTCCCGTGGCATGCAGTTGCTGGCCGATAACGAGCTCCATCCGGCGCTGCCGGAAAGGGCCTTCATGATCACCCGGCAACAGACGGCGCAGTTCGTCGCCGGCAATCTGCAGAGCCCGGGTTATCGCACTTCGCGCGCGCTCGACATGGCGTTGTTGCCGGCCGGCGATCCCGTCCTGCGCGAGGCGACGCCTGCCACCGTCTCAAAGCTCACCCTCGACGATGTGAAGCAGTATCACGACTCGACCCTCCGCCCCGACCTGACCACGATTGTTGTGATTGGCGATGTCACCCCTGAAGAAGCAAAGACCGTGGTTGAGAAGTGGTTCGGCGACTGGACGTCTGCAGGGCCGAAGCCGAATACGGACCTTCCGCCGGTGCCGGAGAACAAGCCCTCCGCCGCCAATGTCGCGGATTCGGAAGCGGTGCAGGACTCCGTCAGCCTGGCCGAACAGATCGACGTCAACCGCTTCGATCCCGATTACTATCCGCTGCAGCTCGGCAATCAGGTGCTGGGAGGCGGTTTCTATGCGTCCCGGCTCTACCATGACCTGCGCCAGGTCGCCGGCTACGTGTACACCGTCAATGTGAGCTTCAATGCCTCAAAGACCCGCGGCAGCTATTCGGTCGACTACGGCTGCGATCCGCCCAACGTCTCGAAGGCACGGCCGCTGATCGTTCGCGACCTGAACCAGATGCGCACTGAGGATGTCTCCGATGCGGACCTGCGCCAGGCCAAAGCGCTGCTCCTTCGCTCGATTCCCTTAAGCGAATCGAGCGAAGAGGCCGTTGCCGGTGGTCTTCTCGGGCGTGCGATTGTTGGTTTGCCTCTGGATGAGCCCATTCTCGCCGCGAAGAAGTATTCGGCGCTCACCGCCGCCGATGTGAAAGCCGCCTTCGCGAAGCACGTCAATCCGGACAACCTGGTGCAGATCGTGCGCGGCCCGGCGCCGCAGTAGAACGCTTCGCCGGCTCTCCTGCGAAGCGACTAAACTGAGGCGGGAGGTGTCTATCGACAAACCTCGCCATCCTCAGGTCATTCGACCCTGGAAGTTGGGCCGGCAATCGTCCACGAAGGGGTACGCCGCGCCGGTAGCGGTGCATCTTCATGCGCAGAATCTGCGCCGAACGATGCCGCGAAATCCGAAGCACGCTTGACCGAAAAAGCCTCGCCGGACGGTTATTCCCCGTGCCCGAAATGATGGCGCCGGGTCTGGAAGAGGACCAGAGCCAGCAAGAAACTGCCGTAGGTGCGGTGATGGCAGTAGCGGCAGCGCATGGGATATTGCAGAACCGCAAGATGTTCCACGTCGCGAAAGCGAAGGCCGGACAGCCGGAACTCGGTTCCCTGGCAGTTCGTGCACACCATACTGGCCCAACGATACGGGGAACCCTCTGTCGCGTCCAGAGTACTGGCGGTCTCCCCTGGAAGGGGCAGTGTCGAGGCGCCGAATTCCGTGTACCGTGGAGTTACCCACCGACAAAGGAGATTTCCATGGTCTGGGACGTAGCTTTCACCTGTGACATCTGCGGCAGGAAGAAGGGCGAGTCCAACCACTGGTGGATGCTGATGCTGGGCGATGTCCCGTGCTTCGAGCCGGGGCAGCCAGGCCAGCGATTCACGTTGCTGCCGTGGAATTTTGCCGAGAGCCGCAACCCCAATATGCTGCATCTCTGCGGCCAGGGGTGCGCCATGCAGGCGATGGAACGCTTCATGACCCATCGCACCATTGAGCGCGAAGCCACCGAGGTCGCCTGAGAACCCCCTGCCGCCTTCGATGAATCGTGCAGACGCGTCGACCTGCGATCACGCCCGGAATCCCGGCAGGCTTCGGTCCTGCGTAACTCGCTTAAGTTGTTATCTATCTAGTTAACTGGGAGTTATCGGCACGGCTATCATCATAAATTCCTTGCAGTGACTGCCCCTGCTCATCGTAAGATGGTTGCCAAAATGTTTGGGTCAATCTTACGTTTTGTGGGGAACGTCATCTCCGGATCCTCCCCGGACGCCGATCCTTATCCTTCCGTCATTCTCCTGCTGGACTCTCCTCGCGAGATCAGCCACGAGCGGGTAGTAGAACTCGCGAACCAGGCGTGGGGCTCGGATGAAATCAAGCCCGTCGTCGTTCCGGGGCAGCGCAGAGGATCATGGATCATACGGGTCGAAAATGCACCTTTCGGGCTGCGCTTCAGCCGTCGGCGGATGCATCCGCCCGGCCGGGAAACCAACCGAACCCGCCAGCGCTCCTGGGATCTGCACCGGGCCTGGATTTCGGTGGATTATCCCCAGGGGCCGGACATTCCGGAGACCGAATGGCCTGCCTGCTTCAAGCTCATCTTTCTTATGGTGCACCAGCTTTGGGATGAACACTGCGTGGGTCTTTACATCCCCACGGAAGCCGTCACAGTCCCGAATATGGGCGATCTGATTGAGAGCCTGCGCTGGGCGGCCAACAACGGCACGCCGCTGCCGTTCCTGCATCATGCGGAAGAGCGTGGCTAACCGTCCTTAGCGAAGCAGGTCTTCCAACTCCAGGCTCAGCTCCGTCTTCTCGTCGCGATACTTCACGATCACCGGCGTATACACGCTCAGCTTCCACTCTTCGCCTTTTCCCTTCGTCACCGCGCGTGCTCCGGGAACGACCACAGCACCGGGAGGAATCACGAGGGGCATCTCTGCCTGGGCGCGCAGAACCTCCCCGTGCACGATGTCGTAGACCGGAGTTCCGCGGGTCAGCACTGTGCCCGCCGCCAGCACCGCTCGTTCGCGCACTACGGTGCCCTCGTACACGCCACAGTTCCCACCGACCAGCACATCGTCTTCCAGGATCACGGGGCTGGCGTTCACCGGTTCCAGAACGCCGCCCACCTGCGCGGCGGCGCTCAGATGCACGCGTTTACCGATCTGAGCACAGCTCCCCACCAGCGCGTGCGAGTCGATCATGCTGCCTTCGTCCACATAGGCGCCGACGTTGACGTACATCGGCGGCATGGCCACGACGCCACGCGCCAGGTAAGCGCCGGCTCGCACCGATGACCCGCCGGGCACGATGCGGATCCCCTGCTCCGGTACAAAGCGGCGCAGCGGAAACGTGTTCTTGTCGACAAACGAGAGATCCGTGCCGCCTTCCTCAAGCTGGCCCAGGCGGAATCCCAGCAGAATCCCGCGCTTGACCCACGCATTCACGCGCCAGCCGGTGGGAAACGTGGGGTCCGGCTCCGCAGCGCGCAGTTCTCCAGCCTCGAGCGCCGCTCGCAGCTCAAGAAACGCTGCGATAGCTCCGGCATCGCCCACCGCTGCGCTGCCGGCGGCAAAATAGCCCTCGATCTTCTGTTCCAGACTCATCGTCATGCGAAGTGTATCAATCGGCATTGCGGAAACCAGTATTCTGACCTGGGCTCCTTCAGTCAGAGACATGAAGCGCATCGCTCACTCCCGCACTCCTGGCGAGCTGGCACTCATCGAGGCCGTTCGCCGCCAGGCGGCTCGAGTTCCGGGCCCGGCCAGCCTCCGTCTCGGCATCGGCGATGACTGCGCGATCCTGCGCCCCAGGCCAGGTCACGAGATTTGCGTGACGACCGACTTCACCCTTGAAGGAGTTCACTTCCGCCGCGACTGGCACCCTCCGGAATCCGTCGGGCACCGCTGCCTGGCTCGCGGCCTGAGCGACCTTGCCGCCATGGGCGCCAGGCCCATCGCTGTATTCCTGTCCATCGCCCTGCCGGAGCGGCTTCCCTCGCGGTGGATCGAGAAATTCCTGAACGGCTTCCTGTCTCTGGCAGAGCGCCATCGGGCTCCGCTGGCCGGGGGCGACACGGCTGCCTCCGCCACCGGAACGATTGCCGCCGACATCGTCGCCATGGGCGAAGTACCGGCTGGAAGCGGCTTGCTGCGCTCAGGCGCTCGGCCGGGCGATGCCCTCTATGTCACCGGTGCCCTCGGCGGAGCGGCCGCCGAGCTGCGTCGGATCACTCGCAACCCACGCCGATTCAGCCGGATCCTCGAAGCGACGCCGGGGCATCCGCACCTCTATCCCGAGCCGAGGCTTGCTGTGGGGCGGCGCCTGCGCGGTCTTGCCCACGCCGCTATCGATATCAGCGACGGCCTCTCCACCGACCTGACCCACCTTTGCGAGGAATCCGGAGTGGCAGCGGTTCTGGAAGAAGCGCTGCTGCCGATCCATCCCCTGGCTAGCGAGAATCCGGAGGCACTCGAGCTCGCCCTGCATGGCGGTGAAGACTACGAACTCCTTTTTACTGCTGGACTTAGAGACCGCGTCCCACGTTCGGTCGCCGGGGTGCCGATCCGCCGCATCGGCGTGATCCGCAAGCGTCGTCCCGGTCAGCCCCTGATCGTTCTGAGCTCTCCCGACGGCAGCCGCCTTCCGATCAGCGCCGCCGGTTGGCAGCATTTCGCCCGAGAGCGCTGAACCCTTCCGGGTACCGGATCGCAACAAACTCCGGCTCGCCGGATTGCATCGTAA
Organism: uncultured Acidobacteriaceae bacterium; assembly: GCA_963770525.1. Classification (GTDB taxonomy): domain Bacteria; phylum Acidobacteriota; class Terriglobia; order Terriglobales; family Acidobacteriaceae; genus Palsa-343. The sequence continues at coordinate 670,987 of CAVYPY010000001.1, read as the reverse complement.
CGGTACGACGGCTGCGCGGCGGCCCAACCAGCCTCTCGCGGTCATCGGCGCGCCCATCGACCTTGTTCATCGCGCAATCTACTGAAAAGCAGGTGTTTTGCCGCCTGAGGAGACGTTGCCGTGACGGGTCCTGGCCGTACCCGGTGCATTCTGATCGTCGACGATGAGCCGGCGATTACCGAGACGCTCTCGCTCATCTTTTCCCGGCACGGCTATGAGGTGCGCGTCGCGCACTCGGCCGAGGAGGCGATTGACGCCATTGCGGTCTGGGCGCCGGACCTGGCCATCCTCGACGTTAATCTCCCACAGATGAATGGGATCGAGCTGGCGATTGTACTGCAGGCCAATCGGCCCGCCTGCCGCCTCGTCCTCTTTTCCGGGCATCCGAGCACGCAAACGCTGATGGAAGAAGCGGCGAAGAAGGGCAGCGTGTTTGAGATCCTTTCCAAGCCGGTGCATCCGCTGTTCATGCTCGATTACGTCTCGAGCCTCTTCTCCGAGCCCAAAACGGGGATGATGCACAGTTGAAGGCCCCGACCTTCCTTTTGGGAAGACCGGGGCCATCGGATCAGCAGACAGACCTGTAAGCCGGATTCTGTCGAGGACGGTCATTCCTCTTGGCGCCGCATTGCTGCGGACGCTCCAGCGACCTACCCGGAACTTGTACCGCGCCGGGCCAGCGCGGGACCGGCATTGCTGCCGGGCTCGTCCCCTATTTGGTCTTGCTCCGCGTGGGGTTTACCCTGCCTCCGCCGTTACCGCCGGAGCGGTGCGCTCTTACCGCACCTTTTCACCCTTACCCCTGCCTTGCGGCGGGGGCGGTTTGTTTTCTGTGGCACTGGCCGTCCCTGAGCCTTGACGCTCAGGTCCCGGACGTTATCCGGCACACTGCCCTGCGGAGTCCGGACTTTCCTCTGCCTTGCGGCAGCGACCGCCCAGTCTGTCTGCTGTGTTCCATGATACAAGCCGGGAGCCTGACACCGATGAATTGTCGGGAGAGGAACCCGGGGGCAGTTGTGTCCAGTCACCCGGTTTGCTAGTTTGGCGCAGATGCCGCCGCCTGTACCCGAACAGCTCAGCAGCCTCATTGAGACTCTTTACCGCTCGGAATCGGGCAGGATTCTGGCTACGCTGGTGCGCCTGCTCGGCGATCTGGATCTCGCCGAAGAGGCCATGCACGAGGCTTTCGCCGCCGCACTGGTCACATGGCCGGAGACCGGCATACCGGACAAGCCGCGTCCCTGGCTCATTTCCACCGCACGATTCAAAGCCGTTGACGGGATCCGCCGGCGGGCGCGCTTCGACGAAGCACAGGGAGATCTTATTGCCCACATCGAATCGCGCGTCCACGACGGGCCCAGCGAAATTGAAGAACCAGGGGATGAGGAGATCGAGGATGATCGCCTCCGCCTGATCTTCACCTGCTGCCATCCCGCTCTTCCTCCGGAAGGACAGGTCGCGCTCACCCTGCGCGAAATCTGCGGCCTGACCACGGAGGAGATTGCCCGCGCATTTCTCGTCACCCCCGCAACCCTCGCCCAGCGCATCGTGCGCGCCAAAGCGAAGATTCACGAGGCATCGATTCCCTACGAGGTGCCGTCGCCGCAGGAGTTGCCGGAGCGGCTGGACGCGGTGCTTCAGGTCATCTATCTCGTCTTTAACGAGGGTTACTCGGCTGCGGCGGGGGCGGAGGTTACGCGGGCCGAGCTAACCGGCGAGGCGATTCGCCTGGGACGACTACTGACCGAGCTCCAGCCAGAGCCGGAGATTCTTGGGCTGCTTGCCCTGATGTTGCTGCAGGAATCCCGTCGCGCTGCAAGAACCTCTCCAACCGGAGAGCTGATTTTGCTGGAAAATCAGGATCGCTCACTCTGGAACCGCGCGCAGATCGCGGAGGGAGTGGCATTACTGGAGAAAGCCCTGAAGTCCCGCCGCTTCGGCTCCTACACACTGCAGGCTGCGATTGCGGCCGTTCATGCGGAGGCGGAATCAGTCGCTGCGACCGACTGGCGGCAGATTGTTGCGATTTATGACCAATTGGTACGAATTCAGCCTTCGCCGGTGGTACAGCTGAATCGCGCCGTGGCCATTGCCATGCGCGATGGCCCGGAGGCCGGTCTGGCGCATATCGACGCGGTCCTGGAACAGGGCGAATTAGCAAATTACTACCTGGCGCATTCCGCCCGCGCGGATATGTGCCGCAGGCTGGGCAGGACGGCTGAGGCGCGGTCCTCTTATGAGAAAGCTTTGGCGCTGACCCAACAGGAACCGGAGCGGCAATTCCTGCAGGAGCGGATTCGGCAGCTGCAATAAATGAATTGGAGCAAAAGGACAAAAATAGTTCCCATCGGCTGTCGATTTTCCGTCTCCCCAACGACTATAGGACAAAAGAACGATGAGCTACGGTTCCTGAGTGAACAGGAAGCGAGTCATCGAAAACAAGCCACCCAACCATCGCTCAACCCAAAGGAGATTTCGCATGCGATTCATGGTCATCGTCAAATCGACCCCAGAGACAGAAAAAGCAGCCGCCCTCCCCGATCCACAGCTCCTGCTCGAGCTAGGCAAGTACAACGAAGAGCTTATGAAGGCTGGCGTCCTGCTCGCCCTCGATGGTCTCCATCCCAGCTCCAGAGGCGCACGCGTCAAATTCTCCGGCAAGTCTCGTACCGTCATCGACGGCCCATTCACCGAGGCCAAGGAACTCATCGCGGGCTTCTCGATGTTGCAGGTCAAGTCCCTCGACGAGGCCATCGAGTGGGTCAAGCGTAGTCCCAATTGCGGCCCCGCCGACTACGAAGTCGAAATCCGCCAGGTCTTTGAGATGGAGGACTTCGCACCCGTCCTGTCCGAAGAGCAGATTCAGCACAAAGTAGCGAAACGGGCTGAGCTGCCCAATCAGACCGCCAACAAATAGCCTCATTTGCATCCATGGATCGACAGCCGGGGTGATCGGTAGCAGTGTCCGCTACCGACCCCAGCAGGCCACACATCAAGCCCGGCATCGCACCATCGAAGCCGTCTGGCGCATCGAGTCCGCGCGCGTCATCGTCGGAATCACGCGCCTCACCCGTGACGTCGGCCACGCCGAAGATCCCGCGCAGGAAGCTGCGCCGCTGGCTCCCACCGGAGGAAAAGGAGAAGAACCGTGAAATACCTCTGTTTTGGCTACTACGACAAAGGCAAATTCGATGGCATGACGGAGAGCGAGCGAAACGCCATGTTCGATACATGCTTTGAATATGACGACCATCTTCGCGCCAACGGACACTGGGCCGGTGGCGAAGCGCTTCAGCCCGCGGAAACCGCCCTGACTCTGTCCTGGAAGAACGGAAAGGTGGCAACGACCGACGGCCCCTATACCGAAACCAAAGAACAACTCGGTGGCATTCTCGTCCTTGAGGCGAGGGACATGAATCATGCTGTCCAGCTCGTCGGCCAGCATCCGGCTCTGACCTATGGCAACATTTTCGAGATTCGGCCAGCCGGGGACATGAACGAAATCATGAAGGCCAGCGAGCAGCGGAGGAGACTGAACACTGCACGCTGAAGACGGTTCTGGTATGTCGCGAACGGAAGCGACGAAGCGCTGGCACGCGTAAAGAAACCCGCGGCCAGTGGGGTCGAAGCTCGGAAGTCAAAGAGAGATTCGGTGACTCCTGCCAGGGATCGCTCTGGGCTATGCTGGGGCTGCGATGAGCGAGTGGTGGAAGACGTTCTTTGATGCGGACTATGTGCGGCTTTGGAGCGCGGGGGAAATTGCCGGCGCGATCAGTGAGCACGCCAATGCAGTGTGGGAGCTACTGGGCCTGCGCGAGGGGAGCCGGCTGCTGGATGCGCCGTGCGGGTATGGGCGGGTGTCGTTGCCGATGGCACAGCGGGGCGCAGTGGTGGTGGGCGTGGACCAGTCGGCGGAGCTGCTGGCGCAGGCGGAGCGAGACCGCGGCGATTTACCAGTGGAGCGACTGCGGTATGTGCATCACGATCTGCGCGAGCCGCTGGCGGAGGGCGGCTTCGACGGAGCGATGAACCTTTTCACGTCGATTGGGTATGGCAGCGAGGAGGATGATCTGGCGATCTTCCGAACGCTGCGCGGGGCGTTGCGGCCGGGAGGGCGGCTGGTGGTGGAGACGATGCATCGGGATGTGGCGGCGGCTCTGTTCTCGCGCGGGCTGCGGCCGGCGCAGCGTCTGCCTGACGGAACGCTGGTGGTCGAGGAGCCGGTCTTCGATCCGATTGCCGGACGCGTGAACACGGCGTGGTACTGGTCGGGGCCGCTGGGCGCGGGGAGCAAGCAGGCATCGCTGCGGGTTTACACGATCACCGAACTGGTGCGACTGCTGGCGGCGGCGGGGCTGAAGTTCGTCTCGGCGCATGGGGGATCGACGACGGAGGCGTTTCGGGCCGAGGGCCCTGAGATGGGCGGGCGAGTGATGCTGCTGGCGGAGCGGTAGGAGGTTGCAGGTTACAGCCAGGCCACAGGCCACAGGCCACAGGCCACAGGCCACAGGCCACAGGCCACAGGCCACAGGCCACAGGCCACAGGCCACAGGCCACAGAAAAAAGCCTAATTCGCCCGGCACCAGTGTCAAGACTGTATGAGAACGGCTGCGAAATGCTACCGGGCAGCGGCGTTGACGCGGCTGCCCGGCCTTGGTGCAGGGTTGGCGGCTCGACTGTTATTGCGGCAGGGTGCCGCTGCCAGCAGAGGGGCTAATGGTGGTGACCTGCCATCCGGCGTTGGACTTCACGAGCGTCGCTGTCGCGGTTTGCTGGCCGGAGGTGACCGTGACCAGCTTCGGGAAGGCCGTGTTCATCTCGGCGGTGTTGGCCCAGTCTGGGAGATTCTTCACTGCATAGTGATAGGCAACGCTGTACTGCGCGGCGTCAGCCGTGTCGGCGGGCGTGTAGCTGTCGATCGACGTCACCGAAGGATGGCCGACGCAGAAGTTGCCGTAGCCGGGCTGGGAGGGATCGGCGGTCCAGGTGGAGCGGCCTTTGTCGGAGAGGTCGTAGTCATTGACTTGTTTGGAGCCGACGAGGAAGCGCTTCTTTTCGGCAGGAGTGCGCGTGAGCATGCCGGCATCGGTGAGAGCGTCAAAGCCTTTGGTCTGGTCTTCGTTGTTGGCGTCAGCCTGAGCGGGGAATTTGACCGGGGCCGACCAGACGCAGACCGGATGCGCGCTGTACCAGGTGTTGATCGCGGACTCGAAGGCGCTCTTGTCGACGGCGTTCTTGCGGCAGCCAGCGATCAGGGCGACGCTGCCGATGCTGGCAAGAATGAGTAATCTGCGTAGTGACATTTGTGGGTCCTCTCCTCTTCGGGTGGGATGCGGGGACAGAACGGGGCGCTGGGAGTTAATTCAGCAGGGCGTGCGGGTTGCCCATGCGCAGCGAGAAAGGCACAGGGGCTGCAGTCCTGGGCCTGGAACCGCCGTTCGCCAGGAAGTTATTTTTCCTCGATCAGCAGAAGATCCCAGGGCGAGCTGCGGAGCGCGGCGAAGAAAGCGGCGCGGACAAGAGCACCCAGGAGCAGCAGCCGATCGGGCAGCACCGCGAGACGGCGGGCTTCCCGGTAAGGCCCTGGCCGGGCTAGCCCTGGTACTGCTCGTCGCTGACCTTCTCCAGCCAATCGACCGTTTTGCCGTCGAGGCGTTCCTGGATGGCGATGTGGGTCATGGCTGTGGTGGGGCTTGCGCCATGCCAGTGTTTCTCGCCAGGCGCAAACCAGATCACGTCGCCGGGGCGGATTTCCTCAATGGGTCCGCCCCAGCTCCGGGCGCAGCCGCAGCCGGAGGTGACGATGAGCGTCTGGCCGAGCGGATGGGTGTGCCACGCGGTGCGCGCGCCGGGCTCGAAGGTGACGGCGGCGCCGACAACGCGGGCGGGATCGGGTGCGGTGAAAAGCGGATCGACGCGGACCGTGCCGGTAAACCAGTCGGAGGGTCCCTGCGCGGAAGGGTTTGAGCCGGGTCGCTGAATTTCCATCGTGTGTCCTCAGACGAGTTGTGATGCTCGGCGGGGCCCTTCTGTGTGGGCGCCCCAATGCAGGGTTTAGAGGCCGGTCATCTTTTCCAGGTGTTCAGGATAGCGGTTTCCTTCGATGGAAATCCGCGCGGCGGCTTCGTCGATGGCGCGAAGGTCTTCGGACGAGAGCTGGATGTTCACGGCCCCCAGGTTCTCCTCAAGGCGATTGAGCTTCGTTGTGCCGGGAATGGGAACGATCCACGGCTTCTGCGCGAGCAGCCACGCGAGGGCGATCTGCGCGGGCGTGGCGCCTTTCTGCTTTCCGATACTTGTCAGCAGATCAACGACGGCCTGATTCGCTTTGCGCGCCTCGGGCGTGAAACGAGGAAGCGTGCTGCGGAAGTCGTTGCCCTTTAACTCAGTCTTCTCGTCCATGGCGCCGGTAAGGAAGCCCTTGCCCAGCGGGCTATAGGGAACCATGCCGATGCCGAGTTCTTCGAGCGTAGGGATGACCTCGGCCTCCGGCTTGCGCCACCAGAGGGAGTACTCGTTTTGCAGGGCGGTCACCGGCTGAACCGCATGCGCGCGGCGGATGGTGCCGACGCCGGCTTCCGAGAGGCCGAAGTGCTTCACCTTCCCGGACTGGATGAGTTCTTTTACGGCGCCCGCGACGTCTTCGATGGGCACATCGGGATCGACGCGATGCTGGTAGAAGAGATCGATGCGATCGGTGCGCAGGCGCTTCAACGAGGCGTCCGCGACCTGTCGGATGCGCTCGGGGCGGCAGTTGAGCCCCTGCCAGCCCGGGCTGCCATCGGGCTTGAGATTGAAGCCGAACTTAGTGGCGATGACCACCTGATCGCGGACCGGCTCAAGCGCTTCGCCGACGAGCTCTTCATTGGTGAAGGGACCGTAGACCTCGGCTGTGTCGAAGAAGGTGACGCCGCGGTCGACGGCGGCGCGGATGAGGGCGATCATCTCCCGCTTGTCTTTGGGCGGCCCGTAACCGAAGCTCATACCCATGCAGCCGAGGCCGAGAGCGGAGACTTCGAGATTGCTTTTTCCGAGTTTGCGTTTCTGCATTGGGTCCTTCCCGGTTGCGATGCGCTATTTGGCCTTGAGAGAGGCCATATCGATGGAAAAGCGATATTTCACATCGGACCTGACGAGACGCTCGTAGGCTTCGTTGACCTTCTGGATGGGGATGACTTCGACATCGGAGGTGAGATCGTGCTGGGCGCAGAAGTCAAGCATCTCCTGGGTTTCGGCGATGCTGCCGATGATGGAGCCGGAGAAGCTCCTCCGGCCGATAAGCAGGCCGAAGACAGCGACGGGCAGTGGATCGGGCGGGGCGCCCACCATGGTGAGGTTGCCATCACGACGCAGCATAGCGATGTAGGCGTTGACGTCGTGCGGGGCGGCGACTGCATCGAGGATGAAATCGAAGCTGCCGGCGTGCTTCGCCATCTGGTTGGCGTCGCGGGAGAGAACAACCTCGTCGGCGCCGAGGCGGACGGCGTCGTCCTTTTTGGATGGCGAGGTGGTGAAGACGACGGTGTGCGCGCCGAGGGCGTGGGAGAACTTCACCGCCATGTGGCCGAGTCCGCCGAGACCCACAACGCCGACCTTCTTCCCTTTCGTGACGTTCCAGTGGCGCATGGGCGAGTAAGTGGTGATGCCGGCGCAGAGCAGCGGCGCGGTTCCGGCAAGGTCGAGGCCGGAGGGCACGCGCAGCACGAAGTGGTCGCGGACGACGATGCTCTCGGAGTAGCCGCCGTAGGTGACGCCGCCGAGGTGCCTGTCAGGCGAGTTATAGGTGAGGGTAAAGTTGGCGCAAAACTGCTCGAGGCCGGCGCGACACTCGGGGCAGGTGCCGTCGGAGTCGACCATGCAGCCGACTGCGGCGAGGTCACCGGCCTTGAACTTCGTCACGGCGGAACCGACCTTTGTGACGCGGCCGACGATCTCGTGGCCAGGCACGAGCGGGTAGACCGTGGGCATCATGCCGCTCCACTCGTTGCGGGCCTGATGGAGATCGGAGTGGCAGATGCCGCAGAAGAGGATCTCGATCTGCACGTCGTGTTCGCCGAGGTCGCGGCGCTGGATGCTGCTGGACGCAAAAGGCGAGGTGGCGCTGGCCACGGAATATGCTTTTGCCTTGTACATATGTGTTTCCTTTGTCGGTGGGTGGATTGCGATGGACGATGGCACCGGTGCAAAGAACTCGGCGCGCCTGTATTGAGAGTATGAAACGGGGGAAGTTTCCGATACTCCGATCCTGCCTATCTTTTGCCTATTTCTGTCGTTTTCCAGGTTCATGCGCAAGACTTCATCGAATCAGCGGTAGGCTGACGGTGGAGGGATTCGGCGGTGATGGCGGAACGTTTGAAAGAACGGGACGGCTCAGTTGCACCGGTGAAGGCGATGCGTGCGGCTCTGGCGAGCAAGATTGCCGCGCACCAGAAGACGGAGGGCTTGCTCGAGACGGCAATCCCCGGATTGAGCCTCTATCGCCGGTCGGAGCCAACGGCGTGCGCGTCCGCGGCGTACCAGCCACATCTGGTGGTGTTTGCGCAGGGGCAGAAGCGGATCAACCTCGGCAAGACGACGCTGCTGTGCGATGAGTCAACGTTCCTTCTGACTTCAGTGGATTTGCCGGTGGTGAGCCAGGTGGCGCGGGCCACGCCGGTATCGCCGATGCTGAGCATGATGCTGAAGCTGGAGATGCCGGAGGTGCGGCGCATCCTGAGCGAAGCGGAATTTCCACTGCCGGACGAGGCGTCGGGAGCGCGAGGTATGGCGGCGGGCAAGACCTCGGTCGAGCTGCTGGATGCATGCGGGCGGCTGATGGATCTTCTTGACAAGCCCGAGGACATTCCGTTCCTCAGCGGATTGCTGCAGCGGGAGATTCTGTATCGGCTGCTGCGCAGTCCGCAGGGGCCACATCTGCGGGCAATCGCCACGTCGGGCGAGCAGAGCCATCGCACGGCGCGGGCCGTAGCCTGGCTGCGCGAGAATTACGCCAAGCCGCTGCGCGTGGAGGATCTGGCGGGGATCGCGCAGATGGGGCTGTCGACGCTGCACCATCATTTCCGCTCGCTGACGGCGATGAGCCCGCTGCAATACCAGAAACAACTGCGGCTGCACGTGGCGCGCGAGCGCATGCTGCATGAGGACCTGGACGCCACCAGCGCCGCCTTTGAGGTGGGCTACGAGAGCATCAGCCAGTTCAACCGCGAATACAGCCGGTTCTTCGGGCAGCCGCCGCGGCGAGATGTTCAGGCGCTGCGTGTCGCGATGGCGGAGTCCGCTGCGGCGCCCCGGCGAGCTGCGATGCGGGCGTGACGGCAACAGGCCCCGGAGCGAAGCGGAAATCCTGAGCCGCTCAGCGGCGAACAGCCCAGGCAAGACCGTCGGGCTCGCCGACGTCGAGATGACCCACGACTTTCAGTGTCTTCAGATCCACGACAACAATATAGTTGTCGGGCGAGCACGCGACGAAAGCGCGATCGCCCACCGGATCCATGAGGATGCCTGCGGCGCCGTGGCCGATGGGGATGCGGCGCACTTCCCTTCTCGACGCGGCGTCGTAGACGAAGAGATCGCCATTGGCGAGGCTGGAGATGAAGACCTGCCTGCCATCCGGCGTGAATTTGAGACGGTTGGCGCCGTAGATCTTCGGGTCGAGCGTCGCCACGACCTTGCGCGCGGCGATATCGATGATGGAGAGCGTGCCATCCTGCGCGTTGGCGGTCCACAACTCGCGGCCGTCGGGCGAAACGTCGAAACCCTCGTCGCCTTTGCCGACGGGGATGACGGTTTCATTCCAGTCGAGGCGCGGCTGGCCTGCGCCTGGCGGTGGTGGCTGCGCGCCGGCGGGTGGATGCATGCCAGGAGGCGGACCCATGGGCGGGAGCACGACCTGCTCGATGAAGCTGACCGTGCCGGAACTGACGTTGGTGGTGTAGATGTGCTTCTGGTCCGGCGTGACGTAGAGCATGTGGGTGCGGTTCTGGCCGGTGCCCATGATCCAGTCGATTTTGCCCGTTGCGGGATCATAGCGGGCGATGGCCTTCGCGCCCTCCGCGGTGAACCATACTTTGCCGACGACGAAGGCCAGGCCGTGCGGACCGTTGAGGGCGCCGGTGTCGATGGCGGGCAGCGCCTTCTGATCGATCAGGTTCAGGACGGAAAGCTCGTGATAGCGGCCACCGCCGTAGATGGAGACATACGCCGTTCGGCCGTCGGCGGAGGCGATGACCTCATGCGGATCGGGGCCAACGGGTAGTCGCGCGAGAACCTTCAGGGTCGTGGGATCGACGATGGCCAGCGTGTGATTGCGCTTGGAAAGGGCGAGGAGTGCACGCGGCGGCGTGGGTTGCGCGAAAGCCACCGGCCAGGCGGCAACGAACAACGCAGCCACGGCACATGCAGCAAAGATGAGGGCCGGTCTGGATCGGAGCATCGTGCTCCTCCTTTGGATCACACGCGATTCACTTTCCAGTAGACGGTATATCGTTCGTCGAGGACGCGGTAGAGCGGCTTGAGCTGCATCGTCGCCGGTGAGCCAAGGGTCTCGAAGCGGAGCTCGCCGCCGGGGAGGCGGCGAACCGCGTCGCTGGCCTGTCCGGAGGACGATGTGATCGTCGGCATCGGATAGGTGCGATGTTCGTCCTGCGGACCCTCCGGCCCGTTGATCTTCTGCTGCGTGAGGCCATCGCGGCCCATACCGCCAGCAAGCACCAGGGGACCGTACATTGCAGCCTGCACGGTGGAGTCATCAGGGGCAACACAGCTGTGGAGAGACATGGGCAGGCGGACTTCGACCTTATCGCCGTCATGCCAGGTGCGGTCGAGCGTGGCGTAACTGGAGGGCTCTGCGTGCAGCGCATGCGGCTGGCCGTTGATGCGGAAGGCGACGTCCTGCGTGGCCCAGTACGGAATGCGGACCTTCAGGCCGAGGCGCAAGGGCTTCTGCGCTTTGATGGTGAGCGTGGTGCCCTCTTCGACGGGGAAGTTTGTGTCCTGGATGACGGTGACGCCTCTCTCGGGCCAGTCGACTTCAGAACCGGCGAAGAGATTGACGTAGAGATTGCGATCGTTGTGGAAATAGATCGAGTCGTTGACCTTGGAATACTCCTCGACGCCGGTGCCGTAGCAGCACCAGAAGGAATCGAAGGGCGTGCCGAAGGTCTTCCAGTAGCCTGGCTTGAGCGAGACGTAATACATGAGCATGCCTTTCGGGTCCTGGGTGCCGAGGCGCACGTTGAACATCAGCCGCTCGTAGTAGTCGAAGATGCGCGGGTCGCCGGTCCATCCATACATGTGGCGCGCGAGCTTCATCATGTTGTAGCTGCAGCAGCATTCTTCTGCGGCAGGGCCGAGCTGCGAGGCGATGCCGTTCGACGCGTGCCAGAATTCATCGTTGCTGGTGCCTCCCGTGCAGTAGGCGTGGTGCTGCGTCACGATGCGGTAGAAATTCTCGGCAATGTGACGGTAGCGCTCGTCGTCGGCGACTTCATAGCCGCGCGCGGCGCCGATCATTTTCGGGATATTCGTGTTGGCGTGGTTGTCGTCGAGATCGTCCACATCGTTCGCGAGCGGATCGAGCATTTTGTGGTGCTCGAAGCGGTAGCCGAGATCGCGATATTTCTGCTTGCCGGTGACGGCGTAGAGGTTGAAGGAAACCTCGGCCATGCCGCCCTGCTCGACCAGCAGCATGCGCTGCCACTGATCGTCGGGGATCGGCTTCGTGTAGTTGATGGCCCAGTCGGCCATGCCTTCAGCGGTGCGGAGTGCCTGCTCGTTGCCGGCGTGCACGTACATGTCGAGATGGCCGGCCATGATCTTGTGATACGTGTAGAAGGGCGCCCAGACCTTCTCAAAATGGCGAAGGCGATCGTAGAAGCTGGTGGGGTACGCGCCGAGATAGCCGTCGGGTTGCTGGCATTTGGCCAGCATGGCCACCAACTCATTGCCTTTGTCGCGGATTTTGTCGTCACCGGTGGAGGCGTGCATGAGCGCGCAGGCAGAAAGGTAGTGGCCTCCGGCGAAGTGGCCGCGCAACTCGATGTCGGGGGCTTCCCATCCACCAAGAGGTTCGGCCTGCGACGGCTGACCCGCCGTTACTCGAAACATGTGGGCGAGACGATCGTTCGGGATCTGGAATAAGTAATCGCGGTTGGTCTCGAGAGCCTTCTTCATCACGCCGTCGCGCATGCGGACCTGGGTCATGGGGAAGTCTTTCCAGGTCCACTCAACTTTTTCGTAGCCGGTGTGGTTGGCGCTGACCGGCACATCGGCGACGGCATCCTGCAGAGCGTGCAGAGAATGCGGCGCGACCAGGAGGCCTCCGGCCGTGGCCGCGGCTGACGTCATGAAAGTGCGGCGGGAAAGGGAGCGGCTGAGAAGAGAAGGACGAAGGCTCATGGGGACCTCCAGGGGGTTCTATTGCTGGAACGGACGGCCACCGCACGTCGACAGCATGATCGCAGACTCAAGGTTCGAGGCGCGCGGCAGCCCGACGAGACTGCCGCACGCGAAACCGGAATCGCCGACGCGCCATGGTTATTCCGGTAAATCAATCTGGCCATCGATATGGAAGTGTCCGGTGACGCCGGGCGCTTCCGTATCTGGCTGGCCGCCGCCGATGCTGATCGTGTAATCGCCACCGGCAATGATCGGCGTACCGAGGTCGGTCACCATGCTGAGGTCGCGCTTCTTCAGGTCAAAGTGCACCTTCTGGCTGGCGCCGGGATCGAGGTGAATCCGCTGGAAGCCGCGCAGCGCGATGTTGGGCGCGCCCGGCACCGGCGGAAACTTCAGGTAGAGTTCGACGACTTCATCGCCCGCCACTTGTCCCGTATTCGTCACAGTCACCTCAGCGCTGACCGGATCGCCGGCCTGCACGGGCTCCTGCGGAACGGTCAGATCGCTGTAGCTGAATTTTGTGTAACTGAGACCGTATCCAAACGGGTAGAGCGGCTTGCCCTTGAAGTACCGATAGGTTCGGTTCTCCATCGAGTAGTCTTCGAAGTTCGGGAGCTGGCTGGTGTCCTTATAGAAGGTGACGGGCAGGCGTCCGGCGGGATCGTTCTTACCGCTGAGTGTGTCCGCAATGGCGGCGCCGCCTTCCTCGCCTGAGTACCACGCTTCGAGGACTGCGTTCGCGTGCTCGTTGATCCAGTTGACGGCGAGGGCGCTGCCGTTCATCAGCACCACGACGAGCGGCTTGCCGGCCTGCGCGACCTCTTCCACCAGAGCTTCTTCCGGCTCCGGCATGTCGATGCTGGTGCGGTCGCCGCCGAGGAAGCCCGGCTCGTTCACCGGCATCTCTTCGCCCTCGAGCTGGCTGGTAATGCCGACGACGGCGATCACGACATCAGCATTCTTCGCCCCGGCCAGCGCTTCCGGCGACGGCGCATTGTTGACCTTTGCCCAGATGAGCTGCGCGGTGGGCTCGTCGTCGCCCATCTTCGCGTACATCACCGTGATCTGCGCTTTCTGGCCCTTCTCCAGATGGACGCGGCCCATGTGAGAGTCCACGCCGTGGGTTCCGAATTCCTGAGCGATGTCCTTGCCGTCAATCGAAACGCGGCCAAAGCCGGCGGCGCGAATGCCGATCAGGTAATCGCCGGATTCTGTCGGGGTGAGGAAGCCGGTCCACTGCGCGACGACAGATTTTTCACTCGCCGCTTCGGAAGGCAGACTGCTCTGGCTGAGGTCGACGTTCGGTTCCACGCGGCTCACCAGAATTTTCGGCTTCTCGCCGGACATGAGCGACATGCCTTCGCCACCGCTGTATTGCGCTTCGAGTCCGGGCTTGCCGTCGGGCGTGGTGAGCAGGTCGTTCGGCACGGGAGTGCCGTCGTTGCGGAGGAACTGCGTTCCGGGAACGTAAGTAATCTTCGCATCCGGGAACTCCGCCTTCAGGCCTTCCATGAACGACACGGTGTGCGTGGGAATGCCGTTGTAGTTGCCGAGCAGAACGCGGGTCTGGTCGGCGAGCGGGCCGAAGACGGCAATACGCTTGATCCCCGGCTTGAGGGGCAGCGTGCCATCGTTCTTCAGCAGGACCATGGATTCGTCAGCGAGCTTGCGAGCGAGTTCACGATGCTCGGGGCTGTTCAGCTGGCTGGGATCGATCTTCGAGTACGGATCCATGTCCGGCGGATCGAAGAGGCCGAGCCGGATGCGGGCGGTGAAGAGGCGGACCAGGGCGGTGTCCATCGCGTTCTCGCTCAGGTAGCCCTGCTGGACGGCTTCAATATAGGGCCTGTAGTCGTGGTCGTCGGTCACCTTGGCGCGGAAATCGATGCACTCGTTATCCATGCCGCGCTCGAGTGAGATGGCCGAGGCCTGCGGCTGGGTGGGCCGGTAGTGATGGCCGTTGAAGATGTCGCGGACCGCTCCGCAGTCGGAAACGACGTAGCCCTGGAAGCCCCACTTCTGGCGGAGCTGATCCTGGAGCAGGTACTGGTTGGCGCAGGCGGGCTGTCCGTTGATGGCGTTGTAGGCGCACATCACCGACCCGGCTTTGCCCTGGACGACGGCGGCGCGGAAGGCCGGCTCATACGTGTCCAGCTCATCGTGTTTGCTCACGTCCACATCCGCCATGTGCCGCGTGGGCTCGGGGCCGCTGTGCACGTCGAAGTGCTTGGGGGTAGAGATCACGCGGTAATACTTCGGGTTGTCGCCCTGCATGCCGGTGACAAACGCGACGCCCATGCGGCCGGTGAGGAAAGGATCTTCGCCGTAGGTTTCCTGGCCGCGGCCCCAGCGCGGATCGCGAAAGATGTTGAGATTCGGCGCCCAGAAGTCGAGGCCGTGGAAAATCTCCGAAGCGCCGTCTTTCTCATCGCGCGCGTGAATGACGCGGGCTTCCGTGCCGATGTCGACGGCCATGGTGTGAATGCCGGGCGCGTCGAAGGTGGCGCCCAGGCCGATGGGCTCGGGGAATTCGGTGGTGCCGTCGACGGCGACGCCGTGCAGAGCCTCACTCCACCAGTCATACGCCGGCACCTTAAGACGAGGGATGGCGCGCGCCTGGTTGACGAGCTGCGAGGCCTTCTCCTCAAGCGTCATGCGATGGACGAGGTCTTCGGCGCGGACCTCGGGCGAGAGATTCGGATTCAAATAGGGCGGATTGGCGGTGTCCTGCGCGCGAGCGCACGGCGCAGCCGAGGTGAAGAGCAGAAGTCCCGTGCAGGCGGCCAGGCCTGCCAGCAGGCGTACGGCGAATCCTTTCATGGCATGTCTCCGGAATAAGAATGCTGCGAAGCCGCGGCGGCGAATCTGCGCGAGGAGCGAGAATTCTGCAGCTTGCCGGACATCGCGATGATTGGGCAGCGTCCTTTCGCCAATCGATTTACCGCCGCTAAAGGTACCACGAGCGCCGGGTCTGTGTCCGGGAACGCGGCGGGGAGGCGAAATTCCCGCGGTCTGAGCGGAGCCGGCCCTGGCTTTCACAGATGGAGAGAAAAGACGTCGATTCGCCGCTATGATTGTTGGCACTCTCCAGGAGGCGTACGTGAAGCTGCTGGCCAAGTTCAATTTGGTGCTTATCGTGATTTTTGCCGTTGGTATGGGCCTGGTCGCGCGCAATGCCTACAACTTCCTGATGGAGCAGGCGCGCCAAGATGTTTTGCAGCAGGCCGAACTGATGTCGGCGGATGCCAGCGCCACCAAGGAGTACACCGACCAGCAGGTGAGCCCGGTTCTTGAGAAGACGCCGGAGAACAACGATCACTTCCTGCCGCAGACGATTCCGTTTTACGCGGCAAACGCGACCTTCCAGCTGCTGCGCTCGAGCCATCCGGACTACACGCTGCGCGAGGCGGCTCTGAATCCCACCAACCTCGACGACCGGGCAACCGAGTGGGAAGCCGACCTGATCAACTACTTCCGCAGCAATCCGGGGCAGGGAGAGCGCGTCGGCGACCGCGACACTCCGATCGGCAAGGTGCTCTATGTCGCCGCGCCGATCACAGCGGAGTCCGGATGCCTTGCCTGCCACAGCGAGGCGGCCACTGCGCCGCGCGGGCTGATCCGCCATTACGGCAGCGATCACGGATTCGGCTGGACACACAACGAGATCATCGGCGCGCAGATCGTCTCTGTGCCGATGTCAGTGCCGATCGCCATGGCGCGGACCGGCTTTCGGAATCTTCTCATCGGGCTGGGCACCATTTTCCTGCTGACCATCTTCCTCATCGACCTGGCCATGTACCTCGTCGTGATCCGGCCGCTGCGGCGCGTTTCGAAGACCGCTGACGGCATCAGCAAGGGCGAGGTGGCGTTGCCGCCGCTGGAGGTGAAAGGCCGCGACGAGATCGCCGAAGTGACCGCCTCGTTCAACCGCATGCATACCAGCCTGCGCAAGGCGCTGGAGATGCTGAACGGATGACAGCATCGCTTCGGTCCAGCGTCGCCTGGGCTGAAGGTCGGCGCTGATGACGTTCGGAATCCCCGCCCTGGCCGGAAAATGTCACTGGATATTTTTGGTTCGGAATGCGGGGAGGGGTTGTATAGGTGTCCAGTTGTGTATTACCTTTCTATAAACGTCACTCTGAGGCGAACGTTTTCCCCCTTTCCGGCCACCGCGATGAACGCCAGTCCGCGGGCAAGCAGACCGGGGAGGGCCTGAGCCAGAGCCCCGCGCGCCGCACGCCATCGCCAGGGCTGCTCCTCGTGTGTATGCCGAGGCCCGGTGTCCACCCTGCAGAAGTTCCTTGAGAGACGGCGGAATCTCCCTCTCCAGGATGATGGACATGCAAAATTCTTTCCCCTTTTCCGGAAGCGGCCGACAGTTCGCACAAGCGAGCCTGATCGCGGCTTTGTCTCTCAGCGTGACGGTGCTGCTGTCGGGATGCGGAGGTGTGAGTGGAACCGCCGGCAACCAGCAGACGGCGTCCAGCGGAAGTGGCGGAACAGGATCAGGCTCGGGTGGATCCGGGTCCGGTTCGGGTGGATCCGGATCAGGTTCGTCAGGATCCGGCTCGTCCGGTTCAGGGTCGTCCGGTTCAGGGTCGTCCGGTTCAGGATCGTCCGGTTCAGGATCGTCCGGTTCGTCGGGATCGACATCCGGCACCGCGCAGCCGACGGGAACGACGCTTTCGGCGTTACAGACGAAGGTGGGCAACTGGCTCAGCTGGGGACAGATCGGGCCGAAGTTCCTCAATTGCTCGGCTCCCTGCAAGGAGTCGAGCTGGGATCAGACCTACGGAATCGAGAGCCCGTCGAAGAGTGGCAACGCGACGAAGTATGAAGTGAACCCGAAGATGCCCTATGCCGATGTGCTCTTCTCGGCGCAGCTGATTGGGGAGAATGCGCCACAGAAACCGGACGCGGACCACAAGCTGCTGCCGACGATCCACCAACTGACCTACGACACGGACTTTTACGTGAACGATTCGGCGGTGACGCAGGCGCTGGAGTTCGATCTGTCGCTGTGGATGAGCGGCGTGGCCGGAGACACCTTCGGGACGCAGTGCGATCATCTGGGCGACGGGCAATGGGACATCTGGGACAACAAGACCGCGCAGTGGAAGCCATCCGGAAAACCGTGCAGGTTCGTGGATGGGTGGAATCACGTCACGCTGGAGTTCGAACGCGAGTCGAATAACGACACGCTCTACAAATCCATCACCCTGAACGGGACGACGTACGCGCTGAACAAGGAATATCCGCCGACGACTGCGCCTGGCGGCTGGTGGGGTTTGTCGGCCAACTACCAGATGGACGGCGACAAACAGGGGTCGCAGAACACGACGTATCTGGACAATCTGAGCATCACGTATCAGTGAGGCTACCCCCCCAGGGGTAGGGCTACGGCATCTCGTTCATTCGATGAGACCTGCAAGGTAATACCTTTTGGGTATTACCTTGCAGGTCCGGATCTCGGCCAAATTGGGGCTGGTGGAGGCCTTCTTTGGGCAGAGCCGGGTCGGGCCGCCTCCGGTTGGGCGGCCTCTTCGGAGCAGGGCTCCATGCAGGGTTTTCAAAGAGCGCAACGACGGCGTCCGGTGGCGGCTGCGGCGGCGAAGCTGCCGACAGGCATAGCCCCAAACGACGGTGGGGATTCATCCGCCTGGGCGGAGAATCCCCACTGTGTTTTAGGTTAGGGGGCGACGGAGCGAGAGACAATAAGAATCGGTGGGGTGGACGGTACGGGGGTAACGGCAGGGTTCACGGGATCGCGTTTAGGGGATCGGGGACAGGACGCAGCGACTCACTTGTCGCCGGTACTGTTGCAGCGCGGGCAAGTGATTTCGCCGCGACCCTGGCAGCGAGGGCAGTTGGTCGTGATCACGGCGAGGGTGATTTCGGTGCCGCGGCCGTCGCAACGCGGACAGGTGACCGTTCCACTTCCACCGCACCTTGGGCAGTGGCTCGACATCGAGCGAAATGTTAGGCCGGTTTCATGGGAGCCGCAATCGTGGGCGAGGGATTATGTACGGTACTTAGGTACTGTGGAGCGAGTCCG
Source organism: uncultured Acidobacteriaceae bacterium (assembly GCA_963770525.1). Lineage (GTDB taxonomy): Bacteria > Acidobacteriota > Terriglobia > Terriglobales > Acidobacteriaceae > Palsa-343. The sequence continues at coordinate 652,536 of CAVYPY010000001.1, read as the reverse complement.
CTGCGGCGCACGCGCCTGCGCGGACGGCCTGCGGCAGCATGGAAGGCGCTTCCCCACCCCATCACGCCAAAAGCGGGCGTGTTGGGGACCCCGGCTGCGCGCCGGTCTTTTTCGGCACGACTGAAAGTCGTGCCCTGATACGAGGCCGACCGGCCGAGCGACGTCTACTCCTTCTTGGCAGACCACGCTTCTTGTTGGTAGAACTTCGATCCATCTTCGTTGATGTAATCGACTGTGATCTGATCGCGATCAAGAGAGAGCAGCGCAAAAGTGCAGATTGCGAGCGGGCCGCCGTTTAGCACGCCATGGTTGGCCGCGGTAAATTTCGTGCAGTTGGGTTGAGGCACAGTCTCAGTTTGCGGGTCGTGCGGAATGGCGCCGTTGCCCAGCAATCGAGCCTTATATTGCAGAGCGGAATCGTCGTATATTGTGCAACGATGTTCATGGCCGAAAAACCATGCATAGGCTGCATCCGTTTGTGTAGCACTAATCAGCTGATAGTATTCTTCGCGCAATGGCCCGGCATCCGCGTACTCCTTCGCGAATGCTGATATGGGCTGATTATGGGACAGCAAAATGTTCTTCCTGCCAGGATTAGCTTTAATTCCCTGGACGAGGAAGTCCCACTGGCATTTCAGGTTTGCGTCCCTGGTCCCGCCGCTGATGCTGAACGGCACATAGGCAGTATCCAGTCCAAAAAGCTGCCACCACTGGTTCGACAACAGGAAGTAGCTCGCCTCCTGGCCCAAGCCACCCAAAACGGTCGTAAAGTAGTAGCGGCCTTCTGAGTACATTTCATGATTTCCGTTCAGTGCGAAGCTGTACCCCTTCCTGGGCGAATTTGCCGAATCCCTTAGAGGCCAGTTTTCGAGAAACTTTTCGCATTCGACCTCAGTTCCGGAGTAGTAGATGTCGCCAAGGTGAATAACATAGTCGGGATTCTGTTGCTTCACGAGGGCGCCGATCGCCTGAGCGTGATCGTTATCGGCTCCCCAGTCTCCAAGGATGGCGATTTTGCATCTCTCGGGAATGGCTATTCTGCTCTTTTCGGTAGCCGCCCTGAACGGCGCTTTCCCCTTGTAGTGCTCGAGGATTGCAGCGATTCCTGTGGGAGCCCAAACTACCGCGTTGCCTTGGCCGAAGAGGTTGAAGATCGCCGGCAACCTGTCGCCGAGGTGGCTGTGCAGACGCAGAGTACCATTCATGGAGGACTGAACGAGGCTGGCGAGTTTGTCGTGGGATTGGTAATGCTCCGGCGAGGCGTGGTCCTCTGCTTTGACCGCCGCTATCGAGGAGTCGAGGCTGTTGACAGCCCGCAGGCGAAGATCATCGACTGAGGTTCCGTCGAGTTGGCCGCTGGCAGCTGCCTGCTGTTCCAACTCCGCGAGGGCTTTCGAGTCGTTGTCGGCCAAGGCCGTGCGTAACGCGGTGAGTTGATTGAGGACATCGCTTTTGTGATGGATATGGAAACCGAACATGCATGGCCTCTTTCGGGGACTTTGCGATTGTGATCTATCCTCGACCTAAAGGCCGCGGTTTTCTCCGTCGCCTCGCGCTGTGAGGCCCTACGTGTGTTTGGGAGGTCAGAAAACTCCGCTCGCAATGAGGGTACGTTCGATTTTCAACCGCTCATGCTGGTGATCGTAGCTGATCTCGAATGCCGATAGCGGGTATGAGTCTTTGTGTCCGTCAATTATGAGCGTCAGGTAAAACTGGTTGCACACTTCAACGCGCCCGAGTCGCGATCTCCAATTGACTTCAAAATAAACTGCCGGAGTTCGTTGGTATTCAACGATCGTGACCTCTTGCCCGATCCATTTCTGCAGTTCGTAAACCTTACCCGTGCGGGCTGCGAGCAGCGATTCGTACTGTGCTGCGGAGGCTGTTGTCGTTTTCGAGAAATCGCGGATATATAAAGGGCCTGCGAAGTGGGGCTTTGCAGGACTGCCTGGAACGATAACAGCCAGACATTCGCGGTCGTCCTGCCTCACACAAATGCTCGTACAATTGACCGGCGGATAGATGAGCTTCTTCCTTTCCGAGAACTTCTTTTGCAGGGAGTCGTAATTCGTATCGTTCGACTCGATCTCTCCCTCATTTGTGGCTCCGATGAAGAGCACACCCTCTTGCGAGGGATCGAGGGTATTAGCGAAGGCGGCGATGGTCTTGATCCAGTCGTCTTTAGAATCGCCGCTCGTCTTACGCTCCACGAATGAATTCTCGGTATCTCGCAGCAATTCCAACAGATCACGCCTATCGATCGTCATATCTGCTTCTTATCTCCAAGATGGATCAAGCCGGGATGAAGAGATGTTGCCCCTTCACCCCGGCTCTCTAGTTCCTCGTTGCTCTAGACGGTGGCGGCGTGATCGTCGTAGTGTCCGCAGTCTCAGTGTCTTACTTTAAGAGCAACCGCTGGTGCTGCCGCAGCTCATGCATCGGTAGCAGCTACCGTTTCTTACCATGATGGCGCCGCAGGTGTGGCAGCTGGGGGCGTCGCCCATGTCGTACATGCTGCGCATGGCGTCAGCCGCGTGGTAGAGGCCGCGGTCTTCGACTGCGCCAGGGTTTAGGGAATAGGGATTAGGGATTGAAGATCCCGGTTCGGGAGCGAGGCCGCCTTGCGGGGCTCCGTGGGCGCCCATGCCGCGGGTGGGGTTGTGCTGGTCGGCGGAAAGCAGGTCCCTCGACTGCGGGCCTTCCGGCCCTTCGCTCGGGATGACAGCCGACGCAGCCGGTGTCAGGCCGGCAAACAGGTTGAGTTGCTGGCCGCTGAGGAAGCGGAGCTGGAGCCAGCGGAAGATGTAATCCATGATCGACTTGGCGTAGCCGATGTGCTCGTTGCCGGTCCAGCCGGAGGGCTCGAAGCGGGAGTGCGCGAACTTCTCGCACAGCACCTTGAGCGGCACGCCGTGCTGCAGCGCCAGCGAGGCCGCCGTGGCGAAGGAGTCCATGAGGCCGGAGACCGTGGAGCCTTCTTTGGCCATGCGGATGAAAATTTCTCCGGGGGTTCCGTTGGGGTAGAGGCCGACGGTGATGTATCCCTCGTGGCCGGCGATGGAGAATTTGTGGGTGAGCGAGGCGCGCTCCTCGGGCAGGCGATGACGCACAGCCCTGGGCGGCGCCTCAGAGTGTTCGAGGTCGCTGCGCTCAGCCTCACTGGCTTCGGTGCGGGCGAGCGCGGCGACGAACGCATTGGTGGCGGCGACGACGGACTTCGACGCAACCTCGACCTTCTCGGCAACCTTGGCTTCGAGGGATTTGAGATCCGCCTCAGCGGGCTTATGACCGGAGGCCATGGCAGAGAGGATGCGGTCGGCGGCGGCGGAGTGCTCGGTGGAGGTGCCCTTGATCTCCTTCGCCTTCGCGCCGTCGGAGACGTTGAGCGGCTGCGCGCCCTTCGATCCGTCGCGGTAGACGGCAACGGCTTTCAGGCCGAGACGCCAGGATTCGAGGTAGGCCTCGGCGATGTCGTCAAGGGTGCAGTCATGAGGCAGATTGACCGTTTTGGAAATGGCTCCCGAGAGGAACGGCTGGGTGGCGGCCATCATGCGAACGTGGCCCATGTAATGGATGGAGCGAGTGCCCTTGGCGGGCTTGAAGGAGCAATCGAAGACGGCGAGGTGCTCGGGCTTGATGCCGGGCGCGCCTTCGATGGTGCCGGTGGCGTCGATGTAGCTGACGATGGCGTCCACCTGATCGTTGTTGTAGCCGAGCTTGAAGAGCGCGGTGGGCACGGTGTTGTTGACGATCTTGATCATGCCGCCGCCGACCAGCTTCTTGTACTTGACGAGGGCGAGGTCGGGCTCAATGCCGGTGGTATCGCAATCCATCATGAAACCGATCGTTCCGGTCGGTGCGAGGACGGTGACCTGGGAGTTGCGGTAGCCGTGCTTCTCGCCGTGGGCGAGGGCCTGGTCCCAGCAATCTTTGCTGGCGGTGATGAGGTCGTCGAATTGCGGGACGGCGAAGGTCTTGTCGCCCACAGTGCGCGACTTGCCGATGTTGTTGACCTCGGCGCGGTGCATACGGATGACGTCGAGGAAGGGCTCGCGGTTGACGTAGTAGCCGGGGCAGGCGCCGCCTTCGTGAGCGACGGAGGCGGTGAGCGGCGTGGCGGAGGCGAGGGGAGGGCAGGTTTCGGCGATGCGGGCGGACTGCAGGTAAGCCTCGCCGCACATGATGGCGGTGAGGGTAGCGGCAAAGTCGCGTCCCGCGTCGGAGTCGTAGGGCAGGCCGAAGGCCATGAGCAGCGCGCCGAGGTTGGCGTAGCCCAAACCCAATGGCCGGTAGTCGTGGGAGTTCCGGGCGATGGCTTCGGTGGGGTAGCCGGAGTTGTCGACGAGGATCTCCATGGCCGTGATCATGATGTCGATGGCGGCGCGATAGGAGGCGATGTCAAAGGTGCCTGCGGCGGTTACGAACTTGAGCAGGTTGAAGCTGGCCAGGTTGCATGCGGAGTTGTCGAGGAACATGTACTCCGAGCAGGGATTGGAGGCGTTGATGCGGGCAGTGTTCTTCGACGTGTGCCACCGGTTGATGGTGGAGTCGTATTGCATGCCCGGGTCGCCGCACTGCCAGGTGGCCTCGGCGATCTTCTTCATGATGTCGCGAGCCTTGTAGGTCTTCACCGGCGAGCCGTCTTTCACGGTGCGGGTGGTGAACTCGGCATCCTTTTCGACCGCACGCATGAACTCGTCGTTGACGCGGACGGAGTTGTTGGCGTTCTGGAAGAAGATGGACGAGTAGGCCTCGGAGTCGGGGCCGCTGGAGCCGTCGTAGCCTTCGCGCATGAGCGCCCAGGCCTTGGCTTCTTCTTTCGCCTTGCAGTCGATGAAGTCGACGATGTCGGGATGGTCGACGTTGAGGATGACCATCTTGGCGGCGCGGCGGGTCTTGCCGCCGGACTTGATGACGCCGGCGAAGGCGTCGAATCCGCGCATGAAGCTAAGCGGACCGCTGGCGGTGCCGCCGCCGGAAAGGGTCTCACTGGAGCCGCGGATGGTGGAGAGATTGGTTCCGGTGCCGCTGCCCCACTTGAAGAGCATGCCCTCGGTCTTGGCGAGGGTGAGGATGGAGTCGAGGGAGTCCTCAACGGCATTGATGAAGCAGGCGGAGCACTGCGGCTTGCGGTAGCCGGTGACGGAGAACTCGACGGCGCAGGAGTGCTGGTTCCAGTGCCAGTTCTGCGCGTCGGAATTGGGCTCGAGGCGGTCGCAGCCGACGTTGAACCACACCGGCGAGTTGAAGGCGACCTTCTGGGTGAGAAGCAGGTGCGCCAGCTCATCGTGGAAGACAGACGCGTCTTCAGGGGTGGCGAAGTAGCCGCCGGAGAAGCCCCAGTCGCGGATGGTTTCGGCAACGCGGCTGACGAGCGCGCGAACGCCGGACTCGCGCTCGGGGGTGCCGATCTGGCCGTGGAGATACTTGCTGGCGACGATGTTGGTCGCGGTCATCGACCAGTCGACGGGGATCTCGACGTCTTTCTGCTCGAAGATGGTCTTGCCGCCGGCGTCGGTGATGGCGGCGGTGCGGCGCTCCCACTGGACTTCGTCATAGGGCGAGAGGCCGGGGCGGGAGAAGGTGCGCGGGAAGCGAAGGGCGGACCTGGCTGGGGCGGGGGCGGACGAGGGATGGCCGGCGCCGTGCGTAGCGGTGTCGGAGGCGAGAGTGACGGACTTCCTGGGAGTCTCGGCCATGGGTGGTTCCTTCCTTCAGAAAAATTCGCGCGAAGCGTGGGTCTTGCCTTACCAATCTTTCCCGTTGCAGAGGGCCCGGACAAAAACTGAAATTCCTGTCGGAACAAGTTCCGATGGGGGTGCTGCTGAGCCCGATGGCGTATCCTGGGCCGCGGGAATTGAGGCGAGTGAGCTTCCGGTTAGTGGGGGAGGCTGCGTTCGCGATTCAGAACCCTGACGGACTTTTTGGAGCCGCAGATGGGAAAGTACCTCTGCTAGTGGTGTGTGTCAAGCATGAACCACTACATCTAGTATTTTAGATGGGATCGTGGGTATCAAGAACCACAATTACCCAAAATGGGTGTGGACAATCGCGAAAAGGCGCGTATTTTGCGGATTTTCGCGATTTGGCCGGTGGGCAGTCTCTGGCTTTCAGCAGCGCAAAAATGCCACTGGCTGCAGCATAGGCGCGGGAGGGAGTGGCTACAAGGCGCGTAAATGGTGCAGTTTCGGTGGATGGCTGTGGGAGGTGTGGAGAACGGGGACGGAGGGGGCCTGGGAATAACGTCAAGATGCGCCGGGGCCCCTGGGTTGGACGGCATCAAGTTTCGCACCGCGACCGAGGTTGCGATCGGGATTAAACTGGGGCCGCTCAAAGGGAGCGGGTCTGCCGCTGATTTTCCCGCATGCCGAAGGGTTGCCGGGAAGCACCTTCTGTCGGATTTCTCCCGACCCAGCGCCGAACGCTCATCGCTCCAACAGACCCGTCCATCACTCCCATCGCCTGGAAGGAAGACGTGTTCCGGCTATTCCGCTCCGGAACACGCAGAGAACATCACGTAGCTGGCCCCGGATGCCGTGCGGCAGGACGCTTGAGTTCGTCTGCACGCGGGCCGTGGGCCCAGGAAAGGGGATTCATCTATGTTTTTCCATCGTAAAGAGCCCATGGTTCCGATCGAGGTTCGGAAACCGGATCCGGTGTTCGCGCAATTCCTGCTGCAGCAGTTTGGGGGCGCCACCGGCGAGCTGACGGCGGCACTGCAGTACTGGGTGCAGTCGTTCCACTGCCCGAAGCCGGGCATTCGCGAACTGCTGCAGGACATCGCCATCGAGGAGTTTGGCCACCTGGAAATGGTTGGCAAACTGATCGAAGAGCATACTCGCGAGTTACAGAAGACGCCTAACGAAGTGGAGCAGAGCCCGATCTTCGCCATCCGCGGACGGGGTCCGCACCTGGTGGATGAGGGCGGTGTGGCCTGGACGGCGGCGTACGTCAACGAGGGCGGCGATGTGGTGCGCGACCTGCGGGCCGACATCGCCTCCGAAGCCGGCGCGCGTGAGACGTACGAAATCCTGCTGGACCGGGCGCCCGATCCGGGTACGAAGAAGGTCCTGCACTATCTGCTGACCCGTGAGGTTGCCCACACGAAGATGTTCATGAAAGCGCTGGAGTCGCTGGGCAAGCTGACCGAGCCGGTGTTCGGCAATGTAAAGCCGGACGAGACGGTGAACATCTACTATCACCTCTCCGCTAACGGCGCGGCGCAGCGGGGCCCGTGGAACCAGGAGCCGGAGTTCAAATACATTGCCGATCCGCTGAAACAGCTGGAGCATGGCGAGCTGGTGGGATCGGGCGGCAAAAAGATCGCGTGAAGCCTGACCGGTGAACGCGCGTTCCCTTCCCTGGCGAGAAGGAGGATCGCCGCTGGGAAGGAAGCGAGGATGCATTGCATCCTCCCGCTGTTACAAAAACGAGGAAAGGTAACCTTACTCGATACAGGTTACGGAAGAAAGGCTGCAGCGGCTGATGCAAATCGGCCGCTGCTTCTTTGTGCGGAGAAGGGCCGGCCTAATTCCCGCTGGTTTCGTTCCACAGGAAGCCCATTTCGTCGGTGTAGTCGTCGACGAGCTGGGAGAGTGCGACGCCGGAGCTGTGGCCGCCCTTGAGCGAGTAGTGCAGCAGGATGGGACGGTCACTGGCGCTGGAGACCTGCATGAGCGCCGTCATTTTGCGGGCGTTCATGGGGTCAACGCGCGTGTCGTTGTCGCCGGTAAAGAACATGATGGCCGGATAGTCGCCGCCCTTCTTCACGTTCTGGTAGGGCGAGTAGGCGCGCAGATACGCGAAGTCCTTCGGGTTGTCGGAGCTGCCGTATTCGGTCGTCCACAGGCGGCCGAACTCGAATTTCTGGTAGCGCAGCATGTCCAGCAACGGGTAGCCGCACCAGATGGCGCCGAAGAGATCCGGCCGCTGGGTCATGGCTGCGCCCATCAGCAGGCCGCCGTTCGACCGGCCGCGGATAGCGAAGTGCGCGGGCGTGGTGTAGTGGTTGCGGATCAGGTATTCCGCCGCGGCGAAGAAGTCGTCAAAGACATTCTGCTTGTTCTGGAACATGGCGGCTTTGTGCCAGGCCTCGCCATATTCGTTGCCGCCGCGCAGGTTGGGCAGCGCGAAGTAGCCGCCCTGCTGCATCCACCAGGCGTACTCGGGATTCCACGTGGGCAGCATGGGCAGATCGAAGCCGCCGTAGCCGGTCATCAGCAGGCGCGTGGAGCCGTCGCGGGGCAGCCCCTTACGGCCGGCGATGAACATGGGTACGCGCGTGCCATCTTTTGATTGATAGAAAACCTGGGTGACCTCATAGCGCGCAGAAACAAACGGTACGCGGGGCCGGGCGAAGATCACGGAGCGGCCGGTCTTCGTGTCGTAGCGAAAGATGGTGGGCGGAGTGATGAACGACTCGAAAGTGTAGAAACCGTAGTTCTGGTCGGGCCGGCCACGAACCACCGAGCCGGAGCCGATGCCGGGATAGGTGAGCGTTCCGGTCTGCTGGCCGTCGAGGCTGTAAATCGTGGTCTCGGTTTTCACGTCGTGCAGTCGCGAGACGAAGAGCCGGCCGCCGACGATGCTGAAGTCGGCGATGACGTCGTGGCCCTGGGGGATGATGGTCTTCCACACGTTTGCATCGCGGCTGGGAAAGGCCTCGACAATCCGCGAGTTGGGCGCCTGGTAATCCGTGAGGAGAAAGAAGCGGTCGCCGTCGTTGATCATGCGGACGTGCGCTTCGACGCCATAGACCAGCGGAACGAATGCGCTGCCAGGCTGGCGCAGATCGCGCAGCAGGATGTCTTCACTGGTGGCAGGCACGCCGTGGGCGACGTTCACGATGAGCCAGTGGTGATTGTCGCTGACGCGGGCGTTGATCAGGTCAAGCTCGCCCAGATGCTTGCCGCGATACTCGCCGCCGAAGATGCGCGGATCCTGCGCGACCGGCGTGCCGAACTTGTGGAACCAGACGTTGGATCCCTGGTGGGTGAACTTCGAATAATAGAGTCCGTTGTGGTCGGGGCTGAGGCTCACACCCATATAGCGCGCCGAGGGCAGCACATCGGGCAGATCTTTGCCGGTGCGCACGTTCAGCACGTGCACGGAGCCTTCATCGGCGCCGCCCACGCGGACCTCATAGACGAGCAGCGCGCCGTCGTCGGAGACATTGATCATGTTGACGGAGGTGTTCTGATCGCTGCTGAGACGGGCGGCGTCGATCAGGCGGCGGTCCGCGCCCTGCCAGCTGGCGCGCATGTAGAGCGAACCCTGGTTCTCGCTGGCCAGCTGTTTCTTGAAGAAGTACTCGCCATCGCGCAGCAGCGGCATCGAGTACTGGTCCACGCGCAGCAGCGCGGCGAGCTGGCGATGAATCTCCGGACGATTTTTGAGCTGGTCGAGATATTGCTGGGTGTAGGCGTTCTGCTCGTTGATCCACGCACGGGTCTGAGGGCTGGTGGCGTCTTCGAGCCAGCGGTAGGGATCCTCAACCTTAATGCCGTGGTAATCGTCGGTCACGGTACGCACGGCAGCCACTGGCGGAGACGGCAGACTGACTCCGTTGTCGCCATGGATGGGGTGGGCAAAATCGGACTGAGCCTGCGCGATGGCCGGCCCGGTAGAAAGCGCAAGGACAAAGAACAGAATGCAGGGCAGAGAACGAGCCGAACGACAGGCAAAACAAGGCATGCGGTCTTCCTCAGAATGGATGGGCAATGAAATCGACTGCTCAGTTTATTCTCCTGGAGCGGCATCGATCCAGAAGGCGTGGGTGCGGGCGGAAATGCGATCGGGGTATTCGCGATAAATGGAGTTCAGCGCGTGAAAGAGCGCTCTGGACTCGGCTTCAAGTCCCAGGAGGAGCGTGGAGCGCAGGATGCGGGTGAGGCGCAGGTGATTGTGGTTCATGGGCCAGAGCCAGTTCTGCGCGCGCTCGCGGAAATTCGGCAGCCGCTCGACGACGCCGCCCGTCTCTGAGGCAGTCCAGGACAGTCCATAGAAGCGCAGCATACGCTCGAAGGCCTGGCGCAGGCGGTCTCTCATGGCGGCTGTAGCGTGGAACGTCTCGATCGTGGCCTTGTCGAGGATCGGCGCAGCGGGGTTGGCGCCGCTGCGCTCCGGCAGGGGAAAGAGCCACTGGATGAAGTCGTGGACAGCCTCAAGGCGGTCGTCGGACCAGGCGAGGATCTCCGCGAGGGTGCGCCCACAATCGTCACACGCGTTGTCGCGATAGAAGGCGACGAGCGGGTGGCGAGTGGACGACATGGGCGCGGCTCCTGCGAAGTGAGACATCGATGGCGGCATAGAGACATCGAGAGAGCGGCGGCGATGCTCCACAATCTCTGCAAATGGATCCCGGCGGCGCGGCCAGGCCGCGCATGCAATCTGGTGGGCCAGATTACGGAGAATTGGAACGCGCTGATGGCGGCGATTTGTTCCTCTGGGCCGATCATCAAGAGTCTATGGGAAGCGACCCGGCCCAGAACCAGCGTTTGACACCCCTGGCACTGACACCGCCCCCCCCGGAGTCCCCCAGGCACCGTTTTGCGCCTACCCGAAGGGGACCCGTAATCAGAACGATGGCTCAACCCGACCATCACGCGACCGATGATTCCGGCCCAGGAAGAGGAGTCCAGTCATCCACCCTCATGCCGGATGTGACTTCAACGCACTCCAGAATAGTGCTCCCGAGTAGCGAATCTATAAGAGAGGAGCGTCCGCCAATAACTGTGAACTCAAGATCGTATTCGGTACACACGCACCAGGAATGATCCTGAGGCCACCAGTATTCAGGCGTGAACTGGAACCTGCCATTGAGGAAGAACGATTCGACCTCGCTCAGAGCGCCAACGAAATGCAGATTCTGATCCGTGCCAACGAAGGGTATCTCCGCGAGGCGAAAGCAGCATTCCTGCTCTCCGGTCACCGGACTGAGGAGGGCGACAAGTTCACGACATTCGTCGGGTGCCAGCGTTCCCTCTGCTGGTCCGTAAATGAACCTTGGCCAGCACGGTTGATGCGGCTTCAGACGATTCGAGAACCAAGTGTGTTTGATTTCCGGGGCGTACGGGACGCCCAACGCGCTGGCCGCCTCTCTCCAAAAGATTCTTGAATCTGGCGAAGAACGGCGCTTCCGAGCGACCAGTTCGCGAACTTCCGTACAGTCAGACAGACCAAGTACGGCTATCTCGGCCTCGTCAAGCGGTTGGTCAATGTTTTCATAATGACCGTCGAGCCGATGAAGAATCTTCGCATACCTCTCGAAGGCAGGCGGAGCCACGCTGCTCACAAGCACGCCCGTACGCCTCACTTCGGCTGCGTCAGAAATGGGCGTGAGACTTCGAGTGATCCAATCGAATGCAGCGGAATCGAGTGATTCTGTCACACCGGCATTGTATCTGGCCGCACTTTCAGCAATTCTTCAGAGATCCCTACAAGGCTCGGGGGCAATGAGCAGCATTTTTCGGTACCCAAAACGCTTACTGCCTGGTAATAGACGAGTGGGGATTCGATGAGATTTGAGGGGGGATCGAGGGGGGTATTGGGGGTAGGGCCAGGGCCGCGCATGCATTCTGGTGGGCCCGGAGGGATTTGAACCCCCAACCAAGGGATTATGAGTCCCCTGCTCTAACCATTGAGCTACAGGCCCGGCCCGTCTTTTCATTGGTATTGTCGCATCAATGTCCGGGACTCCGTGCTTTGCGGCCGTGCAGCAGACACGCGATCGATCCTGCGGGATCGATCGGATTCGAATTTCCGAGCGGACTTAGGCTCTCCTCTCGTTCGAACAGGATGGCCCCGGTCACGCCTTCCATTATTCCTGGGCGACGGTGAACTCCGCGTGGAGGGCGGCTTGCGAATTTCCTCCCGCCCACACATCGAACTCCGACGGTTCGACGACCCAGCGCTTCGACTGCGGATCCCAGAACTGGAGTTCATTCCTGCCCAGAGGAAACGTGAGGGTCTTCGTTTCGCCGGGTTGCAGGGCGATGCGTTTGAAGCCTTCCAGCTGCCGCACCGGCCTCGAGGCGGACCCGTAGCGCTGATGAATGTAGATCTGGGCAACCGCATCGCCGGGCAGAGAGCCGGTATTGGTCACGTCCACGCTGACCTCGTTGGTGTCGCTGGCCGTCATGCTGGTCCTGCTCAGGCGCAGGTTGGCAAACTGGAAGGTGGTGTAGCTGAGCCCATAGCCGAAGGGGTAGAGCGGCTTTGAATCGATATCCCAGTAGCGCGACGTGAAGCTGGGCCGATCCTCGGGCTCGTGGGTCAGGTTGTGGTTGTAGTAAAGCGGTTCGGCGCCGGCGACGCGCGGCCAGCTCACGGGCAGCTTGCCCCCGGGGTTCACATCGCCAAAGAGAATATCGGCGACCGCATTGCCGCCCTGCGTGCCTGGATACCATGCCTCGAGGATGGCCGGCACGTGCTCCGAAGCCCAGCGAATATCGAGCGGGCGTCCGTTTTCAAGAACCAGCACGACCGGCTTGCCTGTGGAGGCAGCGGCTTCCAGCATCTGCTCCTGAATGCCGGGCAGAGTGAAGGTGGCTCGAGACGCGGCTTCACCACTCATGTTGGCGGTTTCCCCCATGACCGCGACGACGACATCGGCGGCGGCTGCAGCGGCCCTGGCTTTGGCAATCCAGTCGGCTGTCTCCTGGGCAGTGGGCGGCGGGATCGGCTGCCGGTGCGCCATCTGATCCAGAAGGCCAGGGTAAACACGCGAAGGCACAGGACCGGATACCAGCGTGACCTCCGCATCGGGGCCGAGCTTCGCCCGGATGCCTGCATAGACCGTGACGGGATGGCTCTTGCCGCCCGATCCAAAGAGGCCTTCCACGGTCCATCCGCCTTCGATGTCGTGCTGCTGAGTCGGCCAGAGGCCCGATCACGGCGACTTTCTTCAGATCCTTCGCCAGCGGCAGGGTGTGATTTTCATTGCGCAGCAGAACCATGGATCGGCCGGCCAGCTTACGCTCCAGAGTCAGCCCCGCCGGGCGGTCGAGGACGGCGTCCACTTTCGATGCATCGACGTAGGGATGGTCGAAAAGGCCGAGATCGTATTTAGCTTCGAGGATGGGCAGCACCATCTGGTCGATATACGCCTCGCTCACCTTGCCTTCCTTCACCAGGTTGGCAAGGTTATGCGTATAGGTCTGGCTGGCCATATCCATATTCACGCCGGCGGTGATGCCCTTCAACGCCGCATCCGCAGGGTCCTTCGCGAAACCGTGCACCTGCAGGCTGGCCACGGCAAACGCATCCGAGACCACGAAGCCCTGGAAGTTCCAGTCCTTGCGGAGCACGTCGGTGAGCAGCCAGCGATTGCCGCTGGCGGGAACGTCATTCAGATCCATGTAGGCGCTCATGAACGTGCCGGCGCCGGCTTCTTCCGCCGCGTGGAACGGGATCAGATAGACGTTGTGCATCAGTTCTTCCGGCACATAAGACGAGTCATAGTCGCGTCCACCGTCCGCGGCTCCATAGCCCGCAAAATGCTTCACGCAGGCAAGAATGCTGTCCGGACTGAGATGTTCACCCTGAAAGCCGAGCACCTGGGCGCGCGCCATGGCTGCGCCGAGGTACGGATCCTCGCCCGCTCCTTCCACGATGCGGCCCCAGCGCGCGTCGCGGGCAATGTCCACCATGGGGGTGAAGGTCCAGTCGATGCCCGCAGCCCGCGCATCCTCGGCAGCCCAGTGCTGTGCCTGTTCCTCGACCGAGGGATCCCAGGAGGACGCCATGGCCAGCGGCACCGGGAAAACGGTGCGGTAGCCGTGAATGACGTCGAAGGCAAAGAGGATGGGAATGTGGAGGCGCGATTTCTCGACCGCCAGATGCTGCAGCTGGTTGATCCGATTCACATCCGTGAGCCAGAGGATCGAGCCGACCTTGCCGGCGGTGATGAGGCCGTTCAGGTCTTCTCCTTTCATCCCCGGGAAGGTGACGCCCGCTGCCTGATCGAGCTGGCCCACCTTCTCATCGAGGGTCATCTGACTGAGCAGAGCCTCGGCCTTCTGCTTTGCCTGAGGGCTGAACGGATGCGCCTGGGCATCAGCAGCGAGCGCGGTCCACAGCGATAAGGAAGCCGTTAAAAACGCGTACAGGTAAACCTTCTTCGAGAACATCGTTCCTCCCGGGATCATTTCCGACGCATCGCAGACAGGCGTGCGACGCCACATTATTGAAGCGAGGAATCGCGAGTCAAGCAGGACTTGCGTGCGTACATAATCATGCAATCTGGCCCTGAACCATGCGGTCTTCCGCATAAAGATGCGGAGCTCTCTGCGTGGAACGAGGTGCACCGAGGCACTCCGATCCACAGCGCGTCGCATTCTGGAAGAAGTACTTCGCGTCGCCTCAGGGTCAACCCGCACCGCTCTTCTGAGAAGACGGCAGCCCGTGTGAGTCGATCACGAAGGTAACGTTCCTCTCGGCGAACTCAACCCCGGTCGTGTAATTCCCTCCAGTGACGGCGACGTTATTTCCTGGACTCCTGAGAACAATTTGCACAATCGGAATAAAGTTGCCCGCGATCCACAAAAAAGTAACAAAATCCATAAACTTGGGGGTTTACATCCACCGGTAGCCGGGTAGGATGGCTCCAGTAATCACCTCCATTTCTCTCCTTTTTCGCTCTTTGGAACAGGGGGGACCTGAGTGACGCAGACCTGCTCTGGTCTCACCACCAGAGTGCGTTGATGGCTCCTCCGAAGTGGACTCCGGCCCACGCAAGACTCGGAACTGACCCAGACCTGCCGAAACTGCCCGTTAGGGCGAGCGGTTTCCGACAGCGCTCGAAGCGAAGATCCTGAGCACCTGCCAAGGTTGTTGCGTGCGGCGCATACCTTCCGGCCTGTAGCTCCAACAGAACCTCTCCCAACGCCGAAGGAAAGTCCCTTGAAACTCGCTCACCAGCTGTCAATCGTTACCTCCCTGCTCGCCCTCACGGCCGTGCCCGCCTTCGCCAATCCCACCATCAGTTCTCCCGGCAACGGCGCCACGGTTTCCTCGCCGTTCACCCTGTCTGCTGACGCTTCCACCTGCTCATCGCAGCCGGTGTCGTCCATGGGCTACTCCTTTGACAGCAGCAGCGACACCACGATCATCAGCGGCACTTCCATCGATACCCAGGTTTCATCCTCTTCGGGCTCGCATACCCTCCACGTCAAATCGTGGGGCGACAAGGGCGCTTCCTGCGTGACCGACGTTACGGTGACCGTGAGCGGTGTTTCGGCCAGCGGCGCGCTCGATGTGCCCGCCGGGGCTTCTGTCGTGAGCAGTATCCAGGCCCTCGGCGGCTGGTCGGCTGTGCACGATACCGGCACCAGCGGCAGCTCCAGCGGATGGACCACCACGGTGAGCTCTCCGACTCACAGCGGACTGTCCCGCGAGTTTCAGATCAGCTTCAGCAAGGATGGCGGTGAGCGTTACCACGTTTCCTTCGGCGACGACGTCTCGGCCACCAACTTCGTGTATGACGCGTGGGTCTACATCGCCGGAACCACCGCCCACATCGCCAACCTCGAAATGGATATGAACCAGGTCATTCCCAACGGCGATACCGTGATCTATGGTTTCCAGTGCGATGGCTGGAATGGCGTATGGGATTACACGGAGAATGCAGGCAGCGCGACGAAGCCGGTGGACAAGTGGGTTTCGACCGGGCAGTCGTGCAATCCGCGCAGCTGGAGCGCGAACACCTGGCACCATGTGCAGGTCGCTTATTCGCGCACCAGTTCCGGCGTCGTGACCTATAAGACGGTGGCGCTGGACGGCAAGGAGCAGACGATCAATAAGACGGCGTTCTCGGCCTGGGCGGCAGGCTGGGCGCCCACCCTGCTCACCAACTTCCAGATCGATGGGTACGGCAGCGGATCCGCCAACGTATATATAGATGAGCTGACGGTCTCGCGCTGGTAGTTGCGCAACTCAACCGAATCCCCGCTTCCCTGGGAAGCGGGGATCTTTCTTTGTGCCTCACTCCGCCCGCAGGGACTGGCTGGGGTCGACGTCCGCCGCCCGGCTCGCCGGCATCCAGCTCGCCGCCAGGGTCACCAGCACCAGCAGTCCGGCGGTCGCGGCCAGGGTTGGCGGATCCCACGACCGCAGGCCATAGAGCTGGCTGGCGATGAGCCGCCCGAGGCCGAGCGCGCCGGCCAGTCCCGCCGCGATGCCGAAGGCCGTCATCCACACCGCTTCGCCCAGCACCATGCGCAGCACCTGCTCTTTGCGCGCGCCCAGAGCCATGCGGATGCCGATCTCGTTCGTCCGCCGCGCCACCGAATACGCCATCAGCCCGTAGATCCCGATGCAGGCCAGCACCAGCGCCAGCACGCCGAAGGCGGTCGTCAGGTCCGCGAAAATGCGCTCCGTCATTAGTAGCTCGTCGATCTGCTCCTGCTGCGTCCGCACATCGATCAGCGGCAGATTGCGATCCACCGACTGCACCGCCTTTCGCAGCGAGGGCGTGATGGCCGCACGCGCCGTCCGCGTTCGCACTGCGAAGGTCATCCCCCAGTCGATCTCCGGCGCCTGGCGGTAATCCAGGTAAAACAGGGGTGGCGGCTCCTTGCGCAAGCTGCCGTAGCGCGTGTCCGCGCAGACTCCCACAATTTGATAGGTGGGTTTTTCGTTTTTCGATCCTGAGGTGGTGAAGCTTTTCCCGATGGGGTTCTCGTTGGGGAAGAACTGGCGCACCAAAGCCTGATTCACGACGGCCACGCGCGGGGAAGTTTCCGTATCCGTGGGAGCAAATCCCCGGCCCATAAGAATGGGAATCCGAAAGGTAGCGAAGTAGCCGTCGCCCACGGTGCTGTTATCGGCAGCCGTCTCCTGCCCCGGGGCGATCGGCACTCCCACCGGGACAAAGTCGTCGTCCTCGTAGCTGTTCGAAAGCGGTGCAATGCTCGTCGGTGTCACCGATGCCACGCCGGGCAGCGCAGCCAGCCGCTCCGTGAGCTGCCGGAACAGCGCGGTCTGTTTCGCGCCGGAATACTCGGACAGCGGTGGACGCATATCGAAGAGCACCAGATTCCTGGTGTCGAACCCAGGATTGACGTCGTTGAGGTTGATGAGCGTCCGCAGAAAGACGCCCGCCATCACCACCAGCAGCGTGGAGAGAGCCACCTGGAACGCCACCAGCGCACGGCCGGTCAAACCACGCCGCCGCCGCGTGGTCGTGTGCGCGGCATCCTTGAGAGTGCTGCTCACCTGGGCGCGGGTCGACTGCCACGCCGGTCCCAGTCCGAAGAGCAGACCCGTGGCGACCGAGAGCGCCGCATTAAACGCGAAGACGCCCCAGTCGAATCCACCTGACAGCACCATCGGTTCGCCGGGGCCGGAGAACATCCGCAGGAGTGCATTCCGGCCGAGATAGCCCACCACGAGACCGGCCACACCGCCCAGGATGGAAAGCAGCAGGCTCTCCGTGAGGACCTGACGCAGAATGCGCGCTCGCCCGGCGCCCAGAGCCATGCGCACGCTCATCTCTCGCTGCCGCGCCGCCGAACGGGCCAGCAGCAGGTTGGCCAGGTTTGTACAGGCCAGCAGCACCACCAGACCCACCAACCCCATCAGGACGAGCAGCGGCTGCTTCATCTGCCGGCTCGCCTCGTTCTGGCCGCGGCTGCCATCGGTGAGCAGCAGGCTGGGAATGGATTCGTCCGGCTTCACGGTCATGGTCGCCCGCACCGCCGCCTGCAGAGATACATTCAGAGCAGCCTGCGCCTGCGCTTCGTTCACGCCCGGCTTCGTCCGCGCCATAATCTGCATCCACCACCGCTGTGGGCTCTTCAGCAACGGCCCGTTCGCAGGGTCTGGGATCACCAGCGCCTGCGTGGCGAAGGGCATGAATATCTCCGGCGACGTTTGCGCGCTCTTCGCGCCGGTGAATCCCGGCGGATTCACTCCCACGATCGTGACGTTGACCAGATTGACCAGGAGAGTCTTGCCAATGACATCGGGCGAGCGGTTAAACCGCCGCGTCCAGTAGCCGTCGCTGATGACGGCCACCGGCGAGGCGCCTTCCTTATCGTCCGCAGGACCGATGGCCCGCCCAAGCTGCGGCTGCACCTGCATCTGCTGATAGAAATTGCCGCTGACCAGGTCCGCCTGGAGCACTTCGGCCTCGCCATCCGCGGTCACGTTCACGCGCCCTACATTCTTGAAGGCAAACAGATCGGCGAGCTGATGATTTTGTTTCCTCAGCAACTGGTACACAGGATACGAAAACGAGGTGCTGGTGTAGCCAGTCGCGGTTTCGCTGCCGTCGCCCCACTCGCTGTGCACCGCGCTTTTGCGTCCCGAATGCCACGCGAACAGGCGCAATTCGCCAGGATGCGGAACATGCAGCCGGTCGAGCAGCACCTGCTTGGCAATGGAGAAGATCGCGGTGTTGGCGCCGATGCCCAGTGCCAGCGATCCAATGGCGATCGCGGCGAATCCGGGACTCTTCTTCAGCATGCGCACGGCGTAGCCCACGTCGCGCCGCAGATTCTCGACGAGCGGCCAGCCCTCGCGCAGCCGCACGGTCTCGCGCACCTGCGTGACGCCGCCGAATTCCCGCAGCGCCGCCTGCCGCGCCTGGTCGGCGTTCATCCCGCGCCGCCGGTGTTCCTCGGCGGCCAGATCGAGGTGCGCGCGCAGCTCATCGTCCAGCTCGCCGTCCAGCTTCCGCCTCCGGAACATTGCCGCGCACCGGCTGATCATCGCTCGCATCCACGACATCGGCGCCTCCTCATTCTTCCCGAATGGCTTCCATCGGCTGAATCGACGCGGCTCGCCCTGCCGGAACCACGAACGCCGCGAGCAACACCACCAGCAGCAGTCCCACCGTGGCCAGTCCCAGAGGAAGGCTGTGCGCGGAGATACCAAACAGCAACGACCGCAGCCAGTGGCCGGCAAGCCAGGCTAGCCCTCCGCCCGCCGCCACCCCCAGACCCACGCGCAGGAAAGCGCCGCGCGCCAGGTGCGCGACGATGGCCTCGCGCTGCGCCCCCAGCGCCATCCGAATCCCGATCTCCCGCCGACGCTCGGTCACCGCCCGCGCCAGGATTCCATACAGTCCCGTGGCCACCAGCGCCAGCGCCAGCAGGGCGAAACCTCCCGACACGCTGCTCAGCAGCCGCTGCTGACTCAGATCGTTGTCGACCACCCGGTCGAATGAGTAGATTTTCGGGGGCGGGGCGCCTGGCAAGATACGAGCTGCGGTCTCGCGGATCGCTTCGGCGGCAATGCCCGGGGTGGCCGAGCGTACAGCAAGGAACGACGTTGCCCACGGGCTTTTTGCCTGTTCGATGAGCTTATATACGGTCACTGGCGCGGGGCTGAGCAGGCTCTGCATCCGCGCGTCTTCAGCTACCCCGACCACCCGGTACACGGACGGCGGGGTTGGAGCGCCGGTACCGGATTCGGACTTGGGAGGTTTCCCGTCTCCTTCGGTCAAAAAGCGGCCGATGGGATCCTGCCCTGGGAAGAAGAAACGGGCAGCCGCGCGACTGATCACGCACACCGTATCTCCACCTAGGTCGCTCCAGGCAAAACTGCGGCCTTCGAGAATGGCGGTGCCCATGGTCGCGAAGTATCCCGGCGTCACGCCCTCCTGCCACACCGCATCGTTTTGGCGGAGGTTCCCGGCCGGATCGCGGGTGAAGAAGCCAGTCGTGTTGTCCCAGCCGTGCACAGGCGGCATCGAGAGCAGAGTGGCACTCTGGATGCCTGGCGCATGCTCGAGCGCGTCAGCGATCTGAAGGCGCTTGCGCACCTGGGCAGAGCCGAAAGGGTCGTCGGTCTGATCATTCAGCTCGGCGAAGGTAACGCCGTGGGGAACGAATCCGGAGTTTTCCCTTAGATAATTGCGCAGCGTGCCGGTCATGAGCAGAGCGGCATAGATGAGGACGATGCCGAGCGCGACCTGGGTGGGGATGAGCCAGCGCCCCAGCCGGCTGCTTCGACTCAGTTGGTGGAGCTGCTTCAGTTCCAGCGCGGGGGCCGTTCGCGAAGCGCGCCAGGCCGGCCACAAACCGGCCAGCAGCGCCGCCGCCATGCTCAGGACGACAGCAAACAGAACGACCATCGCGCCGGCCCTGAGAGGCATCGCCTCGACTTCATAGAGCGGCGACACCAGATGCACGAGGCCGTGAGCCAAATCCCAACCCAGCACGCCTCCCAAAGCCAGGCCGCCGGCCCCCTGCAGCAAAGCCTCGAGCAACACCTGCACCACCAGCCGCCGCCGTGTCGCGCCGAGTGCGCTTCGCACGGCAAATTCATGCAGACGCCCGCTCACCCGAGCCAGAATCAGCAGCGCTGTATTCACGGCGCACAGCGCCATCATCAGAGCGCTCAAAGCTTCCAGAGCGAGCAGCGGATCCCGGTATTGCTCGCGCAGCCCGGATTCTCCCCTTCGCCCCGGCTCCACGGTGAGATGGCAAACAGAGGAACCCCAGTGCAGCGTCAGATCCGGATCGGTGCGGCTTAAGTCCGTCGCCGCCGCCTGCGCCGAGGCAACTGACTGTCCTGGCTTCAGCCGGCCCATCACCGTCAGCCAAAAGGCGCCTTTCTCGTCCATCATGGCGGTTTTTGGCTCATGCGCCTTTTCGTAGGAGAGCGGAAGCAGGACGTCGATCGGCGTCTCCGGAAAGATACCGTCGAATCCGCGGGGAAGGACTCCGATCACCGTGACTTTGATTCTGCTCAGCTCGATCGTCTGACCCAGAATGCGGGGATCGGCGTTGAAATGTGAACGCCAGAAGTCATAGCCGAGGAGAACTTCCGGTTCAAAAGGCTGGCCCCGCTCGCCGGTATTCTCCTCGAATCCTCGTCCGATATACGGGTGCAGATCGAGAACGCGAAACACGCCGCCCGTGGCCAGGCCTGCGCTGATTTCTGTCGAACCGCCGTTTTCGTCCAGATGAATCCCCGTGTCATTCCACCACGCGAACATTCCACGGGTCGTTGTCTGGTGCTGCTGGATCTCTGCATAAAGCGGGTAAGAGAGATTGACGTGACCCTGCGAGTCATCCCTGAGAAATGTATAGAGCACCAGCCGGCCTGGGTCTTTCACCGGCAGACTCTTCAGCAGCAGCGACCAGGTCAGCAGGAAGATCGCTGTATTCGCTCCGATGCCCAGAGCCAGCGTCAGCACCACCATCGCCGTAAATCCCGGCGCTCTCCGCATCTGCCGCAGCGCATAACCCACGTCGCGCCGCAGATTCTCCACCAGCGGCCATCCCTCGCGTTCCCGCACCGTCTCGCGCACCTGGGTCACGCCGCCGAAATCCCGCAGCGCCGCCTGCCGCGCCTCTTCGCCGCTCATCCCGCGCCGCCGGTGCTCCTCGGCGGCCAGATCGAGGTGCGCGCGCAGCTCATCGTCCAGCTCGCCGTCCAGCTTCCGCCGCCGGAACATTGCCGCACACCGGCTCGTCCACGCCCGCACTGCGCTCCACCCCTGACGCATCGCATTTACCCCGCTGACCGTTTCATCGCTGACCGCCCTTTCGCTGGCCGCCTCACATCTGTCCGCTGGCTACTGGCCACCGGCCGTTGCCAGAAACCGCGCCATCGTCGCCGCCACGCGTTCCCAGCTTTCCGTTTCTTTCTCGATTTGCGCCTTGCCCGTCCGGCTCAGCTCGTAATAGCGGGCCCGCCGGCCATTTTCCGACGTACCCCACTCCGCGCGGATCCAGCCCCGCTGCCGCAGCCGCAGCAACGCCGGATAGATCGTTCCCTGATTCAGGTGCAGCGTCTGTTCGCTGATCTGTTCGATCCGCCGCGCGATCCCGTAGCCATGCAGCGGCCCCATCGCCTCCAGAGTCTTCAGCACCATCAGATCGAGCGTTCCCTGCAGTACGTCGGATTTCTCCTCGCCCACGCACCCCTCCTGTTGAACGTCTACAGATACACCGGTCTCCAGTAGAATGTCAACAGGGAAGCCTCCGCGCCTCCGGCCGCCCTTACCGAAAAGCCTCGGATTTGTCTGTCTTCTCTAAAGCCGGGGCTACGAAAAAATGGCGAACGGCATAACTTGACATCGTTACCACGGCCCGCAGACGTGCCGCTTTATGGATTCTTTATTCCCGTTTCCTGTAATCTGTTACTTGCCCAGCAAGGGTCGTTTGGAGGTGTAGTTCCTTTGGCAGAGGTTCGCATTCAGGAAGGCGAGCCGCTTGAAAACGCATTGCGCCGGTTCAAGCGCAAAGTGCAACAGGAAGACATCATTAAGGAAGTGAAACGTCACTCCTTCTACCTGAAGCCGGGCGAAAAGCGCCGCGTGAAGGAAGCGCTGGCGAGAAAGCGGAATCGTAAAAAGGCTCGTAAAGAGCAGGATTAACTGTTTTTCCCTCGGGCCGGTCTGCATGCTCCCCAGATTCTCAGCAGACCGCATTCACATGCCATCCGTGTTGCGGATGGTATGTGAGGTCCACTAACCGGGTCCTTGCGGCCCGGTAGAGGCAGACACCAGGTCTCCGGACGCGCCACGCTCGCGCGTTCAGTAGGGCAACTGGGACTCTCAGTTCGGACGGTGATCATCCGAGCTGAGGTAAAGGCCGGTCCGGTAACGTTTCTCTCAACCGCCCTGAGCGGATTTCCGGCGATAGACCGGGTTTGTTTTTTGCCGCATTTCAAGTCGCGGCTGAGCAATTGCAGAGAACAGCCTCAGACCGGTGTCCCCTGGGACCAGAATACCTGGGCTCTCTCCGCAATCGCTCCTCGGGCCCCCCAGGCAAATCAGGAGTACCACAGCCGGCGATTTGGCTGTGTCGCAGCAAGCCGGCGGTTCTCTTCAAGGGAGCGGCCGATGCGATCCGAATGCGCTGCAGGAACTGGCGCTGCACGGCGGGTGCTTCGGGCGAAGGCGAGGGAAGCGGATGGAGTTCGTCGATAAAATTCTCAAATGTGCCGACTGCGGAAGCGACTTCGTGTTCACGGCCGGTGAGCAGCTATTCTTCTTCGACAAGCAGTTTAAGAACGATCCCAAGCGCTGCAAGACATGTAAGGCGAAGCGTGCTTCCGGATCGGCTTCGGTGCGCCCGGAAACCCGCACCGTCTGCTCGGAGTGCGGCACGGAGACCACAGTCCCCTTCAAGCCCACCCAGGGACGCCCGGTGCTCTGCCGCAGCTGCTTCCAGCAGAAGCGGGTCGTCGCCCAGCAGGCCAGCTAGCTCCGGCCTTCGCGGGGAACGGCTCCCACGCTCCTGCTGCGTGTGGCCGCATGGGCGCCGAGTCCATCCGGCGAGCGGCGGACCGGATTCTCAGTAAATCCCCCCCAGCTCCCAGGCGCCCAGCTTCCTGCGCAGCAGCAGGGTGAGCACCACCAGCGTCGGAACCAGATCGGCAAACCAGACCAGAGGGCGGCCCGGCACCACACCGCCTGCGTAGCAGAGACCTTCGATGGTGGTGAGAAGCAGGTAGAGAAACACGCCGGTGCGCGGCCTGCGCAGCAGCCCGGCCAGCACAGCACATCCGACCACGTCGCCCGGCAGAATCACTGCCAGCCAGGCATTCAGCGTGTGTCGCGCCGCAAGTTCCAGAGCGGTCGGCAGGGCATAAACCACCAGCACCGTCAGGAGCGCCAGCAGCCCGGCCGGGATTTGCAGAAGGGGCTGAAGAATCGGCGAGACGGGGGGAACCTTTGCCTCCGGAGCGCGCGCGGCGGCAGCCGGTGCTCCCTGCCTCCAGAATTCACAGGCATGAGCGGCTTCCATCGCTTCGGCGGAGGGCCGGTCCCAGACCGTGCCCAGGGTCTGAAAGCACTGCATGCAGATCACCTTGCAGCGGCCGTCCGGATCGTAACGGCGATAAAAGTGGGTCGCGCTCATCGGGCAGGAACCAACAAAACGAATCTGGGGATTTTCCCGCGGAAACAGTATAGGGACGAATCGCGCCTGTGAGAAGACGCACGGAGAATCAGGGGAGGCAATCGAGCGGACAGAGATTCGACAAACCTCACCCGCACAGGGAAGCCCCCGGCCTGTACAACGTGATTTTATGCTGGGTTAAATCAAATCCCGCGGGAGCCGCGGGTCCGGCCTTCTACCGCGCGCGGCTCTCCGCCAGTTTGCGCGGCTTCTTCTCCGCGGCCGTGGCCGCCGAAAGCGCCTCCAGCTTCTTTTCGCTGGCCAGACTCTTCTTGTCCTCGTGCGCCACCAGCATCGCCTCGATCTGCCGCAGCAGATCGTGCGTGTTCATCGGCTTCACCAGAACCTTATCCATGGCTCCGGTTTCCGTCCAGTCTGCATCGGCCGGAGGATACGCCGTCAGCATGGCTACCGCCGGATGATTCGGCGCCTTCTTCGCCGCCGCCGCCACTTCCTCTCCCGCCGTCTCGCTTTCCATGCGCAGATCGGTGATGACCATGTGGTATTCGTTCGACTTCAACCGCAGCTTCGCCTCGCGGGCTGAGGCCGCCGTCTCCACTTCGAAGCCGCTGATCTCCAGCACCGCCTTCAGGGTCAGCAAAATGGCCACATCGTCATCGACAAGAAGAATGCGTCGTTTCATAAAAAACTCCAGAGCCGTATCGGGATCGTACAACAATTTGCCTGCCGCGGGCTGGAACGCCAAAAGAATCGGCGCCCTCCCGTCTTCGTCCCGTTGATACACTGAGCAACGTGGCAGAATATCACGTTGAAAACTTTGGCTGCCGCGCCAGCCGCGCCGATGGCGAGGCCATTGCTGCCAACCTGCGCCACAACGGAATGCTGCCCGCCGAGGCGCCGGATTCCGCGCATGTTGTCATTGTAAATACATGCAGCGTCACCGCGGAAGCCGACCGCCAGGCCCGCGCGTACCTGCGCCGGGTGCGCCGCCAGAACCCTGCCGCCCGCATCGTCGTCACCGGTTGCTACGCCCAGCGCGCTCCGCAGGAACTTGCCGCTCTGCCCGAAGTCGATGCCGTCGTTGGCAACAGCCACAAGTCAATGGTCGCCCAAATCGCGCTCGCGTTCGGTGCGCTTCCAGACGCTGCGTCGCCAGACGGATTTGTGCCGGCCAGCACTCTCGCCCCCGCCGTCTACCATGACGATGCCTTCGCTCATTTTGAGCTGGCCACTTTACCCTTCGCGCCCGACTCACAGCAGACCCGGCCGAACCTCAAGGTGCAGGATGGCTGCGGCAACCGGTGCTCCTTCTGCATCATTCCCACCACGCGCGGACCCTCGCGATCGATTCCCCTGGCCACCTGCCTCGACAACGTGCGCCGCTATGCGGATCGGGACGGAAAAGAAAGCGCCCGCGGCGGTGGTGTCGAATTGGTCCTTTCCGGCATCAATCTCGGCCGCTGGGGCCGCGACCTCACACCCACCCAGCGCTTCGAAGACCTCGTCGCGGCAATCCTCCGCACAACCGCGCTGCCCCGCCTGCGCCTCAGCTCCATCGAACCCATGGACTGGTCCCCGGACCTGCTCGCCCTCTACCGCGAGTACGCGACGGATGTTTCGGACCTGTCCGCTATACGCTATCCGCTATCCGCTGGTCCGTCCGCTGCCTTCCACCCTCGTTTAGCACGCCACACGCACCTGCCGCTGCAGTCCGGATCGGACACCATCCTCCGCCGCATGCACCGCCGCTATCGCCCCTGGCACTATGCCGAGCGGCTGTCTGCGATCCGCGCGCTGCTCCCCGACGCCGCCATCGGCGCCGACGTCATGATCGGCTTCCCCGGCGAGACCGACGCGCTCTTCCAGGAGAGCTGCGACTTCATCGCCGCGCAGCCCTTCACCTACCTGCACCTCTTCCCGTTCTCCGCGCGACCCGGCACACCCGCGTGGGAACTGCATCGCCAGCAGCCCGTCCCGCCGCGCGCCGTGCAGGAGCGTATGACGGCCCTGCGCACCCTCATCGCGGAAAAGTCCCGCGCCTTCCGCCAGAGCTTCCTCGGCCGCACCCTCTCTGCCGTCACCATCGAGACCGCCAGCGACCCCAGCACGGACTCCCTCACCGAAGCCCCCACTCAGGCCCCCGCTTCGGCAATGTCCGACAACTTCCTGCGCCTCTCGCTCACAAGCCCCAGCGGCGCGCCCATTCCCGGTAATCAGCTCGTCGCCGCGCGCATCACCGCGCTCACCGCCGACGGCCTCGCCGGCCTTGTCGATTCCCCCGCGTGGCTCCAGTAATCCCTTAAGCCAGTGCTGCCACCGGCATCCACCCGCCCCGGGAGCCCATCATCGCATCGATGGCCGATGCCTCCATCGGCCGCGCAAAGTAGTACCCCTGTCCGCACGGGCACCCCATCGTCTTCAGCTCTTCCAGCTGCTCCGCGTCTTCGATTCCCTCCGCCACCACGTCCATGCCGAAGCTCCTCGCCAGATCGAGAATCGTGCTCACGATCAGCCGCGATTCGCGGTCGCAGGCAATCCCCTCCACGAAAGTGCGGTCGATCTTCAGCGTGTCGAAGGGATACCGCTGCAGGTAGTCGAAAGAGCTGTAACCTGTACCGAAATCGTCGATGTCCAGCCCCACGCCCAGCCGGCCCAGTGCCCGCATGGTCTCCAGCGCCGTCGTTCCATCCGACAGGACGCAGCTCTCCGTCACTTCCAGACGCAGCGAGGCCGGCGGCAGCCCCGTCTCGGCCAGCACCTGACCGACGCGCGCCGCCAGATCCGCCTGGTCGAACTGCCGCGCGGAAAGGTTCACGCTGATCCGCGCGCCCTGCAACGCCTCATGTCCGGACTGCTGCCACTCGACCATCTGCCGGCACGATTCCCTGAGACCCCAGTCGCCCAGCGGCAGAATCAACCCCGTCTCCTCGGCCACCGGAATGAACTCCCCCGGCGGCAGCAGACCGCGCCGCGCATGCTGCCAGCGCACCAGAGCCTCAAACCCCACAATCCGCCCCGTCTGCAGATCCACTTCCGGCTGGTAATGCATGCGCAGCTCGCCGGCCTGAATCGCCCGCTCCAGATCCGCCTCCATTTCCAGGCGGGCCAGCTCCTTCTCGCGCATCCCGCTCGAGTAGCACACCACCCCCGGCGGCTCCTGCCGCCGGGCATGGGCCAGCGCGCTGCGCGCATCGCTCACCAGTTCCTCCGGATGTGCGTGCCAGGGCGTGGCCTGGGCCACACCCACCGCTATCTGCGGCGCCACGCGATGGCCCTGCCAGACAAAGGGCCTGCGCAGGGTCTCCACCAGGACCTCGGCCAGCTGCGCTCCATCGCGGCGCGTGCGCGCTCCTTCGAGGCACACCAAAAAGTCCGCTCCCAGAATCCGCGCCGCCACCGACGCTCCCGGCAGCATGCTTTGCAGCCGCCACGCCGTCTCTATCAGCAGACGATCCCCGCCGCCCGTGCCCAACGTCTCGTGCATGCGCTCAAAGCGGTCCAGCGCCAGCGCCAGCACCGCAAAATCCCACTCCGCGCTCTGCCGCGCGTGCTCCAGCCGCCGCTCCAGATGCTCGGCAAAGAAGGTGCCGTTGGGCAGACCGGTCAGCGCGTCCGTCATCCGGTTTTCGGTGTTGTCCATCAGCGATCCGGCTACATGGGTCACCCGGCCATCGTCATCCCGAGCCGCAATCCCCCGCGCCTCCACCCAGCGCCACTCCCCGCTGTCCTGCCGAACCCGGTGCTCGTTCTTGACCTCGAGCGCCTTGCCCGTCCGCAGCGCGCGCAGCTCCGCCTCAAACCGCGGCTTGTCGTGGGGATGCACCCGCTCCATCCACGCATCCAGTCCCGCCCACGCCTCGTTCAGTCCCAGAATCGCCTTCCACCGGCGCGACCCCCACAGCCGCCCCGCGATCAGATCCCAGTCCCAGAAGCCCTCCTGTGAGGCCTCCAGTGCCAGCGCGTATCGGGTCCACTCCTCCCCGCTCTCGCGATCTTTCTGCGGCATGATCACTCATTTCCCGAGGCGGAGGAGGACACAATCCGCCCATATGCCCGGCTTATCGGCACGGCGGGGGAAGGCTTCAGTTACTTTTGGAGCGCCCGGTGTGCGGAAGGCGCCCTGGCCGCCTGCAAGCGCTCACCGCTGAACCGCCGCTTCCATCCAGTACTCGGTTCGCGCGCGCACCACCAGGTCCGATCGGCCCCTGACCTCCACGTGCAGGGCGTGCAGCCCCGGCGTCGGCGCCGTCGGCCGGAAGCTCAGGACGTACGCATTCGGCACATCGTTCGACACCGCGATCAGCCCCGATCGCAGGTCCTTCGCGCCTTTGAAGTGGACATACTGCCCGCCCGTCAGACGCGCCACCGACTCCGCCGTGTTCTTCCGCAGCCCATCGCGCGCCGCCACAAACGCCATCGTCGCCAGACGCAGCGGCGGCGCCAGGTCGCTGATGCAGTCCAGCACCTGCTTGCTGTAGTGGCCCTTGTACTCCGCATCGGCGCCCTCGCGGCTGAAGCACCCGTGCGCCGGGCCCGGCTCATCAGGACGATTGAACTTGCCCGCCTCATGCGCCACCCCCGCCCGCGTGCTCGAAAACGCGAAGCTGTACATCGCCGTGTTCGTGTCGCTGATCTGCCGCAGCGCCTCGGTCAGCGTAGTTTTGCTGCCCTGGTCGACCGTCTCGCTCACCAGCAGAATCGCCCGCCGGTACTCCGCCGGCTCGCCCCGCAGCTCGTCCACCGCAAAGGTCAGCGCGTCCAGGATCGCCGCCTTCGGGTCGCCCTCGGGCAGATGTCCCAGCACCTGCGCCACCTCGTCCATGTCGCTCGTAAACGGCACCAGCACCTGCGGCGTGCTGTCGAACCCAATCACCGCCACCCGGTGATCGACCCCGCCCACCAGCGCATCGAGGATCGCGCTCAGATGCTCGTAGTCGTCGCGGTGGCTCACGCCCACTCCACCGGTCTCCACCACGATGGCCAGGGCCAGCGGCTGCGAATCGGTATCCGACTCCACTCGCACCGTCTGCGGCGCGCCATCGTCCGTCACCACGAAGTCCTGCGCCCTGAGACCGAAGACCACCTCGCCCTTCTTCGTCGTCACCAGCGTGGGCACTTCTACCAGATTCGTCTGCACGGTCAGCGTCGGCGGCCGGCTCTGGTTCAGCTGCGCCGGGTCCTGCTGTGCCCGGCTGTTCTGTGCCGCACTTCCCAACCCGGCCAGAAACGCCAGGGCCCAAACGCCTCGCGTCACGCCTTCTTCCCGTTCGGCCACAGCAGCCGGAGTTTCTTCTCCGACGCCTGCACCACCGTGTAGCTCGCGCCCAGCACCTCGCCGTCCGCCTCCACCAGCAACGGCGCCGAGTAGTGGTTCCCGTTCAGTGGCCGGCAAATCATCCTCTTCACTGTGACATATTGTGGATACGGAAGCCCACCCCAGCCCGCCTCGGTCTGCGTTTTTCCCGTCGCCAGCGCGTGAAAGCTCGCGTGCGCCAGGCCCATCCGGCTTGTCGGTGGAACCCACGCCACCCGCAGCCAGTCCGCCATGGGATCGCCGCCCGCCCGCCACCGGTTGATCTCCCGCACGTGCACCGCGATCGCCTCGCAGGCGGTCTCGGAATGCCGGCTCCCGTCCGGCATTTCCATCTCGAGGGTGAACGCCTGCACCGGGTGCTCCACCAGCAGACGGAATCCGCCCGCGAAATACGCCAGCCGCCCGCCCCTCCGCTTGCCCTGCCCGGTCGGCGCCAGGTTCATCAGCGCCGCATGCACGCCCATCCCCGCCGCGATGAAGAAATACCAGCTCCGCATCCGCTTGTGGCCCACGGGATTCAGCAGGACTTCGCCCAGGCTCACCTCGCGCACCGTTGCATCCAGCAGCATCGACGCCGCCGTCATCGGTTCTCGCGAGAGCCCCAGGTTTTGTGCGATCACGTTGCCGGTCCCGAACGGCAGCACGCCCAGCGTCGCCTCCGACCCCGCCAAACCCTGCATCACCTGAAAAACCGTCCCGTCGCCGCCGCACACCAGGAAGGTGTCAAACCCGGCCGCCACCGCCTCGGCCGCCTGCTGCCCCGCCGAATGCGCCGACAACGTCTCCTGCAGATGCACGTCGCTGCCATATCCGCTCAGCAGCTCCGCAATCTGCTCCACAGCCGCCCGCCGCTTTTCGTTATGAATCAGCAGCGGATTCAGAAACATCATGACCCGGCGCATCTTCTCAGCCTGCCAGCTTTGTCTCTCATTCATGTAAACAGTTCGTGAGATGCGTCCCGCGCGCATCCGCATGGTCAACGGATCGCTGCGGTACCGCCGGGCTGCGCGGGATGCGGTATTTTAGGGGAGACTGCCGCAGCGGTCCGCTCACCCCTCTGTGTCCTCTGTGGTGGTTTTCCTGGCAGGCAAAGAAAACTCCATGCCGACTCTTCTGCGCAACGCGCTCCTCGTCGACGCCACCGCGTCCGGGCCGCGCCCCGGCAATCTCCTCATCGAAGACGGCATCATCCGCGACCTCGATGCTCCCCCGCCCGTCACAGAATGCGACGTCATCGATCTCGAAGGCCGCACCGTCCTGCCCGGCCTCATCGACTGCCACGTTCACGTCGTCGCCAGCATGATGGACCTCGCTGCCAACGCGCAGCTTCCCACCCCCATCGCCGTGCTGCGCTCGCTGCCCATCCTGCGCGGCATGCTCGAGCGTGGCTTCACCACCGTCCGCGACACCGGAGGCGCGCCGCCCTCGCTCGCCGCAGCCATCGCCCAGGGACTCACACCCGGCCCCCGCCTCTTCACCTGCGGCAAAGCGCTCTCCAAAACCGGCGGCCACTCCGACGCCCGCTCCCGCTACGACACCGCCGACCCCAACCGCTGGGCCGCCAACTTCGGCGCCCTCGGCCGCATCGCCGACGGCGTTGACGAAGTCCGCCTCGCCTGCCGCCAGATGCTCCGCGAAGGTGCATCCTTTATTAAAGTGATGGGCAACGGCGGCGTCGCCAGCCCCACCGACCCCGTCAACTGGCTCGGCTACTCGCTCGCCGAGATGAACGCCATCGTCGACGAAGCCCAGGACGCGAAGACCTACGTCGCCGCCCACGTCTACACCGCCGAAGGCATCACCCGCGCCGTCGAATGCGGCGTCCATTCCCTCGAGCACTGCAACCTCGTCGATGCCTCTGCCGCGCGCCTGGCTGCCCAGGCCGAAGCCGTCGCCGTTCCCACCCTCGTCACCTACGAAGCCCTCGCCCAGGACGGGCCTTTGCTCGGTCTGCCGCCCGCGTCCGTCGCCAAAATTGACAGCGTCCGCCAGTCCGGCCTCGAAAGCCTCTCCATCCTTCGCGACGCCGGCGTCACCATCGCCTTCGGCACCGACCTTCTCGGTCCCACGCACGTTCGCCAGAACGAGGAGTTCGCCATCCGCGCCCGCGCCCTTTCCGCCCGGGAGATCCTCGCCAGTGCCACCATCGTTGGCGCAAAACTGCTCGGCATGGAGGGCCTGATCGGCCTCCTCGCTCCCGGCGCTGTCGCGGACCTGATTGTCATCGACGGCAACCCCCTCGACGACATCACCCTCCTCGCCCACCCCGAGCGCAACCTCCGCCTCGTGATGCAGGAAGGCCACATCGTCCACCGCCGCGGCTTTTAACGTCCCTGTGTGAGATTGGCTAAAGACAAGTTGGCGTGGCACAAAAGTGACGCAAGTAGTTGTTAGCGTCCGGCTTTTGTATCAGGGCACGACTTCAGTCGTGCCGTAAACGGCACCCAAACAAATGGGCTTCAGCCCCTGAGGGCTGTTCTCCGAACGCAATCGGAATCGTCCATTGCCGCGGCTTCTAACGTCCTTATGTGTGAGATTGGCTAAAGACAAGTTGGCGTGGCACAAAAGTGACGCAAGTAGTTGTTAGCGTCCGGCTTTTGTATCAGGGCACGACTTCAGTCGTGCCGTAAGTGACACGAGAACAAATGGGCTTCAGCCCCTGAGGGCTGTTCTCCGAACGGAATCGGATGCGGTCCTGTCTCACGTCCTCTGTGTTGAATCCCTGCGGCGAAGTGTTGTCGCTGGAAACCTCAGCGACCCGCCCCCCTACTTCGCCAGCACCGCCTGCCCCGTGTGAAACGCCACATGATTCGTCCGGCTCAGCAGCACCGCCAGCCGGTTCCGCGTTGGATCCTTCGCAAAATCCTCCTCGGAAACCTGCGTGTGCCGCGCCAGCCACTCCGCCGGCGTAAATTTCTCAAAGTCCGCCGTCAGCTTCGCGTTCACCTCGCTCCACGCCTTGCGCAGATCCCCCGCCGTCACCGGATCCGCCAGCGTCCCATCGGGATTGGTGATGAACGCCTCGTCCAGCTCCGGATGCAGCCGCGCGCCCACGCCGAGCAGCGCAAACAGCCGGTCATGCACCGCCGTCAGGTGCCCGAGGATGTAGTACAGACGGTTCCGTCCCGGAGCCACCCGCCTCTGCAGTTGTTCATCGCTGAGCTCGCCCAGCACCTTGTCAAACCGACCCACCACCAGCTTCCACGAGTGAAGCGCCGCATTGCCGAAAGATTCTTCGTTCGCCATCGATACCTGCTTGTTGGGGATTTGTTCCGATTGCGCTCTTTAGATGTCCGTCGAATCGTCGCGCTTCGCAAAATTCCCGCGCGCCAGCGGCCGACCGCGCCGGCTCCTGCTCTCTACCTGGCCAGGATGGCTTGTCCCGCAGCCAACGGCACCTGATTCCACCTGAGCGGCTGGGCCACGCAGACAATATGCAGGATCAGGAACAGCGGCACCGCAAACGCCGGCACCAGGCTCAGCGGAAGCGCCGTCATCGCTGCCGCCGGGATCCCATGCGGGTCGATGACGCCCGACAGAGTCCCCAGCGAAACCGCCATCACCAGATCGAGCATCCCCAGCGCCTGCCACAACAGGAAGCTGCCGCGATGCTCGGCCCCCGCCAGCGCCAGCGCCGCCAGCGGAGCCGTCAGCCCAATCGCGATATCGCCGTACCCCGCAGGAAGCGCGAAGCTATTGGGCAAAATGCGATACGCCGCCAGACACACGAAGGCGAATCCCGCCGTCCGCCAGCTCTGCACCAACGTCAGCGTTCGTGGGTTCAGCGACAACACAAACGTGCGGAAGTTCGCCGAACCGGCAAACCACACCAGGAACACCACCACTGGAATCCCCGCCGCCAATCCCAGTGCCAGCGGCGGCCGGTTTGGTCCCGATTCGATGATGTGCAGGGCAGACAGCGTAAGGGCCAGAACAAACCAGACGCCAATCAGCCACGAAGTCAGCTTTGCATACCGTGTCATACCTGTCTCCTTATTGGATTGCGGCCGCGGTCACGTCCTGCGTCAGCTGCAGAAGCACCTGCCACCGTTCATGGCCCAGTTGGCGCCGCAGACGGTCCTGCACCTTCTGCCAGGCCGACAGCGCCACGTTGAATTGTTTTTGCCCGGCCGAAGTCAGACGCAGCCATCGCTCGCGCCGATCCTTCCCCTGCCGTTTCGCGATCCACCCACGCCGCCCCAGGATCTCCAGCGTCCGCGTCAGCGTCGTGCTGTCGATCGCCAGAATTTCCCCCAGGTCCCCCTGGGTAATTTCCCCCGTCAGTGACAGTGCCTGAAGAATCGTGAACTGCGTGCCCCGCAAACCCGTCGGCCGCATCGCCTCGTCATACAGCTGCGTCAAAGCCCGCGCCGACCGCCGAAAACTCGCGCACATGCAGGGCAAGGGAGGAAGCGCTTTGCTGTTCATGGACGAATAGATGTATATGCATCTATCGCGGATTCCAAAAATCGTCGCACCCTGATCGCCGATTCGCTCCGCCTGCCCTTCCGTTACACTGCTCCCGGACCCAAAGATGTCATCCCGACCGGAGCGCCGCCCGATCTCCTACCGTTGAGAACTACCCTCTATCGGCGCGGAGCAATGTCACCCTGAGCGAGCCTTAGGCGAGTCGAATGGGGGAGGGACCCCCCGCAGGGGAATCGGTCGCGCAGCGGCCGACAAGAGAGCCGGATCTCCACCTCGTGTCCTCGCCAATCAAAGTCGCTCCCAGGATACGAAGCAGTTACACTGCTCCCGGACCGCCCAGCGCTCCCCCGCTTCCGACTATCAAGGAGACTCCGTGTCCTCTCTCCGCCCGCTTCGTGTTCTCGCCTGCGCCCTGGCCCTCGCCGTCGTCAACCTCGCAGCGCGCGCTCAAACGCCCACCACTCCCCCTCCGCCCCACGCCAAAACCATCCACCTCAAGCACGTCCTCGTCATCGGCGAAACCAAAGGTTTCGAGCATGACTCGGTCACCGACGCCATGGTCGCCGTCGCCGAGATGGGCAACGAGACCGGCCTCTGGGATACCGTCATCCGCACCGACACCGAGCTTCTCACCAAAAAGAACCTCGGCCGCAACGCGAAAAATCTGGACTATTTCGACGCCCTCGTCTTCGCCAGCACCACCGGCGAGCTCGATATGGACGCATCGCAGAAAGCCGACATGATGTCCTTCATCCACGACGACGGCAAAGGCTTCGTCGGCATCCACGCCGCGCTCGACGCCAATTACACCTGGCCCGAGTATCGCGAGATGATCGGCGGCCAGTTCGATCAGCATCCCTGGTTCACCTTCAACGCGCCCATCCTCAACGAGGACCCCAGCTTCCCCGCCGTCCGCCACTTCCCGCATGAATTTGTGAAGTACGACGAGATCTACCAGCCCAAAGACTGGTCGCGCGACAAGGTCAACGTCCTGCTCAGCCTCGACCCGTCAAAGCTCGACTACGCCAACAACCCGCGCATCCACCGCACCGACCGCGACTTCGCCGTTGCCTGGGCGAAGATGTACGGCAAAGGCCGCGTCTTCTACTCCACCCTCGGCCACACGGAGGAATCCTGGCAGGACCCCGACATCCGCAAAATGTATTGCGAAGCCATCAAGTGGGTGTTGGGCATGACGGAAGGCTCGACCGCCTCCCACCCCCGGCCGGCCACGCCCTGACCCGCCGTCCTACTGCAGCTTTGCGTACTCCGCTTTGGCCTGGCTGTAGACGGGGATATCCGGGTCTGCGCCCTTCCACAGGGTCAAAAAATCCTTGTAGGCCGCCAGCGCCCGCACCCGCGCCGCATCGGCGTCAGCGCCCTGCAGCGTCCGCGCCTCCAGCGCATTCGCCCGCGCCACGCCCAGCTTTGCCAGCGCGCCGGTCGAGCAGTTCCACACCATCCCCGGGTGATCGAGAATCTTATGAAACTCCGCTGCCGCCTCTGTCCCCTGCCCGAGAGCCAGAAACGCATTGCCACGTATATAGGTTGGATACAGACAGGTCACATTGGTGAGGAACGCGATTTGCCCGTATTCGACCGGCGGAAGCGATCCCTGCAGGTCGGCGATGGCGCCCGACGCGTCTTTTCGGTTCAGCGCCATCTGCGCGCGGATCGCGGGCAGCCACAGCAACTGCATCTGGGTATTTAGCGGTGACTGCTGGTTGAGGGCATCGCCCATCTTCTGTGCACCTGTGTTGTCGGCGATCATTGCCTCCGCCAGTGCCGCTTCCACCTGCACGCTCGCGCTCGCCGGCGCCAGCTTCAGACCCGCTGCTGCATCCTGCCGCACCAGCGCCACGTTGCCGAAGATGGCCTCCCGCAGTGCGGCATTTTCCCACCACACTCCCCCGTTTTCGCGGCTGTCGGCCTCCACAGCCGATTCCGCCGCCTGCCGCGTCAGATCCTGCGCCTGCCGCTCGTGCCCGGAAAAGGCTGCCGTGTCCGCCGCCAGCGACAGTCCGAAATTTTGCACCTGCGGATGAGTGCCCAGCCACTGCTCCTGCTCCTGCATCCCCGGCCCGTCGCCCGACAGGAACGCCAGGGCGTAAAGATCGAGGTGCAAAATGAAATCGTCCAGCTTGCGTCGCGCGGCTTCGGCGATCAGCTGGCGCGCTTTGGCGAAATTCTGCAGCGCCAACTCATAGTTCCCCCCGTTCTCCCACACCCCAATGAAGTCCGGGCTTAGCTCCTGAGCGTGTTCCATCTCCCGCATCGCATCGTCATATCGGCCCAGCTCCGCGTACACGATCGCCAGATCGTTCACCGTGCGCGCCTCGCGCGGGTAAATCGCCAGGGTCTCCTGATAGGCCTCTGCCGCCTTATTCAACTCTCCCGTCACGTTCAGGTAGTATTGACCGCTGATCAGCAGGTTCTCGCGCTGGCTCGTATGATCTCGCAGGCTAAACGCCTTGGAATAGTACTCATTGCCGCGCGCCAGTTCGCCCATGCTGAAATAATCCTGGGCAAGTCCCAGATAGCCCATGGCGAAGTTGGGGTCCAGCTGGATGGCGCGTTGCAGGTAGGGCATCGACGCCGTCGGCCCCTGCTGCACCGTTGCTCTGTCCCCCAGGCTATACGCCTGCAGCGCCTCCAGCGAGGACGTCGTCGCCTGCTCCAGCGGCACATCCAGTTTCTTGACGGTACTGATGTTCTCGCCCAGCTCGCCGCGCAGCTTCGCCGCCGCGCTGCCCACCGCGTTCAGCACCTGCTCCTTGCCGTTTGCCGTGATCTGCTCCTGTACGAGCGAGTCCCCGCTCTGGCAGCTCACCGCCTTCAGCCCGACGACGTATTGGTTACCGAGGCTGGCGATCGATCCCGCGATGTACGCCCTTGCTCCGGCCCGCTCGCACAGCTCCCGCGCTACCTCCGGGGTCAGCTTGGCATCCGCCGGCAGGGTCATCAGCTTCAGCGTCGCGCGCACCTGCGTATCTGAGAGCACGTTCAGGAACGGCGACTGATTCAGCGCCACCGTCAGCGCCGTCTTCAGCGTGTTGTCAAACACCGGGTCGCCCGTGCTGTTGTCAAAATCCGTCACCACCACGGTGTCTTTGTCGGTCAGGTGGTGGCTCGGCCGGGTCAGATAGCGGATCCCCCCAATGGCCAGCAGCACAGCGGCCACCGCGCCCCCGACCACCAGCGCCCACGGCCGCCGCGCTTTCGCCGCAGGCTTCTCCACAGGAGTCGCCGCCGCGCTCACGCTCGCACTGTGCGCCGGGGCGCTGTGCCGTCCGCTCTCCGAGTCCCGCTTCAGCCGCTGCAGATCGGCGCTCATCTCCGATGCATGCTGGTACCGCAGATTGCGGTCCTTTTCCAGCGCCTTTCCAATCACCGGCTCCAGCCCCGGCAGCGCGTCCCGCTTCGCCTCCAGCAGCCGTTCCGGCTCCTGGTAGAGAATCGCCCCGCAGATATCCCCCGGGCTGCTTCCATCAAAGGCCATTCGACCCGTGGCCATTTCGTAGAGCACCGCGCCGAACGAGAAGAGATCCGTTCGCGCGTCCAGCTCCAGCGCCCGCACCTGTTCCGGCGACATGTAGGCCACCGTGCCCAGCATCGCTCCGGGACTGGTCAGGTGCGCCGCGTCCGACGCGACCGTTGCGGAATCCGACCCCGCGCCGTCCCCCGCCGCCTTCACCGGCACCTTGGCCAGCCCGAAGTCCAGCACTTTCGCGTGTCCGCGCTGCGTCACGAAGACGTTCGCCGGCTTGATGTCCCGGTGCACGATGCCCTGTCCGTGCGCCGCATCCAGCGCATCGGCGATTTCAACCCCCAGCGTCAGAATCTCGCCGGTATCCATGGGCCGGCCGGCGATGCGGTGCTTCAGCGTCATGCCGTCCAGAAATTCCATGACAATGAAGACGCGCCCGTCTTCCTCGCCGATGTCATAGATCGTGCAGATGTTCGGGTGGTTCAGCGCCGAGGCCGCCCGCGCCTCACGGCGAAACCGCTCCAGCGCCGCGTGATCCCGCGCCAGATCCTCCGGCAGAAATTTCAGCGCGACGAATCGTCCCAGGCGGGTGTCTTCCGCCTTATAAACAACGCCCATGCCGCCGCCGCCCAGTTTGGCCACGATCCGGTAGTGAGAAATTGTCGTGTCAATCATTTTGCAGGGCTGTCCGGGGAGCGCCAGGCGCGTGGCCCGATGATACGGACGCGGTCAAAGCGCGTCAACGAATTCAGACCACGCGCCGCTCCCTGCTTTCTCGTCGTTCCTCCACAACGGAGCGGTTGCAGAGGCTCTTGCTCCCATTGCCACCGTACCCTCCCCGCACAAAGCTGACCCTTTCGTACCCGACCCCCCGTGACCCTCAGCCCGCCCCGCCTCAACTTTCTGCGTCCTCCCCTACCCCCGCCGGCGTATACCAGGTTGAAGGCAGGGTTTTCACCTGAACGACGCTCGTGAGCAGTCCTTCCGCGCGCTCCTGCTGGAGCACCAGTCGATGGTCTTCAGCATCGCGTTGCGCATCCTGGCCGACCGCTTCCTCGCGGAAGAGACCGCCCAGGATGTCTTCCTGGAGCTGCACGCAAAGCTCGATGCGCTCGCCTCAGACGCCCACGTCCTTCATTGGCTCCGCCGAACCACCGTGCACCGCGCTATCGACCGGATCCGCCACCGCGACCGTCACCCTGAGATCGCGACCGATCCCGCGGAGTTCGGCCTGATGGATCTCCCCGCGCTGGCCGTCGAAGCCAGCCCCGGCGATCCGCTCCTCAGCCGTCAGCTCCGGCAGCTGGTCGGCTCCCTGCCCGCCGGACCCCGCGCCGTCGTGGTCCTGCGCTACCAGGAAGACCTTACGCCGGACGAAATCGCGGAGGCCCTCGGCATGCCCGTCGCCACCGTCAAAAGCCACCTGCGCCGCACCCTCGCTCTGCTGCGCGAAAAACTCACCCGGGCCCTCGCCGCCCGGCACTCAACCGAATCCGGAGCTGAGGTGAAGCACTCGTGACATTGCTCACAGCCGCGTGTCTCACTTCTGGGCAGCGTAGAAACAGGCGATTTGTCACCCTGAGCGAGCCGGCGTCCACCGCGAGTCGCAGGGCCCTCCGAAACAGAGTGAGGGGAATCAGACGATGATCGAATCCGATGCCCAGCTCGAACAGGCTCTCTCCGCCGCTCTCGCTCGCGAAGCCGCCCCGGACTCGCTGATCGCCGGCCTCGAGCAGCGCCTCACGAGCGCGGAATCTCTACCCAAAGTCCCTCAGGGCGCGCAGCCCCCGACCGGCCAGGTCTCGATCGCGAAGGTCCCCACCTTTGCCAGCCTGCAAATCACCACCAAATCCCGCTGGACCAGCCTGATCTCCCTCGGTGCTCACGCCGTCCTCTCCCTGCTGATCATCCTCTTCGCCCTCAATCAGTGGCACACGCGCCAAATGCAGAAGAAGCTCATCGCCACCACCGTCGACGTCGCCCCTTTTATCCCTTCCTCACCGCTCAAAGACACGATGGGCGGAGGCGGTGGCGGAGGCAATCACGAAATCCTCGAAGCCTCCAAAGGCAAGCTCCCGAAGTTTGCAAAGACGCAAATCACCCCGCCGCAGATCCTCCGCCTCGACAACCCGAAGCTCCCCATCGAGGCCACCGTCGTGATGTCGCCCATCAAGCTGCCGGACGCGACGAACCTGCCCGACCTCGGCATCCCGCAGTCGCAGCAGGTCACGCTCTCCCAGGGCAGCGGCTCCGGCTCGGGATTCGGCTCCGGCGATGGCGGCGGCATCGGCTCCGGCCATGGCAACGGCATCGGTCCCGGCACCGGCGGCGGCTACGGCGGAGGCATCTACCACGTCGGTGGCGGCGTCTCCAACCCCATCCTCGTCTACGCTCCCGATCCCGAGTTCTCCGATGAAGCCCGCCGCGCCAAGTATCAGGGTGTCTGCGTCGTTGGCCTCATCGTCGATGCGAGCGGCAATCCCCAGCGCGTCCACATCGTCCGCCCCCTCGGCATGGGCCTCGACGAGAAGGCCATGGAAGCCGTCCGCCAGTACAAATTCAAACCCGCGATCTACAAAGGCAAGCCCGTCGCCGTCGAAGTGAACATCGAAGTCAACTTCCGGATCTACTAAATCAGGCGGTCATCCCGACCGAAGCGAAGCGAAGCGGAGGGACCCTCCGACCATCGGGAGGGGATGAGCCGCCGAGCGGCTCCAGCTTTCTCTTCCCTGAGAGTTGACCACTGCGGTTGCGGCTGTTCGCTATCCACTAAACGCTAGCGCTACCCTTCTGCTACACTTCCCGCCATCCCCCGGTATCAGCCTCACCCGAAAGAGGACTCCGAATGCAGCGCCGCCGCTTCGTCCAGTCCATCGCCGCCGCCGCTTCGCTGGCCCTCCTCCTGGCAGCCGCGCTTCTCACGCCCACGCCCCCGGTTCGCGCCGCCCACGCCGCGGCTCCCTCGTGGAACCAGCCCGCCGCCGCCCATTTTCTCGATGCCCGTGAGCTTTGGTGGCAAGCCTGGCCGCGCGCCCAGAAAGATCACGGCACCGTCTGTATCTCCTGCCACACCGTGGTGCCCTACGCGATGGTCCGCCCCGCGCTCGCGCGCAGCCTCGGCGATCCCGCGCTCACCCCGCCCGAACAGACTCTGCTGGCCAGCGTCGAAAAACGCGTCACCTATTGGTCCGAAATGACGCCCTTCTACCTCGACGCGAAATACGGCCCCGGCAAAACCGCCGAATCCCGCGCCACCGAAGCCGTTCTCAACGCCGTAATCCTCGCCAGCTACGACGCGGCTCAGGGCCGCCTGGGCCCCGTCACCCGCACTGCCTTCGACCACGCGTGGGATCTCCAGGAAACCAGCGGCCCGCTCGCCGGCGCCTGGAAGTGGCAGCAGTTTCATCTCGGCCCGTGGGAATCCTCCGAGTCCGGCTATCAAGGCGCCGCGCTTCTTTATCTCGAAGCCCTCAACCTTCCCAGCTACTCCGAGGAATCCGCAACCCAGCCGCACCTCGCCGCCCTGCGCGACTATCTCCGCCGCAACTACGCCGCGCAGCCGCTCGTCAACCAGATCTATATCCTCTGGGCGTCCGCGAAAGATCCCACACTCCTCACGCACGCAGACCGCCGATCACTGCTCATCGCGCTCCACGCCAGCCGCCAGTCCGACGGCGGGTTCCGCCTCGCCTCCCTCGATCCGCGCGACCGTGTTGACCACACGCCGCAGCCGTCTGCCTCTGACGGCTACGCGACCGGCCTGGTCGCTCTCGCGCTCGAAGCCATCCACACCCGGCGCGAGGATCCCACCCTCCGCGGCGCTCTCCACTGGTTGTCGCACCATCAGCAGCCCGACGGCTCCTGGTCCGCCGCTTCCCTCAACAAGCAGCGCGACCCCGCCAGCGATCCCGCGCTCTTTATGACCGACGCCGCCACCGCCTACGCCGCGCTCGCACTCGAACATCGCCCCTGATCGTCTCCAGAAAGAGGACCGCATGCACCGCCGCCGCTTCGTCCAGTCCGCCGCCGCTCTCTTCCCCCTCACGCTTGTGGAGAGCGCCCTCCCCACCATCCCAACCCCGCCGCCCGGCCTCGACGCCCACCTCATCCCCGCCGGACAGGATCGCCTCAGCGAGCATCACTCTGTCGGCTTCAGCACCATTTCCTTCAAGGTCCTGCCCCGCGAAACCGCCGGCACCCTCTTCCTCATCGAGCACACTCACCTCCGCAAGGGCGGCGGCCCACCGCTGCATGTCCATTACGCCCAGGAGGAATACTTCTACGTCATGGACGGCGTCTTCCTGATCCAGGTTGGTGACCAGCGCATCCCACTCCATCCCGGCGACTCGATCCTCGGCCCGCGCAACGTCCCGCATACCTTCACCAATACCAGCGACACGCCCGGCCACCTGCTCATCGCCTTCACCCCCGCGGGTCAGATGGAAGATTTTTTCCGCACCGCCGAAAAACCCGGCGTCACCGAGAACGATCCTGCTCTGTTCTCCAGCCACGGCATGAAGTTGCTCGGCCCACCTCTCTCCGCCGGCTGACGAGGCGCCGCCGCTCCGCACGACCGCGATTCTGCATTTTTGATTGCCAGCCTCGGAACGAGTTCCAATCGATGCGAGGCACAAGCGACGGCAATCGCCCCGGCCCACTTCCTGCCGCCAAACAACGTCTGGATATCCGCTTTGTGTTCAAGATTCTCGACAATTGTGCGTTGGCGTCGGTACTGCATAACCACGTAGAAGGTCGTCACGCCAATGCCCATAAGCACTAGACCGATTTTGTCCAGGATGGCGTGGAATGTGGTCACTTTTTCTGGCTGATTCTACCGCTTTCGAAGCGCGACAATACTCCCATGCCCCCCTTCGACCCCACAGCGATCCTCATCCGCCCGCTCACCCCCGACGACGCCACCGCCGCTGCGGAGCTCAGTGATCAGCTCGGCTACCCCGCCTCACCCACCGACCTTCGCACGCGCATCGAGGCCCTCGCCCGCACCTCGGGACACATTGTCCTCGCCGCGTTCCTCGGCGATCACCTCATCGGATGGATCCACGGCATCGTCGAGCAGCACCTCCAGGCTCCTGACGCCGTCAACATCGGCGGCCTCGTCGTGCGCGACACCGCGCGCGGCTCCGGCGTCAGGCAAGCGTCTCTGCGAAGGGATCGAAGACTGGGCCCGCTCGCACTCCATCCCCACCGTCCGCGTCCGCTCCCAGATCAAACGCGCCGACGCCCACCGCTTCTACCTCCGCGACGGATACCGCCACGTCAAAACTTCTTTAGTCTTCGAAAAATCCGTCCTCTGATCCGGCGCCGCACCCCGACCAACACAAATTCTCACTTGAGCATCCGCCGATGTGGCCTGTGGCCTGTGGCCTGTGGCCTGTGGCCTGTGGCCTGTGGCCTGTGGCCTGTGGCCTGTGGCCTGTGGCCTGTGGCCTGTGGCCTGTGGCCTGTGGCCTGTGGCCTGTGGCCTGTGGCCTGTGGCCTGTGGCCTGTGGCCTGTGGCCTGTGGCCTGTGGCCTGTGGCCTGTGGCCTGTGGCCTGTGGCCTGTGGCCTGTCCGCTGCACCCTGTACCCTGTTCTAAAGAGCTTCCCCCAGCCGCCGAATCCCCTCCCGAATCTCCCGCTCGTCCAGCGTCGCGTAGCCCAGCACGAACCCCGGGCGCCGCTCGCCCTTTCCGCCGTCCAGATAGCAGTGCCCGCTGCTGTAAATCCCCACGCCCAGCCGAGCCGCTTTTCGGATCACAGCTGCCTCGCTCACCCGCGCCTTCGGCCACAGCATCACCTGCGCGCCCGCTCCGTCCCCCGTCATCTCCACGCGATCGCCCAGATGTTTCTGAATCGCCTCCAGCAGCGCCGCACGCCGCGCCGTGTTCCTGCGCCGCAGCCGTCGCAAATGCCGCTCGTACAGTCCGCTCTCGATAAACTCCGCCAGCGCCTCCTGCTCCAGCGTCGACGAGTGCAGATCGCTCAGCCATTTCGCCGCCGCCAGCGTCGGCATCAGCGACCGCGGCGCCACCAGATACCCGATCCGCAACGACGGAAACACCGTCCGCGAAAACGTTCCCAGGTACACGATGCGCCCGTCCGTATCCAGCCCCTGCAGCGACTCCAGCGGCCGCCCGTCATAGCGAAATTCCCCGTCGTAGTCGTCCTCCACAATCACCGCGTTCCGCCGCCGCGCCCACTTCAGCAGCGCCAGCCGCCGCTCCAGGGGCAAAATCGCCCCCGTTGGGAACTGATGCGACGGCGTCACGAACGCCACCCGCGCCTCTTCCGGCAGCAGCGCTGGATCGAGCCCATCGCGATCCACCGGAACCCCGCAGAGCCGCGCCCCCGCCGCGCGAAACGCCTCCCGCGCCCCGTTGTAGTGCGGGTCTTCGATCGCCACCGTGTCGCCGCGCTCCACCAGCACCCGCGCCACCAGATCCAGAGCCTGCTGCGCGCCGTTGACGATGATCACGTCCTCCGGCACGCACACCACCGCCCGCGCCCGTCGCAGATGCCCGCAGATCGCCTTCCGCAGCGCCATCGATCCCAGCGTCGATCCGTAGTCGAACTGTCGCACGCTCGCTTCCCGTGCCTGGCGCAGCAGCATCCGCCGCCACATGGCAAACGGAAACGTCCCCAGATCGCTGCGCCCGTTCGCGAAGTCGTATCGCGGAACCGGCTCCTGGCGTCTCGGCGCATCCACCACACCCGCCGCGTCGCGCGCCGCGTTCCCGTATCGCGACAGCCGCAGCGTCGCCGGCCGTTGCCCCTGTCCCGGCCGCTGCCC
The DNA here is from genome assembly GCA_963770525.1 of uncultured Acidobacteriaceae bacterium. Classification (GTDB taxonomy): domain Bacteria; phylum Acidobacteriota; class Terriglobia; order Terriglobales; family Acidobacteriaceae; genus Palsa-343. The sequence continues at coordinate 608,698 of CAVYPY010000001.1, read as the reverse complement.
GGCCCGGCGCCCCGCGTTCGCTGCTACCTCTCGCGTCACAAACGTTCCCGACCCCTCGCGCCCCGTCGCGTAGCCCTCTGCCAGCATTTGCTCGTAGGCTGCCACCACCACCGTCCGGCTCACGCCCAGTTGCTCCGCCAGATCCCGCGTCGACGGCAGCCGCTCCCCGCCGCGCAGCGTCCCGCTCAAAATCGCCTGCCGGATCCCTCCGTACACCTGCCGGAACAGCGGCTCGCCGCTCCTCTTAATTGGTATCGCCAGTTGCATAAAAAGTGGTTCTGCCAAAGTACCACGTTCGGCCTCACTCTGGAGATGGGCGTTCCAGGCCCACTGGAGTTCTCCGCATGCGATCGACCCTGCGTCTGAGCCTGTCTCTCTTTCTTGCCGCCTGCGCCGCTCTGCCTGCCTGCGCGCAGTCCGCTCCGGCAGCCGTCCCCGCTCCCCCTGCGCTCGCCGACGGCGCCCACGACTTCGATCCCCTCCTCGGCAACTTCACCTTTCACCTGCACTACATGCTCCATCCGCTGACCAGCTCCCCCGACTGGACCGACATGGCCGGCACCGGCGCCTGCTACAAGGTCTGGAACGGCCGCGCCCAGCTCGACACCATCGAACTCGATGGCCCCAACGGCAGCCACATGGAGGGCCTCACCCTTCGCCTCTACGATCCCGCTGCCCGCCAGTGGCGCCTCTACTGGGCCAACAGCCGCATCGGCCGCCTCGACCCGCCCCAGGTCGGCGCTTTCCGTAACGGTCACGGTGACTTTTACACCACCGACACTATCAACAACCGAACCACCCTCATCCGCTTCGACTGGACCCGCCTGACCTCCGGCACGCCCCACTTCGAGCAGGCCTTCTCGCCCGACGGCGGCCAAACCTGGCAGGTCAACTGGATCACCAATCAGACACGCACCGGCGATGCCGTCTGGGGAGAACCGGAGCCTGGCCGTCGCAGCACCCAGCCGCCCGGCTCATCACCGCCGCCCGCCGCCACCACGCGCGACGGCCAGCACGACTTCGACTTCGACAACGGCACATGGAAGATGCACATCCGCCGCCTCGTTCATCCCCTCACCGGTTCGACCGAGTGGATCACGATGGAAGGCACCACCGTCACTCATCCCATCTGGAACGGCCGCGCCAACCTCGCCATCGTTGAAGCCGACGGCCCCTCCGGCCACCTCGAACTCCTCGCGCTTCGCCTCTACGATCCTCACGCGCACCAGTGGAACATTCACTTCGCCACCAGCGACGTTGGCATCCTCAGCGTCCCCGCGGTCGGCGAATTCCATGAGGGCCAGGGCACGTTCTACGACAGCGAGCTCTACCACGGCCGCAATATCCTCGTCCGCTTCCGCATCGGACCCGTTTCTGCCAACGAAGTCCACTCCGAGCAGGCCTTCTCCGCCGATGGCGGCCAGACCTGGGAGACCAACTGGATCAACACCTACACCCGCGTCAGCGACAAGGACCCCGAATGACCTCCGCCCACGACAAAACGGCCCGCAAGCCCCACGAACTCCGCGCTGCTGACGGTTTCGGTCCACTTGAATCCCACGCCATCCCGCGCGCCCCCGAACCCGTCCGCCTCCCCTGCATCGCCTACCGCTGGTTCTCCCCGCGCTCGCCCCGCCGCAACGTTGAACCCGCTCCCTGCCTCACCGCGCTCGCCCCGAAACTCGTCAACGACTAACCACACCAGCGCGCATGCCATGAACCGTCTCCGGATCCCCGTCCTCACCACCGCCATCCTCGCCGCCTGCTTTCTTTTCGCCCGCGTCGCCGCGGCCATCCCCATCGCCGGCGACAACGCCAACCCCTGCGCCGAAACCCACTCCATGGGCGACGCGTGGTTCACCGGACCCATGCTCGCCAACACCGCCGCCACCGCGCCCCGCGGACACATGCTCATCGAGCCCTACCTCTACGACGTCACTACCGACGGCGCCTTCACCTCCACCGGTGCCCGCCACAGCGCGCCCCACCAGAACAGCTACGGCTCCCTGACCTATCTCATCTACGCCCTCACGGACACCACCGGCATCGGCCTCATGCCCACCTTCGGCTACACCACCGCCGCCAACGCGCCCTCCAGCGCCGGCCCGCGCAGCGGCGACCTCACCCTCCTCCTCCAGCACCGCCTCACCCAGTCGCGCCCCTGCGGCTGGAAGCCCACCATATCCCTCGGCGTCGAGGAAACCTTCCCCACCGGCCGCTATGACAACCTCGGCGACCGTCCCACCAGCGCCACCGGCGCCGGCGCGTTCACCACCACCCCCGAATTCCTCACGCAAACCTGGTTCTGGCTCCCCCAGCACCGCATCGTGCGCATGCGCCTCAATGTCACGGACGCCTTCTCCGCCGCCGTCCCCGTCACCGGCTCCAGCGTTTACGGCACCTCGTCTGGATTCCGCGGCACCGCCCATCCCGGCGCGTCCTTCTACATCGACAATTCGTGGGAATACAGCCTCACCCGCCGCCTCATCCTCGCCACCGACATCACGTACCGCGCCACCGCCAATACCCGCGTCACCGGAACCAACGCAGCGATATCCAACTCCGGCTCCAGCACCACCTGGAACCTCGCCCCTGCCATCGAATACAGCTGGAAGCCCACGATCGGCATCCTCCTCGGCGTTCGCCTAACGCCCGCCGGCCGCAACACCTCCCAAACCCTAACCCCCGCCATAGCGATCAACATCGTCCACTAAGCTGTACGCTGTCCGCTGCACCCTGCAACCTGTCCGCTATCCGCTGTACCCTGTAATCATGCTCATCACCCTGCTCGACCTCGAACGCGAGCCGGTCTCTTTCGACCTCAGTCTCCCGCCCGGCGCCATCGACTTCGCCGAAGAGGCCCTCCAGACCAGCCCCCTCGCCGTCCAGGGCAACGCCGAGCTCCTCCGCGAGCACCGCGGCCCCAAAGAAGTCGTCCCCGACATCCGCACCCGCGCCCACTGGTCCAGCGACTTCGAAGTTCCCTGCGCCCGCTGCCTCGAACCCGTCCGTCACTCGCTCAGCGGCGACTTCGATCTGATCTTCCGTCCCCAGGGTGTCGACGCCGGTCCCGCCGACCGTTCCCTGGCCGCGCCCGATACCGAAATCGGTTATTATCAGGAAGGTAGTTTGGTGCTCGAAGACGTTCTGCGGGAGCAGGTGCTTTTGTCCCTCCCTGCGCGAACGCTCTGCAGCCCTGACTGCAAAGGACTCTGCCCGCACTGCGGCCACAATCTGAACACCGACCCCTGCCACTGTGAGGATCAGTCCTCCGATCCGCGATGGTCGGCCCTTTCAGACCTGCGCAGCCGGCTCGGTCCTGAAGCGGACAAGGCCAACAAAGCCCGCCGCTAAGTTTTCACCCGCTGGACCCGCGCGCATCAACCTGCGCCGCCCCTCCGGGACCGAAAGGATTCTGCAATGCCGAACCCAAAGCGCCGACACTCGAAACGGCGCACCTCCAATCGCCGCTCCCACGACGCCCTCACCGGCGTCATTCTCTCCGAGTGCCCTAATTGCCACGAGCGCAAGCGCCCCCATCACATCTGTCCCAAGTGCGGCTACTATAAGGATCGCGAAGTTCTGGAAACGAAGGAAGCCAGCAAGTGACAGCCACCGCCGGTCCGACCGCTGTATCGCTGACCGGCTTACCGCTGACCGCTTTACCGCTGACCGGTTCTTCGCTGACCGGTTCTTCGCTGGCCGGTTTTTCGCTGGCCGGTTTTTCGCTGGCCGGTTTCTTCGCTGGCCGGTTCTTCGCTGGCCGGTTCTTCGCTGGCCGGTTCTTCGCTGGCCGGCTTTTCGCTGGCCGGCTTACCGCTGACCGGTTCTTCGCTGACAGCTTCTTAGCTCCTCATGCTGACTGACATCGCTCTCGACGCTATGGGCTCGGACAAAGCTCCCGAGCCCGAAATCCGAGGCGCGATTCTCGCCTGCCGCACCTTCCCCGTCCGCGTCCACCTCATCGGACCCGAGCCCATCCTCCGCCGCCAGCTCTCGTACGCCCTCGAAGGCGAACGTCTGCCCATCGAAATCGTCCACACTGACGAGTTCATCTCCATGGACGAGAAGGCCGCCCACGCCGTCCGCACCAAGCGCAACAGCTCCATGCGCATCGGCCTCAAAATGGTCAAGGACAAGCGCGCCGCCGGCTTCTTCACCGCCGGCAATACCGGCGCCGGCATGGCGACTGCCAAAATGGTTCTCGGCGCGCTGCCGGGCGTCGATCGCCCCGCGCTGGCCATCGTCATGCCCACCCTCGCCGGCTCGCCCTCCGTCGTCCTCGACGTCGGCGCCAACGTCGACTGCAAGCCGCAAAACCTCGAACAGTTCGCCGTCATGGGCGAGCTCTACGCGCGCTCCGTCCTCCGCATCCCCCGTCCCCGCGTCGGCATCCTCTCCGTCGGCGAAGAAGAAGGCAAGGGCAACGAGCTCACCCGCGAAGCCACCCTGCTCGTCAAAAAGCTCCCCATCAATTTCGTTGGAAACGTCGAGGGCCGCGACATCTACTCCGGCGCCTGCGACGTCGTCGTCTGCGACGGATTCGTCGGCAACGTCGCCCTCAAAACCTCCGAAGGCCTCAGCCGCCTCGTCCGCGAGATGCTCAAAGCCTCCCTCACCCAGACCGTAACGGCCCAGGTGGGAGCGCTGCTCTCCCGCAAGGCCTTCAACGCCTTCCGCCGCCGCCTCGATCCGTCGGAGTACGGAGGCGCGCCGCTCCTCGGCGTCCGCGGCGTCTGCATCATCGGCCACGGATCGTCGAACGACCGCGCCATCATGAACGGCATAAGAGTAGCGGCAGAATTCGCCCAGGCCGGCGTCAACGACCGGTTAGAAAGAGAATTCGCCCGCCGCCCAATCGACTCCACCAACCCCGACCCCGACCTCCAGCTCCCCGTGCAGTAGGCGCTGGCCGCGCCAGGCAGCCGCGCTTCGCGCAAAAGCAAAAACCAAATTTTAAAGTTGTCATCCCGACCGGAGCGCAGCGAAGCGGAGGAGCCTGGCCTGAGCAAGGCGTCGTCAAGACGCCGCGCCGAATGGCACCCCCGACCATCGGGATGGGGATGAGCCGCGACGCGGCTCCCGCTTTTTGTTTTTAACGGTTGTCATCCCGACCGAAGCGAAGCGGAGCGGAGGAGCCTGGCCTGAGCAAGGCGTCGTTAAGACGCCGCGCCGAATGGCACCCCCGATCATCGAGAGGGGCTGAGTCGCAACGCGACTCCCGCTTTTTAGAGAACTGTACTCAACCGAGGCGCGGCGACTTTTGGACTCGCTGGAACCGTCGGACGGGAAGTGCGGGGCATCATGACTAAGAACGGGGGCACTCCACCGGAGCGGCTGCCGATTGCTGAGGATATTGGCGACGTTAAGAAGCGGCTCAAGTCCGCTGCTCGTGCGATGAAGAGGATGGACGTGCCGCGCAAACACGCTAAGAAGACCTCTCCCACACTGCCCTTGTCTGATTGAGCAGTTTCTTCCCGCCAACTTCTGCCGTCCATCCACACCCACCCCCTCCAGCAATCCCTCCCGCGCCCCCCAGTCATCTAATCCCCCGTGGCAGCCCAACCCCAGCCCATCTCTTCCCGTCCCTACCAGATCCGCCCCTGGCGCCTGTTCACCGCCCTCGCCGCGCCCCCCATCGACCGCCTCGCCCAGGTGCCCATCCCCTCCGGCCGCGCCTACGGCAACATCACCCTCCTCGAAAGCTTCATCCTCGTCGCCACGATGCGGCTGGTCCACGCCCAGCGACTCTTCGAGTTCGGCACCTTCCTGGGGCGCACCACCTTCATCCTCGCCCTCAACTCCGCCCCCTCGGCCCACATCTTCACCCTCGACTTCGACGCAGCCACCGATCCCTCCATCCTCCAGCACGAAGCCGACGCCGGTCTCACCGCCATGCACCGCAACGCCAACGCCCTCGACTTCATGGGCACGCCCGTCGAAGACAAGGTCACCCTCCTCAACGGCGACTCCCTCCGCTTCGACTTCTCCCTATACCACGGCCAGATGGACTGGATCTTCATCGACGCCGGCCATGATCGCGTCTCCGTCCAGTCCGACACCGAGAACGCCCTCCGCATGATCAACCGCGACCGGCCGTCCTGCATCGCCTGGCACGACTACCAGAACCCCGAATACCCCGACCTGACCGGCTACCTCGATGAGCTCTCCCGGCAGGAACCGCTCTTCCACGTCGCCGACAGCAAAGTCTGCCTCTGGATCAACGATCCCGCCCGCGCCCTCGTCCCCGCGCTGCTCGCCTAGCCTCCCTCCCGGGTTTAGGCGGTTTTGCCGCCTTCTGTGGAAATTCTGTCAAGACTTACGGAAGTTCTGCTTCCTCATTCCAAAGGATTTACCGCTGAAATTCGCTGGCAGTAAACCAGTCGAAATCGGTCATACTGAACTTATAGAGTGAAAAATGAAAAAGCCCGCCACGCGCGGGCTTTACTTACGTGTCGGACCGGATCCGGATCGATTTTCGAACCACCTATATGCTGTCCGCTATCCACTGTCCTCTGTTTTGGAGGCTCTGAACAACTACCGTGTTTCTGCTCGATACGCTATCCGCTGTTTTGGAGCCTCTGACAAGTACCCTGCTTCCCGGTGCTTCCCGTTTGGAGCCTCCAAAACTTTCCCGTACTTGCCAGCAAACAAGGTACTTAGCGGAAAAACTAATCCACCCCCGGGGATCCGCTGCTCCTACCCCACCTGGGCGGGAAACAGCGGCTGCGCCGGACCGGTTCCGAGATCCACCGGCGACGCCAGCAGCCGATTGAACATCCCGGTGTCGCTCGACTCCACGTGCCACGCCAGAATCTTCGGCTGCCCATCCTGGCCCTCGACCTCGACGGCGATGGTCGCCGTCACCTTCGCCTCGCTGGTTTGCAGCGCCGTCGCCGAAACCGGCGTCCCCTGCGCCGCGCCGAAGAAGGCATGGTGCCCCTGGAGCAGAAACGGAGACGGTTCGTCCATCGGCGTCATGCCCAGCACCTCGTTGCCCTGGGACGACAGTCCCTGCAGCACCTGATCCATGAGCTTGCGGTTCTTCGCCGCCTTCGGCGGTACGCAGCTCAGGTCAATCTCGAACAGCGCGACCTGCGCCATCACCCGGCCCTCTTCGCCAACGGCCAGCAGCGTTCGGGTGCATCCGGCGCCGGACTTGATGGCCTTCGTATCGCTCACGCCATCCTCGCCGTAAAGAATGCGCTGCCCCAGCGCGATCGCGTCCTTCGCATCGACCGGCGTCAGCTCTGCCGGATACGAGAAGGTCAGGTGCAGCGCCGCATCGGTGAAGGTCCGCGTCGCCGGAGCCGCAGCCTTGCCCTGGGTTTGTCCCGCCGCAACCGCGGTAAGCAGCAGAGCCGAGATCAGGCTGACGCGCATCGCCGTCAGACTAGCACTATCGCCGGAGCGCGAAGCGCGTCTGCCCGTGACGGCCAGTCACCACTCCATCGCGTACTGTCCGGTGACAGCGAGAGCCGCCGGCTTCGGCTCGCTGGCCAGGTCGAGCACCAGACGCTCCAGCACCAGGCGCTTGTCCGGAGGCTGCGAGCGCAGCTCCAGATCGGCCCGCGCGATCAGCCGCAGAGCCCTCGTCAGCTCACGGCGCGACTTGTACCGCCGCGCCTGCCGGATCACGTCTTCCGCGGCAAATGGCGGCATGCGGAATCCCTGCCACAGCGCCTGCCAGATCGCCCGCGAGTCGCGCACGTCCTTCTCGAGGATCACCAGCATCTGCCGGAAGGTTCTGGCGAGCATGTAAAGGTGGCCGATCGCCGAATCTTCGCCGCCATCGCTGGCGTTCAGCAGACCGTGCAGCAGGCTGATGGCCCGCGCCCGGTCCTTCGCCGAGATGGCGTCGGTCAGTTCGTAGAGCGAGCGCTGCTTGGCCGCCAGCACCATCGTTTCCACGTCGCCCAGCGTAACGTGCCGCTTCGCGCCGACGTAGAGCACCAGCTTCTCCAGCTCTGAGGCGATCAGCATCATATCCGCGCCCAGAGCATCGGCCAGCTCGCGGGCCGCGTCGGGATCGATAACCACCTCGCGCAGCTTCGCCTCGGCGGCGATCCACTTCAGCGCGTCGCCCTCATCCACGCGGGCCAGTTCCACCAGGCCGCACCAGTCGCCGAGAGTTTCGCGGATGCGCTCATAGCGGTTCTTGTCGTCCAGATCCATGCGCCGCGGATCGGAGGGAATGCGGAGGTGGTCGGCCACGAAGACGATCAGCGCCTGCGGGTTCGGCGACCGGAAATAGGCGTCGATGGCGGCGAACTCGTCCTTCTTCGCCCCGCGCGTGTAGAGAGTCTTCAGGTTGCGGATGAACAGCACCTGGAACGGCGCCATGAGCGACGGAGTTTGGGCGCGATCGAGTACCTCAAACAGGCTGGTTTCGGCCAGGTCCAGGTCGGAAAGGCAGAAATCGCGCAGCTCCGGCGGCGCCAGAGCTTCCACTACGGCCCTGCGGCACCGTTCGTAGAGGAAGACGTCGTCTCCAACCAGGACATAACCGGCGCGAAGCCGATTTTCTTTGATTTCAGCCAGAAACCGATCGGTCGATGCGAAGCCGGCGCCCATCGGCTTTCAGTTTACGTGGAGGGCGGCCCAGGCGAAAGCATTTCCCGCGCGACCCGGTGACTGTGGAACCAGAGGGCTCGGTGGGGAATCTCAGATGCCGGGAGTGATCTATGTCACATTCCTCGCCTCGGGCGCTTCGGATAATGGTTTCTGCGAGGCCGCGCTCCGGGGCCGTTATTTATACTTTTTATACCCGGATCCACGGCCTCCCCCAGAGTCTCCATGTTTATCCTTTGGCTTCGAGTTGCCGCTTCGCTGTATGGGGTCGCCAGCCTTCTGGCGATTCCTGCCGTGCTCGGCAACCGTCCCCGCGGGCATCGCTACTGCCTGCCGGTCGCTCTGGGAGCCTGGTTTTTCCATCTGGTGGCGACCGTGGAGATGCTGGCCACCGCGCACCACCTCATCCCGGTGCTGACCACGGAGATCATCTCCACGCTGGCGCTGGCGATCGTCGCCGTCTTCCTGCTGATCTTTTTCATCTATCGCACGATCTCCTTTGGATTATTCGCTTTGCCTCTGGCTTTTCTGCTGACTGTCGTCCCGGCCATCGGCCCCGACCGCTACACCTTCACCTCGCCGATGGTGCGCAACGGATGGATTGCCTTCCATGTGGTGATGCTGCTGGTGGCTTATGCCGCTCTCGCGTTCAGCATGCTGGCCAGCTTCCTGTACCTGGTGCAGGAGCGCCGCCTGAAGGGCAAACAATGGACGAAGGCCGGCGTCACGGAGCGTCCGAAGACAGGCCGCGGATTTCTGACCTGGCTGCCGCCGCTGGCGACGATGGACCAGATTTCCAATACCACCCTGACTCTCGGTTTTTGCTGCATGACCGCGGGACTTTTTGCCGGCTCGCTCATCGCCCAGGAGCAGGTGGGTATCAGCTACTTCGGCGATCCCAAGGTGATGTTGTCATTCGTCATGTGGGGTCTGTATGTTGTGATCCTGTTGATCCGGCGGAGTTCCGGCATGCGCGGTCGGCGTGCCGCGTGGCTCACCTCCGGCGTGTTTGTGCTCATGCTCTGCGTCTGGGCGGCCAATCTGCTCGGGTCCGTTCATAGTTCCGCTCACAGGTTCGGTCTGAAATGAGATTTCTGGTCACAGGCGTGAACCACAAAACGGCGCCGATCGAGCTGCGGGAGCGGCTGGCGATTGGTCCGGAGGCGCTCGCGGTGACCACGCGCGCTCTGCTCGCCGAGCCGGGCGTGCAGGAGGCCATGGTTCTCTCCACCTGCAATCGCGTGGAGCTGCTCGTTTCTCACAACGGCGTGGAGCCGCAGCTGCCTGGCTTCCTGTCGTCGCACTTCTCAGTGAACCGCGCGGAACTGGAGCGCCACCTGTACCAGTACCAGGACGAAGCGGCGGTACGGCACATGTTCCGCGTGGCCGCCAGTCTTGACTCCATGGTGGTGGGCGAGGCGCAGATTCTCGGGCAGGTGAAGCACTCCTGGAATCTGGCTCGTGAACTGGGCGCGGTCAAGGGTCCGCTGGACAAGCTGCTGCAGGGCGCGTTCTCCGCCGCCAAGCGCGTCCGCACGGAAACGCAAATCGGCTCATCGTCGGTTTCGATCGCCTCCGTCGCGGTGGATCTGGCGAAGCGCATCTTCGGGTCGCTCGACGGCAAAAAGATTTTGATTATCGGCGCCGGCAAAATGAGCGAGCTGGCCGCGCGCCACCTCATGCAGAATGGCGCCGGCTCCCTGCTGGTGGCCAATCGAACCTGGGAGCGCGCGGTGCGGCTGGCCGAGCAGTTCGTCGGCCAGGCCATCCGCTATGAAGACCTCGATGCCCGCGCGCATGAGGCAGACATCATCGTCACCTCCACCGGCGCCGCAGAGCACATCATCGGCGTAGAGCGCGCCCAGCAGATTCTGCACCGCCGCCGCAACCGGCCCGTCTTCATCATCGATATCGCGGTCCCGCGCGACGTCGATCCAAACGTGAACCGGCTGGAAGGCATGTTCCTGTACGACATCGACGATTTGCAGTCGGTGTCGGCCACAAACCTGGTCGATCGCGCACGCGAGGCCGAGCGCGCGGAGGCCATCATCGCCGAAGAGACGGAGCGATTCCGCCGCACCCTGCGCACTCTCGACATCGCGCCGATCCTGCAGCACGTGCAGGGCAAGGTGGAGGAGATGCGCCAGGCCGAGCTGAGCCGCTCGCGCCAGCTGCTGCAATCGCTGACGCCGGAGCAGCAGGCGGCCCTGGACGCTCTGACTCGCGGCCTGATGAACAAGTTCCTGCACCTGCCGTTGCAGGCGCTGAAGACCGCGGCCCGCGAAGGCAACGAGGGGGCGCTGGAAGCCATCGGCGGCGTCTTCGCCCGCGAATGCATCACGCAGAAAGGCGAACGGCAGGCGGCGGCCGATGCCGACCGGGAAGGCGCTCTGCGTCCCAATCAGGAGGACGATTCCGCCTGCAAAGACCCGGATAAGACATAGCGGACGCGAACGCGATAGGCTGATCTCTGACTCCGCATGCCCGCATCCCAGGAAAATCGGAATCCTGCAAACTCTGCGCGACCCAAAGGCGCGCTGCGCATTGGCTCACGCGGCTCGCAGCTCGCGCTCTGGCAGGCCAACCACATCGCCGACCGGCTCCGCGGCGCGGGGCACGAGGTCTCCATTGAGATCATCCGCACTCTCGGCGACACAATGCAGCATGTGCCGTTCGCCGAGGTAGGCCAGGCGCAGGGCGACGGCAAGGGAATGTTCACGAAGGAGATTGAGGAGGCGCTCTTCGCCGGGCGCATCGATCTCGCCGTGCACAGCCTGAAGGATCTGCCCACCGAACTGGCTGCGCCGTTCACGATTGCGGCGATTCCCGAGCGGGTCGATCCGCGCGATGCTTTTGTTTCCGTGAACCACGCCAGCTTCGAAGCTCTCCCGCAGAACGCGCGCATCGGCACAAGCAGCCTTCGGCGCCAGGCCCAGTTGAAAGCGCAGCGGCCCGACGTCGAGTGTCTGGAGTTCCGTGGCAACGTGGACACCCGCCTGCGCAAGCTGGCCGAAGGGCAGGTGGACGCGATTATCCTGGCCTCCGCGGGTTTGGAGCGTCTCGGGCTCACGCAGCATCGGCGGGAGTGTTTCTCGCCGCTGGTGCTGTGCCCCGCTGCTGGCCAGGGCGCCCTTGGCATTGAGGCGCGCGCCGATGACGCGGCGACGCTCGAAGCGTTGGCGTTTCTGAATCACGAGCCCACGCGCTACGCGGTAACCGCGGAACGCGCGGCTCTGGCGGCTTTGGGCGGCGGATGCCAGGTGCCGATCGGCATTCACTGTTTCCAGGGCGACGAGGGATACTCGGTGATCTCCGCGGTCGCCGCGCCGGATGGCTCCGAAGTGCTGCGCGTGGTTCTGGACCGGCAGGTCGATGTGCCTCCGGAATTCCTGGGCCGCAGGGTTGCCGAAGAACTGCTGCGCCAGGGCGCTGAGCGGCTGCTGACGATTGAGGGACCCGCGCCAGGCGAGCAGCCGGTGGCTGGCGCATGAGCGAGACCGGGAGTGAGCCTCCGCGACCGAAATCGCAGCTGCCGTTGACTGGCCGAACAGTCCTCGTCACCCGGGCGCGGCATCAGGCCGGATCGCTCGCCGATCGGCTCCGCGAGCTGGGAGCCATGGTCCTGGAGATTCCTGCCATCGAGATCGTTCCGCCGGAGTCGTACGCCCCGCTCGATGCGGCACTCCTGGATTTGTCACCGTATCAGTGGCTGATTGTGACGAGTGCGAATGGCGCGCGCGCGCTGGCGGCACGCATACATGCGCTGGAACTCCAGCCGGCTGCTTTTGCGCACCTGAAGATTGCGGCCGTGGGCTCATCGACGGCCCAGGCCCTGCGCGAGATGGGCCTCGAGATCGCCCTGACACCTCGGGAATATGTGGCGGAATCCCTCGTCGAGGCGTTGGGCGATCAGGCGCGCGGAAAGCGAGTTCTGCTGGCGCGAGCGGTAGTGGCGCGCGACGTCATTCCCGACGCCTTGCGCACGCGCGGCGCGACGGTGGAGGTGGTCGACGCCTATCGAACCCTGGTTCCCACGGAATCTGTAGCGCAGGTCCGCACAATTTTCAGTGCTGGCGGTGCAGTCCCGGACGCCGCCACGTTCACAAGCTCTTCGACAGTGACAAATTTCCTGCAACTGCTGCAGGAAGCCGGCGTCGCCGCCCCAAAAACGATGCGGGCCATCTCCATCGGGCCGATCACCAGCCAGACCCTGCGCGAGCACGACTGGGAGCCGGCGGCGGAGGCTGACCCTCACGATCTGAATGGGTTGGTGCAGGCCGTGGTGCAGGCGCTGGCCGGCCCGGCCTTACCTAACCTGACCTGAACGGTCGCGCCCGGGTCCGCTACCGGTTGTGAGAGGTCTGGCTCGCGCCAGCCTGCGCGGGAAGGGTAAAGTGGCCGCCGCGAATCGACGCCGTCTCAGGATTTACTACCTGGCCTGCCGACGCGGGCAACGGCTTGCCGCCCAGTTCATTGGGATTCGCGGGATTCGACCACAGCGCGCCCACCTGTACCGGCTTGGGCGTCTGCGCGATGAGGAGGTTGTGGTGCAGCTTACGCTGTTTATCCACGTACGCCTCGATCACCTGAGCCGCAATCGGAGCGGCCGCGTCGGCCCCCCAGCCGCCGTGCTCGTTCAGTACAACGACAGCGATATCGGGATTACGGCGGGGAGCCATGCCCACGAACCAGGCGTTGGCGCGCTCGTTCCCGGCGCCGAGGCTCTTGACCCCGGCGCTGTGGTTGACCACTTCCGCGGTACCGGTCTTCCCGGCGAAATCAATGCCCTGCAACTGTGAGCGGGCTGCCGTGCCGCCGCCGTTGACCGTGTTGTACATGCCCTCGGTGATAATCTGCCACGTCTCGGGCGATTCCTGAATGGTCTTGTCGCCGGAGCCGGGGTAGTTTTGCAGAATTTGCTGGTACATCTCAGGGCTCAACTCGCTGGGGAAGACAACGTGCGGGCGTTTCAGCACGCCGCCAGAGGCGATGCCGGCGATGGCGCGCAGAAGCTGGATGGGGGTGACCGCGACGGCGCCCTGGCCAATGCCGACGGAGACGGTTTCACCCGCATACCATTTCTCGTGAAACGTGCGCAGCTTCCATTCGGTCGAAGGCATGGTGCCTGAGGCTTCGTCGGGAAGGTCGATGCCGGTTTTCTCCCCAATGCCGACGGCGTGGGCGTATTTCGCGATGGTGTCGATGCCGAGGCGAACGGCCAGCTCGTAGAAATAGGTGTCGCAGGACCAGGGGATGGCATGCTCGATATCGACTTCCCCGTGGCGCCTGTCGCAGGCGAAGAAGTGTCCGTAGAGCGTGGCCCCGCCGGTGCAGTCGACCTTGAAAGTCTGGGCGACGTTTTCCTGGAGACCGGCGAGCGACATAATGATCTTGAAGGTCGAGCCGGGCGCCAGCTGCGCCTGGATGGCCTTGTCCATCAGCGGGTGGTTGGGATCAGTGACGTACTGGTTCCACTCGTCGCGCGAGATGTGGACAGCAAACTCGTTCGGATCGAAGATCGGCCGGCTCACCAGGGCCAGGATTTCACCCGTGTGCGGATCGATGGCGATGACCGCGCCATTGTGATTGCCGAGGGCGTTCTCCGCGGCGCGCTGGATGTCCAGATCGATGGTCAGCCGCAGGTCTTTACCGGGTTTGGCGGGCTCGATGCCGAGACTGCCGATTTCCCGGCCGTGGCTGTCGACGGCCACATCCTGGGAGCCGTCCACGCCGCGCAGAATGCCGTCATAGGTGGCTTCCACCCCCGATCGGCCCACCACGTCGCCAGGCTCATAGACGGCATAGCGCGGATCGTTGAGCATCTCTTCGCTCACCTCGCCCACGTAGCCGATCAGTTGCGCTGCGAAGCCGCCGAGCGGATAGAGCCGGCGCTGCTCCTGCACCGTGTCCAGCTCGGGCAGCTCATCCTTGTGTGCCTCGATGAACTCCTCTTCGTCGGGGGTGATGTCCTGCTTCAGCGGCAGGGGCTGGTATTTTGGGGCCGCGCGGTACTTCTTCAGGATCGCCTCAATCTGATCGAGGCTCATATGCAGGCCGCGCGCGATCAATGGCAGGTCCGGGTTGATGTCGTGCCCCTGCTCGCGCACCAGAAAACAAGAGACAGACGGATAGTTGTCGACGATCAGACGCCCGTCGCGGTCGAAAATCTTGCCCCGCGGCGCAAGGATGGGCACCTTGCGGATGCGGTTAGCTTCGGCCATGGCATGGTAGTTCTGGCCAGACACCACCTGCAGCCGCCACAGTCCAAAAACCAGAATGCACAGGATGACCGCGATCGCGTACTGGAACGCGGCCAGGCGCATCGAGGGCAGTTTTTCGTCACGGTTGAGCACGGTTGGATACAGCGCTTCCAGCCCGCAGCGTGCAAATCGGGCGATTTTCCCTGAGGGGTGGTATAAGAATAACGCGATTCCGCAGACGAAACATCACCCGGTTGTTGTAGAACCCGCTGCGGGTAACCTTGAGGACCGGTCTATGGCCGACGCAAAGAAACGGGCAAAAAAGAAAGCGGCCGGGAAAAGCGAATTCCTGCCGCCGCGGCCCATCAGCCTGCGCACGCTTGGCGATTATCTCGACCTCTCCCCGGCGACCATCTCCCTCGTCCTGAACAACGCCCCCGGCGTCCGCTCCATTCCTCAGGAGACCCGAGACCGCGTGACCGCCGCGGCGAAGAAATTCGACTACCGCCCCAGCTTTTTCGCCCGTTCCCTGCGCCGGCGGCAGAGCTTCTCGGTGGGCGTCCTGGTTCCGGAACTCAGCGACGGCTACTCCGTTCTGGTGATGAACGGCATCGAGGAGGTCCTGATCGAAGAAGGCTATTTCTATCTGACCGCCAGCCACCGCCGCAAAGCCGACCTGATCGAGGAGTACCCTGGGCTTCTGATGGACCGCTCCGTGGAGGGCTTCATCGCCATCGATACCGCCCTGCAGCACAGTTTGCCGCTTCCTGTTGTGGCCGTCGCCGCTCACAAGCCGCTGCCGGGGGTCACGCGCATCGTGCTCGACCACCAGCGCGCCGCCGAGCTTACGCTGCGCCATATCTACCAGCTGGGACACCGGCACATCGCTTTCATGCGCGGCCAGTCCTTCAGCTCCGATTCCGATGACCGCTGGAAGAGCCTGATGACGGTGGCGAAGGATCTGGGTCTGGAGATCCCGCCGGAACTCGTCGTCCAGCTGCAGCTGAACCTTTCGTCGCCGGAACTCGGCTATCCCGTGGTGCCGCAGCTCCTCGCCGGCCGGCGGCCGTTCACGGCACTGATCGCTTACAACGATATCTCAGCCATCGGTGCCATCCGGGCGCTGCGCGACCATGGCCTGCGCGTCCCGGAAGACGTGTCGGTGATCGGCTTCGACGACATCCAGGGAGCGGCTTACCACACGCCCAGCATCACCACCGTCCGCCAGCCGTTGAACAGCATGGGCAATACCGCGGCGCGCATCCTGCTGCAGCGCATCCGCGGCGGCCCTGAGCAGGACTATCCCGAGCAGATTCCCATCGTCCCCGAGCTCATCATCCGCGAATCGACGCTGCCCCCCAATCCCAGCCGCCTGAAAAAGAAGTAGAAGCGCAGAAAGTCAGTCTTTCCATGGCCCCCGACCGTGACCCCGCTCCCCCTTTTCCTTTGCTTTGCTTTGGATTTGCGGTGTGCGGCATGGTCACGGTGCTGCCTGGCCCACTATTGCCGGTCATGGCGGCCAAGTGGGGCCTGCGCGATGTCCAGTCCGGGGGATTCTTTGCCGCCGAATTCGCTGCTTCCACCGTGGGAGCAGTCTTCTCGCCGCACCGGCTGCGCCGCAACATGCCCACCGGCTATGCGCTCATGTGCGCGGGGGCTCTGCTGCTGACGGTCGCCAGCCAGACCACGCAGGCCACTCAGGGGCACGCGTTCGCTTTGGCCGCCTTTGCGTTGATCGGCCTGGGCATCGGGCTTTCCGTGACCGCAACCAATCTCTACGTCGGCAGCGCTGCCAAAGAGCGGCATCGCGGCGACCGAGCCCGCGGTCTCTCGACTGTCAACCTGTGGTGGGGAATTGGCGCTGTCGCATGTCCCTGGCTGATCGCCGCTACCGAACGCGCCGGCTGGCTCCGTGCGTTGTTGATGCTGGTGGCTCTCAGCGCGGCGTTGATGTTCTTCCGGCTTGCGCCCCAGTTCCGGATCGGGGAAACCCCTTCCCGAATTTCCATGCGCGTTTCGCTGGCGCGGGACGCTCGGCTGCTCGTCTTCTTTGCGGTTTTTCTCTTCCTGTATGTGGGCGCGGAAAACACGATCAGCGGCTGGATCACCACCTATGCCCACCGCTTCAGCGGGCTCAGCCTGGAAGATGCCAGTCTGCTGGTTTCCCTTTTCTGGGTCGCCCTGCTGTCTGGCCGCGCCCTGGGTTCCGCTGCCCTGCGCCGCGTGCCCGAACGCGCCGTCCTGCTGCCAGCCCTGGTTCTCGCTCTGACTTCAGTCACGGTTCTGCTGGAGCCACACTCCACGCGGGTTGTTCTGGTGGCTGTGGCTCTCGCCGGGGCGGGCTTCGGTCCCGTCTTTCCCCTCGGCGTCGCGCGCCTGCTCGCGCGCGTGAGCGATCACCGCAATACGGGCTGGGTTTTCGCTATGTGCGCCAGCGGCGGAGCCGTCCTGCCCTGGCTCACCGGCCTCGTCTCCACGCGGACGGGCTCATTGCGGCTGGGCTTCGCGGTTGGAGTGACCGCAGTGGCCGCGATTCTGGCTTTAGCGCTGCTGGAAAATGCGATCCTGCGCGGGCCGGAGACGCTGCCCGAGCCAGCCTGATCCCAGCCAGCTCCTGCCTCCCGGCTACTCGCTACCGGCTCCCGGCTCCCGGCTCCCGGCTCCCGGCTCCCGGCTCCCGGCTCCCGGCTCCGTTAAAGTTTCTCGTAGAAATCGCAGGCCGAGCAGGAAATGTACACACCGCCGGGGATGCCGCGCTCGCGGTCCTTGACGCGCTTCACGATGCGCGTGGGTTTCGAGCACTTCGGGCAATCCGTGCTCTTGGTCGTATCCATCACCTTCTGGCGATCGGCGGTCTTGGCAATCTTGGCCATGCTGCTGCTCCTCTGAATCTCGTAGGCGCGCCGTCTCCGGAGCTTCGCGGGGAATCACCTGATCTGTGCAGGGAGTTTCGGGAAGGGCGCCGGAACGCGCTACCTCTGATTTTACACGAGATCGGGGCAGGGGCCAGGCTTCACTCCCGCTCCAGGTCCTGACCCCAGCCGGCCGTCCCCTGAGCCACCGATCCAGCGTGATTTGAGTCACTGCGCCGACGAGGGAGCGCTCTGACACTTGAATGTTGCCCAGGGGTCCGTTCATGAATATCCAGCTCGCCGAGCCCACTTCCGCTCCAACCCGGCCAAAGAAGAAGCTCGTACGCCGCGCTGCGCCGGACGCGTCGCAGCGCATCCGCCGGGTAGTGCAGTGCCTTTTTGCGGCGCTGAATGCTGGGATCGGGGTCCAGTTCTTTCTCTGGGTGAGGGGATTTGAACGCGGCGGCCATGCGCTGGCCGTGACCCGGCCGGCCGGCGTGGAGGGCTGGCTGCCCATCGCCGGACTCATGAACCTGAAGTACCTCGCCACCACCGGCCACGTGGCGCCCATCCATCCCGCCGCGATGTTTCTGCTGATTTCCTTCCTGCTGATGAGCCTGCTCCTCAAGAAAGCCTTCTGCTCCTGGCTCTGCCCCGTGGGCACGCTGTCGGAATATCTCTGGAAGCTGGGCCGCCGCCTGTTGGGCCGCAATATCGTGCCGCCCCGCTGGCTCGATGTCACTCTCCGCAGCCTGAAATACATCCTGCTGGCCTTTTTCGTCGGAGTCATCGCGTATATGTCCGCGGCGGCTCTGGCCGATTTCATGATGACTCCCTACGGTCTGATTGCCGACGTGAAAATGCTGGACTTCTTCCGCACCCTGACCGTCACGGGGATCATCGTTCTCGGCGTTCTGGCCGGACTTTCGCTGCTGATTCAGAACTTCTGGTGCCGCTATCTCTGCCCTTATGGCGCGCTCATGGGACTGGTTTCGCTCGTGAGCCCCACAAAGATTCGCCGCGACACGGAAGCCTGCATCGACTGCGGCAAGTGCAGCAAAGCCTGCCCCGCGCACGTCAAGGTGGACGAACTCATCCACATTCGTTCTGTCGAGTGCAGCGCCTGCCTGGCCTGCGTCGCCTCCTGCCCGGTGGAGAACGCCCTGCAGTTCGCGCTCCCGCCCAGAAAAGCTGTGACGCCCGCCGAGCGCTGGAGAAACCGCACCCTTCGCCCCCGCACCATCGCCGCCATGATCGCCATTCTGTTCTTCGGGCTGGTCCTCTTCGCACGGATGACCGGCCACTGGCGCAGCCCAATCCCCAACAGCGTCTACCAGCAGTTGGTGCCCAACGCGCATGCCGTGACCCACCCGATGTAGGCGATTCTTCGAGACGACGCCTGAACCGGTTCGGCGGAGGTCAGCGGCCGCCCGGATGATCCACCCGGGTCGCAGCCTCATCAATGGCTCTTGCGATCTGCGCGATCACCCGCTCCCGGACCGCAAACGGCGCACGACTATCGGCGACGAGCACGGCGATCGCCAGCTTTCTTCCGTCGGGCAAGGTGATCAGGGCGATGTCGTTGGTGGCGTTGTCCGTCGTGCGGCTTTGGCCGGAGGTTCCGGTCTTGTCCGCGGAGACCGTGTCCGGTGGCAATTCCGCGCGGACACGCTCGTCGGCGGTGTGAGTCGAGATCATCCAGGAAAAGAGGAGCTGAGTGTGGCCCGGCGTGAGCGGGGAGCGGTCTGCGAGGCGGCGCAGCAGGGTAACTAGCGCCCGGGGTGTGGCCGAGTCCCGGTACTGGAGCATCTCGTTGTGATTGAGGACACGCTCGGTGTCGACCACGGCAATGGGCGCAATGCCAAGTCTGCGGATGTAAGCCGTAACGACCGCCGGGCCGCTTCCCGGCTCGCCCGGCCGGTCGAGAAGACGCAAAAGAATGTCGCAGGCGACGTTATCGCTCTGCGTGACGGCGCGGCGAAGCAGATCCTCCAGCTTCACATCGACATTGCCGTTGGGATACTGGTCGCGCAGTGGGCTATAAACGTCATGATCCGGCACATCGGCAGCCCGAAAGCGGATCGGCTGATCGAGCTTGTAGCGGCCCTGCTCGACCTCATGCAGCATCGTCAGCGCAATCGGCAGTTTGTAAACCGACTGCATGGGGAGGCGCTCGTCCGCATGGAAATCGCACGCCAGCGTTTTCCCGGGCAGAGAGCAGGCGACCCCCACGCGGCCACGGGCCTCCGCCGCGATGCGGGCAATTTCTTTTTGCAGTTGTGCAGAAGCTGCCTGCGCAAAACTCAGCAACAGCCCAAAAACCACCGACAAAAACACTCTAAACCGGCGCATTCTGCCGATTCTATGCGCGCCTCAAACTCAGAGAACCCACAGACTGTTGACCAGACCGGTTCCCCCAGTCGTCCGGAAATCAGACCCACCCACCATCCACGACATAGCTCTGGTTCGTAATCGCTGAGCTGTCGTCGGCCGCAAGAAACAGGATCAGCCGCGCCACCTCCTCCGGCTCAATCAGCCGCTGCAGCGCCTGCGCCGCCAGCACTTCGGCCTCATATTCCGGCGTGAGCCAGAGCCGCCGCTGGCGTTCCGTCGCGATCGCTCCCGGCAGCACGCAATTCACGCGGATATTCGAGCGACCCAGCTCGTGCGCGAGGGTCCGCGTCATCCCGACGATGCCCGCCTTCGCCGTGACGTACACCGGCACATTGGTGGACGGAATCATCCACGCGATCGAGCTCATATTGATGATCGACCCCCGTCCCGCCCGCTGCATGCCGGGAATCACCGCCTGCGCCATGAAGAACTGCTGCTTCAGGTTGATGGCGATCGTCCGGTCCCAGAACTCCGGGGTGACTTCCTCGATCGTGTGGCGCGTGTCGTTGCCGGCGTTGTTCACCAGAACATCCACAGCACCGAATTCACTCAGGATGCTCTCGACCGCCGACTGCAGGGAGGCGATGTCCATCAGGTCGCAGCGAACAAAGACCGGGGCATGCGCATTTCCGTCCGTCAGCCGCACCACCAGCCGCTCCGCCACTTCTGTCTGAATATCGAGGAAGACGACCTGAGCGCCTTGGGCAGCAAACGCCTCGACAATGGCCTCGCCGATGCCGCTCGCGCCGCCGGTGACCACCACCACCCGGTCGCGCAGACTCGGATAGGTTGCAAATCGAGAGCCTGTTGCCATGGCGCTTCGATGATATCCGCACGACACGGTGACGCTGCCGGGATTTTCAGCAGAGGCCGACCCGAGCCAGGCACATGACACCAAAAGCGATTATGTTGGCAGGGGCGGCCGCATTCGGCCGCAGGGGGACACGTGAATCGACGGAATTTTCTGAAAGCCGCAGGAACGGCCACCGCAGAAACCCTCATCGCCACGCGCCTGCACGCGCTGGCCGTGCCGCAGGACGAGCCCGCGGGGCAGATTGCCGCCAACGATCACATCCAGATTGCGCTCATCGGCGCCGGTGGCCAGGGTCAATACGACACAAAGACCGCCCTGCAGGTCCCCGGCGTGAAGCTCCTCGCCGTCGCAGACTGCTACGACGGCCGCCTGGAGCACAGCAAGGAGCTGTGGGGCGCGGACCTTTTCACGACGCGCAACTATGGCGAGATCCTCGAGCGCAAGGACATCGACGCCGTCATCATCGGCACCCCCGACCACTGGCACATGCAGGCCTCCGTCGACGCCATGAACGCCGGCAAGGACGTCTATTGCGAAAAGCCGATGATCCACCTCTACAGCGACGGCCCGAAGATCATCGAGACGGCGCGCACCACGAAGCGCATCATCGAAATCGGCAGCCAGCGCGTCAGCAACATGATCTACGCCAAGGCGAAGGAGCTGGTCGCCTCCGGCGCCATCGGTGAGCTCAACATGGTCGAGGCCCACTGGGACCGCAACTCCGCGATCGGCGCCTGGGACTACACGGTTCCGCTGGACGCTTCGCCGGATACCTGCGACTGGCCGCGCTTCGAGGGCACCGCGCCGAAGATCCCCTTCAACGCTGAGCATTTCTTCCAGTGGCGGAAGTGGAAAGCCTACGGCAGCGGCGTCGCCGGCGACCTGTTCGTTCACCTCTTCAGCGGGACGCACTTCATCACCGGCGCGAAGGGTCCGACGCGCGCCATGGCCACCGGCGGCCTGCGCTTCTGGAAGGACGGCCGCGACGTACCCGACGTGATGCTCGGCCTCTTCGACTATCCCGAAGGCTTCAATCTCGGCCTGCGCGTCAACTTCGTCTGTGGCGGCGAGGAAAACGAAGGCCTCACCTTTACCGGCTCCGAAGGCACCATGGAGATCGCCGGCAATTC
Source organism: uncultured Acidobacteriaceae bacterium (assembly GCA_963770525.1). Lineage (GTDB taxonomy): Bacteria > Acidobacteriota > Terriglobia > Terriglobales > Acidobacteriaceae > Palsa-343. The sequence continues at coordinate 586,737 of CAVYPY010000001.1, read as the reverse complement.
CGTCAGCGTCACCCGCGTCCCGCGCTCAAAGGAGCCCGGCCTGATGATCGGCACCTTCACCAACGCCATGCAGGCGAAGATCGAGCAGCAGTATCGCGAGAAATATCCTGAGGTGCACCCAGCCGGGCCGCCGGCAGAAGGCTTCGAGCGCTACGAGGCTCCGCACGATTACAGCGACAGCTACGACCACCTGAAGAATTTCTTCGCCGCCGTCCGCTCGCGCCAACCCGTGATCGAGGACGCCGTCTTCGGCTTCCGCGCCGCGGGCGCCGCCCTGCTCAGCAACCTCAGCTACGAGCAGGACAAGATCGTCCACTGGGACCCCGAAGCGATGAAGATCGTGTGAAACCAGCGTATAGCGATTAGCGTATAGATGCCCGCTGAGGACCCCGCTCCACTAGCGCGCCTGCGCTATCCGCTATCCGCTGTCTTTCAAGGCAGCTCCCGCACCCAGATGTTCCGGAAGCTGATCGGTGCGCTCTTGTCGCCGTGCGCCTGCAACTTGATGGGCGCGCGATCGTAGGCCTTGTAGAACGGCTTCCCGATGTACAGCGTCTGCCCCTGCAGCGCGAAGTGGTCGTCAACCAGCACGCCGTTGAAGAACACCGTGGCATAAGCCGGCGTCTTCAGTGAGCCGTCGGCGTTGAAGCGCGGCGCGGTCCAAACCACGTCGTAGCTCTCCCACTCGCCCGGTGGCCGGCTCGCATTCACCAGCGGGATCGACTGCTTATAGAGGCTCCCAACCATCCCATTCACATAGGTCGAGTTCTTATAGGAGTCGAGCACCTGCAGCTCGTAGCCCGCATCGCCCGGCCCCATCGAAGCCAGAAAGACGCCGCTGTTGCCCCGCGCCTGACTGCTGCCCGTGATATCGGCGGGAATCCGAAACTCGACGTGAAGCTGATAATCCTTGAAGGTCCGCTTCGTCTCAATGTTCCCGGCCTCTTTGTTCACTGTCAGAATGCCGTCGTGCACGACCCACCTGGCCGGTGTGTGATCCTGTGCGGAGACCCACGCATCCTCATTCGTCCCGTCGAAGAGGCGAATGGCATCGGAGGGCGGCGCACCGACCGTTGCGCCTGGCGTGACCACCGGCGGCACCGGCTGCCACACCTCCGTCTCTTCGGGTTTCATGGTCGAGTTCTGCTGGGCCAGCAGCGGCGCCGTCAGTGCAAGCGCAGCGCCGGCGATAAAGAAGAAGCGAATCCGAGCAATCTTCATAACGGGTTCGAGCATACCCCAAACTGCGTGGCCGAAACGAGCGCAGCGCAGCTCAGCCGATTTTGTGTTCGGCCACGATGCCGATGTCCTCCCACACCATCCAGAACGGCTTCAGATCCGCCGCGCCGTACTTTGCATAGAACGCGCGAGCCGCGCCATTGTCCCGCGCCACATTCACGCACACCCGCAAAGCCTCCTGCTCGACAAACCAGGCGGCCATCGCAGCCAACAAATTGCCGGCAATGCCGCGCCCCTGCACCGCCTGCGCTACGTTGATCCACTCCAGCTCGCCCTGGCACCCGTGCCGCCTCGTCCGATGCCCCGCCACCAGGCCAACCACGGCCTCTTCGGCCTCCGCAACAAACATGGCATGCCCCGGCAATGCATGCTGGGCGGCGATTCTTCCCGCCAGATAGGCCTCCACGCGCCGCTCCCAATAGGCCTGCGTCTCCCACGCTTCTGCGCGAATCGCCGCCATCGCCGTTATGTCACGTGGCTCCGCGCGCCGGATCGCAACCTCGCTCACCGGGCCACGTATCCCTCGCCGCGCAACACCTTGCCCGGCAGCGCGCCGGTCATTTTGCCACCGTCAATCACCGGCGCGCCATTCACCAGCACCCACTCCATGCCCTGCGAAAGCTGGTTGGGCTTCTCGTAGGTCGCCAGATCGCGAATGGTCTCTGGATCGAAGATCACCACATCCGCCGCCATCCCCTGCTTCAGCACCCCGCGATCGGTGAAGCGCATCCGCTGCGCCGGCAGCGCCGTGAACTTGCGGATCGCATCCGGCAGAGTCAGCACATGTTCCTCGCGCACATATTTCCGCAGGATGCGCGGGAACGTGCCGTACGCGCGCGGATGCGGATGCTCCTCGCCGAGCAATCCCTCCGGCGAAGTCCCCTGCGAGTCGTTGTCGATCGAGACCCAGGGCTGTTTCAGCGCCAGCTCCACGTCCGGCTCGCTCATGCCGAAAACGGCAACGCTGGTGAAGGCATTGTCCTTGATAAGGATGTCGCAGAGCGCGTCGATCGGGTCTTCGTGCCACAGCGCCGCCACGTCCTTCAGCGTCTTGCCCTGCAGAGGCACCAGCGCGGGATTCTGCACCACCGCGATCTCGACGGCCTCGGGGCCGGGAATCTCCTGCCACTCGTTGTCCCAGTCGCCGTGCGGATCAAGCATGTCGTGGCGAATGCGCGCCCGGGTGGCTGGATCCTTCAGCCGCTGAATCAGCGCAGCGTCGCCGCCGTCATGCGCCCAGGGCGGAATGAACGCCGAGAAGGTGTTGAACCAGGCCGTGTAAGCGTAGGTGTTGGCGCTGATGTCCACGCCCGAGGCCCGCGCCGCATCGATCTGCGCGACGATCTGCGGCATCTTGCCCCAGTTGTTCTTGCCGGCCGTCTTGAGATGCCAGATCTCGACCGGAATATGCGCCTCGCGCCCGATCCGAATCGCCTCAGCAATTGCCGCCGTTTCGCCGTCGCCTTCGCTGCGGATGTGCGAGGCGTAGATACCGCCATACTGCGCCGCGACCTTGGCCAGCGCGATCAGCTCATCCGTTTTTGCATAGGGCGCGGGAGCATACTGCAGCGCAGTAGACACGCCGACCGCTCCGTCCTGCATCGCCTGGCGGACGAGCCCCTCCATCTGCTCCAGCTGCGCCGGAGTCGGCTGCACGTCGCCATCCCCCAGCACCATCCGCCGCACGCTGGTGGCGCCAACATAGCTGGCCAGGTTGATGCCCATCCCCTGCTTCTCAATGCGGGCAAAATACTGGCCCATCGTCCGCCAGTCGGGCGTGATCTTCAGATGGTCGTAGCCCGCTCGATCGGCGGCGATCATCCGATCGTTGAGCGGCGCCACGGAATCGCCTTCCCCCGTGACCTCCGTGGTAATGCCCTGGTAGATCTTCGACGGCAGCCGTGGATCCACCAGCATCGTCAGCTCCGACTGGCCGAGCATGTCGATGAACCCCGGCGCAACCACATCGCCATGCGCATCGATGGTGCGGCTGCGCGGCAGGGCGGCAAGGTCGCCGATGGCCGCGATGTGTCCGGCGCGGATGCCGATGTCGCCCGAGTACCAGGGGGATCCGGTGCCGTCGATGATGTGCCCGTGGACGATCACGATGTCGAAGGGCTGCGCGGCGGTCTGTGCGCGCAGCCCTGTCGTCATCAGAAGAAACGCAGCCAGAGCCAGCCGAATCGCAATTTTCATCGCAGTCACAATCGAGCGGAGGAGCGAACGTGCCCGCCATGCTATCACGCGGTGTGGTTGAATCAGAATCATGGCGCCTTTGTGGAAGCCCGAGAGCTGGGAAGAGCGTTTGGCCGAGCTGGAGGCGCGCTCCGGCGAACAGAAGGAAGCCCCTCTGCGCCGCGATGTGCGTTCGCTGGGACTCCTGCTGGGGCGCGTCCTCCGCGAACAGGCGGGCGAGGCCCTCTACGACAAAGTCGAGGAGCTGCGGCAGAGCGCCATCCGCCGCCGCGAAGAGCAGGCCCAGGGCCTCGTCCGCGAAGCCGAAGACCGCATGCAGATGGCGGTGCTGGATATCAACGCCTTGCCGGTCGAGCAGGCCGACCAGCTCAGCCGCGCCTTCGCCTTCTACTTTGAGTTGATCAACCTCGCCGAGACAAATCACCGCAAGCGCCGTCGCGTTTCGCTCCAGATCAGCGGCGATGCCAGCCGTCGCGAGGCGCAGCGCGGCGAATTGCGCGGCACGCTTCGAGCCATGCGCGAAGCCGGCATCTCCGCGGAAAAAGCGCTGGCGTGGCTCCGGCGCATTCTCGTGGTCCCGGTCTTTACCGCGCATCCCACTGAGATCGCCCGGCGCAGTGTCCTGATGAAGCGGCGGCGCATGGGCGAATTCCTGGAGAAGCTCGACCGCATCCCCGTTCCTGACGAAGAACTCGCCGCCCTCGAAGAAGCGCTGACCGCCGAGATCACCGCGCTGTGGCAGACCGATGAAGTCCGCAGCCGCCGCCCCGCCGTTGCCGACGAGGTGCGCATGGGCCTCGACTACTACGACGTCTCCATCTTCGAGACGCTGCCCCGCCTTTACGAAGAAGTGGCATCGGCCCTGCGCAGCGAGTACGGCCTCACGCTTGAACTCTCGGAGCTGCCGCTCCTGCTGTCCTTCGGTTCCTGGATCGGCGGCGATCGCGATGGCAATCCCTTTGTCACGCCCGAAGTCACACGCCAGTCCATCCTCGCCGCCCGCACGCGACTGCTTGCGTATTATGACGAGCGGCTGCAGCAGGCCATCAACCTGCTCACCACCTCGGCGCAGCAGCTCCCGGTCAGCGACGAACTCCAGAAGCGCATGAAGGAATTTCAGGCGGAGGCCCGCATCAGCGCCGACGCGGTCTTCGGCGCCCGATTCGAATTCGAAACCTATCGCCGCTACCTGGTCTTTGTGCGAGCCCGCATCCAGCGCACCGCCGGCCGCGCCGACCATGACCCCGAGCTGCTGGAATCGGAACTGTCGGCCCTCTCGCCATACTGCTCAGCCGAGGATTTTCTTGAAGACCTCGAGATCGTGCGCCGCAGCCTGGCTGCCAACAAGGGCGTCCGCATGGCCGAGACCCTCATCGATCCGCTGATCCTGATGGTCCGCACCTTCGGCCTGCACCTGCATACCCTGGACATTCGCCAGCACGCGCGCATCCACCGCAAGGCGCTCGAAGAGTCTTCTGCGTGGTGCGCGCAGAATGGCTCGACCGCCCCCGCCCCCCTCAGCCCTGAGACGCGTGATGTGCTGGAGACCTTCCGCGCCATCGCTGAGATCAAATCCGGCTGCAGCCCGGAAGCCATCCGCCACTACATCGTCAGCGGCGCTTCCTCTGTCGACGACATCACCGCCGTCGTCTGGCTGGCGCGCCTCGGCGGCGTGGAAGTTACGGGCAGCGGACCGGGCGATCACCGCGAGGGCCGCTGCGCCGACCCCGGCCTCATGCCCGTCCCGCTCTTCGAGTCCATTGAAGACCTGCGCAACGCGCCGGCCATCTGCCGCGAGCTGTGGCGGTCGCCCGGCTATGGCAAGCTGCTCGCCTCCTGGAACAACACTCAGGAAGTCATGCTGGGCTATTCCGACTCCAACAAAGACGGAGGCATGCTCACCAGCACCTGGGAGATCTTCCGCGCCCATCGCGCGCTCCACGAAGCCGCCCGCGAATGCGGCATCCGCCTGCGCCTCTTCCACGGGCGCGGCGGCACCGTCGGCCGCGGCGGAGGACCCACCCATCGCGCCATCTACGCACAGCCCATCGGCGCTTTCGAAGGGCAGATCCGCATCACCGAGCAGGGCGAAGTGCTCAATTTCAAATATTCCGACGTGGTGCTGGCCGAGCGCAGCCTCGAGCTGATGATCGCCGCCTCCCTCGACGCCCTCGCCCGCCCCAACGCCCTGATCCCCGGCGAGCACTACTCCGGCGTGCTCCGGCCCGAATGGGAGCGCGCCTTCGAGGAGCTCTCGGAGATTTCGTATCGCGCCTACCGCGAGCACATCCTCAACGATCCCGGCATCCTGCAGTACTTCGAGCTGGCCACGCCCGTCGCCGAGCTGGAACACGCCCGCATCGGCTCCCGTCCTGCACGCCGCGGCGGCCAGATGAGTTTTGCCAACCTGCGCGCCATCCCGTGGGTCTTTGGCTGGACGCAGAGCCGCCTGCTCGTCCCCGCGTGGTTCGGAGTGGGCACCGCCTTTGCGGAATTCCTGAAGCGGCCCGGCGGCGCCGCACTCCTGCGCGACATGATGGCCGAGTTCCCGCTTTTCATTGACGTCGTTCGCAACGTCGAAATGGCTTTGGCCAAAGCTGACCTGGGCATCGCATCGCTCTACGCCTCACTCGTACCGGACAGCGCCCTGCGCGAGCGTGTCTTCGCCCTGCTCAAGGCCGAGTTCGAGCGCACCCGCGAAGCGATCCTGGAGGTGACCGGGCAGCGCGACCTGCTCGATGCCAATCCCGTCCTTGCGCGCTCCATCTGGCTGCGCAATCCCTATGTCGATCCCATGAGCCTCATCCAGGTCGACCTGCTGCGCCGCAAGCGCGCCGGCGAAGACACCGACGAGGTCAACCGCGCCATCGCCGGAACCATCAGCGGCATCGCCGCCGGCCTCCGCAATACCGGCTGAGCCACCTCGGTCGCCCTCGAAAAGCAAGCGCCACCGGCACAGATGCCGGTTAGCATTCCCATTTTGGAACGAGCCGTTCTGCGCGTCCTCCTTCAGGAACTTTGGTGAGAAGACCCCTATTGTTTCCCCGCCCCCTCCCGTTGTTCCCCGATACCCTGAGCGGTGGAGGACACTCACATGCAGCCGGGAAGCGAGCCTGAGGACATTCACGTGATTCTGAGCCGATTCCATACCTGGGCAGGCAAGAATCCCGGGAACGGCGACGCCACCAGCGTTGCCGGCGAACCCGGGGTGCGCGAAATTCCCTACGAGGAGGCGATGCGCAATTTCCGCCAGCGGCGTAAGCCGCAAACGCGCCGCGTCGCTCCCTCCACAGAACCACCGGTTGCGGCTGCACCGCTCGCACCATCGGATCCAACCCCTCCGCCCGACCTGCCCAGTCCCGCGCCTGCTGAAGGTCCAGCCGTGGCCCTGGCGGCGCCCACCTGCCTGCCCGCGCCTGCCCCGACGGCCGAGCTGGCGCTTTCTTCCAGCAGGAAGAGACCCGCACGAAAAAAGCCCGCTGGAGAACTAAGAGAAGTGGACGCCCAACCGGTGACCGCCCCGGCACTCCCCGCCATCCAGACGAAGGCCATCCGCACCGTGCAGCCAAAACCCTCCACTGCGAAACCGGCAGCGCGCTCCTCCGCCCTCGCGAAAATGAGCGCCGCTTCCCTGGTCCGGCAAAACGCGCTCCTGGCAAAGAAACCCGTGTTCAGGAAAGTGCTGGCCAAAACCGTCCGGAACACGTCTCCGGCCGCACCCAACCCTTGCAAAAACACCGCGCCTGCCGACCGTACCCGGCGAATCACCACTCGCTTTTCCGCCGCCGAGCAACGCCGTCTGGAACGCGCTGCCGCCCAGGCCGGCCTCACCACCTCTGCCTGGCTGCGCCAATGCGCATTGCGCGCAGAACGAGTGTCCGTACCGCCGCCAACGCCGGCCGCCCCGGCCAGGTTGCGCGCTTCGGGCACGTCTGCCAGATCCGGCAAGTCGGGCGCGGCGTCCACCTCGCGCACGTTGGCCAGGTCGCGCACGGTGAGCACGTCGCACACGTCGAGCAAGTCTGCCAGATCGGCTACGCCGCGTACCTCGGCCAGGCCGCGCATCTCGGGCAAGTCGGGCACCTCGCGCACCTTGAGTTCGTCCGGCAAGTCGACCACGCCGCGCACGTCAGGCAGAAGACCAGGAGCTGCAAAAGCTGCCGCATTGGCACAGCTGCCTGCATCCACGTTGTTCTCGACTCCGGCCCCTTCCGGGCTGGGCAGTTGGCTCACCCTGCTGCGGCAAAGGTTCCTTGCTTCGCCGGCACGCTTTTCAGAACGCGCCTGACGGAACCGTGCCCGCAGAGATCGAAAGCCATCCCATCAGGCGGCGCCCGCCGACCCCTTCGCCTGGGGCCCCTGGACCGCAGTCGCTTTGTCATTCTCAAACGTCACCGACCAGTGCTGCCCGCCGGCGTCATACTGCACCGTGCGGTTGCCATAGTTCGATGAGTCCGACTGCTGCATCACGCCCAGCGCCATCGACACCTGCAGCTCGTTCATGCCCGGAATCGGGTGATGCTGATCGATCGCCTGCCAGATATTCGCCGGCCAAAAGTTGTACATCTGGTGCGGATCGTCGTAGTAGAAGATGTTGTCGCAGTAATACGTCGAATCGCTCCCCTGAATGGTGCCGATGGCGGTGGCATATTCCTTCGCATCGTCCTTCATCGTAAAGACGGCGAACGCCTGCTCGCTCCCCCGCGGAATCCGGCTCGGCACGCTCGCCGGCACCTTCTCCGTCACAATGTCTTTGATGTTCAGCTTCTCCGCGCTCGGAAGCACGCCCGCCTTCTTCGCAAAATCCACGCGATGCCCGGCGTAGGGATAGTAGTCCAGCTCATAGCCCGCCTGGATCCACACCGGCTTCCCGATCAGATCCTTTGCCGACTTCAGGTCGTCGATGAACAGCTTGCGCGGCTGCACCATCTGGTCCTGCGACAGCGTGCCCTCCTGATACTTCGGCTGCGGCGCGACGCTCGGCTCATTGCGCTTGTGATTGATGTACAGAATGCCCGCGCCGATGACCACGATCGGTGGCACAACAACAGCAATAATCTTTTGCCAGGTCTTCATAGCTCTACCGATTATTCAGATGCGCCAGGCCGGACGGCGCAGCAGAAATTCGCCCCGTCATCGACGTGCTGCTCACGCCAGCGCGCGCCGGGCCAGATCGGCCAGCGCCAGCGTCAGCAGACGCGAATCGTTCAGCGAGCCAGGCCGGCGCATCGCCATGCCCAGCTTTTCAGCATGATGCCGAAAGCCGATGTCAATGTCGTACAGAATCTCCACGTGATCGCACAGAAATCCAATGGGCTGCAGGATGATCCGCCGCAATCCCTCTTCATGCAGTGCGGTCAGAGTGTCCTCCACCGTCGGCCCCAGCCACGGTCCACCGGACATTCCCTGGCTCTGGAACGCGAAGAACCAGTCCTTCTCCGTCAGTCCCGGAATGCGCTCGGCCACCAGCCTGGCCGTCTGCTTCGCCTCCACCGGATAGGGATCTGGCGGATCCGGTGGCGTGCCCGCCTCCGATTGCGGCGCAGAAATCACCGTCCGGCAGGGCACGCTGTGAGCTGTAAACAGCACCGGCACCGGACTCCCCGCCTCAGCAAGGAACGCATCGCGTACAGCCTGCAGTCGCTCCGCAAAAGCATCGGCCAGCAGCGGATGATCGGCCCAGTCATCGAGAAAGCGCAGCGCCAGCGCCCCTTCCGCGGCTGCAAACACCGCCCGCCGGTACAATCCCACGCTGGTGCGCGAATTCTGCGGGGCCAGACAAATCACCGCCGCCCGCGTCACGCCGTCATCCCGCATCTTCCGTACGACATCTGCGATGTAGGGCTTCCAGTTGCGCATGCCCACGTACACCGGCACACCCAGTTCCTCGGCCAGCAACCGCCCTTGTTCCAGCGTCAAACCCGTCAGCGGGCTGCCGCCGATTGCCGAAAACCGATGCTGCACTTCCTCCACCACCGCTTCCGGCAGCGAACGCCCGCCGGTCACGCGCGACAAATACTCCGGGATCTCCTCCACCGTGTCCGCGGTGCCATGCGCCAGCAACAGAACTGCATCAGCCATGGCGCGCTTCCGTTGGTGAGACGTACTCGCGTACGAATTTCACCACCGCCTGCACATTCTCCACCGGCGTCCCGGGCACAATGCCGTGTCCCAGGTTGAAGATGTGCCCCGGACGTCCACCTGCCTGGTCCAGAATCTGCCGCACCCGCGTGTGCAACAACTCCTGATCGGCAAACAACGTGATCGGATCGAGATTACCCTGCACTGCGCACGCGTAATCCAGGTTGCGCCACGCCCGGTCGAGCGGTGTCCGCCAGTCCAGGCCAAGCACGTCCGCGCCCGTCTCCCGCATCGAAGGCAGCAGGCTCGCTGTGTCCACGCCGAAGTAGATCACCGGCACGCCCTGCGCCTGCACCTCGCGCACCAGGGTCTTCGTCGGCGCGAGAACGAAGTCGCGATAATCTGCAATGCTGAGCGCGCCCGCCCAGCTGTCGAAGATCTGAATCACGTCTGCGCCGGCCTGCACCTGCTGCGCCGCAAATTCGCGCAGCACCCCAACCAGCTTGTCGAGCAACATCCGCCACGCGTCCGGCTGCCGGTACATCAGTTTTTTGGTCTCGATGTAGTTCCGCGAACCGCCGCCCTCGATCATGTAGCTGGCCAGCGTGAACGGCGCGCCGCAGAATCCAATCATCCCCACGCGTCCGTGAAAATGCGCCACCACCCGCTGAATCGCCTCGCCCACATAGGCCAGTTCCGTCGCGCGTGTGGTTTGCAGCGCGGCAACATCCGCTGCTGAGCGCAGCGGCCTGTGAATCACCGGGCCTTCGCCGACCTGAAATTCAAAATCCAGCCCCATGCACTCCAGCGGCAGCAGAAGATCGGCAAAGATGATCGCCGCATCCACATCCAGCTTCTCCGCGGCGGTGATTGTCACCTCAGCCGCCAGCTCCGGCCGCTTGCAGATCTCCAGCAGTGAGTGGTGCCGCCGCACCGCCATGTATTCCGCCATGTAGCGGCCGGCCTGGCGCAAAAACCAGACCGGCGTGCGGTCCACCGGCTGGCGAAGACAGGCGCGCACGAAACGATGCGAAGGAAGAACCGGGATGCTGTGGGCCATGAGGCGTACCAGAAAAAGGTAGCAGGAACCGGCCCTCCCCGGAAACCGCAACGCCCGAAACCGATGGGCTCCGGGCGTCCGATGTCCTGTCGATTCGCCAATTCAGCGGCGGCGGACGGCTACTTTTTCTTCGAAGAGCTCTTTTTCGAGGAGGATTTCTTCTTCGAAGCCGCCTTCTTTTTCGGCACCTTCGCGCCTTCTTTCCGCGCCTCTGAAAGGCCGATTGCGATCGCCTGCTTTCGGCTTGTCACTTTCTTGCCGCTGCGTCCGCTCTTCAGCGTCCCGCTCTCCTTCTCGCGCATTGCGCGCGCCACTTTCTTTTGCGCTTTCGGACTATACTTCCTGCCTCCCGATGACTTCCTGCGTGAGGAACTCTTCTTCGTTGCCATGCAAACCGTCTCCCTTCTGCTGCATTAGGAAGCAGCACAGGATGGGTAGGTTGCGCGAGAAATTTTTGGATTTGTTCGGGATTCGTCGTGCTTACCGTGCGACCGCTTCCGCCGGCAGGATGTCCTCGACGTCCACCCACTGCGTGGGATACTCGCCCGTGTAGCAGGCCACGCAGTAAGTGTTGCCCTCGCCGCCGTCGCAGGCATTACGTAATCCATCCAGTGACAAATAGGCCAGCGAATCCGCCTCGATGTACTGCCGGATCTCTTCGACCGTATTGTTGGCCGCTATCAGCTCGGACTTGCGCGGCGTATCCACGCCATAAAAACACGGCGAGATGGTCGGTGGACAGCTGATGCGCAGATGCACTTCCGACGCGCCCGCCTGCCGCACCATGCGCACGATCTTGCGGCTCGTCGTGCCGCGGATGATCGAGTCGTCGATCAGGATGATTCTCCGCCCGGCCAGCAAATTCCGCACCGGATTCAGCTTCAGCTTCACGCCGAAATCGCGCACCCGCTGCTCCGGCTGGATGAACGTGCGGCCCACATAATGGTTGCGGATGAGCCCGAAGCGAAACGGAATGCCGCTCTCCGCTGCGTACCCAATGGCCGCCGTCACGCCGGAGTCAGGAACAGGAACGACCAGGTCCGCCGGCACATGCGACTCCCGCGCCAGCTGCCGCCCCATCTCCTCGCGGCTCTCCTGCACCCAGCGGTTGAAGATCATGCTGTCGGGCCGCGCAAAATACACATGCTCAAAGATGCAGCTTGTCTGGGTAGGCGGCGCATACTGGCGCGAGGTCACGCCGTCCGCGGTCACCATCACCAACTCGCCGGGCAGCACGTCGCGTTCAAACTTTGCCCGCAGCAGATCGAACGCGCAGGACTCCGAGGCAAACACAATCGTGTCCGGTCCCTCGGGATTGACGATCCGTCCCATCGACAGCGGCCGGAACCCATGCGGATCGCGCGCCGCAAAGATGCGGTCCCTCGTCATCATCACAATCGAGAACGCGCCCTCCACCTGCCGCAGCGAATCGGCAATGGCATCCACCAGCGTGGTCGCCTGCGAGTGCGCGATGAGCTGCACAATGATTTCCGAGTCGGAAGTCGTCTGAAAAAACGCGCCCTTACGTTCCAGATGCACCCGCAGATTGCCCAGGTTCACCAGGTTCCCGTTGTGCGCAATCGCGATCAACCCCTTCGTCGACTCCACGCGAATCGGCTGCGCATTCAGCAGCGCCGAATCGCCGGTCGTCGAGTAGCGCGTGTGCCCAATGGCCATGTCGCCCTTCAGCCGCGCCAGCACCTCGTCGGTAAAGATCTCCGACACCAGCCCCATGCCCTTGATGTTCGAAAGGTGCGTGCCGTCGGCTGTGGCAATCCCCGCCGACTCCTGCCCCCGATGCTGCAACGCATAGAGAGCGAGATAAGCCTGCCGCGAAGCATCCGGATGCCCATGAATGGCAACGACGCCGCAATGCTCCCGCAGCTTGGGATCATCAGAGCCCTGCGAATCCTGCACGCCTGTCATCCTGAGGTCAGGCCGCACAGCGGCCGCAGCCGAAGGATCTGCGGTTGCATTGAGCTTTGTATCCGAGTTGGCCCCAGGCGAATCAGAGGTGAGTCGAACAGATGCCAAATCGGTACAATTGTCAGCTTTTGTATCAGGGCACGACTTCAGTCGTGCCGTATCGGCGTCTAAAAAGGATTGGGCTTGAGCCCCTGCGGCATCGAACCCCTCCATCACCAGCCGCCTCACGCGGTCACCTCTTCAGCGAGCTGGGATTCGAGAGCCGATGACCAAATCGTATTCAACTCTGGCACCGAGACGTCAAGAATCGTCTGGCCCGAAACGGCAACTTGCAGCTGCTTCTGTATCGTCTCACCAATCCGGTTGATCCAGATGCCGTAGGGTTCGGCGAGCTTCCTCAGATCTTCGAGATTATTCGGCGCACACGTAACAAGCACTTCGTGCGAGTGCTCGAGGAAGAGTCCCAACCCTGCATCCATCACAGGCTGTGCGCCAACATTGATTCGTGCGCCGATTCCGTATGCGAACGATGCTCGCGCGAGAGCAACTGCAAGGCCTCCATCGGAAATATCGCTGGCTGAGGTGATCTGGCCCTCTTCAATTAAAGCCTCAAGAAACTTCAATAGCTGCGCTTGGGTTTGAAGATTGAGCGACGGCGGCTGACCCCAAACGGATCCACAAAGGACCTTTGCGAACTCGCTGGAACCGAATTCGCGCAGTATGCGTTCCGAATGGCCATCAAGAAGAGCCTGCGCACCGTCACTGCTATTCACGCTCTCGGGCCCAATTCTCGCAGGTCCTGAGGTCAATAGAACCACCGCATCCCCAGCCCTCTGAAACCCACTCGGCACAGCCTTCGTCACATCCTCCAGCAGCCCCACCACCCCCACCACCGGCGTAGGATAAATCCCCTCACCCTTAGTCTCGTTGTAGAGCGACACATTCCCGCCCGTAATCGGCGTCCCCAGCGCCGTGCAAGCCTCAGCAATTCCATCGACAGCCGCCGAAAACTGCGCCATAATCTCCGGCTTCTCCGGATTCCCGAAGTTCAGACAATTCGTCGCCGCCACGGGAGTCGCGCCCGTGCACGCCACCTTGCGCGCCGCCTCCGCCACCGCATGCATCGCGCCCAGCTTTGGATCGAGATAGCACCAGCGCCCATTCCCCGCCAGCGCCATCGCCAGCCCGCGCTCATGCCCCGGCGTCCCCGTGCCCTTGATCCGCATCACGCCCGCTTCGCCGCCCGGCCCCTGCACCGTGTTCGTCTGCACCATCGAATCGTACTGCTCATACACCCACCGCTTCGAGCAGATATTCGCCGACGCCAGCAGCTTCTTCAAATCCGCCGTGTAATCCCGCGGCTTCTGCAACTCCGCCAGCACATGCGCCGGCGGATCCAACGGCACCTTAATCTGTCCCGGCCGCGCCCAGGTTCCAATCGGCCTGTGGTACACGGGACACTCGTCCGTGAGCGACCGGTTCGGAATATCCGCCACCGGCTCGCCGTGATGCAGAATACGCAGCTGCGGCTCCTCAATCACGCGGCCGACAATCACGCCCTCCAGGCCCCACTTCTCGAAGACCCGCAGCACCTCCTGCTCCCGGCCCTTCTCGGCCACCAGCAGCATGCGCTCCTGGCTCTCGCTCAGCATCATCTCGTAGGCCGTCATGCCAGTCTCACGCTGCGGAACGTGGTCCAGATCCATCTCGATCCCCACGCCGCCGCGTCCACCCATTTCGCAACTGGAACTGGTCAGCCCCGCCGCGCCCATGTCCTGAATGCCGACCACCGCGCCCGTCTGCATCGCCTCAAGACAAGCCTCGAGCAGCAGCTTCTCCATGAACGGATCGCCTACCTGCACGTTAGGCCGCTTCTGCTCCGATCCTTCCTTGAACTCCTCGCTGGCCATCGTCGCGCCGTGGATTCCATCGCGTCCCGTGCGCGCCCCCACATAAATCACCGGGTTCCCGATGCCGCTTGCCTTCGCATAGAAAATCTCATCGCGCCGCACTAATCCCAGTGCAAAAGCATTCACCAGCGGATTCCCCGAGTAGCACGCCTCGAACTTCGTCTCGCCACCCAGGTTAGGCACCCCAAAGCAGTTGCCGTACCCGGCGATCCCATGCACCACGCCTTCCACCACCGAGTGATTCTTCCGCACCACTTCTTCCGGTGTGTCCTTGTCGGGGGTCAGCGGCCCGAAGCGCAGCGAGTCCATCACGGCCAGCGGCCGCGCGCCCATCGTGAAAATATCCCGCAGAATCCCGCCCACGCCCGTCGCAGCGCCCTGGAACGGCTCGATATACGACGGATGATTGTGGCTCTCGATCTTGAACGCGCACGCCCATCCGTCGCCGACGTCGATAATGCCGGCGTTCTCGCCCGGACCCTGCACCACGAGCTTGCTGCGCGTCGGAAGCCGCCTCAAATGCACTTTGGACGATTTATAGGAGCAGTGCTCGCTCCACATCACGCTGTAGATGCCCAGCTCCGTGAAGCTCGGCGTGCGCCCCAGGGCATCCTCGATGCGGCGATACTCTTCCGCAGTGATCCCGTGCTGCGCCAGAAGCTCCGGCGTGATGGTGGCTGGTGGGGGGGCCACTGCGGCAGAAGATTTCATAACTGTTTCATGTTTATTGTCGCATGGCTGGGAAGGCCCCCCACCCGGCCCGCATCCAGCCTGAAGGCAGGCAACTTGCGGCTCAGGACCGTCCGCAAGCGGAACTCATGAGTCTTTCAGCTCTTCGAGATCCTCTGGCCGATCCACATCCACCGCGCCATCAGCCCACGGAATCGACTGCACCCGCCCGGCATCGCGCCGAATCACCTCGCGCGCGCCCTGGTCGCCCATACACTGCAGCAGCTCGGGAACCAGCTCCGCCGCAAACATCGCCGGCACACCGGCTCGTCCCGCATACTCCGACGCCGTGATCGCCATGCCACCAGCAGCATGCCGCGCCACCAGCGCCCGCAGATGTTCCACGGTCAGCCTCGGCTGATCGCACACCAGCAGCAGGATGTTCTCCGGGCGATGTTCCCGCGCACAAACGAACTCAACTCCGCACCGCAGCGACGACCCCATCCCCTGCGGCCACTTAGCATTGATCACCACCTCAGCCGAAAGGCCGCTCAGTTCCGCGCGCATCCGCTCTGCCTCATAACCGAGCACCACGACCACCGGCGCACACCCCGCCGCCATCGCCAGCCGCGCCGTTCGCCGCAGCAGCGACTCGCCGCCTGCTTCAATCAGTTGTTTCGCTTGTCCCAGCCGCGTCGAAGCCCCGGCCGCCAGCACCACCGCCGCGCAGCGCGCCTCAGGCATGCACCGCGGGCTCTCCTGACAGCTTCTTCGCCCGCCCCGCAAACACCGCCTGCAGTTCCGCCGCAATCGACAGCGCAATCGCCGCCGGCGCGTGTCCCCCCAGGTCCAGGCCAACCGGCGAGTGCAACCGCCCCAGGCACGCCTCCGCCTCAAGCCCCAACTCCGAAGCCACTTCGCCCACCAGCCGCTCCGTTCGCGCGCGCGGTCCAAGTACGCCGATGTATCTCAGATCCTGCTGCAACAGCCCCCGCAAAATCAGCTGGTCCTGCTCATAGCTGTGCGTCATCACCACAGCGGCATCGTCCGGTGTCAGCGCCGCCAGAGCCGCTTCCAGTCCGCTCACCCGCGCCACTCGCGGAAAACGCTCCGCCCGCGCCAGATTCGCGCGCCCATCCGCCACCGTCACATGCCAGCCAATCGTATCGGCAAACTCTACCAGAGGCCGCGCGTCATCCCCAGCGCCAAAAATCGTCAACGCCGGTGGCGGCGCAACATATTCCACAAAGAATCCCGATACCGTCCGCGACGAACGTGCCTCCAGCGCCTCCCGCGCCAGCCGTTCCAGCTTTGGCTCCGTGCTCCGCGCAGAGAGGGTCTCGCCCGCTGCGTTCACAATCAGCCGCGTACCGGCCTCACCCGCCAATGTGCCGCTGACGATCGCCGATGCCGTCCGCTCGTCCACGCTGCGCCGCACCGCCTCCAGGCATTCCGCCGCCGCCTCGCCCCGCTCCAGCAGAACGAGCACCGTTCCACCACAGCCCAGGCCGTAGGGCATCGTGCCATCGTCGTCGAAAAAGCTGCTGTAACGCTGAATCGAAGCGCCCTTCTCCGTCAGCCACCAGGCCTTCTTCGCGATCTCCGCTTCGAGGCACCCTCCGCTCACGGTTCCCGCCCGTCGGCCGCTGGCCGTCAATACCATGCGCGCTCCGGGGCGCCGGTAAGCAGACCCTTCCACGCCGACCACCGTAGCCAGACACACGTCCTCACCCGCGGCGCTGGCGCGCTTCCACAGGTCCAGGATCTCCCTTAGCTCGGCCATGGTCCCGTTGCCGCCCGGCGGCATCCCTACGCGCTCATCTGCTGACTGCTCATCAGGTGTTCCAGCCGAATCGGCAGCGTGCGGACGCGAACGCCCGTTGCGTGATACACCGCCATTGTCAGCGCCGAAGCCACCCCCGTCAATCCGATTTCCCCCAGCCCACGCGCGCCATATTCGTTCAGATGCAGGTCTGGATACTGCACGAAATGGCACTCCATCTGCTCGATATCCGCATTGGTGGGGACCAGATAATCCGCAAAGTTATTGTTCAGCGGCTTCCCGTTCCGCGGATCGTACAGCGTCTCTTCAAACATCCCCATGCTGATGCCCCACACCACGCCGCCGAGGATCTGATTGCGCGCCGTCTTCTCGCTGATGATCCGGCCGGCGTCGATCACCGTCACCGACCGCGTCACCCGCAGCCGCGCGATGCCCGGATCCCAGGCCACCTCCAGGAACTGCGCGCCGAAGCATTGGCTCGAATACTTCCCCGTTTCATCCGGGCCGCCCGTGTGCGCCTCCGCTTCGAGCGACGCCAGCCGCCGCAGCTGCAGTAGTTTTTCAAAGGGCATGCCGCTCTCCGGCGATTGCCCCTGCGCGTGCACACGCCCATTCGTCAGCGCCAGCGTCTTCGGGTCCGCCTTCTCAAAGGGCGATCCAGCCGTGCGCGTCGCCAGCTCGAACAGCAGATTCGTCACATTGTCGGTTGCCTTATCGATCGCCGGCAGTACGCTCGCTGTCGCCGTCGATCCACCCGACATCGGACCCGGCGGCAGTGCCGTATCGCCCAGCGCCACGTCCACCCGATCAATCGGAATTCCCAGTTTCTGTGCGACCACAACGGCAAACACCGTGTACGTGCCTGTACCGGGGTCCTGGGTCGCACTCGACGCCCGCACTCGGCCATCCGCTCCCAGCCTCACTCGCACCGTCGCCGATCCGCGACCGGCATGCCAGGTTGAAGTGCCCATGCCCCAGCCGAGAATCTCCTCGCCGCTCTTCATCGAGCCCACAACCGGATTTCTCTTCGCCCAACCGAAGCGCTCTGCCCCCAGCTGATAGCACTCCTTCAGGTGCTTGCTGGAAAACGGCAGATTCGCCCCTTCGTCCTGTTCTGCATAATTCTTCAGCCGCAGTTGCAGCGGATCCATGTTGAGTTTGATCGCCAGATCATCCATCGCCGCATCCAGCGCGTACAAACCTGGCGTCGTGCCCGGCCCGCGCATTGGCGACGGTGTGCCGATGTTCAGCGACACCACTTCCTGCGTCGTCGACACGTTGGGGCAGCTGTACAGCATGCGCGTCACCCCGGTGCAGTTCTCCGTGAACGCATCGATCTTCGACGTCGGCTGCAGCACATCCTGCACAATCGCCACCAGCGTGCCATCCTGCTGCGCGCCCAGCCGCATGCGCTGTTGCGTCCGCGGGCGATGCCCCACCGTGGTGAACATCAGGCTGCGCGGCACCGCCACCTGCACCGGCCGCCCCACCTTTTTCGCCGCCATCGCGGCCAGCAGCGACTGCGGCCACGGAAAGAGTTTTCCGCCGAATCCGGATCCGCAGAAGGGCGAAATGACCTCGATGCGGTCCAGGGGAACGCCCAACATCTCCGACATGACGTTGCGATGGTTCACCACGCCCTGCGTGGTCTCGTACATCCGCAGCCGGTCGCCGTTCCACACGGCAATCGTCGCGTGCATCTCCATGGGATTGTGCGTCTCGGTCGGCGTCTCATAGGTGTAGTCGATCTTCACCGGTGCGCCGGCAAAGGCTTCTTCGGGATTACCCCTCTGGTAATGCTGCTTCGGATCGCCCGGCGCTCGGTCCTCATCCTCCAGCACGGTCGCCGGTTTCTCCGTTGCATACTCCACCTTCACAGCCGCGGCCGCTGCGTTCGCCTGCTCGAAGGTATTTGCCACCACCAGTGCGACAAATTGGCCGTAGTAATACACGGTATCGTCCTCAAATGGAGGGCGGCTCTCGCCCGCGTGGCTCTCCGGCTCAAACGGCCCGCCCGGCCGATACAGCGGCAGGCTGTTGCCGTGATGCAGCACCCCCAGAACACCCGGCATCGACTCCGCCGCCGAAGTATCGATCCGCGTTACACGCCCGTTCCCGATCGTGCTCGGCACGCCCACGCCGTACGCCAGGTTCTCCACCGAGTGATCCACAGCATAGGGAGCCGCTCCCGTCACCTTCAGTGGCCCATCGACTCGCGTAACCGCCGACCCAACCAGCGATGTGCTCATGCCTGTGCTCCCATCTGCGTCACCACGGTCAGCCCCCGCACAATCGCCCGCTTCGCCAGCTCAATTTTGAAACCGTTGTACCGGAGCGGCTTTGCCCCGGCCATCGCCGTCTCCGCGGCCTTCCGGAAATTCGCTTCCGTCGCCGCCTGCCCTTCCAGCACCTGCTCGGCCGGCCGTGAACGCCACGGCTTCGTCGCCACGCCACCCAGCGCAATCCGCGCCTGCTCGATACGCCCGCTGTTCATGCGCACCAGCACCGCAGCCGACGCCAGCGCAAATTCGTACTGCTGGCGGTCGCGCAGCTTCAGATAATGCGACCGCGTCCCATCGGAAAACGCCGGCAACGTCACATACGTGATCAGTTCTCCCGGCTGCAGCACATTCTCCTGATCCGGCGTCGTCCCCGGCTCCAGATAAAACTGGTTCAGCGGAATCCGCCGTTCGCCCTTCGGCCCCTTTGCGACAACCACCGCCTCCAGCGCCATCATCGCCACCGCCATGTCTGAAGGATGCGTCGCCACGCACTGTTCCGATCCGCCCAGCACCGCATGAATCCGGTTGTATCCATCAATCGCCGAGCAGCCCGACCCCGGTTTCCGCTTGTTGCAGGCATAATTCACATCGCGGAAGTAGTAGCACCGCGTCCGCTGCAGCAGATTCCCACCCGTCGTCGCCATATTCCGCAGCTGCGGCGACGCCCCCGACAGCAGCGCCTCTGACAACACCGCATACCGCTGCCGCACCGCCGGATGATTCGCCAGGTCGCTGTTGCGCACCATCGCCCCGATCCGCAGCCCGCCATCCTTCTCGTCTTCCACCCGGCTCAGCGGCAGGGCGTTGATGTCCACCAGCTGCTGCGGCTGCATTACGTCGAGTTTCATCAGGTCGACCAGCGTCGTCCCGCCGGCAATAAACGTCCCGCCGGATCGCGCCGCGCTCTCCACCGACCGCGCCTGACTGTATCGAAAAGCCTGCATTCGTCTCTCCTGCTTTTTGCTGATTCGCTACCGGCTACTGGCTGCCTTTGTCCGCTGTCCGCTATCCGCTATCCGCTGACCTTCCTCGCCTGCTGCACAGCCGCCACAATGTTCACGTAGGCTCCGCACCGGCAGATGTTCCCGCTCATCGCCGCCCGCACCGCGTGGTCATCCGGCCCAATCGGTTCGTGCAGCAGCGCCGCCCCTGACATAATCTGCCCCGGCGTGCAGTATCCGCACTGGAAACCATCGTGGTCGAGAAACGCCTGCTGCACCGGATGCAGCTGCCCATTCTCCGCCAGCCCCTCGATCGTCGTGATCTTGTCGTTCTGGTGCATGATGGCAAAACTCAGGCAAGAATTCACCCGCCGCCCGTTCACGTGCACCGTGCAGGCGCCGCACTGCCCGTGGTCGCATCCCTTCTTCGTCCCAAAAAGCTGCAGATGATCGCGCAGCGCGTCCAGCAGCGTCACCCGCGGCTCCAGCAGCACGCGATGCGTCTGCCCATTCACATTCAGGACCACCGGCACCGCGCCCGGAGGCGTGTTCGGCCCCCGCTCCAGCTCATCCTTCTTCTCCTCGCCCTGCGCCGCATGCGCCAGCGGAGCCGCGGTCGCCGCCGCAGTCGCAGTCACTCCAGCCGCGCCCAGATGGGCGAGGAACGACCGCCGCGAGAACGTCCCCGGCGCGGACTCGCCCTTCGTTTCGGTTTCAGGATTGTCGTTGGTTGGGCTATCTGCCTGTGGGTCGGTGAGAGGATTTTTCAGACGGTCCATCGAGGCTCCTGCGTCGTTGGATGAGCCCACATCCCGAAAAGGTACGGTCAACTCCGCCAACCCCTTCGCAATGGAGAGCCCGCGTCCCTGCCTCGGAAATCAGCCGCTACGGCTGTGCCGCATTGTGCGCCGCCGGAGTCGTGTTCTTCTTGCGCCGGCTCAGCACATATTCATTGTCGCTGCGCCGCCGCGTCGCGGTCGCCTTGTCGATCTTGCGCCAGAAGGCCCAGAAATAATCCACGGCCGACAAAATCGAAACGCCGGTCATGTAATAGATCCCCACCACCGCGATCAGGTGCACCGGCATGATGAACCAGCCCCAGTGCCAGGCATACCAGGCGCGGTCCAGAATCACCGCCACCACCGACACAATCTGGATCACCGTCTTCAGCTTGCCCACGTCGCTGGCTTCGATCGTGAAGCCCTCGGTCGAGGCAATCGACCGCAGCCCGCTCACCAGGAATTCCCGCCCGATCACCACCACCACGATCCACGGCTTCACTACGTGGGGATTGAACTCCACCAGCGCCACGTACGCTGAGGTGATCAGCAGCTTGTCGGCAATTGGATCGAGCAGCATCCCCATCGTGGTGATCTGCCCGCGGCGGCGCGCCAGGTATCCGTCAATACCGTCGGAAATGGAAACCAGAATGAAGCACAGCGACGCGACCACTTCCTGCTCGCCATGCCAGCCCCCGTGCGGAAAATGCGGGGAAAGCATCCAGATGAGCGCCGGCACGCAGAAAATGCGGCCCATCGTGATGGAGTTGGGGAGGTTCACACGGGAGCGCCCCTGCAGTCATTATGCCACCAGCCGCTACCGGCTACAGGCTGCGGCCACCCCGCTCCCGGCCCCCAGCTCCCGGCTACCACCTTATTCTCGCACTCACCTGCATCAGCCGCGGCGGTGCCGCCGACACAATCTGCCCAAACGTCGCGCTCCCGATGTTCCCCTCCACCGCCGCTGCCCCGAAAAACTGGCTGTGGTTGAACAGGTTGAACGCCTCCGCCCGCAGCTCCAGCGTCTTCCCGTCCCCCAGCTCCGTCGCCTTTTCCAGCGCCAGGTCCGTGTCGTCCGACCCGGGCCCGTGGAAGAACCGCCGCCGCGCATTTCCAAACGTCCCCAGCGCCGGCAGGCTGAACAGGATCGGTATTGAAAGCCGGCTCTGTCCCCGGACGTCCCTGCAGCTCCAGCCGCCCCCCGGCAAAATTCATCTGGTCCGCTCCCACCGAATTCACCCCATTCGGCTGCGTCCCCAGCAGCGAAGTGTCGTTGTTGTTCACCAGCGTCACCGGGAATCCCGTCGTCAGGCGCGTCAGCCCGGACACCATCCACCCGCTCGCCGTCCAGCCCGGCACTCCCCGCAGACGCCGCAGCGAAGGCAGCCGATAATGATAGTTCGCCACGAAATTGTGGGTCAGATCGAAGGCTGACAGCCCGCGGCTCGCTCCTGGATCCACTGGGTCGACCGGATCCGCCAGGCTCGACCCCTGATCGAGGCTCTGGCTCCACGTGTACGCCAGCGAGTAGCCCAGCGCGCTGCCATCGTGCTTCAGCGTGACCTCCAGCGCGTTATCGTGCGAGTTCGCAATCGTCTTCTGCCACGTCACGCTGCCGAACGCCGGCGAAAACCGCGTCCGCGTCCCCTGCACAACCGTCCCGTCCGCCCGCGTATACGTCCCGCTCTCGCCAAAGGGGCCGCAGGTTCCCGAGCCCGGCGCCACCTCGCTCACCTGGCTCAGTCCCAGGCACAGCCCCGGGTCTCCCGGATTCGCCTCCAGCAGCGCCAGCAGATGATGCGCCTGCGTCCCGACATAGCTCACATCCAGCACGGTCCCGTGGCCCAGCTCCCGCCCCACGCCCAGCAAATAATCCTCCGCATAGGGCGTCGTATTCCCCGGCGCCACCGCCGGAATCCCCGTGAACGGCTCAAACTCCGCCCAGTTCACGCTGCTCACAGGATGCGCCCGGCTCGCCCCATAGGCCACCTTCGGCAGCGGAAACCGTGGCTGCCCATTTGCGTTCAGGCTCGACCCGTCCCCGGCCGCCGTCCATGGCGTGTCAAACAGCGTCGGCACCGCGCTCGTGTACGTATACCCATATGGTGGATTCGCGCTCATGATCGCCGGCGAAAGCCCCTCCACCGGCGTGTAGAACTGCCCCCAGCTCGCCCGCACGCTCGTCTTCCCCGCACCCAGCCAGCCCGGAACCATCCACACCAGCCCCACCCGCGGTGCAAAGTTCGTCTCCTTCGTGGGCGCCAGCGACCGCGGCACGCCCGGATCGCCGGGGAACACAATCCCTTCCGGCGCGTTCGGAAAAACGACGCTCTGCTCTCCCGGCACCAGCGTCTGCAGCTGGTTGTACTTCTCGTACCAGAAGGGCAAACGGTCCCACCGCACCCCATAATTCAGCGTCAGCCCCGGACGCACCTGCCACGAATCCTGCCCATACACTCCAGCCAGCAGATTGCGGTTGTAAAAGTGCTCCGCATCGCCCTGCGTGTAGTTCGAGTCCACCCCCAGCAGGAAATCAGCAAAGTCCAGCCCTGTCTCGCTCCCGGTGAAGGCGAAGCTCCCGTTGAAGTAGACATCGGGATGGTTGTTGATCTGGTCCGCATGCACATCCGCGCCGAACTTCAGATTGTGCCGCCCGATCACATGCGAGAAATCGTCACTCGCCTCCATGATGTTCTCGGCCTGGAAGAGCGCCGTCACGTCCACACCCATCGTGAAGCCGTTGAAGATCACATTCTCCACGCCTTCGGTCTCCGGCTTCAGTGGAACGATCCCGGAGAATCCCTGCGAGGCCACCGTCGGCCCCACTCCACCCTGCGGCTGTCCCACGTTCGCCGCGTTCCGCATGTAGCTCACCCGCGCCAGGTTCACCGTGTTCGCCCCGAAGGTCTTGGTGTCGCTCAGGGCCAGCAGCTGCGCTCGTCCAAAGTTCAGCGCGTCGAATCCCGGCACCGTCGCCCCGCCCGTTCCGGTGGGGTAGGGATTGTCAACGTTGTAATCGTCCAGGAAGTAGTACCCGGACACCGCGCCGATCCGCGTGTTCCAGTCCATCCGCAACGCGCCCTTATCGTCCCGGATCGTCTGCTCCGCCGCCGTCGTCGAAAACGTTCCCGCTCCCGCATTCGCCTGCGGTACGTACCCGATCAAATGTCCCGCTGCCTGCGCCCACGCCGCCTGCGGAATCCGCGCATTGGGCAGCACGCACTCGCTCGGGCTCGTGCACCCCGCCGTGTAATACGGCTCGCCCTGGGTCACCGCATGGCCCAGCTTCTGCGTCAGCAGCCCCGCCAGATACGGGCCGCTCACGTTTCCCGTCAGCGCGCTCGTCTCGCCGGAAAAATCCCCCGCCCGCTCGGCCGCCGTCGGCACCGCGATCAGCCCCGTATCGATCCCTTCGGCCACCCGCGTCCCCTGATAATCGGAAAAGAAGAACAGCTTGTCTCTCTTCACCGGGCCGCCCAGCGTCGCTCCAAACTGATTCTGGTGAAACCCCGCCCGCTCCTCGGAAAAATAGTTGCGCGCATCCAGATTCGTGTTGCGCAGATATTCGAACGCCGACCCGTGCCACTCGTTCGTCCCGCTCTTTGTCACCACCGCGACCTGGCCGCCGCTCGCCGTCCCATACTCCGGAGCATCATTACCGGTCAG
This sequence comes from uncultured Acidobacteriaceae bacterium, assembly GCA_963770525.1. Taxonomy (GTDB): domain Bacteria; phylum Acidobacteriota; class Terriglobia; order Terriglobales; family Acidobacteriaceae; genus Palsa-343. Next base: position 562,205 of record CAVYPY010000001.1, on the reverse strand, counting down.
CACATTCAGCTCAGCGATCGCATCCAGCGTCGGAACAATCGCCACGCCCATGTTCACGTCTTCCTGCGCATCCGCCCCGTTCACGCGGAAGCTGTTGGCCGTCTCGCGCTGTCCACTGACCGAGAGCGCTCCCGAATCCAGCTCCCCCGATGGTGGCGTGCTCGCCACTCCGCTCATCACGATCGAGTTCGGCGCCGACGAGCTCGCCGGAGCCACTCCCGGCTGCACCGCAATCGCATCCGTGAAGCTTCGCCCGTTCAGCGGCAGCGCCTGCACGGTTTTTGCATCCAGCGTCCCGCCTGTGGATGTGTCCGTCGTCGCCAGCGCTGCGTTCGTCGCGCTCACCGTCACCGTCTGGCTCATTTGCGCCACGGGCAGAGAAAAATGGAGCGTCACCGCCTGGGCCGCGATCGTCACTCGCTGCTCCGTCGCAGCAAAACCCGGATCGCTCGCCCGCACCACGTACTCGCCCGGCTTCAAAGCCGCAAACCGGAACGTCCCTTCAGCGTCGGCGACCGTGCGCACTCCATTCGCTCCACCCGTCGCTGCCCGAATCGCGACCGTCGCCCCGGGAAGCACCGCACCCGTCACATCCGTCACCTGGCCGCAGAGCGAGACCGTTTGCTGTGCCCGGACCGGTCCCGCCAGAATTATCAGTACCGCTCCTGCTGCTCCCAGCCATCGCCGCCAAAGATAGTGCACCGCAGCCTCCAATATGCGACCTCAACGGTCCTATTTAAAGGCGGCCCCTTGGAATCCGCCTGTGATTCTCATCACGCTTCCGCTTGCCTCCAGCCTTCCTGGCTGTCGCCTGCGGCCTCTCAGACTGCAACTACGATCAAATTAGTCCTATATACGGCCGCACGAACCCAGGCCGCGAGGTGTGACCGCCAGTGATCCATGGAACCGCCGCCCGAACCAAAGATGAACAAAACGTCATCTTCTTCGAATCAATATACGACAGAATTAGTCCTATATCGGGCGCAGCCCCGCGTCATCTTCGTAAAAAAACTGTCACGGAGCGCCCCTGCTCGAGGGCTCAAAGAACATGCGGCATGCCGAAGGCTAAGGAGCCACGGGACGGCAAAAGTGGCTGCCCCACAAACAGGGCACAATCGCAAAGAGAGGGTAATACCCTCAGGGTATTACCCTACAAAACCATAGATTTCAATTAGATAGCTTCAACCACCCCCCCGGGGGGTAGGGTTTTGGGGAATTTCAGCCCTCAATAAGCCTCAACCCGAAGCCTTGGGCGAGCCAATCAGGCAGCGAATCGGAACGCGGCCGCCGCCGGCATCGCCGATTTCCCAGGAATAATCGCCGGCGGTGAATTTCTGGGTAAGCTCGCCCAAATCGGCGAGCGAATAGCTGCGCAGGCAGGAGAGAATGCCGTCGATCCACAGCGTCGCCGGCACCACGGGAACCAGGAAGGTCCAGAAGAGGCGCCGCAAGCGAACCGGCCGTGCACGGATGGCTTCGCGGAGACAGAGAAGAGGCATGGCGTTGACGGCGAGCAGCGTCCAGAGACTGCAGCGAGCGGCTTCGAAGATGCCGATGCCCTGGCGCTGGCTGAAGGCGTCGGCCAGCATGGCCCGAGCCGATTCCGGATCGAAGTGATGGAAGGAAGAGAAGATAGTGCGGAAACCAGGCAGGTCAGCGGGAACGGCGCGAGCGTCGATCGGATCGTGGCGGGCGAGCAGGCTCTTGCCAGGCGCCACTGTACCGTCTCCGGCCAGAAAAGAGCTCGGATACTGATCCGTGAGCCAAACCGTCAGAGACCGTCCGTCCGCCACTTCGGGATAGAGTCCCAGCCATGGGCCGCCGCCGCCCGAGCACAGATCGACGATCTGATGCGCGCCGGATTGCCGTACGGCGTCGCGCAGTCGGCCGGCGATGGGAGCGTAAGTTCTGTTGCCGTTCCAGATCGCTTCGAGGGCTTCAGTGATCAGGTCGCGCAGAAACGCCGGGAACCAGGGTTGATCGTGGAGTTCGAACCAGCGCTGTCGGCGCATGCCAGCCCTGCTATTTGGCGGTGATGGTGAAGGAGTCCCTGTCCTGCCACTGCGGCGGATCGCTGACTGGGAAGCCGAGCCGGAACATGGTGGCGTGGAGTTGCTTCTCCTCCAGACGGAACAGAATGTAGTGGAAATTGGGGAAGTCCGTCGCCTGGTACTGATCCTGCGGAGTGCGGACCACGGGATAGGGATGCGCGCCGCCTCCGCCGGATACGAGATAGGTGACGCCATCGACGGTCGCGCGCTCGTAGTTGTGAATGTGCCCGGCGGCCACAATGAACTGAGCGTGACTGTGCGGTGCGATCTGCGACAGATAGTCGCGCAGGGAGATCTCGTTGGGACGTGGGTTGTGGTCGACCTCAATGAGCGTCTGGATATCGGCAACCGGCGGGTGATGGAGGACGAGAACGACGAACTCGACTCTGCGAGGCAGGTGCGCAATCTGCTCTTCGAGCCACTGGCGCTGTTCGCTGCCAGGCGTGAGGGCTGAATTGCTGTCGAGGCAGAGCAGGTAAATTCGACTGCCGAAGGCGACCGAGTACCAGCGGCGGTCCTTCAGCTCCGGGAAGGTCTTCCACCAGTCGTCGAGCCAGTTGTCTGGGCCGTGGCCGCCGAGTTCATGGTTGCCGAGCGCGGGATAGAGCCGCAGGTGCTCATCCCGCCAGGCAGTGGTTTCCTTCTCGTACTCGGCGTAATCGGCGGCGTATGTGCCGCGGTAGGGAAGATCGCCGGTGATGATGAGGGCGTCAGGGTGCTCTTCAGCGATTTTCGCCACCAGAGCGCGGCGGGCAGGCGGATCGGCGGCCTTGGTATTCGCAGGATCGGTGAAGCGCGTATCGCCGTAGACGATGAAGGTGAGGTTCTTCGAGAGCGCCGAGTCGGGAACGGTGAAGGTGGGGCCGGGCTGGCTCAGCAGGGCTGGCGGTGAAACCGGCTGCGCCCGGGCCACGACCGGAGCGAGAGAGACGAGAAGGAAGAAAGACGTCCGGCGAAGGAGGCTAGCGGCAGACGAGCGCATAACGGCCAGTGTAATGAAAGGCGCCGCACAGGAGGGTGAAAGGCGGTCGCGGGCCGCAAGATCGGATTCCGAGCGAAAACGCGATATCCTCCGTCATTAGGGCAGACGAACGGATTTTCCTGAGCCCGGAAATCACACCAGACTCAGGATTCCCAGGATAATCAGGATGAGTTGTTTTGAAGGTCAGCTCGCCCCCTGGATAGCGGCTGCTCCGGTTGCAGAGCCCTTGGATACGAGCCAGACGACGAGGACGACGGTCTCCCAACTGGTGGCCGACTACTCCACCGCGTTGTACCGGGTGGCGTTTTCCGTGACCCGTAACGCTGCCGAGGCTGAGGACGCCGTGCAGGAGACATTCCTGCGCGTGCTGAAGCACGAGACGCGGCTGGGCGAGATTCGCGACTACCGCGTGTGGCTGGTCCGCATTGTCTGGAACATCGTTCTGGACAAGAAACGCCGCGCCAAGACCCGTCCGGAAAACGAGGATATCGCGGACCAGGAGCGGACACTGCCCTCCGGGGAACGGGGAGCCGACGCGACCGTGATCTCGCTGCAGGAGCATGGCCGGATTCTGAACCTGATTGATCAGCTGCCGGCGCGGGAGCGCGAGGCGCTGCTGCTCTCCGCGGTGGATGAGCTGACCACGGCCGAGATTGCCGCGGCGCTGAAGACCACAGAGTCTTCCATCCGGTCGCGCATCTTCCGGGCGCGGCGGGAACTGGCGGTCCTGCTGGAGAAAGAGGGGATCCGGCGATGAAGAGCGAAATGAATTCGGGACGGATGACGACACCCAAGGAGCGGATTGACGCTGCATTGCGGGCGGTGGGAACCGCGATGCCGGAGGCGGGCCTGCAGGGGCGGATTCTGAATCGCCTGGCGGCCGAGCGGATGGCGATGAAGGGCGCGCCGGCAGGATTGGCTGGCCTGCTTCACCGAATGCCCCGTTTTGCCGGGGCGGCCGTGACGGCGGTCTTTGTCTGCGTTGCGGGAAGCGCGATTGTGGTCGGATCGGTGGAGCATTCGCGCGGGTTGCATCGCACGCCGGTGGTGGCTCCGCCGGTACCCGGCTTATCGGGGAATGGCATTGGCGCGGCGTCGGCGGTCCATCCGGCGGCTCCTGTTTCGGTCCCGGTGCCGGCCACACAGTCGAGCCGCGGACGGTCTAGCCGGAACGCGGATCACGGACGCGCCCGCATCCAGCGGCACGCTCGCAAGGCGGCGGGAGTCGCGGTTCCGACTCCCGATGAGAACTCCCCGAAGTGACACAGCTGGGAGCGAGGCGCGGTACTCTGGGGTGTGCTCACTGTTCTGACTGCGAATCGTCTGCTGGGGCCGGACCGCATTGTGGAGCGGCCCATTGTCGTCATGGAAGACGGGCTGATGGCCTCGGTGGCCTCCGCAGCGGAAACGGCCTTACCGCCAGGGCGCCACGTGGCGCTGCCGGAATGCACGCTGGCACCGGCTTTCTTTGATGTTCATATTCATGGCTGCGCCGGCCACGACTCCATGGAGGCGACGGATCTGGCGCTCAACACAATGGGGAACTTCCTGGCGAGGCGCGGCGTAGGAGCGTACTGTGCGACGACGGTGACCGCGCCGCTGGATGCACTGCTGCGCTCTATGAGCGGACTGGCAGAGCTGATGCAGAAGCCCTTGGAGGGCGCACGGCCGGTTGGGATCCATCTGGAGGGGCCGTTTCTGTCACCGCACAAGCGCGGCGCGCATGCGGAGAGCCAGCTGCTGACGCCGTCGGTGCCGCTCTTCGACCGGATGTGGCAGGCGGCGGAAGGCACGATCCGGGTGATGACCATCGCGCCGGAGCTGCCGGGTGCGGAAGAGACGATTGCGCACGCCGCAAAGCTGGGCGTGAGGATCAGCCTGGGACACAGCAATGCTGATAGTGAGGCGGCGCGGCGCGGCGTCCGGGCAGGAGGGGTGACAGCGACGCATACGTTCAACGCCATGCGAGCGTTCGATCATCGCAACCCCGGCCTGCTGGGCGAGGTGCTGACGAATGATGCGCTGTTTGCGGAGATCATCTGCGACGGGATGCACGTGGATCCTGCGGCGGTACGGCTGTTCTGGAAGGCCAAGGGCGCGGATCGGGGAATGCTCATGACCGATGCTATGGCGGGAACGGGCATGCCCGACGGGCACTACATGCTGGGCGAGCTCGAGGTGCGCGTGGAGAACGGCCGGTGCGTCATTGGCGAAAATACGCTCGCGGGGAGCACTCTGACGATGGACCGGGCGGTGCAGAACTTCATGGCCTTCACGGGGGCGGGGCTGGCGGAGACAGTTGGGCTCGCGACGCGGAATCCGGCCCGGATGGCGGGGCTGGATGGGCAGATTGGGACGCTGGCTCCCGGGCGGTCCGCCGATATTGCAGTGCTGTCGGCAAAGAACGAGGTCGTGGAGACGTTCCTGCGCGGCGAGCCGCAGCTGATGTCTGCGGGCGACCGGGCGTTCAACGGCTAGCCTTGCACCCGCGACGACCCGCCACAGCGAGCGATCAGCCTTTACTGCTGCTGTGCGTTGTTCAGCGAAGCTGCAGCTCGGGTCGTGAGTACGCCAGAGAGAACGCCGTAGCTGCCGTCCACGGGTGGCGAATCAAGCCGGAGCAGCTTCACGATCAACGGATAGACATTCACGTTCTCGAAGGGCTTGAGCTTGATGCCCGACCGGATGTCGGGGCCTTCCGCATAGAAGACGGCTTTCATGTCCGGCATCATGTACGGATCGAAGCCGTGATTACCAACGGTCGGGGCGTGGTCTTCGCGGTCGAACGGCGGGGCTTTGGCGCGGATGGCATACGGACCGCGGGCGACGATGATGGGATCGCCTTCGCGGGGATTGCTGTTGAAATGCAACTCGGCAGGGACGTTCCCGCGGCGATAAACCATGAACGACGCATCCGCAGCCTTGAGCTTCTGATAGGCGGCGTTGGCGCCGGCTTCGTTGGGCGCGTAGAGGGATGAGCCGACGGTGACGAGCCCGTCGAGGGGGGCGAACTTATCCAGGTCGATCCAGCCGCCCTGGATCTTCGCCATGCCGTGATCGGAGACGATGATCAGATCAATGGGGAGCGGGAGGGCTTTCAGATCGGCCTCGAGCGTGCCCATCAGGGCGTCGACACGACGAACGGCTTCGGCGGTTTGCGGGCTGTCGGGACCATATTCGTGGCCGGCGTGGTCGACATTCGGGTAGTAGAGGGTGATGAAGTGGGGGCGCTGCTCGGGCGGCAGCTTCAACCAGGCGATCACCTGGTCGATGCGCTGGTCGTCGGGAAAGTGGTCGTCGTAGTGGAGGTAGTACGTGGGGCGCTCGCCGGCAATTTTGGCCTCCGAGCCGGGCCAGAAGAAACAGGCGCTGCGCATGCCCTGCTTTTCAGCAAGAGACCAGAGAGGCGTTCCGCCGTACCAGGAGCCGTCGGTGTCGGTCTTCGCATCGCGGTAGGAGTAGGTTTCTTTGCGCTCCGGGTCGTAGAACGAATTGCCGACGATGCCGTGGTGCTCGGGATAGAGGCCGGTGACGATTGTGTAGTGATTCGGGAAGGTGAGCGACGGGTAGGCAGGAATCATGCCCTCCGGAGCGCTGGCGCCATGCGCGGCAATGGCCAGCAGGTGGCGAGCGCCGTATTTCCTGGCGTAGTCGTAGCGGAAGCCGTCAAGGGAGACGAGAACGACGTAGTGCTTCGACTGCTGAGCCGCCGCGTTCGGCCCATGATCGACCGTGATGACCGGATTCGCTGGCTGGGCGTGGACTGCACAGAAGAGAGCAAGGAAGAACAGAGGCAACAGCCGCAACCGTCGCGTCATCGAGGGACTCCGATCCCGTGGGTGGTGGGATCAGATTACCTGATCCCTGCAACGGCTGGATTGAAGGCTTCTATTCGTACGCGGCGGGCATCGGCTCGAATTCTTCGTTCATCCAGTGGGTAAAGGCGTCGCTGGACTGACTGCGGCCGAGGAAGTGCTGCACGATGTCGCGGCCGGGCTGAGAACCGCCGGGTTCGAGAACTGCCTTGCGATAGTGCAGGGCCACTGGCGATTCGAGGCGGGCATTACGCGGGAACTGACTGAAGAAGTCGAGAGCGATGACCTTGTCGTAGAGGTAGGTGTAGTAGTTAGAGGAGTACCCAATGAGGTGGGTAAAGCTCGCGTACATGCGGTTGCCTTCGACCCACGCGTAAGGCAGGAAGCGCTGATAGAGGCTGCGGAAAAGAGCGTCGAGGTCGAGCGTGGAGGGATCGACGTGGTGCGTCTCAAGCGAGCAGGTGGTGTAGAAGAGCTGGGTACGCACCCAGTCGGCGCGCCCGAAGGCTCCGGCGCGGTTCATGCGGAGGACCAGCTCGGCGGGGAGGGGTTCGTTGGTCTGGTAGTGATGCGCGAAGGTGGCGAGAAGACGCGGATCGCGGAAGAACTCCTCGAGCATCTGCGAAGGCACTTCGACGAAGTCGCCCTCGGTGGCGATGCCGCTGATGCCGGCCCAGGCCTGACGTCCGCCGAGGAGAGCATGCATGAGGTGACCAAACTCGTGGAAGAAGGTGACAACGTCGGAATACTGCAGGAGGCCGGGATTGCCCTCTTTGGGTTCGGGGAAGTTGCAGATGAGAGCGGCTTCAGGGAGCTGGCGATCGCGGATGCCAGGGACGAGCGGGTGGGCGGAGAACCACTTGTCCTTGCCTTCCCGCGGATGCATGTCGAGGTAGAAGCGGCCGGCGAGCTCGGTGCGATCCCAGACTTCCCACGCGCTGACAGAGGGATGCCAGACGTCGGGGTCCTGAATGCGACGGAAGGTGACCTGGAAGAGCTTTTCGGCAGTGGCGAGGACGCCCGGCTGGACGCGGTCGTAGGGGAAGTAAGGGCGGACAGACTGGCTGTCGAAATCGAAGGCGGAACGGCGGTACTGTTCGAGCCAGTAGGTGCGGCTGGCGCCATCGATCTGGGTGAGCCCCGGTTCGGCTTTCCGCGCGAAGTCGAGGAGCATCGCATATTCCTTCTCCGCGCCGGCTTTGCTGGCTGTGTCGAGGTCGTCGAGGAAGGCCTGCATTTTCGCGGCGGACTCCATCATCTGGTCGGCGGTGGCGAGGTCGGCCCAATGCGGAAAGCCGAGGATCGTCGCCACTTCCTGGCGAATCCTCAGCAAGTCGACGAGGACCTGGCGGTTCGCCGGGAAGGCGCGAGTGTTATAGGCAAGGAACATGCGGTGGCGCAGATCGGCGGAGCGCGCGAAAGTCATGACCGGGAGGTAGTCAGGAAAATCGGTCGTGAGGACGATTTTGCCGTCGTCGCCGGGCTTGTGGGCTTCGAGGAAGTCGGGAGGAAGGCCGTCGAGCTCGGCGGGATCGTCGATGGTGACCGTGTTGCCGCCTTCCTGGACGTTGCGGCCGAAGTTGAGGCCCTGCAGCGTGGCCTGATCGGAGAGTTCGCGGATGCGAGTGCGGGTGGCGTCGTCTTTGTCCACGCCGGCCAAACGGTACTGGAGCAGGGTGCGGTCGAGGTAGTGCTTTGTGGCAGGATCGGCGGATCCGGCATCAATGGCGGCCAAAGCCTGATAGACGTCGCGATTGAGCGAGAGCTCGACGCCGGCCTGAGCGATGGTCTGGAGCAGATCCTGGGCTTTGTCGCGCACCGGTTTCTCGGGGTAGACGCTGTGCAGCAGCCCGGTGAGCGAGCCAACGGTGGCAAGTTCGGCGATGGCATCGTCGTAGGCGCGAAGGGTGGTGTCAAGGTCGCGGGAGGCACTGCTGGTGACACGGGCGACGGCGTCGCGATGACGCTGGAGGCGGTCTTCTACCCATGAGGTGAGGGCTTCAGGATTGACAGAGCCAGTGCCCGCGGGGTTCCAGGGATAAGCAGCGACAGGCGAAACGGAAGCGGGAGCAGAAGCCGGCGGCGTCATGCGAAGCACCTCTCTCCGCAGAGTAACGCATTCGAGCGGTGCTATCCGCCGGAGGCTTCCTGGCCGCTGGCGAGAGGCGTGGCGACGATCTCGAGTTCCTCGCGCGCGGGAGTGCGTGCCCTTTGCCGGTAGAGACGAACCAACAAGGCGACATACTCGAAGGCGACGCGAACCCCGGCCTTGCTGGCGCCGGCGTGGCGGCGGCCGAACGGGAATGGCACTTCAACGACAGAATGGATTTCGGCGCGCGACAGAATCTCCAGCAGGATTTTGAAGCCGGTTTTCTGCAGCTCGATACGCTCGATGCAGGAGCGCCGCACCATGAAAAAGCCCGACATTGGATCGCATACCCGCATGCCGGCGCGCTGAACGGGCACGGTCATCCAGACAGCGATCCGGGAGATGAGGTGGCGGACCGGAGGCCAGCCGCGCAGGCTGCCGCCGCACGTGTACCGGCTGCCGACGACCAGATCGGCGCCGGCTGCCAGCTCGGACCACAAACTCGGAAGCAACTCGGGGGGGTGCTGGAGATCGGCATCCATGACGGCAAGCAGGGCAGCGTCACTCTCAGCCCAGCCACGCAGCACCGCGCCAGCCAGACCGCGCTCGCAGGAGCGCACGATGCAGCGGACACGAGGATCGTCGGCGCCAATCTCGGCAACAATGGCCTCGATGCCGTCGCCGCTTTGGTCGTCCACTACAATGACTTCATACGCAAAGCCACAGGGATCCAGCGCGGCTCGCACGCGATCGAGGAGTGGGCGGATATTCTTTGCTTCGCGAAGCGTGGGAATGACCAGTGCGAGGGCCGGCGGTTGGGTCGCAGGATCAGTCCGGCAGGAACGGCGCCGGCTCGCCCCCTGAGCCGCAAAGTTCGTTGTGAGAAGATTCATGCTTTTCTGGAGTGACGCCAACTCGAATTGAAAAGTTGCGCAACATACAGGAACTTCATCCTGCTGGTGTGCACGAGCATGGGGGCATTGCTCGTGGAAGGATACCATCCGGGAGTGGAAGACGACGCCGTTTATCTGTCGGCGATCCAGCGGCGTCTGACTCCCGTGTTGTATCCGCATGATTTCCGGTTTTTCACGCTGCAGATGCAGGCCAGCATTTTTGACCGGATGATGGCAGGCTGGGTGCGCCTGACGCACATCCCGATTCCCATTTCGGAACTGCTGGGCCAGTTTCTGGCGGCATTCTTTCTGTTGTGGGGTTGCCTGGCAATCGCCCGGCGCTGCTTTCCGAGCGAGGCGGGACGCTGGGCGGCTGTGGGGCTGGTCGCCGTGCTGTTCACGCTGCCGGTGGCCGGGACCGCGCTGTACATATTCGATCAGTATCTGCATCCGCGGGCCATCGCGACGGCGCTGATTCTGTGGGCCGTCGTGGCGGTACTGGACCGCCGGGCAGTGTGGGCGTGGGTTTTGCTGGCGATGGCTGTCGTGATGCATCCGATCATGGGCGTGCTCGGCGTGTCGTACTGCGTCATCCTGTGGATCGGGGGCCTGGGAATTGAACGACGGGCACAGAAGCCAGTGATGGTGGCGGCCCTCTTCGGTTTTGCCCCCTCCTGGATCTTTGAGGGTCCGACGCCGGCGTGGAAGGCGGCGCTGAACACGCGCACGTATTACTTTCTGGGGCGGTGGACCTGGTACGAGTGGCTGGGTGTGATCGCGCCGATTTTCATCCTGTGGGTGATGGCTCGGCGGGCGCGACGCGAACAGCGGCCGGCTCTGGCGATGCTGGCAGGCGCCGGGGCATTCTACGCGGTCTTCCAGCTTGCGGTGGCGTGCGTAGTGCTGCTCACACCGGGGCTGGTGCGCCTGACGCCGATGCAGCCGATGCGGTATCTGCACATGGTCTACCTGCTGATGGCGATTCTGGGCGGCGGCCTGATTGGGGAAAAGCTGCTGCAAGGGCATCTATGGCGATGGCTCGCGCTGTTTCTGCCACTGGCAGCGGGGATGTTTTGGGCGCAACGGGCGCTGTTTCCGGGAACTGTGCATCTGGAACTGCCGGGGCGCGCGATTAGAAATCCGTGGCTGCAGGCGTTTGCGTGGGTGCGAGGGAACACACCCGTGGATGCCTATTTCGCGCTGGACCCGTACTACATGCAGCTGCCGGGCGAGGATTACCACAGCTTCCGGGCGCTGGCCGGGCGCAGCGAACTGGCCGATGCCGTGAAGGATGCGGCGGTGGCAACGCAGGTGCCGGAACTGGCACCGGTGTGGCTTGCGCAGACGCAGGCAGGGGCTGGATGGGATCATTTCCAGAAGCAGGATTATCTGCGGCTGCGGGAGGAGTTCGGCGTTAACTGGATCGTCGTGCCGGGCTCGGGCGTCGCGGGGCTCGATTGCCCCTACCACAATGGGGCGATCGCAGTATGCCGGTTGTGACGGGCGATCGCGCTAGAGGATCTTTTTCCCGAACGCGGAGGAGATGAGCTCGACGGCAAGGTCGGCGGTGCGGTTGTGCTCGTCGATGACCGGGTTCACCTCGACGACTTCGAGGGAGACCATGCGGCCGTGGTCGGCAATGATCTCCATGGCGAGGTGAGCTTCGCGATACGTGGCTCCGCCGCGAACGGGGGTGCCAACGCCGGGAGCATCTTCGGGGTCAATCCAGTCCATGTCGAGCGATACGTGATAGCCGGCGGTGCCGCGTCCGGCAGCGCGCAGGGCATCTTCCATGACGGAGCGCATGCCACGCTCGTCGATATCGCGCATGGTGTAGACCTCGGTAACACCGGCGCGATGGATATTCTGCTTCTCGGTGGCATCGATGTCGCGAACGCCGACGAGGACCACGTTTTCGGGGCGGACTTTCGGTGCGAAGCCGAGGATGTTGGCCATGGATTCGGGTCCCAGACCGAGCAGCGCAGCGAGCGGCATGCCGTGCACGTTGCCGCTGGGAGAGGTTTCAGGAGTATTGATGTCAGCGTGGGCGTCGATCCAGAGCAGGCCGATGTTCTGGTTCTGGCGGCGGTAGAACTCGGAGACGCCGGAGACACTGCCCGCGGCTACAGAGTGGTCGCCGCCGAGGATGACTGGGGTCATGCCTTCGGTCAGCGTCTTCAGCACCATGTCGGCAACGCGGGTGCAGGTTTCGGTGATCTCCTTCAGATAGTGCGCGCTCTGATCGCCGGAGCGCTTGGTTTCAGCCAGAGCGACGCTGACATTGCCACCGTCGCGCACTACATGGCCGAGCGACTCGAGGCGGGCTTCGAGTCCGGCAACACGGACGGCGGAGGGACCCATGTCCACACCGCGTCGGGAGGCTCCAAGATCGAGCGGCGCGCCGATGATCTTGATTTTGCGGGGAGGCAGCGACTGCACGCCTCCATAAAGCGGCGGACCGGACGCAGTGGGGAGCGATGCTGGAGCCTTGCTGGATTCGGGCATAGGGCTACGGATAAATCCGGTTCAACGTTCGGGCAAAGGGGATGGTCTCACGAACGTGATCGAGGCCGCAGATCCACGCGACCGCGCGTTCGATGCCCATGCCGAAGCCCGAATGCGGAACCGAACCATACCGCCGCAGATCGAGATACCACTGGAAGGCATCGATTGGCAACTGATGCTCCTCGATGCGCTTTTTCAGCAGGTCGTAGGAAGCGATACGCTGGGATCCCCCAATGACTTCGCCATAGCCTTCGGGCGCGAGCACGTCGACGCAGAGGGCGTACTTCGGGTCCTGGGGATCAGGCTCCATGTAAAAGGCTTTGACCGCGGCAGGGTAGCGATGGACCATGACGGGACGGTCGAATTGGGAGGAAATGTAGGTTTCGTCGGGCGAGCCGAAGTCGTTCCCGTACTCGAAGGGCTGTTCGATTAGTCCCTTTTTGTTGGCTTCGTTCAGCATGGCGACGGCCTCGTCGTAACGGAGGCGCGGGAAGGGCGGCTTGATGGCCTCAAGCTTAGCGGGGTCGCGGTTAATGGTCTTGAGTTCCGCAGCGCGGCGGGTGAGGACGCGGTCGACGATGAAGCTGATGAAGTTTTCGGCGAGGCCCATGAGGTCGTCCAAATCGGCGAAAGCCCACTCCGGCTCGACCATCCAGAACTCGGTAAGGTGCCGGCGGGTTTTGGATTTCTCGGCGCGAAAGGTGGGTCCGAACGAATAGACCTTGCCAAGCGCGAGCGCGGTGCTCTCGATATAGAGCTGGCCGCTCTGGGTCAGATAGGCTTCGTCACCGAAGTATTCAACCGGGAAGAGGGTGCTGGTGCCTTCGCAGGCGGCAGGGGTGAGAATGGGCGGATCCGTCAGGATGAAACCGTTGTCGTCGAGAAAATCGCGCGCGGCCTTGATGATTTCGGCGCGGATGCGGAGGATGGCTGCCTGGCGCGGAGTGCGAATCCAGAGGTGCCGGTGCTCCATCAGGAAATCGGTACCGTGCTCCTTGAGAGAGATCGGGTAGGGGTCATCTTCGGGGACACGCTGCAGGACCTGGACATTCTCGACGTCGAGTTCGTAACCGCCGGGGGCACGTTTATCGGCGCGGACTTTGCCGGTGACGATGACCGAGGATTCATGGGTGAGGCCTTTCACGGTTTCGAAGACCTCAGGCGTGACGGCGGCTTTGGGGACGATGCCCTGGATGGTGCCGGTGCCGTCGCGGAAGATGGGGAAGAGGAGCTTGCCGCTTTCGCGCAGGTTGTAAAGCCAGCCGTGCAGAGTGACGGTTTGGCCGTCGTGCTCGCCAATGCGGGCGATGGTGGAAAGAGGCGCTTTTGTGACTGTTTCCGATTGTGAGTCCGCCATGATCTGAGCCTGTCCTTCGTTCTTCAGTTCTTTTTCTCTGCCGCGTCCATCCTGTCGAAGGCGCGTTTTGCTTTTTCGCCCACCGTTTCGGGCGGCTCTGCCAGCTGGTAATGAATCTCGAGCACGCCAGCGGGTGTTTGCGGCGCAGCCTTCAGTTCGCCGAGCGTTTCACCCCAGGCGATGGTGCCGTCGCCGGGCCACAGGTGCGTATCCCTGTCCCCCTTGTTGTCGTGCAGGTGCGAGGAACGGATGTAGCTGCGCAGTTCGCCGACGGCCGCGCTGACGCCGTCGCCCAAATGCGCATGGCCGACGTCCAGGCATACACCGATGTCCTCAAAATGGCCGGTGGAGAGAATCTCGACGAGATGCGCGGGGCGGGTGACGTCGCCCTGAAGGTTTTCGACGAGGATTTTGACGGCCAGCGGGTTGGCGAAAGCGCGCAGATGTTCGAGCGCGGTGAGAGAGTGTTCGAGAGAGCGCGCGCTCCACGTATCCTCGCGCTCACCGAGGTGAAGGATGAGGAAGCGGAAGGGGATCTGCTCGGCGACTTCGAGCGCGCGCTTGACCTCGTCCATGGCGTCGATGCGGCGGCTCTTTTCGGGATGGATGACGTTGACCGCTGGGGCGCCACTGCGGCCCATTTCGACGTCAGGGAACATGGGCGCATGTATGGAGAAGGGCTCGACGGCATTGGAACTGAACCACTGCGCAAGCTCGCGAACGTGGGAACGGCTGGTGTAGTCGAAATGTTGCCGGGCCGCGAAGAGTTCTACTCCCTGAGCGCCAGCGCGAGCGAAGACATCAAGCAAACCGGGATGCAGGCGCTGCTGCAGAAAAACGTGAGAAGAAATGACTTTCAGCATGGATGAAGACCGAGGGAGACCCTGCTCTCTATCTTCTCATCCCATGCAGGACAGGCCGGCGAGGGCGGTGAATCCGCCCCCGATGATCTTTCGGTCCGAGACTACTCGGCGGCGGCTTCTTCGCCCTTCACCGTAACGGCGATGTGGGCGGTGACCTCGCGGTGTAGCTTCACGGGCACATGGAACTCGCCGGTAGATTTGAGCGGCTCCTCAAGCTGGACCTTGCGGCGATCGATGTTGAAGCCCTGCGCGGCGAGCTGCTGGGCGATGTCCACCGAGGTGACGGAACCAAAAAGATGGTCGCTTTCGCCGACTTTGCGCGTGAAGGTGAGCGACACGGAGTTGAGCTGGGTAACCAGCTGCTCGGCCTCGGTCTTCTCTTTCGCGGAGCGACGCACAGCGGCGGACTTCATCTGCTCGATAACGGCCTTGTTGGCCGGCGTGGCCTCCATGGCGAGATTTTTGGGCAGCAGAAAGTTGCGGCCATAGCCGTCGGCGACCTTCACGACATCGCCGCGGTGGCCAAGGTTCGAGACATCTTCTCTGAGGATGACTTCCATTGCAATCTCCTGTGGCGGCCACGAAGCCGCCAGCGATAAAACAGTCAGCCAGTCACCGGTCAGCTGAAACGCGATCAGCGAGACCGGCGCAACGCGCCTAGAAGCGCGCCGCGAAGGGCAGCAGTGCGATGTTACGAGCCTGCTTAATGGCCTTCGAGAGCCGCCGCTGGTGCGTCGTGCACACGCCGGTCAGGCGCCGGGGCACGATCTTGCCGCGCTCGGCGACAAAGCCCTGGAGCAGACGCACATCGCGATACGAGATAGCGTCAATCTTCTCGGTGCAGAACTTGCACACCTTCTTGCGGCGGAAAAACTTGCGCCCGCCGGGACCGCCAGGCCCACCCGGGCCGCGTCCGCCGGGACCCGAGGGCCGGCCTGAGGGCGCTTCGGAACGTGGAGTCGGAGTTGTTGTTTCGTCAGCCATATTGGTTCCTCCGGCCAGCCGCCCCGCAGGGCGCCGGCCTATTGCTCAGATTTCGTCGTCGCCGGGGCGTGATTACGCGCTGGCGGGGGTTGCGGATTCCGATTCCGCCGATGCGGGCGCGGGAGCCGCTGGAGCAGGCGCCTGCGGCGGTTCGGCCGGGATAGCGCTCAGCTTCTTGCGGGTGGCGCGGATGGCTCTGACCTTGGCCAGGCGCTTCTCTTCCTCGTCCATGCGCACGGTGATGAACTTGATCACCGGCTCGGAGACACGCAGGCGGCGCTCCAGCTCCGCGACCAGTGCACCGTCGGCGTCAACGGTCAGCAACACGTAGTTGCCGTCGTTGAATTTCCGCACCATATAGGCCAGCTTGCGGCGCCCCAGCTTTTCCGTGGAACGCACCGCACCGCCGCCGTTGGTGACGGTCTGCTCGAGGCCGGCAATCAGCTTGTCGAGATCCTCGTCGGCCACATCCGGCCGAACGATAAACATCACTTCGTAGAAACGTTGCATCGTTGGTTTCTCTTTCCCTCCGGCCGGACTTCCCAGCACCGGCCGGTCAATCAAAATTCGCTTCCGTCGTTCTCTCTACTGCGCCGCGGGGCCATTCCCGGAATCGTCCCGGCGGTTGAATTCATTCATGGCAGCGGAAATTCCTTTCGCAACTACCATCTCGACGGCGCGCGCCACCCGGTCGAGGACCGGATCGATCGCCGCCAAATCCCTTTTGCTCATCGGCGTGAGCAAATAATCCTTGCCACGCCGAAAAGCCTCTTCGCGGATACCCGGCTCGGAGCCTACCCCAATCCGGATCCGCCGCCACTCGTCCGTACCCAGTGCGCCGGCAACGGAACGCGCGCCATTATGGCCCGCCGGACTGCCTCTTTCGCACACGCGCAAGGTTCCAAGAGGCAAATCCAGCTCGTCGTACAGCACCAGCAGGCTCGCGGCGGGGTCAATGTCGAGTTCGTCGACCAGGGCCCCGACCGCCAGCCCGCTTAGATTCATCCAGGTCTCCGGCTTGGCCAGGATCACTTCCCTGCCCGCGATCCGAATCTTCGCCGTGAGGGCGCGGCAGCGACGATTGGCCACTTCCACGCGGGACTCATCGGCGATGCGATCGATCGCCAGAAACCCGGCATTGTGCGGCGTGAACTGGTATTCGATGCCCGGATTGCCGAGGCCCACCACCAGAAACGCGCCACCCTCTGACGGCACTTACTTCTTGCCGCCTTTCTCCGCGGCTGGCGCGGCTGCCGCCGCACCTTCCGCCGTTTCCGTCTTACCCTTCTTCACCACTTCCGGCTCAGCAGGAGCCGCTCCTGCGACAGCAGCCTCGGCCTCCGGCGTCGCAACCACTTCTTCCTTGATCGAAACCACGTGCGCAACCGGCGTCTCATCCGGAGTGAGAAAACGAAGGCTGCCCGCGTGCGGCAGATCGGAGACGCGCAGCACCATGCCGAACGTGAGATTTGTGACGTCGACGCCGATGCTCTCCGGAATATCGCCCGGGAGGCACTCGATCTCGACCTCGCGCAACATCTGATCCATGATGCCGCCCTGTGTCTTCACGCCCACGGCAATGCCGGTGAGCTGAATCGGGACTTCGACACGGATGGGCTTATCGAGCGCGATCCGCTTGAAGTCGATGTGGATCAAATTGCCCTTGATGGGCTCGTACTGCCAGTCAACAATCATGACCTTGGCCGTCGATCCGGAGACTTCCAGATCGAAGATCGAGTTATGGCCGGACGCCGAATGCAGAATCTTCTGAATCTGCTTCGGGTCGACTTCGACGGCGACAGCGGGCTGCGCCGCGCCATAGACCACGGCGGGCACTTTGCCCTTGGCGCGCACGCGGCGCGCAGCATTCTTGTTGAACTTGCCCTCGCGGGGCACGGCACTGACGATTTCCTGAGTAATCATGTCCTTTTCCTTCGGGCACGGAAAAGCAGCTCTTAGCCATTAGCCATTTCGCTGCTTTTCTTGCTCCCTTCTGTACGGCTCGTCTCTGGACGAGCCGCCAATTGTCGTTGTGCAGCCTGACTCGCCGGCGACCGAGAGCCGCCAGCGAAGCTGCGGTTAACTAAACAGCGTGCTGACGCTGGTCTCCATATGAATGTTGAGGATCGCGGCGCCCAGAAGACCCGCAACCGAAAGCACTTTGATCTTTTCCGAGTCCCTGAGCGCCTGCGCCTCCGGGCGCAATGGGATCGAATCCGTGACAATGACCTGCTCCAGCCGGGAATTCGTGATGCGCTGGACCGCTTCACCGGAAAGCACCGAATGGGAGGCGGCCGCATAGACGCGAGCTGCGCCCTGTTCCAGCAGGGCGTCCACGGTCTTCACCAGAGTGCCGGCGGTATCGATGATGTCGTCAACGATCAGGCACGTCCGCCCCTTGACGTCGCCGATCACATGCATCACTTCGGTGACGTTGATGTCGGTGCGCCGCTTATCCACGATGGCCATAGGAACACCCATTTTGGTGGCGAAGTGGCGGGCCCGCTCCACACCGCCGGCGTCTGGTGAGACGACGATGAGATTGGGGAGGTTGAGCGAGTTGAAATAGCTGATCATGACCGGGCTGGCGAAGACATGGTCGACCGGGATATTGAAGAACCCCTGAATCTGCGCGGCGTGCAGGTCCATGAAGAGAGCGCGGTGGGCGCCGGCGGTCGTCATGAGGTCGGCGACCAGCTTGGAGGAGATAGCCACGCGAGGGCGATCTTTTCGATCCTGGCGGGCATAGCCGTAATACGGAACGCAAACCGTAATGCGGCCGGCTGATGCGCGCTTGAGAGCGTCGACCATGATCAGCAGCTCCACCAGGTGCTGGTCCACCGGATAGCAGGTGGGCTGGACCACGAAGACATCGGCACCGCGCACATTTTCGAGGAGTTGAAAGTAGACCTCGCCATCGGCGAACCGCTGCATGCGCGTCTCACCGAGAGTGACGCCGATGTGCCTGCAGATGTCCTCTGCCAGTTCGCGATTGGCTGTGCCGGAGAAAACTTTGAACCGCCTGTCTTCATTCGATACGCGAGAACGCCGCGCCTGCGGCTTCGCTTTGCTGTCAGCCTGAGCCGCGGTTGGTGCGGACGCGACTCCTACCGTCTCAATCGTGTCTGTCTTCACAAGATCCTCCAGCTGGTTTGCATGGCATCCTGCTTTTTGCCTGGCCCGATTTCCAAACTCTGGCTGGGCGACCAGGATTCGAACCTGGACAAAGTGCTCCAAAGGCACTTGACCTACCATTAGTCGATCGCCCAGTAGTGAAACCTCAAATCCCGCCCGCTCTCGACCTCCGGGTCCCCGGTCCGGCGCGCCTTTCGCCGGACTGGGCAGAAAGGCACTTGACCTACCATTAGTCGATCGCCCAGTACTGAGAACTTCGTTGATCGATCCTGCGCCCTAAGACAATTGCGCCCTACTGCTCAAACATCATCTGCCAGTATTCGTCGCGCGGCAACGTCTGTGTCCGCAGCGATCGAATGCCGGCCTCGCTGAGCCTTTGCTCGGCAGCGACGGCCGCCGATTCGGAGCCGTACAGCCCAAAAAGGGCCGACCCCGAGCCGGAGAGCGCCGCGTACAAGGCTGCCTCCTCAGGATTGCCGGAGTCCGCTAAAAGGCGCTTGATTGTTCCGAGAGAGGGATACTGCCGGAAGACGACTTGCTCGAAGTCGTTTTCGATCCCGGTTCGGACAAGCGCAAGAAGCGGATTCATCTCCGACTTCCCGGCCAGGCCTTCGCGCAACGCGGAGACACCGGAGGAGTGCGTGCCATCCCCGGTGGTTTTCGCCTCCGGAGGCCTCGGCGCAAGCACCGAGGCGAGAGCTCGACTCAACATCAACAGTTTATCGGAGCCTGGCGGGGGGGTCAATGCAGATGGACCGCCGAGTTCAGGAGCAGGGTGGAGAGCGTCCCAGTCGCGGTAGGCCTGGGGTGTGGAGACCCCGATCTCGGGCAGCGCCAGGACACACACGGTGGATGGCAGATCGGCCAGGGGCGAGACCTGCTCGCCACGGCCAGTTCCCAGGACGGTTCCGCCGACGAGGAAGAGAGGAACGTCGGAGCCGGCTTCAGCGGCGATGCGGAGCTTCTCGGGGTCGGGTAAAGGGGCGATACCGTGGTAGGCCAGCTCGCGCTCGAGTCCCAGGAGTGCGGCAACAGCGTTGGCGGAGCCGGCGCCGATGCCGCCCTGGACGGGGAGGCGCTTGTCGATATGAACATGGACTTCGGCATGAGTTCGCAGGGCTGGCAGCGCCCGCTCGACCATCTTCCAGACAGTATTACTGGCATCGGTCGGGACGCGCTCGTCCTGGCACGTGATGCGGATGGAGGAGGTCTCGGCGGGTTGCGCCTCAATGGTCAGAAGGTCATACGCTGCCAGCGTCTGGCAGCACGTGGCCAGGGCGTGGAAGCCGTCCGCGCGGGGTGGCCCGATCGCCAGCCCCAGATTGATCTTGCAGAACGAGCGGACGGTCGTGGCCATCGCTAGAGGATATAGCGCGACAGATCCTGGTTCTTCACGATGCTGGCGACCATCTGGCGAACGTACTCGGGATCGATCACCATGACCTTCTCCGTGCCGTTGGCGGTTTCGCGCTCGATCACCGGCAGGGGCGCGGTCGTGCCTTCGCCCACAGCGGCCAGCTCGACGACCGTCCCACCCTCTTTCGCTTCGCCTTTCTGGGAGGCGCGCGTCAGATCGGGGGCGAGGAAGCTGATCTCGTCCAGGACCTTCTCCATGATGGTGTGCAGGCGGCGAGCGCCAATGTTCTCTGTGCCTTCGTTGACCCTGAAGGCAAACTGCGCCATCTCTTCGATGGCCTCGGGCGTGAATTCCAGCTTCAAACCCTCGGTCTCGAGCAGTGCCGTGTATTGGCGGACCAGCGAGGACTTGGGCTCGGTGAGGATGCGAACAAAGTCCTCGACGGTGAGCGACTGCAGCTCGACCCGAATGGGGAAGCGGCCCTGCAGCTCCGGGATGAGATCGCTCGGTTTCGAGACGTGAAACGCGCCGGCGGCGATGAACAGGATGTAATCCGTGCGAACCATGCCGTAGCGGGTGTTGACGGTGGTGCCTTCGACGATCGGCAGGATGTCGCGCTGCACGCCTTCGCGGGAAACGTCCGGGCCATGGCCGCCTTCCCGGCCGGCGATCTTATCGATTTCGTCGAGGAAGACGATGCCGGAGGTTTCGACGCGTTCGACGGCCAGGCGGGTGACCTGGTCCATGTCGATCAGGCGGCCTTCTTCTTCCTGGACGAGGTATTCAAAGGCATCCGCCACCTTCATCTTCCGCTTGCGGGTACGCTGGCCGAAGATGTTGGGCAGCATGTCCTTGAGATTGACGTCCATCTCCTCGACACCCTGGTTGGAGATGATCTCGAACGAGGGCGAATTTCGCTCGCGGACGTCGATTTCGACCATGCGGTCGTCGAGCTTGCCTTCGCGAAACTGCTGGCGGAGTTTTTCGCGGGTACGGTGGTGCGAGTCCCCGCCAGGAGGCGGCAGAGTAATCGTGTTGCCGTCGACCTGCGCGGCAAATCCCGGCGTATTCGGCGTGGCTGGGCCGGCGGCCGCCGGTTGCTGAGCCGGAGCAGGCAGCAGCACATCGAGCAGACGCTCCTCGGCGTTCATTTCGGCGCGATCCTCAACCTCTTCCAGCTTCTCCTCGCGCACCATATCGATGGCGATCTCGACCAGGTCGCGAACGATGGAGTCGACGTCGCGTCCCACGTAGCCGACCTCAGTGAATTTCGAGGCTTCGATCTTCAGGAACGGCGAGTTAGTCAGTTTCGCCAGGCGCCGGGCGATTTCCGTTTTGCCGACCCCGGTGGGCCCAATCATGATGATGTTCTTGGGCATGATCTCGTCGGCCAGCTCGGGGGGGAGCTTTTGCCGGCGCATGCGGTTGCGCAGGGCAATGGCGACCGCGCGCTTGGCGGCCTTCTGGCCGACGACGTACTTGTCCAGCTCGGCGACGATCTCGCGCGGGGTGAGCTCATCAAGGGAGAGCTCCTGGTCTTCGGCGGTTCCCGGTAAATAAATAGCCATCCTGCTGCTCC
This sequence comes from uncultured Acidobacteriaceae bacterium, assembly GCA_963770525.1. Taxonomy (GTDB): domain Bacteria; phylum Acidobacteriota; class Terriglobia; order Terriglobales; family Acidobacteriaceae; genus Palsa-343. The sequence continues at coordinate 540,595 of CAVYPY010000001.1, read as the reverse complement.
CCGTTACGCGTGCAGTTCTTCGATCGTGATCTTGTCGTTCGTGTAAATGCAAATCTGCCCGGCGATGCGCAGGGCCTTTTCGGCAATATCGTGCGCAGAAAGCTCGGTGTTTTCCATCAGGGCTCGCGCCGCTGCCAGGGCATAGGATCCGCCACTGCCGATCGCGGCGATGCCCTCATCGGGCTCGATCACGTCTCCCGAGCCGCTAATGAGGAAGGTCTGACTCAGGTCGGCGACAACCAGCAGAGCCTCGAGGCTGCGCAGCATTTTGTCGGTCCGCCAGTCCTTGGCCAGCTCCACCGCAGCCCGGCCCAGATTGCCCGCGTACTGCTCCAGCTTGTTCTCGAAGCGGCTGAAGAGGGAGAAGGCATCGGCGGTAGAACCCGCAAATCCTGCGAGGATCTTCTCCTGATAGAGACGCCGAATCTTTCGTGCGCTGTGCTTGAATACGGCTTCGCCCATAGTCACCTGGCCGTCGGCCGCCATCACTACGCTGCTGCCGCGCCGGACGCAGATCACGGTCGTGGACCGGATCCTCGGACCGTTGCCGGATTTCCGGGAAGAAGTTTGTGTTCTGACGGAAAAACGACCGCCCGAAGCGGCCGTTTCTGCAATCCCGCGATTCGTCATGTCTTCTTCGAGTATAGCGCAGCTACCAGTAACTTCCTGGCTGCGCAATAGCCCGATCAGGGACGCAGCATCGTGCATTCTGAGCTATCCTGCACTTAACCAGCACCTCACTTCTTTCCCGTTTCGGAGCTCCTGGATGTTGCCCGTTTCGCTGCGCGATCCCCACTTGATCGGGACAGTTGCGGCTGTGGTCGTTTGCATCGGGGGCGCGGTCACCTACCTGGTTCTGCGGCGGCGTCCCACCGCAGAGGAGATTGAGCGGGAGCGGCGCGCGGAACTCGTGCGATCGGGTCGCATCATGGATGGGACCATTCTCGACATCTCGGAATTCGAGACAGCTGCGGCGGTCGAACGGCCTGCGGAAATCCACTTCATCCTCTATAAATACGAAATTGGCGGAGTGGCCTACGAGTCCTCCCAGGACGTGTCTGCCCTGCGCGACCTTGTGAATCCGGCAGAGCTCCGGCTCGGATTCCCCTGCTCGGTCCGCTACGATATCCACCGCCCCGAAAACAGCATTGTGGTGGCGGAGAACTGGAGCGGGCTGCGCAATACAGCGCAGTCGGTACCCACTCGTCCCCCGATCGGACGCAAATCGCGCGCAGCCCAGTCGACGCATCCCCCGGGTCACACCATCTAAACTGGAAGAGTATGCACGTTCACGGCGCGAACACCCGAGCAACGCAGAAGGTGCTGCGCCTCTCCCTGATCGCCACCATTGCGTACGTACTGCTCACGCTGTTCTCTGGACTGCGCGCGCACTCCCTGGCTCTCGTTTCGGAAGCCGGGCACAATGCGTCCGACGCTCTGGCGCTGGTGCTGTCGTTCGTGGCGGTCTGGTTCCAGACTCGGCCCGCAACCGATCGAAAGACCTTCGGCTACCAGCGTGCAGGAGTCCTCGCGGCGTTCCTGAATGCGATTGCGCTGATTGTCATCGCAGTCTGGATCGCCTTCGAGGCCATACGGCGCTTTCGCCATGCGGAGCCGGTTGAGCCGGATCTGATGATGGCTGTGGCGGCCGCCGGCGTGGTCATGAACGGCATCATCGCCGCCCTGCTCTGGCGGGTCAGCCACGACGTAAACATCCGCAGCGTTTTCATTCATATGCTGGGCGATACGCTTTCGACGGCTGCTGTGATTGTGGGGGGCGCGGTGATTCTGCTGACCGGCCGCACCTGGGTGGACCCGGCGCTGTCTCTGGGGATCGCGGCTCTGATCCTGTGGTCCTCCCTGACCATCGTCCGTGAAACTCTCAATATTCTTCTGGAAGGAACACCGCGCGGCATCTCCCTGATCGAGATTCGCAGCACTTTGACCGCGATCGAGGGCGTCGAGGACGTGCACGATCTGCATGTCTGGAGCCTGGGTTCCAACAGCCACGCGCTCTCCAGCCACGTCACCATTGCGGATATTCCACCCTCCGAGAGCACCCGCATCCTGGCCGACATCAATCTCGCACTGCGGGAGCGGTTCCGGATCCACCACACCACGCTGCAATTCGAGCATGTCATCTGCGAGGTGGCGCACGGCTGTCCGATAACGGTGGAAGAGCCCCACGAGCATTTACATCCCCATTCTCACGGGCATGCTCATTAGAACCGGAGCGACCTTCAGGCTGACAGCGCCGGCGTGCCGGCGAAGGTGCGGGCGGGCAGGAATACGCGCATGCACGCGCCGGTAAGCTGCGGGTCTTCGCTCTGCTCGACCTGAATCGAGCCTCCGTGCTTCTGCACGATCCCCATGCTGACCCAAAGACCCAGGCCGGTGCCGTTCGAGCCCTTGGTGGTGAAGAATGGCTGAAAAAGACGGGAGACCGTTTCCGGTGGAATGCCCGGCCCACTGTCGGCAATCTCGATGAGGGCGCCCGCTCCTCTCAGTTCTCCGGCCTCTGCCTGTTGCACCCGAATGCGAATCCGACCCCTCGGCCCTGCCGCGTCCATCGCGTTCACGATCAGGTTCGTCAGGACCTGACGCAGTTCGGCGGGAAAGCCTTCGACGGTGAGAGAATCCGCAACCTCGATTTCGACGTGGACTCCCTGATGCTGGAGGCGCCGATCGAGCAGCAACAGCACGCCATCGATCAGCTCGCGCAACCGGATCTCAATCGGGGCTTTCGGCTCGCGATAGAGGCTGAGCATGGTGCGGCTGATCTGCATGGTGCGCCCCAGTTCCTGCTGGGCGAGGCGCAGGTACTCGGCTCGCTTTTCGGGATCGGCTTCCGAATCGAGCAGGTAATGCAGGTTAGCTACCGAATCCAGCGGGTTGTGAATCTCATGGGCGATACTCGCGGCCAGACGTCCGGCAACGGCCAGTTTCTCGGAAGAGACCAGAGCCGACTGCATTTGCCGCTCTTCCGTCACATCGCGGAAGACCAGCACCACACCGATCATGTCTCCGGTGCTGCTCATGATCGGCGCCGCACTGTCGTCGATCACCGACTCGCGGCCGTCGCGCGCGATGAGCATTGTGTGATTGGCCAGGCCGATGACCCGGCGCAGGCGCCGGACCTTCGCTACCGGATTTTCCGCCGCCTGACGAGTTTCCTCGTTGACGATGTGGAAGACGGTTTCCAGAGATTTTCCTCGCGCATCGGTCAGAACCCAGCCAGTCAACTTCTCGGCAACAGCGTTCATGAAAGCCACGAGTCCGTCTATGTCGCAGGCGATGACCGCGTCGCCGATGGACTCCAGAGTCGTCTGGAACCACTGCTGGCTGTCGTGGAGTTCCTCCGAGCGCCTGGTAATCTCGGCGATCCGGCGCAAATAACTTGCGGAAATGGCATGGACATGGCGACGGGTAAACAACGCCAGGATGGTGCCCACGACGACGAAAGACAACAGAAGTGAAAGCATCTCGCGGCGCTGGAGCCAGCGTGCGTGACGGTACTGCTCCTCGCGCAGGTTCGCCTCGTGCAGCTGCATGGTCCTTAGGGTCGCGCGGATCGCGTCCATCAGGGCCTTGCCATGCTGATTCATTCCCGCGGCGTTCAGTGCGGCAGCATCCTGATGGAGAACCGCATCCGCAAACCCCAGCCACTGGCTATATTCGCCTCGCAGCTCTGTCCAGCGCGCCATCTGGGCAGGGTCACCGGCAAGCATATGCTGCAAATCGGCAAAACGGGCCTGAACAGGCGCGGCAGCGGCTTTCCAGGGCGCGAGCATCACTGGATCGCCGGTCAGCTGAAACCCGCGCAGGCCGGTTTCCTGGTCGATGAACAGGTTCTGGAGCTCCTGCAGCTGAGCCGAAACCTGGTCGCTGTGGTCCAGCTCGCGCTGAGCCCTCGCAGTCACCTGAATCTGCCACACGAGGAAGCTGCCCAGAATGACGAGCAGCAGAATCGGGAGTGCTACCAGCTGACGGAGTGTCCGATTGAAGTCCAGCGCCCTCATGAGAGCCGTCCCGCCGCAGGAGAACCGGCGGACCGCAGCATCAGGCGCAGTTTCTCCAGGAGTTCAAGGGGGCCTTCACCCTTCAGCAACGTCATATCGACCAGCTGCACCACCTCCGGCGGCAGATTGATGTACGCCGACAGCAGCATAATCGGAATGTCGGGACGCTCCCGGCGCATGGTTTCCGCCACTACACCGCCATCCATCTCCGGCATGTAGTAGTCGAGCACCACGCCGTCCACGGGCTTGCTGCGAAAAAGGGCTAAGCCGGCCGATCCATCAATGGCGGTTAAGACCTGGTAGCCCGCGCGCTCCAGCACAGCTCTTCGGATCTGCAGTCCGAGCGCTTCGTCATCAATACAGAGGATGGTCGCCACGGGGAAGTGTCCTGATTACCTGCCGGGCCCGGACACAAGTCGGCGTATTCATTGGGACGGGGCCTCTGGTATTTACTGGAACAACAATGGCGGGAGTATAGCACCGCAGAATGGCTCCAAACCACAGAGAAGAAACGTGGGTAGTGTCCTAGTTTGAAATCCACAGCCTTATGCCTCCACCGTGGCAATCAGCCTGCTGCGAATCCATTCTGAGATGGTTTGCTTGCTGGCCCGCGCTGCCGCCTCAACGGTCTGTAATTCTTCAGCCGTCAACCGCACCCGCAGAAACTTCCCCTTAGACGCGCCCTTGGGGAGCGGAGGTCTTCCAGGCTTCCGCTTTTTCTCAGTTGCTTTTGGCACGGGCTTTATACTCCTGAAGGATTGCCGCCTGTACAGCGGTTTGGGGCGAGACTACGGGTGGGATGTGCAGCACGGTAACGTATCGCGTGGGGGTCTTCGGATCGTCGGTATCGTGTGACCAAGCGTAAATCCGGTTAGCCTGGGGGTGTCCGGTGAGGTCAAAAACCTCCACGATGCCGTCCCAAACGGTCTTTCCCTGAAAGGTTTCCGTTACGGGAACGCTATGGACGTGCCTCGCCTTCGCCCCATGCAGTTTGTGGATTACGTCGCGCAGTTCGGTGATGTGGCTCATGGGGGCCTCGCTATCGACCAATTTGCGGAGTGGAGGGGAGCGACCTGCCGTTTCCGAAAAACAGGGATTCCAGAACACGCCTTCTTACCTGCCACTGCTCATAAGATTGCAGCTCGTCATTAACGCGCAGTTTGCACCTTCCGTCATCACTCAGCGTGATCGTAATGACTAGCTGTTCACTCCCGAAATTAATCAGAATGCGGTCCTGTCTAAGCGTGAATTTGACTGCGGTTTCGACATTTCCTTGTTCGTGCACCACAAAGTGATTACCGCGACCATTGGTAGCCACAGCAAGCGCGGGAGCAGCGTATCCGGTAAACTGCACCATATTGAGAGCATTTGCCTCACTTACGTCTTCCTCGGCATCGCGATGAAGCGCACTGAAAATTGCGCCTATCGTGCATGCGGCACGCGCCTTTACCCAGTTCAAATCCTGTGGGATGGTACTCACGCTGTCGCCTCCAGTAAATCTCCCACGCTCCAGAATGACGGCGCGACCCCTGCCGCCATCGCCGGGGTGCAGCGCAGGGTGTTGTGCCGCCGCACAAAGTTGTAGTACGCGAAATGCAGCCCTACCGCCGCCGAGAAGTTCTCGCGTTTCTTGCTGAAAGCGTGAGTAAGGCGGGTCAACCGCCGCATATGCAGCCGCGTGGTAGCATTCAACCGCTCAACGTAGCTGGTAGAAACCAGGTCCACATCGGGACTGCCGGTAATGACCCTTTTCTCGGAGGAGATCACTTCGGGTGGGCTGTAACGGCGCTGGTCTGTTTCCTCGTGGCCGTATACCTTAATGATCTGGCCATAGTCCACATCTGTGCCGAAGGTCTGCTCGATGGCGTCTACGTAAGCGCGAAGGCCATCAGTAGAGATTTGCACCCGATTCCGCATCCGGCTGGCAACGTCCTGCACGAAAGCCACAGCGTCCTTTCGGTCACGATTGCCGACATGGAACGCCGGAACCAGTTTGGTGTCTGCGTCGATAGCACACCATGTCCAAACGTTGCCGAACTGGGGGTCGTCACCGGGGCGAACGTTCATATCCTTTTTCCCGACGTAACCCCAAATCTCATCCAACTCTAGACGTTCACAAGGAAGATCGCGCATGGTAGCGTCCATCACGCGGGTGCAGCCCTGTCCAACGCGAACGCCCAGGCGCATGATCGTGTCCCGGTGAATCCCCGTCATGCGCTCAATAGAGCGAATGCTGGAGCCTTCAGCCAGGGCTGCTATGACCGCGATTTGCTTGTCGGTATTCAGGACGTTCGCCACATCCGCCTCACTGGAATAACTGTACCCCATTAATGCCAGAGAGTCAATGGATTGTTGGGGTACAATTGCGGAATTATGCGGAAAAGATTGGGGGTTAAGCAGGGGCCGGTAATCCTGATTGTTCTTTGTATTGGCGCAGTTTTCTACATGTCCCGCAATGCAGAAAACCGCGAGGCAAAACGCCAGACAAACGCACAAAGGGGTAGTCCACACGCTGTGATCCCCCCAGACGGCAATAGCCAGAGCGGCCAGAATGCAAATGAATCCCATCAATACCCAAGCTGGATCGACACTTTCAGATGGCCCGAAGGAGCCACGGCATGGGCTCTCTTTCTGACGTTGGTTGTCATTGGCTGGCAAAGCAATGAGACGCGGAGAGCTGCGAATGCTGCGCTGACGCAGGAGCAAAACGTGAGAAAGAAGGAACGTGCCAGACTTGAGGTCGTCTTTCCGCCCGACCCTCCTACTTCTCTGGAACAAACGATTGTAAACAGAGACGATAGCCGAACCGAGCTGGTGGAGATCTCTGTCGAGATCATGCGCGACGGCGAAAGTAACGCCTATAACGTTCGCGTCGTGGCGCAGGTCTCCGCGAGGGGAACACTGAGGGGGGAGAAGTTTCTCTCGTGGGGCGACGAGCTGCAATGCCCGAAGGTCATCCGCGATGCTGACTCGGACAAGCCCGTAAGAATCTCGCTGGCTCCGGGAGGATTCGGTTCTTTTATCACTATTCCCCAGAAGGAAATGGAATCCGTGAGACAAGGTAAAGCATTTCTTCATGCCTTCGGGAGGGTTTCCTACGAAGATGTTTTTGAGGGGGGGCACACAACGCCATTCCACTTCGTTTGGTATGTGCAACCCGAACGAGGATGGGAGGAGGGATGGGACGACATTACCGAAGAGAAAAGCACATAACAGCCCCAAGAAGCAAATTAGGACACTACCGAAACGTGAGTAGCCCGAACCGAATGGGTTGGGTTCGGTGGCAAATCCCCCGGGAATCGCCCCGGCGAAATTAACAGAAGTTTTGCATTCTCTTTGCCCAGGTGCGATAGCCTGACCGGGATAGCGCGAAAGGACCCTTCACCCGTGAGCCAGACTGTCTTTGTGCTGGAAGACGACGCCGATATTGCCCGGTTAATTCAGCATCATTTGGAGGCGGCCGGGTTTGCGGCCCGAATCTATGCCAGTCCGGCCAGTCTGATTCCCGATGCGGAACGACAGGCGCCGGCCCTTTTTCTGCTGGACATTATGGTCCCCGGAGGCGATGGACTCGACGTGTGCCGCCGGCTGCGCAATCATTCCGCCCTGAGCGCCGTGCCAATCATCTTTGTTACGGCCCGCGCCGGAGAAAATGACCGGGTACTGGGTCTGGAACTGGGCGCCGACGATTACATTACCAAGCCCTTTGCCCCCCGTGAGCTGCTCGCTCGCGTAAAAGCGGTCCTGCGTCGCTTCGAACGCCCCTCCACTCCAACCGCCATCGCCTTCGAAGACGTGGAAATCGATGCCAGCGCCATGCAGCTGAAGGTGCGGGGCAATCTGACCACCACGACCGCGACCGAATTTCGCCTGCTCGACTACCTGGCCCGGCATCCCGGGCGGGTCTTCAGCCGCGATCACCTTCTGGACGCGGTATGGGGCGACGCCCGCTTCGTTACGCCACGTTCCGTTGACGTTTATGTTCGCCGTATCCGGGAAAAGATCGAAACCGATCCTGAAAATCCGCGTTACTTGAAGACCGTGCGTGGCGCAGGATATCGTTTCGAGATTCCCAAAGCGGCCGAACGCGCGGCCAGCTGAGAGGTGCGGAAATGACCATCCCGGAGCTACTGCAGCAGGAGTTCGCCGAAGAGAGTTCTGCCGCTCGGCGCATCCTTGAGCGGGTGCCGGAAGCCAGCTTCCCCTGGAAACCTCACGCGAAGTCCATGACCCTCGGACGCCTCGCCTCCCACATAGCTGATCTCCCGAACCGCTGCGTCACGATTGCCACCACGGAAACCTTCGTTCGCAGTCCCGGAACCGCTCCTTTTCAGGCGGCATCCGCACATGACCTGCTGGCCCATTTCGACGAGGCCGCTGCTGCAGCTAAAGCCGCGCTGAGCGGTCTCCGCGAAGACCAGCTCTCCGCCGTGTGGACGCTGAAATTCGGCGAGCAGACCATTGCTGCCCTGCCTCGCGCCCTTGCACTCCGCCGCGTTTTTCTGAATCACCTCATTCACCACCGCGGACAGCTGAGTGTCTACCTCCGCCTCCTCGATGTCCCGGTGCCGGGCATGTACGGTCCTTCAGCGGACGACGCCCGTTGATTCGGCACGACATCGCCTTCCAGGGCCGGAGCGGGCGATAATGAACGCAACAATAGCCGCAACCAGGATGGCTGCGTGACCGGCAGAGTTTTTTCCAAATTGCTCTTCTCGTTTGTTCTGGTGCTGTGCATCGGAACCGCCATCCTCGACTTTTCCTTCCGCAATATCGTCGGCCATTCTCTGCACGAAGAGGCGCGGGTCGCCTCGATGACTGCGGATGAGCGAGCAGCGGCTCTGCACATTCTGCGGCGCGATCTGCTCACCGCGTCTCTGATTTCCCTGGTCGTGGCTACCCTCGTGTCCGCTTTATTTGCCAGGCAGATTGCCGTTCGTCTGCGCCGGATCGTCGCTTTTTCCAACCGCATCGCCGCCGGCGACTTTACCGCGCGCATCGAAGAGGACGCCAACGACGAGATCGGTGAGGTGGCCCTGGCTCTGGATGCCACCGCCGGCCGTCTCGAGCAGTCCTTTCAGGCTCTGCAGAGCAAGCAGCGCGAGCTGGCGGCTCTGCTGGACTCCATGCAGGAGGCCGTCGTTGCCGTGAACGGAGCCGGGCAGGTGAGCTGGTCCAACGCAGTCATGCAACGGATTGCGCCGAGCGCGGTGCGGGCCGGCAAAGCCCTGGTGGTGAGTGTTCGCGATCCGGAGATTCTCCTCTGTGTGGAGACGGCTTTGCGCGAGCGCCGCATCGCTTCAGGGCGCGCCATTTCCGTTGTCCCCGGGCGCGCCTACGAAGTCAGCGCCGCCCCCACTCCCGATGGCGGAGCCGTAGCCGTTCTGCACGACGTCACCGAAATCGAGCGCGCAGAGAAGATGCGCCGCGACTTCATCGCCAATGTCTCGCACGAACTGCGCACCCCCCTCACCTCCATCTCCGGTTATGTGGAGACGCTTCTGGAAGACGAGATGGATCTGCCCGACCACGCCCGCGAATTCATGGCCATCATCATGAAGAACGCGCGCCGCGTGAACCGGCTGACCGAGGACCTGCTCGCACTCGCTCAGGTGGAGTCTGGCGAACACAAGCCGAAGGTGCAGCCGGTTCGGGCATCGGCTCTTGTGCACGACGCCATCGAATCGCTCGCCGGCATGACGGTGGACTCGGGCGTCGCACTCGAAGCCGGCGAAATGACGGACACGCTTGTTCTCGTCGATGTCGACGCCATGACCCAGGTTTTCGGCAACCTGATCGAGAATGCCATGAAGTATGGCGCCTCCGGGCATCGCGTAGTCGTGGGCGCTCGACCCGTGGAGAACGCGGTTGAGTTTTACGTACAGGATTTCGGCCAGGGCATGGCTTTAGAGCACCTGGACCGTATCTTTGAACGCTTCTACCGGGTCGATAAGGCGCGCTCCCGCGAATCGGGCGGCACCGGGCTGGGTTTGGCGATCGTGAAGCACATTGTGCTCGCGCATCGCGGGACGATCCGCGTCGAAAGCGAGATGGGTGCCGGTGCAACCTTCTTCTTCACGCTGCCGGTGGCGCCGGTCGAGCCAATCGCAGGCGTCGAGGAGCCGGCGGCCAAAGCCGAAATCCGCTGAGTCCTGCCAAACCCACTACAATGAACCATGCCCTCCAGGACTGTCCACGCTGTCTGTTCCCATGACTGCCCGGACTCCTGCGGTGTGCTGGTCACCATCGACGAAGGCGGCCGCGCGACGCGCCTGCGCGGCGACCCTGCCCATCCGGTGACCCGCGGATTTCTCTGTGGCAAAGTCGCAAAGTATCTGGACCGCGTCTACTCGCCCGACCGCCTCCTGGTTCCCATGCGCCGCCGCACCGGCGTTCCGAAGGGGCCCCTGCCCTGGCGGCGCGAGGCGGAGTTCTTCGAGCAAATCTCCTGGGACGAGGCTCTGGACACCATTGCAGCCCGTCTGGCTGCGATTGCTGACGAGTTTGGCCCCGAGTCAATCCTGCCCTACTCCTACGCCGGGACCATCGGCGTTCTCGGCTACGGTTCGATGGACCGCCGCTTCTTTCACCGGCTGGGCGCCTCCCAGCTGGCGCGTACGATTTGCTCGGAAACCGGCGGACAGGCGCTCAAGTCCGTTTACGGCCAGAAGCTTGGAACCGATACCGAGGCGTTCCGTCACGCGAAGCTGATCGTGGCCTGGGCCGCGAACATTCACGGCAATAATATTCATCTTTGGCCCGTTGTCGAAGAGGCTCGCCGCGCCGGGGGACAGCTTGTGGTCATCGATCCCTATGCCACCCGAACCGCGCGCGTCGCCGACTGGCATATTCCCATCCGACCCGGTACGGACTCCGCCCTGGCGCTCGGCATGATGCACATCCTCATCCGCGACCGCCTTTATGACGAGGACTATGTCGCCCGCTGGACGTGTGGATTCGAGCCGCTCCGGGAGCGCGTAGACGCTTACCCTCCGGAGCGGGTCGCGGCCATCACCGGCATCCCGGTTCAGGATGTGGAGCGACTTGCCCGGCTGTACGGGACGACGGCGCCGGCGGTCATCCGCCTGAACTACGGAGTGCAGCGCAGCGACAACGGCGGCGCTGCGGTGCGCGCGATTGCCATGCTGCCCGCGCTGACCGGGGCGTGGAAACATTACGGCGGCGGCCTCCAACTCTCAACAAGCGGCGCGTTTCGCTGGGACAGCGATGCCCTGGAGCGGCCGGACCTGATGCTGGCCAGCCCGCTCGGCCGGCCGTCGCGCGTAGTGAACATGTCGACGCTCGGCGAGGCGCTCACCGAACTGCGCGATCCCGCCGTTCACGCCCTTTTCGTCTACAACTCCAATCCCGCAGTGGTGGCTCCCGATCAGGCGTCGGTTCTGCGCGGGCTGTCGCGCACGGATCTGTTCACGGTGGTGCACGAGCAGTTCTTTACCGACACGGCTGACTATGCTGACATCGTGCTGCCCGCTACGACCTTCTTCGAGCACAAGGACGTTCAGGGCGCCTACGGTCACTACTATGTGCAGCTGTCGGAGCAAGCCATCGAGCCCCTGGGCGAGGCGCGCTCGAACGTCTGGCTTTTCTCGGAACTTGCCCAGCGCATGGGCTTTCCCGAACCCTGCTTCCGCGATACGCCGGACGACCTGATCGCACAGGCGCTGCGCTCCTCAGAGCCCGATGAGCAGCACCCCTGGCTGGCCGGGATCACACCCGAGACGCTGGCCAGCGCCGGAGGCATGCAGAGGCTTCGCTTCTCCGAGGGGCAGAGTGAGCAGCGCTTCCTTCCGTTCGCCGAAGGGCCCTTTGCCACTCCGAGCGGAAAAATCGAGCTCTATTCCGCCGAGCTGGCCGCCCAGGGTGTCGACCCGCTGCCCCTTTTCCGGCCGGCCCCGGAATCTCGCCATAGCGCTGCAAGTGAGCGGTACCCGCTGGAGTTTCTGCCGCGCAAGTCGGACAACTACATGAACTCGACCTTTATCAATCTGCCCGGTCATCAGCAACTGGAGTGCGGCCATAACGGCGTCGTCGAGATCCACACTGACGACGCATCCGCCCGGGGGATTGCCGACGGCGATTCCGTCGACGTCTTCAACGATCGCGGCAGCCTGCGGCTGCGTGCGCATGTCAATGGTGCTGTGCAGCCCGGAGTGGTGGCGGCACGCCTGAACTGGAACAAGCTCTCCGCCGGCGGGCACAATGTGAACCTTCTCACTGCGCAGCGGCTCAACGATCTCGGCGGTGGACCCGTTTTCTATTCCGTACTGGTAGAGGTGCGCCGTGCCGCTGCCTCCGCTGCCGCGGCGCGCTGATGTTCGATAATCTGTTGCCAATTTCCCCCAGGGCTGTTCTGTCGCCATCGCGGGGACAGAAGTGGAGTGATGGTGCCCATCGATGGCGCGCAGCGACGAGCCACAGGCTCTGCCCTGTGAAGAGCAACGTTCAGTCCGAGATGGGCGGCGCCCCGCCCTGGTTTTGCGCTGATATAATCGCCTTTTCCCAAAGATTGGCCCGATTTTGAGCAGTGAGGGTGTGCTTATTTTTCCCGTGAACTCCTGGAGCGCTGGCTCCCCGCACGTATTCAGCAGGAAATGCCGCCGACTCCTGGGGCGCTCCCTGATGTTGATTCTCCTTCTGGCTCCTCTCGTGCCGGGTAGGCAGTTATTTGCTCAGGAGGGCGAACCTGGGGCTTCCGCCGCAGCCAGCCAACAGAAGATTATCGAGATTCGCGTGATCGGAGCCCGCCGGATTCCCAGAGAAACGGTGCTGGCCCGCATGTTCAGCCGCGTCGGCGAGCCGTTCGACCCGCTCACCGTGGAACGCGATTTCAACTCTCTCTGGAATACGGGCTATTTTGAGGACGTCCGCATCGAGAAAGAGGACACGCCGCAGGGCATCATCCTCGATGTCTATGTTCGCGAGAAGCCCACCATCCGCGACATCACCTACAAGGGCCTGAATTCGGTCACGCAGTCCGACGTACTCGATCGCTTCAAGAAGGAAAAGGTCGGGCTTTCGGTTGAAAGCCAGTATGACCCGGCACGCATTGCCCACGCTGTCACGGTCATCAAGGAAATGCTGGCCGAGCACGGCCACCAGTTTGCTACGGTGCGCCCGGAGATCAAGGACATTCCGCCCGCCTCCGTCCAGTTGATCTTCAATGTGAAGGAAGGGCCGACCGTCAAGGTGGGTAAGATCACCTTCAGCGGGAACCACCACGTCAGCTCGCTCGCCCTGCGCGAGGCGATGCGGAATCTGCGACCCATCGGCATACCGCATTCCATCATTCTTGAGAACCTCTTTGCGCGCACCTACGACGCCAGCAAGCTCGAGGAGGATTCCGAGCGGGTTCGTCTGGCCTACGAGGATCGCGGCTACCTGCGCGCCGCGGTGAACCAGCCACAGACGCATATCCGTAATGAGAGTGGCCTTTCCCTGTTCACCTTCCGTCCCCGCAAAGGCAAGCGCATCGACATCCATATGGACATCGAGGAGGGCGAGCGCTACCGTCTGGCGGGCATTAAGTTCACGGGCAATATTGGCCAGGCGAATCCCAAAGCGCTGCGCTCCATCTTCAATATCAAAGATGGCTCCGTCTTTAATGCAACGGCCTTCCGCAAAGGGCTCGACAACCTGCGCAAGGCTTACAGCCAGGATGGCTACATCGACTTCAGTGCCATTCCGACGCCTGCCTTCGACGACGCCAATCACACGGTCACCTGGACGATCGACTGCGACGAAGGCAAGCAGTTCACCGTCTCGCGCATCGAGTTCCAGGGCAATACCGTCACCCGTGACTTCGTCATCCGCCGCGAACTGCTCCTCCAGGAAGGCCAGGTCTACAACAGCCATCTGTGGGAACTCAGTCTGCTGCGCCTGAATCAGCTCCAGTACTTCAATGAGCTGCGCGTTGATCAGGATTCCGAGACGCACCAGAACACCGAAGCCGGTACGGTTGACCTGCTGCTCAAAGTGCAGGAGAAGGGCAAGAACTCGATCGGCCTCAACGGCGGCGTCAGTGGGCTGTCGGGAGCCTTCCTTGGCCTCAACTACCAGACCAACAATTTCCTCGGCCTGGGCGAGACCCTCAGCGTGCAGGCTAATGCCGGCAGCCTGAACCGTCAGCTTCTGTTCTCTTTCAATGAACCGTACGTCCGAAACAGACCGCTTAACCTGGGATTTCAGGTCTTCGACAGCAAAACGGACTACAACGCCTCCAAGAGCTATTCGCTGACCGGCGGTGTGAACCAGAGCTCCGCCATCTCGTCGCTGCTGCAGAACTACAACCAGGGCCGCAAGGGATTTACCCTCTCCGCAAGCTATCCGGTCCGGCACTTCAACCTGTTCGGGTTCTCGCGCGTCGGCGCCACCTACTCGTGGGATAGCTCAACAGTGCGCGCCTTCAGCCAGGCATCGAGCAACCTGTTCCAGATTCTGGCATTCCGCAGCGGTATTCAGGGGCAGAACGCCCTGGAGGGCATCGTCACCAGCGCGGCGATGTTCAGCTACAACTCCAGCAACATCGACAGCAACTACCTGCCGCACTCCGGCCAGTCCCTGGCGGCGACGGTGCAGTTCGCCGGCGCCTGGGGCAGCGTTCGGTACATTCGCCCGGTCGTCGAATACAAGCGGTTCACGCCGGTGAAAGGACTTTGGTTCAATAAACAGGGGCGCAACACCCTCGGTCTTCGCCTCCAGGGCGTCTACATCAGGGGATTCGGCGGTGATGTAGCTCCGCCGTTCGATCGACCCTCGGCTGGCGGCGAGCAGGACATTCGCGGATTCGACGTGCGTACGGTCAGCCCCTATGGGTTCGTCCCGACCCGGGTGATGTTCGCGTTGACCAATCCCGATGGGAGCACAGTGCCCCGGGATCCGACCAATCCGAGCCTGGGATCGATCGAGGTTCCTTTGCCGGTCTACGGCATTGCCACGATCGGCGGCGATACCCAGTTCACTGGGAACCTGCAGTACATGATCCCAATCTACGGGCGCACGGTAGGCTTTAACATCTTCGACGACTTCGGCCTGGATATGGCGGTGAGTACCGACCAGTTGCGCCAGAGCCCCGAAGGCATCGACGCCCTGAATTCGCCGCTGTACGGCTGCCCGAACTACATCAACGGAACCTGCCAGGGCGGCCAGCAGATTCGCTTTAGTCCAACCATCAATCCGATTCCCGGCACCAATTATGTGCCGCGTGACTCGGCCGGTGGCGAGCTCGACGTAATGATGCCCATTATCAATGCCCCCTTCCGCATCTACTACGCCGTCAATCCGCTGAAGCTCTTCACGTCGTTTACCCGGACGAACCTGATCACCCGCAGCATGTTCCCTGCAGGGGGCGCCGGCGATTACTCGTATGCTCAGGCGGAGCAGCTGTATAACGGCACGTATATCCTCCGCGAGCCCAGCAAGACGTTCCGCCTGACGGTCGCGACAACGTTCTGATCCCGGAAATGCGCTCTCCGGGCGACGGTCCTGGCTCCGCAAGTAAACCTGCCTGGGTGCGGGATTTGTTTGACGGCTCCTGCACCCGGACCTATAATTTGCCCAAGTTCCTGAGAATTTCTCTCTGTCCGCATCTTTGCCCTCCGGGCGGAACTCAACGGCCCGGGACCTGCTCCGGCGAGTCCGGGAAGCAGCGATGGGAGAGAGCAGGAATGCGGATCAAGCCACCCAGGAAACCCAAGGAGTTTGTGAATTCCATGAAGCGTTCGTTGTCACTCGTTTGCGTGCTCGCGTCCGGATTGGGCGTCGTAGCCGTTGCTCAGGCCGCTCCGGCGAAACCGGACCCAACTGCCGCCGCTGCCTCCGTTCCGGTCACAGGCGCCACGAAAGTCGGCGTTATCAACTTCCAGCAGGCGGTCGGTCAGACCAACGAGTTTCAGCGTGACCTTGCTGACCTCCGCAAGAAGTATGAACCCCGGGAGCAGTCGCTCCAGCAACAGAACACCGCGATCGAATCGCTGAAGAAGCAGCTTCAGGACGCCGGCGATAAGATCGCCGACGCCGATCGGCAGGCGCGCCTGCGGAGCATCGACGACAAGACCAAGAACCTGCAGCGCTCCGCTGAGGACCTTCGCAACGACGAACAGACCGATGGCCAGGAAACGTTTCAGCAGGTGGGTCAAAAGGTCTACGACGTGATGGTTTCCTATGCCCAGCAGCAGGGTTTTGGCCTGGTGCTCGACGCGAGCCAGCAGAACAGCGGCGTCCTTTGGCCTTCTCCGCAGTCCGATATAACGAAGGCGGTCGTCGAAGCCTACAACGCGAAATCCGGGATTCCGGCGCCGGCTGCGGTTCCCTCAGCACCGGTTCCACATGCCGGAGGCGCTATGCCTCGGACATCCACGCCCCACTAATCCGGGACTCGATCAGCGAAGCGGCTTTCCGGCCAGCCGGAAGGCCGCTTTTTGCATGTAAGTCTGCTGTGGAAATTTTTGTGGAAGACTTTTCGCGCGGCTGGTTCAGATCAGGGGATTTTTTGCTTTCCAGGCGGACTCTGCCGCGAAAAGGCCGAAATCCCCTTTTTTTTCAATTGACTACGGGATTTCCCGGCGCCGCCTGTCGCAGCAACCCAAAGAATAAGCAACCTCTTGGCTTTTCCACAGCCGCGCTTCAATCCCAGATGAACGAGGTGCCTCCGGCTGCGCCGTTTATCGCACGATTCCACGCTCTGATTTCTCGATAAAATCGACCAAATACCGGATGTCCTCCGACTCTGCGGTGTCGGCGCGCAGCTTCTCCAGGGCCTGACCGGTGTTCATTTTCGCAGTGAACAGCAAGCGGAACGCGCGGTGGAGAGCTCGAATACGCTGGTCGTCAAATCCCCGCCTCTTCAGACCCACCTTGTTGATCCCGAAGGGATGCGTCTCGCGCGTCGCCGAGGTTAATGAAAACGGCGGAACATCCTGGGTGATCACCGTCCCCCCACCGATATAGGAGTGGCGCCCGATCCGGCAATACTGATGGACCGGGCACAGAGCGCCGACGGTTGCGTAGTCCTCGATGATGACATGGCCGGCCAGCGTGGCGCTGTTCGCCAGAATGCAGTGGTCGCCGATGACGCTGTCGTGCCCCACATGCGCGTACGCCATGATCAGGCACCCGCTGCCGATCACGGTTGTGCCTCCCCCGCCGGTTGTACCCCGGGAAATCGTCACGCACTCGCGAATGCAGTTGTCATCGCCCAGCGTCACGCCGGTGGGTTCACCGCGATACTTCAGATCCTGTGGAGAAACCCCGACGCAGGCAAAGGAGAAAAAGCGGTTGCGTGCCCCGGCCCTCAGATGCCCGTCCAGCACAACGTGCGAGACCAGCTCGCATTCCTCGCCGAGCACGACATTCGGACCCACCGTGCACCAGGGTCCAACTGTGCAGGACTCGGGGATAATCGCGCCTGGCGCTACGATGGCCGTGGGATGGCTGCTCACTTCTGATTCACCCGTTCGGCGCGGATTCCGCGCTGCTGGCCGCCGACTCCGGAATGCGCGGAACCAGAGCGCACATGACCGTCGCCTCGCATGCCAGCTTGCCTCCGACCAGCGCATGGCCCTCCAGCTTCGCGAAGCGCGGTTTCCAGTTGAGCACATTCACCTCAAGGCGCAGTTGATCTCCAGGGACGACAGGATTGCGAAACCGGGCCCGCTCAATGCCGGTAAAGACCATCAGTTTGTTATGCGGATCCGGAACCTCCGGCATGAGCAGCACGCCCCCCGCCTGCGCGATCGCTTCCACTACCAGCGCGCCCGGCATGATGGGGTGACCCGGGAAATGCCCCTGGAAGAAGGGTTCATTCATTGTGACGCTTTTGAGAGCCACAATGCGCTTCTTCCGTTCGATTTCGATAACGCGGTCAATCAGCAAAAACGGATAGCGGTGCGGCAGGATACCCATGATATCGGTGATCTCGAGCACCTGGCGTCCTTCCAGAATGCAGTTTTCTTTTTCCATAAGCGGCAGCGCCGATTATAAATGGCCCGCTGTTCCTACCGCAGAGCCAGCAGGGCCAGCGCCAGCGCCACCGGCATCACGATCGCGCCCACTTTCAGGAACGACCACCCGGTAATCTCAGCGTTCTCGCGCCGCAGCGCGATCAGCCAAAGAATCGTCGCGAGCGAGCCGGTCACCGAGAGATTCGGTCCCAGGTCCACACCGATCATCAGCGCCTCCGCCAGCCGTCCGTGATGCCCCATCTGACGGAGGGCTGTGCCCACAGCCAGACCGACGGGCAGATTGTTCATCAGATTGGACAGCAAGCCCACGGCAAATCCGCCGGTGAACCGGCCCAGACCCTCGTGCAGTGTCGCCATCCAGGCAATGCCGACGCGGGTGAGGCGCATGAGCCCAGCCCGGTTCAGCGCCTCGACGATCATGAACAGACCCGCAACCAGCGGTAGCACGCTCCACGAGACATTCCGGACCGCGTTCTTCGGCGCGGCGCGATCACGAATCGCTACCAGTGCCAGCACCGCAACTCCCACGCCGCAGGTCGGTGCGCCCAGCGGAATTCCGAAGCCGGAACAGATCAGCAGCACCACCGCCGCGACTCCGATCGCCGACACGGCGAGCCATCCGGCCGGCTGCAACCGATACGGTTCACCGACGGGGGCTGTGCGCTGGCTCAGCGGTTCCCGGCAAACGACGCGCAGGCACAGGAATGTGGCTCCGATCGCAGCTAAGGACGGTAACAGGAAGACCGCCAGCCACCTCCCCAAAGGAGGAAGCTGCCGGTCAAACACGACCAGGTTCGCGGGGTTGGAAATGGGCAGGACAAAGCTGGCGGCGTTGGCGATCAGCGCGCACGCCAGCAGGTGCGGCCGGGGTTCGACTTTGGCCCGGCGCAGAGCGGCCAGTACCGCCGGGGTCATCACGACCGCTGTGGCATCGTTCGAAAGCAGCGCAGTCACCACTACGCCCGCGCCGTAAATCCACAGAAACAGGCGCCCCGACGATCCCCGCGCATGGTGCACCGCGATGTCGGCCACCCAGTCGAAGACGCCTTCCTCCCGCGCCAGCTCAGCCAGCAGCATCATTCCTGTGAGAAAGAGATAAACGTCCACGCCGTCCAGAACGGCCTGCCCCGCCGATTGCAGCGGCAGCAGGCGCGTGGCCACCAGCAGCAGCGCACCCCCGCATATCCAGACATATTCGGGAATACCCCGCGGCCGCGCCAGCATGAGCGCTAGACTCGCCAGGGAAAGGATCCAGATCAGAGCGACGGACATGTATCCGACTGAGCCGTAATCAGTATGCGACAGTTGGATGCAGTCGCACTAAACTGGAGCGAGGCTGCCCCGGCGTTTCGATCCAGCTGGCGATTTTCGATCGGGTACGCCGGCCAGGATTCTCTTTATGTCCACTGCTGAACGGCTCTATTACAAAGACTCATTCCTGAAATCTTTTACGGCGGTTGTCACCGATGTACGCCAGTTGGCTAGCAATCAGGGCGAGTCCGTCTGGCAACTGGCCTTCGATCGTACGGCCTTTTATCCCGACAGCGGCGGACAACCCTGCGATATGGGTGTGATCCGCGCCACATCGCCGGGCGGTGTCGCGCTGGAAGTCGCGGTCGAATCCGTTGAGGAAGACGAGCATGGACAGGTCTGGCACATGGTGCGCAAGCCCCTGTCTGTCGGCACGCATGTGGATGCCGAGATTGCCTGGGACCGTCGCCTCGATCATATGCAGCAGCACACGGGTCAGCATCTGCTCTCGGCGATCTTTCTGCGCGAGCTGAATGCGCCCACGGTATCGTTCCACCTGGGCCAAAGCAGCTCCACCATCGATCTCGCGGCCACGCCGGTTGCTCCGCATAGTGTCGAGCGCATCGAGCGTCTCGTCAATGAGCTCATCGCGGAAAATCGCCCTGTCTCCGTGCACTACGTCGCCCGCGCCGAGGCCGAATCGATGCTGGCCAGTGGTGCGCTGCGCAAGCTGCCGGATCGCTCCGGCGACATCCGGCTGATTGAAATCGCAGGCATCGAACACAATGCCTGTGGGGGCACCCACGTTCGCTCTACCGGACAGATCGGCGGAATGCTGCTGCGCAGTACTGAAAAAGTGAGCCGCGGCGTGCGTGTGGAATTCGTCTGCGGTCTGCGAGCGGTCCAGACCGCTCGCGCCGATGCCGCGATCCTTGCCAGGTCCACCGCCGCTCTGTCGGTCGGTGCCGCGGATATTCCCGCGGCCATCGAGCGGCTGAAGACGGAATCGAAGAACGGCACGAAGGAACGCATGGACCTGCGTGAACAGCTCGCCGACTATCACGCAGCGCGGCTCGCGGTTGAGGTTCCGATTGCCGGAGGGTTGCGCCTTGTCAATCGGACATGGCGAGACCGCGACGCGAGCTACGTCAAGCTGCTCGCTACACGCCTCACCTCCGCCGCACCTTCTACGGTCGCCATTTTTTGCTCGGAAAACGGCGTGACCGTCTCTCTGTTTTTTGCGCGAAGCCTGGATCTCGCCTTCGACTGCGGCCGCATGTTGAGGGAAGCCCTCGCCCAACTCGGCCTGCGTGGAGGGGGCTCCGCCGATCTCGCCCAGGGAGAGGTTCCAGCCGAGCAGGCCCAGGCCCTTCGCGCTTCTCTCTCTGAGGCCGTGCGCGCGGCCACGACGATAGTCCCGTGAGTGTGCAGACCCGCTGGACACTCCTGGTCCATCGTGCCATGGCATAGTAGAATCAGAGATGCTTCCCGCGATGTGGGGCTATAGCTCAGCTGGGAGAGCGCATCGTTCGCAACGATGAGGTCGTCGGTTCGATCCCGACTAGCTCCACCAAAATTCCCCTCGATAATTCAATAACTTGAATTCGGACGCAGTGCTATACCCAAATTGCACCGCTCCGTTGAAACCGGCCGCGGTTGCCAGGCCAAGGATGTCCATCATTCAGATCCCTGAGCATGCGGCGAGCCGGGTTAACCCGCAGGCTCGAGATGGCCGCGCAGAACGACGATGGATGCCGCGGGAATTTCAAATCCCGCACCCGGCGCAACATGCAAGTCTTGCTGTTTCGGAGGGCCATCCGGATCCGCGCGCCCCAACCCGCTCATGATGACGGGTTCGTTGGGATGCTCGGGATGCGACATGGGAAACACCTCGGCCGGGTGCCACGCGTACTGCGTCTTACCGAAGATCACCTCATGAACATCGCCGGAGTAGCTCAGGGTGCGCTCCTTCTCTCTGTCATGGAAAGCAATGTGAACGGTATGCGCTACTTCCTGATCGCGATTCACAATCATCAACGACCACTGCCCATCCGGCCGCAGATCGGCATAGGCCGTCACCAGCATGTGCCCAACCCCGTCACTAACCGTGCTGGAAGCCGGGAAGATCGTGTTCTCCTCCGTACTCGGCTCGATCCACTCGCGGTTAATAAGCTCGCTGGCATAAAACTGGCTCAGCGGCTGCACGATGTTATAGTCCTTGTCGACTGAAAACATACCGAACACGCCGAGGGAGTTATTACATCCGCCGTCCCCCTGCAAAGGGAGATAGTGGAAGTAATAAACGCCGTTTCCGCCAGACGCCAGAAACGACCCAATATAGTCCGCAAGCCACAGCCCGCCAAAATTCGCAGGATAGGCCTCGCTCGCACTCGAAGATAAGTTCGATTCCGTAATGAACATTGGCATATCTTTCGGCAGGCCGTCGTTGCGCCACACCTGGACAATATGGTCGATCCGCTGCGGTTCGTCGTAAAGATCGGACCAGTTGAACAGACATGGCGTCAGCGGGTAATGCTCGAAGGAGAAGAATGCCAGGTCCTGTATCCGCCGGTGCGCGCGCAGATAGTTCAGAAAGCGCTCGAGCCAGGAGGTGTCCCCGTTGGCATCCGGCCACACCTGGACGTCCTGGTTCACTCCCTGAAAAGCCGGCCCCCCCAGCTTCAGCTTCGGGTCAACCTTATGAATCGCCGCGGCAAACTGCAGATAGAGAGCGCCGTAATCCTCCGGCGAAGTATACTGCCCGTCCGCCTCTTCGCTCATCTCGACATACGAGATGGGGTAGTGACGGGCCTCAATGTACTGGATCTCCGCCGCTGCGTCCTCCGGCTGACTGTACAGCATGGCGATCGGGATCATCGCCGGCAGCCCGTGGGTGACCCCGCTCGTGTAGAAAAGATCAAAACCCACCTGCGCCTGATGCCGGTTCAGCAAATCGTCCGCTGTGTGCCACGGATCCACCGAGGAGCAATAGGTTGTCGTCTGGTCCTGGTCGGGTGTGTGCCGGATGACATCATGCAGGGAGCCGTCCGCAGCCAGCGTGCCCACGTACAGTTCGCGAATTGCGTAGCCAACGCAGTTCCGCGGATCGGATGGCCCGTCGGCGTCGCAGGTGTCGGATGACTGAGTCATGACGATGCGCAGAAACTGCACCCACATTGGAATGTGCGTCAGCGAGATCGTCTCCTCGCCACCCCTGCCTTCGCTCACCGCACCGGAAGGAAACGTCTCCCATACGCCTTCGGTGGGCTTCCCAATCGGATCGAGCCCCGTCCAGAACTGAACGGCGTAGTGCGTTGCATAGGGCGCATTCCAGTCGATGCGGATCGCATCGATCAGATCCTTTTCCTTCAGATCGACAATCACCCACTGCGGGTGCAGACTGTCCGATTCGCCGGTGAAGCGCTCGGTAAGATACGGATTGCTCTTCCAGAAAGTGCTGGCGTTTCCGTCAGTCAGCCGTGAGAAGCCTGTGTTTCCGGTCCCGTCGTTGCGCGTGAAGCCCCGCCGCGGCAATGAATAGCCGTAGGAATAGCGAATCATCTCGGTCGGCTGCGTCGATCCGGTAAAGTAGCCGCGTCCCCGCGAGTCGCTCCACGTGCCGTTCGGATTCCAGTGCCACGCCTCGACCGCCAGTTCAGTGTTTTGCCGATACGTGATCGGCTCCCACCCCGACGGAGCCACCGCGGCCAGCACCTTCGGCGTGAGTGTCTTATCGATGGCTTCCACCGATATGCGGTCCACGGCCGCCCCCATCGTTTGTTGCGGAATGAAGTGGTTGGTCGCGGCGCCCGGGGTAATGTCTACATCCACCGTCTGAGCGGAGAGAGATAAGGCGGCGAAAGCGGCGAAACCGAGCGTCACCCACCTGGCTTTGCTGAACAATGAATGCCTCCCGAACCGTCTGGGCCATCCTTCCGGGCCCATCGATCTGCCTGCAACGGCCCCGCAGAGACCTCCATCGGAAGGGCCGATCATTCCCGGCATTCTGCGCGGCACGTCGATCATACCTTAGGGTTCAAACGTTTCAATATACAATTCTGGCTGTGCCGGCTATTGCGGCGGTACTTATAACAGTCGCTACTGCCTGATCACCGAGTACGACATCTGGACCCTCCCGCAAGCCGCCGACAACAGAAGTAATGGTCATGGCCGCCAATCATTCAGGAAACCGCACCGCTGCGCGAGTCGTGCGAGCCGTTGCATCGTTCGTCGTACTCCTGGTCGCCGCCACAACCGTAGGAGCTCAGGACGATCGCTACGTTCCCCGCGAGCAGCAAATTCCGCCACCCGATTGCCTCACTCTGCGCATGCCCAGTGACGGCGCCAGCTACCCTTGCCTCGGTGACGAACATCAGGAGTGGCTGAAAGCCGTCACCGCGTGGCGCACCGAGCGTCGCATTCGCGTCGGCTTCGATCCGTGGCGTTACTCCCTGCCGGCACTGCAGTGGACCCAGTCCAGCTTCATCCAGCCGCAGATGATGGTTCAGGACCGTTACTTCTATGACCCGGTTGCCGGCCACTATATCGTCGACCGCTACCTCGACGACCTGGACAAGCGCTACGGCGGCATCGACGCCGTCCTCATCTGGTCCACCTATCCCAACATGGGTATCGATGACCGCAATCAGCTCGATATGGTGCGTTCCATGCCTGGCGGCATTGCCGGCGTTCGCGCGATGGTAGAAGACTTCCACCGTCGCGGGGTCCGCGTCCTCTTTCCCATGATGATGTGGGATCAGGGCACACACGCTCCCGGCCAGCCTTGGCCACAGGCGATCGCCGAGCTAATGAAGGAGATTGACGCCGATGGCGTCAACGGCGATACCCAGGACGGTGTTCCGCTTGCCTTCTCCCTCGCCGCGGAAAAAATCGGCCACCCGCTGGCTTTTGAACCCGAAGACGGCCCCTCCGATGAAGCGCTGGCGTGGAATGTGCTCACCTGGGGACAGTACGAGTTTCAGTTCGCGCCCACCGTCGATCGATATCGCTGGCTGGAGACCCGCCATCAGGTGAACATCTCCGACCGCTGGAACCGCGACAAGACCGACGACCTCCAGTTCGCCTTCTTCAATGGCGAAGGATGGGAAAGCTGGGAGAATATCTGGGGCATCTGGAACGGCATCACGCCGCGCGACGCGGAAGCGACCCGCCGCGTCGCTACCATGGAGCGGGCAGTCGCCCCGTTCCTCGTCAGCCCTGGCTGGGAGCCGTACTATCCCACTCACGCATACGGAATCTATGCCAGCCGCTGGCCCCTCGGCGACCAGACCCTCTGGACCCTTGTCAATCGCGGAGAATACAACATCGCAGGTCCGCAGCTCACCGTGCACTTCGGCGATGGCATGCACTACTTCGATCTCTACCATGGCCGGGAAATCAAACCGGAAGTTGAGGGCGATCAGGCGACCCTGTTGTTTCCCATCGAGGCCCACGGCTACGGCATGATCCTGGCGACGCCTGCGCTCAGCCCCACGCTGCAGCAGCTCATGACAAAGATGGCTGCCCTGACCGTCACGCCCCTCGCCAGCTACTCCCATGCATGGGCTGTGCTGCCGCAGACGATGATCGCCATCGCGCCCACCGCGCCCGCTTCCACTGCCCCGCTCGGCATGGTCCGAATTCCCGGCGGCAGCTATCTCTTTCGCGTCCGCGGCATCGAGATCGAAGGGGGAAACGACGTCGGCGTCGATGTCCAGTATCCATGGGAGGACACGCCGCGCCGCTTCCACGAACACCGCGTGGACGTGAAGCCCTTCTACATCGACAAGTACCCAGTCACCAACGCCGATTTCAAAAAGTTCCTCGACGCCACCCACTACTCCCCGCGCGACCCGGCCAACTTCCTTAAGGATTGGCGAAACGGCACGTATCCGGACGGCTGGGCCAATAAGCCTGTTACCTGGGTTTCAATCGAGGACGCCCGCGCCTATGCTCACTGGGCAGGCAAGCGTCTGCCCCATGAGTGGGAGTGGCAACTCGCCGCGCAGGGATCCGATGGCCGCATCTACCCCTGGGGCAATTCCTGGAGCCCGTCCGCTGTACCCGTCCCCGACACAGGCCGCATCCTGCGCGCTCCTGATGACGTCGATGCCCACCCCTCGGGCGCGAGTCCTTACGGCGTGATGGACCTGGTCGGCAACGTCTGGCAGTGGACCGACGAGTTTGAAGACGACCACACCCGCGCTGCCATTCTGCGCGGCGGCAGCTACTACCAGCCCCATGGATCGATCTGGTATTTCCCGCAGGCCTATCGCAACGACACGCATGGAAAGCTGCTGCTTATGGCTCCGAGTTATGACCGTTCGGGCACCCTGGGCTTTCGCTGTGTCAAAGACGCTCCGTAGCCCCGTGCGCGCCTGGATGCTCGGAACTCCCGCCGTCAGACCGGCTCAAAGAGCGAACCGCCGAGACGCCTGTGTAGTGCCTGGAGTGCGTCGCATTCCGCATCGATCGGTCTTCGCTGCTCGGAGAGCGTCCAGGCGCCAGACTGTTGGCCTTATCACTGCTGGAGCGCGATCCGCAGTGCGGATCGCAGGTGCCGGAGGATCAGCTCGGGCGTTAATCCGCGACGGTCAAACATCAAGTTGAGCGCGATACCGTCGAGGAGCGCGCCCACCTGCGCCGTTTGGGTGCGCTTCTGTTTTGGGGTCAGACACGTGAACCCGGGGATAAGCTTCTCCACGTTCGCTTCCACACAGCTCATACACAAAGCCGAATGCAGCTCCGCCAGCCTCTTCGTTCTCTTCGGATGACGGATTGCGTAGAGCTTGAACTCCAGCGCCAGGAGCATGCGACGCCGGTTTCCAAGAACCGAAAGCAGGTGTCTGGCCAGAACCTCGATGCGCTCATCCTCTGATCCGGCTTCGCTGAGTTGTTCGCCCATCCGCCGTTTTTCACTGCGCAGATTTTCTTCGAAGAGGGCGAAAAACACGTCCTCCTTGTCGCGGAAATTGGCGTAAAAGGCGCCGCGTGTCTTGCCGGCGGCCGCGGCGATGTCCTCAAGGCGAGCCATTTCAAACCCATCCCGGGCAAAAATCCGGCGCGCCGCCTCCATGAGATCGCGACGTGTGG
Source organism: uncultured Acidobacteriaceae bacterium (assembly GCA_963770525.1). Lineage (GTDB taxonomy): Bacteria > Acidobacteriota > Terriglobia > Terriglobales > Acidobacteriaceae > Palsa-343. The sequence goes on along the minus strand of CAVYPY010000001.1, from coordinate 514,254 downwards.
AAATCGCCCGATCCTGATGTCTGTTTGTTCTCACGTTGCTTGGGATGCTCCCGCGCGCAACACGTTTCATCGTCATGTGCACCCGACATTTCCGCGACAATTTTGCATCGGAGGGAGGGACCCTGGAATCTCAAGCCAATATACATCCGTGTATGTTTTCGCGGACCCTTTCATCGAGGAGTAACAATGACGGCGCAGAGTTCACGATTCAGGCGAGTTGAAATCCGCGGCGTACACGGGATCGCGGCCTTCTTTGCCCTTGCTCTTTCGGCCGCCGTCCTCACCGGCTGTCAGGCTGGCCAGGCGGCTACCGCATCCCCCACAGCCATGGGCCCCATGCCGGTCTCCGTGGTTCGTGTTTCCCAGGCAGATGTCCCGCTCACCGGTTCGTGGGTCGGTACGCTCGACGGATACGTCAACGCGCAGATTCAGCCCCAGGTCAGCGGCTACCTGGTCAAACAGGAATACCGCGAAGGCTCCCCTGTTGCGAAGGGCGAAGTCCTGTTCCAGATCGATCCGCGTCCGTTCCAGGCCGTCGTCGATCAGGCTCAGGCCCAGGTGCAACAGGCCAAAGGTCAGCTTGCCCAGGCCCGGGCACAGCTCGCGCTCGCCCAGATCAACGTGAAGCGCGACACCCCTCTGGCGCAGGCCCGCGCCATCGCGCAAAGCCAGCTGGACACTGAAACCCAGCAGGCGGCACAGGCCGTAGCCTCGGTCGCCGCGGGTGAAGCCGCCGTGGGCGCCGCGCAGGCAGCGCTCCAAACCGCGCAGCTGAATCTCGGCTTCACCCACGTTCGTTCGCTCATCAGCGGCGTTGCTGGCCAGGCTACCACCCAGGTCGGCAATCTTGTCAGTCCGCAGTCCGTTCTGACCGCTGTCTCGCAGCTCGATCCCATCAAGGTCTACTTCTCCATCAGCGACAGCGAATACCTCGCGTTGATCGATCGCGCAAAGCAGTCCGGTGGCGATCTCCTGCGTGGCGGGTCGAACCTGCCTCTCACGCTGACACTCGCGAATGGACAGCCCTTCCCCTACAAAGGCCACATAGTCTTCGTCGATCGCCAGATGAACCAGCAGACAGGTGCGATTCGCATCGCCGCTTCGTTCCCCAACCCCGGCAACGTTCTTCGTCCTGGCCAGTTTGGCCGCGTGACGGCGGAGACCGAGATCCGGCACAACGCGATTCTCGTTCCTCAGATTGCCGTTCAGGAACTGCAGGGCATCGAGCAGATCTACACGGTGACACCGGGCAACCGCGTCCACGTCGTCAATGTGAAGCTGGGGCCCCAGTACGGCAACGACTGGATCGTCGAGAGCGGTGTCGCGCCTGGAGCCCGGATCATCACGGACAACCTGCAAAAGCTGAGAGAAGGGGCTCCGGTCGCACCGCATGCGGCCCAGCTGCCTCCGGCGAGTAACCCTGCGGCAGGGAGCTGACACATGTCGAAGTTCTTCATCAGGCGGCCCATTGTCGCCATCGTTATTGCCATCCTGACCGTGATCGTCGGAACGGTTTCGATGCTGGTCTTACCGACCTCGCAGTTTCCCAACATCGTCCCGCCTGAAATCCAGGTGCAGGCGACGTATCCCGGAGCCGACGCCAAGACCCTTACCGATGCTGTGGCCACGCCGCTCGAGCAGCAAATGAACGGCGTCGACAACATGCTCTACATGTATTCGGTCAACGCGAACAACGGGCAGTCGACCGTCTACGTTGACTTCGATGTCAAAACCAATCCCGACACCGACCAGGTCCTCTCGCAGCTTCGTGTTTCGCAGGCGCAGTCACAGTTGCCCGCTGAGGTCAATACGTCCGGCGTCACGGTGCTCAAATCGCTTACTTCGCCGCTGATGCTCATCGGCATCTCGTCGCCCGATAACCGCTACGGCCAGGATTTCCTCACCAACTATGCCATCATCAACCTGCAGGACGAACTCACCCGCGTCCCCGGTGTCTCACGCATCCAGGTCTTCGGCGGCCAGTACGCCCTGCGCGTCTGGGTCCGGCCCGATCTCCTCGCCAAACTCGGCGTCACCGCGACTGACGTCATCAACGCCATCCAGACCCAGAACAATGTGAACCCCGCCGGCCAGATCGGCGGAGAGCCGATTCCTGGCGGGCAGCAGTTCACCTATACCGTGCGGACGCAGGGCCGCCTGGTAACGCCGGAAGAATTCGGCAACATCATTATTCGCGCCAATCCTGACGGCTCCGTCCTCCACCTGCGTGACGTGGCCCGGGTCGAGCTCGGCGAGCAGATTTACAGCCTCTCCGCGCGCTACAACAACGCTCCCGCCGGCATGATGGCCGTCTACCAGTTGCCCGGCTCGAACGCCGTCGAGACCGCGCGTCTCGTCACCAAACGTATCCACGAACTCTCCGCGAATTTTCCCGCGGGCATGCGCTACGACATTCCTCTGGACACGACTAAAGCCGTCACCGCCGGCATCCATGACATCGTCGTCACCCTCGGCATCGCGCTGCTCCTTGTCGTTCTCGTCGTCTACCTGTTTCTCCAGAGCTGGCGCGCCACGCTGATTCCCCTCCTGGCCGTGCCCGTGTCGCTCATCGGCACCTTCATCTTCTTTCCTCTGCTGGGCTTCTCCATCAACACGCTCTCGCTCTTCGGACTCGTGCTCGCCATCGGCCTCGTCGTCGACGATGCCATCGTCGTGGTTGAAGCGGTCGAGCACCATATCGAGGAAGGAATGCTGCCCCGCGACGCCACCATCCTGGCCATGGAGGAGGTCGGCTCCCCGGTCGTCGCCATCGCGCTCATCCTCGCCGCCGTCTTCATCCCCACCGCCTTTATTCCCGGCATCACCGGCCGCCTCTATCAGCAGTTCGCCGTCACCATCGCGATCTCCGTCCTCATCTCGGCTTTCAACGCGCTCACGCTCAGCCCGGCGCTGGCCGCGATATTGCTCAAGCCCCGCGAGCACCAGATCCGCCGCAACCCGCTCCAGATTTTCTTCGATCGCTTCAACTCCCTCTTCGGCCGCACCACCAATGCGTACGTCAGCACGTCGCGCCGCCTGATTCACAAATCGGCCATCACCATGCTGGTGCTCGCAGCCATCGCCGTCGTCGCCGTCTTCATGGGCGGTCGCCTGCCCAGCGGGTTCCTCCCGCAGGAAGATCAGGGCTACCTGTTCGCTGCCCTGCAGTTGCCCGATGCCTCCTCGCTGCAGCGCACCGATGTCGCCGTCCAGAAGGTGACGAAAGCTCTGCTGAATACCCCTGGCGTCGGCGGAGTGGTTGGCGTGGACGGCTTTAACCTGCTCACGCTGACCCAGAGCACCAACACCGCCTTCTTCTTCGTATCGCTTAAACCCTGGGCGCAGCGAAAGTCGAAAGCAGAGCAGATCCAGGCGATTCAGGGCAGCGTCCAGCACCAGCTCATGGGCGTCAGCGATGGCATCGCCTTCTCCTTCCCGCCGCCGCAGATTCCCGGCGTCGGCACCTCGGGTGGCGTCACCATGATCCTCCAGGATCGCTCCGGCAAAGACGATCCGGCGTTTCTCACAAAGAATCTCTTCGCATTTCTCGGCGCGCTCCACAAGCGGCCCGAAATCGCCGCGGCTATACCCTCCTACATGCCTTCCGTGCCGCAACTCTATGCCGATGTCGATCGGGAGAAGTGCCTCCAGCAGCAGGTGGATCTCAACGACGTCTACACCACGATGCAGACCTTCATGGGCGGCTATCTGGTCAATTACTTCAACCGCTTCGGCCGTGAGTGGCAGACCTTCGTCGAAGCTGAAGGCGACACGCGCAGCAGCATCCAGAATATCGGGCAGTTCTATGTGCGCAGCGCCAACGGCAGCCAGGTGCCGCTCAGTGCCCTGGTCCACGTTAAGCAGATCACCGGTCCCGAGTTCATCATGCGCTTCAACGAGTACAACGCCGCGCAGCTCAACATCACCGGCGCTCCCGGTTACAGTTCCGGCCAGGTGCGCGCGGCGCTCGAGGAAGTCTTCCACCAGACGATGCCCCCGGGGATGGGCTATTCGTACTCCGGCATGAGCTTCCAGGAGCAGCGCGCCGCCGAAGGCACGCCGGCCTGGGTGGTCTTTTCGCTTTCCCTTCTGTTCGTCTTTCTCATCCTCGCGGCGCTCTATGAGAGCTGGACTCTGCCCTTCAGCGTTCTGCTCAGCACGCCGGTCGCGATCCTCGGCGCGTATCTGGCTCTCACGGCGCGTTCCCTGGAGAATGACATCTTTGCCACCGTCGGCCTCATCATGCTCATCGGCCTTTCGGCGAAGAATGCCATCCTCATCGTCGAATTCGCGGTGCAGAACTACCGCAAGGGTCAGAGCATCTCTGATGCTGCCCTCCATGCGGCTCGCGTGCGATTCCGCCCCATTGTCATGACCGCGCTCGCCTTCATCGTCGGATGCATCCCGCTCTGGACTGCCAGCGGCGCCGGTGCCGAATCACGCCGCATCCTCGGCACCGTCGTCATCGGCGGCATGACGTTGGCCACGGTGATCGGCATCCTCATGGTCCCCACCACGTTCTCCGTCGTCGAATTCCTCTCCCACCGCTTCGTCCGCGGGGGCAAAGGAACCACGATGGATTCGACTCACGGTCCCCAGGACACAGAGGACGAAGCTGCGGTTGTCGAAGCAGAGGGAGACGCTGCATGAAACGGTCCACGAAATCCACGATCCGAATCGGCCGTTTCGGCGCTGGCGCTTTGTTCCTGATTCTGCTGGCAGGCTGCACCGTCGGGCCTAACTACAAGCGCCCGCAGGTGCCCGTGGCGCCGGCGTTCCGCGGAGCCGACAATGCCCAGGTTGCGACCACCGACAAAGCCTCTCTCGGCGATGAGAACTGGGTCGAAGTCTTCCGCGAGCCGGAGCTGCAGGATCTCATTCGCACCGCGCTCACCAACAACTATGACGTCCGCATTGCAGCTCAGCGCGTTCTCGAGCAGCAAGCCCAGGTCAGGATCACTCATTCCCAGGAGTTCCCAACGCTCTCCGTTGGCGGCTCGGGCATCGGTGCGGAACTGCCCGACTCGCTCAGCAACACCATCGGCAGCTCCATCTACGCCGGCAGCTTCAATCTGTCCGCGGCATGGACGCCCGACTTCTGGGGTCTTTACCGCCGCCAGACGGAATCCGCCCGGGCCCAGATGCTGGCTCAGGTTTGGGCGCAGCGCGCCGTCCGCATGGCCCTCGTGGAACAGGTGGCCTCTTCCTACATCCAGCTGCGCGCGCTCGATCGCCAACTGGCCATTGCAAAGCAGACGCTCGCGGTCCGTCAGCAATCCGTCGATCTCACGCGCCGGCTGGCCGATGGCGGATCGGCGCCGCTCTCCGACCTGCGCGAGGCCGAGGAACTCCAGTACACGGCTTCCTCCCAGATCCCTCAGCTTGAGCAGCAGATCCAGCAACAGGAGAACGCCCTTCGCCTCCTGCTCGGCGAGAATCCGGGGCCAATCGCCCATACGGATGACAGCGCTCTTGCACCGCCTCCTCAGAATCTGCCGGTCGGCTTGCCGTCACGTCTTCTCGAGCGCCGCCCGGACATCCTCGAGGCCGAACAGCAGCTGATTGCTGCGAACGCACAAATCGGGGTCGCGCGCGCCCAGTTCTTTCCACAACTGTCGATCAGCGCCTCGGGCGGTGTCGGGGGCGATCAGTGGTCGAATCTGTTTGATCCGGCCGGCCACACGATCTACGGCATAGGCACGCTCACTCAGCCCCTCTTTGAAGGAGGCAAGCTTCGCGGCCAGCTCCAGCTCTCGGAACATGAGAAAGAAGAATTGGTGCTGAATTATCAGAAGACGATCACCGGCGCCTTCCGCGATGTTTCCAACGCGCTGATCGCTTTCGACAAGACGCGTGTGACCCGCGAGCAGCAGACTCTGCTGGTGGCCGCTGCGCAGGATGCTACGCGATTGGCAAGGATGCGCTATCAGGGTGGTGCCACCAGCTATCTGGAAGTGCTCACCACCGACTCAGATCTCTTTTCCGCGCAGCTCAACCTTGTCAATGCGCAGGAGAATGAAGCGCTTTCCCTGGTACAGCTCTATGGGGCTCTGGGTGGAGGCTGGGACTGATTTTTTCCTCAGCGCGATATGGGAGCGACAAGTCGGCAGCCGCAGGCACCGTTCACCGAGCTTCGGCCGCTTCCACTCCAAACTCCCGCATCTTGCGGTACAGGGTATTCCGAGCGATGCCCAGCTCGGCGGCGCTCTGCTTAATGTTTCCGCGGCACGACCGGAGCGCCTCGGCAATGGTGCGCTTCTCCACATCGCGCAGCCGTCCTGGATTCTCAGGGCCGGCGGCAAGCTGCGCTTCAACTCCCCTCGCGCCGCTATGCCGGATTCCGTTCACCGGCAGCTCGATGTGCTCGGCAGCCAGGTTAAAGGCCCCTCGCGCGCGGACCAGTGCCCGCTCGAGGACGTTTTCCATCTCGCGAACATTTCCCGGCCAGGAATATCCAGCCAGCTTCTGCACGGCATCCCGGCCGATCGGAACGGCGCCCCGCTCCAGGCGCCTGGATATCTTGGCCACCAGTGAAGAGGCCAGTTCCGGAATATCTTCCTTCCGCTCCCGCAGCGGAGGAATCCGCACCTCCAGAACGGCGAGCCGATAATAAAGATCTTCCCGAAAACGGCCCGCCTCCACGTCCCGAGTCAGGTCGCAGTGGGTGGCAGCGATCACGCGAATGTCCACATGGATTTCCGTCGACGAGCCAATACGGGAGACGTTCCGCTCCTGCAGCACGCGCAGCAGTTTGGCCTGCATGCCCAGCGACATCTCGCCAATCTCATCCAGAAAGATCGTGCCGCCGCTGGCCATCTCGAATTTTCCGCACTGGCCGCCTTTTTTCGCGCCCGTGAACGAGCCGTCGCTGTAGCCGAACAGCTCGCTTTCGATCAGGCTCTCCGGCATTGCGGCGCAGTTGATGGCGAGAAATGGTCCTCGGCTGCGCGGGCTCGCCTGATGGATAGCGCTGGCAAACAATTCCTTCCCGGTACCGCTGTCACCCAGAATGAGCACGGTCGAGTTACAGGTCGCCGCCAGCCGGGCCCATTCCCTGGCCGTCTGCATGGCAACGCTGCTCCCCACAATGTCCCCGAACTGATAGCGCCGGGAGAAGCAGACCTGCGCCTTGCGGGCCGTCTGGGATCCGCGCGATTCGCGCAGGAAAGCGACCGCGCCCACCACCGCACCGTCCTCATCGCGCAACAGCGAAGCCGAGCTTTGCGCGCGCCGGCCCGATGGACTCACGATGATCTCCTGGTCCCGGTATTCCTTGCCGGTCCTTACGACCTGAAGCATGGGGGCTTCGCCGCGATAAATCCGATCCAGTCGCTTGCCTTTGGCCGTAGTGGCATCGATGCCCAGAATTTCTCCGGCCCGGGCGTTGATTTCGGTCACGATGCCGTCGTTGTCCACCGCGATCATCCCGTCGGTATATCCCTGCACCAGTGCGTGAGACCAGCGCGAAGCCGCCTTGAGCCGGCTCCTGACATCCTCGAACCGAAGCTGGCTCTCGATCGCCCGCGCCGTCGCCCTGACGATGCCGTGCGTGTGCGCATTCGCCTGCCGGTAATCGCCGCTGATATCAATAACGCCGGCCACCTTGCCCTCCGGATCGAGAATCGGTGCCGCGGAGCACGTGAGAAACTGATTCTCCGCGCAATAATGCTCCCACGCATGCACCAGAATCGGCGCTCTTTCGATAATCGCCGTTCCGATGGCATTCGTTCCCCGGCGCCCTTCGCTCCAGTCAGAGCCCGCGCACAGATGAACTTCACGCGCTTGCTCCACGATCCTCGCGTCCCCCGCAATCTCCAGCAGATATCCGTTCTCGTCTGTGAGAATCACCTGAAAATCCGTGCCGCTGACGGACAGCGCCAGCTCCTCCAGAAAAGGCCGAACCAAGCGGATCAAATGCTCCTTCTCGTAACGGCGTTGCTCCAGCCGCTGTTCTTCTGCCTCGAAATCGACGGCAGCGGAGATCGGGTTCAAACTGAGACCGCGGCAACGTTGCCAGGAACTGGCCACCGAGCAGCGCACCAGCCGTTCATCGATGATCTCTTTCTCGAGATAAAGCTCCCAGGCCTTATGGCCCTCCGAGAAAAGCTGTGCGGACATGAGGAAACCGGCTTCCCCAACCGGTGTTACATCCTGGAACACACAACTCCACTGTGTAACACGGGCTGATTCATTACTGGACATAGTTCAGGAGGAAACCCATGACCGGCTGTGAGCCCCGTCACAGGTGGTCCACATACCCTAAACCCTGCACTGGCTATGTCGAACCTCTTCGCTGCGTTCGCCCGAAATCTTCTTTCTCGGCTTTGGCAATTGACTTGCAATATCCGCAGCATAGCGTCGATAGCGGCCGGATAACTGATCGACGCTGCTGCTGCCGGTCGCCTCTGAGGCCTCGGGCCTTCCGCCGGAGGCCTCTTTTTGTCCTGGGAGTCCGTGACGTGCGCAGATACAGCGTCATCACGGATCGGTGTACGCAGGATCTCAACTGCGCAGCGGTCTGTCTGCAGGACGCGATCCATCCCACGGCCGCCGACGAGGCGGCTTTTGCCAAGTCGAAACAGCTCTTCATCGATCCCAGGCGGTGCATCGGCTGCGGAGCCTGCATTCTTGCTTGTGTTCATGAGGCCATCTTTGCAACCGGCGAGCTACCGGAGCCTCTGCACCGCTTTGCCGGGATCAACGCAGAGCACTATGCGCATTGACCTTGTACGAATGAAGAGCCCTGGCCTTCACTCTCTGTTCGGCAATAACTCAGCCGCTGACTCTTCATTTCCAAGGGTAACGTCCCGTTGCCGGCCGCGTGATCCCTGTCACAGTCAACTGTATTTGGCGATGCTTACTGTTCCGTTCGTTGCCTGCGCTGCGACCCAGGTCGTTAGCGAGCTGCGGCCTCGTTGTGACTAACCAGCACATGGAGCCGGCGCAAGGGGATCAGGATAGCTTCCGCATAACTGCGAGCTTACCCGTGAGTTTTAAAGATATCGCGAGTCCCACTCCGGGCCGCGAACACCATTGCATTCGAAAGGGACGTTATGGCTTTAGCAGATCAGGTATATGGCTTTTATCTTCCTACTGTCTCTCTGATGGGAGTCGGGTCGTCAAAAGAAACAGGCGCACAGGCCAAAGCTCTCGGCGCCACAAAACTGCTCATCGTGACTGATGCCGTGCTGAACAGGCTTGGAATTGCTGATAAGATCAGGACGATGATTATCGAGGCCGGGTTGCAGGCGGTCATCTTCGACGGGGCGGAACCAAATCCCACCGATAAGAACGTCCACGACGGCGTTCGGGTCTACTTCGAGAACAAGTGTGACGGCATAGTCACGCTGGGCGGCGGAAGCTCGCACGACTGCGGCAAAGGGATTGGCCTGGTCGTGTCCGGCGGCGGAAACATTCGCGATTACGAAGGGGTGAACCAGTCGTCCAAGCCGATGCCTCCGTTTTTGGCCATCAACACCACGGCGGGAACCGCCAGTGAAGTAACGCGGTTCTGCATCATCACGAATACGGACACCCATGTGAAGATGGCCATCGTCGACTGGCGCGTGACGCCGAACGTCGCGATCAACGACCCGGTCCTGATGGCCGGGATGCCTCCGTCGCTGACCGCCGCCACCGGCATGGACGCTCTGACCCACGCCATTGAAGCCTACGTTTCGACGATTGCCACTCCGATCACCGACGCGTGCGCGATTAAGGCCATTGAACTGATTCGCGACTTTCTTCCTTCAGCCGTGGCGCATGGCCAGAACATGGAAGCCCGCGACAAGATGGCTTATGCCGAGTATCTGGCTGGCATGGCCTTCAACAACGCCAGCCTTGGCTATGTTCACGCCATGGCTCACCAGCTCGGCGGCTTCTATAACCTGCCGCACGGTGTGTGTAACGCGATTCTTCTGCCCGTCGTGTGCGAGTACAACCTGATCGCCTGCCCAAAGCGTTTCCGGGACATCGCTGTCGCACTCGGCCAGGATGTCAGCAGGCTCTCCGATCTGGAAGCCGGCGAGAGGGGCATTGCCGCCATCCGGCGCCTGTCCCGCGCGGTCGGCATTCCGTCTGGCCTTATGGAACTCGGTGTCCGGGAAGATGACCTGGAGATGATGGCGGACAACGCGAAGAAGGATGCCTGCCAGCTGACCAATCCGCGGACGGCCACGCTGGGCCAGGTCGTGGGAATGTTTCGGGCGGCGATGGGCACGACCCACACCGTCAGCCTCGAAGAACTGGCTCTGGCCCGATAGGACCGCGAGTCAATACGATGGCTCCCGTCCGATTCATTCCGGCGGGAGCTCTTTTTGGGCCAAACCTTTCGGTTGTGTGGTTCTTCCGATAGCCGCGGCAGGACTTGCGTTTAGCCCGGAGGCCAGTGCATCTGGCGCCCGCCAAGCAGGTGCAGGTGAAGGTGGTCGACGGTCTGTCCACCTTCCGGTCCGGTGCTGATGACCACACGGTAGCCTTTGCCGAGGCCGTGATCGCGGGCAATCGTTGCAGCGGTCGTGAGAAGGTGTCCAAGGACGGCTTCGTCGCTGGTTTGCACGTCGGCGAGCGAAGCCAGGTGCTTCTTCGGGATCACGAGAATATGCTTCGGCGCCTTCGGGTCGATGTCGTGGAAGGCGAAGACTGATTCGTCCTCATAGACCTTCTTCGAGGGAATCTGGCCGGCGACGATTTTGCAGAAGATGCAGTCCACAACGGATCTCCTGGATCAGAAGCGGAAGTAGATGCCGGCTGTTGGCTCAGAGGTGTTGCGCCAAGCGTTGGTGGTCAGGTTCGCCTGGCCGAAATCGGGTGCCTTGTAGAAGACGCCACGATATTCGAGACGGAGGCCGAAATACGAGGTCACCAGAGGGACGTTGACGCCCGCGCCGTAGTTGATTCCAGGGCGCGCCTGCCAGGGAACGTTCTGGCCGCCGTTGAGCGAGGGCGAGAAGATCACCGCACTGGCACCGGCGAGTGCGAAGGGCTGGATGCCGGCAATCGTGTGCGGTCCATGCACATAATACGAGCCGCTGAACTCGTGCTGGTTGTGCTGGATGCCGAAGATCTGGCCCGTGTAGTACTCGGTGTAGCGCGTGTACCCATATCCGGCTTCGTAGCCGAGCCACCAGTGATAGCTGTGGCGGAAGAAGCCAGCAGCTCCGGCGGATTTGCTGGCCCGATCGGAGATGCCGTTGCCGTTGGCAGTGGAGGTGAACTGATAAAACCCGTCGACCGAGAGGTCGTTGTTCTCCAGAGCTTTCTGGGCCAGCGCTGAGGAACTCAACAAAAACCCGGCGAGCGAAGCCAGGCAGAACCACGCAAGCTTACGAACCACCATTCGGAAGGGAAACCTCCTGTTCCATAGTAAAGGCCACGTTGGGAAAACGCCCAACGGCAGCGGACAGCGGTTAGCGGATAGCGATCAGGCGAAGGCCCCCCCGGGGGGGTGGTAGCTTTTCCGCGAAGTACCGTGTTTGCCGGTAAGTACGGTTTTCGTTTGAGGGCTTCAAACGGTAAGTACCGGGCATCGTGGTACTTTTTGGGGGCTCCAAAGGAGCGGATAGCGGATAGCGGATAGCGTCCAGCCGGAAAACACGGTAGTTGTCCGGGGGCTCTGAACGGGCCAGAGCCTGGAGCTTGGGGCCGGGAGCCTGGAGCTTGGGGCCGGGAGCCTGGAGTTTGGGCTCGGGCACTTCGACGGGTTGGCAAAGAACGGGTCGGCTCCTGGAGGAGCATGGACCTGGGACCTTGAGGGCTGATCCGAAAAACGCGTGCAAATTTAAAGTGCAAATGAAAAGGACTCGCTTTTGGCGAGTCCTCCTGGATCAGGTGCTGCCATCAGTTTGACGGATGGCGTGAGTGAGGACAAGCGAAATCAGCCGTCCGACGAAACGATGGTAATGCGGTTGGGCTCATGAGGGGCTGAGCCATTACGAAAGGCGACTGGCCCCAGGTACGTTCGGGGAGCGAAGGGATTGGCTTCCTGTGTGTGACCGCCAGGCTAGAAATGCCAGATGACGTCGCCGGCCAGGGTGAGCTGATTCTTTTTGGTCGGCGCGCCGCTGACTCCATTCACGAAGGGGGCATCGTAGGCGGGTTTGTTATACGAGTGGTCGTAGCGCAGCTCGGGGCGGAAGGTTACGGTGCTGCCTTCCCAGAAGTCGAAGCCGACGAGGTTCTCGGAGTAGGCGGTTTTGTTGCCGGTGCGCTGGCCGGCGAAATCGTAGACGTACTCGTTGCGGATGTTGAGCGAGGCAGTGTTGTGATGAAAGGCGTGCTCGACATAGTTGACGATGGCCACGTCGGGAGCGAAGCAGTGGGTTTGCGAGGCAGCGCACTGGGCTCCGTTGGCGCCGTTGAGCAGCGACGGACCCACGATCGATGCAGCGTTGGCTCCAAGGTTGGCGTTTGAACCGTAGCTGATGCACGGCTGGAGCCCATAACAGAGGTTGGGGACATCGCGCTCGAACTGATACCAGGCCTCTGTATCGGTGTGCCAGGTGGCGTTGATGCCGTGATACCAGGTGAGGTAGTAGGCGTCGAGATTGTTGTAGGCGTATTTGCCGGAGTTGAGCGAATTCGCGCAGGCGTACAGGTTGTCGCTCCCGTTGTGCCAGGTGTAGGCCGCACAGAAGTTGCCGGTGAGCTTGGCGTTGGCAATCCAGGGAGCGGATTCGCAGCCCGCGGAGACACCGCCCTGCCAGGTCCAGTGGTCGCTGGCTTTCACGGTCGCATTGATGCCGTGCTGGGTATAGCAATCGTAGGTGTAGGTGATGGAGTGGCTGTAGGTGTAGTTATTGGGGGCGAGCTGCGCCTCGATGTCGGGCAGCGATATGTAGCGCCCGACGCGAATGTCCATGCCCTGGGCGACCTGAGGGACATAGAAATCGAGGTAATACATCACGGGGTCGTAGCCGTAGGTGTTGCCGCTGCCATGGCTCAGGAGCTGCTGGCTGAAGACACCCAGCGCGGTGGTATAGCGGTAGTCGAGGCCATAGATGCCGGCGAAGCGGTAACCCCAGTCGAAGTGATCGGTCTGCACGGTATCGGGCAAACGCTCGACGTAGACTGCGGCCTGATCGAGCTGGATGGAGTTGGGGATGATGTCGTAGGCGGTTTCGCCATTAGCGTACTTGCCTTTGTTGGAGGTGCTGGCGTTGCCGCCGACGTCGATCCAGCCGTAGATCTTCGTGCGCGTCCGATTTTCGTTCAGGGCCTCCATAAGCATGTAGGAGTTGTAGTCGGGAGCGCCGATTTCGACGGTGCCCCCCATAGGCCAGTCGGCACCGGGAAAGGGCGGAGAACTGAGAGGGGCAGGCGTGCCGCGCCGAGGAGGCGTTTCCGACGAGGCGGTTCCTTTCCAGTCGGCGAGGTAAGCGTGGCCCAGGCGCGCCAGGAATCCGCCGGCAGGTTGCGGAGCGGAGGGCAGCGTGGTCGAGGCTGGAGCGGGGGCAGGATCGGCGGAGTCTGCGCTTTGGCCGCGGGCTGAAACGGCGGCGAGAGTGAGGAAGACAGAGACGACGGCAAGCACACGAAGGCGAGATGGGGGAATGGGCGTGAGCATAGATTCAATAGGCGGGGCTTATTCCCCCAATTAAGAGGAGTAGACAGGGAGGCAGCTAAGGCGGCGGTAAGAAAAGCGTAAGCAGAACGTAAAGTCGTTTTGGCAACGCGGGCCGATGGCGGAGAACGGGTGATGTGCTACGGCTCAGGCCGTCCGATTCCGAACAGTCACGGCGCCCTTCGGACAATTGCGGCCCATTGAATCGCGGGAAGGACCCCTGTTTTGTTCGGGATTCACGGCTGGGGACTGGCACCGCACATGCACTGAATCTTCTTTGCACTCGGATTCAGGAGGGCTATTCGTGATGGGCAACGCGGGCAGGGGGCGTCAATGATGACCGATGTCAAAGTGACGGCACGGCAGATGAGGAAGTCTCCGGGGTTTGCGATCACCGCGGTGCTGACGCTGGCGCTGGGAATCGGCGCCAATGCCATTGTGTTCAGCGTGCTGAACGCGGTGGTGTTGCACCCACTCAATGTTCCGGGCTCGCAGAGCCTCTATACGGTGCAGCCGATCCGGCACGGGGGAGAGCCCTCGCTGTCGATCTCGTATCCGGACTACCTGGATCTGCGCGACCGCAACCACAGCTTCGCGTCGATGACGACCTCTGCGGTGCCGAACACGGTTGGGCTGGACACCGGGGAGGGGAATCCCACCGTGGTGTGGCCGTATCTGGTGGGCAGCAATTATTTCGATACGCTCGAGGTCGAGCCGTATCTGGGCCGCTTCTTTCACGCCTCCGACGAGCACGGCGACAACAGCATGCCGTTCATCGTGCTGAATTACGACTTCTGGAAGAGTCACTTTCTGGGCGATCCCTCGGTTGTGGGGCGGACGGTCGAGCTGAATCAGCATCCGTTCACGATTCTGGGGGTGGCGCCGGCCGGATTTCGCGGGACTGAGCTGTTTTTTTCGCCTGCGTTCTTTGCACCGGTGGTCAACATGCCGCAGCTCGCAGCCGGATCGAATCCGCTGCATGACCGGGGTTCGCCGTTCACATCGGTGATTGGGCACCTGAAGCCCGGCGTCACTCCGGAGCAGGCGACCGCCGATCTGAACACGATTGCGGCGTCGCTGGCCAAGGCGTATCCGAAAGAGGATGCGGAGCTGAAGTTTGACCTGGCCAGGCCAGGGCTGGTGGGCGATGTTCTCGGGCGGCCGGCGCGCGCGTTCATGCTGGGACTGATGCTGCTGGCGGGGCTGATTCTGCTGGCGGCGTGCGCAAATCTGGGCAGCCTGTTTGCGGCGCGCGCTGCGGACCGCTCGCGGGAGATCGCGGTGCGGATGGCCCTGGGCTCGCGGAGAAGCCTGATCGTGCGCCAGCTTCTGATCGAAGCGTTGCTGGTGTCGCTGGTGGGCGGCGGCCTGGGCATGCTGGGCGGCGTCTCGATCCTGCGCTGGCTGTCGGCGTGGAATCCGATCCCGAGCGTGCCGATTAATGTGCCGGTGAATCCCGACGCGACCACCTACGGGGTGGCGCTGCTGCTGGCGCTGGCCAGCGGATTCCTTTTCGGCATGGTGCCGGTGCGCCAGGTTCTGCGCTCCGATCCGTGGCAGGTGATCCGCTCCGGATCGACGGGAGCGGGCGCGATGCACAAATTCACGACGCGCGACCTGCTGCTGGTGGTGCAGATTTCCATTTGTGCCGTGCTGGTGACTGCGTCGCTGGTGGCCGTGCGCGGGCTGGTGAAGGCGCTGCACACCAATTTTGGATTTGAGCCGCAGAACACGATGCTGGCCAGGACCGACCTGGGCATGGCCGGAATACCCGCCGATCAACAGCAGGGGATGGAAAGAAAGATGCTGACGGCGGTTGCGGATCTTCCGGGAGTGACGGCCGTGGGCTACGCGAACCGGCTGCCGCTGAGCGCAGGCGGCGGCGATGGATGCGTGTATCGCGAGAGCGACACGGTTTTCCAGCCGACGAACTGCCGCGCCGATGCGCAGGAGTTTGATGTTTCGCCGGATTATTTCTCGGCAGCGGGCACCACCATGCTGGCGGGACGGAGCTTTGCGCTGCACGATGACAAGGACGCGCCCAGGGTCGCGGTGATCAATCGGGATCTGGCGCGGACGATGTTCGGATCGGTGGAGAAAGCGGTGGGCAGCTCTTACAAATTCGGGGGCGGCACGCGGGTGCAGGTGGTTGGGGTGGTGGAGAACGGCAAATACGGATTCCCCACTGAGGATCAGCAGCCGGCGATGTTCTATTCCTTCCTGCAGCGGCCGGTGTCGGAGAACGTCTGCCTCGTAGTGCGTTCGCGGCGCGCTCCGGAAGAGATGGCGGCGGCGCTGCGGGAGACGATGCGGCGGCTGAATCCGGGGCTTCCGATGAGAATTGAGACCTGGGATCGGGAGCTGACCTGGGTGCGGTTCCCGGGGCGCGTGGCAACGGTGGCGCTGGGCGTGCTGGGGCTGCTGGGGGCGATGCTGGCGGTCACGGGGATCTTCGGGATGGCGTCCTGGGTGGTCAGCCGGCGGATGCGCGAGCTGGGCATTCGGGTGGCGCTGGGCGCCGACGAGCGCAAGGTGCTGACAGCGGCGCTGGAGCGCGCGTTTCGATTGCTGGCGATCGGCTCGGCGGCGGGGATCGTTCTGGGGGTGCTGGCGACGAGGGTGCTGGCGCACATCGTCTACCAGGCGACGCCGAAGGATCCCTGGGTGCTGGGCGGGGTGGTGGTGACGATGCTGGTGGTCGGGGTGATCGCTGCGTGGATTCCGGCACAGCGGGCACTGGCGGTGGATCCGATGATTCTGCTGCGGGACGAGTAGGCCAGATTTACACCACGGAGGGCACGAGTTATGGGAGGGCGTTCCTCGCTTTACCCGGATAGTTCCAGCACCGAAAGTCCGGAAGCGAGTATCTCGATTCAACAGGCCTATCACCAATAACCGAAAAGTTATCCAGCTGGGCGACTTAGTTATCGGCAACCTTTGTGATGGCCATCACAGCCCCGGTTCTATTTGGGCCTATAGTCATAAGTTGATCCCGTCTATTGTGTTCCGGAGCTGAATTCAGCGGCGGCAATCCTCAGGCTCAACGGAGCATCGGCTCAGCAGCAGGCAAAACTTCGCGGGTTCCCTCTCGTCTTCGAAACGAACCGAATCTCGTCTATTTCATGCATTACTCAACGGTCAAGCGGTCCGGGAGAGTTCCCATGGACGCCAATCGTCACCTTCTCAAGACTTCCAGTGAAAAAATGGCAGCGGCGGGGCTCGGGCTGGAGACGCGCTGTGTGCACTGTTATCGCAGCCTCGGCGTGATGCGCAATGCTGCGCAGCGGGCGAAGACAGAAGCTCGGCACATGTGCGGGGAAAAGCGGCTTTCGCGGCAGCCTGCCGCACCGCCGCCCTTCAACTAGCCTCTCCGGTCAAGGCAGCCATGCTGACTCAATACTCAGGGCAAACTGCTTTCCTCTACAGGTGAAACGGTCAGCCCTGGATGTTTTCAGAAGGGGATCCGCGCTCATAAGCGGGGCGGAACCCCGAGCCCGTGCGCCTCGGTGCGCGCCTGGATTGCCTGGGGCACTTGCAGAATCTTCAATTTGCGGGTGAACCCGTTCCCGTTTACCTGGCCGAATCGCCGCCTGGGGGCGGATTTTCGCCGTTCAGCCCCACGGCGTTCCCCTTTCGGGGCAGGATGCCTATGCTCGAAACTGGTAAAGTCCTGGCGGACAGTTACTTATCTGATTCCCAGGCAACCCCGGCAGAGAATTCCGGCAACGCGAATCCTGCAATTCGAATCCTGAAAGACCAGGAGCATTCAGCAATGTCCAAAGCGGTTAAGTATGCCGAGCGAGCGGTGACCCTCGCGGCCCAGGGTGCCTGGACCGTGTTCGAGAAGGTGAACAGCATTCGGCCCAATCCGTCGTTTACGCCGAAATGGTCCGACAAGCCGCTGCTGAAGTCGTGGCAGAAGGAAAAGCCGCCGCTGGGGTGGCCGCGGACGACCGATTCTCTGTGCCCGAAGTGCGTGCCGGAGATCCGGCAGCAGATTATCGACGGCAAGCTGCCGCACGAGATCCTTCTGAACGAGAAGGTGGGAGAGATCAAGGCGCAGATCGTGGAGCGCGACGGCAAGATTCTGATGGTGAAGGACTGCCCGAAGCACGGGCACTTTGAAGACGTGATGTCGATCGACACGGCGTTCTTCCGGCATCTGGAAGAAGTCTTCCCGGGACGCGACATTCGCGCGCACAACGACGACAAGCTGCACAACCACGGCACCTCGACGGTGACGCACGGGCGCGGGTCGGTGCTGACGATCGACCTGACCAACCGCTGCAACATGATGTGCGATCCGTGCTTCATGGACGCCAACCAGGTGGGCTTCGTCCACGAACTGACGTGGGACGAGATCAAGACCATGCTGGACAACGCCATCACGATCAAGCCGCGGCGGCAGATGAGCGTGCAGTTCTCGGGCGGCGAGCCGACGCTGTCGCCGTACTTCCTGGACGCGGTCGCTTACGCGCGCAAGGTCGGGTACAACTCGGTGCAGGCGGCGACGAACGGCATTGAGTTCGCGAAATCGAAGGAGCTGTGCCGGGCGGCGGCGGAGGCGGGTCTGCGGTACGCGTACCTGCAGTTTGACGGGATCGGCAACGCAGCCAACTCGCACCGCAAGGTGGGGAACCTGTTCGATGTGAAGCTGCAGGCGATCCACAACCTGCACGAAGCGGGCGTGGACATTGTGCCGGTGACGACGATCATCAACGGCATCAACAACGAGCAGGTGGGACACATCATCCAGTTCGCGCTGGACAATCCCAAGAAGATCAACTTCCTGAGCTTCCAGCCGGTTTCGTTTACGGGCCGCGACGAGGCAGTGAGCGACGAGCGGCGCGTGGCGCAGAGGTACACGCTGAGCCACATGGCGCACGACGTGAAGAACCAGACGGGTTTGGGCGAGCCGACGCGGGACTGGTTCCCGATCAGCTTTATGAGCACCTTCAGCGACTGGGCCGATCTGGTGCACGGGCCGAACCATGAGTGGGGCCAGCTGAGCTGCGGATGCCATCCCAACTGCGGCATTGGCATGGCTCTGATGATCGACAAGGAAACGAAGGAAGCGGTGCCGGTGACGGCGTTCCTGAACGCCGATCGCCTGGCAAAGGATATGGCGAAGATCAACGACGCAGCGCGGGGCAGGACGCTGTCGGTGATCGGAGCGGCGCTGTCGCTGCTGCGGAACTACGATCCGCGGAAGTCGCCGACGCACTTCCGGATCGTGGACCTGCTGCAGAAGTTCGACAAGTGCTTTGGCGCGACGGGACGGAGCTACGGCAAGGTGACGGGCGACCGCACGATGAAGGACATCGAGCAGCGGCGCGCGGACCGGTGGAACTTCCTGTTCATTGCGGGCATGTGGTTCCAGGACCTGTTCAACTACGATTTCCGTCGGACGGAGCAGTGCATCATTCCGTACGCGACGCAGGAAGGCGAGATCAGCTTCTGCGCGTACAACACGGGCGTGGGCTGGCGGAACATCATCGAGAAGATGCACATGACGGCCACGCTGACCAAGTGGTACGACGAGCATGGGCGGCATGAGATCTTCGCGGGCGGCAAGAAGGTGGGCATGGAGTCGGCGCAGCACACCCTGGTTCTGAACCAGGAGCACGTGGATGCGGCGGCCAACAACACCTTCGAAAAGAGCGGCATCGCCAAGAACGCGCGCGAGGAGAAGATCCGCGCTCGCGAGGCGAAGATGAAGCAGGATGCCGAGAACGCGAAGATGGCCAAGCTGTACCGCGAGCACGTGCTGGGCGAGAAGCCGGTGGATGGACTGGTATCGATTGATGCGATCGCGCCGGCCAAGCCTGTCGCCAAGACCGAGGCTGGCGAACCGGTGATGGGCGACTAGGGACTGCGCGTCCAGCGACATGGGCCTTGCGGCCCTTCAGAGATGGGCAGGCGCAACAAGACAGTACACGCCAATCTGCCTTGATCGAAACGAAGGCCACCTGGAAACGGGTGGCCTTTGTGTTTGCTGCGCAGCACCCGGTGACAGAGGTTCCCAGCTCTGAAGCACTGGGATAGGCAACGCTGCGCCTTCGGCGCGGGGCGGACGTAATGTCGGGCAAAGCCGGCGGGCACATCCAGAATCCCAGTCTATGTCGAGAAATTGTTCAAAAAGAGATGTTCTACGGCAAGCGTCCGTCGTCAGTTCGACAGTGAATGCAGGTAGCTGGCACTGAAGCCCACCCGTACAGTGGCGAAGGGTTCCGAATTGCGCTCCAGTGGCAAAGTCACCTCATACACGCGGGGTGGCCCAAAGGCCAATCGCAGAAGCCCCAATTCACCTCTGCGCTGAAACTCAGCGTATTCGGGACGCGACGGCAGCCGCTGGTCCAGGGTCCCGTAATTCGTACTGTCCAGTTCTCGACCTTCAGCGTCTGCGATAGTGACGTCAAGGGTGGTCGGAGAATATCGAACGGACTGCCTCATAAGCGTGTTCAGGGCTGTGTCGCTGCGGAGTGCTTCGGCGACTTCATCGCGGAGCGCCCTGGGATTCCCCAGGTTTGGCCGTCGAATATCCCTTCTGATCGCAGTTGCGGTTGCAAATAGCACTTGATGCGCAATCATGCTGTTTGTAGCGTAGGCCTGCGAACTGCGCTGGTGCAGAAGTTGCACAGATAACGTTAACGACAGTGCGCAGCCCAGGGTCAAACTCAGGGCGGTGATCGCAAGCACAACTGTCATCTTCAATCGCATCGGCTACCACGATACTCCAGTTGAATTTTGCCGAGCAATCGGCGAACGAAGGTGAGCTGATCTGCACCCCCGCCGGGAGTGCTGTGCCAGCGGGCCGCGTATCCGATGAAGAGGTCGTCTGCACCGGCGTCGCTGTGATGTCCGACACGTGTATAGGCGGGGTTGGGCTCCTACAATCGAGGCAACAGCCATGAAAATGAAATTCTGCTTCTCGACTTTTGGCGCCGCAGCCCTGCTGGTGGGCGGAATGATTTGCACGCCTGCCCACGGACAGTTTTCCAATCCGGAGTCGGCGACGACGGTGGTGCACAACGCGACGGCGCTGCGTCCGCCGGCGGGGGCGCGGGTGGCGCTGGTGGAGTTTGAGGACCTCGAGTGTCCGGACTGCGCGCGGGCCAATCCGGTGCTGCAGGAGGCCGCGGAAAAGTACCACATCCCGTGGGTGCGGCATGATTTTCCCCTGCCGCAGCATACGTGGAGCTTTGAGGCGGCGGTGGATGCGCGCTGGTTCGATACAAAATCTAAGGCGGGGTCAAAGAAGCTGGGTGACGACTTTCGGGATGCGGTGTTTGTGGCGCAGCCGACGATCCACTCAGAGGACGATCTGCGAGCCTTTGCGCAGAAATTTGCGCGGGAGCACGGGCTGGTGCTGCCGTTCGCGGTCGATCCGCAGGGGCGGCTCACGGAGATGGTGAAGGCGGATTATGCGCTGGGGCAGAGCGTGGGGATCCAGCACACGCCGACGATCTGGGTGGTGACGAACAAGACTACCGGGACGCCGTTCGTGGAGGTGGTCGACCGGTCGCGGCTGTTCACGATGATCGAAGAGGCACAGGCGAAGACGTCCCGATAGCGGAGAACGACACGGGCCGCGCAACAGGGCCGGTCCGGCGAAAAGTGGTTATGGGCGGCGAGCTTGGTGCGTCGTACACTTCCGCGATGGCAAGGGCGTTCGCAGTGGGTGCTGTGGTGCGGATCGGGCTGATCGCCGGCACGCTGGACATCTCGGAAAACCTCATCTTCAATGCCTTTCGGCATATCACGCCGGGCATGATCTTCCGCTACATTGCCAGCGGGTTGCTGGGTATGCCGGCCATCCGCGGCGCCGGGATGGTGACGCTGGGCGTGGCCATCCACTACACGATTGCGCTGACGTGGACGGCCTTGTATTTCCTGGCCGCGCAGCGGTGGCGGCTTCTGACGAGACGGCCGGTAGTTTGCGGGCTGCTCTACGGCGCGTTTGTCTATGCGGTGATGAACTTCGCCGTGCTGCCGCTGACGCGGGTGCCGCACTCGCACGCGGCGATGTCGGTCGCTTCGCGGGTCAGCGGGGTGCTGGCGCTGCTCTTTTGTATCGGGCTGACTGTGGCGTTGCTGACCGCGCGGGAAGAGCGAATCGCCGATAGCTGGTAACGGAAAATGCGCTCGCCGGCCATCGCCCGATTCTGAGGCTCGCCTGCGCTGCGGCTAGATGTGGCAACTCAGGGCGCCGCGCTTTTCCAGATACTTCTGGTGGTATTCCTCGGCGCGCCAGAAGGTCTGCGCCGGCACGACCTGGGTGACGATCGCCTTTGGGAAACGTTTCTCTGCCGTCAGCCGGGCAATGGTGGCTTTTGCGGCCGCTTCCTGCTCCGGCGAGTGGAAGAAGATTGCGCTGCGATATTGCGTGCCCCAGTCCGGCCCCTGGCGGTTGAGCTGGGTGGGGTCGTGCAGCGAGAAGAACTCATCCAAAATCTGCTCGTAGGTGATGAGGCTGGGATCGTAGTCGATCTCGACGGCTTCGGCGTGGCCGGTTCGGTCGGTGCAGACCTGCTGGTAGCTCGGGTTGGCCAGAGCGCCGCCCTCATATCCGACGGCGGTCGCGGTGACACCCGGCAGTTGCTGGAACCGTGCTTCGACACCCCAGAAGCATCCGGCGGCGAACGTGGCTTTGGCCATTGGGGAACCTCTCAGGAGATTTGATTCTACCGCTGATGCAAAGATGCTTGCGACGCACCGGGGAGCGGCGAGGATCCCCAGACGGCACTCCCCGGGCACTTTCCACCGCCTGCCGGCCTCTACAATGACAGACGGCGCACCATGAAAAAGACCCGAGTCGGCATCCTCTTTGGCGGGCGCAGCGGCGAGCACGAAGTGTCGCTGCTCTCCGCCGCCTCCGTCCTTCAGGCCATCGATCGCAGGAAGTACGACGTCATCCCCATCGGCATCACCAAAGAGGGCCGCTGGGTGACGGCCGGCCACGCCGAGCGGCTGCTGGCGGGAGAAAAATCGGAGAAGCACCTGCGCGCCGGCGATCCGGAAGCGACGCAGCCCGCCGCCGTGCTTCGCAAAGGCGAATCGGTGCTGGTCCCGCCTGTCCCCTCGGAAGCGCTCGTGCCCTTCGAGCGCGAGGCCGCCGCGATCACGCCAGCACCGCCCGATCACGTCCTCTCGGTCGACGTCATCTTCCCCGTTCTGCATGGGACCTTTGGCGAGGACGGCACGATTCAGGGTCTCTTCGAGCTGGCCGGCATGGCCTATGTTGGGTCGGGCGTGCTGGGCTCGGCAACCGGCATGGACAAGGACACCATGCACCGTCTGTTCGCTTCTGCCGGACTGCCCATCGTCAAGTGGGTCACCTTCCTGCGCGGGGAGTGGGAGAAGTACCCGCGCAAGGTCCGCGCCCGCATCGAGGCAGCACTGAAGTATCCCGTCTTCGTGAAGCCCGCGAATCTTGGCTCCTCGGTCGGCATCACCAAGGCCCACGACGCGAAGGAACTCGGCCCGGCCATCGATCTGGCCGCGCGGTTCGATCGCAAGATCGTCGTCGAGCAGGGCGTTGGCGGAAAGAAGAAGCCTCGCGAACTGGAAGTCGCTGTGCTCGGCAATGACACGCCTGAGGCTTCGGTTGTCGGCGAGGTCGTTCCCGGCAAGGAGTTCTACGATTACGAGGCGAAATATCTCAGCGAAGGCTCGGACCTGATCGTTCCGGCGAAACTGACAAAGGCCCAGTCGAAGCAGGTTCGCGAGATGGCCATCCGCGCCTTCCAGGCCTGCGATTGCGCGGGGCTCGCCCGCGTGGATTTCCTGATGGAGCCCTGCGCCGGACGAGGGAAAGCGGCCCGGATCTTCGTCAACGAGATCAATACGCTTCCGGGATTCACCTCCATCAGCATGTACCCGCGCCTCTGGGCGGCCTCCGGCGTCGCGTATCCACAGCTCATCGACCGGCTCATCCAGCTCGCGCTGGAACGCCGCGCCGACAAGGACCGCAACCAGTACTCACTGTGAGGTTTTTCTAAACCCTAACCCCTAAACTCTAGTCCCTGCCCCTCGCCCGGAAACCAAACCCGCATCTCAGGTGTCAGAATAGATGCGAGAAGATTTGTCTTTTTTGACGGGCCCAATCCGAAAGGAGTTCGTGCCGCATGACCCTGATGGATGCTCCTGCCTTTAACGCACGCCGGGCGCGCCGCAACCACGTCCTCGCCATCACGGGGATTGTGGCGGTCGTGGTACTGGCCATCGGCACCTGGCTCTGGTTCCTCCAGATTCCCTGGCAGCTGTGGCACTGGCCCTCCGACCACAAGATCAACAACTTCTTCGCGGCCGTCGAGTCCGGCGACCTGCAGAAGGCCTACGGCCTCTGGAACAACGACCCCAACTGGCAACAGCATCCGCAGCAGCTCGGGCCCTACGCCTTTACTGACTTTCAGAAGGACTGGGGTTCGGCCAGCGACTACGGCGTGATCAAAAGCCACAAGATCATCATCGCGCGCCGGGTTGGCAATGGCGTGGTGGTCGGCCTCGACATCAACGGTGGGAAGACGCCGATATTCCTGCGTGTGGATCACACCGGCACCCTCGGCTTCTCGCCCGTCGAACTGTATTCGGGGCCGTAGCGGCGGTCCACAGGCCACAGCGAAGAGTCTCAGCCCTGTGCGTTCAACGCGGCGAGCGTCTTTTCCAGTGTCTTGCTGTCCTCGACATTCACGCAGGTCTGGCTGCGGTCGATTTGGCGCATCAGACCGCTGAGAACCTTGCCGGGACCGACCTCGACGAACGCCGTGGGTTCCTGCGCGATCAGCAGGCGCATCGATTCCACCCAGCGCACGGCCCCTGTCACCTGCCGAATCAGCGCCTCGCGCAACGCTGCAGGAGTTGTGCCCAGCGCCGCGTCCACGTTCACAGCCACAGGAATCTTCGGCGTTGTGAACTCGGTCGCGTGCAGCAACTCGGCCAGGCGATCCTGGGCCGGCTGCATGAGCGCGCAATGGAAGGGAGCGCTCACCTGCAGCATGACGACGCGCTTCGCGCCACGCTCTTTGCACAGCTCGGCCGCCCGCTCCACAGACGGCGCTTCGCCCGAGATTACCGTCTGCTCCGGCGAGTTGAAGTTCGCCGCGGAGACGATGTTCTGCGTCTCTGCCGCGGCTTCGTCGCAGGCCCGCGCCGTCTCCTCGGAGCTGAGCCCGAGCACGGCGGCCATCGCGCCCTGTCCCTGGGGCACGGCCTCCTGCATGAACTTGCCGCGCTGCCGCACGATCCGCACGGCGTCTTCGAAGCGCAGCGATCCGGCCGCCACGTTGGCCGCGTACTCGCCCAGAGAATGCCCGGCAACGAAAGCGGGCTCGAGACCTTTCTCCGCGAGCACGCGAAGCGCTGCTACCGACACCGTGCAAATCGCCGGCTGCTGGAATTCGGTCAGCTTTAGCTGATCTTCGGGTCCATCGAAGCAGAGCTTCGAGATCGAAAACCCGAGCGCCGCATCGGCTTCGTCAAAGGTTTCGCGCGCGACGGGGAAGTTCTCCGCGAGGTCGCGCCCCATGCCCGCGTACTGCGAGTTCTGTCCAGGAAAAAGAAAGGCAAGCTTGGTCATCTCTGAGAAATGATAGCCGCTCGCGCTGCGCTTGCCGCATCGCCGCATCGCCGGAGAACCTGGCGACACACGCCGGCAACGCAACAATCCACAACCAGCGAATGACTTTCTGCGGGGATCGTTCGTCTAAAAGGCAAGAGGCGCGCGGGACGCTGCACTCATGCTCACGTCCCAGGCTGCCCTCCATGAAAGCCCCGGTGGTTCGTGGGTCCGCCGGGGCCTTCTTTTTTGGATGACGAACTAAGCGGAAGCGGCCAAGTGCGTCGTTGGACGCGCCACGTGCGCCGCAATGGTCGCGGCGGTCGAGTGGTGCGTCAGGCGATGCACAAAGTGATACGGCGGCCAGGGGCCCGAGAGCTGCATCTGGCAGTCTTTCATGAGGACGCTGGCGCTCGAGTACTTGTTTTGGTACCGCTCGATGCAGGTTGAGTCGATCAGGTGGGCGATATCCAGCAGCATCTTGCCCGTATCCATGCGCCGGCAGGTGACTTCTTCCGCCAGCGGCAGGAACATGCGATGCATCTGGACCGTTACCGCGCGTGCTTTGGTCTGCCGCTCACGCTGCAGGGCCGCATTCTCACGCAGGTTGGAAAGGTACGCTTTGCCCACGGTCGGCAGTGCTTCGGCCACATACCGCCTTGGCTGTTCCCGGGAGCAGTCGTCGAGCATGACCTTGAGGTGCATCTCGGCCTTGCCCCGGAGCCGTTCAATGTTGGTTAAGAATTGCCGCTGATTGGAGCGGATCGACCGGCGCAACGCCTCGTCGTCCGAGAAAACGGTTCCAAAGCGGAAAGGCAGGACAGTGGACGTTTTGAAGCAGTCGGCGATGACCCGTGCGTGTTCCACGCCTGCCTGCTGTGTAAATTTTTCCGAAGGGGAATACTCGCTGACGATAACGGCTAGGTCACTGGCTGGGTAGAGGAAGATTTGGTTTCCCTGGACTCCCGTAACTGCTTCCATTGGTATTGGCTTACGGTGCCGAAGCAGTTCAGGAAAGGCTTGTCTTTCGGTTATGCAGTAGGCATACCACGCCATAGAAAATCGCTCCGCTCGCTGGTTTTGGTATGAGGTTTGAACTTCAGCTTCTCGGGGATGGACATGGCTCTGATTTCTGGCGCGTCCTGGAAGGGCTGGAACTGCACCGAACTGACCCGTATGCTAGCCCCGCAGATGAACAACTCGCAACCGAGTTCACGGGGTTGGGCAAAAAAGTTAGCGGAGTGGGTAGAATCTACTTTCGTATCAACACAGACGTTTTCATGAAATGAAAACGGTTACCAAAGAGAGCTTATTCGGACGCCGCCTTTTGGATTCCCATGAGCCTCTCGAGAAGAGGCTTCAGATTCTTCAGGTTCAGAGCGTTGGCCCCGTCGGACTTCGCGACGGCCGGGTTGTCATGTACTTCGAGGAAGATCCCGTCCACTCCGGCTGCCACCGCCGCCCGCGTCAGGAGTGGGATGAACTCCGGCTGTCCGCCTGAAACCCCGCCTGAGCCGGAAGGGATCTGGACGGAATGCGTCCCATCGAAAACCACCGGGGCGAAGCCGCGCATCACGGCCAGCGATCGCATATCGACGACTAAGTTGTTATATCCAAAGGTGCTGCCGCGCTCCGTCAGGAAAATGCGAGCGTTGCCGGTGGAGGCGACCTTCTCCACGGCATGCTGCATATCCCACGGAGCGACAAACTGGCCCTTTTTGACGTTGACCGCTCGCCCCGTCTTGCCCGCCGCCACCAGCAGATCGGTCTGGCGGCAGAGAAAAGCCGGAATCTGGAGGACATCGGCTCCTTCGGCGGCCACCTCGCACTGCGCCGGCTCGTGGACGTCGGTCAGGACGGGCAGACCGGTCGCCTCGGCGAGGCGCTTCAGAATCGCGGTCCCCTCGATCAGGCCCGGTCCGCGGAAACTGGTCACCGAAGTTCGGTTCGCCTTGTCGAAAGACGCCTTAAAAATGTAGGGGATGCCGAGATCGGAGGTCACGCGCTGGATGGCCTCGGCCATGGTCCGCACATGCGCCTCGCTCTCGATGACGCAGGGACCCGCGATCAGGAATAGCTGTCCGCCCCCGATCCGCACCGGTCCGATTTCAAACTCCCGCTTGTGCGTTCCACTCACAGGAACAGGGTACAAGGTCGAGGGTGCGGGGTACAGGGTGCGGGGCGCAGGTTACAGGTTGCAGCCGGGCCTGGCTGCTGCCTCGCCGTGTTGATTGCCCTACTCGCACTGCGCCTGGTCGAAGCCGAGCCCGAGGAGCAGCTTCGTCACGGTGGCGCAGGCGTTGGCGTGCGCCTTGTCGAGGATTCCCGCCGCCAGCGCCGACTGCCGCAGGTTTTCGACCGCCTGCTCCCGCACCTCGCTTTCGAGGCTTGGGTCGACAGGCACGAGGAGTCCTGTCATTCGCTGATAAACATGGGTCTTCTCGTCGTCGAGAGCCACGGTGAAAACCTGCGCCGGCGGCAGATGGACCTGCACGGAATGGTCGCTGACCAGGACCTCCTGCGGCGTGAGCTGGCTCAGGTCGACACCGGCAATCGCCTCGCCATGGACCTCCAGCAGGATGCGGTCGCCAGTGAGAAACGCGGGCAGAATGCGGCCCTCCCGATCGCCGGAGACCATCTTGTCCATCGTGTAGGAGACGGACTCGAGGCGAGCGAGCCGGCGGATCTGCGTCACGACGGTGGGCTGTGCGGTGTCGATGCGGAGGGTGCGGGCGCTCAGGGCCATCGCCACCCGATCCCACACGCCGCGCTTGGCCTCGTGCAGGAACCACGTCAGAATCGCGCCGCCCAGGAGGAATCCAGCGAGGAGGCCAATGACCAGGATGGGCCAAAGGCGCCGACGCACAGCAGGGGCAGAAACCGTGGACATGCGGGATTAGATGGCGGCGGGAGATGCAAAGATCTGGGATTAGCCCCCAACCCTGGGCCGCCATTTCCAAACGGTATCCGGCCGACGGCAGATAGGCCGCCTCGCCTGGTAGTAAAGAGGCCCGATTGCGAGAATCAGGCGAGGCGGCTACGGAGACGCGTTGGCCCAACTGCGAATGCGGACTCCGCTGTTCTCGGTGATACGGCATGGGCGCTGCGCGGGTCAGTGACCGCGATCACCGAGAATTGGCCGCCGGCGGCCGACCATGGACGCGGGAGATCTACGATCATGGAAGTCTCTGTCCAGCATCTCGGCGCCGTCCAGTTTGAGATCAGGGCCCGCACGCATACGATCGTCAGCGATCAGCCCGCGGAGAACCATGGCTTCGATGAGGGGATGACACCGCCGGAGCTGTTTCTCGCCTCTCTGGGCTCCTGCGCCGCGTATTACGCCGCGGAATATCTGCGCCAGAAAGGACTGGCGACCGAGGGCACGCGCGTCACTGTTCACGCAGAGAAGCTGCTGAACCCGGCTCGGCTCGACAACTTCCGCATTGAGGTGGAACTGCCGCTGGCCTGCGAGGAACGCGATCGCGCCGGCGTGGATCGGGCGGTGCATCGGTGTCTGATTCACAACACGCTGCTGCAGCCGCCGACGATGGAGATCGCGGTGCATGCTCCGGCGGGGGCGGCAACTCGCTGAATCTGCAATCAATTATGAATACCATTTTCGATGGTAAAATGGCATGATGCGTACCACGGTAACCATCGATAAGGCAGGACGAATCGTCGTTCCAAGAAAACTGCGGGACGATTTGCATCTGAAAGCCGGCGACGAACTCGAGATCGACGCCTCCGACGAGGCCATTCATCTCCGTCCCCGGAGAACGAAATCCCGCCTGATTCGGGAAAACGGAATGTGGGTGATCGACACGGGTGGTCCAGTTCTGACGGCCGAAATGGTCAGAGACATCATCGAGAAGGGCAGACGTGAGAGACTGCAGCGCGTCCTCGGCGGTCTGGTCGAGTGAGTGCGTTTTTCGATACCTCAGTCCTGATGGCGGCCGTCCTCGCGGGTCATGACAGGCATAAGCCATGCAACCGGGCCGTCGCGGAGGCTCGCGAACCCATGTGCGGTGTGCATACTCTTGCTGAGTTCTATGCGAACACGACCGCACTGCCTCTGCGCTCAAGACTGACTCCGGAGGAAGCCATCTTCCTGGTGGATCAGATCGTCGAACGGTTTCGCATCATCGCGCTCACGATGCAGGAGTACCACGAGACATTGCGACACATGGCCGCGGTTCACCAGCGGGGTGGAAGAACGTATGATGCGCTCCTGCTCGCCTGCGCCCGCAAGGCCAGGGCGGAAACCATCTACACCCTCGATCTCGATTTTCCCGAACTGGCGCCCGACTTGGCGGCGCGCATCGTGACGCTCTGAGGCGATCCCGAAGATTGGCTTAGTGCGACAAGACGTAGAGCTTGAACATGACGTAACCGATGAAGCCAATGCCGGCCAGGTACTGAATCGCGACGAGGCCCAAAACTGATCCGGCTTTTGGGTTCGGTGAACCACACGTCCAAACCGAGCTCAGGCTTCTCCGGTACAAGTGGCATTCACAGCCAGAACGAGTGGCCAGATTCCGAAAATCAACAAACCGTAATACGGCTCTATCAACGAAGCCATCGGCAACGCCCGTCGTCCACCTGCGCCTTCAGATCTGCCCCACCGCCACCTTCGCCGGCTCCGCAGCCTGCGCGGCTTTCGCCTTCGTCCGGTTCTCATAGCTGGCCCGGACGAAGCGCGCAAACAGCGGGTGCGGCTCGAGCGGCTTGGACTTGAACTCCGGATGGAACTGGCACCCGAGGAAGAACGGGTGTCCGGAAATCTCGACGATCTCGACGTAGGTCCCGTCCGGCGTGGTTCCGGTCAGATTCAGCCCCGCGCCGGTCAGCAGCGCTTCATACTCGCGGTTGAATTCGTAACGGTGACGGTGGCGTTCGCTGATCTCGGTCTTTCCATAGGCCTGCGCGGCCATGGAACCGGGTTCCAGCACGCAGGTCCAGGCGCCCAGGCGCATCGTTCCGCCCATCTCTTCCACGCCGGTCAGCTCGCGCAGCTTGTAAATCACGCGGTGCGGCGTTGCCGGATCGAACTCGCTGGAATTGGCCCCTGCAAGCCCGCAGACGTTGCGCGCGTACTCGATGCACGCGGTCTGCATGCCCAGGCAGATTCCAAAATATGGCACTCGCTGCTCACGCGCGTAGCGGATCGCGTTCAGCATCCCCTCGATGCCGCGCTTGCCGAAGCCGCCCGGGACCAAGATACCGTCGAACCCGCGCAGCTGCTCCTCGTACGCGGGCGCTTCCAGGCCTTCCGCCTCAATCCAGGTCACGCTCAGCTTCAGGTTCATGGCCAGCGCGCCGTGCACCAGCGCCTCTTTCAGCGATTTGTAACTGTCCTCGTACTCAACATATTTCCCGCAGATCGCGATCGAGACTTCGTCCACCGGGTTGTAGCAGCGTTGCACCAGATCGGACCACCTGCTTAAATCCGGCTCCGGCGTCTCGAGGTGCAGATACCTCAGTGCCAGCCGGTCCACACCCTCCTGCGCAAAGGTCAGCGGCACCTCGTAAATTGACTCCACGTCCTTCGCGGTGATCACCGCCTGGTCTTCCAGGTTGCAGAAGAGCGCGATTTTGCTCTTCACCTCGCGCGAGAGGAAGCGATCGGTGCGGCAGAGCAGGATGTCCGGCTGGATCCCAATGGACAGCAGCTCCTTCACCGAGTGCTGCGTTGGCTTGGTCTTCAGCTCCTGGGCCGCGCCGATCCACGGCACCAGCGTCACGTGGACAAAGACCGTGTTCTCGCGGCCCAGCTCCTGGCGCATCTGGCGGATCGCCTCCAGAAACGGCAGCGACTCGATATCGCCGACGGTTCCGCCGATCTCGACGATGGTGACGTCGCCCTCCGCCGCCACTTTGCGCATCGCGTTCTTGATCTCGTTGGTCACGTGCGGAATCACCTGGACGGTTTTGCCCAGATAATCCCCGCGCCGCTCCTTGGTGATGATCTGCTCGTAGATCCGGCCGGTGGTCAGGTTGTTATCGCGGGTGAGTTTGGCGTGGGTGAACCGCTCGTAGTGGCCCAGGTCCAGGTCCGTTTCCGCCCCGTCGTCGGTGACGAAGACCTCGCCGTGCTGAAAAGGCGACATCGTCCCCGGATCGACGTTCAGATACGGATCGAACTTCATCAGGTTGACTTTGAGGCCACGGCTTTCGAGAAGGCTCCCGATGGAGGCGGCGGCAAGACCCTTGCCGAGACTGGACACAACTCCGCCGGTCACAAAAATGTACTTTGCAGACATTTTCGCGTCACCTTTTTTGGATTTGTGTGCTGGATGAACCAGGCGGGCACGATCAAGTATCGCAGGAACGCCCAGGGAAAGGAAGACTGTTCCAAGCAATTTTATGGCCGCTGCCCGGAGAAGAGACGCGGCCGCCGCTTCTCCGGTTCAACTTCAATCGCTACTGCGCTTTGTAGCTGTCCGCTCCCCAGTGAAAGCTCACCGACGGATCGCAGCTGAGCGAAGGCGGTGGCGTTTTGGGTTCCTCCAGGCTCGGCGCCTGCACCAGCCCGCCGATGTGGACGGTCATATCGCCCTGGTTCTTCCCCCCCAGCGCAGGCAGGGCCAACAGGATAAAGCGGCCATTGGCATTCACCCTGGCGGTCGCTGTGCGAGTCTCGGTTCCGGTCACGGTGTCCACCTTCAGCGAGGTATTCGCCGGAAAGCCGGTTCCTTCCACCAGAACCATGGCCGCGTTCTTCATGCCGCGGATGACCTGGAGCGTGCAGCCCTTGTCAGTATTCTGCATCGGGTACGGAACCAGGCTGGTTGCGGCTCCAATGCGAACCGGGGCGCCATTCTTCACGCTGTCCCCGACCAGAGCCACGCGCACCGCTTCACCCGGCGCTGCCGCCGCCCGGATCTCTATCGGCTTGCCCGGCCTGGTGGTCGCCGCACAGCTCGGCGGCAGCGGGGGTGTATCCCTGGAGGGCGCCGGGGCCGCAGGCGCCGCTGGTGCCGCCGGAGCCGCACCTGGCTGGCGCAGACTCTTCGCCGCGGCGGCCAGTCCCTGCGTGGCATCGCCGTTTGTCCCTGTAATCGGAGCGGGCGGCGCTACGCACACCGCCACTCCGTGGCTGTCGAACTGAATTCCGCTCATCAGGACCTGAGGTTTCGCGTCCAGAGGCCATCGCAGCAACTGCAGCTTCTGATCGGGGGGAAAACCCGTTCCCGTAATCTGCCAGGCGATCTGCGTCGTTCCATCCGGAGCTTTCGTGCGTCCGACTTCCTTCAGCTCAATCGACAACCCTTTCGTGGACGACTCCGGACCCCACTGCGCCTGCATGTTCGCCAGCCGCGAAACCTCCATCAGGATCCGTTGCTGCTGCTCCTGGGCCTCTTCCGCCGGCGTCGGCGTATGGGGCGGTGGCGGCAGATCGTGCAGCTGGAGCGGCGGAGCACTTTGCTGCGCCGGGGCGCTCGACGAGGACGGCGCGCTCTGCTGTGAAGCTGCCGGTGTAGAGGATGAGGTCTGTGCGTGGCCTGCAAAACCCACTAAGGCAAAACAAAAAGCTGCCGCGAAACCACTCACGGCCCATAGCGATCGGGAAACCATACGTCTGAGGATATCGAAAAGAGCAGGCCACTGGGCAGAGGAAGGCGCTTCAGGCTTCTTTGGGCGAGAGTCTCTGCCTCCCGCCCTGGCCTGCGGTTGGTCCTCGTCTGCCGGAGAGACATCCGCGTCGTGTGCGCCATCCAGCCCGGCCTCGGGATAACCCCCCCCTGGTGCCGGGTGACGGAACCTCACCTGCTCCTATCTAATGGACAGCGATGCGTGCGCGTCTTCGGTTTCGGCCTCTGCTCCCTCTGGCTTTGCTGGTCTTCGTAGGCGGCCCCGGCGCGCCGCTGGCCACGATCGCCGGCTTCACACCCCCAGCCCATGCTGAGGTAACGACGAAACGCCTCATCCTCAAGGACGGCTCCTTCCAGATCGTCACGAAATGGCAGATCAAAGGGGATCGCGTCCACTACTACAGCGCCGAACGCGAAGACTGGGAGGACATTCCCAGCAGCCTGATCGACTGGGATGCCACCAACAAGTGGAATCGCGATCATGCGACGGGGAGCGCCGTGCCCAATGCCGACGTCACGCAAAATCGGCCCGGGACCGGCATGAATCCTCTGGGCAACCAGCCGGCGAATCCGCAGCTGGCCCAGCCCACTCCCGATCAGGACCAGCGCGACGCCGCCGCCATCGATAAGGAAGCCGCCGCCGAACGCGCCGACCAGCGCGCGCGCATGCCGCTGGTGGCTCCAGGACTGCACCTGCCCGACGAGGACGGCATCTTCGCTCTCGATTATTTCCAGGGCATCCCCGAGTTGGTCTATCTCACGCAGCACGCCGGCAATGTCAACGAGTATTCCGGCCACAACGTACTGCGCGCCGCCATCGCGTCTTTCCATGGCGCGCAGGAGCCCATCCGCATCGACGGCCAGGCCGCCCGGATTCGCCTGCATGTCAACGACCCGGCTCTCTATGTCTCCCTGAGCACGGGCAACAGCGAGGCGGTCGCGCCGGAATCGGCGCTGGTGGTCAACACGCGCGACAACGACAAGCCGGACAAGAGCGACATCAGCTCGCCTGACAGCCACTACGCCATTGTGCGCGTGGACGTCCGTCCCGGCGAGCGAGTCGTCGGCGCCCTGCGCATCAGCCGCGCCGGAATGGCGACGCAGTCCAGCGACATCGTGCCCACCCGCGTGGAATTCCTCCCCGGCCGCCACTGGATGAAGCTCACGCCGAAGCAGCCGCTCACCGTCGGCGAATACGCCCTGATGGAGATCCTGCAACCGGGCGAAGTCAATCTCGACGTCTGGGACTTCGGCGTCTCCCCGGACTCGCCGGAGAACGCGCACCCGATTACGCCGGTGAGGGCGCAGTAGGTGCCAGGGATTAGGGATTAGGGATTAGGGATTAGGGATTAGGGATTAGGGATTAGGGATTAGGGATTAGGGATTAGGGATTGAAGAGCCTCAGACTTTCGCAGTTGCTCGAAGCCGCGCCAGGATCGAAGTCAACATCTTGCCTACCTCCGATGCAAGCGTTTCCACCTGCTCCAAGTCAGACGGAGGCGCGAGTTTGAGGCGGTTCGCGATGACTAGCTGCGTCTGCAATTCAGAACAGGAACCCTGGGCTATGCTAAGGAACTGCCGGTACTGTTCTCGCGAACCCCGCGCGTATCCCTCCGCGATATTGCTGGGAATGGAAACGCCGGCTCTTCGTATCTGCTGCGTGATGCCGTAGATTTCTTCGCGGGGAAACTTCCGCGTAAGCTCATAAATCGCCACACAGAGATCGACAGCGCGCTGCCAGACTACGGCTTTACAGCGGAATTTGCCTGACTGCTCCACATTCACGGTTGTACCGAAGAAATGGATAGAGCGCAGCCTGCCTTTGGTAATCCCTAATCCCCAATCCCTGATCCCGGCTTCCTCAGCCCTGCTGTTTCTCCATGTCAGAGATCGCCGCCAGCACCTCAGGACTGTGCACGTTGGGATTCACACTGGTCCACACCTTCACGATCTTTCCCTCGGGATTGATCAGGAATGTGTTCCGCATCGCAATCTGTATCGGACCAAAGTTGCCCAGCGAGCCGTACTGCTCCACCACCTTCTTGTCAGGATCGGCGAGAAGCGTGAAGGTCAGGCTGTCTTTCGTGCAGAACTGCCTGTGGCTGTCGACGGTATCCACGCTCACGCCCAGAATCACCGCGTTCAGAGCCTTGTACTTGTCCAGATCGCGCTCGAAGTTGTGCGCCTCGATCGTGCAGCCGGTGGTCATGTCCTTCGGATAGAAGTACAGCACTACCCATTTGCCGTGATAGCTGGCGAGATCGACCGGCTGCCCCTCCTGGTTGGGCAGCGTAAAGGTCGGGGCCCCTTGCCCTGGTTCCGGCATCGGCGCGTTGTTGGCGGCAAAGACGCGCTGCAGCGCATAACCGCCCACCACAATGAGAGCAGCAATGGCGACGAGGATCAGGGAAATCCTGGACATGACGGTCTCCTTTTTTGCGCCCCTGACTGGGCAGAACCCGGGCTGCGCCAACGCCGGATCGGTGCGGGGACTATTATCGCGCTTCCCGTTCGACGGCAATCACCGCCATGCCGGACGCATCCGCCTCCGCCCGCACCGCCTCCCGATCGAAGATCAGCGTCCGTTGCGCTTCAACGGCCAGACAGGTTGCACCCGCGGCCCGCATCGCGAGGATGGTCGCCACCCCAATCACCGGCACGTCGAAGCGCAAATCCTGCTTCGGCTTCGCCACCTTCACCACGGTCAGGCTCCGCTCCAGGGTCGACGCCGGAGGCTCGCCGAGACTCCGCATCAGCGCTCCGGCGCGCTCAATCGTCGCGTCGGTGCCTTCCATCGCCTCGACGGCTACGCACGCCTGCGCCGCAATCACCACCGTCTGCCCCAGGTCGAACGCGGCCAGCCCCCGCGCAACCTCGCGCCCATACTCAATGTCGTGAAGCTCCTGCTCGTTGGGACCGCGCGCCGTCAGCACGCCCGGTGCGGCGAGCAGCGGCTCCAGATACGCCGTCGACGGTATCAGCTCGATCCCCTCATCGCCCAGCACCTTGGCCACCGCGCCCAGCAGCATGTCCGTATTGCGTGTTCTCAGATTCAGCAGCAGCTTCGCCAGCCGCCAGTCCGGCCGGATGCTCGAAAAGATCTGCTTGTGTTTCACCTGCCCGGCCATCACAGCCTTGTGCACGCCCTCGCGCTGGAAGGTCTCGATCAGGCGCGAAAGCTCGCCCAGCGACAGCCAGTGCACCCGCACACCAGGGTCAGCCGCCGCGCGCTGGTCCATCTCCGGATCGGTTTCTTCTTTGATCGCCGCCACGACCACCTCAGTCCCGTGCGCGCGCGCCGCGTCGAGCAGGAGAAAAGGGAAACGTCCGTTGCCGGCAATGAGACCAAGACGATTCATCCGTCAGTTCCCCATCCTCGGATTCCAGACTTCTTCCCAGGCTCTGAATTCGCTGGGGCGGATCTGATAGCGCGCAAAATTTCCCTCGTGCAAATTGAGCAGCTCAGATTCGGCCATCTCCCGAAATCGTTGCCGATCGGCAGGCTCGACATTCCTTTCGGTGAAGCTCTCGACATAGGAGTTGGCAGCGGGGCGATTCATGCGCCCGCGCACGACCTCCCCAATGAGCTGCCGCAGATTCGAACTATAGCGAAAACGAAAGGGATCGGGTTCGCCCAGAGATTGCCTGACCGCCGTGTACTGCTGGGCCGAGCGCTCATACGCCCAGACGAAAACGTCCTTCAGCAACGCAACCCGGTTGAGCTCATAGACGCCAAGAATCCCGCTGGTGTAGAGCGATTGCGGAACATCGGTGAAGGACAAGGGCGAGAAGTTTTCCCGGATGAACGGAATGTTGGCTCCCAGGCGCGAGACCCGCTTGTTCACATCGTCAAACGGCTGCAGGTAGGGAAGCTGCACCATAAAAAAGAACGCCTGTTCGAACGGGTCCTGAATCCCGGTAGCCATGGCCAGAAGCTCGTTGAAGCACTCCTCGATCAGATGAGGAACTGCCAGAGGATGAAACGTGGACTTCTCGATGCCCACGGCGATCTGCCGCAGCCGCCCTGCCGTAGCCTCGTCGGGCAGCAGGTTGTGCGCGAGGATCGCGTGGAGGTTCAGGATCGTGTAGCGATTGAATCCAATTTCATCGGCCGAGCCCACCAGAAAGTCAATTGCGTCCTTGTGGTTGATGATCATCTGCGCCTCCAGACGATCGCGTCCCTGAGCCTCCAGACCGAATTCGATCAGCCGCTTCGTGTCCAGCAGCGAATAGGTGTTGCCTTCCAGCCGGCTTGAGTTCCACGAGAGATCGATCAGCAGCCGGTTGAGGACCTGTTTTGCGTAGGTCCCCGCAGCCTCCGCATGGAAATTGGGCCGGCCCACCTCGGCCAGGTGCGCGCGTTCCGCTGCGGACAGATAATAGGTCGCGTTCGGCTGGTAGGAATTCAGAAATTCCCGGCTGTACCCCACCGGCTTTCGTTGGCCGAGCGATCGATTGACGTAGCTGCGAATTTCCTCGCCCGCAGCCGAAAGCGGAATGACGGCTTCCCGCTCTGCACTCTCACTGGCGCCCCGTTCCCTGCCTGCTGCTGACTCCGGCGTCACCAGGATTGCCGGCAGACGATAACGCGCAATCTTGTTTGCACCCTCCCGGACCAACCGCCCCGCATCCACCAGTCGCCGCAGCCGGAGTTGGAGGGTTCTCTCGGATACAGGAGATCCGAGACTGCCGGCAATTTCCTTCTGCCCGGCAGTCCCTCCGTGCTCCTGAATTGCCTTCAGGATCGCTTCTGCGTATTTTTCGACAAGCTGTTGCGCCATGGCACCACGGCGAATTGGCTGCGCTTATCCGCAATCAGCCCACTTATCCGCAATAAACGTTCCGATATCCGCAATAATATGCGTTTATCCGCAAGTTTCAATGTTAATCCGCAAATAATTGGGGCTTATTCGCAAATTTATCCGCAAGATCCCGTTTATCCGCAAAAGGCCCTCTGCCCGCTATTTCGTCTTCGCCAGGTGATCGAAGTTCAAAATCGCGTTGAACACCAGCGGATAGCTCCCTATCGTCTCGCCCCGGTAGATCGGATTCGTCGCAAACAGCAATACATTCCCGCTGCCGTAGTGCGCGTCCACCACGATCGGCTTCTCGGCGATCGTGCCGCCATTCTCCAGCAGACCCGAGAGCAGCAGATTCTTCGAATCAACAAACCGCAGAATCACATCCGGCCGGTCCTGTGCCGGAATCACAAACGGGTTGTTGCGCGCCTCTTCCTCGTTCAGCGGCGTCGCCTCCCACGGCTTCGGCGAGGGCAGCGGCTCCGGCTGCACCGCCAGCCTTCCCTGGGGAATGTCCTGCTCCTGCGGGCCGCCGCGACCCGTCGGCCGCTGAAAGTCCTTCTCCGTTTCGAGATGCCGCGGCACCGTCATGTTGCCGATGGTGAACGCCATTCCATTGGCGCTGTACACCGCGAGATTCTCGCCGTAGCCCCAGGCCACCGGGCTCTGCCGATCGACAAACGTTGCGCCCAGCACGCTCCCCACCACCTTCACGTTGCCGCCGTGATTCAGGAAGACGCCCGGCGCCATGCCCTCGTCAATGGCAAACTGCGCCGTGTCTTCGGCCGTAATCAGCAGACCGCCCTGCGCGACAAAATCCTTCAGGTGCTGCAACCCCTCTTCACCCAGACCCGGCCGCTGATCCAGCGTTGAGTCGACCCGCCCCAGGTTCGGCGTGAGATCCGTCTTCTCCCACGGCAGGGGATTCCCCCACATGGGCATGCCGTCCACAATCTGCTGCGTGCTGGCGCGGCCCACGGGAGCGAACAGGATCACGTCGTACTTCGACCGCAGGTCGCCCTCGTGCGCCACTGTCTGCGTGCTGATGTAGTCGTAGGGCACGTGCAGCTTATCCAGCACCTCGCGCCACCAGCCCTCGGTCTGCGTGGCCAGCCACGTGTGCATCATCGCAATCCGCGGCGCCGGGGCGTCATGCATCGCCACCGACGGCGCAGCGCCCAGGCTCACCGCCTGCACGTCCGCATCCTGGATCGCCTTCTGCACCGCATCCCCGCTCGCGCCCTGGATAATCAGCGATCCAGGATTGAAGTGCTTTCCATCCGCGTCGAAGCTCGCGTCCGTCACCGAAATCTTCGCATCCTTCAGCTCGTAGCGCAGCCCCAGCATGGTGATGGTGCCCTCGTTGTTGACCGCCACCACGTCGCCCGAGCCGCTCACGCTGCCCGATGGAGCGCCACCGTCCGTCACCGGATCCATCTTCGCCTTCAGAATCGAAGCATCCGTCACTCGCACCGTCGGCACGTCAAACAAATCCGGGAACGACCACCCCGTATCGTCATACGGATGCTTCTGCGGATCGTCCGGCGCCCAGTACTGCCGATCCAGCAGCGCGTCGGCAATCCGCGAGTACGGCTGATCCATGCGGATCACATAGCTTCCGGCGGCAAAGGTCTGGGATTTCGCCTCGTCGCCTGGCTTGGCTGGCTTCTCTGTCACCGTCGCCGACTCATCGAGCTTGCTGATCTCCACGTGCTGCAGCGTCATCACCCGCAGCAACTCCGCGCGCCGGCTTGGTGAGGCATCCGCCGCGATCACATACGCTGCCGGACCCGCAGACTCCGGCTTCTCAATCGACCGCTTCGCCTTCAGGTAGTAGTTCTCCAGCCACTGCTGGCTGTTCTGTGCGAAGTACGACAGCGTCGTCAGCAGCGCCGTCTCTTCATAGTTGTTGTTGTCGCGTTGCGACCACTCCACCACCGGCAGCGGGGGATTCTGCTTGTACCAGGTGCGCTCATACTCATCCGGGCTCAGGATCCGCTTCTCTGTATCCGCGCCTCCGTTGCCGAACGTCTCATAGAGCCGGCTGATCCCGTTGTGCATCGCGGCGAGGAACATCAGATACCCCGGGCTCCACGTGTCGAAATCCCCGTGGGTGAACACGCCCGGCATGCCCAGTGCGGTCATCTGCGAAACGTTGTTCCACCCGATCTCCGCCCACTCGCCGGCGAGAATCGGATCGATCCACGCGTTGTACGGCCCGTCGCCCACCGTGTTGTCGTAGAGGAACGGGACGGATTCGTGCAGATCGTGCAGCACCTGGGCGTGCCACGCCAGGTAGTTGTTCAGCACGTTGCGCGTCAGGTCCAGCGTCATCGCCATCGCGTCGCGATTGTTATCGTGCGCGACGTAATGCCCCCAGTACATCAACCGCGGATAGTTCTCGCCCAGGTGCGCGCGATGCCACTTGTAAATATCCACCATGCGGTCGCGCCCATCCACCTCCACCACCGGCGTGATCAGCACAATCATGTGTGTGCGGATGTACTGGATGTACGGCGAATTGTCCACCGCCAGCCGATAGGCCAGCTCCATCAGCGCCGTCGGCGCACCCGTCTCCGTTGAGTGGATCGTTCCCGTGATGTAGTACACCGGGTACGACTGCTTCACCAGATCCGCCGCCTCCTTGTCGTCCATGTGGATCGTCCGCGGATCGCTGAGCTTCGCCAGTCGCGCGTCATTTTCCTGTTGCTTCTGGAGCAGCGACGCATCGGCGATCGCTACACAGATCTGCTCGCGGCCCTCTTCCGTGTGCCCAATCGTGAACACCTTCACCCGCGGCGTGCTCGCGGCCAGCAGCCGAAAATACTTATAGACATCCTCGGCATACGGCAGCATGTTCGGCGCGCCCGATACATCGCCCAGCACCTTCTCCGGCGTCGGCACCGTTTTCGACGCCGGCAGATAATCCGTCAGCGGCGAATTGAAATACGGCTCGGTCGTGTACTGCTTGATTTTCGCCGTGTACTCCTGATCGATGGGCTGCTGCGGGTCGCGCGCATACGCGCTGCTGATCGCCCCCAGCCCTGTCGCAGGTGTTCCCGGCGCGGGTGTGCTCGTACTCTGTGCGAAGACGGGCAGGGAAACAGCACAAACAGCCGACGCCATCAGCGCCAACGGCACACAGCAACGATTCTTCATGGAAACGCAGCCTCGATCAGGGATTTGCAGCGAAGGAGGAAGAATATCAGGACTGGCCGTTGCCCGAAGAGTTTAGGGATTGGGGATTAGAGTTTGAAAGGCGGAACTGCCTTATCGACGCGGGCTTCGTGCTCGCAACCAGCCCCTGATGCCGAGCGGCTAAACTCTAAATCCCTAAACTCTCGAGCGCCGGCCCGCTGCGCTCGCTCACTCCCACTCGATCGTGCCGGGGGGCTTCGAGGTAATGTCGTAGACCACGCGGTTGATCCCGCGCACCTCGTTCACGATCCGGTTCGAAATCGTCTTCAGCACGTCATACGGCAGCGGCACCCAGTCCGCCGTCATGCCGTCTTCGGAATGCACCGCGCGAATCGCGCAGGTGTACGCATACGTTCGCTGATCGCCCATCACCCCGACACTTTTCACCGGCAGCAGTACCGCGAACGATTGCCAGATCTTTGTGTAGAGTCCGGCGCTCTTGATCTCCGACACGACAATGTCGTCGGCTTCCTGCAGCAGCGCCACGCGCTCCGGAGTCACCTCGCCCACGATGCGCACGGCCAGGCCCGGTCCCGGGAACGGCTGCCGCTGCAGAATGTCTTCCGGCATGCCGAGGTCGCGCCCGATCCGCCGCACCTCATCCTTGAACAGATCCCGCAGCGGCTCAATCAGCTTCAGCTGCATGTCTTCCGGCAGCCCGCCCACGTTGTGGTGGCTCTTGATCGTCTGCGAGGGCCCCTTCACCGACGATGACTCGATCACGTCGGGATACAGCGTGCCCTGCACCAGCCACTCGACACCGCCCGTCTCCTGCGCAATCCGATGCGCCTCGTCGTCGAACACCGCAATAAACTCTGTACCGATGATCTTTCGCTTACCCTCGGGATCGGTCACGCCGCGCAGCTTCAGGAGGAACCGCTTGCTCGCGTCCACTCCAACCAGCTTCAGGCCCAGCTTGTCGCGCAGGTTCTGCTGCACCTTGGTGAACTCGTCCTTGCGCAGGACGCCGTTGTTCACAAACACGCACGTCAGCTGATCGCCGATCGCGCGATGCACCAGCACCGCCGCTACCGACGAATCCACTCCGCCCGACAGCGCGCAGATCGCGTACCCGGTGCCAACTTTCTCGCGAATCGCCGCCACCGTTGTCTGGATAAAGTGCTCCGGCGTCCAGTCCGGGCTCACCCCGCAGATATTGAAGAGAAAATTCCGCAGCACCTGCGTGCCCAGCGGCGTGTGATGCACCTCCGGGTGAAACTGCACTGCCCAGATGCGCCGCTCAGGATTGGCCATTCCCGCCACGGCGTTGGCCGTCTTGGCCGTCAGATGAAAGCCCGGCGGCAGATCCAGCGCCTCGTCCCCATGCGACATCCACACCTGCAGCGACGCGGGCAGTTCGGCAAACAGCGGATTGGCCGAGTCCACCACCTGCACTTCCGCATGTCCGTACTCGCGCTTCATCGCCGACCGCACCCGCCCGCCCAAATGATGCGTGATGAACTGCAGCCCATAGCAGATGCCGAGCACCGGCAGGCCCAGCTCCAGGATTTTTGGATCGGCCGGCGGCGCGTCGTTGTCATACACCGAGCATGGGCCGCCCGAAAGCACGATTCCGGCCGGATTCAGCGCGCGAATCTCGTCGATTTTCGCCGTGCACGGCAGCACCGCCGAGTAGACGTTCTGCTCGCGAATGCGCCGTGCAATGAGCTGCGTGTACTGCGAACCAAAATCGAGAATGACAATGGAGGCGGGGGTCACAGCTCAGTTTGTCAGGGAATTGCGGGGGTGTAAAGAAACCGCCGCTAGCGCGCGGAAGACGCGGGCTGCCCGGACGGCGAGTCCCCGGCCAGGCCCCACAGATCCACAAAGGCCACCACCCGCGATACCTGAAAGAAGTCCGACAACACCAGATACAGCACGGTCACCGCCGCCCACCACAGGTACAGCCAGATTCCCTGGATGGCGACGATGAAGGCCGTTGGAATCACCGAGAGCACCATCACCGCGACCGTTAGCGCCAGCTTGAGGAACCCGATGATCACGTTGATCTCCACCAGCTTGCCCGTCATGGGCGAGCCCAGGTGCAAACTGCGCCCGAGGCTCGCGCCCACGCCGCGCCGCTCCAGCAGCGAGAGCAGGGGCGCAATGGAGAAGACCCAGCTCAGCAGCAGCCACACCACGATCGCCCCCAGCGAAATTGCGATCACCAGCGCGCAGTACAGAACCAGGCTCGGCTCGGCCACCGTTTCCGAAGCCGGCGAGACCCCGGACAGGCTGAAATTCGCCGCCCAGCGAATCGCTCCGAACCAGAGAACCACCATCGCAAACAGGGCAACAACGCGCAGCATCTGCAGCACGATCATGGGGCCCGGCCGCCACGGCTGCGTCCGCTCGTAACCGCGCACCAGGA
Organism: uncultured Acidobacteriaceae bacterium; assembly: GCA_963770525.1. Classification (GTDB taxonomy): domain Bacteria; phylum Acidobacteriota; class Terriglobia; order Terriglobales; family Acidobacteriaceae; genus Palsa-343. Next base: position 471,176 of record CAVYPY010000001.1, on the reverse strand, counting down.
AGTTCCGCCCCACACCGCTGGCCACCGCCCACCCCACCATCGCCAGTGGCACCAGCCACACCAGCACCTGCGTCACCGGTGTCCACAGGATCACCCACGCCTGAGCTAAGGCCACCGTACCGCGCATGGGATATTCGAGGGAGAATTGGTCGACGCCCGTCGCACGCACCTCCGCGGCTGTGTCCGCTCCAATCCTCATGGCCTCCCAGGCAATCACCGCCAGCAGAGGCAGTCCGTACAACCATCGCCACAGCAGCTCCCGAGCCAGCAGCGACGGCCGCTTGCGGCACCGCTTCATCACCTGAACAAACGACGGAGTGCCGGGGGGGGCTCCGCTTATGGCGATACGACCTGCAGATCCAACGCTCAACAGCTGCCTACTTCACCACAATGTTGATCAGCTTGCGCGGCACCACAATGATGCGCACAATCTCTTTGCCCGCGATCAGCGCGGCGATCTTTTCGTCCGCAAGAGCCGCGTCGCGCACCGCGCTTTCGTCCGCCTCGGCATCCACACAAACCACCGACCGCAGTTTCCCGTTGATCTGCACAGGAATCTCGATTTGCTCTTCGCGGGCCAGAGCCTCGTCGAACTTCGGCCACGGCGCCCGCAGCAGATTCTCCTTTTCGCCAATCTGCTCCCACAGCTCAAACGCTAGATACGGCGCAAACGGCGCCAGCAGCAGCGTCAGCGCGCGCAGCACCTCGCCCAGCACGGCATCCGGCACCTCGCCTGCCGCAATCGCCGGTTCGGCCGCTGTCAGCACGTTCACCAGCTCCATGATGGCGGCAATGCACGTGTTGAAGTGCCACCGCCCGGCGAAATCTTCCGTGATTTTCCGGATCGTCTGATGAAGCTTGCGCAGAATCGCCTGCGCCGACGGCGAGATTTCCGCGCTCCGCGGGACCTTTTTTTTCGCCCGCTCCCCATACTTCATGGCGAAGCGATACACGCGTCCCAGGAAGCGGCTCACGCCGGCAACTCCGTCTTCCTGCCAGTCCAGATCGCGATCCGGCGGCGCGGCAAACAGCGCGTACATCCGCGTCGCATCCGCCCCAAAGCGCTCGACCATCTCGTCCGGCGACACCACATTGCCCTTCGACTTCGACATCTTCGCGCCGTTGCGGATCACCATCCCCTGCGTGAACAGCCGCTCGACCGGCTCGTCATTCTTCACCAGGCCCAGATCGCGCATCACCTTCGTCCAGAAGCGCGAATAGATCAGGTGCAGGATGGCGTGCTCCACTCCGCCGATGTACTGATCAATGGGGAACCAATACGCCACCGTCGCTGTGTCAAATGGCGCCTTGTTGTTCTTCGCGTCCGTATACCGGTAGAAATACCAGGAGGAATCGACGAACGTGTCCATCGTGTCCGTCTCGCGCAGCGCCTTCGCCCCGCATTTTGGACACGTAGTGTTGACAAATTCCGCCATTTTCGCCAGCGGCGAGCCGCCCTGCTGCGTAATCTCGATATTGTCCGGTAGCAGCACCGGCAGCTGGTCGTCCGGCACCGGCACAATGCCGTCGTTGGGGCAGTAGATCATGGGGATGGGCGTGCCCCAGTAGCGCTGCCGGCTCACCCCCCAGTCCTTCAGCCGATACGTCACCGTCGCCTTGCCAAATCCATGCTCTTCGGCGTACGCGGCCATCTTGGGCTGCGCCTCGCCGCAGCCCAGCGAGCTGAATTCCCCGGAATTGATCAGCAGGCTGTCTTCCGAGGTAAACGGCAGCAGCGCCTGCACCTCGCCTTCCGCTGGCAGCTCGCCCGTTCGCCGCGGCAGCACCACCACACGAATCTCCAGCCCATACTTCTTCGCGAATTCGTGGTCGCGCTCATCGTGGGCCGGGACTGACATGATCGCGCCCGTGCCGTAGTCCAGCAGGATGTAGTTCCCCACCCACACCGGCAGCCGCTCTCCGCTGAAGGGATTGATGGCGTAGTGTCCGGTGAACGTGCCGTGCTTCTCGATCGCGCCCACATCGCCCGTTTCGCGCGCCTTCTTCTGCTGTTCCAGCAGCGCGGCCACCGCGTCGGACAGGCCTGGGTCCGCTGCCGCCATTTCTTTCACCAGCGGATGCTCCGGCGCCAGTTGCACGCTCGTCGCGCCGTAGATCGTGTCGACGCGCGTCGTGAACACGGCAATCTTCTGTCCCGTCCCGAGCACGCCCTCCCGCGCCGAGAGCAGCGCTGTCCCGGTCCTGCGGGCTTTCTCCTCAGCTTCGGGAACAACCGCCGCGTCCTCCACTTCGAATTCCACCTGCGCGCCTTCGCTGCGGCCAATCCAGTTCCGCTGCATGGTGCGGACTTTCTCCGGCCAGCCGTCGAGCTTGCTCAGATCGTCCAGCAATTCCTGCGCGTAATTCGTGATCCGCAGGAACCACTGCTCCAGGTCCCTCTGCTCGACGATCTGGTCCTCATGCCGCCAGCAGCAGCCGTTCACCACCTGCTCGTTCGCCAGCACGGTCGCGCACTGCGGACACCAGTTCACCTTGCTCTTCTTGCGATACGCCAGCCCCCGCTCGAACATGCGCAGGAAGAACCACTGGTTCCAGCGGTAGTAATCCGGCAGGCAGGTGGTCACTTCGTTGCGCCAGTCGTAGCTCAGCCCCAGCCGGTTCATCTGCCGCTTCATCGCGGCAATGTTGCCCAGCGTCCACTCGCGCGGCGGCATGTTGTTCTTCAGCGCCGCATTCTCGGCCGGCAGTCCAAACGCATCCCACCCCATCGGGTGCAGGACGTTGTAGCCCTGCATCCACATGTAGCGGGCCAGCGCGTCGCCAATCGCATAGTTGCGCACGTGCCCCATGTGCAGCTGTCCTGAGGGATACGGCAGCATCTCCAGCACGTAATATTTCTGCTTGGGCGACGATGCCGGCTCGGCCGCATACAGCTCCGGCTGCTCCGCCCAGCGCGCCTGCCACTTCGCCTCAATTTCGGCGGGCGTGTAACGGACCTCGAAAGAAGAAGCTTCCCCGGTGGCCGCCTGGGGGGCGGCTTCTGTCTTTTGGTTTGTGGGCATAACGGACTCAGCTTCGATTGTAAATTGATGCGCCGGGCCCGCGACGCGGCTCAGCGCCGCAGCTTCCTAAACCGTATCCAGTAGACCGTGACCCCTGCGTGGACTCGCCTTCTGGACGAGTCCACGCATCACCGCCACATTCCGCGCATCGTCTCCTTCCTCATCCACCGGCGTTTCTGCGATGAACGCGCAGTGCGCGAACCGCTGGTCCCTCAGCAGCCTTCGGAACGGCTCCGCCCCCATCGTCCCCTGTCCAATATGCTCATGCCGGTCCAGCCGCGAGCCTCGCGGCGCTTTGGCGTCGTTCATATGCCATACCCGCACGTTCTCCAGGCCCACGGTCTCGCGGATCATGCCCACCGTCTCCTCATACCCCGCCGCCGTCACCAGGTCGTACCCGGCCACATGGCAATGGCACGTATCCAGACACGCCCCCACCGGAGCTACCGTCTGCAGCCGCTCCACCAGCTCCGCCACCTGCTCAAAGCTCCCACCCAGCGAGAACTCCGAGCCCGCTGTGTTCTCGATCAGCACCCGAAAATCGCACTCGTCCAGAGCGATTCCGTCCACCGCCCGCGCAATCCCCTCCACCGCCATCGCCAACCCCTCCGAACGGGTCAATCCCTTCCACGATCCCGGATGCAGCACCAGATACTCCGCCCCCAGCGTCAGCGCCCGCTCCACTTCGCCGCGAAACGCCGCTATGGATTTTTCCCGGAACAGCTTCGTCTGGCTGCAAAGGTTCACCAGATAGCTGGTGTGGATCGCCAGCGGAAAGCAGTCATACTCCCGCCGCAGTCGCTGCATCTGCTCGCAGTGGCTCGCCTCCAGACGCTGCGCCTTCCACATCCGCGGGCTCGACGAAAAAATCTGAAACGTGTTCGCCCCAATCGCGTGCGCCCGCTCCGCCGCCCGAAACACCCCGCCCGAAGTCGAAAGATGAATCCCAACGCGCCGCTTGGCCACGGATTAGAGTTTAGAGGTTAGAGTTTAGCGATTAGGTCGCCAAGCCCTGCTGCAGGTACCTGCCGGAAGATCTGCCCCCATCAACAGCGCGGATTCCCTCTAAACTCCAAACTCTAATCCCTAAACTTTGATCGCTACACCCTATTCCCTAATCCCTATACCCTGTTCCTGGACCCTTCAGTGCCCGACAACGCCGTCGAAACCCAAACCCCGCTCATGCGCCAGTATCTGGCCGCCAAGCGCCAGCACCCCGACGCCCTGCTCTTCTTCCGCCTCGGCGACTTCTACGAGCTCTTCTTCGACGACGCCAAAACCGCCTCCCGCGAGCTGCAGCTCACCCTCACCGCGCGCGACAAGGAGCGCAACACGCCCATGTGCGGCGTCCCCTGGCACGCCGCGGACAACTACATCGCCCGGCTTCTTCGCAAGGGCTACCGCGTCGCCATCTGCGAGCAGATGGAGGACCCAAAGCTCGCCAAAAAGATCGTCCGCCGCGAAGTCACCCGCGTTCTCACCCCCGGAACCGCCCTCGATCCCGCTCTCGCCGCCGAGCAATCCAATTACCTCGCCGCAGTCCACGTCGCCGGCGACGCCGCCGGTCTCGCCCTCCTCGACCTCTCCACCGGCGACTTCCGCGCCACCGAATTTTCCGGACCCGGCGCCGTCGCCCAGGTCCTTGAAGAACTCCTCCGCATCGCCCCCGCCGAGCTCATCTTCCCCGCCACCGCCGGTCCCCTTGGCGCCAAAGCCGACGCCGCCACTCTCGAGCCGCTCCTCGCTCAGATCAAAACCCGCACCCCCATCGACGACTGGGTTTTCTCCTCCGACTTCGCCCTGCCCCTCCTCGAACGCCAGCTTGGCAGCCAGTCCCTCGAGGGCTTCGGCCTCGCCGGACACCCCGCCGCCGCCATCGCCGCCGGCGCCATCGTCCACTACGTCCGCAGCACCCAACACTCCGACGCGACCCACGTCGACTCCCTCCGCTTCTACGGGCGCGCCGAGCACCTCCACCTCGACCAAGTCACCGCGCGCAATCTCGAGCTCGTCGAGCCGCTCTTCTCCGAGGCCGGACCCGACGTTACCCTCTTCCGCACCATGGACGCCTGCTGCACCCCCATGGGCAAGCGCCTCCTCCGCTCGACCCTGCTGCGGCCCATGCATCGATCCCGCCGCCATCGAATCCCGCTACGCCGCCGTCGATGCCGCCCGCCAGGATCTCATCCGCCGCGAAGAACTCCGCCGCTCCCTGCAGGGCATCCTCGACCTCGACCGCCTCCTCGCCCGCATCTCGCTGGACAGCGCCGGCCCCCGCGACCTCCTCGCCCTCGCCGCCTCGCTGAGCCACCTGCCCGATGTGCGCCGCTCCGCTGAATCGCTGGCAGCCAACGACAAGACCGCTACCCTTGAGCGATACCGCAGACACCACCGCATCCACTCCTGTCCGCTATCCGCTGTCCGCTATCCGCTCGCCCTTCTGGTCCGCCGTCTCGTCCAATCTCGACCCCCTCGACGACCTCCACGCCACCATCACCGCCACCCTCGTCCCCGACCCGCCCCTCACCCTCGCCGAAGGCGGCGTCATCGCCTCCGGCATCGACGCCGAGCTCGACGATCTCCGCTCTATCGGGTCATCGGGTCGAGCTTCGATCGCCGCCATCGAGGACCGCGAGCGCCGCCGCACCGGCATCGGCTCCCTCAAGGTCCGCTTCAATCACGTCTTCGGCTACTACATTGAGATCACCAAATCGAACCTCGCCTGCGTCCCCGCCGACTACGAGCGCAAGCAAACCCTCGTCAACGCCGAGCGCTTCACCACCCCCGAGCTCAAGGACTACGAAACCAAAGTCCTCACCGCCCAGGAGCGCTGCGTCGAGATCGAAAAGTCGCCTCTTCGCCGCCCTTCGCCAGCGCATCGTCGAGAACGCTTCCCGCATCCGCCGCACCAGCGCCGCCGTCGCGGAAATCGACCTCGTCGCCAACTTCGCCCACCTTGCCGCTCTACGGAATTACACCCGCCCCCGCATCGAGCCCGCTCCCCTCCTCGAAATCGTCGGCGGCCGCCACCCCGTCATCGAGCGCCTCATGGACGAATCCGGCGACACCCGTTTCGTCCCCAACGATCTCTACCTCGACGCCAGCGACAGCACGTCCTCGCCCAACCTGCTCCTCATCACCGGCCCCAACATGGGTGGCAAGTCCACCTACCTGCGCCAGGCCGCGTTGCTCGTCATCCTCGCCCAGGCCGGCAGCTTCGTCCCTGCCGACCGCATGACCTACGGCCTCGTCGATCGCGTCTACACCCGCATCGGCGCCAGCGACAACCTGGCCCGCGGCCGCTCCACCTTCATGGTGGAAATGACCGAAACCGCCACCATCCTCAATACCGCGACACCGCGCTCTCTCATCCTCCTCGACGAAATGGGCCGCGGCACCTCCACCTTCGACGGCCTCGCCCTTGCCTGGTCCACCCTCGAATATCTCCAGCGCTCCATTGGCTCCCGCGCTCTGTTTGCCACGCACTACCATGAGCTCACCCTGCTCGCCGAGGAGTTCCCCCGTCTGAAAAACCTCCATGTCTCTGTCCGCGAAAGCCCCCAGGGCATCGTTTTTTTGCATCGGATAGAACAGGGTGCTGCGAATCGCAGTTACGGAATCGATGTGGCTCGTCTGGCCGGTCTGCCTCCGGCGGTTATCCAGCGGGCGCGCCAGGTGCTGCAGCAGCATGAGCGCTCGGAGCGACAGAACGTCGCCGTCGAGACCGAGCCTTCGCTCCAGCTCACCATGTTCACTCCGCTGTCGCAGCGCATTCTCGATCGGCTCGCGGAGATGGACGTCAACAGCCTTACGCCGTTGCAGGCACTGAACCTTTTGGAAGAGCTGAAAACGGAAATACGGGGATAGGCACGATCCATTCACAATCCGACAAACGTTCAGGGACGAACCTATGAGCCCCCAGCCCCGAGACATCGCCCCGCCCCCTCCTCCGGCGGTCCGCGGTCCGCGCAGGACCGCCTTCATGCCCCGCCGCCGCAGCGTCGAACTCGCCGAGCAGGCCGGCCAGCTCCTCATCGTTGGCGTCGCCGGCGCATCGCTGTCTGAAGCCGAGCGCACCTGGTTCCAGCAGATTCGCCCCGGCGGCCTCATCCTCTTCCGCCGCAATATTGAGCAAGCCCCTCAGACCGGCGCGCTTCTCCGCCAGGCGGACCGGCTCGGCAATACCCCACTCTTCCGCTGTGTCGATGAGGAAGGCGGCCTGGTCGATCGCCTCCGCGACCTGATCGCGCCTCTGCCCTCGCCGGCCGCCGTCTTCGCTACCGGCAAGCGTCAGCTCTATCGCCAGCATGGATGGCTCGTCGCTCGCGAAGCCCGCGCCTTGGGCTTCAACACCGTCCTCGCTCCCGTCCTCGATCTCGCCCTTCCCGAGTCTGCTTCGATCCTCCGCTCGCGCGCCGTCGCCGCCGAGCCGTGGCGCGTCATCGACTATGCTCGCACCTTCCTCGCCGGCCTGCGCATGGAAGACATCCTGGCGTGCGGAAAACACTTCCCCGGACTTGGCGGAGGCACCGTCGACTCGCATCAGTCCATGCCGGTCATCCGTCGCCAGACCCGCCTCATGTGGCGCACCGATCTCGCCCCCTGGCTCGCCGTCGGCCCGCGGCTCCCGTTCGCCATGGTCGCCCACGCCTCGTATCCGTGGCCCGGCCGCGACGCCGCCACCGCCACCGTCTCCCGCTACTGGGTCACCAACGTCCTCCGCCGCCAGATTCGCTTCAAGGGCATCATCCTCTCCGACGACATGGAGATGGGCGGCATCCTCTCACAAATGTCCATCGAAGAGGCCACCATTCAGGCCCTCCTCGCCGGCATTCAGATGATCGAGATCTGCCGCGATCCCGCCCTCGTTCACCGCGCCTACGAGGCCATCGTGAAGGAAGCCGAACGCTCCCGCGCCTTCCGCAACGTCGTCGCCAGCGCCTGGCGCAAGATCTACCGCTCCAAGAAAAAGTGGCTCCAGCCCACGCGCCGCCAGAGCCCCTCTGATACCCGTCTCCAGCGCCTCTCCGAAGATGTCAAAGCTTTCGCCCACACCGTCGGCGAAGCCCCCACCTACTCCGCCGACCCTGAACGCTGGCATGGGCTCGGACCCTCATCCTGACGCGAGCGAGTCATTGGGTGCCATATCTGGAGGCTGTTGGCAGACATGGGAAAGCGCGACGTCCCGGCCCTGTAAACTGCTCTCCAGAGAATGACCCCTGTCTCCCCGATGATCGTCGCCGGCGTCATGAGCGGCACCTCCGCCGACGGCATCGACGTCGCCCTGGTCAAAATCACGGGTAATGCGACGAACCCGGGTGCCCCATTCAAGCCTTCCGTTGGCTTGAGTGGGAAGGAACAACCCGTCGCCCGACTCACCCTCCTCGTTCACCGGGCCTTCCCCTTCCCCAAGCCCCTCCGCGAGGCCATCCTCACCGCCATGGCCGGACAATCGGGCACGCCCAACACCAACACCGCCGAACTCGCTCGCCTGCACTGGCGCCTCGGCCTCGCCTACGCCGAGGCCGTCCAGGCCACCATCCGCGACACGAAGATCACGCCGGCGCTCATCGGCTGCCACGGCCAAACTGTCTACCACCAGGGCACGCCGGCTCTGTACGCGGGACGCCGCTTCACCTGCACCTGGCAGCTCGGCGAACCGGCTCTGATCGCCGCCGCCACCGGCATCCCCGTCGTCTCCAACTTCCGCCCCGCCGACATGGCCGCCGGTGGCCAGGGCGCGCCTCTCGTCCCCCTCCTCGACTATGTCTATTTCGCCCACGCTCGCCGCGGGCGGATTCTTCAGAACATCGGAGGGATCGCCAACCTCACCGCCATCCCCGCCAGTGCGCCCCTTGAACGCGTCATCGCCTTCGATACCGGCCCCGGCAACATGATCATCGACGCTCTCATACAGCGGCTCTTCGGAAAATCCTACGACCGCGACGGGCGCACCGCGGCCCGCGGTCAGGTGATCGAACCCGTCCTGCGGTCCGCGCTCAAAGAAAAATTCTTCCGCCAGCCGCCGCCCAAATCCGCCGGCCGTGAACAATTCGGGGCTGCCTATGCTGAGAAATTCCTCGCCGCCTGCCGACGCCACAGCAGGCGACCCGAAGACGCAATCGCCACTGCCACCTCCCTCACCTCCGAGTCAATTCTCGACGCGGTGCGCAAATGGGCTCTCCCCCTCATGAACGTCCAATCCAAATCCGTCCCCATCGACTTCATCGCCGCCGGCGGCGGCACGCGCAACACCGCGCTGTGTTCCGCGCTGCGCGCGGGACTCGAGCCTCTGGGCTCCAACTTCACCACCACCGACGCTCTGGGATTGCCTTCCGAGGCGAAGGAAGCCGCAGCCTTCGCCCTGCTCGCGTACCAGACCTGGCATCACCGCCCCGGCAACGTTCCCTCCGCCACCGGCGCCACCCGCCCCGCAATCCTCGGCCAGATCAACTATGTCTGAAGCAGCTGAGAAGCGGGTAGCTAAGAACCGGGTAGCGAAAAGGCGGTCAGTTAAGAAGCGGCCAGCCAATCCCGTCTTATCTGACCGGACTTTAGCTGACCGGTTCTTAGCTACCCGCTTCTCAGCTGCCCGCTTCTTAGCCCTGCTCTGTGGCCTGTGGCCCGTCCTGCTCACCGGCTGCTCCCCCCGCGCCAATCCCAACACCGTCACCATGCTCATCGAGTCGAGCCCCGCCAACCTCGACCCCCGCATCGGCACCGACGCCCAGGCCGAACACATCGACTCGCTGATCTTCGACGCCCTCCTTCACCGCGACGAGCATTTCGGCCTGCAGCCGCTCCTCGCCACAAAGTGGGAAAGCCCCAACCCGCTCACCTGGGTCTTTCACCTTCGCACCGGCGTACATTTCCAGGATGGCCGTCCCCTCACGTCGCGCGATGTCAAGTGGACCATCGACTCCATCCTGAACGGCACCGTCATCTCCGTGAAGGCAGGCTCCTACACGGCCCTCGCATCCGTCGAAGCCCGCGACCCCACCACCGTCATCTTCCATCTCAAAAAGCCCGATCCCACTCTGCCCTTCAATCTCTGCGACGGCGCTATCGGCATCGTCCCGTACGGCAGCGGACGCGACTTTGCCCAGCACCCCATCGGCAGCGGCCCCTTCATCTTCGTCAGCCAGCAGCTCGACCGCGACGTCGTCCTCAAGCGCAATCCTGCGTACTGGGGACCCGAGCCGAACATCCCCAGCCTCCGCTTTGCCGTCGTCCCCGACGCCACTACCCGCGCCCTTGAGCTGGAGAAAGGCTCCGCCGACGTCGAGAGCAATGCCCTCCCCGCGGACGTCATCGTCGCCCTTGCCCGCGATCGCCACCTCGCCGTCGACGATGGCCCCGGCACCGTCCTCAACTACATCGTCTTCAACATGCGCGATCCCATCCTCCGCGATGTCCGCGTCCGCACCGCCATCGCGCTCGCCATCAACCGCCCGCTGCTCATTCAGGCGCTCTATCGCGGAGAAGCCCGCATCGCCGAAAACCTGCTCCCGCCCGAGCACTGGGCCTATAACCCCAACGTTGAGCAGCACCCGTACGATCCCGCCCGCGCCAACGCCCTGCTCGACCAGGCAGGCTATCGCCGCGGCGCCGATGGCATCCGCTTCCACATTGGCATGAAGACTTCCAACGACGAGACCGTCCGCCTGATGGCCGTCGCCATCCAGGAACAGCTCGCCCAGGTCGGCATCGCCCTCGACCTGCGCAGCTACGAGTTCGCCACCTATTACGCCGACCTCACCCGCGGCGCCTTCCAGCTCGCCCCCGGCCGCTGGATAGGCGGCAACGAAAACCCCGACATCTTCCGCTACGCCTACGCTTCATCGAGCTTCCCGCCCCACGGCGCCAACCGCGGCTTCTACTCCAACCCTGAGATGGACCGCCTCATCGCCGACGCCGCCGACACCACCGACCGCCAGCAGCAGATCGCCGACTACCGCCAGATCCAGGCCATCGCCGCCCGCGACCTGCCCTCCCTCGACCTCTGGTACCTTGACTCGGTCATCGTCCACAACCGCCGATTAGGCAACATCCACCCCAATCCCAGCGGCACCTTCGACTTCCTCCGCACCGCGACTCTGGCGCCATCGTCATAGCGCAGAACGCACCTCCGCCCATAACGGACGCCTCTGCGATCCCTGTGTCCTCTGTGGTGAAAAAGCGCGCCGTCCATTCGAGCCGGCATCTGCCCGAAGGCCAAAGCCCCCTCCCAGCCGGACTAATCCCTAATCCCTAAACTCTGCCCTTCAAGGCTGAAACCCCGGCACCCCAAACTGCCAAAGCAGAAAACTCCACTCGTCCGCCATGTCCTCTTCGTTCGACACCTTCGTCGACCCGATGCCGTGCCCCGCCTCGTAATCCACACGCAGCAGCACTGGCTTCCCGCTCCCCGTCGCCGCCTGCAGCCGCGCCGTCATCTTGCCCGGCTCCCAGCTCGCCACTCGCGGATCGTTCCAGCCCGTCGTCAGCAGAATCGCCGGATACTTCACCCCATCCCGCACGTGGTGGTAGGCGTCCATCTGGTACAGATCCTCAAATCCGTACTGCGTCTTCACTGTGCCGAACTCCGGAATATTCGGCGGCCCGTTCGGCGTGTCCTCCGACCGCAGCGCATTCGACACCCCTACTCGAATCAGAGCTGCCGCATACAAATCCGGCCGCTCCGTGATCGTCCGGCCAATGGTGATCCCGCCCGCGCTCGTCCCCGATCCCGCCAGCTTCGCCGACGACGTGTATTTGTGGTCGATCAGATACTCCGCGCAGGCAATCGTGTCCCGCCAGGTATTCGGCTTGGTCAGCTTCTGACCCCACTTGTGCCAGTCTTCCCCATACACACCGCTGCCCCGCGGATGGCACCACGCATATACGGCGCCCTTTTCCAGCCACGCCAGCAGGGTCGGATCGAAGTTCGGCGGAATCGTGATCCCGTACGCCCCATAGCTCCGCAGCAGAGCGGGATTCTCGCCGTCCATCTTCAGCCCGCGCTTATACACGATGGACAGCGGCACCTCGACGCCGTCCCAGCTCTTCACCTTCACCTCTTCCGAGACCACATCCTGGGGATCGTCGTTCGGACCCAGCGGCTGCAGCTTCGTATCCGTCACCGCCCCCGTCTGCGGATCGTACGCATCGATCCGCGGCGCCCGCGCCCACGACGTCAGCACCAGCAGCACCCCGGGGATCCGCGGATCCGAGCTGGCCACTGCCACCGTCCCCTCGAACGGCAGCTTCACCTCCTTTGCATGCCCGCCCCCGTAAGGAATCCGATCCAGCAGCCCCACCGTTCCATCCGTCTCCTGCACATACAGCGCATCCTGCGCCGCCGATACCCCCTTCACCACCGTATTGCCTTCGGGTTCCGGCACCACCACTTCGGCATGCGCCACGTCCGGATGCTCCAGGCTCGTCCGCAGCACCTTGAATCGCGGCGCGCCCTTGTGGCTCAGCAGATACAAATCGTCCCCGTGGATGTCCAGCCCAGTCACATCGTCAGGCACATCGCAGATCTTCACCCAGGGCACGTCCGCGTTCGACACCTCGCTCACCGGCGCCTCATACACCGTCTGCTCGTTGAGCACCCCGTGCGCAATCACCGCCAGCGCCCACTTCGAATCCGGCACCGTGATCACAAAAGGAATATCCAGAGCCTCGATCTTCACCTGCGGCGACAACCCGTACCCCAGCACCGCAACGTCCTTATCAGGATCCGTCCCCACCAGGTGCAGATAATCGACGCTCTTCTCTTCCTTGTCCGTCTCCGGCTGGCCCGGCGCGAGCTTTTGCATCCGGTTGTAGAAGAACGAGTGATTGTCCGCCCGCCACTGCACGTTCCCGAACTCCGCCCGGTCGATCGTCTCCGGCAGCTCCTTCCCGGTATCCACGTCCATAATGTGGATCGTGGCGTTCTCCGATCCGCCTGCCGAAATCCCCGCTGCCACCAGCTTCCCGTCATTCGAAGGCACGTAGTAGCTGATCACGTTGTGCGAGCCCTTCGGCGCTGGATACTTGTTGGGATCGATCAGCAATCGCTCCTGCCCGTCCAGCCCGTCGCGCACGTACAGCCGCGACACAATCTCGTTCGCCAGCTCTTTTTCGTAGAAGTACCGCCCGCCCGGCAGCCGGTTCACCGCGCTCACCTTCGCCGGTGTTGACGCGTCCAGCTCTTTAATCCGCGCCAGCAGCGCATTCCGCCCCGGAATCTTCGCCAGCTGCGCGCGCGTGTACGCGTTCTGCTGCCGGAACCACGCATCCACCTGCGGATCCTTCAGGTCTTCCATGTACCGGTACGGATCCACCACCTTCGTCCCGTAGTAGTCATCCGTCACCGGCTTCACCGGCGCCACCGGTGGATGACTTGGCGCCGCTTCCGTCCCCTGCGACCCACGTTCCGCCGCTCCGGCCCCCACTGGAACCAAAGCCGCCGCCAAAACGAAAACAGCCAGCACAAGCTGGCCCACTCTGCGCACGATTCGCAACCGTTCCATCGTTCTCGCCCTCACTTTTCCGGATTCATCGATGATTGCCGATCCTAGAGTCCCACATCTCCCCCGTCAAACGGGACGAATGCCGGGTGCCCCATTCAAGCCCGCCCTTGGCTTGAGTGGGACCAACAATCTGCGATGGACCTGAGAACCAGTAACTGGGGCCCGCAGCCTGTCCGCTGGCCGCTATACGCTATACGCTGTCTTTATGAAGCTCCACCTCCCCGCCGGCCCCTTCCGCGCGTACCTCTTCGACATGGACGGCACCATCGCCGACTCCATGCCCCTGCACTATCTCGCCTGGAAGCAAGCCCTCGCCGAATACGGCTGTACCGACTTCCCCGAAGATGTTTTCTACGCGTGGGGCGGATGGCCCGTCACCCGCATCATCGCCACTCTCAACGAACGCCACGCTCTATCCATGCCCGTCGAAGAAGTCGCCCACCGCAAGGAAAGCCTCTACTACGAACTGCTGCCGAAGCTCACCGCCGTCCCCGAAGTCCTCGAGCAGATCGAGGAGGCGCACAACCGCATTCCCTTCGCCGTGGTCAGCGGATCCACCCGCGAATCCGTCACCGCCTCGCTCCGCGCCCTCCACCTCGAAGACAAATTCCACGTCCTCGTCTGCGCCGGCGACTATGCCCACTCCAAGCCCGACCCCGAACCGTTTCTACTCGCGGCAAAAAAGCTGAACGTCCCCCCCGAATCCTGCCTCGTCTTCGAAGACACCCAGATGGGCATCGAAGCCGCGACCGCCGCCGGCATGAAGTCGGTCCGCATCCTCCAACCCTGGGAACGCAAACAATCATCTGTCATCCCGAGAGAAGCGCCGGGGACGCTCTCGCCAGCGCTGCACGACATCGACCGGCGCTGAACCGAGCGACCCCCGTAGCGAAACGAACCGCACGCTTCACGAGAGGTCCAGGCGCGGAGGGATCGGTCGCGCAGCGGCCGAAAGGATCTCAAGCGTTGCTCTCGAGCCATGAACACAGGATGTAACTGCACCCTGCACCCTGCACCCTGTACCCTGATCCCTGTGTTCACCCGTCGCCAACTTCTCGGCCGCACCGCCGCGCTCGCCGGAGCCGCCGCGCTCCGCATCCCCGGCTTCGCCGAGGTCTCCGAAGCCGATTTGGCCAACGACCCCCGCCGCCCCCAATATCACCTGCTCCCCGCCCGCAACTGGATGAACGACCCCAACGGCCCCATCTACTGGGGCGGCCAATACCACATGTTCTTCCAGTACAACCCGCACGCCGCCGTCTGGGGCGACATGCACTGGGCCCATGCCGTCAGCCCCGACATGGTCCACTGGCGCCATTTCCCCGTCGCCCTCGCGCCCACCCCCGGAGGGCCCGACGCTGCCGGATGTTTCACCGGCTCAGCCCCCCGGGACGGCGACCGCGTCGCGATTCTTTATACCGGCGTCGTCTCCGCGCCCGAAGACCAGGCAACGATCCGCGACGGCGTCCACAGTCTCCGCGAATCGCAGTGCCTGGCCTTCTCTGCCGGCGACCTTACCCACTGGACCAAAGTCCCCCAAGCCGTCATCGCCGCGCCCCCGCCCGGTCTTGACGTCACCGGCTTCCGCGATCCTGCGCCATGGCGCCAGGGCGACGTCTGGTATTGCGCCATCGGTTCCGGCATTCGAGGAAAGGGCGGCGCCATCCTGCTCTACCGCTCCGCCGACCTCCGCCACTGGGACTACCTCCACCCGCTCGCCCAGGGATCGGGCAGCGGCCAGGCCGCCGCCAACCCCGTCGACTCCGGAGACATGTGGGAGTGCCCCGACTTCTTCCCGCTCGGCGAGCGTCACGTCCTTATCCACTCCACCGGCGGCAAGGCGTACTGGCAGTCCGGCGTCCTCGATCCCGCAACCATGCTCTTTCACGCCGAGCGCGGCGGCGTTCTCGACTACGGCGCGTACTATGCCCCGAAGACGCAGCTCGACGACTACGGCCGCCGCATCCTCTGGGGATGGATCCAGGAACGCCGCCCGGAAAAGGAGTACAGCGCCGCCGGGTGGGCCGGCCTGATGTCACTGCCCCGCGCCCTCACCCTCGACGCCAACAATGATCTACAGATGGACGTCGCGTCCGAAGTCGAACAACTGCGCGAAGACGAGCAGCGCCTGGACTTCACCGGCAACGAAGCTGGAATTCGTGACCAGCTCGCTCGACTGCAGGTTCACAGCGCCTGCGGCGAAATCGTCGTCTCCTTCCGCCGAGGCTCCGATCCATTTGCCTTCGCCCTCGAATCACCGCACGCAGCAAAGGCCTGGCTCACTTGCCGCTGGGACCCGTCCCACCCCGACACCATCCAGATCGAAGACCAGCGCGTCCCTCTGGGCAGCGGTGCTCAACCCGAAGTCGAACTCCGCATCACCATCGACGGCTCCGTCATCGAGGCCATCGCCAACCGCCACGGCGCATTCACGCAGCGCTTCTACTGCGACGGCTCCTCCGCCCCGCCCATCTCCGTCCAGGTCACCGCCGGCCTCAGGAACCTTACCGCCCTTTCCCTCTGGCAGATGAAGCCCATCTCCCCCGAACGCCTCACCACCTGAAACCCTCGGTAACGCCCCTCGGAGCCACAGACAGCCGCAACCCAAGGCCCATCCGGCTGCGCCATCTCCGCCCGGGAGACTGTTTATTTTTAACAACTTAACAGAGATGTCAATGTCAACACCTTTTGTAATCGCAAGGCACCAAAGGACTTAATGAATGCCCCCCACCTGCCGGGGGTACCCCCTTTTACCGGTCGTCGTCGTCTCCGTCCCGCGGCGCCAACGGATGCGTCAGCATCCACGGAACCGGCTTCTTGCCCATCGCCTCTTTCCACAGGATTACGTTCAGTTTCACCACCGGCGCCCGGTCCTCGTGGCTGAAGTCCATCTTCGCCGACTCCTTCGCTCCCACGGCCTTCGGCGAGTTCGCCCTGTAGATCAGCCCGTTGTCCCGGTTCCGGTAGTCCGCGGTGAATGCCGGCTGGTCGCCCGCTCCGGTGAACTCCGGCGTCATCAGCGGCGCCAGCGCATCGTTCATGCTCATCGGCGGAGCCTGCAGCAGCTTCAGGATTGTGTGCAGCGTGCTCACCGTCGTGTAGAAGTTGTGATCCACAAACGGCTTCGCATTGTGCGGCGCATATTTGCTGACGACCAGCGCTATGGATCGGTGCGCATCCACGTGATCCGCCCCGTCCTGCGCGTCGTCCTCCAGGACGAAGAACGCGGTGTCGTCCCAATAAGGACTGTGCGAGACCGCATCGACCGCGCGGCCGACGGCCAGATCGTTATCGGCCACCGAAGCCTGGGGCGTCGGCATCCCCGGCGTCGTTCCCGCCGTGTGATCGTTGGGCAGCCGCAGCATCACGAACTGCGGCATCGTGTCCTTCCCCTGCTTCCGCTCCGCGACCCACTGGTTGAAGTGGACGAGGAATTCGTTCACCCGCAGCTGATCCGGAAAGTCCAGCTCGAAGTCCGGATACTGCGGATCGAAATGCCCGATCAGCTCCCGCTTGGTCGGAACATTCCTGTAAATCAGCGGAATCTTCCAGGGATATGGGCTGATCCCGCCGCCGTAATTCGCCGGAATCGGGTCGCCCTTGTGAATGAACGGATGTTCGCAGAAGTGCTTCCCTTCCGGTGTTCCGCCTGCCTCCGGCAACTTTTGTTCCTCCGGCTTTCCCTGATCGGGCGTGGCCTGGTCGGTGCAGAACTGGGTCGAAATGAACTCGCCGAAGTGGTAGTAGGTCTTGTGATTTCGGGCGAAGTCCGTCCACAGATAACCACTGAACGGCTCATCTATATCCGAAATTCCTTCCAGCAGCGGATATCCGCCCTCGACCACTCCCTCAAAGTCGTAGACCCGTTCGTGGCCGCGATACGCCACCTGCCAGGTGCGCTCGTTGTAATCGCTGGTGATCCCCGCCGTCGACCAGACGTGCCCGTCGCCGGAGACCTCGCCTGAGTCGTAGAAGTTGTCCAGCACCCCGAACTGCTTCGCCAGCGCGTGCAGGTTGGGCGTGATCGACTCGCCGTACATCGTCAGAGACGGGTCGCCGTCGCCCACGCCCAGGTCGCCAAGAAGCTGATCGTAGGTTCGGTTCTCCCTGATGATGTAGATCACGTGGTGAATGCGGTTCACGCCCCCGCGGAACTCGATCTGCTTCTGCGCCGCATACATCAGGTTGCTCTTCAGCACGTCGGTCGTCAGCTGGCGATAGTGGCCGCGCACCTCGTTCAGGTCAATGGTGGCCAGCGATCCGTGCAGTAAGGTCGCGATGTAGGTGTGCGGTCTCTTTTCCAGCCGCTTCGTCTGACCCGGCCCTGGGTTTGGCGCGTCGGGCTGCGGCGCCACGTTTGGCCCGGTACCCTCGCCCTTGCCGGTGGCGACGTACAGATGATCGCCCTTCAGCGCCAGCGCCGTTGGATACCACTCCGTCGGGATGTAGCCGACGGGGATACGCAACGCATCCGGTCCATTCAGCCTCTGCAGGTCGAAAACGGCCACAGCATCGGAACCGGAGTCCGCTGCATAGAGCGTCTTGCCGTCCTCAGAGAGCGCCACCGCATCCGGCTCGGCGCCGAAGAAGGCCTGCCCCGGCAGGCGCGCATCGAGCACGTCGGCGATCCGCATTTTGGCTCCGTTGACCTGAACCACGGCCACCGCGTCGCGATTGGCCAGGGCCAGATAAAGCCTGGTCTCGTCGGAGCTCAGGGTCATGGCGATCGGATGCGAGCTGGGATCCGTCGGCCGAATCGGCGGCAGCAGCGGCAGCCGCTGCATCACCTTGCCGCTGCGCAGGTCCAGTTCCGCCACGGCGGAGCCGTTCCACAGAGCCACCCAGGCATGCTCGCCGTCCCGGCTGGCCACAACAGCAATGGGATAGGTCGACGGAATGGTCGATCCGGCGGATAGATCGAAGCGCGTCTCCAGCTTGCCGCTGGCGGCATCGAGCAGCAGGACGTCGTCGGAATATTCGTCGGCGACCAACAGTTTCTCAGCCCCATCGGCTCCTTTCACCACCGCCAGGCCTGTGGGCGCCGGAATCGCCTTGTCCTGGGGCATGTCCATGGTCCCGTGCTGCTGCCTTTGTGTCCCGGAGAGCTCTTGCAGCGGTACCGGAATCAGCCGCTCCGGGGTCAGGCTGTCGCCCGTGAACCGGTACAGGGCGATGCCGTTCCCCGTCTCATCGGGCTTGCCGCCCTCCGGTGCCGAGATTGAGTCGAGACTCGCGTAGAGCTCCGAACCGTCGGTCGAGAAGGCGATGCCGGAATAGAGAGTCTGATGGGCGGTGACCCCGGTCCTGGCGTCTGGATAGTCGGTCAGCTTGCCGGTGCCGGTGTCGAGAATGGCGATGGATTGCTCGTAATCGGACTCGACCGTACCGAAGCCGGCATTGACCAGCGCGAGGTAGCGATGATCCGGCGACCAGGCTGCCGACAAGGGAAGGCTGTTCAGACGCTGCGGATTCCCCGGCACCGGTCCCAGGATCTCCTTGCTGGTCGGCAGATGAATGGTCTGGGCGGAGCAGAGCAGCGTTGTCCAGCAGGCGAGTGCGGCACATGAGAGCGGCAGGGTGATGGATTTCATCGCGACAATATCGTCTCCGGAAAGGGTTAAGGAAGGGTAAACGATTCGGGCGGCATCCATCGCATCGGAGCGGCTTGGCCTGTGCCGGGGCAGGTCTGGCTTACAAAAGTGTTACACCGTCTTCAGTTTGCGACTGCTACGGTAGGGAACAGCAGCGCCTTCATTAGATGCTGCCATCCCAATCACCCGGAATTGCCATTCCCATGTCCCCCGAGATGCTGGTCGAAGTCGCTGAGGTTCCCGCCGCCGCTGCTCATCCTTCCGCAACCGCTGTGCCAAGGCCAGTCGATGCCTCTCACCATCCGGTGATGCCGAAGCTGGGCCGCAAAGCCCAGGGCGGCAAGCTGAGCCGGATCACGATGTTTTTCATGGTTCTGTTTCATATCGGAGCCGTAGCCGCCCTTTTCTTCTTCTCCTGGAAGGCGCTGGCGTGTTTCGCGGTTCTGTGGTTCCTGGCCTACAACATCGGCATCGGCATGTGTTACCACAGGCTCCTGACCCACCGAGGCTATCGGGTTCCGAAGTGGCTGGAATACTTCATGGCGGTCTGCGCGACTCTGGCTCTGGAGGGCGGACCGATCTTCTGGGTCTCGCTGCATCGGGTTCATCATCAGCTCTCCGACCAGGAAGGCGATCCGCATACGCCAAACGACGGCGGATGGTGGGCGCACGTGGGCTGGATCATCAGCGGCGAGTCCCTCCATGCTGAAACGGATGCCCTGGCCCGCTATGTGCCGGACCTGCGGCGCGACCGGTTCTATCGGTGGCTCAGCAAGTATCACTGGGTTCCAATGGTGGTTGCCGGTTTGATCTGCCTGGCGGTCGCCGGGATCCCCGGCCTGTTGTGGGGCATCTTCCTGCGCACGACTCTGGGACTGCACTCGACCTGGCTGGTCAACTCCGCGACGCATATGTGGGGTTCGCGGCGTTTCGAAACCCGGGATGAATCGCGCAACAGCTGGTGGGTGGCGGTGCTGACCGGCGGTGAAGGCTGGCACAACAACCACCATGCTCACCCGGTTTCCGCCCGCCATGGGCTGAAGTGGTACGAGATGGACGTGAACTACTACGGCATCTGGCTGCTGAACAAGGTGGGCCTGGCGCGCGAAGTCAAAGTTGCGCAGTATGACCCGCACAATCCGCGGCCTGCCGGCATGGCCTGAAGAGTTTCTTAACACCCCATGGGTGGAATTGCGACAATAGGAGCGCCCGCCGGATCGATCCGTGCCGGGCGCTTTCGTATGAAGCTGAGCGGACGAAGACGGAACATGGTCCTCTTCACCCTGCTCGGCGTGTGCCTGATCGGCGTCGCCGTCATCCTGAACGTAAGCTGGATCGTGCTGAACTGGCGGCGTGTGCTGCCGATGGCGCTGGGGATTCCCTTCTTTCTGCTGCTGATCGCCGGGGTGGCTCTGAACACCATCTTCCTGGTTCGCGAAGTACGGCGAAATGAGCGCCACGATGCCTTCCTGAGCGCCGTGACCCATGAACTGAAAACGCCCGTGGCTTCAATCCACCTTTACCTGGAGACGCTGCAGCGCCGCCAGCTCGATGACGGCCAGCGCAGGGAGTTCTACACCCGCATGCTGGCCGACAGCGATCGGCTGACGGCGACGATTGAGCAGGTGCTGAAGGCCGGGGAAGTGGGTCAGCGAGCCCGCTCTCACGTGCGCGTGGCGGTGGATATGCGTCCGCTCGTCGAAGAGTGCATCCACACCACCCTGGCGCGGCACCATCTGGAGGATCGAGCGATCACCCTGGCGGTTGCAGAGAGTCCGCTGCCGATGACCGTGCGCGGCGACCCGGACGAGCTGCAGACGGCTGTGCTGAATGTGCTGGGTAACGCCATCAAGTACTCCCCGAATGGCACCGATGTGCGGGTGGCGCTCAGCATCGAGCAGGATGCCTGGGTGCGCGTCAGCATTACAGATCAGGGGATCGGGATTCCGGCCGCTCATCTGAAGCGCATCTTCCGCCGTTTTTATCGCGTCCCCAGCCGGAACGTGCTGCGCACCAAGGGAACGGGGCTTGGGTTGTACCTGGTGCGCACCATCGCCCGACAGCACGGGGGCGACGCTACCGCACAGAGTCCTGGTGAGGGGCGCGGCGCAACGGTGACCCTGCAGCTGCCCCGCATTCTGAACCCGGTGCTGGAGCACAAATAAGACAATGGCGAGAATCCTGGTTGTCGAGGATGAAAGCAATCTCGCCCAGGGACTCCTGTTCAATCTGCAGGCCGAAGGTCATACGGTGATGGTGGCCCCGGACGGCGAGACGGCTCTGGAGTCGCTGGGGCGTGAGAGCTTCGACGCGGTGGTGCTGGACGTGATGCTTCCGGGCAGGAATGGTTTTGAGATTGCGTCCACTCTCCGCGCCGGTGGCAACTATGTGCCGGTCCTGATGCTGACCGCGAGAAGCCGTCCGGAAGACATTGTGCAGGGATTTGCCGCTGGGGCGGACGACTATCTCCCGAAGCCGTTCGACCTGAATGTGCTTCTGGCGCGGCTGAGCGCCTTGCTGCGGCGCATGAGCTGGTCCCATGGAGCCCCGGCAAAGAACCACAGCGAGGATGAGATTGCGGAGTTCACCTTTGCCGGGCGGCGCATTGATTTCGACGCTCTCGAGCTGCACACGCCGGAACGCCTCGTTCGGCTGACACTGATGGAAGTGGACCTGCTGCGCTATCTGGTGCGCAACCAGGGTAGGATCGTGTCGCGCAAGGAGCTGCTGGAACAGGTCTGGCACGTTCGCGAAGATACCGACACGCGCGCCATCGATAACTTCGTCGTCCGGCTGCGCCGTTATATCGAGGACGACCCTGCAGAGCCCCGGTATCTGCAAACGGTTCGCGGGGTGGGCTACCGGTTCGTCGCCAACCCCTGACGCTGAGCGATGTCTGAGCGCTGCCTTTAACGGTCCCGAGCGGCGTATAACCATGGGTTGAGTCCATTTGGGCTTCGCCGCATCATTGAAGTTGAGGAGCTTATGCGGGGAACGAACCTTCGGATCGAGAATATGCACTGCGATGCCTGTGTACGCCGCGTGCGCCAGGCGCTGGAGAAAGTAGATGGTGTACATGTGGGGGATGTGCGCGTGGGCAGTGCCCGCGTGGAGGCTCCTGAAACCGTGCCGGAGAGCGCTCTGGTGAGCGCGGTCGAGAAAGCTGGATATACGGCAAGCGTGGAGTCCTGATGCCGGCGGCGGAAGCGGAACGCGCGGCGAGGGCTTTGGCGACACAAGCAGGGGAAACCTGCACGATCACTCTGCCGGTGATCGGCATGAGCTGTGCTGCGTGCCAGACCCACGTGGAGCGCGCCCTGCGCGAGACGGCCGGGGTGCGTGAGGCATCGGTCAACCTGCTGACGAATTCCGCGCGTGTGACCTACAGCCCGGCCCAGACCAAGGTCGATGACCTGATTTCTTCGGTACGAGACGCCGGATACGATGCGACTCCGCCGATCGAGGCAGGGGCCCGGGCGGACGAAACCGCAGCCGATGAGGCGCCACTGCGGGCCAAAGCGCTGTTCACGGTGGCTGGCGGTGTGCTGGTCTGGCTTCTGATGAGCGCGGGGCACTGGGCTCCGCCGTTCCGCGCTGTCCCGCCCGCCGTGCTGGATTACGCGATGCTGGCGATCACGCTGGCAGGCATGGTCTGGGGCGGCGGCATCATCTACCGGCAGGCATGGACGGCCTTCATCCACGGCGGCACGAATATGAACACGCTGGTGGCGCTGGGCACGGGCGCGGCCTTTGCTTATTCACTGATGGCCACGGTCGCTCCGGGTGTATTCCTGCACTACGGGATGCGTCCCGACATTTACTACGACGCCGTTCTGCTGATCATCGGCTTTCTGCTGCTGGGGCGATGGCTCGATGCCCGGGCAAAGCGGCGTACGCTCGATGCCCTGCACGAGTTCATGCGCCTGCAGCCGCAGTCGGCACGCCTGCTGCGCGATGGCCGCGAGGTCGAGGTACCCCTGGCGGAGGTTGTCGCCGGCGATGTCGTTCGGCTGCGCCCCGGCGAGCGCGTTCCGGTCGATGGCGTGATTCTCTCCGGAGCCACATCCATCGACGAGTCGCTGATCACGGGAGAGTCGCTGCCGGTGACGCGGCAGTCCGGCGATCGGGTGATTGGGGGCTCGCTGAACTTCGATGGTGCCATCGAGTATCGTGCGGCCTCAGTCGGCGCCGACAGCGTGCTGGGCCAGATGATGCGGCTGGTCGAGGAAGCGCAATCGTCGCGAGCGCCGATGCAGCAGCTCGCCGACCGGGTCAGTGCGGTTTTCGTGCCGGTCGTTCTGGGCCTGGCGCTGCTCACATTGCTCATTTGGATCTTCGCCGGTGGCGGGGCCGGCCGCGCCTTTGCCGTTTCGGTCGCCGTGCTGGTGATCGCCTGCCCGTGCGCGATGGGGCTTGCCGTGCCCGCGGCTCTGACCGTCGCCATCGGTCGCGGCGCGCAGCTCGGCGTTCTTTTCAAGGGCGGAGAGAGCCTGGAGCGACTGGCGCGGATCGACATGCTGGTCCTCGACAAAACCGGCACCCTGACCGAGGGCAAGCCGGAAGTGACCGCCGTGCAAAGCGCTGACGGATGGAGCGAAGACCAGGTGCTGGAACTGGCTGCCGGGCTCGAGCAGCGATCGGAGCATCCGCTGGCCAGGGCGATTCTGAGCGCGGCTGAGAAACGTGGGCTGCGGGCGGCCTCCGCGACCGATGTGCGTGCGGTTCCCGGCAAAGGAATCCTGGGCAACATCGAGGGTCGGCGCGTGGCGGCCGGCAACACGGTGCTGATGCAGGAGCTGGGGATTCCGGTTTCGGAGGAGGTCGCAGCTGCGGGAGCGACGCGAATGTACGTCACGCGCGAGGATCGTCTGGCAGGCGTGATTGAAGCGCGGGACACGCTGCGTGCCACCGCTAAGGAAGCCGTGGCGGGGCTGCGTCGCCTGGGGATTCGCACAGCTATTCTGACGGGGGACACAGCCTCCACCGCCGAAGCCATTGCCCGCTCTGCCGGGATTGAAGAGGTTTGGGCAGGATTGCTGCCCGATCAGAAGCTGGCGAAGATTCGCGAACTGCAGCAGCAGGGTCGCCGGGTTGGGATGGCTGGCGACGGCATCAACGATGCGGCGGCGCTTTCGCAGGCCGATGCGGGCCTGGCCATGGGCACCGGAGCTGATCTGGCAAGGGAAGCCGGCGACGCCATCCTCCTGCATGGCGAGCCGCGGCAGATTCTCGAGGCGGTGCTGCTGGCCCGACAGGCTCTGCGGATCATGCGTCAGAACCTCGGCTGGGCCTTCGGCTACAACCTGCTCGGTATCCCCATTGCTGCCGGCGCGCTGTATCCGGCGTTCGGCATCCTGCTCAGCCCTGCGATCGCCAGCGCGGCCATGGCGCTCAGCTCGGTAAGCGTGCTCTCGAACAGCCTGCGGCTGCGGCGGTTTACGCCGCGATAAACTGAAGGCGGAAGCTCGACTGTGCGCATTCTTACCCGGTACATCCTGAAAGAAGTTCTGTCGCACGCGCTGATCGGCGGCGCGATCTTCACGTTTGTTCTGTTCATTCGCTATCTGCCCAGCCTGCTGGAGCTGGTGGTGCGGAACAGCTCGGCCCTGGGATCGGTCATCGAGATCGTTCTCGCTCTGCTGCCGGACATCTTCACGGTCACGATTCCGATGGCCGTACTGGTCGGCATTCTTCTGGGCCTGAGCCGTCTGGCAGCCGACAGTGAAGTCACTGCCATGCGCGCCGCCGGGATGGGGGTGTGGAGCTTTGTGCGGGTGGTTGGGCTGGTTGCGCTGGCAGCCTGGGGCATCAGCTTTGCCAATTCGATGTACTTCGCGCCGCGGGCCACGGCAGCCATGCTGAACCTCGAGAAGTCTCTGGCCAATGCGGAAGCCTCCTCTGAAGTGCAGCCGCGCGTCTTTTACGAAGACTTCAAAAATTACGTTCTCTATGTCCAGGATGTGCGGGCGGGCGTGGGTGCGGCGAACTGGCGCGGCATTTTTCTCGCCGACGTGACCGATCCCGACGCGCCGAAGATCACGACAGCCGACCGCGCAACCGTGGTCAATGGTCCGGACCAAACCATCCTGATGCGGCTGCGTGACGGAACCGAACATCAGACCGTCGACGATCAGCCGAACGACTATACGGTTTCCACCTTTGAGAAAACCGATCTCCCCATGCAGGCGGGCGCCCAGACCAGCGTCCGCCTGGGACACAGCGATACGCCCATTCTGGCCATGAATCTGCACGAACTGATGGCCCACACGCGCGGCGCCAATGGGCAGCTGTATGAGATCGAGTTTCAAAAGCGACTGGCTTATCCGGCGGCTTGTCTCGTGCTGATGCTGGTCGGCGTACCCCTGGGGATTTCGTCCCGGCGCGGAGGCAAGAGCGCCGGCTTTGTGCTGACCATTGCGCTGGTCTTCATCTATTACTTTCTTTCCTCGACCGGCACGGCGCTCGCGCGCCAGAACAAGATTCCTGTCTTTCTCGGGGTCTGGGAAGCGAATCTGATCTTCTCCGTGTGCGGTATTGTCCTGCTGCGGCAAATGGCGACGGGGGGAGCTGCACTGTCCCTGCTGTCCTCCGTCGGCAACTGGTTCCGCCTCCGCGCCAGCCAGACCACGAGCCCGGCAGACGCTGTTCAGCTCACTCCACGGCGACGCCTCCTGCGCGGACGTTTCCCCCTGTTGCTCGATGAGTACGTTCTGAAGGAATTTCTCCTCACCTTTGGATTGGTGCTCGTCACGTTTGTCATGCTGATGCTGGTTTTCACTTTCTTCGAACTGCTCAGCGACATCATTCGCAATCGCACGCCCCTGGTTACGGTTGGGGAATATCTCATCAACCTGACGCCCAGCATGATTTACCTCATCACGCCTCTCAGCGTTCTGATTGGCGTGCTGGTCGTTTTCGGCCTGTTGAACCGCAACAGCGAACTGACAGCGATGAAGGCCACCGGGATCAGCCTTTATCGCATCGTTGTCCCGGTTCTGGCGATCGCCGCCGTACTCTCCGCTGCGTTGTTTCTTTTCGACGATACCTATCTGCCCCAGGCCAATCGCCGGCAGGAAGCGTTACGCGACGTCATCAAGGGAAAGCCGCCGGAGACTTTTGAGCACCCGGGCAGAAAATGGATCTTCGGCCAGCAGCATGCCGGACAGCCCAGCCGCATCTTCTACTACCAGTATTTCGATCCGGACATCGACACCTTCGGCAATATCTCCGTTTTCGAGTTCAAGCCGGGATCCTTCTCGCTCTCGAAGAGAATCTTCGCGGCCACCGCGCACTGGGAGCCGACACTCAACGCATGGGTCTTTGAGGATGGATGGGAACGTACTTTTACCGCGGAGGGGGTCAGTTATCAGGACTTCTCGGTCACTACGTTTCCTGAAGTCCGTGAGCCGCCCGAGTATTTCAGCAAGGAAGTGCGCCAGTCCTCTGAAATGAGCTTTGGTGAACTGGCGCGCTATATCCGCAATTTACGTCAAAGCGGATTCAATACGGTACCGCTGCGTGTGCAGCTCAATCACAAGCTGGCCTATCCACTGATCACGCTGGTCATGGCCATTCTGGCGGTCCCGTTTGCGCTATCCATGGGCAAGCGGGGATCGTTGTCGGGCATTGCTGTAGCGATCGGAGTCGCGATCGCCTACTTCGTAGTCTCGGGCTTCTTTGAGGCAATGGGCAACGTGAGCTGGCTTCCTGCCTTCCTCGCCGCCTGGTCGCCCGATTTCCTGTTCGGCCTTGCCGGCGCGTATCTTCTCCTGCGTAGCCCTACATAAACTGGTTGCCTATGTTTGCCAATCTTCGACCGTTGTTTCCCTACATGCGCCGCTACTGGAAGGGCTACACGTGGGGCTGCCTTTGCACGGTCCTGGCAAACGCCATCTGGGTGCAGTTTCCGCGAGTGATCGGCCTGGCGGTGCACGACCTGAATCTGGGCGTCACCTGGGGCAAGATCTTCAGCTATGCGAGCCTGTTGCTGGGCGTAACCGTGGCCCACGGAATTTTGTTGTTCCTGATGCGCTGGATCATCATCGGGATCTCGCGCGATATCGAATTCGATCTGCGCAACGATCTCTTCCGCCACTTGGAAAGGCAGGCGGCCTCGTACTATCACGAGAATCGCACCGGCGACATCATGGCCCGGATGACGAACGATCTGGCCGCGGTTCGCATGCTGCTGGGTCCGGCCATCATGTACACGGCCAACACGGTGCTGTTCTCGGCAGGC
Organism: uncultured Acidobacteriaceae bacterium; assembly: GCA_963770525.1. GTDB lineage: Bacteria > Acidobacteriota > Terriglobia > Terriglobales > Acidobacteriaceae > Palsa-343. Next base: position 443,821 of record CAVYPY010000001.1, on the reverse strand, counting down.
GCGCTTTTCTTTCTGTTGCGCATCAGCCCCGTCCTGACGCTGACAGCACTGGCGCCCATGCCCCTGGCCAGTATCTTCATCCAGTTCATGGGCCGCAAAATCCACCAGCGTTTCGAGCGAATTCAGGCGATGTTCTCCGACATCTCGGCGCAGGCCCAGGAGAATTTTTCTGGCGCGCGCCTGGTGCGCGCCTTTGCGCAGGAGGAAGCCCAGGTGGCGGCCTTTGAGCGCTCGAACCGGGAATACATCCGCCGCGCTCTGCGCCTGGTGCGGCTGATGGGTATGTTGTGGCCCACTCTGGAATTCATGCTGGGCATCGCGCTGGTGGTGGCCCTGCTGGTGGGCGGCCACGAGGTTCTCACCCATCGCATCGGCCTTGCCGCCTTCGTGACGTTTACGACCTATCTGCTGATGCTGACCTGGCCGATCATTGCCCTGGGCTATGTTGTGAATCTCTTTGAGCGGGGCACCGCCTCCGTCATTCGCATCCACGAGATTCTGACGGCTGAGCCCACCATTTACGACACCGAGACTGCGGCCGCTTCTGCGGCTCACTCTGTCCGGGGCGAGATCGAATTTCGCAACCTGGAGTTTGCCTATCCCTCCGCAGATGGCCGCTCCGTGCCGGTTCTTCACAACATTTCTCTCCGGATTCCCGCGGGATCGAGCCTGGCCGTGGTGGGCCCCACGGGCTCCGGCAAATCCACGCTCGTCAGTCTCATTCCGCGGCTGTATGACGCGCCGCCGGGCTCAGTTCTGATTGACGGCCGCTCCGTCCGCGACTACCCGCTGCAGGATCTGCGCAGCGCCATCGGCGTCGTGCCCCAGGAGACATTCCTGTTCAGCACGACCATTCGGGAGAACATTGGCTTCGGCGTCGCGCATGCCTCCGAATCAGAGGTGGAGGATGCGGCGCGGGTGGCGCACATTGCGGAGGAATTCCGGCTGTTCCCGAATGGATTCGAGACTGCTGTGGGAGAGCGGGGGCTCACGCTTTCCGGCGGTCAGAAACAGCGCACGGCTCTGGCCCGGTCAATCCTGCGCAATCCCCGCATCCTGATCCTCGATGATGCTCTGGCCAGCGTCGATACCTACACGGAAGAACGCATCCTTGCTGAGCTTCACGCGGTCATGACCGGCCGCACGACGATTCTCATCTCGCATCGGATTTCAACGGTGCGCCACGCAGACCGGATCGCCGTTCTCGTGCAGGGGTGCATCGTCGAACTGGGCACGCACGACGAGCTGCTCGAACGCAATGGCTATTATGCCAGCCTCTTTCAGAAGCAGCTTCTCGAAGAAGAACTCGCCGTTACGGGCTGAAACCGATCAGGCGGTCCAGCTGGAATGCTCCGGTTCGGCGGCTCCGCGCTTCCGGCTCGATGGAATCATGACCGCCGCTGCCCCGTCGCCCTGCTCCGCCAGCTGTCGCAGCACCTCCGGATCGCGCGCCGCCACGTTCCAGGCTTCCCGAACGTCACGAATGCAGGCGATCGCCTCTTTCAGCCGATCTGCTGACTCCAGGCGGGAGCCCTCCAGGCACAAAGCGAATATCGATGTGTAGAACTCCGAAAGCGCCTTCGCCGAGCTTCCGCCAATATCCATACGCAGCCTGGACTGCAGGTGCATCAGGATTTCCAGAACCCGAGCGACCGCGGTCCTGCGGTCCGCCGCGTCCCGCCGCTCGATGGCTGTTATCGCCCGATACAGAAAACGCACCATGCCGTCATAAAGAGCGACAATCAGTTCCACCGGATTCATTCCGGCTACTGCCTGCTGCTGGTAATTCATCTCTGCGCGTCTTCCTCTAGCCGTTCGGGTTCTCGTTATATCCGGTGATGGCGCTGTACAGCTCGTTGACCTCGTCGATCTGATCCGGAATCTCCTGCAACGTGTAGTTGGCCTCGTTCAGTTCGGTGGTCAGCTGGGTCTGATCCGTGCTGATCGTCTTGTTCTCGTTCGTGACATCGGAATTCAGCTGCGATTCCTGCGCAGAGTCCTGCTGCAGAGCCAGGTAGATTGCCCCGTCCGGCCCGCTGTTGCCAAGGCTGCTCAGGACGCCGCTGAGATTCCCCCCGAACGACGCGGAGCTGCTGCCGCTGCTTTGAAAGAAATTCATGGCGTCCTGGAAGTTGCTGTTGAGGGCGCTGTCCAGTGTGCTGGCGTCCAGCGTCAGGGTGCCGTCATCGCTGCTGGCGGGGGTAATGCCCAGCTGGGATAGCGACGTGATGGCGCCCGAGGATTGGGTGAAGTTCATCGCGTCTTCCAGTTGTTCCTGCAGCAACGCGATGGTCGAGCTCCCGTACAGTGGCTCGGAATTGCCGGACGAGTTGTTGCCTTCCTGCGTGTTCAGGTCCCCAACGACCTTGTTATAGGCGCTGACAAAGCTGCTGACCGCCGACTCAATGTCGGTGTTGTCGTTGGTGATCTCCACCTGCACGGGTGCGCTGGAGGTGTCGAGCAACTGCATCGTCACGCCCGGAATCGCGTTGGTAACGGTGTTGGAAGGGCTGGTGGTAGAAACGCCGTCCACTGTGAACTCCGCATCCTGACCGGCCTGCGCCTGCCTAAAGGTGACCGCGCCACTGGATGAATCCGCCAGATTCGAGGAAACGATGCCGACCGCGCCGCTGGCGCCGCTGGTTGTACTCACCAGAGCCAGTTGCGTGTTGCCCGACGAGTCTGTCGCCACGCTGGCCTCCACGCCGTAATCCCCATCGTTGATATACGAGACGAGCGCCGAGAGCGTGTCGTTCTGCGGAATCTTGTCGCCGTTCGAGTCCGTTGCCGTACCGTCGGACATCGTGATCGTCTGCCCGTTGATGGTCAGTGAACCGGTCAGCGTGTCGCTCGAGCCAATGTTGGTGCTCGCATAGGAATAGTTCTGGACCAGCTGGCTCACCGCGATCGAGTAGGTGCCGGCTGTGGTGGCCGACGTCGCGTTCGTCAGCGCGATTGCCGAGGTGTCGGAACTGGAGCCTTCCTTCTCGGCAAAAACCCCGTCAGGATCATTCAGCGCATTGAAGGCGGTCGAGAGCGAGCTCAGATCGGTGCCGATGCTGGTCAGAGCCGTGTCCTGCGACTGGAGCGTGGTGAGCTGATTCTGCCACGGTGTCTCCACCGCCTGCAGATTGGCCACAATCTGGCTGACCGTGCTCGAAACATCGAACCCCTGACCGCTGGTCGGGGAACCGAAGGACAGACCGACGCTTCCCATATTGGCGTTATCGTCGCTTTCCGCAGCAGCTTTATGTCGGCGTTTTTCCGTGCAGGTTCAGTACCTGCCGGCAAGCCGCCGGGTTGGAGAAAACTAAGAAAGAGCGGGGAGCCGAGGCTCCCCGCGCGTAAAACTGCCCGGCTGGTTTACTGGAGCAGCTTGGTTACCATCTGCTGCGTGCTGTTGGCCTGGGCCAGAGCCGAGATGCCGGTCTGGGTAAGGATTTCGTACTTCGACAGGTTCGAGGTCGCCGAGGCGTAGTCGGTCGCCGTGATTGTGTTCTGCGCCGAGGTGACGTTGGTTTCCTGCGAGCTCGCGATGTTCGACGCCGCGTTCAGCGTGTTGATGTTGGCGCCCACCTGGCCGCGCTGGTAAGCAACGGCGCTGATGGCGTTATCCACGGTTTGCAGAGCGGCCTCGGCATCGGCCTGGCTGAGAAGGGTCGTGTTGGCCAGACTGGTGCCCACAGTGCCGCCGGCCGCTGTGCCGCCCGTCCCGGTCACTCCGCCGACCGTGACCGTAACCTGGGCCCCGAGGCTCGAACTGGAGCTCGAGGTGCCCACGCTGGCATCCGACAGCGTGCCCACCGTCACGTTATAGTTTTCGCTACCCGTGCTGGTCCCGTCACTGGTGTAGATTTCCACGCCTCCGTCGACCGCGGTCAGCTGCGATGCAGACGCCTGCGACGATTCAGCGAGGGTGAAGCCGGTGATGCCGGCTGCCGCCCCCGCCGCGGTTACAGCGACACCCAGCTGGCCCGTGGTGTTGTTGTAGCTCACGGCATAGTCGCTGCCCAGTGCGGTCTGGACCGCCGTTGCCAGGGGCGAGGACTGCGAGGTCGAATCGTAAACGGCCGATCCGGACAGATTCACGTCCGTCGCGGCGGGAGTCCCTGACGACAATGTCGGCGTCAGGGTGAAGCCGCCCGTCACCGAGCTGGTATCGGCAATTGTGCTCACGACCGACTGCGACTGCGACAGAGCGTTGCTGCCGCTGCCGTTGGCCAGCGTGACCGCGTCGTAACCCGCTGCCTGGCCCGCTGTGCTGACCCCGATCGTCAGCTTGCCGGTGGTGCTGCTGTACGCAACGCTGTAATCGCTGGCGTTGTTGCCCAGAGCGGCATTGACCGTGGCGACGAGGTTGGCCGTAGTTACGCCGGTCAGATTGACGGTGACCGGGCTGCTGGACGCGGTCCCATTCACCGTGGGGGTGATGGTGAACTCCCCGCCCAGCGTGTCGCCATTGGTGAACGTGATGGCGCTATTCGCCGCCAGGGACTGGGCCGGCGCGCTGTTGCCCGTTCCAGCCATTGCCGTGAGGCCGGTGATATTGTCAGTGGCCGCCTGCGAAGTAAGAGAAACGGCCAGTGTGCCAACATGCGTGGTGCTGTTCACGTTGTAGGTGACGCTATAGTCCGGATTGCTGCTGGTCCCGTTCAGCGCCGTGCCCACCACGCTCGCCAGATCCGCCGTGTTGACTCCGGCCAGAGAAATGGAGCTGGGCACGTTGCTGGCACCCGAGCCGGAGCCGGTCAGGCTGATCGACCCGTTTTGCCAGTCGCCGTCCGTCACGGCCAGGGTGAAGCCGTTGCCGAGCAGCGACGCCTGCTCGCTGGTCGAGCTGCTGGCCGAGCCGAGGCCGGTGATGTTAGCCGCGCTCGCCCCCGTACCCAGTCCGATCACCAAATCGTTGTTGCTGTTCACGGTGACGGTGAAGTCGTTGGCCCCGTAACCTGTGGCGCCGTTCAGCGCCGTCGCGAGGCTGCTGGCCAGGGCGGTCGGCGTGCTGCCTGTCAGCGTGCTCAGGTCGATGTCAATGGCCGTGGGCGTGCCGCTGCTCATGGTCGGCGTAAACTTCAGATCGCCGGTCAGCTCTGCGCCCGCCGTGATCGCTCCGCTGGTCAGGGTGCTGGTGCTCCCGCTTCCCCCGCTGGTCCAGCTGAGGGATGCTGCCGACCCATACGTCGAACCATAGGTCTGGGTCAGGGTCGGCGCCGTGCCTGCGGTCGAGCCGCCTGCCGTAATCGCCGAACTCTGGATCTGCGACGCCGCGCCTGTAGCCGAGCTGGCTGCCGTTCCCGTGCCTTGAGCCCAGCTCAGCGCGCTCATGCTCTGATCGCTGCTGAAGACCTGAATCCCGTTGTACTCGGTGGTGGCCCCGATCGTTCCGATCTGGGTCAGAATGTCCTGGTACTCCTGGTTGGCCGCGCTCATCTGCGAGCTGGACAGGGTGCCGCCGCCCGCTTCCGTGGCCAGGGTGACGGCGCTGTTCAACAGATTGGTGACCTGCGACAGCGCACCGTCGGCGACCTGCAGGAAGCCCACGCCCTCGCTGGCGTTGCTGGAAGACTGTGTGAGGGCCGCCGAATTGGCGGCGAGGCCGTCGGCGATGGCAAGACCGGCCGGATCGTCGGCGCCCGAGTTGATGCGCGAACCGGACGACAGCTGGGTCAGCGTGTTCTGCAGGCTGGACTGCGTCTGGTTCAGATTGTTCTCTGCGTAGATCGCCGAGATATTGTTCAGGACTCCTAATGGCATATGGTTTCTCCCTTGATCGTCTGGGTTCCTGAACAAAGTGCGTGAACTACCCCGCACCGCACTCCCGGGAACCGTTGCACTCACAGCCTTCATCGGCTCGGGGGACTTCCCCTTTATTGACCGGGAAAGCTTTGGCACGCCGCGTGCGCGGCCTTCCCGCTCTCCATCGCGGCTCTCCCTATAGCTGTCTTTGCGGCACGCCTCACCTTATTGCGCTCGCCGCCGATCAACCCCTAGAAGACGCGAGGTGCGCCGCCCATGATCCACCTCACCCGCCTCAACGGCAATCTGCTGGTGGTGAACAGCGACCTGATCAAGTACGCAGAGGCCTCTCCCGACACCATGCTCACCCTTGTCAACGGGGAGAAGATCGTCGTGCTTGAATCCTGCGATGAGGTCGTCCGGCGGACGACTGCTTACCGCGCGCGTCTGTTTGGCGAAGCGACGAACTATATGCCGTCTCTGGCCTGGATGCCGCTGCGAGAGGCGAGCCAGCCACCCGCCGCGACAGCACCAGGCTCTGGCGAGACGAAGGAGTAAGGAAGATGGACGCAGGCAGCCTCGCGGGCATCTTCCTGGCGCTGGCCGGAATTCTCACCGGCCTGCTTCTGGAAGGCGGACATGTGGGACAGGTCCTGCAGCCGACCGCCGCCATGATTGTCTTCGGCGGCACGCTTGGCGCGGTGATGCTCCAGTTTCCACTGGCCACCGTGGCCGCCGCGGGGCAGCGCCTCATTCGCGTCTTCCTCCATCGCGACGACGGCGGCCGGGCGCTTCTGCATCAGATTGTCGGTTTTGCGAACCAGGCCCGCCGCCACGGCATCGTCTCGCTGGATCGCGATCTGGACAAAGTACCGGACCCCTTTCTGCGTCAGGCTCTGATGCTGGCAGTCGATGGCACCGAACCGGCCGAACTGCGGCGCATTATGGAGGTGCAGATCGACACGTCGGGCGAAGTCGAGGCGCACATTCCATCCGTTCTCGAGTCGGCGGGAGGCTTCTCGCCCACGATCGGCATCATCGGCGCGGTGATCGGCCTCATCCAGGTCATGCAGCATCTCGACCATATGGATCAGGTGGGGCGGGGGATCGCAGTCGCCTTTGTCGCAACCATCTACGGCGTGGGCGCGGCGAACCTCTTCTTCCTGCCGGCGGCCGGCAAGTTGCGGCAGCGGGCCCGCGAAGACCAGCGACGCAAGGAGATGGCGCTGGAAGGAGTGATTTCCATCCTCGAGGGCATGAATCCGCGCATGATCGAGATCAAGCTCGCCGGATTCCAGAGCTGCAGCTCGCCGGAAACGAAGATTCGATCGTGAACCTGCGTGACCGGAAGCGCCGAAGCTCCGACCGTGTCCCGCACGATCGCTGGCTCGTCTCCTATGCGGATTTCATCACGTTGCTTTTCGCGTTCTTCGTCGTGCTCTACGCCAGCTCACGAACCGACCAGCAAAAGCAGATGCAGGTTGCGCATTCAATCCAGTCGGCCTTTCAGGCGCTGGGGTTGTTTCCCGCGGCTGCGCCGCCCCTTGAGCCACGCGACCTCGCGACGCCCGCTCCGCCGGCAGTGGTCAACGTCGTCATCGGAGACGATCTCTCCGCTTCGCCGGCCGTGCAGCAGGACCTTCGCCAGCTGCAGAGTCAGCTCGCCGGCGTTCTGGCCCCGCAGATCGCAGAGCATGTTGTCGCCCTCCAGCTTGGCCGCGAGGGTCTGGTGATTTCTCTGCGTGAGGCCGGCTTTTATCAGAGCGGCTCGGCGGTGCCCGAACCCGGCTCGCAGAGAACTCTCGACGAAGTCGCCGCGAAGATCGCCCCCACCCCCTACGATCTGCGCATCGAGGGACACACCGACAATGTGCCCATCCACACTGCCCAGTTCGCCTCCAACTGGGAGCTTTCCACAGCGCGCGCCAGCGAACTGACAAAAATCCTGATCGTCCATTACCGATTCGCCCCCACTCGCCTCTCCGCTGCCGGCTACGGAGAGTATCATCCGGTCGCCGGAAACGGCAGCGCCGAGGGACGCAGCCAGAACCGCCGCGTCGACATTATCGTCCTGCCGCGCATCAGTGTCGTTCCTGCGCAGAATCGGCCCGCTGAATTGACCCGGCCGTGAGCAGGGGACTGCTCCTTTAGCTAAAGCCCAGCACCGGGTGCGGACGATACGGCTCCTCGATCTCCCGAATTTCTTCCGGGCTCAGCCGGACCGCGAGCGCCGCGACCGCATCCTGCAGATGGTTCGGCTTCGTCGCTCCCACGATGGGCGCGGCGATTCCCGGCTTCTGCAGCATCCAGGCCAGCGCCAGAGTGGCCTGCGCCACACCCCGCTGCTTTGCCAGCTGCTCCAGGCGATCGACGACCGCGCGATCCTGCTCTTCGGTTCCGGAGTACATGGTGTTGCCGAACCGATCGGTATCCGCGCGTTTCGTGCTCTCGCTCTTCCACGGCCGCGCCAAACGGCCGCGCGCCAGCGGACTCCAGGGAATGATGCCGATCCCTTCCTCGAGACACAGCGGAATCATCTCCCGCTCCTCTTCGCGATAGAGCAGGTTGTAATGATTCTGCATGGAGACGAAGCGGGTCCAGCCGTGCCGCTCCGCGAGGGAAAGCGCCTTCGCGAACTGCCATGCATACATCGACGACGCGCCGATGTAGCGCACCTTGCCCGCCTTCACCACGTCGTGCAGCGCTTCCAGTGTCTCCTCAATCGGCGTCTCGTAATCCCAGCGGTGAATCTGATACAGATCCACGTAATCTGTCTGCAGGCGGCGAAGGCTCTCGTCCAGCTCATGCAGAATCGCCTTACGCGAGAGGCCGCGCCCGTTGGGCTCTTCCCGCATCACGCCGTGCACCTTGGTTGCCACGACGACTGCTTCGCGCCGCGTGTTTTTCTTTAGAAAGCGCCCCAGAACCTCTTCACTGGCGCCGCTGGAATACACGTTGGCCGTGTCGAAGAAGTTGATTCCGAAATCGAGCGCCTGGCGCAGAAACGGCTGACTTTGCTCCTCGTTCAGCGCCCACTCGTGGCGGCCGCCTTTGGCCGCTTCGGGTTTCGCGGGCGCACCATAGGTCATGCAGCCAAGACAAATACGCGAGACCTTGAGTCCCGTCCTGCCGAGATTGACGTAATCCATCACCGCTCCTCAGATACTTCGTTTGAAGAAAGACCTGACATTCGCCGGTAATTCCTTTTTTGTAAGAAGGCCGGCCAGCCCCAACGATTCGGCATCCACGGAAATTTTAAGATCAGAGCATGGGGAATGAGACGCGTCAGGGCCGCTGCAGGACAAAATCATTGAAGCTCGGCCCATCGGACGCCAAAACAGCCCGGCGGCTCCGCAGGCTCTACGATCGTCTGGTGGCGATCTATGGTCCGCAGGCGTGGTGGCCGGCAAAAACGGCCTTCGAGGTAATCGTCGGCGCTTATCTCACCCAGAACACCGCATGGAAGTCCGTCGAGCGCTCGATTGCGAATCTCGAGAACCACGGCATCCTGTCGATCGAAGGGTTGCGAACCGTCTCCGGGAGCAGACTCCGCGAGCTCATCCGCCCCTCCGGATTCATGCTTCGCAAGGCGGCGGCATTGAAGGCCTTCGTGGCGTTTCTCGACGCGACTCACGGAGGGCAGATTGATTCGCTGGGCGCCGCGGCGCGACAGACTCCGGACGTGGTGAGGAAGCAACTTCTGGCGCTTCCCGGTGTCGGGCCGGAGACGGCCGATGCCATCCTGCTCTACGCGCTCGACGCTCCTGCCATGGTGGTGGATACTTACCTGCGCCGCGTTGTCACGCGCCACGGGATGGCGCCGGAGAAGACCAATTACGCCGCGGTTCAATCTTTGGCGAAGGCGGCGTTTGCGCCCGATCGGCGCCACGAAAACCCGCGGGAGCTTGCCCGTCATTACAACGAATTCCATGCGCTGTTCGTGCAGGTGGGGAAGGACTATTGCGGTGCGGTTGCCCGCTGCGCAGGCTGTCCCCTGCGCTATGACCTGCCGCGCTCGCGCTCCCGCCCGCCTTCGCCATAAACTGGACACCGTGCCGGTGACTCTTTACGCCGCTTCCACCAATCCCGGCAAACTGCGTGACTTCGCGGTAGCCGCCGCTGCTGGTGGATTCGCACTGGAGCAGCTGCCCGGTTTGCAGACGTTTGCCGCGCCCGTCGAGGATGCGCCCACCTTTGCCGGCAATGCGCGCCTGAAGGCTGAGTACTACAGCCATTTCTCTTCGGAGGTCGTGCTCGCCGACGATTCCGGCCTCGAGGTCGATGTGCTTGGCGGGGCACCTGGAGTTCGCTCGGCCCGTTTTGCCGAGGACGCGGGCTACGATCCTCCGCACGCGCTCACGACGGATGAGCGCAACAATCTGTACCTTCTGGATCGCATGCGCGGCAAAACCCCGCGCAACGCGCGCTATCGCTGCGTGCTGGCGGCCGCACGCGCCGGAGTTGTGCTGGCCACCGGCGAGGGCATGGTGGAAGGAGAGATTCTGGAAGCGCCTCTCGGGACGGGAGGCTTCGGCTACGATCCGCTCTTCTGGCTGGAGGAGCTGCAGCGCTCGATGGCGCAGATTTCCCTCGACGAGAAGCACACGCTCAGCCACCGAGGCCGCGCTTTCCGTGATCTGCTTCCGCGACTGCAGCGCGTCCGGCGTTGACGGAAACATACACCCGACAAGACCGAATTCTCCGTGCCCATCTAGAATGGCAGCGGGTTCCTCTCGATGCGGATCGATGCCCACCACCACTTCTGGCGCTACTCTCCAGCGGAGTATGGCTGGATCGACGATTCCATGGCGGCCATTCGCCGCGACTTCCTGCCCTACGACCTCGCAGCGGAGATCGGCGGGGCCGGGGTGGATGGCGTCATCTCCGTCCAGGCCTGTCAGACTCTCTCCGAAACTGAATGGCTGCTGACGATGGCCGAGGCGCATCCGTGGATTCGCGGCGTGGTGGGATGGGCGCCCCTGGCCGATCCAAAGGCTCCGGGCCTGCTGGAGGGACTGGCTGCGAATCCCAGGCTGCTCGGAGTGCGGCACGTGCTGCAGGCCGAAGCCGACGCATACATGGACCGTGCCGACTTCAATGCGGGACTGGCGCAACTGCACCGGCTGCAGCTTGCATACGACATCCTGATTTACCACCAACAGCTCCCGGCCGCGATCCGGCTTGTCGATCGGCATCCCGATCAGGTCTTCGTTCTGGATCACATTGCGAAGCCGGATATCCGTGGTGGCGCTCTGCAACCCTGGGCCAGAGACCTGGCTGAGCTGGCGCGGCGGCGGCACGTGTTCTGCAAGCTCTCCGGCGTGGTAACCGAGGCCGATTACGCCTCCTGGAGCTACGAACAAATCCTGCCGTACATGGAAACGGCGCTGGCGACATTCGGTCCGGAGCGCATGATGTTCGGCTCCGACTGGCCCGTGTGCCGCGTCGCCACAACCTACGCCGCCTGGGTTCGGACAGCAGAGCGTTTCGCCGCATCGCTCTCCGCAGATGAGCAGCGGGCAGTCTTCGCGGAGACCGCCGTTCGCGCCTATCGGCTCGACACGAACTGATCTCGCGGCAGAGCCGAGGAAACCGGCGCGGTCACTGCCTTTCAGAGTGCAAGGATGGTTACGATTTCACCCTGATCCAGCTTGTCCCGGTTCTCCGGAACAACCAGGAAGGCGTTGGCGCGGGCGGCTGCTGCCAGGTCACCCGAGCCCTGCCAGGGGATGCGCTGCACGCTCGATCCCCGCACATCGCTCTGCAGGCGTGCCGGAAGGAATCGTGTGAGCCCGGCTTTCACCGTGACGTCCTCGTCCAGTCTCGCCATCTGAAAACGGGGTTCGGCGTGGCGCTCGCCGCCCAGTGCCCGAAGCACTGGGGCAGCGAACAGAGCAAAGGTCACGATGGTAGAGATGGGATTGCCTGGCAATCCGAAGAACGGCTTTTCCCCGAGCCTCCCGAAGACGACCGGCTTGCCGGGCTGCATCCGTACTCCCGTAAAGAGGAACTCCGCACCGGCACTCAGCAGGGCGGGCTCGACATAGTCGAACCTGCCCATGGAGACGCCACCCGTCAGCAGAATCAGATCGCAGCCCATCGCCTGGCGAACCGCCGCTTCGGTCTCCGTCGCATCGTCGCGGACGATGGGGAAGAGCTGCGGTTCACCGCCGGCCGCTGTGGTCTGCGCCGCCAATGAGTAGCTGTTGGAGTTACGAATCTGATGAGCGAGAGGAACCTGAGAAACTTCGACCAGTTCGTCACCCGTGGCCAGGATCGCGACCCGTGGCTGAGCAAAAATCGGCAGGCTCGCTGCTCCGCAGGCGGCCGCGGCGGCGATTTCGGACGGACCCAGGCGCCGGCCTGCGGCAATGATGGCATCGCCATGCCTGGCTTCGGCTCCCGCGGGCACGATGTTCTCGCCTGTCGCCGGATGATGGTGCCCGTTGAGCTGTATCCGGCCGTCCGCAACGGTGACATGCTCCACCATGGCAACGCAGTCGGCGCCGGGCGGGACCGCCGCTCCGGTCATAATCTCGACCGCTTCTGCCTTGCCCAGAACTCCGCCCGTCCGGGGTTGACCGGCGCGCAGCAGGCCCACGATGCGGAGGCGGCCCCGTTCGAGTTCGGATGCGCGGCAGGCGAAGCCATCGCGTGTGGAGCGTGCGAAGGGGGGCTGATCGCGATCTGCGAGGATCGGCTCCGCGAGGACTCGGCCCGCCGCCTGAAGCAGCGGTACTCGTTCGAGTGAGCGGGGCTGCGCCAGAATCCGCTCGGCCTCGCGGCGCACCGCCAGCGCGGCTTCTTCATAACTGACAACCGTGGACGTGGAGGCGGTGCTCATTTCGAGATTATTGTCGCAAAGAAAGGAGCGCCGTCTCCGTGCTTCGGAATACGGCGCTCCTCCGAGACGCGGTGACAGAGGCCTTAGTGCTTTTTGCCTTTGGAACCGGTATCCGGTGCGGAGTTCATCTCAGCCAGAACCTGCTTGGCGTCATTCGCGAACTGCCCGGTAGGCGCCAGTTGCAGGTACTTTTCGTAGGCCTCCTCGCATCCCGGAGGCGCGATGATCTTCTGCGTCTTGGGATCCATGGTGGCTTTGCCGATCAGGGCCTGGCCTTTGAGGTAGTAGGGAATCGGCCGGGTCGGATCCGCGGCAATCGCCTTATCGGCGGCAGCCACGATGGCATCCGTCTGCCCGGTGCGGGACATCACGATCGTCTCGTTCTGGTAGTACATACCGGCTCCGGACGGATTCGCTTTGGCAGCCGCATCGTAAGCGGCCTGCGACTCGGGAACCTTGTTGTCGTCGGCGTAGGCTTCGCCCAGCGCATTGCCCGCGCTGCCAATCACTTCAGGATTTGGCTTCTTCGCGGCGGTTTCCAGAGTGATGCATTTGTTGAGCGAGGTCTCTGCATCGGAATACTGCTTCAGGCCCAACTGCGCCTGTCCCAGCTCCACCCAGAGCAGCGGCTCGTCTGGTTTGATCGCCACGTCATGTTGCATCAGCGTCGCGGCATCGGCGAAGTTCTTGGCCTGGTCATCGGCCCGCGCCTTCTGAAGGTCGCCGTTCAGATTCTTGATCTGTGCGTTTTCCTTCAGAATGCTGGCATTTTTGGTCTTGATTTCTTCGATCGCCTTCTTCTGCTCCGGCGAAAGCTTATCGACGTAATCCTGGCGCGACATATCGTCGTTGGCTTCCGTATCCTGCCCGGCCACGACCTTGATGTTGTCGATCTGGTCCACAACCTTGTCCGGCGGTGTATCGGGCTTGCGGTAGGCCATGGTGTAGGAGCCGGGAGCGATGTTGTCACCCTTGAAATCGCCGTTGGCGTCGACGGGCAGGGTGTACTTCGGTGGGGTGGTCGGCGAGGCCATCCCGCCGAAATACAGTGCGACGGTTCCGCTCCCCAGGGCAGCGCCTGTGGGATCGTTGACGTGGCCGTGAATTTTTCCGGTAGCAGTGCCGGCAGCAGTTTGCGCAGCCAGGGGCAGCGCGACGGCGATAAGAGCGGCCAGAACCAGCCGCGGCCAAAGACGTATAAGACTTACATTTCGCATAATCATTCCTCTCTGCTGGTTTGCGCGGCGAGCCCGTGAGCCGCCGCACCCTCCTGAACCTCCCGACCGGTGGGCGAGAACGCATACCGGATCGGATCCCGGACGCCGGCTTCCTCAAAGGCGCGCAGCCGCAAGACGCAGCTTTCGCAGAGGCCGCAGGCGGCGTCCGATCCTGAATAGCACGACCACGTTAAATCCAGGGGCGCAGCCAGTTCAAGGCCGAGCGCCACGATCTCCTTCTTGCGCATATGGATGAGCGGGGTCTGGATAACGATGGCCCCGTCGCGCGTCCCCTGCCGGATCAGCTCCTGAAAGGCCGCGTAGTAGGCAGGGCGGCAGTCGGGGTAGCCGGAGCTGTCCTGCTCGACGGCGCCGATGAAGACGGTTTGCGCGTCCAGCACCTCGGCCCAGCTGACGGCGGCGGAGAGGAAGTGCGCGTTGCGGAAGGGGACATAGGTGACCGGGATTTCGGAGCCGATCGCCGCGCCGTCCGACGGGGCTTCGGGGACATCGATGCTGGCGTCGGTGAGGGCCGAGCCGCCGATGCGCCGGAAGAGATCGAGGCGGAGGTGGAGAAAGTCTTTGAATCCCAGAGCTTCGGCGACTGCTCGGGCGGAACGCAGCTCGCGCTCTTCGGTGCGCTGGCCGTAGCTGCAGTGGAGCGCGAAGGCGTCATGGTCCCGGGCGGCCAGGGCCGCGCAAACGCAGGAATCCATTCCGCCGGAGAGGCAAACCACAGCGCGCGTTCGCGATCGAGACATCAACCCTCTATCGTAGCGCGACAGACCGCTGGTGGACGTTCGAGGAGATCGAGGGCCATCCGTTCGTAATCGCCGGAGGTCATGGGGGGGAAGGCACGGTGCGGGGTACAGGGTGCAGGGTGTGGCGTGCGATGGGACCAGGCCGTTGAAGGAAAATTTGATTGATTTTTGATGGGATCGGGGAGTGATGTTGTTGATTCTGCAGGGTCACTTTGGTGACATCCGTCGGTAATGTCGCCGGATGCATCGGGCCGAGGGGTCCCGCGGAGGCCCGCTGGGCGGTGTTCTGGCGGGCCGGCAGGGTGCGAGTTGTCGGGCATGGCGGTCCTCATCGGACAGAACGGAAAAGGCTGCCGGATGGGCAGCCTTCGCGGAGAAAATCTTGTTTTTTTCCCCTCTATTTTCACAATAGCAAATGGGGGTGGGTTTCCTGCCAGATCTCGGCAGGTATTCTGGCGTGGAAGTCCTGTGCGATCAGCGCTTGTGACTTTCGTCAGGGCAGCGAGGGGCTTGACAGGATTTCCGCAGAACGGGGAAAAACCGCATAACGCTGACCGGAGCGTTGAGGCTCCGCGTTACGGAGCCTGAAGGGCGCGGGCTTCGCTCGTGGCGGCAGGGCGGAATTTGCGGAGGGCCAGGATGGTGAGCACGACAAACAAGATGAGGACCAGCAACTGGACGATCTTGAAGGGGGCTTCTTTTTGCGTTGGGGCGAGGGCGTGCAGGGCGGGCACCTTCTCAAAGGACTGCACGATGAGGACAAAGAAGTTGAGGTACTGGGCGAGGATGGCGGTGACGATCCAGGTGGAGCGCCACCCTCCGGCCATGTGCCCGACGTAGCGCGCAGCGAGGGCGAAGACAAGAACTGCGCAGGAGAGAACGCCGATGACGATGCCGGGCGTGACTCCGTGGTAGGGGAAGAGGAAGCCGGTGATGCTGGTGAGGGCGGTGGCGAGAAGGAAGAGGCCGGTGACCAGCGGGAGGGTTCGGGAGATGAGCATGCCGAGGATGACGACGAAGCCGGCAGCGATACCGATAAGGCTGATGGCCACGTGAAGCTGGGTGAAGGCGGAGAGACTCATGCCAAGGATCATGGGGATTCCTGCCTGGAATTGAGATTGGGGCCTGAGCGGAGGAGGTACGCGGGGAGACCTGAGAGTAGCGCAGGTTGGGGAGGCCTGCAGTCTTTGGATGACCGGGGTGGGCGGGGGTTGCGGTTTCTTTGTCGGGCCAGGTTGCCGGTCAATCGTCCAGAACTGGTTTATGGCACCATCACTGGGGGCAGGGGCTTCCGGCTGTGGAGGTGGTCATGGCGTCATCCAATATCGGCAGGAAGCGCCCGGCGGTGCGTGGCCTTGGCGAGATCGCACTTCGCGTCAACGATCTGGATGTGATGCAGAAGTTCTACGAGGAAGTCATTGGCTTGCCGCTCATGAGCCGAGTGTCAAACTGCGCGTTCTTCAGGATTGCGGAGGGCTACGGCGGCCACACACAGGTTCTGGCCCTGTTCGACCGTTCAGGGACCGCCGGGTATCGCGGGACGGACGCAGCAACTTCCACCGTCGACCATATTGCATTCGAAATAGCACTCGCTGATTTTGAAGGCGAACGGGCGAGGCTGGCGGCATCAGGATTCGAGGTCGAGGAAGCAGAGCACGCGTGGGTGCACTGGCGCTCGCTCTACCTGACCGATCCCGAGGGCAATCAAGTGGAGCTGGTCTGTTACGACGAGAGTGTTGAACCGGCTGGCCCGATCCGCCCTTAGGTCTCATCGGTCGATGGCGACCGGGTAATTGACTTCACCGGAAGGAGACGGTTGATTGCGCGCGAGGGCTCGTGCTCTCCCACGTCTGCAGAGAATGGGCAGACGTGGGGCACCCGCAGATGGGGTACCCCGCATTTGCAAAAGCAACTGCGGATCCTTCCGCTTCGCTACGCGCATCCTCAGGATGACAACACGCTGATCGGGGGTTCACTCCCACGTTTGACATAGCTCACTGGGGCGCTTAGTTTCGGCACTTGCGAAAACTTCCTCGCTGAAGGAGTTCCGTAATCATGCGCCGATCTGCTTTGCCTGCTCTGTTTTCTCTCGCTGCTGTACTGCTGTTCGCGATGACCGCGGTTAGCCAGGATGCTCCGGTCGCGCCGGTGCGGCCACCGGATGGGCAGCTGGATCCGACAAAGGTTATTCAGCACCCGGTGCTGTTCTCGTCGTTCCACGAGCCACTGCCGGAGCAGTATGTGTGGACGCACGATCCGGCACACCAGACGGATGCGCTGCAGAATACGCCGCGGTATTTCCGGGTGCATTTCCATGTGGACAGCGCGCCGCCGGTGGCCATTCTGTATTTGGCGGGGCCGCGGAACGCGGAGGTTTTTGTGAACGGGAGCGAGGCGGAGCGGCTGGCGGCGGATCCCTTGTCGCGGATTGAGCCGAAGGTGTTCTGGGTGGATGTGACGCGGCTGCTGCGGAGGGGCGATAACGTGATGGCGATCGAGGCGGACCACGGGGATCGGCTGGTGGCCAAGATTCTGCCGGCGCCGCCGGGGATGGTCGCGCCCGCGATTTTGATGACCGGGCCGGAGTGGAAGGCGACGAAGGACAAGTCTGATGGATGGGAGAGCGCGAGCTTTGACGACAGCGGGTGGCCGGCGGTGGATGCGATGGGAGGGATCGAGAGCAACATCGACTTCTTCCAGTGGAACCAGGATGCGGGGATGTATATGTGGCCCGGATACCAGGGCGAGTCGCCGTTCCTGGCACACACGTTCCTGCCGGCCGAGAAGGTGACGGACGTTTATCCGGGGCTGGGGAGTTTTGAGAATGTGGATGCGCTGACATCCGCGGACGAGGATCCGGCGCAGGAGGTCATCGTGCACCAAGGGCCGGCTCATGCGCAGAACGAGTATGTTCCGACGCTGACGCTGGATTTTGGGCGCGAGGTGGCGGGGCGGGTGCAGGTGGTCTCGGATTCGGATGCACCGCTGACGGTGTCCATTGCGTACGGGGAATCAATCGATGAGGCGCACGACGAGCCGTATCTGGGCGTGGATGTGCTGCACGTGACGCCGCATGGGACGGGGCTGGGGCCCAAGTCGGCGTTCCGCTATGCGCAGATTCGGTTTCTCTCGGGGATGCCGGAGATGAAGTTCCGGGCGATTCGAGTGGAGGACATCTATTACCCGGTGCAGTATCAGGGTTCGTTCGAATCGTCGGACAAGCTGCTGAACGAGATCTGGGAGACGGGCGCGTACACGACGCACCTGTGCATGCAGAACGACATCTGGGACGCGCCGAAGCGGGATCGCGGGCGGTGGATGGGCGATACGGACATCAGCGGGCACGTGAGCGATGCGGTGTTCGCGGACCGGTTTTTGGTGGAGGACACGTTGACGCGGCTGATTGGGCCGCTGCCGCTGCACGACGCGGTGAACGGGATTCCGGGGTACTCGTCGTACTGGTTCACAGAGCTGGCGGATTTCTACAAACATGAAGGGGACAAGGAGTACATCGCATCGATGCACGACCGGATCCTGGCGTTGCTGGCGTTCATGGACCTGGATTTCGACGCGGAAAACCATTTCATCAATCACACGCACGAGTGGCTGTATGTGGACTGGTCACCGGGGCTGAATGGAATCAGCCCGGAGACCGAAAAGGCGACGACGCTGGAATACGTGCGAGCGTATCGCGCGGGGGCGTGGCTGCTGCGGGAGCTGGGCGACACGGCGAACGCCAGTCACTGGGAGGAGCGGGCGGACTCTTTGACAAAGAGCAGCCAGGCAATGGACTGGACTGAATCGACCGGAAGCGCGGGCGGATCGTTTGGGCCGCGGTGGGAGACGAACGCTATGGCGGTGATTTCCGGAGTGGCGAAGCCGGATCAGTACGCGGGGATCTGGCAGAACGTGCTGTCGCATGTGGGCGAGAAGACGTATCGGCCGTCCGTGATCTCGCCGTACTACGGGGCGTACGTGCTGGACGCGATGGCGGAGATGGGGCATCGGCAGGCGGCGCTGGACTGGATTCGCGAGTACTGGGGCGGGATGATCCACGAAGGGGCAACGAGCTTCTGGGAGGCGTACGATCCGTCGTGGCCGAAGGACGATCCGCATGTGGATCTGCAGGCGGATGACACGGCGGGGTACCGGATCAGCCTGGCGCATGGGTGGTCGAGCGGGCCGACGTACTGGCTGATGGAGCAGGTGCTGGGAATTCAGCCGACGGGGCCCGGGTTCGCAACGGTGACGATCCGGCCGGATTTGCTGGATCTGGAGTGGGCGAAGGGTAAGGAGCCGACGCCGCACGGGACGCTGACGGTGAGTCTGACGAAGGAACACGGGCTGACGGCGATGGTGGATGTGCCGGAGGGCGTGACGGCGACGGTGGAGTTTCCGGTAAGAGCGGGGACGCAGCAGGTGCTGGTGAACGGGAAGGCGGAGCGGGGACGGTTTGTTGAGGGCGGGAAGCGGATCGCGGTGGAAGTGAAGGCCGGGAGGAGCGAAGTGCGGGAGGAGTAGGAAGTGCTGTCGGTCGCCAGCGCCTCCCAAATGATGTGGACCTCAGGGGCTAAAGCCCAGTTCCATTTGTGAACGCTATCGGCACGACTGAAGTCGTGCCCTGATACAAAAGCTGCGATTGACAACGGTGCCCTTCGTCGATGCCTTCATCTGCGCCCTTTCCCGCGCGGAGGCATGAGCGGACGGAACTCGATCAGTGAGTGTGGGACGACACGCGTTCGGTCGACTGGCGGCGGATGAAGCTGGGGGAGACGAGGATGGAGCGCTGGGGCAGGTCGCGGATGCCATCGCGGATGAGGCCGAGGAGGGTAATGGCGGCGGTGCGGCCCATCTCGACCAGCGGCTGACGGACGGTGGTGAGGGCGGGACGGATATTTGCGGCTCCGGGGATGTCGTCAAAGCCGACGACGGAGACATCGCGGGGGACGTGCAGGCCAGCCTCGTGGAGGGCGTCAATGGCGCCGATGGCCGAGGCGTCGTTGAAGCAGAAGATGGCGGAGAAGCGGCGGCCGCGGGCGAGGAGCTCGCGGGTGGCGAGGTGTCCGGGCTCGCTGCCGGGCGCGATGCCTTTGAGCTGGACCACGAGATCAGGATCGACGGTGAGGGCGAGGGAGTCGCAAACGTGGCGGATGGCCTCCCAGCGCGCTTTGGTGTCAGAGCTGAATTTCTGGCCCTTGATGAAGGCGATGCGGCGGTGGCCCAGCTCAGCGAGGTGCGAGAGGGCGTAGCGGGCGGCGGCGAGGTGATCGATTTCGATGGTGAGGATACCGTTTTTGCCGCGGTGTCCGGAGACGGCAACGACGGGGATGGCGGGAATTTCGGGCAGAGGCGTATCGACGGCGATGATGCCTTCGACGGCGCGGGCTTGAAGGAGACGCGGGTAGTCGTGAAGGAGATCGGCGCGGTGGCGATGGCTGACGACGAAGTAGAAAAACTTCTCTTCGAGGAGCGCGTCTTCGATTCCGCTGAGGACCGCGGCCGAGTAGCCTTCGCTGATTTCGGGAACCATGACGCCGACGGTAAAGCTGCGTTTTTTGCGGAGGCCGCGAGCGAAAGCATTGGGATGGTAGTTGAAGGCGGCCGCGGCTTCGCGGACACGCTGTTGCGTGGCGGGCGCGATGCGGTACTCAGCGCCGGCGTGGTTGAGGACGCGCGAGACCGTGGTGAGCGAGAGGCGCAGGTGGGCAGCCAGTTCCTTCAGGCTGACGTTGCTGCGGCCGTTAGGGACTGAGCTCGCAGCTCGCTTTGTGCTTTCGCGCCGGATCGCTGATTCCTCCATAAAGCGAAAGCGCCGGGGGCTCGCGCTCTGGTGCGGCTACGGTTGATCGGGACGAAAGCCGATTTTTTCCAGCATCGGCCGGATTTCGGGGTTCGCCATGAAGTTTTTCCAGATGAGCCCGGTGCGAGCGTTTTCGATCATCACGGCCTGGGGAGCCTGATTGAGTCCCATCGTAATGCCGGAGTACCAGTTGTGCTGCAGGTTGAAGGAGTCGCGAAAGCCATAAATGCCCCAGACTCGCGCGCCGAGGTCGCGGTAGAAGTGGCGGAGGGCGTCCATGGAGGCCTCGGGCGTGTAAGGCATGGCGCTGATGAAGGTGGTGGTTTCGATGGGGAGTTTCCTGTCGATTAGGTCTAACCTGCTGGGTCCGCTGACATGACCGCTGGAGTAGAAGTAATTTCCCGGGGAAAGGCTGTTTTCGAAGAAGACCTGCTGGGAGTAGTTCTGGTCGGCATGCGCGGGCAGGGTGGCGAACAGAACCCATGCCAGAGTGAGCGCGGACAGCCTCACGCTCAGGCCCGATCGATGACGGCGAATCAAGTTCTCCCTCCATGGGCCGGCCCGGCTCCTGACAGAACGGACTGGTACGGCGATTCTTTAGGATGCGCACAAACTGTGGCCATTGACAGGCCGCAGCAAAGAGTGTTTTCTGGTTGACGCAGCTCAAACGATTGCGCACAGGAGAACAATCGTTTGTACTACATAAAGATGCTGGAGACCCGCAGTCCGTGGCTCCTATCTGCCAGGCGTTGGGTCTGCCGAACCACCGGGTTTTGGGAGAGAGATTTCGGTGTCGCCGGCGGTGGCACTTGGCAGTCGGACAGTGCAACTGCAGGCGCGTTTCAGCTTCTGAGATTGCCTCCCTGAAGCTGAAAATCGGGGGTGCTCCGCCGCGAGCACCCCTTTTTTGTTTGATCGAAAAGCGCGTGATTGATTCGGCCGGATTACCGCTGCGCGCGGACTTCTTCGGCGATCCGGCGCAGCTCCGGGAGGATTTCGCCCAGTGGAACGGCGCCGGCGTTGCGGGTGCCCAGCGCGAAGTAGGCTTTGCGATACAGCGCATAGAGGCGATCGCTGACGGCGACGGACGCGGGGTTGGGGGTGAAGGTGCGGAAGGCGGGGCAGAGCTTTGCCTGCGCGGCTTCGATGGTGGGGAAGGCTCCGGCCGCGAGCATGGCGAAGATGCCGGAGCCGAGGCTGGTGGGAATCTCCGCGGGCACGAGCACGGGCTTACCGAGCACATCGGCGTAAACCTGGTTGAGGACCGGGTTGTTCTGCGGGATGCCGCCGGCGTTGATGACGCGGTTGACCGGAACGCCGTATTCGGCCATGCGCTCGAGGATGATGCGGGTGTGGAAAGCGGTGCCTTCGATCGCGGCGAAGAGCTCGTCCTGCGCGGTGTGGATGAGGTTCCAGCCCAGGGTGACGCCGCCGAGTTCTGAATTGACGAGGACGGTGCGGTCGCCGTTGTCCCAGGAGAGACGGAGCAGGCCGGTTTGGCCGGCGCGGTACGCTTCGAGTCCCTGGGAGAGCGCGGAGACCTTCATGCCGGCGCGTTTTGCGATGGCGTCGAAGATGTCGCCGGTGGCGGAGAGGCCGGCTTCAATGCCGGTGTACTGCGGATGCACGCTGCCGGGGACCACGCCGCAGACACCGGGGATCAGACGGGTTTCTTTGGCCATGGCGATGATGCAGGTGGAGGTGCCGACGACGTTGACGACGTCGCCTTCGCAGCAGCCGGCGCCGAGGGCGTCCCAGTGGGCGTCAAACGCGCCGACGGGGATGGGAATGCCGGCGCGAAGACCGAGCTGCTCGGACCATTCCGGGGAGAGATGGCCGGCGAGGTGATCGGAGGTGAGGTATTCACCGGAGAGCTTGTCGCGGACACCATCGAGCAGTGGATCGACGCTGGAGAGAAAGGACTGTGGCGGCAGGCCGCCCCACTTTGGATTCCAGAGCCACTTGTGGCCCATGGCGCAGACGCTGCGTTTGGCCTGCTTTGGATCGGTGATGCCGCAGAGGGTGGCGGCGACCATGTCGCAGTGTTCGAAGGCGGAGGCGAAGTGCGGGCGCTGGTCGGGATTGTGGCGGAGCCAGTGCAGAAGCTTGGCAAAGCCCCACTCGTGCGAGTAGACGCCGCCGCACCACTGGATGGCCTCGAGGTGCTGCTGGTGGGCGAGGGCGGTGATCTGCTGCGCCTCGGCTTTGGCGCGGTGGTCGCACCACAGGTAGTAGTCGCTGAGCGGCTGCATGTGGGCGTCGACGGGGACGACGCTGGAGCCGGTGGTGTCGAGGGCGATGGCCTGGATTTCGTCGCCACGGATGCCGGCGTTGCGAACAGCTGCGTGGGTCGCCGCTGCCAGGACTTTCATCTGGTCGGCGTGCGCCTGGGTGGCGTAGTCGGGGTCGTCGCGTTTGCGATGCAGCGGATATTCGTGGACGGCGGTGCCGAGGCGGCCGCGCTGGCTGTCGAGAATGGAGACGCGGACGCTAAGGGTTCCGAAATCGACTCCTGCGACGATGGCCATGGGTTTTTATCCTTCAGTGTTGGCAATGTTGGGGGAAGCCCGTAAACGTTTACCGGCGATATTGTATCGAGACTGCGTGTTCCTCTCGGTACAGATCGCTCACTTTGTATTCAGGACCAGCACTTCGATGGAAAAGGGCGGCATGTGGTGATGCAGCGTGTCGCTCTGCGTGGTCAGCGGCGTTTCGACCGGGACGATGTTGGCCGGCTGCTCGAGGGTGTTGGTGGCCTGGGTGTCCTTTGCGCTGAGGACGACCTGGCGCGCGCCGTCTCCCAGGGTCGCGCCATCGATGTGGATGTCGATTGCGCGTGCGTCAGACGTGGCGTTCACCAGCTTCAGATAAAGCTGCTTCTTCGCGTCATCCTTTGTGACGGAGTAGAAGAAGCGCGGGGCGGCGTTTTCCAGCTCCGACTTCGGCGTTACCTGGCCGAGATATTTCGAGAACATGACCTGCGCGTAGTAGCTGGGCGATCCATAGCTGTCGAGGGCGTCATAGCCGATGAGGTCCGTATCCCACTGCATGGCGCCGGCGGAGCGGCTGACGTTGGTGAGCAGCGGGGCGTAGGAGGCCATGACGATGATGTCGCTGTTGCGCTCGAGGCCGGTCATCCAGGCAGCATCGCCGAGAGCGGCGCCGAAGTTGGGGGTGGGAGCGCCTTCGCGCGTGGCCCACTCGCCGACGAAGATCTTCGGGCCGCTGCGATCGGTTTTGTCGTAGTGGGCGGTGTCGGCGAAGAACTGGGTGGCGCGGAGGTAGTAGTGGTCGTCGATGACGTCGGGGCGGATGCCCTTGACCGGAGTGGTGGCGATGAGCTGCAGGTCAGGGTACTTCGCCTTGATGGCTTTGTAGAACTGGGCGTAGCGGGCGTCGTAGCTGCCGGAGGTATCGAACCAATCCTCGTTGCCGATTTCGACGTAGGTGAGATGGAAGGGCGCGGGGTGGCCGTCCTTCGCGCGTTCGGCGCCCCACTTCGTATCCGTGCTGCCGGTGACGTACTCGATTTCATCAAGGGCGCTCTGCACGTAGGGCTCGAGGTCGGGGCCGGGCGCGATGTGTTCATGCTCGAGCGAGTAGCCGGCGTAGACCGCGAGCAGGGGACGCATGTGCAGGTCTTCGCACCATTCCAGAAATTCCAGAAAGCCGAAGCCATCGGTGGACCAGTAGCCCCAGGGGCTGGGATGGCCGGGACGATCGACCAGGGGACCGATGGTCTTTTTCCAGTCGTACCAGTCGGCCAGATGATTGCCCTCGAGATAATTGCCGCCGGGGAAGCGCAGAAACGCCGGATGCATGGCAGACAGCTTCTCCATCAGATCGATGCGATTGCCGTTGGGGCGGTCGTGATACGTGGGCGGAAAGAGCGTGACGAGGTTCAGCCAGAGCGTCCCGGGATGCGCTACGGTGATCTCGAGATGATTGGCCTGCGACGGCTCCAGGGCGCCGGTCTTCAGGGTAAAGTTGTGCTGCGCCCAGTCCGTGCTGATGCCACTGACGGCGGCGCTGGCGAGAATTTTGCCGGTTTCGTTGGCGACCAGTTGCACCTTCACCGGCCCCACGGCTTCGGAGTCTTCCTTTGCGTAGAAAGAACCGCGGTAGGTGGTGTTCGCGTGCAGCACCATGCCCCAGTAGCCAGTGTTGAGCACGCCAGCCTGAGCGGACTCGCTGGCTGCGGTGACGTCGAGGCGAAGGCTGGAATTCAGCGCCTGACTGGGGCCGGTGGCCTTGTCGATCGACATCTTTGCGGCGGAGTTGCCGTTCTCGAGGAGATACCAGTCGAGGATGCCGGACCAGTCCGCGTGAAAGGTATTGTTGCTGACCATCTCCGCGTAGAGGCCGCCTTCGTAGGCGTGGTTGATTTCCTCGGTCATCAGACCGTAGAGGGTTGGACTGACTTTCGACGCTGTCTGATCGGCATGAATGGTGAGAACCGCGGTAGCCGACTGCGCCAGCGCGGACGCTCCAACCAGCAAGAGACTGAGAAGAACCCCGTTCGTTTTGGTCAACACCGCAACGCCCCTCGACTCGATGAATTCGGTACCCGATCCGCCGCCAATGTGGATCGACCAACGTTATATCCGTGCAGAGGGGTTTCGGGAATCTCTTTTTCCGGGTTCGCTCAGGAGGGCGAACTGCCGCCGGCGAGGGCGGCCTGCTGGCCGTGACCCTCGAAATACTTCTCGATTTCCTCCAGCGTCCGCCCCTTGGTCTCTGGCAGGAGGAAGGTGGCGGTCAGGAAGTAGAGCACCGTGCATCCCGCCCAGAAAAAGAACATCGCGTAGTAGCCGAAGATTCCGACCACAGGCAGGAACAGCGCTGCGATGGCGGTCGAGATCCCTTGATTGATCAGCATGGCGAT
This sequence comes from uncultured Acidobacteriaceae bacterium, assembly GCA_963770525.1. Taxonomy (GTDB): domain Bacteria; phylum Acidobacteriota; class Terriglobia; order Terriglobales; family Acidobacteriaceae; genus Palsa-343. The sequence goes on along the minus strand of CAVYPY010000001.1, from coordinate 418,578 downwards.
GCCCATGCCGGTGGAGCGGATGCGCGTCGGCATCAACTCGGAGAGCATGAGCCAGACCACGACACCCGGCCCCAGAGCGTAACCGAGAATGAACAACGCCAGGCAGGCCGCTACTGACCAGCCGACGCCCGGTTGCGGGATCAGCCCGTAGCGTGCGCGGCGGATGAGCAGGGGAGCATCGGCTTCCGACGGGTCCGGCGCAATGCGCACTACCGGATCCGGCGTGTCGCTGAGGACTGTATCCATGTGATCGCCGTCGCCATAGGAGTAGACGACGGTGAGGGACGTGGGGCGCCCAGCCGTCTCCGCGGGCAGGGTCGTGCTGCTGAGCGGCAGGGTGAGCCGATTGCCGCTGACAGCCGTCTGCAGCGTCGCGCGCACGTCGGAGGTTCGGGTCTCGATGTTGTAGAAGATGAGGCCCGCGGCAACGAGCGCGATGACCACACCACCGGTGCCGATGCGGAGGAGGAAGCGGCGTCCGCGCCGATCGACGAGGGCGACGGCGACCAGGGTCATGACGGAGTTCAGGACTTTCACAACGACGTCACCCTGGGTGGCGTGGCGGGCGGTCATGCCGGCCTGGCGCAGGATGATGACCAGGAAACTGAGAATGGAATTGATGCCCGTGGTTTGGGTGAGCGCAAGGACGATGCAGGCCAGCACAAAGGGCACGACGTATTTGCGCCGCCACAGCGAGTCGTGCGCGCCGGTATCGGCGGCGACCTTCTGCTCGCGGGCCACGTCTTCCATTTCCTGCCAGACGATATCGGCTTCCTGCTCAGCCAGTCCGCGGAGCAGCGCGGTGCGTGCCTCCGCGATGCGGCCTTTGCGAAAGAGCCAGCGCGGTGTTTCGCTCAGGAAGAAGCAGGAGATGAAGAACAGGATGCCGGGATAGATGACGGTGAGGAACATGCCGCGCCAGGCGTGGTTCTGCGCGGCCCGGATGAGCAGCGCGTTGCCGGCGGCATGCGCGATGGCGGTTTCGGCCTGGCGGGTGTAGAGGAATCCGATGAGAGCCGCGAGCACGATACCGAAGGTGAGCATGAACTGGAAGAAGCCGGTTCCGCGTCCGCGCTCGTTGGCAGGGAGGCACTCGGCGAGATAGAGCGGCACCACCACGGCGATGACGCCGCCGCTCATGCCCTGCAGCAGACGTCCCAGGAAAAGCCCGGTGAAGCCGTGCGAGAGGATGATGATGACGATGCTCACGATGAACATGGCGCCGCTGACGATGGTCATGCCGCGGCGGCCGAGCCAGTCCGCGAGCATGCCCGCAGCCAGGGACGAGAACATACTGCCGCCCAGGACCGCGGCGACGACCAGCGACGTCTGCGCGATGGTGAGGTCGATTGTGTGGCTCAGGTAGAGCAGAGCCGCGGCGATAATGCCGATGTCAGCGCCGTACAGCAGGCCGCCCAGTCCGGAAAAGACAAGCAGCAGCCGTCGATAACGCACCACACGTGCCGGATTGTTGTTCATGAGCCTAAGGGACCGCGGATTGCGGGGGTGCAGCTGATTTGTCCGCGATGACAGGCTTCAGGGCCAGCAGTCGCAGCGCATTTTCACGATACACCTTCCGCAGAACGTCGTCGGGCAGGTGCAGACCATAGATGTTCCAGCGACCCTGGCGCGAAGCGTGCGAGGGGTACTCGAAATACTCGTCGGCGGTTTCGAGGAAGCGGAAGTAGAGGCGGTACATCGACGATTCTGGCAGCAGGTCCGTGCCGAAGAGGATGCGATCGGCGAAATGGAGGAAGAAGCGGCGGACCGCGTAGGGCTGGCGGCCGAGCTCCGAGGCGCGCGCGCTGATGTCGACTGAGACGTTGGGGCAGGTTTCCAGAAGCCGCGCGACGCGAGCGAGGTTTTCGCCGCTTTCGGCCACATGCGCGGCGACGAAGGTCGTGCGCGGATGGCGCGTGATCACGCGGTCGCGCTGATCGAGAAGCTCGCGCTTAGAGTACTGTGCGCCATAGAAGCTCCAGTCAGGATGCGCCGCGAGTTCTTCATAGCGTTCGTTGTGCGCGTCGACAGGCAGGAAGAAGGCGTCCGGGTCGGCGGTGTGAAACATGACCGGCAGGCCCAGCTCGGCGGCCTTGTCGAAGATGGGGGCGAGGCGGTCGTCGTCGATGCGCAGCAGGGCGCCGGAGCTGTCGCGGACGGTCAGGCCCAGGTCTTTCCAGAACTTGATGCCCACGGCGCCGTGCTCGGCGAGCTGCTCCAGGCGGATGCAGGTGCGCTCGACAAAGCCAGGCTGGGCGACATCGGACCAGTCCATCCAGCCGATGGTAGCAAAGCGCTGCGGGTCGGCGGCGGCGAAGTTATCGATCATGCGCAGGGCGGCGTCACCGGTCTTCATCGTGATGTTGACGATCTTCTCTACCCCGCAGGCGTCCATCACGCGCAGCGCGGCTTCCGGCTCCACAGAGTCGAGATGATTGTGGTAGTCGATGACGGGAAAACGGGCGCGCTCGATGTGGTTTTCGGCCGTGACCAGCATTGACTTGGGCTGAAATTCGCCGAGGGGCAGCGTCACCTCCGCAGTCGCGGTCACGAGGTCGACAAATTTGTCGCGATCTTCGTTGCTTTTTGTGGATGCCATGCGCAGCTAGACGAGGATGACTTCGATGTTCTGGTTGCGGAGCGCCTCCTCGGTCTCGCGAGGCAGGTTCTTATCGGTGATGACGCAGTGAACGGCCGATGTGGGGATGATGCGCGAGAGGCTGCGCCGGTTGAACTTGGTCGAATCGCAGACCACGACAATGCGGCGCGACGCTTTGACCATGGCACGATTCACGCGGGACTCGAGGAAATTCGGCGTGGTGATACCGGTCTCCACGTCGAAGCCATCGACGCCAAGAAAGAGAAGGTCGGCGTGCATCTCTTCGAGGACGTCCTCGGCCAGGGGACCGACGAGCGAGAAGGAATTCCTGCGCAGCGTGCCACCGATCAGGATGACTTCAAAGCTGGTGCTGGCCAGGTCGGCGGCGATGTTCACGGCGTTGGTGATGAGTGTGAGCTGGGAGAAGCGCTTGAGCGCGTGGGCCACGGCGGTGGTGGTGGTGCCGGAATCCAGCATGACGCACTGGCCCTCCTGCACCATGCGCGCTGCCGCATCGGCAATGCGCTGTTTCTCCTGCGAGTGCTGCTTCTGTTTTTCCTGGAGCGAGGGGTCGAAGAGCGCACCGGACTGCAAACGCAGCGCGCCACCGTGGGTGCGCTGCACCAGGCCGCGCGACTGGAGATGCTCGAGGTCCTTGCGAATGGTGATCTGCGAGATGCCCAGGGTGCGCGACAGCTCGCCCACCAGCACGCGGCCCTGGCTCTGCACCAGCGTCAGAATGTGCCGGCGGCGCTCGTCAATGAGCATGTTGTCGTTCGGTTCTGCCGTCGCCTTTGTGGGGGTTCGCGCCATGGTCTCGCCGCTCGCCGCGCCGTCGCCGGGCGGCGGTTCATGCCGCATCATAGCGGCTCCTTTGCACCTGCGCCAACGTTTGTGCCGATCACGGAAACCTGCGGATCTCCTGTGGGCTGAACCTTGTGGACATGTGGCCGGTGATATGAACCTGTACCTGCTGCTGGGCTTTTTCGCCGTTCAGGCCCTGCGCTGTTACGGTGACGGGATAATCGCCGGGTTCTGTCCAGGCGTGGCTCGCCTTCTGACCGGTGACCGTTACGCCATCGCCGAAGCTCCACGTCCAGGCGACGACCGGGTCGCCGCTCGTCTCGTTGGCGGAGAGGTCGAGCGTGACGCCCGCTGCGCCAGCCGAGGGAGCATCGATGCGAATCTCCGGAGCCGATACCGTGACGCTGCTGTCGATGAACTTGACCATTCGCACCGATTCGGCGGGAATGGTGAGCTGAACCTCACCTTCGGCGGGCGCGGGCAGGTCCGTCTTCTCCAGCACGTCGGAGAGGGTGTAGCTTGCGCCGGCGGAGCGCCCCAGCCGGTCCAGCGCAATCGTCCGCTCCACCGGCTGCTTCGTCCAGTTGAAGACGGTGAGGATGCTCTGCCGCGGCGACTCCTTCAGGAAGAAGATCGTCGGCTGCTGATCCCGCTCGCGGTAATCCATCAGATCGACGGGCGTTGCCGAGCGGCCGAGCTGCACCATGTCGATGAGGTCCTGGTTCTCGATGAGCGCCAGGCGATCAGGTTCGTGCTCAAGGGTGGGGAGGTTGTCGCCGATTTCGAACATGCCCGCGGTGACGGCGGCAAGAGCAATCGCGGCTCGCGATTCGTCCAGCGTCGCCGGCTTGTGGCTCTCATGCCAGCTCTGGTCGGCGATGGTCTGCGTAGAGACGGCAAAGGCATCCGGATCGGCGACGAAATAATTGCGGTTCATGTAATAACGCGCGGCGATGCCGGTTTCGGCTTCTCGCGTCGCCTCGAAGGTGTGCCCCGTGTCCTGGGAGATGCGCCCGTAGTCCACGTAGCCCACGGGGTCGAGCATCACGCTGCCATCTTTGTCGAGATAGACGTGCTCGCCCACGGCTTTGCGGATGATGCCGAGGCCAATGCGCTGCGCTTCCATCGCGGTGGTGCCGGGCTTGTAGTGGTAGCCCTCGATGGCGCTGTCGTCCATGAAGTCGAGCTTGATGTAGTGAATGCCCCACTCGTGCACGAGCTTGGTGTAGGTCTCGCGCAGATAGTCGGCCGCGCCGGGATTCGTCACGTCCAGCATGTAGAGCTGGTCCTGGTCGTCGGTCACGTGGCCGGCGGGGATCGGCTCGCCCTTCGCGTTGTGGATGAGCCAGTCTGGGTGGTGCTCGTAGACCCAGGCACGCTGCGAGACTTCGAAGGGCGCGGTCCAGATGCCGGGCACGAGGCCCAGCCCGCGGATGTTGTACTCCAGCGGCGTGAGCCCGTTGGGGAAGAGCGTCGCGTTCGGCGTGACGTATTCACCGCGCGCGTATTGATAGCCCTCGTCGATGTGGAAGAGGTTGTAGCCGAGAGGCAACAGATGTTCCGACTCCCACTGCGCGTTGGTGAGCGCGGCACCTTCGTTCAGGCCGAAGTAGAAAGCGGTCCAGCTCCACCAGCCCATGAGCGGCGGCGCCGAGCGCGGGTGATGGATCTGCCGGATCACCGAGCCGTAGGTTTCCAGCTGATGGTGGTAGTCCTTGCTGACGCTGAGCAGTACGCGCTCCGAGTCGAGGCGGCCGCCGGGCGGAACGTCCAGGCTCAGGGGAATCTGATCTTCAGCGGGCGAGTCCCGGAGAGAATTATCTTTCTCCAGCTCCGTTGTGCCGGTGGATTCGACTTCGTACGAGGCGATGCGGGGTTCAGAGCCGGACGCAAGATGGAGTCGCAGGATGGTCAGGAACTGGTCGGAGGTGAGCGCGCCGGCGAAAAGGCTCTCATGGCTCTCGCGGTTGTAGACGAGCTGGCTGCCCACGCCGCGATGCATGGGGGTGGGCTGCTTGTAGGGCGCGTCGGCGAGATCGTGAATCTGCATCGCGGGCCGGTCTTCGCTGAAGCTGTCGGAAAGGACGCGATCCTGGGTGGGCGGGCCGCCGAGGTTCACGACGTCCTCACCGCTGGCATCGATGGCGCGAATCGCCTCCACGTGAATCGCGTGGCCGGTCGTGTTCTCGACCGTGACCTGAACGTCGGCGAAGGGCACGTCGTGGTAAGCGCGCAGATGGTAGACGAGGGTTGGCGCGCCGGCCAGGCCCGAGGCCGTGACCGTCCATTCGCTCACCGCGCCCAACTCGCCCTGGGACTCGGTCTGCTGAACGGCATGCTTCGGATAGTCGGTCGAGCGCAGCCAGTGGCCATCCACCTCGGCAGCGACACCGGTGGTGAGCGCAAAGTCGGAGGCACCGGCCAGGCCAAGGCTGTAGCGGCTATCCTGGGCCACCTGCACGCGGAGTCCGGCGGCCTGCGCCGCGAGAGTCAGGGGCCATGCGAGCGCGCTGGTGAACAAAATCATCATGGCCGCACCTGCGCCGACTCGCTGCTGCGCGTTGTCTTTCACGCCTGTCCCTCCTGGGTCGCCCTGTGAGGCCGTTAATTTCGTTTGATTTCGAACCGCATCGATCCGGTATCGGAGGGTAGTGGAGACCCAGGCAGTCTGTCAAGAGGCTTCCCGCGGGCCCGGACGGGACTTCGTACTGCAAATACAGGCCAGGAAAGCAGATATTGACCCAATAGCCAGCCCGGCGGGCCCTTCTCGCAACCGATTTCGATCCGAAGCCGTTGCCCCTGATGAGAAAAGAATGGTAATAATACGGAATCTTCGAGGAGCCGCAGGAAAACCACCGCAAAACCATCCGCATGGCGCACTTCGATCTCACCGTCGCCGGAGAAGTCAACCTCGACCTTATCCTTTATGGCCTTCCCGAGTCGCTCCCGCTGAATCGCGAGCTCCTGGCAAGCAACTTTGAGCTGACCCTTGGCAGTTCGTCGGCGATCCTGGCGCACAACATTTCTTTGCTCGGGATGCGCACGGGTTTCATCACCCGCGCCGGCGACGACGAGCTGGGGCGCATCGCCATGGAACGCCTTGCGCAGAGCCAGGTGGATCTTTCCCGCGCGATCCGCTCGACGTCGGGCACGAAAACCGGGGTCAGCATTCTGCTGGCTCACGGCGGCACGCGGCGCATCCTCACCTATCCCGGCGTCATGTTTGAGATGACCTGCGCCGATCTCGACCTCGACTATCTCTGCTCGGCGCGTCATTTTCATTTGTCGTCGATCTTCCTGCAGCAGGGCCTGCACGCCGGCCTGCCGGATCTCTTCCGGACGCTGAAGCAGCGCGGCCTGACGATTTCGCTGGACACGAACGACGACCCCGATGACCGCTGGGACGGTGTACTCGACGAGGTCCTTCCTTACGTCGATGCGCTGTTGCCCAATGATGAAGAGATCCTCCGCATCGCGCGACGCGATACTGTGGAGGCCGCGCTCGATGCGCTCGCCGCGCGTATCCCCCTGATCGCCGTGAAATGCGGATCGCGAGGCGCGCTGGTTCAACAGGGAACGAAGCGCATCCAGGTACCCGGCGTTTCCGTCACACCGTTCGATACGGTGGGCGCGGGTGACACATTCAACACCGGGTTTCTATCCGCCTGGCTGCGCGGCGCCGATGCGGAAACCTGCGCACGCGCCGGGAATATCACCGGGGCTCTATCCACGCTGCGCCCCGGAGGAACCGAGGCCTTTCGCGATGGCGCGCTGAGGGAAGAGTTTCTCCGGCAGCACGCGTATCCGTTTCCGTTGTAGTCTGGCGAGCGCGGCCGTTCGCGCGCAGGAGGCACAGTCTGGAGCCATCTACGATCACGAATCCGGCCGGCGCGCCCGGGCTGCGCCGCGCGCTGAAGCTGCGCCACCTGATTCTCTACGGCATCATCATCATTCAGCCCACAGCGCCCATGGGCATCTACGGGGTGGTCAGCAATGCGGCGCGCGGCCACGTGATCACTACGATTCTGATCGCGATGGTGGCCATGCTGCTCACCGCGGTCAGCTACGGACGCATGGCGCGGATTTATCCCAGCGCGGGCTCGGCGTACACGTATGTTGGGCACGAGATCCATCCCATGGCCGGCTATGTGGTCGGCTGGTCCATGCTGATGGACTACATGCTGAACCCCATCATCTGCGTCATCTGGTGCAGCGCCGCGGCGCTGAACGTGTTCCCGCAGGTCCCTTATGCTGCGTGGGCCCTTGCGTTTGGCATTCTTTTCACAGCGCTCAACCTCATCGGCGTGCAGGCCTCGAGCCGCGTGAACGCCGTGCTGGCGCTGGGGATGGGGATTGTCGTCGTCATCTTTCTGGCGTTTGGCATTCGCTATATTGCGCTGGTGGCGCGGCCTACGGGCTATGAGTGGCTCGCGCCTTTCTACGACCCGACGCACTTCAACGCCGGGCGCCTGCTGCACGGCACTTCGATCGCCGTCCTCACCTACATCGGGTTTGACGGCATCTCGACGATGTCGGAGGAAGTAGAAAACCCGCGGCGCAATATCATGCTGGCCACGGTGCTCACCTGCCTGGCCATCGGGGTGCTCTCCGCTGTCGAAGTCTACGTGGCGCAACTGGCCTGGCCGTGGACGAACCCGTTCCCGGAAAGCATGGTGGACACCGCGTTCGTGCACGTGGCGATGCGGGTCGGCGGACGCTTCCTTTTCCAGCTGATCAACGCGACGCTGCTCATCGCCAACCTGGGCTCGGGAATCGCCGCGCAGTTTGGAGCGGCGCGCCTGCTCTATGGCATGGGCCGCGCCAACGCTCTGCCGCGCGGCTTCTTTGGAGCGGTCAGCGCCCGCAATAACATTCCGCGAAACAACGTGCTGCTGCTGGGGCTGATCACGATCGGCGGCGCGTTCCTGCTGACGTATGAGAAGGGCGCGGAGCTGCTGAACTTCGGCGCCTTCATCGCCTTCATCGGGGTCAATGCCGCCGCACTCATCCACTACAAATTCCGCTCGCGCGAGAAGGTTTTCCTTGCGGCAACTATTCCGATCGCCGGCATCGCCATCTGCACCTTCATCTGGTTCAACCTGAGCCGCAACGCCAAGCTGCTGGGCGCGGCGTGGGTTGTGGTGGGCCTGGTCGTTTATCTGCTGATGCGCGGCAAGCGGGCGGCTGATTCCACTCTCGAGGATGCGTTTTGATCCGCACACACCAGAAACGAACAATTGCCATGTGCCGCTGGATTACTGTGCTTTTCTCCGTCGCATGCGCGGCGGCATTCGTGGGGCCTGTCTCCGCTCAACCCGCCACTGCCCTGCCCGGCAACGGCGGCCTGCGTTTTCAGGGCGATGGCATTGCTGTCGAGGTTCGTGCCGAGCGGGGTCAGTGCCGGGGACTGCACGTCACGGACGAGCTGGCCGGGCGCACGCTCGATCTGCCTGAGGCCTTTGTGCTCGTGATGCACGGAGGCGACGTGCTGCGCTCCTCCGCGATGCACATGGGACCGCTCCTCGTTAGCAATACGATGTTCCGCGACGCGTCGAGCCATTCTCCGGAGCAACGCGCCTGCGCCAACTTCTCAGACCCGAAGTTTCCCGGCCAGGTCGACTGGTGCCTGCTGATCCGCGCGCACACCGGCTACTTCCGCCAGGAGCTGACGCTGCACGCCTCGTCCGATGCCGCGATTGCGGAAGTCCGCATGCTGGACTTCAACGATCCGGGCGCGCGGGTGGACGGAACCGTACACGGCTCACCGGTTGTCGATTCCGGCATGTTCTTCGGCTTCGAGCATCCGCTCTCCACGGCGCATGTCGACCGCAGCCATGTTGTCGCATCGCTGCCTCGCGTGCTGCCGCTGCGCGCCGGGCAAAGCACGACGTACTCGTCCGTGGTTGGAGTAGCCGCGCACGGCCAGATGCGCCGCGCTTTCTTGCACTACATCGAGAACGAGCGCCCGCGCGCGTACAGTCCTTTCCTGCACTACAACTCCTGGTTCGACATCGCGTATGGGGGCGCCTATAACGAGACCGAAGCCATCGATCGCATTCAGGCCTTCGGACGCGAACTCGTCGACCAGCGCAACGTGGAGATGAATTCCTTCCTCTTTGACGATGGGTGGGACGATCCCAACTCACTGTGGGGCTTCAACAGCGGCTTCCCCGATGGGTTCACCAAAACCGCGGCGGCCGCAGAACAGATCCACGCGGGGGTCGGCGTCTGGTTCTCGCCGTGGGGCGGCTACATGGAGCGGCGCAAGGAGCGCATTGCGTATGGGCGCGCGCACGGGTACGAGATCATCAATGGCGGCTACGCGCTCTCCGGACCGAAGTACTACCAGCGCTTCGAGCAGGTTTGCCTGGAGATGGTGGAGCGCTACGGCGTGAACCAGTTCAAGATTGACGGCACCGGCAACGCCAACCGCGTCTTCCCCGGCAGCGCCTTCGACAGCGACTTCGACGCCGCGATCCATCTCATTCAGGTCATCCGCCAGCATAAGCCGGGCATCTTTATCAATCTCACCACCGGCACGTATCCGTCGCCGTTCTGGCTCTTCTATGCCGATTCCATCTGGCGCGGCGGCGATGATGACGGTTTTGCCGGCGTGGGCTCCTCGCGCCAGCAGTGGATCACTTACCGCGACGAGCAGACGTACCGCAACACCGTGGAGCGCGGGCCGCTCTTTCCCATCAACTCGCTCATGCTGCATGGGATCATCTACGCGAAGCTCGCCGAGCGGCTGAGCACCGATCCCGGCCACGATTTCCCTGACGAGGTCCACGACTATTTCGCCACCGGCACGCAGCTGCAGGAGATGTACATCACGCCATCGCTGCTTAGCTCCGCTGACTGGGACGTGCTGGCGCACGCCGCCAACTGGGCTCGTCACAACGCGGACATCCTCGTCGACACGCACTGGATCGGCGGCGATCCGGGCCAACTCCAGGTTTACGGCTCGGCGGCGTGGAGTCCGCAGGGTTGGATCGTCACGCTGCGTAATCCTTCGGATAAGCCGCAGACATATTCGCTGAATCTGAAATCGGTGCTTCAGGTGCCGCAAGGCTCGAGGTTCGGCGATATGGCTTCCGATCCGTTTGGAAAGCCGGGTGCGGCGCCCATCCGGCTCGACCCGCACCACGCCGAGATTCACCTGGCGCCGTTTGAGGTACGAACTTTCGAATCCACTGCGGGAGATTCCGAGTCTCGCTGAGTGGAGCAGGTTCTTGCCGAAAGACTTTCGCTTTGCTTTTATCCATTACGATTTGTTACGATAGGCCCTGACTTCAGGAGAAACCTCCCGCCCATCCTTTACTGCGGGCGAGAGCACGAGAGATCACCGTGGATCCCTTATCGCAATTGCTCCGCCTGCCCGCGTCGGAAAAGCTGGAGCGCGGTCTGCAGCACACGCCGCAGGAAATCGCGCAGCAGCCGCCCACCTGGCGCCGCACGCTCGACGGCCTGCAGGCGCAGCGCAGCGAACTCGAAGCCTTCCTCGCCTCCAGCGGGTTGCGCGACAAAACAGAACGCCGCCCAGCGGTTTTCCTCGTCGGTGCGGGAACCTCGGATTACATCGGGCGCTCGCTCCACCACCTGCTGCGCCGCGGCTGGCAGTGTGAGGTGGTCCCGGTCGCCAGCACCAGCCTGCTAACGGATTTTCCCGACTCTCTCATCGCGGATCGCCGCTATCTGTGGATCTCGTTCTCGCGCTCCGGCAACAGCCCCGAGGGCGTTGCGGTTCTTGAGCGCGCGCTGGAGGAGCGCCCGCAGATCGGCCATCTGCTCATTACCTGCAACCGTTCCAGCCGCATGATGCAGGCCATCGAAGGCCGGCCGGGCTGCCACGCCATCGTACTCGACGATGAGGTGAACGACCGCGGCCTGGCCATGACCAGCTCCTTCACGAACATGGTGCTGACGGGGCAATTCCTGGCGCACCTTTCGGATCCGGCAGGCTACGCCCCGATCGTCGACGCGCTGGCTGCAGCTGGTGAGTCGATGCTGCCCAGGGCCGCGCAGTTGGCCTCCGATCTCGTCAACGATGGCTACTCGCGCGTCTGCTTCCTCGGATCGGGCGGGCTCGCCGGCGCTGCGATGGAGTCGGCCCTCAAGGTCCTGGAACTGACCGCCGGCCGCGTGCAGACCATGTCGCAGGCCACGCTCGCCCTGCGCCACGGCCCCATGGCGGCGCTCGACCGCGAGACGCTGCTCGTCGCCTTCATCTCCAGCCAGTCGCCGCGCCGCAATTACGAGCTGGACCTGCTGCGTGAGATCGGCGCCAAGGAACTCGTCCGCACGCGCGTGGCTGTCGCTGCCGATCCGCAGGGTCTTGCTGGCGAAGCGGAGCACGTCCTCGCGCCGGAGATCGCCGCTGCGATCCCGGACGCCTGCCGCCCGATGCTCGACGTACTCTTTGGCCAGTTGCTCGGACTCTTCGCGTCGATCCACGCCGGGCTGCAGCCGGACACGCCGAGCCCCACCGGCGCCATCAGCCGCGTGGTGCCGGAACTCAGCATTTATTAACGAGGCGGCCGGAACGGGCTACTCGAACCACGCTACGGCGCCGCGCTCCAGGGGCGGCAGCGTGAAGGTGACACCATCGCCCGACGCGTGGCCCTGCACGACCGTCTCCGTCCCCATAAACGGCAGCCAGTGCAGCGTTTTCCCGAGCGCTGCCTGCGCCACGATATGAATTCCGCGCTGCGCCGCCGGCGTCTCGTTTTGTCCCGCCTGCAACCCTGAGAAGTTCGCCAGGAACAGGCAGGTGCGCCCGTTCACCCGCGCTTCGTGGACTACGATATTCTGCGAAGCGTTAATCTGCACATCGGTCTTTGTCTCGATCGCATGCAGTAACGCCGGTTCGCTCGCCGGGTTCACTCCGTAGAAGTCCTTCTGCGCCGCATCGAGATAGCGCAACTCCGGCTGGTCCGGAAACCGCTCCGTCCTTTTCAGTCCGGCCAGCCGCGCATCGGTCTTACCCGTCAGGACGACACGGCCGCCTTGCGCGGCGAACGCCCCTACACCGTCCAATTCTTTCTCGCTCAGGACACGCACATCCGGCAGCACCAGCACCCTGCCGCGAAAATCATCCAGCGTCCGTGCCGTCACAATGCGGAACTGCACGTGATTCTGCAGCAGCATCAACAAAACGCCGCGATACGCTGCGACAAATTCCTTCGGATAATAATTTCGCGTCGTATCGGAGAAGTAGACGCCCGTCTCTCCCTCCGGCCGCCGCTCCGTTCCAAAAATGTCTTCGTGCGCAGCGATCCAGTGAAAAATCTGCACGCGCGTCGGCATGTCGTTCGAGCCGGACATCACATGCCCGCGCGCATCCCAGAAATTCGCGCCCGCAGTCAGCTCGGAGTTCGCCAGCGAGAGCATCGCCTCACGCGGCCTGACTTTCTTCGCGCCGTCCCATGAGTAGTTCAGAATCCAGGTCGGCTTGGTCTCGCCGGCAAAGGCGCGGAAACTCCGCATGCCGATCTGGTAGTTAAACCAGTCGAAGGGCGAGCGCGAGGCCGCGGTGTGGTCCTCGCTGTCGCCGAACTCATATTCATGCGCGATCGCGTCCACCACCGGATAAAGCTGGTACACATCCGAGCCCACGCGCGGCGCCGCCTCCTCGATGCCGGGATAAATCTCCGGGATCAGCGCGATGTTCGGATTCACCGCGACGGCATTGCGCCGAATCTCCGCCAGGAAGTCGTCAATCGTCTGGATGCGAAAATCAATCCACTTCCGAAAGCCCGGATCGTCAGGATCGCCGAGCTTGATATCCTTGCGCGCGTCCAGTCCTGTTGCGCTCTTGAACGCGGCCACGGTCGCGTCGTCGAAGCTCGCCCAGCTGTCTTCCCATCCGGTGAAATGCGTCATCCAATAAGGAATGTCCACATAGATGCCATCGATGCCGGTCGCCGCAATCTGCCGCACGTGCTGCATGTAGATCTTCCGCCATGGCTCGGCGTAGGGGCTTACCCACACATCCTCTTCGCCGGGGCGAATCCAGAAGGCCGATTTCGCTCCGAAGATCGCCGGCTCGCCGGTGATCTTGCGCTGCAGCCAGTCGGGATGCTCCTTCGCCAGCGTGTGCGGGCCATCGGCGTTCAGGGAGATGCACTCCGTGCCGGCAATGTAGACGAAGGCCTTGTTGCCTGCCTTGTGCGCCGCCTCCGCCACGCGCCGGATCGCCTCCAGCTTCTCTGACGGATCGAGGAAGCTCTCGTAGCGCCCCTCGATATCGTTGTCCACCTCGATGCCGTAGACGCCGCTCGCCGTGGCCTGCTGGACGATCTGCTGCGCGTTGGTCGGCGTCAGTGGATACGCGGCAATCCGCACCTTGCGCATCCACGCGCGCGCCGGCCCGTCAAATTGCTGCGCGCTGACGGCCGCGCAGCATGCTAGCCCAACAATCAGAACTCCAGCCTTTTTGCGGACGACTCCCCACGAGGCAGCAGACATGAAAGCTCCTCACTCTTTGCGGAAGGAAAACGACGAGCGGGACCGCACGGCCCCGCACCTTCAGAACTGGTACCGCGCACCGAACTGCAGGTGGCGTGGAATGTATCCCGCTGCCGTCGAGCTCACGATGCCGAAGCTGGAGTCCTCATACCCGAAGTCCGGAAACGCGAAGCGTGGGGTGTTGGTGAAGTTGAACAGGTCCACGTGGAACTCCAGCCGGCTTTCGCGTGGCAGCGTTTCGGATTTCATGAACGACACGTCGAAATCCCGGATGCTGTCGCCGCGAATGTCGGAAAAGTAGCGCGGCGCATTGCCCGGCTGCTGATCGCCAGGATCTGCGAAGCAGTTGGTGTTTAAATACGGCTGCTGCGTGAACGCCGCATTATGAATGCTGATCCCCGTCGTCACCTGGGAGCAGGTAACGTCCGGGCGCTGGTTGCCGTCGGCCAGGCGGGGATTGCCCATCGAGATCGGCATGGGCGTTCCGGTCTGATAAGTGGCCAGCGTCGAGCCCTGCCATCCGCCGACGAAGTAGTCGAGGACACGGTTCATGTTCGCGCCGATGGCGCGACCGCGCCCGATAGGCGAGTCCGCCACTACCGCGGCCACCACGCGATTCGTCGCATCGTTCGCGCTGATCGACCACTCGGCCCTAAGGTTGTCGAGTTCCTGCGGATTGCCGGTGTCCAGATAACCGACGAAGGCGTTGAAGCCGACCGACGAGTCGTCCTCAGCCTTCGACCACGTGTAGTTGCCCTCGAAGGAAAGATACTGGCTCTCGCGCTTCTGGAAGCGCACCTGCATGGAGTTGTACCAGGAACTCGCCGCCAGTTTCGGCAGCCCCTGGAATACGCCGTCGTATTGCGGATACGGCCGCAGCAGGTTCAGCAGGGGCAGCTGGTCGTCGCCATAGCGGGACTCCGGCTCATTAAAGATGGCGTTCGGTCCGCTGAAGAGCGGCTGGAATGGATTGGGCACCAGTGCGCTCAGCTGGTCGCTGGTGTACTGCTCGCGCACATTCGAGGGGATGAAATTGCGATTGCTGGTGCTGCTGTAGCCACCCCACGGCAGGTGCGTCGAGCGGTTCGCGGAGTAGTCGATTCCAAGCACGACGTTCCAGGGAAAGGCTTGCTGGATGCCGACGTTCCACTGGTAGATCTCCGCATTGCGCGCCGTCTCCAGATCCAGGTTGTTGGCGTCGGCGAGTCCCCAGTCTGCGAGCTTGCCGTACTTCTGTCCCTGCGGCTGCGGAATACCACCCGGGAACGGATTTTCGAGCGTCGCGAACCGCGTCTGATAGTTGTCCTTGGTGAAGAACACGGAAGGACTGGACGCAAAGGCCGGGCCGGGATACTGGTAGTTGGTCGCCACGTTCAGGCCGTAGTAGATGCCCGCGCCGCCGCGCACCACCGTCTCGGGATGCACTTGCCAGGCAAAGCCGAGCCGCGGAGCCACATTATTGCGGTCCACGGAGAGCGTGCGCATGCTGCTGCTGGCAAAAATCGTCGCGCCCGGCGGCGTGTCGCTCGGCTGATACGCGCTCAGGCCAGGGACCGCCTGTCCGCTGCTGGCGGTAAAGTCGCTGAACTCGTTGTAATTGTGCCGCTCGGAGTAGGGCGTGCTCCATTCGTAGCGCACGCCCAGATCGACAGTCAGCTTCGCCGTCGCGTGCCAGCTGTCTTCGGCGTAAAAGGCGGTCTCGCGCGACATGTCCGCGACCGCCGGCTGCACGTTAATGCCGCCCGTGTCGCCGTAGCCGATCAGGATGTTCGCGAACGAATTGCCCTGCGTGCCGTTCGCCGTGTCATACGGCGTCGCCGAGGAGACCGTCTGGTCGAAGCTGAAGAATCCGGTCGGATAGTTCGGCTGAGAGAAATTGTTATAGAAGATGCGCTGCTCGCCGCCGAACTTCAGGCTGTGCTGCCCTTTCGTCCACGAGAAGCTGGAGGAGTAATTCAGCAGCGTGTGGGCGAACTTCGTATCGACGCAGCACTGGCTGTAGAGGGGCGTGAAGCGCGAATAATCGCCGTAATCGTTGGGCAGAATCGACGGCATGCGGGCGATACCGTTCGCGCTGTCCAGATAAGAGGGGAAGCCGATGGACGTTGGATTAGGCGTATTCGAGAACGACGGCTGTGAGACGCGATCGATGCCGAAATTGCTTACCCACAGGGTGCTCGGCGTGGGCGCAAAGGTGTACTCCAGCCCGTCGTTGTAGAACGCCCCCTTGTAGGCGGTGCCATCGTTAAAAATGTCGTCGGTGAAAACACCTGGCGTATTACCGTCGTTGTGCTGATAGCTGTAGCGCGCGCTCACCTTCGACCGCTCGCTGAAGTTCTGGTCGATCTTGACGTCGAACTGCTGGCTGTTGGACGCCGCCAGGATCACATCGCGGAAATTGTTTGTCCCGATTCCCGGATCTCCTGCGGTATTCGCCTTCGGATACAGATTGAGGATCGCCTGGCCGACCGGGTCCCACTCGCCCTGGGGAACCATGTTGCCGTTGTAGGCCTGGCGGTTGCCGTTCGCGTCCGTGGTAAAGGGATCGAAGATCTGGTTCAGGACCAGATTGCCGTTCGCGTCGTAGGCCATCGTCTGGGAGAAATCGCCGCTGCGCTCGGCGGCCGTGGGCACGGTGGCCACTATGTTCACCGGCTCCCGGTCGCGCACGATCGACAGATCGCCAAAGAAGAAGGTCTTGTCCTTCCGGATGGGGCCGCCCAGGGTGAACCCAACCTGATCCTCCTGGTGGCCCGGGACCGCGCCGGTATTGAAGAAGTCGCGCGCGTCGAACGTTGCCCGCTGGTCGTACCACCAGGCGCTGCCGTGGAAGGCGTTGGTCCCGGACTTCATCACTGTGTTCACAACCGTGCCGCCATTGTTGCCGTACTCCGCGGAGAAGCTGTTGTTCTCCACCTTGAATTCCTGTAGAGCTTCCACCGAAGGCTGGTAGTACACGTTGGTCGTGCCGCCCTCGCCCTGCTCCGGCGCGCTCAGCAGATCGCCGTCCAGGCGGATGTCCGCGGTCGCGTTGCGCTGCCCGTTCGAAACGAAATTGGTCCCGCTGGGATAGTTGTCCTGAGTACCCGAGCCCGTCGTCTCCGTCACGCCGCCGGCGAGAAACGTGAGCCCGAACGAGTCGCGGTTGACCAGCGGGATCTGCACCAGATACTTGCTGCTGACGTCGGTGCCCAGGGTCGCGTCCTCGGAGTCCAGCAGCACGGGAATCGCATGCACGGTGATGTTGGTCGATTCCGCCGCGGGATGCAGCGTCGTGTTCAGCGTCGCCTTCTGGTTCACCGTCAGGACGATATTGTCCTGCTCCAGGGTTCCGAAGCCTTTCGCTTCGATCAGCATCTTGTAGGCCGCCGGGGGAAGCGCGCGAAACGAGTAGCCACCCTGTCCGTCCGTTTGCGTGGTCCGCGCGATATTGGTCCCAATATCGGTCAGCGTCAGCGTGGCGCCGGGAATCACCGCTCCAGTCGGGTCGCTGATGGTGCCCGCCAGCACCGCCTCATTCGTCGATTGCGCGCGGGCCAGCGGAACAGAGGAGAGCAACAGCACTCCCAGTGCGAGGGAACAGAACTTACGCATGACGCCTCCAAAAGAATTGCATACGAAATATTGATTTATTTCTTATCATTTCGTATTGAGTCCTTTTAGCTCCGAATCAGCCAGCCTGTCAAGGGGCACCGCTCTGATCGTGAAACTTGTTTTTGGCGTTTGCGCCGACCCGGAGCTGCTACTATCGGCGGATGTTTCGATTCGGCAGACCTCAAACCGCGGGCCAGTGGCTCGCCCATGTCGTGCTCGGTATCGTCGCCCTCTTCCTGATCTGGTGGATGTTCCGCGCCTTCGTCCTTTGAAGTCCCGCCCGCTACACTGCGGCTATGGATCATCGCTATCGCGTCGTCGACGTCTTTACGAAAAACGCCCTTGAAGGCAACGCGCTGGCCGTCTTCCCGGACGCCTCGGGCATCGACGGCGCCCTCATGCCCAAAGTCGCGCGCGAGCTGAACCTCTCGGAAACCGTCTTCGTCCTGCCGGCTACGGATCGCACCTGCTCTGCGCGTCTGCGCATCTTTACCCCGGCCAAAGAGCTGATCTTTGCCGGACACCCGACCGTCGGCTCGGCCTGGGTGCTCCTCGACGAAGGCTTCATTCCGCACGGCACCGAGCACTTCGCGCTTGAGGAAGGCGTTGGTCCGGTTCCGATCCGCGTCGAGCCGGACGGCCAGACAGGCGGGCAGGCGCTCATCTGGCTGCGGACACCACCCATCGAATTCCGCCACACCTTCGATCCAGCCCTCTGCGCTCGCGTTCTCGACCTCGAACCCGGCGACCTGCTTCCGGTGGCGCCGCAGCTCGTCACTGCCGGCAATCCCGCCGTTTTCGTCGCCGTCAAAGACAAGGCCGCCGTCGATCGCTCCTGGCTCGACCTCTCCGGCCTGCAGGCGATCCGAACCTCGCTCACCCCCGCCGAGGCCAACGCGTTCTTCGTTTTCGTCTTCACGCCTACGCCGCAGGGCGCCTACTCCCGCATGTTTGCCCCGGAGCACGGCGTGGTCGAAGACCCCGCCACCGGCAGCGCCACCGGACCCCTGGCCGCGTATATGATCCGCAACCGCCTCGTCTCCGGCGCAGCTGGCGCCCGCTTTGTGAGCGAGCAGGGCACAAAGATGGGGCGTCGCAGCCTGCTCCATGTGGCCATCCTCGGGCAGGACGGAGCGGATGGCATCGAAGTCGGCGGGTACGTCACGCCGCTCATCGAAGCCACGCTGCGTCTGTAGCACGCTACGGCCCCGGTCGACTGTGTCCCCGGTCACCTGCACCCCGTCCCCTGCACCCTGTACCCTGTACCCTGTACTTGCCGATGCCCGCCCTGCGCCATCTTTTCAGCGACCACGCCGATCACGTCCGCGCCAGGATCGTGGGCATTTACGCGCTGCTTGCCGTCTTCAATGCCGGCGCCTGGCTCTGGGCAGTCGCTGCCTTCCATCGCTACCCCGTGCTGCTCGGCACCGCTTTCCTTGCTTACTCTTTTGGGCTGCGCCACGCGGTCGACGCCGATCACATCGCCGCCATCGACAACGTCACCCGCAAGCTCATGCAGGAGGGTAAGCGGCCGGTCGCCGTCGGATTCATGTTCTCCCTCGGCCACTCCACGGTCGTCATTCTGGGCGCGCTGCTTCTGGCCGCCGCCGCTTTGGGACTGCAGCAGCACGTCGACCACTACCGCTCCATCGGCGGACTCATCGGCACCAGCGTTTCGGCGCTCTTCCTGCTCGCCATCGCTCTGGTCAACCTCATCATCCTGCGTTCGGTCTACGCCACCTTTCGGCGCGTGCGCCGCGGCGAGCCCTACGTGGACGAGGACTTCGACCTGCTCCTCAACAACCGCGGCTTTCTGGCCCGCATCTTCCGCCCTGTCTTTGCCATGATCCGCCGCAGCTGGCACATGTACCCGCTTGGCTTCCTCTTCGGACTCGGCTTCGACACCGCCACCGAGATCGGACTCCTGGGCCTCTCCGCCGCGGAAGCTTCGCGTGGGCTCTCTCTCTGGTCGATCCTCGTCTTCCCGGTGCTCTTCGCTGCCGGGATGTCACTGATCGACACCACGGACAACATACTGATGCTGGGGGCGTATGGATGGGCATATATCAAGCCCATCCGCAAGCTCTACTACAACCTCACCATTACATCTGTATCCGTTGTGGTGGCATTTGTGGTGGGCGGCGTCGAGGCTCTCGGCCTCCTCGGCGGCCAGTTTCACCTGCAGGGCTCGTTCTGGGCGCTGGTCAGCCGCCTCAACGACAACTTCGGCATGCTTGGCTACTGCATCATCGGCATCTTCGCATTGGCGTGGATCGTTTCCATCGCCATCTACAAATTCCGCCGCTTCGAAGATCTCGAACTCACCTCCGAAGCCTGACCGCAAAAAAAAGGACCCCTCCAGGCAATCCGCTCTGGTGAGGTCCTTTCCTCTGGGCTTTGGGGGTTCTAATCCCTAAGCTCTAACCCCTAAACCCTGCCGTTATCAGTCCCCCGAAGCCTGCCGCACCGCGTGGTTGATGGTGTGCACGAACTGCTGGGCCGCAGGTTCCGTCGTATGCGCCTGCCCGTGCAGAATGTCCGCGAACGGCACTTCCTGCCCGTACAGAGCCTTCGTTGCTCCGTGGTCCTGGTTCAACTCGGCGCCCTGCAGAGTCGCACCGACGTACGCGCCCTTGGCCCGCGAATAGCTCAGAATCGACGCCTTCCAGCCGCCCGATCCCGACGCTTCCCGTCCCACCGGACCCGCTGCGGCATCCACGCCCGCGCCGACTTTAAAGTGCCCGGACAACAGGGCATCCATCCCCTGGTGGTTCATGATCATCATCACGTAGCCCTGTTCTTCGCCGCCGATCTGCGCGCCGAAGCTCGCTCCTGACAGCTGGAACGGCGCCGGCGGGCTCCAGTGCCCATCGGCCATTTTGCAGGTTGCGATTCCGTCGCCATGCTGAGCGCCGACCACAAAACCGGCCTTCAGCATCTTGGGAATCACCGCCACGCACTTCGCGTCCTTCAGCACCGCGTCCGGAATCCCCTCACTCGACTGCGGCCCCGTCAGCTCATTCATGATCTGCGTGGCCTCGTTCAGCTCGTTGTCCACCTTGCTCTGCGCGCTCGCGGCGAGCGTCATCCCGGCCGCCAGCAACCCTGTCGTGATTACCGCCAGTGACATCCTCATACTCGTGCTCCCTCCGTTTCCTCTATTCGATCCATGATTGGTCATGCGTGGAAAAGAACGGGTGGAAAATGTGGGCCCTGGCTTCGGTTCAAGGAGGCCCTCAGACCCGTCGCGGTCACAGTGCCAGCCCCGGATTAGCCCGAAAGCGCCGACTCCCGCCAGATAGGACACTTCGCACCCGCAGCGGGTTGTACCACCCGCTGCCGCGGCGCGTGTTTCGCGTCGGTCGCGCGTCTTTGTGCCGGTCCGGCTTCGACTCAGCTTCCGGCTGCGGTCATTCTATCCCCGTCCGCCGGCTCCAGCACGCGATTCGCCGCCGCCACCCGTCCGTACCACGCGCCGGAATCCTTCAGCGTGCGTGTCTGGTCGCGGAAGTCCACATACGTGAGCCCGTAGCGCTCTGTGTATCCATCCGCCCACTCGAAGTTGTCCAGCAGGCTCCATGCATGGAACGCCCGCACCCGCGCTCCATCGCGAATCGCGCGCGCCAACTCGGTCAGCTCCTCGCGGAACCAGGCAATGCGCCGCGCATCCGGCACCTGCCCGTTTTCTTTTGCATACGGCGTGTCGAGATAACTACAGCCGCTCTCCGTGATCTCGATGACCGGGTGGTTGTACTCGCGCGAGATGCGCGTGACCAGGTCGTAGATCCCGCTCGGCCAGATCTCCAGCCCCGCATCCGTCAGCGGACCCTCGGTCGGCATTACCGCATGGAAGCGCGTGTAAGGGTCGCGTCCGCCCGCCGTGTCCTCCTCGGTCTCCGTTCCAAAGCTGCCGCTGCCCCCCGCGTGCCCGGCGCCGCCCGCATCCGACACGATGCGTCGCGTGTAGTAGTGGAAGCCGATCCAGTCCAGAGGCACCTGCATGATCTTCTCGTCGCCCGGACGAAAGCCCATCTCTTCATACGGCACCGGCACCACAAACGCGTTGGGATACCGGCCGTGCATCGCCGTTTCCAGGAAATACACGTTGTTCATGGCGTGGTAGCGATCAGCAGCCGCCTTATCCGCTTCGCTGTCGGTCTTTGGATAGGCGGGCGCCATGCCATACGCACTGCCCACCGTCGCTTTCGCGGACGCAGCCTTGATGGCGCGAAATCCCTCGCCCTGCGCCAGGTTGACCGTGTGCGCCGCCTTCAGAAAATCCGAGTACTTCGCCCGGCCCGGCGGAAAGACGCCGACGCCGTAGCCCATCCACGTAAACGACCATGGCATGTTGAACGGAGCCCACACGGTGATGCGGTCGCCCAGGTGCTTCGCGAGGATGCCGCAATAGTCGGCGTAGTAGCCAGCCAGGTCGCGATTGGGCCAGCCGCCGCGATCCTCCAGCCCCTGCGGCAGGTCCCAGTGGTAGAGCGTGCAGAAGGGACGAATGCCCGCTTCCAGCAGCGCGTCGGCCAGTCGGCTGTAGTGGTCGAGGCCCTTCATGTTCGGCGCGCCGGTACCCGTCGGCTGGACGCGCGGCCATGCGATCGAGAAGCGATAGCTCTTCAGGTTCATCCGCTTCACGATGTCGATGTCCTCGCGATAGCGGTGGTACTGGTCGCAGGCCACGTCGGCGGTCGACGCGCCCTTGACGCGTCCCTGCGTGTGCGTCCAGCGGTCCCAGATCGACTCGCCCTTGCCGTCCTCGTTCCACGCGCCTTCCACCTGGAAGGCGGAGGTGGCAATCCCCCAAAGGAACCCATCCGGAAACGTCGCGCCGCCACTTTCTCCCGCCTGTGCGGGACTCGCCGCGGGCGCTTCGGTCGTCTCGTGCTCCGCAGCCGCCAACCTGCGCTCGCCGAGCAGCGCGGCCCCTGCTGCGGCCACAGAGTTGTTCAGAAACTGGCGCCGGTTCATCGTCTCCTCCCTCACAGGCAGGAAACTATAGCACCGCGTACCCACGCCAGTAAAACGTTTGATTGGTTCATCTCTCGATTGCGTGGAGCAGAGAGGGACCCGGACAGGGCCGACCTCAGGCGATGATCGCCAGCACGTCGCCCGTGCTAACCGTGTCGCCGGGGGAAACCTTCAGTTCGATGACCTTGCCGGCCTTGGGCGACTTGAGCTCGTTCTGCATCTTCATCGCCTCGATCACGACGACGCCCTGATGTGCCTCGATCTGCGCGCCCCACTCGACGAGAACGCGCACCACGCGCCCCGGCATGGAAGCCTTCAGGGTCACCGGCCCGTCGCCGGCGCCGTGCCGCCGCCGCGCCTTCAGCGATCGCGGATCTTCCAGCCCGTACGGGATCCGCTCCGGACCCAGAAGCAGCGCCGGCTCCTCGGCATGCGGATCGAGCACCACCCGATGGGACTGCCCGGCGATCAGCAGCGACAGAACGCCCGGCCGAACGATGTGCGCATCCGCCTCCACGACCTTGCCGTCGACGCGGATCGTCCATTGTCCCGGAGCTTCACCGGGTTCGACTTCGACCTCCCGGGTCTGCCCCTGGATTTCGACCTGAAGCTTCATCCGCGATGGCCCTTCCAGACTCCACTGCCGACTGCTTCGCCGCGCGCGGCCGTTTTCCATGCGCTGGCATGAGGGCCGGAGCCGTTCAGCGCATGGCCGTTGGTGGGCTTCGCCGCCTCGAACAAGGCCGCCGCCGCGAGCGCTGGAATCGGAAGCGCTCCGTCCTCTTTCTCCACCTGGGCGATCGGGTTTTCCGCCAGCAGCCGGTCGAGATAGCCGGTGTCGATGCGTGCCGCGCGGAAGTCCGGATCGCGCAGAATGCGCCGGAAGAGCCCGAGGTTGGTGCGAATGCCGCCGATCACGTACTCGTCGAGCGCGCGCAGCATCCGGGCGATCGCCATCTCCCGCGTGGGTGCGAAGGCGATCAGCTTCGACAGCATCGGGTCGTAATCCATGGGGACGACCCAGCCCTCGTAAATGCCGCAGTCCTCGCGGATGCCCGGGCCGCCCGGCTGCAGCAGCCGGGTGATGCGACCTGGAGACGGCATGAAGCCGTTGGCCGGATCCTCGGCATAGACGCGGCACTCGATGGCATGCCCGCGCAGACGAATGTCTTCCTGGGTGAAGGGCAGCGGCTCGCCGGCGGCGATGCGGATCTGCAGGTGCACCAGATCGTGGCCGGTCACCAGCTCCGTCACCGGATGCTCCACCTGGAGCCGCGTGTTCATCTCCAGGAAGTAGAAGTTCTGTTCATCGTCGACCAGGAACTCGATGGTTCCCGCATTTGTGTAGCCCGCTGATTTCGCCAGCCGCACGGCGGCCTCGCCCATGCGGCGGCGCAGATCCTCGCTCACGACCGCCGAGGGCGCTTCTTCAATGACTTTCTGGTGGCGGCGCTGCACCGAGCATTCGCGCTCGCCCAGGGAGATGCAGTGCCCGTGCTCGTCGGCCAGCACCTGGATTTCGATGTGACGCGGACGCTCGATCAGTTTTTCGAGGTAGACCTCGCCGGAGCCGAAGGCGCGCTCGGCTTCACTGCTGGCTGAGGCAAATGCGGAAGGCAAATCGTCGGGAGTGAAAACCGCGCGCATGCCTTTGCCGCCCCCGCCCGCAGCCGCTTTCAGCATTACGGGATAGCCGACCGCAGCGGCGACATCGAGCGCTTCCTCCGGCGACGCAAGGCCGTGCACGCAGCCGGGTGTGCGCGGCATGCCGGCCTGATCGGCCGCCTGGCGCGCATTTGTCTTCGAGCCAAGGATGCGCATTGCTGACGAAGACGGCCCGATGAACTTGACTCCGGCATGCTCGCACGCCTGGGCAAAGTCGGCATTCTCGGAAAGAAATCCGTAGCCGGGATGGATGGCATCGGCGCCGGTTTGCTGCGCCAGTTCGAGGATTCGATCGCCGCGCAGGTAAGACTCAACAGCGGGAGCTTGTCCCAGCCGCCAGGCCTCATCGGCTTCGAGCACATGCGGCGCGCCACGATCGGCGTCGGAGAAGACGGCTACGGTGCGGATTCCCAGTTCGCAGCAGGCCCGCAGGACACGCAGAGCGATCTCGCCCCGGTTCGCTATGAGGATTTTGCGGAACACAACGATACAGGGTACAGAAAGTCAGAGGGCCGCGATAGAGGAGAAAGCAAAAGCCCTCGCGCGCGGCGAGGGCTTCTGGGCTTGCCTGGGCGTGACCTACTTCATCACCACGCCGCCGGCGGCTTTCTCGTTGGCCTTCTCTTCGTTGGCCTTGCGGGCGCCCATGGCCTTCTGCACCCAGTCCTGCGCCTGCGCCAGATCAGCCTTGCGGGCTGCATCGTCGCCGCACTCGGTATCCGCCTTGCGGCGATACAGGAGGTTCAGATACTGCATGGCGTCGTCATAGTTGGGACGCAGACTGACCGCCTGCTGCAGGTAGGTCAGGCCATCCTGGACCAGGGCACTGTTTTCATCCTTGACGGTCTTGCAGACATCCTTGGGCATCTTGGGATTGCCCTGCCCATCATCCTGCTGTCCGGCACCCTGCAGGGCTTTCACCGCGTTCTTATAGGCCAGGGTCCAGTCGATGACGCCGATGGTGTAGGCCGCCTCGGCATCCTTGGGGTCTGCCTGGAGTACCTTCATCTGCCACTTCTTGGCTTCGTCCCAGTTGTTCAGGTCGAAGTTGAGCGCGGCAATCTGCTTCATGCTGGTGATGTCGTCGGGATGCTCCCTCAAAACCTCCAGGAAGCCATTGATGGCCATATCCGCGGTCTTCTGATTGTCGGGCGTATGCAGGTTGGGCACGACCTGCTGAGCATACGCGGTTGCCAGATAGAGCCGCGTCATGGGATAGGTGGGATCGAGGTTCACGGCGCGCTGAAAGTGCTCGATGGCCTCTTCATACTTCGCCTGTTTGTAAGCCTGCACTCCCTTGTTGAGCTGATCGCGGGCCTCCAGGCGTTTGCAGCCGGTTGCCGAGGCGACCACCAGGATTGTGGCCACGGCCAGCACCGGTAAACGTGCGATTCGGTTCATGCTGTCTGTCTTCTCCTTCAGCTCGCCAGGAGCCTTAAAACCAGGCGCAAAAGCGTTGGTGAAAGCGATTGTAATCCGTTCGCGTTTTCAGGCAAGATCACCGACGACTCTTTGCGCCGGTGACCATCCCTCGAGTCGGAAACCGGCTCTACTGGCCGGCTTCCATCTTGGGCGTAATCAATCCGATGTGATCCACACCGACCGCGTGCCCGATATCGATGACGCTGGCGACGGCCTGGAAGTCCAGATTCGGATCGCCCTTCACGAACATCACTTTTTCGGCGCGAGCGGAAAAGATCGTATTTAGCTCGTTCTGCAGGTCAGCCCTCGCAAATGGCTTGTTATTAATCATGTAGTTGGGATTGCCGCCCGGACCCGCCTGAATCTGGACCACAATGGTGCGGTCGTTTTCCTGCTGCTGGTCGGGATGCTTGGGCGGCTGGGGCACCAGCGCGTCAAGACCGCGCGGCGTCACCGGCACGATGACCATGAAGATGATCAGCAGCACCAGGAGCACATCGATCAGGGGCGTTACGTTCGGCTCGGCGTTTAATGCGCCACCACCGCCTAGATTCATTGACATGGTTCAGTTCCTCGCTTCTCCACGCTTCGCTTCGCGTGTGTCGTGCTATTGTCCGCCGGCGCTGGCCGGAGCCGTCGTGGTCGTTTCGATCTGCTGCTCCGTCAGCATGCCCACTTCCTCGACACCCGCGGTGCGGACAGCATCGATGGCATCCATCACGGTGCCGTAGTGCGCGCGCGCATCGGCGCGGAAGTAGACGATCTTGTTGGTCTTGTTTTCCAGATCGTCGCGGACTTCCGAACCCAGGTTCGCGACACTGGTCTGATTCTGCCCGAGGTAGACCCGGCTGTCGCGCGTGATGGCCACCACAACCGCATCTTCCTTGCTGGCGTCTTCCATCGGCGTAGCCGTCGAGCTGTGAGCCAGATCGACGTTCACCTTGTTGTTGAGCATGGGCGTGATGACCATAAAGATGATCAGCAGCACCAGCATGACGTCCACCATCGGAGTGACGTTGATATTGGCGTTTACTTTGGCGCCTTCGTTCCGTTTTGCCAGTGACATTGTCTGTTTTGCTCCGGTTCTCTCGGACTTCTCCCAGGTATCAGCGGCGATCAGGAGCCGGAAGAGGGACTCGCCGCCCCCTCCCGGCCAAAAAGATTCTCGCCACCGTTAAGCCCGGCCCGCTGATTGCCGTGCCGGGCGACCTGCGATTACCGGCGATTACTCTGCTTGATAAAGTAATCGATCAGTTCGCTGGAGGAGTTGTCCATCTCGACGTCGAACGCCTCCACGCGGTTGGTGAAGTAGTTGAACAGCCACACGGCCGGGATGGCCACGAACAGCCCGAAGGCGGTGGTGACCAGGGCTTCGGAAATACCGCTGGCGACGGCGCCGATGCCCGGCGTCTTCTGGGTGGCGATTTCCTGGAAGGCCTTGAGGATGCCGGCGACGGTGCCGAACAGTCCGACGAAGGGAGCCGTGGAGCCAATGGTGGCCAGGCTGCCGAGTCCCCTCTTCAGCTTGGCGTGCACGATGGCCTCAGCCCTCTCCAGAGCGCGCTTAGAGGACTCGATCTGCTCGACGCTGACGGCGCCGCCGCCACCGTAGTTGCGGAACTCCTGCAGGCCGGCCGTGACCACTTCGGCCAGGTGCGACTTCTTGTTGCGGTCGGCCACCTTCACGGCTTCGTCCAGCTTGCCCTCTTTCAGAGCGCCGGCGACGCGCGGAGCGAACTCACGCGACTGTTTGCGGGCGGCGTTGAAATAGAGCCAGCGGTCGATCATGACGGCGAGCGACCAGATGGACATGATGAACAACACGAACACGACACCACGGGCGAGCCAGCCCATGTTGTTCCAGAGGTCGATGGGGCTGAATCCGACGGTCTGGCCCTCCTGAAAGAACCCGAGAGAAGCCGGATTGGCGACGAGATTGTGGATCTGAGCGAGAATCACTTGAATCTTTCCTCCTGAGGCGTTGCTGCGCCAGGTGCCAAAGAGCGCTGACGGAATACTTCTCCGCAAAAGGACAGAGAAGCCGGAAAAAGCAGGCTGGCCGCCCTGAACCGGAGCGGCCAGACAGAGCGGCGGATCAGCCGCCGAGACTAAAGACCACGTTGACCTGGGTTTCGACCTCCACAGGATCCCCGTTCAGGAGATACGGCTTGTACCTCCAGGTACGGACAGCTTCCTGAGCCGCCGCCTGCAGCATCGGGGGACCGCTGATCACCCGCAGATTTTCGATCGTTCCACCCTTGGAAATCGTTGCCTGCAGAACGACAGTTCCCTGAATTCTCGCGGCTTTGGCGATCGCCGGATACTGGGGCATTTCGCCGCCGATCCGGTTGCCGGCCATCACGCCGGAGGAAACTGCGACCTTTTTGGGCGGAGCGGCCTTCACCGTCGGAGCGGGTCCGGTTCCCAGGCTACCCAGAACGCCACCCATGACGCCACCGCCCGAGCCCATCCCTTCCATACCGGCCACTCCGGCGGACGGCGGAGGCGCAGCTTCTTCCTTCACGATCTTGATGTCATGAGGGATCTTGGGGACGGTGAGCTGGTTGTTCAGCATCTCCGAAACGACGCGCTGAACGTGCACCGGCTGGGGTGGCGGAGGCGGCGGAGGCGGTGGCGGCGGTGGCGGCGCGACCAGCAGCGTGGCCATCATTGCCTTAGGGAGCGCCTCTGGATAGATGAGCGGATACAGGATCAAAGCGGCAAGGACCGAACTGTTCAGCAGCAAGCCGACAATCGTGTAGTACTTGCTCTTGGTTTTGATCTGGTGTCCGGACTCAAGCAGGATGTCTTCAAACATTGCCATGGCCTACCTCGGACCTTTCAGAAATTGACACTTCGTATAGACACCGCCTGGGCCCCAAATTGTTCCTGACGTACTTGCTCTGCGCCCATCCTGGGCGCGCAGATCACCCAAAACGACTTTGCGGGGAGTTTTACTGCCTGATTAACCGGCTTCCGTTCTATACCACAATCCGAGGGGAGGATGCAGCCGCCGCGATTCCGGATGCTCGGCCGATCCCCTTCCGGGATGCCGCCACCCGGGCTCCAGGCGAATGGGAGCATCATACCCTGGCTTTCTTTGCCGCGGGTAGGGCTGCGGCTTTTCCCCGGCGTGCGCGCCAGTCCTGGTAAGCCACCAGCATAGGGGCGGCGACGGCAATCGAGGAGTAGGTGCCGATGAGGATGCCGACCACCAAAGCGAACGAGAAGGGGTGCAGCACCTGGCCGCCCAAGAGGAACAGCGAGAGCACCGTCAGGAAGGTGAGCCCGGAGGTGAGAACGGTTCGGCTCAGGGTCTGGTTGATGCTGCGGTTCACCAGATCGGAGAGCTTCTCCCGCCGGCTGAGGCGCAGGTTCTCGCGGATACGGTCGAAGACGACAATGGTGTCGTTCATCGAGTAGCCGATCAGCGTCAGAATGGCGGCGATTACCGTCAGGGAGATCTCCGTATTCGTCAGGCTGAAGGCGCCCACGGTGATCAGCGTGTCGTGGAAGCAGGCCACCACGGCAGCCACGCCATAGATCAGCTCAAAGCGGAACCAGAGATACACGAGCATGCCGGCCAGCGAATAAAGCGTGGCCAACTCCGCCTGGTGCTGCAGCTGCTTGCCGACCTGGGCGCCGACGATTTCGACGCTGCGAACCGAAAAGCCGGAGAGGTAGGCGCCATCCTGGAGGGCGGTGAGCACGGCCGGGTCCACGACGCCGCGCAGGTTGCCGATGGAGTCGATGATGCCGCTGTGGTCGCTGTCGCGATACTGCGCCACAGCATTGGCCTGAGCCTCGTAACGGGTCTGAGCGTCGGGGCTGTTGCCCAGGTGCTCGGGGTCCTTTTGCAGCAGCCAGCTGGTCAGTGCCTCGCGGCTGGCGATATCGAGGTCAATCTTGCCCGCGTTCTGCGCGCCCGCTTCGGCATAGTGCTGGCTGAGGGCGCCCACGATGGCGGCGCGTCCCTGGTCCTCATTGGCCTCGTTGGTGGCTCCGCGAGAAAGCGTGATCAGCACTTCATTGTTGCCGGCCGGACCGTAGGTGTTAATGCGGGGATCCTTGAGTCCGGCAGCGTTTGCCGCGTCGCGAATCTTGTCCACGTTGGGCTTTTCGGCGAATTTCACGCGGACGACGGTGCCGCCGCGGAAGTCCACGTCCAGCGGCAGATGGTGCCAGAAGAAGATGGAAAGCAGCCCGGAGACGCTGAAGATCAGGGAGAAGCCAAGGAAGTACCACTTCTTGCCGAGCCAGTCGATTCTTGGGTTATGAAACAGTTCCACGAAATCCGCCTATAGAAAAATCTCTCAAAGCCAGACTGCTCAAATCGAAATCGGTTCGCCGTGCAGTTTGCGGCTGAGGTGAGCGTCGAAGATGACGCGGGAAACGTAAACCGCCGTAAACAGATTGGCGAGCAGACCGAAAGTCAGTGTCACAGCAAAGCCCTTCACAGGACCGGTGCCGAAGATGAACAGGATAGCCGCCGAAACGATGGTCGTGACGTGCGTGTCCACGATGGTCGTCCACGCGTGCGCGAAGCCCTGATCGACGGAGGCGGCCGGCGATTTCCCGGCGCGCATTTCTTCGCGAATACGCTCGAAGATCAGCACGTTGGAGTCGACGCCCATA
Organism: uncultured Acidobacteriaceae bacterium; assembly: GCA_963770525.1. Classification (GTDB taxonomy): domain Bacteria; phylum Acidobacteriota; class Terriglobia; order Terriglobales; family Acidobacteriaceae; genus Palsa-343. Next base: position 388,415 of record CAVYPY010000001.1, on the reverse strand, counting down.
CCAATGGTGAGGATCACACCGGCGATCCCCGGCAGCGTGAGCACGGCGCCGCTGAAACCCATAAAGCCCAGCAGGATCACCAGATTGAGGAAGAGCGCCAGATCCGCGTTGATGCCCGCGCCTTTGTAGTAAATCAGCATGAACACCCACACAGCGAGCATGCCGACGACGGACGCCATCACCCCCTGGTGGATGGAGTCGGCGCCCAGCGAGGGACCGATGGTTTGCTCCTGCAGGAAGGTCAGCGAGGCGGGCAGCGCACCAGTGCGCAGGAGCATGGAGAGATCGTGCACGCTTTGCTCGGTCATGCCGCCGCCGGAGATGTTGCCCTGATCGCGGATCTGGCCCTTGATCACCGCGACTTCCTGCACGCGGTTATCGAGCACGATGGCCATGTCCTTGCCGATGTTGGCCTGGGTCCAATTGGCAAATTTGTCGCCGGCCGCGCTGGTCAGGTAGAAGTCGACTTCCGGCTCGTTGGTGTTGGGATTGCGTCCGGGCTCAGCATCGCGAATATCGGTACCGCCCCAGACCGGCAGCCGTTGCAGCTCATACCACTGGTTGGCAGCGCAGCCGCTCTGTGCGCCGGCAATGCATTGCAGCAGCTCATCTTCAGGTGGAATGTAGCCGCCTGCCGACTGCAGAGCCGTCTGCTTGTCCGTCCAGGGACCGCCCAGAACCGCGTGGGCTTCCAGGCGCGCCGTGGACTGGATCACGTCTTTCACGCGGCCCAGATCGTCCACGCCCGGCAGTTCCACCAGAATCTGGTAGCTGCCCAGCTGGTACGGCTCAATGACCGGCTCCGAGACGCCCAGTGAGTTGGTGCGCTGCGTGATCACTTCGAGGGTCTGGTCGAGGGCGCGCTGCTTCAGGTCGCTTTCCACTGACGGCTTCATGGTCAGCGTCCAGGAGTTGTTCACACCCGGCGAGACGTCGTAGCGCGTACCGTATTTCGATTCCAGAACCGACCGCACATCGTCGTTGTGAGCGGCAGGAACGCCGGAGATCTGAATGAAGTCCACGCGCTTTGGATCGGGCTTGGTGACGGTCGCGCCCGTAACACCGCTCTGCTGCAGGTCCTGCTGGATCGCGGCCACATCGCTGTCGGTGTCCGCGCCCACGGCCTCATCCACCTGCACCTGCAGGATGAGGTGCATGCCGCCCTTGAGATCGAGCCCGAGGTGGATGCGGTTGAGCAGAGACTGCTTGAGCGCGGTTCCGGAGAAACCACTCGGCAGGCCGAAGATGCCGTACACGAAGACGATCAGGATAGCGATGATCAGGAGGGTCTTGGACTTGAGGTTCTTTTGCATGGAATCTCTACTTCGTTTCGTCCTGCTGGGTCACGGACGCAATGGCGCTCTTGACGACCTCGATGCGCAGGTTGTCGGGGGGAATGCGCAGCTGAATGGCGTCGTCCTTGATGGAGAGAATCACGCCTTTGATCCCGCCAGTGGTGGTCACCCGGTCGCCGGACTTCAGGCTGTTGAGCATCTGCTGCCACTTCTTCTGCCGCCCCTGCTGGGGGCGAATCAGCAGGAAATAGAAGACCACAATGATGAGCAGGAAGGGCAGAAAAGACGCAAGTCCCGTCGGCATAGCGAAAGGAGCCAGCAAAGCGATGGAGGTCAACGCACAGTCCTTCTGGCCGGACGGATTCGAGCCCGTCAGCGGCGCACGACAAGATCAATTTCCACGGAAGGGTCTCGAGGAGCGCGTCTCGTTACGCAGGCACTCGCCTCCGGGACCTGGATACCTGGAAACGGCCTCCCGCCAAAGCATGCACACTGCCACTCTCCACGGGGAAGCCTGCTTCATAGAATCGCGTACCCCCGGGGGAGTGTCAAGGAGAAGACATTGCCGGCAGGCGCCTGAAGGCATGCATCGCGCCGATTTGCGATTCGGACCGGGTTTCCACATCGCCGGCCGCGACCCCTGGGACCTACACTGGAGTCTCGCCAGTCAACTCGGGAGGAAACACATCCATGGGCAGCTCGCCTTCGTCTGCGCCTCTGGCCGTGCATCCGGGACGCATCGAAGTCATTACCGGACCGATGTTTTCCGGGAAATCGGAAGAGCTGATCCGCCGCCTGAAGCGAGCCCAGATCGCCAAACGGCGCGTGGTTTGCTTTAAGCCGGATCTGGACAGCCGGTACCACCGCCACGCGATTGCCTCGCACAGCGCGCAGACGCTCGACGCCCTGCCGGTCGCCAACGTGGAGGAACTCAGGACGGTCCTGCTGCCGATGGTCGATACCGTGGAGGTGGTGGGCATCGACGAGGCGCAGTTCTTCGATTCCTCGCTGGTCGCTCTCGCCAACCTTCTCGTGCACGCCGGGCACAGGGTCATTCTGGCAGGCCTGGACACGAGCTTTACCGGCGAGCCCTTCGCGCCGATTCCCGAGCTGATGGCCATTGCGGATGAGGTGACTAAGCTGTCGGCGGTCTGCATGCAATGCGGGGCGCCGGCCATTCACACACAGCGGCTGGGCAGCAATCAATCGCTGGTGCTGGTGGGAGCGGCAGGAGTTTACGAAGCGCGGTGCCGGGCCTGTTTCCGGCCGTGGGTAGACGAACACGCGGCAGAACAACTGGAGTTGCCGGTGAGCGCGGGCACCCGGCCCTGAAACAGGGTACCCGCAGCCTGAGTTCTATTGCGTGGCGACCGCTGTCGGCCCCTGCGTATTCGACATCTTCCGCAGGTAAATCACCAGATTCCAAACTTCATCGTCCTTGGCGCGCGGACCCTCCGACGGCATCTGCCCTTTGCCGTTGCGGATGATGTAGAACATCTCCCCATCCGTCAGTGTTTTCAGCGACGCCGGATCACGGTAATCGCGGATAGTGAGCTTCTGGTCGGTCGCGACGTCGCCCTTGCCGTTGCCGTTGTCACCGTGGCACATCGCGCAATCCCAGCTATAGATCTGCTTCGCTCGCGCCTGCGACTCGGACGTCGCCTTCACTGGGTTGGCTTTGTTCACCCACTCGGCTGGAATGGCCGCGGGAGCCGCCGGAGCCGCCTGCTGTGCCGCTGGCTGGGCCGGCGGTGTGGACGGGGCCTGCTGAAATAAAACCGGCACAAGGAAGAGCGCCGGAATCATCAGAAAAGGCTTCAACATGGCAGCCTCCTGAACGTGCTTGGGGAGAATCCCGGCACTACTGTACCCCCGTTTGAAGGCAGCCGAACAGGTTTTTTGACCGTGTCGAGGTATTAACGTAACCGCGCGGGCAGCAGGCGGTGCTCTGCGGGGGCATCCCGAAAGCAAAACCGATACCGGAGCGCCTCGGGAATTAGTGTGAGTACCGCTCCTCTCCGACCGGCAGAGCGATGGCCAGCCGATTCTGCTCGGGTGGCAGAGGGCAGGTGGCGTAGGGCGTGTAGGCGCACGGCGGATTCTGCAGGCGATTGAAATCGAGCACGATATGGCCCGGCTGCTGGAGGCCGTGGTCAGGGAATCCGGCGTAGAGGAACCGGCCGGCCCCGTACGTCGTGGAATGGCTGGTGACATCCCGAACGATGAAGAAGAGTTGCTTCGCTCCAGGCGCTTCAAGAACGGGTTCGAGGCGAAGGGTCTTTCCATCGAGCGTGAACTCGGCCAGTCCCGGCGCCGGCAGGTCGAGCGTCGTCCCGATGATGGTGGGGATCTTCTGCTGATGCGCCGGCACCCACGGAATCCAGCGCGCCTCCACACGGTAATGCGAGTTGGGTGCATACCAGTGGAGGCCGCGGAAGTGCACCCGCGTCGGCGCCTGGGTATCCTTCACGCGCAGCGCATAGCGGTCGCCGCGGTGGATGACGAAGAAGGTCAGAGTGCCGTCGGTCAGCTCGTGCGGCTTCATGTCGTTGCCGGTCAGGACGATTGGCTGCGCAGGTTGGCCATCGATCCGGAAAGCGGCGGGGAATCCCCCACGCGGCGGCAGCAGGCGCACCGCATTTCCGGAAAACTGGAGGATACCGAGATGAGCTGCAGTCGCGCCGCTGAGCTGAATCCGGTTGTCGGCGGCGCCGCCGAAGGAGTTTTCGCCGGGCTCGATCCAGTCGAGGGCGACGAGGGTGAGCCATCCATCGGGCGCGGAGAGCCCCTCGGCCCGGGCCGTCCGCCAAGCCAGAAGACCGGATCGCCAGTCCGTGCTGGCGGCGAAGACATGCGAGGCGAGAGCCCCGAGAACGAGAACGACGGAGAACGCGGTAACAACGGGGAAGCGAAGACGCGACAGCGAATGCGAAGACCAGGAAGTCATAGCAGGCGACTCTCCGAAAAGAATTCCGCAGCAGCGGGGCCAATCACAATTCTGGATGAAAAAGGGAGGAGGAAGGACGCGAGCGCAGGGTCAGCGACAACAACAACAGTCGCAACAGAGGCCGGGGATGGGCAGGCCGTGGCTCACGAAGACAGGGTAACGTGACGAGGTCAGCCCGTCAAAGACGCGCCTGGCGCACGTCATTACAATCATCAGGTGTCCCTGAGCTTTCAGATTCACGGAAGGCATGGCCTCGCGCGCCGCGCCACCATGACCCTTCCCCACGCCGCCGTCGACACGCCGGTCTTCATGCCGGTCGGAACGCAGGGCACGGTCAAGGCGGTTCCACAAGACTTGCTGGAGGAGCTGGGCGTTCAGCTCCTGCTCGGCAATACGTACCATCTCTACCTGCGACCGGGTCACGAGGCGATCCGCCGTCTTGGCGGCCTGCATCGGTTCATGAGCTGGGAACGCGCCATCCTGACCGATTCGGGCGGATTTCAGGTCTTCAGCCTCAGCGATCTGCGCAAGGTCACCGAGGAAGGCGTCGCCTTCCGGTCGCACATCGACGGCTCCTCTCACTTCTTCTCGCCGGAGCATTCGATGGATGTGCAGATCGCGCTCGGCTCCGACATCGCAATGGCCTTTGACGAGTGCACCGAATATCCGGCCGACTTCGCGCGGGCACGTGCTTCTCTGGACATGACGCTGCGCTGGGCAAAGCGCAGCCTGGAGCACTTCGAGAAGCACAAGCGTGAAGTTCCCTGGAACCAGGCACCCCTCTCCGCACCCGTGGCGGAATCTCCAAAACTCCGCCTGGACGGCCAGTCCCTGTTCGGCATCGTGCAGGGCGGGATGTTTCCGGAGTTGCGCCGTGAATCGGCAGAGCGCCTGGTCGAAATGGATTTTCCCGGCTACGCCATCGGCGGCCTCAGCGTGGGAGAGCCGCGCGAGCTGACGCGGGAGATGATCGCGACCACGCTGCTGCTGCTCCCGGCCGACAAGCCCCGCTACGTGATGGGTGTTGGCTATCCCGACGAGATTGCGGAGTACGCCCGCATGGGCGTGGACATGATGGACTGCGTGCTGCCCACGCGCGCCGCGCGCCACGGGCTGCTCTTCACCTCAGAAGGGCGGATGAACATCAAGAACCGGCAATTCGCTGAGGATCAGAATCCGCCCGATCCGAATTGCGGCTGCAGGGTTTGCCGGCGCTACTCGCGCGCGTACCTCCGGCATCTGATGACGACGCAGGAGCCGCTGTCGGCGGTGTTGAACACGATCCACAACCTGGCGTTTTATATGGAGACGATGCGGAAGGTGCGCGAGGAGATCGCGGCGGGTCAGCCCTGACCTGGATTCGTCCCGACGTAGCGATCGAGTCCCGCTCGCTTCGCGTGAGCGGCGATGGCCGCGTTGACTTCCAGCGCCACAGCCAGAGCGGCGCGGCCGTCTTCTGCGGATACACGCGGGGTGGAGCGGGTGCGCACGCACTCAAGGAACGATTCGATCTCCAGACGCAGCGGCTCACCAGCGGTGACCGGGGGCTTTTGGATGTTCAGTCCGGGTAGTCCGGCAGCTCCGGCCAAAACTGCAGCCGCCATTTGCGCAGGATCCCCCTTGGCAGCTCCGGAGACGTCGATGACCAGCAGATCCTGCCGGGCATAGTCGATCGAGACGTACTGATGCGGCTGAAAGAAGCGCAGCTTGCGCACGCGCTCCGTGCTCACGCGGCTGGCGGTGAAGTTGGCCACGCATCCGGATTCGAACTCGATGCGAACATTGGCGATGTCGACCTTGGGGGAAAGAATCGGCAGCCCCACAGCATGCAACGAGTGGATCGGCGAACGCACGAGGCTCAGCACGATATCGAGATCATGGATCATCAGGTCGAGAACCACGTCCACGTCGAGCGAGCGCGGGCTGAAGACGCTGAGCCGGTGCGCTTCAAAAAACATGGGATGGTTGAGGATCGATCCCGCCGCCGTGACCGCCGGGTTGAATCGCTCCAGATGCCCGGTCTGCAGGATGCGTTGTTGCCGCGCTGCGAGATCGACCAGGTGTCCGGCTTCTTCCGTCGTGGCCGCAATCGGTTTTTCGACGAGCACATCGAGACCGGCGGACAGCAGAGCCGCAGCCACATCGGCGTGCGCCGAGGTTGGCGTGCAGACGGACGCGGCTCCGCAGACAATCTCGCCGCGAGCCCGTGCAGCCAGGCATTCCGCCACCGACGAGAAGACCGGAACGTCCCACTCGACGGCGGCCGCTGCGACCCGGACCCGATCCGGTTCCACGATAGCGGCTACGCGCAGCGGAGCTCCCTCCTGCTCGAGCGCGCGATAAACACGCAGGTGATTGCGGCCGAAGACGCCGGCGCCGCAAACGAGGATCCCGAGATGAGGCTGGGCGTGCAAAGAACCTACGCGGGCTTTCCTTCAACGGCACGCAGGCAGCGGCCGTAGAGTTCCAGCAGCTGCGTGATCTGATCATCGGGTTTTGCAGCGCCTCCGGCCACAAATCCGGTGGAGGAAGCACTGGTCCGTCCAACGCCCGCGGTGGCGGCGACGAACTTCAGCAAATCGAGCGCGATGTCTTCGTTGCGCCGGGCGCCGTTGCCGGCAGGGGGAACCTGATCCATTGAAAAGCACCTCTCCAGGAGTTTGATGAAACAGGGTTGTGGCTCGCAAATCGCCGAGGCCGTTCCCCAGGATAGCCGAACGATACAGATTCTGCTGCGCCTCGCCTGATGCTTCGGCGCGTTTCAACAAACTCTTCTGGCCCGATGCTATCAAAGGCCTGGATCGTGCCGACAGGCCAGGCGGCGGGTCGTGATCAGACCTCTGAAAGGCACAGACAAACCCGGCCCACCAGCAGGTCTGCAGGCGATTCGTGAGGCGCCAGCTCGATGACGTCCAGCGGAGCTTCCAGAGCGCGCGGGCGCAGAACCAGCCGGCCGGACTCAAATGCCACGTGCCGGAAAACCATGTGGGCGCCCACGCGGATGCCATACAGGTTAGGCTGGGGCGGCTTCTGATCGACAAGAGAGTTGTAATGGCGATCCAGCACCACCACCGACCCGGTGCGCAGGACCGGATCCATGGGGAGAGCCTGCGCGGCGGTCACACGCACGCCCACAAAGCGGTCCCAACTGGCGCGTCCTACGGCTCGCCGGGCGGGGAAGCTCGCCAGCCAGTGCTCCGGCAGTTGCAGCCCGCCCAGCACGGCCTGGGGTGGGATGTGCGGCGCGTTCATCGCGGCCGCGGGCGGCACAATCGGGACGATGTCCCGGGGTTCCGAGCCGCTGGCCTGCGCGCGCGGCTGCGGCAGTGCTTTGCTCAGGGCCAGTTCTTCCACGCCGAGCGCCTGCGCCTCCAGAATCTGATCCAGCGCCGTCAGGCTCAGCCGCCGGCGGCGGTGCAGGAAGTTGGAGATATGAGCCTGGGCCAGACCCGTCCGGCTGGCCAGCAGAGCACGGCTAAGAATGCCCTGGTCAATGCGGCGCCACGTCTCGAGCCGCAGCCGCTCGTGTAACTCGAGGAATTTCATCTTGGCGATTTTTTCAGCCTGCAAAAGACCCGTTACCTCAGGTTTTGCAGAAAGAAACACAAATCGAGAGATTTCCCACAAAGCAGAAAGCACTGCAGTACTCAGGTCCGCGACAGCACGGGAAACCCACCCTGTGGTGATTGTTGGGGGGGTCCCGATCGATTTAGTTTCGGACTACTTTCGCCAGTCAGACATAGTACTTTCGCTCGCCAGGCCGGCTGCCGGCACGAGCGAATACGTCGCTGGACGAGGCTCAAATGCAGGTCTGCGTCCTATTTCCCAACACGACTTCCCAACAAAGGCCAATGCCGGACCCCATCAACATGCCCGATCAACATGGCAGAGCCTTTCCTCCCCCGCCTCCACCCGACTCCTACCCAGCGCCGTGGAGGTTCTGACTCTGGAGAACCCATGATGTACCTGCGTATTTTTCTCAAAGTGTGTGAGGGGTGCGGCTCGCTTTGGTTCCGCGCTCAGGACTGCTCGGAAGTCTACTGTCCGAGCTGTGCTCCAAGGCTGGCGGCGATTCCGCCCTCCCAACGCTCCCGGCGCAGCGTGCGCCGCGGCCTCAGGCGACGCTGCATGATCCGCCGAGGTGTGGCATGAGCGCGACCTTAGCCCTGCCCGTCGTCCTCCCCAGCGCTCAGGCGGTTGCGGAGCCGGACGTTCCTGCGCCGCCGCTGCGGGTTGTCGGCGGCCGATCCGAGAGCCGCAGAGACGCGCTCCGGGTTCTGCATCGTTACCTGCAGACTTCCATGCTGGTCGGCCGCACGCCCTGCTTCCTCGGCAACGCGGTCTTTCGCGGGCACGTTAGCAGCCATCGCATTCCCAGCTTCGAAGACGCCATCATCTTCCTCTTCGACGTGGAGAAGTGCCTGAAGCAGCTGGAGCCGTTCGCTCAGGCGGTCGTCGCGCACATCGTTCTGGAGGATTACACCCCTCCGGAAGCGGCGCATTTGACCGGGGAAAGTGAACGGACCATCCACCGCGTTTATGGCGCGGCGCTGGAGCAGTTGGCCGAGCTTTTCCGCGATTATGAGATTTTTCCCGGCAATGTGGAAATCTTGTCAAGAGGGGGTCGCACATAACCAAGGTCACAACTCAACATAACAAAAGACTTACAAGCAAAAATAGTTGGAGAAACCTGGCAGTAAACCCATTCCAACTTGTTATTCTGAACTTATAGAGTAAAAAAAGAAAAAAAGAGGGGCGCCTTCGGGGTGCCCCTTTTGCTTTCCCCGGCCGGGATAGCCTCGATGCGGCGTCCCCGCTGAGCCTACCGGGAACCTGCCGGTACAGAAACGAGGATTATGCGGAACAGAGACTGCGCAAATCAGACAGGTCGCCGCGCGTGGAGCCTGGCTGCGGCTCTTGGCGTGCTCGCCTTTGCAGCGGTGCTTCCCCTGCGCCTGGCCGCGCAAATCGCAACCACCACGGTGCAGGGCACGGTCTACCGCGCCGACGGCACACCGGCCAGCGGCACCCTGCTGATCAACTGGCCGGCCTTCACCACACCGCAGAACCAGGCCATTGCCGCCGGCACAACCAGCGCGACGATCGGCGCGGACGGCTTTGTCAGTGTCAATCTGACGCCGAACGCCGGATCGCTGCCCGCGGGCAATTACTACACCGCTGTCTATCACTTAAGTGACGGCACCGTGAACCAGGAATACTGGGTGGTGCCGTCCTCGGGCACGGCAGCGATCGCCTCGGTTCGCGCCGAGCTGCAGCCCTCCACTGTGGCCGTGCAGCCGGTTTCGCAGGCCTACGTACAAGGCGCCATCGCCTCCCTTGGCGGATCGTATCTGCCTCTGGGTGGGGGGACCCTTAGCGGGCCGCTGACGCTCAACACCGATCCCACGGCCAGCGGCCAGGCCGCCACCAAGCATTACGTGGATCAATCGGCCGCCGCGCAAGTGCCTCTGGCTGGCGGCACGCTCACCGGACCCCTGACGGTGCCGAATCTCTACTCAAAACAATTCGAGGGACGGTTGTTCGCCGATCAGATGCAGTCCACTGCCGGCAGCAACAACGGAATTGCCATGTCTCTGCAGGACTGTCTGGCCTACAGCTACGCCTGTCAGGTGATTGCTCCGCCACTTTACTCTGCCACTGAGATGCCCGTATGGTCGCGGGTCAACGACGCCGCCTATGGTTTGCAACAATCCTCCACGCCGGCCAGTACGGTTCTTGACCTGGTGGATCGGCGGAACGGCGGGACCTTCGAAACGGTCATCAATCCATTCGAGGCGACCTACCCGGGCTCGACCAATCCGTTTGTCGGGCGTCAGCTCAAGGTGGACTATACCGGCCTTCCTTCCGCGACGGCCTCGCCCTGGCAGCACTACACAGGTCAGGTCTCAAACGTCAATCAAACCCAGGGCGGGGTCCTCTCGCAGCTCTACGACTTTGTCCACCAGAGCGTCGAGACCAACAACAGCCTTCTGACCATTCGCAATACCAGCGAGGCCACCTCGAGCCTCGAGAATGCGATCTGGTGCGAAGCTCCGGGTGACTGCGTCGGGGAGGGGACAGCGATCTATGGTCCCTTTGGCGCGAACCATCCCTATGATGAGGGTGCTGAACTCTGGTCCGACTTCGTCACCAACACCATCAACGTTTATCGGGGGACTCTTTCCGGATCGGCAGCCACAGGAGCCGCCAGCCTGACCATCAGCCCTTCATCCCCTTCAGGCAATGCCGTGGAACAGATCAGCGGAACGCAGGGTGAGAACCGCTGGATGCTCGACACTCAGGCTGGCAAGGTGACCTCCATCACTTCAACAGCTCTTGCCGATGACGTACAGCCCTTCACCGATACTTCAACAAGCTGCCAGGCAACAAGCTGCAACTACTTCACCCAGGTCACGTCCAGCACCTCGGTGCCGAAATCGACGGCGTGGGGCAGCCTGACCTCCGCCATCACTGTACCCTCCGGCGCACTGATACCGGGGACCGCAACGTTCACAGTCTCTCTCGGATCGGGATCGCTGAGTCCGGGTCTGGCCTGCCTCGCTGAGGAAGCCGGCACCGGATTTACGCAGCACGACGGCAATTACGAAACAATCTCCATTTCCAGCGTCACCGGCAACAGCGTCACGGCCGCGATGCAGAAGCCGCATCCGGCCGGTGCAACCATCTGGCAGGGAGGTCTGTGCGGCCAGTTCGCTGAAATAGCTGGTTCTGATCTGCCGGCTGGATCGCCCTGGAGTAACGGGGAGTTTGGGGGCACAACCGCCTATCCGGTGCGCTTTGTCTGGCCGGTTCTCGGCTCAGTGGACGGAACGCACCTCATTCTGTGGACCGGGCGGAATGACTGGGGTGCGCTCGACACCGCATGGTCCTCGCAGTCGAACAAGACGATCAATCTGTATCAGGGTGCGGAAGTTTACAAGGTCGTCGGGGCCAGCAACGATACAACGGACAATCACTTCACCCTCGCACCCAACACCGCGCAGTGGGCGGCGGGGGATTCCGTCGAGGAGTCCCAGTACCCCTACCAGAAGGCGGGGGTAGGCGTGATCTCAGCTTCGCAGTGGCTGCCACACAACGGGGGCGCCAAGCTGCTCGTTCAGCTTCTGGGTCGCACGGAAAACTCCGATGGAGGAGTTCAGATTGCGAACGGCGCGGCTTATTCGAGTTATAAGGTCGGTGGTGGAAGCTGGGCCCTCCCCCAGTATGCCTATCAGGTGACCGGCCCCTGGCAGTTCGGGTTGCTCGTCAATTCTCCCTACGTCACCAGCGTCATCGGGCTTCCCTGTTATAGCGGGCCAGGCTGCAACACGCTGCAGCGCATTGTCAACCCGGGCTTTGGCACGACCAGCGACTACTTCGGATACACCAACACCAACAGCAACGGCTCCGGAGGCACCTGGAGCTTTGCCGGCAACATCTCGGTCGCTGGCGCTGTCAATGCGACAGCGGGCCTCACCGGCGCCAGCATCAATGGCGAAGTCACCGTAGACGGGACCACCTACACCACTCTGAACGCAGCGTGGAACGCCGCTCTCGCCCAGGCGAACAGCAGCGGGCACAACCAGACGGTACGCCTCGGTCCGGGGACGTTTCCGGTCACGGCAACGCTGAACGAACCCACCAACGGCGCCTGCGTGAGCCTGCTGGGCTCCGGCGGCACCACCGTCAACGCCGACAGCTCGCAGGTCGCGACCACCCTCACCCTGCCTTCTTCTCTGGGAGGCGATGTCTTCTATCTGGGCAACACAACCCAGGCGCAGGGCTGCACGTTCAAGGACCTCAACATTCTGGCGGGCGGCAATGCCACCCATGGATTCGAGCTGCAGTGGTTCCGGGGCACGCTGATCGATAACGTCACTGTCAACGACACCACCGCCGAAGGCATTCTGCTCGGCGAAGAGAACACCGCTTCCGGTCACCAGGCCAACTTCCTGCTGCGCAACGTCACGGTCAGCTACAGCAGCTCCGCCTTCACGCCGGCGAACCGGCCAGCGTATGGGATTCACCTCCAGAAGACCGCCATCGACAGCGATCTCGACGACATCCTGGTGCGGAATGCGCTGACCGCGGCCGTGTACAACGAAGGCACGGGCAACACCGGCTACCTGATCCACGGCTTCGGATTTCCGTATACCTGCACGACCGCGCCCTGCGTCAACAATGCGTCCTCGGGATCGGCGGCGAATGCCTCGTACGCCACCAGCTACGTCATCTATGACACCGGCGGTTCGGGCAGCGTCTGGACCGACACTTACGTGGACAGTCCCGCCGTGGCCGGCTTCTATATTGGCGCCAACGGCGTGGAGATTCACGGCGGGCACGTCCAGTGGCCCGATCTCACCAGCTTTCCCGCGGCCAATCTCGCTTATGTCGCACCGGCGGTGACGAATAACCTCCTCATCGCCGACGTCGACTGCCTGGAAATGGCCGCCGGCGTCAACTGGATCACCTATGCGGGCGCCTCGGGCAATCCGCCCACCTACGCCAGCGTGCACCACCTGACCGGCTGCGGCAACTACTACCAGGCCCTCGAAGATGCCAACGTCACCGGCTACTCCAGCGGCGGCTCCAACATCAACGATCCTACCGGCGCCGTGCCCCGCGTCTGGTCGACGCCCGTCGCTTCCGCGGCGAGCTATCCGGCCTATGCGGCGCAGATGTACACGGGCTACCAGGGCGATGCCTTTCAGGCGCACTTCTCCGGCGTGAATCCCTTCTTCAACATCACGTATCAGGGGACGATCCGCTCCAGCGGAGGCCTCGCGCTGAGCACGATCATCAATACCGCATCGACTCTGACGCTCACCGCCGCCAACAAGAACGTGATCGCCAACGCCGCCGGCAGCGCGCAGACCCTCACCCTGCCCAGCTGCTACACGGCGCTCCCGGATAAGGCTGCGCCGACAGGACTGGAGTTCACGATTATCAAGTCCGACACGTCTTCGAACGCGGTTACACTGCAGACTGTCAGTTCCGAGAACATCAACTACAACGGCGTTTCCGCCCAGACCCTGGCCATCAGTGCGCCGGGCAAGCGCACTCTGGTGTGCGGCCCCGACTACAACTGGTACGCTTACTGACATTTTCATGAAACTCAACCTGGGACACGGAACCCAGGAGGATCTCATCCGTTTGGGCGCGCAGCTGGTCGCCGGCCCCGAGCCGGCGCGCGCCCTCACGGAAACGCTCCTCCGCATTCGCAACCGGCTGGGGACTTGTATTCCCCTGACCGCCAACAAGGCACAGCAACAGTATCTAATCCACCGAGGACAGAAAAACATCGTGCTCAAGGCCAGACAAATGGGCGTGACCACCTGGATCGCGGGTCAGTTTTTTCTGAAGACCCTCCTGTATCCGGGCACCGTGACCGTCCAGGTGGCGCACACCCAGGAAGCCGCGGAGGCGCTCTTCCGCATCGTGCACCGCTTTCTCGCCCAGCTGCCGCCGGAGTGGTCCGAAAGCCCGGTGCTGAAGAACGCGAAGCGCTCGTCGCGGCGGATCGCCTTCCCCGCCATCGACAGCGAATACCTGATCGAGACCGCGGGCGACCGCAACGCCGGCCGCGGCCTCACCATCACGAATCTGCACTGCACGGAGCTGGCGCGCTGGCCGGGCGATCCCTCGGAGACGTTCTACGGGCTGCTGGCCACGCTTTCACCGGCCGGCGAGCTGGCCATGGAATCGACCCCCAACGGCTCATCGGGCTGCTTCTGGCAGCAGTGGCAGGATGCGGAGGCGACCGGCGCCGTGCGACACTTCTTCCCCTGGTGGCTGGAGGACGCCTACACCGCGGCTCCGGTTCCGGAGGAATCGTTCTCCGATGAGGAGCGGCGGCTCGTGGAGGAGCATCGGCTCTCGCCTGCCCAGATCGGCTACCGGCGGCAGATCCCCGCGAATTTCCGGGGACTGGCAAAGCAGGAATACGCCGAAGACCCGGAGAGCTGCTTCCTCTCGAGCGGCTCCTGCTATTTCCACGCGCCCGGAATCGATGAGCGTCTGCGCGCGCTCTCCGGGCCCACGCAGACCGACCTGAACGGCGACCTGCACACCTGGCTGGTGCCTCAGCCCGGTGCGGACTACCTGGTCGCGGTGGATCCGGCCGGCGGCGGCCCCGACGGCGACTTCGCCGTCGCCCAGGTGATCGAGATGAAGAGCGGCCTGCAGTGCGCGGAGCTGCAGAGTCGCATGGAGCCGGCGGAACTGGTTCCGGCGGTGCTGAAGCTGGCGCACGCCTACAACGACGCGATTTTGGTGGTGGAGCGCAACAACCAGGGCGCGGCAGTGCTGGCGCTGCTGCAGTCCCGGGGCTACCAGCCTCTCTACGAACAGCGCGGCAAGCCGGGCTGGCTGACCACAAGCGTTTCGCGCCCCGATATGCTGGGCGCGCTGCACTCCGCGCTCGCGGAGACACCGCACCTGTTTTTGAGCCAGCGGCTGCTGCGCGAGTGCCGCAACTTCATCCGCCTCGCCAACGGGCGAGGGGAAGCGCGGCCGGGCGAGCACGACGACTGCGTGATGGCTATGGCCATCGCCCTGGCCGCCCGGCAGGAAAAGCTGTCCGGCAAGGCTCTGCAGTAGGATTGGGGGAACTGTGGCGGTACGGGCGATTCAGCAAATTCGGAAGATGCGCGGCGGGGCGCAGAGCCATCTCATGCTCGGCGAGGACGGCAACGCCTGGGTGGTGAAGTTTCAGAACAACCCCCAGCATCTGCGCGTCCTGCCCAATGAGCTGCTGGCCACGCGCCTCGCCGCGCTCGTCGGGCTCACCGTACCCGCCTGCGAGGTGATTGAGGTTTCGCCGTGGCTCATCGAGCGCACGGCGGAGCTGGAGATGGATTTCGGCTCCCGCCGCGAACGCTGCCGCCCCGGGCTGCACTTCGGCTCGCAGCTGGTCGGGGGCCTCATGCCTGGCCACGTCGCGGACTATCTGCCCGAGCCTCAGCTGACCGAGGTACGCAATCTCGGCGAATTTGCGGGAGCGCTCGCCCTCGACAAGTGGACGTGTAATGCCAACGGCCGCCAGGCGCTCTTTTATCGCAAGGGACGGGAGAAGCGCTACCACGCCACCTTCATCGACCAGGGATTCTGCTTCAACGCCGGAGAGTGGCGCTTCATCGACGCGCCTCTGCGTGGTGTCTATGCGCGGAACCTCGTCTACAGCGCAATCACCGGCTGGGAGAGCTTTGAGCCCTGGCTCACCCGCATCGAGGAGCTGGTCCCGGAGCGGATCTGGGCACTCGTCGAAGGCGTGCCTCCGGAATGGTACGAGGGCGATGCGGAGGTGCTGGAGACGCTCATCGGGAAGCTGATCGAGCGGCGCACCCAGGTGCGCGATCTGATCACCTCGTTCCGGGACTCCTCCCGTCAGCCGTTTCCAAACTGGAATCGCCCCTCGATCACCACCGCCGGACGCCGCTTCCCCGCGCCGGACTGGGCCGATAACGTACAGGGAGGAATCCAATGACCGGACCTCTTCCCTGCGAGTTCTCCCTGGTCCGCTACGTGCCCGACCCGGTGAAGAACGAGTTCGTCAATATTGGCGTGCTTCTTCATGGGCCAGCGACGCCAGAAGGCGGATCGCCCGGGCTCCCGTCCGCGCAGCTCCGGTTCACGAAGGACTGGGCACGCGTCCGCTGCCTCGATCCGGAGGCCGACACCGACATGCTGGAGGCCATGGAGACCGAGATGCGCCAGCGGCTGCTCGAACCGACGAACGACGGACCCTCGCTGATGAAAACCATCGAGGATTCGTTCTCGCATCTGTTACAAGTGACGGCGCCGAAGGCCTTTCTTGCGGAAAATCTCGCGGCTGGCATCGATCAGCTCATGCGCCTGTACGTGGAGCCGCGCCGCGAAAAGACCCGCCAGGCGCTGAGCGGACGCGCGGCCATCGTCCGCAGCCTGCGCACGCACTTCGAGCAGGCTCGGGTGTGGGATCTGATGCGCCGCCGCATTCCGGCCGCCGACTACACCCGCCCCGGCGACTCGCTGAAGATCGACTGCGGCTACCGGCCCAACGGCGTCGTCCGCATGTTCCACGCCGTTTCGCTGGCCACCGACAGCGAGCTGGCCAAGGTCCTCGCCTTCAGCGCGCCTCTGCTGCGCGCGGGCGTGGCCCAGGTGGAGAACGCCGAGCTGGAGCTGACCGCCATCGTGGAACCCATCCGTAACAGCCACGGTGACGTGCCTGCCGACGACGACTTCGTCGTGCAGTATCGCTTCGGCGTCGAAACCATGGAGGCGCAGCAGATTCGCGTCCTCACCGTGAACGACCTCGACCGCGTGGCGGAAACCGCGCGCCGGGAGCTGCGCGTGTAAGCACCGAAACCAGGGAATTCCACGAGGCATGGCCACGCGCCATGCCTTTTTCTTTGCAACCAGGAAGCGGAGGAGACGTGACAATCAAGGAACAATGGAAACACGCGCTGGCGCGGCTGGGAGCCGCGGCGTCCGCGCTCAAAGACAGCGGGCCCTCCGCGGAGCGGAAGACCCTCGCCCTGCCGGCGATTCTGAGCCCTTACTCGTTCCCGGGGAAAGCGCTGCCCAAACCCACCCCCGCGAATCTGCGCAAGTTTGCCGAGACGCCGGTGGTGCGCCGCGCCATCAACCTCATCAAGGACCGCGTGGCCAGCATGGACTGGCAGGTGCGTCTGAAGCGGGACCACGATCCGGACAAAGTCGCCTTTGCGGCCAGGCGCCTGAAGATCCTGCGCCGCTCCCTGGAATTTCCCAACGCCTCCGATTCGTTCCGCACGCTCATCGAGCAGGCCATCGAAGATGCCCTGGTCGGCGGCTTCGGCGCTATCGAGATGGAGCTGACCGGCGATCCCGCGCACCCCTTCGAGCTGTGGCCCGTGGACGGCGCGACCATCCGCATCAATCCCAAATGGGACGGCCAGCCGGATTCGATGCGTTTCGCGCAGGCCACGAACCTCGCCGGTCCTGACGCGGTCATCCCGCTCCAGGACAACCAGCTCATCTACGTGCGCATGAATCCGCGCAGCTACACGCCCTTTGGCCTGGGCCCGCTGGAGGTCGCCTTCGAAACCGTCAACGCCTTCCTCAGCGCGCATCGCTTCGCCGGCAAACTGGCCAGCAACGCGGTGGTGCAGTATGCGCTGTGGCTCAACGAAGCGACGCCCGCGCAGCACGAGCGCCTCATCCGCTGGTGGCAGGACGAAATCGAAGGCACCGGCCGTGTGCCGCTGCTCAGCACCCAGCAGAAGCCGGAAGTTCTGCGCTTTGCCACAGGCACCGACGCCGACCTGCGCCTCACCTGGCAGGAATTCCTTATCCGCATGGTGGCCAACGCCTTCTCGCTGCCGCCCATGCTGCTCGGCCTCGAACAGGATGTGAACCGCTCCACCGCCGAATCGCTGCTGGATGAGGCCTTCCACTCCGCCATCGTGCCCCTGGCGCGGCTGATCGCCGAGCACCTGACGAGGGATTTGTTCGCCAAGTGCCTGGGCTGGACGGAATTCGAGTTTGTCTTCAACGATCTCGACGCAACCGACGATATGCAGGAGGTGCAGATGCAGACCGCGCTGCTGGCCGCCGGCGTGCTCACAGTGGACGAGGTGCGCGCCATGCGCGGTCTCGGTCCGCTGCCGGCCTCCGCTGTGGGAAGCGCCGCACTGAAGGAGGAAAACGTCACAACCACGACGACAAATCAGGGATTTCGGGAGACCCCATGAGACTGGAAGCCATGGCAGTTCATCTGCCGGATGTGGACGGCCACCCCAATCGCGCGCCTTTTCACGGCGTGCTCACCCGGGTGGACGAACCAAGCACCAAACCGCCGTCGGGCGCCCGGGGCCATCGTGTGATTCTCACGCGCTCCGCGGCGCTTGCCGGCCTGCCTTCCCTGCTGGGAATGGCGGTCGACTACGTCCCCTCGTGGGACGGCCACGATGCCCGCCGCAAGTGCGGCATCATCACCCAGGCCGATGTGGAGGGCTCGCGCCTCCTCGTCGCGGGCTATCTCTTCGCCAAGGACTTTCCCGACGTGGAGCGGCAGATGCGGCAAAGCACGGCCGGCTCCATGGGCATGTCCTGGGAGCTGGCCGACGCGCACGTGGAGGATATGCGCCAGGAAGTCTGGACTCTGACCCGCGCCACCTTCACCGGCGCCGCCATTCTGCTGCGCGAGAAGGCCGCCTACCGCGACACCTCGTTTGAGCTCGCCGGCTCGCGCTGCCGCAGCTTCGCGGCGCACGCAACCTCACACCTCCGCGAAGGCGCGTCCTTCCGGACGAATGACAGAAAGGAATCAACATGGACTCACCAACGGGCGAAGGCATGGACACGATGACCGAGAGCCTGCAGCGCACGGAAACGCGGCTGGAAGCCGCCGCCGCGCTGCTGGAGCGCACCGTGGCGCTGATGGAGGAGCGGACCGGCGAGGTGGGGCGCATCGTCGCCGCCGTCGAAACCCGCCAGGCCTCCAGCCGCGAAGCTGAGCTGGAGCAGAAGCTCCAGGCCGCCGAGCAGCAGATCGCCGAACTGCGCGCGCAAATCGAAACCGGGCTCGAAACCCGGACCGAAGCCCAGCCTCGCACCGGGCTTCCGTCCGCGCGCAAAACCGTGGCCGCCTCGACCGCGCAGTTCCTCGCCAAGCAGGGCATCACCACGCTGGAGTCGATCGAAGCCGGCGCCCTCGACGCCGCGCTCGACGGCCTGAGCCTCGAGCAGCGCCTCGCCGTCAAGGCGCAGCTGCTGCGCGCCGGCATGGTCGGCTAGCCGCGCGCGGCTTAAAAGCGGTCAGCAGAAACCCGGTCAGCAGAGATGCGGTCAGCGCAAAGACGGTCAGCGAATCAGTCGAATTCTCTGGCCGTTTTTATTTTGCTGGCCGGTTCCTGGCTGACCGGTTCTCCGCTGGCCGCATTATTGCTAACCGCTGGATCGCCGACCGCTTTTATTCGCTGTCCGGTTCTTAGCTGACCGTCGCATTGCTGACCGCTTTTTCGCTGTCCGGTTCTCAGCTGACTTTCGCATCGCCAACCGTTTCACCGCTACCTGAAAGGACATCATGACTGCCAATTTCCTCGACATCCATTCCGCCGCGGACTACATCGGGCCCGGCGCCATCGAAGTGCCGATCTACCAGACCGAGATCCTCGACATCGTCCGCCGCCGCAACATGTTCGGCCAGCGCATCAAGCAGGTTCCGGCCACCGGCCATCCCTCGCGCTATTTCGAGCAGACCGCGATCCCGAACCCCTCCACCGCGGGCTTCGTCGATCCGCGCAACATCGTCGCGCCGGTGGTCACGCCCACCCGTGTCGAGCGCAGCGTGCCGCTCAAGGCCATCGTCGCGCAGCTGAACTACAACCTGTTCGATATGGAGCTGGGCTCGCAGCAGAAGCAATTCGCCTATCTGCAGGCCAAGGACCTGGTGGACACCATCGACGGCGTGATGCTGGCGCATGACGTGGCGCTGTGGAACGGGAACGACACCTCCCTGACCACGCCCACAACGATGCAGTACATGGGTGTGACAGCGCAGATCGTAGCCGGCGGCAACACCGTCACTATCCCCACGACCGGCTGCATCACTGACACCCTCAAGTCGACCATCGCCCAGATGGTGGCCAACACCAGCTACGCGGTGCGGCCCACGGCCATCTACGCCAACCCGGTGCTGCTCGACCTGATCGACCGCGAGATGAAGTCCGAGTTCAACGTGGTCCTCAACACGAAGGAGATCGCGGCCGGCTTTACCGTGAAGATGCTCACCACCCAGGCCGGCGAGCTGCCGCTCATTCCGGAATGGTCGCTGGCCTACACCGGCACACCCGGCACGGGCAATGCGGTGCTGCCCGCCTACATCGTCACCGAAGACCTGATCGAGTACCACTGGCTCAGCGATCCCAACCCGCGCGTCTTCCAGCTGGGCACGCCGGGCTCTCTGGCCTCGCAGCACGTGGTCGTGAAGTTCGGCGCGCCGGTCGTGAAGGGCGCCAACTACGCGCATTATCAGGTGCTCGTCGACCGGTAGACGTGAGGCAGCGAAGAAGCGGTTAGCGAAAGGCCGGTCAGCACAGAAACGGTCAGCAAAGAACGGTCAGCGATACGACGGTCAGCAACCGGCCAACCAGCCGCTGCTGGCCGTCACGCCGCTTTCGCCGCCTGCTTTACCGCTGACCGCCTCATAGCTACCCGTTCCTTAGCTGACCGGTTCTCAGCTGACCGCTTCTTAGCTGACCGGTTTTCAGCTGACTGCTTCTTAGCTGACCGGTTTTCAGCTGACTGCTTCCTCGCTGACCGCTTTCAGCTGTCCGCTTTTCAGCTACCCGGCTTTGCCGGGTCAGGAGAATTCATGTCCTGCTATCTGCAGCCCACGCAATACCAGACCTACGGCTTGCCGCCCAGCGTCACGGGCGACTGGATCACCGCTGCGTCCTCGCTCATCGACGCGTACTGCCGGCGCACCAGCCTGAATCCCACGCAATACACCGAGCGGCTCCGCATCGTGGAAGGCTCGCAGGCGGTGCGCCTCAGCCATCTGCCGCTCGTCGCCGTCGCGCCGGCCACCACGCCGTTCGCCTCCATCCAGGCGCGCTACGCACGCCCGCGCCGCGGCGAGATCGTTTACCCACTTCAGGAGGAGGTCCTGTGGGCCTTTTCTCTGCCCGGCGCATGGACCACTGTCGATCCCTCCACCATCGACTTTGTCGATGACACCGGTGAACTCATCTTCCCGCGCAGCATCCTCGGCCTGCCCTTCAACGAGGCGATGGTGACCTACACGGCCGGCCTCGCGACTCTGCCCAACGCCGTGATGGTCGCCTGCGCGCAAATCGTGAAGAACGCCCAGTCCACGCCCGGCCTGAACGTGAAGACCGCCAAGATCGACACGATGTGGCTGCAGTATTTCTCCAATTCGCTTGTCGACGACACCGTCCAGGCGCTGCTCGCAGCCCTGGGTTTCCGTAAGGATGGGCTGACGCCATGGCCGACCTCAGTACCCAAAACCCCTGCGGCGTGGCCCAGCGCGTCGCCACCGCCCTTCTGCGTGCCAATGGCGGCACCACTGCCTGCCTGCAGATGCCGCCCGTCCCGGGAGATACCGCCAACACCGGCCAGATTGGCTTCGACGCCCCCGGCTTCCTCTCGCTGCCCTTGTCGCCGGCGGTCTTTCGCAAGGCCCGCGCTACGCTCGCCGACGGCAAGCTGCCGAAGTACGAGTTGCTCATCAGCGCCGATGCCGTCGCCGCCCAGGTGACCCAGCTGAATCTCAGCTCCGCCCAGGCGCTCTTTGCTCAGGCCAGCGGAGTGGTCGTCGCCGGCAAGCTCTTCCTCATCGAGGCCGTTTCCTCGTCCGAAAGCCAGGGAACGGCCTATCTGTATCGGCTTGCTGTTACAGGAAGCGGCGGGCGAGTGGCCCATGTAACGGACGCACAGGCCGCACGCCACAAGCCCTGTGCTCGGCCGGCTACCGGCTCCCAGCCCCTAGCTCCCAGCTCCCAGCTCCCAGCTACCGGCTCCAAAGGATTTTCATGCAGAATGCAAAAGACACCTTCTATCTGACGCTGCGCAACCGGCTGGCCACCGTCAACCCGGCCCGCACCATGACCCTGCGCTCCGTCTCCCGGCCCGGCATCCTCGTCGAGGACGCCGAGGCCTTTATGCCGCAACCCCAGCTCGATGCCTTTACGCTGCGCTGGACCGGCCTTGCCGCCGATCTGCATCTGCCCAGCATCCTCGCGCAGATGACCTGTGAGATCCACTACACCACCGCCGGCACCCAGATGAATGCCGGTCTGGACCGCGGTCGCGCCCTGGAAAAGATGGATTACGAGCTGCTCCAGCTTTTGTATCCGTACTCGGCACAAAAGATGAACCATACCCAGACACCGGCCGCCGCCATGGGCACCCAGGTCTTCTGGTCGGAGCCGGAATTCAGTCCTCGCCGTCACCGATCACGACCGTCTCAGCCGCGTCGCCAAAGTCACCGTTTTCGCCTTCCAGGAGCCCAGCGAGTCATGAGCACAACCACGACCCTGCCGCCGCTGCCGCCCGTCGGCCGCTCTGTGCGCGCGTACTTCGCCCCCGTCGATCGCGTCCATAAGACGCCGACCCTCTTCGATCCTTCGGTGAACGGCCGTTTCAACGTCGACGCGCCGCCGCTCCCCGTGGGTTTCCCTGGGCTGGATCGAGAACTTCACCCGCAAATCCGCCAGCAAATTCGGCGACCTCGTCACCGGAACCCCGGGCACCACGCAGATGCAGGTGCGCGCCACCGTCGACGCCACCCTCGCCTTCCGCTTCAAGACCTGGTCCAAGCTCTCCATGGCTCTGGCCGCCGGCTCGCAGCATATGAACCTCATTGTTCCCGCTGCGGGCGGCACTGCCAACGGCTCCGGCTCAAAAGGCGTGCCCCCGGTGAACCTCACCACCGGCTCCACCGCCACATTTCTCGCGCTTTCTGCCACCGACGCTGCGGCATTCTCCGCCGGCTCGCTGGTCGCCGTCGACGTCGACTACTCCGGCGCCACCGGCTTCGTCGGCAGCGGCGTTTACGCCGCCTACGTCACCAGCGGGGCAGCCGTCAACAGCGATCCGGACTACATCCGCCGCATCACCTTCAACGTCGCCCGCGTCGCCTCCGTCTCCACCGGATCCACCCCCGGACTCCAGCTCGCGCAGCCTCTGATCGCCGGCATTCCTGCCGCGGACATGCGCGTCCAGCCGCTCTCCGGCTTCGTCGATCGCGAAGGCGGCTGCTTCTTTCAGGAGTGGTCCGCGCTCTTCGTCGTCGACGGCCAGCAGGGCGACCGCATCCTCTACCACTACCCGCGCCTGCAATCTCTCGCCGGTCCCGCCGAGGAATCCACCGCGCTCGCGCCGCCGCTTGAACGCATCGCCCTCAGCGGCGCGTTCCGCGCCCTGCCCGTCATTGACGCCAACGATGGCGAGCAGGTCGTCTGTTTCCGCAGCTTCCTGCCCAGCGCCATGACTCTCGTCTGAACCCGGAGGCCCCTTTGAAACTCACCATCGACAACTACGACGGCAACGGCGCGGTCGACTACACCAGCTCCATCGTGGCCGGACGCCCCTTCCGCATCCTTCGGCGGCTCAACCAGCCAGTCACCTGCGAATGCACCCTTCTGCCCGCACCAGGCCTCGCCACGCCCGTGCGCAACGGCCGCATCATCGTTGCCGACGATCAGGGCCTTCTGCTCTTCACCGGCTACCTCGCCGCTGAACCCGCGCCCGAACTCACCGGACAGGGAACCACGGGCGCCGTCTGCGAGCTGTTCATCACCGCCATCGGCGACGAGATGCTGCTCGACCGCCAGCCCATCGCGCAGACCGGCCCCGTCTTCGGCGCCACTGCCGGCAGCGCTGCCCAGATCATGCTCACTCGCTCGGAAATCCTCGGCATCACCACCTCGCTCTCGCTGGCCACCATGGGCGTCTCCGAATTCCAGGCGCTGAGCAGCCGCACCTGGTCGGAAAACGTCGCCACCCTCGCCACCGCCGCCCGCAATGCCTATCTGCTGCAGAACAGCCTGCTGTCGCTGAACCCGGTCGGCACCGTCACCCACGCGCTCAGCGAATCCGCCGGCACGCTCTCGCCCGCGAATCTGCAGATTGCCACCATCAAAGCTCTGGCCAACGACATCACCGTCTGCGGCGAAGAAGAGCCTGCCGCCTATGTCACCGAATTTTTTCAGGGCGACGGCACCACGACGCTCTTCGAGCTCGCGTACGATCCCTGGAAGCTCCCTGCCTCCAAAGCAAAGACCTTCACCGACGACTTCCAGGGCTCCACGCTCAATCCCCAGCTCTGGATCGTCGACGACTCCGGCTCCGCCGTCACTATCACCGGCAACGGACTCACCTGCGCGGGCGGCAACGGCATCCTCGGCAACACCGTCATCTCCACTTTCTCCACTCTGGAGATGGCCGGCGGCCTCATCCTCGAAACCGACTCCGTGCAGTTCGGCGCGCAAACCTCCGGCATCCTCAACGGCCTCTACTTCGGCGGAGAAACCACCCTCCCCGGCTGCCTCGCCGGTTTCCAGATCGGGCAGTCCAGCGGCGCTGCCACCATCGCTCCCATCCTCAACGGAGCCGTTGCCGGCAGCACCTTCACCGCTGTCGCGGGACATACGTACACATTACGGTTACGTTTTTATTCGAATGAGGCTCAGCGTATCCTGCAGTCGTATTACATCACCGGCGCGGTCAGCGGATTCGAGCGCTTTGGCGGCGATCTGCTGCCCGCCACCGGCTCCTTCGTCTTCGAAGTGCAGGACACCACCAACGGCGTGGCCGGCACGCCCGTCATTCTCTACGCCGGTCCCTTCGGCGGCTCGCCCTCGCCGTGGTGCGTCTATGCCCCGCTCAACGCCTCGTTTCTTGACTGCAGCATCGGCAGCGTGACCGTCCAGCATCTTGCGCCCAACTGGGTCGTCAGCACGCCCCCCAGCGGCACCGCCATCATCCGCCGCATCGGCACCACCGCGCAGGGTGCGGACTGCACCGTCGAGAGCAGCGGCAAGCTGCGCTTCTATCCCGCCAGCACCCCCCAGGCCGGCGAACTCATCGCCATTTCGTATCGCATCGGCCGTCGCTCCGTCGCGCGCCTCTCCAGCCCTGCCAGCATCGCCGCGGAAAGCCTGGGCGGCAAAATCCCCGGCACCGCTTCGTGGATCGGCACGGTTACAAATCCCGCCCCGCGCAGCTCCGCCGACTGCGAAAACGCGGCACAGGCCATCCTCGCCCTCTCCACCAGCCGCGCAGCCGCCTGGGCCGGCAAGTACACTGCGTGGAATTCCGAGCAGCAGAGCGGCGCGCCGGGCTCAGTAGCATCGGATATCTGGCCCGGCGACGTCCTCGCCCTCGCCTCCACAACCACGGGCATCACCGCCAACCTCGTCGTCCGCACCGTGGAAATCGATCTCTCCGGCAGCGTGCCCGCCCTCGCAAAATACACCATCAGCTTCGCGAACGACTGGGCGGACTGCCTGTCCATCGAGACCTCGGCCAGCGTCCCCGCCGACGCCTGGCTCCCTCTGCAGCCGGAGACCGCGCTGCCGCTGGCCAATCTCGACAGCCTCACCGTCACCTCGGTCACCGGCAGCCAGATCCAGATCAGCGCCGGGGTCACCCCGCCCACTGGTGGCGGATTCGAAGTGCGCCGCTGCGACTACAGCTTCACGCCCGGCCCGGGACCCGATCTCGTCCTGCGCTCATCTGTGCCCACCTTCACCATCCCGCGCGCGGCCGCGATGGAGCGCTACTACATTCGCATGTACGACGCCTCAACACCGCCGAACTATTCGCGCTTCTCCAGCGCCATCTTCGTCAACCTGCCGCTCACCAGCTAGCAAGGAGTCGGGAGCAAGGAGCCAGGAGAGCAGATTTCCACTCCCCGCTCCCAGCCCCCAGCTCCCGGCTCCCGGCACATCACGATCTTTCACCCTCAGGATTCTCCACCATGACTGACTTTGAAGCCCAGGTCCTCGCCGACCTCTCTGTTCTCAAGAATCAAATGACCGTCCTCGTCGGCGACGGCAATGCCGGTCGCATCGGCGATCTCGAAGACCGCGTCTCCCAGCACGAAGAGCGCTTCCAGAACGTGCGCGGTGTTGCCATCGCCTTCGGCGCGCTGCTCACCCTCATCCAGTTTCTGATCGACTACCTAAGGAGGAAGTGAACCGATACTGCCGATTTGCTGACCGCTTCTTAGCTGACCGGGTGCTGGCTGACCGCCTCATTGCTGGCCGGTTTTCCGCTGGCCGTTTCATTGCTGACCGGTTTTCAGCTGACGGGCCTTTCGCTGACCGCTTGTTCGCGCTTCTCTATAATCGTCCAGTGAAACCCACGCCCCTCGTCGCCGTCATCATGGGCTCCAAAAGCGACTACGAAACCCTCGCGCCGGCCGTCGAAATCCTCCGCGAGTTCCAGGTCCCTTACGAAGCGAAGGTCGTCTCCGCCCATCGGACACCGGATTTGCTCTTCGAGTTCGCCGCCACTGCCGAGAGCCGCGGGCTCCGCGTCATCATCGCGGGAGCCGGCGGCGCGGCCCATCTGCCCGGCATGGTCGCCGCCAAAACCCTCGTGCCCGTCCTCGGCGTGCCCATCCCCGCCACCGCGCTCCAGGGCATCGACTCGCTGCTCTCCATCGTGCAGATGCCCAAAGGCGTGCCCGTCGGTACCTTAGCGATAGGAAAGCCTGGCGCCGCCAATGCGGGCCTGCTCGCCGTCGAAATCCTCGCCACCACTGACGCCGACCTGCGCGACCGTCTCCGCACATGGCGCGAAGCCCGCACCAAAGAAGTCCTCGTCCAGGGACTGCCCGAATGAAATGGCAAAGGTCTTAATGATTCCGACCACGCCTTGCGGCGTCGGTTTTGTATAGGGCACGAGTTTTCCTGATTGCGAACGAGCTTGCGTCGTCACTTTCGTATCAGGGCACGACTTCAGTCGTGCCGACACAGGCCAAAAAGAAGCGGGTCTTTAGCCCCTGAGGTATTTGTAACGTAATGACTCCCATTCTCCCCGGCTCGACCCTCGGCATCCTCGGCGGCGGGCAACTCGGCCGCATGGTCGCCATGGCCGCCCGCTCCTTCGGCTATCGCGTGCAGGTCATGGACCCCGACCCCTCCTGCCCCGCGCGCTTTGTCGTCGACGCCTGCTTTGAGGGCGCGTGGGACGACGCCCACGCCGCCGCCAATCTCGCCCGCGGCTCCGACGTCGTCACCCTTGAAATCGAGCAGGTCTCGATCGCCTCTCTCGAAGCCGCCGCGCAGCATGCGCCCGTCCGCCCCTCCGCCGCGCTCCTCCGTATTATTCAGGACCGTATCCTGCAAAAGGAGTGGCTCGCCAACCATGGATTCCCCCTCGGCCCCTGGCGCGCCGTCCGCTCGGAACACGACCTCACCCACGCCGCTGCAGCGCTGGGCGGCCGCTGCTTCGTCAAGAGCGCGACCGGTGGATACGACGGACGCAGTCAGGTCAAGTTGGGCTTCGGCGACGCGACCACCCCTGCCGACGCCTGGCTCCTCCTCGGCCAGAAGCCCTGCGTCATCGAGCAGGCTCTCGACCTCGAGCTGGAGATTTCCGTTATGGTCGCCCGCTCGCCCCGCGGCGAAACGAAGAGCTTTCCCTCCGCAACGAACCACCACGAGCATCAGATCCTTGCCTGGAGCGTCATTCCTTCTCTCGTGTCTGCCGAAACAGAACAGCGTGCGCAGCACCTGGCCTGCTCCATCGCCGACCAGTTCATCCTCGAAGGCCTGCTCGCCGTGGAGATGTTTCTCACGAAATCCGGCGACCTGCTCGTCAACGAGCTGGCCCCGCGCCCGCACAACAGCTACCACGCCAGCGAGCGCGCCTGCGTCACCAGCCAGTTTGAGCAGTGCGTCCGCGCGGTCTGCGACCTGCCGCTCGGCGACACCGGCGTCGTTCAGCCCGCCGCCATCGCCAACCTGCTGGGCGACCTCTGGCTCGACCACGCTCCCCGCTTCGACAAGGCCTTAGCCGTCCCCGGCGTCCGCGTGCATTTGTACGAAAAACACCAGCCCAGAAAGGGCCGCAAGATGGGCCACCTGTCCGCCGTCGGCTCGACCCCGCAGCAAGCCGTCGAGCGGGTGCTGGAGGCGCAGAAGCGGCTGTGAGTTCACACTTTGGGTGCTTTTATATGCAGCGCGTGGCGTGAGAGCTTGCGGAAAGACGCGGGAATCGACCGCCCTTGTATCAGGGCAAGCCTTTGGAGTTTAGGGAATCAACCCCGGCTTTTGTATCAGGGGCACGCCTTCGGAGTTTAGGAAAACAACTCCGGCTTTTGTATCAGGGCACGACCTTGAGTTTAGGGGAACAACCCCGGCTTTTGTATCAGGGGCAAGGCTTTGGAGTTTAGGGAATCAACCCCGGCTTTTGTATCAGGGCAAGCCTTTGGAGTTTAGGGAATCAACCCCGGCTTTTGTATCAGGGGCACGCCTTCGGAGTTTAGGAAAACAACTCCGGCTTTTGTATCAGGGCACGACCTTGAGTTTAGGGGAA
The DNA here is from genome assembly GCA_963770525.1 of uncultured Acidobacteriaceae bacterium. Lineage (GTDB taxonomy): Bacteria > Acidobacteriota > Terriglobia > Terriglobales > Acidobacteriaceae > Palsa-343. Next base: position 360,137 of record CAVYPY010000001.1, on the reverse strand, counting down.
CAACCCCGGCTTTTGTATCAGGGGCACGCCTTCGGAGTTTAGGAAAACAACTCCGGCTTTTGTATCAGGGCACGACCTTGGTCGTGCCGTAAGACGCTCCAAATGAATCCGGGCTTTAGCCCCTGATCGATCAAGGTGCCAGCTCTCGAAGAAGGGAGTCCGACCATGGATGACCCAACCGCCGGCGGCGCTGGCCGTCCCGAACCACCACTGGAACCGCCGCGAGCCGATCCGATAGCGGGAGAGCTCGTCACCGAGACGCTCGACTACAACGGGGATCGACAGGTCACGGTGTATGTCCCGCCGGATCCGCCCCAGGCAGTCGTGTTCGCCGGTGACGGTCAGAGGATCTCGCAGTGGGGCGGGTTCCTCGAGGCGGCCGACGTACCGTCCACGATGATCGTCGGTGTACACGGGCTGGCCGATGAGATGCCGCGGCTGGAGGAGTACTCGCCGGTCTTTAACGCGGAACGGTTCGCGGCTCATGAGAGGTTTTTTGTCGAGGACGTCCGCCGATGGACGCGGTCGCGGTTCGGAGTCGCGTTGCCCACTGAGCGCAGCGCGGTGTTCGGTGTCTCCGCGGGTGGAGAGCTCGCGCTCGCCCTCGGGCTTCGGCATCCGGACGTCTACGGGGCGATCTTCTCCGGCTCGCCGGGCGGAGGTTACAAACCAGGGGGCGCGCTGCCGAGTTCGATTCCGCGCACGTACCTCGTCGCCGGCACACTGGAGCCGTTCTTCCTCAACAACGCCGATCGATGGGCAGTCGCCCTGCGTGATGCAGGTGCGGACGTCGTGATGAGCCAACGGGTCGCGTCGCACGGCGACGCGCTCTGGCGACCAGAATTCCCACTGATGGTGGCGTGGGCGTTTGGACGATAAAGCATCGTGGTATTGGGTCAGGCGGTCGGCGGCTCAATGGAATGAAGGAGATGCCACAGTCCAGAACGATCCGATTACAGGTCTATTAGAATGAAAGAGATAGCAAAGCCCAAAGAGGCAGGGGGTACCCCCGAAAAGCCTTTCGCTGACCGGAACTTAGCTCACCGATTCTTAGCTGACCGGTTCTTAGCTAGCCGTCTCCCAGCTGCTTCTAACCGATTTCCCCGTCCCAGCTCTCGAGGTACTTCTTCACCTCAGCCATGAACTTGCCCGCGTCAGCGCCATCGATGATGCGGTGGTCGAAACCCAGCGTCAGGTGCAGGAAGCTGCGAATGGCAATCGAGTCGGTTCCATCCGAGCCGGTGACAACGGCCGGCTCCTTGAACAGTCCACCAACGCCGAGAATCGCCGACTCCGGCTGATTGATGATCGGCATGCCGAACTGCTCGCCGAAGATGCCGGGATTGGTGATGGTGAAGGTGCCCGACCCAACTTCATCCGGCTTCAGCTTCTTGCCGCGCGCCCGCTCCGCCAGGTCGACGATGGCGCGTGCGATCCCGAGGAAGTTCTTCTCCTCGGCCTGCTTGATCACCGGGACGATCAGTCCCCATTCAAGGGCGACTGCGATGCCGAGGTTGATGTTCTTGTGATAGCGGATCGCGTCGCCTTCCATCGAGGCGTTCACGATCGGCATCTTGCGCAGGTTGGCGATGATCGCCGTCGCGATGAACGGCATGTACGTCAGCTTCACGCCGTTGCGCTGCTCGTACTTGCTCTTCTCCTTCTCGCGGATCTTGACGATGCGCGTGAAGTCGACCTTGAAGACCGTGTGAACGTGCGGGCTGGTGTGCTTCGACTCGACCATGCGCTGCGCGATGATCGAGCGCATGCGGGTTAACGGCACCAGTTCGCCAGGCATCGGAGTCGCCGCAGCAGGCGCTGCGGGCTTGCTCGGCGCAGAAGCTGCGGTTGCTGTCGGCGCGGGACGCGCGGGAGCCGCTGCCGACGGGCCCTTTTCGATGTAGGCGAGAATGTCTTCCTTCGTCACGCGTCCGCCACCGCCCGTGCCTGAAACGGCCGCGAGGTTCACTTTGTTCTCGCGCGCGATCTTCCGCACCAGCGGCGAGGAGCGCACATGCTCCGCCTCGGCAGAAACCGGCTCAGCTTCGGGAGCGCTCACCGGAGCAGGAGCCGGTGCGGCAGCTGCCGGAGCCGCCTTTGCCGGAGCCGACGCCGCAGCACCAGCGGTCCCGCCGATCACCGCGACGACGGTGTTGATTTGCACCGTCTGCCCTGCCGGAACCTTGATCTCCGACAGCACGCCAGCCGCGGGCGACGGAATCTCAGCGTCCACCTTGTCGGTGGAGATTTCAAACAGCGGTTCGTCGCGCTGGACTGCATCGCCGACATTCTTGAGCCACTTCGTGATCGTGCCCTCGAAGATCGACTCGCCCATCTGCGGCATGATCACGTCCTGGCCAGAACCCGAAGGAGGAGCAGCCGCTGGCTGCTCGGGCGCCGCCGGAGCGGGCTTCACCTCTGCCGGAGGAGCAGCCGCCTTCGTCTCGGGTGCTGGCTTAGCTTCCGGCGCTGCGACTGGCTTCGCAGCCGGAGCGCTCGCCGCCGCACCTGCACCGTCGCCAATCAGGGCGACGACAGTATTCACCTGGACCGTCGAGCCTTCCGCCGCCTTGATCTCGCTCAGCACGCCGGCGGCGGGCGACGGAATTTCCGCGTCCACCTTATCGGTCGAAATCTCAAACAGCGGCTCGTCCCGCTGCACCGTGTCACCGGGCTTCTTGAGCCACTTCGTGATTGTGCCCTCAAAAATCGACTCGCCCATCTGGGGCATCAGGACTTCGGTTGGCATGGACTTTTCTCTCCGCGTTGCGACAATTCCGTGGGCTGAACGGTGAATCGAATCAGATAATTCGGCGCAAAGATTGATTATAAATCTGCTGGTGCGGTCACCGATTTCGATGCGAGCAGCTCTTCCAGCGACTCGATACCCAGCACCTGGTGCCCGAAGACGCGCCCGAACTGCCGCGCGACTGCATTGCGGACGGCTTCCATGGACGGCGCCGGATCGGCCTCCGGTTCCAGGCTCGTGACGGCGCGGTCGTTGATCCCGCAGGGAACGATGAGGTCGAAGTCCCGCAAATCGGTGCTGACGTTCAGCGCAAAGCCGTGAGACGTGATGCCGCGCGAGATGTGAACGCCAATGGCGGCAATCTTCTTCTCCAAAAGTCTGCCTCCGGCAGGGATCCAGACACCGGTTCTTCCCTTCACGCGCGCCGTCAGCACGCCGAAGTCGCCGCACGCCCGGATGAGCGCTTCTTCGATCTGCCGGACGTAATCGACTGCGACCAACCGTGGCGTGAAACTGCGCAGGTCGAAGATGGGATAGCCAACCAGTTGTCCCGGTCCGTGATACGTCACATCGCCGCCGCGGTTGATCTCGTGAATCTCGACGCCGCGGTCGGCCAGGAATTCATCGCTGGCCAGAATGTTCGCGCGGCTCGAGTTTCGCCCCAGCGTCAGCACCGGCGGGTGCTCCAGCAACACCAGCGTGTTGCCGATCTGCTCTGCGTGTCGCGCCTCGACCAGTCGCCGCTGCAGATCGAGGCCGTCTGCATAGGGAATACGTCCGAGGTTGAGCAGGTTGAGAATCATCTCAAAGCTGAAAACCGGTCAGCAGTGAAGCGGTCAGCGAAAAATCGGACAGCGATAAGACGGTCAGCCAAAAGCAGGTGCAGATGTCACCTGGAACCACTCACCGCTAGCTGGCTCCTGGCTGACCGCTTTATTACTGACCGCCTCATTACTGACCGCCTCATTGCTGACCGCCTCATTGCTGACGGCTTTTCCGCTGACCGCTTCATCGCCGCCCGTCTCATCGCTAACCGGCTTTCAGCTATCCGCTTCTTAGCTGCTCTTAAACGTTAATCGCCATCCCCTCGACGCTGCCGAACCCATCCAGCAATGCTTCGGCCAGCGTCGGATGCGCGTGGATCGTGAACATCATCTCCTCGACCGTGGCCTCCAGCTCCAGCGCGGTCACCGCCTCGGCTACCAGCTCTGTCGCCTGCGGCCCGATGATGTGCACGCCGAGAATCTCTCCGTATTTCGCATCGGCAACCACCTTCACGAAGCCTTCGTGCGAGTTCACGATCGACGCCTTCGAGTTGGCCGAGAAGGGGAACTTGCCCACCTTCACCGTGTAGCCCTTCTCCTTCGCCGCCGCTTCGGTCAGGCCCACGCTCCCAATCTGCGGCTCGGTATAGGTGCAGGCCGGAACCCGATCGCGCCGGATCGGCCGCGCATATTTCCCGGCGATCTTCGCCGCCACCACCATGCCGGCCATCGCGCCGGTGTGCGCCAGCTGCGGCAGCCCCGCCACAATGTCACCGATGGCGTAGATGCCCGGTTCGTCGGTCTGCATCCACTCATTCACCTTGATAAAGCCGCGCTCCGGCTTGATCTTCGTCGTCTCGAGCCCGATGTTCTCGGTGCGCGGCGCGCGTCCCACGGCGACGAGCACCTTCTCGGCTTCCTTCTCGACCTTCTTCCCGTCTGAGGCGGTGAACGTAACCTTCGCGCCAGTCTTGGTCTTTTCCACCTTCTCGACCTTCGCGCCCACGTTGATGTCGATGCCGCGCTTCTTAAAGGTCCGCGCCAGCTCCTTGCTCACGTCCTCGTCTTCATTGGGCACTACGCGCGGCAGGAACTCGATAATGCTGATCTCCGAACCAAAGCTGCGGAAGATGGAGCCGAACTCCACACCGACCGCGCCCGCGCCGATAATCGCCAGCGACTTTGGGATTTGCTTCAGCGACAAAACCTCCACGTTGGTCAGGATGGTGTCGTCGGCCGTGAGCCCCGGTAGCAGCTTCGCATCCGAGCCGGTCGCCAGCATCACGTTTTTGGCCTGCACAGTTGCGGGGCCCTTGCCGCCTTCGATCGACAGCGTCAGCACGCCGTTCTTCGCCGGACCGGTCAGCTTGCCCCATCCCTGAACGACTGTGACCTTGTTCTTCCGCATCAGGAAGTCGAGACCCTTGGTGTGCTTCGCAATGATCTGGTTCTTGCGGTCGAGCACTGCCTGCCAGTTCACCGTGCCCTCGCCCAGGCCCTCGATGCCATATTCCTTGGCATGCTTCAGGTAGTCGTACACCTCAGCATTAAAGAGCAGCGACTTGGTGGGAATGCAGCCCACGTGAAGGCAGGTGCCGCCCAGCTTCTCAGACTTGTCGATCAGCGCTACTTTGAGACCGTACTGCCCGGCGCGAATGGCCGCCGTGTAGCCGGCTGGCCCGCCGCCCAGGATTGCCACGTCATAAATCGTCTCTGCCAAGGAGGACTCCATTTCCAAAAATGTGGGTTTTCGTTGCGACGCGCACAGGCGTCGGGGGACCGTGCACCAGCCCCAAACTCTTTATTGTACGCAGGGCTCCGGAGTGGAAGATGCGCGCAGGCCTCTCCGGGATTCGCGCCCGGCCGGCCCGCGAACTCGCTTACGATGCCCCTCGGGCACTCGTCGAGGCCTCGACCGCTTGCGCGACACTCTGCGGATTCCAGTCGTCGCCGCTCCATACCTGCCTCACCGTGCCGTCGGGAGCGATCAGCGCTGTCAGCATCGTGTGGACAATATCGCCATCGCCCGAGGGCCGGTAGATCACCCCAAAGTCCTTCGCCAGCCTTTTCAGGTTGGCGGGCGTCAGGACCACAAAATCCCAGTGGGAGAACCCCGACGCGTCACCGTCCAGATACTTGAGGCCGTAGCGGCGCAACACCGGGGGTTTGTCGTTGGCCGGGTCAATGCTGATGGACAGCAGCTGGCTCGCCCCATACGCCTGCGCATCTTTCCGGAGGAGGTTGTTCACCTTCTGGAAGCGCGCCGTGATGATCGGACAATCTTCCGTGCACAGCGTGTCGATGAAGGTCAGCAGCACGGCCTTCCCGTGGAACTGCGGAATGCGGACCGGCTGATCCGCCTGGTTCACCATCGGAATATCCGGTACCGCCTCGCCCATCAGCAGCTCGTGCGGCGGCAGCTCGCTCTCACTCGGCGGATGCCTTGGTTGCGCGGTCACCAGGATGCCCGTCAGTCGCATCGCGTCGTCATCGGAAGAGGCGAGGATGGTGGCGCTGATCTGGTCCCCCGGCTGGAGGCTGTGAAGCGTTTTGTCATCACCCAGCGTGTAGACAGCGTCCATCGCTGGCATAAAGTCGGGGATCACCTGTTGCCGGACCGTGATCTGCCGGGTGCTCGCGCTCTCGCCCACAATCGTGCCGCGCATGGGATGCTGCTGCAGACTCCCTGTGGCTTCCGTCGCTGCAGACGCGGTTGCGCTCGTCCGGCTGCAACCGGCAGCCATCATCAGGAGCCCAGCGAGGGCGACGTTCCAGCAATATCGATTCATGAGGATCGATCCTCCTTTAGGCAGGGGTGGTTGGCCGGATGCTCCACACATGAAGAATGCAGGCCCGACCGCCGGAGATTGCGAACCTGCTGGATTTCCTGCGCCGTTGCCTTCTGACTGCGCGATACTACATCCGTGAGCGCGAGTCCTCAAACCGTCCGCATTTCCGTGGAAGAATACCTGTCCACGAGCTATCGGCCCGATTGCGACTACGTGGACGGCAGAATCGAGGAGAGACATTTGGGCACGTTCGATCATGCGTACGTCCAGGGTTTGCTGGTGCAGCTCTTTCTAAACCACATGAGCGAATGGCAATGTCTGGCGCTCCCTGAGCAGCGGGTGCGGGTTGGCAGCGGCCGGTATCGCATCCCGGATGTCTGCGTCATCCAGCGGTCAGCACCCAGGGAACCAATCATCAGCCGTGCTCCCCTTCTCTGCATTGAGATCCTTTCGCCGGAGGATCGAATGAGCCGGATCCGCGAGCGGGTCGAGGATTATTTCTCGCTCGGCACGGAACATGTCTGGGTCATTGATCCCGAATCGCACAAGGCCTACGTCTGCTCGCGCCGTGGCTTTCAGGAGCCGGAAACGGGCATCCTTGAAATCCCCGGCACTCCGATCCGCGTGGTTCTCAGCGAGCTTTTTGCCGAACTGGACCGGGCTTAGGAAAGCGCCCTGGCCGCTTCCTGGGCAAAGTACGTCACGATGAATCCCGCGCCGGCCCGTCGGATCGCCAGCAGTGACTCCATCATGGCCCGTTTGGGCTCCAGCCAGCCCTTCGCAAAGGCCGCCTGCAGCATCGAGTACTCGCCGGAAACCTGATACGCGCCGATGGGCACGTCAAAACGCTCGCGCGCGTCGCGAATCACGTCCAGATAGGGCATGGCCGGCTTCATCAGGATCATGTCCGCGCCTTCGCCCAGGTCCAGCTCGATCTCGCGCATGGCTTCGCGGGCATTAGCGCCGTCCATCTGATAGCTGCGGCGGTCGCCGAACTGCGGCGTCGAGTCCGCCGCCTCGCGAAACGGCCCATAAAACGCCGAGGCAAACTTCGCCGCATACGACAGGATCGGCGTTTGCTCAAAGCCCTCCTCGTCCAGTGCATCGCGGATCGCGGCCACGCGGCCGTCCATCATGTCGCTGGGGGCGACGACATCGGCGCCGGCGCGAGCGAGCGAAAGCCCAGTCCGCGCCAGCAGCTCCAGCGTCGGGTCATTCTCGATCTCGTAGTCGTCGCCTTGCTGCTTCACGATGCCGCAGTGTCCGTGCGAGGTGTACTCGCAAAGGCAGACGTCGGCCATGAGCACCAGCTTTTTCGCGGCGCTGGATTGCTTCAGCGCCCGGAGGCCCCGCTGCACGATGCCTTCGTTGTCCCAGGCGCCGGTCGCCTGCTCGTCCTTCGACTCCGGCAGGCCGAAAAGCAGCAGGCCGCCAATGCCCAGCGCGGCGGCCGCTTCGGCTTCCTTCACAACCTCGTCGACGGAGAGGTTGAAGACGCCTGGCATGGAGCCGATTTCCTTGCGAACTCCCTCGCCCGGAGTGATGAACAGCGGCAGGATCAACGCGCCGGGCTCCAGATGCGTCTCGCGCACCAAGGCGCGCAGCGACTCGTTCCGCCGCAGGCGGCGCATCCGGGTGATGGGGAATTCCATGGCGTTATTGTACGGCCCGGCTCAGGCCGCGCCCGACACCTGCATGAAGTCCAGCGCACGGATCAGATACGACTTCATCTCGCGCCGGGAGACGATCGCGTCGAGGAAGCCGTGCTGCAGCAGGAACTCCGAACGCTGGAAGCCTTCGGGCAGCTTTTGCCGAATCGTCTGCTCGATGACGCGTGGGCCAGCGAAGCAGATCAGGGCGCCGGGCTCGGCGATGTTCAGGTCACCCAGCATGGCGAAACTCGCCGTCACGCCGCCCGTGGTCGGATCGGTGAGAACAGAGATGAACGGGACCCGGGCCTCATCGAGACGAGTCAGCGCGGTCGAGACCTTGGCCAGCTGCATCAGGCTGACGATGCCTTCCATCATGCGCGCGCCGCCGGAAGCCGCCACGGTGATCAGCGGCTGGCGCTGATCGTGAGCCCGGTCGACGGCGCGGGCGACGGTCTCGCCGACCACCGCGCCCATGCTGCCACCGATGAAGCCGTACTCCATGACGCTGAGCACCACGCGGTGAGGACCGAGCAGGCCCTGGGCGTTCACGATGGCGTCGTTCAGGCCCGTATCGGCCCGGGCTTTCTTCAGCCGGCCTTTGTAGGGCTTCAGATCGGTAAACTCCAGCGGATCAGTGGACTTGAGGTTGCCGTCGATCCGCTCGTAGCCGGGTTCGAGAAGGCTGTCGATGCGTTCCCGGGCGCCAATGCGGCCGTGCCTTCCGCAACGGGGACAGACCTGAAGATTGGCGTCGAGGTCGGCCTTCCACAGCGTCTGGTCACATCCCTCGCACTTGGTCCAGAGACCCTCGGTGCGTACCCGTTTCGCTCCCGACTCGATCGTATTGTCTTCCCGCCGAAACCAGGACATGCATTCTCCCGAAAGAACCAGATTATCCTGGCGGGACCGCTGCAGGAGTGTTTCCCGTACGATGTCCGGAACCGGACGGTGCTCGTTTGCGTACTCCTCAGTGTCCGCTCTGGAGGTGCCCTTATGTATTGCAGCGCTTGCGGTCAGCCGATGGATCCGTATCAGCCCTTCTGCCCCCGCTGCGGCCGCCAGGCGACGGCCATTCCGACGGCACCGCCGCCGCCGTGGATCTGGAGCCGGGTGCATCGGCACGTGCACACCCTCGGCATTCTGTGGATTGTCTACGCCGGATGGACGCTGCTGCACTGGATGATGGTGGCGCCGTTCCTGGCGGGCTTTATCCATGGATTTGGACCCTTTGGCCACAGCTACGACGGGTTCTATGCCTTTCCTTTCGAGCACATGCCGTGGTTCATTCCAGTGATCACGGTCATTCTGGCCGGCCGGGCGATCCTGAGTCTGGTGGCTGGATATGCGCTGCTGCGGCGCTATCCCTGGGCCCGGGCGCTGGCCATCGTGACCGCGTTTCTTACGCTGATCCGGCCGCTCACCGGCACGGTTCTGGCGATTTACACGCTGTGGGTGCTGCTGCCCAGCGCGTCGGGGCAGGAGTATCACCAGATTGCGACGCCGAGCCTGTAGCCGGGAGCTCGAAGCTCAGAGCTGGGAGAAAAACATATCGTTTTTCTTGGCAGCGTGGATCGACGATTCGCTTCGCGCCGAGGTTATAACCCGACGATGCGGAGTTCAGGGATTGCCTGAAAATGCTTCACATTCAGCGTGACGACTTCGAATCCGAGATGGAGTGCGGTCGCACCGATGATTAGATCGGGAAAGTCGATCGCATTCCCTCGCCCCATTTGTTCCCCGTGGATGCGACCGGCGAGCCGCGCCACGTCAAGGTTGAGGGGAAAAACAGGAACTGCCTCGAAGAGCTCTTCGACGAAATTTTGCCGTCGGAGACGGTCTGCCTCAGACCGAGCCCGATAGACACCGTGGGTCAATTCGACAGCAGTGACCGCGGAGAGGGCGGCAAAGGTGGTGCCGCATACGGTCTGAACTCGCTCCAAAAGCTCGGAAACGCTATCTCTCTGCCTTTCCCCCGCGATCAGGATGCTGGAGTCGAGGACTACTCCCATTTGGCCGGGGTCCAGGGCTTTCGACTCTCGATGATTTCTCTGAGATCGGCGGCGAACTCCGGATCCATTCTCGGCTCATCGCCGAGTTCGTGCGCGTGCCTTTTCGCCAAAACGATAGACTCGGGCAGCGGACGGGGCCGCGCCTCATCTCCAGGAAGACGTAGAACAGCTACCGGCAGCATGCCGCTCTCGATGATGACTTCCGTTCCGGCGCGGACGCGAGCCAGCAGGGCGGCGAAGTCGCGCGCCGCTTCGGCTTCCGAGATGCGGATGGTAGCCATGGAGGGATGATAGCGCGGTTGGCCTTTTGGGGCATTGTTTGTTGTGTCGGCGACACTGCGGTTCATCGATCGGGGCGACACGAAGGGTTCGTTCGGGGCGCCGATCATGCCGGGGCGCTCCGGCCACGCCGCTGGGGCTGAACTTGGCTCAGAATCAGGAGTTATGCATTGCTGGTTGCAGCGAGAGGGCGACGCCCTTTCCCCACTCCTGCAGCATGCGATGCCCGATTTGGGCGAAGTCCGGATGCCGCTTCGCGTAGTCGAGCACGTCGGTGGAGGTGGTCGCCAGGGCCTCGGCCGTGCGTTCGAGAATCGCGCGCACCCGGGAGGGAGAAGCTCCCAGGCGCGTCTCGCCCAGGCGCTGCAACTCTTTCGTGGGGGGCCACCGCGTCGAGCCGTTGAGGGTGAGCGCCATGCTGTCGCCAGGCAGATAAACCGAGGTGGTCACCAGGTCATAAACCGGGGCGAGGCGCGCCTCACCCTCCACGTCGTCATAGACAATGCCGAAGTTCTTCAGGTGGGCGTCCCCGTTGCGCAGAGCGCAGTTGAGCACGATCAGAGTAAAGAGCCGTTCCAGATCCTCGCCGACCTCGCGGGAATTCGCAAACTGCGCGAAGCGCTTCATGACCGAGATTTCGTAGCTGCCGCGATATTTTTCGTCGGTGCGGCGAGCGTTGAGCACGCAGAAATCCTCGAAACCACGGCAGGTGCCATCGGGCCGAAGGTCGAAGCGATCGATGACGAGGGCCAGAGCATCCTCGGCGAGGCGATTACGCGGAACCGCAAGGCCGCATCTCTCCGCGGCTTTGAGGCAAAAGTATTCATTCGCTGCCAATTGGGGGAACTCGTTCGCGTCCCAGAACTTCACGATGTGGGTCGCGCCCCGGTAGTTCTCGGAATGCCTAAGCTTCGATTGGCTGAGCGCGACGGAGGCGCCCTCGTCGCGCACCAGGATCTTGGGCTGCACGCCGCTGATGCCGGAGAAGGTGGCGAACTTTTCGAGGAGGTAGCGAAAGCGGTCGCCGCGGCTCTTCTCCAGAATCTCCTCAACGGATTGAAAGGGCACGTCTTCGCTGAGTGGCTCCTTCTCGCCGGTATAGCGGATGCGCCCGATCTGCGAGCGTCCGACGATCGCCAGCAGATCGAATTCGTCAAAGGTGCCGGTCGCCTTGGCAAAGGTCAGACGGAGCCGTTCACGAAGGACACCTTCGGGCAGGTTCATCTCGAAGATCGGGGGAAGTCCGTAGGTCAGATCCCAGGAGGGCAGGCGCACGGGCATCGTCACCGACACCGCGCGGGCCGGCGGGGCTCCGGGCTGGCAGAGGAAAGTGCTGCCTCGCGCGCCCAGACGGTCCAGCAATCCCGCTTCAGCGGCGTCGGTCCAGATCCTGATCATCTTTTTCCTCTTCCATCAGGTCCTCCAGCGTGGGACGGCGGGCGCTGGTTTCCTGAAGAACAAGCTCCAGCCCAAGCGCCGTAAGAATGCTGGTCACCCTGGAGTAGCCGAGCTCCCCCAGCCGTCCGTTTTCGAGCGCGTCGATGGTGGACCGGCTGACTCCGGCCTTTTTTGCCAGAGCGGCCTGACTTGAGTGCTCTGCCTTCCGCCTGGAAGCAATCTGCTCGGCAATCGAGGGGAGATCCAGCATTTGCTTAATATATCATGCAGTCTCGCCGCTGGTTTGCTATATGCATTGTATATAGAGCAATTTGTTCCAAACCAAACCGTGAACGCACCCATCGCAGGGTAAGTCCTGGGCACGGCTGACTGCTTACTTCGTTCGCTGGAAGGCGATCGCCAACCCGTCGTCGTACGTCTTGTGCCAGCCGGGAGTGTGGGCCAGGAGGTAGATCAGGGAGTCGTCGGTCTGCTTGTCGAGGAGGACGGTGCGGATGCCGTACTTGTCGAAGACGGCGAAGGGGTCGTGGAGCCGGGTGGCCCGGAGATAGTCGGCGAAGAAGCCGAAATGGACGAAGATGTCGACGCGGCTGTCGATGAACTGGAGCATGCCGGGAACCTGCCATTCGCAGTAGCCGGCCCATTCGTACGTAACGAGGACACGCTGGCCGGGCGTCTGGGAAGCGGGGACCAGCGAGCGGATGTACGGAAGCGCCTGTTCGGGGAACCGCTCGGCGATGCCGGCGTGGAGCTTTTGCGCCGTGGGGAAGAGATAGACGATGACGCCGAGGAGAACGGCCACGGAAAGGGCGTTGGCGCGGCGGGGGTCGCCGGCCTCGTTGTAGGGCTTGAAGAAGGAAGCGAGCGAGGCGGCGAGGAGCGGGGTGACAAGAATGGCGGCGAGGAAGGTGAAGCGGACGTAGGTGACGGCTCCATAGAGGCCGATGGCGGCGAAGGCGAGGTCCTGAAGGGTCCAGCGGCGCGGGCGGATCAACTGGAAAATAACCAGCAGGAGGAAGGTGGCGAGAACAGCCTTGCCGCGGGCGGAGTGGAAGTCGAGGCTGGCCCATTCGGCGACGCTTTCGATGTTGAGCTTCTGGCCATAGGCGACGTCGAGGGGATAAGCGACCAGGCGCCATCCATAAGGATTGACGAAGAGGAGAGCAAAGCTGGCGGCGGCGGCGGGGAGGAGTCGGCGGAGCTGCCCGGGCGAGAAGCGACGGGCGGTGAGGAGGCCGCGGTCGAACTCAAAGAGTCCGCAGGCGAACCAGACGCCGAAGAGGACAAACCCGATGAACCAGGAGCCGTGGGTGTTGATCCAGAGAAGGAAGAGCGGAGGCAGGAACAGGGTGTAATCGCGGCCGCGCTGGTAGTTCCAGAGGATGGCGAGCTCGACGACGAGGAAGAGCCATCCGAAGAGCAGAGTGCGCGGGCCCAGGGAGACGGAAGACAGGAGGAGTGCGATGAATCCCGCAATTAAGGCGGCTTTGCAGTTGCCGGAGCGCAGGCAGGCGAGGTAGTAGATGCCGACGAGGATGGCGCCGGCGGTAAGGATCATGACGACGTACACGCCCATATCGCCGAAGGTGCGATACGCGAAATAGTAAGGCAGTTCGGCGAGCCACTCGAAGTTGATCCAGGGCTTGCCGGCGACGGTATACGTAAGCGAATCAGCGTGGATGAAGTGGCCGGAGCGGAGGAGCAGCGAGGCGTCGCGCAGGTGCCACCAGAGGTCGGGGTCGGCGATAGCGGTGACGACTTTGCCGCCGGAGACGGTGAGGTACACGAGCATCGTGACGAGCAGCGTGGCAAAGACGGCAGGGAGGCGGAAGACGCGATGGAAGGCGAGGGCCGCGCCGGAGGAGGGCGCGGTCCGGGAAGTTGTTGGAAGGCGGGCCTGATCCCGGACCGCGGTTTGTGGTGCGGTCGACATGTTGCGGATGAGAGGAGGTTACTGCGGGGGTGGGGATGGGGATATCCCACGATAGGGGCGGAGGGGATGGCACGGGGGTGGAGGGAAGCTACATCGGAACGAGAGTGCACCGCCTTGGATCTTTTTCGGCCGCCTCGCGACCGATCCCTCCGCGCGGGGTGCGGTGATAGCGCGTGCCGCCCGTTTCGCTACGGGGGTTCCTCGGCTGCGCGCCGCCAGGCTTTGTTCACCGCAGGAGGAATCCTGCCCGGCGCTCCGCTCAGGATGACCGTCGGGTTCTGTGACTGATGTCACCGCGCGTCGGAGGGCGATCACGTTATCCTGCGGGCTCCATCGTGTAGGGACTTCCTGTCCCGGCTTTCCTGCTCGCTTCTCCTGGCGCCGCGCCGCGTTTGTGACAGGAAACGCCGTCCCTGACTGGCAGGCCAGCGAGGGGGGTGTTCCGTGGATCCGAAGAAAAAGATTGTCATCATTGGCGGCGGCATCGCCGGGCTGAGCGCGGCGGTGTATGCGCTGCGCTGCGGGTACGCGGTAGATCTGCTGGAGATGAACAGCCAGGCCGGGGGTCTGGCGATGAGCTGGGAGCGGGGCGGCTACACCTTTGAGACCTGCCTGCACTGGCTGGTGGGTTCGCGGCCGGGCGCGGATCTTCACGAGCGCTGGCGGGAGCTGCTGGACATCGACAAGCTGACCTTCATCGATCCGGAGATCTTTGTGCGGATCGAGACCGAGCAGGGCAACGATGGGCTGACGATCTACACGAATATGGATCGGCTGGAGATGGCGCTGCTGAAGCGCGCGCCGCACGACACGCCGGCAATCCTCGAATTCACGGATGCGGTGCGCAGCCTGAGCCGCTTCCGGATACCCGATCCCTCGGAGGGACTGGCCCAGAACTGGCTGCCGCTGTTGCAGGATTTGCCGCGGCTGCCCTTGCTGCGGAAGCTGTCGCGGACGAGCAGCAGGGAGTATGGACAGCGATTTTCCGACCCTCTGCTGCGCCGGTTCTTCTCCGATGGCGACATCGGGCGGATGAGTGCGGTCGCCCTGTTCTTCACGCTTGCGTGGATGCACGCAGGGAACGCGGGGTACTGCCTGGGCGGATCGCAGGCGCTGATTCGCGGCATTGAAGCGACGATACGCCGGCTGGGCGGAACGCTGCGGTTCGACACGAGGGTGGAGAAGATCCTGGTGGAGAACGATCGGGCCGTGGGCGTGGAGCTGGCCAGCGGCGAACGGGTCATGGCCGACTGGGTGATCTCGGCGGCGGATGGACACGCGACACTCTTCGACATGCTGGGCGGTCGGTACATCACCGAGGCTCTGCGGGAGCGCTATGCGACGCGGCCGCTGTTCGCGTCGTATGTGCAGGTGTCGCTGGGCGTGGCGATGGATCTCCACGATCAGTCGCCGATGCTGAGTCTGCTGCTGGAGAAGCCGCTGGTGGTGGATCCGGGGACGGGACAGGATTCGATCGGGTTCCGGTTCTTCCATTTCGATCCGACCTTTGCCCCGGTGGGCAAGACGGCCGTCACCTGTCTCTTGCCGACGCGGAACCACCGCTACTGGGCCGATCTGCGGGCCAGCGATCCGCCACAGTATCACGCGGAGAAGCATCGCGTGGCGCAGGCTGTGATTGCAGTGCTGGAGCGACGGATTCCGGGGATCGGGGCGGCAATTGAGGCGACGGATGTATCGACGCCGGCGACGGTGCTGCGCTACACAGGCAACTGGCAGGGCACCATGGAGGGATGGCTGGTGGAGCCGGGGGACCATTGGCGCGCGCTGCCGAACAGACTGCCGGGACTGGAGCGGTTGCTGATGGTAGGACAGTGGATAGCGCCGGGCGGCGGCCTGCCGTCGGGTCCCATGACGGCGCGGCCGGCGGTGAAGACAATCTGCAGGGCGGACCACGTGCCGTTCACCCCGCAGGCGGAACCGGTGGGGGAGCTGGTGGGGGTTTAGTCAGCGCGCGGCGAGTAGCTGGCGGATCTGCTTCTCGACGGCAGTGAGATCGGTGGCTCCGTCGATGCGGGCGCGCACGATGCCGTGGCGATCGATGAGGAAGGTGACGGGGACACCCATGACACCGCCGTAGCGCTCGCCGAGGCGAGCATCGCCCATCAGAATCGGGTAGTTGATGTGCATCGTCTCGACGAAAGGCCGGACGGGAGTTAAATCGTCGTCGATGGAGACGCCGACGATCTGCAGCCCCTGCGGGCCGTACTGCTTCTGCCATTCGATGAAGCGCGGCATTTCGAGGCGGCAGGGCGCGCACCAGGTGGCCCAGAAGTTGAGGAGCACCACTTTGCCGCGCAGCGCGGCAAGATCGACGCGGTGGTGCGCGAGGTCGGGGAGGGCGAACTCCGGAGCCCGGTGATCGACGAGCGAGGGAGAGGGTTGCGCGCATGCGGGGAGTGCCAGCGCAACCATGCAGGCCAGCACCAGCAAAGCGGCCTGCCGAAACAGGCCGGCGCGCCTAGTTCGAGGGCTCGGCATCGTAACCCAGACCGACCCAGTCGGAGCCGAAGTTATTGGAGAGATAAAGGACGCGCACGTTGGTGAATCGCATGGAGTGGAGAAGCTGCCAGGCGGGTCCGATGTTGGGGCAGCGGTCCCAGGGGCAGCAGCCACAATAGATCACGATGGGCTGGTTGCGGGGCAGGCGCTGGACGCGAGATCGCAGGGCGGCCAGACCTTCCGGGCGCGAGCCGGGTCCGGCGTATTCGGCGCCGGGAATGTGGGCTTCCTGATAAAGATACTTCGAACCCACCTGGAGGATCAGCAGGGTGGCGTGCGCTTCAAGCTGGTTGTGGAGCTGCTCGGGCTGGAGAAGAGCGCTTTTGGGGATCACGGAGGCGCTGGCGGGTGAGGCGACGCCGGAAAACTGCGCGCACAGGGGCATGACGGCGACCGCGACGAAGAGAAGCGGCATAAAAAGACGTGTATTGCGATGCCGGAGGCTCATGAGAGGCGTGCCCGATCCGCCTGCAGCCATTGTAGAAGGCTCGGGGCGAATGGGTGCGCTGCAAACAGGTAACAGTCACTGTTACAGTACAAGCGAGCACAGACCCTGAGCACTAGTAACTGTGATAGTTACATTAGCAACACCTCAGACCCCATATTGCAGGATCGCTTTCCGAACGCGGTCGATCAGCGGCGTCAGGAGCTGCATCTGTTCGGTGGTGCGGCGGACCGTGGCCTCATTCTGCTCGGTCATGGCGGCCACATCGGTGATATTCCGGGTAATCTCGTTCATGGCCTCGGTCTGCTGGCTGGAGGAATTGGCGATTTCGGTAACCCGGCGCACCGCCTCGCTCATCAGCCCATTGATGCCGGTGAGTGTGTCGCGGGCGTTCTGCACAAGAGTGACTCCGTCGGCCACCTGGACGGCGCCGTTGCGCATGCCGCCGATGGCGCGATCGCTGTCGCCTTTGATCTTGACGATGAGGGAATCGATGTTGGCCGTGGCCTTCATGGTGCGGTCGGCGAGGTTACGGACCTCAGTAGCGACGACGGCAAAGCCGCGGCCTGCCTCGCCGGCACGAGCCGCCTCAATCGAGGCGTTCAGGGCGAGGAGATTGGTCTGGTCGGCGATTTCGCGAATGACGCCGGCGATCTGGCCGACCTCGGCGGAAGTGGTGCCCAGTGCCTCGACTTCGCTGGCGGCATTCCGGATGGCCTGAGCGAGAGCCTGAATCTGCGCGGCGGCTCGTTCGGAGACACCAGCCCCATCCTTGGCTTTACGCCCCGTCTCGCTGACAGTGGTCTCGGTCGTCTGCAGGTGGCCGGATACCTCGCGGATGGTGAGGTCGAGCTCGGCGGCAGCGGCCGCCACCGAACCGCTGGCGGCGCTCTGGGCCTGGGCGGCTTTATCGATTTCGAGGACCCCTTTGAGGACGTCTTCGGTTCCATACTGGACAAAGGTGACCGCATCGCTGATAGACAAGACCGTCGTTTCGACCCAGCCGATCAACAAAGAGAGCCGGCGGGCGACAGGCCCGAGACAGTCGTCGCGGCCCAGGTCATAGCGGGCCTTAAGATTGCCGGTGGTCAGGACGCTTTCCAGATAGTCGACGGTGGCTCGAAGCTCGCGATGAAAGCGGCGATCGATGCGGAAAAAGCCGGAGAGGGCCGCGAGGGCGCTGAGCCCGAAGGCAGCGAGAGCAAATGGGCGCAGAACGGGATACGCCGTGCCAGTGAGAAGAACCGCGCTGCCGAGGACAGCAGCGACAAGGGTAAGCGCCAGTCCGAGACGCAAATGGGTGGTCCAGGCGGTTGCCAGCACGAGCCAGCGGCGCACGCCGGGTGACGGCGCGGCCATCGACGATGGAGAGGTTGCGATCGCCTTCGCGGACGCGGCGATATGCGTCCTCAGCGGCGCGGATCTGCTCCCGGGATGGCCTGAAGCGGATGGACTGGTAGCCGACGATCTGGCCGTGTTCGCGGACCGGCGACGCGTTGGCGATGACCCAGTAGAAGCCGCCATCTTTGCGGCGGTTCTTCACGACGGCCTGCCATGGCCGGCCTTTCTCAAGGTTCCGCCACAGGTCGGCAAACGCCTCACGGGGCATGTCGGGATGGCGAACCAGGTTGTGGGGCTTGCCAATCATCTCCTCGACCGGATAGCCGCTGATTTCGGCGAAGGCAGGGTTAGCTTCGGTGATGCGGCCTTTGAGATCGGTACGGGAATAGATGAAGACACCGTCGGGAATGACGGTTTCCTGGTTCCTGACGTGGACTTTGACCGTGGAAGCAGGCATTCGGTTCCTCTGGCTTGTTCAGGAGAGAAATCGTCCAAAACCCGCGGAACGTTAGTTGTTCCACGTGGAACACGGCAAGGTGCCCGGCACAGAACGTTCCACGTGGAACAACTGAGGCGGAACGACGCTGAAATTTCTTCGGGAATCTCGTGAGATCAGTCCCTTGTTTTCCACCGGGTGCTTTTTGGAGTAATGGCACTGTCACAATTACTAACGTCACGCATCCTCCCTGAAAATAAAGGATTAGGGAACCAGGGAGATTGGGTCACGGTCCGGATTCCACAAATGCGCCCTTTTGTTCACAGCCGGATTGCCGTTGCGGTTGGAACGCGTGCCCGGTAGGCTTGGGAGGTCATGGGGAAAGTCCTCGCCGTTGTGAACCAGAAGGGCGGGGTGGGCAAAACGACCACCGCCATCAATCTATCGGCAGCCCTGGCTCTGGAAGGACTGCGGGTTCTGCTGGTGGATTGCGATCCGCAGGCGAACTCAAGCGGCGGATATGGGGTGGCGCGGGATGCGGAACGGCGCTCATCGTATGACGTTCTGATGGGCGAGGCGACGATCGCGGAAGTCGCCCTGAAGACCGAGATTGACACCCTGCAGCTCGTTCCCTCGCATAAAAACCTAACCGGGGCGAATGTTGAGCTGATCCAAATGGAGCGCCGGGCGTTTCGCCTGCGGGAAGCTATTGATAAGGTTAGAGATAACTATGATTACGTAGTCCTCGATTGCCCGCCGGCACTGGATCTGCTGACGTTAAACGCGCTGGTCGCGGCCGACCGGCTGCTCGTCCCCATGCAGGCGGAGTATTTCGCGCTGGAGGGGTTGAGTGAGCTGATGCATACGCTGCAGCGGGTCCAGGAGGCATTCAATCCGGGGCTGGAGATTGAAGGCGTGCTGCTGACCATGTACGACGACCGGACGAATCTGGCGCAGCAGGTGACGGAGAATCTGCGGGAGTTTTTCAAGGAGAAGCTGCTGAAGACGGTGATTCCGAGGAACGTGCGGCTGGCGGAAGCGCCGAGTTATGGGAAGCCGGTGCTCCTGTACGATGCGCGGTCGCGTGGCGCGGAAAGCTATCGCGAGCTGGCTGACGAGCTTCTGACGCGGAATGGGGTCGAAAGTCCGGCGGCGAAAGAGCGAAAGGCCGCTCGCGCGGCTCGGGGCGAGGTGAAGGTGAAGTTCTGGCCGTACGGCTGAGCCAGAGTTTAGAAATTAGAGTTTAGAGTTTCGGCGGCAAGCCGTTCCTGATCCCTAAACTCTAAATCCCTAATCCCTGCCTTTCTGTTCCACGTGGAACATTCCTGCTTTGCGTTGAGGTGATGAGAGAAGTGAGGGAAAGAGGATGCAGACAGTGACGGAAGCACCGAGGCGGAGAGCTCTCGGCAAAGGATTGGAGTCATTGCTGCCGCGGGTGCAGGCGGTGGCGGAGCCGGCTCCGGCGCCCAAAGAAGAAGGCGGTAAGGCACGGGAGATCCCGGTAGGGGAGATCGACCGCAGCCCGTACCAGACGCGCACGCGGTTCGACGAAGTGCAGCTGGCGGAGCTGGCTGCATCGATTGCCGAGACAGGGGTGGTGCAGCCGATTGTCGTGCGGCCGGTCGCGGGAGGCCGGTTCCAGCTGATTGCCGGCGAGCGCCGCTGGCTGGCTTCGCAGCGGGCCGGCAAGGAAACGGTGCCGGCGATTGTGCGGCATGCGTCGGACGAGCAGGCGATGGAGATGACCATCGTCGAAAACCTGCAGCGGACCGATCTCAATCCCGATCGAGCAGGCGCGGGCTTATGAGCGGCTGGCGCGGGAGTTCCAGCTGACCCAGGAGCAGATGGCGAAGCGGACCGGCAAAGACCGCGCGTCGGTGGCGAACTTTCTGCGGCTGCTGAAGTTGCCGCCTGAGGTGCAGGCGCAGGTGGAGAGCGGGACGCTGAGCTTCGGTCATGCGCGGGCATTGCTGCCGCTGGAGGATGCGGCGGCGATCCTGAAGGCGGCGCAGAAGCTGATGGCGCTGTCGATGAGCGTTCGGCAGGCGGAGAGCTATGTGCAGGGGATCTTAAATCCCGAATCAAAGAAAAAGCCGGACGGCGAACAAAAAGAGAAAGTACAGGATCCCAATGTACGCGAGGTGCAGGAGCAGTTGCAGCGCTCGTTGGGGATGAAGGTGCGCGTCGAGGATCGCAAAGGCCGAGGGCGGGTCATCATCGAATACGCGAAGCTGGAGGAGTTCGACCGGCTGCTGGAGATGCTGAACGGCAAGGGCTGACGGGATTCAACTCGCAGTGTTGAGTTTTGCAGCCGTCGAACTCTCGGGTTGTGTCACCGCGCCGGTGAACAGCTGTCGAATCGTCTGGGCGCCGCGTTGCATCGTAAAGCGCGCGGCAAAACACGGGTATGCGCGGGCGGCCATGGCGTCCCTTTCGGCGGGTGTCTTGCCGAGCCACCCGCGGAGAAGGCGCAGAGTGCCATCGAGCGTATCGTCTTCGATGAGCGCGGCGCTATCCTCGAGAATCTCCCGCCAGATATTCACCTTATTGGTGGTCAGGACGGGGCGACCGGCGGCGAGAGATTCCGCGACAACGATGCCGAAGTTCTCCGAGTGCGAGGGCAGGATAAAGGCTTCCGCGGCGCGCAGGGCCCCCCACTTTACATCGCCGCCGATCATTCCGGGCCAGCGGACGCGGGTGGCCACGTTTTTCTCGACGCAGATTCGCTGAAACCCTGCCTGAAAGCCCTCCTGGTCGGGTCCTGCGACGACAAGATCGACATCCGGATATTCCGGAGCAATTCTGGCAAAGGCTTCAATGAGGAGGTCACAGCCTTTTTTGGTATGCAGCCGGGACATAAAGAGGAGGAAGCGGCGACCACGGACAGCGGGGACGGCAGAGTAAAACGCCTCGATCTCCGCCTCAGGATTGCCGGTGGGCTCATGAATACCCTGAGGAAAGACCACCGTGTTCCAGGTACTGGGGGTGAAACTGGTCTTCGCGAGGTCGGGCTCGAGAGCACTGGTGAACAGGACCGCGGTTGCATCGCGCAGCACAGGATACTGGATGGGCCAGTAAATGAGCTTTTTGATGTGCTTGAGCGGGTATCTCCGTTTGAACCAGGGATCCAGCGACCCGTGGGGAAAGACAGCATATTTCCTGCCGGCCTTGCGGGCAGCGAGGCGCACGGCGAGACCGGGAAAGGTCCAAATCCCCTGGATGACAATACCGTCGAAGCGGTGAATATTCTGGCGGAGCCAGCGCCAGAGTCGCGGGGACAGAGAGTAGCGCCCGAGCCATTTCTGGCCGGTTGCGTGGACTGGACAGGGGAAATCGCGCAGAAAGGAAGCGTCCGGCGAATCGGTGCACAAGACTTCCATTTCGGCGTGATTCTCCTCGAAGGCGAGGGCCAGCTGACGCGTCACCTCCGGGGGACCGCCGTCCCGGGGGGAGAGGCTGGTGATGACATGAAGGATGCGCATTCGACGCGGAACCGGAGGTTGGTGGGAGGAATCCCGAACTCTTCGCTTGATTCTATCCATGTCTAGCTTAACAATGCGGCCCGGTTTTGACTTTACGGGCAGGGAAAAGGTCGAAGATACGGATTCCTGCGATGCGAAACTCCATTCGCGCCTGGGGAATCGGCGAGACTGCGGGCGAAAAGCGCGCTTACTTCCAGGTTACGGTTGGCAGGATTTGTGTCTTGTCCACGCGATCCTTGTAACGAATCGCGAAATGCATCAGGGAGTCGAGAAGCGATTCGGAAAGAAGATGGGGCTCGAGCCCGAGGTCGCGGAGCAGCGTGTTCTTCGCGTTGTAGTAGTGCTCCTCTTTCTCGACACGGGGATTGGGCAGGTGCTTCACCTCGATGTTCATGCCTTCGGCCGTACCAACTTTGTGCACCATCATGGCCAGGTCGTAGATGCTGAACTGCTCGGTGAACTGGTTAAAGACGCGAAACTCACCGGTCGCCGCCGGATTGGCAAGGGCGATTTCGATACAGCGCACCGTGTCGCGGATGTCGAGGAACCCGCGAGTCTGGCCGCCTTTTCCATAGACGGTTAAGGGATGGCCGATGGCGGCCTGAACGCAGAAGCGGTTGAGGGCCGTACCAAAAACTTCATCGTAGTCGAGGCGGTTAACCAGCATTTCACTGCGCCCAGTCTCATCGGTGAGGACCCCGTAGACGACGCCCTGATTCAGATCGGTCGCGCGCACTCCCCAGATCCGGCAGGCGAACTGGATGTTGTGGCTGTCGTGGACCTTGCTGAGGTGGTAGAAGGAGCCCGGTTGCTTGGGATAGGGGAGCCGGTCTTCGCGTCCGTTGTGCTGAATGGTGATGTAACCCTCTTCGATATCGATATTGGGAGTTCCGTACTCGCCCATGGTCCCCAGCTTGACGAGGTGGATGTCGAGATTGAACTCCTTAATCGCAAAAAGAAGATTCAGGGTTCCGGTGACATTTGCGACCTGGGTCATCACGGCGTGCTCGCGATCGATCATGGAGAAAGGCGCCGACCGCTGTTCCCCGAAGTGGACGATGGCGGCGGGTTCGAATGCACGCATGAAGCTCTGAACGAACGGATAATCCGTGATATCACCGAGAAAAAGGTCAATGCCTCGCCCGGTCAGAGCGCGCCAGTGATCGATGCGGTGAAGGATCGGCGCTATGGGCGTGAGGGTATCGACGCCCAGGGTCTGGTCCCAGTGGCGGCGGATGAGGCTGTCAACAATGGCGACCTCATAGCCGCGATCTGAGAGGTAGAGGGCAGTCGCCCAGCCGCAATATCCATCTCCGCCGATAATGATTACTTTCATACGTTAGTTCGGGCTCCAAAGCAGTCGCAGCGTGTTGTATCGCTGGTTAAGAAGGTCGTGAGTTTCAGATGGCAAGAATGTCTAAATTTTTATAGCACGAGGCAGTAGAGAATTTCGCTTTACCCGCGAAGAGCTATATAGATGGAGGTCCAGGTTCCTGGCACAGACGCCAGTGTTACCTCAGTTACACCGGCTCCCCCTTTGGCGTCCTGCGGGCATCCGTTTACTAACGTGGTTAACTGCGCTCCTACGCAGCGGATCGATAAGAGCGCGTCCAGCCTGCGGCACAGGGCGGCGCTGGCGATCCGAAACTGAGAGCCAGCGTGGGTCTGGTGTAGTATCAGGCCAACTGCGCGGATGGGCCTCGGTGTGCCGGATCGCGCTTCCGGCATGATTCTCATCGCGGGGCCTCGATCGCTGCGCCAGAAGAGGATTGCACGGCCGTGGCGGCAACGGAGAACGCGAGTGGGCGGTCCCCCGACGCTGGATCGGGAGCTTCGCCCGTCGCGGGCGGCCTGACCGCGGAAGAGGTTGTTGCCGAACGCTACGTGGTGCTGCGGCGGCTGGGCGCGGGCGGGATGGGCGAAGCCTGGCTGGCCGAAGACACCGTCCTCCGCCGCAAGCTGGTACTGAAGCAGCTGAAGGGGACGGCGACCGAAGGCCCGGGGGAAACGGCGCAGGCCGCGCGCGCCAGCCATCTGCTGACCGAAGCCAAACGCGCGACGGCCATCAACAGTCCGCACATTGCGCAGGTGTTTGACGTCTGCCGCCACCGGGGTGAGTGGCTGCTGGCCATGGAGTATGTGGCGGGGCACGATCTGCGGGCCGAGATCGCCACGCCGCTGAGCGCGGAACGGTATTTTGCCCTGGCGGTGCAGATAGCCGAGGCGCTGGAGGCCGCGCACGCCGCGGGGATCCTGCACTGCGACATCAAGCCGGAAAACATTCTGGTGACGGAGCAGGGCTTCGTGAAGGTGCTGGATTTCGGCCTGGCGCGGATGATGACGTCGCCGGACGGCACCAACGAGACGGTGAGTCTGGCCAGCGGGGCGCATGCCTTTGCGGGAACGCCGGGTTACATGGCTCCGGAGGTGCTCCGCGAGGGGGAGCCTACGGAGCAGTCGGATATTTTCGCGCTGGGCGTAGTGCTCTACGAGATGGCCGGCGGGATCGCTCCCTTCAAGGGAAAAACCCTGGCGGACAGCGTGCAGAAGACTCTGGCCGCGGAGCCGGCGGCGCTGGATCTGAAAAGCCGTGGACTGCCGGAAGGGCTCACCCGGGTTCTGCTGAAGGCGCTGATGAAGCAGCCGGAGCGGCGGTACGCGACGGTGCGGGATCTCCTGGTGGATCTGCGAGCGCTGCAGGCGGGCGGCGGGCCAGCGGTCTACGGGCGCGAGAATGACGCCGCTGATTCTATTTGTGACTATTGCTGTTACCTTTTTCGCCGCGGCGGCGATTTTGTGGCTGGCACTGCGACATTTTCGGGAAAAAGCGCCTCCGGCGCCCGCAGCGGCCGTTGCGGTCAAGACCAGGCTGCTGGCGGTGCTGCCGTTTCGCGTGATCGGAGCGGGCGGCGACGAGGCGGGAATGAGCGCGTACAGCGAGGGGCTGCGAGAGGCGATCACATCGAGCCTGGCGCGCGTGGCTCCGGCCGATCGCATCGATGTACTGGCGGCCAGCGAAGTGCGGGCCCACGGGCTGAAGACGCCGGAGGAGGCGCACAAAGAGCTGGGAGCCGATCTGGTGATCGACGGAAGCTACCAGCAGTTTCGGAATCAGGTGCG
Source organism: uncultured Acidobacteriaceae bacterium (assembly GCA_963770525.1). Classification (GTDB taxonomy): domain Bacteria; phylum Acidobacteriota; class Terriglobia; order Terriglobales; family Acidobacteriaceae; genus Palsa-343. The sequence goes on along the minus strand of CAVYPY010000001.1, from coordinate 335,220 downwards.
GATTCTGTACGAACTGGTCGGCGCGTCGGGCACGGTGTCGGGACAGCCGGGCGAAGTGACGAGCACGCCGGACGATCCGTTCAAACTGGAAGATGACGTGGTGGCGGGCGTGCTGCAGATGCTGAGCCTGTCGGCACGGCCGGAGGAGTCGGCGCCGCAGCGGTTTGGAACGACCATCCCGGCGGCCTACGACGCGTATCTGCGAGGCGTGGGTTATCTGCGCGACTACGACATTCCGGACAACCTGAAGAAGGCGGCGGCCAGCTTCACAGAGGCAACGCGCGCCGATCCGCAGTTTGCCAGCGCGTATGCGGGGCTGGGCGAGACGCACTGGGCGGAGTATCTGGCGAGCAACAACGAAGGGGAGATTGCGCCGGCTCGGGCGGGATGCGAGAAGGCGCTGCAGCTGAATGCGCAGGTGGCGGAAGCGCAGATATGCCAGGGAACGATCGACGATGGAACGGGGCAGACAAAACAGGCGCAGAGCGAGTTCCAGCAGGCTCTGCGGCTCGATCCGCAAAGCGACACCGCGCTGAACGGGCTGGCGCGGACCGATGAAGAGCTGGAGCAGCCGCAGGAAGCGGAGAAGGTCTATCGGGAGGCGATCCAGGCGCGACCGTATTACTGGGCGAATTATTTTGCGCTGGCGAATTTCCTCGTGCGGCGCGCGGAATACGCGCAGGCAGCCAGCGTGCTGGAGGGTGGAGTCGCGAAATTTCCGGAGAACAGCTTCCTGATGCGGCGGCTGGGAGTGGCGTATTTCCTGGAAGGGCAGTTCGATGCCGCGGGGGCGACCTTCCAGAAGGCGATCGCGGAGCGGCCGCACGCGGAAGCGTATATGGATCTGGGGCAGGTGTATATGCACCAGCAGCAGTTTGGGCCGGCAGTGGCCTCTCTGGAACAAGCGGCGACGCTCAAGCCGCATTCCTTCTCGATTGAAGCGGACCTGGCGGATGCGTATGCATGGAGCGGCAATGCGGGGAAGGCCGCGGGCCATTATCGAGAGGCACTGACGCTGAGCCAGGCGCGGCTGCAGGTGAATCCGCAGGATCTGAATGCCCTGATGGTGGCGGCGTATGGCTCGGCGGCGCTGGGATCGAAAGACGCTGCCTTGAGGTACCTCAATGAGGCTCTGCAGCATGCGCCGGAAGACGCGGAGGTGAATTACTACGCGGCGCGGGTGTATGCGCGCAATGGCGATGCAGCCACGGCGCGAACGTGGACGGAGAAAGCGCAGGCCCACGGCTACTCGAAGGCGGACATCGGGAGTGCGCCGGATCTGAAGAGGCTGGCGCCCGCCGGTTGAGGACGGGCGTGAAGGCAATCAGGACCGAAACTGCGACTAGTTTACGCCCAGGTGTGGATCGCGGCACTCGAGATGGCGGCGCTTCGGATCGTGCGTGGCGATGGGCGCGTTGGGGTCGACGGTCAGGAACTGAACTTCGAGCTTGTAGAAGCAGCCGACCGCCTGGGACTTGGCCTGCTGCGTATCAAATGAACTGCCGAAGTTGAAGTCTTCCTCGTGAAACTCGTGGAGGAACGGGTGCGCCGGGCAGGCCTGTCCCTGCGCGTTGGTGCCTCGGATGGGAACCAGGCGGCGAACGCGATACTCACGGCCATTACTGGAGCGGAAGACGATGTGTTCGGCCAGGTGGGCGGAGATGCACATCGGCTTGTGGTCGGTGATCACGGGCGAAGAGGTGACGGCGTAGCTGCAGGCGTGCTTGCGGCCCATCTTCTCGACGTCAAGAACACACTTGCGGCCGCGGGTGCCAGGAGGCGCGTCCCACGTGCACAGGTTTTCAGGGTCACTCACGGTGGCGCACTTCATGCCGACGCCTCGGGCGTCCAGGGTTTTCGGCGCGGGGCTGGGTGGGGCGGCGAAAGCGGTGAGGGAGGCAACGGTAAACAGAGCGAGGGCCGGGAGCATGACTTTCACGGGGTTCTCCTGTGGGCCTGTTTGGAATTGGGGAGGGGTGACAGCGAGAGTACGAGCTTCCCGTGCGATTTGGCAAGGGAAAAGCGGGGACTCACCACAGAGGACACAGAGAACGCAGAGGCAGCCTGTAGCCCGTAGCGGGTAGCCGCACCTGTACGAGATCTCAGCCCATATAGTGCAGGTCGACGACGGTGCAGTCGTCGTCGGCGGCGAGGGAGCCGGAGAACTTCTCGACGCTGGCAAAGATGTCGTCGAGGCTGGTCTTTTCCAGCTCGGGAGCGACGAGACGGTCTTCTCCGTAGAAGTCGCCGGCGGCGTCAGCCGATTCTGTCACACCATCGGTGACAATCAAGAATCGCGGGAGCCGGGCTGGAGCTGGAGCGATCCGGAGGAGAACGGCGCGCCTTCGATGAGGCCGACGGGGAGATTCGATTCGGGCAGGCGGGAGGCGCCGTTCGCGTAGAGGAACGGCGGAACGTGGCCGCAGTTGATGTAGTCGAGTTTGCCGGCCGGAGTGAGGCGAACGACGGCCATGGTGGCGTATTTCTCGACATTCTTGCTGCAGATGTAGCGGTTGACGACGTCGGCGATAGTGGCCAGGGGCTGGCGGGCTACAAGCAGCGCGTAGATAAGGCCCTGAAGGGTGGCCCCGAGGATGGCGGCGGAGATGCCCTTGCCGGAGATGTCCGCGAGGACGACGGAAAGGGCTTCGGGATCTTCGACGATGTCAAAGAAGTCACCGCCGACCTCGCGGCAGGGCACGGAACGCGCGGCCACCGAAGCCCAGGAGAGGATGGGCGGCTTCACGCTCATGAGGCCGCGCTGGATGTCAGCGGCGATGGACATTTCCTGGCGGTAATGGCGCTCGCGCTCTTCGGCGAGGGTGAGTTGGGCATTGTCGATGAGGGCGGCAGCGTCGGTGGCGATGGTGCGCAGGAGATCGTTGTCGATCCCCGTCAGGCGGCCGGCCTTAAGGCGGCTGTCGAGATAGAGCAGGCCGAGGAGATCGGCTTCGCGGCTGGTCGATCCGGGACGGCGCTTGCGCAGGGGAATGCAGATGACGGAGCGAATGCTGTGGGCGACGATGCTGGCCGAGCGGGTTTCGGGGTCGGCGGAGAGAGTGTCGGTGAGGATGAACTCATCGGAGTTCATGGCCTGGCGCATGGCGCCGTGGGAGAGAGTGGACTCGTCCGTGAGTTCTTCGCCTTTGTCGCTGCGGCCAACGGCGAGGCGCATCTCGCCGGCTTCATTGGCGAGGAAGACGTAGCCGCGCTCCACCTGGGTAAGCTGCAGGGTGGTGTCAAGGAGGGCAGTGAGGATCTGGTCGACGGCGTCGGAGGTGTTCAGCTTGCGGGCGGACTCAAAAAACCAGCGGAGCTTGTCGAGGGGGTTGCCGGCACCCGCCTCAGGCATTTGCTCCATGATGGCCTTGATGGTGGAGGAGTCGTGGGTTTCGAGGCTGCCCAGATGAAGAGCGGGGCCATCGAGGGCGCCGAAGTGGATCGTGTCGTCGGGAGTGACCTGCTGGCGGGGAATCGCGGGCTTTCCGTTGACGAAGGTGCCGTGGCGGCTGCCCTGGTCCATCAGAAAGTACTGATCGCCCTCGATGATGATGTCAGCGTGGCGGCGGGAAACGTAGGGATGGGCGAGGACGAGATCGTTCTCCGGCAAACGGCCGACCGTGAAGGGCGAATGGTCAATGGTCCCGGTGCTGCGGTTGGCGCCGTCGACGAGCACGAAGGTGATGGGTGTAGCCAGGGCGGTGGACATCGTGGCAGACATTATGACAGCGGCGAGCGCTTAGCGTATAGCGTTTAGCGGAGAGCCAGGGGTCACGGTTTACGGCTCACTGGATAGAAGCCGATGTCAGCGGGAATCGAGGAGGCGGCGGAACAAGACCAGCGAGACGATGAAGACCCCGAGGGTGACGGCGGTCCAGAGAACGACGTTCATGCTCTGGGTGGAGTGGAGGAACGGCAGCAGCGCCGCGTTGTCGATGGCGCCGACCTCGGCAGGGGTGGCCGGTGCGGCGGGAGCGGACAGAGCCATCGAGACCAGCGTAGCGATGAGGAGGCCCAGGGCGACGGCGATGGCAGCAAAGCCAGGAAGAGCGCGCTTCCAGGGAAACGGGATGGGCGCGGGCGCAGAGGCATCGTGGGCGATAGCCGCCATCACGGAGGCGGCAAAGCCGGAGGAGGGCAGAATGCCGTCGCGCTGGGAACTGAAGGCACGGGCGATGTCGGCATCGGTGAGAGGCGCGGGAGCGAAGTCCGGATTGGAACGGCGCGTTTTCATTGGGCCTCCTTGTGCTGGTGCGCTGCGAGGCTGGCGGAGTTGGATACGCGCGTTTTCGATGGGCGCGCGAATTTGGAACGAAGCAGCTCGCGTCCGCGGAAAAGCCGGGCTTTCACGGTACCTTCCGGGATCCTAAGGGTGCGGGCCGTGGCGGGAACATCCTGCTCGTGGAAATAGAAGAGAAGGATGGCGTCGCGATATTTGGGCGGGAGGGCGAGGACGGCGCGGCGGATGGCCTCGTCACGGGAAGTCTCTTCGAGGGCGTCGCCGGCCAGGCGCGGATCGGGCGGCTCGGCAATGTCGTCGAGGGAGAGCGGGGTGGCTGGCAGACGGCGGATCTCGGTGCGGAAGAGATTGGTCGCCAGGGAAAAGAGCCAGGTGGAGAAGGCGGACTCGCCGCGGAACTGGGCGAGATTGCGCCAGGCGCGCAGGAAGGCTTCCTGGGCCATTTCTTCGGCGCGGGTGCGGTCGCGGCAAAAGCGCCAGGCCAGGTTGACGATCGGCGTTTGCCAGCGGCGGACGATCGCCTCGAACCCGGAGGCATCGCCGGCGAGGACGCGGGCGATAGCGGCTTCGTCGGTGAGCGGGACGGGTTGTGCCGGCTCTGCGGTCATAGTCTTTCTGGCAGTGGGACCTGGAAACAGGGTGCGCGGTTTCAAAATCTCTGTCGAGGGAGGATTTCATCACAGAGAAGGCAGAGAGCACAGAGAACTCCCTATTTTCCTCGAAACGTGACAGGCAACCGCAAAAAAATGAAACCGGGAGAACCGGGGGCTGGTCGTACCGGGTGAAAGCGGAGAAGGCACGCCGCAGGGAGGTTGCAATCATGTGGAACCCGGATGTGATGGTGTTTGTCTTTCTGGCGGTGAGCGCGGTGGCGCTGTTCTCGTTTCTGACGATGAACTCGTGGTCGGATGCGCGCCGCAAAGAGCGGGAGAGCTATTACAAGAACGACATGCTGAAGAAGCTGGCGGACTCGCAGGGTCCGGGGGCAAACTCCGCGCTGGAGATCATGCGGGAAGAGGCGCGGCTGTCAACGATCCGGATGCGCCAGGGGCTGCAGATTGGCGGGCTGGTCACGGCCGCGGTCGGACTGGGTCTGATGATCTTCCTGCGGGGCCTGGTTCGCGAAGAGCCGGTTTTTCTATGCGGACTGATTCCCCTGTTGATTGGCATGGCGCTGTACGGGGGATCGTTTCTGGTGAAAACAGCGCACCAAGCATAAGGCTCGAGAACCAGGGTTGGGCGCGGCCACGGGGCTGCGCCCTTTTTGTGTGTCAGGACTGCTGGCGCGACGACACTCCATCCCTGTTTTCGAGCCACCTGCCCGATTTCGATCTGCGGATTCGATATCGGCGGGCGGGATGGCTTGTGTTAGCGCCCAATCTGCCGATGAAAGCAGAGTCCATAGCTTTCCGAGCGGCACCTGCGGTGCGCGCCCAGGGCGGGTGTGGGCAAAAGCTGTAATCGGAGCGAGAGGGCCCGGATGGGAATGCACTGGGGCAGCCGGTGGCGGTCTTCGGACCGAGTGGCAGAAGAGCGGCAGACCGTCAGTCCCGGGGACCATGCGGAGGCCCAGCCGGCAACCGGGGCGACGGACGCGACGCGCGCGCTGGCATTGCGAGCCACGACCGAAGACCTGGGCGCGGTGCTCGAGGAGTCGCAGTGCGGGATTGGGCGGCTGGCGGCCGACTTTGAGGCCATGGCAGAGGCCACGCACGCAATCGTCGAAAGCGCGGCAACGATGGTTGCCTGCGCAGAAGGTGCACGAATCCCACGGGTGCTGGCCGCCGTGCAGGGGCTGAGCGGGGCAACGCAGAGCTTTCTCGGCCAGCGTCTGGAAGCGACGGTGCAGATTGTGGAGACGGTGACGGCCGAGGCGGCGCTGCTTGCGCGCCTGGCGCAGCTGACACGCGCACAGAAGGCGATCGTGCGCGAGACCGCGATGCTGCGGGTTCTGACAAACATTGAAGTGGCGCGTCTGGGCGACGTGGGAGCGGGTTTCGAGTACCTGGCGCGCGAGCTGGATGATTTTGCGACAGCCGTGGCCGAGAGCATCGCCGCTCTGACCGCTCACACCGAGGAACGCCGGGCAGAAATCGACACGACGCGGCGCGGCCTGACGAAGGAGCTGCCGCGCATGCGGGAGGAATACGCCCAGCTGGAGGAACGTTTGGGGCGCGCGCATGCGGAGATGGATACGACGCTGGCAGAACTGACGGAGACGCCGGCCCGTTTCCACCGCTGCGTGGCGGAGATTGCGCAGCAGATCGCCGGGGTCGTGGCGGCGATTCAGGCGCATGACATCACGCACCAGCAGATGGAGCACGTGCGTGCGGCGTTGAGTGAAATCGCCGGGGAAATGGAGACTGGCGGCGACGCAGAGGTGGCAGCGGGGCTCTCGATCCAGAGCTATCAGGTGCGCAGCATTCAGGCCACGGTGGAGGGGTGGACGGGACAGATCCGCCGGTGTCTGGAGGGGATTGCGCAGCTGGCGGCCACGGAGATTCTCGACATGGGGCGCGGCGTGCTGGGCAGGGAGCGGCTTCTCGAGTCGGAGATGGAACGCATGGAGCAGCTGGAGGAGCAGTGCGCGGCGGACAACGTGAAGGTGCAGGCGTCGTTTGCCGGGATTGCGGGGCTGATGCAGCTGGTGGGCGAGCATCTGGAGCGCTCGCGGGCGGTGCGCGAGAGGCTGCAGCTGCTGATGTTCAACTCCATCGTGGAGGCAAGCCATCTGGGCGCGCAGGCGGACGGAATCCTGGAGATTTCGAATACCATCAAGCGCCTTTCCGCGGAGTGGAGCGCGATCACGAGCCAGTCGGAGGAGGCGATGCAGGAGATTCGCCGGCTGGTGGAGCAGAACCAGACAACGATGGAAGCCTTTTCCAGAGAGGCGCAGGAAGGGCTGCGGTCGGCGCGGGAACAGGCGCGGGCCGGGCTTCTGACTTTGCAGGAAGCGGCGCAATGCGCGGAAAGCCGCGGGCAGCAAATCCAGGAGGACGCCGGGACGATGCAGGAGCGCGGGACCGAGGCACGGGCGGCGAGCGATCGGCTGGGGAGCTGCCTCGCACGGCTGGCACGCATTCTCGCGCAGATCGATGCGGCGCGTGAGGCAGCAGACAGGGAGGCAGCAGGCGGGATTGCGGGATGGGACCCGGCCGCAATCGAACAGCGCTTCGGATCCGCATACACGACGGAAATGGAGCGTGCGGTGCTGCGGGCGGCCCTCGAGGGCGGTCCCTTGCCGGTGGCTCAGGAAGGTTTTGCAGGCAATGCAGTGGAGCTGTTCTGAGCGGCGGCCGGGACGGTCGTCGCCATCGGGAACGCGGCCTGGGGCAGGTGACTTTCGAGAGGTACAGAAATTCCGGATCGCTCCGATGAAGGAAAACAGAACCCCATGAAACAGGTGCTGACAGTGGACGACTCGGCGAGCGTGCGGCAGATGGTGAGCTTCACGCTGCGCAATGCCGGCTACGGCGTAACCGAGGCCAGTGACGGGCGCGACGGAAGCGCCAGGGCGCAGGGGCAGAGATTCGATCTGATCATCACCGACCTGAACATGCCGAACATGGACGGGATCGAGATGATCGCGGCGATCCGCAAACTGCCGGGCTACGGCTTTACGCCGATCCTGATGCTGACAACCGAGTCGCAGCCGGAGAAAAAAGAAGCCGGCCGCAAGGCGGGCGCGACGGGATGGATCGTGAAGCCGTTCCAGGCCGAGCAGCTGATCGCGGTGGTGCAGAAACTGGTGCGGTGAGGACGCCGGGAGGAGACACGGTGGAAGGGAAACTGGATCGCGATACAAAGCCCACAACGCTGCGCATCGGGGGCGAACTCGGGATCGACAGCGCCGCCCAACTGCAGGCGTGTCTGCTGGAGGCGCTGATATTGGGTGAGCCGCTCCAGCTGGAGATCGAGGCTGTCACGGGTGTGGACCTGACCGCGCTGCAGTTGCTGACCGCGGCCGAACGGACGGCCCGGGCGCGCGGTGTTTCGTGGGTGCGCGTCGGCGCGGTGCCGGAAAGTCTGCGGCGGACAGCGGAAGAAGCGGGATGGGAACGGGTTCCCTTTGCGGGGGATGTGCAGTGAGGGGCGAGATCGTGACAGGAGCGGGGAACAATCCGGAAGCATTCCGGGCGGCGTTCCGGGAGGAGGCGCGCGAGATCCTCGTGGATCTCGAGGCGTCGCTGCTGGAACTGAACGAGCGGCCGGAAGATGCGGAGCTGGTGGGTCGTGTTTTTCGCGCGTTGCACACGATCAAGGGATCGGGGGCGATGTTCGGCTTCGACGATCTGGCGGCCTTTACCCATAATCTCGAAAACGCCTTTGACGAGGTGCGGAAGGGGCGGCTGGCGGTGACGCCGAAGTTGGTGGATCTGGCTCTGTCGGCGCTGGATCAGATTCGCGCCATGGTGGAGGCCGAGGCCGGCGAAATTGCGACCGATCCGGCCTTGTGCGCGAAGATCCTCGAACGAGTGCGCACCGTGACCGGAGCGACGGAGCCGCCAGGTGGAGGTGGGGCGGCGGCACAGACCTCAGAGCCGAGGGAAAGCGCAGAGTACGAGAGCGACACGCGGGAGACGTCGCAGGAGCGGCGCTGGCGGATCCTCTTTGCACCCGGACCGGAGCTGATGCAGAACGGCGCCGATCCGCTGCTGCTGCTGCGGGAGCTCGGGGAGATGGGCACGCTGGTGGCGCAGGCGTTGACCGAAGCGCTGCCTCCACTGGAAGAAATCGACCCGGTGCGCTGCTATGCGCGCTGGGAGATGACGCTGACGACAGAGGCGAGCCTGGACGCGATCCGGGATGTCTTCATCTTCGTCGAGGACGCGTGCGAACTGACCCTGGAGCCGGCCATGCCCGCAAGCGAGGAAGCCGCCGGGAAAGAGAGCGAGCCCGACGCGGACCCGAAAATTGACGACCTGGCAGCACCGGGGTTGATGGAGCCGCGCAGGGGTGCGGGCCGGCGCGCCGCGGACAAGCCGGAGACCGCCTCGAGTCTGCGCGTGCCGGCGGCGCGGCTGGATGCGCTGGTCGATCTGGTCGGTGAGCTGGTGACCGTGCAGGCGCGGCTGAGCGAGGTGGCGGCGCGGGTGGAAGACGCCGATGTGCTGGCCGTCTCCGAGGAGGTCGAGCGGCTGACGGCGGCGTTGCGCGAGAACTCGATGACCCTGCGCATGCTGCCGATCCGGGCAACCTTCGAAAAGTTCCGGCGCCTGGTGCACGATCTGGCGCGCGACCTGGGCAAGGACGTGGAGCTGACCATCGAGGGCGCCGAGACGGAGCTGGACAAGACGGTTCTCGAGGCGCTGGGCGATCCCCTGATGCACTTGATCCGCAACAGTATGGATCACGGGATTGAGGCGGCGGAGGCGCGCGCGGAGGCCGGCAAGCCGGGAACGGCGAGGATCCATCTGTCGGCGCGGCAATCCGGGGCGAACGTGCTGATTGCGGTGTCGGATGACGGCGCCGGGATCAACGCGGACGCCGTGCGCTGCCGCGCCATCGAGCGCGGGCTGGCCAGCCCGGAAGCGGCGCTGACCGACGAGCAGATCTACTCGCTCCTCTTTCAGCCGGGCTTTTCGACGGCGCGCGTGGTGACCGGGCTTTCCGGCCGCGGCGTGGGCATGGACGTGGTCCGGCAGCGGGTGGAGAGCCTGCGCGGCTCCATTGACGTAACCAGCCGCCGGGGTGCGGGCACCACGGTTATGCTGCGGCTGCCGCTGACGCTGGCGATTATCGACGGGCTGCTGGTGTCGGTGGGCGACGCTCTGTTCGTTCTTCCCCTGGCCTCGACGCTCGAATGCATCGAGCTGACCCGCGAAGAGGTGGAGCAGGCGAACGGGAAACAAGTGGCCAACGTGCGCGGGGAGATCGTGCCGTATATCCGGCTGCGGCAGTACTTCGCGATGGGGACGCCGGCGCCGGAGCGCGAACAGATCATGGTGGTGGAGAGCGACGAGGGGCGCTGCGGCCTGGTGGTGGACCAGGTGCTGGGCGATTGCCAGACTGTGATCCGCAGCCTGGGGCGGCTGTACCGGCACGTGCAGGTGATCTCGGGCGCAACGATTCTGGGCAACGGTGCGGTGGCGCTGATTCTCGATCCGCGGCGGCTGGTGCAGGAAGCGGTGCGGGCGAAGGCGCCTTCGATGCGGGGGCGGCCGTGCCCTTCCGGGTCCGGAAGCAGCCCTCCGCAGGAGAAGCCAACGGAAGCGACCAGCACCGGCGCGAACATCAGCGGCGGGGAACGAGCGACAGCATGAACCAGCCCCGATCGGGAGAGATCGAGGCGGAGAAAGGGAAAGGCAATGCCAGGGACAGTGAGCAGTGAAGGCCGGAAGGCGAATGGATTTGCCGGCAACGGCCATGCATTTCCGGAGAAGAGGAAGGAAGCCAGCCGCGGCAACGACGATGCGCTGATGGTTTCCCAGGAGATCCTGCGGCTCGTCGATGCGTCGAAGGATGGGCGGCTGACCGAACGTGGACGGGCGAGCGAGTTCACCGGCGTCTATCGCGAGATGGTCGAGGGCATCAATGAGATGCTGGACGCCATTCTGCTGCCCATCGGCGAAGGCAACCGGATTCTCGCGCAGATTTCCGGCGGCAAAATCGACGAACTGATCGCTCACACCTACAAGGGCGACCACGAGAAGATGAAGGTCGCCGTCAATAACGTCGGCTCCGTGCTGCAGGGTCTGCAGAAAGAACTGGTGCGGCTGACCGACGCGTCGAAGGAGGGACAACTCTCCGAACGCGGCAAGCCCGAGCAGTTCCAGGGCGCCTACGCGGAGATCGTGCGCGGCGTCAACGCCATGCTGGATGCGATTCTGCTGCCCATCGGCGAGGGCAACCGGATTCTCGCGCAGATTTCCTCGGGCAAAATCGACGAGCTGATCGCGCAGACCTATAAAGGCGACCACGAAAAGATGAAGGTCGCTGTCAACAATGTGGCCCTCGTCACCCAGAGTCTCCAGAAAGAGCTCGCCCGGCTGATTGAGGCTTCCAGGGAAGGTCAGCTCTCCGAACGCGGCAAGCCAGACCAGTTCCAGGGCGCCTACGCGGAGATCGTGCGCGGCGTCAACGCCATGCTGGATGCGATTCTGCTGCCCATCGGCGAAGGCAACCGGATTCTGGCGCAGATTTCCGGCGGCAAAATCGACGAGCTGATCGCGCAGACCTACAAGGGCGACCACGAAAAGATGAAGGTCGCCGTCAACAATGTCGGCCTCATGCTGCAGAGCCTGCACAAGGAACTGGATCGGCTGATCGATGCTTCCCGGCGGGGCGAGTTGGCAGAGCGCGGCAAAGCGGAGCAGTTCCAGGGCGCGTATGCGGAGATCGTGCGCGGCGTCAACGCCATGCTGGACGCGGTGATCGGACCGCTGAACGTCTCGGCGCGATATGTCGATCGCATCGCCAAGGGGGACATTCCGCCGGCGATCACCGACGTCTACAACGGCGACTTCAACACCATCAAGAACAACCTGAACATGTTGATCGGTGCAATGCACGAGATCACCGCAGCGGCCGAGCAGATTGCCGGCGGCAACATGACGGTGACGCTGAAGGAGCGTTCGCCTGAGGACAAGCTGATGCAGGCGCTGACCTCGATGGTGGCCGGGCTGACGCAGACGGTGTCGGAGATTCGCTCAATCGCCAGTGAAGTCGCGGCGGCCAGCCAGTCGATCTCGACGGCGTCCGTCCAGGTGTCCAAGGGCGCCAGCTCGCAGGCAGCCGCCGCCGAAGAAGCCTCGTCGTCCATGGAGGAAATGGTCTCCAACATCCGCCAGAACGCCGACAACGCGCAGCAGACCGACAAAATCGCCAACAAGAGCGCGCGGGACGCCCAGGAGAGCGGCAAGTCGGTTCTGGAGGCAGTCGCGGCAATGAAAGAGATCGCCAACAAGATCTCCATCATCGAGGAGATCGCGCGGCAAACGAACCTGCTGGCGCTGAACGCGGCCATCGAAGCGGCCCGTGCCGGCGAGCACGGCAAAGGCTTCGCGGTGGTGGCGGCTGAGGTGCGCAAGCTGGCCGAACGCAGCCAGAAGGCAGCCGGCGAGATCAATCAGCTGTCGGGCACAACGCTGCGGGTCTCGGAGAAATCGGGCGAGATGCTGGAGAAGCTGGTGCCGGACATCCAGCGGACCGCCGAGCTGGTACAGGAGATCACGGCGGCCAGCAAGGAGCAGGACACCGGAGCGGAGCAGATCAACAAGGCTCTGCAGCAGCTGGAGCAGGTGATCCAGCAGAATGCCTCGGCGGCCGAAGAGATGGCGTCGACCACCGAGGAGCTGACCGGACAGTCGGAACAGCTGGTGAGCGCGCTGTCCTTCTTCAAGACCGGCGAAGAAGAGACGGCGGTGCGGCGGGGCAAACCAGTGGCTTCGGTTGCAGCCGCGCGCACGCCCAAAGTGGTCGCAGCCGGAGCACGCCCGGAGAAACCGGGCAAAGGCGGCGTCAGCCTGAAACTCAGCGACAAACACGACTCCCTGGACGGCAATTTCGAACGGTACTGACCGGGAAAGGGCGTGGGCGGCCGGCGATGGCCGTCTGCGCCCTGTCTTCAGACAAGAGAGGAGGAAGAGGATGAGCGCAAGCCAGATTACGGAGACACGGCAGTACCTGACCTTCCGGCTGGGGAATGAAATCTTCGCGACGGACGTGGCCAAGGTGCGCGAGGTGCTGGACCTGACAGCGATCACGGCAATTCCGCGCACACCGGAGTTCATGGCCGGGGTGATCAACCTGCGTGGCAGCGTGGTGCCGGTGGTCGATTTGCGGCTCTGCTTCGAGATGTCGAAGACGGAGACCACGCGCAACACCTGCATCGTGGTGGTGGAGGTGCAGCTGGAGGGCGAGGCGACGATTATCGGCGCGCTGGCCGATTCGGTGGAAGAGGTGATCGATCTGGAGCCGGAGCAGATTCAGCCGGCACCGCACATCGGCATGCAGATCCGGACCGACTTCATCCGCGGCATGGGCAAGCGGGACACGCAGTTCATCATGATCCTCGATATCGACCGGGTCTTCTCGGCCGACGAGCTGGCGGTGGTGCGCGGGCAGGAAGCAGGCCGCGGGGCAGAAGCCGCGGCCTGAGCCGCCGGGACCGGCATGAAGGAGTCATGAGCATCCACGAAGAGACGCTGTCGGAACGGAACTTCAACCGGCTGTCCGCCTTTGTCTATGAGGAGGCGGGCATCCGGCTGGGGCCGGAGAAGCGAACGATGCTGGAGGCGCGGCTGCGCAGGCGGCTGCACAGTCTCCACCTCGATTCCTACAGCCGCTATTGCGATTACCTGTTCACTCCCGAGGGGCGGCGCGAAGAAGTCGTTCCCTTCATCGACGTGGTGACCACCAACAAGACGGACTTCTTTCGCGAGCCGGGCCACTTCACTTTTCTAACCACGCAGGCGCTGCCGGAGATGGCGGCGCGAGCCGAGGGGCGGCCGCTGCTGGTGTGGAGCGCCGGCTGCTCGTCGGGCGAAGAGCCGTACACGCTGGCCATCGTCCTGAGCGAGTACGCGGAAACGCATCCGGGCTTCCGGTTCCGCATCCTGGCGACGGACATTTCGACGCGGGTTCTGGACAAGGCGCAAAGGGGCATCTACACAGCCGAGAATGTAGAGCCGGTGCCGCCGGCGCTGCGCAGGAAGTATCTGATGCGGAGCCGGGAGCCCGGATCGGACCAGGTGCGGGTGGTGCCGGAGCTGCGGCAGCTGGTGGAGTTCCGGCGGCTGAACTTTATGGACGCCGACTACGGTCTGACCGGGCCGGTGGACGCGATCTTCTGCCGAAACGTCATCATCTACTTCGATCGCGCCACGCAGGAAGCCATCCTGCGAAAGCTGGCCCGGCAACTGGCGCCGCATGGGTATCTGTTCGTCGGGCATTCGGAGACGCTGCACGATATGCAGTTGCCTCTGTCGGCGATCGGACCGGCTCTCTACCGGAAGAACCATGGCCGTGGATGAGGAGGCGACAGGCATGGCAGACATTTATGTGCAGCCCGGCGAAGTGCACCTGGTGCAGGTGCCCGCGATCCTGCGGACGGTGCTGGGCTCGTGTGTGGGCGTGACGTTCTGGAGTGAGCGGCTGGGGATTGGAGCGCTGTGCCATCCCATGCTGCCTCGCTGTCCGGCAGAGGGGAGCCGGCTGAGCGATGCGGCGCTGCGCCGCTATGTGGACTCGGCCATTCGCGAAGTGGCGAACAAGATGGATGCGCTGGGCGTGCGGCGTCGCGAGACCGAAGTGAAGGTCTTTGGCGGGGCCGACGTGCTGCAGGTGGAACACAGCGAAGCGCGGCCGACGGTGGGGCGGCTGAATGCCAATCGCGCGCTCCAGATTCTGGCGGAGGAAGGCTATGCGGTGATCGCGCAGCGCCTGGGCGGGCAGCGGGGGATCCATATCGACTTCCTCACCACCAACGGCGAGGTTCGGCTGCGCAGGCTGTAGCCGGCGGGATGGCGGAGATGCGGGACTCAAAGATTCGGGTGCTGATCGTGGATGACTCGGCGGTAGTGCGGCAAACGTTGGCATCGCTGCTGGCCTCGGACGAAGAGATCGAGGTGATGGCAACGGCGGGCGATCCTTATGTTGCGGCGGAGAAGATCGCCGAGCAGGTGCCCGACGTGATCACGCTGGATATCGAGATGCCGCGCATGGACGGGCTGACGTTTCTGCGCAGGATCATGGCCCAGCATCCGATTCCGGTGGTGATCTGTTCGAGCCTGGCCGAAGAAGGGACCGCGAGCGCGCTCGAGGCGCTTGAATCGGGCGCCGTGGACATTGTCACCAAGCCGCGCCTCGGGGTGCGGCAGTTTCTGGAGGAGTCGCGGACGACGATTTGCGAGGCAGTGAAGGCCGCGGCGAATGCCCGGGTACGTCCGCTGCGCGCGGTGCGTCGCGTGGAGCCGAAGCTGACCGCCGATGCGGTGCTGGCGCCAGCCGCCTGTGCCATGGCGAAAACCACAGAGAAAGTGATTGTGGTGGGCGCCTCCACAGGTGGGACCGAGGCGCTGAAGACGCTGCTCGAGGCGCTGCCTGCGGACACGCCGGGCATCGTGATCGTGCAGCACATGCCGGAGCTGTTTACGCGGGCGTTTGCCAATCGCCTCAACGGGCTGTGCGCCATCACGGTGAAAGAGGCGGAGACCGGGGACACCGTGCTGCGCGGGCGGGCGCTGATCGCGCCGGGGAATCATCACCTGCTGCTGCAGCGCAGCGGCGCGCGCTACTACGTGGAGGTGAAAGAGGGACCGCTGGTGTGCCGGCACCGCCCCTCAGTGGATGTGCTGTTCCGTTCAGCGGCCCGTTATGCAGGGCCGAATGCGGTGGGCGTGATCCTGACAGGAATGGGCGACGATGGCGCGCGCGGGATGCTGGAGATGAAACAGGCGGGCGCCACGACAATTGCGCAGGACGAGGCCACTTGCATCGTCTTCGGCATGCCGAAAGAAGCCATCAAACTGAATGGCGTCGACAAGGTGATGCCGCTGGACTCGATTGCCGGGGCGATTCTGAGCTGCGGACGATGACGCACGCGTCGCGCTCATGGCCGCCAGCGCGGGAGAACTGCAGACAACGCAGCGTGATCGGAACCGAGTCGGGATCATGAGTCGCCCCGGACTTCCGGTTAGTGCAGCATCGCGGTGACGAGCAGGATGAGGCCGGTCAGGAAAAACGCGAACATGAAGCCAATCATGACCTGCGTGCCGTTGGAGGCGCCTTTCGTCTCCTTCCAGATGCAGACGCCCCAGATGGCCGCGATCATCGTGCCCCCCTGGCCAAGACCGTAAGCGATGGCCGGGCTCGCGGCTTTGGACGCGATGAGGTTCGACGTCATACCGATGCCGGCAATGACGCCACCGAGGACGCCGATCATGTGGAACCTGAAGGTGCCGCTGCTGAAGTAGTCGGAGTAGGTCGCCTTTGCACCCTTCACCGGATGCGACATGAAATACGTGTTGAAGATGAAGTTGGAGGCGAAGGTGCCGGCGCTGAAGACCAGCACCGCGGCGTAGGGGCCGAACCTGCCCGGCTCCAGATGATCGAAGCTGGGCGAGATGGACCGCTGCACGAGAAAATAAAAGAGGCCCATGAGAATGCCGCCGACGATGGCCAGCGAAATCCCTTTGACCAGCTGGCCGGGCTCGTTGCTCTGGCTTTGGCAGTTGCGGTAGGCGAGGCCGTCAAGAATGATAGCCACCGTAATCAGCGCCACCCCGGTAAAAATCAGCGCCGGATTGCCTTTGGGCTGGGCGATGTAATTGATGAGCACGCCCTCGACCAGCGCGATGCCGATGGCGATCGGAAATGCGACCGCCATGCCGGCGATATCGAGCGCAGCCATGAAGAGAATGTTGGCGAGGTTGAAGACGAACCCGCCGACAATGGCCCATTCATAACTGCTGGCGCTTCCCTGGCGGAGGTCTTCGACGAGGTTGCGGCCTTCGTGCCCAAGAGAGCCAAAGGTGAGGCCGACAAGCAGGGGCAGAAGCAGGTAGCCGATCGCCTGATCCCAGTAGAAGAGGGAAAACGGGTAGGTGGGCGGCTCCATTTTCAGGGTGTTGGCCCAGGAGCCCCAGCAGAACATGGTGAGAACGCACAGCGCTACGGCGACGGGATAAGAATGAACAAGGATCATGGGACCCGCTCAGTCGGTTTCACGAATGGCACGAGCAGCCGCTGTCGCTTCGCCGATGAAGTCGCCCTGGTCGGCGATGTGAAAGCTTTCAAACAATTCGCACGGAGTCTAGTTTTGCCCCGGAGCGCTTGTCAAGCATCGAATCTCCTCCTGGAGTGACCGGCCGACAGCAGACGGGAAGACTCCTCCAATGCGCCGGCACCGGATCGCGATCGGGTCAACAGAAAGCGACTTCTCCTGGGCGAAAAATCGGCGGAATTCCTCTGCTATGCTGTGTGAAACCATTCAGGACGCAGGCTTGCAGCGGGCCGCTGCAGGTCGATTTGTGCTGCTCCTGGAGGGTCCGGCAGGGTCTGCTCCGCAGCTGGTTTTAGCTCCCCCCGCCGGCGGGAATGTCTGAAAGGGAGGCCCACCCACGATGCCCAACATGAAGCAGATCGCCGAACTGGCCGGCGTCTCGCTGGGCACCGTCTCTCACGTCCTGAACGACACGGCGCGGGTCCGCGAACCGCTGCGCAAACGCGTTCTGGATGCGGTGAAGACCACCGGCTATCAGCCCAGCCAGCTGGCCCGCGGTCTGCGGCGCGACAAGACCAACATTCTGGCCATGATCATCCCGGACATCCTGAATCCCTTCTTTCCGGGTGTGGTTCGCGGTGCAGAAGATGTGGCCTTTGCCAACGGCTATCGCCTGGTGCTGTGCAACACCGACAACGATCATGCCAAGGAAGTGATGCACCTCAATGCGCTGCGCACGTATCTGCCGTCGGGCCTGATCGTGATCCCTTCCGACTTCAGCGATCTGACCGCGCAGACCGAATCGTACCGTCAAGCGGGCGCCGCCGTGGTGTGCATCGACCGTTTGCCGCGGAACTGGGACGGCGACAGCGTCACCATCAATAACACCGCCGGCGCGTATCACGCGACATCGTATCTCATCGGACTGGGGCACCGGCAGCTGGCTGCGATTACCGGGCCGCTGCACCTGACCAACGCGCAGGATCGGCTGAAGGGCTTTAAGCGCGCGCTGAAGAAAGCCGGCATGGATTTTGATCCTGGATACATGCAGGAAACCACCTTCGATCGCGCCGGCGGATTCGCCAAGACGAAAATTCTGCTGAAGATGATCCCCCGTCCCACGGCGATTCTGGCCTGCAATGATCTGATCGCGCTGGGAGCGCTGCTGGCCATCCGCGAAGAGGGCCTGCATTGCCCCGACGACATTTCCATCATCGGCTTTGACGGACTGGACCTGACCGAGACAACCACGCCGCAGTTGTCGTCGGTGTACCAGTCCCCGTATCAGCTGGGGGCCGCGGCCGCGCAGCTGGCGCTCGACCGCGTCGCACAGAAAGACAGCCCGGTGCGGCACATCGTTCTCAGAACCGAGCTGCGTATTCGCGACTCCGTGGCGCCGCAGCCGAAGATCAACGATGCGCCAGTGCTGATCTCGCTGAGGAAGTCGCGATCCGTCGCGGCGCGCGCCTGACCTTCGCCGCCGATCAGCGCGACCATTTTTGTCTCTTCGTCGTCGAGCCGCGTTTCCTTCTGTAAGTCAGTCCGCTGTTAAAGGAAAATGATCCATGTTGAAAAAGCTCAATGTTCTGCACACGCCGGACCTGCTTCACGTACTCGCATCGATGGGGCATGGCGATGAAATCGCGCTCGTGGATGCGAATTTCCCCGCCGTTTCGATGGCGCAACGCCTGGTGCGGCTCGATGGCGCCGATCTGCCCTCCGCCGTGGAAGCCTGCATGGACCTGATGCCTCTGGATACGTTTGTCGACGAGCCGGCTCTCCGCATGATGCAGGTCCACGCGCCCAATGAGATTCCGGAAGTGCAGCAGATTTGCCAGAAGATCATCGACAAGGCGGAAGGACGGCACGTGGAGCTAGCCGGAATTGCGCGCGAGGAGTTTTACGAGCGCACAAAAAAGGCCTTTGCCGTGGTCGCCACGGCCGAGCGGCGCGTCTATGGCTGCCTGCTTTTGAAGAAGGGCGTCGTTTTCCCCGACTAATCCAGTACGGGCCGTTGCCCGCATGAACCCCCGTCTGCCAGGGCTTGAGAACGATGCGGATATCTGAGCAGGGTTGCCGCGGGAGGTCCACCTGACGACTGGACCTGCCCGTAATGGATTACTATGCGGTGCAGAACCTTCTGGACCCGGGAAGACCTGGTTCCAGTTATATTCGGGACGGGTCTCCGCCGACCTCGGCGCATTTAGTTACGTTGTCGGAAGGCGGATCCTCCTCCCTGCAACCGTAAGTCAGCGGCTCTAATCCACGATCGAGGTCTTGCCCATGGCCGCCACCACCACCACAGCCGCACCCGCCACCACGGCCACCGGCCGGCTGCTCTCCATCGACATTGCCCGCGGCATCACCATCGCCTTCATGATCATGGTGAACAACAGTGGCGCGGCTGCCTACGCACCGTTTAAACACTCGCTCTGGAACGGCTGGACGCCCACCGACCTGGTCTTCCCCACCTTTGTCTTCCTGGTCGGGACCTCCATCGTGCTTGCCTTCAGCCGCCGTCTGGAGAAGGGCGCTTCGCGAGCGTCCATGGTGCCCAGCATCATCCGCCGCACCCTCATCCTCTTTGCCCTCGGCCTGGTGGTGAACGGATTTCCGCATTTCCCCTGGGCCACGCTGCGCATCTACGGGGTGCTGCAGCGGATCGCGCTCTGCTATTTGTGCGCGGGCCTGTTCTATTTGTGGCGTCGCGATGCCACGAGCAAGATCGTGGCCATCGTTGTGCTGCTGGTGGGCTACTACATCCTGATGCGGTATGTGCCGGTCCCCGGCGCAGGCGTGCCCACGCACGACATTCCGCTGCTCGATCCGAACCAGAACTGGGTGGCCTGGCTCGATCGCAAGCTGCTCTACGGCCGGCTGTATGAAGGCGTGCGCGATCCCGAGGGTCTGCTGAGTACCTTCCCGGCAATTGCCACGGCTCTGCTCGGCGTGCTGGCCGGCCTGTGGATCAAATCCGAGCGACCCCGCCGGCAGATCGCCGCCGGTTTGTTCGTCGCTGCCCTGGTGCTGATTGCTCTGGGCGAGCTTTGGAACCCCTGGTTCCCCATCAACAAGAAACTCTGGACCAGTTCCTATGTGCTTTTCGCCGGTGGCTGCTCCGCTCTGTTGGTCGCACTGCTCTACTGGTGCATCGAGGTGAA
The DNA here is from genome assembly GCA_963770525.1 of uncultured Acidobacteriaceae bacterium. Taxonomy (GTDB): domain Bacteria; phylum Acidobacteriota; class Terriglobia; order Terriglobales; family Acidobacteriaceae; genus Palsa-343. The sequence continues at coordinate 315,155 of CAVYPY010000001.1, read as the reverse complement.
GGAATGGCGCCGCGGCTGGAAGCAGCCGTGGATCGTCTTCGGCACCAACGCCATCTTCGCCTACATGGTCTCGGAGCTGCTGGCCTCCACGCTGGGGTCGGTCCATGTTCACCCTAACGAGTGGCTGTGGACATGGGTTTACCAACCCTTCGCGAAAATCCATCCGGTGGGCATTGGATCGCTACTCTACTCCATCGCGTTTGCCGCGGTGTGCTGGGTGGTCACGTACCCGCTGTGGCGGAAGAAAATCTTCCTGAAGATCTAGAGACGGGCCGCCCCCGGTGGGCGGCCGCGTCGCCGTGCATGCAGATCTCGTACCGGCGGCGATATTCATCAAGCCGCAGGCGCGGTTGACACTCAAAAACAGCGCGGCGTAGACTCGGCACAAATCACGGGTGAAACGTTTCAAAAAGCCGCCATTTCGGGGCATATCCCGTTGCCGTCATCCAGGAATCAGCATGCATGGATCCATCGTCGTGGTCGGCAGTGTCAATCTCGACCTGGTCTGTGTCGGGAAAAAGATTCCCGCGCCCGGCGAGACCGTCCAGGGCCATCAGTTTCAGATGTTCCACGGTGGCAAGGGCGCCAATCAGGCTGTGGCCGTGGCGAAACTCGGCTACCCGGTCAGCATGATCGCCAGGGTTGGCGACGATGATTTCGGCAGCCGCCTGCGCCAGGGGCTGCGCGCTGCTCATGTGAACGTGAGGGCGGTCTCCACGGCCAAAGCCACCGCTTCCGGCGTAGCCCTCATCACTGTAGACAGCAAGGGACAGAACAGCATCACCATTATTCCCGGCGCCAATGGCGAACTGCGCCCCGGGATCTCGAGAAGTCCCTGCCGCACCTGCGCTCGGCAGGCATGATCCTCACCCAGCTTGAAGTCCCTCTGGAAACGGTCGAGTATCTGTGCAACCTCGCGGCTCGTCTCAGGGTGCCGCTCATGCTCGATCCCGCCCCGGCCCGGGCCGTTCCCCGCAAAATGCTGCGCTGCGTTACCTGGCTCACGCCCAATGAAACCGAAACCTGTACCCTCTGTGGGACTGAGCCTGCCGAACTGACGCCGGCCACGGTCGCCGGGTTCGCCGAGCGTCTGCAGCGCCAGGGCGCGGACAACGTCATCGTCAAGATGGGCAAACACGGTGCCTTCATCGCCGGCGCCGACGGCCTGCGCAGGAGGGTGGCCGCCTTTAAGGTGAAGGCCGTCGATTCGACCGCCGCCGGCGACGCATTTAACGGCGCTCTCGCCGTGGCTCTCATGCGCGGATTCAGCCTTGAAGAGGCCGTCTATTTTGCAGCCGCTGCCGGCGCCGTATCGGCCACGCGCGCCGGAGCCCAGACCTCCATGCCCACCGCGAAGGAAGTCGCCCGCCTCCTCAACGGACCGGCAACAAATTCCTCCGCGCCATGAAATGATGAACGGAAAATCATCGGCCTTCGTGCCGTCGAAACCCTCTTCGCGTCAGGAGCCGCCCATGCGTCCCAGCAAACTGCACCTTCTTTCTCTCATCCCACTGCTCGCGTGCTCCCTTTGCCTGCATGCCGCACCGGCTCCGAAGACTGTCCCCGTCCTTCTCGACACCGACATCGGCAGCGATATCGATGACGCCTTTGCCGTCGCCCTTATCGTGCACAGCCCCGAGCTGGAACTGCGCGCCGTCACCACCGTTTCCGGCGACACCCAAGCCCGCGCCCGCATCGTCGCCAAAATGCTCTGGGTCGATGGCCGGCGCGATATCCCCGTGGCCGCGGGTGTTCCTGGCAGCAAGCTCGACATCCCGCAGGCCTCCTGGGCCGCGAACTTCACCAGCCCCTCTCTGCTGAAAGAGCCAGCCGTCGACCTGATGAAGTCCACCATCGATCGCGAGCATGGCAGGATCGTCCTCATGGCCATTGGCCCGCTCACCAACGTCGCCGCGCTGCTGCGCCAGTATCCCGGAGAAAAGAAAAAGATCCGCGAGATCGTGCTGATGGGCGGATCCATCGCCCGCGGATACGATCCGGGCTCGGCCCCCTCCCCCGAATACAACATCGTTCAGGATGCCCCCGCCGCTCAGGTCGTGTTTACCTCCGGCATCCCCATCCTCATGGCGCCCCTCGACGTGACCGCGCAGTTGCAGCTCGATGAAGCCCACCGCCAGATCATCTTTGCGCAAGGGACTCCACTCACCGACGCGCTGCAGGCCCTCTACAAGTTATGGGGGAAGCCCACGCCCACCCTGTACGACCCCATGGCCGTCGGCCTGTTCCTCGATCCGCAGTTGTGCGCCACAAAACACCTGGCCATTCGGGTGGACGATAAGGGCATGACCCTCGTCGAGGAAGGCAAGCCAGCCAATGCTGTTGTCGGCGTTGAAACCGACCCGGCGCGGTTCATTCAGTTTTACGTTCACCGCGTGGCACCCTGACGACGGCCAGCGGCTCCCGTCCTGAATCCATTCAGAAGACGGAAGATGTTGTCTCCACCGAAGACACATGCCTGCGCGTACGGGAATCGGAGCCCGGTCAGACGAGGTGCAGCAGCAGCGCGACGCCCAGCCCCAGAACGACGAAAGGCACCCAGAAATGACTGTCGGTCAGAATCGCTCGCAGCACGTCTTCACCGTTCCCCGCAGTATATCGGGTTCCAGTCACCCCAATTTCGCACAACTTTCGCTCCGCAGCCTTGCATCGCGGCTTACATGAGTGGTAAACCGGACCGAGAACACACTGGAGGACTCGATGAGCGTCGCCCAACCCCTGAACCAGGAACCGCTGAAGCATGTGGAAGAGTGGGACGACTATGTCGCCGGACGTTATCAGGAGGGCCGGGAACAGTCGGATTTTCGCAACTTCGAGGCCGCAGCCAAAGCCAACCCGGGCATCGCCGAGTTCTACCGCCAGAACCACGCCGGCCAAACCGTGGCCTTCGTCCTCGAAAAAGAGAAGCAGTATGGCCCCCTCGCGCGCGGCAAGCGCTCCCTCTGGGAAGCCGCGGACTACCTGAACACGCTGGTCGACGACAGCGATCCCGACACCGATCTTTCCCAGATCGAGCATCTCCTGCAGACCTCCGAAGCCATCCGCAGAGACGGACATCCCCGCTGGATGGTCCTCGCCGGTTTCATGCATGATCTCGGCAAAGTGCTCTGCCTCTATGGCGAGCCGCAATGGGCCGTGGTCGGCGACACCTTCCCGGTCGGCTGCGCCTGGTCCGATCAGATCGTCTTCCACGACTACTTTGCGCAGAACCCCGACGCAAAGGTCCCCGAATACCAGACCCTCTACGGCATCTACGAGCCAAACTGCGGCCTCGACAAGGTCCACATGTCGTGGGGCCACGACGAGTACATCTATCGTGTCGCCCGCAAATATCTGCCGGAGCCCGCGCACTACATGCTGCGCTACCACTCCTTCTATCCGGCGCACCGCCACGGCGCCTACCGGCACCTGATGTCGCCGCACGACGAGGAGATGTTCACCTGGGTGGAGAAATTCAATCCCTACGATCTCTACTCCAAAGGCTCTGCCAAGCCTAACCTCAAAGAGCTTCGGCCCTATTATGAGGACCTGATGGCGGAGTACTTCCCGTCGGAGATCGACTGGTAGAATCCCGCGGAGACCCGGTTGAACCCAAAGCTCGCTGCTAACCCGGAGCCATTCCCCGCACCCGCGGCCGCTCCGGTTCCAGCCGTTCGCAGCCGATTCGGCCTGGGCATCGCCTGCGCCCTCGCGGCCGGCGCGTGGCTGGGAGCGGCTGAAGCTCCCGCTCGCCTGGTCGCCTCCGGCTTCTCCCCGTTTTCCATTTCCTTCTGCATGGTCTGGGGCGTTTTCCTCGCTCGCTGGACGCTCCCCATCGCCATGAAAGGCACGCGCTCCGTCGTGCGCGATCTGCGCCAGCGCCCCCACCTGATGCTGTGGGCCGTGCTCGCCGGGGCCCTGTGGTCCGTCGCCAACACCCTCACCATCTATGCCATTCGCGACGTCGGCCTCTCCATCGCTTTCCCCCTCTGGAACACCAACACGCTGGTCGGCATCTTCTGGGGCTGGGCGCTCTTTCACGAGTTGCGTGGCGCTTCGGCGCGCAGCTGGGCCAAAGTGGCTGGTGGCGCGCTCGCCATCGTCATCGGCTCCGTTTTGCTGTCGATGCTCTCGGTCCATACCATGTCCGCCACTCCGGGCCGCGCTCTCGCCGGCATAGCCGCCGCTCTCGGAGCCGGCTGCTCTGGGGCACGATGTACGTGCCGTATCGCAAGGCCTATCTGAGCGGCACCAATCCGCTCTCCTTTGTCACCATCTTCACCTTCGGCGAAATCGGCACCATGCTCTTCCTCGCGGCCGTCCTGCCCGGCAGCGTGCATAGCCTTCTCGCGCCAGCTCCACGCCATGCGCCCCTCCATCTTCTGGGTCCTGCTCGGCGGATTCTGCTGGGTCATCGGCGATCTCTTCCAGCAATACGCGACGAAATACGTCGGCATCAGCCGCGCCATTCCCCTCTCCAATACCAACCAGCTCTGGGGATTCGCGTGGGGTGTGCTGGTCTTCGGCGAGCTGGCCGGCACCCACGGCACCGAGCGTCTCATGGCCCTTGGCGCTTCGGCGCTCACTATCGTCGGCGCCATGCTCATCGCCGGCGCCACCGTCTCCGATCGCGAAGCCGCCTCCGCCGTTGGCGCTATTCGCCGCGAGTGCGACCGCTACAACCTGGACATGGACGTTACGCTGCGCACCCAGGAAGGCTTCGACGAGGACTCCGTTGCTCCACGCCGACGCTCCTGGCTCGACTTCGTCATCCTCGCCGCCGCGGTCGCTGTCTTTGCCTGGTTCGCCGTCTATGTCCGCGTGCCGCGCGTCCCCATGCACATCCCCTCCGCTCTCGTCCTCAGCGTGATCCTCATCGCCGTGCTCGCAGCCTGTGGATGGCTCCTCTGGAAAAGGACCCGCTTCGCATAACCATCGTGATCCGCCTCACGCCCTGTCCATCTGGATCGCTGCGCGTCTTCCATTTACCCTGAGAACAGCTGTTAAAAGGACGATCGTCGCGCCAATGGATATTGTGGGCGTCGGACTGAATGCCACCGACACGCTGATTCCCGTACCGCACTACCCCGCCTCCGGCTCCAAAGTGGAGTTTCGCTCCGCCTCTGTTCTGCCCGGCGGCCAGGTTGCCACCGCCATGGTCGCCTGCCAGACCTGGGGCCTGCGCGCCCGCTACATCGGCAAGCTCGGCGATGACGAAGCAGCCGCACTCCACCGCGAAGAATTCCGCAAAGCCGGAGTCGAAAGCCACCTCTTCTCCGCGCCCGGCTGCCCCAGCCAGCAAGCCTTCATCCTCGTCGAGGACTCCGGCGAGCGCACCGTGCTCTGGAAGCGCGACGACCGCCTCACCCTCCGCCCCGAAGATCTCCGCCGCGAATGGATCGCCGACGCCCGCGCCATCCACCTCGACGGCCACGACACGGAGGCCGCCATCACCGCTGCCACCTGGGCCCGCGAAGCCGGTATCCCCGTCGTCGCCGATCTCGACGAGCTTTACCCCGGCGTCGAGCAACTCCTCGAAAAAGTCGACTACCTCATCGTCAGCCGCGACATCCCCGGCCGCATCACCGGCAAAGCCGACCTTCCCGATGCCCTCGCCCGCGTGCAGCGCCAGTTCGGATGCCGCCTCACCGCCGCCACTCTTGGCCAGAACGGCGTCCTCGCCTACACCCGCAACACCTGTTGCTACCGGCCCGCCTTCCGCGTCAATGTCGTGGATACCACCGGCGCCGGCGACATCTTCCACGCCGGCTTCATCTATGGCCTCCTGCAGAATTGGCCCCTCGTGCGCACGCTGGACTTCGGCTGCGCCGCCGCTGCTCTCAACTGCACCGGCACCGGAGCCCGCGGCGGCATTAGTCAGGTCGCAGAAATCGAAAAGCTGATTGCCGCGGGAGCTCACCATCCGTCGGAATTCGATCGCTTCGACCGCACGTCAGACGCAGCTGGCTTGGGCGATCCACTTCTCGCCTGGTAAGCTCAGCTCCCATCCTCGGCAGCCTAGCATAGATTCGCCTTACATTCGCCTATACTGCCTCTGAGGGCGCCCAAGGCGGATGAAACCACGTACCGCAGCAATCCCTATTCTGTCAGCCGCTGCCCTGCGCGCCGAGATCAGCGCCCGCAATCAGGCGCGAGCCCCTCAGTTCCCCCATGAGCTCACCTGGAGTGCATCGCCGAGCGTCCTTTATGCGGAATCCGCCGGGCTGCATGGCAATTTCCTGCCCGCCTCCTGGAAGCGCATCGGCGCAAATCCTGCCTGGCGGAAGCGCCTCGCAAAGAGCTACACCGCCAGCCGCCACGTTCCGCGCGCCGGCGACCGACGCCGCTTCGAGCTCGATTGCGCCGCCAGCTCCGACGCGCTGTTGATGAACATCTTCTGCTATCCCAAAGTGCTGCACCGGCCCGCGCTGTGCGCGCTGCTGGGCATCGAGTCCGGTCTCGAGCCTGACTTCGGCTTTCGGCCGCCCATCCCCCGCCTCCACGGCCACATTGACCGCACCGAGATCGACATGCGCCTCGGCAGCCTCCTGATCGAAGCCAAACTCACCGAAGGCGATTTCCAGCGCGCGCCCCTTCGCCGGCTTGCCGACTATCCCCAGCTCAGCGAGATCTTTGATATCGAACGCCTGCCCATCGCCAGCGGCCGCATCGACAACTGGCAGCTCCTCCGCGGCGTCCTCGCCGCCCACGCCACCGCCAGCTCCTTCCTCGTCTTCTGCGATCGCCGCCGCCCCGACCTCATCGATCGCTGGTTCACCGTGATGGGATCTGTCTCCTCCAGCGCGCTGCGCACGCGCCTCGGCCTCCTCACGTGGCAGGAGATCGCCGCCACGCTGCCCGTGCGGCTGCAGCAGTTTCTAAGCGAGAAGTATGGAATCTGAGATCGGGCGGAAATGACAAAGGCGGCGCATTCACGCCGCCCCACCTCACCCCTCTTCTCTTCTTGAAAGCCCGAGTTCAGATCCGCATCGGCATAATGATGTAGCGGTACCGATACTCCTCAGACCCGTCTTCCGGCCGCACCTGCCCCGCCGACTGCGCGTCCTTGAACTCCAGCCGCACCTCGCCCTCGTTCCCAATCGCCTTGAGAAAGTCGATCAGGTACGCCGAGTTGAAGCCCACCATGATCGGATCGAAGCTGTAGGGCGTCTCAATCGTGTCTTCCGACTCTCCCGCTTCCGTGGATGACGAGGAAACCTTCAGCTCGTTCTGTTCGATCCGCATTTTGATCGCGCCCGAGCGCTCATCGGCAAACTGCGCTACGCGCTGGATTGACGCCGACAGATCTGTGCTGCGCACGATGACAAATTTGTTGTTGTCGCGCGGCATCACCGCTTCGTAGTTCGGAAACTGCCCCGTCAGCTTGCGGCTGGTCAGCACGCGATGCCCGATGCGGAAGAACAGCGTGCTGTCATCGTCCGCAAACTCCACCGTCTCGGCCTCGGTATTCGCCAGCAGCGATTGCAGTTCCTGCAGCGCCTTGCGCGGAACCAGCGTCTTCTTCTCTGCGCTGATGCCCGGGAAATTCTCACCAATTTTCTCAATGTGCGCCAGGCGGTGGCCATCCGTCGCCACCATCGCAATCGACTCCGCCTTCAGGATCATCAGCGCGCCATTCAGCGTGTAGCGCGATTCTTCGTTTGAAATCGCGAAAATCGTGCGTGCAATCAGGGTCCGCAGTGATGCCACCGGAATCTTCGTTACGCCGCCCTCAGGAAACTCAGGCACCTGCGGGAAGTTCGCTCGCGCCATCCCCACCATGCGCGTATTCGATCGCCCGGCACGAATCTGCACCCAGTGGTTTTCCAGCAGCTTGATCGAGATGTCCCCATCGCCCAGCAGCCGGATGTAGTCGTAGAGCTTGCGCGCGGGAATGGTGCAGGATCCCGGCTTTTTGATCTTCGCCGCGCACGATGTCCGGATGCTCTGGTCCAGATCCGTCGCAGTGATCACGATGCGCTCGCCATCGGCTTCCAGCAGGAAGTTGGAGAGGATCGGAATCGTGGTCTTGCGCTCCACCACGCTCTGCGTCGCGGTCAGTTCGCGCACCAGATCCTGGCGGCTGACCGTGATCTCCATGGCCGCACTTCCGACGGCCTTTTCCTGTTCGACTCCAGCCGGCATAGCGTTTCCCTCGATTCAATTGGACTCAATTTACACCATGCGGGGCAGACAGCCGCAAGATGCAGGGATCGCAATCCATTCTAGTGACAAACCGGCACAACGCGCTCTCTGGAAAACATGGCTGTTTTTGTGAGTTGCCCCGTCTCTGGACCTTCACGCCGGTTCCATCCCGGGAACGACGGCGAAGAAGAGATTCTTATTTCTCTTTCTCTAGTAGTCGTAGTCGTTCAGGGAGGAAAAGTGGAAACGCGCGGCCCAACTGCGCAGGGAGCGGCGGCGCAGGAGGTGCTGGTTTTAGAAAACCCGTCCGCCGAAATCGCAAATGTCGGAAACCCGCGCAACTCGACCGTTTTCCGCTACCAATTCTCCACCTTATAAACAGCAGTCTCCAAAACGCGTGTGGAAAGCCGGAGCCGTGAGTGGAAAGAGCGGTTCCGTGCAGGCTGTACGTGCCTTCGCGCACGCCCTCCCTTCCACAGAGAACCGCTTATCCGCAGCTTGCAAAGGAAGGGGGCCGGAAGCGGTCATCGCGTGGAAATCGCGGCCCCACCGGCCGCCCCACATGAGACCGCTTCCTCTGGGGGAGAACTCAGGCGCTTAGTCTTCGGCTTCCGCCGGGGCGCCGCTGCGGCTGATCGAGACGCCGCCATTCACCGTCTGCACGTGGACCGTCGGGCCGCCGGATCCCAGATTGGTGTCGAGGTGATTCTTGATCTCGCCCTGCACCGTCACCGGAAATCCTACGGAGATCCCGCCGTTCACCGTCCCCGTCTCCAGATGCGCCGAATAGTGATCGGGAATCCGCAGATCCACGCCGCCGTTCGTCGTTTCGGCGTGCAGCCCGGCGCCCTCCCAGCGATCGCCGGCCAGGGCGACATCCAGTCCGCCGTTCACCGTCGTCCCGCTCACATCGCCTGCCAGCTGATCCAGATTCACCCCGCCATTCGTCGTCTCGAAGCGAATCGCTCCGTCCAGACGCGTCAGGTCGATCCCGCCGTTCATGGTGTGAACCTCTGCTGCCAGATGCCGCGGCACGTGCAGGTGATAATCCACGCTGTAGCCTTCGCGTCCAAAGAGATGCGAGTGCGGCCCGCGGTCGCGAACCTCGCCGTTGGTTGTGTCGATGACCACATCGTTCAGCAGTTGGTTCGCCTCCGACTCCGAGGCTGCCCAGGTCTGCACCCGCGCTTCCAGCGCGACATCGGGCCGATCCTCGCCGATCACATCGATCCCGCCGTTCGTGGTTTCGACGGTGAGATGCCCGGAGGGCAGCGCGAACGTGGTGTGCCGCATCTGGCAGGCGTGCGCTTCGCCCCAGTGACCGCCACGGTCTTCACAGTTGCCGTTTTGCCAGTCGCCTGCGGGCCGGCCTTGCGCGGCGGCCGCGCGTGCGTTGATGGGCCCGTGGGGCAGGGCGACGCCGAGAACGACGATCGTCGTCAGGCTCAGGATAAACACGATGAATCGGCGCATGGCACGCACCTCATGGCCGGAATACGCGGATGGAGGCATGACTGTTCCCTCGATTTCGATTGGGGGGACCCGGAATCAAGGTAGAAAGCACGCCAACGACCGAATTACCCCGAGTCACCGGCTCTGCCGAATCAGCCATTTACCGAAAGGAAGGAAGGAAACCTCTGTCCGGAGGCCAAAATACCTGTTCGGGAACGGACAGCAAGGTCTTACCGAAGTCAGGGACAGGCCGACTTGCACTCTCCCTACACCCGCTCTTCGATTGTTACCCGCTTAGCGTGCCCCTCGAAAGTAATCATCCAATTCCGCAGAATGTCTCTGCCAATCAAACAGGCGTAATAGCGCTCTTTGGCGAAGACCGCGGAGACAATGCGAATCGGGTCATACGATCGCAAATCAGTGTTTGGAAAGCTGATAGCTCCTGCATGCTCGCCACATCGATGTGTGGCGCCAATTGCTGATATCTCGCTTCCCTCATTCGTCTGGCGAAGTTTGCAGAATTCGGCAAATCTTCTGCTTATAACGGTAACCGATGCGCCGGTGTCCAGCAACGCTCGGAGGGGGAGGGGCGGCGGATATTCCAGCCCCACTGCTCGTCCGGCTTCGATGACATCGCTGGAGTTCATAACGAGGACATCCATGCACGGGCCGGGGTCGCCCGGAGCAAATGGGTCCCAAGGGATTTCTACGTGAGCCATCTAAGAAACGAGGTACACGGGCTCGGTTGTCCAGATCTGTTTCACGAGGAAATCACGCGCAACGTCGAACTTCTGAAGGCCAGCCTTTAGGGCCTCAGCATAGGAACCGAAGAACCCTTCTACGGCACTACCTTGAATGACAACGAACTCGCCTGGGTGGGTGGACGACCACTCTCTGCGGTGTTGTTCAAATAGCTCTAGTTCCGCGGCGAAGGGTTGGGTGGCAGCCATGACATCTCCCTTCTTTGTGATTATGCGACTCAGCCGGCGGTTCAAATGATCGGCAAGAGCGTTATCGCATTATAACGTAATAATGCACTGATACTATAATGCAGTCAAGACGAAATTCTGAAGACTTGATGAGTCCCCGTCCTAGGCACATCCCGAATGATGCGCAACGCACGACCATCTGCCTGACTGCCGAAGAAAATGCGGCGATTAACTGGATTAGTCAGGCGCGTCGAATGAGAAAAGATGGTCGCCGGACGAAGAACGACATTCTTGTTGATGCCCTGTGGTATTTCTTTGAAAAGACAGAAGGCAAAACCAGAGATCAAATTCGGGCTCTTGTACCATCAGCGCCCCCAGACGGGAAGCCTCAGAGCAAGGTCACCGAAATGCCCAAGCCAAAACCCAGTCGTTGAGGATACGGCCACACAGCACCTCGCCGGCAGTGGCCCTAGCGTTTCCGCTCCCAGAATTCCTCATGCCGGTCATCCCGGAACCGGATCCCGGTCAACCGCCCCTCCGCATCGCGCTCAAACGTCAGTCGCCGCGTGCCGCCGGTGGGATAGAAGAACATCGTCGTGCTCTCCGGCAGCAACTCCGCCACATCGCCAATCGAATTCCTCGCAAACAGCCGGTCGCCCTGCCGGAAGATCGTCGCTACCACCTCATTCTGATCCTCGTACTCCCCCACATAAGCGCTGTAGACCTCCGGATCCACCTTCGCCGGCACCGGATGAATCGGCACCAGAATCTGCTCCGCCGCCGGCGACAGGCGCGGAATCGCGCTCAGCCGCTGCGCCAGCAGCCACCGCGGCAGCTGCGGCTCGCCATAGGCCCGATCCCACACGTTGTGTTTGATCCCCGCATATTCCCAGAAGCGCACATCGCCGCCGTCGCTCTTAAGCGCCAGATACATCAGCAACGACTGCCGCGCGCTCACCACCGGATCGTCCGAGCCATGGAAGATCCACGTTGGCGTGCGCCCCACCGGACGCGCATATTCCGCCGGCAGAGTATTCGCCTCGCGCCACCGCTCCGGCTGGTACGACCAGAAGATGCCCCCACACACCGGTACCAGCGCCGCAAACCGCCGCGGATACGCCCGTGCGATCTCCCACACTCCATACCCGCCCAGCGAAAGCCCTGTCAGAGTCACCCGGTCCGGATCGCCGTGGAACTCCTTAATCTCCGCCTGCAGCGCTGCCATGGCGACGCCCATCATCTCCGGATCGGTCCAGTGATGATGGTTGAACGGCACCTGCGGCATCACCACCACAAACGGCCACCGTTCCGGGTGCAGGCGGATCGCCTGCGGCAGCCCGATCTGCGTCTCGTCCAGCCCCTCCGACCCGCGCTCCCCCGACCCATGCAGGAAAAGGATCACCGGCCATCGCTGGCTGCGATCCCAATTCTCCGGCAGGTACACAACGTACCTCCGCAGCACACCGTCGTATTCCAGCGAACGGTTTAGAAAGCCGGTATCCTGGCGGTGAGCCGCGCCCCAAACCGGGGCGGCAAGACACACAAAGAACAGGACCGGCAACGCGCGACGCATCATGAGAGATAGGGACAGGGTATAGGCGACCGCTCCCCGCGAATAGCCAAAAATTTCGCCAACCCATCCCGGCAACTCACCTCCGCCATGACTGTCCGCCAATGGACAAGCCTTTCGAATTTCGGACAAAGGCGCCGCGAGGATCTTCTGTCTTCCGCGGCTTAACAAAAACATTCCATAGAACATCCTGCCGGCCCACCCTTTGGTTCCGGAGATGCACTATCACCCGCTGCCATTTCCCACTCCCAGGGGGAATCCATGCACGATTTCTGGACCGACCTTCGCATCGCCGGCCGTCGCCTCCGCCACGCGCCTGGCTTCGCTCTCACAGCCATCCTCTCGCTCACCATGGCCATCGCGGCGAATTTGGTTGTCTTCGGCGTAATGAACGCGGCCATCCTGCGCCCCCTGAATGTCGCCAACGCCGACCACCTGCGCATGATCGAACAGAAGCCGCAGGGCTACATCAGCGAGTCTTACCCTGACCTGGTTGACTTCCAAAAGCGCAACTCCACCTTCACCGCCATCGCCGGTTATCGCATCGGCCAGTCGGGGGTCAGCACCCAGGGCTCAGCGCAGGAGGTCTGGGACTATGAAGTCACCGGCAACTACTTCGACATGCTCGGCGTGCAGCCGGAGCTCGGCCGCCTGTTCCACACCACTGATGAGCATGGCCCCAACTCCGCCCCCTACGTCGTCCTCAGCGACGGCTTCTGGCGCACGCATTTTGCAGCGGATCCCCGCATCATCGGCACGAAAGTCGACCTCAACAAACAGCCCTTCACCGTCATCGGCATTGCCCCACCCGGCTTCCACGGCACAGAACTCTTCCTCTGGCCGGACTTCTTCGTGCCAATCGTGAACGAGCAGCAGCTCGAAGGCTCCGACTTCCTCCAGAAACGCTACAACCACGGCATCTTTGTCTTCGGCGCCATCAAGCCCGGTGTCACGGTCCAGCAGGCTCTCGCTGACCTGAACAATGTCGCCACTCAGCTCGCCAAACAATACCCCTCCACTAACGAAAAGATGGGCATCCGCTTCGCCCGGGTCGGCCTCCTGGGTGACGAGCTGGGCGATCCCGCCCGCGAATTCATCTCCGGTGTCCTGCTCCTCGCCCTTCTCGTTCTGGCCGCCGCCTGCGTCAACCTGGCCAGCATCTTCGCGGCCCGCGCCGCCGATCGCGGCCGTGAGCTCGCCATCCGCCTCGCCATCGGATCCAGCCGCTGGCGCGTCCTGCGTCAGGTCGTCGCGGAAGCCGCGCTGCTCTCCATCGCCGGCGGCTTCATCGGCACCCTCGTCGCCAATGCCCTCATGCGTTTCCTCTCGCAGTGGCAGCCCATCGCCCAATATCCCATCCACGTCACCATCCAGCCGGATGTGCGCATCTACGGGCTGGCGATGCTGCTTGCCGCCGCCAGCGGTTTCCTGCCCGCGATCCTCACCGCCCGGCAAATCTGGCAGACCGATGCCATGCAGATGATGAAAGCCGGCGCTGCCCAAAGCGTCTTCCGCCGCTTCACCCTCCGTGACCTGCTCCTCGGACTCCAGGTCGCCCTCTGCGCGCTCCTCATCACCTGCGGCCTCGTCGGCCTCCGCGGCATGACCCGCCAGCTCCATGCCCCCATGGGCTTTCAGCCGGAGGGCGTAACGCTCGCCGGCACGCAAATGAACATGTCCGGTTACAGCGACGACTCTTCCTTGCCCGTGGAGAAGCGCATGATCCAGGACGCCGAACAGATTCCCGGCGTCACCGCGGTCGGCACCATGGATGTGCCTCCGCTCAACGGTGGCGGCAGCACCACGCCCGTCTACCCTGAAGGGACGACGGACTTTCGCAGCTCCAACAGCGTTGCTGTCGCCAAGTACTTCGTTATCTCTCCCGGCCTGCTGAATGCCGCCCGCACTCGCCTGCTCGCAGGCCGCGACTTCACCTGGGCAGATCAGACCAACACGCCGCCGGTCGTCATCATCAACCAGACCCTTGCGCACACGCTGTTCGGCAAAGCTCCGGCCATCGGCCGCCACTTTACCCAGCCCGGCCGTACCACCCCTATCCACTATGAGGTTGTCGGCGTTGTCGAAGACGGCAAGTACGACTCCCTCACCGAGAATCCGCAGGGCGCTATGTACTTTGCCCTGGGGCAGACCCATGAGAGCGACGCGACCCTCGTCGTCCGCTCCAGCCGCTCTCCCTCTGAAATCGCCTCCGCCCTCAGCTCCATCATGAGCAGGATCGATCCCACCCTGCCGGTGATCATTCAGAGCTGGCCCGATGCCCTTGCCCTCGTCCTCTTCCCGGCCCGCGTCGCCACTGTCGCGCTCGGCATCCTCGGTCTGCTCGCCGCCATGCTGGCAGCAACCGGCATCTTCGGCATGGCCAGCTACAGCGTGGCCCGCCGCCTCCGCGAGATGGGCATCCGCGTCGCGCTCGGCGCCCAGCGCCTCCAGGTTCTCCGCGCCGCGCTCGGCCGCACCGTTCTCCTGCTCGGCGTTGGATCCGTCGCCGGCCTGCTCCTCGGCATTCTGGGCAGCCGCGTCCTCGCCAGCATCGTCTATGAAGCCACCGTCTACGACCCCATCGTCCTCACCGGAGCCGTCGCCGCAATGATCGCTATCGGCGCCCTGGCCGCGCTCGTCCCCGCCCGCCGTGCCGTCGGCGTCGAGCCGGCCGTGCTGCTGCGGGAAGAGTAGGGAGCGGGTCTCTAGGCGAAAGGATTCTGCACGCGCAGATCTCCGAAGCGCTGGCCATCCTGCAGGTCTTCACTGTACAAAATCCCGCAGTCCGCCTCCAGCGCCGCCCTGACGATCAGCGCGTCGTACCACGACAGACGGTAACGGGATTGCAGGTGCAAAGCTTCGGAGTAAAGACCCGCGGATGAATGGATCGTCGCAAGGGGAACAAAGACCTTTTGCAGATAATCGCCCGCGTCTGCGCTGCTCATCGGCGGAACGGATCGGCGCAGCGCAAAATTGAAGAATTCCTGAATGACCTGAAAACTGATGACGCCCTGGCGAGAATCATGGGCTCTGCGAATGAGCTTCAGGGCTTCGTGTGCTTTCTCCGGCGAACCATCGTCGAAGGAATAAATGAATACATTCGAATCCAGGAAAAATCTAGCGCTCATTCAGCTCGTCCCGGGTGTAACGCCGTCCGCCGGTATTCACGTATTTCAGCCGGCGCATGAGCTTCTCAATTTCGCGCGAGCTCGAAGGGCGCGACGTGAATTGCACCAGCCACTCCCGAAAGGCCGCGTTCAGCGTCGTTCGCCGCGATCGCGCCACCGCGCGCGCTTCCTCGATCAGGCTCTCATCCGCACTTAGGGTAATGTTCTTCATGCGAAAATAGTGTACACGATAACAGTGTGACTGAGATCTCTCACTTACCGTTTTTCCCGGCACTTTCGCGAAAAATGATCCCCTACAATGGCCGCGGAGGTTTTCATGCGCCTTTCCCGCCGCGACTTTTCCCGCCTCAGCGCCCTCACCGCCGTCTCCGCCGCTCTGCCGCACCTCCACGCTCAGGACGACGCGCAGCCGAGCTCCGGCCGCAAACTCGGCTGGTGCATCGTCGGTCTCGGCCGCATCTCCATGGGCCACTTCATGCCCGGCGTCGCGGACTCAAAGACCGGCAAGCTCACCGCCCTCGTCAGCGGCCATCGCGAGAAAGCCGAGCGGCAGGCAGCGATCTACAACGTGCCTTCGCCCTCCATCTACAGCTACGACAATTTCGACGAGATCCGCGATAACAAGGAAATCGACGCCGTTTACATCGCCCTGCCCAACTCCATGCACGCCGAGTACACCATCCGTGCCGCGAAGGCCGGCAAACACGTGCTCTGCGAAAAGCCCATGGCCACCAGCGTTGCCGACTGCCGCTCCATGATCGAGGCCTGCCAGAAGCACAACGTGAAGCTCATGATCGCCTACCGCTGCCAGTACAACACCCTGCACCTGAAGGCCATCGATCTCATCCGCTCCGGAGCGCTAGGCCAGGTGCAGATCATCGAAGCCGCCTTCGGCTTCGACATCCAGCCCGGCGAATGGCGCTTGAACAAAAAGATGGCCGGCGGCGGTCCGCTCCTCGACGTCGGCATCTACTGCCTCAACGCCAGCCGCTATCTCACCGGCGAAGAGCCCACCGACATTAAAGCCAACGCGTCCGTCATCGATCACGACGGCCGCTTTAACGAAGTCGAAGAGAACGATGGCTGGACGCTCAAGTTCCCCTCCGGCATCCTCGCCAGCTGCGCCACCACCTACGGCGCCAACGGCGCGAACTTCTTCCGCGTGCAGGGCTCCAAAGGCGCGCTCGAGATGGACCCCGCCTTCAACTACGACCAGATGCACCTCAGGGCGCGCCTCTCCGGCGGCCAGACCCTCGACATGCCCGAAGAGGAGCACGACCCCGTCGACTTCCGCAAACAGGCCGACTACTTTGCCGACTGTGTCTGGAACAACCGCGAGCCCAAAACCGACGGCCAGGAAGGCCTCCGCGACATGACCTACCTGTCGCAGATCTACCAGTCAGCGGGCTTGAAGGGGTTGTAGGGGAAGGCCCAAGCCACGCGGCCGTTTTGTATCAGGGCACGACTTCAGTCGTGCCGCCGGAGCCCAGATAAACAATGGGCTTCAGCCCCTGAGTGGCTGAGTTCGCAAGACGTCAGGAGCCTCCGTTGCCTGGCGACCAGGGAGTCTGTCTGACAGAAAAATACAGTAAAATACATCCATGCCCAAAGCAGCGGCCAACATCAGTGTCAGCTTTCGAGCCCCACAGCATCAGATCAGGAAACTGGATGCCATCGCCAGGAGGCAAAGCCGCGATCGCACGCAGCTGATCGGCGAAGCTATCGATCAGTACCTCGCTCTGCAGGAATTCCAGCTGGCCAGAATCGATGAGGGGATTGCTGCCGCGGATCGCGGAGACTTTGCATCGGATCGGCAAGTTCAGGCAGAGTTTGACCTGTGGCGCAAAAAGTGAGGGTTTTATGGACCCGCGTCGCCCTTCGTCACCTTTCCGAGGCGCGCAATTTTATCACCATTGACAGCCCGGCGGCGGCCAATCGCCAGATTCAAAGGATCGAACATTGCGTGAATCGCCTTAGAACATTTCCCATGATGGGCCGGAAAGGAATTCGGCCAGGAACTCGGGAGTTTGCTGTTCCTGGAACACCGTATCTCCTGGTCTATCGATTCAGGGAAGACGATTTGCAGATACTGGCTGTTCTCCATGGCGCGCGCAACTGGAAACGCGAGTCCCGTTCCCAGGAGGAATGAACCTCCAAAACCGGCACGCCCTGCGGAATCCGTGACCAAAGTTTCCCGGCACGCCGATTTCCCTTGCCCTCATCTCGGACGCGGCGTCACACTAAAGACGGAACCTTAACCAGGAGGACTCGCCAGCGCGAGTCCTTTTTCGTTGCTGTTCTCTTCTGGTTCCACGGGTCCCAGGACCCAGGCCGCCCCGTGGCGACCCGCAGCTCTTTCCCAACTCCGCCGCTGGCACTCATCAGCGTTCAACACTGAGGCCACGGACCACCAACGGTTCGGCCGGGAACAAAAGCTCCCGCAGCCGAACCCCTTTGGTTGTCACATATACGCATGAGGGCCTTAGTAAGTACCTTGTTTGTCACACTTACTCACGTGTAACTTGCAGATACTTTGCTTTCACACACTTGCATATTCTGCGATATTTTTTGCGCCGCAAGGTGCGTCCGCCCGTACGGCCAGTACTAGCCGTTCAGGGTTTCCTGCAGCTTGTTCAGTGTGCTGTTCAGGCTCTTGTCGTTGCGCCGCTGCTCGTCGATCTTCCCGATCGAGTGCATCACCGTCGTGTGATGTTTCCCGCCGAACTGCCGCCCGATTTCCGGCAGCGAGGCTTCCGTCAGCTGCTTCGCCAGATACATCGCGATCTGCCGCGGAACCACCACCGCGCGGGAATTGTTTTTCTGCTTCAGCTCCGACACGCGCATGCCGAACTGCTCGGCCACCGCGCGCTGAATCGCCTCGATCGTGATCTTCCGCACCTGCGTGTCGATGAACTGCTTCAGGCACTGCTGCGCCGTCGGCAGCGTGATCTCCACGCCGTTCAGCCCGCACCATGCCACCAGCCGCACCAGCGCGCCTTCCAGCTCGCGCACGTTCGTCCGCACGTTCGACGCGATAAACAGCGCCACATCCATCGGCAGCGGCGCCGGCAGATGCTCGCTCTCTGCCTTCTTCTGCAGGATCGCCACCTTCGTCTCCAGATCCGGCGGCTGAATGTCCGCGATCAGTCCCCACTCGAAGCGGCTGCGCAGGCGGTCTTCGATCTCCGCCAGCTCGCGCGGCGGCCGATCCGACGCGATCACGATCTGCTTCATGTTGTCGTGCAGCGCGTTGAACGTGTGGAAGAACTCTTCCTGTGTCCGCTCCTTCTGCGAGAGGAACTGGATGTCATCGATGAGCAGCAGATCGACAGTCCGGAAGCGATCCCGGAAGCTGGTCATCTTGTCATAGCGGACTGAGCTGATCATCTCATTGGTGAACTTCTCTGCCGACACATACGAGATCGACGCCTCCGGCTGCCGCCGCTTCATCTCGTGCCCGATGGCGTGCATCAGATGCGTCTTGCCCATCCCCACGCCGCCGTACAGGAAGAGTGGATTGTAGGCCTTCGAAGGCTGTTCGGAGACGGCCATCGCCGCCGCCCGCGCAAACTGATTGCCCGGCCCGCACACGAACGCGTCGAAGGTGTAACGCGCATTCAGCTGCGCCGCCGTCGACCAGTCGAAGCGAGCCTGCTGCGGCCCGCCCATCGGCATCGTACGCGTACTGCCGTTCGTGCGGACGGGAATGTCTGTCGATGAAGCCGGAGCAAATCCGCCGTCTTCGCGCACCCGCGGCAGCGTCGGATCTTCTTCCGCGGTAATGAACGTCACATCGTCGAATTCCAGATGCAGGTTCTCGATCGCTTCCTGGATCAGATCGCCGTAACGATCACCCACATGCTTGAACTCCGGCGTGGGAATCCGGACATACAGCATCCGCTCGCGCACATAGCTGTAGCGGGTCGGCTTCAGCCAGGTGTCGAACGACTGGCGGTTGACCTTCTTTTCCAGCGCGGCGAGGATTTGCACCCACGGGTTCAGAGCGACAGACGACGTGACGGCGAAAGAAGACATGCGCGATCCTCGATACAAACGCCAGAAGTGCGGAAGCGACCGAAGCCGAAGGGCCAAAATACGGAAATGCCCGAGGTAACCCTGTTCTGTGGAAACAGGGCGAATTCAGAAGCAAATCCGAACTGGCCGGGAATGGGCTCCGATCTGTCACGCATCGGAGCATCGGTCAAAGTTCTTCCGACAACCGCAGGGCGTCGAAAAAATCTTAAGTGAACGTTGCCGATAGTAGCACAGTCCGACGGACGAAAGAACGCATCCGCGAAGGGAAAATTTTGACCCCTTTCCAGTTGCACCGATGCTGGTGAAAATCTCCCGAGGTGCGCGTCTTTTGCGGCGACGCAAACGATACGATATACTCAATACTTGCCGCGAAGACGCGTGTTCTCAGCAGTTGCGCGGCCGATGACAGCGGTTGCGCGCCCGAACCGGGCCTTGCAGTGAGAGCAGCGCGCACACCCGAGCATCCGATCCAAAAGTTCAGGAGTCAGGTTTCATGCCGAAGCGCACATTTCAGCCCAATCGCCGCAGCCGTTCCAAGACGCACGGCTTCCGCAGCCGAATGAAGACGAAGAGCGGCGCCGCGGTGTTGTCGCGCAGACGCGCGCGGGGCCGCAAGCGTGTTTCCGTCAGTGCCGGTTACCGCGATTAGTTTCTTCCGCACGATTCCCGTTCAGCAGGATGGCCTGGGCAGCGCGCCGAATCTCTGGTTCGCCCCTTCCCGTGTGCGACAGAATGGAGATATGCCGGAGGCAGGATTCGACTGGCGCAGTGCCCGTCTGCGGAAGCACGCCGACTATCAGCGTGTCTATCGCGAAAGCCGAAGGTATTCGTCCGCATCCATGAGCTACTTTTATCGCGCACGTCCGGACGGGGATCCTGCAGGCGACCTCCCGCGTATTGGATTGACAGCTGGCCGCGTCCTCGGCGGAGCAGTGGAGCGCAATCGCATTCGCCGGCGCATGCGCGAAGCCGTGCGCCTGCACTTGTCCGAGCTGCCCGCCAGCGTTGACGTTGTGCTGCATCCGCGTCGCAAGGTGCTCGATATGGAATTCGCCCAGCTGGAGCAGGAAGTCTCGCGCATCTTTACCGGCGTCGCCGCAGCCGCGGGGGCAAAGGCTTGACCCGCTCCGGGCTCGGCCGTATGCGCTCTCGGATGGCCGCCGGGTTGCTGCTTTTCTATAAGCGCGTCCTCTCGCCGGCGCTCCACGCTGTTCCCGGCCTCTCCGGCGCATGCCGCTTCCAGCCGACCTGCTCCGAGTACGCCGCGATCGCCGTTGCCGAGCACGGCCTCGTCCGTGGAACCATGATGTCTCTGGGCCGGCTCGCTCGCTGTCATCCACTCCATCGTGGCGGTTTCGATCCGGTACCGCTCCGGCGCGCCGACTCCATCACCGCCATCAAGGCCAGACCGACACCCTAAGTTCCCCATCACAGACAGGAAAAGCAAGTTTTGGCAGAGATACAAAATCCGAATCAGCAGGGTGGCGGCGGCGGCGGCCAGGACTCGCGCTCGCTCTTTGGCTTCATGATCGTCTTCGTGCTGATGATGATCGCCTTCGAGTACTTCAGTCCGAAGAAGCCGACGACCCCTCCCCAGCATCCTCAGGAAAAGAGCCAGCCGGCAGCCCCCGCTGCGATCCCCGCAGAATCCGCCGCCACGACTCCCGTTCAGACCAGCGCGCACGCGAAAACCCACGCAGCGAAAGCGCAGGCTCCTGCCGCCAATACCGTCGAAGCTGCTGGCGAGAAAGACATCGTCGTCGAGAACGAGCTCTATCGCATCACCTTCACGAACCGCGGCGGTGTGGTCAAATCCTGGATCCTGAAGAAGTACAAAGCCGACGACCAGAAGACGCCGCTCGATCTGGTGAATCACGAGGCCGCGTCGCAGTTTGGCCTGCCTCTGTCGCTCTTCACTTATGACGCGACGCTGAAGAACAAGCTGAACTCCGCCCTGTACGTACCGTCGTCGTCCACGCTGACCGTGCCCGGCACGCTGAGCTTTGATTACTCCGCCGGCGGCCTTACGGTTCACAAGACCTTCCGCTTCGACTCCAGCTACGTCATCCACGCCGACGTTACGGTTACCGAGAACGGCGCACCCGTCACCGCGCTGCTGCAATGGCCCTCCGGCATGGGCGATCAGACCGATCTGGCCGGCTACGCGTCCGGGTTCTTCGATCAGTCGGACAATGGCAAGACCGACTCCCTGGCCGCGAAAAAAGTTGTCGGCGGCGATACGCTGCACGGCTCCTTCGATTACGCCGGTGTGAGCGACATGTATTTTGCGGCCATCTTTATGCCGGATGCGCCCGCCGACACCAGCGTCGTGACTCTGCACAACGAAATCAAAGTCCCGCGCAGCCACGACCACCCGGAAGCCAATGGAGGAACCCCGGCGCCGGTGCTGGGCGCGGCCATCGGGCAGGACGGCGGCGTGCACACCAGTCTTTTTGTCGGCCCCAAGCTGTACGGGCTGCTGGAAACCATCCATTCCGCCAATGGCGAAAATCTCGAGCACGTGGTCAGCTTCGGCTGGTGGACCTGGATCGCCAAGCCGATGCTGCTGGTGCTGCGCTTCTTCGTCGACCACGGTATTCGCAACTGGGGCTGGGCCATTCTCGCCCTCACCCTCATCCTCAATCTGGCCATGATCCCCACCCGCATCATGACCATGAGGTCATCGCTCAAGATGCAGCGCATCCAGCCGCAGATGGATGCCATCAAGGCCAAATACGCGAAGTACAAAACCACCGACCCGCGCCGCCAGGAAATGAACAAGGAAATGTTCGACCTGCAGCGCAAGGAAGGTGTGAACATGTTCGGCGGCTGCGTGCCGATGCTGCTGCAGTATCCCCTGCTGATCGGCTTCTATGAAATGCTGCGCTACGCGATCGAGCTGCGCCAGGCGCACTGGCTGTGGCTGCCGGATCTGTCGGCGGCCGATCCCACGCACATTCTTCCCGTCTTCTTTATCGTCTCCATGTTCCTGTCGCAGTTCTTCACGCCGTCGCCCGGCATGGATCCACGCCAGCAGCGCATGATGGCTTTCATGATGCCGGTCATCTTCGGTGTCATGATGTGGAACATCGGATCGGGGGTCGCGCTCTACTGGGCAGGCAGCAACCTGCTCGGTGTCGGCCAGCAGCTCATCATGAACCGTACAAGTATGGGGCAGGAAATCCGCGCCATCGCCTTGAAACGGGCGGCGAAGCGCCAGGCTAAGCACTAAAAATCAATCTCCCGCAGCGAAGGACCGATTTTGGATGTCGCCTGCGTGGCATGTTCTAATTACGTCGGAATGCGATACTAATAGCCGATGCCGATTGATGACTACTCCGCTGCTGCGCAAAAAATCGCCGAGTTTCTGCAATCGCTGATCCATCTGGGTGGGCTGCGTTTGAAATTCCGGATCACGGCCGGTCCCGGCGCCGCGGATCCGGCGGGTCTTGAGGCCAGGGAAATCTACGTCGAGCTCGCAGGCCCCGATGCCGGGCTGCTGACGCAGCGCGGCGGAGAGCTGCTGCGCTCCCTCGAGCACGTGGCCGCCAAGATCCTGCGCCTCGAAAACGAGGAGCACGACAAGATCTCCTTCGACGCCGAGAACTTCAAGGCGCTGCGCGCGCGAGAGCTGCGCCTCGCCGCAGAAACCGCGGCGGAGCGTGTGCGCCGCACCGGACAGCCCTACAGCTTCGCACCCATGAGCTCCCGCGAGCGGCGTATGCTGCATCTGGCCTTCCGCACCTATGCGGACCTGGAGACCGCCTCCAGCGGCGAGGGACTGCGGCGCTTCGTGGTCGCCTATCCGAAGGGATACGAACATCGGGATTCCGGCCCCCGCGAGAGCCGCTTTTCCGGCCGCCGCCGCTAAACCCGAACCGCACATGCGGGCTGTGCCGGAGCCGAACGAAAGAGCACCCACTGTGCAGCCCCATCCGCAAACCACCGAGCGAGAGTCGATCGCCCAGGAGACGATCGTGGCCATCTCCACGCCTCCCGGGCGCGGCGGCATCGGCATCGTGCGCCTCTCCGGGCCGCAGGCGCTGGCCATCGCGCAGAGCCTCGTCCGCCCCCGCTATCCTCTGGAACACACCCGTGCGCGCTTCGCCATCATCCCCGACCCCGAAACGGGCGAGCCAATCGACGAAGCCATCATTAGCTATTTCGAGCGGCCGCACTCCTACACGGGCGAAGACCTGGTGGAGATTGCAGCCCACGGTTCGCCAGTCGTCCTCGAGATGCTCGTGCGCCTGGCCCTCCGCGCCGGGGCCCGGCTGGCGCGCCCCGGCGAGTTCACCGAGCGAGCCTTTCTCGCCGGTCGCATCGATCTCACCCAGGCGGAGGCGGTTCGCGACCTGATCGAGGCCCAGACCCTCTACCAGGCGCGCATCGCCGCGGAACAAATGGGCGGAGCGCTCTCGCGGCGCGTGCACCCGGCAAAACAGAAGCTCGTCGAGCTGATTGCGCTGCTCGAAGCCGGCATCGACTTTGCCGAGGACGACGTGGAGATCACGCCGAACCAGGAAATTGTCACCCGCATCGATACGATTGCCGGCGAGCTCGCCCCTCTGGCGCGCTCTTTCGAGCATGGCCGCCTGGTGCATGCTGGTCTCCGCCTGGCGATTGTTGGCCGCCCCAATGTCGGCAAGTCCTCCCTCTTTAATCGCCTCCTTGAGCGCGAACGCGCCATCGTCACCGCATCGCCGGGAACGACTCGCGACCTCGTCACCGAGCGCCTCTCTATCGCGGGCATTCCCGTCGAACTGGTCGACACCGCCGGTCTGCGCGAGGCGAACGACGAGGCGGAAGCGCTGGGCATCCTCAAAACCCGTGAAACCCTGGCCGAGGCCGATATCGTTATCGTGGTCCTCGACGCTTCGGTGCCGCTCCGCCAGGACGAGCAGGAGCTGATCGCCTCGCTCATCGGCCGCCATGCCCTGGTCGTGCGCAATAAGTCCGATCTCGATCCGGGGACGGATGTGGCGCCGGATCTGCCCCTCCCAGCCGTCGCCACGTCGGCGCTTACCGGGGAAGGACTGCCCGCGCTGCGGGATGCGCTCGCCGATCAGGTCCGCAACCCAGCCGGCGAGAGCGAGTCCGGCCTTCTCACCAGCATCCGCCATTTTGAGGCGGTCCAGGGCGCCCTGGCATCTCTCGACGCGGCGCGAGCCTCGATCCCCGCCAGCATTCCGCATGAGATGCTGCTGCTCGACCTCTACACCGCCCTGCGCCACCTGGACAGTCTTACCGGCGAAACCACGGCTGACGATATCCTTAACCGTATCTTCTCGACCTTCTGCATCGGAAAATAGACTGGCGTCCCAAGCCATCTCGTAGAAGATCGAAAACCCTTCGCAAATTCCTTTACTGTCATACATTATTGGTCCATAATGTCTCTCGGAGTCCCAGAACAGCGCAATGCAAACGGGACTCCAGTGGGACTCTATGGGCCGAAATGGAACGAAAAGTGGTTTGGAGTCCCAAAGGGGGTAGAGATGGCGCTCACAGACGCTCAGATTAAGGGGCTGAAACCCAAAGCAGGTGCGCGGTACAGCAAGGCTGATGGCAATGGCCTGTTGCTGGATGTCACCCCGGGCGGGGTGCGCTCTTGGGTGTTCCGTTACCGGCTGAATGGCAACCGGGAAAAGGTGGTGTTGGGCCGCTACCCCGATCTGTCGCTGAAGGCGGCGCGGGCAGAGCGCGACAAGCTGGCGGCGCGAGTGGTGCGCGGCGACTCTCCAGCCATCGAAAGAAAGCTGGCGCGGGCGGGCATGGCGACCAACCCCACGCTGCGCGAATTTGGGGAACGGTATTACAGCGAGATCGTGGTGCAACGCTGGAAAGAGCCTAAGCACATTCGCCGGTATCTCGACAACGAGATATTCCCGACTCTCGGGGAAAAGGCACTCAAGGACGTGAACGCGCTGGATGTGCAAGGGCTGGTCTATCGCAAGCGTGACAATGGGCAGGTGGCTGCGGCCATGCAGCTTCGCAACGTCATCAAACAGATATTCGACTACGCGGTGGAAAGGCGCCTGGTGACCGTCAACCCCGCCGCAATGGTTGCAACGCGGTTCATCGGTAAAGCTCGCAGACGCTCCCGCGTGCTCACGCCGAACGAGATCCGCCTGTACCTGCGAACCGTCTACCAATCGAACATGCGGCGGCAATTCAAGCTGGCGCTACATATTATCCTGCTGACACTCTCCCGCAAATCGGAGCTGCTGCTGGCGCGGTGGAAGGATGTTGACCTAGACAAAGGCGAGTGGCTGATTCCAACAGAGAATGCCAAAGGCGGACGGCCGCATCTGGTGTACTTGTCCACGCAAGTGGCTGAGATGTTCCGCGAATTGAAGGCACTCGCCGGGGAATCGGAACTAGTACTGCCTGGGCGAGGCAGCCGCACGCGGCCCTTTGCCAAGAACGCGCTGAATAAGGCTCTAGAGGGGCTGACGTTCGACATGGACCCGTTCACCATTCATGATCTGCGGCGCACAGGCGCAACCTTGCTCACCGAAAGGGGCTTCAACAAGGATGTGATCGAAAAGGCTCTGAGCCATGAGCGTGAGGGAATCCGCGCGGTCTACATCCTCGCGGAATACGCGGAGAAGCGGCAACAGATGCTCCAGTGGTGGGCCGATTATGTGGACGGCCTGGTGAATGAGTCCAGGGTGATCGTGGGAAACTTCCGACACATCGCGGGATAGTTTTCCACCTCTTGCACAGTCCGCATCCCAGAAGGCACTTGACGATTCCAAGAGCACCCGCTATTTAAGAAGACAGGTGCTGCCACACAGCACTGGTTTTGTGTATGCCGACGATACAGGCATCCGCACTCCGAGCGGTCAAATCGGTGCTCTCGTAAGCTGCCGACGCTACAGGCAGCCGCCCCCTCAGGGGTGTCACTGTTTCGCAATTGTCCACGACCAGAGACCATTAACCGCAACCCTGCTGTGCTTGCCTTCATCGTGCAATCTGCACTGATGGCGGTGGCGCCCAAAGCAGGCTCTGCCCCTTTTGTGGGGAAAGGTTTTGGCTACCGTGCGATTCTTGCGTCTCGCAGAAGTTCGTTCCCGTGTGGGTTTGAGCCGCTCACAAATCTACCGTCTGGCGTCAACCGGGGATTTCCCCAAAGCCTATAGCCTTGGCGCTCGGGCTGTGGCTTGGCTCGAATCCGAGATTGATGCCTGGATTGAAGGCCGCATTGAACAGCAGAAGGCAGCGGCAGGGCGGCAAACGCAATGACAGCCGAAGCCTTCGCCGGACTGGTGGAAGCGCGTCGCACTGGCGTGGAGAGGTGGCAAGCGCGTTGTCCGGCTCATGCCGATCGGTCTCCGAGCCTGAGCATTCGTGTCGGGCTGGATGGCCGCGTGCTGGTGCATTGCTTCGCTGGCTGTGAGGCGTCTGCCGTGCTGACCGCGCTGGGCCTGACGTGGCGCGACGTGTGTGGGGCTCCCATCACCCCGGAACAGGCGCGCCGGGCTACCCGTCTGCGAGCTGCCCGCGAAGCAGAACAGCGGACGCAGCGACAGGCGCGACGGGAAACAGATGAGAACTTGCGGCGCTGGGAAGCCGTGGTTGACTCGTTGGGCGGCAAACTTGCGCGCGTGCCAGATGGCTCACCAGAAGGAGCGGGACTGGCGCTTTTGTTTCACCAAGCTTGCGACCGGCTCCGCGAAGCGGAGATATCGGCGGAGAGGACGAGATGAACGCGAATGGCACAGGATCAATGATCGAGGGCCTGTTCGGGCCTAAGCCAAATCCGCTGGCCGGTATCACAGCGCACGATGTGGGACCGGAGATTGCTGCTGCGCTGGAGCTGTCAGCACCGGCTGACGGATGGCCCGCCTTCCCGAAGGCCGCGCTGTATGGATTCCTGGGGGATATTGTGCGGGCTATCGAGCCGCACAGCGAGGCTGACCCGGCGGCGCTCGCCATATCCACATTGACAGCGGCGGGCAATCTGCTCGGCCCGAGCGTCCATTGCCGTGTAGAGGAATCCCGTCACGGTCTGAACCTTTACGCCGTGCTGGTGGGCGAGTCATCCAAGGCGCGCAAGGGAACATCGTGGGGACACGTCGAGCGGCTGTGCGCGCAGGTTGATGAGAGCTGGGCGCAGGATCGTGTGACGGGTGGATTGTCGAGCGCGGAAGGACTCATCCTTGAGGTCCGCGACAGTATTGAGCCGCCGGACCCACCACTGGACCGCCGTCTGCAATTAGTGCAACCCGAATTTGCCTCAGTGCTGCGGACGATGACACGGGAGGGGAACACCCTGTCGCCAACGCTGCGCGATGCCTGGGACAGCGGGAAACTGAGGACGCTGGTCAAAACCAATCCTCTCAGGGCGACGGGCGCGCACATATCGCTGGTGGCGCATATTACAAGGCCGGAACTGCTGCGCTATCTGTCGGACACAGAGCATCACAATGGTTTCGCCAACCGACTGCTCTGGTGCTGCGTCCGGCGCGGCAAGCTTCTCCCGGAGGGCGGACGGGTTCCGGACGGGCAGGCACAGGCGCTCGCAGAAACGCTGCGCGGCGTTAAGGACTGGGCGCAGAGCCTCGGCGAGCAGGAGATACGGCGCGATGAGCAGGCACGCAGTCTGTGGGCTGCGGTCTATCCCCAATTGAGTGCTGGGCTGCCTGGACTGCTGGGCGCGGCGACGGCGCGAGCAGAAGCGCAGGTACTACGGTTGTCATCCCTGTATGCCGCGCTCGATTGCTCCACGCTGGTGCGCGTCGAGCATCTCCGGGCCGCCCTCGGAGTGTGGGATTACTGCTTTGCCTCAGCCCGCTACATCTTCGGTGATGCGACCGGCGACCCGGTAGCTGACCGCATCCGCGAAGCACTGCGCGATGCCGGAGAGAATGGGCTGACCCGCACTGAGATACGCGACCTGTTCCGCCGTCACGCATCCGCCGACCGCATCGGACAGGCACTCAATACGCTCGCCACAATGGGGGTCGCAGAGCGGAGCATCGGAGCGACCGAGGGACGCTCGACGGAGAGATGGACTGCGACATAAGCGACTAAAGCGACCGAAGGGTAAGGAGCAGGGGGCTTCGGTCGCTTATGTCGCTTATGTCGCAACACGGGGAGGGCCAATGAGCACGTTTCTGGAGATGGCCGAGCAGTGGATTCGGGAGAATCTGTCGGCGACAGAGGACTTACGTCCCGCAGGCTCAATAATGGTTGGCCTTGCCGTGCACCCGAATATCCCCCCGGATGACCCGGCAGCATGGCGTGAGCCGTTCGCCGAATGGCTGCAATCGGCCTGTGTCTGTCACTGGCGCGTCTCAGGTGGGGTGGGGGTGCTGCATCGTGCTTATTCGGCCTGGGAGAGTCAGCGGGACGGCGTTCCGTGCAAACGCGAGACGTTCGAGACGCTGCTGTGGGAGCGCGGCTTCACGCTGCGCGCTTTCCCTGGCGGATTGCTGGCGGACGGGCTGGCGCTGTGGCCCGATGCCGAGCGGCTGCGGGAAATGAGGCTACTTCATTGATTGCACAGAGACTTTCGAGAGAGTAGGCCCGGCGATTGATTCGTGCGGAAATCAAGGGGAAATCAAATGAGTCAGCGAGGCGGGAAACGTGCGGGAGCGGGACGCAAGCCCAGCACCATCAAAGGCGTGATGAAGCGACTCTCGGGGGACATCGCGGCCTTGGTACTGTCTGAAATCAAAGCCCAGCAGAAATGGGTGGAGCTGGCAGATTCGGAAGATGAGCGAATTCGATTGGAAACGCTGAAGTACCTCACGGATCGCGCCTACGGAAAGGCAAAGCAGGTAATGGACGTAGATCATGAGGGCGGCCTGACTCTGCTGGTGGAGCACATCCGGGCAAGCGATGCTCCAAAGCCACCGCCGGAAGAGTGTGCGTGACACCACACAGGGGCCGCTGAAGTGCCTCACGGATTGCAAGTATTTCCCTGGGCGCGTCGCTTCCCCCAAAGTTGTACGCTACCGCCCGCTGGTGGGCGATACCCCAGTGGAGAAGCCCATTCGACACTGAGGGGCGGAGGATGCGGTATGCGGCTCAGTGCAAAGCAAATCGTCGTGTGTATCGGAATAGGTATTGTGCTCGCGATTCTGAGCGGCACACCGGGCGGCGAGCACTCCTTGGAATCGGTCATTCCCTACCTGATCGGTAAAGCACTCGGGAGTTCGCTGTTGTGCATGGTCTTCGGAATGGTTTTTAACCTGATCAGCCAGCGGAGGGCGTCGCAAAATGGCGCTGCTCCGAAGCCATGAAAGGCTTGATTCCGGTGGCACTGCTCGGGCTCTGTGTAGGGTGCGGCGCCGCCGCTCCATCTGCTCAGCCAGCGTCCGCATCCGTTTGGGTGGGTACATGGACAGGGAAGGTGGACTGGATCACTCCTTCGGATTCATCCAGCAACCCGGGCCTCGGCGACAGCGTGACCATCACAATTGGTACGCCTGTGGCATCGAAGTGCCCGACCGCGAGCTGCACGACTGCGTATACCTTTCAGCTCACGGGGACGGATACCGGTCCACAGTTGGGAAATGTGAACCTAACCGGGACGTTTGTGGTCTATAGCGACGACATGGCCGGATGCAGCGTCAGCCCAAGTATCGCCGGTAAGCCATACAGCGCAGCCATCGAGTCGCAGGAGACTTGGCAGCTGAGTGGGAACAGCATCGCCATTTCCGGAATTGGGACCAACGCAGAAGATCAGTCAATCTCTCTGTCTATGGGTACACTCACCAAGCAGTAATCTCGGCGTGACTGCAACCGCCCCGTGCGGGCAGCGGTAGCCGCAAGGACTCTGGGGTGAATAATCTCTTCGCCTTAATTGGAGGCAGGCATGATGAACTCCTTTTCTCGATTTGCGTTGGTTCTGCTGTCGGCGCTGATGGCGATGCCCGGCGTGGCGTGGGGGCAAAGCAAGCCACGGACCCCAGTCAAGTTTGAGTGCCAATGCAGCGATCAAGTCGGGTCTTTATACGCGACCGCATTTCGCGATTTGCTGGCGCAAAGTCCCCGATATCAAGAAGTATCAGCGGCTGTCGAGAAAGACACCACGGGAAAAATCACAGCTCTTACGTTTCATATCCTTGTCGTCTCCATTGATCCATCGGGGCAGAATGAAGGAAAAGCCGCGGCCATCGCCGTCACGTTGCTAATTGGCGATGATTACTACGAGTCACAGCAGGTCCAGTGGTGCCCAAGCAGCGACGTGAAGCGCTGCGCAGAAGGCACAATGTCATTCATGGACGGGTTGATCAGCGGAGACCGCGCTCGATGATTCCATCTTTGCCCATCAGCTCAGGCCGTGACGGAACCGAGCCCAAATGGGACTCCAGTGGGACTCTGAGAACAGCGTCAGTCGTGGCGACCCCATAAACAAAGGCGATTCGCGCGATTTCCTTTTTCTGCATCGGGAAATAGCTCCTCCCCCAAACGGGGGATGCGTTACCTCGGTGCCTGCAAAGCACCCCAAACCGTTCAGCCACGGTTAACCCAAACCTGTTATTGATGGATCTTTGCGGCAGCGTAACATGGAAAAAAAGCCAGCGGTCCTGCGTTTCAGGAAGGGGGTCCGGCGGTCAGGCTTCTCGCCTGGTTCTCCCCTGGACAAGAAAGGATGCTGCTGGCAAGAGTTGCAGGTCATGGGTTTGAGT
This sequence comes from uncultured Acidobacteriaceae bacterium, assembly GCA_963770525.1. Classification (GTDB taxonomy): domain Bacteria; phylum Acidobacteriota; class Terriglobia; order Terriglobales; family Acidobacteriaceae; genus Palsa-343. The sequence continues at coordinate 284,257 of CAVYPY010000001.1, read as the reverse complement.
TCGCAGAATAGGATCGGGTGCAGGCTCCCATTTCTCCCTCAGGAAGGCTACGCACCGCGATGAACACCTCTCTGCTCGCCTGGAAGACAGAATTCAGGCTGAGTCTGCCCGTGAGGGGGGTCCACGGCACTGCGAACGCACGCCGGTTTCCCCAGCCTGAACAGCCGAACCTGTGCGGCACCGTACGCCGCGCCGGGTTCCCTTCGTGGAGATCGTCGATTGTCACAGCCACTGCTTAGCGTCGTCATCGCCTGTCACAACCACGAAGGGTTCATTCGCGAGGCCGTCGAGTCGGCGCTGTCCCAGGAATTCCCCGGCAAAGAAGTCATTGTGGTCGACGATGGCTCCCGCGACCGCACGCCTGAAGTTCTCAGTACCTTTGGCGCGTCCATCACCTTCGCGCGATTCCCCGTCAATCGCGGAGCCGGAGCCGCCCGCAATCACGGCGCTTCCCTGGCCAGGGGAAAGTACCTCGTCTTCCTCGACGGGGACGACGCCCTTTTGCCCCAGACGCTGGAGGTCTACGGCCAGCTCGTCACCGCCCGCAATCCCACCATCCTGCTCGGCCGGTCGGTTCAGTGTTACGGCAAGCTGCCGGAGCAGCCGCCCCAACTTTCCCGTGAAGTTCAGTTCGTCGAGTATGCCGACTTCTTTGCCAAGGACCGGCCCTGGGTCTACAACACCAGCTCTCTGGTCGTCGAACGCGCTCCCTTCCTCGCCTCCGGCGGATGGTCGGAGGACATCTTCTATCAGGACATCCAGGATCTCCTGAACAAGATGGGCATTGCCGGCAGGACCCTTCTCGTGCTCTCTCCCGATACGGTGTGGTATCGGATGCACACCACGAATGCCGTTCGCCGTGTCCAGCCCTTCATTGACGGGATCTATACCCTGTTACGCAAGGCCAAAGACGGGGCCTATCCCGGAGGCCAGGAACAAAAGCTCAGACGATCGATCTGGTTTGGCGGGTTGATCTTCTACTGGATGAAGGAAGCCTTCAGCACCGGGTTTTATCGGGATGGATTTGCCCTGCTGGCCGCCAAATGGTGGCTGATCTTCCTGGCGGCCATCAACCGAGGCGTCATCCGCATCACCGGGCGCAAGCCGGTGGAAACCCTCGCCCTCAAAGAAACCCCGGTTCCTCAAAATTCCTGAACGGCGAGGAGCGCGGTGCACAGTTTCCGCCTCCCCGCAGCGTGCCTCTCCTACCACTTCATCTTGCGCAACTCCTGCAGAGCCGCTTCATCCAGCGGTTGCACAGGCGCGAACGTGGTCTTCACCTGATAAGGTCCCGGATCGGCCTTCTGGATCGCGAGTCCCAGCTCGGTCAGGTGCAGACAGAAATCCGGCGCCAGTTTCGGCTGTCCCCCCTGTCAATGGCTCGCACCAGATCGACCACCCCGCGCGCATAATCCATCCGGTACCGCGCATTCCGCTGCTTGAGGGTCGTCTTCACCACCGGCGGATACACCCGCGGATGCTTCCCCACCATGTTCTTGAGAATCGGATGTTCCTTGGTGATGGAATATCGTTCCGCCCGGTAGCGGAACGAAGAAAATCGATCCAGATAAACCGGAGCCGCATAGTTCCAGGATTCGTTGACCGTGATGGTTCCTGTGTCCCCAATCAGCCGGAACATGTGGCTGTAGGGCGAAACCAGGCTGCACGTCAGCCGCGCCACCACGCCCGTTTCAAACGTAATGCACGACACCGAGAAATCGGGCGTCGTCACCGTCAGGCGCTCCTGCGGCGAAATCGGTTTGTCCGGCCACACCACCGCGGAAAAGGGCGTGATTGTTTTGGCCGGCCCGAAGAAGGCGGTCAGCAGACTTAGGTGATAGGGCGAATGCTCCACCGTCACGCCGACCCGGAATTCCTCCCGGTAGTCGTAGGGAGCGCCGGTTTCCGATCGCCAGGTATCCGGATTGGCTAAATGAAACGGACCGTCGTCCAGCTCCGCCAGCGCCACGTGCACCGGGCCAATTTCGTTATTCCGCAGAGCCTTCCAGATCGTCTGCGCCGACTCCCCCAGCAGATTGCACGGCGCCATCGACAAGCCGAGACCCTTGGCCCGAGCCAGATCCACCAGCTCCTGTGCCTGCTCGAATTTCAGGGCCAGCGGCTTCTCGGTAAACAAATGCTTGCCGGCTTCGAGGGTGGGCTTCGACACCTCATAATGGCTGCTCGAATTCGTCAGGTTCAGGACCATCTCGATGCCCGGATCGGCCAGCATCTCCGCCAGATCCTTGTAGTGCTTCATCTTGAAATGGGAGCTGAACGTCGCAGCTCGCTGCGTATCCCTGTCCGTTGCGCCGATCAGCTGCAGTTCGGGGTAGCGTGTCAGGCTCAACATGTAGTGCTCGGCAGTAAAACCACAACCGACAATTCCGATGCGCATTGCTTTCGCCATCATGGGCTCCCGTTAATTCTGTTGCTGAAGTGTCGAATAACTCCGGTAAACCGCTGTCTCCAGGGTGGATCGCGCAGGAGATCGCCCCTGCCAATCTCCGCGCTTAAGGTCGTGCGCCGGAATCAGGAGGCGGTCCGGGGTTGAGCTGGTTGAAATGCGTGGTCGAGTATAGCTTGGCGAAGTCCGTGCTCCCTCTGTGGAAAAACCGAACCGCCGCCCTCGGGACTGTCAGTTCCGCAGGCCAGGGACGAGATTTCCTCGTGATCACCCTCACGACGACGTCAATCTGCATGGAACTGGGAGCCCTCGGGAAACAGTCTGCCCTGGCTCCAGCCTTAGTGCCATCCCGCATATGTCACCCAGGCCGGTTACCGTGGGTTCTGCCCAGGTTCCTCGCTCCCGGCGTCGGCCAGTGGTATTTTGTTCGAGACGAGGACTAATTCCGATGACGCCCGGTAATACTCCATCCCGCTTCGATCTCAGCGGCCGCGTGGCGCTCGTGATTGGAGGAACCTCCGGCATTGGCCGGGCCATCGCCCTCGGTCTCGCCGACGCCGGCGCGGACGTCGTCGCCAGTTCCCGCCGCCAGAACGAGGTCGAGGAAATGGCGGACGAGATTCGCGCCCGGGGTCGCCGCTCGCTCGCCCTCAGTTCCGACGTCCTGCTCCGCACCTCGCTCGAGGATCTGCACACCGCGCTTCTGTCTGCGCTCGGCAAGGTCGACATCCTGGTCAATGCGGCGGGAACCACCAAACGAGTTCCCACTCTCGATTGCTCCGAAGACGACTGGCACACCATCCTCGAAACCAATCTCACTGGCGTCTTCCGCGCCTGCCAGATCGTCGCCCCCGGCATGGTCCGCCAGGGCTGGGGACGCATCATTAACATCGCGTCGCTGGCCACGTTTGTCGCCTTCTGCGAAGTCGCCGCTTACGGCGCCAGTAAAGCCGGTGTGGGCGGCCTCACCAAGTCCCTGGCTGTCGAACTCGCGCAGCACGGCGTCTGCGTCAACGCCATCGCCCCGGGTTTTTTCCCCACCGCCCTCAATCAGGATCTCCTGGAGCAGACCCCGCGCGGCCGCGAGGTCCTCATGCGCACCCCCATGCATCGATACGGCCGGGTCGAGGAACTGGTCGGAACCGCCGTCTTTCTCGCCTCCGAAAGCGCCTCCTTCATCACCGGGCAGATCCTTCCCGTGGACGGCGGTTTCCTGGCCAGCGGCGTGAATCAGTAGCTGCGGGCTCTGAATCGACTTTCGAGCCGCACTCCATCCACCGGGCAGGTTCCGGACCGGTTCGGTGTAGAGTGGATTTTGCTCCGCCCCACAGCGCGCGAGCACGATTTGCGGAGAAAGAGAGAGAAATGGGCCGGCGACCGCGCTTCCGTTGATGACCCAGCCCACCGACCCATATATTCATGCGCGGCATTCGCCATGTCGATCTGAGCGATCTGCATCTGGCCACCAGTGAGACGGCGCGGCACATCAACCGCGACATCGTTCTGGAGCTGATCCGCACCAGCCAGCCCATCTCCCGCGCCGACCTGGCGCGCCGCTCCGGCCTGCAGCGCAGTACCGTTTCCCAGATCGTCGAGCAGCTGATCCGCGAAAACTGGGTACGCGAAGGGCCGGTCGCATCGGCCCCGCGCGGGCGCCGTCCCACCATGATTGGACTCAACGAAGACCTGGTCGCCATCGCCGCCGATATCCACCCGCGTTCGGCCACCATCGCGGTCGTGGATTTGAACGGCCGTTTGCTCTCGCGTTCCCTCGTGCCGCTGACCTCCGATCCCCTCGCCTCGGCGCGCCTCATGGTCGAGTGCATGCGCAGAATGCGCGCCGCGCTGCCCCGCCACTCCACAGAGGGCATCGGCGTCAGCCTGCCCGGTCGCGTGGACGCCGCAACGCAGCGGCTGGTCTTCGCCCCCAACCTGCACTGGCCCGACTTCGACCTGAAGGCAATGCTCGAAGCGGAGATGGGCCTGCCCGTCAAAATGGAGAACGCCGCTACCGCATCGCTGCTGGCCGAACTCATCTTTGCCCGCATGGACGGCACCCGCGACGCGGCGCTGGTCACTATCTCCGAGGGCGTCGGCGTCGGGGTGCTGGCCAATGGCCAGCTGGTCTCCGGGACCCACGGCATGGCCGGGGAATTCGGACATATCCCGGTCGATCCCGCCGGGCCGCGCTGTGCCTGCGGCCAAAAGGGATGCTGGGAGACCTTCGCTTCCTGCCAGGCAGCGCTCCGCTACTATCGCGAACTCGCTCCCGGCGCGGCCGCCCTCACCTTTCCGGAGCTTCTCAACCTGGCCGAGGAAGGGAACACGGCCGCGCAGCAGGCACTCGCCCGCCAGGCACAATGGATCGGACGCGGCCTGCGCATGATCATCGCCGCCCTTTCCCCCAGCACCATTCTCATCGCGGGCGAAGTCAGTTCCGCGTGGCATCGATTCGGGCCCATCATCGAACGGGAAGCGGCCGATCTCACCCTGGCTGGCACTCCGCCCCTGATCCGTCCAACCCACGAAAGCGAAATTGCGCGCCTGCGCGGAGCCGCCGCTCTGGTTTTCCAGCGCAAACTGCCCCGGGATTCGGAATCCGCGCGCGATGGTTATCCCGCGGACCGCCTCTCGCAGGCGCATCCCGTCAGCCTCTAGAGTTCCTGGGTCGATCGCTCGCATTCAACCCTCCGCGCCAGCCCACTTTCCGGCTCCTGATCGTGGCCGTCTCTCTCGCGTCAGCCCTATTCCCGGTTAAGATGGACGACTGGTCGGCGATTGCGGAGGTAACCGGCTCTTGACAAAACTCAAATCGTCCTCCTATAGTTCGTGTCGCATATTAAATAGGTCCGATGTCTGCCTGCACAGAATAGTTCCCGAATGACCAACAGGGCCGCAGTGGCACTCATGGCACTCATTCACCTTCGCCACGAAAGAACTCGACATTCATTTGGGGCGCAGACAATCGGTTCCGCTGACAGGGAGGATGGAATGTTGGAGAGGCCAATGCTTCAGATCCTGAGAAAATCGGCAACGACCGCCGGCTGTCTGGCGGTCCTGGCGCTGCTTGCAGCTTTCATTGGTTCAACCGTTGCGCGGGCCCAGGTACTCTATGGTTCGCTCTCGGGCGTCGTCACTGACGCATCCGGCGCGTCCATTTCCGGCGCCAAAGTCGAGGCCACCGAAACTGCAAAGGGCCTCAAACAGGAAGCGACCACGGACGCTTCGGGCCTCTATCGTTTCTCCGAAATCCTGCCCGGCACCTGGAAAATCGTTGTCTCCGCCCCAGGATTCAGCAGCGTCGAGACGGACAACATCATCGTCGATCCCAACGGTGTCGCGCGCGTCGACGAGAAACTTACCGTCGGCAAGGTGCAGCAAAGCGTCACCGTCACGACCGCCCCACCGGCACTGCAGACCGATCGCGCGGACGTGCACACCGACATTTCCACGGCCGAGCTCGAGCAGCTGCCCACCGTCTCCTCCGAAGGCAAGAACTTCCAGGACCTGCTGCGCATTGTCCCCGGCTCAACCATTCCGCTGGAGAACAACTCCGCTGCCGGCAACCCGGCCCGCGCCATGACGTCCAACGTCAACGGCCAGTCCACCCAGGGCAACGACACGCGCATTGACGGCATTCTCGACGCCTACCCGTGGCTGCCCAACAACGTCGCGTATGTGCCTCCCGAAGACGCCATTCAGACCGTCAACATCTCGACCAACTCCTACGACGCCGAACAGGGCATGGTGAATGGCGCCGCAATCAACGTGCAAACCAAAACCGGCACCAACAAGTTCCACGGCGACGCTTACGAGTTCCACACCGACGCCGATCTCAAGGCCATCAATTACTTCGAGCCGCCCACCTTCAAGCGGCCGGAGAACATCTTCAATCAGTTTGGCGGATCCCTGGGCGGCCCGATCCTGAAGAACAAGCTCTTCTTCTTTGGGGACTATCAGGGAACCCGTCAGAGCCTGGCGCCCGCCGGCGGCAACCCGCAGACGGTGCCCTTCGGTCCCCTGCTTTACAGCAATGCGGAATCAGCCGGGTATTTCGATTTCCGCCCGTTCCAGACTGCGGGCTATGGCATGGTGGACAAGGCCGGCAATCCCGTTCACATCTACGATCCCACCACCGGAAACCCCGACGGCTCCGGCCGCCAGCCGATCTCCTGCAACGGCGTCGTCGATACCATCTGTCTTTCCCGCGTTGACCCTGCGGCTCTGGCCATGGCCAAGCTCATTCCGGCCCCCACGGCCAGCCTCGCCACGCTCGACAGCAATAACTACCTCGACACGCAAAAAGGCTTCTTCCACACCGACGACTACGACGCCAAGGTCAACTTTGTCCCCACGGAGAAAACCACCGTCTTCGGCCACTTCAGCACCTCCCGCGGCGACATTTATGATCCTCCCTCCCTCGGACCGGCGGAAGGTAACGCAACCAACGGCGGCCAGCTGGGCAATGCGACCACGCGCATCTATATCATCGGCCTCGGAGGTACCCATACCTTCACGCCCAACCTTCTGCTCGACGGCAACCTCGGCTTTACGCGCCAGCACCTGGCGGCAGAAGCTCCGGACATCGCCGGAGGGCCCTTTGGTCTGAATACCCTGCATATCCCCGGAACCAACAACTCTGTCGATCCGAACGACAACCTCTATTACGGAATCCCGGCCTTCCAGTTCGTCACCTTTACCAACCTCGGCAACCCGAATACCGGCAATCCGTTCGTCTTCCGCGATAACCAGTATGTGGAGAACGAAAATCTCACCTGGATCAAAGGCAACCACCAGCTCCGCTTTGGCGGCGAGTGGGATCACGTGCAGATGAATCACTTCCAGCCCCAGGGCGGAACTTTCCAGACCGCGCGCGGCTCCTTCGGGATGAACGGCACCATCACCGAGCAGGTCAACTGCACAGGCGCCCCCATCACCAAGGAAACCTGCAGCGACCCTGATCCGCCGGTGAATTATCAGTACGGCTCGTATGCCGATTTCCTGCTCGGTCTGCCCTACGAGTCCGGCAAAGCCGTCCAGGATACCGACCCCATTGCTCTGCGCTGGTCGCAGTGGGCGGTCTATGCGCGCGACATGTGGCAGGTGACGCCGAAACTGAACCTCGACTATGGCCTGCGCTGGGAGTATTACCCCATGGCCTACAGCGATCATGGCAAGGGAGCGCGTGTTCTGGATCCCTCCACCATGCAGGTGCTGGTTGGCGGATACGGTTCGGTTCCCCAGGACGACGGTGTGAAGGTCGGTCCCGGAGAGTTCCTGCCAAGAATCGGCATCGCGTACAAGGCGACGCAAAACACCGTCGTCCGCGCGGGCTTCGGCATCGGCGCGGACAGCAACAACTGGCGCTATCTCCGCAACGACTATCCGGCGGATACTATCTCCAGTTACGCCGGCACCAACACCGGCGGCGCCTCCAACTACAGCTCGGTGGCCCCGTCGACGAGTCTCACCGGAACCAATGCCATCGGCCCCTATGCCGGTCTGCCCATCGGCATTCCGCTTGTTCCCACGCCGAATCTCAGCACCGGCTCCATTCCCCTGCCCAACAACATCACCACCAGCACCGTCGGCACGTACCCGAATTTCCGCCGCGGTTACATCTACTCCTATAACCTCACCGTCGAGCAGCAGTTCGCAGGCTTTGTAGCCGACGCTTCGTATGTGGGAGAGAGGGAGATTCGCCCGGTCCTCAACCTGAACCTGAATTCCGCTCCAGCGGGCGCCGGCGCAGCAGGAGAGCAGCTCAACGCGAAGTTTGGCGGCACATGGGGCGGAATCAACACGCTGGTCCCGGGCGGCCACGATTATTACGACGCCCTGCAGACCAAGCTCACCCGGCGCTTCGGTTCCACGTCCACCATCGGCGTCCTCTATACGTGGTCCAAAACCGAAGACTTCGAAGACGACGAAGAGCTGAACTCTATCCTGTGGCCCTATCCCGCCTATTTCGCGAGAAACAAGGCCCTCGCCGGCTACGACCGCGATTACAACTTCGAGACCTACTGGCTCTACCACCTTCCCTTTGGACAGGGGCATGACATGGCGAACCACGGAATCGCTTCGGCCCTGGCAGGAGGCTGGACGCTTTCCGGGGTCTTGAGCCGGCTTGGCGGAGCGCCCTTCACCGTGACCGACAACGCAGGAGCCGCGAGCCTCAATGCCCCCGGCAATCAACAAACCCCGGACATCGTCGCGCCCATCCAGCTCACCGGAGGCAAGCCGGCCTACGCTCCTGGTCTGTGCCCGCGCGGAACGAACGGTTGCAGCTACTTCAATATCGCCTCGTTCCAGTCCGTCACAACTCCGGCCACCTTCGGCAATGCCGGACGAGACATCATCCGCGGGCCCGGCTATTTCGACCTCGATGCCAACCTGTTCCGCAACTTCAAAATTACCGAGTTCCTGACCTTCCAGTTCGAAGCGGATGCCTTCGGCGTCACCAACACGCCTCACTTCGGCAATCCGGACGCCAACATCACGGATGCGAACTTCGGCAAGGTCACCGGCGAGGCTCAGGGAGCCAACGCTTCCCTGGGCGGCAGCGGCGGCGAGCGCCTCTGGTATCTCGGCGGAAAATTCATCTTCTGAGCAGGCTCGCGGAACTCTCAGGCCGGGATCCTCTGCGTCCCGGCCTTCGTTTTGCGCGAGAATGTCCTTTCGCGATTCTGAATGATGACTGATCGAACCTATCGACTCCGCATCCTGTGCACGTTCGCCTTCGGCTCGGCGCTCCTGCTCTCAATCGCCGCCCCGCTGCGCGCCGAGGATGGTTCCCAGGGTTGGCTTCGCTATGCGCCGCCCTTTCTCTCTCAACCCGACACCGCGTACGCGCAAATGCCGCCCGCAGTCGTCACCCTCGACGCCTCGCCGGTTGCCGCCAACGCCCAGGCCGAACTCCTCCGTGGCGTCCGCTCCATGCTCCATCGCACTCTCCGTATGGAGACTCAACCACCCGATTCCAGCGCCTGGATCCTCGGCAGCACCACCGAACTCCAGTCCGCCTTCCCGCAATACCATCCGCCGCTGCTCGGCTCCCAAGGCTTCTCCATCTCCACACTCACCGTTCACAGCCACACCGACTGGCTCATCGCCGGTGCTGACGATCGCGGCGTCCTCTACGGCACATTCCATGTCCTCTCCGGCATCGCGCAGGGCCAGTCCTTCACCGCCATCGAAGACAGCGAGTCGCCCGCCGCCCCCATCCGCTGGGTCAATCAGTGGGACAACCTCAACGGCACCATCGAGCGCGGTTACGCCGGCCGCTCCATCTTCTTCGACGACGGACACGTCCGCACCGACCTCACCCGCGTCGCCGAGTACGCCCGCCTTCTCGCCTCCATTGGCATCAACGGATGCACCATCAACAACGTCAATGCCGACCCGCGTCTTCTGACGATGATTCCCGACGTCGCCCGCATCGCCGATCTCTTCCGTCCGTGGGGCGTCCGCCTGTCGATCTCCGTCGACATCGCCAGCCCGCAGAAAATCGGCGGCCTCGACACGTACGATCCAGGCAATCCTCAGGTCGCCGCTTGGTGGCGCGACAAAGTCGATCAGATCTACGCCGCCATCCCCGACTTCGCCGGCTTCGTCGTCAAAGCCGACTCGGAAGGCCAGCCCGGTCCCTCTCGCTACGGACGCACCCCGGCCGACGCCGCCAACATGCTCGCCGCCGCGCTCAAACCTCACGGCGGCATCGTGATGTACCGAGCCTTCGTCTACAACCATCACCTCGACTGGAACAACCCGAAGGCCGACCGCGCTCGCGCCGCGTACGACATCTTCCACCCGCTCGATGGCCAGTTCGCCGACAACGTCGTCATCCAGATCAAGAACGGCCCCATCGACTTCCAGGTCCGCGAGCCCGTCTCCCCGCTCTTTGCCGGTCTCCGCAAAACCAATACCGCCGTCGAGCTCGAAATCACTCAGGAATACATGGGACAGGCGCGCCATCTCGTCTACCTGCCCAGCCAGTGGAGCACCTATCTCAATTTCGATCTCCACGCAGACAACCGCGACACCCCTCTCAAAGACATCGTCGACGGCCAGACCTTCCATCGTCCCCTCGGCGGCTACGTCGGCGTCGCCAACGTTGGCCTCGACACCAACTGGATGAGCCACCCACTCTCCATGGCCAACCTCTACGGCTTCGGCCGCCTCGCCTGGAACCCGAACACCACGCCTCAGACCATCGCCGCCGACTGGGCCCGCCTCACCTTCGGCAACGATCCGAAGGTCGTCTCCACCATCACCGACATGCTGCTCGCTTCCTGGCACATTTACGAGGACTACACCGGCCCCCTCGGCCTGCAGACCCTCACCAACATCACCGGACCCCACTACGGCCCCGCCCCGCAGTCCCAGGAAAACAATGGCTGGGGCCAGTGGATCCGCGCCGATCACGACGGCGTCGGTATGGACCGCACCGTCGCCACCGGAACCGGCTTCATCGGCCAATATCCGCCGCCCGTCGCGCAGATGTATGAGTCGCTGAAGACCTGTCCCGACAACCTCATCCTCTTCATGCACCACCTGCCGTACACGTACCGCCTGCGCAACGGAAAAACCGTCATCCAGACGATCTACGACGACCACTATCAGGGCGCCGATGAAGCGGCCGTCCTCGTCCAGCAATGGAAGACTCTCGACGGCCTCATCGACGCGCCCCGCTACGACAAGACCCTCGGCCTTCTCGAATACCAGGCAGGCCACGCAATCGTATGGCGCGATGCCATCGATCGCTGGTTCAAAAAGATGTCCGGCATTCCCGATGACCAGCACCGCATCGACCACGATCCCAACCGCACCACCGCCTCGCAGATGCAGCTTCAGGGCTACACGCCCGTCGAGGTCACGCCCTGGGAGACAGCCTCGAACGGCCAGGCATACGTCTGCCATGACCCGCAGGGCTGTAACGCGTCTCTGCACTTCCAGCGGCCCGCCGGTTGGTACACCATCGCAGTGCAGTACTTCGACTACCGCCAGGGTGTCTCCACATTCCAGCTAAAACTCAACCAGCAGCCCGTCGCCACCTGGTCCGCCGACAACACGCTGCCCGGAGAAGCCCCCAACGGCGACACCTCCACGCGCTACACGCTGCGCGGCGTGCCGCTGCGACCCGGTGATGTCCTCACCATCGAAGGCCATCCAAACGACGGCGAGCCCGCACCCATCGACTACATTGAAGTCACGCCCGAATCCAGCAGCGCTGCCCCGGCCCCCGATCGCAGGTAAACCCGATGACGCGTGACCAGCTCATCCGGCTCCGTCTCAACAACCAGCAGCTCACGCATCCTTCCTTCACCAAACCCGCCGACGTGGTGCGCTGGTTCGGAGCGATCCAGTCCCAGGACCTGCCCGGCTCGCTCTGCGCCATCGGTCTGCGCATGCGTCATGCCACAGAAGACCTCGTCGAGCGAGCGATTGCCTCCAGGTCCATCGTGCGCAGCTGGCCCATGCGCCGCACCATCCACTGCATGGCCGCGGAAGATGCCCGATGGATGATCGGCCTGCTCGCGCCGCGGGGCATCGACCGCATGAAGCCATACCACCGCAAAATGGGCATCACTGACGATCATCTGCGTCGCGCCGGTAAGGTCTTCGAATCGGCTCTCGCCGGGGACCAGCAGCTCACCCGAGCCGAACTCTACCGCGAACTGAATGCATCCGGCGTCCGCACAGAAGCGCCCAACGGGCTGGCGCTGGGCATTCATCTTATCTGTCACTGGGCGCAGGCCGGACTAATCTGTATCGCCGCGCGCAAAGGCAAACAACCAACCTTCACCCTGCTCGAGGGCTGGACCCCTCGCGGCAGAAAGCTCTCCGGCGACGACGCATTCGCGGAGCTCGCCCGCCTGTACTTTCAGAGCCACGGTCCCGCAACCGTAAAAGACTTCGCCTGGTGGGCCGGGCTCACCATGAAAGAAGCGCAGCGCGCCCTGCTGCTCGCCGCCGATCTCCTCAAATCCGGCACCATCGACGGCGTCGAATCCTGGCAAATGCGCAAAAGCCCCGCCGCGCCTGCCGGTCCCCTGCCTGTTCTTCTTCTCCCGCCCTTCGACGAATACACCGTCGCCTATGCCGATCGCGCCGCCGTGCTGACCTCCATCAGCTACGGCCTGGCCGCCAATCTTCTCATCAGCGGCCGCATTGCCGGCACCTGGAAGCGCACCCTCCTCGCAGGCGACCGCGTCGCCGTGACCTTCAACCTCCTGCGTATCCTGAACAAAAAAGAACAAGCCGGCCTCGCTCTCGCCGCTGAGCGCTATGCAGCATTCATCGGCAAAAAGCTTGTGGGCGAAACCCCGAACTACCTCCACCCTCGGATTTCCAAAGGATCAGGCCAACGATGAAGATCACACGCGCTACCGTCAACGTCTGCTCTCCCGGCCGCAACTTCGTCACCCTCAAAGTCGAGACCGACGAAGGTCTCTACGGCCTCGGCGACGCCACCCTCAACGGCCGCGAGCTCGCCGTCGCCAGCTATCTCACCGACCACGTCATCCCCTGCATCCTGAACCGCGATCCCTTCCAGACCGAAGACATCTGGCAATACCTCTATCGGGGAGCCTACTGGCGCCGCGGTCCCGTCACCATGTCCGCCATCGGCGCCGTCGACATGGCTCTCTGGGACATCAAGGGCAAGGCCCTCAACACGCCCGTCTACGACCTGCTCGGCGGACGCAGCCGCGATGCCGTCCTCGTCTACTGCCACGCCCACGGCGCCGACATCGAAGAAGCTCTCGACGACGTCGCCCGCCACCAGGAGATGGGCTACAAGGCCATCCGCGTCCAGAGCGGCATCCCCGGCCTCGACGCCACCTACGGCGTCCCTCAAGGCGGCGTCCCCTACGAGCCCGCCGAGCGCGGCCTGCCCTCAGAGAGCCGCTGGTCCACAGAAAAATATCTTCTCCACGTCCCCAAGCTCTTCGCTCGTGTGCGCGAGCAGTTCGGCGACGACCTCCACCTGCTCCACGATTGCCATCACCGCCTCACGCCCATCGAAGCCGCGCGCCTTGGCAAAGAGCTCGAGCCCTTCCATCTCTTCTGGATGGAAGACCCCGTCCCCGCCGAATTCCAGGAAGGCTTCCGCGTCATCCGCGAACACACCACCACACCCATCGCCACCGGCGAAGTCCTCAACTCCATCTGGGACGTCCACGACCTCATCCGCCACCAGTGGATCGACTACGCCCGCCTCACCCTCACCCACGCCGGAGGCTTTACCGCGCTCAAAAAGATCGCCGACTTCGCCGATCTCTACCACGTCAGGACGGGCTGCCACGGCCCCACAGATCTCTCACCCGTCTGCATGGCGGCCGCGCAGCACTTCGACCTTGCCGTCCACAACTTCGGCATCCAGGAACACATGCCCCACAACGCCGAAACCGACGAGGTTTTCCCTCACTCATACCGTTTTGAAGGCGGCTATATGATTCCCGGCGATGGCCCCGGCCTCGGCGTCGATCTCAATGAGAAGCTCGCCGCCAAGTACCCGTACCAGCGCGCGTATCTCCCCATCCTGCGCAAGCTCGATGGCACTCTCACAGACTGGTAACGGAACGGAATTTCTCAGACCCCGGCCGGGGCCTTCATCGCGGCGGCGATCTTAGCGAAAGCGCGGAGCGCAGCAGAGCCAGCTTGGGTCCTGCCTCCGCATCCTCGCGCAGATGGCTCATGCCCGCTTTGATCAGCGCCACCAGGATGCCAATAAAAAATCCCACAATGGTGGCCACGATCACGATCAGCGCGCGTTTTGGCGAGGACTTGTGATCAGGCACGATCGCCGGATCGACCACCTGCACGAACGAGCCTTCTCGCGCTTCGTCGATCTTCGCAATCTCCAACTCCCGCGCCAGAAGCTCGAAGATCGTTTCGTAATACTTCACATCGCGCACCTTGCGAACGTACTCCAGTCCCACCTCGGGCACTTTGCCTTTGGAAGGGAAGAATGCATTGGGGTTCTCTGCATCGCCGCCGATCTTCGCCAGTTGTGAGCGCAGACCGTCCAGCTCCTGCTGGGCCTCCACCATCTGCGAGTTCTCACCGGTGGCGTAGGTCTGCATCGCCTGGATCTGCACTTCCTTCGCGGTGATCTGCGCCCGCAGCGCCGCCGCCGTCTCGATCAGGGCGCGCGCCTGGCTGTCCAGCTGAATCACCCCTGTCGTCTCCTCGGTCTTCTTCAGCGCCTCTTCGGCATTCGCCAGGTTGTCTTTCGCCTGTTCCAGTTGCTGCTGGAAGAACAGCCGCCGCTGCGACGCTTCCGTGATGGCCAGTCCTTCCGACAAATGCCGAAAGGCATCCACATACCCGTTGGCCAGCTCCGCCGCTTTCTGCGGGCTGCGGTCCTCCACCGAGATGTGAATCAGCCCATCCTTGCCGTTTGCGTCGATCGTCACATGACTTTCGAACACCTTGCGCGCTGCCGACATGTAGGGCGCGTGATACTCCTGCAGCAGGCCGAAGTTCTTCACCATCGTGTCTTCCACCGTCTGGCTCTTCAGCATGCCCACATACATGTCGTTCGGGCTCTTGATGCCCAGGCTGCCGCCGGCCAGCGCGGCCATCCCGCCGCCCAGACTGCCCAGCTCGGCCGTCAGCAGGGAACCGATGGACGAACTCTGCCGCGGCGGCATCAGAATCGCCGTTGCCGTGAACGATTTCGGCAGGATCAGAGAGATGAGCAGCGAAACGATGGCGAATCCCACCGTGTACAACAGAATCAGGCGCTTCCGCTCGGCAAGCACGATCAGCACATCCAGCAGAGAAAGCTCGTCGCCCTCCGCCGGATTGCCCGGCCCGTTCGGCCCGGAAAGACCCGCGCTTTCTTTCAGTTCGGGATAACGCGTCTCTGTTGCCATGCAGTTGCTGTCATACCGGAATCGCCCGGCGCCTGTTCAGCCCCGGCTCAATACAACAAATTGATCGTCGCAGCGCCAAGGGCAAACTGGGAAAAGATCTGCGACCAGTCCAGGAAGGCTCGCATGCCGGTCGGCCTGAAAACCTTCTCCGGCACCACAATTGTATCGCCCGGGTTCATGGGCAGGCTCGCGAACTCATTGCCCCAGATGCCGCTCTCCGATTCCCGGCTCACCACCGAACCATCCGCGCGAATGATGAAGGTATGGCCCTTGTCGGCGTCGCGATTCGGTCCGCCCGCCAGGTGCAGGTAATCCCCGGCGTGCCGGTGCGGCTGATACAGGAACGAATTCTGGTCGTACACCGCGCCCACCACATTCACGCTGGCCGGCACAGGAGGCACGACGAAGCGGTCTCCGTCTTCCAGCTGGATATCCGGCAGAGCCGCCAGCCCGCTGCTGCCGCTCCGGAACTCCAGCACGATGCGCCCGGTCGCCCGCATCTGCCGCAGCCGGCTGATCATATTCTGCTCGCTGGTCTGCGCCGATGCTGCATTCGCCAGATCCTGGGGGGTGGCGGCTGCGGCGGAGGCCAGCGCCAGGTTTCCCTGCTGCATTTCGATTTCGAGGCTCTGCACGTATTCATCCAGCCGGCGCTGCTGCAGCACCCGCGCCGACCGCCGTGTGAATTCCGAGCCGTACAGGTAAGCGTTCGGCGTAAATCCGCCGGCCCGATTCACCAGATCGCGCAGCGTCTCGCCGGGCAGCACCGTGTAAGTCCCCGCGTGCTCGAATTCGCCCTCCAGCCGAACGAACTTCGTCTGCTGGGCGATCGGAACCTGCACATCGTCCTGCGAGAAGATGGAAACTACGTCGCCCGGCAGCAGGGGAAGATTCTGCGACTCGTCGTGCTGCAGAACCAGTCGCCCCAGATCGAACGGGATCAGCGTTGTCTTTAGCGTCTTCGGATCCATGCGTTCGATCACTGCGTAGTCCCAGTCGATCTCGGGAGCTACCGGTCCGACCTCGGTCTTGGTCGCAGCCAGTCCCTGCATGGAGGAAGCCGGCTGCTCCACAGCCAGCGCGGCGCTCCCTGCGGATTGCGACGCCGCCGGAACCGCGGGCGTGCTCGCATTCGCGGAATTCGTGGTTGTGCCCGAACCCTGTTGTGCCGCCCCTGCGCCGGCATTCTGATCCTGCCCCTCTGCCGCCGCCTCTGCCTCATCGGTGGGGTTGGCGGTGTTGCCGGAGTTCCCGGCTGATCCCGCATTGCCAGCAGCGCCGCTCGTACCCGTCGCCTCCGTCGTTCCCTGCTGCCCCGGCTGCGTCCGGCCTAGAAACCGCTGCCGCTGCAGGTCCTGAGGCGCGTTCGGCTGCACCAGCCTTGGAAAATTCTCCAGTGGCTGAAATTCCGGCGCCGGCAGTCCCAGCTGCGCCCGCCGCCACCAGTAGTTGCGCGTGATCAGGGATTCCTTGTCCGGAATCAGATCGCTGACCTTCATCCCCGGATGCCACGCAAACCGCCCCTGATTCGCGGTGTTTCCCCGCAGCGTTACCGTCTTCTGGTACATCGGGACGATCGAGAACACGCGCACCAGATCGCCGTCGCGCGCGACCGTCGCCAGGCCGCTCGGGTCCCAGGCAACCTCCATGGCCGCGCGATCCCGGTGCTCGTCGATCCGCTCGATCGATATCCGTGCCCGATCGGCCACCACCGATGGGCCGCCGGCGTCGGCAATCAGATTGCCCAGCGTCTCCCCTTCCCGCAGTTCGTAGATCTCCGGGTTCTTGACGCTGCCCGTCACCGCAGCTTCCGCGCCCACCGGCGGAATGAAGATCACATCCCCCGATTCCAGGGGGACGTCCTTCGTCTTGTCGCCGCGCTCCAGCAGGTCGTAGAGATCGAAATTCGTCACCACCGCGCCCGCCCGCCGCACCTCGATGTCACGCAGCGATCCCGACGGCGAGGGGCCGCCGCTGGCAAACAGTGCATCGACCAGCGTGCTCAGTGCGCTCACCGTATAAACGCCGGGCCGCCGCGCCTGCCCCGAAACATACACCTGGATCGATCGAATCTGTCCCACGTCCGCGGTCAGATCGAAATTGCGATACACCCGCGCGATCGCCTGTCGCAGATGAGCATCCAGATCGGAAAACGGCAGTCCGGCGACGTGCACCGGCCCCACCTGCGGCAGATAAATTTCCCCGGAACGATCCACGCCCAGGTTCGCGCGAAAATTCACCTGCCCCCAGACCCGCACCCGCAGCTCATCTCCCGGACCCAGCACGTAATTCGGCGGGACAGGCGCCAGATCCAGGGGCGCAAAGGTCGACGGAACTTCGCGGAACAGGTTCGCGCCATAAATCGGCAGGACCTGTCCGGTCGTCGAAGCAATAAATTTCTGGAACTCGGTCAACGCCTCGCGTGGAAACAGCATCGTCGGCTGCCGTATCGCGTTTTGCCGCAGCAGATTTTCGTTGTCTGTGTAAACCGAACTTTGATATCCGGACGTCCCCGTTTGCCCGCTCGTCCCGTACATCCCCGTCATCCCGTTCATCGATGACGGAACGGAGGTCGACGGGTACAGGGAGGTCTGCCCCATTCCGCTCAAACCCGCGCATTGCGACGACATAGCCAGGAGGGGATCCGAGCAATCCACAGTCGACGGATTGGTTTGATCCTGGTCGGAAGTGCCTGGCAGCCCAGTCTGCGCCTTCCCTTGCACAGCAATCGCGAGCAGGAAAGCAACCAAAAGTGAGACAGACTGTTTCTTCATAGGGAGGCACAGCCTGCAGCGGAAGCCGCTACCGGCCGGCGCCATGCGATGAATGCATTCATTCTTTTCGAGGAAGTTCCGTGCACGGGTAGTCTAGCATGTGATAAAGCGGAGGTAGAATGAGCCGATCGGGGTATTGACGGCATGTCACCTTCCGCGACACATTTGGGTAGTGACCCTTCGGGTGACATTGGTGTTTTTGCTTCCAAAATTTGTGCTTGCTGGTTCGGCTTCCCTGGTATACTGCAAGTCAGCCACAAATAACAGATTCGGTTACAGTTCAGTAACATCGATTGTAGCCTGACACGAAATAAGCCCGCCGGAAAAACGCTGATTTAATTTCCTTCAGTGACGCACCGTTCCAGAACGCCAGTGCAGTAATGGGGTGGGATGAGTTCGCTTTCTTTTGATAACGTCTTTCCTGCGGAATCCGGGCAGCGTTCCGAAGCTGCACCACACCTTCCTTCCGCCTCTGACGCCCCCTGGGTTTCCGCCTCGCGGAGCCATCGCGCCCCTGCCCTCGTCGCACAGAAGCGTACCGCGAGTGACGCCAGTTCCTGGGCCCTCTCCTACACGCGCCGACTCCTCGATGCCACCTTCGCCATCGTCGCGCTCATCGCCTTTTTCCCCCTCATGGCCTTCGCGGCTCTGCTCGTCCGCCTCGGCTCTTCAGGTCCCGTCTTTTTCCGGCAAAGGCGCATGGGTCGCAATGGAAGAGAATTCACCCTCTACAAATTCCGCTCGATGTCCACCTGCGGCGATAACGGCAACGGCTCCTGCATCACGGTGACCGGCGATACCCGCATTACCCCTGTCGGCGCCCTGCTGCGCCGTTACAAGCTCGACGAGTTGCCGCAGTTCTGGAATGTCCTCCGCGGTGACATGTGCCTGGTCGGCCCCCGCCCCAAGCTGCCCCACCACGAAGCCCTCCATATGGACTGCCGCCCCGGCATCACCGGCGCAGCCACTCTGGCTTTTCGCAACGAAGAAGATTTTCTCTCCGAGATTCCGGAAGATCAGCTCGAGGTCTTCTACGAGATGTTCGTGAAGCCCACCAAAGCCCGTCTCGATCTCGAGTACATGCGCTCCGCGAGCCTGGCCAGCGATCTGAACATCCTCTGGCGCACCGCTACCTCCTGTCTCTTCTCCACCGAGGATGCCGTCTCCATCTCCGCAGAAACCGTCGCCCAGTTCGAAGCCGCCCAGGCCGTCCGGCGGATTTGCTCGGTTCCACCCCCGCTTCAGCGCAAGTCCCCGCGCTCCGCAGCGCATGAGTTTCAGCCGGAACTGGAGTTCTCTCGCAACTCCGCCTCTTCGCCGACCATCTCCTGAAGCTTTCCACTCTCTCAGCCGCGCCCGTCGAACCTTTTCGCTGATCTCTCTCGCATAGCCGCGGATCGCCCCGGCGCAGCTCCGTCCCAAAATGAAACCAGCCGTTCTTTCCGGGTACCTCCGGCACCGCGCATCGCCGAAGTAATCTGTCCCCTCGCGCGCGGGGCTCGAATAATGAGCCCATCTTTGCCTGGCGCAACCGCGTCGTTGCCCCGGCGCGTCGCCCCGGCGACCCGGAGATCCGCGCGTGACCCTTCGCAGAAGTGCGGTCGAGCTCAGTGTGCCGCACCGTCGTCCCTCCGCAGAACCACCGTCACGCCGCCTGCCCCTCTTCGCCGCATCCTTTCTGCGCCGCGCGGCTGTCTCCGCCGCTCTCGTTCTCTTTGCTCTGCTCTTCGTGCCCAGCCAGGCAACAGCTCAGGCCCCGGTGCCCACCTGGCAGCCCGTCGGCCCGTCCCAGGTTAACACCGCAGGGTGGAACCTCATTACCGGCTCTGTCATCAGCCTTGCCGCCGATCCCTCCGACGCCTCCGGCAACACTGTTTACCTCGGCACCGCCGGCGGAGGCGTCTGGAAATCCACGAACGCCGCCTCTGATCCCGGCTCCGCCCAGTTCCTCCCTCTCACTGACACGTACACCGTCCCAACGGGCTCACTCTCTTCGCTCAGCATGGGAGCCGTCTCCGTTCAGCCCGGCGGCACCGGCGTCATTCTCGCTGGCACCGGTGACCCCAACGGCACCCCCACATCCTGGTATGGAGTGGGTATCCTTCGCTCCGCCGATAATGGCAATACCTGGTCGCTCATTCAGCAGTCCGCAATCGCCCCCTCGGGCATACGCTTCAACTTCGCCGGCACCGCCTTCGCCGGCTTTGCCTGGAGCACGATCACCTCCGGGCTCGTCGTCGCCGCCGTCGGCGAATCCGAATACGCCGACATTGCCGGAGCCAACAATGCGCAGAGCGCTCTCGGCATCTACTACTCTCTTGACGCCGGCGCCCCCAACACCTGGCAGCTCGCCACTCTCGAGGACGGCTCCAGCGTCATCCAGTCCGATTCCGTCACCGGCAGTGCGAACAATGCCGCCACCTCGGTTGTGTGGAATCCCGTCCGCCGGAGCTTCTTTGCCGCCATTCGTTACCACGGCTACTACGAGTCGGCCGATGGCATCACTTGGTCGCGCCTCGCAAACCAGCCCGGCACCGGCCTGACCCCGATCCTCTGTCCCACCAATCCCAGTACCACCGGTTCCCCCGCCTGCCCTATCTTTCGCGGAGCCATCGCCGCCCAGCCCGCCACCGGCGATCTCTTCGCTCTCACCGTCGACCAGAACAACAACGACCAGGGCCTTTGGCGGGATGCCTGCAACCTCCAGCCGTCCGGCGCCTGCTCCTCCGGCACCGTGCAGTTTGCCACCCGCATCCCCGATCAGCCGCTCGAATCCACCAGCGGGAATGGCACCCTCCCCGAGTCCACCGCCCTCGCCCTTGCCGCGGTTCCCGCCCAGCAGGACACCCTGCTCTTCGTCGGGCTCACCGATCTCTGGCGCTGCAGCCTGGCTTCCGGCTGCGTTTGGAGGAACACCACCAACACCGGCACCTGTGCGGCCGCTCAGGTCGCCCCCGGGCAACAGGCCATCGACTCCACCTTCGGCGCCTCCGGCCTGCTGTACTTCGGCACGCAGAGCGGCCTCTGGCGTTCCACCGATGCCGTCGCCCAGCAATCCACCCTTTGCTCTCCCAGCGATGCCACGCACTTTCAGAATCTGAACGCCGGTCTCGGCTCACTCGCAGCCGTCGCAAGCTTCGCTGAGAACCCCAACAACTGCTCCACATGGCTCGCCGCCCTTGGCCCTCTCGGTACCGCCGCTCCCTCCGCCGGCGGAGGACCCTGGAATCAGGTTCTCGATGGAGAAGGCGATGTCGTCGCCATCGATCCACTGAATCCGCAGAACTGGTACGCCACCTCCGTCTTCGGCGTCGGCATCAACGCCTGCAGCCAGGGCGCCGCCTGCACCGTCGCCGATTTCGGCACTCCCGTCATCGGCGAATCCCAGGTCGGCAACGACGTTCAGACCCTCCCCGCTCCCTGGATTCTCGACCCCGCCAACTCCTCGAACCTGATCCTCGGCACCTGTCGCGTCTGGCGCGGCCTCGCCAGCGGCGCCGGATGGAGCGCCAGCAATCTCCTCAGCTCCATACTCGACGGCGAATCCGGCGCTTTCTGCAACGGCAACGCAGAGATCCGATCGCTCGCCGCCGGGCTCACCAACACCGATACCAGGGACGAGAGTGCCGAACAGCTTTACGCGGGCATGGCCGGCGTCCTTGACGGAGGCGGCCTCATCCCCGGCCACATCCTCACAGCAGAAGTCCACGACGGATCCTCTGCCTCTTCCACGCAATGGACCGACCTCTACGCCTCGCCGGTCGTCAATTCCGATGTCGCCGGCGCGCAGTTCAACCCCGGCGCTTACGACGTCTCCAGCATCTTCGTCGATCCCCACGACCCCACTGGCCAAACCCTCTACGTCACGATCCAGGGAATCTTTGGCGGCACCACCAATGCCAACCTGCTCTACACCTCCACCGATGGCGGCGCGCACTGGACCAACCTTTCCGCCAATCTGCCCCAGGCGCCGGCCAACAGTGTCCTCGTCGATCCCAACAACGCCAACATTGTCTACGTCGCCCTCGACACGGGTGTCTATATCACCCAGAACGTCACTGCCTGCTCGCAGCCCAACGCAGCCTGCTGGAACGTCTACGGCAGCGGCCTGCCGATGTCCCCGGTAACGAGCCTGATGGCCTACAACGAAGGGTCCGTGCAGGCCCTGCGTGCCGCCACCGGTGGCCGCGGCATCTGGCAAATTCCGCTTGCAACCGCAGGCGTCGCGCCCACCACAGCGACACTCAATCCCTCCGCGTTGACCTTCGCTACCCAGACCCTCCAGACCCTCAGTACGGCGCAAACCGTCACCCTCACCAACACCGGCCACCTCAACCTGAACATCTCCAGCGTCACCGCATCCGGCGACTTTATCGAAACCGACTCCTGCGCTGGCCAATCGGTCGCTCCCGAATCCACCTGTGAGATTCAGGTCAGCTTCGATCCTTCGCAGTCCGGCACGCGCTCCGGCTCTCTCACCGTTTTCGCCAATCTCACCGGCGGCCAGATCACCGCCTCTCTCTCCGGAACCGGCCTCGGTCAGGCTGCCATTCAGCTCATCCCCGCCTCCCTCAACTTTGGCGCGCTGGCCATCGGCGCCACGTCGTCTTCCCAATCGGTTGCCATCGCCAATACGGGAGCGCAGCCGGAGACCCTCACCAGCGAAACCGCCGGCGGCGACTTCCACATCACCGCCAACACCTGCACCAACTCCCTCGCCGCAGGCGCCAGTTGCACCGTCAGCATCGTTTTCAATCCCTCTGCCTCCGGATCCCGCGCCGGCGCACTCACCGTGGTCAGCAGCCTCGGCGTCGAGACCGCGCCTCTTTCCGGCACCGGCCAGACCCCTGCCACTGACGGCCTGTCTCCCAGCTCGCTCGCCTTCGCCGTGCAGCAAATCGGCACCACCAGCCCCGCCCAAACCGTCACGCTCACCAATACCGGCGATCAGCCTCTCACCGGGATCATCGTTACCTCCACCGGCGATTTCACCGTCGTGAACAATTGCGGCACACTGCTCCAGGGCCAGGGCTCCTGCGCGATTACCGTCGCCTACGCGCCAACGCGCACCGGAGCCGAAACCGGGACCCTCACCGTTGCCGACGAAATCCGCAATCAAACCGTCTCCCTCAGAGGCACGGGACAAGCTCCGCCCGGCGTCTCCGCCACACCCAGTTCCATCAATTTCGGCGGATACGCAGTCGGCACCACCAGCTCACCTCAGACGGTCACCGTCACCAATAGCGGCGGGATTGCCCTGACCAACCTCTTCGCCATCATTACCGCCGGCTTCGCTATTGCCGCCAATCAGTGCCCAGCGACGCTCGCAGCCGGCGCGGCCTGCCCGCTCTCCATCACGTTCTCTCCCACCGCCGCCGGAGCCGTCTCCGGCACTCTTACTCTCTCTGCCGGCAACCTCGCCAAGCCCCTCACGGTCGCCCTCACCGGTTCCGGCAACGATTTCAGCCTCTCCATCGTCGGCTCCTCCTCCGCTGCCGTCACCAGCGGCCAGAGCGCCAGCTATACCCTTCAGCTCGCCAGCCTGGGAGGCACCTCCGGCACCCTCGCTCTCTCCTGCTCCGGCGCTCCGCAGAACGCGACCTGCACCCTCAATCCCGCCGGCATCAACCTCACCAGCGCCAATCCCGTCAGTTCCACGGTCACCATCGTCACCGGCGTCGCAGCGTCCGCCGCGCTCCGCCCGGCCCTCCCGTGGAAGCCCCTCGCCCCGCTCCTCACTCTTGCTGTTCCGCTGGCCGCCTTCGGTCTCCGCCGCCGCAGGCTGGCCGCGTTCCTTGTTCTCCTCGCCGCTTGCCTCGTGTCCCCGCTGGGATGCGGTGTTTCCTCCTCCTCCGGCTCCGGAGGCGGCGGCAGTGGTGGTGGAGGGAGTGGCACCGGCGGCTCTGCGAATTCCACGCCCTCCGGCACCTATACGCTCACCGTCGCCGCCACCATGTCCAACATCACCCACACGACGACGCTCACCCTCACGGTCCAGTAGCTCGCACAGCCAAACAAAAAGGCCGCTCCATCAGGAGCGGCCTCAATAATCCCTAATCCCTATCCCGAAATCCCTGCTTCTCTCACTCGTGCACCGTATCCACAAACGCCCGCAGCTTCCGCGAGCGCGACGGATGCCGCAGCTTGCGCAGCGCCTTCGCCTCGATCTGGCGGATGCGTTCGCGCGTCACCTGGAAGCTCTGTCCCACCTCTTCCAGCGTGTGCTCTGAGCCATCCTCCAGGCCGAACCGCATCTTCACCACGCGCTCTTCCCTCGGCGTCAGCGTGCGCAGCACCTGCGACGTGTACTCCTTCAGGTTCACGCTGATCACCGCGTCCGACGGCGAAACGGCCTGCCGATCCTCGATGAAGTCGCCCAGGTGCGAATCTTCCTCTTCCCCAATCGGCGTCTCCAGCGAAATCGGCTCCTGCGCGATCTTCAGCACCTTGCGCACCTTTGCCACCGGAATATCCATCCGCTTGGCGATCTCTTCCGAGGTCGGTTCGCGCCCCAGTTCCTGCACCAGCTGCCGCGAGGTCCGGATCAGCTTGTTGATCGTCTCGATCATGTGCACCGGGATGCGGATCGTTCTCGCCTGGTCCGCAATGGCCCGCGTAATCGCCTGCCGGATCCACCACGTCGCATACGTCGAGAATTTGTAACCGCGGCGGTACTCAAATTTATCCACCGCTTTCATCAGGCCGATATTGCCCTCCTGAATCAGGTCGAGGAACTGCAGTCCGCGGTTCGTATACTTTTTCGCGATCGACACCACCAGGCGCAGGTTTGCCTCAATCAGCTCCCGCTTCGCCTGCTCAGCGTCCATATCGCCCTGGATCATCTCCCGCTGCGTGCGCTTCAGCTCGGCGATGGTTACGCCCGCCTCTTCTTCCAGCTTCTCCAGGTCCGTCTTGCAGTTCTTCTGCTGCCGCCGGTACTCCTTCTTCAGCTCCTCGCTGCGGCTCTGCTCGTACTTCTGATCCAGCGACCGGATCTGCCGCTCCAGCGTGCGCATCGCTTCGACGGTCTTGTTCACCTTGTCCAGCAGCCGCTTCCGCTCCAGGTTGGTGTACTTCAGCTCGCGCACAATCCGCGAGACCAGCACCTTCTCGCGCGCGATGCTCCAGCGCACCCGCCGATACTCCTTCGGCTTCGCCTTCTGCGAGAGGGTCGCCAGCTTCTCTTCCAGCTGCTGCGCCTTCTTCTGGTGCTTCACCAGCGTGTCGACCTTGTTCGCTGTCGCGCGCACGCGGGCCTGCACCACTTCTTCCGTCAGCTCCTCATCGTCGAAGATGACGATTTCCTTGATGTTGCGTACGCCGCGCTTCAGGTCTTCGCCCAGCGCCACAATCTCGCGGATCACCACCGGCGACCGCGAAATCGCCTTCAGCACGCGGAGCTGCCCGCGCTCGATGCGCCGCGCAATCTCCACTTCGCCTTCGCGCGTCAGCAGCGGCACCGTGCCCATCTCGCGCAAATACATGCGCACCGGATCGTTGGTCTTCTCCAGCGTTCCCGGCGTCAGGTCCAGTTCGACGTCTTCGCCTTCTTCGCCTTCGAATTCCTCGCCGCGCTCGCCGCCCCCGATCTTCGGGCCGCCTTCGAGAATGTCTATGCCTTGTGTACCGATCGTGGTAATCAGGTCGTCGAGATCGTCCGGAGAGTTGACATCTCCAGGAATCAGGTCGTTGACCTCGTTGTAGGTCAGATAACCCTTCTCTTTGCCCGTATCGATCAGCTTCTGAATATCAGCTTCGTATTTATCGTCAATCGCCAAGCGGATGGCTCCCCCGCGTGAATTTTCGGATCTGTCTCACCTGGAGTGGACGAGGTGCGGCAAGGGCCATAAAAGGCAGTTCCCGACACGGCTCGGCGGCCGGCGGGTGATGGGCGCACGTCTCCCCGGGACTTCCAGAGTACCACGAAAATCGCTTAACTCCGCCAATTTCTGGCATTTCGGGCCTTTTTGAAGCCCGATCCGTCCCTGTCCTGCGGGGCAAATCCTGCTCTTTTAGATGTGGAAATCCCAAAATTGTTTCAATCCTGCGCCCCTTCCCCGTGCCTAATGTAACTTCCCTCCAGCAAAAGCCCTGTGTCCTCCGTGCCCTCTGTGGTAAAAGCGCCGCCCGTTCCCCAGCTGCCCGCATCACCGCTGCCCGCATCACCAGCTGACCGTCCCTCCGCTGACCGTCTCACCGCTGCCCGCTCCTTAGCTTCCCCCGCTGTACCCTGTATCCGAACCCCCGCAATGCCCGCCGACTTCGCCCAGTCCGTCAAGGAACAAGCCGACATCGTCAAAGTCATCGGCGAATACGTCCGCCTCCGTAAGGCTGGCGCACAAAACTACAGCGGCCTCTGCCCCTTCCACAAAGAAAAAACCCCCTCCTTCAGCGTCCATGCAGGACGCCAGTTCTATCACTGCTTCGGCTGCGGCCAGTCCGGCGACGTCTTCTCCTTCATCCAGAAGCTCGAAAACGTCCCCTTCCCGGAAGCCGTCCGCACCGTCGCCCGCAAGTGCGGCATCCCGCTCCCGCAACGCGAATTCACCTCGCCCGAAGAAGCCGCCGAGCACCGCCAGCGCGGCAAGCTGCTCGAGCTCCACGAGGTCGCTACCGCCTGGTTTGAAGAGCAGCTCCGCTCCCCCGAAGGCGCCACGGCGCGCGAATACCTCACCGGCCGCGGACTCAATTCCGAAGGAATTTCCAAATTCCGCATCGGCTTCGCCCCCGACAACTTCCACGCCCTCCGCCAGCGTCTCGAGCCGCTCGCCGACCCCGCCACTCTCCGCGCCTCCGGCCTCTTCTCCTGGAAAGAGCAGGAAGACGGCTCGCCCGGACCCATGTATGCCCGCTTCCGCAAGCGCGTCATGTTCCCCATCGCCAACGAAGGCGGCCGCGTCATCGCCTTCACCGCGCGCACGCTCGATACCGGCGAAAAAGCCGGCCCTAAATACCTCAACTCGCCCGAGACCCCGCTCTACTCCAAAGGCAACATCCTCTTCAACCTCGACAAAGCCCGCCAGCCCATCCGCTCCGACGGCGGCGTGGTCCTCGTTGAAGGCCAAATGGACTGCATCTCCGTGTTCCTCGCCGGAATCCCCAACGTCCTCGCCACCAGCGGCACTGCTTTCACCGAGGCCCAGGTCCGCCTGCTCAAGCGCTACGCCACCCGCGTCATCGTCAATTTCGATCCCGATACCGCCGGCGCCAACGCTGCAGAAAAATCCATCGCCCTCCTCACCGAAGAAGGATTCGACGTCCGCGTTCTCACCCTCGAAGGCGGCCTCGATCCCGATCGCTACGTCCGCGAGCGCGGCGCCCGCGCCTACGTCGACGCCCTCCGCTCCGCGCCTTCCTTTCAGGACTACCTCATCGACCGCGCCCGTACGCTCTATCCCACGCGCGACCCCAAATCCAAAACCGAAGCCCTCAACTTCCTCCTGCCTCACATCCGCCGCATTCCCAGCCGCATTACCCGCGACGCTTTCGCCAACGACGCCGCCCAGGCCCTCGGCATCGACTCCGCCCTCGTTCGCGCCGAGCTCAAAGACGCTGCCGCCCGCCGCCGCGACCACCTTACCGCCCACGAAACCCCGCTCTCGCGCTCCGAGCAGATCCTCCTTCAGGCCTTTGCCGCGCCCCGTTCAGCGGAGTGCTACCTCGTCGCCGAAGGCGCGTGGCATCAGCACGAGCGCGAACTCGCCGCGCTCCGCCCCGATGTCCGCGCCATGATCGATCAGCTCCGCGCCCGTCCCGACGGCGCCGACGCTCTCGCCTGTCTCGCCACCGAGGAGCACCGCCGCCTGCTCGCCGGTCTCTTCCTCTCCATCCACGACGCCGAGCCCGAGCCCGACCACGTGGAAGAAGCCATCATCGCCCTCCGCATCGCCGCCCTCGAGCAGGAGCAGCGCCAACTCCGCGCCGAAATCGAACGCGCCGAGCGAGCCACCAACGCCCCCGAAATCGCCCGCCTCCAGCAGGCAAAACTCGACCTGGATCGCCGTCTCCGCGAACTCGACTGAATAAGACTTGCCCCTCCGGGATCGCACGGAATGCTGTTCGGGGCCTCCACGAAAAGGCGCCCTCTAAACCGTAGACCGTAACCCGTAACCCGTAGCCGCACCCCGTAGCCGCACCCTGTACGCCGCACCCTGTACGCCGCACCCTGTACCCTGCCTCTCATGGAGATCATCGTCCTCGGTCTCGGCGCCATGGGCAGCGCCGCCGCCGCATGGCTCGCCGAAAAGGGCCACCGCGTCCTCGCCTTCGACGCCTTCACGCCGCCCCACACCCACGGCTCCTCCCACGGACTCTCCCGCATCTACCGCCAGGCCTACTGGGAAGATCCCCGCTACGTCCACCTGCTTCTCCGCGCCCGCGAGCTCTGGGCGAAGCTGGAGCACGACTCCGGCGTCCCGCTCCTCCACATCACCGGCGCCCTCATGATCGGACCCCCCACCGGCCAGCTCGTCCCCCGCAGCGCCGAGAGCGCCCGCCAGTTCAATCTCCCCCATGACATGCTCTCCGCCACCGACCTGCGCCATCGCTGGCCCGCCTTCCAAGTCAGCGACGACACCATTGCCCTCTTCGAGCACCAGGCCGGCTACCTCAACCCCGAGCTCTCGATCGAGCAGCAGCTCCGTCACGCAGCGCGCCACGGCGCCGATCTGCATTTCAACGAGCCTATTCTCGACTTTCAGGCGCGGCCCGATGGCGTCACCGTGCGCACCGTCCGCGAATCCTTCACCGCTGCGCACCTCGTCATCACCGCCGGTCCCTGGGCGCCGCAACTCCTCGCAGAAGCCCAGCTCCCGCTCCGCGTCACACGCCAGGTCGTCTTCTGGTTTCAGCCCACCGGCTCCATCGATGCCTTCCGCCCCGACCCCAATCCGGCCCGCTTCCCCATCTACCTCTGGGAGACCCAGCGAGGCGAGTCGATGCTTTACGGATTCCCCCTCACCGGCCCCGACAACGAAGGAGTCAAAGTCGCGCTCCATGGCAGCGACGAAACCGGCACCCCCGAGTCCATCGACCGCGTCGTCCGCCCCGACGACGAGCAGCGCATCCGCCAGCGCCTCGCCGCCGCGCTGCCAAGCCTCTCCGGCCGGATTATCCGCGCCGAAACCTGCCTCTACACCATGACCCCCGACGAGCACTTCGTCATCGGCGCCCACCCACAGCACCCCGCCATCACCCTCGCTCTGGGATTCTCCGGACACGGCTTCAAATTCGCCCCCGTCGTTGGCGAACTCATCGGCCAGCTCGTCACCGAAGGCTCCACATCCCACGACATAGCCATGTTCTCGCTGACACGTTTTAACGTGTCATCCTGAGCGAGCCTTCCAAATTCGTTGCGCCGCTTTTGGCGCAACATCAATTCAGGCGCGAGTCGAATGGACCTGCATTTCTTCCTCTGATTAAGGCGTCTTGAGCGGGAACGCCGCCCGAAATCCTCCTCGAATACCCCGTTACCACTCCATCTGCCGCATGCGCTCCTCAATCAGCCCGCTGTACCGGTTCATCCGATCCGGTCGTCGCCTTCGCGGAGCCGGCAAAATCGCCGCCAGCCGCGCCGCATCATCTCGCCCAATTGCCTTTGCCGACGTCCCATACCACGCATGGCACGCCGCCTCCGCCCCATAAATCCCCGGCCCCCACTCCACCACGTTCAGATACAGCTCCAGAATCCGCCGCTTCCCCAGCACCACCTCCGCCACCGGTACCAGGGTGAACTCCACGCCCTTGCGCAGCACCGACCGCTCCGTGCCCAGCAGCAAATTCTTCACCAGCTGCTGGTCGATCGTCGACGCGCCCCGCAGCCGCCGCCCGCCTTCCATATCCTCATCCGCCGCAATCTGGATCTGCTGCCAGTCGAACCCATGATGCTGGTAGAAACGCCCGTCTTCGGCCGCGATCACCGCGTGCTGCAGATCCGGCGAGATCTCCCGCAGCGGCACAAAGCGATACCGCTTGTGATACGGCGTCCCGTGCATCCACGCCTGCACCCGCCGCTCCATCTGCACCGCAGTCGTCGGCGGATCGATCCACCTGGCCGCCACCAGCGTCAGCGCCGCCGCCGCCCAAAGGCCCACAAGCGCCAGCACCACCCACGTCGCCACCCGTCGCAGCAGGCTCCCGCGCCGAACCGGCCTCGTTGCCGTGCTGGAACGACCTCTCTTCTGACCCCTGGCTATCAGCTTCACGATTCAAAGTGTAGCTGCCGCCCGCCCGACGTTGGCGATACCCGCTACCGACCTCCCAGCCCCGGCTCCTGCTTCCAAGCTGCCTCTTTACCCCTTTGCTATTGGCCCCTTCGTGGGACTCTCAAACCCCGCCCCCCGCTGCTAAAGTCACCTCCGTCGGGACCCTCCGGAGGTTACGCATGAGTCTCAGAGACTTTCTCACCCAGCAACTCATCGATGTCATCCAGTGGAACGAGCCGGAAGACGGCATCCTCGCCTGGCGCTATCCCATGCGCGACATGGAGATCCAGAACGGCGGCCAGCTCACCGTCCGCGATTCGCAAATGGCCGCCTTCGTTGACGAAGGCCACATCGCCGACGTCTTCAGCCCCGGCCTCCACACCCTCAACACCCGCAATCTCCCCCTCCTCACCGACATCATGAACTGGGACAAAGGCTTCGAGTCCCCCTTCAAGTCCGACGTCTACTTCTTCTCCACCCGCCAGCAGCTCAATCAGAAGTGGGGCACCGCCGCCCCCATCACCTTCCGCGAGAAGGAATTCGGCGCCGTCCGCCTCCGCGCCTACGGCATCTACGCCTACCGCATCAGCAATCCCCGCGCCTTCTTTACCCAGGTCAGCGGCACCCTCGACACGTACTACGCCGCCGACCTCTCCGGCCAACTCCGCGACACCATCGTCTCGCGATTCACCGAGCTGCTCGCCTCCAGCGAGTTCTCTTTCCTTGACATGGCCGCCCACCAGGACGCCCTCGCCCAAAAAGTCAGCGACGCCGTCAAACCTGCCTTCGCCGCCCTCGGCCTCGACCTCGTGCAGTTCGTCATCGAGAACCTCTCCCTCCCCGACGAGCTCCAGAAAGTCATGGATCAACGCATCGGCACCAACATCGCCGGCGACCCATCGCGCCTCACCCAGTTCCAGACGGCTGAATCGATCCCCGTCGCCGCCGCCAATCCCTCCGGAATAGCCGGGACCGGCGTTGGTTTCGGCGCAGGCCTCGCCATGGCCAATCTGATCGCCCAAACCATAACTTCCCAAACCCAGGCAGCCGCGCCCAAACCCATCGCTGCCGAGAATGCCTGCGTCGCCTGCGGCCACAACATCCCCGCCGGCGCGCACTTCTGTCCCGACTGCGGCAAGGCCCAATGAACTGTCCTGATTGCGGCGCTCCTCTGCCTTCCCAGCCCACGGGAGACGCGCTCCCCTGCGCGTATTGCGGCAGCGTCTACCTTCCCGATGCGAATGACGACGGCGTCCGTATCCAGGACGAATCCCCCAACGAGCCCTGCCCCGTCTGCGGCGTGCCCCTCATGCATGCCACCCTGGCCGGCGCCTCCATCCGCTACTGCACCCGCTGCCGCGGCCTGCTCATCCCCATGGACGCCTTCGAGCCGCTCCTCTCCGCCATCGCCGCCCAGCCCGGTCCGCCCCAGATCCCCGCGCCCGCCGACCCCAGCCAGCTCGACCGCCGCCTCGCCTGCCCCCATTGCCACCAGCCCATGGACACGCATTTCTACGCCGGCCCCGGCAACGTCATCCTCTCCGATTGCGAGCGCTGCCAGCTCAACTGGCTCGACCACGGCAAGCTCCAGCGCCTCGCCCACGCCGCCGCCGAAGATGCGCCCGCCTCCGGCGATCCGTTCAGCGATGAGCCTGCTCTGGCCAATAGCAGGGACACCAATCTGTAGCGGCATCTTGCTCCCTTCCGAAATGCCGGCGTTCAAATTAGCTTTGTCATCCTGAGCGGGTGAGTTGATTTTTAGAAATCGCTGATTTATTTAGAGATAAATAGCCTGTTTTTGGCTGTGTAGGAACTGTGCAGGCAATTTCTCGATTTCTGTGCATTTCTTGAACGCGAGACTCCATTCTACAGGCACGATCCGTAGGTTAGAGGCTGTGTCCTATACCGAAGCCGTGTTCGATGACGGGCGCAATCTCCGGCTGCGGCGGCGTGATGGATTGCTCCGGCTTTATCGCTCGGCGTGTGGGCGCTCTCGTGGGAAACGTCATGTCCTAATACCTCCGGCAGCTTCGCACGGTCGTTGGTATAAATCTGCGCGTCTTCCGCGCCGCGCGAGACGGCGACATAAGCCATGCGGCTGTTGAGCAGGTCTTTTGCGGCCAGCTCGGTATCGACGTGAATCAATACGCGCTCGGCAGTCTGTCCCTGGCTGGAATGACTAGTCATCGCATAGCCGTGATCGAGATGCGGATGCTCGCGCGGATCAAGCTGCACGTCGCGGCCCCCGTCCATCTTCAAACGCATCTGCCCATCCTGGCCGATGGCTTCCACCGTCCCTAATTCGCGGTTGGCAATCTTCAAATCATTGGCCGGTGCGGTGAACTGGATGCGGTCGCCCACGGCGAAACTGCGCGGCTCTTCCCGATACACAGAAACACCCTGCTGCCGGCGTGGATCATAGGTCAGCTCAGAGCCATCGGCCCGCACCACCGTCAACAGGTTCTTTTCGGCGTCAACGCTCTTGACCCGCGCGTATTCCCCACGCTCCATGCCAGTCTCTTTCGATGCGCGGGCATATCGCACTACATCGTTGAACTCGTACCGCGCGGCCCATGTCCGCTCCGGCCCGGTGAGGTCCTGGCGCGGCACAAGCGCCGCGATGCGATGCTCTTCTTTGCTGACGAAGCCGCGCTCCTGCATCTCGGCACGAATCGCCAAGTTGATCTCCACGCGGGAGCGATTGTCGGGAGAGACAACCAGCGTACCCTCCGGCGACTTCGCATATTCCTTCGCTATGGCGGCGATGCGTTCCTCGTGGCCTCGAATCTCATGGACGCGGCCCTGCCGCTCCAAACCCTGCACGGCCTCGCGCACCTCGCCACGCGCAAGCTGCTCGACCACCTGTTTCAGCTCCGGGTCTTTCTGGCGGACGATCTCTTCGAGCTTCACTGTCTTCATGCCCGCGTCCTGAAGCTGTGCGAAGGGACGCCCGGCCTCGATTGCCTCATGCTGTCTCCGGTCGCCTACCAGCAACACGCGGTCATTGGGATGCAGGCGATTCACAAACTCGTGCATCTGCTTGGTGGACGCAAGCGAGGATTCATCGAGCACATACAGGCGGCGCTCTCCGGTGTCCGGCTGCTGGCCGCGTGCAAGATGTTTTTGCAGCGTGGATGTTTCCATACCAGCATCGGCCAGCTTTTGCGCCGCGCGGGACGTGGGCGCGAAGCCTTCAACCTTGTACCCTTGCGCCTCCGCGCCTTCACGGATGACGGCCAGCGTCGTTGTCTTCCCCGCGCCAGCAACGCCATCCAAACCCACTATCTTTTCGCGGGAGAGAAAAACATCATTGACCACCTGACGCTGCGAGGCATTCAGCTCCGGGTGGCGGTCTTCCGTCGCAATACGAATATGCGGATCAACCAGCATCGGGTCACTCATCCCGCGCTGATTGCCTTCCTGCATCCGTGTGACGATCTCGCGTTCCATGCGAAGCATCGCAGCGGTGGTGTACTGCTGTCCTGCGCCGCATGATCGACCGTGCGGAACTCGCCTCGCGCGGCCCGCTGCTCGAACTCCTGCCGGACATGGGCATACGTTGTTTCCCCCATGCCGCGATTGAGCGCCGCTTCCAGAAGTTCGCGGCGGTCCAGCACGGCGGAACGCTCGAAGAGATGGTCGCGGGCATAAGTGACGGCCTGTTGCGCGGCCACTGTGCTCCGATTCAGCGCGGGTTCGTGAACGTGGCGCTGTCCACGTTCCCGCGCCTCGGCCACAACCCGGTCGGCCTGATGTCCATACTGCGCGGCCAGATTCCGATGCCTCTCTAATACCTCTCCCGGCGATAGCAGCTCCTTGCTGTCCCGCGTCCGGTGCGCGGCAACCTGCGCGGCTCCCGCCCCGTCTATCCCCATCTCGCGGAGATGATCTTTGATCTGCTCGCGGCGTGGGCTGCTGGCCTCCAGATACTCTTTCGTATAGCCCTTGATCTCCGGCTGCCCATGCTTGCCGCGCTCCAGCTCGTAGCCCAACCCCTGTAACCGCATCGCCAGCTCGGAACGGTAAAAGCTGGTAGCGACGCGCTGCGACGCGAATAGCTCCTGCGGCTGCAAGGCGCGGGTTTGGCCGTTGTCGCGCTCGGTGACGTTGAAGATCACAGCATGGGTGTGGAGTTGCGGCGCGGCGTAGCCGTCCACAGGCCGCGCGGTATCGTGCTCAAAAGTAGCCGCAACGAATTTGCCTGTCGTCTCCGGCGCATGGACGTTGCCGATGCGGGCCTGCGTGTACCTTTCCAACTCTGCCAGGGCCACGCGCACGCTCTCCCGATGCGCCTCTCGCACGCGCTCATCGCCGCCCACAAGGGCAGTGAGAGAAACCGACTTCGGCGCGGAGAACGTAGCATCCCAACCGGCGCGATGTTCTACGCTAGTCACTTCCTTGCCGAATTTGCCCTCATAGGTCTTGGAAGCCTGATGACGAACGAGCTGCGCTTCCGTGTGCGGGTGCTGGCCTTCGGTCAGACGCGCAAAGTGCTCATTGCCAACCGGACCCGATCAAGCCCCACTGCTCGGCCAGCTTGCCTTGCCACTCGCTATGCCCCTGTTGGTCGCGGCTCCAATAGTTCTGCCGCTCAGACGCAAACTCCCGCTCATGGTACGTCCGTACCTGCGAAGCTGACAGCGGTTTGGAGATGGTCAGCATGGAAAATGCTCCTATCTGTAAGGATTGTAAGAGCATTGCCTGGAAGTGCAAACAAACCTTGACCGCTATTCAAACGTACTGTTAGCGTTTATCCAGTGCTGTAGGGCGCAACGGACCTTCGGGCCGGATGGGCAATGCCCGCCTACGATACCAATCGGAAATGCGCCCAATGCCCAATCTCGAAAATCTGAAGAAGCAAGTCGAAGCTCTACCTGCGTTGGCACCGTGATCGCTACTATCCGGTAGCGGCACAAATTAGAGCAGTGTTGCCGCGCTTCCATCATCTGACCGATCAAGATGTACTCGCGCACAGCTTCAAGCTATCTGATCGCTCAGGAGTTAATTGCGAAAAAGGCAGGTTTCGAGAGTTGGGAGGCGCTCCTTAAAGGAGTCCACCACTATGAATGATCTACTATACTGGAACTCAGCCAAAACCGATACTGCTGGCCGCAGAACCTCAACTTTTTGTTGCCGATATTGTCGCCTCATGCGAGTTCTATGCGAAAAAGCTGGGGTTCAAGATTGCTTTCACGTATGGCGACCCACCGTTTTACGCACAAGTGTGTAGAGATGGCGCGAGTCTGAATCTCCGCTATGTGGATGAACCCGCAATGCAATACGGGGCTTCGGCATAGAGAACACCTGCTCTCAGCGTCTATCACTGTCGATGACATAAAGTCGCTTTTCCTTGAATTTCAAGCTGCGAGCGTGGCATTCGCACAGACGCTCAAAACAGAGCCGTGGGGCGCTCGCACATTTATGGTTCGTGATCCAGATGGCAACCTCATCCTCTTTGCTGGCAACCACTCACTCAATCCCCTTGGACTCATCCCACACAAACGCCTCTTTGGGTTTGTCGGTGGGTTTGTCGGCGGGCGTATCGAAAAGTGGAAGTGTGGTCTGGACCGCTGCTGGTGTCTTGGATTGCTCTGCGCGAGCTGTACTCGGCGGCGGCGGTGACGGCCTGGGCACAATTCCGGCAACTTGCGCTCGATGAATTCCGGTTGTCCGCCATGCTTCCTTGCGAACTGGAAGTGAACCGGCACAACCTGTTTTCCTGCTTGATGAAGCCGTGCAATGGCTCCAAGCCGGAGATTTCCGAAGCCATGACAAGCGGCTTGGTCGCAATCTCCATCGCATACGATTTCCTGCTGCCTAACAGCCTCATGCTGCGCGATTCCTTCAACCGTTCGACCTCGATCTCTCCGATGGCATCGGAAATCCACTTGGCGGCGCGTGGCTCGGTGGTCTTGAAAAACAGCTTGGTTGCAGGCTGCGAAAGCATGGCCTCGGCGTCCTGCCCGTAGCGTTTTTCAAGCTGGCTGCGCCCCTGAAAGCCCAAAACAACAGGGTTCCCATACTTGCGATTTTCCGTGACGGCGGTGTGGAGCTGCGGCAGTTTGTTGAGGCTTGCCAACTCGTCCAGCACAAACCATACCGGCTTCGCCGCTGGTCTTCGCAGTAGCCCATCATGCGAAGGATGAATAAATCGAGCCACACGGAATGAAGCGGCAAAATCTTCGCGCGATAGGCCGGAGTGGACGTGAGAAACACCCAACGCTTACGCGCGGTGTACCACTCTGCCGTCGCAAAGGTCGGCCTCGTATGCTCCCACTCCGGCAACAATTCCAAACTGTCCGCCACCATGTTTAAGCTCGCCAGCACACCCGCCCGCTGTGCCGGCGCTCCCGCATCGAGCAAGCGCGGCCAGCGGCGTTCCTTTCACCGCAGACTCGATCCGCGACGGGTCGGACATCATGCTCAGAATGTCCCTCGGCTGCGGCTGCCGCTTGAGCAGATGGGCCAGTATCCGGCGCGGCCCATCGGTAAAAAACTCTTTCTCGTACTCCTTTTCCGGCAGGAACGCGGCGGCGATAGTCGCCGCTGTTTCGTCGCGGTCGATCTCGTTGCCAAGACTCCAATACGGGCAACGCTGGTCCAGCGGATTGAGAATCAAATCGCCACGCGCGGGCGAGTAGAACTCGCTCACAAAATCCATTGCCGGGTCGTAGACGATGGCGCTCTCTCCGCGCTCCCGCACCTGACGAAGAAGCTGCCGGATGGCGTTCGACTTGCCCGCGCCGGTGTCGCCCATCATCAGAATGTGGCTGGCTTCAAGACGCTTCGGGATGCGGTAGCTTGGGCCAAAGGGAACCACTGCAAAAGGCGATTCTCGAAGCGCAGACGGAAACGGATGCCGTCCGTCTTTGCTCTGCGCCACCGTAAAGCCGATGCCAGCTCCGGGCCTTTGGTTCGGCGTCCGTGGCGTTCCTCCTGCTGCCGTCTCCGGGCGAAACCCTGCTTCATCCAGAGCCGGAACACATAGAGCAGCATCAGCACGGCAAGGCTGTTGAGCATGGGCGGCCAAACAACCACCACACGCTTACCCCGTCATAAACGTACTCCCGCAATCCCTTGGCAAGCGCGTCTGCGGGCACTTTCTCCGGGGCGCTGTAAGCCACTCCACGCCAGCCCTCCGCGATGGCTTTGGGCGAGAGGCTGACGGGCAGTTTCGGGTCCGGGCCGGTGACTACATCCTCGGCGGAAGCAGGAATCGGCTTCCGCTTGGGCGCGGTCTTCATCACCCATCGGATCGTCATTTCGCTGTGCGGCATCCCCGCCCCTACGGAGCTGGCGGCATAGGTCGTGAGGTAGACCTTTTGCAACGGCGTGAGTGTCCAGTAGAGCCATGCCGAAGCCGGGAAGATGAGCACAAGCGGCCCGACCGCAAGCCAGAAAAGGAACCAGAACAGCCGTCCCGTCCGGCTCGGAAAACGCATGGGGCGGCTCACTGCTTGCCCCCGTCCGGTCCCTCCTGGGACAGAAACTCCGCGAGCAATTTGCGGGCGTCGGCCAGCTTCCGCAGTGTTGGCCTGGTCACGGATTTTGAGCACGGAATCGGGCAGCAGATGCTTGCCTTCCGCGTTCGCCTGGGCCGTCGCGTGAAAGAGATTCAGGAGCATGTAGCGCAGTGCCGAGACCTCGGCCAGTATCAACTCGGTTGGGTCTGCCGGACGTTCCCGCGCGGCTTTCAGGGCCAGCTCGCGCAGCCATTCGGCCACGGTTTTCCCTGCGCCTTCGGCGGCGGTTTCTACCTCGGCCAACTCTTCCGGCGTTACTCTGGTTGCGATGGTTTTGGCACGGAGAACCGGACGCGCTTCACTACTCGGTGAGGCCGGAGACTGCAACGGAGCCGGGATGCGGGGAGTGCTCATGGGGAAACCCGCCTCGAAAATAGCTTGCACCTTGCGATTTTGCCCGTCAAGCGCCGGGATGATGGAAGCCCTTGTCTATCAGTGCGTTTACACATTGGGCGCTGTAAGGCGCTCTGCGCGTTTACGCGCGTAAACGCATTGTCGCCATGCCGGATACGCGAATTACCAAACTGCTGATTCAAAGTGCGTTCACGTCGCCGCCTAACGATTTCAAGCCGGTTTACCGGCAGCAACCCATTTGGGGGTGACGTGTCGACCTTCTCCCGATGCGTAGCATCGCTCGTCTTCTTCCGGGACTCCGATTCGGCACTTGTTACCAACTTGGCTCACTGAGCAGTCCTGTCCCTTCCGGTCACGGTAGACCACCGCCTCGACCATTCATTGACCTAAAGTGCGCGTTCGTTGCATTCTTTCCCGGAATCGGCCCGGTCTCTGAAAGTTTCATTTCAGAGGCAAGGTTCATGAATACTTCTTGGCGGCTTGCGGTTCTACTTTTCCTGCTATCCGGTCCGTTGCTCGGTGCTCAACAGACATGTCCAGCGTCAGCCACTCTGTCAGGAAGCATTACGGACCAAACAGGTGCGAACATTCCGGAAGCTCACGATTACGGCTGCTGGAATCCGATCAGTCACATCCGATGCGGTCGGCCATTATGCCCTCGCCTGTGTTCCGTCAGTACAAGTCACATTGGAGGTCAGCGCTTCTGGCTTTGAGACCAAGAGAGTACAGGCGCGAAAGAGAGCCGATCAACCACTCACCCTTAATGTCCAGTTGGCGATTGCAACCGTGCAGGCGGATGTTCAGGTAAACGGGAATTCCGGCCTCGACAGCAGCGGTGACACAATAAACTCTGAACACGAAGGAGGTACAGGGCCTCGCCGATGACCCGGATGATTTTCTGCGCGAGCTTCAAGTGCTGGCTTCTGAAGCTGGCGGCGATCCAACTACGGCGATGATTATGGTAGACGGATTCCAGAACCCAAGCGCTCTCCCGCCGAAGAACTCGATTGCTTCGATTCGCATCAATCCCTATTTCTTCTCCGCCAAATATCAGTGGCCTCCTTTTTCCGGTGGGGTTAAAGAAATAACAACCAAGCCGGGGGCCGACGCCTTCCACGGTGCGGTCTTCTTCACGGATAGCGATGGTATCTTCAATGCCACCGACCCGTTTTCCCTTACCGCCACTCCTGCTGGCAAGCGGCGATACGGCTTTGAGCTGAGTGGCCGTATCATTTCGAAGAAGAGCGGTTTTGCGCTGGCACTCGAAAAACGCGACATCGACGAATTCAATGTGGTGAATGCAGTCACGCTCGACGACATGGTTCGGCCTGGGGCCGAATGGAAACGGCGTTCCGTACCAGCAGACGGTTTCGGCTCCACAGCGGCTCTGGATTGCGTCGGCGCGTGGAGACTGGCAGTTGACTCCGAATGACATTGCCAGTCTCTCATTCTCTGCGAATGTGAACAATGAAGGCAATCAAAGCGTCGGCGGCCAAACACTCGCCGATGCCGTATATTCCAGCCTGGTCAGCGAATACGACCTGCGATTTCACAACACACAGACCGTCAACCCGAATATCCTGCACGAAACCCACATCGTATATAGCTGGAAACGAACAGAGCAAACACCACTGTCGAATGCTCCTTCCGTGCAGGTTGCCGTATACTTCCTGGGGGGAGGTGCAACCAGCCAGAACCTGAACGACCGCGAACGTGATCTCGAAATCGACGACGATATGACCGTGGCGCATGGAAGGAACACAGCCGCGTTCGGCGCACAATCACTCGGCATCTTCGTGCATGATTACGACCCAAACACATTCAATGGTGCCTATGTGTTTGGCGGCGGGAGCGCGCCCGTGCTCGACGCGTACTAAAACTCAACTGGCCAGACAACGACTATCAGCGCCCTCGAACAGTATCGGCGAGCGGTTCTCCATCTTCCAGGGGGAAATCCGACCACATACCAGTTAAAAACTGGTACGCCACTCGTCTCTTTGATCCAGTGGCGCTTGGGTCTGTACGCACAGTACAACGTCAAAGTGGCTCCGCGTTTCACACTTTCCTATGTACTGCGCTATGCACTCCAAACTACGCCTAACAGCTTTGTCAATTTCGGGCCGCGCCTCGGGATTGGTTGGAGCCCCGATAAAAAGCAGACATGGGTATTCCATTTGAGAGTTGGGATATTCAATAACGAATCAACGAATCCCATCTACGCCATTGAGGTGTATCGTCTGAATGGAATTAGAAAACAGCAGATCACGATCTATTCAAAGAATTACACCGATCCACTGACACCTGCGCCGGGATCGATTCAAATAAGCACGGTGAACCAGTTTCCGCGTTCGTCGCTGAGCCAGACATCGTCATTCGGTTCTTATTTCACAGCAGAGCATGAATTCCCGCATCACTGGCACGCCAGTGCCGATGTGTGGTGGGGCGAGTACTATAACCGAGTGCGCATCCGCAACATCAACGCTCCCATCGTTGCCAGCAGTGTGTGAACTCCTGCCTAAAAAAAAAAAAAAAAAAAAAAAAAAAAAAAAAAAAAAAAAAAAAAAAAAAAAAAAAAAAAAAAAAAAAAAAAAAAAAAAAAAAAAAAAAAAAAAAAAAAAAAAAAAAAAAAAAAAAAAAAAAAAAAAAAAAAAAAAAAAAAAAAAAAAAAAAAAAAAAAAAAAAAAAAAAAAAAAAAAAAAAAAAAAAAAAAAAAAAAAAAAAAAAAAAAAAAAAAAAAAAAAAAAAAAAAAAAAAAAAAAAAAAAAAAAAAAAAAAAAAAAAAAAAAAAAAAAAAAAAAAAAAAAAAAAAAAAAAAAAAAAAAAAAAAAAAAAAAAAAAAAAAAAAAAAAAAAAAAAAAAAAAAAAAAAAAAAAAAAAAAAAAAAAAAAAAAAAAAAAAAAAAAAAAAAAAAAAAAAAAAAAAAAAAAAAAAAAAAAAAAAAAAAAAAAAAAAAAAAAAAAAAAAAAAAAAAAAAAAAAAAAAAAAAAAAAAAAAAAAAAAAAAAAAAAAAAAAAAAAAAAAAAAAAAAAAAAAAAAAAAAAAAAAAAAAAAAAAAAAAAAAAAAAAAAAAAAAAAAAAAAAAAAAAAAAAAAAAAAAAAAAAAAAAAAAAAAAAAAAAAAAAAAAAAAAAAAAAAAAAAAAAAAAAAAAAAAAAAAAAAAAAAAAAAAAAAAAAAAAAAAAAAAAAAAAAAAAAAAAAAAAAAAAAAAAAAAAAAAAAAAAAAAAAAAAAAAAAAAAAAAAAAAAAAAAAAAAAAAAAAAAAAAAAAAAAAAAAAAAAAAAAAAAAAAAAAAAAAAAAAAAAAAAAAAAAAAAAAAAAAAAAAAAAAAAAAAAAAAAAAAAAAAAAAAAAAAAAAAAAAAAAAAAAAAAAAAAAAAAAAAAAAAAAAAAAAAAAAAAAAAAAAAAAAAAAAAAAAAAAAAAAAAAAAAAAAAAAAAAAAAAAAAAAAAAAAAAAAAAAAAAAAAAAAAAAAAAAAAAAAAAAAAAAAAAAAAAAAAAAAAAAAAAAAAAAAAAAAAAAAAAAAAAAAAAAAAAAAAAAAAAAAAAAAAAAAAAAAAAAAAAAAAAAAAAAAAAAAAAAAAAAAAAAAAAAAAAAAAAAAAAAAAAAAAAAAAAAAAAAAAAAAAAAAAAAAAAAAAAAAAAAAAAAAAAAAAAAAAAAAAAAAAAAAAAAAAAAAAAAAAAAAAAAAAAAAAAAAAAAAAAAAAAAAAAAAAAAAAAAAAAAAAAAAAAAAAAAAAAAAAAAAAAAAAAAAAAAAAAAAAAAAAAAAAAAAAAAAAAAAAAAAAAAAAAAAAAAAAAAAAAAAAAAAAAAAAAAAAAAAAAAAAAAAAAAAAAAAAAAAAAAAAAAAAAAAAAAAAAAAAAAAAAAAAAAAAAAAAAAAAAAAAAAAAAAAAAAAAAAAAAAAAAAAAAAAAAAAAAAAAAAAAAAAAAAAAAAAAAAAAAAAAAAAAAAAAAAAAAAAAAAAAAAAAAAAAAAAAAAAAAAAAAAAAAAAAAAAAAAAAAAAAAAAAAAAAAAAAAAAAAAAAAAAAAAAAAAAAAAAAAAAAAAAAAAAAAAAAAAAAAAAAAAAAAAAAAAAAAAAAAAAAAAAAAAAAAAAAAAAAAAAAAAAAAAAAAAAAAAAAAAAAAAAAAAAAAAAAAAAAAAAAAAAAAAAAAAAAAAAAAAAAAAAAAAAAAAAAAAAAAAAAAAAAAAAAAAAAAAAAAAAAAAAAAAAAAAAAAAAAAAAAAAAAAAAAAAAAAAAAAAAAAAAAAAAAAAAAAAAAAAAAAAAAAAAAAAAAAAAAAAAAAAAAAAAAAAAAAAAAAAAAAAAAAAAAAAAAAAAAAAAAAAAAAAAAAAAAAAAAAAAAAAAAAAAAAAAAAAAAAAAAAAAAAAAAAAAAAAAAAAAAAAAAAAAAAAAAAAAAAAAAAAAAAAAAAAAAAAAAATCCGTTTGAGGAAGCACCTGTATGCAATAAAAGCCCTCATTGTGGATGACGAACCGCTTGCGAGAGACCTGCTTCGTTCCATGCTCCGCAAGTACGAAGATGTGGCCGTTGTTGGGGAATGTGTAAATGGCGAGGATGCTGTTGAAGCATTGCAGGACAGTTCGATCGATTATCTTCTTTCTTGACGTTCAAATGCCGGAAATGGATGGCTTCGATGTTGTCGAGGAAATCGGTGTCGAATCCCTTCCCCCAACCATCTTTGTGACGGCATTCTAGGAACATGCGGTTGGTGTGGTTGATGTCCAGGCTGTTGACTATTTGACGAAACCGATTATCAATGAGCGTCTGGGCAAAGCTCTGCGACGGGTGCGAGAGAGATTGATGTCGAGTGCCACCGGCCTTACTGAAAAACAACTGACCGCTTTACTCAACTCAGTTCGCTTGCAAACGGAACCTGCGAAATCGTATGCGGTCCGCTTCGTAGTGATTGCTCTAGTCTGGAACTTGTTACTGCCATGTGCCATATTTTGATTTATATTAGCAGATGCTTACTTGTTTCCGTCTTCACGTCAACGGGAAGCGATATCTGGCTCCGCGAGACGATCTCGGACCTTGAAAACAAGCTTGATCCGAACAATTTTGTTCACGTGCGTCGTTCTTCTGTCGTGAACGTGGAACGGATACGTGAAGTTCACCGTGAAGGTCGAACCGAGTCCTCACTCGTTCTCAAGTCAGGGAGCACGCTGAAAATGAGCAGGCAAGGCCGTCAGCGCCTGATTGAACTTCGGCGCT
The DNA here is from genome assembly GCA_963770525.1 of uncultured Acidobacteriaceae bacterium. Taxonomy (GTDB): domain Bacteria; phylum Acidobacteriota; class Terriglobia; order Terriglobales; family Acidobacteriaceae; genus Palsa-343. The sequence continues at coordinate 240,902 of CAVYPY010000001.1, read as the reverse complement.
AGGTCAAAGAGCCAATGTCGTCGCCGGCGCGAAGCGCCGGCAACGACAAAGCACGGAGGGGCGAAGCCTGCCCGACACAGGCTCCGCTTGTTTCTCCAAGTTGCCATTTGCAAACTTACTACGCTGCAACGGCTGCTACGGGGATGCCGCTGTTAGCGTCTTCCCCGGCGTTTTCGGTTGTCTCGTTCTCTTCCTCAAATGTGGTGCCGAGGATGGAATCCACGGCTCTTTGAGCGTTGGCGGCGGCATGGACGATGAGGCGGTTATCCTCTTCCAGCTTGGAAATCCAGTTTTGGATATAAGCGGTGGTGTTGCGGTCGGTGTGCTCGTTGGCAATCCCAGCGATGGCGCAAAGAAAGGCCGCGCCCATCTCGGCGACTAGTTCTTCCTTGCTGTAAAGTTCATCTCCGAAGCGGTCGCCAAAGGTGCGATTGAGGCGGCTTTCGTGGCCTGTGCTGTGGACCAGTTCGTGAAACAGGGTGCTGTAGTAGTGGGGCGCATCCACGAAGCGGGAGCGGGCGGGCATGTGGACAGAATCGGTGCTGGGCCGGTAGTAAGCGCGGTACTCGGTCGGGCTGGTCAGATGAAGGGCGGGGCGATTCTCCCATCCGGTGACGATGGCTTCGCAGAGTTCGTCCTCGTCGATCTCCGGGGCGGTGGTGGGCTGCTCGATCTCCGGGAGTGTGAGGCCGTCGCACTGCTCCACGTTGAAAACGGTGTAATGGCAGAGAACAAACGGGGCGCGCTCGTCTTCGCCGGTGGTGTCTTCGTCTTTCTTCGTGTCTTCGGGAAGTTGTTTGTAGAAGACAATCGGTGTTCCTTTTTCGCCTTTGCGGACGGTGCCTTTTAACTCCTGCGCCTGTTTGAAAGTGAGCCAGAACGGGGAGCTGTAATGGCTCGACCAAAGCAAGAGGACATTGATACCCCGGTAGGGCTTGCCGGTGCGGAAGTTGCGGGGGAATGGGCCTCCGGCGAAGTGCGGGGTCTGCCATGGCTTCTCCCACGGAATGACGCCAGCCTTGAGGCTGGAGATGATGCGGTCGGTAACGGTCTGGTAGATGCTCGGTCTGGTGGTGGTGGTTGTCTTCTTCATGGGTGCTTCCTCCCTCGTGGTTGCTTTTGCTTTTCATGCCGTGCGCGGCATGTACCTACATGCCGAACGCCTCCTGGCGAAGGCGGGGGTAGCAAGGCGCAAGGGGGAGGGGTATCTCCCACCCTTGAAGCGGAGGCGAAGCGGGAGCGGAAAGGGCGAAGCGCAGCGGAGGTCTGCACAAGCGAAGCGCGGAAGATTGGGGAAACCCCTTGCGCCGCGCGATCGGGGCAGAGCCCCTTAGCGAGGCTTGTCTTCCTTATTCCGTGCGCGTCAGCGCACCGAATTTCAGGGGGGGCGTTGCGGGGAAGGAACGGCCCCGCATGGATGGGAAGCGGAAAACGCCCGACACTATGGGCGGTTGCAGCGCGGGAAGGGCGAGAGCATCCTTCCCGAAAAGCATGGAAACGTTTATCTCGATATTTGACAAGTGTCCAGGCTTGAGGCTACAGTGATTCAGGTGAGGATACGCAACTTCATCCATAAGGGTTTGAAGAAGCTCTACACGGACGACGCCACTAAAGGCGTTCCGCTCGACGCCGTAGACAAGCTCCGCAAGATGCTTGCCTTTCTGGACGACATGGAAGACCCAGAAGAATTGCGGATGCTTCCCTCATGGAAAGCGCATACTCTGAGCGGCGATCGCAAGGGAACATGGAGCCTGAGCGTTACCGCCAATCGCCGGTTGACCTTTCGTATCGACACAGCGGAACGCGAGATTTACGACGTGAACTTAGAGGACTACCACTAGGCTAGAGGAGAAGAGACCATGCCTATGAAGAACACGCCTATCGTGGGGATTTCATTCGGACAGAGATTATCGAGGCCGCAGGGCTGACGGTCACGGCAGCAGCACAAGCGTTGCGTGTTTCGCGGCCTACGTTGTCTAGTCTGCTCAATGGCAAAGCCGACCTCTCCGGGGATATGGCACTCCGTATAGAGAAAGCCTTTGGAGTGAAGATGGACACATTGATGCGTATGCAGTTGTCTTACGATATTGCCCAAACACGCAAGCGCGAGAATCAAATCCGTGTGCCGTGCATTTCCGTGTTGGCCGTCACACATTAGCGTGAGGTACAACATGCCGGGAACTCAGCGGCGCGGCTGGCATGTGGGCCGCGATCACCGGATGCTGATGATCTATTTTCACGCAGGAAGAACAGTAAACCTCAACCCGTCGTTGTTCTGTTCGCACTCGGAAGTTAAACTTTCTTGCTCTTCGCGTTCTTTGAGGTCTTCGAGTGTCCGGTGATTGGCGGGAGTTTCCCTGACTTCAATCGGACTTGGGCCTTCGCTATCGAGGCTAGATCGGCTTCGTGTTCGCGCCGTTCCTGCGCTTTTCGTTTCGCTCGCAGGTCATCCGCCTCGTCCGTTTCCACATCCCGCCACGTCTCCAGAACATAGTCGAGTATGTCGCCGCGAAACTCTCGCAGTTGTGCCGCGTCCTCGCGTAAAGACTTTATCTGGTGTGCAAATTGCTTGAATTTGGTAAGCCCCAATAACGCCTCATTTGCCCGCTGCATACCGTCCGTGAATTGGAAGACCAACTGCTGGACCGTTAGAGCCGAAGCTGTGGCGATAAATTCCGAGTCGCGTTTCTTCATCGAATCCCCTTTGGATGGTGAACACCGGCGGCTCCCTTTGCACAGACCTGGGAAGTGGAGAACCGCCGGTGCCTATGGGCGATTCTCCCCCAATGGATTCGCCCATCCTTATGGCAAGGTCACTGGCCGCCCTGCTGCTTTACGAGCGAACGAATCGGCCCTTTGAGCTGTTCTTTGATTGGCTCCATTTCTCCATTGGCGTCGCGTGCATGATGCTTGATACCAAAAAGGACAGCCGAGATGCCACGTCAATATCGATCTCGATTTCGGTGTCATCATCGAATTCAACCACCAGATATATCTCCTGGGATTTAGGGTACGGCTTGGCCAGGAACAATCGGCTGATTCGCTTTCCCGTTGCCTCCTCAATGACCAGCACAGCACGTTTTGTCTCGGCATCTTTCATTCATTCACCAGCAGCCGTTGCGGATATTCCCTTACGATTTCCGGCTCCCCATCTACTTCGCGCTCGTAGCGAACGCCGCAACTCAGGCGAGTCGCCAGATTAAGAAAAATCTGCGTGTCGTCATCAAAGAATAGACTCACACCAAAATCGTTGGAATCAGGATCGGAACCGCCATCCACTGTAAGTTCACGGATGCGCTTACCGACAGCCTCCTTGATCGTGATGGAAGCGAATTTTGGCCGAGTAGTTTGTTGGCTCATTTAGAAAAGTCTCCTGTTCTAGCTAACTTTACTGCTGGGCGGTTCACTGCCGGAATCGTCTATCTTGGCCTCGATACCGGCCAGTGCTTCGGCCAGAAGAGATTTCATAGTTGAGTTGCATTCGGCCTCGATCCGCGCGGCCACCGCTGCGAGCTGGTCCTTGCTCTCAGGGAAATAATCAGCGAGTTTATTCAGCCGTTCGACGCCTGCTTTGATGTTGGCCGTGAAACCTGTAATTGCTTCCCATGCCTTCGGATTCGTCATCGGACGCTGCGCTTCTCCCATAAATCTCCCCTTTCCTATCCTCTATACCGACCGCCTACGGGGTTTGCGTGCTTTGGGTGTTTCGATCTGTTCCCATTGAAAGGGGCTGTAGCCATCGGGCAGCCGTATGTAGCTGCTTTCGGCAACAGGTTCCAGGTCTCCAAGTTCTCCCCCATCTGGAGCAGACACCGTAACCTTTGCCACGGAAACGGAATCGAGTGTGACGGCCCATTCTGTGCGGTCGGTGAAGGCCACCACGACAAACAATGTGCGAATATCTGAGCGAGAAAATCGGATATGTTCCACCGTCTTTCCCTTGGCTCCGTACTCGATGACAACATCGCCTTGCTGTTCCAAATCAATCGCCTTTTTACCTGTTTTGCTCATTTTCTCTGCCAGCCTTCGAGTAAACGTTTGGGGTGTTCCTTGGCGGTTTCCAATTCTCCATCGACTGTGATTTCGTAGTTGACGCCGAAGCGGAACAGCACCGAAAGATCAATCGCTATCAACGTGTCATCGTCACAGAAAATGAGTATGTCGAAATCGTTGGAGTCTGGGGCGGGTGGCCCCTGAACAAGCAGGCGTCGGATATGTTTGCCGGTGGCTTCCTCGATAACAACTTCGGGCTGTTTCCACTTGAGTTTTTTGGCTCACGGCTTACCTTTCCGACGCTGGCCGAGATTCTTGTTCACCATGTCGTCAACGAGGCCATAAAAATCTTTGATCTCGTAGGCCCCAAAACCCAACGCCATCACCACCCGGATTTCGTGTTCCATCCGGTAGTCGCGGGGAAGTTGATTCGACTCCATTGCTTTGATCCATCGCAGGGAGACCCCGGCTCGCTCCGCCAGCTCTGCTTGCGTCCAGCCCTTCTCGGTTCGCAGGCGAGCAACCACCAGAGCATTGCAGCGTCGGCGTTCTTCAATCCTGCGCCGTAATTCCGGGCTGATGATCCGCTCCCGTTTCATTCGGTTTTCCCTTCGCAAAACGGTCTTCGTTAGAGACAAAAGGGAGCTGCATGGATACGCGAGCCGCGCCCCCGCTCTATAGTTAGAGCTTGGCATTTCTACTCCAGCGTGAAAGATAGCAACAATAGGTGTCATTGTCAACTATTACTAACGACAATAATCTCGATGACTGGATTTCCCAGGCAGAAGCGGCCCGGCTGCGCGGTGTATCGAGGCAGGCGATAGCCAAACTGATTCAGCGAAAGCGGCTGGCAGCTCGTGAAATCGCCGGGCGCGTTGTGGTGCGTCGTTCTGAGGTAGAGGCGTTTGTGCCGCAACCAATCGGGCGACCGTTCAAAAGGGCATCCGAAGATTCAGGTGGAGGTCGCAAGAAACGCTCGTAGATGGCTCAGGAGCAATGCAGGGATGTTCCCTCTACTCTGAGCACTTCCGGCCAGTCACGGGGATACGCTCAACCGTGCGGAAATTTACGGTGAGCTGGGGATGTATCCGACACAAAGCGCACGAAGAACAGCCGCCAGCGGCGGCTCGTGCGCGAAGATTTGCCGCTAAGAACGCCCCGGCGGGGCAGCGGCAAATCAGAACTATCTCTGTGAGGAAAGTCCAGACTCGGACAGGAAATACCTCCCTGCGCCAGCCTCCGCCAGCGGCTCCGGCTAAAGACGGCTTCGGGAGGGTTCCACGGTCAGCCTGTCCTGCGGTGCTGACCTCGTTTGGATTTATCGTGCGTCTCCGCCGCCTTCGACGCTTTGGCCCTGGTAACGTCCACTTCCGGGTGCGGCAATTCCCATCCCGCCATGCCCTGCAACACGCGGTCAGCGTGCTTGATGGTGTTTACATGCCCATAGTGGCTTCTCGATCATGTGGACGGAAGTTCCCATCTGCTCGGCCAGAAAATACACGTCTACGCCTTCCTGCAAGCGGAGCGTGGCGTAGGTGTGCCGGAAGCAATAGGTGGAGCGCGGAACGCCCTGCGTGCCTTCGCGCAAATTTGCTTCGTTCAAAAGATCGGCAATCAAGGAACTATACAGCGTCTTTGCGGGCTTGCCGGTGATGTTGGTAAATACCCTGTCGTCCAGTTCCGTGGCTTTGGAGATGGCACGGATGCGTTCCAAATAATCTCCGACACTCTTGGGCGCGACCAGTTGGCGCGATTTGTCCTTGCCCTGCACGAACAGGACAACGATCTCGCGGCCCTCGCGGTCTTTCGCGGGCATGATGTCGCGCCAGCGGAGATTTTTCATCTCCACTGGCCTCATGCCCGTATTGCAGGCAATCAGAATCATGTTGTAGGTGACGGTGCGATACCAAATGCTTGAAGGCTTATCCGCCTTGGCAATCCACTTGCGGCCTACAGTGTGGAGCTTGCGATATTCCTCCAGCGTGAACTCATCCCGCCGCATGGTCTTGAGCTTCGGGCGCTCGTCGAAACGCTGGCTTGCGGGAACATAACGCTTCTTGACCGCATAGTTCATAATCGCCCCGAAGATGGACATCTCGAAGCGGATGGTGGAATCGCTGATGAAAGGAACCACCCGTTCATCGGAAGGCTTGACTTCAATCGGTTTCAATACCCGGATGCCCAAGGTTTGCTGAACCTTGGTGCGGCGTTCGGCTTCATGGCCCGCGAAGGTCTGAGCTGCTGCGGCTGTGATTTCCCGAACGCCGTTGCGCCGGTGGCGTCCCGCGCCGTTCTCCCGCCGCCATGCCGGATAGCCGCCCCACCGTTCATCCCCGATAAGGTGTACCTGCGTGGAACCGGCGTACCTGTCTAACGTGCCTTCTATGACAGCACGGAGTTTCTTAGGCCGCGCGGCGCTGATCTCTCCGCGCTTCGCCCGCGCCTCCTGCGTCAACAGATATTCGTGCGCCACGTCACGAAAGGGGCGGTTGAATACGGGAACGTCATGCTTGATGCGGAAGCGCACGTCCGCATCTTGATCGAAGGCGCGTTCCCGCGCCGCTTCTTTATCCGATGTTTTGAGCGAAACCGTCTTGTAGCGGTCGGCCTTCGGCATCTTCATGCGGCAGTACCACATGCGATGCTCCACGTCGCCGCGCCGGAAGAGAATCAGGCCCGGTTTCAGTTCCTCTTTTTCGGTGACGAATGCCATAATTCGCCTCCATCGTTTGACTCGTTCTGTGCAGATTCCGTGTAGGATTCTTTCGTAAGTCCTTGAATCCTCGTATCTGTGCAGGACTTGTATAGATATTACCATAAAATTATCTTGTTTATTTGTAATTATTTACAATATAATTGTCATCCTGAGCGAGCCTGGGACACCAGTCTGTAGCGGCATCTCGCTCCCTTCCGAAATGCCGGCGTTCAAATTCGCTTTGTCATCCTGAGCGAGCCTTCCGATTCGTTGCGCAGCTTTTGGCGCAACAGCAATTCGGGCGCGAGTCGAATGGACCTGCATTTCCAACGTCTGCTCTCGCCCCACAACCGCCCGCATCCGCATAGAAGCCCCGGGTGACTTGGTGCGCCTACTCGGAGGGCTGCCCCGAAGTCTCACAAGAGGCGCAGGCTACCGGCCACAGGCGACGGGCCACAAGCTACGGGCCACAAGCAATTGGCTACAGGCTACCGGCTACGGGCGACGGGCTGGTCTCCGTGCTCTCTGTGTCCTCTGTGGTAGAAGCAACCGGCTAAACGCTACCGGCCACAAGCTACCGGCCACAGGCTACCGGCTGCCCCCTGCCCGCGCCGGTCACGCCGACTTACGGTGGGACTGGGACAAACCGATCGAGAACCCATCCTCCTGCGCCTTTTGTCCGGCGTTGGGTTCCGCCAGGGAGCCTCCCCGCGTCGCCAGATCCCGCGCCAGGCTCGCGTTCGTCATCGACGGCAATCCCGCCGCCTCCGTGCGCAGCCGTTGCAGAATCTCCCGATCCAGCGCCAGAGCGGCCTCCTCCGCGTCGATGATCATGGCCCGCAAGGCGATGTTGCCCACCTTGCCGACCGCCCGTTCCAGCGCGAAGAGTTTTTGAATCAGCGGCTCAGATCCCATGGCCCGCACCTCCTGCTCTGCCTCGGAAGCAAATTCGGCCTCTGCTGCGGGCTCGCCTCTTCGGTTCCCAGCGCCCAGGCGAGTTTGGGTTGTGTGGATATCCGCCCGATGAGATGAAAATTTCGCAAATCCGTTGCCTCGAATCTCATCGTAAGATTAGGAAAATAAGAGATTTGCAGGTGACTGAGGTCATCTCCGTCCGCCGCCTCCGCAAGCGCGATCCGGATCCGGCCCTTCCCCCCTCATCGTGCGGGCCGTCTCAAAGCTTGAACCCGTCCCAAAACAGTCCGAAGGCTCGGCCACCAGCCTGCAACCTGTAACCCGTAACCTGCAACCCGCCTCACCGCCTGCCTTCCAGCAGCACCGCCTGCTCCGCTCCGGGAATCGCCGCCGCCTCGCCCCATTGGATTCCGGGAACCGCCCGCAGCGTCTCCTCGGTCGCTCTCGTGGCAAAGACGCCGATCCATCCGCCGTCGGCCAACCGCTCGACCGCCATCCGGCACGCTGCCCGCATCTTGTCCACCGCGCGTAACGTGACCGCGTCAAACACCCGCTGCGCCGGCATGGCCTCGACGCGCCCGGCCCACACCTCGGCCTTGAGCTCGAGCGTCCGGACCGCCTCCCGCAGGAACGCCGCCTTCTTCCCCTGCGATTCGGCCAGCGTCACCGTGATCTCCGGCCGGCAGATCGCGATCGGAATCCCCGGCAGTCCCGCCCCGGATCCGAAATCCAGCAACGTCTTCACGGCGTGAGGAACCCGCTGCGCCGCGAATATCGATTCTGCGAAGTGCCGCCGAACGATCTCGTCCGGCTCCCGCACCGAAGTGAGATTCGTCCGCGCATTCCACTTCAAAAGGAGAGAGAGATACTGCTCGAATCGCTCCGCCGGTTCGAGATTCAGCTTCACAAGTGGCTCGCTGTCGCTGCCTTCAGTCCGCGACCGACTCACGAATCATGCGCGGCTCCCATTCCGCCGCCGCGTCCACGAACGCCTGAAACAGGCACTGCGCCGTCCGGCTCTCTTTCAGCAGACGCTCCGGATGCCACTGTACGCCGACCAGGAACGAGTCGTTGTGCCCTTCGGCCGCCTCGGTCACCTCGTCCTCCGGCGACCACGCCGCGCGAGTCAGCCCGTCGCCGAGAATACTGACCGCCTGATGGTGGCTGCTGTTGACGGCCACGCTCATCTTCGAACCGAGGCCCAGCATCCGCCGCAGCCGCGACCGCGGATCGATCTCGACTGCATGCGCCTCCAGCACCTCGCGTCCGGCTGCATGGTTCACCTGCGTTTTCAGATGTTGCACCAGCGTTCCGCCGCGCCAAACGTTCAGCGCCTGGAATCCGTAGCAGATCCCCAGCAGCGGCTTGTACAAATTCGAAGCGTCCTGCAGCAGCAGCTCATCGACGGCTTCCCGCGCGGGATCGCAGGGATTGCAGTCCGCATCCGCCTCTTCGCCGTACTTCTGTGGATTCACGTCCGCCGGGCTGCCCGGCAACAGCACGCCTTCGCACGATGCCACCAGCTGCGCCACCTTCGCCGGCGAATCCGTCAGCGGCACCTTGACCGGCACGCCTCCGGCCCATTCAACAGCATGCGCATATTGCGGCCAGGCTCGTTCGCTGTATTCCCGGTCGCCCAGGTGCGGATCCGGAATCGCGATGCGCGGTGCCTTCATGGTTGCGGCGCTCCCTCATTACGATCATTCGCAAGGTCCCGCGAAACCGTCAACTCCTGCAACTCTCCACCCTCGTGATTCCGCTCCGGGCCGGCCGTGATCGGCGGCCGTTTTCGCCAGGAGTGCTCATAATACAGCGCGGCGATCCGTTCCTCCAGTTCCGCCGTCACCTCGTTCACCTGCTTCATCGTCAACCCCTTCGTTTCCATCGGCTCGCCGACGACCAGCGTCACCGGAACCGGATGGAATTCGCTCGAATGGATGGGCAGAAGCTCATGTGTGCCAATCAGCGCCATTGGGATCAGCGGCAGCTGAGCACGGATCGCCATAAAGGCTGGCCCATTGAGAAACTTCGCCGGATCGCCTGTTTCCGTCCGTCCGCCTTCGGGAAAGATGAACAGCGGCATCCCGCTCCTGAGCGTTCGCACCGCGCTCACCAGGCTGGCGATCGAGGCCCGCGGATTCGCCACATCCACGGGCACCTGGCCGGACCGCCCCAGCCACCACCCAATGAATGGCAGGCTCCACAAATCATGCCGCGCCACGATCCGGAACTGAAAGGGCAGACAGCTAAAAATCACCGGTGTATCCATATACGACAGGTGATTGCAGACGTAGACCGCTGTCTGCGCTTTGAGGCGCTCCGGGTGCAGCACCGTGACCCTGGCTCCGCTGATCGCTGCGCAGGCGCGCGCCCACGTCTGGGCGACGCGGTGCTGACGGCGGCCATCCTTCTCGAACAGAGACGCGAGCAGCGCCAGGCTACCGTAAAAGCCAGTCGCCAGAAAAACCAGCGGCGCCCGCACGCCATAGCTCATCAACCGCTCGCTGAGCGGCAGCGGATCGGGTCGCGGCCCCAGAGGCTTCATGGCTCCGTCTCCGCTGGCACGAGCAGCGGCCGCACCTCGCCCACGAGGTAAACGGAGCCAGCGATAATGATGCGGTCATGCGGCGAGGTTTCGGCCCAGGCCCGATCGAGAGCATCCTGGCCGTCGCGGGCCGAAACGGCGCGAACGCCGGTTTTGCCGGCCGCTCCGACGATCTCCTCCGCTGCAGCCGAACGCGGCGAGCGCACCGGTGTGGCCACAACGAGATCGAAGAGCGGAAAAAGGATCTGGGCCATCGCCTCGTAGGCCTTGTCCTGCATGCAGCCAAAGACCAGGACGTTGCGCCGTGGCACCTCGTCGTCCAGCGAGGACAGAGCGGCGCGCAGCGCCCAGGCGCCGGCGGGATTGTGGGCGACATCGAGCAGGACCTCGGCTTTGCCTGGAACGGCGATGCGCTCGAGGCGACCCGGCCACCGCGTCTGCCGGATGCCGGCTTCGATGGCTGCAGGTGTGATCCGGAAGCCGTGGTGCTCGGCCAGCTCAACAGCGGCGGCGATGGCCAGGGCGATGTTGCGGCGCTGGTGGGCTCCGGCAAGCGGCGAGTCGATCTCGATGCCTTCGCCCAGAACGGTCAACGGGTAGCGATTGCGCAGGGTCGAGGTTTCGACGTGGTCGGCGAATGCCGGGACGTACTCGGCCGCGTTGACGCCGCGGACGTCCAGGGTGACAGCGACCTCGCCGATGGCCTGGTTTGCCTCAGGGTGCTGCGGCAGCGTGACCAGCGTGCCGTTGGGACGAAGGATGCCGGCCTTTTCGCGGGCGATCTCCGAGATCGTGTTGCCAAGCCATTCCATGTGATCGAGAGAGATGTCAGTGATCACGGAGACGAGCGGCTCGACCACGTTGGTGGCGTCGAGTCGGCCGCCCATGCCGACTTCGAGGACGGCCAGATCAACCTGAGCTTCGGCGAAGGCCAGAAAAGCGAGGGCAGTCAGCGTCTCGAAGAAGCTCGGATAGCCGGGCAGCTTGCCGTCGCTGACGAGCTGGCCAGAGCAGTCATCCACGCGGAAGTAGTGGCCCGCGAACTCGGCGTCAGAGATGGGCGTCCCGGCGATGCGGATGCGCTCGTTAACGCGATCGAGATGCGGCGAGGTGTAGAGGCCGGAGCGATAGCCCGCCGCGAGGAGGATCGCCGAAAGCGTGGCGGAGGTAGAGCCTTTGCCGTTGGTGCCGGCGATCAGGACGGAGCGGAAGCGCTGCTCGGGATGGCCGAGGGCGGCGACGAGGGTCCGCATCTCCTCAAGCCGAAACTTGCGCCGCGGCTGGCCGGGAGCGACGTGGAGTTCCGCGGCGCGGGTGTGGAGTCGGTCGAGGGCCGCGGCGTAGGACATGGCTCGATTCTAGGACAAGGAACGGAGCCGACGACGCATGGATTATGCCTGAACCTGGGTTGATCGTCTGCCTCTTTCCAACGGGGTAGACTGAAAACAGGATGATCCTCCCTTTTGTCCGCGAGTTGTTGGCGGACCTGGAGCACACCCCTTCCTTTGAACAGGCAAGAAGGCACCTGGCGCTTGCCCGTGGGCGTCGTCGTGTCTCCGGACTGACGTCAACGGCGCGGGCTCTCTATATTCCCTTGTTCGCGCGGACCGCCGCCGTGCCGGTGGTGCTGGTGGTGGCCGATAACAAGGCCGCCGAGGCAGCGCTGCTGGCGGTGCGGACGGCCTGCGAACTGACCGGCGCGATTCCTCCGGAGCGAGTGCTGCATTTGCCGGCGCACGATGTGCTCCCGTTCGAGAATCTGTCGCCGCACCCTGACATTCAGGAGCAGCGGGCGAAAACGCTGTGGAAGATTGCGACCGGCGAGGCGTCCATCGTGATTGCGCCTGTGGAAGCGGCGGCGATGAAGCTGTTTCCGGCGCCGTTCTATGCGGGTCTGGCGCAGGTTCTGCGGCGCGGTGAGGAAGTGGACGTCGAGACGCTGCTGGCGCACCTGACAAGCATTGGCTACACGCGCAACGACATTGTGGAGATGCCAGGGCAGTACACGCGGCGCGGTGGGATTCTCGATGTGTATTCCCCGGAGGCAGATCGGCCGGTCCGTTTCGAGTTCTTCGGGGACGAGATTGAGTCGATCCGGAAGTTCGATCCGGAGACGCAGCGCTCCGCGGCGCCGCTGGACGAGGCGCGTCTGCTGCCGCTGACGGAAACGCCTGTGACGGAGCGTCTGCTGGCAGCGGTTCATACGCGGCTGAGCGGGGAGCGCGTGGAGTCAGCCGAGGATCCGGAGCTGGTGGAGGCGGCGGTTGCCGCAGGTGGCGTGAGCGTCTTTCCGGGTTGGGAGTTTTTTGCCGGAGTGAGCGGGGCGACGGGGACGCTGCTGGATCTGTTCCCGAAAGCGTCGTTGTTTGTGGAAGAGCCGGCGATGATCCGGAACCAGGTGGACCGCTGGTGGAACAAAGTCGAGCAGCGGCACGAGCGGGCAAGCATCGGGTCGCTGATCCGGCCGGAAGACATTTATGTGCGGCCGGAGCTGCTGCAGGCGCGGCTGGCGTCGCATGCGGGGATCGACATCGACCAGTTAGGCGTGGTCGATGTTCTGGACGAAGACGAAACGCTCGGAGAGATCGAGTTTTCGTCGCGGCCAACGCTGCGGTTTCATGGGTCGATTCCGGCGCTGGTGGAGCAAATTCGCACGCTCATGCAGCAGGAAGTGCGGACGCTGCTGGTGGCGCCGAATCAGGGCGAGGTGGAGCGGCTGGCGAGTCTGCTGCGGGAGTACGAGCTGCCGTACCGGCTGGGAAGCCGGATCCAGCACATGGGCAGCGAGACGATGTACGACGAGAGCAGCTACCTGGCGGGCGATCTGCGGACGCCGGTGATCGTGCGTACTGCGCTGGCGAGCGGGGTGAGCCTGCCGAATGCGCGGCTGGTGATTTTTGGGGCGCAGGATTTCTTCGACGAAGCGGATGTGACGGCGCGGCCGGCGGCGAAGAAGTCAAAGACGGCGGCGTTTGTCTCGGATTTTCGCGACCTGACGGTGGGCGATTACGTGGTGCACGTGGAGCATGGCATCGCGCGCTACCAGGGGTTGCGGGAGATTGAGCAGGACGGGATCTCGCTGGAGTTCATGATCCTGGAGTTTGCGGAGGCTGCGCGGCTGTATGTGCCGCTGACGCGTCTGGACCTGATCCAGAAATACCGGTCGACGGAAGCGGGACCGGCGCCAGTGCTGAACCGTCTGGGCAGCCAGCAGTGGGCAAAGACCAAGGCGCGCGTGAAGAAGGCAATGGAGGACATGGCCGACGAGCTGCTGAAGTTGTACGCGCAGCGAAAGGCCGCGCAGGGGCACGCGTTTCCGCCGGATAACGAATTTCAGCGGGAGTTTGAGGACGCGTTCGATTACAACGAGACCGACGATCAGATTGCGGCGATTGCGGACATTAAGAAGGATATGGAATCGACGCTGCCGATGGACCGGCTGCTGTGCGGCGATGTGGGCTATGGAAAAACCGAGGTCGCGATGCGGGCGGCCTTTAAGGCGGTCCAGGATGGCCGTCAGGTGGCGGTGCTGACGCCGACGACGGTTTTGAGCTTCCAGCATTTCGAGACGTTTAAAAACCGCTTCCGGCAATTTCCGATCACGGTTGAGATGATCTCGCGGTTTCGGACGGCGAAGGAGCAGAAGCTGATTCTGGAGCAGGTGGAGACGGGGCGGGTGGACATTCTGATCGGCACGCACCGGCTGCTGTCGAAGGACATCAAGTTCCACGATCTGGGGCTGCTGGTGGTGGACGAGGAGCAGCGCTTCGGGGTGCGGCACAAGGAGCGGCTGAAGCAGATGCGGCGGGAGATCGATGTGCTGGCCATGTCGGCGACGCCGATTCCGCGAACGCTGCACATGTCGCTGGTGGGGCTGCGGGACATGAGCGTGATCGAGACGCCACCGCGGGATCGCATGGCGATTCAGACGGTGGTGGCGAAGTTCGACGAGAAGCTGATTCGCAGCGCCATTGAGGTGGAGCTGGAGCGCGGCGGGCAGATTTACTTCGTCCACAATCGCGTGGAGACGATTTACGAGATTGCCGCGAAGATCCAGGAGATGGTGCCGACGGCGCGGGTAGTGGTGGGGCATGGGCAGATGGGCGAGAGCGATCTGGAGAAGGTGATGCTCTCGTTCATGCACCACGAGCACGATGTGCTGGTGGCGACGACGATCATCGAGAACGGGCTGGATATTCCGCTGGCGAACACGATGATCGTGAACCGGGCGGACCGGCATGGGCTGAGCGAGCTTTACCAGCTGCGTGGGCGTGTGGGGCGGTCGAACCGGCGGGCGTATGCGTATCTATTGATTCCGCCGGAGCAGGAGCTGACCGACGTGGCGCGGCGGCGGCTGGCGGCGCTGAAGGAATTTTCCGACCTGGGAGCGGGCTTCAAGATTGCGGCGCTGGACCTGGAGCTGCGCGGTGCGGGCAATCTGCTGGGCGGCGAGCAGAGCGGGCACATCGAGGCAGTCGGCTTTGAGATGTACACGTCGATGCTGGAAGAGGCGGTTGGGCGGCTAAAGGGCGAGGAAAAGGTGGAGCGTCCGTCGGTCCAGCTGAGCCTGGGGATTGCGCTGCGCATCGACGAGAGCTACATCGCTGAGGAGAACCAGCGGCTGCGGATGTACAAGCGGATTGCGGGCGTGGAGAACGAGCAGGCGCTCAACGAGGTGCGCGCGGAGCTGGAGGATCGCTATGGGCCGCCTCCGGTGAGCGTGGGACATCTGCTGGAGGCGGCGCGGCTCCGCATGGAGTGCGAGCGCATCGGGGTGGCGCAGGTGGATCGGAAGCGGGATCAGCTGCACATCCGGTTCACGGAGTCGGCGGCGGTGGATCCGGGGCGGCTGATGAAGCTGGTGGCGAAGAACGCGAAGAAGGGCGCGCAGTTCACGCCGCAAGGGGTGCTGCGGATTCCGCTGACCGGGGTGAAGCCCGACGATGTGCTGGCAGAAGTAAGAGCGCTCCTGGCGGAACTGGCAGCGCAGGACAGAGCGCAGAGCCCCGAGAAGCAGACGGTACGCACGTAAAAGTCTCCCGAGCGACTCTTTAGAATCAACAACATGGAGCCTATGTTGAGTTTAGCAACAAGCGTATGTTGCTGATCGGCATGGAGTTATTGGATACCCCCCACCACCCCGGGGGTGGGTGTTTTTTCCGCCGGTCTTCCGGCTCCGGTCCAGTGGCGCAGGCTGGAAACCAGCCAAAACTCATGGATTCAGCGGGCGGTACCGGAGTTCCGGAGCCCCGTTTTGTTCGATGTCCCAAAGGTGATACAACAACCCTGACCCCCCCAATGTGGTAGTCGTTCCTATGGCCAGTCAGGAAAAGGTCCTTATCGTCGAAGACGAGCCCCACGCGTTGTCCGGACTCGCCGAACTCGTTTCCGGTTGGGGGTATCGCACAGAAACCGCCCGGGATGGCCTGGAAGCGCTGGAGAAGGTGAGCGCGTGGCAGCCGGGCATCGTCGTCTCCGACCTGAAGATGCCGCGCATGGACGGGCTGCAGCTGCTGGCCCGTCTGGGCGAAACCAGCGAGAAAGTGGCGGTGGTGATGCTGACCGCCCAGGGGTCGATCGAGGCAGCGGTCGAGGCCATGAAGAACGGGGCCTACGACTTTATTCAGAAGCCGGTCGATCCGGCGCGCCTGCGGGCGATCCTGACCAACGCCAGCCGGCAGCGCGAGACGGAGCGCGAGCTGGAAGTGACCCGGCGCAAGCTGCGCGAAGCCGGGGTTCTGGGCTCACTGGTGGGTGCCTCGAAGAAAATGCAGGAGCTCTTTGCGCTCATCGAGCGCGTGGCGGCCAGCAATGTGTCGGTCCTGATCACCGGCGAAAGCGGCACAGGCAAGGAACTGGTGGCGCGCACGCTGCACGACCTGAGCCCGCGGCGCAGCAAGCCGTTCGTCGCGGTGAACTGCGCGGCGATTCCCGAGACGCTGATCGAGAGCGAGATCTTCGGGCACGAAAAAGGCGCGTTCACGGGGGCCATCGAGCGGCGCGCGGGATGCTTTGAGCTGGCCGAGGACGGGACGCTGCTGCTGGACGAGATCGGCGAGATGCCGGTAGGCACGCAGGCCAAGCTGCTGCGGGTGCTTGAGGATCGCAAGCTGCGCCGGCTGGGCAGCAAGGTGGAGTCACCCGTGGACGTGCGCGTGCTCGCCGCCACCAATAAAAATCCGGAAGACGCGGTGGCCGACGGTCACCTGCGCGGCGACCTCTACTACCGGCTGAATGTGTTCAACATCCATATGCCGCCGCTGCGCGAGCACAAGGAAGACATTCCCGCAATTGCCGAAGCGATGATTGTGGATATGAACCTGAAGCACCAGAAGCGGATCATCGGGATGGACAGCGAGATGATGGCACGGCTGATGGCGCATGAGTGGCCCGGGAACGTCCGCGAGCTGCGCAACACAATCGAGCGGGCGGTGGTGCTGTGCGGGGAAGGGCAGCTGCAGTCGCGGCATCTGCCTCCGGGGTTCGGAACGCGTCCGGTGCGTCCGGCGAGCGAGCTGCCGCCGAACGCGATTCAGCTGGAAGTGGGCGCGACGGTGGACGATGCGGAGCGGATGCTGATTTTCAAGACTCTGGAGTCCACGAACAACAACAAGACGCGGGCGGCGGAAATCCTGGGGATCAGCCTGAAGACGCTCCACAACAAGCTTCGCGAGTACGGCAGCGCGGCTGCCGCCGCGGGAGCCATGGAAGAATAATTGGGGTAGCCACCGAAGGGTAATGCCGGTATTCTCCCTGTACCGACTCCCTAAAGGCTAAGCGTCGTCCCCCCGACCCATGCGCCTGAAGACCAAACTCGTGGTCGCGATCACCGGACTGGTGTTTACCGTCGTGGTGATTTTTTCGTGGATCTGGCTGAGCCAGTCTCTGAACCAATACATCGAGTATTCGTGGAGTGGAACGGACATCATCGCCCACCAGGTGCAGTGGGAGGTGCGGCATGCGCTGGAAACGGGACTGCGGGATCAGAGGTTTAATCCGAATGATCCGGTCGCGGTGCGGGCGGCAGTGGCCGGCTCACTGCGCCAGGATCCGGGACTGATCTCGCTGCTCAACGCGACGATCAGTTATTCGCCGACGATTCTGGACATCGTGGTCGCGGACCACAATGGGCGGGCTCTGGTTTCCGCGCCGGATCCGAGCCAGCAGGACCAGCTCGTCCCCAATCGCCCCAACTATTCGGTTCTGCGCCGGAAGACCCTGATTCGCACGCTGCGTGTCGTGTTTGGGCCTCCGCAGGTCTACGACGTGACGGTCGGGCTGGATCGGGAGAATCAGCCGTTTCTGACGATACGGGTCGGCATCAGCACAGTTTTCCTCCGGAACGCTTTCCGGCCGTTTCTGTACGAGTCGGTCAGCTTTATGGCGCTGGCCATGATCATTTCGATCGTGGTGGCGGCATTTGTGGCCAACCTCGCCCTGCAGCCCATTGAGCAGATCAGCCAGACGCTGGATCTGCTGACCGCGCAGGCGGCCGACGCGGACGCGGCATCGTCACGGGAACTGCGACGACGGGAAGGTGAACTGGCAGCGCCGGCTGCGGGAGGCGAGCCGTCCGCGCGACGTGGGGGCGAAGATACGGTCGCGAAGGTTTCCGGGAAGATCGAGCGGCTGGGGCAGCGCATTCGCAACGTGGAGGAGGTCTTCTCTGCACTGCGCGAGAACCTGGACCAGATTCTGTCGAACCTGCAGGACGGCGTGATGCTGTTTACGCGGGATGCGCGCGCGATCCTGGTGTCGAGTGCGGTGGAGCGGTTTCTGAACATCGGACGCGATCGCATCTTTGGCGCCGACGTGCGGGAAATCTTTGACCGCAATACCCGGCTGGGGCGGATGGTGCGCGAGGCCTTCGACGGCGGCATGTCGATCGTTCAGGAAGAAGTAACGACCGAAACCGGCCGGCGCGTCGAGGTATCGCTGGATTTCATCCACGACACGCAGTCCCGGGACCGGCAGTCTCTGGGCGCGCTGCTGACGCTGCACGATCTGGAGTCGGTGCGGGAGATTGAAACAGAGCTGGAAGTCTCGCGGCGCATGGCCTCGATCGGGCGGCTGACCGCCGGCGTGGGCCACGAGGTGAAGAACCCGATCAATGCCATCGTGGTGCACCTGGAATTGCTCCGGAACAAGGTGCATGCGGGCGGAGATGCGCTGCGGCACCTGGACATCATTCAGAGCGAAATCAGGCGGCTGGATCGCGTGGTGCAGACGCTGGTCGATTTCTCGCGGCCGGTGGAACTGCAGCTGAAGGATCAGGATCTGCGGGGCGTGGTCTCGAGCGTGCTGATGCTGGCTTCGGCGGAACTGGAGACCCGCGGGGTGATAGTGGAGAGCCAGATGCCTTCCCGTCCGGTTCTGTCGCGGGTTGACGCCGATCTACTGGAACAGGCACTCCTGAATGTGGTTCTGAACGGGGCCCAGGCAATGAGTTCCGGCGGCACGTTGTCAGTGCGGCTGAGCGAAGACTCGCGGTGGGCGACGATCCGGATCCGGGACCAGGGCGAGGGAATTCCGGACGAGATTCGGGCGCGGATTTTTGACCTGTACTTTACGACGAAAAAGGAGGGCAGCGGCATCGGTCTGGCGATGACGTATCGCATCGTGCAGATGCACCACGGGCAGATTGACGTAGAATCGAAGAGCGGGAGCGGAACCACATTTGTACTGCGGCTCCCGGTTATTTCTGCCGGTTCGGGACAGCGCGTACTCACGGAAGCAACGGGAGACGTGGTCCCCGGCGAGCTTGCTCGCCAGGTTGGTGAGACCCAGCCAGAAAGGTCCGGACCATGAGTTCCGGAAGAACGACGGCGGCGCTGGCCTTGTCGCTGGCGCTCTTGACAGGATGCGCCGAACGCCATCCCCGGACAACTGCGCCTCCAGTGGCCGAGATTGTGTCCGTGCCGCCGGTGCAGATGGCTGCACTGGTGTCTCCGCTGCCTCCGGACTTCCCGCCGGTGACGGAGCGTCCGGTCAAGCTGGATCTCCCCGCGGAAGCCAAAGAGGAGACGGAAGTGGTGGAAGCGCCGCATCCGGCTCATCGGCACGCGAAACCGACGGCTCAGGACACCGCTCCGCAGGAGACGCCAAAGACGCCGGCAGCCCCGGCGGCGACCACACCGGCCCAGAGTGCCGCGGTGGCTGCTGCCCAGCCTTCAGAGGACTCGCCGATCGGGCAGCTTTCCACGCCCAATGACACGAGCAACACGGGCGATCGTCATGCGATCAGCGAGCAGATCGACGCCACGGAAAACGGCGTCAACGGCATTAAGCGAGCCCTGAGCTCGGACGAGCAGAAGATCGTTGCCCAGATCAGGATCTATGTCTCGAAAGCCCGGGATGCGCTGAAGGCGGACGATCTGGACGCTGCGCGGACGCTGTCGAACAAGGCCCACCAGCTGCTCGATCAGCTCAACAAAGACTAAGGCGCAGGCCTGCCGGCCAGAGCGACTAGGAAAGGCTAGCGTTCGCCCCACTTTAGCTTGGAACGCAGCACGCCAAAGAAGCTGTTGCCTTCGAGGCGCACCAGATTAACGGAAAATTCGGAGCGGCAACAGCGCAGCTCGTCGCCGATGCGGAGCTGAACGGCTTCCTGCCCATCGACGGTGAGAAATGTCTGATCGGGGATGCCCTCGACCCGCACCTCGATGCGCGCCTTGCCGGGAACGACGATGGGCCGCAGGGTGAGCTGGTGCGGGCATATTGGGGTAACGATCAGGACATCGACACTGGGAACGAGCACGGGGCCGCCCGCGGCCAGCGAATAGGCGGTGGAACCCGTGGGAGTGGCCACGATGACTCCGTCGGCGCGGAACGAGGCGGCCAGCTGATCGTCGATTTTCACCTGGAAGTGGCCCATGCGGGCGATGGCTCCTTTGGCGATAACGACATCATTCAGGGTCTCGTACTCACAGCTCTTCTTTCCATCGCGCCAGAGCTCGCTGTGCAGCATGGTCCTGGATTCGAGGGCGCAGCAGTTCTTTCCCCACGCTTCAAGGTGGGAGTAGAGATCGGCGAGAGGAACTTCGGTCAGGAAGCCCAGGGCTCCGAGATTCACACTGAGAATGGGGACGCCGCTGCGGGCAAAGACACGGGCCGCCGCCAGCAGGGTTCCGTCGCCCCCCAGCACGATGACGAGGTCGGGATTCTGTGAGGAGAGCTCGGAACGAGGGGAGATGCGCTCGTCCATGACGTAGTTGGCGCTGACGGGGTCGAGCAGCGGCTCGTAGCCGTGGGCCTTGAGCCAGAGGACCAGCTCGGGCATCAGCTGGCGAAGTTCTTCCTTTTGCGGCTTGGAGATGATGGCGACCCGCGGCATGAGGTTCAGTGTACCGCCACAAGGTGATGCGGCCGGACCGTGCCCGGACAGGCAAACAACAACGGCCGGCAGGATGCCGGCCGCTGGGTGGGTGCTGGGTTGCGATCTAGGTGGTTGAGCGGCTCTGGACCGCGAGGAAATTCGGCGGCACAGGGTTGCCGGAGCCGTCGACCAGCTTGGGATCGATGGTTCCGGTATCGGTGAGCGATGTGGTGTCCACCATGTGGACAAGGTTGTCGCCGCTGGTGCTGACGAAGAAGATCGAGCCGTCCGGACTGAATACACCGGCCAGTGGCGACTGCGGCGCTGCATAGTTCGAAATCGTGGAAAGCTGGATCGGGGTACCGAGTGTACCGAAGGAGCCAGCCGTGGCCGAGGGATTGTAGTAGGGCAGAAGGCCGGTGGGGGTCGACCCACTCGCCAGGCCTTGATAGGTGACGAAGGCGACGCTGGAATCGGGTGAAGCGAGTACCTGATCGATCTCCGCCGGGGCAACGGCGAGGGTGCCGGTGTTGGGCGTTGTGTTCAGGGTGAGAGGAGGACCGCTATAGGCGGGGCACGCGTTGACGGGCACGCCGGGCGTGGTTTTTCCTGCATCCTGGAAGAGCCAGGTATCCGAGAAGGTGCTTCCGTCCGCGCCCAAGAGGTGATTGCCGTCAGCGGTCGCCGTCAATTGAGCGGTCGCCACGCCGATATCGCCCGCGGGCGGGAAATAGGGTGGCGTGGCGCTCGAGTTCGGGCAGTAGCTGAAGGAGGCGGTTGAGGCCGATCCGCTCACGAAGGCAGCGACCTGAGGGACGCTGATGGTCGGCGCCGGTCCGCAGAAAGGATCGAAATTGTAGTTGTAGCCCGCCACAGCCGGGGTCCCGGTGGCTTCCAGAGCGCAGGAGTAAGTGGTGGAAGACTGGTTGCTGAGGAGATATTCGGACCAGCCGGTACTGGCGCTGTAGATAAACAGCGCATAGCTGCTTTTGGCGGGGTCGTAGCCGGAAATGTAGAGCGTACCGCCGTCAGGGGAATATTCCGCGTGGTTAGCGATGCCGCCGATGCTGGAGACCGCTCCCGAGGAGACGGTATACACGTAGATCACCTGGCGGAGCTGGTCGTTGACGACGACTGTCGAACCGGTTGGGGAAACCGCGATCACCACGCCCGGCACGGCGGGAACTTCCTTGCTGAGGGTGTTGGCGGTGGTGCCGTAGATCATCAGCTCGTGATAGCTGCCGAAGAAGAGGGAGTCGCCGGCCTGGTCCGCCACCATGGAATTAGGCGTGTAAGGCATGCGGACAGGGGAGGCTGCGCCGCCGGTCAGCAGATCCACTTCAGAGAAGTAAGGCGACTTGGAGGAGGCCATCCAGATCCGGTTGCTGCTGCGGCCCGGGGAGTTGATGGAGACGGTGTTGCCAGCCACGGGCATACCGTTGCCGAGGGTCCCAATGAGATTGACCGGGGCCGGATTACAGGAGGGCGGCTGGCACACGGCGGTCACGGTTGCCTGGCTGGGGAATTTGGCGGTCACGAGTCCGGTACTGCTGACGGTGAGGTTCTGCGGCTCAGTGGAGGCGTAGGTGAGCGGAAGGCCGGTGATGGTGGTCCCGTTGGTGTCAACCACGTTGGAGACGACGGTTTGGGGCGAACTGGTCGTGACGGTGCCGGAGGTGCTGCCGTTCAATGACAGCGCGATGGTCTTCGGCGGACAGGTGGAGAAGAAGCCAGCGGCTGATGTGACCTCGGAATTCGACGCATTGATCACCGTCGATCCCGGCAGATTGGCGGTGGCGAGGCCGTTAGGGTTCGAAGTCGATGTGGTGCTGCTGGAGCCGCTGGTGGGATTGTTTGTGTTGTCGATGGTGACGACGCTGCCGGTGACCGCGCTATAGGCAATGGTCCCGACATTGGCGCTGGAACTGGTGCAGGCCGGAACTGTGGCGGGGCAAGCCGTGCCATCCTGGAGCGTCGACCCGGGCGGACAGCACAGGATCGCTCCTCCAGGGCCGCTTACGGTTGTCTGCGAAAGGAAGGAAGTCGTGAGCGTCTGCCCCTGGGAGTAGCACGCCGCCTGGTTGGGAATGGTGATCGCGGTGATGGGGGGGTGCACATAGATGTTAACGGGGTTGCTGGTAGCCCCGCCACCACTCGCTGTGACCTGAACCGTCCCGCAGGTCGATGAGGAGCAGCCGGCGAAAGAAGAAAGGGACGAGCCCGACGGAGGGGTGCAGATCGTGAAATCGGGAACACCTCCGGGGCTGTTGCGGTTCCATGTTCCGCCGCAGACCTGTCCGGTCGGAGAAATGTCGGCCAGCAGCAGATTGGAGCTGCCGTAGATCCAGTGGCTTACCGATTGCGACTGATTGTTGCAGTTGAAGCCCTGCGGCGAGCCAAGGCTGGCCGTCTGTCCCCAGGCCAGAGAGAGCCCGGTGGTCTCCGGCTGCAGCGTGGCATAGACGACCTGGGTAGTGAGGACCCCGTAGGTGTGGCCGTTCTTGATGCAGTAATTGTTGGGATTATGGCCACAGCCCGAGATGGAAAGCCCAACCGGAACCGAACACGCAAAGAGGACTACAAAAGCAAGGAACCGCCGCATGAAACCTCCCCGTCTGCGCGATCGGGTCGCTCAGACGGTCGAAACACCAGAAAGGACCGGGTGCGTTTCAGAATAACAAACGAGAGGGGGGCCCGACGAGCCGCCGGGAACTCGTGATCGTGGCTCTGCACGCTGGTTCTCGCCTGTCCGGTCAGGACGGAAGCCCGGTTGCCTGGCAGGCTACGGCATGTATTTCTGGAACCAGCCTAACGCTCGCTCCAAAACGTCGATGCGGTGGGCCGGATTGACGAACCCGTGGCCTTCGTCGGGGTAGACGACCAACTCGGTCGGGACGCCGAGATCGCGCAGGGCGTGCCAGAACTCGAAAGACTGGGGGGCGGGGCACTCTCCGTCGCGGTCCCCGACGACGACCAGCGTGGGCGTCCTCACATTTTTAATGAAATTGATGGCTGAGCTTTTCGCGTAGACGGCCGGGTCGTCATAGACCGAGGCGCCGAAGAAGGGGATCATCCACTGATCAATGGAGTTCTCGCCATAGTAGCTGAGCCAGTCGGAAAGCCCTGCGCCGGAGACGGCAGCGGCGAAGCGGTGGGTCTGGGTGACGCCGAACATGGTCATGAATCCGCCGTAGCTCCAACCGGTGAGGCCGAGGCGGTGATCGTCAATCGGATACTTCTTCTCAACGGCATCCACGCCGGCCAGGATGTCGCGGAAATCGCCGTATCCGAAATCCTTGCGATTGGCCTGGGTGAACCTCTCACCCTGGCCATAGGACCCGCGGGGATTGGGCATCAGGACGAAATAATCCAGCGCGGAGAAAGGAACGGCGCCATAGCCTGCGCCAGGCCACCGGGGAACAACGGCCGAGGAAGGCCCGCCGTGGACATAGACAATGAGCGGGTACTTCTTTGAGGGGTCATAGTGCGCGGGGAGCAGCAGCCAGCCCTGGACGTGGAACCCTTCGTTGTCCCATTCAACGGATTCCGTTTTGCCCCACATGGGCTTCGCCGCATCGTTGACGTGGGTGATCTGCTGCAGGTCCATCAGGTCCCCGGCCCAGACCTCGGGAGGATTCTCAAACGAAGAGCGAATCAGGGCGACCTTATTGTTGCTCGAGAGAAACGCTCATCTCGAGCCCGCCGGCGCCGACGGAGCCGGGAAGCGTGAGGTTGTAATCCGGCGAATCCTCGTGGCTCTGGATGTTATAGACGAACAGGTGCGGGGAACCGCCGCGGAACTCCGATACACCCATCTGCTCGTTGTCAAGCCAGGTGATCCAGGAAGGACTTGCGTGGCGGTCCGGGGTAACGTCTTCCGGCTGGCCGCCGGTCGCGGGCATGACATAGATATCGCCGCCGGTCGAGCCCTGGTCGGACATGAGCCCGCCAATGAAGGCGATGCGCTGGCCGTCGGGGGACCAGCGGGGCACGGCGATCTGAAGTCCGTGGAGCGAACCGCTAACGGTTTGCGGATCGAGGATCGCGGTTGGCTCTTGGCCGGGCTGCTGCGTGTAGAGCTTTGCCACCCACCAGTTGTTTTCACCAGGCGGAGGAGCCGCGACATAGACGAGGCGGGGGGAATCCGGCGACCAGTCGAATTCGAAGACATGCAGATGCGGCGGTGTGATCTGGGTGAGCTGGCCGGTGGCCACGTCGACATTAGCCACGCGCTGCACCTCGAGGCCCTCGACGCCAATGACGCCTGAAGGCAGCTTCTCCGCCGCCAGCGCGCCCGATGGCCGGGTGGCGCCTTCGACATAAAGGAAGGTCAGGTGTTTGCCGTCGGGCGCCCACTGCATCTCCTTCGCATAGCCGTTGAGCTGTACGAGCTCGCGGGGCGCGGAGGAGCCGGAAGCATCGGCGAGGTAGATGGCCGTTTTGTGCTCGGCATTGCAGCTGGAGAAGAACGCCAGTTGCTGCGAATCAGGCGAAAACACCGCATTGCTCTCCTGCCCGCGATTGCCGGATGCGCAGGCAGTGACGTGGCGGGCCACTGCGGGATTGTCGAGGGGAGCGACTTCAATGTCCGATCCGCCATGACCGGAGATGTCCCACTCGATGAGCTGACCATTCGGAGAGAGCGACGTTTCCCGAATCATTTTCACCTGGCCGAGGAAGTCGACGAGCTGCGTTATGCGGGGATCGTGCACGGGCGCCGCGGGCGCAGTCTGGGCAGAGACGGAAGCGGCAACACAGAAGATGGAAAGGCTCGCCAGGACGGACAAGCAGGAGGGGTGTTTCGTCATGGGCGCCTTTATATCAGGTTGGCGTGCGGGGGCGCGACGCAGCTCGGGTGCACCTCGCCGGTATCATGGCGGGTATGCACTCCATCCGCCCGGCACGGTGGGAATCGATCGATGATGCGAAGCTTTGCCGGATCCTGATGCGCGAGTATTCCGCGTACCTGAACGCTTCGGTCGGCGGGGAACATATCTGCGTGGAGAGCCTGGAGAAGGAGCTGGCCGAGTTGCCGGGCGCCTATGCCGAGCCCGGTGGAACGGTGCTGCTGGCGTTCGCGCAGGAGGAGCCGGCGGGCTGTGTCGCCCTGAAACCGCTGAAGATTCCCGCAGGGAAAGCTGAAGACCGCGCCTGTGAGATGAAGCGGCTATGGGTGCGGCCAGGGCAGCAGGGGACGGGGCTGGGACGCAAGCTGGCGGAGGCGGTGGTGGAATCGGCGCGGGAACGCGGCTATACCGCGATGTATCTGGACACGATGCCGGCGAGCATGCAGGCGGCATATGGCCTGTATCGCTCGATGGGTTTTGCGCCGGTCGAGCGGTACAACCAGAATCCGGTGCTGCGGCAGGCCGAGGGACTGGAGATCGCCTGGATGCGCAGGGAGCTATAGATGAACGTACAGTTGCCGGTCATTCAGCCTTCGGCCCGACGCCATGAGCAGTTCGATGCGGCGCACGACTTAGAAGCAAAACTGCGTACGACGGTGCGCGGCGAGATCTGTTTCGATGCGGCCTCGCGCGCGCTGTATGCGACGGACGCTTCGAATTACCGGCAGACTCCGATTGGGGTTGTGATTCCGCGCGATGCGGCGGACGTGGAGGCGACGCTGGCCGCCTGCCGCGAAGTGGGTGCGGCGGTTCTGCCTCGCGGGGCGGGAACGAGTCTGGCCGGGCAGTGCTGCAACGTCGCGGTGGTGCTGGACTTTTCAAAATTTATGCGGCGGCTGGTTTCGCTGGATCCAGAGCGGAAGACCGCCGTTGTGGAACCGGGGATCGTGCTGGATCGGGTGCGCGAGGCGGCGGAGGTGCGCCACCTGACGTTCGCGCCGGATCCGGCGACGCACAGCCGGTGCACGATCGGCGGGATGATCGGCAACAATTCGTGCGGGACGCACAGCGTGATGGGCGGGCTGACCGCTAATAATATCCGCTCGCTTGACGTGGTGCTGTATGACGGCACGCGGATGACGGTGGGGGCGACGAGCGAAGAGGAGATGGTCGCGATCATCGCGCGGGGTGGACGCGCGGGACAGATCTACGCGGGCATGCGAAGGATACGCGACCAGTATGCGGATGAGATTCGCCGGCGGTTCCCGCAGATACCTCGGCGCGTCTCCGGCTACAACCTGGACGAGCTGCTGCCGGAGCGGGGGTTCCAGGTGGCGCGCGCTCTGGTGGGCGCTGAGGGAACGCTGGCAACGGTGGTGAGCGCGAGGCTGGATCTGATGCACAGTCCGCCGTGCCGGCGCCTGGCGGTGCTGGGATTTCCGGATGCATTCCTGGCCGCCGATGCTGTGCCGGAGGTCATTCGTCACGGGCCGATTGGGCTGGAAGGCATCGACGCCATGCTGCTGGATTTCATGCAGCGGAAGCATCTGGCCGAGGAGGAAGTGAAGCTCCTGCCGCCGGGCGGCGCATTTTTGCTGGCGGAATTTGGGGCGGAGAGCGATGCCGAGGCCGAGGCGCAGGCGCGCGCCCTGATCGCCACGGCATTCAAGCTGCCCGGATCGCCGGTGGGACGACTCAGCACCACTGTCGAGGCCGCAAGCATCTGGCGTGTGCGCGAGTCGGCGCTGGGGGCCACGGTCTTTGTTCCGGGTGAACCACATGGATGGGAAGGCTGGGAGGATGCGGCGGTGCCGCCGGAACGGCTGGGATCGTATCTGCGCCAGCTCTTTGGGCTGATGGCGGAGTATCGCTACCGCAGTCCCATGTACGGCCACTTCGGACAGGGATGCGTGCACACGCGCATCAACTTTGACCTGGAGAGCGAAGCTGGCATTCGCAAATTTCGCGAGTTTCTCGACCGCGCGACGGACATCGTGATCGCGCACGGCGGTTCGATTTCAGGCGAACATGGCGACGGACAGGCGCGCGGAGCTCTGCTGCCGAAGATGTTTGGACCGGAGCTGATGCAGGCCTTCACAGAGTTCAAGGCGCTGTGGGATCCCGACAATCGGATGAATCCCGACAAGATGATCGCTCCCGGCAACGTGTATCAGCCGGACGAAAATCTGCGTCTGGGAGCCGGCTACGCGTCAATGCAGCCGGAGACATTCTTCCAGTTCCCTGAAGACCATGGCTCATTTCACGAGGCGACTTTGCGGTGCGTGGGCGTGGGTGCATGCCGCAAAGCGAGCGGCGGGACGATGTGCCCCAGCTACATGGCGACACGCGAGGAGCGGCACTCCACGCGAGGCCGCGCTCATCTGCTGTGGGAGCTGATGCAGGGCGAGGTGCTGGATTTGGACTGGCACAACGAAGGTGTCCGCGAGGCTCTGGATCTGTGTCTGAGCTGCAAGGCGTGCAGGAGCGAGTGCCCGGTGAATGTGGATGTCGCCACCTACAAAGCCGAGTTTCTCGCTCACTACTATGGGGACCGGTTGCGCCCGCTGCAGCACTATGCGTTTGGATTCATGGACCGGCTGGCGCATGCGGCTTCGGTGATTCCGGGTGTCACGCCGGGTCTGGCGAATCTGCCGTTGAGGCTGCCGGGCCTTTCGCATGCGGTGAAGGCGGCTCTGGGAGTGGCCCAGCAGCGGAGGCTGCCGCGGTTCGCGGCGCGCAACTTCCAGGCAGAGTGGCGCGGCCGAACGCAGGGCGGCGTCGCGAGCGGTGCCGGCAGGGCGCGGGTCCTGCTCTGGCCGGATACGTGGAACAACTACTACCATCCCCAATCGTTGCAGGCGGCGGCACGCGTGCTGGAAGGCGCTGGATTCTCCGTCGAGGTGCCCCGCCAGCATGTCTGCTGCGGCAGGCCGCTCTATGATTTTGGCTTTCTGCGGCAGGCGCGCGGATACCTGGAGAAGGTTTTGCGTGCATTTTCCGCGCAGATCGACGCTGGACTGCCCTTTGTGTTTCTGGAGCCCAGTTGCGCGAGCGTTTTCCGCGACGAGCTGTTGAATTTTTTCCCTCAGGATGAGCGGGCCGGGCGTCTGCGCGACCAGACGCTGCTGCTGAGCGAGCTTCTTTT
Organism: uncultured Acidobacteriaceae bacterium; assembly: GCA_963770525.1. Taxonomy (GTDB): domain Bacteria; phylum Acidobacteriota; class Terriglobia; order Terriglobales; family Acidobacteriaceae; genus Palsa-343. The sequence continues at coordinate 212,447 of CAVYPY010000001.1, read as the reverse complement.
TCGGCAGGCTCCCGCCTACCGGCCACCGGACCTCACGGGCCGGAAGATTGTCGTGCAGGGGCATTGTCACCACAAATCAGTCCTGAAGATCACTGCGGAAATGGAGCTTCTTCGTCGCACGGGGGCTGCGGTGGAGCTGCTCGACTCCGGCTGCTGCGGGATGGCGGGGCCGTTCGGGTTCGAGCGCGAGAAATTTTCCGTTTCGCAGGCGCTGGGAGAGCGGGTTCTTCTTCCGGCTGTCCGGGCGGCTGATCCTGACACGATTCTGGTGGCGGACGGGTTTAGCTGCCGGGAACAAATTGCGCAGAACACGAATCGGCGCGCCTTCCACTCCGCGGAAATTCTTGGTCCTGAAACTTTGGTGAGTTGACACCGCGCCGGACTGCATCCTAAGGTGAATACAGATGCAGATTCACCGCCATCATCGTCATCACCATCATCACGGGACGAGCGTGCCGGCGAACCTTTGCATTCCACGGTTGATTTAGAAAGACCAACCACCAGGATTGAAAAGCCCGCCGGCGCAGAGAGCGCTGACGGGCTTTTGACTTTTGCCCACAAAGAGGAAGGCGAATGACGGAAACGACGATTGATTTTGCGAAGATGGATGGCCTGGCGCCGGGAATTGTGCAGGACGCGCGCACGGGCCAGGTGTTGATGCTGGGGTTTCTGAATGAAGAGAGCTGGCGCAAGACCCAGGAAACCGGCTTTGTTACGTTTTGGAGCCGCACGCGCCAAAAGCTGTGGATGAAGGGCGAGACCAGCGGCAATCGGTTGCGGATCGTGGAGGTTTCGACCGACTGCGATCAGGACGCGCTGCTCTTCCGCGTGGAGGTGGAAGGCGATGGTCTGGTATGCCATGAGGGAACGGTGAGCTGCTTTACAAGGCCGCTGACGGCGGGCGCGGAGGTGCGGGCATGAGCAACAAACTCCGACTCGGCATTCCCAAGGGCAGCCTGCAGGACGCGACAATTGCGCTGTTCGGCCGCGCAGGGTGGAACATTTACGCGGACGGGCGCTCCTATTTCCCGAGCATCGACGACCCGGAGATCGAGTGCATGCTGATTCGCGCGCAGGAGATGGCGCGCTACGTCGATCATGGCGTGCTGGATGCCGGACTGACCGGCATTGACTGGGTGGTGGAAAGCGGGCTGGACGTTGAAAGCGTCACCAGCCTCGTCTACGCCAAACAGAGCCGGCGGCGGGTGCGTTGGGTGCTGGCGGTTCCGGAGAACTCGCCCTGGCAGCGCGCCAAAGATCTTTCGGGGAAGATCATCGCCACGGAGCTGGTGGAGGTGACGAAGCGTTACTTCGCAGAAAAGAATATTCCGGTCCGGGTGGAGTTCAGCTGGGGTGCGACTGAGGTGAAGCCGCCGACGCTCGCCGATGCCATCGTCGAGGTCACGGAGACGGGCAGTTCTCTGCGCGCCAATCGGCTGCGCATTATCGATACGGTGATGGAGAGCGAGACGCGTTTGATCGCCAGTCGCGGCGCCTGCGCCGATTCCTGGAAGAAGCAGAAGATCGATAATCTGGCGCTGATGCTGCGCGGCGCCATCGACGCCCAGGGCCAGGTAGGCCTGATGCTGAACGTCGAGAAGGAAAATCTCGCCAGCGTTCTCAGCGTGCTGCCCGCGCTGAATGCGCCGACGATTTCCGAGCTGAGCGATGCGAAGTGGGTGGCGGTAAACACGATTCTGGAAGAGAGAACCGTGCGCGAGGTGCTTCCCAAGCTGAAAGCGGCGAAGGCTACCGGAATCGTCGAATACCCGCTGAACAAGGTGGTTTTGTGAAACTGGTTCGGACGACGGGCCGCGGGCGGGAGACGATTGATGCGCTGACGGAGCGGCGTGTGAACTCCTGGGACCGCGTTCTGCCGCAGGCCCGGCGCATTGTCGAGTCGGTGCGGCGGGGCGGCGACGACGCCCTGCTGCGGCTGCGCTCCCGGCTGGACGGTATTCCGTCGCAGGCGCCGTTACGGATTCCTGAAGTTGAGCTGCGGCTGGCTCTGGAGAACACCTCGGAGGCGGTACGACAGGCCCTGAAGACGGCAGGTCGCAACATCCGTGCCTTCGCGACGCAGCAGCGGCCGAAGGAGTTCAGCCTGAACATCGCTCGCGGCGTGGTCACGGGCCAGAGGGTCGTCCCGCTGGATTCGGCGGGCTGCTATGTACCCAGCGGGCGGTATCCGCTGCCATCCACGCTGCTGATGACGGTAATTCCGGCGCAGGTGGCCGGGGTAAAGCGCATCGTCGTCGTGTCGCCCCACCCAGCCAAGGAGACGCTGGCCGCGGCAGCGATGCTGGGTGTCACGGAGTTCTACAGGGTTGGCGGTGCGCACGCGATTGCTGCGCTGGCCTATGGGACGGCGAGCCTGCCGCGCGTGGACAAGATTGCTGGTCCGGGAAATGCCTGGGTGACCGCGGCGAAAAAGCTGGTGGCCTTCGACTGCGCCATTGACATGCTGGCCGGACCCACCGAAATCGTCGTCACCAGCGAGACGGGCGACCCTGTAGCGATCGCTTCCGACCTCGTTGCGCAGGCGGAGCATGATCCGGATGCGACGGCGATCCTGATTACCACACGGGGTGATCTTGCCAGGGCTGTCATGGCTGAGGTGAAGACCAGGACGCGGAAGAACAAGATCGCCACGCAGGCGCTGGCGAAACACGGTTTGGCGATTGTTGCGCGCTCCGTGGAAGAAGCGCGCGCCCTGACCAATCAGATTGCGCCGGAGCATCTCACCGTCGACAATTCGGCTGATCTGAAATGGGTGCGCCATGCCGGGTCGGTGTTCGTCGGACGTTGGTCGGCGCAGCCGCTCGGCGATTATGTCTCGGGACCCAATCACACCCTGCCCACCGGCGGACAGGCACGGATGCGCGGCGGTCTTAGCGTCCTCGATTTTCTGAAGGTCATCACGGTGCAGGAGTACTCCGAGGAAGGCGTGCAGCAACTGGGGCCGGCTGCCATCCGCCTTGCGAATGCGGAAGGATTGTCGGGGCACGCAGAGGCTATCCGGGTGCGAGGCGCGCATGACTGAGGCCAGAGTCCCAGGTCCGCAGCCGTCAACGACCGTTCGGCGGATGAAGGAATATCACCCTCCGCTGGGCGATCGCAGCGGACTGCGCCTGGACTTCAACGAGAACACGATCGCCTGTTCGCCTCGTGTTCTGGACGCACTCGGTGCGATTTCACGCGGAGATCTCACGCGCTATCCGGAGCGCCAACCGGTGGAACGCCGGGTGGCGGATCACCTCGGGCTCGAGCCGTCGCAGGTGCTGCTGACGAATGGCGTGGACGAGGCGATTCACGTTCTCTGCCAGACATACCTCGATGCTGAGACAGAAATGCTTCTGCCCGTGCCCTCGTATTCCATGTACGAGGTGTATGGGTCGGGGACGCCGGCCCGCATCGTCGCCATCCCGAGCGAGGATGGATTCCGCTTTCCGTTGTCCGCCATGCTGGAGGCGATCACGCCGGCGACGCGCCTGATCGCGATGGCCAATCCGAATAGTCCTACGGGCCAGGCGGTTCGGCGCGAGGATCTGTTGCGCCTGATCGAAGCCGCCCCGCAGGCAGCGGTGCTAGTGGACGAGGCCTACTTCCACTTCTTCGGCGAAACCGTGATCGACCTGGTGGGCCGAGTGCCCAATGTGATCGTCGCCCGCACTTTTTCGAAGGCGTACGGACTTGCAGGCCTGCGGCTCGGTGTTTTGGCCGCCAGCGAAGAAGCCATGCACTGGATGCGGCGCGCCATCTCGCCGTACAGCGTGAATTCGGTGGCGCTCGCCTGCCTGACGGCGGCACTCGACGACGAAGAGTACCTGCGCTGGTATGTCAGCGAGGTTCTCGCGTCGCGTCGGGAGTTCGAATCGGAGCTGCAGCGCATCGGTCTGCCGTTTTGGCCTTCACAGGCGAACTTCGTTCTGGTGAAGATCGGGGCGAAGCATCGGGCCTTCGTCGAGGCGATGCGGGCCCGCGCGGTTCTGGTTCGGGATCGCTCGGCGGATCCGGGCTGTGACGGCTGCGTGCGGATCACGCTGGGAACCCAGGAGCAAACCCAGCAGGCCGTGCAGGCTCTGCAGGGGTCTCTTGCCAAGGTTGGCTGGAGGGAGACGGAGTGATGAAGAGCAAGCGGACTGCATCCATCGATCGAAAGACTTCGGAGACGGAAATCCATCTGCGTCTGACCATCGAAGGCTCGGGGCGGTACACGATTTCGACCGGCATTCGCTTCTTCGATCACATGCTGGAGCTGTTTGCGCGCCACGGGGCCTTCGACCTGGAGCTGCGCTGCCAGGGCGATCTGGATGTGGACCAGCACCACACGGTCGAGGACGTCGGGATTGCGCTCGGCGAAGCCTTCGACAAGGCGCTGGGCGACAAGCGCGGGATTCTGCGCGCGGGATATTTTCTGATGACCATGGACGAGACCCTGGGCCTCGCGGCGGTTGACCTAAGCGGCCGAGCCGCTCACGTTGTCGAGACGAAAGTGAGGACGCGGCTCGTCGGCGACCTGCAATCGGAACTGGTCGAGGATTTCTTTGAAGGCTTTGCCCGCGGAGCGCGCGCCAATGTTCACGTGAAGACGATGTATGGGCGCTCGAACCACCACAAGGTTGAGGCGCTGTTCAAGGCCTTTGCCCGCGCCCTGCGGTTTGCCTGCTCTCGCGATCCGCAGCTGAAGGCGATGCTGCCCAGCACCAAGGGCCTGCTGTGATGCGCGTGACGGTCATCGATTACCGCGCGGGCAATCTCACGTCGGTGGTGAAGGCGCTGCGCTCGCTGGGGGCCGAGGTTGCCGTCACCGAGGATCCTGAGTCGGTGCAAAATGCTGAACGGATCGTGCTTCCGGGAGTCGGGCATTTTTCCGCCACGCAGCGACTCGAAGACACCGGAATCAAAGCCGCAGTTGCAGAGGCCATCTGCCGCAAGGTGCCTTTTCTTGGCATTTGCGTGGGGCTGCAATGGCTGTTCGCCGGCAGTACCGAGGCTCCCGAATGCTCGGGGCTCGGCGCGCTTTCCGGGAACTGCCAGCGGTTCGCTCCCGGCAGGAAAGTTCCTCACGTGGGATGGAATTCTCTGTCGATTCGGCCGGAATCCCGTCTGCTGGCGGGAGTCGGCGACGGCAGCTTTGCCTATTTCACTCACTCCTACTGGGCGCCGGAGGGTGCCGATACGGTGGCTGTGACGATCTACGGCGAGCCCTTCAGCGCAGCGGTTGAGCGCGGCGGCGTCATGGGCGTGCAGTTTCACCCGGAGAAGTCCGGAGAGACGGGCCTGAGGGTCCTGCGCAATTTTCTGGAGTTGCCCTCGTGCTGACCAAACGCATCATCGCCTGCCTCGATGTCCGCGATGGACGCGTCGTGAAGGGCGTGCAGTTCGTCGATCTCGTGGATGCGGGCGATCCGGCCGAACTCGCTGCCCGCCATGCCGCGTCGGGAGCCGATGAGATCGTCCTGCTCGACATTACAGCGACCCACGAACAACGGGGCACGCTGCTGGAAACGGTCCGCCGAACGGCGCAGCGGCTTTTCATCCCCTTCACCGTCGGGGGCGGCATACGCACCGCGGACGAAGCTGCCGCCGCATTTGGCGCCGGAGCGGACAAGATCAGCATCAACTCGGCGGCCCTGACCCGGCCGGAGTTGATCGCCGAGATTGGCGCTCGGTTCGGCGCCCAGGCTGTGGTGGTTGCCATCGATGCCCGCCGCGCGTCGAACGGTGATCCCGTCGGCGATGCGCAGGTCTACATTGCGGGTGGTCGCAAGCCCACCGGCCGCCGAGCCATCGAGTGGGCGCGCGAGGCGGAATCGAGGGGTGCCGGGGAGATTCTTCTTACCTCGATGGATGCAGATGGCACGCGAGCAGGCTTTGACTGCGAGCTGACAGCAGCGGTGAGTGAGTCCGTGCAGATTCCGGTCATCGCCTCCGGTGGCGCCGGCACCGCGACGCACTTTACCCAGGTGTTTCGCGACGGGAAGGCTGATGCGGCTCTGGCGGCGAGCATCTTTCATTTCGGCATCGCCGATGTGCGATCGCTGAAGGAGGAATTGAGCCGCGATGGCATCCCGGTGAGGCTGCCATGCTGATCCCGTCGATCGACCTGATGGGGGGCCGCATCGTTCAGCTTGAACGCGGCGAGCAGCTCCGCCTCGCCTTCGACGACTTCGAACCCTGGCTGGACCGCTTCTCGCGCTATCCTCTCGTGCAGCTCATCGACCTGGACGCCGCGAAACGCGTCGGTGACAACCGCGGGCTGGTCGAGCAGATCGCCCGGCGTCTGCCGGTCCAGGTGGGCGGTGGCGTGCGGACGGCCGATCAGGCCAGGGCTCTGCTCGACGCCGGAGCACGGCGGGTGATCTTCGGCTCGGCTCTGTTCCGCCAGGAGGGAGTCGACACGGACGCGGCTGCACGCCTCTCCGCCGCCATCGGACCCCAGGCATTTGTGGCAGGCATTGACACCAAAGGCGGACGGATCGCCGTCCGCGGCTGGCGCGAGCAGGTCAACGTGACGCCGGTGGAAGCCATCACGGCCCTGGAACCATGGTGCGGTGCGTTCCTGTACACGCATGTCGATACAGAGGGCACCCTCAGCGGCTTTCCCATGGAGGCGGCGCGGAGCCTGCGCCCGCTCACCAGCCGGCAACTGATCGTCGCCGGCGGAATTCGCAGCCAGACGGAGATCGACGCACTCGAGGCGATGGGTGTCGATGCTGTCGCCGGGATGGCGGTGTACACCGGGCTGCTGGTCCCGTGAGCCCGCAGGGATTTCCATTCCGGGCATCAGGGAAATGCTCTAAGCTGTAACGTCCGGTCTGGCGGGCGGACGAACATGATCATCCGAAGGAAAGAGATGCATCTGGCAAAACGGCTCGACGAGGTCGGCTTTTCCGACATCGTGCAAATTCGCAACAAAGTGCTGGAGCTGCGCGCCGCCGGCCAGCCGGTCCATGCCTTCCATGGGGGCGAGCCATTCTTTGAAACGCCGGATTCCATCAAGCAGGCATCGACGAGGGCTCTATCGGAGAACCGGACGCGCTATGCGCCGTCCTCGGGCACTGAACCGCTGCGCGCGGCTCTGGTGCGCAAGCTGCAGGAGCGCAACAGCATTCCGGCCGCCGTGGAGGACGTGATCGTCACGGCCGGCGGCGCTCATGCCCTGTATGTGGCCTTCCAGGCCATTCTCGATCCCGGCGACGACATGATGCTTTTTGCTCCTTACTGGACGCCGATCCGGGACATGATCACCATGGCGCAGGCGCGCCCGGTGATGATTCCGTCGTCCGGCGCGCGGCGCAATGGGATTACCGCGACGCTGGAGCACTATTCGACGCCCCACACGCGGGCCATCTACTACAACACGCCGCAGAACCCGTCGGGGCTGGTGTTCTCGCGCCAGGAAGCGGAGGAAGTCGCAGCGTTCGCCATCAAACATAACCTTGTGGTGGTTGCTGACGAAGCCTACGAGGACCTCGTTTATGAAGGGGAGCATGTCTCGATCGCTTCGCTGCCCTGCATGGCCGAGCGGACCATCACCTGCTATACCTTTTCGAAAAGCTATGCCATGACCGGATGGCGCATCGGCTATGCCGTCGCGAAAGAGCCGTTCATGACCGGTTTGCGCAAGCTGGTGCTCTATTCGACCAATGGAGTCTCCACGCCAACGCAATGGGCGGCGCTCGAAGCCCTCGCCGTTCCGCAGCGCGCCATCGCGGCGCGGCGCGAGGAATATCGTCAGCGCCGGGATTTGCTGGTTGCGGGGCTGAATGAACTGGGACTCGAATGCGAGCCGCCCGCCGGCGCTTTCTATGCTTTTCCGAGGGTCACCAAAATCCACAAAGACAGCCGCCGGGTGGCTGCTCTTCTGCTTGAGAAGGCCCACGTGGCCACGATTCCCGGTGTTGTCTTCGGCGCCCAGGGGGAGGGCCATGTTCGCTTTAGTTATGCCGTCTCGCCAGAGGCGATTCAGGAGGGTCTGAAAGCATTGCGGAACGCCCTGACTTAGCTTTTGCCGTTAGCGATCGCCAGTTCGCGCCCGGGGATGACGAAAATTTTTTAAATCCTTGTGCCCCTTTCCTGCGTCAATAAGAGCAGCAATCTGTTGGTTTCCCCTGAGTTTCGGCGCTGTCACTTATGGATGGCTTCTCCCCCTTGCCGTGTATTTTCGCTCTCGCCCTCGTGCTGGGCGCGGGCACCTGTCCTGCCCTGCTGGCGCAGGATGCCAGCAACGTCGCGAGCAGTTCTCTTCCCGACGCCCCCGACTGCCTTGCGCTGAAAAATTCTCAGAACACCGCACAGCCGACCGATCCTCGCTCCGGCCCGACCTCGCCGGCCAGCAGTACTCAGAACAGTCTGGCGGGCAAACAAACGAAGCGCATTCTGGGGATCGTTCCGAATTTCCGAGCCGTCTCGGTGGATGAGAAGCTGCCTCCGGAGTCGGTGAAGGACAAGTTCAAAGAGAGCAGCGAGGACGCCTTCGACTATTCCGATCTGATCTTCGCCGGCATTCTGGCGGGCATCGGCGAGTCCGAAAACTCTGTCCCTGAGTTTCATGAGGGCGCCGCGGGCTATGCGCGCTACTACTGGCACTCGCTGGCCGATCAAGCCGATGAGGATTACCAGGTCGAGTTTTTCTTTCCGGTACTCCTCCATCAGGACTCGCGCTATTACACTCTCGGGCACGGCGGCGCGTTGAAGCGTACCGGCTATGCATTCAGTCGCATCTTCATCACGCGCACTGACTCCGGCGGTGAGGCCTTCAATGCTTCGGAGATTGTTGGTGCGGGAGCGTCCTCGGGGATTTCCGATCTCTACTATCCCTCACCGGAGCGCACGTGGACCAAGACTGGTCAACGGTGGTTCCTCAATGTCGGTCTCGACGGGATGACCTTCATCTTCAAGGAATTTTGGCCGGATCTGAACAGCCGTTTCTTCCACGAGAAGGACTAAGAGCGCAGCGGTACCTGCCAATTGCACGCACCGCACTTCGGCCGTCTGTTTTCCGGAACTCCTCAGGGAGGCGATAGGATCGAAGTATCTCCCTGGAGAAGAACTGACTCATCATGCTGAAGGTTGGGATTCCGGAGGCCGTCGGTTCAGAACTGCAGGGTCTTTTTCCGGACGGCGTCCAGCTCGAGGTCATTCCGTTCCAGCTGGACCGCCCTCTCGAGATCGAGTTCTGGATCGCTCCTCCGTGGACGCATCAGGCGCACCAGATCTGGCCGTGGCTGCGGGGCGTTCGGGTCGTCCAGGCGACGGTCGCCGGGGTCGACGGCATTTTGTCTCTCTTTCCCAAAGACGTGGTGCTCTGCGATGCGCGAGGAGCGCACACCATCCCCACCGCGGAGTGGACGGTCGCGGCCATCCTTGGAGCGCTCAAGTATTTCCCGCTGTACTGCGAGGTACAGAGGGCCGGGATCTGGTCGCGGCGAAAAGAGGGAGAAGCTCGCTACCAGGGTCTGCATCCGGCGCAGAAGAAGCTGTACCCGACCGTTTTGTGCGAAGAGCTGCACGGGCGGCAGGTGCTGATTGTCGGCTACGGCGACATTGGCCGGGCCATTGAGGAGCGCCTGCTTCCTTTTGGCGTCGAGATCGTGCGCATTGCCCGGACGGAGCGGGAAGGGGTATATGGCATCGAGAAACTGATGGACCTGTTGCCGGAAGCGGATGTTGTCGTCCTGATCGTCCCGTTCACGAGCGAAACCACGGGGATGATGGGGGCAGCGCAAATCGCCAGGATGAAGCAGGGCGCCCTGCTGGTCAACGCGGCGCGGGGTCCGGTGGTACACACTGACGCGTTGCTGGCGGCGCTGAACGAGGGGCGCATTCAGGCCGCGATTGACGTCACCGATCCGGAGCCTCTGCCCGATGGGCACCCGCTGTGGAGCGCTCCGAATCTGCTCATCACGCCGCACATCGCCGGCTCGACGGCCATGTTCATGAAGCGGGCCATGCAATTCGCCGCCGCTCAGGTGGGACGCTATCTGCGCGGTGAGCCCCTGGAGAACAGGGTCGTGGGCGAATACTGAAGGGAGCCCGCGATGCTCAGTCCGCGAACTCTCGTATTATGAATCGCGGGCACTTCCTGCCGTTTCTTGACCCCCTTTTTTCGCAAACCTACAATCTATAGAGGAGAGGTATCTCCCTCTCTGGGTGTTCGGGTGGTATGAATGGCGCTTGAGCCGCGGCTAAGTCCTCGCGAAAGAACAATTTTGACCGCGATTGTGGAGACCTACATCGCGACCGGGGAGCCGGTCGCCTCGCAGGCGCTTGCGCGCCATTTCGGCAACCAGGAGGGGATGAGTTCCGCTACGATCCGCAACGTCATGGTGTCTCTGGCCGATGCCGGTCTGCTGGATCAGCCGCATACGTCCGCCGGGCGTATCCCCACGCCGCAGGCATTTCGGTTCTATGTAGAACGCCTGAGCACACCCCAGGTGGCAATCCTGGCTCCGGAGAGGCTGGAGCAGATCGAGGAGAGCTTTGCCGGGATCGGCAGCAGCGAGCAGTACCTCGAGCGCACCTCGCATGTGCTGGCGCTCATCTCCAGCGGACTGGGTGTGGCTGTCGGTGCCACCCAGGAAATGCATACGCTGGAGCACATCCATTTCTCCCGGCTGGCGGGGGCGCGCGTGCTCGCGGTCCTGATTACGAAGGCGGGGACGGTTCTCGATCGCGTGCTGCTGCTCGACCACGATCTGACGATTTCGGAACTGGAAACAGCCGCCCGGTTCCTGAACGAGAATTTTCACGGCTGGTCGATCGAGCGCATTCGCGCGGAAATGGCGCGTCGCCTGGAGGCCGAGCGCAGCGAATACGACCGCCTGATGCGCTCGCTGGATGAGCTGTGCCGGAAAGGGGCCCTCGCCGGCGAAGATGCTGCCAGCCCCGTCATCTTTATGGAAGGCGTCGCCAATCTGCTGAGCGGGGAGACGGATCGCGAGCACCTGCGCACGATGCTGCACGCGCTGGAAGCAAAGGAGCGGCTGATTGAACTGCTGAACGCGTATGTGGATGCGCGGCAGAGGACGGTGCGGGTTGTGGTCGGACTCGAAGAGTCGATTCCGGAACTGCGCGACTTTGTTCTGATCGGTACGACGGCGCGGCTGGGTTCGGAAAACCTCGGGACGGTGGCTGTCATCGGTCCCACACGGATTCGCTATCAGGAAACGATTAACGCAGTCTCGTACATCGCCCAGTTGTCCGGCAGGCTTTTCCAGCCGCCGCACTAGAACACCCAGGTTGAACAGAGAACAGACAGCAGGAGGCCCCTGCGATCGGAATTGAGTCAGAGGTATGCGTCGAATCATGGTGGAAAAGAAACACAACGCCGCGGAGAACCCGCAGGCGACGATGAAGGCGGATGCAGCGGGCCGCGCGACTGAACCGGCAACGGCGGCAGCGGTGGACAGCGATGAGGCAAAGGAGCCGCTCGTGATGGTGGAAACGGCGACCGTTCCGCAGGAGGAATACGATCGCCTGAAGGCAGAGCGCGATCTGCTCTTCGACCGGCTGGCGCGCCTGCAGGCGGAATTCGACAACTCGCGCAAGCGCGAAGCGAAGGAGAGGTCGGACTTCCGCGACTATGCCACCGCCAATGCGGTAGAGCAGTTTCTTCCCGTACTGGACAATTTTCAGCTGGCCCTGAAGTCGACCGGATCGGCCGAGCAGCTGCGGACCGGTGTGGAATTGATTGTGAAGCAGATGGAAGAAGCTCTGCGTTCGCTGAATGTTCAGGCGGTCGAGTCGGTCGGCGCTGTCTTCGATCCCCGCGTGCATGAGGCGCTCGAAATGGTGGAGCGCAACGACCTGCCCGATCATCAGGTAATCGAGGAAGTGCGTCGCGGCTATCGGATCCGGGAACGTTTGCTGCGTCCCGCGCTGGTCCGGGTCGCCAGTAACGCACAGCAAAAGGAAGCATGAGCAGAACCGAAAACGTGATTAAAGCTGATTACTACGAAGTCCTTGGCGTTTCCCGCACAGCTACCGACCAGGAGCTGAAGGCGGCGTACCGCAGGCTGGCCCTCCAGCATCACCCTGATCGCAATCCTGGCGACGTCGAGTCTGAGGAGCGCTTCAAGGCGTGCAGCGAGGCCTATCAGGTGCTGAGCGACCCGCAAAAGCGCGCGGCCTACGATCGCTACGGTCATGCCGGGGTCGGCGCCGGCGGGTTCGACGGCAATCCCTTCGGAGCCCAGGACATCGGCGACATCTTCGGCGACCTCTTCGGCGAAATGTTCAACATGGGCGGGAGCAGCCGGCGCGGGTCACGCGTGCAAAAGGGCCGCGACGTCCGGCACGATCTGACCATTGAGTTTGAAGAAGCCGTTTTCGGCAAAGAGACGAAGGTCACCATGCGCCGCATGGAAGCCTGTAAGGACTGCCACGGGACCGGCACCGCAACCGGACGCGGACCTTCCATCTGCCCGCACTGCCAGGGCCGCGGACAGGTCCGCTACCAGCAGGGATTCTTCTCGATCGCCCGTACCTGCAGCGCCTGCGGCGGCACCGGCACCGTCATTACCGATCCGTGCAGCACCTGTCGAGGCGAGGGACGCGTCGAGCGGCAACACGAGATCTCGGTCAGCATTCCGGCCGGCGTCGAAGACGGCACTCGCATTCGCTACCAGGGCGAAGGCGACGCGGGGCGCTTCGGCGGCCCGGCGGGCGACCTCTACATTGTGCTGAAGGTCAAACATCACAAGGTCTTCGATCGCGAAGGCAACGATCTGCACTGCGTCGTCCCCGTTTCCTTCTCACAGGCGGCGCTGGGAGCCGAGATCAGCCTGACCACACTGGATGGCGTGACGAAGCTCAAGGTCCCCGAGGGCACGCAGAGCGGGCAGGAGTTTCGGATCCGCGGAAAGGGCGTCCCCCACCTGAACGAATACGGTCGCGGGGATCTCATTGCCCAGGTTGTGCTGCGCACGCCCACGAAGCTCACGAAAGCGCAGAAGGAGCTGCTGCGGGAGCTCGGCCAGACGGTGACCGTGGAGAACGCGCCGGCGTCGCGCGGCCTCTTCGAAAAGGTGAAAGAGATTTTCTCGTAGGGCAGAAGGCGGCGTTATTCCAGAAGCGCCGCCGCCACCGCCATCGCTGCGATGGCCGCCGTCTCCACGCGCAGGATGCGTGGCCCAAGGCTCACCGGCTTCCAGTTCTCGGCGTCGAACAGCGCTGCCTCCTCTGCAGTCCATCCGCCTTCGGGACCAATGGCCATGCGAAGGTCCGGGACCTCATCGCCGTTGGCTGCCAGCACATCGCTGATGGCATCGCGCAGAGTCGTGGAGCGCTCCTGCTCTGCCAGGACCAGGCGCACCGCCTTGTCTTCCTGTCGTAACGCCTCTTTCAGCGATAAAGGATCGGCAACCTGCAGGACATCCGACCTGCGCGCCTGCTTCGAGGCCTCCACTGCAATGCGCCGCCAACGCTCGGCACGGGCGGCGGCAGCCTGAACCAGATGCTTCTCACTGCGACGGGCAATCACCGGCACGATCCGGTCCGCGCCCAGTTCGGTCACTTTCTCGATGGCCCACTCCATGCGGTCGAATTTGTAGATGGAGAGCAGCAGCGTAATGGGCAGGGCGGGATCGGCTTCGACTTCGGCGACCAGATTGAAACGGACACTACTGCCGGTGATGCCGGCGATCACCGCATGCCATACGCGGCCGCCCGCGACGATGTCGAATTCCATGCCCGCCTGCGCGCGAAGCACGCGAATCAGGTGCTCCGCCTGCATCCCGCTCAGCGAAGCGGTCGCTTCATCCCAGGTATCGGCAATCCAGCGGCGGCGCGTCATTCTCTCAGCCTACATCGGTGTTGCGAAGTCATCGCGTCGCTGCTGCGGCGCATTTCCACGATGCAAAACTCTTCCCCAAAAGCATCGGGGGGACGCTCATCGCGTCCCCCCGATCGGTTGCCCTCGACCTCTTACTTTTTCTTCGAGGTCTTCTTGGCTGCCTTCTTGGCCGTTTTCTTAGCTGCCTTTTTCGTTGCCATGTGTTCTATTCTCCCTTTTCGATGTATACATCGAAGTCTGCAACATAAATGCTGCAGTTAACGAATGTATAGAGTTCCGCGCATGGAGTGTCAAGGAAAAAATTCAAATTCTGCATCGGAATCGCGCGCGCGCAAAACGCGCGCATACCACGAAGGAGGGATGCGCCTCACAGAGGATGTACGTGGCGGAGCACCGCGAGCATCACGCCGCTGAAAATGTCGTGCCACGCATGCGCCATCATTCCCGGGCGCAGACTGCGACGCAGAAAGACGAGAACGCAAAACAGCGCGCCGTACACGGTGATTGCGATCATACCCGCGGCTTCCTTCGTATCCGTGACTCACACCGAACAGCAGGGAAGAAGCGAGCACGCCGAGGCCAGCGCCCGCACCGAGCGACGAGAACTGGCGCAGAAAATATCCGCGGAAGACGAATTCCTCACAGAATCCCGCCGTGATGCTGAGAACAATCCAAAGCAACAGTTCCAGCCCTGTGCGCGGCGCGAGCGCCATGATGGCTTTCTCCGGCGCGGCCAGATGCGCCACTCGCAACAGCAATCCAATGACTACAAGAATGACCGCAGAGGCAATCCAGAAGATAGCGGCGGCACCCAGGTCTTCCAGCCAGGCGTGCAAGCCGCGGTGGAACTGCAGTACCTTCGCCACCGGGACGCGTCGCATGCGCAGTCCCCACCAGGCAAGCAGGAAAAGAACCAGCTCGGAAAAGATGGTGAGACTGTACCGCGCGACATGATGACCGCCGAAAGCCGCTCGGTGTGCCTGGCGCGAGCTCAGGAGCGATCCACCCGCCAACAGAGCCACCAGCATCCCTGTGTGCCACCACGGCGCGATGGGCTCCCTGCCGACGGGATGCGGTGCGGTTGAATCCTGCGGCGGCTGATCGTGCATGCGACCCCTTCCCTCTGATATCTTCCTCTGGATTCTAATGGCGAATGGCCGCATCGAATAAAGCAGGAAGGTTTATGGAAGAGATGGTGATTGTGTCCGGCGTGCGCACGCCGGTTGGAAAATTCCAGGGCTCTCTTTCCGAGGTTCCCGCAACGCGTCTGGGCGCGATGGTTGTGCGCGAAGCCGTTCAGCGCGCCGGCCTGAGGCCGGAGCAGATCGACGAATGCATCATGGGCAACGTGCTCCCGGCTGGTCTTGGCCAGAACCCCGCCCGCCAGGCGGCTCTTTACGGAGGTCTGCCGCCGGAAGTGAGCGCTGTGACGATCAACATGGTCTGCGGGTCGGGATTGCGTGCGGTGGCGCTGGCCGCGCAGTCGGTGCAAACCGGCAATTCTGAAATCGTGGTCGCCGGCGGCATGGAATCCATGACGAATGCTCCGTACCTGCTGCCGCAGGCGCGCAGTGGATTCCGGATGGGCAACGCCGCCGTCGTCGACTCGATGGTGCAGGACGGACTCTGGGACGCTTACAACGACTTCCACATGGGGCAGACCGCGGAGCTGGTCGCCGAGAAATACGGCATCACCCGCGAGGAGCAGGATGTTTACGCTTTCGGTTCTCACCAAAAAGCGTCAGCCGCCTGGCGCGACGGCCGATTTGCCGCCGAGGTCGTTCCCGTGGAGATCCCCGCGAAGAAGAAAGGACAGCCGCCGACGCTGTTTGCTCGGGACGAGTCCGTTCGCGACGACGCCAGCCTCGACGCGCTTCGGGCGCTCAAGCCCGCCTTCAAAAAAGACGGCTCCGTTACGGCCGGCAATGCGCCCGGCGTGAACGATGCGGCCGCGGCGGTCGTGGTCACTACCGCGCGCAAGGCGCGGGAGCTGGGCTTGACCCCGATGGCTCGGATCGTGGCGCACGCCACCAGTGGCGTCGATCCCAAATGGGTGATGATGGCGCCAGTCACCGGCGTCCGCAAAGTCCTGAGCCGCGCCGGCTGGTCGGTGGGCGATGTCGATCTCTTTGAGCTGAACGAGGCGTTCGCGGTGCAGGCGATCGCGATCACCCGCGAACTCGGCGTGCCGCTCGACAAAGTGAACGTCAGCGGTGGATCGGTGGCCATCGGCCATCCTATTGGAGCCAGCGGCGCGCGTGTTCTGGTCACGTTGCTGTATGAAATGGCCCAGCGCCATGCGCGGCGAGGGGTGGTGGCTCTCTGCCTGGGAGGCGGCAACTCGGTGGCCATGGCTCTCGAACGCGACTAGCCGTTCAGGCGGAGGGAGTTTTGAAGGCTGGCGTAGAAGCTCCAAAATCGATCGGGTCTTTGGCCGAAAGTGACGCTGCATGATTCCCAACGCAACCCAACGCTTCACCGGCCGGGTCGAGAGCTATCGGCGATCTCGTCCCGGCTACCCGCCGGCATTGGTGGATCTCCTGGGGCGTGCCTGCAGTCTGACTGCCGATTCCGTCATTGCCGATATCGCCGCAGGAACGGGGCTGCTGAGCGAAATCTTCCTCGGCGCAGGATATCGTGTCATCGCGGTCGAGCCGAATGCCGAAATGCGCGCCGCGTGCGCCAGCCTGACTCGGGACTTCCCCCAACTGAACGTCGTCGACGGAACGGCCGAGGCGACCGGACTAGCGGATCATTCCATCGACCTGATCACCGTCGCCCAGGCGATGCACTGGTTCGATCTGGACAAGGCTCGCGCGGAGTTTGTCCGTATCGTGAAGCCGGGCGGATGGTGCGCGGTGCTCTACAACAATCGTCCGCCGGGCGGAGACGCTTTCCACGAGGGGTACGAACATCTGCTGCGCGAATTCGGGATCGACTACACGACTGTGAAACAGCAGCATATGGGGCGAAAGCGGCTGGCGGCGTTTTTCGCGCCGTCGCCGATGGAATGTACGGCGCTGCTCAACGAGCAGTCGTTCGATCTGGAAGGCCTCGAGGGTCGAGTGCTGTCCTCTTCCTATATGCCACAGCGTGGCCACCCTCGGTTCGCCGCAATGCGCGCTGCGATCCAATCACTCTTTGATCGGACACAGACAGGTGGCCAGGTGACGATGAAGCACGACTGCGTCGTCTGCTGGGGTCAGTTAGGTTGACGGGGAAAATGCGCCCGAAGGGCGCGATTCGCTGGACGCGCAGTCCTTAGCACTCGATTACATTCAGGGCGAGCCCGGCCAGCGACGTCTCCTTATAACGCGACTGCATGTCGAGTCCGGTGAGATACATCGTTCGGATCACCTGATCGAGCGAGACCTTGTGTCCCTCCGCTTCATTCATGGCGATGCGGCAGGCCTGAACCGCCTTCACCGCGCCCATCGCGTTGCGCTCGATGCAGGGAATCTGCACCAGGCCGCCAATGGGGTCGCACGTCATACCGAGGTTATGCTCCATGCCGACTTCCGCCGCGTGTTCCACCTCGTCGTTGCTCCCGCCCAACGCTGCCGCCAGACCCCCAGCGGCCATGGAGCAGGCTACGCCCACCTCGCCCTGGCAACCCACCTCCGCGCCGCTGATCGAGGCATTCTCTTTGTAGAGCACGCCGATTGCCGCTGAGGTGAGGAAGTAGCGCAGGATGCCCTCTTCGTTCGCTCCGGGAATGAAATCGAGGTAGTACCGGCCGACCGCCGGAATCACGCCCGCCGCTCCATTGGTGGGTGCGGTAACGACTCGCCCGCCGGCGGCATTCTCTTCGTTCACGGCCATCGCATAGACTGTCACCCAGTCGAGCGGCGCCAGCGGATCGGCCGATCCCTTCTCGCGCAGGCGCGCCACCAGCCGCGGTGCCCGTCGACGCACGGAAAGCCCGCCAGGCAGAATCCCCTCTGTCCTCATGCCTCGCTCGATGCACCCGAGCATCACGTTCCAGATGCGCAGAATCCCGGCCCGCACGTCTTCCACCGGACGCGACGCGCTTTCGTTGGCCAGCATGATTGCCCAGATCGGCTTGTCGGCCTCACTCGCGATGCGCAGCAGCTCCGCCGCGCTCGTGAAGGGATACGGCACGCCAGCGCCCTCTGTGGCTGTTTGCGGCTGTGCCTCTTCGCCGTCCTCAATGACGAATCCGCCGCCGATGGAAAAATATGTCCGCATCATCAGCTGCCTGCCGGCGGCGTCGCGCGAAATGAAGCGAACTCCGTTGGGATGCTGCGTCTTGGCGCCCGGCGGAACCATCTGATCGTCGTTCAGGATCAGGCTTTCCGTTTCCCTGAAAAGAATCGTGTGCCCGCCCAGCAGTGACAGCTTCCCCGACGAGCGAATCTCCGCCAATTTCGGGTCGATGGTCCCTGGATCGATGGTGGCTGCCTCCTCGCCGCTCAGACCCAGCAGCACGGCACGATCGGTTCCGTGGCCGCGCCCGGTCAGCGCCAGAGAACCGTACAGCTCGACCCGCACCTCAGCAACCTGCGGCAACACACCCGAAGATTCCAGTTCGGTTGCAAATCGGCGCGCAGCCCGCATCGGTCCCATGGTGTGGGAACTGGAAGGCCCGATCCCGACCTTGTAGAGATCAAAAAGGCTTGTTTTCACTGGTCGATTCTATTCCTTCCCCGGACTACGCCAGATGCGGCACATTCAGCCAAAGCCGGCCAATCGCGCACCGACCCCATACTCTGTTCTCCCGAAAAGCCGCCGTGACTTGGTATTCTGATCGTGCAGAAAATCGTGCATCAACGTATGAAATCCCACGCTGGCCTGCTTGGCGCTCTGCTCCCGGCCATACTCATCGCAGGCTGCTCCCGATCCGCGCATCATCCCGTCGCTACGGTCGCCGCCGAAGCTGCGGCAAGAGAGCACGCCCTGCAACAGGCGCGTGCCACGGCAGCAGTGGAGGATCAGGATCGTCAGGAGCTGGACAGCATTCCGCCGCCTTCCAAGAACATCTACATGGCCATCCATACACGCCAGAGCTGGGTGAATCCGTTTCTGATCGTCAGCAAGTCCACCGTGAGCCTCAGCATCCTCTACCCGGATAACGGTCCCGCGAACAGCCCGGGCAGCGAATTCCTGCGGCCCGTCGCGGCGCGGCGCCGTCTGCTCGAGCTCCGAATCTCCGATCTGCCGAAGGCTCTGGCCGCTGCGCCAGAGAATGTGTGGCCGTTTGGAAGAGTGATCGCGGTGGAAGAGGATCCCGCCGCACTCCGGCAGGATCGCCCGCAGGTTCGGCGCAACGTTGAGTCCACGATGCAGATGCTCAGCGATTTGGGTGTTGTGGCTTACGAATGGCCGCCGAACGGGATTCGCTGAACTGGTGCCCCGCCCACTTCCTCTGCATCTTCGCTGACCACCTCGATCGCAAACGGCAGATCGATCTCCGCATCCACATCGAGGCCTCGCATCCAGACAATTCGCCCGCCCCACTCCACCAGAGGCCAGTTCCTGCGCTGCTCTGCCACCACCTGCATCCGCTCGAAGATCTCTTTCAGAGGCCGGGGGCCCCGCGAGTGCCGCACCCGTACGCGATCACCCGGTTGCGGCGTGCGAAGCTTTGCCGGAGCGGGAGGCGCGTCCTGCTTCGCACCACGAAACACCGTCCGCAGGCGCACGCCCGAAAATTCACCTTCTCCAGGAATCGGCAACTCCACAGGCTGCGGAACCGCCGCGCTCTGACTCGCGGAACCTTCCCGCACGAGACGCAGTTCCCGAGCTGTCCGCTCCGCCCGGACCTCCGCAGTCAGCTGCTGTCTGCGGGGAGCTGCCGAATCGCCCATCGTCATCAGCCGATCCGTCTGCTCGAAGTTCAGTTCGCAGCCCAGCTGCTGGACTGCCGCCCGCAGCACGCGGCGTCGCACGGCCGGCGCGAGGTCGCGCAACCGCTCCAGTTCGATGCCCACGCTGCCTTCATCCGGATGCGTTGAGACAGCACGCCCGCCGCCGCGCACAGGCCGTCCCGGCAGAATCAATGCCGGCAGCAGCGTGCGCAGCTCAGCCTCCCACCAGGCTTCCTCATCGCGTGCCAAAATCGCCATGCGCGCCAGCTGTTCCTCGATGCGGGGGTTGTACTGTGCCAACTGCGGCAGCAGCTCGTGCCGGATGCGGTTCCGCGTGAAGCTCCGATCTTCGTTGGAGGCATCTTCGCGCCAGGGTTGGTCGATCGACCGCAGCCAACCCGTGATCTCGGCGTGCCTCGTCTCCAGGAAAGGCCGCACAATCAGGCCTGATGGACAGGTGATCACGGGATGAATGCCGCCCAGGCCCTCCGTCCACGATCCCCGCAGCAGACGATGCAGGACCGTCTCGGCCTGATCGTCGAGCGTGTGCGCTGTGGCCACGGCGTTGATTTTGCCGTGCGCCAGCAGTTCGCGGAACCATGCGTAGCGGTCGTGCCGGCCTGCTTCTTCCAGCGTCTGGCCCTGGCTTCGTGCCCGCGCCGGCGCGTCGGTGCGGTGCAACAGGAATGGTAGCTGCAGCCGTTTCGCCAGATCAGCGACGAAGCGCTCATCCTCGTCCGCAGCGGCACCCCGAATGCCATGGTGTACGTGCGCCACCGACACAACGAGACCGATCTCCGGGGCCGCCCGGGTCAGCGTACGGAGCAGGCCCACGGAGTCCGCTCCGCCGGACACGGCCACGGCCACCTGCATGCCCGCATGCAGTCGCTGGCGGTCGAATTTGGGCTCTGATACCACGCCTCCATGCTAGCCGCTTTCGGAGAAAGACTGGCCCGGACGCGCGCGCCCTGGTCCGCGGCCGCTCAGCGGGCAGGGCTCGTCTTATACTTCTCATCATGCTGAGAACGAGGCTGGCGATTGCTGCCGATGCTCCCCTCATCACCCGTCATCGTCGTCGCATGTTTGTCGATGCCGGGCGCCGCGACGATCAGATCCTGCAGATGATGGCCCAGGCCCATGAACCCTGGGTGTCCAAAGCCATCGCTGACGGCCTGTACATTGGCTGGATCAGCGAAGACGATGGCGTACCAGTGGCTGGCGCGGGCTTGCTCCTGCTGGAGTGGCCGCCGCATCCGCTCGATCCGCGCTCCACAAAGCGCGGCTACCTGCTGAATGTGTATGTGGAGCCGGAATACCGGCGCCGCCGGCTGGCGAGCCAGCTCATCGAACTCGCCCTCGCCGAGGCCCGCCGCCGCGGCATCCGCGTCGTGGCTCTCCATTCGACGGAAGAGGGACGCCGCCTGTACGAAGCGAACGGCTTTCGCCCCACCAATGAGATGTTTTACGTGGAACCCGTCGAGCCGTAACGGCTCACGGCTTCGGGGAAAGCTCTCTGCTAGCGCAGAATCGGAAACGCGCTGCCCGCGCCATTGCCGTAGTCGAGATCGAAGCCCAGCTGCAGCTTGGCCGCTTCTGACATGCGCGCCGGACTCCACGGCGGATCGAAGACCACCTGCACCCGGACTTCCCGCACCTCCGGCAGCCGCGCCAGCTTGTGCTCCACGTCAGCCTTCAGCACATCGGACATGCCGCAGCCCGGAGCCGTCAGCGACATCGCCACGTCGATCTTCTTTCCGCTCTCGGGGTGGTCGCTGATCTCGCAGGAGTAAATCAGCCCCAGGTCGACGATGTTTACCGGAATCTCCGGATCGTAGACCGTCTTGAGCTGATCCCAGACCATGCGCTCGCTGAAGATCGAGGGCGCCTTGGTCTCCGTCGCGGCACCACTCAGCCCCAGGGCATCCGCGTCCTTCTCCTCGATCCTGTACAGCGCGCCGTTGACTGAAACCGTGTAGCTGGTCCCGGCCGCCTGCGTGACCCGCACCGTCGTCCCCGCCGGGAGCATCTGCGTCGAGCCGGCCGGCACGGCAATGGCGGGACAATCGCGCGTCAGCGTCACGGTTCGGTTGGTGATGATCATGAGAGAGCTTTCAGCCAAGTAGCCTGTAGCATCCAATGACCTCGCGGCTGCGACCGCCCGAGGGCTACCGGCTACGGGCCACCGGCCTATTCTGTCGATACCTTGTCCTGCTTGCCTTCCAGAGCCGCCTGCAGCGTATGCCAGGCCAGAGTGGCGCACTTTACCCGCATCGGAAACTCCGAAACGCCCGAGAACACCGCCAGCTTGCCCAGCTCCGCTTCGTGCTCGTGCGAGTGCCCGGTCACCAGCTCGTGAAATTGCTCGAAAATGTGGTGCGCCTCGGCCTTCGTCCTGCCCTTGATGCTCTGCGTCATCATTGAAGCCGACGCTTTGGAAATCGCGCACCCCGCGCCCTCAAAACTCACATCGCGTATCGCGTCGCCGTCCATCTCCAGATAAACGGTAAAGCGGTCGCCGCACAGCGGGTTGTAGCCCTCAGCCTTGTGGTTCGCCGCTGCAAGCGCCTTGTAGTTCCTGGGGGCCCGGCTGTGCTCGAGAATCACTTCCTGATAGAGATCGCGCAGTTCCGGCATCAGCCAAAGACCTCCTGTACCTTCCGCAGCCCTCGCGCCAGAGCGTCGACTTCGCCGCGCGTGTTGTACATGGCAAAGGAAGCGCGCACGGTGGCCGGAATCGAGAACCGCTCCATCACCGGCTGCGCACAGTGGTGTCCGGTCCGCACCGCAATGCCCTCCTGATCGAGGATGGTCCCGATGTCATGGGGATGCACCTCCTCCAGCACGAAGGACAGTACGCTGGCTTTCTCCCGGGCCGTCCCGATCAGACGCACGCCTGGCAGCCCGCCCACGACCTCCGTCGCGTACTCCAGCAGGTCATGCTCGTGGGTCGCGATGTTCGCGACGCCCACGCGGTTCATATATTCGATGGCCGCCTTGAGTCCCGCCACTCCTGCCATATCCGGTGTGCCCGCTTCAAATTTGTGCGGCAGCTTGTTATACGTAGTCTTCTCGAAGGTCACGGAGCTGATCATGTCCCCGCCACCCTGGTACGGCGGCATCGCGTCCAGCAGTGCAGCCTTTCCATAAAGCACGCCGATGCCCGTCGGCCCATACATCTTGTGCCCCGAGAACGCATAGAAGTCGCAGTCGAGATCCCGTACGTCGACGGCAATGTGCGGCACGGCCTGCGCGCCGTCCACGAGTACCGGGATTCCCCGCGCATGTGCCGCGGCAATCATCCGTTTCACCGGATTCACCGTCCCCAGCGCATTCGAGACGTGCGCCAGACCGACGATCCGCGTTTTCGGCCCCAGCAGTTTCTCGTACTCGTCCAGCAGCAGTTCGCCGGCGTCATTCATGGGAACCACGCGCAGCCGGGCGCCTTTTTCCTCGCACAGCAGCTGCCACGGGACGATGTTGGAGTGGTGCTCCATGGCCGTGATCAGGACTTCGTCACCCGCACCCACGTGCGCACGTCCGTACGTCTGTGCTACCAGATTGATCGCTTCGGTGGTCCCGCGCGTGAAGATGATTTCGCTTGCATCTGCGGCGTTCACGAAGCGCTGCACCGTCCTGCGCCCCGCTTCGAACTCCTCCGTCGCAATTTGCGACAGGTAGTGCACACCGCGATGGATGTTCGCGTTTTCGCCCTCGTAATACCGCACCAGCGCGTCAATCACGCTCTGCGGTTTCTGCGAGGTCGCGGCATTGTCGAGATAAACCAGCGGATGCCCGTGGACCTTACTCTGAAGGATTGGAAAATCCGCCCGGATCTTCTCCACTTCAAACGGCGAATTCACGGCCTTATCGCGAGTCGCAACAGCAAGAGCAGCGCTCATCCCACTTCCTCCATCGCTCGTTCGTTGACTCGTCCCGAACTCGCCTGCGGCGCGTTTTCCAGGAACAGCAGGTGCTGCCGGATCAGCCCCTCGATGTGCTCGCGGGCTGCCGTCGAATGCATCCGCTCCACGCATTCCTCTGCAAAAGCCAGCAGCAGCAGCTTGCGCGCTTCCGCCTCGCTGAGGCCGCGCGACCGCAGGTAGAACAGCGCATTCTCCTCGATCTGCCCAATCGTCGCGCCGTGGGTGCACTTCACGTCGTCGGCGTAGATCTCCAGCTGCGGCTTGGTGTCGATCTGCGCATCGTCGCTCAGCAGCAGATTCCGGTTCGTCTGCTTCGCGTCGGTCTTCTGCGCGGCCTTGTGAACCACAATGCGCCCGTGAAACACCCCATGGGCCTGCCCGTCTAGGATTCCGTTGTAATACTGCCGGCTGCCGCAGTGCGGGCTGGCGTGCTCCACGTGCATGAAGTTGTCCAGGTGTTGCCGCCCCGTGCCAAGGAAAAGCCCGTTGATGAGGCACTCGCCACCTTCGCCGGCCAGCACTGGATGCACGTTGTTCCGCACCAGTCCGCCGCCCAGCAGCAGAGAATGCGAGGCCACGTTCGCGCTCCGTCCCTGCTGAATGCGCAGCGTCGATACATTGAAGGCCTTCAGGTGCTCGCGCTCAATCAGGTAGTGCTGGGCGACGGTGCTTTCGCCGGCAATCAACTCCGTCACCGCGTTGGAGAAGGCCACGGACTCGCCGCCCACCGACACATAATCCTCGATCACCGCTACCTGGCTCTCATCCTCAGCCACGATCAGGTTTCGCGGATGCGTCACCGCCGGTGCATTTTCCTGCGTCGAGAGGTAGAGGAGGGTTATCGGAGCGTTGACCACGACTCCGCGCGGCACATGCACATACGCACCATCCGCGACGAACGCCGTATTCAGCGCCACAAAGGCATCCCGCTGCGTATCGGCATACCGCCCCAGGTGTTTCTCCAGCGTCTCCGGATGAGAGGCGATCTGCTCGCGCAGGCTGGCCACCGTGACGCCTTTCGGCAGATCGCCGACCTCGGACAGCTCCGGCGCGTGGCGCCCATTCACGAAGACCAGCCTCGCCGCTGTCGCACCCTGCAGGCGAAACGGCTCCAGCTGCTTTTTTGTCAGGTTCGCCGCGTCAGCAGGCTGGAAGATCGTCCGCGCAATGGCCGCTACGTTCGTGAAGCGCCAATCCTCATCCTTTGTCGTGGGAAATCCCGCCTCGCAGAACCGTGCAAAGGCATCTTCACGCAGGCGCTTCAGCCACGCGAGCTTCGCCCCCGGCGCGGTCTTCTCAAACTCGGTGAAGTTCTCCAGCCAGCTCTGCACCTGTTCTGTCGCTGTCACCGCCGTCTCCCTCACGCCCGCGCTCCCACGGGCTGCGGCGTGTCCTTCTCCGTCCAGCCGTAGCCCTTCTCTTCCAGCTCCAGTGCCAGCTCTTTGCCACCTGACCGCACAATCCGGCCATCCACCAGCACGTGCACAAAGTCCGGGACGATGTAGTTCAGCAGCCGCTGGTAGTGCGTCACCACCAGCATTGCCCGATCGGGGCTCCGCAGAGAATTGACGCCGCCGGCGACAATGCGCAGCGCATCGATATCCAGCCCCGAGTCCGTCTCGTCCAGAATGGCAAGCTTCGGCTCGAGCACGGCCATCTGCAGAATCTCGTTGCGCTTCTTCTCGCCGCCGGAAAAGCCCTCGTTCAGCGAGCGGTTCATTAGCTTGTCGTCCATCTCCAGCAGCGCCAGCTTCTCCCGGAACAGCGGCAGAAAATCCATCGCATCCATTTCATCCAGCCCGCGATGCTTACGCTGCGCATTCAGAGCCGACCGCAGGAAGTATGTGTTGCCGATGCCAGGAATCTCCACCGGATACTGGAAGGCCAGAAACACGCCCTCGCATGCCGCTGCCTCCGGCTTCATCTCCAGCAGGTCTTTGCCATCGAAGGTGATCGAGCCTTCCGTCACGTTGTAGGCATCGCGCCGCGCCAGCACCTGGGCCAGCGTGCTCTTGCCCGACCCGTTCGGCCCCATAATGGAGTGCACTTCCCCGGCATTCACCGTCAGGTCGATCCCTTTCAGGATCTCGTTCCCATCCACATTGACATGCAGATTTCTGATTTCCAGCAAACTCATTCTTCTTTTCCTCGCAAATCTTATTTTCGCTGGCCGCCTTTCAGCTGACCGCTTCACCAGCTAACCGCCTCTTAGCTGTTGATGACGTCCCGCGCCATCAGCCCACGCTGCCTTCAAGACTCACGCTCAGCAGCTTCTGCGCTTCCACGGCAAACTCCATCGGCAGCTCTTTGAACACCTGCTTGCAGAAGCCGTTCACGATCATCGACACAGCATCTTCCGTCTTCAGGCCCCGCTGCTGCAGGTAAAACAGCTGATCCTCGCCGATCTTCGAGGTCGCTGCCTCATGCTCCATCCGCGCCGACGAGTTCTTTACTTCGATGTACGGGAAGGTATGCGCGCCGCACTTGTCGCCGATCAGCAGCGAATCGCACTGTGTGTAATTGCGCGCGCCCTCGGCGCCCTTCATGATCTTCACCATGCCGCGGTAGGTGTTCTGCCCGTGCCCGGCGCTGATCCCCTTGGAAACGATCGTGCTTTTCGTGTTCTTCCCCAGGTGGATCATCTTCGTCCCGGTATCCGCCTGCTGATAGTTGTTCGTCAGCGCCACGGAGTAGAACTCACCCACCGAGTTGTCGCCCTGCAGAATGCAGCTGGGATATTTCCACGTGATTGCCGAGCCCGTCTCCACCTGCGTCCACGAGATTTTTGAGTTCCGGCCCAGGCACTTGCCGCGCTTGGTCACGAAGTTGTAGATCCCGCCCTTACCGTTCTTATCGCCCGGATACCAGTTCTGCACCGTCGAATAGCGGATCTGCGCGTTGTCCAGCGCCACCAGTTCGACGACCGCAGCGTGCAGCTGATTCTCATCGCGCACCGGTGCTGTGCACCCCTCCAGGTAACTCACGTAGGCGCCTTCCTCGGCGACAATCAGCGTCCGCTCAAACTGCCCCGTCTCCTGCGCGTTGATGCGGAAGTACGTCGACAGCTCCATCGGGCAGCGCACGCCTTTCGGCACATACACGAACGATCCGTCGCTGAACACAGCTGCATTCAGCGCTGCATAAAAATTGTCCGTATGTGGGACCACCGATCCCAGATACTTCTTCACCAGCTCCGGGTGCTTCTGCACCGCCTCAGAAAATGAACAAAAGATCACGCCTGCTTCCGCCAGCTTCGCCTTAAACGTGGTCGCCACGCTCACGCTGTCGAACACCGCATCGACTGCGACATTGGCCAGCAGCTTCTGCTCGGCCAGCGGGATCCCCAGCTTCTCGTACGTCCGCAGGATCTCCGGATCCACTTCTTCCAGGCTGTTCAGCTGCTTCTTCTGCTTCGGTGCCGAGTAATAAACCATGTCCTGATAATTGATCGGCGGGAACTGGACGTTGGCCCACTGCGGCTCAGCCTGCGCCCTTTCCTGGCTCGCCCAGTAGCGGTAGGCGTTCAGCCGCCATTCCAGCATGAACTCCGGCTCGTTCTTCTTCTTCGAAATCAGCCGGACCACGTCCTCGCTCAGCCCTTTGGGAATCCGGTCTTCTTCAATCTGCGTGACGAAGCCCCATTCGTATTCCCGGCTGGCCAGCTCGTGGACGACATTCATATCGGTGCTCATTCAGATCTCCTCGGATTCGGGGCAACGCTGCGGCCCCACCGATCCTTCCGGCGACAATATACGACTAAAGCGGTCCTATATCAGAGTGTAGCGCCACATGCTCCCCATTTCAACCCGTCGAAACAGGCCGGAAAAGAACCGTCTTTGTTATGGATGCCGCGGACTTTGCGTAGTTTCGAGGATAGTTGCTGTCAGACTGGCTGTTTCTGACTTTCGCGGCGAAGGAACCTTCCCTCGGCTCGCTCAGGACTCTCTTGCGCCACGGGATCGGCCATCGGGTCCGCGATTGCCAAATCTCCCACCGGCGGCTTACGGTTCACGTCTTCGCGAGATTCAAAGCGGGCGCAATTGCGGCCGGAGTTCTTCGCCACGTACAGAGCCGTATCGGCACGGCTCAGCACTTCTCGCGTGGACGGTGGATCCATCCCCGGGCGGAAGGTCGCCACGCCGATGCTGCAGGTCAGGCGAATCTCCGTCTCGCTGGCGGCGAATGGCCGCGACCGGATCGCGTCGAGCAGATCGTCAATGCGTCGCGGTGCGACCGCCGGGTCCCAACCCGGGAAGAGGACGAGGAATTCCTCCCCTCCGTACCGGCCCACCCAGTCGTACGCTCGCATCCCCTCACCAAAACGCTGCGCGGCTTCGCGAATCACGTCGTCCCCGCACAGGTGCCCAAAGCTGTCGTTCAGGCTCTTGAAATGATCGAGATCGGCAATCAGCACGCCCAGAGGTGCCTGGTCGCGGATGGCACGGGCGATCTCCCGCTCCAGCTGCTCCAGCATGGCGGCGCGATTGAAGATGCCGGTCAGCGAATCATGGGTCGCCTGGATCTGCAGCGCGCATCGAGCCTCTTCCAGGGCTGCCTTTTCCGCCACCAGCTGCGCTGTGCGTTCCGCCACCAGCCGGGTCAGTTGCTCCTGGCGGCGCGTCAGGCTCCGGGTACGGAAGGCGATGATGCCCCAGGTCAGGAGCAGAACTGCGAGCGCGTAGCCCAGATAAGCCAGCGGTGTCTGCGCCGGCGGCGCGCGCAGAGCGAACCGGAATGATGCCCCGGTCAGGTTGCGCACCGCGTCATCGTTTTCAGCCTGCACGATGAACGTGTAGTTTCCGGGCGGAAGATTCGTGTACCAGGCGTTTCGCCGTGTCCCCGCGTAGATCCAGTCGGGATCGAACCCCTCCAGCCGGTAGCGGAACCGTACCCGCTGCGGCGCGACAAAGCTGGGCGCCGTGAAGGACACCTCCAGATTGCCGGAGCCATGCTTCAGCCGGATTCCGTTCTGCAGCGGAATCGAGCGCCCGTCGAAGGTCACCCGCTCAATCCATACCGGCGGCACAATCGTGTTGATGGGAATGTGCGACGGATCGATCACTGCGACACCGTCAATCGTTCCAAACCACAGCCGGCCATCGCGGCTCTTCCAGGCGCAGGGCATGCTGCCGTACAGCGTCTCCCGCGAGCGCAGGCCGTCCGCCGTCCCATACAGTATGGGCTGCAGCTTTTCGCCTGGCTTTCCGGCTGTCTCCGCGAACTGTTGCTTCGCAATTCGGAAAACCCCGGTGTCGCCGCCAAACCAGAGATCGCCGCTGTTGTCTTCGAGGATCGATCCGATCGACGTGTCCGGCAGATCCTGGTCCGGGGTCCATGTATCGACGCGCCCATCGTGGATATGACTGATGCCTCCACCCGAAGTTCCTGCCCACACGCTGCCGTCGGGGTCCGCATACAGGGTCATTACATGATTGCTGTGCAGCCCGCTGGCCGTCGTAAAGCGGGTCACCATCCCTCCCTGCAGGCGTTCCACGCCATCCCCGTCCAGAGCGATCCACAGCGCGCCGTCCCGGGTCTGCGTAATGCCGGAAATTCGTCCGGAGTCGGTGATGTGGTGGAACACTCCATGCTCAAACTGCGCCAGACCGCGGCCGAAGAATCCCACCCAGAGATGGCCATCCTGGTCCTCGTAAAGCGCATTGATGGAGGTGTCGCTCGCCTGCGGATCGCGCCAGCTGGAGACGTGTCCATCCCGGATTTCGGCGATCATGCCTCGCTGGAAGCCCACCCACAGGCTGCCGTCGCGCCGCTGCAGGATCGAATAAACGGCCTGATTCGGCAGACCCCGGCTCTGGTTCCAAACCTCCACGCGTCCGTCCGCTAACAAATGATCGAGCCCGTTGTTGTCGGCACCGATCCACATCGTGCCGTCCTGCGCCTGCAGGACATTGCCGGTGTAGTTGCCGGACAACCCCTCGGGCGTGCCGAAGACGGAGAACTTCCCGTCGCGCAGCTGCGCGGCTCCCGCGTCCAGCAGACCCACCCACAGACTGCCTTCGCGGTCTTCCATCAGGGCTTTGGCGCAGCGATCGCTTGGCAGCCCGCGGGCCGCCCCGTAGAAATCGACTTTGCCGCGATAGAGTCGCGCGATCCCGTGCCGAACAAACGAAATCCACACCGCGCCGTCGTGATCGGCCAGCAACGCCGCGATCTCGCCCGGCAGAAGCTGCAACACCGAGACCACCCGGTCCCGCCGAATCTGCACTAAGCGGTTGGAAGCTGTTCCCGCCCAGAGCGACCCATCCGGAGCGGCGGCCAGAGCGACCACGGGATCGCCGCCAGCCAGTCCGTCACGCAGGGTGTATGCGGCGAAGTGGCCGTGGTCGAAACGGGCCAGCCCCTGTTGCGTGCCCACCCACAGGGTGCCTCCCCGATCCAGGACCACGGCGTTGACCGCTGGATCGCCATCGCCGCGAGGCAGACTCCAGCTCTCGATCTTTCCGCTCCGGATACAATTCAGGCCCTGCGAGGTTCCAACCCACAATCCACCCTCGCCATCTTCGCGGAGGCTCGTAATATTGTCCCCGGCCAACCCCTCCCGGACCGTCAGCGTGGTGAACGTTCCGGTGTCGCCAGGCATGGCCGCCGGAACATAGTGACTGAGCCCGCTGTCGGTGCCGACCCAGAGGCTCCCGTCGCGGCTCGCGGCCAGCGTCAGAATATTGCTGGACGCCAGCCCGGACGCATTGTGCCGCGTGTACGTCACGAAGTGCGCGCCATCGAAACGCGTCAGGCCTTCCTGCGTTCCGAACCACAAATAACCGTCGTTGGTCTGCGCGATGGCCTGCACCGAGTTCTGCGGCAGTCCCGATTCGCTCGTCCACGAGGTCTGCATGTACTGGGTGATGGCCTTCGCCGGATTGAGAGCCAGTGCCGACGACCCCAGTATCATCAGACACGCCGCAGTGCACAGCGCCTGCCGCGCCCTTCCCAGGCGCATTCCTGCGTGCGCGGCATCGCCGACGCCCGCTGTGCAAGGCGCCTCGTGCCGGATTGGCCTCGTACCTCTCATCGGCGCAGCCATCAGCGAACCGTCTCCAGATCCTCCACCGGGCTCTCCGGCGAAGCTCCGTCGAGAACGAACGGCTTCCGAAGGTATTCCAGTGGATTCGGTGAAGGACGGCCCAGGAGATATCCCTGGGCCTCGTTGGTTCCGAGCGCACGGATCAGTTCCAGCTGTTCCCGGGTTTCGATCCCCTCCACAATCACCTTCATGTTGAGGTTGTGGGCGAGCATGAGAATCGATTTCACAAAGCCTCGCGTCTCAGGGCGCACGATCAGCTCATTGACGAAGGACCGGTCGAGTTTCAGGGCGTCAAACGACAACTTCGGCAGGTAGCTCAGACAGGAATAGCCCGTTCCGAAATCGTCCATGGCTACGCTGATGCCTTTGGCCTTCAGCCTCCGCATCATCTCCGCCGCGCGTTCCACACCCGTCAGGGTTGCCGATTCCGTCAGCTCGATCTGCAGCAGCGACGGATGCAGTCCGGTGCGTTGCAGAATGTCCTCAATCTCCTCGACAAAGGAATCGCGGGCAAATTGCACGCTGGAGACGTTCACTGCTACCTGGATAGGCCGATCCGAAACCTGCTGCCATTGCACAGCGTCCGTGCAGGCTCGCTCCATAATGTAGGCTCCGAGCGGAACGATCAGACCGCTTTCCTCGGCTACGGGAATGAAACTCAACGGAGGAATATTCCCCAATGTGGGATGAGTCCAGCGCGCCAGGGCCTCGAAACGCACAATCGTGTAGTTGGCCAGCTCGAATTCCGGCTGATAGTGGACGAAGATGTCTTTTTCGGCGAGAGCCCGCCGCAGTTCACTCTCCAGCATCAGCCGCTCGCGCGCCGCATATCCCATGTCGTCGCCAAACTGCACCACGCGGTCCTTTCCGTTGCGCTTGGCCGCATACATGGCGCAATCGGCCTGTTGCAGCAGCTGGCCTCCCTCGTTTCCATGGTTGGGGAAGAGGCTGACCCCGACGCTGGCCGTCATGCGGATGGAATGGCCGTCAATTTCAAACGGAGGCCTCAGGATTTCCAAAAGGCTCTGCGCCGCCCGCTCTGCGTCGCCCGGCTCGTGGACGCTGTCGAGAATCAGCGTGAATTCGTCGCCGCCCAGCCGCGCCAGCGTATCCGATTCGCGGAACCGGGCTTTCAGTCGATGCGACACCTGAGTCAGCAGCTCGTCGCCGATCGCGTGCCCGAGACTGTCATTGACCAGCTTGAATCCGTCGAGGTCGATATACAGCAGCGCCAGCATTCTCTGTTCGCGCCGCGCCCGCGCCAGGCAATGGGACAACCGCTCTGCCAGCAGGCGCCGGTTGGGCAATCCCGTCAAATCGTCGATCAGAGCCATATGCTGCAGCCGGGCTTCCGCTTCCTGTTTCGCCTTTTCCCGCTGCTGCAGCTCCACGAGCATGCGGTTAAAGCCGACCACCAGCTGCGCGATGGCTTCACTGCCGCGAACCGATACTTCCGTGTCGAACCGCTGCTGTCGCGAGACATTCTGCATTGCCGTTGAAAGATCCCGGATCGCTCGCGCTGTGTCTGCTGCCCTGCGCAGGTCCGCCATCTGCCTCTGAACCTGGCGGCGCAGCAGGATGACCCACATCAGAAACGCGATGACCATCGGCGATAACACGGCGAGCAGCGACCGGGCGGTTTCCATCGTCCAGAACGGCGCCCGGTGAACGAGGGTCACATCCGAGGGTGAGCGCAGAAGAATCTGAAAACTGGTCGGGTCCTCCTCCAGGATCCGGTACAGGCGGCTGGGATCGACCTGCGTCGAAACCACCCCCGTCAGCCGCAGCACACTGCCTGGCCTCAACGGCAGCGGAACTACGCCCTGATCCGAGGTGTCCAGTTGTGCCGTGAACGTGCGCATCCCCGACTGCAGAACCAGGCTCTCCCGAGCGGGCGTTTTCACTGACGTCAGCAACCGCCCTTCCAGAGTCACCAGCATCGAATCCTGATGTCCCTGCAGAACGGAGTCCGCCGTTACGCTCTTCGCCGCGACGACGCCCGCATGCCCGAGCCGCCGGAACTCAGCATCCGTAATCACCGGCGAGTAACGCCCCGCCAGCGTCGGATAACCAATGGCCTCCACGCGATCTCCGGTACGGAATGAGGACGCATCGCCGCGGATTTCCACTCCGTCCGTCGCATCCTGCAGGAACAGCAAGTCCCGGCCGGCCAGCGTCACCGTGCCTTCCACCTTCACGCGATGTCCGAACCGCGCATTCGGAGAAAACCGGAGCAGCGATCCGATCGGGGTTATGTGCGCGGCAAAGGGATCGG
The DNA here is from genome assembly GCA_963770525.1 of uncultured Acidobacteriaceae bacterium. Taxonomy (GTDB): domain Bacteria; phylum Acidobacteriota; class Terriglobia; order Terriglobales; family Acidobacteriaceae; genus Palsa-343. Next base: position 179,575 of record CAVYPY010000001.1, on the reverse strand, counting down.
AAGCCCCGGGTTCCAGGACTTCAATGTCTTTGCGCTGCTCCACCAGCAGCTGATAGCCCACCAGCTGGCGGCGCGAGTTGAAGACCGTTCCAAACACTCCGTGGATCCGAACGCGTGCGTCTTCCAGGTCGCGCGATTCCTCGATCGCGGGGAATAGCGGCGAGGTGTACACATGCACCGGCCCCACCGCCGTAAAGACATCGAACGCCAGAGCCGGATGGCCAGATTCCTCGCGCACTTTCATCGGGTGAACGACGCCTTCAAGCGCCACGTAGCGCGAGTCCAGCGACCCCGATGCCGATTCCTCCAGCGTCACTGGCGCCGGCCTGGGCAGCGGGGCGTCTCCACGGATGCGGAACCGGGGAGCTACAATCACCGGCGCATAGTTGCCTGCGTTCGTGATCCCTGTCAGATTGGCGCGCTGGCCGACGGCCAGGTCCGGATGATCGCCGGAGTACTTCACGTAGATTGCTCCGGTCCCGTCCTGAAGGAACAACTGCCGCTGTTCGTTATCGACGTAGGTCACAACACCGGTCACGTTCACCGGCAGCGCCTGCGCCGCCTGGGCTGCGGACAGATCACGCACCGCGGCTACCGTCGTCAGAGCCGGTGGGAGGTGGTCCGTAGTCTCGTTCGCTGCGTCTTCCGTCAGCCGGCTCACCCGCGCGTGCACCAGGTTCACTCCCAGTCCTTCCAGGCGGGGAAAACCGGATACCTCCACGCGACTCCCGGGTTTCAGCGGGGCAGTATTCGCCTCATTGCACTGGATCGCGCCCCACCGGTCCTCGAGAAGAATCGAATCCGGAGAAACGGCCGCCACCTGTCCACGGATTCGCACCCGGTGTCCTTCTCCGCTGTGGATCTCCAGGTAGATCGTCCGAATGTCCATCAGCGGAATCGAGCTCGGCGCGGGCTCTTCCACCTGCAGATCGCGGCCCGTCGGCGACCACAGCCGATTGAGAATCAGGACGCCCTGGGAGTCTCGAATCTGTTCCGGCACGCCGAGGATGCGAACTCGGCTGTCCACCAGGTTCGAGTAGTCGCGATTCGGTGCCGCGATCACCAGTTCGACATCGCGCCCCAGCTCGGCAATGAGGAGATGGGCCTGGCCCCTGTTGTCCACGCGCACGTCTCGAATCACGGCGCTGGTCTGAACTCGAACCCCGTCCTTCTCCGGACGAGGAAACTCAGCCAGTGTGATCGGGATCGGCGCCGGCAGGTGGATCTGCACGGAGGATGGGGTTATACGCATCTGTTGCAGATGGACGCTGGCCAGTCCCTGATTCGGGTCGTACCTTGCGGTCTTGACCGCGTCGACCCGCACCGTAGAGCCGACAAGAATTCCGGCCTGAACCGGATCCTGCGGCAGCGCAAGGGGAATGGCCGCCGTTCCGTCCTCGATCCAAAACCGGCCTCCCGGTTGGTCAATATACGTAACGACACCCGTCAGATGGACGACGGAGTGAACCGGAAGCTCCTGGAGAACCTGCACCGGGTCGTGCCGATTGACGGCAGACCACCCCCAGAAGGCCACACCCAGAATGGCCGCGCCAAACACGCACCCCAGGATGGCGGCCAAACGGATGCTGGCGCCGCGTCGCTCCATCCCATGATCATGGGTCTTCAACCCCTCTTCCGCCATACAACTTTTAGCGGCTTGTTACCCCCGGATCAGCCACTTACGGCCAGAGTTGCGAGAGCCGTCCGGCCAGCCTTCGATGTTCCTGCGACGAGCCCAGGCACACCTCCTGATTCGGTCGCGACCCACAGACCGCGATCTCTTTTTTGAAACCCTTTTCATGGTGGGTTAACCAATTGGTAATGCATCTCGTGAAACTTTGGAGAAGCGCGTCCTGCTCGAGTTGCTGTCAGTTCCGGCCAACCGGCCTCCCCTGTTCAATCCAACTCAACCAAAACAAATGAGAGGAATTCCACGATGTTGTCATCGTTCCGAGTTGCCTGTCTGTTCCTGCTGGTCTCCGCGCCGGCTCTTCTGGAGGCCCAGGTCAATACCGCCAGTCTCTCCGGCCTCGCCACCGACCCGGCCAGCGCGGCCCTTCCTCACGTTACGATCATCGCGACCGCCATTGACACCGGCTATACCCGCACCGTGCAAACCGACAATGCCGGCGCCTATTCCTTCCAGGACCTCCCCATCGGCGAGTACAACCTCACCGTCAGCGCGTCTGGCTTCAGCTCCATGAAGGCGCAAATCACCCTCACCGTCGGTGAGCGCGCTCGCGAGGACTTCCACCTCAAGGTTGGAACCATGCAGCAGACCGTTCAGGTGCAAAGCACGGCGGCTCTGCTCTCACCCGACGACGCCTCCGTGAGCACCGAAATCGGCTCCACCACGATCGAGCAGACTCCTCTGTCACTGCGCAATTGGGATGACCTGCTGCGCATCGTTCCCGGCGTGCAGGATCCCCGCTACACCCAGCAGAGCGGCGCCACTTCGGCCGGCCGTGTCGGCGATTTCAACGTCAACGGCATCCACTCCCTGCAGAACGACTTTATCCTCGACGGCATCGACAACAACACCTTCAGCGAAAACGTCCAGGAACTCAGTACTGAATCCGCTCATCCTTCCGTCGATACGATTGCGGAGTTCAACGTCATCACCAACCCCTACTCCGCCGAATACGGCCGCAGCCCCGGCGCCGTCGTCTCGGTCAATACCAAGAGCGGCACCAACCAGTTCCACGGCCTCGGCTACGAGTACGTTCGCAATAATTTCTTCGACTCCAACGACTTCTTCTCCGATCGTCACGGCCTTGCCAAACCGAAGTACAACCAGAACCAGTTTGGCGCCAACCTCGGCGGCCCGGTCATTAAGAACAAGCTCTTCTTCTTCTTCGATTACGAGGGCACCCGCATCAAGCAGGGTGTGCTGCGCACGGCCACCGTGCCTTTGCCCAACGAGCGCATCGGCGACTTCAGCCCCGCGACGGCGGCCGCCGTCGGCGTCACGTACCCGACCATCTACGATCCCACCACCTGCTCGCCGGCCTTCTCCGGATCCAACTGCCAGCCGTTTGCCAATAACAGCGTTCCCAGCGGCAGCCTCGACCCCGCCATGCAGAAGCTGATGGCGCTCTTCCCGCAACCGAATACCACCACGGCCGGCAGCCCGCCCGACATCAATAACTACATCCGTAACGCACTCCTCACCGATTTCGAGGACAACTACGACGCCCGCGCGGACTGGACGCCCTCGTCACGAGATACCGTCTTCATGCGCTACAACTACTCCACTCGCAACCGCGATATCCCCGGCTATCTCGGCGGACTGGCGGACGGCACCTCCACCTCCGCCTGGGGCAACCAGATCCTTAAAAGCTACAGCGACGTCATCGGGTGGACCCACATCCTCAGCCAGAGCATGGTCAATGAGTTCCGCTTCGGCTGGGTGCGCGACTACTCCTACGCGCAGCAGCAACCCTTCACGCTCGACCAGTATGCGGGTCAATTTGTCCCGGGCATTCCGAATAATCCCGCCCTCGGCGGCGGCGTACCCCTCACCGAGTTCTCCAACTACGCCTTCGAGGGTTCCCCGGACTTCCTGCCCAAGCAGCAGGTCCCCATGCAGTACCAGTACAACGACACCCTCTCAATGGTGCGGGGCAGGCAGACCTGGAAGTTCGGCGTCAGCATTTACGCTCCCATGCGCAACCTGTTCCAGGATGAGCCCAGCACTCGCGGCGACCTGGACTATACCGGCGTCTTCACCTGCCAGCACAGCGCGCCCGGCAAGTGCGTCTCCGGTACCGGCCTTTCCTACGCCGACGGTCTCCTCGGCTACACCCAGACCACCTCGCTCACCAACGTCTTCTTTGTGGATCAGCGCCTCTGGATGGCCTCCGGCTTCTTTGAAGATGACTGGAAAGCCACGCCCAAGCTGACTCTCAACCTCGGCCTCCGCTATGACTTCGCGTCGCCCGCCGAAGAAGGCCAGAATCGCATGGCCGACTTCGATCCGGCGTCCGGCTCGCTGATCTTCGCGAAGGGCGGTTCCCTCCAGGACCGCACCATCGTCCAGCCCAATACGAAGAACTTCGGCCCCCGCTTCGGCTTTGCCTACTCGCCGGACACGAAAACCGTCTTCCGCGGCGGCTACGGCATCTACTACACGCTGTTTGAGCGCATCGGCAGCGAAGACGAACTCGCTCTGAATCCGCCCTTCCTCATTAACAAAGAGCTGGTCAGCAACACCGCTCCGGTCCTGTCTCCGTCCGTCGGCTTTCCCTCCAACTTCCTCGATCCCTCCACGGTCGACTTCAGCAATCTCACGGCGTTCCACATTCGCTCTCAACCGGTCTCCGATCCTGATCCCTATGTCCAGCAGTGGAGCCTCGGCATCCAGCGCCAGATTGCTCAGGTTTGGGGCGCGGAGGTCGATTACGTCGGCACCAAATCAACCCATCTCGACGTGATCCGCAACTACAACCAGCCCATCATCTCCGGCAATGTCAGCACCGGCGTCGTGCCTTACACAAACTATGGCCAGATCGAGTGGACTTCACCGATCGGTTCCGGCAACTACAACGGACTGCAGGCCAGTCTCACTCGTCGCATGACCTCCGGACTGGAGGTGCGAGCTGCCTTCACCCACTCCCGCAGCATCGACAACACGCCTGAGGAGCTGGAGTCCAACTCCGGCGATGCTCCCAACGGCCGCGATGAGGCTGCCTGGTACGGCCCCAGCGATTTCGACGTTCCCAATCGTGTCGCCCTCAGCTACGTCTACTACCTCCCCTTCGGTCGCGGTCAGAAAATGCTCCAGCACGGTCCTGCAGCGTGGATTCTCGGCGACTGGGAAACCTCCGGGGTCTACACCTATTACGGTGGCCATCCCTTCCAGATCAACGAGAACGATGGGAACCACAACTCCATCCTCGACCCGTACGGCTACACCACTGCCACTCCCAATCAGGTGGGCACGCCCCGCGTCGTCGGCGACCCCGATTGCTGGTTCTACGCCAGCAAGGACTCTGCCTGCGGTGCGAAGGCTCCCTCCGGATCCACAGATGCCTACGCCACGACCGCCGTCGGCGCGATCGGCGACGTCGGCCGCAATACCCTCCGGGGCCCCGGCATCGATGTTCTCGACGCAGCCCTGCTCCGCAACTTCCCCATCACCGAAGGCTGGAACGTTCAAGCCCGCTGGGAAGTATTCAACGTCACCAACACGCCTGAGTTCGGTCAGCCGCAGGGCAACATCACCAGCGGCGGCGTCGCCAGCATCACCAGCCTCGCCGGCGATCCCCGCGTGATGCAGTTCGCTCTCCGCGTCTCGTTCTAAATTTCATCCTGAGCGGAGCGGGCCGCAACCACGGCCTGCCTCCGCCCTAATCTGTAGGGAGTCATGCAATCATCCCCTCGGATCCGGCAGTCCATTCTTTTTTGCCTTCTTCTTTCCTTTGTGGGGGCCGCAGCCCAGCCTGCTCCTCCACCCAGTCTTGTCCTGCAGGGCACAGTCCGCCCATCGCAAAACCAGACTTATTTTTCGGTTCCCTTCACGGTTCCGCCCGGTACGCACCGCATCACCATCACCTTCCACAACCTCGGACGCGATCAGCGCACCGTTCTCGATCTCGGCCTCGCCGATCCCTTCCGCTTCCGCGGCCAAAGCGGCGGCAATAAGGATCACTTCACCGTCAGCGACACCGACGCCACGCCCTCCTACCTGCCCGGAGCCATCCCGCCCGGCCGCTGGAAAATCCTCGTCTCGGTGCCCAACGTCCGCCCTGGCGTCACCTCTCGTTATCGTGCGGAGGTCTGGTTCAACTCAGCTCTGGACGATTCGTCCTTCACCGAGCAGCCCCTCAACACGAATCCCGGCTGGTACCGCGGCGATCTCCACATGCATGACGCGCACAGTGACGGCAGCTGCCCCAGCCAGTCCGGCAAACCCGTCCCGTGCCCTCTGTTTCTCACTGTTGAAGCCGCGGTCCGGCGCGGCCTCGACTTCATCGCCATCACCGACCACAACGCCACTTCGCAATACGACGACGAGCGCGAGCTCCAGCCGTACTTCGACAAGACCCTCCTCATTCCCGGCCGCGAGCTCACCACCTTCCACGGCCATGCCAACGAGTGGGGCACCACCCGCTTCATCGACTACCGCGTCGGCACGCCCCAGGTGCCGGATGTGAACGCGATGTTCCGCGCCGCGCGCACCCTCGGAGCCATCGTCTCCATCAACCACCCGGAGGCGCCGACCGGCGAAATCTGCATGGGTTGCGGATGGAACCCATCGCCTCCCGCCGACATGAGCCTCGTTACCTCCATCGAGGTCATCAACGGAGCCGGCCGCCCGGCGACGCGCTTCTGGGAAGATCAGCTCCGCCGCGGCTACCGTCTCACCGCCGTCGGCGGCAGCGACAATCACCACGCCAGCTGGCCTCCGGACCATCCCGCGTCCGTCGGCGATCCCACCACCGTCATCTACGCGCAGAACCTCTCCGTCGCCGGGCTCCTCGACGGCATTCGCTCCGGACGCGTCTTCATCGACGTCACCGGCTCCCGCGATCGTCTTCTCGATTTCCAGGCTCACGCCGGGGAGCAGTCCGTCGAGATGGGGAGCCGGCTCGCGGCATCCTCCAGTACGCCCGTTTCACTCGACCTCCACGTTGTCAATTGTTCCGGCGCGACCGTACATTGGTTCCTCGACGGCGCCGAATCCTCGGCCCTTCCCTCCCAACCCATCGCCTCAGCGGATCAGACGCTCCACGCGCAGTGGAACTCCGATGGTGCCCGTCACTGGGTTCGCGCCGAAGTCCGCGACAGCAACGGTAAACTGCTCCTTCTCGGCAATCCGGTCTATCTCAACTGGCCGGTGAAGGCTCCCGCCGCGAAAGAAAATCCCTGATCGAAAGGACCCGCATGCGCCGCGCACTCTGCCTGATTCTTCTCGCCTCCACATCCCTCGCACTCGCCGCGCCCCCGGGCTCGCGGGACGAGTCCCGGCCCGGCAGCCGCTCCGTCATGGATGCCCACAACTGCTATCCCTACTACGAGTGGTGGTACGACCGCATCGATCGCGCCCTCTCCGCCGGGACGCCGCTTGCCATCGAGCAGGACCTCTACTGGTACACCGACCCAAAAACCGGCAAGTCCTGGTCGATCGTCGCCCACGGCGTGCCCGTCAGCGGCGACGAGCCCACCATGGAGCACTATTTCTTCGATCGCGTCCGGCCCATCGTCGAGCAGGCTCTCAAAGAAGGCAATCACGGCAACTGGCCGCTGATCACCCTCAATCTCGACCTTAAAACTGAAGAGCCGGCGCACCTCCATGCCATCTGGGCGCTGCTCTCCAAATACCAGGACTGGCTCTCCACCGCGCCCAAAACCAGCGACCCTGCCCGCGTCGAGCCCCTCACCGTTCGCCCCATCCTCGTGCTCACCGGCGAGTCCGACGCGCAGCAAGCCGTCTTCTACGACGAGGTCCCTGTCGGCGGCCGCCTCCTCGTCTTCGGCGCAGCCCACACCCATACCGAGAATCCCATGGGCCCGCCCGACGTCCTCGAGCCGGAGCCCGCCTCCAACTACCGCCGCTGGTGGAACAATCCCTGGGACGTCGTGGAAGAAGGCGGCCAGCAGCATGCCGGAGCCTGGACCGAGGTCGACGATCAGCGCCTCCGCGCCCTCGTTCATCACGCCCATCAGAACGGTCTGTGGATCCGCTTCTACACCCTCGACGGCGCCACGGAAAAGGAAGAGAGCTGCAACGGCTGGTTCCACGACTACAACTTCGGCTCTCTCCCCGCTGCCGAACAACGCTGGCGCGCCGCCCAGCAGGCCGGCGTGGATTACATCGCCAGCGACCAGTACGAGCTGCTCGGCGCTTTCCTGCGTCGCTCCTCGACTTCAGCCACCCCGCAGACGGCCAGCCTGAGTGATCCATTGGCCTCCAGCTGTTCCGCCACATCCGCCTCTTCCACCACCCGCTAAACGAAAAGGGATCCGGACGTCGTCCGGATCCCTTCGCACTGATGTTTCTAATCCCTAGTCCCTAGTCCCTAGTCCCTAATCCCTAATCCCTGTTTTCTCGTCTCTTCCAGATAGACCTTCACGTAATCCAGATAATTCCGCGCGTACTGCAGAATCTCCTCGCGATCGTCCGACGTCAGGTCCCGCCGCACCTTCCCCGGCACCCCCGCCACCAGCGACCGCGGCGGCACAATCATTCCCTCCGGGATTACCGCCCCCGCCGCCACGATCGATCCCTCGCCGATCCGGGCCCCGTTGAGAATCGTCGCGCCCATTCCGATCAGGCAGGCGTCGTCCACCACACACCCGTGCACGGTCGCGTTGTGGCCAATCGTCACCCAGTCGCCCACAATCACAGGATGCTTGTAGCGCATCCCATGCAGCACCGCGCAGTCCTGCACATTCGAGTGCGCTCCGATCCGAATCTCGTGCACATCGCCGCGCACCACCGCATTCATCCACACGCTCGCATGCTCGCCCAGCACCACATCCCCGATCACCTGCGCCGAAACATCGACATAGCAGGTTGCGGGAATCACCGGCGTCTTTCCCTGATAGGAACGGATCATGACGTTAGTTTATCGCCGAGGCCACCGAGTCATCCCGGCAGATCTTTTTGTTGATTAGGCTGAAATCTGCCATGAAAGGCCGGGACGTAATCCGTTTGATCGAACAGGATGGCTGGTACCAAATCGCCCAGCGCGGAAGCCATCGTCAGTTCAAACACCCTACGAAACCTGGAAAGGTAACCGTCGCCGGACATCCCTCAGTTGAAATGGCGAGAGGCACGTATAACAATATCCTCAAGCAGGCAGGTCTCGAATGAAGGGCTACGCTGTCGTCTTCGAAAAAACCGATACCGGCTGGAGCGCCTATGTCCCCGACCTTCCCGGGCTTGGCGTCGCCGGAACCTCATTCGAGGAGACCGAGCAGCTCGTTCGCGAAGGCATCGAGTTTCACATCGAAGGCCTCCGTGCCGACGGCGACCCCGTTCCCGAGCCGACGACCCGCGTCATCGAAGTGGCTGTCCCGGCGTAACTCTCACTCCGTTCGGCTCGCTGCCTCCGCTGATTTATCCTCAAGAGAATCATGCAGGAGCAGGAAGCACCACGCCCAATCCCAGCCCTGTCGGGCTGGTCGGAACAGGAACTGGATCGAGCCTTCGCCGATTTGGCCAACGAGGTCGAATCCTACGCCACCTATCTCGGTTCTCCGGGAGATCGCGAGCGCTTCCGCCTCTATTGGCTCGGCCGCAAACAGGGCCGCCTCAAGGCCATCAGCGATGCCTGGCTCAAAGCGGCTCCTCCCGCCGCCAAGAAGCCACTCGGCCAGCGCTTCAACACGCTCAAAGCCCGCATCGAGCAGCGTCTCGACCAGGCCGCGGCGGCCGGCACGCCCGACGCCGCCCTCGAAGCCGAGGCCATCGACATCACCCTCCCCGGCACCGCCCGCAAACTCGGCGCGGAACACCCCATCCTTCGCACCTGGAATGAGATCGTCTCCGTCTTCCAGCGCATGGGTTACTCCGTCGGCGTTGGCCCCGAAGTCGAAACCGACTACTACAACTTCGAGTCGCTCAACTTCCCGCCCGGCCATCCTGCCCGCGACACGCAGGACACCCTTGTCGTCGCCTACCAGGAGCGCAAGCCCCTGCGCGACCGCCTCCTCATGCGCACCCACACCTCGCCCGTGCAGATCCGCACCATGGAGCAGCAGCCGCCGCCGCTCCGCATCATCATCCCCGGCAAGGTCCACCGCAATGATGCCGCCGACGCAACGCATTACCCCATCTTCCATCAGGTCGAAGGCCTCTGCGTCGACACCAACATCACCTTCGCCGATCTCAAAGGCACACTCGACTACGCGATGAAGGCCTTCTTCGGCTCCAGCGTGAAGACGCGCTTCTTCCCATCTTTCTTCCCGTTCACCGAACCCAGTGCCGACGTGCAGATCAGCTGCCCCTTCTGCGGGCAGTCCGGCTGCCGCAAATGCAAATACTCCGGCTGGATCGAGCTTCTCGGCTGCGGCATGGTCGATCCCGCCGTCTTCGAGTTCGCGCGCCTCAAACAGCCTGCCTACGATCCGCAGAAGATCAGCGGCTTCGCCTTCGGCATGGGCATCGATCGCATCGCCATGATGAAGTACGGCATCAGCGACATCGGCCTCCTCTTCTCCGGCGATCTCCGCTTCCTGGAGCAGTTCGCATGAAGATTCTCAGCTTCTGGATCCGCGAATTCGTCCCCGGCATCACCGTCTCCGACCGTGTCCTCGCCGACGACCTCACCCTCCGCGGCATCGCCGTCGAAGGCGTCTTCGATCTCGGCGCGCACGGCTCTCTCTTCGAGATGGACATCACCACCAACCGCGTCGATGCCATGAACCACTACGGCATCGCCCGCGAAGCGGCGACCATCTACGGATTGCCATTGCTGCCCCTCGATGCATCGCTACCGACACCGAAGCCCGCCGCACGGCCAGTGCCCGTCTCCATCGAGGAGCCCAAACTCTGCGGCCGCTTCACCGCCCGTGTCCTCCGCGGCGTGACCATCACGCCCTCCTCCGGCCTCGTCGCCGACCGCTTCCGCCTCCTCGACCAGAAACCGATCCTCAACGCCGTCGACGCCACCAACTACGTGGTCCTCGCCATGGGCCATCCTACCCACGCCTTCGACCTCGACAAGCTTGAAGGCGGCATCATCGTTCGCCGCGCGCGCAAAGGCGAAAAGCTCGTCACCCTCGACGGCATAGAGCGCACTCTCGACCCCGACGACCTCGTCGTCGCCGACGAAAAGAAAGCCGTCGGCCTGGCCGGCGTCATGGGCGGCCTCGACACCGCGATCTCCGCCACCACCAAAGACATTCTCGTCGAAGCCGCCTGGTTCGATCCCGCCACCGTCCGCCGCTCCTCGAAGCGCCACCTCATCCACACCGATGCTTCGCACCGCTTCGAGCGCGGCGCCGATTTCAACGCGCCTCCCGTCGCCTCCGCTCTTGTTAGCAAAATCATCCTCGAGGCCGGGGGCTACGCTGAGGGGGAACTGGTCGACGTCATTGTCCCCGAAACGCAGGCGCGCACCGCCGACCGCGCGCCGATCCGCTTTCGCACTTCGGAGATTCAGCGCATTCTCGGCCCCACCGAAGATCCCGAAGGCATCAGCCCCGCCACAGCCGAATCCATCCTCACGGGTCTCGGCTGCCGGCTGGCGCCTGACTCCGATAGCGGTCAGGCGGTGACGCTCCCCAGCTGGCGTCTCGACCTCGAGCGTGAAATCGACCTCATCGAAGAAGTGGCCCGCGTCTACGGCTACAACCGCTTCCGCAACACTCTGCCCGCTTTCGCCGGTTCCGTCGTTGAGTTGCCCTCGGCCGAGAAAGAGGCCGTCCTCCGCCGCACTGTCCTCGCCCTCGGCTGGAACGAAGCCATCTCTTCCACGTTCTGCTCCGCCGAAGCTGCCGCGCGCTTCTCCCGTGAGCCCAATACCTCGGTCGCTCTCGATAACCCGCTCAGCGCGGAAGCCGGCATGCTCCGCCCCTCGCTTCTTCCCGGCATGCTCGACATGCTTGCCCTCAACATCAGCCGCGATGTCGAAGGCGCCGCCCTCTTCGAGATGGGCACCATCTTTTCCGGCTCACCGGAAACCGCGTACCCCCGCGTCGACGAGCGCTCCTCGCTCGCCATCGGCGCCACAGGCTCCGCCTTCGGCCAGCATCCCGTCGACTTCTCAGACCTGAAGGGCGCCGCTGAGCAGCTCCTCGCGAAATTCTCCGCCCGTTCTCTGTATTTCGACCGCTTCGACGCTGCCACCGGCCTCATGCCCGCGTGGCTTCATCCCGGCCGCAGCGCCCGCGCCGTTCTCGACGGCTCTACCATCGGCTGGTTCGGCCAGCTCCACCCTGCAGAAGCCGATCGCCGCAAACTGAAGCAGCCTGTCTTTCTCGGCGAGTTCTGGCTCGACCGTCTTTATCGTCAGGATCTCCGTCAGCCGATCATTCGCGAGCTGTCCCGCTATCAGCCCGTCCGCCGCGACTTCTCCGTCGTTCTTCCGGACACCGTCACCTGGGTGCGCCTCCGCACGTCGCTCGATTCGCTCCCCATCCCCGAGCTGCAGAGCCTCGCGCCGAAAGAAATCCTCCGCGATCCCAAAGGGAAGCTCGTCCCGGATGGTCATTACTCGCTTTTGCTCGGTGTGGTCTTCCAGTCGCACGAGCGCACCCTGCGCGAAGAGGAAGTGCAGGTTTGGTCGCAACAGATCATCGGTGTGCTCGAAACGCTCGGCGGCAAACTGCGCGTCTAAACTCGACGGAGGCGCCACTTAACCCAATCAATCTCCGACCAGGGCTTATGATGCCCGCCCACGCTTGCCGCCCGCACCCCGTTCCCCATCGCGCAAGTTGCCTGCAGCCTCTCCCGCCGCCGCGGAGGCTATCGTCCCTCTCATTGCCTGCATCCTCGTAAAGAAGAGGTGATTCCATGGCCCAGGATTCTCAAAACCCACAGTCTGCCTTCCCCGAACCGCGCGGATTCAGCGAGCATACCCGCCGGAGCTCCAGTGAAAATGCCCATGAGCTGGGCTGGGGGCTCAACGAAGACGAGCGTCGCCACATCCCCACCGATCAGCAACGTCGGGGCGGAACGGATTATGAATATGGCGCACAGGATTTCGGCGATTTACCCTCCGACACGAGTGCGGCGCAGCCGCCTGCCGGCACGCGGGCGAGGCCGGCACAACCCGAATCGCAGAGTAAGGGTAGAGAGGCTGACCGGAAACGGCCCCCGCGTCGCAAAACGGCCTGAGGCAGAGAGGGATCCCCGCCAATCGTGAATGAACTGCGGTTGATTCGTGTGGAGATCGACCAGGTTCCTAAAGCACTTCCGCCAGCCGCGGATACAGGCCGGCATGGCTCGTTTGGTACAGAGCCAGCAGCCTTTGCCGCATCAGGTAATAGGACGACGCGGCTTCGTGCAGGTGGAAGGGAATCAGAGTCGCCGAGCGGCGCATGACCCGATGCATCATCAGGGCCATTTCGACCTGGCGGATGGAGTTTTGCAGCCGCAGCGCGTCACGCCGGATCCGCTCCGTCACAATCACCCCTTCATCAAAGTTCCACTGTTGCGCGTGCGCCGCCAGCAGCAGCATGACTTTCGCATTCTTCCGCATGCGCCGCAGGCCCTCGCGCCCCCCCAGCATCAGCCACATGTCGGTCGGCTCCAGCGCTATCTGGCCCTCCCGGGGATCCAGGTAATCGCGAGCGACAGACTTGATGCGCTCGAACTCGATACGCTGAATCGCCGAAACCAAGTCGGTCCAGCTTCGCCGGTCCAGCTTAACGGCCGAGATTTGGGTTCGGATGGCAGCCGCAAGCAGGCCGCCAACTACCGCACCCAGGAGGAGGTAAACTACCACCGAAAATCCCCTTCTTCGCGAAGCTCCACCATCACCCGCCTCGCACAATGACCCGGTCTATCGGGGCGCGTCAAGCCTCCGAAGATCGTACTCGACTCGCCGATGAAGCGCAAGAATGTATTCCTGCAAATCTGCCGAAATTGGCTGCCTCTCCGGCTCCGGAATCCATAACTGCACCACGATCCATAATGTCGCGCCAAAGTATGCCAGGTACGTCACATAGTCCAGATCGGCATAAAGGTGTTGTGTCCCCAGCAGGCTTTGCAGCGCAGTAGTAACCACCATGACGCTGGTCCAGACAGTCAGTCCCTGCCCGACCGCCATAACATGGTTCCTCCACCCCAGCCCCAGCCGATTGGCCGTTAGACTCATCACTACAAATAACTCACAAATCACGAGACTTGTGAACAGGTTACCTCGGATTCTCCATACCATCGTAACCGTCGAGGCCGGCGGCGAAACCCACCATGCCAGCAGCCCGGCGACGATCGCCCCCGCCACGCCCGCGATCGCAAACCGTGCCCGCGCGTCTTGCACCCAGGTCCCGGTAGGTCGCAGCACAATGCGCGCGATCTCCAGCGCAACGCCCAGCTGCAGGGCGAAGTCCACCCACAGGCAAGCAATGTAGACCTGCCGGTATCCATGGAACCAGTGCGCGTTATACAGCACGAACAGCGTGATCGTGCGTATCGCCAGGAACGCGAACCAGGCTGTGAGCACAGGAAACTGGCGCCATCGTCCCCGTACCAGCAGAACGACAACTAACGCCGCGGTCGGGAGAAACCCCGCCGCCCACCAGAATTTGTCCATCACTGAGAAATGCATGCGTTCGCCCGTTACTTAAGATACGACATCCCCCGCGCTGGTCCCACAGACGCGGGGGATGGATCGTTCCGTTCCGGGCGAGCCCAGGGCGTTACAGCCCCAGATACGCCAGCAGCGCAGCCACGACACCGGCCGTCGTGGAGCTGTTCGTTCCAGTCGTTGACTGATTCGGCGGCGGCGGATCCGTTCCGCCGGGTCCGCCGTCGGCAAAGATCGGCGCGGCGGTTAAGGCCAGCACTCCACACAACAACAGAAACCGTTTTGCTTTCTTCATGGGAGAGTATCCTTTGTTGCGCGTTACGCGCCTACTAAGAGTACCCCGGACTCCCCAAGGCTGCCTGTGGATCAACAACTTTCGTAATGAGTCCTCCCGGTTGTCCATTCCGAAATGGGATTGCTTCTTACTATCTTCGCCTGGTGTCTTCTGCTTTATTCTCCTAAATTCTCTGTCATAAGGAAGTTAGGACCACAGCGGCAGCGATAGCTCTCTACCATACCCGGCATCGCTTCGCCGGGGCCATCGGCTGCCCCGCCTTGCATCCAAAAGCCTCGGCGAACTCGGGCATATTGACCAGAACTCCTTTCACCCGGATCGGATCGGGCGAGTGCGGATCCGTCTGCGCCAGCATCCGGACATACTCCGGCCGCTGGTTAGCACACCAGTTCTGCGCATATCCAAGAAAAAGCTGCTGCTCCGGTGTGAACTTTGCCTCGCTCCTGGCCTCGGCTGTGTTTGGCATCCCGCCTCCCATCGTTTCCCGCGCGATCAGTGCCATCAGGGCCAGCCGCAACCCCCCGTTATCGGCCGTGTTCTCGCCCAGCGTGAGCCTGCCGTTGACCTTCACGTCTCCTACCGCGGTGAACTGGCTGTACTCATCCGCGACACACCCGGTTCGCTGGTCGAAGTTCTTCTTATCCTCCGGCGTCCACCAGTTGTGCAGATTGCCGGCCGCATCGAACAGCGCACCCTGATCGTCGAACCCGTGCGTCAGCTCGTGTCCCACCACCGCGCCAATGTGCCCGTAATTCGTCGCCGGCGTCGCGTCCTTGTCATAAAATGCCGGCTGCAAAATGCCTGCCGGAAAGTTGATGTCGTTCATGCTCGGGTCGTAGTACGCATTCACCGTCGGCGGCGACATCTCCCACTCCTCGCGGTTGACCGGCTTGCCGATCTTGTTCAGCTCATACGCCGTCTCGAATTCGCGCGCCCGCACTAAGTTCCCAAACGCCTCCCCCGGCCGGATTTCCAGCTTCGAGTAATCCCGCCACTTATTCGGGTATCCGATCTTGTCTGCCACCGCATGCAGTTTTTCCTGCGCCCTGGCCTTCGTCTCCGGACTCATCCAGTCGATTGCGTCGATATCCTTGCCCATCGCCGTCTCGATATCGTGCACCATCTGCACCGTCTCGGCTTTCATGTCCGGCGTGAAGTATTGCGCCACATACAGTTTCCCGAGCGCTTCCCCCATCGCCGAGTCCGTCGCCTGAACGCACCGCTTCCACCGCGCCGGCTCCTGCGGTGTTCCCTCCAGCTTCCGTCCATAGAAATCGAAATGCTCGTCGTCAAAGGCCTGCGGCAACCGCATGGCAAACGAGTCCGCCAGATGCACGCGCAGGTAGGCACGAATCGTTCCCAGGTCCGTCTCCTGGATCGTCTGGTCGTACGCTTTGAAGAAATCCGGAGCCACCACATTCAGCTCCTGGATCGCCGGCGAGCCGATCATCTCTACATATCTCGGCGCTTCGATCGCCGGAGCCGTCGCGGAAAAGCTGGCCAGCGACATCATGTGATACGTCTTCAGGGGATCGCGCCGCTCCACCACTCCCTGCGATGCCTTCGCCAGCGCCGTCTCCAGCTCCATCACCTTCTGCGCTTCCGCGCCTGCCGTCTCCGCCGGTTCCCCCAACAACTCAAGCATCTTCGCCATATGCGCCACGTATTCTTTGCGCAGCTGCTCGCTCTTCGCATCGGTGCGGAAGTAATAATCCTTCTCCGGCAGCCCCAGCCCGCTCTGATCGATGTAGGCGATCTCCCGCGTTGCATCCTTATAGTCCTGCATCGACCCATAGTCGAAGAAGACTCCCACCCCTATCCGATTCAGGTGGGCGATCAGCGGTGGCAGTTCGTCTTTCGCCTGCAGCGCCGCAATCCGGTGCAGCTGGGGTTCGAGCGGCGCCAGCCCCGCCTTATCGATCGCGTCCGTATCCATGCAGCTCTGGTAGTAGTCCCCGATCTTCTGCTCGCTTGTGCCCGGGGCCGCATGCGCCGCCGCCGCCTTATCCACCAGCTGGTGCAGCACCTGCGTGTTGTACTCGTACAGGTTGTAGCCCTCGTCAAAGACCGGCGAGTCCGCCGGAATCGGGTGCAGCTTCGCAAAATTGCCGCAGGCATACTGGTAGAAATCCACACAGGGGTCCGCCGTGGTATCCATCGCCGTGGGATCGAACCCCGGGATGGGCTCAACCTTCTTCGTATCCTCGCTGGCCTTCGGAGCGGCAGCTGTCTGCGCAAACGTCGAAACAGCGAGCACCGGCCACAGGCATCCGGCCACGACAAGAACCCGAAATCGCATGAACCCTCCTGATCGCAAACACCGATGATACGCGACGCGCACCGGCGTTCCCGCGCATTGGCTCAGCGTTTCGAAAGGAGAGTGGAAGCCGAACACAGCGGTCCAGGCACTTCAGACCAGCGCAAAAACCTCAGTGTTGCTCATGTTCGCTGGCGGGGATTTCTCGCGCCATCGGCGACATCCGTTCCCGCTCCGCTCGCGACGCGGTAGCCGTCGCCGGTTCCACTGGCTCTTCCATTCCCGGCTCGAACTCCTGCATGGGATTGAACACCGCGGCACTCCGGTCGGGATGGAATCGCCCATCCGAGATATAGGCCGCGATCAGCGTCCCCGTCACATAGGGATTCAGCACCGCCAGCGGCACCACATACTTCTTGGACTTCACCAGCGATTCCACCACGCCATCCACCGGCGTGCTCCGCGGGATCGTCCCCGGCACCTGCGGAATCATGAACGTTTCCAGATCCGTCTCCTCGTGCCGGCGGCTGTACTTCACCAGCGACTTCGCCGCCTGCTTCGGCGTCATCATCCCCACATCCGCGATAAAGTTCCGGTGCACCGCGTGCGGATAGTAGAAATTCAGCACCGACTCCGAGAAGTCCGCGCAGTTATGAAAGAACAAATTGAAGTGCGAGATGTTCCTTCGATGGTTGAACCGCTCGATCAGCGCCGCGTCCTGCTGCGGCGTTGACGTCACTTCAAAGCCCCAGATTTTCCGGTCATACGAGGCCCCCACCAGCTGGATCCAGTCACCCTTCGGAATCTCATGCTTTGGATCGTCCGGCGCCAGCGCCTCCAGATGCTCCCGCCGGTACTCATCCCGCAGCTTCCGCTCCAGCCTCGGCGTCGCCGTCTCCGGAATCTCCGATACGTCATTCACCGCGTACAAATATGGAATTAAGGGGATCGCGAGCCAGTCATACCCGTCGACCCGGTGATACCGGCTCAGAACGACGCCATGTTCGCCCTCCCGGCATGGGCGCAGACGCGTCGGGCTCTCCGCGCACACATGATTCAGGTAGATGGCCGCGTGCCCGGTCGGATTCATCGATCCGAACTCGCCGAAAGGCTCTTCCAACAGAAGCGAAACGTCAGCGAAAGCCGAAGAACAGGCGAAGATCGAGCAGGCCCAGACGAGCAGGACAGGCCAAAGGGATCGCAGCGATTTTTGCGGTCTCATCATTCGATATGCGCTCAAGCCAGTTCATGGAGCCCAGGATGGTTAACTTAATCATAACCCGCGATTTGGCGGAATGTCGCGCTCTCGCCCGTCCGGAACTCCGCAAGGTTAGATGCTGATAGCCTGCTGATAAATATGCCTGCAGAGACCCCCATCCCCCCTGGCCAGACCCTCCTCATCGACGCCGACGACACCCTCTGGGAAAACAACATCTACTTTGAGCGCGCCATCGCCGCCTTCATCTCCTACGTCGATCACAAGGAGTACTCTCGCGAACAGGTCCGCGAGAAACTGAACGAGGTCGAACGCGAAAACGTCCGCCTCCACGGCTATGGACTGGTGAGCTTCCGCCGCGCCCTCGTCACCTGCTTCGAGCGCCTCAGCTCCGAGCCGGTTCCCCCCGAAAAGCACGAGCGCATCCTCAGCTTCGCCCAGACCATCGCCGATCAGGAGATCGAGCTCCTCGCCGGGGTCGCCGAAACCCTACCCGTCCTCGCCGCCCGCCACCGCCTCATTCTCATGACTAAAGGCAATGAGCCCGAACAGGCTGACAAGCTCGCACGCTCGGGCCTCGCCCCGCACTTCACCGCTGTCGAAATCCCCCGTGAGAAAGATCCCGCCGCTTACCGCCAGGTCTGCGAGAAATATGAACTCGCTCCGCACACCACCTGGATGATCGGCAACAGTCCCCGCTCCGACATCAACCCCGCGCTCGCCTCCGGTTTGCATGCCGTTTTCATTCACCACCCCAGCACATGGGTGCTCGAACACGAGCACATCGACCCCGCGCCGAGCGGCCAGCAGTTCCTTGAAGTCCCCAGCTTTGCCGCGCTTCTTGAGCGCTTCTGATCCTATTTGCCTGGCGCGATGGCTGCGACCAGGTCGGCCTTCTCGTCGATGTGGCTGAGGCGATACATCAGCACTGCATCGCGCGTGGTGTTGATGGGCTGGGCGGACAAATCGACAGTCTCGCCCGGGGCATGCGCACCCTCGCCGGTGGCGCCGATGCCGGCCAGGCCGGGGATAATGTCGGCAACGAAGGAAATATCTCCGGCGCCGCGGCGCATCGGGTCGAGCTCCGGCATCTGCCCAAATCCAAGACTGGCATTGCAATGGTTCAGCAGCCGCAGCAGAGCCCGGCTCGCGGCGGTGGGCGCCATCGCCGGATAGCCCTGGCCAAAGCTGATTTCCGCCCCGGTCTTCGGCAGATGCTGCGCGACGATGGCCTGCATCTTCTTCTCGACCTCTTCCGTCTGCTGATTCGAAATCGTGCGGATGTCGCCGCTCGCGTACGCCGTGGGCGGAATCACGTTGTCCTTCCCGTTCACCGTGCCGCTGTCGCCGGCAGTGTTCACGGTGAGACTCGATCCGCCGACGATCATGCCGACGTTGTAGGTCAGATACGGCTCGGGTAATTGAGTGCGGAAGGTGTCGAGGATGCGAGTCAACTCGTAGATGGCGCCATAGCCCATCTGCTGGTTGAAGATGCCGGAGGAATGGCCGGTCTGCCCGGTTGTCTTCAGGTGCCAGGTGATCGAGCTGCGCCGGCTGACGCTGCCGTAGTAAACGCCGTTCATGCGCGGCGTGCCCTCGAACTCCAGCGCGACATCGGAGTGATGGGCGGCGGCGATCATATCGCGCCGCGAGAGGCTGACCGGCTCGCCATGGTCCTCTTCGTCGCCGCTCAGCACGGCGGTGATCTCCGTGTGCTCCAGCGCATGGGCTGCCTGCAGGGCTTTAAGGGCGTACAGCATGTCGACCAGGCCGCCCTTCATGTCGCTGCTGCCGGGGCCGGTGGCGATATGCCCGCTCACGCTGTAAGTCTGGAAAGGGCTGGTCTTCTCGAACACCGTGTCCATGTGGCCGATCAGGAGCATGCGTTTGCCGCACTGTCCCGGCTGCGGGCAGGGATGCGTGGCGACCAGGTCGCCGGCGCGCTGGATCGAATCCATGGGAAGCCACACAACGTGGAATCCGAGAGCAGTGAACTGGGCCTCCATGATTTTGGCGACGTCGCGCACACCCTGGAGGTTGTGAGTACCGGAGTTGATATCGACAAGCTTTTCCAGCAGCGCGTTGGCGTCCTGCTGGTGCGCGTCGATGTACTCGGCGATCGTCTTCTCCTGCGACGAGAGTGACTGGGCTCTCTGAGCGCTGGCAGAAGTCAGCGTGAGCGCAGCGAGCAGAGCGGACACACAGATGCGGGCGGACATTTGCAGGGAAGGATAACAGGCGAGGGGTCGTATACTTGCCTGTTTCCTACCCTGATGGAGGTGAGGTCGATGAGTTCGGCGGCTGTAGGCTATGCGCGCGAGAATGCGGCGCGTTTTCTCGACGAGTTGAAGACGCTGTTGCGGATTCCGTCGGTGTCGACGACGCCGGAGCACAAGGGTGACGTCGAGAAAGCCGCAGAATGGGTGGCGGCGGAGCTGCGGCGCATCGGCATGGAGCACGTCGAGGTGATCCGCGCGAAGGAAGGCCATCCCCTGGTCTACGGCGACTGGCTGCACGCAGCCGGCAAGCCGACGGTGCTCTGCTATGCCCACTACGACGTCCAGCCGCCCGATCCGCTCGACGAGTGGGTCTCGCCGCCGTTTGAACCGACCGAGCGCAACGGCAACATCTACGCGCGCGGCGCGGTGGACGACAAGGGTCAGCTCTACTCCCAGGTCAAGGCACTCGAGAGCTTGTTCCAAAAGAACGATCGCAAGCTGCCCATCAATGTGCGCGTGATCTATGAAGGTGAAGAAGAAGTGGGCGGCGAGCGCATCGCAGCGTTCGTGCGCGAGCATCCGGATCGCCTAAAGGCAGACTTCGCCCTCATCTCCGACACCGAAATGTTTGCTCCCGAGCTGCCGACGCTGTGTGTTGGCCTCCGCGGCATGATCTACACCGAGCTGGAGGTGCGCGGCGCGAAATCCGATCTGCACTCAGGCATGTATGGCGGGGCCGCGCCCAATCCTTTCGTGGCGCTGGCGCAGATTATTGCCGGCCTGAAGGATCGCGACGGGAAGATTCTGATCGCAGGCTTTTACGATGACGTGCAGAAGCCGAGCGCGGATGAGCTGAAGGCGTGGAAGCAGCTGCCCTTCGACGAAGAAGAGTATCGCGAGAAGGAGATGGGCGCCTCAGCAATGGTGGGCGAGAAGGGCTATTCCACGCTGGAGCGGACCTGGGCGCGGCCGACGCTCGATGTCCACGGCATCGTCGGCGGCTTTACAGGCGCGGGCGCTAAAACGGTGATTCCCGCGAAGGCGACGGCGAAGATCTCGATGCGGCTCGTGCCCGACATGACACCGGATCAAGCGTTCCGGCAGTACAAGTCGTATGTCGAGAAAATCAAGCCCGAAGGCGTTTCCGTCGACGTGCGCCTGATCCACTCCGGCGATCCCATTGTGATCGGGACCGACAACCCCTTCGTAAAAGCGGCAACCAGTGCCCTGAAGACCGTATGGGACAAGGACACGGTGTTCATCCGCTCAGGCGGCTCGATTCCCATCGTCGGCGACTTCGAACGCCACCTGAAGATCCCATCGGTGATGATGGGCTTTGGCCTGCCCGACGACGGGCTGCACGCCCCCAACGAGAAGTTCAACATCGCGAACTTCCATCGCGGCATTGAGAGTCTGATCCTCTTCTTCGAGGAATTGGGAAAGTAGTCGCAGGCCGCTGATCTGGGGTCCGCGTTCAGCGATCAGCCGTAGAGGTCCCGCTCCGTGACGACCGGTTCGACATTCTCGGTGCGGGCGGCCCGATGCGCAGCAGTGAACATCGATCCGCGCGCGGGGACGACGGGCGCGAAGCCGGAGAAGCCGATCGGAACTGCGATGTCGTCGTAGATGGCCTCCATGCCTCCGCGCATCGTGTACGTTTCGTGCCAGAAGCCGGTGCCCCCGGAATCGCGAAGGAAGTTCTTCCACCAAAGGCGATGAGGATCGGAGCGAGTCCAGGCAAGCAGCGAATCCATATCGCGCCAGTACTGGCGCATGCCCGCGTGCATGGGGAACAGTGAGAAGACGAAATTATCATGGCGGAGCAGACCATCCGGCTGCGCTTCAACGGATTGGGAAATTCGGGGGCCGAAGCCAATCAGCGTTTTGAGACCGGTGAGACGATTGACGCGCATGCCCAGGTAGACCACAACCAGGTCGGGATACCGTGTGAGGTCGACGGTGTGGCGCTGGACGCGTGTGGGCGCAGCGGGAGCGGGCATGGGGATCACCCTCCGGGCTACCAGACTGGCACAGCGCGCAAAGGTGCGTCTACCGCCGGGTTCCCAGGTGGATGCGGGGTGCGCCGCCGGTGAAGCCGCGCCGTTTGCATACCCTCGCGCATCTGCTAATGTGGTGAGTCAGCCGAAACAAAAGGAAATTCAGAACGATGGCAAAGGCAGTCTGGAACGGAAAAGTCATTGCAGAAAGTGATACTTACGAGACGGTAGAGGGCAACGTTTATTTCCCGGAGAGTGCCGTCAGCCGTGAGTATCTGCGGCCCAGTTCAACCACATCTACCTGTCCCTGGAAAGGCCAGGCCCGCTACTACAGTCTTCTGGTGGACGGGCAGGAAAATCAGGACGCAGCCTGGTACTATCCCAATCCAAAACCCGCAGCCCGTAACATCAAGAACCACATCGCTTTCTGGCGCGGCGTAGAGGTGGAAAAGTAAAAGAAGCCGGTACCCTGTCGCCCGCAGCCTCTGGCGACGGATCTTATCCGGCAGCTTCCTTGTAACGGATTTGCTGCCATTTCCACGCGCTTTCCATAATCGAGTCCAGGGTGGTGTGGTTCGGCTTCCAGCCGAGTTCCCGCTCGATTTTCTCCGAGCTCGCAATCAGAACCGCGGGATCGCCCGGTCGCCGCGGGACGACCTCGATCGGAATCGGATGGCCGGTCACCCGCCGCGCGGACTCGATGACTTCACGGACCGAAAACCCGCTGCCGTTGCCGAGGTTATAGACGAGCTGCCGGGGCTCGGTGAGCGCCTCCAGCGCCAGTCGATGTGCGTGGGCGAGATCTTCGACATGAATGTAGTCGCGGATGCAGGTGCCGTCGGGCGTCGGATAATCGTCGCCGTAGATTTTGATTTTTCCCCTGCGGCCCAAAGCCACGTCCAGCACCAGGGGAATGAGATGGGACTCCGGCTCGTGGGCTTCGCCCCTTCCTTCCAGCGCCCCGGCAACGTTGAAGTAGCGAAGACTCGCGCAGGAAAAACCGTGTACCCGATACATCCAGCCGAGCATTTTTTCCACCAGAAGTTTGGACTCACCGTATGCGTTGGTGGGTCGCAGCGGCGCATCTTCGTGGATCGGCGCGGATTCGGGCTCGCCGTAAACCGCAGCTGTGGAAGAAAACACCAGGCGGCGGACGCCGGTGGAAATCATCGCTTCGAACAAACTCAGAGTGGCTGCGGTGTTATTGCGAAAATAGACCTCAGGCTTCGCCATGCTTTCGCCGGCCTCGATGAGAGCAGCGAAGTGCAGCACGCCGTCGATACCGGCGGAGAGGACGGTTTCGAGGTGCGCGCGGTCGGCCACCTCTCCCTGCACAAACTCTGCCTCCGCAGGAACCATCCGACGTTCCGCATGGCACAGGTTGTCGTAGATCACGACCGAGTACCCGGCACGCCCGAGAATGCGTGCTACCGTCCCACCAATGTACCCAGCTCCACCAGTGACTAAAATTCTCAATCCGCGTTCCCGCCTCTCGACTATGCTAGTCAACGCCTGTGGTGCGCCAGGTTTCCTTATAATGCATGAATGCGTGCTTTTTGACCGCTGCCCGGGTCGCAGGCTCGTTTTTCCTTCTCCTTTCTAAGGATTTAGCGGAGGCAGTAGATCCGGGAGCCGATTCTGGCAGGGGCGCAGCGGTCTCCCCCGTACGCGAAAAGGAGCCGGACTGATTCGAGGGGACGAATAATCGCGGGCTGAACGAGCGACCCGCATTGCACGTCCTGTGAAAGTGGGCTGTCCCCAAAACGGTTTAGGGGCGTGCCTCGTTTGTGTGACTCTTGGCGGACGCTTCATGGGCTACGCTTAGGTAACCGCCTACAAAAACGTTGGTACTCTCATAGGCACCAAATGGTAATTGGGCTGTGCAAGAATAGAAGCACCCACCACCCCTTTGGCTCGTAACTGCTGTTCTGGTTTGGGACCGCGCCCCGCGGTAGACTTCAGGTCGATTTTGGTCTTCCAAGTGCATTAGGAACTGTTTCATCTGGTTCGCAACTTCTTTTTTCAAGTCAGGTTGGAGATACAGGGCAATGGCGACGGACAACACACTCAAGCGCGGAACGTTTGGACTGCTCCCCGAGCCGGAAGGACGGATGGGTTCGTTCGGGATGAGCATGATCATCAACGTGAGCATCGCGGCGCTGGCGCTGCTGCTCACGGTCGCGCAGGTGCATCAGGTGCAGGAGCACCGCTATGAGACAACGCAGCTGATTTTCCCCGTGGATCAGCCCAAGCCCTACACCCCGCCCGTGCCGAAGATTCACGTCATTCCACCGCCGCCGGTGGTAGAGGACAAGCCGAAGATCGAGTTGCCGAAACCAATGCCTGAGCCGCCGAAGGTGGCCGAGGTGAAGCTCCCCACGCCCGAGATGCCGAAGATCGAAGCGGCCCCGCCGAGGCGTTTCACGCCGCCCCCGCAACCCAAAGTTGGCCTGTTCAAGAGTGAAGTGCCGACCCAGGTGGCGAACAACATGGCAGCGCCCACTGTGAAGACCGGTGGGTTCGGCGATCCGCAGGGAGTAAAGCCAAACCCCAATGCCAATCGGCAGGCAACTGTGGCCGCCCTCGGTTCGTTTAATGCGGCGCCGGGCGTGGCCGGACAAGGTGCCGGTGCTGCACGAGCCGGTTCTGTCCGCGGGGTCGATTTTGGTTCCGGCGTTGCCAACGGAGTTCCGGGCGGCAAAGATCGCGGGACGATCGCATCCGCAGGATTCAATGATGGTGTGGTCGGCGGGACCGGGAAGCCGGGCAGCCATGGCACCGTAGCCAAGGCCAGCTTTGGCGACAACATGTATGGGTCCGGCCCGACGCCGGCGGTACGGCCACAGGCGCCGACAGCCACGCCCATCATCGTCCTGGCCAAGCCGCTGCCCACCTATACCGCCGAGGCGCGCCAGCTCAAAATTCAGGGAGACGTAACGCTGCAGGTCCGCTTCGCTGCCAGCGGGCAGGTGGAAGTGCTGCGTGTGATCAGTGGACTGGGCCACGGACTGGATGAGCAGGCGAAGATCGCGGCTGAGCGGATTCGGTTTAAACCCGCCACCCGGGACGGTCAACCCGTGGACCAGGTGAGCATCATTCACGTAACCTTCCAGATGGCGTAATCGGAAAATGGCGCGCAGCGCAGAGGGGTTCCGAGCAGAAGCGCTGCCGATAACGCAAGAGAAAAAATCCGGGACAGAAAGTTCTCAGGAGTTGCACAATGGTTCGGAAGTTCATGATGCTGGGCATCACTCTGCTGCTGGGCGTACCGGCATCCCAGGCAAAAGATCACCGCGTCCAAACGCAGCTGGTTCCTCTCACTCCGCAACAGCATCGTCTGGTGCAGGAAGCCATCGCCCGCGAAAAGGTCATTGTCAAACAGATTCAGAAGAGCACACCGGTGGTGCAGTCCTACATCCAGGACATGCGCGCCGATCAGAAGCTCTACCAGATCCCCGTCGCGGACCAGTACATGATCGGACGTGTGGATTTCAGCAAGGCCTTCACAGCCGACGAGTACGCAGGCAGGAGTCAGTCGCGAGGCTTTTTCTCCGGATCCTTCCGCTTCATGTCCGACCTGACGCGGGCGTTCCACCTGGAAAATTCACCCACCGGCTTCATGGCCATGATGTTTATCGACCCGACCGGCTTCGATGAGCAGCACTACAGCTTCCAGTTTGTGCGCCGTGAATTTCTGGGCACGGTGCGCACCTGGGTCTTTGACGTGCGCCCGAAGGAAAAGGGGCCCGGCCGCTTCTTTGGACGCATCTGGATTGAAGATCAGAGTGGCACCGTCGTCCGCTTCAACGGTACCTACATCGCGAATCCCAACGATGACATCTCCCACTACTTCCACTTCGACAGCTGGCGCATGAATGTGCAGCCGGGCGTGTGGGCGCCGGCGGCCGTCTATGTGGAAGACACGCTGCATGAGCCGGTGAACCACGCTCAGAGCTTCCGCGGGCAGACCACGTACTGGGGCTACTCCCTCAAGCTGCCCACCAGCGAATCCGACGCCGAATCGATGGAGATCGAGAACGCGCAGGACCAGAGCGAGAACAACACGGATGTGAGCCCGCTGCAGGCGGAGAGAGAGTGGATCTCGCAGGCCGAGCAGAACGTTCTCGATCGCCTCACCCAGGCCGGTTTGGTGGCGCCGCCCAGCGACTTCGACAAACTGCTGGAGCAGGTGACGAACAACATCATCATCGGCAACAATCTGCAGCTGCCCAGCGACATCCACTGCCGCGTGATCCTGACCGAGCCGCTGGAATCGCTGGCCGTGGGCAACACCATCCTGCTGAGCAAGGGACTCGTGGACGTTCTGCCCACAGAAGAGGACCTGGCTGCGGTCATCAGCTTCCAGTTGGCGCAGATCGTTGAAGGACATCACATCGATACGCGCTACGCGTTCAACGATCGGCTGCTGTTCCCGGACACGTCGACCTTTCAGCGCATCACGATGAACCACTCGAATGTCGACAACGAAGAAGCCGCAAAGAAGGCCGTGGATCTGTTCGATCACTCGATCTACAAAGACAAAAAGGCCAGCGTGGGTCTGTTCTTCGAACAACTCGAAGCGCGCCGTCAGGATCTGACCGCGCTGCTGACTCCGCGGCTGGGTGACTCGCTGCTGCGTCCCGACGGCCAGCCCTGGCTGGCTGCACTGATGCAGGGTGCGCCCCGGCTGGATATGGACAACCTGAATCAGGTGGCCGCTCTGCCCCTGAACAGCCGTCTCAAAATCGATCCCTGGGATGACAAGGTCTTTATGCTGCATGTGAAGCCCGCGCCACTGCTGAATGCGCGCGACAAGATGCCGCTGGAAATCACGCCGGTGTACTTCCGGTTGCAGAGGTATGAGGACACTCTGCCAGGAGCACCGGCCGGGTCAACGCCGGCCGCGGGCAATGCTGTGCCGCCCTCGGCTGGCACGAACCCACAGCAACCGTCGACGAGCGCACAAACGCAGCCGCAGTCACAGGGGTCACCACAGTAATTCGACGAGAGGTTTTTCCCGGCGGAGCGGCCCAGACGACCGGACCGCACGCCCCGTTGTTGCGGGTTAGATCGAGTTCTCGGAAGCATCTGCTGAGACTGGCTGAGGCTCGCACGTGTTTGACCGGAGATCGCAACGTGGTCAGAAAGATCGGACTTCTCGCTTTTCTGCTTTTTCCTGTCCTGGTCGTCGCTCAAAATTCCAGATCGGCCACCGGTGGTGAGGCGTCAGTCTGGGCTGGCGGTGGCATGTCCACTTTCAATCCGGACTGGGGCTGCCCCACTACATCGCCCTTCTGCGGAAGGCAGCTGATTGGGCCCGCGGCCTTTGGAGACTTCAACCTCCACGACCAGTATGGCGTAGAAGCCGAAGCGCGCTGGCTGCACTGGCACGCGTATTCCCCCGGCTTTTACGAGAATAATTATCTGGCCGGACCGCGGGATCGCGTGCTTCGCTG
The DNA here is from genome assembly GCA_963770525.1 of uncultured Acidobacteriaceae bacterium. Classification (GTDB taxonomy): domain Bacteria; phylum Acidobacteriota; class Terriglobia; order Terriglobales; family Acidobacteriaceae; genus Palsa-343. The sequence continues at coordinate 151,934 of CAVYPY010000001.1, read as the reverse complement.
GCATGGCCTGCTGGTCTGGGTCAAGCTGGAACTGGGAGGTGCCTGGATTCAGACCCCGGGTTATCCGGCGCCCGGTAGCCTCAAAGGGAGTTATTTCGCATTCGTGCCGGGAGGTACGTTCGAATACCGCCTGACACGAAACCTTTCGGTCCGCGGTGACTACGAATACGAGATCTGGCCATCGTTTAAGGGCCCCGCCACCTACAATGCGAATGGCACCCTGAATCCAAATGCGAGCGGACTGACCCCGAATGGCTTCACATTTGGCGTGGAATATCGAGTGCTCGGACACTGAGAACCCGCGCTTTTCGACAAGAGACAGAGGGCTGGGCGACACGCCCAGCCCTCTGTCTTTGCTCTATCGCGCCTCAGAAGTGATACGCGATGCCGATCACCGGGTCGTAGATGTTGTAGTACACATTCGTTCGCCAGTCATTGCTTTTGTAATTGAAGGTCGGCGTCTTGACCACCAGCCCGCGATATTCGGCGCGAATGTCGAAGCTGGGGCTGATTTCGTAAGCAAAGCCGGCTCCATACATCAGACCGATATTGGTGTTGCGGCTGATGTCGAAGGTGGTTGTCTTCGCATCGTCGATCGGCGAAAACATCAGAGCCGCAGGCCCGGCTTCCACAAACGGATTCCAGTTCCGGAAATAGAAACTGCGCACGTAGGCCCCGGAAAACTCCTGGATTCGGTCATGGACCACATAGCTGCCGGCTGGAAAATCGAAATGCTGCTGGTTCTGATCGTACTGGTAGTTCAGTTCGAGGGCGCTGTGCGGTGTCAGCATATATCGATAGCTGACCAGGGCTCCGTAGCCAGGGGTCGAATGCAACTGAACGGCGTTGCCGGAGGCATAAGGAGCGTTGATCATTGAGCCGCTGACGCTGATGTCCTGACGGCTTTCCTGCGCGAAGCTCGGCGCTGCCATAAAGGGCAGCAGGAACAATAACAGAAACAGCGATTTCTTCATTCGTCGGTCAACCTCTTTACAGCGCCCGTCGGAGTTTCCGGCAGGCGCACACATCGGCGAGCCACCGAAGTTCCCGGTTCCGTGAAATAGCAAACATCGTGGGGATGTCCACTGGGTCATTGTACCTGCCAGGAAGCATTTCGACAGCCTGCCGACCCACTCAACGCCTCCTGGAGCGACCCGTGCGCGCAGGCGGTGGCTCCGCCCGAAAAGAGAACGGATGCCCGCGCTCCCCCGCCAGTGCTTTGACGTTTCCCAGGAAGGCCAGGGCAGCATGGGACAGGCTGGCACCGGCGCGATGCACGAGCCAGAGGCGCCGGGCGATCCTCAGCTCCGGCACCTGCACCTGCACCAGGTCGCCCCGCTCCACCTCCGGCTGCACCGTCAGGCCAGGGACCAGCGCGACGCCGTTGCCCAACGCCACAAAGCGCTTGATGGCTTCGAGGCTGGGTAGCTCCACTCCCATATTCAGCGGCGTCTGATGCCGGGCAAAGGTCTCAATCACCCGCTGCCGGAGAGGCGACGCCACCGTGTGCGCGATGAAATTCTGCGCACCCAGTTCACGGATGGAAACCTGCTTGTGCTTCGCCAGCGGATGCTTCGGATCCACGACGAACGTCACCAGATCGGTATAGACCGCGATGGCATGGAGACGCTCATCCTCCGGTCGGAAGGAAAGGATGCCAAACTCCACCGCGCGCTCCAGCAGCTGATCCGGAATCTGGCTGGCCAGGGACCGCTGCACAGTGACGCCAATGTGTGGATACACCCGCCGGAACCCGTCGAGGACCGGCAGCAGCCAGAGACAGGTATATTCGTTGGCCATCATGGTCAGGCGGCCGCGCTCCAGCGCGCGCAGCTCTTCAAGAGCCGCGACGGTTTCGCCCCGCAACCGTAAAAGGCGCTCGGCGTACCCGCGGAGTAACTTCCCCGCCGCGGTGAGCGTCCCGTCTCGGGAGGAGCGCTCAAACAACCGCTCGCCAATCTCCTCTTCCAGCCGGCGAATGGTATGGCTGATCGCAGGTTGCGTGCGGTGCATGCGCACCGCGGCGCGAGAGAAGCCCTTCTCCTCAATAATGGCCAAAAATGTTTCCAGCGAGGAAAGATCCATAAATTAAAAGCGGTAAATACTGCTCATTTAGATTAACTATGCATGAAATTTATCGAAATGCAAAGAATTACAAATTTGCTTTATGCCCGTGCATTTGGGAAACTGAGCTTGGGACGTTCCATTGCTTCGGCCCTCCCCCGCACCCAGTCCGGCCGCCGAACGGAGAAAAATATGCCGCAGAATCGTATTCACTTCTTCGACACGACCTTGCGCGACGGCGAGCAGTCTCCAGGCTGCAGCATGACTCACCACGAGAAGCTGGCGCTGGCGCACTCCCTGGCCGATCTGGGGGTGGACATTCTGGAAGCCGGCTTTGCCATCGCCTCGGACGGCGATTTTGCCGCCATTTCGGCGATCGCCCAGGCAGTGCGCGGTCCGAAGATCGCGTCATTGGCTCGCGCCCGGCGCGAGGATGTCGAGCGGGCGGCTCAGTCCGTGGAGAAAGCGGCGCGACCCAGGATCCACGTCTTCCTGGCCAGCTCCGACATTCATCTGGAGTACAAGCTGAAGATCAACCGGGAAACCGCGCTCGACCAGGCATCCGCCATGGTAGCTCTGGCGCGAACCTACGTCGATGACGTCGAGTTCTCCCCCGAGGACGCGACGCGCACCGATCCCGAGTTTCTCTGCCAGTTCGTAGGTGCGGCCATCGCCGCCGGCGCTACCACGATCAATTTGCCCGACACGGTCGGCTATGCCACGCCGGAAGATTACTCCGCCATGTTCCGGCTCATCCTCGAAAAGGTTCCTGGTGCGAATCGCGTGATCCTCTCCACGCACTGTCACGATGATCTGGGCCTGGCCGTCGCCAACACCCTCGCGGCCATCCGCGCGGGAGCCCGCCAGGTCGAATGCACGATCAATGGCATTGGCGAGCGCGCCGGCAATGCGGCCCTGGAAGAGATCGCCGCGGCGCTGCATGTTCGCAGCGATGCCTATCCGTACCAGCATGGCCTCAACCTGGAAAAGCTGTATCCGGTAAGCCGGCAGCTGTCGGAAACCATCAGCTTCGGGGCCGCTCCCAACAAGGCCGTCGTGGGGGCGAATGCCTTTGCCCACGAGGCCGGCATCCACCAGCACGGCGTGCTCTCCAACCCGCTCACCTACGAGATCATGACACCTCAGTCCATGGGCGTTCCCGCGAATCGGATGGTGCTGGGCAAACACTCCGGCCGTCATGCGCTGCGCTCGCGTCTGGAGCAGCTCGGATACCGCCTCGGCGCCGAGGACATCGACATCGCTTATCGCGCGTTCACTGAGCTGGCGGATCGCAAGAAGGCCATCTACGACCAGGACCTGATCAATCTGGTCGCGCATCACCAGCGCCACGAAGACCTGATCACAAGCGAAGAAATCGTCAGGCAGAAAACGGTCAGCTAGCGCGCAACCTGAGGCAGAAAGTCAGCGAAGGGCCTCGAGCCCGAACCCCAAAGAGAGTTCATGTCGAAGAAGCTGAAGATTCTGATTGTGGCCGGCGACGGCATCGGCCCGGAAGTGACCAGCGAAGCCGTGCGCGTCCTCAAATCGGTCGCCGAACAGGGCGGCCATGACTTCCAGTTCCGCGAAGAACGCATTGGCGGCGTGGCCATCAAAGCGGATGGCTCGCCCTTGCCCCAGCGCACGCTCGACGCCGCGCTCGACAGCAATGCGGTCCTGCTGGGCTCTGTAGGCAGCAACGAATTTAACGCCCTCCCCCCCAGCGAGCGTCCGGAAGCCGGACTCCTGAAGATCCGCGCCGAGCTGGGCGGCTATGCCAATCTGCGGCCGTCGTTCGCCTGGCCGGGATTGTCACAGAATTCCCCCCTGCGCCCCGAGGTCGTCGAGGGCGCCGACATTCTTTTCGTGCGTGAACTGCTCGGCGGCCTCTACTTCGGCCAGCCCCGCCAGTGGGACAAGTCGAAAAACGAGGCATGGAACACCATGCGCTACACGCGCGACGAGGTCGTCCGCGTTGCGAAGGTCGCGTTTGATCTCGCGGCGAAGCGCCGGAAGAAAGTGACCTCTGTGGACAAGGCCAACGTCCTGGAAGTGTCGCAGCTGTGGCGCGCCACCGTCAGCGAGGTCGCGAAAGATTATCCGGGCGTCGCCTTTGAGCATCAATATGTGGACGCCATGGCCATGCACCTGATGAACCAGCCGAAAAATTACGATGTCGTTCTCACCGAGAACCTCTTTGGCGACATCCTGTCGGATGAAGCCGGCGTCATCACCGGCTCGCTGGGCATGCTGCCGTCGGCGACCATCGGCGGGAAGGTGAATCTGTACGAACCGGTTCACGGCTCCGCGCCGGACATCGCGGGCAAGGGCATTGCCAACCCACTGGGTGCCATTCTCACGGCAGCCATGCTCCTGCGCTACTCAGCGGGGCTGGAAGAAGAAGCAGCGGCGATCGAGTCAGCGGTGAAGCGCGTGGTTGCCGAAGGGTGGCGCACCGCGGATCTGGCGCGCGGTGAGAAATCCGCCAAACTGCTTTCGACTGGCGAGATGGGCAAGCACGTGCAGGACGCGGCGCTGAAAACGGCGGCGGCCCGGTAGCAATAACCAACCCTCGGAATTGAGATCTATGGCAGGCAAACCGAAAACACTCTTCGAGAAAGTCTGGGAATCGCACATCGTCGCCGAGCCGCAGGGCGAGCCGACGCTCCTCTACATCGATCTGCACCTGATCCACGAAGTGACCTCACCGCAGGCGTTCGATGGCCTGCGCCTTGCTGGACGCAGGGTGCGTCGCACAGACCGCTCCATCGCGACCGTCGATCATAATGTGCCAACGACTGCAAATCGCCTGGTCATTGAAGACCCGATCGCCGCGAAGCAGATCGAAGCCCTCCGCAAAAACTGCACGGAGTTCGGCATTGAGCTCTACGACATCGAATCGCCGCGGCAGGGCATCGTGCACGTCATCGGGCCGGAGCTCGGCCTCACCAAGCCAGGCATGACCATCGTCTGCGGCGACTCGCACACTTCCACGCACGGCGCGCTCGGCGCCCTGGCCTTCGGCATCGGCACTTCCGAAGTGGAACACGTGCTGGCCACGCAGTGCCTGCCGCAGTCCAGGCCGAAGACCTTCCGCATCGCCGTGGAAGGCGAGCTGTCCGACGGCGTAACCGCGAAAGACATAGTGCTGGGCATCATCGGGCGCATCGGCACCGATGGCGCCACCGGTTATGTGATCGAGTACGCCGGCTCGGCGATTCGCTCCCTCAGCATGGAAGGCCGCATGACGGTCTGCAACATGAGCATCGAGGCGGGCGCGCGCGCCGGCATGATCGCTCCCGATGAGACCACCTTCGTCTGGCTCAAGGGCCGACCCTTCGCGCCGCAGGGCGCGGCATGGGACCAGGCCGTTGCCGAGTGGCGCAAGCTGGCCTCCGATCCCGGCGCGCAGTACGACCGCGAGCTAGTGATTCCGGCGGTGGAGATCGAGCCCTGCGTCACATGGGGCACGAATCCCGGCATGGTGGTGTCGATCACGGGACAGGTGCCCGACCCGGCCGCAGCGAACTCCGATGCCGACCGTCGCGCTTGGACCCGCGCTCTCGAATACATGGATCTGAAAGCTGGCACGCCCATCGAAGAGATCGCCATCGACCGCGTGTTCATCGGATCGTGCACGAATTCCCGCATTGAAGACCTGCGCGCCGCCGCCAAAGTCGTCGCTGGCCACCGCGTCCACAAAAACGTCCACGCCATGGTCGTGCCGGGATCGCAGCTGGTCAAGGCCCAGGCGGAAAAAGAAGGTCTCCATCACATCTTCAAAGAGGCGGGCTTCGAATGGCGCGAGCCCGGCTGTTCCATGTGCCTGGGCATGAATCCCGACATTCTGCAGCCCGGTGAGCGCTGCGCCTCGACCAGCAATCGAAACTTCGAAGGTCGCCAGGGAAGCGGCGGGCGCACTCATTTGGTCAGCCCCATGATGGCCGCGGCAGCCGCCATCCAGGGACACTTCACGGATGTCCGGACCTGGGAATTCAAAAGCCAGGAGGTGCCGGCGTAATGGAAAAATTCCGTACACTCACTTCGAAAGTGTTGCCGCTTGACCGCGTCAATGTCGACACAGACCAGATCATCCCCAAGCAGTTTTTGAAGCGCATCGAGCGCACCGGCTACGGAGAGTTCCTGTTCTTCGACTGGCGCAAAGATCCGGCCTTCGAGTTAAACAATCCGCGCTACCAGGGCGCGAAGATCCTGGTGGCCGCGCGCAACTTCGGCTGCGGATCGTCGCGTGAGCACGCGGCCTGGGCGCTCAGCGACTACGGATTCCGCTGCGTGATCGCTCCGTCCTTCGCGGACATCTTCCATTCCAACGCCGGTAAGAACGGCATTCTGCTCGTCACGCTGCCCGAAGACCAGGTGCAGACCCTGCTCGACCGCGCGGCCAGCACCGACAACTACCAGTTAACCGTCTCTCTGGAAGAAAACACGATTCGCGATCAGCAGGGTTTCAGCACCAGCTTCGCCATCGATCCCTTCCGCCGCGATTGCCTGCTGGAGGGCCTCGATGACATCGGGCTGACGCTGCGTCATGCCGGTGACCTGGACAAATTCGAACAACAGCACGACGCGGCCTTCTGGGTGAAGCCGCGCGGAGGAGGGGCTGCGCAGGCATGATCTTCCTGGTCCTGTCCATGGTTCTGCCATTCATAACGCTTGCCGTGTATTTGGTAACGGCAGCGCTACTGGTGTGGACATGGGCTCGTACACGGGAGAAAGCCTTCGCGTGGCTTGGTGTGGCGGTTGTTGTCTGGCCGCTTTTGTCACGCCTTATAGATCGGGCCAGTTTGATCGCTTTACGCAGTTCGCCGAATGGACAGGCCGTTCAATACTTTCCGTACGACCTCGCCCGTCGCGGAACAGTGTCGCTGGGTTCGCTGGTTCAGGTCATCAGCAGCCTGGAACAACTGATCGGCATAGCTCTGGTGCTGACAGCGGTGTTTTACCTGTGCCGCATGAAAACCAAAACACATTGAGACAGGAAGCATGACAAATAACGGATCGAACGGCAAGACGGCACCCGGCAAACTCTACTCCATCGCGCTGACGGAGGGACCCAGCCGCGCCCCCGCCCGCGCCATGCTGCGCGCCGTCGGCTTTACGCCCGAAGACCTGCGCAAGCCCATCATCGGAATCGCCAATACCTGGACCGAGATTGGCCCCTGCAATTTCCATCTGCGCGCGCTGGCCGACGCGGTGAAGCAGGGCATCCGCGAAGCCGGCGGCACACCCATGGAGTTCAACACCGTGACCATCTCCGACGGCATCACCATGGGCACTGAGGGCATGAAGGCCTCGCTCATCAGCCGCGAAGTGATCGCCGACTCGGTCGAGTTGATGGCGCGCGGCAACCAGTTCGATGGCCTTGTGGCCATCGCCGGCTGCGACAAGAACATGCCCGGCACCGTGATGGCCCTCGCCCGTCTCGATATCCCCGGACTCATGCTTTACGGCGGATCGATCAAGCCAGGCCACCTGAACGGCAAAGACCTCACCGTGCAGGACGTCTTCGAAGCGGTGGGCGCGCATGCGGCGGGCAAGCTGGACGATGCCGGCCTCGAAGCCGTCGAGGCGAGCGCGTGTCCCGGCGTGGGCGCGTGCGGCGGCCAGTTCACCGCCAACACCATGGCCATGGCCTGCGAGTTTCTCGGCATCTCACCCATCGGATTATCCGGCGTTCCCGCGTTTCTCGAAGAAAAGCTGGACGCCTGCCGCGAAGCCGGCCGCCTCGTGATGGAGCTGGTCCGGCGCGGGGTGAAGCCCAGCCAGATCATCACGCCGCAGGCCATCGAAAACGCAATCGCCAGCGTCGCCGCCTCCGGTGGCTCGACCAACGCCGTGCTGCACTTCCTCGCCATCGCCAACGAAGCGGACATCCCGCTCACCGTCGATGATTTCGACCGCATCAGCAACCGCACGCCGCTGCTCTGCGACCTCAAGCCCGGCGGGAAGTATGTTGCCGTCGACTACCAGGCTGCCGGCGGCAGCCGCCTGCTGGCGAGGCGCCTCATCGAGGCGGGCCTGATCGACGGCTCCTGCCTGAACGCAACGGGCAAAACTTTGGGCGAAGAAGCCGCGTTCGCAAAGGAGACCCCAGGCCAGGACGTGATTCACGCAATCGACAAAGCGCTCAAGCCAACGGGCGGCCTGGTGATCCTGAAAGGCAATCTCGCGCCCGAAGGCTGCGTAATCAAGGTCGCCGGCCACAAGCGCCTCGAGCATCGCGGCCCCGCGCGCGTCTTTGACACGGAAGACGCAGCCTTTCACGCCGTCGAGTCCGGACAGATCAAGCCCGGCGACGTCATGGTCATCCGCTATGAAGGCCCCGTGGGCGGTCCGGGCATGCGCGAGATGCTCGCCGTCACCGCCGCTGTGGCCGGCATCCCCGAGCTGACCGACACCGTCGCTCTGCTCACGGACGGCCGCTTCTCCGGTGCAACGCGCGGCCTGATGGCCGGCCATGTCGCTCCGGAGGCCGCTGTGGGCGGCGCCATTGCCGCCGTTCGCGAAGGCGACACTATCCATTTCGATATCCCCAGCCGCAAGCTGTCGGTCGAGATCTCCGATGCGGAGCTCTCGGCGCGCATGGCCACCTGGAAGAAGCCTGAGCCTCGTTTCGCTCGCGGCGTCTTCCGCAAGTATGCCGACTCGGTTTCGTCCGCGTCGCAGGGAGCAGTGACCCACTAGCAAGGAGGGGGATGGGATGAGCACAGCAAAGAAGAGCAGCAGCCACGGCGCGCAAGCTGCTGCGCCGTCAAATGCAGCAACGCGCCTCACAGGATCGGAGATTCTGTGGGCCACGCTGGAGGGCGAAGGCGTCGACGTCGTCTTTGGCTATCCCGGCGGAGCGATTCTGCCCGCCTACGACGCGCTGAAGAAGTTTCCCATCCGCCACGTGCTGGTGCGCCACGAACAGGGTGCGGCTCACATGGCCGATGGCTACGCGCGCGCCTCCGGCAAAGTGGGTGTGGCCGTCGCCACTTCCGGCCCGGGTGCGACGAATCTCGTCACCGGCATCGCGACCGCCATGCTCGACTCCGTTCCGATGGTCTGCATCACCGGCCAGGTCTCTAGCAAAGTCCTAGGCACCGACGCGTTTCAGGAAGTGGACATCACCGGCATCACGCTGCCCGTCACCAAGCACAACTACGTGGTCACGCGCGCGGACGATGTCGCGAAAACCATCCGCGAGGCTTTCATGGTCGCGAAGTCCGGCCGGCCCGGCCCGGTGCTGGTCGATATCACCAAGGACGCGCAGCAAGGCCTGGCGGAATTCGATTTTGCCGCCGCTGCGCCCAGGCCGCATCGCCCGCACCCCATGCTGAAGACGGAATCCGCTTCGATCCTGCAGGCGGCGGAACTGATTCGCAACGCGAAGAAGCCCGTCATCCTCGCCGGCCACGGCATCCTGCAATCCGGTGCCGGTGCCCAGGTGCGCACGCTGTCCGAAAGAATGCGCATCCCGGTGGCCTCCACTTTGCTGGGCCTCGGCGGATTTCCCGCCTCCCATCCGCTTTCGCTCGGCATGATGGGCATGCACGGCGAGGCCTGGGTCAACCATGCCATCCAGCAGTCGGATCTGCTCATCGCCTGCGGCATGCGCTTCGACGATCGCGTCACCGGCACGCTGGCGACCTATGCGCCGAACGCGAAAAAGATCCACATCGAAGTCGATCCCGCCGAGATCAACAAAAACGTCAAGGTCGATATCGCGCTGATCGGCGATCTGAAGGAAGTACTGGAAGCGCTCCTGCCCCACCTGGCTCCCCGCGATGCGAAGAGCGAAAGCCCGTGGGTGAAGGAGATCGAAGCCAGCAAGGGCGAGTGCGCGGTGCGCGACATTAAGAACCTGCCCGACAGTGGCCATCTCTATGCAGCGCACGTGATCCACGACCTGTGGCGCGCCACCGAAGGCCAGGCCATCGTTGTTACCGACGTCGGCCAGCACCAGATGTGGGAGGCGCAGTACTACAAGCACGATGCGCCGCGGACGCTCATCACCTCAGGCGGACTGGGCACCATGGGCTTCGCGCTGCCCGCCGCGATCGGAGCTAAAATCGCCTGCCCCGACAAGGAAGTCTGGGTGATCGCAGGCGATGGCGGCTTCCAGATGACCGCCGCGGAGCTCTCCACCGCCGCCCAGGAAGAGCTGGACCTGAACATCGCCGTGATCAACAACGGCTACCTCGGCATGGTGCGCCAGTGGCAGGAGTTCTTCTACGAGAAGAATTACCAGTCGTCGCCGCTGCGCAGTCCGGATTTCGTCAAGCTCGCCGAGGCGCACGGCATTCGAGGACGCACGGTCAAGCAGCGCTCGGACGTTTTGCCCGCGGTCACAGAGGCGCGCGGACACAACGGACCGTTCATCATCAATTTTCTGGTCGAGAAGGAAGACTCCGTCTACCCCATGATTCCCGCCGGTTCAGCGCTGCATGAGATGATCCGCCGGCCGAACCAGAACCCGCTGGTGGAGACAGCCAGCGACAAGTGAGGATGTCGCTGACCGGTCCTAAGCTGACCGGTTTTTAGCTAACCGCTTCATTGCTAGCCGCTTTTTAGCTCGAGGTCTTTATGCTGCATACTTTTGTCGCACTCGTCGAAGACAAGCCAGGCGTGCTGACGCGGGTCGCATCGCTTTTTCGCCGGCTCAACATCAACATCGTTTCGCTCACCGTGGGCCATTCTGAGAAGCCAGGCGTCTCGCGCATGACCATCGTCTGCGACGCGTCGCCGACCGCCAGCCATCGCATCGCCGCCAGCCTCTATAAACTGGAGAATGTGCTGCAGGTGGACGACATCGGCCAGCTGTCGCACGTCGCGCGGGAACTGGCGCTGATCAAGGTAGCGGCCACTCCGCAAACACGCTCGCAGGTCTTTGAACTGGCGGAGGTCTTCCGCGCGCGTATTGTCGATCTGGCTCCCGAGTCGCTCATGATCGAGATCACCGGCGTGGAGAGCAAGATCGAGGGCCTCATTCAGGTGCTCAATGAAAATGGCGACCGCATCCTCGAAATCTCGCGTACCGGCCGCATGGTCATGCGGCGCGGGCAACACACCAGCAGAGTGCTCGAAGCAATGCGGGTGCCGGGGCTCGAGACACCGGAGGAGTTGCACGCCGAAGAAGACAGCGCCAGCGACGTGCTGATGGCGGAAGAAGCAGGATTTTAAAATCAGAGGTTAGGGTTTGTGATGCCGCACCGTCGCACTCGCGAGCTCGCCACAAGATCCAACGAAGAAAAGGAAAACGAATGGCAAAGACCTATCACGATCACGATGCCGATCTGTCGCTCATCCAGCAGAAGAAGGTAGCCGTCATCGGCTACGGCTCGCAGGGGCACGCTCACGCGCTCAACCTCAAGGATTCCGGCGTCGACGTCCGCGTCGGTCTGCCCTCCACCAGCAAGTCCGTGGAGAAGGCAAAAAAGGCCGGCCTGCAGGTCATTTCCGTCAGCGATGCCGCGGCCTGGGCCGACGTCATTATGATCCTCACCCCCGACCACTCCCAGGGCGAAACCTATACGAACGACATCGCCCAGCACATGAAGCGCGGCAAGACCATCATGTTTGGCCACGGCTTCAACATCCGCTTTGGCGCGATCGTCCCTCCTGGGGAGATTGACGTCTCTATGGTGGCTCCGAAAGGTCCCGGCCACCGCGTACGCGAAGTGTTCATCGAAGGCGGCGGCGTGCCCTGCCTCATCGCCGTGCACCAGAACGCGTCGGGCCAGGCGAAGGAACTGGCTCTGTCCTACGCCAAAGCCATCGGTGGCACCCGCGGCGGCGTTCTCGAAACGACCTTTGCGGAAGAAACCGAAACCGACCTCTTTGGCGAGCAGGCCGTGCTCTGCGGAGGCACCTCGGCTCTGGTCAAAGCCGGCTTTCAGACGCTGGTCGATGCCGGTTACCAGCCCGAGATCGCCTACTTCGAGTGCCTGCATGAGCTCAAGCTGATCGTCGACCTCATGTATCGCGGCGGCCTCGCGTACATGCGCTACTCCATCAGCGACACAGCCGAGTACGGCGACTACACCGCCGGCCCGCGCATCGTTACCGATGCCACCCGCGCCGAGATGAAAAAGCTCCTCACCGAGATCCAGAACGGAACGTTCGCCAAGAAATGGATCGAGGAGAACAAAACCGGGCGGAAGAACTTCACACAGATGCGGAAGAACGAAGCCGGTCTTTTGGTGGAAAAGGTCGGCGCAGAACTGCGCGCGGCCATGCCATTCCTCGACCCAGTCGAGGTGAAAGACGGAACACCGCAGCCGGCGGCCCAGAAAGAAACTGTGAACGCGTCATAAATAAACCGCGGGGAAGGCGTACCGCGCGCCTTCCTCCGCCGTCCAACCCTCATCCTGCGCCATTCGCTGCCGTTCACAAGCTGAGGCGCAGCCCTTCGGATACTATCTGGCAAAGGGGGTTCCCCATGGATGTCGCAACATCCCCGGCTCCCGCGGCCGTTGCCCCGGTCCCCACACCGGTCCCTGAGATCGTCGAGGCCTTGCGCCGCGTTTCGGCTTTGCACGGGCTCTCCGAATCTGAGCTGCAGTGGCTGGCCACGCATTGCGAAGAGGTTTTGTACCCGTCGGGCGGGCAGATTTTCCGGGAAGGCGAGCCCGCGACCAGGATGTATTTTCTGTTACGCGGCGAGGTCCACTTCCGCCGCCAGCAGGGCGGAGCCGGGCTCTTCATCGGCCGCGCCGGTCAGATTACCGGGCTTTTGCCCTTCTCGCGCATGAAGACCTTCGGCGGTTACGGCTTTGCAGCGACCGATGTCTGGGGCCTGCAGCTGGACCGCGAGAAATTCCCGGAAATGCTGGCCGCGATTCCATCGATGGCACAGCGCTGCGTTTCCGTCCTGCTTGATCGCGTGCGCGAAATGACCCGTCTCGAGCAGCAGACCGAGAAGCTGAACGCGCTGGGCAAGCTGGCCGGCAACCTGGCCCATGAGCTCAACAACCCCGCCTCCGCAGCGCAGCGCGCGGCTGGCGGCATGATCGAAGAGTTGAGCACCTACGGCCATCAGAAATTCCTGCTGGGCAGCCTCTGCCTCGACGAAGCGCATCTCGACCGCATTCGCAGCTGGCGTAATCGCATGGAAGAGCAGGCGCGGGCACGCCCGGCGAACTCCATTACCCAGGCGCAGCGCGAAGACCAGCTCCAGCGTTGGCTGCGCGACCACAACGTCGGCAACAGCTGGCAAATCGTTCCCGATCTCGCCGAGCTGGGCCTCGCCCCTGACCACCTCAACGAGCTGTCGGACCTGCTCGGCGGCCAGCATCTCGAGATCGTTCTCTCGCAGTTTGCCTCCTCCGCGCGCACTGAGCGGATGGCCCAGGCCATGCTCGATGCCACCACCCGCATCTTCGACCTCATCGGCGCCGTCAAGGATTATTCCTGGATGGACCAGGCGCCCATCCAGGAAGTGGATATTCGGCAATCCCTCGAAACCACGCTCACTATGCTGCAGTCGCGCCTGCAGAAGGTGCAGATCGAGCGCCGCTACGAGCCGAATCTGCCCCGCATCTCTGCCTACGCCAGCGAGCTCAATCAGGTATGGATGGCGCTCCTCGAAAATGCCCTCGATGCCATGCACGATGATGGAAAGCTCACCCTGAGTGTGCACCTCTCCGGCGATTTTATGGTGACCGAGATCTGGGACAGCGGGCCCGGCATCCCCGAAGAAATCCAGGCGCGCATCTTCGAACCGTTCTTTACAACCAAGGCGCCCGGCAGCGGCCTCGGCCTCGGCCTCGACACGGCGCAGCGCATCGTGCGCCAGCATCGCGGCTATATCCACGTGCAGTCAGAGCCGGGAAACACCTGCTTCCAGGTGCGGCTCCCCATCGAACCCCTGCAGGCCTACTGATCTCAGCAAAACGAAAGGCCCACGACTTATCGTGGGCCTTTCTGGTTGGTCTGAAACGGCTCTCTACAGCGCGTTCATGGTCGCCAGGAATTCCGCGTTGTTGCGGGTCTTTTCCAGGCGGCTGACGATCAGCTCCATCGCTTCCACCGGCGACAGCGGATTGAGCACCTTGCGCAGGACCCATGTCCGCGACAGCTCGTCCTTGGGAATCAGCAGCTCTTCCTTACGCGTGCCCGAGCGCTGGATATCAATCGCCGGGAAGACGCGCTTGTCCACCAGCTTCCGGTCGAGGATGATTTCCATGTTGCCGGTGCCCTTGAACTCTTCGAAGATGACCTCGTCCATGCGGGAGCCGGTATCCACCAGCGCCGTGGCGATGATGGTCAGCGATCCGCCTTCCTCGATATTGCGGGCCGCGCCGAAGAACCGCTTCGGCCGCTGCAGAGCATTGGAATCCACGCCGCCCGACAGCACCTTGCCCGACGGCGGCACGATCGTGTTGTAGGCGCGCGCTAGACGCGTGATGGAGTCCAGCAGAATCACCACGTCGCGCTTGTGCTCAACCAGCCGCTTGGCTTTTTCAATCACCATTTCCGCCACCTGCACGTGCCGCGCTGCCGGCTCATCGAAGGTGGAGCTGATCACTTCGCCCTTCACCGAGCGCTGCATGTCCGTGACTTCTTCCGGCCGCTCGTCGATCAGCAGCACGATCAGCACCACTTCCGGATGATTCGTCGTGACGGAATTGGCGATCGCCTGCAGCAGCATGGTTTTGCCGGTGCGCGGCGGCGCCACGATCAGCCCGCGCTGCCCTTTGCCGATCGGCGTCATCAGATCCATCACCCGCCCGCTGATGTTCTCGCGCACCGTCTCCATCTTCACCCGCTCCTGCGGATACAGAGGCGTCAGGTTGTCGAACAGAATCTTGTTGCGCGTCTCTTCCGGAGACTCGAAGTTGATCGCCTCGATCTTCACCAGGGCAAAATACTTCTCGCCTTCGTGTGGCGGCCGCACGTTACCGCTGATGGTGTCGCCGGTCTTCAGGTCGAACTTGCGAATCTGTGACGGCGAAACGTAAATATCGTCGGGCCCGGGAAGATAGTTGTAGTCCGGAGAACGAAGAAAGCCATAGCCGTCAGGCAGAATTTCAAGCACGCCTTCTGCAAAAATATGTCCTTCTTTTTCGCTTTGTGCCTGGAGAATCTTAAAAATCAGGTCCTGCTTGCGGAGTCCGCTGGCCCCGGGGATTTCGAGCGTGCGCGCGATGCGGCTCAGCTCTGTGATGTTCTTTTCTTTCAGTTCTGCGATTGTCATGAATCACCTGCGGTGAATTTTTGAGGAGGGGTATTTGAATCGGGAGGGTGTGCCGGGAGGTGCGGGGAACGGAATCTTTCTTAACCGGGGGGAGGACCGGGCGGGAGACCGCGCGGTCCGGAATCCTGCTAGGCGGCGCGACGATGAGTCTGCGGCAGTGTAACGGGTTCGTTGCGAGCCGCGGCGGCGGCCGCTGCCGGGCTCGTTTCCCGGAAGCGGAGCAGCACGTCGTTCATCGTGTCCTGCAGCCGCGTGTTGGGCTTGTGCAGCTTGCGAGTTGCCTTCGAAGCCAGCTGGCAAAGCTGGTACCGATTGCTCACATGCGTGAGCGCACCAAATATCAATTCAGAACGCATGATGTAGTCTCCTTGCTTTTAACTAGTAAGAATGTCCGACCGCTTCCGATCACAGAAACACCGCTGAACCGCTGAGGGCCCGATGCAGTCTGGAGAAAAACGCGCCGAAAGCTCTACGTCATTAGACGTGCTGACCCTAGCTTTTGGTCGAAATTTTTCCCTTCTGAAAAATCTCCGCAAAGTACGGTTCGTCTTTCCTGACTGCGGCCCGTTCCTGCCCCTGCAGACAAAACGAGGCTTCGCTCTCTCTCGGGAGCAACTTCTCTTCTGCCTGACCGGATTGATGAAGCAGAGCGGCGAGCGCCGAAGGTCAAAATCGACAGTCTTGAAAATACCTCCGGGTCCGGCCTCGGTCAACTGCTTTTTTCATAGCGGTTTGTGACCGTGGTTACCGAAAATGGAATCACTGCCCTAAATCATTGATCAATCAGTCATTATCCCTGACCGAGAGGAATCAATGTCGATACATGTTCCTTCGCGACACTCCCGAAAACCATAGAGACGCCCCTCTCTCGAGCCAGGTAAGCCATGGGTAAACGGTACAGAATCAATGCAGTAATCGCTCTGGAGGCGACTTCGCAAGGCGCACGATAAATGTATCCCGCCTGTGAAAATCCGGGTATGGATCCGGCCTTCCGGAGGGCGTGACCCCCGCAACCGAGCCTGGAAGCTCGGGTGAACTTCAGCGGAGTCACTTTCGTCACCTATGCCCAGACGAACCTTGGAACCATCCCCGGACCCGGGCGTGTCCGCTCCGTCAGAGCACGGGAGTCCCACTGAGAGAATCCGCTCTCCCTGGACCCGATCGCGCTCAAACCGCCTGGCCGCCCGACTATTTGGAGTTCGTGAGCGCTTGCAGCACGGATTCCGCGCTCGGCTCGGAGTTCTTCAGGTATTCGCTCACCCGTTTGCGTTCCTCGGGTGCCAGCGTCGGCACCAGTGCCAGAATGCGGCGCATCGTCGTCGCCACGTCGTCCACCAGATTCATCAAGCGAATGGCTTCGCCGGAAAGGGGCATAAGTCCGTTGACCTCTGCTGCTATTGTCCGCGATAGAAGGATTCCGGTAAAGTTCGGGCCGCCCGATGCACCGAGCGGCCCCTGGTCCTGCACAAAGTCTGCCCGCCCCGATGCTCCGGAGCGCGCAGCCCTGCGTTAGTCCTGCTCCTCTTTCGGCTGTTGCACGCTCACCGCCGGGATGTTCTGGTCCCGCACCAGCTTGTTGAACTGCTCGATGCCCGTGGTCTCCACCTTGTGCAGATGATCGAGCTGTGTCTGCAGCTGCGCCGACAGCTCGTCGAAGACCTGCAGAGACTGCGCCGTCGGAGCCACATCGTTGTCTTCGACCACGCCTTCCACCGAGGCCAGCTTGTTGTTCAGCCTGATCGGGTAATTCAGCGCATCTTCATCCGCGTGCAGCTTCGTCTGGTAGATGGCCTCTTCGATCCCGGTCAGCTCATCGCTGAGCTGCTTCGCATCCGTCTTCACCTTCTCATTCGAGCTGGTCAGGTACGGCTTCAGCTGATCCTCCGCGGCTCGAATCGCCACGACGCTCTGGTTCGCTTCCGTGACGCGGTCGCGAATCTTCAGCGCCAGATCGAGTTGCTTCTGGAAGTCCTCCTGCGTGGTCGGCGCCCGCGGATCCTTCACCACTGTGAAGTTCTGCGAGTACGTCTTGCCGTCAACCAACAGTTCAACTTTGTACTCGCCCGGGACGGCCTCCGGCCCCCGCAGCGAGCCGTCCCACATCAGCAGACCCGGGAAGCCTGTCGCGTCGTTGTAGCGCAGGTCCCACACATACTGGTTCAGCCCAGCCTTCTCCGGAGCCAGGCCACCGCCGCGACGCCGGTAAGGATTATCCGGTTCCGGCTCCGCTCCCTTTTTCGGCTTGCTGGAGACTTCGCGTACCAGCTTCCCATCGGCGGTCAGGAAGCGCAGCTTCACTTCGCCCGCTGGCTTGTCCTTCAGATAGTAGTCAATCACCGCGCCGTTCGGCGGATTCTGTCCTGTTGCCGGATCGCGCCCGAAGCCGAAGCCGCCGCCATCGATGCGGATCGTCTTCTTCACCGGGAACAGTTCCACCGCCGTGCTCCGGCTGAACTTCGTCGGATTCAGCGCCCGCACCAGCGGCATATTGTCCATTACGTAGAAGCCGCGCCCCTGCGTCGCCAGCACCATATCGTCCTGCTGCTTCTGGAACGTGATGTCGGTGACCGGCACCGCAGGCAAATTCAGCTGGAACGGCAGCCAGCTGTCGCCGTCGTCGTAGGAGATGTAGAGGTGCGACTCCGTGCCCGCAAAGAGCAGTCCCTTGTCATTGGGATCGGCTCGGATCGTGCGGGTGAAGTCATCGTCCGGAATCCCGTTGACGATCTTCTTCCACGTCTTCCCGTAGTCGTTGGTCTTGTAGAGAAATGGATGGAAGTCGTCCGAGAGATACATTGTCGCCGCCACATATGCCGTGCCCGGATCGAACGGAGAAGCCGCGATACAGTTGATCCGAATCCACTCCGGCATATCCTTCGGCGTCACGTTCTGCCAGGTTTTGCCGTCGTCCTGGGTCACGTGGACCAGCCCGTCATCCGACCCCACCCAGATCACCCCGGCCTTTACCGGCGACTCATCGATGGTGAAGATCGTGTCGTAATACTCAACCGCGGTATTGTCCTTCGTGATCGGCCCGCCCGACGGACCCTGTTTCGACTTGTCGTTCCGCGTCAGGTCCGGGCTCATCACCGTCCAGGTCTGGCCCTCGTCGGTCGTCGCCAGCAGCACATTCGCGCCGGCATACAGCCGATGCGGATTGTTTGGCGAAAACAGCAGCGGGAAGCTCCACTGCATCCGGTATTTCATCGCCTCCACGCCCGATCCCATCGGGTTGTCCGGCCACGGATTGATGTTCCGCTCCGAACCCGTCTTGTTGTCGTACCGCGTCAGCAGCCCGTCATACGATCCGGCGTAGACGTAGTTCGAGTTCAGCGGATCGGGCGCAATCCACCCGCTCTCGCCGCCGCCCACCTCGTGCCAGTCGCTCGCGGTGATCGCGCCGGAATTGCCGCGGCTCAGCGTCTCGACCGTGGTGTTGTCCTGCTGCGCGCCGTAGATGTGGTACGGGAAATCGTTGTCCACCGCCACCCGATAAAACTGGCCGGTCGGCTGATTATCCTCTGTGCTCCAGCTCTTGCCGCCGTCAAAGCTGATCTGCGCTCCACCGTCGCTCGACTCGATGAAGCGGTTCGGATCTTCCGGCGCAATCCACATGTCGTGATTGTCGCCGTGCTGGTTACGAATCGTCGTGAACGTTTTGCCGCCGTCGGTGGACTTGAACAACTCCGTGTTCACCGCATACACCGTGTTCTCGTTCTTCGGATCGGCGAAGACCTGCGAGTAGTACCACGCCCGCTGCTTGATTTCATTTTGCCCGTTCATCTTCGCCCACGTCTTGCCCGCATCGTCCGACCGGTAAATGCCGCCTTCCTGCGCCTCGATCAGCGCCCACACGCGCTCGGGATCGACCGGCGAAACCGTGAGGCCAATGCGTCCCAGCACCCCCTTCGGCATTCCCGGATTGTGCGTCAGCTCCGTCCACGTATCGCCGCCATCCGTCGTCTTCCAGATGCCGCTGTCCGGGCCGCCGCTCTCAAACGTCCAGGGATGCCGCACAACCTGCCAGAACGCCGCATACAGAACCCGCGGATTTGAGGGATCCATCGCCAGGTCGATCGCACCGGCCTTGTCGCTCTTAAAGAGCACCTTCTGCCAGGTCTTGCCGCCATCCTTCGACCGGAAAACGCCGCGCTCGGCGTTCGGCCCCGCCATATGGCCCAGCGCCGCCACATAAACCAGGTTAGGATCGTGCGGATCGACGCGAATCTGCCCGATCTGCTCTGTGTCCTCGAGGCCAATGTGCTTCCACGTCTGCCCCGCGTCCATTGACTTGTACACGCCATCGCCGTGGGAGGCGTTCCCGCGGATCGCGCTCTCGCCTGTGCCCACATAAATAACGTTGTGGTCCGACGGCGCCACCGCGATCGATCCAATCGAGCCAAAGTTAATCTGCCCATCGGTGATCGGCTTCCACGTGTGTCCGCCGTCGGTGGTCTTGAAGACGCCGCCGCCGGTTCCGCCAAAGTAATACACCAGAGGTTCGCCGGGCACGCCCTCAACGGCATCCACGCGGCCGCCGCGGAAAGGGCCAATTTGTCGCAGGGTCAGTGCCTTAAATCCGGCCGCCGGGCCCTTTTCCTGGGTCGCGCCAGGATTCTGATCCGTATCCGATTCCTGCGCGATACCGGCCAGCACGAACCCGCCCAGCATCACGGCCAAAGCGGCCACGCGCACAGCGGAACGCCACGAGAGAGCAGAACTGCTTCGGGAAATGCGCACGACAAGACTCTCCTTTCGGAACAAAACTGGAGTGTGGGGGCTCACAGCGCGCCCCGATGGGGAATTGGAGATGACTGATTCTGACGTTGACGTTTGAGCGGGCCCTCAGGACCCATGACACCACCGAGCGTCCTGCCGAGGTATTGCCTGCCGAATCTACGCTGTTGCGACCGCCCTGGAAAAAGTGACTCCGAAGGATACAACAGAACGCCGCTGGCGCAACATCCGGGCCGCCGCTTGAGAAAAAAACCGGCTTCCGCCCGTCCAACCCTCAGGCAGCGCTTGTTCTCCGCGCCGCGTGCGTGTTTCCATACTTGGACGGCCCTTCTGCGATGACCTTACTGGATCTCTGTGCGTATCTCGGCCTCGGCGCTGCCGGGGCGGCGACCGTCAACTTGCTTCTCGGCCTGCTCATCGCGCTGCGCTATAGCCCCATGCGCCACTGGCCCCACCGGCACATCAACGTTTTTCTGCTGCATCAGTGGACGGCCTATCTCGCAATCTTCCTTACCCTCACCCACCCCGTCGTCCTGCTGTTTCTGCACACGCCCCACTTCCGCCTCGTGGACATCCTGTGGCCCATCCACTCCCCGCTCCAGCCCAAACTCAACCTCGCCGGAGCCGGCGCCCTCTATCTTCTGCTCCTGGTCTTCGTTTCCTCGCTGCTGCGTACGCGTATCGGCCGGCCCATCTGGCGCAGTCTGCACTACCTGGTCTTCCCAGCGGCAGCGCTTCTGTTGCTCCACAGCATCCTGACCGACCCGAATCTCAAGGACGGCCATCCCGACCTGCTCGATGGCGGCAAAATCTTCGTGGAAGCTGCTGCTCTCATCAGCGTTCTCGCCGTCGCTGCACGCCTCTGGCTTCGCGGGCGCGGCCTGCGCCCTGCGCGCGCCACACCGGCGCCTCGAACCCAGCCAGCGCTGGAAGATGAGATCGCCTGACAACGGAAACACCCCAGGCTTCGTATCGGCCGGGTGCCCCATCCTTGTCGCCTTGCGCGGTTGCAGCAGGGTGGCAGGCCCCAAATCTCAGTTAGGCTCTTTCGAATGGCGCACAGCTTCCGAGCCCGCGGAAACACTCCGATTTTTATCGAGGCACGACTTCCAGCCACCGGAAACACCGAGGTTTTGTATCAGGGCATGACTTCAGTCGTGCCGTAACGCCCTCAAAAATATCCGGGCTTTAGCCCCTGCGGCTTTTTCTGGAATCCGCCCCGCGCAAGCTGTTCAGCTCTGCCGTGAACTTCCCAAACCGTTCGCGAACTTTCCGGCACGGCACATTACGGATTCGCCAGCATCGAGCAGGTACTCCGCAGCTCCCAGAATTCCGCCGGCCCCTTCTGCGGCTGTTCGCTGAATTTCCGGTCGAGATCCTTGAGCTTCACCGGGCTTTGGAAGCTGTAGACATTGCCCGAGCACACCAGATCCCCATCCAGCCGAAAGATGGCGAAAGTATCCACCGCGCCGCCCCCGAACTGCACCTTCGTCCCGAAGAGATTGCTCGTCCTGGTCACCGAACCGCCCGACTCCAGCGCCTTCACCCACAGCACATGCTGCCAGGTTTGGTTCGCTGGTGCAGCGGGATCGTCCGTAATGCCGACCTTCCGCGCCACAGCATCCGCCGCCAGCGCCGCGGCCAAATGGGTCTCGCTGTTAGCTGCCGGAGCCGGCCCGCCCCCACCGCTGCCACTGCCTCCACCGGCGCTCCCCGGCTTCTCCGGCGGCGCACTCGCCATCGTCGCCGTCAGGAATTCCTTGATCTCGTCCCCCACGCTGGTGATGTCATCTCCCTTAAGCTGCAGGCATCCGTCATACGCCGTCATCAGCTCGTTCAGATTGCGCAGGTAAGGCGAATGCGACGGGTCCGGGCTGGAGAGCCCGTTCGGGCTGTACAGCTCCGGGATCAGAACCTGAATATTCAGCGCACGCAGTTGCCGCGCCACTTCATTCATCAGTGCCGGATCATGCACCGTGCCAACCACCGGAGCCACCGACTGGTTGCTGCTGAACATCCCCATCACCGCGCCTGCGGCCCCCGCCATCTGCCCCGGTGCAGTGGACTTCATCAGTCCCAGCACCGTGCTCCCCAATCCCCGGCTGCTCGCCGCGCCTTCGGATCCCTCCTGTCCTCCGCCCTGCTCCTTGCCCTTCGCCCCCGCCACGCAGACAGCCGCTGCCCGCGCGCGCAGGCTGTCCATCGCCGCCATATCCGCCCGCCAGATCTGAAAATCTGCGACCAGCGTGCTGCTCCCCGAGATCAGTACGATCCCCTGCGCAGCCTGCCCCTGGCTATTCACCACACAGGGAACATGCGATCCTTTCGGCGCATCCTCGACCGCCCCCCCATACAAATAGCGCGCGATGTCGCACGCAATCGCCGCGCTGTTCTGCTCCAAAGCCCTGTACGTGAACATCTCCGTCTCAATCGAGAAGCCCGGCGCGTTCGCGCTCTCCCCGCTGCTGTCTCCCGAAGACGACCCTCCGCTGCCCTTTTGTCCGAACGCCGTCAAACAGCAAAGGCACAAAGCCCCCGCCAGTGCGATGCGCGACGAGATCACCATGGGAAACCCCTCCCGTGAGACTGACAAATCCTCCGCCCTGCCATACCCAGCAACAGAGAACAGTTCAGCGCTGCCGTTGCGCCGCCGCTCCATTGCGTTCTCTCCCTCCCGGAAACCAACACGGCTTTCGGCAAGGAGTTTCTGCCGCAGACACGCTGCCGCAATCGGACTCTCTTCCGCTTCCGCAGACCTGCAACCACCCAACTTAAGTGTCGAGTCGCAGTGAAATGTTCCGGGGAAAAGAAACGTCCTGTGCCTGGGGGAGCCCCGAGTGTACCCCATTTTCAGCGGGCTCCGCAGCCATTTTTCCCCAATGGCGGCCTTGTCACGCGCCGGAAAAGAACCATCCCCGGCCGTCGACTCGGACCGAGACGACGAGGAGTCGAACGCAGCCTGCCCTGAGCGACTTGCAGAAGGCAACGAGTCGAATGGGATCGCCCGCCTACTGCGGCGACTTCACCGTGTCGCCGGTCTGCGGTTTGCCCGGACCGCTGAAGTTCCCCACCGCCGAATCCGCATCGACGCTGGTGATGATCAGCTGCCCCACTGGGTCCTCGATCGAGCGCAGCGGCTTGCCCGTCGCCGGGTCCTTCACCACCCGCACCACTCGCGTCACATTCAGCTTGTCCCCAACCTTCACTCCCGCCTTGCTGCCCACGTTGACGATGATGTCCGCCGACGAAGCATCCGCCACCAGCCCGTTGACCACCACCGGCGCCGCCACCATCGTCGGTAGCTTCCCGCTGTCGCCAATCAGTCCCTGCGCCAGCTGGGTCACCGCATCGTTCGTCGCTTCACCAATAATCGTCTGACCGAAGTTCGTGCTGTTCATCCCGGCTTCGCCGCCGCCCCATCCGCCGCTGCCCGCGCCGCCGCCCAACAGGTTCGTACCCGACCGTTTTGAGGTCCCCTTGCCCGTCGCCGAGCCCAGAATCTCCCCCGTATTCGTGTCGATCAGCCGCGCCGTAATCTGCACCACCGCCTTGGCGCTGTGTGTGCCCACGCCGCCCAGCCCATAGCCGCTGCCCCACTTGCCCAGCGCCCCGCCAATGTTCTTGTTCTGGTCGTCCCGGCCGAACTGCGTAATGTCCCCAACGATCACCGCATCCACGCCCAGTACGTGCCCAATCTTCGCCGCCGTGTTGGGATCGGCGCGATCGCTGTTCGAAAAATTCTGCTCGTTCAGAATTTTGTCAATTTGATTGCGCTCGATTACTCGGTACGTCCCATCGTTCACCAGCCGATCGATCAGCATGTCCGAAATGCCCTTACCGATATCCACGTTGGTCCCGAAAACGGCCTGCGAATTGGTCATCACGGTCGCGTAGTTAAAGTCCAACACCGCTACGCGATGCCGGTCGGCCGGCTGCTGCGCCCAGGCCGCGGCGGTCAGACTCAGCGAAAGGACGATTCCTGCAATCACTCTGCGCATAGTGTCTCCTCCTCGGGAAATGAGAAAGCTTTGCGGCTCCGGCTCTTAAGGCCTTGCCGGGCCGGTGTTCTCTTTCGATCGCAGCTCTTGGATCGGCGTTTGTCCTCTCGTCAAAGCCATCTTCATGGCCTCAGACTTCGGATTTGCCCGGGAACGGTAAAGCTGAGCAGGGGGTGAGACTCAGGAGTGTACCCCAACTCACCCACCCCCGGCATGCGAAATCTCACGCCGCCAGCCCCTGTCATCCTGACGCTGAGCGTCGCGAGCCGGAAGGATCTGCGAAGACGAACAGCCGAGGCTGGCGGCATTAGGATTCGAGGTCGAGGCCGCCGAGCACGCATGGGTGCCTTGGCGCTCGCCTTACCTGACCGATCCCGAGGGCAATCAGGTGGAACGGGTCGGTTACGGCGAGAGTGTTGAACACGCTCGCCCGATCCGCCCTTAACCGATGGTTTTCTCCGGATGGTCGGGAAATCGGAAGTTTCAACCCCGCCGCAGCCCTGCCATTATCATGGCCCCCATGCCCCGCCCCTCACACCTGGCCTCGCTGCTCCTCATCCCCCTCCTCGCAGCACCGGCCGCCTCCGCCCAGACGAACTCCCTCTGCCCCACCTTCAACAAGGTCCTCGCCCAGCACGGCGTCGTCGGCGGAGCCATCGCCATCGTCCACAACGCGGCGCAGCCGCAAACCTGCTTCTACGGCCACGCGCGCAAAGATACCCCCATCGACGCCGCCACCTCGTACAACTGGGCCTCCATCACCAAGACCATGACCGCCATCGCCATCCTGCAACTCCGCGATCGCGGCCGGCTCTCTCTTGACGATCCCGCCGAGCGCTACGTCCCCGAGCTGCGCCAGGTCCACGACGCCTTCGGTCCCATCGAAGCCGTGACCATCCGCACGCTTCTAACCCACAGTGCCGGCTTTCGCAATCCCACCTGGCCCTGGGACTGCGACGACCCCGCCAACTGCGACTGGCAGCCCTTTGAGCCCACCCGTTGGGCGCAGGTCGCCGCCATGCTCCCGTACACGCACGTCGCCTTCGCCCCCGGCACCCGCTGGAGCTACTCCAACCTCGGCTACGTCTTCCTCGGTCAGATCATCGAGCGCCTTACCGGCGACGACTTCGAGGTCTACATCACCAAGAACATCCTCATGCCCCTCGGCATGACCCAGAGCTACTTCGATGTCTCACCGTACTTCCTTGAGTCGCACGTCTCCGCCAGCTATCTCCGCGCCGGCGACAAGCTCACCGAGCAGCCCTTCAACTTCGATACCGGCATCACCACCTCCAACAGCGGCCTCAAGGCGCCCGTCACCGACATGGCGAAGTACGCCCAGTTTCTCCTTGGGAATGATCTGGATCGTCCGCTCCATGCAATGGTTCTGCGTCGCGGCTCCCTCGAAGAAGCCTGGAAGGGCGTGCTCCCCGTCACCGACCCCGGCCAGCCCGCCACGCCGTACACAACCGGCACGCCCCGCATGGGCCTTGGCTTCTTCGTCACCACCATCGACGGCCACCGCTACGTCTACCACGACGGCGACCAGGGCGGCTTCTCCTCCGAACTGTTTCTCGACCCCGCCCGCCACACAGCCGCCATCCTCGTCGTCAATACCACCGATACCGGCGCGCCCCCGCCCACCCCCGCCACCCACGCCGAGTCCAATACCGAGCCCAACCCCGCAACCGACCTCCGCCTCACCCTCCGCCGCTACCTCATCGACCACGTCTTCTCACATTGAAATGGGAAGGAATCTGCGCCCGCGCAGGAGACGCGGTGAGGAAAGCAAAAAGTAGCGGAGTAAAGGCAGCGAGAATCGCCGCTCGTTTATTTACTGTACAGAGCCAGGCAGCGCACGTTCCCACCAACGGCCCAACCATCCGCGCCGACATCCGCCAGGATAGCTGTGCGCGCCAGCTTATGATGACCGTGGTGCCACAGCAGCGCCGCCAGACCATCCACCCCCATGCTCACCGCGCTGCTATAGACCATCATTCCCGGCAACGACCGGGAGAGATCATTCGGCAGTTCGTCCTCCCGGCACCCCGTACACATCCCCGTTCCATTGGCCATATAGGTGGTCACCGCATCGCTCTGCCGGACGGCAAATTCCATCATCAGCAGCTTTCGGTTGTTCGCGACAAAGGAAGGCGGTGGGAGGGGGACTTTTCGACTGCTCGCAGAAAACGTTTCAGGGGATTCCCAAAGCGGCCGGTTGATCGCGAGCAATGACTCTGAGAAATCCGCAGATACAGCGGGATCAGCCCTCTCCTGACCGTGAAGATATGAGCAGGACAGCGTGACAAGGCACAATACGACCGTGGTTTTCATAGGATCAGGTTGGGGGGCCTGAGGATGACGGTATTCCGGAGATTTCCCTGAATCCTGACACAACCCCGTTCGGGTATGAATCCCACCATGGATGTATGCGGGCAACCCCCAGGAATCAGGCTGTCTTCCATTGCTCGCGTTCACGAACAAGGAGCATGGGTGGCGTCACCCAGCCGTCGCCCGCTCCTCCAGAATCTCTTCCACCGCCCCAATCGCCGCCTCCAGCTCCCCGTCGGTGTTGTAGAAGTGCGGCGACATGCGCACCCCGGCCCCCGGGCGCCAATCCACCAGGATGTCGCGCTTCAGCAGCTCCCTGCACACCTCCTGCGAATGCGGCATATCGATCGACACCGTGCCGCCGCGCCTTTCAGGATCGCGCGGCGAGTTCACCCGCCAGCCGTGCTCGTCGGCCAGTTCAATCAGTCGCGCCGTTTGCCTCTTCGACTTCTCGCGAATCCGCTCCACGCCCACTTCAGCAAGTATCTTCAGCCCGGGTCGCGCCGCCTCCAGCGCCGGAATGTTGGAAGTTCCGTTCATAAACCGGTACGGAGGATCGGTATAGCGGATCGGCCCAACCTCGAAACCCATCGAGTTCTGATGGGCGAACCAGCCCGTGAACTTTGGCTCCAGCTTGGCTCCCAGGTCAGGACGCACATACAAATAGCCCACGCCCGGGCCGCCGCAAAGCCACTTCAAAACTCCGCCACAGGCAAAATCGACACCGAGAGCCTGCACATCCACAGGCACGTTTCCCAGCGACTGGAAGGTGTCGAGCACGACATGCGCGCCCACGCGATGCGCCTTTTCGATGATCGCCTTCGCATCCTGGATATAGGAACTGCGGAAGATGACATGCGAAATCGGCACCAGCAGCGTCGTCTCGTCAATGGCGTCGAGCATTCGCTCGGTCGGAACCGTGACTCCGTCGTCGGTCTTCACCATGGCGACCCGCGCGCCGGAAGCCCTCTGTGCCTCCCAGAAGTACATGACCGAGGGAAAGTTCAGGTCCGAATAGACGATCTTGTTGCGTCGACCCGAAAAATCGAAACAGGAAGCGATCACCGCCTGGCACGTGGTCACGTTTGGATGCGTCGATACGGCCCCTTTCGGCGCATGCATGAGCGCGCCGATTTCCGCGCCCACCTCCGCTGCCAGCATCCACCAGCGTTCTTCCCAGGCGCGCACTCCGCGACTCGCCCAGGTATCGGCGTAGCCCTTCATCGCGTCATACACCCCGCGCGGCATGGCGCCCAGCGAGTTGCTGATCAGGTAGGTGGTGCTTGCGAGGATCGGAAACTCGGATCGGTAGCGCAGCAGTTCGTTCTCATGAGTCATGGAGATTTTGTACCGTCGTCCTTTGGCTGCGGGCTCCAGCGCTTTCGCATAAAAAGATAAGCCAGGCTCAGCAGCGCCAGATAGGGCAGGCCGCTCACAATCGTGATCCTCGACTGCGGAACCCACCAGGTTGAGAGAACGGCCAGCAGAATTCCAGTCAGGCCAATCGCGGAGAGCACGGCGCCACCCGGCGCGCGCATGGGCAGCGCGGCCACCTCTGCGGGTGAGAGCCGCCGCCGGAAGGCGATATGAGCGGCCAGCCCAACGCACCAGGCCAGCATCCCGCCGGACAATGATGCCCCAATCAGCCACAGAAAAGCGGATCGCGGCGCCCAATGCTCCGAGATCAGAGCCATGGGTATGCCGATTCCCGAAACCAGCAGCGCCAGCTGCGGCGATCCGGACCCGTTCAGGCGTCCCAGCGCCGGAGCAGCATGTCCGCTGCGCGCCAGTGAAAACAACATGCGGCTGGCGGCGTACAGGCTGGCGTTGGCGCCGGAAAGCGCCGCGGTGAGCACTACGAAGTTCATGACAGTGGAGGCTGCCGGAATTCCAGCGACGACAAAAACGCTCACAAACGGGCTTTGCGTCACCCCGGCGCGGTTCCACGGCAGGAAACCCACCAGCACCGCGGTTGCGCCGACGTATACGAACGTCAGCAGCGCAAACATGATTTTGGTCGCGCGTGCAATCTCCCGCGTCCCCCGCGCTTCTCCCGACGAAATCGACACCATCTCCAGACCCAGGAAACTGAACAGGGCGAAAGAGACGGCCAGCAGCGGCGAAAACGGGCCAGTAGGAAAGAACCCGCCGTGGGCCACGTATTGCGGTGTTGCCCGCCCGCCCACCAGCAATGCGGCACCGGCCAGCACAAACACCACGATGGTCACCACCTTCACCATCGCGAACCAGAATTCAAAGCTTCCGTAATCGCCCACCGGCCGTAAATTGATGAGCAGCAGCAGCGCCGAATAAACAACAATCCACACAATCCCCGGAACACGCGGGAACCAGTACTGGGAGTAGGTCGCAGCCGCCACCAACTCCCCGCCGACGGCGCCGGCCAGAGCGAACCAGTATCCGTAGCGCGCCACGAACCCCGCCCAGGAATTCAGATAGAGTTCGGCGTACAGCCCAAACGAGCCCGCTCCCGGGTGTGCGCTGGCCAGCTCTCCCAATGCGTTGGTCACCGTCCAGGCCAGGAACGCGGCGACCAGATAGGTCAGGATCAGAGCAGGACCGGCAATCTCAATCGCCGCCCCCGATCCCAGCAGAAGCCCGGTTCCGATGGACCCACCCACACCCACCATCGCCATCTGAGGCGCACTCAGCTGGTGGAGGAGCCCCTTCTCCTCATCCGCGTGCTGTTGGACGGGCATCGGGCCCTTATATCAGACCGCCCGCCCCTTGCCCACAAGTGTCGATCTGCTCAGGCGCAACCAGCCCTGAAGACCCTGTAACCAGTACCCCGTAACCCCTGTTCCCCCGCATCAAGCACTTTTCCCTGCTCGTGTGGAAATCCTGTCAAGCCCCCTTGTGTCCTTACTAAAGTAACAGTGTTTGATACAAAACAACTTCCACGCCAAAATACCCGCCCAAATTTGGCAGTAAATCCGGCTGAACTTGCTATTCTGAAAATAGGGGGTAAGAGAGAAAAATCCTCCGGAAAAGCCCGCCGCGAGCGGGCTTTTCCTTTTGGCCGCGAAAGGAGTATCCCCACCGCCATGCCGCTCACGGATTTGGAGCCCTCAGCAAGTACTGGAATCCAGTTGCGTGGAGCACTGGACCCGGTTTTGGAGCCTCCAAAAAGTACCGTGTCCTCCGTTACCGGGCGTTTGGAGCCCTCAAACGAAACGTCTACTTACCGGCAAACAAAGTACTTGCCCGAAAACATAACCCTCCCCCCGGGGGGATGCCTCAGGGTTTGTTCGCCAGGATCAGCGGCGAAGGTCCAGGAGCCGGCAGGCTGCGGACATTCGTGAACCCGACCTCCTCCAGCCACGCTCCGATCTCCTCAAACGACCAGGTATTGCCCTCCTGGGTGTTCACGAGCATGTTGACGGCGAAGAAAAGGCTCGGAACCGGGCCGGTACGCTCCTTGTTCACAAGGAACTCCTGGATGGCAATGGTTCCTCCGTTGGCCAGGACGCCGAAGGTCTTCGCCAGCAGCTCGCGGCTGCGCCGTTCGCCCTCGCTGTGGAGAATGTGGCCCAGAGTGGCAACATGGTGACCCGAGCCGAAATCGGCGTCGTGCAGATCGCCTTCGACAAACGACCAGCGTTCGGCAAGACCAAACTTTGCGACGGTCTTCTTCGTGATGGGAATGACCTCAGGCCAGTCAACGGCAGTCACTTGAACGCGTGGCGAAGACTGAGCCTGGGCGATGCCCCAGACGCCGGATCCGGCAGCCAGATCGAGGACGCGGATCGGCGAGCCGCCTGGACCGTAGTCCATCTCTTTGGCCAGCGCCATTGCCGAGGGATAGCTCATGGGGAAGATGTCGAGGACGAAGTTGTGGAAGAACTCGCCGCCGCTGGCCTCCTGATTCACAGGAGTGACGGGTTTGCCGGTAGCCACGACCTCGTTGATGTGCAGCCAGCGAGGGATGAGATGTTCGCTGCAGTGCTTGATTAGTCCGCCCTGGAACGAAGGTTTGGTGCTGACCAGAAACAATTCGCTCTCTGGGGTGAGACCAAAACGGCCCTGCTCGTCTCTGCAGAGGAGATTGAGTCCGACAAGGGCATCCATGACGGCGGTGAGCCCGCGAGCGGAAGCTCCGGTTGCCTTCTGGACTTCCCAGATGTTTTGCGGGCCCTGATCGAGGACATCGAACACGCGGTGACGAATGGCGGCTTCGAGAATCAGCGGTGCGGCGTAACCCCAGGCCATCTGCATGATGCGCTCGGGGGTGACCTGCGGTTGGGTCGCGGCATGGGTGGCCGCTGCCGTGGAATGGGCCATAGCTCCTCCTGTCCGGCGGGGGGATGGCCGGGATATTGTTTGAGTGCCGATCTGGGGATCGGTTTTGGGTCGGACGGAGTGTAGCAGGAGCTCTGGTGCGGGCGATACCGTCGCGGGTACAATCGGCGGCAGCGGGAAGCCGGCACGGCGAGCCGCACGGGGTCCTGCGTGGGGAGAGGGGAAAATCGAGGGCTCAGGAATCGGGACGCAGCGGTGGCGCTGCGTCGATCAGCCGGCAATCCGGAGAAGCCGCCGGGCGCGTACTACTGTTGTGGCCGAGGCGAGGCGCGGTGACGGCGCCCCAACAGCAGACGCCGGACGCGGCGCTGGTGGAGCAGATGACCGCGGGCGATGAGCGCGCGCTGGCCGCGCTCTACGACCGCTACGGCAGCATGCTGTACGGCCTGCTGATCAGGATTCTGAAGGATACTCACGCGGCCGAAGAGGTGCTGCAGGATCTCTTCCTGCAGCTGTGGCGGACGGCGTCGCGTTTCGACGCGAGCCGGGGCTCGATGACGGCGTGGCTGATGGTGATGGCGCGGAACCGGGCGATCTCCCGCCTGCGCCGCGGCAACCGGCATGTGGTGGCCGATGATCCGGAGGGATTTCTGCTCGACAGCTTGCCTTCGCCGGGCAATCTGGAGGACGATGCGGCGCGGCTGCAGCTGGCCGGCCGGCTGCGGGAGGCGATGAAGAGCCTGCCCGGCGAGCAACGCCAGGCCCTGGAGCTTGCGTATTTTGAAGGGATGACCCAGACCGAGATTGCCGACCGGACGGGCGCGCCGCTGGGCACGGTGAAGTCGAGAGTGCGCGCCGCATTGCAGTCGCTGAAACAACATTTTGATGAACGAACGACACGCCAATCCGGAAGATCCTGACCTGTACGCCCTGGGGGCGCTCGACGGGGAAGAGAAGCAGGCCTACGAGGCACATCTGCGCGTGTGCGCGGCCTGCGCGCAGGAGCTGGCCGCGGCGCGGGAGCAGGTGGCGCTGCTGGGACTGGCGGCCGATCCGGAGATTCCTGCACCGAAGGTGAAGGAACGCCTGATGCGCCGGGTGCGGGCGGAAGCGGCCGGCGGGGTTCCGTGGAAGAAGCGGGGTGCCGGAACGGATGCCCGCGCGAGCCGCATCGCGCGTCTCGGAGACCGGGCAGGATGGGGCTGGCTGACACCGGCACTCGCGCTGGCGACGGTCTTCTTTGCAGGGGTGGCGGGGTGGATGGGCGTGCAGGATGCTCGGGACCTGCAGCGGTTGCATGCCGTCGAGGGACAGTTGGCTGAGTCGCAGCAACACTCGATCGAGATTGCGCGGACGGCAGTGGAGACCGAGAACCTGCTGGGCATGCCGGGCACGGTGCGCGTGGGTCTGAAGCCGATGCCGGGCATGCCGGATGGGCGCGTGGGCGTGCTGTACAACGCGAAGATGGGCATGGTGACCTGCGCAGGATGGCTGCCGGCGGCTCCTGCGAAGAAGAACTACCAGCTGTGGCTGGTGCCGATGAAGGGCAAGCCGATGAGCCTGCGCGTCTTCAGCGGAGAGTGGAACGAGCCGATGATGATGCACGTTCCCCCGGGCATGGAAGCGAAGGCGTTCGCCGTGACCGAGGAGCCGATGGGCGGCATGCCCTGGCCGACCGGTCCCATGGTCATGCAGAGCGTGGGGGAGTAACGAGAGCCGGTAGTAGCATGTAGCCGGGGCAGCGGTCCGCGCGTGCTCCGGTAAACTCAGGGTGTATGCCTACGAATGCAAAGCAGTGGACGGGCGCGGAGATCCGCGAGGCGTTCCTGCATTTTTTTGAGACGAAGCGGCACCGCCGGGTGCACTCCTCGTCGCTGGTGCCGGCCAACGACCCCACGCTGCTGTTCACCAACGCGGGGATGAATCAGTTTAAGGATGTGTTTCTGGGCCTCGAGCGGCGCGACTATGCGCGCGCAACGACCTCGCAGAAGTGCGTGCGCGCGGGCGGGAAGCACAACGACCTGGAGAACGTCGGCTTCACGCGGCGCCACCACACCTTCTTCGAGATGCTGGGGAACTTCAGCTTCGGCGACTACTTCAAGAAGGACGCGATCGCCTACGCGTGGGAGCTGGTGACCTCGCCGGAGTGGTATGGGATCCCGAAGGACCGTTTGTACGTGACGATCTTCAAGGGCGAGAACGGCGTTCCGCGCGACGAGGAAGCGTACAAGCTGTGGCTGGACCATGTGCCGGCGGAGCGCATCTTCGAGTTCGGCATGAAGGACAACTTCTGGCAGATGGGCGATACCGGACCGTGCGGTCCCTGCTCCGAGATTTTTTACGACATGGGGATGGAGGCCGCGGAGACGCCGGGTGTGGACAAGCCCTTCGGCCAGGACGATGCGCGGTATGTCGAAATCTGGAACCTGGTCTTCATGCAGTTCGACCGGAATGCGCAGGGCGAGCTGAACCTGCTGCCGAAACCCTCGATCGATACCGGGATGGGCCTCGAGCGGGTCGCCGCGGTGCTGGAGGGAGTGGTCTCGAACTTTGAGACGGATTTGTTTGTCCCACTGATACAGAAAGCCGCGGAATTGACTGGTTTTGTATCAGGGCACGACTTCAGTCGTGCCGAAAAGGCCGCCCAGACCCAGGAGGCTTCAGCCCCTGCGGGCGCCCTCACCGGAAACGCGTCTCTCCGCATCATCGCAGACCACGCGCGCGCCGGGACGTTTCTGATTTCCGATGGCGTGCTGCCCTCGAATGAGGGACGCGGGTATGTGCTGCGGAAGATTTTGCGGCGCGGCATTCGGCATGGGCGGCTGCTGGGACAGGAAGAGCCGTTCATGTTCCAGATGGTGTACGCGGTTCGGGACGAGATGCAGGGTGCGTATCCCGAGCTGAAGGAGAGCGCGGATCGCGTGGCGAAGGTGGTGGAGGCCGAGGAGCGGCAGTTTGCTCGGGTGCTGGAGATTGGTGCACGGGAACTCAACGATCAATTGGAATTGGCAAAGGCTGAGGCATCTTTCGCCCCGACGAGAGTACTTCAGAAAATTGAGGGAGCAATCTCCGATTCACTACGCGGAAAGGGCCAAGAGCTTGAACATGAGGGTGTTACGGAACTCGCCAACGCGCGAGATTTCTATGACCACAATAAGCAAAGCATTAGCTGGCACAAACAACTTGTCCTTAGGTATCTGGGCGCTGAAGCATTGGTCCAATTCGAAGATGAGTACCAGAGCAGCCTGAAGGTATCTCCGGAGCTAAAAGGTAAACACGCGTTCCATCTCTACGAGACCTATGGTCTCCCACTCGACTTCATGATGGACGCAGCCCGCGACGCGGGAGTCGAGTTCGACATCACCGGCTTTGAGCAGGCGCGGGCGGAGGAGCAGGCGCGGGCGCGAGCTTCGTGGAAGGGCGGGTCGCAGAAGTCGGCGACCCCGGCGTTTCGGGATCTGCCGAAGACGGCCTTCGAGGGCTATCGACAGCTGCGGACCGATGGCGCCGAGGTGCTGGCGATTGTGAAGGACGGCCAGGGCGTGCCGGCGGCGAACGCGGGCGATGCGGTGGAGATCGTGCTGGACCAGACGAGCTTCTACGCCGATTCGGGCGGGCAGATCGGCGATCACGGCGTGCTGATGAGCGACGATCACAATTCTGTCGTGGCCGATGTGAGCGGGTGCACGAAGCCGGTGCAGGGGGTGTTTGCGCACAAGGCGACCCTGCGCCAGGGACTCGCGGTCGGCGATCGCGTGGATACCGTGGTCGATCCGAACTTCCGCAACGCGACGCGGCGCAATCACACGGCCACGCATCTGCTGCATGCGGCGCTGCGCGAAGTTCTGGGAACGCATGTAAAGCAGGCTGGGTCGCTTAGTCGAGCCGAATCGGCTGCGCTTTGATTTTTCGCATTTTGCGGGGATCGCCGACGAGGAGTTGCAGGACATCGAGGACATCATTAATAAGCAGACGCTCGGGAACACAAAGGTGGAGACGCTGGAGGATGTGCCCATCGATGTCGCGGTGAATGAGTATCACGCGATGGCACTTTTTGGCGAGAAGTATGGCGAACGCGTGCGCGTGGTGAAGATCGGAGACTTTTCGACGGAGCTGTGCGGCGGCACGCACACCGGCGCAACCGGCGAGATCGGCGTGGTGAAGTTGCTGGGTGAGGGGTCCGTCTCGAGCGGGTGTCCGGCGCGTGGAAGCCGTCACGGGACTGGGCGCGCTGAACGAATTCCGGCGCGGTTTTGAGGTGGCGCAGATGGCGTCGCAGCTCGGTCCCGGGGAATTGTCGCCCGCCGAGGCGCTGCGGCAGCGGCTGTCGTCGCAGGAAGACGAGCTGAAGCGGCTGCGGCGCGAGCTGGACGAGGCTCGGATGAAGTCGGCGGCGTCGCGCGTGGCCGGAGCGACCGGTCAGGCCGTTGAGGTGAAGGGCATCAAGGTGCTCGCGCAGCGCGTAGATGCTCTCGATCGCGGACAGATGCGGACGCTGGTCGATAATCTGCGCAACAAGCTGGGATCGGGGGTCGTGGTGCTGGGCGGCGCGCAGGAGGACGGCAAGGTGGCGCTGATTGTGGGCGTGACGAAGGACCTGACCGGCAAAGTCCAGGCGGGCAAGGTCATCGCACCGATCGCGAAACAAGTGGGCGGCTCGGGCGGCGGGCGCCCGGACATGGCGGAAGCGGGCGGCAAAGACGCGAGCGCTCTGGATGCGGCGCTGAAGAGCGCGCCGGAAGTGGTGGGCGGGCTGGTATCGTAGCGGGGAACGATCTTCATCCCCGAGGAACGATACAAAATGAGACAGCTTCGCCGCCTGGCGTGCGCTTCCCTGCTGGGTCTTTTGCTGCCGGGTCTGACATCCGTGGCGCAGACGGCGCCGATGACGCCGGATATTCCGCCGCAGTTCACGGCGCCACAGACCGATTACGACTACACGAAGAAAGTCGTCATGATCCCGATGCGAGACGGCGTCAAGCTGTACACCGTGATCGTGATCCCGAAGGGCGCGCACAATGCTCCCATGCTGCTGACGCGGACGCCGTACAACGCGGCCGGGCGCGCAGAGCGGGAGGATTCACCCTACATGCTCAATACGGAGCCCGAAGGCGATGACGTCTTCGTGAAGGCGGGATACATCCGCGTATGGCAGGACGTCCGCGGCAAGTACGGATCGGAAGGCGACTACGTGATGACGCCGCCGCCGACCGGGCCGCTGAATCCCGATGGGCCCAACGACACGAAGGACGCGTGGGACACGATCGACTGGCTGGTGAAGAATGTGCCCGAGTCGAATGGGAAGGTGGGCATGATCGGCTCGTCGTATGAGGGCTTCACGGTGGTGATGGCGCTGATCCATCCCCACCCGGCGCTGAAGGTGGCTGCGCCGGAGAGCCCAATGGTCGACGGATGGATGGGCGACGACTGGTTCCACTATGGAGCGTTTCGGCAGTTCAACCTGGATTACATTGCCGGACAAACGGAGGCGCGCAGCGGCGGCCCGACGATTCCGCGTCTGAATTTCGACGAGTACACGAATTTTCTGGAGAGGGGGTCGGCGGGCGACTTCGCGCGCTACGGCGGACTCGACCAGCTGCCTTTCTGGCGGAAGATCGAGGAGCATCCGGCGTATGACAGCTTCTGGCAGGAGCAGGCGCTGGACAAAATCATGGCGAGGGTTCCGCTCAAGGTGCCGGTGATGTGGCTGCAGGGGCTGTGGGACCAGGAGGACATGTGGGGCGGCAACCACGCCTGGGCGGCCGTGGAGCCGAAGGACACGCACAACGACATGAACTTCCTGGTGATTGGGCCGTGGCGGCACAGCCAGGTGAACGGCGAGGGGTGGTCGCTGGGCCCGCTGCAGTGGAACGGCAACACAGTGCAGCAGTTCAAAGAACAGGTGTTGTTACCCTTCTTCAACCAGTACTTGAAAGACGGCGCGCCGAAGGCCGACACGCCACCGGTGCTGATCTACAACACGGGCGAGAACCACTGGGACCGCTTCCAGAAGTGGCCGCTGAGCTGCGACAAAGGCTGCGAGGACAAGTCACAGCCGCTGTATCTCGAGGCCGATCACGGGCTGTCGTTCACGACGCCGAAGACGGGCGGAGCCGAATATGACGAGTACGTATCCGATCCGGCACAGCCGGTTCCTTTCTATCCGCGGCCGTATTCGGGAGCGCACGATGAGTGGACGACGTGGCTGGTACACGACCAGCGCTTCGTGGATGGGCGACCCGATGTGCTGACCTGGGAGACGCCGGTGCTGACCGATCCTGTGCGCGTGGCCGGGCGGCCCATCGTGCATCTGATGGCCTCGACGAGCGGGACGGACAGCGACTGGGCGGTGAAGCTGATCGATGTGTATCCTGCGACGATGCCCAACAATCCGCCGATGGGCGGGTACGAGCTGGCAATTGCCCTGGATATTTTCCGCGGGCGGTACCGGACGAGCTTCGCGCATCCGGAGGCCATCACGCCGAACAAGCCTCTGCTGTATCAGTTTGGGCTCCCGTTGGTAGATCACGTCTTCGAGCCGGGGCACCGGATCATGGTGCAGGTGCAGTCCACGCTGTTTCCGCTCTACGACCGGAATCCGCAGAAGTTCGTGCCGAATATCTTCGACGCGAAGCCGAGCGACTACCAGAAGGCGACACAGCGGGTGTGGCACACGCCGGAAATCGAGAGCTACATCGATCTGCCGGTAGTGGAAAGCGAACAGCGGTAGAGGGTCACGGGCGGGGATCGATGAGTGCCGGAATCTCCTCCACGCCGCTGCGGAAAGTGGCCGGCGAAGGGTTATCGAGGATTTGCTGTTTGACTTCTTCGTGCAGGAGCGCGGCGGGATCGCTGGTGGGCTGACCGAGGAAGTGTCCCTGTGCCTGGTCGGCACCGAGGGTCTGGATGAGGCGCAGCTGCTCCTTCGTCTCGACGCCCTCGACGATGACTTTCATTCTCAGGTTGTGGGCCATGGTGATGATGGACTCAACGAAGGAGCGGGTTTCGCGACGGACCATGAGGCCGCTGACAAAGGAGCGGTCGAGCTTGAGGGTGTCGAAGGCCAGTTTGGGCAGGTAGGTCAGGCAGGAGTAGCCGGTGCCGAAGTCGTCGACGGCGACGCTCACGCCGATGCGGTGGAAGCGGCGCATCATTTCGGTGGCGCGCTCGATGCCGGCGAGGGTTGCGGACTCGGTGAGCTCAATCTGAAGAAGGCTGGGACGGAGGCCGGTGCGATGGAGGACGCCGGCCACTTCTTCAAAGAAGGAATTCTGGGAAAACTGCACCGTGGAGACGTTGACCGCAACCTGGATCGGGCGGTCGACAATTTTCTGCCAGGCGCGGGCTTCGGTGCAGGCGCGCTCGAGGATGTACGCACCCAGGGAGACAATGAGGCCGCTCTCTTCGGCGACGGGGATGAAGCTGACCGGGCCGATGCGGCCGAGGGTGGGGTGAGTCCAGCGGGCGAGGGCCTCAAAGCGAAGGATGGAGTTGGTGGCGAGGTCATACTCCGGCTGGTACTGCAGGGAGATTTCGCCGCGTGCGATGGCGTGCTGCAGAGCGCCTTCGAGAGTAAGGCGCTCGCGGGCGGCGCTGCCGAGATCGTCGTTGTAGAGGACGATGCGGCTCTTGCCATTGCGCTTGGCGGCATACATCGCGACGCCGGCCTGTTGCAGCAGCTGCCCGTACTCGGGTGCGTCAGGAAAGATGCTGATGCCGACGCTGGCGCTGATGTGAATGGAATGACCATTGACGTCGAAGGAGTCGCGGAGAGCGTCGAGGGCCAGCCCGGCGGCACGCTGGGCATCGCTGCGGTCCTGAATGCCGTCGAGAATGAGGGCGAACTCGTCGCCGCCGATGCGAGCCAGAGTATCCGACTGGCGGTAGCGCGCCTTGAGCCGCTGGGCCACCTTGCCGAGGAGGGCGTCGCCGATGTTGTGGCCGAAGCTGTCGTTGACGAGCTTGAAGCCGTCGAGATCGATATGCAGTAAGGCAAAGAGGGTTTGGTCGCGCTTTGCTTTGGTGATGCACTGGGAGAGACGATCGGAGAGCAGTCGGCGATTGGGCAAGCCGGTGAGATCGTCGATGAGGGCCATGTCCTTCAGCCGCTGTTCGGCCTCCTGGCCGGCGCGATCGCGCCGTTGGATCTCGGCGACCAGTTTGGCAACAACGGTGCTGAGCGGAGCGACTTCGGGATCGGTCTGCGCCTGGATGTCGGAGTCGAAGGTTCCCTGCTGGGTCACGGATTCGAGCGCGGTGGAGAGATTGTGGAGGGCGGTCCTGGTCGCGGAGGCCTGACTCAGCTCATCGAATGCGTGGCGGAGCGCGAACTTCTGCAGGCGGACGCGCCGGTTCAGAAAGAAAAGCCAGACCAGGGCAAGCGCGGGGACGAGGGCCCAGCGTGTGTCATGGGTCTGAATGCCGGAAACGGAGATCGCGACGTCGGGAGCGGAATCGAGGAGGAATGAGGACGCGGTCGGGTGATCGGCGGACGGCGGCGATGGACCGGCTCGGTGTCTGCGATCCGGAACGGCTTTCGATTCCGCAATGGGGAACTGCGTGGCGGCGATGCGAGTGCCCGAAATCAGGACGGAATCGTCGACGTGGAGGCCGAGGCGGGTGATTTCGAGCGGGATGGAGAGAGCGCCGGTCGCGTCCTGGAAGATGAATCTCGCCGGGCTGGCAGCGACAACGACGCCTTCGAGGCGAACCGCTGTATTGAGTGGGACGGACTCAAGCTGCTGAATCGGGGTATGGTCCAGGCGGGCGTACGCCTGCATCAGCACAGCGCAGGCGATGACCGCACCAAGTGCCGGAACCAAAATGGCGGTCGGTGCCTGGTTGGCCCCACGACGCTCCATTTAAAGATGATCGGAGCCAGACCACGGGACCGCTATACCACTTTTGGCGGCTTTGGCTCCCCCCGATGGCAGAGAAGTGTTCCGGACGGCTCCGGCTGCCATTTTCCGCCTGTCGCGCTGTGATGGATCTCACGGCCTCCGGGGGCAGGCGAAAGACTATCATTGGGGCGTTCGGCAAGGTCACGGAGGCCCGGCCCCAGGGCTGACCGCAATCCAGGAGAATTACCGATGTGTCTGGCGATACCCGGCAAGGTGGCGGAAGTGTTTACGCATGAGGGCCTGCACATGGCCCGCGTTCAGTTTGGCGGCGTCACCCGCGAGGCCTGCCTGGATTATGTGCCGGAGACGAAAGTGGGCGATTACGTGCTGGTGCACGTGGGCTTCGCCATCAGCCGCGTCGACGAGGAAGAGGCACGCCGCACCTACGAGGCGCTGGCAGAACTGGATCAGCTGGGTGAACTGGAGATTCCCGAGGTAACCGAGTCGAAAGAGTCCGGAGGGAGCGCCGCGTGAAGTACCTCGACGAGTATCGCGATGGAGACATTGCCGCGAAGCTGGTGGAGCGAATCCACAAAGTGCAGACGAAGCCGTGGGTGATCATGGAGGTCTGCGGGGGGCAGACGCACTCGATTGTGAAGAACGGAATCGATCATCTGCTGCCCAGGGGTGTGGAGCTGGTGCACGGGCCCGGGTGTCCAGTGTGCGTGACGCCGCTGGAGATGATCGACAAGGCGCATGCCATTGCGCGCCGTCCCGAGGTGATCTTCTGCTCGTTCGGCGACATGCTGCGCGTGCCGGGGTCGGATGGGGATCTGTTCAGCATCAAATCGCGGGGCGGCGACGTGCGGGTGGTGTATTCGCCACTGGACTGCCTGAAGATTGCGAAGGCGAATCCAGAGAAGCAGGTGGTGTTCTTCGCCATCGGCTTCGAGACCACAGCTCCGGCGAACGCGATGCTGGCGTGGCAGGCGCGGCAGATGGGCCTGAAGAATTTGTCGCTGCTGGTGTCGCACGTGCTGGTGCCGCCGGCGATTGAGGCCATCCTGAGCTCGCCGCAAAACCGGGTGCAGGGCTATCTGGGGCCGGGGCACGTGTGCGCGGTGGTGGGCTATACGGAGTATGAGCCGCTGGCAAAGCGTTTTCATGTGCCGATTGTTGTTACAGGTTTCGAGCCGCTGGACATTCTGGAAGGCGTGCTGATGACGGTGGAGCAACTGGAGCAGGGCCGGGCGGAGGTCGAGAACCAGTATTCGCGGGTGCTGTCGCGGGGCGGCAATCGTCCGGCGCAGCAGCTGATCGCGAAAGTCTTCGAAGTGAGCGATCGCAAATGGCGCGGCGTGGGGATGATTCCGCGGAGCGGCTTCCAGCTGAAGGACGAGTTTCGGGATTTCGACGCGGAGACGCGATTCAGCGTGGAAGCGATCGACACGATGGAACCGGAAGTATGCATTGCGGGACAGATTCTGCAGGGAATCAGGAAGCCCCACGACTGTCCGGCGTTCGGGAGCGAGTGCACGCCGCAGCATCCGCTGGGCGCGACGATGGTTTCAGCGGAAGGCGCGTGCGCGGCTTATTACGCGTATGGGCGGCATCTGAAGGATGCCGACCTGGTGACGATTGGGAACCAGGCATGAGCGGTAAAGTAGACGAGCGCGAAGAGGCAGTGGAGAAGGCGGGACCGTTTGGGTCGTGCCCGCTGCCCATCTTTGAGCATCCGCAGATCGTGCTGGGGCACGGCAGCGGCGGCAAGCTGTCGGCGGAACTGATCGAGAAGGTGTTTGTCGCGCGATTTCGCAATCCTACGCTGGAAAGGATGGATGACCAGGCACTGCTGGAGATTGGCGGCGCGCGGGTAGCCTTCACCACGGACTCGTTCGTCGTGACACCGATCTTCTTCCCCGGCGGCGACATCGGGTCGCTGGCGGTAAACGGGACGGTCAACGATCTGGCGGTGGGCGGCGCGAAGCCGCTCTACCTGTCGGCCGCATTCATTCTGGAAGAGGGTCTGGCCGCGGCAGATCTGACGCGCGTGGTGGATTCGATGGCGGCAGCGGCGCAGAATGCCGGCGTGCAGCTGGTCACGGGCGATACGAAGGTGGTGAATCGCGGGAAAGGCGACCAGGTGTTCATCACGACGACGGGGATCGGCGTGGTGGAGCGAGACACGCAACTCTCAGCGGATCGCGCGCGGCCCGGAGACAAGATTCTGCTCAGCGGGTACATCGGCGACCACGGGATCACGATTCTGTCCCAGCGCGAGGGCCTGGAGTTTGAGAGCGCGCTTGAAAGTGACTGCGCGGCGCTACACAGTCTGGTAGCGGCGATGCTGGACGCAGCCGAGGCCGCCGGCACGGGTGAAAATGCAGGAGTGCGCGGCGTGCGGGTGATGCGCGACCCCACGCGCGGCGGCGTGGCGACGGTGCTGAACGAGATCGCCGGCCGGTCGCGTGTGGGAATGATGCTGCGTGAAAGCGCGATTCCGGTCCGCGAGGAAGTCCGCGGCGCGTGCGAGTTGCTGGGGCTCGATCCGCTGTATGTGGCGAACGAGGGCAAGCTGGTCGCCGTGGTGGCGCCCGAGATCGCCAATCAGGTGCTGACGGCGATGCAGCAGCATCCCCTGGGCGCGGAGAGTTGCATCATCGGCGAGGTTACGGAGCAGCCCGCAGGCATGGTTCTGATGAAGACCGGCGTGGGCGGGACAAGGGTCGTCGATGTGCTGTTCGGGGAACAGCTGCCCCGGATTTGCTGACCAACCGGATCCGCAAAGAAGTTCACCACAGAGAACACAGAGGGCGCGGAGTGCTTTTTCCTATTGCAGACGTGAATTCTCTGTGATCTCCGTGATGCAGGTTACCGCCGGGGCTATTGCCCAAGGAAGCGATAGGTCACGCCGACGCTGAAGCCATTGGGGGTAAGGCCATTATTGTGCTCGACCAGAGCTCCCGTAGCGCTGTAACTCGGGGGTCCCGAGAACGAGGGCCAGAACTGGTACTCGTAATCGCCACGAAGGGAGATTTTGTGGGTCAGGGGGAACTCGAGAGTTCCGCCGGGCACCAGGGCGAAGTAACTCCCTTTCAGGCTGCCCGCCACCGGGTAATTTGGAGTGGTGATCAGGCCTGCGCCCATCATCATTTTGACCCATGCGTCGAGGCGGTGATACCGATAGGCGCGATAACGGCCGCCGCCAAGGTAGTTGGATTCGATCTGCCCCCCCGGGCCGTTCCAGTGCAGCCAGCGCGCCTCCCCCTCGGCTCCCCATTTCGGGGTCACGTTGAAGTCAAAGAACGCAGCGGGACCGATTAACTGACATTTGAACGGAATGTTGCTGGAGCAACTGTAATCCGGGTTGAAAGAGGATATTTCGCCGCCGGCCCAAAGGCTGGAGTTCCCGCCTACGGCAGATTTCGGCGCCTGGGCAAGGATGGCGGCGGGGGCGATCAGGAG
Organism: uncultured Acidobacteriaceae bacterium; assembly: GCA_963770525.1. Taxonomy (GTDB): domain Bacteria; phylum Acidobacteriota; class Terriglobia; order Terriglobales; family Acidobacteriaceae; genus Palsa-343. Next base: position 109,044 of record CAVYPY010000001.1, on the reverse strand, counting down.
CACAAAAAATATTCCGACCCGTTTGAGCAAAACTTAGCTCTCCCTGAATTCTTGAGAATTTAGTCGGCCAGCGGCTCGTTCTTCCGTAAGAACCCGGTTATCCGCCAAAGGATGTGCCGGGATTTTCGCCTGGACGCGTTGATTTTACGAGGTTTTTACGAGCCGGAGGCAACCCGTTCGGGTTACACAATGGTCAACTTTTGGGTGTCTGGTTGCAGGATAAAGCATGTCGGGTCCGGGGGAAAAGGGCAGGAGCCGGGTTTCCGGCGTGAGAAGCGGTCAGGGGATCGAAACAGGCGTGCAGGCCGAAGACTCTCCTCTGCCATCTGCGGGAGCGCACTTCCTGTCGCCGGCACGCCTGAATCTTGCTATCCTGCCCTGCAAAGGGGAGTGAGAGGTGAGGACCACGCATTTCCGTCACGCGCGGTATCTTTTCTCCAGGCGCTACAGCGCCCTGGAGAGAAAAGAAAATGCGCATGCTTCGGAAAATGATCATCGGTGTGGTCGCTCTCACGGCTTTTGCAGCCTTCGCCGTCAACACGCATCACGACACGCTCATGGGCGGAGACCCCGTTCCGGTGTGTCCAACGCCTCACTGCGCCGGAAACCTGAAGTAAGATCGGCGGTGACATGCCGCACCTGAGTCTCTTCTCCTGGGCGGTGTGGATTGCCATCATCGCTCTGCAGCCCGCTGCGCTCCTTCGCCTGGTGCACAGCGGGTTGTGGAAACGCTGGCTTTCACTCACGGTGTTTCTTTCTCTAAAGTCGACCGGCTCTCTGCTATTGCTGGCGATCTACCTGCTGCTTCCTCATCCCGACAATGGCCCATACTTCTATGTCTACTGGTGCTTCGCAGGCTTGGCCGCCATTACTGAGATCTGGATGATCATTCAGGTGGGGTGCGCCATGGCGGGGCTCTCCCGATCCATGCGCGCCTGGATCGCTCATGCGACCCTGGCTATCGCAGCCGCAACGCTCACCGTTTTCATCCCTGCCGCTCTTCATTCCCACAGGCCTGTCTGGGGCGTTCTGAGCCATTCCGTTCTGGGTCTGAACGAGGCGGTGAACCTGGCCTGGCTGGTCACGTTCGGCATCGTACTGTGCCTATATGAGCTGTTCGACATCGAGTCGTTTGGCGCGGTCCGCGGTATTGCCTCCGGCTTTGCCCTCATGGCGCTCGGCGATAGCCTTTGCGGATGGCTTTTTGAGTTCACGGGAAATGTCACCGCGATCTCCAACCTGCAGAACTTGATTTACCTGGCTTCGCTGCTGGTGTGGGTCGTGGCTGTCCGGCAACGTGGACGGCGGGAGTTTCAGCCGGATCTGGTGCCTCGATTGCAAGTCGTCGTGAGCTCGAAAATCGTGGAATTGCCGCGGGCCAAATCGCGCGCGTGACGCCCGCCTGCCAGGAGACCCGGCACAAATTGTGGCCTGGACGGAGCCGACGAACGGACTTGAGCCGGGGATGAGTGGGTCAAGCAGCGGTCTTGAGCAGGTTGTGGGGATCGATGACGAACTTCTTCGCTGCTCCTTTGTCGAAGTCCTTGTAGCCCTGCGGAGCGTCGTCGAGCGTGATGACGGTTGCGTTGACGATCTTCGCGATGGGCAGACGGTCGTGCAGGATGGCCTGCATGAGCTGCCGGTTGTACTTAAGGACGGGGGTCTGACCGGTGAAGAAGCGGTGCGACTTCGCCCACCCGAGGCCGAAGCGCATGCTGAGGTTTCCAGTCTGGGCCGCCTTGTCGTGGGCGCCGGGATCCTCGGTGACGTAGAGGCCGGGAATGCCGATGGAACCGGCGGCGCGGGTGATGGACATGAGCGAATTGAGAACAGCGGCGGGCGCTTCCGTTGCGTTGTGTCCGTGCGACTTTGCCTCGAAGCCGACGGCGTCGATGGCAGCGTCGACCTCGGGCTTGCCGACGATCTGAGCGATCTGATCTTCAAGCGACGCGTCTTTGGTGAGGTCGATGGGCTCATAGCCGACGGCTTTCACGTGGGCGAGGCGCTCGGCATTCATATCCCCGACCAGGACGACCGCGGCGCCGAGGATGTGGGCAGAGGCTGCGGCAGCCATGCCGACCGGGCCCGCGCCGGCGACGTAGACGGTGGATCCCACACCGACGCCGGCGTTGATTGCCCCGTGAAAACCGGTGGGGAGTATGTCGGTGAGCATGGTAAGGTCCCTGATCTTCGCCATGGCCTGGGCCTTGTCGGGGAACGGGATGAGGTTGAAGTCGGCGTAGGGGACCATAACGTACTCGGCCTGTCCGCCGATCCATCCACCCATGTCGACGTAGCCGTAGGCTCCGCCGGCGCGGCCCGGGTTGACGTTGAGGCAGACTCCGGTCTCCTCTGAGCGGCAGGTGCGGCAGCGGCCGCAAGCGACGTTGAAGGGGACGGTGACGAGGTCTCCCTTTTTGATGTACTCGACGTCGGGGCCGAGTTCGATGACTTCGCCGGTGATCTCGTGGCCGAGCACCATGCCGGTGGGTGCGGTGGTGCGGCCGCGGACCATGTGCTGATCGGAGCCGCAGATGTTGGTGGAGACGACCTTCAGGATCACGCCATGATTGATCTTCTTTCCTGCTGGATTCTCGAGTTTGGGATAGTCGATCGATTGGACTTCGACATGATTTGGACCAAGAAAGACGACTCCACGATTGGACGCCATAAGATTTCCTTTCCTGTTGTGAAGGCGTGATGATGTTACGGCCACATCAGGACCAATCCGCAGTGGCGCGGGAGACATCAACCTAAAGCCTGCTGCGATTTCGCCGCGCTCAGAGGGCCGATGCGCCAGCTTCCGCGACGGCATGATCCTGTTCGCCGCTGCCGCCTGAAATACCTATGGCACCAACGATCCTGCCATCTTTCTTTAGAGGAATTCCGCCGGCAAAGATCATAACCTTGCCGTTGTTAGAGGCGTGAATTCCAAAGAACTGGTCTCCGGACTGGGAGTTTGCGCCCAGGTCTTTGGTCGTGATATCGAAGGCCCGGGAGGTCCATGCCTTCTTCTGAGCGATGTCGATGGATCCGAGCCAGGCATTCGCCATCCGCTCGAAGGCGATGAGGTTGCCGCCTTCATCGACCACAGCGACGTTCATGGGCTGCCCGATCTCTTCTGCCTTTTTCTCAGCGGCAGCGATGATGCGCCGCGCATCCGCAAGCTGAATCATGGTTCCATTTCCTTTCGTGCACGTGGGAGCCACACTAATGCTTGGATGTTTGAAGGAAGGATTTGGTACGCGGCAGGGTGACGAACTGGAAAGGACCATCGACTCAGCATGACGATGAGCAGGGCCAGCCGCGATTCCGCGGTTTCGCCTGGGCAAACACAAGCGCTTTCGCGGGTTCGCCATAGGTTTTCCAAAGAAATCCGAGGCTCTCGATCTCAGGACTGAGCACATGCTGTCGCTGAACAAAATCGGGTTTACGACCGGAGCGGGGATTTCGATCCTGGGGTTCGCACAGAGGACAATTTCTTCCGGCCTGCGAGAAGCCCCTGATCAAACCAACCCTCGAAGCGAACGGCCTTCGATGACACGGATGGGCTATCGCCGCGCCCTGGGCACGCGAAGCGGAGGAAGCAGCGATGCTTAGTCTTTGTGCAGCACCCGGCGGGAAACCGCGCGGTAAGTTCCTGATTTAATGGAGCCGACGACCGGACTTGAACCGGTGACCTGCCGATTACGAATCGGCTGCTCTACCAACTGAGCTACGTCGGCTTTGAAGACGCCCCAGGCAGGAAGGCATTCGGGGCTGATGTTGATTCTATCGTTCCCATCGGAGAGCGTAAAGGTTACGATCCGCCTATACTGCTGGCGATGCAGAGCGATCCGGGCAAAGAATGGGAACGGCTCACGGCTCTCTATCAGGAGAAGAGCGATGAAGAGCTGCTGGAGCTGGGCGATGACTTCGGCAACCTGACCGATGTGGCGCGGCAGGTGTTGCGCGACGAGCTGCGCAAACGCGGATTGTCCCCACCGCAGGCGGAAAACCCAAACGCCAAACCAGCGCCGGAAGATCGTCGTCCCGTGTTCGGTGCGTGGAGCCGAGCGATCGCGGAACAAAACGGCAATCTCGACTCAAACGATGAGGAGAGCGGCGAGCTCGAGTCAGTGGAGTACACATGGAAGACGCTGCTGTGCGCGTGCGACACGCGCGAGGAGGCGTGGCAGATCTCCGAGGTGTTGAAGCGCGCGGGCATTGAGAGCTGGATCGAAGCGCCGGCCCAGGGGTCTCTGGACCTGACCGGGCCGCGCGTCATCGTCGCGGCGGATGAGCTGGAGGAGGCGCGCGCGATCGCAGCGCGGCCGATTCCGCAGGAGATCATCGATCAGTCGAAGGTGCGGGTGGTAGATTTTGTGCCGCCGGCGTGTCCAAAATGCGGCGCGGCAGACCCGTTACTGGAAAGTGTAGAGCCCACCAATATGTGGTTGTGTGAAGTTTGCGGCGCCGAGTGGAGCGAGCCCGGAGGCGCAGTGGAAAAGGCGGGACAGAACCCGGTCTGATGTCTGTGCAAAAACGAGAAAAGGCCGCCCGGCAACAGGGCAGCCTTTCCTTCAGGGAGAATAGTTCCAACGGAGGCAAGCCATCAGAACTTTCTGGCGAAATACTATGGGCCACTGCTGGGGGTGTCAAGGCAAAATCCTGGAGCGCCGTATTGCATTGATATTCAGAAACTTGCAATGGTCTTCCATTTTCCGAGGCCAGAAAGTCAATTTTCTCCATTTGTTCGCCATTTAGCCTCGCTTTTCCACTTAATTACGTGCCGATTTGCATGAAAATGAAAGACATCGTATCCAAATGATATCCATAACGATGAGGCGAATTCCGAGAGGCAAAGGCGAACTACTTTGCTCTACCCACCGAGATGGAGTGAGATGAACTCTTCTTCGGAGACGGTGGAGACGGGTTTTCCACGCATCACGCGATAAAGCGCGCGCCCGCCGCCGAGGAAAAGTCCGAGAAGAACTGCCGCGCTGATAAGAATCACGACGAGCATCGTGATGCCGAAGACCAGACGATAAAGCTTGACCGTCTCCGGCACATAGCCTTCGGGATGATTGATGGTGACGTAATCGTTGAACTTCACTTGTTGCAGCAGCGGCACAGCCTGTGTGCGCGGCACTCCACTCACAATCGCGAGCAGCGGGCCGGAACGACCCGCAGTGAGACCGAGAGATTTCGGCAGCGCGTCGATCGTTTTGAGATGGCCGCCGGCGATCTGCGGCGTGGGATACATGATGAGCGTCAGGGTGGCCGCGCCGTATTGCGCGGTGACGGCTTCCGCATCCTGGCTGAAGTCGACGCTGCTGGCCGGTACCGCGGAGCCGAGGCGCGCCCACGCAGCAGGACCAATGGCATAGTGCACGGTCGCCGCGTTCAACTGCGCTTTGGGCAGATAGTCGGGCAAGGACGGCGGCACGCCCTGCGTGCCCAGTGCCTTGGGTAGCTCGACGGCGAGCGCAGAAAGGATCATGCTCTCCCTCGCAACCGGATGGGCGAAGGTGGCATCGACGACGGTGGCGCCGGTCCAGAAGAGGTGGTGATCGCCAGCGACAGCGCTACCGGTACCGACGTTGTCGGGGTGCATGTCCGGCTGCCGGAAGAAGGTGAAGGCGCCGAACGCGCCGGTGGCATCCTGGAAACGCCAGACTCGAAGGAGGAGGCGATGAGCGCCGGAGGCATAGCTGGCGGAGACGAACTGCGTCAGCCCGAATTCCTGGAGGACCGCTGCATCAACGGGACTGGGCGCCACGGCCTGCGCGGGAGCAGTTTGGGTCCAGCCGTCGAATGCGTGCGGCAACACCGGTCCCGACGACGCGGGGGCTGCAAAGGCCAGCGTCGCGCAAAACAAGAAACCAAGAGTGGGGATCCGGTGCATACCTCTTCTTTCGATACTACTGAGACTGACACCGATGCGGGAAAGAAGGTTTCAGGGCAAAGCGCTCCGCCCGGCTATTCGGAAGGAGCGGAGCGCCCGCCGGCCTGCGCCATGCGCACTCCATTCAGGCTGGAGACATAGCGGTCGACGCCGCGATAGAGCGATTCGGCAATGCGCTCGCGGTAGCGGGGCTGTCGCAGCTCGGCGGCATCGTCGGGATTGGTAAGGAAGGAGATCTCTGCCAGGATCGACGGCATATTGGCTCCAATCAACACAACAAAGGGAGCCTTCTTGACGCCGCGATCCTTAAGGCCGGGATTACCGCGCTCCAGCCCCGCGTAGAGACTCTCATCCACGTCCTCAGCAAAGGCGCGCGACTCGCTGATCTTGTCCTGAAGAGCGATTTTTTTGACCAGGTCAGAAAGCTGGTGGATGGATTCATCGGACGAAGCGTTCTCGCGGGCCGCCACTTCGAGCGCATCGGCGGAGGTGGTGAAGTTGAGGTAATAGACCTCAACCCCGCGCGCGTCCGTGTCCGGACTGGAGTTGGCGTGGATGGAAATGAAGAGGTCGGCCTGCGCCTGGTTGGCAATCGCGGTGCGCGTTTCGAGCGGGATAAACGTGTCGTCGCTGCGGGTGTAGATTACGTCGGCGCCCAGTCGATCCTTGAGAAGCCGGCCGAGGCGGAGAGCCACGTCGAGGACGACGTCCTTCTCTTCGAGGCCGCCCGGGCCGAGGGTACCGGAGTCGTGCCCACCATGCCCGGCGTCGATGACGATGCGATTGATCTTGAGGCCAAGCGCGCGAACCATCGAGCTGGGCACACGCGCCTCGGCCGGTTCGGGAGCAGGCACACCGCGGGCTCCCGCCTCGTCGGGCGGGACATCGTCACTCGCGGGGATGGCCGCGGAGGGTTTGCGAGCGGAACGAATGGGCGTAGTGTCTGGCGCGTTCTCCGCAACAGAGGAGACCACAGGTGCGGTGGTGGGATGGCGCGTGGCGCGAACCTGATCGGGCCGGTTGCTGAGCGTGGCCACCTCGGTCAGGGCGGATTCGTTGTCGCCGGAATCAAACCCGGCTGGGGCGGCGACTCTGGCCGCTGGATGCGTCGTCGACGCATTGCCCCGCGTCCGTGTTTCCGAAACTGGCGGTGCCGCAATGGGCGGCGCGCGGCTGGCCATCTCGCGGGCCGCGGCCATCCGCTGCCTGTCACCGTGAACATCAATAATCAGGCGCGGTGGATTGGAGAGGAAGAACGCCGAGTAATCGCTGACGCTGGTCACGTCGAGAACGACGCGGGTGGTGTTGTGCGAGGTCTGCGCGGCGCGGATGCGGGTGAGAAAGCCATCGTCGGTGACCTCGACCGGGCGGCCGGTGAGCTCGGGCGACAGGCGCGTGCCATACAGGTCAAAGAAGATGCGGTCGGGATTCGAAACGCGCGCGGCTTGGTAGCGGACTTCCTGCTGCAGGTCGATGGCAACGCGTGTGTAGTCCGGCGTCGACCAGTGGCGGATGCCGGTAATGAGCGGAACCTTGCCGCGCCGTGCCGGGGGCGGTGCGTTCATGGAGTCATCGTCCGCGGGAGTGTCGAACGCGGCGGAAGTGGGTTGCGATGTACGCGTTGTCCTGGTCGAGGCTGCGGACACAGTCGTGGAGGGTGCAGGAAGATCGCGCTCGTCAAAGCCGGCCGCCGTTTCTGAAGCGGGGGTCGATGCGCGGTTCGGAGGAGTCTCGGTCCGATGCGACGTGCGGCTCACGTCCCTTTCCGCCGGGTGCCCGCCGCGGCTGGCCCGCTGCTCATGCTCGATCGCGCGGAGCTCGGTGCGCGCCTCAGCGGCAAGAGCATTCCGCGGATAGAGGCTGAGGAACGCCTTATAGATGGCCTTCGCCTGCTCGGTTTCGTTCAGGTCGCGCTGGAAGATTTCCCCTTCGGTGAGAAGACCGCTGAAACGGAGACGGCTGGCGGGATATTCGCGGCGAAGGAATTCATACTGGCCGATAGCGTCGTGGAGAGCCTTGTCGTCCTGGAAGACGCGGCCCTCTTCCGCGAGCAGGTTAGCGACGGCGGCGATGGAGTCGTCAGCTTTGGGCGAGGCGGGATCGCCGTGATAGATGGCGCGGTAGGCATCGAGGACGTGTTCATATTGGGCGCGGGTGCGGTCCCGCTCCGGGCGGCCTTCGAGAGCCTCGCGGAGACGCTCGGCGTGGGCGAAAGAAGCCGGATGCGCCTGGCTCGCCATTGCGAGAGGCGCGGGGATGAGCAGCGCCAGAAGGACGACGGCACAACTCCCAGCCCGAATTCTGCGAGGCAGGGGGAGATCCATGGGGGAAACGCTCGCGGATCGAAGGGCGCGTTGCATCGGATTGGAGTGACGCGCGGACCCTGTTGCCGCCGAAGACACTCTCGATTATAGGTGCGCAGCTGCAGTGGTCTTCGACGCAGCAAGGCACCCAATGGTCACACGAACCCGATTCGTCACGCCGGGTTGCGGTTCCGCGCGGTTATCTTGCGCGCGCCCCGCTCTATCTGAAACACTGGCCCTGCTTTCCTATGGTTCGGCATTTTCTCGTGAAGGGGCGTGTGCAGGGGGTGGGCTTTCGCTGGTTTGTGCATCGCGAGGCCGCGGCACTCGACCTGCACGGCTGGGTGCGCAACACCGAAGACGGGCACGTGGAAGTGCTGGCCAAAGGAGACGCCGACGCGCTGGGGGAACTGGCGGAGGCGCTTCACAAAGGTTCGCGCGGCAGCCGGGTGGACGCGGTGATTTCCCACGAGCTGGATCCGAAGGAAGGCGACAATCTCGGCCTGTTTCAGATTGAAGGAGCCTGGTAACGATGACCCTGTGCACGACTGACTGCGAGCCGCTCAAGGCGCTGATCCGCACCATTCCGGATTTTCCCAAGCCCGGCATCCTCTTCTACGACATCACCACGCTGCTGAAGGACCCGAAGGGCTTCGCGATGCTGATCGATGCGCTCGCGCAATATTACATGGATAAAGATGTCGACCTGGTGCTGGGCATCGAGGCGCGTGGCTTCATCTTCGGCCCGGCGCTGGCTTATCGCCTCAACGCCGGTTTTGTGCCCGTGCGCAAGCCGCGCAAGCTCCCCGGGCCGACGGCGCGCGTGACCTATGACCTCGAATATGGGTCGGACACGTTGGAGATCCACCAGGACGCGATCGAACCTGGACAGCGCGTCGTGCTGGTCGACGACCTGCTCGCCACCGGCGGCACCATGGAAGCCACCACCCGCCTGGTGCAGCAGCTGGGCGGAACCATCGCCGGCCTGGGCTTCGCCATCGAGCTGGACTTCCTGAAAGGGCGCGACCGCCTGCGGGACTACGACGTCTTCAGCCTGCTGCATTACGACGAATAAAACAGCCCGTAGCCGGTAGCGGGTGGCCGGCCCACGCCTCGCCGTATACTGCCTCTTGCTTTTCCAGAGAGTCAGAGGAGGCGGTCTATGCGCAGGCGGGATTTCTGCAAGATGATCGCGGCGACAGCCGCAGCAACAGCGGTGCCGGAAACGGCGCTAGCGGCGTCGACGACGAAAATCGATGCACCGGAAGTCGCAGCTCCTCAGGCGGCAGAAGCCGGCGCGTCTGCTCCGGGATTCGGCCAATACACGCAGGATTATGCACAGTTCTGCGCGACGCCCCAGGAGCAGCGCGTCTTCTACGCGCTCGTTGACGGCAAGATCGTCAGCGAGAAGCTCGACGAGAGCGACTGGAAGCCGACAGAGTGGGGCGAGCCGCCGCAGCTGCCGATCGAGGGCGGATCGTGGGACGGCGTGCCGATGGTGTCGCCGATTCCGAACCTGGCCGGGGAGGGCCCGTACAAGCCAACGTGGGACTCGCTGCTGCAGTACGACGCGCCGGAGTGGTATCGCGACGCGAAGTTCGGCATCTGGGCGCACTGGAGCCCGCAGTGCGTGCCCGAGGCCGGCGACTGGTACGGCCGCAAAATGTACATCGAGGGCGATGAGGATTATCGATACCAGCTCGACCACTACGGCCCGCAGTCGCGCTTCGGCTACAAGGATCTGTGCGCGCAGTGGACGCTGCTGAACTGGGAACCGGAAGAGCTGATCGCGCGCTACAAAAAGGCGGGCGCGAAGTTCTTCATCGCCCTGGCGAATCACCACGACGGCTTCGACGCGTGGAATTCGAAGCATCAGCCATGGAACGCGGCGAACCTGGGACCGCATCGGGACGTGGTCGGCACATGGGCGAAGACGGCGCGGGCGGCGGGGCTGCCGCTGGGTGTGACGGTCCACGTGGCGCGCAACTGGTGGTGGTTCCAGACCTCGCACGGCGCCGACAAGACCGGTCCCAACGCCGGCGTGCCCTACGACGGGCGCATGACCGAAGCCGAAGGCAAAAATATGTGGTGGCAGGGATACGATCCGCATCGCCTCTACAACGCGAAGCACCCGTTTAACGCGCTGCCCGATCCCTCGTTCGTGAAGAACTTCTACGATCGCACGCGCGACCTGGTGGAGCAGCACGATCCCGACCTGCTCTATTTCGATAACCCGCGCTTTCCGCTCGGCTGGGGCGGCATGAATCTCGGCGCCTTCTACTACAACCACAATCTGCAGACCCACGGAGGCAAGCAGCACGGCGTCATCACCATCAAGGAAGTGCCCCAGCAATGGCTCAAGTCGGTGGTGGCCGACGTAGAGCGTGGCATCACGAGCGAGATCGCGAAATACCCGTGGCAGTCGGAGACGTGCATCGGCGACTGGCACTACAACCGCGCCCTCTACAACAAGCCGGGCGAGTACGGCGGATATCTGCCGCCGCGCGACGTCATCCACTGGCTGATCGATACGGTCAGCAAGAACGGGACGTTCATCCTGAACATTCCCGGCAAGCCCGACGGCACCATCGACCGCAAAGAAATTGCCGTGCTCGATCGCATCACCGACTGGATGACGGTGAACGGCGAGGCCATCTACGCCACCCGTCCCTGGACGATCTACGGCGAGGGGCCCAACGCGATCAAGGCAGGCGAATTTCAGGGAGACAGCATCGCAAAGCTCAGTGAGAAGGACATCCGTTTCACCCGCAGCAAGGATGGGAAGACGCTCTATGCCATCGCGCTGGGCTGGCCGGCGGGCGAGTTCGTTATCGCCGCGCTGGGCACGGCGAGCGAGCAGAAGCCGGGCAAGGTGGAACGTGTCGAGCTGCTGGGCACCGAAGGGAAAGTCCGCTGGCACCAGGCGTCCGATGGCCTGCGCGTGACTTTGCCCGCGAGTTACAAACCGGCGGTAGACTTCGCGGCAGCGTTGAAAGTGAGCCTGTAGCCGGTAGCAATTCGCGAACGGTAAGCCGATGGCGAAGATAAAGCGCGCCGAAGATACGCGACTCACGCGGGTGTCAGTTCTGTGCCGCGCGCTGCCGGAGACTGCGCGCGAAGACAAGGGCGGCCACGCGGCCTTCACGGTGCGCGGAAAGAAGTTTGCCTACTTCCTCAACGATCATCACGGCGACGGCATCGTCTCGGTATGCGCGCGCGCCTTTCCGGGCGAGAGCGCGAAGCTGATCGAGGCCCATCCCAGGAAGTTCTACTCCCCGGCCTACATCGGGCCGCGCGGCTGGGTAGCTTTGCGGCTCGACCGCGGAACGCCCGACTGGGACGAGGTGCGGGACCTGCTGATGGCGAGCTACCTGCAGGTGGCTCCGAAGAAGCTGCGCGAGCAGGTGGAGGCAGAGATCCGGTAGGGGCGGCGCACCTGCTTTGCATCACGATTCGAACGCCCAAAGCCCGCCCGCTTGCCCCCCTGGCATTTCCCGGGACGCAACCAGCCCTAACCCATTCCCATCCAGCAGCTTTTGATCCCGTGAACAGGCCGCGAGCGGTTTTTCTTGATTGTATTGCAGATCGCGATATGCTAATTGCGATTTGCAATAACGATCATGAAACTTGGCGAAAAACTCAGATATTTGCGGGAAACCGAGGGCGAGCTGCGAGGACTCGCGCGCGCCATCACCCAGCAGGAGATGGTGCGGGCGCTCAGGACCGAGACCGGCGCGGCATTCAGCCAGAGCTACCTGTCCCAGATCGAGAGCGGCGCGCGGCCTCACCTGACCAACACCACACGCCAGGTGCTGGCGCGGTTCTTCAAGGTGCATCCCGGATACCTGGTCGATGATCCGGAAGGCTATCACGCGGAGTTGCAGAGCGACGCGCGCACGATCGAGGACAAGCTGGATCTGTGGCTGGTGAGCGGGGCGGAGCGCTTCCGGCGCGATCCCGAGCTGCGGCGGGCTCTGCTGGCCGTGTCGCGGCACGACGATTCGCGGCGCTGCCTGCTGCTTCTGCAGGCGGTCATCGAGACGCCGGGACTGTTGGATCGGCTCTTCGAAGTGCTGCGGCGAGAGCCATCGGAACCGGCCTCTCAGGAAAAGCCAATCCACCCGCAAAGCGAATTCGTCACAACGCGGTCCTCTTCCGGTCGGGAGGCCAGGAACGGAAAGAAGGCCAGACAATGACTACCTTCTATCTCATCTGCTTCACCCTGGGGCTGTCGCTGACGGTGTTGTCGGCGCTGGGCGCCTTCACCCACCTGCACATCGGCCATGTGCACCTGCATCTGCATCCGGGCCACAGCGCCGGCCACACCCATGTGCATATCTCCGGCGCGCAGACCGCGGGAAAAGCCAGCGTCAGTCCCGTCAATGGATTCACCCTCGCGGCCTTTCTCTGCTGGTTCGGCGGATGCGGTTATCTGCTGGCGCGCAGCCACGACTTCGGCATGGGTGTGGTGCTGGCGCTGGCGACCATCACCGGCATCGCCGGGGGCGCGCTCCTCTTCTGGTTCCTGGTGCGCGTGCTGCTGCCGCATGAGAAGGAGCTGACCGCGGAGGACACCGACATCCTCGGCATTCTCGGGCTGGTGACCGGACCGATCCGCGAGGGCGGCACCGGCGAGATTCAGTTTTCGCAGAACGGCGCACGCCGTTTTGCACCCGCGCGCAGTGAGGCAGGCGTAGCGCTTCCGCGCGGGACCGAAGCGGTGGTCATGCGCTACGAACAAGGCATCGCGTACGTGCGTCCCTGGGACGAGCTGTCCGGCGAGATCGCCGACGGCACCGGCGACCGCACTTCTGCCGAAGCCGAAACCCCAACCCACAGCAGTCACGCACCTGATGGAAAGGATCAGAAGTGATGACGAACACAATCATTGTCATTGTTGGACTGAGCCTGCTGGCGTTCATCATTCTCACCGGAATGCTGGCCAGGATGTTTCGCAAAGCGGGCCCGAATGAGGCGCTCATTGTGTATGGATTCCGCGGCCCGCGGGTGATCAAGGGCCACGGAACCATCATCTTCCCGATGGTGGAGAACTGCCGCGAGCTGTCCCTGGAGCTGATGTCCTTCGACGTCGCGCCGCAGCAGGACCTCTACACCAAGCAGGGCGTCGCGGTCACGGTGGAAGCCGTTGCGCAGATCAAGGTGCGCAGCGATCAGGAATCGATCCTCACGGCAGCCGAACAGTTCCTCACCAAGACGCCTCCGCAGCGCGAAGGCCTGATTCGCCTGGTGATGGAAGGCCATCTGCGCGGCATCATCGGCCAGCTCACCGTTGAGCAGATCGTGAAGGAGCCGGAGATGGTGGCCGACCGTATGCGCGGCACCTGTGCCGACGACATGAGCAAGATGGGGCTCGAGGTTGTCTCGTTCACGATCAAGGAAGTCCGCGACAAGAACGAGTACATCACCAACATGGGCCGTCCAGACATAGTGCGCATCAAGCGCGATGCGGAGATTGCGTCGGCGGAAGCCGAGCGCGATACGGCGATTCGCCGCGCGGTTGCCGCTCGCGAGGCCGCGGTGGCCAAAGCGGCAGCCGATCAGGAGCGCGTGATCGCCGAGACGGCTTCGCTCACCAAACAGGCACTGGCGCAGCGCGATCTGGATATCCAGAAGGCGACGTTCGCCGAGCAGAGCCGCAAGCAGCAGGCCCAGGCCGACAAGTCCTATGAGCTGCAGACGAACATCACCCAGCAGCAGGTGATCGCCGAGCAAGTGAAGGTACAGCAGGTGGAGAAAGAACAGCAGATCAAGGTGCAGGAAGCGGAAATCCTGCGCCATGAGAAGGAGCTGATTGCCACCGTGCTGAAAGAAGCGGAGGTCAACCGTCAGCGCGTCGAGGTGCTGGCTGCGGCGGAGAAAGCTCGCCTGACGATGGAAGCCGAAGGCCGCGCGTCCGCAATTAAGACGCAGGGCGAAGCGGAGGCCGCCATCATCTTCCAGAAGGGCGAGGCCGAGGCAAAAGCGATGAACGTGAAGGCCCAGGCCTACCAGGAATACAACCAGGCCGCCGTTGTCGACCGCCTCATCACCAGCCTGCCGGAGGTGGTGCGCGCGATGTCCGAGCCGCTGTCCAAAGTGGACCGGATCACCGTGGTTTCCACGGGAGGTGACGCGGCGGGGGCCAACAAAATAACGGCCGACATGGCGAAGATGGCCGCGCAGGTGCCGGCGCTGTTCGAAGCGCTCTCCGGCATGGACATGCGGGAGCTGATGGCAAACATCACGAGCATACGGCCGCGCCCCAATGGCAGCGCCGGGACCACAGTCGGGCCCGTTGTGGACGCGAAGTAACGGATGCGGGCGGGGAGCTGCGTCTCTCCGCCCTAAATTTTCTGACGGAGGAAAAAGTCATGGCACTCCTGGAACGTGTGAGCACATTGCTTCGAGCCAATCTGAACGATCTGATCGACAAGGCCGAAGATCCGGAGAAACTTCTCAAGCAGCTGATCCTCGACATGGAGAACCAGCTCATGCAGGTGAAAACGCAGGTGGCGATCGCACTGGCGGACGAGCATCTTCTGGAAAAGAAGCGCAGGGAACATGAGACGTCAGAAGCCGACTGGAAGCGCAAAGCGGAGATGGCCGTGCGCAAGGGCGACGACGCTCTGGCACGAGCCGCACTGGAGCGTTCGCTGAGCGCGCAACACATGGCCGGCGGCTTTACGCAGCAGCTCGAGGATCAGAAGACCGAAGTCGAGACACTGAAACAGGCTCTCCGCAGCCTGGAGCAGAAGCTGCAGGAGACGCGCAGCCGCTGCGAACTCATGATCGCCGAACATCGCCGGGCGCGCGTGGTGGGACGGGCGCAAAAAGCGCGCGAGGTCATCGCCAGGAAAGAAGGCGACACCAGCATCGCGCGAATGAAGTCGAAGATCGCTGGCGCCGAAGCGAATAACGCGGCTTCGCGCGAGCTTCTGCACGGCGACGCGCTCGACGACCGTTTTGCCGCTCTCGAGCGCGAGGAACGGGTGGAGGCCCTGCTTCGGGATCTGAAGGAGCAGCATGCCAAAACCGCCTAGAGCGGGGCATAGCCTCACCGGGAGCGGGGCGGAGGAGCGGGGCCGGGCTCAGGCAGCCTGGCCCGTCGCCTGCGCCTCAGTCCAGCGTTTGTAGTCGGGGCTCACTTCTCCCAGTTCATAGATCGTGTTGCGCGTCTCCACCAGGCCACGCATACGATCGACGTTCAGGATGGCCGAGGTGAAGATGAGCCCGTTACGGATGTGGGTGTGGCCCAGCACATCGCCGGTAAGACGTCGCCCCGGCTCCAGCCCGCAATACCCGTCATAAATCACGCTGCTCACGACGGACCAGTTCTCAATACGCACTATTTTTTTTTGCATGATCGTGACCTGCTCATGCGCCAGCGGTCGCGATCTTCCGGGAGCCGTGGCGAATTCACTCGCCTTTCCTGTGATGCAGGTGCAATCGGCGTGCCATGCTCGGGCCATGAAAACGCGCCGAATTCTGCCATTCGCAGGCTGCCGGGCAGAAGTTTTTACCCGGCATGCGTCAGCTTTATCTGCCCGGGTAGCACGAAAGTAGGGTGAAGCAACCAGCGCCGCAATCGCTGCATCATGCAACCGTTTTTATATACTTGCGCATGCCTTCACCGCGTGTTTTCCCTGCATCCTGCGCCGTCGGTGTGCTGGCGCTGTTTGCCGGTTCGCTGACCGCACCGGCACAAACACCCGCGACTTCTGCTTCACCCAAACCGCACGCGGTCACGCTCGACGATCTGTTTCGCTTCCAGGATGTGGGCAGTCCCGAAGTTTCGCCGGATGGCCAGTGGGTCGCGTATACCGTATCAAACGTGGATACAAAAGCCGACAAGCGCACCACCGATATCTGGATGGTCTCGTGGGATGGCAAAGAAAACATCCGCCTGACGTATGGATCCGATTCGGCTGAGGAGGCGAACGGGCTCGGCTCCTCCGGTTCGCCGAAATGGAGTCCCGATGGCCGCTACCTCTCTTTCACCGCCGGCCGCCCCGGCAAAGCAAAGGGGGAACAGGTATGGGTGCTCGATCGGCGCGGGGGCGAAGCGCATCAGCTCACCGACGTCAAGGGTCACCTCTCGTCCTATGCGTGGTCGCCGGATTCGAAGACGCTGCTGCTCGCCATCCAGCCCGATGAAGATGAGAACAAGGATCAGTCCAAAGGAGCCGACAAGGAGAAAGAAAAGCCGAAGCCGATCGTCATCGACCGCTACCACTTCAAGGAAGACGTCGAGGGATACCTGAAGGACAACCAGCGTACCCAGCTCTATCTGTGGAACGTCGCGACGCACAAACTCGACAAGCTGACCACCGATACGAAGTACGACGAGGCGAATGCGGTGTGGTCGCCGGACGGCACGCGCATCGCCTACGTCAGCAATCACGATCCCGATCCGGATCGCTCCATCAACACCGATGTGTGGGTCGTGGATGCGAAGCCGAACTCGACGCCACGCCGGCTGACGAACTACGACGGACCGGATGACGGCCACATCCAGTGGAGCCCTGACGGCAAATGGATCGCGTTCCTCCGCGGCGACCCGCTGAAGCTGTGGCAATACAGCGAGCCCCACCTGGGAATTGTGGCGGCCGACGGCAGTTCCTCACCGCGCATCGTCACCGAGTCACTGGACCGCGCTGTCTCCTCGCCGTACTTCTCGCCCGATGGCAAGTCGATCGATGTCCTCGAGGAAGACGACCGCAACGAATATCCGGCGACGGTGGACATCGCGACCGGCCAGGTGCACCGGGATGTGACCGAGCCCGGCACGGCGCGGGGCCTGAATGAAGCCTCCGGACATGCGGTGGTGGTGTGGTCCACGGACGACCATCCCGGCGAAGTCTACGCGCTGGAAGATGGCCATCTCCGCGCGCTCACGCACCAGAACGACGCCCTCATGACCGAGCTGAAGGTGGCGCCCACCCGCGACGTCTCGACCACAACGCCGGACGGCACCGAGGTCCACGGCCTTCTCACTCTGCCCGTCGATGCGCAGCCCGGCGTGAAAGTTCCGATGCTGCTGTTCATCCACGGCGGCCCGAATGGGCAGGATGCGCATGGATGGAACATCCATCGCCAGCTCTTTGCCGGGCGTGGATGGGCTGAGCTCAACGTGAACTACCGCGGCAGTTCAGGCCGGGGCAGCGCTTATCAGAAGATCATCGCCGACGACTGGGGCAACCACGAAATTCAGGATCTGATGACCATGGTCGATCAGGTAGTGAAAGATGGACAGGTGGATCCGGACAAGCTCGGTGTAGGCGGCTGGAGCTACGGCGGCATCCTCACCGACTACACCATCGCCAGCACCAACCGCTTCAAAGCGGCCAGCAGCGGAGCGGGCATGGGCAATCCGCTTGGGCTCTACGGCATCGACGAGTACATCCTGCAGTACAACAACGAGCTGGGTCCGCCGTGGAAGGACCTCCAGACTTACATCAAGCTCGGCTATCCGCTCTTCCACGCGGACCGCATTCACACGCCCACCCTCTTCATGGGCGGAACGTCGGACTTCAACGTTCCGTTAAACGGCGGCGAACAGATGTACGAGGCGCTGAAGACCCTCAACGTGCCCGCGGAGCTGGTCGTGTATCCCAACCAGTTCCACGGCTTCACCCGGCCCAGCTTTATCAGGGACCGCTACGAGCGCTGGTTTGCCTGGTACGACAAGTGGGTGCTGGGCAGGAACACGCCAATGCCACCCGCGCCGCCGACCAAAGCGGCAGGGGAATAACGGTACCTCCCGCGCAAAAACACGAAAGCGCGCCGCCACATTCGCAGTGGGGCGCGCTCTTCGATTCGAGCGGTCTGTCGTTCAGCCCTGAGCCGCTAAAGAAGCCGGCGATCCATAGCCCGCGACCGGCTTGCGACGATCCTGAATGAATTCCGCCAGGATCGCGTGGGGCACGGAGGTTCCACTCTGCTCCGCTTCCCACCGTTCCCACTCCTCATCCACCCGGCCCAGCTGGTAAACCGTGCTCTGCGTTTCGACCACGCCGTTGTCGAGGTCAATCGACTGAATAACAGCGGTGTAGATAATCCCTTTGGGAAGATCGGTCGTCGCCAGGATTGTGCCGGTCAAACGCTGCCCGGGCTTGAGTTCGTGGAATCCCTGGCAAATCAGGTCGTCGACCACGGCCCAGTTTTCGATGCGTACCAACGGTTTATCCATCCGGAATAGCCTGATCTTTCCGCCGGCGGGTCAGGGATATGGCTCGTCGGCTGCTCGAATCTTGCCCTCATGGTGGCAATCCGCGTGCCAACACCGGTGGATTCGTTATCTCTCGGGAAGCAGACCATTTGCGACTTAGTACCATGTTGATTAACCGGTAATTCTTACCGTCGGCCACCGTCTTTTGCGCGTATTTTCATCCTGCGGAAGGGAACATAGCGGCTGGGGATCGCCGGTGAATTTCCCTTTTTGTTCGCTGTTCGTCTCTCAGGAGATTGCCCTCGGCCGGCGCAGACGTCTTCCCAGTCGAGCGACCTGGAAGAAGTGGCGGAGGGAGAGGGATTCGCTTAGAGCCCACCTCAGCCAAGCTGAACAGAATCAGGGAGATTCAGCGAAACACCGCGCCGAATGCGGGTTTTGCGGCCTTCGGCCACGTACCGAATCATACTGGCCTATAACGGTTTATCGCAAGCCGAAACGGCGCAAAGTGTCACAAATGTGTCACACAGAGAAAAGTCCCAACGGCATACGGTCCCAGCGTCAAACCCTTCTGAAGCTCACGTGCATTTCCGGCGTTTCCAACCGGATGCGGGATGTTGCAGGGGCTGATCGCCGTGATGCCGCGAGACACACTGCCGTATGAGGCCAATTTGCGCCTGAATCTCCCCATTCTGCTGTTCACCCTGCTGGCGACGGCCCTGGCGGGGCTACTGGCGGGTTCGATGCCGGCCTGGTACGCGTCAAAGATCGATCCGGCCGAGTCGCTGAAAGAAGGCGGCCGCACTGGGACAAGCGCGGGAAAGCA
Organism: uncultured Acidobacteriaceae bacterium; assembly: GCA_963770525.1. Classification (GTDB taxonomy): domain Bacteria; phylum Acidobacteriota; class Terriglobia; order Terriglobales; family Acidobacteriaceae; genus Palsa-343. The sequence continues at coordinate 89,860 of CAVYPY010000001.1, read as the reverse complement.
TCGGCTGCGCCGCGTTCTGGTCGTCGGCGAGTTCACGCTGGCGCTGGTGCTGCTGGCCGGTGCAGGACTGGCGATCCACAGCTTCTGGAATCTGACCAGGGTGGATCTGGGGGTCAGAACGGATCACGTGCTGACCTTCTATCTTCCCGTGCCGGATCAGCGCTCGAAAGTCCCAGCGCAGATTAGCACGTATTACCGTGACATACTGTCCCGCATCGACGCCGTGCCGGGGGTACAGCATGCGTCAGCGGAAACGGGAACCCCGCTCTATGGCGCGGGGTTCGGCATGCCGTTCACGATTGTGGGAGGCCCGACGTATGCCGATCCATCACAACGGCCGGGCGCGGGATTTGGAATGGTGACGCCGGATTATTTTCCAACATTCGGGATCCGACTGGTGAAGGGACGGCTGTTAAACGATCAGGACACGGCGAGCAGCGTTAAAGTGATGATGGTGAACGAAAGCTTCGTAAAGTCGTATCTCAAAGATAAGGATCCGCTGCGATCGGTAATTTCGGTGGAGCAGATCATTCCGGGCCAGCAGAAGCTGGGACCGTATCAGGACTGGCAGATCGTAGGGGTCTATCACGACGTTCGCCGTGCGGACAGCCAGGATCACAACGAAGAGATGCTGATTCCGTTCTGGCAGATTCCATGGCCGCAGGCGGGGATTGGCGTGCGTACCGGGCAGGATCCGCTGGCCATGCAGAGGAGCATCGCGAATGCGGTTCACTCGGTCGATCCGGATATTGCGCTGGCGCAGCCGGAGACGCTGGATCAGATTCGCAACGAAACGATGGCCAATGAACGGTTCACGCTGATTCTGTTCGGGACGTTTGCGGTGGTGGCGTTGTTGCTCGCCGTGCTGGGAATCTACGGCGTGATGGCGTTCAGCGTGGGGCAGCGGTCGCATGAGCTGGCGCTGCGGATGGCGCTGGGCGCAACGCGCGGACGGCTGGTGCGAATGGTGGTGCGCGAAGGCGTTATCCTGGCGGCGGTGGGCCTCGGGCTGGGCCTGGTGGGCGCATACTTTGTGGGGCGGACAATGCAGAGCATGCTATTCGGGGTGCGGGCCCTGGATGCGACGGCCTTCAGTGCGGTGGGATTGGTACTCATGATTGCGGCCGTGCTGGCGTGTTGCCTCCCAGCTTCGATTCACCCCATGCAGGTATTGCGGATGGAGTAAGGAGACATCCGTCTTCATGTCGTTAGCGCTCCAGAACAAAACCGGTGCGGCCATCAGGAAATCGACTCGCAGGTGGGTGATGATCGGCAGGTGGATTCCGTTCTCTCCCCGGACGAGCGATTCCTCTTTAGGACAACTTTCAAGCACCACGGAGCAATGTACGGCTGTTCAGGCCGCCGAGGAACACGGAAGCCTGTTCAGCGTTCAGGAACCGCTGTGGAACTGGTGAGTTGTGCAAGTCTGACCTGTTGTGCCCGTGCATCACGGGCGTGCTCCCCAATCCGGCAGGCGGGGCCAGTATCGGCGCCTCGTCACCGCATGAAGTGAATTGGGGCGTCGGCGATCCGCGCGATTAGGGGTGGTGAAAGGCGGGATGCAGACCGCTGACAGGCTTTGAAGGTACTTCAAAGACACGGAAAATCAACGGAAATAGTAATGCGGACATCCCCGGTCGGGGCAGCATCAGAGTTGTCACTGGTTTTCCTCTGGAGTCGCCTGATAGCAATAGAGCAGGCCGTGAAGATGACCCGGCTTGTATCGCCCTGTTGCTGCTCTTGTAGCGCCCCCTTTGCAATGCCATCGCAGGTTGAGGCCGCTCCCAGCTATCTGACGAGCGCAACTTGACGCGTCTACAACCGAGAAAGTAGGAGGTCCGATGCGAAAGCATCAGCCGATGCTGGCGCTCTTGGCGTTTTTGACGGCCCTCGTTCGGCTGGCAATCATCATCGCTGAGAACGTATGGCCGAAACACTGATCCACTTCCGGGGAACCGATTCACAGGTTCCCCGGATCAATTTCCGTCTCTTCAGGTTCAGCGTGCATCCCTTCCTCACCGTTGGAGTTGAGCAGCGCGTCGGTGAACAGGGTGGTCAGGACTTCATGCCTCTCAACACCGACAGGGGCGCTCCCATCACGTGCTCTATTCTCGTGCCGGACGCTTCCGACGTATGAACCCGTATCCGCGTTCCAGAACAAATACATCTCCCGCGTCGGAATCTGGATCAGCTCCGCTGCTTGTGTGCTCTCCACGCTGAACGTGATGTGCTGGAGGAGTTCAGGCTGTTTCACGCCGATCACGCTGGCGAAGACTTCGACCTCGTAGTCGCCATCTACGTACAGGAATTCCGCTGAGCCTTCGCGCGGGTTGAAGTGATGGTCTGAGGCCACACCAGCGGGACCCACGGCCAACCCACTGCCTAAGCTTAGCTTGCCGTTCTCTGTGTGTCCCCAAAAGTCGAACGTGTAGGTTCCACGTGCTTGTCGTACTCGCAGGAACATATTTTCGATCACACGCCCTTTGATTCCGGTCGTGAACAGACACGTGCGGAGGAAGATTTTCGGAATCCCACTAGGAAAGTCCCGTTTCAGACAAAGCAGCGTTGGTCGGGTCATCCGTAAACGCCCATGATTGAACTGAGCGACCCACACGGCATAGGCAGAGAGCAGGAGCGAGAGGAGAGATATCGAGATGGTGATGAGGTCTTTCAGCGATGCGTTCATGTCTCACCGTTGGAACCACTACTTTTGGTGCCCTCCAACTCCATGATGCTCAGCAGCCCGTTGGGAAATGCAAAGGCCAGACCGAATGCAAAAGGTACTTCCTCTTGAAAGAAACTCGCAAACGGGCCTTTCGCGAACTCTCTCGAATCGGCAAACACACAAGGAAAACGGAGGAGACTGTCAATTGAAGTATTGAGCGCAGACGCTTCTGTGATAGAGAGATTGCCTTCTGGTTGAATCGAAAGATTTCCTTCTAAGAAGAGCTTCAATTTACCGACCACGCCGCACTGAATTCCGTGAGTTGCGCTGGCATAAATCGCCAGCACTCGCTCCGCTTCCGCGAGTTTCTTCAACATGTCAATAACATCCGGACGTGACAACCCAGAATCAGGCATAAAGCGAATCCTTCCTCGCCGCTCGCTTCTGCTTCGCCCAACGTCTTCGCTGTGCGGCTGCGATCCGTTCGCGGGCCTCTGCGCTCATGGTGTGACGCTTCTTCTTTGCACGGATCGGAAAAGGCGCATCCTTTCCGATCAGGAGGGCGCGGACTTGCCGAAGGCGGGATATTTCTGAATCAATGGAGGAGAGAAGTTCTGCTGTGTTCATGGGGACTAGTGTAGCGGAACTGAGCTATTCGTCTTTCTTTTCCCATGACACATCCAACACTTCGACGGTCGGACACGGTCCCCGCGGCGCCATATACAAAGACCCTGGCATTCGACTTCCCCAGCCATCTCCGGTAGCCATACACCCTTCAGTGGAATGGGTCTGTCGAAAAAGCTCTCGGCAGGAATCAGGCCCTGACTACCTCTTGGGTAGGCGCGGCCGGCCGGCGGCTACTCGATCAACAGCGTATCGACATCAACGCTCAGAATCCCGAGTTCGGCGAGATTGCCATTTTCCCTGGCGGCATAACTTCGAATTACCAGGCGCTGCAGGTGAGGTTTCAGCGAACTGTATCTCCTGGCTTGCAGACGTTCGCCACCTATACCTTGGTCTCATGCCATGGACTACGGATCGACCGATCCGGCGTGGCCTTTGCAATACGCCAATTCGGACTTCGATGTAAGACAGAATCTGGAGGCCGCCTTCGCGTGGGAGGAGCGAAGTTTCTCTGGTAACTGGATTCGGAAATATCTTATGGGCGGGTGGGAGTTGGATGGACGCCTGACCGCGAGAACACCTTTTCCGGTAACTCCGCTGGGCGCGATCTACTCTGACTCTGCCACGGGAGATCGCTATTACAGTGGTGTCGATCTCATTCCAGGTCGTCCCCTTTACCTGTACGGATCGCAGTATCCAGGCGAGCGGATGTTCAACGGAGGGCCCAATTCCACGGATCCAGCGTTCGTTCTCCCTGCCGCTGGAACCGCCGGAGACGCGCCCCGCAACATGCTGCGGGGATTTGGGGATGAGCAGGTCAACCTCGCACTGCGCCGCGACGTCCGCTTACGGGACCACCTTGGACTCCGGTTTGGGGTGGAAACGTTTAACCTTTTCAACCATCCGGACCTCGGATACATCGATCTGGGCGTGACCGATCTTCTCTTTGGACAGGCCACTCTAATGTTAAACCAGAGCTTCGGCCCCACCGGTTCGCTGTATGAACCAGGAAGCCCGCGCGCGATCCAGATCGCCATACGGCTGCACTTCTGAGGACCCGGGATCCCCGGAGACATCACGAACGCGGTGTCTCGGTAAGCCGGAACCTTCAGGCCGGGCACAATCTCGCAAACGACGGACATAATAAAAGATCGCATTCTGTCCGATGATCAAGCAGACTGGTCAGAAATGGAAACTCTCAGATGCTGTCGCTCGACGAGGGAAGCATCGAGAAGATTGCGGTGGGGATGATCAAGCCAGCGCAGTTTCGTTTCACTCTACGATCAGAGTGAAGCTGGTTGAATGCGGGATGCTGCCTGAAGTTCCTGTGACGGTTAGCGTATATGCGCCAGAGCGCGTCCCGCCGGTGCAGGGCAAGGGGGAACTGGTGTTATCACCGCAGCCAACGAACGTAGTTAGGGCAACGGTGAATGGCAGCAGCAAAACCAGCGGCAATCTCCTGCCTCTGCGCTTGAATCCGAAAACTGCCAGCGACAGCACAAACGCCATGGGCTGCAGCGGCCATTTGCGACCGCCCCCCGGATCGCTCGCTTCGGCCACCGAACACGCCTGCGTTGCAATGGTCAGTGAGATCGACCCCGTCGATGAGGGAATTAACATCCCCTGCGGTTGAGCGAGAGTGCATGTTATGGCAGCGGGACAACCCGTGACAGCCAGCGAAACGCTATTGCCAATGAACCCATTCACCGAGGCAATCTGAATATTATCCGTTGTGGTTGATCCGGCCTTGACCGCAACTGACGCGGGCGATGCTGTGATCGTAAAATCCGGCAGCCGGGCGGGAGAGGGCATTTGCGCAAGGACGGAGATTTCGTACTGGGGACTCCCATAGCCAAAAATGTCCCCGGTCACAAAATCCAACTTGCCATCGCCGTTGACGTCGGCAGCGTACAGGCCCATGGTTCCATTGCTGCCTGAGAGCGACGTATCGGAGGGCAGGAGCATGGAATAATTCGTGGGCTGGAACGTCCCATCACCGTTGCCGAGGAATGTCTCGATATAGACCGGGAAAGCACCCAGAAGCGAAGGCTGGAACGTGCCGGGATTGTTGGCGATCGAAACCGCCAGGTCGAGCTTACCGTCATTGTTGAGATCGGCGGCTACCATGTTGAAGGCTTGCTGGCCGGGACTGCCGCAGCAGTTGGGCACCCGCTGGAATGTGCCGTCGCCGTTCCCGAGCAGAATGGCGAGAGGGGGTGTATCCAATCCGCCAGGGGTAGACACGCCGTTAACTCCATTCGGAACGGCAAGATCAAGCACTCCGTCGCCGTTGAAGTCGGCAACCGCGACGTAGGTTTCACCGGGGCTGACACTGATCGTGCCGCCCGGCGCGGGGGCGAATGTCCCGTCGCCATTGCCGAGGAAAACCTGGAAAGAGACGCTGGCGGCGCTGTCGCTGTTGCCGCTGGCGGTCAGAAGCAAGTCAAGCTTGCCGTCGCCGTTAAAGTCGGCTATCTCCGTCAAATTGAAGCCCTGTGGCAGGGCTGTGGTCGGCCCCGGCGTGAATGTCCCGTCGCCGTTACCCAGCAAGGCCTCGATTACGTTCGGGTGCGCAGTGAGATTCTCGGCTAGTAAGTCGAGATTGCCGTCGCCATTGAAATCATAGGTGGCACCCGAGGTAGGGCCATTACTCGCGGGAGGCCCGACCACGTAGAAACCCGCTGGGATGGGTATCGTCGGACCTGGCTTGAATGTTCCGTTGCCTTGGCCCCAGAAAAGCTGAAATGCGCCCGAGGGAGGCCACACTGTCGTGTTTGCGTTGGTGCTCAAGATATCCAAATTCCCATCCCCATTGAAATCTCCCACCGCCGACACTTGGTACCCCGACTGCAATGCGTTCGTTGGAGAAGATGGAGCGAAGGTTCCGGCCCCATTGCCGAGCATGACGCCATCGTATTGTGGCACCCAGGAAAACGCTAGTATGTCGGGCATCCGGCTTCCAGCGAAGTCCCAAAGCCCCGCGGGCGACAGAAACGAGCCATAGGGCGAGTTCGGCGCTTGTCCATAAAACACACTTGCACCTGAAGCTGCCACCAGGAACTGCTCCATGTTCGAAGCCGCTCCGGTTGCTGGATTTGTAACCGATATTTCTGCGCTCCCTGCACTGGCGGTGTCTGCAGCGGGAACAAGGGCCGTCAATTTCTCATTCGACACGAACATCGTCGCCAGCGGGGTTCCATTCCAATTAACCGTGGCGCCATTCACAAATCCGCCGCCATTCACTGTGAGCGTCAGCGCTCCGGCGCCTGGAGCGACGCTCGTCGGTACGAGAGGGTTATTGATGAAGGGCACAGGATTGCCTGCATGCGCCGCGGCAATGAGCAGAAGCGAGCAAGCCAGTGTTTGTGAAGCCCGTATTAGTTCTCGTGTCATTCGTCTCTCATTGTTCGCGAAAGGCTGAGCCGCCGAAGTTCGGAGCGGGCGCCGATGGCGACCAGCAGACGCGTTTCACCTGTCCGGCGAAACGCTCCCAGGCACTGCCGGAGCCACGCGGGCAAGCCCCTTTAGCTTAGAAATCAGAGCTTGCATGCTCTCGCTCCAGTTCTTGTCAAAGGCCTTTTCGGAGTTCGAGTCTTCGACATGCTCGGTAATCGCCCAGAGAACAGCCCTCGATGTCATGTCCAAAATGACCAAACGAAGCTGTGGATCCACCGACGGTCCGGATGATCCACCGTTGAGAACAAGACCAGGGGCGGGCGGACATGGCAGACCGATTTCAAAATTCAATTGAGCATCGCCCGGGCTGTCTGCGACCCGATACCGGCCCCATTTCTCCATGGTGTCATATAGTTCCTCGTATGCGCGGTCGGCGTTGTTAGAAAATCGGGAGTTCGACGGATCGCATCCGCCTCCAGTGTTTGAAATGAAGATCGTCTGGGCCGTCAGTATTTCCGCCGGAACATGTGAAGGGGGCGCGACCGGAGCTATCTGCTTCTGACCATGCGCCGCGCCTGGCAGAGCAGCCGAAAAGCCCACCAAAGAAACCAGCGCTGGGGTAATACGTTTCAATTTTCCTGAAAACACAAAGAATCCCTTCTTTAACGTTCGCCGGTGCGGAGTTCCGATGTCCGCTCTCGGCAACGAGCTTAGTAATACACAGGCGAGAACAGGAACGAACCGAAATAGTTGTCCTCGTACACGTTGAAAGAGGTTTGCTGCCCCCACGCCGGCCCTAGTTCAGGAATGGGGACGCCACAATCCGGCGACTGGTCGGGGTAGTTCGTGTACGCGATGCCCGGCGGATAGAGCACATTGGACGGGCAGCCGTCCACGCCCTGATTCGGGGGCGGACCGAGCGTCGCTGAGACGGTGGATGTGGTCTGGTTTGTTATTTCGTTGTTTGAGTTGATCGTGCTGGTTTCCTTGCCGGTGTATTTCACGCTGGCCGTGATGCCGCCGCTGAATATATAAAACTCTCCTATGTTGGAGTACTCCATGCCGACTTCCCAACCGAACGACCGCGTGGACGTCGTGCCGCTGGTCGTGCTTTGCGAGTCCAGGTCCTGATACCCGATAGTGCCCGAAAAGTTTTCTCCTTGCTGGTACGGAACGGGCCCGTTAGTAGAGATAGGGGTAAATTCGGCCTGAAGCGCCTGGAAGTTCGTTTCCGCTGAATCCTCGGGGTTCGGGCTCGGGCAGGCTTCTGTCCAATCCTCGTCGCCGCTCGGCTGCGGGGATTCGTTCGTGCAGTTGTACCAGGGATCCATTTGGCTGATGGCCTGAAAGTCGGCCGGGCTCAGCGATGCGTTGTTGTAGTTGGTCGGCTGGGGTGAGGGCGGCGTGTCGGGCGAGTCAAAGGTCTGGGTTTGAGCCCAAGTCCGGAGGAACGGGCCGTTAGTCCATTGTCCTGTTGTCGGGTTGGTATAGCCATAGGTTTGGCTTCCGCAGTATTGCTGGACTGCCTGCGCCAAGTCCGACGGGCCGAGGCCACTGGGAAAAGACGACGCGTTCCAATGTCCATTAAGGCACCCGAGATTGACCCTGTCTACATCCATATCGTTCGGCGCGCTGCTATCACCTGAGTTAAAGCCATATCCACTCCAGCTAGTCACGCCCCCGTTGCCTAACGTTACCAGAGTGACGGGGTTGAGCCATATTTCCAATACGTCCCAATCATGGTCGAGGCCTGCGTAGCCGCTGGGGCCGGCCTTGACGCTGAGGCCTAAATTGGTCGTTTTGCTGACCGTCGTGGAAGTATCATCTTCCGTTCCTTGCGTCCAGGAGTTGCTCGTCCCCTCCGTAAACGTCAGATTTCCCTTCCAGACGCCGGGAAGATTCACGCCGGCCTTTTCAGAAAAGGACGTGCTCACGGTGTTTTCCGAGGACCACGTCTTATCAATGGAGTTGGTCACGCTCAACAGAGTGCTGTTCGTGTAATTTACGTTGTTGCCGCCGCTGTTTTGCGCGCCCGCAGGTGCGTAAAGGATGCCGAGCAGTTCCCATTTGGGATTGATGTAGCCAGAAAGGCTAAATGCAGCGTCCAGCCCGCCCCCCACGTCATTGACGCTAATCGTATAGCCCTGGACCGTGTTACCCTGCTGGATACCACCGTCTGTGCTACTCGTGTCTGTATAGGTGATCGTGCTCTCATTAACAGGGCCATTGGCGGGGCAGCTGTCGGAGGTTCCCTGGCCTGGCCCCAGGCTTCCATTGATGTATTCAAGACCTCCGATCGGAATGCTGGCGGATCCCGTCGAAGGATCGGGAACGTACTCAATATTCGACCAGTACGCGGTATTGTACTGGTACGACACCGGATAGGATGAATTCCAAGTAACCTGGCATGTGTTGGGAACCGTGGCGGCATTGTAAGTTAACCACCCGAGTCTGGGCCCGAAAGAGAACACGCCACCCAGAGACCAGACGCTGCCTCCATTGACAGGGAAGGAGTTGCTCGAAAACAGGGAGGGACTGCGGGACTCGCTCGCGATGACTGAGGAAGTTATGACGTTCGATCCCTTCTGATACAGGGTTAGCGTAGCGCCTGAAGCCTCTGCATAGACCGGCATGTTGCAGTTCTGCGAGATCAGCGCTCCGAGAGCGGAGGCAACAGACGCCGGCGTGGAAAATTCGCCGTAGGGTGTTGACACGGAAACTCCGTTGAATGTTGCGGTTACGGTTCCGGCGTCCCACACACTTCCAGAAGACTGATCGGCGCCGCTGAGCGTGACCGATCCCACAACGGTAGCGGCGAACCCGCAGCGAGCTAAACCAAGCAAAGCCGCGAGCAGTAGAATCATCTTGCGAAACGTGCAGGACATTTCGTTCTTTCTCCGAGTTACCAGATTCGCTACTGCAGCGTTACCAGCACTTCGATAGTCCCAGTGCCCGATGCAAGATCTCCCAGGGCCTTGCCAACAACCGCACCGGTCAGACGGCTACGGTCAGTGCCTTTCATGGCTTTGCCCGCTGTGGAGGAGGCTACGAGTAAATCGCCTGCATGAATCGGGCCATTCTCTGCGGTCACTTTGGTCGGAACGATGCCGACCATCGCGAGTGGCACCTCGTCCGGACCCTTGGGACCGGTCAGACGTCGCCCAACATAGCCGGGCTTGGTCGAATAGATCCCGGCAACAAGTGTTGAATAGGGTTGGGCAGCTTCTTGAAATTCTCCCGGATGCTTCGCGTCGATCACAAGAAGATCACCCGGTTCATACTCCTTCCGCCGTCCGGTGACATCCACTGATTCTGCAAAGTCTCCGCCGCACGACGTTCCGGTGTAGGCAGTGCCTTGAACGGTTCCGTCGGCGAAGGTAATCGAACCGCCGCTCCCGGATGTGAGTTTGAGACCGCCGTTGACTTCCAGTTTTGCGCTGGGGCTAGTCGTGCCGATTCCGACGCTACCTAAGGAGGTGATGTTAAGCAGTTCATCGTCACCAAAAACGCCAAATGTGAGAAAACTATTCTGAGAACCTGCCCCTTGCGAAACAAATGCCATATACCCAGCATTAAACGAAGACCTCGAAGTGCCGGTCTCGATAACCGAAGCCAGAGTTCCACTACCCTGCGCGTTGGGTGACAATACAGAAAGTCCGTGCGTTTGATTTCCGGAGCCGGGTGAGCGGAGATTAGAGAATATTGCAATCGGAATATCTGTCGACGGCGTTTGGTCAAGTTCCAAACCGTATCCGGGTGCGGTCGTTCCGATCCCGACATTACCGCTCGATGGGAACACGTTCGTCTGTGCCATGGCACCAGCACACACAACGGACAATGCAGCTACAGCAGCCCAGCGTAAGTTCATTTCTTCACCTTTCTTATCCTCGTCGCAGATATATGGTCAGAATGTGATCCTCCTCGCAGGAGGATACAAGTCCGATGCAGTAGCGCAGGGTTGGGGTCCACAGAGGCAGACAAACGGAATTACTGTCGTAATTATCTACCCGCCGCTATAACAGCCGAGGAGCGTAATTACTATGTGGCCATCTTTGTAACCTGAATGCAGTTTCGTGTCAAATGGAAAGTCTCTACGTCGAAACATACCGTGAACTTGCGACGGAAGTACACCCCGGTTGCGCGGCCTCTGCAGGCTGTGATTGTGGCCTATGCTGGGACATCATGAGAGGAACGCGAGCCGGGAGATGATAGTTTGTGCCCGTCAAATGACACCTACAACCGGCACCGGCGTTGGTGCTACGCGAGCCCATCGATATTAGGGTTCTGGCGGCTGCAGCTTGCAGCGATCGCTCTGCAGCTGCCACTCCCGCGACGCATCGAGCAACGATTTCGCTGTCATCTGAGAAGAATCGAGAACGCGTAGAGGTTCGCGACCTGATCCGGATCGTATGTTTCCATGATGTAGTAGCTGTGACTGAAGAGAGACGTAGTGCCGTCGCCGCGGCGAGGCGCGAAGAGATCGCATCGCCATCGCCAGCCGAGAGATCGCCCTCAGCGCCAAAACGCGACCACACTGACAACACCGTGTCCAGAAGGAGTGTAATCGCAGCTAGGAAGCTGAGGATCTGGGAGTCGCCGAAGTGCCAGAGAATCGCGAAGAGAAGAAAGGGGATCCAGAGATTGAAGACGCCGCCGATGAGACCCTAAAGGCGCGCAGAACGCCGTTTCCTTCAGAAGGAGATAGCGGCGAGAAGGAAGTAACGCGGCGATGTTGGGGAGAGACTTCGTTCTGAGAACGGGTATGGGCGTATGGGGCTCCCCTACGCCGCCTCCGGGCATTCCAGAGAAAAGAAGCTCGTCAAAGAGGAGCAACTCGCCTTACGGGGCCCTCTGCCATCGCCGTCTCCCTCACCTATCAGGGTCTTCGATCTCCCATGACAATTGCCTGGATCATGTTATCAGTCTTCGCGGCGGCGACACTCTCCAGTTTTTCATACAGTGGTGCCCAATCCCAGACGCAGAGACGAAGCGACTATAATGCTTTTCTATCGAAAGAATTTAGGTAATCCAGGAGGAACGCATTAAGAAAGCACTCCTTAACGTGCCGGGCGCTTTGACTCTCTCATGGTGGTTGGCTGCCCAATTTGGTTCCCGCTACGGCATCACGGTCCGCAAGCGTGGGAATATCGTCGAACTCCGTCAACGGAATCGGCTGATTCGTTTGCAGGCCCGGCAGATCAGACGGGCTCAACATATTTACCAGAACTTCGATCTTTATCGGCGTGTCCTGCCCATCGAGAGGTTGCAGGACGTGGAAATCACTGATTTTAGTAGTATTCCGTACGCCGTCGTTTGGCAACACCAATGCTTGAAACTGGGTGTTTCGATCGAAAGCCGAGGGGATGCGATCTGGCTGCGAAAGGAGAACAGGGTGATGATCTTGCCGTTCCACCATCTGATCTACTGTACAACTCTGGCGGAGAGATTTGAACTCCACTTCAAGCCCCTCGTTCCCCGACAGGAGGATGGCCTCCTAATTCTCGATTTCTCTCAGCCGAGAACAGTGCATCGCTACGCCAACTCGGGTCTGGAATTCGAAATGACTTCTTTTCCGGAAGAAGAGGAAGCAATCGAAGAATACTTCCGCTGGTACCGGCCGCAACCAGGTGACCTTGTGTATGATGTCGGAGCAAACTGTGGAGTCTCGACCTATGTTCTCTCGAAGTTAGTGGGTAATGGAGGAAAGGTAATTGCATTCGAACCAGACCCTTTGAACCACGATGTTCTTAGCCGGAATATCGAACGCCACGCGCTTACTAATGTCGTGGTCGTCAATGCTGCTGTCGCCGCGGACCGAGGACAGCTTCGTTTCAATAGTGAGGGAACTCTCGGCTCAAGCTTGGCGACCGTCATGCAGAGGGAGACTGTAGGCTCCTGTTTGCTAGTGAATGCAATGACGATGAGTGACGCCATCGAGAGATGGGGGGTCCCCGCGTTTTGCAAGATCGATATCGAGGGCGCCGAAATCAGCGTGCTCGCGGCTGCCCGGGAAGCTCTAAGTGACAACGTCGAGCACCTCGCGATCGATACAAGCCACTTGCGGGCAGACGGCACAACGACTCGCTCTGAAGTCGAAACCATACTTCGGAGCTATGGGTACGAGGTTCTCTCTGAGGCGAATCCTTTAATGACCACTTGGGCGCGTCTTAGTAGGTCGCGCAGATAGTGCGGCGAGGAGTCACGAGTTCAGTCCGGTCTGGATCAATCCTTTTCACTCACTCATCCGGCTGGGCGAAGCTTCGATCGGTGATTCCAATAATCGTCACGTTGGCGCCTGCTGAATCCGGCGGGGCGGCCACGTGTACCGCAGATTCCACCCTGGGCCGTTTCTTCTGCGTGGATGTCTTTAGCCTCGACGGTTTCGATGCATTTGATGTGGAGCTCTGGGTCTTCGATCTGAATAGCCCCGCTGCGACTCAGGGGTGCTCAGACTGTTGAGAACCGCGGTTCTGGCATGTTCGAGATCGAGGAGTCGCAGAACTCTCTTCGGGCGACTGTTGCGGTGGTTTCGCCTATGCTTCATGGCTCGTGGCCTCCCTTGCCAACGGGCCATATGATGGGACGAACGGCTGCCTCAGGCGGCCAAATATCCGTATCGCCGACCTCCATGTGAGTCATTTGTCAAGGTTGAGCAGAGATGTCCCGGGCGCGTTCGCGAGAACGAGCAATGGGGTGATGTCAGGTCTCGTCGTGCGCATGCATGCCTCTCGGCGGGTGGTTCCTGCTCTCGCAGAACCGGACAGCCGCGTCCTTCACGCAATAGCTGATCGTCTTCTTGTGTACGTCCAGTCCGATGTAGCACATGTCGTCTCTGAGGAGCCTCCGAGGTTGTTCTCTGAATCAGCGTGCCGCTGAGTTCAGCCTTTGTAACACCTCGTGCTCCTCCTCGACTCAGCATTCAAACAATACGTCCAGAAACCGCGTTTTCGTATACTTTTGACGACCCATGGCGGACACATCGGCCCACACACGGGAAGAAGTTCACGCAAAGCTGATCGAAAACGCAGCTGAGATTAACCGCCTGCATAGCCGCGTTCGTGAGACGTTCAAACTGCGGGGTCAGAGTGAGGAGTTGCACCGGGAGTGGTCACGAGCATGTCAGGAGTTCCATGCCCGCTACAGTCAACTATGCCTTCCTGGTGGATGGGATCCGGGATTCTACGACCGGATATTGACGGGAGATTCGACGGCGATTGAGGTTGCGTTGTGCTTCCTTGAGGTCCGTCCTTACTTTTTCCGATCCGGATACCACTGGAAGTCCATACTTCAGAAGTGCAAACGCGCACCGATGTCGAGCGAACAAGCCGAACGCCTTGCAAGGCTCCTCACGAAATATGAAGCATGGAAAAAGCGCAATGCAAAGCGTGCTGAGAAGCGCCGATGAATGAGGGCGGTCGCGTCATTGCCGTATCGCCGATCATCCACTCGTTAAGATGAAGGCCTCTGTTCGGGGAAGCCATTGAAGCTGACAAGGACCATAAAGATCTCCAGTCTGGAAGCCGGTATGCTCGGCGGCATCGTGATCGGCTTCTACACTGTCCCCGCCAACACGCCTCTCAGGACCTTCGTTATTGCGAGCGCGGCTTGGCTCGCCTTGGGGAACCTTCTAATGATTCGAAGCTTGCGAAGTACTTCCAGTGCAGGCGCCACCGAACGAAGGTTTTGGTCCCGCACGCTGCTTGCCGTGGCAATACTCGCCGCCGCCTGGCTTTTGGTCGCAGTTATGCGCCGCTTCTAATCCCGGTGCGTTCTGGCCGTACTACCGGCAATACTGACACTTCGAGGCTCGGAATCCGCCTTTCGTGGGCGAAACGGCCATACATTCCGGATTGCCCGCTCCAGGCCCGATGGCGACGGGGCGCGAACTTCGCCGTTTACCCGGGTCCCGGCCAGTATTGAAATAGAGGCGCAAGTGACGAAGTCAGAAATCATTCAGACCACGCTGGCGACCTTCCGCAACCTGGGCAGGCCCCGTCAGGGCACCTGTGACGGGGAATGACCGCCGACAACGTCATTTCGACCTCGCGCGAGCTCCGAATATCGCGCTCGTGGCGGGTGGGAGCGGACACATTTTTCCCCGTTCCGCCCGAGCGTCGGTGTTTCCCCATAACCCCGACAAGAAGTGCTACGGATGAGACAGCGTTTTGTTACGGAGCTCCTCGTCCGTGAGGTGTCGGATGGTGACCTGCTCGCCTAGATCCGCACAGAACTGATTAGGATTTCTGGAAGCGGAGGGGAAGAAGATGGGCAGGAGCAGGCATCCGGAAGCGCTGAATCAGAGCAGGGCCGATGATCTTCTGCGATCCGTAGAAACCGCAAAGGTCCGCACTGCGCAAATCAACGCCACGTCAAAGACACTCGGCACAGTCGCACGGCACGCTATGCAGGCGGAGCCGGGACTGCGGGTGCGCTGGGTGCTGAGGCGATCAGGCACGCTCTGGAACAGCTCAGCCGATACCATGCTGGTGCGTTCTGAAGCGGTACAGAAGAGTGCGGGGGTGAGACAGAAGCAGATTATTGGCGGAATCGCCGCAAGCCAACTGCCCGGTGGGTGGCTACTCAAGCATCTGTTGTCTGAGCAGGTACTGGGAGTAGGCGGCAATGTTGGAGAGGCTTGCTAATTCGCCTTTCTTTCGCCTATCCTATTTACAGCGGACTGTGGAGAACGTGGGTTTGCTCTCGCACGTATACTCGCCTGTCGAGACAAAAACAATCCCCGGACGGGTGACATCATGAGCGCATTAGCGCGTCAACATTTTGGAAATGAGCATATGACATCAATCGGCAGGAGAGACATGTTACTTCTTCTGGTTGGCGTGAATGATCCATCCGGAACGAAGGGGCTTGGCGGCATCACGCGGATTCAGAAGCTTCTATATCTTCTGGAGACCGAGGAGAACATTCACCCTCGCGGAGATGGCTTTGAATTCGTGGCTTACAAGGCAGGACCATATTCCCCAAAGCTCTACGACGATCTGGAGTTTCTGGAGAATCTCGATTTCATTGGCAGGACCGCTCCGGGGGAGACCTCTGACATTCCCTCGGATGAAGCGGAGCCGACATTCCGAGATTTTGATGCTGGCTTCTCCAGTCCCGAGGCCACCGATGCCGAGAAGACAGAAGTCGATTTGAGTTTTGCGGAGTTGATGGGTCCGGAAGATGTCATTGCCCCAATGCCGGATGAAATATCTCCGACACCAGACAGCTATCAAGAGGCCCGCTTCTACCTGACCGAGCGCGGCAAACATAGACTTAACGAACTCATGCAAAACAAAGATTATCAGCCATTCGTGGAGGGCATCCGCAAGGTTAAGTCTAAGTTTTCCAAATATTCGCTGAATGATCTACTATTCTATGTTTATACGCGTCATCCGGACATGACCACTGAATCCGAAATCAAGGAGAAGGTTTTACGGCGACGGGCAACGCACTAGATCATGCAGGGCTGGCTTGTACGTTTCATGGCGCGATTCTGGTCGCGGCACTTGCTGGTTGGTATAAGTATGGTGACCGCACCGATGTGTTCTCGAAGTCACTGGACGGCACGAAGGCGGCGCTTGAAGCCGTCCTCGCCGTGATAGCCTACGACCTCGGCGAGCAACTTCTTCCTTGGGTACAGAGGGTGGTTGCCGAGGGAATCGATCCAAAAGCTCTGACCGCTCAGTCATTCGGCGAGGAATTCAGTAGCGCCATCTCTGATTTCGTCAACGGCGACATCGATTACCTAATGGGCTATCGGAAGCTCAGCCTTGCCAAAAGAGGCTGGACGAAATGGGCAAAGCGGCTAAGCTGGTTCTTGCTTCTTGCTATCGGCTGGCAAATCGTCTGCACCGGGGCCATTTATATTTGGTCCAATATTCTAGGTCATCCAATTACCGACAGGGCGTTGCTTTCGAGTATTGCTCCCTCGGTCGTTGCCGTCCTTGGGTGCCTCACCTGTATCGTTCTCATGCTCTATTACCATGATCAAATCTGCGACTATCGGCAAGACGTACTCTAAGGAAGCGGAGTTGTACGATCCAGTGGCCCGATTTCTTCGGACACAGGGTTACCGTCTGCAGTTGGCGGAAATGCCATTTTACGAGTATCGAATCGATATCTATTCGGTCTGCAAAAAGCGCGATGCCACTGCGGCTGTTGAATTAAAGCTGTCCGATTGGCGAAGAGCGTTAGATCAAGCGCTGCTGTATCAGCTATGTGCAGATTTCGTATATGTGGCAATGCCGATTAAGGCCGCATCTCGTCTCGATATGGGATTATTCGCTGAGCATTGTATCGGATTGATCGGGGTTGAAGATTCTGGCAGATGCCAGCTGCTGACGCCTCCGGGCCCTCATACGGAAGTTCGTTATTTTTACAAGCAGTCTCAAATTGACTACTTGAAGGATTATTCACGTGCCTAATGATGCGAAAGTGGTGATTCGGTTAGGCAGTCATTCAGAGAAAGAATATGTCGAAAAGACTATTAGGTATCTGGATGGGGTGATGGTTGGGGCAAACTTGGTTGAGACTACCCCAGCTGCCACGGCCAGCTTGCTTTTCAAATTGAGTGGCAGCACGGGTCGTCCCTACTACATCGATCCGATGACGTATGCGTATGGTGCCTACTATGATCCTATGGTCAGCGCTGTGCGGGACGATCTGGACTGGATCAAATCGGATCAGAAAGTCAAGGGATCAAAGAGTAAGACAGTGCGAGCGTTTAAGAGTTCATACAGGAAGCTGGCTGATCAATTTGGGCAACCGTTCAGCACAGCCCTCAATCGAGGAACTGCTGTCTCGCTAGCGGACTTTCCGAGCGATACCGCAATTGCTGCCACATGTAGGGC
Organism: uncultured Acidobacteriaceae bacterium; assembly: GCA_963770525.1. Taxonomy (GTDB): domain Bacteria; phylum Acidobacteriota; class Terriglobia; order Terriglobales; family Acidobacteriaceae; genus Palsa-343. The sequence goes on along the minus strand of CAVYPY010000001.1, from coordinate 72,325 downwards.
CGTGCTGGACTATCAAGCTAACAAGGTCCGGAGCATTTTCGCTGAGGATAGCGAGACTGCGAACTTGTCCGAGGATATGCCACGTCCGGCTGCGATTTTCGCACCATATTTCTATATCGAGGAATCTGACGCAGATGCGTGGATTGAACTAAATAGGCGGTTTGCCGCGTGCTCTTCGATGACCCGAACAGATTGCGCAGTTCACTTGGTGGTTTGTTGCCATCGCAGCATCCTTACGGATGGCAGCCGGACTGACAAAATCATCGAATACGTGAATGGCAGCGCCTGCGCGGGGGTATGGCTGTGGTTTAGCAAATTCGATGAGCACGGCGGCACTGACGAGGAACTCGACGCTCTCGCTTCATGGGTAAGAAGATTGGCTCCGATGAAACACGTATTCAACATGCACGGCGGCTATTTCAGTATGATCCTCAACAAATTGGGGATGAGTGGCATCGCGCATGGTGTCGGGTATGGGGAGCAAAAAGATGTCGTACCCGTCATCGGGCAATCGACCCCTACGATCCAGTATTACGTGCGAAGTGCACATGCAAAGTTTTCGGTGGCTCAGATTACCCGCTGTTTCTCCGCACTAAAGATCACAACGCCACAGCATTTCTTCGATAAAATCTGTGATTGTGTCATCTGTAAAGGGATCATAGAAGACAATCTCGCGAATTTTGCTCAGTTCGGCGAGATTCATTATTCAACTCCAACTTCAAAGCGTCCCGCGCAAACGCCTGCTGCTGCGAAGCGATGCCGTTTTCACTTCTTGCTCAATCGAATCAAGGAGAGAAACTTCGTGAACGCTTCGGACCTAAATGCGATCGTTGCGAATCTCGCGAGCAGTCACACGGAATGGTCGAAGACAATTCTGCGAAGCTCTCTTGATCATCTGAAGGCGTGGGAGAACAGTGCGGTCTAGACAGTGTGTTCTAGGCTCCTGTCCATCGGCTACACTGTTTGCCATGAATACAGATCAGCTTCTCTCCTCGATCGATGCCGAGATTGCCCGTCTCCGGCAAGTCCGTGACCTCTTAGCCGGTCACGATGGTCCTCTCCCCATGCTTAGGACGCACCGCAGAAGGCGTCACAACATGAGCGCAGAGGCCCGCGAGCGGATCGCAGCCGCACAGCGGAAGAGATGGGCGAAACAGAAGGCGGGAAAGAAGTAGGGGCTGGGGTATTTCGAGGGAACTATTCAAATGAATATCAAGGTGCGGGTTGCGAACCGCCCGGCATATCACTTGGCCCCGCTCTAGTCGGGAGCGAAGGAGCCCCGCAATAAGCGTATAACTAAATCTCGCCCAGGCTCTCCGCCGCGCGTTTCAGCGTGGCTTCGGCCGGTACTCCATGGTGCTCGAATTCACAGTCGTAGCTCACTCCGAGGACATGGCAGGCCACCGGGGCGTCTACGCCAGAGTCGAACAGACGCTTCGCGAAGCTGCGGCGCAGCGTCTGAAACGTACACTCAATACCCAACTCCTGGGAAACCCGGCGAAGATGCCAGCCGAGGCGCTCCACCCGCGTCAGCGGACCGAACACCAACTCAGCCTCGGGATTGCGCTGACGGCGGGCGAGCAGAATTGCCCCAATCGACTCGCTAAAGAAAGCGTGACGAGTGGAACGGCGGAGTCCCGACACGACCAGGCTGCGCTCGTCTAAATCAACATCTGACCAGCGAAGACCTGCCAGTTCACCCCGGCGCAACTCAGTGTTCGCGACAAGAATGAGTGCATCGTGCAGATTCTGAAGACAGTTGTCGGTTGTGGTGTACGCAATGATGCGCTCCAGGTCGTGGTCGCTGACGATGGCGGGAAGCTTGAACCGTTTATCGGACATTAAGGATTCTCCTGTCTTTCTGTTGAGGTGGCTGATTGTTCAGATGGAAGCTGCGAGTGGACGGCACGGGGACGACGACCTCTCCCGGCGGCACTCGGATGCAGAGACCCGAGCGGTACGGCGGAAGAGGTGAAGACCTCCGTCGGGAAGGTCGAGCTCCTTCGAGAGCATCCGGTACTGACGGGTCGCACGTGCCAGGGCACGACGGGGAAATTCTCCCATCACGTACTCGGTGCCTTCCCCGCGATCGCGCCGCTGCTGCAGGACGGCGACTGTTTCGCGGTCCAGGATGGTGCCACGGGTTAAGCCGGTATTACGATCTACGACGCGCATCACGCGGACCCCGAACTGAAAATCGGACCAGCGAAGACGTTCCAATTTAGCGGGCCGGATTTCGCTCCGGAGCATGATCCTCGCCGTGTCATGGAGGTCACAGTACTTGGGCTGCTTCGCGGTGGTGTCCAGCAAGATGCGGATCTGATCAGACGTGAGGACGGTGTTCCGGCTCTGGGCCAGGATGTGAGGCAGATTACTGCTCGTGTGCATGCCTCCTCCTACGCGCCTTGCGCGATAGAACCCTGAGGTTCGGTTGGGTTTCAAGCGGCCTTCGTGGCAGTGCGGGCGGTGAACCCTCGCGCGACCGGCTTGAGAAAGGCTGCTGGCTCGCGCTTGCCAAATCAGCCTCTGAAAGCTAATACTGCCGAGCGTTGCTCTTCCTGGATTCCCGGCCAACATTTTTTGTGGAAAACACTGCCATGCATCCTGCTCCAGTTCGACTGCTGTCCCCATCCACATCAATCCGGCCGGGTAACCAGAAATTGGGAAAGCTATTCGGCGACTGCCGATGCCGCTAGGCGACAATGCAGACCCTCACCCTCAAAACTTAGAATGCACTTGGCTGCCAGCGTTCAGTGATCGTTCTTCGCGTACTCCATCGCGGAGAAGTATCCACGCGCTAGGCTAGTATCCGTCAGCTTGAAATACCGGGCGGTGGTGCTGAAGCTGGCATGGCCCATGAGGTCCTTGAGCACCAGACTGCTGATGTTCGAATTTGCAAGGCGCGTGGCATAGCTGTGGCGCAGGCGGTGGACGTTAACGTGGTTGATCTTGAGCTTGCGGCACCAGATGTCCAGCGTGTACTGCATTGCACGTACGGACATCCTCTGTTTGCGCTCGGAGAGGAACAGTGCCCCATTCTGGTCTTCACGCCGGATCAGGTAGACGGCGCAGGCCAGCATGGTTGATTCATCGACATAGAATGTCCGCCGCTTATTGCCCTTGCCCACGACCTCGCCTACCCCGAGGATTTGCTCCTCACCGGCGACGGTTGTGCATTGGATCCGGATCGAATTGCGGTTCAACTGGTGCATCTCTGAAGCCCGCAGCCCCGTCGCCAGAAACAAGCTGAACAGGACGCGATCGCGCTCGTTCGCGACGCCTTCCAGAAGCTTCTGCAGGTCTGCTTCCTCAACCGGCTTCGGATCGTTGTTCTTGCGCCACCGGTTACTGACATCTTTAAGCGGATTCCGCAGCTTGTGATCTTCCGTCGCCCGGACGAACTCCAGGTAGCCACTCAGGGCTGCGAGGCGACGCGCGATCGAGGCGTCGGAAAGCCCGACACGTCCAAAGCGCGGGTTGCTCTGCTGCTGCATGTGCTCGATGTATTCACGGGCGAAGACGTGATCGACCTGGGTTAGGCGAGTGACCGAACGCTGCTTCGCGAAGGTCTCGAAGAACTTCAGATCGCTGCGGTACGCGGTAACGGTTTCCGGGCTCGCCTTCCGGTTCACGGCGAGGTATTCGAGAAAAGGTTCAAAGTCGAATTTCATATTACTGTCTAAACCTCGTTAAATGTGATGGTTATAAACGTTGCGTGTAACGCCAATTACACGCAACGTTCTGAGTGATGGGCCAACTGCTTCTTCACGACTGACTTGGTCCGCCGGGCCAGCAACTCCGCTGGGCTGAGGACACGGGTGGCAGGCTCCGTGGCCTTCTGTTCTTCAGCCCGCCTCATGGCTTGGTGGTACTCCCCCCGATGCGCCTCTGACGACACCTTCGCGTAGTACTCCATGGCAGTGAACGTAGTCCAGCCTCCACACGCCATGACGACGGCGGCGTCAGCGCCCTCCCTAGCCAGCCTCGAAGCCATGGTGTGGCGCAGCCGATGGAAAGACCACGTGTCGAAACCAATCTCGTTAGCCGGTTTTCCGTGCCAGGTCTTGCAAAGCACGGAATTGAACTCATCGCGAAGGCTCGATGGCGTTGAAGGCTGCCCAAGCTTGCCATGGAGCACATGGTCGTGCGCTACGTCTCCCCGGCGCTCCTTCATCCACTCTTCATAGAAGAACTTGGTCTTCTCCGAAAAGAAGGCGACCCGCGCCCGGCTGGACTTGTTTGGTGTTCGCACCACACACTGGCCACGTTCGATGTCGATATCTTCCAGCCGGAGATTGCAAACCTCGCGAATCCGCAAGCCCGCTTCCTCGCCGATGGCTGTAGCGAACCGAAGGCGGGCATTACCGCGCACGTTCAGATAATGCCAGGTGCGGTCCATCTCCTCGTCCGAGTATGGGCGAGGTGCCTTCTTTGTTTTCTTTCCGCAATGGAGCTTGTTGATGACTGGGTTCCCGGCTTCACGGTAGCCCATCGCCACCGCCCACTTAAAGAAGCCTGAGATAAACGTGATGTGAATGCCTACATCGCGCGATCGGGTCTTCTTTGACCAGAGGATGTAATCGGTGATGGTTTTGGGTGTGACCGATTCCACAGAGCTGATGCCAGATAGATCGAGATAGCGAAAGAAGGGAGCAATCGAAACCCGCGCGGCGGCGATCTCACGATACCGAATGGATGCTGCCCCGTCCAGATATTCCTCAACCAGGCGCTTGAACACGCCGCAGTTTTCGGCAAGGTACCGCCGGATGCGATACCGCTGAAAGCACTGCCGCGAGGCAAAATTACCCTCTTTATTGCGGGAATCCTTTCGACGCGTCAACTCTACACCGCAGCCGCAGCGACACTCCACCACCTGAGCTTTTGCTCCACTCGCTCGAATGATGACCCGGGCGCACCTTGGAGAGCAGGTCAGATTTTTGACTTTGGCAGCATAGAAACCTTCGGGAATGTAGTTGGCACAATCGGTAACGCCACACTTGATCTGTTGAGGTTCTATGTACCGCAAACCGCGCCGTGGCTCCAGCAACACCGTGGCTTTGCAAGCCGGGCCCGGGCAGATGCGAAAGCGTGCGCCCGGCCAGGTTTCATGTGCAGGCAAGTCGCCCTTGCAGATCGGGCATTTGCGTTCGCCGAGTCGGAAGACACGATCCCTACTGATCCTTTTCATCTGAGTCATGCGCGATCTCCCGATTCTTCACCGGTCATCCCCGCGCCCTGTACTTCCTTCAGGTACAGTTTCACGAGCCGTTTCGATTTGCGCGTCAGCAATTCCGCTGGGCTTAGAATTCGAATTGTGCGAGAAGCCTGCTTCTTTGCCTGCACGCGCCGCATAGTCTCGTGGTATCCGCGTCGTGCAATCTCAAGATCGGGGGCAGCGTACATGCAGACTGCGTCATAACTCTTCCAGCCGCCGTTCGCCATTACCGTTCTGATTTCTGCGCCGCCGTTGACGAGATTTGTGGCCATGGTGTGACGGAGCCGATGGACACTCCAACGGTCGAGGCCTATCTCGTTCAGCTGGCGACCGAGGTAGCCCTTACAGAGTATGCGGTTCATTTCAGCCCGAAGCATCTGTGGGCTGCAAGGCTTCTTGAGCGTGTTGTAAAGTAGCGCGTCATGGCCGCACTTCGGATCGCGCTCTTCCATCCATGCCTCGAAGCAATCCTTCGCCCTCTGACCGAAGCAAGCGAACCGTTCAGTGTTGGTCTTGTTGGGCAGGCGGACAAAGCATCGCTGCGCAATGGGATCAATGTCCTGGTGCTGCAACCGGCAGATTTCTTCCAGGCGCAACCCGGCCTCTTCAGCGATTGCGACAACGAAACGCACACGAGCATTGCCCCGCTCATCCAGCAGACGCCAGATGTACTGCATTTCCTTCGACGAATACGGACGTGGTTCACCCTTCCTGCGGCGTTGACAATGAATGAACGGGATAACCGGGCTGGCCTGCTCTCGGTGGCCCATCTCGACTGCCCATCCGAAGAAGGTCGAGATGTAGGACATTTTCGTGTCAGCCCGCCCCGCCGCTTTAGACCATGCGATGTATTGGGTGATGACCTTGGGTGTCACTGATGCCAGCGAAAACATGCCTTGCTCGTTTAGGAACTTGAAGAAGGGTGCGAGTGCAGAACGAGCGTAGCTTAAACTACTACGGTAGTGTGTTGCCGCGAAGCCATCAAAGTACTCATCGACGATTGGTCTGAATGCGCCAACAGTAGCCGAGAGATGCCTCTTTATCCGATAGGAACTCCAATGTTCCCGCGAGACAAAGACCGGGGTGTCACTGCCGCCCAACTTAAAGCGCCGAACCTCCTGGCCGCAGTTGCATGCGCATAATCTGGGTGCCCGTCCGGCAGTGCGGCAGGTGTAGTAGCATTCGGCGCTGCACGTGTGGAAGGGTGCGTTGGCGGAATAGCGCCCTTCGGGCAGGAAATACTCGCATCCATCCGCGTCGCACTTGCGTGTATTCGCCTCGAAGTACTGCCAGCCCCGTCCGTTCCCGGCCAGTAACTGCAGTTTGCATGCGCTGCTCATGCAATACCGGTAACGTGCGCCGGGCCACGTCCGGTGAGCAGGGAGTGGTTCATCGCAGATCGGGCAGTACCGCTCCCCATCGGGATATTCCGGCGTTTCTGTTGTTTCGTTCACAGCATTCTCCGCTGGGCTGTCGCCTTGTAGCTCTCAATGAGCCGTTCGATGTCGCGCGAGTCGTACCGCTCTTCCCCGGCAATGCGAATCGCGGTGATCTGGCGCGTGTTAATGAGAAACCGGACCTGGTCTTCGCCCAGACCCAGTACAAGTTCCACCTCCTTCCGCAACAACAAACGGCGATGAGAGGTATGGGTGATCTTGTGGCTTTCGCCATTTGCGAGGATTTCCGGCACATCATCCGAAGCCCTCAACTGTGCATGTTCGGTCAACTGTATGTCGCGCTCATAAGTTGGTTTCATATTCTTGCCTCTGAGAGCTAATACCGATCGCCGACCCTCTTCCCGAGTTATTGACGACGCTATTCTCATTTTTTTTATTCCGCCGGGCGGTTATCCAATTCGGTCGGATCGGATCAAGTTGTCATCCTCTGGCTCCTGGGTGATGGTGGTCATCTATGTTCCTCGATGCACAGCGATCCGGCCGCCCACCGGTAAGCATGACCGATGTGCCAGCCATGCCGCTGTCGGGGGCATGGATATGCCGTCAACTGGTCCGGATTGCGAATGTTTGGGGCTTTTCGCAGACCTTTCAGCGCCCTGATGGCCGTATCGAGGGATGGCCATGTCCACTTCCGGCAAATCAGGCAGCGCACCCGTTCGCCCTCTTTGGGTCCGGGAAGCGCAGCGGCTGCTGCAGAAAGCAGTCCGATTTCGGCGACTACGGCTCGACCGCGCAGTTTCGCGACTTTGGCCGCTTCTGATCCCCTGGTCCGCAGGAGCTTGTCGTACTGGCGGTGGATTTGTATTGCCCACGCCTCATAATTAGGAGTCCTGATCGGTCTCGGTTCAGCCCCGAGTTCGCGGATGTAGACAACCAAATACAAAGCTGACTTGTACAAACTCTGGTTTTTCGGGCCCAGCCTCGTCATTATGTCGTCACCTCGCCAGTGGCGCTGATGCTGCCGCGCCTTGCTTCTAAGGCATTCTGGCGACTGAGTGGAAAGCTGGTGAAGTTTGCCCCTGCGTGAAAAAGGCCGGTCCGGCCACAACAGGCTCCGGACCGGATGCAAACAACACTGTTTGGTAGCGCCCGGCAAATCCGTTCGCCACTGTGAATCTGGCGGATCGCCCTGAAAGTGGCGAAGTTTTGACCCAGGGTATGCCGACATGGCGAAGACTGTTCGACCGAGTGGAACTGGAAGCCCCACTCGACCGTCTAATCCGTGTGCCCCGCCGCCGACCGGATTTTGCCAGGATACACGCTCGGAATGATGCACTCGTGTGGAAGGGGATCCGCACCCGCCCGGTGCCAAAGCACGGCAATATCGGACTCAGGTATTCCCGTCGGCCCGGGGATTTTGAGGAACTCAGCGTCGCCGTGTTCCAGCGTGGCGAGGAATATGGCTACGCCTTCTCTCATTTTCTCGATGAGTTCTACCTATTCCGCCGCCGGAGCTTCTTTGCGAAAGAGCCACCTGCCGATTTCGATCGAAGGGATCGCGCATTCCTCGCGGCGACCGCCGAGTACCTGTGCCGAGAATTTTCGTGGGACCCACCCGATTGGGTAAACAGCCCCGAGTTTTTCCTCGATGAGGAATGGGACTACGTAGCCGACTTGCCGGAATTCCCGGAAGATTTACGCCCCAGAATTACCAACCGGCGCAAGCGGGGAACGCCGGAGTTCCTACGGCACAACATAATCTTCGAGGCTAGGGGCCTGCTGCGACTGTAAACGCGTCACCGGACATGGCGATCAAGAGGACGTCAGCCACGATGCGCAGTGAGACGATTCGACAGAAACTCAGCTAATACGCGTGGATCGTAAAGGTATTCATTTCCGAGCCGAATAGCAGGAAGCCTGCCGGACCGCACCCACTGGCAGAGGGTGTTGCGGGTCTTCTGAAGGAGAATCATTACCTCCTTCGTCGAAAGGTAGGACTGCCGCTGCATCAAATCATTGATCAGGTCCACTCGTTATCTCCTGGGCGCTCATTCATGAGCCTCTGAGGGTATATACCGTTCTGACGAACGATTCCTGAGTATCGGCGGGGGATTTCTGAGCTTCACGATTGTTTGCTGACCGCCTCGGCCATGCTGGCCAGATACGCTCCCCCGATCGAAGGGTCGATACGATCGGCTTCGGCGAGTGCCCATTTGCTCCAGGCGTCAAACTCACCTTTTGCCGGAGAATCGACAGATTCCAGACGCATTCGAACCGAATCGACATATTTCCTGATTTGATCAGCCTGCTGGAAAGCTGTGGCATCACAAAGAAGCAGGTCAATCTTCGCCTGTTCAGCCTTCTTCCGACGTTCCTGTTCAGCCCGTTCGGCCTCGATTTGGCGCTTCTTCTCTTCCGCCTCCATCCGAGCCCGGTCCTGAACCAGGAATTGGTAGTGGTGCAAAGCATCCTCGCGATGCTGGATCTCAGCCGCCAGGATTGTCTGAACGGTAATTTCGGTGATGTGGTCTTCCAGCTTTGATGCGTCCTCGTCCTGCCAACTGAACCTGACAGACGATGATTGCGAATACTGCTGGATGGACAGGATCAGTCTCGGCTCCTCCGCACCTGTCGGTTCGCCTCCCGGGGCCGAGTTGCGACGGGTCTGCCTCAACGGCACGAGCGTCATGCCGACGTTGCGGTGGTAGAAGGTTACGTAGAAGTGGCCCTCTTTTTCCTGTCCCTGTGAGGCGCTCCCGTTCATCTTTGTTACAGCCAGGAAGAGGCTGTTCAGAATTCGCAGTCGGCGGCGCTCCTGAGGAGTGTCGAACCGGGGCTTGTTCCAGAAGCCTGGGTATGGACTTGTTCGTTGCTCTTCTCGCCGCTTCTCGTCCTCTTTGAGAAGGGCATCGAGAGCAGGGTGCCAATTGGTGACGCTCCTCGGAACGGTGACCTTACCGATGGTTCTGGCAATTCGCTCACGGACCACCTCTATCGGCTCGGCGAAAGTTGGCGGTGGCGGGAGAGGCGACTGAAGCTCATCCTTCTCTTCTCGGTACCACCATTTGCCACCCGCCGCGACCCCCACTTCGTCTTCCATCCCGGGTGGTCGTACCGGTAGAGCTATCTGCACGACCCTCTGTCCAGCATCCTTCCGGGCCCAGTAGCCTCGCTCGGGCGTCGGGATCAGGGCTTTAACGCAGGTTTTCTTCAGGGCAACATCGGAGATCCCGAATCGTTCGGAGAGAGTGCGCAGAGGTTGAGACCAGACGAGGTCGTACAGTTCCTGACGCGAGAGTCGTTCAGCCACGGTGTCTCCTATACTTCAGGCTATTGTGTCGCGATACGGCTACATCAGGAACTGGCCGCTGCTCTGAGGTGCGCCTGACTCGGTCGGCGCAACCGGCTTTAGCTGATGGCTGCCAAGGCTGGCAAAGGTCGCGTTCACCTGCTGGCGAGTGCGATCGGACCGCAGGTCGGCGATCGCGAGATACCGAAGAGTCGTAGCCAGATCGGAGTGCCCAAGCCAGCGCTGGATCGTCGGGGCGGGCACCCCCGCTTCAGAGTGCATTGTGGCGAACGTCCTGCGGAACTTGTGCAGGCACCACTCACTGCAGGTCGCGCTCTTGCGGCAACTCTCGCCCTTTTTGTTGATGCACTCTCCGCAGTTCAGTCCGGCTCGCTTTGCCAGTTTCTTCAAAATCCGCAGGAAATGGCCGTTGGGCGTGCCATTCGCGCCGGGAAAGAGGAACATGTACTCGCTGTTTTTCTTCCGGGCCGCCAGTGCCGCGATCAATTCGTCGGGCACGGGTACGGAACGTTCCTCCTTGTCCTTCGGTCGAAATCCGAGCTCGGGCCTGGACCGGACTTTGATCACCTTTCCCTTGAAGTCCACGTTCTTCCAGGTGGCATACATGGCTTCCTGATCCCGGAAGCCGGTCTTGAGAAAGAACTCGAACAATAGCCGCTCTTCTGCGTCGGCAGCGCCAAAGAGGGCGTCGATCTGGTCCGCGTCGTAGGCCTCGACCTCAGGCTCGTCGTAGGCCGGTTTGTCCTGAGACTTCAGGAGCCCTACGATGCCGTTGGCCTTGAGGAAGGCGCTGACCCGCATGACGTGGTTGTAAACCGTCCGAGGACCTTTGCCCTGGGCTTCGAGGGCCGCGCGGTGGTCGAGCAGGTCTTCGCGGGTGATGCTTGTGAGCGGACGATCCGCGAACCGCTTCCTGAAGACCCCAAGCATGCGTTCGTATTCGGCGATGGTCTTGGGCCTGCGGAACAGCCGGACCTCTGACAGGAAGGCGTCAACTGCGTCCTTCACGCGCTTTTTGGAGGATGATGGCGCATTCGGAGCGGCGTCCGGAGCCCGGCGGCCAAGGCTCACAGCTTCGAGATCGTGCTGCTTGTTCTGCAGAGCGGCCAGGGCGGCATCGGCATTCGGGCCCACCGCTTGCCAGATCCGCATGCTCCCGCGCAGGAAGCGCAGGTAGTAGACGCCCTCCGGATGCGACTTCGGTTTTCCGGCCACCAGCGCGTACCCCTTGCGAAGGGTCTGGTTTTTGTTCCATACCGGTTCGGCGAACGAGTATTGCCCGCTGCCCAGTCGAATCCGAATGTAGAGGGCTACCCTGAGCTTGCGCACGAAAAATCTCCCTGAGGGTGAATACCCGCAGGGAGCGGTGGACTTCGCTTATCTCGGGAGATCAGGGGCCAGAATGTGTCACACAATGTGTAACATGACCCTAAGCTGTTGATTCCAAACAACTGGCGGAGGGAGAGGGATTCGAACCCCCGGTACCCTTGCGGGCACAGCGGTTTTCAAGACCGCCTGTTTCAACCGCTCACACATCCCTCCGCGGCTGAGGGCCCATCGGCTGGGTTCATTGTACGATGACGCCCGTCGCCGCCTGACCGGTTCGTCGCGACGCCGGGCGGCCGAGCGCGGCCGCTGCGCAGCCCCGCAATTTACGATGAAGCTGCCGGGCGCGGTTGGTTGCAGGAACGCGCCGGAAGCTCCCTTATGTGTGGCCGCTACTATCGCCGATCCGACAAGCAGCGCATCGCCGAAGCCTTCCGCATCGGCATCCCGCCCTCGTTCGAGATTCTGCCCGACTACAACGTCGCGCCCCAGACGATGCAGCCGGTGATCGTCGAGGACCGCGACACCGCGGAGCGCGCGCTGCGGGTCATGCGCTGGGGCCTGATCCCCAGCTGGTGCGAAGACCCAAAGACCCTCGGCCTGAGCGCCATCAACGCGCAGGCGGAGAGCCTGCTGAAGAAGCCGGTCTGGCGCGAACCGTTTCTCCGCCATCGCTGCCTGGTCCCGGCAGATGGTTTCTACGAATGGCAAAAGCTCGACGCAAAAAGCAAACAGCCCTGGGCCTACGCTCTGGCCAGCGGCGAGCCGCTCGCCTTTGCCGGGATATGGGATCGCTGGAGAAGTCCCGATCGCCGCGAAGAGATCGAAACCTACTCCATCGTCACGACGGAAGCCAATGAACTGACCGCGCCCGCGCACAATCGCATGCCCGTGATCCTCGAGCCGTGCGACTACGACCGATGGCTGCACGCGGACGATGCCGAACGGCCGCCGACTGATCTGCTGCGCCCTCTCGACGCCGGCCGCATGCGCGCCTGGAAGGTCAGCACCGCGGTCGGCAACGTGCGTAACAACGAGCCCACGCTGCTGGAGCCCGTTGCGGATCAGCCGCCGGTACCCGCCCAGCCCTCGCTCTTTTAAGGATTCTCCTCTTCCGTCAGCCCGGCAGTGATCATCGGCAACCCCGTCGCTGGCCAGTGGCTCACCTGCGCATCGACATTCGGCGCCAGCGCGCAATCGGCGTTGGTCACCGGTGTCACGTCGACGTTCCACCCATCGATGACCACCAGCGGCACGTCGCCCTTCAGATCCGCTTTCGCCGCGTCGATGGTAATGGTGCGGCTCTCACCCGGCGACAGCCAGATGTAGTTGTCCGAATAGAACACTGGCAGGATGCGCTCGCCCGTGCTCTTCCTCCGCAATTGCAGATGCGCCATCAGCGCCAGCGCCGGTCCCGGATTCTTCAGCGTCACGTCCAGCCGCAGCCGATCGCCCTCATCGTGGCGGGTGATCGTGCCGTCCAGCGTCACGGTCGGCAGCGAATCCAGCGGCGTCAGGTCCTGTCCATTGGCCGGCCCAGGCTTCCAGTAGAGATTGCGCGAGACGATCTTCCCCTCGGCATCGCGCAGTTCCAGCTTCACGAAATAGAGCCACGGAAGCCGTTCCGGCAGAGGCGTGAGGCCGAGGTCGATGGCCGTGTCCGCCGGTCCGCTCACCGGGATGTCCTTCGTGAGCATCGGAGGCCCGGCAGCGCCTCCCTCAATATTCAGGATCTCCACATGCGCGGTGTATCCGGCCAGCGCCTCCGGCTTGTTGTTGATCACCTGCAGGTGTTTGTTGGCCTCGTCCATCTGGATATGGACCATCTCCGACGCGTGCATCACGGCGAACAGCGACGCATTCGGCTCCAGATCGTAGTCATAGAGCTGCCAGACGAAGCTGGGCTGCGCCGGGTTGCTCATCCACGTGATCACCCCGGTATCCGGTGCGAAGAGGTACGCGTTGCGCCCCTCATACATGGCGCGATACGCCTCCCAGTTCATCATCTGCGCCTTGCGCACGAAGTCGGCGAGATTGACGATGCGTCCGTAGCGCCCGGCCAATATATATGGATAGGTGTTCCCGTGCTGGGCGCCTTTCGCGAAGTCGTGCGCCGCCCAGTCGTTGTCGATCACATTCCAGTCCTTCTGCGGCATCATGCCGTGAATGGACTCGATCGTCGGCACTGACATGCTGCCCGTCTCCGTCTTGAACGGCGCGTCCTGCGCGTAGTAAGCCTCCGGCTCGCGCCAGTAGTACGGACCGCCCGACTCGACACCGCGCCCCGCCGTCGAACTCGGCTGATACAGCCGCGCCGGATCCAGTTCCGGAATCATCTTCTCCAGGGCTGCGTTAATCGCTGGCGGCGGGTAGCCCTCATTGCGCGCGCACCACAGCGCAATCGATGGATGATTGCGGAAGCGCAGGATCTTGTCCTTCACGTTGGCGAGATAGATGGGTAGATCGTCCGGGTTCGGCCCGTCGCTCGGATTCGGCTGGAAGAACTCGTCCCAGACGAGAATGCCGTATTTGTCGCACAGCTCATAGAAGTCCTCGCTTGTGCTCTGGCCCACCCAGTTGCGGATCATGTTCATGTGAGCGAGAGCATGGTAGTGAATCTCGGCATCGAGACGTGCCCGCGGAATCCGCTTCATCGCCTCATCCAGGCCCCAGTCGCCCCCACGGATGAAGACCTTCACGCCGTTCACCGAGATCGTTAGCGCGTCCATGCCGCCGTAGGTGATCTTGCGGATGCCAAACGTCGTATCGCGCGCGTCGGAGTCCCTGCCGTGCTCCACGAAGTGCAGGTGCAGCGTGTAGAGATTCTGCGGACCGTAGCCATTCGGCCACCACAGCTTGGGATTCTGCACGTGCAGAGCCGGCGTTGTCTTGGGATCGAAGATGATCGTCTGCGCAGACTTCGCCGGCAGCGTCACCTTCTGTGAGAACTGCACATCGCCGAAGCTGCCTTCCAGCATGCCAGTCTGCTTTTTGTCCGACGTATTCTCGATCGCCGCCTTCACCGTCACGTCGGCGGTGTCCGTCCTTGGAAGCGGCAGATCGGTGATCACCAGCGGATCCTCCACCAGCACCGGCCCGGAGGCCGACAGCCACACCTTCCGCCAAAGCCCGGTATCGCGATCGCGCACCGCCTGCAGCCAGTCCCACCCAATCGTGCAGAGAAACGTCGGTCCATCGATGGCGGTGATGCCGCCGTTCCTGCCCACTCCGTTCACGATGTTGTGCTCGTGCGGCACGCCCGGATGCGGCTGCGGCGAGACGCGCACCGCCAGAACCGCCGTCTCACCCGCCTTCACGAACTTCGTGATGTCGAATCGCCCGCGGATGAACGCGCCCTGAATTGTCCCTACCTGGCTGCCGTTCACCCACACGTCGGAGGTGAAGTTCGCGCCGTCGAAATGCACCCACACCTGGCGATGCGCGTAATCCTTTGGAATGGTGAACGTCGTCCGATACCAGTACGACGTCTTGTTCAGGCTCTCCGGAATGATGCTCTCGCGATCATTCTCTCCGTAGAGCGGCTCCGGATAGACGCCGTCGTTCACCATGCTGGTGAGCACCGTGCCCGGCACGGTCGCGGCCAGCCATCCCTGCGGCTGATAGTCCTCCGCGGAAACGGTCGCGCCCGCCTGCGGCACCTTCGCCACGTCCTGCAGCTGCCAGCCCGAGCTGATCTCCATCGACGCAGGCAAGGCCTCTTGCGCGACCGCCGCCGCACCGCTCAAAACCACAATTGCAATCGCCGCCAGCCGCCGGACCACTCGACATCTCAACACCGCTCATCCTCGTTTCTGCTGCATCCAGCTAAGGCAGATCGGAAAATCTGCCCCGTCCAGTATTCACAATCCCCAGGGAAAGACAACCAGAGGCGCACCAGTCCCTGTCTCCTCCTGTCGCGCCGGCTGCAGTGAAGCGGATTGAAGCAGCTGCGATTCTGCCGACGCATGCAAAAAAATCTTTCTCGAAGAAACCTGCGCCAACAGCGTATTCTGAGCGTTCCGACCGAGGGTGACGGAACAGCAAATGCGCATTGTCATGGCGACGGAGACGTTTCTTCCCAAGATCGACGGAATCGTCACCATGATCTGCGCGACCGTGGAGTGCCTGCGAGCGCGCGGCGATGAGGTTCTCCTGTTCGCTCCCGCCGGCGGCCCGTCGGAGCTCTATGGAGCGCGCGTGATTGGGCTCCCATCCGCGCCCTTCCCCTTTTATCCGGAATTGAGGGTCGCCGCGCCCCGCGCCTCCATGCGCCGGTCCATCGAGGAATTTCAGCCCGATGTGATGCACCTCTTCGAACCTTCGCTCCTCGGGATCGGTGGCATCTACTACGCCCAGGTCCTGCGCATTCCCCTGGTGGTCTCATATCACACCAACCTGCCCGCCTACCTGCGCTACTACAAGCTGGGATTTCTCCAGAGCGCCACCTGGAAGCTGATGCAGATTCGCCACGGACGAGCGGACCTGAACCTGTGCACCTCCACGCCCATGATGGACGAACTGGCCGAGCACAACATCGACCGCCTCGCGCTCTGGGAGCGCGCCGTCGATGCCGAGCGCTTTCATCCTTCGCGCTCTTCGGCTCAGATGCGCAGCACCCTGACTCAGGGCGAGCCGCATAAGCCTCTGCTTCTTTTTGTGGGCCGGCTCTGCGCCGAAAAAAACATCGGCAGCCTGCGCTCTGTGCTTCGTGCCAACCCCGATCTTCGCCTGGCCATCGTGGGCGACGGGCCCATGCGCTCCGAGCTGGAAAGGCACTTCCGCGACACGCCCACATATTTTGCCGGCTACCTGCGCGGTGAACCACTGGCCGCCGCCTACGCCTCGTCCGACCTTTTCGTGATGCCCTCAGAAACCGAGACGCTGGGCCTGGTCCTCCTGGAGGCGATGGCCTCCGGCTGCCCCGTCGTCGCATGCCGCGCCGGCGGCATTCCCGACGCTGTCGAAGACGGCGTCACCGGCTTCCTCTACGATCCGGGAGAACGTGCCCTGGTGGAAACCGTGCAGAGGGTGCTGGCCAGTCCCTCTGACCGCGCCTCCCTCCGAACGCGCGCGCGCGCCGAGGTGGAGCACCACGGTTGGCTGCAGGCGACCGACCTTCTCCGCCAGCAATATCAGCAGGCCATTCACGATCCGCGCCCGCGCACCCAACCCACCCGTTCCCCGGGGCAGCACAGCCTCGTCCGGCGCACGACCCTCGGAGTCCTGCGCAGACTGCTTCCCTGAACGGCGCCGCTCCCGACGCCGACCGTTCCTATTTGTCGATACAACCCTAGTGCGGGTCGGTTGTCGCGGTTTGATAGGCGCCGTAGTCGATGGTCAGCACGGCTGTCCCGCCGAGGCGCACTTTTGTATCGCTCTCGTTGTGCTCCGGCAGCCAAAAGGGCCCGGTTTTGGCATAGACATGGTGAATCTCCGTGCTCCGGATCCAGAAGGAGGGATTGTGCGCCGGCTCTGCCTCGATCTTCGTCACCGCATAGTCATCGGCATCCACCCAGATCGTGCCGCGGTACAACAGTTTCGCATCTGTCTTCGGGACCACGGCCAGCAGATAGCAGGGCCGGCCGTCGAGGTTCTCCTGGCCCAGCAGCGTGAAGTTGTAGTTCGACGGGTCCAGCGCGGTCTCCTCGGGATGATGAGCGGCTGTCTCTTCCGTGGTCAGCAGCCTCTTCAGCACTCGATCGGCCAGCAGCTTCGATCCGGTCAGCGACACAATCCGGAACTGCTTCGTCTCCGGGGCTTCGTAGGTCGCCTGTACCACCATCGTCGCGCTCAGGCTGGCCGGAAAACCGTGGTAGGTGACTGAATAGCGCCGCTCTTCCGTGTAGCCTTTCAGATCGTCAGTCCGCTTTTTATTCGCCTCGGTCAGGCGCGCCACAATCTGACCCACACTCAGACCGCGAGGCATATCGCCGGCGGATGTCAGGCCCGGCGCTGACAGATTGTTCATGGGGATGTTACTTTTCTGGGCAAAGGCGAGGGATGGCACCATCGCAAGGGCCGCGGCCCCGATCGCCAGTCGAATCTGATGCTGCCTGCTGGACGGGGTGAGCAATCTGTCTCATCTTGCCGCTCTGACCATTTCGCGTCAATGCGTCTTTAGTTAAATCTTCATTCCCATTCGCGGCGGTATATTGTAGGTTAATCGCACGTCGTCCTTTTGTCAGTCTCTGTTCGATCACGGTTCGGCTACGGCAGGAATCTGCTTGCGCTGCCGCCCGTCGTACCCTGACGCGTAAAAGGGCGAACTAGATCTTCTCATGGATCCCCAGCTCGATGTGAGAAGATGGAGGTCGGGTGCACAATCAGGTCAGGCTGTTTTCGAAAGATCAGAACGAGCTTCTGCCCTTTCATAGCGGTGTCTCTCTCCACGGACACAGTCGTCACTCCCAGGAAAGTCTCGGCTTCATCGGCAAATTCCTGCAGAGCCGTCGTACCCTGAAGACCTGGATCGACCGCCAGAAGGCGTATTTACTCAGCAACACCGGGATCACCCTCGATTTTGACCGCGCCTACTGGACTCCGCCCTTGTGCGAGCAGATGGCGTATGAGCTTGAGGCACGCCAGATCGCCGCGCTCGGCCTGCGGCCCTTTGTCTCGCTCACAGACCACAATTCCATCGACGCCTGCACGCTCCTGCGCCAGTCCCCGAAGTTCGCCGATGCTCCGATCTCCACGGAGTGGACCGTCCCCTTTGGACGCGCGGTTTTCCATATCGGCGTCCACAATCTCCCCGCCCCCGCCGCGGAGTCCTACATGGCCGCGATGCACCAGGTCACGGCGGCCGCCGACGAGCGGCAGATCTTCAGCCTTTTTGCCGAATTTTGCAGCATCCCCGATGTCCTTCTCGTCTTCAACCATCCGCTCTGGAATTTCGACAGCATTCCCGGCGATGTCTTCGAGTTCGAGCTTGGCCGCTTCCTGGCCAGCGCCAATCCGTACATGCATGGGTTTGAGCTGAATGGGATGCGCGGCCACGAGGAGAATCGCGGCGTCATCGGGCTGGCCCGCGCGTGGGACCAGGTCCTCATCTCCGGCGGCGACCGCCACGCCTGCGAGCCGAACGCCTTTCTCAACCTGTCCGCCGCCGCCGATTTCCCGGAATTCGTCGACGAAATCCGCAAGGGCCGGCAGAGCACCGTCCTCGTCATGCCGCAATATGGCCAGCCCTTCGGCTGGCGCTTGTACCAGAACTTTACCCACATCATCGCGGACTATCCCAACCATCCTGCCAACCGCCGCAGCTGGGACCAGCGCACCTTCCACCCCGATCGCGCCGGAACCGCGGTTGTCCCCATGGCGCAGCTCGGCCCGCCGCCCGAGTTCCTCAGGCGGATCTTTACCCTGGTCCTCGCCAGCGCCCATTTGCCCATCGGCTCTCTTCTTTGTCGCTGGATGGTCGCCGACAACGCAAGTCTGGTCGTTCCCCAGGACGTGCCGGCCCCCTATGCAGCGTCCGAGCCGGCATTCCGGGCCGCGCGCAGCGATGGGCAGCCCCAGACCCGCCTGGATGACTATCTGCTGAGCCGCACGGAACCCGCCGCCGACTGAGCGGCAGCGCTCCTCCGCCTGGCGCCAACCCGCCTCACCCGCCTCATTCCTCGCGACTGAAGAAATTTCCCGCTTTCTGCCATTCCCTTTCATCCGCACCCTGCATCCTATGGGTCCAAAAGACCGCACTCTGAGTGCGGCAACGCCCTTCCCCCCAGGCCTCCGCAAGCCCGCAAGCCCCCTGCACGCCCTCCTGGCGAGGTTTCTTGGCGAAACCCCGACCCTCGTAGATGCAAAAGCCCCTTGTAGAAGCCATTTGCACGACCTCGCCTGATCCCTGTTCCCGGAGGCCTCTCCATGAAGTTCTTCCGCCTGCTTGCCTGCGCGCTCCTTGCCGCAGGCCCCGCATCTGCCTTTGCCACGGTCACCGTCACTTCGCCCAGGCCCAACAGCACTGTGCACTCGCCGGTTACGTATGTTGCCAGCGCCACGACCTCGACCTGCTCCAAAGGCGTCGCCTCCATGGGCATTTACATCGACAACAAGCTCACCTACACCCACTCGGGGACCAGCCTGGATACCTCGCTCAGCTTCAATCCCGGCACTTACGACACCGTCGTTGAGGAATGGGACCATTGCGGCGGCGCCTCCTACGTGAGTGTGCCCATCACCGTCACTTCAGGATCAGGCAGCACCGGCGTCACCGTCACCACGCCCACCCCCAACAGCACCGTGACGTCGCCGGTGACCTACGAGGCGACAGCGACCACCTCCACCTGCTCCACGGGCGTCGCCTCCATGGGCATTTACGTCGACAACAAGCTCATCTACACCCATCAGGGCGCCAGCCTCGATACCTCGATCACCCTGAGTCCCGGAGCCGAGCACACCGTCGTTGAGGAATGGGACCATTGCGGCGGCGCCTCCTATACGACCATCAATCTCACCGTCTCCTCATCGTCCTCGCAGAATCCCACCGTCGGCATTACCGCGAACCCAGGCTCCATTGCCTCCGGCGCTTCTTCCACGCTCACCGTGACCGCCTCTGATGCCACCACCGTGTCCGTCACCGGCGGCGGCAACACCTACAGCGTGCCCGCAACCGGCGGAACCGTCTCCGTCGATCCCACCGCAACGACGACCTATACGGCGGAAGCCACCAATTCCAGCGGCAGCGCGTCGGCCTCCACCACCGTTGACGTCGTTGCCGCCGGCAGCCTGCAGTCCATCGATCACGTCGTCTTCATGCTGCAGGAGAACCACACCTTCGATAACTACTTCGGCATGCTGAATCCCTACCGCGAGTCCAACGGCTGGAACGTCGGCGCTGACGGCGAGGATTACGCAGTCGACGGCATCGACGACAAACTCAGCACGATCAGCAACGAAGACGACGAGGGCACGTCGTACCCACTCTTCAAGTTCACCACCACCTGCATCGACGACGAGACCTCGGACTGGCTGGCCAGCTATGGCGAGGCCAACCGCTACGACTTCCTTACCACCCGCCCGCTCCCCATGGACGGCTTTGTCCACAACGCGGAAGGCTACGCCAAGTCCTGTGCCGCAAGCGGCAAATGTTCCGGCAGCTTCACCGACACAACCGGCCACCGCGCCATGGGCTATTACGACGAAACGTATCTCAACTACTACTACTACATGGCATCGCAGTTCGCGCTGTCCGATCGCTGGTTCTCGCCCGTATCGAGCAAGAGTGTTGCCAACCGGATCGCAACCTTCACCGGCGGCACGACCCAGGGCCTCGTCGAAGATCCCAGCAACGACGACCACCTCGGCGTCGAGCTCAGCATCCCCACCATCTTCGAGGAGCTGGAGCAGGCCAATGTCTCCTGGAAGATCTACTACACCTCAACCATGGGTTACTGCATCGCCGATGACGGCGATGAGTGCTCCGGCGGCGGCGATGCCAATTACCCCGCAACCTGGTTCACCTACTTCAGCTACCACAACCAGTTCCTGTATGAGAATCCCTCGCATGCCGCATGCACCGGCAGCACCGTGTCATCCACCGCGGTCGGAGACACATCAGGCTCCTTCTGCATCGACACCGCCCACATCGCTCCTCTGACGACCTATTACTCCGACCTGCAGAACGGAACCCTGCCGAGCTTCTCCTTCATCGAGTCCGGATCGGGCCTCAATGACGAACACCCTGGCTCCGCGCAATCCATCCTGCTCGGCCAGGCGGAAGTCGCCAAAGTCATCAACGCCTTCATGGCCAGCTCGGAGTGGAAGAGCTCCGTCTTCTTCTTCAGCTACGACGAAGGCGGCGGTCCCTACGACCACGTTCCCCCCGTCCCCGGTCACTCCAACCAGAACACCGATGCCACCGTGGGCAGCGAATCGGTCAGCAGCATTCCCGATATCTCAACCATTGCGGTAAACGCGGACAGCTACAATCCCTGCGTGCCCGCCGGCGGCAAGCCCACTCTGCACTGCGATCTGTCCTCAACCGATCCCGGCGCCCACTCGGGCGACGCAGCCGCCCAGCAGGGCTTCGCTGCGCAGCTGGGTTTCCGTCTGCCCAACATGGTCATCTCGCCCTTCGACCGCAAGCACTATGTCTCCCACGTTCCCATGGACCACACCGCCGTCATCAAGTTCGTGGAGAACCGCTTCATCGGGAGTTCCGCCTACCTCACCAGTCGTGACAAGATCCAGCCCAACCTGCTCGACTTCTTCGACTTCACGGATATTCCCTGGGCGACGCCCCCAACGCCGCCTGCTCCCGTCACCTCCAGTTCGCTCGGCTACGACCCCTGCCACGCAGGCACGCTGTAGCCTTCGTCCAACAACAAAGGGGATCATCCTCCAGGATGATCCCTTTCCTTTTGCCCAAATATCGCTAACCCTCTGCTAAGAACTACGCCGCGCGCCGATCAAGGCGCCGCGACCGCCTGCATTCCCTCCAGCTCCCTGCGCAGCAGAGCGAAGTGATCGCGATCGCTCTCATACACGCCGACGGGCGGCAGTTCTTTCATCAGCGCGTTGCCCTTCTCCCACGACTCCCACGCTTCCTCCAGGCGCTGCTCGCTCCAGCAGAAGGCGCTCCGCGCCAGCCAGTAATCGGCATCGTGACGCATCGGCTTCTTCGCCTCCATCCGATCCCACCACTGGCGCGTGCCCGCGCCGTCGCGCTGCACATACGCCTTGCCGAAGACAAACGCCGTGCACAGCTCCGCAGGGATGTCGGGCGCCGAGCGCTGAAACACCGCCTCCGCCTCTTCGAGCGCCTGGCCCGCCTCGGGCAGGCGCCCGCAATCGAGATAGTACGAGCTCGCCAGCAGCCGCAGCAGCAATGCCTGCTGCCCCACCGTAATCGCCTTCGCCGCGCGATCGATAGCCTCAATGTCGAAATCGCGCGGGCGCAGCGGCGTCACCGTCGTGGCCGCCGCGGCCGAAAACGCACGATGCAGATCCGCCCACGCTCCCGGGCGCACCATCTGCCAGATCCGCGCCCCATCCGAATAAAACCACTTCGTCCGGAACGGGATCAGATTCACAATCGATACCACCAGCGACAATGTCGCGAAGACAGCCAGCGTCAGCCAGATCTGCTCCTGTCGGCTGCGCGGAGACGTGAGGACCGCCCATAACGCCATGCCCCCGGTCAGCAGTCCGGCACATGAGCCCGCCGCCACCATGGCCACCTCGCGCCACACCGCCTGCCCGGGATTGCCCGGCACCACCGTCGTCGCCCCGCCCGGCGTCAGAAAGCCTGTCAGCACAAACCGGAAGCGCCAGTGCCCGTCCCGCACATGCCACTGCAGCGGTCCCACCACGAACCCGCGGATCTTCATCCCCAGCGCTTTGCCCACCGCGGCGTGCCCGAACTCGTGGATGGCCACCATGGCCAGCTGTGCCACCAGCAGCACCATCAGCTTCGCCGCGAACGACGTCTCTTCCGCCGGCAGATGGTGCGCGTGCGCCCAGCGCCACCACCAGCTCATCGCTGCCAGAAAGCCACCGGCCCCGGCAATCCAGATCGCCCGGTTCAGAATCGCATTCGTCCCATCGCCCGGAATCGGCTGCAGACTCTCCTCAGCCGTCGTCACGTCGCCGCGCCGGAACGCCATCAGCCCGCCCAGCCCGATCGCCAGCAGCACCGAGTCCGCATTCACGAAAGCAGCCGGCGACTCCAGCAGATAGCGGCGATCCATATAGAGGAAGACGCTCCCCAACGCCACGTTGAGCATACTAGCCGCCACGCCCCACGCGCGCGCCGACGGCCGGCAGCGCCAGAAGCTCCAGCAGGCCATCCCATAAACGAATCCCAGCAACGGAGCGGCCGCGCTCACCCCGGCGCTGACCATACTCGAAGGAAAATGAACCCGCGGCCAGCCCAGAACGTTCAGCACCGCGGCCACCGATGATCGCAGAAAGACCACCGCTCCCAGAGCGAACACCCAGCTCAGAAATGTTCTGACGGCGCGCATGCGCGGAAACCCACCTGATCCGGGAGATACCCCATCGTGGGCCCGTCTTGCACCGGAAACAATGCAACTTCGGAGGCACACCTCCATCGTGGACCCTCATCTGCCCACCCCATCGGCGCGGGTTGCCTGATCCACATCCCACCTTTGGTCGCCGCTCCTTATACTTGCGTGGAGTACCGCGGTAATCGCGTCCGTGCCACGATGAATGTTACGATCGTGTTTCGTCCCTCCTCCGCTTTTCCCTCACCCCGACGTTCCCGATCCGTTGCACCAGGAAAGTTTCCCGTTCACTATACGGAGTCATTTCCCGCATGAGCGCTGTGCCCCAGATTCCCGAGGATCCCACCTTCAGCTTCGCCTTCCAGCCCATCGTGGATGCGGTCGCTCGCGAGGTCTCCGGTTTCGAAGCTCTCATCCGCGGCACGTGGGACGAGCCCGCCTGGCAGGTCCTCCAGCAGGTGCCCCCCGCCCATCTCAACCAGTTCGACCAGACCGCCCGCTCCGCAGCTATCTCTCTCGCCGCCCGTCTCGGCGTCAGCGGCAATCTCCACCTCAACTTCCTGCCCAACGCCTTGCAGGATTCGCCGCGCACCATCCTCACCACCATCGAGCGCGCCCACCAGGTAGGCCTGCCCATCCACCGCATCGTGCTCGAAGTGCCCGAGCGTGACGTCTCCGAAAATCCCTCAGAATTCGCCGACCTCATGCGCGAAGTCCGCGGCCTCGGTATCCAGCTCGCCATCGATGATTACGGAGGAGGAGGCTCCGGCCTCAATCTGCTCGCCGATCTCGATCCCGATCAGGTCAAGCTCGACATGGGACTCGTCCGCGGCATCGAGCGCCACGGCCCGCGCCAGTCCATCGTGCGCGCCATCGTCTCTCTCTGCGCGGAACTCGACATCGCCGTCGTCGCGGAAGGCGTCGAAACCGTTCCGCAGTTTGCCTGGCTCGCCGCCAACCACGTCCGTCTCTTCCAGGGATATCTCTTCGCCCGCCCAGCCTTTGAAGCTTTTCCCAAGGCCAGCTTCCCGCCTTTGCCCGCCGACATCTCCCTGCCCCCCGCTCTCCCCGTCGATTCCGCCCGCCCCGAACCCGCCGCCCGTCGCCCGAAAAAGAGCCGCGCCTGAACATCAATCTATCTTCCCGGATTGACTGTTACAGCCTGGTGCCTTGTCCCAGAAATACCAAACATAAATAGACGGTAATAGACGGTGTCATTCTGAGTGAACGGGGCCCCGAACGTTCTTCAGTTCGGGGGTGGTGAGCGAAGAATCTGCGGTTGCCTTTCGCTGGTCGCGCCACGAATTTCTGGGACACCAGCTTAGAACCGGAAGTAGAAATCCACATTCACAGTCCGGTTCGCGGATCCCGACCCGAACGTGCTGGCCAGTGCCGTCGACTGTCCAAACAGCGGCGAACCCAGCACCCCCACCGGCGGTGCCAGGTTCACATGATTCACCACGTTCTCCGACGACAGTGCAAAACCCATCGTGTACTTTCGCTCGATCGGCGGCTTCTTCTTCGCGGTTGTCGCCGTCGCTCCCTTCGCCGCCGGAGCAGGCGTCTCCTGCGGCAGCGGCGGCCCAAAGTGAAAGTCCTTCGTCACCCGCATATTCAGCATCACCACGCCCGGCCCATTCCCGTAATTGATCGGAATAATCGTCTGCCCCGGCATCGGATCCGTATCGAAAACGCCCAACGGCGTCCGAACGACACTCGCCCGCGTCAGATCCGTCGCGAACGCCGGGCGATCGTTGAACTGCGTGTCGCCGTTCAGATCCTGGCCCACCACGATATTGAACGGCGTGCTCGTCTGATAAATCAGGAACGGATTCACACCGAATCCCTTCCACAGATGCACGAACCCACCGAAGAACAGCCGGCTGCGGATGTCGTTCGACGCGCGTCCCCAGTCCTGCCGCAGATCGTACTGGTTCGAGGGAAAGTTCCCGATCCCCGATGTGTCCGCCAGCGCACGGTTCAGCATGTAATACCCGAAAAGTCCCACCCGCTTCGTCTGCAGATGCCCGTTCACCGCCAGCCGGTCCCGGACCGACGTACCCTCTGACTCGTATTGATAAATGTTCTGGTCCGTTCCCAGCGGCCGCACCCCGCTCGTCGGATCCGCTGTATTGTACGTTCCCGGCAGCGGCGCATTGATGTTCCGCGTCAGGAAAAGGTGGTCGCCGCGCCAGTGCAGATAGTTCAGCGAAATCGACGCGATCTTCCCCAGCGGCTTGTCCACGCTCACTCCGCTCACAATCTCATACGGCGCGCGCAGCGTGGGACTCACGCTGAAGATCGTCGGCGCCAGCGTGGTCGCCCCGCTGCACGCACCCGGATCGCTGGAACACACTGAAGGATAGAAATCCGGCGCGTTCACCACCTGCGTCTGCTCCGTCACCCCGTTCTCCCGCTTCGCCTCGAGAACGTTGAGCGAGGGAAACCGCGTGTAGAACAATCCGAACCCCGAGCGGATCACTGCCAGCGGCGGCTTGTTTTTCCCATGAGGAATCGCCCACGAGACGCCCAGCCTCGGCGCCCAGTCCGCGTGATCCGGCATCTCGGTCTGCGTCTCGAAGCGCAGCCCGTAGCTCAGCGTCACGTCCTTCCGCACCTTCCAGTTGTCCTCGGCGTACAGGCCGGCGTCAAAGACGTTCACCACAATCGCCGGTGTGCCGCTCGTCTGGCTGAACAGGCTGGCGCCACCCCCGGCCGCGCGAATCTGCGCCGGCGTCCAGCCCTGCGCCATCCCCTGCTGGGTGATCTGGTACGCCGTCAGCGTCGCAAACGTGTATTGTCCGTTGAAATTCGCCGTCGAGTAGTTCGAATCGCGCGTGCCGCGCAGTCGCGCCCCGAAGTCCACCGTGTGCTTGCCGCGCGTGCTTTGCACATAGTTCTGCAGCTCGTAGTGATCCTGCGCGTCGTTATTCAGGCCCAGGTTGCTTCCGCCGCCCGTGAAGCCGCCCTGCACCACAATCGTCGGCCCCAGCGTCTCCGGCGTCTGCCGGTTGCGGTCGCGAATGTACTGGAACCGTGTCTCATTCAGCAGGTGCACGCCATAAAGCTGACTGTCGCTGAACTGCAACACCTGCTCGGTATTGTTGCTGTTGAATGCCTGCGACGCCAGCGCAAACTGCCCCACCCCGCCGTTCCCCTGCGTCTCCTGCTGCAGGTGGTAGCGCAGCGTGAGGGTCTGCACCTTGCCCACAGACCAGTCGAAGCGCGTCGAATAATCCGTGAAGCTGTTGGTCTTCCCCACCGTCTGTGTAAAAGGTACCTGTGCCAGTGACGAATTCAAAACCTCCGCGTCGACGATCGAATCATCCGACGAGCTCTCGCGATAAAGATCCGTGAACTGTGACGATTTCTTCGTCACCGGGCCGTTCACATCGCCTTCCAGCTCCAGCGACTGGTAAGGCGGCTGCGTCGTGACGAAGGGATTGCGCGAGTTAAAGCTCGAATCGTTCCCCCGCATCCACCAGTCGCCGTGCCACTTGTCGGCTCCGGGCTTGGTGAAGATCTCAATCCGCCCCCAGCCAATCTCGTCATACTGCGCGGAATACGGATTCGAGTTGATCCGGATCTCGCGGATCGCCGACTTCGGCGGAAGCTTGCTTCCGGAAAATCCATCCACAAAAAATTGCGTGCCGGTATCCGGATCGGACCCCGCAATCGCCTGGATCTCCTCCTGCATCGTGTCCGGATCGTCATCGAGTGCATCCAGATCCGAACCCTTCAGCACCACCGCGCTGCCGTTCTTGTCCGGACTCGAATCGAGCGTCTCCGCCGAAACCGTCACCTGCTGCTGCTGGACCTCAATCGAGAGCGTCAGCGACACCCGCTGCACTCCGCCCGCGCGCACCGTCACCCGCGCCAGCCGCACCGTCCGGAATCCCGTCGCCTGCGCCTCCGCCTCATAAACGCCCGGCGCCAGCCCAGCTACTGAAAAGCCGCCCTGCGCATTCGAGATCACCGTCACCGGTGCCACGCCCGTGCGCCGCAGCGTCACCGTCGCCTGCGGAATCACCGCGCCTGTCGGATCCACCACCACGCCGGCAATTGTGCCGGTCGCCGCTCCGCTCTCCGCCTGTTGCCCCGCTGATGCCTGACCGCTCGCAGTCTGCGCCGCCACAACCCCGGCCAGAAGCATTCCCGCCAACAGGCAGAATCCTGCCCACTGCCCGCGCCCTCTCGACACCAGCAAAGCCCTCCTCAACCGAGCGACACGAATGGAAAGTACGGCATTCCGGCCGGCATATGGGGGAGGGCCAGCCAGGTAAAAGGGGAACTGAGGTTACGTGTTTTCTTAGACGAACCAGCAGCGCAAAACGTTCAATGAATGTTCCGGACACGGCACCGCCTCTTCTTCGCCAGTCCGTGATCCCCAGCCGCGCGCCTCTGCGCTCTCAATGTTCAGGCTACAGGCCACTGGCTACAGGCTACCGGCTCCCCTATCGCGGCAGCAACTCAAATTGCCGAATCCCCACGCGCGCGCCCGTCGTATCCCGCACCGCCGACGGAAAGAACAGTACCGTGATTGTGTCGAACTCCCGCGCCGCCGGATGCTGCGGAATCGCAAACGTCAGATCCTCTTCCACCGGACTTGCCTTGTAGGAGAACTCCGGTGGCTCCGACGACAGCATCGGCTTCACCCCCAGCACCACCGTCGGCTTGTCCAGATCCCGCGCGCGTGAGTCCGTCAGCAGCACGCCCACATCGATGCGCCCCTCCCGATTGTCACCATTGCGCAGCGTCAGCTCGAATTCCTCGCCTCCCTGCACCGGAATCGGCTGCGCCAGCGTCTGGTGCGCCTGCATGGCCAGCGGCACCCACCCCGTCGAATAGATATTCATCGCCACCGGATCGCCGTGCGCCAGGTGCGGATGCAGACCCGGCCCATGCTGCGGCGCCTGAAAATACCAGTACGACCCGTCAAACGGAATCACCACCGGCTGGCGCGCCCCCGTGCGCAGCAGGTTCTGCTGCACCGGCAGCGGCGGCAGCTCCTTTTCCTTATCTGTAACCGTGAAAAGAACAATTCCACGATACGCATCGTCCACCGCGGCTCCCGCCTGCCCCCTCTGCGCCTGCCTCGCCTGCGCCTGCGCGCTGGCCGGTCCTCCCGCAGCGCCCGCCGTTCCCTGCGCCGGACGCATCACCAGCAGCGCCACCACCGCCAGCGCCGCCAGCCCCGCTGCGCTCAGCCGCGTTCCCGGATCGGCCGCCCGCTTCTCCGGCCTCGTCAGCGATGCCAATACCTTCCACGTCAGCAGCAGAAAGCCCGCCGCCAGCCAGACCGCCCCCCAGAACGGATCATCCCGCAGCAAGAGGAGGAATGCCACCTCCAGGCAGACCGCAATCAGCGCCGACTGCTTCGCTCCCGACCTCGATGGCGGCAGCTCCGCAAAATGCGGCCCCTCGCCAAATCCGCCCAGCCCCATGCTTTCGATTTCGTCGCCTGCTCCGATTCCCTGGGCGCTACAGCCCACAAACAAACGGCCAGCCCCGCCGCCATGCCCGCCACCATCGCCAGCAGCTTCGGCGAAGCCTCGAAACAAAGCAGCAGCAGCGGCGGAATCAGCACCCAGACCGCCGCGGCATTCATCCCCACCCGCAACAGCCGCCGCTCGCCGCGCGCCCACGTGAATCCTCCCGCCAGCGCCATCCCCAGCGTGCCCGCGATCACCGTGGCCATCAGCCACAGCGCGCCGCTGGTCGCCGCAAACGCCAGGGAAATGTTCCGAGGACGGAGTTCCGGCCGCGACCACCACGCAACAATCACCGCCGCCATCAGACCCGCGGCGATCCCACCCCAGTGCGCTGCCCGCGTTGTCTCCGGATCCTCGCGCTCCACCATATCCCAGCCCCTCGCGCCCGTCCTTCACGCCCGCCCTTACACCACCCCGGGCCCCGCCCTACAACGCGGCCCTCACCCGCTTCCGCCGCCTCCGCGGCAGCGCCACCAGAAGCCCCACACTCAGCGTGAACCAGCAAGCCGCGTCGTACGGAATGAACACCGGCTGCTGGATCAGCCGCAGCCACGTCATCTGCTCGATGTCGATCCAGGAATGCGGCGTCAGGCCGACCACTGCCGTTGCCACCGCCAGGGCCATCGCATACACGGGCACGCTCAGCCAAATCCCCCGCAGCAGCCTGCGCCTGTCAAAGCGCCACGTCGCCATCGAGTACAGCACGACGCAAAGCAGCAACCCCGTCCACAGGAACACCAGAGCCAGTCCCAATGAGTAGCCAAGATCGCAGATCGTCGACCACGGCCAGTTCATCTCCCACAACCGCGCCTCGAACGCCTCGTTCTGTCGCTGGATCAGCTCCAGCCCCGGCGCCGAAACGCTCCACAGCAGCGCGAACACCAGCGCCGGCCACTGGCGCCGCAGCATCCGCGCATACGCCGCCAGCACGGCCAGCCCGACTTGCCCCCACAGCCAGCGCCCCGAGCGGCCTTCCGCCAACTCCTCCAGCAAATCGCCGGTCAGCCCCGGATCCGAACCTCCCGGCGCCAGATGCTCCAGCGCCCAAACCGCCAATCCAGGACTCCGGCTCATGCCTTGCCTCCCTCGTGTTCAGGTAGACTCCGCCACAACGTCGTAAGTGCCCGACGCGTCGCCTGCACCTGCCGCATCCCTTCCTTCGTGACCCGAAAGAATCGCCGCGCCCGCCCACCCCGCTCCGGCGTCGGCTCGCCCAGGCTCGACGTCACCAGCCCCTTCCCCTCCAGCCGCTCCAGCGCCGCATAAATGCTGCCCAGCGCCACCTCGCGCCCGCGGATCGCCCGCAGCTCCCGCGCCACCGGCACGCCGTACGCCTCATCCCCCAGGCGGATCAGCGCCAGCAGCACCATCATCTCCATCTCTCCGAGAAAGCCTCGCTGCGTCATTTGTTCTACTATGTTGAAGAAATCGTCCCGCGTCAAGACCCCCAGCCTGCAATCGACATCAAATCCAGCCGCCTGGCCACTGTCCCTGAACGGACACTCCATTCCGTTCGCGAACACACTCCCGCTCGCATCGCCGGCGACGTGCCGCCAAATCAGCACGTTGGCCTGACTCTTCTCTGGCCCGCAACGTGCCTTTTGCACCTTTACCCCGGCGCAACCCGCTCCCTGATCGCGCGCCTGCAGCCCCAAACCAATTACGCTTTCTCCCGGGAGGAATCATGATGGTCACGCTGATGCAGGACGTCCGCTATGCGCTGCGGCAGTTGAAGAAGACCCCCGGCTTCACCATCACCGCCGTGCTCACCCTCGCCCTCGGCATCGGCGCCAACGCCGCCATCTTCACCCTCGTCAACGCCGTCCTGCTCAGGAACCTCCCCGTCGCCGACCCCGCCACGCTCGTGCGACTCGGCAATTCGGATCAGTGCTGCGTCAGCGGCGGTTATGTTCCCGACGACAATTCCTACTCCCTCTTTTCCACCAATACCTGGCAGCAACTCCGCAAAGACCTACCCGAGTTCCAGGACCTGGCCGCAATGGAATCCGGCTTTACCTACCGTCCCGTCACCGTCCGTCGCGGCGGAAGCCAGGAAGCAGCCCGCTCCGTGATGGGCGAGTTTGTCTCCGGCAATTACTTCCGCACCTTCGGCCTGCGTCCCGATGCCGGCCGCCTCTTCACCGACTCGGACGAAACCCAGGGCGCTCCCATGGTCGCAGTCCTCAGCTACCAGAACTGGCACGATAACTATGCGAGCGATCCCTCCGTCATCGGCTCCACGTTCTGGATCAATACCAAACCCGTCGAAATCGTGGGCATCACCCCCCAGGGCTTCTACGGCGACCGCCTCACCTCCACGCCGCCGGATTACTACATGCCCATCCAGTCGATGGACGTCCTCCTCGGCGTTGACTATGTTCCCGATCCCAAAACGCAGTGGCTCTATATCGTTGGCCGCCTCCGCCCGGGCATCCAACTCGCGCCGCTCCAGTCAAAGGTCAGCGGCCTGTTTCGCCAGATCGTCGCTTCCAACCCCACCTTCTCCGGCAATAAAGGCAAACTGGCCCTGTCCCGGGCGCACATCGTTCTCACCCCCGCCGGTGCCGGCATCCAGAACCTGCAGGAGCAGTATCGGTCGAACCTCCACATGCTCCTGTGGATCTCGGCCGTCGTCCTTCTCATCGCCTGCGCCAACATCGCCAATCTGCTGCTCGTCCGCGGCATGAACCGCAAAGCCGAGATGTCCATCCGCACCGCTCTCGGCGCGCAGCGCCGCCGCATCATCCGCCAGTTGCTCACCGAAAGCATCGTGCTTGCCGGCATTGGCGGCGTCGCGGGCCTGGCGATTGCCTGGCTCGGCTCCCACGGTCTGCTGGTCATGGCCTTTCCCGGCGACCAGAACGTGCCCATCGACGCCAGCCCCTCCGTCGCCGTCCTTCTGTTTGCCTGCGGAGTCTGCCTCATCACCGGAATCCTCTTCGGCATCGCCCCCGCCTGGATCAGCGCGCACGCTCACCCCGCCGACGCGCTCCGCACCGGCTCCCGCACCACCGCCTCCGGAGCGTCGCTGCTGCAGCGGAGCCTCGTCGTTCTCCAGGCCGGACTCTCTCTGGTTCTGCTGGTCGGCGCCGGCCTCTTCGCGCAAAGCCTCAACAAGCTGCAGAGCAGCGATCTCAAGCTCGACGCCCGCAACCGCTATATCATCCACATCAATCCTCAGGCCGCCGGTTATCCGGGATCCAAACTCGCGCCGCTCTATCAGGCCTTTCACGATCGCTTCCACGCGATTCCGGGCGTCGTCCACGTTGCATGGACCACCTACACGCCCATGGAAGACGACAACTGGGACTCCGGTTTCAAGGTCGACGCGCGCCCCGACGGCGGCCTCGACGCCTCAACCGTCTACGTTTCGCCTGAGTATTTCGACGCCGTCGGCACCCGCGTCCTGCTCGGCCGCGCCTTCACGCCCCAGGACTCGCCCACCTCGCCCACCGTCGTCATCGTGAACAGGACCTTTGTCAAAGATGCGTTCCCCGCCGGAACCAACCCCGTGGGCAGACGCGTCGGCTTCTCCTACCCGGGCGCTGCTCTCGAGTTTCAGATCGTGGGCGTCGTCGAGGACACAACGTATACCGCCGTGCAGTGGAAGGACCACAGGATGATTTTCTTCCCCATCCTCCAGCGCCCGGCCAGCAACAAGAGTCCCATCGACACCGACGGCTCGCTCTACGCTGGCGCCATCATCGTCCAGACCTCCCACCCCATGCCCGACATGGAATCCATCGCGCGCAATACGCTCGCGAGCATCAATCCCAACCTCGCCGTCGTGAAATTCCAGACCTTCCAGCAGCAGATCGCCGACCGCTTTGTCGAAGAGCGCCTCGTCTCGCGCCTGACCATGCTCTTTGGCGCCCTCGCCCTCCTGCTCGCCACCATCGGCCTCTACGGCGTCACGGCCTATACCGTCGCGCGACGCACCAGCGAGATCGGCCTGCGCATGGCTCTCGGCGCCGACCGCGCCGGCGTCATCGCCGCTGTCCTGCGCGGAGCCCTCCTCCAGACCGTTCTCGGCCTCGCCATTGGAATCCCCATGGCGCTGCTCTGCGTCCGCTACATCAAAGCCCAGCTCTACGAGATCACCAGCGCCGGCCCCGCGGTTCTCGTGATCGCCACCCTCACCCTGACCCTCGCCGCTCTGTTGGCGGGATTAATTCCCGCGCGCCGCGCCGCCTCCATCGATCCCGCCCAGGCCCTGCGCACCGAGTGATCCCCACCAACGGTCACCTGAGCAACCGCGAGGCGGAAGGATCTGAGGTTGACCTTTCGATGCATTCCGCATT
The DNA here is from genome assembly GCA_963770525.1 of uncultured Acidobacteriaceae bacterium. Classification (GTDB taxonomy): domain Bacteria; phylum Acidobacteriota; class Terriglobia; order Terriglobales; family Acidobacteriaceae; genus Palsa-343. The sequence goes on along the minus strand of CAVYPY010000001.1, from coordinate 39,318 downwards.
CGAAACTTCCGCATGCCCGACCAACCATTTCCCCAGCAGCACAATTTCAGTTGTCATCCCGAGCCGAGCGCTTTAGGGCGGAGCCGAGGAACCTGCTTTCGCATTTCTGCTTCCGTCGCCTGAAATGTCCGTATTGCCGACCTCCATACCTGGCGATCTCCAAAAGATCAAATGTCATCCCGACCGAAGCGCCGGGTCGGATCTTCCCGGCGATGCACGATGCGTCCCGGCGCGGAGTGGAGGGACCCCCGTAGCGAAACGGGCTGCCTGCGCTACGAAAGAAATGGGCGCGGAGGGATCGGTGGCGCAGCCGCCGAAAAAATCTCAAACGTTGCTCGCCTCGGCTCTCTCTGACTGACCACTACCTGCGGCCTGGTGCCTCGAATGGGAAGTATTGCCGACTTGACGCCCGTAACGTCGTTTGTTCACCCTGCCGGCGTCAGCGCGCCTTACGATGTAGGCTTTATTGCGGTGTGGACCCGACTGAATATCTCCGCTGAGACAGGAGACTATTGGAGTCGCACCTTGAGGGAGATCCATCCAGAAACATTTTCCCAGCTGGTAACCCTGCCATCTTTGAAATGGATCCTCGACGCTCCGTACTCAAATGTGTTGTATGAAAACGCAGTTGGCGTCCCCTGAATCGCCAGTACTTCGTCTTTTGTCGAGCCTTTTGCGAAGTAGTGCATTGTTCCATCGACTGAGTGAGCCGGTCGGAGTTGCACGTTCAGATGGACCCATAATGGCGCATTTTCCCAGCCAACCACCTTATCCCCGACAAAGAAGACTTTTGAGGCGCCATACTCGAACGTGTCGGGGGAATACGCCGTTGGGATTCCCTGAACGGCCTGGACGTCCTTCCTTGTTGAGCCGATGGTGAAGTAATCGATCGTCGAGTAATCCGGACTCTTTCCGGATCGAGAGTCATTGCACACTTGTGAAGAGAGGACCCTGAATGCAGCGATTACGGTGCGTATCTTCTCTTCAGCGGATGTCCTGGCGGATTTGTCAGCCTCGAATAGATCAGGATGGCAGGACTTTACGAGCGTCCGATATGCCGCTTTGATCTCTTCGTTACTCGCGCCCTGCTTAAGGTTGAGAGCCTCGAATGCTCTGCATCCATCGCACTGGGCGCTGCCGTCGTCGAGGTTGGTTCCGAATTCGCAAGTGTTCATTTCGCTTGATGGCAATGGGCATGAGGTTACGAGCACTCGATTACACCATGGAACGAAGTTACCCGCGTTGCTGGCCACACTGCTCCCGAATGAGCATAATTCAGCAAGGTCTACGCTTGTGTGTGAGTGCCATCACATGTCCCTTACTACTAAAGTGGTATCTCTTCTTCCTATGGTGTTTCCACCATCGCTGGAAACCTATATCCCATGGGCCCGGCAAACCTCGACGACCCACTCTGTCGCCCGACGTCGCCTCCCGGAATACCCGTAGAATCCCCACTTCGCTGTGTCTCTGCTTCGCCATCGCCGGGCTCTCCCCCTGCGCTTTAGAGAACCAGAACTGGCTACGATCTCTCAATTTCGCCTTCTTACCCTTCTTCGCTACCGTCGTTCCGCACCCTGATCCCTGGGACGTTGCGGTTGAGTTGGCCGGCTATTCGGAAGCTTCACCCTCGCCGAGCCTCCGACCCTGCCCCGTATAACTCATCTCTGTCCGCTGTCCGCTTTCCGCTTTTACGCACTTTTCCCGCTGCTGTGGAAATTTTGTCAACCCCTCCCTGCCCTGACCAAAGTACCGTTCTCCCCCCAAACCTTTTCCAGTCAGGTGAGTATTCGTAACCGTCACAGGTCCAAAATGTGGCAGGAAACTCGTCCGAATTTGGTATTCTGAACTTATAGAGTGAAAAAGGAAAAAGCCGCCTTTCGGGCGGCTTTTATTTTGGCCCCGGACAGCGCGACGGATGCCGGATATGGCCCGGAGCGACCGGACGGAGTCGACGCTCCAAACCTGTCAGGCACGCGGAACATGAATCCCAAAAGACTCTTGAACTCCGCCAGCCCCGAAGGCGCCGATGCTGACCTCAAGTAACTCGAAAAGGAACACGAGCCCGCGTTCGACCGCGCTCCTAACCCCTGCTCCCTGTATTAACTATAGGCAAGCTCAGTCTTTGCCACACATAGGCAAGGAGGCCCCTCGAAGTGCTTTGTTTCGCACACATAACAACTTCGAAAGAAAAAAATCGTCTCCTGAAGATACGAAGGACACCCGCCTCCAGGCGATCAGCCACCAGCTGCACGCTACCGGCTACAGGCCACCGGCTACAGGCTGCCCATCCGGCGGCTTCCAGCCGCCGGATGGGCTATCGATGTTACCTTTGCGGCCCTTTGCAATCTATTACATGGTTCCAGAGATCCCCTCAAAATCGACGTCTTTTTTGCCCTCCTCAACCCTGTGTTACTGTGAGGGAAGTCGTTTCGGGGCGTCGCGCGCGTCCCGGCGCTCTGCGTCTTCGCGCCCTATGCCGCCGCAATCTCCCAACGCATTGTCTTCCGCGCCCTCGTCCCCGCCGGTCGCCCCTGCCTCCACCCAGCAACGCTCCACCCACTGGCTCCATCGCGCCGACCTTTTGCTCCGCGTCATCATCCGCCTCTACATCGGCTTCATCCTCGTCTTCCTTCCCTGGACGCACATCTGGGCCCTGAACCGCTTCTTCCTCTACTACGGTCCGATCGCCCACCTGACGCAGAGCGGAGCTTTCCGGGGAATCGTCTCAGGGCTCGGTCTCCTCAACCTCTGGGTCGCCATCTCCGAAGCCATCCACCACAAAGAGAACGAAGCATGACCCGCAAGCCGCCCAAGCCTCTCGAAAGCGCCTCACTCGCCTACGAAAACGACGCCTTCCTCAACAGTCCGGACGGCCGCATCATCCGCATTCTGGCCGAGTACTCCGAGCCGCTGGCCCGCTTTCGCCACGAGCGTATTCAGGACACCGTAGTCTTCTTCGGCTCGGCCCGCTTTCGCGCTCTCGACGAAGCCAGCCATGACCTGGAGCTGCTGGATAACACCGGCTCACGTGAGCCCGCTCCGGAAGAAGAGCAGCCCGCGCGCTCGGGAGATATCGAGCAGGGCACTTCCACCGAGCTGCGCCGCCGCCGTGCCGAAGCGGCTGTGGAAATGGCCCACTACTATGAGGACGCGCGCCGCCTCGCCTCTTTGCTCACGCAGTGGTCCAAGGACCTCAAGTCGCGCCGCAACCGCTTCGTCGTCACCTCCGGCGGCGGTCCCGGCATCATGGAAGCCGCCAACCGCGGCGCCTGGGAAGCCGGCGGCAAAACCATCGGCCTCAACATCAAGCTGCCCTTCGAGCAGGTTCCCAACCGGTACATCACCCCGGCGCTGAACTTCGAGTTCCACTACTTCTTCATGCGCAAGTACTGGTTCGCCTATCTGGCCAAGGCCCTGGTGGTCTTCCCGGGCGGCTTCGGCACGCTCGACGAGATGTTCGAGATCCTCACCCTTTCGCAGACCCAGAAGCTGGCCAAGAAGATCACCGTCCTGCTCTACGGCTCCACGTACTGGCAGGAGGTGCTCAACCTCGATGTTCTGGTCGACAAAGGAACGATCTCCCCCCGCGATCGCGAGCTCTTCGATTTCGCCGATACGCCCGAGCGCGCCTTCGAGATTCTCCGCGACGGTCTGACCCACAATCACCTCGAGCGGGAACCGGAAGGCGAGCTGCCGGACATCGCCCAGACTCGCCGCTAAAACGGGCTGGATTGCGAGTTTATAAGACGCCGCGAATGAGTCATTTGCGGCCCTTCCACCGAACCGCAGTAACGTTACCTCTCCGTATACTTCCTCGCATTTGACCCACCTTTCTTGAGCCCGTAATGCCCCATTCATGGTGCACCCCGAATACTGGAACCAGGAGAACGACTCGGGAGGGACACCATGAATGCTCTGCGCCGCATCTCCTGCCTGTGGAAAGAACCGGACGCCACCCGCGACTATTCAACCGGCGTCTCGCTCCACAGCCACACCAACCAATCCAAAGAGACCCTCGATTTCCTGGCCAATCTGGGGAATCAGTACCCGGTATTCCGCCCCATCCTGAGGCGGTACGAACGGCGGTCTCGCGAGCTCTACCAGCTCCCTGTCAATTACGCAGCCGCCTATTGGACACCGCCTCTGACGCCGCGCCTCGCCTTCGATCTGGAGAGCGGCCAGATCGCGAAACTCGGCATGATGCCTCTGGTTTCGATCACCGACCACGACACCATCGCCGCCCCCATGCTGCTGCGCACAGTCGCTTCCGCGCGGCACATTCCGGTTTCCGTGGAGTGGAGTGCGCCCTTCGGCGGCGATCAGTCCTTCCATCTCGGCATTCACAATCTGCCCAGCGACACCGGCTCTTTCTGGATGAAGACCTTCGCGGAATACACCGCCCATCCGGACGAGGCGCGACTCACCGAGATTCTGGCAGCCATCCATGATCTGCCCAATGTTCTGATCGTCTTCAATCACCCCGTGTGGGATCTCTACCTGATCGGCGCCGAGAAGGCCGCCCAGCGCGTGCAGGAGTTCCTAACCCGAAACCATCCGTTCATCCATGCTCTGGAGCTGAACGGACTGCGCCACTGGGAAGAGAATCGCGCCGTGAAGCGCCTGGCCAGGCAGTGGAACAAGCTGCTGATCTCCGGCGGCGACCGCCACGGCCTGGAGCCGAATGCCAATGTCAACCTGTCGCGCGCAGCCACCTTCACCGAGTTCGTCCACGAGATCCGCTACGAGGGCCGCAGCCACGTGCTGTTCCTCCCTCAGTACGCCCAGCCCTGGAAGCACCGAATTCTGGAATCGACGCTCGATGCCATCCGTGACTACCCGGAATTCCCGCTCGGCTCCCGCACCTGGGACGAGCGCGTCTGGCATCCCGATGCCGCCGGCGTGATTCGGCCTCTGAGCGAGCTCTGGCCCGCCGGCGTAGCGCCTGCCTGGATGACCATGGTCATTCGCGCGGTGCGCCTGATGGGCAGCCGGCCGGTTTCCGACGGTCTGCGTCTGGCCTGGAGCGAATCCCGTGAGCTGCAACTGGCTCTCGGGGAAGATGCAGCCAGCTAAATGGGTCCTCCACATTGAACGCTCAAGCCGCTCCCACACCGGATTCCACCTCCTCTTCGATCCGCGTCGCCTTCTTTCCCGATTCCTTTCATGAAGTGAATGGCGTGGCACACACCTCGCGCCATTTTGTCGACTTTGCCCGCCGTCGGAAGCTGCCGTTCCTTTGCGTGCGCGCCGGGAATCGCGCGCAGCCCCTCAATACCGAGGGCTCTCTGACCACCCTTGAGCTGCTCCGCGGTTTCCTGTCCATTCCACTCGACAAGGACCTGAGTCTCGATCCTGCATGGATCCGCCACGTGCCCGTTGTGGCGCGAACGATGCGCGCGTTTCGTCCGGATATCGTGCACATCACCGGCCCCAGCGAGATCGGGATCGTGGGAGCGCTGCTGGCCGGCTACTTCGGGATTCCCCTGGCAGCCTCATGGCATACGAATCTGCACGAGTATGCAGCCACCCGGTCGCATTGGCTCCGCGAGCACCTGCCCACGCCGCAGGCGGCATCGCTCGCCCACGTCATCGAACGGGCGGCTCTGAACGTCGCGACCGCCTTGTACAAGCGGTCCAGGATACTCTTCGCGCCGAATCCGGACCTTTGCCGGCTTCTGGAGCGCGAGACAGGCCGGCCTTGTCATCTGATGCAGCGCGGCGTCGACACCCGGCTTTTCTCTCCACAGCACCGCGAACGCCAGCCCGCGGACTCCGACTTCGTGCTGGGGTTTGTCGGCCGTCTCAGCGTAGAAAAGAATGTGGCGCTGCTGGCGCGGATTCAGCGCGAACTCAAGGATTTCGGGATCACGAACTTTCGGTTTCGGATCGTCGGCCAGGGAGCCGAAGAGCGCTGGTTGCGGGATCACCTGCCCCGCGCCGAGTTCACCGGAGTCCTGCGCGGAGAAGCCCTGGCCCGGGCCTATGCCGGAATGGACGTTTTTGTCTTCCCGTCGCACACGGACACGTTCGGGAATGTCGTGCTGGAAGCCATGGCCTCTGGCGTGCCCGCAGTGGTCACACCCGATGGGGGACCTCGTTCCCTGGTGCAGGAAGGCCGGACCGGCTGCATCGCCCACGATGAAGATTTCGCGGCTGCAATTGCCCGGATACTGCAGAACCGGTCCCTGCACGCGACCATGCGTGATACCGCGCGCGCATTCGCGCTTACGGCCTCCTGGGATAGTGTCTTTGAAAAGGTCTACGCAGCCTATGCACTGGTACGCGTTCAAGCGTCAGTTCCAGCTCCGAATCTGGCTGCCGATCAGACGGGAAGGACCTATGCCGAAAGCTAAACGGGCGGCGTGAAGTCCAAACCGGCCTGCGCCGCGGTCTTCTCGGTTGCGGGCAGGTTTAGTTCATTGAGGGGAATACGCTGCTGGCGCCCCGTGGCCGCTTCGTCCAGCACGACCACATCGTTCGGCGTCAGCACGTAATTGTGAATCGCCTGGGTGTGACCATCCTTGAAGATCAGCGTGAGCTCCGGCTCGGGGGCAATCGGCGCCGCTGGAGCAGGCGGGGCCGCATAGGCTTGCTGATCCGGGTAAGGTTCTCCTTCATACCCCGGATATTCCGGTCGGTAGCCTGCGTCCGGAGGCGGAACACTCACTCCTGTCTGAGCACTGTTCTGCTGGGCCGCGCTGTCGTCGGAGTCGTCGCCCGTGAAATCGGTATAGCCGAGGTCGTACGGCAGCAGTTCCCACGAATTGCCATAGTAGGGATAACCGCCGTAATAGCCATAACCATACCCGCGGCCATAGCCGCGACCACGATCACGGCCGTAGCCACCATCCCGCCATCCTCCGCTAGTGCCCCACGCGGGCTGCGATCCGGATCGATAGCTCGGGACGAACCCCGGAACAAAGGCGTGGGAGGAAGGAGGAAAGACAGCGCGTCCGGGTGTGGCGATAGCGTGTGGCGCGAGGGTCGAGATCTGACCCGGGAAACCTGTGATCGATCCGCTAAAGCCGCGGCTGGAAAAACCGCCTGCGTGGCCGGCGAAACCGCCATGTCCCCCGGCAAAGCCGCCATGCTGCGCGAACGCCGCAGAACCCGCGATCAGGAACCCCACCACAATACCGGAGGTCAGCAAGCTCGAGAGCCGTTTCGCCATCTGGGGCCGCATGGGAGTCACCCTATGCTTCATTAGACGCGCCAATATCACCTCACGCTCCCTAAATCGATCAGATCAGTTCCGTGCCCCAAAGATCATGAAGGTGCAACACGCCTTCGATCCTGCGTTTCTCGTCGACGACGATCAGGGAAGTAATCTTCTTCTCCTCCATCGTGTGCAGGCCGCGAACCGCTAACTCCCCGGCAGAGATGGTCTTGGGTGACGGGTTCATCACGTCGCCGGCGGTTTTGCGCAGGCCGTCCGGCCCGTCGGATTCGAGCAGGCGGCGCAGGTCGCCGTCGCTGATGATGCCGGCCAGTTTCCCGTCGCGCTCGACGGTGGTCATCCCAAGCTTCTTGCGGGACATCGTGTAGATGACTTCGGTCATCGGTGTGGCGACATCGACGCGCGGAATGGCATCGCCAGAGTGCATCAGCTGGCGGACGGTGGCAAGACGCTTGCCCAGCTTGCCGCCTGGATGAAGAGCCGCGAAGTCCTCGGCACGGAAGCCTTTGCGGAGGGAGACGGCGATGGCCAGCGCGTCGCCGAGGGCGAGCATGGCGGTGGTGGAGGCGGTCGGGGCAAGGCCGAGGCCACAGGCTTCTGCCGGAACGGAGCAGTCGAGAGCGACAGTGCTGGCGGCGGCGAGGGTGGAATCCACATCGCAGACAAAGGCGATGAGGATATTGCCCATGCGCTGGATCGTGGCCAGAAGGCGCAGAATCTCCTCGGTTTCGCCACTGGCGGAGAGGGCGATGACCACGTCGCCTTCGGTGATCATACCCAGGTCGCCGTGAACCGCTTCGGCCGGGTGCAGGAAGAGCGCCGGGCTGCCCGTGGAGCTGAGGGTGGCGGCGACCTTTTGGGCGATGATGCCGCTCTTGCCCATCCCGGTGACGACGACGCGGCCGCGCGCCTGTCCGCATTCAAGGACCCGGTCGACGGCGTGCTCAAAGTCGGCGGCCATGGTTCCGTCCAGGCGCTCGGCGAGGGCGAGCAGGGCTTCGGCTTCGATCCGAACGAGTTGTGCCGGAGTGTGGACGTCGCTCATGGTCTGAAACTCCTGATCCTACCACCGCCCTGCTGCCGGGTTCCCATAGAATAGAGGAGAGAGGGTAAGGCTTTGCGGCGGAACATTCTGGTCCTTTCGGCGATGGTGGTGGCGCTCGGGCTGATGATTGCAGCGGGCGTGATGAACTACGTCCAGCGCCGGCGTGCGGCCGAGGCGCAGGCGCAGATGATGAAGATGACGCTGGTACCCGCCGATGGATCGAGCAGCGACAGTACGAATGCGGCGGACGAGGCGATGACCGAGTCGGCGGACGAGGCCGAGGCCGACTCCACCGGCTTAAACGGGAAGATGGCGCCCAACTTTACCCTGGCCGACGTCAATGGGAAGAAGGTGTCGCTGGACAGCTTCCGCGGGCATCCACTGGTGGTGGACTTCTGGGCGACGTGGTGCGGACCCTGCAAGGTCGAGATTCCGTGGTTTGAGAAGCTGCACGACCAGTACGCCAGCCAGGGACTGGAGATTCTGGGTGTTTCGGCGGACGACCTGGACAAGGACGATCCGGCGAAGCTCTTCACCGAGAAGCGGGACATCGCGGACTTTGCCCAGAAGATGCACATGAATTACCCGGTGCTGATCGATGCCGATTCGATCGCCAACTCCTACGGCGGCCTCGATGCGCTGCCGACCACGTTCTTTATCGATAAGAACGGAAAGATCGTGGCGTCGACGGTGGGCCTGGCGCCACGGGACGTGATCGAGGCCGACATCGAGAAGGCCATCCACAGCGGAGCGTCGTCATGAAGCGGGCAATCGCAATCGCGGCCTTGTTGGCCGGTGCGCTTCTGGCGGCCGGGCAGAAGCTGCCGTGGCAGACGTCGGCGAGCGTGAAGCCCGGCGATAACCAGCTGGTACACCAGCTGTATCCGCAGCAGGTGACAGTGCCGGCGGGCAAGCCGCAGGTGATCGAGCTGCACTTCCGGATCAATTCCGGGCTGCACATCAACTCGCACGAGCCGCGGCAGAAGAGCCTGATCCGGACCGAGCTGATCGCAGCGGAGCCGAGCGGAGTGACGATCAGCGCGGTGGATTTTCCACCCGGTTCGGACTACGCGTTTCCGCTGGACCCGCAGGAGAAGCTGAGCGTCTACACGGGCGACTTCGTGCTGACGATGCACCTGACGGCCCGCAAGGGGAACCATCTGGTGCAGGGTGCGCTGCGCTACCAGGCCTGCGACACCAACACGTGCTTTCCGCCGGGGGATGCTCCGGTGGCAGTGGACGTGATCGGGCAGTAGGAACAGGGATTAGTGATTAGGATTAGGGTTTAGCGAGAGTCGATCCCGGACCGTCCCCACGACAAGCTCCGAAAGAAAATGGTCCCGGAATGGCGAATACCAGGCGCTCATCCTGATGAGTCTTCAGGCCTGCCAGCATCTCTGAGGCGGCGGAGAACCGATAGCTGTCAGTAATGTGTTCGCATTACTCCGTGCGCAGGGCGCGGACGGGATCGATCCGGGAGGCGCGCATGCCGGGCAGCCAGACCGCCAGCAGCACCACCATGGAGAGGAGCACGGGCGCAAAGAGAAATGCGACCGGGTCCCACGGGTGCACGCCGAAGAGGAAGCCCGCCATGAGGCGGGTGAGGCCGAAAGCCGCGGCGAGGCCGAGAGCCACACCAGCGAGCGCCAGTCTCATACCGGACCCAACCACCAGCCTGCGAATCGCGGAACGGTCTGCGCCAAGGGCCATCCGGATCCCCATTTCTTGATTGCGCTGGGCCACGGTATATGCCATCAGGGCAAAGATTCCAACGGCGGCGAGGACCAGCGCAACCGCACCGAAGAGGGTGAGCAGTAGCATATTGAATTTTTCGCGAGCCGTTGAGGCTCCCATGACCTGTTCCATGGTTCGAGCATGGGCGACGGGAAAACCGCCGCTGGCCAGACGCAACTGCTCGGCCACGGCGGGGAGAACGCTGTACGGATCGCCGCGGGTTCGCACCATCCAGAGCAGCGGCTGAACGTTGGTGTAGGACGCAGTGTATGCGTCCGTAACCTGAGTGCTGGGGACGATCAGCACCGGGTCGGCAGGGCGACCGAGACCCGCGTTGTGGGTGTCGCCGACGATGCCCACGATCGTATGGTTCGATTCATCCATCCCTGGTCCGAGGCCCCTGCTGATGAAGACCTGCTGTCCAATGGGGTCTTTACCGGGCCAATAGCGTCTCACCATAGCTTCATTGATGAGAGCCACGCGGGGCGAGTCGGCGGTGTCGTTTTCATTGAACGCGCGGCCGCGCAGAACAGGAATTTTGAAAACACTGAGGTAGCCAGGCGAAATGCTCATCCACCGGCTGCCATATTGATGGTTTCTGTCCCGTGGCTGCCCGGCAATCTGGAAAGGCAGGGCATCGCCCACATCGATGGGCAGCCAGTAGGCGGCCGCTGCGATTTCGACCCCAGGAAGGGCGTTGAGACGCTCGCGGCCCTTCCGCGACAGCTCGGCCACGCCCGCCGTCTTTTCGTAGCGATCCCCGGTCAGGGACATCTCCATGGTGAGGACATTGCGCGCGTCGAATCCGGGCGCAACCGAGTGAAGGGCCACGAGGGTCCGGATGAGCAGGACAGAGGCGATGAGCAGGACGAGGGCGAGAGAGACTTCGGCGACAACCAGGAGGGATCGGGTTCGGCCCTGGCGGAATCCAGTGCCGGAGCGGCTGCTGCCTTCTTTCAATGCTGCGTTCAGATCGATGCGCGTGGCCGTGAGGGCCGGGAAGAGGCCGAAGAGGATGCCGGTGCCCAGGGCAACGGCGAGGGTGAAGGCCAGTACGCGCCAGTCGATGCCGACCGCGGAGCCGTTTTCACCGAGACGCGGCAGATCGGCGGGGCTGATGGCGAGCAGAGCGCGAACCCCGACAAAGCCCAGGGCCAACCCGAGGACGCCGCCTGTGACGGAGAGCAGGACACTCTCAGTAAGCAGCTGGCGCACAATGCGCAGACGCCCGGCTCCAACCGCGCAGCGAATGGCAAACTCCCGCTTTCGTGCCGTAGCGCGCGCGAGGAGCAGATTGGCGACATTCGAGCAGGCGATGAGCAGCACCAGGCTCACCGCTCCCAGAAGCACGAGAAGCGATCTGCGCGAGTCACTGACAATGCTGTCGCGCAGCGGTTCGATGTGGAACTCCGTTCGAGAGTCGGTAGTGGCGGGAAATTCGCGATGAAACTCAAAGGCAGCGAGTTTCAGCTGCGCCCTGGCCTGCGCCAGCGTGACCCCGGGCCGCAGCAGCCCGGCAACCCTGAAGTAGTCGTTCATGTCGCTGCTGACCGGCGAAAACTGAAACGGTAGCCAGATATCCGCCTGAGGGTCGGAGTGAAACTGCTGGCCAATGACGCCGACAATGGTCCAGGGCTCGTTGCCCAGCAGCAGCGCCTTGCCAACGATGGCGCGGTCGCCGCCGAATCTCCGTTGCCACAGTCCGTAGCTGAGGACCACGACCCTCCCACCGTTGGGGCTGTCTTCCTGTGGCGTGAAAGTGCGTCCCAGAATCACCGGAGCGCCGAAGAGTCGGAAGTAGCCCTCGGTGACGTGAATGCCGCGGATCTGTTCAGGGCGATCGCCGGTGAGATTGAACCCGGGCCCGGACATGTCGTAGGCAGCGACTTCCTGGAAGACCCGCGTCTGCCGCTGATAGATGTGAAACTCCGGCACATTGGAGAGGAAACTGGCGATCGTGGTCGATCGCGAGCCAAACTGCACGATGCGATCCGCATTTGGATAACCGAGCGGCTTGAGCAGCACCGCATTAACGACGGAAAAGATGGCGGTGTTGGCGCCAATGCCGAGCGCGAGCGCGGCCACGGCAGCAAGGCTGAATCCAGGGGCCTTGAGGAGCACGCGAGCCCCGTGTTTCACATCGTTGGCCAGATCGCTCATCGTGATTTTGCATACCTCGGTTCAGCGAAATGCGCTTGTCGTCCGCGTGGTGGGCTGAACAGTCGTTTCCGAGAAGTATCGCATCGGGCGAGCACCCAGGGCGCATGGCCGAAACTATGCCTGAGCAGTTCTTCCATTCGTCTTGTGGGCTTCAGTCGCTTCGTTCCGTGCAGGAGCGGCATTCCTCGCCGTGCTTCTCCGGCACCGCTTCGCGCATGGACTAAAGCCCCTCACTCTGAGGACGGCTGCCGGTTCGACTCGTTGCCCCTGGGCCGCTCGCGCAGTGATACGATGAGAAAGCCGTACAATTCGCGCTTTTATTCGTATTGAATCGGCTATTTCCCGATCGGCTCCCCTTTTTTCGAACAACTGACCTGACGGAGGCTTCCCCTCGTGACTATGCCTGCTCGCCATCATCCGCCCTTCTTTTTCTCATTCGGACCTTTGGCCTTATTCCTGTGCACCATTCTGATGGCTCTTGCTGGGTTTGGGACAAGCGCGATGGCGCAGACGGCGTCGGCGCTGTCGGGAACGGTGACCGATCCCTCAGGCGCGACGGTGAGCGGTGCCGCGGTGACGGTGCGCGATGTGGACACCGGGCTGGCGCGGACCACGACGACCGATGCGAGTGGACGGTACGAGGTTCTGTCGCTGCCGGTGGGTGACTATGCGGTGACGGCGCGGAAGGTGGGATTCACCGATGAGGTGCGGACCGGGATTCATCTGGTGGTAGGGCAGGACGCAACGGCGGATCTGCATCTGCGGGTGAGCGGCGTGCAGCAGCAGGTGACGGTGCATGCCGATGTTGCGGCGGTGAGCACGACGACGGCGGATATTTCAGGGCTGGTGGGCGAACAGCAGATTCGCGACCTGCCTCTAAACGGCCGCAGCTACGACGAGTTGCTGACTCTTGATCCCGGGGTGGTGAATTTCACGGCGGAGAAGACGGGGGGCATCGGCGTCTCGAACTCGACGGTGGGGAACAACTTTTCGGTGTCGGGGAATCGTCCGCAGCAGAATCTTTTCCTGCTGAACGGCGTGGAATTCACGGGGGCTGCCGAGAACAATATGCAGCCGGGCGGAACGAGCCAGGAGCTTCTGGGCGTGGACGCGGTGCGGGAGTTCAACGTGCTGCGCGACGATTACAGCGCGGAGTATGGAAAACGGCCGGGGGCGCAGGTGCTGATCGTGACCCAGAGCGGCACAAACCAGGTCCATGGGTCGGCGTATGAATTTGTGCGCAACAGCGATTTCGATGCTCGAAACTATTTCAATCAGGCGAGCTTGCCGGGGTTCCAGCGGAATCAGTTTGGCGGGTCGCTGGGCGGACCGCTGGTGCACAACCGGCTGTTTGCGTTTGGCAACTATGAAGGTTTTCGGCAACACCTGCACCAGGCAGGCGTGGCACTGGTTCCGGACGCGAATGCGCGGGCCGGCTACCTGCCGTGCAAGCTGGTGACGCCCGCGCCGAATCCATGCCCGGCGTCGGGACTGGTGGATGTGGGCGTGGCGCCTGCCGTCGCGCCACTACTGAACCTGTGGCCGACGCCGGGGCCAAACGCGCCGGATTTTGGCGGGATTGCAGAGGTGTTCAACAGTCCGTTGCAGACGATTCGCGACGACTTTGGAACGACGCGGGTGGACGCGGACTTCTCGCCGAAGGATACGGCGACCGCGGCGTACACGATCGACGACAGCAACGATGTGACGCCGACGAGCTCGGATTTGTACAGCACCGATCTGGAGAGCCTGCGTGAGCAGGTGGTGAGCCTGGAGGAGACGCATGTCTTCTCGCCGACGCTGCTGAACGTGGCGCGGGTTGGGTACTCGCGGGCGTACTACTTCTACACAGGCGAACCGACGCCCGGAACTCCGGCGGCGAGCGTGGGCGGTTTTGTCACGGGTAAGCCGGTGGGTGCGGTGGTGGTGGGCGGGAGCGCGGCGGCGAACCCGTCGGCGCAGGTAAGCCTGGCGGGCAGCAATGTCGGGAGCGATCTGCACATCGCGCGCAACCTTTATACGTATGAAGACCACGTGAGCGTGACGCGCGGGCGAAACGATCTGAGCGCGGGCGTGTGGATCCAGCCGGTGCAGCCGAACGAGGACCTGGCGCTGACGCAGTTCGGGCAGGCGACCTTCACCGGGCTGCAGCAATTCCTGCAGGGGACGGTGGGCACCTTCGCGTGGGATCCGGCGCCGACGGAGATGAACTGGCGGACGATGCTGGGGGCTTGGTACGTGCAGGACGTGCTGCGAGTGAGCCCGAACCTGACGGTGTCGGCGGGCCTTCGCGATGAGTTCACGACGGGATGGAACGAGGCGCACGATCGGGCGGCGAATTTTGTGTTCAGCAACGGGGTGATCCAGACGCAGCCGCACATTGGCGGATCGGCGCTCACGACGAACAACGCGAAGTTCCTGCCCGAACCAAGGATTGGCGTGGCGTGGAGCCCTGTGCCGGAGAGAACGGTAGTGCGGGCGGGCTTTGGCATGTTCAGTGACCTGCAGGATGCGCTGGGGTATCGCATGGATCAGAACGCGCCGTTCAATCCTTCGTATGCGATTGCGAGTCTGCCGGTGTCGGATTTTCCGCTGCCGGTATCTCCGGTGCCGGCGAAGGCCAAGGTGGCGCCGGCGGGTGTGCAGCCCGATTTTGAGACGCCGACGCTGATCTCCTGGACGCTGCGGGTGGAGCAGCAGGTGACGCCGAACACGGTGTTCACCCTGGGATATGTGGGATCGCACGGGTATCACGAGATCGTGAGCCTGGACGATAACGAGCCGACACCGACGGTGTGTCCTGCGGCGCCGTGTCCGGCGACCTATCCGGCGACGTTCCCGGCGGGGTTGGCGGGGGCGAGCGTGCCGGCGGGTTCGTACTACATCGCGCCGGGAACAACGCTGGCGAATCCGGCTCTGGGCGCGGCGTGGGCATGGTTCTCGCGGGGCGACAGCAGCTACAACGCTCTGCAGGCGGATCTGAATCATCGGCTGAGTCATGGGCTGGCGCTGCGAGCGATCTACACCTGGTCCAAAGCGTTGGACGATGGGGATTCGCTGAACGCGACCGCGGCGGGGAATGCGCCGGGGCTGGTGTCGAATCCGTTCGACCTGAAGGCGGACTGGGGACCGGCGACGTACGACGTACGGAATGTGGGCGTGATCAGCGAGGTGTGGGAGCTGCCGCTCGGGCGGGAGCGGAGATTTCTGAGTGGCGCGAGGGGGTGGGAAGACGCGCTCGCCGGGGGTTGGACGGCAAACTCGGTGGTGACGCTGCAGTCGGGATTCCCGTTTACGCCACAGCTGAGCTACAACCCGTCGAACAACGGAGACACGAAGAATCCGGTGCGGCCATTTGCGAATCCGGCGTTTCACGGGAAGGCGATCGTGGGTCAGGCGAAGAAGTGGTATAACCCTGCTGCGTTTCTGGCGCCGCCTGCGAACAGCGGTTTCTACGGAAACCTGGGGCGGGACACTCTGACCGGACCGGGCGTGACGGAGTGGGACTTCTCGCTGCTGAAGGACGTGCCGCTGCGGGAGCGGATGCGGCTGGAGCTGCGCGGCGAGGCGTTCAATCTGCTGAACCACACGAACTTCAACACGCCGAACCTGGTGGTGTTTACGCCATCGGGGGTGTCGCCGACGGCGGGGGTGATCACGAGCACGTCGACGACTTCGCGGCAGATCCAGGTAGCAGCGAAGCTGCTGTGGTGAGGATGGGATCGTTGGGCCGCAGTCCTCGACAGGACAATCTCCGGACGTGAAGCCTGAGTCCTTTTGCCCGCAATCGCCGCGGGTTGAAACCCGTGGCTTTTTCTCTGACGCGTCGCCATTCCTGTATATCAGTCGTGGTCGTATTTGGCGCGGATGCGCACGGTGCGCTGGAGCTCGTCCTCAGCCTGAAGGATTTTGAGGCGGAGGTCGGGATCGGGGTGCTGCGTCTTCAGATAGTTCTCGACGGTCGCGAGGGAGGACGGGGACTGCTGGTTGTCGAGGAAGGCGTCGAGCCAGGCGACGAGGAAGAATATCTTGCGCTCGCGCTTGATTTGCGGGAGGGCGGCGAGCGCAGGGTCAATGTACGGGGCGGTGAGGGCGGATTGGTTCCAATAATTAAAGGCGCTGAGTGAAGACTCGATCCAGTCTTCGGACCGGTCTGGGTCGTGGAGGTACTCGTTGAAGTAGTGCTGCTTGGTGGCTGCGTCGGGGCGGGCGGCCTGGGCAATCCACGCGTATTTGAGGCCATCGCCGGAGGGGTCGCGCTTTTTCTCCTCTTCAAAAACGGCGTTGGCGTCGGGGTCGTTGTAGGCGATGAGGGCGGTGACGAGGGACCAGCGGTCCTGCTGGCGGAGGGTGACGCCGGGGATGGCGCGGGTGCCGTTAAGGAGGTCCTTGAGAACTGTGCGCCCGGCTGCGTCAGACGAGAGTCCAGAGAGGGCGCGGAACCAGACGATGCGGAGGTCGTGATCGGGTTCATTGATACTGCGATCCGCTGCGAGGGCGGCTGCGCGCGGGAGGAGCTCGCGCTCGGTTGCGCCTGAAAGGTAGCGGTGGAGAGATGTTTCGGTGTGGGCGAGGAGCGAGGCGGCGAGGGATTCATCGTGCTCGGCGGGAAGAGCGGCGAGCGCGGTGCGAGTGTAGAGAGCGGGGTCGAGGTCGGCGAGGCGGACTGAATCCCAGAGCGATCCCCATAATAAGGTGCGGCGGAAGAGGTCGGAGGCCGCGGGACCACGCGTGGCAAGCTGAGGCAGAACCGCGGCGCGGGATTTCGTGTCGAGGGGAAAGAGTCCGTAGGCGTGGTCGTCGTGGTTGGAGAAAACGTACTGCGGACAGGGCCGTGTGGCGGAACCCAGAGGGATCTCGGCCGACTGCGAATCCAGATCGGCGCGAAGGGCTTGCACGGAGCCGTTCGAATAGCCGAGCGCGATTTCGGTGGCGATGGGCCAGACGTCAGTCCCGCCAAGCACGGGCGTCTGCGTGAGGCGGAGCGAAGCCAGGTGGCCGTCGGAACAAGTCCAGGCAGTATCGACGCGAGGCATGCCGCGGTGGCGAATCCACATATCCGACCAGGCGGCGAGATTGCGGCCGGAGGCGGACTGGAAGGCGTCAATGAGGTCCTGCCAGGTGGCGTTGCCGTACTTGTGGGCGGCGAGGTAGAGCTGGAGGCCGCGACGGAAGGCGGCCTCGCCGAGGATGTAGTTGAGCTGGCGGAGAACGGCCGGGGCTTTGGAGTAGACGATGGCGCCGTAGGCGGATTTGGCGTCGTCGAGGTTGGGGATGTCCTGATAGATGGGGGTGGTGCCCTGGGTTTCGTCGATGGCGTAGGCGGCGGGTTTGATCGACAGGTAGAAATGCTGCCAGATGTTGTCGTCGGGACGCAGGTCGGCGAGCGCGTGGTACGCCATGTACTGCGCGAAGCCTTCCTTGAGCCAGAGGTCGTCGAACCAGCGCATGGTGGTGAAGTCGCCAAACCACTGGTGGGTGAGCTCGTGAAGGACGAGGATCTGGCGGCCGAGGCGGTTGTCGGCGGTGGGCGCGGTGCGGAAGAGGACCGACTCTTCGCGGAGGAAGGTGGCGCCGGCGTGCTCCATGCCACCGTAGGCGAAGCCGGGGATGAGAACCATTTCGTACTTCGGAAACGGGAAGGGCTGGGCGAAGTAGGTGGAGAGATAGCGGATGCCGTCGGCGGCGGTGGTCTGGACTTCGGGGACTTCAGAGGCGGCGGCCGCGGCCTTGGATTTGCGGACCCAGACGTTGGGGAGTCCGGGCGTGGGGTGAACATTGACGAAGGGCCCGGCGGCAAAGGCGAAGAGGTAAGTGGGGATGGGTTCGGTTTCAGCGAAATGGGTTTGTTTGGCGGTGCCCAGCGAAGTGGTCGATGCGGGCGAGGTGTTGGAGATGACAGACCAGGATTCGGGCGCATTGAGCGTGAGGGCGAAGCGGCCTTTGAGGTCCGGCTGATCGAAGCACGGGAAGGCCATGCTGGCGTCCATGGGGACGAAGAGGGTGTAGAGGTATTCGCTGCCGTCGTCGTGGTCGTCGAAGCGGGTGATGGCTTTGCCGGCGGGGGCGATGTTGGCGGTGAATTTTGCCTCGACGACGTTGGCGCCCGAGTGAAGATCGGCAACGGGCAGGATGAGGTGGCCGTGGTCGATGGTGGCGGCGATCTGTGTCTTGTTGAGGACGAGCGAGGAAATGGAGCCGTCGCGGAAATCAAGAACGAGGGGCTTAGAGGCGTCGCTGAGATTGAACGTGATCTGCTCGGTGGCAGCGGCAGAGGGAGCGTGGGGGATGAGAGTGAAGTGCAGTTCGTAGTGAAGATCGAAAACGCGGGCGGCGCGGGACTGGGCGAGGGCGCGGGGGATGCCGTCGGGGACGGAGGTTTGAGCGGAGGTGAAGGTCGTGAGGACAAAGAAGGCGGCGACAGCAGCGGAACGGAAAGGCACGCGCAGGAACAAGGCAATGGCCTCACAGAAAAAAGAATGACAAGAAAGAGGATAACGACGGGGGTCGTCGAACACTCCTCTGCACTATAGCGGTTGCCGGGGAGTTGGGTATGCGCCGGGACGGAGGCTCGTCAGACGCAGGCAATTGCCGGTCCAGGAATGTGGCGCGACCCAGGTGACCATTTGGGCATCTCTATTGGCGGGAAAGCCATCCGTTCTAAGTTGCAGGATTTTCTCAGGAGACCAGTATGTTGTTTGCCCTATTTACCGGGCCACGCTCCGGACGTGGCCGTCGTCTTTCGTCTTCATCTTTGTTCGAGCGTTGGTTGAGCGTCGGCCGGTGGCCGGCGTTTTTGTTTGCGGCGATCCTTATCCTGGGCGCGCCGGGGGCGCAGGCGCAGTTCAACGCGTCGCTGCGCGGAACGGTGAGCGATCCGACCGGGGCGGTGATTCCGGGAGCGACGGTGACCCTGACCAATAAGGACACGAACCAGAGCCAGACGGCGACGTCGGACGCGAGCGGGATCTACACGTTCAACTCGCTGGGGCCGGCGAATTACAGCCTGGCAGTGACGGCTGCGGGCTTCAAGGCCAAGACGCTGTCGCAGGTGCAGATTACGCCGGAGCAGGCGAACACGATCAACGTGACGATGGAAGTGGGCGCCGCGGCGCAGACGGTGACGGTTTCTTCCATTACGCGGGGGCTGCCGACGGACACGGCGACGCTGAGCGCGACGATCTCGAGCAACCAGATCCAGCACATGCCGTCGTTCAACCGCGATATTTTCCAGCTGGCGCAACTGACGCCGGGGGTGTTCGGGGACGCTTCGCAGGGAGCCGGGGGCGGATCGTATGAGCTGCCGGGAAACCAGGGACCGGGAGGGACCGGTTCCGGGTCGGGAGGAATCTTCCAGACCGAGAACGGGCCGCAGGTGCAGTCGATGGGCGGGCAGTATGAGAACAACGGGATCAGCATCGACGGGATCAGCACGACGAGCGCGGTGTGGGGCGGCACGTCGGTGATCACGCCGACGGAAGATTCGGTGCAGGACCTGCATGTGGTTTCGAACAGCTACGACGCGGAGAACGGACGGTTCAGCGGGGCACAGATCGAGGTCACGACGAAGAGCGGGACGAACCAGGTGCACGGGAGCGCGTTCTTCAAGGCTTCGCGGCCAGGGCTGAACGCTTATCAGCGGTGGAACGGCACGAGCTCCGATGTCGCCCCGACGGGCACGACGGATGCGGCACGGGCAGCGTCGCGCGGCGTTCTCCGGGACGAGGAGCGGTTCAATCAGTACGGCGGCAGCCTGGGCGGGCCGTTCTGGAAGAACAGGATTTTCGGATTCTTCGCGTATGAGACGGCGCCGTCGGCGGCGAGTTCGACTTCCGATGGGTGGTACGAGACATCGCAGTTCGATGCCCTGACCGGCGTGGCGCCGATTGCGACGAAATATCTGGGATACAAGGGTGAAGCGCCGGCAGGACAGAGCATCATTCCGCAGACGTGCGCCGCCATCGGGCTGAAAGAGGGCGTGAACTGCAACACGGTGGGCGGGGCGCTCGATGTGGGCTCGCCGCTGACGAGCGCACCGGGAACGCAGGACCTGACCTACGGCGGCAGTTCAACCAGCCCGGGCGTGGGCAACGGACTGGATGGGATTCCGGATCTGGCGTACCTGCAGACGGTCAACCCAACGAATACGACCCAGCAGCAGTACAACGGGCGCGTGGACGCGAACATTACGCAGAAGGATCGGCTGACGTTCACGATCTACTGGGTGCCGGTGGACACCACGGACTACAACGGGCCGGTGCGCTCGGCGAACCTGTGGCATCACTCGCAGGTGAACGACGCGTTTGCGCTGATCTGGAACCACACCTTCTCAGCGACGCTGCTGAACCAGGCGCGAGCCAATGCGGCCGGGTGGCGGTGGAACGAGGTGGCCAGCAATCCGCAGGAGCCGTTCGGCCTGCCGGAGGACAACATCGACGATATCGGCAACATCGCCTCAGAGCAGGGGTTCCAATATTTCGGCGCGCCGGGGCCGAGCGTTCTGAATCAGTGGACCTACACCTATAACGACGTGCTGACGAAGGTGTGGGGGAAGCAAAACATCAAGGCGGGTGGCGAGCTGACGCGGCTGTACTACCTGAACGAGAACGTCTATGGATCGCGGCCTCAGTTTAATTTCCATAATCTGTGGGATTTCGCCAACGACGCTCCGTACAAAGAGACCGGGACGTTCGATTACACGACGGGGTTGCCATTTGCGAACCGGGAAGACCAGCGCGAGAACCTGTGGGGCTTCTTTGTGCAGGACGACGTGAAGCTGCGGCCAAACTTCACGATCAATGCGGGGCTGCGGTGGTCGTACTTTGGGGCGTTTTACTCGAAGGAAAACAACCTGGACGTGATGCAGTTCGGAAGCGGGTCGGATCCGCTGGGTGGGCTGAACATCAAGATCGGCGGAGGGCTGATTACGCCGACCAAGAACGACTGGGGTCCGCAGATCGGTTTCGACTGGCAGCCGCTGAACCTGAACGGAAAGGCGGTGATCCGGGGCGGATTCGGAATCAATTACAACCAGAACGAGATCGCGATTCTGGCCAACGGGTTTGGCAATCCGCCGAACGCGGTGAGCCCGAACTTCACATGCGCCTATCCTTTCCCGAACCCGACGTGCGCGGGAACGGGCATCCTGTACGAAACCGCGACGAATATCAACTCGATCTTCGGCTATGCGCCGAACCCTGCGGCGGTCACGACGTTCAGCAGCGCGAATCTGCCGCTGACCGGTTCCACCTCTGTCACCGGGTTTCCGGCAAAACCGAAGAACATTACGGACTACCACTACTCGCTGGAAGCGGATTATCAGCTGCCGTACAGCACGGTGGCAACGCTGGGCTATGAAGGCGATCTGATGCGGCATCTGCTGACGCAGTACGACTGGCTGGCGGTGGCCGCGCAGAACGGTTTGGCGATGAACCCGAGCGTCAACTTCATCGATTACTACGACAACGCAGCCAACAGCAACTTCAACTCGATGATCGCGACGCTGACGCATAACTTCGCCAACAGCTTCCAGGCCGAGGCGCAGTACACCTGGGGCAAGGCGATGGACGAGCAGTCAGGGCCGTATTTCGAGGATCCGTATCCCTACGACGTGCATGCTGCGTATGGGCGCGCGGACTATAACGTGCAGAACGCGGTGAAACTGTTTGGGCTGTGGCAGCCGGTCTTTTTCCACGGCAATTCCCTGGGAGAAAAAGTGCTGGGTGGATGGTCTCTGAGCGGAATCTGGAACTGGCACACGGGCTTCCCGTGGGATCCGGAGTACAGCACGACGGGCAATCTGTACTACGGAAGCAGTCCATACTCGTCGGTGCGGCCGGCGGCCAATCTTGGCGGCTATGGGAAGAACCAGTCGAACCGCAACTACATGACCGCGGTGAATCCGGACTTTGGTGCCGATGCGACGCCGTATTTTGCGGGTCCAACCTACACGGTGGGACCAGCGTTTCCGGCGAGTACACCGGGGCCTGCGCCGGGAATCCATCGCAACAGCCTGACGGGTCCGGACTATAACGATCTGGATGGGAGCCTGGCGAAGGACTTTGGCCTGCCGAGCAATCGGATCCTGGGCGAGCACGCGGCGTTTGAGGTGCGGGCCGACGCCTATAACCTCTTCAACAAAATCAATATCAACGGCGCATCCATCCACAACGTCATCGGGCAGGTGGCACCCGATGGCACGGTAACGCCGAACTCCGGCTTCGGCACTGCTGGTCAGGCGCTGGGCAGCCGGACGGTGCAGCTGCAGGCGCGGTTCAGCTTCTAAGAGGGTGAGAGTGCTGCCAGGAGGATGTTCCGCAGGGGACATCCTCCTCTTTTTGCGCTTTTGCCGATCAGGACTGGCGGGAAGCGGCGATGCACGATAATTGGGGGCGGAGAAAATCATGAGACGCTTTGGAATCGTTTTGGCGGCCGCGGCCCTGGCCGTCGCCGGCTGCGCTGGAGGAGTTGCTCAGGAGAGCAGCGCGGCGCAGGCGCCGATTGTGGTGGACGCGCATGCACAGGGAACCCCGTTTCCACATTTCTGGGAGGAGATGTTTGGATCGGGGCGGGCGAACCTGGCCATGCGGCAAAGCTACCGCGACGATATTCAGCGGGTCCGGAAAGTCACGGATTTCCAGTACGTTCGCTTCCACGCGATTCTGGACGATGAGAACGGGGTCTACAGCGAGGATGCGCAGGGAAATCCCGTCTACAACTGGTCGTACGTGGATCACATTTACGACGGGCTGCTGGCGAACGGGATCAAGCCTTTTGTGGAGATCAGCTTTATGCCCAAGGCGCTGGCGGCGAAGGTGCAGTATCACGCGTTCTGGTACAAACCGATTCCCTCGCCTCCCGCCAGCTATGACAAGTGGGACGCGCTGATTACAGCGTTTGCGAAACACCTGGTGGACCGGTATGGAATCGACGAAGTGGCAAGCTGGTATTTCGAGGTGTGGAACGAGCCGAACATCGATTTCTGGATTGGCAGGCCGGCGCAGGAGACGTACTTCGAGCTTTACGACCACACGGCGCGGGCGCTGAAGTCGGTGAGCGAGCGGATCCGCGTAGGCGGTCCGGCGACAGCCCAGGCGGCGTGGGTAGGGGACCTGATCCGGCATGCGACAGAGAACCACGTACCGCTGGATTTCGTCTCGACGCACGTGTATGGGAATGACACCGCGGAGAACGTCTTCCACGACAACCGGACCATTGCACCGCACCAGATGGTGTGCGCGGCGGTGGACAAGGTGCACGAGGAAATCGAGCATTCGGCAAGACCGACGATTCCGCTGATCTGGAGCGAGTTCAACGCAACCTACATGAACGAGCAACGGATCACGGATTCGATCTACATGGGACCGTGGATGGCGGACACGATTTCGAAGTGCGACGGCAAGACGCTGATGATGTCGTACTGGACCTTCTCGGATGTCTTCGAGGAGCAGGGTGTGATCAGGACGCCGTTCTACGGCGGATACGGCATTATGGCGGAGGACGGAATTCCGAAGCCGGCCTATGACGATTTCATGCTGCTGCACGAGCTGGGCGACGAGCGGCTGCCGGCACCGGAGAATGAGGCTCTGGTGACGCGGCGCAAAGACGGCACGATTGTGATTGCGGCGTGGAATCTGGTTGAGCCGGGGCAGGGCGCGTCGGGCGAGGACGGTCCGACGAAGACGGAAATGTTCGAGCTGAAGGATGTGAAGGCGGCGCGGGCGGAGATCCGTCGGGTGGACGATGCCCACGGCGACACGCTTGACGCGTGGAAGAAGATGGGAAGTCCGAAATATCCGACGGAGAAGCAGGTGGAGGCGCTGCAGAAGGTGTCGGATCTGGGTCCACCAGAGACGGTGGCGATCCGGAATCATCAATTGACGGTGACGCTGCCGGCGATGGGGCTGGCGGTGATTGAGATCGGCCGCTAGAGCGTCGCGGCGGAACACCGACGCGCACTCAGAAGGAGAGTTGTGAGCCGGCGCCGGACTGGAACATTTCCAGGAGCAGCTCGGCGGCCTGGTACGCCTCGAAAGAGCGGAACTCCGGCGTGAGATGAAGAGCGATGGCGTGCGGCGAGAGTTTGCGCAAAGCGGCGAGGACAGCGGCGGCGGGCAGTTGCGGGGTGCCGGGACCCACCAGGATGAAATCGACGGGCTCGATCTGCAACAGGAGGCGCGCATCGCTGACCAGGCTGGCAGATTTCACCGAATAGCCGCGCGGGGTGAGGACAGCGCGCACAAAGGCGCCCAGGTCGGGCGAGCGGTCGACGACGAGGACGCGATGGCCGGGCAGTGCGGGCGCGGCTTCGGGGGCCTGCTGGCGCAGGAAGGAGACAACGGCTTCCGGCTCGGTGGGATAAGCGTGCAGGACCGTGTTGAGAAGGGTGATGTTGAGGAGCTCCTGAATGAGAGGCGGGGGTGAAGCGAGGCGCAGGTCGCCACCGCGCTTGCGCAGGTTGGCGGCGTAGCGGACGAGGAGACCGAGGCCGGTGCTGTCGAGGCGTGTGACTTCAGCAGCATTGAGCACGATGCGCTGGAATTCCATGATGGCGGACTGAAAAACAGTCTCCAACGATCTGGCTTCTTCGCCGGCGACGAGGCGTCCGCGGGGCTGGAGAACGGCGACGTTGCCGCAGAAGCGAAAATCGACTTCGATGGGCATGGGGATCCTCTTCCGCGACGGGAGGGGAACCCGGGGATGAGAGCCAAAATACCACAGGAGAACGGGGGCGCAGAGAGAAGGCAGCGCGGTCCTTGATTGCCGGGAGAAAAGAGTGGAGCGTAGACTGAGTTACCCCAGATGCAGGCAATCGGGAAACGAGGACGCTGGCCAGGGTGGGCGCGGGTGTTGCGCATGCGCGGGGCGAGGCCTGGCTGCGCGGCACTCCTGACGGTGCTGGCTGCAGGCGCGATGGGAACGCACGCGGCACAGGCACAGGCGGTTGCGGCGCTTTGGCCATCGGGGACGGTGGAACTAAACCAGGGCTGGCACGTGCAGGACGGGGATTCTCCGAAGTGGGCGCAGCCGGGGTTCGACGACAGCACGTGGCCGGTGATTGCGCTGACGGACCGGAATGATGAGACAGGTTGGCGCTGGTATCGACTGCGAACGGAGATTTCGGCGCGCGCGGGTCCGCTGGCGCTGCTGATCACGGGCGGCGGCGGCACCTACGAGGTGTATGTCAACGGCCGGAGGGTGGCAGGGCCACGGCTGCGGTCGGAAATGCTGGTTACCTATCCGCAGTCGCGAGTCGTTCCTCTGCCGGCCGTTGCGGGCAGCGCGGTCATCGCGCTGCGCACGGACATTCCGACGACGAGCATGTTTCTGGCGGATCGCGGCGCATGGCGGGTCGAGCTGGGCACACTGCCGGCCATAGACAACGCTCATCGCGCCGAACAAAGCGCGCAAGTTGCGATGGTCATCCCCGGCCTGGCTGTCGACCTCCTCCTTCTGTTCGGAGGCATCCCCGTCCTCATCCTTTTCTGGTATCAGCCCGACCATCGCGAATACCTCTGGCTCGGCTGCTACCTCATCCTGTGCGCCCTCGGCAACGGTACCTTTGAATGCTCCTCCACCACCGGCCTTGCTCCTTTCTCCATCAACTGGTTCATCAGCACCCCGGCCAACTACCTGTTGACCCTTTGCCAGATCGAGTTCACCTTCAGTTTCGTCGGCCGCAGGGTCACGCGCGCATGGCGCACCTACGAGGTGCTGCTGCTCGTTTGGCCCCTCTTCTTCGCTCTCCCGGCATGGTTCGGCCTCTTCAGTCGCGCCCTCTTCGACTTCGTTGAGGTTCTTCTGCTCGTGCCCGCTTCTCTCATCCTGCCCGTTCTTCTGCTTTTCTGGTATCGCCGCGGCATTCGCGAAGCAGGATGGCTCATCCTGCCCAGCCTCTTTCCCCTGCTCACCACTTCTCTCGCCGACGTCGGCATCATCGGCGACTCTTTCGGCTTACGCCATCTCGCTGTCCTCGCTAGTCTCTTGCCTCTGGGGCTCTTCTCCATTGAGCCCTTCGACATCGCCGGCCTCCTTTTCCTCCTGGCGATCGGTGTGGTGATGTTCTTCCGCTTCACGCGGGTGAGCCGCGAGCAGGCGCGCACGGCAGCGGAACTGCGGGCGGCGCGGGAGATCCAGCAGCGGCTGGTCCCGGCCTCGCTCCCTCCCGTTGCGGGCTATGCGCTGGAAGCGGTGTATCTTCCCGCGGAAGAAGTGGGCGGGGATTTCTATCAGGTGCTGGAACAGGGCGACGGTGCAACGCTGATCGTGGTCGGTGACGTGAGCGGCAAGGGGCTGAAAGCAGCGATGACAGGAACGCTGGCGATCGGCGCATTGTGGTCGCTGGCGGATGAGAATCTGGCACCGGCGGAGCTGCTGGCGCGGCTGAACCGGCAGATCGGACGGGCGCAGGACGGCGGGTTTGTGACGTGCCTGTGCGTGAGGATTACGACGGCCGGGCAGGTAACGGCGGCGAATGCCGGGCATCTGTCGCCGTATCGAAACGGCGCGGAGATAGTGCTGGAACCGGGGCTGCCGCTGGGGATCACGACGGAGGCTTCGTTTGAGGAGCGGCGCTTTGCGCTGGAGCCAGGGGACACGCTGACGTTTGTGTCGGATGGTGTAGTGGAGGCGCAAAGCGCGAGCAGGGAACTGTTTGGATTCGAGCGGATGCAGCAGATCTCCGGCGAGCCGGCTGAACACATAGCGCGAGCTGCGCAGACCTTCGGGCAGCAGGATGACATCACGGTGCTGCGGCTCACTCTGACCGGAGCCGAGGTGCTGCATGCGTAGAGCGCGGTGGATGGTTGCGGCGCTGCTCGTGCTTCTGACCGCTGGGGCGATGGGCGCGCCCAGGGCGCTGGCGCAAGCCGATGCGACGCACTGGAAGTCGGGGACGGTGGACCTCGACCAAGGATGGAGCGAGCACGACGGGGATAATCCAGCGTGGGCGAAGGCAGATTTTGACGACAGCGGATGGGAGACCGTCGGTCTGGATGACATGGGCGCGGCGCAGCCGGGGTGGCACTGGTTTCGCTTGCACGTAAAGCTGGCGCCGGGGCATCCACACATGCATCTGCTGTTGGCCGGCGGGGACGGCACGTACGAGCTGTATATCAATGGGGAAAAGGCAGACGGGCCGAACCTGCTGCCGCTCTGGGACGTCAGGCGGCCGACGGAGCAGGTGATTGCGATACCGGACGATGCGACCGAACTGGAGCTGGCGCTGCGGACGCACGCACCGAGACTGTACCGGTTCTACCATCTGCCACTGTTTCTGACGGCGGCGCTGGGAACGCCCGACGCCATCGAGAACGAACGCGCGGCGCTGGAGAGTGCGCGGCTGTATTCGGCGGTGCCCACAACGGCCATCAATCTTGTGGTGATCCTGGCGGGGCTTGCGGCGCTGGCGCTGTACCGCGCGCAAAGAGGGCATGCAGAGTATCGGTGGCTGGGGCTGTACCTCCTGCTGCTGGGGATTTCAAACGGGCTGGCCTTCACCTCGCAGGCAGGTTCGATCGCGCTGGCCTGGAATGATTTTGTGGGCGATCCGCTGATCTATGCGTTCACCATTCTGCAGATCGAGTTTACGTTCAGCTTTGCCGGGCAGCGAGTCGGGCGCGCCTGGCGGATCTACGAGTGGCTGCTGCCAGCGCCGCTGATCCTGCAGGTACTGACCCTGATGGGAAAGACTTCGGGGGATCCGTACACGCTGGCGGAAGCAGCGGTGATTTTCCCGGCGGCGCTGCTGTTGCCGGTGCTGCTGTTCGTTTGGTACCGGCGCGGAAATCGCGAGGCGGGTTGGCTGATTCTGCCGAGTCTGCTGCCGGTGGCCACGGCGGCGCTGTTCGACGTGGGATTTATGGCCCTTTATACGGGGTGGGAGAGGCTGACTTTCCTGGACGATCCGATTCCCGTGGGGCCGGTGTCGTTGCAGTTGTCGGATGTGGGGGACTTTCTGTTTGTTCTGGCGATCGGTGTGGTCATGTTCTTCCGCTTCACACGTGTGAGCCGGGAGCAGGCGCGCACCGCGGCCGAGTTGCAGGCGGCGCGGGCCATTCAGGAGCGACTGGTGCCGGCGCAGCTGCCTCCGGTGGCGGGCTATGCAATCGAGGCCGCCTACTTCCCGGCCGAGGAAGTGGGCGGGGATTTCTATCAGGTACTGGATGGGTCCGGCGAGGCCACGCTGCTGGTTGTGGGCGACGTCAGCGGCAAAGGGCTGAAGGCGGCGATGACAGGAACGCTGGCCATTGGCGCCCTGCGCGCGCTGTCCACCGAAGGACTGGAGCCGGCCGCCATGCTGATGCGGCTCAACCGGCAGCTGAAAGAGATGAACGATGAGGGATTTGTGACGTGCCTGTGTGCTCGAATCGGACGCGACGGAAAAGTGCGGCTGGCGAATGCCGGGCATCTGGTCCCCTACCACAACGGAGAAGAGGTCGAGTTGCCGCCTGGACTCCCGCTGGGGATTCTGGCGGAGACGATCTATGAGGAGGGAACCTTCTGCCTGCGCCCCGGTGATCGGCTGACGCTGCTGTCGGACGGCGTGGTCGAAGCGCAGAATGCCAGCGGAGAGCTGTTCGGATTTGAGCGAACGCAGGCGATCAGCCGCGAGGCAGCCGACACGATTGCCGACGCGGCACGGCGCTTCGGACAGGCGGATGACATCACAGTAATGACGCTGACCCGGAGGACGGAGACTGGCTTTAGCTGCCTAGAGACCGATGGGGGCGAAGCTGGCGCTCGGGCCTGAAGACGCGTCAGCCATGCACGATGTGGCAGGATAAGGACGTAGCCCGGATGGCGAAACTGGCAGACGCAGCGGACTTAAAATCGGCTTATAAAGCCGCAATATTGCTATATATTATTGAAAATAAATAGCTTGTATTGATGCCGAGCACTGCGCAAGCCTTGCGCAACTCTTGCACACTTTTGTGCTTCTATAGAGGAAGCAGGAGGTGCAGCCGCATGGCAGAGCATCACACCATCCTCGGTGGCAAAGTTCACGTCTACAAGCGTCCGAACAGTTCGAGCTGGCAGTGCGCAACCTATCTAGCCGGGAAGAATCGGCGCACCACCACCAAAGAAGACAGCCTCTCGAAAGCGAAGGAGTTCGCGGAAGACTGGTATTTGCAGTTGCGGGGCAAGCTCCGCGACGGTCAGTTGAAAAGCGGCAAACTGTTCCGCGAAGCTGCGAAGTTGTACCTGCGCGAATTCGACATCATGACGCAGGGGCAGCGCAGCCCAACCTATGCGCGCGGACAGCACGCGAGGACAAACGGCTACCTGATTCCATTCTTCGGCAGCATGGTCCTTCCCGAGATCACGGCTGGCAAGGTCAATGAATATCGCATCCATCGCCTTGAGGAAAGTAAGGCGATGCGCGGCAAGCCTCCAGCGCATAGCACCATGCACCAGGAGACCGTGACGCTGCGCCAGATTTTCAAAACGGCTCTGCGGCACGGATGGGTCGATCATCTCCCGGATTTTTCAGCGCCATATCGTGCGTCCGGAAAGATTTCCCATCGAGCATGGTTCTCACCGGAAGAGTACAAGCAGCTTTATGAGGCAACGCGCAAACGCGCGCAGGACCCAAAGCAGCCCCGTTTTCGTTGGGAAGCGGAACAACTTCACGATTATGTTCTGTTCTCCGCCAACACCGGACTCCGCCCCGACGAGGCGAGGCGTCTTCAGTTCCGCGATGTCACGGTGATCGAAGACGAGGGGAGCGGCCAAACCATCCTTGAGATCGAAGTACGTGGAAAGCGAGGCGTTGGCTATTGCAAGAGCACAACAGGTGCCGTGCATCCGTTCGAGCGGCTGAAAGCCCGCCCACGTCCAGACGGAGGGCCGGGAAGATCAGGCAGCCGTACCGCATCGATGGCCAACGGTGAGTGGCACGCGCCCGGACCCACCGATCTTCTGTTCCCGAAATGGCCGCGCGAGTTGTTCAACGCAATCCTTGAGGAAGAAAAGCTTCGCACCGACCGTGACGGAAGGCCGCGAACGGCGTATAGCCTGCGCCACACCTACATTTGCCTGCGCCTGCTTGAAGGTGCCGACATCTATCAGATTGCCAAGAACTGCCGGACAAGCGTGGAGATGATTGAGAAATACTATGCGGCGCATTTGAAGACGCAGCTCGATGCTTCCGCTATCAACATCATGAGGCCACGGTCGAAGAAAAAGACGGCTCCCAGGAAAGGCCCCGGACGAGTCGAGGCCGTCCGTTTGGCTGAGGAAGCGTAGACCAGCACTGCTTGCTTTCTGATCACCGTAAACACTGCTATCCAGTGAGCCAGGATGGAACCATCCTGGCATGGTTTTGGGGCCGGAACCGGCCCCACTCCGGCCCGGAACCGGGCCAGTGTTTAGTCAGGTTGCGCCTCTCTAGCTGAAGGAGGCCAAGACTTCGTCTGGCGAAAGAACAGTGATGCCGCTGAATCGGCGAAAATCCTTGGCATTG
Organism: uncultured Acidobacteriaceae bacterium; assembly: GCA_963770525.1. Taxonomy (GTDB): domain Bacteria; phylum Acidobacteriota; class Terriglobia; order Terriglobales; family Acidobacteriaceae; genus Palsa-343. The sequence continues at coordinate 8,739 of CAVYPY010000001.1, read as the reverse complement.
AGCGTCAGCAGATTCGCAATTCCGTGCACGCGCATCGCGGCCACCATGCGAGCGTCATGGACCTGGATACCAGAGACGCCCGCCGCAACTACGATTTTGCGCCACTCTTGATGTGTTGCTTCGCTGTCGGCGGCAAAAGAGAATTTGGATTCGATCAGAGCAGCGCGTTCATCCGTCTCTGCAACCGAGAATCCGAACCCGTTCCGATCAGCCGGTCGAGTACAGACGTTCCAGAATTCAGCCAAATTTTGCGATGTGTAGAAGAGGTCCGCTCCCTGTGCCCAAAGACGATCCGTACATTGCCGGATCGTTCCATATTCGGGGCTGTCCGGCTGTACGAGGCGGAGCAAAATGTTCGTGTCCACCAGGTAGGACGAGCCAGGCATTAGGCGTGCTCACCGTAGATCATTTCGCGTGAGAAAGTCTCGGTTCGCAGTTGAGGAACATTCGGCGCTTTGCTCGCAAGAGCATCCAGAAAGGCGCGAAATTCTTCCTGGCTTGCGCGTGCATGCGCTTTGCCCCTGGAAGCGATTGCCTCCTGAAGGAGCCGCTGCGCATACAACTCCAGCGCAATGCCGCGAGCCAATGCCTCCGCGGCAAGCTGTCTTTCCATCTCCGGGTTGAGTTCGACTCGGATCGTCATGGGAGCCTCGCTATACCTATTATCGGATGTTGGCGGCCTAAAGTCGACTCGGGTCTTGATTTGCGGCATCTTGCCAGCTTCATTGCGGGCATGTTCGCTGGTTTTTTAGGAAAAACAAAACCCCGACCTCTGAGCCTGCGTCGGATTATCATCAGGGTAAATCGTATGCCAACCGTTTACGTTTTCGGTGCGGGTGCTTCGCGCGATGCTGGATACCCTCTAGCTTCTCAGATGGGCGGTGCCCTATTCGAATACATGTTGAAGTCTGAGAATCTGTCGGATTCGAGCGTCCGCAGAATTTCTCATAGATACCTTTGGCGACATGCCGAACATCGAAGACCTGATCACCGAACTTCAATCTCAGGTCGAAAAACTAAAGGACTCCGAAGTTCCCGAAGACCGCATCCAGCGCAATAGGCTCGGGAACAGACGCGGCTTCCTCGGCATGGCATTACAGGAATGGTTTCGGCAGATTCGTGTGCTTCCTGCCCCGAGCTACGCGGTATTCGCTGAACTGATCGTGCAACCCGGCGACGTGATCATCACATTCAATTACGATGATTCACTTGAGCGGGAGCTTAGGCGGTTCGGGAAGTGGGACATTTCACATGGCTACGGATTTCCACTCGGAATGGAGGACATTTCGTCAGATGTTCTCGTGCTCAAGTTACACGGCAGTGTGAATTGGCTGGTTTCGCTGTTTGGAGGCGCACCGGGAGGAACATTTTTGGTCAACCGCGTATCCTCGATGGGCAATCACCCGGTTATTCATCGAGCGGATTTAGAGTTTCTCGGGTACGAAACATTTTCCGGTCACACCTATCAAAGTGGCGGCGTACTCCCGTGCTTCATCCTTCCTGGCCGGACCAAAGAGTTCTTCTACGATACCTCCTTGGGTCATGAGTTTGGCGATTTCTGGGAGCATCTCTGGTCGCAAGCAGCGGGAGCATTAGGGACCGCTCACAAGATTGTCGTCTGCGGCTATAGCCTCCCAACCGCTGACCAGCGCGCCCGCGATTTGCTTTTCCGACAACCGCAGCGCAAGGCTGCGATCCAAATCATTTCGGGCGATCAGTCCGAGCGCATTGCGAGCGAATTTAGCGACGCCGGATTCAAGAATGTCGTGGCGTTCAAAAGCGGATACTTTGCCGACTGGTGTCAAGCTAATCAGGCATCACATGGCACAAAAGCGACGATCTCCGATGCTGTCGAGGCAGACTGATCGCTAGGCCAGAGCAGGCCGATGGTGTTGTTTTCTCAAATCCGATTTTGGGGATATACTTTCGATGACGTTTTGGTTGGAAGTTGCTGGCGGGTTTCTCAGCAACTTGGCTGCAGGCGTCCTGCTGGTTGCATGTGCTACGTGGCAATTCAATGGTTCTTGCAGATAACGGATATTACTATCGGCTACAACTGGAGATTTGACGGCACGCTAGATAATCCCACGAAATCTGCGGCCAAATTTCGATATACGAAACCTCTCTCGATCAAGGACCTATGTGCTGTCGAACATTGCCTATCTGAGTGACAAACGTCCTATAGCGCCATTTGACAATAAATCTGTTTGGGGAGTGGAACTAAAGCCGGGAAGTATCGAGTTCAGGGAAGCGGCCCCGGTTGCGAGTTTTACATCGCTCGATCAGTGCATGAAGACTGAAGTGCATGTGCGCCTACAAGGTAAACGCCTGTTTTGGTTAAAAGGGGTGGGACCGGGCCAAATACGCCTTGGACGACTTCAACGTATGGCGTTCTGGCTGCGAGACAAGTTTGAAAAAGCAGCTTTTCCGTTGGAATAGCTGCGGCACGAAGTACCAACGCGAATGAGTCCTCAATGGTTTTGTTGCTTGGCTTTCGCCCTATTGATTGCGTCCTTTTCTATATCTTCCATGCCCCATAAAACGGCAGTAGAAAGTTTGTCTGACCCTTTGCAGAATGGGTCTTTTGTCACGCCCTTGTCGGATGAACTTAAAGTAATTCTCTTTGTAACGAGGTCAACTCGCAGAGTGTTCGCAATGCAAATTGGTGAACTATCCACCGCAATGATCTCTTTACTGTCCCAGCGGAGAATATCAAAAGCAGTAAGATCAACATTGGCTTCGCCAAAGGTCTCGAATGCATTGGCAACATCGCAGAACCCGAGGCTTTTGTAGCATTGAATCTGAGTAGAGGCCGCCCCGATATGCTCGCCAGCATCCGACCATTTTCCCTCTGCAAAGAGGTAGAGCGTCTGAATCTTCTGTGCTCCAACAACAACGTTAGAGATATCGAAAATGATGGGCTTTTGGGCAGCAACCGGAGCCCCTAGCGCAAAGGCAACAAAGACGGACAAGAGTCGTCGCATAAACGCGTCTCCTTGTATGAGGGCGTGGTGGCCTACTGGTTCTTCTTCAAAAGGTACTGCCCAAGGGTGAGTTGCTTTGCGTCAAATTCCTTCTGCAACGGGTCAGGGACGTTGCACTTGGAATCTGTCATGAGCAGGCAAGCTTGTAGGGCCTCCCTCAAATTGTCTTTGCTTGTGCTGTCGAACCTCTCCACAATGTCTTGGGCAATCGACGCAAGGAAGTTGTCTGAAACCGCATCCGCACTTGTAGCGGCCCACATTCCTCCTCCCAAGAATGTCTTAAATGCTGGCCCGTTGAAATGTGCGACGTACATACACAAGAAGGGGTCAGTTTGCTTGCGCGAAGAGCAGGAAACCAGTACAACAACCTTCGCGGTGTCGTCCTTGCCCACCACCTCAAATGGTTTTGAGGCATTCAGCTTCTTAATCAGGGATTGCGCGACGGGCGCAGCATCGCCTAACCCTGTCACGAATATGGCAAATTTGTCAGATTTTTCTTGTGGGCTTGCGGACACGGCAAGCACGAGGAATGCAAACAACACCAACACGGTTGACTTTCTCATGTTGTCGTTTACCTTTCGTTCCCTGTTAACGTGCGGATTATTGTGGCTTTGTGCTTTCAGCGGGCTGCAATTCGGGGGACACGCTCACGTGACCGGGCATTGCTTTGAGCTTTCGCTCCCAAGAAACGAATCCATTCTTGGTAATCGTAAGGATGTGGTCGCCCGGTGACACTTCAACAGACGCTGGAGTGTTGCCGACAAAAGCTCCGTCGATCTCAATTTCCGCTGCGGTTGGGCTGGAAGAAATATCCAACACTGATACCACAGACCCAGGAGTGGCCGTCATTGGTGCGTTCGAAGCGGCAGGAACATTGACTGGAGTTGGTGAAGGAATCGTTTGCCTTGTGGCTGATACGGCGGATTGCGCCACAAACCTCTCTGCTTGAGCCAAGCCGCCCGAATTGATCCATTCCGCAGCCTCCTCAATGACCGCGTGAGCGGGTGATGGCCTTTTCCTCCGAGCGGAATGCCGTACAGCGTGTGATAGATACCCCTTTGTTGGAACCTATGAAGCACGACGTACGAACCATCGCTCTGTTGCCGTTCCACAGAGAGCGTGTAAATCCCATACTCGAACGAATAAGGCACCGCAGTTGAGGTCGTTGAGGTTGTCTCTTGCGTTCCAGAATAGGTAGCCGTGTTTCCATCCTGATCGGTGATCGTCCCGTTGGTGGGGTTGGAGTTCGTAGACGTGTTAGTGACTACACGGGTTCCGTGATAGGTGTCAGGGGTCACGATTATGACGAAGACTAGCGAGACACTGGGAGCGGGATCAACGTAGCAGACTGAGGGATTTTTCTTTTCGACCTTCTCTCGAAACCATTTCTGGTCGTCTGGAGACAAACCCTGTTTAAGATTCTTCAGTGTGTCTTGCATGACCACCGAGAATTGGATGCATGACCGGCTTGTTTCCGCCGATAAGGGGATGCACGAGATGAGCAGCAGAGCTAAGTATTTGAGCATTCGAGCGCCCCTTTTGGTTACTGAAGAGTCTGTGGGGAGTATACCGCTAACGCCAACTGACTCCGGCCGGGCCTCGGCTACACTGCTGCTATCTGGGGAGCGTTAATTCTGGAAGGGCGTTAGCGCAGCGCAAAAGAAAGCGAGAGCGAATACAACATAAATCGATGGCGAGAACAGCTAGCAGCGGCGGATGTTGGGCAGCACCGCTCGGCGGATGCGGAGGCGGCATTAGCCGCGAGCATCTCGTTTCCAAATGTGTATTCCCGGATCAATCGATTTTCGTTAAGGGTCTCGATTGGTGTCTCAACGAACCCAAAGAAGTCCGCATCGAAACACTGACCGCAAAGATACTTTGCAAGGATCACAACTCCGCATTGAGCGAGTTAGATTCCGAAGCGGGTCGCGCATTCGATGCCATCCGGGATTTTTCGCGGACAAAGATGAACCGCGAAAAGATGCCATACATAAATTGGGCGTCCAAACAGCTCGCGGTTGACAGTCGCAAACTAGAGCGATGGTGCCTCAAGACGCTGCTCAATTTTAGCTTCGATAGAAACCTAATCATCGGTCCTGGTACGCACGAGCCGGGAACGGTTCCTGTCGAACTGGCGAGGATCGCCTTTGGCCTTGAAGAGTTCGCTGTCGGGCGCGGCATCTACACGGCGTTCAGGCAAGGAGAAACTTTCAATTTGGACGACCGCTTTAATTACGTCGCAAAGGCGCATCAATCACACCTTGTGATGGGTTCATTTGGCCTTGGCGGGCTTCGCTTCTACCTAATCTGTTCCCGACTGTGGGAGGCCCCTTGAGCAAGATAGAAGAGTCGAACGTTTTCTATCGCAAAACTCATTTCAATCAACGGATAGGCAATAGCCTACTTCAGTTGTCAATCATCTGAGCTTCACAGGTTCACCGTGGCATCATCGGGCAGGCGCTCATGATGTTTGCTGTGCTGATGTGTTCCAGATGAGCATTGCAATATGCGGGAGCCTGAATATCAACCACGGGCCAGCATCCCCAAAACCGCGCTGCCTTCGGCATCGGCAGGAATGGTGACACGTCACCCCGGCTCGGGTGCTGCAAGGTTGCTGGAGGTTCCTGCGGCGGGAACCTCTTGAAAGTCAGGCGGTTGACGCGCAAAATGGACTGCTCACGGTTACTGCGGGAGTAACCTGCTGCTGCCACTCGGGGAACCTGTTGAAAGCACAAAGCGAGAGGCCGGAACCGGCATCCCGGCGCGCTCACGCGCGTGTAGCCTCCGCTCCGCCGTCCGTAAAGGCTCTCCGCTTCGCTCCGACCGCTCCGCGGCGCGCATGCGCACGGCCTTGACTGACGGCTCCGCTGCGGCTGGTTTGCAGCTATGAGAAAAATGTCTTTTTCTCATGTTCCACATGACAAGGGCCACGGCTCCGATCTTCGGCGGCTCTGGGGTGGGGCCAGCGACTATTAAAGGATACGGCGGCGAAGCACGCGGCGCCGGTGTAGTAGCTGCAGACGCGAAGAGGCAAAATCTCTGAAATCGGGTTACTCTGGTAGCAACCTGGCGTTGCTGAAGGGGTAACCTGATGACTCCCCTCCCCTTAGCAAGAAAACGGCTCCGTACGGCCCGTTGCCCGGCACGTTGCGGCACGCAGGCAGCGTGCGGCCTGAAATCCCCAACACAATCGAATCGGCGGTGAGCGATGAAGGCCCCGCTGCGCACCAAATCCATCGGCACGAAGGTGAGCGAGGAGGAGTTCGCGGCGCTGGAGGCGTCGGCGCGGGCGGCCGACATGACGCTCTCGGAATGGGTGCGGGCGGTGTTGCTGGCCGCGCCGGGCGTGGAGCTTCCCGACGACGAGGCGGCGCTGGCCGGGCGGGTGACGCTGGCCGAGGTGCTGGCGTTGCGGACGCTGTTCCTCAATCTCCAGTTCCGGACAAGTAACGGCGGCAGGCGCAGGGGCCGATGACGGAGGCCGAGATGCGGGCGCTGATCGAGCGGGCCGACGCGGTGAAGGGAGACCGGGCGCGGGAGCGGATCGAGGCGGCGCGGAGCCAGGCCGGAAGGGGCCAGGAACAGGCCGGACCGGCTGGGGAGCCACAGGCGGAGGAGGGTTGAGCATGGCGGAGTGGGGCCGGAAGCAGTACAGCAAACCGTGGCCGAGCCGGGCGCACGTGTGGACGTGGGGAGCATTTTTCCTTAGCTGCCTGTTCTTCGTGTTCGCGGTGTGGCTGGACGGGCAGAGGAACTGGACGGCGGCGGAGCGGCTGTACCTGTCGGACTATCTGAAGAGCGGCGCGCGGTCGAAGCTGCCAGCGGCGAAAGCGCGTTACACGCTGCTCCTGGGGATAACGGCCAAGGGCGAGCAACTGCTCGTGACCGGCGACGAGATCGAGGCGGTGAAGGGCCAGGACGGGCGCTACGGGTACGTGCTGACCGACGAGGGAATCAAGGACGGGCTGAAGCGGTTGCAGTGGACGACGGCGGTGTACAACGACCGTGGGCTGCACGCGCTGATGGGGAGCTACGTCTACGGGAACCAAACGCTGTGGGACTTCGTGAAGCGGCCCACGTACTGGACGCTGGCGTTCTTCGTGGTGCTCTTGTTCGTGGCCGTGCCGAAGGACCGGGCGCGGCGGATGGTCTGGAAGTTCGGGCGGCGGCTGCGCGGCCCGGAGCTGGTCACGACGGCGGAGTTCAACGAGAAGCTGGGGCGGAAGAAATGGCTGATGACTTACTTCCCGGACGGGATCGCGTTCGTCAATCTAGAGCAGACGTGGTCGACCGGCTGCTCAGGCGGGACCGGGGCCGCTGGGTGCGCATCCCGCGCGAGCGGGAGGCGATGCACTTCCTGATCGTGGGCGACAGCGGGACGGGCAAAGCGCGGCCATCCGGCAGATGCTCGCGCAGATATGGGAGCGCGGGGAGACGGCCATCGTGTACGACCCGGCGCTCGAATACGTGCCGCAGTTCTATCGGGATCGCGGGGCGACGTGATCCTGAATCCCCTGGACGCGCGCTGTCCGTTCTGGACGCCCGGTGACGAAGTACCGCACGAGGCGGAGGCGCTTACGGTAGCGGCTTCGCTGTTCCCGGACCGGGGCCTTGAGAATCACTTTTTCGTTGACGCGCCGAGGAAAATCTTCGCGCACCTGATCAATCTGAAACCCACCCCGGAGCAGTTGACGTACTGGATGTGCCACGAGGAGGAGATCGACGCGCGGGTGCGGGGTACCGAACTTGGGCGATGATCCACTCGACGGCACCGAATCAGCGGTCGGGTGTGATGGGTTCGCTCAATATGGTCGCCGACGCGTTCAGGCTGCTGCCAGCGGAGCGCGAAACGGAGCGGCGCTGGAGCGCGTATCCGTGGAGCCGGGAGCGGCGCGGTTGGCTGTTCCTTACGTCGAAGCCGACGATGCGGGAGCGCCTCAGCCGCTTATCAGCCTGTGGCTTGACCTGTTAGTGCTGCGGCTGATGAACGAGGGCGGGCGGGCGCACGGAAGACGTGGTTCGTGCTGGACAGACTAGCGACCTGCAACGGTTGCCGCAGTTTACGACCGCGATCACGGAGGGCCGGAAATCGAATTACCCGATGGTTCTGGGCTTTCAGGGCAAGGCGCAGGTAGAGGCGCTGTACGGGCACATCGCCGAGGCGATGCTATCGCAGCCCGCAACGAAGATCTTCTTCAAGACGAGCGAGCCTCATGCGTCGGAATGGATCTCGAAATCCATTGGCGAAATAGAAGTAGAACGCTCCCGGGATAGCCGGACGCGGGGCGTGTTCCCGCAGCATCGGGAGAACAGCAACGGGAGATTACGCGCCAGCCGCTTGTGATGGCTTCGGAAATCGGTGGGCTTGAGCCGCTACATGGCTACTTGAGGCATGGAACCTGGTAGTGCGGATGCAGATGCCGTATCTGAAGCTGGACGAAACCGCAGAGAAATTCATCGAGCGGAAGATGACGATGCCGGCAACGGCCACAGCCCACGACGATGCCGGCGAGAGGACCGGAACCGGCGCAAGGTGATCACAGCAGACAGCAGCGCCCGCAGCGGAAACCTGTGCGCGGCGTCCAAAGGAAACAGGAGCAGGGAACAGCGGCCCGCTGCGAGTGAACGAGCAGACGCCGTTCTTCGAGTGAAGCGATGATTACGCTGTCGAAACCCATTAGTTCCGGCCAAGCGCAGGCGTACCACCCGGGAAGAGTTCGCTAACGCCCAAGGAGAACTACTACACGGAAGGCGA